>JAAFYY010000001.1:0-4800000 GCA_014284505.1 Streptacidiphilus sp. 4-A2 | reverse complement strand
AGAGAGCGCGCCAGGTCAAGCAGGGCTGCCGTCCCTGCGGATGAGAGTCCATCGGCCTGCCGGGCGAGCTCGCGTATCGGCTGCTTCTGAAGCGCTTGGGCGAGCTGGAGCTCGGTGAGTGAAGGCTCCTGGCGCCTGACCTCGTTGAAGTAGTCCAGCTTCACGTTGAACAGGGCTGCTATGGCTGCGACTCGGCCGAGCGTTGGGTCGGAGCGCTTCCCCTTCCTGAGCTGCCAGAGGTAGGTGGCTGAGATGACCGGCTGGCCGGCGGCCTCGTTGATCAACTTTGCCGCCTCGGGTGTGCTGTACGGGCCCCGGTCTTGGGGATGCACGGACTTGAAGAGGCGATTCAGTCTCTCTGCAAAGAATCCGATCCCGGCGTCGTCCTCCGGGAAGTCTTCCTGGTTTTGGGTGGTCATGTTTGGCGTTCTTCTCCCCTCGATCGCCATCGGGTCATGGTTGCGCACAGTGACGCCTGGCCGCCAGGGGATACTTTGCGTACATGTGTGACCTCGGTCACATAAATTCTGGTTGACGACGCGCATTTGGCTATGGCTATTGTTTGTCCACAGCTCATTAGCCAGAGTGAAACAGCTCCCAAGGGGCCACACCGCGGGATAACTGGGCTTTCCCATCAGCATGAACATTGGCGCGGGGTGGCCGATGCGAGGCCGGAGGACCCGGGCCGCATCGGATCTACTGGTCCGCGCTGCACTTGGAGCCCACATGTCTCTTCCTCTGCACGTTGCGCACGCCGCGCACACCCTGCTGGCGGCCGGTGCGGTCAACAACCCCGCACCCGCGGACCCGACCAACGGCTCCAGCGGTACCAACCTGCTTCTCAGTTATGTGAAGTGGGGCAGCCTCATAGCCTGCGCGGTGGCGGCCGTCGCCTCCGGCGGCCTCATGGGCATCGGTCACCTCAGCAACCGGCCGGACTCTGCCGACAAGGGCAAGCGAGCCCTGATCTGGGCGCTCGGCGGCGTGATCGTCACGGCCTGCGCCATCCCCATGATCAACACCGTCTTCGGCGCTTCCGCGTAGCCGGCAGGGACTGACTCCACCGTGGCTAACCCATTCCTCGCACCGAAGCGACGCCGTGTCTTCCCGCTCCTGCTCGCGGCTGCCGCGGCATTGTTGGCCATCGTGGCAGTGGGTGTTGCGATCGAGTCCCAACTCGGCCCCCGCGCTCCGAAGACCTACGCCCCACCTGCAGCCATCCCGCTGCCCGGCGCGACAGCATCAGCGCTGCCCTCGGGTTCGCCTACGCCCCAGGCTTCGTCCGTACTGAACGGGCCGCTTCAGCTGGTCGTGGGCACCGAGCTCGTCAACGGAGTCAGGCTCGGTTACCCGCACTCTACGGTCGGCGCGGTGTCGGCTGGGGTGGAGTACATGCGACAGATCGGGTCCACGCTCGACCCGGACCGTGCTGCCGCCGTTGGTCGGCTCGTCGCCGACGCCAGCTGGTCGGACGCGCCGCAGCAGATCGCGGCGGGGCCTACCGCAGCCCGAAAGCAGCTGGGGCTCCCGGCCACCGGCCAACTCCCGACGAACGCCTCCGTAGTGCTGTCGCCGGTGGAATACCAGGTGCAGTCCGCCACGGCAGACGACGCGAGGGTGCTTCTGCTTGCCACCTATACGAGCAGTTCGCCTGGTCAGGGAATCGAGACCCGCATGGGCGTGTACCCCCTGGACCTGCACTGGTCCGCTGGGGACTGGCACCTCCTCGACTCGACCGATGACACCGACTGCAGCCACCTGGTCGCTCAGCCGGAGTCCCCGGATGCCTCCGCCAAGGGATGGCAGGAACTCAAGCAGTGATCAACCTGATGAACCGCACCAACAAGCCGGGGGAGTGAGATGTCCTGCATCACTAGCCCCATCAGCTGCATCGCCGGACCGATCGTCGGCGACGGGGTAGACAGCATTGTCTCCAGCGCCTGGGACAACATCTGCAAGTCCTTCGCGGACGCTGCCACTTCGGTGCTCACGTCGTTCGCCAAGGCGTTCGTCGCCATCCCCGACGTGGACCTCACATCCCACGGACTGCGCAACGTCTACTCGATCTCCCTTGGCCTCGCTGGCTTCGTGGCAGCACTACTGCTGTTCGGCCAGGTCATCCGTACGGTGATCACGCACGACGGATCGGCAGTGGCCACCGGCCTCATCGGAGTGGGCAAGGCGGCTCTCGCTTTCATGCTCACCCTCGTTGTCGCCTCCGCCTGCTTGCTGGCCAGTGACGAGCTGACGGGGTGGATCGTGGACAACAGTCTCGGGGGAACCGCGGCGTTCTCCGACAAGATCAGCAAGCTCGTCGCCTGGGAGCCGCAGACCAGCGGCAGTCTCCTGCTGATCTTCGGCATCCTCGGAATCCTTCTCACCGTCGTCCTCTGGTTCGAGATGCTGCTGCGCAACGCGGCCATCGCTGTACTGGTTGCCACTTCGCCGATCTCCGCCGTGGGCATGATGTCCGAAGGCACCAAGGGCTGGTGGTCCAAGCTCGTCACCTCCACGGTCCAGCTGATCATCCTTAAGCCCCTCGTGGCCTTGGTCTTCGCGCTCGGCTTCAACCTCGCCGGTGACAGCCAGGACCTGGAGACGACCCTTTCGGGGATGCTGGTGCTGCTGCTCGCGGCACTCGCATGGCCCTCCATCGCACGGTTCTTCACTTTCGCCAACGTGCAGACCGGTGGCGCAGCCGGACTCGGTGCTTTGCTTGGCTTCGCTGGAGGGCGGCTCAGCGCTCAGGGTGCCGGCGGCCCGTCCGGCGTCTCGCCGGACGACTTCGGCTCAGCGGCAGCTGACCGGACGATGAGCAGCTTCGCCAGCAAGGGCGGCTCGCGGGCAGCAGGCGCTGTCGCCGGTGGAGGGCAAGCCGCCGGTGGAGCAGCTGGAGCAGCATCGGGCGCCGCCGCAGCGGCGGGTCCGGCTGGTCTCATCGCGGCCGTCGGTGTGCGACTCGCTCAGCAGGCCGTCAACTCCCTCGCCGGCGGCATGGACAAGATGGCGGGGCACGCTGGGATGCAGGCGAACCCAGGTGCGCAGCCGGCGGGCTATGTCTCCCGGTACAACAACCCCGGCACGCCACTGCCGACCAGCGGTGCGACCGGCGACAAGGCAGAGGGCGGCGACAGCCAGCCCCAGTCCCAGCCGCCGAGTGAAGCCCTCGGTACGGAGAGCAGTCAGGCACGGACCGAGGGAACGCCGGAGCTGCCGGTCACCGGAGCACCTGCCGAAGAAGCCCACGGCAGCAGCTCCACCCCGCAGTCCGACCCGCCGACGGTCGAGATGCCGGTCGTGCCGACGGACGTGAACTCCACGGCGAGCCCGGCGGCCACAGGGGAGTCGGCTTCTGGCCCGTCCACTAATCCGGCTCAGCCTCCGCAGTCCGCCTCGAACTCTGCGTCCGCAGGCCAGGCTCCCCCGAGCAGCAGCACTCCAGCAGCAGTACCCCCACAGCCCCGACCGATGAAGCCGTCAACCCCGAGTGAGCCCAAGGAAGGAGGAACGAAATGAGCGACACCCAGACCACCTCACGCACCTATTTCGGTTGGCAACAGGAGAAGGTGGCATTCATGTTCGGCATGTCGGCGCAGCGCGCCCTCATGCTCGGCGGCGGCATCCTCCTTGCCATCTGGCCGTTGGCGGCCTCCCGACTCCAGGCGGGACTAGTCACCTGGCCGTTGTCCTTGCTCCTGGTCGCCCTGGCGTTCGCCCGGATCGCCGGCCGCACCGTAGACGAATGGGTGGTTGCCTTCGTGTCGTTCTCACTCCTTCGCAACCGGCAGCAGAATCGTTTCCTCTCCGGCCCCTTCAACCCCGCAGCCAAGGGAGCCGACGCGCCCACCCTGGACCTGCCCGGCATCCTTGCCCCGCTCGCCATCCTTGAAGCCGACACCGGCAACGGCCAGACCATGGCAGTGATCCACAACAGGACAGACCGCACCTTCACGGCCGTCGCCCGAATCCGCTTCCCTGGAATCGGCCTCGTGGACTCCAGCCGTCGTGACCAGCGTGTTGCTGGCTGGGGGCAGCTGCTGTCGGGACTGTGCTCCGAAGGGAGTCCGATCACCCGAGTCCAGGCTCTCCAGCGCCTGGTGCCCGAGTCCGGGGCGGCCCTGCACCGGTGGCACGACGACCATCTCTCCGCGACGCACCAGCCGCGGCAGTGGAGATCACCAAGTCGCTGCTGGGCACCGCCACCCTTGCCACGTCCCAGCGGGAGGCGTACCTCGCCTTCACCATGGATGCCGCCCGAGCGGCTGGCCCCATCAAGAACGCCGGCGGTGGAACGGTCGGCGCCGCTGCGGTCCTTGTTCGACACCTGCGTGCGCTGACCTCCTCGATCAGCTCTGCTGACCTCCAGGTCGAGGGTTGGCTCGCCCCCCGCGATCTCGCAGAGGTGCTGAGAACTGCCTTCGACCCGCACTCGGCCAGGATGCTCGCCGAACGCCGTGCATCCGCCAACGCGGCAGCGGTCCGCGGCCAGGAGCTGGCCGCCGAGCCCGGCGTTGCCGTCGGACTCGCTGGGCCTGTCGCCGCCGAGAGCGCCCGAGCCCACTACTCCCACGACGGCGCGCTGTCGGTCACCTACTGGGTCGCCGAGTGGCCGCGGAACAAGGTCTACTCGACAGCCTTGGCCCCCCTGCTGGGAGAAGGCGAACACCGACGTGCCTTCAGCCTGCACGTCGAGCCACTGACCCCCCGTGCCGCTGAGCGCGAGGTCATGAGGGAGCGCACCGCCCGTCACGTCGCCGTCAGCATGCGACACAAGTCCGGGCAGATAGTGCCGGAGCACGAGAAGCAGGCCCTGCACCGAGCCGAAGCCCAGGACGCCGAGCGTGCAGCCGGCCACGGCCTGGTGAGGTTCAGCGCCTACGTCACCGTCACGGTCACCGACGCAGCCGACCTCGAAGACGCCTGCTCCGCGCTGGAGGCCGACGCCTCCGGAGCACGAATCGAGCTCCAGCGCCTCTGGTTCGCACAGGACATCGGCTTCGCCTGCGGCGCACTGCCCGTCGGCATGGGCCTGCCGAAGAAGCGGTGGTAGGCCATGAGTCCTCTTCTCTCCCGCCAGAAGCCGGCCGAGCTTCCGGCGTTCGACCTCCGCCAGGTCCTCGGCACCCCCGTGGCAGCCGCCCCTGCAACCGACCGCCGGAAGGTGGAGAAGGAGCCACGCCCTGTCGTCCCTCCGCGTCGCGGCTGGGCACGCCCGTACGGCGGGCGGGCTCCGGTCATGCCCGCTGTTCCCGTCTACCGGGGCAGCACCGGGCAGATCCAGGGGCTCTACCCCTGGCTCTACGGTGCCTCGATCCCGCCGGTGGGCGTGTACATGGGTGTTGACTGCTTGGCTGGCGGTGCTTTCAGCTGCCACCCGATCGAATGGCTCCACCGCGGCCTGATCACCAATCCGAACATCCTGGTGACCGGTGTGCCCGGCGCCGGAAAGTCGGCGACGCTCAAGGCCCTCTCGGTGCGTCTCGCTGCGTACGGGGTCCGGACCTTCGTTCTCGGGGACATCAAGAACGAGTACGCCCCCGTGGCGCGGGCCTTCGGAGTCGAACCGGTCGAGCTGGGGCCCGGTCTGAAGGCCAGGCTCAACCCCTTGGACGCCGGCCCGCTGGGCACAAACCTGCCCGCGGACCGAGAGGAGCTGCGGGAGCGCCTGGACGAGATCCACCGTCGCCGCATCACCCTGCTGTCGTCGCTGCTAGTCATGCGCCTGGGCCGCGACCTCACCCCCACCGAGGAGGCCGCGCTCTCCCTGGCCATCCAGCACGCCTCCGGCCAGGCCACCGGCAACAGCGAACTCGTGGACCCGACTATCCCAGACGTCTGGGCACTACTGCGCGACCCCCGCCCCGAGATGGCCGAAGACCTCCGAGTGCGAGGCGCAGACATCAGCGAGCTGCGCGAGATGATCCGGCCCGTCGCGGACGCCTTGGGCAACATGTGCCGCGGCAGCCTGTCCGGGCTGTTCGACCGGCCGACCACCGTCCGTCCCGACTTCGATGCTCCGATCCAGACCGTTGACCTCAGCCGGATCGACGGCCGCGGGGACGAGACCGTCGCCATGACCCTTGCCTGCGTGAGCAGTTGGGGACAGGCCGCCATTGACGAGCCCGGCGGCCCGGTCCGCCTGGTCGTCCGCGATGAGCTGTGGCGCGCGATGCGCGTCCCCGCGATGATCCGGAAGCTCGACTCCGACCTCCGCCTGTCCCGCGCCCAGGGAACCATCCAGGTCCTCAGCACGCACCGCCTGGCCGACTTCGAGGCCGTCGGCGCGCAGGGGAGTGAGGAAGTGACCATCGCCAGGAACCTCATCTCCAGCTGCGACGTGCGTATCTGCCTGCGACAGGACACCGCCCCGCTGGCCATGACCCGTGACGCCATCGGGCTCACCGACACCGAGTGCGCGCACATCGCTTCCTGGAGCGGGGAGCAGATCGGCCGCGCCATCTGGAAGATCGGCCGGTCCTCCAGCCACGTGGTCCAGACCGTCCTGTCCCCGTTCGAGCTACAGCTGTACTACACGAACGAACGCATGGCTGTCTGATGGTCAGCAGCAACAGCACGACTGCGCGCCGCCCCTTGCTCGACGGCCCGAGTGACTACCTGATCGTCATCCTGATCATCGTGGTCGTCGCCGTGACCATGGGAACTTGGGCGACCGGGCAACTGGCCGGATTGCTCACCCACGCTGCTTGGCCGCCCGTGAGCTTCGGCACGGCCTTCGCCGTTGCTCGCCAGCTCCCGCATCACCTCGGCGATCCCAAGCAGGCGTGGCCGGCTGCGGCACGCTCCGACCTGCCCGGACCGGTCGGCTTCGCCGTCGCGGCCGTCCTGGTGCTCACGGCGATGGCGACGGTTGCCGCCTGGGTCTTCAGGAACAGCAGCCGGAACCGCTCGGTGAGGGGCTTCGCCTCGCACAACCAGCTGGCCCGAGCGCTCTCCGCGAAGGCCGTCGTGCGCAGAGGGTCGACCGTGCGTCCCTCCCTTAGCGGCACCAAGTTCACGGCATCGGATGTCGCGGTGAGCCTGGGGCGGACGCTGGCCGGACTGGCGCTGTGGGCGATCGTGGAAAGCAGCGTCTTGGTGCTCGCAGCACCACGCCAGGGCAAGACCAGCCAGATCATCATCCCTTGGCTGCACGCTTGGATGGGGCCAGCGCTCGTCACCAGCCTACGCGCGACGTGCTGGACGCCACCGCCCTGACCCGCCGCGCCGCTGGCCCGGTGGTGGTCATGGTCCCCACGGGAATGGTGGACTGGCCGGACCTGGCGCAGTGGTCCCCGACCTCCGGTTGTGAGAACTTCGGGAAGGCGATGAAGCGCGCCGACCTCATGGTCCAGATCGGGAAGTCGGAGACCTCCGACAGTTCCGGGGCCGGCTTCTTCGGAGCCACCGCAACCAGCCTCTTGGCAGGTTGGCTGCACGCGGCAGCTCTCACGGGCCGCACGATGGATGACGTCCTGACCTGGGGATTCAACCCCAGCATCGAGGAGCCCATCAAGCTGCTGGCCAGCTCGGACAGGGCCGAGCACGGGATTGCGGCCATGATGGACAGCCTCTACCGGAACCCCGGCGATACCCGCGCGAACCTCTTCGCCACGGTCCAGACGGCGCTGACGCCGCTGTTCGCGCCGATGGCCCGTGCGACCTTCGCTCCGGCAGACGGTCAGGGACTCGATATCGAAGCGTTCCTCAAGGACAACGGGACCCTGTACCTGCTCGTCGGGGAACAGGAGTCGCGGTCGCTGGCACCCCTGATCACCGCTTTCATTGACGAGTTCACGGAGACCGCGAAGCGGCTCGCGGACCGCTCGCCCGGCGGCCGACTCGACCCGCCGCTCGGCATGATCCTGGACGAGGTGGCGAACGTGTCGCCGCTGCCGTACCTGCCCGAACTGCTCAGCTTTGCGGGCGGCTCCGGCATCTTCATCACGGCCATCGCCCAGAACATGGCCCAGCTCCGAAAGCGTTGGGGCAAGGAGGGCGCGGAGATGATCTGGGGAGCATCCACCGTGAAGGTGGCCCTCGGCGGTCTCGCCGGGGAGGAGCTGGAGGACTTCAGCAAGCTGGCCGGCATCTACCGGGAATCGCTCACCACCTACCAGTCCGGTACCCACGGCACGACCATGCAGACCACCCTCCAGGACCGGAAGACGATCACGCCGGACGAGATCCGAACCCTTGATGAGGAGAAGCGAGAGGCACTGATTCGTCCATGCGACGACTCTGCCGACCCAGGCCGTCATGCAGCGCCACTACGAGGGATCGCACGCCCAGGACTTCGCGGCGGCCGTCGAGTGGGCACGCCAGTACCGCATCACGGATCAGGAGGCGGCGGCATGAGTATCGCTCTCACCGAGGCGGAACAGGCGAGGGGCGAGCGTCGCTGGGCCCGGGAACGCGACGGACGGCGGCCGGGAATCGACCCCTTCGACGAAGGGTGGTTCAAGTTTCCCCGCACGGCCCAGTCCGCTCACGGCCTGGACGGAGCCTCCTATACCCCAGCGACCGACGAAAGCGGCAGCCGTAACTACGTGGAGATCACGAGCAACGGCTTCTTCGAGTTCGTGCGGACCGCTCAAGACCCTGCTGAGTGGATACGTGATCGTCGTTCGCAGGCTGCGCAGGCTCTCGTCCCACTGAGCGCGATCGGCGGCGACTGCCGAAGCGACCTGGAAAATGCGGTTCTGGCCTTCCTCGTGCAGCGGCCGGCGGAACTGCGCGAAGTGAACTGGTTGCCGGTCGCCACCTTCACGACCAACCGACGCTTCGAAATCTATGACGCCATGGTCTCTCTCCAACTCCGCGGTAAGGAGATCACTCCTGAGGCGATGCTGTCCGTCATGGCCACAAGGCTGGAGGACATGCTGCCGCGGCAGACCTGGATGAGGCGGTACGACCTGCACGATTCCTCGGCCTACATCAGTCGGCTGATGGTGACGCCGAGCGACGCCATCACCGCCATGGAGGCGGCAGAGGCGCTTTGTGCTGCTGACCTCCGGGCGATCATCGAACACCGGCAGGGAGGCCGTCCACGGTGAAGCCCCCGCTGGCCGACCTTGCTCCCGAGGATGCCCTGCTGGCTCTGGAGAGCAAGACCCAGCTCCTTCGCTTGAACGCTCCAACGCTTCTCGACGCTTCCACAACCGCCCAGGTCCGGCCATGACTGACAACGACTACCAGCCGATAGGCCGTATCAAGGGCACCCCCGCGTGCGCCGCCCGCGGCTCCCCCGTCGAAGCCCGGAGCGACGTAACGGCCAGAAGCAGGACACCCCCAACACCGGCAGCGCCCCCGCGCACCGGGGAATTGCCGAGTGGCACTCGATGAGTCCTGCCGAGCGGGCGGTCAACTGGGCAGAGCTCTGTGGTTGGGTGGTCTGGCTCTACGACCGCTACGAGCTGTCGGTCGAGTCCCGCCTTCCAGAGTGCTGGGCTGAGCACCCAGGCATGATCGAAGAGCTCTGGGCACTGATGACGTGGCGGAAGGAGATCTACAACTCCGAGCAGCCCGCCGGCCAGGCCGCCCGCTACTGGCACACCGAGCTCCGGGCCGTGACCGCCAACGCTGCCGCCTACTACGCGTCCCAGTGCCGCACCGGGCACAAGGGCGCGACCGGATGCGCCGCGAACTCCCCGGATCTTCAGCAGCAGTGGCTTAAGGCTGACCCGCTGCTTGGGATTCCACAGAGTCTGCCTGCTGCCCCGGCAGAAGGTGAGCAGCTGGCTCAGCTGGACACCATGACCGGCTCCGCGATGCAGGCCGCTCTCGCCAACGGTGAGGCGAAGAGGCTCAGCCCCGCCATCCTGAATATGCCCTACTCCATGGGAGTTGGTGGTTGGACGGAGGGGAGGACCGTTGGGTTCTCGTCTCCGACGACGCGTTCGCCGCAAGGCTCGACGCCTCCGCGGCGGCGATGGCGGAGGCGACAGCGGCCACTCAACGCCGGCGAGCCGCCCGCGACCTGTTCGGGGACGCCCCCGCTGACGACGAGCCTGGATCGAGGACCTGACCATGAGCAACCCCAACATCTCCCTGCGAGCTGAGCAGGCCGTCATCGGCGCTCTGCTTCAGGAGCCGGCTAAGCGGGAAGAGATCGCCTACCTGCGGGCCGACCGCTTCACCCACCCCACCTACCGGGCCTTGTACTCGGAACTGATCGCCGGCGCTGCCGCGAAGACGGCGGAGCTTCCCGGGCAACTTGCCGACAGGCTTCGGATTCCGGGAGTCAGCGCGGCGTACCTGCGCGATCTCGCGGCGAGCGGACCGCCACCGGCGGACATTACGGTCTACGCCCGGATGGTCCAGGAGGCGTACGTTCGGGCTCAGCTCGCTGTCCAGGTGGACAGAATCGCGGTCAGCGCCGTCCAGGCAGGGGAACGCAGCCGAGTCTTGACCGGCTGGCCCAGGCCCTCGCGCGCCAGGTTGCTCCGCCGGCTGCCGAGATGCAGGTGGAGAGTGCTCCGCCAACGTACCGGCAGCCCGTGGCGGATGCCGAGTACACGGTGCCTGTGGAGAGTCGGGCCTGGCAGGAGGAGCTGGTCCTCGCCGACCTCCTGCAGAACGGCGACCAGGTGGCAGAAGTCCAGGTCTGGCTGTCTCCGGACAGCTTCGAGCCTGGTCCTCGCCGGGAGGTGTACGAGGCAATTCTCACCGTCTACGAGCAAGGCGAGCCGGTCAACGAGCTGACCGTCGCCTGGCAGCTCGGCCGTGACTCATCCGCGGTGGTCTACGCAGAAGAGGTGGAGGTCCGCAGGAGCCCGCAGGCCCCGAGTACCTGGGACACCTCATGGCGACTGCTGTGGTGGTCGGAGCGGCGGTCGAGATCGGTCACGAGCTCTTCATCCATGATCTTCGAACCGAACTTGCCGCCGACGCGAGCCGCATCGTTTTGAAGGCCGAGCAGGCGGAGTCGGCAGTCACCCCCGCGATACTCGCTTCGCTGCCGACACCTGCCCACCAACCAGCGCAGCAGGAGCAGCAGCTCCATCAGGCCGCCGCTGGCATCCAGCAGCCGCCCGCGCAGCCCGCGCTCGACAACCAGCCGAAGATCCGACCGTGAGGGGGACGCCGTGACCGGCACGACAATCGCCAGCGGATCTGCTGACCGGCGAGGCCGTCGGGAGGCTCCGGTTGAGATCCGGGGCAACGTGATGGCGGACGAGCTCGCTCGGGGGCGAGCCAGATACCTGAGTGCAACGATCAAGGACTTCGTCCGATACAGGGACGCTTGGTGGATCTTGGATCGTGACCTCTGGTTTGCCGTGGACGACGAAGACCTCATGGCGAGCTTGGACGCCGCTGCCGAAGCCATGGCCGCGGCCGATGCGGGCGTCCGGGCGAGGCGTGGTCCTGGTCGCGTGGGATAGCGGAGGCAACCCGGTCCTCTATCTCGCTCAGGGACATCGATTTGCCAGCTGCGAAGACAGCGTGGACCACCTCAAGTACGCGCCCCGCCGTAGCGCAGGGCTGATTCAAAGTCCTGGCGCCGAAGCCCTGGGCCACATGTCCAAGGACATCAGGAGTCATTGCTGCGAAAGAAGGCGACAATTACTGGAGGCTACTAGCCCTTGCGGCTCGCTGGTGAACCTAGACTTCATTCCCGCCTGTGATTCATTGCTTTCTTCACGCGAGCGGCGATGTGTACGATCCCCAAAGTCTGTTTGACCAGCCTCTGAGTGAATCTTTGAAGTGTCCAAGAATGCTTTGATTGAACATGGCCTTCTCGCTAGGGGCGTTCAAGTAACCTCCCCACTCCTCCCGGCTCTCTTGCGTTGCATGGCTCACGCAGAACTGAAACTTATCGTAGGCGGTCGGACCGTTGAAGATGAACCAGAAGTATGGAATCTGTGATTCAATGACGTTGGTGATTGCTCGCAGATCCTCGGTTCCTGGTTTAGTGACATACTTTACCGGAGCTGCCTCCAACACTCCCTGCGCTTCATTTAGAAGCCCGTTAACCATGAAGCAGACGTACACCGCTGCGAGAAGCTTGGATTCTCTTGAATAGGCTTGGGACAAGCCGACTCCCGTACCGCCATGGTGCACATTGCTATTTTCGTGAAGCTCGCGCACAGCGCCATGGGTGGGATGCAAGAACTTACCGAGGAACGTGTAGTGTGCTTCGATTCTCGTGATGTCTCCGGCGTCGGCTAGCCCATTCAGTTCAAGGCACTCAAGCAGCGCGCCGTAGGAGAGGTAGTACTTGTACCGAAACTCGGCTTCTCGGGTATGCTCCTTTAGCGCCTTCTTTACGTCGTCCGGGTCCTCGTAGTACTGGAAATAATCCTCGTCTTTGAGGCGCATCACCTCGGGGCGAAATTCCTGATGCTGGAAGAAGTGCATTGGAATCGTGAACTCTGGCTCGTCTCCACTGTGCAAGCCCTCAAAGACATACATCAGGTACCGTCCGCGCGTGTAGCGCCTCACTTCAAGACACTTCGTCGAACCGTCAGCTTGCTTCTGCGCTAGGTCCTCTTGCTGTGCCTTCAGACGCTTTTTAAATTCACCCTCCGTCAGTCTCGTCAAGTCTTGTACTTGGAAATACTTCTTGCCTTGACACATCAGCATAAAGAGCAAGTAGTGTTCCAGGAGGGAACGGCCTAGTCCGAGGGCGTCTGCAATCTTCTCGTTCTCGATGAGAGTAAGGCAGCTGTCCGCCGTCTCCATGCGGAGGTTCGCGAACTCAAGCAGCTCGCCATATAGAGAATGTTGCGTATTTCCATGCTTGATTCTCGATCCCCACAGGGTGTAGGTCTCCAGCATGGAACGTGTCAGGCCGTTGACCCGCGCAACCTCTTCATCAATGGATCTAGTCGCCATTCGTCTCCTCCTGCTGATCGTCCGTGCTCGACATTTCGTGCTCTTCCAGCTTTCCGACAAATACTGTCGCCTGCCTGAGGGCGTCAGCGAACCCGTGAGACAGCCCCCTCGCGTCAAGGTCAAAGTAACGTACAGCTTTCTGGTAGTCGCTGTTGTTCCTCATGTTCTTGACGTGCGCCGCGCCGCTACGCAAGCTTTGCAGATTCCGCAGAAACTTGATAAGTGATTCCGCCTCCGTGAACGTGATGGCATCTAGATACCTACCGAACTTCGTGATGCCGCCCTTGTCATCGGCTTCGAGGGTTGCGCGCTTACCAACCTCTGCCTCGTTGATGCGGTCGACCAGAAGCTTCGTGAGCGACATAACTTGCTCGTCAAACTCCTTTTGGTTCCCTTCGGACGGAACATGTAGTGCCGTCCAGTGGTGGGCATCCGCGGGTTTGAGCTTCTTAAAGAGTTCCCACCCATGCTTTGAGAGCCAGCTCTTACCAAAGCGCTCGTACGTCCTCTTAAAGACCAGCGTCGGCTCAGTGGCATCAGCCCATTCACCGAGCATGGAGCGGCGGAAAGCGATATCGCTCATTCTGCCATCAGGAGTAACGTTGTAGCCCTTCCAGTAAAGCTGCTCTTTGTGCGGCAGCTTTCCCAGATCACCAAGAAAGGCGGTGACGTACTTCTGGTGGTTGTTGTCCAGTGGCATACCCCAGTAGCCTGCACACGTCAGATAGCCGTCATCGACGCTGAACTTGCCAGGCTCGTTGTAGTACTTCGCTAGCACTTCCTTACGAAAGAACACCGGCCTGAGAAAATGCGGTGCGCCGGGGTTCTTCCCAAAGTAGTTGGCTAGCTTCTCCTCATCGCAGGTGTAGTGAACCTCCTCACCATCTTCATCAACACCAATGATGAAGTCCTCGTACTTGCGGTCACGACGCCCCCATGAGTGCTCCGGATCGTAGTTGGCAGAGCCCTTCATTACCTTCTTGCCAAGCAGACGCGCGCAAGTCTCCCTCTCGGTTCCAAGGTCAGGGAACTCTTCCACAAATCGCGAATAGCTATAACCCGTATCGCGTGACTCTTCGTCTTGCCGCGTCATGCCGAGTTCGGCGAGGGTCTTTTCGCTCCACCGATCAACGACATAAAAAAGAAGCAGTGACATGTCGCGTGCCGCAAGATACTCCTTTAGGTACTTGACCTTGACTTCCACCTTGTCGTCAGACATGCGGACAACTTCAATTTCGTCGCCGCTGTCGTCGAACGCCACAAAGACGCTTCTTGCTCGGTCCTCGTAGAGGTTGTGGAAGTGCCTAAACTCCTCGGACACTTCGTTATAGGGTGGCTTCAATCCATGAAAGAAGCGGCGAACGATCAGGGGCTCAACACCGTCATCGTCTCCGAATCGCAGGTATTCCTTTCTGTCGTCGGGGTAGAAAATAAAGCCCGGCGTTCCGTGGCCAAGGTCCAAATCCCACGACACATTGTTAAGACAAGCGTCAACGTCACCAACCGGCACGAGGGCGCTGTAGTAGCCTCCCTCTTCCAGATTGCGTTTTTCCTGCGCGTAAACGGTCACCCATCCGTCGGCGGGCCGCTGTCCGGTCGCATAGTCGATCAGATCTGCAAATTCAAGGAATGATTGTTCAGTCATGGAATAATTTTACCGCGTACCTTCTGGGTCGGAAAGGTTATTTTCTGCGTGTAGAGGGGCGGGCCACTTGCCTGTGGGTGGACGAGCTTCGGCACGCAGGACGACGAGCATGGGTGTACGGCGGCGTAGCCGTTTGGACTGGTGCCGAAGCTCGCAGGGTCAGGCAAGCTGCTGCTCGCAGCATAGAACCCCTCGACCAACTACGCGCCGACCACAGCAACTTGATCCGTGCAACCTAGCTGCGGCGGGTACGGGAGCCGTGCGGTAATGGCTGGTGTGGATCAGAACTCGCTGCGGAAGCTCGTGGAGGGCCAGCTCCTCCGGCTGGAGGGCAACACCTTCCAGGACTGTATGGATCGGCTCGGCCTGGAACTGTACCCCGGCGACTACCAACCCGTGCGGGCAGCAGGGCCGAAGGGCGACACCAAGAACGACGGTTACTGTCCGAAGGCCCGGGTGTTCTTCGCGGCGCACGCCACGCGCGGCGAGCGGATCGACAAGATCAAGGCGAAGATCCGCGGTGACTTGGAGGGCTGCCTCCAGGAGCACCGCGACGTGAGGGTGTGGCGCTTCCTCACCAACGACACCTTGCCGGGCGAGGTCGATCAGCTCATCGACAACGAGCTTCGCCCCTTGTACCAGGGTGTCACCATCGAGGTGTGGGGCTCAAGACGCTCGCCGATGAGATCAGCAAGCTCAAGCGGGGCAGGTTGACAGGATCATCGACGTCATCACGGTGGACGAGCCAGAGTTCGAGGTCGTCTTCCTCAGTCACATGAAGACGGGGCGTGATCTCTGGCCGATCCTCTCCGGCTGCCTTGGGTGGTTGCCGCACGAAGAACCGGACGACTGCACCGACGAAGAGCAGGACCTCATTGATGGTGCGTTCAAAACTTGCGGGACTGGAGCGACATCTCAGGAGACATCGAGTTCTCGCGCTCCTCGGTACGGGATGCACAGCGAAGTGTCACGGCCATCCTGGACGAGCTTGCAGAGAAGGGTTTCGCTCTCTACTCCGCGACGAAGGACGACTACCCTCTTACCGTCGGCCCGTCGCCGTTCTTGGGGACTGTGGCCATCTTCAGGATTGCTCGGGTAGATCCGTTACCCCTACGGGTGGCTGACGGGCAGCACTCCGACACTAGGCACTCCAGGTCGGCCTTCTTGCGACGAGCGCCGCGAGAGTCTGACGGAGCGCTTCAACCGTGAGGCGCCACTCCTGCTTGATGTACTGCTTCTCGGCGTCGCGTAGTAGTCGAGGGCGACGGCGAACTCAATCGGGCGGTTTGCGTCCGGCGCGTCAGCTCGATCAGGAGCAGGCGGCTAATGCATCTGTTCAAGGATCGCCGCCCAGTCGCTTTGGTTGACCTCGTGCTCGATACCGAGCGCCGGCCGCGACCGCTTGATGCTCTCCGCCAACCAGAACGCCCGCGCTACAGCAGCGCGGCGTAAGAGTGTCGGCGTCCAGCGTCACAGCATGACGACGTAGGATAGCCAGACCCCGAGGACGAGCCCGGCCGCGATGACGAAGTCTTTGCGTCGTCTGCTCCGCTTTATCCTGCGGCGCAGGGCAGATTCATAGTCGTCGTTGGGGAATCCGGACTGTTAGGGCAGGCTTGAGCAGGCCGAGTGGCCGGTCGTGAGGTGCGTAGGAGACCTCGCGCAGGTCAGCGGCGATGCCCTTGTATTCGGAGGCTCGCAGGGTGTTGATGGCGAGGTTGCGTAGGGTTGCCATGTTCTCGGGGCCGTGCCCGGTGCGGATCTTGGAGGCGTCCTCGGCGAAGGCGGTGTCACGTACGAAGTGGAACCGGTTCTCGATGGTCCAGTGCGAGCGGGCGAGACGTGCGAGCTTCTGCGGGGACGCCTGGAGGGCGGTCAGGTCGGTGATCGCGTAGACGGTCTGCCGGGAGACCTTGCCGGTCCGGGCATCGGTGCGGTGCCGCAGGATTTTCGCGGCCTGGACGACGTGCGGGAAGTCCAGGTGCGGGTCGGTGACAGTCAGCACCCGCAGCGAGCGGGTCTCGTGGCGTCCGTGCCCGGTCTCGCGGTCGTAGCGGGCGTTCCCGCGGCCAGGACTTTGAATCAGCCCTGCGCCGTGGCCCTCATGGGCCTTGGCCATCTCCGAGCGTCGCGCAAAGCCTGCCTCGTCAACCAGGGCCAACACCTGCTGTTCCGTCACCCGGTACTTCCGGGTTATCGCGGTCATCGGCGTACCGTTTTGCCGGTATGCCTCCAGTACCTCGGAGGCCGTATCGCTCCAGCACAGATCGTCCAACGATCCGGAGTCATTCAGCGACTTCATGCAAGATCTCCTTCGGGACGGGGCAATTGCCCAGGGAACGTAGGGGACTACACAGGCGACTCGCCGGAAGCGGATCGCTTCGCTACGTGGGCTGTTCCTGCGCCAGGCTCCGGGTGATGATTGCTTCGCTGGAGGCCAGTCCCCTCATGAGGCTCGCTGAGTAGGCGTCAGGCAGTGACTCTGCTCCGAGCTCGCACGCCTTCACGAGGGCCGCGCATCGGCGGGCCATGTCGCTGGCCGCACGCTGCGCGAACGCGTGATCTGCGAGGACTTCGCGGGCGGCGTAGCCATCTCGTGCGTTCAAAGTCCGATGGGTGAGGTCGTACACCAGCATGTGGCAGCCTGGGCTGGCGGCGTTCTCGGCGGCGTTGAGGGCGGCAAGCCGCAGCCGTATGTGGAACACGGTCAGGCCGGGCTCATCGGGTTCGCTGCCGAGGCGGTCAGCCAGTTTGGCGAGTGCATCCTCACAGGGCTGCTTCGTCTCCCGGCGGCACAACAGGGTCAGGCAGTCGGTGACGCTGCGTTCCCACTCGTCTCCGGAGTCTGTGGTGGCGAGCAGTTCGGCTGCACGGCCGGTGTCGCCGTCGGTGAGGGCGGTGATGACGGCTACCTGTCGGCCGTCGAGCATGCGGTTGCCGACACCGTGGTGTTCTTCGATATGGGCCAGGGCCTCCTTCCACCGACCGGTGGAGGTGAGGGTACGAGTGCCGTCGGCGAGGAGGACCCGCCACAGCCAGGCCCGGACTTCCTTGCGGTCTGCGTCGGTGCGCGTCAGGTCGGCCGGAACGGTGATGCCCTCGAAGGTCACGCAGTTGCCGCTGCTGACGGCGCGGTAGAGGTCGAGGAGACGTTGGCGGCCTTCGTCGGCATTGCCTGCGCGGATCTGGAGGCGGGCGAGGTTGATCAGGGGTTCCAGTCCTCGGATGGCGCTGGCGGCGGTGAGGGGGCCGGCCTGGAGGTAGGCGTTGGCGTGGCGGTGGCACATGCTGCGGGCGAGGTCGGGCAGGCCGATGTCGGACGCGAGGAGTGCGGACTGGTTGAAGACGGTGGAGGCCAGTCCCTGGTCTCGTTGACGTGCTGCTCTGCCGGCCAGGTCCGTGAGTGCTGCCACCCGGTCGGGAAGGGGAGGCAGGCAGGGCGGAAGCGGGCGACGAGCGGGAACCGTAGTGCGGTCTGGCTGTTCGGGTCCATGACTTCCCCAGGAGACGGCGGAGCTGGTGGCAGCGCGGGGCAGGAGGGGCTGGTGGGGCCCACCGAGGGAGTCGGCGGGCCCCAGGGTCACTGCGGGCCTGGGCGTCAGCGCCAATCGACGATGATGCGGTTGAGCGGGGTGTCGAGGGCGAACAGGCCGGGCTGCTGCTCGACGGGGGTGCGTCGAGCGGCTGGATCTCGAAGGTCGCTTCGCGGTCCCGGTAGTCGCGGTCCCAGGTGCGGATGGCGTCGGCGACCTTGGCGGCCAGCTCCTCGCTGCCGGGGCCGTGGCCGATGACGCCAAACTCCCAGAGCTTGCCGCCCTCGGGAGTCGTCCGCTCCAGCAGACGGCGGGTCAGGTAGGTGAAGGCGCCCTTCTCGACGGCCGCGGTGGAGGAGGGGTAGGGGTCCTCCGTCAGGACGGTGCCCTTGGCCGTGGCGGGGAACAGCATCCGGATCAGCCCGGTGCCCAAAGTGCAGGAGACGAACAGCTCCATCCACTCCGGGGACTCCATGGCGCGCACCGTCATGCCGGTCCACAGCTCGGTACGGGGCTGGGCGAGCACGCCCGCCAGGGCCTGGGCGTCGATCGGTGCTCCGGCGGGGGCCTGGAGGCGGACCGTGCCGTCGGTGCTGAGCGGGACGACGCGGCGGTCGTCGTCCGCGATGCCCCGGCGCAGCGGCATGAAGGTGTTCATCCGGCTGTTGACGCTGGTCCAACGGCCTTCGCCGTCCAGCTCGTAGGCGATGGAGCGGGAGACGCTGCCGGTCAGGCGCTGGGGGACAACGAGGCGTCCGCCAGGGGCGAGTTGTTCGAGCCAGGCGTGGGGGACGCCGTGGGCGCCGACGGTGGCGATGATCCGGTCATAGGGTGCGCCCTCGGCGTGGCCGACGGCTCCGTCTCGGGTCAGGGCTTCGACGTTGCCGAATCCGGCGGCGGCCAGGTGGGCGCGAGCACCCTCTACGAGGTCGTCATCGACGTCGATGGTGGTCACTTCGCCGGTGTCGCCGACCAGGTAGGCCAGCAGAGCGGCGTTGTAGCCGCTGCCGGCTCCCAGTTCGAGGATGTGTTCGCCGGGCTGGGCGTCGAGCTGGTCGAGCATCAGGGCGACGATCCGGGGCTGGGAGGCGCAGGAGATCGCGGTGCCGTCGGTGTCGTACTTGATGTTGACGGGGCTGTCGGCGTACGCCTCCTCGGGGTAGCGTCGGGGACGAACAGGTGGCGCGGGACGGCGCGGAGCGCTGCTTCGACGGCAGGGAGGCGGCCGTGTCCGGACCTGCGGATCTGGTCCACCAGGGCGTTGCGCAGGGCCTCGGACTCGGCCCCGTTGGGGGCGATCGTGTCGGTAGTCACCGCTCCGACGCTAGTGGTTGCGGTCCCGCTGTCGGCGGACGACGCGGTGTTGTCACTCGATCCCATGACTGCCTCTCGTGCAAGGGTGAACAGGGCGCTCTGGTCGGCGGGGAGCAGACCGGCGCGATTGGCGTGGAAGATCAGGTGGTGGGCGATGACGGCCCGCAGTCCGCGGGTGAGCTTGGCCCCGGCGGCGAGTTCGGCAAGGACGGACCCGGTCAGGTCGAAGGCAGCCACCCACGGGCCGCGGTCTTCGAACGGGCCTCCTGGACGGCACAGGCTGCGGGCGTCAACGCTCATCAGGGTCCGCATCGCCGGTATCAGCTCGGCGGACTTCTCCGGGGTGAGGTTGCTGGGGGCGGGGCGCAGGGCTGCCGCTTTCGCCAGACGTCGCCCTGCTCGAACCAGTCGAGGCCGGCGGCGCGCATCAGGGTGCAGATGAGCAGGACGGTGCTCTCCCTGCGGCCCAGTCGTCCGGGGCCGGGCTGGTAGGTGAGCAGGTTCCGGCTGTCGTGGTGGAAGAGGTCGTGCGCGGCGTCCATCGCGCGGTCGCCGCCGAAGGCGACGGACTCGGCTTCGTAGATGCCGGGCGGCGCGTGCTTGACCGTGCCGCTGCCCACGAGGTCGTTCAGAACCGCCAGGATCAACGGGGAGGGCTCGGCGGCGCGGTAGCGCAGCGGCCAGGGCTGCTTGTTCATGAACCACCAGCCGTCGGCCTGTCCGGCTTCCCCGGCCGCGAGCAGCGCGGGCGCGAGGTGTTCGGCGATGGCGCTCTTGGCGCTGGCGCGGTCGGTGAAGGTGATGCTGTGCTGGTACCAGGGGTGCGCGGCCATGGGGGCGTAGTCCTAGGGTCTTGGGTTCAGGCGATGAGCAGGCAGGTGTCCCAAGCCGATATGGGCGGAGTGCCGCTGGCGGGGGACAGCAGCGCCAGGGCGGTCCCGGCGGCGCCGTCGAGTAGTCCCGGTCCAGTCTTCGCGTCGCTCGCCAGGGCTGTCGCTACGACGCTGGGGTCGGCCCCGATCGGGCACACCTCGCTCAGCAGCCCCGGGATGCGCGCCCGCAGTTGCGCTGCGGTGGCGGGGTGGGCGTCCTCGGCTGCGCGGGCGGCGACGTGGGCCAGTCCGGCGAAGCCGTGGCACAGACCGTTGTCGGTGGTGGCTTTGAGCTGGGCGGATTCGGGCGACAGGGCCGCCAGGAGTGCGTACTCGGCCGCGTCCAGCCGCCCGGCGTCGCCGAGCGCGAGGGCAGCGAGCTGCTGGCGCGGGCCAGGCCGGCGGTTCCGTAGCACCAGGACGGGCGGCGCGGCGCAGACGGTGCGGGGCGCCCTTCGCGCAGTTCGTCGCGGGTGATCCAGTACGGCCAGGACGCTTCGGTGCCGGTCCGGTCCTGCCAGCGGTCCAGCCAGGCGAGGATCGTGCGCAGGGCCTGGTGGTGGCCGCCGACGGTGTGGCCCTTCCGGACGGCCAGCGCCAGGAAGGCCAGGACGCCGCCGATGCCGTGGGCCATCCCGTTGTTGGCGTGCCCGCCGGGGAAGCGCGGGTCCAGCTTGCCGCTGGGGCTGGTGCCGCTCCACCAGCCGGGCACGGTCTCGCCGTCGTCGGTGAGGGGTTCGGTCAGGTGGACGAAGTAGTTCAGGACCCGGCTCAGCGTGGGGCTGTAGCGGTCGCGGTGCAGGAGTTGGACACCGTAGCCGACCAGTCCGCGGATCGCGTCGAACTCGGCGAGTTCGGGAAGTCGGCCACTGTCGATGCGACGGTGCCCAGTCTCCAGCCGGCGGCGGACGTCGGTGTCGAGTTGTTCGTCCAGGCGGAGCAGGACGCTGCGGTAGGCGTCGGGCTGGTGTTCGGCTGCACGGGCCACGGCGTGGGCCAGGGCCGGGGCCCCGTAGAAGGGGTGGCTGTCGGGTCCGCTGGTGATCGGCCCCGCGGTAGCTGCGGCCAGCCAGGTGTGGACGCGTTCCCAGGGGCCCAGGCCGGCTGCGGCCCGCTCGATGTGCAGCAGCGCGATCCGGTGGGGCCGAAGGCGAGCTGCTGCCGGTGGCGGGTCAACTGGCCGGTGTCTACCGGGATGGTGGTGGGTTCGGCCAGCAGGATGCCGACGGCGTTGGCGACGGCGTAGGCCGGGTGGTGGTGGTCACGGTGTCCTCCGGGACAGCCAGGCCAGGGCAGCGGCGCGGGTGAGGTGGAGGCAGGTGTCCTCCTCGGGGAAATCGACCGCGAGGTGGCGGACGAAGTGGACGTGCAGTAGCGAGGACAGGACGTCGTCCAGCCGGACGCCCGCGCAGTCCGGGCCGTCGAGGTGGGGCCGGTAGTCGCGCAGAGCGTTGTCCCGGTCCGCCCACGCCCGCACCGCGATGTCTCCGCCAGGGGCAGCGCGCAGTGCGGCCCAGTCGTCGGAGGGGTCGGCCAGCCGCACAGTCTCAGTGAACTGGGACGCGGGACCCGGGACGGCGAGGTGGCGGGATATGGGCGACGAGCCAGCGCATTGCAGCCTCGGTGCTGCCGAGGAACGCGGTGGCGATGGCGATGCTGTGCGCGGCGACGAGCACCCGCTGCCCCGGACGCTGGCGCTGGGCGAGCTGGGCCAGAACGGCTCGGGAGTCGGCGCGGAATACCTCCTCGACGGCGTCCCAGGCCCGTTCGGAGCCCCACCGGCCCATTTCCCGGTAGGAGGTGGGTAGCGGACATCGGCCAGCAGTCCGGCCGAGCGCAGCTCGTCCGCCCACGCCCGACGGTCCGTGCCGCCCCGGCGAAGGCTTCGGGATTGGGCAGGGCGATGCGTAGCCGGAGGTGGTGGTGAGGGTCGCGGAAGCGGATGAACCACCAAGGCGGCTCGCCTAGCCGCTCCAGCAGGTCGGGCAGGTGCCGGGCCAGCAGGGTGTCCTGCCGCCGTAGGTCCCCGTACAGCGTCGCCAGCAGCAGCGAGGACACACGGGAGTCTGGACCTGCTCCGAGGACAGGACGCGGGCCACGGTAGGCATGGAAAGTGCGGGCCACGCAGGGGACGGACCGCCATCAGGGGGACGACGACCTCGTGGGCACGGCCGCCGCACCAGCCGTAGGCAGAGGGCTCCGGTGCCTCTACCAGGACCGCGGTGCCAGCCCGGTGCAGGTGTTGACGCAGCAGGGTCCGGTGGGCGCTGTGTGCGAGGTCCAGGAACAGGCGCTGATCGCCCTCAGCCAGGAGCACCCGCTGCGGCATTCGCCGGCTGGAGCCCAGCGGGCGAGGGCGATGTTCCACTCGCCCGGTTGCTGGTCGCGGCCCGGCAGCTCGGCGGCGTCCAGCCGCCAGCGGGCCGGGGCCAGCACGGTGCGGCCGTACCGCAGACGGGGAAGGTAGGGCATCGCATTCGCCGCCCCCCAGTCAAACATGGACACCTGCGCGCACTGGGCGCGGGACAGCTCGATCAGGAACCGGGCCAGCGGCGGGTGTGCTCACGCAGGTTCAACGCGTTCATCCCCACCACCTCGATCCGCTGCCGCGCGCGGGAACGGCCAGATACATCCGGCGGCCGTCGCAGGCCACCGCCAAGTCCGCCGGCTTGAGCACGTCGCTGTGCTTGGCATGGTGCTCCGATGCTGACCACGGTGGACAGGACCTGCGGGGTGCGGGTGACGTGGGCGCTGGCCCGATGTAGAGGCGGAAGGACAGCTGAGCGGTGATGGTGCCGGCGTCGGCAGCCGGGAGGTCGAACAGCTCTGCCGCCAACCGCTCCCGCTCGCGGAGTCGAGTACCGCCAGGAAGCGGCCGGTGGTGACGCCGGCGCCCCTGGAGACGCTGGCCATCTCCAGCCGGAACCGTCCGTGGTCCAGCTCAGCGGGACTGGCGGCCTGTACTCGGAAGGCGACTTCCAGATGCGGCGGCACCCTGGGGTGCTCCGGGCCCAGGTCCATCGCCGCAATCACGTCGTCGGTCAGCACCACCTCGTCGCGCCCGTCCAGGACGGCGGCCTGTGCCAGCCGTAGCAGTGTGTCGTCCCGCTTCGAGAGGCGCGAGCGGCGGACGTCGCTGGAGGTGCCCGGGTACCCGTCGGGGAAGCCGGTGCCGCTGTCGGCGATGACCTCGTTCAGCGGCACCATCGTGCCGATGCCGAACGTTTCGTAGAACCGGCGCTGGTACGCCTTCCACGCAGCAGTCCCGTACGGCAGGGCGCTGACCCTGGCCAGGACGGTCGCGGCCCGCTCCGCCTCACGGGCAACGTGATCCGGCAGTTCGACAACGGCGTCCAACCGTACGTCCAGCGCCAGGGGGTGACGGCGCAGCCCCGGAACCATCCCGCGCATCCGCGCCGCATTCCGGGCACGTCCGCGTGGCGAAGGGAACAGGACCAGATCAGTCCGTAGGGCACGTAACTGGATCACCGTCCCTGCGACGGCAGCGATTTGCTCAGCAGCTACAGCGTCGAGCTGGTGCAGCAGGTAGTCCAGGGCATCAGGCTCGATGCTCGGCGCGTGCAGGCTGGTCAGCAGCACTCTGTGCTGGATCAGGCCCTGCACGAGCTGCTGGATCTGGGCCCGCCCGGCTTCGGGGAAGTCCGCAGCCAGCTTGTCAGCCAGGACGCGGACGCCCACCGGCTCGCGGGCGGCGTCCAGGACGGCCCGGAGCGGCGCCGTCAGTGTCATGGATGCCTCGACAGCTCGCTGCCGGTCGTGGTTTCGGGAGCCGGGGCCGTAGGGCACGACCAGGTCACCGCCGCGCACCTGCACGGTGTTGTTGACGACCACGGGCAGGTGCTCCAGCAGTTCCGGGTGTGACTCCAACTGCTCGATGACGGCCGCTAGCCACTCCGCGCTCACCCGGCTGACTGCGGTGTGCTCCGTACCCCACACTGCTGCGGCCCGAGACCCAAGGGTGGCGGTGGTGACACCAGCGAACAGGCCGAACGGCGTAGCCCGCCGCTCAGCCCGAAGCACATAGCGCGCCACCGAGGCGGCGGCCCGCCTCACCGCGCGATCAGTAGGGGCAGCATCTGAGCAAAGGGCGACCACCTGGGCGAAGAGGTCGGGGCTTGCGTTGTCCAGCGCCTCGCCGAAGCGCTCCTCGCCGCAGACACTCCGAAGCCAGTCCAGCAGGGCACGCGTACCGAGGGCAGAGGCGTCATCAAGGTCGGGGATGGCCGCATCCGGCAGATGGGGCTGGGCGACCGCGCGGACGAGCACGGTCCGGCCGGCGCGGAATGCTGTGCTCGAAGCCATCACTGCCTCCTCGTTCTCCAGGTGGGCGGTCGGTGCCTTCACGCGCTCTGCGCGGAGGCACCGACCGGAGTTCGGGTTCCCTACGTTCAGGCGACGTTGGTGGTGCAGGCGCCGCAGGTCTCGCCGCAGCCGTCGTCGGTCAGGTTCACCAGGCCGGCGGCGTCGCCGACCTCGACCAGGGTGACGTCCAGCTCGAAGCCGTTCGCCGTCCCCGTGGTCGAGCCCGTGGGCTGCGCCTTGGTGATGTGCTGCTTGTTGGTCATGCCGACTGCCCTTCGTGGAAGTGGAAACTGAGGCCGTGCATCCGGCGACCGCCGAGAGGCGACCGGACAGGAGGGGACTCAGGTCGGCGAGGTCCCCTCAATCCCCTCGCCGACGCGAGCTGCTGCCGGTGCTGGCCGGGCACGGGGGTCCGGCGCAGCACCGCCCTGCTGGTGAAGCAGGGAACCTCTGCCGTGAGGCAGAGGAGTCGAGGATTACCGCGCGTACACGGCACGTTCAGCATGGCTTCGACCCGCGGTGGCAGGCCGGCGCCTGCGGGCACTGGCAAGGCGCGGTGAATCCGACGAACCGGTCCACGCCGCTGCCAGGGTCGTAGGACACGGGAGGGCGAACCTCAACTCGTTGGTGCTCGGTCCTCCATCAGGAGCGGTCACCGTGTCGATGCGGTAGAAGGAGAAGGTGATCGTCACACCGTCTCCTTGACGCAGCCGGCCCGGACCAACTGCTCCAGCAACTCGCCGGTGTACCAGCCGAGCCGCTGCACGTAGCTGCGGGCCGCCGTGGCTTCCTCCAAAGGCTGCTGCGATTGAAGCGCACGGGCCTGCTGGACGAGGCGGCTGATGTACGGCGCGGATCTGCTGGCCCCGGTGGAGACAGCGATACCGGTGAGTTGCTTCAACGAGGGCATCAGGCGCTGGATTGCAGTCTCGACTTGCTCGGCGCTCAACGGCCACTCGTCCACGGCCACCGCGACCTCGGCGAGCACGTCAGCGGCGTTCAGCGGGCTCCAAGCTTGAAGGCGACCCAGAAGGTCCTGGAGCGCCAAGACGTCCAGCGGCGGGGACCACGGTGTGCTGCCGGCGACTGAGGTCATGCCGCACTCCTGATCCATGCCCAGACTTCCTTGCCGCACGGAGACGCGGGCTCCACTCCCCAGTCGTCCGCTAGGACCTGAACCAACTGCAACCCGCGACCGCTCTCACGGGAGTCGTCCCCAGGCTGGACGGACGGTGTGCCGTCGTAGGTGTCCAGCACCGAGGCGCGGAAGCCGTCGGCCGTCCACGAGAGAGTGAGGATCAGCGAGTCGGCCACCGTGTGGTCGAAGACGTTCGTGACGAACTCGGAGACCACGAGCTTCAGCCGCTCCACCACGTCCTCGCCGTCGGCGACATCGAGAGCGGCGAGCTGCCCGACAATGAACTTCCGAGCACGGCCGGCTGCCTCAGCCAGGTTGGGTAACTCAATCTCCGCGGTGGCGTCCTCGGTGACGGCGGCTTGCACAGCACTTCCTCCTCTCTGGCGTTGGCGGCGACCGCGCAAACGGCCTTGAAATGGCTACTGGCTGGTTGGCTTGCTGCTGATTACTGCGCCGGTGGGCGTCGGCGGAACCTGGGCGGAATCCGGAGGGCAGGAGCGCGCGCAGCAGCAGTCACAGCTGGACTGGTGGGGTGGAACCCGGCAGCCGCTGCCGCGAGGTCTCTGCGGCGCTGCCAGTCGCTGGCCGATCGGCGGGGCAGGTTCACGGTGAGTCCGCCTCGCCCGCAGGGCGCAGCAGTGCTCCGATCTCGCCGCACAGCGCTTCAGCAGCCTCGGCAGTCAGCACGAGATCGGCATGGGGCAGCAAGCTGGTGGAGGTGGGGTGCCTCAACTTCAGGGGTACGGACAGGCGGCCTGCCTGCGTGAGGACCACCGGTGCCGGAGCACGCTCGATCTGCAAGCCGTGCAGCTCGGATAAGGGAGGACTTTCCGTCATGCTGCAAAGCTAGAAGGGGGTTGGGGCTGCAACCCTGAGAAAAAATCAGGGCGGACTGGCGGTCAGGTTTCCGCAGTGCTCAGCCGATGACCCCGATGTGCTGGGCGACCTGCCGCAGGTCGGCGCGGAAGGTGGGCTTCTCGCGCTTCAGGAGGTCCGTGACGGCCTCCCTGACGAGGGGGGAGTACAGCGCTTCCTCCGGGCTCTGTTCGCTCACCTTCCGCAGCATGTAGACGGTGGCGAAGTCGTCCCGTTGCGTCCGATTGCAGTTCATGACCTCGATGAGGTAGCGGGTACGCCGCTCCAGCGGCATGCTCGGGTTGATCTCGACAGTGTCGGCCAGCCTCAAGGCTTCGCTGGTGTCTCCCTCCTCCGCCGCGAGGTGCACGCCGTGCATCGCTACGTTGTTGGGGCCGAAGCACATGTGGTGATCATTCCGGTCGCTGCCGAGTCGGCTGGCGATGGCCTGCGCTGCGCGCAGGTGGTCGTAGCCGGCCGGTGCGCTGCTGTCGCGTACAGCCGCCACCGCGGCCTGAAGATGCAGGGCACCGATGGCGGACAGATGCTCGGGCGTGGCATCGTCGCCGGGCGCACACCTGGCGATGGTTTCCCGTACAAGGTCAACGCAGTCGCCTACCTGGCCGGTCGAGGTGAGGACACACGCCAGATTCCAGGTGGCCACCGCCAGCAGGGCCGGGTCACCCACCCCGTCCGCGAGCACGACACCGCGGTCAGCGACGACCCGCGCCAGGACCGGTTCCCCCACCCTGCGAAGCCACAGCTGGTGGAGCCCGTACAGGTCCAGCATCTCGCGGGTGACCTGCTGTACTTCCTTCTGCGCACCCGCTCGTCGGAGCGTTGCGTAGCCTTGGCGGAGGAGGGTGGGCAGCCGGTTTCCGACTTCGGCGTAGCGGTCCTTCTCCTGGGTCTCGTAGACCCTCCAGGCATCGGCCACCCCTCGCCGAAGCTGCCCGGGTCGAGGTCGTCTAAGCCGGCGGACAGCAGCGAGGTCGGCATAGAGAGTGCTGCCCGGATCGCTGGCACGGCCTCATGCTGATCGTGGGGTCCGGAGACCGCCCCACTGAACATGCCGCCGGTGAGGTCCGAGAGGTCCCGGACCTTGAGCACCCGAGCGACCTGAATGAGCACGGAGAGACGGTCGATCGGCAGGATGTCGTTCTCCACCTTGTAGGCCCAGTTGGCAGACTTGCCCACCAACTCGCCAAGCGTCCTCTGCTTCATGCCGAGACGTTCGCGGTAGAGCTTGATGCGCTTACCGATGGTGAAGTCTGCGTCGCCCTGCACGGCCGCCCCTCCTGCTGGAACTCGTCAGCCAGACTACGGCGATGCCCGTCCTGGGATGGGCGAAACCGATCAGGCCACCGGAGTCTGCACCCCGAGCAGGGTCCGCAACCTCTCGACCACTTCGGGTGACCCGTCTCCGAGAACGGTGGTCATGCCCAGGGCCGCGGCTGGCGGGAGATTTTTGGGGTGATCGTCCACGAACACGCACTCGCCCGCGGGCAGGTCCAGGCGGTCAAGGGTCAGCCGGTAGATCGCCGGGTCAGGCTTCGCCAGACCCACGAGCTCCGACACCACCCGCACGTCGAAGAGGTCCCAGACCTCCACATGCTCGTAGGGGTTGTATGGAGAGAGCCCGAAGGAGTTCGACAGAAGGGCTACCTTCAAGCCGGCTTCCCGCGCTGCCTTGGCGAGCTCGATCATCGCCAGCGCTGGCCGGACCTCGGCCCATGCCCGGCCCATCAGATTGTCCGGGGCGACCCCGAGCAGCGGTGCCGTGGCCTCATTCCAGCGCACCTGATCCATGCGGCCGATTTCCAGCTCGGTGTACAGCTGACGACCCTGGGGATGATCGTTCAGGGTCCTTCGCCAGGCATCGTCGTCCAGCCCTTCGGCTCGACACCAGGCAACCTGAGATTCGTGGATTCCTTCGGTCAACACCCCTGCGAAGTCCAGGATCAGAGCGCGGTAGGGAGAGATTTCGGGTGCCACGCTGTTGTCCCTCTCAGAAATCAGTTGCCGGGCACGGTTAACGCTACAGGTGGGGGAGCGCAGCACCTTCTTCCGGCTGATCAGGACCTTGCCACTGCTTTGGCCCGTCAGTCCGAGGGCAGGCTGCTGACCAGTCGCAGCACGGCGGCTGTATCGGAGAGATCAGCGATGACATGAGTGGCGCCTGCGTCTGCCAGTGCTTCGGCCGACGTCCGCCCAGTAGCCACGGCAACCGTGAGGACGCCATTGGCGCGCCCTGCTTCGACGTCTGCCGTTGTGTCCCCGAAGATGACTGCGTGCCGAGCGGCCGTCTTCGCACGCCGCAGGGCCAGGGCGATCAGCTCAGCCCTATCGTCTGTGTCATCCCCATATGCACCGAGGGCGAGATCGAGGTGCTGTTCCAGCCGGAAGACTTCGAGCTTGATCTCCGCGACTCGCTTGACGTTCCCCGTGGCTGCGGTCTGGATGACGCTGGGCATCCCTGCCAGCGCATCGAGCGCGGCACCGGCACCAGGCAGTGCGCCGCCGCGCTCGCGCAACTCTCCGCGTCGGCGTTCATAGCCGTCGGCTAGGACTTCCGCGAAGGTGGCGAAGTCCACGAGGTCTCGGGCAGATCGTGCAGGGCGAGGGTTTCTTGGAAGATCGCCATCTCGCTGCGCCCGGTGATCCGAGCCTGTACTTCCAGCGGTCTGCCAGTGACCTGCTCGAAGGCGTCGATGAAGACCTCTCGGCCGACGCCGCGCGTGGCAATGAGGGTGTGATCGATATCCCAGAGCACCAGCTGCTTTGTCATGGCCTAGCCCCTTGTCCGTGCGCGGCGTTCTGATCGGCAAGGCTCCCATGCCGCTGGCGGTGAGGTGCTGCAGCTCCGGACCCCTGTCGCTCGATTCTGCGGGGACGGCAGCGGGCGTCAAGGGCGCTCCTTCGTCGCGTCGCTGCGCGACCGGCTTCCAGTCGGCCCTTGACCCCCGCAGCCTTGCCCCTGGAAACGCTTTCGGGGGCCGGGGCATCCCCGGTCCATGCTGGGAGCACGGCTGGCGTCCGTTGCCGCCGCCACGTAAGTGATCATGAAAAAGGCCAGCTCAGAGCCCATTCTAGTGTTGACGCAAGACCCCTTCTCATGTAATATTGTTTTTATTGGGGGGATGGCACCCCCAGCGAGAAGAGACCACGGTGAGTATGCTGGAGGATGCGTTGACTGCAACTATCGCTGAAATCACCCGTTGAGGCCGAAGAGAGCCAGGAGCCCGGCCCGGTGGGCAAGCGCCTCATCCTGGATATGGACCCAACGACCTGATCATGACCAGCAACGTGCGCCCGGTTGACCTGGACGCCGAGCTCATGGAGTCGATCCGCGAGAACGGTCTGCTCCAGCGTCGTGGCGACGCCGTTCGAGGACGGGTTCGCCGTCATCCTCGGCAACCAGCGCACCGCTGCGGCAATCGAGGTGAAGCGCACCGTCGATGTGATCGTTCGCTACGACCTCGGCACGGACGCGCTCCGCATCGTGGCGCAGCTGGTGGAGAACATCCACCGGAAGGACATGACGGAGAGTCAGATCGCGGCTGCGTACGCGCAGCTGGCAATGGATCTCGGCATGAGTGAAGGCGAGATCGCCAAGAAGGTGGGCAAGAAGCGGGAGTCAGTCCGTGCGTCCCTCGCTCTGCACCAGATGCCGCAGACACCAAGGACGCGGTGGACTCGGGACAGCTGGACCTGGAAACGGCACTGAGCCTGGCGAGCTTCGAGAGCGACCCCAAGGCGTACAAGCGACTCAGCGAAGCAGCAGCCCAGGGCAAGACCAAGCTCGACTACCGGCTCAAGGAGGAGGAGCAGAAGCGCGAACGGGACATCCAGCTCGCCGAGATGAAAGCGACGCTGATGAAGGACGGCGTCCAGGTGGTGCCCAAGCCCATGGGCCTGAGCTACAGCAGCGGCAAGGAGGTCCACCTCCACCAGATCGAAGGCCCGGACGGTGAGGAGTTCACCCCGGAGACCCACGCGAAGTGTCCCGGTCACGCCGCCTGCATTGAGAACTACGCCTACAGCGCCCCCAGGCCGCTGTTCATCTGCCGCGATCCGAAGCGGTACGGCCACACCGTCACCTCCTACTACACCTACAAGACGCCGGAGGAGGAGGCCGCCGAGGCGGCCCGGAGCGAAGAAGCCAAGCGCCAGCAGGAGGAGCGGCGGCAGGCGCTGGCCATCGCCCGGGATCTTCGGGTGGAGGGCGTCCAGAAGCTCTGCCAGGCGAAGAAGCTGCCGAAGGGGTTGCTGCTCGCGTCGCTGGAAGTCCTCTTCGTTCTCGGTTTCGAGAAGACCGACCGGAGCCGCAGCAAGGTGTTGAACTTCCTGGGCGTGGCGAAGCCGGGGGAGGACCTGGCCGAAGCGTTCGAGGGCAAGGTCGGCAGGATGGCCGAGACGCGGCAGCCCCTCGCAGCGGTGGCGATGGCAGCCGCAGTGATGGAAGAGAAGATCGACCTGGTAGGCCAGGCGTGGGGCAGTGTTCACCGCGCCAATGTGATCTGGTGGTTCGAGGTGCTGGTGAGCGCCGGATACACCCTATGCGACCCCGAAGCCGAGCTGTTGGACTCGCTCCGGGAGCAGGAGGAGAAGGCCGAGGCGGAGGAGGCCGAAGCCAGCGCGGAGGAAGAAGAGGACTGGGACGACGAGGGCGACGAGGACCAGGGCGACGAGGCCAGCGCCGAGGGCGGATCTTCGGACGATGAGGCCGAGGAAGCCATCGACGAGACGGAGGACGACCAGTCCGCCGAGGTGGTGAACCTGGAGGAGCTGTACCCGGAGATTGACGAGCCGATCGCCGCGTAAGGGCAGCAGGCCGGGGCGCAGATAGCGCCCCGGTCCCTCCCCTCCGCGATCACCGGCACGTCGCCGGAGGGCTCCGGTCGGAGCCCTCCGGCGACGTGGCCACCGCCACCACGCTCGGAGCCGAAGTGTTCAACCTTCACACCCTTCCGCCGCAGCACCCGGAGCCGTCCACGCCGAGGGTGCGCGCCGATCTCGCCGTACAGCTCCAGGGGAGCCACACCGGCGAGGCTGTGTGCATGGCGCGCAGCGTCCTGCTCGCCATGCCAGCGGTACGAATCCGGATCACCTGTCCTCAGCCTGCCTACGCCGCCTACACCGCCTGGGCCGATGCGCTCTCCCTCTCTGCGCGGGTGTTCCAGAACGACAGCACTGGTGGCGGCAGCCGCATCCCCGCCCCCGGAGGTGTGACCGCCGGACACCTGCACTTCGCGGAGGAGGTCACCACGTCGGTGGACTGCCTCACCGCCGAGGTAAGCCCCACTCGCACGCCGCAGATCCGGGTGCAGCTCGGCGGACTGCTGATCATCGCGGCAGACCATGCCGCAGTCATCAGCCAGGCATCTGCCTGGACCACGGCCTACGGGCATGCCGCCCGCATCTGGCCCGAGCTGCCCCCGCTCGCCTCCATCGCCGCCGCGCACGCGGAAGCGTCGCCGCTCAGCGTCGCGGCCTGAACCCCAGCTAGGAGGCCCCCGTGTTCGCCGTCCTGACCACCCCCGCCGGGCGCAAGCTCCACGTCTCCATCTCCCTGGACTGGACCCTTGGAGCCGCCCTCTACCGGATCGCAGAGGTAGACGGGACGATCACCCTCGGGTGGTCGTCCGGCCACTACCGCTGCGACTGCTGTACCGAGCCGTCCATTGAGCTGACCTACGGGAAGCCCGCCGAAAGCCCGTTCACAAGGCACTACGAGGACCCGCCGAAGGTGTTCGGCGTCACGCTCGCCGCACAGGCGGTCTACCGTGCCTCCGCCATGCAGCCGAGCCGAGCCAGCGGCTGGCTCGTGGTCCGCCGTGAAGGCACGGACCACCATGACCCCGAAGCCCCGGACGGCACTCGCCGCCGGACGGCAGAGGTCGTCTACACCATCACGCAACACTGGCTAGCCCAGCCATGGGCGCACCAGCTGCACCGAGCGCATGAGCAGCGCCACGCGACTGCCAGGCTCAGGCAGCACGACGCCGCCGTCAGGGAGCTGGAGCAGAGGATCTGCCACCTCACCGCCGAGCTTGCCGAGGAGCTGACGGGAGCGGAGGAGCAGGAGCGAATCATCAGCGCCGGACCGGTCGCCCCGAAGTGGCAGCGGCCCGACGGTTTGCCCGCGACGATCGGGAACATAGCCGCGTAAGCCTGGCGGCAGTCGGCGCGCGGCGCGATGGCGGGGGCATCGAGCCCCCGCCATCGCGGCGCATCCGCTCGCAGCCAGTCAGGCCGGCGGAGCGGCCCACCCGCCGAGGGGGAGAACGCTGCCCACCCGCTCCGGCTGAATCAAGGACGGAAGGATGCCGACCCCACCCTGTACGAGATCAGCGACGCCGACAGCGGACAGCTGCACTACGCCACCCGCACCAACGTGCCGGGTGCGCTGGACGCAGTCTGCCGCGTGTTCGCGGCCGAGCTGGCCGCCAACGGAGAGGGCAGCAGTGCTGTCCGCTACCGGCTCGCCGTCCACGAGGTAACCCCCAACGGCCACCGGACATGGTGCGGGCAGCGCCTGCACTACCCGGAGGCCCGGCGATTCCGGAGCAGCAGAAGACACCGATGGGGCATGCGACGATCCGCCAGGCTCCCACCTAGCATGAGATCGGCTCCCTACGAAGAGCCGAGCACGAAGGGCACCACCATGGACAACAAGAACGACGACCAGGCCCAGCGGCGGGCAGCGGTCGAGTCCGTTCGCGGCTCGCTCGCGGCCGAAGGGCTGGCAGCCAGCGCCGCCTACGACGCCGACAGTGATCTCTACGTCAGCGGGGACCTCACCGCGGACGAGCTGGTGGCACGCGCCGAGCGGCGCCATCGCAGGCCGGTGGAGCCGGGCGCAGAATGACGACCGACCCATATCTCGATCCGAAGTCAGGCATCCTGCGGAACTCCCTCGGGATCACTGACGCTGCGGAGCTGGCCGCAGCTGAGGCCGACATCACCAGCGCCAGGCTGACCAGGATGATGGAACGGCCAGTCGCAGGTAACTGGGATCTCGCCCACCTCCAGAAGATCCACCGCGGGATCTTCGGCAGCATCTACCCCTGGGCCGGCGAGCTGCGCACCGTGGACATCGGCAAGGACACCGGTTTCTGCCCGGCGAACAACATCGAGGGCTTCGCCGCGGACGTCTTCCGCAAGCTGGGCCGTGCAGACAACCTGCGTGGCTTGGACCAGGAGACCTTCAGTGCGAAGGCGGCTGATCTGTACGGCGACGTCAACGCGCTCCACCCCTTCCGTGAGGGCAACGGCCGCACCCAGCGCGCGTTCCTCGGGCAGCTCGCCGCGTCCGCCGGCTACACCATCTCCTGGGCTCGCATGGACCCGGAGCGGAACCGGTTGGCCTCCATCGCCTCCTACCTGGGGCAGGACGGCCCACTCCGGGCGATGGTCGCCGACCTCACCGCCCCGGCTGCAACCGGCCGCGCGCCGGAACGCCCAGCAGCCGGCCCGGTTGCGTCTGTGCCGCCGAGGCTTGTGGAGCAGCCCCCCGCGTTGCGACCCGGCATCCCGAAGCCGCCGACGCACCGGTTATAGGAGGAACTGCACCTCCGGTAGCCCGATCACCTTGGGCTACCCTGGACGCCCTGCGGCCTCCCTCGCGGAGCGCCGTGGTCTCTGGCCGGTGGACACGTGCCAACGCCTCTCCGGAGGTACCCGCTCGCGGGTGTGTCCACCGGCCGCTTTCATTTCGTCGCGCCTTCGGCGCGGCTGTTTTTGTTTTGGGGCGGGTTGGGGCCGGCTGCGCCGGGCTGTCTTCTTGGGTGCCTTCGGCCCCTGCCGCGGATTGTCGGGGTGAGACGGCGGGCGTCCAGGGCGCTCCTGCGTCGCGTCGCTGCGCGACCAGCCTGCGGCCGGCCCTGGACTCCCGCCGCCTCACCCCTTGAAGCGCTTTCGGGGGGCCGGGCATCCCCGGGAGGGGTGGGCACGGGCTGGCCACCGCTGCCGACCACCCGCCAGCGATCTTGAAAAGCACCGCCCACCGCCCGCCCGACAGCCTCAAGGGAGTTGACGGAAAACCCCAGTCATATAGTATTGCTCTTGCTGGGAGGGGTGGCACCCCCGACCGGCAGGACGAGACCACGGCGAGCACTGGGGTGAATTTGCAAGGTCAGCGCCACATCTTCGGCTTCTATACGGCCACGCGCTACCGCTGGGTGAATGACGAAGACGGTTGCCCCATCGAAGAGCCGGAAGAGCAGCACGGTTGGGTTGACTGGGGTGGAACTCCCGCATCGTGCACGACTCGCGCAACGATGTCCGGCCGTACGTCTCCCTGGATGAGGACGATCCGGATCTATACGACGAGATTCGGGACGCGTTCCAGCAACTCCCCGGCGACGCCCAGGCCGAGAGCTCCAGGGGTACCTACTACGCGGCTGACACGTACAGCCCGTTCGACGGAGACGGCTGGAACTTCAGCTACGCCCTCCACTTCACCTGCAAGTACCTCGGCCCCAAGGGCTGGGTCGAAGAGCCGTGGGAGCCGGACATGGCGCGGCTCAGGGCGAACGCCTGACCCGCCCCTGAGCGAGCCCGGCTCGGCAGCCCGCAGCAGCAGTGCACACAGACTGATGGAGGAAAACCGCATGGCGAACGAAACCGCAATTACGATCGTCGGCAACCTGGTTGCTGACCCCGAACTCCGTTTCACCACCGCAGGCGTGGCCGTGGTGACCTTCACCGTCGCCAGCACGGAGCGCGTGTACGACCGGGCGACGCAGCAGTGGAAGGACGGTCCGGCGCTGTTCCTCCGGTGCACCGCATGGCGGCAGATGGCCGAGAACGTCGCCGAGAGCCTGACCCGAGGCACCCGCGTGGTGCTCTCCGGGGTGCTGCGACAGCGCAACTACGACACCAAGGAGGGGCAGAAGCGAACTGCCTTCGAGGTCGAGGTCGAAGAGGTCGGCCCCAGCCTCCGGTTCGCCACGGCCAAGCCGGTCAAGCCGAGCCGCACCGAGGCGGCGGTCGACGCTGGTTGGGGAGCACCGGCTGCTGCCCAGTCGACGGCCGGAAGCCCGTGGATGTCCCGGCAATGGCCGGAGCCGGTGCAACGCCCCCCTTCTAGAACGAACTTCGGGGCGGCCCGCACGGGGCCGCCCCGCCCCGCCCCTGCTCCCCGATGAACGGATGCCCGCTTGACCGTCACCCTCACCACCGCCGGACGACTGCTGCTCTCAATCCCCCGCTATCCACAGTTGGGGGACAACGGCGGGGACGCGGGGCGGCGGCATCGAGCCGCCGCCCCCGCGGCTGCCGCGCGGTCCGCTCGCCCCGACTTCCCCCGCCCAAACGGCTACCGCCGGTACCAGGAGGCTCAACCTGTATTCCCTGAAGCTCAGCAGCGTGTGTGCCGTCGGCAAAGACGGCGACGGGCAGTCGGTAGTGATGGATGTCGGCCCCGTCACGGTTTCCCTCGGCGAGATGTCCCGAGCGGAGCTGTTGGGCGAGTGGGGCTGGGCGGTGGACCGTTGCCTACCCGGGGCGAACCAGTGGCGACGTCTGGTGGCCCGTGGCTTCCATGTCCAGCACGAGGTTGCGGGACTGCTGGGAGCGCTGATCCAGAGTGAGGGCTCCAGAATTCATGTCGAGTGGTACGACCCCGCGCGGGGGAGTATCTGTACGCGGGGCATGCCCAGCAACTGCGCCACGGGGCCGCCTACATCGTCGATGCCCGCAGGCACTACGGCCATCCGGTGGCCGCCGACCCGGGGCCGGTCGCCGTCCCCGTGGTCGAGCAGCCGGCCGCGCCGAAGCCCGGCGACGTCGCGCGGTACTGCGGTTCGCTGGCCGAGCTGCGGGGGCAGCTGGTGCGCGTCGAGTTCTGCGATTGCGATGCGGACGACTGCGCCGGTTACCGGGCGGAGCCGCTGGACACGGAACTGCCCGGAGCCGTTCACGTGCGTTCGACCTCGTTTGCCGTCGAGCCCGTCTGACGGTGTCGCTGCACGGTCGGGCCGAGGAGAAGCCTCTCCGTTAGTTGACGAAAAACCCCTAGTCATGTATAGTTGTTCTTGTTGGAAGGGGAGGGCAACCCCGACCAGCACCCACGAAGACCCCCAGTGCGAAGGATCGAACGTGACCGCAATTCTGGCTGCACGCACCCCCTCCCGTAACGCCTCCCTCGGCGAACTGGCCAACCTGCTCCAGGACCAGGACGCCCGCAAGCTGGACGTGGTGGCCCCCGCCTCCGCGATCCGAGCGGAGGACGGGCGACTCATCATCCAGGGAACCACACACGAGCTCACTGCCACCGGCGTCACTGCTCGCCCCGGGGTGTTCCGACCCACCAACGTCTGTGAGGCCGGCCTCGCAGAGAAGCTTGGTATCCCGGTCGGTTACCTGAAGAAGACCCGCGTCGAGGCGCCCGAACTGTGGGACACGAACGTCAACGGCTGGTTGGACCGCAGTGATCGGTCCTACATGGTTCGGACCCTTCGCCCCAGCGGCCAGGGCGAAGGCGTAGCCCGCGCCTTGCTCTCCAACGGCTACCGCATCATTGACAACTTGGACATCTTGATCGCCGCTCTGGATGGGTTCGCCGAGCTGGCGTTGACGTGCGCATCGACAGCTGCGACCTCACTGACCGCCGCATGTACGTCCGAGTCATCGCCGACCAAGTCCGCGCCTACGCGCCGTCCCTGCTGCGCAACTACCGCTCCCCGTTCAGCGGAAACCGGGGAGCTGACAATCCCGTCGTGTTCGCCGGCTTCGAGCTGACCAACTCCGAGACGGGATGCGGTGCCTTCACCATCGTGCCGCGCATGGTGTTCCAGGTCTGCGACAACGGTTGACGATCACCAAGGACGCCATGCGCAGCGTCCACCTTGGCGGGCGGCAGGACGACGGTGTGGTGCGGTGGAGCAACCAGACCCAGGACCGCATCTTGGAGCTGGTCACGTCGAAGACGGCCGACGCCGTACGGACGTTCCTGCGCGAGGACTACATGCTCCAGGAACTCACCCGCATTGAAGGTACAGCCGCTACCCGAATCACGGACCCCGAGGCAGCCATCACCACCGTCAGCCAGCGGCTGCGGTTCAACGAGGCCACCCGTTCCGCCGTCTTCGCTCACTTCATCGCGGGAGGCGACGTCTCGGCCGGGGAGTGCTGCACGCCGTCACCTCCGTAGCTCAGACGCTGCCGGACGCCGACGAGGCCCACGACCTTGAGGCCCTGGGACTGCGCGCGATGGAGCTTGCAGCGGCTGCCTGACCCTCCGGCGGCGGCGCTCCCCAGTGCCGCCGTCGAACAGCCGGCCCGAGCGTTGACGCCGGGCCGCGCGCCGGTCGGGCGGGATCGACCCCGCCCGACCGGCCAACCCCGCGGGCCGTCCGGAGGGCAACCGGGCGCACCCGCGCGACACCCACGAAGACCACCACGCGGAGCGTCACGTGAACCCCATGATCAACCTTCTGCACAGCCCCCTGTCGATGCCGGCCGACCAGCCGCTTACCGTCCTCTTCTACGAACACCTTGAGCTCTCCACCGGCGTCGCCTACCGAGCCCACGTCCACCGCAGCGGCCAGCAGCTCGGAGTCATCGAGAGCTGCGGCAACGGTGAGTCGCAGTTCCTCCCGACGGACCTGGCGAACTACGACTTCCAGGACTTCCGCGACTTCGTCTCCAGCTGCCTGTTCAAGGGCGAGCCGACCACGGACCAGCAGGTGCACGAAGCACTGATCAACGAGTGTGAGGTCTCTCTCGCCATCGCAGTGGCGGCCGAGCGGGGCAAGCTGCTCGCCCGCGAGGTCACCGACGGATTCACCACAACCCTGACCACCGTGCCCCGGGCTTTCCACCCGAATGGCCATGAGCAGGCAGCCGCCCAACTCGCCCACCTGTCGCACCGGGCAAGGGAAATGTGGACGGGCTACCGCTGGCAGCGGCTCCCGCAGACGCAGCCCGCCTGACGGGCTGCGGCGCTGGTGGGGCCGCATCGAGCGGCCCCACCAGCGATCCGCCGCCTCCGCGCACTGTTCCGTGCTGCGGCGAGCACAGCAGCACCGCACCGACGCCGGAGGGCAACCGGCAGAGGCGCGGACATCCCACGAAGTCACCACCGAGGAGCAACCGCACCATGTCCAGCCACAGCTGGGAGCACTCCCGCAATCCCGACCGCCAGGACCCGCTGCCGGTCCGCATCCCCTACCGCCACTTGTCCGCTGTCGCGGTCATCGACTGGCACGACTATGACGGCGAGCCCCTGGTCCGCTTCTACGCCATCCACGGTCACCCGCACATCGTCATCCCGACTGTCGCTGAATATCTGATGACCTGCCGTCAGCAGGCAGCGGACCCGAACCCGAACGAGTTCGAGACGTTCGCTCAGATCCTCGCCCTGCGCATGGACGAGACAGGGACCAGCCGCCGAGACCTCCCGAGCAGCATCCGCTACTACTACCGGCTCGTGCGGCACGCCGACTTCACCACGCAGCCGGCCGACCCGTTCCGGTGGAACGACCCGCAACGCGGTCTCCAGGTGATCGCGCAGCGCCTCACCGACGGAGACCACCGCAGCGGCTCCGGCGACCGCACCCCTGGCTGACCGTGCGGACCCTGACCACCCTCAGCGCGGTGCTGGCCGACGCCGCAGACCAACTGCGCCGCCTCGCCGGTGTCCGACCCAGCAGCAGCGAGGAGGTCAGCCGCACGCTGTTGAAGCATGCCGACCTGATCGTCCAGGCCGCCAGCTTCAGCGAGCTGTCCCGCACGCTCGGACCGCGCCGGTGACGAACAGCAACACCACGGAGGTGAAGGCCGCCACCGACAACGTACCGAGGAGCGAGGAGGCAACCGCCACCATCGTGGCCGCCGTTCTCGGCCTCTGCGCGTTCTCCGTCAGCTTCTCGCACGTGCAGAGCGTGGCTGTGGACTCCGGCCAGGGCGGCTGGGTGGCCGACGCCATCGCCGCCAGCGTCGAGCTCATGGCCACCGCCGCCATCACCGAGATTCGCCGCCGCCGCCGGCGCTGCCAGCCGACCGGCTGGCCGCGCGGCGTACTCGTCCTTGGCGTTGCCATGAGCTTGGCCAGCAACCTGGCCACCGCGCAGCCGACGATCTGGGGCTGCGTCATGGCTGCGTGGCCCCAGGTCGCCTTTCTGGCGGTGGCGGCCCTGATTGAGACCAGGGCTCCGGTCGTACGGCCGGAGTCGGAACCCGTACGGCCCGGCCCGGAACCCGTACGGCCCGAGCCCGTACGGCCCGAGCCCGTACGGCCCGAGCCCGTAAGGCCCGAGCCCGTAAGGCCCGAGCCGGAATCCGTACGGTCGGAATCCGTACGGTCGGAACCCGTACGGTCGGAACCCGTACGGCCCGAGCCTGAACCCGTACGGCGGGAACCCGCACGGCCCGAGCCGGAGCCCGCACGGCGGCGCGGTGCCCCCGATTCCTCCGCTGCCAGGCAACTGCGCGCGGCGGGCGATGGCCGCGGGAGATGGGCGACGGCCCCGAGGAACGCGCCGCCGCCAGCAAGGCCGGTATCGCGGGCCGCCCAAGCCGGACTGATGTCGTGCGGAAGCTGCGCGCCGAGATCACTGCGGACGAGGGCTGGACACCGGACTACGAGGAGCTGACCCGTACAAGCGGCTACAGCCTGTCGTGGTGCGAGAAGCGCGTTGCCGAGGCACGACGTGCCGTCCAGGACGCACGGACCCAACCGTTCGCCGAGGCCATCCGGACCGAGCCGCCACAGCGGTCCAACAACCTGACGAAGAGCACCAGGACTACGAGGCCCTCGCCTCCGTCACGGAGTTCCCCAACGCGCCCAAGAGGCCGACGCGGAACGCCAGCCCCGCCCCCGCCCCCAGCAACGCACGACAGAAGGCACAGGCATGAGCACTCCATCATCCGCAGCCCGCCGGAGACGGCTGCGCAGCTATGACGCCCTGGTGTTCAGCCTCTCCGGTGGCAAGGACGGGCTCGCGGCCCTGGACCGGGGCGTCACCCTCGCCGACGACGCCGGGGTGTTGGACCGCATCGTCGTCCTGCACTGCGATCTCGGTTCCGCAGATTGGGAGGGCGCTGCTGACCTGGCCCGCGCCCAGGCCAACTTCTATGGCGTGCGGTTCGCGGTCCGCCGACGCGAGCAGGGGACCCTGCTGGACATGGTGCGCCACCGCGGTATGTGGATGAGTGCTCGGGCCAGGTACTGCACCAGCGCGATGAAGAGGGACGTCGCCAGGAAGTTCTACACCGAGCTCGCACGCAGCGTCTCCCCAGCACCGGGCCGACCGGCCCGGCTGCTGACCGCACTCGGCATCCGCGCGGAAGAGAGCCGTGCCCGAGCTCAGCGGCCCGTGCTCGCCCTGGACCACGCGGTGAGCACCAGCCGGAAGCAGATCACCGTCTGGCACCCGGTCCTCCGCTACAGCACCGACCAGGTCTGGCAGACCATTCAGCGAAGCGGCGCACCGTCGCACCCCGCCTATGCCCACGTCAGCCGCTTGTCCTGTCGGCTGTGCCCTCTCGCGTCACGTCGGGATCTGCTGGTCTCCGCCCGGCTGAACCCCGAGCAGGCGGCCGAGTACGCACAGGTGGAGGCGGAGATCGGCCACCGCTTCCGCAATGACTGGTCCATGGAGCGGATCATCCAGGAGGCCCAGGCCCTGCCACCGGAGGCACTGACCCGGCAGCACCCACTTGCCGCCTGCGGCTCCGTCGGCCGGCTCTGGCCCGAAGCCGGGTGCGCGGCATGAGCGGGATGCCGGTTGCCCTCAGTTTCGGCATGGGCATCGATAGTGCCGCCATTCTGACGCGCTGGCTGGTCGAGCCGGCCAGCCGCAGCTTTCCGCTGAGCAACCTGACCGTGGTCACCGCCATGACCGGGGACGAGCCGGACGTGACCCGGCAGCTCATGGAACGGCACCTGCTGCCGCTGATGCGCGAGCACCGGGTGCGCTACGTCCAGCTGGCCCGCGCATCGCAGGCGGGCGGGTACGTCGTCCTGGACGACTCACGCTCACCGAAGAGGATGATCATGCGCGGCCGTGGCGGCTCTCGGACGAACTGATGGCGAGCGGCACTGTCCCCAGGTCGCCGCGAAGCGGCGCCTGTGCAGCTGGCGGCGAAGGGCGATGTGCTGGATCGCTGGTATGCCGAGGAGTTCCGCGGTCAGCCGTTCCGGCACATCCTTGGCTTCGCCGCCGAGGAGGCCCGGCGTGCGCTCCGCGATCAGGACTACGCCACCGCGAACCGTCGCCCAGAGTATCCGCTTATCACCGACTGGGCATGGGACCGCGACGACTGTGACGCCTACCTGCGCGCGCAGTTCGGGCAGCGCTGGTCTCGCTCGGCCTGCGGTTACTGCCCCTTCGCCGCAAGCCGGCGCGGATTGCCCGAGCTGGTGGAGCGCTGGCGGGCCGAACCGGAGGTCGGTGCGCTCGCGCTCGCGCTGGAGCACACCGCTCTCGCGCTCAACCCGCGCTCCCGCCTCTTCGGGAAGCTCTCCGCACGGCAGGTAGTGCTGGACCACGGCCTAGCCGACGTTCAGCGCCGCTTCGAGCAGCGGCTCGAAGACCCAGGCCAGGAATGGACGCTCTACGACGTGCGCCGGATCATCCACCCCCGCCGTGACGACCCGACAGGAAGGGAGCTGCCTGGCGATCCGTCGGCATCCACCACACCGGCAGCCGCGCGGAAGTGGAGGCCGCGATCCACTGGCTGGCCGCAAGGCAGGCGTACGGGACCGTGGACCAGTACGGGATCACACGGGCCGAGGTAATCGCCCCGCAGACAGGTCTTCCCCGCAGTCGAGCACTGCCTCGCCGTTGCTCCAGCCGGAGCCGTGCCGAAGCAGCGCAAGGGGTTCGAGGTCTGGTGGCACAGGCTGCTCTCGGAGCAGCCGCAGCTGACCTGTGAGCGTTCGGTCCTCACCACCGCCGCGTAGCGGCAGAAGGAAGATGACGGCGACCAGCGGCACGTCCTCCGAAGAGGTCGTGCCGGCCTCACGGACCGGCTGGGCAAGCCGCCGGTCGCCTCCCACGAGGACACCCGCTGGTGCGATCTCGCAGCAGCTAAATTAGCCCATGACGTAGGTGCCCCGCGGCACGAACCTGACCAACTGCATCAGTCCGAGGTCATTCGCCGCAGGTTGCGCTTCGCCACCAGCAACGAGGAGACCGATCAGATTGTCCGCCGAGATCACGCCAGAGCCAACGGCTGCCCGCCTAGCGGGACTCCCCGACGAGATCACGGCGCAGGAGATCGCCGAGGCCCGCAGCGTCTCCGTCGCCACGGTGCGGAACTGGATGAAGCTCCCGGCGTGGCCCGCGTCGGTCGGCAAGCGCGGCAAAGCCGTCCTCTACCCCAACGCTGCCGTCGCCCAGGTCCTGGCCGACAACGAGGCCGGCCGCATCGACGCCAGCAAGCTCGGCGGAGACCCCACCGAGTTGGTCACCCTGCCCAACATCGCGGAGCGCACGGGGCTCCCGGCAGGAACGGTCAGTGCCTACCCCGCTCTGTACGGCCCGAACAGCAATGACCCGTTCCCCCGGGGACTCCCTTGGGCGCCGACGGGTCGGCGACGTGGCTGCGTGGCTCTCCCGCCGCAGCACCCTCGGAGGCATCCGTCCGGTGAACGCTGCCCCCAGCAACAGCAACAGCCCGGCCGTGTCCACCGCCAAGCTCGCCGAGGACGATATCGACATCAACGGCGTCCAGGAGGAGACCGGGCTGAGCAGGGAGGCCGCGAAGTCGTTGCTGCGCCGACCCGACCTTGCCGCCATGTCCACCGGCAAGGTCGGACGCTCTCGCGTGTGGCCCGCAAGGCACTGCTGGCCGAGCTGAAGAAGCTGGGCTACAGCCTCCGCACCGAGAAGCCCAGGCTCACCGCCGCCGAACGGGAGTGGCGCAGCGCCCCGCGCAGCGCGAGCGAGCTCGCCGCGCACTACGGCGTCACCATCGGGGCCGTCAGCCACCGCCTCAAGCGAGCCCGCGACGCCGAAGGTCAGGTGCCCGCACCCGTGGACCCGGAAGCAGAGATCAAGCAGTACGACCCTGCCGAGTTCGACACGTTCTGGAGGCGTTGAACTCGCACGATCTGTGCGCAGATGTGCCGATGCCCGGCAACAGGTACTCCTGTTGCCGGGCATCGGCACATCCAGCGGCGGGGACTTCCCGCCCTGCCATCACAGCGGGGCCGGCGCGGCTTCCGCTGGGCTGCTACTTCCCGAGTCAGAAGCGTTGGCCGGAGGGAGCGCCGTGACGGTCCCGCTCGCCGGTGGCTCTGCTGTGTGATCGTCCCCTGCGCAGTCGCCGGAGTACGCCCTGCCTCCGCCTCGGCCGTGGCCAGTTCGTTCCGCACCTCCGACAGCGTGAGCCCCGTCAGGCCGGCGATCTGATCGCGCGTCTCGTTGAGGCCGACCAGCATCCGGAGCGCCCGCCGTGCCGCGGCCTCCGGCCGCGGCAGCGGCCTCGGCATCGGCGAGGATCTGCGCCGCCCGCGTCTGCGCCTTCGTGCGCAAGTCCTCCGCCCGCCCTCCCCTCGTACCAGTCGGCGAGCGCCGACTCCACCATCCGCTCGTGTGCGAGACGCAGTGCATCCCGACGCGCCTTGGCTTCCTGTGCTGCCTTTACCGCCGCCGACCGCGACGCTGAAATTCGTCCACTCATGCACAGCACCATAACCACAGAAGCCCAGGTGGAAAAGCCCCTGTATTGCCTTCTGGAGAAACAGCGAGAAGTAATGAGAAGTGACGAGAAGTGAGCCGAGAAAAAACTTCCTCGTCCGACCACGTACCTGCGCTGACCTGCCATTAGTCAGGATCAGCCAAGTCAGCCAGACACCTCTTGCAGATATTCTGAGCATGGCCCGCTTCGCGGACATAAGCTGCTCCCATGACACGATCGGGAGCAGTGGAAAAGGCGGCGCGAATAGCGCCGTCTCCTCGCTGTATCCCGGCTGAATTGAACCGGCGGTGGTCGCGTTGATGACCATCCACAAGCTCACCAGCGGGACGGGCTACACCTACCTGACACGGCAGGTCGCGGGCGGCGACGTGCAGCGTCAGCGGGGCCAGTCGGCCGCCGACTACTACACCGCCAAGGGCAACCCTCCGGGCATCTGGGTCGGCTCCGGCGCCCCGCTGCTGGACCTGGCTGGGCAGACCGTGACCGAGGAGCAGATGAAGCACCTCTACGGCCTGGGCCAGCACCCGGACGCGACGCGGATCATCGCCGCCTACCTGGAGGCGAAGGTCACCGCCGACATGGGCAAGGAACAGCGGGAGAAGGTCGTCGCCGCCGCGGTGAAGTCCGCGACCCTGGGCCGGGCCTTCCCCGAGTACAAGGCGCTGGCCTCGTTCGAGTCCCGTGTCGCTGAGCGGCTGGACGTGCTGGAGCAGCAGGCCAGGCGCACGCCGACCACTGCGGAGGTGGGCAAGGTGAAGCGGGAGGAGTCCGCGCGCCAGCGCGGCGGTGGCTGGCTTCGATGTGGTGTTCGCGCCGGTGAAGTCCGCAGCCCTGGTGTGGGCGCTGGACGAGCGCGATGAGGTCCGCGCGGCCGTGCGCCAGGCGCACGAAGCCGCCCGGGACGCCGCGATGGAGCTGCTGGAGGAGCACGCCGCGTTCACCCGTACCGGCTCCACCGGGCAGGCCCAGATCGAGACGAAGGGCTTGATCGCCGCCCAGTTCGACCACTTCGACTCGCGTGCCGGCGACCCGAACCTGCACACCCACGTCGCCGTCTCAAGGTGTTGGGCGTGGACGGGAAGTGGCGGGCGCTGGACGCCCGCTCCCTGTACGCGACCACCGTGGCCGCCTCCGAGTTCTACAACACCCGCTTCGAGACCGAGCTGACCGCCCGCCTCGGCGTCACCTTCGAGGCCCGCGAGAGCCCCGGCAAGAAGCAGCCGGTGCGCGAGATCACCGGCGTCCCCACCGAGTTCGTCACCCACTTCTCCGCGCGCCGCACCGAGATCGAAGCGCGCTACGAGCAGCTGCTGCGCACCTACCGTGCCGACCACGGCCGCGACCCGTCGAAGGCGGTCTCGCACAAGCTGGCGCGGCAGGCCAACCTGGACACCCGCGAGGGCAAGAAGGCCGCCCGCTCCCTGGCCGAGATGCGCGCCGACTGGACCCGCAGCCTCACCGAGGCCCAGGCCCCAACGCCGTTCAGCAGCTCATGGCAGCCGTCCCCAACCCCGCCCAGCCCGCAGAGTCGGCCACCGCCGTAGAGCACGACTTCGCCGCCCTCGCGGACCAGGTGATCGCCGCGGTGGGGGAGGAGCGGGCGGTGTGGACGGTGTGGAACGTGCGCGCCCAGGCCGAGCGCCTGGTGCGCGACCTCGCCCCCGCCGACCGTGAGCAGCACGACGCCTGGACGGCAGCGGTCGTTGCCGCGGCACTGGCTCCGCAGCGCAGCGTGGTCGTCACCGCACCTGCCCTGATCAGGCCCACAGAGCTCCAGCGCTCCGACGGCAGCAGCGTCTTCGAGCCGCACGCGGGGCTGCGCTACCTCCCAGGCCGTGCTGGCGCCGAACGGCGCGTCGTCACCGCCGCCCTGACCGCCACCGCGGTTCGGCCTGTCCGGACCGTTCGTCTCGGCCGCCATCGACGGCTTCGAGAGCCGCGCCAAGAGCCTGGACGAGGGACAGCGCGCCCTGGTCGCCGGCTTCGCCACCGACCCCCGCATGGTCGTCCTGGGCCTTGGCCCCGGCGGCTCCGGCAAGACCACGGCCATGCAGGCGTACGTCCACGTCGCCGCCCAGGCCGGGCAGCGCGTCATCCCGCTGGCCACCTCCGCGGCATCCGCCGCCGTGCTGGCCAAGGACCTCGGCCGCCCGGCCGAGAACCTGCACAAGTTCTTGTGGGAGTACACCCACGGCCCCGCCGCCAACGCCCTGCGCAGCGGCGGCACCGTGCCCCGCAGCCGCGCCTCGTTCGCCCTTCGCCCCGGTGACGTGGTGCTGGTGGACGAGGCCGGCATGGCGGGCACCTTCAACGTCGATGCCCTGGTGAAGTACGCCGCCGCCCGCGGCGCGGTGGTGCGGCTGCTGGGCGACTACCGCCAGCTGTCCTCGGTGGAGGCGGGCGGCATCCTGCGCCAGATCCACCAGGAGGCCGGCGCCTACGAACTCACCACCCTGCACCGCTTCACCAACAAGGACGAGGCTGCCGCCACCCTCAAGCTGCGCGTCGGCGACGGGGCCGGTCTCGACTTCTACGAGCGAGGCGAGCGCATCATCGGCGGGTCGCGGCAGGCCATGGTCGATGCCGCCTACCAGGGCTGGCGCACCGACATGCTGGCCGGGAAGACCACCCTGATCAGCACCGCCACCAACACCGACGTCACCGCCCTGTCCGCCCGCGCCCGCGAGGACCGCGTGGCCGCCGGCCAAGTCGAGACCGACGGCGTGCTCCTGGCCGACGGCAACCGGGCCGGACGCGGCGACTGGATCGTCACCCGCGACAACAACCGCAAGATCACCACCAACCGGGGCCGCGACTTCGTGAAGAACGGCGACGCCTGGGAGGTCGTCAAGCGCCACGACGACGGCTCGCTCAAGGTCCGCCACCTCGAACACCGAGGCCGCCTCACGCTGCCCGCCGACTACGTCGCCGCAGGCGTCCAGCTGCTCTACGCCTCCACCGTGATGCGCTCCCAGGGCGGCACCGTGGACACCGCCCACCCGCTGGTCACCGAGGACATGACCCGCGAGCAGCTGTACGTCCAGCTCTCCCGCGCCCGCGAAAAGACCACCGTCTACACCGTCACCCACGAACTGCTCGCGTTCGACACCGACGAGCAGATGGACGCCACCCGCCACGACCCCGACACCTTCGCCGCCCGCGAAGTCCTCGAACGCGTCCTGGCTCGCGAAGGCGCCCAGCACTCGGCCACCGACACCATCAAGGAGGCCCAGGAGGAAGCCGGTTCGCTGTCCACCCTGGTCCCGCGCTACGACCACGCCACCGACACCCTCACCCGCCAGCACTACGCCCAGCTCACCACCACCGTCCTTGCCCCGACCTCGGCCAGGCCATCACCGCGGACCCCGCCTTCAGCGCGGTCACCCGCGCACTCCGCGCTGCCCAGGGCGACGGCTGGCAGGCCGAGCAACTGCTCGCCGCAGCCGCCCGCCAAGGCGACCTGACCACCGCCGACTCACCCGCCCAACTCCTCGCCTGGCGCATCAACCACCACACCGACGAGCACCACCAGGCCCCGCCCACCTCCACCAGCCACCGCAGCCGACGCCACCCGCTACGCCGCACTCCTGGGCCTGAACACCACCACCTTCAACCCCCAGACCGCGACGAACACGCCGTTCGCGCTGCGCACCATCGCAGCCTCCGACACCACGCCCGCAGGCCACCCCTACATCTCCGCCACCGACCTGGACCGGTACGCCGCTGCCGCCGCCGAACGAGCCGGAACCACCATAGCGACCGTCACCGAGCACCGCGACTGGCCCCAGCTCGCCGCCGTCCTCGTCGCCGCCCACCAGGCCGGCCACGACACCAACCTGCTGCTCGACACCGCCCACGCCCGCACCACCCGCAGCGACAAACCCCTGCACGACCTCACCACCCAGACCAGCGAACTCGCCGTCCAGCGCGGCATCCCTGCATCCGAGCACCGAGTCCCGGCTGCCCTGCGCCACCAGGCCGCAGCCCACCACGCCCTGGCCGACCACCTCGCCGAACAAGTCCGCACCGAAGCCGCCTGGCCCGTCCCACCGCGGCACTGCGCCGCGCCGAAACGCCGGCCACCGACCCGACCAGCTGCTGCGCCGGGCCGTCGAAGCGCGCCCCATCGACAGCGCGGACAGCGTCAGCCTGCTCATGGCCTGGCGCATCAACCGATACCTCGCCACGGCCCCACCCCGGCACCGATCAGCGCACGACCGACCGCCAGGCCGAGCAGGGCGCACCCTGGCCTGGACCTCAAGGCCGCCGAGGTCAGCGGCAGCGACCTCACCGACGCCTTCGTCAACTCCAGCGGCACGGGCCGGCTGGACCAGGTGCTCCAGCACGCCCGCGCCCTCCAGGAAGCCAGCGCTGCCGTGCGCCAGGACCTGCCCGGCTGGGTGACCGCGTCGCAGCACAACACCGCCATGCGCCCGGCCCACCGCACCTACCTGGACGACCCGCCCAGCTCATCGCCGACCGGATGACCGCCCTCGCCGAGCGCGTCACCACCACCCGCCCCGACTGGAGCCAGAGCCTGGGCGACGCCCCCGCCGACCCGACGCCCGCGCCACCTGGACCGGCACCTGGCCACCATCGCCGCCTACCGCGACCAGTACCAGGTCACCGACAACAACCCCGCCCAGCCCGCCGGCCCCTACATCGAACAAGGCCGCGCCGGACACACCGCCTACTGGGCAGCCGCCGCCTCCGCCCTCGCCGCCAGCAACCTCGCCCGCACCGGCACCGCACCCAGCAGCACCACGCCGACGCCCGACGACACCGCCCGCGGCCAGCTCGCGGCGGACGTCTTCCAGACCCTCACGCCCCAGCCAGCAGACCGTCATCGACGACATCGCCACCCGCACCGGCGCCACGTGGCTCCAGCACACCCCGGTCACCGACAACGCCGCCCTGCGCTTCGTCACCGTCGTGGACCCGCTGACCACCGTGATGACCGAACGCGGCCACCTCGCCTCGGAGAACCGTCCGAAGAACGCGCCGACCGTAGCCCCGGAAACCACCGAAGCCTCCCCGGCGGCGGCGGCGGCGGAGCCGAGCCTCGCTGAGCGGCGCCGCGCGGGCCGCGCCGCCGAGCGCGCTGCTCACCGTGAGCAGGTCCAGGCTCGCAATGGCCGAACTGCCCGAAGCTCCTCCCCGGTCCGCCGCGATGCCCAGCCGCAGCAGCCGGCCGAGCGTCCCGACCGCCGACCCGAGCAGCAGCAGCCCCAGGTCCAGCAGCCGCCGCGCCAGCGCCCGGACCAGCAAGGACCGCGCATCCGATAGCCCGGAACTAGCGGATGAATCGACTGGGGCCTTCCGCGTGGAGGTATGGAAGGGCGTCGGGCAGTGGCACGCCCAACTCGCACGGGCCTCTCCGACCACAAGTTCGAAGCGCGGGTCGATCGACTGCACCGAGGCTTCCGCGTTCGTCGCCAGGGACTTCGCCCCCCGAGCACGGCGCATGCGACTAGGGCCAGGACGAAGGCCAGGGGATCTTGCGACCGCGCAAGATGTGGTCGGTGCTTGAGCAGCCGCCGGACGCATGGATTCGCTAACGTGGCGCTATCGCACGATCGGCCCATTCTGAAGGGGAACACGTTGGACGCTGGCGGTTGGGAGTCGTGTTCGTCCACGGGATAAAGTCGTCGGCTGCCACGTGGGACGCTGTTCGTGAATCCCTGGCCCAGACCGAGGACTTGGCCGATCTGGAGCCGCAGCCGCCATTCGAGTATGCGACTGGCGTGTTCGGCAACAAGCCGGTGCGAATGAAGAAGCCCCTGAGCCTGAGCGACGCCCTGCGGGTGCTGCCGTCCTTGGACACCATCGCCGACAGCCTGGTGTCGTACCTCGACACCGAGGCGGCAGAGTTCGAGCGCTTGGTCCTGGTCGGCCACAGCATGGGCGGCCTAGTTATTCAGCGCTTCCTCACCCGTATGCTCGCTCGCGGTCGCGGTACCGATCTGGCGCGCATCCGCAGAGTCGTCTTGTTGGCCTGCCCCAACCAAGGCTCCGACCTTGCTCTCGTCCTGCGTAAGCGCTATCGCTTGCGCAACCCACAGGAGAAGGCGCTGCGTCCATTCGACGAGCCTGTGACCGACACGCGCGCGCTCGTACTCGCGCAGATCGTCAACGCCCCGCCATCACGGCGAACAGCTGCCCCATCCCCTTCTCCGTCTATGCAGGCACCGATGACGGGGTGGTATCCGCCGCTTCCGCCCGGAGTAGTTTCCCCAACGCAGCCGCCCTACCAGGCAATCACTTCACCATCCTCAACAATCAGCGAACGTTCAACACCCTCCAACGGCATCTGCGCGAGGCCGCCCAAAGCGAGCCATCCCAGACCACGGACACCAGCTCCTCCACGGACCTGAACAGGCGCGACGTGCCTGTCCATCTTCCTGCTCCGCCGATTGAAGTCCGACTCAAGCCGGAGATCGACACGGCGAATAGTCTCCTTCGGTTGCGTGTCCTAAACCGCGGCGAACTCGGATGCTTCCGGGTCGCGGTCATAGATGCAAGGGACGAGGACGGAAACTGGGCTGGCCCCCGAAGTTGGCCCGTTCCGTGGCTGGAGGATGGTTCGGTCGGCGCCAAGGACGTGCCAAAATTCGGTGTACCACTGCTCAACCTAGCCCGTTTCGACTTCCTCGGGCTCCAGCAGGACCTTGACGGGACCAAGTGGTTGAACGGAGATCACTGGGCCTTCCCATCGCTTCCGCAACCAGTGACGTTCAGCTATTCGCCCGTCGGCCGCTGGTCGGACCTGGACACCCAGTACATCGTCCTGACGTTGCGCGTCATCAGGGACAAGCCAGAGGGCCACGTCGATGTCCAGTTCAAGATCGGCGCCGAGGGATCCCGGCTGTACTGCCGCGAGCTGCCCGAGGAAGCGGAGCGGAACGACGCCGGGCCTGAACCTGCGCCCATGCCGGAGCCGTCGCCTGCGTTGACCAACCGCTGGCGCCATACCTCTGACGGTTCCAAGGTCCCGGCTCTCATGAACCTGACGCACAGCAGCATGTCCCATCCCGGATATGGCGGCCGGCAGTGGGATGAGGTGCCGCCATCGGTCAGGGTTGGCATGCTCATCGGCTGCCAGGACATCAACCAATTTTCCAGCGGCACCGAGCTTCGGGCGAAGTTGACTGCCTTTCTCGACTCAGTACCCGTGCGCGAGCTCCTTGGTTCGCTCACTCATGTCCCGGCAGACGCAGCCTGGACGAATCTGGCGGCCATGGGCTGCTGGCTCTTGAAGCTGCTCTGACTACTGGCGACGATCCGTTGGAGGGCGCGCCGGTTGCCTCTGCGCTCTTCCTGCCGCCGACTACTCGGGCCATCTCTGGGCGCGCCGAGCGGACAGCGGCTCTGATCCTCTACATCGAGCCGCGAACGGCCAGCGGCCAGGTACCTCCGGCCGCAGGGCTCAAGGAGTGGTACCGACGCTTCAGCCTTGGCTTGGCTGTTCCAGGCGTCTTCGCCGACTTCCTTTCCAATGAAATTGGATTGGGCACCTTCGACGCCCCTCCGGCTCAGTGCGGAGTCTGGCTGGACTCTCACCAGCCACTGACGACCGTGGTAGACACCGACGGACTACGAATGCTGCCAGGATCAGCCCCATCGAACCAGTTCATCGGCTGGGCATACGCAGATCCGGACGGCAAGTTCTCCGATGGAATCGCCTACGACATGATGGTTCAAATGTGCGAATACCATCTGCACCTGGATGACTTCGAGTCAGCACTGCCGGAGCACCGCGGGTAGTGGTCGGCATCGTCTCGGAATCCCGCCACTCCACCGTGCGCGCCGTGTGTTGCGGTTGGAGGGTCGGTGTAGAGGTGCGCGTCCTGGCCGAGTCTGCTGTAACGCTCTTGGAAGTGGCCGGTCTTGGTGGCGACCTGGCTCCAGACCATGCCCAGGGAGCGCTTCTCGGACAAACCCGGTGGAGGGTGAGCGGGACTGTGGGTGCGGTCAGGGGGTGGGGGCCGCAATGAATCCCGTGGCGCGGAACAGTGCCGTCCAGCGGTTGGCCGGATCCTCTTCAATTAGCGCTGATGGCCTTAGTCCTTGGACAGTCCGGGAAATCCATGTGCCCGGCGTTAGCGCCCAGTGCCACCATCGAGCCATGAACGTTGACCGGGCTGTCCCCCGCGCGGCGGTGGACACCACGCTCGCTCGTATCAGTGATCTGCGGGCCGAGACGCTGAAGCCGATTCACAAGCAGCACCTTGTCTCCTGCGTCCTCCTGGAGCGGTTCACCGAGCCGACCCCCGCGGGCCTCGCGCTCTACCCCTTCAACCTGGACAAGCCAGACGGCCGCCACCCTGCCAAGGGTGTGAAGGGTGTTGGTCACATGGAGAACTTCGTCGCCTTCGCCTCCGGCTCGCTGGAGGAGCTGTGGCACGAGACCGAGATGCTGATGCCGCCGGTCTTCGACGCCGTCGATGCCGGGACCGCTCTAGAGGACCCGGCGTACGTCCGTCTCCTCCAAGACCTCCTTGCGCTCCACCTCACTCGCTCGCGCACCTATCGGCAGATTCACGCCGATTCGTTCCTGAAGGCGTACCGGTGGTCGCTGACCCGGCTCACCGGCGAGATGCGTGAGGACCTGCGAGGCGCGGTACTGCGCGAACACGGCCTGCACATCGTCGGTCCGGGAGGGCTGGAGTACTTCGCCCACCGGTACATGGAACCCTCCGTCGAACTGTTCCGCACCGAGGCGTTGCTGCGGGCCCGCATCGAAGAGATCTACGCCGAGACCCGCCGCGAGGTGGGTAACGCCGGCCTGCAGATCATCACCCCGCAGCACGGCGACAGCGAGTTCCTGATCGGCGACAACCCCGCCTTCACCCGCGGCATCGGCCCCCAGGGGCCGACCATCCGCGTGGCCCTCGGCGACGCCAGCACCGCCATTCTGCCGATCGGCCCGCGGCACCTGCTCGCACTCGCCCGCAAGCACGAGCAGATCGCGGTTCCCCGGGAGGCGGTCATGGAGGTCAACATCCTCCAGGTGCTTACCGCTCACGACCGAGTCTTCATGCGGCCAAGCAGCGGCCTGCAAGACTTGGTCCGCAGGGTCTGCCACCGCAAGCGTGAGCTCGCCGAGCAGGAGGCCGACGCCAGTTGAGTCGACGCCGCGACAGCCTGCGGAGAGGGCCTGGGCGTACCAGAGGATTCGGGCACTCCGTCGGCTGCTGCGGCGGTGCCGTCAGCGTGGTGGGGTGTCGTTGTGCGAGAATACGGCCCCACGTGAAGCGTGTGTTGACTCACGGTGCGACACGGGCACCGTCGAAACGGGGTAGTCGTGGCGATGGCAATGTGCCCGATTTGCAGCGACGACGAGGACGTTGAGGTGGTACGGGTCCTCGACAGCGGGCGTCGGCTGGTCCGGCATCGGTGCGGTCAACAGTGGGAGCACGGGGAGCCTGTAGACCCGAAGCGGGCGTCGGCTCAGTCCTTCGACTCCCTCAGGACCCGCTTCCCGAGAGCTGAGGACGTGCACCCCGAACGGCTGGATCGGGTGGCTCGACTGAAGGCGCAGTACCTGACCACCAGGCCGGGCTTCGACCCTGCAGTGGCGGCCTACTGGGAGAGGTACCAGAAGGTGTTCTCTCGGGAGGGACTGTGGGCGTGCAACCCGAGGGATCTCAAGGACTTCGCCAACACCATTGTCGGGGCTCACCCCGGCAACCAGTCGACGTTCAACTCCAGTTGGAACGACATAGGTGACGCTGCGGCTGCTGAGTCGACCCGCCGGACGGTGGAGTATCTGCTGCGCGGGCCTGAGGATGTGCCGTGTGAAGACCGACTTGAACAGCTGCTGAGCGGCACCAAGCCGTTCGCCATGTCCGGATTCAAGGAGGCTCTGCTGACGAAGGTGCTGTGCGTGGTCGAGCCCGATCGGTTCCTGTCGATCCTGAAGTACTCGACGGAGGCAGGCGGCAAGCGCGAGATCGCGAAGCTGGTTTACGGCCTGGACCTGCCTGTGCCCGAGTCGGTGAACTGGACTCTGGGGCGCCTGATCCTGTGGAGCAATGATCTTTTGCACGGGCTGGTCGGGGACGGTTTCGCCAATCAGCAGCACTCTGCGGAGTTCCTGTGGTGGGCGAAGGGCCGATCGGCTGACCTCGCATAAGACGCGGGCGACGGTGCCGTCACCGCTCCTTCAGAACGAACGGTGGATCGAAGACGCGCGGATGCTGGGGGCGTGGTGACTGGTCGAGTCGGTGATGAGGACGATGTGGTCTTTCGGCCTGTCAGCTCCTGGGAGGGGCCCGAGCTGCCGCGGCCACTGACGTCGACGGCACCTCTGCTCCTCCACACGCAGGATCTGTCGTGGGAGGCGCTGGAACACCTTGTAGTGGAGCTTGCAGTCCAGGCCGATCACGCCAGGGAGGCGCGTCCGTTCGGCCGTCGTGGGCAGGCTCAGGGCGGAATCGATGTAGTGGCGTTCTTCGGGCGGACTCGGCGGTGGTGTATCAGGCCAAGCGGTACAAGACCTTCACCGCCGCCGATCTCGGCAAGGCCGTCGAAGCCTACGCTCAGGGCCATCGGCCATTCGGAGCCCGACGTCTGGTAGTCGTAACCACGGCGGACGTCCAGGACACGCAGATCGATCTGATGCTTGGGCAACTGCGCGAGTCACATCACCCCTTGCAGATCGACCTGTGGGGACGCCAGCAGCTGTCGGACATGCTCTACAGACTTCCCACCCTGGTCTCCCGGTTCTTCGGCGAAGACACCATGCGGCAGTTCTGCCGGCCGGGCTCGACCATCGAGGCCGGTGATCCAATGGTGCCGGCGGTCGCCGGTGTCGCCCTGCAGGAGTATGTGGAGCACCTGACCTCGTATCTCGCGGAGGACCTGCACGAGCTGGTGCCGCTACTCCTTCGGGAGCACGAAGGCGTGCAGGAACTGCGAGCAGACGAGCTGCCCCAGTGGCTTCGACCCACCGGCCACGTGCAGCTTGCCGGGGCGGCGGGCACCGGCAAGAGCCACTTGATCGCCCACACCGCGTTGGAAGCGGCCCGCCTTGGGTGGCTGCCAATACAGTTGCAAGCCGGACTGTTCGAGGGCAACTTGCAGGACAGCCTCGACGAATCCGTGGCGCCATTCTCGCTGCACGGCGTCCAGGCACTGGTCCACGGTGCGGTCCAGCACGGGCGCCAGGTCCTGCTGCTCGTGGACGCGATCAACGAGTGTCCGGGCAACCTGCGGAACCGGCTCGTCCAACAGTTGGGTGCATGGTGTCGGCGTAACGGCGCGACCTTGGTGTCCAGCAGCCACGACTTCCTGAAGGTCCCCGCATCGGTCAGCGGCACCAGGTTCTTGTTGAGAGATCCTGATTCGGAGCAGCGTGCGGCATTGCTGCGCTCGCACGGGCAGACCCGGGAGCGTCGGGTTCGTTCGAGGACCGCTGCGCCGCGTTCCGGACAGCCTTCGAACTGGCACTGGCGGCCCGCCTGCTCAGCCAGCTGCCCGAGCCGACCGGCCGCGGCGTCCTTGTGGACGCATATGTGCGCGACCAACTGGAAAAGGCTTCGCAGCCCACCGCGGTACGCCGTGTGCTGCACTGCTGGGCGCTGCTGATGGACGAACACCTGACTGGGTGGCTTCCGCTCACACAGGCCCAGCGCAGCGCCGCTCAACTGCTCGCGTCCAACGGTGCTCCAGCCGGCGTAGTGGAGGAGGCTCTGACGTCCGCACTGGTCCGGGTCCAAGGCCAACGGGTGGGATTCCGCCACGAGTGGTACGGCCACTTCATGACAGCCGAGGCGCTGCTGTGGCAGCACACGGAAGTCGATGACCTGACTCTTGAACTGGGGCACTCGCACCGCCGCGCGCTCGGTACCTGGGTAGTACCTCTCCTCCATGATCCCGAGGCGATTCGACGCATCCTGGAGGGGTTGCAGGACTCCGACCTGCTGACAGAGGCATTGCAGGGCCGGCTGGGACCAATAGCGGATCAGGTGGTGCTCGCCGAAGCCCGGCGGTGCTTGCAGACCGCCGGCGAAGCGATGGCTGCCAGCCGAATCGTGTACCGCGACGACTTCCAGTACACGCTGCGACCGCAGCAGTCGTGGACACGCTACGAGCAGGGCGTGTTCGTAGCCGTCGGCACCACCGCGAGCGACGGGCGCCTCCTGGAACCGCTCGCGCGTCTTCTGCGCGCGACCGATCAGGCGTCCTACCGGGGCGCGGAGGACGACGCGGCACTTGACCGGTTGCACCTGCCATCGCTGATGGCGGCCCTGCTGGCGGGACCAGTGGCCTTGGCCGCCGCGGACCGGCTACCGGCCGACCTGCTCATGGACGCGGCTCGCCTTGGGTGGGTGCGCAGGAGGGACAGTGGGCATCCGCCAATCGGGGCATCGGAACTTCGCCGGTGGACCGAGTCGCAGGAAGCGCAAGACGTCGGCTTGCGTATGCTCCTGTGCCTGCTGCTGCGTAGCACCGATGACCCGGAGAGTGCTGCGGTCGCTCCGGCGCTCTTCGCGGGGGCTTGGGCCACGGGGGCCCACCATGTCCAGTTCGCTGCGCTCGACGTGCTCACCAGTGTCCGCATGATCGCTGACGAGGCGACGGTGACCCAGATCAACTCGCTGCTGAATGATGTACACACCGATGACGTGTGGGTGTCCACCATGCTCGTGGACGCGCTCCATGCCTACGGCCAGATCTCGTCGCCCTACGACGTGGCTGATATCAGGGACGAGATCGCCTCGCTGATCGCACACCCCGAGCAGCCTGAGGCACGTGCGCATGCTGCCAGGATCGTGGAAGCCCAGTTCGAGGACGTGATCGCCGCTCCGTTCACTGAGGCGATCGCTATCCTTGGCCCGGCAGAACGCACGGCACTGACCATCCTCGCGGTGAGCGGGGGCGATGTCGGCCTCTTCACTCAAAGCCACCTTGTTGACCTCATCCGGGACAAGGACCCTGCTGCTGTCCCGGCCTTCGAGTACTGGGCCTCTCACCTGGATCCGCGGGAGCCATACCGCCAAGGCGCCATCGCTTGCTTCGACCGCGGTATCGAGGGCTGCGCCACCCACCTGAGCAGCCCGCCAAAGATGCTGACCGGGCACGAGGGACCGGTTGCCGAGGCATGGCGCTGCTACGGCCGGATCCTCTTTTGGCTCCACCGTGCCGGGGCCAGCTCGGACGTGCTATACGAGCGATGTGCGCCGGAGTGGGAGCAGCTCACCGGACCGCTTCTCGACCTGGCGGTCGACCCCCTGCACATGTTCGACCTCGCCGCCCGGAGCATGTTCGACATCCGCGAGAGCGCGATCGGGCGGCTGGTGACTACGTTCCCCGCACAGGTCCGTGGGATTCTGCACCACGCACTGGCCTTCCCTGAGCGCCTTGGTTCGCTGTTTCCGTACCCCGATGCGCTCGGCCGCACCGATACCGTGATCAGCCTCCTGAGCCAGGCGGGTGATCACTCCTCGCTCAGTAGCTTGACCGCCTATCGCAGCCACCCGAGCCTGGGCGGGGCGGCGTCGGACGCTATCCGGCGGATCAACGATCGTCAGCAACGCGGAGTTGGCGCAGAAGACGGCTCTGGAGCTGGCCCGGCATGGCGATGACCGTTCGGCGGGACGGGAACTGGGGGTGTGCCGCACGGGCGGTCCTCTGGGAGGTCGGCCCCGGCGGTCGCCATAACATGTTCGGGGGGACCACCTGTCGCCACCGGATGCGTTGAAGTCGCGACCGCTGGTCAGCTGGCGGGCCGTTGCGACCTGTCGGCCGCGAGGGGGGAGGCTTCAGCTGACTGCAGGTCCTTCGATCAAGCCGTGCTGTCGGTCGCCGCCTCGGTGTAGAACGACTCCATTGAGGTCCGACTATGGCCGGGGCGCAGTGGTTCAAGGCAGGGAGCGCGGTGTTCGGTACGGCAACGGCGACAATGCTGTTCTGCGGTTGGTACTTTGGCAGGTCTGGGACTCGAAGTGTTGCTGGTGCGGTGAGCCGGTGGAGTACCGCAATGCGCAGATCGACCACATCATTCCCAAGACGGTTAGGCACGCTCGTCTGCAGGAGTTGAAGGTCAGGTTCGGGCTGGCGGACGACTTCGACCCTCATGATCCGCAGAACCTGGCCCCGATCTGCGTTAGATGCAATCCCCGCAAGAGCGACACGGATTACGAGGCACCCTTCCTGAAGACCGTGCTGGACTGCGCCGACAACCGCCGTGCCGCCGTCATCTCGCGGGTGCTGAGCTTCGGCGCCTCAGGCAAGGTCGCCGAGCGCCTGCTGATCGCCCGCGCGGCCGGTCTTAGCGACCAGGCCATCAGGGAAGAGTTCGAGGAGCACGCCCCTTTGCTCGCAAGGATTCTTTCGCTCGTGGACTACCAGTCCTTCGTGTTGGTAGACGTTGCGCTCAACCAGTCCGAAAGGTGCCAGGCTGTCGATGTCTCTCTCGACAGGCGCGGGAGAGCGACGAAGGCGCTGGTCGAGGAAGTATGCGGCAGCGATCTTGGTAGCCTCCTGGGACAACCTATAGCGCAGTTGATCGAGGACCTTGACGAGTCCATCCAGAGTGACTTCGAGTACATGGACTCCGACGCTCCGGTCCGTGCTGGGGATGGACGCGAATACCTGACGATCAACGTTGACACGGTCGACTTTGAGCGGACGGACAAGTCGATCCGCTTCCTCCTTCGTGGCAGCTTCTCCGCCGGCATGCCTACGTCCCTGCTGCTCAGCAATCCCAAGGATGGCGCGGAACAGCTTCAGGAGGGCGCAACGCTAAGTGGCCTCGTCCAGTGCGATGTGCACTGGACGTTCGCTGGCTTCGAAGCATCCGAGTGTCTTCTGGAGGAACTTGTCCTCGACAACTGCTCCTCTCAGATCCACCTGAACTGAGCAGGGCCGCGCTAGCTGGGACGACCTCCCGGGCGGCTGGCAGGTCGTGACGGCCTGCCAGCCGGGAGGGCACATCTGGCAACTCACCCCAGCCACCAGATTGACAAAGGGGGCGCCCGGCCAGCAGTCGGACAGCCCCTCGACAAGATCTTCATCGGCCTTCTGGAAGATCACTGGAGATCTCGCCTGGTCAGCGCGGATTTCTGGGGGCGCCATCCCCTGTGGTCAGGGGTGGCGGGGGCGAGTTGATCCACCGTTGCCGCGACACTCCCATACCGGTGGCCCCGATCGCTGGTTCAGGATTCGGTACCGGGGTCAGTCACGCCTGACCCAGGCCCTGTTCGACGGATGTCGGCCGGGATGCTCGACGGCGGGTAGCCGCGTAGAAGTCCCGCAGCGGTTTCTCCACGTGCAGTTGGTGAAGCTGACGAGAAAGCAGAGACTGGTCCAGCATCGCACCGTGGGTCTCATCGGACTTCCATAGGATGAGCCACCGGAGCATGACTTGGAGCGTGAGCTTCCGCAACAGGACGAGATCCCGCTCCCCGAATGGATTGTCCTTAGGGGGCGGTGAGCCGTGGGCGTAGTGAGATCGGGCCCGGTAGGCCCTTCCCGCGAGTTCGGCCACCCCCACGCGACTGGCGTCCGACAGATGCAGGGCTGCGGTGCGTTGGATGACCTTGCGGGCCAAGTCGCCTGAGTCTCCGTCGGACAGAAGCGCCTCCAGAGCGATCACGTAGTGCGTGACCAACTCTTCGACCATGCCGTCCATCACCGTATGGTTGCCGTAGGTGGCGTGTGTTGCTTGCACCAGATGCTCTGCTGCGAGGCCCAGTCGCTGTGCGCGAGCAGTTGCCTTCTTTCCCTTCGTCAGCTCGTTTCTCGCCGCGGCCATCAGCATTCCTACTCGGTCGCAGAAGATTGAGAAGGCGAGGCCGTCCTCTACTTCGAACGGGCCGATGGTGCGCTGTTGCCAAAAGGTCTCACCATCGCTTGATTGCTCCTCCACCGGGACGCCACCATGCAGATTGACGGTCTGTTGGCTGCCCTCCCTGGAGTAGATAGCGTCCAGATGGACTGGTTCAGGGGACCACAGCGCCATAACGACCTGTGGGTCCGCGTATTGCACATGCGGGCGGGCATGCATCAGCGGTAGCCGGAAGAACGACCGCGACGGGTGCCTGTCAGTCTTCCGGTGCAGGAACGCAGCTCCCTGCAAGTGTTCGGAACCCAGCTCGAAGGGCCGGAACTGGCCCAGCACGCCCGTCGGCCGCAGTGTCTCCAGTCGCTCTTGCGTCACCCGCTCCAGCGTCCACTCGCCTATGGGGACGCGACAGTCGTCGGGGAGCTCTGCATCTAGCAGCAACCAGTCCTCACACACCGGGGCTGGATCGGTGACGAACCGGGCGAACTCTGCGGCGACTTCTTCTATGCCGATCCTGTTCCCGTCCTCCTCCCGGGACGCGGCTTGGGCTGCCGCGGCCAGACCCGAGGTGTGCAGCAGCCAGTGGTTCGAGAGCGTCGGCTGCCTTTGGATCAGTTCGCCCCGGCGTTTGGTGAAGGCCCGCTGGTACAGGTCCGGGCGTCGCTCGTAGGAAGCAAGGGAGGCCACTTCTTGCCGGACCTCTTCCCACATCGGGTTCTCGGCGAGGTGCTTCAAAGTCTCGCTTGAATTTGGATGGCCGATCGGGCCGGCTGTCACTGCTGTAAACCAAGTGCCGATCGCTGCACCCAACCGCGCTCCTCGCTGCTGGCTCACCCAAGTCCCGCCTTCCGTGCGCGCCTTACGCACCTAATCAGACGGCGAAAATCCGGCCTACTGTTACCAGCTTGACCGTTTCTGTGCCGCTCGGCAATATCTTTGTTTGCGACCGCGCGGTGACATCGCGGCAAGAATCAGACGTACCAGTCACTCCGGACTGAGCGGATACTCGCCAGCGAGTACCAGACTCCTGAGAGGCCGGATGTACTAGCTCCCGCTTGTTCAATTTCTGGGGTCTCGAACCTGTACCAGCCCACTACCGGGTCGTAAGCCATTCCTGTGGAGTCGCCAGGTGCCGGGAAAAGCCACAGATGCGTGATGGTAGGGGCAGTGTGGGTGGGCCTTGCGGTACAACGCCGCTCTCATGGTGGTCGATCAACGCCCTCCACACCCCCCACGGCACCGCGCTCATGTGCGCGTAGACCGCGAGGTGCCCTTCCGTGGCTCCCGGAACAGCAATTTTGCCAAGGTTGTCGGCGCAGTGCGGATCGGCAGTGAAGTCGTTGATCCATTGGACGATGCATTCTGCCGAACCGTCCCACGCCCCGCCGCCCAGCGTCGTGTGCACCCAGATCTGCGCAACTTCTGGGCGCGCGCCGAATGCGCCCGCTCGACACCGCACCGAGCCAGGGTCTGCACTGCGACGGTAACTTCCTCGCTGTCGCCCGGCCATCCGTACTGCTGACTCTCGAACTGAGTTAGACCTGCCAATTCCAGAGCCCGCAGCTGCGTCTCCGCGTGCCGCTTCAACTGCTTGAGGTTCGGGTTCTGTATGGCCTGGAGCGACCAGTTGAGCTGCAAGGACGGGGCGACCCAGGCGTTCTGGTCGTACATCTTGTGGAGTGTGCCGAGAGTACTGGCAACCCGCTGGTCTACGTCTGAGGTCACTTCTACCGGGGCCGCCCGCCGATCGGGGTAGCGGATCTCCAGGTCGTACATGCTCTGACGACTGCCGTCGTCGTGGGCATGTACTGGAACACCGAGAGTGCGAGAGATGCAAGTACGTACGAACTCTTCAGCGTGATCCTTGCTCGCTTCCATCGCCATGTAAGGGACATTACGGGCTTCGGCCTGTGCGAGGGGTGGATTTTCGTTAGCACTCCGGAGGACGGCGGCAGGATGCCGCAGTGGTGCGAGATGCTGCCCTCGCCCGTAGCATGCAAGCCTGGTGTTCGAGGGAGGGGGACCGTGCCGCTGGTGACCGTGCGCGTGCTGCGCGAAGCGATCGGTGTCTTCTTCAAAGAGCGGTTCAACTCCGACACGGTCGAGGAGATCTGTGTCGAGATGGGGCTGCAACCGCCGGTGCCCCCGATGATGTTGCCTTCCACAGCAAGCGCGCTTATGTAGTCTCCCGCCTACAAGGGAGATCGCTCGCGGAACTGGTCACCTTCGCCATGCAACTGGACGAGCAGCATGACGCCTCGGAACTGCGGGACCTGATCGCTCAGGTCAGCCCGGTAGGGGTGGCTGGCCAGCCGAAGAACCTCATCTTCGCCGCGGATGGCCCGAAGCACCGGATGGTCCTCAGCGACGCGATCAACAATGACGTTCAAGTCGTCGCAAACGCTGACTTTTGCCTAGTCTACGATCGGCCACTCGATGCTGGCGGACTCACGTGGCGTCAGCTCACGGAGTGGTGGGCCGACCGAGAGGGTCTGTCGGGCTGGACCGATGACAAGGTCTCGCAGAGTCTGTACGCCCGGCTGGGGCAGTCCCTCAACGATGCGGAGATGGTGATTCTGCGTCGTTACAGTCAACGGTACGTCGATGTTGGCGCTGACATCCCTGCGCTGATACCCCAGGTCTACCTGCACTACGACCCGTACACACGCCGAGAGCTCGGGCCGCGCAGTTCGGCGTTGCCGCGTCAGCGTATGGACTTTCTTCTGCTCTTCCCCAATCGCATCCGCGTGGTCATCGAACTCGATGGAAAGCAGCACTACGCCGACGAGAAGACCCACATCGCTGACTCTCGCCGTTACGCGGGCATGGTTGCGGAGGATCGGCAGCTGAGGCTGCGCGGCTACGAGGTTTACCGCTTCGGGGGCGCAGAGTTGGAAGACCGAGATGCTGCTGCGGCCTTGCTAGACGACTTCTTCGTTCGGCTTGCCAACCGTTATCAGCACTGACGTGGTCGCCGTCAATGGCAATCGCTGGCATCGCGCGATGAAAGGTCCTTGATGCTCGCCAGCCAGTCCTGCATGAACGCTTCGGCGGTGTCCTCGCCGGCTCTGCGGAAGAGCGGAGGGCCAGCTGCTACCTGCGCCGCGAGTTGATTGCACAACCATGCGTAATAAGGGTCGAAACACACCACAAGAGTTTGCGCGAAGCTCTGGGGCTTCCAACACCCGGCGGCCATGCCAATGAGAGCCTGGCCGACGCCCAGGTCGTTGATGAGTCTGAAAAGTAAGTCCAGGCCCGGTGTCCTGGGCAGTAGCAACCCGTGCATCACGAGCAAACTCCCATACCCAGAGAGCTGGACGGCCGTATCGCGGGCTTTCAGTAGATCTTCGCCACTTGCCAGGAGTGCCCGTTCAAGTGGATCGACTATCAGGTTCTCGGGCACCAGGGGTCTGCCTTCCAGCTCCGCTTGGGTCAGCACCTCCTCCCACATCTCGCGTGAGACCTGGGGCAGGAGCCCGCTGCCGGCCAGCGCTTCGGCTAGAAGGTCTGCGCCGATACCTTGCCCGCCGAGCCCCGCTGCGGCACTGAGGTGGATCAATGCCGTCCCGGTGCCGCGGTTGGCAGCGTCGGAAGGAGCATCCTGGCCAGCGAGGATATGTCCACGTAGACCCTCGGGGTCAAGGAGATGGGGACGGCCCCACTGGTGTCGCTGATTCTCGGCGTAGATATGGAAGGCGTCCGCCTGTTCTTCGGTGTGCGCCTGCGCTGCCATCGACAGAAATCGCACTGCTGCCAGCTGCGGAAGTGCCCAGGCCAGTGCTTCTTTCACCGCTTCCATCGGAGGCTGAGGTGCGGGCTCCCCGTCCGTCGCGTGCTCCATTGCGACGCCGCGGAACCAGCTCAGTACGGACCATCGCAGGTCGCGCCCCTGGGCAGTGTGGCGGGTCAGCATCGCGGCGATCTCGACGTGCTCTCTCGTGGCCTCGGCTATTGACCCTCTCCCGCGGCCTAGCCAGCGCCGGGGTAGGGCGGAAGTAGTCCCGCTGCTCGCCAACGCTCCAAACGCGCTGCTGACGCATAGAGGCCATGTCCTGCCAGTGCCGCAAGTACAGCTGCGTCGGCTGGACTCGGATCGCTACGTGCCACGCTGCCAAGGCTATGCAATAGAACCCCGCGAAGTTCACTGAATCCGCCCCGCATCCTCTGGCGAGATAGGTGTGTCAGAACCGGACGACACTACGCGGAGCAAACATGTCGTGGCGCAGATCGAGGTCAGGCGGGCGCTTTCCTTGGACCCCAACAGTTGCGGCTGCGGTAGCACTGGTGCCACGGGGCCCAGAGGGAACGGTATGCCGGGTGCTGCTCACGGCGACTGGCAGCGTGCTGCTGCTGACATTCGTGGCTGTAGTTCTCGGCTCCGCCTTCGCGCGGAACAGCGCCATTCGTTGGGCAGCACTGCGTACCCTCGAAGCCCTTCTCCGACCCGACAGACGCGCGGGTCAGCACCGCGCACGACCAAGACCACCCCGACGACGGACCGAGCCGGCCGTTCTTCAGCGTGAAGCGCCCCGCCCGTCACGGCAAACTGGAATGGCGGGTCGGAACCCGGGCCGTCCCCCCGGCTCAGAAGGGAGCGGCGGGTAGAACGGTGTTCAAGTGGGTCTCTGCCACGGACAATGCCTGATCCACTGCGTCATCCAGGGCGGCAGTGATCGCTTGCCAATCGGGCTCCTTGAGTGAAACTTCCAGGGACGACGCCAAGCGGCGCGTGTAGCGGTCCTCCCGTCGGCCTCCGAACCAAAACTCGAAGGTACCGAATTCCCACTGCACGTGGGGAATGACCGCGATCGAGATGAGGCGGTCCATGGTGTCGTCACTGGTGCTCTGCGAATAGTAGGTCCACTCCAACGCCCCATGACGATCTCCGCCGTGAGTGATCAAGCGGAAGGATTCGGGCAATTCTGCACCTTTGGCCGCCCCAGTAAGCTGGGAATCCATGAGCTCGGACCAACGGACCCATGCTTCGTCAACCGTCGTCACTGCAACTCCACCTCCCATTTGCTGGCCATCGCCTCTTCCTTGAAGCCGTCGAGGAGTATGTATCGATGCCGCGCCCCCAGGCGACGTGCCTGGGGCCGGCAACTCGCTCCAACCTCGCCGGTTCCAAGACGATGACATGCCCGCGCGATACCCGGCGCCGGGAAGGGCGAGGGCCCCGATCACTTCGTCCCGAGGGTAGGGGGTAGGCGTTACGAAGATCGGACGCGAGGCTCCAGAGCGGAAGGAGCCCACCCGGTCCGCCGCAACAAAGTGCAGCAACTTCCGCCCTCTGAGCTGATCCACCAAAGCCGTACTCTCCAGCACTGGCAACTCATTGTCCGGAACGTCGCAAGGGAGAACCGACCCGGGGCCGATCATGTGCAGATCCAAATGGGTCGCGAGGATGCTGAACGAGTTCGCCATGGAGACCACCTCTCCATCCACAGTGACACCGATCCGGGAGCCGGGCCACAGCATCTTGGCGAGTTGAGCAGGGCGCATTGCTCGTCGTCAGCGGTTGGACTAGCGCTTCTGGACCACCCGTGCCAGCAACGCTGAGGCCGACCTGAAGGACGGAACACTCACCTCGCTATGTGAACCGCTCACTCGCCGCCTGAAGCGCTCAGTCGTAGACGGTGTGACTGAGCGCTTCAGTTGGCCAGTTGAGCCGGAGTCGGTGATCCAGTAAGGGCCTCTGGCGGTCAGTGCAGGGTCTCCCCGTACTGAGCCAGTAGCGCTCGTAGTTGGAGGGCTTGGTCGTCTTCGCGGCCCTGGAGGCGGTTCTTGTTGTTGCGCTTCCATCTGGCGAGTGCCTTCTCCTGATCGTTGCCTTTGGTCAGGCTTGGCCGTATGTGCCCTCGTTCCGCCCCGAAGTTCACAAGTTGCTGGAGCATCGAGGTCCACTGGTCTCCGCGCTGGTCCCAGCTCCATCCTGGCAACGCCGCGAGTTCGGCCTCCTGCGAGGCCGACAGCACATCGCGGCGGGTGCGCCAGGAGTTCAGCCAGATTCCCACGGGGTGGCCGTTCCACTCCTCTCGCTGCTTGATCGAAGACACATGCCGACCGGTGACAGCGCAGAACTGCTGCATCATCTCGACTTTCCTGTCGTGGGCGTCCTGGTAGGGGTCCCAGGACCAACCGGGGAGCTTCTCCATGGCCTCGACCTGGTCACCCGGCAGGTCGTCACCGCGCGCGATCAGCTCCGTCCGCCGCCGGCGGAGGTTGGTAGCCCACACGGTCGCATCGCGGCTCGGCAGCCGTTGCTCCCGCTCCTGCGGATCCGTTAGTTCGGCCCGCCACACGTACTTGTCGTAGGTGGCCCAGAATTCGGCTTCGAACGCAGTCTGGGAGGACCAGGTGGCGATCGTGGCCAGCCGCTCGGCCCGGTCGGCCCGCAGGTAGCCGGTGCGCTGCAGCCCTCGTTGCTTGCGGCACCATCGCCCCAGATTTCGCCCGTCGACGCGGGCCTCGTCCGTGGGGTAGCAGTCGCCAGCGTTGGCCTCGTAGGCCACCAAAGCCTCGAACATGGAGTCCCACGCGTCGTTCTGCGCCGAGTATTCCAGTCTCCGTGCCGCCTGCTCGCCGATCTGCTCGCGGATCCATCGACGCGCCGTTTCCTCCGCCTGCGGAGCGTCCAGGGCCCGGTAGCGTTCGGCCGCTGCCGGATTCACCACGCGGAGCACCGCCAAGTGGTCGAGGACGTCGGCCGCGGCAGACTCCGGTTCGGCGAGAAGGCCGACGCGCACGTCGTAGGTCGGGTCGAGGAGATCGAGCGGAGCTTCCCTGATCCGCACCACGGTCCAACCGGCCTCGCGCAGCCGTCGGGCCTTGGCGCAGTCAGTCCTACGCGACTGCTCGGTCCCGTGGTAGTAGGAACCGTCGAACTCAAGGACCAGGCGCAGGCCGTCGGCTTCGACGACCATATCGACCCGTTCGACCCGATCGGTTTGAACAGCATCGCGGGCGACGTCGATCGGCAGGACCGTACGCAGCTCGGCCTTCAATCGCAGTTCCTGTATGGAGGTCTGGCGCAGGCGGCAGGTGGGGCAGCCGGTGCCGTAACGCTTGCGGAACCCTCCCGTGCGGTTGTTCACCACGGCTTCCCACGGTGCGTGCTTCGGGCAATCCGGCTCGTCCTCAGGGAAGTCCGGGCAGTTCCACCAGACTTTCCGATTGGACCCGACCGTCAGCTCATCTGCAGTGATCTTGGACTTCTCGATGTTCAGCGTTGCGGCCAGGTCCGGTTTCACCATGGACAACCGGTTCGCATCCGTGATCCGCACATTCCCCACAGCAGCTGTTCCTTTCACCCCAGATACCGCCGAGGCCACAGTACGTGCCTCGCATGATCCTCAGCGCCCGACGAGGCAAGCGCGACTGGATACAGGCCGCTACAGCGCTGAGCGGAGAACTGGCCAAGACTCGCGCTCAGTGGCCAACTGAAGCGCTCAGTCACACATGGGGCTTCGCCTTTGCGGAGCTGCTGCACCCGGTTAGAGTAGAACGTATGTTCGATATAGTTTCGCCTCCGGCTCGCTCGCTTAACCAGCAGGTTCCGCCGGACTGGCCCGTTCGCCTCCTAGGTGCGGAGCCCCCTGCCCCGCCGAGCCTTACTCCGTCCGTCGGCGTGATCTGTATGTGGCCCTGGCGGACGGGGGCTGGCAGGAGGCGGTCGCTTGGGCCTGGACGTGGAATGAGGCTGGGCGACCAGTTCAGTGGCGCTGCCAGCTGGAGATTGAGGGCCACGTGGGCTGGTACGCCTATGACTACCGTTCGATCCATTCGGCGGGAGCCAGAACACGTGGACGCCTCACGGAGCCGTTCGACCGCCCTGTGGTCGACAGAAGTGGTCGGCTGGAGGTGCTGTCATGAGCGCGCACGAGTCGTTTGCGGACGGCCTGACCTCTGGAGGCCGCCGCCTCGCCCTCCACTATGCGCGCACCTTGCAGTTGGGTGATCAGGTAGCTCAAGCCTTGGAGGCCGGCGACTATCCCACCTTGTCCGATGCCGCAGGGGCACTCTCGACAGCAGCGGACGAATTGGCCGCCGCCGCGAGCTTCGTCACGACTGAAGGGTCAGCGACCTCGCCGCGCGGCCTCCTCCTCGCTGTTGATCGTCTCGTCTCGCCAGGGGAGTGATCTTGGCGAGCGAACGGATGTCCGGCCGTCCCCAGCGTTCGCAGCCAGCCTGCGGGGTGCTCGCATGCCCGAGTTGATCACGCTCCGTAGTGACATTTGCAGGCGGATCGGCTCGGCGTGGAGGGACCAATGCGCTCGTCGTGCGTGACCCGAAGCGGGAGAGTCATGGGGATGCAGGGGAGCGCCCAGGTGGCGCCAGGGCGTTGTGAACTCATTGCGTCGAAGGGGCCGTACTCAGTGGAGCGGTTGAGTGCCGAGCAGTGGCTGGTGCTGGTGGGTGCGTTGGAGCGCGGGCCGATGGCGCACGGCTGCTGGACGCCAGGACGAAACCGGGTGGTGATCGCGTGCCGGTCCCATGTCGGCTACACGGTGCAAGGGACGGGGCACCTGTGCAGCGATGCACCCGCGCTCGCATCGAGCGCGGCCATCGTTGCCTTCGGGTAAAGAAGTAGCTGGAGTCTGGGGTCTGCGACATTCTCAAGTAGACGGATGCTGCTTGGGAGGACATGTGGGCAGAGCGAGTAGGCGTAGGGCGGCTCTTCGATCAGTACCCGAGTCAGAAGAGGAAGCCAGGCGGCGAGAACTGCGGCGTTCGAACAGGGCCGAACGCCGTGGGGGCCGCCACGGCTCGTCTCTAACGGAATATGAGCAGATGGCGCGGCATTCGCACAGGCACATCGCCGAAGCGTTGATCTCTCGGCACAATAGGCGTATGAATAATATGTCAAATATTCCATCGCGCTCCATCGCTCCCATGATGTCAGCGCTATTGTCATTCGGATTCAGCGACGTCGTACTCCGCAAGCTTGGAGCCGACAAGAACAGGCATCCAGCCTCTTATGGTGGCGACTGGGTGGATCATATCGGCTGGGGTGCAGACAGCGCCTTCATTGCAGGTCGCCTCCTTTTTAGTGGCCAATTTGCTGGGGCCGCCGCTGTACTGCGCTCGCAATTTGAACGCTGGACCGAGAATGCAGCATTCAATGCAGGTATTAGCCATGAGCAGGGAGAGCCTGCCTCCAGCTTTGCGGCGCGAGCATGGTCAAGCTGCCATCGCGGCTACCCATCTGCCAGAATTCACATGGAGTCGAGCGATTCGAATTTCGGGCCTCCTTTGGTGGATGTAGAGTTCTGGGAAGATGAAAGGGATTCTCTTGGATTTCAAGGGCCGGAAGTTATTATTGGGGAGAACTATCGGGTATATCCGGCGGCGCTTATGGAGTTTATGTCTGAGTTGCTGCACGGACGTGGTCGCTTCGTTGACGTGATCCGCTGGGAAGCCTGTGGGCTCCTGGAGGGCGAGCCGCCGGTTCTAGCTGAGGCGGCACAGCTATTGTCGGATGTCTTGATGCTGAATTTGCGGCAAGTGCGCCTATGTCTGGCGACCTTGGCCGAGGAGCGGGGCCAGGCTGCGCTAGCGCGAGGGCTCTTCTCTCTACCAGAGCTTACATATGCTGGAGCCTCTGGACCCGACTCGTCTAGCCTTTTCCCACTGCTTCCGGAGACAGGACTGTCGCCGGAGTTGGTGAAACAGGCCAAGCGCGCCGAGAACGCGTATGAGCAGGTGATGCAGGGGAAACGGCCCGCTGGAAGGCTGTATCGCGATGACGAGATGACCCTCCTGTATTTTTACGAGCGTCGGGCTCGTGCGGCGCGCTTTGCCTTGGAATCTATCGAGTCAGAAAGGAGGATGCTCAAAGAGAAGTTCAACATCGAAGGTTTGGGCTCGCGGAGTGTATTGCATGTGATGGCGGCCGAGATGGCCGAGATGGTCGCAATCTGGCTTGGCCAGACGCCCCAAGGTGATGCCGCCGCCTTGTGTTCATCGGCTCTGCGCTCCGCTCACTGGCTGTGGCTCGAAGATGATGATCGAGCAATGTCACTTCTTCGTGTCGTTCTTGAGCAATGCGCGAGACTAAGGACCTGGTCGAGTAAGCCCGAGAAGGCAGAAAAGCTGGAAGCGTCGATTTCCACTACTCCGAAGGACTGGTTGAACGCAGCTGGCCTCCGTCGCCTTCAGTCGCTCAACAAGGCTTTGGGGAGTTTGCTCACTTCCATGCTAAAATCCGCCTGGAGGGGGCGAGGGACATCCTAGTGAAGATGCAGCAGGATGGGGGGACTGAGAATGCAATTTATACGGCGCGAGGCCACGCACTAGACGCCATGGCAGCTCTCGTCATGTTGGAGTCGATTCGATGCATCGATCCCATTTCCAGCGTCGTGTCGAGCGCCTTTGAAGAGATTGCTCGGGAAGTCTCTACTAACGATGAGGAAATCAGTCTTCAATCAAGCGTGGAGGACCTTCTACAGCGTGCTCTGCGTCTGAAAGACATGCCGCTCGGCGATTATTCATTGCACGGTCCAGCCGACGAAATGCGTACGCCAAAAGAGTGATTCCATCCAAGGTCGCCGGCCTTGCTAAGAGAGCTGGCTATTCGAGTCGTAGGTGGAGAGTCCGCAGGTCAGCGGGCGCTTCGTGTCTCCAGGCGAGTCGAATTACGTCGAAGGCGGGCTGGCAAGGCCAGGGATACCGTTGTTGAGGAGTCGGTCCACTGTCGCCGTCAGCTCCAACGAGAGCCGCACCGCGGTTTGCGAGTCCCCGGCCAGGCTGGCGATGCGGCATGCTCGCCGGACTGAAACGGGCAGGGGGGATCATCGAATTCGTCCAGCGCGCTGCGCACGAGGGCCAGGATCTCGTCTGTTGAAGTCACCCGCTGACTGTAGTTCCGCCGGTTCCCTGCGTGCGGCGACAAGGTGAGAACTCGGACCCCGTTGCTCTCTGTGACGAGAGCAACGGGGTCCGAGTGAGTCTCCCGAATTTGACGATCCATCAGGGATTCTCGTGTCCGGTGCACATCGGGTGCACAAGAGGACGAGATCTGACGCAAACCAACGAGAGACGATGAGTAACGTTTTCGCAGGTCAGGTGCGGTTATTCAGGAGTTCATGCTGGTAGGCCAACTGTGCGATTTAGAGGTCGAAGTAGAGCTCGAACTCGTGCGGGTGGGGGCGGAGGGCGATGGGGCTACCTCGGCGGTGCGCTTGTAGTCGACCCAGGTCTCGATGAGGTCCGGGGTGAAGACGCCGCCGGCGAGGAGGTAGTCGTGGTCGGCTTCGAGGGCGTCCAGGACGGCCGGGAGGGTGGCCGGGACCTGGGGACCGCGGAGTGCTCCTCGGGGGCGAGCTCGTAGAGGTCCTTGTCGACCGGCTCCAGTGGCTCGATCTTGTTCTTCACGCCGTCGAGCCCCGCCATCAGCATCGCGGAGAAGGCGAGGTACGGGTTGGAGGACGGGTCGGGGGCGCGGAACTCGATGCGCTTGGCCTTGGGGTTGGCGCCGGTGATCGGGATGCGGATCGCGGCCGAGCGGTTGCGCTGCGAGTACACCAGGTTGACCGGGGCCTCGAAGCCGGGGACCAGGCGGTGGTAGGAGTTCACCGTCGGGTTGGTGAAGGCCAGCAGTGAGGGGGCGTGCTTCAGCAGGCCGCCGATGTAGTAGCGGGCCATGTCCGACAGCCCGGCGTAGCCCTGCTCGTCGTAGAACAGCGGGTGCCGTCGAGCCAGAGCGACTGGTGGCAGTGCATGCCGGAACCGTTGTCGCCGAAGATCGGCTTGGGCATGAAGGTCGCGGTCTTGCCGTTGCGCCAGGCGACGTTCTTGATGATGTACTTGAACAGCATCAGGTCGTCGGCGGCCGCGAGCAGGGTGTTGAACTTGTAGTTGATCTCGGCCTGGCCGGCCGTGCCGACCTCGTGGTGCTGGCGCTCGACCTGGAGGCCGTTCTTGGCGAGCTCCAGGGACATCTCGGCGCGCAGGTCGGCGAAGTGGTCCACCGGCGGGGCCGGGAAGTAGCCGCCCTTGTAGCGGACCTTGTAGCCGCGGTTGCCGCCCTCCTCGACCCGGCCGGTGTTCCAGGCGCCGGCCTCGGAGTCGATCTCGTAGAACGACCGGTTCTGCTTGGTCTCGAAGCGGACGTCGTCGAAGACGTAGAACTCCGCCTCGGGGCCGAAGTAGGCGGTGTCGGCGATGCCGGAGGAGGCGAGGTAGGCCTCGGCCTTCTTGGCCACGTTGCGCGGGTCGCGGCTGTACTGCTCGCCGGTGATCGGGTCGTGGATGAAGAAGTTGATGTTGAGGGTGGAGTCCTTGCGGAAGCCGTCGATGCGGGCGGTGCTGAGGTCCGGGACCAGAGCCATGTCGGACTCGTGGATCGCCTGGAACCCGCGGATCGACGAGCCGTCGAACATCAGCGTCTCGTCCGGGTCGAAGCTCTCCGCCGGAACGGTGAAGTGCTGCATGACACCCGGCAGGTCACAGAACCTGACATCGACGAACTTGACGTCGTTGTCCCGAATGTATGCGGACACCTCGTCAGCGTTGTTGAACATCCATCCTCCTCGACCCGGCAAGCGCCAGGATTGCGGGTTCGGAGCCGCCAGTCCCGCCAGCGGCACCGTGCTGGCCACCATAGGAACCAGCCGTTTCCCGCCCGTGACCCTAATGTTTCGCGCTTGTTAAGCGGACCAGGTCAAAGGCTGGGAAACCCTTGGGATTCCTGGCCTCCGAGGGGTGGGCGCGCGGAGCGGGGTTCACTCCCAGGAGGCTGGTCTAAACCTCTTGCCCGGGCTGGCGATGGCTAATCACCCCCCTTTCGCGGGCGGCCGCCGTACCCCCGGAGCGGATCGGGCGCTGCCGGACGGCTACTGTGGTTCTGTGGACGACAGCAGAAAAATCATCGGATCGTGGATCGAGGGTCCCGGGGCCGGCACCGAGCAGTTCGGCCCCGAGTTCGGCTACCGGGGTCGTCGGCTGGGGCTGCCCGAGGAGGGCCCGGGGTCCATCGCCTCCACCGGCCGCAGGCTCGTGGCGATCCTCGTGGACTGGTGGCTGTGCGCGCTGATCGCCTACGGGCTGATCTCCCACCGCGACCCGGTGGTGGCCAACTACTGGGCCATGTTCGTCTTCTTCGTGCTGAGCGTGCTCACCCTCGGCAGCGTCGGCAGCACCCCCGGGAAGCGGCTGCTGGGCCTGCGGGTGGTCCGCCTGGACGGCAGCCGGATCAGCGTCGCCCAGGCCGCCCTGCGCAGCTTCCTGCTGCTGCTCGCCATCCCCGCGCTGGTCTGGGACCGGGACGGGCGCGGACTGCACGACAAGGCGGTGGCCACGGTCGAGGTCCGGATCTGAGCTGGAGCCCGGGCCGGAGCCAGGGTCGGAGCCCGGTGAGCGGTGGGCGGGCTGTGCCTGCGCGCTGCTGCGGGCGGTGCCCGGATGTTGGGCGGCCCCGGTCGCGCTGCCTCGCTGGAGGCGGTGCGGCCGGGGCCGTTGAGTGAGTGGGGGTGAACCCCGGGGGGTGCCGGCCCGGTCGGGGTCGGGCACACCTGCGCTGTCAGCCGACAGAGTCCGTCGTTCAGCGGTCAGCTGTCGACGGACAACTGTCAGCGGACAATATCTGTCAGCGTCCCTTGGGCATCCGAGCGCCCTTGGGCATCGGGCCCTTCGGGATCGGTGCGTTGCTCATCATGTCGCCCATGGCCCGCAGCCGGTCGTTGATCTGGGTGACCTGGGCGGCGGGCAGGGTGCGCGGCATCTTGGTGAGGTGCATGTGCAGCTTCTTCAGCGGCACCTGGCCCTCGCCGTCGCCCACGATGATGTCGATGACCGGGACGTTGCCGATCATCCGGTTCATCTTGCGCTTCTCCTCGGCCAGCATCGGGCGCAGCCGGTTCACGTTGCCCTCGGCCACCAGCACGATGCCGGGACGGCCGACGGCGCGGTGGATCGCGTCCTGCTGACGGGTCGCGGCGACCACCGGGGTGATCACCCAGCCGCGCTTGATGTTGTTGAGGACGGCGGCGGCGGCCCCGGGCTGCCCCTCCATCTGGCCGAAAGCGGCCTTCTCGGCCCGGCGGCCGAAGATGATGACCGCGCCCAGCACGCCGAGCACAAAGCCCAGGATGCCCAGGTAGATCGGATGCCCGAGTACGAACCCGATAACGAGGAGCACCGCGAAGGTGGCCGATCCGATACCGGCCGGTGATAAGACCGATCTTCGGGTCGACCCGCTTGGTCATGGTGTACGCCAGACGGATCTGCTTGAGCCGTCCGGGGGATTCGTCGGTGGTTTCCTGCCTCGCCATGACCCTCATCGTACGTGGCCATCACCCTCGTTGCCCAAGCCCGGGGGGCCGCGTCCGTCTCGGGTCGATCTCGTCTTGGTCTCGGCGCCCGGCCGGGAGCGCTGTGCGGCCGGGACGGGGGTGTGACAGGTGTCAGGCCGGGGCCGTGGCGGGGGCCGGGCAGGAGCCTCGGAGCGGGCCTCCTGGGCGGTGCGGGGCCCGGCCGGGACCGGGGGTCGACCGGGGTGCCGACCTGGGGGTCAGCGGGCGGTACGGAGCAGTACCCGCTCGCTCTCCTGCCGGTCCTGCGCGTGCCGGCGGTTCTCGCACACGGCGTCCCAGGCGTTGCGGCGGGCCGTCTGCTGGCCGCCGCCGAGCAGAACCGATTCTGCCCGGCGGACGCCGGTGAGTAGGGAGCGCTTTGATGCGGGAGAACTGCGGCTGCATGGTGGAACCACTCCCCTTGTGGTCGTCTGCGGCGGCGGCGCGCGCTACCCGGGGAGACCCCCACGCGGCTGCCACTACATCGTCACCACAATGTGTTACCGCTTGGTGACCCACGGGTCAAACCCATATGAAGCCTGAACATGTGCCGTTGCACACATGTTCACTCCGGAGCTGGTCACAGCCCCGGACGCGGCCGCAGTCCCGATCGTGTCGGCGCCCCCGCAGCGTTGCCGCCCCCATTGGTACTGCCCCCGCTCGTGCCGCCCAGGGCGCGCCGTTCCTCCCGGCGCGGCCGGGGCGGCACCGCCCCGGTCACACCGTCGTGCCGCGCCGCTCCAGCGCCTGCCGGTAGAGCCGTCCGGCCCGGTAGGACGAGCGGACCAGCGGGCCGGACATGACCCCGGCGAAACCGATCTCCTCGGCCTCCTGCTGGAGCTCGACGAACTCCTGCGGCTTGACCCAGCGCTCCACCGGGTGGTGCCTGGGGAGGGGCGCAGGTACTGGGTGATGGTGATCAGCTCGCAGCCCGCGGCGTGCAGGTCCCGCAGGGCCTCGCTGACCTCCTCACGGGTCTCGCCCATGCCGAGGATCAGGTTGGACTTGGTGATGAGCCCCACCGCCCGGGCCTCGGTGACCACCGAGAGCGAGCGCTCGTAGCGGAAGCCGGGACGGATCCGCTTGAAGATCCGCGGCACGGTCTCGATGTTGTGCGCCAGCACCTGCGGACGCGAGGAGAAGACCTCGGCCAGCTGGTCGGGCACCGCGTTGAAGTCCGGGATGAGCAGCTCCACGCCGGTCCGGCCGGTCTCCCGGTCGGCGGTCACGGCGTGGATCTGGCGGACGGTCTCCGCGTAGAGCCAGGCGCCGCCGTCCTCGAGGTCGTCGCGGGCCACGCCGGTGATGGTGGCGTAGTTGAGATCCATGCTCAGCACGGACTCGGCGACCCGGCGCGGCTCGTCGCGGTCGAACTCCGCGGGCTTGCCGGTGTCGATCTGGCAGAAGTCGCAGCGCCGGGTGCACTGGTCGCCGCCGATGAGGAAGGTCGCCTCGCGGTCCTCCCAGCACTCGAAGATGTTGGGACAGCCCGCCTCCTGGCAGACCGTGTGCAGGCCCTCCCGCTTCACCAGCGACTGGAGCGCGGTGTACTCGGGGCCCATCTTCGCCCGGGTTTTGATCCACTCCGGCTTGCGCTCGATGGGGGTCTCGCTGTTGCGGACCTCCAGACGCAGCATCTTCCGGCCGTCGGGTGCGACAGCGGACACGTAGCGGCTCCCTAGTGTTCGGTGCAGTTCGATTGTTGACTTGCGACTGCCAGGCGGTGACCCCAGGGTACGCCTGTGCTTTCCCGGGTCGGACAGGGCGTTGTCCCGCTTATCGAAGGGACGCCCCGGTCACCGGCCCGGCAACGGCAACGCCGGCCGGCTCCGCGGGATTCCCGGCGGGGGCCAGTACGTCGGCGAGGTGGCGCCGGACCACCGGCAGGGCCTCGGCCACGGTGACGTCCCGGCCCAGCTCGGTGCTGAGCGAGCCGACCCCGGCGTCGCGGATGCCGCAGGGGATGATCCGGTCGAACCAGGTCATGTCGGGATCGCAGTTGAGGGCGAAGCCGTGCATGGTCACGCCCCGGGCCACGCGCACCCCGATCGCGGTCAGCTTGCGGTCGTCGCCGCGCTGACCGGCGTTGGAGGCGGCGTACTCGGGACCGGCCAGGCGCGGGTCCAGGCCGAGCTTGGCCCCCATCCGCAGCGTGAGCGCGCCCATGTTCACCACCCGCTCCTGGTCCACCACCGCGCCGGGGAGCTCCTGGCCGAGTACCCACACCCCGCTGCGGCCCTCGATCCGGGTGGTGCCGACGCCGAACTCGGAGCAGGCTCGGATCAGGGCCTCCTCCAGACGGCGGACATAGGCGACCACGTCCAGCGGTTCGGCGAGCTTGACGATCGGGTACCCGATCAGCTGGCCCGGGCCGTGCCAGGTGATCTCGCCGCCCCGGGTGACCTCCACCACCGGGGTGCCGTCCAGCGGGCGGTCCTCGGGGCGGGTGCGCCGGCCGGCCGTGTACACGGGCGGATGCTCCAGCAGGAGGACGGTGTCCGGGATCTCGTCGGCGACGCGCAGGGCATGCAGCCGCTGCTGCTCGGCCAGTGCCTCCTGGTACGGGACCGCCTGCTCGCCGGTGCCCAGGTGTACAAATCGCAGCTCGCCGCTCACCACGTGCCGCCCCTCCTCCGTCGTCTTCCTGTCGGCAACTCTACGGCCGGTCGGGTGAACCACGGATACCCGAGCCGGCCGGGGCCGATGGCGGCAACCGGGAGCGGCGGCCGGGAGGGGAGCGGGACCGGGGAGGGGCAACAGGGCTGCCGGTGCATGCCGTCTGAATGACAGATATTGAAATCTGTCAGCGCATAGTGCATAGTTGTCATCACGTACTTGAAAGGACGAACCTGATGAATCAGCGCCAACTCGGCACCACCGGTCCCCGCGTCTCCGCCATCGGCCTGGGCGCGATGGGGATGTCCGGCATGTACGGCCCCTCCGACGAGGCCGAGTCCATCGCCACAGTGCACGCCGCCCTGGACGCCGGGATCACCCTGATCGACACCGGCGACTTCTACGGCATGGGCCACAACGAACTGCTCATCCGCGACGCCCTGCGCAGCAGCGGCCGTGACCGCGGCGAGGTCCAGGTCAGCGTGAAGTTCGGCGCCCTGCGCGATGCCGACGGCGGCTGGCACGGCAACGACTCCCGCCCGGAAGCGGTCAAGAACTTCCTCGCCTACACGCTGCGCCGGCTCGGCACCGACTACGTCGACGTCTACCGCCCGGCCCGGCTCGACCCGAACGTCCCGATCGAGGAGACCGTCGGCGCCATCGCCGAGCAGATCCAGGCGGGCCATGTGCGGCACATCGGCCTGTCCGAGGTCGGCGCGCAGACCCTGCGCCGGGCCCACGCCGTGCACCCGATCGCCGACCTGCAGATCGAGTACTCGCTGATCTCCCGCGGCATCGAGTCAGAGATCCTCCCGGTCGCCCGCGAGCTCGGCATCGGCATCACCGCCTACGGCGTGCTCTCGCGCGGCCTGATCAGCGGCCACTGGAGCGCCGACCGGCCGCTGGTCGCCGGGGACTTCCGGGGCATCAGCCCGCGCTTCAGCGGCGACAACCTGAACACCAACCTGTCGTTGGTGGAGGCGCTGCGCGCGGTTGCCGAGGCCCGGGGCGCGAGCGTCGCCCAGGTCGCCATCGCCTGGGTGCTGGCCCAGGGCGAGGACATCGTCCCGCTGGTCGGCGCCCGTCGCCGGGAGCGCCTGGCCGAGGCGCTGGGCGCGCTGGACGTCAAGCTCGAAGCGGCCGACCTGGCGGCCGTCGAGGCGGCCGTGCCGGCCGGGGCTGTCGCAGGCGACCGGTACATTGCTGCTCAGATGGCCCACCTGGACAGCGAGAAGTAACCACGCCCCGGCGTCGCCGGGGTCCCGGAGTCCCCGGGACCCCGGCGCCCGCGGGTGGCGGTGAGGAGCGCGGCAGCAGGGCCGAGGCAACACAGCGAGAGGCGGGGGTGGAGCGGTCATGGCGGAAACGACGCTCACCAGGGAGCACATCCTGGAGGCGGCGGAGGACGTGCTGCGCCGCTTCGGCCCGGGCAAGGCCACCGTGGTCGATGTGGCGCGGGCGCTCGGGGTGAGCCATGGCACGGTCTACCGGCACTTCCCGAGCAAGGCCGCGCTGCGCGAGGCGGTCACCGAGCGCTGGCTGAACCGTGCCCATGCGGCGCTCCCGGCCGTGGCCACCGGCCCGCAGCGGCCCGACCGGCGGTTGCGGCTCTGGCTGGAGACGCTGTTCGAGGCCAAGCGGCACAAAGCCCTGGACGATCCGGAGCTGTTCGCGACCTTTACCGTGCTCACCGACGAGAGCAGCGCTCTCGTCGATGAGCACCTCGCCGCGTTGGAGCTCCAGCTGTCGGCGATCATCGCCGAGGGCCAGGACGACGGCCTTTTCGCGGCCGGGGACCCCGGGCTGCTGGCGCACGCGGTGTTCCAGGCCACCTCGCACTTCCACGATCCCGGCTACGCCCCGACCTGGTCCCGGCCGACCGCCGCGGCTGATCTGGGCGTGCTGATCGACTTGCTGCTGCGGGGCTCGCCCGCGCCTGACAGCGCACGCCCCGGCGCTCCAGGAGCCCCACGTTGTCCCCAGAATGGGCGAGCGTTGTCACTCGATCGGAGGAACGCGCTGGCGTACTCGGCCATTCGGGGCAAATGCTCGCTACATTCGCGCCGTTCCCGTAGGGAGCTCGCGGCGTACTCCGGGAGCATCCCCCGGGGCGAGGCGGGCACCCGGAAGGTGTGTGGCATATGCCCCAACGGCCAGTAACCGACCGGCCGACGACCGAGCCCCGTCCGGACCGCCCCATGGGCCCGGACCGGTCCCGACCCGTCGACCAACGGATCAGCCCGCCCAGGGCTCTGGAGTCCCCCGCGAGCCCGGTCGTCCGGCGAGCGCCGGCGCGTCCCGGTCCGCCCCCGGTCGTCCGCACGACCAGCGCCCGCACGACCAGCGCCCGCACGACCAGCGGCCGCCCGAGCAGCGCTCCGGCGACCACCGCTCGGCGGACCACCGGGCCTCCGACCACCGCTCCGGCGAGCACCGGGCGCCCGATCAGCGCTCGCAGAACCAGCGGCTCTCGGCCCTGATCGAAGAGGCCGGGTTCTCCCACGCCGGCCTCGCCCGCAGGGTCGACCAGCTCGGCATCGAGCACGGCCTGGACCTGCGCTACGACAAGACCTCGGTGACCCGCTGGCTGCGCGGCCAGCAGCCCAGGGGGGCCACCCCCGCCCTGATCGCCGAGGTCTTCACCCGCCGCCTCGGCCGCCGGCTGTCCGCGCAGGATCTCGGCCTGGACGCCTGCGCCCCGGTGTATGCCGGTCTTGAGTTCGCCGAATCGCCCGCCGAGGCGGTGGACATCGTCAGCAGCATGTGGCGCAAGGACACCGGCGCCCACTCCGAGCTGCGCCGGATCGCCTTCACCCCGGCCGGGCTGGTGGTGCCCAGCCGGGACTGGCTGATCGGCCGCAGCGACGACCGGGTCGCCCGGGAGACCTCGCACGACCTCGGGCTGGCCCCCGCCCCGGCCCGCGCCCCGCTGCGCCCGGGCGCCACCACGGGCGGGGCCCATCCCGGTGGCCTCAGCGCCGGGGCCGTCCCGCCCCAGACCCGCCGCCCGCTGTCGGCCGGTACCGACCCGGGCGCCGTCACCGGTCAGCTGCCGCCCCCGCCCCCGCCGCGCGGGCTGCAACGCGTCGGCCGGGGCGATGTCGCCGCGGTCCGGGCCGTCGGCGACCTCTTCCGTTCGCTGGACAACGCCTACGGCGGCGGCCACGCCCGGCAGGCGCTGATCCGGTACCTGGAGAGCGAGGCCGAGCCGATGCTGCGCGGCCGCTACAACGAGGCCATCGGCCGCTCGCTGTTCGGTGCCGTCGCCGACCTCACCCGGCTCGCCGGGTGGACCTCGTACGACATCGGCGCGCACGGCCTGGCCCAGCGCTACTTCGTCCAGTCGCTGCGCCTCGCCCAGGCGGCCAACGACCGGCTCTACGGCGGCTATGTACTGGTCACCATGAGCCGCCAGGCGGTCTACCTCGGCCACGGCCGGGAGGCGGTGCAGCTGGCCAGGGTCGCCCAGCAGGGCGTGGGCGCGGTCGCGCCCACCACCGTCCAGGCGCTGATGCACGCCGCCGAGGCGCGGGGGCACGGGCTGATCGGCGACGCCCGTTCCTGCACCACGTCCCTGGTGCGGGCCGAGCGGGCGCTCCAGGCGGCCCGTCCCGGCGACGAACTGCCGAGCTGGGCACGGTTCTTCGACGAGGCGCAGCTCGCCGACGAGTTCGGCCACTGCTACCGCGACCTCCAGCAGTGGCGGCCCTGCGCCCAGCACGCGGAGCGCTCGCTGCGGTTGCGCGGCGGCTCCTACGCCCGCAGCCGGGTCTTCTGCCGGACGGTACTGGCGACCGCCCGGCTGGGGATGGGCGAGGTGGACGAGGCCTGCGCGGCCGCGACCGAGGCGCTGCGCGGGGCCTCCGAGATGCGGTCGCTGCGGGCGGTGGAGTATCTGCGCGAGTTCAGCCGGAAGCTGGCGCCGTACCGGGGCAACGCCTCGGTACGGGCCTTCGAGGAGGCGGCCCATGGCGCCGGGGTGATCTGACGGGACGCCGCGGGTGCCGCTCCCCAGGGCAGTGCCCGGGGGAGCGGCACCCGGCGGCCGACCGACGCCCGTTCGGCCTCACGGTCGACAGCTACAGCCACAGCCACAGCTACAGCTCACAGCCGACAGCCCACGTCCGGCAGCCGCGGCCTGACCCCGTGGCAGCCCCGGGGTCAGGCCGCCAGGTCGGGGATCTCGGCGGTCCGGGCCACGCCCAGGTCGTGCAGGACCGCGGCGGCCGCCCGCAGCCCGGATGCCAGTGCTCCCTGGGCGCTGCTGGTCTGCCGGTGGTCGCCGCAGACGTAGAGCCCGCTGAGCACCCGCACCGGCCGCCGGAAGTGGTGCGGCGCGGCATGGCGGGCAGGGCGTCCGGGACATGCCGTACCGTCAGGAACTCCCAGCCGCTGCTGTCCACCCCGTACAGCCGTCCCAGCCGACGGCGGACCAGCGGTTCCAGCAGCGGCCCGTCCGCGCCGAAGTCGCGGTGGCCCAGCACGGTCGAGGCGATCAGTGAGGCGCCCGAGGGTGCGTAGGAGCTGTCGATCTCGCTGAGCACCAGCGAGTGCGAGACCGGCGCCGGGCCGTCCGCGTCCAGCAGCAACCGCGCTTCGGGGCAGGGGGATTCGCCCGCGGCGTGGTAGTACGTGGTGACCGGGTGGTAGTCCGGCTGGTGCAGACCGGGCAGCAGCTCACCGGCGCGGCGGGCGTCGGTGGCGACCACCATGGCCCGGCAGCCGAAGCGGCCGTGGTGCTCGGTGTCGACCCCGTCCGCGGACACCGACCGTACCGACACGCCGAGCCGGACCGTCCCCTCGGGCAGGGCCTCGGCCAGTTGCCGCGGCACCGCGGAGACCCCGTTGGCGGGCAGGCACAGCCGCCCCCGGGCGTAGCCGCGCAGGGCCAGGTCGGCGACCCGGCTGCTGGTGCCGAGCGCCGGATCGCCCAGCAGGGCTACCAGCAGCGGGCGGACGAAGCCGTCCAGGGTGCGTGCCGGGATGCCGCGTTCGGCCAGGGCCCGGGCCGAGGTGTGCTCGGGACGGGCCAGCAGTTTGGCGGTCGGGGTGGCCGCCAGCCGGGCCAGGGCCGCCCCCAGCCGGGCCCGGTCCCAGGGCCGCCCATGGACGCCCGGCCGGTGCTGAGCGCCAGCCTGGGGCCGCCGACCTGGCCGACCTGGTAGTGGTGGCCGCGGCGGTGCACCAGCACCTCGGGTGCGAGCGCGCGCAGGTCGAGCCGGGGCAGGTCCAGGGTGTCGCCCAGGTCGGGGAAGGACGTGTTCAGCAGATGGGCGCCGTGGTCGAGCCGGAAGCCCTGGTGTTCGAACGCCGCCATCCGGCCGCCCACGCGGTCGGCGGCCTCCAGGACGGTGACGCTCAGTCCGGCGGCGATCAGGCTGCGGGCGGCCGCCAGTCCGGCGACGCCCGCGCGACGATGACCACGTCGGAGCGGTGCTGCCGGCGCTGCGAGTGCGACTGCTGCTGCGGTGAAATCTCCGTGCCGAGGTGCTGGGGGTACTGCGGGTGCTGCGGGTGCTGGGGGTGGTGCGGGTACTGCGGGTACTGCGGTGCGTTCTGCTGCTGCGGGGACTGCTGGTGGAGCGGGATGGGTGCAGGCACGAGGTGGCTCCCTCCGTGGCCCCGACCCGACGCGCTGTCCTTGTGGTGTCGGCGACTGGCCGTCGGCGTGGGTCGCGGGCTGGCTTCCCGAGGTGATGCCCCGTCAATAGTGCTGTCAGACAGGGGATTTGAACCGTCCTGTCGGGGCATATGCCAATTTCGACACGGAGAGTGAGCAGGGGGCGCGAAGGGGCAGCAGCCGGTCACCTATGGCTTCCATGCGCCCCTTGAATGCGCCTCTGCGCCCACCCGGCGGTGTCTCACAGTGCGGACACCCGGTGTCGGCCCGGCTCATCCCGCCGCGCGCAGCGCCTGTTCGACCGTGGTGTCCCGGAAGGTGAAGCCCGAGTCCAGCAGCCGCCCCGGCACCACCCGGTGGCTGCCGATGACCTCCACCGCCATCTCGCCCAGCGCCAGGTGCAGTGCCACCTCGGGACGTGGCACAGGGTCGGCCGGTGCAGCAGTTCGCCCATCGCGGCGGTCACCTCGGCGTTGGTCACCGGGACCGGGGCGGTCAGGTTCACCGCCCCGCTCAGCTCCGGCGTGACCAGCAGGTGCCGCAGCGCCGCCACCTCGTCCCGCAGCGAGATGTAGCACCAGTACTGCCGCCCGCTCCCGAGCCGCCCGCCCAGACCGGCCTTGAACAGCGGGAACAGCCGGGCCCAGGCGCCGCCCTCCCGGGCCACCACCAGCCCGGTCCGGGCGTGGACCACCCGGATCCCGGCCTCGGCGGCGGGGCCGTGGCCTGCTCCCACTCCACGCAGACCCGGGCCAGGAAGTCCCGCCAGCCGGCGCCGACTCGTCGACGACCGCACTGCCGGTCTGCCCGTAGTAGCCCACGGCCGAGCCGGAGACCAGCACCTTCGGCGGCTCCTCCTGGCCCGCCAGCGCCTCGGCCAGGGTCTGGGTGCTCAGCACCCGGCTGTCGTGGATCCGCCGCTTGTAGCTCGCCGTCCAGCGCCGGTCGGCGACGCCAGCACCGGCCAGGTTGACCGCGGCGTCCAGCCTGCCCAGCGACTTGCGGTCGATCTGCCGCAGCCCCGGGTTCCAGCGGACCTCGGTACTGCCGTCCTGGCGACCCAGGGGATCGCGTCGCACCAGTCGCACCACCTGGTGCCCGTCGTCCAGCAGCGAGCGAACCAGGGCGGTGCCGATGAGGCCGGTCGAACCGGTGACTGCGATACGCATGACCGCAATCATCGCAGCCGCGCCGGTGCCGGTGGCACCGGAGGCAGGTCCGACACGCGGCGCGGCCGCCCGGGTGCCCGGGCCCGGCGGTCTAGCCGCCGTAGCGCTCCCAGAGCCGGGGGAAGCGGTCCTCCATCACCGCGGCGTCGTCGAAGTCGAAGGCTCCGCCGGGCTGGGCCACCGGCTGCGCGGCCGGGAGGGCAGGCCCAGCTCCGGCAGCGGCGTGCCGGTCAGCTGCTCGTAGGCGTGGTCGGCGGCGTCGCCCAGTTCCTCGGCGTCACCGTCCACCTCCTCGTCGAAGTCCGGCACCAGGTCGGCCAGGGCGTCCGGATCGGCCAGCGCGCCCTCGAACACGTCCCGGCCCTGGCCGATCAGCCAGCAGCAGAAGTAGTCGAAGCTGTCGTCGCCCGCGCCGCCCAGCAGCAGGTCGGCCGCGCCCCACAAGTCCCAGCGCCAGGCCCGGGCCAGCCGTGCCTCGAACAGCCGGGCGAAGTCGATCACGTCGTCCGGGGTCAGCGCCAGCAACCGGTCGACCAGCAGTTCGGCCTGATCGACCGGGTCCCCCTCGGCGGCCTCGCGCGTCTCGTCGATCAGTTGCCAGAACTCAGTCTCGTCGGTCACCCCACCAGCATCGACCCCCGGAGGCCGCCGCGCACGGGAAATGCGCCGTGCGGGCGCCGGAACACGCCCCCGGAAAATGCCGCTGCCCCGTCCCGCCGAAGCGGAAACGGGGCAGCGGAACAGCGGGGTGCCGCAGGGCGGCAGTCCGCGAGGACCAGCCCCTGCGGACCAGTCCTCGCGGACCAGCCCCTGCCGACCGGTCCTACAGGCCGAGCTCGCCCTCGAAGGCGCCCTCTTCCAGGCGGGCCTTGACGGTGCCCAGGAAGCGGACGGCGTCGGCGCCCGTCGACCACGCGGTGGTCGTAGGACAGGGCCAGGTACACCATGTCGCGGATGGCGATGGTGGTGCCCAGCTCCGGGCTCTCGATGACCACCGGACGCTTGACCGTCGCGCCGATGACCAGGATCGCCACCTGCGGCGGGGTGAAGATCGCGGTGTCGAACAGCGCACGCGCGAGCCGGTGTTTGGTGATGGTGAAGGTGCCGCCGGAGACCTCGTCCGGCTTGACCTTGTTGTCGCGGGTGCGGGCCGCGAGGTCGGCGGTCTTTGGCGATGCCGGCGACATGAGGTCGCCCGCGTCGTGGATGACCGGGACCATCAGACCGCGCTCGGTGTCCACGGCGATGCCGACGTTCTCGGCGGCGTGGTAGGTGATGGTGCCCTCGGCGTCGTTGACGCTGGAGTTGATCACCGGGTGCGCCTTGAGGGCCTCGGTCGCGGCCTTCACGAAGAACGGCATCGGCGAGAGCTTGACGCCCTCACGGGCCAGGAAGCCGGCCTTGGCCTTCTCCCGGAGCTGCATGATCCTGGTGACGTCCACCTCGATCACGGTGGTCAGCTGCGCGGTGGTCTGCATCGCCTTGAGCATGTTCTCGGCGATGACCTTGCGCATCCGGGTCATCTTGACGGTCTGCCCGCGCAGCGGGGAGGCCTCGGCGACGGTCGGGGCCTTGGCCGCAGCCGCGGGGGCGGCCACCGCGGCACGCGCGGCCTCGGCCGCGGCGACGACGTCCTGCTTGCGGATCCGGCCACCGACGCCGCTGCCCTGGACGGAGCCCAGGTCGACGCCGTTCTCCGCGGCCAGCTTGCGGACCAGCGGGGTGACATAAGCGTCGGCGCCGACCGCCACCGGAGCGGCGGGGCGGCGGGCGCGACCGGAGCAGCCGGGGCGACCGGGGCCGGGACAGCCGGCGCGGCGGGCGCGACCGGAGCGGCGGCGACCGGGGCAGCCGGGGCGACCGGGGCCGGAGCGGCGACCGGAGCGGCCGGGGCAGCCACCGGGGCCGGGGCGGCGGGGGCGGCGGGCGCGACCGGAGCAGCCGGGGCGGCGACCGGGCGGCGGGCGCGGCCGGGGCGGCGGCGGCCGGAGCCGCACCCGCCACACCGATGACGGCCAGCTCGGCGCCGACCTCCACGGTCTCGTCCTCGCCGACGGTGATCTTCACCAGGACGCCGCTGACCGGAGCCGGGATCTCGGTGTCGACCTTGTCGGTGGAGACCTCCAGCAGCGGCTCGTCGGCCTCGACCGTGTCGCCCTCGGCCTTGAGCCAGCGGGTGACGGTGCCCTCGGTGACGCTCTCACCCAGCGCGGGGAGCAGCACCGGGGTGCCGGCCACCGGAGCGGCCGGGGCCGCGGCGGGGGCGGGTGCGGCGGGGGCCGCGGCCACGGGGGCCGGGGCGGCCACCGGAGCAGGTGCGGCGACCGGCTCGGCCACGGGGGCCGGGCGGCGGCAGCGGCGGGCGCGGCCGCGGGCACCGGCGCGCCGGTGCCGTCGTCGATGATGGCCAGCTCGGCGCCGACCTCCACCGTCTCGTCCTCAGCGACCTTGATCGAAGCCAGGATGCCGGAAACGGGCGCCGGAATCTCGGTGTCGACCTTGTCGGTGGAGACCTCCAGCAGGGGCTCGTCTACCTCGACGCGCTCACCCTCGGCCTTGAGCCAGCGGGTGACGGTGCCCTCGGTCACGCTCTCGCCGAGCGCGGGCAGTGTTACTGAGACCGCCATGGCTTCAGTTACTCCTTGTGGTGCGTGCGGATTGGTTGGCCCGTCGGGGGGAGCGGCCGCGCGGCGGTTGCCGCCTGCGCGGCCGCGTACCCCGGAAACGGGAAAGCGGAGTGCGAGGGGAGGTCAGTCGTGATTGTGCAGGGGCTTGCCCGCGAGCGCCAGGTGCGCCTCGCCGAGAGCCTCGTTCTGGGTGGGGTGTGCGTGGATCAGCTGGGCGACCTCGGAGGGCAGCGCCTCCCAGTTGTAGATCAGCTGGGCTTCGCCCACCTGCTCGCCCATGCGCTCGCCGACCATGTGGACGCCGACCACGGCGCCGTCCTTGACCTGCACGAGCTTGATCTCACCGGCGGTCTTGAGGATCTTGGACTTGCCGTTGCCCGCGAGGTTGAACTTCGCGGTGACGACCTTGTCCTCGCCGTAGAGCTCCTTGGCCTTGGCCTCGGAGATGCCCACGGAGGCGACCTCGGGGTTGCAGTAGGTGACCCGGGGACACCGTCGTAGTCGATCGGCACGACCTTGAGGCCGGCCAGCCGCTCGGCGACCAGGATGCCCTCGGCGAAGCCGACGTGCGCCAGCTGGAGGGTCGGCACCAGGTCGCCCACGGCGGAGATGGTGGGGACGTTGGTCTGCATGTACTCGTCGACCAGGACATAGCCGCGGTCCATGGCGACCCCGGCCTCCTCGTAGCCCAGGCCCGCCGAGACCGGGCCGCGGCCGACGGCCACGAGCATCAGCTCGGCCTCGATCTGCTTGCCGTTCTCCAGCGAGGCGCGGACACCGGTCTCGGTGTACTCGACCCCGGCGAAGCGCGCGCCCAGCTCGAACTTGATGCCGCGCTTGCGGAAGGCGCGCTCCAGCAGCTTGGAGGAGTTCTCGTCCTCCAGGGGCCAGGTGCGGCAGCGCCTCGATGATGGTGACCTCGGCGCCGAAGGACTTCCAGACCGACGCGAACTCGACGCCGATGACGCCGCCGCCGAGCACGATCACCGACTGCGGGACCCGGTCCAGGGTCAGCGCGTGGTCGGAGGAGATGACCCGGTTGCCGTCGATGGCCAGGCCCGGGAGCGACTTCGGCACGGAGCCGGTCGCCAGCAGGATGTGTCGGCCGGTGTAGCGCTCGCCGTTGACATCCACCGTCGTGGGGGAGGACAGGCGGCCCTCGCCGGACACGTAGGTGATCTTGCGGCTGGCCACCAGGCCCTGGAGGCCCTTGTACAGGCCGGAGACGACACCGTCCTTGTAGGCGTGGACGCCCTGGATGTCGATGCCCTCGAAAGTGGCCTTCACTCCGAAGCCCGCGCTCTCGCGGGTCTGGTCGGCGACCTCGCCGGCGTGCAGCAGAGCCTTGGTGGGGATGCAGCCGTTGTGGAGGCAGGTGCCGCCGAGCTTGCCCTTCTCGATCAGGGCGACCTGGAGCCCGAGCTGGGCCGCCCGCAGCGCCGCGGCGTATCCGCCGCTTCCGCCTCCGAGAATGACTACGTCGAAAACGGTGCTGGCGTCGTTCGCCACGTCACGTCCTCCATGCAAATGGGTGCGGATCGTCCCGGTCGATCACCGGCCGGGTTTGGGTACTCCCTTGTGGGGAGACCAGTCGTGCCGGAAATACATCCTCGCACTTGTTGGGGAGTGCTGATGCGCCGGGCCGCTCTGTGGACGGGCCGGGGGCGCTTCACCGCGTCCTGCGGCCCCCAGGAGGCCGCTCAGCGGCGGGGTTCCGCTGAGGGCGAACGCCGGGGGCGGCCCGCCGATTCCCGGCGGACCGCCCCTGAGGCACTGCTCTTCTCAAACCGCCCGGCAACCGCTCCGTGCGTACCGCGGTGCGAGCGCGGCCCGAACCGCGGCCCACGCGACGGCCCGAACCGCGGCGCGGACTACGAACCGGTGGCGACCCGCTCGGCCAGCCCGACCAGGGTGCGCACCGCGGAGCCGGTGCCGCCCTTGGGGATGTAGCCGTACGGCGCGGCCTCGTGGTACGCGGGACCGGCGATGTCCAGGTGCGCCCAGTCGATGCCCTCGGCCACGAACTCCTTCAGGAACAGGCCGGCCACCAGGCCGCCGCCCATCCGCTCGCCCATGTTGGCGATGTCGGCGGTCGGGGTCTCCATGCCCTTGCGCAGGTCGGCCGGGAGCGGCATCGGCCAGGACGGCTCGCCGGCCTCGGTGGCGGTGGCGTGCAGCTGGTCCCGGAGGGCGTCGCTGTTGGACATGATGCCGAAGGTGCGGGCACCCAGGGCCATCATCATGGCGCCGGTCAGGGTCGCCACGTCGACGATCGCGTCCGGCTTCTCCTCGCCGGCGCGGGCGATCGCGTCGGCCAGCACCCGGCCCTCGGCGTCGGTGTTGAGCACCTCGACGGTCTTGCCGCTGTACATCCGCAGCACGTCGCCGGGGCGGGTGGCGGAGCCGGACGGCATGTTCTCGGCCAGTGCCAGCCAGCCGGTGACATTGACCTGGAGGCCGAGCCGGGAGGCGGCGACCACGGCGGCGAAGACGGCGCCGGCGCCGGCCATGTCGCACTTCATGGTCTCGTTGTGGCCGGCCGGCTTGAGCGAGATGCCGCCCGAGTCGTAGGTGATGCCCTTGCCGACAAAGGCCAGCGTCTGCTTCGCCTTCGGGTGCGTGTAGGCGATCTTGACCAGGCGCGGCGGGCGCGCGGAGCCGATGCCGACGCCGACGATGCCGCCGTAGCCGCCCTTGGTCAGCGCCTTCTCGTCCAGCACCTCGACCTTGAGCCCGTGCTCCTTGCCGACGGTGGTGACGATGTCGGCGAACGACTTCGGGAAGAGGTCGTTGGGCGGGGTGTTGACGAGGTCGCGGGTGCGGTTCATCTCCTCGCCGAGCACGGTGCCGCGCTCGACGGCGGCCTTGGCCGCCTTGTCCGCGCGCTTGGCGCCGACCAGGGTGACCTCGCTCAGCGGGGCCTTGGCGGTGGCCAGCTCGGCCTCGCTGCGGCAGGCGGTGAACACGTAGGCGCCGAGCAGCGCGCCCAGGGTGACCGCCTCGATGGCGGCGGCGTCGGTCAGCGGGAGCGCGAACGCGGCCTTCTTGGTGCCGTGCAGGGTGCGGGCGGCGGTGCCGGCGGCCCGGCGCAGGGCCTCCGCGTCGTAGCTGTCGGACTCGGGGGCGTCGCCCAGGCCGACGGCCAGGACCACGGCGGACTTGACGCCGGCGGGGGCGGGAAGCTTGATGGCCTCGTCCTGGGCCCCGGTGGCTCCCAGGGTGGTCAGGACAGCGGCAAGCTTTCCGTCGAACGCCTCGTCGACCGTCTCGGCGCCCGGGGCGAGGACGAGGCCCTTGGGGCCCTTGGCCACGGCCACGACGACGGCGTCCGCGCGCAGCGCGTTGGCCGCGGAGGTGCTCAGAGACACTGAAGTCACGTAATGCGTCCTGTTCTGTATGCGGTCCTCGGCCGAGTGCTGAGGAAGGCGAGGGTTCGCGGTGCCTTGACGGGGGACAGGCACCTTGTCCTGGCATGGTAGTCCGCAGGATGGGATGTTGCGCCTCTGCGGGGGCAATAGCCACCACGGCTTGGGGTGTCAGCTGATCAGGAGGCGGCGAAGAGCGCCCAGACGACCACCGCGGCGGTGGCCGCGGTCTCCACCATCGCACCGAGCACATCGCCGGTTATCCCACCGAAACGGACCTGACAGCGCCTCAACAGCCTTGCCGCGCAAGCGAGTCCGGCGAACAGGGCGATTATCGCGCCGAGCCGGGACGCAACCCGTCGCCCCGCGGCGCCAGCCCCAGGCGGCCGCGCCGAGCCCGGCCGCCACCGCGAGGGCCACCGAAACGGCGTGGCGACGGCGCACGGTTCCGGCGACCATGGCCCCCAGGCCATCGGGGCGGGCGGAGGGGTTCCCACCAGGCAGCCGCAGCAGCGCGGACCGGCCCACGGCCGCCGCCAGCACCAGACCGAACGCCCCGGGCCGGATCCCGGCTTCGAACGCCCGGGTGAGCGCGGCGGTTTGGGCGAGCAGCACCAGCAGCAGCACCAGCACCCCGAACGGGCCGATGTCCGAGGCCTTCATGATCTTCAGGGCGGCGTCCGGGGGCTTGTTGCTGCCCAGCCCGTCGGCGACATCCGCCAGCCCGTCCAGGTGCAGCCCCCGGGTGAGCGCGGCCAGCGCGGCCACCCCGGCGGTCGCGGCCAGCAGCGGCCCGCCGCCGAGGGACTCCAGCAGCGCGGCCGCGGCGGCGGCGACCAGCCCGAGCACCAGCCCGACCAGCGGGGCGCAGAGCATCGCCCGCCCCGCGGTCGGCCGGTCCCAGCGGGACACCCGCACCCGCAGCACCGACAGCGTGCCGAAGGCGAAGCGGAGCCCAGCGAACACCCGCTACGCCCCTGCGGGCGAGTCGTTCCCGGACCCGTCGGTGTCGGACCCGGCGCTCTCGGGCCCGGCGCTCTCGGGCCCGGCAGGGTCGGCAGCGATGTCCTCAGCAGCAATGCCCTCGACAGCGAAACCCTCGGCCGCGAAACCCTCGGCCGCGAAACCCTCGGCCTCGACGCCCTTGGCAGGCTCGTCCTCCAGCCCGGCCAGCGGCAGCTCCGCCAGCAGCGTGGAGGCGGCCTGGAGCAGCGGCAGCGCCATCAGCGCGCCGGTTCCGGCGCCCAGGCTCACCCGCTGGTCGAGCAGCGGCTCGATGCTCATCCGCTCGTACGCCTTGGTCTGCGCGGGCTCACCGGTGGCCTGCCCGGCCCGCCACCACTCCGGGGCGCGGAACGCGATCCGCTGGGCGACCAGGGCGCAGGCGGCCGAGACCACCCCGTCCAGCAGCACCGGGGTGCGCCGCAGCGCGCACTGGAGCAGGAAGCCGGTCATCGCGGCGAAGTCGGCGCCGCCGGTGGCCGCCAGCAGGTCCAGCTGGTCGGCCAGGACCGGGCGGGCGCGGCGCAGCGAGTCGCGGATCGCCGCGCACTTGACCATCCACACCCGGTCGTCGATGCCCGAGCCGCGCCCGGTGACCGCGGCGGCGTCGCTCCCGCACAGCGCGCCGACGAGCACCGCGGCGACGGTGGTGGAACCGGCCCCGAGGTCGCCGAGCAGCACCAGGTCGGTGCCGGAGTCGGCCTCCTCGTCGGCGACGGCCATCCCGGCCCGGAAGGCGGCCTCGGCCTGCTCGCGGGTGAGCGCGTCCTCGATGTCGATGCGGCCCGAACCGCGGCGCACCCGGCGGTCGCTGACGCCGTGCGGGAAGGCGTCCGGCTCGGCGTCCACGCCCATGTCGACCACCCGCACCTGGGCGCCGTAGCGCCGGGCCAGCACGCTGACCGGGGCCGTGCCGTCCAGCACCCGGCGCACCTGCCGGGCGGTGCTGCCCGGAGGCAGCGCGGACACGCCGAGCTGGGCGATGCCGTGGTCGGCGGCGAAGAGCACCACCTTGGCGCGGTCCACCGGCCTGGTCGGGCACTGCCCCTGGACCGCGGCCAGCCAGCCGCCGAGGGTCTGCAACTGGCCGAGGGAGCCGCGCGGATGGCCGAGCGCCGCCCAGCGCTCCTCGGCGGCCTGCCGGTACTCGTCATCGGGCCGCGCGACCAGCGCGGAGAACTCGTCGAGGTCGAAGGCGTCGTCGAAGGTGCTCACCGGCGGAAGGTTACCGTCCCGGGTCTTTGCTTGTCCCTGACCCCTGAGCTTGTCCCCAGCCCCTGAGCCCGTCGTTAACCCCTGATCCGCAGCGGCTGTCCGGCGACGACCAGCAGCACTTCCTCGGAGGCCGAGGCCACGGCGGAGTTGAGCCGGCCCAGTTCGTCGCGGAACCGCCGTCCGGACGCGGTGGCCGGGACCACTCCGCTGCCGACCTCGTTGCTGACCGCCACCACCCGCCGGGGCGTGTCGCGCCAGGCGTCGACCAGGGCGGCGGTGCGGGCCCGCAGCCGGGCCTCGCCGGTGGCGGCCCAGGCCTCGTCGTCCCAGGCCTGGCACTCGTCCATGGTGTGCGTGAGCCACAGCGCCAGGCAGTCGACCAGCAGCGGTCCGCCCGGGGCGGCCAGCAGCGGCTCCAGCGCGCAGGTCTCGGCGGTGCCCCAGGCGGCCGGACGGCGCTCGCGGTGCAGGGCCACCCGCTGCGCCCACTCGGCGTCGCCGTCGCGGCTGCCGCCGGTGGCCACGTAGAGCACATCGGGACGGTCGGCGAGGAGCCGCTCCGCGGTCACCGACTTCCCGGAGCGGGCGCCGCCGAGGACCAGCGTGCGCCGGACCGCGGGCCGCGGGCGGCCGCCGAACTCCAGGCCCAGCCGGGCCGCCGCCCCGGGTCCGCTCAGTGAAGATCCGCATGGTGGCCGTCCCCGCCCGTAGTTCGTTGTAGATACCACATCAATGAAATGTAAAAGTCAGATTTGGATATTTGTTATGCTCTTGGGACCTTGAGAGTCTGTACGTCGTGACTGCCGTCATGATCTCGGGAAATGGGGAGCCAGATGAACGCCGTCGCCCGTCAGCGCCGCACCAATGCCCGCCGGATCGCCGAGGTCTGCCCGGCCGCTCCCGTCCCGCTCGAAGCCCTGCCCGGGGCCCTGCCCGCAGCCCCGCGCGAACCGGCCAGGACCGCGCCGCAGCCGGTTCTGGCCGTGGCCGCCCAGGACCGGGCCGACGCACTCTCCGGCAGCCCGGTGGCGATCGACCTGCTGGCCGCCGACGACACCGGGGCCTGCGCCGCGGCCGCCACCGTCGTGCTGGCCGGACAGCCGCGGCACGGCCGGGTGGTCCTCGGCGAGGACGCCACCGCCGTCTACACCTCCGCTCCCGGCTTCACCGGCACCGACGTCTTCTGCTACCGGCTGGCCGACGGCCGGGGCCGGGTGCTGCGGGTCACCGTCACCGTGACGGTCGCCCCGCCCGCCGGGCCGGCCTCCGCCGCGGCCGCACTGGCGTACGCGGCCTAGTCGGCTGGGTAGTCTCGCCGGGACACCGCAGCACGCGCAGAGGAGTCCCAGCATGGTGTGGACGTGGCAGTTCGAGAAGGCCGACGGTTCCAAGGTGGCCGCGCCGGAGGGGGCGGAGGAGTTCCCCACCCAGGGTGACGCCGAGTCCTGGGTCGGCGAGACCTGGAAGGAGCTCCTGGAGAGCGGTATCGACCAGGTGGTGCTGCTCGAGGACGGCGAGAAGATCTACGGGCCGATGAACCTGCACGCCGACCAGGAGGACTAGCGGCGGCCCGAGCCCGGCCGCTCCCTCGCGGGAGCGGCCGGACGGCCTGGCCCGATGTGGGCCCCGCGGACCCTACGGACGGCCCTTGGGCGCGTACTCGGCGGTCTTCCCGGGGTCGAACTCCGCGACCGGGGCCAGGATCTCGTCCATCTGCTTCAGCAGCCCGGCGTCCAGCACCACCCGGACGCCTTCACGTTCTCGGTGACCTGCTCCGGGCGCGAGGCCCCGATGATCGCGGCCGAGACATTGTCGTTCTGCAGCACCCAGGCCACCGCCAGCTGGGCCAGGGTCAGCCCGGCCTGCTCCGCGAGCGGACGCAGCAGCTGCACGCGCTCCAGCACCTCCTCGCGCATCCAGCGGGAGACGAAGTTGGCGCCGCCGTTCTCGTCGGTGGCCCGGGAGCCGGCCGGCGCCGGGGCGCCCGGCAGGTACTTGCCGGTGAGCACACCCTGGGCGATCGGGGACCAGACGATCTGGCCGAGGCCCAGCTCCCGCGAGGCCGGGATCACCTCGGCCTCGATCACCCGGTACAGCGCCGAGTACTGCGGCTGGCTGGAGATCAGCTGGATGTTCAGCTCCTGCGCCAGCGCGTGCCCGGCCCGGATCTGCTCGGCGGTCCACTCGGAGACGCCGATGTAGAGGGCCTTGCCGGAGCGCACCACGTCGGCGAAGGCCGTCATGGTCTCCTCCAGCGGGGTGGAGGGGTCGTAGCGGTGGGCCTGGTACAGGTCGACGTAGTCGGTCTGGAGCCGGCGCAGCGACCCGTTGATCGACTCCATGATGTGCTTGCGGCCCAGGCCGCGGTCGTTGCGGCCGGGCCCGGTCGGCCAGAAGACCTTGGTGAAGATCTCCAGGCCCTCGCGGCGCTCGCCCTTGAGGGCGCGGCCCATCACGGCCTCGGCGCGGGTCTCGGCATAGACGTCCGCGGTGTCGAAGGTGGTGATCCCGGCGTCCAGGGCGGCCCGGACGCAGGCGGTGGCCGCGTCCTCCTCGACCTGGGACCCGTGGGTCAGCCAGTTGCCGTATGCGATCTCGCTGATGATCAGGCCGCTGCGGCCAAGGTGACGAAACTCCATGCCCCCGACCCTACGCCGTGACCCCGGCGAAGATCACCCGGGTCGGGCGGACCGGCAGCTCCGGGGCGCTGGGCCGCGGATCCGGGCCGCCGGTCCGGGGCGGTGACGCCGGAGCGGTGGCGCCGGGGCGGCGGGTCAGCCCCGGCGGGTGCCCACCAGATGCAGCAGCGCCGCGACCGTACGGTACGGGTCGGCGCGGCCGGCCCGCTCCTCGGCCTCCAGCAGCCGGGCCAGCTCGCCCGGGTCGCCCGGTGCCGGGGTGCCCTCGGGCACCCCGTCGGTGAACACCCGTACGCCGTACCAGCGGCGCAGCGGCACCGACAGCTCGGCGAAGGTCCGGGTCAGCGGTTCCAGCCGGTCGCCGCGGCAGTAGCCGCCCGAGCGGTTGGTGAAGTACTCGTTGCCGAACGACTCCACGGCCGCCGACCAGTCCCCGGCCCGGCCGGCGCGCATCGCCAGCGCGTCCCGTTCACGGCCAGCACCGACAGCATCCCGCCGGGGGCCAGCACCCGTGCCAGCGAGGCCAGCAGCGGTCCGGGCTCCGGGAGGTACATCAGCATCCCGTGGCAGAGCACCACGTCGAAGCTGCCCGGGCCGAACCAGCGGCCGCACTCGCCGCCCTGCCCGGTGAGCAGGGTGACCTTGCCCTGGACCGTGGGCGGCTCGCCGGAGAGCAGCCGCTGCGCCGTGCCCAGCATGGCCGGGTCCGGGTCCATGCCGGTGACCAGGTGCCCGGCCCGGGCGAGCCGCAGCGCCTGTGTTCCCGGGCCGCACCCGGCGTCGAGCACCCGCAGCTGCTGCCCCTCGGCCAGCTGCTCGGTGAAGTGCTCGGTGATCTGCTCCGCCAGCTGCCGCGCCACCAGCTCCTGGCGGACCACGTCACGCAGACCGCCCACGCCCGGCGTCCAGCCCCCGGCCCCCGCGGCGGCGGGCGCTCCGCCGTACCGCTGCTGCGGCAGGTGGCCGGTGGGGCTGTACGTCTCGATCAGGGCTTCTGCCCTCGCTTCACCTGCGGCTTCGGCAGCCGCAGCCGGCGCATCTGCAGGGAACGCAGCAGTGCGTAGGCGACGGTGCCCTTGGTGCTCTGGCCGGCGAACCGCACCGCCAGCTGCTTGCGCAGGCTGAACGCCAGCAGCACCGAGTGCAGCACGATCAGCGCGATCATCAGCACCCAGACCATCAGCGAGATGCTCTTGAGCGAGGTGCTCGGCATCACGTTGAGCACCAGCACGATCACGGCCAGCGGCAGGAACCACTCGGCGGCGGTGAAACGGGAGTCGATGAAGTCGCGCGCGAACCGCCGGACCGGGCCCCGGTCGCGGTTCGGCAGCGCCCGCTCGTCGTTGTTGAGCAGCGCCAGACGCTGCCGCTCCCGCTCCGTGCGGCCGCTGTCGCGGGCGGCGCGGGCGGCCTGCTTACGGTCCATGGGCACATAGGCGCGGCCGCGGCGGTTGGCCTCGGCATCGTTGCGCTTGGGCGTGGGGCGGCCCTTCTTGGCCTCGGCATCTGGGCGCGCGGACGAGTCCTGCTCGGTGAGCTGGACTGAGTCGGCGGGGGCATCCTGGGAGCTTCGTCGGAACACACCGCAAGAGTACGTGGTCAGCAGGTGTAACCCCTAGCCCAGAGGGAATGCGGGCCTTGCGAGCCCGGCTCCCTCCTGAGGGCGAGGCGACACCTGCGCCAATCGGCCGCACGGATGACGCCCGCCAGTCGTCGCTGTAGCACTCTTGTTTGCAGTCCGGTGCGCTGCGGTCCATGCCCCGCGCCCCGTAGTCTTGGGTTCGAGAACCGGCAGGCCGGAGAAGGGGGCGCACGAGGCCCATGAGCGACGGAATCATGAAGCGGATGTCAATGATCTTCCGCGCCAAGGCCAACAAGGCCTTGGATCGTGCGGAGGACCCGCGCGAGACGCTTGACTACTCGTACCAGAAGCAGCTCGAACTGCTGCAGAAGGTGCGCCGTGGTGTCGCGGACGTGGCGACGTCCCGCAAGCGCCTGGAGCTCCAGCTCCAGCAGCTTCAGAAGCAGTCGTCCACGCTGGAGGAGCAGGGCCGCAAGGCGCTGTCGCTCGGCCGGGAGGACCTGGCCCGGGAGGCGCTCACCCGTCGTTCCGGCATCCAGCAGCAGGTGGCCGACCTGGAGACGCAGTACCAGGCCCTCCAGGGCGAGGAGGAGAAGCTCACGCTCGCCTCCCAGCGGCTCCAGGCCAAGGTGGACGCCTTCCGCACGAAGAAGGAGACCATCAAGGCCACCTACACGGCCGCCCAGGCGCAGACCCGGATCGCCGAGTCCTTCTCCGGTATCTCGGAGGAGATGGGTGACGTCGGTCTGGCGATCCAGCGGGCCGAGGACAAGACCGCGCAGATGCAGGCGCGGGCCGGCGCGATCGACGAGCTGCTCGCCTCGGGCGCGCTCGACGACCCCACCGGTATGCGCAAGGACGACATCACGGCCGAGCTGGAGCGCATGTCCAGCGGCAACGATGTGGAGCTGGAGCTCGCCCGGATGAAGGCTGAGCTGTCCGGCGGCGCCTCCGCGACCCCTGCGATCGAGCAGGGCCAGCAGGAGACCCGCAGGACACGCCGCGCTTCGACAAGTAGGGAGAGCGACATGATCGTCAGGATCATGGGGGAGGGGCAGTTCGAGGTTCCGGACAGCCTGGTCGACCACCTCAACGAGCTGGACAACGCCGTGCTCGCGGCGCTGGACTCGGGCGACGACGCCGAGTTCCGGGTCAGCCTGGCCGCGCTGCTCGCAGCCGTCCGGGCCGGCGGGACGCCGGTGGCGCACGACGAGCTGGTGCCCTCGCAGGCGACCCTGCCCTATGAGGAAGCCACCGTCGACGAGGTCCGGGATCTGCTCCGGCACGACGGGCTCATCCCCGGCTGAAGCCCCGGGCGGCAAGCGGCAACGGCCGAGGGCCGGCCACCCCAGTCGGGGTGGCCGGCCCTCGGCCGTTCGTCCGTGCGCCTTCGCGGGTGGCCGTTCGTCCGTGCGCCTTCGCGGGCCCGGCTGCTCCGGGCCCGCGTCGCGGCTACGGCAGGGCGAGCATCTGGTCCAGCGCGGCCCTGGCGTGCTTGGCGGTCTGCGGGTCCACCGTGATCACGTTCGGCACCCGGCCCTCGACCAGCGACTCCAGCGCCCACACCAGGTGCGGCAGGTCGATCCGGTTCATGGTGGAGCAGAAGCAGACGGTCCGGTCGAGGAAGACGACCTCCTTGTCCGGGTGGGCCTTGGCCAGCCGCCGGACCAGGTTGAGCTCGGTGCCGATGGCCCACTTGCTGCCCGGCTCGGCCGCCTCCAGCGCCTTGATGATGTACTCGGTCGAGCCCACCATGTCGGCGGCCTCGACCACCTCGTGCTTGCACTCCGGGTGCACCAGCACGGTGACGCCCGGGACCCGCTCGCGGACCTCGTCGACCGAGTCCAGCGAGAAGCGGCCGTGCACCGAGCAGTGGCCGCGCCACAGGATCATCTTCGCCGCGCGCAGCTGCTCGACGGTGAGCCCGCCGCCCGGCTTGTGCGGGTTGTAGACCACGCACTCGTCCAGGCCTATGCCCAGCTCCCGGACGGCGGTGTTCCGGCCCAGGTGCTGGTCCGGCAGGAACAGCACCTTCGACCCCTGCTCGAACGCCCACTCAAGCGCCCGCTTGGCGTTGGAGGAGGTGCAGATGGTGCCGCCGTGGCTGCCGGTGAAGGCCTTGATGTCGGCGGAGGAGTTCATGTACGCGACCGGCACCACGGTGTCGGCGACACCCGCGTCGGTGAGGGCGTCCCAGCACTCGGCGACCTGCTCGGCGGTGGCCATGTCGGCCATCGAGCAGCCGGCGGCCAGGTCCGGCAGGATCACCTGCTGGCCGGGGGTGGTCAGGATGTCCGCGCTCTCGGCCATGAAGTGCACGCCGCAGAAGACGATGAACTCGGCCTCGGGACGGTCGGCCGCGTCCCGCGCCAGCTTGAAGGAGTCGCCGGTGACATCGGCGAACTCGATGACCTCGTCGCGCTGGTAGTGGTGGCCGAGCACGAAGACCCGGTCGCCGAGGGCGGCCTTGGCGGCGCGGGCCCGCGCGACCAGGTCGGGGTCGGATGCGGCCGGGAGGTCGCCGGGACAGTCGACGCCGCGCTCGCTCGCCGGGTCGGAGCCCCGGCCGAGCAGCAGCAGGGCCAGCGGGGTGGGCGCGGGCTCTTCATACGTGGTGGTGCTCACGGGCGACTGCCCTCCTGTGTGGACGCGGCTGAGGGGTCCGCACCCTTTTCGTCTTTCTGACGTTATTAATGATAACCCGCTCGGGTCCCGCTGAGGAGCTCCGAAGTGGCAATGTGATCCACGCCGCTCCGGCCGAAGCGTCCCTGGACAGGCCGAGGCGTCGCTGGACGACGCCCCGGCCGGCTCGCGCGGTGGCGGCCGTGCCGGAGCAGGCCGCCGGCCAGGCTCGGCAACCGGAGTGGCGGTACCCGAGTGGCGGGACCGCCCGCCGCCCGGGAGGCTCAAGGCGCGGACGGGTCCGGCGCGGGGCGTGCGGGGTGCTGACGGAAGGGTATGCGATCAGATGAGCGAAGGTGCCGGCGCCGGGTCGGGGCCGCAGCGCGCGGTGCGGCGGATGCTGCCCCGCAGCCGGACCGAGGCGCACCGTGCCTCCACCCCGCTGGAGCTCTTCTTCGACCTGTGTTTCGTGGTCGCCGTCGCCCAGGCCGGCAGCCAGCTCGCGCACGCCCTCGCCGCCGGTCATCCGGGCAAGGCGATCAGCGGCTACGCGGTGGTGTTCTTCGCGGTCTGGTGGGCCTGGATGAACTTCACCTGGTTCGCTTCCGCCTACGACACCGACGACGTCGCCTACCGGCTGGCCACCCTGGTGCAGATCACCGGCGCGCTGATCCTGGCGGCCGGGGTGCCCCGGCTGTTCAACGGGCAGTGGGTGGTCGGCGTACTGGGCTATGTGGTGATGCGCCTGGCCATGGTCACCCAGTGGCTGCGGGCCGCCGGCAGCTGCACCGGCGCGCAGCGCACGGTGGCCCTGCGCTACGCCCAGGGCATCGCCTTCGTGCAGGTCTGCTGGGTGCTGCTGCTGTTCCTGCCGCACTGGCTGCGCGGGCCGCTGTTCCCGCTGCTGGTCCTGGCCGAACTGTCGGTCCCGGTGCTCGCCGAACGCGACGAGCAGACCACCTGGCACCCCGAGCACATCGCCGAGCGCTACGGCCTGTTCACCCTGATCGTGCTCGGCGAGTCGGTCTCGGCCGCCACCGTCGCGGTGCAGTCCGCGCTGGACGAGCACGAGGCCCTGCGCGGGCTGCTGCCGATCGCCGTGGGCGGGCTGCTGATCTGCTTCTCCGCGTGGTGGATCTACTTCGCCCGGCCGGTGCACGGCTTCCTGCGCTCCAACCGGCAGGCGTTCGCCTGGGGCTACGGGCACTACCTGGTGCTGTCCTCGGCCGCCGCCATGGGTGCGGGCCTGGAGGTGGCGGTGGAGCACGCGGTGGGCCAGGCGCACATCTCCGGCCGGGCGTCGGCCTCGGTGGTGACCGTGCCGACGGCGGTCTACCTGTTCACCGTGTGGGTGCTGCACGCCCGGCACACCAAGCGCGGCGTGGCCCAGGCGCTGCTGCCCGCGGCCGCGGCGGTGGTGCTGCTCTGCACGCTGATCGGCGGCTCGGCGGCGGTGCTCACCACGGGCCTGGTCTGCGCCGGGACGGTCACCCTGGGCGTGGTGCTCCAGTACACCACCAGCCTGGAGGACGCCCCGGATCCCGAGGGCTGACCGGGCTGGTGTGCTACTTCTGTACCCGTGCCCGCACCACGAACCCCTCCGCACCGAACCCCTCCGCACCAGCCGCCCACCCCTGGCAGCCGTCTGGACGAGACCGACCGCCGGATCCTCGAACTGCTCGGACGCGACGGGCGGGCCTCGTACGCCGAGATCGGGCTGCTGGTGAACCTCTCCGCGACCGCCGTCAAACGCCGGGTGGACCGGCTCCGGGACCGGGTGTGGTGCGCGGCTTCACGGTGGTGCTGGACCCGTCGCTGCTGGGCTGGTCCACCGAGGCGTTCGTGGAGATCTACTGCCGCGAGCGGACCTCCCCGGAGGAGATCCTCTCCGCGCTGCGGCAGTTCCCCGAGGTGGTCGCGGCCTGGACGGTCACCGGTGACCCGGATGCCCTGGTGCACCTGCGGGCGGCCGACACCCGGCACCTGGAGAGCGTGATCGAGCGGATCCGCAAGGAGCGCGGGGTGCAGCGCAGCCGCAGCTCGGTGGTGCTCAGCCAGCTCATCGGCGACTGAGGGCGCCGGACCGGTCCGGCTGGACGGAATGCTGCGCGGCCCCTGGCGAGCGCGCAGCAAAGCTGCGCCCGGGGCAGCGTTCCGACATGCCGGAGCGGTGGTGGCCTGCCTAGGGTTGATCACACCGCAGCCGCCCGAGAGGACCCTCCCGTGACCCAGCGCATGCACCAGTACGACTCCGAGATGGTCGACCTGGTTTTCGACTACATGCGGGAGCGGCTCCAGTACGATCCGGTGCCGCTGGACCACCCCGGTGACGGCGAGCGGCTGGGCCAGGTGCTGGAAGGCCTGCTGAACGCCCGAGGAAACGATCCTGCGGATGTGCTGAAGCTCTATGACCATGAGCTGTCGCGCGCCGTGATTTCAGCTGACAGTCCCCGTTATCTGTCATTCATTCCCTGTGCGCCCACCAAGGCGGCGCTGCTGTTCGACATGGTGGTCTCCTGCGCCTCGCTCCAGGGCATCTCCTGGCTGGAGGCGGCCGGGGCCATCGCCGCCGAGAACCAGGTGCTGCGGCTGCTCGCCGACCGCGCCGGACTGCCGGAGACGGCCGGCGGCTGCTTTGTCTCCGGCGGCTCGGCCGGCAACCTCTCCGCCCTGGTCGTCGCCCGCGACACCGCCCGGCACCGGCTGGGGCTGGCCCCCGGCGCGCGGATGCGGATAGCCGTCAGCGACCAGACCCACTCCTCGGTGACCAACACCCTCAACATCATCGGCGTGGAGAAGCTGGTCGTCCCCACCGAGGGCCACCGGCTCACCGGCGCCGCGCTGGAGGCCGCGCTGGCGGCCGAGGGCGACGACATCCCGGTGATCGCGGTGGTCGGCACCGCCGGCACCACCAACGCGGGGATCATCGACGACCTGGCCGGGATCGCCGAGGTGGCCCGCGCCCGCGACCTCTGGTTCCACGTCGACGGCGCCTACGGCGGCGCCGGGCTGTTCGCCCCTTCGGTCCGGGAGCGCTACAACGGCATCGAGCACGCCGACAGCTTTGTGGTCGACCCGCACAAGTGGCTGTTCGCCCCGTTCGACTCGGCCGCGCTGATCTACCGCAAGCCCTGGCTGGCCAAGGGCGTGCACACCCAGGACGCCTCCTACCTCGACGTGCTGCACACCGGCGACGACGAGGAGTGGAACCCCACCGACTACGCCTACCACCTCACCCGCCGGGCCCGCGGCCTGCCGCTGTGGTTCTCCCTGGCCGTGCACGGCACCGAGGCGTACACCGAGGCGGTGGAGACCGGGATCGCCCTCGCCCGCGACACCGCCGAGCTGATCCGCACCGAGTACCCGGATCTGGAGCTGGTGCTCGACCCGGTGCTCTCCAGCGTCGTCTACCGCCGCCGCGGCTGGACCGCCGAGGACTACTACGCCTGGTCCCGCCGCCTCGCCGACCAGACCGGCTTCGTCACCCCCACCGGCTGGGAGGGCGAGGTCGTGGCCCGCTTCGCCTTCCTCCACCCCGGCACCACCATGGCCATCGTCCGCGAAATCCTGGACACCATGGTCTGACGGCCTGCGGCAGGTCATGGCTGCCGTCGACCTGCTCGCCGAATCCCCGCGCCCGGCGGGAACGTTCGAGTACGGCTCGCCCGACCTGCGTCGGATGCATGTCGGGCGCTACCGCGTCATGTACGAGATCACCGGGACCGCGGTCGTCATCGTCGTGATCCACCTCGGTCGGATCGGCTGACGCACCAGTCCGGGCGGGCTCAGCCGTTGGGGTAGTACTGGGTGAGGAGCTCCTCGTAGTGCATCTCCCACTGGGCGAGCATGTCGTAGGGGAGGTAGAGGTCGCGGCGACGGGTCCAGGCCTGGCCGGAGTGAGGGTCGTAGGTGCCCGGCATGTCGATGCCCTGCGGGGCGTAGGCGGCGGCCATGCCGAGCAGGCGGGTGGTCTCCACGCAGCGCTTCACATGGTCGCGGAAGCCGACCACCCCGGCGGTGCCGATCCCGCCGGGCTCCTGCTTGCGGTAGGCCAGCACCTGCTGGGCCACGCCCGCGGTGCTCAGATAGGTGATGGTGCCGTCCGCGGCGATCTGCGGTTCGATCGCGGTCACCTGTGACATCCGGTACTTGGACTTGAGGAAGGTCGCGATCTCCCACTGTGCGTAGACCGGGACATCGCGCTTCCTGCGGACCTCGGCCACGGTGTCGGCCAGCGCCTCGTTCACCGGGCCGGGCTCGTAGAGCACCTTGGTCGGGTCCCCGCCCCCGGCCGGCGGCCGGTTGCCGAAGCTGTAGGCGACGATGAAGTCCAGCTCGCGCGGCGGGGCGGTCGGCGGGTGCCAGTCGAGGCCGATGTCGGCGATCCAGGGCACCAGGGCGCGGGCCGTGGCCGGGTCGTCCAGCTCCCGGCCGAGCACGCTGTCCATCTCCCGCTGGAGCCGCCGGTACTCGCGCGTCTCCGCGACCGGGCCGGCGACCGGTGCGGGGTCGTCCCGGCGGCGGATCCGGTGCCGGTCGCCGGGCCCGGGGTCTGCGCCTGTGCGGGGGCGGCGGCCAGCAGCAGCGGGGCCGCCGCGGCACCCAGCGCCGCCGCGGCGAAGGAACGTCGTTGCATGGAGGGACAGCCTTTCTCGTTGTCTGTCCGCAGAGCCAAGCGCAGCGGGTGATCCCGGCAGGGTACGCCGGATGTGCGTCCGATGTGCGGCCGGTGAATGCCTGGTGGCACGTGTAACGAGCGGCGGACGGCCATGGTTGCGGGCGGCTGCGGATGCGGGCGGCTACCGCGGCGGGCAGCTACAGATAGGGGCCGGAGGGCAGATAGGGGGCGGGCGGGCGCATCCCGCGCAGGGCCAGATAGCCGCGGGTCGAGACGGAGAGCCCGGCCGACAGGCAGACGTCCACCGCCCAGTCCTGCTCCGCCGTGACATTGCCCACCTGCGCCTGCTCGCCGACCGGGATCCGCAGCAGCGCCTCGGTCAGCAGCCGCGCCGCCAGCCGCCGGGAGGTCGCCCCAGCAGCACGATCCGGCCGCGCTCCCGGTAGCAGTAGCCGCTGCCCGCCAGGGTGTCCACCACCAGCAGCTCCTCATAGGCACGCAGCAGCTGCTCGTGGTCGGGCCCGTGCGCGCCGCCGCGCACCCGCCGGTCCACCGAGTCCAGCAGCGGCCGGTGCGAGGCGTCGCCGAGGTGCACCGGGATGCCGTCGGCGTCGGCAGCGTGGCCCGGTCGACCTGCCCGTCGAACATCATCGTCGGATGCAGCTGGAACCCGGCGCGTGGTAGCGGCGGGCGGCGCGCGGTCGGGGGAGGAGACGGCCATGCCGCGCAGGCAGCCCCGGCCGTAGGCGGTGGCGTGGTCCAGCAGCAGCCGGCCCAGGCCCTTGCCCTGGGCGAGGGCAGCACGCAGTACAGGGACAGGCCCCACAGCCCCTCCCGGCGCAGCGCCAGGGCGACCCCCGCCGGTTCGCCGCTCTCCTCGGCGAGCCAGCAGCCGCCCGGGTCGGTCCTGGCCAGATATCTGGTCCTGGCCTCGGAGACGGCGATCCGGGCCGGGCTCCACACCTGCGGGGGATTCCCCAACTGCTCTTCCAGGGCCTCGAAGGAGGCGAGAGTGATCTCCCGCACGATGCGGGCGTCGGATGCCGAGTCACGGACCGTCGCAGCAGCATGGAGCAAAGTCTGTCGCGTCCGGACCGCCGCTGACCGGGGAATCACCGGACGGGTGGCCTTCCGGGCCCGTGGCCCAGGGCAGTGGCGTGTGCGAGCATGGGGGAGATAGGACATTCCCCGAATACTTCGGGGCGCCGCCGGTTTGCCGCTGGTAGCAGTAAGTCGTCACAACCCGGGAGTACACAGATGACCGTCCAGGACGAGACCAACGTCGAGAGCGGGATCCTCCTCAGCGGTGCCGCCGCGGACAAGGTGCGCAGCCTGCTGGAGCAGGAGGGCCGGGACGACCTGGCGCTGCGCGTCGCCGTGCAGCCCGGTGGCTGCTCCGGCCTGCGCTACCAGCTGTTCTTCGACGAGCGTTCGCTCGACGGCGACGTGGTCAAGGACTTCGGCGGCGTGAGCGTCGTCACCGACCGGATGAGCGCTCCCTACCTCACCGGGGCGACCATCGACTTCGTCGACACCATCGAGAAGCAGGGCTTCACGATCGACAACCCGAACGCCACGGGCTCCTGCGCCTGCGGCGACTCGTTCAGCTGACAGCCGTCAGCCACCGGCAGTGCCCCTGCCCCGGCCGCGAGAGATCGCGGGCCGGGGCAGGGGCACTGTTGTCTGTCCTGCGGAGTCGTCCGTCCTGCGGAGCGCTGCGGCTCAGCCGCCGATCTTGACCGGCCCGGGGGAGTAGAACTTGGTCCCGCCCGGCATGCTCAGCTGCGGCAGCTGCTTGTCGGTGCCGGTGTCGACGACCGCGCGGCCGTCCAGCGGCGAGGTCAGGGTCGCGTCCGCCTGCTGCTCCCTGACCAGCATCGGGCAGCTCCGGCCCGGCTTGGGGGTGACCGTGACCACGACGGTCACCTGCACCCGGCCGGGCGTGGACTCATCGGCGTGCAGCCCGTAGCTGTCGCAGATGCCCGCGTAGAAGTACACGCTGAGCTTGTCCCCGTTGACGGTGTAGCCGATGCCCTTGGCGGCGGAAGCGCCCGAGGCCGCGCCGAGGGCGTCGAGGCCGAGCCCGAGGGGACCGGCGTGATCGGCCCGCCGGGCTGGATGCTGGGGCTGCCCGAGGGCGAGCCGGCGCTCGCGCTCACGCTGGAGGACGGCTTGGCCGTCGCCGTGGTCGAGGCGCACCCGCCGCCCCGGCCACGGTCACGGCCACTATCGCGGCCAGCGTCCCGAGTCGCCGGGTGGTGCTGCCGCGCTGCTTCGACGAGTGGATCTCCACGGTTCCGCCTCCTGGTGCTGTCCCTGGGTGAACGACGGTGGGACGTGGAGGGTGCGGATTCGGTTCCACTGCGCCGGGCGCGCGGGTTGTGCACGGGGTGTGCGAGGGGCGCTCAGTCCTCGCGGTCCAGCCACGGCCCAGCAGTGCGGCCGAGCGGGCGGGCAGCCGGAACCCGCGCCCGGGCCGCGGCGCCGGGGGTGCGCTCCCGGCGGCGGCCAGCGCGTGGGCCTCGGTGAACGGCTCGGCCGCGCCGGTGGCGGTGGCGTCCGGGCTCGGCCAGAAGCGGCCCATCCGTCTGCCGTCCGCGACCAGCGCGGCGAGCGTGTCGGGCCCGGCCTCCGCGCGCAACCGGGATCGGGTGTGCGCGGATTGTTCGTGGGCATCATGCGTGTGCTCCGATGCTGGGGTGGCGGGGTGGTGCACCCTGCTTTTGACCCTAGGTCCGCATCCCGAACTGTTCCAGTCCTACCTGAAAGTAATCATTTAGGAGTAGGAGTAGTCATTTGGGAGTACGGGCTAGCCGGACCGGGCCAGCGGGTACCGTTGATCGGTCCGCTGTCTGCCCTTCGTCTGGGAGCACTTTCGTGCGTATTGCTGTCACAGGTTCGATCGCCACCGACCACCTCATGACCTTCCCCGGCCGTTTCACCGAGCAGTTCGTCGCCGACCAGTTGCACACCGTGTCGCTCTCCTTTCTGGTCGACACCCTCGACGTCCGGCGCGGCGGCGTCGGCCCCAACATCTGCTTCGGCATGGGGGTCCTCGGCCTGCGCCCGGTGCTGATCGGCGCGGCCGGCCCGGACTTCGCCGAGTACCGCTCCTGGCTGGAGCGGCATCAGGTGGACACCGAGTCCGTGCTGATCTCCGAGACCAAGCACACCGCGCGCTTCGTCTGCACCACCGACGCCGAGCACAACCAGATCGCCTCCTTCTACACCGGGGCGATGAGCGAGGCCCGCAACATCGAGCTGCTCCCGGCCGCCCAGCGGGTCGGCGGTCTGGACCTGGTGCTGATCGGCGCGGACGACCCGGAGGCCATGCTCCGGCACACCCAGGAGTGCCGTGAGCGTGGCTACGCCTTCGCCGCCGACCCCTCGCAGCAGCTGGCCCGGCTGGAGGGCGACGCCATCCGCCAGCTGGTGGACGGCGCGGCCTACCTCTTCTCCAACGAGTACGAGCGGGCCCTGATCGAGACCAAGACCGGCTGGTCCGACGAGGAGATCCTGGAGCGGGTCGGCGTCCGGGTGACCACCCTCGGTGCCAAGGGCGCGCGGATCGACCGCAAGGGCGAGGAGACGATCTTCGTCGGCTGTCCGACGGAGAACGCCAAGGTGGACCCGACCGGCGTCGGCGACGCCTTCCGCGCGGGCTTCCTGGCCGGCCTCACCTGGAACCTGGAGCTGGAGCGGGCGGCGCAGGTCGGCTCGATGCTGGCGACGCTGGTCATCGAGACCCTGGGCACCCAGGAGTACGAACTGCGCCAGGGCCACTTCCTGGAGCGCTTCACCGCCGCCTACGGCGAGGCGGCCACCGCGGAGATCGCCGGGCACCTCGCCTGAAGCCTGAGCCCTGAAGCCCTGAAGCCCTGAAGCCCTGAAGCCCTGAAGCCCTGAAGCCCTGAAGCCCTGAAGCTTTGCGGCCTGTGGGCTCCTGGCCCCGGGCGACCGGTCCGCCGGCCCGGCTCAGCTGAGCCGGCGGACCAGGTAGGCGCTGCCGCCGCCGGGGCCGTAGCGCTCCGAGGGCTGCTCGCCCTCGTAGCGCTGCTCGCGCATCTCGCACCAGGCGGGGATGTCCAGCCGGGCGGCCTCGTCGTCGGAGAGCACCGCCACCAGCCCGCCCACCGGCGCCTCGGCGAAGTGCTTGGCCAGCTCGATCACCGGGATCGGGCAGCGCCGCCCCAGCGCGTCCAGCACCAGCGCCTCCGGCACCGGAGCCCCGCCCGCATCAGGACCGCCCGCATCAGGACCGCCCGCCGCCCCGCCCGCCGCCGCCCCGCCCGCCTGCGGAGTGGCGGTGTCGCCGCCGCGCACCGGGTCCAGCTCGGCCCGCACCTGTGCCACCGCCTCCGGCAGCACCTCCAGGAACAGCTCGATGTCCGCGTCCGTGCAGTCCGGAGGCAGCGACACCCGGACATTGCCCTCGGTCAGCCCCCATCGCCGCCAGCACATGGCTCGGTGTCAGCGTGCTGGAGGTGCAGGAGGAGCCGGAGGAGACCGCGAAGCCCGCCCGGTCCAGCCGGCCCAGCAGGGTCTCGCCGTCCACATACAGGCAGGAGAAGGTCAGCAGGTGCGGCAGCCGCCGCTCCGGGTCGCCCAGCACGGTGAGGTCGGGCACCAGCGCCGGGAGTTCGGCCCGCAGCCGGGCGATCCGGGCGTGCTGGGCCGGGTTGAGCCGCTCGGCCTCCTGTCGGGCCGCCCGCAGCGCCACCGCGGCCGCGATCGCTCCGGGGACATTGACGAAGCCCGGGACCCGCCCGGACTCCCGGTCGTCGGCGGGCAGCGGCGAGCGGTAGCGGACGCCCTTGCGCACCGCCAGCACGCCCACCCCGGCCGGGCCGCCCCACTTGTGCGCGGAAGCGGTCAGCAGCGACCAGCCCCGCGGGATGTCCGTGCGCCCGGCCGACTGCGCGGCGTCCACCAGCAGCGGTACCCCCGCGGCCGCGCAGAGCTCGGCCACCTCGGCCACCGGCTGCACCGTGCCCACCTCGTGGTTGGCGGACTGGAGGCAGGCCAGCGCGGTGCCGGGCAGCAGCTCCTCGGCGAACCGCCGCGGATCGACCCGGCCCAGCCGGTCCACCGGGACGGTGCCGACGCTGCCGCCGGCCGCCTCGTGCTGCTCCGCCGCATGGAGTACGGACGAATGTTCTACGGCGGAGTGTACGAACCGACGCCCTTTCCGGTGATTCCCGAAAAGCGCGCCGAGTACTCCCAGTTGGTTGGCCTGGGTGCCGGAAGTGGTGAAGACCACCTCGTCCGGGCGGGCGCCGAGCTCGGCCGCCACCGTCTCCCGGGCGGCGTCCAGCAGCATCCGCGCGGGCGTCCCGGTACAGCCGGGCCGGGTCGGCCCAGCCCTCGTCGAGCGCGGACAGCAGCGCCTGGCGGGCGAGCGGATGCAGCGGGGCGGTGGAGGCGGCGTCGAAGTACGGCACCTGCCCACGTTACCGACCGGGGGCCTGGCGACACGTCAGGGGGCAGCCCTCCGGGTGATCGTTTGGGTGACTTATGGTGTGTCAGCCGAACCGTTCAGGGGGCTCCCCCGTCCGCCCGGTGGCGACCGCTCAGCACCCATCTGACCAGGGCGTCCACCCATCCGGGGGCCATCCGGGGGCGACTTCGGCGCGTTAGCCGGACCTGCCCGCGAAGCTCCGATACGCCTGGAGTAGGGTTTGGCCCGCATAAACATCCAAACCCTGCCCGCAGACCGGGCCATCGGGCCCCACAGTCCCGCTGGCGCGTGAGCGGGCGAGACTTCGGGAAGGCGCTACGTGAGTCCCAACGGCTCCGACCGCTCGCCGCGGCGCTCGATGCGGCGGAAGCTGCTTTCAGCGCTGACGCTGGGCCTCGTCCTTGCCACCGCCACCGGCTGCTCGTCCTCGCAACTGCCCCGGCTCGGCCTGCCCACTCCGCGTGATGAGCAGGGCAAGACCGTCCTCTTCCTCTGGCAGAGCTCGTGGATCGCGGCGCTGGCCGTCGGTGCCCTTGTCTGGGGTCTGATCCTGTGGAGCGTCATCTTCCACCGGCGCAGCCGCACCAAGGTCGAGGTACCGCCGCAGTTCCGCTACAACATGCCGCTTGAGGCGCTGTTCACCATCGTCCCGCTGATGATGGTGTCGTGTTCTTCTTCTACACCGCGCGCGACGAGTCGGCCCTGCTCAAGATCGACAAGCCGCAGCACGTGATCAACGTTTGGTTTCCAGTGGAGCTGGGCGTTCAACTACGAGCACACGGTCAACCCGCAGGAGCAGTCGAGCACTGCCACGACAACGGTCCGGCGCCTATGACATCGGCACCCCGGGCCAGATTCCGACCCTGTGGCTGCCGCAGGGCCAGTCGGTCGAGTTCGAGCTGACCTCCCGCGACGTGATCCACGGCTTCTGGCCGGTCGACTTCCTCATGAAGATGGACGTCATCCCCGGCGTGGTGAACAAGTTCCAGGTCACGCCCACCCAGCTGGGCACCTTCGCCGGGAAGTGCACGGAGCTCTGCGGTGTCGACCACTCGCAGATGCTCTTCAACGTCAAGGTTGTCACCCCGGCGCAGTACGAAGCCCACATCGCAGCCCTGCGTGCGTTGGGCCAGAGCGGCGCGGTGCCCTCGGCATCACGACCACGGGAGTGAACAACGCGAAATGACGATCCTCAACGAACCCCAGGGCCTCAGCGGTGGCACCGCGCGGTGGGCCGGAAGCCTGCGCTCGAGCCAGGTCCGGCACCCAGATCATCAAGTGGATGACCACCACTGACCACAAGACGATCGGCACCCTCTATCTGGTGACGTCGTTCGCGTTCTTCCTGGTCGGTGGTGTGCTGGCGCTCACCATGCGTGCCCAGCTGGCGCAGCCGAACGGCCAGGTGCTGACGAACGAGCAGTTCAACCAGGCGTTCACCATGCATGGCACGATCATGCTGCTGATGTTCGCCACCCCGCTGTTCGCCGGCTTCACGAACTGGATCATGCCGCTCCAGATCGGCGCGCCCGAACGTGGCGTTCCCCCGGCTGAACATGTTCGCGTACTGGCTGTACCTCTTCGGCTCGCTGATCGCGGTGGGCGGCTTCCTCACCCGCAGGGTGCGGCCGACTTCGGCTGGTTCGCCTACTCCCCGCTGTCGGACGCGGTCCGCTCGCCGGGTGTCGGCGCCGACATGTGGATCATGGGTCTGGCGCTGTCCGGCTTCGGTACGATCCTCGGCTCGGTGAACTTCATCACCACCATCCTGTGCATGCGTGCCCCCGGCATGACCATGTTCCGGATGCCGATCTTCGTCTGGAACGTGCTGCTACCGCCGTTCTGGTGCTCTCGCCTTCCGGTGCGCGCGCGCGCTGCGGCACTGGAAGCGGACAGAAAATCGGGGCGCACGTCTTCGACCCGGCGACGGTGGCGCCATCCTCTGCAACACCTCTTGGTTCTTCGGACACCAGAGGTGTACATCATCGCCCTGCCGTTCTTCGCATCATCTCCGAAGTCGTGCCGGTCTTCTCGCGCAAGCCGATGTTCGGTTACCAGAGCCTGATCGCGGCGACCATCGCCATCGCCGGTCTGTCGTGACCGTGTGGCCACCACATGTACGTCACCGGTGCGGTCCTGCTGCCGTTCTTCTCCTTCATGACGTTCCTGATCGCCGTTCCGACCGGCGTCAAGTTCTTCAACTGGATCGGCACCATGTGGCGGGGCTCGCTGAGCTTCGAGACCCCGATGCTGTGGACCGTCGGCTTCCTGGTGACCTTCGTCTTCGGTGGTCTGACCGGTGTTCTGCTGGCCTCCCCGCCGATCGACTTCCACGTCTCGGACTCCTACTTCGTGGTGGCGCACTTCCACTACGTGGTGTTCGCACCGTCGTGTTCGCGATGTTCGCCGGCTTCCACTTCTGGTGGCCGAAGATGACCGGCAAGATGCTCGACGAGCGCCTTGGCAAGATCACCTTCTGGACGCTGTTCATCGGCTTCCACACACCTTCCTGGTGCAGCACTGGCTGGGCGCCGAGGGTATGCCGCGTCGTTACGCGACCTACCTGCCCACCGACGGCTTCACCACCCTGAACACCATCTCCACCATCGGCTCCTTCCTGCTGGGCCTGTCGATCCTGCCGTTCCTCTACAACGTCTGGAAGACCGCCAAGTACGGCAAGAAGGTCGAGGTGGACGACCCGTGGGGCTACGGCCGCTCGCTGGAGTGGGCGACCTCCTGCCCGCCGCCGCGGCACAACTTCCTCACCCTCCCGCGTATCCGCTCCGAGTCCCCGGCGTTCGACCTGCACCACCCGGAGATCGCGGCGCAGGACTACCTGGAGAACCACGGCGAGGTGCCCGCGCACCTGCTCGCCGCCCTTGAGGCCAAGGCGGCCCTGGAGGAGAAGGAGGCGGGTGACCGATGAGGGAACAGGGCAAGATCTTCGCAGGCTTCGCCGTCTTCGTCCTCGGCATCGCCATCTGGTACGGCCTGTGGTCGCACGACCGACCGGCACCACCTGCCTGTTCCTGGCCTTCGGGCTGGGCTCGTTCATCGCGTTCTACCTGCTGTTCACCGCCAAGCGGGTGGACACCGGTGCGGGTGACAACCCGCAGGCCGAGGTTTCGGACGACGCCGGCGAGATGGGCTTCTTCAGCCCGCACAGCTGGCAGCCGCTGTCGCTCGGCATCGGTGGCGCCATGGCCTTCACCGGCATCATCTTCGGCTGGTGGCTGCTGTACTTCTCCATCCCCATCGTCCTGATCGGCATCTTCGGTTGGGTCTTCGAGTACTACCGGGGCGAGAACCAGACCCAGTGAGCCCAGACCCAGTGAGCCCAGGCCCACTGAGCTGAGTCCGCAGTACCGGCAGGGGCCGGGCACCGTGATCCACGGTGCCCGGCCCCTGCGGCGTTTCCGGCGTTTCTGGCCCGCTTGCCCGCCCCGTTCACTCGTGCGGGTGGTAGAAGCTGTGTGCTATGTCCAGAATTTCTAGAATGTGACGGTGTATTGAAAAACCGGCGCAAACTTCTGGAAGGACCACCGCATGAGGGCTCGTACTGGAGTGGCGATCGCCGTGCTCCTCGCTCCACTGGCCCTGTGCGGCTGCGGCGGCGCGAGTCAGCTGACCGCCGCTGACACGGCCAGACTGGTCAGCTTCAGCCCGCAGACCGGCCCCAAGGGCACGGTGGACCCGTCCCAGCCGCTGGTCGTCAACGCGCTGCACGGGCGGCTCACCGACGTCACCGTCAGCGCCGCGGACGGCAGGCTGGTGGCCGGGGCGATCTCCGCCGACAACCGCAGCTGGCACTCCGACGGGTGCTCAGCCCGGGCCAGCACTACACCGTCCGGGTGGCCGCCGACAACGGCGACGGCGGCCGGGCAGCACTGTCCGGCAGATCGCCACCACCCCGGCCGGACGGCTGCTGACGGCCAAGCTGAGCCCGGGTGAGAGCGCGGTCTACGGCGTGGGGGAGCCGGTCTCGGTGGCGCTGAGCCAGCCGGTGCACGACCCCGCCGCCCGGAAGCTGGTGGAGGGCGCGCTCACGGTGCGGTCCACCCCCTCCGTGCGCGGCGGCTGGTACTGGGTGGACGACAAGACCCTGCACTTCCGCCCCGAGGTCTACTGGCCCGCGCACGCCCGGATCACCGTCTCCTACGACCTGGGCGGCCGCAAGGTCGAGGGGGACCTCTACGGCGGGGTGCCGGCCAAGGCCGGCTTCAGCACCGGGGCCCGGATGCTGGCGCTGACCGACGCCGCCAGCGACTACATGACCGTCTACCGGGACGGCCAGGAGGTCAACAGCATCCCGGTGACCACCGGCAAGCCGGGCTTCTCCACCCGCAACGGGATCAAGGTGGTGCTGGAGCAGGAGTCGGAGGTGTTCATGGACTCCAACACCGTCGGCATCGCCTCGGACAGCTCCAACGCCTACCACCTGGACGTCCACTGGGCCACCCGGGTGACCTGGAGCGGTGAGTACGTCCATGCCGCGCCCTGGTCGGTGTCCTCGCAGGGGGTGTCCAACGTCAGCCACGGCTGCACCGGGATGAGCACCGGCAACGCCAAGTGGTTCTTCGACGCCTTCCGCCCGGGCGACCTGGTGCAGGTGGTCAACAGCTACGGGCACGACATGGAGCCCTTCGGCAACGGCTACGGGGACTGGAACCTCTCCTGGGGCGCCTGGCAGCGCGGCAGCGCGCTGCACCGGGTGGTACAGACCGCCCCCGTGCTCGCCCCGGCCGCGACCCAGGCCGGGTACATCCGCCCGCAGGCCTGAGCGGGCCGCTGAAGGGGCTCAGCCGGGCCCTGGGCGGCCGCCGGTGGTGGGCCGCCGGGCGATGCGGAGGGACGACGTGAAGGGGAAACACGCAGGGCCCGTCCGGAAGTCCGGACGGGCCCTGCTGTGTGGCGAAGCTGGGGATCAGTGGTGGCCGTGGCCCGCGGTGATCTCCTGGTGCTCCTCGGAGGTGGGCTTGGGGATCTGAGCGGCCTCGCCGTAGTAGCCCTGGGACAGCTTGGCCCGGAGCTTCTCGGTGGCCTTCACCTTGCGCTTGACACCGTTCTCGTCCACCGGCGACGGCAAGCGCGACCGGCTGGTACTGCTCGTGCGCGGTGAGCCGGAACCGCTCCTCCTGCGGGAGCTGCTCGTGGACCTCGATGAACTCACCGTGCGGCAGCCGCTTGATGGTGCCGGTCTCGCGACCGTGCAGCAGCTTGTCGCGGTCCCGGCGCTGGAGACCGATGCACCAGCGCTTGGCGATCGTGAACGCGATGACCGGGCCGACGAAGAACAGGATCCGGCAGGCCCAGGTGATCGTGTCGATCGACATGTGGAAGTGGGTGGCGAAGAGGTCGTTGCCACCCGCGACCAGCAGGATGATGTACTCCGCGATCCAGGCCACACCGAAGGCGGTGCGGATCGGGCGTTGCGCGGGCGGTCCAGGATGTGGTGCTCGCGCTTGTCGCCGGTGACCCAGCCCTCCAGGAAGGGGTAGACCGCGATGACGACCATCACCAGGCCGAAGACCACCAGCGGGATGAAGACACCCAGCTCCAGGGTGTGACCCCAGAGGTGGATCTCCCAGCCCGGCATGATCCGGATCAGGCCCTCGGAGAAGCCCATGTACCAGTCCGGCTGGGCGTCCGTGGACACCTGGTCGGGGCGGTAGGGCCGTACGCCCAGATCGGGTTGACCGAGGCGATCGCCGAGACGAACGCGATCAGACCGAAGACCAGGAAGAAGAACCCGCCGGCCTTGGCCATGTAGACCGGCATCAGCGGCATGCCGACGACGTTTCTTCTCGGTCCGGCCGGGGCCCGCGAACTGGGTGTGCTTGTGGTAGAAGACCAGGATCAGGTGGGCCACCAGCAGGCCCAGCATGATGCCCGGGATCAGCAGCACGTGGATGGTGAAGAAGCGCGGGATGATGTCGTCGCCGGGGAACTCCCCGCCGTACAGGAACATCGCCAGGTAGGTGCCCACGATCGCACCGACAGGATCGCGCCCTCCATGAAGCGGATACCCGTACCGGAAAGCAGGTCGTCCGGGAGGGAGTAGCCCATGAAGCCGTCGAACATGCCGAGGAACAGCAGCAGGAACCCGAAGAGCCAGTTGATCTCACGGGGCTTGCGGAACGCGCCGGTGAAGAACACGCGCATCATGTGCACGAGCATCGCCGCCACGAAGACGATGGCCGCCCAGTGGTGGATCTGCCGGATCAGCAGACCGCCGCGCACCTCGAAGCTGATGTTCAGCGTCGACTCGTACGCCTGCGACATGCTGATGCCGTCGAGCGGCGTGTACGAGCCGTGGTAGACGACCTCGGCCATGCTCGGCTGGAAGAACAGCGTCAGGTAGACACCGGTCAGGATGATGATGATGAAGCTGTAGAGGCAGATCTCACGAGCATGAAGGACCAGTGGTCCGGAAGATCTTCCGCAGGTTGGCCTTGGCCAGGCCGTAGATGCCTAGCCGGCCGTCGACCCAGTCGGCGGTCTTCTCGCCGAGGTGGGCCTGGGGGACGCCGGCCTCGCTGTGGCCGACCTGCTCCTCGTGGCCGCCTTCGGCGGTTGTCCCTGAGGGGGTGTGGTTGCTCATGCGCTGCGCTCCCAGAAGCCGGGGCCGACGGGCTTGCTGAAGTCCCAGGGCTTCCAAGTAGCCGTCGGCGTTGACCGCGATGCGAAGCTGCGGCAGGGGGTGCCCGGCCGGGCCGAAGATCACGCGTCCGCCGTCGAGAGGTGAAGGTCGACTGGTGGCACGGGCAGAGGACGTGGTGCGTCTGCTGCCGTACAGGCTGATCGGGCAGCCGACGTGGGTGCAGATCTTCGAGAAGGCGAGCACACCCTCGTAGCCCCAGGAAGCCGACTGGGCGTCCTTGATGTCGGAGGCTGCATCCGGACGATCATCAGTGCGGCCTTGGCGATGACCTCCTGGAAGGTCGGGTCGCGGCCGGGTCGTCCGGGTTGAGGCCGGGCGGCATCGCGAAGGTCAGCGAACCGACCTGGATGTCGGAGGGCTTCAGCGGGGTGTTGGTGTTCATGTTCATGAGCAGCTTGCCCGCGGCCCAGTCGGTGGTGTCGAGCTTCTTCTCCGGCAGCGGACCGAGGTCGCGGAACAGGATGATCGCCGACAGCGGCACCATGGCCATGGCGCCGATCATGGTGTTGCGGATCAGCTTGCGACGGCCGAAGCCGCTCTCCGCCGCACCCGTGCGGAAGTCCGCGAAGACCTGCGCGCGGACCTCGGGGGTCGACTCGATCGGGTGACGCTCGGCGATGTGCTCCTCGTCCGACATCAGCGTGCGGGCCCAGTGGACCGCGCCGGCGCCGATGGCGAACAGGGAGACGCCGAGGGTGCAGCCGAGCGCCAGGTTCAGCGCGCTGACATGACCGAGCGGGAAGACATAGATGACACCGGTGGTGCCGTCACCGTTGGACGGCTTGATCGCCACATAGGAGGCGATGAACCCGATCGTGGCCAGCATCGAGAGCACGAACCAGGTCGCGACCTGGCGCTCGGCCCGGCGGCGGCCCGCTCGTCGATGTCGGTACGGCGGTGTTCGTGGGCGGAAGCCCCGGGTCGGCGAAGGGGTCGTCGTGTACGGCGACTGCTCCGCCGTGGGGCCCTGTGGCCTCCGGCAGGTGTTCTTCAGACATGTTGTCCTGGCTCGTCATGACTTCTTGGCCTTGGGAGTGCGGGCAGCGATCCAGATGGCGATGCCGATCAGGGCGCCCAGCGCGAAGATCCAGCCGAAGAGACCCTCAGTGACCGGACCGAGGGAGCCCAGGGTGAGACCCCCGTAGTTGGGGTTCTTCGCCTGGTTCGTCGTGTGCTCGACGTAGGCGATGATGTCCTGCTTCTGCTGCAGGGGCATCGTGCTGTCCGGGAAGGTCGGCATGTTCTGCGGCCCGGTCAGCATGGCTTCGTAGATGTGCTTGGCGCTCACACCGTCCAGGGGGGGCGTACTTGCCCTCGGAGAGGGCGCCACCGGAGCCGGCGAAGTTGTGGCACTGCGCGCAGTTGGTGCGGAAGAGCTCCCCGCCTGCGGCGACGTCGCGCCGCGGCGTACTGGTTCGAGGTGGGGATGGCCGGCCCGGCGCCCAGGGAGGCGACATAGGCGGCGAGCTGGTCGATCTGCGCCTGGTTGTAGATCACCTTCTTGGAGGGGATCTGCGGGCCGGGCTGCTGGGCCGGCATGCGGCCGGTGCCCACCTGGAAGTCAACGGCTGCGCCACCGACACCCACCAGACTCGGGCCGTCCTTGGTGCCTTGGCCGCTCAGACCGTGGCAGCTGGAGCAACCGACCTGGAACAGCTTCTTGCCCTGTTCGATAGCCAGGGACTGGCTGGTGTCGGCCTGCGCACTGCTGGTCGGCGCGAACGCGGCGTACAGCCCCCCGGTGGTCGCCAGCGCAAAGAGTAGGACGACGAGCGCTGCCAGCGGGTGGCGCCGTCGTGCGGAGAGCTTTTTCACGGATTAACCCCGGTTTGAGGATGCAGGAGCGTCTGGAGTCTGGTTGACCGTCAGGTCGGTCTGTGGGGACCGCCCGGCGGTGCGCCGAGGAGACGGTCCGACCCTGCCTACTTGATCAGATAGATGGTCGCGAAAAGGCCAATCCAGACCACGTCGACGAAGTGCCAGTAGTAGGACACGACGATGGCGGCGGTGGCCTGCGCGTGCGTGAACCGCTTGGCGGCGTACGTCCGCGCGAGGACCAGCAGGAAGGCGATCAGACCGCCCGTCACGTGCAGCCCGTGGAAGCCGGTGGTCAGGTAGAACACCGAGCCGAACGGGGACGAGGACAGGGAGATCCCATGCGATTTGACCAGATCTGTGTACTCGTAGATCTGACCGCCGATGAACATCGCGCCCATGAGGAAGGTCGTGATGAACCATGCCCGGAGCTTCTTCACATCGCCGCGCTCGGCAGCGAAGACACCCATCTGGCAGGTGAAGGAGGAGAGCACCAGGATCGTGGTGTTCACCGACGCGAAGGGGACGTCGAGAACATGGTTCTGAGAGTGCCAGTAGGCCGTTCCGGTGACGGAACGGAGAGTGAAGTACATCGCGAAGAGGGCCGCGAAGAACATCAGCTCGGATGCCAGCCAGACGATGGTTCCGACGCTGGTGAGGTTCGGTCGGCTGACCGATCCGTGTGCGTGCCCGGTATCTACAGTTGCTGTCGCCACGACCGACATTATGTCGGTCGCTTATTCCGCTCTCACCTCGGGGGGTGTACCTCGGTGTGTCCGGCTTGTGACGTACCCTCCGACGGACCGGCGACCTGGAAGGTAGCCCGATCGGCGGGGCGGGGAGGGCCGGAGGCGTTGCCGCGACAGGCCGGTCGGTCGCTCGAAATGGTGAACCGGCGGCAGCCGGACGGCTGAGGAGCGGGGGTGTGGTGTCCGGCGTGCTGTCGGGGCGTCAGATAGCGGAGTAGCATCCGGCAGGACGCCGAAGTGGTCCCGATCACACCCCAGGGGATGCGGACGATGGCACTGAACGTTCTTGTCTACAGCGACGACCGCAACACCCGCGAGCAGGTCCGGCTCGCGCTCGGCCGCCGTCCGCCCCCGACCTGGCCGAGCTCGACTACCTGGAGTGCGCCACGCGCCCGCCGTGGTCAAGGCCCTGGACGCGCACGCCGCGGGGACCCGCAGGCTGGATCTGCTGGTGCTGGACGGCGAGTCCACCCCCCAGGGCGGGATGGGCCTGTGCCGCCAGCTCAAGGACGAGATCTACGGCTGCCCGCCGGTGCTGGTGCTGATCGGCCGCCCGCAGGACTCCTGGCTCGCGGTCTGGAGCCGCGCGGACGCCGCGATCGCCGCCCCGGTGGACCCGGTGGCCCTGGCCGAGGCCGCCAGTGCGCTGCTGCGGACCGATCACCGGCATCTCGTCGGCTGAGATCGGCCCGATCACCGGCCTCTGTATCGATAGTCTGGCCCCTCCGGACTGGAGCGAGACGAGCGAGAGGCCCTGGCCATGGCGAACGTGCAACCTGCGAACGGCGGAGACGACCGTGTGCAGGCCCGTTCCTGGCCGGACATCCTGAGCGCGCTGATCGCCAGGACCGACCTCGACACCGCCGACACCGCCTGGGCGATGGACCAGGTGATGTCAGGCGAGGCCACCCCGGCCCAGGTCGGGTTCCTGGTGGCGCTGCGGGCCAAGGGCGAGACCGTGGCCGAGGTGACCGGCCTGGTCGAGGCGATGTACGCGCACGCCACCGTGATCGAGGTGCCGGCCGGGCGGTGGACATCGTCGGGACCGGCGGCGACCGGGCCAAGACCGTCAACATCTCCACCATGTCGGCGATCGTCGCGGCCGGCGCGGGCGCGCTGGTGGTCAAGCACGGCAACCGCTCCGCCTCCTCCGCGAGCGGGGCCACCGACGTGCTGGAGCAGCTGGGCGTCAATCTGCGGCTGACGGCCGCGCGGATCGCCGAGGTCGCCGTGGAGACCGGCATCACCTACTGCCCGGCGCCGGTGTTCCACCGGCCATGCGCCACGCCGGCACTGCCCGCAGTGACCTGGCCATCCCCACCTCCTTCAACCTGCTCGGCCCGCTCACCAACCCGGCCCGGGTCACCGCCAACGCGGTCGGCTGCTTCGACACCCGGATGGCCGGACTGATCGCCGGAGTGCTCGCCGAACGGGGCAATTCAGCACTGGTGTTCAGGGGTGACGACGGGCTGGACGAGTTGACGGTGACCGGAACCTCCACCGTCTGGCAGGTCAGCGGGGGCTCGGTCCGCAGAACCGTGTTCGATCCGCGCGAGGTCGGTGTGCGGTGCGTCGGGATCGAGGCGCTGCGCGGGCCGACGCCGCCTACAACGCGGCGGTGGCCGCCGGGTGCTGGCCGGCGAGCAGGGGCCGGTCCGCGACGCGGTGCTGATGAACTCGGCCGCGGCGCTGGTGGCACTGGACCAGACCGACGCGCCGCTGGCCGAGCAGCTCGCGGCCGCGATGAAGCAGACCGCCGAGTCGATCGTCCGGGGCGGCCGAGCGGACGCTGGCCCGCTGGTCGCGGCCACCAGCGGGGCTAGCCGCGTCGGCGGCTCCCGCCCGCCGGTCGGTGCGCCGCCGGTCGGTGCTCCGTCGTCGGTGCGCCGTCCCGGTGCTCCGTCTCGGAATCCGGACGGGGCGTCGCCCGCCGGCGGAGCTCTGCCTATACTCACTGACAGGTCATGAGTGACAGCACGCGGTGGGTCTCCCACCGCACCGGCCCTGGCTAGCTGTCCGGCAACCCTCCGTCCGTGGCGGGGTGCTCCCAGGTGACGACCGGGCCCGGCGACTGTCCCCGGGCAAGCGCGGATCCCCCGTTTCGGCCTGCCGTGGCCCGGTCAGGGATCCCATGGATGCCTGGGGTAGTCATGTCCACGTACCCGAACGCCGCCCGGACCTGCGCCGAGACCGCCGGAAATGCCGGAAACACCGGAAATGCCACTGCCGTGCTGCGCTGCCGGTGCTCGGCCGCGAGGTCGAGGTGCCGCTGGTCAACGGGGAGAAGGTGGTCTACGCCGCGCTGGACTACGCCGCCAGCGCCCCCGCCCTCCAGCGGTCTGGGACGACGTCTCCGCCTATGCCCCCTACTACGGCAGCGTGCACCGGGGCGCGGGCTACCTCTCCCAGCTGTCCACCGACCTCTACGAGCAGAGCCGGGCCACCGTCGCCGAGTTCCTGGACCTGCGCGAGGACGACCAGGTGGTCTTCACCAGGCGACCACCGACTCGCTGAACCTGCTGGCCGCGGTACTGCCCGTGGACCCGGTGTACGCCTTCGAGACCGAGCACCACGCCTCGCTGCTGCCCTGGCGCAAGCGCGAGCTTGAGGTCGCCTGTCTGCCCGCGCGCGCTCGCCGGAGCAGGCGGTGGCCGAGCTGGACGCCGCGCTGGCGGCCGACCCGCAGGGCCCCCGACTGGTCTGCGTGACCGGCGCCTCCAATGTCACCGGTGAGATCTGGCCGGTCCGCGAGCTGGCCGAGACCGCGCACCGGCACGGCGCCCGGATCGTCCTGGACGCCGCCCAGCTGGCCCCGCACCACCCGGTGTCGGTCCGCGGGCTCGGCGTCGACTGGGTGGCCTTCTCCGGCCACAAGCTCTACGCGCCCTTCGGCGCCGGGTGCTCGCGGGCGCAGCGACTGGCTGGACGCCGCCGAGCCCTACTGGCCGGCGCGGCGCCAGCCGGCTGGTCTCCGGGAGGCCGACGGCTCGGTGGCGGTGCAGTGGTTCGAGGGCCCGGCCCGGCACGAGGCGGATCGCCCAATGTCATCGGCGCCTACGCGGTGGCCTCGGCCTGCCGGGCCTGCGTGACGCCGGCTTCGACGCGCTGGTGGACCGCGAGCGGCAGCTGATCGCCCGGCTGCGCGACGGCCTGGCCGAGATCCCGAGGTGCGGGTGCTCAGCCTGTTCGCGAGGACCACCCGCGGGTCGGCGTGCTCTCCTTCGTGGTGCAGGGCTGGAACAGCTCGCACTTCTCCGCCGCGCTCTCGGCCGAGTACGGGATCGGTGTGCGCGACGGCCTGTTCTGCGCCCACCCGCTGGTGCGGACCCTGCTCGGCGGCGAGGAGGCGGCCCCGTCGGAGTGCGGCGCGCCCGAGCCCTCGCTGCCGGGGGAGCGCAGCCTGAACGCGATCCGGGTCAGCTTCGGCGCGGGCACCCCGGACGAGCATGTGGAGCGCTTCCTGGCGGCCGTGCGCGAGCTGGTCACCCAGGGTGCGCGCTGGGCCTACCGCACCGAGGGCGGGCGCTGCGTGCCCGACACCCGGCGCGACCTGGCCCAGGGCTGAGCCCGGGGGGCCGGGGCGGTTCGCCTGGGCTGTTCTCCGGGCTGTTCGTCCGGTGCTATTGGTCCAGGCCGATGGCGAAGGCGGCGTCCAGGTCGTGCCGGGAGTAGGTGCGGAAGGCGATGTGGGTCTCCGTGCTGAGCACCCCGGGCACCTTGTTGACCTGGCCGGGGATGACCTCGGCCAGGTCCTCGTGGGCCCGCACCCGGACCAGTGCCACCAGGTCGTAGGTGCCGGTGACCGAGTAGACCTCGCTGACGCCGTCCAGCGCGGCGATCGTCTCGGCGATCTCGGGGATCCGGTCGACGCTGGTCTTGATGAGGACGATCGCGGTGATCACTGGGAAGTCTCCTGGGAGGGTGGTCGGACGCTCGGGCCAGCGTAGCCTCGCCCGCGTCCGCGGCAGTAGAGCAGCCAGGCGAACAGGAAGCCTCCGGCAAAGCCGATCAGGTGGGCCGCGTAGGCCACGTCCGGCGCGGCGGCGGAGGTGTCCCGCACCGACACCCCCTGGATCACGAACCACAGGCCGAGCACCACCCAGGCCGGGAAGCGCAGCGGCAGGAACAGCAGCGTCGGCACCACGCTGGTCACCCGGGCCCGCGGGTACAGCCGCAGAAACGCCCCGAGCACCCCGGCGATCGCCCCCGAAGCCCCCACCAGCGCCTGCCCGCCGCTGGCGCCGCGCAGCTCGACCAGGGCGTAGCCGTAGGTGGCCAGGTAGCCGACGGCCACATAGAAGAGGAGGAAGGGCAGTCGTCCCAGCCGCTCCTCCACCATCGCGCCGAAGACATAGAGGAACACCATGTTCCCCAGCAGATGCGGCCAGCCGGCGTGCACGAACATGGCGGTCAGCACCGACAGCGCGGGCACCCCGGGGAACTCGCCCGGCCCGGCCCGGTTGTCCAGCAGCTCCTGCGGGACCACCCCCCAGTGCAGGAAGTACGCCTGCTCGGCGGCGGCCCGGTGCGCCCCGCTGCCGTACAGCGGGTCGAGGCCGGAGGCGGGACCGACCAGGAAGACCGCGGTGTTCAGGGCGATCAGCAGACAGGTCACCACGGGCAGAAGGCGGAGCATGCTGGCGGCGCGTACCGGGGTCACCATGTACCAAGCATTCCTTGTCCGGACAAAAACGACATCGCTGGGCTGGGACGTGTGGGGGACGGCCCCCGGGGGCACCGGGTAGGCCATAAGGTGCTCGGTGAGCCGCGCCCGGGGTGACCGGGCACTCAGCCGAACCGAGAGGACGCCGACATGACAGTCCCCCTGCCCACCGAGGGGACCCGCTGGCGCTGCACCCTGTGCGGCAACCTGACGCGCTTCGACGTCACCCGCTCCTCCCGGGCGATCGAGTTCGTCCACCTGGACCTGGCGGGGGAGCCCCGGGTCGAGGAGCGCCAGGTGCTGAGCGAGACCATCGAGGCGGTGACCTGTCGCTGGTGCGGCGCGGTGGACCAGGTCGAGCTGGTGGACCGGCCCGGCGCGGAGGCCGAGGCGGCGGCCCAGGCAGCCGCCCAGGCGGCGGCGCCGACGGACCGGTCGGACGTCTAGCTCCGGCTTCGGGCTGTGGCGCAGTGACGACTAGGGGGGCGGACGGGCGAGAATGGTCACCTGGTGAACGCTGACCGGGGACCGGATCGGAGACAGGACGTGGTGGAGAAAGACAGGGCGGACGCCGCCGCGGGCCCTGCGGGTCCCGACGACGCGGTACCGGTCCCTGCCGTGCCCGCGCCTGCCGCCGACGCGCATCCGCTGCCCGGCGCGGAGCCGGTGGAGCCCGCCGAGCCGGGGGAGCCCGCGCCCGACGCCGCCCCGCAGCAGCCGGAGGCCGACGCCGAGCCGTCCGACGGCCCTGCCGGCGCGGACGCTGACCCGTCCGGCGCGGACGCCGCGGCCGACGAGCAGGCCGAAGAACAGGCCCACGAGCTGGCCGACGAGCCGTCCGACGAGCCGTCCGACGAGCCGTCCGACGAGCCCGAGGAGCAGCTGGACCGGCCGCTGCCCGAAGGGGTGCGCCGTCGGGTGGTCGGCATCGCCGCCGACGCCCTGGCCAGCGTCCCGCTCGCGGAGCTGCCCGCCCGGCTGCGCCCCTACGCCAAGTTCACCCCGGTCCAGCGGGCCCGGCGCGGGGCCACCGCCATCGCCGCCGCCCTGGAGGCGGACCAGCTGTTCCGGCTGCGGATAGCGGACCGGGTCCGCCAGGGGCAGCCGGATCTGGTCAGCGTGCTGGAGTCGGGGTGCTCCCGGCCGCGGTGGATCCGCTGGATGTGGCGGCCGTGGCCTATCTGCTGCGCCCGCCCGGCTGGAGCAAGCTGGTCGGCGACGCGGGGAGGAGGTGGAGCGCGCCGAGTCGGAGGGCGCGGTCGCCGAGTCCGCGCGGCTGATGGAGAAGCTCCAGGTGGAGCTGGCGGCGCTGCGGGAGACCGCCCGCTCCGACAGTGAGCGGGCCCGCGCCGAGCTGGAGGCTGCCCGCAGGGAGGCCGACTCGCTGCGGCGCAGGCTGCGCAGCCTGGAGGCGGACACCAAGCGGGCCGAGGCGGCCACCCGCAAGGCGCTGGCCGAGCTGGAGGCGCTGCGGTCCACCGGTGCGGCCGAGCGCGGTGCGGTGGACAGCGAGGTGCGCCGGCTCAAGCACCGGCTGACCGAGACCGAGTCGGCCCTGGAGTCGGCCAAGCGGACCACCCGCGAGGGGCGCAGCGCCGAGGACATGCGGCTGCGGCTGCTGCTGGACGTGGTGCTCCAGGGCGCCCAGGGGCTCCAGCGGGAGCTGGGCCTGGCGCCGCTGTCCGGCCGTCCGGCGGACTCGGTGGAGGCGGTCGCGCCGACCACGGCCTCGCCGCACGACGTGGCCCGGCGGGCGCTGGACGCGGACGACCCGGAGCTGCTGGACCAGCTGCTGCACCTGCCGATGGCGCATCTGCTGGTGGACGGCTACAACGTGACCAAGACCGGCTATCCGACGCTGCCGCTGGAGAAGCAGCGTGCCCGGCTGCTGAACGGCCTCTCGCTGCTGGCCCGGCACAGCGGGGCCGAGGTCACCTGTGTCTTCGACGGCAAGGATCTGGACGCGCCGGTGCCGATGGCGCCGCCGCGCGGGGTCCGGGTGTTGTTCAGCCGTTCCGGCGAGACGGCGGACGAGCTGATCCGGCGGCTGGTGCGGGCCGAGCCGGAGGGGCGCCCGGTGGTGGTGGTCTCCACGGACCGTGAGGTGGCCGACGGCGTGCGCAAGGCAGGCGCGCGCCCGTGCCCTCGACCATGCTGCTCCGGCGGCTGGTGCGCACCTGACGGTCCGCACCTGGCGTTTTCGCGGCCGGCCGCGCACCGCGGGCGGCGTGATTCAAACCTCGGCTCACCGGATTACTAAGATGGACATTTACCCGCATACGCACACGGGTTTCGCCCGGAGGGCGACAGACTCATATCCATCTCACTAGTCTCTCCTCTCGAACCTCTGTCCTGACGATCGCCCGACGGGTGATGCGGGGGTTCCCGCCCTGATCCGGGCGTCGCATTGGGGGATGCGGACGTGGATCGAGTGGCGGTCGCCGGAAGGGAACTGAGACCTCGTGGCCTCACATCGCCGCCCCAAGCAACCCAATCGCGCCCGCGTGACGGTGCTCACCGCGGCGGCTGCCACCGCTGTGGCGCTCTCCGCGCAGGCCGGTGCTCAGGCGGCGCCCAAGCTGACCCTCAGCCAGGCGACCAAGGACGTGGCGACCGACCGGGCGGCGGCGGACGCGGCAGGACAGAAGTACGACGACGCGCAGAGCCAGGAGCAGGCGCTGCAGAGCCGGGTCTCGATGCTCCAGGACGAGATAGCCCGCGAGCAGGGCACGGTCAACCAGGAGGAGTCGACCCTGGGCGCCGAGGCGGCCGCCCAGTACCGCACCGGCCAGGTGGACGCCTCGGTGCAGATGATGCTCTCCTCCAATCCGACCGGCTTTCTCCAGCAGGCCTCGCTCCAGGGCGAGTTGGACTCCAGTCAGGAAGCGGTCTTCTCCGACATCGAGGCCCAGCAGCAGCTGCTGGACCGGCAGAAGGCCGAGGCCAGCCAGGAACTCGCCTCCGAGCAGGCGCTGTTGAAGCAGATGCAGCAGAACAAGAGCACGGCGCTGGCGCAGCTGAAGCAGGCCCAGTCGATCATGGAGGCGCTGACCCCGGTCCAGCAGGCCCAGATCAACGGCGGCGGGGGTGGTGGCGGCTATGGCGGGATCGGCGGCGACACCAACGCCAGCACCATGACCGTGGCCCAGGTCGAAGCGCTGATGAACGCCAGCAGCATCTCCCTCCGAGGCGCGGACCGCGATGAACGCGGCGCTCAGCAAGGTCGGCATCGCGCCGTACCAGTGGGCCGGGGCCGGCCCCGACGCCTTCGACTGCTCCGGTCTGGTGATGTGGGCCTACGCCCACGCCGGCATCAGCCTGCCGCACTCCTCCTACGCGGACGAGAGCGAAGGCAGCTACGTCAGCGCCTCGGACATCCAGATCGGCGACATCGTGGTGCTGGAGGACGGCGCGCACGTGGGCCTCTACGCGGGCAACGGCATGCTGCTCAACGCCCCGGAGTACGGTTACACCGTGTCCATCATGCCGATCACCGACTTCGGCGGGGTGGTGGCGGTCCGCCGGGTGTGACGCCTCCCGGGCCGCTCGTCGGCCCGGCCTTTTCGGCGGTCATCGCGCGGTGTCCGTCCCGTGATGTGACTGTTACCACACCAGTCCCGATGGCCATGGCGATCTGACCGTTTTAGTGCCGATGTCGTCACCTTACGGTCACTTCCTCACTCCGTTCTGTCGCGGTATCAGCGGCAAGTCGAAGCGTCAGCGATATTTTGCTGACAATGATTTGAACGGATCACGGTTGGGTCACTAGTGTCGATCTCCGAACCGCCGCCCAGTCGATCACCCACCAGGGTGGCAGCGGGGGTTTCCGCCGAGTCCGAGGCGTGGCCGGGCGCTTGCCGCCCACAGGGGAAGCCGACAAATCGGAGCCGGGGAACCACTTGTTCCTCGGGGTGAATCGACGCCAGGCCGGTCCGTACCGGTGAAGCGCCGTAGGGCGATCTTCCAGCCCGAACCCGTCAGCTCACCCGGTAGGCGGACGTAGGAAGAAGGAGCTCGCCTTCGTGGCGTCCCATCGTCGTCCCAAGTCACCCAGTCGTACCCGGGTCACCGTGCTGACCGCTGCCGCCGCGACCGCCGTGGCCATCACCGCCAACGCGCAGTCCGCGCAGGCCGCTCCGCAGCCCACCACCGCCTCGCTGGAGGCGCAGGTGCAGGCGCTGAACACCGCCTCGGACGCGGCTGTGCAGAAGTTCGACGCCGCGCAGGAGCAGCAGCAGCAGTTCCAGAAGCAGGTCACCACCCTGGAGAACGAGATCGCCCGGCAGCAGGCCGCGATCAACGCGCAGGAGGCGACGCTGGGGGCCAGCGCGGCCGCGCAGTACCGCATGGGGACGATCGACCCGTCGGTGCAGCTGATGCTCTCGTCCAACCCGACGGACTACCTGCAACAGGCCTCGGCGACCGCTCAGCTCGACAAGAGCCAGGCGGAGATGCTCACTTCGCTCCAGGGCGAGCAGACCGTGCTGGACCACGAGAAGGCCCAGGCAGAGAGCGAGCTCAAGGCGCTGGACGCGAACACCCGGCAGCTCTCCGCCGCCAAGGCGCAGATGCAGCAGAAGCTCGCCGCCGCCCAGGCCAAGCTGAACTCCTTCACCGCCGCCCAGCGCGCCGCCATCAACGCGGCCCTGAACAGCGGGGTGAAGGGCAACGGCGGCGGTGGCGACAACGGTGGCGGCAACGGCGGTGGCGGCAACGGCGACGGAGACGGCAACGGCTACAACCCGGGCGGTGTGCAGCCCGGTCCCGGCACGGACGGCGACTCGATCGAGATGGCGGCCTTCGCGGCCGCCAGGACCCGGATCGGCGATCCCTACCACTGGACTTCCATCGGCCCCGACGAGTTCGACTGCTCCGGGCTGATGATGTGGGCCTACGCGCAGGCGGGGATGAACATCGGCCGCACCACCTACGACCAGATCAACGTGGGCACCCCGGTCGACAGCGTGGCCGACCTCAGGATCGGCGACCTGATCTTCTTCAACGACAACACGCACGTCGGTATGTACGCCGGCGGCGGCGTCGTGCTGCACGCGCCGCACACGGGCGCGAATGTGCGCTTCGAGTCGCTCAGCACCATCGGCACCATCTACGCGATGCGTCACATCTAGCCGCTCCGGGCGTCCAGGTGTCCGCGCGCCCGACGCGCCGCGGCGCCACCCGAACGGCGGTACGGGCCCGGTCCCCTCGGGGGCCGGGCCCGTCGCCGTTCCGGCCGCCGACCGGCCGCCCACCTGCCGTGCGGTCCGCCGATCCGGCGTCAGTTCGCTGAACTGTACGAGTTGGGACGATATTTTCGCTCTTGTGGTGGTTTGGACTCATCGCTCCTGAATCGCTAACGTCTGCCACCGGCCCTCCGCGTCGTCGACCGCCCTCCCCGGGCGGCACCGGGGGCAGCCAGGTCCGCGCCGACGCAGCCGGCGTCGCGCTCCCCGGCCCCGGCACCGGACGAACGGAGTCCGCCCACGTGGCGTCCCACAGACGTGCCCGACCGCTGGGCCAGGGCCCCATGGCCGCGCTCACCCGCACCGCGGCCGGGCTGGCGGCGGTGACCGCCACCGTGCTGACGGCCGGGGGCAGCGCGCACGCCGACCCGGGTGCGCCGACCACCCCCGGCGGGGTGCGGCAGCAGGTCCAGGACCTGTACGGGCAGGCCGAGGTGGCCGGGCAGCGCTACGACGGGGCGGTCGAGCAGGAGCGGGCGCTCCAGCGGGAGTCCGCGCTGCTCCAGCGGCGGATCGCGGCGGAGCGGCAGCAGGTCGACGACCTGAACCAGGGCCTGGGCGCGATGGCGGAGACCCAGTACCGCCAGGGCGGCGGGATGGACCCGTTGGTGCAATTGGTCTTCAGCGCCGATCCGCAGCGCTATCTGGAGCAGGCCACCGCCATGGCCGAGGCCGACGGTGCGCTGGCCACCGTGCTCGGCTCGATCGAGGCCGAGCAGCGGCAGCTGGCCCGGGACCGGAGCCGGGCCGACGCCCAGCTCGCCGAGCTGGAGCGGGTCCGGCAGGTGATCGCGGGCAGCAAGGCCGAGGTGCAGCACCGCATCGGCCGGGCCCAGGCGCTGCTGGCCACGCTCTCGGGCTCGCAGCGCGACCAGCTGGCGCAGGCCGAGGACAGCGCGGCCTCGCTCGCGGCGCAGGCCGCGGCCGGTGTGCTGCCGCCCGACCAGGGGCCGGTCGACGACCGGGCCGCCGCCGCCCTGGCCGCCGCCCGCAGCGTGCTCGGCCGGCCCTATGTCTACGGCGCGACCGGGCCGGGGCCTTCGACTGCTCCGGGCTGATGTACTGGGCCTGGCGGCACGCCGGGGTGTCGCTGCCGCGCACCTCGCAGGAGCAGGCGTTCGCCGGACGCCGGATCCCGCTGAGCGACGCCCGGCCCGGGGATCTTGTGATCTACTTCGGCGATATGCACCATGTCGGGATGTACGCAGGCAACGGGATGGTCATCCACGCCCCCTACCCGGGCGCCCGGGTGCGCTACGAGCGCGCCACCGACATGCCGATCGCCGAAGTGGTCCGGATCTGATGCCGATACCCAGGCGCGGGCTGCTGCTGGCGGCGGGCTCGGGGCTGCTGCTCGGCGCCGCCGGCTGTGCCGCGGCGGCGGGGGCGGCGGGGGGGCGGTGGTGGCGGGAGCGCGGCCACCGCGGTCCAGGCGGTGCTGGACCGGCGGGCGGCGGCGGTGCTGCACCGGGACCGGGCCGCGCTGCTGGCGACGGTACTGCCGGGCGCCACCGGGCTGCGGACCCAGCAGGCCGGCTGGCTGGCCGACCTGGCACAACTGCCGCTGGGCTCCTGGGAGTACCGGCTACAGGCGGTGAACGCCTACCCGCTGCCGGAGCAGCTGACCTCCGGCGCCGAGCAGCGGCTCGCCACCGAGGTCCAGCTCTCCTACCAGCTGGCCGGGTTCGACAGTGAACCGGTCACCGCGACGCAGTACCTGACCTTCAGCCGCTCCGGCGGCGACTGGTACCTCTCCGCCGCCGACGACCACCCCGGCGACACCGAGCTGTGGGACTTCGGGCCGGTCACCGCCGTCCGCGGCCGCTACTGCCTGGTGCTCGGCCTCGGCCGGGGCCCGGCGCTGCGGCCCTATGCGCAGGAGGCGGACCGGGCGGTCCCGGCGGTCAGCGCGGTCTGGGGCGACGGCTGGGGGCAGCGGACGGTGCTGCTGGTGCCGTCGACCACCGACCAGTTCGCCGGGCTGCTGGGGATGGACCCGGCCGGGTTCGGCTCGATCGCCGCGGTCACCTCCGGCGAGCTGGGCGCGGCCGAGGCCCGCCGCACCGAGCGGATCACCGTCAACCCGCCGGTCTGGGCCGAGCTCAGCGCCTTCGGCCGGCAGGTGGTCAGCACCCATGAGACAACGCATGTGGCCACCCGCGCCATCACCGACCAGTGGACCCGCGGTGGCTGGCCGAAGGCGCCGCCAACTGGACCGGCTACCTGAACAGCGGACTGACCCCCGGGCAGATCTGCCCGGAGCTGGCCGCCGACATCGCCGCCGGGCGGATCCCGGCGGTGCTGCCCGCCGACAGCGCCTTCGACGGCTCCGCTCCGGATCTGCCGCAGAGCTACGAGCAGGCCTGGTTCGCCTGCCGCAGCATGGTGCTGCGGCACGGTCAGTCCGCGCTGGTCGCCTTCTACCGGGCGGTCGCCGCGACCGGCGGCGCGGGCGGGCAGCAGCAGGCGGTGGACACCGCGCTGCGCCGCACCATCGGCACCGGCCTGTCCGCGTTCACCGCGCTGTGGCGAGCCGATCTGCTCGCGGCGCTGCGCTGACCGGGCCGCTCGGCCGCGGGGCGGCGGCGCCCTGCCACAGCCGTCGGCAGGACAGCAGGGCCGCCGCCAGCAGCAGCAGGTCACGGATCACCAGCGCGATGCTGCCCAGCGGCCGGAACGACATCACGTCCGCGAACAGCAGCGGGAACTCCAGGAAGGTGAACGGGCAGGCGGCCAGCAGCAGCCAGGCCACCGGCCGCTGGGTGGTCTGCCGGGAGGTCAGGCAGACCGCGGCCAGGCCGAGCAGCCACACCAGATACTGCGGGCTGATCACCCGGCTGGTCACCACGAACAGCAGCAGCGCGGTCAGCGCCGCGTCCAGCGGGGTGGCCCCGGTCCAGCGCCGGGCCCGGGCCCGCCACAGCAGCAGCCAGCCGAACGCGCCCACCGACAGCGCCACCATCAGCCGCCCGGCCAGCGCCACCCCGCTGCCGAGCAGCTCCACCGAGCCGTAGTTCATCGCCGCGTGCCCGTGCCAGCCGAACAGCCGGGCCGCCTCGAACGGCAGCGCGCCCAGCGACTCGACCTCCACCCCCCGGCCCTCCTGGAAGCCGAGGAAGGAGAACGCGCCGTTCATGGTGACCGCGAAGACGAAGCCCAGCGCCAGCGCTGAGCCGGCCACCGCGGTGACCGCGTCCCTGGTCCGCCGGCCCCTGGGGGCGCCCAGCACGGTCAGCACCGGCCACACCTTGAGCATCGCGCCGACCCCGGCCAGCACCCCGCCGAGCACCGGCCGCCGGGCGGCCGCCAGCAGCCCGGCCATCGCCGCCACGGTCACCACCAGGTCGAACCGGCAGTAGACGGTGGGGCCGAGCAGTGGCACCGCCAGCGCCCACAGCCACATCCCGGCCCCGCTGCCGCCGCGCCGCCGGGCCCGCAGCAGCAGCGCGCCGGCCAGCGCGTCGGCGGTCACCACCACGACCAGGAAGCCGGTGAAGTACGACCAGGGCAGCCAGCCCGGCAGCAGCAGCACCAGCGCCGCCAGCGGCGGGTACTGCCAGGTCATGTCGTCCAGCGGGAAGGTCCCGGTCTGGAGCACCTGCGCCCAGCCCTGGTAGATCACCTTGACGTCGGTGGTCAGCGCCAGACCGCCGAGCGGCAGCACATCCAGCACCGACAGCAGCAGCAGCATCCGGCCGGCCGCCCACACCAGCGCGGGCGCCCACAGCCGGGCCCCGCCCGCGGTCACCGCGCCACCGGTCACCGGATGGTCACGCACAGTGCTGTCGCCGCCGCGTTGGCTGCTGATCTCGGTGCCGATGAGGGTCCTCGCCGGAAGTCAGGGACGGGCTGAGCCGCACCGCGGCCGTGCTGCCCTATCGTACGGACCACGAACCGCCGTACCGTGCACCTCGAAGGGCAAGCCGTCAGCACATGGACAAGACGCTCATCGTCACCAACGACTTCCCGCCCCGCCCCGGCGGCATCCAGACCTTCGTCCACAACATGGCGACCAGGATGCCCGCCGGGCAGATCGTGGTGTACGCGTCCAGCTGGCGCGACGGTGCCGAGGTGGCCCGGTTCGACGCCGAGCAGCCGTTCCAGGTGATCCGGGACCCCAGCACCATGCTGCTGCCCACCGCCCGGGTGACCCGGCGGGCCGCCGGGATCCTGCGGGCCGAGGGCTGCGGTTCGGTGTGGTTCGGCGCGGCGGCCCCGCTCGGGCTGATGGCGCCCGCGCTGCGCCGGGCCGGGGCCGGGCGCCTGCTGGGGATGACCCACGGGCACGAGGCCGCCTGGGCGCAGCTGCCCGGATCGCGGCAGCTGCTGCGCCGGATCGGCGCCGGCACCGACACGCTGACCTACCTGGGCGAGTACACCCGCTCGCGGATCGCCGCGGCGGTCGGTCCGCAGGCCGCGGCGCGGATGCGGCGGCTGCCGCCGGGGGTGGACGAGAAGACCTTCCACCCCGGCTCCGGCGGCCCGGAGCTGCGGGCCCGGCTGGGGCTCGCGGACCGCCCGGTGGTGGTCTGCGTCTCCCGGCTGGTGCGCCGCAAGGGCCAGGACACGCTGATCCGGGCGCTGCCCGGGGTGCTCGCGAGAGTCCCGGAGACGGTGCTGCTGATCGTCGGCGACGGCCCCTACCGGGCCGAGCTGGAACGGCTGGCGGAGCGGACCGGGGTCCTGGGCTCGGTGCGGTTCACCGGCGCGGTGCCCTGGTCCGAGCTGCCCGCGCACTACGGCGCGGGCGACGTCTACGCCATGCCCTGCCGCACCCGGCGCGGCGGCCTGGACGTGGAGGGCCTGGGCATCGTCTATCTGGAGGCGTCGGCCACCGGGCTGCCGGTGGTCGCCGGGGACTCCGGCGGCGCGCCGGACGCGGTGCTGGAGGGCGAGACCGGCTATGTGGTGCCCGGCGGCGGGACCGGGCCGCTGACCGAGCGGCTGGTCGAGCTGCTGCTCGACCCGGAGCTGCGGGCCCGCCTGGGCGCGCGCGGCCGGGAGTGGGTGGAGCAGGAGTGGCGCTGGGACCTGCTGGCGGGCCGGCTGGCCGAGCTGCTCTGAGCAGCCCGGCCCGGCCCGGCCCGGCTCTCAGGCAGTGGGCAGTCGGCGGGCCGTCAGCGGGCGTAGATGGCTTCGATGTCGGCGTCGAAGTCCTTGAGCACCAGGGCGCGCTTGAGCTTGAGCGAGGGGGTGAGGTGCCCGGACTCCTCGGACAGCACGGTGTCCAGGACCCGGAACTTCTTCACCGCCTCGGCGTGCGAGACCGCCGCGTTGCCGTCGTCGATCGCCGACTGGACCGCGGCCAGCAGCTCCGGATCGTCCATCAGCTGGGCCACGGTGGCCTCGGCGGGCTTGTTGTTGAGCTTCTTCCAGGTCGGGAAGAACTCCGGGTCGATGGTGATCAGGCAGGCGATGAACGGTCTGCGGTCGCCGACCACCATGCACTCGCCGATCAGCGGGTAGGCCCGGATCCGGTCCTCGATCACGGCCGGGGCGACGTTCTTGCCGCCGGCGGTGACGATGATCTCCTTCTTGCGGCCGGTGATGGTCAGGTAGCCGTCGGCGTCCAGGGTGACGACGTCGCCGGTGGCGAACCAGCCGTCCTGGAGCGCCTCGGCGGTCGCGGTCGGGTTGTCCCAGTAGCCGGTGAACACCTGCGGGCCCTTGAGCAGCACCTCGCCGTCCTCGCCGATGCGCACCGACGAACCCGGCAGCGGCTGGCCGACGCTGCCGATGCGCGCCGCGTCGTACGGGTTGAAGGCGGTGGCCGCGCAGGTCTCGGTGAGGCCGTAGCCCTCCAGCACGGTGAAGCCGACGCCGCGGAAGAAGTGCCCGAGCCGCTCGCCCAGCGGCGCGCCGCCGGAGATGGCGTGGGTGGCCCGGCCGCCCAGCGCGCGCCCGCAGCTTGCTGTAGACCAGCCGGTCGAACAGCTTGTGCTGGAGCTTCAGCGGCAGTGGGACCCCGCCCTTGTCCAGCGCCCGGCTGTAGGCGATGGCGACATCGGCGGCCCGGTCGAAGATCTTGCCCTTGCCCTCGCTCTGGGCCTTGGCCCGGGCCGAGTTGTAGACCTTCTCGAACACCCGGGGGACGCCCAGGATCAGCGTCGGCTTGAAGTTCGCCAGCTCCGCGACCACGTCCTTGATGTCGGGCAGGTGCCCGATCCGCACCGTGGCCATGACCGCGGAGATCTCCGCGATCCGGCCGAGCACATGCGCCTCGGGCAGGAACAGCAGCACCGAGGAGTCGCCGCTGCGGAACAGCGGCTGCATCCGGGCCACGATGTTGCCCAGTTCGGACATGAAGTTGGAGTGGGTCAGCTGGCAGCCCTTGGGGCGGCCGGTGGTGCCCGAGGTGTAGACGATGGTGGCGATGGTGTCCGGGCCGAGGCCCGCCCGGCGGGCGCTCTCGATCTCGGCGTCCGGCACCTCCGCGCCCAGCCGGTCCAGCTCGGCCAGCGCCCGGCCTCGATCTGCCACACCTCGCGCAGCGCGGGCAGCCGGTCCCGGATCGCACCGACCAGCGCCTCGTGCCGGGGCAGCTCGGTGACGCAGACGACCGCGCCGGAGTTGCCGAGGATCCACTCGACCTGCTCGGCCGAGGAGGTCTCGTAGACCGGCACGGTGATCCCGCCCGCGCACCAGATGGCGAAGTCCAGCAGGGTCCACTCGTAGCGGGTGCGGGACATCAGCGCGACCCGGTCGCCGGGGGCGACCCCGGCCGCGACCAGGCCCTTGGCGGCCGAGCGGACCGCCGCCAGGAACTGCGCGGCGGTGAAGTCGCTCCAGCTGCCGTCGATCTTGCCGCTGACCAGCGGCAGGTCTGGGTAACGCTCGGCGTTGCGGTGGATCAGATCGGTGAGGTCTGAGCCGCTCGGCACCTCGTACAGGGCCGGAAGGCTGAACTCGCGCACGGCTGCTCCTCGATCTGCGACGTCGCGGGACGCCAGGACGTTACTGCCGGGTACGGACGCTCGGATAGGGGGCCCGGCGAATATGTTCTCAGTGTCACACTCCTGTGAGCGGCACGTTTCCGGATTGCGTCACGCTCCGCCACCGAGCGCCGGGAGACCGGGCCCGTGCCCGCTCCGAACATTACGGCAGTGCGAACCGGCCCTGACGGCGAGGTCGGGCCGGGCTCTAGGGTGGGGCCATGAGGGTGCATGTGGTCAGTGACGTACACGGGAACAGCGAGGCCCTGGCGCGGGCGGGGGACGGCGCGGACGCCCTGCTCTGTCTGGGCGACCTGGTGCTCTTCCTCGACTACGCGGACCATTCCCGGGGGATCTTCCCCGACCTGTTCGGCCCGGCCAACGCCGACCGGATAGTGGCGCTGCGCACCGCCCGGCGGTTCCAGGAGGCGCGGGAGTTCTCCGGCTCGCTGTGGGCCGGCCTGGAGCAGGGCCGGGAGCAGGCCATCGAGGCGGCCGTGCGGCGCCAGTACGCCGAGCTCTTCGCCGCCTTCCCGGCGCCCACCTACGCCACCTACGGCAATGTGGACCTGCCGCACCTGTGGCCGGAGTTCGCCCGGGACGGGTGACCGTGCTGGACGGCCAGGTGGTCGAGCTCGGCGGCCGCACCTTCGGCTTTGTCGGCGGCGGCCTGCCCTCACCCATGCGCACCCCCTACGAGGTGGACGAGGAGGTCTACGCCGCCAAGATCGCCGCGGTGGGCGCGGTGGACGTGCTCTGCTGCCACATCCCGCCCGCCGTCCCCGAACTCACCTATGACACCGTGGCCCGCAGGTTCGAGCGCGGCAGCGAGGCCGTGCTCGACTCCATCCACCGCAACCGGCCGGGTCATGTGCTCTTCGGACACGTCCATCAGCCGCTCGCCCGCCGGATGCGGATCGGCCGCACCGAGTGCGTCAACGTCGGCCACTTCCGGGCGACGGGACGGCCATGGGTGCTGGAGTGGTGACGCGATAACCTTCCAGGGTCAAGCGGGGCATTGATGAGACGCGGAGGCCATCCGATGGCGGAGCACACCAGGTCGAGCACCACGATCGACGCCACACCGGCCCGGATCATGGCGGTTATCGCGGACTTCGCTGCCTACCCGGAGTGGACCGGGGAGGTCAAGGAGGTCGAGGTGCTCGGCACCGGCCCGGACGGCCGCGCCGAACAGGTGCGCCTGCTGCTCGACGCCGGAGCCATCAAGGACGAGCATGTCCTCGCCTACACCTGGGACGGCGAGCGGCAGGTCAGCTGGACCCTGGTGAAGAGCCAGATGCTGAAGTCGCTGGACGGCTCCTACTCGCTGGCGCCCGGGCGCTCCGGGACCGAGGTCACCTACCAGCTGGCCGTGGACGTCAAGATCCCGATGCTGGGCATGATCAAGCGCAAGGCGGAGAAGGTCATCATCGACCGGGCCCTGGCCGGGCTGAAGAAGCGGGTCGAGTCGGCGTCCGCCTCGGCCGCCTCCGACACCTCCGGCTCCCACACCCCCGGCGCCGAGGGCTGATGGCCACCGGCCGTCCCAGGATCGTCCTGGTCAGCGGGGCCGGCGGCAGCGGTCGCAGCACGGTCGCCGCGGCCACCGCCGGGATCGCCGCCGAACAGGGGCAGCGCACGCTGCTGCTCGCCGCCGCCGACCCGCACCGCACCCTCGACCGGCTGCTCGGAGCCGGGCTCACCCCGGAGCCCGCCCGGCTGCGCCCGGAGCTCTCCGCCGCCCGGCTCGACCCGCAGCGCGCCTTCCGGGACGCCGCCGAACGGCTGCTGGCCCGGGGCGGGACGCTGTTCGACCTGCTCGGTGTGGAAGCACTGGACCGGGACGAGATCACCGCTCTCCCCGGCGCCGAGCACCTCGCCCTGCTGGACGCGCTGCGCACCCACGGCACCGACCCCAGTGGGACACCGTGGTCGTCGACGCGCCCCCGGTCCCCGAACTGCTGGCCGCGCTGGCCCTGCCCGAGCAACTGGACCGCTACCTGGCCCGGCTGCTCCCCGAGCAGCGGCAGGCGGCCCGGGCGCTGCGCCCGGTGCTGGCCGCCTTCGCCGGCGTGCCGATGCCCGCCGACTGGCTGTTCGAGGCCAGGAACTGGGCCGCGGCCGAGCTCGCCGCCATCCGCGCGGTGGTCGACGCCCCCGGGACCACCGTCCGGCTGGTGCTGGACGCCCCCGCCGGACCGCTGGCGGCGCAGGCGCTGCGCACCGCCCGGGCCGGGCTCGCGCTGCACGGCCGCCGGGTGGAGTCGCTGACCGTCAACCGGCTGCTGCCGGACGGCGCCGACCCCTTTCTCTCCTCCCTGCACAAGGCGCAGCAGCGGCAACTCGCCGCGCTCCGCCTGGAATGGGACACCCCGGTGGTCGAACTGCCGCAGCTGGGCCGGGAGCCGCAGGGCTTCGCCGACCTGGCGGCGCTGGCCGCCGCGGCCGGTCCCGACGCGCTGCTGCCGACCGCTGCGCCGGAGGCGGCCGGGGCCGCCGACTGGCCGGTGGAGGACCGGCTGACCGGGGCGGAGCAGGCGCTGGTGTGGCTGGTCCCGCTGCCAGGTGCGGAGCGTGCCGACCTCGATCTGGTGCGCCGGGGTGACGAGTTGGCGCTCGGCGTGGGCCCGTACCGGCGCACCCTGACGCTGCCGTCGGCGCTGCGCCGGTGCACGGTGGCCGGGGCGGCGCTGCGGGACGGGGTGCTGGCACTGCGCTTCGTGCCCGACCCGGCACTCTGGCCGCGCTGACCCCTTCCCTTCCGGTTCCCCCGTACCGGGCCCGCGGTCCGGTGCCCGGCCCGCCGCCACCGGGTTGGCTGGGAAGTCCCACCGGGGGGCCCATCCGCCCGGCGGCTTCAGGTAGCGTCGCAGGAGAGCCACTCGCAGAAGGAGCAGGACATGACGACTGCCGACGACCGCCACAACGAGGACGTCTGGGCACAGGCCGTGGCCGACGACGCGAAGCAGCAGCGGGAGCGGGTCCTGGGGGAGGAGCCGGCCCCGGAGCCGGAGCAGCAGGCGCCCGGCAAGCAGTCGACCGCTGATCTCTTCGGACCCGAACTCGGGCCGCTGGTCGAGGAGGTGCGCAAGTTCGCCTCGGCCGTGGGCGGCCGGGTGGACGAGGCGGCCGCCGCGTTCGGCTCCGGTGACGGGATCCGCGGCATCCAGCAGCTGGCCGCTCCGCTGCGCAGCAAGCATCCAGAGGTCTACGGGCACCTGATCGCGGCGGGTGGCGAACTGCTGGCCGCGTACCGGGCCGCGGTCGCCGCCTCGGAGCGCCGCTGGACCGCGCCCAAGCCCTCCGGCACCGAGCAGATCGACCTCGACTGAGCCTGCGGGCACGGCCGTTGACACCTGAACGCGGAAGCCCCGCGGTGCCGGTGGCGGTATTCCGGCCCGGTACCGACCAGTACGGCCGGAAACGGCCCTTGGCTACGACTTCTGAAGGCGGGGCAGGCTAACTGAATCCGGTGTCTTCGGCTAATGTACGCACAGGTGTGTACCCGGCCCGGCGCGGGCGGGTACCGTACCGCCCAGCGGGGAAGCCAGCGGAGACTGAGGGACACATGGGACTGAGCATCGGCGTGGACGTCGGCGGCACCAAGATCGCGGCCGGGGTCGTGGACGAGACCGGCGCGATCCTCTCCCGTACCCGGGTGCCCACCCCGGCCGACCCGCAGTGGGCGGTAGGCGCCATCGCGGACGCCGTCAAGGAGCTCCGTGCCGACCACGACATCGAGACGGTCGGCGTCGGCGCCCCCGGATACATCGACCGCGGCCGCTCGACCGTGCTGATGGCCCCCAACATCAACTGGGAGAACGAGCCGCTGAAGGCGCGGATAGAGGACCTGGTCCAGCTGCCCACGGTGATCGAGAACGACGCCAACGCGGCGGCCTGGGGCGAGTTCCGGTTCGGCGCGGCCGCCACCCATGACGACATGATCATGATCACGGTGGGCACGGGCATCGGCGGCGGTGTGGTCATCGAGGGCCGGATGCACCGCGGCAGCTTCGGGTCGCCGGCGAGGTCGGCCACCTCAACATGGTCCCGGACGGCCTCCCCTGCGGCTGCGGCAGCCGGGGCTGCTGGGAGCAGTACGCCTCGGGCCGGGCGCTGCGCCGCTACGGCCGGGAGCGGGCCGCGGCCGATCCGGTGCTGGGCAAGCGGCTGCTGGAGCTCAACGAGGGTGTCGCCGACACCATCACCGGCAGCCAGATCACCCAGGCCGCGGAGGAGGGCGACCCGCTCGCGCTGGCGGTCTACGACGAGCTCGCGGACTGGCTCGGACGCGGGCTGGCCGACCTGGCCTCGCTGTTCGACCCGGGGGTGTTCGTGCTCGGCGGCGGAGTCTCCGACTCCGGCGCGCTGCTGCTCGACCCGGTGGCCAAGGCATTCGAGAAGTACCTGATCGGCGGGGTGCACCGACCGCGCGCCGATGTGGTGCTGGCGACCCTGGGCTCCTCCGCCGGGATCGTCGGCGCGGGCGACCTGGCCCGCCAGCACTGACCCCCGGGCCGGGACGCCGCCGCCGTCTTCGCGGCGCTGCGGCCCGGCCGCGGCGGCGGCTGCGAAAATCGGCGTATGGCTGCCGAAGAGCTCCCCGCCGCTGACCTTCCCGCCACCGACACTCCCGCCACCGACACTCCTGCCACCGACACCCGCGCCGCCGCTGACCTTCCCGCCGCCGACACCCCCGCCGCCGACACCCCGCCGCCGACATCCCGGCCGAGGAGCTCCCCGCCTCCGGGCCGCAGCCCGACGGCGGCGAGATCGTCCGGGTGGTCAGCTACAACATCCGCTCCCTGCGCGACGACCGGACGGCACTGGCGCGGGTGCTGCGTGCCTGCGATCCGGACCTGGTCTGCGTCAAGGAGTCCCCGCGCTTCTGGTTCCCCCGGCCGCAGGCGGGCTGGCTGGCCCGGAGCACCGACCTGTATGTGCTCTCCGGCGGCCCCAGCGCCTCCGGCCCGCTGCTGCTCGGCCGACTGCGGGCGCTCCCGCTGTCGGTGCACGACGTGCTGCTGCCGCGCACCCCCGGACTGCACCAGCGCGGCTTCGCCACCACCGTGCTCCGGCTCGGCCGGGCCGCGCCGTTCTCGCTGACCAGCTGCCATCTGTCGCTGAACGCGGACGAGCGCTACCAGCAGTGCCGGATGCTGCTGGAGCACCTGGACCGGGTGCGGGCCGCCGGGGCGGTGCAGCATGTGGTCGGCGGCGACTTCAACGAGCATCCGGGCGACGCCGGTTGGGAGCTGCTGGAGGAGCGGCTGCGGGACGGCTGGGCCACCGCGCCCTGGGGCTCGGAGTACACCTCTGTTCCCGGGCGTCCCTATCAGCGGCTGGACGCGGTCTTCGCCTCGCCCGGGGTGCGGGTCCTGGCTTCCGGCGTGCCGGACCGGCTCGCCGGGGTGCGCCCGGCCGACCTCGTCGCCGCCACCGACCACCTGCCGGTGGTCGCGGTGCTGCGGCTCCCGCCCGGCTGAGCGGGCCGTCGGCCCGGCCCCGACCCGCCTGCGCCGGAGCGGAGTTCAGACCACCGCGCCGTGGTGCGGATCCGGGTCGTCATCGTCGTCGTCGGTGCGCATCCGGGACACCAGGGTGGCCGTGCCGCCGAGGAACGAGGCGCCGCCCAGCACCGCGCCCAGGCCGGGGAGCTCCCCGATGAGATACAGGCCGATCAGTACCAGGCCCAGGATCACCGCGCCGATCGCCAGCCGGGTCGGGGCCTCGGCCTTGGGCAGCGGCTCCGGCGGCGGGGGCACATAGTGGTCGTCGTCCGGATCCTCCGGGCTCCAGGCGCGCGGGTTGACCGGCGGCAGGGCCTGCACCACCGGCAGCCGCATGATCGCCGGGCGCGGCCGGGGGGAGGGGGCGAGGTCGGTCAGGTCCTCGGCGTCGGGCCAGGTGCGGTCCTCGGCGTCGACCGGGTCGTCGAAGCCGGCGACCAGCTGCGCGAACAGCTCGTCGTCGGTGGCCGGGGGCGGGGTGGACCGCTCCGCCCCGGACCGCTCCGCCGTACCCGACCGCTCCGCCGCACCGGCGGGCGTCCCGGCGGCCGCGACGTCCGTGCCCGCGTCCGTAGCCGCGTCCGGAGCCGGCTCCGCGCCCGGGTCGGAACCCCGGACGCGCCGGCGTCCGCGTCCTTGCCCGACTGCGGGCCCGGCTCCGGCCGCGGCTGCGGGCCCCGGCTCGGCGGCGCGGCCTGCTCGGCCGGACGGTCGGGCTCGGGCGGTCCTGCTGCTGGTGCTCCGGCAGGTCCGGCAGGTCGGGCAGCTCCGGCACCGGGCTCACCCCTGAGCCGGGGCGGTGGTCAGCCTGCTGATGAACCCCAGACTGCCCTCGAAGATCGATTCGGCGTCGTAGTCCAGCGTGGCCACATGCCGGCTGCGTTCGAGGATCCGCTCCTCCACATCGGTGGAGGAGATCCGCGACAGCAGCAGCTTGCCGCTGGGCGGCGGCACCACATTGTCCTTGCGGCTGCGGAACAGCAGCAGCGGCTGGTCGATCCGCGGCAGCTCGCTCTGCACGGTCTTGGCCAGCTGGGCCATCGAGTGCGCCGCGTGCAGCGGGGTGCGGGTGTAGCCGACCTCGTCGACGCCGGGCTTGGCCACGTCGTTGGAGATGCCGGGGGTGCTCGCCAGCAGGTGCCGGACCACCGGCAGCGCCCGGTGCGCCTCGCCGGGCATCCGCACCAGCGGGTTCACCAGCACCAGCCCGGAGACCGCCGCGCCGCGCTGGGCGGCCAGGTGCAGCGACAGCGCGCCGCCCATCGACAGGGCGCACAGGAAGACCTGCTCGCAGCTCTCCGACAGTTGGTCGAACTCGCGCTCGACCGTCGCGTACCAGTCCGGCCAGCGGGTGGCGTTCAGGTCGCGCCAGTGGTGCCGTGCCCGGGCAGCAGCGGCAGCGACACCGAGTACCCGGCGCCGGCCAGGGCCTGCGCCCAGGGGCGCATGGAATGGGCGAGCCGGTGAACCCGTGGCAGACCAGTACGCCGACGGGGCCGCCTTGGTGGCGGTACGGCTCGGCGCCGGGCAAGAGCGGCATCTGCGCTTCCTTCCGCAAGGGGTACAGCCTTCCACACGGGGGTTCAGCGCATCGTCCCATGCCGTCGCGGTAGCCGTACAGCTCAGCTTGCCCGGAGGCACTAAGGTGCATGGGTGGTTCGCTAATCTGGAGGCCAGGGTTGTTCTACCGACTGATGAAGATGATCGTCGCCCACTGCTGAAGATCTTCTTCCGTCCGTGGGTCGAGGGAATGGAGAACATTCCGGTCGAGGGCCCGGCCATTCTGGCCAGCAACCACCTCTCCTTCTCCGACTCGTTCTTCCTGCCCGCACTGATGCGGCGCCGGGTCACCTTATCGCCAAATCCGAGTACTTCACCGGAACGGGGGTCAAGGGCAAGTTGACGGCCGCGTTCTTCAAGGGCGTGGGGCAGCTGCCGGTGGACCGCTCCGGGGTGCGCGGCGCGGGTGAGGCGGCGATCCGCAGCGGCATCGAGGTGATCGAGCGCGGCGAGCTGTTCGGGGTCTACCCGGAGGGCACCCGCTCGCCCGACGGCAAGCTCTACCGCGGCAAGGTCGGCGGCCTGGCCCGGATCGCGCTGGCCACCGGCGCCCCGGTGATCCCGGTCGCGATGATCGACACCGAGAAGCTCCAGCCCCCGGCCAGGTCAAGCCGAACTTCGGCGTCCGCCCCGGCATCCGCATCGGCGCGCCGATGGACTTCTCCCGCTACCACGGCATGGAGAGCGACCGCTTCATCCTGCGCTCGGTGACGGACGAGGTGATGTACGAGATCATGCGGCTCTCCGGCCAGGAGTACGTCGACGTCTACGCGACCGCCGCCAAGCGCCAGCTCCAGGACGCGCGCAAGCAGGCCCGCAAGCAGCCCGAGGAGTAGCGGGCCCGCGCGGCGCGGGCCCGGGGGACGACAAGGGGGACAGGTGCGGGGCAAGGGCAGGAGCGGCGGCGGCTTCTCGGTGGAGCAGCCGCTGTGGCGCGCGGTCTCGGCCTTCCGGCTGCTCACCGTGCTGTACGCGGTGTCCACCTATCCGGCGGTGTCCGAGCACTACCGGCACCGCGCGGCCGGGTGGGTCTATCTGGGCCTGCTCGCCGCCTGGACCTTCGCCACGGTACGGCCGTTCTCCTCCAAGCGCCGCTGCGGCTGGCCCTGGCTGTACGCCGACCTGGCGGCCGTGGTCGCCGGGATCCTGCTCACCCCGGTGCTGGACTCGCACGCCGGAGTGCTGCACGGCGACCCGACCCTGCCCACCATCCGCGCGGCCGGGGCGGTCCTCGGCTGCGCGGTGCTGGGCGGCTGGCTGCCCGCCGCCGCGTCCGGACTGGTGGTCGGGCTGGCCGACATCGTCGAGGCGGGCGGGGTGACCGCCAGCGACCTGCACAACATCGTGCTGCTGATGCTCGCCGGGGTGGCCATCGGCTATGTCATCGAGGTGGCCCGCGCCAGCGAGCTGACCCTGGCCCGGGCGCTGGAGATCCAGGCGGCCACCCGGGAGCGCGAACGGCTGGCCCGCGACATCCACGACGGCGTGCTCCAGGTGCTGGCGATGGTCCAGCGGCGCGGCGCGGAGGCCGGGGGCGAGGCCGCCGAGCTCGGCCGGATGGCCGGGGAGCAGGAGATCGCGCTGCGCGCTCTGATCGCCGAGGGCCTGGCGCCCAACCCCTCCTATGTGGCGCCGGTGGTCCCGCGGCAGGGCGGCCGGGGCGCCCCGGCCGCTCCCGCCCCGGGCGACCGGACGCCGGAGGACCTGCGCTCGCTGCTGGCCCCGCTGGCGGACGGCCGGGTGACCGTCGCCGCGCCGGGCACCCCGGTGCTGCTCCCCGGACACGCGGTACGCGAGCTGCCGCCGCCGTCGGTGCCGCGCTGGACAACGTCCGCAGGCACGCCGGGAGCAGGCGCGGGCCTGGATCCTGGTCGAGGACGAGCCGGACGCGGTGGTGGTCAGCATCCGCGACGACGGCCCCGGCTTCGACGCCGCCGCCAGGCTCGGCGAGGCCGAGCGGGAGGGGCGGCTCGGGGTCTCCCAGTCGATCCGCGGGCGGCTGCGCGATCTCGGCGGCACCGCCGACCTGTTCTCCGCGCCCGGCCAGGGCACGGAAGTCGAGCTCCGGGTGCCGCGCGGCCCGGGCGCGCCCGGCACGATCGAGAACAGCATGGAGGGCAGCACCGGATGAGCAGTGACGAGCAGGCGGTCGGCGACCAGCGCGGGCGGCGACCGGCCCGGCGACGGGCGGGCGATCAGGGTGATGGTGGTCGACGACCATCCGATGTGGCGCGAAGCGGTGGCCCGCGACCTCGCCGACGCCGGCTGCCTGGTGGTCGCCACCGCCGGGACGGCCAGGAGGCGGTACGCCGGGCCCCGGCCGCGGCGGCCCAGGTGGTGGTGCTCGACCTCAACCTGCCCGACCTGCCCGGGGTGGAGGTCTGCCGGAAGCTGATGGCCCACCAGGATCCGCCCCGGGTGCTGGTGCTGTCCGCCAGCGGCGAGCACGCCGACGTACTGGAAGCGGTGAAGTCCGGGCCACCGGCTACCTGGTGAAGTCCGCCAGCCGGGCGGAGCTGCTGGACGCGGTGCGCCGCACCGCCGAGGGTGACCCGGTGTTCACCCCCGGGCTGGCCGGACTGGTGCTCGGCGAGTACCGCCGGCTCGCCGCCGAACCGGTCCAGGACGACGCCCGCGGCCCGGCCGCCCCCGGCTCACCGAGCGGGAGACCGAGGTGCTCCGGCTGGTCGCCAAGGGCCTGTCGTACAAGCAGATCGCCGACCGGCTGGTGCTCTCGCACCGCACCGTGCAGAACCATGTCCAGAACACCCTGGGCAAGCTCCAGCTGCACAACCGGGTCGAGCTGGTCCGCTACGCCATCGAGCGCGGCCTGGACGACGGCCGCTGATCCGGCCCGACCGGGCGGACCCCACCCGGAGCGCCCGCGGCGCGGCCCCGCCGTCGGACCGTGCGGACGGCCTGCTTACGATTGCCCGACATGCACGCCGCGGCCGCGGGACACCAAGGCTGCGCACAGGAACCGCTGGCAGAGTGTCGTCCCAGCTGCATTTCGGGAGGACCGGATGACCACCACCGTCGCCACGCGCACGGCCACCGACCGGGGACCGGCACCCGGCCACCAGGACACCGTCGCCAAGGCGCTGCTCGCCGCCATCGGCGCGGGCGCCGCCGCGGTGCTGTGGCTGTGGTGGAGCGACACCGGCGCGATCATCGGCGCCGCCCAGTGGATCACCAACGGCGCCCGGCTCTGCGGACTGCTGGCCGGGTACACCGCGCCGGTGCTGCTGCTGCTGATGGCCCGGATACCGCCGCTGGACCGCACGCTCGGCACCGACCGGCTGGCCCGCTGGCACGCCATGGGCGGCCGCTACCTGGTCGGCCTGGTTGTCTCCCATGTGACCCTGATCATCTGGGGCTACTCGCTGACCGACCACACCGGTGTGGTCGGCCAGACCACCGAGATCGTCTTCCACTACCCCGACATGATCAAGGCGAGCTGCGGCACCCTGCTGCTCTTCGGCGTCGCCGCGGTCTCCGCCCGGGCGGCGCGGAGCCGGCTGCGCTACCAGACCTGGTACCTCCTGCACCTGCTCACCTATCTGTCGATCGTGCTGGTCTTCTTCCACCAGCTCAGCAACGGCGACGAGTTCCTGCACGACCGGGCGGCCCGGATCTGCTGGTACTGCCTGTACCTGGGCGCCGGGGCGGTCATCGTCTGCTTCCGCTTCGCCCTGCCGCTCCGGGACGCCCAGCGGCACCGGCTGCGGGTGGCCGAGGTGCGGACCGAGGCGCCCGGCGTGGTCTCGGTCCGGATCACCGGCCTGCGGCTGGAGGAACTGGCCGCCCGCACCCGGCCCGGGCAGTTCTTCCGCTGGCGGTTCCTCGCCCCCGGCCTGGCCTGGTCGGCCAACCCCTACTCGCTGTCCGCCGCGCCCACCGGCGACGGCCTGCGGATCACCGTCAAGGAGCGCGGCGGCCACAGCGGCGCGCTGGCCGGGCTGCGCCCGGGCACCCGGGTGCTGGCCGAGGGCCCCTACGGGGCGTTCACCGCCGACCGCCGCACCGGTCCCAAGGTGCTGCTGCTGGCGGCCGGGGTCGGCATCACCCGCTGCGGACGCTGTTCGAGACCCTCCCGGCCGCCCCCGGCGAGCTGACCCTGGTCTACCGGGCGAGCAGCGAGCAGGAGCTGCTCTTCCGCGCCGAACTGGAGTCCATCGCCGAGGCGCGCGGGGCGCGGCTGCACTTCCTGGTCGGGCCCCGGTCCGAGATCGGCGAGCCGTTGCAGACCAGGAACCTGCTCGGGCTGCTGCCCGACCTGCGCGAGCACGACGTCTACCTGTGCGGCCCGCAGGGCATGGTGCGGACCGCGTGCGAGGCGCTGGACACCGCGGGCGTGCCCGCGCACCGGATCCACCACGAGTCCTTCGAGCTCTGAGCCATGGCCCTGCCCAGTCCGCACACCTTCGACGTCCGAGAGGTCGGCCCGTGATGCGCCGTATCGTCCTCACCGCCGGCGGCACCGCCTTCGGGGTACTGCTGCTGCTCGCGGCCAAACCGCACGAGACCCCGCAGCAGCAGGCCCAGTCCCAGGTCGTGGCCGCGCCGAGCGGCGCCGTCGCCGGCCCGGTCACCGGGGTGCACACGGTGACCGGGGAGCGGTCGGCACGCCGCTGGGCCCGGTCCAGCTCAAGGTCGCCTTCGACGGGGCCAGGGTCACCGGGTGACCGTGCTGGAGGAGCCCGACAGCACGCCGCGTGACGCGCAGATCAACTCCCAGGCGATCCCGGTGCTCACCCAGGAGACCCTGGCCGCGCAGAACGCCGACATCGACGCGGTCTCCGGGGCGACCTTCACCAGCCAGGGCTACATCGGTTCGCTGCAGAGCGCGCTGGACGCCGCCAAGTAGCCGTCCGCACGCGGGGCCGGGCGCACAGCAGTCGTCGGCGCGCCGGCCGGGTCAGGCCGGCTGCGGGGCCAGCATCCGCAGCAGCCCGTCGACGATGCCGAACGCCGTCCAGGGTGAGCACTGACTCCGGGTGGAACTGGAGCCCGGCGAAGCCGGGGCCGCGCACCGCGAACACGTCCCCGGTGGCCGGGTCCCGGCTGACCTCGATGCCGCGCTCCGCCAGCCGCAGCTCGTCGGCCCGGTCGCAGACGGCGGTGAAGGTGTTGTAGAAGCCGACCGTCCGGGGCTCCCCGAACAGGTCGATCCGCTCCTGCGCCCCCTGGTACGGCGTGGCCTTGCGCCGCAGCGGCAGCCCGAGCGCGGCGCAGAGCAGCTGGTGGCTGAGGCAGACCGCGAGCAGCCCGCCCGGCCGTCCGGTGGCCATCAGCTCGCCGGTCACCCCTTGCAGCAGCCGCATCTTCGGGTCGGCCGGATCGGCCGGGTCGCCCGGCCCCGGGCCGAGCACCAGCGGGCCCCGGTGCGCGGCCACCGCCTCGGCCAGCCCGGGCAGGTCGTAGCGGCGCAGCTCGACCTGGTGGCCGAGCGAGCGCAGCAGGTGCGCCAGCATCGAGGTGAAGCTGTCCTCGCAGTCGATCACCAGCACCCGCTGCCCCTCCACCGGCACCGCCGCGGTCTGCATCCGCAGCCAGAACGGGGCGAGGTCGCGGCGCCGGGCGTCCAGTGCGGCCTGCACCCGGTGGTTCTCCGCCAGCAGCGGGCGCGGGGCCCGCGGGTCGGGCCCGGTGCGCGGCGGCAGCGCGCCGATCGCGCTGAGCACCCCGGCCGCCTTGGCGTGGGTCTCGGCGGCCTCGCTGTCCGGGTCGGAGTGCCGCACCAGGGTCGCGCCGACCCGCACCACCAGCCGTCCGTCGGCCGGGTCGATGTCGGCGGTGCGGATCAGGATGGGGGAGTCCAGGGTCTGCGCGCCGCCCGCGGTGCGGCCGATCAGTGCCAGCGCCCCGGCGTAGTAGCCGCGTCCGGTGGTCTCGTGGCGGGAGATCACCCGGGCCGCGTTCTCCAGCGGGCTGCCGGTGACCGTCGCCGCGAACATGGTCTGCCGCAGCACCTCGCGGACGTCCAGGCTGGTCCGGCCGCGCAGCTCGTACTCGGTGTGGGCGAGGTGCGCCATCTCCTTGAGCCGGGGGCCGAGGACCTGGCCGCCGAGGTCGCCGACGGCGCACATCATCTTCAGCTCCTCGTCCACGACCATGGTGAGCTCCTCCAGCTCCTTGGGGTCGTGCAGGAAGCCGAGCAGCGAGTCCAGCGTGGGCCCGGCGGGCGGATAGCGGTAGGTCCCGGAGATCGGGTTCATCACCACCGTTCCGGCGGTCTGCCTGACATGCACCTCCGGACTGGCCCCGACCAGGTAGCGGGCACGCCGACCCCCGTCCGGCCGCTCCCCGGTGCCCGGCCGCTCCCCGTCCGGCCGCGCCCCGGTGTGGACCAGGAAGGTCCAGTAGGCTCCGCGCTCCTGCTCAAGCAGCCGCCGGAACAGGGTGAGCGCCAGGGCCGGGCCGAAGCCGTCCAGGGTCCCGGTGAAGTCGCGGCGGATCACGAAGTTCGCTCCCTCGCCCCGGCCGATCTCGTCCCGCACCACCCGCCGGACGATCTCGGCGTACTGCTGGTCGTCCAGGTCGAAGCCGCCGTCGCGGAGGGTCACCGGCAGCTGCGGCAGCGCGGCCAGCAGCTCCGCCAGCGGCAGCAGATGCGACTCGCGCACCCGCAGCGCCTGCAACGGGGTGCCGTCCTCCCTGGCCTCGAAGCCGCGCTCGCGCAGCTGCCGGTAGGGGACCAGCGCGAGCAGGTCGTGCACCGGGCGCCCGGGTGCCCCCTGCGGCAGCGGGAGCCCGGCGAGCGTGTCGTACTCGCCGACCTCGCCGAAGAGCAGTTCGACGGTGTCCGGCGCGAGCCGGGGCGCGGCGCGGTGCAGCAGGGCGAAGGGCTCACCGGCCTCGACGAGGCGGGCGACCAGTGCGGCGGTGCGGTCGCCACGGCGGGGCGGTCGGGACTGGTGCGGTCGGTGGCAGTGGTCACAGCGGTGGACCTTCCGGGAGCGGAGCGGCAGGGCGTGGAGCCGGCCGTCCCGGGGCGGTCTGCGCGGTGAACGCAGAACGGCCGCCCCTGGGGGCGGCCGTCGAGTCTGCGTGGGAACGCGCGATCAGTGGGCCGCCTCGGGGACGGTCCACCACCAGCAGCGGGTGTGCTGCACGGTTCGCGGGTCATGGGTCACAGCCGGAACTCTAGCGGACCCCAGCCCCTGGCGTGCGCGGTCCAGCAGATGTCTCACCCACCGGGCGGCATGAACAAATCACTGGACCGACCACGTAGCCTTGGCCGCGTGACCGTGAACGCTGAATCCCTGCACCAGGACTTCTCCTGGCAGTCCCTGCCCGCGGCGCAGCAGCCTGAGTGGCCGGACCAAGAGGCTCTGCGCAAGTCCCTTGCCGACCTCGCCGCCTATCCCCCGCTGGTCTTCGCCGGAGAGTGCGACCAGTTGCGCGCCAGGCTCGCCGCCGTAGCCCGGGGCGAGGCCTTCCTGCTCCAGGGCGGTGACTGCGCCGAGGCGTTCGACGGAGTGTCGGCGGACCAGATCCGCAACAAGCTGAAGACGCTGCTCCAGATGGCGGTGGTGCTGACGTATGCCGCGTCGGTGCCGGTCGTCAAGATCGGCCGGATCGCCGGCCAGTACTCCAAGCCCCGCTCCAAGTCGACCGAGACCCGGGACGGGGTGACCCTGCCGGTCTACCGCGGTGACTCGGTGAACGGTTTCGCCTTCACCCCGGAGGCGCGCCGGCCGGATCCGGAGCGGCTCAAGCGGATGTACAACGCCTCCGCCTCGACGCTGAACCTGGTGCGGGCCTTCACCACCGGTGGCTACGCCGACCTGCGCCAGGTGCATGCCTGGAACCAGGACTTCGTGCGCAACTCGCCCTCGGGGCAGCGCTACGAGCGGCTGGCCAAGGAGATCGACAGCGCGCTGTCCTTCATGAACGCCTGCGGGGTGGACCCGGAGGAGTTCCGTACCGTCGAGTTCTTCGCCTCGCACGAGGCGCTGGTGCTGGACTACGAGACCGCGCTCACCCGCACCGACTCCCGCACCGGGAAGCTCTACGACGTCTCCGGGCACATGGTCTGGATCGGCGAGCGGACCAGGCAGCTGGACCACGCGCACATCGAGTTCGCCTCGCAGATCAGCAACCCGATCGGGGTCAAGCTCGGCCCGACCACCACCGTGGACGACGCGCTGACCCTGATCGACCGGCTGGACCCGGAGCGCGAGCCCGGCCGGCTGACCTTCATCACCCGGATGGGCAAGGACAAGGTCCGCGACCGGCTGCCGGAGCTGGTGGAGAAGGTCACCGCCAGCGGCGCCCAGGTGGTCTGGATCTGCGACCCCATGCACGGCAACACCTACGAGGCGGAGACCGGCCACAAGACCCGCCGGTTCGACGACGTCCTGGACGAGGTCAAGGGCTTCTTCGAGGTGCACCGCGCGCTCGGCACCCACCCGGGCGGCATCCATGTGGAGCTGACCGGCGACGACGTCACCGAGTGCGTCGGCGGCGGTGACGAGGTCTTCGTGGACGACCTGCACCAGCGCTACGAGACCGCCTGCGACCCGCGGCTCAACCGCAGCCAGTCGCTCGACCTGGCGTTCCTGGTGGCGGAGATGTACCGGGGCGCCTGAGCACCCGTGCTGCGACGCCCGATGTGACGAAGGCCCCTCCGGATCCGGCCGAACGGACCCGGAGGGGCCTTTTCGCATCCGAACCGCTTCGGTAAGGTTAGCCTTAGCTGACTCGGAGGAGCGGGAGCGGATTGTATGTACGTGTGCATGTGCCATGCGGTCACTGAGCAGCGTGTCCGCGAGGAGATAGCGGGCGGGGCGACCACTCCGAGGCAGATCGCCGGGGGCTGCAAGGCGGGGACCGACTGCGGCTCCTGCGTCCGCCGGATCCAGGCCATGCTCGGGCACGAGGGCGCCCGCCCCTGCCCCACCGCCCGCCTCGCCGCCCGGCTCGGCCTCGCCGCCCCGGCCGTCGGGGTGTGCCGGTCGAGGGGGTGCCGGTCACTGTGGCGGCCGAGGTCGACGAAGCGGCCTGAGCGCCCCTCCGCCCGGCGGCGCGGGACATCTGTCCGCCGAACGGGTGCTCCTGGTGATCATAGGGTTATCGTTCCTGTACGGACGGTGATTCATGCAGGTATCTCCTGGTGTGTCCCCCGCACCCGGGCGCCTGCCCGAGGTCCGCACCGGGCGACGGAGGTGCCTGGTGCGCCACAAGACACTGTCCATAGCCGTCATCGCCGGACTCGCCCTGCTGGCAGTCCCCGCCGCCGCTCCCGCGGCCTTCGCTTCCGGTTCCAGCGGCGCCAGCGCTGCCAGCGTCACCGTCTCGCCGGCCGCGGTCCATCCCGGCGACACCGTACAGATCCAGCTGGACTGCTCGGCCTACTCCAGCCCCAAGCCGACCTGGGGCTCGCAGTCGGAGTTCAGCGGCCCGGTCGATCTGCGCCCGATGTCCGGCCAGCCCGGCTTCTACTCCGCGTCCGCCGAGATCAGTGCCTCGCTCGGGCCCGGCAGCTACACCCTCTCCGGCAGCTGCGCCGCGGGCGACAGCAGTTCCTCGTTCCAGGCGGACCTGACCATCAGCTCGTCGGACGGCCAGATGCCGTCGGGCCCCGCGCACACCGGGGTCGGCGGCAGCATCACCGGCGGTGACCTGGCCCAGGAGGCCGGCGGTGCGGCGCTGGTGCTGGCGGCCGGAGCCCTGGCCCTGCGGCACCGGCGGAGCCGCGATGGGGGCTGAGCCCACCCGTCCGCGCCGGGTGGGGGCCCCGCTGCTGCTGGTCCTCGGGCTGGTGCTGCTCGGCCGCGGGATGGCTGCGGGGCAACCCCCGCAGCCGTCCGCGGCCGACGCCGCCGCGGGCTCCGGGCTGGCGGACATCCCCGGCGCCCCGCCGCTGCCGGCCTCCGTCCCGGTGCGGATCCGCATCCCCGCGATCGGGGTGGACGCCCCGCTGATCGGGCTCGGCCTGGACCCCGAGGGCCATCTGGCCCCGCCGCCGCCCGAGCGCGCCGGGACGGCCGGGTGGTACGCCCGCGGCCCGGCCCCCGGCACGCCCGGCCCGGCGGTCATCGCCGGGCATGTCGACAACGCCCAGGGGCCCGCCGTCTTCTACGGCCTCGGCGCGCTGCACACCGGCGATGTCCTGGACATCGAGCGGCGCGACCACCGCACCGCGGAGTTCACCGTGGACGCGGTCAACGTCTATCCCGATGCGCACTTCCCGGACCGGCTGGTCTACGGCCCGACCAGCTATCCGGAACTGCGGGTGATCACCTGTGGCGGCGGCTACACCAAGGCCACCGGCTATCTGGGCAATGTGGTGGTCTTCGCGCACCTGACCGGCCCATTGGGATGAGCCGGGAGCGGCCTTCCGGCGAGGCATTGGTGGCATTCGGTAAGCATACGCTTACTGAGGACGTAGCTGATCGATGGTGCGAGGATGCGCGCCAGGCATCGGCTACCCGGAAAGGAATCGCGCTGCCGTGCAGGGTGACCCGGAAGTTATCGAACTCCTCAATGAGCAGTTGACGGCGGAACTCACCGCCATCAACCAGTACTTCCTGCATTCGCGGATGCAGGAGAACAACGGCTGGCCGAAACTCGCCGAGTACACCCGGCACGAGTCCTTCGACGAGATGAAGCACGCCGAGATCCTGACCGACCGGATCCTGTTCCTGGAGGGGCTGCCCAACTACCAGCGGCTGTTCCACATCCGGATCGGCGAGACGGTCAAGGAGATGTTCGAGGCCGACCAGCAGGTCGAGATCGAGGCCATCGAACGGCTGCGGCGCGGCATCGTGGTGATGCGGGCCAAGGCCGACATCACCTCGGCCAAGATCTTCGAGGACATCCTCAAGGACGAGGAGCACCACATCGACTACCTGGAGACCCAGCTCCAGCTGGTCGAGAAGCTCGGCGACGCGCTCTACATCGCCCAGCTGGTCGAGCAGCCCGACACCTGACGGGCCCGGCCCGGCGGGGGAGGGGCGCCGGGCAGCTTGTACACCCTGCCCGCCCCTCCGGGTGGGCTTTTTTCGTGATCTGTCACCATGGGAGCATGGGTCAGTCCGAGAACGAGCAGGCCAGGGCCCAGGCGCGCAGTCCAGGCGCGCTTCCACCGGGGCAGCGGCTGCAACGCGGCTGGCCGGTACTGCACTACGGTCCGGTGCCCCGCTTCAAGCCGCGGGACTGGGACTTCCAGGTCTTCGGGGCCACCGCGGACGGCGCCAAGCACAGCTGGGACCACCAGCGCTTCATGTCCCTGCCGCGCGCCGAGGTCACCGCCGACCTGCACTGCGTGACCCGCTTCTCCATGCTCGCCAGCCACTGGCACGGGGTCCCGGCGCGGGCCGTGCTCGAACTGGCGCCGCCCGCCCCCGGGGTCACCCATGTGATGGTGTGGGCGGAGTACGGCTACAGCGCCAACCTCCGGCTGGCCGACTTCGCCGCCCCGGACACGCTCTTCGCCACCCACCGCGACGGCGATCCGCTCACCGTCGAGCACGGCTTCCCGGTCCGGCTGGTGGTCCCGCGGCTGTATGCCTGGAAAGGCCCCAAGTGGGTCCGCGCGGTCGAGTACATGACCGCCGACCGGCGCGGTTTCTGGAGGAGCGCGGCTACCACAACCTCGGCGACCCCTGGGCCGAGCAGCGCTACTCCTACCAGGAGGAGCCCGGCGACGGGCCGGAGTTCTGACGCGCCGCCAGCGCCCCGGGGACGACCGGGCGGCAGCCCGCCCTGGCGCCGCCGGACGGTCGGTGACGGCCGGCCGGCGGCGCGCCGGTCACCACCGGTCGCGGTGCAGCACCTCGTCGACCGGACGGCGGGTCACCGGGCCGAACGCGTCCAGCGGCCAGCCGATCGGGATCACCGCGAAGGTGTCACCTCGGACGGGATGCCCAGGGCGGCCTTCCACTCCCGTTCCAGCATCAGGTGCCAGATGGTCAGGCTCGCCCCCAGGCCCAGCGTCCGCGCCGCCAGCAGCAGGTTCTGCGTGCCCGGGTAGACGCTGGAGGCCTCTGCCAGCAGGCTGATCCGGCCGCCGTGCGCGGCCAGCCGCCCGAGCCCGGCGGTGCCCAGCTGGGTCACCACGCCACGCAGTCCGTCCAGGTCGGCGCTCACCTTGGGCAGGTGGTAGCAGGGGATGACCAGCGCCGGGATGTCCGCGAAGTGGTCCCGCTGGTACTGGATCCCGGCAAGCATCAGCTCGTAGGACTCGTCGTCCATGGTCGCCGCCAGCGTGCGGCCGACCGAGGCGATATAGGCGTCGACGCAGCGGGTCCACAGCGGTGCGAGCTTCGCCATCACCTCGCGGTCGGTCACCAGGACGTACTCGTAGTCCTGGGCATTGGAACCACTGGGCCCGTTTACGGCGGCCTGGACCAGTCTTTCCAGCATCTCCTCCGGCACCGGTTCGGTGCTCAGTCGGCGCATGTCCCGCATCGTGGCCATGCTCTCGAAAAGGTCAGCCGGGGCAGGGGAGCTCATGCCCAGGAAGCCTACCGATCGGCCCCCGCCGAACTGCGGGCGGGGGCCTTCGACGCGGTCGAACTCCGCATGGTGAACGCGCCGCTAGAACAGGGTGATCGTCACCGTGCTGCCCTGCGGGGCCTGACTGCCCCCGGTCGGGTCCTGGGTGGTCACCGTCGGATCGCCGAAGGGCAGGAACTTGTGTGTCTTCACCTTGAACCCGGCCGCCGTCAGCGCCGCCCTGGCCTGGTCCTCGGTGTCCCCGGTGACGTCCGGCACGGCCACCTGCGGCGGCCCCGACGACACCGTCAGCGAGATGGTGGAGCCCGCGGGCGCCGAGGAGCCCGACGGGCTCTGACTGGCCACCGACCCGGCCGGGACGCTGGAGGTCACATAGGTCGGGTTCACCTGCGTGCCGAAACCGGCGATCCGCAGATCCGACATGGCCTGGGCCACCGGCTCGCCCACCACGTCCGGCAGCGCGGCGCGGCGGCACGCCGCTGCTGACCACCAGGTCGACCAGGGTTTCGGCTGCTCCTTGGTCCCGGCGGTGGGAGTGCTCGCGGTCACCTGGCCCTGCGGCGCGCTGCTCGGCTGCTGGGTGACCTGCCCCACCAGGCCGCGGCCGGTGATCGCCTGCTTGGCGGCCGCCCAGCGACCTGCCACCACCTGCGGGACCGGCGGCCGGTTCGCGCCCTTGGAGATGTCAGCACCAACCGTGGAGTCCTTGCGCACCCTGCTGCCCGAACCCGGCTCGGTGCCGATCGCCTGCCCGGCCGGGACGACCGCGTCGAACTGCTGCCGCGGCGACAGACGGTCAGCCGTCGGCGTCAGCGTCTGCGTGGCCGCGGCCTGCGGCTGTCCGGCCACGTTCGGCAGGGTCAGATACAGCGCGTCGTTCAGCGCCCAGGTCGCGCCGCCGACGACCAGACCAGCAGCAGCACCACGCACAGCGGGATCACCCAGCGCGGGCTCTGCGCCGGGAACGGCGTCGGGCCGGCCCCGCGCGGCGCCGGCGGCTCGAACCGCTCGGCTGCTCGCGCCGGGGCATGACCAGGTCGGCGGGCAGCTCGTGCAGCCCCGGCATCACGCTGGTGCGGTCCAGCTGCGCACCGGTCTGTGCGCCGACCTGTGCTCCGGTCTGCCCGCCGGTCTGGAGGCCGGTCTGGAGGCCGAGCCGGGGGTCGTCGGCCGCTGGGCAGCACGCTGGTGCGGTCCAGCGCGGCCCGGCGCCGGTGCCGCAGGTGCAGGGTGCCGGCGCCGGCTGCGTCCAGCTGCCGCGGGGGTGAGGCCGCCGCGGATCTGCTGGAGCGTGGCCAGCAGCGCCACCGCGTCCTGCGGCCGGTAGCCGGCGTCCCGGGAGGTGGCGGCGACCGTTATCGTGTCCAGCTCCGGCGCCAGGCCCGGGACCAGCGTGGACGGCGGCGGCACGTCGGTGCTCAGGTGCTGGTAGATCACCTGCATCGCGGACTCGCCGGTGTGCGGCTTGCTGCCGGTGAGCATCTCGAACAGCATCACCCCGCAGGCGTACACATCGGTGCGCGGGTCGGTCTCGCCCTGCTGGATCTGCTCCGGCGCCAGGTACGCGACCGTGCCCATCACCTGACCGGAGGTCACCGCGCTCTCCCCGGTCATCGCCCGGACCAGCCCGAAGTCCGCGACCTTCACCCGGCCGTCCTCGGTGAGCAGCACGTTCTCCGGCTTCACATCGCGGTGCACCAGGCCCGCCCCGGTGCGCCGCGCGAGCGCGGCCAGCACCGGCTCCAGGACGTCCAGCGCAGTCCGCGGGCTCAAGCCCCGCCCGTCCCGCAGCAGGTCGCGCAGGGTCCAGCCGGGCACGTACTCCATGGACAGGAAGACCACGCCGCCGTCGCTGCCCTGGTCGAAGACATTCACCACATTGGGGTGCGACAGCCGGGCGACCGCCTTGGCCTCACGGATGAAGCGGGCGGTGAAGTCGGGGTCGGACGCCAGCCCCGCGTGCATCACCTTGAGTGCGACCACGCGGTCCAGCCGGGTGTCCATGGCCCGGTAGACGGTGGCCATGCCGCCGGCGGCGATGCGGTGCTCGACCCGGTAGCGGCCGTCCAGCATCCGCCCTAGCAGGGGGTCGTGCAGGGTCGTGTCCATCCCACGGAGTCTACGGGCCAAAGGCCCCCCGGGGTGACGAGGGGCGACCGGATCGTTGCGCAACGGTGAGCTGCCCGACGGCCGGTCAGAAGCCCGGAGCCGCAGGGCCGCAGCAGCCCCGGGGGCCGCCGCGGCCCGCGGTCCGGGCTGAGCCGTCCGGGCTCAGGTCCGCGCTCAGGTCGGGGCTCAGGTCCGCGCTCAGGTCCGCGCTCAGGTCCGGGCTACAGGTCCGCGCTCAGAAGTCCGGTGCCTCGGGGTCGAACGAGGCCCGCCCGGCCATCGGCGAGGACGCCTCGGCGTGGAACCGGCGCGGGATCCGCCCGGCCCGGTAGGCCAGCCGCCCCGCCTCCACGGCCCGCCGCATCGCCTCCGCCATCAGCGCCGGCTCCTGCGCCCGGGTGACCGCGGTGGCGAGCATCACCGCCGCGCAGCCCAGCTCCATCGCCAGCGCGGCATCCGAGGCGGTGCCCGCCCCGGCGTCCAGGATCACCGGGACCTTGGCCTGCTCGACGATCAGCTGGAAGTTGTGCGGGTTGCGGATGCCCAGACCGGAGCCGATGGGCGAGCCGAGCGGCATCACCGCCGCGCAGCCCACCTCCTCCAGCCGGCGGGCCAGCACCGGGTCGTCGTTGGTGTAGGGCAGCACCACGAAGCCGTCGTCGACCAGGGTCTCCGCGGCCTCCAGCAGCTCGACCCCGTCCGGCAGCAGCGTCCGCTCGTCGGCGACCACCTCCAGCTTCACCCAGTTGGTCCCCAGCGCCTCCCGGGCCAGCCGGGCGGTGAGCACGGCCTCGCCCGCGGTGAAGCAGCCGGCCGTGTTGGGCAGCGCCTCGATGCCGTTGCGTCGCAGCACCTCCAGCACCGAGCCGCGGGCGGCCGGGTTCAGCCGCCGCATCGCGACCGTGGTCAGTTCGGTGCCGGACAGCCGCAGCGCCTGCTCCAGCGTCTCCAGACTGGGGGCACCGCCGGTGCCCATGATCAGCCGGGAGCCGAAGCCGCGCCCGGCGATGGTGAGGATGTCGTCAGCCATGCCGTCAGCCTCCCTGGACCGCGGTGAGGATCTCGACCCGGTCGTCGGCCGCCAGCGGGGTGGCCGGCCAGGCACCGCGCGGCACCACCGCCTCGTTGACGGCGGCGGCCACCCCGGTGTGCGCGCTGCTGAGCCCGGCGACCACCTGGGCCAGCGTGGTGCCCGGCGGCACCTCCCGGGCCTCGCCGTTGACGCGGATGGGCAGGGACGTCATCGGACGGCCTCCGTGGGGGTGTCGGGTATGGCGGTGTCGAAGGAGTGGGTGTCGCAGGCGCGGGTGTCGTGCGCGAGGGTCTCGTCGGTGAGCGGCTCAGGGGTGCGGGAGCCGGCGAAGCGGGCCGGGCTGAACGCGGCGGCCAGCTCCGGTACGGCCCCGGTGGCCAGGTACTCGCCGAGCAGGTCCGCGGTGACCGGGGTCAGCAGCACGCCGTTGCGGTGGTGCCCGGTCGCGGCCACCAGCCCCGGCAGCGCGGTCGGGCCGAGCAGCGGCGCGTTGTCCGGAGTGCCCGGGCGCAGGCCCGCGCTGGTCTCCAGCAGCGGCAGCTCGGTGATCCCCGGGACCAGCTCGTGCGCGTCCCGCAGCAGCTCGTACACCCCGCCCGCGGTGACCGTGGTGTCGTAGCCCTGCTCCTCCATGGTCGCGCCGACCACCAGCTCGCCGTTCTCGCGCGGCACCAGGTACAGGTGGCCGCCGCGGACCACCGCCCGGACATTGCGGGACAGGAACGGACGGCCGAAGTGGCTCTCCATCCGCAGCCGCAGGATCTGCCCCTTCACCGGCCGCACCGGGGGCCTGACCTCCGGCGGCGTCCCCGGCAGTTCGCCGGACCAGCTCCCGGCCGCCAGCACGGTCTGCCCGGCGGTCAGCGCGGTGCCGTCCTCGGTGCGCACCCCGACCGCCCGGTCCCCGGCCACGGTCAGCTCCACCGCCCGGGAGCGGTGCAGCTCCACCCCGGCCGCGGCGCAGGCCGCGAGCAGCGCCGCGCCCAGCTGCCGGGGGTCCACCTGGTGATCACCGGTGACCACTGTCCCGCCGCGGACAGCGGGCGCCAGCATCGGCTCCAGCCGCCGGCACTCGCGCCCGCTCAGCCACTGCACGTCCAGCCCCAGCCGCTGCTGGAAGGCGTGCACCTCGCGCAGTTCGGCGCGGTCGTCCGAGTCCAGCGCGACGGCCAGGGTGCCGCAGGCGCGGTAGCCCGGATCCACGCCGCTCGCCTCGGCCAGCTCGGCGACGAACGCGCGGTAGCGCTCGTTGGAGGCCAGGCCGAGCCGGAGCAGGGGCTCCTCGCCGTACTGCAGCTCGGTGACCGGGGCCAGCATCCCGGCCGCGACCTGGTTCGCCCCGTGCCCCGGAGCGGGGTCGAGCACGGTGACCGCCAGGCCGCGCTGCGCGCAGCGCCAGGCCACCGCCAGGCCGATGACACCGCCACCGACCACCAGCACATCGGTCGGGTCCGTGCGGACACGTGCCACGATGGCGCGCTCCCTTCGCCGGCATGATCCGGATCAGGTTCGGACGGTCGCGGGCCGCGGGCCCCTGGCCCGGTCGCCTGCCTCTCAGCCCGGTCCGCCGGGCTCCCGTGTTTGCTGTTTCCACTGTAGTCGCGCCGTCCTGCGTAAAGTGACGGGGTGGTCCGACTCGGTAGCGGGGTGGCAGGTCGATGGTGCAGCAGATCGTCGTGGTGGGTGCGGGGCTGGCCGGGATGCAAACCGTGCTGGCGCTGCGCGAGCGCGGCTACCAGGGGCGGCTGGCCCTGGTCGGGGCGGAGCCGCAGGAGCCCTACGACCGGCCGCCGCTGTCCAAGGATGTGCTGCTCGGCAAGGCCGAGCACTCCCGCTTCGAGGTGGACTACGCCGGGCTCGGGGTGGACCTGCTGCTGGGACAGCGCGCGGTCGCCCTGGACACCGCCGCCCGGAGCGTACGCACCGAGGAGCAGGAGCTCGGCTACGACCGGCTGGTGCTCGCCACCGGCGCCCGGCCGCTGACCCTCCCCGGCCAGCCGTCCTCGGCGCACCTGCTGCGCACCCACGCGGACGCCGTGGCGCTCCGGGCCGCGCTGCGCTTCGGCGCCCGGGTGGTGATCGTCGGCGCGGGCTGGATCGGCGCGGAGGCCGCCACCGTGGCCCGGCAGCTGGGCTGCCGGGTGACCGTGGTCGAGGCGGCCGCGACCCCGCTCCCCGGCGCACTGCCGTCCGAACTCGGCGAGCGGATGCGGGCCTGGTACGCCCAGGCCGGGGTGGACCTGCGCACCGGCACCGGAGTCAGCGGCTTCAGCGCGGACGCGGTGCGGCTCGCGGACGGCACGGTGCTCCCGGCGGATGTGGTGCTGGTCGGCATCGGCGCCCGCCCCGACACCGGCTGGCTGGAGGGCTCCGGCATACCGCTCGACCCCCGCGGCGCGATCGCCGCCGACGACCGGCTGCGGGCCGGGGCCGAGGAGGTGTTCGCGGTCGGCGACTGCGTCTCCTTCCCCTCCGCCCGCTACCGGACCAGGCTCACCGTCCACCACTGGGACAACGCCATCCAGGCCCGCGGGTGGCGGCGGCCAATGTGCTCGGCGGGGACGAGGCCTACGACCCGGTGCCCTACTTCTGGTCGGAGCAGTTCGGCCGGATGGTCCAGTACGCCGGGCAGCACGGGCCCGGCGACGAGCTGCTGTGGCGCGGGGACCCGAACGCCGAGTCCGCCGCCGACGGCGGCGCCGGGTGGAGCGCGCTGTGGCTGCGCGGGGACGTGCCGGTGGCGCTGCTGGCCGTGGACCGTCCGCGTGACGTGGCCCAGGGGCGTCGGCTGCTGGAGCGGGGGACCCCGCTGGACCGCGACCGCGCGGCCGACCCGGCGGTCCAGCTGAAGGCGGCGGCCGCCGGCTGACGGCCCCGTCGGGGGGCCCGGCGGGCCCTCGTGGTGCGCGCGGGGCCCCGGGGATGGCAGGCTGGGGGGTGTGAGCCAGATTGATCCCAAGATTGACGCCCTTATTCCCGCCTGGATGTACATCCCCGACATCGCCGAGCAGTGGGGCGTGGTGGTGACCAAGGTCCGCCGTCTCGTCGACGACCGCACGCTGATCGGCGTCCGCCGGGGCGAGAACAACGCACTTCAGGTGCCCGCCGCCTTCATCGGCCCCAACGGCACCGTGAAGGGCATCTGCGGCCTGCTGACGCTGCTGCGCACAGCGGCTTCAGCGACGAGGAAGCCCTTGAGTGGCTGTTCACCGAGGACCCCTCGCTGCCGGGCACCCCCGCCCAGGCCATGAACGAGAACCGGGCACCGAGGTGAAGCGCCGCGCGCAGGCGATGGCACTGTGACCCATGCCGCACTGAACGGCGCCCGGCTGTACCTGTGCACCGACGCCCGCCGGGAGCAGGGCGACCTGCCCGAGTTCCTGGACGCGGTGCTGTCCGGCGGCGTGGACATCGTCCAGCTGCGGGACAAGGGCCTGGAGGCCCGGCAGGAGCTGGAGTTCCTGGAGGTCTTCGCGGAGGCCTGCCGTCGGCACGGCAGGCTGCTCGCGGTCAACGACCGCGCCGACGTCGCCCATGCGGCCCGCGCCGCCTGGGGGCCCCGGCCCGAGGTGCTGCACCTGGGCCAGGACGACCTGCCGGTCGCGGCGGCCCGGGCCGTGCTCGGCCCGGAGGTGCTGATCGGCCGCTCCTGCCACGCCGAGTCCGAGGTGGACGCGGCGCTGGTGGAGCCCGGGGTGGACTACTTCTGCACCGGCCCGGTCTGGCCGACCCCGACCAAGCCCGGCCGGCACGCACCCGGCCTCGGCCTGGTCTCGTACGCGGCCGGGCGGACTGCCGAGCGGACTGCCGAGCGGGCTGCCGAGCGGACCGCCGGGACCGACCCGGCGGCGGCCCGGCCCTGGTTCGCCATCGGCGGCATCGACCAGGGCAACCTGGAGCAGGTGCTGGACGCGGGCGCCCGGCGGATCGTGGTGGTCCGCGCGCTGACCGCGGCCGCCGACCCGCACGCCGCCGCCGCCGAGCTCTCCCGCCGGGTCCGCGAGCGGGAGCTCTAGCGCCCGGCCTGCCCGCGCCCGGTTCTTCCGCCCGGGTTTCCGCCCGGCTCTTTCGCCCGCGGCCGGTGCCGGACTTCGGTCCGGCGCCGGCCGCGCCGCTGTCAGTAGCGCCGTGCGGTTGCCGCGCCGGCCAGCCGGTGCAGCGCCCGGCGGGCGTCCTGGTCGTGCAGCGGGGCGTCGTCCAGCGCGGTCAGCGCCTGGTGCAGCAGTGCGTTGATCCGCGCCTCCACCCGCTCCGGCGCACCGCTGCGGGTGATCACCGAGCGCAGCAGCTCGACCTCCGGCACGCCCATCCCGGGCGCGCCGAGCAGTTCGTCCAGCAGCCGGGCGTCGGCGCCGCCGCAGGTGTCCAGCGCCTCCGCGACCAGCAGGGTGCACTTGCCCTCGCGCAGGTCGTCCCCGGCGGGCTTGCCGGTGACCGCCGGGTCGCCGTAGACCCCGAGCAGGTCGTCCCGCAGCTGGAACGCCTCGCCGAGCGGCAGCCCGAAGGCCCCGTAGGCGGCGACCAGCGCCGGATCGGCCCCGGCCAGCAGCCCGCCGATCTGGAGCGGGCGCTCCACGGTGTACTTCGCCGACTTGTAGTGGATCACCGTCCGGGCCCGCTCGATCGGATCGCCTTCGCCCGGCCGGTCGCCGCGGGCGCGGGCTCCAGCACGTCCAGGTACTGCCCGGCCATCACCTCGGTGCGCATCAGGTCGAACAGCGGCTTCGCCCGGCGTACCGCCTCACGGTCGAGACCGCAGTCCCAGACCAGCTCGTCGCTCCACATCAGCAGCATGTCCCGAGCAGCACCGCCCCGGCCGTCCCGTAGCGGCCGCCGTCGCCGCGCCACCCCTCGGCGCGGTGCAGCGCTTCGAGCCGCCGGTGCACCGAGGGCAGCCCGCGCCGGGTGTCGCTGCCGTCTATCAGGTCGTCGTGGACCAGCGCGCCGGCCTGGAGCAGCTCCAGCGCGGCGGCCGCGGCGACCGCGCCCTCCTCGTCCCGGCTGCCGCCCGCGCCGCGCCAGCCCCAGTAGCAGAAGGCGGGGCGCAGCCGCTTGCCGCCGTCGAGGAAGTCCCGCAGGGTGGCCGCGACCGGCAGCAGCCGGGGCGAGATCGCCGTCAGCGTCGCCTGCTGGCGGTCCAGGAAGCGGGAGAGCGCGTGGTCGATGCGCTGCCGCAGCTGCTCCTGGTCCACCGGGTTGCCGCTCACCGACTCGCCGTTCACCGGGTCGCCGCTTACCGGTCGCCGAGGCGGCGGCGGCGCGGATCCCGGGGGCGGGCGCGTCGAGCTGGTCCAGGCCGTGGACGGCGCGGGTGAGGGCACGGGGGTTCTCCGAGCGGTACGAGGAAAACCAGCGTAACCCGTCCTTCGGAGCCCGGGGACCCCCCCCGGCTGGCCGGTTCTCCACGGTTGTATCAGTAGTTGGACTGTTCCTTCGGATTCTCCGCCCCCGACCGATAATCTGCTGTCATGGCCCTTGGCACTCCCAGCACCAGGACAGACCATGCGGTCTCCATCCGTGAGCTCCTGGCGGCGGGGGACCGTTCCTACTCCTTCGAGTTCATGCCTCCGCGCAGCGCGGAGGCCGAGGCCGGGCTGTGGACGGCCATCCGCAGGCTTGAGGCGCTCTCGCCGACCTTTGTCTCGGTGACCTACGGCGCGGGCGGCTCGACCCGCGGCCGCACCGTCAACATCACCGGCCGGATCACCCAGGAGACCACGCTCACTCCGGTCGCCCATCTGACCGCGGTCGACCACAGCGTGGCCGAGCTGCGCAACATCCTGGGCCACTACGCGGACCAGGGCGTACGCAATGTGCTGGCGCTGCGCGGCGACCCGCCCGGCAACCCGCTGGGGGAGTGGGTTCCGCACCCGCAGGGCGTGCACTACGCCGCCGAGCTGGTGCAACTGATCAAGGAGTCGGGCGACTTCTGCGTCGGCGTCGCGGCCTTCCCGGAGATGCACCCGCGCTCCCCCGACTGGGACAGCGAGATCCGGCACTTCGTGGCGAAGTGCCGGGCCGGCGCCGACTACGCGATCACCCAGATGTTCTTCGACGTCGACGACTACCTGCGGTTCCGTGACCGGGTGGCGGCCGCGGGCTGCGAGGTCCCGATCATCCCGGAGATCATGCCGATCACCACCGTCAAATCGCTGCGGCGGATCCCCACGCTGAGCACCGCGGTCATCCCGCAGCCGCTGACCGACCGGATGCTCGCCGCCGAGGACGACCCCAAGGCCGTCCGGGCGATCGGCATCGAGTTCGCGACCGACATGTGCCGCCGGCTGATCGACGAGGGCAGCCCTGGCCTGCACTTCATGACCATGAACTTCTCCACTGTCACCTCGGAGATCTACCAGAACCTCGGGCTGCACAGCCGGGACTGAGGCGGCCGCTCAGACCCAGCCGGTACGGTGTCCGTCACGCGCCCCGCTGAGCACTGAGGTAGGTACGTCCCATGAACGTCGGACTCGCGGTGTTGTACGCAGCGTTCGCGGTGGTGGCGCTCTGGCTGCTGGGCGAGCTGCTGGTGCAGCACCGCGCCCCGGCGCACTGGCGTGGGCTGGCGCTGCTGGGGTTCCTCGGGCTGGTGGCCGGGGTGCAGCAGGGCTCGGTGGTCGTGGTGGTGGTCGGCGTGGTCGCCTTCGGCGCCGGTCAGGGCCTGGTGACCCGCTCGGTCAAGCAGGGCCGGGTACACACTGGTCGCTGCGCGGCCGGGACGGCGCGCTGCCCGGGCCGCTGGGCCGGCTCCCGCTGCTGGCCCGGGTCTTCCCGGCGGCCGGACTCCCGGAGCCCGCAGCGGCGGCCCCGGAGCGGCGGGTCGGCGCGGTCGGTCCGGTCGAGCTGGAGGAACCGGCCGGGCCCGGCGCGCCGCCGGTGAGGCCGAGCCGGTGTCCGGGTTCGTCGCCTCCGGAACCGCGCCGGAGCAGCCGGGCTCGGGCTACTACGGCGCGTACGGGCAGCAGCCCCCGCAGCCGGCCGCCGGGAGCTACCCGCAGCAGTACGCCCAGCAGGCCCAGCCCTATGCCGAGCCGTACGCGGAGCCGTACGCCGAGCCGTACGCGGAGCAGTACGCCGGGCAGTACGGCGGCCCGCAGGCGGAACCGTACCCCCAGCAGTACCCGGGCCGGCAGTATCCGGAGCAGTCCTACCCGGGCCAGTCCCCGCAGCAGCCGGGCCCGGGCTACTACGGGGAGCAGCCCGCCCCCGGCTACGGCTACGACCCCGGCGCCCAGCAGCAGGGGTACTACCAGCCGCAGTCCTACCCGCAGGACGGCTACGACCCGGCCGGCGGGCAGCCGCAGCCGGGCTACTCCTACGAGCAGCAGCAGTACGACTACCTGGTGCAGTACCAGCAGCAGCACCCGCAGCAGCAGTCGCAGCAGCCGGAGCCGGGGCAGCAGCCCGAGCCCTGGCAGTACGGCTGACCGCCGCCGCTACGGCGTCCCGATGAGCTCGGCGGTGACCGTCGCCGACATGCCGACCGGGACAGGCCGCCGCCGGGTGGGCGCCGCCGCCGACCAGGTACAGGCCGGGCAGCGGCGACCGGTTGGCGGCGCTCAGATACGCCCCGCCCGCCCCGGCCAGCGCCGGGCCCGGCACTGATCCGCCGCGGGCGCCGGTCTCCCGCTCGGTGTCGGCCGGGGTCCGCACTTCCCGCCAGAGCACCCGTTCGCGCAGCTCCGGGGCGGCGTGGGCGAGCAGCGCGTCGGCATAGGCGTCGGCACGGCCGGGCACGGTCCAGTCGAAGGCCGTCTGGCTCGGGACGGTGACGGTGAGCAGCGCGGACTCGTGCCCGGCCGGGGCCAGCGTGGGGTCGTCCGGCCGCAGCAGCTGCACGGTCGGCCGGGCGCACAGCCGGGCTCCGGCGCTCCCGGCGGTCCCCGTGCCCGGGAAGAGCGCGTCCAGTTCGTCCTCACGGTCGGCGGCGTGGACCACGGTCCGGTGCGGCACGTCCTGCGGCCGCTCGCCGCGCAGCGCCAGCACGGTGAAGCGCCCGGGGCGGTCGGCGGGCGGCGCGGCCGGTCCGCCGCCGGGGCGAGCGGGCGCGGGTCGGTCCCGGCGACCACCACGTCGGCGGGCAGCGTGCTGCCGTCGCCAGCAGCACGCCTCGGCCCGGGCCGAGCCGAGCACCCGTACCACCGGGGTGTCGAAGCGCAGTTCGACCCGGCGCTTGCGGCAGCGGTCGAGCACTCGGCCAGGGCGCGTCCCGCCGGTGATGTACCAGACGCCGAAGCTCTGCTCCATATAGGGCAGCCAGGTCAGCGAGGCGGGGGCGCGGCGCGGGTCGAGGCCGTGGCGCAGCGCGTACTCGTCCAGCAGCGCGGTCAGGCCCGGGTGGCGCAGTTCGCGGGCGGCGACGTCGGCGAGGGTGGACACCGGGGCCCAGCAGTCTGCGGCGCCTGGCCGGGAGGTACGGGTCCTGGTGCAGCGCGCTGGGGTCGGCCGGCAGCGCTCCTCCAGCAGGGGGCGCCGGGTGGCCTCCCACACGCCCCGTCCGCGCTCCAGCAGCTCACCCCAGCGGACGCCGCGCCCTCGCCCAGCGCCTCGTCCAGAGCCTGCACACCTTGGCCCGGGAGGCGTTGGCCAGCTGGAACCGCGGTCCGCCGGGCAGCAGATGCAGGCTGCCCGGGTCGACCGCGCGCAGCTCGACCTCGTCTCCAGCCGGGTGCGGCGGTCTTGAGCATCAGGTCGCGGTAGACGGCGGGGAGGGTGAGCAGGGGTGGGGCCGGTGTCGAAGCGGAAGCCCTCGCGCTGGTACTGCCCGACCATCCCGCCGTGTGTCGGCCCGGCCTCGCACACGGTGACCCGGTGTCCCACCGTGGCCAGCCGTGCCGCGGTGGCGAGCCCGCCCATTCCTGCGCCGATGACGACGATCTGTGCCATGGGCGACGATCCTATGCGGCCGGGGCAGCGCTTCCGTCCGGGAGGGGGCGGTGGCGGGGGCCGGTCAGCCGTGGGTCCGCAGGCCGTCCAGGACCAGATCCACCAGCCGGTCCGGGTCGACCGGCTTGGTGCCGCACGCCCAGGTGATCCCGTAGATCAGGGTGGTCATCTCGCTGACGGTCAGGTCGGGGCGGATCTGCCCGGCCTGCTGGGCCCGTACCAGCAGGTCCTCGGCGATGCTGTGCAGCACCCGGCCCGCGCTCTGCTTGGGCCCGTCGGTGGGCAGCAGGCCGGCGGTGACGCCCCGGAAGACGGAGAGGTGGGAGACCAGCCGGCGCAGCCAGCGGGCCAGCGCCTCGCCCGGGTCGGCGGACTCACGCAGCGGTTCGGCCTCGGCCAGTATCGACTCCAGCCAGCGGTCCACCACGGCCTCCAGCAGCAGCTGCCGGGTGGGGAAGTGGCGGTAGAGGGTGCCCGGGCCGACCTCGGCGCGCTTGGCGATGTCGTCGAGGGAGGCGTTGGCGCCGTGCTCGCTGAAGGCCTCGGTGGCCACCGCCAGCAGCCGCTCGTAGTTGCGCCGGGCATCGGCGCGCATGGGGCGCGGGGGGCGCGTTGCCTCGGGGGCTGTGCGGCGCGCGTCGGCTTCGTTCATGCCTCATCCCAGGGTTGATAACCGGAGAGTATCTCCGTATCGTTGCCGGTGGAACCGGAGACTCTCTCCGTTTAGTTCCCTCTCTTCTCCATGACCTCGTAGGAGTGCCATGTCCGAGAACATCATCACCCCGACCGGTACCCGATCCGAAGACCCAGGATCAGGCCAATGGAGCCAGAAGTTCGATTCATCCCCATCATCGCCGCCATCTGCACCACATGGTCCACCCATACCAGCCAAGGGCCCGGAATCGGCCCACCGGCCCGGACTGGCCCTGGCGGTGATCCTGGCCTGCCAGCTGATGGTGATCCTGGACGCCACCGTCGTCTCCATCGCGCTGCCCGGCATCCAGCGCACCCTGCACTTCTCCACCGAGAACCTCTCCTGGGTGCAGACAGCTATCTGCTGGCCTTCGGCGGACTGCTGCTGCTCGGGGGCCGGGCCGGGGACATCCTCGGCCGACGGCGGCTGCTCACCGCCGGGATCGCGCTGTTCACCATCGCCTCGCTGCTCGGCGGCCTCGCCGCCGACCCCTGGCAGCTGCTCGCCGCCCGCGCCGCGCAGGGCGTGGGCGCGGCCGTCGCCGCCCCAGCACCCTGTCGCTGATCGTCAGCACCTACCGGGAGCCCGCCGCCCGGGCCCGGGCCATCGGCCTGTTCTCCAGCATGTCCGCCGGGGGAGCGGCCGTGGGCATGATCCTCGGCGGCGTGCTCACCTCGTACTTCTCCTGGCGCTCGGTGATGTTCATCAACGTCCCGTTCGGGGTGGCCGTGGTGCTGCTCGCGCCCCGGCTGATCCGCGAGCCGAGCGGCACCGCCGGCGCCTGGACGTCGCCGGTGCGATCGCCGGGACCCTGGGCATCGGCACCCTGGTGTACGCCTTCATCCGCGCGGCCGAATCCGGCTGGAGCGCCCCGGTCACCCTGGGCTGCTTCGCCGTCGCGGCGGTGGTGCTCGCCGGCTTCCTGCTGATCGAGAGCCGCAGCCCGCAGCCGCTGCTGCCGCTGCACATCATCGCCCAGCGGGTGCGCGGCGGAGGCTATCTGGCGCTGCTGCTGACCGTGTCCGCGATGTTCGGGATGTTCTTCTTCATCACCCAGTACCTCCAGCTGGTCCTCGGCTACAGCCCGCTGCGCACCGGCTTCGCCTTCCTGCCGCTGGCTGTGCTGATCTTCATCGGGGCCCGCACCGCGCCCCGGCTGGTGCCCCGCTTCGGCGCCCGCTGGTTCCTCTACGGCGGGCCGCTGTGCCTGCTGGCCGGGCTGCTGCTGCTCACCCGGATCGGCGACGCCACCCCGTACGCCCCCGGGGTGCTGGTGCCCATGCTGCTGTTCGGCCTGGGCGCCGGGTTCACCATGGTCCCGCTGAACCTGACCATCCTCGCCGACGTCCGGCCGGAGGATTCCGGCGCGGCCTCCGGGACACTTCAGACCATGCAGCAGGTCGGCGGGGCCCTGGGCACCGCCGTGCTGCTCACCGTGTTCACCGCGGCCACCCGGCACCCGGCCCCGGGCGAGAGCGCGCACGCGCTGTTCGCCCACGGTGTGTCCAGTGCGATGGGCGTGGCCGCGGGCCTGGTCGGCGGCGCGCTGGTGATGATCGCCGCGGTGCTCCGCCCGCCGGGGCGGATCCGGCGCTGACCCGCCGCCGGGCACCGCGCGCCCGAACCCGCCGGTCCCCGAACCCGCCGGTCCCCGGGTACGCCGGGCTCCTGAGTAGAAGTACCCACGGCTACCCAGGCCCGCGGATGAGTAGCCGTACGGATGTCCCCTGGTCCGGGCGCAGGGCAGAGTTGTGGTCACCGGGAAGGACACGGGGCCGCAGGCCCCAGGGTCCGGGAACCGGGTGGGGTGAGCGGTCGGCGGTACGGACGGCACGGGGGGCTCCTTCGGGAGCGACGACGTCCTACGGGGGCCGGTGAACGCTTGCTCCACATGACTGGCCCGGCACTGCGCCGCCGACACGGGGCGGCGGCGCAGCTGCCCGGCCGGGGAAGGTCTGCCAAGGGGGACCCGGGGACCGGGGGGAATCCGGGGGACAGGGGGGAGGAGCGGTGGTCGTGCTCCGGCGAAGGGCGCCCGCCGGAGCACGACCACCGCTCCCGCCTGTCCGCCGCCTGCCGCCGCCGCCTGCCGCCGCCGCCTGCCGCCGCCCGCAGTGGCCCACCCGCTCCGGCCTTCGCCCACGCACCGCGCTGACCTGTGCCTTTGTCCGCTCCACCGGGATTGTCAGTGGTGGGGTGCAGCATGAGGGCGAGGGGGCCTCAGGGCCGCTTCGACCGCTGGCTGACGTCACCGCACGGGAGGCTGAACGACCATGGGCGAGAACGCGGACGCCATGTCCGACCGCACGTCGAACCGTACGACCGACCGCACGTCTGACCCCGCATTCACGGCGCAGGTACTGCTGCTGCCCCTGCACACCACCGGTGGCCCCGGCAGCGCGGCCACCGCCGGTGCCTCGGTGCCGCACGGGCGGCCGTCCGACATCCACCCGGTGCCGCGCCGGGCCGGGGCGCCGCCCGCCGCGCTCGACCTGCTCGGCCAGGCCCAGCGCGGACTGGCCGAGGCCCGCACGCTGGAGGGCCCGCTGGAGCGCTACGCCACCGCCCACCTCGCGGCGCTGCGCGCCTCCGCCGCCGTGCTCGCCGTGCGCGGCCGCCCGGAGCAGCACCCGCGCACCCGCAAACGCATCCGCAGTGCCTGGGAGGTCCTGCCCGAGGTCGCCCCCGAGCTGGCCGAATGGGCCCTCTACTACGCCGACGGCGCGCCCAGGCGGGCCGCCGCCGAGGCCGGGATCACCTCGGCCGCCACCGCGCGCGACGCCGACGACCTGGTCCGCAACACCGGGCTGTTCCTCCGGATGGTCCAGCGGCTGCTGGCACTGGAGCCGGCCCCGCGCCCCGCACCCCGGCGGTCCGCGCCCGGCGACGACCCGGAGCGCATGCCCCGTACCGGCTGAACGGCCGCTGCCACGCCGTACAGTGGGGGCGACCCGCCGCCACAGCCGAGGAGCAAACCCCGTGTACCCGACGCGTCCCCGCAGCTCCCTTCGGACCGCCGTCGTCTGGGAGGTGCTCCGCGCGGCACTGGACCGGCGCGCCGAGGAGCTCGGCCGGCCGGTGCTCGACGTGCTGGACACCGGTGGCGGCACCGGCAACTTCGCGGTACCGGTGGCCCGGCTGGGCCACCGGGTCACCGTGGTCGACCCCAGCCCGGACGCCCTGTTCGCGCTGGAGCGCCGCGCCGCCGAGGCCGGGGTCACCGACCAGGTCCGGGCCCTCCAGGGGGACACCCAGACCCTGCCCGAGCTGGTCGAGCCCGGCAGCGTGGACGCGGTGCTCTGCCACGGCGTGCTTGAGGTCGTGGACGACCCGGCCGAGGCCCTGGGCCAGCTGACCGCCGCCCTGGCCAAGGGCGGGCTGGTCAGCCTGCTCGCGGCCAACCGCAACGGGGTGGTGCTGGCCCGCGCCATCGCGGGGCACTTCGCCGAGGCCCGCACCGCCCTCGGCGACCCGGACGGCCGCTGGGGCGGCAACGACCCCATGCCGCGCCGCTTCACGGTCGAGGAGCTGCGTGGTCTGGCCGACTCCGCCGGGCTGCGGACCACCTCGGTGCACGGGGTGCGGATCTTCGCGGACCTGGTCCCCGGGGTGCTGGTGGACACCGAGCCCGGCGCGCTGGAGGCCCTGCTCGCGCTGGAGCAGGCGGCCGCCGAGCAGCCCGCCTTCCATGCCGTCGCCACCCAGATCCACCTGCTGGCGGAACTGCGCTGAACCGCGCCCGGCCGGGCCCCGGCCGGGCGCCCGCGCAGGGCCCGGACACGGCCCCGCGCAGGGGTCCGGGCAGGCCCCGGTGCGGGTGTCTGAGCAGGCCCCGGGGTCGGTGCCGCAGCGGCGGTTCGCGTGATCGTCCACGGCGGGGCCCGCCCTGCGGTCCATCGGTCCGTGCCCCCTGGAAAACCACCGGTCGGAACGTATGATTCGGGTGAAGCCGCCAACGCATGACCGCCCTGCGGCCGGGGCATACGGAACACAAGCGGGATCCGCAGGATCAAGTAGTCCGCTACTCACGAGTGTGTCCCTGGTCATGGCAACGGCGGTGTGCAGTGGGGTGGGTATCCCGGAGGTCACTCCGCGCCTATCCTGATGAGACTGTTCGTCCTGACGGGGACGGCGGTGGTCGCCAGGGCGACCAGAGGAGGAGGACGACGTGCCGCTCTCGGAGCACGAGCAGCGACTGCTCGAGCAGATGGAGCGAGCGCTGTACGCCGAGGACCCCAAGTTCGCGACAGCGCTCGAAGGTACGGGCCTGCGGGCCCGCACCCGCCGGACGGTCTACGCTGCCGTCGCCGGCTTCGTCGTCGGTGTCGCCCTGCTCGTTGGCGGAGCGGTCACCAAGCACGACTGGCTGAGCGTGGTCGGACTGGCACTGATGGTCGTCTGTGCCGCACTCGCCGTGTACAGCTGGCGCCGCGCCCCCCGCCTCGGCCTGGCCGACCCGCGCACCGGCGCCCCGCAGCGCCGCCGCCGCACCGGCCGCACCACCGTGGTCGACCGGATGGAGCAGCGCTGGCAGCGCCGCCAGGACGGCCAGTAGCGCCCCGCCGGTAGCCCGGTAGCCCGGTAGCCCGGTAGCCGCTGGGCCCGCGGCAGCGGGCTCGCGCTGCGGCGTTCCGCCGGGACCGCGAGAACGAACGGCACAGCCACCAGGAAGGGTGGCGGCCCCGCCCGGGGCCGCCACCCTTCCCGCGTCCGGCCGGGTGCTACCCGTCCGTCCCGCCGTCGCGCCGCCCCGGCCGCGGCCGTCGCGCCCCGGCCGCGACCAGGCCGCGCAGCCGGTGCAGCGGTCCCCAGAGCGCCCGCTCCGCCGCCGCGCGCAGCGCCGAGCGCACCCGCTCGTTCAGCCGCGCCCCGGACGGCGGCAGCAGCACCGCCCTGGTTCTGGTCCGGCGGCTGGCGGAGGCCAGCAGCCCGGAGCGCACCAGCAGCACATCCTGCTGGAGCGTGGCCGGGGTGGTCGCCGCCGGGGCGTACAGCGCCTGCTCGGTGGCCAGGGCCACCCGGCCGACGGCGGCCCGCTGCTCCTCGCCCAGGTCACCCAGCTCGGAGAGCCTGGCAGCGGTCCGGCGCGGCGTCTCGCCGCCGCCCGGGGGGATGCCCAGGTCCCAGGCGGAGTCGATCAGCTCCTGCCAGGCCGCGAGCACCTGCTGCTCGCTGAGCTCGCGCGGCTGCGGCCGCAGTCTGGTCCGCCGCAGCCGCTGCCGCCAGAGCATCGGGATCAGCAGCAGTACCAGCAGCAGCCCCGCCGCCGCGATCAGTGCCAGCTCCAGCGGGTCGGGACCGCCGGCGCCGGTGGCGCTGTCCGGGGTCCCGGCGTTCGCGCCGCCGCACATACCGAGCCTGGCCTGGACCGGCGGACAGGCCGGGCGTTGGCGGTGGGCGTGGCGGTGGATCCGGCCGGGGTGCTGGGGTTGGCGCCGGTGGGATTCGTGCCGTTGCTCATGGCGTAGCCGGGCGGGACGCCGATGCTGGGCGTCGGCTCGAAGCGCAGCCAGCCCACCCCGAGAAGTAGAGCTCGGGCCAGGCGTGGGCGTCCTTGGTGGTGACCACCCAGGTGCCGTTGGCCTGCTCGGTGCCGGGGGTGAAGCCGATGGCCACCCGGGCCGGGATGCCCAGGGAGCGGGCCATCGCCGCCATGGTGTCGGCGAAGTCCACGCAGTAGCCCTGCTTGTTCTTCAGGAACTCGGCCATGGCCTGGGAGCCGGTGTCGTCGGAGACGTTCGTGTTGTAGCTGAAGCCGCCGGTGTTGGTGAACCAGTTCACCAGGTCGCTCGCCTGGGCGTAGGCGCTGGTGGCGCCCCGGGTCACCGACCGGGCGTCGCGGGCGACCGCCGCGGGCAGGCCGGGCGGGAGCGCGGTGTAGGTCTTCAGGAACGCGGCGGGCGGCTGCGGGGCGTCCTCCAGCTGTTGCAGCGTGGGGTTCAGCACCAGGCTGGTGACCGTGTAGGTGAGGCCGGCGGCGCTGACGCCGTTGGTCCCGCCGATCAGCGTCCGCCCCTCCGGCTCGTACTTCCAGTCGCCGTGGACCTGCACGCCGGTGGCCGGGTAGGGGAGCGGCAGCCACTTCTGGTCGTAGGTCTGCTGGGTGCTGATGCTGGTGTTCATGCTGCTCTGCGGGATGCCCTGGCCCAGCCCGTCCGGCGTCGGCAGCAACTGGGGCAGCTTGTCGACCTGGTGGGTGCTGGTGGTCCAGGTGGTGCCGTTTGAACTGGTCCAGGTCCACGATCCGCAGGTACTGGTACTTAGGGTCGGGCGAGGTGGTGGTGTAGGTCAGGACCGTCCGGACCGCGCCCTCCTTGAGCGACTGGGAGATCGAGGCGAGCGGGTTCACCGCGGTGGAGATGTTCTGCACGCCCAGGCCGTCGCCGCCGCCGACCTTGCCGAGCAGCCCGTTGCCCAGGGAGGGCAGGGCCAGCGGCAGCAGCAGCCCGACGGCCACCGCGGCCGCGGCGATCCGGTAGCCGGTGGCGTTCAGCGGGTTGGGCCCGGCTCCGATCATGGTGCCGGTGCTGCCGTGGAACACCCGGCCCCAGCGGGCGAGCCGCTCCCGGCCCTCCGCCAGCAGCAGCGACAGATAGCCGCCGGCCGCCAGCAGGAACCACAGCCAGGTCGGGCCCGAGCTGTGCAGCCCGGTGCCGACCGAGAACAGCGCGAGCAGCGGCAGCCCGGTCACCGCGACCCGCTGGTAGGTCACCGCGAGCGCGTCCACGACCAGCCCGATCAGGGTGACCGAGCCGACCAGGATCAGGGTCAGTCCGGCATGCGCGGGGGCCGGGGTGGCGTACTCGTTCATGTCGTGGACGCCGCTGCTGAACAGGTCCGCGAACTGGGTGAAGGCGTTGGGTCCGGGCAGGAATCCGGCGATCGCCTGGCCCCGGACGAAGGTCACGGTCAGCAGCAGGAGCAGCACCAGCAGTTGCAGCGGCGGGACCGCCGCCCTGGGCGCGCCCGCCGCCGCAGGCCGACCCCGACCGCGGCGGTGACCGCCAGCGTCAGCGCGGCCTGGAGCAGCCACTCCGCCGGGGAGACCAGCGGCCACAGGCAGAGCGCGGTGAGCATGGTGGCGCTGACGGAGTGCAGCGCGATTCGGGTACGGCCGTTCACGCCTGCTCCCTCCCCATCCAGTACGAGCCGGGTCCGGCATGGGAGCCCGGGGGCCGCCGAGGCCCGGTCGGCCTGCCGCCACACATCCGGCAGGGAGTCCCCGGAGCGGGCCCGCAGGACTGTCCAGCCGGCCGCGCGGAGCAGCCGGGACTGCCGTTCGATGCGGTCCTCGGAGCTCTCCGCCTCGCCGCCGCGGCCCTGCTGTCCGAGGCCGCGCAGCAGGGTCCAGCTCTCGGCGTCCAGCAGGATCGCCACCGCCGCCGAGGCGCGTTGGCGCAGCCGGGCCAGCCCGGCCAGCCGCTCGTCGCCGACCACCCCGAGCAGCGCCACCACCAGTCCCTCGCCGCCGAGTCTGAGCACCTCCTCGGCCTGGGCGAGCCCGCGTCCGTGCGAGGCCTCCACCAGGGCCAGGGCGTCCAGCAGCGTGCCGGCGGCCTCGGCCGAGGCACTGCCGTAGCCGCCGGAGCCGGTGCCGGTCGCGGTGACCGCCTGGCCGGAGTCGGTGAGCAGCCGGACGGTGTAGCCGCGCTCCAGCAGGTGCAGCGAGACCGAGGCGGCGGCGCCGACCGCCCACTCGAAGGAGGAGGCGGGTCCGCTGCCCCGGTGCCCGGAGCTGCGGGTGTCCAGCAGCACCGTGGCCCGGCTGCGCAGCGGCGCCTCCTCGCGGCGGACCATGAGTTCGCCGTACTTTGCGGTGGAGCGCCAGTGCACCCGGCGCAGGTCGTCGCCGTGCCGGTACTCGCGCGGGACGGCGTCGTCCTCACCGGCGAGGGCGACCGCGCGGGAGTGGCTCTCGCCGTAGCCGGTCCACTCGCCGTTGAGCTTGATCTGCGGCAGCGGCTGCACCTGCGGCACCACGGTCAGGGTGTCCGCGGCGTTGAAGGAGCGGGTGAGCTCGCACAGCCCGAAGGGGTCGCCCAGGCGCAGTTGCAGCGGCCCCAGCGGGTAGCGTCCGCGCAGGTCGGAGCGGACCCGGTAGGACACCTCGCGGTGGCCGTGCGGCTCCACCCGGTCCAGCACGAAGCGCGGGCGGGGGCCGAGCACATAGGGGACCTTGTCCTCCAGCATCAGCAGGCCGGTGGGCACCCGGGAGACATTGTCGACCCGCAGATGGACCCGGGCCTCCTGGCCCGCCGGGATCCGGCTCGGGGTGAGCCGGCGCCCGCTGGCCACCCGGTAGTGGGTGCGGGTCAGCATGGCGGCGCTGGCCAGCGGCAGCGCCGCCAGCAGCAGGCCGATGCTGAGCAGGCCGCTCTGCCCGAGCAGCAGGGCGCAGAGCACCGCGGTGGTCCCGGCCGCGAGGAAGGACCGTCCGCGGGTGGTCAGGCCGTGCAGGGAGGTCCGCCAGCCGCGGGTGGTGCCCGCCACCTCAGCGGCCAAGGCGGGGGAGCGGCAGCTGTGCCACCAGGTCGCGGACCACCTGCTCGGTGGAGCGGCGGCCCAGCTGGGTCTCGGCGGTGGGCAGCAGCCGGTGCGCCAGCACCGGTACCGCCAGGGCCTGGAGGTCGTCCGGGATCACATACTGCCTGCCGTCCAGGGCGGCGGCGGCGCGGGCGGCCCGCAGCAGGTGCAGGGTGGCCCGGGGGGAGGCGCCGAGCCGCAGCTCGGGGCTGGTGCGGGTGGCGGCGACGACGGCGACGGCGTAGCGGCGCAGGTCGTCGGCGACATGGATGCCGCGGACCACCTCGATCAGCTTCTGGACGTCGTCGGCGTGCGCGACCGGCCGCAGGTCGTCCAGCGGGGAGAGCCCGCCGTGCACGTCCAGCATCTGCAGCTCGGCCTCGGGGCTGGGGTAGCCGATGGAGATCCGCGCCATGAAGCGGTCGCGCTGGGCCTCGGGCAGCGGGTAGGTGCCCTCCATCTCCACCGGGTTCTGGGTGGCCACCACCATGAACGGCGACGGCAGCGGGTAGCTGGTGCCGTCGACGGTGACCTGCCCCTCCTCCATCGACTCCAGCAGCGCCGACTGGGTCTTCGGCGAGGCCCGGTTGATCTCGTCGCCGACGACGATCTGCGCGAAGATCGCGCCCGGCTTGAACTCGAAGTCGCGGCGGTTCTGGTCGAAGATGCTGGTGCCGGTGATGTCCGAGGGCAGCAGGTCGGGGGTGAACTGGATCCGCCGCACGGTGCAGTCGACGGAGCGGGCCAGGGCCTTGGCGAGCATGGTCTTGCCGACGCCGGGGACGTCCTCGATCAGCAGGTGGCCTTCGGCGAGCAGCACCGTGAGCGCCAGTCTGACGACTGCGGGCTTGCCCTCGATGACGCTCTCCACGGAGGAGCGGATGCGCTCCACCACGGCCCCGAGCTCCGCCAGCCCTGCCTCGCGCGGCTGGTCGAGGCTGGCCTGCTCTTTGAACGTTGTCACCCGGATGCTCCTCGGCCCGATTGCGGGGCCGTCACCTTCTCCCCGGCTCGGGCCCTCCCGTGTGCGCATTGTTCCCTGTAGCGGGGCGATCCGTCACTCGGGCGGGCGATTCGTATGCGTGCGGGGCGGCCGGGCCAGGCGTTTGCTCCGCTGCTGCGGCATTTGCCCGGGCCAACCGGGCGCCGGCGGATGCCCCCGGCCGCCGGGCGGATGCCCGATCGGGCTGATCAGGCCACCGGGGGCCTCGCGCAGCAGCCCGGTGCGGACGTCGCGGACAGAGCCCCGGATACGGGAGTCGCGGTCATCTCTCCGACGGTGGTGCGGGCGGCCGTCGGCGGGCGCCGGGAGGGCCGGGCCGGAGCGGGCGCTGGGACGCACCGGATGGCGCGGTCGGTGGGTGCGGGGGCGTGCGGCGGGGGCGCGCGGACGCACGCCGGGTACTCCGTTCGCATGGTCTTCCCGCTGCGGCCGTGCGCGCGCGCCGCGCCGGACCCGGGGGTGCCCCCGCCGCCAGCTGGAAGAATCGTTTTGACCTGCGGTTTTCTCAGAGCCGGGCGGGGGGCGTGCGCCGTCGCATCCGATTGACCCGGGTGAGCCGTGGAGTAAAGTGACGCGACGTCGAGCCAGTGCCGTCCCGCGGTCCGCGGGTGGGCGCGGCTCGCACCCCGGCCCGGCGCACCCCGCCGGGCACAGCGCGTACGCACTGTTCCGGCCTCCACCCGCTCCCTGCCCGCTGACGCCCCTTCCCCGGCGCCAGAGAGCTCCTTCCCCAAGGCGAGCGGGCGGGGACCAGGCAGTGCGTCCCCGGTCGCAGCCTCGGGCCGCGAGGCGCCGGGCGGCCCGGGTCGGCGACCGGCCTGCTGTAAAGTGCCGTAGCCGCCGGGCGGGCCAGACTTCCGCGCCGACCGGCCCCGGGCCGTCGGCCGCGGGAAACCCTCCGTGCCCGTCCCGGCCGGAGCGGACGTATCAGAGAGGCAGTCCATTGAGCACCGGCCCCAGGCCCCCGAGGCCAAACATGTGCCGGTGATGCTCCAGCGCTGTCTGGACGTACTGGCCCCGGCGCTGACCGGCCGCCCCGGCGCGGTGGTGGTGGACGCGACACTGGGCCTCGGCGGGCACAGCGAGCGCTGCTGCGGACCTTCCCCGAGGCCAGGCTGGTGGCGGTGGACCGCGACCCGCAGGCGCTGCGGCTGGCCGGGGAGCGGCTGGCCCCGTTCGGCGAGCGGGCGACCCTGGTGCACGCCGTCTACGACGAGATCCCGCAGGTGCTGGCCGACCTCGGCGCCCCGCAGCCGCACGGCGTGCTGTTCGACCTCGGCGTCTCCTCGATGCAGCTGGACGAGGCCGAGCGCGGCTTCGCCTACGCCCAGGACGCCCCGCTGGACATGCGGATGGACCAGAGCACCGGGATCAGCGCCGCCGAGGTGCTGAACACCTACTCGCACGGCGACCTGGCCCGGATCCTGAAGAACTACGGCGAGGAGCGCTTCGCCGGCAAGATCGCCTCGGTGATCCTCCGCGAGCGCGAGCGGGAACCGTTCAGCAACAGCGCGCGTCTGGTGGAACTGGTACGCAACGCCATCCCGGCCGCCACCCGCCGCACCGGCGGCAACCCGGCCAAGCGCACCTTCCAGGCGCTGCGGATCGAGGTGAACCGGGAGCTCTCGGTGCTGGAGCGGGCGATCCCGGACGCCATGGAGGTCCTGGCGCTGGGCGGCCGGATCGCGGTGCTGTCCTATCAGTCCCTGGAGGACCGGCTGGTCAAGCAGGCGTTCGCGGCGGGGGCCGCGGTCACCGCGCCCCCTGGTCTGCCGGTCGTCCCGGAGGAGCACCAGCCCCGTTTCAAGCTGCTGACCCGGGGCGCGGAGCTGCCGACCGAGCAAGAGATCGCCGACAACCGTCGCGCCACCCCGGCAAGGCTGCGTGCGGCGAGAGAATCAGGCTGTCAGGGAAGTAGTCCGGACGGGCAGGAGGGACGGCGGTGGCTGTGGGAAGAGTCGGAGGTGGCGCCGCCGGCGGCCGCGCCCGAAGGTCCCGGACCGGCCGGGCCGCCGCCCCGGACGCCGGATCAGGTCCGCCGGCGGAGCGGTCCGCCGCTCCGCGCGCTCCAGCGGCCGCGGCCCCTTCGCCGCCCTGGTGGCGCTGCTGCTCTCGGGCGGGCTGATCGCGCTGCTGATGCTGAACACCGCGCTGAACCAGGGCTCCTTCGAACTGACCCAGCTCCAGCAGCGCACCACCCGGCTGACCGACCAGCAGCAGGGCCTCCAGCAGCAGATCGCCGGCTGGTCCTCGCCGGACGACCTGGCGGCCAGGGCCCGGCAGCTGGGCATGGTCCCGGGCGGGGCCCCGGCCTTCCTCAAGGACGACGGGACCGTGCTCGGCAGCCCGCAGCCGCTGTCCCCGGGCGGCAACGGATGACCACCCGCGCCGCCCGCAACCGCCCCGGCGCCCGCCGGTCCAGCGTCCGGCCGCCGGGAAGAAGGCGGCCGCCAGGGCGACCGGCCGCCCGGCGGCCGCGCGCCCGGTCCGGCGGCCCGCCCCCGCCGGACTGCGGCTGGCCTCGCCCAAGCGCCGGCTGCGGCTGGCCACCATCGCCCTGGGCGCGGCCTTCGCGCTGTTCGTCGGCCGCCTGGTGCAGCTGCAGATGGTGGACGCCCCGGCGCTGGCCGCCGAGGCGAATGTGAACCTCTACCAGACGGTCAACCTTCCGGCGCAGCGCGGCACCATCACCGACGACGCCGGAGTGGTGCTGGCCACCACCGTCGACGCCTACGACATCACCGCCGACCCCTACATGTTCACCCCCGGCCAGGCGCACATCCCGGACGCCCCGGCCCGGGCCGCCGACCTGCTGGCGCCGATACTGGGCGTGGACGTGCCGACGCTGACCCGGGACCTCACCTACACCGGCCCCGGCGACCGCTACACGCTGCTGGCCAAGCAGCAGTCGCCGCAGACCTGGAACCAGGTCACCGCGCTGGAGAACAAGCTGGTGGCCCAGGCCTGGAGCGGCCACTGCCTGGCCGAGAACAACCTGGCGCTGAAGGCCGGGGACAGCGGCCGGGTGGACGAGGACTGCGCCAACACCCTGAACGGGGTGTTCCACCAGAAGGACAGCAAGCGGGTCTACCCGGATGCCGGCCTGGCCTCCAATGTCATCGGCTTCGTCAACGCCGACGGGCAGGGCGCGGGCGGACTGGAGGAGCAGTACAACGCGCTGCTGGCGGGCCGCAACGGGAGACCACCTACGCCCAGTCCGGCGGTCAGGAGGTGCCCGCCTCCGGGGACGCGAGACCGCCCCGGTGCCCGGCTCCGACCTGCGGCTGACCATCGACCGCGATATCCAGTGGGAGGCCCAGCAGGCGATCACCGACGAGGTGAAGGCGGCCGGCGCGGAGAAGGGCTATGTGATCGTCCAGGACGTCACCGACGGCCGGATCCTGGCGATGGCGACCGCGCCCGGCTACGACCCCAACGACCTGGCCCGGCCAACCCGGCGAACCTCGGCAACCCGGCCCTCCAGGACGCCTACGAGCCCGGCAGCGTCAGCAAGCTGATGACCATGGCGGCGGTGCTCCAGCAGAATGTGCCACCCGCTGACCCGGGTGACCGTCCCCGGCACGCTGCCGCGGGCCGGCACGGTCTTCCACGACGACGTGGCCACGGCACCGAGCACCTCACCTGAACGGGGTGCTGGCGCAGTCCTCAACATCGGCACGATGCTGGCGCGGAGCAGCTGGGCTCCACCGAGGCGCAGGCCGACCGGTGCTCTACGGCTACCTGACCAGGTTCGGCAATCGGACAGCCGTCCGGCCTGGGCTTCCCCGGGGAGACCCAGGGCATCCTGGCGCCGCCGGGGCAGTGGTCGGGCTCGCAGCAGTACACCATCCCGTTCGGCCAGGGCCTCGCGGTCAACGCGCTGCAGACCACCTCGGTCTACTCGACCATCGCCAACGGCGGGGTGCGGGTGGCGCCGAGCCTGGTCGCCGGGGTCACCGGCCCGGACGGCCGGTTCGTGCCCGCGGCCGCGCCCGCGCAGACCCGGGTGGTCAGCGCCCGGACCGCGAAGACCCTGGCCGGGATGCTCCAGTCGGTGGTGGCCAGCCAGGAGGGCACCGGGGCGCTGGCGCAGATCCCCGGCTACCTGGTGGCGGGCAAGACCGGCACCGCGAACCGGGTGGATCCGGCCACCGGCCGCTACAGCGGCTACACCTCGTCGTTCATCGGCTTCGCGCCCGCCGACCGGCCCCGGATCACCGTCTCCTGCGTGGTGCAGGACCCGGTGAACGGGCACTTCGGCGGCGAACTGTGCGGGCCGGTGTTCCGACAGGTCATGGAGTTCGCGCTGAAGAGCCTCCAGGTGCCGCCGACCGGCGGCGCCCCGGCGAACCTGCCGGTCAACTGGTGAGTCGAGGAGATGAACTATGAGCTCCGTCACATCGTCCGGCGACGGGACGTCAGCCGCCGCCGCGGGAGCCCCCTCACTTGGCCCCGGGCAGCCGGGTACGGGTAACCTCACGGCCGTGCCCTCACGTGATCAGGAGTCCCACGACAGCACGGCGGTGGTGGAGCGCTCCTCCAGCGCCCTGCTGAACACCCGGCAGCCGAGTGCTCCGCCGCTGAACGGCCCGCTGCGCCCCGCGCAGCCGCGTCCGGTCCCGCTGGCCGAGGTCGCCGCGCTGCTCGGCCTTCCGGCGGTGCCCGAGCGGGCCTCCTCGTCGGCGGTGACCGGGATCACCCACGACTCCCGGGCGGTCCGCCCCGGCGACCTGTACGCGGCGCTGCCCGGCGCGCACGCCCACGGCGCGGACTTCGCGGCCCAGGCCGCGGAGCGCGGTGCGGTGGCCCTGCTGACCGACGCCGAGGGCGCCCGCCGCGCCGCGGGCTGCGGCCTGCCGCTGCTGGTGGTCGACCGGCCGCGGGCCCGGATGGGCGCGCTGGCCGCCACCCTCTCGGCAGCCCCGCCGAGTCGCTGCTCACCATCGGGGTCACCGGCACCAACGGCAAGACCACCACCGCCTACCTGGTCGAGGGCGGCCTGCGGGCCGCGGGCCGGGTCAGCGGACTGGTCGGCACGGTCGAGATGCGGGTCGGCGAGGAGCGGATCAAGAGCGAGCGGACCACCCCCGAGGCCACCGACCTGCACGCGGTGCTCGCGGTGATGCGCGAACGCGGCGCGGACGCGCTGGTGATGGAGGTCTCCAGCCACGCCCTGGTGTTCGGCCGGGTCGACGGTGTGGTCTACGACGTCGCGGTGTTCAACAACCTGACGCCGGAACACCTGGACTTCCACTCCGACATGGAGGACTACTACCGGGCCAAGGCCGGGCTGTTCGAGCCGGCCCGGGCCAGGCGCGGCGTGGTCAACCTGGACGACCCCTACGGCCGCCGGCTGGCCGCAGAGGCGGGCATCCCGGTGGTCACCTACTCCGCCCAGGGCGACCCGGACGCCGACTGGCGGGCCGAGGCGGTCGAGCTGGGACCGGCCGGATCCTCGTTCCGGGGCCGGCCCGGACGGCGCCCGCGCCGAGGCCTCGGTCGCGCTGCCCGGACCGTTCAACGTGGCCAACGCGCTCGCCGCGATCGCCGCGCTGGCCAGTGCCGGACTGCCGCTGGAGCAGGCCGCCGCCGGGGTCGCCGCGGTGGTCGGTGTGCCCGGCCGGATGGAGCGGGTCGACCTCGGCCAGCCCTTTGTCGCCGTGGTCGACTACGCGCACAAGCCGGACGCCCTGGAGGCCGCGCTGCGCTCGCTGCGCGAGGTCACCAAGGGCCGGCTGCACGTGGTGATCGGCTGCGGCGGCGACCGCGACCCCTTCAAGCGCGGCCCGATGGGTGCCATCGCCGCCCGCTACGCCGACACCGCCGTGCTCACCAGTGACAACCCCGCAGCGAGGACCCGCTCGCGATCCTCGCCGCCATGTTCGGCGGCGTGGTCGAGGTGCCCGAGACCGAGCGCGGCGCGGTCGTGGTCGAACCAGACCGGGCCCGGGCGGTGGCCACCGCCGTCTCCCTGGCCCACCCCGGCGACTGCGTGCTGGTCGCCGGCAAGGGCCATGAACTCGGCCAGTACGTGCGCGACGAGATCCGACCCTTCGACGACCGCGCGGTCCTGCGCGACGCGATCACCAGGTCGGGCCCGACCAACGACGCCGAGGGCTTCCGGCCCGGCGACGCCAAGGAGTAGAGCCAACGTGATCCCGCTGACCCTCGCCGAGGTGGCCCAGGCCACCGGGGGGACCCTGTACGACGCACCGGACCCGCACCTTCCGGTCACCGGACCGGTTGTGCACGACTCCCGCCAGGTGGAGCCAGGAGCGCTGTTCGCCGCAGTCGTCGGCGAGCGCGTGGACGGCCACGACTACGCGGCAGGCGCGGTCGGCCGCGGCGCGGTCGCGGTACTGGCCTCCCGGCCGGTCGGCGTGCCCGCCGTGGTCGTCGACGACGTGGTGCTGGCGCTCGGGCGGCTGGCCCACGAGGTCGCCGGCCGCGCCACGGCCACCACCGTCGTCGGCCTGACCGGCTCGGCCGGCAAGACCAGCACCAAGGACCTGGTGGCCCAGCTGCTCACCCGGGCCGGGAGCACGGTCTTCACCAAGGGCTCGTTCAACAACGAGATCGGGCTGCCGCTGACCGCGCTGCGGGTGGCCGGTGACACCCGGTTCCTGGTCCTGGAGATGGGCGCCCGGGGCAAGGGCCACATCGCCGAACTGACCGCGATCACCCCGCCCCGGATCGGGGTGGTGCTCAATGTCGGCTCCGCCCACCTGGGCGAGTTCGGCAGCCGCGAGGCCATCGCCGAGGCCAAGGGCGGAGCTGGTGGAGTCGCTGCCGGAGGGCGTCTGGGACCAGCACGACCCGCGCTACCAGCAGGGCGGCGTCGCGGTGCTGAACGCGGACGACCCGCTGGTGCGGCGATGTCCGAGCGCACCAAGGCCCGGGTGGTGTACTTCGGCGAGTCCCAGCAGGCCGACGTCAGGGCCGAGGACATCCGACTGGACCCGTCCGGTCGCCCGGTCTTCACCCTGGTGGCACCCGGCGGTTCCGCGCCGGTGGCGCTGCGGCTCTACGGTGAGCACCAGGTCTCCAACGCGCTGGCGGCGGCGGCGGTGGCGATCGAGTGCGGCCTGGGGGTCGCCGGGACCGCGGCCGCGCTGAGCGAGGCCGGGAACCTGTCCCGGTGGCGGATGGAACTGACTGATCGTCCGGACGGCGTCACCGTGATCAACGACGCCTACAATGCGAATCCCGAATCGATGCGGGCCGCCCTGCGCGCGCTCGCCGCGATCGGCGGCAGGGGGCCCGAGGCCCGCCGTACCTGGGCGGTGCTGGGGAGATGCGGGAACTCGGCGGGGACTCCCTCGACGAGCACGACGCGGTGGGCCGGCTGGCGGTGCGGCTGAACATCTCCACCCTGGTGGCGGTGGGCGGCCGGGAAGCGGCCTGCATGGAGCTGGGCGCGAGGAACGAAGGTTCGTGGGGTGAGGAGTCGGTGCTGGTGTCCGATGCGGATGCGGCGATCGGATTGCTGCGTGAGCGGGTCAGGCCGGGGGACGTGGTGCTGGTGAAGGCATCGCGCTCGATCGGGTTGGAGCGGGTGGCCGAGGCGCTGCTGGCCGAGACGGTGGACGGAGCGTCCTCGTGAGCGGGCTCCTTGCCGGGCCCGCCCTCGCGGGCCACGGCCCCGCGCTGGTCGAACTGGCCTCCTCCAGCAGTTCGCCGATGCGTCAGATCCTGTTCGCGGCGGCCTTCGCGCTGGTGCTGTCGCTGGTCGGCACCCCGGTGCTGATCCGGATCCTGGCCAAGCACGGCTACGGCCAGATGATCCGCGACGACGGGCCCAAGGCCCACCACAGCAAGCGCGGTACCCCCACCATGGGCGGCATCGCGTTCATCCTGGCCACCCTGATCGCCTACGGGCTGACCAAGGTGATCGTCGGGTCCATGCCCTCGGCCTCGGCGCTGCTGGTGCTGTTCCTGTTCACCGGGATGGGCCTGGTCGGGTTCCTGGACGACTACATCAAGATCGTCAAGCAGCGCTCGCTGGGGCTGCGGGCCAAGGCCAAGATGGCCGGGCAGCTGATCGTCGGGATCGTCTTCGCGGTCGGCTCGCTCAACTTCGCCGACTCCTCCGGGACCACCCCGGCCTCCACCGACCTGTCCTTCGTCCGCGACTTCTCCTGGTCGCTCGGCCCGGTGCTGTTCGTGCTCTGGGCGCTGTTCATGATCCTGGCGATGTCCAACGGGGTGAACCTGACGGACGGTCTGGACGGCCTGGCCACCGGCGCGTCGGTGATGGTCTTCGGCGCCTATGTCTTCATCGGCATCTGGGAGTACGGCCAGACCTGCAGCTCCGCCCCCACCGCCGGGGCCTACTGCTACCAGGTCAGCAGTCCGCTGGACCTGGCCGTGGTCGCCTCCGCGCTGATGGGCGCCTGCTTCGGCTTCCTGTGGTGGAACACCTCGCCCGCCAAGATCTTCATGGGCGACACCGGCTCGCTGGCCCTCGGCGGCGCCCTCGCCGGGCTCGCCATCTGCTCGCACACCGAGATGCTGCTGGCGATCCTGGGCGGCCTGTTCGTGCTGATCACCCTCTCGGTGATCATCCAGGTCGGCTCCTTCCGGATGACCGGCAAGCGGGTCTTCAAGATGGCGCCGCTCCAGCACCACTTCGAACTCAAGGGCTGGTCCGAGGTCCTGATCGTGGTCCGCTTCTGGATCATCCAGGGGCTGTGCGTGGCGGTCGGCCTCGGCCTCTTCTACGCCGGCTGGGTCGCCTCGTGACCGCCGCCGCGCCCGCCGGCGCGCCGGACTGGCAGGGACTGCCGGTGGTGGTCGCCGGGCTCGGCATCTCCGGCGTGCCCGCCGCCCGGGTGCTGCACGGCCTCGGCGCGCGGGTCACCGCGGTCGACGGCGGCGACGGGCCCCGGCAGCAGGCGCAGGCCGCCGAACTGCGGGAGCTGGGCGTCACGGTGCGGCTCGGCGACGGCGCCACCCTGCCCGAGGGCACCCGCACGGTGGTCACCACCCCCGGCTGGCCCCCGCACAGCCCGCTGTTCCTCGCCGCCGAGGCGGCCGGGGTACCGGTCATCGGCGACGTCGAACTCGCCTGGCAGCTGCGGCGACCGCTGGCCGCCACCGGCGAGCCCGCCCCCTGGCTCGCCGTCACCGGCACCAACGGCAAGACCACCACGGTGCAGATGCTCGCCTCGATCCTGACCGCCGCCGGGCGGCGCACCGCCGCCGTCGGCAACGTCGGGGTCTCGGTGCTGGACGCGGTCCTGGCCGAGGAGCCCTACGAGGTGCTCGCCGTCGAACTCTCCAGCTACCAGCTGCACTGGGCGCCCTCGCTGCGCCCGCACTCGGCGGTGGTGCTCAACCTCGCCCCGGACCACCTGGACTGGCACGGCTCGATGGCCGCCTACGCCGCCGACAAGGGCCGGATCTACGAGGGCAACCAGGTCGCCTGCGTGTACAACACCGCCGACCCGGCCACCGAGGAACTGGTGCGCGCCGCCGACGTGGAGGAGGGCTGCCGCGCCGTCGGCTTCACCCTCGGCGCCCCCACGGTGTCCCAGCTCGGACTCATCGACGGACTGCTGGTCGACCGGGCGTTCGTGGCGGACCGTCAGCGCTCGGCCGCCGAACTGGCCTCGGTCGACGACATCCACCCCGCCGCGCCGCACAACATCGCCGACGCGCTCGCCGCCGCCGCGCTCGCCCGGGCGTACGGGGTCGAGCCGCAGGCCGTCCGGGACGGCCTGCGGGCCTTCCGCCCGGACGCGCACCGGATCGCCGAGGTGGCCCGGGTCGACGACGTCACCTGGATCGACGACTCCAAGGCGACCAACCCGCACGCGGCCGCGGCCTCGCTGGCCGCGTACCAGCCGGTGGTCTGGGTCGCCGGCGGCCTGGCCAAGGGCGCGGACATGGACGGCCTGGTCGCCGGGGCCGCCCAGCGGCTGCGGGCCGTGGTGCTGATGGGCGCGGACCGGGCGGTGATCCGGACCGCGCTGGCGCGACACGCCCCCGAGGTCCCGGTCATCGAGCTGCCCGACGGACAGACTGGTGCCCCGGCCATGGAAGCAGCCGTCCGCGCGGCGGCCGGGTTCGCCCGGCCGGGCGACACCGTGCTGCTCGCCCCGGCCTGCGCCTCGATGGACATGTTCACCAACTACGGTGAACGCGGCGACCTCTTCGCCGCCGCGGCGCGCGCCCTGGCCGGCTAGCACCGGCCGGCCCCCGGCCCGGGCACCGGCTGGCCGGCGTCGGCCGGCGTCCGGGCGCGGGCGGCCGGGGCCGGAAGGCTCAGCGCCGGAAGGCTCAGCGCCGGCTCGGGGCGAGCGGCATAGAACAGGGGAGAGGGGACGCCGTGCCAGCCACAGGCGACGGCCCGGCCCGGGTGCGCCCGGCGGACCGCCCACGGCGTCCGGTCCGTGCCCGGCCCGGCGTACCCCCGCAGGCCGCGCAGACCCATGTCGCGGTGTTCCGCTCACGCAGCGGCTGGGGCCGCCCGGGCAAGGCCTGGGCCCGCTTCCAGCGCGGCCTGGCCCGCCCGCTGACGCCGTACTACCTGCTGCTGGGCTCCTCCGCGATGATCCTGGGCCTGGGCCTGGTGATGGTGTTCTCCGCCTCCCAGATCGAGGCCCGCAACGACGGCCTGCCGTTCGCGTACTTCTTCGAGAAGCAGCTCACCTCGGTGGCCATCGGCAGCGTGCTGATGTACGTCGCCGCCCGGATGCCGGGCCGGATGCACCGCGCCCTCGCCTATCCGCTGCTGCTGGCGGTGATCGCACTGCTGGTGCTGGTCGCCCTGCCCGGCGTCGGCACCTCCGTCAACGGCAACCGCAACTGGATCCGGCTCGGCGGCCCGGTCCAGATCCAGCCCTCCGAGTTCGCCAAACTCGCCCTGGTGCTCTGGGGCGCGGACCTGCTCGCCCGCAAGCAGCAGCTGAAGATGCTGGACCAGTGGAAGCACCTGCTGGTGCCGCTGGTCCCGATGGCGGTGCTGCTGCTGACCCTGGTGCTGGCCGGCGGCGACATGGGCACCGCGATGATCATCTGCGCGCTGCTGTTCGGGCTGCTGTGGATCTCCGGCGCGCCGATGCGGCTGTTCGGCGCCGCCGCCGCGGTCGCCCTCGGCTTCAGCGCGGTGCTGATCGTGCTGGTGCCGCACCGGCTCGGTCGGCTGAACTGCATCGGCGCCACCCACATGCCCGCCGACGGCTCCTGCTGGCAGGCGGTGCACGGCGTCTACGCCCTGGCCACCGGAGGGGCGTTCGGCACCGGGCTCGGCGCCAGCATCGAGAAGTGGGGCCAACTCCCGGAGCCGCACACCGACTTCATCTTCGCGGTGACCGGCGAGGAGCTGGGCCTCGCGGGCACACTGTCGGTGCTCGTCCTGTTCGCGGCACTAGGGTATGCGGGTATCCGCGTGGCCGAACGCACGAGGGACCCCTTCACCAGGTACGCAGCGGGAGCCGCCACCACGTGGATCATGGCTCAGGCCGTGATCAACATCGGTGCGGTGCTCGGACTCCTGCCCATTGCGGGAGTACCACTCCGATGTTCTCCTACGGGGGTTCGGCGCTGCTCCCGGCCATGTTCGCGGTCGGTATGCTGCTCTGCTTCGCGCGCAGCGAGCCCGCCGCCCGTGCGGCCCTGGCGGCGCGGAACAAAAGAGCTCGGGGCAGGCTCCTCGGTCTGCCCCAACGGACCATCGCGCGGCTCGGGAAGGCCCGGCAGCGCAGGGAGCGGTGAATTTCGGTGCATGTCGTACTCGCCGGCGGAGGGACCGCCGGACACATCGAGCCCGCGCTCGCCCTTGCGGACGCGCTGCGCAGAGCCGACCCCTCGGTGGGCATCACGGCACTCGGTACGGAGAGCGGCCTGGAGACCAGGCTCGTCCCCGAGCGCGGCTACGAACTGGCGCTGATCCCCAAGGTCGCGCTGCCCCGCAAGGCCACCCCCGAGCTGATCACCCTGCCCGGGCGGCTGCGCGGCGCGGTCAAGGCGGTCCAGGAGGTCCTGGAGCGCACCAGGGCCGACGCGGTGGTCGGCTTCGGCGGGTATGTCGCCATGTCCGCCTACTACGCGGCCCGGCGCTCCGGCGTGCCGATCGTCGTGCACGAGGCCAACGCCCGTCCCGGCGTGGCCAATCGCTACGGCGTTCGGTGCACCGACTTCGTCGCGGTGAGCACCCCGGACAGCAAGCTCCAGCACGCCCGCTACATCGGCATCCCGCTGCGCCGCACCATCGCCACGCTGGACCGGGTCGCGATGCGGCCCGAGGCCCGCGGCTACTTCGGGCTGGACCAGCGGCTGCCGACGCTGCTGGTCTCCGGCGGCTCCCAGGGCGCCCGGCGGCTCAACGAGACGGTCCAGGCGGTCGCCCCGAGGCTCCAGCAGTACGGGGTGCAGATCCTGCACGCGGTCGGGCCCAAGAACGAGATCCCGCGGATCGACGACATCCCCGGGATGCCGCCCTACCGGGCGGTGCCCTACCTGGACCGGATGGATCTGGCCTACGCCGCCGCCGATCTGATGCTCTGCCGGGCCGGGGCGATGACCGTGGCCGAACTGGCCGCGGTCGGCCTGCCCGGGGCCTTTGTGCCGCTGCCGATCGGCAACGGTGAGCAGCGGCTCAACGCGCAGCCGGTGGTCCGGGCCGGGGGCGGACTCCTGGTCGAGGACGCCGAACTGACGCCGGAGTGGGTGACCGGGCAGCTGCTGCCGGTGCTCACCGACCCGCAGCGGCTGTGGGAGATGAGCGCCGCCGCCGAGTTCGGCCGCCGGGACGCGGACGAACTGCTGGTCGGCATGGTGTACGAGGCGATCGCGGCCCGCCGTGCCTGAGCGGGTGGCTGCCGGGACAGCCGCGGCCGGGCCCCGGGCCCGGCTGCGGCTGTCCCGGCGCGGCTTCGCCGCCCTCGGCCTGCTGGTGGCGCTGCTGCTGGGCACGGCCGGCTGGCTGGTGTACTTCTCCCCGGTGCTGGACGTGCGGGTGGTCTCGGTCAGCGGGACCGCGGTGCTGACCCCGGCTCAGGTGCTGGCCGCGGCCCGGGTCCCGCTGGGCGGCCCGCTGGAGCGGCTGGACAGCGGGGCGGTCCGGGCCCGGGTGCTGGAGGCCCTGCCCCGGGTGGCCCAGGTGCGGGTGAGCACGGATCTGCCGCACACGGTGCGGCTGCGGATCACCGAACGGGTGGCGGTGGCCGCGGTCAGGCTGGCCGACGGCGGCTTCACCGAGGTGGACCCGGCCGGTGTGGACTTCGCCACCGCGCCGGTCCCGCCGACCGGCGTGCCGGTGGTCGAACTCGCGCTCTCGGCCGCCGGACGGGCCGCGCTCCCGGACTTTCCGCAGTCCGTGCTGGTGAACGGCGCGGTGCGGATCGCCAGGGCGCTGCCGCCCGCGCTGGCCCGGGAGACCGGCGTCGTCGTCGTTCATTCGTACGACGACATGGAATTGCAACTCGCGGGCGGTGCAACGGTTCTGTGGGGAAGTCCGGAAAGGGACGCGCGCAAGGCGGTGGTGCTGGTGGCACTGCTCAAGCAGAAGGCGGCGACCTACAATGTCACTGCTCCGGACGATCCGGCGCTGCGGAGCTGACACCTGATCGGGTCGGTGCCGGTTCCCCGGGGAATCGGCAGGCCACCCCGGTGCCGACTCCGGACGATTGATCACATAGGCTCACAAGAAAAATCGACAGGCTCGGCGTGTCCGTTGAATGGATTCGCTTGGAGACCTAGTGTCCTGTGACAGTAGATGATGGAAGAGTGACAGAGCATTAACCCTAAACCTCACGGTCAGGGTTCGGGTCAGGATCTCGCAAGTGAGAGCTCCCGCCCCTTCGGCACCGTACATCCGAGGCGAGAGGCCTTCGACGTGGCAGCACCCCAGAACTACCTCGCAGTCATCAAGGTCGTCGGCATCGGCGGCGGTGGCGTCAATGCCATCAACCGGATGATCGAGGTCGGGCTCAAGGGCGTCGAGTTCATCGCGATCAACACCGATGCGCAGGCCCTGCTGATGAGCGACGCCGACGTCAAGCTCGACGTCGGCCGCGAGCTCACCCGCGGCCTCGGCGCCGGAGCCAACCCCGACGTCGGCGCCAAGGCCGCCGAGGACCACCGCGACGAGATCGAGGAGGTCCTCAAGGGGGCCGACATGGTCTTCGTCACCGCCGGCGAGGGCGGCGGCACCGGCACCGGCGGCGCGCCCGTGGTCGCCAACATCGCCCGCTCCCTGGGCGCCCTCACCATCGGCGTGGTCACCCGGCCGTTCACCTTCGAGGGCCGCCGCCGCGCCAACCAGGCCGAGGACGGCATCGCGCAGCTGCGGGAGGAGGTCGACACCCTCATCGTCATCCCCAACGACCGGCTGCTGTCCATCTCCGACCGCCAGGTCTCGGTGCTGGACGCGTTCCGCTCGGCCGACCAGGTGCTGCTCTCCGGTGTCCAGGGCATCACCGACCTGATCACCACCCCGGGCCTGATCAACCTCGACTTCGCCGACGTCAAGTCGGTCATGTCGGACGCCGGTTCGGCGCTGATGGGGATCGGCTCCGCCCGCGGCGAGGACCGGGCCAAGGCGGCGGCGATCATGGCGATCTCCTCGCCGCTGCTGGAGGCCTCGATCGACGGGGCGCGCGGTGTGCTGCTTTCCATCTCCGGCGGCTCCGACCTCGGCCTGTTCGAGATCAACGAGTCGGCGCAGCTGGTGGCCGAGGCGGCGCACCCCGAGGCGAACATCATCTTCGGTGCGGTGATCGACGACGCGCTCGGCGACGAGGTCCGGGTCACCGTGATCGCGGCCGGCTTCGACGGCGGGCAGCCGCCGACCATCGTCCGCGAGCCGGTGGTGCGTTCCGGGCAGAGCCCGGCGGCCGCCCCGGAGCGCCCGAGCGAGTTCCCCCGCTCCGGCTCGACCGCGGCCGGCCGGTCCGTGCACACCATCGGCAGCGTCCGCGCGCCGAGGAGAACCAGCCGCGGCACAACGAGCCGCCGGTTCCGCCGCAGGTGCCGCATGTGCCGCAGACCCGCCCGCCGTACGTGGAGAGCCCGGCCGAGGAGCTGGACGTCCCGGACTTCCTCAAGTAGCTCCAGCAAGTAGGCTGATCATCATGATCGGCCAGCGGCTCAGCAGCGATGACAACGGTGCTCACTTCGCCTTCACCGACCGGTGGGGCGGGGTGAGCACCTCGCCTTTCCAGCAGCTCAACCTCGGTGGCGCGGTGGGGGACGACCCGGCCGCCGTGCAGGGCAACCGGCGGCTCGCGGCGGAGGCGCTGGGGCTCGACCCGGCGGACGTGGTCTGGATGAACCAGGTGCACGGCCGGGAGGTGGCGGTGGTGACCGGGCGTCAGCCGGAAGGCTCGGCGCCGCGGGTGGACGCGCTGGTCACCGACCGTCCGGGGCTGGCGCTGGCGGTGCTGACCGCCGACTGTGTGCCGGTGCTGCTGGCCGACCCGGTGGCCGGGGTGGTCGCGGCGGCGCATGCCGGGCGGCCCGGACTGGCGGCCGGGGTGGTCCCGGCGGCGGTCGGGGCGATGCTCGACCTGGGCGCGGCGGCGGAGCGGATCACCGCGGTGATCGGTGCTTCCGTCTGCGGGCGCTGCTACGAAGTGCCGGCGCCGCTCCGCGACGAGATCGCCGCTCTCGAACCGGACACCCGCTCGCGGACCAGCTGGGGCACCCCGGCCCTGGACCTGCCCGCCGGGGTCCGCGCCCAGCTCGCCCGGCTGGGCGTGACTGTCCGGCCGGAGCCGCACATCTGCACGCTGGAGTCGGCGGACCACTTCTCCTACCGCCGCGAGCAGCGCACCGGTCGGCTCGCGGGCTATGTCTGGCTTGAAAGCGCAGCGGAAAGCGCAGTGGAAGGCGGATCGGCATGACCGACAACCGGCACGGGACACCGGGCAGTTCCGGCATTCCCGGCGAACCGGCCGCGGCGGCCGGGCAGGCGGCCCGCAGCCGGGAGCTGGCGGCCAACCTCACCGCGGTGGAGCAGCGCGTCGCCGCGGCGTGCGCCGCCGCCGGGCGCTCGCGCGACGAGGTCACCCTGGTGGTGGTCACCAAGACCTACCCGGCCTCCGACGTCAGACTGCTGAGCGGGCTCGGGGTTCGTGATGTCGCCGAGAACCGCGACCAGGAAGCGGCGGCAAAAGCCGCAGAATGTCACGACCTGTCACTCAGCTGGCATTTTGTCGGCCAATTGCAGACAAATAAGGTCCGTTCTGTTCTCCGGTACGCCGACCGAGTGCATTCGGTTGACCGGATGCGACTGGTGACGGCACTCTCGGCCGGAGTCCTGAATGCGGGGCGCCCGCCATTGGGCTGCCTGATCCAGGTCGACCTCGGCCAGGAACCCGGAGAGGGTGAATTCGGCGCGGGCCGCGGCGGGGCGCTGCCGAGTGAGGTGCCGGCCCTGGCGGATGCGCTGGCAGCCGCCCCTGGCTTGCGACTTGACGGTGTGATGGCTGTCGCGCCGCTGCTCGGCAGGTTCGCCGGAAACCCGCTCGGCGCTTTCGGGCGGCTCGCGGAAATCGCATCCCGTGTACGGGAGGTGCATCCTGCTGCCACGATGGTCTCCGCAGGGATGAGTGGCGACCTGGAACAGGCCATCATGGCCGGAGCGACACATGTGCGCGTCGGAACGGCGGTACTGGGTGCGCGGCCACCCCTCGGGTAACGTCACCGGGTAGAAGATCAGATCGCAGAACAAATCAGGACAAGTAGGAATCTCCCCTTCATGGAAGGGGCAGACCGTGGATCGTGGAACCACTCCGCCGCACTGAGCGACATCCGACGGGCGCGTACCGGTGACAAAGTCGATCCACCAAAGAGCGGAGGACAGGAGTATGGCCGGCGCTGTGCGCAAGATGGCGATCTACCTCGGCCTCTTGGAGGACGATGGCTACGACGTCCAGAGCTACGACCCGGACGACGAGGACTACGGCCCCGAGCCCGAGCCGTTGCGAACCGGACGCACCGAGGAGGTGCCCCGACCCGTCCCCGCACCCACCGCGCCGACCCCCTTTGTGGCGCCGATGCGTTCCGAACCCCGGATGGCGCCAGTGTCGTCCATCACACCAGAACGTCGACATGTTGAGAAGAGCGCCCCGGTGATCATGTCCAAGGCCGCCTCCGAGCGTGAGCCCTACCGCATCACAACGCTGCACCCGCGGACCTACAACGAGGCCCGTACCATCGGGGAACACTTCCGTGAGAGCACCCCCGTGATCATGAATCTCACGGAGATGGACGACACGGACGCCAAACGCCTCGTAGACTTCGCGGCTGGACTGGTCTTCGGCCTCCATGGAAGCATCGAGCGTGTGACGCAGAAAGTGTTCCTGCTCTCTCCTGCTAACGTCGATGTCACGGCGGAGGACAAGGCCAGGATTGCCGAGGGTGGGTTCTTCAACCAGAGCTGACCAGGGCAGGACGATACGTGTGGATCACGTGACGCCGGGTAGTGATCGAATCGCTCCCGGCGGGCGGGCGGAGGACTGATGGACCGAGCGAGACGAGGGGAGCGGCGGTGAACGTCGTATGGGCAGGTCTGTACATCGTGCTGTACTGCTTCCTCGGGATCCTGCTCGCCCGTCTGGTGATGGACTGGGTGCGCCAGTTGGCGCGTGACTGGCAGCCGGGCCGCGCGATGATCGTCGTGCTCGAATGCATCTACACCGTCACCGACCCCCCACTCAAGTTCCTGCGGCGGTACATTCCGCCGCTGCGCCTTGGGAGCGTGGCGCTCGACCTGTCCTTCCTCGTACTGATGATCACTGTATTGATCCTGATCTCCGTCGTGGAGGTTCTGTGAACCACGCAGACGTCCGGCAGTCCGAACGATCACGTTGAGGTGAAGAGATGCCATTGACCCCCGAGGACGTGCGGAACAAGCAGTTCACGACCGTCCGCCTCGCGAAGGCTATGACGAGGACGAGGTCGATGCCTTCCTCGACGAGGTCGAAGGAGAGCTGACGCGACTGCTGCGCGAGAACGAGGACCTGCGGGCCAAGCTCGCGGCCGCGACGCGCGCCGCCGCTCAGAACCAGCAGAACCTCCGCAAGGAGCAGGACCAGCACCAGCGTTCCGGCCCCCCCGTTCCGGCGGCCATATCCGGCCCGCCGGTCCCGCAGCAGGGCATGCCGCCGCAGATGCAGTCGCAGCAGCAGCAACAGCAGCAGATGCAGCAGACGCAGATGCAGCCCGCCCAGCAGCAGATGGGCCACCCCGGCCCGCCGCAGCTGCCGAGCGCTCCGCAGCTGCCCGGTGCCCCGCAGCTCCAGGGTCCGCCGCAGCTCCAGGGCGGCACCATGGGCGGCCAGCAGGGCTTTGTCGGCCAGATGGGCCAGCCGCAGCAGATGGGCGGTCAGCTCCAGCCGATGCAGCAGCAGATGCCGCCGCAGATGCAGCAGATGCAGCAGCCGTTCCCGCAGCAGCAGCAGAGCCCCGGCGGCGACAGCGCGGCCCGCGTCCTGGGCCTGGCCCAGCAGACCGCGGACCAGGCGATCGCCGAGGCCCGTTCCGAGGCCAACAAGATCGTCGGCGAGGCCCGCAGCCGCGCCGAGGGCCTGGAGCGCGACGCCCGTGCCAAGGCTGACGCCCTGGAGCGGGACGCCCAGGAGAAGCACCGGGTCGCCATGGGCTCGCTGGAGTCCGCCCGCGCCACCCTGGAGCGCAAGGTCGAGGACCTGCGTGCCTTCGAGCGTGAGTACCGGACCCGGCTCAAGTCCTACCTGGAGACCCAGCTGCGCCAGCTGGAGTCGCAGGCGGACGACTCGCTCGCGCCGTCCCGTCAGCCGGCCACGGCCTCGCTGCCCCGGCGGCGATTCCGCAGCCCGCGATGACCCCGGTGGGTGCCTCCCCGATGAGTGGCGGTGGCGGTCAGACCTTCGGCGGCCAGCCCAGCTTCGGCGGTGGCAGCGGCCAGACCTTCGGCGGTCAGCCCAGCTTCGGCGGCAACAGCTTCAACACCGGTGCCCAGCAGCACCAGACCTCCGGTGGGCAGCAGCAGATGGCTCCGGCGATGACGCAGCCGATGGCCGCGGTCCGTCCGCAGCCGCCGCTGCAGCAGGCCCCGCAGCCGATGCGTGGCTTCCTGATCGACCAGGACGATGAGGGCTGACCTGCGACGCAGGCCAGAACCCGGTTGCCGGGTCCAGGGCTGACCGCTTCCCAGACGGCCGGCCCGACCCGCGGCAGACCACGTCGGCCCCTGCTGGAACGTTCCAGCAGGGGGCCGACGCATGTGTTTCCGCGAACGGGCACCCCGACAGCGGGGTCACGCCTACGACAGCGGGTCACAACCAAGACGGCGGGGCCGGTGGAGCGATCAGCTCCACCGGCCCCGCCGTCGTCGTGTCCCTGCCGGGCGGCTCGGGCGGCTCAGACCTTCCGCAGCCAGAAGGTCAGCCCCAGCGCCTCGTCGGCGAACGCGGTGGCCCCGGCCCAGTCCGCCTCCCCGGCGGCGAAGTCGGTGGCCAGCACCTCGTCCGCGATCAGCGCCGCGTGCGCGGCCAGCGCCTCGCCGGTCTCCGCGTCGGCGGCCAGATAGCGCAGCGCGATCCGGTCGGCGACGTCCAGGCCGCTGTTCTTGCGGGCCTCCTGCACCTGCCGGATGGCGTCCCGGGCGAGCCCGGCCAGCCGCAGTTCCGGAGTGATGTGCAGGTCCAGCGCCACGGTCGCGCCGGACTCGTTGGCGACCGCCCAGCCCTCGCGCGGCGTCTCGGTGATGATCACCTCGTCCGGGGAGAGCTCGACCGGGCTGCCGTCCAGCTCGACGGTGGCGCTGCCGGTGGTGCGCAGCGCCGTGGCCAGCGCGGCGGCGTCGGCGGCGGCGACCGCCTTGGCGACCTCCTGCACACCCTTGCCGAAGCGCTTGCCCAGGGCCCGGAAGTTGGCCTTGGCGGTGGTGTCCACCAGCGAACCGCCGACCTCGGAGAGCGACCCCAGTGCGGTGACGTTGAGCTCCTCGGCGATCTGCGCCAGCAGTTCGGCGGGCAGCTCCTGGTAGCCCTGGGCCGCGATCAGCGCGCGGGAGAGCGGCTGGCGGGTCTTCACCCCGGAGTCGGCCCGGGTCGCCCGGCCGAGCTCGACCAGCCGCCGGACCAGCACCATGTGCCGGGACAGCTCCGGGTCGACCAGGGCCTGGTCGACCACGGGGAAGTCGGCCAGGTGGACCGAGGCCGGGGCGGCCGGGTCCACCGGACCACCAGTCCTGCCAAACCCCGTTCGGTGATGAACGGGGTGAGCGGGGCCATCAGCCGGGTCACTGTCTCCAGCGCCTCGTGCAGGGTCCGCAGCGCGGCCGGCTCGCCCTGCCAGAAGCGCCTGCGGCCGCGCCGGACGTACCAGTTGGAGAGGTCGTCGACAAAGGCCGAGAGCAGCTTGCCGGCCCGCTGGGTGTCGAAGCCCTCCAGCGCCTCGTCCACCGCGCCGACCAGGATGTTCAGCTCGGACAGCAGCCACCGGTCCAGCAGCGGGCGGTCGGCCGGGAGGGGGTCGGCGGCGGAGGGGGCCCAGCCGGCGGTGCGGGCGTACAGGGCCTGGAAGGCGACGGTGTTCCAGTAGGTCAGCAGGGTCTTGCGGACCACTTCCTGGATGGTGTTGTGGCCGACCCGGCGCGCCGACCAGGGCGAGCCGCCGGCCGCCATGAACCAGCGCACGGCGTCCGCGCCGTGCTGGTCCATCAGCGAGATGGGCTCCAGGATGTTGCCCAGGTGCTTGGACATCTTCCGGCCGTCCTCGGCCAGGATGTGCCCGAGGCAGACCACGTTCTCGTAGGAGGACTTGTCGAAGACCAGGGTGCCGACCGCCATCAGCGTGTAGAACCAGCCGCGGGTCTGGTCGATCGCCTCGGAGATGAACTGCGCCGGGTAGCGCTTCTCGAACAGGTCGGCGTTCTTCAGCGGGTAGCCGTACTGCGCGAACGGCATGGAGCCCGAGTCGTACCAGGCGTCGATCACCTCGGGCACCCGCTCGGCCGGCCGGCCGCAGCTGGTGCAGGGGAAGGTGACCTCGTCGATGTAGGGCGGTGCGGGTCCAGGTCGGACAGGTCGCGGCCGGTCAGCTCGGACAGCTCGGCCAGCGAGCCGACGCAGCTGAGGTGGCCCTCCTCGCAGCGCCAGATCGGCAGCGGGGTGCCCCAGTAGCGGTTGCGCGACAGCGCCCAGTCGATGTTGTTGGTCAGCCAGTCGCCGAACCGCCCGTGCTTGACGGTCTCCGGGAACCAGTTGGTCCGCTCGTTCTCGCGCAGCATCGCGTCCTTGACCGCGGTGGTGCGCACGTACCAGGACGGCTGCGCGTAGTAGAGCAGCGCGGTGTGGCAGCGCCAGCAGTGCGGGTAGCTGTGCTCGTAGGGCACGTGCCGGAACAGCCGTCCGCGTGCCGCCAGGTCGGCGACCAGGGTCTCGTCGGCCTTCTTGAAGAACTGCCCGCCGACCAGCGGCAGATCGGGCTCGAAGGTGCCGTCGGCGAGCACCGGGTTGACCATCGGCAGCCCGTAGCCGCGGCAGGTCGCCAGGTCGTCCGCGCCGAAGGCGGGTGCCTGGTGGACCAGGCCGGAGCCGTCCTCGGTGGTCACGTAGCCGGCGTTGACCACGAAGTGCGCGCCGTCCACCGGGATCAGCTCGAACGGACGCTGGTAGGTCCAGCGCTCCATCTCGGCGCCGGTGAAGCGCTCGCCGGTGGCCTCCCAGCCCTCACCCAGCGACTTGGCCAGCAGCGGCTCGGCCACCACCAGCCGCTCGTTGCCGTCGGTGGCGACCACATAGGTCACCTCGGGGTGGGCGGCCACGGCGACGTTGGAGACCAGCGTCCACGGGGTGGTGGTCCACACCAGCATGGCCGCGTCGCCCGCCAGCGGGCCCGAGGTCAGCGGGAAGCGGACATAGACCGAGGGGTCGACCACGGTCTCGTAGCCCTGGGCCAGCTCGTGGTCGGACAGGCCGGTGCCGCAGCGCGGGCACCAGGCGCCACCCGGAAGTCCTGGACCAGCAGCCCCTTGGTCGAGATCTGCTTCAGCGACCACCACACCGACTGGATGTAGTCCGGGTCCATGGTGCGGTAGGCGTCGTCCAGGTCGACCCAGTAGCCCATGCGGTTGGTGAGGGTGGCGAAGGCGTCGGTGTGCCGGGTCACCGACTCGCGGCACTTGGCGTTGAACTCGGCGACGCCGTACGCCTCGATGTCCTGCTTGCCGGAGAAGCCCAGCTCCTTCTCGACGGCCAGCTCCACCGGCAGGCCGTGGCAGTCCCACCCGGCCTTGCGGGCCACGTGGTAGCCCTTCATGGTCTTGTACCGGGGAAGACGTCCTTGAAGACCCGGGCCTCGATGTGGTGCGCGCCGGGCATGCCGTTGGCGGTCGGCGGGCCCTCGTAGAAGACCCACTCGGGCCGGCCCCCGGACTGCTCCAGGGTGCGCTGGAAGATCTTGCCGTCCTGCCAGAAGGACAGGATCCCGTGTTCCAGTGCGGGCAGGTCCACCTGGGCGGGTACAGGGCGGTACTGGGTCATACGGGTCCTCCGGCGGCGCGAGAGTGCGGCGTTCAGCATTCGGCTTCCGACGGAGGGACGAGGCCAGGGCCCCGCGGTACCACCCTCCTTGGCCGTGCGGACTCGCACGGCCCCCTCATTAGGGGTCGCTGCCGGTTCTACTCGGCTCCGGTCACCGGGAGCCTTTCCTCCGGCGGCTCCGGGGTGATCTTCCCGTGGCGCACACCCCCAGGCTTCCACCGCCCCTGGGTCGCTCTCGGCTGCGTACCGCGGTACTCGTCCCCATCCACGCCTTGCGGGGCCAGTCTATAGCGCGGGGCGAGCCGTTTTTCGCTCCGCTGCGGCCCAGTGCGCCGGGCGACGCGCCGGTAACGATGACCGAAGGCGATTATCGGGTGACGTTCTGGGCACACATCCGGGGAGTGAGCCATGGGGTGTGCTGCGGTATGTCTCATTGTGGTGACGTTTGTCACGCATTATCTTTCCGGCACTGAACCGTTGCGGCGTGAAGGGGTCTGAGGCATGGCGGACAAGGCAAGGAGCGGGGCTGCTCGTGCGTGTCGGACCGGGGTCCTCGGGGTGACCGCGGTCGAACCGGGGGAGGCGGCCGTCAGGTACAAGACCAGCGCGGCCACCGCCAAGCCGGCCGCGGCCCGGGCCCGGGTCACCCCGGTGGCGGTGGCGCCGGCCGCCGAGCCGGAGCCCGGCGCCCTGCCGGTGCGCCCCGGCGAGGACCCGTGGACCGGGGCCGAGGTCGCCGGGCTCCAGGAGCAGCTGCGCGGCGAGGCCGACACCCTGCGCACCGAGATCCAGAACTCCGAGGAGGCCGTCAGCGGCCTGATGCGGGACTCCGGTGACGGCGCGGGCGACGACCAGGTGGACGCCGGGACCAAGAACATCTCCCGGGAGCACGAGCTGTCGCTGGCCGCCAACGCCAGGGAGATGCTGGAGCAGACCGAGCGGGCGCTGCTGCGGCTGGCCGGGACCGGCTTCGGGCTCTGCGAGTCCTGCGGGCAGCCGATCGGCAAGGCCCGGGTGCAGGCGTTCCCCCGGGCCACGCTCTGTGTCCAGTGCAAGCAGAAGCAGGAGCGCAGGTAGGGCCGGTCGGCGGCGGCCACCGCGCGGCGGAGCGGGAACGCGGCAGCACACGGCGGGAGAGCGGCGGCGGCCACTCCCTCCCGGGGAGGCGTCGTACCGTAGGCTCAAGGGCGAAGGTCCACACGACTCGACTCGCTGCAGCGGAGCGCATCATCAGTACCCCAGGTTTCCAGAAGGCCCCGGTGGGCGGGTCCCCTCGGCCGCCGACGGCGCGGAGGCGCTGGTCCCGGCGCGGCGCAGGCGCCGGATCGGTGTGCTGCTGACCGTGGCCCTGTGCGCCTACCTGCTCGACCTCGGCAGCAAGCTGCTGGTGGTCGCCAGGCTGGAGGGCCACAACCCGATCCACGTCTTCGGTGACTGGGTGATGCTCCAGGCCACCCGCAACCCCGGCGCCGCCTTCGGCATGGGTGCGGCGATGACCATCGTGTTCACGATCATCGCCACCACCGTCGTGGTGGTCATCTGCCGGCTCGCCCGCAAGCTGTACAGCCTGCCCTGGGCGATCGCGCTCGGGCTGCTGCTGGGCGGGGCCTTCGGCAACCTCACCGACCGGATCTTCCGGGCGCCGGCCACCTTCCGCGGCGCGGTGGTGGACTTCATCTCGGTGAAGCACTTCGCGGTGTTCAACCTGGCCGACTCGGCGATCGTCTGCGGCGGCATCCTGGTGGTCGTCCTCTCCTTCCTCGGCACCAACCCGGACGGCTCGGTGCAGGGCGGCCCCCGCGCCGAGGCCGCTCCGGCCGCGGACGGCGAGGGTTCGGACAGCTGACCGCCGCCGGAGCTGGTGGCGGGCGGCGTCGCCGCCATCCGGCATACTCGTGATGGTGACCACCGACACCGATCCTCAGCTCCGCAGTCTTCCCGTGCCCGACGGCCTTGAGGGCGAGCGTGTCGACGCCGCTATCGCCCGGATGTTCGGCTTCTCCCGCACCAAGGCCGCCGAACTGGCCGCTGAGGGCAAGGTCACCGTGGACGGCTCGACCGTCGGCAAGTCCGACCGGGTGATCGCCGGTTCCTGGCTGGAGGTCGAGATCCCGGCCCCGCCGGCGCCGGTGCAGGTGGTCGCCGAGCGGATCGACAACATGGCGATCGTCTACGACGACGAGCACATCGTGGTGGTGGACAAGCCGGTGGGCGTCGCCGCCCACCCCAGCCCCGGCTGGACCGGCCCGACCGTCATCGGCGGACTGGCCGGCGCCGGCTACCGGATCTCCACCTCCGGCGCCTCCGAGCGGCAGGGCGTGGTGCACCGGCTGGACGTGGGCACCTCCGGGCTGATGGCGGTCGCCAAGTCCGAGGCGGCCTACACCTCGCTCAAGCAGCAGTTCCGCGACCGGGTGGTGGAGAAGAAGTACAACGCCCTGGTCCAGGGCCACCCCGACCCGATGTCCGGGACCGGGACGCGCCCATCGACCGGCACCCCAGCAGCGACTGGAAGTGGGCCGTGGTCGCCAGCGGCAAGCCCTCGGTCACCCACTACGACCTGATCGAGGCCTTCCGCGCGGCCTCGCTGCTCGACATCAAGCTGGAGACCGGCCGCACCCACCAGATCCGGGTGCACATGTCGGCGCTGCGCCACCCCTGCGTCGGCGACCTCACCTACGGCGCGGACCCGACCCTGTCCAAGCGGCTGGGTCTGTCCCGGCAGTGGCTGCACGCCGTGGAGCTGGGCTTCGAGCACCCCTCCAGTGGCGAGTGGGTGGTCTTCCGCAGCGAGTACCCGCAGGATCTGGCCCGCGCGCTGGAGATCATCCGCTCCGAGAGCTGAGGCGGCGGCGCACCCGCCCCGCTGTCCGGCGGCTACCTGGACGGCGGTATTCCGCACCGCGCGCCACCCCGGACGCTGGCACTCTGATGCTGAGATGCTGACAGCGGTCCCGAGGGAAGGAACGTCCGGCGGCGATGACGCAACTGATCCTCCTGTTCGTCGTCCTGCTGGCCTCCATCATCAGCACCCCGGTCGCGGAGCGGGTGGGCATGCCGCAGCCGGTGCTGATGACCCTGATCGGCATCGTGATGGCGGTGCTGCCGTTCGTCCCCAATGTCACCATCCAGCCGGAGCTGATCCTGCCGCTGGTGCTGCCGCCGCTGATCTACGCCGCCGCGCAGCGCTCCAGCACCCGCTACTTCCGCGCCAACGCCCGGGTGATCCTGCTGCTGGCGGTGCTCCTGGTGGTGGTGACCACCGCGGCGGTGGCGCTGGCCTGCCACTGGATCGTCCCGGCGCTGCCGCTGGGCGCGGCGGTCGCGCTGGGCGCGCTGGTCTCGCCGCCGGACCCGATCGCGGCGGCGGCGGTCGCGGGCAGCGTCGGCCTGCCGCGGCGGCTGCTGGGCATCCTGGAGACCGAGGGCCTGTTCAACGACGTCACCGCGCTGGTGGTGTACGAGCTGGCGGTGGAGGCCGTGGTCAAGGGCGAGTTCTCGACCCTGGAGGCGGTGGAGCGGCTGGTGCTGTCGGCGGTGCTGGCGGTGGTCTTCGGGGTGGGCCTGGGCTGGCTCAGCGGCCGGCTGATGGGACTGCTGCACGACCCGACGCTCCAGGTGGCGCTCACCCTGCTGGTGCCCTTCGCGGCCTATCTGCTGGCGGACGAGCTGTACGGCTCGGGGGTGCTGGCGGTGCTGGTCTGCTCGCTGTGGATCAACGACCAGGCGGTGGGGGCCGACGACGTGGCCTACCGGCTGGTGGGGGAGGCCTTCTGGGACGTGGTGGAGCTGCTGATCTCCGGGATGGCGTTCGGCCTGATCGGGCTTGAGCTCAGCAGTGTGGTCAGCACCGTCGGCAGCCACTGGACGTCGATGCTGGGCGACGCGTTCCTGGTGATCGTGGTGGTGGTGGGGATCCGGCTGCTGTGGCTGCTGCCCGGTGCCTGGGTCACCGACAGCTGGGACCGGGCGCGCGGGCAGCGGGAGGAGGCCGCGCCGATCGGCTGGCGGGAGTCGGTGGTGCTGTGGTGGTCCGGGATGCGCGGGGTGGCCTCGGTGGCGCTGGCGCTGGCGCTGCCCTACACCGTGGACGGCGGCAAGGCCTTCCCGCTGCGCTCCGAGATCATCTTCGTGGCCTTCTGCGTGGTGCTGTTCACCCTGCTGGTGCAGGGCCTGACGCTGCCGGCGGTGGTCAGCCGGTTCGGCCTGAGCCGGGACCAGGACGCGGAGGACGCCGCCGAGCGCCGGCTCTGGTACCGGGTCTCCAAGGCGGGGCTGCGCCGGCTGAAGGAGCTGGCGGCGGACGAGGAGCTCCCGGACGAACTCGTGGACCGGCTCCGCCAGCGGCAGACCGACCTGCTGGCCCGCAACCGCCCGGACATCTACGACGAGGAGCAGCAGCGGGAGATGCGCGAGCGGGCGTCCCGGGTCAGACGCTTCGCCGAGGTCGAGCAGCAGATGCTGGCGGCCGGCCGTCAGGAGATGCAGCTTGCCCGGATGGAACCGGGCGCCGACCCGGAGCTGGTCGACCGCGTGATCCGCAATCTCGACCTCCGCAGCGCCCGCCGCTGAACCGCGGCGGCCGTATCTATTGTCCGCATTTGGTACTGAGTGAGAGGTTTGTTATGTTTAAAGCTTATGTTGCCGTATCGTGCGTGCTGAGGGGTTTCCACTGTGTGTCGTGGGTCTCATTTCAGAATTTCTGTGACGGTGCGTCAGAAAGAGCTGACGAGCCGTCAAGGATGAGTGGCGGCAACGCCGCTATCCACTGATGGTGCGTCAGAAATACTCTGCTGAGCCGCCGTTGCGGGCTCCCGGGCCGATGTCGCCGATGACCGGCGGGAAGTAGCATCGACCGGGTCGTTGACGAGATGAGGACCCATGACCACGGCCGCGTACCACTCACCGGTGGAGCTCGACGCCGCACCCAGCGGGCTCGCCCTGTTCTCCGGGGGCTCGACCCCGGAGCCGCGCACCCTGCTGGACATCCTCGACGCCACCACCCGCAGCTTCCCCAACGAGCCCGCGCTCGACGACGGCAGCACCGTGCTCAGCTACCGCGCCCTGGCAGCCCAGGTCGAGGCGGTACGCGCGGCGCTCGCCGAGGCCGGGGTCGGCGTCGGCGACCGGGTCGGCATCCGGGTGCCCTCCGGCACCGTCGACCTCTATGTCGCCATCCTCGCCGTGCTCGCCGCCGGCGCCGCCTATGTCCCGGTCGACGCCGAGGACCCGGACGAGCGGGCCGCCCTGGTCTTCGGCGAGGCTGCCGTCTGCGCCGTGATCGGCGCCGGACGGGCGGTCAGCCCGGTCGGCGAGCCGCACGGCCGCCCCGGCCGCCCCGGGCCCGGCGACGACGCCTGGATCATCTTCACCTCCGGCTCGACCGGCAAGCCCAAGGGCGTCGCGGTCACCCACCGCAGCGCCGCCGCCTTTGTCGACGCCGAGGCCGCCCTGTTCCAGCAGGAGGAGCCGCTCGGCCCCGGCGACCGGGTGATGGCCGGGCTCTCGGTCGCCTTCGACGCCTCCTGCGAGGAGATGTGGCTGGCCTGGCGCTACGGCGCCTGCCTGGTCACCGTGCCCAGGTCCCGGGTCCGCAGCGGCGCCGACCTCGGCCCCTGGCTGCTCGAACAGGAGATCACCGCGGTCTCCACCGTGCCCACCCTGGCCGCGCTGTGGCCCGCCGACGCCCTCGGCGACGTCCGGCTGCTGATCTTCGGCGGCGAGGCCTGCCCGCCGGAGCTCGCCGAGCGCCTGGCCACCGAGGGCCGCGAGGTCTGGAACACCTACGGCCCCACCGAGGCCACCGTGGTCGCCTGCGCCGCCCCGCTCACCGGCGCCGCCCCGGTCAGGATCGGCCTGCCGCTGAACGGCTGGGAGCTGGCCGTGGTGGACGCCCAGGGCCAGGTCGTGCCCATGGGCGAGACCGGCCAGCTGGTCATCGGCGGCGTCGGCCTGGCCCGCTACCTCGACCCGGAGAAGGACGCCGAGAAGTACGCCCCGCTGGAGTCCACCGGCTGGGAGCGCGCCTACCGCAGCGGCGACCTGGTGCTCGCCCAGCCCGAGGGCCTGGTCTTCCTCGGCCGCGCCGACGAGCAGGTCAAGCTCGGCGGGCGGCGGATCGAGCTCGGCGAGGTCGACGCCGTGCTCCAGTCGCTCACCGGGGTCACCGGCGCCGCCGCCGCGGTCCGCACCGCCCGCGGCGGCAACCAGCTGCTGGTCGGCTACCTGGTCACCGGCGAGGGATTCGACCACGCCGCCGCCGTCGCCCGGCTGCGCGCCGAGCTGCCCTCGGCCATGGTCCCGCTGCTCGCCCAGGTGGAAGAGCTGCCGGTGCGCACCTCCGGCAAGGTCGACCGCAACGCCCTGCCCTGGCCGCTGCCCGCGCTCGGCCAGGACGACGACGCCGCCGAACAGCTCTACGGCACCGAGGCCTGGCTGGCCGAGCAGTGGAGCGAGGTGCTCGGCGTACCCGTCGCCAGTGCCCGCGCGGACTTCTTCGCCAGCGGCGGCAGCAGCCTCGGTGCCGCGCAGCTGGTCACCCTGATCCGGCAGCGCTACGCCCAGGCCGCCGTCAGCGACATCTACCAGTACCCGGTGCTCGGCGACCTGGCCGCCCGGCTCGCCGCCGGCAGCCAGGAGGCGGGCGCGGTCCGCGAGGTCACGCCCACCCCGCGCCGCGCGGGGCGATCCAGCTGCTGCTCACCCTCCCGCTGCTGACCGTGGTCGGCCTGCGCTGGACCGTGGTGCTGGCCGCGCTCTGCAACATCCTCGGCTGGCAGCCCACCACCTCCTGGTGGGGGATCGCCGCCGGGGCCGCCGTGCTGTGGACCCCGGTCGGGCGGATCGCCATCGCGGCCGGGGGCGCGCGGCTGCTGCTGCGCGGCGTCACCCCCGGCGACCACCCCGCGGCGGCAGTGTGCACCTGCGGCTGTGGGCCGCCGAACGGCTGGCCGAGCTCAGCGGCGCCACCGACCTGTCCGGCGCCTGGCTGGTCCGCTACGCCCGGGCGCTGGGCGCCAAGATCGGCGACGAGGTCGACCTGCACACCCTGCCCCCGGTCACCGGCTGGCTGCGGCTCGGCAAGGGCTGCGCGGTCGAGGCCGAGGTCGACCTGGCCGGCTGGTGGCTCGACGGCGACGTGCTGCACCTGGGCCCGGTCCGGGTCGGCGCCGGTGCCACCGTCGGCACCCGCAGCATCCTGTTCCCCGGCGCCCGGGTCGGCAAGCGCGCCGAGATCGTCGCCGGCTCCGCGGTCACCGGCCAGGTGCCGACCGGCCAGCGCTGGGCCGGGGCCCCCGCGGCCAAGACCGGCAAGGCCAACCACAACTGGCCCAAGCAGCGCCCGCCGCGCAGCACCCGCTGGGCCGTGATGTACGGCGCGGCCGGGCTCGGGCTGACCCTGCTGCCACTGGCCGCCGCCGCGGCCGGAGTCGCGGTGCTGGCCGCGCTGTGGCCCGCCTCGCCCTGGCCCGGCATGCTGCTCGCGGTCCCGATGGCCACCCTGGCCGGAGCCCTGGCCTACGCCCTGCTGATCCTGGTCGCGGTGCGGCTGCTCGGCCGCGGCCTGCGCACCGGGCACCACGCCCTGCACAGCCGCACCGCCTGGCAGGCCTGGACCGTGATCCAGCTGATGGACCTCGCCCGCAGCAGCCTCTTCCCGCTGTACGCCAGCAGCCTCACCCCGGTCTGGCTGCGCGCCCTCGGGATGCGGGTCGGCCGCGGCGTCGAGGCGTCCACCGTGCTCGCCCTGCCCACCATGACCACCGTCGGCGACGGCGCCTTCCTCGCAGACGACACCCTGATCGCCCCCTACCAGCTCGGCGGCGGCTGGCTGCGGATCGCCGCGGCCGAGATCGGCGAGCGCGCCTTCCTGGGCAACTCGGGAATGACCGCGCCCGGCCGAAGCGTGCCCGACCGCGGGCTGGTCGGCGTACTGTCGGCCACCCCGAAGAAAGCCAAGAAGGGCAGCTCCTACCTCGGTATGCCGCCGATGAAGCTGCCCCGCCGCGCCGACAGCGCCGACCAGGGCCTGACCTACGCCCCCCCGCCGGGCTGCGCTGGCAGCGCGGCCTGGTCGAGTCCCTGCGGCTGGTGCCGGTGATGCTGTCGGTGGGGCTCGCGCTCGGCGTACTGGCCGCGCTGCGGGCGATCGCCGGGGCCGGCGGCTACGGTGCCGCCGCGCTCGCCTCCGGCGCGGTGCTGCTGCTGGCCGGAGTGCTCGCCTGCCTGGTCTCGCTGGCCGCGAAGTGGCTGCTGATCGGCCGGTTCACCGCGGTCGAGCACCCGCTGTGGAGCGGGCACGTGTGGCGCGACGAGCTCGCCGACACCTTCACCGAGGTGCTGGCCGCGCCCTGGCTGCTGAACTCGGCCACCGGCACCCCACTGCTGAACCTGTGGCTGCGCGGCCTCGGCGCCCGGATCGGCCGCGGTGTGTGGTGCGAGAGCTACTGGCTGCCCGAGGCCGACCTGGTCACCCTGGGTGACGGAGTCAGCGTCAACCGCGGCTGCGTGGTGCAGACCCACCTGTTCCACGACCGGATCATGCGGATGGATTCAGTGACCCTCCAGGAGGGTGCGACCCTCGGCCCGCACGGTATCGTCCTGCCCGGCAGCACCATCGGGGCCCGGACCACACTCGGACCGGCCTCCCTGGTGATGCGCGGCGAGACCGTGCCGGCGGACAGCCGCTGGCTCGGCAACCCCATCGCGGCCTGGCCCCGAGGCTGAACCGCGAGGAGCCGGACCGCAGGACCTGAACCGCAGGAACCTGAACCGCGGCGCACCCCGGCCGCGGCACCCTGAACCACGTCGGAGCAGATCAGCGTTGAGCAGCCCCAGCAGGTCGGCCCGGCCGTCCATCGATCCGTACTTCCCGACCCATGGCGACCCCAGGTTCCATGTCCACCGCTACGAGCTGACCCTGGACTACCGGCCCGGACCCAACCGGCTGGCCGGCAGCGCCCGGCTCACCTGCGTGGCCGGACCGGAGCCGGTCACCGAGGCGGCGCTGGACTTCGCCGACTTCCGGATCACCCGGGTGCTGCTGGACGGGCGGCCGGCCCGCTGGACCCGCGGCGGCAAGCTGCGGCTGCGCCCGGCCCGCGCGCTGCGGGCCGGGGCGGCGTTCACGGTCGAGGTCCACTACAGCGGCAACCCCGCCCGGTCCGCAGCGAGTGGGGCGGGCTCGGCTGGGAGGAGCTGGAGGACGGCTCGCTGGTCGCCAGCCAGCCGATCGGCGCCCCCTCCTGGTACCCGTGCAACGACCGCCCCGCCGACAAGGCGGCCTACCAGGTCTCGGTGACCGCCCCCAGCCCCTACACCGTGGTCGGCAACGGGCGGCTGCTCACCCGCACCGCCCGGGCCGGGGCCACCACCTGGGTGTACGAGCAGACCGCGCCCGCCGCCAGCTATCTGGCCACCGTCCAGATAGGCCGCTACCAGCAGCTGGCCCTGGCGGCCGGGCCGGTGCCGCAGACCGTCTACGCCCCGGCCCGCCTGGTCGCCGACTGCCTCACCGACTTCGGCCGCCAGCCGCGGATGACCGAGCTGTTCACCGAGCTGTTCGGGCCCTACCCCTTCGGCGAGTATGCGGTGGTGGTCACCGACGAGGAACTGGACGTCCCGGTCGAGGCCCAGGGGCTGTCCACCTTCGGCGCCAACCATGTGGACGGGGAACGCGGTTCGGAGCGGCTGGTCGCGCACGAGCTGGCGCACCAGTGGTTCGGCAACAGCGTCACCATCGCCGACTGGCGGCACATCTGGCTGAACGAGGGCTTCGCCAAGTACGCCGAGTGGCTCTGGTCCGAGCACTGCGGCGGGCCCTCGGCCGCCGAGCTGGCCGCCGACTCCCACGCCCGGCTCGCGGCGCTGCCGCAGGACCTGGTGCTGGCCGACCCCGGCCGCAAGCTGATGTTCGACGACCGGCTCTACCGGCGCGGCGGCTGACCATGCACGCACTGCGGACGGTGCTCGGCGACCCGGCCTTCTTCGCGCTGCTGAAGGAGTGGGCCACCGCCAACCGCGGTGGCACGGTCACCACCGCGGACTTCACCGCCCTCGCGGAAACCCACGCCGACCGGCCGCTGGACGAGTTCTTCGACGCCTGGCTGCACCAGGGGCCGCTCCCGCCGCTGCCGGTGATACCCCGGGCCGCCGGTGCGGCCGCCGCCGCGGCCGCCGGGACCGCCGCCGAACCGGCCGCCGTGGCCGGACCCGCCGCCGAAGCCGGGCCGCCGGCGCCGGAGCGCCGGCGGTGGCCGCGCTGGGGGCAGACCCCTGACCGCGGCCACCCGCGCGGCGGCTACCTGGCGCCGAGGGTGGAGTTCACCAGCGCCGTGTACTGGGCCGCGGTGACCGGGGCGCCCGCCGAGGAGAACACCGTCAGCTGCTTGCCGTTGAGCAGCAGCGTCGGCGTGCCGTTCACCCCGCTGTTGTTGAAGGCGTCGGACACCTTGGCCACCCACCCCTGGTAGGTGTCGTCCTGGACCGCCTTGGTGAAGGCCGGGGTGACCAGCCCGGGGACCTTCGCGGCCAGCTTCAGCATCTCCGCGGTGCTGTTGAAGCCGTCGGTGGTCTCCGCCGGCTGGTTGGCGTAGAGCAACGTCGTGGAAGGCCTTTGAACTTGGCGGTGCTCTCGTTCAGCGCGGCGGCCGCCGCGTTCAGGGCCACCGCCGACCCGTTGCCGCCGAGATTGCCGTCCAGGAAGGTGGCCAGGTGGTACTCGATCTTGTAGGTGCCCTTGTCGGCCAGCGCCTGGATCGCCGGTCCCGCCGACTTCTCCAGCTCGTCGCAGATCGGGCAGCGGAAGTCCTCATAGACCTGGAGCGTGTTCTTGGCGTTCGGGTTGCCGTAGACGATCACGTGCCGGCCGCGTTGCGGGGGCGGCATAGGGCACCTTCGAGGTGGAGCGGGAGTCCTGCACGGCGATGCCGACGGCCGTGCCGCCCACGATCACGGCGACCGCCGCGGCGCCCACGGCCAGGCCCCGGCGCCGGCGCCGACGGGCGTCCTCGACGACCCGGGCGGTCTCGATCCGGGCGCGGGCGCGGCTCCTGGGCTCTTCGGTACGGGCCTGCGGGTGCTTGATGCTCATGAAGCTGTCCTGTCAAAGTCGCTGCTGCCGGAGGGATGCTCACTCACGGCACGGCGGACTGCGCCCGGCGCCTGCCCAGGGATCCAGGGCGGTGCGCAGGGGTCAGCAGCAGGCCGTGCCCGGCGTCGGCGGCGGGCCGCGGCGGGCCAGGGTGTGCCGCAGCCGGGGTCGGCCCTGGGCGTCGATCCAGCGGCGGCGGACGGCGGAACGGCCGTGGTGGCGGCCCGGCCGACGCCAGCGCGGCGATCAGGACCAGCCGCAGCGCCCGGCGCAGCGGCGCGGCGCAGAGCAGCAGCCATGCGCCGGTCGCCCGGGCCAGCCGGAACACCGCCGCCTCGCCCCGGCGCAGCCACCACGCGGCCAGCAGCCCGATCAGCAGGTGCGCGGCCAGCACCAGCCAGGAGGCGAAGCCCCCGCCGGCGCCGTGGGTCAGCGTGACCGGGCCGCTGCTGCCGCAGAACAGGGTGTTGACGGAATGCCAGGGCCCCAGCAGCGGGCCGCTGCCGGTGATCCGGTAGCAGCTCGCCTGGCCGTCGGTGAACAGCGTGTCCAGCCCCAGCTCCAGCGGGACCAGCAGCGCGGCGATGGCGGCATAGCCGCGCTCGCCCTGCCCGAGCAGCAGCGCCAGCACGAAGCAGCCGGCCCCGGCGGCCAGCACGGTCGGCCACGGCAGCGGGACGGTGGTCATCAGCACATGCGTGCCGCTGGACACGGTCACCGTGAGCACGGTGAACACCAGCGCGCGCAGGACCGCTGACAGCGGTGTCGCACGGGTGGTCACAGGGGTACTCCTCGGGCCGGGAACCGGACAATCCTCGCACAGTACGACGAGCGGGTGCCCCGGATGGTTACTGAGGAGTGGATGAGGACTTCATGAGGATGTCCTGGGCGGCTGGGCTGCCCGGCCCTCGCGCGCGGGCCCCGGCCCTTCCGCGCAGGGGCCGACCCCCCGCGCGGGGCCGGTCGGGCGCGGGGGCCGGGAGGAGGGGCAGGCCCGTCAGGTGCTGGTGTGGGCGCTGCTCATGGTGCTGGTTCTCCTGGCGGCTCTGCTGGTGGCCATGCGGATCACCGTGCTGCCGCAGCCCAGGACCACCACCAGTGCGCCGAGTATCACGTTGTTCCAGATCATTCCGTGGGTCGGGATGTGGCCGACGGTGGCCACCCAGGGCGAAATGATCAGCCATACGCCCATGACGGCGCAGGCCGGACCGAGCCGGGTCACCGCTCGGGTGCGAGCGTCAGGCCGAGGCCGTAGGCGGCGACCATCAGTCCGACGATCAGGTTGCTCGTGCGCAGGTTCGGGTTGGAGGCGCTGAAGGACACGACCCAGGGCGAGATCGCGGCATACAGGCCCACCAGCACCACTGCGTTGTCGAGCAGGCTGTCGTCCCGGACATGAAGCAGGCGCTCGAACCGCTCCTGCATCTCGGGCACGTCCGGGTGCTGGCTGATGTCCTGCATCGGCCTGGCGTCCTGCATCTGCCGGGTGTCGTGCATCGGCGTGGAACTGTGAGAGATGTCGGACATAATCGTCGCTTCCTCCCTATAAGGGGAAAATCCGTCATCTGCTCCAGCATTACCGCGCTCAGCCGACTGACACCCGATCCGGTCATCGTGTTCGAACCGTGACTTCGGACCGTGACCGGGGCCGCCGGGCCCCCGGGTCAGGCGGTGGTGGCCCAGACCCCGGCCGAAGCAGCCCTGATGTCGCTGGCGAAGCCGCTCTCCGGATCCACCAGGAAGCCGAGCTCGAACAGCACGTTCTTGCTGTGCCCGGACATCAGCAGCCGCACCGGGACGTCCCCGGGTGGGCCCGCATGGTCCGCTTCAGCTCGGCCACCAGCTTGGGGTTGATCTTGCGCTCCGGGATGTTCAGCTGGATCGGCGGCTTGCCGCCGTACTCGGCCGAGGAGATGTCCACCGGCTGCATCTCCTCGCCGAAGATGCTGAGCGCTCCGTCCCGCTCGTTCAGCCGCCCGCGGACCGAGATCACGTTGTCCTCGATCAGCTCGTGCGCCACCAACTGGTACGCCTTGGGGAAGTACAGCACCTCGACCGAGCCGTCACGGTCGGCGATGGTGATGATCGCCCAGGGGTTCCCGGCCTTGTTGATCCGCCGGTCCACCGAGGTGATCAGCCCGCACAGCTTGACGAAGCCCTCGGTGCGGCCGGAGCCGAGCAGCTCGGCGATGGAGGTGTCGCGGTTGCGGGAGAGGATGTGCTCGGCGCCGTCCAGCGGGTGGCTGGAGACATACAGCCCGAGCATCTCCCGCTCCAGGCTGAGCAGGTGCTTGCGCGGCCACTCGCGGTCGTCGAGGGCGAAGTCCAGGCCGATCGAGGGGGCGTCGTCGTCGCCGGAGTCGATCGAGCCGAACAGGTCGTCCTGCCCGATCGCCTGCTGCTTCTTGAGGCTGGTCACCGAGTCGATGGCGGTGTCGCAGACGGCCACCAGGCTCTGCCGGGTGTGCCCGACCGAGTCGAAGGAGCCCGCCTTGATCAGCGAGTCCACCGTGCGCTTGTTGCACGCCACCAGCTCGACCTTGTCCAGGAAGTCCGCGAAGGAGGTGTACTTCCCCTTCTCGGTACGGGACTTGATCAGGGACTCGATCACCGGCACGCCGACGTTGCGGACCGCCTTCAGGCCGAAGCGGACCGAGTCGCCCACGGCGGTGAAGTCGACCACCGACTCGTTCACGTCGGGGGAGAGGATCTTGATTCCCAGGCGGCGGCACTCGGCCAGGTAGACCGCCATCTTGTCCTTGTCGTCGGACACCGAGGTGAGCAGCCCGGCCATGTACTCGGCCGGGTAGTTGGCCTTGAGGTAGGCGGTCCAGTAGGAGACCAGCCCGTAGGCGGCGGAGTGCGACTTGTTGAAGGCGTAGCCGGCGAACGGGACCAGCACGTCCCACACCGCCTGGATCGCCTCGTCCGAGTAGCCGCGCTCCTGGCAGCCCGCGTGGAAGGGCACGAACTCCTTCTCCAGGACCTCCTTCTTCTTCTTGCCCATGGCCCGGCGGAGCAGGTCGGCCTGTCCCAGGCTGTAGCCGGCCAGCACCTGCGCGGCGCGCTGCACCTGCTCCTGGTAGACGATCAGGCCGTAGGTCGGGCCGAGGACCTCCTTGAGCGGCTCCTCCAGCTCCGGGTGGATCGGGATGATCTCCTGCTGGGCGTTCTTCCGCAGCGCGTAGTTGGTGTGCGAGTTCATGCCCATCGGGCCCGGCCGGTACAGCGCCGATACGGCGGAGATGTCGGCGAACTCGGTCGGCTTCATCAGCTTCAGCAGCGCCCGCATGGGCCCGCCGTCGAGCTGGAACACGCCCAGGGTGTCGCCGCGCGCCAGCAGGTCGTAGGTGACCGGGTCGTCCAGCGGGATCTTCTCGGTGTCGACCTCGACGCCCCGGTTGGCCTTGATGATCTTGATGGCGTGATCGATGATGCCCAGGTTCCGCAGACCCAGGAAGTCCATCTTGATCAGGCCCATCTCCTCGCACTGCGGGTACGAGAAGCCGGTGATGATCACCCCGTCCTTGTCCCGTTTGTGCAGCGGGATCAGGTCGAGCAGCGGTGCGGAGGAGAGGATCACCGCGGCGGCGTGCACGCCGGTGCCCCGGGTCAGGCCCTCGATGCCCTTGCCGGTGTCGATGATCTTCTTGACATCGGGCTCGTTCTCGTACATCGCCCGGATCTCGCCGCCCTCGGAGTACCGCGGATGCGACTCGTCGAACAGCGCGTACAGCGGGACGCCCTTGCCCATCACGTCCGGCGGCATCGCCTTGGTGATCCGGTCGCCCATGGAGAACGGGTAGCCGAGGATCCGGTTGGCGTCCTTGACCGCGGCCTTCGCCTTGATCGTGCCGAAGGTGTTGACCTGCGCGGTGTACGCCTCGCCGTACTTCTCGGTGACATAGCGCACCATCTGGTCGCGCTGGCGGTCGTCGAAGTCGATGTCGACGTCGGGCGGGTTGATCCGCTCCGGGTTGAGGAAGCGCTCGAACAGCAGATCGTGTTCGAGCGGGTCGAGCTCGGTGATCCGGGTCAGGTAGGCCACGATCGAACCGGCCGCCGAGCCACGGCCGGGGCCGACCGGGATGCCGTTGTCACGGGCGTACTGGCAGATGTCGGCCACCACGAGGAAGTACGCGTCGAACCCCATCGGGGTGATGACGCCCATCTCCAGCTCGATCCGGTCCAGCACCTCCTGGCTCGGGCTGTCGCCGTAGCGCCGGGGCAGCCCCTCGGTGATCTTGTGCCGCAGCCAGGACGCCTGGGTCTCGCCCTCCGGCACCTCGAACTGCGGCATCCGGTCGACATAGGTGAACACCTCGTCGTACGGCTGGATCCGCTCGCCGATGGCGAGGGTGTTGTCGCAGGCCTCCGGCAGCTCCCGGAACAGCTCGCGCATCTCCTCCGGGGTCTTGATGTAGTAGCCGGAGCCGTTGAACTTGAACCGGTTCGGGTCGTCCTTGTTCTTGCCGACGCCGACGCACAGCAGGTTGTCGTGGGCGTCGGCCTGGTCCTCGGTGACATAGTGCGAGTCGTTGGTCGCCAGCAGCGGGATGTTCAGCTGCTTCGCCAGCCGCAGCAGGTCCTCGCGGACGCTGCGCTCGATGTCCAGGCCGTGGTCCATCAGCTCCAGGAAGTAGTTCTCCTTCCCGAAGATCTGCTGGTAGGCGTCGGCGGCCTTGACCGCCTCCTCGTACTGGCCGAGCCGCAGCCGGGTCTGCACCTCGCCGGAGGGGCAGCCGGTGGTGGCGATGATGCCCTTGGCGTTGGCCGCGATCAGCTCCCGGTCCATCCGGGGCTTCATGTAGTAGCCCTCCATCGACGCCAGCGAGGAGAGCTTGAACAGGTTCCGCAGGCCTTCGGCGTTCTCCGCCCACATGGTCATATGGGTGTAGCGGCCGCCGCCGGAGACGTCCTTGCCGCCCTCGCCGTCGGCGCTGGCCACCCGCTGCCCGCCCGGGGCCCAGAACACCTGCTTCTTCAGGAAGCGGGACTCGGGCGCCACATACGCCTCGATCCCGATGATCGGCTTGACCGCGGTCTTCTTGGCGAGCTGCTGGAACTCGTAGGCGCCGAACATGTTCCCGTGGTCCGACATGGCCACCGCGGGCATGCCCTGCCGCTCCACCTCGGCGATCAGCTTGCCGTTCTTGGCAGCCCCGTCCAGCATCGAGTACTCGGTGTGTACATGCAGGTGAACGAAGCTGTCGGCCACGGCGTCTCCTGGGATCACGAACAGGGGGGAGGCCTCTCACTCTAGTCGCGCGCCACAGCCGACCCGCTCGCCCCAGCGGACCTCCCGGCGGGTGAATTCCGAGCTGGGATCGGGGATTCGGGTGCACAGGAGTGACCCAAATCACTTTCTGGTGCGGTGGCCGGATCCGCGCCTCCTTCGAGTGGCTGCGGCGTCGGCTGCGGCGGTTGGTCACTGCTTGTGTCCGAGTGGTGTCCTAGGGTGGCCCTGGCCAGGTGCCCGGCGCTGCCCCGCCGGCGCACCGGCCTGCCCGTGGCACGCGCCCCGCGTGGCGGGTCTCTGCGTCAGGAGGACGGCAGTGAAGAAGTCGGCAAAGGTCATCGTGACGGCAGCGGTGCTCGCGGGAGCGACGGTCGTCGGCTCGGCGGCGGCTACCGCGGCCACCGGTACGGTCTCCGGCAACGGCGGCAACCGGATCGGCGTCGTTGCGGGCGACGGCAACGCCTCCGTGAAGGAGGGCGGGCTGAGCGCCACCTGGGTGCTCCAGTCGGGCAACGTCAAGCAGCTGGTGCTCAGCGGCGACCGGATCGGCGTGCTGGAGGACAACGGCGACGCCTGGGTGAAGGAGGGCGGGCTCAGCGCCTCCTGGGTGCTGGAGTCCGACCACGTCAAGCAGATCGCGCTGGCCGGGAACCGGATCGGCGTGGTCAAGGGCAACGGCGTGGCCTGGGTGAAGGAGGGCGGGCTCAGCGCGTCCTGGGTGCAGGAGTCCTCGGACGTCGACGCCCTCGAGCTGTCCGGCAACCGGATCGGGGTGGTGCAGGGCGACGGCGAGGCCTATGTCAAGGAGGGCGGGCTCAGCGCCGGCTGGGTCAACCAGGCCGGGGACGTCAAGGAGATCAAGCTCGCGGGCAACCGGATCGGCGTGGTCAAGGGCGACGGCAGCGCGTTCGTGAAGGAGGGCAGCCTCAGCGCGGGCTGGGTCTACCAGGCCGGCAGCGTCATCCAGCTGGAGCTCTCCGGCAACCGGATCGGCGTGCTCAAGGACAGCGGCGGCGCGTTCGTGAAGGAGGGCGGGCTCAGCGCCACCTGGGTCGACGAGGCCGGGGACGTCATCCAGATCGCGCTGTCCGGCAACCGGATCGGCGTGGTCAAGGACAGCGGCACCGCCGCGGTCAAGGAGGGCGGCCTCAGCGCCGGCTGGGTGAACCAGTCCGCGCGGGTCACCGAGCTGGCCTTCTCCTAGCCGGGCCGGGCTGTGGGGCCCCGCCGGGGCCCCACGGTCGGGCTACCGCGCCTCGGGAGCGTCCTCGGCTGCCTCGGGGGCGTCCTTGGCCGGGGTCGGCCGGCCCCACTGGAGCTCCGCGGCGGGCGGCTTGGGCGTGAGCAGGCCGGTGAGGGCGACCAGCACCAGCAGCGCGGCGGCCGGCCAGGCCAGCAGCACCGCCTTGGCGTTCAGCGCCAGCGGGCCGTAGAAGGTACGGCCGAGCGGACCGACTTGGCGGTGGCGATGATATTGGAGCCCGGGCCCAGGGCCACCCCGAGCTTCCAGGCGAGGTAACCGCCGAGCAGGCCGCCCAGGGCCAGGCCGAAGGTCACCCCAGGCCGCCCTCGCGGGCCCGCGAACGCCAGTAGGCCAGGCCGCCGACGACCGCTCCGATGATCAGGCCGATGATCGCGAAGTACATGTCGGCCGAGATGGACTGCTCGCCCTCGGGGTTCAGCAGGTAGATGGCATTGCTGTCCGCGTACAGCGGCACCTGCGGTGCCACCCAGTGCCAGATCAGGCCCATCAGCAGGCCCAGCAGGGCGGATCCGGCCAGCAGCGAGAGGCCGATCAGCAGCTCGGTCCGCAGGATCAGGGCGCGCGACCGGGGCGGCTCGGGGGCCTCGGGCGCGGTGTCGGGGTCGGTGTCGGGTGCGGTCACCGCGTCATCGTCCCACGGACCTCAGTTCCTGGTCGCGGCGCGTCGGTAGGCCCAGGTCGACAGCGCCAGCGAGATCACCCCGACGGCCGCGCAGACCGCCAGATCGACGGTCACCGCCGACCAGTCCGGCTTCCCGGCGAAGGTCCGCGCCAGCGCGTCCACCCCGTAGGTGGACGGCAGCAGGTCCCGGACCCAGCGCACCGCCTCCGGCATGTGGCCCGGCGGCAGCACCCCCAGCAGCAGCGCCGCGGACATCCCCAGCTGCCCCAGCAGGGTGGCGATCTCCTGCCGTCCGGCCAGCAGCCCGCAGGCCGCGCCGACGCCGGACAGCGCCGCCCCCGACAGCGGCACCACCAGCAGCAGGATCCACAGGTGCAGCATGGAGAGCTGGAACAGCGCGCAGCCCACCGCCGCCGTCAGCAGCGCCCCCGGCACGGTGAACGAGGCGTACGCGGCGGCGGTGCCGAGCACCACCGACGCGGCCGGCACCGGCAGCGTCGCATAGTGGTCCAGGCCGCCGGAGGCCTTCAGCCGGCCGAAGTACTGGGCCAGCAGATTGAGCGCGACAAAGGCCACCACCAGCACGCTCGACCCGGCGACCACGTCCCGGGCGGCGCCGGTGTCGGAGGGGCCGGTGCCCACCACGCCGCGCATCATCACCATGATGCCCAGCGACTGGAAGGTGGCCACGAACAGCAGCGGGATCCGGGAGACCCGGGCGCGGGAGAGCTGCGCCCGGTAGACCGCGGCCAGCGAGGGCAGCAGCGCGGCCCGGGGGGCGAGCCCGACGGTTCTGGCGGCGGTGGTGGCCGTGGTCATTTCGCGAGTCCTTCGTGGCGTCCGCCGAGCAGCAGGTACACGTCCTCAAGGCTGGGCGTGCTGAGCGAGAAGTCGTCCAGGGCGGCGAAGGCCGGGCCCGCGGTGACCTGCGCGACCAGCTCGCGTGCCTCGTCGGGGCCGGTACGGACGGTCCAGCGCCTCCCGAGCGTACGGCGCGCCCGGCCAGACCGGCCACCAGCGGCAGCTCCAGCGGGGGCTGCTCGCGCCAGACCAGGTCGAGCCGGACGTCGCCGTCGACCAGGGCCTTGAGCCCGCCGGGCGTGTCGCAGGCGATGATCCGGCCCTCGTCGACCACCGCGACCCGGTCCAGCACCGTCTCCGCCTCGATCACATTGTGGGTGACCAGGATCACCGTCACCCCGCTGGCGGCGCGGCGGCGCTCCACCGCCGACCAGACCGCGCGCCGGGCCACCGGGTCCATGCCGGTGGTCGGCTCGTCCAGGACCAGCAGCGGGCGCTCGCCGACCAGGGCGGTGGCGAAGCAGGCCAGCCGCCGCTGGCCGCCGGAGAGCCGGCCCAGGGTGCGCGGGCCAGCGGCTCCAGTTCCAGCTCGGCCAGCACCGCGTCCCGGGCGGCGCGGGCCTGCGGCGCGCCGAGCCCGCGCAGCCTGGCGGTGGTCTCCACCGCCAGCGACACACTGAGCTCGTCCAGCGCGCTCGACTCCTGGCCCAGGTACGCCAGCAGCCGCGAGGCCAGTTCCGGGCGGCGCACGATGTCGTGGCCCAGGATGTCGATGCTGCCGCTGTCCGGCCGCAGCAGTCCGGTGAGCTGGCGCACCAGGGTGGACTTGCCGGCGCCGTTCGGCCCGAGCAGCCCGAAGACCTCCCCGCGCCGCACGTCCAGCGAGATCCCGGCGTTCGCCCGGACGGTCTGCGCCTTCGCGCCGCGCCCGGTGCGGTAGTCCTTGGTTCAGATCCCGGACGCGGCAGCAGTGGTCCTCGTTGCCTGCGTTCTCGCTGCGCGTCACAGGCGACGACGATACAGCGGAGGCTAGCCCTCCACTCCCGCGCCCTCGCCGCCGGGGACCCGGGCGGCGATCTCCCGCCAGAACCCGGCCCGGATGGCGTAGCGGTCGTGTTCGTCGATCTGGTCGTCCTTGTGGGCCAGCAGGCCGAAGCGGGCCGCGTAGCGCAGCAGCTCGCCGTCGACCCGGTGCGGCACCCGGGGGTAGTCGGTCCACAGCGCGGCCAGCCGGGCGGTGTCGCCCAGACGCTCGGTCCAGCGGCGGGCGAACACCTGGCCGACCTCGGTCGGGTCACCGCCGACGGTGGTGATGTCCTCCTCCCGGTCGGCCCACTTCTGCTCGGCCGTGGTGAGCTGGGCCAGCGTCGGCAGCGAGTCGGCCGGGCCGCTCTCGCCCGGCGGGCGGTCCACCCAGCCCCGGTCGGAGGACCAGCGCAGGGTGGACGGCGGCGGCGCGGCCGGGTGCGCGGCGCGGCCCGCGCCGATCCCGGCGGCGATCTCCTTGGGCGTGGGCACCCGGTGCGGCGCGGGCTTCTCCTGGTCGTCCAGCTCCGACAGCTCGGACAGCTCCGGGAGTTCGGACAGGTCGGGCCGCTCGGCCGGGCCGGCCGGGCCCGGCGCGACCGGGCGCGGAGCGGAGAGGATCTTGGCGAAGTCCGGGCGCGGATCGGCCGGGGCGCAGGGCGCGGCCGGTTCCCGCGCCTTGATCGAGGCGGTGATCCACTCGCGGTCCAGCACCCGCCGCTCGTCGGCCTCCGCCACCAGGTCCTCGGACTGGTTGAAGTCGCCGTCGGCGGCCTGGACCGCCCACAGGTGCACGGCCACGCCATAGTCCTTGGCGGCGGTCATCCCGGGCAGCAGGTCGCCGTCGCCGGTGACCAGCACCACATCGGCGACCGCCCGGTTGCGGGCCAGCTCGGACAGCTCGGCGTGCATGGCGGCGTCCACGCCCTTCTGCACCATCCGGCCGTCGGCGCGGGTGAGCGCGCCCAGCCGCACGGTGACCCGGGGCATCACCCGCAGCCTGCGGTGGTCCGGTGTGGGTCTTCGGTCGGGCGCGGCGTCGAACCAGTAGATCCGCAGCAGCGGCAGACCGGTCTCGGCCTCGGCCCGCTCCCGCAGCAGCCGGATAAGCTCGGCCTGGTCGACCGCGATCCGGGAGCGGGAACTCTCCCCGGCGAGCAGGCTGGCGGCGGCGCCGAGCAGGTAGCCCGCATCCACCAGGACGACGCAGCGGTCCACGTGCAGCACCCTCTTCCGTTCGGCATCGCTTGGGCCCGGCCGGGCGGCCCGGGGGAGTGTCCGCCGAGCTGTTCCGATGCCCATACCCAGCGCGATGGCTCGGTATCCGACTCGTACGAGGGACAATGGCGGCCATCCGGGGGAACCACGAAAACCGGGAACAGGTGCTGGGAGACCATGCGTAGAAGATCAGCGGTGCTGTTGGTGTCGGGAGTCCTCGCTGTCGGCGGGATCCTGCTGCCCTCCATCCAGCAGCAGGGCTCGCACGGTGACACCCGGATCCTGAAGGTCGTCGTCAACGGCGGCCAGCCGATCGTGCTGGGTGCCTCCGGCAGTTCGCCGATCAGCTTCCAGATCACCGCCGAGGACAAGTCGGGGATCAGGTCGGTCGACAACATCGGCCTGTGGAGCGCCAACTACGGCATCCTGACGCCGTCCGAGGCGACCTGCAAGGCCACCTCGGGGACCGTGTCGGTGTGCACCGGCACTTCCTCGGTGAGCGTTCCCAAGCGGCAGATCTACGACAACATGGCCGGCAGCTGGTACGTCCAGGCGACCGCGCACGCCAATGACGGGGACAAGCGCACCGAGGACAAGGCCGGCCGTTTCAAGATCCTCAAGCAGGTGACCGCCACCATCTACGGAGTCACCGCCCCGGTGGCCAAGGGCGCGGCCTTCACCGTCGACGGCCAGCTGCTCAAGCCGGACTGGCGCAGCCAGCAGCTGGTGGCCAACAACGGCACCAAGGCGCTGCTGGAGTTCTGCGTGCAGCCGGACTGCACCAAGTGGAAGGTGGTCGGCAGCGCCAAGTCCAACGGCTCGGGCAATCTGACCGAGACCGTCCGGGCCCAGCAGACCGGCAACTACATGTGGGTCTCCCCGGCGACCTTCTGGTCGGCGGCGGCCACCTCGCAGCCGATGTGGGTGGAAGTGAACTCCTGAGGCCCGCCGGACCGGCCGCGGGCCCGCCGCCGGGCCCGCGGCGGGCGGCTCAGTTCGGGTTGAAGGTCTGCCGGGCCAGCTCCACGGCCGGCAGCGAGGGCAGCTTGGCCAGCACCGCGGTCTCCCGCCGAAGCAGCTCCAGCTCGGCCGCCAGCCGGGTGCTGGCACTGTCCGCGGCCAGCAGCCGCTGCTTGTCCCGCATGGTCAGCACGGACGCCGCGGCCACCAGGTAGGACAGCACCATCGGGTCGTCCGGCAGCTCCTGCACCCCGGCCACGCTGGCCTCGCGGGCCCCGGCCAGCCGCCGCTGGTAGGCCCGGAAGGTCCGTTCCACGCCCTGCGCCAGCGCCCCCGCCTCCGGGCCGGCCTCCTCGGCCAGCGGCTCGGTCTCGGCGACCAGGTACGGCCCGGAGGAGTCGTACGACAGCGTCCGGAACCGGGTGGTCCCGGTCACCAGGAGGTCGTAGCCGCCGTCCGGGCGCTTTTCGACGGAGGCGATCTCGGCCACCGAGCCCACGTCGAACAGCGAGCGCTCGGCGGTCGCGCCCAGCCCGGCGAGCGCCGCGTTGCCGCCGTCGACGCCGGTCGGCGCGGTCTCCTGGCCGTCCCGGATCGCCACCACGCCGAAGCGGTAGGGTTCCGCGCCCGCCAGCAGGTCGGCGACCAGTTGGCGGTAGCGCTCCTCGAAAACCGACAGGGGCAGCACCAGGCCCGGGTAGAGCACCGTGCCGAGGGGGAAGAGGGGGAGCCGTTCCGTCACGGGCGTAAGAGTAAGGCCAGTGACCGGTGCCCGGCCCCAGGGTGGACCATGAGCCGCCCACCGGAGCCGCTGACCGGGCGGGCCCGCCGGGGCCGGACGGGTGTCCAGCGGGTGTCCCAGAGAATGGTCAGCACCAACGTGGCCTGCGGGATCTCCGTACACTGGGGCCTGTGATTTCGCGAATCGACCTCAGAGGCTCCACCGCAGACCCGCGTGGCGTGCTGCCGCGCGCCGAGCTCGACGTCGAGGCCGCCCTGGAGAAGGTGCGGCCCATCTGCGAGGACGTCCGCCATCGCGGGGTCGAGGCGCTGATCGAGATCACGGAGCGCTTCGACGGGGTACGGCTGGACGACGTCCGGGTGCCCGTGGCCGCCATCGGCGACGCCCTCACACGGCTCGACCCGAAGGTCAGGGCCGCGCTGGAGGAGTCCATCCGGCGTGCCCGGCTGGTCCACCGCGAGCAGCGGCGGACCGACCACACCACCCGGGTCGTGCCCGGCGGCACGGTCACCGAGCGCTGGGTCCCGGTCGACCGGGTCGGCCTCTACGTGCCCGGCGGCCTCGCGGTCTACCCGTCATCCGTTGTGATGAACGTGGTCCCGGCGCAGGAGGCCGGAGTCACCTCGCTGGCGCTGTCCTCCCCGCCGCAGCGCGAGTTCGGCGGGCTGCCGCACCCGGCCATCCTGGCCGCCTGCGCGCTGCTCGGCGTGGACGAGGTGTACGCGGTCGGCGGCGCCCAGGCCGTGGCGATGTTCGCCTACGGCGCCGGCTCCTGCCGCCCGGTCAACCTGGTCACCGGCCCCGGCAACATCTGGGTCGCCGCCGCCAAGCGGCTGCTCAAGGGCGTCATCGGGATCGACGCCGAGGCCGGTCCGACCGAGATCGCCATCCTCGCCGACGCCACCGCCGACCCGGTGCACGTCGCCGCCGACCTGATCAGCCAGGCCGAGCACGACCCGCTGGCCGCCTCGGTGCTGGTCACCGACTCGGTCGAGCTGGCCGACGCGGTCGCCGCCGAGCTGCCGCGCCAGGTCGCCGCGACCAAGCACAGCGAGCGGATCACCGAGTCACTGGGCGGACGCCAGTCCGGCATCGTCCTGGTCGACTCGGTGGATCAGGGCCTGGACGTGGTCAACGCCTACGCCGCCGAGCACCTGGAGATCCAGACCGCCGACGCGGCCGCCGTCGCCGCCCGGGTCCGCAACGCGGGCGCGGTCTTCGTCGGCCCCTGGGCGCCGGTCTCGCTCGGCGACTACGCCGCCGGCTCCAACCACGTGCTGCCCACCGGCGGCTGCGCCTGCCACTCCTCCGGTCTGGGCGTGCAGTCCTTCCTGCGCGGCATCCACGTGGTCGAGTACACCCGGGAGGCCCTGGCCGGGGTCGCCGGGCACGTGGTCACCCTCGCCGACGCCGAGGACCTGCCCGGGCACGGCGCCGCGGTGCGCGCCCGCTTCGGCTGGACCGTGCCGGAAGGGTCGGACGCATGAGGATCGACGACCTCCCGATCCGCGACGAGCTCAAGGGCAAGTCGCCTTACGGCGCCCCGCAGCTGGACGTCCCGGTGCTGCTCAACACCAACGAGAACCCCTACCCGCTGCCCGAGGCCCTGGTGGCCCGGATCGCCGAGCGGGTCGCCGAGGCCGCCCGCCACCTCAACCGCTACCCCGACCGGGACGCGGTCGAACTGCGCACGGCCCTGGCCGGCTACCTCACCCGCAGCACCGGCCACCCGGTCGCCCGGGAGCAGGTCTGGGCGGCCAACGGCTCCAACGAGATCCTCCAGCAACTGCTCCAGACCTTCGGCGGCCCCGGCCGCAGCGCCCTCGGCTTCGCCCCGACGTACCAGATGCACGACCTGATCTCCCGGGGCACCGGCACCGCCTGGCACCAGGGCCCGCGCAACGAGGACTTCACCGTCGACCTCGACGCCGCCCGCGCCGCCATCGCCGGGCTGCGCCCGGACGTGCTCTTCATCTGCTCACCGAACAACCCCACCGGCACCGCCGTCGCCCGCGGGACCGTGCTGGAGCTGTACCGGGCCGCGCAGGCGGTGAAGCCGACGCTGGTGATCGTCGACGAGGCGTACACCGAGTTCTCGCACCAGCCCTCGCTGCTGCCGCTGACCGAGGGCCGCCCGCTGCTGGTGGTCACCCGCACCATGTCCAAGGCCTTCGGCGCGGCCGGGCTGCGGCTCGGCTACCTCGCCGCCGACCCGGCGGTGGTGGACGCGGTCCAGCTGGTCCGGCTGCCGTACCACCTGTCCTCGGTCACCCAGGCCACCGCGCTGGCCGCGCTGGAGTTCACCGACACCCTGCTCGGCTATGTCGAGCGGCTCAAGGCCGAGCGCGACCGGATCGTCGCCGAACTGCGCGGGCTGGGCCTGGCGGTCACCGACTCCGACGCCAACTTCGTGCAGTTCGGACGGTTCGGGGACAGCCACGCGGTGTGGCAGGCGATCCTCGACCGCGGCGTGCTGGTCCGCGACAACGGCGTCCCCGGCTACCTGCGGGTCACCGCCGGGACGCCCGCCGAGAACGACGCCTTCCTGGACGCCGTCCGCGGCGTCGTCAAGGACGCCGCCCGCCTGCCACTGAGAACCAGTCTGGAGTCCGAGACCGAATGACCCGCATAGGGCGCGTCGAGCGCACCACCAAGGAGACCTCCGTCAAGGTCGAGATCGACCTCGACGGGCGGGGCCGGACCGACATCAGCACCGGGGTCGGCTTCTACGACATGCTGGCCGGCCGGCACGGGCTGTTCGACCTCACCGTCCGACGGACCGATCTGCACACCACACGATCGAGGACACCGCCCTGGCCCTGGGCGCGGCGTTCAAGCAGGCCCTGGGCGACAAGGTCGGCATCTACCGCTTCGGCAACTGCACCGTGCCGCTGGACGAGTCGCTGGCGCAGGTGACCGTCGACCTGTCCGGCCGCCCCTACCTGGTGCACACCGAGCCCGAGGCATGGCCCGATGATCGGCTCCTACGACACCACCATGACCCGGCACATCCTGGAGTCATTCGTAGCCCAGGCGCAGATCGCCCTCCATGTGCACGTACCGTATGGACGCAATGCCCACCACATTGTCGAGTGCCAGTTCAAGGCGCTCGCCCGGGCGCTGCGGTACGCCAGCGAGCTGGACCCGCGAGCGGCCGGGATCCTCCCGTCGACCAAGGGCGCGCTGTAACCCATGACCCTGAGCCATATGAACGGCTTCGTCTACATCCTGATCTTCGCCGGCCTGTTCCTGATAGGCGGGGCCATCTCCTTCTGGAAGCAGAAGATCTCCAAAGGCGCGGTCGTGCTGCTCGCCCTGGCCGGGCTGATGTGCTTCGCCACCGGCGTCATGAAACTCATGTGACCCCCCTCACCCCTAAGGACCTGGCATGACGCAGCGCGTGGTCGTCCTCGACTACGGCTCCGGCAATCTCCGCTCCGCGCAGCGGGCTCTGGAACGGGTCGGCGCGAAGGTCGAGGTCACCTCCGACTTCCAGACCGCGCTCGACGCCGACGGCCTGCTGGTTCCCGGCGTCGGCGCCTTCGCCGCCTGCATGGAGGGACTGCGCGCGGTCGGCGGCGAGCGGCTGATCGGCCGTCGGCTGGCCGGTGGCCGCCCGGTGCTCGGCATCTGCGTGGGCATGCAGATCCTGTTCGCCCGCGGAGTCGAGCACGGCGTGGAGACCGAGGCTGCGACGAGTGGCCCGGCACGGTCGAGCCGCTGGAGGCCCCGATCATCCCGCACATGGGCTGGAACACGGTCGCCCCCGCGAGGGCAGCACCCTGTTCGCCGGCCTGCCGCAGACGCCCGCTACTACTTCGTGCACTCCTACGCAGTCCGGCGCTGGGAGCTGCCGCCGATCGAGCAGCTGCGGCCGCCGCTGGTCAGCTGGTCGAGCACGGCGAACCGTTTGTCGCCGCCGTGGAGAACGGCCCGCTGGCGGCGACGCAGTTCCACCCCGAGAAGTCCGGCGACGCCGGCGCGACCCTGCTGAAGAACTGGATCTCCACGCTGTGAGCGACTCCCACCCGTCACCCGCCACCGCCCCTGTCGGAGGGGCTGCGCCCCACAGCCGTCTGGTACTGCTGCCCGCCGTCGACGTCCGCGACGGTCAGGCGGTCCGCCTGGTCAAGGGCGCCTCCGGCTCCGAGACCTCCTACGGCGAGCCGCTGGCCGCCGCCCTGGCATGGCAGCAGGCCGGCGCCGAGTGGATCCACCTGGTCGACCTGGACGCCGCCTTCGGCACCGGCGACAACCGGGCCCTGCTGGCCGAGGTCACCGGCCGGCTGGACGTCAGGGTGGAGCTCTCCGGCGGCATCCGCGACGACGAGTCGCTGCGGGCCGCGCTGGCCACCGGCTGCGCCCGGGTCAACCTCGGCACCGCCGCGCTGGAGTCCCCGGAGTGGGTCGCCAAGGCCATCGCCGAGTACGGCGACCGGATCGCGGTCGGCCTCGACGTCGTCGGCACCACCCTCCGCGGCCGCGGCTGGACCAGCGAGGGCGGCGACCTCTACGAGGCGCTGGCCCGGCTGGACGCCGAGGGCTGCTCCCGCTACGTGGTCACCGACGTCGACAAGGACGGCACGCTCACCGGCCCCAACCTGGAGCTGCTGCGCAACGTCTGTGCCGCGACCGACCGCGCGGTGGTCGCCAGCGGCGGCGTCTCCTCGCTCCAGGACCTGCGCGACATCGCCTCGCTGGTCCCGGCGGGCGTGGAGGGCGCGATTGTGGGAAAGGCACTCTACGCACAGGCCTTCACCCTGGAAGAGGCGCTGGCCACCGTGTCCTGACCACCGGCGGCGTGACCGGTGGTGCCATGATCGGCCCGAAGGAGTTGACCCCGGTATGACCGAGCGTCCGATGTCACCGCAGGGCGGCGCCGCGGCGCCCGCCGGCGGGGCCGGCGGTTTCACCAGCCCCTGGGCGGAGCAGTTCGGCTTCTCCCGGGCCGTCGCCGCCGGGGACTTCGTCCTCGTCTCCGGCTGCACGGCCTGGGACGACGGGCGGGTCCGGTTCGAGGGCTCCCCGTACGACCAGGCCCGCACCGCCTTCGGGGTGGCCCTGGCGGCGCTCGCCGGGTACGGGCTGACCGCCGCCGCCGTCGTCCGCACCCGGATGTACGTCACCCACGCCCGTGACGTCGACGACGTCGGCCGGGCGCACAAGGAGCTGTTCGGCGCGGTGCGCCCGGCCGCCACCATGGTCGTGGTCAGCTCCCTGCTCGACTCCCGGATGGCCGTGGAGGTCGAGGTCGAGGCCTACCGCGGGGCCGTGGACCGGTCCGGCGAGCCCGGGCAGCCCTGACCACGGCCCCGACCTCACGACCGAGTTGTTGGACTACTGAAGACGATGGACGACTGAAGACGATGATGGAGCACCACTGAGATGTCGCTCGCCGTTCGCGTGATCCCCTGCCTGGACGTCGACGCCGGACGCGTCGTCAAGGGCGTCAACTTCGAGAACCTGCGCGACGCCGGGGACCCGGTGGAGCTGGCCCGCCGCTATGACGCGGAAGGCGCGGACGAGTTGACGTTCCTCGACATCACCGCCTCCTCCGGCGACCGGGAGACCACCTACGACGTGGTGCGCCGCACCGCCGAGCAGGTGTTCATCCCGCTCACCGTCGGCGGTGGCGTCCGCGAGGCCGGGGACGTCGACCGGCTGCTGCGGGCCGGGGCGGACAAGGTCGGCGTCAACACCGCCGCCATCGCCCGTCCGGAGCTGCTGCGGGAGATCGCCGAACGCTTCGGGCGGCAGGTGCTGGTGCTGTCCATCGACGCCCGCCGCACCGCGGAGGGCACGGTGACGCCCTCCGGCTTCGAGGTGACCACCCACGGCGGGCGCCGCGGCACCGGCATCGACGCGGTGGAGTGGGCCGAGCGCGCGGCCGGGCTGGGCGCCGGCGAGATCCTGCTCAACTCGATGGACGCCGACGGCACCAAGGACGGCTACGACCTGGAGCTGCTGCGCGCGGTCCGGGGCCGGATCGCGGTCCCGGTGATCGCCAGCGGCGGCGCGGGCAAGCTCGCGGACTTCGCCCCCCGGTCGACGCCGGTGCGGACGCGGTGCTGGCGGCCAGCGTGTTCCACTTCGGCGACCTGCGCAAGCGCAGCGGCGTAGGTCAAGCAGGCGCTGCGGGAGGCCGGGCACCCGGTCCGCTGACCGGGCGCGGTGACCCGCCCCGGCGCCCGGTCACATCCCCAGCTGCGCGGTGCTGATCCGGCTGACCGGATCCGGCTCGCCCTCCAGCTCCACCTTCGCGTGCGCCTGCCGCCCCATGGCGAACATCAGCAGCTCGCTCGGCTCCCCGGTGACCGTGACCACCGGCGCGCCCTTGCGGGCCACCGCGGTCTGCCCGTCCGGACGGCGCAGCACCAGGCCGACCGGGGCGCGCGGCCCGACACCGGCGCCATCCGGGCCAGCCGCCGCCACAGCGCTCGGCGAACTCGGCGTCCAGCACCCGGGGCTGCCAGTCCGACTGGCGCGGCGGACGTCCTCGCCGTGCACGTAGTACTCCACGGTGTTGGCGGCCTCGTCCGCGCGGGGATCCCGAACAGCGACAGCGACGGCGGCCCGGAGCGGAACAGCTCAGCAGTTCCGGGTACGGCTTGGCGGTGTACTCCTGCGAGAGCCTGGCCAGCCGGGCGGCGAGGGGCTTGAAGAACATGCCCCCGACGGCGTCCGGCCGGCGCTCGCGCAGCACCAGGTGCGCCGCCAGGTCCCTGGTCCGCCAACCCTCGCAAGGGTGGGCGCGTCCGGCCGACGGCCTCCAACCAGATCGACGAGCAGCAGGCGTTCGCGTCGCGCCGTAGTTCGACATGCTGTCAGCGTACGACTGGCGGACCGGGGCGCGGGACAGCCGCGGGCACGAGTACGGTACGGGTACGGGTACGTCTGCGGGTACGCCTGCGTCACAATGGACGCATGTCCGCAGCCCCGCCCTTCCCGCATCCCCGGCAGCACCGCGTGGACCCGGCGATCGCCGCCCGCCTCAAGCGCGACGCCCAGGGCCTGGTCCCGGCAGTCGCCAGCAGTACGACACCGGGAGGTGCTGATGCTGGGCTGGATGGACGACGAGGCACTGCACCGCACGCTCACCACCGGCCGTTGCACCTACTGGTCCCGCAGCCGCAGCGAAGTACTGGGTCAAGGGCGACACCTCCGGGCACCTCCAGCTGGTGAAGTCGGTCGCCCTGGACTGCGACGCCGACACCGTCCTGGTCAGGGTCGACCAGATCGGCGCCGCCTGCCACACCGGCGAGCGCACCTGCTTCGACGCGGACCTGCTGAAGGTCTCCGGGGACGGCCCGGAGTAGCTCTTCCGCCCCCTGCCGTCGGCCGCTCGGGCTAGGCTTCGGTTCCATGACCACCGGCATGATCACCCCTGATCTGGAGACCTTCCGCAAGCTCGCCGCCGACCGCCGGGTCATCCCGGTCACCCGGCGGCTGCTGGCGGACGGCGACACCCCCGTCGCGCTGTACCGCAAGCTCGCCGGGGAGCGGCCGAACACCTTCCTGCTGGAGTCCGCCGAGCAGGGGCGTTCCTGGTCGCGCTACTCCTTCGTCGGGGTGCGCAGCGCCGCCGCGCTGACCGTGGACGCGGAGGGCAACGCGTGCTGGGTGGGCGAGCCCCCGTCGGCGTCCCCACCGAGGGCGACCCGCTGGAGGTGCTCCGGGCCACGGTCGAGGCCCTGCACACCCCCAGGGACCTGCACGACGGCCATCTGCCGCCGTTCACCGGCGGCATGGTCGGCTACCTCGGCTACGACGTGGTGCGCCGGCTGGAGAAGCTGCCGGTGCTGGCCCCGGACGACCTGGGCCTGCCGAGCTCACCATGCTGCTCGCCACCGACCTCGCGGTGCTCGACCACGACTCGTCCAGCGTCATCCTGATCGCCAACGCGGTCAACCACGACGACCGGCCGACCGGGGTGGACGCCGCCTACGCCGATGCCGTCGCCCGGCTGGAGGCGATGACCGCCGACCTCGCCCGCCCGGTGGACACCGGCGCCGCGGTGCTCACCCCGGTCGCCTCGGTCGACGCCCGGTCGCCGTTCGGCGGCGCCCCGTACCAGGCCGCGGTGGAGCAGGTGAAGGAGCGGATCCGGGCCGGGGAGGCGTTCCAGGTGGTGCCCTCGCAGCGGTTCGAGGTGCCCTGCCCGGCCGGCCCGCTGGACGTCTACCGGGTGCTTGCGGGCCACAAACCCCAGCCCGTACATGTACCTGCTGCGATTCGAGACCTTCGATGTGGTCGGCTCCAGCCCGGAGGCGCTGGTCAAGGTCGAGGACGGCCGGGCCATGGTGCACCCGATCGCCGGGACCCGCCCCCGGGGCGCCACCCCGGAGCAGGACGCGGACCTCGCCGCCGAGCTGCTGGCCGACCCCAAGGAGCGGGCCGAGCACCTGATGCTGGTCGACCTCGGCCGCAACGACCTGGGCCGGGTCTGCGCGCCGGGCAGCGTCGAGGTGGTCGAGTTCATGACCGTGGAGCGCTACAGCCATGTCATGCACATCGTCTCCACGGTCACCGGGCAGGTCGCCGAGGGCCGCACCGCCTTCGACGTGCTCACCGCCTGCTTCCCGGCCGGGACCCTCTCCGGCGCGCCCAAGCCGCGCGCCATGCAGATCATCGAGGAGCTGGAACCCACCCGCCGGGGCCTGTACGGCGGATGCGTGGGCTATCTGGACTTCGCCGGGGACGCCGACACCGCGATCGCCATCCGCACCGCGCTGATCCGCGACAAGATGGCCTATGTGCAGGCCGGCGCGGGTGTGGTGGCCGACTCGGTGCCCGCCAACGAGGACGCGGAGTGCCGCAACAAGGCGGCGGCCGTGCTGCGCGCGATCGCCACGGCGAGCACCCTGCGTCCGGCGTCGCGGTAGCGGCAGGGCAGACTGGAACGGTGACCGCACTGCCGCAGCCCCGGACCGAACCGTCGTCGACCGAACCGTCGCCGGCGGAGCCAGCGCCCACCGATCCGGCGTCGGCCGGTGCCGCTCCCGCCGGGGCGGCCGGGCGCCGGGCGGGGCGGCGCAGCCTGGCGCTGATGCTGCTCTGCGCCGTGCTCGGGTCCTCGGTGGTGCTGCTGGTGGCCGGGCGCACCTGGTCCCGCGGCGAGGTCTCCTTCCAGCAGACCGCCCTGCATGTGAGCGCCACCGGTTCGCAGACCACCGGGGTGCCCAGCGCGCTGGCGCTGGTCGGCCTGGCCGCCGCGGTGGCGGTGTTCGCGGTGCGCGGCGCGGCCGCCGGCTGCTGGGCGGGCTGCTGGCGCTGGCCGGCGCGGGGGTGGCCGGGGTCTGCGTCTCCGCCGCCACCGGCACCGCCGCCCTGGACCGCCGGGCTTCGGCGGCGGTCGGCCTGAGCACGGCCACCGCGAGCCAGGTGACGCACACGGCGTGGCCCTGGCTCGGGATCGCCGGCGGCGTGCTGCTGTTCGCGGCCGGGGTGCTGGTGATCACCCGGGGGCGTGACTGGCCCGGCATGTCCTCGCGCTACGAGGCCCCCGAGCGCCGTAGGGTCGTCACGCCGGGCGCTGTCGCCACGGCCGGAGCGGGGGCCGAGCGGGCCCCGGGCGGCCGGTCGCGGTCCCACGGGGAGCAGACGCCGGCCGACTTCTGGAAGGCGCTGGACCGGGGCGAGGACCCGACCGAGTAGCGGACCGTACCGCTCCGGCCACCCCGCACGGCGACGCCGACCGGCGTACGGAACAATGGCATCGAGAGCCATCCACAGAACCAAGGAGCAGTAATGTCGGGTAGTGCCCACGGACACACCACCGCCGCCTGGACCGGGGTCGGGGTCTCGTTCATCGGCTTCATCCTGGCCTCTGTGGCCATGGTCATCCCCAGCCCGGTCCTGGTCATCGTCGGCATCGTGATCGCCGCCCTCGGTGCCGTGGTAGGCAAGGTGATGTCGATGGCCGGATTCGGCAAGAAGCCGAACGACCACCACAGCCTCGGCAGCTCGAACAAGACCCCGATCGGCTCGGGCGTCTGAAGTTCCCGCGCGTCCGGGCTCCCGCGCCGGTCGGCCGAGCAAGCGCTTCACACTGGGCGCCCACCCGTGGGGTGGGCGCCCAGCTGTCCGCCAGGCGAGATACCGCGATCTTCGATGCGGGAGGAGTCCCGCTGCGGATAGCATCGACCTTGGTCGTCAACTGTCGGCCGGCCCGTACACCCGAGAAGGGGGCGCCCCGTGAGCGTGCTCGACGAGATCATCGCCGGGGTCCGTGAGGACCTGGCCGAGCGCCAGAGCCGGGTGTCCCTGGACGAGCTCAAGGAACTCGCGCAGCGGGCGCCGCAGGCCAAGGACGGGGTGGCCGCGCTGCGCGGCGACGGCGTCCGGGTGATCTGCGAGGTGAAGCGCTCCAGCCCGTCCAAGGGCGCGCTGGCCGCGATCGCCGACCCCGCCGCGCTCGCCGCCGACTACGCGGCCGGCGGCGCCGCCGCCATCTCGGTGCTGACCGAGCAGCGGCGCTTCGGCGGTTCGCTCGCCGACCTGCGCGCGGTCCGCGCGGCGGTGGACACCCCGCTGCTGCGCAAGGACTTCATCGTCACCGCCTACCAGCTGTGGGAGGCCCGGGCCTACGGCGCGGACCTGGCGCTGCTGATCGTCGCCGCACTGGACCAGCCCGCGCTGGTGTCGCTGATCGAGCGCGCCGAGTCGATCGGGCTGACCCCGCTGGTCGAGGTGCACGACGAGGAGGAGGTCGAGCGCGCGGTCGACGCGGGCGCCCGGATCATCGGCGTCAACGCCCGCAACCTGAAGACCCTCAAGGTGGACCGCGACACCTTCGCCAACGTCGCCCCGGCCATCCCGGCGCACATCGTCAAGGTCGCCGAGTCCGGCGTGCGCGGGCCGCACGACCTGATCGCCTACGCCAACGAGGGCGCCAACGCGGTGCTGGTCGGCGAGTCCCTGGTGACCGGGCGCGATCCCCGCGCCGCCGTCGCCGACCTGGTCGCGGCCGGCGCCCACCCGGCCATCCGGCACGGACGGGACTGACCCTCCATGGCCCTCTCCCCCGACTCCAGCCCGGCCGGCTGTGCCGAGGGTCGGATACAGCCGCCGCCCCCCTGCGGGCGGGTGCCGGGCACTCGTTCCTCGCGCCCGATCCCCACCCTCCGGTGCGCATCGGCTATATCCTCCAGCGCGGCTGCCGCGCGCCCGCGCGCCGGGTGCTGGGGCGGCGGGTCCGGTATGTGATCGGGGCGGAGCCGGGCCAGGTGCCCGGGAGTCGATGGCGGTGCGCCGGCGGCCGTTGAGGCCGCGGAACCGAACCCACATCGGACCACACAACTGAGGGACCATCACATGTCGTCCAACGACGTCACCCCAGAGCCGATCACGCCCGACGCGCGCGGGTACTTCGGCGCGTACGGCGGGCGTTTCATCCCGGAGGCGCTGGTCGCCGCCGTCGAGCAGGTCGCCGACGAGTACGAGAAGGCCAAGGCCGATCCGGCCTTCGGCGCCGAGCTGGCGGCCTTGCTCAAGGACTACACCGGGCGGCCCAGCCCGGTCACCGATGTCCACCGCTTCTCGCAGGAGGCCGGGGGCGCCCGGATCCTGCTCAAGCGCGAGGACCTCAACCACACCGGCTCGCACAAGATCAACAACGTGCTCGGGCAGGCCCTGCTGACCCGCCGGATGGGCAAGACCCGGCTGATCGCCGAGACCGGCGCCGGGCAGCACGGCGTGGCCACCGCCACCGCCGCCGCGCTGTTCGGGCTGGACTGCACCATCTACATGGGCGAGGTCGACACCCGGCGGCAGGCGCTCAACGTCGCCCGGATGCGGATGCTCGGGGCCGAGGTGATTCCGGTGACCTCCGGCAGCCGTACCCTCAAGGACGCCATCAACGAGGCGTTCCGGGACTGGGTCGCCAATGTCGACTCCACCCACTACCTCTTCGGCACCGTCGCCGGTCCGCACCCGTTCCCGATGATGGTCCGCGACTTCCACCGGGTCATCGGCATCGAGGCCAGGGCCCAGGTGCAGGAGCGGATCGGGCGGCTGCCCGACGCGGTGGTCGCCTGTGTCGGCGGCGGTTCCAACGCCATGGGCATCTTCTACGACTTCATCCCGGACACGGGCGTGCGCCTGGTCGGCATCGAGGCCGCCGGTGAGGGCGTGACGACCCCCCGGCACGCCGCCACCCTGACCAAGGGCGAGCCCGGAGTGCTGCACGGCTCGCGCACCTACGTCCTCCAGGACGAGGACGGCCAGACCATCGAGAGCCACTCCATCTCGGCCGGTCTCGACTACCCGGGCGTCGGCCCCGAGCACGCCTTCCTCAAGGACAGCGGCCGGGCCGAGTACCGGCCCTGCACCGACGCGGACGCCATGGCGGCGCTGCGGCTGCTCTCCCGCACCGAGGGCATCATCCCGGCCATCGAGAGCTCGCACGCCCTCGCCGGGGCCCTGGAGCTGGGCCGCGAGCTCGGCCCCGAGGGCGTCATCCTGGTCAGCCTCTCCGGGCGCGGGACAAGGACATGCACACAGCCGCCGAGTACTTCGGCCTGCTCGACGAGGCGGGACACTGATGAACGAGCAGCTGAAGACCACGCTGGCCGCCGCCAAGGCGGAGCAGCGGGCGGCCCTGGTGGGCTACCTCCCGGCCGGGTTCCCCAGCATCGCCGGGGCGGCCGACGCGGTGCAGGCGCTGATCGACGGCGGCTGCGACGTGGTCGAGATCGGGCTGCCGCACAGCGACCCGGTGCTCGACGGGCCGACCATCCAGACCGCCGACGACATCGCGCTGCGCAACGGCATCCGCACCAGCGACGTGCTGGCGACGGTCCGGACGGTCACCGGCGCCAACCCGGCCGTGCCGGTGCTGGTGATGACCTACTGGAACCCGGTCGACCGCTACGGCGCGGCGCGTTTCGCGGCCGACCTGGCGGCGGCCGGCGGGGCCGGCTGCATCCTGCCCGACCTGCCGGTCGAGGAGGCGGGCCCGTGGCTCGCCGCCGCCGAGCAGCACGGTCTGGCCACGGTGTTCGTGGTCGCCCCGTCCAGCCGGACGAGCGGCTGGCGGTCATCACTGCCCAGGGCACCGGCTTCGTCTACGCGGCCGCGGTGATGGGGGTCACCGGCACCCGCAGCCAGGTCGGCGACCTCGCCGAGGACCTGGTCAAGCGGACCAGGGCGACCACCGACACCCCGGTCTGCGTGGGCCTCGGGGTCTCCACCGCCGCCCAGGCCGCGGAGGTCGCGGCCTTTGCCGACGGGGTGATCGTCGGCTCGGCCTTCGTCCAGCGGCTGCTGGACGCGCCCACCCCGGAGGCCGGCTACGACGCCGTCCGGGAGCTGGCGGCCGAGCTGGCCGAGGGCGTCCGCGCCCGCTGAAGCGGCTGTTCCACCGTGCCCGCGCGGCGCGGCACCCGGACCGGGTGCCGCGCCGCGCGGCCTTCTCCGGGCGCCCGGCCCAGCGGGCCCGGCGCCCGGTAACTCGTTCAGGTGAGTTGCCGCGTGGCGCGTGCCCGGCGCCCGCTCCTCCTCGTTGATGATCCGGCAGGTGGCGTACCAACTCGACGCCACTCGTGCGCGCAGGCCCCCGTCGGCTGCGCACGACCGCGAGCTGAGGAGGTACCGCTGTGGTCGCATTTCACCGTGCCCAGATGGTCCGCGTCGCTGTCGCCGTCACCGCGCTGGCTGTCGCCGTGGGCGCCGAAGCCCGGGTCGACCGGGCCCTGGCCGAGGGCGGGGCGCAACGCGGCGCCTTCAGCGCCTCCGCCGCCGCCGGTACCGGCCTTCATCCGGGCCTGCGCCCCGGGGCCGGCCCGGTGGGCACACCATGACCTGGTCGGCGCGCACCGCAGCGAGGTGGTCGACGTGCCGCAGCGGCAGGTGCTGCTGGGGCTGCCCGCCGCGCTGGGCCGGGACGGCACGGCCGTCGAGGTCGGCTACCGGGACGCGCCCGCCACCCTGACCCTGTTCGAGGACTACCGGTGCAGCACCACCCGGGGCTTCGAGACGGCCCAGGGTGCGACCCTGGCCGACATGGCGGCCCGTCACCAGGTGCTGATCCGCTATGTGCTGGAGTCCTCGCTGGACCAGCGGCTGCCCGGCCCCGGCGCGCTGCTCGCCACCAACGCCGCCCGCGCCGCGCTCGCCCACGGCGGATTCCCGCTGTACCACGCTCTGCTCTTCGCCAACCAGCCGCCGGAGTACAGCGACGGCTTCACCGAGGAGCGGCTGCTGGAGATCGCCTCCGCGGTGCCCGGGCTGCGCGGGAACGCCTTCGACGGAGACGTGCACTCACTGGCGTACCGGGACTGGGTGGCCCAGGCTCAGCAGGCGTACACCAACGCGGGCGTGCACTTCGGCACTCCCTCGATGCTGCTCAACGGCAGTGAGGTGGACCTCGGCACGCACCCCGAGCTGCTGACCCGGCCCGAGGCGTTGCAGTCGTTCATCCGCGGCGCCGCGGAGCAGGACTGATCACACGTCACAGGGAGGGGATGTTCAGATGACCACCAGCCAGCGGAGTGCCCGGCGGGGCCCGGGGTCGGAACCGGAACTGGAGTCGGAGTTGGGTTCGCAGACCGGGGTGCCGGGCGCGGGGGCCGCTCGCGGCCGCGGCTGTCGCCGCAGGTCTGCGACTGGATCGGGACAGCGGTGCGGCTCGGCCTGGCGGTGGTCTGGGCCTGGGCCGGGCTGGCCAAGATCAGCGACCCGGAGACCGCCGCCCAGGCGGTGCGGGCCTACCGGATCCTGCCCGAGTCGCTGGTCAAGCCGTTCGGCTACGGGTTGCCCTTCCTTGAGCTGGCGGTGGCGCTGCTGCTGGTGGTGGGCCTGGGCACGCGGATCGCGGCCTTTGTCTCCGGGGTGCTGCTGCTGGTCTACATCGCCGGCATCGCCTCGGTCTGGGCCCGGGGGATCGCCATCGACTGCGGCTGCTTCGGCGGCGGGGGCGCGGTGGCCGCGTCCAAGACCGAGTACCTCCAGGAGATCCTGCGGGACACCGGATTCCTCCTGCTCACGGCCTGGCTGCTGTGGCGCCCGGCCAGCAAGTTGTCGCTCGACAGGTGGCTCGCCGCCGACTGAGCGTCGCCGGCGTCCCGCCGGCAGACCCTGTCCCCTCGCAGTTGGTGGATATGAGCACAATGAGTCAGAAGAACTCCGATGGCAAGCGCAGCGCGCGTGAACGGATGCAGGAGGAGCGTGCCGCCGATGAGGCCAGGGCCAGGCGGCTGAGAAAGCTGGGAATCGCCGGCGCGGTGGTCGCGGTGCTGGTGGTGGCCGTGGTCGTGGGCATCCTGGTGATGAACAGCAAGTCGACCTCCTACAGCGCCTCGCAGGCCCCGGCGGGCACCACCGGGAGCAACAACCTGGTGGTCCCGGTGGGGGCGGTCAACGCCCCCTCGACGCTCACCATCTACGAGGACCCGCGCTGCCCGGCCTGCGGCGACTTCGAGAAGTCCTTCCACACCACGGTGAACCAGCTGCTCGGTGCCGGGAAGGTGCAGATCCACTACCACGTGGTGTCCTTCATCGACCGGCACGACCAGGGCAGCGGTTCCAAGAACGCCGCCAACGCCCTCGGCTGCGCGCAGAACACCGGCCACTTCCACGCGTACCACGACGTGCTGTACGCCAACCAGCCGGACGAGACGGTGGACGCCTGGTCGGACAAGTCCAAGCTGATCACGCTGGCCAAGCAGGTCCCGGGGCTGGACACGCCCACGTTCGAGGCGTGCGTCAACAACAACACCTTCGGGCCCTGGGTGACCGCGGTGGAGACCGACTTCGACAAGTCGGGCTACAACTCGACGCCCACCATCCTGCTGAACGGCACTGCGGCCTACCCGAGTTACAAGAACACCCCGCTCACCCCGCAGTCGCTGGTGACCCTGGTCGACGCGGCCAACAAGGGCAAGCCGCTGGGGACGCTGACCCCGGCCAGCGCCTCCGCGCTGGCCTCGCCCAACGCGCACGCGAGCTGATCGGCAGACCCGGTCCGGGCGTCCGACCGGCACACCCGGTCCGCACACCCTGAGGTGACCGGCCGATCCGTCCGGCTGATCCAGCCGCTCCGCCGGCGCCGGAACCCTTCCGGCGCCGGCGGAGCTGTTCAGCGGTCGCGCAGCAGGCCGTTGGTGCGGGCGGCGGCCACCGCCGCGGTCCGGCTGTCCACGCCCAGCTTCTCGTAGACGTGCACCAGATGGGTCTTCACCGTGGCCTCGCTGATGAACAGCCGCTTGGAGATCTGCCGGTTGGCCAGGCCCTCCGCCAGCAGCTCCAGGATCTCGGTCTCGCGCGGGGAGAGGGCCGGCCGGCCCGCCCTGACCCTGCCCATCAGCCGGGCCGCGACCGGGGGCGCCAGCACCGTCTCGCCGCGCGCCGTGGCCCGGACGCCGCGGGCCAGTTCCTCCGGCGGGGCGTCCTTCAGCAGATAGCCGGTGGCCCCGGCCTCCACCGCGGCCAGGATGTCGGCGTCGGTGCTGTAGACGGTGAGTACCAGCACCGAGGGCGGGTCGGTGCGGGCGGTGATCCGCCGGGTCGCCTCCACCCCGTTCATGCCCGCGCCCATCCGCAGGTCCATCAGCACCACGTCCGGCCGCGGCTGCCCGGCCAGCTGGAGCTCGTCCAGCAGCCGGATCGCGGCCTCGCCGTCGGCGGCCTCGCCGACCGGTTCCAGCTCCGGCAGCTCCTCCAGCAGCGCGCGCAGCCCCCGGCGCACCACCGGGTGGTCGTCCACCAGCAGCACCCGGATCATCCGTCCGCTCCGTCCCGGAAGACCGGGGCGGGCCCGGTGCGGGGCAGGGCGGCGGCCACGGCGGTGCCCTCGCCCGGGGCCGACTCGATGGTGAGCGCGCCGCCCAGTTCGGCGATCCGCTCCCGCATCCCGTGCAGCCCGAACCGGGCCCGGCCGTCCGCCGCGCCGCCGCCGCGGGCGCCGGCGAGGGCCTGCGGGTCGAAGCCCCGGCCGTCGTCGTAGACGTCCAGGGTGACCTGGTCGTCCAGATAGCTGAGAGTCACCGCCACCTGCCGGGCACCGGCGTGCCGCTGGACGTTGGCCAGTGCCTCCTGGGTCAGCCGCAGCAGCGCCACCTCGGCCTCCACCGGAAGCGGGCAGGGCTCGCCGTCCAGTCGGAACTCGGCCCTGGGCACCGGACCGAGGGCGGCGGCGACCCGGCGCAGCGCCTCCGGCAGCGGGGCGTCCGCCAGCTGCGGGGGAGTGAGCGCGCACGAACCGGCGGGCCTCGGCCAGATTGTCGGCGGCGGTCGCGCCGATCTCCCTGATCCGCTCCGGGCGGTGGCACAGTCGGCGCCGCCGGACGGGAGCGCCGCGCCGGACGGGAGCGCCGCGCCGGGCAGGGGCGCCGCGCCGGGCAGGGGCGCCGCGCCGGGCAGGGGCGCCGCGCCGGGCAGGGCGTTCTCGGCGGAGCGGGCCAGCAGCACGATGCTGGACAGGCCCTGGGCCAGGGTGTCGTGGATCTCCCGGGCCAGCCGCTGCCGCTCGGCCAGGCGTCCGGCCTCCCGCTGGCTCTGCGCCAGCTGGTCCCTGGTCCGCACCAGGTCGTCGATCAGCCGCTGCCTGGTGCTGCTCTCCCGGTAGAGCGCGGCATAGCCGTACGGTCAGCACCGCGACCACCGCGCCCACGCAGGGCCCTATCACCTTCGCCGAGGTCAGGCCGCCGGTGGTGGTCGACTGGGTGGCCACCACCACCGCGGTCAGCGCCGCGATCGCGGGCAGCGACCAGCGCGGCGGCAGCAGGTGCAGATACAGCAGGAACAGCGGGAAGGCCACGTAGCCGGCGGCCGGGTCGAGCGCGGACAGGGCCACCCACAGCCCGGTCACCAGCGCCAGCCACAGCCACAGCAGCCGGCCGCGCGAACGCAGCGCCGGGAGCCCGCCGACCGCGTAGACCAGCCCCAGCAGCGACCCGACCAGCAGACCGGCCGGGCCCGCGCCGCTGCTGAGCGCGGCCACCAGCAGCGCGTAGAACATCACGTGCAGAGTGAACCGCAGCACCCGCAGGTTCGGCGGATGGGCGGGCAGTGGGGCTTCGGTGCTGGTCACAACCGTCGAGCCTACGACCGGAGGGACCGGAACCGGGCAGTCGGCGGCATCAACCGTTCGATGGATCCCGGACCAGCCCTCTCCCCGATGGCCGACGGCGGTTCCGGCGGCAGGCTGGGGCACGTCCTGGAAAGGGACGCCGCCAGCTCCACCGGAGGACAGACCGTGTTCGTCGCCCTGCGTGACATCCGCTTCGCCCGGGGGCGGTTCGCCCTCATGGGGGTTGTGGTCGCGCTGATCACCACCCTGGTCGTGTTCCTCTACGGCCTCACCGGGGGACTGGCCGCCGACGCCTCCTCGGCGGTCTCCGGCCTGCCCGTGTCGGACATCGTCTTCGGCGCTCCCGCGGGCGGCGCCGCCGAGGTGTCCTTCAGCGACAGCGGGATCAGCCCCGCCCAGCAGGCCGCCTGGCAGTCGGCGCCGGGAGCGGCCCAGACCGCGCCGCTCGGCATCGCCATGTCCCGGCTGACCGGGCCGGACGGTGCGGGCTCGGTGAGCGTGCTGGGAACCTCCGCCGCGCTGCTGCCGCCGCTGCTCTCCGGCCGCGCCCCGGCCGACGGACAGGTCGCGGTCGGCCGCGGCACCGCCGCCGCCTACGGGATCGGCCCCGGCGGCACGGTGACCGTCGGCGCCCGGACGCTGGTGGTCTCCGGCATCACCGCCGACCGCTCCTACGCCCACGCGGCCAGTGTCTGGACCACCGAAAGCACCTGGCAGCAGATCAGCGGCGACCGGCAGCCCAGCGCGCTGGCCGTCCCGGCGGGCCCGGGCGGCCCCGGCAGCGCCGCGGTCGCCGCCCTGGACCGGGCCGAGGGCACCCTGGCCGTCTCCCGCTCGGCCGCGCTCGCCGGAATCGACGGCTACTCCGCCGAGCAGGGCAGCCTCCAGCTGATCCAGGGCTTTCTGTTCGCGGTCAGCGCCCTGGTCGTCGGCGCCTTCTTCACCGTCTGGACGGTGCAGCGCCGCGCCGACATCGCCGTACTCAAGGCACTCGGCGCGTCAGCGGCTATCTGGTCCGCGACGCCCTCGGCCAGGCGCTGATCCTGCTGCTGCTGGCACGCTGACCGGCGCCGCGCTCGGGGCCGGCGGCGGCGCGGCGGCCGGGGGCGGGCCGCTCGGCAGCGGCGGACCGCCGTTCGTCTGAGCACCGCCACGGTCGCCGTGCCGGTGCTGGCGATGGTGCTGCTGGGCCTCGCCGGGCGGCCCTCGCCGTCCGCCGGATCACCTCCGTCGACCCGCTGACCGCGCTGGGAGCCAACCGATGACCTCCACCACCGCCCCCTCCGGCCTGGTGCTCACCGATGTGGTGCTCACCTTCCCGACGGCGGCCGCCCGCTGACCGTGCTGGAACGGGTCGGGCTGACCGTGGCCTCCGGCGAGTTCGCCGCGGTGGTCGGTCCCTCGGGATCGGGGAAGTCCAGTCTGCTGGCGGTGGCGGCGACGCTGCTGCGCCCGGACTCCGGCCGGGTGCTGGTCGCCGGGCAGGACGCGGGCGCGCTGTCGCGCGGCAGCGCACCGCACTGCGCCGGGAGCGGATCGGGGTGGTCTTCCAGCAGGCCAATCTGCTGGCCTCGCTCACCGCCCTGGAGCAGCTGCTGGCGGTCGCCCACCTTCCGGCGCCAGTCCGCGGGCCGCGCGGGCCCGGGCGGCCGGACTGCTCGACTCGGTCGGGCTGACCGGGGCCCGGCAGCGGCGGCGTCCGCACCAGCTCTCCGGCGGTGAGCGGCAGCGCGTCAATATCGCCCGCGCCCTCTACTCCGGCCATCGGTGCTCCTGGTGGACGAGCCCACCTCGGCCCTGGACACGAGCGCGGCGCGCAGATCATGGGGCTGCTGCGGAGGTCACCCGGGAGCACGGGACGGCCCCGTCGCGGTCACCCATGACCGGGCGCTGTGGGCCGGGCCGACCGGGTGCTGGAGATGGCGGACGGCCGGCTCGCCCCCGGCTGACCGGCGGCCGCCGGCTCAGGCCCAGCTCATGGCTCCCGCCCAGGAGTTGCTGCCCCGCTCAGCGGGCGCCAGCAGACGCTCTAGGCTCACCCGGGTGACCGGGTAAGAGTCAGTCAAGACATCCCTGCGCAAGCCACCGTGCCGCGGCCGCGCGACCGGAGCCGGTCCGGCCCGGGAGCAGACTGGGCTGGCTGGACGCGCTGCGCGGCTCGCCGCGCTGGCGGTGGTCTTCCAGCACGCGGGGCCGGGGATGTTCCCCGGCCTGTACCGGCCCAGCCCGGTACCTGGACGCGGGATCTTCGGTGTCTTCCTCTTCTTCCTGATCGCGGGTACATCGTGCCGGCCTCGCTGGAGCGCCGGGGCGATCTGCGGGCGTTCTGGGCCGGCCGGGTCTTCCGGATCTACCCGCTCTACCTGGTGGTGTTCGCGGCGGCGCTGCTGCTGCTCCCGCAGGCAGCCGCAGGGGTGGGCACGGCGGTCTACCATCCCTGGCTGTCCGCCGGGGCGGACGCGGTGCTGCTCCAGGATCTGCTCGGGGTGCCCAACGGCCTGGATGTCGCCTGGACCCTCTGCTACGAGATGGTCTTCTACTACCTGGTCTCGGGGCTGTTCCTGCTGCGCTGCACCGGCACAGCGCGCGGTCGCGGTCGGGTCGCGGTGGTGGCGCTGGCGGGCGGCGGCAGTATGCGCTGGAGCTGCTGGTGCGCACGCGACGGGGCGCACTGGCTGGTGGCTCGGTGTGGTGGTGGTGGTCGTGGCGATGGCGGTGGTGCTGCGCGGCCGCCGGGCCGGGCTGGCCGCGGGGTGGCCGTGCTGGCGCTGCTGGGCTGCTGCTGGTGGTGCTGGACAGTCGTTCGGCGGTGTTCGAGAGCATGATGATCCTGGCCACCATGTTCACCGGGACCGCGATCCAGCGGGCCGAGGCCGGGCAGATCCGGGTCCGCTCCGCGGTGGTCTGCTGCGTGCTGGTGTTCGCGGCCGGGCTGGCGTCCGGGGCGGTCTACGGCAGCTCCTCGCTCAACGAGATCTGGACCGCCTCGGCCACCAGCTGGTGCACCGCCTTCGCGGCGGCCTGGCTGGTCTTCGGCGTCGGACTGCTGCTGCGCCGGCGGCGGATCCCGCGTCCGCTGTGCCGGCTGGGCGTGCTCAGCTACGCGGTGTACCTGGTGCACATCCCGCTGCTGGCCGCGGTCCAGTGGGGCTTCACCGACATCGGCTTCGCCCGCACCGGCGGCTGGGCTGGGAACTGCTGTGCACCGGCGGCTTCCTGGCGCTGGTGCTGCTGCTCGCCGAGGCGCTGCACCGGCTGGTGGAGCTGCCCGGTCAACGGCTCGGCCGACGGCTGCTGGAGCGGGCCGGCAACGGCTCCGCCGACGGCTCGTCCAGCGGCTCGTCGAACGGCTCCGCCAATGGCGCGTCCAACGGCACGTCCAACGGCTCGTCCGGCTACCAAGGGAAGGCTAACCTTGCAGGTCAGAGGGCTGGTTAGGCAGTACTGCCTTGCTGGCGGGGTCCCGCCGAACGGGCTAACTTCGATCACGTGACCACCACTGTGCGCAGCCTCCCCCCACCCGGACCGCCGACACCACTCCGACCGCCGACTCGATAGCCGCCACCGCCGAGGCGTACGCGCACACCCACCGCGACGTCAGCGGCGGCTGGCTGCGGCCGGCCGTGTTCGGCGCGATGGACGGGCTGGTGTCCAACTTCGCGCTGATGGCCGGGGTGGTCGGCGGTGCGGCCGGGCACCGGACGATCGTGCTGACCGGGCTGGCCGGGCTGGTCGCCGGGGCCTGCTCGATGGCCGCGGGGGAGTACACCTCGGTCGCCTCCCAGCGCGAGGTGGTGCAGGCCGAGCTGGAGATCGAGCGGCTGGAGCTGCGCCGTCACCCGAACGAGGAACTGGCCGAGCTGGCGCAGCTGTATGTCGAGCGCGGGGTCGAGCCCAAGCTGGCCTTCGAGGTCGCCCAGCAGCTGACCGCCGACCCGGAGCGGGCCCTGGAGGTGCACGCCCGCGAGGAGCTGGGCATCGACCCGGAGGACCTGCCGTCGCCGCTGGTCGCCGCGGTCTCCTCGTTCACCGCCTTCGCCCTGGGCGCGCTGCTGCCGCTGCTGCCGTACCTGCTCGGTGCGACCAGCCTGCTGCCCGCGCTGGCCCTGGCGCTGGTCGGACTGTTCTCCTGCGGCGCGGTGGTCAGCCGGGTGACCGCGCGCAGCTGGTGGTTCAGCGGCCTGCGGCAGCTGGCGCTGGGCAGCGCCGCCGCCGGAGTGACCTTCCTGCTGGGCCAGCTGATCGGTGCCCACGTCGGCTGAGCCGTCGGCCCGGCTGGTGGTCCGGGCGTGATGGGGCAACCCCGGGCGCGCACGTCGGTGCGCGCCCGGGGTTGCCTGCGTCCGTGGCCGTGTGCGTTCCGGCATTGCCTGCGTCCGTGGGGTCGTGTGTGTTCCGGGGTTGAGCGGGCGTCAGGGCGGGCTGTTCCCCGCTGCCGCGACGGGGACACTGTGCGTAGCCTCACAGAGAGGTATGTCCCGCTTCGGAGCGTATTGCTCGCTGTTTCATCCCACTTCCGAGAGGTAAACCCTCTGTTTCGGCGGCGGGTCATTCGGGCACACTTGCGACAACACCGTGGGCGCTCGAACACCTCCGGCTCCCATGTCCCCCGACTGCCGAGCATGGCCGCGAACCCGGGCCTGACCTGCTGGCTTAGTCCACATGATGGACTCCGGAATCCACTTTGTGGAATATCCGGCATCATGTAACCTGCACGACACCGCAGAGGGCCAGCGTCGTCCCGGATGCGCATGTGAATTGTGACCATGCCGAACACGACGACACGACGGGAGAGCCGATGCTGTCTGCGTCCCCGCGCTCTGCTCATCAGAACGACCGGGCTCCTCAGAACGACAGGGCCCCCGCCCCTACCAGGCCTTGGCCGACGGGCGCCCCGCCGCCCAGGGACTGTACGACTCAGGCAACGAGCACGACGCCTGTGGCGTGGGCTTTGTGGCCACCCTCACCGGTAGGGCCGAGCACCGCATCGTCGAGCAGGCACTCACCGTGCTGCGCAACCTGGAGCACCGCGGCGCGACCGGCGCCGAGCCCGACTCCGGCGACGGCGCGGGCATCCTCACCCAGATCCCGGACGCCTTCCTGCGGGCCAAGGTCGACTTCGAACTGCCCGCGGCGGGCGCCTACGCCGTCGGCATCGCCTTCCTCCCCGACGACGACACGGCCGACGCCGCGGCGGTCGCCGCCATCGCCGCCATCGCCGCCGAGGAGGGCCTGAACGTCCTCGGCTGGCGCGATGTGCCGGTGGCCCCCGAACTGCTCGGCGAGACCGCCCGCTCGGTCATGCCCCGGTTCCGCCAGCTGTTCGTCAGCGACCCGGCCGGCGGCCGTACCGGCCTGGAGCTGGACCGGATCGCCTTTGTGCTGCGCAAGCGCTCCGAGCGGGAGAGCGGTGTCTACTTCCCCTCCCTGTCCGCGCGCACCCTGGTCTACAAGGGCATGCTCACCACCGGGCAGCTGGAGCCGTTCTTCCCCGACCTGTCCGACCGCAGCTACACCACCGCGATCGGCCTGGTCCACTCCCGCTTCTCCACCAATACCTTCCCGAGCTGGCCGCTGGCCCACCCGTACCGCTTCATCGCCCACAACGGCGAGATCAACACGGTCAAGGGCAACCGCAACTGGATGACCGCGCGGGAGTCGCGGCTGGCCACCGACGCGATCCCGGGCGACCTCAGCCGGATCTTCCCGATCTGCACCCCCGAGCACTCCGACACCGCCTCCTTCGACGAGGTGCTGGAACTGCTCCACCTCGGCGGGCGCAGCCTGCCGCACGCGGTGCTGATGATGATCCCGGAGGCGTGGGAGAACCACACCACCATGGACCCGGCGCGGCGCGCCTTCTACCAGTTCCACTCCAATCTGATGGAGCCCTGGGACGGCCCGGCCTGCGTCACCTTCTCCGACGGCACCCAGATCGGCGCGGTGCTCGACCGCAACGGCCTGCGCCCGGCCCGCTACTGGATCACCCAGGACGGCCTGGTGGTGCTCGCCTCCGAGGTCGGTGTGCTGGACATCCCGCAGGACCAGGTGCTGCGCAAGGGACGGCTTCAGCCCGGCCGGATGTTCCTGATCGACACCGCCCAGGGCCGGATCGTCGAGGACGAGGAGGTCAAGGCCGCCCTCGCCGCCGAGCACCCCTACCAGGAGTGGCTGCACGCCGGCTCGATCACCCTGGACGCGCTGCCCGGACGCGAGCACATCGCGCACACCCACGCCTCGGTGACCCGCCGTCAGCAGACCTTCGGCTACACCGAGGAGGAGCTGCGGATCATCCTGGCGCCGATGGCCAAGTCGGCCGGCGAGCCGCTCGGCTCGATGGGCACCGACTCGCCGATCGCCGCGCTCTCGGACAAGCCGCGCCTGCTGTTCGACTACTTCACCCAGCTGTTCGCCCAGGTCACCAACCCGCCGCTGGACGCCATCCGCGAGGAGCTGATCACCTCGCTGTCCAGCAACCTCGGCCCCGAGGGCAACCTGCTGCACGCCGAGGCCGCCTCCTGCCGCTCGGTCACCATCCCCTTCCCGGTGATAGACAATGACGAGCTGGCCAAGCTGGTCCACATCAACCAGGACGGTGATCTGCCCGGCCTGAAGGCGGTCACCCTCTCCGGCCTGTACAAGGTCTCCAACGGCGGCCCGGCGCTGGCCGCCCGGCTGACCGAGATCGCCGCCGAGGCCGATGCCGCGATCGCCGACGGCGCCCGGATCATCGTGCTCTCCGACCGGCACTCCGACGCCGAGCACGCGCCGATCCCCTCGCTGCTGCTCACCGCGGCCGTGCACCACCACCTGATCCGTACCAAGCAGCGCACCCATGTCGGCCTGATCGTCGAGGCCGGGGACGTCCGCGAGGTGCACCATGTGGCGCTGCTGGTCGGCTTCGGCGCGGGTGCGGTCAACCCGTACCTGGCGATGGAGTCGGTCGAGGACCTGGTCGCGCAGGGCACCTTCATCCAGGGCGTCGAGCCCGAGAAGGCCATCCGCAACCTGATCTACGCGCTGGGCAAGGGCGTGCTCAAGGTGATGTCCAAGATGGGCATCTCCACCGTCGCCTCCTACCGCGGCGCGCAGGTGTTCGAGGCGGTCGGGCTGTCGCAGGACCTGGTCGACGCCTACTTCACCGGCACCGCCACCAAGCTCGGCGGGATCACCCTGGACCAGATCGCCCAGGAGACCGCCGCCCGCCACGCCCAGGCCTACCCGGTCTCCGGGATCTCCCCGGCGCACCGCCGGCTGGAGATCGGCGGCGAGTACCAGTGGCGCCGCGAAGGCGAGCCGCACCTGTTCGACCCGGACACGGTCTTCCGGCTCCAGCACTCCACCCGCACCCGCCGCTACGACATCTTCAAGCAGTACACCGCGCGGGTGAACGAGCAGTCCGAGCGGCTGATGACGCTGCGTGGGCTGTTTCAGTTCAAGACACGCAGCCAGTTCGGCACCGAGGGCCGCACCCCGGTCCCGATCGACGAGGTCGAGCCGGTCAGCGAGATCGTCAAGCGGTTCTCCACCGGCGCCATGTCCTACGGCTCCATCTCGATGGAGGCGCACGAGACCCTGGCCATCGCCATGAACCGGCTCGGCGGCAAGTCCAACACCGGTGAGGGCGGCGAGGACCCGGAGCGGCTGCACGACCCGGAGCGCCGCTCCGCGATCAAGCAGGTCGCCTCCGGCCGCTTCGGCGTCACCAGCGAGTACCTGGTCAACGCCGACGACATCCAGATCAAGATGGCGCAGGGCGCCAAGCCCGGCGAGGGCGGCCAGCTGCCCGGCCACAAGGTCTACCCCTGGGTGGCCAGGACCCGGCACAGCACCCCCGGCGTCGGCCTGATCTCGCCGCCGCCGCACCACGACATCTACTCCATCGAGGACCTCGCCCAGCTCATCCACGACCTGAAGAACGCCAACCCGGCCGCCCGCATCCATGTGAAGCTGGTCTCCGAGGTCGGCGTCGGCACGGTCGCGGCGGGCGTCAGCAAGGCCCACGCCGATGTGGTGCTGGTCTCCGGCCACGACGGCGGCACCGGCGCCTCGCCGCTGACCAGCCTCAAGCACGCCGGCGGCCCCTGGGAGCTCGGCCTCGCCGAGACCCAGCAGACGCTGCTGCTCAACGGCCTGCGCGAGCGGATCGTGGTGCAGACCGACGGCCAGCTGAAGACCGGCCGGGACGTGGTCATCGCCGCGCTGCTCGGGGCCGAGGAGTTCGGCTTCGCCACCGCGCCGCTGGTGGTCTCCGGCTGCGTGATGATGCGGGTCTGCCACCTGGACACCTGCCCGGTCGGCGTCGCCACCCAGAACCCGGTGCTGCGCGAACGCTTCAGCGGCAAGCCGGAGTTCGTGGTCAACTTCTTCGAGTTCATCGCCGAGGAGGTGCGCGAGCTGCTCGCGGAGCTGGGCCTGCGCAGCATCGAGGAGGCGGTCGGCCACGCCGAGCTGATCGACCCGGCCAAGGCGGTGCAGCACTGGAAGGCCGACGGCCTGGACATCGCGCCGCTGCTGTATGTGCCGGAACTGCCCGCGGGCGCCGCGCTGCACCGCACCTCGGAGCAGGACCACGGGCTGGACAAGGCGCTGGACAACCAGCTGATCGAGCTCAGCCAGGAGGCCCTGGAGCACGGTGAGGCGGTCCGCATCCAGCTGCCGATCCGCAATGTGAACCGCACCGTCGGCACCATGCTCGGCCACGAGGTCACCAGGCGCTACCGGGGCGAGGGCCTGCCCGAGGGCACCATCGACGTGACCTTCACCGGTTCCGCCGGGCAGTCCTTCGGCGCGTTCGTGCCCAGGGGCATCACCCTGCGGCTGGAGGGCGACGCCAACGACTACGTCGGCAAGGGTCTGTCCGGCGGCGTGCTGGTGGTCCGTCCCTCCCGGGACGCGGCCGCGATCGGCGCCGACGCGCAGAACCACGTGATCGCCGGCAACACCATCGGCTACGGCGCCACCTCGGGCCGGATCCACCTGCGCGGCAAGGCCGGTGAGCGCTTCGCCGTCCGCAACTCCGGTGCGACGCTGGTGGTCGAGGGCGTGGGCGACCACGGCATGGAGTACATGACCGGCGGCCGCGTCGTGATCCTCGGCGGCACCGGACGCAACCTCGCGGCCGGGATGTCCGGCGGGATCGGCTTCGTGCTCGACCTCCGCCCCAACAACGTCAACACCGGCATGGTGGGCATCGAGGCCCCGGACGCCGCCGACCGCGAGTGGCTGCGCGAGACCGTCCAGCAGCACTACGAGGAGACCGGCTCCACGGTGGCCGCCGAACTCCTCGCCGACTGGGGCAGCGGGCTCTCCCGCTTCTCCAAGATCATGCCCCGTGACTACAAGGCCGTGCTCGCCGCCAAGGACGCCGCCGAGCGAGACGGGCTCTCCGAGTCCGACACCACTGCGAAGATGATGGAGGCCGCCAACCATGGCTGACCCCAAGGGCTTCCTGACGACGCCCAAGCAGCTCGCCGACCGCCGCCCCGTCGACGTCCGGATCAGGGACTGGAACGAGGTCTACGTCGAACGCAGCCTCCTGCCCATCATCACCAAGCAGGCCGGGCGCTGCATGGACTGCGGCATCCCGTTCTGCCACAGCGGCTGCCCGCTGGGGAACCTGATCCCCGAGTGGAACGACCTGGCCTACCGGGAGGACTGGCGCGGCGCGATCGAGCGGCTGCACGCCACCAACAACTTCCCGGAGTTCACCGGGCGGCTGTGCCCCGCGCCCTGTGAGTCCGCCTGCGTGCTGGGCATCAACCAGGACCCGGTGACCATCAAGAACGTCGAGGTCACCGTCATCGACAAGGCCTGGGACAACGGCGGGGTCGCCCCCAGCCCCCGGACCGGCTCTCCGGCAAGACCGTCGCCGTGGTGGGCTCGGGACCGGCTGGCCTGGCCGCCGCCCAGCAGCTCACCCGGGCCGGGCACACCGTGGTGGTGTACGAGCGCGCCGACCGCGTCGGCGGCCTGCTGCGCTACGGCATCCCCGAGTTCAAGATGGAGAAGCGGCACGTCAACCGGCGGGTCGAGCAGATGCGCGCCGAGGGCACCCGGTTCCGTACCGGGGTCGAGGTGGGCGTCGACATCACCGGCCGCCAGCTGCGCGAGCGCTTCGACGCGGTGGTTGTCGCGGCCGGCGCCACCACCGCCCGCGACCTGCCGGTGCCCGGACGCGAACTCAAGGGCATCCACCAGGCGATGGAGTACCTGCCGCTGTCCAACAAGGTGCAGGAGGGCGACTACGTCGAGCCGCCGATCAGCGCCGCGGGCAAGCACGTCATCGTCATCGGCGGCGGCGACACCGGCGCGGACTGCCTGGGCACCGCCCTGCGGCAGGGCGCGGCCTCGGTCACCCAGCTGGAGATCATGCCCCGGCCCGGCGACGATCGCCCGGCGCACCAGCCCTGGCCGAGCATGCCGATGGTCTACAAGGTCACCTCCGCGCACGAGGAGGCCATCCACCTCCTTCAGGCCAACAGCGGCCGTCAGGTGGCAGAGGGACCCTCCTCGCCGAAGGCGGGCGAGGAGGGACGCGTCTACGCGGTCAACACCACCCGCTTCACCGGCGACGAGGACGGCAACGTCCAGGAACTGCACCTGGTCGAGGTCGAGTTCAAGGACGGCCGCTTCGAGCCGGTGCCCGGCACCGAGCGCGCCATCCCGGCCCAGCTGGTGACCCTGGCCATGGGCTTCACCGGCACCGACACCAGGAACGGCCTGGTCGAGCAGCTCGGCGTGGAGCTCGACGCGCGCGGCAACATCGCCCGCGACGACCGCTTCACGACCAACGTCGGCGGCGTCTTCGTGGCCGGCGACGCCGGCCGCGGGCAGTCGCTGATCGTCTGGGCCATCGCCGAAGGCCGTTCCGCCGCGAAGGCGGTCGACAGCTACCTCTCCGGTCGCACGTCGACGCTGCCCGCCCCGATCCGCCCGACGGACCGCCCCCTCACCGTGTGACGGCCGCTGTGCCACCGCTGTAACGGCTGTGGCAGAGTAGTAGGGAGCGGCCCGCTGGGCCGCAGTACCGCGTCCCCGCCAGCGCCGCCGGATCGCCGCGGAGAACAAAGCACCTGCCTCTCGTCCCCGACCAAGGTGAGAGGCAGGTGCTGCTTCGTTTCCGGCTGCTTTTTCGCCTGTTCCGCTTCGGCCTTCGGCAGGCCTCAGGCCAGCAGCGAGCTGCCCAGCCAGTCCCCGGAGCCGCGCACCCCGGGCAGGGCGAAGAAGTAGCCGCCGCCGTACGGTGAGATGTAGTCCACCAGTGGCTCGCCCGCCAGCCGGTTCTGGACCGCGATGAACTGCCGGTCCAGGTCCTGCTGGAAGGCGCAGAACACCAGGCCCATGTTCAGGTTCCCGTTGCTGTCGGTGCCCAGGTCGTAGTTGTAGCCCCGGCGCAGCATCCGCAGCGCGTCGGTGCCCGCGGTCCGCGGGTTGGCCAGCCGCATGTGGCTGTCCAGCGGGATCACGTCGCCGGTCGGGTCGGCCGGGTAGCGCGGCGGGTCCAGCTCCGACTGGCCGTCCAGCGGCGCCCCGGAGGACTTCTGCCGGCCGAACATCCGCTCCTGCTCGTTCAGCGAGACCCGGTCCCAGAACTCCACCAGCATCCGGATCACCCGCACCGCCAGGTACGAGCCGTTCACCGCCCAGGCGGGCTCGCCCTGGGCCGGGGTCACCCAGACCACCTGGTCCATGGTCCGGGCGTCGGTGACATCCGGGTTGGCCGTGCCGTCCCGGAAGCCCAGCAGGTTGCGCGGGGTGCCGGCCGGGCGCGGCGGCGAGTTGAAGCCGTCGATCCGCCAGCGCACCTGCATCCCGCCGCGGGTGTGCATGGCCAGGTCCCGCAGCGCGTGCGCCACCGTGTCCGCGTTGTCGGCGCACAGTTGCAGCATCAGGTCGCCCTGGCACCAGGCCGGGTCCAGGTCGTCGTCCGGGAACGAGGTCATCGGCCGCAGCCGCAGCGGCTTGCGCGCCGCCAGGCCGAAGCGCTCGTCGAACAGCGAGGAGCCGACGGCCAGGGTCGCGGTCAGCCCGTCGGCCGGCACCACCGGGCCCAGCACGCCGGAGTCGGACGGCGGCGCGCTGATCCCCAGCGGCTCGGGGACCCCGCCGGTGGTCAGGAACCGCAGCCGCTCGGTCAGTGTGCCCAGCAGCTCGGCCAGCGCGGAGCGGTCCGCGGCGGTCACGTCGAAGGCGACGAAGGCCGCGCAGCGCTGCTTGGCGGTGAGGATCCCGGACTGGTGCGTGCCCTCGAAGGGAAAGCCGGAGGCCCCGGCGGCATCGGCCGGGGCGGTGTCCGTGGCGGTGTCCGGGGCGGCGGACGCCGCGGCTGCGGAGGCCGCCGCGGTGGCGCCCACCGCGCCTGCCGCCAGCGCCCCGCGCAGCACCGACCGCCGGTCCACCTGTCCGACCATGCCCTTCACGAAGTCCTCCGTATGTCGCAGACCGCCGCGATCGGCGCCAGATCGTCCACCAGCTGGCCGAAGTCGGCGTTCAGCTGCTCCCGTTGGGTGATGCTCAGCGACGCCAGCGGCACGTCGCCGAGCTGCTTCAGTTCGGCCCCGGTGGTCGCCATGTCCGCGTTGATCTGCGGCAGCGTGCTCATCCGGACCGCCAGCAGCGGTTGCAGCAGGGTCAGTGCCTCCTGGGTGCCCTGGAGGTTCGCCTGGGCGGTCGCCAGATTGGAGTCGCTGCCGTAGTCGGTGCGCCCGGTCAGCTCGAACTGGACGGCGTTCTCCACGATCTCGTGTGCCCGCAGGCCCAGCATCAGCGGGTCCATCTGGGCGGTGGCCCACTGCGTCTGGAGGGTGCGCACGTCTCGGCTGAGCTGGGCCGCGACCGGCGCCAGCGCGCCGGCCGGCTGGCCGTGCCACAGGCCGTACTCCAGCCGGTGGAAACCGGTGAAGCCGGGGTCGGTTCAGGCCCGCCGGGCAGGCCCTTGGTGGTGCCGTTGATGCTGTCATCCAGGTCCCCGAAGGTGCCGTAGGCGGCGCCCAGGCGCTCGTAGTCCAGGTGCGCGGGCAGCCAGGCGGCGCGCGCGGCGGCCAGGTCGCCGCGGTCGACCGCGGCCTGGAGCGTCGCGGTGTCCCGGACCAGGCCGGGCAGTTGGGCGGCCACCCACTTCTGGTACTGGAGCGTCGGCGGGATCAGGTCCTGCTGGGTGACCGGCAGGACCTCCGGGGAGCTGCTCCCGGCGCCGGTGACCCTGACCACCGGGCCCTTGATCGCGTCCTGGTCCTGCGGCAGGCACTGGAAGTTGTAGCTGCCGGCCGCGAGCCGCACCACGATCGGCCGGGTGGTGTTCGGGGCCAGCCCCTCGACCTCGCCGAGGACCGCGCCAGCGGTGGTCTCCAGATAGGCGTCGGCGGGCACCGGGCCGGTGCCGACCAGGTCGAACACCTGGAGGCCGGTGTGCGGGGAGGTCCAGCCGCTGCCGCAGACGTCGGTGGCGATGTCGACGGTGGTGTGCGGCAGGCCGGTGTAGTCGTCCACCGGGGCGGCGGGCCGGGCCGGAGCGGAGCCGCCCTGGGCGTATGCCACCGCTCCGGCGCTGAGGGCGGCGACCGCCACGGCGGCTCCGGCCAGCACCCACGGGCGCCGCCACCGCCGCCGTCCCGGCTCCTCGGTCTCCGCCACGCCGCACCCCGCTCACTGCCGTCCGTCAGGTCCGGGACCGATGTTAGGCAGCCCTCAGTTGCCTTGGTAGCCGGGGGTCGGTCCGGCACCGCCTGTTCCCTGGGAGTTCATCTGTGCGCAGCCCGGCGGGCGGGCACCGGATGTTCAACAAGCCTTTGTCGTCCGTACATCCGCACTCCGGGGAGCGCATCGTTACTACCCACCGGTAAGACCTACGCTCGGAGTCATGCGCCGAGCAAAAATCGTCTGTACGCTAGGCCCCGCCACCGATTCGTACGACCAGATCAAAGCACTGGTCGACGCCGGTATGGACGTGGCCCGCTTCAACCTCAGCCACGGCTCCTACGCCGAACACGAGGAACGCTACCGCCGGGTCCGCAAGGCCGCCGATGAGACCGGCCGTAGCGTCGGCATCCTGGTCGACCTCCAGGGGCCCAAGATCCGCCTGGAGACCTTCGCCGAGGGCCCGGTACTCCTGGAACGCGGTGACGAGTTCACCATCACCACCGAGGACGTCCCCGGCGACCGCAACTGCTGCGGCACCACCTACAAGGGCCTGTGCGGCGACGTCGCCCCCGGCGAGCGCATCCTGGTGGACGACGGCAAGGTCGCCCTGGAGGTTGTCTCGGTCGAGGGCAGCCGCGTCAACTGCGTGGTGGTCGAAGGCGGAATGGTCTCCGACCACAAGGGTCTCAACCTGCCCGGAGTGGCTGTCAGTGTTCCCGCGCTCAGCGACAAGGACGTCGCCGACCTGCTGTGGGGACTTCGTATCGGAGCCGACATGGTCGCGCTCTCCTTTGTCCGCAGTGCCGACGACATCAAGGACGTCCACCAGATCATGGGAAGGGAGGGACGTTTCCTCCCGGTCATCGCCAAGGTCGAGAAGCCGCAGGCGGTGGCCAACCTGGAAGGCATCGTGGACGCCTTCGACGGGGTGATGGTGGCCCGCGGCGACCTCGGGTGGAGGTCCCGCTGGAGCAGGTGCCGCTGGTCCAGAAGCGTGCGGTCAACCTCTGCCGCCGCAACGCCAAGCCGGTCATCGTCGCCACCCAGATGCTGGAATCGATGATCAACGCCTCCCGGCCCACCCGCGCGGAGGCGTCGGACGTCGCCAACGCCGTGCTGGACGGCGCGGACGCGGTGATGCTCTCCGGCGAGACCAGCGTCGGCAATTACCCGGTCGAGACGGTGAGACCGCCGCGAATCGTCTGCGCGGCGAGGAGGAGCTGATCGAGAAGGGGCTGCCGCCGCTCTCCGAGAGCAGCAAGCCCCGGACCCAGGGCGGCGCGGTGGCCCGCGCGGCCGCCGAGATCGGCGACTTCCTGGACGCCAGGTACCTGGTGGCGTTCACCCAGTCCGGCGACACCGCCCGGCGGCTGTCCCGCTACCGCTCGCCGATCCCGGTGCTGGCCTTCACCTACGAACCGGCGGTGCGCAGCCAGTTGGCGCTGAGCTGGGGTGTGGAGACCTTCCTGGGACCGCTGGTGGCCACCACCGACGAGATGGTCGCGCAGGTGGACGCCGCGCTGCTGGATCTCGGCCGCTGCCGCCCCGGCGACCGGGTGGTGATCACGGCCGGCTCCCCGCCCGGCCGTGAGGGCTCCACCAACCTGGTGCGGGTGCACCACGTGGGCGAGGACGACTCGCCCGCCCCCGTCGCCGGTTGACCGACCGGCCCGAGCCGCCACCACAGCACAGCGAAGGGCCCGACCGGCGTCGTCGCCGGTCGGGCCCTGTGCTTTCGGCTGTGCCGGAGTACGGTCAGTGACCGCCTTCGTCCACCACCTCAAGCTTGGCGATGTTCTCCTCGATCTCCTCGGTGGGCAGGCCGGTGAACACCGCCCAGTAGTAGACGGCCAGCGAGAACACCGCGATGACCGCGATGTCCCACCAGAGCGGCAGGTTGTTCTGGGCGCTGCAACCAGTGTTCTCGCAGAAGCCGCCCTGCCAGGAGATGACGCCCATCCCGATCAGGTACACCGGCAGCCACTGGGCGGCGCGCCAGTTCATCTTGGGCGCGTTCGCCTTGCCCTTGGCGTTGGCGTACCAGGAGTAGGAGCCGAGCAGCAGGTAGCCCAGGATGATCGAGGCACCCAGGCGCCAGACGGTGTCCCAGCCGGCCCAGTAGATGATCAGGCTGGCGACCACAAAGGAGATCGGAGAGATGATCTTGCCGGCGGGCAGGCGGTAGGGGCGCTCACGGTTGGGCAGTTGCTTGCGCAGCACGCCGTAGGAAAGCGGGGCTCCGGCGTACATCAGCACGCTGGCATCGGTGATGAAGCTGACCAGGGACTGCCAGCTCGGGAACGGCAGGAAGCAGATCACGCCGGTGATGAAGGAGATGATCAGGCCGAACCACGGCACATCGCGCTTGTCGGTCCGCTGGAAGACCTCAGGGGCATAGCCGTTGCGGCTCAGGCCGTAGGAGATGCGCGAGGTCGAGGTGACGTAGATCAGGCCGGTGCCACCGGGGGAGATGACCGCGTCGATGTAGAGGATCGTGGCGAGCCAGCCGAGGCCGACCAGGGTGGCCAGACCGGCGAACGGACCGCTGATGCCGGTGTAGGCGAGCTTCGCCCAGCCGTGGGCGAAGGTGGAGCCGGGAGCGCGCCGATGAAGACGACCTGGAGCGCCAGGTAGATGACCGCGCCGATGGCCACGGAGCCGAGCACGGCGCGAGGGATGTCGCGCTTCGGGTTGGTGCTCTCACCGGCCAGCTGGATGGCCTGCTCGAAGCCGAGCAGGGCGAAGATGATGCCGCTGGTGCTGATGGCGGCCAGGACACCCTTGGCGCCGAACGGCGCGAAGCCCTGCGAGGTGAAGTTGCCGCCGTGGAAGTGGGTGATCGCCAGCACGAAGATCGTGAACAGCGGAATGGCGATCTTCCACCAGGTGGCAGCGCTGTTGGTGTGCGCGAGCACGCGTATACCAAGGAAGTTGACGGCGACGAAGATCGCCATCAGCAGGGCGGCGACGAAGAAGCCGGAGGTCGTCAGCGTGCCGTTGCTGGCGTGCTCCAGAGAATGCGCCCAGCTGTAGTGCTGACCATAGTTGATCATGGCTTCAACTTCGATGGGAGCCACCGAAGCCGCCTGCAGCCAGGAGAACCAGCCGAAGGACATGCCGGCCAGGCCGCCGAAGGCGTAGTGCGGGTAGCGCGTGGTGCCGCCCGCCACCGGGAACATACCGCCGAGTTCGGCGTGCACGAGCGCCAGCAGGACGATCGCGATCGCGCCGATCACCCAGGAGATGATCGCGGCCGGGCCTGCGGCCATTACGGCGCTCTTCGCGCCCAGAAGCCAGCCCGAGCCGATGATCGAGCCTACGGAAGCCCAGGTCAGGCCGATGATGCCGACTTGGCGTCGAAGGTTGCGGTTGGGCGCGGTCGGTGGGGACAACTGGTCGGCGGTAGACATGGGTGTGGACCTCTCGAATGTGGGGACAACAGGAGGTTGAGAGTTGCCCCAGGTTAGGGGCAGTTAGTCCTCATGCATAGATGTAGTTGCTGAATGGATGCGAACTCGCCGGGGTTTTTCACTCTCGTAACACTGCGAAATCCCAGGAGTCGTACCTGCTACCGGACCAGGCTCATCTCTACTGCGCCGTATGGCGCTTGGTGCGTGCTATCGGTGTCCTGATCGTGCCCGTTCCGTGACTTGAGGAATTCTTGAGCTTTCATCCGAGTCTGCTGGCTATTGACTCGGGGGCATTCCGGGGGTTATTGCGGCCGAAGTGCGGTACGTGACGATTCCGGGCTGTCCGCACCCGCAGGGGTGGCACTTTCGGGCAAGCCTGAGCCCGGTCGGCGGTGCTTCCGCCGGCCGGGCTCGGATGGTGCGGTCGGTGCCGCTGGTAAGGCTGTTGAGCAGGTGTCAGTGACCGCCCTCGTCCACCACCTCGACATCGGCGATGTTGCGCTCGATGTCCTCGGTCCGCAGGGCGACCGACAGCGCCCAGTAGTAGATGGCCAGCGAGAACACCGCGACGACCACGATGTCCCACCACAGCGGCAGGTTGCCTCTGGCGCCGCAGCCCGGGTTGGTGCAGAAGCTGCCCTGCCAGGAGATGACGCCCATGCCGAGCAGGTAGACCGGCAGCCACTGGGCCGGACGCCAGTCCAGGTTCGGGGCGTCGGGCCGGCCCTGCCGCCGGGATGCCAGGCGTAGGAGCCGAGCAGCAGGTAGCCGATGACGATGGCGCAGCCCAGCCGCCACAGCGTGTCCCAGCCGGCCCAGTAGATGATCAGGCTGGCGATCGCGAAGGACAGCGGGGAGATGATCCGCCCGGCCGGCAGCCGGTAGGGGCGCTCCCGCTCCGGCAGGCGCTCCCGCAGCACGCCGTAGGCCAGCGGTGCCCCGGCGTACATCAGCACGCTGGCCGAGGTGATGAAGCTGACCAGCTGCTGCCAGCTGGGGAACGGCAGGAAGCAGACGACCCCGGCGACAAAGGCGATGATCAGGCCGAACCAGGGCACCCCGCGCTTGTCGGTCCGCTCGAACAGCTCCGGGGTGTAGCCGTTGCGGGTCAGGCCGTAGGAGATGCGCGAGGTGGAGGTGGTGTAGATCAGCGCCGTGCCGGCCGGGGAGACGATGGCGTCCAGATAGAGGATCCAGGCCAGCCAGCCCAGGCCGATGACGGTGGCCAGCCCGGCGAACGGACCGCTGATGCCCGCGTAGTTGAGCTTGTCCCAGCCCTGGGCGAAGGAACTGCGCGGCAGCGCGCCGATGTAGACGACCTGGAGCGCGGTGTAGATCAGCGCGCCGATGGTGCACGAGCCGATCACCGCCCGGGGGATGTCCCGCTTGGGGTTGCGGCTCTCGCCGGACAGCTGGATCGCCTGCTCGAAGCCGAGCAGGGCGAAGATGATGCCGCTGGTGCTGATGGCGGTGAGAACGCCCTTGGCGCCGAAGGGGGCGAAGCCCTTGGAGGTGAAGTTGGAGCCGTGGAAGTGGGTGATCGCCAGGACGAAGATGGTGAACAGCGGGATGGCGATCTTCCACCAGGTCGCGGCGCTGTTGGTGCGCGCCAGCAGCCGTACCCCGAGGAAGTTGATCGCGACGAAGACCGCCATCAGCACCACCGCGACCAGGAGGCCGGAGTGGGTGAGCGTGCCGTCGGAGTGCTGGAAGCCGTCCGCCCAGGACCAGTGCTTGGCGTAGCCGATCATGGCCTGGACCTCGATCGGGGCCACGGTCACCGCCTGCAGCCAGGAGAACCAGCCGAAGGACATCCCGGCCAGCCCGCCGAAGGTGTAGTGCGGATAGCGGGCGGTGCCACCGGCGACCGGGAACATGCCGCCGAGCTCGGCGTGCACCAGGGCCAGCAGCACGATCGCGATCGCGCCGATGCACCAGGAGATGATCGCCGCGGGCCCGGCGACCACCACCGCCTTCTGGGCGCCGAAGAGCCAGCCCGAGCCGATGATGGAGCCGACGGACGCCCACATCAGGCCGATGAGGCCGATCTCCCGCCGCAGGTTGTGACCGGTGATGAGGGCGGGGACAGCTGGTCGGTGGAAGCCATGATTCAGCGCCTCTCGAATTCCAGGGCAGGGTGAAGAGAGCAGGGTGATGGGAGTAGCGGGTCGGATATGTGCGAGATGAGGTGAAGATTACTCCCATGCGCTGATTCTGACGATGAATAGCTGCGTTCGAACGGGTGCGTCCACCCCGGGGTGACGCACGTATGCCCTGGTCCCGAGTCTGTGCGGGGTCGGCGGGGGCGAAACCCGGCGCGCGGGGGAGTGAATGGGGGGCGCGCGACCGGGGGTCGGGAAAAACACATTCGTATTGAATGACTATCGGTTTTCTTGGCTTCGGAGTCGCAAAAGTCAGGGCCGGATTCCGGTATTGTTCGGAGGCGTCCGGTGCTGTGCCCGGTGCCTGTCCGGTGCCGTGATCCAGGGCGGTCGGCGGGGCTTTGCCCGGCCGGGTACGGCCCTACGAGGGCGGCCGTGCGGGCCATTGGGAGGAGCTGCCGCGGGTCGCGGCGGAAATCCGCGGCCGGCCGGAGCGGCGGAGCGCGGGGAGGCGGCACGGGGGCGCGAAGAAGCTGAGGCGAAGCTGAAGCCGCGACAGCGGCGCGAGGCGCGGAGAAGTGCGGAAGGCGCGGGCGCGGGGAGTGGCGCGAAGTGCGCTGGGGGCGGTGCGAAGTGCCGGGTGCGGGACTTGAACCCGCACGCCCTTTCAGGCAATCGCTTTTGAGGCGATCATGTCTGCCGATTCCATCAACCCGGCGGGGTGCGCGTGGTCAGAGTACCGTGTCGGGGCCGATTCGTGCAGCTGGGTAGGCTCGTTCATGCAACCCCGCGTCCCACACGAGGAGCACCGTGACCGCCGCCACCGACGAGCACCCCGAGCAGCACGTTCCGCCCACCACCACCCGGGTGGTCATCGCCGAGGACGAGGCACTGATCCGCCTGGACCTCAAGGAGATGCTGGAGGAGGAGGGTTACACCGTCGTCGGCGAGGCCGGGGACGGCGCCGAGGCCGTGAAGCTCGCCACCGAGCTGCGCCCGGACCTGGTCATCCTGGACGTGAAGATGCCGATCCTGGACGGTCTTTCCGCCGCCGAGCAGATCCACGAGGCGCATATCGCGCCGACCCTGATGCTCACCGCCTTCTCCCAGCGCGAGCTGGTCGACCGGGCCAGGGACGCCGGGGCGATGGCCTACATCGTCAAGCCGTTCAACAAGAGCGACCTGGTCCCGGCGATCGAGATGGCGGTCTCCCGCTACAGCGAGATCCGGGCGCTGGAGTCCGAGATCGCGGACCTGAGCCTGCGGCTGGACACCCGCAAGCTGGTGGACCGCGCGAAGAGCGTGCTGCAGACCAAGTTCGGCCTGACCGAGCCCGCCGCCTTCCGCTGGATCCAGAAGACCTCGATGGACCGCCGGATGACCATGAAGGCCGTCGCCGAGGCCGTCATCGAGGAGGGCGCGGCCCAGGACGCCAAGGCCCAGGACGCGGCCAGGAAGAAGGCCGTCCAGGAGCCGGACGCCGACGCCTGACCCGACGCCTGACCCGACGCCTGACCGCGCGCCGGTCGCGGGCCGGGAGCCGGTGCGCGGCGTGGCTCCGTCAACCGGACGGGCCGCCGCGCCGACGCGTTCGGGCGGTTGTCGGCGGCCGCCCGGCGCCCCGGCCCGGGCCGCCCCGGTGGGGCCGGCCCGGAGGTGCGGGCGGCTCAGGTGTCGCGCAGCATGCAGGTCAGCCGGCAGCTGGTGATCCGGCGCCCCTGGTCGTCGGTGATCGCGACCCGTAGGTGGCCGCGGTGCGGCCCGGAAGACCGCCGTGGCGACGCCGGTGACCAGGCCGGAGGTGGCCGAGCGGTGATGGGTGGCGTTCAGGTCCACGCCGACCGCGTAGCGGCCGGGGCCGGCGTGCAGCATCGCCCCTATCGAGCCCAGGGTCTCCGCCAGCGCGGCCGAGGCGCGCCGTGCAGCAGCCCGTACGGCTGCTGGTTGCCGTCGACCGGCATGGTGCCGACGACCCGTTCCGGGAGGCCTCGATCACCTTGATGCCGAGCCGGTCGCCCAGCTCGCCGCCGGTGAAGGTGCTGGTGGTCGTGCCCAGTGCGGCGAAGCGGTCGAGGACGTCCTGAGGGACCTTGAGGGTGAGGCCGGGTTCCGTCTGCTGCTCGGACATGCTGCTCCTGTGCGTCGGCGTGCCATCCGGTAGGACTGATCTGCAGCCGATGGTACGTCGCACCCCGGGCCGGGGCCGCAGGGCGCCCGGCTGTCAGTGCGGGGCCATAGGATTTCGTCCGGAATCAGCAGGGTGCGGTATCGGGAAGCGGTGGCGGTTATGGCTGGTAGTGCGGGTGCGAGCAAGCGGGAGCGGCCTCGGCTGCTGCTCCTGGACGGCCATTCGATGGCCTACCGGGCGTTCTACGCCTTCCCGGCGGAGAACTTCGCCACCAGCACCGGCCAGCCGACCAACGCGGTCTACGGATTCGCGTCGATGCTCGCCAACATCCTGCGGGACGAAGACGCCGACCCACTTCGCGGTGGCCTTCGACGTGTCCCGCAAGACCTTCCGGGCCGGGATCTACCCCGAGTACAAGGCCACCCGCTCGGCCTCGCCGGACGAGTTCCGCGGTCAGGTCGAGCTGGTCAGCGAGCTGCTGGACGCGATGCGGGTGCCACATCTGGCGGCTGTCGAGTTCGAGGCGGACGCATCATCGCGACCCTGGCCACCCGCGCCGCGGCCGAGGGCTTCGAGGTGCTGATCCTGACCGGGGACCGCGACGCCCTGCAACTGGTGACCGAGGACGTCACCGTGCTCTACCCGACCAAGGGCGTCTCTGAGATGACCCGCTACACCCCGGAGAAGGTCCAGGAGAAGTACGGGGTGACCCCGACCCAGTACCCGGACCTGGCCGCGCTGCGCGGGGATCCGTCGGACAACCTGCCGGGCATCCCCGGCGTGGGGAGAAGACCGCCGCCAAGTGGATCGGCCAGTACGGCTCCTTCCGGGAGCTGGTCGAGCGGGCCGACGAGGTCAAGGGCAAGATCGGCGAGAAGCTGCGGGCCGGTCTGGACGCGGTCAAGCTCAACCGCGAGCTGACCGAGCTGATCCGGGACGTCGAACTGCCGCTGGGCGTGGCCGACCTGGAGCGCCGGGCCTACGACCGGGACGCCACCGTGGTGCTGCTGGACGCCCTGGAGTTCCGCAACCAGGCGCTGCGGGACCGGCTGTTCGCGGTGGACCCGGGCGCGGCCGAGCCGGACCGCCGCGGCCGCCGCGTCGGCCCCCGGGGTCGAGATCGACGGCGAGCTGCTGACCGCGCCGGGCGCGCTCGCGGCCTGGCTGGCGGAGCACGCCGGCACCGGCGGCCTCACCGGGCTGATGGCGGACTACAGCTGGGCCCGCGGCGAGGGCCAGGTGACCGCCTTCGCGCTGGCGGCCGAGGGCGGTCCGGCCGCCTGGGCCGACCCGGCGGCGCTGGCGGAGGAGGACGAGCGGGCCTTCGCCGACTGGCTGGCGGATCCGCAGCGGCCCAAGGCACTGCATGTGGCCAAGCAGGTGCAGCGGGCCTTCGCCGAGCACGGCTGGCGGATCGAGGGCGTGCTGTCGGACAGCGCCCTGGCCGCCTACCTGGAGAAGCCCGGCCGGCGCACCTTCGGCCTGGACGTCCTCGCCGAGGAGTACCTGGGACGCCAGCTGGACGCGGCCGGCCCCGCCGACAGCGGTCAGCTGGCCTTCGGGGAGGACGCCGCGGACGAGGCGGCCGCCGCCGCCCAGGCGCTGATGGTGCGCGCCCGGACGGTGCTCGACCTGGCCGAGGTGTTCGAGCAGCGGCTGGCCAAGGACGGCGCGCTGGAGCTGATGCGGGACCTGGAGCTGCCGATCTCGGCGCTGCTGGCCAGGATGGAGCGGGCCGGGATCGCCGCCGACTCGGAGTGGCTGACCCAGCTGGAGCTCCAGTTCGGCGCGGCGGTGCAGCAGGCGGTCAAGGAGGCGCACGAGGCGGTCGGCCACGACTTCAACCTCGGCTCGCCCAAGCAGCTCCAGGAGATCCTCTTCGGCGAGCTGGGGCTGCCGAAGACCAAGAAGATCAAGACCGGTTACACCACCGACGCGGACGCGCTGACCTGGCTGGCCGCGCAGACCCCGCACGAGCTGCCGGTGATCCTGCTCCGGCACCGGGACCAGACCCGGCTGCGGACCACGGTCGAGGGCCTGATCAAGACGGTGGCCGCGGACGGCCGGATCCACACCACCTTCAACCAGATGGTGGCGGCGACCGGCCGGCTGTCCTCCACCGACCCGAACCTGCAGAACATCCCGGTGCGCACCGAGGAGGGCCGGATGATCCGCCGCGCCTTCGTGGTGGGCGCGGGGTACGAGTCGCTGCTGACCGCGGACTACAGCCAGATCGAGCTGCGGATCATGGCCCACCTCTCCGGGGACGAGGCGCTGCTGGCCGCCTTCGCCAGCGGCGAGGACCTGCACACCACCGTCGGCGCCCAGGTCTTCGCCGTGGAGCGGGCCCAGGTCGACGCGGAGATGCGCCGCAAGATCAAGGCGATGTCGTACGGCCTGGCCTACGGCCTGTCGGCGTTCGGCCTCTCGCAGCAGCTGGCCATCGAGGCCGGCGAGGCGCGGCGGCTGATGGACACCTACTTCGAGCGCTTCGGCGGGTGCGCGACTACCTGCGCCGGGTGGTGGACGAGGCCCGGGGCACCGGCTACACCGAGACCGTCCTCGGCCGCCGCCGCTACCTGCCGGACCTGACCAGCGACAACCGCCAGCGCCGGGAGATGGCCGAGCGGATGGCACTGAACGCGCCGATCCAGGGCTCGGCCGCGGACATCGTCAAGATCGCCATGCTCAAGGTGGACGCGCGCTCACGGCCGAGCTCAGCTCGCGGATGCTGCTCCAGGTGCACGACGAAGTGGTGCTGGAGCTGGCCCCGGGCGAACGGGAGCCGGTGGAGGCGCTGGTCCGCCGGGAGATGGCGGACGCCTATCCGCTGCGCGCCCCGCTGGATGTCTCGGTGGGCGTCGGCACGGACTGGGAGACCGCCGCGCACTGACCCGTCGGCAGGCGTCGTCCGGCCCGGTTCCGGGCCGGAAGACGCCTGCGGTCAGCCGGTTCGCCGGGCGGTCAGCCGGTCTGCGGCCCTGAGCCGGCCGCCCCGTCCCGGACGCAGACGAAGATCGCGGTGCCCGGCAGGTGTCGGCCGCGCAGCGGGCTCCAGCCGCCCCAGACCTGGGCGAGGTGCTCCGGCCACTCCGGCTCCACCAGGTCCAGCCGGAACCCGGCGGCGGTCAGCTCGCGCACCGGTCGCCCAGGGTGCGGTGGTGCTCGACATACACCGCGCGGCCCTGCTCGTCCTCCTCCACATAGGGGGTGCGGTCGAAGTAGGAGCCGGTGGCGGTCAGGCCCTCGGGTCCGGGCTCGTCCGGGAACGCCCAGCGGACCGGGTGGGTCACCGAGAACACCCAGCGCCCGCCGGGCCGCAGCACCCGGTGCACCTCGCGCATGATCTCTCCGCTGTCGGCGGCGAAGGACACCGCGCCGTAGGCCGAGCAGGCCAGGTCGAACGCGCCGTCCGCGAAGGGCAGCACCGAGGCGTCGGCCTGGACCAGCGGCAGCGGATCGCGGCCCAGCTGCTCGTCGATCCGCAGCGCGTGCTGGAGCTGCCGGTGCGAGAGGTCCAGCGCGACCGGGACCGCTCCGCGTCGGCCAGCCAGCGGGAGCACTGGCGCCCGCGCCGATCTCCAGCACCCGCAGGCCGCGCAGCGCCGCCGGTCGCGAGCAGCCCGGCACTGGCCTCGTCCAGGCCCTCCGGGCACCAGACGAAGCCGGCGTCGCGCAGGAAGTCCGCCGTGCTCGTGCTGGTAGTCGTCGGCGTTGCGGTCCCACCAGCGGCGGTTTGCGTGGCTGGTCTCCGTGGCATCGGCCTTGCGGCGGACGGCCTCGGTCTCGTCGTCGTCGGCAGCGTCGGGGGCTGCGGTGTACTCGCTCATCGCGCAGTAGCAACCTTGGGCCCGTAGCACCTGGAACGGCCTCGTCACGGGGTTGTCCGGCTGCCGGCAGGGGTTTCTGGAATCTGACCTTCCGACTGGTTGACACCAGTCCGTTGGAGTGGTCCCCTCCTGCGGTATCCGACATTGACCGTGCACGGCTGTCCCCGTATGCTACAAGTTTGCGCTGCGGCCTGCGCGCCTCGGACGGAGCAGGTCGCGCTCGCATCTGTTGAAGACCCCGAAGTCATTGCCCGGGTATCGGTTGCCAGTCGGTCTGGACGGCAGCGGATACACCGGTCTCGGCTTGGCTGGTCCTTGGTGGAGCGATAACGGGTCCCCGGCGTAGTAGTACCTACGACTTCATGTCCGTACCGGAGCCCTTTTCCTAATGACGACCAGCAGCATCGAGGCCCGTACCACCCCGCAGGTGGCGGTCAACGACATCGGCGACGCAGAGGCCTTCCTCGCGGCGATCGACGAGACCATCAAGTACTTCAACGATGGCGACATCGTCGACGGCATCATCGTGAAGGTCGACCGTGACGAGGTGCTCCTCGACATCGGTTACAAGACCGAGGGCGTCATTCCGTCCCGCGAGCTGTCCATCAAGCACGACGTCGACCCGCATGACGTCGTCAAGGTCGGCGACAGCATCGAGGCCCTTGTTCTCCAGAAGGAGGACAAGGAGGGTCGTCTCATCCTGTCCAAGAAGCGTGCGCAGTACGAGCGCGCCTGGGGCACGATCGAGAAGATCAAGGAAGAGGACGGCATCGTCACCGGTACCGTCATCGAGGTCGTCAAGGGCGGTCTCATCCTCGACATCGGCCTGCGCGGCTTCCTGCCCGCGTCGCTGGTCGAGATGCGCCGGGTCCGCGACCTCCAGCCCTACGTGGGCAAGGAGCTCGAAGCCAAGATCATCGAGCTGGACAAGAACCGCAACAACGTGGTCCTGTCCCGCCGTGCCTGGCTGGAGCAGACCCAGAGCGAGGTCCGCCAGACCTTCCTCACCACCCTGCAGAAGGGCCAGGTGCGCTCCGGCGTCGTCTCCTCCATCGTCAACTTCGGTGCCTTCGTGGACCTGGGTGGCGTCGACGGCCTGGTGCACGTCTCCGAGCTGTCCTGGAAGCACATCGACCACCCGTCCGAGGTTGTCGAGGTCGGCCAGGAGGTCACCGTCGAGGTTCTCGACGTTGACATGGACCGCGAGCGCGTCTCCCTGTCGCTGAAGGCGACCCAGGAGGACCCGTGGCAGCAGTTCGCCCGGACCCACCAGATCGGCCAGGTCGTCCCCGGCAAGGTCACCAAGCTGGTTCCGTTCGGTGCGTTCGTCCGCGTGGACGGGCATCGAGGGCCTGGTCCACATCTCCGAGCTGGCCGAGCGCCACGTGGAGATCCCGGAGCAGGTCGTCCAGGTCGGCGACGAGATCTTCGTCAAGGTCATCGACATCGACCTCGAGCGTCGCCGGATCAGCCTGTCGCTCAAGCAGGCCAACGAGTCCCTCGGTGCCGACCCGGCCTCGGTCGAGTTCGACCCGACCCTCTACGGCATGGCTGCGTCCTACGACGACGCGGGCAACTACATCTACCCGGAGGGCTTCGACCCCGAGGCGAACGACTGGCTGCCCGGCTTCGAGAAGCAGCGTGAGGAGTGGGAGCGCCAGTACGCCGAGGCGCAGGCCCGCTTCGAGCAGCACCAGGCCCAGGTCATCAAGAGCCGCGAGGCCGACGCCGAGGCTGCGGCCGCCGGTGAGGGCGCTGCTCCTGAGGCCGGTGCCGCTGCCGGTGGCGCGGGTGCCATCTCCGGTGGCTCGTACTCCTCGAGCAGCGACGAGACCTCGGGCGCCCTGGCGACCGACGAGGCCCTCGCCGCGCTGCGCGAGAAGCTCGCGGGCGGCCAGAGCTGAGCGCTTGCCGCTGAGCTGAGCGCCCCCAGGGGCGTGGACTGAGCAGGGCCCCCACCCGGGTGACCGGGTGGGGGCCCTGCTGCTTTCCCGGGCTGCCTTCCCGGGCGGTGCCGTTTTGCCGCTCCGAGGCCGGGTGTCCGGATGCTGTGAGTCCGCTTTTGTTCAGCCGAAACCCTATGAGATAGACCATAGATCGCTAAACCTCGTATTCGGGCTTATTCGGGCAGAGTGGAGTTCAGTCCCGTTTCCGGCTGCAAGGTAAACGCCCCATGACTGCACGCTCCACCCGCCTCGGCGGGCCGTTCGCCGCCGTGGGGCGATTCAGCTTCCGTCATCGCCGCTGGGTGTTCGCGGTGTGGGTGGTGGTGCTGGTCGCCGGTCTGGTCTTCGGGACCAAGGTCTTCAATACCGCAGCGCCCGCCGCCAAGGCGGCCGGCTCGGAGTCGGCCACCGGCTCGGCGCTGCTGGCGGCGGCCGACCCGACCTCCGGCGGGATCACCGCGCTGGTCTCCGGCAAACCGGTGGACGACCCGGCGCTGCGTACGGCGGTCACCGCCGCCGCGGTGGACCTCTCCCGGATCCCCGGCGTCGGCCAGGTGACCGACCCCTACAGCGGCGGCTCCACGGCGGCCGGGCTGCGCTCCAGCGACGGGCAGTCCGGAGTGGTCCAGGTCGACCTGACCGGCAGTGGGAACGTGCCCCTGGATGCCGCCTCGCAGCGGCTGCGGGAGATCGCCACCGAGGTGCCCGGGGCCAGTGTCCAGCTCGGCGGGGAGCAGGTGCTCACCCAGCAGGTGCAGCAGCAGACCGAGAAGGACACCGAGCTGGGCGAGTTCATCACGCTGCCGGTGACCCTGCTGGTGATGGTGCTGATCTTCGGCGGGTTCCTGGCCGCCGGGCTGCCGCTGGTCGGCGCGGTCGCCTCGATCGGCGGGGCGTTCCTGGCGCTGCTCGGGTTCACCAAGCTGATGCCGATCGACCCGAGTGTGCTGCCCATCGCCACGGTGCTGGGCCTGGGCCTTTCCATCGACTATGCGCTGCTGATGGTGAACCGTTTCCGCGAGGAGCGGGCGCATGGCGCGAGCGTGGCCGACGCCGTCGAACGCACCAGCGCCACCGCCGGGCGCACCATTGCCTTCTCCGCGCTGACCGTGGCCGCCGCACTGTCCGGGCTGTTCGTCTTTGTCAGCCCGATCTTCCGGGCGGTCGGCGCGGCCGGGGTGAGCGTGGTGGTGATCACCGTGCTCTCCGGGCTGACGCTGGTACCGGCGCTGCTGGGCTTTGTCGGCGGCCGGATCAAGGCGCCGCTGAAGCCGGTGCCGGACGACGGCGTCTTCGCCAGGACCGTGCGCCGGGTGCAGCGGCGTCCGCTGCCGGTCGCGCTGGGCGTGGCCGGGGTGCTGCTGGCGCTGGCCGCTCCGTTCGCCTTCGCGCACCCGCAGAACGCGGACGCGCAGGTGCTGCCCAAGTCCTTCAGCAGCCGGGCCGTGGCCGACGCGCTGGCCAGCCGGTTCCCCGCGCTGGAGCCCTCGGCGGTGACCGTGGCGGTACAGGGCGACACCGCCCAGGCGGAGGTGTACGCGGCGCACATCCGGGATCTGCCCGGGGTCGACGGGGTCAGCGTGGGTCCGCAGACCGGGCAGCTGGTCAGCGTCGGTGTGGACGTCAAGGGCAGCAGCGAGGGCGCCACCGCCCAGCAGGTGGTCTCCGAACTGCGCGCGGACCGGGGCGGGCTGACCACCTGGGTGACCGGGGACGCGGCGACGGTGCTGGACTTCAAGCACGAGGTGGCCACCCGCGGCCCATGGGCGCTGGGCCTGGTGGCCGTGGCGACCTTTGTGCTGCTGTTCCTGATGACCGGCTCGGTGGTGGTGCCGTTGAAGGCGCTGCTGATGAACATGCTGTCGCTGGGCGCCTCACTGGGCGTGCTGACCCTGGTGTTCCAGGACGGCTGGCTGAGCGGGCTGCTGGGCTTCTCGCCGACCGGCGGCCTGGAGGCGTGGATCCCGGTGCTGGTGTTCGCCTTCGCCTTCGGGCTGTCGATGGACTACGAGGTGTTCCTGCTGTCCCGGATCAAGGAACTGCACGAGCAGGGGTATCCATGCCGCAAGGCGGTGGAGCGCGGGGTGCAGCGCAGCGGGCGGATCATCACCTCGGCCGGGCTGCTGATGGTGGTCGTCTTCGCCGGCTTCTCCACCGGCGACATGCTGGACATCAAGGAGATCGGGGTGGCGCTGGCGGTCGCGGTGCTGGTGGATGCGACCCTGGTGCGGATGCTGCTGGTCCCGGCGACCATGACCATGTTCGGCTCGCGCAACTGGTGGGCCCCGAGCTGGCTGAAGCGACTGCATGCCGGGTCGGCCTGCACGACAACCAGACGCTGCCGCCGCTGGTCGAGCCGGTGCTGCCGGCCCCGCGCGAGCCGGCCCCGCTGCGGGCCGTCCGGCGCCCGGCGCTGGCGGACCTCTGAGACGTACCGACGGGCCGTTGAGCCGTTGAACTGTTGAGCTGTTGAGCGGCCGGGCGGGGGCGGGGGCGGCCGGGCGTGGACGCTATGCTGCGGCCATGCTGAAGGTCGGACTCACAGGTGGCATCGGCGCGGGCAAGAGCGAGGTGTCCCGGCTGCTGGGCTCGTACGGCGCGGTGGTGGTGGACTCCGACCTGATCGCCCGCGAGGTGGTGGCCCCGGGGACGCCGGGGCTGGCGGCGGTGGCGGCCGAGTTCGGGGCGGGGGTGCTGCGCCCGGACGGCGCGCTGGACCGGCCCGGGCTGGGCGCGGTCGTCTTTGCCGACCCGGCCCGGCTGGCCGCGCTCAATGCGATCGTGCACCCGCTGGTGCGGCAGCGTTCGGCCGAGCTGGAGGCCCTGGCCGGGCCGGGTGACGTGGTGGTCCACGATGTCCCGCTGCTGGCCGAGAACGGCCTGGCGGGGCTGTACGACCTGGTGGTGGTGGTGGACGCGGCCGACGCGACCCGGCTGGACCGGCTGGTGCGGCTGCGCGGGATGGAGCCGGGGGAGGCGCAGGCCCGGCTGGATGCCCAGGCCTCGCGGGAGGACCGGCTGGCGGTGGCGGATGTGGTGCTGGACAACGAGGGCCCGCTGGAGCGGCTGGAGCCCCAGGTGCGGGCACTGTGGCAGGAGCTGCTGGCGAAGGCGTCCGGCTGAGCGCTGCCCCGGGAGCTGCCCGGGCGGGCATGTAGAAATCTCCAAACTGGTCAACAATCTGTTGACCAGGATGTTGGACGGTCCTACGTTTCCTGCAAGCGAAAAAACTTTCCCGGATCGCGGAACCACTCTTCCGTGACCCCTGCCGGTCGCCGTCCGGCATTGCCTTGCCCTGCCCGCAGGCCGTCCACCTGCCCGCCGGTTCCGCTGCCTCTTCCCTCACGTCGGTGCTCGCACCGCACCTCCCGGAGGTATCAACGTGGATACCGCACGCCCAGCCACGCCCGGCTCCGAGCCCGCGCCGCCGGTCCACCCCGTGGACGAACTTCTGCCCGCCCCAAGGCTGTTGGCCTATGGACTCCAGCACATAGCCGCGATGTACGCCGGGGTGGTGGCCCCGCCGCTGATCGTCGGCGCGGCCTGCGGCCTGAGCAGCACCGAGCTCACCGTGCTGATCGGCGCGGCCCTGCTCACCTCCGGTCTGGCGACACTGCTCCAGACCCTCGGGGTGTGGCGGGTCGGCTCCCGGCTGCCGTTCGTCAACGGCATCTCCTTCGCCGGGGTGGCCCCGATGGTGGCCGTGGCCAAGACCGCCCAGCCCGGCCATGCGCTGCCGGAGATCTACGGCGGCGTCCTGATCGCCGGGTGGTGGCCTTCTTCGCCGCGCCCTGGTTCGGCCGGCTCAACCGCTTCTTCCCGCCGGTGGTCAGCGGCACGGTGATCACCCTGATCGGGCTCTCGCTGTTCCCGGTCGCCGCCAACTGGGCCGAGGGGGGCGACCCCACCGCCCATGACTTCGGCTCGGTCGCCAATATCGGCCTGGCCGGGTCACCCTGGCCGTGGTGCTGCTGCTCAACCGGTTCCTGCGCGGCTTCCTGCGCAGCATCTCCATCCTGCTGGGGCTGCTGGTCGGCACCCTGGCCGCAGCGGTGCTGGGCAAGACGGACTTCGGGCAGCTCGCGCATGTCCCGGTGTTCGCGCTGCCCTCGCCGTTCCACTTCGGCGCCCCGCAGTTCCAGGTCGCGGCGATCATCTCGATGCTGATCGTGATGCTGGTGTCCATGACCGAGAGCACCGCCGACATGCTGGCGCTCGGCGAGATCGTCGACCGCCCGGCCGACCAGGAGGTGATCACCGCCGGACTGCGCGCCGACGGGGCCGCCACCGCGGTCGCGGCGCTGCTGAACGGTTTCACCGCGACCGCCTTCGCCCAGAACATCGGCCTGGTCGCGCTCACCGGCATCCGCAGCCGCTTCGTGGTCGCCACCAGCGGCGTGGTGCTGGTGCTGCTGGGGCTGTTCCCGGTGGCCGGGGCGGTGGTGAATGTGGTGCCCGAGCCGGTGCTCGGCGGCGCCGGGCTGGCGCTGTTCGGGACGGTCGCCGCCAGCGGCATCCGCACCCTGGGCCGGGCCCGGCTCGACCAGAACGGCAATATGCTGATCGTGGCCGTAGCGGTGGGCTTCGGGGTACTGCCGATCGCCGCGGCCGGACTTCTACAACGCCTTCCCGCAGGCCGTGCAGACCGTGATGGACTCCGGCATCAGCGCCGGCTGCCTGGTCGCCGTGCTGCTGAACCTGATGTTCAACCATGTCGGCCGGGACCGCCCGGAGCAGACCCCGGTGCCGCTGCCGGAGCCGGCGCTGGAGCCCGCCGTCCACTGACGGTGCGCTCGCTGACCGAGCTCCAGTTGATTGGACGTCAATTTCCCGGCTGGTAAGGGTCGGTGGCGGTGATGACCACCGCTGCCGACCTGGGCGGCAGAGTCAGCTCCGGGCCCTTCGGGAGGACTTCGCCCCAGGCGGCCAGGGTGCGCGCGTGCGGCGCGCCCAGTGGGACGGTCCGCGGCTGGTCGGCGAGGTTGACCGCGGTCCGGTAGTGGCCGCGGTGCAGCACCAGCCAGCGCTCCGACTCGTCATGGGCGACCCGGACACCGTCATGGGCGACCCGACAGCCCCGGGTGGCCGCGGCGCAGCGCCAGCAGCCGCCGGTACCAGTCCAGCAGCTCCGCGTGCGGCCGCCGTCCCGGCTCCCCCAGTCCAGCTTGGACGCCAGGAAGGTGCCGGGCGCCTGCGGGTCGGGGATCTCGCTCGGGGCCCAGCCGTGGGCGGCGAACTCGCCGCGCCGCCCCTCCCGTACGGCCTGGGCCAGGGCCGGGTCCTGATGGTCGGTGAAGTACTGCCAGGGCGTGCGCGCGCCCCACTCCTCGCCCATGAACAGCATCGGGGTGAACGGGGCGGTCAGCACCAGCGCCGCTCCGGCGGCCAGCAGCCCGGGTCGAGCGCGGCGGAGATCCGGTCGCCCCGGGCCCGGTTGCCGATCTGGTCGTGGGTCTGGAGGTAGCCGAGCAGCCGGTGGCCCGGGGTGCGTCCGCGGTCCAGTGGACGGCCGTGGCCGCGGCCGCGGAACGAGGACCAGCTGCCGTCGTGGAACCAGCCCCCGGTCAGCGTCTTCGCCAGGGCGCCCAGCGGCCGGACGGCGAAGTCGGCGTAGTAGCCCTGGCCCTCGCCGGTCAGGGCGGAGTGCAGGCAGTGGTGGAAGTCGTCGCTCCACTGCGCGGCCAGGCCGAACCCGCCGTCCCGGCGCGGGGTGGTCAGCCGGGGGTCGTTCAGGTCGGACTCGGCGATCAGCGCCAGTGGCCGGCCCTCGGCGGCGGCCAGCGCGTCCACGGCGGCGGCCAGCTCCTCCAGGAAGTGCCGGGCCCGGGTGTCGGCCAGCGCGTGCACCGCGTCCAGCCGCAGGCCGTCCACCCGGTAGTCGCGGAGCCAGGCCAGGGCGCTGCCGACGAGGTAGTCGCGCACCTCGTCCGAGCCCGGCGCGTCCAGGTTGACCGCCGAGCCCCAGGGGGTGTGGTGGCTGTCGGTGAAGTAGGGGCCGAACCGCGGCAGATAGTTGCCGCTGGGGCCGAGGTGGTTGTGCACCACGTCCAGCACCACGGCCAGGCCCAGCCGGTGGGCGGTGTCGACAAAGCGCTTCAGCCCCTCCGGGCCACCGTAGGGCTCGTGCACCGCCCACAGCGACACCCCGTCGTAGCCCCAGCCCTGCTTCCCGGGGAACGGGCAGACCGGCATCAGCTCGACCGCGTCCACGCCCAGCGCCACCAGGTGCTCCAGCCGGGCGGCGGCGGCGTCGAAGGTGCCCTCGGCGGTGAAGGTGCCGATGTGCAGCTCGTAGAGCACGCTGCCGGGCAGCTGCCGTCGCGGTCCGGCCTCGGTCCAGCGGAAGGCGCCGTGGTCGACCAGCTGTGACCGGCCGTCGGGCCCCTCCGGCTGGCGTGGCGAGCGCGGGTCGGGGAGCAGCAGCGGGTCGTCGTCGAGCCGGAAGCCGTAACGGCTGCGGCCCGGGTCGGCCGGGACCTCCGCCCGCCACCAGCCGGGGCGGACGGGGTCGCGCCGCATGAGGTGGGCCGCGCCGTCCACCTCGATCTCGACGCGGTCGCGGGCGGCGGGTGCCCAGAGCTCGAAGCGGCGGGCGGTCTGACGGGGCGGCATCGGGCTCCCTGCCGGGCGGTGGGCGGTGGGCGGTGGGCGGTGGTCGGTGGTCGGTGGGCGGTCGGAAGGTCGGGGACGGGTCAGTGCGGGTCGCGGACCAGCAGCGCGACCGGGAGCCCGGCCAGCAGCTCGGCCGTCCGGACCGTGCCGCTCAGTCCGCCGCGGCCGGTGAACCGCTCGGTCCAGCTGCCCGGGGGCAGCTCCAGGGTCTGTTCCTGCCAGCCGCCGTGCTGCTCCAGCCGGTGCGGCAGCCGGGTCGCTGCGGCCAGCACATCCGCGCCGCGCAGGTACGCCAGCAGGTGCGGATCCGTCGGCAGCGCGCGGTACCCGCCGAGCGGACGCTCCCGTCGCAGCCGCAGGGCGGTCGCGGTGACCAGCAGTTTCTCGGCGGCCAGGGTGCCCGGGGCGGGTCCGGTGCCGGGCGCGCCGAACTCGACGATCCGCCGGTTGTCCGGGTCGACCAGGGTGTGCAGCGGGAACTCGCTGCCCTGGTAGAGGTCGGGGATGCCGGGCATGGTCAGGTGCAGCAGCGCGGCGGAGAGGGTGTTCACCCGCTCGTACGGGGCGATCCGCCGTACCAGCCGGTCGATCCGGTCGGCCAGCGCCGGGGTGTCCGGGACCGCCCGGGCCGCCCGCTCCACGGCCTGCTCGTAGTGGTGGTCCGGCTCGGTCCAGCTGGTGCGCAGCTTGGCCTCGCGCACGGATTTGAGCACCGCCGCGCTGAGCCGCTCGCCGTCCACCGGCCAGGCGGCCAGAGCCGTCTGCCACAGCAGATAGCCGGTGTGCGGGTCCAGCGGATGTTCGCTCAGGCCGGTCCAGGCGGCCAGCTCGGCCTCCCACACCTCCGGCAGCTCGGCCAGCACCGCCAGCCGGGCCCGCGCGTCGGCGCTGCGCTTGGTGTCATGGGTGGACAGCACGGTCATGGTGTCCGGCCAGTCCCGCTGCATGTGCGCGCAGTAGGCGTGGAACTCCCACGGCTCCAGCCCGGGGGGGCCGGGTCGCCGCCGACCTCGTTCAGCGACAGCAGCGGGTAGCGACGGTAGAAGGCGGTGTCCTCGACGCCCTTGGCGGCCACCGCGGAGGCGGTCTGCGCGAGCCGGACCCGGAACTCGTCCTCGGCGGCGCCGCGCCCCAGCCGCCCCAGCGCCAGGTCCAGCACCTCGGGGGAGTCCGCGGCCGCGGTCAGCCGCTCGGTGTCGGCGGCGGTGTCCGGCTCGCCGGGGACCGGATAGGGCCGGTAGACCGGGTAGTCGGCCAGGGTGGCGGCGATGTCGGCGCGGGCGGCCGGGGCCTCGGTCCGGGCGGCGACCCGGGTCAGCCGGTTGACCTCGGCGGCCAGCTCGCCCTGCGGGGCCACCATCTCGCTCCGGCCCTGGTGCGCGGCGCTCTCGGCGTCGGTGACCGGTGCGTCCAGGTGGTCGGCGTAGACGGCGGCCAGCGCCCGCGCGCCCGCGCCGTCGGTGAGCACCCCGTCGATCCGGCGCAGCGCGTCATAGCCGGTGGTCCCGGCGCAGGGCCAGTCGGCGGGCAGCAGCTCGTCACCGGTGAGGATCTTCTCCACCGCGACATAGGCCCCGCCGGTCTCCTCGGCGAGCCGGCGCAGATAGCCGCGCGGGTCGGCCAGGCCGTCCGGATGGTCCACCCGGAAGCCGTGCAGCACGCCCTCGCGGAACAGCCGCAGCAGCAGCGCATGGGTGGCGGCGAACACCTCGGGCCGCTCCACCCGCAGGCCGACCAGGTCGGAGACGGTGAAGAAGCGGCGGTAGTTCAGCTCGGTCCGGGCCTGCCGCCACCAGGCCAGCCGGTACCACTGCCGCTCCAGCAGCTCCGGCAGCGGCAGCCGCTCGGTACCGGCCGCAGCGGCAGTTCGTGGTCGTAGTAGCGCAGCGTGCCGTCCTCGACCCGCAGCCGGGGCAGCTCGGCCGCCAGCCGGCCGCCGAGCACCGGCAGCAGCAGCCGGCCGTCCTGCGCCGCCCAGTCCACGTCGAACCAGGGCGCGTACGGCGAGTCCGGCCCCTCGCGCAGCAGCTCCCACCAGGCGTGGTTGAGCCGGGCCGGGTGGGCGCGGCCATGTGGTTGGGCACGGTGTCCACGATCAGCCCCAGACCGTGCGCGGCGGCGGTGGCGCTGAGCGCGCGCAGCCCGGCCTCGCCGCCCAGCTGCTCGCTGATCCGGCCGTGGTCGACCACGTCGTACCCGTGGGTGGAGCCCGGTACCGCCTCCAGCACCGGCGACAGGTGCAGGTGCGACACGCCGAGACCGGCCAGATAGGGCACGGCCGCCCCGGCCTCGGCGAAGCCGAAGCCGGGCTGGAGCTGGAGCCGGTAGGTGGCCGTCGGGACGTGCACGGGGGCGGCGGTCATGGATGGTGCCTACCCCGCGGCGCGGGCCGCGTCACGCCGGACGCTGCAGAACCATCATCGAGCGGTCCGTCAGATGCAGTACGTCCCCGGCCCTGACCTTCGCCCCGGAGCCGGGGGTGATCGGCCAGGACTGCGCGGTGTCCACGATGATCTGCCACTCCTTGCCGTGGTTCAGCGGGACGTTGAAGTCCAGCGGCTCCCAGCCGGCGTTGAACAGCAGCAGGAACGAGTCGTCGGTGATCCGCTCGCCCCGGGCGTCCGGCTCGGAGATGGCGTAGCCGTTCAGGAAGACGATCAGCGACTTGGCGAAGGAGCGCGCCAGTCCTCGTCGGTCATCTCCTCCCCGCCGGCGGTGAACCAGGCGATGTCGGTCAGGGTCGTCGTGGGTGCCGGAGACCGGGCGGCCGTGGAAGAAGCGGCGGCGTCGGAAGACCGGGTGGTCCCGGCGCAGCCACACCATGTGCCGGGTGAACTCCAGCAGCTGCGCCACCGGGTCGTCGTCGTCCATCGGCTGTGGCGGTCCCAGCGGCGGCCCCTGCGCGGCCATGTGGGTGGAGGCGTGCGCGGAGGTGTGCGCCGAGGGGTGCGGCGCGGAGGCGCTGAGCGAGGCGAAGGCCGGCCAGTGCACCCAGGAGAGTTCGTTGTCCTGGCAGTAGGCGTTGTTGTTGCCGCGCTGGGTGCGGCTGAACTCGTCGCCGTGGGAGAGCATCGGCACGCCCTGGGAGAGCATCAGCGTGGCGATGAAGTTGCGCTGCTGCCGGGCCCGCAGCGCGAGCACGTTCGGGTCGTCGCTCTCGCCCTCGACCCCGCAGTTCCAGGAGCGGTTGTGGCTCTCGCCGTCGCGGTTGTCCTCGCCGTTGTCCTGGTTGTGCTTGTCGTTGTAGGAGACCAGGTCGCGCAGGGTGAAGCCGTCGTGGCAGGTGACGAAGTTGATGGAGGCGATCGGGCGTCTGCCGTCGTCCTGGTACAGGTCGGAGGAGCCGGTCAGCCGGGAGCCGAACTCGGCCAGCGCCGCGTTCTCGCCGCGCCACAGGTCGCGCACGGTGTCCCGGTACTGGCCGTTCCACTCGGTCCACAGCGGCGGGAAGTTCCCGACCTGGTAGCCGCCCTCGCCGACGTCCCAGGGTTCGGCGATCAGCTTGGTCTGGGAGACCACCGGGTCCTGCTGGACCAGGTCGAAGAACGAGGAGAGCCGGTCCACCTCGTGGAACTGCCGGGCGAGGGTCGCCGCCAGGTCGAACCGGAAGCCGTCGACATGCATCTCGGTGACCCAGTAGCGCAGCGAGTCCATGATCAGCTGGAGCACGTGCGGGCTGCGCATCAGCAGGCTGTTGCCGGTGCCGGTGGTGTCCTCGTAGTAGCGCCGGTCGTCGGCCAGCCGGTAGTAGGCGGAGTTGTCCAGGCCCCGGAAGGCCAGCGTCGGGCCCAGGTGGTTGCCCTCGGCGGTGTTGGTTGTAGACCACGTCCAGGATCACCTCGATCCCGGCCGCGTGCAGTGCCTTCACCATCGACTTGAACTCCTGGACCTGCTGGCCCCGGTCCCCGGTCGCGGAGTAGGCGCCGTGCGGGGCGAAGAAGCCGATGGTGTTGTAGCCCCAGTAGTTCCGCAGCCCCAGATCCACCAGGCGGTGGTCGTGCACGAACTGGTGCACCGGCATCAGTTCCAGCGCGGTCACCCCCAGCCGCACCAGGTGCTCGATCACCGCCGGGTGCGCGATCCCGGCGTAGGTCCCCCGGATCTCCTCCGGAATTCCGGGGTGAAGGCAGGTCAGTCCCTTGACCTGGGCCTCGTAGAGCACCGTCTGGTGGTACTCGGTGCGCGGCGGCCGGTCGTTGCCCCAGTCGAAGAACGGGTTGATCACCACGAGGCCATGGTGTGCGGGGCGGAGTCCAGGTCGTTGCGGCGCCCCGGCTCGTTGAAGTAGTAGCCGTAGACGGACTGGTCCCAGTCGACGGCACCGCTCATCGCCTTGGCGTAGGGGTCGAGCAGCAGTTTGGCGGCGTTGCAGCGGTCACCGTTCTGCGGCTTGTACGGGCCGTGAACCCGGAAGCCGTAGCGCTGCCCGGGCTGGATCCCGGGCAGGTAGACGTGGCGCACAAAGGCGTCCTTCTCCCGCAGCTCCACGGACGTCTCCGAGCCGTCGTCGCCGAGGAGGCACAGCTCTATCCGCTCCGCCACCTCCGAGAAGACGGCGAAGTTGGTCCCGGCGCCGTCATAGGTGGCGCCCAGGGGATAGGGATGTCCCGGCCAGACCTGCATCGTCCTCCACCACTTCCACCAGTGTCGGCTGCCCGACCTGCGTATGCCCGCAGCCGCGGCGACCCATGTCCGTCTTCCGGCCACGGAGGGCACCGCACGCGTCCCTGCATCGTCTCGCACCGGGGGGCGGCCCGGACCTGATTCGGGGCGAGTCGTGCGAACCACACTCCCACAGACGGTTCGTGACGCACCGGCAACCGCGCACCGATCTGCTGCGCGCGGCGTGCCGGCGAAGTACGCTTGATCGTCCGGACTCACCCGGATGGCCCACCGTCGAGGCCCCGACAGGGTACGTTGTGGACGCGCCCCCGTCCGGCGGCGGTGCGCGCAGACCGAGCACACAAGGGATGGTGAGGTCCGGGATGGTCGTCCCCGACGGTGCCGCAGGAGGCACAGTGCGGGGCGAGGCCCCGACGCTCGTCGCCCGCACCGGCTCCGGCCGGACCGCGCCGCACCAGCCGGGGTCGCTGGAGCCCACCCTCGCCTGGCCCGCGTCCGCCTGGGACGAGGCCCGGGTCCGGGTCCGCCGGGCCGGCCGTGCCTATGTCTGGCTCAATCTGGTCGAGCAGCGGCTGCGCTCGGTCGTCGCCGAGGTGCTGCGCCCGGTCTACGAGCCGGTGCACGGCGAGGACTGGGTCATCGCCGCCGCCGGTCCGGCCGGCGAGGAATGGGTGCAGCGGGCCGGGGCGGTGCGCGAGGTCAGCCGCCGCAAGGGCTATCTGCTCGACCCGGACGACGACAGCCTGGTGGTCTTCCTCACCCTGCCGCAGCTGCGCGAGCTGATGGTCCAGCACTGGCCGTGCTTCGAGCCCTTCCTCAGCGACCGCCGCGAGGTGGAGCTGGCCCTGGACGAGCTGGAGGTCGCCCGGCACGTGGTCTCCCGCAACCGCGCCCTGTCCGAGAACGTCCTGGCCCAGGCCGAGCGGGCGTCCGCCCGGCTGCTGCGGCTGCTCGACGGCGGCGCGGACCTCCCCGGGCTGCGCGCACCGGTGGACGTGGTGGAGGAGCTGGTCGGCGACCGCTACGCGGATGTGATCGGGGTGCACGCCGACCGGGTCAGGCTCCAGCGGGACCTGCCGGTGGAGGACCTGCTGGCGGGCGCGCGCCGGCTGGACGCCCTGGGCATCAGCCTCAGTCTGCTCTGCCAGAACTTCACCGGCCGGCGGCTGGTCGGTCTGGCCGACTCCGGCTGCCGGATCCGGCTGCTCTTCCTCAACCCGGCCAGCAGCGCGGTCCGCCGCCGCGAGCGCGAACTGGGGATCGGCCGCGGCGAGCTGGCCAAGGCGGTGGAGACCAACATCATGCATGTCCGCCGGGTCCGCGCCCGGCTGCGCGACGGCGGCGCCTTCGAGATCCGGGTCTACGACGAACTCCCGCGCTGCACCGCCTATCTGGTCGACGGCGACGGCCCGGACGGGCTGGGCGTGGTCCAGCCGTATCTGCGCCGGGCCCGCGGGATGGAGTCGCCCGCCCTGGTGGTCCGCGGCGGCACACCGGGGCCGATCCTGTCCGGGCGGGTGCCCGAGCCCGGGCTGTTCCAGGTCTACCAGGAGGAGTTCGAGGGGGTCTGGGCCGACTCGCGACCCGTGTCCTGACCGGCCCGGGCCCGTCCGGGCCGGTCCGCCCGGGGCCCGGCCGCTGTTGTCAGTGGGGCACGCGATGATGGTGCAGCCACCGGACGAGAGGACCCACGACATGAGCTGGCTCAACGACACCCTGGTCGGATTCGACCTGGAGACCACGGGCACCGACCCGGCCGAGTCGCGCATCGTCACCGCCGCGCTGGTGGAGGCCAAGGGCGGCGAGCCGGTCCGGGAGCGCGGCTGGCTGGCCGACCCGGGCGTGCCGATCCCGGCCGAGGCCGCGGCCATCCACGGGTGAGCACCGAGCGCGCGGTCACCGACGGCCGTCCGGCCGCCGAGGTCGCGGACGAGGTCGCCGCGGCGCTGTGCACCTACTGGCGCGACGGGGTGCCGGTGGTGGTCTTCAACGCGCCCTTCGACCTGACCATGCTCGACGCCGAGCTGGCCCGCCACCGGCTGGCCTCGCTGGCCCAGCGGCTGGGCGGCGCCCGGCCCGGCCCGGTGCTGGACCCGCTGACCGTCGACCGCGCGGTCGACAAGTACCGCAAGGGTTCGCGCACCCTGCAGAGCGCCTGCGCGATATACGGGGTGGAGCTGGCCGACGCGCACCGGGCCGGCAGCGACGCGCTGGCGGCGCTGCGGGTGGCGCTCGCCCTGGGCCGGGCATACCCGGAGCAGGTCGGCGCGCTCGACCCGGCCGAACTGCACGAGCGGCAGATCGACTGGTACCGCGACTGGGCGGCCGGCCTGCAGAGCTGGCTGCGCCGCAGCAAGGACCCGGCGGCGGTGGTGGACGGCGCCTGGCCCTCGCGCTGAACGAGGACCGGACGGTGGGCGGGCGCGGGGGCGGGCGCGCCGGGTAGGCGGGCGTGCCGGCGCGGCGTCGGGGTCGGCGTCGGGGTCGGCGTCGGGGTGCGGTGTGCGGCGCGGGAGCCTGCGGTGGTGGCTCCGACCTCGGGTTCTTCGCTGCGCGGGGGCGGGTGTCGGGGGTGTTCCGGGGTTTCCCTGAGAACTTCCGGGGCGTTTCTCCGCCCTGAGGGGGAGGGAACTCCACCCCGGGAACGAGGTGGAGCGCTTTGCGGCGGGGCGAAGATGGTGTCCGTCAGATCTGCGCAATCAGCGGAACCGGCCCGGTCACGAGGGGTTGACTTGCCGACCGGCTAGTGACTTTTCTAAGATGCTGACATTGAACTTACTTGCCGACCGGCTAGATCGTCGGTCAGATCGCGCTGCCCATGCACTGACGCGGGGGTGGGGTGATCTCTGCCATGGAGGCTCACCCGTATGTTCCACCGGATAGGGCGAACAGTCGTCCGCCACCCGATCTGGACGATAGTGACGTGGTTCGTCATGGCCGTCGTGATCGCCATCACCGCTCCGGCGCGGCCGTCCAACAGCAACGAGAGCAGCTTCCTGCCGTCGAGCTACGAGTCCATCCAGGCGATGAACTTGCAGCAGGACGCGTTCCCGGCAGCCTTCACCCCGGCTGCCGAGGTGCTCTACCAGCGTGTGGACGGCCAGCCGCTGACCCCCGCTGACAAGACTCTGATCACCAAGGTCACCACCGAACTCGGTCAGAAGAAGATCGACCAGGTCCAGGCTGTCATCCCGGGGATGTACTCCAAGGACGGCAAGTACGACCTGGCCCTGGTCAAGATGGACTCCGCGGACGCCGGTCAGCCCTCGCAGGCCACGGCGGCCCAGACGCTGCGCGACGACGTCAAGGCGCTGACCGCGGGCACCACCGTCGAGGCCAAGCTGGGCGGCAGCGCCGCCCAGGTGCTCGACCAGCAGGACGCCTCCAAGCGGGGCGGCGAGCTCATCGGCGTCGGCACCTTCCTGGTGATCATCATCGCGATGATCGTCATCTTCCGGGCGCCACTGATGGCGCTCCTGCCACTGGTGCTGATCGGGGTGGTCGCCCTGGCGGCCAACGGCCTGATCGCGGACATCACCAAGCTGCTGGGCCTGGAATCCAACAGTTCCGTCTCCAGCATATTGATCGTGGTGCTGTTCGGCGTCGGCACCGACTACATCCTCTTCCTGATGTTCCGCTACCGAGAACAGCTGAGGGCGGGTGAACAGCACAAGGAAGCCATGATCACGGCCGTCGGCCGGGTCGGCGAGGCCATCGCCTCCGCCGCGGGCGCGGTCATCATCGCCTTCCTCGCGCTCAGCCTCTCCTCGGTGTCCTTCCTCAAGCAGATGGGCCCGGCGCTGGCGATCTCGGTCGGCGTCACCCTGATCGCGGGCCTCACGCTGATCCCGGCCGTCTTCTCGCTGATCCCGCCGCGTGCGCTGTTCTTCCCGTCGAAGAAGTGGAAGGTCGAGCCCACCGGTTCGAAGTTCGCCGCCGTCGGGCGCGGGGTGCAGCGCAAGCCGGCCGTGGTCGCCGCGCTCGCCGGTCTGCTGATGATCGCCCTGGCCGTGGTCGCCACCGGCTACAAGGCCAGCTTCGACTTCGCCTCGGCCTCCATGCCGAAGACCAAGGAGTCGATGGTCGTCCAGGACACCCTGGCCACCGCGTTCAGCGCCGGTGCGGGCTCGCCCACCGAGGTGTTCCTCACCAGCAACAACGGTTCGCCGGTCGACAAGGGCGCGGTCGCCTCGCTGGAGCAGAAGGTCCAGGCCGTCCCCGGGGTCACCTCGGTCAGCCCGGCGAAGTACAGCGCGAACGGTGCCACTGCCGACATCTCGGTGATACTCAGCGCCGACCCGCAGAGCTCGCAGGCCATGAACACGGTCACGCAGATCCGGGACGTCGCCCACGCGGCGGCTCCGGCCGGGGACAAGGCCCTGGTCGGTGGTGAGACCGCGATCTACAAGGACATCAACCTGGCGATCAACCACGACTACTCGGTGGTGTTCCCGGTCGCCGGCATCCTGATCATGCTGATCCTGGGTCTGATGCTGCGCAGTGTGGTCGCCCCCTGGTACCTGATGGCCTCGGTGGGGCTCGGCTTCGCCGCGACCGTCGGCGCCACCGTGCTGATCTTCCAGCACATCCAGAACCAGTCGGGCCTGATGTTCATGCTCCCGATCTTCATCTATCTGTTCGTGGTGGCGATCGGGACCGACTACAACATCCTGATGATCTCGCGGCTACGGGAGGAGGCCCGGGCGGGCCGGAGCCCGCGCGAGGCCGCGGGGCAGGCGATCCGGCACGCCGGACCGACCGTCGCGGCGGCCGGGACCATCCTGGCCGGCACCTTCGCCAGCATGATGCTGGCCGGCAACAGCCTGTTCAGCGAGATGGGCTTCTCGATCAGCTTCGGCATCGTGATGGCCGCCTTCGTGATGGCGATGTTCTTCACCCCGGCGCTCACCGCGCTGATAGGGCACGCCGCCTGGTGGCCCGGTCACGCGGACCGGAAGAGCGGCGCGGCCCACGCCGACAGCGTGGTCGTGGCGGGGAACCTCCCCGGCCAGAACGACGACCAGGTCGCCGAACTGGACCAGACCCGCAACTGAGAGCGGACCGCCGCAGGGGCGGTAGCACCTCACCGGGCGGGGCCCGGGCACGAGTTCACCTCGTGCCCGGGCCCCGCCCGGCTTTTTGCTGTCCGGCTTTCTTTGCCGCCCGGCTCCTGCGGTCCGGCCTTTGCGGTCAGGGTGGGCGTGCTGAGAGTGCGTTGAGAGGATCGGGGTAGCCTCCCCGGGCACCGCGGTGAGCGGGCCGGGCGTGGGGCACGGGGGGAAGCCGCCATGATCGAACGTCAGCTGTACCGAAGGTCCGGGCCCGGGCCGCTGTCCGGGCCCGTCGCCACCGTGGTCAGCGCGCTGCTGGTCGCCGGACTGGCCTTCGGCGGGCTCACCCTGTTCTCCGGCGGCGCCGTCTCCGGCGGCACCGCCGCCCCGCGCGGGTCCGCGTCGGTCGCCGCCGGGCGCCCGCTCGCGGCCGCCACCGGCAGCGCGCGGGCCACCGCCCCGGCCGGGACGCCCTCGGTCGGGAGCAGGCCGCGTGCCGCCGGGGGCCCGGCACCCCGCCGCGCGCCGGACCTGGTGCGGCCTGCCGTGGCGATGCCCGGGGGCACCCGGGAACTGCCCGAGGCCGTCGGCTGCCGGGGCACGGCCGCTGTCCCCGACGTCGCCCGGCTGGGCTACCCGGACTCCTCCCGCGCCCTGTCGGCGGCCGGATTTCCCGGGCTGGACATCGCCGAGCACTCCGGCAGTGTCGCGGGCCGCACCATCTCGGTCAGCCCGCCGTCCGGCTCGACACAGCCCTGCGGCACCCGGGTCACCCTGATCTACTCCAGCGGCCCGGCGGCCGAGCCACGATGCACCCTGCCACCCGCAGGGGGCCGTGCGTCGGTGCTGCTCGGGCGGCTGCGGAGGCTGGTCGCGGACGACGGGCAGACGCCCTGCGGGCTGCGGGTGACCGAGGCCGACGGCTACTCGGGGACCGTTCCGGCCGGGGAGGTGATCGGTGAGAGCCCGCTGCCGGGGAGCGTGGTCGGGCCGGGGGCGGTGGTGCTGCTCACCCAGTCCCTGGGCGGCTCGCCGTCGCCCTCACCCCCGCCGTCGCCGTCGCCCCCGCCGTCACCGTCGGCCCCGCTCTCCGGCCCGGCCCCGCCGTCCGCGCCGCCCATGGTCACCGCGAGTGCCGACGGTACCGACGACGTCAGTTGACGATACGTCAATTGTGTTCCAGGCGGGCCAGGGTGCGTTCCACCCACTGGGCGCGGCGGTGCAGCTCGGTGCGCAGCTCCTGGAGCCACTCCGTCGGGTCGGCCTCGGGCAGCAGCTCTCCGCCGTAGGCGGCCGCGGCGCGGCGCAGGGCGCCCAGGGCCTCCTCCGGGCGCTCCGCGGCCAGGGAGCGGCGGGCGTCCCGCCAGCCGTGGTCGAACTCCGTGACGTCGCTGCGGGATCCGGGCGGCAGTTCCAGCCGGTAGGTCCGGCCGGAATGCCGCAGCAGCTGGCTCCGGCGCGGCCGGTGCCCGGGTTCGAGGAAGCGCCGCAGGTCGTAGACGGCGGTGTGCAGCCGGGCGAAGGAGCGGTCAGGGTGCGCCTGCGGCCACAGGGCGTCGGTCAACTGCTCGCGGTGCACCGGGACTTCGCCGCGCGCGGCCAGCATCATCAGCAACTGCCGTACCTGCGGCCGGAGCCGTTCCAGCTCCAGCCCCTGTCCGGCGAGGGCTATCCGGAACCGGCCCAGGCACTGGACCACGACCGGACACTGGACGGTGACCGGGTACGGCACTGCGACCGGGTACGGCACGGCGACTGGGTACTGCACTGTGACCGGTGACTGCGACATCCGACCTCCTGCTCCGACCGCGCCCTGCGGCGGCCCCTCCGTCATGGGAGCGCGTCCGCGGCGGCCGGGTCGAGGGGCTGTCCCCGGCGCACGGGGTCAGGCGCTGCGGAGCAGCGCCGCCGGTGCCGCCTGTTGCTGGGCCCGGTCGTACCGGTGCAGCAGCAGCCGGGCGAGCTCGGGGGCCGCGCCGAGTGGCGCGGCCAGGGCGTCCACCTGGGCGGACTCGGCCTCGGCGGCGATCCGGTCCGGCAGCAGTCCGGGGGGCGAGCAGATAGGGGGCGACCGCGATCCGGCGCGCGCCCCGCGCGCGCAGCGCGGCGACCGCGTCGGCGACCCGGGGCGGAGCGGCGGAGGCATGGGCGACCTCGACCGCGGCCCAGCCGTGCGCGCGTTCCAGGTCGGCGGCGACCTGACGGGTGACCTCGTTGGCCGCCTGGTCGGAGGAGCCGGCGGCGGCCAGCACGATGCCGGTGCCCGGCCCGGGCCGGACTCCGGCCTCGGCCAGTCGGCGGGTGAGGGCCGCCAGCAGCAGCGGCGGGGCCGAGCACCGGGCCCTGCCGGATGTCGACCCGGGGGTTGCGGGCGGCCGCTGCCGCCAGCGCGCCCGGGATGTCGCTCTTGGCGTGGAAGGCGCGGCCCAGCAGCAGCGCGGGTGCGGCCGTCCAGGCGTTCGACGACCTGCTCGATCCGGGGAGCGCAGTGGTCGAGGTAGCCCACGCCGACCGGCAGCCCCGGACGCAGCTCCCGCACCTGGGCGGCGAGAGCGGTGACCGTGGCCGCGTGCCGCGGGTCGCGGCTGCCGTGGGCGACCAGCAGCAGCGTCCCCGGGCCGTCCGCCGGCAGGGAGCGGGCGGACGGCGTCGGGCGGGCGGACGGCGTGGGGCGGGGGCTCATCGACGGGCCACCAGCAGGCCGCGCGAGCGCAGCACCCGGCGTTCGACCGGTGCGAAGCACAGCAGTTCGATGCCGATGCCGACCAGCAGGATCAGGATGATGGTGGCGAGCACGGTGGGCATGTCCTGCATCTCGCGGGCGTTCTCCAGCGCCTGTCCCAGGCCGATGCCCAGGGCGGGGGAGCTGGCGATCAGCTCGGCGGCCATCAGCGAGCGCCAGGCGAAGGCCCAGCCCTGCTTCAGTCCGGCGACATAGCCGGGCATGGCCGCGGGCAGCAGCACGAACCAGATGCCGCTCAGCCCGTTCGCGCCCAGCGTGCGCCCGGCGCGCAGATACAGCGGCTGGACCTGGTCCACGCCGGCCACCAGCCCGTTGGCGATCGAGGGGACCGCGCCGAGCAGTACCACCGCGTAGATGGTGGCGTTGCTCAGGCCGAACCAGATCACCGCGGCGGGCACCCAGGCCACCGAGGGGATGGACTGGAGCCCGGACAGGATCGGGCCGATCGCCGCCCGGACCACCTTCACCCGGGAGACCAGCAGCCCGATCGGAGTGCCGATGACCACGGACGCCAGGAAGCCGAGGATGCCGCGCGACAGCGAGGTCCAGATGGTGCCGAGGATGGTGCCCTGGAGCCACTGGTTGTACAGGCTGTCCCAGACCGCCAGCGGGCTGGGCAGCAGGTAGGAGGGCTTGAGCTGGGCGAGGCAGGCGGCCTCCCACAGCAGCAGCACGATGATGATCGCGATCAGCGGCGGACGGCCTTGGTGAGCAGCACCCGGCCGAGCGGGGCGCGCTCGACGTCGTGCGTCTCCAGGGCATCCAGGCCGGCGCCGAGCGCGACGACGTCGGCGCTCCGGTCCGCGGCGCTGTCGGCGGCGACCGGTGCGGCCGTGGCGGAGGCGGGGTCTCAGTGCTGGACATGGCGGCGGATCTCCCCACGGAGCTGCTCGGTGATCTCGACGGAGAGGTCCGCGACACCCGCGGACTCGATGCGGCGCGGCTGCGGCAGGTCGATCTGCCACTCGCGGGCGATCCGCCCCGGGCGGGAGGACAGCAGCACCACGCGCTGCGCCAGCCGCACCGCCTCGCGGACGTTGTGGGTGACGAAGATGACGGACAGGCCCTGTCCGCCGGGGCCGGAGGCGGCGCCGGCCGGATCGTTGGCGGCGGCCCAGATCCGGGTGAGCTCCTCGTGCAGCACGTCGCGGGTGATCGCGTCCATGCGGCGAAGGGCTCGTCCATCAGCAGCACCGAGGCGTCCTGGGCGAGCGCGCGGGCCAGGGCCACGCGCTGGCGCATGCCGCCGGAGAGCTCGTGCACCCGCTTGCCGTACGCGCCGCTGAGCCGACCAGGGACAGCAGCCGCTCCGCCTCCGCGCGGCGCTCGGCCCGGCCGACGCCGCGCAGCCGCAGCGCCAGCTCGATGTTGCGTCCGGCGGTGAGCCAGGGAAGAGCGCGTGCTCCTGGAACATCAGCGCGGCCCGGCCGCCGGGGACGGTGATGCTGCCGTTGGTGGGCTGGTCCAGGTCGGCGACCAGGTTCAGCAGGGTGGACTTGCCGCAGCCGGAGGCGCCGAGCAGGCAGACGAACTCGCCCGGGGCCACGCTCAGGCTGATGTCCTCCAGGACCGGGTTGCCGGAGCGCCGAAGGACTTGGAGACATGGTCGAGGGTGACCGCGGGCCGCGCCGCGGGCTGTGCGCCGCCGAGGCTGGTGCCTTCGGCCGGTTGCTGGGTGACTGCCGGAGACATCCGGACACCTCCTTGACGGATGTTCCGGAGCCCGCCCACGGTCCTGGCGACTGGGCATCGACGTGGACCGGGCGGGCACCGGAGTGCGTGGACGGGTCGGCTACTGCTGGCCGAGCCCGTCGGCGGAGACGGTCGGCTGGCCGTCGGCGCTCAGGATCTGGTTGAGCAGGGTCAGGTCGTAGATCCCGCTCAGGTCGGGGCTTGAGCAGTCCGGCGGTCACCGCGTGCTGGCCTCGGTCTGGAGCGTGGAGGCCAGCGGGTCGTTGGTGACCGCGAGTAGGACCAGGCGGACTTGAGCACCTTGGCGGACAGGGCCTTGCCGCTGAGCTGCTTGAGCGCGGCGTTGGCGTCGGTCTGGGCCTGGGCCGGGTTGGCGACGATCCAGGCGTTGGTGTCGACCGAGGCCTTGAGCACGGCCTTGACCACGTCCGGGGGCGGAGAGGAAGGACTGCGAGACGATCACATTGGTGGTCGCGAACTGGCCCTGCGGCCACAGCGTCCGCTCGTCGATCAGCACCTTGGCGCCCTCGGCGACCAGCTTGGAGGCGGTCGGCTCGGGCACCCAGGCGCCGTCGATCTGGCCGGAGGAGTAGGCGGTCGGGTGGTCGCGTTGTCGACCCGCAGGACCGACACGTCACCCGCGCCGCTCTCCGCGTTCTCCTTGTAGCCGTGCGTCTGGAGGTAGTACAGCAGTGCCACGTCCTGGGTGTTGCCCAGCTGCGGCGTGGCGATCTTCTTGCCCTTGAGGTCCGCGACCGAGGAGATCTTCTTGGGGTTGACCACCAGTTCGGCGCCGCCGGTGGTGGCACCGGAGATGATCTTCAGCGAGCACCGTGCGACTGGGTGTAGCCGGTGATCGCGGCCGGGGCCGATCCAGGCGATGTCGATGGCGCCGGCGTTCAGCGCCTCGATCTCGGCCGGTCCGGCGTTGAAGATCTGGGTCTTGATCGCGGTCGAGCCCAGGTCCTTCTGGAACTGGCCATTCTCTATGCCGATCAGCGGGGTGGCGTGGGTGAGGTTCGCGTAGTAGCCGATCCGCACCGTGCTCGCCGAAAGCGCGCCCCGCCCGACGTGCTGCCGCTCACCGAGGGGCGCGCTGCTAGTGGCCTTGGAGCCGTATCCGCCGCAGGCGCTGAGCAGCCCAACGACGGCAAGCCCACCGGCGGCGGTGATGACGGAGCGTCTGATACGGGTACGCATACGGGAGTTGCTGAATGGCGCGGTCATGGCAGGGAATCCTCACATGGATACGGCTGGGAGGGAAGTGCGGTTATGTATCGAACTGGGCTCATTACCAAGCTCGGTGACGGTTATTCAGAAACCGTCGGCAGCAGACAGTTTGGTATTTCAGAAACAGTCGGCAGCAGACAGTTCGACTTTACGAAACCGTCGGCAGCAGACATTTCGACAGCTGCCGATTCCGCCCTGTCCAGCGCCGAGCGCGCCGCTGCCGACGCGCCCGCCTTCCTTTGCCATGCGGGAGTACGCCTCGCCGCCCATCGTGGGTTCCCTTTCGTCATGAGTCCGGCAGGTCCGGGCTCAAGGACTCGCCGGCCATGCCGGCGGTCAGGGTGGTGCCGTCGCCGGGTCGATCAGCAGAAGGAACCCGTGCGGTTGACCGCGTACGGGTCCAGCGCCAGCGGCTCGGCGGTCCGCAGCACGACCCGGCCGATGTCGTTGACCCGCAGCGCTCCGGGCCGGTCGACGTGTGCCAGGTGTCGATGTCGATCAGGTAGGGATGTCCTTGACGATCGCCCGCACGGTCCTGGTGGTGTGCTTGCAGCACCCGGTCGCCGACCGTCAGCGGACGCTCGTTCAGGTGGGAGACGGTCGCGGTGACGTCCTGGGTGGGCTCCACCGGGGCTCCGCCGGAGATCAGGTCGCCGCGCGAGACGTCGATGTCGTCGGCCAGCCGGACGGTCACCGACTGCGGGGCCAGGCCACCCCGGTGTCCTTGCCGAGTACGTCGATCCCGGCCACGGTGCTGGTCAGGCCGGGGGCTGGACGGTCACCCGGTCGCCGGTGCGCAGCACCCGGAGGCCAGCTGCCCGGCGTAGCCGCGGTAGTCGCGGTGCTCGCCGCTCTGCGGGCGGATCACGTACTGCACCGGGAAGCGCACCGGCTCGTCGGAGGGGTCGTTGCCGACCGGGACGCTCTCCAGGTGCTCCAGCAGCGTCGGGCCGCCGTACCAGTCCATGTTCGCGGAGGGCTCGACCACATTGTCCCCGGCCAGGGCCGAGATCGGGACGGCGGTGACGTCGGGACCCCGAGTGAGGCGGCGTAGCCGGAGAACTCGGCGGCGATGGCGGCGAACACCGGCTCGGCGTAACCGACCAGGTCCATCTTGTTGACCGCGAGCACCAGGTGCGGCACCCGCAGCAGCGCGGCGACCGCGGCGTGCCGGCGGGTCTGCTCGACCACGCCGTTGCGGGCGTCGACCAGCACCACGGCCAGCTCGGCGGTGGAGGCGCCGGTGACCATGTTGCGGTGTACTGCACATGCCCGGGGTGTCGGCGAGGATGAACCGCCGCCGGGCGGTGGCGAAGTAGCGGTAGGCGACATCGATGGTGATGCCCTGCTCGCGTTCGGCGCGCAGGCCGTCGGTGAGCAGCGCCAGGTCGGGGCGTCCTGGCCGCGCTGCTGCGAGGCGTGCGCGACCGCCTCCAACTGGTCGGCCAGGACCGACTTGGAGTCGTGCAGCAGCCGTCCGACCAGGGTGGACTTGCCGTCGTCGACCGATCCGGCGGTGGCGAAGCGCAGCAGTGCGGTCGCGGAGCCGGCCTCGACCGCGGCGGGGTTGCGGTGCAGTTCGGTGCTCATGTCTAGAAGTACCCCTCGCGCTTGCGGTCTTCCATGGCGGCCTCGGACATCTTGTCGTCGGCGCGGGTGGCCCCGCGTTCGGTCAGCCTGCTGGCGGCGACCTCGGCGATGACGGCGGCCACGGTGCCGGCGCCGGAGTCGACGCCGGTGCAGGACATGTCGCCGACGGTGCGGTAGCGCACCTGGCGGCGCTCGACCGGCTGCTCCTTGGGACCGCCCCACTCGCCGGCGGTCAGCCACATGCCGTTGCGGAGAACACCTCGCGCTCGTGCGCGTAGTAGATCGGCGGCAGGTCGATCCCTCGCGCTCGATGTACTGCCAGACGTCCAGCTCGGTCCAGTTGGACAGCGGAAGACCCGGACGTGCTCGCCGGGGAGTGCCGGCCGTTGTAGAGCGACCACAGCTCGGGGCGCTGGCGGCGCGGGTCCCAGGCGCCGAACTCGTCGCGCAGCGAGAAGACCCGCTCCTTGGCACGGGCCTTCTCCTCGTCGCGGCGGCCCCGCCGAAGACCGCGTCGAAGCGGTTGCTCTCGATGCCGTCGAGCAGCGGCACGGTCTGCAGCGGGTTGCGCAGCCCGTCCGGACGCTCGCGCAGCCGGCCGTTGTCGATGAACTCCTGGACCGAGGCCACATGCAGCCGCAGCCCGTGCTCGGCCACGGTGCGGTCGCGGTAGGCCAGCACCTCGGGAAGTTGTGCCCGGTGTCCACGTGCAGCAGCGCGAACGGCACCGGCGCGGGCCAGAAGGCCTTCAGCGCCACGTGCAGCATGACGATGGAGTCCTTGCCGCCGGAGAACAGGATCACCGGGCGCTCGAACTCCCCGGCCACCTCGCGGAAGATGTGGGCGGCCTCGGCCTCCAGCGCGTCCAGGTGCGACAGGGCGAAGGGGGTGTCGTGCTCGCTGCTGGTCAGGAAGTCGGCCGCGGAGGTCATGCCAGGCCCCTCTCGGTGAGCAGTGCGTGCAGGGCGGCGGCGGAGTCGGCGACCGGCTGGGTGTGCGCCTCGATCCGCAGGTCGGGTGCGGCCGGTGGCTCGTAGGGGTCGTCCACCCCGGTCAGGCCGGAGATCTCGCCGGCGGCCTGCTTGGCGTACAGGCCCTTGACGTCGCGGACCGAGCACACCTCGACCGGGGTGGCCACATGCACCTCCAGGTAGGTGGTGCCCTGGCCGGCGTGCCGGGCGGCTACCGCGGCGCGGAGGCGGCGTAGGGGCGATCACCGGGGCCAGCACCTTGACCCCGTTGGAGGCCAGCAGTTCGGCGACATAACCGATGCGCTGGATGTTGGTGTCGCGGTCCGCGGCGCTGAAGCCGAGCCCGGCGGAGAGGAAGGTGCGGACCTCGTCGCCGTCCAGCAGCTCCACCCGGTGGCCCTCGGCCCGCAGCCGCTCGGCCAGGGCCAGCGCGATGGTGGTCTTCCCGGCGCTGGGCAGGCCGGTCAGCCACACGGTGGCGCCGCACTCCTGCACGGCGGCCGCCGTGGCGGGCGGTGCGTCGACATCAGTGGTCATCAGGTCTGCTCCAGGGTGGGTGCGTGGCCGGCTCGTCCGGGCCGGGCGGTGGCTACAGGGCTGGACTACAGGGCTGGGCTTACAGGGCCGGGCTTACGGGCTGGACTACAGGGCTGCGCTTGCGGGGCGAGGGGCTGCCGGCGGTGGCTACAGGTGGATGCCGCACTCGGTCTTGCCGGCCCCGGCCCAGCGCCCCGAGCGGGCGTCCTCGCCGTCGAGTACCCGGCGGGTGCAGGACTCGGGGCGCAGCCGATCGAGGCATAGCCGTCCATCAGCAGGGTGTTCAGCAGGATCCCGTGCTCGGCCACGTAGCGTCCACGTCCTGCTGGGTCCAGCGGGCGATGGGCGCGATCTTGACCTTCTGCCGCTTGGGTCGAAGGAGACCACCGGGGTGCCGGCCCGGGTCGGCGACTCGTCCCGGCGCAGCCCGGTGGCCCAGGCGTCGTACTCGGCCAGGCCCCGGTTCAGCGGCTCGACCTTGCGCAGCGCGCAGCACAGGTCCGGGTCGCGTCGTGCAGCCGCGGCCCGTACTCGGCGTCCTGCTCGGCCACGCTCTGACGTGGCGTCAGCGTCCGGATGTTCACCGGATAGGTGGCGGCCACGGCGTCGCGGGTGCCGATGGTCTCGGGAAGTGGTAGCCGGTGTCCAGGAAGATCACGTCGACCCCGGGCAGTGCGGTGGAGGCCAGGTGCGCGACCACGGCGTCCTCCATCGAGGAGGTGACCGCGAAGCGGCGGCCGAAGGTCTCGGCCGCCCAGCGCACGACCTCCTGCGCGTCGGCCTGCTCCAGTGCCTGCCCGGCCGCGGTGGCCAGGCCTCCAGCTCCGCCCCCGAACGGCGCGGTATCTCAGTCGGTGCGGTCATCTGTCGGTCCCCGGGAGCGGATGGGTGGGCGGAGCGGACGCGTGGGCGGAGAGCAGGCCGAGGAACTTGACCGAGAACGCGCGCCGGCAGGCGGCGCACTGCCAGCTCCCGTGCCCGCCGTCCTCGCTCGGGCGCAGATCCTCGTCCCGCAGTAGGGGCAGTAGAACGGTGCGGCGCGCTCGCTCATGCCAGGCCCCCTCGTCGCGCGCAGCGCCCACTCGGCGAAGCGCTCGCCCTCGGTGCGCTCGGCGTCGAAGCGGCGCAGCACCCGCTCCACGTAGTCGGCAGTTCGTCGGCGGTGACCTTGAGGCCGCGGACCTTGCGGCCGAAGCCGGCCTCGAAGCCCAGGCTCCGCCCAGGTGCACCTGGTAGCCCTCGACCTGGCGGCCCTCGCGTCCAGCACCAGCTGGCCCTTGAGGCCGATGTCGCCGGTCTGGATCCGGGCGCAGGCGTTGGGGCAGCCGTTGACGTTGATGCTGATCGGCTGGTCGAATCCGGGCAGCCGCTGCTCCAGTTCGGAGATCAGGGTCTGCGCGCGGCCCTTGGTCTCGACGATGGCGAGCTTGCAGAACTCGATGCCGGTGCAGGCGATGGTGCCGCGCCGGAACGAGGACGGCCGGACCTGGAGTCCAGCGCCTCCAGCGCGGAGACCAGCGACTCGACCTGGTCGGCCTCGACGTCCAGGACGATCATCTTCTGCTCGACGTGGTCCGCAGCCGTCCGAGCCGTGGCGGCGGCCATACCGCGATCCTGGTGAGCTGGTCGTCGACCCGCCGACCCGGGCGCGAAGCCGACGTAGAACCGCCGTCCTGCTGCGGGTGGACCCCGACGTGGTCGCCAGCGGGTGCTGGGCTCGGCCGGGCCGCGCCGTCGATCAGCGAGTACTTGAGGTATTCGTCCTCCAGTACCTGGCGGAACTTCGCCGGTCCCCAGTCCGCCATCAGGAACTTGAGCCGGGCGCGGGTGCGCAGCCGGCGGTAGCCGTAGTCGCGGAAGATGCCGACCACGCCCGCCCACACGTCCGGGACCTCGTCCAGCGGCACCCAGGCGCCGAGGCGCTCGGCCAGCCGGGGGTTGGTGGAGAGTCCGCCGCCGACCCACAGGTCGAAGCCGGGGCCGTGCTCCGGGTGGACCACGCCGACGAAGGCGATGTCGTTGATCTCGTGCACCACGTCCTGCACCGGCGAGCCGGAGACTGCGGTCTTGAACTTGCGCGGCAGGTTGGAGAACTCCTGGTTGCCGATGTAGCGGCGGTGGATCTCGTCCACTGCCGGGCTGCCGTCGATGATCTCGTCCTGGGCGATCCCGGCCACCGGGGAGCCGATGATCACGCGCGGGCAGTCGCCGCAGGCCTCGGTGGTGGACAGGCCGACGGCCTCCAGCTTCTCCCAGATCGCCGGGACATCCTCGATCCGGATCCAGTGCAGCTGGATGTTCTGCCGGTCGGTGATGTCGGCGGTGCCGCGGGCGTAGGTCTCGGAGACCTCGCCGATGGCGCGCAGCTGAGCCGTGGTCAGCCGGCCGCCGTCGATCCGGACCCGCAGCATGAAGTGCTCGTCGTCCAGCTCGTGCGGCTCCAGGATCGCGGTCTTGCCGCCGTCGATGCCCGCCTTGCGCTGCGTGTACAGGCCCCACCAGCGCATCCGGCCGCGCAGGTCGGCCGGGTCGATGGAGTCGAAGCCGAGCTTGGAGTAGATCGTCTCAATCCGTGTCCGCACGTTGAGACCGTCGTCGTCCCGCTTGAACTGCTCGTTGGCGTTCAGCGGGGTGTGGTGGCCCATGCCCCACTGGCCCTCACCGCGGTGGCGGGTGGCCTTGCGGGCCGCCGCCGGGCGGCGCGCGGAGGCGTCGTCTTGGGTGGAATTGGGGGCCATGGGTCAGTCCTTCGGCAGGAGGCGGGAGCCTGGTGGAGTTCATCTGAGCCTGGTCCGCGCATCCTCTACCAGCACATATGTACGGTGGGCGCGGTGGCGGCACGGCCTGGCCGGGCTGACGGAGCAGCGGCCGGGGGGCAGGGCGGCGGGGAGGGTCAGCAGGCCGGACAGATGGCGCTGGACATGCGGCCGAGGTCGACGTGGAGTCGACCGACCAGGGAAGTTCCGGCACCAGACATGGCAGAAGCCTCGCACGTCGAGGTTTCTGCCGTCCATAAGCGTCCACTATATGAACGCATACGTTTTGCTATATGAGACAGGCCTGGTCTCGGGGCTGAGGCCAGGCCTGGAGCAGGCTTGCGGGGGGTGCGATTGAGCCCCGAATCGGGCTCGGAGCCGGGCTGGAGTCGGGCCCCGGATCGGGCTCGTAGCCGGGCCCGGGATCAGGCCTGGGCCGCGCCGGTGCGCGGGCGGGCCCGGTCGACGATCCCGGCCAGCGCCGGGGCCGCGCGACCAGGCAGGGTGCCGAAGGTCGAGCCCCAGTCGCCGCCCAGCCGCGAGGCGCAGAAGAGGTCCGCGACCGGCGCCGGGGCGTGCCGCAGCAGCAGCGAGCCCTGGAGCAGCAGCGCCATCCGCTCCACCACCCGGCGTGCCCGCAGTTCCATGCCGTCCGCCCGGCGCTGCTCCGACAGCTCCGCCAGCAGCTCCTTCAGAGCCGCGTCGAAGTGCCCGTCGGCGCCCTCGGCCAGCCGCAGCTCGGCCAGGAAGGCCTCCACCGCCTGCGGCTCCCGGCCCAGCACCCGCAGCACGTCCAGCGCGTTGACGTTGCCCGAGCCCTCCCACACCGAGTTCAGCGGCGACTCGCGGAACAGCCGGGGCAGACCCGACTCCTCCACATAGCCATTGCCGCCCAGGCACTCCAGCGCCTCTGCGGCGACCACCGGGCAGCGCTTGGTTATCCAGTATTTGGACACCGCGACCGCCATCCGGCGGAACTCCCGCTCCTGCGGGGTGTCCAGGTCGAAGGAGGCGGCCAGCCGCAGCGAGGCGGCGGTGGCCGCCTCCGACTCCAGCGCCAGATCCGCCAGCACGTTCTGCATCAGCGGCTTGTCGATCAGCAGCCCGCCGAAGGCACTGCGGTACGCCGCGTGGTGCGAGGCCTGCGCCACCGCCTGGCGCATCAGCGCCGTCGAACCCAGCACGCAGTCCATCCGGGTCGCCGCCACCATCTCGATGATGGTGGCCACCCCGCGCCCCTCCTCGCCCAGCCGCTGCGCCCAGGTGCCGTCGAACTCCACCTCGGAGGAGGCGTTGGAGCGGTTGCCCAGCTTGTCCTTGAGCCGCTGGATCGAGAAGGTGTTGCGGCTGCCGTCCGGCAGCACCCGCGGCAGCACGAAGCAGCTCAGCCCGCCGGGGGCCTGCGCCAGCACCAGGAAGACATCCGACATGGGCGCGGAGCAGAACCACTTGTGCCCGGTCAGCAGATACTCCCCGGACGCGGCCAGCGGCACCGCGCGGGTGGTGTTGGCCCGGACGTCCGAGCCGCCCTGCTTCTCGGTCATGCCCATCCCGGCCAGGCAGCCCGCCTTCTCCCGCGGCGGCAGCAGCCCCGGCTGGTACTGGCGGGAGGTGAGCCGCGGCACCCACTGCGCCGCCAGCTCCGGATCCGCCCGCAGCGCGGGCACCGCGGCATGGGTCATCGACACCGGACAGCCGTGCCCGGCCTCCGCCTGCGACCACACCAGGAAGCCCGCGGCCCGGCGCAGATGGCCGTCCGGCCTGGTCCACGCGTCCCCGGTGAGCCCGGCCGCTACGGCCGTCTCCAGCAGCGAGTGCCAGGCGGGGTGGAACTCGACCTCGTCCACCCGGTTGCCGTAGCGGTCATGGGTCCGCAGCACCGGCTCGTTGGTGTTCGCCTGCTCGCCCCACAGCTGCGCCCGCGCCGAACCGGCGGTCCGCCCCAGCTCGCCGAGCTCGCCCGCGATCTCCGCGCGCCGCTGCGGTGCCGCGTAGCGGTCCACCCCTTCGCGCAGGGCGGCGTCCGCCGCGAACACGTCGTAGCCGACGAGCGGGGGAGCCTGGTTGCTGACGCTGTGGGTGATGGCCATGCCCCCACCGTAGGGCGGCGGAGCCGAGAGATCCACAGTGCCTGCTCCCAATCACCGGTACCGGCCCGCCGCGCGGGAGCGCGCGGCGGGTGGCCGCGTGTCAGTAGCGCTGGGCCTGGGCGACCTTGGGACCAGCGTCTCGGAGGAGGACTGCCGGCTGAACGCCACCGGGGTCGCGGTCCGGCCCGGGGCCAGGTTCTGCGTCCCGACGACCGCGGTGTCCACGGTCTTGCCCGAGGTGTCGTTGAAGTCGATCTTCACCGCGTAGGACGCCTCCGCGCTGCCGCGGTTGGTGATGTTGACGATCACCGCGTGCAGCCCGCCCGAGGTGGACAGCGGCACCCCGGTCAGTGTCACGTCCGCCGTCGCGTTGCCGCTGCCGGAGACCGAACCCAGCGCGGCCACCGCGGCCTGACTCGCCTTCGCCCCTCCGCCGAGACCGAGGCCTCGAACGAGGACGCGGCCGCAGCCGCCGAGGACACCCGCTCCGAGGCCGAGGCCAGCCCGGACGCCAGCTGGGACTTGAGCGCGGACGGCGGCGCGCCCGAGAACCCGGCCGTCGCCGACGACAGCGCCGACGCCAGCGACGAGGCCGCGGCCGACGCGCTGCTCGACCCTTGCTGGAACTGCCGCACGCCGAAAGGCCCGCGAGCCCCCGGCCGCCAGCACCAGCGCCGCCGCCACCGCCAGCCGGCCGCGCCCGGCGGGCGCCGTGGACCGCCCCTGAATCCTTCGCACCAGGATCCTTCGCACCAAGGTCCGCCCTCACGTCCGTGACCTCGGGCCCGGCTGCTCCCGGGCCTCCCTGCCACCACCGTCCGCGCACCGGTCGGCCCGCGCCAGCCGGACTGGTCCGTCCGGTGCACGTACCACCACCGACGGCGGCCGCCCCGGGTTGGATACGCTCAGAGGTGTGCAGCCAGCAGGTGAAACCCCACGGACGTCCCGGCACCGGGCGAGACGCTCCGTCGCGCGGGCCGACGCGGAAACGGCCCCTCGTACCGCGCCGTCGCCGGCAGCTGATCAAGGACACCACCAACACCTGCATGGAGTACCGGGTCACCGGACTCGCCGCCGAGGTCGCGTTCTTCACGCTGATGTCCGTACCGCCGCTGCTGCTGTGCGTCGCCGGGACCCTCGCTACCTCAGCGCCGCCACGATCCAGGCGCTGGAGGCGGACATCCTGCACGCGTCCAGCGTGGTGCTCTCCCAGTCGTCCATCGACCAGGTGGTCAAACCGCTGCTGCACAGCGTCTTCAGCGCCGGGCGGCCGGACCTCATCTCCATCGGGTTCATGCTGGCCCTGTGGTCCGGATCGCGCGCCCTGTACGTCTTCGTCGAGACCGTGACCATCATGTACGGGCTGGAGGACAAGCGCGGCATCATCCACACCCGGGTGCTGTCGCTCGGCCTGTACATCGTGGCGCTGGTGGTCAGCACCGTGGTGCTGCCGCTGCTGGTGGCCGGGCCCGGGCTGGTGGTCCAGGCGTTCCCGGCGGCGGCCGGGCTGGTGCACGCGCTGTACTGGCCCGCCGCGCTGGTGCTGTCCATCGTCTTCCTCACCACGCTCTACCACGTGTCGGTCCCGGTGCGGACGCCGTGGAAGGAGGACGTGCCGGGGGCGCTGGCGGCGCTGCTGGTGCTGGCTGTGGGCAGCGCCCTGCTGCGGCTACCTGGTGCACTTCGGTCGAAGGAGTGCCGGTCTACGCCTCGCTGGCCGCGCCGGTCGCGGTGCTGCTGTGGATCGGCCTGACCGCGATGGCGGTGCTGATCGGTGCCGCGATGAACGCCTCGGTCGACCGGATGTGGCCCAGCCGGGCCACCGAGGAGGCCCGGGTGGAGAACGAGCGGGCCCGCGAGGAGGCCGCGGCGGAGCTGGTGCGCCGGGCCGAGGCGCGGCGCAGCGCGGTGCGCAACCGGGCCGCCAACCCGCCGCCGACGGGGGAGGAGGCCGAGGGCGAGGCCCCGGCCGAGTACCCGGAGCGCTGGGCGGACTTCCTGCCGCCGAGCGAGTTCCGCCGCCGGATCCAGGCCGACGGCGGGGTGCGCCGGCGACGGCCGTACCCGCCGCCGGAGGAGAGCCAGGAGCAGGAGGAGCAGCGCAAGCGCGCCCGGCGCGGACGCCGGGACCGGCGCGGGGAGTAGCCGGGCGGCGGCGGGGGCTTCAGCTGTGTGCTCCCGGCCGGCCTGGCGGTGACGTGCGGTCGTGGGCGGTCGTGGGCGGTCGGAAAATTGGTGGTGGCGGGGTGTCGGCGCGGCCTATGGTTGCCGCGGTCCGGCAGGCCGCCCCTCGGCTGCCGTCCGGCGCCGGACCGTGGCCGGGCCCCTTGCGGGCGGGAACTTCTTCAGGAAGTGGGAGGTGAGCGATGTGACCGCACTCCATGGCACGGGCATCGCCCGTGATCAGCAGCTGCTGTTTCCCACCTCCATGGCCCTCGGCTGAGCTCACCCGCATCACCCGCGCGCATCACCCGCGCGCACCGCGCGCCGCCGGGGCCGCCCTTTGAAGGGTTTCCTCTTGTCCACCGTTTCTTCCGCTTTTCCGGTTCCTCCTGCTTTCCCCGGTTCTCCTGCCCCGCACCCGCTGGCCCGTTACGGCTGGGACGACGGCTGGGCGGCCGGGTTCGCCGAGTACGCCGAGCTGGGCCTGCGGCCCGGCCGGGTCACCCGGGTGGACCGCGGCCTGTGCGACGCGGTCACCCCGGCAGGCACCGTCCGGGCGGACACCGCGCTGGTGACTCCGCGCGATCCCATGCGGGTCGTCTGCACCGGCGACTGGGTCGCCATCGAGCCCGACGGGGAGCGTCCGCTGGTGCGGACGATCCTGCCGCGGCGCACCGCGATCATCCGGTCGACGTCCTCCAAGCGCTCCGAGGCGCAGGTGCTGGCCTCCAATGTCGAACACATCGTCATCTGCGTCTCGCTCGCCGCCGAGCCCGACCTCGGGCAGCTGGAGCGGCTCCTCGCGCTGGCGATGGCCGGTTCCGGCGGCGCCCCGCGCGGCGCGCGGGGCGATGCGGCCGGTGCGGACGCGATGCGTCCGGTGATCGTGCTGACCAAGGCGGACATGGTCACTGATGCCGAGTACCTGCGCGGCGATGTCCGGCGGATCGCGCCGGGGGTCGACGTGCTGGTGGTCAGCGCCGAGACCGGGCTCGGCATGGACGAGCTCCGGGGCCTTCCCCGGCAGCAGCGCCCTGATCGGCCGCTCCGGCGCGGGCAAGTCCACGCTGGCCAACGCTCTGGCCGAAGCCGATCTGAGACTGGTCCAGCAGACCCGCTCCGACGGCAAGGGCAGGCACACCAGCACCACCCGGGAGCTGCTGCCGCTCCCCGGCGGCGGTGTGCTGATCGACACCCGGGCCTGCGCGGGTGGGCATGTACGACTCCGGCGAGGGGTACGGCAGGTCTTCGCGGAGATCCGGGAACTCGCCGCCCAGTGCCGCTTCAGCGACTGCCGGCACACCGGTGAGCCCGGATGCGCGGTCCAACAGGCGCTTGACGAAGGCCTGCTGACGGAGCGTCGAATGGACAGCTATCGCCAACTGGTGCGCGAGGACGCCTGGATCGCCGCACGTACCGACGCCCGGCAGCGGGCCGAGCAGCTGCGGCACTCCCGCTCCAGGGCCCGGGCCAGGAGCCGCTCGGAGCGGGGCCGGTACGGACCGCAGGCCGGCTCGGACTACTGATCAACCGTCATTGTTAGGGGCCCGCAGCCGGATTGCCGGGGTGGGCCCCGAACGCGGGGGTAGGGGCTTCTCCGACGGATCGCCGACGGCGAGGGAGGAACCCTGATGAGATCCACACGCAGCGGCGGCAGTGGATCCGAGCAGTCCACCGAACCCCGGGGAGCCGGTGTATGTGCGTGCCCCGCGACGGGTGCCCTGGTACGTGGCCCTCCCGGTCACGCTCGCGGTGATCGCCGGGCTGTTCCTGGCCGCGGTGAAGTTCGACTGGCTGCCGGGCCTGCCCGACCCCTTCGCCACCAGCACCGTGGTGCGCAGCCAGCCGGCGGTGCTCCAGTCGATCGAGAACATGAGCGACTACGACGCCGCCACCGGCAACTTCCAGATCGTGGTGGACCTCAAGCAGGAGGCCGCCTATCTGCCCTCGGCGCTGCTGGGCAGCGACACGCTGTATGTCGCGGGCGGCACCGTGCAGTCGTTCGTCGACCTGGGCCGGGCCAAGGTGACGGTCTCGGCGGACCGCCGCTCGGCAACCCTGGTGCTGCCGGCCGCCCAGCTCGGCCAGGCCGCGCTGAACCCGTCGCAGTCCTATGTGTTCGCGCAGAACCGGGGGCTGTTCAACCGTATCGGCGACTTCTTCTCCGGTAATCCGGGCGACCAGCAGAAGCTCGCGGTGCTGGCCTCGCAGCGGATCCAGTCGGCGGCCGGCTCCAGCGGCCTGACCCAGCGCGCCGAGGTGAACACCCGGTCGATGCTGACCAGTCTGCTGGACTCGCTCGGCTTCACCAGCGTCGCCGTGAACTTCCAGTAGCGGCAGGGGAGGTGGCGCCGGGCGGGCGCGGGCCCGGCTGCCCGGCGGTCGCGTGCTCAGCGGCCCCGGGCGCAGCGGTCGGGTGCTCAGCAGCGGGCGGGTGCTCGGCGTTCGCGTGCTCAGCAGTCGCAGGAGATGCCGGAGCGGGGTGCGGTGAGGTCGTCCAGCGGGCGCTGCTCGACGCCCGCGTCGGTGGCGTAGGTGAAGCCCTCGCGCACCCAGTACTCGAAGCCGCCGAGCATCTCCTTGACCTGGTAGCCGAGGCGCGCGAAGGCGAGCGCGGCACGGGTGGCGCCGTTGCAGCCGGGGCCCCAGCAGTAGGTGACCACGGTCAGGGAGCGGTCGATCAGGGACGGCGCGAGTTCGGCGATGCGCGCGGTCGGCAGGTGCAGTGCGCGCGGAATGCGCCCCTGCGCCCAGGAGGCGTCGTTGCGGGACATCACCACCACGACCAGCCCGGGGGCTCCCGCCTCCAGGTCGGTGTGCACGTCGGTGACGTCGGTTTCGAAGGGCCAGCCGGGCGCCGAAGTGCGCGGCCGCCTCGGCCGGGCCGGCAGCGGGAGTGCCGAGAACGGCGCTGCCGACGGCGCCGGTGGCTGTGGTCGCGATGGCGGTGGTGCTGGCGGTGTCGGGCACGGGAACCTCCCGGTCGTGCGCCGTCCCCGGCGCTGTGAGCTGGTCGAATGCTGGTCGAATGAGACGATCATCGGGTAGTGGTTCCGGTCGTGCGAGTGGCATGGATGCCGAGGGCCGTCAAGATCCTGCCAAGCGCGCGGTGGTCCGACCAGCGCCGACCGCCGTGTCCGATCCCCGCCAGTCCCCGGCCTCCGAAATGCCGCACACTGGATGACGTGATAGACGAGGACACCAGCTACCGAGCAGTGAGCAGCCGCGATGCGCGCTTCGACGGCGTGTTCTTCACGGCTGTCCGCACCACCGGCATCTACTGCCGTCCCAGCTGCCCGGCGACCACCCCCAAGCGCCAGAACGTGCACTTCTACCGGACCGCCGCGGCCGCCCAGGGCGCCGGATACCGGGCCTGCCGGCGCTGCCGCCCGGACGCCGTGCCCGGCTCGCCGGACTGGAACGTGCGGGCCGACCTGGTCGGGCGGGCCATGCGCATGATCGGGGACGGCGTGGTCGACCGCGAGGGCGTCGTCGGCCTCGCGGCCCGGCTCGGCTACAGCGAGCGGCATCTCACCCGCGAGCTGGTCGCCGAGCTCGGCGCGGGGCCGCAGGCCCTGGCCCGGTCGCAGCGCGCCCACACCGCCCGGCTGCTGCTCCAGACCACCGAACTGAGCGCCACCGACACCGCCTTCGCCGCCGGATTCGCCAGCGTCCGGCAGTTCAACGAGACCATCCGGGCGGTCTACGGGCTGACCCCGACCGAGCTGCGGCACAAGCCCGGCCGACGGCGGCGGCAGGCGCGGTCCCGCTGCGGCTCGCCCACCGCGAGCCGCTGGACTCCGGGCGCCTGTTCGACTTCCTGGCGCTGCGTGCGGTGCCCGGAGTCGAGGAACTGGTCACCGGGCCGGGTGGGATCCGCACCTACCGGCGCACGCTGGCCCTGCCCGGCGGCCCCGGCATCGCCGAGGTCGACCAGCCGCGTCGGCGGCAGGGCTGGCTGGACTGCCGGCTGTGGCTCACCTCGCTGCGCGACCTGACCACCGCCGTCCAGCGACTGCGCGCGCTGTTCGACCTGGACGCCGACCCGGACGCGGTGGACGGCGCGCTCGGCGCCGACCCCTGCCTGGCGCCGCTGGTCGCGGCCCGGCCCGGGCTGCGCTCGCCCGGGCATGTGGACCCGCAGGAACTGGCGGTCCGCGCCGTGCTCGGCCAGCAGATCACCGTCGCCGCCGCGCGCACCCTCGCCGGGCGGCTCGCGGAGCGCTACGGCGAGCCGCTGCCCATTCCCAGCGGCGGCCTGACCAGGCTGTTCCCCAGCAGTGCGGCCCTGGCCGAGGCTGCCGACGCGGATCTGGCCATGCCCCGGGCCCGGCAGCGGGCGCTGCGCGGACTGTGCGCGGCACTGGCCGAGGGCACCGTCGACCTCAGTCCCGGTGTGGACCGCGAGCAGGCCGCCGCCGCACTGCTGGCGCTGCCCGGCATCGGCCCCTGGACCGTCTCCTATGTCCGGATGCGCGCCCTCAGCGACCCCGACGCCTACCTGCCGAGCGATATCGGGGTGCGCGACGGACTGCGCGCCGCGCAGGCGCCGCCGACCTCGATCCCGACCGCTGGCGCCCCTGGCGCTCCTACGCTGTGCACCATCTCTGGGCCGCCCTGGGCGCCGCTCCGGCGGCCGGCGGCAACGTCAAAACTGCTATTGCCAAGGACAACTGATGAAGACTCAACTCATCGACGGGGCCATGCGGCACACCACCGTGGACTCCCCGATCGGCCCGTTGCTGCTGGTCGCCGACGAGGAGGGCGCGCTCGCCGCGCTGATCGCCCCGGACACCAAGGGCCAGATCGGTGCGCCCGCCCCGAGTGGGAGCACGACCCGGCGCCGTTCGCCGCCGCCACGGAACAGCTGGCCGCCTACTTCGACGGCGAGCTCACCGCGTTCGACCTGCCGTTGGCGCCGCGCGGCAGCGAGTTCCGCCGCCGGGTCTGGACCGCTCTCGACAGCATCCCCTACGGCGAGACCGTCACCTACGGCGAACTGGCGGCGGAGGCCGGGCAGCCGCCGGCCTCGGTGCGTGCCGTGGCCGGGGCGATCGGCGCCAACCCGCTGCTGATCATCCGGCCCTGCCACCGGGTGATCGGCGCCAACGGCTCGCTCACCGGCTTCGCGGCCGGGCTCGACGCCAAGCGGCTGCTGCTGCGGCTCGAAGCGGCGGACCGGACCTCTTCGGCTGAGTCCGGCCGCGCCAGCCGCCCGCGCCGGGCGCCGCTGCTCCGGCGGGTGCGCCGGGGCCTGCTGCGCCGGGCGCCGCTGCTTCAGTCGCTGCTGGCCTCGGTGGCCAGGGCCGAGGCCAACTGCTCAAGCCCGCCCAGGGCGTTGATGATTGCCGCGCTGTCCTGCGGCGTTATCGCCGCCAGCGCGGTGGCCATCCGCCGCTCGTGCGCCCGCTGCCAGTCCGCGAGCTGCCGGTAGCCGGCCTCGGTCAGGGCGATCCGGGCGGTACGCCGGTCGCCTGGGTCGGCCTGCCGGTCCACGAAGCCGGCATCGAGCAGCTTGCCGATCAGCCCGCTCACGGTGTTGGGAGCCAGCCGCTGGCGGGCTGCCAGCTCGCCCACCCGCAGCGGCTCGACGGCGAGCGTCTGCAACAGCTCCACCTGGGCCATGGGCAGCGACTCCCACGGGTATTCGGTGCGGATGCTGCTGCGCAGCGCGCGGCGCAGGCGGGTCACCACGTCGGTGAGACGCTGCACCTGGACGGGGTCGATGGCGGGGACGGCGGCGGCCCCGGTCTCGGGCTCGCGGGGGGCGGTGGCTGACTCAGGCATGCGCCACAGCTTAGATGCTGCAACGGTCAACCGGCTCCGGTCCGGAGAGGCTGACCTGGGCCGACGCTCAGCTCCTGACCCAGCCGCGCTCATAGGCATGCCAGCCCAACTGCATCCGGGTCGTCAGCCCGGCGATGTCCATCAGCCGCTTGACCCGGCGCTGGACCGTGCGCAGGCCGAGGTCGAGCTGCTTGGCCACGCTCACATCGGTCATGCCGACCAGCAGCAGCGACAGAATCTGCAGGTCGACGGCGTCCGGCTGCTGTCCGGAAGCGATCCGCACCCCGCCCGAGTCGGTCATCCTTATCGGCAGCCCCTGCCGCCAGACCGATTCGAACAGGCCGGCCATCGCCTCGAGTACGCCGCCGGCCCGGATCACCATCACCGACGGCTCCCCGGGTGCGCCCAGCGGCGCGAGCGGGAGCATGGCCACCGAGCGGTCGGCCATCATCAGCTTGGTGGGCACCCGGTCCACGATCCGCACCTGCTCGCTCCTGGCCAGGGCCGAGGCCAGCATCATGTTCCCGCCCGGGGACTCCAGCACCGAGCGTTCCAGCACCACCCGGTAGACCACCCCACGGGCCACCGCCACCGGTTCGGCGTCGTTGTCCAGGCCGTGGACGGCCACCGGGACGTCGGTGACCAGCGCCAGCATCTCCTGCTCGGCGCCGAGCTGGAGCTGGTCGAACCGGTGCCGGACCGCCTCGACCCCGGTCACCACCTCCACCAGGTCGTTCAGCGCCGCCCCGGTCGCGTTGCGGCGGTAGTCCTGGGTGAGCGCCTCCACCGCCAGCTCGGCCTGCTTCAGCGCATGCCGCCGCTCGGACAGGATCGCGCCCAGGGCCAGCGCGGGCGGCGCGGCCCGGAAGCGGCCCGGCAGCTCGGACGAGGGCGCGGCCAGCCCCAGCCGCTCCAGCTCGGCCACGATCGAGGTGGCGCGCCCCGGGGGCAGGCCCAGGCGCTCGCTGATCTGGGCCACCGAAACCGCGCCATGGCCGACCAGGATCCGGTAGACCGACCCGACCTCGTCGTCCAAACCGAAGAAGTCGAGCACCTGATCTCCTTGCTGGGACGTCTCCACGGCCGTCCCCGGGGAACGGTCGAATCCTGCCATGGCGCGAAAGCGTCGCAGGCCATCATGCCTGGTCGGATGGTCAAGGGGTAGTCATCACCAGGTGGTGGCGGCGCGGCGGGCCCGTGCGTCCGCCCCGATTCCCCGGTTCACCCCGGGCAGCGGGCGGGGGCGATGGAGAATGAGCCGTTCAAGGTCCGCAGCGGCAGTCCGAGTGACGGGGCAGTCCGAGGCACTGAGGGGAAGAACGATGGGCAGCCAGGGTGGTGCGGGCGACTCGTGGTGGGAGCAGGTCTACGGGTCCCAGGGACGACGTCCCGGACGCGCCGCGTGCGGACTCCCGGCAGGGGACGGTCGACGACTGGTTCGACGCGGTGATAGGATCGTCGGCGGGACCGGTCCCGAGCCGGTTCCCGAGCTGGAGAGGACGGCGGTCGCCGACGCTGGGCAGGACGCTGTCCCGCCCCTGCCCAGGCAGGCCCCCTGGGCGCCGGCGCCGACGTCACCGGTCGGGGCGTCCGAGGCAGCTGACACAGCCGACGCGTCCGCCGAGCCGGAGCGTGCCGGGTGGAGCGGCCGCGACGCGCTGGACGAGCTCCTCGACGGTGCGGACGAGGTCGCTGACGTGCCCACGGCGCGGCTCACCCTGCCACGGCTGCCGGTACGCCCGCCCGGATTCCGTCCCTGCGGCCCGACCCCAGGATCGGCCCACTGTTCGACCGCCCCGACCGCCCCGACCGCCCCGATCGCGCCGAGCTGCCGGAACCGGAGGCGCGTACGGAGCGGTCGGTACGTTCCGAGCGGGCGGAGCAGCCGGAGCGGACGGAAAGCCGCCCCGGCTGTGCCCGAACAGGCACCTCCGCCGCCCGCCGTTGCGCCACCCGCTGCCGCGCCCGCCCCTGTGGCGCCGGAGCCGCCGGTGGCCCCGCCGGTGCCCGCGTCTGTCTCCGAGCGCGTGGCCGAGCGCGTGTCCGAGCGCGTGTCCGAGCCCGTGTTTGTGTCCGAGCCCGTGACGGCGGGAGAGGACGAGGCGGAGGCCGCCGCCACTGTCCCGCTGCCGCATGTCGGCGAGCGTCCGCCGACCTACGACCCGAGCCGACCGCGCTGCCCGCCGCCGATCCCGACCTGCTCGGCGCGCTGGTCCCGGACACCGTGCTGGACGGGGCGCGCTACGGCACCATGACGCTGCGCGCGGTCTCGGTGCGCGGGGACTCCGCGCGCTACCGGGTGACAACCGCGCCGACCGGCTGCTCACCGCACGCTTCGGGGAAGGTGCGGATGCGCTGCTGGTCGCCGTGGTCGCCACGCCATCGGCTGTTGACGATCCGTCAGTCGCGGAGGACGCCTGCCGCCAGTTGGCGGCCGCCGTGGGCCGCAGCCGGGCCGAACTCCTGGGCGATCTGCGGACCGGGGCTCAGGACAACCTCCGCTACGGACTGCAACGGCTGACGGCCCGCGCCACCGTACGGCTGCGCGCCGTGGGTGCGGGGCAGGAGAGCACCGGGGCGCTGCACGCGCTGATCGCCCCGCTCGATCCGACCAGCAGGCTGCGGGCCGGCTTCGGCGTCGGCCCCGGCGCGCTGCTGCTGCTTGGCGACGACGCCTGGTACGACGCCTATGCCGGACGCCGACTGGTCCAGTCGCAGCAACCGCAGCCGCAACCGCCGGGTGCGGGGCGGCAGTCGGACGACGGTCGGTTCCGGTTCCGGGTGGTCGTGCCGGAGCCGGGGATGTGCTGCTGCTGTGCAGTGACGGGCTGGCCCAACCGCTGCGCGAGGAAGCGGCGGTGTCCGACTTCCTCGCCGACCACTGGGCGCACCCGCATCCTCCGGGCATGGTCGACTACCTCCGTCAGGTCCAGGTCCGCGCCAAGGGTTATGCGGCGGACCGGACGGCGGTGGCGCTCTGGGAGGATTGACGCACCGTCAGATGCTGGGCGGGGCGGGAGCTCAGGTGCGGCGAGGGCCTCCGTGGGCGGTGCCTCCGTCGCGGACTTGGTCAACTCCACTGCCGGCGCGTTCCCCTGTGCCGGTACCGGCGCGTCCGCAGGCTGGGGCTGGGGCTGGGGCTGGGGCTGGGGCTGGGGCTGCGCGGCCGGGGTCGGGGCATGGTCGGTTGCGGCGCGGCCATCGGCTGCGGGTACGGCTGCGGGTACGGCGCGTAGCCGACCGGGGCCGGGGCGTACGGCTGGTAGAACGGCGGCATCGCCGGGTACGGCTGGGCAGACGCGGCGTAGGGGTGCCCCTCGCCCGGGCCCTGGAGGATCCGCACCTGCTGGAACGTGGTGATCTTCCGCGCGACGAGGATGCCGAGCACCGCCGCCGTGGCCCGCAGCACCATCCCCACGGCTGCGACGATCGCGGCGGCCCTGAGGGCGGACACCGACTGGGTGCCGGTCCCGTCCGACTGGTCGTACGCGATGCCGGTGATGACAGCGCTAACGATGACCGGGATCCACATGCCGCACCAGCAGACCCACCACCAGTTGAGCAGCGCCGAGCGCGAGCTCGGGCGCGGCTCTGTGCCGAGGGGCTGGCTGGCCGTCCAGACGTCACCCAGCACGCGACGGGGGATCCAGAACCAGGCGATCGGTATGAACCAGCTGCCGACCGCCCAGCCACGCGAGTAGCTCCGGTGCAGTTGCGGGGCTATCAGCTCGGCGTTGAAGCGGACCTTGTAGGTCCAGATGATGAAGACGACCGTCAGTGCCAGGAAAGCCGGGTAGAAGATCAGACCCGAGAATGCGAGCAGGAAGCTCGCCGAAGTGCTGGTGACCCCGTTCGCGTCCAGGGACTGGATCTGCAGGATGTGCCCGACCAGTGTGCCCACCGCAGCCAGCACGTGCACCCCGAACAGGATCTGTACCGCGATGGACAGGCCGGTCGGGGCCTTCGGCGGCCGTCCCATCAGCATCGGTCCGGCCGCTGTCGGCGGGACCCCACGAAACCGCAGGCCGGGCAGCGTCCATAGGGATCGAGATACGTGGTCGAGCAGGACGGACACAGCACCGGGGCTCCAGCGGATCGCCCGCACTTTTGCGGCGGGAGGCGGCTGATGCTATGCGACCGCTCCGACATCCGTCCACGCGGATAGAAGGCCGCCGGAAACCGACGTCAGTGCTGGTGCAGGGACTCGTCCAGGAACTCCCGGATGTGATCGAGAGCGAACCTGCGGTCGGTTCCGGGGAGCCCCACCACGATCGGAGTGCCGAAGCCGTCCAGCAGCGCGCTCAGCCGCACCGCGAAGCGCCCCGGCGGCACCGCGCGGAACTCCCCGCGGGCGATGCCCTGCTCCAGCAGGGCCACCAGGTCGGCCCGCCACAGGGCCTCGATCTCGGCCTGGCCGACCCGCATCCGCTCGTCGGCCAGGGAGCGCCCCCACACCTCGATCCACAGGGTCCAGCGCGGATCGCCCGCCCCGGTGGGCAGATAGAGGTCGACATAGTCGGCCAGCCGCCGGTGCGCCGGGGCCGGGGCGTCCAGCGCGGCGCGGCGGCGCTCGCCCAACTGCGCCTCGCTCCAGCGCAGCGTCTCCAGCAGCAACTGGTCCTTGCTGCCGAAGTAGTAGAGCAGGTGCCCGGCGCTCATCCCGACCTGGCGGCCGAGCCCGGCCATGGTCAGCGCGGCGAGGCCGTGCTCGGCGATGGCCGCCATGGCCGTCGCGAACACCTCCTCCCGGGGCCGCGCCGGGCGCCGGCCGGGCTGTTCGCTCATGGTGTCCCTTGTCGATGGAATGCCGTTCAAGGCCAGTTAAGCAGCAGACCGGGGCAGTCGGCGCGGGCTGTCCCAGGTGGCGGGACGCGGGGACACCGGGGGACATCGCAGGGAGGCGCCTGGACAGAGGCGCCTGGACAGAGGCGCCTGGACAGAGGCGACCGCACGGAGGTGAGTACGCCGAGGGCCTGTACATCCCGGCCGCTCCGGCGCGGTGGCCGACGACCGCTTCGGCTGGGGCGTCGGCTACCGCGCCATCACCATCCGCCCGCCGGTTCGGCGGGCTGCTCCACCTCGGGGACCTCGCTGACGACGCCGTGGCGGGGAGGGCCTCGGCGTCGGGTCCGGGGGTGGGCGTCTGAGCCGTGCCGGCCCAGCTGACGGGGGTTCCAGCCGGGCCGACAACTGGGCGGGTACGGTTCCGCCGCACCTCCAGCATGCACCCGAACCATCGCACTCGGACACGGACGATCCGTCGCATCCCGAAGCGCCGGGGATGACGGAATGTCGTCCGTCTTTTCCCTCGGGGACGGCGATGCGCCATGCCCGGCGCGGGCGGGCGGCGGCCGGGAGCACACGCGGCGAGGCAGCGCACCGGAGCCGGTGCGCTGCCTCGCCGAGGCTTCACTGCGTCGGGGACGCGATGCTGCTGACAGCCCGCGTCCGCCGATCAGTTGTGGCCGAGCCGCTTCTCCTTCTTGCGCGCCACCGGCCGGTCCGTCATGTGCGACGGCTCGGTCTGCATCTCGACTCGCCCGTGCTCGCCGGGTGCCGTCATCGTGTTGCCGGGGGCGACCCCGGCGCGGTGCTCGGCGAGGTTGAGGGCGCTCTTCGGCTTGGCGCGGTCGCGGTTCTTGGCCTTCGACATGGTCGTGCCTCCTGCGGGTTCATGAGGGTGTCGGCGCCGCACACCTGAATCGGTATGACCGGCGCTCGCACCACACTTGCAGGCATGGTTCACGCTCGCATCTCGAACGGCTACTGACAGTTACGGAATCGGTCCGGTCGGCGCCCCCGGGTGCCGGTCACGCTCATCCGGAACCGCATGGCGCCCACGGCCTCCCAGCGGTCGCCGTGCGGAAAGGGCGCATCCGCCCGGTGCAGCCGGCCGCGTGAATCCGCCGCAGGCGGCGCGCGCGGCTGGGTAGCGTCGCACGCAGGAGCTGTGCACAGGAGCCTGTGTGCAGGAGCAGGACGACGAGGCAGGGGAACAGCGTGTCGGTGTGGAAGAACCTGGGGCAGCGGGAGGTCTACGGCAATCCGTGGCTGCGGGTCGACCTCGCCGACGTCGAACTGCCCGACGGCCGCCACCTCGACCACTATGTGCTGCGGCTGCGCCCGGCGGCGCTGGCCGCCGCCGTCAACGAGCGGGACGAGGTGCTGCTGCTGTGGCGGCACCGCTTCATCACCGACAGCTGGGGCTGGGAACTGCCCGGGGGGGGTCGAACCGGGCGAGTTGCCGGAGGCGGCCGCCGCCCGGGAGATGCTGGAGGAGACCGGCTGGCGGCCCGGACCGCTGGAGCACCTGCTCACCGTGGAGCCCGCGAACGGGATCACCGACTCCCTGCACCACGTCTACTGGTCCCGCAGCGCCGAATACCTCGGCCCGCCCGAGGACGACGCCGAGTCGCAGCGCCGCGAGTGGGTCCCGCTGGAACGGATACCCGAGCTGGTGGTCAAGGGTGAGCTGCGAGCCGCCAACTCGGCCTCCGCGCTGCTGTTGCTGCACCACCTCTGCCTTGGCTGAACTGCTCTTCCAGGAGCGCTGGTTGAGGACGCCGGTCGACGCGGGCGGAGCTGCGGGGATCTCTATGATCAGCGGGTGTCCAGGATGAAGACTGTCACCAGCAGCGAGCAGCCCGAACTCCAGCAGCAGGCCAGAGCCGTGCTCCGGGACGGCTGGCCGGCGTTCGTCCTGCGCGACCCGCTCTCGAACAGCCACCGCGACCGGGTCACGGCCTACTTCCCGGAGTACGACGTCACGTTGGTGGAGGACGGCGAAGTCATGGCCGACGGGCGGGCGGTGGCGCTGCGCTGGGACGGCGGGACCGCCACGCTCCCCGAGGGCTACGACGGCGCCCTGGTCGACGCGGTGACCGAGCACGAGAATTCCGTCCGGCCCGACACCCTGTGCATCATGGCCGTCACCGTTCGGTCCGACCGCACCGGCGGTGGACTGGCGGGAAAGGTGATCACCGCACTGCGGGAGCGGGCCGTCGCGGCCGGGCTGCACCGGGTGATCGTCCCGGTGCGACCGCCGCTGAAGGCGCAGTACCCGCTGATGCCGATGGCGGATTTCGCCCGCTGGAAGCGCGCCGACGGCCTGCACCTGGACCACTGGATCCGCACCCACGAGCGGCTCGGGGCAACCGTCCTGGCCCCGGCTCCGCGCTCCATGGTCGTCCCCGGAACCGTTGCGAACTGGGAGAAGTGGACAGGAATGGCCTTTCCCCAGTCCGGACAGTACGTCGTCCCGGGCGCCCTCGACCTGGTCACGATCGACTGCGAGCGGGACCACGGGCTCTACGCCGAAACCAACCTGTGGATGCGGCACCTGTAGCCGTGCACAGGGCAGGCATGCCTTCGCGTCACAGCTGATCGGTCGGTTCCGGCGGCTCGGTCGGTTCGTTCGGTCAGGCCGGTCAGGCCGGCTCGGTCGGTTCCGCCGGTTCGGTCGGTTCTGCGATCAGGGCGGTGCCCACCCGGCGGAAGCCGAGCCGGCTGTAGATCCGGGCGACATCGTCGTCGCTCGCGGACAGGAACACGGTCCCGACCCCGCGCGAGCGCGCGTCGCGGACCAGGGCGGCCGTGACCGCGAGTGCGAGGCCGCGTCGGCGGGCGGCCGGCAGCGTCCCCATCCCGACGATCTCGCTCACGGCGCCCACGGGTTGGTGCTGCCCGGCAGACAGGGCCCGTCCGTCCTGGACCGCTCCGGCGACACGGGTCAGCCCGGCCCGGATCCGCGATGCGACGCGCTCCACCGACCCGTCGGCGGCCCGCCCGGCGACGGCCTCGTCCAGCTCGGCCGCACCGGCCGTGCCCACTTGGGTGCCCGGCTCGCCGAAGGCCAGGTGGAGCAGGGCCAGCGCGCTCGGCAGCGCCGGATCGTCCGCGCCCAGGACGCGTGGGACGACGCCGTCGGACCGTTCCGGCAGTTCCGGGAGCGGCACCTGGGGTTCGAGTACCAGCAGGGGGTGCTCGTGCACCACCAGGCCCGCCCGCTCGACGGCGGTCCGCAGACCCGGGGTGCTCTCGGCGACCCACTCGAAGCTCTCGGCGACCCCGAGCTCCCGCTGCCGGGCGAGCACCCCGCCACCTCGGTGGCGCTCACCGTCCCGGACCACCCCACGGACGGCCGCGCGTAGAAGGGGAAGCCGTTCCCTCCCGGACGAACAGGGTCAGCGGCCCGTACTCCTCGACCCGGGCCGCCGAGCGGGGTACCGCGTCGTAGTAGTGCTCCAGCCTGCACAGCAGTTCAACAACCTCAGTCACGTCGGTCATCCAACCAGCGCCGATGAACCGAAGCCACCGAATTGCGCCCCGCCGGTGCCGAACCGGCCCCAGGTCCAGGCTCCTGGCGTCTGAGTATCCGTACTCAGGACGGCCGCGCCCCAACGGCGAGACTGGCCGGATGAGTTCAGCCCCTCCGGACATCGCAGTTCCGGTACGCCGCCGTCGGCTGCTGCCGCCGAGACCGCCTCGGGCTGGTGACGTCGGCTTCGCGCTGAGCCTCCTGTTCGTGGAGGTCGCCGTCTGGATGCTTCGTGGCATCCTCGCCGGCTTCACCCTCGTCCCGGTCACCACCGCTGAATTCGACCACTCCCAACTTGTCTTCGCCGGATGGGAGATCGGCATCGCGATCGCCGCGCTCGCGATCGCTCTGCCGGCCGCGCTGCTACGCGCACCGTGGACCGCCTGCATTCAGTTGCTCGTCGCGGTCGTGGTCGGGGTGATGGGACTTTCGGCTCAGCACCACTACGGGGACACAACTCCGCAGCCCGCTCCCACTGACACCTACTACGCGCCCTGCTACAGCGGCACGGACTGCGAGCGCAACTGACCCACCGGGCAAGGCAGGCCCACCCCGGCAAGGCAGGCCCACCCCGGCAAGCGGCTGCCCCGTCCTGGCCGGCCGCTGACCGTCAGCGGACCGTCGCCGTCGGCCCCGCGACGGAACCATGCCGGAAGAGGTCGCGAAGGAGACCCAACCCGGCACCTTGGTGGGCTGTTTCGTCCAGGGCATGGAGAGCGAGGAGCAGGTGGCTCTCCTGGCTGTAGGCGCCGGCGCGGGGGCCCATGGGCTGGAGGAGGCGCTCGTCGCCGAGGGATTCGACGCGGGTCCGGAACCGCAGCCACTCGTCGTCCAGCATCCGGATGCCGTCGGCCGCAGTGCCCGGCCAGAGGTGCCGGTCGCCGCCGCCCTGGGGTTCGTCCCCAGCGGCGATGGCCTCTGCGGCCCGCCGGAGGCACTGGCGGAGCTCACCGCGCTGCCCGCCCTGACGACTCGCGCCGGCCTGAGCTGCGGAACCCGGACAGCTGCCTCCCGGCCCGGACCGGCGCCGTTCGGGTGAACTCCAGACGCCGCGCCGGAGGCGTGAGCCGGGGTCTGATTTCCGCCGATCTATATCGTCATATGAATGATTTTAGAGCTGTCTTTGCCGGGAAGCGTGTGGTGTTGGGCACCGTCGCTATAGGGGTGACCGTGTCGTTGTGCGTCCCCTCGATCGCTCAGGCGGCGGGCCCGGTCGGCGGCAAGGTGCTCCCTCCCGTCGAACAGTTTGTACGAGCGCAGCCGACGGCGAAGTCCGAGGCCATCGGCAAGTACGCCAGAGGCGCGCAGGTGCTCCTCGCCTGCCAGGTCCACGGTCAGAACGTCAACGGCAACGACCTGTGGTACCGGCTAGCCAACCGCAGTGGTTGGATGAGCGCACGGTATGTCACCAGCTCCGGCCCCGTGGGCTTCTGTACCAACGGCGGCGCCACCGTCGGCCCCCGAGGCCCGAAAGGCGACCGGGCCCGAAGGGCGACCCCGGCTCCCGGGGGCCACAGGGGGAGCCAGGTGCCCGGGGTCGGCCGGAACACCGGGAGAAGCCGGCCCGAAGGGTGACTCCGGACCTGCCGGCCCAGCTGGCGTGAAGGGCGATCCGGGCGCGACGGGTGCGCAGGGGTCGAAGGGCGAGGCGGGTGCGCCTGGCGTGAAGGGCGACCCGGGACCGCCGGTGTTGCCGGTGCCAAGGGCGACCCCGGCACGGCGGGTGCGCAGGGGCCGAGGGCGAAACCGGCGCGACTGGGGTGCAGGGCGACCCGGGACCGGCTGGTACGAAGGGTGACGTGGGGCTGCTGGTCCGGCTGGTGCGAAAGGCGATCCGGGTCAGCCGGGTCCTGCCGGCGCCAACGGCGCTGCTGGTGCGAAAGGCGACCCGGGTGCGCAGGGCCCGAAGGGTGACCCGGCCCAGCTGGTGCGAAGGGCGATTCGGGTGCGGCAGGTCCGCAGGGGTCGAAGGGCGACCCGGGTCAGGCTGGTTCGGCTGGCGCCAATGGTGCTGCGGGCGCCAAGGGCGACCCCGGCGCGGCGGGTGCGCAGGGGCCGAGGGGCGACACGGGTGCGCCGGCGTGAAGGGCGACCCCGGTCCGGCTGGCATGAAGGGTGACCCCGGGGGCTGCTGGTCCGGCCGGGGTGAAGGGCGACTCCGGCCCTGCCGGCCCTGCCGGTGCGAAGGGCGATGCGGGTCCGGCTGGCGCCAATGGTGCAGCGGGCGCGAAGGGTGACCCGGGTGCGGTGGGTGCGCAAGGGCCGAAGGGCGACACCGGTGCGTTCGGTGTGAAGGGCGACCCGGGTCCGGCTGGTGTCAAGGGTGACCCCGGCGCGGTAGGCCCGCAGGGGTGAAGGGCGACCCGGGTCCGGCTGGCGCGAAGGGCGATGCCGGGCCCGCTGGTGCTGCTGGTGTGAAGGGCGACCCGGGTGCGACGGGTGTGCAGGGGCCGAAGGGCGACACCGGTGCGTCCGGAGTGAAGGGGCCCAGGCCCTGCTGGCGTGAAGGGAGACCCCGGCGCGGCGGGTCCGGCTGGCGCGAAGGGCGACCCCGGCGAGGTCGGTCCGCAGGGCCTGAAGGGTGACTCCGGTGCGGATGGCGCTCAGGGCGTGAAGGGTGATGCGGGTCCGGCGGGCCCGGTTGGTCCGAGGGGTGATGCGGGTCCGGCTGGCGCCAATGGTGCTGCGGGCGCGAAGGGCGACCCTGGTGCGGCGGGCTCGCAGGGGGCGAAGGGCGACACGGGCGCGTCGGGTGTGAAGGGTGACCCCGGCCCTGCTGGTGCGAAGGGTGACCCAGGGCTGCGGGCCCGGCCGGCGGGAAGGGTGATCCGGGTGCGGTGGGTCCGCAGGGTCCGAAGGGTGACTCTGGTGCGGATGGCGCTCCGGGTGCCAAGGGTGACACCGGCCCGGCTGGCCCGGCCGGTGTGAAGGGTGATGCCGGTCCCGCAGGTGCCAATGGCGTGCCGGGTGTGAAGGGCGACCCTGGGCGGCGGGCGCTCAGGGACCGAAGGGCGACACGGGCGCGTCGGGTGTGAAGGGTGACCCCGGCCCGGCCGGTCCGAAGGGTGATACGGGAGTTGCGGGTCAGGCCGGTGCCAAGGGCGACGCTGGTGCGGTGGGCCCGCAGGGTCTGAAGGGTGATACCGGCGCGGACGGCGCTCCGGGCGCCAAGGGCGCAACTGGTCCGGCTGGCCCGGCGGTGTGAAGGGTGATGCCGGGCCTGCTGGCGGCAACGGTGCCGCCGGCGTCAAGGGTGACCCCGGCGCGGTAGGTCCGCAGGGGGCGAAGGGCGACACGGGCGCGTCGGGTGTGAAGGGCGACCCCGGCCCGGCCGGTCCGAAGGGTGACACCGGAGCTGCGGGTCCCCAGGGCCGCAGGGTGCCACCGGCGAGACAGGTGCCCAGGGCCCGAAGGGCGACACCGGCGCCCAGGGCGTGGCGGGTACCCCGGGCACGGTGGGTGCCAAGGGGATGCCGGGGTGCAGGGCCGAAGGGCGACGCCGGGGCCGCAGGCAAGGACGCCGTGGTGGCACCGCAGCTTGTGAAGGGCACCGCGACCAGTGTTCCGACGGGACGGAAGACGTTCGAGGTCCTCTGTCCCACGGGCACCAAGGCCATCGGAGGCGGGTTGATCGGGCCCAGCAGCAGCACCACCTACGTCATCAGCTCGTACCCGTCCGACAATCTGGACCGGTGGAACCTCGCCGTGAACAACACAAGCTCCGCCGACACGGTGACGCCGGTCGCGGTCTGCGCGAAGAGCGCCTAGAAGTCGCCGGAGCGAGTCGGTCGAGGGCCGTCCTGTCCAGGCAGGGCGGCCCTCGCCTGTTCGGTCGACGCGACGTGCCGGGGGCGCGGGGCCGAGCTGCCCGCCCAGGAGCGCGCCACCGCCCCAGCCCCCCATGGGTGTTGAGGAGTCGAGGCCCACTCGCGGGGGTGGCGGTCGTGCTAGACGCCCGGCCCGAGATCCCAGACTGCGGCGTGTCCGGCGGCAATCGCGTCGATCCGTTGAGCGAGTTCGAAGTCGGCCACCGTCAGCCGGCCTCCGGCGGCGTGCGTCGTGACCGTGAACCGCACCCCGTCGGCCGACAGGTTGATGTCCGCGTGGTGCGAGGTGAGCCGGGAGACGTCCGCGACATGCACGATCAGCGCCACTCCGGCGTGATTACCGCACCGGCACCAGCCGCGTGATGGTGTCACCCCGCCGCTCCCAACCGGGCAGCGCCGCCAACCGCCGCTCGATCTCCTGATCCGACAACAGCATGATCATCGTTGAGATCCCTTCCAGAGCCAGCGTAGCCAGGTGTATCGCCGAGCCCTGACCGAGAGATACATAAAGGATTAATATAAAGCCGCTATGCTTCGGGCATGAGTCGCCGAGACGCCGCGCACGGCGCTTCCGATGCCATCGGGTCAGCCCTCTACGGTCTGGCCACCAGGGCAGTGAGACGCCTTCCCCGCGACATGAGCCTGACGTCCGCCGCCACCTTGGCCACCCTGGACAAGACCGGCCCGCGACGGATCACCGATCTGGCGGTGGCCGAGGGCGTCACCCAGCCCGCGATGACCGTCCTGGTCCGGGTGATGGAGGAATCCGGGCTGGTCGAGCGGAAGGGCGATCCGTCCGACAAGCGGGTCACGCTGGTATGCCTGACCGAGGCCGGCGCGTCGTACGTCCGGACGCGACGCCAGGCGGGTGTCGACGCGTACGCGCGGCTGATCGACGAACTCACCGGTGACGAGGCCGAGGCCCTGGCAGCAGCCCTTCCGGCGCTGCTCCATCTGGTGGAGCTCGAAGGCCACGCCCGAGAGGAGTCGGACCGGTGACCGAGGCCCAGGCTCATGACCAGCCCACGAGCACTGCCCTGATACGTCCCGAAGCCCGTCTGCTGGTCCCGCCCTGATGTTCATCGCTCTGGTCGTGGCGGCGGTCGCCAGCCTCGGGACGCCGCTCATCACCAGCGTGGCGACCACGTTCCAGGTCTCCCTCGACAGCGCGCAGTGGACGCTGACCATCGCCCTGCTCAGCGGCGCCGTCGCCACACCCGTCCTCGGCCGGCTCGGAGCCGGTCCGCACCGGCGGGCCACGGTTCTCGTCACGCTGGCGATCGTCGTCGTCGGCAGCGCGCTCACCGTGCTGCCGCTGCCGTTCGCCTGGCTGCTCGTGGGCAGAGCGGCTCAAGGCGTCGGACTCGGTCTCACGGCGCTGATGATGGGCGTGGCCCGCGACCATCTTCCCGAGGAGCGCAGCGCGGCCACGATCGCCCTGATCTCAGTGGTCTCCATCATCGGAGCCGGCGTCGGCTACCCGCTGGCCGCGCTGCTCGCCGAGTTCGGCGGCCTGCGGGCCGCCTACGGCCTCGGCCTGCTCGTCACCGCCATCGCCTTCGTGACCGCGTGGCGCTCCATGCCCGCAGCTCCCGAAGGGCGCTCCGCTCACGTGAACGTGGCCGGTGCGCTCGTCCTGGCGGGTGGACTGCTCCTGGTCCTGTTCCTGGCCGGTGAGAGGAGCCTGTGGAGCCGGCACCTCGCCGTGGCGGTGGCCCTAGCCGTCGCCGCCGTACTCCTGCTCTGCGTCTGGACCGTTTCCGAACTGCGAAGCAGGACGCCCCTGATCGACGTCCGGGCGGTACGGCACCCGGCGGTCGCCGGGGCGAACATCGCCATGTTCGTCGGCGGGATCGGCATGTACCTCCTGCTCACGCTCATCACCCGCTACGCGCAGACGCCGCACAGCGCCGGCTACGGCTTCGGGCTGACCACCTTCGTGGCGGGGCTGGTCCTCATCCCGTTCTCCGTGCTGGGCTTCGTCGCCGGCAAGCTCACGCCACGGGTCCGCGAACGGATCGACGGCCCCCTGCTCCTGGCCGGCAGCGCCGCCATCGTCGGCGGCGGGTTCGTCCTGTTCGCCACCGCCCGGTCCGACCTGGCCGAACTGCTCGCGGCCATGGGCGTGCTGGGCTTCGGCGTCGGCAGCTTCTCGGCCGCCATGCCCGGCGTCATCCTGGCCGTCACCCCCAGGAGCGAGACGTCGAGCGCCATGAGCTTCAACTACGTCGTCCGCAGCGTCGGGTACTCCCTGGGCAGCGCCATCGGCGGTCTGGTCCTGGCCTCCGGCACCGCCACGGGCCGCCTCTTCCCGAACGACGACGCCTACACGACCGCGGCGCTGGTCGGCGTCGCCGCGATGGCGGTCACGACGCTGGCCGCCCTCGCCCTCGCCCGCCGGCGCTCACCCGGGACCGATCCGGTGCTGCCACGGCACTAGCGTGTGGCGAGCCGCTCCAGCAGGACGGCGCTCCGTGCCAGCAACGCCCGTTCCTCATCCGTGAGTTCGGCCTCGATGGCCTGCGCGAGCCAGCCGGCCCTGCGGCCGCGCTCCGCTTCGAGCGCGATCCGGCCCGCGTCCGACAGCTCGACCAGCGACTTGCGGCCGTCCGTGGGATGCGCGCGGCGGGTGATCAGGTTCTGCTCCATGAGCAGCCCCACCGCCCGGGCCATCGACTGGGGGCGTACGCGCTGATCGGCGGCGAGGTCGCTGGTGGTCATGGCGCCGTTGCGGTCGAGTGCGCCCAGCACAGCGGCCTGGCCCAGCGGGATGCGGTCCTCGTCCTTGACGCGCCGGGTGAGCTTGCCCATCGCGGTGCGCAGTTCAACGGCGATGGCGGCGGCTTCCGAGGTGGGCATACCGCACTTTACCCCGTTGACCAGCACAGCTGTGCACCTGACCTGCGCAGCAAGGCTGTACAGCAATACTGAACAGCAAAACTGAGCAGCTTTGCTGTAGTGTTTGTGCTGTCGGGCTCAGCGTCAGCGTTGTCGCAGCCGGGGCCACGGCACATGACGACAACGGGAAGGACCTCCCATGTCTGCACAGGCAGTCGGAACCGTCGACGCCGCCATCGAGACCGTCACCGCCCGCCGGATCATCGACAGCCGGGGCAACCCCACGGTCGAGGTCGACATCGTCCTGGCGGACGGATCCCTGGGGCGCGCGGCGGTCCCCTCCGGTGCCTCCACCGGTGCCCGGGAGGCCGTGGAACTACGTGACGGGGATTCATCACGCTGGCACGGCAAGGGTGTTGACCGGGCTGTAGCGCACGTCAACGGGGAGATCGCGGCAGCCGTGCGCGGCCGGGACGCGGCGGACCAGGCCGGTCTCGACACCGCGCTGGTCGCCCTCGACGGCACCGCCACGAAGTCCCGGCTCGGCGCCAACGCGATCCTCGGCGTCTCCCTCGCCGTCGCCAGGGCTGCTGCGGCGGCCCACCGCCAGCCCCTCTACCGCTACCTCGGTGGCGCCGGCGCTCACCTCCTGCCGCTGCCGATGATGAACATCGTCAACGGGGTGCCCACGCCGACAATCCACTGGACTTCCAGGAGTTCATGATCGCGCCGGTGGGCGCGGACACCTTCGCCGAGGCCGTCCGCATGGGCAGCGAGGTCTTCCACACCCTGCGCCGCGATCTGCTGGCCGCCGGGCACTCCACGGGCGTCGGCGACGAAGGCGGCTTCGCGCCCGCGCTGCGTACCGCCGAGGAGGCGCTCGACTTCGTGACGACCGCCATCGAGCGCACCGGCTACCGCCCCGGCGCCGATATCGGGCTGGTCATGGACCCGGCGTCGTCGGAGTTCTTCCGCGACGGGGTGTACGACTACGCGGGCGAGGGCGTGCGCCGCACCCCCTCCGAGCACGCCGACTACCTGGCCGGGCTCATCGACGCCTACCCGGTCGTCTCCATCGAGGACCCGATGGCGGAGAACGACCTGGACGGCTGGCGCGAGCTGACCGCCCGCGTCGGCGACCGCTGCCAGCTCACCGGCGACGACGTGTTCTGCACCAACGAGACGCTGTTGCGCGAGGGCATCCGCACCGGCGTCGGCAACTCGGTCCTGATCAAGGTCAATCAGATCGGGACCCTGACCGAGGCGCTCGCCGCAGTGGCCACGGCCCACCGTGCGGGCTGGACCGCTGTCATGTCGCACCGCTCGGCGAGACAGAGGACACCACCATCGCGGACCTGGCAGTGGCAACCGGCTGCGGTCAGATCAAAACCGGCTCCCTCTCCCGCTCCGACCGCACCGCGAAGTACAACCAACTGATCCGCATCGAAGAGGAGTTGGGCACCTCAGCCCGCTACGCAGGCCACACCGCACTGCGTCAGGCGTGAACACCCTGGTGAAGTGATCACGTTCCGCCGCGCGAAAAAAGGCGAGCCCATACCCTGTCAGTGACGAGCTGTACAGGAAGGGGCACCGCCGTGTCATCAAATCCTACCCCTGAGCCGCAAGCCGCACAGATCGGCTTCGGCCAACGTATGCAACTCCGCACCCGGCGGGGCATGAGCCGGGAAGTTCTCGGCGGTTTGCTGGGGCGGTCCTCTTCCTGGGTCAAGCAGGTGGAGAACGGTCAGATTCAGATGCCGAAGCTCGACATGGTCCTTGGCATCGCGGAAGCCCTACGTGTCCGCGATCTCTCCGAACTCACCGGAGGGCGCCGCATGGCCACCGGTCTGTTCATCGGGCCGGGCCACCCACGCCTCGCCGCCGTGGCGGACGCAGTCAACGCCCTGCCTGGGCTCTCCCGGGACGAACGCCCACCAGCCCTGGAGCACCTGCGTGCGCGGCTGGCCGCAGCGTGGGCGGCTCGCCACTCGGCACCGGACCACCGTGAGGTCGTCGGTGCGCTGCTGCCGGACCTGATTCGTGACGCCAGCTCGCAGCCCGGCGGGCGGACACGGCACCGGAGCGCCGGGGCCCAGTCGGTACTCGCGCAGGTGTACTTCCTCACGCAGTTCTTCGTCTCGTATCAGCCGGACAGCAGCCTGCTGTGGCGGGTTGCCGAGCGCGGCATGGTCGCGGCCCAGGAGTCCGAGGATCCGCACGCGATCGGTGTGGCCGCCTGGCTGGCAGCGCAGGCGCACCGCGATTCGGGCGCCGCACACTACGACGCGGCCGACAGCGTGATTCACGATGTTCTGACCTACCTGGACCCACTGCTGCCCGACGCCAGCGGCCCACTGCTGGCGATCGCCGGAGCGCTGACCTTCGAGGCCGGTTACACGGCAGCGCGGCGTGGCCGCGCTGCCGAGGCATGGGCCCACTGGGACCAGTCGGAGCAGATGTCAACCCGGCTCCCGGACGGCTACTACCACCCCATCACGAGCTTCTCCCGCGCCATCATGGGTGCACACGCGGTGACAGTCGCAGTGGAACTGCACGCCGGCGGTGAGTCGGTCCGGCAGGCAGCCCGGGCGGACGCCACCGTGATCCCCTCAAGGCCCCGTCGGGCCAGGCACAGGATCGAACAGGCTCGCGCCTACCAGCTCGACGGCCAGCCGGATGTGGCGCTGGCGACGTTGGAACAGGCCCATGCCGCTGCTCCGGAAACGATCCGCTGGAACGGGTACGCCAAGCGAATCATCTTGGAAGAGTACGAATCAGTGCAGCCGCAGCGCCGACGCAGAGCAGCTGATCTCGCCGTTCAGGTCGGGCTGCTGACCGTCTGAACTTACTGACTCCGTGTGGACTTGGGCGGAGGAGCGCACCGTGGCGGAACGGCAACGTCTGGCGAGGGAACGCCTGTGCGCTATGACGAGTGAGTAGCTGCACGGCATGGGCCTCGTTGACTGAGGCGCGCTCAAGCATCCCTGTACGGGATTTCGTTACTCGCTGGCACCTACGCGCGCCTGCGCCCCAGCGGATGAGTAGGGCGATCGCGTGCACCGGCCCTGGACGGGCGGGTACCGTTCATTGTGTTGGGTCAAGAACGGAGTCGAGTATGCCCGTGACTGAGCACAAGAGCACCGCGAGCGCATCGCCCACTACCGCAAGCTCCGCGGCTTCACCAAGCCGGACTCGCTTCCCGCGTCGGGCTCTCCGTCAGTCTGATGCAGAAGTTGGAGAGCGGCGAGCGTTCGCCGTCTTCGGGAGTTCTCGCTGCCATCGCCCGGGGCCTGTCCGTAGCCGTTGCTGACCTGACTGGGCAGCCTTACCTCCGGGATCTGCAGGCTGACCAGCTGGATGGGCTGATCCATCCGATCCGCGAGGCGCTCGATGTCTACGACCTCGGCCCGGATCCTGACATTGCGCCACGCCCGTTGCCAATCCTGGCCTCGGAAGCTGACCGGATGTGCGTGCTGGTACGGGCGACCGACCTGCGGACCGTCGCTGCTGAACTGCCCGGTCTGATTCAGGAGACCACTACCGCCGTCCATCTTGAGCCGTCCGACCAGGCATGGGGGCAACTGGCGTCGCTGTATCGAACGGCGTATGACGTGGCCACGAAGCTGGGATATGCCGACTTGTCCGCTATCGCCCTGGACCGGATGGACTGGGCGGCCCAGCGCGGCTCTGATGCGGTGGTTGCCGGGCTTCGGCAGTACCTAAGGGCGCTGGCCTATCTGCGGTCGGGTGAGTACCGGACCGGTCGCAGGCTGGTGGAGATCGGCCAGCAGACGGTGGCGCTGGGTGAGCCAGGTCGAGTGCGGGATGTAGTCGCGGGCAATTGCATCTGGGGCGGCGATCCTGGCGGCCCGGGGGCGGGACGGAGATCGGGCTGCGGAGTTCCTGAACGCCGCTGATGAGGTCGCGTCCCGTACTGGCGAAGCGGTGGAGGTCCACTGGTTGTCGTTCGGACCGTTCAATGTGGCAGCGCACCGGGTGAATGCCTTGGTGGACCAAGAGTGCTATGCGGAGGCGCTGGCCGTCGCGGAGTCGGCGCTCCCCCAGCAGACTGGCCCGCGTCCCGTAAGGCGCACTACCGGACGGAGGTCGCGCGGGCGCTCCTGTGGTCCGGGAAGCCGGACGCGGCGATGCGCCGGTTGCAGTTGGTGCGCCGGGAGCCCGCAGCAGGGGAAGTACGCGCCGATGGTGCGCCAGACAGTCGCTGACCTGTTGACAGTGCGGCGGGCGGCCGATGACGATCTGCGGTCGCTGGCGTCGTGGGTGGGGCTCGGTTAGTGCGGGACCTGCGTTCGATTAACCCCACACAACTGTGGGAGTTGACGTGACGTAGAGCGATCACCCTGTGACGTAGACAGTTTTCGTGTCACGTCGCAGGGAGACCAGCTGAGCGCCATCAGCACAACGCTGGGGCCACCACGCATTCACTGGCCCGCTCCACCGGATCCGAGCGCCCCGGACGACATGGTGGGTGTCGTCGCGCCGCTACGACTTGCCCAGGTCACATGACCATCTGGGAGCTCAAAACCACTCCCGCTGGAATTACTTGGGATGCCGTTCGGATTCCCAGCGTTGTAGGTGTCGGGCTGTGGCTGAGGCTGATGAGTGATCGCGGCACCCGGGAGCGGCTTGGGCCCGTGGTCGTCTCCGACCGGTCGCAGGCTACCTATTGGCTTATCCCCACTGGAAGTTGCTCCGAGGACTGGCCGCCCGGGTGCCGTCTGCTCAGTACCGGCGCCTGGCTTGTGCTGCCGAACGGGGCAAATCACCCGTTCGCCTCCCGCTGGCTGCACTGCCGCCCAGCTCTGGCCGGCTGACCGGCGCGGTGTGGCTGGCCGATGCCCTCAATCAGCACCATGCCCTGGAAGCCCACCTGTGAGCAGCGATTGGAGATTCGGCTGTGAGAGACCATCCGAGTGACACCCGCTATCTGGACGGCCTGCCCTGGGTCGACGGATGCTGCGAGGTGTGCCGCCGCAGTGACCAGGACGTTGCCGTCCAGGACGGGGTTCGGCTGTGCCGGGAAGATCTGCGGTGGCTGCTGCACTTCACCCGTTGTCTGGGCAGCGGCTCCGGAACCGCCGCATGAGCGCCATTGTGCCGCTCGATGCAGCGGCGACCGGGCAGTTCGGGGACGTGCGCGGGGATTTGCGTAAGGCGTCACGGGCCGTTGCCAGGATCGCTGGGCCGGGGCACGACGTCGCGGTTGCCCTCCAGGCGACGATCGTCTGTACCGGAGGCTCGGTGCTGGAGGCGTTCGAGGCAGTTGTGGCGTTTGTCGAGCGCTCGCCTCGGGTCGAGATCCACAGCGTGGCCTGGGCGCGGACCCCGCTCGGCCGGCGACGGCTGCTGGCAGTACCAGGCGACGCTGATTGTGTCGTACCAGGATCTCTTGGGGGAGACGACTGGCGCGACCCACCATGCCAGGACATGACGCAGGGAGGGGCGATGCTTCGCGCGCCCTGGAGCTGACTGTCCGAGTAGCGGAAAAAGAGGGGAAGTTGGGGGTTGACAGACGGTAGAATGATCGTGAATCTTCCGAGCTGTGCGATCTCGCCAACGACCCGACCGAGCTGGCCAACGCTGCTATCCGTGACCTCGTCCGCAGTCTCAGCGGTCGGCGGTGGAGCGATGATGACCGGGCCCGTTACGGGCAGCGTTTTGCTGCCTACCTGGCGGCCGTGCAGGTGGGGGCTGCGGCCGGGGATTGTGCTTGCCGCGTAGCAGCGGCTGCTCGCCCTCCGACCGGTGCGTCCGGGGGAGTCGCACGATCGGAGGGCGGAGGCTTTTTCCGCGGTTCCAGGAGCTACGGGCGGGGCTGCTGCTGGTGATGCAGTGGATGCCGCCGCCGTTGGCGAAGATCTCGCGGGCGTCGACCAGGACCACCTCGCGGTCGGGGAAGTACTCGGCGAAGACGGCGGCGGCCTGCTGGTCGCGCGGGTCGTCGAAGGCGCAGAGGACGACCGCGCCGTTGCACAGGTAGTGGTTGATATACGAGTAGTCGACCGGCTCGCCGTCCTCCTCGAACAGGACGGTGGGGGCCAGGAGTTCGACCACTTCGAGCTGCCGACCCCGGGCGTCGGTGGAGTTGCGAGCAGCTCGGCGATCTGGCGGGTGACCTCGTGGTCCGGGTGCGACGGGTCGGGCTGGGTGTGCACGGCGACCACGCCGGGACGCAGGAAGGCAGCGACGATGTCGATGTGCCGCGGGTGCCGAAGCGCTGGTAGTCGCGGGTGAGGCCGCGCGGCACCCAGATCGCCTTGGTGGTGCCCAGGGGCGTGGATCTCGGCCTCGACCTGCTCCTTGGTCCAGTCGGAGTTGCGGCCCTCGCCCAGCTGCACGGTCTCGGTGAGCAGCACGGTGCCCTCGCCGTCGACGTGGATGCCGCCGCCCTCGTTGATCAGGCGGGAGGCGAAGCGGCGCACGCCGGCGAGGTTGGTGACCTCCTCGGCGATGTCCTGGTCGTACTCCCAGCTGGCCCACTCCTGCGCGCCCCAGCCGTTGAACACCCAGTCGGCTGCGGCCAGCCCGCCTTGACCATCCGTCAGGAACGTCGGGCCGATGTCGCGCATCCAGGCGTCGTCCAGCGGACGCTCGACGATCTCGACCTCGGCGGACAGGTAGCCCTTGGCGTCGTCGGCCTCGCCGGAGTTGACCACCAGCGTCACCGGCTCGAAGCGGGAGATGGTGTTGGCGACGGCGGCCCAGGCGAGCCGGGCGGCGTGGAGCTCGCCCTCGTCGAAGGTCTCGTTGGGCGTGGGAAGGCCATCCAGGTGCGGTCGTGCGGCTGCCATTCCGCGGGCATGGCGAAGCCGAGCTGCACCGGTGTCTGATCGTGCGTCATAAGGGCTGTTCCTGTTCGGCGGTGGGGGTCAGAGGAAGTAGAGGCGGCTGAGGGAGACGGTGTCGGCGGGTTGGGAGATGAGGGGTTCTCCGTCGAGGTGACGAGTCCGGTGTGGGTGTTGACGTCGACGTGTCCGGTGCGGGTGTTGCGGATCATGTTGTGGGGGCCGATGCCGCGGGTGTTGCGGACGGGGACGCGGCGGCGGCTGGGGAGTTGGTCGCCGTTGTCGATGGCTGCCTGGGCGACGAAGGCGACGGAGATGTCGGCGGGGGTGGGCCGTGTGCGCCGAATTGGGCCGAGGATAGGGGTTCGCAGCGGTCGGTGGAGGCGTTGGGGTCGCCGGTGACGCCGTAGGCGGGGAAGCCTGCTTTGAGGACGAGTTGGGGTTTGGCCCGAAGTGGTCGGGGCGCCACAGGACGATGTCGGCGAGTTTGCCGGTTTCGATGGAGCCGATTTCGTGGGCGAGGCCGTGGGCGAGGTGATGGTGAGTTTGCGATGTAGCGCAGGACGCTTCGTTGTCGTCGCCGGTGTGGTTGTCGCCGTATCCGCCGTTGAGGGGCCGAGTTCGGTTTTCATTTTGCCGGCCATGGCGAAGCGGACGTTTCCCGGCGCCCCATGGCCGGCGTCAGGAGTATGCGAAGCCGAGGTCGTGAGGATGTCTTCGGCGCCATGGTTCCGGCGCGGATGCGGTCGCGGGCGAGGGCGGCGTCGCCGGGGAGGTCGGTTTTGAGGTCGTGGGCGGAGACGATCATGCCGAAGTGTTCGGCGAGGGCGTCGCGCGGGAGGGGTGGGGTTGGTGGAGGAGCCGATGACGTTGGGGACGCCGGCCATTTTGAGGACGTTGGGGACGTGTCCGCCGCCGCAGCCTTCGATGTGGAAGGCGTGGATGGTGCGTCCTTGGAGGACGGCGAGGGTGTCTTCGACGGAGAGGCATTCGTTGAGGCCGTCGGTGTGCAGGGCGACTTGGACGTCGTGTTCTTCGGCGACGCGTAGGGCGGTGTCCAGGGCGCGGGTGTGGGCGCCCATGTCTTCGTGGACTTTGAAGCCGCTGGCGCCGCCTTCGGCGAGGGCTTGGGTGAGGGGTGCGGGGTGTGAGCTGGAGCCGCGGGCGAGGAAGCCGATGTTGACGGGCCAGGCGTCGAAGGCGTTGAAGGCGTGGCGCAGGGCCCAGGGGGAGTTGACGCCGACGCCCCAGACGGGGCCGAATTCCTGGCCGATGATGGTGGTGGTGCCGGAGGCGGGAGGCTTCCATGATGCGGGGGGACAGGAGGTGGACGTGGGTGTCGATGGCGCCTGCGGTGGCGATGAGGCCTTCGCCGGAGATGGTGGTGCCGGTGCCGACGATGACGTCGGTTCCGTGGAGGGTGTCGGGGTTTCCGGCGCGGCCGATGGCGTGGATGCGGCCTTCGCGGATGCCGATGCTGGTTTTGCGGATGCCTTGGATGGCGTCGATGAGGGTGACGTTGGAGATGACGAGGTCGCAGGTGTCGTGGATGGCGGCGGCTTTGAGGTGGAGGCCGTCGCGGGCGGTTTTGCCGAAGCCGGCGAGGAATTCTTCGCCGGGTTGTTGTGAGTCGTTTTCGATGCGGATGATGAGGCCGGAGTCGCCGAGGCGGATGCGGTCGCCGGTGCGGGGGCCGTGGACGGCGATGTAGTCGTGGGGGTGATGGTGGTGGTGGGGGTGGCGGGGCGGCCGTGGCAGCCTTGGGCGTCGAAGCGGCTGGCGGTCACGGGGTGTCCTCCTGGTAGTGCGTCAGGTAGCCGGTGGCGCGGGCTTTTTGGAGTGCTGTGTCGCGGGCGCCGGGGGCGTCCAGGGGTCCGTCGACCAGTCCGGCGAAGCCGATGGCTACGCGGGCGCCGCCGATGGGCAGCAGGGCGACTTCGACCACGGCGCCTGCGTCGAAGCGGACCGAGGAGCCGGCCGGGACCGCCAGCCGCATGCCGTAGGCCAAGGCCCGGTCGAAGGCCAGCCGCGGGTTCGCCTCGAAGAAGTGAAAATGCGAGGTGACCGTGATCGGCACGGCGGAGGTGTTCCGCACCGGAAGTACCAGCACGGGCTCGACCGGCTCGTAGCCCTCGCCCGTGCCGGGCAGCGCCGCGCCGGGGGCGTCCGGCCCCAGCGAGCCCGCGCCGCGGAAAGGATCATCGATCACGCACAGCCGGGTGCCGTCGTCGAACACCGCCTCGACCTGGAGTGTGGTCACCACGTCGGGGACGCCGGGCAGGACGTCGTCGGCGCTGAGCACGCTGCGTCCGGCCTCGACCGCCTCGGCCAGCCGGCGCCCGTCCCGGGCCGCCTCGCACACGGTGTCGGCGATCAGCGCGGTTGCCTCCGGGACGTTGAGGCGCAGGCCGCGCGCACGACGCGCGCGTGCCAGTTCTGCCGCTGTGAAGATCAGCAGCCGGTCCCGCTCAGTGGGTGTCAGTCGCACGGTGCCTCGCCCCGGTGGTTAGAACGGCGTTCAAACATCTGTCTGCATTACACCCTGCCGTGCGGACGATGTCCAGCGTCCCGCCGGGCGCGGCTCCCGGAAGCGCAGACACGCCCGGACGCGGGGCGTCCGGGCGTGTCGGTGGTGAAGCGGAGAGTACGGAGCGGAGGGCGCGAAGCCGGAAGGCGCGAGCCCGGGGGTGCGGGGACGGAACGCGGGCTCAGGCGGGGCGAGGACCGCCTCGCGGCGCTCGAACCAGGCGAGGGTGTCGGCGATGCCCTGCTCCAGGGTGAGCTCGGGCCGCCAGTCGAGCAGCCGGGCCGCCTTGTCGCTGCGGGTGAACGCCCCGGCGTTGTCGCCCGGGCGCGGTCCGCTCTCCTCCACCGGCTGCGGCTCGCCGGTCACCGACTCGAACGCGGCCACCAGCTCGCGCACGGTGGTGCCCTGCCCGGTGCCGAGGTTGATCACCTCGTAGCGGCCGGCGTCCTGCGGCGGCAGCGCCTCGTCGAACCGGCGCAGCGCCGCCACATGGGCCCGGGCCAGGTCCCAGACGTGGACGTAGTCGCGGATGCCGCTGCCGTCGCGGGTCGGCCAGTCGGTTCCGGTGATCCGGAAGGTGCCGCCGCCGCGCCGCGCCTCGATCAGCTTGCCCAGGGCGTGCGAGGCAGCGGCGTCTGGAGGCCGGTGCGCAGCTGCGGGTCCGCGCCGATGGGGTTGAAGTAGCGCAGCGACAGCACCCGCAGCGGGGTGGCTTCGGCGGTGTCCTTGAACACCAGTTCCATCAGCATCTTGGTGCGGGCGTAGGGGCTGAGCGGGTCCAGCTCGGAGGACTCGTCCACGGCGAAGTCGGCGCCGGGGTGTAGATCGAGGCCGAGGAGCTGAAGAGCAGCCGCCCGCAGCCGTTGCGCTGGAGGTGTTCCAGCAGCGCCACGGTGCCGGCCATGTTCTCGCGGTAGTAGTGCAGCGGCTCGCTGACCGGCTCCGGCGCCGCGAACAGTGCCGCGCAGTGGATGGTGGCGCTGATCTCCGGGTGCTCTGCGAAGATCCGGTCGAGCAGCGGGCCGTCGGCGATGTCGCCCTGGTAGAAGTCCCGCCCCTCGGTGAACTCCCGGCGGCCGGTCACCAGGCTGTCCAGGATCACCGGGGTGATCCCCTGGTCCAGGCAGGCCGAGGCGACCGTGCTGCCGATGAATCCGGCTCCGCCGGTGATCAGTACCTTCAACTCTGCCCCCACCCCTTCGTACGTCCGGCGCTCGTGAACACGCCTGTGGAGATAGTGACGAGTGGGGCGCCGATATGGTTCCGTGATCTGGTGGTGGCCTTACGGTAATGATCCGGAAGCGGAGCCGCCGCGCCCAGAAATGCCCGGGAATGACGGCGACAACAATGGCAATGAAGCGGAATCCGGCCGTCGGCGGCGGTGCCGGAGCAGTTGGTTCCGAACGCCGCCATTGCCGTCACGCACTTCATCCGACAGGATGAAGTGCGGAAGTACTGATAAACACACGTAGACCCGGACGCTGTCTCCGGCAGCACCGGACGGGCCACAGTGGCCGAGAGCGGCGGGAGCAGCATGGTGTCGGTACCCCAGCCGCCCCGGCCTGCGGCGGGTGCGTCCGCGCTGGGCGGGGCTCAGCGGTGGCGTCCCGAACCGGTGGCCGACCTGGTGGCCGATCCGGGTACCTGGCTGGAACCCGCGATGGCCGCGAACGGCATCGGGACCTTCGACTGGGACATCCAGCGCGACGTGATCGTCGGCGACGAGCGGGCCCGGCGGGTGCTCGGGCTCAGCGGCTTCGGCGAGGGCTTCGACGCCCGGACGTTCCTGGACCTGCTGCACCCCGACGACCGCCCGGTGGTCCGCCGCCGGGTCCGCCGCGCCGTCGCCGACCTGGGCCAGTGCGGCGCCTACTACCGGACGCTGTGCGCGGGCGAGGGCATGCACGCGGTGCGCTTCCGCGGCCGGGTGGTGCCGGACCAGCAGGGGCTGCCCGGCCACATGGTCGGCTTCGTCTGGGACGCCACCGCCGAGCTCAACAAGCGGCTGCACACCGAGCATCTGGCCGTCCTGCGCGAGGAGCGCACCCGCTTCATCAAGGAGACCGCCCGCGCCCTCTCCGACGCGGTCAGTGTGCACGACGTCGCCCGGGTCTTCACCGAGCTCCCGCTGCCCGGGATCCCGCCGGACGGGCTGGTGCTGGCGGTGCTGGAGAACGGGCGCATCCAGATCCAGCGCTCCATCGGCTACCGCGACGGCGCCCAGGCCCCCGACCACATCCCGATGGACAGCGACCACCCCGCCGCGCTCGCGCTGCGCACCCGCACCCCGGTGTTCCTGGGCAGCCCCCGGGAGTACCGGGAGCGCTTCCCCGACGCCTGGCCGATGGCCGCGCAGACCGCCCGCCGCTCCTGGGTCTTCCTGCCGCTGGTGGCCAGCGGCCGGACGCTGGGGCTGTGCGTGGTCAGCTTCGACGAGGATCGCGAGCTGGACGCGGAGGACCGGACGCTGCTGGGCACCCTCGGCGGCATGGTCGCCCAGTCGCTGGCCCGGGCCCGGCTGCACGACGCCGAGCACGAGCTCGCCGCCGGGCTCCAGCGGGTGCTGCTGCCGCGCCGGATCCCGCCGCTGCCGGGCTTCACCACCGCCGTCCGCTACCTGCCGGCCGGGACCGGGCTCCAGATCGGCGGCGACTGGTACGACGTGGTGCCGCTTCCGGCCGGGCATGTCGGCGTGGTCATCGGCGATGTGCAGGGCCACGACGTGCACGCGGCCGGGGTGATGGGGCAGCTGCGGATCGCACTGCGCGCCTACGCCGCCGAGGGGCACCCGCCGGACGCGGTGATGGCGCGGGCCTCCCGCTTCCTCGCCGACCTGGACACCGGCCACTTCGCGACCTGCCTCTACGCGGAGGTCAATGTCGACTACGGCGCGGTCTACGCGGTCCGGGCCGGGCACCTGGAGCCGCTGGTGCGCCGCGCGGACGGCAGCAGCGGGGTCCAGTCCGTGGCCGGCGGGCTGCCGCTGGGCATCGACCCGGAGGGCACCTACCCGGTCACCCGGTTCACCCTGGACCCGGGCGAGGTGCTGCTGCTGTGCACCGACGGGCTGGTCGAGACCCGCACGGTGGACCAGGACCAGGGCATGGAGCGGATCCGGCAGGCCATCGCCGGGCCGCAGCCGCAGGGGCCCGCCGCGCTGGAGGCCCTGGCCGGGCGGATCGAGGCCGCGGCGGCCGACAGCCACGAGCGAGACGACGACATCGCCCTGCTGCTGCTGCGCTGGGACGGCCCTGAGGGGCACCGGCCGCGGACGCTGCGCCGCCGGGTCCCGCAGGCGGATCTGGCCCGGATCTCCGAGGTGCGGCGGGAGCTGCGGGACGCGGTACGGCGCTGGGGCGTCGGCGAGCTGGCCGACACGGTGGAACTGCTCACCTCCGAGCTGATCACCAACGCCCTGGTGCACACCGACAAGGACGCGCTGCTGACCGCACGGCTGTTCCAGGAGAGCCAGGACGTCCCCTCGGGCCCGGCCCGGCTGCGGGTGGAGGTGGACGACGAGTCCGACCTGTGGCCCAAGCGCCGCACGCCGGGCGAACAGGCGTCCTCAGGGCGCGGGTTGATGCTGGTGGAGGCGCTCGCCGACGCCTGGGGCGTGGACCCGCGCGGCAGCGGCAAGCGGATGTGGTTCGAACTGGCGTGGGCCCCGGCCGCCACCTGAGGGTTCAGGCTGACCGTTCGGGATCCGGGAGCGGATCCTCGACGGCCCGGCGGGCCGGGGCCCAGGGGACGCACTCGGCTGACGGGGCGTCAGCCGTAGAGCCGCTCCAGATCCTTGAGCTTCTGCTCCAGGGAGTCCAGGCGGGGCAGCGTCAGGGTGTCGTCTTCGGCCGTCAGGTCGAAGGTCCGGGCTATGACGGGCTCCGCGGCCGCCGGGGCCGGTACCGGCTCCCGCTCGGCGGCGGCGACCGGCGCGGGCGCCGCCGGGGCGGTGCCCGGGTGCGGCAGCGCGGGCAGCTCCCGCTCGCCACGGGTCCAGCTCCGGCCGGAGCCGAGGGCCCGCAGCTGGGCCCGCTCGTGGCGGGAGTCCCGGCGCTGCTTGTCCCGGTCGAGCAGTCGCTGGCGCTTGTCCTCGCGGACCTCCTCGACCGCGTCGTCCAGCGTCCGGACGTTCTCCAGCAGCATCAGCGACCAGGCGGCGAAGGTCTCCCGGGGTGCGCGCAGCCAGCGCACGATGCGGATCTGCGGCAGCGGGCGGGGCACCAGGCCCTGCTCGCGCAGCGCCGCCCGGCGGGTCTGCTTCAGCGCCCGGTCGAACAGCACCGCCGCGGAGAGCGACATGCCCGCGAAGAACTGCGGGGCGCCGTTGTGGTCCAGGCCGCGCGGCGCGTGCACCCAGTTGAACCAGGCGGACGCGGCGGCGAACAGCCAGACCAGGATCCGCGAGCCGAGCGCGGCGTCGCCGTGGCTGGCCTCGCGGACGGCCAGGACCGAACAGAACATGGCCGCGCCGTCCAGGCCGAACGGCACCAGGTACTGCCAGCCACCGGAGAGGTTGAGATTCTCCACGCCGAAGCCCACCAGGCCGTGGAAGGACAGCGCCGCGGCGACCGACGCGCAGGCGAACAGCAGCACGTAGGACGCGCTGCCGTACAGGGCCTCCTTGCGGCGGCGGCGCTCCTCGCCGCGCTCCCAGGAGTCGGCACTGTCCCGCGCGGTCGCACCGCGGGACCGCATCAGGGTCGCCACACCGGCGACCGCGAGGAAGGCCGCGACGGCGGTGATCCCCCAGCCCAGCGTTATGTCGGTAAGTCTCATGAAACCGCCCCGCCTGTGTACCGCCAGTGAGTGCTCCCCTCGGCAGACGCCGAGGCGGCAACCATACTGGCCCAACTCCAGGCCACTGGTGGGACTTTTGGGTCGGAGTACACCGGGACGGGTGTATGCATCGAGGGTATACACGATGTGTATAGTTACCCCATGTCACTCGGTCACACCATCCTTGGCCTGCTGGAACGTGAGCCCAGCCACGGTTACGACATCAAACGCGCCTATGATCAACGATTTGGTCACGATCGTGCGCTGCCGTACGGTCAGGTGTATGCGACGCTCTCACGGCTGCTCAAGAACGGTCTGATCGAGGTCGATTCGGTCGAGGCGGGTGAGGGGCCCGAGCGCAAGCGGTACACCATCACCGACGCCGGGGTCACCGACGTCCAGCAGTGGCTCAGCAGGCCGGAACCCGCCGAGCCCTACCTCCAGAGCACCCTCTACACCAAGGTCGTACTGGCGCTGCTCACCGGGCGCTCCGCCGACGAGGTGCTCGACAACCAGCGCGGCGAACACCTGCGGCTGATGCGGGAACTGACCCGGCGCAAGCTCGACGGCGACCTCGCCGACCAGCTCGTCTGCGACCACGCCCTGTTCCACCTGGAAGCCGACCTGCGCTGGCTCGAACTCACCGCCGCCCGGCTGGAGCAGCTCGCCGCGGAGCTCCGCCGATGAGCGGGTCGACGGGCGAGCCGATGAGCGAGCCGAGGAGCGGGCCGCCGGGCGGGTCGACGGGCGGGTCGGCGCTGCTGCGCGCCGAGGGCCTCCACAAGGACTACGGCCCCACACCGGCCCTGGCCGGAGCCGGAATCGAGGTCGCCGCCGGTGAACTCGTCGCGATCATGGGCCCGTCGGGCTCGGGCAAGTCCACGCTGCTGCTCTGCCTGGCCGGGATCGTCCGCCCGGAGCGCGGCCGGATCGAGTACCAGGGTGAGGAGTTGACCCGCAGCACCGACGCCCGGCGCAGCGAGCTGCGCCGCGGCGACTTCGGCTTCCTGTTCCAGTTCGCCCAACTCGTGCCCGAGCTAAGCAACCTGGAGAATGTCGCGCTGCCGCTGCGGCTCGCCGGGATGCGCCGCCGGGCCGCGCACGCCGTGGCCGCCGAGTGGCTGGAACGGCTGGAGGTCCCAGGTCTGGCCGGGAAGCGGCCCGGTGAGATCTCCGGCGGTCAGGCGCAGCGGGTCGGTGTGGCCCGGGCCCTGGTCACCCGGCCCAAGGTGGTCTTCGCCGACGAACCCACCGGCGCGCTGGACTCGTTGAACGGCGAGCGGGTGATGCGGCTGCTGGTCCAGGCCGCGGGAGACCTCCGCCGCGGTGGTGCTGGTCACCCACGAGTCCCGGGTCGCCGCCTACGCCGACCGTGAGGTCGTCGTCCGTGACGGCCGCACCCGCGACCTGGCCCGGGCGATATGACCCCGCCGACCCGACCCCGACCGCTCCCACTGCCGAGGCGGCCCGGACGGCCCCGACCGCCCCGATACCCGTCGGCCCAGGCCGGGCCGGCCGGGTGCGGTTGCCGGGCCTGGCGCAGTACCTGCTCGGCGTGCGCCTGGCGTTCACCGGTGGCCGCAGCGCGCGGATCCGGCTGCTGCTCTCCGCCGTCGCGGTCGGCCTCGGCGTCGGGCTGCTGCTCGCGGTGGCCTCGATCCCGACGGCCTCGGAGCACCGCAACGAGCGGCTCTACAGCCAGTACGACACCTTCTACGGCTCCGCCACCGCGCCGCCGACCAGCCGCACGGTGCTGATCGCCGACGCCGACACGGTCTTCGCCGGGCAGAGCGTGCGCGGCCGGATCGTGCGCCGGACGGCCCGGACGCGCCACTGCCGCCGGGGGTGGCGCACTACCCCGCGCCGGGGCGGATGGTGGTGTCCCCGGCGCTCAAATCCCTGCTGGACGCACCGGGGGGCGCGCTGCTGCGCGAGCGCTTGCCGTACCCCGTGGTCGGCACCATCGGCCAGGCCGGACTGCTGGGCCCGGCCCAGCTCTCCTTCGTCCTCGGCGGGGCCCATCTGTCGTTCGCCGCCGGGGCGGTGCGGATCGACCACTACGGCCACCACTACCCGGGCAAGCCGCTGGATCCCATGCTGGTGCTGCTCTGTCTGGTCGGCTTCGTGGTGCTGCTGGCGCCGGCGGTGGCCTTCCTCGGTACCGCGGCCCGCTTCGGCGGCGAGCAGCGCGACCGGCGGCTGGCCGCGATCCGGCTGTGCGGCGCGGACCGGGCGATGACCGCGCGGGTGGCCGCCGGGGAGGCGCTGGCCGGGGCGGTGCTCGGGCTGGCGGCCGGGGTGCTGCTGTTCCAACTGGGACGCTCGCTGGCCCCGCACTTCAGCGTCCAGGGCGTCAGCTTCTTCTCCCAGGACATCAGCCCGCAGCCGCTGCTGGCAGCGCTGATCATGGTGCTGGTGCCGCTGCTGGCGGTCGTGGTGACGCTGCTGGCGGTGCGCCGGGTCGGCCTGGACCCGCTCGGCACGGTCCGCCGCGCGGCGGACCGCCGCCGACGGCTGTGGTGGCGGCTGCTGCTGCCGTTCACCGGGCTGGCGGTGCTGCTGTGGGAGGCGCCCGAGTCGGGCACGGTCCCCGGCGACGTCGGCCTGATCGGGTACGGCATGGCGACGGTGCCGCTGCTGGCCGGGCTGGTACTGCTGCTGGTCGGCGTCGGGGTGCTGCTGCCCTGGCTGGTCGGCGCGCTGACCCGGCGCCTGGGGCGGCCCGCTGTCCTGGCAGCTGGCGGTGCGCCGGCTCCAGCACGGAGGCACGGCCTCCGGCAACGCGGTCGGCGCGATCACGGTCGCGGTCGCCGGGGCGATCGCCCTGCAAACGTTCTTCGCCGGGGTCGCCCTCTCGTACCAGCCGCCCGCGCCGCCCGCTGCGAACGGCGGCTACCAGGCCGAGGTGACCCTCCCCGGTGGCGCGCTCGCGCAGCAGACCGCGCGCCTGCGCGCCACGCCGGGCGTACGCCGGGCGCTCGGCTTCGTCCAGGTGCAGTTGCAGCAGCTGCAACCCCCGGCCGCGGCGGCACGCTGTCGGCCATGGTGAACGTGGTGGTGGGGGACTGCGCGACCCTGCGCGCCTTCGCCCCGCTGCCGCACTGCGCCGACGGCGACTTCTTCGCCGCCCGCGCCGGCGGCGGCCAGGGCAGCCCGGCGGACGACCCCACCAAGGTCTTCGCCGCAGGCACCCGGGTCGGCTTCGGGCTCACCCCGGCCGACAACCCCGGCCCGGTCTGGCGGCTGCCCGCGGTGACCGCCGCGGTCACCGCCGGGGCGGACCCGCTGGCCTCCTCCTACGAGCCGCTGGGCCGGTTCCTGGCCACACCCGGCGCGGTGCCCGCGGCGCTGCTGCGTACCCAGAACTCCACCGTCTACGTCGACTACGACCAGGGCCGGCCGGACGGGGCCGACCAGGTGCGCACCGCCGCCGCGCTGCTGTCGCCCACCGCCACGGTGACCTTCGCCGACCAGCAGGCGGTGGACCACAACTTCAGCATCGTCTCCCGCGGGCTGGCCTTCGGCGTGGCGCTCACCCTGCTGCTGGTCGCCGCCAGCCTGCTGGTCGGGCTGCTGGAGCAACTGCGGGAGCGCCGACGGATCCTGGCGGTGCTGTACGCCTTCGGCACCCCGCGGTCGGTGGTGGCGCTGTCGGTGCTGTGGCAGAGCCTGCTGCCGATGGCGCTGGGGCTGCTGCTGGCGACCGCCGGGGGACTGGCGCTGGGCGCCGTGCTGCTTCAGGTGTCGCAGCTGCCGATGGCCTTCGACTGGGGCGCGGTGGCGCTGCTGGCCGCGTCCGGCGGGCTGTCCGCGCTGCTGGTGGCCGGGCTCAGCCTGCCGCCGCTGCTGCGGATGATGCGCCCCGGCGAACTGCGGCACGAATGACCACGGGCAGTCTGGGCGGCGCGCTGCGGCTGCCCGCACGCCCGGTACCGCTGCGGGTGGCCCTGACCGTGACGGTGACGGTGCCCATAGCGCTGGCGGTGGCGCTGCCGGGGGCCCTGCTCGGGCTGGCGCTGGGCCTGTGGGGCATCCGCCGACAGGACAGCATCTGGGGCGACGAGGCGGTCACCTACCAGGTCGCCCGGCGCAGCCCCGGGCAGCTCTGGCTGCTGGTCCAGCACGTGGACGCGGTGCACGGCCTGTACTACCTGCTGATGCACTTCGTCTTCGGCCTCCTCGGCCACAGCCTGGTCACCCTGCGGCTGCCCTCGGTGCTGGGCATGGCGGCCGCGGCGGCCGGGGTCGCCCTGATCGGGCGGCGGCTCGCCTCAGCCCGCGCCGGGCTGCTCGCGGGGCTGGTGTTCCCGGTGTTCCCGGCGGTGCAGCAGTACGCCCAGGAGGGCCGCTCGTACGGGCTGGTCTGCGCGGGTGTGGTGCTGTCCGGGCTGCTGCTGCTCCGGGCCCTGGAGCGGCCGGGGGCGGCCCGCTGGGCCGGGTACGCGGCGGTGGCGCTGGGCACGGGCCTGCTGCACGAGTTCGCGCTGCTGGCAGTGCTCGCGCAGGGGGTGACCCTGCTGTCGGCCCGGGTGTCCCGGCGGCAGCTGGCGTCCTGGCTGTGCGCCGCCGCGGCGGTGCTGGCCGGGGCCGCGCCGCTGCTGTGGCTGGGTTCCACCGAGGCCGACGCGATCGCCTGGATAGCCCCGCCGGGCACCGGCACGCTGCTGTTCGCCGCCGGGACGGTGCTGCTCGGCGCGGGCTGCGCGGCGCTCTGCCGGCCCGCGCCGGGCGCCGGCGGGTGTCCCTGCGCGCGTTCGCGCTGCCGCTGCTGGTGCTGCCGCAGACCCTGCTGCTGCTGACCTCCCTGGTCCACCCGGTCTACCTGGACCGCTATGTGGTCTACGAGTACGCCGGTCTCGCGCTGCTGGTCGGGGCGGCGCCGGGGGCGCTGGGCCGCCGGATCGGGGCACGGGCGCTGCTGGTGGTCCCGGCGGCGCTGCTGCTCCTGCTGCCGACCGAGCTGCACCTGCGCACCCCGCAGGCCAGGCCGGACGACCTGGCGGCGGCGGCCCGGGTGGTGCGGCAGCTGGGCCGGCCGGGCGACGGCGTGCTGTTCCTGCCCTCGAACCGGCGGGAGTCGGCGCTGGACTTCCCCGGGGACTACGAGGGGCTGTGGGATCTGGCGCTCTCCGGCCCGGTGGCGTCCTCGGGCAGGCTGGCCGGGGTCGAGCTGAACCCGGCGGCGATCAGCGCACGGATGCTCACCGTGCGCCGGATCGTCGCGGTGCGCACCGCCGGGAGCGGCCCGGTGCCGGAGGGCACCCGGCAGGACGCGGCGATGCTGCGGGTGCTGGCCGCCGACTTCCGGGTCTGCGCCCGGATCCCGGTCCAGGGCCTGCTGGTGACCTCCTACGCGCGGCCCGGCGACTGCCCGGCGCCGGGCTCCACCGGGACCCCGCCGAACGCCCGCAGCAGCCGCGACGCCTGAGCCCGCAGCAGCGCCGCCTCGGCGCCCGGGGAGACGTCCGCGAGCGAGGCCAGCGCCGGGGCCAGCCCGATCGCGAAGCCGGTCTGCTCGCGCAGCCGCAGCGACTCGGCGAAGCCGTGCCTGGCCCCGGCGAGGTTGCCGTCCTGGCGGGCGATGGACGCCAGCCGCCGCCAGGTGTCGGAGAGCAGCAGGTAGTCCTGCTGCTGCTCGGCCCCGGCGTGGGCGCGGCGGTAGGCGGTCCGCCGCCGCCGGGTCCTTCAGCAGGCTCTCGGCGACCAGGCCGCGCCGGAAGTCCAGCAGCGGCCGCCCGGCGGCGCCCGGCGGCAGCAGCGCGGAGGCCCGGCCCAGCGCGGCCTGGGCCTCGTCCAGCCGGTCGTGGACGCCGAGCAGGGTGGCCGCGTAGGCGAGGTAGCCGCGGGCGCAGGCCGCCGCCGAACGCTCCTCGTCGCCGTGCGCCCCGGCCTCGGCCAGCCGCAGCGCGCCCTCGGCGGCGGCCCAGCCGCGCCCGGTGAACAGCGCCTGCTCGATCAGCAGTTCGGCCCGGGTCAGGGCGGCCGCGGGGGAGTGCGCCGCCCGTGGTTCGAGCAGCGCCGCGGCCGCCGACCAGCAGCCGCGCGAGCGGAGCAGCTGGACCTCGGCCTGCTCGTCGCCCTGGTCGTCGGCCGTGCCGTCCGGTTCCTGGTAGGGATTCTCGTGCGAGCCCTCGATCCGCGCCCTCCGCTGATCCGACAAGGACGGCTCCCCTCCGTGCTGCCCGTGGTGCTGGCCGGTGGTGACGGAATTCCAACACGCCTGCGGTGAGCAGCGCCAGATTGCGGACAGCACTGCTTGTGATTGCTCAACTACCGGCGCTGCCACCGTTGGCGCGGAGGAAGTCGCGGGCGGTGGAGTTCACCGGCTGCGGGATGCCGGCCAGATCCAGCTCGAACAGCGCCACCAGCAGCTGGTCGGCGCGGTTGCGGGACTCCTGGTTGTACCCGGCCAGGGTGAACATCACCGGTTGCAGCTCGTCCGCGTGCAGGGGTTCAGCCACAGGCACTCGACGGCGCGCAGGTCGGCGGGCTCGGTCCAGGTGTCGACCTGGGCCACGATCCGCGGCCCGAGCAGCAGACACCCTCGCGGTCCTGGGAGTCGGAGAGCTCCAGCGCGTCGTAGCCGAGCCACTCCAGGAACCGGCTGGCGGCGACCACCGCGTCGTCGGCGGTGCGGACCGGCTGCGGCACGAACGGCCGTCCGGCGGGCTGCGCCGGGGACGCGGGCTGTACCGGCTGCACCGGCCGCACGGCCCGGGCCGGACGCACCGGCTCCGGTCGCACCGGCTCCGGTCGCGCGGCGGGGCGGAGTCACCGCCACCGCGCGCCGGGCGGTGTCCCGGCAGCCGCACGGTCGCAGGTGAACTCGGGCTGCGGCCACTCCTCGAGTGCCCGCAGGCCGGGCAGCGCATGCTCAGCCAGGAGTCGGCCCAGGAGCGGTGCCGTACCTGCACCGGTGTGCCGCCGCGCAGCAGCGGGACCTTCAGCTTGGCACCGCACTGGCAGGGCAGTTCGGGCGGCTCGTAGCTGTGCTCGCGGCGGCAGGACGGGCAGCGTACCGGCCGCACCGCAGGGGCCTGGTTCGGGTTCTCGGGCTGCGGGGTGGCGGGCATCGCGGACCGTCCGATCGACAGGGGAAACGTGCCCGACCATCGTCGCCGATCCGCGCCGGTTCGGGGAGTGCCTTTCACCGACGGAGTGGCTTTCACCGACAAGGATCCGTGAAGCGGGCGATCAGGGCCTTTGCGTCCGCCCCTCCGGCGCACCCCGGTGCTCCCGGCGCGCCGCCGGCCCCCCGCGTGCCGCCGGCCCCTGCCCGCCGCCGGCCCCCGCGCGCCGTGGTGCCTCGGCAGCGGTGCCTCAGCCGCCGATGGCGGACATCGGCCGCTCGGGTCTGCGGAAGGCGGCGCTGTTGATGTCGTGCCCGCGGCCCTTTCCGGCCACGGAGGCCCGCCAGGCCGCCTCGATCGCGGCGTCGTCCGCGCCGCCGCGCAGCAGCGCCCGCAGGTCGGACTCCTCGGTGGCGAACAGGCAGTTGCGCAGCTGCCCGTCGGCGGTCAGCCGGACCCGGTCGCAGCCGCCGCAGAACGGCCGGGTGACGCTGGCGATCACGCCGACCACCGCCTCGGTGCCGACCACCCGCCACTCCTCCGCGGGGCGCTGCCCTCGCGCGGCACCGGCTCCAGGGTGAACCGCTCGCGCAGCCGCTCCAGGATCTCCTCGGCCGTGATCATCCGCTCCCGCTCCCAGGCGCCCTGGGCGTCCAGCGGCATGGACTCGATGAAGCGCATCCGGTAGCCGTGCTCCACCGCGAAGGCGGCCAGCTCCGGGATCTCGTCCTCGTTGACCCCGCGCACCGGGACGGCGTTGACCTTCACCGGCGCCAGCCCGGCGGCCTGCGCCGCGGCGAGCCCCAGCAGAACGTCCTGGAGCCGGTCACGGCGGGTGATCTGCTGGTAGCGGTCCCGGCGCAGGGTGTCCAGGCTGACATTCACGCGGTGCAGCCCGGCCTCGCCCAGGGCGGCCGCGGTGCGGGCCAGCCCGACGCCGTTGGTCGTCAGCGACAGCTCCGGCGCGGACGGGAGCGCGGCGAACCGGGCGACCAGCCCCGGCAGCCCGCGCCGCAGCAGCGGCTCGCCGCCGGTCAGCCGCAGCGAGCGGATGCCCAGCCGCTCGGTGCCGATCCGGACCAGCCGCAGCAGCTCGTCGTCGGTCAGCAGCCCGGCTTTGGGCAGCCAGGCGAGCCCCTCCTCGGGCATGCAGTAGGTGCAGCGCAGATTGCACCGGTCCGTGAGGGATACCCGCAGGTCGGTGTGGATGCGGCCGAAGCGGTCCTGAAGCGGGGAGGGGTGCATGCCGCCCAGTAGATCCGCCGTCGGCGGTCGGGGTCCAGCGGGCGAAGCCCCGGTGAACTCCGGCCGACGGTGCGGCGTGACTGTGCATTCCTCCAACTCCGCTCCGCGCGGCCCCCGGCCACACTGGACGGATGCTGCCACTGCGAACCGCGCCCGCCCTGCTGCTCGCCGCCGGGGAGGGCCGCCGGCTGGGCCTCGGACCCAAGGCGCTGCTGCCGTACCGGGCCGTCCGCTGCTGGAGCACGCGCTGTCGGTGCTGCGTACCGGCGGCTGCGCGCAGGTGGTGGTGGTCCTGGCGCGGGCGCGGAGCAGGTCGCCGCCGCGGCCGACCTGGACGGCTGCACGGTGGTGCGCAACCCCGACTGGGCGTCGGGATGGGCTCCTCGCTGCGGGTCGGCCTGGAGGCGCTGCCGGGGACGGCCTCGGCGGCGCTGGTGTCGCTGGTGGACACGCCCGGCGTCACCGCGGGCGCGGTCGCCCGGCTGCTGACCGCGCACCGGCGCGGCGCCCAGCTGGCCGCCGCGGCCTACCAGGGCCGGCGCGCGCATCCGGTGCTGATCGGCGCCGGGTACTGGGCGGAGGCGGCGGCCGGCGCGGTCGGCGACTCGGGAGCCCGGACGCTGCTGCGGGACCACGCCGACGAGCTGGACCTGGTCGAGTGCGGGGACGTGGCGGTCCCGGACGACATCGACACCGCCGAGGCCTGGGCGGCCTGGCGGGAGCGGTCCCGCCCGCGCGCCGACTGAGCGCTCGCGGCTGACGATTTGTCAGATTCACCAATGCCTTGTACAGAACGACAATTGATGGACCGACAATTGGCGAAGGGGCAGTTGGCGAACGGGGCAGTCGGCGAGCGGGACGACCGGCGGGCAGGACGATCGGCGAGCGGTCAGCCGCTGCTGGTCAGGGCCTGGCCGAGCCGGGTGGCGATCTCCTGCATCTGCGGGATCAGCCCGCCCCGGGTGCTGGCCGCCTCCAGCGCCCGCACCCGGGCCTCCGGCCCGGAGACCGACAGGGCGGTCGGGGTCGGCGCGCCGGGAACCACCACGGCGATGCAGCGGACGCCGATCTCCTGCTCCTGGTCGTCGACCGCGTAGCCGGCCTCCTTGACGCCGTCGAACTGCGCCAGCAGCCGCGGCGGTTCGGTCACCGTGTGCACGGTGTGCGCGGGCAGCGGCCCGGAGCCGAGCACCGCCGCGGCGTCCTGGCGCGGGAGCTGGGCGAGCAGTACCTTGCCGACGGCGGTGCAGTGCGGCTGCACCCGTCGGCCGACCTCGGTGAACATCCGCATGGAGTGCCGTGACGGGACCTGCCCGACATAGACCACCTCGCCCGCCTCCAGCACGGCCAGGTTGGCGGTCTCGCCGGTCGCCTCCATCAGCTCGGACAGGAAGGGCCGGGCCCAACTGCCCAGCAGCCGCCCGGAGGTCTCGCCGAGCCGGATCAGCCGGGGCCGAGGGTGTAGCGGCGCGCGGTGTCCTGGCGGACATACCCTTGCTGTACCAGGGTGCGGATCAGCCGGTGGATGGTCGGCATCGGCAGTCCCGAGGCCGCGGCGAGGTCGCTCAGAGTGGAGACGCCGCCGGAGTCGGCCAGTGCCTCCAGCAACTGGAAGGCGCGCTCGACGGACTGCACACCGCCGGAGCGGTCGGCCGCCGCGGCGTCCGGCGAGGCGGGGGTGCGACCACGGGGATTGCCTTCCTGCGCGAGGGGAGTACGGTATCCGCGAGCAACATCAACAAAGTGTTGAATTTCTGCATCGCGGAAACTAGCCTCCACCTTACAGAAGCACGGCGGTCGCGACGACAGTTTCGATCATCCGCCGCTCAACCGTCGTCCACTGCTTGAAGGAGCTTAGGACCATGGCCGGACCGCAGGACTCAGCACTGTCACCCGTAGACGTCATCGGCGTCCCGGTCGACCGCGGCGAGGAGGTGCTCACCCCGGACGCCCTCGCCTTCCTCGCCGACCTGCACCACCGCTTCGAACCCCGCCGCCGGAGCTGCTGGCGATGCGCCGCGAGCGCCGCGCCCGGATCGCCGCCACCGGCACCCTGGACTTCAACCCGGAGACCGCGGCCGTGCGCGCCGGCGACTGGACCGTCGCCCCCGCCCCCGCGCGCTCCAGGACCGCCGGGTCGAGATCACCGGCCCCACCGACCGCAAGATGGTCATCAACGCCCTCAACTCCGGCGCCAGGGTCTGGCTCGCCGACTTCGAGGATGCCACCTCGCCCACCTGGCGGAACCTGGTCGAGGGGCAGATCAACCTGATCGACGCCTTCGAGCGCCGGATCGACTTCAGCGCCCCCGGCGGCAAGTCCTACGCGCTGCGCCCGGATGCCGAGCTGGCCACCGTGGTGGTCCGCCCGCGCGGCTGGCACCTGGACGAGGCCCACCTGCTGGTCGACGGCGAGCCGCTGGCCGGCGCCTTCTTCGACTTCGGCCTGTACTTCTTCCACAACGCCGCCCGGCTGCTGGCCCGCGGTGTCCAGGACCCCAACTCCGGCCCGTACTTCTACCTCCCGAAGACCGAGAGCCACCTTGAGGCCCGGCTCTGGAACGACGTCTTCACCCACGCTCAGCAGGCCCTCGGCATCCCGCACGGCACCATCCGCGCGACCGTGCTGATCGAGACCGTCACCGCGGCCTTCGAGATGGACGAGATCCTCTACGAACTGCGCGACCACGCCGCCGGGCTCAACGCCGGCCGCTGGGACTACCTGTTCTCGGTCATCAAGAACTTCCGTGACGCCGGCGAGCGCTACATCCTGCCGGACCGCAACTCCGTGGGCATGACCTCGCCGTTCATGCGCGCATACGCCCGCCTGCTGGTCAGCACCTGCCACCGGCGCGGCGCCCATGCCATCGGCGGCATGGCCGCGTTCATCCCCTCCCGCCGCGACCCCGAGGTCAACGCCGCCGCGTTCGAGAAGGTGACCGCCGACAAGGAGCGCGAGGCCGGGAGCGGCTTCGACGGCTCCTGGTGGCCCACCCGGACCTGGTCCCGGTCTGCCGCGCCTCCTTCGACGCGGTGCTCGGCGACCGCCCGAACCAGAAGGACCGCCCGGTCAACCCGGCGGACGCCGCGGTGACCGCCGCCGAACTGCTGGACATCGCCGGAGCGGGCGGCAGCTGCACCGCCGCCGGGCTGCACAACGCGGTCCAGGTCGGCATCCGCTACATCGAGGCCTGGCTGCGCGGCCTCGGCGCGGTCGGCATCTTCAACATGATGGAGGACGCCGCCACCGCCGAGATCTCGCGCTCGCAGATCTGGCAGTGGATCCACAACGGCGTGATCCTCGACGACGGCGCCAAGGTCACCCCCGACCTGGTCCGCGACCTGGTCGCCACCGAACTCGCGGAGCTGCGCGCCGAACTGGGCGCGGACGCCTACGCCGCCGGACGCTGGGCAGAGGCCGCCGAACTCTTCGAACAGGTCTCCCTGGCCGAGGAGTTCGTCGACTTCCTGACCCTGCCCGGCTACGCGCTGCTCGACTGACCGGCAGTCGGCGCGGCCATTCTGAGCCGGTGGTGGTGACCGGAGTCACCTGGGGAGGTCCGGCCCCGGTCACTGCCGCCTACCCGTTCGTCGTACGACCCCGCCCGCTCCCGTCGGGCGGTCCGGGAGTGGCCGGAAACAGCCGCTGGAGCGGCGGCCGGTCGGTGCCATGCTGGAAGCCGGGGAGGACTCGCGCTCACGCTCGGGAGGCATCGTGGCGGCCGGATCAGGAGGCCCCGCTTCGGGCGGCGGCGGGGTGGCGATGGTCGCCCTGGTCGTGCTGGCCTTCATGGTCGTGCTGGCGCTGGTGAGCTACGGCTCGCACTCCGGCGGCTCGAACCAGAACTGCGGCTCGACCTGCTCCTCGTCGGTGGGCGGCACCAGCGCCGGCGGCGTCAGCGCGGGCGGCAGCGGCGGGAGCGGCGGCGACAGCAGCGGCGGGGACAGCGGAAGCAGTGGCAGCAGCGGCGGGGGCAGCGGCGAGTGATCCGGCCGCCCGAGCCCCCCCCGCCACGCCCGCCTAGCTCCGCGGGCCTAGCTCCGCCGGCCTAGCTCCGCGGGTCGAGCACCAGCTTTCCGGTGGTCCGCCGGGCCCGCAGGTCCTCGTGCGCGCGGGCCGCCTGCGACAGCGGGTACGCCTCACCGACCAGGGTGCGCAGCTCGCCCCGCGCCACCAGCCCCAGCAGCTCCGCCAGCGGCTCGGCGTAGAGCTCCGGGCGGGCCACCGCGTGCATCAGCCAGAAGCCGACCACCGCCCGCGAGTGCGCCATCAGGCTGCCCGCCTCGATCGGCGCCGGGGTGGCCCGCGAGGCCATGCCGTAGGTCACCAGCCGCCCGAACGGGCCAGCGCGGCCAGTGACGCGTCGAACACCGGGCCGCCGGTCATCTCCAGCACCACATCGACCTTGCGGCCGTCATTGGCCTGCTCCAGGCGCTCCTTGAGGCCCTCGGCGTCGGCCGCCACGGCCACGTCCGCGCCCAGCTCCAGCGCCAGCTTGCGCTTCTCCTCGGTGGAGGCGGTGGCGATCACCCGCCCGCGCCGAAACGCTTCGCCAGCTGCACCGCCAGCGAGCCGGTGCCGCCGGCCGCCGCATGCACCACCACCGTCTCGCCGGGCATCAGCCGGGCCGAGGTCCGCAGCAGGTTCCAGGCGGTCACCCCCTGCACCACCAGCGCCAGCGCGGCGCCGTCGGAGACCCCTCGGATGTGTGCGCCATGTTCGCCCAGGCCACGGCACGTTCCGCGTAGCCGCCGGTGGCGGTGAGCGCCACCACCCTGCGCCCGTCCGCGGTCCGCCCGCCACCTCGCCGCCGGGCACCAGCGGCAGCGTGCTGCGGGAAGTAGGAATCCTCGACCGAATGGTGTCCGCGTAGTTCACGCCCACCGCGTCCACCTCGATCAACAGCTGCCCGGGCTTCGCCTCCGGCTCGGGCAGCTCCCACCAACCGCAGTACCTCGGGCCCGCCGAACTCGGTGATCTGTACCGCCCGCATTACCGCTCCTCACGTCGCCGTTGCTGCTCGTGGCAGTCAACATACCGGCTGGTATGCGCCGGGCATACTGGCGGGTATGCCCGGGCTGCTCCGCCACTCCGTGGACCGGTACGGTGACGTGCCGCTGCCCCGGACCCTCGCCGTGGGTCCGGGGCAGCGGTCTGCGAACGCGCGCGTCGGCGTGTGCAGTGTCACGGCTCGCCGCGATGTCGGCCGAGCGGGCGGGGGACTGCTCGCCCCGCTCGCCCGCAGGGGGCCGACCTGCCCGCGGGGGCGGCGGCGCCGCCGGTCAGTGGTGGTGGTGATGCGGCGTCGGCTTGTCGACCGTGATGGTGAGGTTGATGACGATCGTGTTGATGCTGTTGCTGCTGTTCTTACTGACGTTGGTGACCTTGTTGGTCGCGACGTCGTTGTGGTCGACCTTGTTCACACAGACGGGGTGATGGGCCGGACCCCGCGGAGGAGTGGTGCGTGCAACGCCGGGGATGGCCGGCGTCGGCGGTGGCGGCGCGTTTCGAGGATCAGGCCGGGCCGCAGGCTGGTGGATCGGCGGGATGACGGGATCCGGCTGTGCCCAGGCCCCTCCGGCAGCGGCCGTCACGCCGAGGCGGCCATGACGAGAACCGCCCCAGCCCTGGCCCAGTACTGGACCCCTCTGGCCGTCCGAGTGTCCTGATGTATCACGCCCACGATGACTCCAAATCGCCCTTGCCCAAGACAGCCCACCAATAAGGACTGTGAGCCTCCGTCCATTCGGTGGCCTGCCGCAGCCTCGGGTGTCAGCCCGTGCCGCGCATCCGGCATCCCGGCGACACGGCGACCGGGGCGGCCCGCGCATGCAGGCCAGAGGCCTGGAAACCCGTCCCGCAGCCCGCACCGCCGGCTCTGCCACCGGTCCAGCCGCTGTCGCACGCAGGAGTGACCCTGAGGCCGTTTGGCCCCGGGACCACCGCCCCGCCCGCAAGCCGGCAGCGGAACGAGGTGCCCGCACGCAGGCCGCTGCCCCGGACCCTCGCCGTGGTCCGGGCAGCGGTCCCCGGGCACGCGAGCGTGCTGGGGGATCCGGCGGCACACCGTCCAGTGGCGCCCGGAGTAAGGGGCGTCGCGCGCCGGTGCGTCCCTGGGCGGGCGGTGGCGGGCGACGGGTGGGGTCGCGCGCCGCGGGTCCCTTGGCAGGGGCGCGCGCGACGGGTGTCGCGCGCGTCCTCGCGAGAGCGGGCGACGATTGGGGGAGGTCAGCCGCGGGCGGCGAGCTCCTTGGCGGCGTCGGCCGCCGCCTTGGCGATCCGGTCCTCGTTGACGGTGGTCAGGTGGCCCCGCTCGACCACCGGGCGGCCGTTGACCAGCAGCAGCGTCAGCGGCGGCAGGGCGCCCAGGGTGAGCGCGGCGACCGGGTCGGCGATCGACGAGTGCATGACGCCGTCACCTTCCACAGCGCCAGGTCCGCCAGCTTGCCGACCTCGATCGAACCGATCTCGTTCTGCCGTCCCAGCACCCGGGCGCCGCCCATGGTGCCCAGGCGCAGCACCTGGCGTCCGGTCATCGCGTCCGGGCGGCCGTGCAGCCGGTTGATCAGCAGCGCGTTGCGCAACTCGGTGCCCAGCTCGCCGGACTCGTTGGAGGCGGTGCCGTCCACGCCCAGGCCGACCGGTACCCGGCGCCATCATGTCCGGCACCCGGGCGATCCCGGCCGCCAGTCGTGCGTTGGAGGACGGGCAGTGCGCCACACCGGTACCGGTCTGCGCGAACTTGGTGATGTCGGAGTCGTTCATGTGGACGCAGTGCGCCATCCACACGTCCTCGCCGAGCCAGCCCACGCTCTCGAAGTAGTCGGTCGGCCCCATCCCGAACAGTTCCTTGCAGAACTGCTCCTCCTCGGCGGTCTCCGAACCGTGGGTGTGCAGCCGCACGCCCTTGCGCCGGCCAGCACGGCGGCCTCCCGCATCAGGTCGCTGGTCACCGAGAACGGCGAGCAGGGAGCGATGGCGATGTGCAGCATCGAGTCGAAGGAGGCGTCGTGGTAGCGGTCCACGGCGGCCTCGGAGGCGATCAGGATGTCCTCGGTCTTCTCCACCGCGAAGTCCGGCGGCAGGCCGCCGTCGCTCTTGCCGCGGGACATCGAGCCCGGGTCGCGGTGAAGCGCATGCCGAGTTCGGCCACCGCCTCGATCTCGGCGCCCAGGATGTCGCCCGAGCCCGCGGGAACACGTAGTGGTGGTCCATGGCGGTGGTACAGCCGGACTTCAGCAGCGCGGCGGCCGAGCCCTGGGCGCGGCGTGGACGACCGGTCGTCGATCCGGGACCAGGTGGGGTAGAGCGCCACCAGCCAGTCGAACAGGATGTTGTCCTGGGCCAGCCCACGGGTGATCCACTGGTAGAAGTGGTGGTGGGTGTTGACCAGGCCGGGGTGACCAGGTGTCCCTCGGCGTTGATCCGCCGGGCGACGCCCTGGAGCCACTGCGGGCCGGCCCTCGCCCACGGACTCGATGCGGTTGCCGGCCACCACCACGTGGCCGCGGTGTACTCGTTGCCGGCCGCGTCGACGGTGGCTATCGCGTTCTCGATGACGATTCTCTCGTCGGCCGGCAGGCAGAGTGCTCATCGGTACTCCAAGGCGGTGTCGGGTGACGCGGCAAGGTGGTGCCGCGCCTGCGAGGTACCGCCGTCGGATGGTGCTGCCCAGGGCGGACGGCGGGAGAATCCCTGGGTGGTGCCGGTCCGGGCTCAGGCCACCGGGATGACCGGGGTGACGCCGTCGCGGTGAACCGTTCCTTCGATCAAACCATAGGACGGTCCGCTGCGTAGTAGACCTCGTTGTCGTTCTTGAGCCCGAAGGGCTCCAGGTCCACCAGGAAGTGGTGCTTGTTGGGCAGCTCCAGCCGGACCTCGTCGATCTCGTCCGGTGTTCAGTACCCGGGTGCCCATCGCGTACAGGGTCTGCTGGAGCGAGTAGAGTAGGTCTCCGCGAAGGCTTCCAGCAGGTGGCGGCGGACGTGGTGTACGAGCGCTCCAGTTCGCTGGGTCTCCTCGCCGCTCCAGGAGTGCTTCCAGCGGGCGGTCACCTGGGGCCAGGATCCGGTCGACGCCTCCTTGAGGGGTGTCTTGTCCTTGATGTAGCCCCAGAACTCCGAGTTGGTGTGTTCAGCACGGTGAGCTCCTTGAGCCGGTGATCACCTCGAAGCGCTCGCCGTCGTAGGTGATCTGGGCGGTGCGCACCTCGCCGCCGTTGCGCACGAAGGAGTGGCCGACCTCGTCCGTGTCGCCGCTGTGGCCGATGTACGGGCGGGAGCTGTCCGGGGTGCGGATGCGGTCCCAGGTGTACTCCTCGATGCGTATCCGGGCCCGCCTGATCGTTCGTTGTTGTCGACGAAGTGGCGCGCCAGATGTATGCCGAACGCCTCGGCCGACTCGATGCCGTGCTCCTTGGCGAAGGCGTAGACCGTGTTCTTGGTGGTGTCGGTCGGCAGGCAGTTCGCGTTGGAGCCGGTGAGGTGGACGTCGTCCAGGTCGCCGGAGAGGGCGACCGAGACGTTGAGGTCCTTGATCTCGTGGCGGGTGGTGTCCCGGTAACGCGGACCACGCGGGTCTCCGCCTTGCCGTACTGGTTCTGGCCAAGCACGTGAGCCATGGTGATCCTCTAGCTTCCTCGGTAGACGGAGTACCGAACGGGTTCAGCAGCAGGGGGACGTGGTAGTGGGCCTGGGCCGGATCCACGTCGAAGACGATGGACACCTCGGGGAAGAACGGACCCTCGGTGACGAAGGTCAGCCGGAGCACGGTGCCGGCGGAGGTGTCGGGTGCCGGCAGGTCCTTGCAGCGGCCGTCCGCGTCGGTGCGCGAGGCGCCGAGGACGGTCCAGCCGTCGCCGGGCGCTGGCCAGTTCGACCGGGACGCCCTCTGCGGGCCGGCCGGTGCTGGTGTTCAGCACATGGGTGGAGACAGTGGTCATGATGCCCGTCAGTTAGCGGTGAATCAGTTGTCGTTCAGCAGGCGGTCGATGCGGATGTCATTGATCTTCGCCAACTCCCGCCGCACGACTCGCGTTCGGTCTCGGCGGGTTGCCGTAGCGCTCGCGCAGCGCGGCCAGCATGGTCTCGGCGGTGCGGCCGGTGGCGCAGATCAGGAAGACATGGCCGAACTTCCTCGTAGGAGGAGTTGGCGGCCCGCAGTTCGTCCAGGAGCGCAAGGTCGGCGCCGTGGATTCCGGCCTGCTCGCGCTGCGAGGTGGCGTCGTCGTTCCTGGCGCGCCTATTCGCGCGTGCCCGGCCATCGCCTGGTCCAGGTCGGCGGGGAGAGCAGGGCCATGGCGCGTGGTTGGCGGCGTGCAGCTCCCGGCGTCGGCCCAGGGGCGGGCGTCGCGGACCAGCAGCGCCCAGGTGGCGTGGAGCAGACCTCGGTCAGCAGGGCGTCGGCCTCCGCGTCGGAGACGCGGTTGAGCCAGGGGAGGGCGGGTCGGCGGACCGGGTCACGGATGACCTCCAGGTAGGGGCATCCCACAAGCTAGATCCGCCGCCCGCCCCGTCAACAGTTTGTTGAAAATGACTTGTGCGGTTCCGTCCCGCCTGCCGGCGCGCCGGGGGTCGGGCCGGGTCGGGTCGGGCCGGGTCGGGGCCGGGTGCGGGGTCAGGGCTTCCGGGCGTCGCCCTGCTGCCGGTTCAGGTAGTTGTACACGGTGAACCGGCTGACGCGAGCGCCGCGGCCACCGTCTCCACCCCGTGTCGCACGGTGAACGCGCCGCGCTCTTCGAGCAGCGCGACCACGCGCTGCTTGCCGGCCCGGTCCAGCGCGGTCAGTTCGCCGCCGCCGAACTGCCGCCGGACGTCGGCCAGCAGCCGGTCGAGCGCGCTCTCCAGTCCCGGCAGCCGGACCGCCACGGCGGCCTCGCCCTCCCAGTTCAGCAGCACGTCGTCCGGGCGGGCCTGCTCCGGCAGGGCCCGCGCGCCGACCGCGTCCAGCAGTGGCTTTATGGCCTCCGCCAGCGGGTGCTCGTCTCGCTCATTGCGGTCCTCCGCCGTCCGCCACCGCTCGCCGTCCGCGTCCAGGGTGCTGACCTGGAGCGAGATCCGGGTGGCGCCGTGGGCGATGGTCTCCTGGAGCAGCCGGCTGATCGCGGCCAGCGTCTGCTCCTGCTCGCCCTCGGCGCTGGCCGAACGGGCCCACGTCTACGCGCAGGCCCGCCTCGTCGACCACGCGCCTCGCGCCTTCGCATGCTCGGGGAAGCCGTCCAGTTCGAACGGCTCGTCGTGAACTCCACCTTCAACGCACCGTCGCAGCCTATCCGGTCAGCTTCTCAACAAATTGTTGCCGCAATCCTTGACAGTCCGGCGGAGCCCCGTGTCATAGTTTCCATCAAGCAGAACTTGCTTCCGCATTGTGGAATTGGATGGGTGACCCATGACGACCGCCGCCACGCCGCCTGGCTCGACCAGCGCTGGACCATCAACCTCTCGACGCTGTTCACCGAGCTCCCGCTGTGGAGCGCCCCGCCGCGGCGCGGCGGCGGCTTCGACGCCGCCGAGATCTGGTGACGCTCGACGGCCCACCCCGCCGCAGCCGACCTGGACGCGTTGCGCCGGGCCTTCACCGACGCCGGGTCCAGCTCACCGGGCTGAACTTCGACGCCGGGAACATGGCGGCCGGATCCAAGGGACTGCTCTCCCGCCCGGAGGACTCCCAGCAGTTCCGCGACAACATCGCGGTCGCCGTCGGTCTGGCCGACTCGCTCGGCTGCCGGGCGCTGAACGCCCTCTACGGGAACCGGGTCGAGGGCCTCGACCCGGCGGTCCAGGACGAACTGGCGCTGGAGAACCTCGCGCTGGCCGCCCAGGCCGCGCACGGCATCGGTGCGACGCTGCTGGTCGAGGCGCTGAACGCGCCGGAGGCCCCACAGTACGCCCTGCTCTCCAGTGAGGCCGCGGTCGCCGTGGTGGACAAGGTCAACGCCGTCACCGGACTGGGCAACACCGCCTTCCTCTGCGACCTCTACCACCTGGCCCGCAACGGCGAGGACCTGGCGAAGACGATCGAGCTGCACGCCGACCGCATCGGCCATGTGCAGATCGCCGACGCGCCGAACCGCAACCAGCCCGGCACCGGCACCCTCGACTTCGCCGACCTGTTCGGCCGCCTCGACGCGGTCGGCTACCGCGGCCGCATCGGCCTTGAGTACAAGCCCGCCGCGGGCACCGCCAGCGCCGACACCTTCGGCTGGCTGCCCCGCGAGCTGCGCGGCAGCTCCCGCGTCCGCTGAGACTCCGGTCCGCTGAGCCCCGGCCCGGTGGAACTCCGGCCCGCCGGGCTCCCGGGCCCGCTGAACCACTTCCCGCACCACCGAACCGCAGGAGAACCGGCATGACCGCCGCCAAGCCCCGCAACATCGCCTTCATCGGCCTCGGCATCATGGGCAGCCCCATGGCCGCCAACCTCGTCCGCGCCGGCCACACCGTCACCGGTGCCAACCTCACCCAGCCCCCCGTCGACAAGCTCGTCGCCGAGGGCGGCAAGGGTGCCGCCAGCATCGCCGAGGCGGTCGCCGGGGCCGATGTCGTGATCACCATGGTTCCGGCCGACCCGCAGGTCGAGGAGGCCATCCTCGGCGAGGACGGCGTCCTGGCGCACGCCGCGCCCGGCACCCTGGTCATCGACATGAGCAGCATCACCCGCAGACCTCGATCAAGGTCGCCGCGGCCGCCAAGGAGAAGGGCATCCGCACCCTGGACGCCCCGGTCTCCGGCGGCGAGGCCGGTGCGGTCGAGGCCGTGCTGTCGATCATGGTCGGTGGCGACGCGGCGGACTTCGCCGAGGCCAAGCCGCTGTTCGACGTGCTCGGCACCACCGTGATCCACGTCGGCCCGGCCGGTGCCGGCCAGACCGTCAAGGCCGCCAACCAGCTGATCGTGGCGGTCAACATCCAGGTCGTGGCCGAGGCCGTGGTCTTCCTGGAGAACGCCGGCGTCGACCTCCCGGCGGCGCTGGACGTGCTGGCCGGCGGCCTGGCCGGTTCGACCGTGCTGAACCGCAAGAAGGCCAACATGATCAACCGGGAGTTCGCCCCCGGCTTCCGGATCGACCTGCACCACAAGGACATGGGCATCGTCACCGCCGCCGCCCGCGCCGTCGAGGCGCCGCTGCCGGTCGGCTCGCTGGTGGCGCAGCTGGTCGCCTCGGCCCGCGCCAACGGCGACGGCTCGCTGGACCACTCCGCACTGCTCCGGGGCGTGGAGCGCCTCGCCGGACGAGAGGTCAACTGACATGGCACGGATGACAGCGGCCCAGGCCGCAGTTGAGATCTTGAAGAAGGAAGGGATCACCCACCTCTTCGGGCTGCCCGGCGCGGCGATCAACCCGTTCTACTCGGCGATGCGCACCAACGGCGGGCTGACCCACGTGCTGGCCCGGCACGTCGAAGGCGCCTCGCACATGGCGGAGGGCTACACCCGCGCCGAGGCCGGCAACATCGGTGTCTGTATCGGCACCAGCGGCCCGGCCGGCACCGACATGATCACCGGGCTCTACTCGGCCAGCGCCGACTCGATCCCGATCCTGTGCATCACCGGCCAGGCGCCGGTCGCCAAGCTGCACAAGGAGGACTTCCAGGCGGTCGACATCACCTCGATCGCCAAGCCGCTCACCAAGATGGCGATGACGGTGCTGGAGCCCGCCCAGGTCCCCGGCGCGTTCCAGCAGGCCTTCCACCTGATGCGTTCGGGGCGTCCCGGGCCGGTCCTGCTCGACCTGCCCATCGACGTGCAGCTGGCCGAGATCGAGTTCGACATCGACACCTACCAGTCGCTGCCGGTCTACAAGCCGTCCGCCTCCCGGGCGCAGATCGAGAAGGCGCTGGACCTGCTGGCCGCCTCCGAGCGGCCGCTGATCGTGGCCGGCGGCGGGATCATCAACGCCGACGCCGCCGACCTGCTGGTCGAGTTCGCCGAGCTGACCGGCGTGCCGGTGGTCCCCACGCTGATGGGCTGGGGCTCGATCCCGGACGACCACGAGCTGACGGCCGGCATGGTCGGCCTGCAGACCTCGCACCGCTACGGCAACGCGACGCTGCTGGAGTCGGACTTCGTGCTCGGCATCGGCAACCGCTGGGCAACCGGCACACCGGCAGCATCGAGACCTACACCGCGGGCCGGACCTTCGTCCACGTCGACATCGAGCCGACCCAGATCGGCCGGGTGTTCGCCCCGGACTACGGGATCGTCTCCGACGCGAAGGCTGCGCTGGAGCTCTTCGTCGAGGTGGCCCGCGAGCGCAAGGCCGCGGGCGCGCTGGCGGACCGCTCCGCCTGGGCGAACAGCTGCCAGGTCCGCAAGGGCGAGCTGCTGCGCAAGACCGACTTCGACAACATCCCGGTCAAGCCGCAGCGGGTCTACCAGGAGATGAACCTGGCCTTCGGCCGGGACACCCGGTATGTCACCACCATCGGTCTATCGCAGATCCAGGCCGCGCAGATGCTGCACGTCTACGGGCCGCGCAACTGGATCAACGCCGGTCAGGCCGGTCCGCTGGGCTGGACCCTGCCGGCTGCGCTCGGTGTCGCCACGGCGTCCCCGGACAGCCAGGTGGTCGCGCTCTCCGGTGACTACGACTTCCAGTTCATGATCGAGGAGCTGGCGGTCGGGGCGCAGTTCAACATCCCGTACATCCACGTGGTGGTGAACAACGCCTACCTGGGCCTGATCCGCCAGGCGCAGCGGGCCTTCGACATGGACTACCACGTCCAGCTCTCCTTCGACAACGTCAACGCTCCCGAGGTCAACGGCTACGGCGTGGACCACGTCAAGGTCGCCGAGGGCCTGGGCTGCAAGGCGATCCGGGTGTTCGACCCGAACGAGCTGGGCGCCGCCTTCGAGCAGGCCAAGAAGCTCGCGGCGGAGTTCCGTGTGCCGGTCGTGGTCGAGGTCATCCTGGAGCGGGTCACCAATGTCTCGATGGCGGCTGCCGACATCGACAAGGTGAACGAGTGGGAGCCGGTCGCCGCCCAGGCCTCGGACGCCCCCAGCGCCCTCCGCAACACCCTGTAGGCGAGATCCTGTAGGACCCCCCCCCGCCGGGCCCCATCCGGCCCGGGGCGGCCCCAAAGACTTCCTCCCGGCGGTGTGACCCATCCCTTGATGGGAATATCCGGTCGTGCCCGCATCGCCGGGAGGAACACCACGCATGGAACACCACGCATGAAGGCCGCGGCGGTAGCCGCGACCACCGCAGCACCTGCGACCGACAGGAACGTGAGGACGACGATGGCCGAGCAGCCGATCACGACCGGGCATGTGGTCATCGCGCCCGACAAGTTCAAGGGCAGCCTGAGCGCCGCCGAGGCCGCCGAGCGGATCGCGGCGGGCATCCGCCGGGCCGCCCCGGCACGGAGGTACGCACCCTGCCGGTCGCCGACGGCGGCGAGGGCACCGTGCTGGCCGCGCTCGCCGCGGGCTACCGCCGGGAGGAGGCCACCGTGAGCGGCCCGACCGGCGAGCCGGTGCGCGCGCTGCTCGCGGTCAAGGACCGGACGGCCGTGGTCGAGGCGGCCCAGGCCAGCGGGCTGACGCTGCTGCCCGGCGGGATCCCGGCCGCGCTCACCGCGAGCAGCTACGGCACCGGCCAGCTGATCGCCCGCGCCCTGGAGCTCGGCTGCACCCGGATCGTCCTCGGCCTCGGCGGCGTCGCCTGTACCGACGGCGGCGCGGGCATGGCCCAGGCGCTGGGCGCCTCGCTGTGGGACGCCGAGGGCGTCGCCCTCGCCCCCGGCGGCGCCGCGCTGGCGCAGCTGAACGGCCTCGACCTCGGCACCCTGCCCAAGGCCCTGGCCGGGGTGGAGGTGGTGATCGCCGGAGACGTGGACAACCCGCTGCTCGGCGAGCGCGGCGCGCCCGCGGTGTACGGCCCGCAGAAGGGCGCGAGCCCGGCGGACGTCGCCGAGCTCGACGCCGCGCTGGCCCACTGGGCCGACGCGGTCGGCGCGCTCACCGGCGCCGACCTGCGGCAGACCCCGGGCGCGGGCGCGGCCGGCGGCCTCGGGTTCGGTGCCATGGCCCTGCTCGGGGCCCGTATGCGGCCCGGGATCGGGCTACTGCTCGATCTGCTGGGCTTCGACCAGGCGGTGCGGGGAGCCCGCCTGGTCGTGACCGGTGAGGGATGCCTGGACGTGCAGACCCTGCACGGCAAGGCCCCCGCCGGGGTCGCCGCGGCGGCCACCGGGGCGGGGGTTCCGGTGGTCGCTGTGGCCGGACTGCTGGAGCTGGACGAGGCCCAGTGGCGGGCGGCGGGCTTCACCGCCGCCTATGCCCTGGCCGAGCTGGCCGGTCCGGACGCGGCGCCGGGCGACAGCATCGCCCGCGCCCCGGAGCTGGCCGAGCTGGCCGGGGAGCGCCTGGCCGCCGACCTGCTCGGCTGATCCCCACTGACCACCGGCACCGCTGACGCCTGACCGCTGACGCTGTCGCGCCGACCACTGACCACTGACCACTGACAGTGTCGCGCAGATGTCCGACCGTCGAACATTGACGTTTTGTTGAAGGCCGTCCTAGGCTCGCTCCACCGACAACCACCCGGCTGTTCCGGCCGCACCTCCCGTGCGGTTTTCCCAGCCGTGCCGTGCCGTGCCCGCGTCGTGCGGACGTCACGCCGATCCAGCCCGGAGGTTCTGTTGACCGGTTCGCCGTACACGGTGTTCCGCTCCCGCCGCGCCGTCCTCCCCGAGGGCGAGCGGCCGGCCGACGTCGTCGTCCGCGAGGGACGCATCACCGAGGTGTTGCCGTACGGTGCCGCGGCCGGGGGCGAGCTCGTCGACCTGGCCGGGCTGGTCCTGCTGCCCGGCCTGGTCGACACTCACGTCCATGTCAACGAGCCCGGCCGGACCGAGTGGGAGGGCTTCGCCACCGCCACCCGCGCCGCCGCCGCCGGTGGCGTCACCACCATCGTCGACATGCCGCTCAACTCCATCCCGCCGACCACCGCGGCCGGCCTGGACGCCAAGCGCAAGGCCAGCCACGGCCAGCTGTTCGTGGACACCGGGCTGTGGGGCGGCGCGATCCCCGGCAACACCGCCGACCTGGCCCCGCTGCACGAGGCCGGGGTCTTCGGCTTCAAGAGCTTCCTCGCACCCTCCGGCGTGGACGAGTTCCCGCATCTGACGGCAGCTCAGTTGGCGGAGGCCCTCGCCGAGTTGGCTCGGCTGGACGCCCTCGCGATCATCCACGCGGAGGATCCGGCGGTGCTCGACGCGGCCCCGCAGCGCCCCGGCCCGCACTACGCCGACTTCCTCGCCTCCCGCCCCGACGCCGCCGAATCGGTGGCCGTGGAAAAGCTGCTGGAGATCGCCGGACGCACCGGCACGCGGGTGCACATCCTGCATGTCTCCTCGGCGGCGGTGCTGCCGCTGCTGCGCCGGGCCCGCGCCGAGGGCGTCCAGGTCACCGCGGAGACCTGTCCGCACTACCTGACCCTGGCCGCGGAGCAGATCCCGGAGGGCGACACCGCCTTCAAGTGCTGTCCGCCGATCCGCGACGAGTCCAACCGGGACCAGCTCTGGCAGGCCCTGGCCGACGGCGAGTTCATCGGCGTGGTCTCCGACCACTCGCCCTCCACGCCCGATCTGAAGCACCTCCCGCGCTACGGCGGCAGCGGCGACTTCGCCGCCGCCTGGGGCGGTATCGCCTCGCTCCAGCTGGGCCTGCCCGCGATCTGGACCGAGGCCCGCCGCCGCGGATTCCAACTCGACGACGTGGTCCGGTGGATGAGCAGCGGACCGGCCGCCCTCGCCGGGCTGTCGGGCAAGGGCGCGATCGCCCCAGGCCGGGATGCCGACCTGGTCGCCTTCGACCCCGACGCCGACTTCACCGTCGACCCCGCGGGCCTGCACCACCGCAACCCCGTGACCCCGTACGCAGGCCGCACGCTGACCGGCGCCGTCCGCACCACCTGGCTTCGCGGCCAGGCCGTGTGCGTGGACGCCGACGCCGAGCCCACCGGCCGACTGATAGCCCGAGGAGAAGCATGACTGACAGTCAGCAGGGTTCGTCCTTCACGGAACTGGTCAACCTGGCCGCGCGCGGCCTGGGCGCCGGTGTGATCGACGCCAACGACGAGCTGTTCGCCGAGAAGGAGAACCTGATCGTCGCGGCGGCCGCCGAGTTCCGCCCGCACACCTTCGGCCACAAGGGCCAGATCATGGACGGCTGGGAGACCCGCCGCCGCCGTGGCGTCTCCGCCGGACAGCCCCACCCCACCGAGGACGACCACGACTGGGCCGTGGTCCGGCTCGGCGCCGCCGGAGTGATCCGCGGCGTGGTGGTCGACACCGCCCACTTCACCGGCAACTACCCGAGAGCGCCTCGATCGAGGCCGCGTCCGTGCCCGGCAACCCCTCCCCGGCCGAGGTCGCCGCCGCCGAGTGGGTGGAGCTCGTCCCACGCACCGCGCTCAAGGGCGACACCGCGCACGAGTTCGCGGTCGGTGCCGAGCAGCGGTTCACCCACGTCCGGCTGAACATCTGGCCGGACGGCGGGGTGGCCCGGCTGCGGATCCACGGTGAGGTGGTGCCCGACCCGCGCGACCTGGACGGGCTCAGCTTCGACCTGGCCGCGCAGGAGCACGGCGGGGTCGCCACCGGCGCCTCCGACCGCTACTTCTCCTCCCCGCACAACCTCAACTCCCTCGGCCGGGCCGCGGTCATGGGTGAGGGCTGGGAGACCCGCCGCCGCCGCGACCGCGGCAACGACTGGGTCGAGCTCCAGCTCGCCGGCACCGGCGAGATCTCGGCGATCGAGGTGGACACCACCCACTTCATCGCCAACTGCCCTGGCTGGGCCGCGGTCAAGGGCCTGGACGAGGCGGGGGAGTGGATCACCGTCCTGCCGCGCACCCGGCTCCAGCCCGACACCCGGCACCGGCTGCGGGTCGAGTCGGAGCGCCCGGTCACCGCCGCCCGGCTCGAGGTCTTCCCGGACGGCGGGATCGCCCGGCTCCGGCTCACCGGCCGGCTCACCGAGGCCGGACGCACCGCGGTCGCGCTGCGCTGGCTGAACCTGATCCCGGCGGCCGAGGCCCGGGAGGCGCTGGCCGCGGCCGGCCTGACCGAGTCCGAGGCGACCGCTCTCAGCGCCGCCCGCCCCTTCGCCGACGCCGAGTCGGTACGGGTCGCCGAGGCCGCACTCCCCCCCGCCGACAGCCCCGACGGCGCGGAGACCTCCGCCGCCGGGCCGCGATCTGGCGGCTGCTGGGCGTCTGACGACGACGGCCCGCCCAGCAGCCGCCGTACCAGCCACCTGACCAGGAACCACCGCGACCACGCCACCGACCGGCGTCGCGACCACCCGAGCCACTACCGAGGTACCGCTATGTCTCAGATCCTCACCACCGAGTCGGGCGCACCAGTCGCCGACAACCAGAACTCCGCCCAGGCGGGCGTCGGCGGCCCGGTCCTGATCCAGGACCAGCAGCTGATCGAGAAGCTGGCCCGCTTCAACCGCGAGCGCATCCCGGAGCGCATCGTGCACGCCCGCGGCTCCGCGGCCTACGGCTACTTCGAGGTCACCGACGACGTCACCCCGTTCACCCGGGCCAACTTCCTCAACACGGTCGGCAAGCGCACCGACGTCTTCCTGCGCTTCTCCACCGTGGCCGGCAACCTCGGCGCCAGCGACGCGGTGCGCGACCCGCGCGGCTTCGCACTGAAGTTCTACACCGAGGAGGGCAACTACGACCTCGTCGGCAACAACACCCCGGTGTTCTTCATCAAGGACCCGATCAAGTTCCCCGACTTCATCCACTCCCAGAAGCGCGACCCGTTCACCGGCGTCCAGGAGGCGGACAACGTCTGGGACTACTGGTCCTACTCGCCCGAGTCGCTGCACCAGATCACCTGGCTGTTCGGCGACCGCGGCATCCCGGCCAGCTACCGGCACATGAACGGCTACGGCTCGCACACCTACCAGTGGGTCGCCGCCGACGGCTCCGCCTACTGGGTGAAGTACCACTTCAAGACCAACCAGGGCATCCGCTGCCTGGACGCGGGCCAGGCCGCCGAGCTCGCGGGCAACGACGCCGACAGCCACCAGCGCGACCTGCACCGCTCGATCGAGCGCGGGGTCTTCCCGTCCTGGACCGTGCACGTGCAGCTGATGCCGGTGGCCGACGCCGCCGACTACCGGTTCAACCCCTTCGACCTGACCAAGGTCTGGCCGCACAGCGACTACCCGCTGCAGAAGGTCGGCCGACTGGTGCTGAACCGCAACCCCGAGAACGTCTTCGCCGAGGTGGAGCAGTCCGCCTTCTCGCCGAACAACTTCGTTCCCGGCATCGGCCCCTCGCCCGACAAGATGCTCCAGGGCCGGCTGTTCGCCTACGCGGACGCGCACCGCTACCGCCTGGGCGTCAACCACACCCAGCTCGCGGTCAACGCCCCCAAGGCCACCACCGCCAACAACTACGGCCGGGACGGCCTCGGCGCGGTCAACGCGGCGGGCCGGGCCAAGAACTACGAGCCCAACTCGTACGACGGCCCGCGCCAGACCGACCAGGCCCTGGCCGCGCCCACCGCGGTGCTCGGCTGGACCGGCAACCACAGCGCCGCCGCCCACGCCAAGGACGACGACTTCTTCCAGGCCGGTGAGCTGTACCGGCTGATGTCGGCGGGCGAGAAGCAGCGTCTGATCGCGAACCTGGCCGGCTCCATCGCCTCGGTCAGCCGCGACGACGTCGTCGAGCGGGTCCTGCCGTTCTTCCACGCCGCCGACGCCGACTACGGCAAGCGGCTCCAGGCGGCCGTCGAGGCCATCCGCAACGCCGAGCAGGCGTAACAGCGCAGCCCGAGAGCTGGGGCGGGTCCGGTGCAGAGTCGCACCGGGCCCGCCCCCTCGGCGTTCCCGGTCATGCGCGGCGGACGCCGAGGTGGGTCAGACCCGGCGTGTCGCCGTACCGGTCCGGGAGCGAGACCAGAACCGTCGCCTGGTACTGCCAGCTCTCCTGCCCCGGCCCGAACGTCCGCGCCCAGGCGATGGAGTGGATCTCCAGCTGCGGAGCCCGCCGGACCGTCGCGGTCACGGCCTCCAGTGCCTCCACCGGCGAGCTGCCACTGCACACAAAGGTGGCCTGCATCTGCGCGGCGACGTCGTGATCCTGGCAGTGCAGGCTCTCCACCACCCGCCACGCCTGCTGGAGATCGTCGACCGGATCACCGAACTGCCCTGCGGGTAAAGGCATTTGAGCAGGCGCGGCAGCAGCGGGGACGACCGTGGAAGTCTTCGCGCTGTCGAGGGGCAGGTGCCGTCGGTGTGGTCTCTCATGACTGGGCCTCCAGAACAGGCAGTTGGGCAATGGCACCGACGAGCCCTGCGGCACCCGCGAGTTGACCCCGACACCAGGGCGGTACGGCCGGCTGCCACCCGACAGCGTGCAGGCGCGGGCGTGGAGTTGGGCCTCGATGTACGTGGGTGTGCTGTCTTCGGGCATGGAAGTGCTCCCGGACGCGACGATATGATCACTCGCCGTGCGGTAGCGTGCACCGATGGTGAGCGTGAGACTACGGTCCCGCATGCTGGCGCAATGCACAACAGCTACCAGTCGCCAATTTGCGATTTCCGGGTCCTGGCGCCTTCCGGGTGTCAGCATGCACACTGATCTCACGTCAGCGAAGGAGCAGGGCATGGCCTACAAGGGTGTTCCGACCATCCGACGGCGCATCATCGGCAGCCAGCTCAGGCGAATCCGTGAGCAGGCCGGAGGATCCGTCGAAGAGACCGCCGATCAACTGGGGACCAGTTCCTTCAGCGTCTACCGCAAGGAAGCGGGGACCGCGCCTCGTCCGTCGCGGACGTCATGGCCTATGCCCGCATCTACCAGGTCACTGACGAGACCGTCGTCCAGCGCCTGGTCGGGCTTGCCAAGCACGGCCGCACGCGCGGCTGGTGGACCGCCTATGACTCCACTGTCGGCCCCTCGGCTGCCGACATCGCTGACGCTGAGGACCTTGCCACCAGCATCAAGACCTGGCAGCCGAACATCATCCCGGGCCTCCTTCAGACCCGCGAATACAGCACCGCCATCATCGGGACCAGGCGAATCCTCAATCCTGACCCGGTCGACCAGGTCATCGAGCTGCGCGAGCGCCGCAAGGAGGTGCTGGAGCGTGCCGGCAACGCACCTCAGCTGTGGGCCATCATCGGCGAAGGCGCGATCCTCACGGATGTGGGTGGTCCGCTACTGATGGGCCAGCAGTTGCAGCATCTGCTGAACTTGTCGCAACGGCCAAACATCGCCATCCAGATAATGCCCTTCAAGGCTGGCGTGCACTTGGGGATGACCGGCGGGTTCATGGTCCTGGGCTTCGATGCCACGCTCGACGGTGGCATCGCGTACATGGAGAACAGTGGTGCCGGAGTCTTCACGGATGACCCCGCTGAGGTGCGGTTCCATGCTGATGGTTTCAGTCACCTGCAAGCCCAGGCTCTCACTACTGCCGACACGCGGACATACTTGCTGTCAGCCATCTCCGCAGGGTGAGTTGGCTCAGATCATAGAAAGGCAACTCATGGCACCTCATCTCGACCAGGGGGCCTACGGCTGGCACAAGTCCAGTGCGAGTGGAAACCAGAACGAGTGCGTCGAGGTCGGATCGTTCCCGGCTGGCGGTGTGGCTGTCCGTGACACCAAGGCGATTGGTGCTGGTGACGTCCTAGGTTTCACGGCTGAGGCGTGGGCAGCGTTTGTGGCCGACGTGAAGAGCGGCCGCTTCGCGGTCTGAGCTGTACGGCAGGCCAGTGACCCCGGCGACCGAGTCGCCGGGGTCACATGTCGATGGAGGATACGGGTCAGGAGAAGACGACCGAGCGCAGCTTCAGCTTGTCGGAGGCGCGCCCGCCGAAGGGCCGGAGGCTGTAGTAGTCGCCGTCGCAGTCGGTCCCGGTGAAGACAGTGGCGGTGGCGTCCGTGTCGTTGCGCGGGCTGTCGGCCGGCGGGCCATTCGGGTCTTCGGCCCCCTTGAGGTTGATGCACTCCCCGCTCGGCGGGTCGACGAGGGCGCGCTCCTGCGCGTAGCCCGCATCGTGCGTGATGTAGGTGAACCGGCCCCCAGCCGCCTGGGCGGAGGTCGGCAGGGTCAGGACCAGGGCGAGTGCGCCGACGGCGGCGGCAATGGAGTTGCGGAGACGCATGTGGGACTTCCTTGCGGAGAGGGGAAAGCGACGTCCCCTGGGTTCCCCCCGCCCCGCTTGCGGATACGTGCACTCACTCGAACGAGGTGCTGAATCGTTCGTTCACCACCCGTTGGGAGCAAGGTATGACCCCAGCTCGCCATGCGCGGGGTGATCACCTGGAACCGATTCTCCGGGAGGGTACGGGTCGTGAGCAATCTGCGGGAGTCGCCCTCGGGGCAGGGCGTGATCCGGCACATCGTCTGCATGACGCGAGCACAACAGAAGGATGAGGAGTGGGGTTCTGCCTCACGACTCACTATGCCTCAGCGGACGCAGAACTCGTTGCCGGCCGGGTCTTGCAGCACGGTCCAGGTGAGGCCCGGCACGCTGTGCTCGGCCACGACGCTCGCGCCCAGAGCGACCAGCCGCTGCACCTCGCCCCCCATGCCCGTGTCCGGCGCGGCGGTGAAGTCGACGTGGACGCGGTTCTTGCCCTGGCGCGCTTCGGCCACCCGCTGGAAGCCCAGCGCCAGTGGCTCGGCTGCGACGATGACGAAGTCGCCGTAGTCCTGGGCGATCTCGCCCCCCAGCGCGGTCGCCCACCACTGGGCCAGCTCATGCGGTTCCGCACAGTCCACCGTGATCATCGCTGCTGAAAGAGGCATGATCGCCACCCTACTGAGCGGGACTGACAAAGTCCGCCAACGGTCCCGTGGCGCCTCGCCGACAAGGTCGTCAGGAGTCCCGGGGCTCCTGACGATGTGCGGCTGTGAGGACCGCGATCTCCCGGCCGAAAGCCACCGCAAGCCGTCCGTCCCGCGCCACGGCCAGTGCGCTCACCGGCTCCGGAAACACCAATGGCGCGCCCATCTGCTGGCGGGCAGTCAGGTCCCATACCCGTACGACTCCGTCGCCGCCGCCGGTGACCGCGACCGGACGGCCGTCAACCACCCCCGTCGCCACTGCGCCCGCCGCGCCGGTGTGACCGGTCAGGGGTTCGCCGACAGGTTCCCCGGCGGCCAGATCCCACACCAGCACCGCCCCTTCCGCGCTGCCGGTGACGGCGACCGGACGGCCGTCCACCACCGCCGTCGCCACCGCCAACACGTCGTCGTGGTGGGCGGTGAGGGGTTTGTCGATCCGCTCGCCGGTGGTCAGGTCCCACACCAGCACCGTGCCGTAGTTGGGGTCGGAGCAGTTGGTGCAGATGTAGCAGAAGTCGTCCTCGTCGATGACTTCGCCGCCGCAACAGTCGCCGTCATTGATGCCGCAGCATTCGAGGGCGTAGCTGCCGGTGACGGCGACCGGGCGGCCGTCGAGCGTCACCGTCGCCACCGCGTTTACCGAGCCGGGGTGGCCGGTCAGGGGCTTACCGACCTGCTCGCCGGCCGCCAGATCCCATACCCGCACCGCCATGTCCCCGCCGCCGGTGACCGCGACCGGACGCCCGTCGACCACCGCCGTCGCCACCGCGCGCACCCCCCTCCGGCGTGGCCGGTCGGGGGCTCGCCGGCCTGTTCGCCGTTGGCGGGATCCCACACCCGCGCCGCCGCGCCCCCGGTGACGGCGACCGGGCGGCCGTCCAGGGCCGTCATCGCGATCGCGGTCGTCAGATGGCCGGTGTGGGGTTCGCCGACGGGCTGCCCGGTGGCCAGGTCCCAGATCCGCGTCGTCTTGTCGTAGCTGCCGGTGATGGCGACCGGACGCCCGTCGACCACCGCCGTCGCCACCGCGCACGCTCGTTCGGTGTGGCCGGTGCGGGGTTCGCCGAGGGGCTGCCCGGCGGCCGTCGCCACGGCCTGTGCCGTGCCGGTGTGGCCGGTCTGCCTGTACCGGAAACGGTGGTCGACCATGGAGCCGGTAGCCCAGTCGACCTCCCACCGCACGTCGGTTGCCCCGTACGCCGCCTCCGCCAACCGCTCCGCAGGCCCCGAAGCAGTACTCGCCAGTCCCAGCACCTCACCGGGGGCGCCGTTCACCGGGGACGCCGGATCTGTCAGCGGGTCATATGCACTGTCGGATACCGGCATTGCATCGTCGGCAGGCGGATCGGAAGTCACGTCCGTATCCAACCACCCCTCCGGCTTCCGCTGCGACCGCCACCGCGCGGGCACCCGCTGGCGGGTGGGGCGGCTCGGAGTGCTCGACCGTTTGTCCTGGTTCTGTCACGGCTGTCCCAGGGTGGTCACAGCCGCTGGTGGGGAACCTTGGTGTGGGATATCAACTTCCTGTACGGAAGATCCGCCGGGACGGGCGAACCCCAAATCCGGCTATGCACAGGAGAGTTGCCATGAGCACCAAGAACCGAGTCCTTGCCGCCTCCGCCGCCCTCGCGGCTGCTGCCTCGCTGACCGCCGGGCTGGCCACCACTGCCTCCGCCGCCACCCCGCACCGGCCTGCCGCGCCCAGCCACTGCCGCGCCGCGAACACCTCCTACCGCTACGGTCCGGACAGCGGTGCGCAGGTCGTGGGCGAGCAGGGCTTCCTGCACATCGAGCTCACCAACACCGGCAGCGCCACCTGCGTGATGCGCGGCTACCCGGGCGTGGACCTGAAGAGCGGCAACCGGACCTGGTCCCTGGAGCGCTCCACGGCCGCCCTGAAGACCGTCACCCTCAAGCACGGTCAGAGCACCAGCTTCGACATCGCCTACCTGCCCTACGTCAAGGGGAGCGGCACCGCCTTCAAGGTCACCTCCATGCTGATCACCCTGCCCAACGACACCACCAGTCACCGCATGGCGTGGGACTGGCAGCCCGTGCTGCTCCAGGACGGCGCCACCCACCCCGGCACCTGGGTCGGCCCCGTCGGTCGCTGACCTCGACCGGCTCCGCCGGAGTAGGCGCTGCTCATCAGCCTGCGCGTTCATGGAGAGGGAGCGGGCTCCGGCGGCAGCGCCCCTTCGGCCATCAAGGCCAGCACCAGATCGTAAGGTCCGGCCGGGGACATGAGATCCCGTTGGAGGAGGCCGCCGGCGGCCTTCAGGTGGACGCGCACGGTTCCCGGGGAGAGGCCGAGCTTCTGGGCGGCCAGGTCGACGCTGGTGCCGCAGCGGATCCAGGTGAGCAGCGTGCGCCGCAGGTTGCGGCCTCCCGTTTCCAAAGGGGCGAGCCGCCGCTGCGCCCAGAGGAGCGCTGGCTGGTCCGTGAGGAGAGCTGACAGGCGGGCGGGGGCGTCGTCGCCGCTGTTGACGGCGCCCGGGTCGAGTTGCAGGGCAAGGTCGAGGCGGGCGCGCACCAGGGTGTCGTTGAGGTCGCAGCCGAGCAGCCCCTGTGCCCGTTTGCAGATGTTGCGGATGGTGTTGCGGTGCATGCCCGAGAGCCTGGCCGCGCCCTCTCCTCCGAACTGCAAGTACAGCTGCACGACTTCACGGATCGCCTTCGAATCCTTGGACTTGAGCAGGAGGACCGGCTTGAGCAGTTCGTGGGCCCAGCGCTGGGCCCACGGGCTGAGGAGATCCGCGAGCCGGTCCTCGGTGTCGGCCAGAGACATCCGCCCGGCAGTGCGGCGGGCCACGACCAGCGCATGCGAGGCAGCGAGGTAGGAGTTGGCTGTGGCGGTCAGCGGCGCGGTACGACTGCCGCCCAGATAGCGGTCCGGGCGAGCATGGACCACGGTGCCCAGTGCCGTCGCAAACCTCTCCCACTCGTCAACGCCGGCCACCGGAGCCACGATGATCACGTTGGAGTCGTAGACCGGGCACCGCACGATGAGGGCGCTCTTCCCGGTCGCAACCGTGCACTCGTCGACGACCAGATCGCGGTGCTCCGGCCGGCCCCCAGGATCAGCACGCGGGCCTCCTGCGCGGCCAGCAGTCCCGGGGACATCGCATGGGCCGTGCGCTGCGCGAGCACCACCTCGCCGCCCATCAGCATTTGCAGCACCCCGACCCGGGCTGCGGCCAGGGCCAGCCCGGTCCGACGTATCCGCAGGAGAACCGGCAGCAAGTCGGCAACATATCCGAGGCCAGCGCCGCGGAACGGTCGAAAGGGCGCCGTGCGCGCCACGGCCAGCACCGCCGTCGACACCCCGTCGCTCACGGACAGCAACCGCACCACGCGGGAGCCCATATCGAGCGAGGCCGACCCCAACTGCTTCTCCGCCACGCGGCGGATCGTCTCCCGGGCCGGTTCCATCACCCTCCAGGCCGCTGCGGGGGATGCGGCGATGATCCCCCGGTACCCGAGGTGACCGTGACCTCAGCACCGACCCTGTGTGCCAGCCAGTCCAGGAACCGCTGCACACCGTCGCATGCGCCCACCGCCTCCCGCAGTTGGGCGAGGACCTCGCTGGACAGATCCGTCTGCGCCTGATCGGCCTGGGACTCGTTGGTCTGCTGCTGAGCCACTGCCACTGTTCTCCGCCTCGATCGAGTGTCCCCACCGATGCCGCGCCCCTCGGCCTCCGGCGCCCTGTCACTGTCGGGCACCGATCGGTGCCCGATCGGGCAGCCCAGCATACTCAACGACGAGTTGTCGCCGCGGTACCGAAGTGTGCGGGCTCTCCCGGCATGTGAGTGAGCATCATTTGGACCGGAAGCCGACAGTGAATGCCGGGCCGGCGGGGGAGTTCGGTGCACTGGCCGTGCGAACGCAGATGCAACTCCCTGACCAGCGATGCCGCGGCCGATTGTGCACTCGTGGTGGTTGTCGCTCCCAAGGATGTGCAGTCGTCATATTACTGCGGGGCAGTGAGCAGTCGTAGTGTCGGCGACGTGGTCATCGCGAGGCGGAAGGTCTTTCCCATCGGATCGGTCCGCACCGTCCCGCCGCGCCATTCGGAATGCTCGCCTACGAAAACGGGGTTTCGGTCATGCAGAACCGGAAGTTCAAACTCGCTCTCTTTGCCGCTGCTCTGGGATGTTCCCTGTCGGCCGGTGTGGTGCCGGCCTCGGCCAGTCCTCAGCACGTCAGGGCCGTTCGTCCGCTGTCAACTCCCCAATGGGGCACCATCGAGAACTGGAACAGCGGGAAGTGCCTGGAAGACCACGGGTACGAAAGCGGAAACGGGGCTACGGTCGACCAGTGGACCTGCGGCAGCGGCTCGAACGGCCAGTGGGAGTTCGTCTCCGCCGGGAGTATCTACTACCACATCATCAACAAGTACACCGGCCTTTGCCTGGAGGTCCCCGGGGCATCCACCACCGAGGGCGCCGCGGTGGATCAGTGGACCTGCGGTTCCGGCACCAACGGGCTGTGGGATCAGGAGGATTCCATTGGCGGGGGTGGATACATGTTCGCCAACGCTCAGACCGACTTCGTCCTTGAGGTAGCGGGAAGCTCGACCGCCAATGGGGCCGAAGTCGACGTCTACGGGCGGAACTACACGGACACGCAGTTCTGGGCCGCCCCTTCCTGGCAGTCTTGATCGCCTTCCTGGCAGTCTCGATGCCCGGATCGGCCGGCTGAGCCTCGTCCGGCCCTGCGCTGATGCCGCGCGGGACCTCAGCGCCGATGCCGGGCGGCGGCCGCGCGGCTCCGGTCGCGGGAGGGCGGGGGAGGGGAAGAGTGGGCGGGGCGGTGTTCGGACGCCCCGGTGGTTCGGCACGCACCCACTCATGTCCCCCGGAGGCGTCACATGCCCGAGGTCAAAGCCCCCTACCAGCCCGGCACCCCCTGTTGGGTGGACCTGATGGTCCCCGACCAGCAGGCCGCGCTCGACTTCTACCGCGACCTGTTCGGCTGGCAGGGCGAGATCGGCCCTCCCGAGACCGGCGGCTACTCCGTGTGCACCAGGAACGGTCACCCGGTTGCCGGGATCGGCCCGGTCGCGGCCCCCGACCAGCCCGCCGCCTGGACCAGCTACATCGCCTCCGCCGACGCCGCGACCGTGCACTCCTCGGTCACCGCCGCCGGTGGCACGCCGCTGACCGAGGTCATGGACGTGATGACGCTCGGCCGGATGTTCCTGGCCGCCGACCCGGCCGGTGCGGTCTTCGGGGTCTGGCAGGCCAAGGACTTCATCGGCGCGGGCCTGGTCAACGAGCCCGGCTCGCTGATCTGGAACGAGTGCAACTCCCGTGGCGCCGAGGCCGCCTCCGCGTTCTACGCCCAGGTCTTCGGGCTGACCTTCACCGAGTCCGAGAGCATGCCCGGCTACCAGGAGATCAAGGCCGACGGGAAGCTGGTCGGCGGCCTCCAGCAGATGAAGCCGCCCTACTTCACCCCGGACACGCCCTCCTACTGGGGCGTCTACTTCGCCGTCGACAACACCGACAGCACTGTGGACGCGGCGGTCAAGCGCAACGCGGTGGTGGTGCTGCCCCCCACCGACAGCCCGGTCGGCCGCATCGCCACGCTGCGCGACCCGTGGGGCGCCCAGTTCTCGGTCATCACCGCCAGCCAGCCCGGCTGAGCGGCCCGCCATCGTCGCGGCGCGGCAGAAAGGCGCGGACCCCCTGAACCGAGGCCCACGCCGACGGTAAGGATACCAATCATTCCAACCAATTTGCCCCGCTGCTCGGCCCTCGCCCGGTCCCGCTCAGTCCCCGCCCGGCTCAGGCCGGGCTGGGGCTGAGCTCGGCCGCGTAGTCCGGCAGAGCGATGGTGCTGCTCACCTTCATCCCCTCCCTGAGCATCCAGTTCAGCAGCGCCGGGCGGTTCAGCATCCCGTTCCGCAGGCGCAGCGCGGTCCGGCTGCCGGGGGCCAGGAACGGCCCGGTTCGGTCGCCGCCCCTCTGGCAGCCCTCCGCATAGCCGCGCACCAGCCCCTCGTACCGCTCGAAGGCCGCGCGGTGGTCGCCGCCGGCCCGGGCCAGCTCCCCGGCCAGCACATAGGCGGCGACCAGGCCGGTGCCGGTGCCCATGCCGCCGATGGTCGCCCCGCAGGCGGCGTCCCCGAGCAGGCAGATCCGGCCGCGGGACCACTCGGGCACATCGGCCCGGCTGATCGAGTCGAAGTACAGCTCCGGGGCCTGCGCCAGCGAGTCCAGCAGCCGCGGCACCTCCCAGCCCATACCGGCGAAGGCCCGGGCCACCAGCGCCTTCTGCTGCTCCAGGTCGCGCCGGTCGTAGTCCAGCTGCTCGCTCGCGAAGACGAAGAAGGCCCCGGCCCGGGTCGGATCGCGGGGTCCGCGGCGACGCTGGCGAGCAGCCCCGGTGCGTTGCAGCCGACCGACTCGGCGCCGACGCCCAGGATGTTGTCGAGCTGCCAGGTGGCCGCGTAGTAGCCCAGATGGCGGACATACCGCTGCTCCGGGCCGAAGGCCAGCCGCCGGATCTGCGAGTGCAGCCCGTCCGCGCCGACCACCAGGTCGAACTCCCGGGGCGCGGCATGCCGGAACTCGACCCGCACGCCCTCGGTGGTCTCGCTGAGCCCGGTGACCGAGTCACCGAAGAGGTACTCGGCGTCCGGGAGGCTGTGCCGGTAGAGCGCCCGGGCCAGGTCGCCGCGCGGTACCTCCAGCTCGCCGCCGGTGAAGTCGGCGGGCAGGTACAGCAGTTCGCGGCCGCGCTGATTGACGAAGCGGGTCCGCCTGCCGCCGGTCTCCAGCTCCCGCAGCCGGTCGAGCACGCCCATGCGTTCCAGCACGGTCAGATGGGTCTCGCCGCGGAAGTCGACCGGCTGCCCGCCGTCGCGCAGCCCGGGGGCGAGCTCGACCACCGTGGGCCGGAAGCCGTAGCGGCTGAGCCAGTAGGCGAGCGCGGGCCGGCGATCCCGGCGCCGGAAACAAGGACGTTCCTGGACATTGCACATCACTCCCCGAAAACTGTGTCCGATGGACACTGTCGATAGTGTGTACGGTAGACGCAGTTTCCAGGGGATGGCAAGCGGAAGAGGGAGCGGAGCGCATGGGCGACGAGTGGAGCGAAGGCATGCGATTGCTGTGGGAACCCCGCCCCGCACCGGCCCGGGGCCCCCGCCCCGGCCTCAGCCTGGACCGGATCGCCGCCGCGGGAGTCGAGATCGCCGACGCCGAAGGGCTGGCCGCGGTCTCCATGCAGCGGGTCGCCGCGCTGCTCGACTTCACCAAGATGTCGCTCTATCGCTATGTCTCCAGCCGCGCCGAACTGGTCGCCCTGATGCTGGAGGCCGCCATCGGCGAACCCCCGCCGACCGACCCCGGCGCCAACTGGCGGCAGTGCCTCGGCGACTGGTCCCGGGCCCTGGCCGAGGTCTTCTGCCGGCGCACCTGGCTACTGGAGGCAACCGTCGGCGCCCGCCCCATCGGCCCCAGGGAACTTGCCTGGATGGAACAGGCCGTCGCCGCCCTCGACGGCCTCGGCCTCACCGGCAGTGAGTGCTTCGACGCCGTCGCCCTGCTCTCCGGCCACGTCCGCGGCATCGCCCACCAGGTCGGCGCCGCGGGCCAGTCCGCCGACCCGGACGTCCAGATCATGTCCGTGCTCGCCGAACTCCTCCGGACCCGCGCCGACCGCTACCCCCCCTCAGCGCCGCCCTCACCTCGACCCTCCAGCACGGCGGCCAGGACCAGGCCTTGGACTTCGGCCTCGCCCGCATCCTCGACGGGCTCGCCCTGTTGATCGCCGAGCGCGCCTGACCTGGGTGTTAAGCAGGTGAATTGACGCCAGGTCAGAGACGCTCGGTGAACGTAGGACGTCCTTCCGGAGGAATATTAGAGACTTGTTAGCGGCCTTGGGCAGATTCATTCCTGCCCGACCGGGTGCCGGTCGGACAGAAGAATCCCACGAGGTAAGGATCAAACGATGCGCATTTCCCGTTCGGCCAGGACCGCAACGCAGGTGGCCGCGCTCGCCCTGTCCCTGGCCGGCATCGGCGCCGCGGGCGCCACGACCGCCTCGGCCGCCACGGTTCACCCCGACTCGTACACCTGTACCGCCGCGAACCCCGAGGTCTGCTTCAGTCTCACTCAGAACAGCGGTTCCTGGACCGTGACGGAGCAGGTCCACGTCAACAGCCCGAGCAGCGTGACCTTCTGGCCCACCACCCCCGCCGGCGACGGTGCTCCGGTGACCTGGAGCGGCAGCGGCTGGGGCTCCTCCCACTCGTGGACCTGGTCCGGGATCGCACCCCACGGCACCTACTGCGGTGACGCCTACGTCAACGGCAGCCCTGTGGTCAACGCCTGTCTGAACAACTGACCGCAACTGCTCGCTGAGCCGGGCCCAAAGGCGGCCGAGGGGTCAACTCCCCCCTCGGCCGCCTCGCCCGCGCCGAGCTCCGACGCACAGCCTCCACCACCCGCTCGGCAGCTGCCCACGTCACATGGCGAGTCCCGCCACATCACATGAGCAGTCACAGGTGGCGTGTCGTCACGCCCAGTCCTCCGGTTCCCAGGCCCAGAGCAGGTCGAGCAGCCCCCGGTCCCCGTCGAGTTGCAGGGAGTCCACCGAAATGCGCTGGTACAGGTAGAGGACCAGATCACTGGCCGTGCCGCGAACGGAGAAGCCGGCCGCGTCCGGGTCCTGGCCGGTAGCGGGCAGCCGGGTGGTCCGTGCACCGTCGCCGTCGACCGTGAGGCGCCAGGAGCGGCCCTCGGTGGCGTGGAAGTCGAAGGCGGTGGGCTTGTGCGGCCAGGCGCTCGTGGAGAAGCTGGCGATGAACAGGTTCTCCTCGACACCGTCGAGCGCCACCTCGACAGGAAGTGAGGCCTGCTCGCCCACGGTCAGCTGGGCGTCGTAGGTGTGCACCGCGATCTCCTGGACCTGGTGCCGGGCGACGCCACCGGCGGTGTGCGGCGTCTGCGTGTAACCCCAGCCGGTGAAGCAGCCCTGGTCCGGACCGGCCTCCCGCAGGGCCGCCAGCAACAGCTCGGTCGAGGCGGCCAGCCAGGCCAGCAAGGCCTCGCGCTCCTGCGGCGCGACCGTGTCACCCTCGGCCGGGGTCCTGGACGTGGCGTCCGGCCCGGCGGCGACGGTGGCGGCCCAGCGGCGGCGGCCCTCGCCGATGTGCTGCACCAGGTCGGACAGCGTCCACTCGGGGCAGGTCGGTACGGGCAGGTCGAGGCTGGGCGCGGCGGCGATCACGGCGCGGAACGCGGTTGCACGTTCGTCGATCAGCCGCAGCAACTCGGGAAACTCCAAGGTCTTGTGCACGGCGGTAGTTCTATCACCCTGATCCATTCGCCCGACAGCGGTTTTCCCAGCGGGTACAGCGCGGGGAAACCGGCCCGGCCGAGCCCACGCCCGGGAACCTCGACCCGCCGGAGCGGGCCCTGCCGGTTGTCCCGTTTCGGACAGTGCTGATCGGTTTCACGCCGGTTATGGCGAATTGGGGTTCTTGGGCTGTCCGATGAGTGTTGTGCTACAGGGGCTGCGCCCGTGGGGGCGAGTGCCCGCACGTCACAAACTGGGGGTCTTCAGCGATGGCTTCTCTGAACTACGAAATCCTCACCGACCCGGCCCCGCAGGTACCGGAGGCAGGCGAGGAGTCCCGGGGCGCGGTCCACATCGTCGTCTCCAATCCGACCTTCAACGAAGTGATCTGGCATTCCGTCGAGATACGAGTGCCCGTCGGCCAGGCGGACAGCGATCTGACGGTCGATCCGAAGACGGTCGACGTGCGGGTCGAGCAGAACACCGGGACGAAGCCGGGGGAAGACCCGAGCGTCGTCTGGGACGACAACACCGGTGTCCTCACCGTGACCGCCAAGGACAACACGTACTTCCGGGAGGCCGGCTCCATGGCCCTGGTGCTGGACGGCTTCCCGGTCTCCAGCAAGCCGGGACTGGTCCTGCTGCACGTGACGGAGAGGGCCGCGAACGGCGCCTATGTGCAGAAGCACCACGCCACCCTGAGCCTGCTCAAGCAGGAGGCCAGGGCGCCGCGCAACTTCCGTCCGGAGGAGTCCCTGGTGGCGGTGGGTGGGGATGTCCTCCTGCGATGGGACGGACCCGAGGGCCTCGACTACCAGATCCAGGGCCCGGACGGTCTCCTGGAGACCGTCCCACCACTGGCCAAGAGCCAAACCGGCTGGGAATGGCGCCCGAAGCCGGGCCAGGAGCCGAAGCGGGACGCCACCTACACCCTGATCGCCAAGGTCCCGGGCTCGCAGCGGCTGGGTTCTGCCTCACCACCACCGTCCACCTGCGCAGCCCCGAGTTCGAGAGCATGACTGCGTCGGTCGGGGTGCACACCCCGTGGGTGGAAGGGACGACCGGCAGGGGTCGGATCACCTTCACCGGGCAGGGTGCCGAGGTCCGTGACGATGCGAACGCGCTCGGCACCGTGGTGGCCGCCAAGGCGGACGTCGACACTGTGGCCGCGACGTGGGTGCGGGGCCGCGACGACGGCGCCGGATGGATCCAGTTCCCGCCCGACGGGATCAGGGTCGGCCATGGCGGGGGAGTCGACTTGGGCACTGTCACGGCTGACAAGATCAGTGCGAACGGCGTGAACACCACGTGGGTGGGGACTCCGATGCCGGCAAGGGATGGATCGAGTTCCCGCAGTCCGGGGTGAACGTGCGCAAGGACGGAACGCGGGAGTGGGGAACCGTCGCCGCTCACAGGGCGGACCTGGACGGCATCAACACCAAATGGGTGCAGGGACCCACGGCGGGTGACGGATGGATCGACTTCCCACCCGCCGGGCTGAACGTGTTCCAGGGCGCCGGAGACCACCAGTGGGGAACCGTCGCGGCCGGCAAGGCGGACCTGAACGACCTGCTCACCCGCCGGGGCCAGATCAAGGAACGCCTCACCCTCCAGGGTGGGCTGACGGTCGACAACGTGCTGGAGACGCAGGACGGCCCGCCGCGGCTGATTGTCCACGGCCGCCTTGATGCCGAGGGCGAGGTGAACGCCAACCGTGGCGTCGTTGTCGGCGGCGACCTCTCCACCAACGGAATCCTGCGGGTCCACGGGGAGTCGAGGTTCCAAGGAAAGGTGAACGCCAACGGGCACCTGTCGGTCCGCAATGGAGGCGCCTGGATCCTGCACACCAACGACGGGCAGGTATCGATCCAGGGCGACCTGCGGGTCCACGGGGCATTCCGCTCCGACAGCTGACGGACGACGGCAGGAAACAGCCTTCCAGGGCCGGGGTCGCGATGGGACTTGACGGTTCCATCGCGGTCGCTGGCCCCGGCACCATCGAGCAGCGCCCAAGACCTCTTTGAGCCCCCAGCGTCATTCCCCGGTGCGGTACGGTCTCGCGGCCCACGGCGGGCGACGGCGTCCGCGAGGGTCGTAGCCAGGTCTCCGTCGTATGTAGTGTGCGGAAATGACAAGAAGCGAGGGGCTCGCGGAGCAGTTGGACTGGCACTGGCGCACGAACCTGCGGCCGCGGCTGGACGGTCTTGCCGACGAGGAGTACTTCTGGGAGCCGGTGCGCGACTGCTGGAGCATCCGCCCACGTGGCACGTCGGCCGCACCGATCTTGGCAGGTTCTGGTGAGTGGACGATGGACTTCGCGTCCCCTGGCCCGGTGCCGGCGCCGGTGACCACGATTGCCTGGCGGCTGGCGCACATCATCGTCTCGTGCCTGGGCTATCGGGTCGGCTGGTACTTCGGCGGCCAGGACGTCGACGCCGAGACATTCGCTTACGCGGGGACCGCTGACGAGGCGCTGAATCAGCTCGATGAGATGTACGGGAGATGGAACGCGGGAGTCCGCGCGCTCTCGGACGCCGACCTGGAGAAACCGCCCGTGGTGGGTCCCGAGCGGTTTCCCATGGAGAACAGGGTCCTGCACGTCAACAGGGAGCTGATCCATCACGGTGCTGAGATTTCCCTGCTGCGCGACCTCTACCGCGGGCAGGACGGAGCCGTACCGCGCTGAATACGACTTTTCGGCAAGGGCGTGGGTGTGCCCGCCCCTGGGTGGGGCGGGCGTGGGTGGGTCAGTTGGCGCCCTGCCAGAGGGTGACGTGGAGGACGATGGAGGGGGCTGGCCGTTGGGGTTGGCTGAGGTGACGGTGATGCCTGCCCAGTGGTCGGTGGTCTCCAGGACGCACAGGGCGCTCCCCGGGGTGCTGTTGGAGGAGTCCGAGACCAGCATGTCGGTGCTGCAGGACTGGTAGGTCGGGGTCGCGCCGTTGGCGAGGTTGAAGATCTTGTCGCCCGGGCCCACGAGCAGTGCGCCGTTGCTCCACTCCACGTCTTCGGTGACCTGGGACAGGATGATCGACTGCGTCGGCGCGGTGAGGCCCAGCGGGGCGTAGTAGTTGGCGGGCATCCGGAAGCTGTAGGACGCCAGTTGGGTGCCGGCGGCCACGGTCGCGCCCGGGGCGGTGGTGGCGGTTGCCCCGTCGGCGGCGGCGCTGGTGCCGGCGGAGGGCTGGCTCGACGCGGGTGCGGACGGTGGTGCGGAAGGGGTCGCGGTGACCGTCACGGTCACTGCGGGCAGCGGTGCGGCCGTCTTCGCCTTCGGGGTGGACGCTGTGGCCTGGCCGATGAAGAAGGCGGCGATGATCAGCACCACCGCGCCGATCGGCGCGGTGACCTTCAGCCACCCCCTGCCGCCGCCCGGCAGCGGTGCCTCTTCCTCCGGTGGGAACTGGTTCTCATCACCCATGGCTGTTCTCCCCCTTGAATTGTTCGGCCGGCGCGCCGCCTGTCGGCGGAACACCGGCAGCCCCTGGTATTCAAAAAGGTAGACCTCTTCCGAAATCGCGGAAGGGGGCGTTCGTGGGCGTGATGGAAGTGAAATGGAGACGTGCGGTACCTGGGTCCGCCGAGTGTGACAAATGTCCTTGACGACGGGTTCGGGACGTCAACTGCTGCCCTGTGGCGCCGTGGTGGCCCCGGGAATTCCCCCGGGGGATATCGGTGATCATGTCCGGTCGAACATGTGTTGCCTTTTTCGAGGGAATTCACCAGGGCGCGGGCGTGGCGGTTCAGGCGATGCGGCGTGGGGCGGTGGGCTGGGGTGGTCGTGGTGGATCGGGCCGGTGTGGGCGCTGAGCGGGAGGCAGGTGCCGCCGCGCCGGTGGGCGACTATCTCGGCGGCGACCGCGACGGCGGTCTCCTCCGGGGTGCGCGCGCCGAGGTCCAGGCCGATCGGGGAGCGCAGCCGGTTCAGCTCCAGGTCGGTCAGGCCTGCCTCGCGCAGCCGGTCCAGCCGCTCCAGGTGGGTACGGCGGGAGCCCATGGCACCGACAAAGCCGAGCGGCATCCGCAGGGCCCGCTCCAGCAGCGGGATGTCGAACTTGGCGTCGTGGGTCAGCACGCACAGCGCGGTGCGCGAGTCCAGCCGGCCCGCCTCGGCCTCGGCGTCCAGGTAGCGGTGCGGCCAGTCGACCACCACCTCGTCGGCGCTGGGGAAGCGGCGCTCGGTGGCGAACACCGGGCGGGCGTCGCAGACGGTGACGTGATAGCCGAGGAAGCCGCCGATGCGGGCGACGGCCGCGGCGAAGTCGATCGCCCCGAAGACGATCATGCGCGGGGCCGGGACATGCGACTCCACGAAGAAGGTGGCGGTCTCCTCGGCCGAGGGGTCGCACGGGCGGCCGTCCAGGGCGAGGCTGAACTGCCCGGTGCGGCCGTTGTCCAGCATGGCGCGGGCGTGCAGGACGGCGGCCTGCTCCAGCGCCGGGAGCCGGCAGCCGGGCGGCAGTTCCGGCAGTCCGGCACCGGGGCCGGCCGGCGAACCGGGGCGGGCGAGCGAACCGTGGTGGGTGTCGGCGGTCACCGCCAGCGCCGCGCCCGGCAGCCCGGCCGGGCCCTCGACCACGCGGACCAGGGCCACCGGGCTGCCCGAGGCGAGGTACGCCAGTGCGGCTTCAATACCGGCGTCCGCGCCGGGGGTGACCGGCTGGACAAAGACATCGATGATGCCGCCGCAGGTCAGACCGACCGCGAAGGCGTCCTCGTCGCTGAAGCCGAAGCGGTGCAGCACCGGCGTGCCGGTGCTCAGCGCCTCCTGGCACAGCTCGTACACCGCCCCCTCCACACAACCGCCCGAGACACTGCCGACGGCCTCGCCGTCGGCGTCCACGGCCAGGGCCGCCCCCGGGTCGCGCGGGGCGCTCCCGGAGACGGACACCACGGTGGCCACGGCGAAGGGGCGTCCGGCACGGTGCCAGGCGTCGAGTCGGTCGGCGATCTCCTGCATGCTGCTGCGCTCCTTCGGTCGTGGAGGGTCGTGGAGGGTCGTGGAGGGTCGTGGACGGTCGGTGGGTGATCGGTGGACGGTCGGTGGAGGGAGAGGTGATGAACGGCGTCGGTTCAGTGCACGCCGAGGAGGGACTGGATCGGGCCGATGAAGAAGTAGATGAAGAAGACCAGAGTCAGCCCCCACATCAGGCCTCCCGGCTCGCGCCACTTCCCGGTGCCGGCCTTGATCGCGACGTAGGAGATCACGCCGGCGCCGACGCCCGCGGTGATCGAGTACGTCATCGGCATGACCGCGCACATCAGGAAGGCGGGGATGGCGATCTCGCGGTCGGCCCAGGGGATGTGTCGGGCCTGCGCCATCATCATCGAGCCGACGACCACCAGCGCCGCGGCCGCGACCTGGCCGGGCACCACCTGGGCCAGCGGGGAGAAGAACAGCATCAGCGCGAACACGCTGCCGGTGACCACGCTGGCCAGGCCGGTGCGGGCACCCTCGCCGACGCCGGTGGCGGACTCCACGAAGACGGTGTTGCCGGAGGCTCCGGCCAGACCGCCCATGATCCCGCCGGCGCCGTCCACCAGCAGGGCCTTGGTCAGGCCGGGCATCCGGCCCTGCTCGTCGGCCAGACCGGCCTCGGTGCCGACACCGATGATGGTGGCCATGGCGTCGAAGAAGCCGGCCAGCACCAGGGTGAACACCGCGACCGAGGCGCTGATGAAGCCCATGCCGTTCTTGCCGCTGCTGAAGGCCCCGAACACGCTGACGTGACCGAAGAGGCCGAAGTTCGGCGCGGAGAACGGGCTTCCGTGCAGCGCCGGCACGGAGGTGGCGCCACCCCAGTCGGCTACGGAGACAGCGCCGGTGGCGTTGACGATCACGGCCAGCACGGTACCGGAGACGATGCCGATCAGGATCGCGCCGGGCGTCCTGCGGGCCTGGAGCACGAAGATCAGCAGCAGGGTGAACGCGAACAGCGCGACCGGCCAGCCCTGGAGGTGCCCCTCGGGGTTGGTGCCCAGCTGTACCGGGTTGGACGGGTTGCGGCCGACGAAACCGGCGTTGACCAGGCCGATGAAGGCGATGAACAGGCCGATGCCCATGGTGATCGCGTGCTTGAGCGGCAGCGGGATGCCGTTCATCACCTTCTCGCGCAAGCCGGAGACCACCATCCAGCACGATCAGCGCGCCGTAGATGATGCAGAAGCCGAAGGCCTCGGACCAGGAGCAGTGCGGGACGATGATGGTGGACAGCGCGGCGGAGACACCGAGCCCGGCGGCCGCGGCCAGCGGCACATTGCCGATCAGGCCCATGCAGATGGTGGTCACCGCGGCGGCCAGGGCCGTGGCGGTGGTGATCTGACCCGGGTTCAGATGGTGGCCGGTGATGTCGGCGCCCGAGAGCAGGATCGGGTTGAGCACGATGATGTAGGCCATCGCCATAAAGGTGGTGAGCCCACCGCGGATCTCGGCGCCGACGGTCGAACCGCGGGCACTGATCTTGAAGTAGGCGTCCAGGAGGCCCTTCGGCGCCTGCGGCGGCAGCGACTCGGTGTCGCTGGTGATTCTGGATTCCGTGGGGATCTGGGTCACGGGTTCCACTCCCAAGGTTCATAGGGGGTTGGGGTGGGGCTCGCGGCCGGCCTGGGGACCCATCAGGTAGGGGTGGCAGGGGACGGTGCGGCTCGCTTGGTGGGGGTGCCATGGTGCACGTGCCCCGGCGAGGGCGGCGTGCGGCGTGTGTTGATCCGGTGTGCCAGGGTCAAGCGAAAGGTCATATCGAAATCGGTACGAAAAGCGCGGTGCGAAAACGGTGCTGCGCAGAGGGTGTTGCCGGTGTGTCCGGTGGGTCCCGCAGGGGTGGTGCGGGGGCGGCCCGGCCGCGGTGCGCGCCTGGGGTGGGATGGCGCACGGGGTGGTGCTGTTTGGTGCTCCCCGGGGCGGTTGCTGGGAAGACTGGACCGCCGCCCCGGGGAAGTGTGTCGGGGTCAGGGTGCCGGTGATGTGCTCCGGCCGGACCGGTACCCGGTTCAGCGCCAGGCCGGTGGCGGCCCGGATCGCCGAGACGATGGCCGGTGTGGAGGAGAGGGTCGGGGCCTCGCCCACGCCGCGCAGCCCGTAGGGGGAGTGCTCGTCGGGCAGTTCCATGATCTCCACCGGCTGCGGCGGGGTGTCCAGGATGGTGGGGATCAGGTAGTCGGTGAAGGAGGGGTTACGCACCTTCCCGTCCCGGGTGATGATCTCCTCCATCACCGCCAGGCCGAGGCCCTGGGTGGAGCCGCCCTGGATCTGGCCGATCACCGAGAGCGGGTTGAGGGCCTTGCCGACGTCCTGGGCGGCCGCCAGCTCGACCACCTTCACCAGGCCCAGCTCCACATCCACGTCCACCACCGCGCGGTGTGCGCAGAAGGTGTACTGGACGTGGCCGAAGCCCTGCCCGGTCTCCTTGTCGAAGGGGACGGTGGGCCGGTGGTGGTGTTCCCGGGTGAGGTCGATGGCGTGGTCACCGAGCAGGTCCGCGATCGAGATCAGCACGCCCTCGGAGGCGGAGACGACCTTGCCGCCGACCAGGGAGAGGTCGTTGCCGGTCCAGCCGTAGCGGGTGCGGCCGAGCGCGAACAGTTCGTTGCGGACCGCCTCGGCGGCCAGCTTCACCGCGCCGCCGGTCATGTAGGTCTGCCGGGAGGCGGAGGTGGAACCGGCCGAGCCGACCTCGGTGTTGGCCGGGTGGATGGTCACCCGCTCGCCCAGCTCGGTCCGCGCGATCTGCCCGTGCACGGTCACGCCGCCCTGGCCGACCTCGGCCATCGCGGTGTGCACCATCGCCACCGGCTCGCCGCCGATGACCTCCAGCCGGACCCGCGCGGTCGAGTAGTCGTCGAAGCCCTCGGAGAAGCCGACGTTCTTCAGGCCGACGGCGTAGCCGACGCCGCGGACGATGCCCTCGCCGTGCGAGGTGTTGGACAGCGCCCCGGGCAGCTCGCGGACGTCGAGGTGGGTCACGTCCAGCGCGGGCGGCAGCGGCAGGTCCTTGACCTTCTGCAGCAGCTCCGCGACCGGCGCCGGGGCGTCGATCTGCTGGCCGGTCGGCAGGTACGAGCCCTGCGAGACGGCGTTCAGCTGCCGCAGTTCGACCGGGTCCATGCCCAGCTCGGCGGCCAGCCGGTCGAGCTGGGTTCGTAGGCGAGCAGCCTGTACCGCGCCGAAGCCGCGCATCGCGCCGCAGGACGGGTTGTTGCTGTACAGGGCGATCGCGATGACGTCGACGTTGGGGATCTCGTACGGGCCCACCGACAGCGAGGAGGCGTTGCCGACCACGGCCGGGGAGGCGGAGGCGTAGGCGCCGCCGTCCAGCACGATCCGGGCGGTCATGAAGACCAGCTTGCCGTCGCGGGTGGCGCCGTGCTCGTAGTGCAGCGTCGCCGGGTGGCGGTGCACATGGCCGAAGAACGACTCCTCGCGGGAGTACACGATCTTCACCGGCTTGCCGGTGCGCTGCGCCAGCAGGCAGGCGTGGATCTGCATGGACAGGTCCTCGCGGCCGCCGAAGGCGCCGCCGACACCGGCCAGGGTCAGCCGGACCTTGTTCTCCGGCAGGCCCAGCACCGGGGCGATCTGCTGGCGGTCCACGTGCAGCCACTGGGTGGCGATGTACAGGTCGATGCCGCCGTCCTCGGCGGGCACCGCGAGGCCGGACTCCGGGCCGAGGAAGGCCTGGTCCTGCATGCCCACCTGGTACTCGCCGCTGACCACGACATCGGCCAGGGCGCGTACCTCGTCGGTGACGCCGAGGCCGGAGACGACCTTCTGCTGGTGCACGATGTTGCCGGACGCGTGGCCCTTGTACTCGTGCGGCTCGTGCACGTACCCGTGGGTCTCCGGGTTCAGGCACTGCTCCTCGGTGGTGATCGGGGTGAGTACCTCGTACTCGACCTTCACCTTGGCCAGGGCGCGGCGCGCGGTCTCCGGGTGGTCGGCGGCGACGATGGCCACCGCCTCGCCGTGGTAGCGGATCTGGTCGATCGCCAGGGCCGGCTGGTCCTGGATCTCCAGGCCGTAGAACTTGGTTCCGGGGATGTCGTCATGGGTGAGCAGCGCGTACACCCCGGGCAGGGTGAGCGCCTCGGAGATGTCCACCGAGAGGATCCGGGCGCGGGCGTGCGGGGAGCGCAGCGCCATGCCCCACAGCATGTCCTCGTGCCACAGGTCGGAGGAGTAGGCGAACTCGCCCTTGACCTTGAGCGTGCCGTCCGGGCGCAGCGGCGAGCCGCCGATGCCGTCCGGATGGGCGGTGGTGATGTCCTGGAGGTTCTTCTCGCCGCGGATGGTCCTGGTGCTCACTGGGACACCTCCGAAGTGCTGCAGGTGCGGGCGGAGGCGAGCCGGACGGCGTCCATGATCTTCTCGTAGCCGGTGCAGCGGCACAGGTTGCCGGAGAGCGCCTCGCGGATGTCGTTGTCGCTCGGCTGCGGCTCGCGGGCCAGCAGGTCGTGGGTCTGCACCAGCAGCCCGGGGGTGCAGAAGCCGCACTGGACGGCTCCGGCGTCGATGAAGGCCTGCTGTACCGGGTCGAGCCCGGTCTCGGCGTCGGCCAGCCCCTCGACCGTGCGGACCTCGCGGCCCTGCACCTGGCCGGCGGCGACCAGACAGCTGCACACCGGGGCGCCGTCCAGATAGACCGTGCAGGAGCCGCACTCGCCCTGCTCGCAGGCGTTCTTGGAACCGGGCAGGCCCAGCCGCTCGCGCAGCAGGAAGAGCAGGCTCTCGCCCTCCCACACGTCGTCGGCCTCGACCTGGCGGCCGTTGGCGTTGAAGGTCACCCTCATGCTGCGCTCCTCAGCGACTGCGTGTACTCGTTCCAGGTCCAGGTCAGGGTGCGGCGGGCCATCACCGCGAGCGCGTGCCGCCGGTAGTTGGCACTGCCGCGTACGTCGTCGATGGGCGACGCGGACTCGGCGACCAGTTCGCCGAAGCGCTGGGTGGCGGCCGGGCCGATCAGCCCGCCGTTGCCCACAGGTTGCGCTCGGCCAGCTCGTCGGCCAGGAACTCCTCGGCGGCGACGGCGCGGCGCGGAGTGGGCGCGGCGGAGCCGATGCCGGTGCCGACGGTGCCGCTCCTGGGGTGCAGCGCGAAGCCGAACGCGCAGACCGCGATCACCATGGCGTTGCGGGTGCCGATCTTGGAGAACTGCTGCGGCCCGTCGGCGACCGGGATCCGGACCGCCCGGATCAGCTCGTCCGGCTCCAGCGAGTTGCGCTTCACGCCGACGTAGAAGTCGTCGATGGCGATCAGCCGGGTGCCGCGCACGGATGCGGCCTCGACGAACACGTCCCGGCCGGCCGCCAGCAGGGCGGGGTGGGCGTCGCCGGCGGGGGAGGCCCCGCCGAGGTTGCCGCCCACGCTGCCCCGGTTGCGGATCTGCGGCGAGCCGACGGTGTTGCCCGCGAGGGCCAGACCGGGCAGCTGCCGGGCCAGTTCCCGGGTGATCCGGGCGTACGGCACCGCCGCGCCGAGCCGGATCACCTCGCCCTCCTGGCCCTCGTAGACGCCGCTCTCCCACTCGGTCAGCTCGCTGATCCGGTTCAGGTCGAGCAGGGCGGCGGGCCGGTGGCGGTCGAAGTTGAGCTCGACCATCACGTCGGTGCCGCCGGAGATCGGCAGTGCGGACGGGTTCTCGGCCTTCGCCGCGAGTGCCTCGTCCCAGGTGGCGGGCCGCAGGAACTCCATGCGGTGACTCCTCTGTGTGATGTCTGGCGGTGCTGGTCCACGGGTCAGGCTCATGGGCCGTGCCCGCCAGGAACCTGTGTTCGGAGCGTCGGTCGAGCCGTCGTCTCGGAGTCGTCTACTTCGAGTCGTCGTTCGATTCGGCGCCGTCCCGCGGTGTGTGAGCTAGTAGACAAGCGAGAGGCCGGGGCGAGGCAGTCACTGATGCCATGAAGAGCAGGGCGCACGTCCGACGCCGGGGCTGTACGTTTCTCCAAGGGAATGGGTCAGCTGGGGGCTGTGTGCTGGTTGCCCGCGGTTAACCTGCTGGCCGCGGGAACCCCGGTGCTCCGCCGCCGCCCGCGAGGCCGCCCCGGGGCGTCCGCCGGGGGCCGGGGAACCGGGCAGCGCGACTGCCACCACTGGGCGTAGTGTCTGCGGATGACATCGGAGACGACGGGGGCCAACCCCTTCCTGCGCGCCAGCGATCTGCCCTACCAGCTGCCGCCTTTCGCGGAGATCCGCGAGGAGCACTACCTGCCCGCGTTCACGCAGGGCATGAGCGAACAGCTCGCCGAGATCGCGGCCATCACCGGCACTCCCGAGCCGGCGACCTTCGAGAACACCCGAGGCCCTGGAGCGCTCCGGGTCGCTGCTGCGCCGGGTCGCGCAGGTCTTCTTCAACCAGTCCGCCGCGGACACCACCGAGGGCACCCAGGAGATCGACGCCCGGATCAGCCCGCTGCGGGCGGCCCACGCCGACGCGATCCACCTCGACCAGGCGCTCTTCGCCCGGATCGACGACCTGTACGGCCGGCGCGAGCAGCTCGGCCTGGACGCCGAGTCGGTGCGGGTGCTGGAGCGCTACCACGCCCAGTTCGTCCGGGCCGGGGCCCGGCTCGACCAGGACCAGCAGGCCCGGCTGCGGGAGCTCAACGCCGAACTGGCCAGTGCCGCCACCGCCTTCGAGCAGAACCTGTTCGCCGCCACCCGGGACGCCGCACTGGTCCTGGACAGCGCCGAGGAGCTGGCCGGGCTCTCCCCGGAGGCCGTCGCCGCCGCCGCCGAGGACGGCCGCGCGCTCGGCCACGACGGCAAGTACGTGATCAACCTGAAGAACTTCTCCAACCAGACCCAGCTGGCCGAGCTGGACGACCCGGCGGTCCGCCGCCGGCTGCTGGCCGTCTCGCTGGCCCGCGGCACCGGGACCAATGGCCCGCTGGCCGCCCGGACGGCATCGCTGCGCGCCGAGCGGGCCGCGCTGCTCGGCTTCGCCAGCCACGCCGCCTACGAGGTCGCCGACCAGACCGCCGGGACCACCGAGGCGGTCGAGTCCATGCTCGGCCGACTGGTCGGCCCCGCGGTCGCCAACGCCCGGCGCGAGGCCGCGGCCCTGGCCGAGGCGGCCGGGTGGACAGCATCGAGGCCGCCGACTGGCAGTACTACGCCGAGAAGGTCCGCCGGACCCGCTTCGACATCGACACCTCCGCCATGCGCCCGTACCTGGAGCTGGAGTCGGTCCTGCACAACGGCGTGTTCCACGCCGCCGGGCTGGTCTACGGCCTGAACTTCACCGAGCGGCCCGACCTGGTCGGCTACCACGCCGACGCCCGGGTCTTCGAGGTCACCGACAGCGCCGGTGAGCCGGTCGGCCTGTACCTCGGCGACTTCTACGCCCGCCCCTCCAAGCGCGGCGGGGCCTGGATGGACGAACTGGTCACCCAGTCCCACCTGCTGGGACAGCGGCCGGTGGTGGTCAACAACCTCAACATCGCCAAGCCCCCGGCCGGTGAGCCCACGCTGCTGACCTGGTCCGAGGTCACCACCCTGTTCCACGAGTTCGGCCACGCGCTGCACGGCCTGTTCTCCGACGTCCGCTACCCGCTGCTGGCCGGGACCGAGGTCCCGCGCGACTTCGTCGAGTACCCCTCGCAGGTCAACGAGATGTGGTCGGACTGGCCCGAGGTGCGGGACAACTTCGCCCGGCACCACGCCACCGGCGAGGCCATGCCCGCCGAGCTGGTCACCCGGATGAAGGAGGCCGAGAACTTCGGCGAGGGCTTCCGTACCGTGGAGTACCTGGCCGCGACCCTGGTCGACTGGGCCTGGCACACCCTGCCGGCCGGCACCGACCCGGGCGACGCGGAGGCCTTCGAGGCCGCCGCGCTGGCCCGCTACGGCCTCGACCTGGACGCGATCCCGCCGCGCTACCGCACCGGCTACTTCGCGCACATCTTCGCGGGCGGCTACGCGGCCGGCTACTACGGGTACATCTGGTCCGAGGTGCTGGACGCGGACACCGTCGAGTGGTTCAAGGAGAGCGGCAGGACCATCCGCGAGAGCGGTGAGATCTTCCGGCGCGAACTCCTCGCCAGGGGCGGTAGCGTCGACTCCATGAGTGCCTTCGCGGGCTTCCGGGGCCGGGCCCCGGAGATCGCCCCGCTGCTCGCGCGGCGCGGCCTCAGCGGCTGACCCGGGTGCCGAACCCGCCCGCCGGGATTGCCTCCCGGCGGGCGCGGTCGGGTAACGTGCGGCAACGCCCCGTGCAGCCGAGCTGTGCCCCGGGCCCGCGCCGGGGCCCGGACGACCGGCCCGCCGCACACACCCCACCCACGCCAGACGGAGGTAGCACCTTGCGGATCGGCGCGCTGCTCGCCCCACCCGCGCCCCGCCTGCGCCTGCTGGCCGGGCGCGAGGAGCTGGACCGGGTGGTCTCCGGAGTGATGACCACCGACCTCAGCGACCCCGGGCGCTACCTGCACGGCGGCGAGCTGGTGCTCACCGGGATGCTCTGGCGCACCGGCCCGGAGGACTCCGAGCGCTTTGTCCGGGTCCTGGCGGCCGGCGGGGCGGTCGCCCTGGCCGCGGGCGAGGCCGAGGTCGGCCCGGTCCCGGAGGACCTGGTCGCCGCCTGCGAACGGCACCGGATGCCGCTGTTCGCCGTCCCCGACGACGTCGCCTTCGGGCAGGTCACCGAGTTCGTGGTGCGCCAGGTCTCGGCCGACCGGGCCGCCGACCTGTCCGCGCTGGTGGACCGGCACCGGGTGCTGATGTCCGCCACCGGCGGCGCCGGACTCGACGCGGTGCTGGAACTCCTCGGCGGGGACCTCGACCTCGACTGCTGGGCTCACCCCCAGCGGCCGGGTGATCGCCGGACCACCCGATCGGCTCAGCCCGGCCGAGCGGGACCACCTGGTCCGCGCCCACCTGGACGCCCGCCGCCGCCGCGGCCCCTCCGCCCGGGCCCGGATCGGCAGCCGCCAGTTCTCGCTGCTGCCGGTGGCCGCCGAGGCCGCCCCCGGCGGTGGCCCGCTCTCCGAATGGCTGCTGGCGGTGGAGGGCGATGTCACCGAGTGGACGCCCAAGCGCCAGCAGCTGGCCGAGAACCTGGCCCGGCTGGCCGGGGCCGAGCGCGGCCGCCGGGACGAGAGCCGCAGGCTGCGCAGCCGCCTCGCCGACGAGGTCTTCGCGCTGCTCCAGCGCGACGCCCCGCCGGAGGAGCTGCGCCGCGCCCTGGACGCGTCCCTGGCCATGGCCAGCGGCGGCGACTTCCCGGAGGCCTGGGTGGTGGTCTCCGCCGACAGCGTGGGCCTGCCCGACGGCGCGGTCCGCGCCGCCCTGGTCGAGGCGCTGACCGGGGTGGACGACCGCACCCTGATCGGCGGCGGCGGCTCCGGGGCGATGCTGCTGCTGCCGCAGCCCGACGACGGCGTCACCGTCGCCGACTACCTGCGCGAACTGCTCGGCCCGCTGGAGGCCGGTCTCGGCCCGGAGGGGCGGCTCACCCTGGGCGCCAGCGCCCCCGCCGCCTCCGCCGGGGGCCTGCGCGGCGCGCTGGAGGAGGCCCGGCACGCCCGCCGGATCGCCGCCTCCCGGGTCGGCCGGATCTGCGTCTCCGGCCCGGAGGAGCTGGCCTCGCACGTGCTGCTGCTGGCCGCCGTCCCGGACGAGGTCCGCCGGGCGTACCGCAGCCGGCTGCTGGACCAGGTGATCGGCTATGACCTGGAGCACCAGGCCGACCTGGTCCGCACGCTGGAGGCGTTCCTGCGCTACGACGGCTCCTGGACCCGCTGCGCCGCCGCCCTGCACGTCCACGTCAACACGCTGCGTTACCGGATCGGCCGGATCGAGGAGCTGACCGGACGCGACCTGTCCCGGCTGGAGGACCGGGTCGACTTCTACCTCGCGCTGGAGCTGTCCTGACCCCCGGGCCACACTGGTCCCAGCAGACAGCACGATCGGCAGCAGAGAACGGACGCACAGTGAGCGGCGGGTTCCCCAGCACAGGCGCGAGGCGCGCGGAGCGTACGTCCCTCGGGCGCGGGGGCGCCCCGGCCCCGGCCTGCTGCGGCTGCCCACGGTGGGCATCGACATCGGCGGCACGAAGATCGCGGCCGGGGTGGTCGACGGCCAGGGCCGGATCCGGGAGCAGCTGCGCACCGAGACCCCGGACCGCAGCAAGAGCCCCAAGGTGGTCGAGGACACCATCACCGAGCTGGTGCTCGACCTGGCCGACCGGCACGACGTGCACGCGGTCGGCATCGGCGCGGCCGGGTTCGTCGACGCCGACCAGGGCCCGGGTGCTCTTCGCCCCGCACCTGTCCTGGCGCAACGAGCCGCTGCGCGAGGCGCTCAGCGCCCGGCTGCGGCTGCCGGTGGTGGTCGAGAACGACGCCAACGCGGCGGCCTGGGCCGAATGGCGTTTCGGCGCCGGTGCGGGCGAGTCGCAGCTGGTGATGGTGAACCTGGGCACCGGCATCGGCGGCGCGGTGATCCGCGACGGCAGCGTGGAACGCGGGCGCTACGGCATGGCCGGGGAGTTCGGCCATATGACGGTGGTGCCCGGCGGGCACCGCTGCCCCTGCGGCAACCGCGGCTGCTGGGAGCAGTACTCCTCCGGCAACGCCCTGGTCCGCGAGGCCAGGGAGCTGGCCGCGGCCGAGTCCCCGGTGGCCCAGCCGCTGCTGGAGCGGGCCGGCGGCGACCCGTTCGCGATCACCGGCCCGCTGGTGACCGAGGCGGCCCGGGAGGGCGACCCGGTCGCGGTGGAACTGCTCCAGGAGATCGGCCACTGGCTCGGCCTGGGCATCGCCAACCTGGCCGCGGCGCTGGACCCGGGCCGGTTCGTCATCGGCGGCGGGGTGTCGGCGGCGGGGAACTGCTGCTCGGCCCGGCCCGGGAGGCGTACCGGCGGAACCTGAGCGGGCGCGGTTTCCGCCCGGAGGCCGAGATCGTGCCCGCGGCGCTCGGCAACGAGGCCGGGATGGTCGGCGCGGCAGACCTGGCCCGGCAGGTGGCCCGCCGCTTCCGTACCGCCAAGCGCAGCCGGGTCGAGCGCCCGCGCCAGCCCTGGGCGCAGCAGCGCTAACCAGGGCCTGAGAGCACCTGGCTACCGGCCGGAGGCAGCTGCCGTGCTGCGGCAGGATGGGCGGTGAGCAGGGCTTCACCACGGAAGGAACGGCAGCATGCGGCTGACCAAGTTCGGGCACGCCTGTGTCCGGCTGGAGAAGGACGGGCGGACCCTGGTCCTGGACCCGGGGGCGTTCACCGAGCCCGAGGCCCTGGAGGGGGCCGACGCGGTGCTGATCACCCATGAGCACTTCGACCACTTCGAGGAGCCCCGGCTGCGGGCCGCCGCCGAGGCCAACCCGGCCCTGCGGATCTGGGCCAACGACGCGGTTGCCGACCAGCTCACCGGCCTCGGCGCGGGCCGGGTGCAGCGGGTCGGGCACGGCGACGCGTTCACCGCCGAGGGCTTCGAGGTGCAGGTCCACGGCGAGTGGCATGCGCGGATCCACCCCGAGATCCCGCTGGTCGGCAATGTCGGCTTCCTGGTGGACGGCGAGGTGTTCCACCCCGGCGACGCGCTGACCGTCCCGGACCAGCCGGTCGGCACGCTGCTGCTGCCGGTGCACGCGCCCTGGTCCAAGCTGGCCGAGGTGGTCGACTACGCCCGCGCGGTGGGCGCGGCGCGGGCGCTGGCGCTGCACGACGCGATGCTCAGCGACATCGGCCTGGCCGGTGTGGAGCGCTTTGTCGGAATGCTGGCCAAGGACGTCGACTACCGGCGGCTGGCCTCCGGCGACCAGGTGGAGACCGGCTGACGGGGGAGCAGCTGATCGGGGAGCGGCTGACGGGGGAGCAGCGGGCGGATCCCAGCTGACGGATGTCAGCTGACAAAAATCAGCCGATGAAATCTGTCGGCTGAGATCTGCCCGCTGGTATCTGCCGACTGAGATCTGCCAGCTGTGATCTGCCAGCTGTGATCCGCCGGCTGCGATCCTCCTGCTGTGATCAGGAGGTCAGGAACGGGCGCAGGAAGCCCGACTGCAATCTGATCACCACTGGCGGGGCCCAGCGCCGGGCGGCCAGCGCCACCGCGGTGGCGACCGCCGCGCCCAGCGCGAAGCCCACCACCACGTCGTGCGGGTAGTGCGCGCCGACCCAGATCCGGGCGAAGCCCATGACCAGTGCGGCCAGCGTGGCGATCGCGCCGAGCCTGCGGTCGAGCAGCCACAGCGCGGCGGCCGAGGCCGCGGCGATGGCCGAGTGGTTGCTCGGGAAGGACCAGTCGCCGACGCCGGGGCAGGGCTGGATGGTGGCCGGCGAGGTGATCACCTGGCAGGGTCTGGCCTCGTCGAAGATGCTCTTGACCAGGTCGTTGGCGAGATAGGCGACCACCACCGCGACCGGTACGGCCAGCGCTGTCGCCATCGCGGCCGGGTCGGCGCCGCGCCTGGCCCGCCACCACCCGGCGATCATCAGCAGTGCGAACAGCCCGAGGCCGTAGCTCGCGTACAGCGAGATCAGATGGTCGAACCAGTGCGGGGCCTGCGCCGCCTGGGTGATGAACCAGTGGTACAGCCCCCGTCGACCGCGGAGCCGTCCAGGGCCGACTGGGTCAGGTGCGTCACGTGCATCGCGTGTGTCTACTCCGTCGGTTTGGTGGGCAGCGGCTTGGCGGGCCTGCGGCTGCGCAGGATCTCCAGGGCTACCGGGACCACCGACACCAGCACGATCAGTCCGATGATCGGCAGCAGATAGGTGTCGATATTGGGGATGGTGTTGCCGAGGGCGTACCCGGCGAGAGTGACTCCGACCGACCAGACCGCGCCGCCGGCCACCTGCCAGAGGGTGAAGGTCCGCAGCGGCACATTGAGCGCCCCGGCCATCGGGTTGAGCACGGTGCGCACCACCGGGATGAACCGGCCCAGCACGATGGCCTTGGCGTACCCGTAGTCGGACAGGATCTGCTCGGCCCGCACGGCGCCCGCCTGGAGATGCCGGTTGCTGCTGCGGGCCAGCAGCGCCTTGCCGCCCTTGCGCCCGATCAGATAGCCGACCTGGGCGCCGAGCAGCGCCCCGGCCAGGGCACAGAGCAGCACCGACGGCAGGTTCAGATGGTCCTTGTCGGTGGTGCACAGCAGCCCGGCGGTGAACAGCAGCGAGTCGCCGGGCAGGAAGAACCCGACCAGCAGTCCGGTCTCGGCGAACAGGATGACGAAGATGCCGAGCGCGCCGAAGGCGGCCAGCATCGAGTCGGCGCTCAGCGGGTTCACCGCCAACTGCGTCAGCAGTGTCGGGTCCGGGGCCATGGATGTCACGCTCCTGCGATGGTGGACACTGGTTCGAGTCCGAGCCGGGCTCGGGCTTACGGTCTGCTTATTTACCGTCTACATACATGTAGTCGGTCCGTGTCACTCTAGTGGATGGAGTGCGCTGCCCCCGGACGACGGGCGGGCGGCGATCCGGGAGGGGGAGTCCTGATGGCGACAGTCGGAGCGCAGCGCCGCCACCCAGGCGAGCTGGAGGCCCAGGTGCTCGCCGTGCTCTGGTCGGCCGGCGGACCGCTCACGCCGGGGGACATCCAGCGGGTGCTCGGCGACGAGCTCGCCCGCACCACCGTCACCACCATCCTCTCCCGGCTGCACGGCAAAGGCGTGGTCACCCGTACGCGTGTCGGCCGGGCATTCGCCTACGCGCCCGCGCTGGAGGCCCAGGACGCGCCGGGGCTGACGGCCCGCCGGATGCGCTCCGAGCTGGAGAAGGCCCCCGACCGGGACGCGGTGCTGACCCGCTTCGTCGCCGGGCTCAGCCCGGACGACGAGCACCTGCTGCGCACCCTGCTCGGGCAGGCCGACGACCTGAGCTGACCCGGGCCCCGGCCCCGGCCCGGTGCAGGCCCAGGCCCTGGCGGCCCGAAGAAAAAGATTCCTGGTTCCAGGCAACCCCGCCCGGTGCGGCGGGAGTACTTAGGGGTGAGGCGGCGCCGCTTCCCTTGCAGTCCCTTCCCGAAGTACCCGTGTGAACGAGGAGAACCATGTCCCTGTCCCGCATGAAGAAGCTTGCCGCTGTGGGCGGCGCCGCCGCGGCCTGCGTCGCGCTGACCACCGCGGCCGCCGCCGCGAGCAGCACCGCCGCCCCCGCCAAGGCCCCCGCCAAGGCCCCGGCCAAGGTCACGGCCAAGGCTCCCGTGCCGACCTTCAGCCGGGTCCTCGGCAAGGGCGTGCTGGACGGCCACTCCTGGTCCGAGTCGCTGGACTACTACAAGCAGACCCCCGCGAGCTTCGCGCCCGGCCACAACCCGGCCAGCCTGCTCTGCCTGGCCGTCTCCGTGGACGGCAAGGACGCCACGCCCCTCGGCAACTGCACCGGCGAGACCGGCACGCACGACAACGGGCAGGCCGGCATGTACGGGCAGATCACCTACCCCGGCGGGTTCTCGCTGTTCAGCGGCCAGCCCGCGGCCGATGTCGCCAGCGCCACCATGACCTTCGGCAACGCCCGCCCGATCACCGTGCAGGTGGGCACCATCCCCGGCACCAACTTCCGCTCCTATGTCATCCCGGTCGCCCGCGGCGCCCAGATGCACGGGCTGGTCGAGTACGACGCCCAGCACCACGTCGTGGACCGCCAGAGCTTCTGACGCCCCGCCCGGCCAACGTAAGGACACCCGCACCGTGCACAGCACTCTCGACCTGGACAGCCACGACGCCCGCTTCAGCGAGTTCGTGGCTGCCAGATGGGGTGCGCTGGTGCAGATGTCCTACCTGCTCACCGGCGACTTCCACGAGGCCGAGGACCTGGTCCAGGCCACGCTGGTGCGGGTCTACCCGCACTGGCCGCGGATCCGGCCGGAGAGCGCGGTCGGCTACCTCCGGCGGGCGCTGGTGAACACCTACTACAGCCGGGCCCGCCGGCGCCGGGTCACCCAGCTGCTGACGCCCTTCCTGCCGGAGAACCCCGCCCCGCGGTCGGGCGCGGAGCCGGGCGAGGAACGCGACCAACTGGTCGCCGCCCTCGCCCGGCTGCCCGCCCGGCAACGGGCGGTGGTGGTGCTGCGCTACTGGGAGGACCTGAGTGCCGAGCAGGTGGCCCAGGAGCTCGGTTGCAGTGTCGGCACGGTGAAGAGCCAGGCGTCCCGCGCCCTGGCCAAGCTGCGGGCCGATCCGTCCCTGTCCGACTACACCGGCGAGCTGCTGGGAGCCCGTTCATGACCGACGAACTGCATGATGCGCTGGCGCGTTCGGCCGGTCGGCTGACGCCGTCCGCACCGCCGCTGGCCGAGATCCTGCGCGCGGGCGGGGCCCGCCGCACCCGCCGACGTGCGCTGCGGGCCGCCGCCGCGGGCTGCGCCCTGGCCGCCGCCGTGGTGGCCGGCGTGACCGTGCCCTGGCCCGGCCACAGCCAGAGCCGTACCTACGCGCTCCCGGCCGCCCCGCCGGCGCCGGCTGTGGTCTCCCGCAGCCTGGGCCAGGGCGTGCTGGACGGCCACTCCTGGTCCGAGTCGCTGGTGTACTACCCGCAGGCCCCCGCGGACTCCCCGTTCAGCGGCTCGGACGGCCGGAGGGGCGTGGTCTGCATGGCCACGACCGTGGACGGGAAGAAGACCTCGCCCTACGGGAACTGCACGGGCGTCAGCGGCCCACGGGACCCCGCGCCGTCCGGCATGTACGGCCAGCAGAGCCTGGCCGCCGGAGCTGTGCTGTACACCGCCCAGCCGGAGGCGGAGGTCGTCAGCGCCACCGCGACCTTCGGCAACGGCGCCCCGGTCACCGTCAAGGTGGTCACCCTCCCGGGCACCGACTTCACCGCCTACGTCATCCCGGTCGCCGCCGGGGTGAAGATGCACAGCCTGGTCGAGTACGACGCCCAGCACCAGGTCATCGGCCACCAGACCTTCTGAGCAGGTGCCGGACTGTGGCCGCCGACGGGACGGGTGAAGATGGGCCCATGGCATTCGACACTGTGACCTACGAACTCACCACCGGCGGCAGCGAGACCACGGTGGACATCACCGAGCGCTGTGCCGCCTTCCTGCGGGAGGTCGCGCCCGGCCGGGACGGCCTGCTGAACGTGTTCGTCCCGCATGCCACCGCCGGGATCGCGGTGATCGAGACCGGCGCGGGCAGCGACGAGGACCTGCTGGCGGCGCTGCGCGAGCTGCTCCCGGCGGACTCGCGCTGGCGGCACCGGCACGGCAGTCCCGGCCACGGCCGGGACCACGTGCTGCCCGGACTGGTCGCCCCGCACGCGACGCTGCCGGTGGTCGACGGCCGGATGGCGCTGGGCACCTGGCAGTCGGTGGTGCTGGTGGACACCAACGGCGACAACCCCCGACGCACCGTCAGGCTCTCTTTTCTCGGCTGACTCCTGACCGGCCGACAGTGAGTTTCCGGAGAAATTGTTGGCATGGACACTGGGCGCCGTCGTTACTGACTGGTATCACGTTGTATGGCACCCGGACCGGTGCCATACCCCCATCGTGGAGGCACTTATGCGCCCACCCCGCGCGCGTTCCCTTCGCACAGTCGGCATCGCCGCCCTCTCCGCACTCACCCTCGGCTTCACCGGCCTCGCCATCGCCCCCGCCAACGCCGCAGCCACCGGCTACGCCGCCCTGGGGGACTCCTACTCCTCCGGCGTCGGCTCCGGCAGCTACATCAGCTCCAGCGGCGACTGCGAACAGAGCACCCTGGCCTACCCCTACCTGTGGCAGCAGGCCAACCACCCCGGCTCCTTCGACTTCGCCGCCTGCTCCGGGGCGACCACCGCGGACGTGCTGAGCAGCCAGCTGTCCGGGCTCAACGCCTCTACCGGGCTGGTCAGCATCAGCATCGGCGGCAACGACGCCGGCTTCTCCAGCACCATGGAGACCTGCGTGCTGGACGGCACCAGCTCCTGCCTGAGCGCGGTCGCCACGGCGGAGAACTTCGTCAACACCCAGCTGGGCGCCAAGCTGAGCGCGGTCTACTCGGCGATCCGCGCGGACGCCCCCAACGCGCATGTGGTGGTGCTCGACTACCCGCACCTCTACCAGGTGCCCGGGGACTGCCTGTTCGGCATCAGCAACACCTCCCGCAACGCCATCAACGGTGCCGCGGACGCGCTGGACACCGTGATCAACAGCGCGGCCACCACCGCGGGCTTCAGCTTCGCCGATGTCCGCCCGGCCTTCAACGGGCATGAGATCTGCTCGGACGACGCCTGGCTGCACAGCACCACGCTGCCGATCGACGAGTCCTACCACCCGACCTCCGCCGGTCAGGCGGACGGCTACCTGCCGGCGTTCACCAGCGCCGCGGGCTGACCACCCGGTACCGGCGCCGGTCCCCACACGGCGCCGGTACCGGGCCCTGCCCGTCCGGCCCCCGGGTCAGCCGGGCAGGGCCGCCGCGGCGGTGCGGTAGAGCGCCTCGATCTCGGCCGCGCAGGCCTTGGCCACCGCCCGGCGGCGCAGCTTCAACGAGGGGGTGAGCAGCCCCTGCTCCTCGGTCAGCTCCCCGGCCAGCACCCGGAACGAGCGGATCGACTCGGCCCGGGAGACCGCGGTGTTGGCCGCGCCCACCGCACGCCGCAGTTCCGCGTGCAGCTCCGGGTCGCGGCAGGCCTCGGCCGGCAGCAGCTGCGGCTTGCCGCGGCGCCGCTGCCAGTGCCCCAGTGCCTCCCGGTCCAGGACCAGCAGCGCCCCCACATAGGGACGGTTGTCGCCGACCACCACGCACTGCGCCACCAGCGGGTGCGTCCGCACCCGGTCCTCCAGCAGCGCCGGGGCGACGCTCTTGCCGCTGCTGGTGACGATGATCTCCTTCTTGCGGCCGGTGATGGTGAGGTAGCCGTCGCCGTCCAGGTGCCCCAGGTCGCCGGTGGCCAGCCAGCCCTTCCGGTCCAGCGCCGGTTCCACGGCGCCGTCCGGGCCGAGGTAGCCCTGGAAGACCGTGGCCCCCTGCACCCACACCTCGCCGTCGTCGGCGATGCGCACGGTGCTGCCGGGCACCGGCAGCCCGACGGTGCCGAAGCGGGTCCGCTCCGGCGGGTTGGAGGTGACCGCGGCGGTGGTCTCGGTCAGCCCGTACCCCTCGTGCACCGCTATCCCGGCGCCGGCCAGGAACAGTCCCAGCTCGCGGCTCATCGCCGAGCCGCCGGAGATGGCGGATCTGACCCGGCCGCCGAGCACCGCCCGGATCCGGGTGTAGACCATCCGCTCGTACATCTGGTGCTGGAGCCGCAGCGCGGTCGAGGGGCCGGGGCCCGATCCGAAGGACTGCCGCTCGACCGCGGCGGCATGGCGGACCGCGATCTCCACCGCCCGCTCGAACACGGCCGAGCGCCCGTCCTCCTCGGCCGCGCGGCGGGCCCGGGCCATCAGCTTCTCGAAGACATAGGGGACGGCGGGCAGGAAGGTCGGCCGGAACGAGGCCAGCGCGGGCAGCAGATCGGCCGGCGCGAGGCTGGGCTCGTGGGCCAGCCGCACCCCCGCACGCAGCGCCGCGACCTGGATCATCCGGCCGAACACATGGGCCAGCGGCAGCGACAGCAGGGTCGACGCCTGCTCGGATCCGCGCTGCCGGAAGACCTCGTGGTAGCGCGCGATCAGGTTGTCGGTCTCGGCGGCGAAGTTGGCGTGGGTCAGCGGGCAGCCCTTGGGGCGCCCGGTGGTACCCGAGGTGTAGACCACGGTGGCCACCGACTGCGGTGCCACCGAGTATCTATGACGGTCTATCAGTTCCGTTGGCACGCTGCGCCCGGCCTGCATCAGATCCTTCATGGCGCCGGCGTCCAGCTGCCAGATCCGGCGCAGTCCGGGCAGCGCGTCGCAGACCGAGCCGATGGTCATCGCATGGTCCTCGTGCTCGACCACGCAGGCCACCGCCCTGGAATCGGCCAGGATCCAGCGCGTCTGCTCGGCCGAGGCGGTGGGGTAGAGCGGGACGCTCTGCGCGCCGATGGTCCACAGGGCGTAGTCCAGCACCGTCCACTCGTAGCGGGTACGGGACATCAGCGCCACCCGGTCGCCGAAGCGGATCCCTTGGTGCAGCAGGCCCTTGGCGGTGCCAAGCACCTCGTCGCGGAACTCAACCGCACTGACGTTTCGCCAGTTCCCTTCCTGGGTACGGCGGGAGAGGGAAATGAGGTCGGGGTGGCGGTGGCGCGGTGAAGACGGAATCCGCCAGGCCGCCGGTTCGGGGCGGCTCCGCCAGGGCCGGTGTCGAGAACTCCCGCACGGGTCTCGCTCCCTTCGTCAGGCCCCACGTCGTCGTCGGGCCCCCACGGCAGGTTCGCCGCGGAGCCTCGTAAGTTACTTGACATGAACCGCATAAGGGCAGGGCGCACGCGATCTCCCGCGTGATCTCCACAGCAGCCGCGCGCCCCCTGCTACCCATTGACGCGGTGCTGCTCAGCCCATAACTTACTGAAGAGTAAGTTGTTGTCGACTGCCCTGGCAAGGATGTGACCCATGCCCGTCGCCGCCTCCAGCACCACGCTCACCGTCACCGCCCACGACGGCGCCGAGCTCGCCGTGTACGCGGACGGCCCCGAGGACGCCCCGGTCACCCTGGTGCTCGCCCACGGCTGGACGCTGGACGCCTCGGCCTGGCGGCAGCAGGCCGACGACCTGGCCTCGGGGCCGGACGCGGTCCGGGTGGTCCGCTACGACCAGCGCGGGCACGGCCGTTCCCGGAGCGGCGGCGGCGCATGCAGCATCGACCTGCTCGGGCGGGACCTCGCCGCGGTCGTCGAACAGGCCGTGCCCACCGGCCCGGTGGTCCTCGGCGGCCACTCCATGGGCGGGATGACCATCATGGCGCTGGCCGCCGCCCGCCCCGAGCTGTTCGGCGACCGGATCACCGGCGTGCTGCTGACCAACACCTCCTCCGGGCGGCTCGACCCGCGCGGCCGCCGCGAGGTCCCGCTGCGGCTGCGGGTGCAGGGGCACGTCCAGTCGGCCTTCTTCGGCTACTGCTCGCGCACCGCCGAGCGCTCCGAGCGGGTGCGCGGTCACCTGCCCGGACCCGAGGGCACCGTCAACCCCTTTCTGATCAAGCGTTACCTGTACGGGCCGCAGGCCCCGCGGGCGGCGGTGCTGGCCGGGGCACGCATGATCAACGACTGCCCGATGGCCACCGTTGCCGACTGGTACCCGGCGCTGATGCGGCACAACAAGGCCGGGGCGCTGGGCGCGCTGCGGACGGTGCCGGTGGAGGTGGTGGTCGGCGACGCCGACCGGCTGACCCCGATCGCCCACAGCCGGCGGCTGGTGGACGAACTGCCGCAGGCCGTCCTGCACATCGAGCCGGGCTGCGGCCACATGCTGCCGGTGGAGCGCCCCGGGGTGGTCAGCAGCCGTCTCCGCGGCCTGTGCCGGATCGCGGTGCGGGACTCGAACTGACGGCCGGGCGGCGGTAGGCTCACCGCGAATCACTGGTAGCTTGTGCGCCCACACCTGTCGTTATGTCTCGTCCGTCTCCGCTGGCACCCCCGCGGTCGGTCGGTCCCGATCCGGTCAGTCCGGGGGAGTCCATGCGCTTTCGCAGCAGATCCATCCGCGCGAAGCTGATCGCGCTCCTCATGGTTCCGCTGGTCTCCCTGTTCGCGATGTGGAGCTACTCCACCCTGGTCTCGGTGGGCCAGGTCTGGTCGCTGACCCGGATCGGGGCCCAGTACACCTGGTTGGGCACGCCCGCCGACAATGTCTCGCTCGCGGTCCAGGACGAGCGCCGGGCCGCCGTCGCCTTCGTCGCGGCCCCGCCCGGCAAAGGCGATCTGACCACCCTGCACCGCGCCGAGCAGGCCACCGACCAGGCCGCTGCGGTCTTCACCGACCACGCCGGGGACCGGCGCCGGATGCACGGCCTGAGCACCGCTCAGCGGTCGGCGGTGTCCGGGGTGCTCCAGGAGATCCAGTACATCAAGTCCGGCCGGGCCGAGGTCGAGCAGCACACCCTGGACTGGTCCGAGGTGTACCTCAGCTACACCGGCGCGCAGAACCCTTTCTTCACCCTCCGGCTGGCGCTCACCGACCTCCCGGTCGGCAGCCTCACCCAGGAGGAGGGCGACCTCAACGAGCTGGACCGGGCCCGGGAGTACATCTCCGAGGAGGACGCGCTGATGGCCGGGGCCCGCGCCGCCGGCTCCTTCGACCAGTCCCAGTTCCAGGAGTTCCTCACCGCCGCCAGCGGCGAACAGCTGCTCTACCAGGTGCACCAGCCGCAACTGCCGCCCGCCGAGGCCCAGCTGTTCGAACAGTTCACCGGCGGCACCGAGTATGTCGCGCTGACCGACCTGGAGAACCGGGTCGCCGACCTCGGCGAGACCAGGTCGGTGCGTGAGATCTCCGCCGACACCTGGGAGTCCACGCTCAACACCACGCTCCAGGACCTCGGCGCCATCGACGCCCGCGCCTCCGCGCAGTCCCAGGCGGAGGCCCGCTCCTACGCCCTGAACGTGATCTCCCGGCAGGGCATCGTCGGTGCGGTGGGCCTGTTCGCGGTACTGCTGTCGCTGCTGGTGTCGATCCGCATCGGCCGCGGCCTGGTCCGCGAACTGGTCGGGCTCCGCGACTCCGCCTTCGACCTGGCCGGACAGCGGCTGCCGGAGGTGATGCAGCGACTGCGCGACGGCGAACGGGTCGACCTGGCCGCCGAGTTCCCGCAGCTGGAGGCCGGTGACTCGGCCGGACGCGACGAGATCGCCCAGGTCGCCCGGGCGCTGAACGCGGTGCGCCGGGCCGCCGTCGGCGCAGCGGTGGAACAGGCCGAGCTGCGCCGCGGCGTGGCCGCCGTCTTCGTCAACCTGGCCCGGCGCAGCCAGGCCCTGCTGAGCCGTCAGCTGACCCTGCTGGACGAGATGGAGCGCCGCGCCGAGCAGCCCGAGGAACTCGCCGACCTGTTCCGGCTCGACCACCTGACCACCCGGATGCGCCGCCACGCCGAAGGCCTGATCATCCTCTCCGGCGCGGCCCCCGCCCGCTCCTGGCGCCGCCCGGTGCGGATCCTGGACGTGGTCCGCGCGGGCGTCGGCGAGGTCGAGGACTACGCCCGGGTCCGGGTGCACCGGATGCCGCCGGTCGCGGTGGTCGGCGGCGCGGTCTCGGACGTGGTCCACCTGATCGCCGAACTGGTCGAGAACGCCACGGTCTTCTCACCGCCGCGCACCCAGGTCCGGATCCTGGGCGAGCAGGTCGCCAACGGCTTCGTGCTGGAGATCGACGACCGGGGCCTCGGCATGGGCGAGGACGCCCTGGCCGCCGCCAACGAACGGCTGGCCGGCAGCGGGGACTTCGACCTCGGCGACACCGACCGGCTGGGCCTGTTCGTGATCAGCCGGCTCAGCAGCCGGCACGGCATCGAGGTCTCGCTGCGCCGCTCCCGTACGGCGGCACCACCGCGGTGGTCCTGCTGCCGCCCGCGCTGCTCACCGCCGCCGCGCCGCGCCCCGCCGGGGGCCGGGCGCGCCCGCCGCCGAGAGCCCGGTGGAGCGCACCTCGGAGCTGGTGCTGCCCGCGGCGCGGATGCGCCTGGGCCGCGAACTGCCCCAGGGGGCAGCCAGGCTGGGCGATCCGGCCGGGCTCGGCGGCCCGCGCCCGGTCCCGCGGCGCCGACCCAGCTGGAGACCGCGGGCGGTCTGCCGCGCCGCCGGGCGCTGCCCTCGCGGGCGGACTCCTATGTCGCCGCCCGCGACGGCGCGCAGGCGCCCGCGGTCACCCAGACCCCGCGGGCGCCCAGCCGTCCGGCGGCGCCCAGCCCGCCAGGAGCGTTCCGGCGCCGGTCTCCGAGCTGCTGCCGCGCCGGATCCGCCAGGCCAGCCTGGCACCGCAGTTGCGGGAGGCCGCCGAGCGCCGCCGCTCCGGCGAGGAGCCGCCGCAGCCGCCCACCGCCCGGGAGCGCTCGCCGGAGGAGGTCCGGGCCACCTTCTCCTCCTATCAGCGCGGCCTCAGCCGGGGACGCACCGCGGTCGGCCGGCCCGGCCCCGCCGAGCAGCCCGAAAGCGGCGACCAGCCCGACAGAGCAGAACAGTCGGGCGAAGCCGAGCAGTCAGACAGAGCAGAGCAGCCGAGCAGGGCAGACCAGGCCGGCACGGCACACCAGGCAGACACCGCCGCCCAGCCAAGCACAGCACCAAAGGAAGGACCGGGCCGATGACCGTACCGACGAAGCCCTCCAGCGACCTCAACTGGCTCCTGGACGACCTGGTCCGCCGGGTCCCGGAGATCCGGCACGCCGTCATCCTGTCCAGCGACGGCCTGGCCACCGGCGCCTCGGCCGGGCTGAGCCGGGAGGACTCCGAGCACCTGGCCGCCGTGGCCTCCGGCTTCCACAGCCTGGCCAAGGCGCGGGACGCCACTTCAAGGCCGGTGCGGTCCGGCAGACCATGATCGAGCTGGAGCAGGCGTTCCTGTTCGTCACCGCCGCCGGGGACGGCTCCTGCCTGGCCGTGTTCAGCGAGGCGGAGGCCGATGTCGGCCTGGTCGCCTACGAGATGGCGCTGCTGGTGCGGCGCGTCGGTGAGCACCTGGGCACCGACCCGCGGACCGGCTCGCCCGAAGCGCGGTGAACGCGGTGCCGGGGGGAGCGGACGACCGTGCGGAGCAGGACGGGGAAGAGGCGGCGGAGCCGCAGCTGGTCCGCCCCTACACCCTGACCCGCGGACGGACCTGGCACGCCGAGAGCGATGCCTTTGACGTGATCGCCCAGATCTCCGCGGCCGAGGGGCTCCCCGCACACGGGGCCTCTCCGCCGCGGTGGGTCCTACGCCGCCGAGGGCTCCTACGCCGCCGACGACCACGACCGGGGCCTGGACGAGGAGTTGGCGGACGACCGGAGCACCACGCCATCCTCGACCTGGTGCGGCTGCGCCCGCTCTCGGTGGCGGAGGTCGCGGCCGGGACCGATCTGCCGCTGGGCGTGGTCCGGATCCTGCTCGGCGACCTGCTGGACGCCGAGCTGATCGCCGTCAGCCGGCCGGTCCCGCCGGCCCGGCTGCCCGACGCCCGGATCCTGCACGAGGTCATCCAGGGCCTGCGGCACTGTAGGGCCGCTCCGACAGGCCCGGCCCGGGTGCGCACTGTCGGCCGGGCCCGCGCCGGCCGGGCCCGCGCCCGCAGTGCGCCCCGCGAGCCGGGCCGGGATTCGCCCGCAGACGCGGCGGCAGCACCGGCGTTCCCCTGAACAGCACCCGGACGGGTCGTTTGCCGCGCGCCGACCACTGAGCGGCCCGGGCCACGGGGCAGCCCCTGCCCATGGACACCGACTCGCTCCCGTCCCTGCACGACTGGCGCTGCACGGCGCTCCCCGCGCCGCCCGCGCCACCGGTGCCACCACCGGTCCCGCCCGCGGCCGGGCACGGCCGGGGCTTCCCGCAGCCCGTGCCGCCGGCGTTCCCGGCCCCGCCGCGGCCCCGCACTGCGTCCGGGTGGCCCAGCCGGCCCCGCCCCGCCCGTATGTACCGGCCGCGCCCCGCCGCCGGTGCGGCAGCCGCGGGTGACCCTGCCGCCCAGACCCACTCCCGCGCAGACGCACCCGGCCACCGTCGTGCCGGTGGTCCCGGTGGCGATCACCGCCCCGGCCGTGGCCGCCGCCCCGGCCGCGCCGGAGGCCGCGTTCATCTTTGTCGCCGTCACCCTGCCCGCCCTGGTCGCGGCCGGGGCGGGCTATGTCAGCCATGCTCTCGGGAGGCACCGTTGATTGTCGGGTTCATTCTCTTCGCGCTGCTGGGCGCCGTGATCGCGGTGCTGGTCCTGATCGCCTTCGGACGCACCCCGCGCTCGCGCGAGGGCACCTTCTCCGGTGGCGCGCTCGGCTTCCTCGGCTCCGCCTCGCTGTCCTCCTTCGTACTGGTCGCGGCCTTCCTGATCGCCGGCTCCTGGTCGAACATCAACACCGCCAAGGGGCACACCTTCGACGAGGCCCGCGCCCTCAACGCCGCCTACATCGACGCCGACAACTCCACCCGCCCGCTGCTGCGCGACTATGTCACCTCGGTGATCCACGGCGAGTTCGCGACCATGGCCCACGGCAAGGCCGACAACGCCACCTGGCTCGACCTGGACGCGGTCCGCGAGCATGTGGCGAAGGAGCCGGTGACGGCGGACAGCACCCAGGAGCTCAGCGACCTGGACGAGGTGTACACCACCCGGCAGATCCGGCTCGCCGACACCTCGGACACCCTGCCCGGCCCGCTGTACCCGGCGCTGGTCGCCACCGGCCTGCTGGTGCTGCTGTACGCGCCGATCGCCGGACTGACCTTCAGCCTGCGGGAGTCGGTCGCGCTGGGGCTGGTCGGCGCGGTCGTCGGCTTCGCGGTGTTCATGGTGCTGCACATGACCCATCCGTACACCGGCCCGGTCCATGTCACCCCGATCGCCTACACCCAGAGCCTCACCCGGTTCAGCCAGCTGTCGGCAGGGGGATGACCGCCGCCGCCGGCGGACCACTAGGATCACCCGCGTGGACTCCATAGTGGCGCTCAAGATCCTTGTCGCCGGCGGTTTCGGGCAGGTAAGACCACTCTGGTCGGCGCGGTCAGCGAGATCCGCCCGCTGCGCACCGAGGAACGGCTCAGCGAGGCCGGCCGTCCGGTCGACTCGCTGGTCGGGGTGGAGGACAAACGCACCACCACCGTGGCCATGGACTTCGGCCGGATCGACATCCGTACGGGCCTGGCCGTCTACCTCTTCGGGACTCCGGGCAGGAGCGGTTCTGGTTCGTCTGGGACGAGCTGGCGCTGGGCGCGCTGGGCGCGGTGGTGCTGGTCGACACCCGCAGGCTGGAGGACTGCTTCCCCTCGGTCGACTTCTTCGAGCGCCGGGGCATCCCGTTCGTGGTCGCGGTCAACTGCTTCGACGGGGTCCGGGCGCACCCGGTCGAGCAGGTCCGCACCGCGCTGGACCTGGATCCGGCGGTGCCGCTGCTGTGCTGCGACGCCCGCTCGCGGGAGTCGGTGAAGGACGTTCTGGTGGAGGTCGTCCAGCTGGCGCTGGCCTCGGCCTGACGCCGGTTCAGCCCTGCCCGGATCCATCCGGGAACCGCAATCCGCCCGTTCTCGCCTATAGCTGGTATGACAAGCAGCACAATAGGCCTTCACGGGATCGACACAGCCGGACAGCGGCACATGGGACAGCGGGACACGGGACAGCGGGACACGGGACAGCGGCACAGGGGTGAGGACGGAGCGGTGGCGGGAACCGAGGCGCGGCCGGAGCCGGGGTCGGATCCGCCCGGATCCCCCTCCTGGCGGTCCGGGGTCGGCTGCGGGCTGACCGTGCTCAGCGTGGTGGCGCTGGTGGTGGTCGGCCAGCTGGCCGGGATGCTGATCCACCGCCCCGGCGCGGACGCCCCGGCGGCCGGGACCCCCGCCGCGCTGGTGCAGCGGCTGGACGAACTGCCGCCGGCCGCGCAGGCGGTCCCGGCCACCGGCCGCGGCGTGGACAGACTGCTGGCCGGGGTCGGACTGCCGACCGGCACCTCCACCGACGCCGAGTTCCAGCCCGGTGACACCGTGATCGCCATAGGCATCACCGGGAACTGCGTCTTTGTGGACGTCCATCAGCGGCGGCTGAACGCCTGGCCGGCGCCGGTGCTGGCGCCCTGCACCGCCGCCCGGGCCTACCGGTCGGTGCTCGACCAGCGCGGCGCCGTCCCCTCCGCGGACGGCAGGCTCAGCCCGACACCGTCCCAGTGACCTCGCCGAAGCCGATCCGGCTGCCGTCGGGACCGGGCGCGGTGGCGCTGATGGTGACGGTGTCGCCGTCCTGGAGGAAGGCCCGGCTGCTGCCGTCCGGCAGGCGTACCGGCTCGGCGCCGTTCCAGCTCAGTTCGATCAGTGAGCCGCGCTGGTCGGCGGCCCGGCCGGAGACCGTGCCGGAGGCGTACAGGTCGCCGGTGCGCAGCGAGGCGCCGTTGACGGTCAGGTGCGCCAGCATCTGCGCGGGCGACCAGTAGGTGTCGCGGAAGGGCGGCCGGGAGACCGGATGCCCGTTGAGCCGGATCTCCAGCTCCAGATCCAGATGCCAGGGCTGCTTCTCGGCCAGGTAGGGCAACGGCTCCGGCGACTGGGCCGGACCCGGCACCCGGGCGTGCTCCAGCGTGGCCAGCGGCACCACCCAGGGCGAGACCGAGGTGGCGAAGGACTTGCCCAGGAACGGGCCCAGCGGCTGGTACTCCCAGGCCTGGATGTCCCGGGCGCTCCAGTCGTTGACCAGCACCACACCGAAGACATGCCCGGCGAAGTCGCCGGTGCCCACCTTGGTGCCCAGCGCCGAGGGCGCGCCGACCACGAAGCCCACCTCGGCCTCGATGTCCAGCTTGCGGCTGGGCCCGAAGTCCCCGGCCGCCCGCTGTCCCTCGGGCCGCCGCACGGTGGTGCCCGAGGGCACCACCGTCCCGGCGCGGCCGTGGTAACCCACCGGCAGATGACGCCAGTTGGGCAGCAGCGGCTCGGAGCCGGGCCGGAACATCCGGCCCAGGTTGGTCGCGTGCGCCTCGGAGGCGTAGAAGTCCACGTAGTCGGCGACCTCCACCGGCAGCCGCAGTTCCACCTCGGCCAGCGGGTGCAGATTGCGCTCGCAGTGGCCGCGCCGGTCGTCGGTGGTCAGCATCCGCCGCACCTCGCGCCGGACATACGCCCACTCGCCCGGCCCGCGGCGCAGGAACCGGTTGAGCGAGCCGGTGGCCAGGTCCGCGCCGAGCGGGGTGCCCGCCCACATCGCGGCGAGGTCGAGCACATGCTCCCCGACGGCGACCCCGACCCGGGGCCCGGAGCCCGAACCGCCGCGCCGGGGCTCGAACACGCCGTACGGCAGGTTGTCCACCGTGAAGCCGCAGCCCTGCGGCACCGGCACCCAGCTCACGCGAGGTCTCCCTGCGGTCCGCGGCCGCTCCAGCTCCAGGCGTAGCGCCCGTCGTCGGTGGCCAGGCCGCCCTCGGCGAGGTCCAGCGGGCGGAAGGTGTCCACCATCACCGCGAGCTCGTCGAAGAACCCGGCGCCGATGCTGCGCTCGTACGCCCCGGGCTGCGGGCCGTGGGTGTGGCCGCCGGGGTGCAGCGACACCGAGCCCTGGCCGATCCCGGAGCCCTTGCGGGCCTCGTAGTCGCCGCCGCAGTAGAACATCACCTCGTCGCTGTCCACATTGGAGTGGTAGTAGGGGACCGGGATGGACAGCGGGTGGTAGTCCACCTTGCGCGGCACGAAGTTGCAGATCACAAAGCCGTTGCCCTCGAACACCTGGTGCACCGGCGGCGGCTGGTGGATCCGCCCGGTGATCGGCTCGAAGTCGCGGATGCTGAGGGCGTAGGGGTAGAGGCAGCCGTCCCAGCCGACCACGTCGAAGGGGTGCTCGGGGTGGTGAACACGGTCCCGCCGACGGCGCCGCCGACCCGGTGCTTGACATACACCTCGACGTCGCCGGGCTCGTCGCTGACCAGCGGTCCGACCGGGCCGCGCAGGTCGCGCTCGCAGTAGGGCGCGTGCTCCAGCAGCTGGCCGAACTTCGAAAGGTAACGGCGGGCGGGCGTGATGTGGCTGTTGGCCTCGACCGCGTACAGCCGCAGCGGGGCGTCGCCGGTCGGCAGCCAGCGGTGGGTGGTGGCCCGCGGGACCACCACGTAGTCGCCCTCGCCGACCTCGATGCTGCCGAAGACGCTCTCCAGCACGCCGCTGCCGGACTCCACATAGACGCACTCGTCGCCTATGGCGTTGCGGTACAGCGGGGAGGCCAGCCCGGCCGCCACATAGGCGATGCGCAGGTCGGCGTTGCCGAGGACCACCCGGCGGTCCCGCACCGGGTCGCTCTGCCGCCAGCTCTCACTGGGGAACAGCTCATGCAGCCGGAAGTGGTAGGGCTTGAGCGGATGATTGGGCTCGGTCTTGTCGTCGGCGAGAGCCCAGACCCGGCTGTCGACCAGGGCAGAGGGAAGATTCCGGTGGTACAGCAGTGAGGAATCGGAGGTGAAGCCCTCCTCGCCCATCAGTTCCTCGTAGTAGAGCCGCCCGTCCCGGTCCCGGTGCTGGGTGTGCCTCTTCGGGGGATGGCCCCGATGCTGCGGTAGTACGCCACCTTCGCCTCCTGAGCGACACTGGCCAGGCCGGACGCCCCGATCGGAGCCCCCTGATCCCATCCCACGGCCAAGGCCCCCGCGCTGTCAAGGAAGCCCCGGAGCGGCGCCGCGGCCGGGTTGCCCGCCGTGCTCCGGACACGACCGGATGGCCTACAGCCAAACTTTCAGAGGCTTTCTGCAAAGACTTTCCGCCGGGCGGATGCCGCTGTTACGTTCGAGTGACCACTCGCGCCACAGCCCGCCCTCCCGTCCCATGGATCTCCAGCACCCAGACCTCCAGCGTCCAGACCTCCAGCACCCAGACCTCCAGCATCCGGCTGTCCGACCCCGCAAAGGGATTCGACCCCGCAAAGGGATTCCATGCCCCAGCAACCCGCCGCCGCCAGCCCGCCGACCGTCGCCGACTCCCCGCGCGGGCGGGGCTGGTGGCAGGACGCGGTGATCTACCAGGTCTACCCGCGCAGCTTCGCCGACGCCGACGGCGACGGCATGGGCGACCTGGCCGGGATCCGCGGCCGGCTGCCCTATCTGCGTGATCTCGGGGTGGACGCGGTGTGGCTGTCCCCCTTCTACAGCTCGCCGCAGGCCGACGCGGGCTACGACGTCTCCGACTACCGGGTGGTCGACCCGATGTTCGGCGATCTGGCCGACGCCGGGGCGCTGATCGACGACGCCCATGCGCTGGGGCTGCGGGTGATCGTCGACCTTGTCCCCAACCACGCCTCCGACCAGCACACCTGGTTCCGGCAGGCGCTGCGCGAGGGCCCGGGTTCGCCGCTGCGCGGGCGCTTCCACTTCCGCCCCGGGCGTGGGGAGAGCGGCGAACTGCCGCCCAACGACTGGGAGTCCATCTTCGGCGGCCCGGCCTGGACCCGTACCGCGAACCCCGACGGCGCCCCCGGCGAGTGGTATCTGCACCTCTTCGCCCCGCAGCAGCCGGACTTCAACTGGGACAGCCGGGCCGTCGCCGACGAGTTCCGCTCGCTGCTGCGGTTCTGGCTGGACCTCGGCGTCGACGGCTTCCGGATCGACGTCGCCCACGGCCTGGTCAAGGCCGCGGGCCTGCCCGACATCGGCGTGCACGACCAGATCAAGCTGCTCGGCAACGCCGTGCTGCCGTTCTTCGACCAGGACGGCGTGCACGAGATCTACCGCGACTGGCGCCGGATCCTGGACGAGTACGGCACCGACCCGGCCACCCGCCGGATCGCGGTCGCCGAGGCCTGGACCCCGAGCCTGGACCGCACCGCCAACTACCTGCGCCCGGACGAGCTGCACCAGGCGTTCAACTTCCAGTACCTGAGCACCGGCTGGGCCGCCGAGCCGCTGCGTGCGGTGATCGGCGACACGCTGGACTCGATGCGCCCGGTCGGCGCCCCGGCCACCTGGGTGCTCTCCAACCATGACGTGGTCCGCCACCGCACCCGCTTCGGCGGCGGATCGGCCGAGCAGGATCTGCGCCGCGCCCGGGCCGCGACCCTGCTGATGCTGGCGCTGCCCGGATCGGCCTACCTCTACCAGGGCGAGGAGCTGGGCCTGCCCGAGGTGCTCGACCTGCCGGACTCCGTGCGCCAGGACCCGGCCTTCGGGCGGGCCCAGGGCACCGACTCCGAGGGCCAGGAGGGCATGCGCGACGGCTGCCGGGTGCCGCTGCCCTGGTCGGGCCCGGCGGCACCGTTCGGCTTCTCCCCGGTCGAGGGCGGACCGAGCTGGCTGCCGCAGCCCGCCGAGTGGGCCAAGCTCAGCGTCGAGGCGCAGACCGGCGACGCCTCCTCCACGCTGGAGTTCTACCGGCGGGCGCTGGTGACCCGTCGCGAGCACCCGGCGCTGGGCGCGGGCGACGCGGTCGAGTGGCTGGACGCCCCGCAGGGCGTGCTCGCCTTCCGGCGCGCGGCCGCCGGCTCCGCGCTGGTGTGCACGGCGAACACCACCACTGCCCGGTGACCCTGCCGCGCCCCGGCCGGCTGCTGCTGGCCTCCACCGACGCCGTCGCCCCTGGGGAGCAGCCGACCGTCGTGCTCCCGGCGGATTCGACTGCCTGGTGGTCGTGCTGACATGATGTCAGTTCCTGGCCCGGCCGGAGCGGCGGGCCCGGGCGGAACGACGGAGCGGCCGTCCGACCGGCCCCGGTGCAATACGCTGCCGGGTGAGGGTATCCGGCCGACACTCGGGGCGACTCCTTGAGCACAGCACGGCTGGCGGACATCGCGGCGCAGGCGGGGTCAGCGAGGCCACCGTCTCGCGGGTGCTGAACGGCAAGCCGGGGGTGTCCGCCACCACCCGGCAGACGGTGCTGGCCGCGCTGGACGTCCTCGGCTACGAGCGGCCCACCCGGCTGCGGCGGCGCAGCGCCGGGCTGATCGGCCTGATCACGCCCGAGCTGAGCAACCCCATCTTTCCGGCGTTCACGCAGGTCATCGAGCAGGTGCTGACCCGCTACGGGTACACCCCGGTGCTGTGCACGCAGACCCCCGGCGGCTCCACCGAGGACGAACTGGTGGAACTGCTGGTGGAGCGCGGGGTGACCGGCATCGTCTTCATCTCCGGGCTGCACGCCGACACCACCGCCGACACCGAGCGCTATGCCCGGCTGACCGGCCAGGGCGTGCCCTTTGTCATGATCAACGGCCACAGTCCCGGGATCAGCGCCCCGTTCATCTCGCCGGACGACCGCGCCGCGATGCGGATGGCGGTGCAGCATCTCGCCGGGCTCGGCCACCGGCGGATCGGCCTGGCCGTCGGGCCGGTCCGCTTTGTCCCGGTGGAGCGCAAGCTCGAAGGCTTCGCCGAGGCCATGCGCGGCTGGTTCCAGCTCGACCCGGCCGGACTGTCCGAGCTGGTCCAGCATTCACTGTTCACGGTGGAGGGCGGGCAGGCGGCGGGGGCCACGCTACTGGACCGGGGCTGCACCGCGATCGTCTGCGGCAGCGATCTGATGGCTTTCGGGGCGATCCGGGCGGTTCGCGCCCGGGGCCTGTCGGTGCCGGGGACGTGTCGGTGGTGGGCTTCGACGACTCGCCGCTGATCGCCTTCGCCGACCCGCCGCTGACCACCATCCGCCAGCCGGTGGAGGCGATGGGCGCGGCGGCGGTCAATGTGCTGCTGGAGGAGATCAGCGGCAATCCGGCGCAGCGCGGCGAGTTCGTGTTCCAGCCGGAGCTGGTGGTCCGCGGCTCCACCGCCGCCGCCCCGGCCCGTGGCTGACCGGCGGCTGACCGGCGGCTGAGCTGCGGACATGCTCGCGGCGGCGGCTCCGGAAAATCCTTGCGGAAGCCCTTGCGGGCTTGTCCGCGGAAGCAGTGGCGGAAAAACAGCAGTGGCGGAAACAACAGCGGGGGCGGAGGCCTGTGCCTCCGCCCCCGCCCGGTACCGCTGCCCGCCGGGGCCTCAGTTCAGGTCGGCGTCCTGCTCGATGCCGAGCGCGCTCAGGTAGCGGCCGAGCACCAGCCGGGCCAGCGTCGGGTAGGCCCCGAGCGGCTCGGACACCGGGCAGTCGACCTCGGCGCCATCGCCTTGAGCTGGTCGGTGTCGAACTCCGGGCCGATCAGGTAGGGAGCCAGCGCGGGCTGGCCGCAGCCGGTTCCGCGCAGCTGGGCGACGGCCGCGGCCACCGAACCCGGCTGGTCCAGGGATGGCCGCGACCACCGGCACGGCCAGCCGCGCGGCCAGCAGCACCCCGGTGATCCCGGCGTGCTGGAGCGCCTCGTCGCCGCCGACCGTGGCCAGCACCACGCCGTCGGCGGAGGTGTTCACCGCGAACAGCCGGGCCCGGTCCGCGCGGGCGAGCCCGGCCTCGGACAGTCGGACGTGCAGCGCCTCGGCCAGCAGCGGGTGCGGGCCAAGGCCCTCGGTGACGGCGAAGGCGTTCTGTCCGTCGGCGGCGGCGGCGGCCGCCCCGAGCTCGGCCAGCAGCGCGCTGCTGGTTCCGGGCAGCATCGGGACCACGACCGGCGCGGGCACCTCACTGCCGGCGGCCCGCTTGGCGGCATTGTCCGCGAGCACCGCGGCCAGGGTCGGCGCGCCGCCGTCCGTGGCCCCGGCAAGGTCGATCCGCTCCGGGTCGAGCTCGGGGTCGAGCGCCGGGTCGAGCCCGGGGCCGGGCTCCGGAGCGAAGTCGGCGTAGCCGTCGGCCGGGACATCGGTGCTGGTCGGGGCGGCGTCGCCGGCCAGGTAGACGGCGGTGGCGTCGATTCCCGGCTGCTCGGCCCGGACCAGCGAGGCCAGCTCGTCGGCGATCCGCCGGACGTCCTGGCCGGCCTCGGCGGGTACGGCCAGCAGCAGCGCCGGGGCGCCCGCCGGTATCTCGGGACGCTCGGGGCGACGGTGGCGGCCACGCGCCGCGAACCAGGGTAGGACGGGCAGCGGGGTGCTGGGGGTGGCGGCAGAGCTCATGTCGGACGATCGTAGGTCATACGTGCGGTGACCGGGAGACGGGCTCCTGCTTTACCCGGCGAACTCCCGCTGCTTTGGCGGCTTTTGTCAGGAACCTCCCAGGAGGGCCGCCATATGCCGCCGAACCCCCGGCGCTAAACCCTGCCCGGGCGGCCCCTACCGTGCTCTTACCTGCACGGGAACCATTGGCCGGTGACCATCGTCACATAGGTGAGTCGTACAGGTGGTTACTGACTGTGCGTCACTGCCGTGCCCAAAGCCGTCGATCTTGCTGCTCGTCGCCACAACCCGGTCGCCGACAGTTGCGATTGTGTGCCGCTATATCCCTTTTGCGGCTTGAACTGGGCTGTCCGGAACGCAAGTTGTCACATGTCGTGAACGCACGTGCGCACGCATAGGCAGATGCACGTGCACCTGCACTGGCGTTATCATCACGTGCAGTGAGGCTACCCGCTGCCTCGCGGAGCACCACTCGCACTTTCGGGAGACACCTATGCGTCGCACGTACAACGGCATGGCTGCCACGGAGATCGACGGCGTGGTCTGGCAGAAGAGTCGTTTGAGCAATTCGCAGGGTCAGTGCCGTCGAGTTGGCCAGGCTCGCGGACGGAGACGTCGCGGTCCGCAACTCGCGATTCCCGTCGGGCCGGCGCTCATCTACACCAGGGCCGAGATCGCGGCCCTGCTGGACGGGGTCAAGAAGGGCGAGTTCGACCACCTGGCCGAGTGAACGCCGTCCATGGTCCGCATCGTCGACGCCCTCCGGCGCTCTCGGGGGCGTTTATGCATGCCCTCGCAGCGGGAGAGGGCAGGGCACGGTCCGGTGCGGTCGGACGGGACGTCGAAGTGACCGGCGCGGGGAGCGGAAGCACCGCCCGGGGCGGGATCCCCCCGGGCGCGGGTGGGAGCGAGGCGGCAGCATGCCGGCTCTCCGGGTACGGCGGGGCGGCTCGCGCCCGGCCGTACCGCTAGCCTTCCCGCCGGAGAGGTCGAACAGGGCCCAGACCACCTTGCCGGCGGCGACCGGGTGCCAGCCCCAGGACTGGCTGAAGGAGTCCACCAGGTGCAGCCCCCGGCCGGACTCGGCTATGAAGTCGGCCTCCCGGGCGACCGGCCCGTTGGTGCTCGGGTCGCTCACCGCGCAGACCACCTGCGGCGCCCGGCGCACCAGGCTCAGCCTGATCAGTGGTGCGGGGGTGTGCCCGGTGTCCAGATGGTTGCTGATCGGGTCCTGTGCCCCTCGCCCCCACCCGCTGCCGCGCTGCGCCGGCGTGTAGGCCTGGGCGGCCGACGACACCGGTGCGGACATCGGCGCAGACGCCGGTGCGAGCGCGTGGCGCAGCGCATTGGTCACCAACTCGCTTGCAACCAGGGCGATGTCATCGAAGAGATCGGTGAGCTGCCAGCGGTTGAGCGTGAGCTTGGTGAACTCGCGCGCGGTGCGGACCGACTCGTGGCGCGGCGCGAGCGCGCAGCTGACCACGTCGGAGTCGGCCGCCACCGTCGAGCTCGGGCTCATGAAGAGCTCCTCCCATAAAGGCGCTGCTACGCCTGTGACCGCCGGGCCCCCGGGGAGCGTGGCGGAACGTCGGCGTGGCACGAGGGGGAGCGGGGTCCCCGCAGGACTGCCAGTGGGCGTGCAGGTGCACGTGCACCATGGTCCTCTTCGCATACGTCAGATGCAAGAGTGGATTCACGTGCATGTGTGGGGACGGCAGATGCACGTGCATTTGCGTATGCACCGAGTAGTCTTCCGGTAGCACGCCGCAGCAGTCCTGGACCCAGAGGCAGCGCCATGCCCGATAGGGCACCCTAAGCGGCCAGTAAGTGGCAGACTGTGCGCTGAATTCCAGGGTGGAGGTCCAACGGTATGACCACAGTTCAGCCGGGAGCGGCTCGATGGTGCGCCGTATCCTCCTCGGCTCCCAGTTGCGCCGGCTCCGTGAGGCCAAGGGCATCACACGCGAGGATGCGGGCTACACCATCCGTGCCTCGGAGTCCAAGATCAGCCGCATGGAACTCGGGCGCGTCAGCTTCAAGGAGCGTGACGTCACGGATCTGCTCAGCCTGTACGGCGTCGAGGACGAGTCCGAGCGCAGCGCGCTGCTGACCCTGGTGCGCGAGGCCAACCAGGCCGGCTGGTGGCACAGTTTCAGCGACGCCATGCCCAACTGGTTCCAGACCTATGTCGGCCTGGAGGAGGCGTCCGCCCTCATCCGGCTCTACGAGGTGCAGTTCGTCCCTGGTCTGCTTCAGACCGAGGACTACATGCGCTCGCTGATGACACTCAACCGCCCCAACCTGGACCGGACCGAGGTCGACCGGGCGGATCAACGTCCGGATGCACCGGCAGAAGCTGATCCATGACGCCGAAGGGCCGCGGCTGTGGGCCATCGTGGACGAGGCGGCGCTGCGCCGCCCGGTCGGCGGGCCCACCGTGATGCGGGCGCAGATCCAGCGGCTGATCGAGGCCGCGGACATGCCCAATGTGATCCTCCAGGTGATGCCGTTCCGGTTCGGCGGCCACGCCGCCGAGAGCGGGGCCTTCACCATCCTGCGCTTCCCGGAGCAGGACCTGCCGGGTCTATCTGGAGCAGCTCACCAGCGCGCTCTACCTGGACAAGCGCGACGACGTGGACCAGTACCTCCAGGTGATGGAGCGGCTCAGCGTCGACAGCCAGACCCCGGGCAACAGCGTCGAGCTGCTCAGCGAGATGCTCAAGGAGTCCTGACCCAGGGCGTCCTGAACGACAGGGCGCCCTGGATGACAGGACGTCCTGCACCCCGGGCGTCCCGCGTCAGGAGACCCGGAACGGGCTGGGCCGCAGCCCCGGGTCGAGCCCGTAGCGCACAAACAGGTCGTCCCTGATCATCCGGGCTCGGCCTCGGCGCCCGGCAGCAGCAGCCCCATGCAGGCCCCCATCAGCGCGCTGCGCAGCACCGCGTGGTCGGCCACCGGATCCTCCGCGCCGCCCCGGGCCAGCACCTCGCGCAGCAGCCCACCGAAGCGTTTCTGCTCCACGTCCTGGATGAAGCCCTCCGCGCTGGGGGCCAGGATCAGCGACAGATGGGTGCGCATCAGCGTCGGCCGCCGCGCGGCCAGCTCCAGCACCGAGTCGATCGAGGTCGCCAGCCACAGCTCCGGCGGATCGTCGTCGCCGAGCGGCTCCAGCGCCTCGCTCAGGGTCTGGTGCATCAGCCGGTGCATCGAGGTCTGCAGCAGGATCCGCTTCCCGGGGAAGTAGTACGACACCAGCCCCCGCGCCAGTCCGGCCCGCTCGGCGATGTCGCCCAAGGTCGTCCGCTCGAAGCCGCGCTCGTCCACCAGCTCCACGGTCGCCCGCATGATCCGCGCCCGGGAACGGGACCGCATGGCCTCGTTGACTGCTGCCGCTCGGGTGACATGGTGCTCCTGCGTTCATTGGCTTCCAGCCAATATAAGGCCGGGGTCCTCGGAGCGCGCTGGCCCGGGCTGGTTCGCCGACACGGGGGATCGGCGAACCGCCCGAAGTCCCCGTCGCGGCGGTTCCGGCCGGCAGCGCTTGCCCCGAATCAGCGCCTGCCCTCGCCAGCGCCTGCTCTTGAATCAGCGCCGGCTCTCATGCGCCTGCTCTTGAATCAGCGCTTGTCCCGAATCGGTGCGCCCGCTCGGTGCGCCCGCTCAGTGCGCCAGCGGTGCCTGCGGGGCGGTCTCCGGGTCGACCCCGGCTGGGGACCCGGCGGACCCGACGGCGCCGGCCGCGCTCGCGGCCGCCGCCCGGGCGGCGTTCTCCTGGCAGACCGCCGGGCAGGCGTCCGGCAGCGCCGGGTGGCGTCCGATCACCACCACCCCCAGCACGATGCACAGCAGACCCGCCCCCTCCCAGGCCAGCGCGCCGCTGGTGAACCGCAGCCGGTCGCCCAGGAAGGCCACCCCGCAGGCGATCCCGGTCAGCGGCTGCGCCGCCGTCAGCGCCGGCAGGGACATCCGCAGCGGCGCGGCCTCGAAGGCGCTCTGCACCAGGATCAGCCCCAGCACTCCGATCACCACCACCGCATAGGGCTGCCAGCTGCGCAGCAGCAGCCCCAGCCCGCCGTGGTTGAAGCGCAGCCCGGCGGTGCGGGTCAGCGCGTCCTGAAGCCCGTAGAGCAGCCCCGCGGCCAGCGCCAGCAGGGTGGCCTCCTCCAGCACCGGCAGCCGCCGGGCGATGGACACCAGCAGCAGCGCCGCCCCGGCCACCACCCCGAACACCAGCCAGTGGCGCAGCAACCCGGCCTCGACCCCGCCACCGGTCGGCTGCCCGCTGACGATGAACACGGTGACCCCGGCCGCCAGCAGCAGCACCCCGCCCCAGCCGGAGCGGCCCAGCGTCTGCCGAGTGATCGTCCGCGCCAGTCCCATTGCGAACAGCCAGATTGGTCGCCAGCAGCGGCTCCACCAGGGAGATCCGGCCCAGCGAGAGGGCGGTCGCGCTCAGCACCTGGCCGCCGACCATGAGGGCGATGCCGAGCAGCCACTCACGTGACCGCATCAGCCGCGCAGCAGCAGGCGGTAGGACAGCATGTCCCCACTCGGGGCCTGCTGGGCCGCGTGCTGCTGGAGCACGAAACCGAGGCCGAGCAGACAGGCCGCGCCCAGTGCGAGCAGAAAGACCGTCACCATGAGCCACCCAACGTCCAGTGCAGCCGGGCATCACCCGGGGCCCGCTACCTTCCTCGGCAGCGTAGCGCGGTCGTGTGAGAAGGGCCTGAGCACGGACGCCCATTCATGTGACCGTTGACCAACCCCTACCCGGGCCCGCCGCGGGTGGCGGCGCCGGGTCAGAACAGGGCGCGCAGGCCCGGCGCGAAAGCCAGCAGCAGCGGCGCGCTGAGCGCGACCAGGGTGGTGGCGGTGAGCCGCAGCCGGTGCCCCACGGGCAGCCGGGGCTCACCGGTGAGCAGCCGGTCCACCCGGCGCGGTACCTCCGCCAGCGGGGCCGGGCAGGCGGGGGAGTGGCCGGCGTTCAGCTCGACCAGGGCGATCGCGGTGGCCAGCCGGCCGTGCCTGCGGGCGGCTGAATCGTCGGCGGCCAGTTCGACCAGACGGCCTACCTGCGAGCGGAACAGTCCGAACACCTGGGGCCGGGGAAGCCGGTGTTCAGCGCTTCGGCGCACTGGGTCAGCCAGTGGTGCCTGGCCTGGTGGTGGCCGCGCTCATGGGCCAGGGCGGCGGCGAGCTCCCGCTCGCTCAGCCGGGACAGCGCACCGGTGGTGACCACCAGCCGGGGCCGGGGCCGGGCAGCGACCAGGCCCGCGGCTGGGCGTTCTCCAGCACCACCAGCCGCTCCCGGGAGGCCGACCGCGGCCCGAGGCCCGGCGGCAGCTCCGGTGCCCGCGCGGTCAGCTCCCGCTGCCGCAGGCGGCGCAGCGCCCGGGCGGTGTGCACCTCGACGGTCAGCGCCTGCACGGTGCGCAGCCCGCCGTAGGCGAGCAGCGCGGTGCCCGCGACCGCCCAGGGCCGGGCCACCGGCTGCCGGTAGGCGGCCTCCACGCCGTGCGGGGCGCCCAGGAACAGCAGCCGCCCGGCCTCGGGCCAGGCCGCGGTGCTGGTGATCAGCAGCGACAGACCGCAGCACAGCAGTACTCCGGCGACCAGGCACTGCCAGGCCCACAGCGCCAGCACCGGCTCGCGCTCGACCCAGCGGGCCCGCGCGAGCAGGCGCGGGCCGACGGTGGCGAGCAGCAGGCCGAGCACCAGCAGGGCCGGCAGGACGTTCACCAAGTACCTCCGCCGACTGGTCCGGAGCGCCCGCGACACAGGGCGTACGGCCTCCAACCTATGCGCGGCCGCGCCACGGCGTCAGCCGTTCCCCCGATCCGTGACGCACACCACGGGCGTCCGCCCGGTCCGTCCCGGCTACATGGTGAGCAGCATCGCGAACATCCCGATGCCCAGCACCGTCCGGCAGGCGTGGGGCAGCTCGGGTGCCCCCAGCAGCCGCCGGGTGAGCGAGGAGCCCGGGGCGGGCGCCGCGCCCGCCGTCCGCACCCCGACCAGCTGGACCCCGCTGACCAGCGAGTACCCGCCGAAGAACACCAGCAGCGCGCCGGTCACCGCCGGGATCCCGGCCATCCCGGCCATGCCGGCCATCCCGGAGCCGGCCACCACCGCCATGTAGACCATGGCCAGGTGCCCGACCGCGTGGTAGAGGTGATGCCCCCGGTGCTCCGGCCACAGCCCCGCGGCCAGCGACCAGACCGCTGCCGCGCCGAACAGCGCGGCCCACATCCACACCGGGACGCCCCGGGCCATCCCGTAGGGGAGCGCCATGGCCGCCATCCCCAGTCCCTTCAGCGCCTCCGAGGCGTCCAGCGGGCGCTCGCCCGCGGAGCCCCGGGCCGCAGCAGCCGGGCCAGGCAGTAGAGCCCGGTGCCGCCATCAGCCCTGCCAGTAACCACTCCACCATCGCGGAACCGTGCATCCGGGCCCCTCTCGACGCAGCGCCCCGAGCGCCTCGGTCCACCATGGCGGGCCGGGAAACACAGGGCGCACCAGGGGGCGCACACCGGCGATGCACTCCTCCCTGAGGAGGAAGCAGGGCGCACCCCTGAGGCTCCATGTACTTCGAATGGAGTACGCGGAGGCTCGTCTGCCTCCTCGGGACTACGAACCGACAGGACGTTAATCATCCCCGGTCTGTCTTTCCGAGCCGAAGCGCTGGCTAGGTTGGACCGGCCCGAGTCGTCAGGCGGTGGACAGGACAGGCCCTGCGTCAGCGACAAAGCAACCGAAGCAGGGACGAACACACTTATGGGACGACTCCTTCGCCTCCCGATGCAGCGCCGCGCCGGGGCCGAGCAGCCCAACCCGCCGCGTGCCGTGATCGTCTCCGCGAGCGTCGGCGCGGGCCATGACGCGGTTGCCCACGAACTCGCGGAGCGCCTGGAGGAGGCCGGAGTCGTCGTCGACCGCCATGACTTCCTCGACGTGCTGCCCGGCCCGGCCGGACGCATCCTGGTCGGCTCCTACCACCGGATGCTGGAGCGGGCGCCGTGGAGCTGGAAGCTGCTCTACGGCAGCCTCGACAACCGCCGCGGCATGAGCATGCAGGCCAGCCTGTTCACCTTCCTGGCCGGACGCCGGATGAAGGCCCTGCTGCCCGACGACACCGCGATCGTGGTCTCCACCTACCCGCTGGCCAGCCAGGTGCTCGGACGGCTGCGCCGCAGCGGCAAGGTCGAGCAGCGGGTGCACACCTACCTGACCGACTTCTCCGTGCACGCGCTGTGGACCTCGGCCTACATCGACGCGCACCTCGCCATCCACCAGGTCCCGGCCGCGCAGGCCCGCGAGGCCGGCTGCGCGGGCGTGCAGGTGATAGCCCCGGTGGTGGACCGCCGCTTCACCCCGGTCACCCCGCGGCTGCGCCGCGCCGCCCGGGCCCGGCTGGGCCTGTCGCAGGATGCCAGGCTGGCGCTGCTGGTCGGCGGCTCCTGGGGGGCGGGCGAGATCGAGCGCACCGTCGGCGACGTCGAGGCGGCCGACCCCGGCATCACCTGCATCGTGGTCTGCGGACGCAACGAGGTGCTGCGTGAGCGGCTGCTCGCCGCCGGAGTCCGGCACGCCTACGGCTGGGTGGACGACATGCCGAGCCTGATGCACGCCGCCGACGTGCTGGTGCAGAACGCCGGCGGGATCACCGTGCTGGAGGCCGTCGCCGCCGGGCTGCCGGTGGTGACCTACCGCTCGATCCCCGGCCACGGCCTGACCAACGCGGCCGCCCTGGACGAGGCCGGAGTCGCCCGCTGGGTGCGCAACCAGAGCGATCTGGGCGAGGCCCTGGACCAGGCGATCCGCTCCGGGGAGAGCGCGGGCGCCGCGGGCCCCGAGGTGGTCGCCCTGCCCGGCGTGGACGTGACCGAGCTGCTGCTGGAGAGCGCCGGCCTCGGCCACCTGGTCACCCGCACCGCGGCGGCCCGGGCCGCCGCCGACCGTGCCGTCGAGCACATTGCCGAGCAGGTCACCGCCCCCATGGAGTACGTCCGTTGAGCAGAGCTCTGAAGACCGCGGCCGCTCTCGCGGGTGGGCTCGCGCTCGCCCACGCCGCCCCCGCGCTCACCTCGATCCAGCCGCTGGAGCCGCTGCGCACCCGGCTGTTCCCGGGCTACGGCGGCCAGGGCGACCCCGGGCATGTGGCGCTGACCTTCGACGACGGCCCCGACCCGCTCTCCACGCCGCGCTTCCTCAAGCTGCTGGAGAACCGCGGGCTGAAGGCGACCTTCTTCCTGCTCGGATTCATGCTGGAGCGCGACCCGGGCCTCGGCCGGGAGATCGCCGCCGCCGGGCACGAGATCGCCGTCCACGGCTATCTGCACCGCCCGATGCTGCTGCGCACCCCCGGCAGACCAGAGACGACCTGCACCGCGCCCACGACCTGGTCTCCTCGGCGACCGGCGAGCGCCCGCGCTTCTACCGTCCGCCCTACGGCATCGCCACGACCTCCGCGCTGACCTGCGCCCGCTCGCTGGGGATGACCCCGGTGCTGTGGACCAGCTGGGGCGCGGACTGGCGCTCCGGCGCGACCGGCACCTCGGTCTACGACACCGTCACCGGCAATCTGGCCGGCGGCACCATCCTGCTGCACGACTCGGACTGCACCTCGGCCCCGGCCTCCTGGACGGCGACCCTGAGCGCGCTGCCGCGGATCCTGGACCACTGCGAGTCCGAGGGCTGGAAGGTCGGGCCGCTCGAAGAGCACGGCCTGGGCGCGGCGGCCTGAGCCGAGCCCGAACGCAGGACGGCGGTGCCGCGCCCCGAACCGGGTGCGACACCGCCGTCCTGCTTCTGCTCCGCCGCCCTGCTGCCGCGGACCGGGGCTCAGACGGCCACGGACTCCTCCTCCTCCTCCGCCAGCTCCTCGGTGGTCTCGACGGCCGGCACCGCCGCCGCCCTGGCGCGGCGCCGTTCGACGGCTCCGGCCGTCGCCGTCACCAGCAGGCCGAGCAGCAGCCAGAGCACCAGCGTCCACACGTTCCGGGCCAGACCGTGGCTGCCGAAGTAGACCAGGTCGCGGGCGCCCTCGACGAAGCCGGCGCCGTTCCAGAACGAGTGCAGTCCGCCGAAGAAGCCGTTCTGCATCTCCGGCCGGTAGATCCCGCCGGAACTGGTGAAGTTCAGCATCACGAAGAGCACCATCACCCGAGCGTGGTCCACCGCTTGAGGAAGGTGTGCAGGCCGACCCCGACGAAGAGGATCCCGGCCGAGTACAGCCAGGCCATCGCCCAGACGCCCCACAGTCCATGGCTGACCAGGTGGAACAGCGGTCCGGCGAACAGCGCGCCGAGCAGGCTCACCGCCAGCGACACCCCCGCCACCAGCAGCCCGCGCATCCGCATCGGCAGCGCCCCGCCGACCCCGCCGAGCACCGCGACCGAGGCGTACGAGCCGATGCTCACCGCGACCAGCAGGAAGAACAGGCCTTGCCCGGTCGGGTCGCCGTGGGCGGGCGGCGCCACGTCGGTGACGGCGAGCGGCCGGTCCTGGGCGGCGGCGACCGTGGTGAAGACCTTCTCGACCACGGTCGCGTCGGTGTCCGACCCGGCCGAGGCGACGATCAGCTGCGGGGCGCTCCCGGCGCTCCCGGCGCTTCCCGTGCTCCCGGCGCCTCCCGTGCTCCCGGGCAGGTAGGCGCCGGCTATGTCGCGGGACATCAGCGCGTGCACGGCGGCCTGCCGGTCGGGCAGTGTCCGCACGTCGAGGGACTGCCCGGCGTCCGCCTGGAGGGTGTGCGCCAGGGCCGTGGCGGAGGGGCCGCTGCCGACCACGGCGACCGGCAGATGGTGCGGCGCGGGTGCGGCGAACGCCCCGAGATAGGCCAGCCCCATGCCCAGGCACATCAGTAGCGGTGTGAGCAGGTGCGTCAGCACATGGCGCAGCTGCTGCCCCTGTGCTCCCGGTGCGGTGGTCACGGCTCCTTGCCCGGCAGACATCGGCGGAACCTCCATATGGTTGGTATTTACAACTTATCTTCAAGTTGCACTATACAACCATTGCGGATCGGATGTACACCCCGGCCGTCGCCCTCCCCTCGGGACAGCGGTGCGAATACGGGAGAAACTAGGACAGAAGCCACGGTCAACCCAGGCCCGCCAAGGGCCCCCTTGAACAGGACAACCTTCTGTATATACGGTGTCTTAACAAAGTTCCTCCGGCCTAAGCAGGGTTGCCATGCAAAATCTCTCGTCAACATCCGTACGGGCAGGCGATCCCACTGTTGAGATCGCGAACCATCCCGCCTGGCTCCGGCTCAAGGCCGCGGTGGAGGAACTGCGCGCGTTCCAGTCCAAGGACGGCTCGATAGACCTGAACGCCCGGGGCGCGTCCACCCGCGACGAGGCCGACGAGCTGCTCGCGACCATCACCGCTGCCGTCGGCGAGCTCGCCCCGCTGTTCCCGCACGACGCCGACTACCTGAAGGCCGTCGTCGCCGACCTCGACCGCTGGGCCTCCTCCGGCTACGCCGTGCCGGACTTCCTGGACTCGCTGCTGGCCTTCCAGCCCGCCGCTCAGCGCGAGGACGGCCTGGGCCACCTCGTGGTCTTCCCGATGTACACCCAGAACGGCAACCCCGACCGCAACCTCGAAGCGGTCCTGCTCAACGTCGTCTGGCCGGACTGGCTCGCCGAGCTGGAGCGCACCCGCTTCGACAACCCGATGTTCGTGCCGATCACCTTTGCCGACTTCACCTCCGGCTACGACACCAACTCCGCGGTGCTCTTCCCGGAGACCGTTGCCGTGCGCGAGGCGCCCGAGCGCTTCACCTGGGGCGGCATCTTCTGCGACCGCGAGGCCGCCCGCTTCCGCGCCGTCAGCACCGCCGCCGTCAACACCCTCGGCCTGGAGATCCCGCCGACGCCGCCCGGCTGCTGGAGGACCAGGAGCTCGCGCAGCAGACCTTCGTGCTCTGGGACCTGGTCCACGACCGCACCCACAGCCACGGCGACCTGCCGTTCGACCCCTTCATGATCAAGCAGCGCAGCCCCTTCTGGATGTACGGCCTGGAGGAGCTCCGCTGCGACCTCACCGCCTTCAAGGCCGCGGTCGAGCTCGAGGCCGAGGGCCGCGAGCAGGGCCGCAACGTCCAGTACGCGATCCTGTTCGACCGGATGTTCCGCTTCCCGGTCAGCGGCGGCCGCGTCCGCAACTACGACGGCCTGGGCGGCCAGCTGCTCTTCGCCTACCTGCACAAGCACGACGCGCTGCGCTGGACCGACAACCGGCTGCGGATCGACTGGAAGCGGGTCGCCACGGTCACCACCGACCTGTGCACCGAGATCGAGACCCTCTACCGCGACGGTATCGACCGGCCCAAGACCGCCCACTGGCTCGCCGCCTACGAGCTGGTCTCCCGCTACCTGACCCCGCACCCGGCCTCGGTCTGGGCCAAGGGCGCCGACGCCCTGCCCTTCACCGAGCACAGCGAGGCCAAGCCGCTCAACAAGGCCCTGTGCGACGCCGTCCTGCCGGACGAGTTCCCGCTCAGCATGTTCTTCGAGGCCCTGTCCAAGAAGCTCTCCGGCGTGGTCGCCGCCACCGCCGGGATCACCGGGGCCAGTGTGGTCGAGGTGGCCGCGTGAGTGCCCGCCCGCTCGACGGCCGCGTGGTCGCCGTCGCCGGGGCCACCGGCACGGCCGGCCGCGCCACCGTGCGCCGGCTCGCCGCCGCCGGTGCCACCGTCGCCTGCTCCGGCACCGACGCCCACCGCCTGGACCTGCTGCTCGACGCCACCCGTCGCGCCGTCCCCGGCGCCGTCGTCGTCGGGCAGGTGCTCGACCTGCTCGACCCCCAGGCGGCGGGGGACTGGGCCGACCACATCGAGGCCGAGCACGGCAGCGTGGACGGCCTGATCCACCTCGTCGGCGGCTGGCGCGGCGGCAAGACCTTCGAGGACACCGACCTCTCCGACTGGGACTTCCTGCACGACCAGCTGGTCCGCACCCTCCAGCACACCAGCCTCGGCTTCCACGACGCGCTGCGCCGCAGCCCGGCCGGCCGCTTCGCGATCGTCTCCGCGGCCGCCGCGGCCAAGCCCACCGCGGGCAACGCTCCCTACGCCGCCGCCAAGGCCGCCGCCGAGACCTGGACCCTGGCCCTGGCCGACTCCTTCCGCAAGCTCGCCGACGCGGACCGCGAAGCAGACCCCGCGCAGTCCCCGCAGCGCGCGGCGGCTGCCATCCTGGTCATCAAGGCCCTCGTCACCTCCGAGATGCGCGAGGCCAAGCCGAACGCCAAGTTCGCCGGATTCACCGATGTCGACGACCTCGCCGAGACCGTCGTCGACCTGTGGAACCGCCCAGCTACCGACCTGAACGGACAGCACCTGTGGCTGACGCCCCGATGACCGGCGCCTCCGGCATCACCACGCCCGGCACCGACGCACGCCGCCGGCACGACCCGAACGTCCGCGGCTTCGCCAGCGACAACTACTCCGGTGTGCACCCGGAGATACTGGCCGCGATCGCCCTCGCCAACGACGGCCACCAGGTCGCCTACGGCGCGGACGACTACACCGCGCACCTCCAGGAGGTCTTCCGCGGCCACTTCGGCGAGCGCGCCGAGGCCTTCCCGGTCTTCAACGGCACGGGAGCCAACGTGGTCGCGCTCCAGTCCCTGCTCCCGCGCTGGGGAGCGGTGGTCGCGGCGGAGAGCGCGCACATCAACGTGGACGAGTGCGGCGCGCCGGAGAAGATCGCCGGTATCAAGATCCTCACCGTGCCCACCCCGGACGGCAAGCTCACCCCTGAGCTGATCGACCAGCAGGCCTGGGGCTGGGGCGACGAGCACCGCGCCCAGCCGCTCGCCGTCTCCATCACCCAGAGCACCGAGCTCGGCACCTGCTACACCGCCGAGGAGATCACGGCGATCTGCGAGCACGCGCACGAGCGCGGCATGCTCGTCCACATGGACGGCTCGCGCATCGCCAACGCCGCGGCCACCCTGGGGCTGCCGCTGCGCGCCTTCACCACCGACGCCGGGGTGGACATCCTCTCCTACGGCGGCACCAAGAACGGCCTGCTGCTGGGTGAGTGCGTGGTCGTGCTCAACCCGGACGCGGTCCGCGACATCCTCTTCCTGCGGAAGATGTCGATGCAGCTCGCCTCCAAGATGCGCTTCATCTCGGTGCAGTTCGAGGCCCTGCTCACCGGGGACCTCTGGCTCCGTAACGCCACCCACGCCAACACCATGGCCAAGCGGCTGGAGCAGGCAGTCCGCGCCGTCGAGGGCGTCCAGGTCGTCCGCCCGGTCCAGGCCAACGCGGTCTTCGCGCTGCTTCCGCGTGAGGTGAGCGAGCGCCTCCAGAAGACCTACCGGTTCTACTTCTGGAACGAGCACACCGGCGAGGTCCGCTGGATGGCGGCCTTCGACACCACCGAGAGCGACATCGACGCCTTCGCGGCGGCGATCGCCGAGGAGATGGCCAAGCAGGGCTGAACCCCGCTGTCACCGCACCCCCGCCCGGCCGGACCGGCGGGCCGCCGTACGTCACCGCGACGCACGACGGCCCACCTCCGGCCGGGCGGCGGCGTTTCCGAGGCCGCGGCGGCCCGATTTCACACTTCGGCTCTGGACCCGCTAAGGTTTCACAGGTCGGAACGGGCAGTGACCTGGGAAGACAGAGCAGATGAAAACCCGGAAGCGGGTCAGAGCCGGTCAAACGGTCTGATAAACTGGATTAACGAAGAGCGAAGCGCCTGGAGAGACCGGTGAAAGGGTCTTGAAGGAAGCGTCCGTTCCTTGAGAACTCAACAGCGTGCCAAAAGTCAACGCCAGATATGTTGATACCCCGTCCGTTTGTCGGACGAGGTTCCTTTGATGCACAAAACACTAGCGAGGACGCAGTGCACGGGGCCAGCTATTCCGCTGGTTGCTGTGCCGCTCAACGCGAGTGGTGACCCGATGACGGGTAATCATTCACGGAGAGTTTGATCCTGGCTCAGGACGAACGCTGGCGGCGTGCTTAACACATGCAAGTCGAACGGTGAAGCCCTTCGGGGTGGATCAGTGGCGAACGGGTGAGTAACACGTGGGCAATCTGCCTCAGATTCTGGGACAACACCGGGAAACCGGTGCTAATACCGGATACGACGCATCTCCGCATGGGGTGTGCGTGGAAAGCTCCGGCGATCTGGGATGAGCCGCGGCCTATCAGCTTGTTGGTGGGGTAATGGCCTACCAAGGCGACGACGGGTAGCCGGCCTGAGAGGGCGACCGGCCACACTGGGACTGAGACACGGCCCAGACTCCTACGGGAGGCAGCAGTGGGGAATATTGCACAATGGGCGAAAGCCTGATGCAGCGACGCCGCGTGAGGGATGACGGCCTTCGGGTTGTAAACCTCTTTCAGCAGGGAAGAAGCGCAAGTGACGGTACCTGCAGAAGAAGCACCGGCTAACTACGTGCCAGCAGCCGCGGTAATACGTAGGGTGCGAGCGTTGTCCGGAATTATTGGCGTAAAGAGCTCGTAGGCGGCTTGTCACGTCGGATGTGAAAGCCCGGGGCTTAACTCCGGGTCTGCATTCGATACGGGCAGGCTGAGTGTGGTAGGGGAGATCGGAATTCCTGGTGTAGCGGTGAAATGCGCAGATATCAGGAGGAACACCGGTGGCGAAGGCGGATCTCTGGGCCATTACTGACGCTGAGGAGCGAAAGCGTGGGGCGAACAGGATTAGATACCCTGGTAGTCCACGCCGTAAACGTTGGGAACTAGGTGTGGGTCACATTCCACGTGGTCCGCGCCGCAGCTAACGCATTAAGTTCCCCGCCTGGGGAGTACGGCCGCAAGGCTAAAACTCAAAGGAATTGACGGGGGCCCGCACAAGCAGCGGAGCATGTGGCTTAATTCGACGCAACGCGAAGAACCTTACCAAGGCTTGACATATACCGGAAACGGCCAGAGATGGTCGCCCCTTGTGGTCGGTATACAGGTGGTGCATGGTTGTCGTCAGCTCGTGTCGTGAGATGTTGGGTTAAGTCCCGCAACGAGCGCAACCCTCGTTCTGTGTTGCCAGCGGGTTATGCCGGGGACTCACAGGAGACTGCCGGGGTCAACTCGGAGGAAGGTGGGGACGACGTCAAATCATCATGCCCCTTATGTCTTGGGCTGCACACGTGCTACAATGGCCGGTACAATGAGCTGCGATACCGCGAGGTGGAGCGAATCTCAAAAAGCCGGTCTCAGTTCGGATTGGGGTCTGCAACTCGACCCCATGAAGTCGGAGTTGCTAGTAATCGCAGATCAGCATTGCTGCGGTGAATACGTTCCCGGGCCTTGTACACACCGCCCGTCACGTCACGAAAGTCGGTAACACCCGAAGCCGGTGGCCTAACCCGTAAGGGAAGGAGCTGTCGAAGGTGGGACCAGCGATTGGGACGAAGTCGTAACAAGGTAGCCGTACCGGAAGGTGCGGCTGGATCACCTCCTTTCTAAGGAGCACTTCTTGCCGCTTCGGTGGCCAGGGGCCAGTACATCGGCGCATGTCCGGTGCTGGTTGCTCATGGGTGGAACGTTGACTATTCGGCACGGTTCGTCTGGTTGGGTTAGTACTGCGCTTCGGCGCGTGGAACGCACTGCTGGGTGGGTCGGGTCGGGCACGTTGTTGGGTCCTGAGGGTTCGGCCGTATGGCTGGGTCTTCGGTACGCCGGCCCCAGTGAACTTCATGCCCTTGTGGTGTGGGGGTGATGGGTGGCTGGTCGTTGCTTGAGAACTGCACAGTGGACGCGAGCATCTGTGGCCAAGTTTTTAAGGGCCGCACGGTGGATGCCTTGGCACTAGGAACCGATGAAGGACGTGGGAGGCCGCGATAGGCCCCGGGGAGCTGTCAACCGAGCTTTGATCCGGGGGTGTCCGAATGGGGAAACCCGGCAGTCGTCATGGGCTGTCACCCGCTGCTGAACACATAGGCAGTGTGGAGGGAACGCGGGGAAGTGAAACATCTCAGTACCCGCAGGAAGAGAAAACAACCGTGATTCCGAGAGTAGTGGCGAGCGAAATCGGATGAGGCTAAACCGTTGTGGTGTGAGACCCGGCAGGGGTTGCCACTTCGGGGTCGTGGGAGAATTCTTGATCAATCTGCCGGTTGGTCGGAGAGTCAGAAACCGTATGGGTAGTCGAAGGACATGCGAAAGGTCCGGCGTAGAGGGTAAGACCCCCGTAGACGAAATCTGTACGGCTCTCTTGAGTTTTTCCCAAGTAGCACGGAGCCCGAGAAATTCCGTGTGAATCTGGCGGGACCACCCGCTAAGCCTAAATATTCCCTAGTGACCGATAGCGGATAGTACCGTGAGGGAATGGTGAAAAGTACCGCGGGAGCGGAGTGAAATAGTACCTGAAACCGTGTGCCTACAAGCCGTGGGAGCGTCGCCAGTCTTTGGCTGGTCGTGACTGCGTGCCTTTTGAAGAATGAGCCTGCGAGTTTGCGGTGTGTTGCGAGGTTAACCCGTGTGGGGTAGCCGTAGCGAAAGCGAGTCCGAATAGGGCGATTGAGTAGCGCGCCCAAGACCCGAAGCGGAGTGATCTAGCCATGGGCAGGTTGAAGCGCGGGTAAGACCGTGTGGAGGACCGAACCCACCAGGGTTGAAAACCTGGGGGATGACCTGTGGTTAGGGGTGAAAGGCCAATCAAACTCCGTGATAGCTGGTTCTCCCCGAAATGCATTTAGGTGCAGCGTCGCGTGTTTCTTGCCGGAGGTAGAGCACTGGATAGGCGATGGGCCCCACCGGGTTACTGACCTTAGCCAAACTCCGAATGCCGGTAAGTGAGAGCGCGGCAGTGAGACTGTGGGGGATAAGCTCCATGGTCGAGAGGGAAACAGCCCAGAACACCGGCTAAGGCCCCTAAGCGTGTGCTAAGTGGGAAAGGATGTGGAGTCGCAGAGACAACCAGGAGGTTGGCTTAGAAGCAGCCACCCTTTAAAGAGTGCGTAATAGCTCACTGGTCAAGTGATTCCGCGCCGACAATGTAGCGGGGCTCAAGTACACCGCCGAAGCCGTGTCATTGCAGCATTAACTCTAACGGGGGCTGTGATGGGTAGGGGAGCGTCGTGTGCCGGGTGAAGCGGCGGCGGAAGCCAGTCGTGGACGGTACACGAGTGAGAATGCAGGCATGAGTAGCGATACAAGAGTGGGAAACTCTTGCGCCGATTGACCAAGGGTTCCTGGGTCAAGCTGATCTGCCCAGGGTAAGTCGGGACCTAAGGCGAGGCCGACAGGCGTAGTCGATGGACAACGGGTTGATATTCCCGTACCCGCTTTGAAGCGCCAACGTGAACCTCTGGATGCTAAGCCGTGAAGCCGTCTCGGATCCTTCGGGTGAAGAGGAGTGGTGGAGCCGTGACCCAAGGGTAGTAGGTGAGCGATGGGGTGACGCAGGAAGGTAGTCCAGCCCGGGCGGTGGTAGTCCCGGGGTAAGGGTGTAGGACGGGGTAGGCAAATCCGCCTCATTAAGCTGAGACCTGATGCCGAGCCGATTGTGGTGAAGTGGATGATCCTATGCTGTCGAGAAAAGCCTCTAGCGAGTTTCATGGCGGCCCGTACCCCAAACCGACTCAGGTGGTCAGGTAGAGAATACCGAGGCGTTCGGGTGAACTATGGTTAAGGAACTCGGCAAAATGCCCCCGTAACTTCGGGAGAAGGGGGGCCGGTTGTGGTGATGGGACTTGCTCCTTGAGCTGTGGCCGGCCGCAGAGACCAGCGAGAAGCGACTGTTTACTAAAAACACAGGTCCGTGCGAAGCCGTAAGGCGATGTATACGGACTGACGCCTGCCCGGTGCTGGAACGTTAAGGGGACCGGTTAGCTGCACTTCGGTGGGCGAAGCTGAGAACTTAAGCGCCAGTAAACGGCGGTGGTAACTATAACCATCCTAAGGTAGCGAAATTCCTTGTCGGGTAAGTTCCGACCTGCACGAATGGCGTAACGACTTCTCGACTGTCTCAACCATAGGCCCGGTGAAATTGCATTACGAGTAAAGATGCTCGTTTCGCGCAGCAGGACGGAAAGACCCCGGGACCTTTACTATAGCTTGATATTGGTGTTCGGTTCGGCTTGTGTAGGATAGGTGGGAGACTTTGAAGCGGCCACGCCAGTGGTTGTGGAGTCGTCGTTGAAATACCACTCTGGTCGTGCTGGATGTCAACCCTGGGTCCGTGATCCGGATCAGGGACAGTGTCTGGTGGGTAGTTTAACTGGGGCGGTTGCCTCCTAAAATGTAACGGAGGCGCCCAAAGGTTCCCTCAGCCTGGTTGGCAATCAGGTGTTGAGTGTAAGTGCACAAGGGAGCTTGACTGTGAGACCGACGGGTCGAGCAGGTGCGAAAGCAGGGACTAGTGATCCGGCGGTGGCTTGTGGAAGCGCCGTCGCTCAACGGATAAAAGGTACCCCGGGGATAACAGGCTGATCTTCCCCAAGAGTCCATATCGACGGGATGGTTTGGCACCTCGATGTCGGCTCGTCGCATCCTGGGGCTGGAGTAGGTCCCAAGGGTTGGGCTGTTCGCCCATTAAAGCGGTACGCGAGCTGGGTTTAGAACGTCGTGAGACAGTTCGGTCCCTATCCGCTGCGCGCGTAGGAGTCTTGAGAAGGGCTGTCCCTAGTACGAGAGGACCGGGACGGACGAACCTCTGGTGTGCCAGTTGTCCTGCCAAGGGCATGGCTGGTTGGCTACGTTCGGGAGGGATAACCGCTGAAAGCATCTAAGCGGGAAGCCTGCTTCGAGATGAGGGCTCCCATCACCTTGAGTGAGTAAGGCTCCCAGTAGACGACTGGGTTGATAGGCCGGATGTGGAAGCCCTGTGAGGGGTGGAGCTGACCGGTACTAATAGGCCGAGGGCTTGTCCATAGTTGCTACGCGTCCACTGTGTTGTTCTGAAGAAACGACCCCCTGCTTCCGGCAGTGTGTGTGTTGATATCTTCATAGTGTTTCGGTGGTCATAGCGTGAGGGAAACGCCCGGTTACATTCCGAACCCGGAAGCTAAGCCTCATAGCGCCGATGGTACTGCAAGGGGGACCTTGTGGGAGAGTAGGACGCCGCCGAACAACCTTTAGCTGTAGGCCCCCTGACCTTGTGTCAGGGGGCCTACGCGCATTTGTGGACCAAGTCTGGCCGGACCAGTTCAGCCGGACCGGTTCAGCCGAAGGCGGCCTCGAGGAAGGCGCTCTGGAGCGGTATGCCTCGGTTCCCGGTCCCAGCTGTTCTGGTAGATCACGGCGGTCCGGCCGCGTTCGGAGCGGAAGGCGTAGCAGGCCACGCCGAAATGGGTACCGCCGTGGCCGTGGAGCAGGGTGCCGTTTGCCAGCCGGTAGCTGAACAGGCCCATCCCGTAATGCAGTTCGCCGGTTGCCGGGGCCATCGTGCGCATGGCGTCCACCTCGGTGGGTGGCAGCAGCCGGCCGTCCAGGAGCGCATCGAGGAAGCGGGCCAGTTCCGGCGGGGTGGAGATGACGGCCCCGGACGCCCAGGACTCGGAGGGGGTGAATTCGGTGGTGTCGACGTACCCGGATTCGATGTCGTTGCGGAAGTACCCGCGCGGGTGCGGTCCCTCGATGTGAACGTCCCTGACCGGCATGCAGGTCGCGTGCAGGCCGAGCGGGCCGAAGATCCGCTGCCGCAGCAGCTCCGGCAGGGCGGTGCCGGTTATGGCTTCGGCGATCAGACCGAGCAGCAGGTAGTCGGTGTTGGAATAGCGCCACGCCCGCCCCGGCTCCCACCGGTCCGGCTGGGCCAGCGCGATGCCGATCAACTCCTCGGGCCGGAAGTAGCGTTGCAGCCGGCTCACCTCCGGCGGATCGCCGAGGACCGCCCACACGTAGTCGGGCAGCCCCGAGCGCATCCGCAGCAGCGATTCCACGGATATTCGGTCGCCACCCGGCAGCAGCTCGGGCAGCAGGTGCTGGACGGTGTCGGTGGGTGCGAGCCGCCCTTCGGCGGTCAGTTGCAGGATCACGGTGGCCAGCATGGGCTTGGTGGCGCTGGCGATCCGGAATCGGTCCGTGCTGGTGATCGGCCGGGGCCGGGCCAGGTCCGCGGTTCCGGCGGCGGCGCTGAAGACCTCCTCGCCCTGGTCGGTGACCTGGGCGAATACTCCTGGCCCTCGGCCCGCGGCCAGTTGCTCGAATGCGGACTGAAGCTGCTCGTTTGTGATGATGGCCGAACTCCCTTGGTGAAGCCCAGTGGTTGATGGTGCAGGATGTTGAAGGATCTACAGGCCCGCGCGGGCCCGCACAGAGGAGGACGCCACGGTGGAGCACCCCCAGAGCCTGAGGGCGCAGGTCACCCATGCGTTGCGGGTCGCGCTGTTCGTCGGGGAGCTGGTGCCGGGGGCGGTGTACTCCGCGCCGGTGCTGGCGGCGCAGTTCGGGGTGTCGGCCACCCCGGTCCGGGAGGCGATGCTCGACCTGGCGAAGGAAGGGCTGGTCGAGACTGTCCGTAACAAGGGATTCCGGATAGTCGGGATCACCGAGCGGGATCTGGACGATGTGACCGAGGTCCGGGCGCTGATCGAGATCCCGGCGACGGTCGAGGTGGCCCGCAGTGCCTCGGTCGAGCAGCTGGAGCAGCTGCGGGAGCTTGCCCGGGCGGTGGTGGCCGCGGCCCGGGGCGGTGACCTGTCCGAGTTCGCCGACGCCGACAGCCGGTTCCACATGGCACTGCTGGCGCTCACCGGTAACCCGCAACTGGTCAGCACGGTCGGCGAACTGCGCAAGCGCTCCAGGCTGTTCGGCCTTGCCGCGCTGGCGGAGCGGGGCCTGCTGCTGTCCTCGGCCGAGGAGCACGAGCAGCTGCTGGAGCTGATGCTGGCCCGCGATCTGGAGGGCACCGCCGGGCTGCGGTCGCACCTGGGCCATATCCGCTCGGTCTGGGCCGCCTCGTGTGTCGCCGAAGGCCCGTGCGTCGGCGGGGGCCCTGGCTTTGCCGGGGGTCATGGCTTCGGCGAGGGCCCTGGCTTCGGCCAGGGCAGGCCCGGAGCGGTGGGGGAGTAAGGTCCGCCGCGGCGGGGGTCAGCCGCAGCGGAACCGCAAAAGGCGGATGGGCCGCCGGAGTTCCGGGGCCCATCCACCTGCTGTGACGTTTCTGCGTCAAACCGCGCAGTCGGTCAGACCGCGTCTTCGTCCCGCACCGCACGACGCGCGTCCGCGTCCAGCACTCCCCAGCTGATGAGCTGGTCGATCAGCAGGGAGGCGGGCTGGTCGTAGATCACGGCCAGGGTGCGCAGGTCGTCCTGGCGGATCGACAGCACCTTGCCGTTGTAGTCGCCGCGCTGGCTCTGGATGGTCGCGGCGTAGCGCTGGAGCGGGCCGGCCTTCTCGGAGGGCACCTGGAGAGGCGCTCCAGGTCGAGCACCAGTCGCGGCGGCGGCTCGGCCGCGCCGCCGGGGTGCTGCCGGGCAGCAGCTCCTGCACCGGAACGCCGTAGAAGTCGGCGAGCTCGGCCAGCCGCTGCACGGTCACAGCGCGGTCGCCGCGCTCGTAGGAGCCCACCACGACGGCCTTCCAGCGGCCCTGGGATTTCTCCTCGACGCCGTGCAGGGAGAGCCCCTGCTGGGTGCGGATCGCACGCAGCTTGCCACCAAGCTGCTTCGCGTAGTCGCTGGACAAATGGTCTCCCCGGACGTAAATCGAATGGCGCGGTGATTGCCTGCGACGTGAGTCCGTATGACACCACTTCCAGAGGTGTTCGAGGCTCCGTCGCCTGGCCGTAACTCACTGTGAGGTTACGCAGAGTGATGTGAGTTCGTCAAGCCGAATGGGGCAGTCGTGCGAACGCTGCCCGAAGATCTGCCCTGGTAGGGTTGACAGAGGCTCCTCCGGGACTGGTGGGGCCGTTTATCAGACATCCTTTAAGACCCGTCCCGTGAGGCGGGGAAGGAGGTCGGCTTCGGCATGACCGCACGTAACTCAAGTCCCACCAGCAACATCAGCACCACCGGTACCGCCGGCGGCAGTGCCGACCAGCAGCGGCAGGTGCTCGACGAGGGTGACATCTCCCGCTCGTTGACCCGCATCGCCCACGAGATCGTGGAACGCGCCAAGGGCGCGGAGGACGTCGTCCTGCTCGGCATCCCCACCCGCGGGGTCCTGCTCGCCCGTCGGCTGCACGCCCGGCTGGCCGAGATCACCGGCCGCGAGATCCCCATGGGCACCCTGGACATCACCATGTACCGGGACGACCTGCGGCTCAAGCCCGCCCGCGCCCTGGAGCACACCGAGATCCCGCCGGGCGGCCTGGACGGCAGGCTGGTCGTGCTGGTCGACGACGTGCTGTTCTCCGGCCGCACCATCCGCGCCGCCCTGGACGCCCTCGGCGACCTCGGCCGCCCGCGCGCGGTGCAGCTGGCGGTCCTGGTCGACCGGGGCCACCGGGAGCTGCCGATCCGCGCCGACTACGTCGGCAAGAACCTCCCCACCTCGCTGCGGGAGGCGGTCAAGGTCAAGCTGGTCGAGACCGACGGGATGGACGCGGTGCTGCTCGGCGCCCGGGAGGACGCCGAGGTGCGGCAGACCCAGCGGCAGCAGAACAGCGACACCGACAACAGCGCCGGGAGCGGCAAGTGATCCGACACCTCACCTCCACCGCGGACCTCAGCCGGGACGACGCGCTGCTGATCCTCGACACCGCCGAGGAGATGGCGCAGGTCTCCACCCGCGCGGTGAAGAAGCTGCCGACGCTGCGCGGCCGCACCGTGGTCAACCTGTTCTTCGAGGACTCGACCCGCACCCGCACCTCCTTCGAGGTCGCCGAGAAGCGGCTGTCGGCCGACGTGATCAACTTCTCCGCCAAGGGCTCCTCGGTCTCCAAGGGCGAGTCGCTCAAGGACACCGCGCTGACCCTCCAGGCGATGGGCGCGGACGCGGTCGTCATCCGCCACGGCGCCTCCGGCGCGCCGGCCCGGCTGGCGCAGTCGGACTGGCTGCACGGCAGCGTGGTCAACGCCGGTGACGGTACCCACGAGCACCCCACCCAGGCCCTGCTGGACGCCTTCACCATGCGCCGCCACCTCAGCCCGGGCGGCAGCCAGGGCAGTCGCGGCCGCGACCTGGAGGGGCAGCGATCACCATCGTCGGCGATGTGCTGCACAGCCGGGTCGCCCGCTCCAACGTCCGGCTGCTGCACACCCTGGGCGCGCAGGTCACCCTGGTGGCCCCGCCGACGCTGATGCCGTTCGGGGTGGAGAGCTGGCCCTGCGAGGTCTCCTACGACCTGGACGCGCTGCTGCCGAAGAGCGACGCGGTGATGATGCTGCGGGTGCAGCGCGAGCGGATGAACGCCGCCTTCTTCCCGACCCAGCGCGAGTACTCCCGCCGCTACGGCTGGACGCGGCCCGTGCCGCGATGCTGCCGGACCACGCCATCGTGATGCACCCGGGCCCGATGGTGCGCGGCATGGAGATCTCCTCGGAGATCGCCGACTCGCCCCGGTCCACCATCGTCGAGCAGGTCGCCAACGGGGTGAGCGTCCGGATGGCGGTGCTGTACCTGCTGCTCGGCGGCTCCGAGTCGGCGATAGGCGGCCCGGCGCCGCTCCCGCCCGCGACCGCCACCCACACGTCCGCAGGCACCACGTCCGCAGGCACCACCGAGGAGCACGCCAAGTGACCAGCTACCTGATCAAGAACGCCCGCATCCTCGGCGGGGAGCCGCAGGACCTGCGTCTGCGCGACGGCGTGATCGCCGAGATCGGCGCCGGGCTGGCCGCCGCGGACGGCGAGACCGTGATCGAGGCCGAGGGCCTGGTCGCCCTGCCCGGGCTGGTCGACCTGCACACCCATCTGCGCGAGCCGGGCCGGGAGGACGCCGAGACGGTGCTCACCGGCACCCGCGCGGCGGCCAGGGGCGGCTTCACCGCCGTCCACGCCATGGCCAACACCTTCCCGGTCGCCGACACCGCCGGTGTGGTCGAGCAGGTCTGGCGGCTGGGCCGCGAGTCCGGCTACTGCGACGTGCAGCCGGTCGGCGCGGTGACCGTCGGCCTCGGCGGCAAGCAGCTGGCGGAGCTGGGCGCGATGGCCGACTCGGCCGCCGGGGTCCGGGTCTTCTCGGACGACGGCAAGTGCGTCGACGACGCGGTGATCATGCGCCGGGCGCTGGAGTACGTGAAGGCCTTCGGCGGGGTCGTCGCCCAGCACGCGCAGGAGCCGCGGCTGACCGAGGGCGCGCAGATGAACGAGGGGCGGTCTCCGGGAGCTTGGCCTGGCCGGCTGGCCCGCCGTCGCCGAGGAGTCGATCATCGCCCGCGACGTGCTGCTGGCCGCGCACGTCGGCTCCCGGCTGCATGTCTGCCACCTGTCCACGGCGGGCTCGGTGGAGATCATCCGCTGGGCCAAGTCCAAGGGCTGGGACGTGACCGCCGAGGTCACCCCGCACCACCTGCTGCTGACCGACGAGCTGGTCCGCTCCTACGACCCGGTCTACAAGGTCAACCCGCCGCTGCGCACCGAGGCCGATGTGCTGGCCCTGCGCGAGGCGCTGGCGGACGGCACCATCGACGCCGTCGCCACGACCACGCGCCGCACCCGTCGAGGGACAAGGACTGCGAGTGGAGCGCGGCCGCGATGGGCATGGTCGGCCTGGAGACCGCGCTGTCCGTGGTCCAGCAGACCATGGTCGACACCGGCCTGATGACCTGGGCCGACGTCGCCGAGCGGATGTCCGCCCGCCCCGCCGCGATCGGCCGCCTGGCCGGGCAGGGCCGGCCCGTCTCGGTGGACGAACCGGCCAACCTGGTCCTGGTCGACCCCGCGTACCGTGGAACGGTGAACCCCGAAAGCTTCGCCACCCGCAGCCGCAACACCCCCTACCGCGGCCTTGAGCTGCGGACGCGTGGTCGCCACGTTCCTGCGCGGCCGGGCCACCGTTCTGGACGGTGAGCTGGTATGACCGGCGCCACCGTACTGGGCAGCCTGCTGCTCGCCGAGACCCCGCACTCGGCGCCGGTCCACGACGTCAGCGGCTACATCGGCTGGACCGTCGGCCTGCTGCTGATCGTCGCGGTGCTGTACTGGCTGATGCGGCAGGGCTGGCAGTGGCGCCGGACCATGCAGTCCGGCCTGCCCGAGCTGCCGGTCGCGCCCAGGCACACCAGCGAGCCGCTGCTCGAACTCCAGGGCCGCTATGTGGGCAGCACCACCGCCGGGAACTGGCTGGACCGGATCGTCGCGCACCACCTGGGCGCGCGCAGCCTGGTCGAGCTGACCCTCACCGCGGAGGGCCTGCGGGTCGTCCGCCCGGCCTCGGCGGACTTCTTCGTCCCGGTGGAAGCCCTGCGCGCCGCGCGCACCGACCAGCGGCTCGCCGGCAAGGTCCTCCAGCAGGGCGGCCTGCTGGTGGTGACCTGGGAGCACGGCGGCACGCTGCTGGACACCGGATTCCGCAGCGACCACCCGGCGGAGCACGAGAACTGGGTCACCGCGATCGAGGTCCTGCTCAAGGCCCACACCAAGGTGGCCGCGGAGGTGGCCGCTCAGCGCGGCGCCGAGTCGGACACCTCAGAAGCACACAGCACAGTCGAAAGCAAGGAAGGCGCATGATGACCGCACCGGCAACCACCCCACGGCACAGCGCCGGGAGCGAGTCCCGGCGGTCTACGTCCTGGAGGACGGCCGGGTCTTCCACGGCCAGGCGTACGGGGCAGTCGGCGAGACCTTCGGTGAGGCCGTCTTCAACACCGGTATGACCGGCTACCAGGAGACCCTGACCGACCCCTCCTACCACCGGCAGGTGGTGGCGATGACCGCGCCGCAGATCGGCAACACCGGCGTCAACGACGAGGACCAGGAGTCCTCCCGGATCTGGGTCGCCGGATACGTGGTCCGCGACCCCTCCCGGGTCAGCTCCAACTGGCGGGCGCGCCGTTCGCTCGACGACGAGCTGCGGGCGCAGGGCGTCGTCGGCATCAGCGGCGTGGACACCCGGGCGCTGACCCGGCACCTGCGCGAGCGCGGCGCGATGCGCTGCGGGATCTTCTCCGGCCCGGCCGTCGCCGACGAGGCGACGCTGCTGGAGCGGGTCCGCCGGGCCCCGGAGATGGCCGGCGCCGACCTGTGCGGCGAGGTCGCCACCGAGCAGGCGTATGTGGTCCCGGCCATCGGGCCCGACGGTGAAGCCCTGCCGGTCGGCACGGCGCGGTTCACCGTGGCCGCGCTGGACCTCGGCATCAAGGGGATGACCCCGCACCGGATGGCGGAGCGCGGCATCGAGGTGCATGTGCTCCCGGCGAACTCCACCGCCGAGGACGTCTACGCGGTCGCCCCGGACGGGGTGTTCTTCTCCAACGGCCCGGGCGACCCGGCCACCGCCGACGGGCAGGTCGCGCTGCTGCGCGAGGTGCTGGAGCGGAAGACCCCGTTCTTCGGGATCTGCTTCGGCAACCAGCTGCTCGGCCGCGCCCTGGGCTTCGGCACCTACAAGCTGAAGTACGGCCACCGCGGCATCAACCAGCCGGTGCAGGACCGCACCACCGGCAAGGTCGAGGTCACCGCGCACAACCACGGCTTCGCCGTGGACGCGCCCCTCGACGGCGACTCGCAGACCCCGTACGGCCGGGTCACGGTGTCCCACGTATGCCTGAATGACAATGTGGTCGAGGGCCTCCAGTGCCTCGACCAGCCCGCCTTCAGCGTCCAGTACCACCCGGAGGCGGCGGCCGGTCCGCACGACGCCGCCTACCTCTTTGATCGCTTCGTGACCCTGATGGAGGGCCAGCGTGCCTAAGCGCACTGACATCCAGTCCGTTCTCGTCATCGGTTCCGGCCCGATCGTCATCGGTCAGGCGGCCGAGTTCGACTACTCCGGCACCCAGGCCTGCCGGGTGCTCAAGGCCGAGGCCTGCGGGTGATCCTGGTCAACTCCAACCCCGCCACGATCATGACCGACCCGGAGATCGCCGACGCCACCTATGTGGAGCCGATCACCCCGGAGTTCGTCGAGAAGATCATCGCCAAGGAGCGCCCCGACGTCCTGCTGCCGACGCTGGGCGGCCAGACCGCGCTGAACACCGCGATCTCGCTGCACGCGGACGGCACCCTGGACAAGTACGGGGTCGAGCTGATCGGCGCCAATGTCGAGGCCATCAACAAGGGCGAGGACCGCCAGCTGTTCAAGGGGGTGGTCGAGGCCGTCAAGGCCGCCACCGGCTTCGGCGAGTCCGCCCGCTCGGTCATCTGCCACAGCATGGACGACGTGATCGGCGGGGTGGGACACTCTCGCGGCTACCCCGTGGTCGTCCGCCCCTCCTTCACCATGGGCGGCGCCGGCTCCGGCTTCGCCCACAACGAGGAGGAGCTGCGCCGCATCGCCGGCCAGGGCCTGACCCTGTTCGCCGACCACCGAGGTACTCCTGGAGAGTCCATCCTCGGCTGAAGGAGTACGATGGAGCTGATGCGCGACGCAACGACAACGTGGTGGTCGTCTGCTCCATCGAGAACTTCGACCCGATGGGCGTGCACACCGGCGACTCCATCACCGTCGCCCCGGCGATGACCCTCACCGACCGCGAGTACCAGCGGCTGCGCGACATCGGCATCGCCATCATCCGCGAGGTCGGCGTCGACACCGGCGGCTGCAACATCCAGTTCGCGGTCAACCCGGTCGACGGCCGGATCATCGTCATCGAGATGAACCCCGGGTCTCCCGCTCCTCGGCGCTGGCCTCCAAGGCCACCGGCTTCCCGATCGCCAAGATCGCGGCCAAGCTGGCAGTCGGCTACACCCTGGACGAGATCCCCAACGACATCACCGAGCAGACCCCGGCGTCGTTCGAGCCGACCCTCGACTATGTCGTGGTCAAGGTCCCGCGCTTCGCCTTCGAGAAGTTCCCCTCCGCCGACGCCACCCTCACCACCATGAAGTCGGTGGGCGAGGCCATGGCGCTGGGCCGGAACTTCCCCGAGGCGCTGAACAAGGCGCTGCGCTCGCTGGAGAAGAAGGGCTCGCAGTTCTCCTTCGTGGGTGAGCCCGGCGACAAGCAGCAGCTGCTGGTGAAGGCCGCGATCCCGACCGACGGCCGGATCAACACGGTGATGGACGCGATCCGCGCCGGGGCCACCCCGGAGGAGATCTTCGACGCCACCCGGATCGACCCCTGGTTCGTGGACCAGCTGTTCCTGATCCACGAGATCGCCGAGGACTGGCCGGGCCGAGAAGCTGTACCCGGAGCTGTTGCGGCACGCCAAGCGGAACGGCTTCTCGGACCAGCAGATCGGCGAGATCCGCGGGCTGTCCGCGGACGTGGTCCGCGAGGTCCGGCACGCGCTGGGCATCCGCCCGGTCTTCAAGACCGTGGACACCTGCGCCGCCGAGTTCGCCGCCAAGACCCGTACTTCTACTCGTCCTACGACGAGGAGAGCGAGTCGCGCCGCGCACCCGGCCCGCCGTGCTGATCCTGGGCTCCGGCCCGAACCGGATCGGCCAGGGCATCGAGTTCGACTACTCCTGTGTGCACGCCTCTTTCGCGCTGAGCGACGCCGGGTTCGAGACCGTCATGGTCAACTGCAACCCGGAGACCGTCTCCACCGACTACGACACCTCCGACCGGCTCTACTTCGAGCCGCTCACCCTGGAGGACGTGCTGGAGGTCGTCCACGCGGAGACCCTGGCCGGGCCGGTGGCCGGTGTCATCGTCCAGCTCGGCGGGCAGACCCCGCTGGGCCTGGCCCAGGCGCTCAAGGACAACGGGGTGCCGATCGTCGGCACCCAGCCCGAGGCCATCGACCTGGCCGAGGAGCGCGGCGCCTTCGGCCGGGTGCTGCACGAGGCCGGGCTGCCCGCGCCCAAGCACGGCACCGCCTTCTCCTTCGAGGAGGCCAGGGCCATCGCCGTCGAGATCGGCTACCCGGTGCTGGCCCGCCCCTCGTATGTGCTGGGCGGCCGCGGCATGGAGATCGTCTACGACGAGCCCTCCCTGGCCGACTACCTCAAGCGCCACGCCGGGCTGATCTCCGAGCACCCGGTGCTGATCGACCGCTTCCTCGACGACGCCATCGAGATCGACGTGGACGCGCTCTACGACGGCACCGAGCTCTACCTCGGCGGCGTGATGGAGCACATCGAGGAGGCCGGGATCCACTCCGGCGACTCCGCCTGCGCGCTGCCCCCGATCACCCTCGGCGGCTACGACATCAAGCGGCTGCGGTCCTCCACCGAGGCCATCGCCCGGGGCGTCGGAGTGCTCGGCCTGATCAACATCCAGTTCGCCATGGCCGGGGACATCCTCTACGTGCTGGAGGCCAACCCCCGCGCCTCGCGGACCGTCCCGTTCACCTCCAAGGCCACGGCGGTGCCGCTGGCCAAGGCGGCGGCCCGGATCTCGCTCGGCGCCACCATCGCCGAACTGCGGGCCGAGGGCATGCTGCCCAAGGAGGGCGACGGCGGCACGCTGCCGATCGGCTCGCCGATCGCGGTCAAGGAGGCCGTGCTGCCCTGGAGCCGGTTCCGCGACATCCAGGGCCACGGGTGGACACCGTCCTCGGCCCGGAGATGCGCTCCACCGGCGAGGTCATGGGCATCGACACCACCTTCGGCACCGCCTACGCCAAGTCCCAGGCCGGCGCCTACGGGGCGCTCCCGGTCAAGGGGCGGGTGTTCGTCTCGGTGGCCAACCGCGACAAGCGCAACCTGGTCTTCCCGACCCGCGCGCTGGTCGGCCTCGGCTTCGAGGTGCTGGCCACCTCCGGCACCGCCGAGGTGCTGCGCCGCAACGGCATCGAGGCCACCGTGGTCCGCAAGCACAGCGAGGGCCCCGGCCCGGACGGCGAGCGCACCATCGTCCAGCTGATCCACGACGGGGAGGTCGATCTGATCATCAACACCCCCTACGGCACCGGCAGCCGGCTGGACGGCTACGAGATCCGCACCGCGGCCGTCGCCCGTTCGGTGCCGTGCCTGACCACGGTCCAGGGCATGGGCGCGGCCGTGCAGGGCATTGACGCGCTGATCCGCGGGGAGGTCGGCGTGCGCTCCCTCCAGGAGCACGCGGCGCAGCTCAACGCGGCACGCTGACACCGCCGTACGACGGGGTCCGGGGCACGGCTCCCGGACCCCGTCGTGCAGCCGCCGCCCCCGGCGCCTCGGCGCCGCGGGCCCCGACGCCGGACGACCGTCACGCCGGCAACCCCCACGCTGGAAGGCGAAGCACCCTTGTACCGCATGCTCTTCAACCTCGTCTTCCGGCGCATGGACCCGGAGAAGGCGCACCACATGGCCTTCTTCTGGATCCGGCTGGCCGCCGCCGTCCCCGGACTGCGCACCCTGGTCGCCGCGGTGCTCGCCCCAGGGACCCGGTGCTGCGGACCAGCGCGCTCGGCCTCGACCTGCCCGGCCCGTTCGGCCTGGCCGCCGGCTTCGACAAGAACGCCGTGGGCATCGACGGCCTGGCGATGCTCGGCTTCGACTATGTCGAGATCGGCACCGTCACCGCCCAGCCCCAGCCGGGCAACCCGGCGCCGCGGCTGTTCCGGCTGATCGAGGACCGCGCGCTGATCAACCGGATGGGCTTCAACAACGAGGGCTCGGCCGCCGTCGCCGCCCGGCTGGCCGCCCGCCCGCGCGGCTCGCGGACCGTGGTCGGCGTCAACATCGGCAAGACCAAGGTGGTTCCCGAGGCCGGGGCGGTGGCCGACTACACCGCCAGCACCGAGCGGCTGGCCCGGCACGCGGACTACTTCGTGGTCAACGTCAGCTCGCCGAACACCCCCGGCTGCGCAACCTCCAGGCCGTGGACCAGCTCCGGCCGCTGCTCACCGCCGTCCGCCGGAGCCTGGACGCCGCCACCGAGCGGCATGTCCCGCTGCTGGTGAAGATCGCGCCGGACCTCGCCGACGACGACATCGACGCGGTCGCCGACCTAGCCCTGGAGCTGGGCCTGGACGGCATCATCGCCACCAACACCACCATCGGCCGCGAGGGCCTGCGCACCGACCCGGCCAAGGTCGCCGACGCCGGGGCTGGCGGACTGTCCGGGGCCCGCTCAAGGCCCGCGCGCTGGAGGTGCTGCGCCGGCTGCACACCCGGGCCGGCGGCCGGCTCACCCTGGTCTCGGTCGGCGGCATCGAGACCGCCGACGACGCCTGGGAGCGGATCCTGGCCGGGGCCAACCTGGTCCAGGGCTACAGCGCCTTCATCTACGAGGGCCCCTTCTGGTGCCGCCGGATCCACCGGGGCCTGGCGGCGCGCTGCGCGCCAGCGGCCATGGCACCCTGGGCCAAGCAGTCGGCGCGTCCACGAGAGGGTGATCGCATGGCGCATCCCGTGCAGCTCCAGGCCGAGATCCTGGAGCTGACGCCGGTCGGGGCCTACCAGCGGGTGCCTGCACGCCCCCGGCGTGGCCGAACGCTTCCGGCCGGGGCACTTCGCCGCGGTGGCCGTCGGCGGACCCGACTCGGCGATGCTGCTGCGCGCGCCTTCTCCATCCACCGGGCCGACCCGGAGCGCGGGACCGTGTCGCTGGTGGTCGCCGCCCGCGGCCGCGGCACCCGGGAGCTGCTGCGGCGGCGGGGCGGCGACCGGGTGGACCTGGTCGCCCCGCTGGGCACCGCCTTCCCGCTGCCGGCCGGACCGCTGACCGCGCTGCTGGTGGCCGGTGACTACGGCAGCGCCCGCTGTTCCCGCTCGCCGAGCGGATCAAGGAGCTGGGCGGATCGGTCGGTTTCATCCTGGGCGCCGCCACCGGCGAGCGGCTCTACGGGGTGGAGCAGGCGCAGGCGCTCACCCCGGATGTGCTGGTCACCACCGACGACGGCTCCGCCGGGATAAAGGGCCAGGTCACGCTGCCGCTGGCGGAGGCGCTCAAGGCCATCGGGGCGGAGGCCGTCTACTCCAGCGGGCCGATGCCGATGCTCCGGGCGGTGACCGGGATCGCCACCGCCGAGGGGGTGCGCAGCTTCTGCGCGGTCGAGGCGGAGATGGCCTGCGGGGTCGGGGTCTGCATGACCTGCGTGCTCCCGGTGATCGGTGAGGACGGGATCAGCCGGCTCGTCCGGTCCTGTGTCGAGGGCCCCTGCTTCGACGGCAGCGGGTCCGCTGGCCGGACATCGGGACGATCCCGGCCGACCTGCACGGTGCGGCAGCGATGGAGGCGTACTAGTGGGCGGCGTACGGGCGGGCGGTACGGGCGGACGGAGTGCCAGTGGACGGGCTGCCGGTGGACGGTGTGCCCGGGTGGACCTCACCGCGCCGTTCGGCGGCGGCACCCTGCCCAACCCGGTGACCACCGCCTCCGGCTGCGCCGGATACGGCCGGGAGCTGGCGAGGTTCCAGCCGCTGACCGAGCTGGGCTCCATCACCACCAAGACGATCATGCCCCGGCCGCGCTCCGGACGGCCTGCGCCGCGGATGGCGGAGACCCCCAGCGGCATGCTCAACGCCGTCGGCTTCCAGGGCTCCGGCATCGAGCACTTTGTCGAGCAGGAGCTGCCCTGGCTGGCCGAGCGCGGGGCCCGGGTGCTGGTCTCCGTGGCGGGAGCGGGTGGAGGAGTTCGCCGAGACCGCCCGGCAGCTGAACGGCAGGCCCGGCGTCGTCGGCATCGAGGCCAACCTCTGCTGCTCCAACGCCGCCAACCGCGGCCTGCTCTTCGGCGGCAACCCCGCGACCTCGTACGATGTCATCGCCGCGGTCCGCGAGGTGGTGGACCCGGGGCTGCCGGTGTACGCCAAGCTGACCCCGGACACCGCTCGGTCACCGAGATCGCGGCTTGCGTCAAGGCCGGGGCGGACGGCCTGTCCATGATCAACACGCTGCTGGGATGTCCATCGACACACCACCATGCGTCCGGCGCTGGCCGGGGACACCGGCGGGCTGTCCGGACCGGCCATCCGCCCGGTGGCGGTCCGCTGTGTCTACCAGGTGCACGCGGCCATGCGCTCCGGGGCTGTCCCGGAGGTCCCGATCATGGGGATGGGCGGGATCATGACCGGCCTGGACGCGCTGGAGTTCGTCCTCGCCGGGGCCTCCGGCGTGGCCGTGGGCACCGCGGTCTTCAACGACCCCTCCGCCCCGCTGCGGGTCCTGGAGGAACTGCGGCAGGCGCTGGCCGAACGCGGCTTCGCCCGCTTCGCCGACGCCGTCGGCCGCGCCCACCAGCCCCGTCCCGCCTGAGCCTGTCCTGCCCTGTCCTGCCTGAGCCTGTCCTGCCCTGTCCTGCCTGTCCTGCCCGTCCCGCCCTGCCCGCCCGTCCCGCCTGTCCGAGGCTCGGAGCCGCACGCCCGAGCAGACCACCCACCCGAGAAGACAACCGAGGAGATCCCCGATGACCGTGCCCTTCGGCACCCGCCTGCGCGAGGCCATGGACGCCCGCGGCCCGCTCTGCGTCGGCATCGACCCGCATGCGGCGCTGCTGGAGGCCTGGGGGCTGGGCGACGACATCGCCGGTCTGGAGCGGTTCAGCCGTACCGTGGTCGAGGCCCTGGCCGACCGGGTGGCCGTGCTCAAGCCGCAGGCCGCCTTCTTCGAGCGCTTCGGCAGCCGGGGTGTGGCGGTGCTGGAGCAGACCGTCGCCGACGCCCGCGCGGCCGGGGCACTGGTGCTGATGGACGCCAAGCGCGGCGACATCGGCTCGACCATGGCCGCCTACGCCGACGCCTTCCTCGCGCCGACCAGCCCGCTGTTCTCGGACGCCCTCACCGTCTCGCCCTACCTGGGCTTCGGCTCGCTGCGCCCGGCCTTCGACGCGGCCCGGGCGAGCGGCGCGGGCCTGTTCGTGCTGGCGCTGACCTCCAACCCCGAGGGACACGAGGTGCAGCATGCGGTCGGCGCCGACGGGCAGACCGTGGCGCAGTCGGTGCTGCGGCAGTTGGCAGCCGAGAACGCCGAGGTCAGGGGCGTTGCCGGGGCGCTGGGCTCGTTCGGTGCGGTGGTCGGCGCGACCCTCAAGGGGGTGGACGCCGACCTCGCCATCGACGGCCCGCTGCTCGCTCCGGGCATCGGCGCCCAGGGGGCGACGCCGGCCGACATTCCCGGAGTGTTCGGCGCGGCTTCCGGCAACGTCGTTCCCAGCGTTTCCCGGGACGTTCTCAAGCACGGTCCGTCTGTTCCGGCACTGCGAGAGGCGTCCGCACGGTTCGTGGACGAGGTGCGCGCGGCAATCAGTTGAAGGTTCGACTTTCTCGCCGGTTGTTGTGTCGGTTTTTGTGAAGCACTGTGATGGTCTGACCAGCGGATACGGTCGCCCCGCAGGGGGCGGCCGGGGCGGCGGGGGCCGTCGGCGTGGGCTGATCGGCTATCGCGGCAGGAGAAGCCCCTCCCAGCCGAGGGTTATGTCCGGAAAAGTCCTGGTCAGTAGAGTCTGACCAGGACTTTTCTGCTGTTTTTCCTGACGCGGACGAGCCGGAGGGGTAGTGTCCCGCGTTAGGTCCACCAAGGGGTGTTTCCCAGTTGCTCCAGTAGGTCGGAGCCGCCGGGTTCCTGGGTGGTTCAGAACAGTCCTGTCCTATTCGTTCGAAATCACTGAGGTGAACGGCGTGGCACTTCCGCCCCTTACCCCTGAGCAGCGCACCGCTGCGCTCGCCAAGGCAGCTGAGGCTCGCCGGGAGCGCGCCGAGATCAAGAACCGGCTGAAGCACAGCGGCGCTTCCCTGCACGAGGTCATCGAGGCCGGCCAGAAGAACGACGTCATCGGCAAGATGAAGGTCAGCGCCCTGCTGGAGTCCCTTCCGGGCGTCGGCAAGGTCCGGGCCAAGCAGATCATGGAGCGCCTGGGGATCTCCGAGTCGCGTCGTGTGCGCGGTCTCGGCACGAACCAGATCGCCTCCCTGGAGCGCGAGTTCGGCGGAGCTTCCGCCTGAGCGGTCCCGGTGGTTCGGAAACCCCCGTGGTTCCTGGATAATCGGTACATGAGTGAACGTCCACGGCTGACCGTGCTCTCCGGCCCTTCGGGTGTCGGCAAGAGCACGGTCGTCAGCTTTTTGCGCGCCCAGCACCCCGAGGTATGGCTCTCGGTCTCCGCCACCACTCGCAAGCCGAGGCCGGGCGAGCGGGACGGGGTCCACTACCACTTCGTCGACGAGGACCAGTTCGCCAAGATGGTCGCCAACGGCGAACTGCTCGAGTGGGCGGTCTTTGCCGGCAAACGGCACGCCGCGCCAGGCGGTGCTGGACAAGCTCGCCGCGGGCGTCCCGGTGCTGCTGGAGATCGACCTCCAGGGCGCGCGGCAGGTCCGCGAGTCCCTGGCGGAGGCCCAGCTGGTTTTCCTCGCCCCGCCCTCCTGGGACGAACTGGTCCGCCGGCTGACCGGCCGCGGCACCGAGCCGCAGCATGTCATCGACGAGCGGCTGGCCGCCGCCCGGGTCGAGCTCGCTGCCGAGAGCGAGTTCGACACGACACTGGTCAACACCTCGGTCGAGGGTGTATCGGCCGAGCTGCTAGCCTTGCTCAACGTGGTCTGACCTCTGTCGGCCCGCTCCAAGGTTCGCCCAGCTCCAAAGGTTCAGACTTCTTCTTCCGGAAGGTTCCCGCGTGTCCTCTTCGATGACAGCGCCCGAAGGCATCATCAACCCGCCGATCGATGAGCTGCTTGAGGCCACCGACTCCAAGTACAGCCTGGTGATCTACGCGGCCAAGCGTGCCCGCCAGATCAACGCCTACTACTCCCAGCTGGGCGAGGGCCTGCTGGAGTACGTCGGCCCGCTGGTCGACACCCACGTGCACGAGAAGCCGCTGTCGATCGCGCTGCGCGAGATCAACGCCGGTATGCTCACCGCCGAGGCGATCGACGCGCAGTAGGTCCCCGGACCCGCGACGACGCGGGCAGTGACTGGACGAACGCCGCGATCCGCAGCCCAGGCCATCGGCCGGCTGCGGGTCGCGCGTTGTCTTTTGCCTCCGGATCTGGTCCTGGTAGGGAGTGGTGCGGGAATGAACGTCGTGCTCGGAGTGAGCGGTGGGATCGCGCCTACAAGGCCTGCGAGCTGCTGCGGCTGTTCAGCGAGGCGGGCCATCAGGTGCGGGTGGTGCCCACCGCCTCGGCCCTGAACTTCGTGGGCGCGGCGACCTGGTCCGCGCTCTCCGGCAACCCGGTCTCCACCGAGGTGTGGGAGAGCGTGCACGAGGTGCCGCATGTGCGCATCGGGCAGCACGCCGACCTGCTGGTGGTGGCCCCCGCCACGGCGGATCTGCTGGCCAAGGCCGCCCACGGGCTGGCCGACGACCTGCTCACCAACACCCTGCTGACCGCCCGCTGTCCGGTGGTGTTCGCGCCCGCGATGCACACCGAGATGTGGGAGCACCCGGCCACCCAGGAGAACGTGGCCACGCTGCGCCGCCGGGGCGCGGTGGTGATCGAACCGGCCGTGGGCCGGCTCACCGGCGCGGACACCGGCAAGGGGCGCTTCCCGGACCCGCAGGCGATCTTCGGACTGTGCCGGCGGCTGCTGGCCCGCGGCGCCGCCGGGATCTCGGCCGACCTGGCCGGACGCCGGGTGGTGGTCTCGGCGGCGGTACCCGTGAGCCGCTGGACCCGGTGCGCTTCCTGGGCAACATCTCCTCCGGGCGGCAGGGCTTCGCGCTGGCGGCGGTCGCCGCCGCCCGCGGGGCCCGGGTGACCCTGGTGGCCGCCAACGCCGAGCTGCCCGACCCGGCCGGGGTGGACGTGGTCCGGGTGGGCACGGCGCTGGAGCTGCGGGAGGCGGTGCTGGCGGCGGCGGAGGGGGCCGACGCGGTGGTGATGGCCGCCGCGGTCGCGGACTTCCGCCCGGCTCATTACGAGCATGTGAAGATCAAGAAGGTGGAGGGGGCCGAACCGGCCCCGGTGGAACTGGTCCGGAACCCGGACATTCTGGCCGAGCTCTCGGCGCAGCGGCGCGCTCCCGGGCAGGTCGTCGTGGGGTTCGCCGCGGAGACCGACCACGCCCTTGAGCACGGGCGCCAAAAGATCACCCGAAAGGGTTGTGACCTGCTGGTTGTCAATGAGGTGGGTGAGGACCGGGCCTTCGGCAGCGCCAACAACGAGGCGGTGGTCCTGGCCTCCGACGGAGCCGAGACCCCGGTGCCGTTCGGCCCCAAGGAACAGCTCGCCGACACGGTCTGGGATCTGGTGGCAGTTCGGCTGGGTTGAACGTTTCTGCTCGGATAGTGAGCCAGAATGTGAGATCACTGGACGGCCACATGGTTCGGTTGGCTACACTCCGGTCAGTAAACGTCTACCCAAGTCTTTCCGGACAGCCCGGCAAAAGGTCGGGTTGTTCAGTCAGCAGCCGCTGCAACCCAGGGAGCGCTGTGTCTCGCCGCCTCTTCACGTCGGAGTCCGTGACCGAAGGTCACCCGGACAAGATCGCTGACCAGATCAGCGACACCATCCTCGATGCCCTGCTCAAGGACGACCCCACCTCTCGGGTGGCCGTCGAAACCCTGATCACCACCGGCCAGGTGCACATCGCCGGTGAGGTCACCACCAAGGCGTACGCGCCGATCGCCGCGCTCGTCCGGGAGAAGATCCTGGAGATCGGCTACGACTCGTCCAAGAAGGGCTTCGACGGCGCCTCCTGCGGCGTCTCGGTGTCCATCGGCTCGCAGTCCCGGACATCGCCCAGGGCGTCGACGACGCCTTCGAGGCCCGGGTCGAAGGTGACGACGACGAGCTGGACAAGCAGGGCGCCGGCGACCAGGGCCTGATGTTCGGCTACGCCTGCGACGACACGCCCGAGCTGATGCCGCTGCCGATCACCCTGGCGCACCGGCTGTCCAAGCGGCTGTCCGAGGTCCGCAAGAACGGGACCATCCCGTACCTGCGCCCCGACGGCAAGACCCAGGTCACCATCGAGTACGACGGTGACAAGGCGGTCCGGCTGGACACGGTCGTGGTCTCCTCGCAGCACGCCTCCGACATCGACCTGGAGTCGCTGCTCACGCCGGACATCCGCGAGTTCGTGTCGAGCCCGAGCTCAAGGCGCTGGCCGAGGCCGGGATCGACCTGGTCACCGAGGGCTACCGGCTGCTGGTGAACCCGACCGGCCGGTTCGAGATCGGCGGCCCGATGGGCGACGCCGGCCTGACCGGCCGCAAGATCATCATCGACACCTACGGCGGCATGGCCCGCCACGGCGGCGGCGCCTTCTCCGGCAAGGACCCGTCCAAGGTCGACCGCTCCGCCGCTACGCGATGCGCTGGGTCGCCAAGAACATCGTCGCGGCCGGGCTGGCCAAGCGCGCCGAGGTCCAGGTCGCCTACGCCATCGGCAAGGCCGAGCCGGTGGGTCTGTTCGTCGAGACCTTCGGCACCGAGACCGTCCCGGTCCTGAAGATCCAGGCAGCCGTCACCCAGGTCTTCGACCTGCGCCCGGCCGCCATCATCCGCGACCTGGACCTGCTGCGCCCGATCTACTCCCAGACCGCCGCCTACGGCCACTTCGGCCGCGAGCTGCCGGACTTCACCTGGGAGCGCACCGACCGCGCCGAGGAGCTCAAGCGCGTCGTCGGCGCCTGAACGCCGTAGCTCCGTAGCGCAAGCAACAAGCGGAGCGCCGTAACACGCAGGGGTTCCGCCCGGGCCGTAGCGCCCGGGCGGGGCCCCTGCGGCGTGTCAGCCGCCGACCGGGCTGATGACCGCGGCGGTGCCGTAGGCGCAGATCTCGGTGCCGTTGCCGCCGCCGGCCTCGGTCACGTCGAAGCGCATCGCCAGCACCGCGTTCGCGCCCCGCGCGCGGGCCTGCTCCACCAACCGGTCCATCGCCTGGTTGCGGCTCTCCACCAGGGTCTTGGTCAGCCCCGCAGCTCGCCGCCGGCCAGGGACTTCAGTCCGGCGCCGATCTGGCTGCCGATATGGCGGGAGCGGACCGTCAGGCCGAAGATCTCGCCGATGACCTGGTCCACCCGGTGGCCGGGGACGTCGTTGGTGGTGACCACCAGGACGTCCGGTGAGTGCTGTCCACCGCCAAAATCGTTGATGTTGTCCATGGACCGCATTCTGCCGCCGCCCCGCTTCGGCATCAGCGGCGGGCCGCCGTGGCTCCCGCAGGTCGGGGAATGTCCGTCGGCTCTGATAGGACTTGGTGCGATGTCCGAGATGCCACCCACGCCCGAACCGCCGTCGGCCGCCCCGGGGAAGGGCCGGCCGTGCAGCTGGAGCTGGTGCGCGCCGAGCTGCGCAAGGCCAAATCCAAGCCCAAGCCGCCCCCGCCGCGCTGCGGCTGCCGGTTGCCCGGGTCGTGGTCGACAAGGGGCTCTCGCATCTGGACCGCTACTTCGACTACTCCGTCCCGGCGAGGCTGGACGAGTCGGCGCAGCCCGGGGTGCGGGTGCGGGTGCGCTTCGGCGGGCATGTGGTCAAGGGCCAGGGGCGGCGCGAGGGCGGCACCCTGATCGACGGCTATCTGGTGGAGCGGCTGGCCGAGAGCGACTTCCCCGGACCGCTGTCGCCGCTGTCGCAGGTGCTGTCGCCGGAGCCGGTGCTCGGCCCCGAGCTGCTGCGGCTGTGCCGGGCGGTGGCCGACCGCTACGCCGGGCCGCTCGCCGACGTGCTCCAGCTGGCGATCCCGCCCAAGCACAACCGCCCCGAGACGGAGCCCTCGCCGGAGCCGCTGCCACCCCCGCCGCCGCCCGCGCCCGGCGGCTGGAGCCGCTATCCGCAGGGGCCGGAGTTCCTGGCGGCACTGGCCTCCGGCGGCTCCCGCGCGCGGTCTGGACCGCCCTGCCCGGCGGGCAGCAGCCGGCGCCGGCCGCGCCCGGGCCGGCTGACGGCGGGCAGGCGGACGGCAGGCACCCGGACGGCCCGGGGCGGGCCCCGGTGGAGGGCTGGCCGGGTGAACTGGCCCGCGCGGTCGCCGCCGCTCTGGCGTCCGGGCGCGGCGCGCTGGTGCTGCTGCCCGACGGCCGGGCGGTGGACCGGATGGACGCCGCGCTGCTGGAGCTGCTCGGTTCCGGGCACCATGTCGCGCTCACCGCCGGGCTGGGGCCGGAGGAGCGCTACCGGCGCTGGCTGGCGGTCAGCCGGGGCTCGGTGCGGGCCGTGGTCGGTACCCGCTCGGCCATGTTCGCGCCGCTGACCGGCCTCGGCCTGGTCGCGATCTGGGACGACGGCGACAGCGGCTACAGCGATCAGCATGTGCCCTTCCCGCACGCCCGCGACGTGCTGCTGCTGCGCGCGGCGGAGGCCGGGGCGGCGGCGCGCTCGGCGGATTCGCGGTGACCACGGAGTCCGCCCAGCTGCTGCGCGCGGGCTGGGCCGGAGCCCTGGCCGGGGACCGCGAGCAGGTGCGCCGCAGCGCGCCGCTGATCCGCACGGTCGGTGACCAGGAGCTCGCCTCGGACGGCGCGGCGCACGCGGCGCGGCTGCCGACACTGGCCTGGCGCACCGCGCGGGAGGCGCTGGAGCAGGGCCCGGTGCTGGTGCAGGTGCCCCGGCGGGGCTATGTGCCCCGGCTGGCCTGCGCCCGCTGCCGGACCAGGAGCGGGCTGTGCGCAGTGCCAGGGCCCGTTGGAGGCCCGCGAGGCCGACGGGTGCTGTACTGCGCCTGGTGCGGGCGTCCGGAGGGGGACTGGCACTGCCAGGAGTGCGGTTCCGCAGGCTCGGCGCAGGTGGGGGGCGCCCGGCGGACGGCCGAGGAGCTGGGCCGGGCCTTCCCCTCGGTGCCGGTGCGCACCTCGGGGCGGGACGGCGTGTGCTGGCGGGCGTACCCGGCACGCCCGCGCTGGTGGTGTCCACGCCGGGAGCCGAGCCGTCGCCGAGGGCGGTTTTATGCGGCGGCGCTGCTGCTGGATGCCTGGGCGCTGCTGAACCGTCCCGACCTGCGGGCCGGGGAGGAGGCGCTGCGGCGCTGGCTGGGCGCTGCGGCACTGGTCCGCCGCAGCGGCTGGGCGGGTGGTGATCGTCGCCGAACCGACACTGCGGCCGGTGCAGGCGCTGGTCCGCTGGGATCCGGCGGGCTTCGCGGCGACCGAGCTCGGTGAGCGGGCCGAACTGGGATTCCCGCCGGTGTCCCGGATGGCGTCGCTGACCGGCAGCCCGGCCGCGGTCGCGGACCTGCTGGCGCTGATCCGGCTGCCGCCGGGGGCGGATGTGCTGGGGCCGGTCGCGTTGCCGCCGAGCCGGGGCCCGGGTGGCGGGGAACTGCTGGAGCGGGTGCTGCTGCGGGTCGCCCCGGGGCAGGGCGCGGCGCTGGCCACGGCCGTCAAGGCCGCCTACGCGGCCCGGATGGCGCGCAAGCAGACCGATCCGGTGCGCATCCGGATCGACCCGCTCGACATCGGCTGAGACAGGCCCGCGGTCGGCTCAGCGAGCTTCCTGAGCCGGGACCACGCCATGGCTGGGGACCCCGGCATGGTTGGGGACCCCGTGTGGTTCTGGCCCCCGGCATGGTTCTGAACGCCGGGATGGGTGGGGGCCGCGGCATGGGTGGGGAGCGCGGTATGAGTGGGACCTGTGGCATGGTTCGGGACCACTGCATGGCCGGGAGCGGTGGCATGGCCCGGAGCGGCGGTGGCGGCCTCGCGCCGGGCCGCGGCACGGTCCGGGAAAGCCCGCCGGGAAGCGCGGCCGGCTCCTCGGCGGCGGAGCCGGCGCCGCCGCCGGCGGCGCCCGCCAGCACCTCGGCCAGGGCGTCCCCGGGGGTGCGCTGGCCGGTGAGCTGCTCGGCCTCCGGCCCGCCGCGGCGTACCCCGTAGCGCCGGTGCACGGCCTGTTTGGTCACCCCCAGGGCCGAGCCGACGGAGTCCCAGGAGAAGCCGAGCGAGCGGTCGAACTCCACGCCGCCGCGACCAGCCCCTCCACGCTGTCGCGCAGCTCCTGGGCGAGCCGCACAGTGGGGGCGGGGGCGCGGCCGTAGACCACGAACCCGGCCGCGGTGGTCGGCCGCCGCGGCCGGTAGACGTTGCCGAGCTGGGCGGTGAGCGTGCGCAGGGCGTCCACCTGGCGGCGCACCCGCTCGATGTCCCGGACCAGAAGGTGCAGGCTGGCCCTGGCGCGGGCGTCGTGCGTGGCGTGTTCGGCCATGATGAGGTTCAGCCTTTCGAAACCGGCGGTCAATCTGCCTTGACCAACGGCGCAGGTGCCCGTCGGGTCACGGCGGGGGCGTGCGGGCGCACACCATCGGCTTACGGGGCGTGCGTGCGCGAACGGCAGGGCGCGGCGGTCGCGCTCGGTAGACTGTTCGGCTGACGCGGGGGAGGCTGTCCGGCCGGTGCCAGGGGCGCCACGGTGCGCGGCCCCGGCGCAGCGGCCCCGAGGTTTCCGGGGGCCGCACCACCCAGCCCGTACCCCGGGCCTGAACCGACGGGAGCCTGTACGTGGCGATCCAGCCGATCCGAATTTTCGGCGACCCGGTACTGCGGCTGACCGCGCAGCCGGTCACGGTGTTCGACAAGGAGCTGCGGACCCTGGTCAAGGACCTCACCGAGACCATGAAGGAAGCGCCCGGGGCCGGTCTGGCCGCCCCGCAGATAGGCGTCTCGCTCCGGGTGTTCACCTACCACGTCGACGGGGTCACCGGGCATCTGATCAACCCGGTGCTCGACCTGTCCGAGGAGGAGCAGGACGGCCCCGAGGGCTGCCTGTCGCTGCCCGGGCTCACCTTCGACTGCGTGCGCGCCCACGGCGTGGTCGCCAAGGGCTTCAACGAGTACGGCGACCCGGTGCGGGTGGAGGGCACGCAGCGGCTCGCCCGCTGCATCCAGCACGAGACCGACCACCTGGACGGCGTGATCTTCATCGACCGGCTCGACCGCGAGCAGCGCAAGGCCGCGCTGCGGGCGATCCGCGAGTCCGAGTGGGCGGGCGGGGGCGCGCCGCAGGTCAAGGTCTCCCCGCACGCCACCTTCGGCGGAGCGCGCTAGCCGCCGCACCGCCGGCCCGGGCAGCCCGCGCCCCCGGGGAACCGTCCCGCGCCTGCCTGCCCTGCCTGCCCCGCCTGCCTGCCCCGCCCGCCTGTCCTGAACACCTGTTCTGATCCGCCGTCCGAGAGGCACCCACCGCATGAGGCTCGTCTTTGCCGGAACCCCCGAGGTCGCCCTGCCCGCGCTGGACGCCCTGATCGAGTCGCGGCACGAGGTGGCCGCCGTCGTCACCCGTCCGGACGCACCCGCGGGCCGCGGCCGCAAGCTGGTCGCCAGCCCGGTCGCGCAGCGCGCGCAGGAGGCCGGGATCGAGGTGCTCAGGCCCGCCCGGCCCCGGGAGCCCGAGTTCCTGGCCCGGCTCGCGGAGATCGCCCCGGACTGCTGCCCGGTGGTCGCGTACGGCGCGCTGCTGCCCAAGGCCGCGCTGGAGGTGCCCCGGATCGGCTGGGTGAACCTGCACTTCTCGCTGCTCCCGGCCTGGCGCGGGGCGGCTCCGGTGCAGCACGCGGTGCTGGCCGGTGACGAGCTCACCGCGCGCGTCGACGTTCCTGATCGAGGAGGGCCTGGACTCCGGCCCGGTCTTCGGGACGGTCACCGAGCAGGTGCGCTTCGACGACACCAGCGGGGACCTGCTGGACCGGCTGTCGCGCTCCGGCGCCCGGCTGCTCGCGGCGACCATGGACGGCATCGAGAGCGGGCAGCTGGAGCCGCGTCGGCAGCCGGCCGACGGGGTGAGCCTGGCTCCCAAGATCAACGTGGAGGACGCCCGGGTGGACTGGCAGGCCCCCGCGCTGCGGGTGGACCGGCTGGTGCGCGGCTGCACGCCCGCGCCCGGCGCCTGGACGCTGTTCCGCGGCGAGCGGCTCAAGCTGGGACCGGTGCGGCTGGCCGTCGGACGCGCGGAGCTGGCGCCGGGGGAGATCGCGGTCGCCAAGAACACCGTCCGGGTCGGTACCGGCAGCCACGAGGTGGAGCTGGGCGAGGTCCAGCCGCAGGGCAAGAAGCGGATGGCGGCCGGGGACTGGGCCCGCGGCTCCCGGCTGGAGCCGGGGGAGCGGCTCGGCTGACCCCACGGCGCCCGGGGGCCGTGGGGTCAGCCGGCGTCGGTCGGCCGGGCGCTCGACTGCCCGGGGTCCCGGCTGCCCGGGCGCTCGGTTTGTCCGGGCGCGGGTCGAGGGGGAGGATCGGGGCGGGCGGGTCACCGGCACAGTCCCGGCCGCCCGGCCCCTCCTAGCCAACGCCAGCACCTTCCTTTGAGGCCCCCGCATGAGCACTCCCGCCAGCCCCGCGAAGAACCCCGGCGCCCCCAAGACCCCGCGCCCGCACCGCAGGCCCAAGAAGGACCCGGCCCGGATGGTCGCCTTCCAGGCGCTGCGGGCGGTCGACGAGCGCGACGCCTACGCCAACCTGATCCTGCCCTCGCTGCTGCGCAAGGCCGAGCAGCACGAGGGCTTCGAGCGCCGGGACGCGGCCTTCGCCACCGAACTGGTCTACGGCACGCTGCGGCTGCGCGGCAGCTACGACGCGATCATCGCGGCCTGCATCGACCGCCCGCTGAGCAAGCTCGACCCGCCCGTGCTGGATGTGCTCTCGCTCGGCGCGCACCAGCTGCTGGGCACCAGGATCCCCGCGCACGCCGCGGTCTCGGCGACGGTGGAGCTGGCCCGGGTGGTCCTCGGCGACGGCCGGGCCAAGTTCGTCAACGCGGTGATGCGCAAGATCAGCACCCAGGACCTGGACACCTGGCTGGAGCAGGTCGCCCCGCCCTACGACCAGGACGCCGAGGACCACCTGGCGGTCCGCTACTCGCATCCGCGCTGGGTGGTCTCCGCGCTGTGGGACGCGCTCGGGTCTGGCAGCCGGAGCACTGCGGCCGTACCGCGGTGACCGAGCTGCTGGCCGCCGACAACGACCGGCCCGCGGTGACCCTGGTCGCCCGCCCCGGCCGGGCCACCGCGCGGGAACTGCGCGAGTCGCTGCCCGAGGAGGACACCGAGGCCGGGCTGTGGTCCCCGTACGCCGTGCGGCTGGTGGAGGGCGGCGAGCCGGGCCGGGTCGAGGCGGTGCGGGAGAACCGCGCCGGGGTCCAGGACGAGGGCAGCCAGCTGGTCGCCGCCGCGTTCGCCGCCGCGCCGCTGTCCGGCCGGGACGGCCGCTGGCTGGACGCCTGCGCCGGGCCCGGCGGCAAGGCCGCGCTGCTGGGCGCGCTGGCCGCGCAGCGCGGGGCGGTGCTGGTCGCCTCCGAGGCGCAGCCGCACCGCGCCGCGCTGGTGGCCCGCGCCCTGGACGGCAACCCCGGCCCGTACACGGTGATCACCGCCGACGGGCTGCGCCCGGCCTGGCGTCCGGGAAGCTTCGACCGGGTGGTGGTGGACGTCCCCTGCTCCGGTCTCGGGGCGCTGCGCCGCCGTCCGGAGTCGCGCTGGCGCCGCCGTCCGGAGGATGTCGCCGCCTTGGGGCCGCTCCAGCGCGGGCTGCTGCGCTCGGCGGCGGACGCGGCGCGTCCGGGCGGCGTGGTCGGCTACGTGACCTGCTCGCCGCACCTGGCGGAGACCCGGATCGTGGTGCAGGACGTGCTGCGCGAGCGGGACGACCTGGAGTGGATCGACGCCAGGCCGCTGCTGCCCGGCGTCCCGGGCCTGGGCGAGGGGCCGGACGTGCAGCTGTGGCCGCACCTGCACGGCACCGACGCGATGTACCTCGCGCTGCTGCGCAAGCGCGGCTGACGCCCGGCCGCCCGGGGTGCGGGTACTGACCGCGCCCCGGGGCTGAGCTGCGGGGTCCGCTCCCGCGGGCGGCGCGGGATACTACCCGCATGAGCCCTCAGATCAGCCCCAGCATCCTGTCCGCGGACTTCGCCCGCCTCGCCGAGGAGGCCGAGGCCGTACGCGGCGCCGACTGGCTGCACGTGGACGTGATGGACAACCACTTCGTCCCGAACCTCACCCTGGGTCTGCCGGTCGTCGAGTCACTGCGCAAGGCGACGGACATCCCGCTGGACTGCCATCTGATGATCGAGGACCCGGACCGCTGGGCCCCGCAGTACGCGGAGGCGGGCGCCGGTTCGGTGACCTTCCATGTGGAGGCCGCAGCCGCGCCGGTGCGGCTCGCCCGCGAGCTGCGCTCGCTGGGGGCGCGGGCATCGATGGCGCTGAAGCCGGCCACCCCGATCGAGCCCTACGAGGACCTGCTGCCCGAGCTCGACATGGTGCTGCTGATGACGGTCGAGCCGGGCTTCGGCGGCCAGTCGTTCCTGGACATCACGCTGCCCAAGATCCGCCGTACCCGTCGGCTGATCGACCGGCACGGCCTGCGGCTGTGGCTCCAGGTCGACGGCGGGGTGTCCGCGACCACCATCGAGCGCTGCGCCGAGGCCGGCGCCGACGTCTTCGTGGCCGGCTCGGCCGTGTACGGGGCGGACGACCCGGCCGCGGCCGTGCAGGCGCTGCGCGAGCAGGCGGAGCGGGCAACCGCCGCCGCACCCTGGGTGGACCAGCACTGACACCGGCAGCCGGGGCCGGGGTCTGTAGGAAGCTACAGGCCCCGGGGGCCGGGCCCTCCGGAACCTTGTGCGGACATGCAGGATGTCGCGCTCGACTGGCCTCGGCCGGTCCTGTGTACGAGAATCGAACGTTGGGATCGGGTCGCCCGACCGTGGCTGCCGTCCCCGTCCGAGCCGACCGCACCGAGCTCCCCAACTCCCAGAGAGTCCCGCCTCCATGCGCTTCCTGAACCCCCAGACCGGCAGCTACGACGAGCGCCCCTCCGCGCCGTACGACCTGACCTACGACGATGTGTTCATGGTGCCCAGCCGCTCCTCGGTGGGCTCCCGCCAGGCCGTGGACCTCAGCTCCCAGGACGGCACGGGCACCACCATCCCGCTGGTGGTCGCCAATATGACCGCCATCGCCGGCCGCCGGATGGCCGAGACCGTGGCCCGCCGCGGCGGCCTGGTCGCCATCCCGCAGGACATCCCGCTGGAGGTGGTCTCCGATGTGATCGCCTGGGTCAAGCAGCGGCACCTGGTGGTCGACACCGCCATCACCCTGGACCCGGGCGCGACCGTCGCCGACGCCCTGTCGCTGCTGCCCAAGCGCGCCCACGGCGCGCTGGTGGTGGTCGAGGACGGCAAGCCGGTCGGCGTGGTCACCGAGTCGGACTGCCAGGGCGTGGACCGCTTCACCAGCCTGGCCCAGGTCATGTCCACGGACCTGCTGCTGCTGGAGGAGGGCATAGAGCCGCGCGAGGCGTTCGAGCGGCTCAGCGGCGGTCACCGCAAGCTGGCCCCGGTGGTGGACGCCAAGGGGCAGCTGGTCGGCCTGCTGACCCGCAAGAACGCGCTGCGCGCCACCCTGTACACCCCCGCCGTCGACGCCTCGGGACGGCTGCGGATCGCGGCCACCGTCGGCATCAACGGCGATGTCGCGGGCAGGGCCGAGGCGCTGCTGGCGGCCGGGGCGGACGTGCTGGTGGTCGACACCGCGCACGGCCACCAGGAATCCATGATCAACGCGCTGAAGGCGGTGCGCACCCTGGACCCGCAGGTCCCGATCGTGGCCGGGAACGTGGTCGCCCCCGAGGGCGTGCGCGACCTGGTCGAGGCCGGTGCGGCGACATCCTCAAGGTCGGCGTCGGCCCCGGCGCGATGTGCACCACCCGGATGATGACCGGCGTCGGCCGCCCGCAGTTCTCCGCGGTGCTGGAGTGCGCCGCCGAGGCCCGCCGCCTGGGCCGCCACGTCTGGGCCGACGGCGGCGTGCGCCACCCCCGCGACGTGGCCATGGCGCTCGCGGCCGGCGCGTCCAACGTCATGATCGGCTCCTGGTTCGCCGGAACCTACGAGTCGCCCGGCGACCTCCAGACCGCCGCTGACGGCCGCCAGTACAAGGAGAGCTTCGGCATGGCCTCGGCGCGCGCGGTGCGCAACCGCACCGCCGAGGAGTCCTCCTACGACCGGGCCCGCAAGGCGCTGTTCGAGGAGGGCATCTCCACCTCGCGGATGTTCCTCGACCCGGCCCGCCCGGGCGTGGAGGACCTGATCGACTCGATCGTCGCCGGGGTCCGCAGCTCCTGCACCTACGCGGGCGCCAGCTCGCTGGAGGAGTTCCACCAGCGGGCCGTCGTCGGCGTCCAGAGCGCGGCCGGCTACGCCGAGGGCAAGCCGCTGCACGCCAGCTGGTAGCGCTCCGGCTGCCTGCTCACCACGGGTCGGCTCACCAGGGGTCGGCTCACCAGGGGTCGTCGAGCGGGGTGAGCAGGCACCGGCACAGCAGCCCGGTGGCGCCGTCCAGCGCCGCTGCGGCCGCCGCGAACACCGAGGGGCTGTCCCGCAGCTGCCACAGGGTCAGCGCGCTGGCCCAGGCGGCGTCCCGGGCCCGGTCGATGCTCCAGGAGCTGAGCCGGTGCAGCACCGGGTCACTGATGTCCAGCTCCGGCGCCAGCCGGGTGAGCCGGGCAGCAGCCGCTCGCGCACCCGCTGCTCCACCTGCGCCAGCACCTGGTCCACCCGCTGGAAGTCACCGGACAGCTCCTGCGGCGGGCAGCCCAGCCGACGGCAGGTGTCCACCACCGCCAACGGCAGGTCGTGCTCGATATGGGCGGTCATGCCGCACAGCAGGAACTGCACCGGCCGGATGCCGGGGTGCAGGCGAAGTTCGAGCAGCGGACGCCAGCAGGCCGGAGCCGGTCCCGGCCCCAGCGCGGCCAGGAAGCGCCCGGCGAAGAGCACGTCCAGACAGGCCGTGTCGCCCGGCGTACGGAACACGTCCCCGGCGGACAGGTCCGCCCCGACCGCCTCGGTGACGGTCAGGTAGACGCCGCCGAACACGGCCACCCCGTCCTGCGGCGGCAGCCCCGCGACCAGCCGCCGCAACCGCTCGGCCACCGTCTCGACGTCGCCGGGATCGGAGCCGGCTGCGGCGCCGCCCGGGGTGCTGGTTCTGCTGGTGACCATGCCCCAAGACTCCCCGCCCCGCCGCCCCACGACGAGCCCCCGTCCGGGCGAAAGCCTCTCGTACCACAGTCCTGCCGTGTACGAGGGATCGCCGCGCGGGTCGTGACCCTGGCGCCGCCCGCCGCCCGCCGCTGCTTCGGCCGGTTGCTCCGGCTCGGGGCTGGGCGTGGGTGGGTGCTTGCCGGTCAGGGGGTGGCGGCGAGTTCGTCGGTGGTTGGCGGGGTGGCGCCGGGGCGGGAGACGGTGACGGCGGCGGCGCGGGCGGCGTGGCGCAGGACGGCGGCCAGGGTGTCGGGGGCGATCCTGGCCAGCGCCGGGCGGGCCGGGGCGCCGAGCAGGTTGCGGGCGTCCAGGGCATCCAGGGCGGCGGACGTGAAGGAATCGCCCGCGCCGACGGTGTCGGCCACCACCGCCCGGGCCGCCGGGGTGGTCGCGGTGGCGGTGCGGGTGAAGCCGGTGGCGCCCAGGGCGCCGCGGGTGACCAGCACCGCGGCCGGGCCGAGGGTCAGCCAGTGGGCGGCCGCCGCCTCCGGGGAGTCGTCCGGGTAGAGCCAGGCGAGGTCCTCGTCGCTGGCCTTGGCCAGGTCGCTGAGCGCGACACAGCGTTCGACCCGGGTCACCGCCTCCGCGTGCTCGCCCATGAGCTGGGCGCGGACATTGGGGTCGTAGCTGACCGTGGCCCGCTCGCGCAGCCGCGCCACCATGGCGAGCACCGCCGAAGCGCCGGGCTCGCGGACGGCGGCGATCGAGCCGAAGTGCACATGGCCGGGAACCAGCGGCAGCCGCCGGTCCTGGACGGTCCACTCGATGTCGAAGCTGTAGCGGGCGCTGCCGTGCTGGTCCAGGGTGACCACGGCGGTGGGGGTGCGTGGCTGGCCGTCGGTGAGCAGCCGCACCCCGCCCGCGGTGAGGTGGTCGGTGATCAGCTTTCCGGCCGGGTCCGGGCCGAGCTGGGTGAGCAGCGTGGCGGCGCGGTCGAGCCGGGCCAGGCCGAGGGCGACATTGGCGGGGCTGCCGCCCGGGTGGGTCAGGTCGTCCTGGCCGGGGGTGCGGACGATGTCCGCGACGCTCTCGCCGATCACGAGGAAGTCGGTCATCCGTTCGGGCTCCTGGTGGTGGGGCGGGGTGGTCTCAGCCGTGGGCGTCGGCGTGGGCGTGCGTGCTGGCGCCCCTGACCACGAGCTCGTCCAGCAGCCGCCGGGTGGCCTCGGTCACGGCGTCCACGGCCTCGTCGAAGGCCGCCCGGTTGTGCGCGGCCGGGGCGCGGAAGCCGGAGACCTTTCGGACGTACTGGAGGGCCGCGGCCCGGATGTCCTCCTCGCCGACCTCGGGCGTCACCGGTGGGCGGAGGGTCTTGATGCTTCGGCACATACCCCCAGTCTGCCGCTGCCGGGGGCCGGGCCGCCAAAGGTACGGCATGCCAAAAGTATGCATAGATGTTCGTATAGCCGTATGGAACGCGTTAACGGGCTCGCGGCCGGTCGCCTCAGGGTCTGGAATGGAGGGGAGCCGAGGAGCGGAGGCAGATCGTGCAGCACGCGCTCCGCGGTACCGACGGCGGTCGCATCGCCCCCGCCGCGGCCCCGCGCCGCCCGGCACTGGGCGCGTCGTCGCTGGTGGTGGTCTCCTTCGCGGTCGCGGCCCCGCTCTCGGAGCTGCTCGCGGCGCTCGGCGGCGCCCGCGCGCCGACCGCCGCGCTGGCGGTGTCGGCCGTGGCCGCACTGCTGCTCGGCCGGTTCGCCCGGCCGGGCGCCGCACTGGTCATCGGACCGCTGTTCTGGCTCTTCCTCGACGGCTTCGTGGTCCACCGTTCGGGCACCCTCGGCTGGGACGGAACCCAGGACGGGATCAGACTGGCGGTCCTGGCCGGGGCCGGGGTGGGCGGCGCACTGGTGCGTGCCCTGGTGTCCCGAGTGCGCGGCCGCGCCGGGTGGCCGGGCCGCGGGGAGGCGGCCGGGACCGCCCGGCGACGCTGGAGCCGTTCGAGCCGGTGCAGCCCCGGCCGGGCACCCCTGGTACTGGAACTGACGGTACGGGAGCTGGCCGGTTCGGGCACTGACCGGTTGTGCCACCGGTCCGCGGCCGCCCCGGCCGGCTCCGGCTGACGGGAGACAATAGTGCGTTCCCGCACCGAAACTGACGCAGAATCACATATGCACGGTTGCGGAACCGGTGCCGCAACACCGCGACTGCGGGGACATGGGGCTCTTTACGCGCCGTTCGTACCCGGGTACCTTCGTCGAGGTTCTTGCGGCGACCTGCGCAAGGACAGCGGTTCCCCTCACCGCAGAGCGGTTCACCCGGTCCAACCAACTAGGGGAACCATGACCCGAAATCCACGCCGGGCGGCCACGCTGGCGTCGGCGGCCGTGCTGTCGCTGCTCGCTGCGGGCACCGGTGCGGCCCAGGCCGCGCCGTCGACGGCCCGGGCCGCCGCCGCGCCGGCCGGTGCGTCGGCCGCCCCCGGCGCCACCGCCACCGGCGGCCCCGGTGCCGCCTCCTCCTTCGACCTGGCCCGCAAGGACTGCCTGGGCACCGCCCGGGACAGCAACTCCAAGGTCTGGTACACCGTCGCCGACGGGGTGCTCTCCGACGTCTACGAGCCCACGGTCGACAACACGAACGTCAGCACGTTGCAGTACGTGGTCACCGACGGTTCGACCTTCACCGACCTGCAGACCCGTGACATGACCTACACCGTCCATGCGGACGAGTCCGGTATGGCCTGCACGGTCACCTCCACCGACGCCGAGCACGGCTACCGGCTGACGACGGTCTATGTCACCGACCCGGGCCGCGACACGGTGCTGATGCACACGGCCCTGTCCGCCGTGCCCGGCAGCCGGGTGGATCTGCGTGCGCTGCACGTCTACGCCCGGCTCGACGCGCACGTCAACGGCGACGGCGGCGGTGGCACGCAGAACGCGGGCGCCAACACCGGTGTGGTGGACGCCCGTTCGGGAACCCCGGTGGTCTACAGCGAAAACACCGTCACCGAGGCGGCCAACCGCGACTACGCCGTGCCCACCTACATGGACCTGGCCGCGACCAGCGCCGGCACCGCCTCGGTCGGTTACGCGGGCACCGCCGGTGACGGGCTGACCGAGCTGGACTCGGTCCACGCGCTGACCCCGGTCGCCACCACCGCACCGGACGGACACATCGTCGCCACCGAGGATGTGACGCCGCGTCACAGTTCGCAGTTCACCATGGCGCTGGGCTTCGGCCGGACCCAGGGCCAGGCCGTGGCCACCGCCGCGGCCTCCCTGCGCACGCCGTTCCAGCAGGTCGAACGGGCCTATACGGACGGCTGGCAGGCCTATGACCGCTCGCTGCTGCGCCCGCCGTCCTCGCTGCCGGGCATCCCCCCGGCGACCGTCCGCAGCACCTACTACCTCGACGCCGACGTGCTGAAGGCGAGCGAGGACAAGACCTACCCCGGCGCCATCGTCGCCTCGCTGGCCTCGCCCTGGGGGCAGGCGGTCGACGCCGGGGCGCTGGTGAACGGCAAGCCGGTCTACTACGGCTCCTACCGCGAGGTCTTCGGCCGCGACCTGTACGAGGCGTTCACCGGGCTGATGGCGGACGGCGACGTGGCCACCGCCCGCGACGCCGCGCTGTTCCTGCTCGACCGGCAGCAGCTGCCGGACGGCGAGATCCCGCGCAACTCCCTGGTCAACGGCAAGCAGGCGCCGGACACCGGCGGCGACCAGCTGGACGAGACCTCCTACCCGATCCTGATGGCGTACCTGTCCGGGCTCTCCGGCGACGACGCGCTGTGGAGCGAGCACATCAAGCCCGCCGCCGACTTCCTGGTGGCGCACGGCCCCTCCTACGGCGTGGAGCGCTGGGAGGAGCAGTCCGGCTACTCGCCCTCGACCATCGCCGCCGAGATCGCCGGGCTGACCGCCGCCTCCGCCATCGCCCGGCAGCACGGCGACCGGGCCGACGCCCCAGGCTCTACAGGCCACCGCCGACAGCTTCCAGCGCCAGGTGAAGAGCTGGACGGTCACCACCGACGGCCCGGACAGCGGCTCGCCCTACTTCCTCCGGCTGTCCAAGACCGGCGACCCGAACGCCTCGACCAGCTACAACCTCGGCAACGGCGGTCCGACGCTCAGTCAGAACACGGTCATCGACGGCGGGTTCCAGGAGCTGGTGCGGCTCGGTGAACTCCCGGCCACCGACCCGGACTTCACCAACTCGCTGACGGTGCTGGACAAGCAGCTCGCGGTGAGCACCCCCTCCGGCACCGGCTACTACCGTTACGGCAACGCCGCCACGGCCGGGAGCGCGGACGGCTACGGCGACTGCTCCACCACGAACAGCCAGACCGCCTGCACCGCCGCGGGCGAACCCTGGCCGACCACCGACGTCGGCACCGGGCACCTGTGGCCGGTGCTCTCCGGGGAGCGGGCCGAGTCCGCGATCGCCACCGGCGACCGGAGCACCGCCGCCTCGCTGCTGTCCTTCATGATCAAGTCGGCGTCCGGGGTGGGCCTGGTGCCCGAACAGGTCTGGGAGGACCCGGATCTGCCCGCCTCGCCCTACGGCAGCGACCCGACCACCGCCTCGATCGGCTTCACCGACGGCCAGGCCGCCGGTTCGGCCTCCCCGCTGACCTGGGCCCAGGCCCAGGAGCTGCGGCTGATCACCGACCTCGGGCAGAACCGGACCGTGGACCGTCCGGCCCTCACCACCGCCCGCTATGTCACCCACGGCGCACCCGCCGCCGCCACGGTGACCCTCACCTCGCCCGCCTCCGGCGCCACCCTGGAGTCCAGCACGGCCACCGTCACCGGCAGCACCACCCCGGTGCGACCGTGGTGGTCCAGGCCGACGACACCGACACCGGGGCCGCCGCGAACACCGTCAGCACCGAGGCGGCCGCCGACGGCTCGTTCTCGGCGACCGTCGCCATCGGCTTCGGCACCAACGAGCTCACCGCCGCGGCGACCACCGCCGCCGGGGCCACCGGCTACGCGCAGACCGCCGTCGTCGGCGACATCACCGGCGGCAGCACCGTGCTCGACGTGACCGACCCCTCCGGGGACGACAACGGCCCGGGCACCTACCAGTACCCGACCGACTCGGCCTTCACCCCGGCTCCTTCGACCTCACCCGGTTCCAGGTGGTCACCCAGGGCAGCACGGTCTATCTGCGCACCACGCTCAGGTCGCTCACCCCGACCTTCGGCAGCACCATGGGCGCGCAGCTGCTGGACATCTATGTGCACGACCCGGCGGCGGCCGCCACCTCCACCGCCGCGCCCTACCCCTCCCGCAACTACACCATCGCCCCGGCCGACGCCTGGAGCGAACGGCTGGAGGTGCAGGGCTTCGCCGCGCCGGTGTGGGTGGACGCCGGGAACAACCAGGTCGGCACCCCGGCCGCGGTGGTCGCCTCGACGGTGTCGGACACCATCACCGTCGCCCTGCCCGAATCGGAGTTCGGCACCCCGGGCCGGGCTGGACCTTCACCCTGGCGCTGGCCGGCCAGGACGGCTACAGCCCGGACCTGGCCCGCGCCTTCACCGCCACCCCGCAGCCCTACTCCTTCGGGTCTGCCCGGTCGGCGGCGGCGCTCCAATCTGCTCGGTCGACCCGGGCCAGGTCGCCAAGGTGATGGACACCATCACCCCGCCCGGGGTCTCCCAGGCGACGGAGCTGGACAGCAGCCGCGGCCCGGTGGTGCTCCAGGGGGTGACCGTGCCCTAGCACCTGCCTGCTCGGGCGTCCCGCCGGTGTGACGGCGGGACGCCCCGCCCCGGGGCCGGTCGGTACCGTACCCGCATGGCGAAGAAGGCGAAGCGCGGTGGCCAGGGGACGCCCGCGACGGTGGCCCTGGAGGCCGCCGGGGTGGAGTTCACCGTCCACGCGTACGAGCACGACCCGGCCGCCGCCTCCTACGGCGAGGAGGCCTCCCAGGCCCTGGGTGTCCCGGCCGAGCGGGTGTTCAAGACGCTGCTGGCCGAGGTCGACGGAGCGCTGGTGGTGGCCGTGGTGCCGGTCGCCGGACAGCTCGACCTCAAGGCACTGGCCGCGGCGGTCGGCGGCAAGCACGCCGCGATGGCCGACCCGGCGGCCGCCGAGCGCGCCACCGGCTATGTACTCGGCGGCATCTCGCCGCTGGGCCACCCGGGCGGGCGGCTGTGCGCACTGGACCCGGGCAGGCCCGCCGAGCTGGCCGCGCGCCGCGGCCGGCGGCTGGCGACCGTGCTGGACGCCACCGCGCTGGACCACCCCTCGGTCTTTGTCTCGGCAGGCAGGCGCGGCCTGGAGGTGGAGCTGGCCCCGGCCGACCTGGTGGCGCTCACCGCGGCCCGCGCCGCCCCGGTCGGCCGCCGCTAGAGCCGGCCGCCGGAGCCGGTCGTTGGAGCCGGCCGCCGGAGCTGTTCCCGGAGCCGTCGCCGGAGCCGCCGGGTACTGCCGTCGGCGCGGCCGCGGCCGGCGGTACGCCAGCGGAAGTACGGGCGGTTCGCCGTCCGGGCGGAGGGACCGCTTGCCCGGTATGGCTACCGTAGAGGGATGCACCTCATCCACAGCTGCCGGGCGCTCGCGCGGGCGCACCCGTACCGGGCGGACGGGCTGCTGGCAGTGGTGCTGTACGCGATCACGCTGCTGGCGCTGCCCGCGCACCAGACCCTGCGCGACTGGTCCTACCTGGATCCGCTGCTGGTTCTCGCGGTGGCCGGGGTGCCGGTCTTCGCGCCGCTGGCCTGGCGCCGCCGCTACCCGGTCGCGGTGCTCGGCGTGGTGGTCGCCGGGACCATCGGCTACATGGTGATCGGGCCGGTGCGCGGCCCGATCCTGCTCGGCTCCGCGGTGGCCGTCTACACCGTCTGCTCGACCGTGGAGCGGCGGCTGGCGCTGGCCGTGGGCTGGTGCTCGGCCCTGGCGCTGGGGATCACCAGCTGGGACCGCTCCCCGGAGGCCTGGAACAAGTCGGTGAACGCGGTCGCCTTCGCCTGGGTGGCGCTGGCGGTGGCCGTCGGCGAGGCGGTGCGCAGCCGCCGGGCCTTTGTCGCCGCGATCGAGGAGCGCGCCCGGCGGGCCGAGCACACCCGCGAGCAGGAGGCCCGCCGCCGGGTCGCCGAGGAGCGCATGCGGATCGCCCGCGAGCTGCACGACATCGTCGGGCACCACATCGCGCTGATAAACGTCCAGGCCGGGGTGGCCTCGCATGTGCTCGACAGCCGGCCGGAGCTGGCCAGGGCCGCGCTGGCGCATGTCCGCGAGGCGGGCCGCTCCGCGCTGTCCGAGCTGAACGCCACGGTGAGCGTGCTGCGCCAGGGCGACGAGACGGACACCCCGGTCGAGCCCGCCGGGCCTGGAGCAGCTGCCCAGCCTGCTGGCGTCGTTCGACCGGGCCGGTCTGCGGGTCGCCCGCTCGACGAGGGCGAGCCGCGCCGGGTCCCGGCCGCGGTGGATCTCACCGCCTACCGGATAGTCCAGGAGTCGCTGACCAACGTCCGCAAGCACGCCGGTACTTCGGCCGCGACCCTGCGGCTGGCCTACCGCCGGGACGCGCTCAGCATCGAGGTCGAGGACGACGGTCCCGGCACGTCCGAGGCGCCGGAGCACAGCAGCGGATACGGTCTGATCGGAATGCGGGAGCGCGCGGCCTCCGTGGGCAGCTTCCGCGCGGCCCCCGCCCGGACGGCGGGTTCCAGGTGCGGGTGGTGCTGCCACTGGCCCTGGCGGCCGCCACGGCGGGCCGGATGCAGTAGCGGACAGCCACGGCGACCGGCGGCCCGGCGCCGGACGGCCCGGCGATGACCGGCCGGCGCCGGACCGGCCGGGGACGGACGAGCGCAGTGACGGACGAGCGCAGTGAGCGGGAGCGTATGACGATCAAGGTGCTGCTGGCGGACGACCAGATCCTGGTCCGGGCCGGGCTCAAGGTCCTGGTGGACTCGGCCCCCGACCTGACTGTGGTCGGCGAGGCCGCGACCGGGCGGCAGGCGGTGGACCTGGCCCGCTCGGCCCGGGCCGACGTGGTGCTGATGGACATCCGGATGCCGGAGCTGGACGGCCTGGCCGCGACCCGGGAGATCATGGCCGACGAGGACCTGGCCGGGGTCCGGGTGCTGGTGCTGACCACCTTCGAGGTCGACGAGTACGTGTTCCAGGCGCTGCGGGCCGGCGCCAGCGGCTTCCTCGGCAAGGGCGCCGAGCCCGACGACCTGCTGGAGGCCATCCGGATCGTCGCCCGGGGCGAGTCGCTGCTCTCCCCGCTCGCCACCCAGAGCCTGATCGCCCGCTTCCTGGAGCAGCCCGACCGCAGGCCGACCCCCTCGCCGGAACGCCTGGCGGTGCTCACCGAGCGGGAGCGGGAGATAGTGGCCCTGGTCGCCACCGGGGCCTCCAACGACGACATCGCCGAGGACCTGGCGGTCAGCCGCTCACGGTGAAGACGCACGTCAGCCGGGCGATGCTGAAGCTCGGTGCCCGCGACCGGGCGCAGCTGGTGGTGCTGGCGTACGAGACCGGGCTGGTGCGCCCCGGCGAGCGGTGAACCCGCGCGCGCGGCCGCCGGACCGAGGGGGCACGTGACGCACCCCACAGGCATGCGGTCCCCTGGGCCTTGCCAAAACTTCGCGGGATCATGGCAGACTGGCTGACGTAGTAAGACGTTTGCGCACTCCGGGGTCGGTGTAATTCCGAACCGGCGGTTACAGTCCGCGACCCGGCCGCAACCAGCGGCCGGTTGACCAGGTGAGATTCCTGGACCGACGGTGAAAGTCCGGATGGGAGGCAGTGCGCGGCGGGCAGGGCCGGGTCGCATGGGCATGCGTGCGTCCGCCTTCCCCTCGCCGGGGCAGGTGGATTCGCCGACGCCTCCCTTGCGGCACCTCCCGTGGCATTTCTGCCGCCCGCTTTTCTCTCTTCCCAGAGCCCCGGAGTCCATGGTCCGGGCGTTGCGGAGGAGAGCTGCATGTTCACGGGAATCATCGAAGAGCTGGGCGAGGTCCTGTCCGTCGAGGACCTGGGGGACTCCTCGCGCATCCGCCTGCGCGGACCGCTGACCACCCAGGACGCCCGCGAGGGACAGTCGATCGCCGTCAACGGCGTCTGTCTGACCGTTCTTGACAGCAACGAGCAACTCGCCGCCGCGCCGGGCGAGTTCAGCGCCGATGCGATGGCCGAGACGCTGAACCGGTCCAGCCTCGGGGCTGCGCCCCGGATCGCTGGTCAACCTGGAACGCGCCATGGCGCTCGGCGCCCGCCTCGGCGGCCATCTGGTGCAGGGCCATGTCGACGGCACCGCCGAACTGCTCTCCCGCAGCCCCGGCGAGCCGGGGGCCGACGGCAGCCCGCAGTGGGAGGTGCTGCGTTTCAGCCTGCCCGCCGGACTCTCCCGCTACCTGGTGGAGAAGGGCTCGATCACGGTGGACGGCGTCAGCCTGACCGTGGTGGAGGCGCCCGCCGACTCCTTCACCGTGAGCCTGATCCCGGCCACGCTGGCGCACACCACCCTCGGCCGCAAGCAGGTCGGCGAGACCGTCAACCTGGAGGTCGACGTCCTCGCCAAGTACGTGGAGCGGCTGCTGGGTGATCGCCTGCCCGCGCCGCTGATCGGGGACTGAGCCGGCCATGGGCTTCGTCAACGACCTGAACAGCCAGGCGTTCGTGATATTCGGCGAGCACATCAAGTGGTCCGACATGATCGGGAACCTGCTCGGCCTGGCCGCGCTGGCCCTCGGCTGGCGGCGCTCGCTGGTCACCTGGCCGGTGCAGCTGCTCTCCGGCCTGGTGCTGGTCGCCGCCTACGCGTCGGCCCACCTGACCGGTGGCATCGGCAAGCAGCTGATTGTCGTCGTGGTCTCGCTCTGGGGCTGGCAGCAGTGGCGCCGGGGCACCACCGGCACCGGCCGCGACGAGCTCGCCGTCCGCTTCGCGACCTGGGCCGAACGCGGCTGGCTGGTCGCCGGGACCGCCGTCGGGACCGTGGGTACGGCCCTGCTGTTCCAGCACTACAACCTCTCCTGGGCGCCCTGGCCGGACGCCTACATCTTCGTCGGGACGCTGGCGGCGATGGTCGCCCAGGGCCGTGGCTGGGTCGAGTTCTGGTTCGCCTGGCTGGCCGTGGACCTGGTCGGCGTGCCGCTGGCCTTCAACAGCGGACTGGCCTTCTCCGGCCTGGTCTACATCGTCTACTTCGTCCTGGTGGTTGCCGGAATGCGCTCCTGGTGGCTGCGCACCCGCACCGCGCAGCCGCCGCGGCCGCGTGTCGCCGCCCCGAAAGGAGCCACGGTATGAGCACCGTCGCCGAACTGCCCGAAGCCCGCATCGAGCCGGCCCGCACTGAGCCCGCCGGGCCCGCCTCGCCGTCCTGGGACGGGGAACTGACGCTGGACCCCATCGAGGTCGCCATCGCCGAGATCGCCGCCGGACGCCCGGTGGTGGTCGTCGACGACGAGAACCGGGAGAACGAGGGCGACATCGTCTTCGCCGCCGAACTGGCCACCCCGGAGCTGGTCGCCTTCGCCATGAACGAGTGCCGCGGCCTGGTCTGCGTGCCGATGACCGGCGCCGACCTGGACCGGCTCCAGCTGGGGCAGATGGTCGAACGCAACACCGAGAGCCACGGCACCGCCTTCACCGTCTCGGTGGACGCCAAGCAGGGCATCAGCACCGGGATCTCCGCGGCCGACCGGGCGCTGACCATGCGGCTGCTGGCCGACCCGGACAGCGTCGCGGACGACTTCGGCCCGGGCCACATCTTCCCGCTGCGTGCCAGGGAAGGCGGGGTGTTCACCCGCAACGGGCACACCGAGGCCGGGCCGGACCTGTGCCGGCTGGCCGGGCTGCGCCCGGTCGCGGCGATCTGCGAGATCGCGAACCCGGACGGCACCATGGCCCGGCTGCCGGAGCTGGTGCCCTTCGCCCGTCGGCACGGGCTGGCGATCGTCTCCATCGAGGACCTGATCGCCTACCGGCGGCGTACCGAACAGGGCGTCACCCGCGCGGCCGTCACCTCGCTGCCCACCGCCCACGGCACCTTCACCGCGCTCGGCTACCGCAGCGAGCCCGACGGCACCGAGCACATGGCCCTGGTGGCCGGCGGCCTGGGCGAGGACGGCCGGCTGCCGCAGGGCGAGGACGTGCTGGTGCGGGTCCACTCCGAGTGCCTGACCGGGGACGTCTTCGGCTCGCTGCGCTGCGACTGCGGTCCGCAGCTGGAGGCCTCGCTGGAGCGGATCGCGGCGGAGGGCCGGGGCGTGGTGCTCTACCTGCGCGGCCACGAGGGCCGCGGCATCGGCCTGGTGCACAAGCTGCGCGCCTACCAGTTGCAGGAAGCCGGGCATGACACCGTGGACGCCAACCTGGAGCTGGGGCTCCCGGCGGACGCGCGCGACTACGCCGCCGCCGCGCGGATGCTGGAGGACCTGGGGGTGCGCTCGCTGCGGCTGCTCACCAACAACCCCGGCAAGGGCGAGGCACTGGAGCAGCACGGCCTGAAGGTCACCGGCCGTGAGCCGGTGCAGATCCCGGCGGGCGAGCACAACCTGCACTACCTGCGCACCAAGCGCGACCGGATGGGCCACGAGCTGCCCTGGCTGGCCTAGCCCGCCCTGCCCACGGCGGCACCTCGGCACCTCGGGCACCATCACACGCACCACCACAGCATCAGCGGAAGCACAAGACAGAAGGAGACGCCCATGAGCGGCGAGGGAGCACCCCAGCTGGAGTTGCAGGACTGCCGGGACCTGCGGGTGGCGGTGGTCGCGTCGCAGTGGCACGAGCGGATCATGGGCGGGCTGCTGGCCGGCGCCGCGCGGGCGCTGGAGGAGTACGGCGTCGCCGAATCGGTGGTGCTGCGGGTGCCGGGCAGCTTCGAGCTGCCGGTGGCCGCCAAGGTCCTCGCCGAGCGCGGCTACGACGCGGTGGTCGCCCTGGGCGTGGTCATCAGAGGCGGCACGCCCCACTTCGACTATGTGTGCGAGGCGGCGACCATGGGCCTGGTCCAGGTGTCGGCCGGCACCGGTGTCCCGGTCGGCTTCGGCGTGCTGACCTGTGACGACGAGCAGCAGGGCCTGGACCGGGCCGGTCTTGAGGGCTCGCGCGAGGACAAGGGCTACGAGGCGACCACCGCCGCGCTCGCCACCGCGGCGCTGCTGCGCGGCGTGCGGGCCGTGGGTGCCGCCGCGGCGTGAGCCGCGACCGTCCGTTCCCTGGGACGCCTGTGCGTCCTGGGAACGGAACGCGTAGGGTGTGCAGCATCATGGCTCAGAAGACATTCGAGGAGCTCTTTGCCGAGCTCCAGCAGAAGGCCGCCACGGGCGGCCCGGGTTCGCGTACCGCCGAGCTGGTCGGGCAGGGCGTGCACGCCATCGGCAAGAAGGTGGTCGAGGAGGCCGCCGAGGTGTGGATGGCCGCCGAGTACGAGTCGGACGAGCGGACCGCGGAGGAGATCTCCCAGCTGCTGTACCACGTTCAGGTGATGATGGTCGCCCGCGGCCTCACCCTGGAGGACGTCTACACCCATCTGTAGACCCCGCCCTTTGCGTTTCACGGGAGCGGGGCACCGAGCACGTTCGGTGCCCCGCTCTTGGCATGTTCGAGAACTATGCGGGAACCACCGGAAACCATCCACGAAAGGCATCACACTCATGCTGCGCATCGCCGTTCCCAACAAGGGGTCCCTCTCCGAGCCGGCGTCCGCGATGCTCCATGAGGCCGGCTACCGCCAGCGCAAGGACTCCAAGGAGCTGGTGCTGGTCGACCCGGAGAACAACGTCGAGTTCTTCTTCCTGCGGCCGCGCGACATCGCGATCTATGTCGGCTCGGGCCGTCTGGACATCGGGATCACCGGCCGTGACCTGCTGCTGGACTCCGGCGCGGACGCGGAGGAGGTGCTGGCGCTGGGCTTCGCCGGGTCGACCTTCCGCTTCGCCGCCCCGGCCGGCGTCGCCTCCGGCGTCAAGGACCTGGAGGGGCGGCGGATCGCCACCTCCTACACCGGGCTGGTGGCCAAGCACCTGGTCGATCACGGCGTCACCGCGGCCGCGGTGGTCAAGCTCGACGGCGCGGTGGAGACCGCGGTGCAGCTGGGCGTCGCCGATGTGATCGCGGACGTGGTGGAGACCGGCACCAGCCTGCGCAACGCCGGGATGGAGGTCTTCGGCGAGCCGATCCTGGTGTCCGACGCGGTGGTGGTCCGCCCGGTCGGCGCCGAGGCGGACCCGCGGGCCGACCAGTTCCTGCGGCGTCTCCAGGGTGTCCTGGTGGCCCGCCGGTACGTGATGATGGACTACGACATCCGTGCGGAGCACGTCGCCGAGGCGGTGGCGCTGACCCCTGGCCTGGAGTCGCCCACGGTCTCGCCGCTGCACAGCGAGGGCTGGGTCGCGGTGCGCTCCATGGTGCTCCGCAAGGAGGCGCAGCGGATCATGGACGACCTGTGGGCCATCGGCGCGCGGGCCATCCTGGTCACCAACATCCACGCCTGTCGCCTGTAGTCAGGAGGCTTCATGAGCGTCGAGTCCAGTCGGACCGTGATCGGGCCGCCCGCACTGCCGAGGGTCTGGCAGCCGGTGCTGACACGGCTGGTGTTCCTCGGGTTCGCGCTGCTCAGCCTGGTGTTCTTCAGCGGGATGGCAGCTCTCGGGCCGGGCGACTGGCAGTTGCACGACCGGATCGGGATCGGGGTCTGCGGGCTGCTGTGCGCGTCGGTGCTGGTGCTGCTGGCGCGACCGGTCGCGCGCGCGGACCGGCACGGGGTGACCGTGGTGAACTTCGTCCGCAGCCGCCGGGTGGAGTGGCCGGAGATCCTGGGCGTGAACCTGCGCCAGGGCGACCCGTGGGTGCTGCTGGACCTCGCCGACGGCGGGACGCTGGCGGTGGTGGCGATCCAGCCGGGCTCCGGGCGGCGGCAGGCCATCCGCGCCGCCCGCGAGCTGCGGGCCTGCGTGGACGCCTACGGCACCGCCCGGCACTGACGCCCCCGGCGGCCGCTGACAGCCCGTCAGCGGCCGCCGGGGCGCTGGTGGTTCAGCCGGCGGCGAGGTCGGAGGTGCCCAGGTTGTAGCCGGACAGGCTGACCACCGGGGTGGCGCCGTCCAGGTCCGAGGCCTTGTAGCTGACGCTGAGGGTCTGCGACTCACCCGGGAACAGGGTGATGTCGTGTCGCTCCACAGCGCCGACGGCACTTCGTTGTCCCCGGCCTGCGGGGTCCCCGAGGCCGAGCCCCGGCGCAGGTCGGTGCGCAGGAAGAAGTCCACGGCGGAGCCGGAGGTGTCGGTGAGGGTGACCGTGGTGACGGTGTCCGCGCCGTCCGGACCGGGCCGGCTCTGCGAGCTCGCGGTGGCCCCGACCGCCCCGGCCGGGAGCGAGCCCAGCCCCTGGAGGTCGGCGTACTGGGTCATGGTGGCGTTGTCGTTGCCGTTGGTGGAGCCCCAGTTGACGACATCCGGGTAGGTGGACTGCCAGTACACGTTGCGGTCCACCATCACACCGTTCTGACGTAGCGTCAGTTCGACGAAGTAGACCTTCGCGGCGGACCTGGAGCCGGTGACGGCCGGAACCTTCGGTGTCAGCACCGAGTTGCGCACCTGCTGGGAGCCGAGGCTGATGCCGCTCGCGGTCCGGTCGTCCAGCACCGCCCCGGCCGCGCTGTAGACCCTGGACTCGACGGAGAGCCCGCTCTGGGTGGTCCCGCCGAGGTTGTCCAGGGTGACCGTGCCGTTGTCCTGGGTGTAGAGCGCGTGCAGCGTCTCATTGCCCTTCTTGGCGCCGTAGTAGCTGCCGGCCTGGTCGCCGTCCTCGTTGTAGAGGTCCCAGAGCAGTGTCGGCCAGCCCTTGTTGACCTGCCAGTACATGGTGCCGGTGGCGGGCGTGGCGGTGTTGGTGGAGTGGTCGATGAACGCCTCGAACTGGGCCCGGGTGTTCTCGTAGTCGGCGACCTGTGCCTCCTCGACATAGCTGTCCAGGCTGCCCGGGGTGCCGTAGCGGGCGTCCAGCGCCCGTCGGAAGTTGTAGAGCGTGCCGAACTGGTACTGGCCGTGCCCGGCCTCGTAGTTGAGGTGGTACTGGTTGTAGGTGTCGGACTGCCACAGCTCGGACTGCTCGGCGGGGGAGAGGAAGCGGTCGACGGAGTCGAGGGTCGGGATGGTGTCCCCGGCGCTCTCCTCGCTGTCGAAGCCCCAGGAGCCGCCCGCGTTGGTCTGGTTGTCGTCGGGCTGGGTGTGCGTGGTGTCGTACCAGTAGTCCGGCGGGACCCAGTCGTAGGGCCCCTCCTTCTCGCCGGAGTCCCCCAGGACCGGGCTGCTGTTCTCCTCGGCGGAGGAGACCACCGGCACGTCGAAGTCGGCGGCCTTGAACGAGGCCAGGGTGTCGGACTCGTCGGCGCTGCCGGGCGCGTTGTCGCTCCAGCTGAAGGTGACCACGCTCGGGTGGTCCACCTGGTTCTCGCCGATGGTGAGCGCCGAGTTCGTGGCCACCGTCAGCAGATTGCCGCTGAGGTTGTTGCCCCAGGCGTCACAGCACTGGTAGCCGGAGTCGATCATGATCCCGGCCTGGTCCATCTGCTCGTAGAAGTTGTCCGGGAACTCGTGGCCCTCCAGCCGGATCATATTGATGCCGAGGTTCTTCAGCAGGGCGATCTGCCTGGCGATGTCCGCCGCCGAGTAGTGCAGGAACAGGTCCTCGGTGAAGCCGCCGCCGCGCACCGTGAACGGGACGCCGTTGATGCGGTACTGGCGCACCCCGAGCTTGTCCACCGGGCCCGCGCCGACCAGGGCGGAGCTGACGGTGCGGATGCCGAAGGTGCCACTGGTCGTGGTGGAGACGGCGCCGCCCTGGGTGACCGAGGTGGTCAGCGTGTAGAGCGGCTGGGCGCCCAGCTGGTACGGCCACCACACCTGCGGGTCGGTGATGGTCAGTGCCGGGTAGGCGGCCGGGTGAAGGACACGGTCCGGGTGGTGTTCGCGGGCACGGTCACCGACTGCGAGACGGTGACCGGGGCCGCGCCGCCGGCCGGTGCGGTCACGGTCGCGCTGACCGTCCCGGTCTGCGCGGCGGAGGTGCTGTTGGTGACATTGGTCCGCACGGTCAGCGCCGAGGTGCGCAGGTCTGCGCTGTCCGCCTGCACCACATGCGAGTCGGCGTCGCTCAGGCCGTCGGAGACCAGCAGCTGCACCGGGAACTGGAGGCCGGTGTTGTTGTCCGGCGGGATCTGGTTCCAGTCCACGTCGTCCAGGGTGAGCATGGTGGCCGGGTTGTTCGGATGGACCTCCAGCGCCAGGCTGTTGCCGCCCTTCCGCAGCAGTCCGGTGACATCGAAGGTGTAGCGGGTGTAGGCGCCCTCGACCGTGGCCTGGGTTGCCACCTCGGTGCCGTCGACCCAGACGTCGGCCTGCCCGACCACGCCGTTGACTACCAGGCTCGCGGTCTGACCCGTCGTCAGATCGGCGGTGAAGTCGGTCCGGTACCACCACGGCACGTCGAACTCCGGGACGGTGTCCGCCCCGATCCTGCTCATGTAGCCGAAGCAGGTCTTCAGGTTGGTCGAGTAGTACACATCGGGGCAGGCGCCGTTCTGGAGCAGTGCCTCGATCTCGGTGCCGGGAGCGCCGCCGTCGTCGTTGCTGACCGGCAGCCAGCCGCTGGTGGAGAAGCCGGGGTGGAGATGGCCGCGCCGCCCGTGGCGGTCGCGCTGCTGAGCACGGACCAGCCACCGGAGCCGAGCACGGTCGCGGCCGAGGTCGACTGCGGGGCCCGGGACCCCCGACTGCCGCCGCGAGGCCCGTCGCGGGGGCGCCCGACCCGGTGGTGCCCGGCCGCACCGTCGCGCCGTAGCTGTCGGCGCCGGCGATCAGCGCGGACGCCGCCAGGAGCGGGACGGCCAGCCGGAGGTACTTCTTTCGGAGGAACATGGAGCCTCCTTTGCCTTGTTAGTAAAGTTAATTAACCACAAAGGGGAAGGTAGCTTTCTCCTGACGGGGGGTCAATGAGCGGGGAATAACGATGTGATGAGCTTGACGGCGGGTCTGCGGGTAAGACATTCTTAACTCCAAGAATTGTCCTATTTGCGCATAAAATAGGAACTCTCTCGATGGGACCTCTGTGACCACCGCCTGGTTGCTGCTCGGCCTGGCCCTGCTGCTGATCCTCGCCAACGGGCTGTTTGTCGCCGCCGAGTTCTCCCTGGTCACCGTTGACCGGGGAGCGGTCGAACGGGCGGCGGCCGCCGGTGACCGGCGGGCCGAGGGCGTGCTCGCCTCACTGCGCGCCCTCTCCTTCGAGCTGTCCGGCGCCCAGCTCGGGATCACCATCACCTCGCTGCTGGTCGGCATGCTGGCCAACCCGGCCATGGCCAAGCTGCTCGGCCCGCCGCTCACCGGCCTGGGCCTGCCCCCGGGCGTGGTGCGCCCGGTGGCGGCGGTGGTCGGCCTGCTGATCGCCACCGTCCTGCAGATGGTCATCGGCGAGCTGGTGCCCAAGAACTGGGCGATCTCCCGGCCGGTCCAGGTCGCCCGCGCGGTGGCCGGACCGCAGCGGCTGTTCTCCACCGTCTGCCGCCCGCTGATCGCGCTGCTCAACGGGGCCGCCAACCGCGTGGTCCGGGCGCTGGGATGGAGCCCGCGGAGGAACTGGCCTCCGCCCGCAGCGCCGAGGAACTGATCGCGCTCGCCCGGCACTCCGCCAGCGAGGGAGCGCTGGAGCCGGACACCGCCGACCTGTTCGTGCGCGCGCTGGGCCTCGGCGAGCTGACCGCCGAGAGCGTGATGACCCCCGGGTGGACGTCTCCGCGCTGCACGCCTCCGCCACCGCCGTCGACGTGCTCAACCTGACCCGGGCCACCGGCCTGTCCCGGTTCCCGGTCTACCGGGAGGGGATCGACGAGGTCATCGGCGTGATCACGCTCAAGGACGCGCTGGCCGTGCCCGAGGCGCAGCGGCACACCGTGCTCGTGGACGCCCTGGCCGCGCCGCCGCTGCTGGTCCCGGAGACCCTCCCGGCCGAGCGGCTGCTGGAACTGCTGCGGCACAGCCAGCCGATGGCCGTGGTGGTGGACGAGTACGGCGGCACCGCCGGGGTGGCCACCCTGGAGGACATCATCGAGGAGATGGTCGGCGAAGTCCTGGACGAGCACGACCCCGACGAGCGCGCCGAGCTGCGCCCGGCCGGCCAGGTCGACGGCCGGGACGCCTGGGAGGCCGAGGGCCGGTGCCGGGTCGACCAGCTCGCGTCGATCGGCCTGCACCCGCCGCAGGGCCCCTATGAGACCGTGGCCGGACTGGTCCCGACCTGCTCGGACGGCTGCCCGAGGCCGGGGAGTACTGCGAGCTGCCCGGGTGGCGGCTGACCGTGCTCGCGGTGGAACGGCACCGCACCGAGCGGGTGCTGCTGGTGCGGACCGGGGAGCCGGGCGCGGAGCCGGTCAGGGAGGGCCGCCGCCGGTGACCGCGCTGAAGATCGGGTTCTCGCTGCTGCTGCTCCTCGGCAACGCCTTCTTCGTGGGCGCCGAGTTCGCCCTGGTCTCGGTGCGCCGCAGCCAGGTCGAACCGCTGGCCGAGGCCGGCGACCGCCGCGCCGCCACCGTGCTGTACGCGCTGGAGCATGTCTCGGCGATGATGGCGGCGGCGCAGCTGGGCATCACCATCTGCTCGCTGCTGATCGGCGCGCTGGCCGAACCGGTGGTCGCCGGGCTGCTGGAGGGACCGTTCCACGCGCTGGGCGTGCCCGACGGGCTGACCCATCCGGTCAGCTTCGTGGTCGCGCTGGCGCTGGTGGTGGCGCTGCACATGGTGCTCGGTGAGATGGTGCCCAAGAACGCCGCGCTGGCCTCCCCGGACCGCACCGCACTGCTGCTGGGCCCGGTGCTGGCGGCCCTGGCCCGCCCGCTGCGGCCGGTCATCGCCTTTCTCAACGCCTGCGCCGACCTGCTGCTGCGGCTGGTCGGGGTGGAGTCCAAGGACGAGGTGGAGTCCGTCTACACCAGCTCCCAGCTGGCGCACCTGCTGCTCGACTCCCGGGAGGCCGGGCTGCTCGGCGGGCTGGTGCAGGAGCGGCTGGAGGACGCGCTGGAGCTGGGCGTGCGGCCGGTGCGGGAGGTGCTGCTGCCGCCCGGGCAGCTGGTCACTGTGGACGCCACGGCGACGCCCCGGCAGGTCGAGCAGCTGGCGGTGCGCACCGGCTTCTCCCGCTTCCCGCTGGTCGGCCCGGACGCCGGATTCCTCGGCTATCTGCACGTCAAGGACGTACTGGAGGCGGACGACCGGGAGGCGCCGGTGCCCCGGCGGCTGTGGCGGCGGATCATCGCGCTGCCCGAACTCACCCCGCTGGACGACGCCCTGGGCGCCATGCGCCGGGCCGCCTCGCACCTGGCCGCGGTGGTGGACCGCGACGGGATGGCCCTGGGGCTGGTCACGCTGGAGGATGTGCTGGAGGAACTGGTCGGCGAAGTTCACGATCCCGACCATCAGCCCCACTGGTCACCGCAGTGACCGGCGCGGGATGATCATGCGGTACGAGGGTGCGACTGCACCCATGGGGGACTAGGAACCACACGTGAGTGATCGAAAACTGGCAGTCGACGGTGTCTCCAAGCGGTACGGGGACATGGTCGCGCTGAGCGAGATGACGTTCGAAGTGGCGGCCGGGGAGATCTTCGGCTTTGTCGGCAGCAACGGCGCCGGCAAGACCACCACCATGCGGATCATGCTGGGAGTGCTCGCCGCCGACGCGGGGGAGGTGCGCTGGGACGGTGTCCCGGTGACCCTGGAGACCCGCAGCCGGATCGGCTACATGCCGGAGGAGCGCGGGCTGTACCCGCGGATGCGGGTCGGCGAGCAGCTGGAGTACCTGGCCCGGCTGCACGGCCTCGGCCGCGCCGCCGCGGCCCGGGCCACCCGGGAGTGGACCGCCAGGCTGGGCGTGGACCACCGCCTGGGCGACGAGGTGCAGAAGCTCAGCCTGGGCAACCAGCAGCGGGTCCAGCTGGCCGCGGCGCTGGTGCACGACCCGGAGATACTGGTGCTGGACGAGCCCTTCTCGGGCCTGGACCCGGTGGCCGTGGACGTGATGAGCGCGGTGCTCAAGGAGAAGTGCGCGCAGGGCGTGCCGGTGATCTTCTCCAGCCACCAGCTGGAACTGGTGGAGCGGCTGTGCGACCGGGTCGGCATCGTCCGGGCGGGCCGCATGGTCGCCTGCGGGACGGTCCCGGAGCTGCGCGGCACCGGCACCGAGGAGCTGGTGGTGGACGTGCCGGGCGCGGCCGGGGACTGGGCCGACGGCCTGCCCGGGGTCACCGTGGCCGGCCGCGAGGGCAGCCGCACCGTACTGACCCTGGACGCCGGCGCCGACGACCAGGCGGTACTGCGGGCAGCCCTGGCGCAGGGCCCGGTGCGGGAGTTCGCCAGGCGGCTGCCCGCCCTGACCGAACTGTTCCGGCATGTGGTGAGCAGCGAGGACGAGGGCGGCGTCGGCGTCGCGGCGGCCGGCGACGCGGAGAGCAAGCAGACGGGGGAGTCGGCATGAGCGGATCGACACAGCGGCTCGACGTGGGCTCGCGGGAAGCGGTGCTGCTGGTGGCGGGCCGGGAGATCCGGGTCCGCACCCGTTCCAAGGCCTATCTGGTCACCCTGCTGATCACCGCCGTCGCGGCGGTGGCGCTGCCGATCATCCTGCACCTGGTCAACCTCAGCCCGGGGCCGACGAAGATCGCGGTGCTGGGTTCGGACAGCTCGCTGTCCTCCTCGCTCCAGGCCACCGCGACCGAGCTCGGCCAGAAGATCACCATCACCGCCTTTCCCGACCAGCAGGCCGGTCAGGCCGCGGTCAGGGCCGGGCACGAGGACGTGCTGGCCGCCACCGGCCCGAACGGCGGCGTCACCGCCACCGTGGACAAGACCCTGCCGGACTCCACCCGGCAGTTGTTGCAGGTGGTGGACCAGCAGCGGGCGCTCGGCGCGCAGTTCACCCAGCTGGGGGCCACCCCGGCGCAGGCCGGGCGGGCCCTGGCCGCCACCGCCGGCTCCCAGGTCCAGGTCACCGCGCTGACCAGGAGCGACCCGCAGCAGGCCCAGCACATCACCATCGCCATCGCGGCCGGCTGCTGATGTACATGTCGCTGATGCTGGTCGGCCAGATCGTCGCCCAGGGCGTGGTGGAGGAGAAGTCCAGCCGGGTGGTGGAACTGCTGCTGTCCGCCATCCGCCCCTGGCAGCTGCTGTTCGGCAAGGTCCTCGGCACCGGCCTGCTCGGACTGCTGCAGATGGCGGTGCCGGCCGTCCTCGGCGTCGGCGTCGGCATCGCCACCGGCTCGCTGAACATCTCCCTCAGCGACTCCCTCGGCGCGGTCGCCTGGGCCCTGCTCTGGTACGTGGTCGGCTTCGCGATCTACGCCATGGTGTTCGCCGCTCTCGGCGCCACCGTCTCCCGGCAGGAGGACGTCCAGGGGCTGACCTTCCCGGCGGTGGCGCCGCTGATCGCGGCCTGGGTGATCGGCATCTCGGTAGTGCCCAGCGACCCCACCAGCCCGCTGGTGACCTGGCTGTCGATGCTGCCGCCGTTCGCGCCGGTGCTGATGCCGATGCGGGTCGCCATGGGCGCCGCCCCGATGTGGCAGATCCTGCTGGCACTGGTGCTGGCGCTCGGCTTCGCCTATCTGCTGCTGCGCTTCGCGGCCCGGATCTACCGCAACTCGGTGCTGCGCAGCGGCTCCCGGGTGCCGCTGCGGGAGGCCCTGAAGGCAGCCTGACGATCCGTCAAACCAGCACGGATCGGACGCTCCGTCACGACACCGACGGGCGGGGGCATTTCACCCCCGCCCGTCGCGCTGAAGTCTTCGACGGGCGCGGCCGGCTGGGGAGCGGGCACGGGCGCCTACTGGCGACCGTCGTCGGCACGGGCACGGCGACCCGGTGCTCGCTGCGCGGCCCGGGGCGAACCGCGCCGCACCCCCCGGGGGCGGCGGGTTCGGGCGTTCGGGCGGAGTAGAACGCGGGGTGGTCATGGCGGCGGCCCGGATCAGGGCTTCGAGCCGGCGTTTGCCGCACACCTGGCCGCACGTACGGCCGACCGGCACCAATTCCAACTCGTCATCCAGCAAAGCGATCTCACCGCATTCGAGCCACATCCAAAGAAATTAGCTGAGGTGAATGAGGGTGCCTGTGGTGGTGCTGTCGGTACTCCACGGGCTCGTGGTCTGGTAGCTGAGGTACCAGGTGCCGTTCCCGGGGATCTTGATGTCGGTGCTGAAGGCGCCGAGGCCGTTCGTGCGTGCGGTGCCCATGACATAGGCGTGAGTGGAGCCGCTTGGGCGGTAGAGCACCTCAACGGTGTTGTTGGCGCAGGCGGTCCAGGTGCCGTAGCCCTGCTGCTGAAGGTGGCCGGTGAAGGCGACTGACTGGTTCTTGTGGGCGTGGGTGGTGCTGGGGCCGCCGGTGATGCGGGTCTGGTACCGGAAGGTATGGATGGTGTTGCTGTATGCAGGGACCGGGAAGCCGAGGCTCGCGGGTGCGTACAGGCGCCAGTAACCATGGGGGTTGCTGACAGCGTGGGTGATGGTGCTCCAGTCGCCGTCGTTGTTGCTGCTGGCGGGCAGGGTGGCGACAGTGGCCCAGCCGGTCCGGCCGTCCGATGACTGCTGCAGGTAGACGTGCCTGCTGGGGACAGTGCCGTTGCTGCTGTGGGTGTACTGGTAGAAGGTCAGGTTGTTGTGCGCGTCTATGACCGGAGAGGCCAGCTGGAGCGTGAGTTGCTGGTGGACGGAGGTGACGGTGTAGCTGGTCTGGGTGTTGGCCAGGTACCCGTTGCGGTCGTCCTGGGGCGACGTCAGAACGGTCCAGCTCACGGGCTGGTCAGGGGAGGTGGGGGCGAGGGTGAAGCGGCCCTGGGCATTCGTGGTGGACTGGTCGCCGGGGCCGAAGTCCTCCTGGTAGCCGTTGAGGTCGAGGTAGACGCTGGTGCCGGACAGGGGGAGCCAGCCGTCGGGCCTTGGTATTCGAGAGTGCCTGTGATGTCGTCGGTTGTTCCTGCGGTCAGGTTGGTGGCAGTGGGCTGTTCCAGGACGATGCGGGTGGGCAGCGCGGGCGCGATGGGGATGGACCGGTCGGGAACAGCGACGTTCTCCGGACCGCACACCGGGCAGGAGGCGGGGCGAAGTCGGCTTGGAGGTGCACCAGCTCACTGGTCACCGGGGTGGTGGCGACTGCGTTGGGGGCGGGGGTGAGGGAGAGGGAGAAGCTGCCGTCGGCGCCGATGGCCTGGGTGCTGACGGGGTCGGTGTCGGTGCTGCCGAGCTGAAGGGTGACCGGCCCGGTCCAGGGTGTACCGGTGTCACCGGCGTTGGGGTCGTAGGTGGTCAGGCGGCCGGCGGCGGTGATGGTCTGCTGGGTGTAGCTGAGTTCACCGGGGGTGATCGTGGTGTCATGGAAGGCGGGTTGAGGCTTGAAAGCGATGGGGTCGCCGCTCACATGCCCCAGCGGGCTGGTGGTCCCGTCGGGAGCGACTGCCTGACTGTCGAGGTAATAGTCGCCGTATGGCAGGCTGAGGGGCCCGCTGGTCTGCCAGACCCGTCACTGGAGGGCTGGTTGACGGTGATCGTGGTCTTGGGGCCGGCTGCTCCGTTGGCGGAGACCTCGGTAAGGATGAAGTTGACGTGGTCGACATCGCCGGTGGTGTAGGCGATCAGGGCGAATCCCTGGTCGGTCTTGAGGGACAGCGCCCCGGAGATGGAGGGGGCGGTGTCGCTCGCGGCTGCCGTGGTCGCGCGCGTCCCGGTATGGGTGTCGGCGTAGGCGGCAGCCGGTATTGCCAGGGCGGCGGCTGTGACAAGCGCCGTCGCTGCGGTGATTGTGGGCAGGGCTATACGGATTCGCATGCGAGGGATTCCTTTGCATCGGCTGGGTCTGAGGGAAGCGGACGTCACGTGCGCGATGACGCGTGTGGCGGGATGGGTGTCCGGGTGGCTGCCGTCGACAAAGCAGCCACTCGGAAACATCGCTGATGTCAGATCAGCTGAGGTTGGTCAAGCCGGGGCCCCATCCGCCGGCGGACTTTGCCTGGGGTGCGTAGACGGTGGCGTTGCCGCTGCTGTCCAGGCTGGTCGGGATGAGCTGGAGCGTGCCGGTGGAGTCGACGGCCCACAGGGCGGGGCCGTTGGTGGCCCCGCTGCCGGTCACGGCAGCTGAGGTGATCAACGGGTAGGCGCTACCGCTGTAGGTGGTGCTTCCGGCGATGGTCTGCCCGGTGAGTGTGCTGGTGGTGTCGGCGTTGATGTTGAGGTACTGGGTGAGCTGGCCGGTGCTGGTATTGCGGGTCCACAGCGCCTGGTTGCCATTGATGCTGCCGGGGTTGATCAGGCTGACCCCCGACCAGGCGCTGCCGCTGGCCAGCAGGGTGGGAGCGAGAGGCTTCGCGCCGCTCATGGGGTACTCCCACACGTAGTCCGTGCCGCCCGAGGCCTCAATGGTCACGAGATCCGTTGTAGTCAGAACATTTTTGGCATTGAGGCTCGAAAGAGCGACGATTTGCTGGACCTGGCTCCAGTCGTAGGCGTCGTACGCGGAGGATGCTGCGGCAGGCGTGCCGGCAGCGGGCTGCTGGGGTCGATCGCCGGATACGGGGTCCATTGGGTTCCCGTGGCGTCGCAGGCGCTGTTGTTCTTCTCGATGATGAGGACACCGTTCTGGACAATGTCCAGATCATCGCAGTTCAGCCCCTGAACACTGCCGGAGTGGGCGAGCAGGGCCCCGGCGAAGGTGGTCGAACCGGTGGCATTGCTCGCCATGGATTCGGGAAGCAGAACGCTAGGGGTGTCGCTGCTTGAGGGGGTGTTGGCCAGCGGGTTGCTGTACAGGACGATGTCGCCACTGCTGTCGACCGCGGCCAGGTCGGGAGCGTGATCCCCGTCCAGGTCGCCGGCAGAGCCGGGGACGTAGGGGGGAGTGACGATGAACGGGTACTTGCCTGCCTGTGCCTGGTTCCCCGCGGCGTCGACGGCCGTGTACCAGACGATGTTGGTGCCCCACTGGGTGGCGTTCGGGGGATGGTCGCACTGCCGTTGACGGCAGGGATGCTCTGCTCCCCGCTGCCGCCCTCAGTCAGGGAGGTGCCGTTGATGTTGTAGAGGAACTTGGCCACACCGGAGGGGTTGGTGCCCCCGTCGGTCGCTGTGACCTGCAGCGATCCCGGGACGCCTCCGACTGTGCTGGGAGGAGCGGCAGTCGGGCTGGTTCCCAGGGTGGGCGGGGTGAGGTCGACGCTGAACCAGCAGGAGTCGCTGGTGCTGGGGGCGGCTGTGCTGGAGAAGGACCCGCTGTCCTCGCTGGCGTAGACCTGCCACTGGAACGTCTCACCGTCGGCTATTGCCAACGCGGTGGGAGGATGGGTGACTGTGCCGCCCGCTTGCGAGTTGATGGTTTGTCCACCCAGGTCGGTCCAGTGCGCAGCGGGTGTCGGATTCGTCTCGTGTACCCAGAAGTCGCTGGTGAGGGCAGTGCTGGCGACACTGGTGTCGGGTGTACTGATGGTGGCATTGAATGTAACGCTCTTGGCGTCGTTGGCGTTGATCCAGTATCCGGGGGCGGCGGTGTCGATGCCTCCGGTTGTGTTGCAGGGGTAGGACTTGGAGCCGTTGGTGATCGACAGGTCGCTGGGGATGTCAGGGGTTGAGTAGTACGTGACCGATAGAGCCGGGATGTACTGTCCACTGCTGAGGATGTAGCGGTAGGCGGTGTCGTCGTACTCGTTGTCGGCCTGCAGTTCCATGGTCTGGGTCTGGTAACCGGCGGCGACTGCGTTTTGGATCAGGGTCGTGGCATCAAAGACACCGCTGCCGACGCCATTGCTGTCTATGGAGACCAGGCTTGAGGGGGTGTAGGCGGTGAAGACGTTCGGCTGGTTGCTCCAGGTCGTGCTGTTGCTGAAGGCGCCGGCGCCATGGAGGTCGATCTGGCGGCTGCCGGTCCATGAAGAGGTCGCCCCCTGCTCGTAGACGGTGAACGTGGCCTTGGTGACGTGCTTGCCGGCCAGGTGGCTCATGTCCATCGAGAAGAGGGAGCGGGTGCGGCCGAAGCCGTCTCCGGGGCAGCCGCCGGTTGTGTAATTGCTACTGGCACACCAGTCGTCGTAGCCGACTTTGCCGTCGCTACCGTCCTTGTAGTCGTCGTTGCTGCCTCGCCAGTAGCTGATGCTCGAGTTCGTCTCAGAGACCCAGGTCCAGTCGTTGCCCTCGATCGCGGGGCTCACTGTGGGGTCGATGACGATCGGGTAGGTGACGTTGCTGCCGGTCAAGGCTGAGGCCGGGGGCTGCAGGTCCAGGCTGTTTCCGGTCACCTGGACGCCGACGGTGGTGGTCGGTCCATCGTCGTCCTGCGTCGCGTCAGCGGGCAGATCGGTGCTGGGCGCGGCAGCGGCGAGCATCCTCGTGCTGGGTGCCGCTGCGGTGGACATCCTGGTATTTGCGGCATCGGCTGTGCTGGTGGCGGCGGCGGGGGTTGACCACATGGTGGCGGTCGGCGAGGCGAACACCGTGTCACCTGAGGCGTCGACGGCCTGCAGCCCGTCGGCGGCGTCGGTGCTGAGGGTCAGGCCGTTGGTACTGGTGATGAAGTGGATGTCTGCGAGGGCCGGGTCGGCCGCGGCGGTCGCGCTGGTGATGATCAGCTGCTCGGTGTAGCCGCCGGAGGCCGTGGCAGTCATAGCCAGGTTCACCCCCGGGTAGACATTTGTGTACGTTGCAGTGGCGCCCGAGAGAGTCGGTGCGGGCAGGGCACTGGGCCAGGACAGGGACATCTGTTCCCCTGTCGAGCTGGTCAGCGTGACCAGGGGGCTGCTCCCTCCGCCGGAGAAGACCACGGAAGAGGCAGCCGCATTGGGTGCCAGGGTGCCGTCAGCGTTCTGGTGCAGTGTCGGGTCCACCGGGACCCAGGTGCCGTTCTGCTCGACCTGGGTGGGCTGGGTGGCGGTGTAGGTGAAGCTGCCGTCCGGGTTGGCCACTGTGGTGGACTCGTCGGTGCTGTCGGCGGTCACCGGCACGCTCTGGCCGGTCGCCTCGGCTGTGGCCAGGGCTGTCGCGGCAGGGTCGCTGCGGGTGGTGCGGTTGTCGTACCGGTGTCCGCATGTGCCGACGTTGACGAGACCAGGCTCAGCGAGCCTGCCAGCAGGGCGACGGAGATGGCTCCTGTGAACGTGCGTGGCACGCCTATTGGTTTTGTTCTGGGTTGTTTTGATGCTTGGTAAGCCCGGATATTCACGTTGGCCGTCCTCGTGTGCAGGGTGGGCGCGAAGGGGTCGAACTAACTCTTGGCGCGGCGCACACGCTAGCCGGAGCCGAACATCCCGCGTGGGGCTGACCTGCTGCTCGCAGGCCGCAAAGTGGTCAGTATGTCCAATTTCACTGCTTTGGCTGTGCTGTGACGATGGGAATCCTAGGTATGAAATGGGTAAATGATGTTCCGCTTCGCTGGGTCCGGGCTCTAGATTTCGTGATCATGCGCGCGGTATCGGCCGCGCCGTGCTCTGCGGGGGTTTGAAGTGGCAGCAGTGGTCATCAGCGTGTGCGTTCCATGCGCCGGTGGAGGGCGCGGATCACGCAAACCAGTGCATTGGCCGCGCTGCTGAGCCTGATCTTCATGCTGTTGCCCGCCGTTGCGTTCGCCGCTGCCTACACCAAGGGCCAGGTCTGGTCCCCGCCGCAGACGAAGCTGGCGGCGCCGGTCCCGGTTCCGCGCGCCAACGTCCCCTCCATGCTGAAGCATTCCGCTGCCAGGGACACTTCGCTGCGGCCGGTTCAGTTGCCCCGGGCGGTGGATCTGCCCACTGCCGGCGAGGTCACCACGTCGCTGCCGTCGGCGTCCGTCAAGGCGAACGCGGACGGTCTGCACGCCGTGGCGGACTCGGCACCCGCCGCCGCGCGAGTGGGGTCCTCCCCCTTGTGGGTGGCGGCGGCAACCACCGGGGCAGCCGCTCCGTCCAAGGTGCAGGTGCGGTTTGTCGCGCCAGAGACCGCGCGTCAGGCCGGATTCACCAGCGGTCTGCTCTTCGGTGTCGCCCGCGGCGACGCGGCCACTGCTGCGGGAAGCGTCTCACTCCAGCTGGACCCCAGCCTGCTGGCCGGTGAGAGTGGGGTGACCTGGGGCAGCGGCTGCGCCTGGTGGAACTGCCCGCATGTGCGCTGACCACACCTTCTTTGCCCGCCTGTCAGACCCAGACTCCGGTTCGGACCACCGAGGACCCGGGGACCGGACGCGTGGTGGTCTCCGCCCAGTTGGGCGCCGGCCTGGAGATGGCCGCGACCCAGTCCGCACATGCCGCCGCCGATATGGCCCTGACCCCGGTCACGGCTGCCAGCGCTCATGCCTCAAGTGCCGTCAAGCAGGACGTCGCCTCGCCGCTGACGGTCCTGGCCGCTACCGCCGCCCCGGGCGGATCGGCCGGAACCTTTGCGGCCACCAGTATCAAGCCCTCCGACCAGTGGTCGGCCGGCGGATCCACCGGCGACTTCACCTACTCCTACCCGATCACCGTCCCGACACTCTGGGTGGCAAGGCTCCCAGCGTTTCGCTGTCCTATGCCTCCTCGTCGGTCGACGGTGAGACGGCGGACACCAACTCGCAGGTGGCCGAAGTCGGTGACGGCTGGGCTGGGATGTCCAGTTACATCGAGCGCTCCTACCAGTCCTGTGCCCAGGACGGTATCGCCAACAGCGGCGACACCTGCTGGGCCGACGGTGGCCACGAGGTCTCCCTGTCGGGCGGCAACCTGGGTGGTCAGATGGTCTGGGACGACACTTCCAAGACCTGGCGCCTCTCCGGCAGTGACGCCATCGTCAGCCTGGCCACCGGCGGCGCGAACGGTGCCTACGACGGCGAGTACTGGGTGATCACCGCCGAAGATGGCACCCGCATGTACTACGGCGCGGGCAAACTGCCCACCGCCGAGGGGGTACCGGCTCGGACCCGGCGACGAACTCGGTCTCCACCGAGCCCGTGTACTGCCCCAAGACCGGTGACTGCGATGGTGCCACGGCGGGCGCCGCGACCGATTTCACGGCGAACATGCCCTACCGGTGGTACCTGGATTTCGTGGTCGACCCGCATGGCAATACCAGTGAGTACAACTACACGCAGGAGACCAACTACTACGCCCGCAGCAGCGCGCACACCGACACTGTCTACGACCGTGACGCCTACCTGGACAGCATCTCCTACGGTTGGCGTGCCAGTGACATCGCCATCGAGGGTGCCAAGCCCGCACCGGCCGCCAAGGTCGTGTTCACCGAGTCTGAGCGCTGCATCACCAGTACTCAGGCTCCGGTCGTCACCTCTGCCGACTGTGGCACTTCGCTGGCCTCGGCAACCGCACCGTACTGGTACGACGTGCCATTCAGCGAGGTCTGCGGGACAGGTACCTGTACGAACTACGTGATGACGTACTTCTCGGAGATGCGTCTGACCAGCATCGCCACCTATGTGAACGCGGGCAGCACCACGACCTACACGCCCAAGGAGGTCGACTCCTACGCGCTGACGCAGTCCCTGCCACAGCCCGGAGACGGGACTTCGCCCGAGCTACGCCTGGACGCGATCACCCGCACCGGCTGGGACGGCGGAACCACGGGCCTGTCGATGCCGTCGGTCACCTTCGGCTACACCCAGCTGGCCAACCGGGTCGCGGGAGCGGCCTCCTGGCCGGCCATGCTGCACTACCGGCTGGACCTGATCGACGACGAGACCGGTGGCGCCACCGATGTCTTCTACTCCAGCCCCGACTGCAACCAGTCCACCACCAGCCCCGACCTGCCGACACCTTCCACCGATACCAGACAGTGCTACCAGGAGTACTGGACCCCGTCCCAGTCCACCCTTACCTCCGACTGGTTCGAGAAGTACGTTGTCACCGAGGTCGAGCAGGTCGACATGGTCGGTGGCTCGCCGAGCCAGGTCACCCAATACATCTACCCTCCGAACGGCGGGGCCTGGCACCGGAACGACTCCCCGTTGATCCCCAACTCGCAGCGGACCTGGGACCAGTGGCGCGGCTACGCCACCGTCAAGACGGAAACCGGTACCACCCCGGTCACCGAGACCGAGACCACCTACCTGCGAGGTATGGACGGCGACTCCACCTCGACCACCGCCAACACCCCGGGCGCGCCGGTCACCGCCACCACCACAGACGGCCAGGTAGTGCCCGACTCGGACCAGTACGCCGGTTTCGCGCTGGAGACTCAAACCTTCGACCAGGCCTCGGGGAGTGTCGTCAAGGACGAGATCAGCCTGCCCTGGTCGGCCTCGACGGCCACCCACGCCGAGACCGCGACCGGGCAGCCGACAGGACTGCCCGCCGAGCAGGCATGGTTCGTCGAGCCACAGACCACCATCGACCGCGGAACCCTGGCCAGCGGCAAATGGCGCACCACCCAGACCGTGAAGCTCTACTCGGCCACCACCGGGCTGCTCACCCAAGCTGACAGCCAGGGCGACATCAGCCAGCTCGGCGGGACTGGTTCGACCGAGACCTGCTCCACCGTCCAGTACGCCACCCCGCCGGGTAGCGGTGTCAACAAGGGGATCACAGCCGTCCCTGCAGAGGACACCACGGTCGCGGTATCGTCCGGCGGCGGAGTTGGCACCAGCTCCTGTCCCGCGAAGACGGCCGCCAACACCCTCTCCGACAAGCGTTACTACTACGACGGCGACACGACCTACGGCGTGATCCCGGCCGCTGGCGTCGGAAACCTGACCGGTGTCCAGAACATGTCCGGCTGGACCGGTACAACTGAGAACTTCACCGCAGCCCTGACAACAGCAGCAGCTACGACGTCTACGGCCGCACCGCCTCGGCGACCGACCAGCGCGGGGACGTCACGACCGACACCTACAGCCCCGCCACCGGAACGCTGCCCACCATCACGTCGACCACCAACGTCACCGCGGGGAACTGGACCACCACCACCAACGTCGACCAGTTCCGCCAGCAGCCGACCAAACTGATCGACCCCAACAACAACACCACCATCGAGAATTACGACGCCCTGGGCCGGCTGACTGCGGTCTGGCTGCCCGGGAACGGCAGCGCGGATGCGTCGAAGAAGTTCACCTACTCCCTCGGCGGGCAGAGTGCCGAGACCTGGACCGAGACCCAGGCTCTGCGGGCCAACGAGACATACGGTGCGCAGTTCGAGATCTACAACGGCTTCATGCAGCCGCTCCAGGAGCAGTCGACGTCCCTGGACAGCAATGCGACGGGCGGCTCGAACGTCACCGACTACGCCTACGACTCACACGGCTGGCTGGTGAAGACCTCCACCACCCCGTACTACATCTCGGCTGCTCCCTCCTCCGTCTTCTATCCGACCACGGACGCCGACGTCCCCGGCCAGACGGTGACCACCTACGACGGCATGGGCCGAAGCGTCGGCAGCGCGTTCTACTCCTATGGGCAGTTGCAGTGGTCCAGCAGTACCGCCTACCCGGGAGTGGACCGCACGGACACCACTCCACCGCCAGGCGGCACCGCGAGCACCACCTACGTTGACGCGCAAGGCCGGACCACCGAGTCGCTGCAGTACCACGGCAGCACTCCTACGGGTGCCGCAACCGAAACCGACTATGCCTACACCACCGTGCCCAACGCCACTACCGGAGCGCTGAACACGGTCACCACGATCACCGACTCCTCGGGCCATCAGTGGACCGAGACCTCGGATGCCCAGGGCAACCGCATCGCGGCGAGCGACCCGGACGCGGGCAGCACTTCAGCCACGTATGACGCGGCCGGTGACGAACTGACCGCCACCAACGCCAACGGCTCCGTGGTCTCGTACACCTACGACATCCTGGGCCGGAAGCTGGCTGAGTACAACGGAACCACCCAGCAGACGTCCGCCGAACTGGCCGCGTGGAGCTACGACACCGCCATCGCAGGCAAGGGCGAGCCTGCCTCGCAGACCTCGTACTACAACGGCAACGCTTACAAGCAGTCCACCGCCGGGTACAGCCCGCTCGGCTCGCCCACCGGTACCAGCACCACCATCCCGGCGGCCGAGGGCAACCTGGCCGGCACATACTCGGTGTCCTACAGCTACGGCCTGCTCACCGGGGCACTCGAATCCACCACCTACGGCGCGGACGGCGGACTGCCCGCCGAGACCGTCTCGGACTCGTACACCACCACCGGTGACCTGGCCGGGATCTCCGGCAACGCGGACTACCTCACCGCCGCCACCGACAATCCGCTCGGTCAGACCACCCGCGCCACCATCGGCGACATGCCCGATCAGCTCGTCCAGACCAACACCTACGACGTCGACACCGACCGTGTCACCGAGTCGTTCCTGGACGCGGAGAACGACTCGACCGGGCACCTGGACGACATCTCGACCTACTGGAACGCCGTCGGTCAGATCACCGCGCAGAACGACGCCGAGGACAACGGCACTGCGACCGACCTGCAGTGCTACACCTACGACAGCCAGGGGCGGCTCGGCACCGCCTGGACCGACACCGGCGTTGTCAGCAGTGCCGCCTCTCCCTCGGTACCCAACATCGGGGGCTGTAAGAACGCTGCTCCCAGTGCCGCCACCAACGGCGGTCCCGCCCCCTACTGGGAGACCTACTCATACGACCCGAACGGCCAGTCCTCGGGCAATCGTTCCACGGTCACCGACTACAACACCGACGGCACCGTCGCCACCACCCAGGCCTACAGCTACAACACGGCCACCGGTACCACCGGCCAGCCTGACACGCTCCAGGCCCTGAACACCACCAACGGCAGCGGTACTCCGGTCTCCGAGTCGACGTACAGCTACAACCCCGACGGCTCCACCAAGACTGACATCGTCACCAATGCGGCCGGCTCCACTGTCAACGACCAGAGCTTCACATATGACCCCAATGGTCTGACCAGCTCCGTAGAGGACAGCGCCACCAACAACGCCTCCGGCTACCAGTACGACGCCTCCGGCAACCTGCTCCTGCAGAAGGACACCATCGCCGGGGGCACCACCACCCTGCTCTACCTGCCCGACGAGCAGATCACCATGAACAGCGGCGGCGGCCTGACCGCACTGCGCTACTACAACACGGGTAGCGGCATCACCGTCATCCGAGACAACACCGGCAACCTCAGCTACGAGACCAGCACCTCTCAGGGCACCGGCACTCTCACCATCTCCTCTGTCCTTGCCGGTGAGAACCGCCGCTACTTCACCCCCTACGGCAACACCCGCGGCACCACGCCCGCCACCTGGGTCGACGGACGCTCCTACCTCGGCCGGCCCAGCGACCCCGCCACCAACCTCGACCTCCTCGGCGCCCGCGAATACGACCCGGTCAGCGGGCACTTCCTCTCCCGCGACCCAGTCCTGGAGGTCTCCGACCCCAACCAGATCGGCGGCTACACCTACGCGGGCGACGACCCGGTCAACAACAGCGACCCCACCGGCCTGTGCCTCGGCCTTGATGACGTCTGCAACCCTCAGCTCAACCCCAAGTCCCCGCCGCGAGCAGCAGTAGCAGTAGCGGTGGCAGTGACGACAACAGCGGCAGCGGCGGGGACGGCAACTCCGGAGGACAGCGTTCGGGTACCGGCGGAGGCGGCGGCTGCATGCCGGGCCTGGGCGACTGCGCCGGTCCGCCTGCCGCACCCGTGATCCACGCACGCGTCATCGAGCAGTTGTCCGCCGAATGGATCGAATGTGGCAACGCCGCCTGTCGGCGTGCCGCCGCGACCCAGGTCAACCAGGCGGTGGACGCCGCTGATCCATTGACGCTGGCAGTGGTAGCCGTCATCAACGCCACGACCAGCTACACGCTAACCCCCATCCCACCGGCCCCCCAGCGCCAGCCGGGCGGTAAGGGCTACAACGCTCGCTGCCGACAGTTGAACAGTCAGTGCGGCAGTCCTCAGGGCGGAGGTGCTACCGCCGTATCGCTTATGAACAGCTTGATGAACGTCGGCGCCGTCGTCCTCACCGCCGCCGACCTCGCCCAACTCGGACTGGACCCGGCCACCGATGCCGCCACCGCCGCCGACTACGATGTCATCGCGAGTGAGTACGCGGACAGCTCAGCCGATGACGAGGCCGGGGCCAGTTGCGCTACCAACAGCTTCGCTCCGGCTACCGCTGTCCTGATGCCTGACGGCAAGACCGAGCCGATCAGCAAGATCAAGACCGGTGACAAGGTTGAGGCCGCCGACCCCACCACCGGCAAGCTCAAGGGCGCACGCACCGTCCAGGCGACCATGGTCAACTACGATCACAACCTCCTCGACGTCACCGTCCTGGACGCCCAAGGTCACACCTCCACCCTCCACACCACCACCGAACACCGCTTCTGGGACGACACCCTCCATACCTGGATCCCCGCCGTCCAACTGACCCCAGGCCACGCCCTGGAAACTTCTGCCGGTGGTCACGCGTACGTTGAGTCCATACACGTGACCCCGGGTGCCGCCTACCGCTACAACCTGACAATTCAGCAGCTCCACACGTACTATGTACTCGCTGGCACGACGCCGATCCTGGTGCATAACAGCGCTGCGTTTCCTTGTGATGAAGTTGGACCAAATGGTTGGCCCAAGCCAGATATGAACAACTGCGAGGAGTGCGCCAAGCAGATCCAGAGCAAAATCGGCGGCGATATTTACCGAGTTTCCGACAGTGAAGGAGCGCCGGGACTTGGGCCGTCGACCAATGACCCTTGGGTTCATGGACTGAGCACTATGTCGTCATCAAGGATGGCTCCGTTTACGACGGATTCACGGGGCCCGGGGATGTCAATGGACGCGTATCGATCTCAATGGATGTACGGCGAGTACCTGTCCTTCCTCCCGTATGTCGCGGAGGGTTGATCGGGTGGACATGCGAGAGGTGTGTTTCCATCTGAGAAACCGACGCCGAATGTACCTGCTCGATGACCGGTTCTCTACTGCGGTGTCATTCGTTCAGGGCTTCAATGCCGCACTTGATGGCGAGCCGTTGGCCGGGTTCCAGGAGTGGGTTTCCATTCGGATCCTTGGGCGTAAATCGAGCCTTCATTGGGCATATGTAATTGCCTCGACTCGAGCCCCGGAAGTTCTTGAGGGCCGTGTGCGAGTGGATGAACTTCCAAGTGAATTGGATGGGCCTTTGACTGATGCGTTGATGGAGGTGCTCGAAAAATTCTTGGAAGTATCAAATCCCCTGCGGGAGTGATTTTGAGCATGGCATTTCTCTGATGTGGAGATCTGCATATGGCGCGTATTGGGTCGCGGTAGATGCCCTGTTAGGCCTCATAACAACGGCCCCACCGGTGTTCCTTCGGTGGGGCCGTTGGGGTGTCTGACGGCAGTAGTTGACGGCAACGTCAGCGGACGGACGCTGCACCCTGCAGTGGTTCGTCGCCGTCGTCGGGTCGCGCGGGGTTGCGGAGGGCGTTGCCGAGTAGGTCGATGGCGTCGCGTTGGAGGCGCAGTCGGACGTGGGCATACACGGTCGCGGTCACGCCGATGTGGGCATGGCCCAACAGCTCCTTGATCACGACGAGTTCTACACCCTGCTCCAGGAGGAGCGTCGCTGCTGAGTGCCGAAGATCATGAAACCGGATGCGACGCAGGGCGGCCCGGCGGAGTAGGGCGTCGAAGTGCCGGGTAAGGGTGGCTCCCTCGATTGGCGAGCCGTCGGGCCGAGTGAAGACGTAGCCGCTCGCCTTCCAGCCGGACCCCGCAGCCTCGCGCTCCTGGGCCTGCTGTTCTCGGTGCTGTTCGAGGGAGCGCAGGCACTCGGTGGGCAGGGCGATGCGCCGTTCCGAGCTGTGGGTCTTGGTCGGCAGAACGGTCAGGCCGGCGGAGTTGGTGCGTTGGAGGGTGCGGCGGATGTTGACGGTTCCGCCGGTGAGGTCGAGGTCTTCCCAGCGCAGGCCGAGGAGCTCGCCCTTACGCAGCCCGGTGCGCAGGGCGAGTTCGAAGAGCGCCCTGAGCCGGTGTCCGTCCGTGGCGGTCAGGAGTGCGCGGGCTTCTTCGGCGGTGAGGGTTCGAAGCGGCGGGGTCGGGTGTGCCCATGCGCACATTGCGGGCGACATTACGGGGATCTCCTCTTCGCGGACGGCGTGCTCCAGAGCCGACCTGAGGACGGAGTGCACGTAGGCCAGGGTCAGCGGTGACAGCCGCCTGGCAGCATGCTCCGGTCGCGCAGCACTCGGGTTGCTGGCGGGCGGTGTCGATGCCGCGTGCGCAGCACTGGCAGGTGGTGCGGAGTTGGTCGAGCCATGTGCGGATGTCCTTGACGGTGAGCTTGGCGAGCTTCTTCTTGCCGAGGCCGGGGATGAGGTAGAGGCGGACGACGGCGGTGTAGCGGGTGTGGGTGTTCTCGCGGAGCCGGTGGACGGCGACGGTCTCCAGCCAGTAGGTGAGGAACGCGGCGAGGCTGCCTTGCGCGGATGGAGCGGGTATGCCGCGGTTGCTGGTGGCGATCTTCTCGGTGAGCTTGGCCAGTGCTTCCTTGCGGGTGGTGCCGTAGACGCGGATGCGCTTGCGGGTGTCGCTTGTGGCGAGGACGTATCCGGCGGCTTCCCAGCGGCCGTCCTTGCGCTGGTAGACGGTGCCGTCGCCGTTGGCGCGGACCCTGCGCGAGCCCGCACCGGGAGTGGAGGTGGGGTTGGTGTCGAGGGTGGTCATATCAGGCTGCCTCTTCGAGCTGGTGGTGGACGAGGGCGTTCAGGGCGTGGCGGGGATGCGGCGGGCACGGCCGATGGTGATCGAGGCGAGCCGCCGGGTGCGGATGAGGTCGTAGACGGTGGAACGGCTGATCTTCAGGCGGGCCATGACCTCGGGGACCGTGAGGAGTTCGCTGTCGGTGGTCACGCGGTCACCTCCGTCTGGACGGCGGCGGTCAGCGGGACGGTGGATTGACCGGCCCGGTCACCGGTGCACCGTGCCTGCGGCTCGGTTGCTCGGTCCGGGCTCGCGATGTGGTGGCCAGGAGGTCGGCCAGGTGTGCGAGTTCGGGCAGGAGGCCGCTTCCGGCGTACTGCCAGTGCGAGATCACCAGGTCGTGTCTGCCGATGTGTCGCCCGCTCGTGTGCGCTGACCGCTGCGGTGACCGGCATGGGGTTGGTGTGACCGGAGGTCAGGTCCGTGCGGTCACTGTGCTGGTCAGTGACCGGCTGTCCCTCGCCTGCCTGCTTCCGGGTGTCGTCTTGGCGGGTGCGCCAGGTGGTGCGTTCGGCTCGGAGGTGGGTGAGGGTGGTGGAGTAGTGGCGGGTGCGGGTGGAGAAGTGGCCTCGGAAGCCGAGCATGTGGGCCCATTGGCGCAGGCGGAGGTGGCGTGCTCGGGCCGAACACCGAGGTGCAGGCATCAGGCGGGCGTGGTCGGTGAGTCGTGCTGGGCGAGTTCGGCCAGGAAGCGGAGTCGGCGGTCGAGGGTGCCGGTGGTGGTTTCGGCTCCCTTGGTGGCGTACTTGGCGATGTAGGCGGCGACGGCCGGTCGGTGACGGGCCGTCGCCAGTGAAGTCGGTGCTGCGGATCGCGCGGACATCGATCTGCCGCCCGAACCGGAACGCCGTGGGCTCCGACGGCCGTGCCGGGGCGGCCTTCCCGGCCCCGGAACGGTGTTGGTGCAGGACGCGGGTCCGCTTCGCGGCGGCGCGGACGGCGTGGTCGAGGAGGTCGGTGGTGGCCCAGGCGGGCGGGGTGCTGGCGGGGCCTGTGGGTCCGTCGATGCGGATGACGGTGTGGAAGTGGATCTGGCCGCGCTTCTGGTATTCGGCGACCTTGGCGTAGGACAGGGTTGCGTGGTGGCGCAGGGTGCGTTGGGTGAGTCCTGCGGCGTGGGCGATTTCGCGGCGCAGGTGGGTGGTGAAGCGTGCCCATAGGGCGGGGGCGTGAGCGTTCCACAGCACCGCGCCGGTGTAGTCGTACCGCTGCGGGTTCAGCGGCGTGCCCAGGAGCGGGTCGCTGTCGGCGTGCTGGGTGCCGCAGATACACGAGGCGGCGCCGGGTTGGTTATGGACGGGGCCGAAGCCGGGGGCGGTGAGGGTGGCGAAGACGGGGGTGAGTGGAGACGCTGGTGGGGACGGTCTTGCCGCCGCGTAGTCCGGCGGCGATGAGCTGGTAGGTGTCGTAGCGGTAGACGTTCGAGCAGGCGGGGCAGCGGGTGGCGCGGCGGTTGCCGCAGCGCAGCAGGAGTTCGCCGGCGGGCAGGTGGCGGGTGTCGAGGTGGTCGAGGATCTGGCCGGTCGTGGCGTCCAGGCGGGTGCGGTGTCCGGTCATGCGGATTGGGCGGGCACAGCCGCCCAGTGAGCCGATCTGCCGGGCCAGGGGTGCGAGGTGTCCGGCGGCGGCGAGCTTGGCCAGCCTGGCGGTCAGTCGGGCCCGGCGTTCCAGCGCCGAGTCGCTGTTGGTGGACGTGTCGGTGGTGCTGGGGTGGGCCGGTGCGGTGAGCGTGCTGTTCGCGGGCGCGGAGGTGGTTACGGGGGGGGAGTTGGAGCTGTGCGGGCATGAGGGCAGACCTCCGGCAGGGGGCTGGAGAAGAGATGGGGTGGCTGGGGGTGACCCGGGTGGTCAGCGCGGGGGGAAGGGTGCGCGTGACGGCGGGTGCGAGTGGTGGGCCGGGGGCGTCTGGCCTGGTCAGCGGTGGTGTTCACCGGCGGTGCGTGAAGGTAGCATCGCTTCAAGCGCGCATTCAAGTGCATCCCTCCTCATCTGTTTCGGTGCGGTTGGGGTGCGAGTACTGTGGCCCGGGTTTCCCGGTTTGGGCAGGCCGGATTTTGGTGGTAGTGGCGCAGAGAGGGCGAGGTGGCTTGTGGTGACGGTGGGGTGGCGGGGGCGCAAACCGATGGGTAGCACGGTGTTGCTGACGTTCGAGGTCATCTCCGAGGCCCTGCGGGAGCGGATCCGTTCCGGTGAGCTGAAGCCGGGGGACGTCCTGCCGACGCAGGCGGTGCTGATGCGGGAGTTCGGGGCCTCCAGCTTGTCCGTGCAGAAGGCCATGGCCTCGCTGAAGCAGGACGGCTATGCGATCTCCCGCCCTGGCAAGGGCGCCTTCGTCACCTACCCCGACGACGCTCACGGCGAGTCCGGCAGCCTGGATGTGGGGAATGTGCCCGTCGGCGGACGGCGGCCCGCGTCGAGGCGCTGGAACTGGCACTGGCCGAGGCGCTTGATCGGCTCACCGCCCTGCGTGCCCGCGTCGAAGCCCTGGAAGCGGGCGAGACCGAGCGAGGCCGCTGACCTTTCGCCCCCAGGCGGCCCAGGGGCCGGAGCTGTGCGTCCAGATTTTCTCTACGAGGTTCAAGGCGGGCCCGGCCCGCTGGAGGTGGCCCGACGTCGCCGACCGAGCCAGGGCGATGGCAGCAACCAGGGCCCCCACTGGCGTCGGCGGGGAGTGGTCAGCCGAGGATGTGAGCGGGGCTCGGCTGATTCCCGATAGGAGCAAGTTGTGGGGTAAGCGATGCTTACCCCTGCGCCGACCAGGGCCGGAGCAAGTTGTGGGGTAGGGACTCCCTTGCGCCTGGCGGAGCAAGTTGTCGCCAGCGACCGTCCTACGGTCGGATCGCGGGCACAGGGTCGGCCAGGGGTCCGACTCTCCGTCTCCACCGCCGGTCCCGCCGTGGGCGGTGCCCGACGTCATCTCCGACGTGGAGCGTAGGCTTCCCGCCGACCCGCCGACCCGCCGACCCGCCGACCCGCCGACCCGCCGACCCGCCGACCCGCCGACCCGCCGACCCGCCGACCCGCCGACCCGCCGACCCGCCGACCCGCCGACCCGCCGACCCGCCGACCCGCCGACCCGCCGACCCGCCGACCCGCCGACCCGCCGACCCGCCGACCCGCCGACCCGCCGACCCGCCGACCCGCCGACCCGCCGACCCGCCGACCCGCCGACCCGCCGACCCGCCGACCCGCCGACCCGCCGACCCGCCGACCCGCCGACCCGCCGACCCGCCGACCCGCCGACCCGCCGACCCGCCGACCCGCCGACCCGCCGACCCGCCGACCCGCCGACCCGCCGACCCGCCGACCCGCCGACCGCCGACCCGCCGACCCGCCGACCCGCCGACCCGCCGACCCGCCGACCCGCCGACCCGCCGACCCGCCGACGCGCCGACCCGCCGACCCGCCGACGCGCCGAGGCTATGCGCGAGCGTGCCAGAGGTGGCCTTGGTGGCCCCGGAGAACTCCGACGCGGCAGGAGGGGCTCACCCCGCTTTGGCCCGAAGCCTGTCGAGGGCGCCGGAGCCGGGCTGTTTCGGCTGGCCCTGTGCCGGGGTGCGTTGTGGTGGTTCACCGTCTGGGGTGGGTAACTGTCAAGAGCGCCCTGTGGGTTCGCCGGTGCGGCGTACCGTGGCGTTGGAGGTGGTGCACAGATGACGACGGAGCTGGCGGACAATGTCCGCAAGTACCGGCGCAGGGCCGGGTTGAGCCAGGAGGAACTGGCCTACGCCGCAGGCGTGTCGCCGGGTACGGTGCGCAAGGTCGAGCAGGGCGGGGCGGTCCGCATGGAGACGCTTCACGCCCTGGCCCGCGCCCTGGGTGTGACCACGGCGACGCTGCTGGCACCGGACGCCCCGGAGCCGGTGGGGCGTGCCGAGGAGCCGAACCGGGTCAATCTGATCCGGCTTCGTGCCGCCCTCACTCCGCCGGTGGGCCTCGCCGACCTGGAAACGGATGCCGCCGGGGAGGAGCCGAACCTGCGCGGCTTTAGGCGGGCGGTCCAGGATGGCGCGGTGCTGTACCACTCGGACAGCTACAAGAGCGTCGCGTCCCAGCTGCCGGGGCTGCTGCGGGACGCCAACAGCGCGGTCGCGTACTTCGACGGCGGCGAGGAGCACCGCCAGGCGCTGCTGGCCCGCGCGGAGACGTTGCAGTTGGCCGGGCGGTATCTGACGCAGGTGCGTCAGTACGATCTCGCGTACACGGCGCTGGCCGGCGCGATCACGGACGCGCGCACGGTGGATGACCGGCTCACCGGGGCGTCCGGGGTGATCGGGATGTGCTGGCTGCTGCTGCGGCAGGGCCGGTTGGACGAGGCCGAGCAACTCGCTTCCAGGACAGCTGATGCCATCGAGCCCAGGCTGTCACGGGCGACGCCGGACGAGTGTGCGGCGTGGGGATGGCTGGCCCTGCGCGCGGCAGCGGCAGCGGGTCGCAACAACCGTCCCCAGGAGGCGCGGCACTACCACCGGGTGGCGAGCACGGCGGCGTCGGCCGTCGGCCGGGAGTACACCGGGTCGTTCTTCCGGCACTGGACCACTTTCGGGCCGCTGACCGTCGGCATGAAGGGCGTCGAGGCGCGATGGTGCTGGGAGACGCCCGCACAGTCGTGCGCAAGTCCGGCGAGGACGCCATGTCGCCGAAGGCGTGGACGAGCACTGGACGGCCCAGCGACGACAACTGGAACCGCCACCGACTCGATGTCGCACGCGCCTACGCACGGACAAGCGATCTGACAGCGGCGATGGACGAGCTGACGGAGTCGACGTGCCTCCCCGCAGTGGTTGCGGCACCAGCGGATGGCCGCCGAGACCATGCAGGAGATCCTGAAGAAGCGCAAGCGCACTCTGACAGCTGAAATGCGTGAGATGGCGGCCTACCTGGGCGTCGTCGGATAGCCACCACGCAGCGTGCAGTTCGCAGACCCTGCGTCGTGAACTGCCACGCCTGCGACCTGGGTGCCGATCACTCGGCAGCTACGGTCGCCGTGTCCGTATCCAGCGACCGAGCCGGGGCACACGGTGAGCAACCTCAGAAGCAACGCGGACCGCCTACGCCCAGGGAGCTGTACGACGCCGCATCCGGCATCGACGGCCCCCGACTGCTGCCCTGGACCACCCCCGACGGGAACCCCTGCTACCTCAGCACCGACGGCGGGGCTACCTCGCCACACTCGCCGACGGCATCGAGGAGGTCCAACTCACCATGGTCGGAGCTACTGGACCATGCACGCAGCGTCCTGGCACCTGGAGCACGGGCGCTGACGGATGTCGATACCGGTGGCTGGCCTGTCGGCTGACCGAGGCCTGTCGGACGCGCTAAGGGTCGCGGACTCACGCGGCAGCGAATCCCCGACCCGCCGGACGTGGCCGAAGCCGACGCACTGAAGCGAGGAGAGCGCTGATGGCACGACCACGCGCACCGGTTCGCGAGTACACGTCACCACCGTCCCGGATCCCATGTCACTGCCGACCTTCGAGGCGGTCTGGTCACCGAGAGGAGCAGGACTGCGGCCGCATCCGGCCAGATGCACACCTCCGAGAACTGACCCGCTGGATCGCCGCGCACTGCGCGCAGACCGTCACGCAACCTACGAGCGGACGGTACGCGCCAATCTGCGTGCCGAGCCCGAGAGTGGAAGTGAGGTGCCCGAACGCCAGCCTCGGCGAGGGGTCGTGGCGACGTCGTTGGATCAAGTGGTCTATACCTTTGACGCAGTAGTGACGGCAACAACACGCACACCAGCGGACAACCACAGACCCCGACAGACCATCAAAACGCCGCTGACCTGCGAAGAAGCAGGTAGAGCCGGGCACCGGCCACACGTACTATGTACTCGCTGGGGCGACGCCCGTGCTCGTCCATAACTGCGTGGACCTCTCGGGGGCGCGCAGGTAATGACGTTTCCGCAGACGGCCGACCCCGGAGAAATACTCTTTCGTCAGCAGGAGGATGGGACGGTTACCGCATACGCAAGGTATGACGAGAAATGGGGTAATTTCTCAGCGTGCGGACTTGGACCCTAACTCTGCCCGCATGCTGCATTCCAGCTCCTCATATCCTCGATATGTTGCAGCATGTAAATCCAAACACAGGCCAGGTCTTCTATAACTGGCTAAGTTGCCTCGCCCTCTGCTGCAAGAGGAACTATGTGACTGTTAGTCGGTGGAAATCAGAATAATGAGGCATCAGAACACTTCCTGGTCCGCAGGCGGCTAGACGTCGATAAAGCAGTGTAGCGATTGAGTGCCGCCAATTTAAGGAGCTTCAATGGATGATCCAGCGGAGTACTCCAAGATTAGATCCTGGGTGGAGGAGTGGGGTGGCGAGGTTGATTATGTAGACTACGTCAAGTCTAACGGTAGCCCAGCGTGCTGGTAGCGCTCTCTCGAATTATCTGGCCCAAGTTTACCGAAGTGATAATTGCGTACTATGGATCGGCGTACGAGGAGCGAAATTTTAATCTCTGGCGCGAGAATCTCTCTGGGATATCCAGAGAATCGAGACAATGCTCAATCAACTGCGAGTTTGGCAGATTGTGAATCGGAGGATGTCGGTGAAGACTGGCAAGCGCTGAATTTCAACGCCGCTTGCGTAGTGAAGACTTGGCGGGCTGCCTTGTGTGCTGAATTTCCAGGCGAGTCTTCGATGTCCGAGTCATTAATTCCGAAGACGGTCCCATTGTGACTTTTTCCTCTGTCTCGCAATAGCCTCGTGATTGCCGTGCTAAATCCGGGAATTATTGGAACGGCTAGGGATATCCCTAAGCGGTGTTGCCTGGTTCCTGCACTATGAGCCAGGCGCTCGACGAACGAGGAATCGCCCAGAGGCCCCAGCCGGAATGGTGCTCCGGTGGGGCCTCTGGAGTGTCTGACGGCAGTAGTTGACGGCAACGTCAGTGGACGGGTGCTGCACAAAGGGGTGGTTCGTCGCCGTCGTCGGGTCGGGTGGCGGGCTGGGTGGGGTTGCGGAGGGCGTTGCCGAGGAGGTCGATGGCGTCGCGTTGGAGGCGGAGCCGGACGTGGGCATACACCGTTGCGGTCACCCCAATGTGGGCATGGCCCAGCAGCTCCTTGATGACGACGAGTTCGACGCCCTGCTCCAGGAGCAGTGTGGCTGCCGAGTGCCGGAGATCATGGAAGCGGATGCGGCGCAGTGCGGCACGGCGCAGTAGCGCGTTGAAGTGCCGGGTGAGCGTGGCACCCTCGATTGGCGAGCCGTCGGGCCGGGTGAAGACGTAGCCGCTTGCCCTCCAGCTGGTCCCCGCCGCCTCGCGTTCCCGGGCCTGCCGGTCGCGGTGTTGTTCGAGGGAGTGCAGGCACTCGGTGGGCAGGGCGATGCGCCGTTCCGAGCTCTGGGTCTTGGTGGGCAGGGCGGTCAGGCCGCCGCTGTTGGTGCGTTGTAGGGTGCGGCGGATGCTGGCGGTTCCGCCGGTCAGGTCGAGGTCTTCCCAGCGCAGGCCGAGGAGTTCGCCCTTGCGCAGTCCGGTGCGCAGGGCGAGTTCGAACAGGGCGCTGAGCAGGTGCCCGTCCGTGGCGGCGAGGAGTGCGCGGGCCTCTTCGGTGGTGAGGGGTTCGAAGCGACGGGGTCGGGGTGTGCCCATGCGGACGTTGCGGGCGACGTTGCGCGGGATCTCCTCTTCGCGGACGGCGTGTTCTAGGGCGGACTTGAGGACGGAGTGGACGTAGGCGAGCGTGAGGGGCGAGAGCCGCTTGCGGCAGCAGTTCCCGGCTGCGCAGCACTGGGGCTGGTCGCGGGCGGTGTCGAGACTGCGTGCGCAGCACTGGCAGGTGGTGCGGAGTTGGTCGAGCCAGGTGCGGACGTCCTTGGCGGTGAGCTTGGCGAGCTTCTTCTTGCCGAGGCCGGGGATGAGGTAGAGGCGGACGCAGGCGGTGTAGCGGGTGTGGGTGTTCTCCCGGAGGCGGTGGACGGCGACGGTCTCGAGCCAGTAGGTGAGGAACGCGGCCACGCTGCCCTGCGCGGCGGGGGCGGGTATGCCGCGGTTGCTGGTGGCGATCTTCTCGGTGAGCTGGGCCAGGGCTTCCTTTCGGGTGGTGCCGTAGACGTGGATGCGCTTGCGGGTGTTGCCTGCGGCGAGGACGTATCCGGCGGCTTCCCAGCGGCCGTCCTTGCGCTGGTAGACGGTGCCGTCGCCGTTGGCGCGGACCCTGCGCGAGCCGGTGCTGGGGGTGGTGTTGGTCATCAGGCTGCCTGTTCGAGTTGGTGGTGGATGAGGGCGTTCAGGGCGTTGGCGGGGATGCGGCGGGCACGGCCGATGGTGATCGAGGCGAGCCGCCGGGTGCGGATGAGGTCGTAGACGGTGGAACGGCTGATTTTCAGGCGGGCCATGACCTCGGGGACGGTGAGGAGCTCACTGTCGGCGGTCACGCGATCACCTCGGCTTGGACAGCGGCGGTCAGCGGGACGGTGGAGCGACCAGCCCGGTCACCAGCGCGCCGCGCCTTCCGAGGGCGGCGCGGTTGTTCGGTCCGGCCTCGCGGTGTGGTGGTCAGGAGGTCGGCGAGGTGGGCGAGTTCGGGCAGAAGGCCGCTTCCGGCGTACTGCCAATGCGATATCACCAGGGTGGTGTCTGTGTGACCGCGCTGCCTGCTCCCCGCGCGGTGGCCGCTGCGGTGACCGGCGTCGGGGTCGGTGTGACCGGCGGTCAGGTCACTGCGGTCACTGTGCTGGTCAGTGACCGGCTGGCCCTGGTCAGTCTCTTCCTGGGCGTCGTCTTGGCGGGTGCGCCAGGCGGTGCGTTCGGCCCGCAGCTGGGTGAGGGTGGTGGAGTAGTGGCGGGTACGGGTGGAGAAGTGGCCTCGGAAGCCGAGCATGTGGGCCCACTGCCGCAGGCGCAGGTGGGTGTACTGGAGCTGGGTGCCGAGGTGCCAGGCGGTGTGGATCATTTGGCGGGTGTGGTCGGTGAGGTCGTGCTGGGCGAGTTCGGCCAGGAAGCGCAGTCGGCGGTCGAGGGTTCCGGTGGTGGTCTCGGCTCCCTTGGTGGCGTACTTGGCGATGTAGGCGGCGACGTGCCGGTCGGTGACCGGGCCGTCGCCGGTGAAGTCGGTGCTGCGGATCGCGCGGACGTCGATCTGCCGCCCGAACCGGAACACCGTGGACTCCGACGACCGCACCCCGCCCGCCTCCCCTGCCCCGGAGGGCCGTTGGTGCTGGACTCGGGTGCGCTTTGCGGCGGCGCGGACGGCGTGGTCGAGGAGATCGGTGCTGGCCCAGGCGGGCGGAGTACTGCCGGGGCCGGTGGGTCCGTCGATGCGGATGACGGTGTGGAAGTGGATCTGGCCGCGCTTCTGGTACTCGGCGACCTTGGCGTAGGACAGGGTCGCGTGGTGGCGCAGGGCGCGCTGCGTCAGACCGGCCGCATGCGCGATCTCTCGGCGCAGATGGCCGGTGAAGCGCGCCCACAGAGCAGGAGCGTGGGCGTTCCACAGCACCGCGCCGGTGTAGTCGTACCGCTGCGGGTTCAGCGGCGTGCCGAGGAGCGGGTCGCTGTCGCCGTGCCGAGCACCGCAGACGCACGAGGATGCGCCGGGATGGTTGTGGACGGGGCCGAAGCCGGGGGCGGTGAGGGTGGCGAAGACGCGCGGATGGGTGGAGACGCTGGTGGGGACGGTCTTGCCGCCGCGCAGTCCGGCGGCGATGAGCTGGTAGGTGTCGTAGCGGTAGACCTTCGAGCAGGCGGGGCAGCGGGTGGCGCGGCGGTTGCCGCAGCGAAGCAGGAGTTCGCCGGCCGGGAGGTGGCGGGTGTCGAGGTGGTCGAGGATCTGGCCGGTGGCGGTGTCCAGGCGGGTGCGGTGTCCGGTCATGCGGATCGGGCGAGCGCAGCCGCCGAGTGAGCCGATCTGGCGGGCGAGGGGGTGCGAGGTTGGCGGCGGCGGCCAGCTTGGCCAGCCGGGCCGTCAGCCGCGCCCGGCGTTCCAGCGCCGAGCCCCTGTTCGCGGACGCGTCGGCCATGCGGTCGTCCGCTGGCGCGGTGAATGCCGCGCCGAAGTGCGTGGATGTGGTTGTGGGGGAGGGGAGTTGGAGCTGTGCGGGCATGGGGACAGACCTCCGGCAGGAGTGGGAGAAGAGGAGAGGCGGGCGAGGGGCGGCCCGGATGGTCAGCACACGGGAACGGTGTGCGTGACAGTGGGTGCGGAGGGGGGCCGGGGGCGTCTGGCCTGGTCAGCGGTGGTGTTCTCCAGCGGTGCGTGAAGGTAGCATCGCTTCAAGTGCGCATTCAAGTACATCCCTCCTCATCTGTTTCGGTGGGTGGTTGGGATGCGGGTACTGTGCCCCGGGTTTCCCGTTTTGGACGGGCCGGATTTCGGTGATAGACGCGCGGAGAGGGCAGGTGGCCTGCGGTGACAACAGGACGGCAGGGACGCAGAGCGGCGGGCAGCACGGTGCTGCTGACCTTCGAGGTCATCGCCGAGGCACTGCGGGAGCGGATCCGCTCCGGCGGACTGAAGCCGGGGGACGCACTGCCGACGCAGGCGGTACTGATGCGCGAGTTCGGGGCTTCCAGCCTGTCCGTGCAGAAGGCCATGGCCCTGCTGAAGCAGGACGGCTACGCGATCTCCCGCCCCGGCAAGGGAGCCTTCGTCGCCCACCCCGACGCCGACGCCGGTGACCCGGAGGCGGGGAACGCGCCTGTGGGCGGGACGGCGGCGCGCGTCGAGATGTTGGAGCAGGAACTGGCCGAGGCGCTCGAACAGCTCACCGACCCTACGTGACCGCGTTGAAGCCCTGGAGCTGAGCGGCACGCACAGGCCTTGACCTGGTGATATCCGCTCTCCGGTCACTGGATCGGGTGAGATTCCTGGTACTCGACCCGTCGTGCTCGGACCTGGATAGGGCGGCTCGGGTCCAGAGCCCTGGCCGGGACGGGGTCGTGTCGACGCCTGGGGCGCCGGGGAGGCAGACTGGCCAGGTAGTGGGAGAGAGGGAGGTGGCCATGCGGTGCAGTCCGTCCACATGGAGGCGCAGGCGATCCGGTGCCGCGCAAACGCTGAGGGATCGCTGCGGCGCGTGTCCGGGGCGCGGCGGATGGAGTTTCTACCGCGAGCTGCGGCGGCGGCTCCGCAGGAGGCCGAGGCGGTGCTGCGCGCTGGGGCTGCGGCGGTGCGACCGCCGACCAGGCCATGGGGACCAACTCGCTGCTGCCGCGCTCGCCGGCACGCTGCCCTGAGGGGCGTGGCCGACGCGGTCGAGGCCGGCGTTCGGCGGGGCTGCCCGTTGAGTGATTCCGGAGCCCGTACGAGGACGGGTGGACGACGACGGGTGGCCCTGCTACCTGTCCCCGGAGGTCGAGGCCCTGTTGCAGGACCCGGCCGTGACCGGCGAGGTCTTCAGCGCCATCGTCTCCGCCACCGTGCGGATCAACACCACGCGCGGCCTGGTACCCGGCAGCACGGCTCCGACCGCTGGCCCCAGCAGCGGCGCATCCCCCTGGGGCCCGGTGGCTCCTTCGGCGTGGCCGAGTACGTGGTCGTCGCCGACGCCCCGAACCCCACTGCGTCATCACGCGCGTCCAGCTCTACTGACCGCTCCCCCTCCGGTGGGCTCCAGCCCCACCGTGCCAGCCGGGTGTGCGTCCAGATTTTCTCTACGAGGTCAAGGCGGCCCAGCCGCTGAAGGTGCCCGACGTCGCCGACCGACCCAGAGTCGTAGCAGAACCGAGGCCCGTATAGGTGTCGGCGGTCAGCGGTCCGGCAGGTAGTCGTGGGCGGTTCGCGTGGTGCCCAGTGGGAGCAAGTTGTGGGGCAAGCGATGCTTACCCCTGCGCCGACCAGGGCCGGAGCAAGTTGTGGGGTAGGGACTCCCTTGCTCCTGGCGGAGCAAGTTGTCGCCAGCGACCGTCCTACGGTCGGATCGCGGGCACAGGGTCGCCAGGGGGCCGACCCTCCGCTCCACCGCCGGCCCGCCGAGGGCGTAGCCGACGTCGTTGCCGACGCGGAGCGTAGGCTCCGCGCCGACCCGCCGACCCGCCGAGGCTATGCGAGCGTGCCAGAGGCAGCCTGGCCCGAAGCCTGCCGAGAGCACCGGACCTGCGCTGTCTCGGCTGGCCCTGGTCCGGCGCGGTGTGGTGGTTCACCGTTTGGGGTGGTAACTATCAGGAGCGCCCGTGGGTTCGTCTGCGCGGCGTACCGTGGCGCTGGAGGTGGGGTACAGATGACGACCGAGCTGGCGGACAACGTTCGCAAGTACCGGCGCAGGCTGGGCTGAGCCAGGAGGAGCTGGCCTACGCTGCAGGCGTGTCGCCGGGACGGTGCGCAAGGTCGAGCAGGGCGGGACGGTCCGGATGGAGACGCTCCATGCCCTGGCTCGCGCGTTGGGCGTCACGACGAGCGCGCTGATGGTGCCGGACGCCCCGGAACCGGTAGGCTGGCGGAGGAGCCGAACCGGGTCAACCTGCTGCGGCTCCGGGCCGCGCTCACCCCGGCGTCGGCCTCGCAGACCCGGACACCGCAGCCGTCGGCGACGAGCCGAACGTGGCCGCTATCGGCCGGTCGGTCCGCGACACGTGGTCGCTGTACTTCTGCGACCGCTACAAGAGCGTCGCCGGCCAGCTGCCGGACCTGCTGCTCGAAGCCGACCGGCCGTCGCCTACTACACCAGCGGGGAAGAGCACCAGCAGGCCCTGCTGCCCGGGCCGAGGCACTGCGGCTGGCCGGCAACTACTCACGCAGGTCCGGCAGTACGACATCGCCTACACGCACTGCGGGGCGCGATCACCGACGCTCGCAGGCCGGGGACGTGCTCGCGGCGGGGGCCGGGGTCGGCGGATGTGCTGGCTGCTGCTGCGGCAGGGCCGGTTGGAGGAGGCGAGCGGATCGCGGTGCAGAGCATGACGTGGTCGAGCCAAGGATCAGCGGGGCCGCGCCGGACCAGTACGCGGTGTGGGGGGCTGGCCATGGAGGCCGCAGCGAGCGGTGCGCAACAACCGCCCGGTGAGGCGGCGGAGTACCGCCGTGCGGCCCGGGGCGGCGGCCGTCGGCACGGCGCACCGCAACGCCTCCGCTTCTGGTCCGTCTTCGGACCGGTGACCGTGGCGATGAGGCACTGGAGGACTCCACCGTCGTCGGGGACGCCCGCGCGGTGGTCCGCAGGGCGGCCGAGCAGGAGGAACTGTCCCCGAAGGCATGGAAGCGCCTGGCGCGCCCAGTGCGGACGATGGAACGGTTCATCCTCGAAGTGGCCCACGCCCAGACGCGTTTGCGGGGACCTGTCGGCGGCGATGGAGGAGCTGACCCGGGCTCGGGCAGCGGCACCGCAGTGGCTGCGGCACCAGCGCATGGCCGCCGAGACCATGCAGGAGATCCTGAAGAAACGCAAGCGCACCCTGACGGCCGAGATGCGCGAGATGGCCGCCCACCTGGGCGTCGTCGGATAGCTACCACGCAGCGTGGCAGATCCCCAGCCACCAGCTGCTAACTGCCGTGCCTGCCCGCTGGGTGACGATCACTTGGACGACTACGGTCGCCGTGTCCACAACCAGCGACGAAGCCCGGGGCACACGGTGGCCAACCTCAGAAGTGACGCGGAGCGTGTGCGCCGCAGGGAGCTGTACGACGCGGCATCCGGTACCGACGGCCCCCGACTGCTGCCATGGACCACCCCCGACGGCCACCCCTGCTACCTGAGCACCGACGGCCGGGGGTACCTGGCGACGCTCGCTGACGGCATCGAGGAGTCCAGCTCACCATGGGCCAGGATCTAATGGACCACGCCCGCAGCGTCCTGGTACCTGGAGCGCGGGCGCTGACGGATGTCGAGTACCGGTGGCTGGCCTGTCGGCTGACCGAGGCCCTGTCGGACGCGCTCAGGTCGCGGACGCGGCAGCGCATCCCCGATCCGACCGCACGGCCGAGGCCGACGCCCCGAAGATGAGGAGCGCGCTGATGGGCACGACCACCCGCTACCGGTTCCGCGAGTACACCGTCACCACCGCCTGGACCCGATGGCGCTGCCGACCTTCGAGGCGGTCTGCGTCACCGGAGAAGACCAGGACTGCGGAGCCGCCTCCGGCCAGCTGCACACCCCGAGGAACTGACCCGCTGGATCGCCGCCCACTGCGCGCAGACCGGCCACGCGATCTACGAGCGCGCCACCCGCGCCACCCCCGCGCGAGCCCGGAGAATGGAAGTGAGGCCCCCAGCGCCAGCACTTCACCGATGGCCGTCGTGGTGACGTCGTTGAGATCGAGTGGTCTATACCTCTGACGGCAGTAGTGACGGCAACAACCACGCACGCCAGCGCACAACCACGGACCCCGACAGACCATCAAAACACCGCTGACCTGCGAAGAAGCAGGTAGGGCAGGCCGCCGTGCCACACGTACTATGTGGTGGCGGGAACTACGCCGGTCCTCGTGCATAACTGCGAGACCCTCCCCGGCGCAGATGATGCCGTGATAAACCCTGCGAAGATATATGACTATGCCCTGAATCCTGACCACCCGGTCGGGATGAATAAGGCTCGCGTCTTCGATTCGGCATTGGGATTCACCTTGGATAATGCTGATGACTTGATCGGGCAGCTGCAGGATGGGCTTTCTGACAGTGAGGCAACTCTGGGCAAACTCGACCAATATGGCCAGCGTTGTACTGTTGATATACCCGTGACGGGCCCGGCGGGCAGCGGTATTGTACGCACCGGGTGGATTTTGGCACCTGGCGCCGAAACGCCCAGTATGACAACACTGTTTGTTAAGTGAGTATAACGATGCGAGATATAAAGATTTTCGACACCATCCGCCTTGTTCGTGGCTTCCCAAACTACGGGATTCCGCAGGTGTGCAAGCCGTAGTGGTTGAAATCCTGAGACACGACGTCTTTGAGATTGAAGTTGTAGGTGAGGATGGCCGCTCGATCTATTTGGGTAGCGCCGCCAGGGGTGATGTTGAGTTGTGGGAAAATCCCGACTGATGGCTGTATTGGCTGCTTCCTGAGGTCCTGTAGGATGCGAATTATTAATTGCGCGCCGTAGGATATCCGGCCCAGTGACGCCCTGCTAAGCCTCCACGATCTCGCAGGCCTCTACGACCTCATGGTCGTCCAGTGTCACGCGTACTATGTACTGGCGGGCACGACGCCGATCCTGGTCCACAATTCCGGGTCTGACCCTGCAATAAATGACATCCCATCCCTGAACGACATGCAGTTTGACGATGCGTTTGACTTCCTCGAAGAGAATGGATTTGCGGCGGCAAGTTGGTCTGGTGGTCTCGGTGGAAACGGCGGATCTCGATGGGGCTTTTGTTGATGCTTTCACAGTTCAGTTTCTGCCCAAGGGAGACCGTCCCTGGCCTACTGACTGCCAAAGCCTGCTGAAGAGGCACTCCGGCCTTCCGGACCTGTATAGGGTTCGACTGGTCGGGCCGGTCTGCCTCGATGCCGCAGTGGCCATTATGACAGTTTCGGTCGGAATCTGAGATTTCCCGGAGCGCCTGGCGGGTTGGAATCGCCGGGCGCTCCGGTATGAGGCCGCGTCGAGCTAGTGCAACAGGTGCTGGATGCATGGGCCGAGGGGAAGTGATGTCTACTATTGAGATGAAAATCAGTGCATTTAATCCGAAAGTGCTGAGCTCCACAGGCTTTGAGCCAGGATCTTCCAGTAACTCTTGCCGCTGGGAATCAGGTTTTCGTGCAGGGAAGGATCGCTTGGATAGCACTCCGGAGGCCCCACTGCACTTGCTCGGGTGGGGCCTCCAGGGTGTCTGACAGCAGTAGTTGACGGCAACATCAGCGGACGGGTGCTGCATAAAGGGGTGGCTCGTCGCCGTCGTCGGGTCGGGTGGCGGCTGGGTGGGGTTGCGGAGGGCGTTGCCAAGGAGGTCGATGGTGTCGCATTGGAGGCGGAGCCGGACGTGGGCGTACATATTCGCGGTCACGCCGATGTGGGTGTGATCCAACAAATTCTTTGATGACAACGAGTTCGACGCCCTGTTCGAGGAGGAGGGTGGCTGCTGAGTGTCGGAAGTCGTGGAAGCGGATGCGGCGGAGCGTGGCCGGCGGAGCAAGGCGTTGAAGTGCCGGGTGAGGGTGGCTCTGTCGATGAGGGAGCCGTCGGGCCGGGTGGAGACGTACCCGCTCGCCTTCCAGTCGGTCCCCGCTGCTTCGCGTTCCTGGCGCTGCTGGTCGCGGTGCTGTGCGAGGGAGCGCAGGCACTCGGTGGGCAGGGCAATGCGCCGTTCCGAGCCCTGGGCCTTGGTGGGTAGCGCGACCAGGTACGGCGGGGCTGGTCACGTGGCGCAGATCGAGCGGCCGGGTGATGATGCGGGTCCCCTTCGATGCCTGGGGCGTGGGAAGCCTTGCCCCCGTGGCGATCGGGCGGGTGCGATTCGGCCGACGGGGCTCAGGCGGAGAGCTGTTCCAGGACGGCGGTCGCCAGTGGCAGCGCGACCCCGAGGCGGGGCTTGAGCTTCCCGGCGGTGATGGGTTCGCCCTGGTCCTCGTGGCGCTTCAAGAGCGCGAACCCCTTGCGGCGCTTCGGTCTACCTCCGCGCTGGCGGAGCTCTATGCCGCCTACGGAGCTGGGATGGGAGTCTTGAGTAGGCAGAGTTTTTGTCCTTGCTTCGGGCTACGTGCAGGCGGCGAGCCGGCGGTTCAAGCTCTGCTCGATCTTGTGCATGTGCTCTCTCTCAAGACACCTGTGTGGTTCCGCAGAGGATGTTGGCGGCGTCGTTACCGCGGCTCAGAAAGTTGTGCCCACGTGTGGGCACAGTCCTCGGACGGAGTCGGATTGAGCAGGATCTGGATTGAGCAGGATCTGGCAGGATGGAACGAGGGTCGTTTGTCCGGATTTTCGGCAAACTTGCAGATCGGAACGGTGACGGCTTGGGTGTTTCACCCCCGCCCGTCGATCAGCTCCCCGTACGCCTGGAGCACATCCGGCAGTCGCAGTGTCGCCAGATCCTGTCTGGTCGGCGCCATGGACAGCACCGAAAGCCGCAAGTCCCGGTAGGCGCACGACTTCTCGTACAGGGTGCGCATGAAGCGCCCGTTGCCCAGTTCGTCGATCCAGCCCTCGCGGACCACATGCGCGCAGATGCTGCGCAGCTCCTCGGTCGCCTCCTCGTCCCAGAAGTCGCCGTCCTGGGAGGCCAGCGCCTGGCCGATCGCGGTCAGCTCCGTCGGCCGGTAGCTCGGGAAGTCCACCCGGCTGGTGAACCGGGAGTTCAGCCCCGGGTTGGCGGAGAGCAGCCGGTTCATCCCCTCCGGGTACCCGGCCAGGATCACCACCAGCCGGTCCCGGTTGTCCTCGGCCCGCTTCAACAGCACCTGCAGGGCCTCGTCGCCGTAGGCGTCGCCCTTGCTGTAGCCGGAGTTGGCCAGGCTGTACGCCTCGTCGACAAAGAGCACCCCGTCCAGCGCCGAGTCGATCAGCTCGTTCGCCTTCACCGCCGTCTGCCCCAGGAACTCGCCCACCAGATCCGCCCGCTGGGCCTCCACCAGGTGGTCGCCGGAGAGCAGCCCCAGCGCGTAGAAGACCCGCCCGAGTATCCGGGCCACCGTGGTCTTGCCGGTCCCGGAGGGCCCGGAGAAGACGAAGTGTCGTTTCGGCGGCTGCACCGGCAGCCCCTGCTCCACCCGCAGCTGCGCCATCCGCAGCTGCGCCGACAGTGCCAGCACCTGCCGCTTGACCGGCTCCATGCCGACCATCCGCTCCAGCTCCGCCAGTGCGGCCTCCAGCCCCGGGCGGTCCGGGCGCAGCCCGGGGGCCGACCCGGGCGCGGGCAGCACCACGGTCGCCGGGGCCGTGCCCAGCGGCTCCGGCGGCAGCGGGTCGGACTCCAGCAGCCCGGGCAGCAGTGAACCCTCGCCGCCGCTCTCCGCCAGTCCGGTTTCGGCCAGTCCGGGCTCGCCGGACCCGCCCTCGGACAGCCCGGCCTCGGGAAGGACGGACTCCGGCAGGACGCCCTCGGACAGCCCGGATTCCGACAGCCCGGCCTCGACGGAGCCCGGCTCGGACAGCCCGCTCTCCGAGAGCGCGTCGAAGTACCCGGCCTCGAAGCCCTGTTCAGCGCTCGCCAGCGGGTCGGGACCCAGCTCGGCGGCGGCCGGGCGCGGCCCGGAGCCGCCCGGCGCACCGGCGTGGCGCGGACGCTGCAACCCGGGCGGCGCCTGGCTCTCCAGCAGCGCCGGTCCACCCCGTCCTCCGCGGCTATCGCCGCCAGCCGGGCCGAGGTGTCCATGAAGCCGGGATCCACCCGGTGCACCGCCCGGTACAGCGACACCGCCGCCGCGCTGCGCCCGCCGCCCTCGTACGCCCGCGCCAGCCAGTAGCGCAGCTCCTTGCGCTGCGGCTGCTCGGACCGGCAGCGCGCCAGCGAGGTCGCCAGCGGCAGCTCGGCCTGCCCGCACATGTCCAGCCGCACCCTGGCCATCCCGCCGAACAGCCCCGCCTCGATGCCGAGCAGCGAATCGTCCAGCAGGCCGTCGGTGTCCCGGATCAGCTGCTCCCAGTCCTTCAGCAGGTACGAGCGGCAGGCGTGCAGGAACCGCACCGAGTGGTCCTGCTCGACCGGCGGGCAGTCCGCCAGCGCCCGCTCCAGCTCCGGCAGATGGCGGCCGTCCAGCCAGTGCGAGGCATGCGCCAGGGCCAGATCCCTGCTGTCCTCCAGGATCGGCTGCACCCACCAGCCCAGCCAGTACCAGGAGCTGAGCGGACGGCGGTGGCGGCGGCGCTGCTCGCCGAAGCGGTCCCGGTTGCGCTGCATGGCCAGCAGCGCGGCCGAGGTCTCCGAACGCAGCGCGTGCAGGCCGAGCCAGGCGTCGGCCATTCCCGGGTCGATCCGGACAGCGGCGCGGAACTCCTCCTCGGCGCGGGTGTACGCGCCCGCGGCGTAGGCGTCCATGGCCCGCAGCCAGGCGCGGTCGGCCAGGCTGCGGGACCCCCTGCTGTCGCTGTCGTCAGTCCCCACCGGTCAGTCCCCCTGCCGCGCGTCGCCGTATCGGTCGCCCCCGGCCCGAGACCCGGACCCCAGGCAGGGTCCCAGCCCAGAGCCCCGCGCACCGGGGCGGCGCGCACCGGGACCCCGCAGGCACAACACCATGACGGCCCACCGGCGCACGCCCGTCGCTCGTGCGCCTTTGAGGGCATCGTACCGGGGCGCTGCTGATCCGAAAGGGTGCCGCGCGGGGATAACCGCAGTCTGGCTGGTAGTTGAGGATCCCGACGCGGCTGTGGCAATGCTTCGCGCGCCGGGTCGGCCCCGCCCCTGTTCGAGTTGCCGGGCCGGCCGCACGGGGAAGGCTCAGCACCGGGGACGCCCAGGAGGGTGCCCCCGCTCCTGGGGAGTGGTCCCGGGAGCGGTCCTGGAAGCGGTCCCGGACGTCCCCGGCCGGCGACCGGCCGAGCTGCTGCGAAGGGTGTGTGAGCGGGAGTCATGGGAGCTTTCGGGGTGCGCGGGGGCCGGTGGTGACCGTGCTCGCGGTCACCGGCCACATGGACCTGTCCGAGGCGTCGGTGCCGCTGGTACGGGCCGAGTTGCGGCGGGTGGTGCGGACGGCCGCCGGCCGTGGGCCGCTGGTGGGGCTGTCCTGTGTGGCCCGGGGCGCGGACTCGCTGTTCGCGGAGACGGTGCTTCAGGCGGGCGGGGAGCTGGTGGTGGTGCTGCCCTCGGCGGACAGCCGCGAGCTGGCGGTGGAGGCCCGGCACGCCGAGGTGTTCGACCGGCTGCTGGCGCGGGCGGCGGAGCGGGTGCAGCTGCCCTTCGCGACCGGCAGCCCTGACGCCTACGAGGCAGCCAACGCAGTGCTGTTGGCGCGGGCGGACGCGGTGGTGGCGGTCTGGGACGGGCTGCCGCCGGCCGGCCGGGGCGGCACCGGCGACATGGTCCGGCACGCGCTGGCGGCGGGTCTCGAGGTGCTGCGGGTCTGGCCGCGCGGCTGCGCGCGGGGCCGGGGCGAAGCCAACCGTAACCCTCAGTAATAATCGGCCACCGACTCGGTGAGACCGGCGCGATGACGCCCGCCGGCCCTGCTGAGCTGCTCGAATGTCACGGGGGAACGACATTCGAGCAGCCCGGCAGGGCCGACGGCGCGGGACCGCCGGGGAACGGCCGACAGCCTGCGCTCCGGAAGCGTGGTACCGCCACCGACTTGCGCTGAAGAGAACGTAGTTGCTGTCCGCAACGCCGGTCAAGGGGATCCGGGCAGCCCGAACGGCGCCCGGTCGCGCGGACCAGCGCCGTTACGTTGGCTGCCGGACAGCCAACGTCGTCCGGGCTGTCCTGATTACTGAATGTGAGGGGGCGGTTGATCCACGGGGGCGCGGAATTTCCATGACGCGCCGTGCACCAGAAGGTCCGCGCGGGGGCGGCTGGGGTCGGCGGCGAAGTGCGCCGCCTCGGCCCGGGACCAGGCGCGCCAGAAAGCGGCCAACTCCGGTCCGTCCCTTGCCTCGCCGCGGGCGCGGGCCTCCGCCGCCGGGAGGTCCATCCAGATCAGCTGGGCCAGTCGCGGACGCAACGCGCGGCGTCCCGCGCCCACGCCTCGACCAGCACCACCGGGGCCGGGGGATCTCCTTGGTCCCGCGAAGCACCGCGCCGTCCAGTCGTAGACCCGGTGACGCGCGGGTCAGGCCGAGCGCCAGCGGCTCCAGCACCTCCGCGCCGAACCGGTCGGTCCACTCGAACAACTGCTCATGGGTGGCCAGATCGTCCAGGTGCACCACCGGGGCCCCGCCCAGCGCCGCGGCCAGGGCCGCCGCGAAGGTGGTCTTCCCGAGCCGGCGTGCCCGTCGACCGCGACCAGCCGGACCGGACCGCACGAGGGCGGCAGGGCGCGCAGGCGGGCGGCGAGGGCGGGCAGCGGCGGGGCCGGAGCCGCGGGGGTGGCGGGGTGCATGGTCCCGCCAAGCCTAGTCGGCGCCGCGCGGCCGCGGGGCCCGCGCCGGAGACGGCCGTGGCAGGAACGCCGGAAGCGCGGAGCCTGCCCGGGGGTGAAGCCCTGGCAGCGCGGCCAGGGTGTGCGGGGACGGCGCGGCCCTCGCGGCGGGTCGTCCCGCCAGGCGCCGCTCCGGTCGGCGTCGCCGCAGCACAGGTGCCGCCGCAGCAGGTGCCGCGGTCGGCGCCGCTCCGGTCAGTGCCGCTGGGAGGGGATCCGCAGCGGGCGCGAGCCGGGGCCGCGGACATGGGAGAACGGCTGACGGCGCCAGTCCAGCTCGGGCGGGAGCGTCAGCAGTTCCTCCAGCGAGGGCTCGGCCTCGAAGTCCGGCTCGTCCTCCAGCTCGTCGGCGTCGTCGACCGGGCGCCCCGAGCCCGCGCACACGGCGGGGGAGAAGGGGTGCCAGGCGGTGGGCAGCAGCGCGTGCTGGGGAAACCGCTCCTCGTCGCCAGCAGGGCGATCGGGCGGTCGCACTCCGGGCAGCGGAGCCGGAGGATGTCCCAGCTCTCGCCGTCGCCGGGGTCGACCCCGGGCAGAGCGGCGTTACCGGCAGGCGGCAGCTCATGGGCGATGGACATATGTCCCCCTCGACGGTGGGTGTGGGTGACCCCTCCGCACGGAAGAGCCCCCAGGAGGCGGAGGAGTCACAGGCAGGACTTCCGCCGCCGAAGGCGAATAATCCTGGTACCCGGCTTCGCGGCATATGACGTATGTGGCCTTGGTCACAGGTCGTGCGGCCCTCTGGCGTTCACCGTCGGCGCACGCCCGGCGCGGACCGGGCACGGTCCGCTAGCCTCGCGTCGTGGAGGAACTGGATCGTCAGATTGTGCAGTTGCTTGTCGGCGACGGCCGGATGAGCTACACCGACCTGGGCAAGGCCACCGGCCTGTCGACCTCGGCGGTGCACCAGCGGGTCCGCCGGCTGGAGCAGCGCGGGGTCATCCGCGGCTATGCCGCGATCGTCTCCCCGGAGGCCGTGGACCTGCCGCTGACCGCGTTCATCTCGGTCAAGCCGTTCGACCCCAGCGCCCCGGACGACGCCCCGAGCGCCTCGCCGGCCTGGAGGAGATCGAGGCCTGCCACAGTGTCGCCGGGGACGAGAGCTACATCCTCAAGGTCCGGGTCGGCGGCCCGAACGACCTGGAGCACCTGCTCGCCCGGATCCGCAGCGCGGCCGGGGTCTCCACCCGCACCACCGTGGTGCTGAGCACCCCCTACGAGTCCCGCCCGCCGCGCCTGCCCTGAGCCGCCGCCGTTCGACCACGACGGGGCACCGGCCGGCCGGGCCGGGCCGGGACGGACCACGGCGAGCGGGCAGACTGTCGGTCATGACCACGCCCCGCCCTCCCTGCCCGCCCCCGGCACCGCCGCCCGCGCACCCTGCTGCTGCGCGGCGGCCACGTGTACAGCCCGGCCGACCCCTTCGCCACGGCCGTCCTGGTCCAGGACGGCATGGTGGCCTGGGTGGGCTCGGAGAGTGCCGCCGACAGCTACGCGCGCGACGCGGACGCGGTCACCGACCTCGGCGGGGCGCTGGTCACCCCGCCTTCGTGGACGCCCATGTGCACGCCACCGCCACCGGGGCTGGCGCTGACCGGCCTGGACCTGACCGGCTGCCCCAGCCTGGCCGAGGCACTGGCCCGGATCACCGCCTTCGTCCGGGCGCGGCCCGCCGGGGGGGCGCTGGTGGGGCACGGCTGGGACGAGACCGGCTGGCCCGAGCGCGCGCGCGCCCTCGCTGGCCGAGCTGGACGCCGCCTGCGGGGGCGCCGCCGTCTACCTGTCGCGCACCGATGTCCACTCCGCACTGGCGTCCACCGCGCTGCGGGCGCTGGCCGGTGCGGCGCTCCCCGGCGGCCTGGCCGCGCTGCCCGGCCACCACCCGGAGCAGCCGCTGACCCGCGACGCCCACCACGCGGTGCGGGCCGCCGCGCTGGCCCATCTCAGCGCCGGGCAGCGGGAGGCCGCGCAGCGGGCCGCGCTGCGGCGGGCGGCCGAGCTCGGCATCGGCTCGCTGCACGAGTGCGCCGGGCCCGCCATCTCCTCGCCGGAGGACCTGACCGCGCTGCTGGCGCTGGCCGAGCAGGAGCAGGGGCCCGAGGTCTTCGGCTACTGGGGCGAGCTCGGCGCGGTGGACACCGCCCGCCGGCTGGGCGCGGTGGGCGCCGGCGGCGACCTGTTCGTCGACGGCGCGATCGGCTCGCACACCGCCTGTCTGCACAGCCCCTACGCCGACTCCGGCCGGGGCGGCGCCGAGTACCTGACCGCCGAGCAGGTGGCCGACCATGTCGCGGCCTGCACGGAGGCCGGGATGCAGGCCGGGTTCCACGCCATCGGCGACGCCGCGCTGGACGCGGTGGTGCGCGGGGTGCGCGCGGTCGCCGACCGGCTCGGCCTGGCCGCGGTCCGGGCGCTGCGGCACCGGGTCGAGCACGCGGAACTGCTGGACGCCGCCGGTATCGCGGCCTTCGCCGAACTGGGCCTGACCGCCTCGGTGCAGCCCGCGTTCGACGCGGCCTGGGGCGGTGCCGAGGGCATGTACGCCACCCGGCTCGGCGCGGAGCGCGCCCGCGCGATGAACCCCTTCGCGGCGCTGCTGCGCGCCGGGGTGCCGCTGGCCCTGGGTTCGGACGCCCCGGTCACCGCACTGGACCCGTGGGGCACCGTGCGCGCCGCCGCCTTCCACCGCACCCCGAGCACCGGATCTCGGTCCGCGCGGCCTTCACCGCGCACACCCGGGGCGGCTGGCGGGCGCTGGGCCGGGACGACGCGGGCACCCGGTGCCGGCGCGCCCGCCTCGTACGCCGTCTGGGCGCCCGCGGAGCTGCTGGTCCAGGCGCCGGACCAGCGGGTCGCCAACTGGTCCACCGACCCGCGCTCCGGGGTGCCCGGGCTGCCGGACCTGACACCGGGCGGGCCGCTGCCGCAGTGCCTGGCCACCGTGGTCCGGGGGCGTACGGTGCATATGGCCGGGTAGCGCGGGACCGGCGCGCAGTTTTTCCGAAGAAGCTATTCGGCAGAAGCCTTTTGGAAGAAAAGATACGATTCTGCTCCGTACGGGTGGCGATTCGTGTTCGGATACGGCCGAACGATGGGCGCCCGTTCGGTCCCGGCGGCCCCGGATTCCCGGCCCTGACCTGCTGTGACGCGTCATCGTGGCAGGTCGGGGGGCAGTTGACAGGCAGTGGCCGACGACGGGTAGGTTCGGCCGCGTCCACCTTCCGGAATCCTCCGCGGGACCGACCGACCGGAACACCTCCACGCAAAACCCGTGACCACAACTGGGCCAACGAGCGGTGTCCCCGGACACCGACAGGCAGCCAGGTCCAGTCCTCCAGGCCCGGGGAGCGCGGGCGCCGGCAGGCCAACCGGGTCCGGTCGGCAGGTGCGACCCGGGCACGGCCCGAACGTTCAGTAGACAACGACCCTCGGTCGATCCGCAGCCAGCGGATCCCAGGTCGGACCGAAGAACGCTCGGACCGTGCTCGCTGTCTTCAGCGCGCCCGCGGCGCCGTGCATGCGGCCGGAAGGGCGAATGCGGCGTACCCCCGGCCGCCGGGTCCTTTGTTCCGGGTAACCGCTGTGGGACAACCGGTGCTATGGCGCTGCAAGTAGCACAGAGGGTGAACGTCTACGAGGCCAACGGCTACCACTACCTCGACGAGGCCGAGCCGCGGATCCCCGCCGTCGGCCCGCACCTGTCGGGCACCGTTTTCGACTTCCAGGGCGGCAGTCGGCACGTCCGCTTCTTCTGCACCCGGCTGACCCTGGCCGAGAGCCTGGAACTGTCCCGGATCTGCCGTCCCACCTGGAGCGCGCTCGGCCTGCGCGGGCCGCTCTACCTGGACCGCACCGTCGAACGGGCGCTCGGCCTGGACTTCGACAACCGGATCGTCCAGGCGGAGCGGCCCCGGCGGCTCAGCTGGCTGGCGCAGCCCGCCCAGGCCCGCAAAACGGACACCGTGTAGGCGCCCGGTCACCCCCCGCGCCCGTAGGCAGGCCCAGGTTCGGTTTCCGGTGAGGATTCCCGGCCTGCGGGCCCCGGACTGCTGATCATCCCTCCGAACGCTGTACCGTCGTCGAACGTCGCGCTGTCTGCGCCGCGCGGCGACGACCCAGACGTTGGTGCGAATGAAAGTGGCGAACGTGGCCCTGCCTACCGACCCCGTACGCCCTCAGGCGGAGGTCCGTCCGGAACCGGCGGCCGCTGCCGAGCCGCGGGCGCCGCGGTCCCCGGGCCGCTGGGCGCGGATGCGGGCCGGACTGCCACGCACCGGGCTCGCCGTGCTCTGCGGCGTGCTGCTGGCGCTCTCCTTCCCGCCGTACGGGCTGTGGCCGCTGTCGGTGGCCGCGGCGGGCGGGCTGAGCCTGCTCACCTACCGCCGCAGCGCCCGGCAGGCGGCCTGGACCGGCTTTGCCTTCGGGCTGACCTTCCTGCTGTGGCTGCTGTTCTGGCTCAATGTCATCGGCCTGGACGCCTGGCTGCTGCTGGCCTTCTTCGAGGCGCTGTTTGTCGCGCTGATGTCGGCCGGCCTGGCGCTGACCTCCCGGCTGCGTGCCTGGCCGCTGTGGACGGCCTGCCTGTGGGTCACCCAGGAGTGGGCCAGGGACCGGGTGCCGCTCGGCGGGTTCCCCTGGGGGCGGCTGGCCTTCGCCAACACCTCCTCCCCGTTCACCCCGCTGGCCGCGATCGGCGGCGCCCCGCTGGTGACCTTCGCGGTCGCGCTCAGCGGTGCGCTGCTGGCGGCGGCGTTGCTCCAGGTGTGGGAGCACCGCAAGCGGTCGGCGGGCGTGAAGAGGGCGTGGGTCCTCCCGTTGGGGCGTGCGCGCGGCCTCCTGCGCGGCTCTCGCACTCGTCTGCGCCCTCATCGGCTACAGCGTCCCGGTGCCCACCGCCGGGGACACCAAGGACGGCCGGCCTCGGCCGAGATCGCGGTCATCCAGGGCAATGTGCCGCACGCCGGGATGGACTTCCTGGGCCGCCCGATGCAGGTGCTCGAGTACCACGTCGCGGAGACCGAGAAGCTCGCCGCCCTGGTGAAGGCCGGGCGGGCGCCCAAGCCGCAGCTGGTGATCTGGCCGGAGAACTCCTCGGACGTGGACCCCTTCGTGGACCCGACCGCCAAGGCCCTGATCCAGCAGACCGTGGACGACATCGGAGTGCCCGTCCTGGTCGGCGCCCTGGTCAACGGGCCCGACGCGAACCACGTGCAGAACGAGGGCATCGTCTGGTCGCCGACCACCGGCCCGGCGCGCACTACACCAAGCAGCACCCGGTGCCGTTCGGTGAATACGTGCCCTACCGGTCGTTTCTCACCCAGTACTTCACCGAACTCAAGCGCGTTCCGGTCGATTTCTACCCCGGAAAGACGACCGGTATCCTCCAGGTGGGTCCGGCCAGGATCGGTGACGTGATCTGCTTCGAGGTCGCCTATGACGGCATCGTGCATGACGCCGTCGCCAAGGGCGGCCGGGTGCTGGTCGTCCAGACGAACAACGCCACATATGAACACACCGACCAGCCGGACCAGCAGTTCGCCATGTCGCGGTTGCGCGCCGTGGAGAGCGGCCGGGCCGTGGTCATCGCTTCGACCAGCGGAATCAGTGCGATCATCGCACCCGACGGTCGGGTCGAGGAGCGAACCCAGCTGGCGACCGCCGCCGAGCTGGAAGCCAAGGTTCCGCTCCGGGACGGGCTCACCGTCGCGGACCGGGTAGGCGCGGCCCCAGAGTGGACTCTGGCCATCGTCGGGCTGCTGGCCTGTGCGTTTGCCTTGTACGCGGGGCGGCGGAATCGTAGTCCAGCCACAGCGAACGATGATGATGCGGAAGAAGGGGCCGGTCCGTGACGGACAGCACCACTGAGGCCACCGAGACCTTCGGTGACCTGGGCAAGATCCTGGTGATCATCCCGACGTACAACGAGATCGAGAACATCGCCCGGATCACGGGCCGGGTCCGTGCGGCCGTCCCCGAGGCGCACATCCTGGTCGCCGACGACAACAGCCCCGACGGCACCGGCCAGGCCGCCGACGAGCTGGCCGCCGAGGACCCCAACCTCCAGGTCCTGCACCGCAAGGGCAAGGAGGGCCTGGGGGCCGCCTACCTGGCCGGGTTCCGCTGGGGCATCGACAACGGCTACGACGTGCTCGTGGAGATGGACGCGGACGGTTCGCACCAGCCCGAGCAGCTGCCCCGGCTGCTGACCGCGCTGCGCGGGGCCGACCTGGTGCTCGGCTCGCGCTGGGTCCCCGGCGGCGAGGTGGTCAACTGGCCCAAGAGCCGAGAGTTCCTCTCGCGCGGCGGCAGCACCTACTCCCGGCTGATGCTGCGGGTGCCGATCCGCGACGTCACCGGCGGCTACCGGGCCTTCCGCAAGCAGACCCTGCTGGGCCTCGGCATGAGCGAGGTCGCCTCCCAGGGCTACTGCTTCCAGGTCGACCTGGCCTGGCGCGCGGTGCGGGCCGGCTTCCGGGTCACCGAGGTGCCGATCACCTTTGTCGAGCGCGAGTTCGGCGCCAGCAAGATGAGCGGGAACATCGTCGGCGAGGCGCTCAAGCTGGTCACCAGCTGGGGCATCCAGAGCCGCCTGGGCAAGATCCCGGCGCCGGTGCCGGACCGCGAGGCCTGAGACACCGCTTGCTGCTTCCCGCTTGCTGCTTCCCGCGTCCTGCTCCTGGGGCCTGCTTTCTGCGCCTTCGGGTCCTGCCTGGCAGGCTGGACGGTAGGCGGGCCGGTGGCGGCGCCCGCACCGGGCCGGTCCGCGCGGCGCGCGTGGAACACCGCCACGCCGCCGCGCGTTGATCCAGAGCGGATCGGACGCGCGGAACCAGCGCGGGAAGCAGCCGCGGGCACCAGCCGCGGCGGATCAGGGAAGTGGGCAACGCCGTGAGCCGGACATACGTGACCAGTGCCGTGGGGGAGCCCGGGCAGCCCGGGAGCCCCGGCCGAGCAGGCGCAGGGGGCCGATGCGGTTCCTGCCGCTGGCCCTGGCGGCCTGGGTGGTCCTGGAGATCTGGCTGCTGATCGAGGTCGCCCAGCTGATCGGCTGGTTCGCGCTGCTGGTGCTGCTGCTGGCCTCGGCGGTGCTGGGCGGCTGGGTGGTCAAGCGCGCCGGGCTGCGCGCAGTGCGCGCCACCGCCGCCGGTCAGGCCGAGGCCCGGACGGCGGTCAGCATCGCCGGCGGCCTGCTGCTGATCCTCCCGGGAATGCTCTCCGACCTGCTGGGGCTCGCCTGCCTGTTCCCGCCGACGGCGGCGCTGCTGCGGCGGATCCCGGCGGCGCTGCTGCGCCGCGGCGGCGGGCCGATCTCGGAGGCGTACCGGATGCAGGAGCAGCTGCGCATCCACCGCCCGGACGGCAAGGTCGTGCCGGGTGAGGTGATCGTCGGCGAGGTCGTGGACGAGCAGCCGCGCCGTCCGTCCGACAGCTGACCCCGGCCGGGACCCGCTCGGTCCGGACCACAACCCCGGCTCTCACACACCACAACCCGCCCGGCGGAAACGTCCGCAGGACCTGGGAGGGGGCACCGGATCGGTGCCGCCTCCCAGGTCCTGCGGAGTTCTTCGTTGCTGCCCGCCGTGGGGCCCGGCCAGCGCTGGCCAGGCTTCTGGGCTCAGGCGGACTTGCGGTTGTCGCGGGGGTGGACTGCGATGTTCATACCGCCGGACCGCAGGACCGCGAGCCGCTCGGCGAGCACCTCCTCCAACTCCTCGCGGTACGCCGCTCCATCAGCATGTCCCAATGCGTACGGGCGGGCTTCGCCTTCTTCGCTTCCGGCTCGTCGCCGTCGAGCAGTAGTGCCTCGCTGCCGCAGAAGCGGCACTCCCACACGGTAGGAATCTCGGCCTCTACGGAGAACGGCACCTCGAACCGGTGTCCGTTCTGGCATGCGTACTCGACGGTCTGGCGCGGTGCCAGGTCGATGCCGCGGTCGGTCTCGTAGCTGGTGGCCCCGAGTCGCGTGCCGCGGAGAGCTCGCTCACTCATGAATCGTGCCTCCCGGGCTTATGGCCCACAGGACTGGATGTCGCTGTCTTCGTCGGTCTGTGCAACGTGCGGCAGCCGTCGAAGATTCCCGGGAGGCTGATCCTCCGGGGAGCGTCTTCCGTCGTGCCGCCCCTGTTTGTACCCACCCTTGCCCGAATTGTCACATCTGGAGGCGAATGTCACCCTAGGTGGCCGAAGACCTGCGACATGTCACCGCGTGGGCGGTGCGGCCGGGGATGCGGCCGGGGGCGCGGAACTACCCCAAAGGCGGAACCGGTGCCGGCCGTCGCGGCGCCACCCGAAGTGCTGACTGCGGTGTGCCCGCCGCCCACTCGCCCGGCCGTGGCGGGCAAGTATGCCGTCCGCATGTGCGCGTCCGATGGGTAACCTCACAGATAGTGATCAGCCTTGCCAGTGATCACGGAACGGCGCTCCGAAGGGAATCCCCGCTCATGCCCGACAGACCCGTGGCCGACCTGCTCCTGGGCCGCCCACCCATGGATCACCCGCTGCCGTCGTTCGACCCCGACCGGGCACCGGCCGGGGCCGGGCAGCTGTTCGTCGAGTGGCTGACCGAGGCGGTGGCCGCCGCGGTGGCCGATCCGCAGGTGGTCACCCTGTCCACGGTGGACGCCGACGGCTCGCCGGACGCCCGGGTGCTGGTGCTGCGCGATGTGGATCCGCACGCCGGGGCGTGGGTGTTCGCGGCGGACGCGGACAGCCCCAAGGGACAGCAGCTGGCGGTCCGGCCGGAGGCGGCGATGACCGTCTACTGGCCGCCGCAGGGCCGCCAGATCCGGATCCGGGGCGGGTCGAGCAGGAGTCGCCGCAGGTGTCCGCGACCGAGTTCCTGAGTCGTTCGCCCGCGTCCAGGGTGGCCGGCCTGGTCGGCCGGCAGAGCGAGCCGCTGGGCTCGATGACCGCCTACGACGCGGCCGTCCGGGCCGCGGAGGCGCTGCTGGAGGACGCCCCGGACGCGGTCGCCCCCGGCCACACCGTCTACCGGCTGCTGGCCCGGGAGGTGGAGTTCTGGCAGGGCGACCGGGACCGCAGACACATCCGGCTGCTCTATGTCCGCAACGGACCGCTCGCGGGTCCGGCGAGCTGGACCCGCACCTTGCTCTGGCCCTGACCGCCCCCGGACCGGTCGGCAGCGGTCCGGGGGCGGTTCGGAGGGGCGGCTCGGGGGCGTTCAGGCGCGACCGGGGCGGGCGCCCGGGCGGCCGGGCGGGTGTCAGCGGAAGCGCAGCACCGGGGTGCTGGGCTGCTCGATCTCGCCGGTGCGCTCCTCCGGGGCCTCCGGCGGCAGCTGCTCCTGGGCCAGCTCCTGGACCAGGTCCTGCACCCGCGGCAGGGTCTTGGTCAGTGAGGGGCCTTCCGGTGCCTGCGGCCCGGCCTGCACGGCGGCCTCGGTGCGGGTGTCGGCGTGCGGGAGCAGCGCGATCACCGCGTCCCGCTGGTTGTCCGGGGTCTCCTCGTCCAGCGGGTCCGGCGTCGCCGGGACCTGGATCCGCACCGGCGGCTGGTTGCCCAGCCGGGCGTAGCCGCGTCCGGGCGGTGTGTGGCTGGACGGGGTGATGTCCAGCGGCGTGCCGAGCGCCTCCGGCGCCAGGTCCGGATCCAGCGGGCCGAGCACCAGCCGGGCCCGGGTGGACGAGCGCAGGGTGGGCTTGAGCCGGTCCAGGGCGTCCAGGTACTCGGCGACGACGACGGTGACATGGGCGGTGCGGCCGTGCCGCAGCGCGGTCTCCAGCAGATCCTGCGGGTCCGCTGCTGCTCCGCCTGGGCCAGCTCGCTGAGCTCGGCCGGATGGTCGAGCAGCAGCCACAACGGCCGCACCGCGTCCGCCGGGGGCGGGGTGCCGGTGCGCTTGGCCAGGTTGTGGGCGTCCAGGCGGCGCTGGGTCTCGTTGGCGGCCCACTCCAGCGCGGCCAGCGCGCCGTGCAGGCTGGTCTCCACGGTGTGCACGCCCGGACGGCCGACCAGGCAGGCGTGCTCGCCGCTGCCCGCGCCGTCCAGCACCACGACGTCGGCGTAGGGGAGCACCTGGAGCGCCAGTGAGCGCAGCAGGCTGGAGGTGCCGTGGCCGTGCGTGCCCAGCGCCAGCAGGTGCGGCTCGGTGGAGCGCGGCCCGGTGCGCCACAGCACCGGCGGCTGGTGCGTGGTGCCGGTGCCCTGGTGCACCGGGATCATCCGGTTGGTGCTGGTGGTGTCGGTGAAGCCGAGCACCAGCTCGCCCTGGGCGGTGACGAAGCGCTGGGCGACGATGTCGGTGGGCAGCGGGGCGAGCGCGGTGACCTGGAGATGGTTGGTCTCCTCGTCCCAGGAGAAGCGGTATTCGCGGCTGCGGCCCGCCTTGCTGTGGATCACGTGCTCGATCCGGGCCCGGGCATGCGGCTCGGTGTCGGTGAAGTAGGCGGGGTAGCGCAGGTCCAGCGCCACCAGCCGGCCCTCCGCGTCGAACTCCCAGCTGCCGAAGGCGTCCTTGAAGTCGCCGCCGTGGCTGTAGAGCGGGTTCGGGTCGGACTCGTGGATCAGGTAGGGGGTGAGCGCGGTGTAGATCGCGGCCAGCTTGAGCAGGGTGGTGTCCGGCGCGGGCTCGGCCGCGGGCGCCTTCTCCCGCCCGATCCAGGCGGCGCTGCCCATCAGCGACAGCAGCGCCAGCAGCGGACCGTACGGGAGCAGCGCGACCGCGGCGCCGACGGCGACCACCACCAGCGCGGCCGGGCCGCGCTTGTCCTTCGGGGTGTCGTTCCACTTCTTCACGGTCCACTGGCCGTGCGCGCGCAGGCCCCGGCCGATGGTGATCAGCGGGCCGAACATGTCGGCGGCGTGATCGCCCGCGGTGCGGGCCAGGTCGCGCCCGCGGGCGAGTTGCTCGGTGAAGGTCATGGGGATCTCCGGCAGCGGTGCTGGGACGGCGGTGCGGGCGGGGGGAGCCGGCGCGGGGCCGGCACGGCAGTGCGGGAGGCGTGGGGCGGTGGGCGCGCGGCGGTCAGAAGTGGAGGCCGCCGACGAGGCCGGCGATGCTCGCCCCGCCCGCCTTGATGCTCGGCGCGACGGCGGTCCCGGCCAGGTAGAAGCCGAACAGTGCGCAGACCAGGGCGTGTGAGATCTTCAGCCCGTCCTTGCGGAAGAAGAGGAAGACGATGATGCCGAGCAGGACGACTCCGGAGATGGAGAGGATCACGGGCACTCCTCAGAGGTCGGGACGGACCGGCCCGTGGGGACTGGCCGGGCCGTTCCGAACATTCTCACAGAATATATCTATATGGTGACAAAAAGTAGGATCATGCCATAGTGCGCAAATGGGTGGTTCTGACACGGCTCTGTCGTCAGGGGCGGCGCGCGCCCGCGGCCGATCGTGTCCCGCGCCGATCGTGTCCCGCCCCCGCTGCCGCCGCCGGACGGCGCGCGGCACGTTCGCCCGTACGGGTGGTGCGGGCGTCCGGTGACCGGCGTCCGGGCCGGTGCTGTGGGGGTGCTGTCCGGGTGCTGGAGAACCCGGTGCCGTTCGCGGCCCGTCCGGCACAATGGCCGGGGTTCGAGCGACCGGCCTTTCCGGTGGCCGACTTGTCGATCTGTATCTGTGGCCTGTATCGGTGGCGACCTTTTGGTCGACCTATTGACAGACCATTCGTCGACAGACCCATTCGACCGCAAACGACCTGAGGACAGGGGACGCGATGAGCGACGCAGTGCAGCCCGAGGAGATCGACCCCGCGGTGGTGGAGCTCGCCGGGCGGGTCTTCGACGCGGCCCGCGCCGGTGACGCGGCGGCGCTGGCGGGGTTCGTGGACGCCGGGATCTCCGCCGACCTGTGCAACGACCACGGCGACACCCTGGTCATGCTGGCCGCCTACCACGGCCATGCCGAGGCGGTGCGGGTGCTGATCGCCCGCGGCGCCGACGCGAACCGGGCCAACGACAAGCAGCAGACCCCCCTGGCCGGGGCGGTCTTCAAGGGCCGGCCCGAGGTCGTCCAGGCCCTGCTGGACTGTGGCGCCGACCCGCACGCGGGCCTGCCCTCGGCCGCCGACGCCGCCAGGATGTTCGGCCGTGCCGACCTAGTCGAGCTCTTCGGGACCCCGGCCGCTCCTGACCTGCCGGATAGCATTGCGGACGTGGACATACGAGTTGTCGGTTACACCCATCCGGACGCCCAGCGGCTGATCGCCGAGGTGCAGCAGGAGTATGTCGTCCGTTACGGCGACATCGACGCCAGCCCGGTCGACCCGGCCGAGTTCGACCCGCCCGGGGGCCTGTTCGCCGTGCTCTACGACGAGGGCGGCAACGCGATCGGGACCGGTGCGTGGCGGGCCCGGGTGGCGGACGAGCCCGGGCTGGCCGCCGGTGACGCCGAGCTGAAGCGGATGTACACCGTGCCCTCCGCGCGGGGCCGGGGCCTGGCCCGGGGGATGCTGCGCTTCCTGGAGGGCGAGGCCCGGCGGGCCGGACGGCAGCGGATGATCCTCTCCAGCGGCAGCGAGCAGCCGGAGGCGCTGGCGCTGTACGCCGCCGAGGGCTACCTGCCGATGCAGAAGTTCGGCCTGTACCGGGAGCACGAGCTGTGCGTGTGCCTGGCCAAGCCGCTCCAGGCCCCCGCCGCTGAAGGGCTCCCCGCCGCCGACGGGCTCCCCGCCGCTGACGGGCTCCCCGCCGCTGAAGGGCTCCCCGCTGCCGACGGGCTCCCCGGCGAGGAGGGGCCGCGCGACGAGCGCGCGGGCCGGGGTCCGAATGGGCTAGCAGGAACGGTCGGGCGGGGCCTTGCGCCGGAGACTGGGCGCAGACCCCCTCCGGAGGAAGGCCCCGCCATGTCCTGTCTGCTGCCCTGCGTGAACCGCAAGGATCTAGGTCTGCTCGTCCTGCGTCTGGGCACCGGCGGCGTACTGATGGCGCACGGCTCCCAGAAGCTCTTCGGCTGGTTCGGCGGCGGCGGGATCGACGGGACCTCCAGGGCGATGGAGATGATGGGCTTCCGGCCCGGTCTGCCGAACGCGCTCGCCGCCGGGCTGGGCGAGGCCGGCGGCGGGGCGCTGCTGGCGCTGGGCCTGGCCACCCCGGTCGCCGGGGCAGCGGCGGCGGGCACCATGGCCGGGGCGATCGCCGTGCACACCCCCAACGGCTTCTTCGCCCAGGGCGGCGGCTACGAGTACCCCGCGTTCCTCGGCCTGTGCGCGGCCGGATCGGCCTGGCCGGTGCGGGCCGCTACTCGCTGGACCACCTGACCCGGCACCGGCTCGACCGCAGCGCCTATGTGCTGGCCGCCTTCGCCCTCAGCGCCGCCGCCGCCACCTCGGTGGTCAGCCGCCGGGTCGTCTCCACCGCGTCCGCGAAGCCGCAGACACCGGCCGAGCCCGACCAGGGACCGTCCGCCGCCGCTGAACAGGCCTACACCGACGAGGCCCCCGGGACGAGGGTTCCGTGCGTTAGCCGGCCTCTGGAAGGCTGTCGTCCTGCTGGAACTGTCAGGAGGACGAGTGAAAATGGCGGACCTTCAGGTATTCGATCCGGCCGCGCTGCTGGTGCGGATCGACGAGGCGACCCGCTGCCTGCTGGGCGTGGCCGAAGAGCTGGACGATGCCGCGATGCGCGCGGATTCGCGGCTCCCCGGCTGGAGCCGGGGCCATGTGCTGACACATGTGGCCCGCAACGCCGACGGCGGCCGACGGCTGCTGAGCTGGGCCCGGAGCGGAGTGGAGGCCCACGAGTACCCCAGTCCGGAGGCCCGGGCGCAGGAGATCGAGGACGGCGCCGGGCGCGGCGCCGCCGAGCTGCTGGCCGACGTCCGTGCGAGCGCCGACCGCTTCGCCGAGGAGTACGCGCGGATGCCGCCCGCCGCCTGGGACCGCGAGCTGCGCTGGACCGCCGGGCAGCGCCACCGCGCCGCGCGGGTGGCCGACTCGCGCCTGGCGGAGCTGCGGCTGCACTGCGTCGACCTGGCCGCCGGATACACCCCCGAACAGTGGCCGCCGTGCTTCACCGAAGAGCTGCTGCCCCGGGTCGTCGCCGCGCTGGACCGCCGCGCGGACGCCCCGGCGATGCGGCTGCACGCCACCGACGCCGGGGTGCGGTATGCCGTGGGTGCGGGCGGTCCGCTGGTCGAGGGCTCGCAGTCGGCGCTGCTGGGGTGGCTGGCCGGGCGCTCCGACGGCGCGGACCTGCGGGTGGCCGAGGGCGACCGGCTCCCGCTCCCGCCCGCGCTGTACTGAGCCCGGCGGAGCCCGGGCGGGGGCAGCCGGGTCAGACGGCCGGCTCGGCTGCCGGCTCGGCCCCGGCCCCGGCCCCGGCGGGCGCGCGCGGTGCGGGCACGGCGGCCGGGGCCGCGTCCGCCTGCGCGCCCCAGCGCCGGGCCAGGACCGCGCAGACCATCAGCTGCACCTGGTGGAACAGCATCAGCGGCAGCACCACAGCCCGGCCGCCGGGCCGAACAGCACGGACGCCATCGGCACCCCGCTGGCCAGGCTCTTCTTCGAGCCGCAGAAGACCACCACGATCCGGTCGGCCCGGTCGAAGCCCAGCCGCCGACTGCCGAGCACGGTCGCCGCCAGCACCAGCGCCAGCAGCGTCGCGTCCACCGCCAGCAGTTCCAGCAGTCCGAGCGGCGACAGCCGCCCCCAGATCCCGCCGACCACGCCCTCGCTGAAGGCGCCGTAGACCACCAGCAGGATCGATCCACGGTCGACCAGTCCCAGCGACTGCCGGTGCCCGGCCATCCAGCCCGCCGTCCAGCGCCGGGTGAGCTGCCCGGCGACAAAGGGCAGCAGCAGCTGTCCGACGATGCCCAGCACCGCGCCCGCCGACACCCCGCCCTGGGTGCTCAGCAGCGCCGCCGCCAGCAGCGGTGTCAGCACGATGCCGAACAGGCTGGAGAAACTGGCACTGCACACGGCCGCCGCCGTGTTGCCCCGGGCGATGGTGGTGAAGGCGATCGACGACTGCACGGTCGACGGGAGCAGGCACAGGAACAGCACGCCCTGGTACAGCTGCGGGGTCAGCACCTCCGGCACCAGGATCCGGGCGCCCAGCCCCAGCAGCGGGAACAGCAGGAAGGTCGCCGCGAACACGGTCCCGTGCAGCCGCCACTGCTTCAGCCCGTCCACCGCCTCCCTGGTGGACAGTCGCGCGCCGTAGAGGAAGAACAGCAGCGCCACGGCGGCGGTGGTGGCGTGGGACACGCCGACGGCGGCGATGCCCCGCGCGGGCAGCAGGCAGGCGAAGCCGACGGTGCCGAGCAGCGAGGCTATGTAGGGATCGACGGGCAGGCGACGCACGGGTGTCTCCGCAGCTGGTGAGGGGGTGTGTGCCCAGTCTCCGGGCCCGGGCGGTGATTGTGAATCCCGCTCACCGGACTCACTGTCATCACGGTTGACGATGATCGCTTAGAATGATCGTATGTTCGACCCGGTGCAGCTCAGATCCTTTCTCGCGGTCGCGCAGACCGGCGGCTTCACCAGAGCGGCGGGGCGGCTCGGGGTGCAGCAGTCCACGGTCAGCCAGCATGTGCGGCGGCTGGAGCGGACGGCCGGGCGGCAGCTGTTCGTCCGCGACACCCACTCGGTCGCGCTGACCGCCGAGGGTGAGGCCATGGTCGGTTTCGCCCGCTCGATCCTGGACGCCCACGAGCAGGCCGCGAACCACTTCGCGCGGACCCAGGTGCGCGGCCGGGTGCGCTTCGGCGTCTCCGAGGACTTCGTGCTCACCGAGCTGCCGCAGATCCTGCGGGCCTTCCGGCGCAGCCACCCGCATGTCGACCTGGAGCTCACGGTGGGGCTCAGCGGCATCCTGCACGAGCAACTCGCCGACGGCAGGCTGGACTTGGTCCTCGCCAAGCGTGCCGACGGCAGCACCGGCGGGCACCTGGTGCGCCGGGACGGGCTGGTCTGGATCGCCGCCCCCGACTACCGGCTGGACCCCGATCCGGGCCAGCCGCTGCCGCTGCTGGTGTTCCCGCCGCCGAGCATCACCCGGGCCCGCGCGCTGGAGGCGCTGGAGCGCGCCGGACGCCCCTGGCGGATCGCCTGCACCAGCGGCAGCCTCAGCGGGATGACCGCCGCCGCGCTGGCCGGGCTGGGCGTGATGGTGCACAGCCGCAGGCTGGTCCCCTCCGGGCTGCGGGCGCTGCCGGAGCCGACCGGCCTGCCGGATCTCGGCGACACCGAGTTCGTGCTCACCACCGGTCGCGGTACGCCCCGCAGCGCGGTCCGCGCCCTGGCCGAGGCGGTCCTCGCCGGCGAGGACCGCCTCCACCGTTCAGCCTGACCCCACCCGTCAGCCAGCCCAGCTCACAGCCACGGTCGCTGTACCTCCGGCGGTCGGCCGGATGTGGGGGTTTCCGGCTTTTGGCCGCATACCCGCCGCGCTGTCGGTAGCTTGCCTGGGTCAGGGCGGGATTCCGTGGGGGAGTCAGGACCTAGACGACAGGACGCGCATGGAAGACGACCGGCCGGTGACAGGTTCGCTGGGCGAGCGGTTGTTGCAGGAGGAGCTGGGCACGGTGCGGCGCGCCGACGCCTTCTACCGGGATCAGGTGCTCGACCATCTCAACCACCGCATGCGGGAGTTCATCACCCGTCAGGAAATGGTGCTGATCGCCACCGCCGACGCCGGGGGCCACTGCGACTCCTCGCTGCGCGCCGGGCCGGCCGGATTTGTGCGGATACTCGGCCGCCGCACCCTGGCCTATCCCGACTACCGGGGCAACGGCGTGATGGCCTCACTCGGCAACATCACCGAGAACCCGCACATCGGCCTGCTGTTCCTGGACTTCGGCCCGGACCGCATCGGCCTGCACGTCAACGGCGAGGCGCAGCTGGTCGCCGACCAGGACATGCGCGAACACCACCCGGCCCTGCCGGTGGACCCGGTCCCCGGCCGCCGGGCCACGGTCTGGGTCGAGGTCTCCGTGCACGAGGCCTATGTGCACTGCTCCAAGCACATCCCGAGGATGGAGCGGCTCACCGGCAGCCGCCGCGACTGGGGCACCGACGACCCCGCCCGCAAGGGCGGCGACTGGTTCGGCACCGCCGCCACCCGCCACCCCACCGACTCCCCGGAACCGGCCCACCGGTAGCCCTGGGATATCAGCAGGCGTCCCTCGCGGACGAGGGACGCCCTCAAGCTGACTGTCGTTCAGACAGCGTAGAAGTGGCCGGACTTGACTGCATCGACGAAGGCAGAGAAGGCTTCGGGGGAACAGCAGCGCGGGGCCTTCTGGGTCCTTGCTGTCGCGCACGGGTACAACTCCGTTGCCCACGAGGTGGGTTGGCGACCACTCGATGCAGTTGCCGCCGTCACCGTTGCTGTAGCTGCTCTTGACCCAGATCACCATGCTGCTGGTGTTGCTCATGTTGCCAGTTCCTCCGATGCGTCCCGGATCAGCGCCGCTGACTCGCGTGGAGACAGCGCGTTTGCCCTGAGCACATCGTATGCCCGCCGGTGTTGACGGACGGTTTCGGTTTCTTCCAGGAGTGAGCCGGTGCTGATGCTCTCCTCATAGGCGACGGACTCGCCGGTGTCGAGGGTCAGGAGTTTCAGCGCGCCCCGAGCAGGGCATGGCCCCATGGGTCAACGGGAGTACCTGGATCATGCTGGTCGACGTCTCCATGAGCGGGAGCAGTGCGAGTAACTGCTCACGCATGACCGCCGGTTCGCCGATCGGGCGGCGAACCGCCGCTTCGTCCAGGATCACCGAGAGATAGGGCGCCGGGTCGGCTGTGAGCAGCGCCTGCCGATTCCGCCGAGCTGCCCACAGCTCGTCGATCAGGCCCGGCGGCGCCATTGGTTTGCTGGTCCGGAACAGGTCGCGGGCGTAGGCCTCGGTCTGGAGCAGCCCAGGGACCAGTTGTCCGCCGTATTCGTCGATGGTCGCTGCCCGCGCCTCAAGCTCCATCAGGCGGCGTACTTGTCGGGGTGGGCTTCCTTGCGGGCGACCAGGTAGAGGGTTGCGAAGGTGTCGTCCGTGCCGAACACCGCGTCCAGCTTGGGTGGCAGGTCGCTGGGATCATTGTGTCCGCTGTCTCGACGCGTTGCAGGTGGGAGACGCTGTAGAGAAGGATCTCGGAGAGTCTTTCCAGGCTCATGCCGGCCGCGTTCCGGCGCTTCCGCATCTGATATCCGAACAAGTGTCGGACGGAACGATCGGGCGTCAGTTCCTTTTGCTTCGCTCCCATGGTCAACTCCATCTCCCCGGACGGCATCTGGGACATTTACCCGCTGTTGAGCGTACCCGCAGCAGTCGATTCTTGTAGCACGGATGGAAATACATCTGCACGGAGCCGGAGGAAGCAGTGCACGACAGCGAGCTGGTGCGAGGGCATCGCGTGGGACAACGAGCGGAAGCGGTTGGGAGGGTGATGGATCATCACTTCGGCATGGTGCAACTGCGGCCGCTCGGGGGCGGGGTGGAGTGGGATGCCGCGCCGGAGCAGTTGGAGCAGGTCAGCCCGGAGCAGGCGCTCAGCGTGCAGGTCGGGGAGCTGAATGCGGCGAGTCGGACGGGGCTGCTGTGATGGACAGTTGGGGGTTCCAGCACTTTCCGCCGAAGCCCCCGCAGCCGGTGTCCGGGTGTGCGGAATGCCTTCGGTTGCAGGCCGGTGTGGTGGCGGCAAATGCGGCGCGTGACCCCTCGGCTGCGGTGGACGCCCGGGTCTACCTCGGGCGACACCTTGACGCAGTCCACGAGTGAGCGGACCGGCGGATTATGGAAATCTGCCTGCGGCCTTACTGTTCTCGGTTCGGCGTCCTCGATTTCACAAGGGAAATCCGGGCATCAGATGAGCTGGGCGACAAGCCAGGCATTGCCTTCCTCGCTCAGCACCATCTGCTTCAACTGCGAGGGAATGTCGGAGCAGGTGGAGCACGCCCCTGAGCTCTGGATCTTCGATATGGACACTGTGGTCGCGCGCAGTTCCGCACGGTCCTTTGCGGAGAGCGGCTTCAGCATGGCCGCAACTGCCCGGGGGCAGGTCTGTTGTGGCGGTACTCCAGGGCGAACTGCGTCTGGGCGTTCCGTGTCATGTCGGCGCAGGCCGTCGTGCCGTCGCCCGCTCTCAGGGCCTGAAAGTAGGCGCTTCCGGCCTTGGACGCCTCGCCGAGCATGTCCGTGCTACCAGGGACGAGGAGAGCGACGACGCCCAGCACCACTGCGGCCGCGAGGCAGGCGCAACCGACGGGACCGAAGCAACCGTGCCCGCCTGACCGGCTCTTGGGCAGCTGCGAGTCCGCCGGGTGCGTCGGGTGCGTCGGGTGCGTGCCGGCGGGGTGCGGGCGGGGCCGGATGCTGAGGCGCGGCGGCGACGGTACACGATCAAGAGGCCATCGGCCAGGTCGAACGGACGCTACCTGACGCGGCGTTGGTTCCGCTTCCACTTACGGAGTTTGACGGGCTCTGCCATGATCATCCAGGGCTGCCCTGACCGGGTGGCCGACGGTTCTCGGGGGAGAACAGCTATGGCGAGGGCACCGCGCGACCGTACCGGCGGATCGGTGTGGCAGAGGATCGTCGCGCGCGACGGCGATGCCAGGCTGGTGATCGGTCTCCGGCGCCGACCGGTTCACCGTCGTCTCCGAGGACGGAACCAGCGACCAGCCGCCGGTCGTCGGCCTCAAACACTAGCGGCTACCCCTGGCTGCGCAGCCAGTGGCGGCGGGCGACGCTGATCAGGCGGAGCTGTCGGCGGGCGGTGCCGGTGATGCGGTCCTCGGCGGCCGGGTCGCCGTCGGCGTCGAGCAGGGCGGCGACCGTGCTCACGGTGTGGTCGGCGTAGAGGCCGGCCAGCATCCGGACGTCCTCGCTGGCCCAGCCGGCCGAGAGCGGCTGCGCCGCGAGGTCGTCGGCGAGGTCGTCGGCGAACTGGCGGATGCGGACGGCGATGGCGTCCCGTACCGGGCGGACCCCGCCGTGCCGTTCGCGGACCAGGAAGGTCAGCCGGGCGCGGTGCTCGTGGACGTACTCTGCGATCACATCGATGCTGCGGTCGATCACCTCCTCCGGATCGGCCTGCTCGGCGCGGATCGCCCGGATCAGGACGCGCAGGCTGCCGAACGACTCCTCGACCAGGGCCATGCCGAACTCCGGCAGGTCCCGGAAGTGCCGGTAGAAGCCGCTGGGGGTCAGCCCCGCCTCGCGGGTGACCTCGCGCAGGCCCAGGCTGCTCAGGCTCTGGTGGTCGAGCAGCCGCAGCCCGGCGTCCAGCAGGGACTGCCGGGTCTGCTGCTTCTGCGTCTGACGTGCTCCGGCGGCCTGGCCTGCTGTGGAGCTCTGGCTCGCTCCGGGCGGTGGGGAAGTGTGGCTCACATCATGCAGTAAACAACTGTTCTCTGGTCTTGGCGAGCCGGGAGCAGGGGTAGGCTCGGATTGTTCGGTGAACGACTGTGCACTGAAGGGAAGAACCGTGCTCCTGCTCGCACTGCTTGCCCTGAGCGCCACGCTCTGGGGCGCCGCGTCCTTTGTCAGCCCCGACTCGCTGGGCCTGGCCTGCACCCTGACCGGTGCCTGGCTGCTCGCCTTCGCCGTCCGTGAGTGGTCGGCCCGCAGCCGCCGCCGCGCCGCGCGGGAGGGCTGAGCCATGGCCGCAGCGGCATCCGCTCCCGCCCGCAGCCGGGAGGGGGCCGGCGACGACACCGCAGTGGCGTCGTTCGTCCTCGGCCTGCTCGGGCTGACCTTCTTCAACCTCGTCTTCGGCCCGCTGGCGCTGGCCCTCGGCGGCGTCTCGCTCGCCCGGGGCACCGGCCGCCGGGGCCGGGCCCTGCTCGGCATGGCCCTCGGCGCGGCCGACCTGGTGGTCCTGGCCGTGGCCTTCGCCCTGCACCACCACGGCTTCTCCTGGGGCCCGGTGGTCTGAGCCGGGAAGTCCCCTGTCCCGTCGGTCAGTTGGCGGGGCTGCTCCGGCGGGCGAAGCCGAGGGGGAGTTCGAGCTCCAGCCAGACCACCTTGCCGTGGCGGGTGGTGCGGCTGCCCCAGCGGTGGGCCAGTTCGTTGATCAGGTGCATACCGCGACCGCCCTCGTCGTCGCTGGAGGCCCGGTGCAATGTCGGCGCGTGGCTGTCCACGTCCGCGACTCCACCGTGAGCCACCCGGTCCCGGAACAGCCGCAGCTGCGTGGGCCGCCCGGCGTGCCGCAGCGCATTGCTGACCAGCTCGCTGACCAGCAGTTCGGTGAAGTCCGAGAGCTGCGCCAGGCCCCAGGACTCCAGGGTGGTGCGGGCGAAACGGCGGGCGTCGCCGACCACCGACAGCTCCCCGGAGAGGGGCAGCGTGGCCATCCAGTCCGGATCCACCGGGAGCACCCCGGCCATGATCATCGCGATGTCGTCGTCGCTGTCCTGGGCCGACATCTCGGCCAGCACCATGTCGCAGTCCTGCTCCAGCGAGCCGGGCCACCGCGCGCGACAGCAACTCCAGTCCCTCATCCAGGTCCTGGCCGCGCCGCTCGACCAGGCCGTCGGTGTAGAGCACCAGCACACCCTCCTCCGGCAGGGTGAACTCCGCGGACTCGAAGGGCACTCCGCCCACGCCCAGCGGCGCCCCCGCCGGAATCTCCAACAGCCGGGTGGTACCGCCGGGTTCGGTCACCACCGGTGGCGGATGACCGGCGCGGGCGACCGTGCACGTGCGGTCCGCCGGGTCGAACACCGCACAGATGCAGGTCGCGAACTGCCCGTCGCCGATCGCGGACGCGGTCTCGTCCAGCCGCCGCAGCAACTGGTCCGGAGTGAGATCCATGGTGATCAGGGTGCGGGCCGCGGTCCGCAGCTGGCCCATGGTGGCGGCGGCACGGATGCCGTGGCCCATCACGTCGCCGACCACCAGCGCCACCCGCCCACTGGTCAGCGGGACCACGTCGAACCAGTCCCCGCCGACCTCGCTGACCACGCTGCTCGGCAGATAGCGGTAGGCGATCTCCAGACCCGGGGTGCGGTGCACCTCCTGCGGCAGCAGGCTCCGCTGAAGGGTGAGTGCGGTGTCCCGCTCGCGCCGGTACAGCCGGGCGTTGTCCATCGCCACGGCCGCCCGCGTGCCCAACTCCTCGGCCAGCGCCCGGTCGTCGGGGCCGAAGGGCTCCGGCGTGGCACCCAGCCGGATGAACTCCGCCCCGCCCAGCACCGTCCCGCGCGCCACCAGCGGAACCATCAGATACGAGTGGATGCCCGCGGCCATCCCCGGCTCGACCCGCGACGGATCGGCGACTATCCGGCGGAGCTGCTCCTCGTCCACCTCGGGGATGAATATCGACCGGCCGCTGCGCAGGCTCTCCGCGTACACCTTGGCCGACCAGGTGGTCTGCCCGAGCTGGTCGACGGCCTCGGCCAGACCGCTCTCGTTCAGCTCGCCGACGGCGACGGCGCGCAGCAGCACCGCGCCGCTGTCCGGCATCGGCGGCAGGTCGCGGTCCTGCTCGCCGCCCTCCATCAGCGCGTCCAGCAGGTCCACCGTGGCGAAGTCGGCGAAGCGCGGGATCACCACCTCGATCAGCTCCTGGGCGGTGCGCTGGAGGTCCAGCGTGGTGCCGATCCGTTTGGTGGCGTCGTTGAGCAGCGCCAGTCGCTCCTGCGCGGCGTGCGCCTCGTCCAGTGCCTGGAGCCGGGCCCGGGAGGCGTCCCGCTCCCGGTTGTAGAGCAGGGCGTTGTCGATGCAGACGGCGGCCCGCGCGGCCAGCTCGTTGGCCAGCGCCAGATCCGCCTCGTCGTAGGGACGTTCGGTCACGTTCCGGTAGAAGGAGGCCACGCCCACCACCGCGTCCCGGGCGATCAGCGGGACCACCATCAGCGAGTGCACTTTCTCCTTGATCACCGACGCCTGCCGGCGCTCGTCGTCGGCGAACCAGCGCATCGCCGCTGGTCCAGCCGGCTGATCAGCACCGGCGGCGATTGGTCAGCGACCAGGCGTAAGGGGTGCTCGACGGGATGCGGTGGACCTGGCCGACCGGATCGAGCGGCTCCATGGCCGAGGCGTCGGTGGTGTGGAAGGCGAGCCGCCGCAGTACGGACGCCTCACCGGCCTCCGGCGGCTCCTCGCCGCGTATCAGCGACTCCAGGACCTCCACCACCACCGTGTCGGCCAGCCCCGGGGTGGCCACCTGGGCCAGCTCCAGCCCGGTCTGCGTCAGGTCCAGCGTGCTGCCGATGCGCGTGGACGCCTCGTTGAGCAGCGCCAGCCGCTCCTGCGCGGCCTGCGCCTCGCCCAGCGCCTGCTGCCGCGCCACCAGCGTCTTGTGCTCCCGCAGGTACAGCTGGGCGTTCTCGATCGCGGCCGCCGCCCGCGCCGCCAGCTGGTCGCCGAGGGTGATGTCCTCCCAGTCGAAGGCGTCCCGGTCGGAGCGCCGGGAGTACACCACCAGCCCCAGCACCGAATCCCGGGCCACCAGCGGCGTCACCCGCACCACATGCCCGATCCCGCCGAGGTACTCCCGCACCTGCGCGATCGCCGTCGGCGCGACCAGCGGCGGCAGGTCCCGGGCGGGCACCACCACCGTCCGGCCGGTGCTCAGCGCCCGGCGTACGGGGAGTCCGGCGCGATCCGGTAGGCCTCACCGGTCGGCAGGGCCAGCGCCGGGTAGTCCGAGTCGGAACCGGTCAGCGCCAGTCGCCGCAGCAGCTCCACGCCCTCGGCGTCGGCCTCCGTCTGGTCACCCTCGGTGAACAGCCGCTCCCGCACCAGCACGCTGGCCAGGTCCGCGATCCGGGGCACCATGGCGTCCGCCAGCTCCCGGGCGGTCTGCTCCGGGTCCAGCGTGGTGCCGATCCGCGAACTGGCGTCCACCAGCAGCTCCAGCCGCTCCCGCGAGCGGTTCGCCCGGGACTCGGCCTGGAACCGGGCGGTGACCTCGACGATCGTGGAACTCACGCCCAGGACCCGCCCGTTGGGCTCCTCCAGCCGGAAGTAGGAGGCCGACCAGGCCCGCTCCCGCTCCGGCCGTCCGGCGCTGTGGCCGTACGACCGGGCGTCGATCACCGGATCGCCGGTCTTCAGCACATGCCGCACCACCGCCTCGATCTCCGCCCCCGCCGCCCCGGGCAGCACCTCGGACGTCCGCCGGCCCAGATGCTGCTCCGCCGGAACGCCGTTGATCCGGGCCAGGGCCTCGTTCAGCCGGACAAAGCGCAGCTCGGTGTCGTAGACGGCCATCCCGACCGGCGACTGGGTGAAGAAGCTGTCCAGGACCGCGAGGTCCGCCTCCACCCGGTGCAGCTCCCGGACGTCCGAGGCCACCGCGAGCACCAGCGGCTGCCCCTCCGGCCCCTCGATCGGATGGGTACGGAACTCCAGATCGACCAGATGCCCGTCCCGGTGCTGAACCGGGAAGACCCCGGACCACGGTCTGCCCGCCAGGATGCTGCCGAACAGCTCCAGCACCTCGGGGCGGTGCTCGCCGGTGGTGAGCAGGTCGGCGGCGTAGGCGCCGAGGGCCTCCTCCGGGGCGTAGCCCAGCAGGGCCTGCGCGTCGTTGCTCCAGTGCAGGATGCGTCCGTTCGCGGCGATCAGGGCGGTGGCGATGGGGAAGGCCATCAGGCCGTCGTCGCGCGAGGCGGCGCCCCCGGCGGACGGCGCGGGCTGGCCGGCCCGGGCACCGGCGCTGCCGCCCGCGTCCGGGGCGGCCTGCCCGTTCGCGGTGCTGTGCCCGTTCGCGTTGCTGTGCCCGTTCGCGTTGCTGTGCGCGTCGGTGTGCGCCTCCGCGTGCGCGTCCGCGTCGCTGTGCGCGTCCGGGCTCGGTTCGGCGCCGGGCATGCCGTCAGCGGGCATGTCCTCGCCGGGCATGCCGTGGTGCCGCATGCCGTTGCCTTCGGGACGCCTGTCATTGGGGCGCATGGTCAGGAAACCGCCCGGAGCTCGTAGTTCCGCACTTCATCTTCCCACGTATGGGCGCGGCTGCTCCTGGGCGCGCGGTCACGGTGTTGCTGCGGTTGCGGGCGGGCGGGCGGGAGAACACAATCGGGAGCGGGACCGGGTGCCGGAGGGCGGCCGGTCCGCGCAGCGTCATCTGCGCAGCGGCATCTGTGCCGTCCAGCTCCGGAAGGCGAAGCCTGTGAGCCCCCAGCAGCCCCATGATCCAATACCCGGAGACGATCCGGTCTCCAGCGGTCCGCCCTCCAGCGGCCCGGTTTCCGGTGACTCCATGCGGCCGAACGGGTCGCCCCCGGAGTCCGGCGGCTCCTCCCCGGTGTCCTCCGGCGGGGCGCGCTCCCGCAGGCGGCGGCGTCCGACGGTGGTCGCCTCGATCGCCGGGGTGGCTGTGCTGGCCACGGCCGGCCTGGGGACAGCTCTGGGCGTGGCGCTCACGGACCGCTCCTCGACCCAGTCCGCGAGCCGCTCCGGGAGCCAGTCCCAGTCCCAGCGGCCCACCGGCGACGGCGCCACCCCGATCGCCCTCCAGCCCGCGAACGCGCAGGGGCCCGAGCCGTTCACGCCCTCCGTCGCCCGGATGGCCGAACCGCAGGCGCCCGGCGGAGCCCAGACCTCCGTGCCGGGGCGGTACCCGGTACCGAGGGCGGGGCCGACCCTTCCGAGGGCGGGACCGGCCCTTCCGGCGGTGGGTCGGCCCGGTGCCTGCTGGTGCGGGCGGCGGAGGCAGCGGAGGCGGCGGAGGCGGCGGGTCCGGCGCGGGGCGGTCGCGGCTTCCGCGACGGCTGCGGCGTCGGGGCCGGTCGGGACCCGCAGCGTGCAGGGTCGGCCGTCGGCCTGTACGGCGGAACCGAGCAGCTCTCCAGCTGCGATGTGGCCCAGCTCTCCGACTATCTGACGCAGCACCCCAACGAGGCGGCCGCGTGGGCGGGCGCGGAGGGCATCGCGACGGGTGCGCTGCCCGGGTATCTGCGCACGCTCACCCCGGTGGTGCTGCGGATGGACACCAGCGTCACCAACTACGGCTTCGGCGGCGGCAGCGCGACGCCGTTCCCGGCGGTGCTCCAGGCCGGGACAGCGGTGCTGATCGACGCCCGGGGGCTGCCCAGGGTCCGCTGCGCCTGCGGCAACCCGCTGCGTCCGCCGGCCGCCACGAACGCCGGGCAGAGCTTCAGCGGCACGCCGTGGGCGTCGTTCCAGCAGCAGAACGTGGTGGTCGTCAACCAGTCGGTGACGCAGGTGAATGTGGTGGTCCTGTACGACTCTGGGCGGCAGGTCTGGTTCGAGCGGCCGAAGGTGGCCATGGCTCCGACGACCACCGCGTACCGCCCCCGGCAGGCACGCGGACGCCGGGCAGCTGCCGAGCACCTCCTGGAGCAGCACACCGAGCGGCTCCCGGAGCCCCTCCGGCGCGCTGACCTCCCCGCCGCCCTCCTCCGGGCACCCGCATTCGCCCTCGCCCTCGCCGTCCAAGTCGTCCTCCAAGTCGCCCTCCAAGTCGCCCTCCACTTCCGCTTCCGCTTCCGCCTCGCCGTCGCGCACGCACGGGCGCGGGGCGTCGACCACCCCGCCGTCCTCGTCGGCACCGCCCTCCGCGTCGACGTCCCCCTCTTCCTCGTCCTCCTCTTCCTCCTCGGCCTCGCTGTCGGCCTCGGCCTCTTCGGCGTCGTCCTCGTCATCGGCCTCAGCCTCGTCCTCGACGTCGGTGTCGTCCTCGCCCGGTCACTGGCGGCTGCCGCCGATCTCACCGTCCTGACCGTGACCGTGACCGTGACCGCTGCCGTCGTAGTCGCCGCCGCCGGCCGTCCGGACACCGGCCCCGGCGGCCGGGACGCCCGGGTGGCTGCGATGCTTGAGGGAGTCGGCGGACGGCCGGTCAGGGCACGGCCGAGCGGAGGGAGAGCCGGGATGGCAGCACTCCTGCCGCGCCCCCGGGCGCAGCTCGCCCCCGGCGCGGTCCATGTGCCGGAGTGGCTCTCCGAGCAGCAGCAGCGGGAGCTGGTCGCGGCGTGCCGGGCCTGGGCGACCGGCCCGGTGCCGATCCGGCCCGCCCGGCTGCCCAGGGGCGGGGTGATGTCGGTGCAGACGGTCTGCCTCGGCTGGCACTGGCAGCCGTACCGCTACACGCGTACCGCCGGGGACGTCAACGGACACCGGGTCGCCGAGTTCCCCGAGTGGCTGGCGGAGCTCGGCCGCCGCGCCCTGGTGGACGCCTACCAGGACCCGGACGCGGGTGATGACTACGCCCCCGACACCGCGCTGATCAACTTCTACGACCAGCAGGCGACCCTCGGCATGCACCAGGACAAGGACGAGCGGTGCAGCGCCCCGGTGGTCTCGCTCAGCATCGGCGACACCTGCGTCTTCCGCTTCGGCAACACGGTGGACCGCAACAAGCCCTACACCGACGTCGAGCTGGCCTCCGGGATCTGTTCGTCTTCGGCGGGCCCTCGCGCTTCGCGTACCACGGGGTCCCCAGGGTCCACCCGGGCACCGGCGACCCCGCCACCGGCCTGGTCCGGGGGCGGCTGAACATCACCATGCGGGTGACCGGGCTGCCGGGCTGAAACCGTCCGCGCGGCCGGAGTTCACCCGTTGTCGCTAACGACCTGCCCCCTTCGGGAGCCGCCCTGGGCCAAGCGGGCGATCACCGAATGCCCGGGATTCCCGCTGGTCATAGGCTGCTGAGATTTATTGACATCTGAAATTCGACATCCGACATCCGACATCTGGCATCCGGCTATCGAAAGAGGACCCATGTCGCACGGCCTTCATTTGCCTGGCGTCGGCGATGCCCACCTGCTGTCCACGAGCGGCGCCGCTTCTTCGACCTGGACAACACCCTCATCCGGGGCTCCTCGCTCTACCAGCTCGGACTCGGCCTGCACGCGCGCGGGCTGGTGTCGACCATGGATATCGTCCGGCTCGGCCGACGCCATCTCGGGCATGCCCTGGGGCGGGGCGAGCAGAAACGAAACATCGTCGCTGCGACCGACGGTTCGGGTGCTGTCGCCCGGGGCCTGCACCACAGCGTGCTGCACGCCGAGGTGGAGCTGATCGTCCGGGAGCGGATCATGCCCAGGGTGCGTCCGGCGGTGCTCGCCGCCGCGCGCGAGCACCAGGCGTCCGGCCAGCAGGTGTGGCTGGTGACCGCCTCGGTGCAGCCGCTGGCCGAGACCCTTGCCCGGCAGCTGCGGCTGACCGGCGCGATGGGCTCCAAGGTGGTCGTGGTCGACGGCTTCTACACCGGTGAGCAGGACGGTCCGCTGCTGCACGGCAGGCAGAAGGCCGAGGCGGTGCTACGGCTGGCGGCGGCCGAGGGCTTCGACCTCAGCGCCAGCAGCGCCTACTCCGACTCGGTCAACGACCTCCCGATGCTCCGGGTGGTCGGCCACCCGAGGCCGGTCTGCCCGGACCGCCGGCTGCGCAAGTACGCCTCCAGGCACGGCTGGCGGGTGTTCAGCGACGAACACTGAGGCCGGGGTGCGCCACGGCGCGGGGTGGGCACCGGAACTGTGGCAGAGCGGGGCGATTCCCACTACTGTCTGCCGGGTCTGCCCGGTCTGCGCGCAACCGCCTGCCAGGGCATTCCCGTCGTGATCGCTGCCACCCCCGGGGGAACCACACATGAGCTCTGCGGTACTGGTTGTCGGCGCGGGCCCGGTCGGTGTCGCGCTCGCGGGCGAGCTGGCCCGCCGGGGCGTTCCGGTCCGCGTCGTCGACGCGCTGGCGGTGCCCACCACCGAGTCGCGGGCGATCGTCGTCCACGCCCGGAGCCTGGAGATGCTCGAACGGGTCGGCGTCCTGGACGAGCTCATGGACTCCGGCATCAAGGCCACCAGCGTGGAGATGCACGCCTCCGGGCGGATACTGGCCCGGGTCGAACTGGACGTTGTCCACAGCGCCTTCCCGTTCTCGCTGGTCACCGCCCAGACCGAGACCGAGCGCATCCTCGCCGCGAACCTGTCCGCGCACGGCGTCGAGGTCGAACGCGGTTCCACCCTGGTCGGGTTGGAGCAGGACGGCGCGGAAGTACGGGCGACCGTACGCCGCGCGGACGGCACCGAGGAGACCATCACCGCCTCCTGGCTGGTCGGTGCGGACGGCGCGCGCAGCGCGGTACGCCGTCTGGTCGGCACCGCGCTGGCCGGATCCTTCCAGGGCGAGCACTTCCTGATGGGGGATGTACACGCGGAACACGACTTCGACCCGCGCGATGTGCAACTTCTTCTCGCCGCACGACGGTCCGCTGATGGTCTTCCCGATGAAGGGCAACCGGATGCGGCTGATCGCGCAGATCCCCACCGCGTCCACCGAGGAGCCGAGCCAGGAGTGGCTTCAGCGGATCGTCGACGAGCGCGCCCCCGGACGGCTCCGGATCGTCGACTCGCTCTGGCTGACCCGTTTCGAGATTCACCACGCCCAGGTGCCGCAGTACCGGTTCGGGCGGGTGTTCCTCGCGGGCGACGCGGCGCACATCCACAGCCCGGCCGGGGGACAGGGCATGAACACCGGCCTCCAGGACGCCTTCAACCTGGGCTGGAAGCTCGCCGCGGCCTGCCAGGGCCAGGCCTCCGAGGTGCTGCTCGACAGCTACCACGCCGAACGGCACCCGGTCGCCGCCCGGGTCATCGAGTTCAGCAGCACGCTCACCCGGCTGAGCACCCTGGCCAACCCGGTCGCCCAGCACCTGCGCAACGCCGCGCTGCACGTGGCCTCCGGCATCGCCCCGGGTCGCCTCGCACTGGCCGAGCAGACCGAGGAGACCACCCTGTCCTACCGCGGCAGCCCGGCGGTGATCGCCTCGTCCGGACACGCCGAGCTGCGGAGCGGGGACCATCTGCCCGACCTGGCCGGCACGGAGCTGCGCACCGTCCTGGCCGCCGAAGCCGGGCATGTGCTGGTCACCATCGGCACCGGCCGGGAGCCGGCCAAGGCCCCCGGCGGAATCCGGCAGGTGCTGATCGCGGACACCGACGCGCCGGTCGCCGGCTACGACGCCGTGGTCGCGGACCGGGAGCAGCGCGCGGCCGCCCGCTTCGGCCTGAAGGCGGGCCGCATCCTGGTCCGCCCGGACGGCTACATCGGTGCGATCACCGCCACCTCCGACGACGGCCCGATTGCCGACTACCTTCAACTGACCTCTGTGGCCGAGTAGTTGGCCAACCAAGCTGCTGGGCAAAGGCTCTGTTGCGTCGTCATATGCCTTGCGCGCCAAGGAACCGGCGTCCATGGACTGCCGGTCCCTGTTCGTTCAATTCCCGGCTGATTCCCCGCCGTTGCCGCTGGTCCGGGCGGCGGCCCGGCCGGCGGCGGCCTGGGCGGTGCGCAGTCCGTCGCCGATGATCCGGGCGAGCCTGCCCGGCTGGGCATCCGCCGGGCGGGTGCGCTCCGCTGCCACCGCCGCGCCCACCACGGCATGGACGTCGGCGACGTCGACATCGGCCCTGACCGCCGCCGCAGCCTGCGCCTGGGTCAGCAACTCGCCCAGCACCCCGCGCAGTTCGGCCGCCGCTGCCAGGGTGTCCTGGCGCAGGTCGACCCCGGCGCCGACAAGCGCGTCGGCCAGATCCATCTTCGAGCCCGCGTCGGCGACCACCACGGCCAGATAGCCGAAGAACGCCTCGCCCGGGTCCGCGCCCCCGGTGATACCCGCCAGTGCCTCCCGGCCGACCGTCGTCAGCGCTTCGAGGCGGTCGGCGACCACGGCCTCGAACAGCGCTTCCTTGGTGGGGAAATGGCGGTAGACCGTCCCCGCGCCCACTCCCGCACGCCGCGCGATCTCGTCCAGCGGCACCGCCAGGCCCTCGGCCGCGAAGACCTCGTTGGCAGCCGCCAGTACCCGGGCCCGGTTGCGCCGCGCGTCGGCGCGCAGCGGCCGCCCGCCGCCCGCGCTCCGCGCCGGGGGCTGCTCGGCCGGGGGCTGCTCGCTCATGGCGGTCATGGAACTCCTAGGAATGCGGCGGCCCGCTCGCCATGGACAACCGGGGCGAGCGTTCCGTATATTCGAAGCGGGGCGATCGTTCCGATTATATCGGCACGCACCCTTCATCAGCGCCGCGCCCGCAGGCCTCCTGTCGGCGCCCGTCAGCGCTGCCGTCGAACCACCGACACGAAGGATTCCCATGTCCACCGCCACCACTGCTGCCACCGCCACCACCCGCACCCCGCGTGAGACCGTCGAACTGCTGCTGCGCACCACGGTCGAGGGCAGCCGAAGCGACCTCGCCGACCTCTACGCCCCCGACGTGGTCGTGGAGATGCCGTTCATCCGGTCGTCCGGCTTCCCCGCCCGCACCGAGGGCAACGCGACCATGCGCGCCCGGATGAAGGCAGTGGAGGGCCTCTGGAGCTTCGACTCCGTCGACGGCGTCACCCTGCACGACACCGCCGACCCGGAGGTCGTCATCGCCGAGTTCCGCGTCCACGGCCGGATCGCCGCGACCCAGCAGCCCTTCTCCCTCGGCTACATCAACGTCATCCGCGTGGCGGACGGCCTCATCGTCTCCTCCCGCGACTACGGCAACCCGCTGGAGGCCGACACCATCCTGTCCGCCCTGCCCCAACCCCTCGACTCCTGACGCCAACCTGAGCGGCCGTTGCCAATGCCCCCAGAGAACGGGTGACGGCTGCCGCGGATGGCCTGTTGTTGAGCTACCGGCCCGGTGGGGCTGGGCAGGGGAGCGGGCGGCCGTCCGGGCCGGCCCACTCGTTCGGGCAGCAGATGAGGTACACCCGGACCGAGATCGAACCGCCCCGGTTCGGGTAGTCCCAGTGCCACACCACGTCTTTCCCGCGCGAGGCTGTGACGTGGCAGTACTGCTCGGTGTTGTCCGGGCCCGGTGCGTGTTGTGGGCTCGTTCTCGTCCCACATCTGCCGCATCCACCGGACCGCGTGGGCGAGTTCGGTCCATGTGCCCTTGACCAGGCGGCGGCGCAGCAGGTGATGGGCCAGCTGCTCGGGTGGGGTGTCCAGGGTTTCGAACTCCGGAGTCCCGGCGGTCCGCTCGGTCTGGAACTTCATGGAGTAGATCCTGGAGGCCGGCCCTTTCCAGTGGAAGCCGTGCCAGTGGATGCCCTCCTTGGGTTCGCCCTTGAGGAATTCGTGCCAGTTGACCGGTTCCTGCGAGGGCATGGGTGGAGCTTTCCAGTCGGGTGTGGCAGGGAGGCGGACGCCGAGCCGGACGCGCCCACCATCAGGTGACAGTCCGGGCGGCTGTCCGTACCAGGCCGGATGCAGCGGACATGTCCAACTGCATCAGCGCGCCGATGAGATATCTCCGCATGGAAGTCCGCGACCTTCTCCCCTCCGGCTCCGAGCAGTTCGGCCGGTGGGACCTGGGCGCGCATCCCGGGGTCGGCCATCGCCTGGCGGAGGACTTCGCGCGCGAGCTGGTCGGCAACCCAGCCGAAGCTGCGTTCGATCACGCCCAGGGTGATGTGGAGCGAGGGCTCATCCGTGGTGTGCGGCGCGTGCACCAGCCTCGCGGGAGCCAGAACACGTCACCGGGGCCGAGGCGGAATTCCGTCGCGGCGTATTGGCGAGTACTGGTGCTGTTCCGGGGTGAAGCCGGTGGAGCGGCAGTCATATGGTCGCGGTGGGGTGCTCCACCACGGGTGGGTGGACGGCCCACACCTTGCTGCCGTGCACCTGCACCACCAGGGTCACATAGGCGTCCCAGTGGTAGCGGAGCCCGCACTCCGCTGGTGGGTGTAGTAGCTGTTCGCGGTGCACGCGTAGCCGGTCTCCCCGGTGATCGTGGAGCAGACCTCGGCCACGGGGGCTTCCACGTGTGGAGCGAACGGAAGCTCACGGTGTGGCCGCTTTCGAAGTAGCGGCGGATGCTCCCAGCAGCGGGTAGGTGCAGTCCTTCGGAACGTATGCCCTCGGGTCGACCACGGCACCGTCCTTCACGACGCCGACAGAACGGGACGGCAGACAGTTGTGGTCGATCAGCGCGTCCGCCTCGCGCGTCAACAGGTAGTCGAAGGTGTGCGGGAGTGGTGCTGGAGGACCGGCTCGGTCGGCCAGTCCGTCAGGAACTCCGCACCGTCGATGAACGCGGTCAGGATCATGTGTTGCCCCTGGAGGAGAGTTGGGGACGCTGGACACGCAGGGCCCCTCATAGCGGGAGGGGCCCTGCGCCCGTGCGGTCGACCCGGATCAGGCGTTGATGATGCCCATGATCTGGTCGGCGAAGGCGATCAGCTCGCCCTTGGTGCGCGCAGCTCCCGGCCGTTGCCCTCCGGCTTCACGTCGCGGATGGCATAGCCACTGCCGTCCGCCAGCATGGCGACCTCCAAGCAGTCCTCCTCCGAGCCGGTGCCGTTTCCGTTCCCGCCGCAGAGGGCGACGAAGGGGCCGGTCACATCCATCTGGTACAGGTTGTCCGCCATAGCGGTTCACCTCCAACGATCCGACGACGCGCCACTTTCGCGGGGTCATTCCGCGCCGACAAGTTCGGTACCTGCGGGGCGGGTTCCCCGGTGGGATCGCCCACCGGGAGCCTGAGGGCCTGGGGCCTGGGCCGGATGGTGCACGGGCTATTGCCACTCGCCCGGTTCTGCGGTGATGTAGTCGCGTAAAGGCGTTGGAAGCGCTGGTGGCCCTGTCCAGCAGGTGCCGTGCTATCCACGTGCGGACAAGTTCGGGATCGACCTGTTCGTCGTCTGCCGTCGAACTCCTCGCCGCACTCCTCTTCGTCCCGGAGACGCAGCGCGCGCCAAAGGTCGGGAGGCCCGAAGGTCGGGCGCCAGCTGGTAGTTCCGAAGCGCATCGTGGTGGTGACACCCATCGGATCAGCCCCGCCCCTCGGTGCGAACCAGCTCGGCCCACACGGTCTTGCCGACACCGGGGCTTCTCGGCTCCGTCCCCCAACGCGCGCTGAGCGTGTCGACCAGGAGCAGCCCCCGGCCGCCGCCCCCGTCGGCGGTCCAGTCCCGCGCCATGCGGGGCAGCCTGTGGCTGTCGCCGTCCGACACGGCGAGACGAAGCCGGTCTTCGGTCAGCTGAAACGACGAAGATCTGCGAGGTGTTACGGGCGGACGAATGACAGATGGCGTTGGTCACCAGCTCGGTCAGCACCAACTCCGCCGTGTCCAGAAGGCTGTAGGCCCCCCAGTCGGTCAGTGCTGTCCGTAACTCCCGGCGTGACCTGGGAACCGACGCGTCGCTACGGGGGTACAGGCGCTGGCTTTGACCTGTGTGTTGGCTTCTGTCAGCGCTGTCATCACGTCACCTCGCGCGGCTGGATTTCACCTTCGTCAGGAGACTAGGGACCGGCCAGGCGGGCTTCAACGAAGTTGCGGATAGTTGCCGGAAGTCACCCGAGAGAGGTTATGGCGTCGGTGATCAGCATCCGGGCCTTTGGGCCGTACACGGCCATGCGTTGCAGCTCAGCGAAGGTGCTCAGGTACTCGTGGATCTCACTCGGGTTGTCACGTTGACGGCAGCGGTGACCAGTTCCACTTGCACCCGCGATTCGTCGTAGATCCTGAAGGACTCCACCGGCCACAGGGCACGGCTCGCACTGAACGGGATTACACCAAGGCTGACACGAGGCAGCGAGATCATCGCGAGGAGGTGCCCAAGCTGTCCGGCCATGGCTTCCGCCTCACCGAGCCGGTAGCGCAACACGGACTCTTCCAGAAGGAATAGGAACCGGTGGTTGCCCCGATGGATGACGTTGGACCGCTCCACCTTGACTGCGATGGCCTGTTCCATGTCCTCTGCGGAACGGCTGGCGCTGGCAGACCGCGACATGATCGCCCGAACATATGCCGAGGTTTGCAGGACCCCAGGGATCACGTCTGAGGTATAGAACCTGAACGTCTCCGTCTGCTCGTACAGGGCGGCGTAGGAGTCCTGAAGGCGACGGAGGCCGGCCGACTTCAGCCGCCTCCACTCGACGTACATCGACTCGACCGCTCGGGACGCGGCGATCAGGTCAGCGATCTGATCATCCGCGCCACAAGCAGAGCACCACGCCCTGATGTCCGCCTCGGACGGCGCCTTCTCGCCTCGCTGAATTCGGGTCGTCTTCGTTGGGTGCCAACCGCAGCGGGCGGACAGCTGGCGGCCATTGAGCTGGGCATCCTTGCGAATACCCTGAAGGCGATCAGCGAGTGCCCTTCGAGCAGCTTGGGCGCTGGAAGAGGCGGGAACTGACGACATTGGCTGAGTGTCCGGTGTTCTGAGACGGCGCGAGGATTACACAGAGAACTTCTCGTGGGGGATTGCCCGCTCCCATACTGCCTCGAAGGCAGAGGCGCACAGGGCTACCACCTTCGGCTCAGTCCTCAGCTCCTTGGGCGGTACCGCCCAGTCCCCAGCGCCAGTGAAGTGGTTGAACACCACCGTTTTCCCGTCGAATACCCAGAAGTCGTTACCAGGCAAGGCGATGTCGCTCGCCTGCTGGCGCGGCAGCCAGCGGACCTCTTCGCCGGAGGCGAGGTTGACGTTTGTGCCCCCGTGCTCGTACCGGATGTAATCGGTCACTGGCTCCGAGACGATCCGGGCCCTCCGAATCACGACGCCACGGTCGACGCTGGCCCTGATCTGTTGCACCCAGTCACGCCAGTAGTCGGAGGTCGGATCGTTGTCCCGTTCTCCTGTGCGCAGCCAGCGGGAGAAACCGGACGACTCACCGCCGACGCCGTAGGCATCGCGCATTTCAAGGTGAACCGCCGAATGATTACTGTCGGCCAGGAGCTCATCAAAGCTCGGGACTACCGGCAGCTCGCCGTTCTGCGGCATCGCACGCCTTCCTGATGAACGGCACCATGCGGGCCGGAATCCGAAAAACTCCCTCGTGTGCGGGCACCCCAGCCGAGTGGCCCGGCGCCCAGCTCTGGCTGCTGATCTTCTCCAGCAGCGGAGCTTCTGCGATCTCCGCCTGGAAGATGAGATCTGCTGTCTCTTCCTCCACCCACACTGTTGCTGATCCGTCCTTCTCGGTGTTGGGGTCGATCCCAAAGAACTCTAGAGCCACGGCAGTCTCCTGTATCGAGTCCATTGCTGTTTGTTGCGGGCAACCCGGGCCATACCCATGACCCGAGCACTGGCAACCTCACCCCGTGGCTCGTTCGCATGTGCGGATGCCTGCATCTAACTCACCAAGGGTGGTTGCCCAGTTCCACGTCGAAGGTGACGGTGACCGGGGCGTGGTCGGACCAGCGTTCGGCGTGGGTGGTGGCGCGTTCGACGGCGGCGGAGACGGTTCTGGCGGCATGTCCGGGGTGGCGACGACGTAGTCGATGCGCCAGCCCGCGTCGTTGTCGAAGGCGCGGCCCCGGTAGGACCACCAGGAGTAGGGGCCGGGGCCCTCCGGGTGCATGCTGCGGACGGTGTCGACGTAGCCCGCCTCGTCCAGGACCCGGCTGAACCAGGCGCGTTCCTCCGGGAGGAAGCCCGCGTTCTTCTGGTTGGTCTTCCAGTTCTTCAGGTCGACTTCCTGGTGCGCGATGTTCCAGTCGCCGCAGACCACGACCTCCCGGCCGTCGGCGCCGGCCCGGCGGCGGAGGTCCTTGAGGTGCTCCAGGAACTCCTCCAGGAAGCGCTCCTTCTCGTCCTGGCGGGGGTGCCGACCTCGCCCGAGGGCAGGTAGAGGCTGGCGATGGTCACGCCCGGCAGGTCGATCTCGGCGTAGCGGCCGGTGGAGTCGAACTCCGCCGAGCCGAAGCCGATCCGCTGCGCCAGCGGCTCGGTTCGGCTCAGCAGGGCCACCCCGGCGCGGCCCTTGGCGGAGGACGGCGCCCACAGCGTGTGCCAGCCGTCGGGCTCGCGGACGTGGTCGGCCAGCTGCCCCGGCTCGGCCCGCACCTCCTGGAGGCACACCACGTCCGCCTGGCTGGCGGCCAGCCATTCGACGTAGCCCTTGCCGGTCGCGGCCCGCAGGCCGTTCACGTTGGCGGTGCTGATGGTGAGAGAGGCGGTGTCGGTGGCGCTCATCTGTCCCTGCTCGCGGGGTGTCGGTGGCATCGGTCCGGTCCATTCTCGCCGATGCCGGCCCGCCCGGTGCCGGGCGGGTCAGCCGCTGGCCTCGCCGCCGGTGGCCGGGGCGCGGCCGTGCCGCATGGCCAGCGCGATCAGCAGGCCGAGGACTCCGGCCCCGGCGGCGACCAGCAGGCCGTTGCGGTAACCGGCGTCGGTGTAGAGGTTGGGCACGGTGTACCAGCCGCCGGTCACCTTGGCGGACACGCCGGGCACGCTGACCTTGAACTTCAGCGTGTTCGCGGCCAGGCAGGCGGTGAGCACCGCCGTGCCGACGGAGGTGGCCAGGCTGTTGACCACGCCCAGCATCCCGGCGCTGATGCCCTGCTGGCGCGCGGGCACCGCCTCGACGATCAGGTTCGGCGCGGAGGCGTAGAAGGCGCCGAAGCCGACCCCGAAGATCACCGCGAACAGGGCGTACTGCCAGGCCGAGTGGGAGAAGTAGGCGTACAGCACGGTGGAGAGGGTGAAGGTCGCCATCGCGCCGATCAGCGGCAGCCGGGCCCGACCTTGCGGGACCACTCGCCGCCCCCGCCGCCGGAGAGCATCCCGGTGCCGCCGGAGAACACCGCCGAGTGCCATCCGTAGCCGAGCAGGCTGGCGCCCAGACCGAGGGCCAGCGGCGTGTTGAAGCCGATGTGCAGGATCGGCGCCATGGCGCTGGTGACCCGGCCCCCGGAGCCGGAGATGACCTCCGCCAGCACGCTGTGGGTGAGCTGGGCGCGGGTCGGCGTTTGCAGCATGTAGGGGATGGAGTAGCCCTGGATGCCGATCACCATGCTGGCGAACAGCGCGGCGGCCAGCACCATCAGCACCTTGGGGAGAACAGCAGCTCCAGATCCATGATCGGCTGGCTGGTGCGCCGTTCGACCAGCACGAAGGCGACCAGCAGCAGCAGGCCGCCGACCAGCCAGCCCCAGGCGGTGGGCCGTCCCCAGCCCCACGAGGCGCCGTTCGACAGGTAGAGCAGCACCAGGCCGACGCCTACCGCCAGCAGCAGCGCCCCGGCGACGTCCAGCCGCTGGTCGCTGCGGAGCGGCGATTCGGGGACCACCAGCACCAGCAGCGGGAGCATCACCAGGACGAAGATCAGCATGAACCAGAACAGCGAGCGCCAGGAGTAGTGGTCCAGCAGCCAGCCGCCGAGCAGCGGCGCGAACAGCGCGGACATGCCGAGGCCGGTGGCGATCACGCCGATCGAGGCGGGGATGTAGCGGCGCGGCAGGATGTCGCGGAACAGGCCGTACGCCACCGTCGGCGCGGTGATGGCGACCGCCTCCAGCGCGCGGCCGACCAGGAAGAAGGCCCAGGAGGAGGTGAGCGCGCAGATCAGGGTCCCGACGGTGAAGGAGGCTCCGGCGATCAGCATCATCAGCCGCTTGCCCCACAGATCGGACATCTTGCCGAAGAGCGGGGTGGTCGCCCCGCCGACCAGGCCGAAGATGATCACCATCCAGCTGATGTCGGCGCCGACCCCTGGGAAGGAGGGGGAGATGTCCCGGGCCGCCGAGGCGACCATCGTGTACTGCAACGATGCTATTTCGGCGAAGAGCACGACGACCAGGATGACGGCGAAGATCCGCAGGCGGGAGGCGCCTTCGAGGCGGGCGGTGTGGGTTTCGGCGGGGGCTGGGGTGGACGGCGGCGGTTCTGCGGCCTGGGCGGAGGACACGGAGCGGCTCCTCGGGTGGGGGTGCGGAGGGCCCAGGGCGGTCATCCGCAGGGAAGTATCTAACAGTCCGTCAGATAAGAACGGAAGCCGTACGTCATGACCTGCTGGCTGTCCTTGTGCGGATGGGATCTGCTTCAATGGACCCATGGACCTGCTGGCAGTGGACGGAACCCCGAACGGGAAGGCGAGGCGACTCGACCTCGAACCGTTCTGGCCGTCGCGCCAGGGGTTCCACTTCGACGAGATGTGTTGTCGCTCGACCGGCGCGCGACCTCGTCCCTAGGCACCTTTCGGGCCCCCACTGGCCCTTCCTGGCTCCTGCCCGGACGACCGCTCGCGCGCAGACGACCTCCAGCGTCCTCTTCTCGTGCGAAAGCGAGCCCTGCCATGCCGAACACCTCCCTCAGCGCCCTGCTCAACCCCGTGCTCGACCCCATCGTGCTCGACCCATCGCCGAACTTGATCCGGTCGCCCTGCTCGATCCCGTCGCCGGGGGCAGGCCGCGCCCGGCTGCGGGTGGTGCCCTCGCCGCTGCGTCGTCGCTGGACTCGCTGGCCGTGCCGCTGTCGCTGGCCTCGCCGGCCGCGGCGGGCATCTACCGGCTGCCCGACGCCGTGCCGGACGCGACCATGGTCGGCTACCTGGTGCTGGTCCCGGTCGGCACCGAGCTGGACGTCACCGCGGTGCCGGTCCGGCGCCCGGAGCCGGTGGCCGTCGAGCAGCGCAGGCCCGAGCAGCTGAAGGCCGAACTTCCCGGCCGAGCAGCCGAAGACCGGACAGCTGAAGACCGAACTGCCGAAGGCCGAGCTGCCGGGGCAGCCCAAGGCCGAGCAGTCCCCGGCGGCCGCGGCCGCCGGGGCGGCGGGGATCACGCTGGATCTGGAGCTGCGCACCGCCCGGGTCGACGGCGAGCAACTGGAACTGACCTACCTGGAGTTCGAGCTGCTCGCCCATCTGACCGCGCACCCGCACCGGGTGCACACCCGCGACCGCCTGGTCTCCGCGGTGTGGGGCTACGGTCACGTCGGTGACGGCCGCACGGTGGACGTCCATGTCGCCCGGCTGCGGCGCAAGCTGGGCCGCTACCGCGACGGCATCGTCACCGTCCGCCGGGTCGGGTACAAGTACGTTCCCTCCAGCGCTCGTTGACCCCACTCGTTCAACTGTCAAGTGGGGTAAGCAAGGTGACGGACCGTCCGATCCGACGTCAGGTCAGCTCTCGCTGACCTGGCCGTCGGAGACGGTGATGCGACGCGTGGTCTGCACCGCTTCGAGCATCCGCCGGTCGTGGGTGACCAGCAGCAGCGTGCCCTGGTACGAGGCCAGCGCGGACTCCAACTGCTCGATGGCGGCCAGGTCCAGATGGTTCGTCGGCTCGTCCAGCACCAGCAGGTTCACCCCGCGTCCCTGGAGCAGCGCCAGCGCGGCGCGGGTGCGCTCGCCCGGCGAGAGGGTCGCGGCGGGGCGCAGCACATGCGCCGCCCGCAGGCCGAACTTGGCCAGCAGCGTGCGGACTTCGGCCAGCGGCAGTTCCGGTACGGCCGCGCCGAAGGCGTCGATCAGCGGCTGGTCGCCGAAGAACAGCCCGCGGGCCTGGTCGACCTCGCCGATCACCACGCCGGGGCCGAGCGAGGACCGCCCGCCGTCCAGCGGCAGCCGTCCGAGCAGCGCGGCCAGCAGTGTGGACTTGCCGGAGCCGTTGGCGCTGATGGCGACCCGGTCCGCCCAGTCGATCTGGAGGTTCACCGGGCCGAAGGCGAAGTCGCCGAGCCGGACCTGCGCGCCGCTGAGCGTCGCCACCACCGCGCCGGAGCGCGGCGCGGCGGCGATCTCCATCCGCAGCTCCCACTCCTTGCGCGGCTCCTCGACCACGTCCAGGCGCTCGATCAGCCGCTGGGTCTGCCGGGCCTTGGCGGCCTGCTTCTCGGTCGACTCGGTCCGGAAGGCCTTGCCGATCTTGTCGTTGTCCGGGCCTTGCGCCGGGCGTTCTTCACGCCCTTCTCCATCCACGAGCGCTGCGTGCGCGCCCGGGACTCCAGTGCGGAGACCGTGTCCGAATACTCCTCGTACTCGGCGCGGGCGTGGCGGCGCGCGGTCTCGCGTTCGGCGAGGTAGGCGGCATAGCCGCCGCCGTAGTGGTTGACCTGCTGCTGCGCCAGGTCCAGCTCCAGCACCCGGGTGACCGTACGGGTCAGGAACTCGCGGTCGTGGCTGATCAGCACCGTGCCGGCGCGCAACCCGGTGACGAAGGCCTCCAGCCGCTCCAGGCCGTCCAGGTCCAGGTCGTTGGTCGGCTCGTCCAGCAGGAACACGTCGTAGCGGCTGAGCAGCAGCGACGCCAGCCCGGCGCGGGCGGCCTGGCCGCCGGACAGGGCGGTCATCGGCAGGTCCAGGCCCACGGTCAGGCCCAGGTCGGCGGCGACCTCCTCGGCACGTTCGTCCAGGTCCGCGCCGCCGAGGTCCAGCCAGCGGTCGAGCGCGGTGGAGTAGGCGTCGTCGGCGCCCGGGGCGCCGTCCACCAGGCCCTGGGTGGCGGCGTCCAGCGTGGCCTGGGCCTCGGCCACCCCGGTCCGGCGGCCGAGGAAGGCGCGGACGGTCTCGCCGGGACGCCGTTCGGGCTCCTGCGGCAGGTGCCCGACGGTGGCGCCGGGCGGGCTCAGCCGCACCGTGCCGGCTTCGGGCGTGTCCAGGCCCCGCAGCCGCAGCAGGGTGGACTTGCCCGCGCCGTTGACGCCGACCAGACCGACCACGTCGCCGGGGGCGACGACCAGGTCGAGGTCGGAGAACAGGGCACGGTCGCCGTGCCGGCGGCGAGGTCTTTGGCGACAAGGGTGGCAGTCATCAGGACACAGATCCTATCGGCAGCCGTCCTGTCGTCAGGCGCGGCCGCCGCCGGGTGCGGCATGATCGGGCGCGGTGGCCGGGCCGGGGCGGGCCGGCCACCGGAACGGGCGGGACCAGGTGCGGGACCAGGTGCGGGAACCGAGCGTGAGGAGAGGCCGGGAGATGGCAGACCGGGAGTTGGCGGACCGGGACAGGGCAGACCGGGACAGGGCAGACCGGGGCAGGGCGGACCGGGAGACGGCCAAGGGCAGCGTCGGCGCGGAAGCCGGCGACCTGCGTGGGGAGGAGGCGGTCCGGTTCACCTCGGAGCTGATCCGGATCGACACCAGCAACCGGGGCGGCGGTGACTGCCGGGAGCGCCCGGCCGCCGAGTACGCCGCCGAGCGGCTGGCCGAGGCCGGGCTGTCGCCGCTGGTGCTGGAGTCGCGCCGGGCCGGGCCAATGTGGTGGTGCGGATCGGCGGCAGCGAGCCCGCCCTGCCGCGCTGCTGGTCCACGGCCACCTCGACGTGGTCCCGGCGCAGGCCGAGGACTGGAGCGTGCCGCCGTTCAGCGGCGAGATCCGGGACGGCGTGGTCTGGGGCCGCGGCGCCGTCGACATGAAGGGCATGGACGCGATGATGCTCGCCGTCGTCCGGGCCTGGAGCCGGGAGGGGCGCGGGCCGCGCCGGGACGTGGTGCTCTGCTTCACCGCCGACGAGGAGGACAGCGCGGCGGCCGGCGCGGACTGGCTGGTGCGCAACCACGCCGGGCTGTTCGAGGGCTGCACCGAGGCGGTCGGCGAGTCCGGCGGCTACACCGTGCACACCGCGGCCGGGCAGCGGCTCTACCCGGTGGGGGGGGAGCGCGGCACCGGCTGGATGGAGCTGACCGCCGCGGCACGGCCGGGCACGGCTCCAAGCCAACCCCGCCAACGCGGTGACCAGGCTGTCCGCGGCGATGACCCGGATCGGCGGGCACCGCTGGCCGGTGCGGATCACCCGACGGTGCGGGCCGCGCTGCTGGCGCTGGGCGCGGCCACCGGGGTGCCGCTCTCCCCGGCCGAGGTCGACGATCCGGCGTTCGACGCCGACGGCTACCTGGCCGGCTGGACCCGGCGGCGGCCGCGCTGGTGCTGGCGACCGTTCCGCAACAGCGCCAATCCGACGGTGCTGCGGGCCGGGTACAAGACCAATGTGATCCCGGGGCTGGCTGTCGGCGAGGTCGACGGGCGGACCCTGCCCGAGCTGTCCGCCGAGTTCGAGGCCACCATGGACCAGCTCACCGGCCCCGACGTGGAGTGGTCCTACCTGCACCGGGAGACCGCGCTGACCGCACCGGTCGACACCCCGCTGTTCGCGGCCGTGCGCGACGCGCTGCTGGCGCACGACCCGGGCGCGGCGGTGGTGCCGTTCTGCATGTCGGGCGGGACCGACGCCAAGCAGTTCTCCCGGCTCGGCATCGCCGGGTACGGCTTCTCGCCGTTGCGGCTGCCGCCCGGCTACGACTTCCAGGGGCTCTTCCACGGTGTGGACGAGCGGGTGCCGGCCGAGGCGCTGCGGTTCGGGGCCGCGGTGCTGGACGACTTCCTGAGCTCGGTCGGCTGAGCGGGCGCGGGCGCTCCCCGGCACGGGCCGGCCCAGGCGCCTGCCGCGGCGGGGGAACGGTCGCAGGTGCAGGACCGTTGAGTGGTGCGGACCACCGACTGAGAGGTTAGGGATGATGCGGCGGGCACGAGCGGGCGCGATCGCGGTTGCACTGGGCGCGGTCACGGCGGGGGCCGCGGCGGCCTGGGCCGCGCGGGAGATTCCGGCGGCGTTGGGCGGCAACCCCACCCGTGGCGAGCGCGGGAACGCCTGCGCAGCTCGCCCCAGTACCGGGACGGGGTGTTCCACAACCCGCCCGCCGCCAAGCGTCCGAAGCCTTCCGGCGACGGCCGGAGCATTGCCGGTGAGCTGATGCTGGGCAGGCAGCTGCGGCATCCGTCGCGCCGATCCCCGGTGGTGCGCGGATGCTCGGCGACGGCCCGGCGGAGCAGGGGCTGGCGGTCACCTGGTTCGGGCACTCGACCGCGCTGCTGGAGATCGAGGGCCGACGGCTGCTGCTCGACCCGGTGTGGAGCGAGCGCTGCTCGCCTTCGCAGTCGGTCGGGCCGCGCCGGATGCCAGCCGCCGCTGGACATCGAGGAGCTGCCCGCGATCGACGCGGTGCTGATCTCCCACGACCACTACGACCACCTGGACATGCACAGCGTGCAGGCGCTGGCCACGCCAGCCGGATGCCCGGTTCGTGGTGCCGCTGGGTGTGGGCGCGCACCTGGAGCGCTGGGGCGTGGATCTGGCCCGGATCGACGAACTGGACTGGGAGGAGCAGGTACGGATCGGCGGGCTGCGCCTGATCTGCTCCCCGGCCCACCACTTCTCCGGCCGGGGCCTCGCCAACAACGGCACGCTGTGGAGCGCCTGGGCGGTCATCGGCGCGGAGCACCGGGTGTTCTACAGCGGCGACTCCGGCTACTTCGACGGCTTCGCCGAGACCGGCGCCGCCCTCGGGCCGTTCGATCTGACCCTGGTCCAGATCGGCGCGTACAGCGATCACTGGCAGGACATCCACATGACCCCGGAGGAGGGCGTGAGCACCCACCTCGACGTCTCCGGCGGGCTGCTGGTGCCGGTGCACTGGGGCACGTTCGTGCTGGGGCTGCACGACTGGTCGGAGCCGGTCGAGCGGTTGTGCGCCGACGCGGACGCGCGGGGCGTGCAGATCGCGGTTCCGCGCCGGGGAGCGGATCGAGGTGGCCCGCCGCCGAAGCTGGACCACTGGTGGCGCGCGGTGGTCTGACCGGCCGGCACGGAGAGGCCGGTGCGGTGGCCTCTGCGGTGGCTGGTGCGGACGCCGGTACCGAGGCCGGTGCAGACGCCGGTGCAGACGCCGGTGCCGTCCGCGACCCGGTCAGCTGCCGGGCGGGTCGCTGGCCAGGCGGGGGCGGGGCGGCGGCGGGACCGTGCCGCCCCCCGCCGGCGGGCGGCAGCGGCAGCGACGACCACACCGTCTTGCCGCCGTCCGGTGTCCGCTCGACGTCGCACACACCGCCCGCCTCCAGCGTGATCGCCCGTACCAGCAGCAGCCCGCGCCCGCCGGTACGGGCGAAGTCGTTCTCCAGCGGCTGCGGACGGTAGGGGTGGCTGTCCTCCACCGCCAGCCGCACCCAGCCCGCGCCGATCACCACCTCCACCACGATCTGCGGCGACAGCAGCGCCGCGTGCCGTACCGCGTTGGTGACCAGCTCGGAGACGATCAGCAGCAGGCCCGACCAGTTCGGCATGGCGCGCCCGGTCAGGCCCTGGGCGGTCAGCAGGTCGCGTACGGCGTGCCGGGCCTGCGGCACGGAAACATCCACGGCGGGCGCGGCGAACCGCCACACGCCCTCCACCACGGGCGGCCCGGACGCCGGGGCCGAACCGCCGGCGGTGACCGGCGCCGGTTCCGGGTCGGGCGGTGCCTCTCCTCGGACGTGCATTCTGATGCCGCCATCCTCTGTGCGTACGAGCCCGGACGGTCCTCGGATTCCGTCGCGGTCGGCTCATCTGCCATCAGACCCGTACCTACGCTGTGCATCCGGGCGGATACGCAAAGTGCCTGCTTCTTGAGCTGAGTTGGCCGGTTGTGACCGATTCTGCGCAGCTTTCGGCCGGACTCGGCGGCCACCTCGGATGGCGAATGCTCGCGCCGCCGGAGCCGCCGCTCCGGGCCGGGGCGGGCGCGGTCAGGAGCACTCTGTTTCCTTGGTATTCTTTTCCCTGTCAGCGAGACGGCAGCGTCGAACTGACACACCCGATGCGCGGGTGGCGGAATGGCAGACGCGCTAGCTTGAGGTGCTAGTGCCCTTCGGGGCGTGGGGGTTCAAGTCCCCCCTCGCGCACATTGGTCGATCGACCCTTTGAGGCCGGTCAACCCGACAGTATGTCGGGTTGACCGGCCTCATTGCGTTGCCGCGCGCGCCGTTGCCGGTGGGGGGGTCGGCATGGGTCGTGCGGGCCGGGGCAGGCGGATGGGGTGGTGCGTGCCCGAAAGCCGATCGCACACGTTCTGTAGTCGCTTGCCGTCGGGCCGTATCCGGCCGTGCTGTCGGCCCATGGGCGTTCCGGGGCCGGTCGCGGTGGCTGGGGCTGCTTGCGCGACTGCCGAATCCGCGGCCGGCGCCGGACGCTTTCCGGTCGCCGATCGGGCCGGATGGCAACTAGATGTATACCGCAACTTGTGTGTAGGGTGCCAGGGGCGGAGACCTGACATGTGCCAACGGGGAAGGGAATACCCACAGGGCTCGGGAACGTCTCGACTCAGGTAACGCACCATCTGACGCTGATGTATTGCAGCTCTGAGGCTCGTGATGAATCGGAGGTTGGTACCAATGGCTCATGCGGCTGGTCGGCTCGCCGCTCTGGTGAACGAGGTGCTGGGAGCCTCGCTGCCGTTGCGGGTACGCGCCTGGGACGGCAGCGAGGCGGGCCCCTGGACACCCCCGTCCTGGTGATCCGCAACCGCCGGGCGCTGCACCGACTGCTGTGGAAGCCCGGTGAGCTGGGCCTGGCCAGGGCCTGGGTCGCCGGTGACATCGATGTCGAGGGCGACCTCTACGAGGCACTCAACCGGATGGCCCCGGTCGTCTGGCGGCGCGAGAAGATAGCCGAGGAGCGGGTGATCAGCCTGGGTGACCCGCGCCTGCCCCGCCTGATCGGCCGGGCGCTGGCGCTCGCCGGTCCCGGCCTGCCGCCGCCGCCCCCGCCGGAGGAGTCCCCCGGCTCCCGCGGCCGCAAGCACACGCTGCGCAGCGACCGGCAGGCGATCAGCCACCACTACGACGTGGGCAACGACTTCTACGCCAAGGTGCTCGGCCCGTCCTTCGTCTACTCCTGCGGTTACTGGGCCGAGCCCGAAAGCACCCTGGAGCAGGCGCAGTTCGACAAGCTCGACCTGGTCTGCCGGAAGCTGGGGCTGCGGCCCGGGCAGCGGCTGCTGGATGTGGGCTGGCGGCTGGGGCTCGATGGTGATGCACGCGGCCGAGCACTACGGGGTGCACGCGGTCGGCGTCACCATCTCCGTCGAGCAGGCGGAGCTGGCCGCAAGCGGATCGTGGACGCCGGGCTGAGCGACCGGATCGAGATCAGGGTCCAGGACTACCGGCAGATCCCGGACGGCCCCTATGACGCGATCTCCTCGATCGGGATGGCGAGCATGTCGGCTCGGTGGCCTACCGGGGCTTATGCGGACCAGCTTTCCGCTGCTGCGCCCGGCGGCCGACTGCTAAACCACCAGATCGCCCGCCGTCCGCACGAGGACGAATCCGCCTACCGGATCGACGAGTTCATCGACCGGTATGTCTTCCCGGACGGCGAGCTCGCGCCGGTCGGCAGCACCGTCTCGGTGCTGGAGCAGGCGGCTTCGAGGTGCGCGCTGGAGTCCATCCGCGAGCACTACGCGCTGACCCTGCGCGCCTGGGTGGCCAACCTGGAGCGGAACTGGTCGGAGGCGGTCAAGCTGGTCTCGCCGGGCCGGGCCCGGGTGTGGCGGCTCTACATGGCCGCCTCCGCCCTGGCGTTCGAGCAGAACGCGATCGGCGTCAACCAGGTGCTCGCGGTGCGGCCCGGCCCCGGCGGCAAGTCAGGAATGCCGCTGGTCCGTGGCCACTGGGGAGTTGAGCGCTAGTCAGAACCGTTCTGCACCAGGCTGGTTGCGGTCTGCCGGGGTTCACCCGCAGACCGCAGCCGCAGCCGGGGCAGGGGCCGGTCGGCTATTCGCCGCGGCTACTCGCTTCGGGTGCGGGCGAGGTGGAGGTTGGTGTCGACCCCGAGTTCGAGAGTGCCGCCGAGGGTGTCCACCACCTGGCCGACATCGGCGAGAAGCGCCGCGAGCTGCTCGGGGGAGCAGGCGGTAGGCGGAGAGCGACGCCAGCAGGTCCTGGTAGCGGGAGCCGGTGTAGGAGTACTCGGACCGGTAGTAGCGGAATTCGGCGTCGCGGTAGCGGTCGTCGGCGAGCAGCTCCGGCAGCGGCTGCTGGTTGTACCGGTCCAGCGGCTCGCGGTCGGCGCTGCCGAGGGTGGCCGGGGACAGTTCGGCGGCGCCATGGCGCTGGTGCGCCGCGACCAGAGCGGCCCGCGCCTGCGGGTCCCGCACCTGGTACTGGTTCCAGAACAGGGCGATCGCCGCCCCTGGGCGCAGCGCCTCGAATGCCAGGGTCCAGCGGGTGGCCGGGTCGATCCAGTGCCAGGCCTGCGCCGAGAACAGCAGCCCGTAGCGCTCGGCCGGCGGCTGCCACTGCTCGAAGCCGGAGACCACCACGCTGGTGCGTGGGTACGGGGCGCAGCCGGCGGCCAGCACCTCGGCCATCCGGGCGTCGTGTTCGACGCAGACCAGGTCGATGTCGCGGGCGGCGAAGGCGGTGCTGGCCTTGCCGGTCCCGGCGCCGACCTCGACCACCGGCGCGCCGTCGAGCCGCGCATAGTCGAGGACGTCGTCGACCAGGGCGCTCGGATAGCCCGGCCGGGCCGCCTCGTAGGCGTCTGTCACCTCGCCGAACACTCCGCGCCGTTCCCGTGCTTCGGTCATGGTTCCCTCCACAGTCCGCTGGTCGGGTCAGCCTAATGGCGCCTGGATACAGGAGTCCTGCGGGTTTAAACGGACAGAACCGGGCGGTCAGGGCGATACCGGCCCGGTGGAGCCGAACTCGCAGACGGGAACGGTGCGGACGCGTAGGGTGTGCCGGTCTGTCAGCAGTTGATCACGGGGGTAGGCAGTGGTGGAGCGGGTGCTGGAGGCCGGCGGCGTGGGCCGCACGGCGACGGGGTGGCCCGGGTGCGGGCCGGGGAGAGCGGTCGGCAGGACCGGCTCTTCGACGACCCCTGGGCGGCGGTGTTCGCCCGGGCGGCCGAGCAGGCCGGGCTGGTGCCCGGCCGTCGGCGGGAGCGGGAGCGGGAGCGGGAGCAGGAGCAGGAGCCGGGGTGGAGGCTGGAGCGGGGGCGTACCGGTACCGGTCGGGCGATGGCCGAGCAGGTGGTGCTGCGGACCAGGTTCTTCGACGACTACCTGCTCCGGGCCGCGACGGCCGGCTGCCGGCAGGTGCTGCTGGCGGCCGGCTGGACGCCCGGGCGTTCCGGCTGCCCTGGCGCAGGACCAGGCTGTTCGAGCTGGACCTGCCGGAGGTGCTCGGCTTCAAGGAGCGGGTGCTCCAGGCGCACGGCGCGGTCCCGGCCTGCGAGCGCACCGTGCTCGGCACGGATCTGTGCGGGGACTGGGCCACCGCGCTGCTCGGGGCCGGATTCGATCCGGCGGAGCGGACGGCCTGGCTGGCCGAGGGCCTGCTGATCTATCTGTCCGCGGCGGACGCGGCGGGGCTGCTCACCATTGTCGGCCGGCTCTCCGCACCCGGCAGCCGGCTCTCGCTCACCCACGGGCAGCAGCTGGCCCGGGTGGTCGAGCGGACCCGCACCGGGGACGAGTTCCGGTCGGTGACCGACCTCTGGCGGGGCGGCCTGGACGAGCCGGTGGACGGCTGGCTGCGACGCCACGGCTGGCGGCCGACCGGCCATGACAAGGCCGAGCTGCTGGCGTCCTACGGCCGCCCGCCGGTGAACATCAGCGGCTGCTTCCTGGTCGCCGAACGGCTTGCCGGAGGCACCGGAGGCATAGCCGGGCCTGCGGCAGGACGCTGGACCGGCTGCCAGAAGCAGCCGGTCCAGCATTGAATGACGTACCGTCAGACGGCGCCGATGGCCGGGTCGCTGATACTGGGAGCGCCGGTCTCCACGTGGCCCGCCAGACGCCGCAGGAAGCCGCTGTCGTGGGCGGAGACCAGGGTCAGGTCGTACCAGCCGTGGCTGTGCCGCAGCTCCACCACATGCTCGGTGCTGGCGCCCGGGCGCAGCCGGAAGGTCTGCGGCCGGATGTTGCCGTAGCTGTCGGCGAGGGTGAGCTGGACCGGGGTGCTGCCGTGGTTGCTCAGCACCAGCCGGATCTCGGCGGTGCCCGCCGAGTGGGTGGCGCTGACCTCCGGACCCGTGTGCGCGACCTCGCCCTTGAGCTGCCGCAGGAAGCCGTTGGGGCCGTGCACGGTGAAGTCGTACGCCCCTTCGGGTCGCCCGCGACATCCCAGCTGCCGGTCAGGCTGCGGCCGGCGCCGACGGTGTAGCTCCACGGTCCGTCGGCGTGGGTGGCCGAGGTGACCAGCCAGCTGGCGCCGGCCCGGCCGTGGTTGGCGAACTTCAGGCCCAGGTTGCCCTTGGCGTCCACCTTGCCGTCCACCGCCAGGTTGTACGGCAGGGCGCGGGCCGGGCGGGTGCCGGGCTCCTGCTTCGGCAGCGCCGGGTCCGCCGGGAGGGTCGGCACGTAGTCGGGGTGCCGGTTCTGGTCCGGCGGCTGGTAGCCGCTGGTGGAGGGCAGCCGCGGGACCGAGCTGTCGCTGCGGTCGAAGTCGAAGGCGGAGGTGAGGTCGCCGCAGATGGTGCGGCGCCAGGGGGAGATGTTGGGCTCGGTCACGCCGAAGCGCTGCTCGATGAACCGGATGATCGACGTGTGGTCGAAGACCTCGGAGTTGACCCAGCCGCCCTTGCTCCAGGGCGAGACCACCAGCATGGGCACCCGCTGGCCCAGACCGTAGGGGCCGGGCGTGAGGCCGTTGGCGCCGCTGGTGTACAGGTCGGCCGAGACGTCCACGGTGGACTGCCCCTGCGCGGCCGAGCCCGCCGGGAACGGCGGGACCATGTGGTCGAAGAAGCCGTCGTTCTCGTCGAAGGTGATGAACAGCGCGGTCTTGCTCCACACCTCGGGGTTGGAGGTGAGCGCGTCCAGCATCTGCGAGATGTACCAGGCGCCGTAGTTGGCAGGCCAGTTGGGGTGCTCGGTGAACGCCTCGGGGGCGACCACCCAGGAGACCTGCGGCAGCGTCCCAGCCTTCACGTCAGCCTTGAGCTGTCGAAGAAGCCTTCCCCGGTCGAGACGTTGGTGCCGGTGCGGGCCTTCTCGTAGAGCGCGTCGCCGGGCTGGGCGTTGCGGTACTGTCGAGTAGCAGCGCAGTTGTCGCCGTAGTTGCCTATGTAGGCGTCCTCGGTCCAGCCCCAGTAGCCCGCGGCGTTCAGCCCGGTGCCGATGTCCTGGTAGATCTTCCAGGACACCCCGGCCGCCTCCAGCCGCTCGGGGTAGGTGGTCCAGGAGTACCCGGCCTCGGCGTTGTCCAGCACCGGGCCGCCGCCCTTGCCGTCGTTGCCGGTGTAGCCGGTCCACATGTAGTAGCGGTTGGGGTCGGTGCAGGTCAGCAGCGAGCAGTGGTAGGCGTCGCAGATGGTGAAGGCGTCGGCCAGGGCGTAGTGGAAGGGGATGTCCTCGCGGTTGAGGTGCGCCATGGTGGTGGCGGTCTTGGCGGGGACCCACTGGTCGTAGGCGCCGTTGTTCCACGCCTGGTGGCCGGTGTCCCAGTCGTGCGCCAGGTCCTCCAGGAACTGGAGCCCGAGGTTCTGGGCGTCCGGGTGGAACGGCAGGACGTCCTTGGTGCCGTCGGACTGGTACCAGACCGACTTCCCGCTGGGCAGGATCACCGGGCGCGGGTCGCCGAAGCCACGGACACCGCGCAGCGTGCCGAAGTAGTGGTCGAACGACCGGTTCTCCTGCATCAGGACGACGATGTGCTCGACATCCTTGAGGGTGCCGGTGCGACGGGCGGCGGGAATCGCGGCCGCCTTGGCGATACTGGTGGAGAGCATCGAGAAGGCGGCGGTGCCGCCGGTCAGCTGGATGAAGCGCCGACGGTTGATGGCAGTCATGGAGCGGTTGCCTCCTGGGGTCGTCCGGGTGTCGTCCGAGGCGGAGCGGGTGGTCCGGGGCGGAGCGAGGGTGGGAGCCACAGTGTGGCCAGGCTCCGGTAACGCCTCATGGCCGTGCGGGAAAGCATGGGGGAAGCCGGGGTCAACGGGGCCGGTCGGCGACCGCCGGCCCGGTCGCCGGCGATCCCTCACGGGAGCGGTCCTGAGCTGTGGCTATGCCCGGACGCGGTCAGCGGCGCAGGAAGTCCGGCTTCTTGGCACCGGCGGCCCCGCCTTGCGGTCGGAGGTGGAGGTACTGCCCTCGGTCGCGGGCTCGGTTACGGCCTCGGTCGCGGCCTCCGGCTCGGCCCGGTCGCGGGTCCGGCCTCGGGAGTGAGGCCCTTGATGTACTTGACGGGGATTCCGGTCACAAAGACGACCTCCTCGTCCAGCTTGATGGCGATGATCGTGGCCTCGGTCAACGGCCAGGCATCCGCCCCGAGTTGCGGCGCGGCCAGGCCGCCTGCGGCGGCGGGACCGTTGTCGCTCTCCCAGCGCATCGGGATCTGGATCGTGTAGTCGTGCCCTGCCTTCTGCGCGCTGGTCCCGGTGGCGACATAGGGCAGGTCGTCGTTCTTGGAGGCGGTCTGGGCCTTCCAGGTCCGTGCCCAGTCCCGGCGCTGCCTCGGGCTCTTCTGCTCCCAGTCGGTCATCAGCATCCGCGCGTGCTCGGTCGACACCACACCCCAGCCGAACAGCCCGCCTGCCTGCCGGATGGTCTCCGGGTCGCGGGTGTCCCCCGGTGCAGGGTCACCGTCTGCTGGGTCGTGTGGGGCGAACTTCCGGCCAGGGTGCTCAGCCGCTCTTTGATCCTGCCCTCGACCCCGGCCCTGGGGTACTCCCGCCGGTTCGTCGCCTCCAGCAGCTGCGGGATCGACCGCAGCTCCAGGGAGTTGTGCTGGGAAAGGGAGTCGTACTTCGCCAGGACCGCCTCGATCTTCTCCGGCTCGATGACCCCGTAGCTCGGCAGCAGCGTCTGCAACCGCTCCCGGGTGAGGTTCTCCATCGCGCCCGCCAGCCTCCGCTGCACCTGTGGCGCGCCGTGCCCGCAGCCGCCGCTGTGCACATGCGGCTGCTGCTCCGCCGCCTGCCGCTGGACCTGCGGCTGCCGGTCGAGCAGCCGGGAGACCGAGGCGTTGCCCAGCGAACGCTGGAGGGCCAGCACCTCCGCCGGGGTCGTCGCCCCGGCGTCGAACGCGGTCGGCCGTTCCGGTGCGAGCAGGCCGGCGTCAGCTCTGACCTGGGTCGCCCGGTGTTCTGCCGGGGCAGCTGACCTGGGATCCTGAGCGCGCATGCGGGCGTCCTCCGGGTACGTGGTGCGGATGTGCCGGCGTCAGCCTATGCCTCCGGTTCGAAGGGCAACAGATGATCACTCAGTCCCACTTTTCCGTAAGGCATTTGGCGCATCCCGGCGCACGGCCCGACGGCCCGCCCTCAAGCCGACTGACCATCATTTTTGACGTTCCGTCAGTCATTCTTTTCGGAAAGATACTTCCGCATCAGTGTGCACATGGTGTGGTAGCGCTCGATGGAGCCCGCCGCCTGGACGTCCCAGGAGGCCGGTCTGCGGTCGAAGGGCCGGTAGCCGAGCCGTTCGTAGAGCGCGCGGGCGCGCGGGTTGCTGTCCTCCACCCCGAGCTCGGCCCGGCGCAGCCCGCGCTCCCGGATCCGCTGTTCGGCCGAGCCCACCAGCAGCGTCCCCAGGCCCCGGGACTGGAGCGCGGGCAGCACGGCCAGCTGCCACAGGGTGCCCGCGCCGGGATGCACCTGGTAGTCGACGCCCCCTATGGCCACCGGCAGTCCGACCGGGGTGCACAGCGCCAGGTAGTCCACCTCTCCCGCCGCCGACCGCTCCAGCTGCAAGGCCAGTCCCTCCAGATGCAGCGCCGAACCGGACCAGGTGCAGGACGGGATGTCCTGCACCGTCAGGTCCCGGACGGTTACCGGCACCACAAAGGCGGTTCCACCCTGCTGAACAGTTCCCATGGGGCCATCCCAGCAGGGCGGCGAGCGCATTGCCAGTGCATTTGCGCCGCCGTCGCCAGGCCTGCCGCGCAAGCGGTCCCTCCGGTCGGAAGGGCGGGTCCCGGAGGTCTGTCGGACGTGTCTGCCGGGCTCCGGCCCTACGGCTTGATCGCCAGGAACACGAAGGCGGCCAGCAGCACCAGGTGGATGCCTCCGTGCAGCCGGGTCGCCCGCCCCGGGACCACGGTCAGGATGCTCACCGCGACCGTCAGCGTCAGCAGGACCAGCTGGGTCGCGCCCAGGCCGAGCAGCAGCGGGCCCTTCAGCCAGATGGTGGCGACGGCGATGGCCGGGATGGTCAACCCGATGCTGGCCATCGCCGAGCCGTAGCCCAGGTTCAGGCTGATCTGGACCTCCTCCCGCTGGGCCGCGTGCACGGCGGCCAGCGTCTCCGGGGCCAGCACCAGCAGCGCGATCACCACCCCGACGAAGGACTCCGGGGCGCCCGCCGCCCTGACCGCCGACTCGATCGAGTGCGACAGGACCTTTGCCAGTCCGACCACGCCCACCAGCCCCGCCAGCAGCAGTACCAGGCTGAGCAGCGCGGCCCTGGAGCTCGGCGCCGGGCCGTGCCCCTGCTCGTGCCCGGCCCGGGTGGAACCGCTGTCCGGGCCCTCCCCGCCGCGCATGGTGGCGGTGGTGGGCACCACCACGGTCGGCGTCACCGGCAGGAAGGAGCTGCGGTGGCGGCCGGTCTGGGTGGCCACGAACAGCCCGTAGAGGCAGATCGAGGCCAGCGCGGCGAAGCTCAGCTGGGCGGGCGAGAACTCGGGCCCCGGGGCACTGGTGAAGGTCGGCAGCACCAGGCTGAGCGCGCTCAGGGTGGCCACGGTCGCCAGGGCCGCGCCGGTGCCCTCGGGGTTGAACACCGCCACGCCGAACCGCAGCGAGGCGGTGAGCAGCGAGATCCCGACGATCCCATTGGTGGTGATCATGACTGCGGCAAAGACGGTGTCCCGGGCGAGCGAGGACGACTCGGAGCCGCCGCTGATCATCAGCGTGACGATCAGCGCGACCTCGATCACGGTGACCGCGACCGCCAGCACCAGCGAGCCGAACGGTTCACCCACCCGGTCCGCGACCACCTCGGCATGGTGCACCGCCGACAGCACCGCCGTCCCCAGCACCGCCGCGAGCAGCACCGCCAGCCAGACCGGGATGTGTCTTCCCCAGGTCAGCAGCAGCACCACGAGCGCGACCGGCGGTGCGATGGCCGTCCAGGACTGCCACCAGGGGCGAGAAGCGTCGGACATGGCCCCACAGTGACATATGAGAGACGATATGCCGCTTATTTCCCACCCGCCGGGACGCCTGCAAGCTGACCGCCGGTCAGCCCGGCGGTCAGCCCGGCGGCACCCGGCCCCGGTCGGCCGCAGCCGCCGCACGGGTGACAGCCTGCGGCTACGGAGGGGCATAGAGTGCCGTCGACTCCTGTTCCAGTCACCGGTACACCGGAAGGGATCGCGGCATGTCCAGCGACCGTCTCATGGCCATCCGCAGCGCCGAGTTCCAGGCCATGGCCGAGCGGGTCCTGCGGGTCACCGAGCTCACCTCCCGCCTGAACGTCCTGCCGTTCGAGGACGAGGCGGGCAAGGCGAAGCTGTTCGAACAGATCCTCGGCAAGCCGCTGCCGCCGGGAGTCACGATCTATCCGCCCTTCTACACGGACCACGGCCTCAACCTCGACCTCGCCGAGCGCGTCTTCATCAACCAGAACTGCACGTTCCTGGACTACGCCGGTATCCGGCTCGGCGAGCGGGTGATGGTCGGCCCGAAGGTCACCTTCATCACCAGCGGCCACCCGGTCGACCCCGAGGAGCGGCGGCTGTATCTCACCGGCGCACCCATCGACGTGGCGGAGAACGTGTGGATCGGTGCCGGTGCCACGATCCTGCCCGGCGTCACCATCGGCCGTGACGCCGTGATCGCCGCCGGCGCGGTCGTGGCCGACGACGTCCCACCGGCAAGCCTGGTGACCGGCAGCAAGGCGACCGTCCGCCGAGAGTGGTGACGCCCCTGAACGCCAGCGAGCCCCCTGCGGCCGATCGCGGCTACAGGGGGCTCGGCAGGCAGCTCGTCCGCTCAGACGGCAGGGAACTCGCCTGCCTTGACGGCCTGGACGAAGGCGCTGAACGCATCCGGGCTGAAGGCCAGCGCGGGGCCTTCCGGGTCCTTGCTGTCGCGGACGGGGATTGCACCAGTGGCTGCCGCATGCCCCGGCGCCCACTCGATGCACTCCCCGCCGTTGCCGCCGCTGTACGTGCTCTTGACCCACTGGTCGGGCTGCGGGCGGTGCGTGTTGCTCATCTGGCGTACTCCTCCGCGATCTTTCGGATCAGAGCCAAGGACTCGTCGGGGTCGCGTGCGGCTGCCCGCAGTCGTTCGTACGTCGTACGAGCTACCTCCACGGTGCTTGCGGAGTCCGTCACGTGACCCTGCCAACTGTTCTCCGAGTACAGGACGGTTGTCCCTTCCTCTGGTGTCAGCAGGGTAAACGGTAGCGCCGATGGAGGGGCGCCTGCGGTGCTCCGCAGAACCTGGAGCTCGATGTGCGGGTTTCCTGCCTCGCTGGCAAGCCGTTCAAGTTGGGCGGCCATGACCGCCCGCCCACCCACCTCGGTGCGGAGCACCGCCTCGTGCAGGATCACCCACAGGAGGGGCGGGGACTCGCGTTCCATGACCTCACGACGGGCCAATCGGGCGTCGACCCTGGTTCTGATCTGATCGTCCGTCTCGCGCGGGTGGGTGGACCGGAAGGTGGCTTCGGCGTACTTCGGGGTCTGCAACATACCCGTGATCAGATTATTCGAGTAGTGCTCGATCTGCCTGGCCTGCTTCTCCAGGTTGATGTACGGGATGAACCAGTCGGGGTGGCCCCGCTCGCTGATCCGCACCAGCGTCCGCGCGAAATAGCCGGACGTGTTGAAGAACCTGTCGCAGCCCTCGGCGAACTGGGGTGAGGCTAAGGCCTTGCCGTTCTTGACCTTGGACACGTAGGGCTCCTTGTAGCCGGTGGCGTCGGCCAACTCCCGCTGCGTGGCGCCCTTGTGGGTCAGAGCCGCTTCGATCTCCCGACCGAACCACTCCAACCCGTTCGCGGGTTCGCGGCCCTGTTCGCTCATGTGTTCAACCTCCTTGTTTTCCAAGACTTTTGGAAACCGTTTACACCTGTTGAGCCTACGCCCGCATGCCGATGCTGGAGGTGTAAACGCAATAGGTCCACCAGCACGAGGTGTATGAGGATGCCGAGAGACGCAAGGCCCGAATGGGTTGAAGGATGCGATGCCTGCCATGTCCTGGAAGGGCGTTGGGAGAAGGCCGGAATCGACAAGTCGGCGCGGGCCGATGTTCGGATTCTGACCGAGCGGCACAAGCTCGCCGACCACGGCTCGCGAAAGCAGCAGGGGAGCGCGCGGTGACCATGACGATGCTGGTCTACCGGGTGCGCGTGGACGGCACACGTCTGATCGTCCGTGCTGCCATTGAACATGAGGGAGTTACCACGGTTCCGGTCGCCGGCGACTTCCCCAAGTGCCGGTGTCCACGCTGCGAGGCGACCAGTCCAACCAGGGAGCAGTCATGACCAGCACACAGATCACCCCCGGGCCCACAGCAGGGGAGCCGGCCCGGCCTCGGCCCGTCACGGCGGGCAACTGCCCGGCGGGTGGCGACCATGAGCCGGTGCTGTGGAGCGGGGCGCAGCGCTGCCGCAAATGCGGCACGACGTTCTAAGGTAGTAAAAACCCTGGGAGGGGGCGCAGTTGGTCTCCCTCCCTTCCTCGCAGTGGAGCGGGAATTGGAAACGCATGTGGATTGGAACGACCTTCCGGCGGGTGTTCGGGAGGCTGTCGAGGATCGAGCGGGCGAGGTTGTCAGTGCTGAAACCGTGGCTCATGGAATCACCTGTCGGACGGCGTTGATCCTCACGACGAAACGGAACGTCTTCTTCGTCAAGGGCGTGCCGACGACGGAGTTCAAGCCACTTGATGCCCAGATCACCGAGCTGGCACTCAACAGCGCGGTGCGGGGTGTCAGCCCGGCTGTCCGCTGGGAAGCCATTGCCGACGAATGGCACCTGATCGCATTCGACTATGTTGACGGTCGGCATGCTGATTTGAGCCCGGGGTCAGCCGATCTGCGGACAGTTGCCCATCTGCTCAAGCGTGCTCAGGCCTGCCGTCCGCCGCAGGCGTACCGGGTTCCCGCGCTCGCCGAGCGCTACCGTCCGGTCCTCCGTCCTGGTGACGCCGAGGCCCTGGCCGGCATGGCGCTGCTGCACACGGACACCAATCCGCACAACCTGCTGATTGCCGATCGTTGCGGGTATCTGATCGACTGGGCGATGCCTGCCCTGGGCCCGTCGTGGGTGGACCCGGCGCAAACGGCGGTACGGCTCATGGAGGCCGACTGTCCGCCCGGTGACGCCCGGGCCTGGCTGGCGGGCTTCCCCGACTGGGAGCGCGCTCCCCGGGAGGCCCGGGAGCGGTTTGTCGACGTGGTCTGTCGGGACTGGACTGCCCGCGTCGGCGAGAAGCTCGCAGAGCCGAGCAACGCCCGCTTCCGAAGCCTGTTGCCGCCGCCCGATGCGTGATGAACAGCGCACAGCCCCGCCCGGGGAACTGCTGGACGGGGCTGCGCCGCGGTCGGCCGCGGCTGTCGGGCGGGGCGTCAGCCCAGTTGCGGGCGGACGCGGTCGGCGACCAGGGCGAGGTGGTCGAGGTCGGTGAGGTCGAGCACCTGGAGGTAGATCCGCTCGGAGCCGATGGCCGCATACCGCGCGATCTTCTCCGCGGCTTCGTCCGGGGTGCCGGCGACGCCGTTCTGCTTGAGGTCCTCCACGGTGCGGCCGATGGCTGCGGCCCGGCGGGCGACCTCAGCGTCGTCCTTGCCTACGCAGAGCACCAGGGCGTTGGAGTAGGTGAGTTCGGACGGCTTGCGCCCGGCCGCCGCGACTGCCTCGCGGACCCGGCCGATCTGCGCCTCGCTGTCCTCGACCGACAGGAACGGCAGGTTGAACTCGTCCGCGAACCGCGCCGCCAGCGCCGGGGTGCGGGCCGGGCCGCTGCCGCCGATCAGGATCGGGATGTGCGGTTGCGCGGGCTTGGGCAGGGCCGGGGAGTCCTTCAGCGTGTAGTAGGCGCCGTCGAAGTCGAAGGTCTCGCCGACCTTGGTCTGCCACAGGCCGGTGATCACCGCGAGCTGCTCCTCCAGCCGGGCGATCTTCGCCTGCGGGAAGGGGATGCCGTAGGCGGTGTGCTCGTCCTCGTACCAGCCGGCGCCGAGGCCCAGCTCGACCCGGCCGCCGGACATCTGGTCGACCTGGGCCACCTGGATGGCCAGCACGCCCGGAAGGCGGAAGGTGGCGGCGGTCATCAGCGTGCCCAGCCGGATGCGCGAGGTCTCCCGGGCGATCCCGGCCAGGGTGATCCAGGCGTCGGTGGGGCCGGGCAGGCCGTCCGTGTCGCCCATTTTCAGGTAGTGGTCCGAGCGGAAGAAGGCGCTGTACTCAAGGTCCTCGGCGGCTTTGGCCACCCGCAGCAGCGTGTGGTAGTCGGCCCCCTGCTGGGGCTCGGTGAAGATGCGCAGATCCATGCCGCCATCCTGCCACCGGGGCCGCCCGATCCGTCCGCATACGCGAACGGCCCCGGCCGCTGGAAGCGACCGGGGCCGAGCAGGCTAGCGGTGCAGCGTCAGTGGACGTTCAGCGCAGTGTCGTCGATGACGAAGCTGGTCTGGGCGCCGCTGACCTCGACACCGTTGAACTTGACGGTGACCGCCTGGCCGGCCATGGAGGCCGGCAGGGTGAAGGTCTCCTGGACGTAGCCGTTGTTCGCGTTCAGGTTGGAGTAGGTGGCCAGGGTGGTCGAGTTCGCCGTGACGGTGAGCTTGTCCTGGGCCGTGCTGCTGGTCTTGTCCGTGTCGATGTGCAGCCAGAAGCTGAGGGTGGCGGTGCAGCCGGTCGGCACGGTGACGGTCTGGGACAGGGTGTCGGTGTGCGAGCTGCCGTAGCCGTCGAGCCAGGCGTCCCAGTTGCCCGAGTGGGCCGGCTCGTCGGTGGTGTCGTTGTTGATGACACCGGCGGTCGCGGTCCACGGGGCGGCGGTGCCGGTCTCGAAGCCGGGGTTGCCGAGCAGCTGGCCGGCGGTGCAGCCGGTGCTGGCGGCGTTGACGGTCCAGCTGAAGGTGGTGCTGCCGGTGGCGCCGGTGGTGTCCTTGGCGGTCACGGTGACCGAGGAGGTGGCGGCGGCGGTCGGGTGCCGGAGATCAGGCCGGTGGAGGCGTTGATCGACAGCCCGGCCGGAAGGCCGGTGGCGCTGTAGGTCAGGGTCTGGCCCGAGGCCGAGTCCTTGGCGCTGACCTGGAGTGAGGCGGCGGTGCCGACCGTGCCGGTCTGGGTGCCCGGGTTGCTGACCGTCACCGTGTTGCCGGTGGCGGCGTTCTCGGTCCAGGTGAAGCTGGTGCTGCCGGTGGCGCCGGTGGTGTCCTTGGCGGTCACGGTGACGCTGGAGCTGCCGGAAGCGGTCGGGGTGCCGGAGATCACGCCGGTGGAGGCGTTGATCGCCAGGCCGGCCGGGAGGCCGGTGGCGCTGTAGGTCAGGGTCTGGCCCGAGGCCGAGTCAGTGGCGCTGATCTGGAGCGAGGCGGCGGTGCCGACGGTGCCGGTCTGGCTGCCGGGGTTGGTCACCGTCACCGTGTTGGCGCTGGTGGAACCCTGGGAGAAGGCAGTGATGCCGTCGGGGGTACCGAGACCGGTCGGACCGTCGTAGCCGACCTCGGCGTGCACAGGTAGGCCGGGGTGCAGGTGGAGGTCGAGCCCGTGGTCACGTCGTAGAGCGACGAGGTGTGGGCGTACAGGTAGGACGCCGGGGTGGTGTTCGCCGCCGGGGTGCCGGCCAGCGCGTAGACCGAGGCGATCAGCGGGGACGCGACGGAGGTGCCGCCGTAGACGTTCCAGCCGCCGTTGCTGTTGTAGGTGTCGTAGACCGCGACACCGGTGGCCGGGTCGGCGACCGCGGAGACGTCGGAGACGGTGCGGTTGGCGCAGCCGGTGTCCTTCTGCCAGGTCGGCTTCGGGTCGTAGGCCGAGCAGCCGGAGCCGGTGCCCTCGGTGGAGGAGGTGTTCCAGACCGACTCGGTCCAGCCACGGGTGTTGCTGGCGGTGGACAGCGAGGTGCCGCCGACCGAGGTGACGTACTGCGAGGCCGCCGGGTACTCGACGCCGTAGCCGCTGTCACCGGCAGAGGCGGTCACCGCGACACCGGGGTGGTCGTAGTACTCCGAGTCGTAGGTGCCGTCGTTGGAGGCCTCGGAGCCGCCGTAGCTGTTGGAGACGAACTTGGCGCCCAGGCTGACGGCCGCGTTCACGCCGGCACCCAGGTCGTCGTTGCTCTCCGAGCTGGCCTCGACCAGGATGATGTGGCAGTTCGGGCAGATCGCCGAGACCATGTCGATGTCCAGCGACTCCTCGCCGGTCCAGTCGTCGCTCGCCGGCGCGGGGGAGGGCAGCGGGCTGGTCTGGCCCTGCTCGTTGACCTTGCTGAAGCAGCCGTTGGCCACGGTGCAGGCAGGCAGCCCGTACTGGCTGCGGTAGACCGCGAGGTCGCTGGCCGCGTTGGGGTCGTCGAACGCGTCGACGACGGCCACGGTCTGGCCTGTGCCGTTCGCAGCGGCGGCCGAGGCCAGGTTGTACGCCGACTGGAGCTGGGTCGGGCCGTAGCCGGAGACCGTGGCCGCGGGCTGGACCGCGCCGTCAGCCGCCCGCTTCGCGAGCATCGGCTTGACGTTCGTGCGGATCAGCGCGTTGCACGAGGAGTAACCGACCGGGGCGGCCGGGCAGGCCTGCCGGTAATCGGTGGTGTGGGGTGGTGGCGGCGGTCGCCGGAGCGGCGGCCGCGGCGAGGCCGAACATGGCCAGAGTGGCTGCCGAAGCAGTGGCGGCCACGATCCTGCGGAGTCCGTATCTGAGCCCGGACGTGTCGGGGTTAAGCAACGAACGGCCTTCCCATGAGGGGGTTGGCACAGCGCGGGGCAGCCGCGGCGGGTGCCGGGCCTGCGCCGTACCAGAACGGGATCACGTGCGCGTGCTGTGGAACCTGGCGCCCTACGTGCGAATGGTTTCCGGGCCGTGGAGCTGGGGTAGCAACGGAAACCTGCCATATACATGGACATGACATTCATTGATGCGGACTGCCACCACGGTTGGTGGTGTCCGGTGCATGAACATAGCGAAGCCGCCTCGGACCCGGCAAGGGTTCAAAGGGCGCGGACAGTTGGCGGCAGGCCAAGGGGACTGACGGGCAGATACCTGTTGTTCCGTCAACTCGTTTATGTGCAGCCATGGTTGTGATGATGTGTGGATTCCAGGGGGAGTGACCGTTTCCTTACTGATTGGTAACTTGTTCGGATGCGACCAGTCGCGCGAGGGGTGGACCTCTGGTAGATCCTTGTCCTGGAGGCGGATTCCGTGCGGGTTCGTCGGGATGCGTCCGGATCCTCACCCCGGGCCGGTCGAGCCAGAAAGGCCATCGATGACAGAGGTCGACCTCTCCGCTCCGGCCCGTGCGCTGGGCGGCTCGCCGCACCTGTCCGGCCGGCTCGTCCGCCCGGCCGGCGACGGCCCCTGGCCCGGTGTGCTGATGCTCCACGAGACCTTCGGCATCGACGAGGTGATGCTGCGTCAGGTAGAGCGGATGGCGCAGGCCGGCTATCTCGCGCTGATGCCCGACCTCTACAGCGACGGTGGCGCCCGGCGCTGCACGCTCGCCACCCTGCGGGCCATGGGCTCAGGGAAGGGCCGGGCCTACGCCGACATCGAGGCGTCCCGGCGGTGGCTGCTGGACCACCCAGACTGCACCGGCCGGATCGGCGTCATCGGCTTCTGCATGGGCGGCGGCTTCGCGCTGATGGTGGCCGACAGCGGCTTCGACGCCGCCGCGGTCAACTACGGCATGCTCCCCAAGGACCTGGACCGGGCGCTAACCGACGCCTGCCCGGTGGTCGGCTCCTACGGCGGCAGCGACCACGCGCTCAGGGGCGCGACCGGCAAACTGGAGGCCGCGCTGGAGCGCGCCGGGGTCGTCCACGACCTCAAGGAGTACCCCGGAGCCGGGCACGCCTTCCTCAACGACGCCGCGGTCGGCCCCGGGTGCTGCACCCGCTGATGCGGGTCCTCGGCATCGGCCCGCACCCGGAGTCCGCGGTCGATGCCTGGCGGCGGATCGAGGCCTTCCTCGCCGAGCACCTCGGCCCCGCCGGGGCGCACTGAGCACACACTGAGCACGCACTGAGCACGCACTGAGGACGCACGGAGCGCCCGCCCGGTGCATGAGATGCCCAAGGGTTTCCTTGACGAGCGGTTTTGCCTGCTGCTTCAATCGGTTTCTATGAATGCGCGACAGCACCTCACGCGGCGGCGACATGTCGACCTCGCCCGTGTTTCCAGCGCCTTCTGTTGCTGCGGAGCCTGAGGGGTACCCCTCCTCTCCGACGTTCTGCGCAGAGCCCCGCCTTGTGGCGCCTGGCCTGCTCTGCCCCGCTGATCCCGTCTCCGCCGGTCGCCCCGGCCGCAGCCCGCCTCCCCGCACGGCTGCCCCGGGCGCGGCGACCGCACGCAACAGACCCCGAAATGAGGGCCTCATGGCCACCGTCCTTTCCGTCTCCGGAAGCCCCTCCGCCACCTCCCGCACCGCGCGGCTGCTGCGCCATCTGGATGCCAGGCTGGTCGCCCAGGGCCACACCGTCGTACCGCTGGACGTCCGGACCCTGCCCGCCGAGGCCCTGCTCGGAGCCGACTTCGGACATCCGGCCATCGTCCGCGCCACCGAACTGTTCGCCCAGGCCGACGGCGTCGTCATCGGCACCCCCGTCTACAAGGCCGCCTACTCCGGACTGCTCAAGTCCCTGCTGGACCTGCTGCCGCAGTACGCGCTCTCCGGCAAGACCGTGCTGCCGCTGGCCACCGGCGGTTCCACCGCGCACGTCCTGGCCATCGACTACGCGCTGCGCCCGGTGCTGTCCTCGATGGCGCCCAAGCACATCGTGCAGGGCTGGTTCGTGCTCGACCGCCACATCGCCGTCGGCGCCGACGGCGAGGTGACCCTGGAGCCGGGCACCGGCGAGTCGCTCGGGCAGATCGTCGACCAGTTCTCGGACGCCCTGGTCGGCCACTACAGCCACGTTCTGGCCGCCGCCAGCTGACGTTACGTCAATTCACGCTGTACGGGAGGAGAGAGGCAACAGCATGCCCGTGAGTCCCGCGGCCGCCGCCGACAACGGCCCGACGATCGCCACCGCGCCCCGCTACCGGGTGCACCGCACCACCTTCGCCGACCCCCTGGTCCAGCCGCTGCTCCAGGAGTTGCAGTACGAGTACTCCACCCGCTATCCGGGCCGCAGCGGCAGCGACGGCGGATCCAGGGAGCTGCGGCGCTACCCCGCCGAGCAGTTCGAGCCGCCGCACGGTCAGCTGCTCCTGCTGCTGGAGGCGGGCGAACCGGTCGCCGGGGGCGCCTACCGGCGCTTCGACCGGTCCACCGCCGAGCTCAAGCGGATCTGGACACACAGCGAGCACCGCAGGCGCGGCCTGGCCCGGGCGGTGGTCGCGGAGCTGGAGCAGGCCGCGGTGGCCGCCGGATACCAGCAGGTCTACCTCACTACCGGGCCCCGGCAGCCGGAGGCCAGGGCACTGTATCTGGCCGCCGGGTACACCGCGCTGTTCGATCTGGCGGCCGACCCGGAGAGCATCGGCCGGCTGCCGTTCGCCAAGTCACTGACCGGTGCCGGGCCGCTCACCGCGGCGGACTTCCCGCCGTTGGCCCGGATCGACTTCGGCCCGGTGCCGGGCGGCTCGTGAGCGCGGCACGTGAGCGCGGCACGCGGCGTGGGCCGCAGCCGGTGACGGCTGCGGCCCACACGGTCATCCGGTCACTGTGACCGTCGGGACGGCTGTGACCTCTATGACCACTGTGACGGCTGGGGCTGCTGTTGGCCCTGGTCCGGTCACACCGGCGCGGGCACGGGTAGGCCGAGCGCGGTGACCGTGCCGGTGACCACGGCCAGGGTGTCGGTGGCCAGTGTCGTCAGCGCGGTCGTCACCGCCGTCGGGTTGGCCGAGGTCACCGCCGTGACCAGGGCGGTGGCATCGGTCTGGAGCTTGGCCAGCGCGGTCTGCAGGGCGCTGGTGACGTCCCCGGGCGCGGGTACGGGCACCGGGACCGGCAAGGGCAGCCCGCCCACCGCGCGCTGCGCGGCGGTGTTGGTCTGCCGGGCCGGGGAGCCGACCGGCAGCGCGGGCGCCGCCGGCACCGAGCTGGACAGCGTCTGCTCCGCCGTCGAAAGCGCGGAGAGCTTGGACTGGAGGTCCGCCGGTGACGGCGCGGCGGTGGTCGATCCGGCCGCCGCCGCGAGGGCGCCGACCGCCTGGGTCACTCCGCCGAGTGCTCCCAGGGTCTGCAGGGTCGAGGCCGGGCTCGGCGCGGCGACCGGCAGAGCGGGACTGCTCTGCCCGGTGGCCGGCGGGACTGCCGCTCCGGCGGTGGTGGTGGTCAGCGATCCCACGGTCACGGCTGCGGCCAGGGCGAGGCTGGTGGCCAGGACGCGGGTGTGATGCAAGGACATACGTGTTCCTTCGTTCCAACAGTGAGCGTCCCCGCAATGGGCTTGGGGGTACCTGCATCACCGTCGCCCGGCAGGTCGGCGCGCGCCACCGGGCGCAGCCATCCGGTGGGTGCGCCCGATCACGCTCCGTCCCGCCGGGCCGGGACCACCCGGCCGAGCGGACACGCGTCAACGCGGCCGCAGCGCCGGGTGATCGGCGATCACCGTGCAGGAACCCGGGGCGATCTCGGTGAAGCCCGCGTCGTGCACGGTGGGCAGGTCGGAGGCCGTCAGCTCGGCCCACCGCCCCGGGTCGGCGGCGCGCGCCGCCAGCGCGAAGCCCTGGTCGCGCCAGGCCGCGCGGTCCGCCTCCGACAGCCGCCACCAGGCCAGCTGCGCACCGTGCCCGGCCTGGGCCATGGACTTGCCGGTGGACATGTCGATCTGCGGATTGAACCACAGCACCGGCAGCGCCGGATCAGGCTCGGCGGGCGGCTTCGGGTCCTCCAGCTCGGTCCCGGACACCTGGAGCTTGACCAGCTCCTTGGGCCAGCCGTCCAGCGGCACCGGCGGAAAGACCCGCACCTCGGCCGAGCCGCCGACGACGGTGATCCCGGCAGTTCCTCCGCCCGCCGCCACTCGGAGCCCCGGGCGCGCCGCACCACCTTGCGGATCCGGGCGTCCTGCCAGGCCCGGACCCGCTCGGCCCACTCGCCGTCCGGCTCGGTGCTGCGCGGATCGGACAGCAGCGCGAGCACCGCCCGGGCGGCGGTCTCCAGGGCGTCGGTGTGCTCGGGCGGGTCGGCCCGCTCGATCCGGACCACGAGCGGCAGCACCGACTGGGGTGCGGCGTCGCGGTCGTCGGTCTGCTCGGCGAAGGGGCTGCTACTGGTCATCCGGCCAGTCTGGCAGCTCGGTCACCGCGGCTCACCGGGGGCCGCCCGCGGCTCAGCCCGGCAGGGCGTCGGCCGCGATCAGGCACCGCTCCACGCCCGCGATCACGTCGGCCAGGTCCTCGGGCGGCAGCCGGGCGGCGCTCAGCGCGAGCCGGCGGACATGCTCGCTGCGCAGCGCGGCAAGCAGGGCAAGCTCCCGGTCGGTCTCCTCGGCCGTGTCCGGGTCGGTCAGATAGCGCGGCGGGACGCCGAAGAACTCGCATATGGCGCCGCCCGGGCCTCCGGCAGATGCCGTCGCTGCCCGCTGCGGAGCTGGCCCAGGTACTTGGCGGAGATCACCGTGCGTCCGGTGGCACTGATCGCGTGGGCGACCTCTTCGGTCCCGTACGCGGGCCGGTGCGCGGGGTGCGCGACCGAGAAGAGATGGTTCAGGCGCGCGGCCAACTCGAGTTGCTGCATTGGCTGCTGGGTGCTCTGCTGCATGGCTGCCCCTGGGCTGTGCGGTGCTCTGGGCGGTGGCCGCCCAGTATGGACCGGGAATCGCCGTCGTTGGGACACGCCCTGGCCCGTGGCATATGCGCCCCGGGGAATGTCCAGTTCACCGCTGCCGATCAGTCAGAAAATCGACAAATTCTTCACAACGGGGTGCTCGGCTGTCGACTTGTCGCCTTGCCGATCCGTTGCAGCACCGAGGCCGTCCGCGGCTCCCGGGAAAGGCTCTGGAGATCCTCGGCCACCAGCCTCATGGCCACCGTCACCGCGCTGGACTCGATGCCGTCGGCATGCAGCAGGGCGGCCTCCGTCTGCTCGCACGACTCCTCCACGCTGCCCTGCCGCGCCAGCGCCGCCGCCAGGTACAGCCGGATCACCACCGCGTCCCGGACCCGGTCGGCCGGGATCGCGCCCAGCGCCTGCTCGGCCCGGCGCCTGGCGGTGGCGGCGTTGCCCAGCGCGAGCGCGCACTGCGCCGCGCTCTGGGCCACCATGCCGTGGTCGTAGTGCTCCAGCCAGGCCGGGCAGGGTGCGGCCGAGGGCTTGGCCAGCCCGCGCTCCGCCCTGGCCGTGGCCGCCCTGGCGGGCACCGGGTTGTCCAGCCGGGCGTGCACCCGGGCCTCCACCGCGTGCAGCCCGGCGCGGGCGCGCGGACCCTGCTCGCCGGTGGCGGTCAGCGCGGCGCTGACATACGTCAGCGCGATCTGCGGGGCATCGGCCAGCAGCGCCTGCTCGGCCAGCAGCGCCACGATGTACGCGCCGAGCAGCTGGTCGTCGGCCTGGTGCGCCATGCTCAGCGCGAGCACCGCGTAGCGGCTGGCCAGGCCCGGCAGGTCGGCGTCGAAGGTGTAGCGGGCGATGCCGTAGGTGCACAGCGCCGCCGCGCTGTACAGGTCCCGTCCGGTGGGGCCGGTGTAGTGCGCGCCCAGCAGCGGGACCACGCCCACGCGCAGGAACTCCACCGCGGGCAGCCGGGCGACCGCCCCGCCGCTGCGGCGGTCGATCTGGTCGAACGCGCTCATGGTGCTGGCGCGGTCGATGTCGCCGGAGGTGACCGGGCGTCCGGGCAGGTGCCGGGCGGGGGCGTTGGGCGGCGGGACCACCAGCCAGCGCAGTACCGCCGGGGCCAGCGCGGTCAGCGGGCCGTTCGGCTGGGTGCGGTCCAGCGACTCCGCCGGGCCGCACAGGGCGTGGGTCAGCGAGAGGATCTCGGCGGGGGAGCCGGCGAACTCCAGCATGCCCTGGGCGGAGGGGATCCGGCCCTGGGCGTCCATGCCGACGTCCGAGAGCGACAGCCCCCGGCCGAGCCGGCGGGAGAGCGCCTCGGCGATGAACCGCGGCGGGACCGCGCGGCTGGCGTGGCCCTCGCGCCAGCGGCGGACGTGGTTGTGGTCGCAGGCGAGGGTGTGGCCGTGGTGCGCGGCGATCGCGCGGACCTCGCGTGCGAAGGCCATGTTGGACAGCTTGGCCTCGTCAAGGAGGCTGCTGAGCTGGAGATTCGGGGTCGGTTCATGATCTGGCCGCGGCTCCGCGTTACGGCTCATGTACGGAAATGTAATGCTCCTGGATCGTACGCGTCGGGCGAATGGGCATTCTGGCGGCCGGGAATGCGCGTCTTCTGCGCGGGCTTCTGACAAGTACGCGTCTTGTGAGCGCTGTTGGTCGGCCGCCAATGTCTGATTCCCTTCATTCGCACGACGCCTGGGGGCTGTAGAGGCGCGTGCTATCGGCAGTGTCGCGAGGAGCCCGCAGGCGAGGGGAGGGGAGCCATGTACCAGGTCACGCGCTTGCGGGCCGCAGTTGTCATGCTCTCCACAATTGGAGTAGTTGATTCCGGACGAACCGGTCGGCCCGAGCGCGCCGCGCGACCCGCCCGGATCGCCCGATCCGTCCGCACCGAACCGGCCGGGCACGCACCAGGGAACGTCCGTTGACACCGCTGGCCGACGCGGTAGCCGTGGTGCTGGCCGCAGGAACCCTGTCCGGCATGGTCACCACCCCGCTCTGGCTCCGCTCCCGGCAGCAGGTCGCCGCGGTGGCCCAGGAGGCGGCGGCCAGCGCGGCCGAGAGCCGGGCCCGCGCGGCCGAGACCCGGCATCTGGTCGAGGTGCGCATTCCGGCCGTGCTCGCCCGCCTCAGCTTCCCACCTGCCCGTCCCCGGCCCGCTGCACCCGGGCTTCGCCGACGGCGGGCTGGAGGCCGACCATCTCGCTGTGCTCGACCAGCTGGCGCGGGTCGCGGCCCAGGCCCGGCGGCGGACGGACACCCGGACCACCTCCGCCGACTGGTTCGAGCCAAAGCGCCGAAACCCCGGCCCGGCCCGGCAGGCCCCTATCTGGGGCAGCCGCAGTTCGCCGCCCAGGCGCCGCCGCAGCGGCCCCGGTACCAGGCGGCACCGGGGTGGGTCAGGACCCGGCCCGAGCCGCCGTCGGCCAACCCGCCGACGGCACCCGATCCGTTAACCCCGCCCGCCCCGCCTGTCCCGCCCGCCTCCGGGCTGCGCGGCAGCAGCGCGGTCTGGAGCGCCTTCCAGAGCGGCACCGATTCCGGCCGGGCCGCCACCGAACACCACTTCGCGGACGCCCGCTCCGGGGACCCGCACCAGTTCGATTTCCCTCCGTCCGAATCGCGCCGACCCGATTCCGGCCGTTCTGATTCCGGCCGTTCTGATTCCGGTTGGTCCGATCCGTACCCGGCCGACTCCCGCCAGGGCGACGGTCCGCGCCAGGGTGACGAGCCTGGGCGGGACCGGATCCCACTGGGCCGAGAGCCATCAAGACGGGGGCCCGCGGTGAACCGCGTACCAGGCAGCACCGATCCGCGCCAGGGCGATGCGGCCGGAGCACTGGCGCCGCTGCTCGGGTTGCCGGGTGTCCGGCACGGACTCCTGGTGACCGCCGACGGCATGGTCTGGGCCGCGTCGCCCAGCCTGGCGCGGGAGGCCGCCGAGGGCGCCTCGGCGATGATGTCCGCGCTCCAGGGCGCGGCCCGCGCACTTGCGGCCGGGCTCAGCGGGGACCGCGGCGCACAGGTCCGGCAGATCGTGGTCGAGACCGGCGACGGCTATGTCTTCGCCCTGCCCGCCGGGCGGCACTCGGTACTCGCCCTGTATGCCACCAGGGACGTCGACATGGGCAAGGTCACCTACGAGATGCAGTGCCGGGTCGCCGAACTGGCCGGCTCGGCGCTGCGGCAGCACACCCGGGAGGCCCAGGGCTAGCCGGAGCACAGCCGCCCGCGCACGCCCCCGCACCCCGCCGCCACCGAACCCCGCCGCCACCGAACCGACGCCCGACAGACCACCACCCGCCACTACCCGACAGATCGCCCCCGCAGAAACAACCCGTGCGGGACCCGCCCGCGAGCGACCCGACCGAGAGGGACCCGGCCGAGGCAGGAAGGGAGGAGCAGCCGATGGAGAGTACCGGTACCGCGAGCTTCGGCTGGCGCACCCCGTCCGCCGACAGTCTGGACGGCACGCCGATCAGGCAGACCGCGCCGCCGCACCGGATCGTGCTGCTGCTGCCCACAAACGCGGCGCGGGCGCGGGTCGGTCCGGAACGCCACGCCGCGCGGCTGGCGGCGATGAGCATCGCGCTGCCGACCGGGCTCTTCGACGGCCCGGCCCAGTGCCGGGTGAGCACTCCGGACGGACGGGACGCCGACAGCCTGCTGGCCGGTCTCAAGGCCACCGCCGACTCCACGGCGCGCAGCCTGATCGTCTACGCCACCGGCCAGTTGTCGCTGGGTGGCGACGAGCAGCTCTACCTCACCGCGCCCGGGCTGCCGCTGCGGCTGGCGCACCTGCTGGGGGTGCGCTGGGAGTGGATCACGCACGCGGTCGGCCGCGCGGCCGCACCGGTCCGCCTGCTGATGGTCGATGTCGAGGCGGATCCACGGGCCTGGGCCGTGCTCACCGACGCCCAGCCCGGTCATGCCGGAACCGGCCCCGACCGGCTGCTCGCCGACGGCACGTCGCTCTGGGGCAGGTCAGGCAGCTCGGCGGCCGCCGGGCGCGCTCCGGGGCGGCCGACCACTCCTGGGCGGAGGCGGTCGCCACCCGGCTGCGGGACGGGCTGCCGGGGGCGCCGGCCGTGCTCACTCCGGAGGGCTTGCACCAGTCGCTGCTGGGCGAGCCGGAGGCCGCCGTGCTCACCCTGGGCCGGTTTGCCGGTTCCGGCATGGTGCACCTGCGCAACCGGGCCGCGGGCCGGGGGGTGCTGCCGGTCGAGGCGCTCCCGGCGGCCCTGCGCGACGCCCTGCGCCGCACCCGCCCGACTCCGGCAGGCCAGACTCCGGCAGGCCCGATCAGGCCAGGCCGGACGACGGAAGGTCCGGCCAGGGCAGGCCCGACCATCGAAGGGAAAGCTGATGAGGCATCAGGTCCTTTTCCGGGTGCTCCCGGTGGTCGCGATCGCGGTGGCCGCTCCGGCCGGCTGCGCCGCCCAGTCCGGGCAGGTCGCGCAGATCGGCGCGGCGCCGTCCGGGTCCGCCGCGCCGAGCCCCTCCCAGAATCCGGCCCAGGCGGCCACCGCCCAGGTGCTCGCCGCCTATACCGGCATGCGGCAGGCCCAGGCCGCCGCTGAGGACGCGGGCAGCGTCCAGAACGTCCCGCTCGGCGACTACGCGGGCGGGAAGGCCCTGGTCGAGATCATCTCGGCGGTGGGGAGGACGCCAGCAACGACTGGCGCATGGTCGGCATGCCGCAACTCAACCCCAGGGTCACCGCGTTGGACCTCGCCGCCCGGCCGCCCACGGCCACCGTCACCGACTGCATGGACGTCAGCGGCTGGCACACGGTCGACCAGTTCACCGGCAAGGACGTCACCGCGCCCTCCGCGCACAGCCGCTTCCTGTCCGTCTCCCAGGCGCAACTGGGCCCCGACGGCTGGCGGATCACCGAGACCGAAGTGAACAGGAGCAAGCCGTGCTGACTCGACACCTCACCTCCGGGCGGGCCGGTGCGGCGACCGTGGCCGCGGCCTGCGCAGTGCTCTTCGGCGTGCTGTCCGCCACCGGTACCGCGGTCGCGGACGGCGGTGGCGGTGGCGGGGGCGGCGGCAGCTGCGACCCGGTCACCGGGGTCTGCACCATCGGCGCGTCCACCCCGCCGTCCTCGGGCAGCGGCTCCGGCGGCTCCGGTGGCGGCGGCGGCGGAGGTGGTGGCGGCGGCACCTGCTCCTACCAGGGCACCACCGTTCCCTGCTCGCTGCCCAACTACGGCTTCTGGGACGGCGTCGCCTGCTACGACCAACTGGACAACCCGCAGCCCCCGCCGAGCGCGGTGGTCTGGTACGGGCACAACCCGGCCGACGGCGGCGCCATCTACTGGGAGTACTGCCCCTATACAGGTGGCGCGGCCGGGGCCGACTACTTCCTCGCCTATCTGCCCACCCCGCCGCCCGGGCAGCCGGCCCAGGAGACCCCGGCCAGATCGCGGCCGCGATGTACGCGACCCTGGCGACCTACCCGGTCGCCATCGGCTCCGCGCCCCTCGCCAGCCCCACCGGTACCGGGCTGGTCGGGCTGCCGGTCTGGTTGTGGACCCACAGCCCGATGAAACTTCCGGTACTGGTCGTGACCGTGGGCGGGGTCACGGTCAGCATGACCGCGGTGATCGGGCATGTCGAATGGGACATGGGCGACGGCAGCCAGGACTTCAGCTGCGACAACGTCACCACCGCCTACCGGAGCAGTTTCGGGACCGAGAAGCCGGTCTGCGGCTACGCGTCGGGCTACCGGGCCGCGGGCACCTACAACGTGACCGCGGACGCGGTCTGGGGCGCCACCTGGACCAGCAACATCGGCATCGGCAACCCGGTTCCGAAGATCATGCACAAGTACTCGGGGATCACCCTCACCATCGACCAGGCACAGGCCCTGAACGTAGCGCCCCAGGAGACACAGTGACCACCACACTCCCACCCCTCCCCGGCGCCACCACCGGAACTGTCCCCGCACCCCCGCGCGCCCCCGCGCACGGCGGCGCAGCCCGGCGGTGCTGGCGCTGGCGGTCGCGCTGGTCGCGGCCGGGGGCCTGGGCGGCGCGGTCCTCTACAACACCACCGGTCGCCGCAGTGCGGTGCTGGCGCTGGCGCACAATGTGACCGCCGGGCAGTCGATCAGCGCCGCCGACCTGGTGATCGCGCACATCTCGCTGGACCCCTCCCTGCAACCGGTCGGCGCGGCCAGCCTGGAGAACGTCGTCGGCATGCGCGCCACCACTGATCTGATGCAGGGTCAGTTCCTGACCACCACCGACGTCACCCGCTCGTCCCTGGTCCAGGCGGGCCAGCAGGTCATCGGACTGCCCGCCAAGGACTCCCAACTACCGGCCGCCGCACTGCAACCGGGCAACCAGGTGATGGTGGTGTCCACCGGCACCAGCTCGGCCGGCGGTTCCGGCGGCGGCTCCACCTCGGGCGGCTCGGTGCTCCCGCCCGTGGGTTCGCAGATTGCCGCGACCGTGGTCACCGTGGGCGCGGCGGACAACGACGGGACCACGGTGGTCGATGTCGCCGTACCCAGCGCCCAGGCCCCGCAACTGGCGGTGCTCGCCGCCTCCGGCGGGTTCGCGGTCGTGTTCGCCCCCAGGGCGGCGGCTGAGATGGCGCTCTTCGCGATCGTCGGCGGCCACGGCGCGCCCGGGGCCACCGTCACCGCCCTGGCCATGCTGCATGCCTGGCCGTTGCAGAGCGGCGGGCGGGTGCTGCTGGCCGAGTGCGACCCGGACGGGGTGATCCTCTCCGGCGCGCTGGAGGGGCGGCTGGACGCCAGCCGGGGCCTGGGTCAGCTCGGAGTGGCCGACCGGCAGGGCCAGTTGGCGCAGACCCTGATGACCCAGCTCACCGACGTCTCGCCGGGCGGCACCGCCGACCGGTTGCTGCTGCCCGGGGTGAGCGACCCGGCGCAGTACTCCGGGCTGGCCTACGTCTGGGAGTCGCTGGCGAACCTGCTGGCCGCGCTGGAGGGCCAGGGCGTGGATGTGCTGGTGGACCTGGGCCGCTCCGGAGCGGCCGGCCCCAGCGCGGTGCTGGCCCGGCGTGCGGACGCGGTGCTCGTGGTCGCCCGCTCGACACTGCGCTCGCTGACCACCACCCACCCGCGGATCGCGGCCCTGCGCGCCGACCTGAACGCCCACGGCCGCGGCGCGGACACGCTCGGACTGGTCCTGGTCGAGGAGGGCCCCTACAAGGCCGCCGACGTCAGTGCCCAACTCGGCTCTCCGGTCCTGGGGTTGCTGCCGTACGCGCCCGCCGTCGCCGGGGTGCTCTCCGACGGCGGCAACACCCACGACCGCCGCTTTGTCCGCTCGCCGCTGCTGGGCCACCCGCACCGTGGTTGACGAGGTGCGTGCCCAAGTAGGCCGCCGCCGGGCCAAGCTGACGCAGGTCCAGCGCCCGGTGTCGCTTCCGGCCGACGAGCAGGACACCGCGCCGATACCGGTGACCGCTCCCGGCCCGGCGCCGGAGCAGGAGTACGGGGAGTTCGGCCCGGCGCGCCCGATGACGCCGCCAGGACGCCCGCCCGTACCCGGCCCGACCACCGGCCCGATGACCGGCCCCTACCCCGGCCCGGTGCCGCCCTCGCCCCCGGCTCCTGGCCCGATGCCCACCGGAAGACCGATGCCGACCGCCCCGATTCCTCCGCCGGACCGACCGGCGAGCTGCGCCCGCAGGCGGTGAGCCATGCGCGCTAACCATCTGCCGCTCGCCCCGATCACCCTGCCGCCGGTGCCCCGAGCCAGCCCCAGCCGCAGCAGGCCCAGGCCCAGCCGCAGCAGACCCAGCCGCCCCGGACCCAGCCGCAGCCGGCCTACCCCGGCCCGCAGTACCCGCCGCCCTCCGGACGCCACGCCGGGCCGCCGCCCGGGCACGCGGCGCCGCCGCTGTCCCGGCTTCCGGTCACGCCACTGCGTGCGCCGGAGCCGGGCCGGGACCCAGGCCAGCCGCCAGCCGCGGTGGACTACCCGCCGTCCGGCAGGTGCGCAAGCTGGTCGCGGACGAGCTGCACGAGCAGTCGTCCGGCGACACCCCGGCCGACCAGGAGACCCGCCGCCAGCGGGGCCGGGCCGTGATCGAGAGCGTGGTGGCCCGCTGGTCCGACGCCTACGCGCAGACCCACGGCCTCTCGCCGACCCGGGAGATGGACCGGGCCCTGGCCGACGCCGTGTTCGACCTGATGTACCGGGCCGGACGGCTCCAGCCCTACCTGGACGACGAACAGGTCGAGGACATCTACATCAACGGCTGCGACAACGTGTCCGTGCTGCGCTCCAACGAACCGCTGCGCCAGGTCCCGCCGATCGCCGACAGCGACGAGGAACTGGTGGAGCTGCTCCAGGACCTGGCCCGGCGGCACGGCGGCGGCGAGCGCTCGCTGTCGACCTCCAGCCCGACCCTGGCGATGCGCCTCGACGGCGGGATGCGCGTCCAGGTGCTGACCGGGGTCACCCCCCGGCCGTATGTGACCATCCGCCGCCACCGGGTCGCCTCGGCCACCCTCGGCGACATGGTGCGGCTCGGCAGCGTCGACTCCACCCTGGCCGCCTTCCTCGCCGCCTCGATCAGGGCCCGCAAGCACATCCTGGTCACCGGGGTGCAGCGGGCCGGGAAGACCTCGCTGCTGCGGGCGCTGGCCGCGGAGATCCCGGCGGAGGAGCGGGTCGCGACCATGGAGTCCGAGTACGAGCTGTGGCTGCACACCCTCGGCCATCTGCGGCAGGTGGTGCCGATCGAGGAGCGGCAGGGCAACGGCGAGCGGATCGACGGCCGGCCCTCGGGCGAGCTGACGCTGACCGAGCTGATGCCGGCCGCGCTGCGGATGTCGCTGTCGCGGATCATCGTCGGCGAGGTCCGCTCGCGCGAGGTCATGCCGATGCTCCAGGCGATGACCAACGGCGTCGGCGGCATGGCCACCATGCACGCACAGACCCCGTACATGGTCCCCGACCGGATCGCCCAGCTCTGCGCGGAGTACGGCGCCAACATCAACGACGGCCTCGCCTACCGGCTGCTGGCCAACGGCGTGCACCTGATCGTCCACATGTCGCTGATCGACGAGACCCCGATCGGCGGCCGGATGCACCGCTTCGTCTCCCATGTGCTGGAGCTCACCGGGATCGGCGAGAACGGCCGCCCCTCGGTGAACACCGTGTTCGGGCCGCACCGGGGCGGCCTGGAACCCCGGGCCGTCCCCAACACGCCCCCGGCCTGCCTGGACGACCTGCGCCGGGTCGGCTTCGACCCGGCGCTGCTGGACAACCCGTACGGCAGCTGGGGCCGTCCGCTGGATCTGCGTGTCACCGGAGGCAGGCGATGACCGACTACCTGTTGTGCGGAGTGGCCCTGGCGCTCGGCCTGGCCTGCCTGGCGCTGTTCTTCGTGGGCTCCCCGGACCGTGCGCCGGGGGCGCCCAGCGCCTCGGCCCTGCGTGCCCGCAGGCTCTGGTTCGGCACCAGCGGGACCCCCTCGGCGGCCGTGGTCCGCCGCCGCCGGATCCAGCTGGCGCTGGCCGCCGTCGGCGGACCGGCCGGCTGGCTGGTCACCGGAATCCCGCTGGCGGTGCTGGCGGCGCCCGCTGGTGTTTGTGATCCCCTGGTTCCTGGCCTCCACCAGTGCCCATGAAGGTCCGATCGTCCGGCTGGAGGCGCTGGCCGAGTGGACCCAGCGGCTGTCCGACCGGCTGGTGGCCGGCGGCGGTCTGGAGCAGGTGGTCGGCACCAGCCGCAACACCGCGCCCGCCGCGCTGGAGCGGGAGATCACCGACCTCTCCGAGCGGCTGCTGGCCCGCTGGCGGCTGGAGGACGCGCTGCGGGTGCTCGGCAACGAACTCTCCGACGCCACCGCCGACAAGGTGCTGGCCGCGCTGGTACTGCGAGCCAACGACCACGGCCCGGGCCTGGCGCAGGCGTTGACGGACCTCGCGGCGTCGGTGCGGGAGGAGGTGCGGCAGCGCCGGGCCATCGAGGCCGACCGGGCCAAGCACCGGGTCACCGTCCGCTGGCTCACCATCATCATCCTGCTGGTCGTGGTCGCCGGGCTCGTTCGACCGCACCTACATCCGCCCCTACTCCACGCTGACCGGGGAGCTGGTGCTGGCCGGGGTCGTCGCCGCGATGGTGGCGGTGGTCGCCTGGATGCAGTCCATGGCCACCGCCCGCCCGGTGTCACGCTTCCTCGAAGCCGACCGGCGCAGCACGGTCAAGCTTCCCGAGCCGAGCGCCGACCCGGCCGGAGAAGCGGGCGGTGCCCGATGACGCAACTGACCTGGCTGATCCTGGCCGGCGCCGTGGTCGGCCTGGGGCTGGCCCTGCTGGTCTCCCAACTCCGGGCCGCGCCGCCGGACCTGGGCACGGTGCTGGAGCGGATGCAGCCCGCCTCCGGGCTCGGCCGTGCGCTCCCGCCGGGCTCCCTGCTGGACCGGCTGGGCGTGCCGCTGCTGCAACTGCCCGGGGTGCGCATCCCCGAACAGCAGCTCGCGCTGACCGGGCGCAGCCCGAGCCGGTTCATGGCGACCAAGGCCCTGTGCGCGCTGATCGGCCTCGCCTTCCCGCCCTACCTCCAGCTGTTCGCGGTGCTGTTCGGCGCCCATCCACCGCTGCTGCTGTCCCTGGGCGGGGCCCTGGCGCTGGCCGCGGTGATGTGGTTCCTGCCCGACTGGACGCTCAAGGGTCAGGCGGCGGAGGCCCGCACCGAGTATCTGCACGCCATCTCCGCCTATCTGGAGCTGGTGGCGATGGAGCGGGCCGCCGACCACGGCCCGGCCGAGTCGCTGCGCCGGGCTGCCACGGTCGGGCGTTCGCCGGTGTTCCGGCAGTTCGCGGCGGCCATGGAGAGCGCGGCGCTGGACCGGCAGCCGCCCTGGGTCGGGCTGACCGCCCTGGGCCGGCGGCTGGGACTGTCGGCGCTGACCGACCTGGCCGACATCATGCAGGTGTCCGGCACCGACGGCGCCTCGATCTACACCGCGCTGCGGGCCCGTGCCCACAACCTGCGTTCGGAACTGCTGGCGGCCGAGCAGGCCAAGGCTTCCGTCGAGTCCGAGCGCATGGTCATCCCCGGGACCATCCTGGTGATGCTGATGACCGTCCTGATCGCCTACCCCGCCGTCGCCGTGATGTTCAGCGGCGCCGGCATCTGAAAGCCACGACAGATCCGACAGCAGCTGAGGAGTGCACGATGAACGCAATGAAGAACCGGCTCGGCGCGTTGTGGAACCAGGCGGTGCCGCTGGAGTTCCTGCCGGTACTGCTGGCGACGAACCTGGTGCACTCGGTCACCGAGCGGACGAAGAAGGCCCGCGAGGACGGCGAGCGGGGCGCGGTCTCCATCGAGCAGGCGCTGATCACCATCGCGGTGATCGCCTTCGCGGTGCTGATCCTGGGCAGCATCTACGCGGTGGTCACCAAGCTCAACGGCCAGATCACCACCCCGCCCGTCCCGGGCACTAAGTGACGAATCATCATCCGCCACGTCCCCTCGCAGCGCTGGACCGGCTGCGGGGGACGACGGCGGCAGTACCTCGATCACCTTCGCCATGGTCTTCCCGGTCGTCCTGCTGCTGATCATGCTCGTGGTGCAGGGCATGCTGTGGTGGTGGGCGCGGACCGTGGCGCTCACGGCTGCCCGCGACGGCGCCAGTGTGGCCCGCTCCTACCAGTCCGGCCCCAAGGACGGCGCGCACCGGTCCGACGAGATCCTCGCGCAGTACGCAGCCGGCCTGAAGACCACGCCCTCCGTCGAAACGCAGCTGCCGCAGACCAAGGCGGTGCGGGTCACCGTGCACGTCCAGGCGCAGTCGCTGCTGCCGCTGCCCGGCGGGGGCTGGATCACCTCCTCGGTCACCAGCCCCAAGGAGGCGTGGCTGCCGTGAGGCAAGGACGAGTCGGGGCCGAGCGCGGCTCGGTCGCCATCGAGGCGGCGATCCTGGTACCGGTCTTCATCGTGCTGGTGGGCCTGATCGTCGCGGCCGGGCGGGTCCGCACGGCCGACGGAGTGGTGGCCGAGGCCACCCGGGACGCCGCCCGGGCGGCGTCGATGACCCAGGGCGACCCGGTCACCGCCGGCCAGCAGGCGGCGCAGGCCACCCTCGGCGGTCAGGGGTTCAACTGCCCGCCCGCACAGATCATTTCCCATCCCGGCGGCGGGGCGGGGCAGGAGGGCACGGTCACCGCCACCATCAACTGCCAGGTACCGCTGGCCGACCTGCTGGTACGCGGCCTGCCGGGGAGCGCCCCCGTCAAGTACAGCTTCACCGCAGTCATCGACACCTACCGCTCGCAGTGACTCGACGCTCACTGCGACTGAAACAGAGGGGGGAGAAGGAGATTGAGGCTGCATCAGATCCAGTTCGCGCGTGCGCTCCGGCGCCGGGCCGCAACTGACGACCCCCAGCGCGGGGCGCTGTCGCTGTTTGTCGCGATCACCTTCACCGGCATGGTCCTGGCCCTCGCCCTGATCGTCGACTCCAGCGGACGCCTGGACGCCGGGGTCCAGGCCGACGAGTACGCCAACGAGGCGGCCCGGGCCGGGATCCAGCAGATCAACGCCGCCGACGCGATCAGCGGGAAGTCCATCCAGATCGACTGCGCGCAGGCGAAGTCGGCCGCCGAGCACTACCTTGCGGGCCTCGGTCTGGCCGGCACACCGGTCTGCGAGGGCCCCAGGACGCTCGCGGTCACCATCAGGACCAGCTATGCCACCAAGATGCTCTCGATCATCGGTGTCGACAACATCCCGATCACCGGCCAGGGCGAAGCCACCCTCGTCACCGGCCAGCAGCAGCCCAATTCGGAGCAGCCATGACCAGAAACCGGGACGCCGCGAGCCCGCACCCGCTCCCACGCAGCAAGCCGGGCATGCTGTGGGCCCTGCTACGCGCCGGCGGCAGCCTGCTGCTGCTGGCGCTGCTGCTGATCGCCCTGCCGGCCGGGCTGCTCTACGGGACGCTGGTGCTGGCCGGGAGCAATCCGCTGCCCGTGCACGAGAGCGTCTCCGCCCTGCTCACCAGTCCGGACCAGGCGGCCTGTTCGCCTGGGCACTGGTCGCGGTCGGCTGGATCGCCTGGGGCTGCTTCGCGCTGGGCGTCGTGGTGGAGATCCCGGCCCAGCTGCGCGGCCGGATGCCGCGCCGACTGCCCGCGATGGGCTGGTCCCAGCGCACCGCCGCCGGGCTGATCGGCGCCATCTTCGCGCTGCTGCCCACCACCGGGGCCTTCGCCGCCACCCCGGTCCACGCCGGTGCCACCACCGTCGCCACCGCCCCCGCGTCGGTCAGCCCGGCCGAGCACCAGTCGACCGCCACCGAGAGCCCGCAGGCCGACCAGCACTTCTACACGGTGCGGGCGACCCGCCCGGCGGAGTCGCTGTGGTCCATCGCCGAATCCCAACTGGGCAGCGGCGAACGCTGGAAGGACATCGCCCGGCTCAACGAGGGCCGGGTCATGGACGCCGGGGGGCGGGTCTTCCAGGCCGAGGGCACCATCCAGCCGGGCTGGGACCTGCTCATGCCCGCCGAGGCCGCCCCGGCCCTGCTGCCCGCCGCCGCGTCCCACCCGGCCGTGGTGCCACAGGCCGCGGTGCCCCAGGCCCCGGCGTCGGTGCCCGCGGCCCACCCGGTCGCACTCACCGCGGCCCCGGCCGCCTTCACCCGGCCCGCCGCGCCCGACGCGATCCCGGACGCCACCGTCCCGGACGCGGTCCCGCACGCCGCCGCCCTCGATGCCGCCGCCCTGGACGCCCCCGCCCTCGATGCCGCCGACTCCTCCGCCCCCGGCGCCGTCGTGCTGGACTCCGCGGTCGTTCCGGCCGCCGGGAACGGCCACGCCGAGGTGACCGTCCGCAGCGGGGACACGCTCAGCGAGATCGCCGAGGAGCACCGTGTCCCCGGCGGCTGGCCCGCGCTCTTCGCGGCCAACCGCGGGGTGATCGGCGCCGACCCTGACCTGATCCGCCCCGGCGAGCGACTGGCGCTCCCACCGGGCGCCGACGGTGCGACCACCACCGCCCCGGCACCGACCGGCACCACCCGCGCCGCCGCACCGCCCGAGGCGGACCCGCCCAAGGCCGACGCTCCGCCCGGGTCCAGGCCCACTACCTCCCCCGAGACCGGCAGCAGCCCCACCGCCGACCCCCGTCCCAGCGGCGAGGGCACCACCGAACCAGGGCTGCCCGCCGGGACCCCGACCGTGCACGCCGCGCCCGCCGACGCCGCCGGACACCACGACAGCGGCGACGAGGACCTGATCGTGCTGCCGGTGCTCGGCATCGGCGGCCTGCTCGCCGCCGGACTGCTGGGAGTGCTGCGCCGCAACCGCATCCTTCAGCAGCGCCGCCCGCCGCGCCGCCGCATCCCCATGCCCAGCGACGAGGAGCAGCAGTACGAGACCTATCTCCGGGCCATGGCCGACCCCTCCGGCCTGGACCTGCTCGACCGCACCATGCGCACGCTCGCGCTGACCTGCCTGACCCATGGCGGTCAGCTCCCGGCGCTGGCGGCGGTGGCGCTGCGTCCGGGCGGCACCATCGACCTCTATCTGATCGAGCCCTCCTCCGCCCCGGCCCCGGCCCCGTTCACCGCCTCGCCCAACGGGCGCATGTGGCGCTGCCGCACCAACGAGGTGGAACTGCTGTCCACCTCCGAGGCCGCCGACATCCCCGCCCCTATCCGGCCCTGGTCACCCTCGGCCGCACCCCCGACGGAGTCCAGGTCCTCGCCGACCTGGAGACCGTCCGGCATCTGCACCTGGACGGCACGCAGGAGGAGGTCGCCTCGGTCACCCGCGCCCTGGTGGCGGAGCTGGCCGCCAGCCCGATCGCGGACCACCTGCGGCTGATCGTGCTCGGGAGCGCCGCCCCGCTGGTCGGCCGCGTGGGCATCGACCGGGTCCGTACCCGGGAGCAGCCGGAGCAGGCGCTGGCCGATCTGGTGGCCCACCGCAGCTCGCTGGAGGACGCGCTGACCGAGTGTCAGATCTCGCATCCGCGCGCGGCCAGGTCCCAGGGGGTGGCCACCGACACCTGGGTGTCGGTACTGCTCTGCACCGACCAGGCGCTGAACCAGGAGCAGTTGGACGAGCTCGGCTGGGTCCTCGCCGGACGGGAGCACCGCTGCATCGCGGCGGTCACCCCGGCCGCCCAGGGCGCGGGCTGGCGACTGGACGCCCGCCCGGGCCACTACCGCATCGCGAGCAACCTCCCGTTCGCGGTCGAGCTCCAGCGGATGAGCGAGTCCGACTTCGCGGCCGCCCTCAGCGTGCTGGAGACCAGCCAGCTGCCCCCGTCCGACCTGCCCCCGGACTGGACCGGCCACTTCTCCGAGCCGACTCAGTCCGAGCCGGCCGAGTTCGACCCCACCGCGTCCGAGCCGGACGGGTCGCCCGACGGGATGTCCGACGGGTCGCCCGACGCCGAGCAGCGCCAGCAGTCGGAGGAGGCGTACACGGCTCCGGCGGCGGACCGGGCGGGCTCGACATCCTGTCGGACCCGGCCGAGCCCGCCCTGCTGGAGGCCGAACTGCACGAGGACGAGCCCGACCCGTTCTACATCCCGGTCCTGGCCGCGAACGCCCAGGCGGTGGTGGGCGGGGACCCGACCTCGATCACCGCGGTCCCGCTGATCGGGGGGACGCACCCGGCGCGGCCGCCCCGGTGCGCCCGGTCCCGCCGGTGCGGACCGACCCTCCGGCGCCGGTCCGGCGGGTCGACCCGCGGGTGATGCCGCTGGCCGCGCTCACCCAGGGCTACGACATCAGCTCCCCGCCGCCCGCCCAGCGGGGCAGTACGCCCTCGGCGGCCGGTCCGCGGGTGCTGCTGCTCGGACAGGTCCGGGTGATTGCCACCAATGGCACCGCCGACCCCTCCAGGATCAGTCAGCTCACGGCCCTGGCCGCGCTGCTGACCCTGCGCCCGGAGCCCGATCCGCACGATGTGGATGCGGTGCTGGCACCCAGCCCGTTCTATGTCGCCCTGCCCGGCAGCACCGCGGGCCAGGGTTCACTGCGCAGCCGCGCCTCGGCCTTCAGCAAACTGCGGGACTGGCTGGGCCAGGCGCCCGACGGCACCCTCTGCCTGCCCCCGGCCGGCTGGCGGCTGCACCCGGCGGTCACCAGCGACTGGACCGACTTCCAGCAGCTCTACCGGCAGGGCATGAACCAGCGCACCCCGGCCGCCGACGCGGCCCTGCGCCGCGCCCTGGACCTGGTCCGGGGCCGGCCGTTCGACGCCGCGTACGGCCTCTATCCGTGGGCGGAGCCGTACCGGCAGGACATGATCTCGGCGATCATCGACGCCTCGCACGAACTCGCCAAGCGCCGCCTGGCGGGCGGCGACTACTCCGGCTGCGAGGCCGCCCTGCACAGCGGCCTGGCCGCCGTGCCCGAGGCGGAGATCCTGCACCGGGGGCTGATGGTGCTGTACGCGACCACCGGCCAACGGGAGCACCTGGCCGCCACCATCAACCAGTTGGCCCAGGTCAACGCCGCCCTCGGCTGCGACTTCTCGCCGGAGACGCTGGCCCTGATCGGAGACCTGACCGCCCACCCGACCCGCTGACCCGCCGGTTCCCCCGGTCCGGCCGCTCCGGCGGGACCGGGGGCGCGGGAGAAGAGGAACGACGATGTCCAGTGCCCGGCACCGGCGTCCGCCGGAACCCGTGCTCACCCCGCAGCGGGTGGCTCTCGGCGCCCTGGCCGCGACCGGCGCCGGAGCCGCGCTGCCGCTGCTCACCGCGCCCGCCCCGGCGGTCGCCGCCACCCCGTCCTCCGTGACCAGCGCGGCCCCGGCCCGCCCGCTGCCGGGGCACCCGGCACCCGCACCGGACGCCCCTTCCGCCACCGGCACGCATGTTGTGCGGACCGGCGAGAACCTCAGTGAGATCGCCCAGGCGCTCTGCCAGCGCGGCGGCTGGCCGGCGCTCTACCAGCGGAACCAGGCCGTGGTCGGGCCTGACCCCAACCTGATCCGCCCCGGCGAACGTCTGCGGATCGCCATGCCCCGCTGCGCCACCTCACCTCCTGCTCCGCCCATTCGGCCCACCCCGATCCCCCAACGACCCCAACTACCTCCCCTGTCCCGACCTCAGCGTCCACCCCGACGTCCACGCCCATCCCGACCTCAGCGCCCATCCCGACCTCAGCGCCCATCCCGACCTCAGCGCCCACCGCGCCTCCGAAGCCCACCCAGCCCCCCAAACCCACCCAGCCCCCAAACCCACCCCGCCTCCGAAGCCCGCCCCGGCGGCTGCCGCGATCTGGTACACCGCCGCCGACGGCAGCCGCAGGTCCACCACCGTGCTGCCGAGCCCGGCCAGGCCGAGCAGGGTCTTCTACTACGTCAGCACCCCGCCCGGCCCGCCGGGACCGCTCCGGGTCGCGGACGTCCCGAGCGGGGAGGCAGGGACGAGTACGGCGTCAGCTGGCAGCCCGCGCCCTCCGGCCGGGCCTACCAACCCGTGGTGGGTCTACCAGCGGGGCCCGTTGGGGCTGTTCGGCCATGCCTCGTACATCGTCGGACTGGCCCACGACCAGCAACTCTCCCTCGACTGGACGAGCGCGGCGAAACTCACCTCACCCTGAAGGAGATCACGTCATGGCAACCCGACACGGGCGTCACCGCAGGCCGTCGGCACCGACCGGCGGGACTGTCCTGGCCAGGGCGGCCGGGGTGACCGCCGTCGGCGCGGCGATCCCGGTGCTGACCGCAGGCGCCGCGCATGCCTCCGAGCCCGGTGTGTGGCAGCGGGTCGCCGCCTGCGAGTCCAGCGGCGACTGGGCGGCCGCGACCGGCAACGGCTACTGGGGCGGACTCCAGTTCTCCGCCTCCACCTGGGATGCCTTCGGCGGCGGGGAGTACGCGTCCAGCGCCGACCTGGCCAGTGAGTCCGAGCAGATCACCGTTGCCCAGCGGGTGCTGCGCTCGCAGGGCCCGGGTGCCTGGCCGGTGTGCTCGGTGCGCGCGGGCCTGACCCGGGCCGACGGTGCCGCCGACGTCGGCCCTGGCCCCGCCCCGCCCCGCCCCGAGCCCAGCCCAAGGCGCCGGTCAGGACCGCGAAAACCCCGGCGAAGAGCACGACCACGCCGCAGCGGAAGCCCACGCACACCCAGGCCAGGGTGGAGCGGCACACCGTCCGCCCGGGGGAGACCCTCTCGGCCATCGCCGAGCAGTCGGAGGTCCCCGGCGGCTGGCAGTCGCTGTACGCGCAGAACCGGGTCGTGGTGGGCGCGGACCCCGATCTCATCCGTCCAGGTGAGCAGCTCAGCTGGACGGCGGACTCCATCCCCGGGGCCAGGGCCGGCCCCGGTCTCCGGTCTGCCCACATTCGGCCGCAGCATCATCCATCACACCACGCTGACCAGCACCGGGCGCGCCGATCAGCGACGGCGGCAGCGGCGTGCAACTGCCCGTGCCGATCGGTACCCCGGTCCGTGCGGCCACGGCCGGGACCGTGGTCTTCGCCGGCTGGGGCGGCAGTTACGGCAACCTGGTGGAGATCCGCCATGCGGACGGCGCCTACAGCCGTTACGGGCACCTGTCCGGGTTCGACGTCCGGACCGGGGAGAGCGTCAGCGCGGGCACCACGGTCGGACGCCGGGGCCACCGGCAGTGTCACCGGCCCGAGCCTGCACTTCGCCGTCGAGCAGCCCGCCCGGCGGGACACCGCGGCCGACCCGCTGGCCTGGCTGGCCGACCGCGGGGTGACCCTGGCCTGACCCGCGACCCAGCCCCGCGACCCGCGACCCGCGACCCGCGACCCGCGACCCCGAGCCGGCCCTGGGTGCTCAGCCGCTGGTGGTGCCGGAGTTCTTGTCCAGGACCGCCCGGGCGGACTGCTCCACCTGGGTGGTCTCGGTCCGGATGTGGAATTTCTCCTCCAGCAGCTCCACCTGGGCCCAGGTGGACACGGTCACCGCGCCGCCCACCGGGCGGCCGTCCCGGTCATAGACCTGCGCCGCCAGATCGCGCGGGCAGCGTCCTCGGCCGGGCGGACCTGGATGGTGTGGCCCTCGTATGCACTGTCCATGGCTCCAGCATCGGGCGCGGTGGGGACTGTCGCATCCTGAGTGCGTCCCCACCCGGCCCAGCCGAAACTGCCGCCACACCGGCACGGTGTATCCCGTGCCGCACGGGGGAAGGTCCTGCGTGAGGGCCGGCAGCCGGGGCGGGAGGGGAGCGGATCGATGAGCACCAGGCGTTCCCGGCGCGCGTCGGCCGAGCCCCGCGAACCGTTCGGCGGCGTACCGGCTCAGTCGGCCGTGGGGCCGGGCACCGGAGGCGGCCCCGACGGGGCGCCGAGCTGGTCCGGGAGGGTCCGCCACCCGGGGTCGGCCATCTGCTGCGCTATGAGACCCGGCTGCTCGGGCGTCCGCTCGCGGTGCTGGTGCACCCCGAGCGCGGCACCGCCACCACCGTCCTGGAGCTGGCCGCGGAGGCCGGGGAACTGCTGGCTGACGTGTCCAGGTACGACCCGCGCGCGCTCCAGCCGGGCGAGACACCGGCGCTGCGGGCGCTGCTCGGGCGCCTCGCCGCGGCCGGTTCGCCGTTCTCCCGGCTCCAGATCCTGGTCAGCAGCCGCCCGCCGGCCCGGACCAGCCGGGTGCATCTGGTCGCCGCGCTGCCGCTGACCCGCGAGGTGGTCGCCGCGGCCCGGGCGGCGGGGGAGCGCGGGACCCACGACCGCTCCGGGGACGGGCTGGCGCTGCGCGCGGGCCGGGCCACCCTGGACCTGTGCCGCCAGCTGGCCGAGTGTGCGGCCTGCCGCTGCACGGCTGCCTCGACAACGCCGCGCTGACCGCGCTGATCCATTCGCGCTACGACCCCGGGTACACCGGGTGGGGCGAGCCCGCGGCCTCGCCGTGGCCGACGGAGGTCGACGCCACCCACCATCTGCATCTGCGCACCACGACCGCGGCCGGGGGCGGCGGCCGTACGGTCGGCTGGTACCACGCGACGGCCTGGGTGAAGGCCTGGCCCTCCGGCGCGCAGGGGCTCGACCTCAGCGCGCCGCTGCGGCTGCCCAGGCTGCCGCTGCCCCGGACCACCGCGCTGGTGCTGGCGCTGGCGCCGGAGGAGCAGCCGAGGGCGGCCGGCTATCTCGCCGTCAGCGCCCGCACCCCGGCCGAGTTGCAGCAGTTGCGGGTCGGCTTGCGGCGGCTGCTGCCGCCCGAGGCGCCGCTGCAACTGGAGTGGACCGACCGCGAGCACCATCTGTCCGCCCACACCCTGCCGCTGGCCACCGGCCTGGCCCCGGCCCCGCCCGCCGCCCCGGCCGGGCACTTCTGACCCGGCCGGGTCCGACGGCCGGCCGGGTCGGACGAACGACCCGCTGGGACGACCGGCTGGGACGACCGGCTAGGAGCCGCTGTCGGCGAGCTCACGGCGGATCACCGGGCGCATCGCCAGGGTGTAGATCGCGGCCGCGAGGACCAGCCGATCAGCCAGGAGATGTCCGCGCCGCCGAGGTGGGCCACCATCGGCCCGGTGTAGAAGGTGGTGCTCATGAACGGGATCTCGACCAGCACGGCGATGACATAGGCCGCGGCCGCCCGCAGGTTGATCCCGCCGTACCGGCCGTTGGGTCGAAGATCGCGGCGATGTCGTACCGCTCCTTGCGCACCAGGTAGAAGTCGGCGAGGTTGATCGCCGTCCACGGGATCAGGAAGTACGCCAGGAAGAGGATGAAGTTCTCGAAGTTGCTGAGGAAGTTGGCACTTCCGGCCAGGGCGATGACGGTGCCGACCACGGCGGAGCCCAGCACGAAGGCGATCCGCACCCCGCCGTGCACGGTCATCCGGAGCAGCGCGGTGAGTGTCGTGGTGACGCACATGAACATGCCGTAGAGGTTCAGCACGTTCACCGCGACGATCCCAGGACGATGATCAGCGAGAACAGCCAGTGCGTGCCGGAGGGGCCGAGGCCGACCACGAAGGAGACCGAGCCGCCGTTGAAGGACTGCTCGGCGATGGCGACCGCGACGCAGCCGAAGGCCATCATCCAGATGCTGCTGACGGCCGATCCGGCGTAGGTCCACCAGAACGTCGCCCGGTGCTGGTGTCCACCGGCAGATAGCGCGAGTAGTCGGCGACGTAGGGCGCGTAGGTGATCTGCCAGGTCGCGCCGATGGCGGCGACAGCAGGAAGGTTCCGGGGTGCAGCTGCCCCGAGTGCCAGGCCGGGCCCACGCTGTGCTGGGTGAACAGCCGTACGGTGAGGAACAGGAACCCTGCCCCGCTGAGCCAGCTGATCGCCCGCGCCACCTGGTGGATCAGCTGGTAGCCGAAGATCGCCAGGGCGCGCAGACGGCCGAGACCAGGATCGTGGCCGGGGTGGTGCCGATGCCCCACCAGGCGGCCAGCGCCGATCCGCCGAGCACGGCGCTGGTGGCGAAGAAGCCCACATACATGATGACGATCAGGATCAGCGGGGATGCGCACCGTAGAAGCCGAACTGGGCCCGGCTCTGGATCATGCGGGGATGCCGAGCTTGGGCCCTGCGCGGAGTGCAGGGCCATGAAGACCGCGCCGACCAGGTTGCCACACGGTGATCGCCAGCAGCGCCCAGGCCAGCGGCAGGCCCAGGATCACTCCGAGGCTCCGGTGACCACGGTGGTGACCTGCATATTGGCGGCGAACCAGACCGAGAACAGGCTGGACGGCCGGCCGTGCCGTTCGTCCTCGGGAATCTGGTCGATGGAGCGCCGCTCCACGGACAGGGACGCCGGACTCTGCATGGGCCACCTCGTTCTGGGCGGTATTGACCGCGTTCAATGACCGTTGTTTCTGGGCCAGTTTCTGGTCGTGCGGGCCGTGCTGACGGACCGCGTGCCACGCGGGCCGGGTCGCGGTCCCTGCCGGGACGCCTCCCGGCCTGCCTGGACGCGCCGGATGCCAGGAATCTCGCATAGATGTAGTCGCCACACAAGGGGTTGCATGGAGCCATTCATCTGGGTGACCGCTCCGCGCCTCAGCGTGTGTGCGCCCGCTGTGCGGGACGAAGGCCCCGGCGTGCCGCGCCGCACCCGGTTCGCGCCGCGCGTGCGGGCTTGCGCGGGGCTGCGCGCGGCGACAGTATCGAAGCCTGGTGGTCCGACGGTTGGGAGCCCCATGGGCAGCGACTGGCTGGCGGAGGTCGGCGCGGATCCGCACGCACGTGCGCGCGAGATCGGCCGGGTGCACTCCGCATTTATGACCACGCGTCAACTACCGTCCCCGGCGGCGGGATTACGCGAGGTGGTGGCCAGATCCTGGCAGCGTTCGGCACATGCCGAGGTCGGCCCGGACGCCGGGCCGCCGGTGCTGCTCGGCGGCGAGGAGCTTCGCGGCTACCGCGCGGCGCACCCGCTGGCCCAGGTGATCGACGTGCTCAGGCAGTTGGTCGGCAGCGCCGCCGAGGAGGGCGAGCAGCTGATGGCGGTCGCGGACGCGGCCGGGCGGCTGCTCTGGGTCGAGGGCGGCCGCGCGGCCCGGGAGCGCGCCGCCCGGATCAACTTCGTCGAGGGCGCGCTGTGGGACGAGGCCCACGCCGGAACCAATGCCCCGGGCACCGCGCTGGCCCTGGAGCACGCGGTGCAGATCTTCGCCACCGAGCACCGCCCCCCGGTGCAGTCGTGGACCTGCGCCGCGCCGCCGATCCACGACCCGGCGACCGGGCGGCGGCTGGGCGTCGTCGACATCACCGGCGGCGACACCGTCGCCCACCCGTACAGCCTGGCGCTGGTGCGCGCGGCGGCCAGGGCCGCCGAGGGCGAGCTCTGGCTGCCGCGTCCGCAGAACACAGCAGCGGCGAGTTCTGGGCCGCAGCGAGGGCCTGCTGCGGATCCGGACGGCTGGTCAGCGATCCTCTGAGCCGCCGGAGTTGCGGCTGACCAGGCGGCACGCCGAAATCTGGTCCTTTTGATGATTTCATCAGGACGGACTGAGCGGCGAGCAGTTGTCCGACCTGCTCTATCCGGAGCCGTCCAGCCCCACCACGCTCCGGGTCGAACTGTCGCGGCTGCGCCGGGTCGGGCGACCTGCTCGCCCTCCCGCCCCTACCGGCTGACCCGGCCGGTCCGCGCCGACTTCCTGGATGTCGCCGACGCGCTGCACGCGGGTGATCTCGGCGCCGCGGTCACCGCCTACCGCGGTCCGCTGCTGCCCAGTTCGGAGGCGCCCGGGGTGTGTGCGCAGCGCCGCCGGCTGGACACCGGCCTGCGTGCGGCCGCGCTCACCTGCCCGGATCCGGCCCCGGTGCGGGCCTGGGCGGAGCGCGGTGGCTTCGGGGACCCCAGGGTGGGAGCGGCTGGCACTGATCGCCCCGCGGCAGTCGCCGGACCGGGCCGTCGCGGCCGCCCGGATCCGCCAACTGCGGGCCGACTACGGCCTGCCGGCCCGCACGCCCGGCGCCGGCGTCCGCCCCGGCCACGCGGTGTCACCGGACGCAACCCTTCTGCAACGTAACCGGAATAGCCTGCGGCACATCTCCTGACCGTCCAACGGAGGACGGCAGTCGAGCCCGACGGAGGTCACCACCATTGACCCGATACGCAGCACCCGGCGAGCCCGGCGCGGCGAGGCCTACCAGCCGCGCTACGACCACTGGATCGGCGGCGAGTTCGTGGCCCCGGCGCTGGGCCGCTACTTCGAGAACCCCGGCCCCGGCCACGGCCAGGTCTTCTGCGAGGGGCCCGGGGCACCGCCGAGGACGTGGAACGCGCCCTGGACGCCGCGCACGCCGCCGCCCCGGCGGGGCCGCACCTCCGCCGCCGAGCGGGCCGGCGTCCTCAACCGGATCGCGGACCGGATGGAGGCAAATCTGGAGGCCCTGGCGGTCGCCGAGAGCTGGGAGAACGGCAAGCCCGTCCGGGAGACCCTGGCCGCCGACATCCCGCTGGCGATCGACCACTTCCGCTACTTCGCCGGCGCGATCCGGGCCCAGGAGGGCTCGCTCGCGGAGCTCGACGAGGACACCGTCGCCTACCACTTCCACGAGCCGCTGGGCGTGGTCGCGCAGATCATCCCCTGGAACTTCCCGATCCTGATGGCGACCTGGAAGCTCGCCCCGGCCCTGGCCGCCGGGAACGCGGTGGTGCTGAAGCCCGCCGAGCAGACCCCGGCGTCCATCCACTACTGGATGAGCCTGGTCGCCGACCTGCTGCCGCCCGGCGTGCTCAACATCGTCAACGGCTTCGGGGTCGAGGCGGGCAAGCCGCTGGCCTCCAGCCCCCGGGTCGCCAAGGTCGCCTTCACCGGGGAGACCACCACCGGGCGGCTGATCATGCAGTACGCCAGTGAGCACATCCGGCCGGTCACCCTGGAGCTCGGCGGCAAGAGCCCCAACATCTTCTTCGACGACGTCAGTTCGGCCCGCGACGACTTCCTGGACAAGGCCCTCGAAGGCTTCACCATGTTCGCGCTCAACCAGGGCGAGGTCTGTACCTGCCCCTCCCGGGCGCTGATCCAGCAGGGCCACTACCAGGAGTTCCTCGACGCCGGGGTGGAGCGCACCCGGCGGATCGTCCAGGGCCACCCGCTGGACACCGACACCATGATCGGCGCGCAGGCCTCCAACGACCAGCTGGAGAAGATCCTCTCCTACCTGGACATCGGCCAGCAGGAGGGCGCGAAGATCCTGATCGGCGGCGAGCGCGCGGAGCTGCCCGGCGAGCTCGCGGGCGGCTACTACGTCCAGCCGACCGTTTTCGAGGGCAACAACGCCATGCGCGTCTTCCAGGAGGAGATCTTCGGCCCGGTGGTCTCGGTCGCCCCCTTCGCGACCTACGAGGACGCCATCCGGATCGCCAACGACACCCTCTACGGCCTCGGCGCGGGCGTGTGGACCCGCGACGCCACCACCGCCTACCGTGCGGGCCGCGCGATCCAGGCCGGCCGGGTGTGGACCAACTGCTATCACGCCTACCCCGCTCATGCCGCCTTCGGCGGGTACAAGAGCTCCGGCATCGGCCGGGAGAACCACAAGATGATGCTGGACCACTACCAGCAGACCAAGAACCTCCTGGTCAGCTACTCGGCCAAGAAGCTCGGCTTCTTCTAGACCGCCGTGTCCCACACCGACGAGGTCTCCCGGGTCGCCGTCACCGATGCCGCCGCGGCGCTGCTGCGCACGCTGTACGCGGCCAACGGCCCGCTGATGTTCCACCAGTCCGGCGGCTGCTGCGACGGCAGCTCGCCGATGTGCTACCTGGCCGGGGAGTTCCGCACCGGCGACGCCGACATACTGCTCGCCGCCCTGGCCGTCGACGGGGTGCCCGAGCCGGTGACCTTCTGGATGTCCAGGGCCCAGTTCGCGCTCTGGCAGCACACCCACCTGACGGTGGATGTGGTGCCGGGCGGGGCAGCGGCTTCTCACTGGAGGCGCCGGAGGGGGTGCGCTTCCTGATCCGCTCCCGGCTGCTGACCCCGGCCGAGACCGCCGCCCTGGACCGGGCCGGGCCGGCAGCCGCCCGAACCGGCCTGACCGCCCCGAGCGATTCCGCCGGATGAGGAACCGTCTGCGGACCGGGCGCCGCGACCGGCGTATGGTCGGTTGCGGCGCCCGGAGCGCGGCGCCGCGGCGGACCCGGACCGAGGGGGCGGCGATGGCAGGGGTAGTGGCGGAACGCATTCGCAGGCGGGTCAACGCCACCGTGCACGGCGGCGTCCCCGACCTGGGCCCCTACGACCACCCGGCCGGGGACGCCGGGCTGTTCGGCCCCGACAGCGTGGTCTGGCGGGTCCACGGCGACTTCCCCGGGATGTTCACCGGCGGCATCGCCGCACTGCTGCTCCAGTCGCTGCACCCGCTGGCCATCGCCGGGGTCGACCAGCACTCCGACTTCCGCGGCGACCTGCTGGGCCGGCTCAACCGGACCGCCGGGTTCGTCTCGGTGACCAGCTACGGCTCGACCGAGGCGGCGGAGGCGGCCCTGGCCAGGGTCCGCCGCATCCACGAGTACGTGCGCGGCACCGCGCCGGACGGCCGCCCCTACGCCGCGGGCGACCCGGCGCTGCTGCGCTGGGTCCATGTCGCCGAGACCGCCTGCTTCCTGGCGGGCCACCAGCGCTACGGGCGCGCCCCGCTGACCCCGGGGGAGTGCGACGACTACTTCCGCGAGGTCGCGGTGCTGGCCGAGCGGCTCGGCGCGACCGAAGTCCCCGGCTCGGCCGGAGAGGTCCGCCGCTACCTGCGGGAGATCCGCCCCGAACTGACCCGCTCCGCGGTCGCGGTCGAGGCGGTGGGGCTGCTGCTCGGCTTCACCGGCGCGGTCGGCGACCCGGCCGAGCGGCTGGTGATGCGCGCGCTCACGCACGGCGCGACCGACCTGCTCCCGGACTGGGCGGCCGGGATGCTGGACCTGCGCCGTCCGGCCCCGGTGCGGATCCTGGTGGACCGCCCGGCGGTCCGCGCCCTCGGCGCGGTGTTCCGCTACGGCTGCGAGCCCTCCGCGGTCACCGCCGCCGCCACCGACCGCGCCCGGGCCCGGCGAAGCGAGGACTCCCTGCGCTGACGGACCGGCGGTGGGCCATTCGGCCGACCGGGGCCACCCCCTGCCCGTTTCGCAGGATTCGTAGCGCCCTGCCTCTGCTGCTCCACGGCCTGACGGGTCTACCATCCGTTGACTGTCGTGGTGTCAGAGACCAGCCGGGCCGACGCCGCACCCTGTCGTCCGCGCCCCGGGCCGGCTGCGCGAGGCGCCGACTGCGAAAGGCACTGGTCCCCCGATGAGCTCACCGCATGACGAATCCTCCTCGATCACCACTCTCGGCACCGGCTCGGGCGCCGGCGAGAAGGGGCTGAAGGGCGACGCGCTCGGGCTGTTCTCCTCGATCGCCATCGGCATCGCCTCCACCGCGCCCGCCTACAGCCTGGCCGCGACCCTGGGCCTGATCGTGGTCGGGGTCGGGCTCCAGGCGCCGATCATCACCATCCTGGCGTTCATCCCGATGCTGCTCATCGCCTACGCCTACAAGGAGCTCAACGAGGTCGACCCGGACTGCGGGACCACCTTCACCTGGGCCGCCCGCGCCTTCGGGCCGCACACCGGGTGGATGGGCGGCTGGGGCATCATCGTGGCCGACGTGATCGTCATGGCGAACCTGGCCCAGATCGCCGGAGCCTACGGCTTCCAGCTGCTGGGCTTCCCCGGGCTGGCCGGCAGCAGCCTGTGGACCACGGTCGCCGGGGTCGTCTGGATCATCGTGATGACCGCCATCTGCTACGTCGGCATCGAGGTCTCCGCGGCGCTGCAACGCTGGCTGCTCTGCGTCGAGGTGTTCATGCTGGTGCTGTTCTCGGTGTGGGCCCTGGTCAAGGTGTACTCCACGCACCCGCCGGCCGGCTCGCTGCACATCGCCGGTGCCTGGTTCAACCCCTTCGACGTGCACTCCTCCGGCGCCTTCACGGCCGGTATCCTCTCCGCGGTGTTCATCTACTGGGGCTGGGACACCGCGGTCTCGGTCAACGAGGAGACCGCGGACAAGGAACGCACCCCCGGCCGCGCGGCGGTGATCTCCACGGTGCTGCTGCTGCTCATCTACGCCCTGGTGTCCACCTCGGCCCAGGCCTTCGCCGGGGTCGGCACCACCGGCCGGGGCCTGGCCAACCCGGCGAACGCCGGCGACGTGCTCTCCGGACTCGGCAACGCGGTCTTCGGCAGCCACGGCTTCGGCTGGTTCCTGGCCAAGCTGCTGATCTTCATGGTGCTCACCTCCTCGGCGGCGTCCACCCAGACCACCATCCTGCCGACCGCCCGCACCACCTTCTCGATGGCGCTGCACAAGGCCATCCCGGCCAAGTTCGGCGAGGTGCACCGCCGCTTCCTCACCCCGACCTGGTCCACCGTGGCGATGGGCCTGGTCTCGATCGCCTTCTACGTGCTGCTGGTCAGGGTCAGCAGCAATGTGCTCGCCGACTCCATCTCCTCGGTCGGCCTGGGCATCGCCTTCTACTACGGCCTCACCGGCTTCTCCTGCGTCTGGTACTTCCGCCGGGTGCTCACCCGCAGCGTCCGGGACTTCTGGGTGAAGGGCGTCATGCCCGGCCTGGGCGGCGTGATGCTGCTGTTCTTCTTCTGCTACGCGGCGTTTGACGTCTACGCCAAGCCCAGCTACGGCTTCACCTCGGTGAACCTGCCGTTCTTCGGCGACACCGGCGGCGTCACCGTCATCGGCATCGGCTCGCTGCTGCTCGGGGTGGTGCTGATGTTCGTCCAGCGGATGATCCAGGGCTCCTGGTTCCGCAACCCGGACGTCCCGGTGAGCGCCGCCGAGCGCTGACCGGCGCCGCGCCCGGGCCGGGCTGGGCCGGGCTGGGCCGGGCGGCGGCCCCGCGCCCGCGCCCGGGCCGGGCGGCTCAGTGGTCCCAGGCCGCGCCGAGCGCCAGCAGCCGCTCGCGGTACTCGATCACCTGGATCCACTCGGCCGGCCAGGCCCCCGCTCCCAGGTGCGCCCCGACGAAGGCCCCGGCCAGCGCCGCCACCGAGTCGGAGTCGCCGCTGGAGTACGCGCCCCGCCGGACGACCGCCTGCGGGTCGTCCGGGAACAGCAGGAAGCACAGCAGCCCGCAGGCCAGCGCCTCCTCGGCGATCCAGCCCTCCCCGGCGGCCAGGCAGGGATCGGCCTCCGGGTCGGGCCGCCGCAGCGCCGCCTCCAGCCGGTCCAGCGCCGCCGAGCAGTCGTCCCAGCCCCGGGCGATGAACCGGACCGGATCCGGGTCCTGCGCCCGGGCGGCCAGTCCGCCCAGCCAGTCGGCGCGGTAGACCTCGCGCTGCTCCCGCACATGCTCCCGCAGCAGCGGCAGCAGCCGCTCCGGGGCCGCGCCCTGGGCGAGCAGCCACACCGCCTGCGCGGTCAGCTCGCTGGCCGCCAGCGCGGTCGGGTGCCCGTGGGTGAGCGCGGACTGGAGCTGGGCGGCCCCGGAGCGCTGCTCCTGGGTGAGCCCGGGCAGCAGCCCCAGCGGCGCGACCCGCATATTGGCGCCGCAGCCCTTGGAGCCGATCACCGAGGCGTCCTGCCAGGCGCCGCCCCGGCTCAGCGACTCACAGGCCCGCAGACAGGTCATCCCCGGCGCGCGGTTGTTCTCGGGGGAGCGCCACCACTCCAGGTACGCCGCCCGCACCGGCGGTTCCATCAGCCCGGCGCTCAGCGGCCCCGCCGCCAGCGCCCGGACCAGGCCCTCGCCCAGGGCCAGCGTCATCTGGGTGTCGTCGGTGACAAAGGCGGTCCCGGCTGCCACCGGCAGCGGCATGTCCCGCCAGGGCCCGAACTTCGCCTCGATCTGCGGCACGGTGCTGAACTCGGTGGGGAAGCCCATGGCGTCCCCGAACGCCAGCCCCAGCAGTGCCCCGGTCGCAGCCTGCTTCACGGCGATCTCCCCTTGGCTATGGACAGTTAGCTCTTATCAGGAGCTAAAATTATCGTATGGCTGATGCTGAGCTGCCTGAGGATCTGGGCGATCTGCTGCTGGGTATCCACCGGGTCATCCGCCGCCGGCTGCGGCAGGATCTGGCCGGGCCGAGGATGCGCGGCGCGCAGGTGGAACTGCTGCGGCTGGTCGCGGCGCAGCCCGGCATAGGGGTCTCCGCCGCCGCCAGGGAACTGCACCTCGCCGGGAACTCCGTCTCCACCCTGGTCAACCAGTCGGTCACGGCCGGACTGCTGGAGCGCCGCACCGACCCGCAGGACCGCCGGGCGGTCCGGCTGACGATCACCGCCGAAGCAGCCGAGCGGCTGGTGGACTGGGACGCGCCGCAGCGAGCTGGTGCGCCGCCGGGTGGCCGAGCTGACCGACCGGGACCAGGCGGCGATCGCCGCCGCGATCCCCGCGCTGCGCAGGCTCGCCGAGGGCCTGCACGAGGAGTTGGAGGGCGCATGACCGAAGAATCGGGCCAGTCGGCAGAGTCGGCCGGGGCGGCCGGGGCGGCCGGGGCGGGGGAGGCGGGGGAGGCGGCGGTGCGGTGCACCGGCCTCGCATACGCCTTCGGCTCCACCAAGGCCGTGGACAACCTGGACCTCACCGTCGGGACCGGGGAGACCTTCGGCCTGCTCGGTCCCAACGGGGCGGGCAAGACCACCGCCATCCGGGCCATCACCACCCTGCTGCCGGTGCCCGCCGGCATGATCCAGGTCTTCGGGACCGATGTCGCCCGGGACAAGATGTCGGTGCGCCGGCTGCTCGGCTATGTGCCCCAGCAACTGTCCGCCGACGCCGGGCTGACCGGCCGCGAGAACGTGTCGCTGTTCGCCCGGGTCTACGACGTGCCCCGGCGCGAGCGCGAGGCCAGGGTGGCCGAGGCGCTGGAGGCGGTCGCCCTCAGCCAGGAGGCGGACCGGCTCGCCGGGACCTTCTCCGGCGGCATGGTCCGTCGGCTGGAGCTGGCCCAGGCCCTGGTCAGCGCCCCCAGACTGCTGATCCTGGACGAGCCGACCATCGGCCTGGACCCGATCGCCCGCACCAGCGTCTGGGAGCGGATCACCGAGATCAAGAACGCCACCGGGATGACTGTCCTGGTCACCACCCACTACATGGACGAGGCCGAGCAGTACTGCGACCGGGTGGCCCTGATGCACAAGGGCCGGATCCGCGCGCTCGGCTCCCCCGAGGAACTCAAGGCGAAGCTGCTGGGGTCCTTCAGCGCGCCCACCCTGGAGGACGTCTTCCGGCACTTCGCCGGCAGCGGCTTCGCGAGTGACGCCCAGTCCGATGGAGAGGATTTCCGCGATGTCCGCCGTACCCGCAACACCGCGAACCGCGTCCGCTGAGGCCGTCCCCGGGGCCGTCGGCGGGACCTCCGCTCCGGCGCTCAGTCTGCTGCTCACCCCGCCCCGGCCCCGGACCGGCTGGCGGGTGATCCCGGCCCGGGTCGGCGCGATGTGCATCGTGGAGCTCCAGAAGCTGCGCCACGACCGCACCGAGCTGTACACCCGGGCGATCCAGCCCGCGCTGTGGCTGCTGATCTACGGGGAGACCTTCACCCGGCTGCATGCGATACCCACCGGCGGGATCCCCTACCTGGACTTCCTCGCGCCGGGCATCATCGCCCAGTCCGCGATGTTCATCGCCATCTTCTACGGCATCATGATCATCTGGGAGCGGGACGCCGGGGTGCTCACCAAACTGCTGGTCACGCCGACCCCACGGGCCGCACTGATCACCGGCAAGGCCTTCGCGGCCGGGGTCAAGGCGACCATCCAGGCGGTCGTGGTGGTGGTGATCGCCGCCCTGCTGGGCGTCGGCCTCACCTGGAACCCGCTCAAGCTGATCGGGGTGGCGCTGGTGGTGATCCTCGGCGGGGCGTTCTTCTCCTGCCTGTCGATGACCATCGCCGGGATCGTGCTCACCCGCGACCGGTTGATGGGCATTGGCCAGGCAATCACGATGCCGTTGTTCTTCAGTTCCAGCGCGCTCTACCCGGTCAGCGTCATGCCCGGCTGGCTACAGGCCATCAGCAAGTGCAACCCGCTCAGCTACCAGGTGGACGCGCTGCGCGGACTGCTGCTCGGCACCCCTCGCACCTGGGGACCGACTTCGGCGTGCTGGTGGTGGCCGCACTGCTCGGGATCCTGGCTGCCTCGGCGCTGCTCGGCCGCCTGGCCAAATAGCCCGCCCGGCCCCTTCCGGGCCCGGGACCCGCCTCGGAGCCCGGCCCGGCCCGGGCGGGTTCGGGGGCGGGTCCCGGGCCTGGGCCTGGGCAGGCTGTTCTCAGGCCGGGTCCGGGCCGGGTGCGGCCAGCCGGGGGAGTACCGCTTCCCGGAACAGCCGCAGGCTCGCCCATCCGGCCTCGACCGGCAGCCCGCCGCACAGCGGATGCAGGACCAGCGCGCCCATCGGCCCCGCGGCCCGGGCCTCGGCCAGGCACTCCTCGGGGGTCAGGCAGCTGTAGATCCCCTCGGCCCGCAGCTCCTCCGGGGTCCGCGCGGCCGACCTGACCGCCGAGGTCACCCCCGCCGTCTGCCAGGCGGCGTAGGTGCTGGCCTCGTGCAGGAAGTGCCGGCCGTACTCGGCCCAGGCCTTGTCCGGATCCTCGGTGCAGTGGACGATCCGGGTCCGCTCCGGCGGCAGCAGCGCGAAGCCCCCCTCAAGCCCGGCTTCGGCGGCCAGCTGCTGGTAGTACGCCGCCAGCTCCGGCAGGTGCGCCGCGAGGAACAGCGGCAGCCCCAGCCGGACCGCCCGGCGCGCGGCGGCGCGCGAGGAGCCGCCGACCAGCAGCCCCGGGTGCGGCCGGGTCAGCGGCGGCGGGGTGATCCGCACCGTCCGGCCCCGGTACTCGAAGGGCTCTCCGGTCCAGGCGGCCAGCAGCGTGGCCAGCGCCTCGTCCTGGGCCGCACCTCGCGCCGCCCAGTCCCGGCCGAGCAGGGCGTACTCCTGCGGACGGTAGCCGATCCCGGCGACGACGGTGAGCCGGCCGCCGCTGAGATGGTCCAGCACCGCCAGGTCCTCGGCCAGCCGCAGCGGGTCGTACAGCGGGGTGATCACCGCGCACAGCATCACCTGGACCCGCCGGGTCGCCCCGAACAGCGCACCGGCGGTGACCAGCGGCGAAGGGCTCCAGCCGTCGTCGGCGCCATGGTGCTCCTCCAGGCTGATCAGGTCGAACCCCTCGGTGTCCGCATAGCGGGCCATCTCCACGGTGGCCTGGTAGCGGGCGGCGACCTCGCTCCGTTCCAGCCCGGGAACCACCTGGTTGAAGCGCAGTGTCGTCACGGTCACGGGGTGTGCACCTCCAACGCCGAAAAAGACTGACGATGCGTCATATTGCGTCAGGGGTACCACGCCTGGGGAAGAAGCGGAAGCGCCGCGGCGCCGCCCGCCGGTGCCCCGGCCGGAGCCTCCCGCTGGGGACACGTCGTGATCCACCGCCGGATCAGGCAGAGTGGGGAGCAGCGGACGGTCCGGCCATCCTGGCGGCCCGGCCGTCCGCGCCCCGCCCGTGGTCCGCCCCGCCCGCCCGCGCTCCTGGGGCACGGGTCGTACCGCCCGCAGCACAGCCGTCCGGACACGTCGAGGGAGAAGCAGCCATGGCCCAGCGAGTACGCGGAGTGATCGCGCCCGGAAAGGGCGAGCCGGTCCGGATCGAGACCATCCTGGTGCCCGACCCCGGGCCCGGCGAGGCCCTGGTCAAGGTCCAGGCCTGCGGGGTCTGCCACACCGACCTGCACTACCGCGAGGGCGGCATCAACGACGAGTTCCCCTTCCTGCTCGGCCACGAGGCCGCCGGGATCGTGGAGTCGGTGGGCCCCGGCGTCACCGAGGTCTCCCCGGGTGATTTCGTCATCCTGAACTGGCGCGCCGTCTGCGGCCAGTGCCGCGCCTGTCGGCGCGGGCGCCCCCAGTACTGCTTCAACACCCACAACGCCAAGCAGCGGATGACCCTGGAGGACGGCACCGAGCTGTCGCCCGCCCTCGGCATCGGCGCCTTCGCGGACAAGACCCTGGTCGCCGCCGGGCAGTGCACCAAGGTCGATCCGGCCGCCTCCCCGGCCGCGGTCGGACTGCTCGGCTGCGGGGTGATGGCCGGCTTCGGCGCGGCCGTCAACACCGGTGGCGTCAGCCGTGGCGACACGGTGGCCGTCATCGGCTGCGGCGGGGTCGGCAACGCCGCCGTGATGGGCTCCCGGCTGGCCGGAGCGGCCAAGATCATCGCGGTCGACGTCGACGACCGCAAGCTGGCCACCGCGCTGCGCCTGGGCGCCACCGACACGGTGAACTCTCGTTCACAGGATCCGGTCGAGGCCGTCCGGGCCCTCACCGGCGGCCACGGCGCGGATGTGGTGATCGACGCGGTCGGCCGTCCGGAGACCTACAAGCAGGCCTTCTACGCTCGTGACCTGGCCGGAACCGTCGTCCTGGTCGGCGTGCCCACCCCGGAGATGACCCTGGAGCTGCCGCTGCTCGACGTCTTCGGACGCGGTGGCGCGCTCAAGTCCTCCTGGTACGGGGACTGCCTGCCCTCGCGCGACTTCCCCACCCTGGTCGACCTCTACCTCCAGGGCCGACTGGACCTCGACGCCTTCGTGTCCGAGACCATCCCGCTCGACGGCGTCGAAGCGGCGTTCGACCGGATGGGCCGGGGCGAGGTGCTGCGCTCGGTGGTGCTGCTCTGACAGGCCTGCCCTGGTGATCCCTGCCTGGCGGTTCCCCGTCTGGTGGTTCCCTGTCTGCCGGAGCTGAGCAGACATCCCCGACCGCCGTGCCCAGCGCACGGCGGTTCCACCATCGCCGGGACCCGGGTCGCCGGGTCAGGGCAACTGCTTCTCCATCGCCGCCCGCCCCTCCGCGGCCAGCTTGCGGCGGGCCCACTCCAGGCTGTCGGGGGTGAGGTCCCGCCCGCTGGCGAGCACCAGGTCCTCGGCGGACACCTCCCCCTCGGCCCCGGTGTGCAGCACCCGGTCCGGGGTGACCTCGTCCGGGGTGGGGCGGCGTACGGCATCCGTCCCCTCGGTGCCGTAGCGTCGCTGGAACTTCGCGATCTCACCCTCCGGGTCCACCGCCCGGGCCTTGCCGGTGTGGAAGGGGTGGCTCTCGGAGGAGATCTCCACATCGATCACCGGGTAGGTCTTCCCGTCGTCCCACTCGATGGTCCGCTCGCTGGTGGCGGTGGACCGGGTGAGGAAGGCGTAGCCGGCGGAGCGGTCCCGGAAGACCACCGCGTGGTAGTCGGGGTGCTTGTCCTTGGTCATCAGCTGCGGCTCCCGTTTCGTCGGTGGTCGGCAGGGTGCGCCCACGGGACTGCTCCGGCGTCCACCGCTCGGGCCTTCACCGCTCCGGCATCCACCGCTCCAGCATTCACCGGTCGGGCGCGGAGCGCGACCCCGCCGGTACCGGCCGGGTGACGGCGGGCCCGGCGGCCGCTCACCGGTGTGCTCGCTGGCCTGCGCGCACCCGTCTGCGCTCGCCCGTCTGCGCTTGGCGGCGTGCTCAGCGCGCGGGCGAATCCTCCAGCTGCCGCAGTACCTCCTCGGAGACCGAGGCCAGGGTGTCCACCTGCTCCTGCGTGAGCGCGTCGAAGACAAGCCGGCGCACTGTGTCGACATGTCGGGGGGCCGCCGCCTCGATCGCGGCCCGGCCCTGCGGCGTGATTGCCACAAAGGAGCCGCGCCGGTCGTTGGGACACTCCTCGCGGACAATCAGTCCCCGGCCGACCATTCGCGCCAGATGGTGCGACAACCGGCTCTTCTCCCAGCGCAGTGCCTTCGCCAGCTCCAGCACCCGGAGCCGGCCGTCGGCTATGTCCGTCAGCTGCACCAGCACGTCGAAGTCGGCCAGGGAGAGGTCCGAATCGGCCTGGAGCTGGCGGCCCAGCCGTGCCATCAGCTGGGTGTGCATGGTCAGGAAGGTGCGCCAGGCGTGTGCCTGTGTTTCGTCGAGCCAGGTGGTGTCGGGGTTGTCCATGACGTCATTCTAGCTACATTGGTTGACGCGTCATCGAATCCGGCTAGGATTTAGGTGAGCCTTCAACTACTACCCGCAGGGAGCAGCATCGTGAGCACTGCCATCACCCCTGAGTTGTCCGGCAACTACAGCATCGACCCCGCCCACAGCCGGATCGGCTTCGTCGCCCGCCATGCCATGGTCACGAAGGTCCGCGGCTCGTTCAACGACGTGTCCGGCACCGTCGTGGTCGACGCCGAGGACCCGACCAAGTCCTCCGCCAAGGTCACCATCCAGGTAGTCAGCGTCGACACCCGCAACGCCGACCGGGACAACCACCTGCGCACCAACGAATTCCTTGATGTCGCCAGCTACCCGGAGATCACCTTCGCGTCCACCGACGTCAAGCTGAACGGCGACAGCAATGTCACCCTGACCGGCGACCTGACCATCAAGGGCGTCACCAAGCCGGTCACCATCGACTTCGACTACCAGGGCGCGGCCACCGACCCGTTCGGCAACCAGCGGCTGGGCTTCGAGGGCAGCCACACCATCAGCCGCCAGGACTACGGGGTCTCCTGGAACGCCCCGCTGGAGACCGGTGGCGTGCTGGTCGGCGACAAGATCGTCCTGGAGTTCGACCTTTCGCTGATCAAGGCGGCCTGAGGCCGGGCGCTGGCAGACTGGGCCGGTGCACACACAGTCCACTCAGGGGCCCGCCCCCTTCCGGCCCAACGCCGAGCAGCTGGCTCAGGCCCATGGCACCACCATCGCGGATGTCACCGGGCCGGGGCTGCATGTCCTGTTCTGCGGGATCAACCCCGGCCTGTGGTCGGGGGCGACCGGCCAGCACTTCGCCCGCCCGGGCAACCGCTTCTGGCCGGCGTTGTACCGGTCGGGCTTCACCCCCGCCAGTTCCGCCCCGACGAGCAGACGGAGCTCCCGGCCCTCGGTCTGGGCATCACCAATGTCGTTGCCCGGGCCACCGCCAAGGCGGACGAGCTGACCGCCGAGGAGTACCGCGCGGGCGGCCTCGCCCTGGTCGAACGGGTCGACCGGCTCCGCCCCCGGGCCCTGGCGGTGCTGGGCATAGGCGCCTACCGCACCGCCTTCGGCCGCCCCCGGGCCGTCGTCGGCCGCCAGCCGGATGACCTGGGCGACACCCAGGTCTGGGTGCTGCCCAACCCCAGCGGCCTGAACGCCCACTACACGCTGGACGGCATCGCGGACGAGTTCCGCACCCTGCGCCGAGCAGTCGAGTAGACGCGCCCGGCGTCCCTGCCCCCAGGCCCTGGGCCTGGCGTCAGCCCCCGCAACGACCTCCGCCCTGCCCGCACGCCCTGCTGTCGGCACGCCCCGCTGCCCGCACGCCCTGCCCGCACCCGCAGTGCGGGTGCCGTCCCTGGCTCCGGCCCTACCCGCCTGCCCTGGGTGGGGCGGCCGGGTGCTCATCGCTCGCCCCGGGCGAGCGGTCCAACCGCTGCCCGGGAAGCCGCACCGACTCCGCCGTCGCTCCGGGCGGGGCCATCGGCTCCGCGACCGGTTCCGGCTGTGGTTCGCTCTCGCCCAGTGCCGCTCGGCGGGCGGCGCCGTCCGGCATGGTCAGGCTGAACAGTGCGGCCACCACGGCGATCACCGCCAGCCCCCGGTAGGCGTCCTGATAGGCGGCCAGCGGTGGAGCCAGGCGCGCCCTCGGCCCGGACTCCAGTACCAGCAGGGTGGCCACCACCGCCGGGGCCAGCGCCCCCGCGGTCTGCCGGACCACTGTGTTCAGAGTCGACGCATGGGCCAGATCGGCTCTGGCCACCGTGCTCAGCGAGGCCACCGCGGTCGGCATGAACACCCCGCCCATGCCGACCCCGAGCAGGAACATGTACAGCCGGAAGGTCCACAGGCTGCTGTGCAGATCGCAGGTCGACAGCAGGAGCAGCACCCCGGCCACGATGCCCAGGCCGCCGGCGATGATGAACCGGGGCCCTATCCGGGCATAGACCGCGCCCCCGATCTGGACGGTCAGCACCACCCCGAAGGCCTCGGGAAGGTGCTGGTGCCCGACGCCAGAGCACTCCGCCCCTGCGCCTCCTGGATGAACAGCGGCCCCAGGAACATCGCACCATGATCGCCACCAGGCCGACCAGGCAGATCACATTGGTGTCGCGGAACAGCCGGTTGCCGAAGAGCCGCAGCCGCAGTGCCGGCTCGCCGGTGCGCAGCTGCACTGCCGTGGCGGCGGTCAGCAGCGCCGCCCCGCCGGTGAGCGAGGTCAGCACGGGGGTCGCGGACCACCCCTGCTGGGCGCCCTCGCACACCCCGTACATCAGCGAGCCGAGCCCGGCGGCCGACAGCAGCAGCCCGGGTATGTCCGGGCGGCCGGGCGGGTGGTCGCGGTGCGGGGTGAGGAAGAACAGCCCGAACAGGGCGGCGCCGATGCCGACCGGCAGGTTGACATAGAACACCCAGCGCCAGGAGAGGCTGTCGACCAGGACACCGCCGAGTATCGGCGCCATCGCCGGCGCGATCTGCTGCGGGAAGATCATCAGTCGTGAGGCGCGCACCCGCTCCCGGGCGGAGAAGGTACGGAAGAGCATCGCGTTGGCGACGGGCAGGAGCAGCCCCGCGGCGCAGCCCTGGAGCGCACGGTAGGCGACCAGTTCGCCGAGGTTGTCCGCGGCCCCGCACAGTGCGGAGGCCAAAGTGAACAAGGAGAGGGAAAGCAGCAGCACCCGCTTGCCCCCGAAGCGGTCGCCCAGCCAGGCGGAAGCGGGAAGCAGCATCCCGACGCAGACCGGATAGACGACCACCACGCTGTCGAGTCCGGTGGCGGCGAGGTGGAACTGACGGCCGATGGAGGGCAGGGCGACGGTGGTGATCGCGCCGTCGACAATGGCAAGGAAGATGGTCGCGGCCACCATGATGGGCACCACGGTGCGTTGGCTGAGGCGCTGGGGCACGGCTCGGTCCAGGGGGAGAGTCAGGACATCATGAGGAGGCGTCAGAACGGGCGCACTGACCCGGCCGACATATGCTGAGCTTACTCACTATGAACGGTCTCACAATATTGGGAACGAGGATCGGCGCATATGGGAGTACCGGGGAGCAGTGACATCTTGGTGGACGAGCTCTTCGCCACCACGCAGCGGTTGCAGACGTTCGTCAACGCCCGGCTGCGTGTGCACGGGGCCTCGGTGGCCCGGCTGCGCGCGTTGAGAATGCTCGCCTCCTCGCCGGAGCCGCTGCGGATGCGGGATCTCAGCGAGATGCTGGGCGTTGCCGCCCGGACGACCACCGCCCTGTGGACTCCCTGAGGGGACGGCCTGGTCGAGCGGGTCCGGCACCCGGTCGACCGCCGGGCCTTCCTGCTGCGCCTCACCCCGATGGGGTTGAGCTGCCATACCGAGGCGGAGGAAGTCGACCGGGAGGCGCTGGCTGCGGCCACCGGCGGGCTCGATCCGGAGGAGCGCGCCCGGCTGCGCGAGCTGCTGGCCCGGATCCGCGAGGCCGTGGCCGAGTGACCCGGGGCAGTTCCGTCGTCGGCTGATCCGCCGTCGACGACGGAGCGGCCATTCGCACAGCGGCGGATCCACCGATGGCAGTGCCCGCTGCCGACGGCCGCCTTCACTCGGTCCGGCGGCCCCTGGACTCCGGAGCGCTGCTCGGCTGTGGGGTCCCGGCGCCAGGGCTCTTGGCGCCGGGGCTCCCGGTGTCCGGGCTCCCGGCGCCGCAGCTTTCCTTGACAGGGCTCTCAGCTGCGCGGCAGCCCCCGGCGAGGTGGTCGAAGAACTGGGACCACCCCTCCTTGGTCCTTATGTACTCCTCCGCGCCGAGGTGGCCCTCCTGCGTGAAGAGCATCTCGGTCTTGCCGCCGAGGTCGTTGAACACCACGGTCACGAGCTCGACCTGCGGGTCATTGGGGTCGAAGGGGTTCTTCAAGGTCAGTACCAGCCGCTCGGGCGGTACGACCTCCCGGTACTCACCGTGGAAGGGCAGTGTGGTCGGCGCAGGGTCGACATGCATGATCACACTCCACTTGCCGCCAGGGCGTACATCGAGTGACACCGTCTCCAGTGGGACATCGTTGGCGGCGCCGAACCACCGGGCGAACTGGGCAGGCTCCGTCCAGGCCGCGAACACCAGCTCGCGAGGCGCGTCGAAGATCCTGGTGATGCTGAAGCTGTTGGTCATGATCCCTCTCCTTGCTCTTCCTGTTCTTGCTGTCGCAGCCGCTCGGACTGCGCGGCTCCCCGCGCGGCCTGCTCGGTCGCGCCCGCCTCCTCTGCCGTCCCCGTCGGCCCGGCATCTGGCCCCATCGCCCCGGCGGGGTCCGGCGCTGGTGCTGGTGCCGGTGCTGGTGTCTGGAACTCGGCCATGCGCTCGGCCAGATGGTCGGCGAGCCGGTCGAAGCTGTGCTCCCACAGTCGCCGGTACTGACCCAGCCAGGCCGAGGCCTCACCCAGAGGCTCCGCCTCCAGACGGCAGGGCCGCCACTGGGCGGACCGCCCCCGAGTGATCAAGCCGGCCCGTTCCAGCACCTTCAAGTGCTTGGACACCGCGGGAAGGCTCATGGCGAACGGTTCGGCCAGTTCGGTGACCGTCGCCTCGCCGGACGCCAGCCGGGCGAGGATGGCCCGCCGAGTCGGGTCGGCGAGGGCCGCGAAGACGGTGCTGAGCGGGTCCGTTTCGGCTGCCATGCTAGTGAACCACCTAGTTAATTAACTTCTCGGTTAACTGTAACCCCGTCCGGCTCGCTGTCAACCCCCTTTCGGGTGAATGCACAGCGGTCTCTTCGGGCCCCCGTTGTAGTCTGGCCGCGCACAGCGGGTCCGAGACAACCCGCCCGTTAGCGACGGAGACGGCCCGCCTGATGGAACTCGCCTACATCCCCAGCCCCTCCCAGGGCGTATGGCATATCGGTCCGATCCCGATCCGGGCCTATGCGCTGTGCATCCTCGCGGGCATCGCCGCCGCCCTGTGGCTGACCCGCCGCCGCTGGGTGAAGCTCGGCGGCAATCCGGACGACGTCCTGGACATCACCCTGTGGGCGGTGCCCTTCGGCATCGTCGGCGGTCGGCTCTATCACGTGATCACCGACCCCGAGCTCTACTTCAAGGCCGGTGAGCAGCCCATCCGGGCCCTCTACATCTGGGACGGCGGTCTCGGGATCTGGGGGGCGGTGGCCCTGGGCGCAGTCGGCGCGTGGATCGGCTGCCGCAGGAAGGGGGTCCCGCTGGCCGGTTTCGCGGACGCGCTGGCACCGGGGCTGATCCTGGCGCAGGCGATCGGACGCTGGGGCAACTACTTCAACCAGGAGCTCTACGGGGATCCGACAAAGCTGCCCTGGGGCCTGCTGATCGACCCGGCGCACCGCCCGCCGGCGACCCCGGCCTGGCCACCTACCAGCCGACCTTCCTCTACGAGTCGCTGTGGGACATCGGCTGCGTCTTCCTGCTGCTGTGGGCCGACCGCAGGTGGAGCATGCACTCCGCGCGGCTGTTCGCCCTGTACGCCGCCTCCTACACGGCCGGGCGCGGCTGGATCGAGGCGCTGCGCGACGACCACGCCAACCGGTTCCTGGGGCTCCGGCTCAACGACTGGACCTCGGTGATCGTGTTCCCTGTGCGCGGTGGCCTTCCTGATCGCCACCCGCGACAAGCCGGCGCCGGAGAATCCGATCGGGCGCTCCCGGATCACCGAACCGGCGGCGGACGGAGCCGTCGCAGCTCTCCCGGACCTGGACGGCGCCGCGGCCGGGGGCGCGGATCGGGAGGCAGCGGACGACCCGGCCCACCCGGAGCCGCCCGCCGGAGCCGCCGACCCGGGCGAGGACGACGGCGCCGCCGGGGATTCGGCCGGCGACGACGACCGGGGTGAACCGGCGGACGCCGGACTCAAGGCCTGACGCCGGGCCCCGCCCTTCCGGGCGGGGCCCGTGTTCGTGGGTCAGTGGGCGGCCAGCAGGATCGCTCCGGCCAGGGCCAGCCCCGAACCGGCCGCCTGCACCGGCCGCAGCCGCTCGCCGACCACCAGCCAGGCGCACAGCGCGGTCACCACCGGGTAGAGCGAGGCCAGCACCGCCGCGACCGCTATCGACCCGGAATGGCTGGCCAGGACGAACATGCCGTTCGCGGAGACATCACCGATGCCCACAGCGGTCAGCGCGGCGAAGCCGCGGACGCCCGCTCCGGTGAGGTCCGCCGGCCGGTACACCTCGGGCTGCCGGCGCGCGGCCCGCAGCAGCACGCTTCCGCCCAGCGCCAGGTTGCAGCTCCGCTGCACCAGCAGTGCCAGCAGCAGCCCGGAGCTGCCGGTGGTGGCCTGGGCCATCAGCGCCATCACTCCGCCGAACCCGGCCGCCGCGACCAGGGTGAGCAGGACCGCTTGCCGCTGCACCGGTTCCCCGCGCAGCTGCGGCCCGCCCGCGAGCACCACCCCGACGGCGGCCACGGCGATCCCCGCGCCCTGGATCAGTCCGGGCCGTTCGCCCAGCGCCAGGCCGACGCCGACCGGGACCGCCACCCCATGGTGGCGAGCGGTGAGACGACCCCCATCGGGCCGAGGGCCAGCGCCCGGTAGAAGGCGATCAGCGCGACCGGCCCGATCAGACCGGCGCCCACGGCGTAGAGCAGCCTCGGCGAGCCGTCGGTGAAGCCGCCGGTCGCGGTGACCGCGGCCAGCAGTACGAGTGTGGTGGCGCCCTGCGACACCACCACGACCACCAGTGCGGGCAGCCGCCGGGTGAGTACCCCGCCGCCGAAGTCGGAGGCCCCCCACAGCAGGCTGCACAGCAGGGCATAGACGGCAGTCATGTGCTGAACCTCGCAGTACAGTGCAATGGACGCTGGGTACAGCTCACTGTAGTTCATGCTGATGAACTGCTAAGTGCAATATCTTGTCCCTCTACTCCACTGGACCGCCCCATGCCCGACCTCGACCTGGTCGCCCAGTCCCTCGCGCGCAATGTGCGCCGGTTCCGTGCGGACCGTGCCCTGACCCTGGACGCCCTGGCCGCTCGGGCCGGAGTCAGCCGCGGGATGCTCATCCAGATCGAACAGGCACGCACCAACCCCAGCGTCGGCACGGTGGTCCGGGTGGCCGACGCCCTCGGTGTGAGCCTGGCCCGGCTGCTCGACTACGACCAGGGCCCGGTCGTCCGGATCGTCCCGGAGCAGGAGGCGGTGACCCTGTGGTCCACGGAGCAGGGCAGTGCCGGGGTGCTGCTGGCCGGGTGGAGTCGCCCGGGCCGCTGGAACTGTGGCGCTGGACGCTCCAGCCCGGCGAGGGCCATGACTCCGATGCCCACCCGGCCGGGACGACCGAGATCGTCCGGGTGGACGAAGGAGAGGTCGAGCTGCTGGTGGACGGTGTCCGGCACGAGCTGCCAACGGGCGCCACCGCCACCTATGACGCCGGCCGGCCGCACGGCTACCGCAACCGGGGGACCGCGGTCGCCCGGCTCACCATGGTGGTCTCGGTCCCGCTGCCGGCCTCCTGAGGGCGCGGCGCGCCCGTCGTTGGGATCGCTCCCGTGGACTGTCCCAGGGGCCGGTAGCATCCAGAAGGGTAAGGAGGGCCGAGGGGAGGGGGTGACCCAGCAGATGACACCTACAGCCGTACTGTCGGTGCTCTTCGCGGTGCTCGCAGCGGTGAGCAATGCGCTGGGTACAGTGCTGCAGCGGCGGGCCGCGCTGATCGTCCCGCAGTCCGACAGCTTCCGGCTGCGGCTGATGCTGGACCTTTTGCGCACCCCGGTGTGGTTCGGCGGCATACTCGGCGTTATCTTCGCGGCGCTGTTCCAGGCCCTGGCACTGGCGACCGGCCCGCTCGCGGTGGTCCAGCCGATCTTTGTGCTCGAACTTCCGTTCGCTCTGCTCATCTCGGGTCTGGTGTTCCGCAAACGGATGCCCGGCCGGGCTGGCTCTCGGTCGCGGCGATCGTCCTCGGGCTGGGCATCGCGCTGTTCGCGGCCGCCCCGCGCGGCGGGGATCTCCAGCCGTCCATGGCGCTGTGGGTGCTGGCGGTCGGCAGCTGCGGGGGAGCGATGGTGGTGCTGGCCGCCGCGGCGCTGCGGCGCCCGGTCGGCCCGGCCCGCGCGGTCTGCCTGGGCACGGCTGCGGCCATCGGCTACGCGCTGACCGCCGCGCTGATGAAGTCCGCCACCGACACCCTCGACCACCAGGGTGTGGCCGTCTTCTTCCAGTCCTGGCAGACCTACGGATTCGCCGCGGTCGGCGTCTGCGCCCTGTTCCTGTTGGAGAACGCCATGCAGGCCGGGCCGCTGGTGGCCTCGCAGCCGGCGCTCACCCTCGGCGACGCGCTGATCAGCCTCTCGCTGGGGGTCACCCTCTACAACGAGTCGGTGCGGACCGGCTGGTGGCTGGTCCCGCAGATATTCGGCGCGGGTCTGGTGCTCCTGGGCGCGGTCGGGCTGTCGCGGCTCGACTCGATGCGCCGCGACAGCGGAGCGTCCGGGCAGCCGGCGGCCGGTGGAGGCAGTACGGCCGTGGAAGCAGTGCCGCCGGTGGAAGCAGCGCGGCCGGTGGGGGAAACGGGGGGAGCACGGAGGCGCCCGGCGGTCCGGGCGTCTCCGAACAGGTCAGCGAACCATCGTGATGGCCTGCTGGTACAGCGACTGCACCGCGCCGTCGAAGTACACGCTGTAGGAGATGTCCGGGTGTAGCCGCCCTGTTCGAAGCCGCCGATCACGCCGATCACCGTGCCGGTGCCGTGCTTGCCGGGATCACCAGGGCTGCCGCTGGTGCCGTCGGTGTAGTTGGCGCAGGTGATGCGCATCTGCGTGGCGCTGAACGAGGCGCTGTAGTTGCTGCAGGTGATCGGGGCGTTGGCGGTCTCCGGATAACCGGTGAGAGTGATCAGCTGGGACGGTGACTGGTTCACGGCCAGCGTGTTGCCGCCACCACCTGCTGGATCTCCTTGCCGTGCAGCGGACCGACCACGGCGAAGGCCACGTCGTAGTCCGGGTCGGTGTTGGCGGTCCAGTTCGGGTCCTCGATGGTGTGCAGCACCGGCCAGACACCGTACGGCTCCTGGCCGTTGTGGTAAGCGGGGATGAAGACCGTGTTCCCCGGGGTGGTGGACAGGCAGTGCGCCGCCGAGATGATCACGTCACCGCCGGGGCTGTCGACCACGCTCGCGGTGCAGAAGTGCCCGTTGCTGGGGCTGCCGTTGAACAGCGCGCCGATCCGCACCGTCGCCGAGGTCTCCGAGACCGTCCAGGACCGGCCCAGCCCCACCGGGTCCAGTGCCACCGCGGTGGCACTGCCGACCGACATCACCACCAGCCAGGCGAGCACGGCAAGCGCCCAGCGCGCCGGTGTGGCCCACGGGGTGGGCAGTTGGAGGACTCTCACCCCGTGAGCATCCTCGACCACCATGGGATTCGAATGGGAAGCATGTGAGAGGACTTTGAATTTCCCGGGGAGGCGGGGCCAAGGGGTCCTCCAGCGGGGGCTGCGTCCAGTAACGGCACATGGGCAGGCAAGGGGGTAAGCAAGAGGGGCAGGTAAAGCAAGAAGATCAGGCAGGACAAGAAAAGCGACAGGCGGGTACATGCCGACGGACGTACGGGCCGCGCTGCGAACGCCAGCAGATGTTGGCCATGGTGCCCTGTCGTTATCCCACGTCACAAGTGCCCTGGAAAAGAAATATGGCTTCGGCACGGCGTCCCTGCTCCGAACGGGAGGTGAAGACCTGTCGGAGCAGGGTAAGAACGGCTGGGTTCACCGGGCGCGGGACCGCGGCAGCCGTTACCAGCCGGCGGTCGGGAACACCTCGCGGACGGTCGGCAGCGCCGCCTCCAGCACCGTGCCGAACCACGCCGAGAACGGCTTGGCCGCCCGCAGCTCGGCCAGTTCGGCGGGGGTGACGAAGAGCACGTCCGCGATTTCCGCCGGATCCGGGTGCTGCTCGGCCTCGGCCACCCCGACGAACAGGTGGTTGTACTCCTTCTCCACCAGCCCGGTCGCCTCGTCCGGGTGGTTGTAGGTCACCGTCCCCGCCTGCTGCAGCCGCACCGGGCCCGCGCCCAGCTCCTCCGCTGTACGACGGGCCGCGGCGACAAAGGGCGGCTCGCCCGGGTATGGATGCCCGCAGCATGTGTTCGACCAGACTCCGGGGGAGTGGTATTTCCCCAGCGCCCGTTGCTGGAGCAGCATCCGCCCCTGGACGTCGAACAGGAAGACCGAGAAGGCCCGGTGCAGCTGGCCGGGGCTCCGATGAGCCGACAGCTTCTCGGCCGTACCAATGGTCCGCCCCTCGGTGTCGACGAGTTCCAGCAGGATCTCGGTCGTGGTCAGGGTCGACGGTTCGCTGATCGACATGAATGAGGACCTCTCGGCTCGTAGCTGCAGGGCTGGTAGCTGCCGGTCATATCGCTTCCGAACAGTCTGCCGTACGCGCGCCCCAGCTCTCAGCGAGACAGTCACAAGAGGGTCCCGCGTCCCGCATGACCTTCACATTCGCTTACGATCGCGGGTAGCTTGCACCGTTGCCTGATGCACTGACGCTTGAAGTACAGAGAGTGAGACGCCCCATGATCGGCCTTGTCCTGGCCGCCGGCGCCGGACGCCGCCTGCGCCCCTACACCGACACCCTCCCCAAGGCGCTGGTGCCGGTGGACGGCGAGCGGACCATTCTCGACCTCACTCTCGGCAACTTCGCCGAGGTCGGCATCAAGGTTGTCGCGATCGTGGTCGGCTACCGGGCCGAGGCCGTGTACCAGCGCAAGGCCGCGCTGGAGGCCCAGTACGGGCTGACGCTCACCCTGGTCGACAACGACAAGGCCGAGGAGTGGAACAACGCCTACTCCCTCTGGTGCGCCCGTGAGCTCTTCGGCGAGGGCCTGCTGCTCGCCAACGGCGACACGGTGCACCCCGCCTCGGTGCAGCGCACCATGCTCGACGCCAATGCCCGGCTCGCCGCCGAGGGCAACGCCCCCGGCATCCTGCTCGCCCTCGACACGGTGAAGAAGCTCGCCGACGAGGAGATGAAGGTCGTGGTCGACCCCGAGCTCGGGATGCGCCGGATCACCAAGCTGATGGACCCGGCCGAGGCCACCGGTGAGTACATCGGCCTCACTGTGATCAACCCCCCGCCGCCGACAACCTGGCCTCCGCGCTCCAGGCCACCTTCGAGCGCGACCCGCAGCTCTACTACGAGGACGGCTACCAGGAGATGGTGAACCGCGGGCAGCGCGTCGACGTCCAGCCCATCGGCGAGGTCTCCTGGGTCGAGATCGACAACCACGACGACCTCGCCAGGGGACGGGAGATCGCATGCCTGTACTGACCCGGCTGGTTCCCTCGCCGCTGGTCGTCGACATCCGTGCCGGAGCCCTGGACGACCTCGGGCTGGTCCTCGCCGACCAGCGGATCTCCGCCTCCGGCCGGATCGCGGTCGCGGTCAGCGGCGGCTCCGGGGCGGCCCTGTGCGCCCGGCTCACCCCGCAGCTGCCGGGCGCCGACTGGTACTCCGTCGCCGGAGGCACCCTCGACTCGGCCGTCAAGCTGGCCGACCAGATGCACTCGGGCCACTACGACGCGGTGGTCGGCCTGGGCGGCGGAAAGATCATCGACGCCGCCAAGTACGCGGCCGCCCGGGTGGGCCTGCCCATGGTCGCGGTGGCTACCAACCTCGCCCACGACGGCATCTGCTCCCCGGTCTCCACCCTGGACAACGACGCCGGCCGCGGCTCGTACGGGGTGCCCAGCCCGATCGGCATCGTCGTCGACCTCGATGTGATCCGGCAGGCCCCGAGGCGCTTCGTCAGCTCCGGCATCGGCGAGGCCGTCTCCAACATCTCCTGTATCGCCGACTGGGAGCTCTCCCAGCGGGAGACCGGTGAGGTCGTCGACGGACTGGCCGCGGCCATGGCCCGCACCGCGGGCCATTCGATCCTGCGACACCCCGGCGACATAGCGGACGACGACCTGCTCGGCGCGCTCGCCGAGGCGCTGGTGCTGACCGGGATCTCCATGAACGTGGCCGGCAGCAGCCGACCCGCGAGCGGCGGCTGCCACGAGATCAGCCACGCTTTGGACATCCTGTACCCCACCCGCTCCGCCCAGCACGGCGAACAGGTGGGCCTCGGCGCGGCGTTCGCCACCTATCTGCGGGGCGAGCTGGAACTGTCCGGGCAGATGATCCAGGTGCTGCGGCGCCACGGGCTGCCGGTGACGGCGGACCAGATCGACTTCAGCGACGAGAGTTCATCGCCGCGGTGCACTACGCTCCACAGACCCGCCCAGGACGCTTCACCATCCTGGAGCACCTCGACCTCGACACCCCAGCCATCCGGGACGCGTACAACGACTATGTCAAACACGTCAGCTCCTGCTCCTGAACGATCCGGTCAGCCCGGTCGCCCCGGCGGCAAGCCCACGATCGCCGAGTTCCGCGCGGTCGCCCACCCCGAGGGCCTGCTGGACCGGCGTTCCGGCGAGCACTGGGCCGGACGCATCTACATGCGCCGGATCTCCTCCCGCATCACCCGGCACCTGATCAACGCCCCGGTCAGCCCCAACCAGCTGACCTGGCTGATGATGTTCACCGGCGTCCTCGGCGGCGCCGCGCTGCTCATCCCCGGACTCACCGGCGCCGTCCTCGCCGCCCTGCTGATCCAGGCGTACCTCGGCCTGGACTGCGTCGACGGCGAGCTCGCCCGCTGGCGCAAGCAGACCTCCACCACCGGGGTCTACCTGGACCGGGTCGGCCACTACCTGGCCGAGGCCGCGCTGCTCACCGGCGCCGGACTGCGCGCCGCCGACCTGTTCAAGCAGCACGGCGGCCCGGCGTGGATGTGGGCCTTCCTCGGCACCGTCGCCGCGCTCGGGGCGATCCTGATCAAGGCCGAGACCGACCTGGTGGACGTCGCCCGGATCCGCCGCGGTCTCGCCGCGGTGGAGGACACCGCTTCGGTGCCCCGCGCGGCAGGCGTCGCCAGGGCCCGCAAGCTCGCGGCCGCGCTCAAGTTCCACCGGCTGATCGGCGGCGTCGAGGCATCCCTGGTGCTGCTCGCGGCCGGGATCGCCGACAGCGTCCACGGCGACCTGCTGTTCACCCGGATCGCGGTCGCGGTGCTGGCCGCCATCGCCGTGCTGCAGACCGGCCTGCACCTGCTCAGCATCGTCCTCTCCAGCCGGCTGAGGTGACCGCGGTGTCCGACGAACTGAGGCTCGGCGCGGTCGTGCTCACCATGGGCAACCGCCCCGCCGAACTCACCGCGCTGCTCGATTCCGTGGCCGCGCAGCGCGGTCCGGCGGTCGAGGTCGTGGTGGTCGCCAACGGTGTGGCGGTGCCGCCTGCCGGACGGGGTACGCGCATCAGGACCGACGAGAACCTCGGCATCCCCGGCGGGCGCAACGTCGGCATCGAGGCCTTCGGCCGCGACGGCTCCGACGTCGACGTGGTGCTCTTCCTGGACGACGACGGGCTGCCGCAGCCCGACGACGCCGAGAAGCTGCGGGCCGCGTTCGCCGCGGACCCCCGGCTCGGCATCGTCAGCTTCCGCATCGCCGACCCCGACAGCGGGGAGACCCAGCGCGCCACGTCCCGAGGCTGCGCGCCGCCGACCCGCTGCGCTCCTCGAAGGTCACCACCTTCCTCGGCGGCGCCAGCGCGGTGCGCAGCACCGTCTTCGCCCAGGCCGGACAGCTCCCCGGGGAGTTCTTCTACGGCCATGAGGAGACCGACCTGGCCTGGCGCGCCCTGGACGCCGGCTGGGAGATCGAGTACCGCGCGGACATCCTGCTGTACCACCCCAAGACCCAGCAGGCACGCCGTCTACCACCGGAACATCGCCCGCAACCGGGTCTGGCTCGCCCGGCGGAACCTGCCCGCGCCACTGGTCCCGGTCTATCTGGGCACCTGGATCCTGCTCACCCTGGCCGGCGGCCTTCGGGTGATGCGCTGCGGGCCTGGTTCGGCGGCTTCGCCGAGGGGTGGCGCGCGCCCTGCGGCCCGCGCCGCCCGATGCGCTGGCGCACGGTCTGGCGGATGACCCGGCTGGGGCGCCCCCCGGTGATCTGACCGCCGCCGCCCGGCCGGGTGTCGGCGCTGCCAAGGGGCCGCTCTCATGAGAACGTCGGAGAGTGAGTGACTACACCGGCAGCGTCGACACCGCCCTGGGCAGCGCCGAACTCGCGGCTGTGCACGGTCTGTCCATCTCCGGCAAGCGACCACAGCTGCCGGTCTACACCCGGCAGCTGTGGTCGCGGCGGCACTTCATCGTCGCCTTCGCGACGGCGCGGCTCACCGCGATGTACACCGCGGCCCGGCTCGGTCAGATCTGGCAGGTGATGACGCCGCTGCTGAACGCGGCTGTCTACTATCTGATCTTCGGGCTGCTGCTGGGCACCAACCGGGGCATCCCCAACTTCATCGCCTACCTCTGCACCGGCGTCTTCGTCTTCCAGTTCACCCAGTCCGCGTGCTGGCCGGCACCCGCTCGATCGCCGACAACCTCGGGCTGATCCGGGCGCTGCACTTCCCCCGCGCCTGCCGATCGCCTTCACCGTGATCCAGCTCCAGCAGCTCATCTTCTCGATGGGGGTGCTCGGGGTGATCGTGCTGGTCACCGGCGAGCCGCTGACCTGGCACTGGCTGCTGGTGTTTCCCGGTGCTGCTGCTCCAGTCGGTCTTCAATGCCGGGCTGGCCCTGTTCATGGCCCGGATCGGCGCCAAGACCACGGACCTGGCGCAGCTGATGCGTTTGTGCTGCGCACCTGGATGTACCTGTCCGGGGTCTTCTGGAGCGTCAGCAGCTTCACCTCGAACGCGCCGCACTGGTGTCGACCGTGCTGAACCTCAATCCGGCGCTGATCTTCAACGACCTGATGCGCTATGCGCTGATGATGTCGGTGCCCGCCTCGCTGCTGCCCCGCCATGTCTGGCCGGTGGCCGTCAGCTGGGCGCTGCTGGTGGGCCTCGCCGGATATGTGTTCTTCTGGCGGGCCGAGGAGGAGTACGGCCGCGGCTGAGCGCCGCCGCCGGCCCCGGCCCGGCTGCTGTCGGCTACCTGTCCCGGCGGCCGCCTGCCGGGTCAGGCCTCGCCGCCGCCGAAGCGGTGCGCCAGATTGGGGTCGTCCAGCCACCAGGGGCGCATGTTGTCCTCGTCCTGCGGGGCCGGCGCGGCGGGGCTCCGGGGACGGTCCGCCTCGGGCACGGCCACCGCCTCGGTGCTCTGGGCCGCGGTCCTGGCCGCAGCCTCCTCGTCGAGGCGGCGGTCGACCTTGGCCGTCTCGATCCGGTCCTCGCGGACCACCCGGATGATCAGCGCGACCAGGAAGGGCACCCCCGCGATGTCGCCCAGGCCCCAGAGCACCGCTCCGCCCCAGGACTGGTCGGTGCGCGGAGACATCCCCCACGGGCGGTGCAGCGACGCCCAGTAGTCCGGCACCAGCATGTGCGAGCCGAAGACCAGGATGAATCCGAGAGCCGCGTCGAAGATCACCTCGGCCACCGTGATCACCACGCCCAGCAGCGGGTGGTAGTGCCGACCGACCGGGTCCAGCTGGAGCCGGGGCCAGTAGTACGCCAGGCCGAACAGCACAAAGGCCACATGGAAGACGATGTTCCACAGGTCGGTGGTCAGCGACAGCCGGTACCAGGCGGTGAAGTACAGCAGCCACGGCGGAATGATCAGCACCACCGTCGACACAGCGGGAACATCAGCACCTGGGCCCCGCCCCTGCAGCGCCGCCCGGATCCCGGACCGGAACCGCTCCGGGGCCGCCTCCAGGAGCACCGTGACCGGGGCGCCCATCGCCAGCAGCAGCGGGACCACCATCAGCAGCACCACCGACTGCACCGCGCGTCGGTGAACAGGTACTTCTCGTAGACACCCAGGCCGGAGCAGACGGTGAAGACCCACAGCGCCATGCCCAGCAGGAAGGCCGCGGTGCGTCCGAACGCCCAGGAGACCCCGAACCGGCGCAGCCGCACCAGTCCGGCCAGATAGCCGACCGTGCCCAGGACGGCGATCGCCAGGACCACCGGCTCGGCCTGCCACTCGCTGAAGACCCGCCCCAGGGTCCAGGCCGGTGGCCCCGTGTACACCGTCGATGCCGCCGCCGCTGCCAGTTGCACGCCCACCACGCCGTTCCGTTCGCTGCCGAACGGGGTGCCGGAACCCGGCACTCCCGGGAACCGATTCTGCCCCTCCTGCTGCCGCGATCTTCAGCCGACCCCCGTAAGCCCGCCGGACTGGTGTCCCGTCCGCTGTCGGTGGCGGGCGGTAAGTTGGATCCGACCCTCCCGCGTCACCGCACGGAAGAGCGCTCCTGATGACTGTTCGTGTTGCAACCTGGAACATCAACTCGGTCAACGCCCGGCTGCCCAAGCTGCTGGAGTGGCTGGGCACCGCCTCGCCCGATGTGCTCTGCCTGCAGGAGCTGAAGTGCGCCACGGACGCCTTCCCCTACGAGGCGGTCAGCGAGCTCGGCTACCAGACCGCGGCACACGGGACCGGGCGCTGGAACGGTGTCGCGATCCTCTCTCGCATCGGCCTGGACGAGGTGGTGCGCGGACTGCCCGACCAGCCCGGCTACCTCGCGGAGGAGGCCGGGGCCGAGGACGCCCTGATCGCCTCCGAGCCCGAGCAGGAGCCCCGCGCCATCGCCGCGACCTGCGGCCCGGTCCGTGTGTGGTCGGTCTATGTCCCCAACGGGCGCGAGCTGGGCCACCCCCACTACGCCTACAAGCTGCGCTGGTTCGAGGCCCTGCGGGCGGCCGTGGTCGACGACGCCGCAGGGAGCAGGCCCTTCGCCGTGCTCGGGGACTTCAACGTCGCCCCCACGATGAGGACGTCTGGGATCCCGCAGTGTTCGAGGGCAGCACCCATGTCACCCCGGCTGAACGCCAGGCCCTCGCCTCGCTGCGGGACACCGGCCTCGCCGATGTCCACCCCCGCGCACTGAAGTACGACCGTGCCTACACCTTCTGGGACTACCGGGCCCTGGCCTTCCCGAAGAACAAGGGCATGCGGATCGACCTCACCTACGGCAACAAGCCCTTTGTCGCGGCCGTGAGCGACTCCTATGTGGACCGGGAGGCCCGCAAGGGCAAGGGCACCTCCGACCACGCCCCGGTGGTGGTTGACCTGGCGCTGTGAGCCGGCGCGGCGCCCCCGGGGTCGATCGAACACCACTGCCCTATGATCATCATCCAGTGTCTGGCTGGATGTCCGGGGAGGACCGCAGTGACGGAATTCGATATGCCGCAGCCGAACATCGCTCGGATCTACGACTATCTGCTCGGCGGAAAAGACAACTATGCCTCCGACCGGCAGGTCGGTGACCGTATCGAGCAGGCACTTCCCGCTGTCCACCTGGGGGTCCGGCAGCAGCGGGCGGTGCTGCGCCGGGTGGTGCGTTACCTGGTGGGGGAGGCCGGGCTGCGCCAGCTGGTGGACATCGGCTCGGGTCTGCCCACGGCGGACAACGTCCACCAGATCGCTCAGCAGCTCGAACCGTCGACCCGGGTGGTCTATGTCGACAACGATCCGGTGGTGCTCGCCCACGCCCGGGCACTGCTCGCCGACAGCAAGGAAACCGTCGTCGCCGTCGGCGACCTGCGCGACCCGGCAGCGATCCTCGCCGAGCCCACGCTGCGCGAGCACATCGACTTCGAGCAGCCGGTGGGGCTGCTGCTCTGCGGAATCCTGCACTATGTGCTGGACAACGAGGAGCCGCTGCGGATCGTCCGGCAGCTGATCGACGCCCTGCCGTCGGGCAGCTATGTGTTCATCCATCACCTGATCACCCCCGACGACTCCGCGGACGAAGGCACCATCGCCGCCGAGGCGGCGCTGCGCCAGGGGGTCGGTCGCGGGCAGTTCCGTACTCTGCCCGAGGTCGCGGCCTTCCTTGAGGGCCTGGACCTGGTCGAGCCGGGGGTGGTCACCGTCACCGAATGGCGTCCGGACGAGGACACGCCCTCGCTCGTCGACAACCCGGTGCTGCGCCTGGCGGCGGTGGGCGTCGCCCGCAAGCCCTGACCGACCGCCGGGCGCGCGCCCGTCAGTCCTCGCTCTCGGCGAGCTCCTTGATCGCCTGGAGCCGGGTCTCCCACTGGGTGGCGAGCGCTGCCATCCAGTGGGCGGCTTCGTCCAGCCGGTCCGGTCGGACGGTGTAGCGGACCTCGCGTCCGCTCCGGGCGGAGGTGACCAGGCCGCCGCGCTCCAGGACGGCGAGATGCTTGACCACGGCCTGACGGCTCACCGGCAGTTGGGCCGAGAGCGTCGTGGCAGTGGCCCCGCCCTGGGTGGCGAGTGCGTCCAGCACCGCGCGGCGGGTCGGGTCGGCCAGTCCCGACAGCACCGCGTCGACAGCCCCCGGTTCGAGTGTCATACCGCTTGCCGCTCCACATGCTCACGCAGTTCGTTCAGTTTCCCGGGCCAGCCCGCGTCGCGCCGCGGCCGCCAGCCCATGACCGCGGGCCCGGCTATGGGCCGGTGGGTGAAGCCGCTCTCGCGGACCCGCAGCCGGATGCCGGAACCCTCCGGCACCAGCTGGAACTCCACCAGGGTTCCGTTGTCCGTCGCCAACTCCTGCTCCGGGGCGCTGCGCGACCAGCGGAAGGAGAGCAGCCTGGGCGGCTGCACCTGGTCGATCCGGGCGGGGAGCGGGCCCTGCGCCCCGCGGTCGAAGAGCAGTCGGCCGCCCGGGCGCAGATCGATCTCTGCCGGGGCGCCCGCGCCGAACCATGAGCCGAGGAAGGCGGGGTCGGTGAGGACCCGCCAGACCCGCTCGGCGGACGCGTCGATGACGATCTCCCGCTCGACCTCGCGCTGGTTGCCTTCCGGCGCGTGGACGGGCCGACCGCTCCTGCCTGCGTGCTCCGGGCCGTGCTCCGGGCCGTGCTTGAGCTTGTGCTCGGACTTGTGCTCCGGTTCGGGCTTGTGCTCCGGCTCTGGGGTTGTGTCGTTCAGGAATGCACGCTCCATCTGGAACCCCCTCTTGATGATGTGCTACCTGATGGTTGCACATCGGCCGGACTTTGTGCAACCCTGTGGTTGCACCCGATGGTGCGGACGGTGCCCGACGCCAGCAGGTACTGCCCGACCAGATAGGTGGACATCACCCAGAAGTCGGCCACCGGCAGTTGCGGCCAGTGGGCCAGGCCGCTGGCGATCAGACTGTCCGAGAGCAGGAACAGGCCGCCGCCCAGGCCGGTGCGGCGACTCAGGCAGGCCGAGGTGACGGCGGTGCCGGCCAGTAGCAGGCTGTACCCGGCGAGAGGCAGGCGCAGGCCAGGGGCCAGGTCCGGCCACAGGGAGGTGATCAGGACGAGCCAGAGCAGGCCGTATCCCGCAGCGGCACAGAGCAGTCGGCCGCGGTCGCGCAGCGCCCCGCCGCGCACGAACAGCGAGATGTAGCAGACATGGGCGACGGCGAAGCCGCCCATCCCGACAAGGAACCAGTTGCCGCCGAAGAGCAGCAGGGTGTCCCCGGCGCAGGAGGCGATCAGCGCGCCGAGGAGCAGCCGTGCGGCGCCGGAGGGGAGTGCTCGCCGGCTCACGGCCAGCGCGAGCAGTGGCATGAGCAGTGGCTTGGTGATGTCCTGCGCCGGTGTCAGGCCGGCCAGTATGCAGCCGAGATACCCCACCGACACCAGCGCGTACACGGCCGGCAGCCGGTTGGCAGGGGTCACGCGGCGATCCGGATGTCCGCGGCCCCGGTGGTCGTGGACTCGGGGCGCCAGCCCGGGCCGCGGAACAGGAAGCCCGCGCGTTCGCGCCAGCTCCTGGCCGAGGCCAGGTCCCGGCCGATGGCGGCGTACTCGTGGGTCGCCACGCGCAGCGGGTTGAAGGTGGAGATGTTCTTGGTCAGGCCGTACACCGGCCGCAGAGTCTCGGAGGTGAAGGAATGGAACAGCCGGTCCCACACGATCAGGATGCCGCCGAAGTTGCGGTCCAGGTACCCGCCCTGCGAGGCGTGGTGCACCCGGTGGTGGGAGGGGGTGTTGAAGAGGAACTCGACCGGGCGGGGCAGCCGGTCGATCCGCTCGGTGTGGATCCAGAACTGGTACACCAGGCTCACCGAGGAGCAGAAGGCCACCGCGGCCGGGGAGACGCCCAGCACCAGCGGCGCGTAGAAGAGGCCGAAGGTCAGGTCGGTTCCAGGGCTGGCGCAGCGCGGTGGACAGGTTGTAGTTCTGGCTGGAGTGGTGCACCACGTGCTGGGCCCACAGCAGCCGCACCCGGTGGGTGCTGCGGTGCGACCAGTAGTAGCAGAAGTCCTGCCCGAGCAGCATCAGCGGCACGGTGGTCCACCACTGGACCGGGAGCCGCAGCGGGGTCGCCGCGTACAGCAGGTTGTAGAGGGCGAACGCGGGGATCTTCCAGCCCAGGTTGGTGACCAGGCTGCCCAGGCCCATGGTGAGGCTGGTCGCGGTGTCCTGGCCCGCGTACCCCTGCTCGGTCTCGTCGGGGTGGATCAGAAAGGAGACGATCTCGATGGCGGTGAGCAGGACGAACGCGGGTATCGACCAGAGCACGGCATTGGGCAGGTTAGGCATGGCCGGAAGCGTAGGCGGTCGTATCGGCACTGGCTAGAGGTCGTTACCGACTGGTACGCGGCGTGGCGGGCCGCCGCTCGCCACACCGTTGGACCGCCGTCCGCCGGGTCACCAGACGCGGACCCCGGATCCGGTCGCGAAGGCCGGACTGGTCGCGCCCGCCGGTGGCTGATCCAGCGGCTGGGCGACCTCGGACACCAGCGGGCCGACCTTGGAGGCCAGCGACTCCAGGGCGGGCAGGTCGAAACCGTAGACCCGGGCGGCGTTGCCACCGACCATCGCCGCCACCTCGGAGTACGGCAGCCCGGCGTAGGCAGTGCGCAGGGCCTCGGTGGTGTACGGCCAGGTTCCCTCGTCATGGGGGTAGTCGCTGCCCCACATGATCTTGTCGAGGCCGATCCGGGATCGCAGCGGCACCTCGTGGGCGCGCATGAAGCTGGCGCCGACAAAGCAGTTGTGTTCCCAGACCGCACCCGGGCGCTCACCCATGGACTGGGCGAGGCCAGCGCCGAACTTGGACTCGGCGGTCGCCGCGTCCGTGGCCCCGCCGACCAGCCGCTGATGGTAGTAGTCCAGCATGTCCAGCACGCCAGGGATCCAGCCGGAGCCCTGCTCGGTCAGTACCAGCCGCAGCCCGGGGTGGCGCCGGAACGCCCCGCCGAAGACCAGGTGCCACAGGGCCCGGTGCGAGAACCAGGTGGTCTCCACCATGAACACCGCCCGTGCCGCCGGTTCCGTGCCCAGCTCCGGTCCGGCCGAGCCGCCGTGGTGGTTCACCGGCACGCCCAGCTCCGCGCAGACCGCCCACAGCGGGTCGTAGACCCGCGAATACAGCTCGGGCACCGGCGAGCCCGGGGGAACGCCGGGCAGGACCGCACCCCCGGTGAGCCCGGCCGCCTGACAGCGCCGGACTTCGGCCACGGCCTGGTCGACATCGCCCAGCAGCAGTTGGAAGGTGCCGGCCCGGCGGCCCGGGGCCTGGGCGCAGAAGTCGGCCATCCACCGGTTGTGGGCCCGCAGGCCGGCCCAGCGCAGCTCGAACTCCTCGCTGCTGGGCTGACCCGCGGTCAGCCCGGCGCTGGGATGGAACGGCGGGACGGTGTTCGGGTAGATGACCTCGGCGACGATCCCGTCCGCCTCCAGCTCGGCCAGCCGCCGGGCGGAGTCCCAGTTGCGTTCCGCTTCCGGTGCCTGGAGGTCGGCGTACGGGTTCACATAGGTGGCCGCCCAGGCGTCGAAGGCCTGGTGGTGGCGCGCCTCCAGATAGGGCCGGTAGTCGAGCAGATCGGCGCCGGCGTGGCAGTCGGCGGAGATCACGGTGTATCGCCGGGGCTGCTCGGCCGGTTCGTGCTGCCTGGTCACAGCGGGCTGCCTGGTCACAGCGGGCTTCCTGGTCACAGCGTGCTGCCCAGTCACAGCGTGCTCCCCGGGGTCGGTGCGGCGGTACCGACGAACGGGAAGTCATTGCCGGTCAGCCAGTGCCGTCCGACCTCCCTGGCCGGGGCCCAGGCGGCCGTCACCGGGGCTTGGTCCGCCGGCTGCCCCAGCTCGGCCGGGGTCGGCCCGATCCGCCGCGCTATCGGCGCGAGCTTGTCCAGGTCGAAACCGAAGAGCTCCGCGCAGGAGAGCCCCAGCATCTGCCTGGTCTCGCTGACGGGTATGTCATGGAAGGTGGTGCGCAGCCATTCACGCGTGTTCGGCCAGGTCCCCTCCGGGTGCGGGAAGTCGCTGCCCCAGCAGATGTTGCCGACCCCGGCCTCGTAGCGCTGTGCCAGCTCCCGCCGCTTGGTGTTGGTCGCGGCGATGAAGCAGTTGCGGTCCACATAGGAGCTCGGGGGCATCGACAGTTCGGCGAACGGTGACAGCTTCTTGCCGCCGTGCGCGCCCAGGTACAGCCGGTCCATGAACCAGAGCAGGTTGGGCAGCCACCAGCAGCCCGACTCGGCCACGCCGAAGCGCAGGCCGGGGAAGCGCTCGAACACCCCCGACCAGAGCAGGAACCACAGCGGACGGGACGGCCAGAAGGTCACCTCGGTGACATAGATGCCCAGGTGGTCGCCGTACTCGTGGCGCGGGGCCGCGCCCGAGTGGGTCAGCACCGGCATCCGCAGTTCCTGGCACACGGCCCACACTGGGTCGTACCTGCGGTCGTGGTAGGGCGGCTGGTCCACCCACATCGACGGGATCATGACCGCGCCCAGGCCGGATCGGTGTGCCCGCCTGACCTCGGCGACCACGGCCTGCACCTCGCCGGTGATGGGCAGCAGGGCCACGCCGCAGCGGCGCTCCGGGTTGGCTCCGCCGGTGATGAATTCGGCGAGCCAGCGGTTGTGGGCCCGGGCCCCGGCCATGCCCAGCACCGGGTCCTGGTCGCCGCGCAGTCCCAGGCCGACCCGAAGGGCGCGGCGGTGCGGCTGTCGACCGCGTCCGCGTCCGGGAACACCACCTCGGCCGCGACCCCGTCGCCGTCCAGCTCCTTGTCCCGCTGGATCGGGTCCCAGCCGCCGCGCAGGCCCTCCTCATGCTCCTCGAACCACTTCTGCGCGAAGGTCTCGTTGCGGACCCCGAGCCGGGTTGCCTCCTCCCGGCGCTGCTGGTCCTGGCCCAGGTACTCGTCGAAGGCGCGTGGTGGGCCTGCTCCAGGTAGGGGCGGTAGAGCTCGGTCGGCAGTCCCGCATGGCAGTCGGAGGAGACCACCAGATAGGGCTGGTCGTGGTCGTGGTCCCGGGCTGCGGCGGCGTTGGCGGTGGCGGTCACGTCTCCTCCTCCAGGATGAAGCGTTCCAGGTAGGCGGGGTTGCTGCGGTCCAGCATCGACTGCGAGCGGGCCCGGATCTGAAGATCGCTGTGCTCGCTCGGCGGCAGCATCCAGAAGCGGTCGGCGCGGATGCCGTCGACCACCGCTGCGGCGACCTCCTCGACCGGGGTGAACTCGACCGGCCGGCCGGCGGCCGCCATCGCCGCCTCCCACTGGGCGAGGCTGCGGTACGGGGTGCGCCGGGGGCGCTGCTTGGCGAACCGCTCGGGGCGGTTGCGGTGCGACTCCCACAAGCCGGTGCGCAGCATGTGCGGTCCGGGGAACAGCACCGATGCGCCGATCGGGGCCTGCTCGGCCCGCAGATGCGCGTAGAGCGACTCGGTCATGGTGACCACGGCCGACTTGGTCACCGCGTACACCGACGCGGTGGGCAGCGGGGCGATGCCGCCGTCCGAAGAGGAGGTGTTGACCAGGTGACCCGGGCCGCCCGCCCGATCCGGGGCACAAAGGCCTGGATGCCGTGGAAGACGCCCCAGACGTTCACCGCGAAGGCCCACTTCCAGTCGTTGGGCTCGTGCTCCCACATCCGGCCCTCGGCCCCGGAGCCGACCCCGGCGTTGTTGCACAGCACATGCACCGCGCCGAAGGCGCTGTAGGCCGCGTCCGCCAGGGCCTCCACGCTGTCGCGCTCGGACACGTCGGTGACCTGCCCGACCGCCTGCGCGCCGCGTTCGCGCAGGCTGCCGACGGCCTTGTCGAGCGCGGGCTGCTCCACGTCGGCGAGGACCACCCGCAGCCCCTCGGCGGCGAAGCGCTCGGCCATGGCCAGCCCGATTCCTCCGGCCGCGCCGGTCACCACGGCGACCTGTCCCGGGACGAGTTCCATCACGCCTCCGGTCCGGGGGCGGGCGGCAGCGGGGCGTCCAGCAGCTGCTGCGGGTCGTCGTAGCGCTGGTGGATGTACGGCAGCAGGGCCTGGGCGCTGACCCGTTCCACCACCCGGCCGCGCTGGTCGCTGGTCTTCTCGCCGATGGTGATCTCCAGCAGCCGGAGCACCGGGAGGTCCGCGACCGGGTCGAACGGCGACTCGCGCAGCAGTACCTCGCCGTCCACCCGCTCCAGCCGCCGCACCCGCTCCTTGCGCAGGCAGTGCACCAGCACCGGGTCCAGGTCGAAGCCGGAGCCGTCCACGGCGGGCAGGAACTTGAAGTAGAAGTCCAGCTTCTCCGCCGGTTCGGGCAGCGGCAGCTCGCCCGCGACGCGTCCGCGCACCTCGGCGAAGCTGATGCCGTGCCGGGCCAGCCGGGCCCGGACCTGGTCGCCCGCGGGATCGGCCAGCCGTTCCACCACGACCTCGCCCAGCTTCTTCGGTTCGCCGTAGACCTCCCGGCCGCCGATCAGCGCCCGTTCGGTGGTCATCGGCATGACCAGCGGGTACCAGCCGCGGTGCGGCCCGTGCTGGGCGCTCACCGCGAACGATCCCGCCCCCAGCGGGGTTCCGAACAGGTCGACCTGACTGATGTTCACCCGCACCAGCGCCTCTTCGGCGGGCTTCAGCGGGGGCGGCAGCACCTGGGCCACCGCGTCCGGGTCGGTCTCCCAGACGGCGACCACCCCGGTGGACCAGATGTCGGGCAGGGCGGCCCGTTCGCCTGCCGCCGCCGTCGTCCCGGCCTCCGGGCGCGGGCCGTACCGTACTCGTGCCATGGCTGTTCCGCCTTTCTTCCACAAGGCCGCCACCGGCCTGGCGAAGCTCTGTAACACTGTTACTCCGTTGCTCGCGAAGGGTGAAGAGTCATGCCGGAGATCATTCGCCTGTCGGCGGAGAAGAGATGACTGACAGTCAGATCAGTCGGGAGCTGGTGGTCGCGACCGCCGCCGACTTGGTCCGGCGCAGCGGGCCCGGGGCGCTCACCATGCGTGGGCTGGCCGCCGAGCTGGGCACCGCGGTGACCGCGATCTACTGGCATGTGGGCAACCGCGAGGCGGTGCTGGACCGGGTGGTGGACCGCACCGTCAGGGAGATGGGCCGGATCGAGGCGAGCGGCGCGACGCCCGCGCTGCGGGCCGAGTCCGTGGCGCTGGAGCTGCGCCGGATGCTGCGGCAGCGGCCGCACCTGATCGCCCTGGTGCACGAGCGCGGGCGGACCGAGCTGATGATGCTCCCGGCGCAGCGGGCTCTGGTGCACGAGGCGCATGCCGCCGGGCTGCGTGGTGCGGAGGCCGCCGAGGCGGTGCGGGCGCTGCAGTTCCTGGTGGTGGGCTTCGTTCTGGTGGAACGCAACCGCGAGCGCGCGCCGTCGCAGCATCCGGGGGAGCCGGAGCTGTGGGATGCCGAGACCTCGGAGCACGACGGGCCGCTGGCGGACGCGCTGGCACTGCCGCCGGACCAGGACCGGCTGTTCGCCGCCTCGGTGCGGGCGCTGGTGCGCTCGCTGTGGCCGTCCTGACCAGCCCGAACGGCAGGCTTGCTCACTCGTTCGAGTGAAGTGGGCGATTTCGCCGAAACCAGAACGACTTGGCCGCGTTACGCCGGACGTATTGCCACACAGGTTGCTCCCGATCTACGTTTCTACGCACGTAGATACTTCATCTCCGGGGGCGCCGTCCGGGATCTGCCGGGCTTGCCCCCGGCCGAGGGTGAGGGTGTGTCATGTCGGAATCCGCAAGCAGCAATGCCGCTCCGGAGGCTTCCGGAGGGTCGCAGATCGTACGTGCCGCTCTCGTTCAGGCCAGGTGGACCGGGGACACCGGGTCCATGGTCGACCTGCACGAGCGCTACGCCCGCGCGGCCGCCGCCCAGGGGGCCCAGGTCATCGGCTTCCAGGAGGTCTTCAACGCGCCCTACTTCTGCCAGGTCCAGGAGGAGGAGCACTACCGCTGGGCGGAGCCGGTGCCGGACGGCCCGACGGTTTCCCGGATGCGGGCCCTGGCCCGCGAGCTGGGCCTGGTGATGGTCGTCCCGGTGTACGAGGTCGAGCAGCCCGGCGTCTACTACAACACCGCCGCCGTGATCGACGCCGACGGCAGCTACCTCGGCAAGTACCGCAAGCACCACATTCCGCAGGTCAAGGGCTTCTGGGAGAAGTTCTACTTCAAGCCGGGCAACCTGGGCTGGCCGGTGTTCGACACCGCGGTCGGGCGGATCGGTGTGTACATCTGCTACGACCGGCACTTCCCCGAGGGCTGGCGGGCGCTCGGCCTGGCCGGGGCACAGCTGGTCTACAACCCCTCCGCCACCAGTCGCGGCCTGTCCGGCTACCTGTGGCAGCTGGAGCAGCCCGCGGCCGCGGTCGCCAACGAGTACTTCGTCGCCGCCATCAACCGGGTCGGCACCGAGGAGTACGGCGACAACGACTTCTACGGCACCAGCTACTTCGTGGACCCGCGCGGCCAGTTCGTCGGCGAGACAGCCTCCGACAAGGAGGAGGAACTGCTGGTCCGGGATCTGGACTTCGGGCTGATCGAGCAGGTGCGCCACCAGTGGGCCTTCTACCGGGACCGCCGGCCGGAGGCATACGGGCCGTTGAGTCAGGCCTGAGCGGAACATTCGCACGCATCCCGGAAGGGGACCGAGCCGCATGACTGAGCTCCTCCGCCGCCACCGCGCCGTAACCCCGGCCTGGCTGGCTCTCTACTACGACCGGCCCATCGAGCTGACCCATGGCGAGGGCCGCCATGTCTGGGACGCCGAAGGGCGGCGCTACCTGGACTTCTTCGGCGGCATCCTCACCACGATGACCGCCCACGCCCTGCCCGAGGTCACCAAGGCCGTCGCCGAACAGGCCGGGCGGATCCTGCACACCTCCACCCTGTACCTGTCCACGCCCATGGTCGAACTCGCGGAGCAGATCGCCGAGTTGTCCGGAATCCCGGACGCCAGGGTGTTCTTCACCACCTCCGGCACCGAGGCCAATGACGCCGCGCTGCTGCTGACCACCGCCTACCGCGGCTCCAACCAGGTGCTGGCGATGCGCAACAGCTACCACGGGCGATCGTTCAGCACCGTCGGCATCACCGGCAACCGCGGCTGGTCGCCGACCAGCCTCTCGCCGTTGCAGACCCTGTACCTGCACGGCGGGGTGCGCACCCGGGGCCCGTTCGCCCAGCTTTCGGACGCCGGCTTCATCGCCGCCTGCACCGCCGACCTGGAGGACATGCTGACGCAGGTCGGCGGCTCCGTCGCGGCCCTGATCGCCGAGCCGATCCAGGGCGTCGGCGGCTTCACCTCCGGCCCGGACGGCCTGTTCGCCTCCTTCAAACGGGTGCTCGACCGGCACGGCATCCCCTGGATCAGCGACGAGGTGCAGACCGGCTGGGGCCGGACCGGGGAGCACTTCTGGGCTGGCAGGCCCACGCCGAGGCCGGGCCGCCGGACCTGCTCACCTTTGCCAAGGGCATCGGCAACGGCCTGTCCATGGGCGGTGTGGTCGCCCGCGCCGAGATCATGGACTGCCTGGACGCCAACTCCATCTCCACCTTCGGCGGCAGCCCGGTCACCACCGCCGGTGCCCTGGCCAACCTCCGCTACCTGCTCGACCACGACCTCCAGAGCAATGCCCGGAGCAGCGGCGGTCTGCTGCTGGAACGGCTGCGCGCGGCCGGACTGCCGATCGTCCGCGAGGTGCGCGGCCGCGGGCTGATGATCGGCGTGGAGCTGGTCGACGAGGCGGGTGAACCCTCGGCCGCCGCGGCCGGGCGGACCCTCGAACACGCACGTGAGCTGGGCCTGCTGATCGGCAAGGGCGGCCCCGGCGGCAATGTGCTGCGGATCGCGCCGCCACTGACGCTCACCGCCGCCGAGGCCGTCGAAGGCACGGAGCTGCTGGTCGAGGCGCTGCGCCGGGCCCAGGCCGAGCAGTCGGCGGGCCGCACCCAGCTTCCCGGCCAGGAGCAGCCCGCGGTTCGGGAGGGGGCGCTGTGACCGCCGTCCGCGCTGGACAGCGCACGGTCATCCGCAACGGACTGGTGATCACCGCGGCCGAGGAGGTGCATGCGGACGTCCTGATCGAGGGGGAGCGGATCGTCGCCCTGGCGGCCACCGGCAGCGACGCCGCCCAGGCCTGGACGGCCGACACCGAGTACGACGCGGCCGGGCACTATGTCATCCCCGGCGGGGTCGACGCGCACACCCATATGGAGCTGCCGTTCGGCGGCACCTTCGCCTCCGACACCTTCGAGACCGGCACCCGCGCCGCCGCCTGGGGCGGCACCACCACCATCGTGGACTTCGCCGTGCAGTCGGTGGGCCGCTCGCTGCGCGAGGGGCTGGACGCCTGGCACGCCAAGGCCGAGGGCAACTGTGCCATCGACTACGCCTTCCACATGATCATGTCGGATGTCACCGAGAACAGCCTCAAGGAGATGGACCTGCTGGTGGAGGAGGGGGTCACCTCCTTCAAGCTGTTCATGGCCTATCCGGGCGTCTTCTACAGCGACGACGGGCAGATTCTGCGGGCGATGCAGCGCTCGGCCGGCAATGGCGGGCTGATCATGATGCATGCCGAGAACGGCATCGCCATCGACGTCCTGGTGCAGCAGGCGCTGGCGGCCGGCCATACCTCGCCGCGCTACCACGGGGAGGTCCGCCGCGAGCTGCTGGAGGCGGAGGCGACGCACCGGGCCATCCAACTCGCCCGGGTGGCCGGAGCCCCGCTGTATGTCGTCCATGTCTCCGCCGAACAGGCGGTCGCGGAAATCGCGGCGGCCCGCGACCTCGGCCTGAACGTCTTCGGGGAGACCTGCCCGCAGTACCTCTTCCTGTCCACCGACGACCTGGCCGCGCCGGGCGCCGACGGCTTCGAGGGCGCCAAGTACGTGTGCAGCACCCCGCTGCGGCCGCGTGAGCACCAGGCCGCGCTCTGGCGCGGGCTGCGCACCAACGACCTCTCGGTGGTCTCCACCGATCACTGTCCCTTCTGTTTCAGCGGGCAGAAGGAGCTCGGCCGGGACGACTTCTCGAAGATCCCCAACGGGCTGCCCGGGGTGGAGAACCGGATGGACCTGCTGCACCAGGCCGTCCTGGACGGCCATATCTCGCGCCGCCGCTGGATCGAGCTGGCCTGCGCTACGCCCGCCCGGATGTTCGGCCTCTATCCGCGCAAGGGCACCATCGCCCCGGGGGCGGACGCCGACATTGTCATCTTCGACCCGCAGCAGCAGTACACCCTCTCGGCGGCCACCCACCATATGAACGTCGACTATTCGGCCTACGAGGGACGGCAGGTGACCGGGCGGGCCCGGACCGTGCTGTCACGCGGAAGCGCGGTCATCGACCAGGGCGAGTACCGGGGCCGGGCCGGCCACGGGACGTATCTGCCGCGCGGCACCAGCCAGTACCTGCTCTAGATCCACCTACCCATGGAAAGGGGGCCCCGATGGACTTCGGCCTCGTCCTGCAGACCGATCCGCCGGCCCGGCTGCTCATCGACCGGATGAAGCGTGCCGAGGCAGCCGGGTTCAGCCACGGCTGGACCTTCGACTCGGTGGTGCTGTGGCAGGAGCCCTTTGTCGTCTACAGCCGGATCCTGGCCGAGACCGAGCGGCTGACGGTCGGTCCGATGGTCACCAACCCCTCCACCCGCACCTTCGAGGTCACCGCCTCGCTCTTCGCCACCCTGAACGACATGTACGGCAACCGCACGGTCTGCGGGATCGGGCGGGGCGACTCGGCGATGCGGGTGGCCGGGCGCAAGCCGGCCACGCTGGCCAGGCTCAGCCAGGCCATACACGCCATCAGGGAGCTCGCCGAGGGCCGTGAGGTGGAGATCGACGGCACGGCCATGCGGCTGCCCTGGGTCCGGAACGGGGCACTGCCGGTATGGATGGGTGCCTACGGACCCAAGGCGCTGGAGCTGGCCGGGGCGGAGGCCGACGGTTTTATCCTCCAGCTGGCCGACCCCTACCTCACCGAGTGGATGGTCAAGGCGGTCCGCGCGGCGGCCGAGCGGGCGGGCCGCGATCCCGCCTCGGTCACCGTCTGCGTTGCCGCGCCCGCCTATGTCACCGACGGCAGCGACCGGCAACTGGCCCACGCCCGGGAGCAGTGCCGCTGGTTCGGCGGCATGGTCGGCAACCATGTCGCCGACCTGGTCGCCCGCTACGGGGAGCACTCCGGGATGGTGCCGGACGCCCTGACCGACTACATCAAGGCCCGTCAGGGCTACGACTACAGTCACCACGGCCGCGCGGACAATCCCGACACGGCCTTTGTCCCCGACGAGATCGTCGACCGCTTCTGCCTGCTGGGCCCGCTGTCCGCGCACCGCGAGCGGCTGGACCAGCTGCGGGAGCTGGGCGTCGACCAGTTCGCGGTCTATGCCATGCACGACGCGATCGAGGAGGTCATCGACGCCTACGGCAGCGGGATCATCTGAGCCCGCGCTCCGGCGGGCGGCTCAGCGGTCGCGGCGGCGGTCGCGGCGCTCCCCGCGCCGTTCGTCGCGGCGCTGCTGGTGCAGCGCCCGCCGCTCGGCGCGCAGCCGGGCCAGCTCGTCGTAGTCGCGCTCCCGCCTGCTCCCGTCGGGACGGCCGTCCCCCACCCGGGAGCGGGAGGAACTGCGCGCGGTGCGCACCTGGACCCCGCCCAGGATGCTGAAGGAGGTCAACCGCACCACCGGCGCGCCGGGACCGACCGCCCGCTCGTCGGCGTCCACCCTCCGGCCGCCCAGCAGGCTGAAGCCGCTGACCTCGACCCGGACCCCGGGTGGCACCAGCACCCGGGCTCCGCCGATCACCGAGAACTGACGCACGGTCACCACCGGTGCGTCCAGTTCGGCCTCGGTCAGATCCAGGTCCAGGCCGCCGATCAGGGTCACCGCCAGGGTCTCCGCCGGGACCCGCCAGCTGCCGCCGCGACGCAGTCCGCCGAGCGGGGAGACATGCCAGCTCCGCCCCTTGGCAGCGGGGGCGACCGGCGCCGGAACGGCCACGGCCTGCGGGAGGTCCTCCACCAGGGCGTCCAGCTCGGCCCTGGTGCGGGCGGCATAGGCCAGCTCCAGCCGTTCGCTGAACTCCTCCAGGTCGAGCCGGCCTTCACCGCAGGCCGCGTTCAGGCGTTCCACCAGCGCCTCACGTTCCGCGTCCGAGGCGCGGACGGCCGGCTGCCGCCGTGGCCCGGGCTGCGGTTCGGACCCCGGCCCGGGCTGCGGTTCGGGCTGCGGTTCGGGTTGCGGGTCGGGCCCGCTCGATCGGTCCTGCCCGTCCATGGCGCGAACTCCCCAACTCATCGCCGACCGCCGAATCCTGGCGGCTCCACCCTATGGGTCCCGGAGGTCAGCCGGTGCTGCTGACGCTCTCGGGCTCGATCACCAGGATCACCCGGACCTGGTCCCGGCCCCCGTACCAGGGGTAGGGGCCGCCCAGGTAGCGCTGGGCCAACTGCTCGATGTGCTCGACCGCGCCCTCGGTGGTCACCTCGAGCACCCGTCCGCGCACCTGGAAGTAGCGGGAGGGGTTGGCCGGGTCCGACACGGCCAGGGCCACCCGCGGGTCCCGCTGGAGGTTCCGTACCTTCAGATGCGTCTGCACGCTGTTGACGAGTACGTGTTCACCGTCGGTGTCGACCCAGGTCTGGGTGACCTGCGGTGAGCCGTCGGCCATCGAGGTGGCCACATAGCAGGTGCTCGGCCGGCGCAGCAGGTCCAGCAGGTCGTCGGTGAGTTTCACGTGGGTCTCCCGGTCGGTCGGCGGATGGGTCACGGTGCGGATGGGTCACGGTGCGGATGGGGCGTGGTTCGGTGTCTGCTTCCATGATCGCCCAGAGTGTCGGGGCGGGCGAGCACGGCGAGATGAGATGCCTATCATCCCAGTGAAAGGGGCGGTGCGGCGCGGTCGGCTGGGCGGCCCGGTGCTCCGGTTGAAACCGGCTCCTGGATCAGGGGCGCTCCGGTGTCATGATCGTTCGAGGCCCTGACCCTACGGTGCCCTGATCGTCCTGATCGCCCCGGCCGTCCGCAGCCGTCCGCAGCCGGGCGCTCGGCGGCCCGGCTGCCGCCCGCAGGAGTGGAGACTTTGTTGAGAACCGTGCTGGGGCTGCTGGGGGCGGTCGTCGTGGTCGGGGTCTTCTCCTCGGTGGTGCGCACCCTGGTGCTGCCCAGGCCCTCCCGTTCCAGCTTCACCAGCCTGGTCCGGCGGGCGCTGTTCCTGCCGTTCCAGGCGGTCGCGGACCGCTGCGCCGGCGCCGAGCGCAAGGACCGGGTGCTGGCCCCGGTCGCCCCGCTGTCCATCCTGGTCACGCTGGTGCTGTGGCTGGCCTCGTTCATGATCGGCTATGCGCTGCTGGAGGGCGCGATCAGCGATCTCGGGGTCAAGGCCGCGCTCAGCGAGTCCGGCTCCTCGCTGTTCACCCTCGGCTTCGCCAGCAGCAACCGGAGCGCGCTCACCGCGGTGGACTTCTGCGCCGCGGCCACCGGCCCGATCGTGATCGCCCTCCAGGTCGGCTATCTGCCCTCGCTCTACGGCGCCTATGCCCGCCGGGAGGCCGAGGTCACCCTGCTCCAGTCGCGGGCCGGGAGCCCGCCGTGGGGCCGGAGATCCTGGCCCGCTACTCCCAGGTCGACCTGATGGACTCGTTGCTGGAGCTGTTCGCCAACTGGGAGCGCTGGAGCGCGGAGGTGAACGAGAGCCACACCACCTACCCGGTACTGATCCAGTTCCGTTCGGCGCGGGCCACCCGCAACTGGCTGGTCTCGCTGATCGCGGTGCTGGACGCGGCCGCGCTGCATCTGGCCTTCAACCCCTCGCTGCGGCAGACGCAGGTCCGGCTGGCGCTGCGGGCCGGGTTCGTGTGCATGCGCGAGCTCGCCGACGTGCGGGGCATCCCGTACGACCCGGATCCGAGCCCGGACGGCCCGCTGGCCCTGGAGTACGGCGACTTCCTCCAGGGCGTGGCCCGGATGCGGGAGCAGGGGGTCCCGATGGAGCGCAGCCCGGAGGAGGCCTGGCCGCACTTCCGTGGCTGGCGGGTCAACTACGAGGCACTGGCCTACCGGCTGGCGTACGACATCGAGGCCGTGCCCGCGCCCTGGTCCGGGCCGCGGCGCAGGTTCGAGGAGGTGGTCACCCCGACCACCCCCATCGACCGCCGCCCGGCCGCCCGCTGACGCCCCGGGGGGCTCAGGCCGCCGGGGCGTAGGGGGCGAGCAGCAGCCGGATGATCTCGTCCAGGTGCACGAAGGCGTCCGCGAGCGTGTTGCGGCCGGTCACCCAGGAGACCAGTTCGCTGTGCCAGGCGGAGTCGATCAGCAGCGGCAGTACGGCGCTGGCCGACTCCGGGAGCTCGGGCATCACCGCCAGCAGCGAAGCCCGCCCGGCGCTGGCCATGGCGTCCACGGCCTCGCTGGCGAAGGGGTCGGTGGAGACCGTGACCGAGACCAGCAGGTGCGCCATATTGGGCTGGCGCTGGAAGGCACGCATCCCCCGGTGGACAAAGCGGACGACGCGGTCGGCGGTGCCGGGGTCGACGGTGCTGGGCGGGGGCGCGGACGCCCGCAGCTCGGCGGCCAGATCGGCCATCAGCTTTCCGCGCCAGTCGGAGACAGCCGACGCCAGCAGGTGGTCTTTCGAGGAGAAGTAGCGGTAGGTCGTCCCGAGGGCGACTCCCGAGCGCTCGCTCACCTGTTTCATCTGCACGCGTTCCACGCCGATCTCGGAAACGAGTTCGAGCGCTGCCCTGATCAGGTACTTCCGGCGTTCCAACTGGCGGGGAGACATTGCCTCGACCGGCCGAGGGGACAGGTCAACCTTGGACACATCGCCCATGGTACCGGGAACGCTGTTGCAGGTGTATAACACCTCATCAGGTCGTTCGACCGCCGGGCGCGCCGACGGTGCGGAAACGGCGATGGAACGTTGTTCTCGTGGGTGCCGCCCCGGCCGGGCCGGTCAGTGCGGTCGCTCGCGGACCAGGGCCTCCTGCACCACCGAGGCGACCAGCAGGCCGTCCCGGGTGTAGAACTCGCCCTGCGCCAGCCCGCGACCGTCCCCGGCGCTCGGGCTGCGCTGGGCGAACAGCAGCCACTCGTCCGCCCGGAACGGCCGGTGGAACCACATCGCGTGGTCCAGCGAGGCCAGGCTGACCGTGGGCGGACCCGTGCGGTCGCTCCGGGGCGGTTGCAGGTGCATGGCCGCGGTCGAGGCCAGGGTCAGATCCGAGAGGTAGGCCAGGGCGCAGATGTGCAGCAGCGGGTCGTCACCGGGCAGCGGTGAGGCGGACTTCAGCCAGACGAACTGCTCCTCGACCCCGGACAGCCGCTCCGGCAGGCCGGGCGTGCCGCGCGGCACGGTCCGCATGTCCAGGGTCAGCCGGCCGGTGGTGGACCAGTAGCTGCCGTCGTCCGAACCGTTCTCGGCCCAGCTCGCGTAGGGGTCGGGCAGCCGTTCCGGGTCGGGCAGCAGCGGTACCGCACGCTGGCGCTCCGGGCCCGGCTCGGGCACCTTGAACGAAGCGGAGAGGGTGAACATGGCCTCCCCGCGCTGGATCGCGGTGACCCGGCGGGTGGCGTAGGAGCGGCCGTCGCGCAGCCGCTCCACCTCGTACACCAGCGGGCGGCGCGGGTCGCCCGGCCGCATGAAGTAGCCGTGCAGCGAGTGCACCACGCGTTCGGGGCCACCGTCCGCCCGCCGCGACCAGCGCCTGCGCGGCCACCTGGCCGCCGAAGGCACGCAGCGGGGCGCCCGCGTGGCACCAGCCCCGGTACAGGTTGACGTCGATGTCGTCGAGGCGCAGCAGGTCGACGAAGCCGGAGATGGCGTTGGGCTGCTCGTCACTCGGGTCGCGTCCACCATCGGGCCATCGTGCCAGATCAGGCCGTGATCGCTCCCAGGGGACCGGCTGTGACCTGCGTTACCTTGCGTGCCGGCCGCCCAGTTTCCGGAAGTCCCAGCTGGCGACGGTGTGCGGAACCAGGCGCAGCCAGGCGTGCCGGCCGTCGTGGACCATGGCCGGCCCGAAGTCGTACTTGGCGGCGAAGAGCCGCTCCGGGAGTTCCAGGCCGGGGTGCGGCAGTCCGGCCCGGGGGGCCTCGCCGACCTGTTCCACCTCCCCGGTGAGCTCGACGCCGCGCAGCTCGCCGTAGCTCTCGCCGGAGTCGACCACCACCGCGATCCGGGGGTCCGCCGCCAGTTCGGCCCAACGGCGGCTGCGGGTGAGCGAGTAGAGCCACAGGGTGCCGCCGTCCCAGACGAACCAGAGCGGGGTGGCGTGCGGGCGGCCGTCGGCGGAGACGGTGGCGACCCGGCAGGTCCGCTGCCCGCCGAGAAAGGCGTCGCGCTCCTCCTCGGTCATCATGATCCGCCTGCCGTAACGCTGTTCGGTCATGCGGGCCTCTTCCTGCGCGGCGTGGGGGAGGGGAGGATGGGTCCCGGCAAGAGTAGAACGTGTTCTCATTTGAAAAGCCAGAGCCGTGAAGAGCCAGAGCTGTGAAGAGCCAGAGCTGTGAAGAGTCAGAGCCGTGAAAAGGCCGGGGCTGTGAAAAGGCCGGAGCTGTGACCGATGATCGGAGGGCCGCTGTGCGCCAGGACTTCGCCACGCTCCGCTGCGAGCTGCGGGAGCACGTCGCCTGGGTGGTGCTGGACCGGCCCGAGGTCCTCAACGCCTTCGACCTGCGGATGATGGAGGAGCTGCGGACGCTCTGGCGGGCGCTGCGTGAGGACGACGAGGTGCGGGTGGTGGTGCTGACCGGCGCCGGGGACCGGGCCTTCTGCACCGGGCTGGACCGCGGCGCGCTGGCCGATCCGCGCTGCCGATCGGCACCCGGGGCGCCGGGCCGCTGCACTTCGACGACCCGGGCGACTGGATCAGCCCCAAGACCGCCGGTGACCTGTGGAAGCCGGTGGTGGCCGCGGTCAACGGGATGGCCTGCGGTGGCGCGTTCTACCTGCTCGGTCAGGTCGAGTTCATCATCGCCGCGAGCACGCCACCTTCTTTGATCCGCACACCAGTTATGGCATGGCCTCGGTCTTCGAGTCGATGGCGATGCTGCAGCGGATGCCGCTGGGCGAGGTGATGCGGATGCAGCTGACCGGGGCGTACGAGCGGCTGTCCGCGGCGCGGGCGTACCAGATCGGCCTGGTGCAGGAGGTGGTCCCGGCCGAGGAGCTGCGGGACGCCGCCTGGCGGGTCGCCACGGCGATCGCGGCCCAGCCGCCGACAGCGGTGCAGGCCACCGTCCGGGCCGTCTGGTACGCCCAGGAGCTCGGGTACCGGCAGGCGCTGGAGGTGGGCAAGGCGCTGGTCCAGCTCGGCGACGACCCGGCGGAGCTGGCGCGTGGGCAGGCGGACTTCGCCACCGGCGTCCGCCCGCGCTGGCGGCTGCGCTGAGCGGAGGCCGGGTTGAGCGGAGGCCGGGCAGCGGGGCAGCGGCCGGGTTGAGCGGAGGCCGGGCTGCGGGGCAGCGGCCGGGCGCCGAGCGGGCGGCGGCGGGCAGTGGCCGAACGGGGCCCGGCCTTCGCTCAGCCGAGGGACTTCAGCAGTTCGGCGCCGACCGTGCGGACCTCGTCGACCAGGACCTCCAGGTCCGGCTCGGACACGGCCGGGTTGATCAGGCAGGCCCGCACCGCCTCACGCCCCCGAGCACCGTCCCGGTGACGAACGTCCGCCCGCGCGCCTGGACGGCCGCGGGCAGGGCCTGGTTCACCTGCTCCAGCAGCTCCGGCCGGGCCCAGTCGGGGGCGTAGCGGAATGCCGCTATCGAGCTCTCGACCGCCGCCAGCAGCTCCAGCTCGGGATCGGCGTCCACCAGCTCACCGAGCCGCCGGGCCATCGCGGTGCAGTGGGCGACATTCGCGGCTATCCCCTCGCGGCCGGAGGCGGCGATGGTCGCCCACACCTTCAGCGAGCGGAACGGCCGGGTCTGCTCGATGCCGTACTCGGAGAACCAGCCGAGGCCGTCGCCGCTGTCGTCCCGCAGATAGGAGGGCACCAGGCTGAAGGCCGCGCGCAGCCCGGCCGGGTCGCGGACCAGCAGGCAGCCGCAGTCCACCGGCACCCCCAGCCATTGTGCGGGTCCAGCGCCAGCGAGTCGGCGCGGTCCAGGCCGGCGTAGCGGTGCGCCAGCAGCGGGTCCAGCACCCGAAGGCGCCGTAGGCGCCGTCGACGTGCAGCCCAGCTGCTCCTCGGCGCAGACGTCGGCGATCCGGTCGAGGTCGTCACCGCGCCGGTGTTCACTGTCCCGGCCGAGGCCACGGCGAGGAAGGGGACCAGCCCGGCCGCGCGGTCGGCCGCGACCTGCTCGCGCAGTGCGGCCGGGTCGAGGTGCCCGGCGGCGTCGGTCGCCACCGCCCGCAGCCGGCGGCTGCCCAGCCCGAGCAGCTCGGCGGCCTTGCGGACGCAGGAGTGGGTTTCCGCGCTGACATAGCCGACCAGTGGCGGCAGCGCGGCCATGCCCTGTTCGCGGATGTCCACGCCGAGCCGCTCGGCGGCCCGGTGCCGGGCCGCGCCCAGGGCGACGATGGTGGCCATCGACGCGCCCGAGGTCAGCAGACCGGCGCCGGGTGGGTGCGGGAACCCCGCCAGCTCGGCGATCCAGCGCACCACGGTGCGCTCCAGGTGGACGTCGGCGTGGTCGCCGCCGGCCGAGCTGGGGTTGACGGTGGCCGCGGCCAGCGTCGCCAGTACCCCGGCGGCGCGGGCGCGGCATTGACCCAGCCGAAGAAGCGCGGATGGCCGTTGCCCATCGGGTACGGCAGCACCTCGCTGCCGATCTCCGCGACCAGCTGCTCCAGCCCCCGGCCCTGGCGCGGCAGCGGCAGCGTGAGCAGCCGCTCGCGCGCGGCCGGATCCATGGCCTGCCACACCGGCTGCTCGCTCAGCCCGCCGAGGTAGTCCGCCAGCAGATCGACCGCGGCGTGGCCCGCGCTCCGGAAGTCGTTCATGCGCCGATGCTACGGCCCGTCCCGGGCGGGCCGAGCTGCGGTCCCCGGGGCGGCCGGCGGCCCGGCGCGGCGGTGGAGGGGTGCCGGGCGGGCCCTGCGGCCGTTCGGCGGGGATTCCGGTGATTCGAGGTGCCGAACCCGGTGGCAGCGCCGACACTGGGAGAGCTGTCCTAGGAGAGGCGGGAACGTGAGCTTTGTCGCCGGGAGGGGGCCGATGGACGGGGATGGCGCCGCGCTGCCCGGTGGTCCCGCCCCGGGAGGCGGAGCGGACGACGGCGACGCCGACGGCGGCGGCGGCGGTGCGGATGACGCCCGGGCCGGTCGGGCCGCCCAGGCCGGTCGGGCCGGCGGCACAGCCGGCAGCGGCGACGGCGGCAGCCGCGGCGGCGGCGATGGCGATGGCGGCGGGCGGCTCCGCCGCTGGGCCCGGGCCTCGGCGATGCCGCTGCTCTCCGCCGCCACCGGAGCGCTGCCGGTACTGATCTTCCCCACCATCGGCTGGTGGTGGTTCGCCTATGTCTGCCTGGTTCCGCAGATGCTGCTGCTGCGCGGCGCGCCCGACCGGCGTACGGCGCTGAAACTCGGCTGGTACGGCGGTATCGGCTTCCTGATCGGCGTGATGAGCTGGCTGATCCCGACCCTCAGCGTCGCCATCCTGCTGCTGGCCGCGCTGCTCGGACTGTTCTGGGCGCCGTGGGGCTGGCTGGTCTGGCGGCTGCTGCGCGGCCGGCCCGACGGGCTGCGGTCGGTCGCCGCGGTGGTCCTGGTGCCCTGCGGCTGGATGGTCATCGAGACGATCCGCTCCTGGCAGTACCTCGGCGGTCCCTGGGGGCTGCTCGGCGCCAGCCAGTACCAGCAGCACGTGGCCCTGGTCACCGCCTCCGTCGGCGGGGTGTGGCTGGACAGCCTGCTGATCGTCATGGTCAACACCGCCCTGGTGGTGCTGATCGCCGACTGGGGGCGCTGCGTCGTCGCCTACGGGACGCTGGTGGCGATCGCCGCGGGCGTGCTGGCGATGTGCGCCTGGGCTCCGCAGCCCCGGCTGACCGGGGCCACCGCCACCATCGGCGTGGTCCAGCCGGGCGGCAGCGCCAATGAGGCCGACCGCACCGAGCACGGCGAACAGCTCACCCGCACCCTCATCGGCGACCATCCGGACCTGGTCGTCTGGGGGGAGAGCAGCCTCACCGAGGACCTCACCACCGATCCGGCGCTCACCGCGCAGATCGCCGCCCTGTCCCGGCAGGTCGGCGCCGACCTGCTGGTCAATGTGGACGCGGTGCAGGGTGACAGCGGCGGGATCTACAAGACCTCGGTACTGGTCGGTCCGCAGGGGCTGACCGGGCAGAGCTACGCCAAGATCCGGCTGGTGCCGTTCGGCGAGTACATCCCGCTGCGCCCGGTGCTGGGCTGGATCTCCCACCTCTCCAAGGCCGCCGCGGTGGACCGCCGCCGGGGCACCGAGAACGTGGTGATGACCGTGCCCGAGCCGGGCGGGGGCACGCTCCGGATCGGCCCGCTGATCTGCTTCGAGTCCGCCTTCCCGGACATGAGCCGGGCGCTGGTGAACCGCGGTGCGCAGGTGGTCGTGGTGCAGTCCTCGACCGCGACCTTCCAGAACACCGCGGCCCCCAGCAGCACGCCTCGCTGGCCGCGCTGCGGGCCGCCGAGACCGGACGGCCGGTGGTCCAGGCGACGCTGACCGGTGTCAGCGTCGCCTATGACCCGTTCGGCCGGATGGTCGGCCGTCCGCTGACCACGGTCGACCGGGGTGCGACGCTCTACCGGGTGCCGCTGGCGACCGGCCGCACCCTGTACGACCGCTGGGGCAACTGGGTGCCGACGGCCTGCTGCCTGCTGACGGCGCTGAGCGCGGCCGGCTGGGGGCTGTATGTCTGGGCCGATCGGAGGAAGAGGTCCGCTCGGGGGTAATCCTGCCGATTCCGGGCAGGATTATTGGATTCGTATGACAGCCTGCGTAAGGTCTCACCTCGTGTCCACACCCTCCGCGCCCCGTGCCAACCCAGACCGCCCCGGCGGACCGCGTCCCGCACCCGCGCACGAGGACCTGCTGGAACACCTCTCGCGGACCACCGCACTCGGTCCCAGTGAGGCCGCCCGGGTCGTCGCCGACGTCCTGGCGTACTTCTCGGAGAGCCCCGAGGAGTTCGTGCGGCGCCGCCACGGCGAGTTGCAGGCCAGAGGGCTGACCAACGACCGGATCTTCGAACGGGTGGCCCTGGAGCTGCCGCAGCGGCGGTTCCGTGCCGCCGAGTTCTCCTCCCGGCAGCTGCGCCGCATCGTCTACGGCTAGATCCGTACACATGTCCGATCAAAGGCCGTCTGTGCGGACCGGCCGAGCGGCACCCGTGACCACCACCCCGTGGACACCACCTGAGCAGACCACCACCTGAGCAAAGGAGTAACCGCCCATGTGTGGCATCGTCGCCTACATCGGTTCCAGGGACGCCGCGCCCATCCTGCTGGAGGGCCTGGCCAGACTGGAGTACCGCGGATACGACTCCGCCGGGATCGCCGTCGCCGCCAAGGGCGCAGGCCAGGGCAGTGGCCAGGCGTCGCTGAAGGTCCGCAAGAGCAAGGGCCGGGTTGCCGAGCTGGCCGCGCAGGTCCCGGCCCGCTTCGCCGGGAAGACCGGCATCGGGCACACCCGCTGGGCCACCCACGGCGTGCCCAGCGACGTCAACTCGCACCCGCACCTCGACCAGTCCGGGCGGATCGCGGTCGTCCACAACGGCATCATCGAGAACGCCGACGAGCTGCGCGCGAAGCTGCAGAGCGACGGCGTGGTCTTCACCTCGGAGACCGACACCGAGGTGCTCGGGCACCTGATCGCCGCGCTGGCCACCGAGGGCGTGGAGCTCGAGGACGCGGTCCGGGCCGCGCTCAAGCGCATCGTCGGCACCTACGGCATCGCCGTCCTGGACGCCGAGCAGCCCGACCGGATCGTGGTCGCCCGCAACGGCAGCCCGATCGTGCTGGGCATCGGCGAGAAGGAGATGTTCGCCGCCTCCGACGTCTCCGCCCTGGTCCGCTACACCCGCCAGGTCGTGCACCTGGACGACGGTGAGCTGGCGACCGTGCGCGCGGACGGCTTCAACACCTTCACCCAGGAGGACGCCCGGGCCACCGCCAAGCAGCCCTCCATCGTCGACTGGGAGGAGGCGAGCTACGACACCGCCGGGCACGCGCACTTCCTGGTCAAGGAGATCCACGAGCAGCCCACCTCGGTCGAGCGGACCCTCAGCGGCCGTATCGACGAGCGCTTCTCCACCGCCCACCTCGGCGGCCTGAACATGGACGCCCGTGAGGCCCGCGCGTTCCGCCGGTGAAGATCCTCGGCTGCGGCTCGGCCTACTACTCCGGCGAGCTGGGCGCCCAGCTGATCGAGGAGCTGGCCCGGATCCCCGCACATGCCGAGCCCGCCTCCGGAGTTCCGCTACCGCAACCCGGTGATCGAGGCCGACACCCTCTACATCGCGGTGAGCCAGTCCGGCGAGACCTATGACACCCTCGCCGCCGTCCAGGAGATCAAGCGCAAGGGCGGGCGGGTCCTCGGTGTCGTCAACACCGTGGGCAGCGCCATCGCCCGCGAGTGCGACGGCGGCATGTACCTGCACGCCGGGCCGGAGATCTCGGTCGCCTCCACCAAGGCGTTCACCTCCACCGCGGTCGCCTTCGCGCTGATCGCGCTGCACCTCGGCCGGGTGCACGACCTCTCCCCGGCCGACGGCGCCCGGATCTGCGCCGGGCTCAAGGCGCTGCCGGGCCAGATCCGGGAGATCCTCGACCAGGAGAAGGAGATCGCCGAGCTGGCGGCGAAGTACGCCAACCACGCCGGGATGATGTTCATTCGGCCGGGTGCGCGGCTACCCGGTGGCGCGCGAGGGGGCGCAGAAGCTCAAGGAGGTCTCCTACGTCCACGCCGAGGCCTACCCGGCGAGTGAGCTCAAGCACGGGCCGCTGGCGCTGATCGGCCCCGAGCTGCCGACCGTCGCGATCGTCCCCGACGACGAGCTGCGGGACAAGAACCTCACCGCGCTCGGCGAGATCCGCGCCCGCAGCGGCCCGGTGCTGATGGTCGGCCACACCGCGCCCGACCCCAAGCTGGCCGAGGACGCGATCCTGGTGCCGAAGAACGAGATCGAGCTGGACCCGATCCTGCTCGGCATCCCGTTGCAGCTGTTCGCCTACTACGCGGCGGTGGCCCTGGAGCGGGACGTCGACAAGCCGCGCAACCTGGCGAAGAGCGTCACCGTCGAGTAGTCGCTCTGTCGACCAGTAGTTCTGTCGTTCAGTCGATCTGTCGAGCAGTGGGCCGCTTCGCGCGGCGGCCGGTGCGGGGCCCGTCCGACGGGCCCCGCACCGCGGGCTCAGCGCCTGCTCGCCGCCGGGGCCGGGGCCAGGTGGGCGGTGATCACCAGGGTGCCCTCCTCGACCTGGTAGTCCAGCGGCACACCCAGTCGGCGCAGGGTGGCGACCATGCCGGTGTTGGAGGCGGTGGTCACCGCGTAGATCTGGGTGAGCCCGGCGTCCCTGGCCAGCCCGGCGAGCCGGCGGACCAGCTCCGCGCCCAGGCCCCGGCGCTGCCAGCAGTCCTCCACCAGCACCGCGATCTCGGCCTCGCCGTCGTCCCACATCAGGTGTGCCAGCGCGACCAGTTCGCCCTCGGCGGTCTCCACCGTCAGCGTCTGGCCGTAGCGGGGCTCCAGCAGGTGCCCGAGGTAGCGGTCGGCGTCGCGGCTCGGGCCGTGGTAGCGCAGCCGCAGCGTCCGGGTGCTGCAACGCTCGTGCAGCGCCAGTGCCGCCTGCTTGTCCGAGGGGTCGGCCCGGCGGACCGTCAGTTCGTTGCCCGCCGGGAGGGTCAGCAGGTCCCGGTCGTCCGGGACTCGCGGGCCGAGCTGGGCGTCCAGCTCGATCAGCGCCCGGGCCCGGGCGAACTCGGTCGGGGTGAACGGCGGCTGGTCGCGGGTGACCACCAGCACGCCGCCGGAGGGATCGCGCAGCCGCATGGTGCTGCCGTCCAGGTCGTCCTCGGCGATCTCGGTCGGCAGCGAGCGGATGGAGCAGCGGCCGAAGAGCTGGCGCAGGGCCAGCGGCAGCTCGGCGGCGTCCAGGGCGGTGCGGGTGGCCAGGTTGAGGATCCTGGTCGGCACGTCCACCAGGTCATGGGCGTCGGCGCGCTCCAGCCACACCTCGGTGCCCCCGGCCGCGACCACGGCCCGGTTGATCTCCTGCGCCGGGATCCCGCTGTCCGCCTGCACCACGAACTCGTCCACGGTGACCTCGGCCAGCGGATGCGCCTGCATGGAGATGATGTTGACCGGCAGGTCGGCCAGTCCCCGGCAGAGCGCGGCCAGGCTGCCCGGCGCGTCGGACACGGTGGCGCGGATCCGCCACAGCGCCTGCTCCTGCGGCGGCAGCGCGGACAGCGGCCCCGGCTGCCCGGCCCCCCGTGGGCACCGCCGCGCGCGGACGAGCCGGAGGCCGAGACGATGTCGCCGGGCGCGGGGCCGGGCGGGGCGTGCGGGTGGCGGTGCGACCACCAGCCGTGCCACGCGGCCGTGGCCAGCAGCGCCAGTGCCGAGGTGATCAGCAGCTCCGGACCGTCGTGGCCGCGCACCACCACATTCCCGATCAGGTCGGCCAGCGCGGCCGCGACGAACACCGCCGACAGTTCGACGGTGTCGCGGCGCCAATGGCGTCTGCGGGCCTCGGAGGCCGCGGTGGCGGCATGGTCGGTGGTGGGGTTCTGGCGAGTCAAGTGGTCCATGGTTCGAATCCTGCCGAAGCGGTGTTTCGCGATCACGAACGGATCATGACCAGGACGTAAAGGCTGGTTAATAGTCATTTGTCCGATTCTGAAGGCGAACGCTTCCGGTTGCTTCCGGCAGACACGGCCTGAACAGGGCCGGACCAGGGCCGGACCACGGCCTGACCACGGCCGGACCACGGCCGGACCGCCCCCGGCGGGACCCGGCGAGGGGTCCGGGTCAGGGGTACAGCTCCAGCTCCGGGCGCTTGGGGCGGCGGCCGTCGCCGGACGAGGTGCCGCGCAGCCGTCTCATGATCCACGGACCCGCGTGCTTCCCGAGCCAGCGCAGATCCGCCGTCAGCTTCCGGAGCCGGCTCGGCGGAGCGGCCGCGGGCAGCGGCGCACGCCAGTCGAAGGAGGCCGGAAAACCGATCGCCTGAAGCACCGCCTCGGCCACCGGCGGTGCCCCTCCGGCGACAGATGCAGCCGGTCGTCCCCACAGCCGCGGATCGTCGAAGCAGGGCGCGTCGAACAGCTCGACCACCACGATCCTCGGGCGCTGCGCCAGCTCCGAGACGAACCGCTTGAGCCGCAGGATCGCCGGGAGCAGCCGGCCGCTGCCCGCCATCCGCCGGGTCGGATCAGTGCTGTGGAACAGCACCAGCAGCCGGGCCCCGGAGGCCAGTTGCTCCGCCGCCGCGCCCAGCGCCGCACACACCGCGTCGGCGTCGCAGCCGGGCCGCAGCACATCGTTCAGGCCGCCGGCCAGGGTCACCAGCTCCCCGCCCAGCGCGGCCGCCTGCTCCAGCTGCTCATCCACGATCTGCCCGATCAGCTTGCCCCGTACGGCCAGATTGGCGTACCGGAACCCGCCCCCGGCCTCCGCGGCCAGCCGCTCCGCGACCCGGTCCGCCCATCCCCGGTACTCCCCGTCCGGCAGCACGTCGTCGCACATGCCCTCGGTGAAGGAGTCGCCCACGGCGACCATGCTGCGGAACGGCACCGAGCCGTCAACGGGGTAGTCCATGGGCCGACTTTATCGATGCCCCGGCGGGCCGCCGACGCGGGCCCGAACTGCGGACGCGGATGCTCCGCGGAATCGCGTTGGTGGTGGTGCCGTCCGGGGGGTGGACAGCGGGGTGGGGGTGGAGCACGCTTCGTCTTCATGACCGCTGCGCCTGCCCCGACCGCTGTGAACCCGCGCCTGGTGGAGGAGATCCTCGGGGTCGCGACGGACATCGCCGGAGTCCTCGGCCCGGGCGCGGACGCCGACGTGGCGATACCCGGCGCGCTGTGGTCGGTGGGGGAGGCGGCGGCGCATCTGGCACTGGCCAACGAGCTGATGGCCGATCTGGCACTGGGGCGGCCGCGCGGCTACGGGGACGGGACACCCGGCGGGCTCGCCGAGGCCAATGAGCAGTCGCTCGCGGTCTACCGCGAGCGGGATCCGGCGGTGCTGGCCGAGGCGATCGTGCGGCATGCCCGGACCTTCGCCGAGGCGGCCGCGCGCGGAGCGGCGGCCGGGCCGCTGGACAGCCCGCTCGGGCCGATAGGACTGGACGTGCTGGCTTCCTATCTGCTCACGCACATGCTGGGGCACGGCTACGACCTGGCTCGGGCGCTCGGGCGGCCGCACATGCTGAACGCGGAGCGGGTCGAGCTGTCGCTGCCGTTCCTGATGACCGCCATGCCCCGGGTGCTGGACCAGGACGCCGCGCGCGGCCGCCGGGTCCGCTATGTGATCGGACTGCGCGGCGGTCCGCGCTTTGCGGTCGCCATCGCCGACGGCGCGGTGACGGTCGGCCCGGACCTGCCCGGCCGGCCCGACTGCACCATTGTCTGCGAGCCTGTCGGCTTTCTGCTGATGGCCCTGGGCCGGCGCGGACCGTGGGCCACGATGGCCCGTGGCGGGGTGGTTGCCCGGGGCCGCCGGCCCTGGCTGGCACCGGGTTTCACCAAGTACTTCCCCGCCCCCTGAGCTGGGCCGGAGTTCACCGGGGGACGTTGTGCCGCTGCGGCCGGACGGCTATCGTTGGCCCTGATCATCAGCGGGTATGCCTCGACGCCCGGACAGTGCGGCAGTTGAGGCCCGACCGAACGAGTGGACGAGGGGGCGAGCGTGCGCGCACAGCGCCGGATCCGCAGCCTCGTCGCCCGCGGATCGTTCCAGCTGGGAGTCACCCGGCGCCATGTGGACCTGCTGCGGGTCAGCAGCGCTCTGTGTCCCGGCGCCCTTCCGGGTTGCTGAAGAACCGGCTTCTTCGAACAGTGTGAGCGTCCGGCGCTGAGACCCGGCGCGGCGCTCCGTCATGCCGTTCCCGGTGCGTCCGCATCCGCCCGCAGCCTTCCCCCACTCCGGGCCTGTCCGCGCCATCCGCGGCTCCAGGCCGGAGTTCCACGACCTCCCCGGCCGGCCTTCCGGCGCGGACTCCCTCCCGACGCCTGCCCGCGCACAGCCGCAGGTGCGCCGGGGCATGGGCGCGCGCCGCCGCCGGCCCCTCGAATCAACAGACATGAGGAACCGACATGCGTACCCGATCCTGGGCCGTACGGACCGTGCTGACCGCAGCCGCGACCGCGCTGCTGGCCGGAGTGCTGCCGGTCGCCGATGCCCTGGCATCCGCACCGGTCCCGGGCAAGGCCCCGGCGAAGGCCCCGGCCACGCTGCCGCTGCCGCCGCTGAAGGTGCTCACCGACAAGGCCGGGACCGGCGGCGGGGACATCTTCCTCGCCCCTCCTCGCTGAACAGCCAGTACGCCAGCGGTGTGGAGATCCTCAGCCCCGATGCCCGGAAGGTGGTCTGGTCCCGCACCGTGCCGGCCGGCAGGAGGCCGCGGACTTCCGCGAGCAGACGTACGACGGCAAGCCGGTGCTGACCTGGTGGCAGGGCACCGGGCTGGGCGCGCTGTCCACCGGCGTCGACTACATCTACAACGACCACTACCAGGAGATCGCCGCGGTCCGGGCCGGCAACGGCGACTCCGCCGACGGCCACGAGTTCCTGATCACCCCCTGGAACACCGCGCTGGTCCTGTCCTACAAGGAGGCCACCGCGAACCTCACCGCGATCGGCGGGCCCCGGGACCAGAAGGTGATCGACGGGATCGTCCAGGAGATCGACATCCGCACCGGCAAGGTGCTGTTCCAGTGGAACAGCGCCGACCATGTGCCGTACGCGCAGAGCGAGCAGCCGCTGCCCGCCTCGGCGAGCACCCCGTGGGACTGGTTCCACATCAACGCGGTGAAGCTGGACACCGACGGGAACCTGCTGGTCGACGCGCGGGACACCTGGACCAGCTACGAGGTGTCCCGGCGCAACGGCCGGATCCTGTGGCAACTCGGCGGCAAGGACAGCTCGTTCAAGCTGTCGGCGGCCCCCGGGCAGAAGCTGGACGCGGCCGGGAAGATCTTCGCCTGGCAGCACGACCCGCAGCCGCTGGGGGACGGCCGGTACACGTTCTTCGACAACGAGTCCGCGGGCACCGGCAACACCGGGGTCGACGCCGCCACGGAGCTGCCGTACAGCCGGGTGGTCACCGTGCGGCTGGACCCGCGCACCCACCGGGCGACGCTGGTGCGTTCGGTCGACCAGCCGGAGCAGCTCAGCGCCCCGTCGCAGGGCAACGGGCAGACGCTGCCGGGCGGTGACCTGGTCGTCGGCTGGGGATCGCTGCCCTATGTCTCGGAGTTCAGCCGCTCCGGGGCGCTGCTGTTCAACGCCGAGTTCCCGGCCGGGGTGAACACCTACCGGACCTACCGCTTCGACTGGTCGTAGCCGGAACGCGCGAACGGCCCTGGACCGCCCGGGAGTTACGGGCGGTCCACGGCCGTTGCGGCGGTGCTCAGTCCTGGCGCTCGCCGCCCTCGGCGAGGCGCTCGGTGAGGCCCTCGCTGAGGCGCTGGGTGAGCTGCTCGGTGAGGTGCTCGGGCTCCTGGGCCATCACCCGGCGGATCCGGTCGAGCAGGGCGCTCGGATCCTCCTCGCGGGTGCCCGCGCCCGCGCCCTCGCCGCGCAGCGCGTCGGCGATCTCCTTGAACTGGGCGTCCCATTCGTTCTGGTAGACCTGCTCGTGCTCCTCGCCCGCGCCGCCCGGCTGGCGCAGCCCGACGGTGAGGTCGACCACCTTGCCGATGACCGCGGTCATCGCGAACGAGAAGAGCCCCAGCAGCAGCACCGCGACCAGCTGCTTGCCCAGCAGGTCCCAGCCGCCGCCGTAGAACACGCCCTTCTTGCCGGTCATCGCGCCGGTCGCGGCGAGCCCCACCATCACCATGCCGAACAGCCCGCCCCAGCCGTGGATGCCGACCACGTCCAGGGTGTCGTCGACGCCGAAGCGGTACTTCCAGCTGATGGCGAACGCGCAGCTGAGACCGGCCAGGAAGCCGATGATGGCGGCCCACAGGGAGATGCCCCCGGCCAGCGGGGTCATCGCGACCATGCCGGTGACCGCGCCCATGCACATGTCGAGCAGGCCGACCTTCCGGGTGCGCCAGTAGACCGTGGCCGCCCAGCCGGCCATGGCCGCGCCGGCCGCGATCTGGGTGTTGAACACGCCCATCGCCGCCGCCCCCGGCACGCCCAGGGAGGAGCCGGTGTTGAAGCCGAACCAGCCGAACCAGAGCAGCGAGAGCCCGATGACCACCAGCGGCAGGTTGTGCGGGCGGATCGGCCGGCGCTCGAAGTCCTCGCGCTTTCCGGCGACCAGCGCCAGCGCCAGACCGGCCGCGCCGGAGCTGAGCTCGACCACCGTGCCGCCGGAGAAGTCGACCGCGCCGACCTGCTTGAACACCCAGCCGCCGGGCGAGAACACCCAGTGCGCCATCGGCACGTAGACCAGCAGGGTCCAGGCGCAGACAAAGGCGATCCAGCCGTTCATCCGGGCCCGGCCCGCCACCGAGCCGCTGATCAGCGCGACCGTGACCACGGCGAAGGACATGTGGAACACCGAGAAGATCACGGTGGGGGTGTCCCCGGTGCGGCTGTTCAGGCCGACGCCGGACATGAAGGCGTGGTCCAGGTTGCCGATCAGTCCCAGCCCGCCGACGTCCGTGCCGAAGGCGAGGCTGTAGCCGACCGCGAACCAGATGATGCTGACCAGCACCACGCAGACGAAGCACATCTTGAGCATGGCGATGACCTGAGTGGTCTTCACCATGCCGCCGTAGAAGAAGGCGAGGCCGGGCGCCATCAGCAGCACCATGGCCGAGGCCATCATCAGCCAGGCGGAGTCTCCGGTGTCGAGCAGGGGGGTCACTTCTCCTGCTCCCGTCGCTCCAGCACCAGCCGGATCTCCGCCAGCAGTTCGGCGTCGGCGGAGGACTGCCGCACGGGTGCGGCCCCGACCGAACCGGCGGCGACCGGGACCCGGGTCTCCACCAGCCGGCGGCGGATCTCGGCGATGGTCTCGTCGTCGTACGCCTGCTCCTCCTCCTGACCGGGGACGTCCTCGTACTCCTCGGCGGCGCGGAAGCCGACGGTCTTCTCGACGGCCTTGGCGATCAGCCAGGTCATCCCGAAGGAGAAGGCGCCGCAGGCGATCACGGCCACGGCCTGGCGCCACAGCAGGTCGACGCCGCCGCCGTAGAACAGGCCTTTCTTGCCGCTCATCTGGGTGGTGGCGAACAGACCGATGGCCAGCACGCCGACGATGCCGCCCCAGCCGTGCACGCCGACGACGTCCAAAGTGTCGTCGTAGCGCATCCGGTACTTCAGGTTGATGGCGAACGCGCAGACCACGCCGGCCACAAAGCCGATGGTCAGCGCCCCGATCGGGGAGACCTCGCCGCAGGCCGGGGTGATCGCGACCATACCGGCCACGGCCGCCGAGGCCACGCCCAGCATCTCCACGTGGCCGAGCCGCCACTTCTCGATCAGCGGCCAGCCGACCATCGCGCCGCAGGCGGCGAGCTGGGTGTTGAGGAAGGCCATCGGGGCGGTGCCGCCGTCCTGCAATGCGGAGCCGGCGTTGAAGCCGAACCAGCCGAACCACAGCAGCGCCAGGCCGACCACCACCAGCGGCAGGTTGTGCGGCCGGATGGTCTCCCGCTCGAAGTCCCGGCGCTTGCGGACCACGATCGCCACCGCCAGTCCGGCCGCGCCGGAGTTCAGCTCGACCGGCAGCCCGCCGGCGAAGTCCAGCGCGCCCAGGTGGGCGGAGACCCAGCCGCTGGGGTCGAACACCCAGTGCGCCATCGGCACATAGACGAACAGCGTCCAGGCGACGACGAACCACAGCCAGCCGCGCATGGTGGCCCGGCCGGCGATGGAGCCGCTGATCAGGGCGACGGTGATGATGGCGAAGGCCATCTGGAAGCAGGAGAAGATGACGGTGGGGATGGAGCCGTGCAGGCTGGTCATCCCGATGTCGTGCATGAACCAGTCGGACGGGCTGCCGATCAGGCCCCAGCCGCCGACGTCCGTGCCGAACGCGAGGCTGTAGCCGATGGCCACCCACAGCAGGGTGACGATGGCCAGGCAGACAAAGCTCATCTTGAGCATGACCAGGACGTGTTTGGTCTTGACCATGCCGCCGTAGAAGAAGGCCAGCCCGGGCGTCATCAGCAGCACCATCGCGGTGCTCGCCATGAGCCAGGCGGTGTTGCCTGTATCGAGAGCGTGTGGCATTCGGGGATCTCTCCTCGTCGGTTAGGTGCGGGCGTCGGTTAGGTGCGGGCGTCGGGTGGGCGGGGGCGTCGGGTGGGTGCGGGCGGCGCTGGTCAGGACTTGCGCAGCGCCGGGGCGGGCACGCCGATCAGCAGCCTGCGGACGGCGTCCCAGGCGCGGCGGAGCGCCGCGGTGACGGCGGGGGAGTCGTCGCCGAGGATCCGGAGCCAGGCCCCGGCCTCGTACGGCAGCACACTCACCCCGTAGGCCGGCCCCTGCCCGGCCAGGGCCGCGTGCAGGGTGTCGGCGACCTCGGCCGCCGGGGCGAGCGGCGTGACCGCGTAGAAGGTGGCCATCAGGCCGTGCCCGGCCAGCACCGCGGGCCCGTCGACGCCGCCGGCGCCGGGTTCCAGCCGCACGGTGTCCAGGGCCAGCAGCTGCCCGTCCGGCCGGCGCCACTCCAGGTCGGTGGCGAACACCTGGTAGGCGTTGCGTTCGCCGTGCGCCAGCCGCCCGCCGATGACCGTCTCCGCGGCCAGGACGGTGGCCGACTCGGCGGCGGTGATCACGGTGCGCTGGTAGAAGCGGGAGCCGGCGAAGGGGACCGTGGCGTCCGGCAGGTACTCGACATAGCTGTCCGGCGCGGCCTCGATCAGCAGCTGCTGGGTGGCGTAGTCGGTGTCCATCCGGTGCACCCTGGTCGCGGACTGGGTGGTGATCAGGGCGGAGGTCCCGGCGCCGAAGCGCAGATCGGTGCGGAGCCGGTCGGCCTGGACGATGCCGCCGCCGGTGGACATCAGACAGGTGACCGCCAGGTCGGGCCGGGCCGGGTCGTAGTACAGCGGCCGGACGATCTGCAGCGGGGATTTCTGATAGTGCGTCACCAGCTCGGTGCGGCCTGCCTTCTGCTCGAATCCGAGCTCCAGCAGGCCGACCTTGCCGGGGCTGCCCGGGCCCAGGGTGTCCGGGCGGCCGGAGTGCCGCAGCACCTCGGGCGGCACCCGCGGCGGCTGGTAGTGGGCGGGGTCAGCCCGCTGCGGGCCGCACGGTGGCGACGGTCACGCCAGGACCTTCCGGTGGGACTCGATCAGCTCCACGACCTGTCCGATGCCCTCGCCGGTCAGGCAGTTGGTGAGCACCACCGGGCGTCCGTCGCGGACCCGGTACGCGTCGGACTCCATCACCTTGACGTCGGTGCGGACGTACTGGGCGATGTCCACCTTGTTGATCACCAGCACGTCGGAGTCGGTGATGCCCGGACCGCGCTTGCGGGGCATCTTCTCGCCCTCCGCCGTGTCCAGCACGAAGAAGAACATGTCGACCAGGACCGGGCTGAAGGTCAGCGTCAGATTGTCGCCGCCGGACTCGTACAGCAGGGTGTCGACATCGGGGAACCGCTCCAGCAGCTCCGCGCCCGCGGCCAGGTTCATCGTCGGGTCGTCGCGGACGGCGGTGTGCGGGCAAGCGCCGGTCTCCACGCCGACCACCCGCTCCGGGGCCAGCAGTCCGGCGAGGTTGCGCCGGACGTGCTCGGCGTCCTCCTGGGTGTAGATGTCGTTGGTGATCACGGCCGGCCGCCGGCCCCTGGCCAGCAGCACCGGTACCACGGCCTCGATCAGCGCCGTCTTGCCCGATCCGACCGGCCCGCCGATACCGACGCGCAACACGTTGTCCGCCATGTCCTGCCTGCCTTCTCTCGTGCGTCTGGTGTGTCCCCCGCCCCCGGTGCTGCCCCCGGTGCTGCCCCCGGCGCTGGTCAGGAGGCGAACATCCGTGCCTCCGCGCGTTCGTGGCGCCCCGACATCACGTCCGCCATCGGCGCGCAGCCGCCCAGGTCGGCCGCCTCCCGGCGGAGGGCGGCGGCGGTCACCTCCCGGATCACCGGAGCGAGGCCGCGCAGCGTGGTCTGCGCCCGGCGGTGGTCGGTCAGCCGCAGCCGCAGCGCGGCGCCGACGAAGCTGGAGCAGAAGGCGAACAGGTCGGCGGCCACCGCCTGCGCGGCGGGCACGCCGTTGGCCGCGTGGACCACCCCGACCGCCACCGGCTGGCAGCCCGGGGAGCGTTTGGCAGCGACCAGCGCGGCATACCGGGCCACCGGTCCTTCGCCGCTGTCGCTGCTGTTGTCGCTGTCGCTGTCGTCCCGGACCGCGCCGGGCAGCGCCAGTACGGCGGTGTCCAGCAGCTGCCGCCCGGTGCGGGCGGACGCCTGCCGCAGCTCGCGGTTGAGCTTGCTCGCGTACAGCCGCTGGTCGACCTCGACCAGGGTGTCCCAGTCGCCGGCCGACACCGCCCGGTGGGCCAGCGCCAGCGCGGTGGCGTCGGCCGGGCCGACCGAGTGCCGCAGCAGGTCGGCCAGCAGCTCCGGCATGGTGTCCTGGCCCACGGCCCTGGCCTGGACGAACCCTTCGAGGCCGTGGGAGAGGGTGTACATGCCGCTGGGGAAGGCCGAGTCGGACAGCTGGAGGCTGACCAGCAGTGCGTCCAGCGTGCGGTCTTCGGCGGGTGGGCCGCTCAGGCGAGCGGGTGCGCCGCTCATGCGAGGTAGAAGAGGTGGTTGAGCGGCAGCCAGGCGGCCGGTTCGATGGTGGCCGGGACCCCGTCCAGGGTGACCCGGTAGGTCTCCGGGTCGACCTCGATCACCGGCACCGCGTTGTTGCGCACCATGTGCTGCTTGCCGACGGTGCGGCAGTGCCGGACCGGCAGCACCCGGCTGTCCAGGCCGAGTCGGGCCGGGACGCCGAGGTCCACCGCCGCCTGCGACATGAACGACACCCGGGTGGCGGTCCTGGCCCGGCCCGACGCGCCGTACATGGGCCGGTAGTAGACCGGCTGGGCGGTCGGCAGCGAGGCGTTGGGGTCGCCCATCAGCGCCCAGTTGACCAGGCCGCCCTTGATCACCAGCTTGGGCTTGGCACCGAAGGAGTTGATCGGCCAGAGCACGATGTCGGCCAGCTTGCCGGGCTCCAGCGAGCCTATGTGGTCGGCGGTGCCGGAGGCGATGGCCGGGTTGATGGTGAGCTTGGCCAGATAGCGCAGCACCCGCTGGTTGTCGTTGCGCTCGCTGTCCCCGTCCAGCCGGCCGCGCTGCTCCTTGCAGTGGTGCGCGGTCTGGAACGCCCGGGCGAAGGACTCGCCGACCCGGCCCATGGCCTGTGAGTCGGAGGAGAAGATGCTGATCACGCCCTCGTCGTGGAGCACCGTCTCGGCGGCGATGGTCTCCGCGCGGACCCGGGAGTCGGCGAAGGAGACGTCCTCGGGGATGCTGTGGCTCAGGTGGTGGCAGACCATCACCATGTCCAGCAGCTCGTCGACCGAGTTGACGGTGTAGGGCAGTGTCGGATTGGTGGACGAGGGAAGGACGTTGGGCTCGCCGGCGATCCGCATGATGTCGGGGGCGTGGCCGCCGCCCGCGCCCTCGGTGTGGAAGGTGTGGATGGTGCGGCCGTCGATCGCGGAGAGGGTGTCCTCGTAGAAGCCGCTCTCGTTGAGGGTGTCGGTGTGGATCGCGACCTGGATGTCGTACTCGTCGGCGACCCGCAGCGAGGTGTCGATGGTGGCCGGGGTGGCCCCCCAGTCCTCATGGATCTTCAGGCCGCAGACGCCCGCCTCGACCTGCTCCCGCAGGGCCTGCGGCAGCGAGGCGTTGCCCTTGCCCAGCAGCCCGACATTGACCGGGAGTTCCTCCACGGCCTGGTACATCCGGCCGATGTTCCAGGGCCCGGGGGTGCAGGTGGTGCCGTTGCTGCCGTCGGTGGGCCCGGTGCCGCCGCCGATGAAGGTGGTGATGCCGTTGGTCAGCGCCTCCTGGGCCTGCTGCGGGGCGATGAAGTGGATATGCGTGTCGATGCCGCCCGGGGTCGCGATCAGGTGCTCGCCGGAGACCACCTCGGTGCCCGGGCCGATCACCAGCCTGGGATCCACCCCGCTCTGCAGCCGGGGGTTGCCGGCCTTGCCGACGGCGGCGATCAGGCCGTCCTTGACCCCGATGTCGCCCTTGACCACGCCGAGCACCGGGTCCAGCACCACCACATTGGTGACCACCAGGTCCAGCGCGCCCTGGAGCGAGGTGGCGGCCGGGTCCTGGGCCATGCCGTCGCGGATCGCCTTGCCGCCGCCGTAGACCGCCTCGTCGCCGTAGTGGCCCTGGTTGAAGTCCCGTTCGACCTCGACCAGCAGGTTGGTGTCGGCCAGATGGAAGCGGTCGCCGACGGTGGGGCCGAAGAGGTCGGTGTACTGCCTGCGGGGGATGATCGCCATCAGTGCTCGCCCTCCGGGCCGGTGGGGTGGTGCCCGGGTCCTCGGCGCCCTGGAGCGGACCGGTCGGGCCCGGGGCGCCCTTGAAGCCGAGTTCCGCGGCCCGGCGCAGCGCCCGGGCGCGGGTGTCGCTGGCGCCGAGGCCGCCGTCGACCAGGCCGCTGAAGCCGACCAGGCGGCGGTGCCCGGCGTACGCGCACAGTTCCACCTCGCGGGTGTCGCCCGGCTCGAAGCGCGCGGCAGTGCCGGAGGGCAGGTCCAGGTGCATGCCGTAGGCGAGCTCGCGGTCGAACTCCAGGGCCCGGTTGACCTCGAAGAAGTGGTAGTGGGATCCGACCTGGACGGCCCGGTCGCCGGTGTTGCTCACCACCACTCGGGCCTTGGCCCGACCGGCGTTGAGCTCGACCGGGTCCTCCCCGTAGAGGTAGGCGGCTCCGCCTGACATGGGTGTCTCGCTCTCATTCGGATGTGCGACGGTGCCGGCGCGGTGGGCCGGTCCGGTGGCGCGGTGGTTCTCGGGGCCGTGGCTGCCCTGGCCGGGCCCGTGGTCGTGGCCGTCGGGGCCGTGCGCGTGGGTGTGGCCGTGACCGTGTTCGGCCCGCAGGCCGGTGGCGATGCCGTCGTCCCCGTGGCCGAACCGGTGCAGCGCGGCGTCCAGCCGGGCCCGGAGCACGCCCGCCGCCGCGGGGCGGCTGAGCAGCCGTCCGCCGTCCGCCGGCGGCGGTTCCGCGCCCGGGAGCGGGCGGGGGGAGGCCGGGCCGAAGGCCGCGGGTACGGTGACCACCCTTCGCGCGCCCAGGCTCCGGCAGCGGGCCACGCCCTCGTCGAGGTCGGGGTCGCCGCCCTCGAAGGCCACCTCCACCCACCGGTGCCGTCCGAACTGGCGTACCAGCCGGGCGATCCGGAAGAGTTCGGCGTCCTCGAAGGGGCCGGCCGCGGGGGCGGTGATCAGCAGCGCGGAGTCGGGCCCGGCGGCCGGGTCACGGGCGGCGGCCGCGCGCAGCCAGCCGACCAGGTGCTCGCCGGTGCCGAAGGGCTCGGTGAGCACGATCCGGCCCGGCCCGGCGGTGCCGGCCAGCCAGTTGAGGCCGCGGGCGGTGTCGGCGACCAGCCGCGGGTCGCGGCCGAGCGTCACCGGCACCACACAGACCGGCTGCCCCGGGGGACCGGGCCGGGCCAGGGCCTCCTCGACCGCCTCGGTGAGCGCCCGGCCGGTGTCCACGGCGCGGAACGCGTGTCCGCCGACCACCCAGGGCAGCAGGTGCTGACCGGCCGCGCTCTCGTGCCCACCGACCAGCACGGTGGTCCGCCCGCCCGGTTCGGTCGCCGCCGAGGTCACTCAGGCACCGACCGGGTCGTGGCAGGAGACCAGCTTGGTGCCGTCGAGGAAGGCGGCCTCGATCTGGATGAGCGGCAGCATGCCGCGCACGCCGGGCATCACGTCCTCGGAGGTGACCACCGTCCGGCCGATCTCCATGCACTCGGCGACGGTCCGGCCGTCCCTGGCGGACTCCAGGATCGCCTCGCTGATCAGGGCCACGGCCTCGCTGTAGTTCAGCTTGACACCGCGTTCGCGGCGTTTGCGGGCCAGATCGGCCACGACATACACGTACAGCTTGTCGATCTCCCGGGGAGAGAGATTCATCGCGACCTCCTCGCGCGCACCCCGGCGGCTGCACCAATCAATGGCTTCCGCCAGTTCCGCGATGCGAAAACTTTTTTCTGTCTGGAGGAAAAGGTAGGGGCGCCCGAGAGGCATGTCAACATCTTGTTGAATATCTCCCGACCGTTGTCCGACAGCCGGGCCCGAAAGCCCTATTCCTGTGGATAACCCCTGATCATCCTGTGTCCGGGCGGTGCAAAGGCAAGGCGTGGGCGGTGTTCCGCATTCAGGGCCGGGCGGTCACCGGAATGCGGTCCCGGTCACCCTTCGGCGGCCACGGCGTTCCGCAGTGCGCGGATCACCTGCTCCACATCCGCATTGACGGTGCGCCAGTTGCTGAAGGCCGCCCGCAGTGCCGGGACGCCCGCGTAGCGGGTCGGGGTGAGGAAGGCGTCCGCGGACATCCGGTCGGCCAGGGCGGCCAGGCGCTCGGGGGCCGGGCCGTCGGCGGAGCCGGGTTCGGCCAGGGTGAAGCAGACGACATTCAGCCGGACCGGGGCGAGCAGTCGCAGCCCGGGGGTGTCGGCCACGGCCCGGCCCAGGGTGCGGGCGGCCGTGACGCAGCGCTCCACGATGTCGCGGTGCCCGTCGCGGCCGTAGGCGCGCAGCGCGAACCAGGTCGCGAGGGCGCGCAGCCGCCGGGAGTTCTCCGGAGTGAGGTGGACCAGGTCGGGGTTCTCGCCCAGCGGGCCCAGATAGGCGGCCGAGTTCTGGAAGACCCGGGCCTGGAGGTCGGGCCGCCGGGTGAACTGCACCGCGCTGTCATAGGGGACGTTCAGCCACTTGTGCAGATCCACGCAGACCGAGTCGGACGCGTCCAGGCCGGCCACCAGTGCGGCGTGCTCGGGGGCCAGCGCGGCGAAACCGCCGAAGGCCGCGTCGGTGTGCAGCCAGAAGTCATGGCGTTGCCGCAGCCCGGCCAGTGCGCGCAGGTCGTCGAAGTCGACGGTGTTGACGGTGCCCGCGTTGGCCACCACCACACACGGCCCCGGCGACTCCCGCAGCGCCCGTTCCAGTGCGGCCGGATCGACCGCCTCCCGGCCGGGCAGCGTCGGCACCGGCACCAGTGCGGCGCGGCCGAGACCCAGCATGGACAGTGCCTTGGCGATGCTGGAGTGCGGGCTGCCGGACAGCACCCTGACCCGGCCGAGCGCCGCCGTCCCGGCGTCGGCGACGCTCACCCCGAGCTGTTCGCCGAGCCACTCGCGGGCGATCGCCAGGCCGACCGTGTTCGACATGGTGGCACCGCTGACCAGGGCTCCCCGGTGCTCCGGGCCGAGGCCGAAGAGCTCCCGCAGCCAGCCGACGGTCTGCCGCTCCAGCTGCTGCCCGGCGCCGTCCAGTGAGGAGTTGGAGTTCTGGTCCAGGGTCGAGGTGAGCCAGTCCCGGCCAGGGCGGCCGGGGTGGTGCCGCCGGTGACGAAGCCGAGGTAGCGCGGGCCGGCGCTGGTCGACAGGGCCGGCTCCCACTGCTCGGCGAACTCGGCCAGGGCCTGCTCCAGGCCCACCCCCTGCGCCGACAGCGGTACCGGGCGGGCACCGGCGCCGCCGTCAGCACCGGGCGCCGGTCCACCCCGGCGAGAAAGCCGACCGCGTGCTGCCGTACCGCCTCCAGCAGCTGCGGGGCGCGGTTCAGGTCGTCGGCCAGGCGGGGATGCATAGCGGGTCCGTTCGTCGGGTCCGTCGTCGGGCGGGCCGCGGCCCCGGTGCGGGCCGCACAGGACGACGCTAACGCCGGGGCGGCGTCGACCCGCACCGGGCCGTGCCCGCCGCGCCGACGAACTCGCGTCCAGCGCGCGGGACTTCAGCGCGCGGGATCTCGGTGCGCGGGAGTTCAGCCGAAGGCGCGGCGGTGCTCCGCGGCCAGCAGGACGTAGCCCTCGCCGTTCAGCCTGATCCCGGCCCGGTCCTCCTCGGTGAGCTCCCGCCTGACCTTCGCCGGCACCCGGCGACCAGCGAGTTCGGCGGTACCTGCATCCCCTGCGGGACCACCGCCCCGGCCGCGACCAGCGATCCGGCGCCGATCCGGGCGCCGTTGAGCACGGTGGCGCCCATGCCGACCAGCGTGTCGTCCTCGACGGTGCAGCCGTGCAGCACCGCGTTGTGGCCCACGGAGACCCGCTGCCGACGACCGCCGGAAGCCGGGGTCGGCGTGGACCGTGCAGTTGTCCTGGATGTTGCTGTCGGCGCCGATGCTGATCGACTCGCAGTCGCCGCGCAGCACCGCGTGGTACCAGACACCGGCCCCGGCGGCGAGGGTGACCGAGCCCAGGACCACGGCGGTGGGTGCGACAAAGGCGTCCGGGTGCACGTCCGGGTCCGGCCGCAGACCGTGGCGATCAGCGCGCCGCTGCGGTCTGCGGTGCTCTGCGGTTCGGTCATGGCGGGCCCCCGGGTGGTCGTCGTCGGCTGTCGAGTGCACGGTACCGCCGGCGGGCGGCGGGCCGTGGTAGGGGCCCGGCCCGGTCGGTGCGGGGCACCGAAGGGAGGCAATATTAAAAGTTAATTAAGGAATTCGGGGCGCCCGGACACGTGGGACTGCCGGGGCGGGCTGTTCCGACGGTCCGTCAGCTGATTGCGCGCCCCCGGCCCGCCCGGTCACGCCCTGCTGACCCAGGGCATGTCCATGCCGTATTCTGTGTCTGATATGACGGATAAAACCGCTCCATCCCTATGGTCCGGCCTGCATCGCTACCGCTTTCACTGCACCTGGGAAATGTCCGCGCCCCGTTCGCGGGTGTACCGGGTGCTGGCCGATCCGCCGAGCTATCCGGTGTGGTGGCCCGAAGTCCGCGAGGTTCGTCAACTCGACGAATACAGCGGTGAGTTGAGATTCCGTTCGGTGCTTCCGCTGGAGCTCAGGGTGGTCGCCGGCCAGGCCCGGCAGGACCCGCTCGCCGGGGTGCTCGAAGCCCGGCTCAGCGGCGATCTCGAAGGTGTCAGCCGCTGGACGGTCACCGCCCGGGGCCGGACCGCAGCGCTGTCTCCTTCTTCGAGGATGTCGTGGTGCGCAAGCCGCTGATGCGATGGGCGGCCCTGCCCGGGCGTCCGGCCTTTCGGGCGAACCACGCATTGATGATGCGGCACGGCCGCACGGGCCTTGCCCACTACCTGACCATGCCAAGCATTGGTCTTGACCAATCATCGGGGTAGCCCTATGGTCGCCCATAGTGCAGGGTCCTTTAAGAAATAAGGGCGCATAAATACTGCACCCGAGGTTCACAGCGGAGGACAGGGTGGGGAGCACAAAGGCCGCGAGCGGCACGGCAGTCGACACGGTCCCGGAGCCCAAGTACTGGCAGCTGCGCACGGTGCTGGTGCGGGCGCTCGACACCGAGTTCCGCACGGGCGAGGTGCTCCCCAACGAGCGCGACCTCTCCTCGCGCTTCGGGGTCGCCCGGGCCACCCTGCGCCAGGCGCTCGACCAGCTGGAGCTCGAAGGGCGGCTGGTGCGCCGCCGGGGGATCGGCACCCTGGTCGCCGCCCCCGCATGGGCGTGCCGGTGGCCGAGGCCACCGACAACCACTTCGGCGCTCCCGGGACAGCTGGCGGGTCGTCGACGCCGACTACCGTCCGGCGACCGCGGCGGTCGCGACCGCGCTCGGCCTCCCCGCCGCCACCGACGTCCACCAGGTGCGCCGGCTGCGGATCATGCGCGGCACGGCCATCGGCACCGAGACCTCTATGTGCCGGACTCCGTGGTGCCGCACGTCCCCGGCGCCTTCATCAAGCACAGCCTGGCCGAGTCCAGCCGCGCCCGCTCGGTGCTGCGCACCCTCCAGCGGCTGGAGCTGGACGGCGAGTCGCGCGCCGTGGAGCTCGGCGTGGCCGAGGACGAGGCGGCCCGGCTGCTGGAGCGCCCCCCGGGCATCCCGGTGCTGGTGGTCACCACCAGCTACCGGTGAAGGGCCGGATCGTCGCCGTCGGCGTCTCCACCTACCGGGCGGACACCTGCCGGCTGACCTTCGGCGAGTCCGGCATGGTCGACGTCACCCCGGTCGCCCCGGCCACGCCGGCCGAGGTCCGCGCGGCCTCCTGATCCACCGAGAAGAGCTGCTCCTCGGCGTGTTCGAGGGCCAGCCGCAGGGCGCCGGTGGCGATCACGTCGTCACCGAGCGCCGACAGCCGCACCTCCGGCGGGCGCAGACAGAACCGCACCAGCTGCGCCCGCAGCGGCTCCAGCATCCCGTCGAGCCCGGCCGCCAGCCGCCGATCACCACGATCTGCGGGTCGATCGCCAGCACCAGTGCGGCGACATCCCGGACCAGCCGGTTCAGGAAGCGGTCGCGCACATCCAGGGCGACCTGGTCGCCCTGCTCCGCCAGCCGCAGCACCCGGGCCACCGCCGCCTCGTCCAGCGGATCAATGGGCTTGCTCGGCGCGGACAGCAGCTGCGCCGGGTTGGACTCGCGGCCCAGCAGGTGCAGTGAGCCGATCTCCCCGGCCGCGCCGCCGAAGCCGCGGTGCAGCCGGCCGTTGATCAGCGAGCCGGCCCCCGGGCTCAGCCCGGCCAGGACGAACACCACATCGCCCATGCCGACCGCGGCGCCCTTCCAGTGCTCGCCGATCGCGGCGAGGTTGGCGTCGTTCTCGACCAGTACCGGGCAGCGGAACGAACGGCGCAGCCTGTTCCCCAGTTCGAGTCCGGTCCAGCCGGGCAGCGCTGTGCCCAGCCGCACCACGCCCTCCGCGTCGACCACGCCGGGCGTGCCGACGCCGACGGCCCACAGCGTGTCGCGGGAGACCCCGGAGCGGCGCAGCAGTTCGGCGACGGTCGCCCGGACCAGCGCCAGGCGCTCGGTCGCGCCGGTGGCCTCGTCGATCGGGCGGGTGTAGGTGCCGAGGATCCGGCCGGTGAGGTCGGACAGCGCGGCGCGGGCGCCGTGGGTGCCGATCTCGATGCCGAGCAGGTGCCCGGCCTCCGCCCGGAAGCGGAAGTGCCGTGCGGGGCGCCCGCGTTGGCGGGTGCTGTCACCGCGCTGCGGGTCGCTCTCCGGCAGTACCTCGACCACCAGGCCCGACTCCATCAGGCCCTCGATCACGCCCTCGACGGTGGGGCGCGACAGACCGGTGTCCCCCACCAGCTGGGTGAGCGTCAGGGCGTCGCCGCCGCGCAGCGCATGGAGGGTGACCGCGGAGTTGATCACGTCGCAGCAGCGAGGAGTCCCCACCGGTGAGCTGTGCCAACTCGCCCGCCTTCCCTTTCGCCGGTCCTTGTTGCCCATGGCTGTCGATCGGGCTCCCGGCGACGCTACCGGGAGGTAGGCGGATCGTATCCGGGCACGGTCCGGCGCCGCGAGTGTCTGTGCAGCTCATCACCCGCTTCGGTATCAAACGGCAACACTGCGCCGGGCCGGTTCCCGGTTGCCGTGGCGGCCACCGCCCGGCCACGGTCCGGTCACAGCCCGGACATGACACGGCAACCGGGGGACACCGGGAGTGCCCGGCGGGCGCGCGGCCCGAACCGCGCGCCGGGCTGCGGTGGGGCGGTGGCTGGGCGGTGGCCGGGCTGTGGCCGGGGCTGGGGTCGGGCTGGGACCGGGCTCAGAGCAGGGCGAACTGGCCGCCCGGGCCCTCCTCCTGGTGGGAGAGGACCGAGGCGGGGCGCCGGCTGTACGGCGGTGGCGGCAGCACCCCGGCGGCGGTCAGCCGTTCCCGGCCGAGCCAGGGGCCGCGCTCCGGGCGCAGCAGCTCCGCCCGGGCCGGTTCCAGCTCGGCCAGCAGGGCCAGCACGGTGACCAGTTCGACCAGCTCGGCGGTGGTCTGCTGAGGCCAGGCGGACAGTCCGAGCGCCTCGAGGGTGCCGGGTCCGGCCTCCGGGTCGGCGCTGCGCCGGGCGAACCACTCGGCCAGCACCGGCCGCCCGCCCGCCTGGAACTCCCAGGCCCGCGGGGGACCGGGGCCACCCGGCCGGTGCCCAGCAGCAGCGACTCGGTGTCGGCGTCATGGCCGATCGCGTCCGGCAGTCCGCTGATCCGCTCGCGGACGAAGGGCCGCCGGCCGCCGGGCAGGCGCGGCCGGTCGCTCCCGCAGCGCAGGCCGAAGGTGTGCAGCCGGAGCACCTGGCGGCCCAGGGCGACGCCCTCCGCCCACAGCCCGGGCGAACCGGGCAGCGGCACCATGACGTCCTCGCCGTCACGGAGGCCGGACGTGCCGGTGGCGGTGCCCGTGCCGGTGACGGTGCCGGGCCCGGTGGTGACGGCGGCGATCCAGGCCAGCAGGTCCTCGGCGGTGACCGGGGTGCCCAGGGCCTGGCCCAGGTGCTCGGTCAGGCCCGGCGCGAGGTTCGGCTCCCGGCCGCCGGGCCGCCGGTAGAGCGGGTGAATCCGGCCCAGGCCCTTGACGCGGTGGCCGTCCGGAAGTTCGGCGGAGAAGGCCACGGCCGGCCCCGGGGCGTCCGGCTGCACGCAGGCGAACAGCTGGGCGTCGTCGGCGACCCGCCACAGCTCGGGCCGGGCGGCGTCCAGCACCCGCTGGTCCGGGAGCAGCCACAGCCGGTCGAAGGCCCCGTGCCGGATGCGCACCGGCTCCGGACAGGGGCCCGGGTCGTCGGCCAGGCGGGCGGGGGGAGGACTGTCCGGGCAGCTGCCCGACGGAGCTGTCGACTGTGCGGGCCCGGCTGGCCCCGAAAAGGGCGGCCCGGGATCCGGTGGCGGCCTCGGCCAGGCGCTGCCAGCGGGCCGTCAGCACCTCGCGGTGGGCGGAGCGCACCCAGCCCCGGCCGAGCCGCAGGCCGGGGACGGACCACGGCATCAGTTCGCTGAGCAGTGGCGCGTCGACCACCTGGCACTCCCCGCCGTTCATGGTAGCGAGCGGGACCGGGCCGTTCCCGGTACTCGGTCCGGTCCGGTGGGGCGTGGACCGGTCGGGCAGTTCTTCCGCGGGTCGGGCAGTTCCGCCGCGGGGCGTATTGACGCGGGCACGACGGTACGCAACGATCCTCGTTCAACGCGTTAGGAAGTCTTCCTAACTTCATTGTCGCAACGGAACTGAGAGGTCATCATGGCCAAGCTTCCCCACGCCTCAGCCCGCCGTACCGCGCTCCTGGCGGCCACCGCCTTCACCACCGCGGTGGCCCCCGTGCTGGTGCTCACCGCCGGGGTCTCCGCCGCCCAGGCCTCCGCCCCCGCCTTCCCCAGCCAGTACTCCGCCCCCTACCTCCAGATCTCCGGCGGGGACACCGGCGACCTGTCCGCCGACATGAAGGCCAGCGGCGACAAGTACTACACGCTGGCCTTCCTGGTCCCAAGTCCGGCTGCACCCCGATGTGGGAGGACGGCAACGACTCCCTGGGCGCGTTCACCTCGCAGGTGAACGCGTTCAAGTCGGCCGGGGGCAACGTCATCATCTCCTTCGGCGGCGAGTCCGGCGGCGAGATAGCGGAGACCTGCGACTCGGTCAGCAGCCTCACCGCGGCCTACGCCAACGTCGTCAAGACCTACGGCGTGACCCGGCTCGACTTCGACATCGAGGGCGACTACCTGGACAACACCGCCGCCAACTCCCGCCGCGACCAGGCGCTCGCGGCCCTCCAGCAGGAGGACCCCTCGGTCCAGGTCGACTACACCCTCCCGGTCGACCCCACCGGCCTGGAGTCGGACGCCACCGCGCTGCTCAAGGATGCCAAGAGCAAGGGCGTCAAGGTCAACCTGGTCAACATCATGACCATGGACTTCGGCAACGGCCAGAACCCGCTCAAGGACGCCGAGTCGGGGGCGCAGGCCACCGAGAAGCAGCTCGCCGGGATCTTCGGCGGCAGCTCCGCGCAGAACTGGGCCCGCCTGGGGCTCACCCCCATCGCCGGGCAGAACGACGACGACGAGAACTTCACCCAGTCCGACGCCGGCACCCTGGAGTCCTTCGCCAAGAGCAACGGCGTCCAGGAACTGTCGTTCTGGGAGGTCGACGGCTACGACAAGGGTGACGGCTACGCCTACTCGAAGATCTTCAACAAGATCTGACCGAGCGCGGAGCGGGCCGTGGCGAGGAACTCGGCCCGGTCCGCGCGGTGTCCCCGCTGCTGGCACGCACCCCTGCGGGAGCGAGCCCAGCAGCGGGGCGTCCGCCACCAGCGGCAGATCCGACAGATTGCAGCGGGAGGCCAGATCGGGGTCGTCCGGCCAGGAGCCGATGACCAGGCCCAGCAGCCGCACCCCACGGGCACGCAGCGCCTCGGCGCTCAGCTCGGTGGTGTTGAGCGTGCCCAGGCCGGCGGTGGTGACCAGCAGCACCGCCGCCTCAAGACCCGACTCCCGCAGCGCGCCCGGGACTTCGGCCAGGCTCCCGCCGTCCGCGTCGAACCGGACCAGCAGCCCGCCCGCGCCCTCGACCAGGACCAGGTCATGGGTCTGCGCCAGCCGGCCGCGGCACCGCGTCTCCTTGGGCGTGACCGGCGGCATCCCGCAGCGGGCGGCGGCGGTCGCCGGGGCCAGCGGCTCGGGATAGCGCGCCAGTTCGGCACAGGTCAGCCCGTCCCCGGCGAGCCGGCGCACCTCGTCCGCGTCGCCGGGTTCGTAGACGCCGACGCCGGTCTGCGCGGGCTTGAGCACCGCCACCCGCAGGCCCTCGGCCAGGGCCAGTGCGGCCACGGCCGCGGTGACCGCGGTCTTCCCGATCTCGGTCCCGGTACCGGAGACCAGCAGGACCGTCCCGCTCGCAGCGGTGCTGCTCATTGTGCTGTTCCTCGCCGTCGTGCCGATGTACATGAAGCAGAGATGTACCCAGAGAAAAGAGGTGCGCTCAGCCGCGCGCCGCGGCGGCGACCACCCCGGCGCACAGCGCCGCCAGATCCAGGTCGCCGGTGACATACGGCGGCATGGTGTAGACCAGGTCGCGGAACGGGCGCAGCCACACCCCGGCCCCGGCGGCGGCCGCGGTCGCCGCGGCCAGGTCCACCTCGTGGTTCAGCTGGACCACCCGATGGCGCCCAGCACCCGCACCTCGCGCACCCCGGGCAGCCCGGCCGCCGGGGCCAGGCCCGCGCGCAGCCCCGACTCGATCCGCCGGACCGTGCCCTGCCAGTCCTGCCCGAGCAGCAGCTCGATCGAGGCGTTGGCGACCGCGCAGGCCAGCGGGTTGCCCATGAACGTCGGCCCGTGCGCCAGCACCGGCACCTCGCCCCGGCTGATGCCACGGGCCACCTCGCCGGTGCACAGCGTCGCCGCCAGCGTCAGGTACCCGCCGGTCAGCGCCTTGCCGACGCACATCACATCGGGCGAGACCCCGGCGTGCCCGGCCGCGAACAGCTCGCCGGTGCGGCCGAAGCCGGTGGCGATCTCGTCGAAGACCAGCAGCACCCCGTGCGCGTCGCACAGCCGGCGCAGCACCCGCAGCAACTCGGGGGAGTGGAAGCGCATCCCGCCCGCGCCCTGCACCACCGGCTCCACGATCACCGCGGCGGTCTCGGCGGCATGGCGGCCGATCAGCTCGTCCAGATGGGAGACATAGGCCGGGTCCAGCGGGGTGTCGAAGCCGTCCGTGGGCGCGTCCGCGAACAGCTGGCGCGGCAGCACGCCGGTCCACAGCTGGTGCATCCCGCCCTCGGGGTCGCACACCGACATCGGGTGGAAGGTGTCGCCGTGGTAGCCGCCGCGCCAGGTCAGCAGCCGCCGCTTCTCGGCCGGCCCAGCGAACGCCAGTACTGGAGGCACATCTTGGCCGCGACCTCGACCGAGACCGAGCCCGAGTCCGCCAGGAAGACATGCTCCAGCGGCTCCGGGGACAGCTCCACCAGCCGGGCGGCCAGCCGGACCGCGGGCTCGTGGGTGAGCCCGCCGAACATCACATGGCTCATCCGCCCCAGCTGGTCGCGCACCGCCTCGTCCAGCACCGGGTGCTGGTAGCCGTGGATCGCGGACCACCACGAGGACATGCCGTCGATCAGCTCGGACCGCCCCTCGACCGGCCGGGCCAGCCGCAGCCGCACCCCGGCCGCCGACTCCACCGGGAAGGGCGCGAGCGCCGCCGGCATCGCGCCGTACGGATGCCAGACATGCGCCCGGTCGAGCTCGAGCAGCTGTTCCGGGGCAGCGGCTGCCCGGTGGGCAGCCGCCGCGATTCGGTGCTCGCGCTCACGCGTTCGGCGGCAGATCGGTGCCCGCGCCCCGGCGGCGCACAGTGACCGCGGCCTCGCGCTCGGCGGGCAGGGTCGCCTCGTCCGCGCCCTCCACCGTGAAGCCCGCGTCCGTGATCATGTCGAGGTCGGCCTGCCCGGCCTGTCCCTCGCTGGTCAGGTAGTCGCCCAGGAAGATCGAGTTCACCAGGTGCAGCGCCAGCGGCTGGAGCGTGCGCAGATGCACCTCGCGCCCGCCGGCCAGCCGGACCTCCACATCCGGGCAGACAAAGCGGACCATGGCCAGGATCCGCAGGCAGCGCTGCGGGGTGAGGTTCCACTCCTTCGCCAGCGGGGTCCCCTCGAACGGGATCAGGAAGTTCACCGGCACCGAGTCCGGGTTCAGCTCGCGCAGCGCGAACACCACGTCGACCAGGTCGGCGTCGCTCTCGCCCATGCCCGCGATCAGCCCGGAGCACGCCGACAGGCCGGCCGCCTGGGCCTCGCGGACGGTGTCCTTGCGGTCCTCGTAGGTGTGGGTGGAGCAGATGTCGCCGTAGGTGGCCTCGGCGGTGTTCAGGTTGTGGTTGTAGGCGTGCACCCGGCCTCGCGCAGCCGCGACGCCTGGCCGTCCGACAGCAGCCCGAGGCAGGCACAGACCTCCACACCCTCGTTCTCGGCCCGGATCGCGTCCACCGTCTCGGCGACCGCTCGACATCCCGGTCGCTCGGGCCGCGCCCGCTCGCCACCAGGCACACCGCTTGGCGCCCCCGGACACCCCGGCCTTGGCCGCGGCGGCGGCCTCCTGCGGCTTCAGCCAGGTGTACTTGAGGATCTCCGCCTTCGAGCCGATCCGCTGCGAGCAGTAGGAGCAGTCCTCCGGGCAGAGGCCGCTCTTCAGGTTCACCAGATAGTTGAGCTTCACCCGGCCGAACCACTGGCGGCGCACCCGCCCGGCGGCGGCGACCACATCGAGTAGTTCGTCGTCGGAGGTCGCCAGTACGGCCAGGGCCTCCTCACGGGTCGGGAGTTCGCGGCGCAGGCCCTTGGCACTGAGGGAGTCGAGCAGATCCATGCCGCGATCCTGCCTTCCGGGGGCCGGTCCACGCCAGTGCCGAACCCGCCAGAAGATCACACCGATGGTTGGCCCGGATGTGAAAGAACTCTTCAAATCATCCGCATGGGGGCGAATGCACAGCACTACCCCTGCCCTGCGCACAAGATCGACCTCTAGACTCTGCGGAATGAACACCAGGGGTGAGCACCGCGCCGCCGAACCGGGAGTCCGCAGCCGTACGCCCCGGACCGCCGTGCTGCTCCTGGCGCTCGCCGTGGCCGCCGTCGGCGCGACCTGGGGCGAGGTGCACTACGCCCGGTCCGCCCAGGTCAACCGGGCCGGCGGGGACAACGGATCGGTCTCCCAGGAGAGCGTGGGGACGGACGGGGCCGGCAGCGGCGGCACCGTCCAGGAAGTCGCCGCGCTGCGGCTGAACGATGTACTGCCCGCCGCCGTCTCCGAGCCGCCCACCCCACCAGCGCGGACGCCTACCAGGCCACCCGCTACGGCGGCAGCAGCAGCGCCGACTGCGACGAGGCGCTCACCGCGGGCGCGCCCGCCGCCGCGGCCACCGGCTGCACCGGCTACCTGACCGCCGACTACGTCGAGCAGGACCACAGTGTCTACACCTGTGTGACCGTGTTCTTCTACAGCGGACCGGCGGCGGCGTCCGCGGCGGCCAAGGGGCTGTCGGGGCTGCCGGGGCCCGGCGCGGTGACCTTCCAGCAGCCCTCCGGCCTGACCGCCGCCAGCGTGCCGCCCTCCACCGCCGCGCAGAACACCACCCAGAGCGGCGCCCCGGCCTGCCCGCCTCGACGCCGGGGACGGTGCCTTCGGTGCAGACCCGGGTCGAGGCCGTGGGCAGCGCCGTGGACGTGGTCGAGTCGGTCACCGCCACCGGCCAGCCGGTTGCCGGCGAGCTGGACACCCCCACCTGGTTCCTGGCCTACACCGTGGGTGCCAAACTCGCCTGGCAGTGAGCCGGCCCGGGGCCGCCCTCCCGCCGCGCCCTCCCCGGTGGCACTCCCCGGCGGCCCGGCCGGAGCCGCGGAGCAGCGGTTAGGATCGCCCCGTGGAGCCCGACACCTACTGCGAGACCAGCCCCCGCCGCCGGTTTCCGCCCCGGAGCAGCCCCGGGGCCGTCGCCGACTGCGTCCTGTGCGGCGAACCGAGCGAACACCCGCCGACACCCCGGTGCGGCCGCTGTGCCCGCGCTGCGCGTGGCAGCAGGCCCAGCGCGGAGCGTGCTCCGGATGACCACCACCGCACCCGTGCCCCGGTGCCCGCCGCCGACCCCTTCGACTGGCTGGACGCGGCCGCCGCCGCCCGGCGGGAGGCCGGCCTGGTCCGCACCCTGCGCCACCGCGCCCCCGGCGAGGGCCTGCTGGACCTCGCCAGCAACGACTACCTGGCCTGGTCCGCCACCCCCGGGTGACCCGGGCCGCGGCGGACGCCGCACTGCGCTGGGGCGGCGGCTCGACCGGCTCGCGGCTGGTCACCGGCAGCACCGAGCTGCACGCCGAGCTGGAGGCCGAACTCGCCGACTTCTGCGGCGCCGAGGCCGCGCTGGTGTTCTCCAGCGGCTACACCGCCAATATGGCGGCGCTGACCGCGCTCACCGACGCGGACACCCTGATCGTCTCCGACGCGCTCAACCACGCCTCGCTGATCGACGGCTGCCGGCTGTCCCGGGCCCGGGTGGTCCGGGCCGGGCACCGCGACCCGGAGTCGGTCCGCGCCGCGCTCGCCGCCCGGACCGAACGCCGGGCGCTGGTGGTCAGCGACTCCGTGTTCTCGGTCGACGGCGACGCCGCCCCGCTGGCCGAGCTGGCCGCGGCCTGCCGCGAGCACGGCGCGGCGCTGCTCACCGACGACGCCCACGGCCTGGGCGTGCTCGGCCCCGGCGGCGCGGGAGCCCTGGCCGCGGCCGGTCTGGCGGGCGCGCCGGACGTGCTGGCGACGGTCACCCTGTCCAAGTCGCTCGGCTCCCAGGGCGGGGCGGTGCTGGGTCCGCGCCGGGTGATCGAGCACCTGGTGCAGTCCGCGCGCACCTTTATCTTCGACACCGGGCTCGCCCCGGCGGCGGTCGGCGCCGCCCTGGGCGCGCTGCGGCTGCTGCGCGAGGAACCGCAGCGCGCGGCCCGCTCCGGGGAGGTCGCCCGGGCCCTGTCGGAGCGGCTCGCCGCGGCCGGGCTGCCGGTGAGCAGCCCGCAGGGCGCGGTGGTCTCGGTCCGGGTGGACACCCCGGAGCAGGCCCTGGCCTGGGCCGCGGCCTGCCGGGAGAAGGGGCTGGCGGTCGGCTGCTTCCGGCCGCCGTCCGTGCCGGACCGCTGGTCCCGGCTGCGGCTCACCGCCCGGGCGGACCTGACCGAGGAGCAGATCGGCTTCGCGGTCGAGGTGGTCACCCGGACCGCGCCCGGCAGCTGACCGCGGCGGCCCGGCTTCCGGCCGGGCCTCGACGCCGGTGGCCGGAGCGAGTTTGATGGGCCCATGCAGCCTGATCGACCGAAGAATGCCGTCCGCTGGGGCATCCTGGCCACCGGTTCCATAGCCGAGCAGTTCACCCACGACCTCCAGCTGCTGCCGGACGCCGAGGTGGTCGCGGTCGGCTCGCGCAGCCAGGAGTCCGCCCGGGCCTTCGCCGACCGCTTCGGGATCCCGCGCGCCCATGGCAGCTGGGCCGGGCTGGCGGCCGACCAGGACGTCGACATCGTCTATGTGGCCACCCCGCACCACGCCCACTACCAGGCCACCAGGCTCTGCCTGGAGGCCGGACGCGCGGTGCTGTGCGAGAAGCCGTTCACGCTGGCCGCCGCCGAGTCCCGGGAACTGGTCGCGCTCGCCGCCGAGCGGGGACTGTTCCTGATGGAGGCCATGTGGATGCGCTGCAACCCGGCGGTCCGGGAGGCGGCCCGGCTGGTGGCCGAGGGCGCGATCGGCACGGTCGGCGCCCTGCACGCGGACTTCGGCCTGGCCGGGCCGTTCGACCCGGCCAGCCGGCTGCGCGACCCGGCGCTCGGCGGCGGCGCGCTGCTGGACCTCGGCGTCTACCCGGTGGCCCTGGCCCATCTGCTGCTCGGTGTGCCCGACAGCGTCCAGGCCTGGGCGAGCCTCACCCCGGAGGGCGTGGACGCCACCACCGGGCTGCTGCTCGGCTACGACTCGGGCGCGGTGGCCACGCTCAGCTGCGGCATCGTCGCCGGGACGCCGCTGCGCGCGGCCGTCTCCGGCACCCTGGGCCGGATCGAGCTGCCCGCGCCCTTCTTCCGCCCGAACGAGCTGCTGCTCTACCGGGGTGAGGGCGAGCAGGTGGCGCCGGAGGTCATTCCGGCGCCCTACACCGGGCTCGGCTACACCCATGAGGCGGAGGAGGCCATGCGCTGCCTGCGGGCCGGCCTGCTGGAGAGCCCGCTGGTGCCCTGGAGCAGCACCCTGGAGGTCATGGACATCCTGGACGCGGCCCGGGCGCAGACCAAGGTCCGCTACCCGGGGGAGTCCCGGTAGCCGCCCGCCGCTCCGCCGCTCATCGGATCCGGCCGTACCAGACCTCGGTGGTCCAGATCTGCTCCAGCCGCACCCGGGCCCCCGGGTGCGGCGAGTGCCAGATCCGGTCGTCCCCGGCGTAGATCCCGACGTGGTAGACGTACCCGTTGCGGGTGGAAGAACACCAGGTCGCCGGGGAGCCGCCGGCTCCGGGGGATGTGCTCGACGCTGTCGTACTGCGCCTGGGCGGTGCGCGGCAGCTGCCTGCCCGCGTTCCGGAACGAGTAGTAGGTCAGCCCGGAGCAGTCGAACGCGTCCGGGCCGGTGGCGCCCCAGAGGTAGGGGTCGCCGTGTTTTGACGCAGCGATGGTCAGCGCCCGGCCCTCGATGGTCGCGGCGTCGGCCGGGATGGTGGTCAGCAGGGTGGATCCGGCCACCGCGGCCAGGGTGAGCGCGGCGGTGGCACCGGCGCGCCAGCGGCCGAGCCGCGTTCTGCGGCCCGTTTCGCTCTGGTTCGGGATCGGGGCGTGGGTGTCCACGGACGCAGTCATGCGGGCCCTTCCGGAACCGCCTGCGGAAGTCTCCCTGTCGGGTTTGGGCTCCGAAAGCTGCCCTGCCACGGCTGTGGCTTCACCCCAAGGGACGGTCTGGAGGACCGCCCCGCCCTGCTCGGGTCCCCGCTCCCGCCTGTCAGGTGTGTGAGCACCCGGCGCCCGACCGGTGGCGGGACTCGGCGTCCGGTCGGACCGCCCCGCCACGGCGGCGGGGACTTTCTCTGCTCGGGCGACAGTATTGGCACGTTTTTAGGCGATGTTCATGCTGGGACGCGATTCTGTGATTCTTGTCACTAGGCGTTTCCGGGGCCTTGAAGTCGATTTTCCAGACCGTATTACTGGGCGGTCCGGGTGAAATTTCAGGCAGGGTCGAATAAATCTGTCGACCAGCTACACATGCACCTTGACCTGCTGCGATGGGCAGATTTTCACGTCCTGGAGTAAACCTTCCGAAATTTGCTATAACCCGTACGGGTGAAGTGGTGCGGTGCGGCCGGAGGATGGTGGTTCCGCCCCCGGAAAACCGGGCCCGGAGAACCCGGGGGCGAGTTCCCCGGATTCCCGGACCGGAGCGCGCCCGCACCCCTAGGGTCTGCTGCATGAGTACTGAACGGGTGGCGCGCCGGGCCGCGCGATTGCTGGTACTGGACCCCGGGGGCGCGGTGTTCCTGCAGCTCCACGACGATGTCGAGGTCGGGCTGCACTGGGTGCTGCCCGGCGGCGGACTGGAGGAGGGGGAGGACGAGCTGGCGGGGGCGGTGCGGGAGACGGTCGAGGAGACCGGCTGGGACGACGTGCGCACCGGGCCGCCGCTGTGGCGGTGGGAGCACGACTACACCCGCGCCGGAGTGCCGACCCGGCAGCGGGAGGTGATCTTCCTGGCCGAGGGCCCGCGCCGGGATCCGGTGGGGGATCTGGCCGACTCCTTCGCCCAGGACGGGATCATGACCTGCCGCTGGTGGACGCCGGAGGAGCTGGCCGGGTGCCCGGAGCTGCTGTGGCCGCCGCAGCTGGTGGCGCTGCTGGCGGAGCTGCGCCGGAACGGGCCGCCGGAGCAGCCGGTCGACCTCGGCTATGTGCCCAACCCTCCGCCGGCCCGCTGACCGCCGGGGCGGCAGGGGCCGGGTCGGCCGGGTGGCCGTCCTGACCCGGCCGACCGGGGCTCAGTGACCGCTGTCCGGGCGGGCCGCCATGGGCAGGGCGAAGGCGATCGCGGCGGAGCCCAGCAGTGCCGCCGCGGCGCAGCCCAGCGTCCAGCCGGAGGCGTCGACCCAGCCGCTGCTCGCGGCCCAGCTGAAGAAGCCGGTGCCCAGGGCGGCCACCCCGATCGACCCGCCCAGCTGCTGCACGGCGTTGAGCACGCCGGAGGCCGAGCCGTTCTGCTCGTCGGTGACCCCGGCGAGGGCGATGTCGAAGAACGGCGCCATGATCAGCCCCATGCCGAAGCCGGTCACCACCAGCGCCGGGGCCAGCTCCCAGGTGCCGGTGCGCAGGCCCCAGTGGGCGACGGTGGCCCACAGGCCGAAGGTGCCGAGCGCGGCGACGAGCATGCCGGCGTGCAGCACCCGGCGTCCGTAGCGCGGGCCGAGCACCCCGCCGGCCAGGATCGCGCCGGGGACGATGCCCAGCGAGAACGGGATCATGGTGGCGCCCGCATGCAGGGCGGTCCAGCCGAAGCCGAGCTGCATGGTCAGCGTCAGCGTCAGCATCAGGCCCGACATGGCGGCGAAGAAGACCAGGCCGGTGGCCAGCGCCGCGACAAAGGCGCGGTTGGCGAAGAGGCTGGGCTCGACCAGCGGTGAGCCGCCGGCCCGGGACACCCGCCGCTGGTGCAGGCCGAACAGCGCCAGCAGCGGGACGGAGGCGGCCATGGCGGCATAGGTCCAGCCCGGCCAGCCCAGCTCCCGGCCCTGGACCAGGGTAGACCAGCAGCAGCACGGCCGCGCTGACCAGGGCCATTCCGGGCAGGTCGAGCGGGTGGCGGCGTGGCCGCGGACGTCCTTGGGGAAGAGTCTGGCGCCCAGCAGCACGGCGGCCAGGCCGAGCGGCAGATTGATCAGGAAGATCATGCGCCAGCCGGTGCCGAACAGGTTCGCGGTGACCAGGAACCGCCGAGGGTCGGGCCGATCACCGAGGACAGGCCCATGACCGGCCGAAGGCGGCGAAGGCCCCGCCTGCCTCGTCCGGGGGAAGACCGAGCGCAGGATGCCGAGGCCCTGCGGGATCATCATCGCCGCGAAGCCGCCCTGGAGCGCGCGGAGGCCACCAGCATCCCCGGGTCGGCCGCGAGCGCGCAGAGCGCCGAGCACAGGGTGAAGCCGAACGCGCCGGTCAGGAACATCCGCTTGCGGCCGACCAGGTCGCCCAGGCGCGCGCCGGTGATCAGCAGCACCGCGAAGGGGAGGGTGTAGCCGGCGGTGATCCACTGGATCTGGGTGCTCCCGCCGCCGAGGCGGCATGGATCGCGGGCGCGGCGACGTTGACGATAGTGGTGTCGAGCAGGTCCATGACCTCGGCGATCAGCACCACGGCGAGGATCTGCCAGCGCCAGCGGTAACCGGAGGGCGCGCCCCGCCGGGCGGTTCGGGTTCGGCGGCCGGGTCGGCGCCGGCGCCGGTGGTGTCGCTGCTTCGGTCTGCGGTGCGGTCGGCGGTGCGGCTCATGGATTCCCCTGGGGCATCATGGAAGGAGTTGGTGCGAACAGTGTTCGTCGTGACGAACACTGTTCTACTTACGAACGCCGTTCGTGTCAACTACAGTGGGTTCCGCATGATCAGTCCGGACCCGTCCGGCACCGCGTGAGGAGTGAGCCCCATGGCCCCAGCCGCCAAGCCCGTCCGACCGCGTGGGGTGCCGTGGAGCCGCGCCAGCCCCGGCGCCGCGCGCTGGGGCGGGAGGCCATCGTCGAGGTCGCGCTCGGCGTCGTCGACGCCGAGGGCATGGACGCGCTGAGCATGCGCCGGGTCGCCCAGGAGCTGAACACCGGCGCGGCCTCGCTGTACGCGCATGTCAGCGGCAAGGAGGAACTGGTCGAGCTGGTGCTGGACCGGGTCTACGCGGACCTGGTGCACCCGGTGCCCGATTCCGGGGACTGGCGGGCGCAGCTGAAGGACTTCCTCAAGCAGGCCAGGGACAACCTGGTCGCCCACAACGACCTGGCCCGGGCCGCGCTGGCCTCCAACATCCCGACCCTGCCGCACACCTGGACGCGGCCGAGACCGTGCTGGCGCTGCTGCGGGCCGGCGGCCTGCCGGACCAGGTCGCCGCGTACGGGGTGGACCTGATCGGGCTCTATCTGGTGGCCTCCGCGCACGAGCTCAGCCAGCGCGGCAGCCGGGACGACCCGCAGCAGTCCGAGGTGTACCTGGACGGCATCCGCGGCTACTTCGCCTCACTGCCGCCGGAGCGCTACCCGGTGCTGATCAGCATGATCGCGCCGATGACCCGCAACGAGGGTGACGAGCGCTTCGCGTTCGGGCTCGACGTGATCCTGGCCGGTCTGGTGACCCAGGCCGGCCCGGGCGCCGCCGCCCGGGAGCCGGGGCCGGAACCGGCGGGGTGAAACGGGGCGGGTGAAGCGGGGCGGGTGAAACGGCGGGGTGAGCCGGGGCGGCGGGCCGGTCAGCCCTGCTGCTGGACCCGGAGCGACGCTGGAGGTTGGCCAGGTAGGCGTTGTAGTCGTTGAGTTCCTTGTCGCCGTCGCGGTCCGCGGTGCGGTCCTTGCGGCGGGAGAGCCGCTCCTCCGACTTCGCCCACTGGAAGGTCAGCGCGATCAGCACGATAAAGGTCGGGATCTCGCTGAAGGCCCAGGCCAGCCCGCCCGCCATGTGCTGGTCGGACAGCGGGTTCACGCCCAGCGAGGCCGCCGGATGGGCGAAGGTCTGCACCATCAGCCCGGAGGACATCATGATCGCGATGCCGAAGAAGGCGTGGAACGGCATCCCGATGAACAGCTCCAGCATCCGCATCAGGTGACCGGGCCGGTGCGGGCCCGGGTCGACGCCCATGATCGGCCAGAAGAACAGCAGTCCGACGCCCAGGAAGTGGAGCATCATCAGCTCGTGGCCCCAGGTCGTCTTCATCAGGAAGTCGAACAGCGGGGTGAAGTACAGCCGTACAGGCTGGCGATGAACAGCGGCAGGGTGAACCCGGTGCGAGATCACCTTCACATAGCGCGAGTGCAGCAGCGCCACCAGCAGTTCGCGCGGCCGTGGCTGCCCTTGCCGCCGGCTGGCAGGGCCCGCAGGGCCAGCGTGATCGGCGCGCCCATCAGCATGATGATCGGCGAGAACATGGACAGCATCATGTGCTGGAGCATGTGCGCGCTGAGCATCTGCATGCCGTACTGCTCCAGGCCGGTGCAGGTGACCAGGGCGATGGTCAGCACCCGAGCACCCAGGCGACGGTCCGCCCCATCGGCCAGGCGTCACGCGCCGGCGCAGCCGGACCACGCCCGCGAGGTAGAGGCCGAGCAGCAGCAGGCAGCCGATCAGGAACGGCAGGTTGCGGTGGGGTGGAAGGCCAGGACCCGCCGACGGTCCACGGCGGCAGATCCTGCGTCATGCCCGGCATACCCGGCATGGAGCCCATCGCGTTCCTGCTTTCCTGGTGACGGCGGTGCGCGGCGGTCCTGGACTGAACACCGCCCGGACCAGAGTAGAACTGTCCGGATTGCACCCCGCCGCCGCCCCCCGGCAAGCACCGCGGCCGCGGCTCGCCAGCAGCTCATCCGCCGCACCAGCGCTCACTCGCGTGGGATCAGCGTGTTCTCGCTGGTGCGCCGTTCAGGAAGTCGTCCACATTGCGCGCGGTGGCCTCGACGATCTGGGTGACCGCCGTCGGGTGAAGTACGCCTGGTGCGAGGTCACCAGCACCTGCGGGAAGGTCATCAGCCGGGCCAGGGTGGTCGGTGACCACTTCCAGGGACTTGTCGAAGAAGAACAGGCCGGTCTCCTCCTCGTAGACGTCCAGTCCGACGCCGCCGAGCGCGCAGGGCCTCCACCAGGGCGGCGTGTGTAGCCAGCCGGGCGCGGCTGGAGTTGATCAGGATGGCGTCCGGCTTCATCCGCTGGAGCGCCGAGCCTCGATCAGGTGATGGGTGTCCGGCAGCAGCGGGACATGCAGGGTGATCAGGTCGGACTCGGACAGCAGGTGGTCCAGCGAGGTGTACTTCATGCCGAGGTCGAGGCAGGCCTGGTTCTCGGCGACGTCCCAGCCGAGCAGGGTGGTGCCGAAGCCGTTGCCGATCCGGGCGAAGCACTCGCCGATCTTGCCGGTGCCGATGACGCCCACGGTCATCCCGTGGATGTCCTGGCCCATCAGCCCGTCCAGCCGGAAGTCGAACTCCCGGGTGCGGTTGGCGGCCCGGGCGATCCGGCGGTTGACCGCCAGGGCCAGGGTCCAGGCGAACTCGGCGACCGCGTAGGGGGAGTAGTAGGAGACCCGGGCGACGGTCAGGCCGAGCTCGGCGGCGACGCCGAGGTCGATGTTGTTGAAGCCGGTGGACCGCTGGGCGATCATCCTGGTCCCGCCGTTCGCCAGCAGCCGCAGCGTGGTGGCGTCCAGCCGGGCGTTGACGCTGGTGCTGACCACCTCGTGCCCGGCGGCCAGCGGCGCGGTGTCCGGGTTGAGGAACACGTCCAGACAACGCACCTGGTGGCGGCCTTCGAAGGCCTGCTCGATCAGGACTTTCTCATCGGCCTGCACGCCGTAGGCGAGGATCTCCATGGCAGCCACGCTAAGCGAGGAGCCCCGAGCCGACAATCCGGACAATCCGGATGGGCGGTGCTCGGGGCCCTGGAAGATCGCCGCGGTGGCCGGACGTCAGATGACGGTCTCGGCCTCGATGTAGCGCTCGGCGGGCACGGTCTTCAGGTCGGCGACCGCCTCCGCCAGCGGGACCAGGTTGATCTGCGTCCCCTGGAGCGCGGTCAGGTGCCCGAAGGCGCCCTTGTGCACCGCCTCGACGGCGTGCCAGCCGAAGCGGGTGGCGAGCACCCGGTCGTACGCGGTGGGCGTGCCGCCGCGCTGCACATGTCCGAGGATGACCGGCCGGGCCTCCTTGCCCAGGCGGTGCTCCAGCTCCATGGACAGCTGGTTGGCGACACCGGTGAAGCGCTCGTGGCCGTAGATGTCCACGGTGCCCTCCTCCCAGTGCATGCTCCCGGGCTCGGGCTTGGCGCCCTCGGCGCAGACCACGATGGCGAACTTCTTGCCGCGTTCGAAGCGCTCCCGGACCACCGCGGTGACCCGCTCGATGTCGAACGGCCGCTCGGGGACGATGATGGCGTGCGCGCCGGCCGCCATGCCCGCGTGCAGCGCGATCCAGCCGGTGTGACGGCCCATGAGCTCGACCACCATCACCCGCTGGTGCGACTCGGCGGTGGTCTTCAGCCGGTCCAGCGCCTCGGTCGCCACCGACACCGCGGTGTCGAAGCCGAAGGTGACGTCGGTGCAGGCGATGTCGTTGTCGATGGTCTTGGGCACGCCCACGATCGGCAGTCCGCCGTCGGAGAGCAGCCGGGCGGCCTTGAGCGTGCCCTCGCCGCCGATCGGGATGATCCCGTCGAGGCCGAGCTCCTCGCAGTACTCCTTGGCGCGGGCCACGCCGTCCCGCAGATGGCTCGGCTGGACCCGGGTCGAGCCGAGGATCGTCCCGCCCTGGGCCAGGATGCCGCTGACGGAGTCCAGGGTGAGCTCGCGGTAGTCGCCCTCCAGCAGCCCGCGCCAGCCGTCATGGAATCCGATGATCTCGTCGCCGTGGTCGACCACGCCACGATGTACCACGGAGCGGATCACGGCGTTCAGACCGGGACAGTCACCGCCGCTGGTCAGCACACCAATACGCATCGCTTTGCAACTCCCGAGCAGAACCGGACGACCGGACTTCTGTACCCGACAGCCGACCCACCGTACCGGCCTGCCTCCACCAGCGGTTGGCGTGGCGGATGCGGCCGGGTGAAGGTCGGGCAAATCGGACTTTTCGCCCCATCGTGATGATACCGCCCACTGAACTCCGGTCAGGCCGGGGCGGACGCGTCGCGGCTTCGTCGCCACCCCGCGCGGGGGAGTGTTCAACTATTCGATACAGCACAATGCCGCCGCCCGATACCCACTGTCCGAGGGGTGGACACCCGGCGGGACGCCGGATCGCCCGGCCCCGGGGTCCGGTCGGCCCCGGGCGGCTGGACGGTGGACCCCGGCCCTGGTGGGAGCGCCACTGCTCCCGGGCCGGGGTACGGCAGCCGGACCGGTGTCAGGCCGGCTGCTGCAGAGCCGCGATGCGCTCCGCGCGCAGTGCGTCGTACCAGGTGTTGTCCACCGGCGGCAGGGCGCTGACGTCCAGCGCCAGCTTGATCAGCAGGTCCGCCACCGCCGGGTTACGGGCCATTACCGGGCCGTGCAGATAGGTGCCGAAGACGGTGTCCCGCCAGGCGCCCTCGGTGCCGTCGCCGGTGCCGTTGCCACCGCCGACGCTCAGCCGCGCCAGCGGGGAGACGCCCTGGCCCAGGTGGGTGACCCCCTGATGGTTCTCGAACCCGGTCAGGGTCGGCAGGCCCAGCCGCGGGTCGGGCTCGGCCATGATGTCGCCCACATGCCGGGCCGACTCGCCGCGGGTGCTCCACACGTCCAACAGGCCCAGGCCCGGGGCGCGCTGGCCGCGGTCGTCGATGAACTCGTGGCCCATGATCTGGTAGCCGGCGCAGACGCCGAAGACGATGGCGCCGTTCTCCACCGCCCGGTGCAGGCCCGGGTCGGCCCGCAGCCGCTCGCCAGCCAGCCGCTGCGGCCGGTCCTCGCCGCCGCCGATCAGGTAGATGTCGCCGCTGGTGGGCACCGGCTGGTCGGACCGCACGTCGATCCTGGCCACGTCCAGCCGCCGCTGGCGGGCCCGGCGCTCCACGACCAGGGCGTTGCCGCGGTCGCCGTAGGTGCTCAGCAGGTCCGGGTAGATCCAGACCAGGCGCAGTGCGCTCTCGCTCATGGGTTCAGTGATCCTCTTCGTCAGCAGCCGTGGTCAGCCGCGCACATCGCGGCGCAGCTGCTGGAACGCGGTGTAGTTGGCGATGGCCTCGATGCGTCCCGGCGGGGCCGCGGCCACCGCCTGTGCCAGCGAGTCGACCACCTGGAAGTGCACCCCGGCGACCTCCAGCCGCACCGCCAGGTCCAGCTTCCGCTGCCCCATCACAAAGACCGGGTGGCCCACCAGCCGCTCGTAGTCGACGTCCCACAGCCAGGAGGTGTCGGTGCCGTCGGCGCCGAGCGCGTTCACCGAGAGCACCACCGGCGCGGGCGCCGGGTCGATCAGGGTGAAGGTCTCCAGCCAGCCGGCCGGGTTCTTGGCCAGCAGCAGCCGTACCTCGCGGCCCGCGAACTGCACCGACTCGTAGCGTCCGGCCACGGCCTGCACGGCCTCCATCCGCTGGAGCGCCACCTGCGGGTGCACCCCGAAGACGGCGGCCACCGCGGCGGAGCTGGTCGCGTTGGAGAGGTTGGCGCGGCCGGGCAGCTGGAGCCGGATCGGCCAGGCCGAGCCCTGCGGGTCGATCACATGGTCGCCGTTCAGCGCCCAGTGGGGCTGCGGCCGGCGGAAGCCGCAGGCGGCGCAGTACCAGTCCTCGCCGGGGCGCTGCATCACACCGCCGCAGCTCGGGCAGGACCAGGCGTCCTCGCGGTACGCCTGCCCGGCGGCCACCCAGACCACCCGGCGGCAGGACGAGGCGGCCCAGGTCACCAGCGGGTCGTCGGCGTTGGCGATGATCACGGCCTCGGAGCCGGCCAGGCCCTCGCGCCACTTCTCGGCCAGCATCCGGGTCTCGGAGGAGCGGTCCAGCTGGTCCCGGGAGAGGTTGAGCAGGGATCGCCTTGGGAGAGGTGTCCCTGGCCACGCCGGTGAGGTACTTCTCGTCCACCTCGATCACGCCGAACCGGGCCTCTGCGCCCTCGGCCAGCGCCGAGGTGATCCCGGCGGGCATGTTCGCGCCCAGCGCGTTGGAGACCACCGGTCCGGCGGCCTTGAGCGCCTCGGCGATCAGTCGGGTGGTGGTGGTCTTCCCGTTGGTGGCGGAGACCAGGACCACATCCAGGTGCTCGGCCAGGGCCTTGAGCAGGTCGGGCTCGAACCTGAGCGCGACCTTGCCGCCGATCACGGAACCGCTGCCGCGACCGGCCGTGCGCGAGACAGCGGCGGCCACCTTGCCGGCCGTCACAGCGAGCTTGGCGCGCGGGGCAGCGTGGCCGAAGGGCCGCCCGACTCGGGGTTCGCTGGCATCAGGGTCGCTCTCCTCCTCGGTACAGACGGGCTCAGCCTACCGGCACCGGGAATTCGGCGGTGCCCTGCACCCGCCGTACGATCTTCCAATATGTCCCGCATCCCCGGAAGTACCGGTGCCGTCCACCCAGTGACCGCCTGGGCGGAGCCGGTGCTGAGCACCCCTGCGCCACCGTCACCGCCTTCGACCGCTCGCTCGCCCGCCTGGTCGAGGACCTCTTCGCGACCATGTACGCGCGGGACGGGGTCGGCCTGGCAGCCAATCAGATCGGGGTCGGCCTGCGGGTCTTCGTCTACGACTGCCCCGACGACGAGGACGTCCGCCATCTCGGGCACCTGGTCAACCCGGTGCTGGTGGAGGCCGACGGGGTGGAGGTGGCCGGCGAGGAGGGCTGCCTGTCGCTGCCCGGGCTGCGCGCCCGGACGCCGCGCTTCGACCGCGCGCTGGTCCGCGGCCAGGACCTGACCGCGCGCCGAGGTCGAGATCGAGGGCACCGGCTTCTTCGCCCGCTGCCTCCAGCACGAGACCGGGCACCTGGACGGCGGGGTGTTCCTGGACCGGCTCACCGGGCTGCGCCGCGCTCGGGCGCTGCGCACCATGCGCCGTGCGGACTGGTACCACGCGCCGGGACCGGCTTGACAGTGCGGGCCCGAGGGGCCCAGCCGCAGGTGCGGTCGGCCTGGCCCGGCAGCCGACCCGTCCCCGCGGCCGTCTAGCTCTGGCCGGACGGCCCGCCGCGGGTGTCCGTCGGCCGTGGCTCGTCGCCCGCGGTCTGCTCCGCCGCCTCCGCGACCCCTCCTTGACCCCCTCCGTGGCCGCCTCCGGCGCGGGCGTGGCCGCGCGGGGGCGCTGGCCGGCCGCCGCCAGCCGGCCCCAGAGCAGGTCGGCCAGGGTCTGCACCATCCGCTCGCGCGGGAAGGGGCGGGTCTCCAGCCACCAGTCCCGGCCGCCAGCACCATCCCGGTCATCGCCTGCCCCCAGGCCTCGGCGCGACCACCGCGCTGTCCGGGCCCAGGTCGACCTCCTCCCGCATCGAGCGGGTCAGCTCGTCGGCGATCTTTTGCAGCGCCGGGGCGAGCGGCCCGGCGGGGGGAGGCCGTCGGCGGCCGGGTCCGGGTGGGCCAGGAACCGGTAGACCTGCGGCCTGGCCTCGATGGCGGCGAGATAGGTGTCGATGACGGCCTCGACCCGGTCGCGCCGCTCCAGCGGCAGCGCAGGGCCGCCCGGACCGAGGCCAGCAGCCCGGCGGTGTGCCGCTCGGCCAGGCCCGGTAGAGGCCGTTCTTGTCGCCGAAGTGCCGGTAGAGGATCGGCTTGGTGATGCCGGCCTCGGCGGCGATGGTGTTCATGCTGGCGCGCGGGCCGTCGCGGTGCACGACGCGGTCCGCGGCATCCAGCAGTTCGCTGCGGCGATCGGCCATTGACTTTCCTTACTAAGGGGTAACAAGATGGGTACGCAGTTACCGAAGGTAACACCAAGTCCGGCGTTTCCGGCGGCCGACAGCACCTGGCCCACCGGCCGCTACCGCAACGCCTCCTGCCATCACGGCTTCGCGCCATCACGCCTGCTGGGGATACAACATGTCCGACAGTCCCGCCACCGGCTTCACGCTTGACCTCAACGAGGACCAGATTGCCGTCCGCGACTGGCTGCACGGCTTCGCGGCCGACGTCATCCGGCCCGCCGCGGCCGAGTGGGACGAGCGCGAGGAGACCCCCTGGCCGGTGATCCAGGAGGCGGCCAAGCTCGGCATCTACTCGCTGGACTTCTTCGCGCAGCAGCAGTTCGACCCCACCGGCCTGGGCATCCCGATCACCATGGAGGAGCTGTTCTGGGGCGATGCCGGGATCGGCCTGGCCATCGTCGGCAGCGCGCTGGCGGCCGTCGGCGTGGTCGCCAACGGCACCCCCGAGCAGGTCGGCACCTGGGCCCCGCAGATGTTCGGGACCCCCGACGACGTCAAGCTCGCCGCCTTCTGCTCCTCCGAGCCCAACGCCGGCTCCGACGTCGCGGCGATGCGCACCCGCGCGGTCTACGACCAGGCCACCGACGAGTGGGTGCTCAACGGCACCAAGACCTGGGCCACCAACGGCGGCATCGCGCACGTCCATGTGGTGGTCGCCTCGGTGGAGCCCGCCCTCGGCGCCCGCGGCCAGGCGTCCTTCATCGTCCCGCCGGGCACCCCGGGGCTGAGCCAGGGCCAGAAGTTCAAGAAGCACGGCATCCGGGCCTCGCACACCGCCGAGGTGGTGCTGGACAACGTGCGGGTACCGGGCCACTGCCTGCTCGGCGGCAAGGAGAAGCTGGACGAGCGGCTCGCCCGGGCCCGCGAGCGGGCCGCGGCCGAGGCGCGCGGCGAGCGCACCGAGAAGGTCAAGAACGCCGCCATGGCCACCTTCGAGGCCTCCCGCCCCGCCGTCGGCGCGCAGGCCGTGGGCGTGGCCCGGGCCGCGTACGAGGTGGCGCTGGACTACGCCATGACCCGGGAGCAGTTCGGCCGCCCGATCATCGACAACCAGGGCATCGCCTTCGCCCTGGCCGACATGCGCACCCGGATCGACGCCTCCCGGCTGCTGGTCTGGCGCGCCTCCTGGATGGCCAACAACGGCAAGCCGTTCACCGCGGCCGAGGGCTCCATGTCCAAGCTGTACGCGGGCGAGACCGCCAAGTGGGTCACCGGCCAGGCCATCCAGATCCTCGGCGGCAACGGCTTCACCCGGGAGTACCCGGTGGAGCGGATGCACCGCGACGCCGCCATCTACACCATCTTCGAGGGCACCAGCGAGATCCAGCGCCTGGTCATCGCCCGCACCCTCTCCGGCCTCCCGATCCGCTGACCCGCACCGGCCCGTCCTTCCGGACGAGTGCCGGCCGCGGTACCTGCTCACCCTGGAGTGCCGGCCGCCGGCCTCCAGGGTGTCCCGCTTCGCGCTGGGCGCCCGGGCGGTCAGAGCACCTTGGTGGCGGCTTCCGCGCGCTGCGGGAGGCTTCGCCCGGGGTGCGGAAGCGGTGGAGGGCGGCGCGGCCGGGGCTGAGCGCAGCCTGGCGGCCAGGCGGGCCGGGAGGGCCGCGGTGAACAGGGTGCCGGTGCCGCCGAAGCCCTCCACCAGCCAGGAGACCCAGGGCAGCGGCAGGTTGCCGGTAGGCTGAAGAGACCGGCGCTGCCCGGCGAAGACCGCGTCGTAGGCGCCGAAGCGGCTCCAGTTGGAGAAGGTGAACCGCTTGTTCGCCGGATCGAAGCCGAGCGGGACGCAGTCGCGGAACCGGGAGCGGCCGAGGGCCTCCAGGAAGACCAGGTTGGCGCGCAGGTTGAGGTGCGAGCGGGGGAAGTCCTCGATCGCGGCGCGCAGCCCGACCGCGATCTGCTCGGCGGTGGCCTGTGGCGGGCACTCCAGGTGGATCTCGCTGAGCAGATTGCCCACGGCCGCCGCCGGGAGGTCCAGCGGCCGCCGGACGTTCACCGGCACGGTGATCCACCTGGCCTCGGTGTCTTCGTCCAACTGGCGCACGGTGGCCACCACATGGCCGCACAGGGCATCGCCGGCCGACAGCCGCTGGCCCGCCGCGACGCTCAGCTCCTCGCGCATCCGCCCGAGTTCGGCGTCGGTGAAGTAGACCTGCACGGTCCGGTTGGCGCGGGTGGCGCTCTCGAACTCGCGCCGCAGCACCGCGGCCTGTTCCGGGCCGGGCAGCCGGAAGCCGGGCCGCCCGCAGTCCTCCGGTGGCAGCACCCGGTCCAGGTAGGCATCCTGATCCGGCAACAGCAGCGCCTCCGGGAGCGGGAGTTGCTCAACTGCCGCGGACCAGGCCCGCATCAGCAGCATGAAGGTCTGCACATCGCCCAGTGCGTGGTGCCAGGAGCAGCCCAACGCCGTTCCGCCGCCCGCGAGTCGGCCGACCCGCACGGTCAGCAGCGGCAGCCCGCCCGCGCGTGCGCCCGGGGCGTCCACCTGGTCGACCAGCCCGGAGCCCGGCAGGGTCACCCGGGCCGTCGCCTGGTCCAGGGTCTCGTCCAGGTCGTAGACGTTCAGCGGCACCCCGGAGTCGTCGCAGACGACCTCCAGCAGCTCCTCCCGGGTGCGCAGCCGCCCGGCGAAGGTCGGCAGCAGCTCCAGCGCCCGGGCCAGGCCGGTCGCCAACTGCGCTTCGTCCAGGGTCTTTTCGAAGAAGTAGACGACGGAGACGGCAAGGTCCGCCAGCATCGTGTCCACCAGTCCGCAGCGGACCACGTCCCCCGGCGCGCGGCCGGCCCGGACGGTGCGGGACTCGCGGAGTTCCGGCCAGGCGCTCATGGTGCGGGTCTCCGATCGGTGGCCGCTCGCTCGGTCAACCGGAACAATAGAGGCCGACCGGCCGAGTGGTCCAGACCTTTGCCGGTCCGGGCCGCTCGGCCGGCCAGCCGCCCGCCTGACCGACCGGCCGCCCGCCCCGCCCGGCTAGACGCGGACCTGCTCGGGGCGGTGGTCGGGCTCCGGCGGGGTGACGGGCGCGGCCGGGGCCGCGCAGACCGTGCGCCACCAGGGCTCGGCCTCGGTCACCGCGGCCGGTTCGAAGGGCCGCCCGGGGATCGGGGCCGCCACCGCGATGCCCGCGGCCGCGGCCGCCACCAGCGTCCGTTCGATCGGCTCCTCCCAGCGGTGCGGGGCCAGGTCGAAGGTCGCCCAGTGGATCGGCAGCAGCACCGCGCCGTCACCCAGGTCGCCATGGGCCCGGACGCCCTCCTCCGGCGTCATGTGCACCTCTGGCCAGAACTCGCTGTACGCGCCCACCTGCATCATCGTGGCGTCGAAAGGCCCGTGCTCGGCCCCGATCGCGGCGAAGCCGGGGAAGTAGCCGGTGTCGCCGCTGTGGAAGAGCCGGTGCTCGGCACCGGCCACCACCCAGGAGGCCCAGAGCTGGTGGGTACCGGTACGCAGGCCGCGGGCGCAGTAGTGCCGGGCCGGGGTCGCGGTCAGGGTGAGCCCGGCGATCCGGGCCGACTCGTTCCAGTCCAGTTCGGTGATCCGGTCGGCGGGCACGCCCCAGTGCTCCAGATGCGCCCCGACGCCCAGCGGCACCGCGAAGTCCGCGCCGGAGCGGATCAGCGTCCGGATCGCGCCCATGTCCAGATGGTCGTAGTGGTCGTGGGAGACCACCACCACATCGACCGGTCCCAGCTCGGCCAGCGGGATCGGGGCCGGGTGCAGCCGGCGCGGGCCGAAGCCGGCGAACGGTGAGCAGCGCTCGCCCCAGACCGGGTCGAACAGCACCCGCCGGCCCTGGATCTCGGCGAGCACGGTGGCATGGCCCATCCAGGTCAGCCGCAGCCCGCTGTCCGGCGGCACGGCCAGCTCGCCGGTGGTCAGCGGGTGCACCGGGACCGTCCCGGCCGGCTTGCTTCCCTGTTTGGTCACCCCCGCGCGCAGGCCCGCCACCAGCGCGCCCTCGACCAGCCTCCGGGTGGGCACCGGGTTGCGGAAGGAGCCGTCCACAAAGTTCGGCGAACGCTCGATCCGGGCGAGACGCGCACCGGTCGGCTCGGCGCCGAAGGCGTCGGGACGCCGGACGGTGACGCGGGAGTACCACGGGCGGGAACCGGGCACGGAGCCTCCTCCTGAAGGAAACCCAATGAATCCTTGGGACCCCGCAGCCTATCCACCACCTGTCCGTCCGGCCCGGCGTCCCGTCGGCCGCGGGCAGGCTGGGCTCAGGCGTAGAAGCGGGTGATCGTCTCGGCGACGCAGTGCGGCTTCCCGCCGTCGCGCCCGCTGATGGTGAACCGCACCACGGCCTGGATGCCGCCGCTGACCTCGTCCGCGGACACCAGTTCGGCGGTCGCCCGGACAGCCGAGTCGACCGGCACCGGCGAGGGGAACCGCACCTTCGCCGAGCCGTAGTTCACCGCCATCCTGACCCCCTCGACGCCGAAGCACTCCTTCGACAGCGCCGGGATCATCGACAGCGTCAGGTAGCCGTGCGCGATGGTGGTGCCGAACGGGCCGTCCTTGGCACGCTCCGGGTCGACATGGATCCACTGGTGGTCGCCGGTGGCCTCGGCGAACAGGTCGATCCGCTGCTGGTCGACGGTGTGCCAGTCACTGGTGCCCAGCTCGGTGCCGACGGCGGCGGTGAAATCGGCGAGGGATGCGAAGACCGTCATGCTGCTGCCTCTTCCGGATCGGTGCGGTGCTGCGCCCGGCGCGGACGCTCCCGGGAGGCTATCGCTACCGGCCGGTCACTTGTTCGCCCGTACCGGTTCCACCGGCCCGGAGGTGCCGGTGGAAGGTGAAGGGCCACTGGTGGGCGGGGCGGGCCAGCAGTCCGGCCGGGGGATCGGGCAGCCGGGCCGGGCGGGTACCGGCGGGGGAGCGCAGGATCACCACGATCCGGTCGTCGGCGGCGGTGTAGAGGTCCGCGACGGCGCTTCGGCCGTCCGCGCCGACCACGTCCGCCAGCTGCCGCTCGACCCAGCCGAGCAGCTCCGGCAGCGCCCCGGGCGCCGCCCGGACCTCCCACATCAGCGTGTCCCCGGCGGCCGCGCCCGGCCCGGTCACCACGCGGAGGTCCCGTAGTCCTTCAGGAAGACGCCGTAGAGGTCCTCGCCCTGCTCACCGCGCACGATAGGGTCGTACACCCGGGCCGCGCCGTCCACCAGGTCGAGCGGGGCGTGGAAGCCCTCCTCGGCCAGCCGCATCTTGTCCGGGTGCGGGCGCTCGTCGGTGATCCAGCCGGTGTCGACGGCGGTCATCAGGATGCCGTCCTGCTCCAGCATCTCCTGGGCGCTGGTGCGGGTGAGCATGTTCAGCGCGGCCTTGGCCATGTTGGTGTGCGGGTGCCCCGGGCCCTTGTAGCCCCGGCCGAACTGGCCCTCCATCGCGGAGACGTTCACCACGTACTTGCGCCGCGCGGGTGCGGCCGCCATCGCCGGGCGCAGCCTGCTGACCAGGATGAACGGCGCCGTGACATTGCACAGCTGGACCTCCAGCAGCTCGACCGGGTCGACCTCGTCCACCTTCTGGCTCCAGCTGTTCACCGGGTCCAGGTCCGGGACCAGTCCGCCCGCGTCGATCGCGGTCCCGGCCTCGATCAGCGCGGGCGCGGCGGAGCCGCTGGTCAGTGCGAGCGCGGTGAGCGCCTGGGCGCTGAGCGCGCTCTGCCGCCCCCGGGTCTGGCTGGGCAGCACGGGCTGGCGGCTCAGGTCGAAGCGGCCGAGGACCACGGACTCGGGCAGCTCCCCGGCGGGCAGCGGCGCGTCCTCGGCGTTGATCAGCTCGCTGTACGCCTGGGCGCTGCGGCGCACGGTCTGCGCGGCGTTGTTGATCAGGATGTCCAGCGGGCCCTGCTCGGCCACCGAGTCGGCCAGGGCGATCACCTGCGAGGGGTCACGCAGGTCGATGCCGACGATGCGCAGCCGGTGCAGCCACTCGGCGCTGTCCGGCATCGCGGCGAAGCGGCGGATGGCGTCGTTGGGGAAGCGGGTGGTGATGGTGGTGTGCGCGCCGTCCCGCAGCAGTCGCAGCGCGATGTACATGCCGATCTTGGCCCGGCCGCCGGTCAGCAGCGCCCGGCGTCCGGTCAGGTCGGTCCGGGCGTCGCGGCGGGCCCGGTTCTCCTGGGCGCAGGGCTGGCACAGCTGGTGGTAGAAGGCGTCGACCTCGACATAGCGGGTCTTGCAGGTGTAGCAGGAGCGCGGCCGCTCCAGCACCCCGGCGATGGGGCCGGCGGTGCCGCTGGTGAGCTGAAGCCCCTGGGTCTCGTCGTCGATGCGGTCCGCCGCGCCGGTCGCGGTGGCCTCGGTGACCGCCCGGTCGTTGGCGGTCTTCGCGGCCCGGCGCTCCTGGCGGCGGCGGTGCTTGACCGTCCGGTACAGCCCGGCGGTGGCCCGGCGGACGGCGATGGCGTCCGGGTGGTCGATCGGCAGCCGGTCGAGCTCGGCGAGTACCTCCAGGGCGAGCGCCATCCGGGCCGGGTCAATCCCGGGGACGTCCTCCACCAGGAGGCCGTCGTCGAGGCCGTCCTCGCCGAGGAAGGTGGTGTCGCCGTCAGGTCCTGCGCTCATGCCGCTGCCGTTCGTGTATCGCTCGTGGATGGGGCCGTGCCAACTGCGACACCTTACGCAACCGGGAGCCCGTGACCCAAATGCCGCCGGATCGCCGCAGGCATGCCAGGGCCCTGCGGGGCACCCGGTCGGCCGTCACCGCGAGCGCTCCGGGCTGCGAGCGGTAACAGTGGGGAACATGGTGAATGAGATGACAAGCGGCAGTCCGAGCTTCAACATCGACCGTCGGCTGCTGGCCGCCGGCGCCGTGCTCACCGGGGCCGGGGCGCTGCTGGCCATGGTCGGCACGGCGCTCGCGGGCGCCGCGCTGGTCTCGGCCGGGCGCGGCTGGGTACGTCAGCTGGAGGTCCCGCCGACGGAGCTGGCCACGCGTACCCTGCGGCAGGCCAAGCACGCCTCGCTGGCGGGGCGCGACGCCTGGCGCTCCCAGGCCCAGCACAACTGAGCCGACCGGATGAAGAGAGGCTCAGCTCCTGGCCGACCGGGATGCCAGGAACTGAGCCTCCATCAGTTCGACTAGCGGGCACCACCGTTGACATAAAGGGTCTGGCCGCTGACATAGGAGGATTCCTCGGAGGCCAGGAAGGCCACCACCGAGGCGATGTCCTCGGGCTGGCCGACCCGGCGCAGCGGGGTCCGCTCGGCGGCCAGCTCCTGGTGCTCCTCGGCGGTCGCGCCGACCCGCTCGGCCGTCGCCGCGGTCATCCCGGTGGCGATGTAGCCGGGGGCGACCGCGTTCACATTGATGTTGAACGGGCCCAGCTCGATGGCCAGGGTCGCGGTCAGGCCCTGGATCCCGGCCTTGGCGGCGGCGTAGTTGGCCTGCCCCCGGTTGCCCAGCGCCGAGCGCGAGCTCAGCGAGACGATCTTGCCGTAGCGCTGCTTGCACATGTAGGTCTGGGCCACATGGGAGCAGTTGTAGGCGCTGGTCAGGTTGACCGTGATGACGTCGTCCCAGTCCTGCTTGGGCATCTTGAAGAAGAGGTTGTCCCGGGTGATCCCGGCGTTGTTGACCAGGATGTGGAGGGCGCCGAGATCCGCCACGACCTGGGCGAACACCGTCTCCACCGCGTCGTGGTCGGAGACGTCGCAGCCGTAGCCCCGGGCGCTGCCGCCCGCGGCGGCGATGGCGTCCACGGTGCCCTGGGCACGCTCGGCGGTCAGGTCGATCACGGCGACGGTGGCGCCCTCGGCGGCCAGTTGCCGGGCGGTGGCCGCGCCGATGCCCTGGGCCGCGCCGGTGACCACGGCGACCTTGCCGGTGAAACGGGTCATGAGAGCACTCCTGCGGTTCTGTTCGGACGTTCGAAGATTCGGACGTTTGGACGTTTGGACGTTTGGACGTGCGGATGTTCGGAGGGAAAGGGCCTGCTGCAAAAGGAGAGTGACGTCTCGTCAGTCGCGGTCGACCAGCATCGCGGTGCCCTGGCCCACGCCGACGCACATGGTCGCCAGGCCGCGCCGGGCGCCGGTGCGGTGCATCCGGTGCAGCAGGGTGGTGAGCAGCCGCGCGCCCGAGCCGCCCAGCGGGTGGCCCAGGGCGATCGCCCCGCCCTGCGGGTTGACCAGCTCCGGGTCGACGCCCAGCTCCCGTACGCAGGCCAGAGCCTGGGACGCGAACGCCTCGTTGAACTCGGCGGTGTCCAGGTCCTCGATGGCGCGCCCGGTGCGGGCCAGCACCCGGCGGACGGCCGGGACCGGGCCGATGCCCATGATGTCCGGGTGCACCCCGGCGCTCGCCCCGCCCGCGTAGCGGCCCAGCGGCTCCAGCCCGAGATCGGCCAGTGCCTCCTCGCTGACCAGCAGCAGCCCGGCCGCGCCGTCGTTCATCGGGGAGGAGTTGCCGGCGGTGACCGTCCCGCCCTGGCGGAACACCGGCTTGAGCGCGGCCAGCTTCTCCAGCGTGGTGTCGGCGCGGATGGTCTCGTCGGCGCCGACGACCGTGCCGTCGGCCAGGGTGACCGGCGTCAGCTCGGCGTCGAACAGCCCCTGCGCGCGGGCCCGGGCGGCCAGTTGCTGGCTGCGCAGGGCGAAGGCGTCCTGCTGCTCACGGCTGACCTTGAACCGCTCGGCGACCTCCTCGGCAGTCTCGCCCATGGAGAGCACGCCGTGCAGCTCGCGCATCCGCGGGTTGGTCATCCGCCAGCCGAGCTTGGTGTCGAAGATCTCCGCGTTCTGCGGCAGGGCCTGCTCGGCGCGGGGCAGCACGAAGGGCGCGCGGCTCATCGACTCACAGCCGCCGGCCAGCACGATGTCGGCCTCGCCGGAGCCGATGGCCCGGGCGGCCATGGTGACCGCCTCCAGGCCGGAGGCGCAGAGCCGGTTCACGGTGGCGCCGGGGACCGAGTCCGGGACCCCGGCCAGCAGCAGCGCCATCCGGGCGGCGTTGCGGTTGTCCTCCCCGGACTGGTTGGCGGCGCCCCAGTAGACGTCGTCGATCCGGGCCGGGTCGAGTGCGGGCACGCTGTCCAGCACGGCCCGCACCGCGACCGCGGACAGGTCGTCGGGACGCACGGTGGACAGGGCGCCGCGCAGGCGGCCGACGGGGGTGCGGCGGGCGGCGGCGAAGTAGACGGGACGCACGGTTGGTACTCCTCTGCGGGGCGGGGGCGGGGGGCTCAGAAGGCGTTGACGCCGGTCAGGGCCCGGCCGACGAGCAGTTTCTGGATCTGGCTGGTGCCCTCGTACAAGGTCATCACCCGGGCGTCGCGGACGTACTTGCCCACCGGGTACTCGTCGATGAAGCCGTAGCCGCCGAAGACCTGGAGGGCGGAGTTGGCCGCCTTGACCGCGGCCTCGGAGGCGAAGAGCTTGGCCACCGAGGACTCGGTGGCGAACGGCTGCCCGCGCTCGATCAGGTCGGCGACCGCCACACCAGCAGCCGGGCCGCGTCCAGGTCGACCTTGATGTCGGCGAGCAGCTCCTGCACCAGCTGGTGCCCGGCGATCGGGCGGCCGAACTGCTCGCGCTGGGTGGAGTAGGCCACGGCCGCGTCCAGGCAGGCCTGGATGATGCCGACACAGCCGGCCGCGACCGACATCCGGCCCTTGGCGAGCGCGGCCATGGCGACCCCGAAGCCCTTGCCCTCGGCCCCGAGCATGGAACTGTGCGGTACCCGGACGCCCTCGAAGACCAGCTCGGCGGTCGGCTGGCCGCGCAGGCCCAGCTTGCCGTGCACGGTCCTGCGGGTCAGTCCGGGGGTGTGGGTGGGTACCAGGAAGGCGCTGACGCCCCTGTGCCCGGCCTGCTCGGGGTCCTCGCCGCCGGTCCGGGCGAAGACCAGGGCGACCTCGGCCCAGGTGCCGTTGGTGATGAACATCTTGGCGCCGTCGAGCACCCAGTCCTCGCCGTCGCGGACCGCCCTGGTGCTCAGGTTCCCGGCGTCGGAGCCGGTGCCGGGCTCGGTCAGGGCGAAGCAGCCGAGCGCGTCGCCCGAGGTGAGCCGGGGCAGCCACTGCTGCTTCTGCTGCTCGGTGCCGTAGTGGGCGATCGACTTGGAGACCAGTCCCAGCGAGACCGAGAGCAGCCCGCGCACGGAGGAGTCGCCGCGGCCGAGCTCCTCGGTGACCAGCACGTAGGAGAGGTGGTCGCCGCCGGAGCCGCCGTACTCCTCGGGGATGGTCAGTCCGAGGAAGCCCAGCGCGCCGAGCTTCTTCACGATGCCCTGGTCGACCTGCTCGGCCCGGTCCCAGGCGGCGGCGTTGGGTACGATCTCGCGGTCGGTGAACTCGGCGGCCAGTCGGCGGACGGCGGCCTGTTCCTCGTTGAGCTCCAGGTTCACGGCGATCCTCGGCATATGGGGTGACCTGCGGTTCCTGCGGCCACGGGTGGTGCGCGGAGCCGTCACCCAATAAACTAGCGCTGCAAGTTTTTGGACTCTAACCCCTTCGCGCCGCCGAAGGGAAGTGGGGCCGGACCGTCGGCCTGTCGATGAGACGATCTGTCGACCTGCCGACACCCCGCCGTCCGGTCCTGTCGACCTGTCGGCCCATCGAGTGAGCCGTCGAGCAAGGAGTTGAGGCGTTGTGGCCAGACCGCGCAATCCGCTGCTGAGCCGTGAGCGGATCGTCGGCGCGGCGCTCGCCCTGGTCGACACCGAGGGCCTGACCGCGCTGTCCACCCGCAGGCTGGCCGCCGGTCTCGGGGTGAGCGGTCCCTCGCTCTACAACCACTTCGCCACCAAGGACGCGCTGCTGGACGCCGTGGTCGACCATGTGGTCGGCGAGGTCGACCTGTCGATGTGGGACGCCCCGGCCGGGGGCGGCGACTGGGCCGCCGCGCTGCTTTTCTGGGCCCGCTCCTACCGGGCGGCGCTGGTGGCGCACCCCAATCTGGTGCCGGTGCTGGCCCAGGGGCCGGGGGGCGGGCCAACGCGCTGCGGCTGGCCGACGCGGTCTTCGGCGGCCTGGTCGACGCCGGCTGGCCCAAGGGCGACGCCACCCGGATCGGCGCGCTGATGCGCTACTTCGTCTTCGGCTCCGCGCTCGGCTCCTTCGCGGCCGGCTTCGTGGACGACCGTGAGGTCTACTCCGAGGGCTATCCCCACCTCGGCGAGGCACATCTGCTGGCCGAGCACCGGCGGCGGATCGACGAGGGTGCCTTCGAGACCGGGCTGACCGCTCTGGTCGAGGGTCTGGCCGCCCAGTACGGACGACTGGCACCGCGTTCGGTCAACGGCTGACGTTTCTCAATTGTTACTGGGCCGATCGAGAATCAACACTCTCCAACATTGGCCCAATGTCCCACTCAGTGGTGATTTGCCCGCACGGAACACGCCGTGCGGGCCGCAACCCATGTGCTGCCTTGCCTGCATGGATGGTTCTGGCTGTGTGAGAAACCTTGACAGTCCCTCCCGGTGTTGGTGATATCTGAACGCTCACGTTCGTTTGTGTTTCCATTCGCACTCCTGGGGAGGGGTCATGATGCAACGCTCCGGCGGCACCAACGACCAAGGATTCACCCGCCGTTCGATGCTTCGCGGCGCCCTGATGGCGCCGGCGCGCTCGCGCTGCCGTCCGTGCTCGCCGCCTGCGCGAGCAGCGGCGGGTCGGGCGGCGGCAGCGGCAGCGGCAGCAAGGTGGTGACGTACGGCTCCAACGCCGCCGTCCCGCAGCCGAAGGGCGCCTACGAGACGCTGTTCGCCCAGGCCCAGAAGGTCACCGGCTACACCGTCGACGTCAACTGGGTCGACCACAACACCTTCCAGCAGAACATCACCACCTACCTCCAGGGCAACCCGCAGGACGTCTTCGACTGGTTCGCCGGCGAGCGGATGCAGTTCTTCGCCGACCAGGGCCTGTGCGACCAGCTCGACGACGTCTGGGCGAAGATCGGCGGCAACTACACCGACGCCATGAAGGCCCAGAGCAAGGGCACGGACGGGCACTACTACTTCGTCCCGTTCGACTACTACCCCTGGGCCGTCTACTACAGCAAGAGCCTGTGGGCGGCCAAGGGCTACACCGTGCCCACCACCTGGGACCAGTACGTGGCGCTGGCCGCGAAGATGAAGAGCGACGGGCTGATCCCGATCGCCTTCACCGACAAGGACGGCTGGCCCGCCATGGGCACCTTCGACTACCTGAACATGCGCATGAACGGGTACGACTTCCACATCGACCTGATGCGCAACGGCACCAACTGGAACACCCCGCAGGTGAAGGCGGTGTTCGACCAGTGGAAGCAGCTGATCCCGTTCTACTCGCCGGGCTTCCTCGGCCTCACCTGGCAGGAGGGCGCGACCCAGCTGCTCAACAAGCAGGCCGGGATGATGGTCCTCGGGCTCGACCAGATCGGCACCATCTTCACCGGCGCCCACGCCGACGACCTGGGCTTCTTCGCCTTCCCCGAGATCAACCCGAGCTTCGGGCAGGACTCGGTCGAGGCCCCGATCGACGGCATGATGGTGTCGCACTCGCCGAAGAACCGGGCCGGCGCGGTCGCGCTGCTGGAGTACCTGGGCACCGCCCCGCGCAGCAGCTGTGGCTGGCCGCGGACCCGGCCGACATCGCCACCGCCAACGGCGTGGACACCTCCAAGTACACCCAGCCGCAGACCGACTCGGTCGCGCTGATCCAGAAGGCCACGCACATCTCGCAGTTCATGGACCGCGACACCCGTCCGGACTTCGCCGACCCGGTCATGCTCCCGGCGCTCCAGCAGTTCCTGAACAGCCCCGGGACGTCTCCAGCATCCTCTCCAACGTCGACAAGCAGGCCAAGCTGATCTGGGCGAGCAACGGCTGACCCCCGCTACTCCAACTGATGGCGCACGACGCGGTGCGCCATCAGTTCTGTCAGGTCCACCTAAAAGCTATGAGGCTCGTATGACCGTATCGGAAGCTGCCCCCCGGCGGCGCACTCGGCGACGGCACCTGTCGCGCGGGGACCGGGTGGTCCTCACGCTGATGGCAGGCGTGCCACTGCTGCTCACCTTCTCCTTCGTCTGGGTCCCGGCGCTGCTGTCGGTCGTCCTGTCCTTTTCCAGCTGGCCCGGGATCGGGGCGTCTCCTCGATCAAGTGGGTCGGCTTCCAGAACTACCACGCCATCTTCACGATCTACCCCGAGTTCTACCCGGCGCTCCAGCACAACCTGATCTGGCTGGTGGTCTTCTTCTGCCTGCCCGCGCCGGTCGACTGTTCCTGGCGGTGCAGTGGACAAGCAGATCCGCTTCTCCCGGATCTACCAGAGCGTGCTGTTCCTGCCGGTGGTGCTCTCGCTCGCGCTGATCGGCTTCATGACCGAGCTGGTCTTCTCGCCCACCCAGGGCCTGGTCAACAACCTGACCGGGCACGCCGGGCAGAACGACATGATCGACTGGCTGGGCAACCCCCACCTGAACATCTGGGTGGTGCTGCTGATGGCCTGCTGGCGGCAGACCGGCTATGTGATGATCATGTATCTGGCGGGCCTGAAGAGCGTCGACCCCTCGCTCAAGGAGGCCGCCTCGCTGGACGGCGCCGGGCAGTGGCAGACCTTCCGGCATGTGGTGTGGCCCGCGCTGCGGCCGATCAACGTGGTGGTCATGGTGATCACCGTGATCGAGTCCCTGCGCGCCTTCGACATCGTCTATGTCATCAACCAGGGCACCGACGGGCTCGAACTGCTCTCGGTGCTGGTCACCGACAACATCATCGGCGAGGCCAGCCGGATCGGCTTCGGCTCGGCACTCGCCACCATCCTGCTGGTCATCTCGATGTGCTTCATCATCCCGTATCTGATCAGCATCTTCCGGAAGGACGGGCAGGAATGAGCGCCACCACTGCGGTACGCCCGCCGGCCGCCGCCGGGACCGACCCCCGCCCGAAGCGCCCGCCCCGGATCGGCCGCCTGGGCCTGCATGTCTTCCTGATCTGCACCTCGGTGCTCTGGCTGGCCCCGCTGGTCTACGCCTTCTACACCGCGCTGCGCCCCTACGCCGACACCGAGAAGTACGGCTATGTCTCGCTCGGCGGCCACTTCGGCTTCAGCAACTTCACCGCCGCCTGGAGTCAGGCCGACCTGCCGCTGTACTTCTGGAACTCGGTCATCATCACCGTGCCCGCCCTGGTGCTCACGCTGCTGCTGGCGAGCATGGTGGCGTTCGTGGTGTCCCGCTACCGGTTCCGGGTCAACATCGCGCTGCTGACCCTGTTCACGGCCGGCAACCTGCTGCCGCAGCAGGCCATCATCACCCCGCTCTACAAGATGTACCAGCTGATCCCGCTGCCGCTCTGGCTCTCGGACTCGGGCAAGATGGACGACTCCTACCTCGGGTTGATCCTGATCCATGTCGCCTTCCAGACCGGCTTCTGCGCGTTCGTGCTGGCCAACTACATGCGCACGATCCCGGCCGAGCTGGGCGAGGCCGCCGTGGTTGACGGCGCCTCGGCCTGGCGGCAGTACTGGCAGATCATCATGCCGCTGTGCCGCCCGGTGCTGGCGGCGCTGGCGACCCTGGAGTTCACCTGGATCTACAACGACTTCTTCTGGGCCACGGTGCTGATGCAGACCGGCGACAAGCGCCCGGTCACCGCCGCGCTGAACAACCTCGCCGGGGAGTTCTTCGTCAACAACAACCTGATCTCGGCGGCGGCGCTGATCGTGGCGGTGCCCACGCTGGTGGTCTTCTTCCTGCTCCAGAAACAGTTCGTCTCCGGCCTCACGCTCGGGTCCAACAAGTGAGTTCCTGACGGGACTTGACCCCTCCGCGGCGCGGCGCCCAGGTGGTGCCGCGCCGCAGGCGTCAGGGGTGTCAGTGCCCGGTCGCGCCCAGGACCTGGAGCAGCCGGGCGACCTCCGCCGCCACCGCGTCCCGGGCCGGGGCCAGCCAGCGGCGGGGATCGACCAGCTTCGGGTCGGCCGCCAGCGCCTCCCGTACCGCCTCGGTGAACAGCCGGTTGAGATGGGTGGAGATATTGACCTTGCGCATCCCGGCCGCCACCGCCTCCCGCAGCGTTCCGTCCGGCACCCCGGAGGAGCCGTGCAGCACCAGCGGGACCGGTACGGCCGCCCGCAGCTCGGCGATCAGCGGCAGGTCCAGCGCCGCCTCGCGGACGGTCATGGCGTGGCTGGAGCCCACGGCCACCGCCAGCGCGTCCACGCCGGTCTCGGCGACAAAGGCCGCCGCCTGCGCCGGGTCGGTGCGCACGCCGGGGGTGTGCGCACCGTCCTTGCCGCCGACCTCGCCCAGCTCGGCCTCCACCAGCAGGCAGCGGTCACGGCACCAGGCGGCGATCTCGGCGGTGCTGCGCACGTTCTCCGTCCACGGCAGCCGCGAGCCGTCGTACATCACCGAGCCGAAGCCGCAGTCCGCGGCCTCCCGGATCAGGTCGAACCGGGTGGCGTGGTCCAGGTGCAGCGCGGCCGGGATCCCGGCCCGCGGCGGCGGCGGTGGCGGCGGCGATCGGCGCCAGACCGCCGTGGTAGCCCACGGCGTTCTCGCTGATCTGCAGGATCACCGCCGCCTTGGCCTGCTCCGCTCCGGCCAGGATCGCCTCGGCGTGCTCCAGCTGGATGACATTGAAGGATCCCGCGGCGAAACCGCCGCTCTCGGCGGCCTGGAGTATGCGGGCGGTCGGGGTCAATGTCACGGCTTCAGTTCTCCTTTGACGGATCGTCAATTCGCATTCATGAGCGGGGTCGCAGGACCGGACGGGTCAGTCCTGCCTGCCGGGCCGGGCCTGCTCGCTGAGTTCGGCGTAGAGCGCCGGGTCGTACTCCCCGGCCAGTGGCGCGGCCACCGCCGCCGCGGCGAGCGCGGCGGCGTCGGCGGTGGCCTGCGGCCAGGAGCGTCCTTCGGTGAGCGCCCGGACCAGTGCGGCGGTCGCGGCGTCGCCCGCTCCGGTCGGATTGCCGGACACCCGCCGCGGCGCGGGGTGTGCCAGGCGAAGCCGTCCGCGGTGCGGCCGAACAGGCCGTCCGGACCGGCGGTGACCACGGCCGCGGCCGCGCCCAGGGCGCACAGCCGGGCCGCGGCCTCGGCCGGGTCCTGGGCGCCGGTGGCCCGCTCGGCCTCCTCCGCGTTCGGCTTGACCAGCGCCGGCCGACCGGCCAGTCCGGCTTGCAGGGCGGCGCCGTCGGCGTCCAGCACGCCGGGCACGCCGAGGGCGGCGGCCCGGTTCAGCAGCGTCGCGTAGGCGTCCTGCGGGACGCCGGGCGGCAGGCTGCCGGAGAGCACCACCGCGTCGGCGCCGCTGAGCGCGGCCGGGAAGTCCCGCTCGGCGAAGTGCGCCCACTCCTCGGCGGTGATCTGCGGTCCGGGCTCCCACAGCCCGGTGACCTGCACCCCGTCGCCCGAGCCGGCCTCGGAACCGTCGCCCGAGCCGTCGTCCGAGCCGTCGCCCGAACCGGCGTCCGGTCCGGTGCCGCTGACGACCGCGATGGTACGGCGGCTGCTGCCCTGGACCGGGGTCAGCAGGTAGGGCAGGCCGGCGGCGTCCAGATCGGCGCGGAAGCGGATCCCGGAGGCCCCGCCGACCAGCGGTGATCAGGGCCGGCCGGCCGAGCGCGGTCAGCACCCGCGCCGTGTTGACGCCCTTGCCCCCGGCCCGCTCGTGCACCGAGGCGACCCGGTTGGCCCGGCCCAGGTGCAGCCGGTCGAGCCGGTAGGTGACGTCCAGCGCGGGGTTGAGGGTGACGGTGACAATCACGGCTGCGCGGCCGTGGCGCCGGGCAGCACCACGGAGCGGGTGAGGTGCTGGGGGTTGTCCACGTCCCGGCCGAGCTTCGCGGCCAGGGCCGCGCCCAGGCGCTGCACCCGGACCAGTTCCGCCACCGGGTCCAGCGTGCGGAGCTCCAGATGAGCGCCGGTCTCCGCGATCTGCTCGGCCAGCCCGTCCGGCAGCTCGCCCAGGCTCCAGACCACCCGGCCCGGCCGGGCGACGCTGATCGGCCCGTGCCGGTACTCCATCGCCGGGTACGACTCGGTCCACCACGCGGCGGTCTCGCGGACCTTGAGCGCGGCCTCGCGGGCCAGCCCGTAGGTCCAGCCGCGGCCGAGGAAGCTGATCTGCTCGGCCTCCAGCAGCACCTCGGCGACCGGCGCGGCCGCGGCCGCGGCGCCGTCGGCGAGCACGCCGGAGACGTCCTCGCCGAGGTGCGCCCGCAGCAGCAGCAGCTGGGTGGTGGGGAAGCGGGTCTGCACCACCGAGCGCTCGTCGGCGAAGTCCAGCACCACCAGCTCGTCGGCCAGGTCGGAGACCGGGGTGGCCGGGTCGGCGGTGATCGCGGTGGTGGCCACCTGTCCGCGCACCCGCTCCAGCAGCTCCAGCACCTCGGTGGTGGTGCCGGAGCGGGTCAGCGCCAGCACCCGGTCGTAGCGCCGGCCCACGGCACCGGCCAGCTCGGGGGTCTCCGAGGCGGCGAAGGCGTCGGTCTCGCCGTGCCCGGCCCGCTCGCGCAGCGCGGCATAGGACTGCGCCATGAACCAGGAGGTTCCGCAGCCGACCACGGCCACCCGCTCGCCCTGACGGGGGAGCAGCGGCGCGAACTCGGGGAGCCGGTCCAGGGCCTGCTGCCAGCAGTCGGGCTGGGAGGCGATCTCTTGCGCGGTCCAGGACACGGCACACTCCTCTGGTCTAAGTCGCTTGATTGAAACTGCTCATTAGCACCGAGCTTCGAGCAGAAACGAGCATACAGCTCTGCTGCGACGACGGGAACACCTGTCCAGCGGCGATCCGGGGGACCAGCGGCCGACAGGCCGGGATACCGGGCGGTATCCACCGGCCCAGGCAACGGCGCGGTCGCGGCGGCGTAAAGGCCGTGTCAATGCCTGGCCGTGCCGCGCAAGAGGGGCGTTAACGAGGCTGCTGCACCCGGGTGACGTGCGCTTACCTGAGCGGTGCCGGTCGGACCGGCGCCGTCCGGAGCCCTCCGAGGCGGCCTGATTCCAGTTGATAGCCGGGGTGTGACCCTCATGCTCGACGTGCTCTTCGTCGGGGTGACGATCCTTGTGTTCGCCGTCCTCGCTCTGATCGTCAAGGGGGTGGAGAAGCTGTGAAAAGCCTCTTCGCCGCCCGTACCGTCCCCACCACTGCCCTGGAGGTAGTGCGATGAGCGCCGACAACATCGTGGGCCTGATCGTGTCCGTCGCTCTTGTCGGCTACCTGATCGCCGCCCTGATCCTCCCGGAGAAGTTCTAGTGAACCCAACCCTTGCGGGCTTTCTCCAGGCCCTGGCGCTGGTCGCGGCCCTCGCGCTGTCCTATCGCCCACTGGGCGACTTCATGGCGCACACGCTCACCACCAGGAAGCACCTCCGGGTCGAGAGCGGCATCTACAAGCTGATCGGCGTCGACGGCGACGCGGAGCAGAGCTGGGGCGCCTATCTGCGGAGCGTGTTCGCCTTCTCGGCGATCTCGGTCCTCTTCCTCTACGCCTTCATGCGGCTCCAGAACCACCTGTGGCTGTCCCTGGGATTCCCGGCGGTCAGCCCGGCGATGGCGTGGAACACCGCGGTCTCCTTTGTCACCAACACCAACTGGCAGTCGTACTCCGGTGAGTCGACCATGGGCCACCTGGTCCAGATGGGCGGCCTGGCGGTCCAGAACTTCCTGTCCGCCGCGGTCGGCATCGCCGTGATGGCGGCGCTGATCCGGGGCTTCACCCGCAGCCAGACCGACAAGCTCGGCAACTTCTGGGTGGACCTCACCCGGCTCACCCTGCGTGTGCTGCTGCCGATCTCGGTGGTCTTCGCCCTGGTCCTGGTGGCCGGCGGGGTCGTGGAGAACTTCCACGTCGCGCACATCTACACCTCCCTCTCCGGCAGCCCGCAGTCGATCCCGGGCGGGCCGGTGGCCTCGCAGGAGGTCATCAAGGAGCTGGGCACCAACGGCGGCGGTTTCTACAACGCCAACTCCGCGCACCCCTTCGAGAACCCGAACCCCTTCACCAACCTGCTGGAGATCTACCTCCTGCTGGTGATCTCGTTCGCGCTCTGCCGGACCTTCGGCAAGATGGTCGGCAGCAACAAGCAGGGCTACACCATCCTCTCGGTGATGGGCCTGTACTGGGTGCTCTCGGCCTCACTGATCACCTTCTTCGAGTGGCAGCACTCGGGTGCGGCCGCGAAGATCGCCGGTGCCGCGATGGAGGGCAAGGAAGTCCGCTTCGGCATCCCGGGCTCCTCGTTGTTCGCCGCCTCGACCACGCTGACCTCGACCGGCGCGGTCAACTCCGCGCACGACTCGTACACCGCGCTCGGTGGCGGCACGGCCATCCTGAACATGATGTTCGGTGAGATCGCGCCCGGCGGTACCGGCTCCGGGCTCTACGGCATCCTGGTCCTGGCCGTGGTGACGGTGTTCGTGGCCGGTCTCATGGTCGGCCGTACTCCGGAGTACCTGGGCAAGAAGCTCGGCGCCCGGGAGATGAAGTTCGCCTCGCTCTACATCCTCACCACCCCGGCGATCGTGCTCTGCGGCACCGGCCTGGCGATGTCGCTGAAGGCGGGCCACGGCGGCGGCATGCTCAACACGGGACCGCACGGCTTCTCCGAGGTGCTCTACGCGTTCACCTCGGCGGCCAACAACAACGGTTCGGCCTTTGCCGGCATCACCGTCACCAGCAACCACTGGCAGGAGGCCCTCGGCCTGGCCATGGCGTTCGGCCGGTTCCTGCCGATGGTGTTCGTGCTGGCCCTGGCCGGCTCACTGGCCAGGCAGAAGCCGGTGCCCGAGACCGTCGGCACGCTCAAGACCCACACTCCGCTCTTCGTGGGGATGCTCTCCGGCGTCATCCTCATCGTTGTCGGGCTCACCTACTTCCCGGCCCTGGCACTCGGGCCGCTCGCGGAAGGTCTCCACTGATGACCACCCCCACTCTCCAGAGCCCGGCAGCCGGGCCGGACACGCAGCAGCCAGCGGGTGAGCCCGAACACCGCCTGTCGGCCGGTCTGCTCGACCCCAAGCAGCTCCTGACCTCCTTCCCGGACGCGCTCAAGAAGCTGGACCCCAGAGTCCAGTTCAAGAGCCCGGTGATGTTCGTGGTCGAGATCGGCTCGCTGCTGACCACTCTCTCCGCGATCGAGAAGCCCAGCGTCTTCGCCTGGGTGATCACCGTGTGGCTGTGGCTGACCGTGGTCTTCGCCAATCTGGCGGAGGCGGTGGCCGAGGGCCGTGGCAAGGCGCAGGCGGACACGCTGCGCAAGACCAAGACCGACACGGTGGCCCGTCGGGTCGTCGGTGCCTGGGCTCCCGGGGCGACGGATGTCGCCGAGGAGGAGGTGCCGGCCACGGCACTGCGGCTGGGTGACTTCGTGGTCGTCGAGGCGGGACAGGTGATCCCGGGCGACGGTGACGTGGTCGAGGGCGTGGCCTCGGTGGACGAGTCGGCGATCACCGGTGAGTCGGCGCCGGTGATCCGGGAGTCCGGTGGTGACCGCTGTGCGGTGACCGGCGGGACCAAGGTGCTGTCGGACCGGGTGGTCGTGAAGATCACCTCGGAGCCGGGCAAGACCTTCATCGACCGGATGATCGCGCTGGTCGAGGGTGCTTCGCGGCAGAAGACGCCGAACGAGATCGCGCTGAACATCCTGCTGGCGTCGCTGACCGTCGTGTTCCTGCTGGCGGTGGTGACCCTGCAGCCGATGGCGAAGTACGCGGGGGCCGAGCAGACGATCGTGGTGCTGGTGGCGCTGCTGGTGGCGCTGATCCCGACGACCATCGGGGCGCTGCTGTCGGCGATCGGCATCGCCGGGATGGACCGGCTGGTGCAGCGCAATGTGCTGGCGATGTCCGGCCGCGCGGTCGAGGCCGCCGGCGACGTGTCCACCCTGCTGCTCGACAAGACCGGCACCATCACCTTCGGAAACCGCCAGGCCGCAGAGTTCCTGACGATCGATCAGGTCGAGCAGGGCGCACTGGCCGAGGCCGCGCAGCTGTCCTCGCTGGCCGACGAGACCCCGAGGGCCGCTCGATCGTGGTGCTGGCCAAGGAGAAGTACGGCCTGCGCGAGCGCTCCCAGGGCGAGTTGAAGGACGCGCTCTGGATCGAGTTCACCGCGCAGACCCGGATGTCCGGCGTGGACATTGACGGACCGTCAGGAATCCACAGCATCCGCAAGGGTGCGGCCGGTTCGGTCGCCGCCTGGGTCCGCGAGAACGGCGGCAGCACCGGCGCCGCGCTGGAGGGCGCGGTCGAGCGGATCTCCAACCTCGGCGGCACCCCGCTGGTCGTCGCCGAGAAGCGCGGCAGCGCACCCGCCCAGGCCCTGGGCGTGATCTACCTCAAGGACGTCGTCAAGCCCGGCATCAAGCAGCGCTTCGAGGACCTCCGGGCCATGGGCATCAAGACCGTCATGATCACGGGTGACAACCCGCTGACGGCCGCCGCCATCGCCGAGGAGGCGGGAGTCGACGACTTCCTCGCCGAGGCGACGCCCGAGGACAAGATGGCGCTGATCAAGAAGGAGCAGGAGGGTGGCAAGCTGGTCGCGATGACCGGGACGGCACCAACGACGCTCCGGCGCTGGCGCAGGCCGACGTGGGCGTGGCCATGAACACCGGTACCTCGGCCGCCAAGGAGGCCGGGAACATGGTGGACCTGGACTCCAACCCCACCAAGTTGATCGAGATCGTGGAGATCGGCAAGCAGCTGCTGATCACCCGTGGTGCGCTGACCACCTTCTCCATCGCCAACGACGTCGCGAAGTACTTCGCGATCATCCCGGCCATGTTCGCCAGCGTCTACCCGGGCCTGAACACGCTGAACATCATGGACCTGCACAGCCCCAAGTCGGCGATCACCTCGGCGATCATCTTCAACGCGCTGATCATCATCGGACTGATCCCGCTGGCCCTGCGCGGGGTGCGCTACAAGCCCTCCTCGGCCCAGTCGCTGCTGCGGCGGAACCTGGGGATCTACGGTGTCGGCGGTCTGATCCTGCCCTTCGTCGGGATCAAGGCCATCGACCTGGTCGTCCAGTTCATCCCCGGTCTGCACTGAGCGGCGTACACAGAGAAGCGGTGTGACACATCATGGCTAAACCCCTTCCCACTCCGGTGCGGAACCACCTGACCGGCCTCCGGCTGCTGCTGCTCTTCACCGTGGTCCTCGGACTGCTCTACCCGCTGGTGATCACCGGATCTCCCAGGTCGCCTTCTCCTCGCAGGCCAACGGCTCGCTGGTGAAGTCCCATGGCAAGATCGTCGGTTCCAGCCTGATCGGCCAGAACTTCACGATCACCAGCAAGGACGGCAAGACGGTCAGCCGGACCCGAAGTACTTCCAGTCCCGGCCCTCGGCCGCGGGCGCCAACGGGTACGACCCGACTGCCTCCGGTGCCACCAACGGCACCGACAGCCAGGTGCTGGTCGGTGACTACACTGCGCTGAAGAAGGCGATCGCGGCCTTCGACGGGGTGTCCGAGAGCGCGGTCCCGCCGGACGCGATCACCTCCTCCGGCTCCGGCCTGGACCCGGACATCAGCCCCCAGTACGCCGACATCCAGGTCGACCGGGTCGCCAAGGCCCGCAGCCTGCCGGTGAGCGAGGTGCAGGCGCTGGTCAAGAAGTACACCCAGAGCCGCAACCTCGGCTTCCTCGGCGAGCCCCGGGTGGACGTGCTCAACCTCAACATCGCGCTCGACAACCTCGGCTGAGCCGGGAAGCGCGCACCACAGCGGGGCCCGGAGTCACTTCCCGTGACTCCGGGCCCCGCCGTGCGCCTGGCGCAGGGCCGCCAGGTCGCCGCCGTACAGATCATGGTGCACCGCCAGGGCCACCCGCTGGATGGTGTCCACCCCGTAGTTCATGTCCGGGTTGTCGTCGGTCAGCACCGCCATCCGGTAGTCGCGCCCGGAGCCGGTGAACACCCCGAGACTGTGCACCCGCCAGCCGCGGTCGGCGCGCGGCAGCCAGCCGTTCTTGTTGTGTGCGGTCACCCGGCCGGCGTCCCGTACGGCGTGCCCCAGCGCTGTTCGTCGATCACCTCCGCCATCAGCTCCAGCGCGTACGCCCGCCAGCGCCCCGTCAGCACGTCCTGGCGATCCGTCAGCGCGTCCAGCAGGCGCATCTCGTCGGCCCCGGTGATCTGCGTCAGCCCCCAGTAGGTGTCGTAGCCGGGCAGGGTGGAGGCCATCCCGGCCAGCCTCAGGAACGCCGAGAAGCGGGCCCGCCCCAGATCCGTCCACAGCGCGGTGGTGGCGTCGTTGTCCGAGTAGGTGATCATCGCCCGCAGCTCCCGGGCCTCGTCGGCGGTGAGGTCGCGGTGCTGCTCCTGGGCCCGGCGCAGCACCGCCGCCATCACCGTCGCCTTGACCGCGCTGGCCGAGTCGAAGTGCCGGGAGCCGTGCAGCTCGCAGGTCACCCCGGTGAGCCGGTCCCGGACGCCGACCGCCACGGTGTCGGTGCGGCCGCGCAGCGCGGCGGCGATGTCGGCTTCCATCCGGGCGGCGAGCGCGGGGTACGCCGCCGAGACGCACATCCGCCCGGCGGTGGAGCGCACGGCGGGCCGGGCGGCCGTGCGGGCCGCGGGACGGACGGCGGGCGGAACAGCCGGGTGAACGGCAGGCCGGGAGTGGGGGAGGCAGGCGTGGCAGCTCCGGCCAGGGTCAGCGGCAGCAGCACGGCCAGGGTAGTGGTGCCGAGCAGTCCCGCCGCGGCGCGACGCGCCCAGGTGGAACGGGATGGTGCCATCAGCTAGCGCCCTTCGGGTCGGAACCGGCTCACCGGACGGGGGCTGACCGTCCGTCACCTGTACATCCCTGCCCCCGGCGCCGCCGGTCGCACCCTCGGCGGGCGACAATCACACGTCCGCCATGGACCCGTCCCTGGAGACCAGCGCCGCGTAGTGGCCGTCCAGGGCCATCAGCTCCTCATGGGTACCCAGTTCCACCACCTCGCCGGCGTCCAGCACGGCGATCTGGTCCGCGTTGCGTACGGTGGACAGCCGGTGAGCGATCGTCAGCGTGGTCCGCCCCCGGGAGAGGGTGTCGATGGCGGTCTGCACCGCGAGCTCGGTCTGCGTGTCCAGGGCGCTGGTGGCCTCGTCCAGGACCAGCACCGGCGGGTCGCGCAGAATGGTCCGCGCGATCGCCAGCCGCTGCTTCTCGCCGCCGGAGAAGCGGTAGCCGCGTTCGCCCACGACCGTGTCGTAGCCCTCGGGCAGTCCGGCGATGTGGTCGTGGATCTGCGCCGCGCGGCGGCGGCATGCAGCTCCTCGTCGGTCGCGTCCGGCTTGGCGAAACGCAGGTTCTCGGCCACCGAGGCATGGAAGAGGTAGGTCTCCTGGGAGACCACGCCCACCGCGTCGGCCAGGGCCTCGAAGCTCAGGTCGCGCACATCCATGCCGTCGACGCTGACCCGGCCGCCGGTCACGTCGTACAGCCGCGGGACCAGATAGCTGAGCGTGGTCTTGCCGGATCCGGTCTCGCCGACGACGGCCAGGCTGCTGCCGGCCGGGACGACCAGGTCGATCCGGTCCAGCGTCGGCCTGGCCTGCTCCGGGTCGTAGCGGAAGGAGACGTCCTCGAAGCGCACCTCGCCGCGCACCCGGGCGGGGGTGAGCGGCTCCGGGCGCTCGGTGATGTCGGGAACCAGGTCCAGGTACTCGAAGATCCGCTGGAACAGCGCCAGCGACACCTGCACTGACACCCCCACCTGGAGCAGCTGCACCGCCGGGCGGAACAGGCTCTGCTGGAGCGTGGTGAAAGCGACCAGGGTGCCGATGGACACCGTGCCGCCGTGGTGCGCCCCGAGCCCGGCCGCCCAGTAGATCACCGCGGGCATGGCGGACATGATGATCTGAATGGTGGACTGCCGCCAGCGCCCGGCCATGTCGGCGCGGACCTCCAGGTCGGCCAGCCCGTCCGACTCCCGGGAAGTCCGCGGTCAGCGCCCGCGAGCGGCCCATGGTGCGGCCCAGCAGGATGCCGCTGACCGACAGCGACTCCATGATGGTGGAGATCGCGGCCAGCTGCTTCTGCCGCTCGGTCGCGATCTTGCGGCGCTCGTTGCCGACCCGGCGGCTGATCCAGACGAACACCGGGAGCAGCAGCAGCGAGACCACTGTCAGCTTCCAGTCCAGCGCGACCATGGCCACCACCGTGGCGACGACCGTGGTCAGGTTGGAGACCAGCGCGGTGGCGGTGCTGGTGACGGTCGACTGCATGCCGCCGATGTCGTTGGCGATCCGCGACTGCACCTCACCGGTGCGGGTGCGGGTGAAGAAGGCCAGCGGCATTCGCTGGAGGTGCGCGTAGACACCGGTCCGCAGGTCGTGCATGACCCGCTGGCCGACGCTGGTGCTGATGTAGGTCTGCAGCACGTTGAAGACGGAGTTGGCGACCGCGACCGCGATCATGCCCAGCGCCAGCAGCGCCAGCAGACCGGTCCGGTCCTGGGGGATGGCGGTGTCCAGCACCGCCCGCAGCAGGAACGGGGAGACCACCGACACCAGCGAGGACAGCCCGACGAACAGGCCTACCGAGGCCAGCCTGCCCCGGTAGGGGCGGAACAACCGCATGATCCGGCGCAGCTGCGCCGGCGGTGCGGGCTCTCCCTTGACGCGGGTCGGGGGAGTCCAGTTGGGTCCTTGGGGTCTCATGGGCGGCTCCAGAAGGTGGATCGACAGATGGGTGCAGCTGGTTCAATGCAACCGACTGTAGCTCACTTTTATTCCACCTAATAATGAGCTTGGCTCTGTATAGTTCGGGGCGATGCCCGCCCGCCCCCGTTCCGGACCCCGCACACGCCGAAGGGGACCGCACCCCGGGTGCGGTCCCCTTCACTGTGTCGCGCCCCGCTACTGCGGGGGGAGCTTGTCCATGTGCTTCATGGCGTCCATCACGTCCTCGACGGTGAGGCTGCCGGACGGGCCCTCCGGAGCGAACACGAACACCGTGCCCGAGCTCGCGAAGTTCAGGTTCAGCTGGATGGTGTCGCCCGCCTTCGGGGTCCGGGTCAGCCCGGAGAGCACGATGCTGTAGCCGCCCGGCTTGAGCGTCACCGAGCCGTGCGCGGGGACGGTGATCCACGGCAGCGAGGCTGGGGAGGAGCCCTGGGCCAGCGAGATGCTGGTGGCCCAGGGGCTGGACGCGCCGACCAGGCGGTCCGGGGAGCCGCCGTTGTTCCTGATCACCACATAGGCCCGGACCGTGCCGTCGCTGGGCGGGGTCAGGTAGGCGTTGACCATGCCGACCTTCGCCGGGGCCGCCGCCGTGGTGGCGGCGGGCGCGGTGGCGACCGGGGTGCCCCGGCTCCACAGCAGCAGCACCACCGCGACCGCGATCAGGACCGGCGCCTGGAGCAGCAGCATCCGCCGCGCGCCGGGCAGCCCGCCACGCCGGGCCGAGCGCTGTTCCAGCTCCGCGGCCTCGCGTTCCAGTGCCTCCAGCTCGGCGTCGGCCGTGAGCTGCTCGGCCGTGGGCTGCTCAGCCGTGAGCTGCTCAGCCCTTTGCGGCTCAGCTGCCCGCGGCCCGGCGCCGAGCTCTCCGGCACGGTCCTGATCGTCGGTCATGTGTGTCCCCGCCCGTCAGTCAGAACGGCCCTAGTAGCCCGAGGGCCAGCTGAAGTTCTTGAACGGCACATTGGTGCCGACGTCCAGCTGGATGTTCTTGTACTTGGTCAGGGTGATGCTGTCCGGGTCGCCGGTGTAGACCTTGCCGTCGACGTACACCGTGACCGTGCCCTTGGCCGGGCCGACCTGGGTGCTGCTCAGCGGCTCCTTCCACACGTCGAAGAAGTTGCCCAGGGTGTAGACGTGGCTGTTGGGCGACTCGATGTGGATGATGCCGGTCTCGTCGTGCGTGTGCAGGTAGTAGTACGCGCTACCGCCGCTGACGAAGGGGCTGCCGCTGGAGGTGTCCAGGCTGTACGGCGGGATGATCCCGATGCCGTACGGGATGGTCTTCTGCACGCCGTTGACGTAGATCGTTAGGTGGGCGTGGATGTGGTAGGCCAGGTTCTCCATCTCGTTGCTGCCGACCACGCCGTCGACGGTGGCGCCGTCGGACTGGTGCGCGGTGCTGGCGAGCAGCGAGGTGTTCTTGTCGATGGAGGGGTCGGTGGCCTGCGCGCTGGCCGCGGCCGACGCGTGCTGCTTGTTCGTGGTGCTGATGGCGCTCCAGGCGGCGGTGCCGGCGCCGGCGATGAGGATGACGCCACCCACGACCCAGGCGATGGTCACGTTCCGCTGGCGGCGGGCCTCGATCTTCCGCTGGGCGGCGATCTTCTCCTGGGCTATTCGGCGCCGATCGGTGCTCGAAGGCTTCTTCTGTGTCATCGGTCCTCAGTAGCTCCGGCCAGCCTGGAAAGCTTGCATCCTGCGCCGGTCACGTTAGTTGGTGGGCGCCTAAGCGTCCTGCAAGTGTGCCGGGCTTGGGGAGACCCGATCTTCCAGTATGTCCACATATGACCGATATAAGATTATTACAGATTGGTAACGCGAGGGTTGGCGGACCGTACAGGGACCAAATCTGTGAGAAGGCGGTGCGCGCCAGAGCTACCCGCGCTGCGCCCGGTGCGGGCTGCCGTGCGGATCCACGCAGTGCGGGTCCGCCTCCAAGCCGAGTTGCAGCAGCTCCGGGGTCGCATGGTCCACCTGGAGCGTAGTGTGCTCGATCCGGTGGTCCGACCTCAGTGCCGTCTCCAGCCGCAGCCGCACCGCGTGGCAGTCCAGGTCGTCGCGCACCAGCACATGCGCGGACAGCGCCGGGTAGCCCGAGGTGATCGTCCAGACATGCAGGTCGTGCACCTCCACCACACCCGGCTCGGCCGCCAGTTGCGCACCGATGGCGTCGGGGTCCAGGCCCGCCGGAGCGGCCTCCAGGAAGATCCGGCCGGACTCCCGGACCAGGCCGTACCCAGCGTGGAACATCAGCACCGCGACGACCAGGGTGGCGATCGCGTCGGCCCGGGCGAAGCCGGTCAGCAGCACCACCAGCCCGGCCAGGGCGGTGGCGATGAACGCCCAGGCGTCATTGAGGATGTGCTGGTAGGCCCCCTCGACATTCAGGCTGCTGCGGTTCGCCCGGGAGATCAGCCAGGCCGCGAGCACATTCACCACGATCCCGACCAGCGCCGTGGCCAGCACCACGCCGCCCTCCACCGACGGCGGGGCGAGCAGCCGGCGGATCGCCTCATAGGTGAACACCGTGCCCAGGGCGAGCAGGGTGATCCCGTTGGCCTGGGCGGACAGGATCTCGGCGCGCTTCAGCCCGAAGGTCAGCGAGCCCTGCGCGGGCCGGGCCGCCAGCCGCATCGCGATCAGCGCGAGCACCAGTGAGGCGGCGTCGGTGAGCATGTGCCCGGCGTCGGAGATCAGCGCCAGCGAGTGGGCCAGGATGCCGAGGATCACCTCGCCGACCATGTACCCGCAGATCAGCATGAGCGCGGCGACCAGATAGCGGCGGTCCGCGTCGGCCGACACCCCGTGGCTGTGGCCGCCGTGGCCGTGGCCGTGGCCGTCGTGCCCGTGTGTGTCCTGCCCGTGTCCGTCGTCGTGCTTGTGCTCGGTGTGCCCGTGGTCGCCGTGGCCGGACCGGCTGTGGTCGGTCCCGTCGTGCGGATGCTGGTGGACCTGGCTCACCGGGAACCTCCTCGATCGTGGTCGCGCGGCCGAGCCGCACGGAAACCTGGACTCAGCCCACTGTACCCGAATACATGAAGAATCTTTCATGTGTTCGGCGGCGGATCCGGCCGGACACCCCGGCCGCGGAAACCCGCTCGCCGCCGCACCGCCCCGGCCCTACCGTTCCCCCATGTCACCGACGCTTCCCCTGGTCGCCGTCCTCAGCGGAGCCGGCCTGTCCACCGACTCCGGCATCCCCGACTACCGCGGCCCCAACGGCCTGTGGCGGCGCGACCCGGACGCCGAGAAGCTGGTCACCCTCGCGCCCTACCGAGCCGACACCGCCGTGCGCCGCAAGGCCTGGCAGATGCGGATCGACGTCGGGGTGCTGGACGCCCGGCCCAACGCCGCCCACCGTGCCCTGGCCGCGTTCGAACGCACCGGCATCCCGCTGCGGATCCTCACCCAGAACGTCGACGGGCTGCACCAGCTCGGCGGCGTCAGCGCCCGCAAGGTGCTGGAGCTGCACGGCACCGCCCGGCGGGTCCAGTGCCTGGGCTGCCGCGCCCGCAGCGACATGGCCGCCGTGCTGGACCGGGTCCGCGCCGGGGAGCCGGACCCGGCCTGCCCCGCCTGCGGCGGCATCCTCAAACCCGGCACCGTCATGTTCGGCGAGCAGCTCGACCCCGTGGTCCTGGACCAGGCCCGGAGCATCGCCATCGGCTGCGACCTGCTGATCGCCGTCGGTACCTCGCTGACGGTCCACCCGGCCGCCGGGCTGGTCGACCTCGCCCTGGCCGGCGGCGCCGCGGTGACCATCGTCAACGCCGAACCCACCCCTACGACGAGCAGGCCACCGAGACCGTCCGGGAGCCCATCGGCACGGCGCTGCCCGCGCTGCTCCGCCGCATCGCCGCCGAACACGGGCGGAGCCTGGACTGAAGGCCGGCCGTCACCCCTCGGTCGTCACCCTCTCGCTCGGCCGTCACCCTCCCCGCCGTCACCCTCTCGGCGGACGGCCTTTCGGTGGAGGGCCCCTTCAGTGGGCGGCGCTTCGGCAGGCGGTGTCAGGCCGGGGCCGTCACCGGGCGGCGGCCTGGTCCTCCACCGGGCCGCCGCGGACCCGCAGCCCGCGCACATCGGGCACGGCGAGCATGCAGACCGTGCAGAGCGCGACCACCGCGGCCGCGCCCAGCAGCGACGCCCGGGTGCCGAGCACCTCGGCCAGCGGCCCGGTCGCGACCTGGGCCAGCGGGATGGCGACAAAGGAGCCGACCATGTCGTACGAGTAGACCCGGGCCAGCCGGTCCGCGGGGATCTCCTGCTGGAGCGAGGTCTCCCAGGCCACGCCGAACTGTTCCACGCAGATGCCGCAGAGGAAGCCGGTCGCCGCCAGCGCGGACACCGGCGCCCCCAGGGCCAGGCCCAGCGGCATCAGCGCCTCGGCCCCGATGCAGGCCACCCCGACCCGCAGCAGGTGCCGGGGCCTGATCCGCAGCGCCAGGACACCACCGGCCACCATCCCGGCGGTCTGGCAGGCCAGTACGAGGCCCCAGCCGCCGCTGCCGAAGCTGCGGGCCGCGATGCTCGGCCCCAGCACCTGGGACGAGCCGCTGTAGGCCGCGTTGAGGAAGCCGAAGGCCACGACCACCACCCAGACCCAGGTGCGGGAGACGAACTCGTCCCACCCCTCCCGCAACTCGGCGATCAGTCCGGGCCTCTCCGCCGGAGCCCCGGCAGCGGCGCCTGCGCCTGCGCTTGTGCCTGCGGGGATCCGCACCAGCAGGAAGCACAGCGAGGAGAGCGCGAAGCTCGCGGCGTCCACCACCAGCCCCAGCCCGGCCCACCAGCGCCACCAGCATCCGCCCAGGGAGGCCCCGAGGATCTGCGCCGAGTTGGCCGTCATCCGGTTCAGCGCGTTGGCCGACCGGCGCAGCTCCGCGGGCACGGTCTGCGGCGCCAGCGCGGCGGAGGCCGGCTGCGCCAGCGCCGAGAACAGCCCGTTCGCGGCGGAGAGCGCCATCAGCAGCGGCACGGTCGCGTCGTGCGTCAGCACCAGCGCGGCCACGGCGGCCTGGGTGGCCGCGCTCAGCAGCCCGGAGCCGACCAGCACCAGGTGCCGCGGCAGCCGGTCCGCGAGCACCCCGCCGAACAGCAGGAACAGCACATTGCAGAGTGAGCGCGAGCCGACCACCAGCCCCAGGTCGCCGATCGAGTGGGTCAGGTCGAGCACCGCGAAGGCCAGGGCCATCGGCGCCACGCCGTTCCCGATCGTGTTGATGCCCCGCCCCGCCAGCAGCATCCGGAACGCCGGGTGCCGCAGCGGCGCGAGCGCCGGGGTCGCCGCCGATCCGCTGGTGAGGGAGTGGGGAGCGGGCGGTGGCGTCTCGGGCGGCATGGCGCGGACTCTGACCCGCCCGGGCGTCCGGAGTCAAAGGGTTTTCGATCATGGTGTTCCCGGATCGCCGCGACGGTACAGGGGACCGTTGACGTGATCGGGGCGTGCAGATACCTTCACATCAACAAACTGTTGAAGTCTAGGAAGGGGCTCGTGATGGCGCGCCAGGACGACTCGGGCAGCACGGACTCCGGCACCACGCTCTTCGGCACCACGCTCTTCGGCACCACGCTCTTCGGCACCACGCTCTCACAGGCCGTACGGGACGAGGTGGACACCGCCCTCGCCGAGGTCGACGGCGAACTGCTGCGCCGCTACCCCGGGGAGCCCGGCTCCCGCCAGCCCGTGCACACCGTCTATGTCCCCGCCGACGCCCTCGCCGACACCACCGTCGGCGGCCTGGTGGCCGACTGGGGCCGACAGGCCGGCGCCCTGCTGGACGCCCACGCGCCGGACGCCGCCGCACTGGCGGCCGTCCTCGGCCGCCCGGCGGACGCACTCGCCGCCGAGGTCTACGACCGGGTCCGGGCCAAGCTCGTCCGGGAGCCGGTCGAGGACCTGCGGATCGACTTCGAGGACGGCTACGGGGTCCGCCCCGACGCGGAGGAGGACGCCGCCGCCCGCCACGCCGCCCGGCTGGTCGCCGCCGCGGTCGCGGACGGCACGGCGCCGCCGTACATAGGTATCCGGATGAAGTGCATGGAGGCCGCCGTCCGCACCCGCGGCATCCGCACCCTGGACCTCTTCCTCACCGAACTGCTGAGCTCGGGCAGCGGGCAGCTGCCCGCCGGACTGGTGCTGACCCTGCCCAAGGTCACCTACCCGCAGCAGGTCACCGCGCTGGTCTGGCTGCTCGCGGACTTCGAGCGCTCCGCCGGGCTCCCGGCCGGGCGGATCGGCTTCGAGATCCAGATCGAGACCACCCAGGCCATCCTCGGCCCCGACGGCCGGGCCACCGTCTCCCGGATGATCGAGGCAGCCGAGGGCCGGGCCACCGCCCTGCACTACGGCACCTTCGACTACAGCGCCTCCTGCGGTGTCGGCGCGGCCTACCAGAGCATGGAGCACCCGGTCGCCGACCACGCCAAGGCGGTCATGCAGGTGGCGGCTGCCGGTACCGGGGTCCGGCTCTCCGACGGCTCCACCAATGTCATCCCGACCGGCCCGGCCGGCCAGGTCCACGACGCCTGGCGGCTGCACCACCGGCTGGTCCGCCGGTCCCTGGAGCGCGCCTACTACCAGGGCTGGGACATGCACCCGGGCCACCTGCCCACCCGCTACGCGGCCGTCTACTCCTTCTACCGCGAGGGCCTGGACCAGGCCGCCGCGCGGTTGCGCGCCTATGTCGGCCGGGTCGGCGGCGATGTGATGGACGAACCGGCCACCGCCAAGGCGCTGAGCAGCTATCTGCTGCGCGGGCTGGACTGCGGCGCGGTCGACATCTCCGAGGTGGAGAAGGCGACCGGTCTCGACCGCCCGCAGCTCGACGCCCTCGCGGGCCGCTGAGCGGGTCCGACCAGCACCCTGTCGTCCGGGCGGCGGCGCCTGCCGCCCGCCCGGACGAAAACCTGAGGACACCGCCGGCCCGGGGTTGTTAGCGTCCAGACCATGAATCCGTTGGACGAGGCCGCCATCCGGGCCTCCTTTGTGAACTGCACCAAGGGCGAGGCGACCCGGCTCGCGGTGCCGCGCGCCCTGGCCGAGCAGCCCTGGCCGGACCTGGACTTCCTGGGCTGGCGCGACCCGGGCGCCCCCGACCGCGGTTACCTGGTCGCGGAGTACGACGGCGGGCTCGTCGGCGTGACCCTCCGCGCCCCGACGGGAGTGCGGAAGAGCCTGGTCCGCAGCAATGTGTGCTCCCTCTGCGTCACCTCCCACAGCGGCAGCGGGGTGACCCTGCTGGTCGCCCGTAAGGCTGGTCCCAGTGGCCGCGAGGGCAACACATACGGCGCGTACATGTGTGCCGATCTCGCCTGCTCGCTCTACGTCCGGGGCCTCAGGCGGACCCAGCTGGCCCAGCGGCTCACCGAGACACTGACCCTGGACGAACAGATCGCCCGGACCAGGACCAACCTCGACGCGTTCCTGGGCCAGATCCTGGTTTGACACTGCTGCCGCGGATGCGTAACGTCTCCTGAGTTGCCCTGCGAACGGCGGTGGCGACCAATCCCCAGAATCCAGCACACAGCTTTCTTTGGTGTGCCTTTTTCGGGAATTGCGGTGGTGAGCGTTAAACCGATGGATTTCGCATCGGTGGTGTGCTTCCGCTAGAGTTTCACTCGTCGGAACGGGCCGGAAACGGCGCGGGAACGGCGGACGGCAGGCCGGAAACGGTCTGCTAAGCTAGAAAACGAAGAACGAAGCGCCCGGAGAGACCGGTGAAAGGGTCTTGAAGGAAGCGTCCGTTCCTTGAGAACTCAACAGCGTGCCAAAAGTCAACGCCAGATATGTTGATACCCCGTCCGTTTGTCGGACGAGGTTCCTTTGATGCACAAAACACTAGCGAGGACGCAGTGCACGGGGCCAGCTATTCCGCTGGTTGCTGTGCCGCTCAACGCGAGTGGTGACCCGATTACGGGTAATCATTCACGGAGAGTTTGATCCTGGCTCAGGACGAACGCTGGCGGCGTGCTTAACACATGCAAGTCGAACGGTGAAGCCCTTCGGGGTGGATCAGTGGCGAACGGGTGAGTAACACGTGGGCAATCTGCCCCAGATTCTGGGACAACACCGGGAAACCGGTGCTAATACCGGATACGACGCATCTCCGCATGGGGTGTGCGTGGAAAGCTCCGGCGATCTGGGATGAGCCCGCGGCCTATCAGCTTGTTGGTGGGGTAATGGCCTACCAAGGCGACGACGGGTAGCCGGCCTGAGAGGGCGACCGGCCACACTGGGACTGAGACACGGCCCAGACTCCTACGGGAGGCAGCAGTGGGGAATATTGCACAATGGGCGAAAGCCTGATGCAGCGACGCCGCGTGAGGGATGACGGCCTTCGGGTTGTAAACCTCTTTCAGCAGGGAAGAAGCGCAAGTGACGGTACCTGCAGAAGAAGCACCGGCTAACTACGTGCCAGCAGCCGCGGTAATACGTAGGGTGCGAGCGTTGTCCGGAATTATTGGGCGTAAAGAGCTCGTAGGCGGCTTGTCACGTCGGATGTGAAAGCCCGGGGCTTAACTCCGGGTCTGCATTCGATACGGGCAGGCTAGAGTGTGGTAGGGGAGATCGGAATTCCTGGTGTAGCGGTGAAATGCGCAGATATCAGGAGGAACACCGGTGGCGAAGGCGGATCTCTGGGCCATTACTGACGCTGAGGAGCGAAAGCGTGGGGAGCGAACAGGATTAGATACCCTGGTAGTCCACGCCGTAAACGTTGGGAACTAGGTGTGGGTCACATTCCACGTGGTCCGCGCCGCAGCTAACGCATTAAGTTCCCCGCCTGGGGAGTACGGCCGCAAGGCTAAAACTCAAAGGAATTGACGGGGGCCCGCACAAGCAGCGGAGCATGTGGCTTAATTCGACGCAACGCGAAGAACCTTACCAAGGCTTGACATATACCGGAAACGGCCAGAGATGGTCGCCCCCTTGTGGTCGGTATACAGGTGGTGCATGGTTGTCGTCAGCTCGTGTCGTGAGATGTTGGGTTAAGTCCCGCAACGAGCGCAACCCTCGTTCTGTGTTGCCAGCGGGTTATGCCGGGGACTCACAGGAGACTGCCGGGGTCAACTCGGAGGAAGGTGGGGACGACGTCAAATCATCATGCCCCTTATGTCTTGGGCTGCACACGTGCTACAATGGCCGGTACAATGAGCTGCGATACCGCGAGGTGGAGCGAATCTCAAAAAGCCGGTCTCAGTTCGGATTGGGGTCTGCAACTCGACCCCATGAAGTCGGAGTTGCTAGTAATCGCAGATCAGCATTGCTGCGGTGAATACGTTCCCGGGCCTTGTACACACCGCCCGTCACGTCACGAAAGTCGGTAACACCCGAAGCCGGTGGCCTAACCCGTAAGGGAAGGAGCTGTCGAAGGTGGGACCAGCGATTGGGACGAAGTCGTAACAAGGTAGCCGTACCGGAAGGTGCGGCTGGATCACCTCCTTTCTAAGGAGCACTTCTTGCCGCTTCGGTGGCCAGAGGCCAGAACATCGGCGCATGTCCGGTGCTGGTTGCTCATGGGTGGAACGTTGACTATTCGGCACGGTTCGTCTGGTTGGGTCAGTACTGCGCTTCGGCGCGTGGAACGCACGGCTGGGTGGGTCGGGTCGGGCACGTTGTTGGGTCCTGAGGGTTCGGCCGTATGGCTGGGTCTTCGGTACGCCGGCCCCAGTGAACTTCGCGAGCGTGTGCTTGTGGGGGTGATGGGTGGCTGGTCGTTGCTTGAGAACTGCACAGTGGACGCGAGCATCTGTGGCCAAGTTTTTAAGGGCGCACGGTGGATGCCTTGGCACTAGGAACCGATGAAGGACGTGGGAGGCCGCGATAGGCCCCGGGGAGCTGTCAACCGAGCTTTGATCCGGGGGTGTCCGAATGGGGAAACCCGGCAGTCGTCATGGGCTGTCACCCGCTGCTGAACACATAGGCAGTGTGGAGGGAACGCGGGGAAGTGAAACATCTCAGTACCCGCAGGAAGAGAAAACAACCGTGATTCCGAGAGTAGTGGCGAGCGAAATCGGATGAGGCTAAACCGTTGTGGTGTGAGACCCGGCAGGGGTTGCCACTTCGGGGTCGTGGGAGAATTCTTGATCAATCTGCCGGTTGGTCGGAGAGTCAGAAACCGTATGGGTAGTCGAAGGACATGCGAAAGGTCCGGCGTAGAGGGTAAGACCCCCGTAGACGAAATCTGTACGGCTCTCTTGAGTTTTTCCCAAGTAGCACGGAGCCCGAGAAATTCCGTGTGAATCTGGCGGGACCACCCGCTAAGCCTAAATATTCCCTAGTGACCGATAGCGGATAGTACCGTGAGGGAATGGTGAAAAGTACCGCGGGAGCGGAGTGAAATAGTACCTGAAACCGTGTGCCTACAAGCCGTGGGAGCGTCGCCAGTCTTTGGCTGGTCGTGACTGCGTGCCTTTTGAAGAATGAGCCTGCGAGTTTGCGGTGTGTTGCGAGGTTAACCCGTGTGGGGTAGCCGTAGCGAAAGCGAGTCCGAATAGGGCGGTTGAGTAGCGCGCCCAAGACCCGAAGCGGAGTGATCTAGCCATGGGCAGGTTGAAGCGCGGGTAAGACCGTGTGGAGGACCGAACCCACCAGGGTTGAAAACCTGGGGGATGACCTGTGGTTAGGGGTGAAAGGCCAATCAAACTCCGTGATAGCTGGTTCTCCCCGAAATGCATTTAGGTGCAGCGTCGCGTGTTTCTTGCCGGAGGTAGAGCACTGGATAGGCGATGGGCCCCACCGGGTTACTGACCTTAGCCAAACTCCGAATGCCGGTAAGTGAGAGCGCGGCAGTGAGACTGTGGGGGATAAGCTCCATGGTCGAGAGGGAAACAGCCCAGAACACCGGCTAAGGCCCCTAAGCGTGTGCTAAGTGGGAAAGGATGTGGAGTCGCAGAGACAACCAGGAGGTTGGCTTAGAAGCAGCCACCCTTTAAAGAGTGCGTAATAGCTCACTGGTCAAGTGATTCCGCGCCGACAATGTAGCGGGGCTCAAGTACACCGCCGAAGCCGTGTCATTGCAGCATTAACTCCTAACGGGGGCTGTGATGGGTAGGGGAGCGTCGTGTGCCGGGTGAAGCGGCGGCGGAAGCCAGTCGTGGACGGTATACGAGTGAGAATGCAGGCATGAGTAGCGATACAAGAGTGGGAAACTCTTGCGCCGATTGACCAAGGGTTCCTGGGTCAAGCTGATCTGCCCAGGGTAAGTCGGGACCTAAGGCGAGGCCGACAGGCGTAGTCGATGGACAACGGGTTGATATTCCCGTACCCGCTTTGAAGCGCCAACGTCGAACCCAGTAATGCTAAGCCCGTGAAGCCGTCTCGGATCCTTCGGGTGAAGAGGAGTGGTGGAGCCGGTGACCCAAGTTGGTAGTAGGTGAGCGATGGGGTGACGCAGGAAGGTAGTCCAGCCCGGGCGGTGGTAGTCCCGGGGTAAGGGTGTAGGACGTGGGGTAGGCAAATCCGCCTCACATATAGTCTGAGACCTGATGCCGAGCCGATTGTGGTGAAGTGGATGATCCTATGCTGTCGAGAAAAGCCTCTAGCGAGTTTCATGGCGGCCCGTACCCCAAACCGACTCAGGTGGTCAGGTAGAGAATACCGAGGCGTTCGGGTGAACTATGGTTAAGGAACTCGGCAAAATGCCCCCGTAACTTCGGGAGAAGGGGGGCCGGTTGTGGTGATGGGACTTGCTCCTTGAGCTGTGGCCGGCCGCAGAGACCAGCGAGAAGCGACTGTTTACTAAAAACACAGGTCCGTGCGAAGCCGTAAGGCGATGTATACGGACTGACGCCTGCCCGGTGCTGGAACGTTAAGGGGACCGGTTAGCTGCACTTCGGTGTGGCGAAGCTGAGAACTTAAGCGCCAGTAAACGGCGGTGGTAACTATAACCATCCTAAGGTAGCGAAATTCCTTGTCGGGTAAGTTCCGACCTGCACGAATGGCGTAACGACTTCTCGACTGTCTCAACCATAGGCCCGGTGAAATTGCATTACGAGTAAAGATGCTCGTTTCGCGCAGCAGGACGGAAAGACCCCGGGACCTTTACTATAGCTTGATATTGGTGTTCGGTTCGGCTTGTGTAGGATAGGTGGGAGACTTTGAAGCGGCCACGCCAGTGGTTGTGGAGTCGTCGTTGAAATACCACTCTGGTCGTGCTGGATGTCTAACCTGGGTCCGTGATCCGGATCAGGGACAGTGTCTGGTGGGTAGTTTAACTGGGGCGGTTGCCTCCTAAAATGTAACGGAGGCGCCCAAAGGTTCCCTCAGCCTGGTTGGCAATCAGGTGTTGAGTGTAAGTGCACAAGGGAGCTTGACTGTGAGACCGACGGGTCGAGCAGGTGCGAAAGCAGGGACTAGTGATCCGGCGGTGGCTTGTGGAAGCGCCGTCGCTCAACGGATAAAAGGTACCCCGGGGATAACAGGCTGATCTTCCCCAAGAGTCCATATCGACGGGATGGTTTGGCACCTCGATGTCGGCTCGTCGCATCCTGGGGCTGGAGTAGGTCCCAAGGGTTGGGCTGTTCGCCCATTAAAGCGGTACGCGAGCTGGGTTTAGAACGTCGTGAGACAGTTCGGTCCCTATCCGCTGCGCGCGTAGGAGTCTTGAGAAGGGCTGTCCCTAGTACGAGAGGACCGGGACGGACGAACCTCTGGTGTGCCAGTTGTCCTGCCAAGGGCATGGCTGGTTGGCTACGTTCGGGAGGGATAACCGCTGAAAGCATCTAAGCGGGAAGCCTGCTTCGAGATGAGGGCTCCCATCACCTTGAGTGAGTAAGGCTCCCAGTAGACGACTGGGTTGATAGGCCGGATGTGGAAGCCCTGTGAGGGGTGGAGCTGACCGGTACTAATAGGCCGAGGGCTTGTCCATAGTTGCTACGCGTCCACTGTGTTGTTCTGAAGAAACGACCCCCTGCTTCCGGCAGTGTGTGTGTTGATATCTTCATAGTGTTTCGGTGGTCATAGCGTGAGGGAAACGCCCGGTTACATTCCGAACCCGGAAGCTAAGCCTCATAGCGCCGATGGTACTGCAAGGGGGACCTTGTGGGAGAGTAGGACGCCGCCGAACAACCTTTAGCTGTAGGCCCCCTGACCTTGTGTCAGGGGGCCTACACGCATTTGTGGACCAGTTCAGCCGGACCAAGTCTGGCCGGGGTGGCAAAACCACTGGCGGCACGGTGCCCGGCCGTGCGCATACTGCGGTTCATGACTTCTCAACCGCACCCCCAACCGCACCCCGGGCTGAATGTCGGGGACGAAGACGGAGACCTCATCCGGCGCCTTGGTGAGGAGCTGACCGCCTTCAACAACGAGCAGGTCGGCCATGCCGCACGCGGCGCGCTCTCGGTCCGCGCGACGGACGCCGACGGCGAGCTGATCGGCGGGCTCAGCGCGCGGACCTGGGGCGAACTCCTCCGGATCGATCTGCTCTGGATACGTGAGGACAGCCGCAAGGACGGCTGGGGCAGCCGGCTGCTGCTGGCGGCCGAGGCCGAGGGGTGCGCCGGGGCTGCGACCGCGCGGAGGTCTCCTCCTTCACTTTCCAGGCCCCCGGTTTCTACCAGCAGCACGGCTACACGGAGGTCGGCCGGATGCCCGGTCTCCCCGGTGGGCATGCGGCGGTCTACCTGTACAAGGAGTTCACCGACCAGCCGCTCCGCGACTGACCTCCCTGACCAGGGACGGTAAGGTCGCTGTACACCGCTTGTCGTACTCAGGAGGCCCTCGGGTGGAGGTTCAGGAGACACGGGTCCAGACGGACCGTGTGCTCACCATCCCCAACGTGTTGAGCATGGCTCGCCTTGTCGGCGTGCCCGTGTTCCTGTGGTTGGTGCTGTGGCCGGTGTTCCACGGGCCCAAGAACGACGGCTGGGCCATCGTGATCCTGATGGCGAGCGGGGTGAGCGACTATCTGGACGGGAAGCTGGCGCGGCGCTGGGGCCAGATCAGCCGATTGGGTCAATTGCTGGACCCGCTGGCGGACCGCCTGTTTGTGCTGTCCACCATTGTCGGCCTGACCTGGCGCGGGATCATGCCCTGGTGGCTGACCGCGGTGCTGCTGGGGCGGGAGCTCTTCATCGCCGCTCTGCTGCCGATCCTCCGCAGTCACGGCTACGGCCCTCCCCAGGTGAACTTCCTGGGGAAGGCGGCTACGTTCAATCTCATGTACGCCTTTCCGCTGCTTCTGCTCACTACTGAGCATGGATGGCTCGGAAGTGTGGCATCAATCATCGGATGGGCGTTCGTATGGTGGGGTACGGCGCTCTACTGGTGGGCAGGGATCCTGTACGCGGTACAGACCCGCCAGCTCGTTCGAGCGGGCGCCGTGGCTGACTGAGAGATTCTCGTTACCGCCTCAAGGAGGGTTCACCCGACATGAAGGCCGTTGTGATGGCAGGTGGTGAAGGCACACGCCTTCGCCCCATGACGTCGAGTATGCCCAAGCCCCTGCTGCCGGTCGTCAACAGACCGATCATGGAGCATGTGCTCCGGCTGCTGAAGCGGCACGGACTGATCGACACCGTGGTGACCGTGCAATTCCTGGCCTCGCTCGTCCGGAACTACTTCGGCGACGGCGAGGAACTGGGGATGAACCTGACCTATGCGAACGAGGAGACCCCACTCGGCACCGCCGGCAGCGTCAAGAACGCCGAGGACGCACTCAAGGACGACTCGTTCCTGGTGATCTCGGGTGACGCGCTCACCGACTTCGATCTCACCGAGCTGATGGAGTTCCACCGCTCGAAGGGCGCGCTGGTCACGGTGTGCCTGACCCGGGTGCCCAATCCGCTGGAGTTCGGGATCACCATCCTGGACGACGAGGGCCGGGTGGAGCGGTTCCTGGAGAAGCCGACCTGGGGCCAGGTCTTCTCGGACACCGTCAACACCGGCATCTATGTGATGGAGCCCGAGGTCTTCGACTATGTCGCCGCCGACGCCAACGTCGACTGGTCGGGCGACGTCTTCCCGCAGCTGCTCAAGGAGGGCAAGCCGATCTACGGCTATGTCGCCGAGGGCTACTGGGAGGACGTCGGCACCCACGAGAGCTATGTGAAGGCCCAGGCGGACGTCCTGGAGGGCAAGGTCGACGTCGACATCGACGGCTTCGAGATCTCGCCCGGTGTCTGGGTGGCCGAGGGCGCCGAGGTCGACCCCGAGGCGGTGCTGCGCGGGCCGCTCTACATCGGCGACTACGCCAAGGTCGAGGCCGGGGTGGAACTGCGCGAGCACACCGTGCTCGGCAGCAACGTGGTCGTCAAGCGTGGTGCGTTCCTGCACCGGGCGATCGTGCACAGCAATGTCTATGTCGGGCCGCAGTGCAACCTGCGCGGCTGTGTCATCGGCAAGAACACCGACGTGATGCGCGCCGCCCGGATCGAGGACGGCGCGGTGATCGGCGACGAGTGCCTGGTGGAGGAGGAGTCGATCATCGCGGGCAATGTCCGCGTCTACCCCTTCAAGACCATCGAGGCCGGCGCCTACATCAACACCTCGGTGATCTGGGAGTCCCGGGGCCAGGAGCACCTGTTCGGGTGCGCGGCGTCTCCGGCGTGATCAACGTCGAGATCACCCCGGAGCTCGCGGTGCGGCTCGCCGGGGCGTACGCCACGACGCTGAAGAAGGGCGCCACGGGTCACCATCGCCCGTGACCACTCGCGTGGTGCCCGTGCGCTCAAGCGGGCCATGATCTCGGCTCTGCAGGCCAGCGCGATCGACGTCCGCGACCTGGAGAACGTGCCGATGCCGGTGGCCCGGCAGCAGACCGCCCGAGGCGGCAGCGCCGGCGGGATCATGCTGCGGACCACCCCCGGCATTCCCGACTCCCTCGACATCCTCTTCTTCGACGAGCGCGGGGCCGACCTCTCCCAGGCCGGTCAGCGCAAGCTGGACCGGGTCTACGCCCGGCAGGAGTACCGACGGGCGTTCCCGGGCGAGATCGGCGACCTGACCTTCCCGTCCAGCGTCTTCGACTCCTACGCGGGCACCCTGTACCGCGCCGTGGACACCAGCGGGGTCGCCGAGGCGCAGCTCAAGGTGGTCATCGACGCCGCCCACGGCAGCGCGGGCCTGCTGCTGCCGAGCATCCTCGGGCGGCTCGGCGTCGAGTCGCACACCGTGAACCAGGGCATGGACGAGGCCAGGCCGACCGAGACCGCCGAGGAGCGCCGGGCCGGACTGATCCGGCTGGGCTCCCTGGTCGCCTCCTCCAAGGCGGCCTTCGGGTGCGTTTCGACCCGGTGGGCGAGCGGGTGTCGCTGGTCGACGAGCGCGGCCACATCATCGAGGACGACCGGGCGCTGCTGGTCTTCCTGGACCTGGTCGCGGCCGAGGGCCGCAGCGGACGGGTGGCCCTGCCGGTCACCACGACCCGGATCGCCGAGCAGGTGGCGGCGTACCACGGCACCCAGGTGACCTGGACCACGACCTCCCCGGACGACCTGACCCGGGCCTCCTCCGCCGAAGGCACCATCTTCGGTGGAGACGGACGCGGACGTTTCGTGGTTCCCGAGTTCAGCGGGGTCTTCGACGGCGCGGCGGCCTTTGTCCGGCTGGTCGGGCTGGTGGCCCGGACCCAGCTGACGCTCAGCCAGATCGACGCGCGGATCCCGCGCGCGCATGTGCTGCGGCGGGACCTGGCGACGCCCTGGTCGGCAAAGGGCCTGGTCATGCGTTCGGTGGTGGAGGCCGCTGGCGATCGCCATGTCGACACGACCGACGGTGTGCGGGTGGTGGAGTCGGACGGGCGCTGGACCATGGTGGTGCCCGACCCGGCCGAGGCCGTCACCCACCTGTGGGCGGAGGGCCCCGACGACGCCTCGACCGAGGCGCTGCTGGACGAGTGGGGACAGGTGGTGCAGGCGACCGCCGAGCACTGACCAAGGCACCCGCCCGCCCGACCGACCCCGGCACCTGCCCGACCGTGACGCCCTGCCGCCCTTCCGGCGGCAGGGCGTCATCACCTCTTCCGGGGGTGTTCGGAGAATGCGTGGGCCCCCGGAGGTGCACCCGGCTGTCAGCCTGGGTACGACCGGTGGCAGGATGATCCGCGCAGGTGGGAAGGGGTGGGGAAGAGATGCGCGCAGTCACTGCCGAGGCCGCCGGAGCTCCCCGCGCCCTGGTGCCCGGGAGGGTCATGGCGGGCGTCGGCGTGCCCGGGGCGGCGGTTCGGACGGATATGCTGCGCAGCACGCTGGCGGAACCGCCGCGGACGACGGGGCGGAGGCGGTCCGGATCGACCAGGTACGTGGGGGAGCGGGCGAAGCGTCCGCGGCTGCTGCTCCGAGGGGTTGCCGGCCGTGGGCGGTCCAGGCGTCCGCCTTGATCCAACGTGCTGATCCTGACTACGCTCACTCGGCGCAGCCATGACGGCCACCCGGGTCGGCGACGGCCCAGTCGACAAGTCTTCTCGTCAAACGTCCATGATGGCTTCACCCTGCCCCTGGGGCGGGTTCGTGTCACGCAAGGGGAATCGTCCGTGAGTCTCTTCTCGAAGCTGTTCGGCCGGAAGTCCCGTCAGGCTGCCGTTGAGGCGCCGACGGCCCGGCACCGCAGGGCGGACGAGGAGGGCTACGGCTCGGCTGTGCCCGAGATGCGCGGCCCCGGCGAGGGCGAGTCGTTCGCGCCCGCCGCAGAGCGTCCCCTGTACCGCGAGGACACCCGACACGCGGGTGGCGCCGGTGGGGCCCGGATAACGCCGGAGGCGGTAGCCTCAACCTCCGGTGGAGGGTTCCCCGGCGGTCCGGCGGGGTCCGCCCAGGCCGGTGATTCGCGACAGGAGGCCACAGGCATGGCGGTGTGCGGCCGGTGCGGGAGCAACAACCCGGAGGCGGCGCGGTTCTGCTCGTACTGCGGTGCCCGCTGGGTGCCCGCGGCGCGGCCGAGCGGCCCTCGGAGCAGACGTCCACCATCTCCATCTCCGCTGGAGGCGTACGACCCCGAGGTTTCGCAGAAGTCCAGCCGACCATCTCCCCCGAGGCGCAGGCCGCGGTGGACGCGCTGCCGCCGGGCTCGGCGCTGCTGGTGGTCCGGCGCGGTCCGAACTCGGGCAGTCGCTTCCTGCTGGACACCGAGGTCACCACGGCGGGCCGGCACCCGCAGAGCGACATCTTCCTGGACGACATCACCGTCTCGCGTCGGCATGTCGAGTTCCGGCGCGGCCGCAGGGGTTCACCGTGGCGGACGTCGGCAGCCTGAACGGCACCTATGTCAACCGTGAGCGCATCGACGAGGTGCCGCTGAGCACCGGCGACGAGGTCCAGATCGGCAAGTACCGGGTGGTGTTCTTCGAGAGCCGCCGCGGCTTCTGAACAGCTGACAGGAGCGTGTGAACCGAGGTGCAGACGCAGGCGGCGGGTAGGCAGTTGCTCAGCATCGGAGCCGTGCTGGACGTGCTGCGTGCGGAGTTCCCCGAGGTGACCATCTCCAAGATCCGCTTCCTGGAGGCGGAACGGCTGGTCGAGCCGCAGCGCACGCCCTCGGGCTACCGCAAGTTCACTCCTGCGGACGTTGAGCGTCTGGCCCAGGTGCTGCGGCTGCAACGGGACCACTACCTGCCGTTGAGGGTGATCCGGGAGCACCTGGACGCCCTGGACGCGGGCGAGGCGCCCCGGCGCTGTCGGCGGCCGAGCAGCCGGCGCTGGAGGTGTCCTACGACAGCGGTGGCCCGGAGCCGGTGGTGGCTGCGGCGCCGCCCGGCCCGCGGCTGGGCCGGCCCGAACTGCTGGCCGCGGCCGTATCGCGAGCAGCAGCTCGCCGAATGGGAGTCCTACGGACTGCTGGCGGCCGGTGACGACGGCGGCTTTGACCCGGAGACCCTGCAGATCGCCCGGGGTCTCGGAGCTGGGCCGCTACGGGCTGGAACCCAGGCATCTGCGGGGGTGAAGGCCGCCGCGGAGCGGGAGGTCGGGCTGGTCGAGCAGGTGGTTGCCCGTTGCGGCGCCACCGCAACCCGCAGACCAGGGCCCATGCGGCGGCGATGGCCCGGGAGCTGGCGACGCTGTCGATGCGGCTGCACGCGGCGCTGGTCCAGTCCGGGCTGCGGACCCGGCTCGGCAGCTGAACGGCGGCCCGCGGGCAGCCGGAGCGGTGCCCGCCGGGGGCGGTGGGATCACAACCACTTCCGCGAGAACTGGAGTATCGGGCCGCCGCACCCTAGGGTTGCAGGTGTGAACGAGCTAGACGTTGTGGGTGTCCGGGTGGAGATGCCCTCCAACCAGCCGATCGTCCTCCTGCGCGAGGTCGGCGGTGACCGCTACTGCCGATCTGGATCGGGCCGGGGGAGGCCACCGCGATCGCTTTCGCCCAGCAGGGGATGACACCTGTCCGGCCGCTCACGCACGACCTCTTCCGCAATGTGCTGGAGGCCGTCGGGCAGCAGCTCACCGCGGTGCGGATCACCGACCTGCGCGAGGGCATCTTCTACGCCGAGCTGGTCTTCGCCAGCGGCGTGGAGGTCAGCGCCCGTCCCTCGGACGCCATAGCGCTGGCCCTGCGCACCGGGACGCCGATCTACGGCAGCGACGGGGTGCTGGACGAGGCCGGGATCGCGATCCCGGACGAGCAGGAGGACGAGGTCGAGCGGTTCCGGGAGTTCCTGGACCAGATCTCGCCGGAGGACTTCGGCAGCAGCAACCAGTGAGCCGCGGCAGCCACTGAGCCGCAACGGCCGGTGAGCCGCGGCAACCTGTGAGCCGCGGCGGCCGCTGACCGGCCTTGCCGACCGGCCTGGCTGGGCGGCTTCCAGGGCCGGGGAGCCCCGGCCCGATGCCATCCGCTCGCCTACCCCCTCCCGGGTCACGCTAAACCACTCCTGGGGCTGACATCACTCGCCGTGCCCAGCGTGGCGATCGTTGACGCACGTCGGCCACTGCCTACCGTCGGGTGTGGACGTCAGGGGTCGCCATTCCGCACCCCGCTGTGGCGGCCCAGATGGACGAGTGGATGGAGGGCCGCGTGAGCAGCACCGGCGACCGAACAGCCGCGGGTGGCGCCTGCCCCCCATTCCCAGGCGGCCCAGTCCGGCCTCGCGCCGTGCTCCGCCGCGGGGGCTGGGAGACGGTCGCGGTCCGGCCGCAGCCGATCCCGCAGCCCAGGGCCGGGGCTGGAACAGCTCCCGGCCACCGAGCCCGAGCCGACCTCGGCGCTGGTCGGCTACCGCGGCCCGACCGCCTGCGCGGCGGCCGGGATCACCTACCGCCAGCTGGACTACTGGGCCAGGACCGGCCTGGTCGAACCGAGCGTGCGCGCCGCGCAGGGCTCGGGCACCCAGCGGCTCTACTCCTTCCGCGACGTGCTGGTGCTGAAGGTGGTCAAGCGGCTGCTGGACGCCGGGGTGTCGCTACAGAGCATCCGCACCGCCGTCGCCCATCTGGCGGCCTGCGAGCCGGCGGACCTGTCCGGGATCACCCTGATGAGCGATGGCGCCACGGTCTACCAGTGCACCGCGCCGCAGCAGGTGATGGAGCTGCTCGAATCCGGCCAGGGCGTGTTCGGCATCGCCCTGGGGGCGGCCTGGCGCGAGCTGGACGCCGCGCTGCGCACGCTGCACGCGGAGCGGACCGACACCGGGGAGACCCTGGCCGGCTACGACCCCCGCGACGAGCTGGCCCGCAGGCGCAACCGCGCGGGCTGATCCCGGCGTCCGCACGTTGTCAGGGGTGGCAGCGGGCGGAAGGGGCCGGGATGCCGGCAGGGGCGGGACAGCGTGGCCGGGCAGGCCGAATACCGGGCCGGGCGGCGGCCTGGCTGGGGCGGGAACTGCGCACCAGACGCGGGCAGCGGCGGGCGGTGCAGCTGGTGGCTGTGCTCGCGGTGCTGGTACTGCTGCCCCGGCCTGGCTCTTTGTGAGCACCGACGGCCGGCTGCGGACCGTGGCCGATGCGCCGGCCGAGCCGGTGGTGGTGGTCTTCGGCGCCGGGCTCAACCCGGACGGCACCCCAGCGGCTATCTGGCGGACCGGCTGGACACCGCCCTGGAGCTCTACCACCGGGGCAAGGTCAAGGCGTTCCTGGTCACCGGGGACAACGACCGCACGGACTACGACGAGCCCGACGCCATGCGCGACTACCTGCTGCGGCACGGGGTCCCGGCGGACCGGGTGGTCCGCGACTACGCCGGGTTCCACACCTGGGACTCCTGCTCCCGGGCCCGGCGGATCTTCGGCGTCCGCAGCGCCCTGCTGGTCAGCCAGGGGTTCCACATCCGCCGGGCGGTGGCGCTGTGCCGCTCGGTCGGCATCGACGCCTACGGGGTGGCCACCACCCAGCCGCACGACGTCACCTGGTACTACGGCGCGCGCGGGAGATCCCGGCAGCCGGGGAGGCGCTGCTGGACGTGCTGTTCCAGCCCGACCCGACCCTCCTGGGCCCCCGGGTGACCGCGCTGGCCCGCTGGCGGTAGCCCGGTAGCCCGGTAGCCCGGCGGCAGGTCGCTGGGCCCGGCTGTCGTACCCGTGCGCGATGATCGGCGTATGCGGTCCGTGCCGTCGATCCTCCACCTCGACATGGACGCCTTCTTCGCGTCGGTGGAGCAGGCGTCCAAGCCGAGCCTGCGCGGCAAACCGGTGGTGGTCGGCGGCCTCGGCGGCCGGGGGGTGGTCGCCACCGCCTCCTACGAGGCCCGGCGGTTCGGCGTGCACTCGGCGATGCCGATGGCGCACGCCCGGCGGCTGTGCCCCAACGCCGCCTTCCTGATCCCGCGCTTCGAGCTGTACCGGCAGGTCAGCGACATCGTGATGGGGCTGCTCCGGGAGCTCTCGCCGCTGGTCGAGCCGCTGAGCGTGGACGAGGCGTTCGTCGACCTGGAGGCCGGCCAGTACGGCGGGCTGATCCGCTCCGGCTGCCCGGCGGAGGGCGCCGAGCTGGCCCGGGCCGTCGGTGAGGACCTGCGTGCCGACATCCTGGCCCGGGTGGGGCTCACCGCCTCGGTCGGCCTGTCCGGCACCAAGTTCCTCGCCAAGATCGCCTCCGAGCAGGCTAAGCCGGACGGCCTGGTGCTGATCGAGCCCGGCCGGGAGCGCGAGGTACTGGCCGAACTGCCGGTACGGGCGCTGCCCGGGGTGGGTCCGGCGACCGCCGAGACACTGCGCCGGATCGGGCTGACCCGGATCTCCGAGGTGGCGGAGACCTCCGAGGACGAGTTGGTGCGGCTGCTCGGCCGGGCCCACGGCGCGGGCGTGCACGCACTGGCACTGGGCCGGGACGACCGTCCGGTGGTCGCCGAACGCGACGCCAAGTCGGTGTCGGTGGAGGACACCTTCGAGGTGGACCTGGCCGACCTGGACCGGATCAGATCCGAGCTGGACCGGCTCACCGAGCGCTGTGTGCGCAGGCTCCGGGGCGCGGGCCGGTCCGGGCGGACGGTGGTGATCAAGGTCCGGCGGTTCGACTTCACCACGCTGACCCGCTCCGAGACGCTGCCCGCGCCCACCGACGACCCGCTGGTGATCGGAGCCATGGCCCGGCGGCTGCTGGCGCAGGTGCAGCTGGCCGGAGGGGTGCGGCTGCTGGGCGTCGGTGTCTCGGGCCTGGCCGACTTCACCCAGGAGGATCTCTTCGCCCAGGCCCAGCGCGAAGCGGAGGCGGCGGCGGCGGCCGTGGCGGCCGTGGCGGCGGGGGCAGCTGGTGCGGAGGCGAAGCAGGAGGCCGAGCCGGACGCCGCTTACGGCGGCCCCGCCGATCCGCGTGCCTTCCACCCCGGTGCGGCCCCGGCCCGCCGCTGGATGCCCGGACAGGACGTCGAGCACAGCGAGCACGGGCGGGGCTGGGTGCAGGGCAGCGGGGTGGGCCGGGTGACGGTCCGCTTCGAGCTGCCCGGCAGCGTCCCGGGCCGGATCCGGACCTTCGCGGTGGAGGACGAGGCGCTCACCCGGCCGCCGCGCTGCCGCTGCCCGGCCGCCCGGCCGGACACGCCGGCGCGCCCCGGTAGCGGGTTCACCGCTGCCGGGGCGCGCCGGGTGGGACTGCCGGGCGCCGCCCGGATCAGGCGCCGATGGCCTGGCCGGGGCCGCCCGGGCGCTGGTAGCTCCCGGTGTCGCCGGTACGCGGGAAGGGCTCCGGCCGCGACGGGGCGCTGCCCGTGCCCTGTCCCTGCGGCTGGCCCTGGGACTGGCCCTGCGGCTGGCCCGGGGCGCCGCCGGGGACGGCGGTCGGCCCGGTCGGCCGGGTGCTGTCCTGGACCTGGATGTGCTCGCGGTGCAGCTCGTCCCGGACGATCTGCTCCTCGGTGACCCGCTCGTCACCAGCCGGATGCGCTCCACCGGGATCACCGCCTTGCGGACGATCACCCGCTCCTCGTGCAGGGTGACCTCCTCGGTGCTCTCGGTGATCTCCTGCTCGGTCAGCTGCGCCCGTTCGTCGGCGCCCACCGGCACCCGCTCCACCCGGATCCGCTCGCGACCACCGGAACCGGCGCTCCACCTGCTCGGAGGTCACATACCGGCGCAGCCGGGCGTGGCGAGGACGCTCCACTCGGTGGAGATGTCCAGCCGTTCCTCGCGGCAGACGAACTCGATCGGTTCGGGCACCGAGGTGCTGGCCGCGTCGGTCCCGGTGGCCTGGCCGATCAGCGGGACGGTCAGCGGGTCGGGTCCGGCGCGGCCGACGGTGCCCGGCGCGGGCTGCCCGGCGCCGGCCGGCTGCGGGGTGGCGGGCTGGGTCACGGTCGGCTGCGCGGCGGTCGGCTGGGCCGTGCCGGTCTGCGGCGTGGTCGGCTGAGCCGTGGTGGTCTGCGCCGTGGTGGTTTGGGGGGTCGACATGAAAGCCGCCGTCCTGCTGCTGGGGGTGGTCGGGGGGCGGCGACGGGCGGCATGGACTGGGTGGACTCCGGGCCCCGCCCGCCGCGGACGGTTCGGCGGCAGCCGGCCTGGACCGGTCGGCGGCGGCCGCGGCCGCGGCGGCCGGAGCGGCGACGGCAGCCCCGGCGGCCTTGGCCGCCTCGCCGGAGCCGGCGCCCTGGGCCGTCCCCTGGGGGGAGCCGTGCCCGTTGCCGGAGACGTTGCCCGAACCGCTCTGGTCGGCGCCGGCCGGGAGCTCCAGCCCGTAGTACCGGTAGAGCTGCAATTCCTGCGCGGGCGACAGGTGCTGGCCCACGCCGAAGTCGGGCGAGTCCTTGACCTGCGACTTGTCGTACGGCACCCGCAGTTCGTCGCTGACGAACTCGCTGGTGGTGAGCGGGACGAAGGCGTCCCGGCCGAACAGGCCGGTCCGCACCGCCGCCCACTCCGGCTCGCCGGTCGCATCGTCGAGGTACACCTCGTCGATGGTGCCGATCTTGTCGCCGTTGCGGTCCACAGCCTTGTGGCCGATCAGGTCCCTGGGGTCGATCTCGGTCTGCACGGCTCGTCCACTCCTTAACGGCGGGGATGCATCCTCGCGCAGGCGCGCAGGGGAAATATGGTCAAGTCATACAAAAGTCCACAATGATCACAAAGTCGAGTTCCCGCACCTCAGCCGGGTGTGTCGCTGGGCCATCCGGGGGGCGCCGGTGCCGCGTGCGGTCTGGACGACGCTGGTAGCCTGGCTGTTGACCGAAGAGCGCGCGCGGGAGAGTCCGCACGTCGTTGTGGCGCCGAAGGAGCAACTCCTCCCCGGAATCTCTCAGGCCCCCGTACCGTGCGTGCTGGGTCACTCTGGAAAGCAGGGCAGGCACGGGCGACCGCGCCGTCCCTCACCGACGGTGAAAGCCGGTGCCGCCCGGGTGCCCGCGTTGAGCGGGGGCCCACGGTTTCACCGGTGAAGCTCTCAGGTATCAGATGACAGAGGGGGAGGTCGTCCCGGCACAGCCAGATGTGCCACCAGGGTCCGACCAGGAGGCCACCCCGCCATGACATCCCCGCTGACGACCCCGCTCACCGGGTTGGAGCAGTCCAGCCCGTTCGAGAACCGCCACATCGGCCCGGACGCCGACGCGCAGGCGAAGATGCTGGCCCAGGTCGGCTACTCCACCCTGGACGAGCTCACCGCCGCCGCCGTACCCGGCGCCATCCGCAGCCTTGAGGCACTGGACCTGCCCGCCGCCCGCTCGGAGGCCCAGGTGCTGGCCGAGCTGCGCTCGCTGGCCGACCGCAACCAGGTGCTGCGCTCCATGATCGGCCTGGGCTACTACGGCACCTTCACCCCGCCGGTGATCCTGCGCAATGTGCTGGAGAACCCTTCCTGGTACACCGCCTACACGCCCTACCAGCCGGAGATCTCCCAGGGCCGGCTGGAGGCGCTGCTCAACTTCCAGACCGTGGTCTCCGACCTGACCGGTCTGCCCACCTCCGGCGCCTCGCTGCTGGACGAGGGCACCGCCGCCGCCGAGGCCGTCGCGCTGTCCCGCCGGATGGGCAAGGTCAAGGGCGGGGTCTACCTGATCGACGCCGACACGCTGCCGCAGACCGCCGCCGTGATCGCCACCCGCGCCGAGCCGCAGGGCATAGAGACCGTCGTCGCCGACCTCTCCGAGGGCATCCCGGCCGAGATCGCCGAGCGCGGCGTCTTCGGCGTGCTGCTCCAGTACCCGGGCGCCTCCGGTGTCGTCCGCGACCTGAAGCCGGTCATCGAGCAGGCCCACGGCCTGGGCGCGGTGGTCACCGTCGCCGCCGACCTGCTCGCGCTGACCCTGCTCACCTCGCCCGGCGCGCTGGGCGCGGACATCGCCGTCGGCACCACCCAGCGCTTCGGCGTCCCCATGGGCTTCGGCGGCCCGCACGCCGGTTTCATGGCGGTGCGCACCGAGTTCGCCCGCAGCCTGCCCGGCCGCCTGGTCGGCGTGTCCGTCGACGCCGACGGCAACCGCGCCTACCGGCTCGCCCTGCAGACCCGTGAGCAGCACATCCGCCGCGAGAAGGCGACCAGCAACATCTGCACCGCCCAGGTGCTGCTCGCGGTCATGGCGTCCATGTACGCCGTCTATCACGGCCCGGACGGGCTGACCTCGATCGCCGCCCGCACCCACCGCTACGCCTCGGTGCTCGCCGAGGGCCTGCGCGCGGGCGGGGTCGAGCTGGCCCACGACGCCTTCTTCGACACCGTCACCGCCCGGGTGCCCGGCCGCGCCGCCGAGGTCGTCGAGGCGGCCCGCCAGGCCGGGGTGAACTTGCGCCAGGTGGACGCCGACCTGGTCTCCGCCGCCTGCGACGAGACCACCACCCGCGCCGACCTGGCCGCCGTCTGGGGCGCCTTCGGCGTCCCGGCCGCCGCGCCGGACACCGACGTCGACGCGCTGGACACGGCGGCCGGCAACCGGCTGCCGCAGGCGCTGCTGCGCCACGACGAGTTCCTCAGCCACCCGGTCTTCCACGCGCACCGCTCGGAGACCGGAATGCTGCGCTACCTGCGCCGGCTGTCGGACAAGGACTACGCGCTGGACCGGGGCATGATCCCGCTGGGCTCCTGCACCATGAAGCTCAACGCGACCACCGAGATGGAGTCGATCACCTGGCCCGAGTTCGCCGAGGTGCACCCCTTCGCGCCCGCCGAGCAGGCCGCCGGTTATCTGACCCTGATCGAGGAGCTGGAGCAGCGGCTGGCCGAGGTCACCGGCTACGACAAGGTCAGCATCCAGCCCAACGCCGGCTCCCAGGGCGAGCTGGCCGGGCTGCTCGCGGTCCGCGCCTACCACCTGGCGAACGGCGACACCGGCCGCGACGTCTGTCTGATCCCCTCCTCCGCGCACGGCACCAACGCCGCCAGCGCGGTGATGGCCGGGATGCGCGTGGTGGTGGTGAAGACCCTCACCGACGGCGACGTCGACGTCGAGGACCTGCGTGCCAAGATTGAGCAGCACCGCGACCAGCTGTCCGTGCTGATGGTCACCTACCCGTCCACGCACGGCGTGTTCGAGGAGAACATCGGTGACATCTGCGCGGCCGTGCACGAGGCCGGCGGCCAGGTCTACGTGGACGGCGCCAACCTGAACGCCATGGTCGGCCTGGCCAAGCCCGGCCAGTTCGGCGGCGACGTCTCGCACCTCAACCTGCACAAGACCTTCTGCATCCCGCACGGCGGCGGCGGCCCCGGCGTCGGCCCGGTCGCGGTGCGCGCGCACCTGGCGCCCTACCTGCCGAACCACCCGCTCCAGCCCACCGCCGGTCCGGAGACCGGTGTCGGCCCGGTCTCGGCCGCGCCCTGGGGCTCCGCGGCGATCCTGCCGATCTCCTGGTCCTATGTCCGGCTGATGGGCGGCGAGGGCCTGAAGCGGGCCACCCAGGTGGCCGTGCTCAGCGCCAACTACATCGCCAAGCGCCTGGCGCCGTACTACCCGGTGCTCTACACCGGCCCGTCCGGGCTGGTGGCGCACGAGTGCATCATCGACGTGCGCCCGCTGGCCAAGTCGGCCGGGGTGAGCGTGGACGACGTCGCCAAGCGGCTGATCGACTACGGCTTCCACGCGCCGACGATGTCCTTCCCGGTCGCCGGGACGCTGATGATCGAGCCCACCGAGAGCGAGGACCTCGGCGAGATCGACCGCTTCTGCGAGGCGATGATCGCGATCCGCGGCGAGATCGACCGGCTCGGCGCGGGCGAGTGGCCGGCCGAGGACAACCCGCTCGGCAACGCCCCGCACACGGCCGCGCTGCTCGCGGGCGAGTGGGAGCACCCGTACAGCCGTGAGGAGGCGGTCTTCCCGGCCGGGGTGAACCCGGCCGCGAAGTACTGGCCGCCGGTGCGCCGGATCGACGGCGCCTTCGGTGACCGCAACCTGGTCTGCTCCTGCCCGCCGCTGGACTCCTACGGCGAGTGAGCTGCACCGGATGACCTGACGAGGGGCCTGCCGACCGGAACATCCGGTCGGCAGGCCCCTTGGCATCGGGGTGCCGTTGTGCCGTCGCCGCCGGCGGCGCCGGGAACGCTCAGGCGGCCTTGACCAGCGCGCGGTGCGGGCCGATCACCCGGCCGTCGGGGAGGAGCTCGCCGGTGTCCTCGAACACCAGGACCCCGTTGCACAGCAGGCTCCAGCCCTGCTCGGGGTGACCGGCGACCACGGCGGCGGCCTCACGGTCCGTGGAGTCGGAAGACGGGCAGACGGGATGGTGCTGGCACATGCGCGTACCCTCGATTCGAGTTGCTGCGTTCATCACGCGATCCGGTTGCGCAGGTGTGAAGCGCCCGCGCATCGGGTAGGGACCCAAGCCGCCCGCGCTGCTTCCCAGTGTCGACGCCAGGGCTCGTTCCCGCAGCAATTTGGTGACATGCATCACGGGTTCGCGGTCGGGATCACCCGTTCGGCGTCGCTCAGGAGGGGGACTTGCCGGAACTGACCACGCCCGGCATGGTCAGTTCCGGCAGGTCCGGATAGCCCTTCTGCGCGTACGGGGCACCGTCCCCGGTGCGGCCGCTTCCGGCGCGCGCCGTCGGCCGGTCCCGGTGCCGTCCCGCCGCTGTCGCCTTCCCGCCGGTGCGGCCTCCGCTTTCCGGTGTCTGCTCCTGGCGTCTGCTCCCGGTGTCTGCCTCCGGCGTCTGCTCCCGGTGTTCTCCGCGGCCGGTCAGCCCGCCGCGGTCAGCAGGCTCCCGTTGCCGTTGAACAGCGTCGCCAGCAACTCCTCCGCGTCGTACGGCAGATGCGCGGTCAGCCCGAGCGGGGCCGGGGCCAGCGGGATCAGCAGGTCCTGGCCGTCGCCGGGGTGAGCACCGGGTGCAGCCACAGCGCCGTCATATAGCGGCCGGGCACCGACAGCAGCCGCGGCAGGTAGCGCGTGGGCGATGCCGCCGTGTGCGCCCTGGCCTGGTGCAGCGCCCGCAGCGTCGACAGCGGGTAGGGCCCCTCGGCGAAGTGGGCGAAGACATGCTGCCCCTCCGCGGTCTCCCGGGTCTCGGCGGCGGCGACCACCTCCTCGCCGTCCCTGACCAGGAACCGCCAGCCGGTGCGCCGGGCGCCGGCCAGCAGTCCCCGGCCGGAGCCGGACGCGGCCGCGCTCCCGGTGGCGTCGAGCAGGTGGACCGGGAGCGGGTGCGCCGCGCTGAGCGGTCCGCCTCGGTGCCGCATGGCCGAGGGCCGCCCGGCGCAAACGGCGGACGGGGAGTCGAGGGCGGTGAGCACGGCGCGCAGGGCGGCAGCGGGGGGCTGGGGGAGCGACAGTGACATGTGTTCGCCTCTCGTGGCAGAGACAGGCGGTGCGGGGACGTGCGCAGGAACCGGCGACGTGGTGGACAGACGCCACTGGCCTGGGACGACACGCTGAGTTCTGGGGGAGCTCGGGAGCGCTCGGCACGGCTGCTGCGGACAGCCGGACCCGGCCGCACGGGCGTTGCGGCCCGCCGGCGTTGCCTCTCGTACCTGCTTGCGAGTGTAACCGAACAACTGCGATGCGTGACTCTTCTACTACCGTCGGTGTGCGGACGCAAGGGATATTCCGGACTGTTCGTAGACGCAGGGGCTAGTTGGCACATGCCAGTGCGCCGGCGATTGCGCCGGGATATCGATCTCCGGGGCTGGGCATGCTGCACACACGGGTCCGGCCCGGATGGGCCGCGCTGACCGAGGGAGGAAGGCGCCCATGGGGGAAAAGGTCGTGGCGAGCAGTGCTGATCTCGCCGACCGGCAGCAGTACCGCCGGAAGGTGCGCCAGTGCCTGGAGGCGCTGGAGCAGATGCTCGCCGACCGTCGCTTCGACCGGCCGCGGGCGATGATGGGGCTGGAGATCGAGCTCAACCTCGCGGACGAGTCGGGCCACCCGGCGATGCTCAACGAGCCGGTGCTGGAGGCGATCGCCAGCGGGGACTTCCAGACCGAGCTGGGCCGCTTCAACATCGAGGTCAACATCGCCCCGCACGCGCTCGGCGGCCGGGTGTTCGAGGAACTGCGGGAGGAGCTGGACACCGGACTGCGCTATGCCGACCGCCAGGCCGCGGAGGTGGCGCGCGGCTGGTCACCATCGGCATCCTGCCGACCCTCGCCGACGGCCACGCGGTGCTCGACAACCTCTCCCGGGGCGACCGCTACCAGCTGCTCAACGACCGGATCCTGGCCGCTCGGGGCGAGGGCATCGCCCTCGACATCGACGGCGTGGAACGGCTGCGGCTGGACTCGGTCTCGATCGTCGCCGAGGCCGCCTGCACCTCGCTGCAACTGCACCTCCAGGTCACCCCGGCCCGCTTCGCCGGGGTCTGGAACGCCGCCCAGGCGCTGACCGGACCGCAGCTCGCGCTGGGCGCCAACTCGCCGTTCCTGTTCGGCCGGGAGCTGTGGCGGGAGACCCGGCCGATCCTGTTCGAGCAGGCCTGCGACACCCGGCCGGACGAGCTCAAGGCGCAGGGCGTACGGCCGATCACCTGGTTCGGCGAACGCTGGATCGACTCGGTCCTGGATCTCTTCGAGGAGAACGTCCGCTACTTCCCCTCGCTGCTGCCCATCTGCGACGACGAGGATCCGCTGCTGGTGCTCGCGGCCGGGGCATTCCCCGGCTGCGCGAACTGCGGCTGCACAACGGGACCATCTACCGGTGGAACCGGCCGGTCTACGACGTCACCGGCGGGGTCCCGCACCTGCGGGTGGAGAACCGGGCACTGCCGGCCGGGCCGACCGTGGTGGACACCCTCGCCAACGCCGCCTTCTACTACGGCCTGGTCCGGGCGCTCGCCGACCAGAGCCGCCCGGTGTGGACCAGGCTGCCGTTCGCGCTGGCCGCCGAGAACTTCCACCTCGCCGCCAGGTACGGCCTGGAGGCCGAGCTGTGGTGGCCGCGCGCCGGACGGCTGGGCTCCCGCGGGCCGGCGGTGCGCAGCGGCGGCGGGGTCTCCCGGGTCAAGGTGCGCGAGCTGGTGCTGGACGAACTGCTGCCGCTGGCCTACCGGGGCCTGGACGCCTGGGGGGTGGAACCGCACGACCGGGACCGCTATCTGGGCATCATCGAGCAGCGCTGTCTGCGCGGGATGAACGGTGCGGCCTGGCAGAGCGCGGCCTTCCACGACCGCCGCGAACGGCTGGGCCTGGACCGGGCATCCGCGCTGGCCGCGATGACCCGCCGCTACATGGAACTGATGCGGACCGGGGAGCCGGTGCACAGCTGGCCGGTGCGCTGAGGCGGGGCTCACAGGGCGCTGTGCGATGATCGTGCGAAACTGGCGCCCGCGTGGGAGACACCGCAGTGACCACCACCCAAACCCTTCCGGCTCCGTCCGGGCTCAGCCGCCGCCTGCTCGGGCAGGAGACGCTGATCGTCCTCGGGCTGTCCCTGGGGGCCAGTGCCGTGTACGCCTACATCGACTTCGCCAAGGCGCTGACCGCGCCGGCCTCGCTGAAGTCGCAGACGGCCAACCTCAACGGCTCGCTGGCCCCCGGCCGCCCGTGGTTCGACCTGGCCCTCCAGCTGTTCAACATCGGTACCGCGCTGGTGCCGGTCGCCCTGGTCGGCTACCTGCTGCTGCGCGAGGGCTCCTCCATACGGCAGCTCGGCTTCGACCTGACCCGCCCTGGTCCGACCTCGGCCGGGGGGTGCTGGTCGCCGCCGGGATCGGCGGCTCGGGGCTGGCGCTCTACCTGGTGGCGCAGGCCTCCGGCGCCAACCTGACCGTCGTCCCCAGCTCGCTGCCGGACGTGTGGTGGCGGATCCCGGTGCTGATCCTCTCGGCCGCGCAGAACGCGGTGGTCGAGGAGGTGATCGTGGTCGGCTACCTGACCCGCAGACTCCAGCAGCTCGGCTGGTCCTGGCGCGCGACGGTGGTCGCCAGTGCGCTGCTGCGCGGCTCCTACCACCTCTACCAGGGCGTGGGCGGGTTCTTCGGCAATGTCGTGATGGGGCTCATCTTCTGCTTCCTGTACCGGCGCTGGCGCCGGGTGACGCCGCTGGCCACGGCGCATGCGCTGATCGACTCGGTGGCCTTTGTCGGCTATGTGCTGCTCGCGGGCCACGTCAGCTGGCTGCCCACCTGAGCCCCGGGCCGGGCCGGGCGATAGCACGGCCCGGCCACCAACTGCCGGATCCGCGTCCGCCTGCGCTCCGCCGGCCCTGTCCCGGGGGCCGGATCCACCCGCTCCGGGCGCCGCGCCTCGGCTTCCTCGCCGGTCTCGTCGGGGTGCGGCAGCGCGGTGGCCTGCGCCCAGTCCCCGGCCACGCCGACCGGCTCCCAGGCGAATCCGTCCCAGCGTGAGATCAGGCGCGGGGCGTCCGGGTCGACATGCGAACCGCGCCGCTGGCCCGGGGTGAGCGGGTCGAGGCGTAGTCGCCCCTCCCTGTGCGACCTCCGCTCCTCGCGCCTGCGCGCCCATGCTTCGAAGGCCTCGTCGTCCACCCCGCCGACATGGCGCAGTGCTACCGCCGTTGCCGCCCTTGTCGGCACACTTCGCACTGTTTGACATGTCCGAATCATGATGGGTCCAAGGATGCCTGGATCGTGCCGACAGTCGGAAGGGGTTGTCGGACGAGCTGTTCCGATATATCGTTGAGCCATCGGGACAGTCGTTGACCCGATGGACATTGTCTTGGAAAGGACAAACGATCATGCGATCAGGAATTCCCTTTGATGCGGCGCAGCCCGGCCGGTCCGGCCGTGGCGGGCGCGGAGAACACGGGCACCGGGGCCAGGGCGGCCCCCGCTCCGAGTACCGCGAGGCGTTCGGCGGCTTCGGGCCGCCGGACCGGGGCGGCTTCGGCCCCGGCCCGTTCGGTCCCGGCTTCGGGCCGTTCGGCCACGGCGGCCGGGGCGGGCGCGGTGGACGCCATGGCGGCCGGGCGCGGCGGGCGACGTGCGTGCCTCGCTGCTGGCCCTGCTCAAGGACCGTCCGATGCACGGCTACGAGATGATCCGCGAGATCGCGGAGCGCTCCGGCGGCAGCTGGCGGCCGAGCCCGGGCTCGGTCTACCCCACCCTCCAGATGCTGGAGGAGGAGGGGCTGATCACCAGTGAGGAGACCGGCGGAAAGCGCCTGTTCAGCCTCACCGAGACCGGCCGTGCCGAGGCCGAGAGCGGCCCGGAGGCCCCTGGGAGGAGGCCGGGCAGGGTGAGCACTGGGGTGTCGTGCGCGAGTTCGGCGCGGCCGAGGGTGCGGTGCGGGACGCCCTGCGCCAGGTGGTGATGACCGGCACTCCCGAGCAGCGGGCCAAGGCCCTCGCGGTGCTGGCCGACGCCCGCAAGAAGCTCTACCTCATCCTTGCCGAGGAGGTGTGAGCCCGGCGGCTCGCCAAGGGCTGCCACGAGCTGGGAGCGCATGAGCGGGCCGCACGCTGTGCGGCGCGCTTGTGCGCGGGTGGCGAATCATGGCGGGGGGCGCGGCGTTGGCCGCGTTCGGCCTGGTTGGCGGTCCCGGGACGACGGGGGCGGGGGTGGCGGAACCGGCCAGGGAGAGTCCGACGGTGGGAAGATCGTATCTGTGGGTTGACTGTCGCTCACCGTGCGCAGCAGACTACCGATGGCGGCGGCCCGACAGGCCGTCAGTTCCCGTCGATTTCATCGCTGTTCTGCATCGGCATCCCTCCCCGTCCCGGACGATGTGGTGGATCACGTGTACTCACACCTGTATGAAGCGGATCTGCGTGCACCCGAGCCGGGTCACGCCGCTCCCGCCAGCCTCAGTCTGATCGCGGCCGGCGCCCGTAGGCGGGCGCTGCGGGCCGGTGACACCGAGGTGGACACCGGGCACCTGCTGCACGCGCTGCTGGAGTCCGACCACCGGGCACTCGATCTGACGGCCCCGCGGGCCGCGCAGTCCACCCGGCTGCTCGGCTATCTGGCCCAGCGCAGCATCGGCTTCGGGCGTGAGTGGCGGTCGGGTGAGGGCGCCGGATCGCACCGGGCGCAGGACCGGGACCGGCTCCGCTGGAGCCGCTCCGCCGGGGACGCGCTGGAGCAGGCCTCCCGGGTCGCGCTGGCCAGGACCGGCCGCGAGGCCGACGCGCTCGACCTGCTGGCCCAGCTGGCCGCCGACCCCTCCTGCCGGGCCGTCGAGATCCTGAACGGCGCCGGGGTGGACCCGGCCGCGGTGGTCGCGCGGGTCAGGGCCGAGGTCGTGGCCCGGATCATCGCCCAGGTGGTGACCGAGGTCGTGCCCAGGCAGGACGCCCGCCGGAACTGACGCCACCGGGCCGGCTGCCGGACGGATTGTCAGTGGCCCGGCCTAACGTGTGTGGTGCGCACCCGGACCGTCCTCGGACGGTGTCCGCGAGCCGAGCGCTGCGGCGCGGGCCGGTCCCGGCAGACGGGGGCCGTCCCGCGCCGGGCCCCGGCGCCCCGGTGTCAGCCGCGTACGGAAGGATCCCTGCCATGACCTCTACCGTGCTCCACACCCTGACCGTGCCCTGGATCCGGCCCCCGCACCGGATGGATCTGCTGCTCACCTCCGGGCTCCCGGAGGAGTACGAGGTCACCACGGCCTTCGTGATCGCGCTGGACAGCCTGGACCGGATGCTGCTGACCAGGGTGGACCTGCCCGGGCGTGGCTGGGGTATCCCGGGCGGGCATGTGGATCCGGGGGAGAGCCCGGTGCGGGCGGCGGCAAGGGAGCTGTCCGAGGAGACCGGGCTGAGCGTGCCGGCCGAGCGGCTGTCGCTGTTCGGCGGACAGCGGATAACCCTGCTGGAGGCCCCGCCGGCCGACTACCGCTATCCGGCGCGCGACTTCATGGCCTTCTACACCGTCCGGCTGGAGCAGCCCGGGGCGGAGACCTCCCCGCCCGCGGAGTCCGAGTGCGGTGCGGCCGAAGTGGGTGCCGCGGGCCGAGGTGCCGCTGCGCTGCCCGCAGGCCGAATGGCTGAGGCTGCTCGCGGCGCTGGACAGCGCCCCGGGCCCGGTCGCCTCCGGCTGACCGATCCGCGCTGGTCGCGAGGGGTTGTCCCGGCCTGCCCGGGCAACCCCCGGCCCGGCGGCCGGGATGACCCGTCGGTAACTTGAGGCGGCCCCGGACGGTCCCGGCGCGACCGGGGCGGGCTAACGTGTCCGCATGCCGTTCGCCGAGAAGATACGTACCGCTGCCCGGCAGCGGGCCCGCCGCGCCGCGACCACGCTGGTCCACCGCGGCTGGCAGTGGGTGCAGGAGGCGGGCTCGGTCAGCGCCGAGCGGCCGGGACGGCTGCGCTTCGGCGCGATCGGCGACGGCACCCGGCTGACCTTCCCGCTGGGGTCGGTCTTCAACGAGCAGTGGATCCACCTCGGGCCGTTCTGCATCATCGGCGAGGGTGTGTCGATGTCCGCCGGCTTCCTGCCGGGGCTCGACCTCGGCCCCGAGCCGGTCATCCGGATCGGGGGCGGCTGTGTGATCGGGCGCGACAGTCATATCGTCGGGCACCACTCGATCACCTTCGGCGACGACGTCTGGACCGGGCCCGGCGTCTACATCACCGACGAGAACCACTCCTACGACGACCCGGATCTGCCGATCGGCAAGCAGTGGCCGCGCAACGAGGCGGTGTCGGTCGGCTCCGGCAGCTGGATCGGTACCGGCGCGGTGATCCTGCCGGGGGCGACCATCGGCCGCAATGTCGTGGTGGCCGCCAACTCGGTCGTGCGCGGTGTGGTCCCGGACCACAGCGTGGTCGCGGGCGCGCCCGCGCGGGTGGTGCGCCGCTACCCCCGAGGAGGGCTGGCAGCCGCCGATGCGGACGGTCGCGCCCAAGCCCATCCCGCCGGGGATCACCCATGAGCAGCTGGTGGCCCTGATCGGCTGGGATCTTCGGCCGCCCAAGGTCACCGGCCCGGAGCCCGGGTGTGCGGACGTCGAGCACGCGGGGCCGGAGCAGGCGGAGTCCGACCCGGTCGGCTGAACCGTCCCGTCGGCCGGGCAGTCAGTCCAGGCCGGGCGGTCAGTTCAGGCCGGCCGGGCAGGCCGGGCGTGCTCGTCGGGCCGGGCGGCCGGGTGTGCGGCCGGGCTCAGCCGGTGGCGCTGCGGACGGCCAGCGCGGCGACGCCGGAGAGCGCCGCCAGCAGCGCCACCGAGAGCAGCGCCAGGGGCAGGTCCATGAGCTGGGCCAGGAAGCCGATCACCGGCGGCCCCAGCACCATGCCGCCGTAGCCCAGGGTGGACGCGGTGGCCACGCCCTTGGGGCCGTTGAGCGCGCCCGCGCCGTTGATCGCCAGCGGGAAGATGTTCGCCAGCCCGATGCCGACCAGCAGGAACCCGCCGAGGACCACGGGCAGCCAGGGGCTGAGCGCGGCCACCAGCATGCCCGCGGCGGCCACCGCCGAGCCGCCGACCAGCAGCCGGGTCGAGCCAAGGCGTTCGATCAGCCGGGTACCGCTCAGCCGTCCGGTGGTCATCGCCAGCGAGTACGCGGCGAAGCCGGCCGCGGCGACCGAGGCCGAGGCGTGTACGTCGGAGGTCAGGTGCAGGGTGCCCCAGTCGGCCATCGCTCCTTCGCCGTAGGCGTCGCAGAGCGCGACCAGGCCGAACAGCAGCACCAGCAGCATCGGCCCCCGGACCGCGGCGGACCCGGGCCGCGCCGGGGCACCGGCCGGGTCGCCCGCCCCGGCCCCGGCCCGCCCCGGCGCGGGCCGGCCGGCGGGTGCGGGCGGGACCTGGTGCCGCAGCAGCGGCGCGGTCAGCGCCGCGGTCGCGGCCAGGCCGATCGCGGCGATCAGGCCCAGGTGCGTGGCCGCCGTCAGCCGGGTGGCCAGCAGTCCGCCCAGGGTCGCACCGAGCAGCCCGCCGAGGCTGTACGCGGCATGGAAGGTGGGCATCGCCGGGCGCCGGAGCGCCGCCACCAGCTCCACGGCCGCGCTGTTGAGCGCGACGTTCATCGCGCCGAAGCCCGCGCCGAAGAGCAGCAGCACCCCGCCGAGTCCCACGGCCGAGTGCACCTGCGCGGGCAGCGCCGAGGAGGCGCAGAGCAGTACCGCCGCGGCGACGATGATCCGATGGGTGCCGTAGCGCAGGCAGAGCCGCCCGACCGGGGCATGGTGAGGATCGCCCCGGCGGAGACACAGAGCAGAGCCAGCCCCAGTACCCCGGGCGAGGCGTGCACCTGGGCCTTGATGGCGGGGATGCGCACCACCCACCCGGCGAAGACAAAGCCGTCCAGGGCGAAGAAGGCGGTGACGATCTTCCGGGCGATGGGCCATTCGGAGGACCGGGGGGCGTAGGAGGGGGTCTCGACGGCGACGGCTGCTTTGTTTATTTGCGGCACAAAGTCAGAATAGGAGTGTGCAGCGTACCCAGACAAGCCCCGACCGGGGCCGCGCGGCTCTCGGGCCCGCACTCGCCCTCATCCACGCCGGATCGGCTCCGACCCGCTCCGTGCTCACCGGCGCGCTCGGCGTCACCCGGGCCACTGCCGGGGCGATCACCGGCGAGCTGGAGGCGCTGCGGCTGATCACGGTGGACGCCCGCCCCGCCGGGGGCACCCGGGGCAGACCCTCGCACCGGCTCGCGGTCGACCCCTCCGGCCCGGTGGTGGTCGCCGCCCAGATCCACGCCGACGGCCTGACCGTGGCCCTGGCCGGGCTCGGCGGCCGGCTCAGCGCACCGGTGGACCTGCCGTTGCCGCGGCAGCCGACCCCGGCCCGGGTGCTGCGGGCGGTGGTGGACGAGGCCGCCCGGCAGGTGGCCGCCGACCCGCGCCGCTGCGTGGGCATCGGCCTGGCGGTGCCCACCCCGGTGGCCATGCCGGAACGCACCGCGGTCGCCGCGATGTACCTCTCCTGGCCGCTCGGGACCCGGGTCGGCGAGCTGCTGCGGCAGGCCGCGACGGACGGCGGGCTGCCGCTGCCGGTCGACGTCGCCAACGACGCCAACCTGGCGGCCCTCGCCGAGTACCGCCACGGCGCCGGCCGCGGCGCCCGGCACCTGCTCTATGTCACCTCGGGCCACCGCGGCGTCGGCGGCGCGCTGGTGGTGGACGGCAAGCTGCACACCGGCAGCACCGGACTCGCCCTGGAGGTCGGCCAGTTGACGGTCGACCCGGAGGGCCGCCGCTGTCCCTGCGGCAGCCGGGGCTGCCTGGACGTGGAGGCCGACCCGCACGCGCTGCTGGCCGCCGCCGGACGCGAGGCGGACCGCCGCGCCATCCCCGAGCAGGTCCGCGAGGTCTTCGCCGCGGCGCAGGCCGGCGACCCCCGCGCCGCGCCGCGATCGACCATGTGGTGGACCGGCTCGGCCTCGGCATCGCGGGCGTGATCAACATCCTCAATCCGGACCGGGTGGTGCTCGGGGCGTTCCACAGCGCACTGCTGGCCGCCGCGCCGGAACGGCTGCCGGGCGTGGTCGCCCGCCGCTCCCACTGGGGCCGCTGCGGGGAGATCGCCATCGCCCCGGCCGAGTTGGAGCGCCCGGAGCTGGCCGGGGCGGCCGAGCTGGCCTGGGCCCCGGTGCTGGCGGATCCGCTGGAGGTACTCGGAGCCCCCTGAACCCGCCCCGCCGGGCGCTGCTCCCCGGGACGCCCGGGGAGCAGCCGCGAGCGGCCCGCGTACTGCCCGGGGAGCAGTCGCGATGCCCGCCGGGGCACGACGACCCGGCGCCTGATCCGGGCGATTCTCGGTAGTGGGCCGCGAAGGACGCGGCCGGTGACCAAGGAGCCCGAGATGCACGCAATCCTTCTGGCATCCCCGTGGAACGGCGGACCCGGTCCGTGGATCCTGCTGGTGCCGCTGTTCTGGATCGCCGTGGGCCTCGTCGTCCGCAGGGTGCTGCGCCGCCGCTTCGGCTTCGGCCGCGGTTTCGGCCCGGGCCGGGCGGCCGACCGGGGCCGCGCGGCTGGTACGGGCCGACGGCCGCGCCGACCCCGGTGGAGACGCTCAACCGCAAGTACGCCGACGGCGAGATCGACGAGTTCGAGTACCGCCAGCGCTACGACCTGCTGACGGCCAGCAGCGGCGAATCCGCCGAGACCGGGGACCCGTTGGCGAAGTCCTGATCCGCGAGCGGATCCGGATCCGGCTCCTGTTCCGGCTCCGGCCCGGCACCCGCGACGGTGACCGCGACGGCGACCGGGACCGGGGCGGGGGCCGCGACCGTTACCGGGACGGTCACCGGCACCGGGCGGGTGCGGGGGCGGTGGCAGTGGTCCGCAGGGATGCTGCCACCGGCTCCGGGCCCGGCCCGGCCCCGACGGGATCGAAGCCGACCACGGCTTGGAGGGCGAACCAGACGACCTTCCCCTCGCCGTCCCGCTCCGCCCCCCACTCCTTGCTGAGCGCCGCGACCAGGGCCAGCCCGCGTCCGCTCAGGTCCTCGGGGTCCGGCTGGTGCAGCTGGGGGAGGACCGGGCTCGGGTCGTGGACGCCCAGGCGCAGGCCACCCTGGTACGCCTCCATCCACAGCCGGCACGGCTGGCCGGGCCCGACATGCCGGTGGACATTGCCGAGCAGCTCGGTCACGCCGAGTTGGGCCGCTGCCACCAGATCCGGCAGTTCCCAATGGCGCAGATGCGCCTGAATGATCTTGCGGACGGCGGCGAACCGCTGTGGCTCCGCGACTATGCGCAGTTCGTAGTGCTTTCCAGGATCTGACAGCACCAGTCGGCTCCTCCCATGTCGGGGGACAGGGGTTTGCGACGTTCGGGTGGTCCGGAACCATGCTGCACTCCGGACACCACCAGCGTAACCGGTCAAACACGAGGAGTTGTGGAATATGAGATCCCGTATGGCATATTCCAAAGATTTGTTGGGATATGGCGGCGACTACGATGCGCAGGAAATCAGCGCCCCGGATCCGTAGAAAGCGAAGGCCAGGCAGATGACGACCATGGATGTGGACCGCAGCGACCCCGGATACCGTGCCTGGCTCAAGGAGGCCGTGCGGAAGGTCCAGGCCGACGCCAACCGGTCCGCCGATACCCATCTGCTGCGCTTTCCCTGCCCGAGGAGTGGGGGATCGACCTGTACCTGAAGGACGAGTCCACCCCCCACCAGCCTCCAGCAGCCTCGCCCGCTCGCTGTTCCTGTACGCCCTGTGCAACGGCTGGGTGCGGCCCGGACGCCCGGTGGTAGAGGCGTCCAGCGGCTCCACGGCGGTCTCCGGGGTACTTCGCCAAGCTGATCGGGGTGCCGTTCATCGCGGTCATGCCGCGCACCACCAGCTACGAAAGATCAGCCTGATCGAGGCCCAGGGCGGCAGCTGTCACCTGGTCGACGACCCAGAACGCTGTACGAGGTCTCGCGCGGCTGGCAGAGGAGTCGGCGGTCACTACATGGATCAGTTCACTTACGCCGAACGGGCGACGGGACTGGCGTGGCAACAACAACATCGCCGAATCGATCTATCCAGCTGCGGCTGGAACGGCATCCGGTCCCGGCCTGGATCGTGGCGACGGCCGGCACCGGCGGTACCTCGGCGACCCTCGCCCGCTACGTCCACTACACCCAGGCCGACACCCGGATCTGTGTCGCCGACCCGGAGAACTCCGTCTTCTTCGACGGCTGGGTGGCCGCCGACCCGACGGTGACCTGCGAGAAGGGTTCGCGGATCGAGGGCATCGGCCGCCCCCGGATGGAGCCCAGCTTTGTCCCCAGTGCGATCGACCGGATGATGAAGGTCCCGGACGCCGCCTCCATCGCCGCGGCCAGGGCGCTGGCGTCGGCGATGGGCCGCAAGCCCGGCGCCTCCACCGGGACCGGGCTGTGGAGTGCGTTCAAGATCATCTCTGAGCTGCTCGCGGCCGGTGAGCAGGGCAGCGTGGTCTCCCTGATCTGCGACCCGGGCGACCGCTACCTGGACAAGTACTACTCCGACGCCTGGCTCGCCGAGCAGGGCATCGACATCGCCCCGTACGCCGTCGCCATCGACAGGTTCCTCGCCACCGGCGAGTGGTGACCGGGCTCCGGCCCCCGGTGCACGTGCTGTGCCCGGACCGGACTCCGGTCCTCGGCGCGGGCGGCCGGACCCGCGCCGGCGTGGGCGTCCGGGCCCGCCGGGCGCGGCCGACCCGGCCTGCGGGGGAGTTCGGCTGACGCCACGTCAGCCGACTCCCCGGGGGTGAAACCGACCTGCTCAGCCCTCGGCCTCGGCGATGATCACCGAACGGACCTGCTCCGCCACCGCCGAGCGGATCTCGGCCGGCAGGCCCACATCGGTGACCAGGGTGTCCACCTCGCTCAGCGAGGCGAAGGTGGACAGGCCGACGGTGCCCCACTTGGTGTGGTCGGCGACCGCCACCACCCGCCGCGCGGAGGCCACGAAGCTGCGGTTGGTCTCCGCCTCGGCCAGGTTGGGTGTGGACAGCCCGGCCTCCAGCGAGATCCCGTGCGAGCCCAGGAACAGCAGGTCGAAGTGGAGCGAGCGGATCGCCCGGTCCGCGATCGGGCCGACCAGCGAGTCCGAGGGTGTGCGCACCCCGCCGGTGAGCACCACAGTCGCCGCCTGCGCCCCGGTACCGCCGTGGCGCAGCGCGTACTCGAACACGTCGGCGACCCGTACCGAGTTGGTCACCACCGTCATCCCTCGACCTGCACCAGGTGGTGGGCCAGGGCGTAGGTGGTGGTGCCGCCCGACAGCGCGACCGCGCTGCCCGGAGTCACCAGCCGCGCCGCCTCCCGGGCGATGTCCTCCTTGGCGGTCAGCTCCAGCGCGGACTTGGCCTCGAACCCCGGCTCGTGGGTGCTCGCTTCGAGCACCGGCACCGCGCCGCCGTGGACCTTCTCCACCATGCCCTGCCGCGCCAGTGCGTCCAGATCCCGACGGATCGTCATGTCGGAGACGTTCAGCCGCCGGGTCAACTCGTTGACCCGGACCCCGCCGCGCCGCCGCACCTCGTCCAGGATCACCGCGCGCCGCTGCTCGGCCAGAAGACTGCTGTTCTCAGCCACGCCTCCGCCGCCCACCTTCCACCAGCTGACCAACGATTCCTGCCATCCTCGCATGCCGCCCTGACCGTGGACCATGCGGATGCCGGTGCACGTACCGGAGAAAGCGAGAACATGCAGCTGGCGAAAAACCGGTGGGCCGCGAGCCGGGCCCGGGGAGCACGGAGCGGGGAGCGGGGAGCATGGAGGGGGCAGCGATGCCGCAGGGCACCGAGGGCGCGGGCAGACCGGACAGCGCGGGCGGCGCGGAGGGCGCGGGCCGGGCCGGACCGGCGCTGGAACTGCTGGTCCACGGCGTCGGCGGGACCACACCGCAGGTCATGCTGGAGGATCCGCATATCGTCCAGCTCACCGGCGACGCGGTCGCCGGGACCTACCGCCGCTGGCCGGACCGGGCCGCCGAGGAGGGCGCGGCGGAGCCCGGCCAGGAGCCCCCGGTGTGGTCGAGGAGGCGTACTCCTGGGGCGCGCTCACCTCCGGGGCGTCCAGCCGGGCGCTGTGGCTGGTGCTGCTCCCGTTCATGCTGGCCAACCTCGCCCACTGGATGCGCCCCACTGCCCGCACCGGCCCCGCACAGCGGGCGTACGACCTGCTGGTGCGGCTGATCGCGCTCAGCCTCACCGTGCTGCTCACCGGCTGCGCCTGCGAGGCCGCACTGGACCTGCTGGCCTGGCAGTGCGCCGGGACGGCGAGCTGCGCGGCGCACCACTCCTGGCTGGGCTTCGCCGCGGCCGCGCACGGCGGCTGGTGGAGCGGGCCCGGGCGGCGGCTGGTCCTGGCCGCCCTGCTGCCGCTGGCCCTGGTCGCCGTGCTGTGGCGGCTCTCGCAGCTCACCTGGACCAGCTACGAGACCCAGCGTCCGGCCGCCGAGGGCAGCCGCACCGATCTGCCGCCGATGCGGATGCCCGGCTTCTGGTACGGGATGCGCCTGGTCCGGCGGCTGCGGCTGATCCATGTCGCGGGCGGGCTGCTCACCGTCTCGCTGGCGGTGCTGCTGCCGCTGCTCTCCGCGGACCGCGCCGCGGGCGGGGCCCTGGCGGTCGTGGACCGGCTGCTGCTGGGGCTGCTGCTGGCCCTCGCCGCCGGGGTGCTCGCCGCGCTCGCCGGGAGCCGCCGCCAGGAGGCCGAGCAGGACGACCGGCCTGACGCGCTGCCGGTGCGGGCCCTGCCGTGGGCCGCCCTCGGCCTGCTCGGCCTGGTGCTGCTGGACGCCGGCTGGGCCCGGGCCGGCTGGCGCTCCGCCGGGGGACTGCCCGGTGCCGACGCCCTGTTCGAGACGGTGTGCCTGCTGCAACTGCTGCTGGTGCTGCTGCTGGCGGGTACCGCGCTGGTGCAGCGGCGGGGGATGCCCGCAGGCGGCAAGAGGTGCAGCCGCCGGTGCTGGTGCCCGGACCGGGGCGGCCGGTGCCCGGCGGCGACGAGGGCTTCGGCGGTCCCGACGGCGCGGCGCTGGGCGGCCTCGCCGGACCGGTCACCGCGATGCTGGGGATCGGCCTGGGCAATCTGCTGACCGCCGGAACCGCGGTCTGGGCGGCCAGGTGGCTGATGGGCGCGGGCACCCTGGGCGAGACCCTGCCCGGGCCGCCGCCACTGCTGACCTGGCACAGCGCCGGGCTGCCGGTGACGGCGCTGCTCCTGCTGCCGGTGGCGGCGGTGCTGCTGACCCGGATGCGGCGGCAGCGGCGCGCCCTGGCGGCGCAGGTCGACGCGGCCTATGCGACCGCCGCCAGGCACAGCCCGGGACGCACCGGGCAGATCGCCGGGGCGCTGGCCAGGGCCCGGCTGCTGGAAGGCGCCCCGCTGCTGCTCGGCTCGCTCGCCACGTCGGCCTTCCTGCTGGCCGCCGCCGCGCTGGTGGGCGCGTCCGCCGGGGGACGGACCCCGGCCCTGGCCGCCGCGCACGCCCCGGCGGCGACCGCCTTCGCCGCCTCCGCGCTCCAGTCCCTGGGTTCCTGGCTGGCCTGCGGTTTCCTGCTGGTGCTGGTGGCCCTGGGGGAGCGGGCCTACAAGCACCCGGCCACCCGCCGCACGGTCGGCGTGCTGTGGGACATCGGCACCTTCTGGCCGCGTGCGGCCCACCCCTTCGCGCCGCCCTGCTACGCCGAGCGCGCGGTGCCCGACCTGGACTGGCGCATCCGCACCTGGCTGGCCGCCGGGCCGGAGCGCCGGCTGGTGCTCTCCGGCCACTCCCAGGGCACGGTGCTGGCCGCGGCGGCGGTCTGGCAGCTCGACCCGGACAGCCGGGCCCGGGTCGCGCTGCTGACCTACGGCTGCCCGCTGCACCGGCTGTACGGGCGGTTCTTCCCCGGCTACATGGGTGAGGACCAGCTCCGGGAGCTGCGGCGGGACACCCCCGGCTGGCGCAACCTGTTCCGGGTCACCGACCCGATAGGCGGACCGGTCCGGGTCGCCGTCCCGGCCGGGGAGCGGCCGGTGGACGCGCCGCCGCTGATCGACCCGCTCGCCTACGACCGGGACCAGGCACACCCGTTGCCGATGCGGATCCAGGGCCACTTCAACTACCGCGACGACCCGCGCTTCCGCCAGGAGCGCGACGCCCTGCTGCGGGACGCCCTGCCCCCGGCTGCCCCGCCACCGAGCGCCCCTGCACCGAGCGCTCCGCCGCATACTGCCCCGCCGCTTACTGCCCCGCCGCTCAGTGCTCCGCCGCGAGCTGACCTGCCGTCGGCCGGTCCGCGACCGGATGCCCTGCTGCCGCGGCCGTGACCGGAGTTGTGACCGGAGTCGTGGCCGGGAGGTCCTCCGGCAGCAGCAGTTGCAGCTGCTCGGTGGTCACCTCCCGGAGCTGGGCCAGCCGGACGGCGTGCCGCTCGACCATGGTCTCGAAGACCTGGCGGGCGGTGCGCCCGTTCCCGAAGGAGGGCCCCTTCGGGATCACCGCGAAGTGGTCGAGCAGGGCCGCGGCCGTGGGCTGCGCCAACTCGTACTCCTGCTCGGCGGCCTGCCTGCGGGTGATCTCCACCAGCTCCGCCGCGGAGTAGTCGGAGAAATTGACGGTCCGTGAGAAACGTGATGCCACACCGGGGTTGGACGACAGGAAGCGTTCCATCTCGGAGGTGTAGCCGGCCACGATGACCACCACCTCGTCCCGGTGGTCCTCCATCAGCTTCACCAGCGTGTCGATGGCCTCGCGGCCGAAGTCCCGGCCGGCGTCCTCCGGTGCCAGCGCGTACGCCTCGTCGATGAACAGCACTCCGCCCAGCGAGCGCTGGAACACCTCCCAGGTGCGCTGCGCGGTCGCGCCGATGTGCTCGCCGACCAGGTCCAGCCGGGCCACCTCGACCAGGTGGCCGCGCTGGAGCACGCCGAGCGCGGCCAGGAGGATCTCCCCGTAGAGCCGGGCGACCGTGGTCTTGCCGGTGCCGGGGGAGCCGGTGAAGACCAGGTGCCGGCGCAGCGAAGGCGCCTTCAGCCCGGCCTGCTGGCGCCGGCGGCCGACCGAGATCAGGTCGATCAGGGTGCGCACCTCCTGCTTGACCGTATCCAGACCGATCAGCGAGTCCAGTTCGGCCAGCGACTCCTCGGCGGGACGGCAGTCCGGCAGCGGCGCGATCTGCGGGCGGGCCGCCGGGCCGCCCTCGGTGAGGGGCGCGGCCTCCCGGCGGGCGGGCGGTACCAGCGGTGCGGCGTCGCGCCAGGCCGAGGCCGTGGCCCGGACCGGTTCGGCCGCGGCGGCGGCTTGGCGTCGTCGGAGACGCAGCCCTCGGCGACCGGGCCGGGCTCGGAGAACTCGAAGCCGCCGCGGGCGTTCTGCTCGGCCCGGCAGCGGGTCAGCGCGGTCCGGCAGCCGTCGATCACATGGAAGCCGAAGCCCTTGCCGTGGGTGGCCGTGCACTCCTCGAAGCTGCCCCGCCCGCCGGCCGAGACATAGACCGCGGCCTCGCCGCTGCCGCGTACCGTGCACTGGCGCAGCACCGGGTCGGCGCCCTTGGTGACGATCACCCCGGTCGCCACGTCGGCGACCTCCAGCCCGGTCAGCAGGCCCCCGCTGCCGTGGTCGCGGAACCACAGCCCGGTGTTGGCGTCCTGCACCCGCACCTGGTCGAGCCGGACGGTCGCGCCGTCGCTGACCGACACCGCCGTGTTGCGGACCTGGGTGAACGAGCAGTCGGTGGCCTCCGCCGAGGAGCCCTGGTCCAGCACGAACAGCGCGTCCGGGACGTCGTGCACCCGGCAGTGGGACAGCTGCGCCGAGGCGCCGTCGCTGACCCAGACCGCCGGGTAGTCGCCGGTGCTGTCGCGGATCTCGCAGCCCACGGCCTCCACCCGGGTCTGCGGGTCCCACACCGAGAGCCCGTTGCGGGCGAAGGAACGCAGGGTGGTGTCCCGGAGCCGGAGCACCGAGCGCCCGCGCAGGTCGGCCCCGTTCTCCGGGATGTCGTGGATCCGGCAGCCGGTGAGCTCCAGCACCGCCTCGGTGTCCAGGGCCAGCCCGTTGTCGCTGACCCGCTGCACCGTGCAGCCGGTCAGCCGGCCCAGGGCGCGGTCCTCCGCCTGCACCCCGTTCCCGTTGACCTCGTAGAACTCGCAGTCGAGCGCGTCGACCACGCTGCCCGGACCGGTCAGTACCAGGGCCGCGCCCAGGGCGTGGTGCACCCGGCAGCGCTCGAACCGGGCGGACGCGCCGGTCCGCACCACCATGCCGGTCTGCCCGGCGGACAGCACCTCGCACTCCTCGAAGTGGGCGGCCGCCGTGCCGGACACCCGCACTCCCAGGCCGCCGGCGTTCTCGACGGTGCAGCGGCGGACCGTCGGCCGGGCTCCGCCGTCCACCTCGATGCCCACCGAGGAGCGGGTGCTGATCCGGCAGTCGGTCAGCTCCGGCTCGCCCGCCTGCACCAGTACCGCGGGGGCCGAGCCGTCATGGCACTCGATGACCAGCCCGGCGACGCTGGCCGAGGCCAGCAGCGCCAGCCCGGTGCCGAAGGCGGGCTCGATCCGCACGGTTCCCGGGCCCTCGGCCGGACGCACCGTCACGGCCTTGTCGACGGTCACATTCTCCCGGTAGACGCCGGGCCCTATGGTCACCGTGTCGCCGGTCTCGGCAGCGGCCATGGCCTCGGCCATGCTCGCGTACTCCCCGGAGCGCCTCCGCCACCTGGAGGCCCCGTCCAGGGTCACCCGCACTACGCCTGCTCCCATGGTGCTCCCATTTCCCGGAGGACTGACCCCGGACCCCCGGGGCGCGGCCGCCCCCGACTTCCTCGCCCCGCCCAACGGTACTGGGTTCCGCACCGCGCCCCCGCCCTCACCGCATACAACGAGCGGGAGGCTGTTCCGTCGCCGCCCACCGGCACATTTGCCTGATGGAGCGTCATATCATCGGCACTGGAAGCCGGATGCCCGGAAACTGGCCCTGCCGGCCGCCGGTCACCCGGCGAGGAGGCTGTCCGGGACCGGCAGCGGCCCCGCCTCCAGTACCGTCAACCGGTCGCCGACCCGCAGCGTGCCCAGCTCGCCGACCGGCAGCAGCTGCATCGCGAAGCCGAGGGTGCGGCCGAACTTGCGGTGCCGCCCCAGCGCCCGCAGCGGCTCGGGGCCGCGCCGCTCCCCGGTGTCCGGGTCCAGCGTGGTCATCACGCAGCGCCCGCACTGCTTGGCCACCTCGAACTCGACCGAGCCGATCCGCACCCGCCGCCAGCCGGTCTCGGCCCAGGGCTCCAGCCCTTGCACCACCAGATTGGGCCGGAACCGGGTGATCGGCACGGGCGCGCCCTTGACCGGGTCCTCCGGGTGCCCGGCGGCGACCAGCTCGTTCAGGGCCGCCAGCGAGTCCAGACTGGCCAGGTTCACCGGGTAGCCGTCGGCCAGGCTGAGCTGGTGCGGGGTCGGGCGGCGGGCCACGTCCGCCTGGAAGACCAGCCGCAGCGGCGCGCCGAGCAGGGAGCTGAACCAGGCGGAGGCCTCGGGGGCCGCGTCCACCGTCTCCAGCGGCCTGCCGAACAGGGTGACCGGGCGCGGGGGCCGCTCGGGGCGTGCACCACCAGGGTCTCGCCCCCGGGCGAGCGCAGCAGCAGCGAGCCGGGGGCGCCGCCCTCCAGCGGGAACGCGCCGATCTGTCCCAGCCGGGGATCCTCCCGTTGCGAGACCAGCTCGCCGTCGGCGTCCACCAGCATCCACCGCCGGTCGTGCTCCAGGCCCCAGGGCAGGACTCGCGCCTCGGACACCGATATCGGGCGAGCGATTTGACGGGGTGGAACCGGAGATCGGTCACAGTCGGCATAGGCCCATGATGCCAGCCGACGCCACCCGTTCGGACGCCTGAGCGAATGCCTGGCCGGCCCGGCACCCGGTGGTACGCCCGGCCGAACACCCGGGTCCGGGAACGGCGGCGGAGCCGGGTACGAAAAAGGGGCCGACCGGCGCAATGCCGGTCGGCCCCCTGATGACCTGCCTGTTCGCCCCCCCGGACGTTCAGTGACCCTGGTAACCGCCGCGCTGCTGCGGATACTGCTGGGGGTACTGCTCCTGGTACTGCACCGGGCGCAGCGGTGCGACCGGCGCCACCGGACGCTGGAAGCCGGGCGCGGGCTGCTGCGGGAACTGCTGCCCGCCGGGCTGCTGCGCCTGCTGCTGGCCGCCGTACTGCTGGCCGCCGAACTGCTGCCCGGCGAACTGCTGCGCCGCGTACTGCGGGGCGCCGTACTGCGGCGTGGGGAACTGCGGCGCCGCGTACTGGGGCTGGGGCTGCGCGGGCGCACCGTAGCCGGGGCTGCTCGGGCCGGGCCCGAGCGCGAGCCGGGGCGCGGGCAGCGCGGGGAGGTTGCCACCGAAGCTGCTCGGCCGGTAGCCGTTGTCGTACGCGGGCGGCAGCGCCGCCGGCACGTTGATGGGGGCGATCTGCGGAACTCCCCGCTCGGCGACGAGGCTGTCGTAGATCGGGGTTTCCGAGGCGAAGGACGGCGCGTAGTAACCGACTCCGTCGTAGCGGCGAGGGGAGGTCATGACGCATACGGTAAGCCCACAATGTGCCTGCTGAGGAGAGTGTCACAGCAGGGAGTTGGCGCGTTTTGGGGGTGGCCCCCGCGCAGCTGGGCGAAAGTGTGAAAAAAGGTCAGATCTCGCCATGGTGAGACCTCCTCTCACCCAGCATCTTCACGCAACGTTAACCGCCAGGAGCAGTGCCGCAGGGGCACTGTGCGGCGATATGCACGGTTGTTCGATTCCCCGGACGACAAAGGGCGCGGGCCCATGGCCCGCGCCCACAGTTCACTCTGCCGTGTCACCCTCGGCGGACTTGCCGGGCGGCTGGTTGTCCCGGCGCTTGAGGTAGCGCTCGAACTCCCTGGCGATCGCCTCGCCCGAGGCCTCCGGCAGCTCAGCCGTGTCCTTGGCCTCCTCCAGCTGCTGCACATACTCGGCGACCTCGCTGTCCTCGGCCGCCAGCTGGTCCACGCCCAGCTGCCACGCCCGCGCGTCGTCGGGCAGCTCGCCCAGCGGCACCCGCACGTCCAGCAGGTCCTCGACCTTGTTCAGCAGCGCCAGCGTCGCCTTGGGGTTCGGCGGCTGCGCCACATAGTGCGGCACCGCGGCCCAGAACGTCACCGTGGGTAGTCCGGCGTGCGCGCAGGCCTCCTGGAGCACGCCGACGATGCCGGTCGGCCCCTCGTAGCGGCTCTCCTCCAGATCCAGGCGCTGCGCCAGCTCCGCGTCCGAGGTCACCCCGCTCACCGGCACCGGCCGGGTGTGCGGGGTGTCGCCGAGCAGTGCGCCCAGGATGACCACCATCTCCACCCCGAGCTCATGGGCCAGGCCCAGCAGTTCCTGGCAGAAGGACCGCCAGCGCATGCTCGGCTCGATCCCGCGGATCAGCACCAGGTCGCGGGTCCGCGGCTCGGTCACCCGCACCACCGAGAGCCGGGTGGTCGGCCAGGTGATCCGCCGCACCCCGCCCTCCATCCACACCGTCGGACGGTTCACCTGGAAGTCGTAGTAGTCCTCCGCGTCCAGCGCGGCGAACACCTTGCCGCCCCAGATCTCGTCCAGGTGCTCCACCGCCGCCGACGCGGCGTCGCCGGCGTCGTTCCAGCCTTCGAACGCGGCCACCATGACCGGGTCGATGAGCTCAGGCACGTCATCGAGCTCGACCACTGGGGCCTCCTTCCGCTTGCCGTGGAACCAGCTGTTCCACGGATGGTTAAGTGCCCAGCGTACGGCGAACAATGCCGCCAGGTCCGGGAACGTCCGTGCCCGGGGCCGACCGGGGGCGCCGGAGTCCCGTTGTCCAACTGGCGGCTATTTCCAGCGGTACCCCGGACCCAGCGACTAGGCTTGCCCCACGCGCGTATCCCACAGGCGCGCAGTCGACAGCCGTCGCACCCAGGGAGTAGCAGCATGACCACGACCGCCCATCAGTCCCAGCAGAAGCGGGCGGACGCGCTCCGCCACGCGCTCGCCACCCGTGTTGTCGTCGGTGACGGCGCGATGGGGACCATGCTGCAAGCCCAGGATCCGTCGCTGGAGGACTTCCAGGGGCTGGAAGGGTGCAACGAGGTCCTGAGCGTGACCCGCCCGGACATTGTGCGCGGGTGCACGACGCCTACTTCGCGGTGGGTGTGGACTGCGTGGAGACCAACACCTTTGGCGCGAACCACTCCGCGCTGGGCGAGTACGAGATCAGCGACCGGATCTTCGAGCTGTCGCAGGCGGGGGCGCGGGTCGCGCGCGAGGTGGCGGACGAGTACGCGACCGAGGACCGCCCGCGGTGGGTGCTCGGGTCGATCGGGCCGGGGACCAAGCTGCCGACGCTGGGGCACCTGCCCTACGAGGTGCTGCGGGACGGCTTCCAGCTGAACGCCGCGGGCCTGATCGCGGGCGGCGCGGACGCGCTGCTGGTGGAGACCAGCCAGGACCTGCTCCAGACCAAGGCCGCGGTGCTCGGCTGCCGGCAGGCGCTGGCGGAGGCGGGCCTGGACCTGCCGGTGATCGTGCATGTGACCGTGGAGACCACCGGGACCATGCTGCTCGGCTCGGAGATCGGCGCGGCGCTGACGGCGCTGGAGCCCCTGGGCATCGACATGATCGGGCTGAACTGCGCCACCGGCCCGGCGGAGATGAGCGAGCACCTGCGGTACCTGGCGCGGAACGCGCGGATCGGCGTGTCCTGCATGCCGAACGCGGGCTGCCGGTGCTGACCCGCGACGGAGCGCACTACCCGCTGAGCGCCGGTGAGTTGGCGGACGCGCACGAGGTGTTCGTCCGGGAGTACGGCCTGGGCCTGGTCGGCGGATGCTGCGGCACCACGCCGGAGCACCTGCGGGCCGTGGTGGAGCCGGGTGCGGGGCCAGGAGGTCGTCGCGCGTGACCCGCACCCGGAGGCGGCGGCCGCCTCGCTGTACCAGTCGGTGCCGTTCCGGCAGGACGCCTCGTACCTGGCGATCGGGGAGCGGACCAACGCCAACGGTTCCAAGAAGTTCCGCGAGGCGATGCTGGCCGCGGACTGGCAGGGCTGTGTGGAGATCGCCCGCGAGCAGATCCGCGAGGGCGCCCACCTGCTCGACCTGTGCGTCGACTACGTCGGCCGGGACGGCGTGCAGGACATGAAGCAGCTCGCCGGGCTGCTGGCGACGGCTTCGACGCTGCCGATCGTGCTCGACTCGACCGAGCCGCCGGTGCTGGAGGCCGGGCTGCGGATGCTCGGCGGCCGGGCGGTGCTGAACTCGGTGAACTTCGAGGACGGCGACGGCGACGACTCGCGGTACGGCCGGGGGCGGCGCTGGCGCGCGAGTACGGCGCCGCGCTGATCGCGCTGACCATCGACGAGGGGCCAGGCCCGCACCGCGGAGAAGAAGGTCGCGATCGCGGAGCGCTGATCGAGGACCTGGGCACCCGCTTCGGGATCGCGGAGTCCTCGATCCTGGTGGACTGCCTGGCCTTCACCTCGGCACCGGCCAGGAGGAGTCGCGCCGCGACGGATCGAGACCATCGAGGCGATCCGCGAGCTGAAGCGGCGCCACCCGCAGGTGCAGACGACCCTGGGCCTGTCGAACATCTCCTTCGGCTCAGCCCGGCGGCCCGGATGGTGCTGAACTCGGTGTTCCTGAACGAGTGCAGTGGCCGGCTGGACTCGGCCATCGTGCACGCGGCGAAGATCCTCCCGGTGGCGCGGATCCCGGAGGAGCAGCGGGAGGTGGCGCGGACCTGGTGTACGACCGGCGCCGTGAGGGCTACGACCCGCTCCAGCGGTTCCTGGAGCTGTTCGAGGGCGTGAGCGCGGCCTCGGTGCGCGCGGGCAAGGCCGAGGAACTGGCCGCGCTGCCGCTGGAGGAGCGCCTTCAGCGCCGGATCGTCGACGGCGAGCGCAACGGTCTGGAGGCGGACCTGGAGGAGGCGCTGACCGGCCGGCCGGCGCTGGAGATCGTCAACACGATCCTGCTGGAGGGGATGAAGACCGTCGGCGAGCTGTTCGGGTCGGGGCAGATGCAGCTGCCGTTCGTGCTCCAGTCGGCCGAGGTGATGAAGGGTGCGGTGGCCTACCTGGAGCCGCACATGGAGAAGTCCGACGACGAGGGCAAGGGCACGATCGTGCTGGCCACGGTCAAGGGCGATGTCCACGACATCGGCAAGAACCTGGTCGACATCATCCTGTCGAACAACGGCTACACCGTGGTCAACCTGGGCATCAAGCAGCCGGTCTCGGCGATCCTGGAAGCCGCCCAGGAGCACCGGGCCGACGTGATCGGGATGTCCGGGCTGCTGGTGAAGTCCACCGTGATCATGAAGGAGAACCTGGAGGAGCTCAACCAGCGCGGCCTGGCCGCCGACTTCCCGGTCATCCTCGGCGGCGCCGCACTCACCCGTGCCTATGTCGAACAGGATCTGCACGAGGTCTACCAGGGCGAGGTGCGCTACGCCCGGGACGCGTTCGAGGGCCTGCGGCTGATGGACGCCCTGGTGGGGGTGAAGCGCGGGGTGCCCGGAGCGGTGCTGCCCGAGCTGAAGCAGCGCCGGCACGCGCGGGTGGAGGTCGAGGAGCCGGAGGAGTCCACCGAGCGCTCGGACGTGGCACTGGACAACCCGGTGCCGGTCCCGCCGTTCTGGGGCGACCGGATCGTCAAGGGCATCGGCTTCGCCGAGTACGCCTCCTGGCTGGACGAGGACGCGCTGTTCAAGGGCCAGTGGGGGCTGAAGGCCGCCCGCAGCGGAGGCCCCAGCTACGAGGAGCTCGTCGAGACCGAGGGCCGGCCGCGGCTGCGGATGTGGCTGGACCGGCTCCAGACCGAGGGCCTGCTGGAGGCCGCCGTGGTCTATGGCTACTACCCCGCGGTCTCCCAGGACAACGACCTGGTGGTCCTCGGCGAGGACGGCAAGGAGCGGACCCGCTTCGCCTTCCCGCGCCAGCGCCGCGGCCGCCGGCTGTGCCTGGCGGACTTCTTCCGGCCGGAGGCGTCGGGCGAGAAGGACGTGGTGGCGTTCCAGGTGGTGACCATGGGCAACCGGGTCTCCGAGGCCGCCAACAAGCTCTTCGCCACCGACTCCTACCGCGACTACCTGGAGCTGCACGGCCTGTCCGTGCAGCTGGCCGAGGCCCTGGCCGAGTACTGGCACGCCCGGGTCCGCGCCGAGCTCGGCTTCTCCGGCGAGGACCCCAGGGACATGAAGGAGATGTTCGCCCTCAAGTACCGCGGCGCGCGCTTCTCCCTCGGCTACGGCGCCTGCCCCGAACTGGAGGACCGCGCCAAGATCGCCGACCTGCTGCGCCCGGAGCGGATCGGGGTGCACCTGTCGGAGGAGTTCCAGCTGCATCCCGAGCAGTCCACCGACGCCATCGTCATCCACCACCCCGAGGCCAAGTACTTCAACGCCAGGTGAACACCACGCGCAACGCGCGTCAACCAGGTCCTGGGCGGCCTATCGTGGTCTTCCCCGATCAGGAAGGCCGCCCGTGACCACGTTCGCCTCCTCCGTGCCCCTCGACCGGGAGTCCACCGGCCTTCAGGCTGTCCTGCTGGACATGGACGGGACCCTGGTCGAGACCGAGGACCTCTGGTGGGAGGCCGAGCTGTCACTGCTCGCCGAACTCGGTCACCGGCTGGACCACACCGACCGGCAGCTCGTGGTCGGCGGGCCGATGAGCCGGGTGGTGGACCACCTGCTGGCGGTCAGCGGGCTCCCGCTGACCGCCGAGCGGCTCGGCACGATGATCAACGACCGCTTCGCCGAGACGATCGCCCGCGGCGTCCCGCTGCGCCCGGGCGCGGCCGAGCTGCTGGCCGAGCTGTCGGCGCAGGGCATCCCCACCGCCCTGGTCTCCGCCGCGCACCGGCGGATCATCGATCTGGTGCTGGACTCCCTGGGCCGCCACCACTTCGCCTTCACCGTCGCCGGCGACGAGGTGGAGCGCACCAAGCCGCACCCCGACCCCTATCTGCTGGCGGCGGCCCGCCTGGGCGTCCAGCCGGGCCGCTGCGTGGTGATCGAGGACGCGCCGACGGGGGTGCGCTCGGCCGAGGCGGCGGGCTGCCGGGTGCTGGCCGTGCCCTCGGTCACCGCCATCGAGGCCGTTCCCGGGCGGACCGTGCTGAAGTCGTTGGTGGGGTCGACGTGGCACTGCTGCGGGGCCTGGTCGCCACCGGCTGAGGGCCCGGCTGACGGGCTGTCAAGGTAACTACCTGCTAACGCCAAATCGGTCATCTCCGGCCATTGGGTGGCAAGACGCACCGTTCTGAGCCAACCCTGGGTCAGCTGCCGTCGGTGTTCATGGCAACGTATGGGACGCTAACAAGCGATCGAACCCTTGCGTGGAACATGCGTCACCCCACAGCGTGGTGTCGTGTGCTGCGCGGCCACCCCTCGCGCCGTGCCGCCCGCCCAGTGGCAGAGAGCCCGCTCCGGGGCGGTGGTGCGGTCGTACCACCCCGGTCCGACGTCCACAGCGTCGGCCTGGAAACGAAGGAAGTCATGTCAGCAGCCAAACGACTGGCGACGCTCGGCTGCGTCGGCCTGCTCGCGACCACCTCCGCCTGCGCGTCCTCCACCTCCTCCACCAGCGGAGAGAACGCGGCGTCGAAGACCAGCATCACCATGGGCACCATCGAGGTGGAGTCCTCCCTCGACCCGGCCGGCGCCTACGACACGGGTTCCTGGCTGCTGTACTACAACATCTACCAGCGGCTGATGAGCTTCGAGCCCGGCGCCACCGTCCCCACCCCGGACGCGGCCAGCAGCTGCTCCTTCACCGACGCCGGCGACACCACCTACAACTGCACCCTGCGCCCGGGCCTGACCTTCTCGAACGGCGACCCGCTGAACTCCGCCGCGGTGAAGTTCTCCTTCGACCGGGTGGTGCAGATAGGCAACCTGAAGCGGGACAACGGCTCCGGCGTCAGCGTCCTGCTCGACACCCTCCAGTCGGTCAGCACCAACGGGGACCTCGGCGTCACCTTCCACCTGAAGACCTCCGACGCGACCTTCCCCGACCGCCTGGCCTCCGGCGTCGGCTCGCTGGTCGACCCCAAGGTCTTCCCGCCCACCTCGCTGCTCCCCGGTAACGCCCCCGTGGGCTCCGGCGTCTACCAGGTCGACTCGGTGCAGATGGGCACGGTCGCGGGCAAGCCCAGCGCGCAGTCGGTGACCATGTCGCTGAACCCGGACTACAAGGGCCAGGCGATCACCGCCACCAGCAAGCCGATGAACTCCAGCGTCACCATGAAGTACTACGCCGACTCCAGCGCGGTGATGAAGGCGCTCAACGACGGCGACATCGACATGAACGCCAGCAACGACCTCGCCGCCTCCGACCTGGTCCGGCTCCAGAGCGACCAGGTCATCGGCAAGGGCCTGCAGGTCGACACCGGCGCCGGGACCACCACCCGGCTCATGGTGCTGAACGTCAAGAACGGCCCGTTCAGCAACGAGGTCGTGCGCCGGGCGGTCGCCCAGCTGATCGACCGGGACGCGATAGCCGCGCAGGTCTACCAGCACACCGTGGTCCCGCTGTACTCGCTGATCCCGCAGGGCATCGGCGACGCGACCACCCGTACCAGGACATCTACCAGGCCGCGCCGACCGCGGCCACCGGCGACACGGTGCGCTCGCAGCTGGAGCGGGCCGGGGTGAAGCTGCCGATCAGCTTCCCGTACTACTACGCCCAGTCCTCGCCGGGCAGTGACGCCGAAGCCGCGCTGGTCAAGCAGCAGCTGGAGGTCGACGGGATCTTCCAGGTCACCCTGAAGCCGCTGGCGAACCTGAACGACCTGGAGAACGCCTGGGAGACGGGCAAGGTCGAGGCCTCGGTCACCGGCTGGACCCCCGACTACCCGGACCCGGACGACTTCGTCTCCCCGTACCTGGGCTCGCCCGGCACCTTCGGCAGCTACTACACGAACTCCGAGATCAGCAACGTGCTCACCCCGGAGACGCTGAAGCAGGACGACCGCAGCAGCTCCCAGGCGCAGAGCACCTTCGCCAAGATCCAGACGGACTTCGCCAAGGACGCGGCCTACATCCCGCTGTGGCAGAACAAGCAGTTCTCGGTGACCCAGGCAAACATCACCGGGGTCCCGCTGACCCTGGACACGGCCGAGATCATGCGCTTCTGGATGGTCGGCAAGGGCTGAGCCCGAGCCGCCGAGCCGCCGAGCACCGCGCCGCCGGGCCGGGCGGGACCTCTGGGTCCCTGCCCGGCCCGGCGGCGCTTTCAGCTTCAGCTCGCGCCGGGCCGTCTCAGCTCGCGCCGGGCCGGACCAGGCCGCTCTCGTAGGCGAACACCGCCGCCTGCACCCGGTCCCGCAGCCCCAGCTTGGTCAGCACATGGCCGACATGGGTCTTCACCGTGGTCTCGCTGACGAACAGCTCCCCGGCGACCTCCGAGTTGGACATGCCCCGGGCGACCAGCTTCAGCACCTCCACCTCGCGCTCGGTCAGCGTCGCCAGCGCGGCCGGCGGCGCCTCGTCGCCCGAGGGCAGCCGGCCCGCGTACATGTCCAGCAGCCGCCGGGTGACGCTGGGCGCCAGCATCGCCGCGCCGTCCGCCACCACCCGGATCGCCTGCACCAGTTCCTCGGCCGGGACGTCCTTCAGCAGGAAGCCGCTGGCCCCGGCCCGCAGCGCCTCCACCACGTACTCGTCCAGGTCGAAGGTGGTCAGCACCAGGACCTTCGCCGGGCCGTCGCGGCCCGGACCGGCGATCCGCCGGGTCGCCTCCACCCCGTCCATCCGCGGCATCCGGATGTCCATCAGCACCACGTCCGGCTGGAGCACCCGTACCTGGTCCAGCGCCTGCTGGCCGTCGCCGGCCTCACCGACCACGGCGATGTCCGCCTCGGCCTCCAGGATCATCCGGAAGCCGGTACGCAACAGCGGCTGGTCATCGACCAGCAGCACTCGGATCGCCACAACTCGCTCCACTCATCGGTCCCCCGCACCGGGGGCGGTCGGCACAGTCAAAGGGTACGGCGGGGGAGTACCGCCATAGGCAGGGCACAGGGTTTTGTGGGCGCACCAGTCGCACAGCCGGTTGGGCGTGGCCGGCCAGTCGCCGGTCGCCAGCGCCCGCTGCACCGCCTCCCACAGGGCCAGCAGCTTGCGCTCCACGGCCTGCAGGTCCGCGAGATCCGGGTCGTAGCTGACCACCGAGCCCCCGCCGCCCAGGTACACCAGCTGGAGGCGGCGCGGCACCACCCCGCGCAGCCGCCACAGCACCAGCGCGTAGAACTTCATCTGGAACATGGCCTTGCCCTCGTAGTCCCGCGCGGGGGCCCGGCCGGTCTTGTAGTCCACGATCCGGACCTCGCCGGTCGGCGCGACATCCACCCGGTCCACATAGCCGCGCAGCCGCAGCCCGGACTCCAGCTCGGTCTCCACATACAGCTCGCGCTCGGCGGGCTCCAGCCGGTTCGGGTCCTCCAGCCGGAACCAGCCCTCGATCAGCCGCTCGGCCTCGGCCAGCCAGCGGCCGAGCTCGGCGCCGTCGACGTCGTCCGGGAAGAGCCCGGCCAGCTCCGGCCGCTTCTCCAGCAGCCGCTGCCACTCCGGGCGCAGCAGCGCCCGGGCCGCCTCCGGCGTGCGCTGCCCGGCCGGGGCGTCGAAGAGCCGCTCCAGGACGGCGTGCACCACCGAGCCCCGGGTCGCCGCCGGGCTCGGCGGCTCCGGCACCTTGTCGATCACCCGCAGCCGGTACAGCAGCGGGCAGGTCATGAAGTCCCCGCGCGCGAGGGCGAGAGCGCGACCGGCGCCGCGGCGGCCGGACCGCGGCCCCGGCCGGGGACTCCTGCCCGGTGGCGGGCGGCGCCTCGGCGGGCGGCGCGCCGTTCGGCGGTGTCACGGTGGGCGGTGTCACGGTTGGCGGTGTCACGGTGGGCGGGGCCCCGGCGGGGAGGCCGGCGGCGGGCAGGGTGTCGGCGGCGGACTGGTGCATGTGGTGAGCCTATGGCCCGGCACCGACAGCCGGGCACCGCCCGCCCACAGATACAGCGGCCCCGGCGCGGGTAGACACACAGTGAACGCCCGGACCCGTCGGCGGCGCGGCGCACTGATCGCGTAGCTTTGGCCCGGGGGCGCGCACCCGCACGCCGATCCGATGGTACGGAGGGGGCCGCAATGAGCGACACCAAGGAAGACCGCCCCCCAGGCGCGCTGCTGATGGGCCGCCCCTTCGGTGTACCGGTCTATGTCACCCCACCTGGTTCCTCATCACCGCCCTGATCACCTGGATCTTCGGCGGGCAGATCAACCTGGTGCTGCCGGGCCTCGGCGACGCCCGCTACCTGGTCGCGCTGTTCTTCGCGCTGGCCTTCTACGGCTCGGTGCTGGTGCACGAGCTGGCCCACACCGTGGTGGCCCTGCGCTACCGGCTCCCGGTCAAACGGATCCAGCTCCAGTTCTTCGGCGGTGTCTCGGAGATCGAGAAGGAGGCCGAGACCGCCGGGCGCGAGTTCTGGCTGGCGTTCTCCGGGCCGCTGCTGTCGCTGGTGCTGGGCGGGCTGTTCCTGGCCGCGATGCAGCTGGTCGAGTCCGGCACCGTGCCCGGGGTGCTGCTGGCCGCGCTGATGCTGAGCAATGTCGTGGTCGCCGCCTTCAACCTGCTGCCCGGGCTGCCGCTGGACGGCGGCCGGATGCTCCGCGCGGTGGTCTGGAAGGCCACCGGCAACCCGATGACCGGCACCGTGGCGGCCGCCTGGGCCGGCCGGCTGCTGGCCCTGTGCGTGCTGATCGGCATGCCCACGGTGGCCGTCTACCAGGCCCCGGCCGCCGGGACCACCAGCATCCTGGTGGACGCGGTGCTCGGGCGGTGCTGTCCGCCATCATCTGGAACGGCGCCGGCGGCAGCATCCGGGTCGCCCGGCTGCGCGAGCGGCTGCCGGAGCTCGGCGCGCGCAGCCTGGCCCGGCGCGCGGTCACCGTCAGCCAGGACACCCCGCTCGCCGAGGCGCTGCGCCGGGTGGAGGCCGAGGGCGCGCGCGGACTGGTGATCACGGACAGCCTGGGCGTGCCGGTGGCCCTGGTCCGCGAGCAGGCCGTGCGGACCGTCCCGAGCACCGCCGGCCGTGGACCGCGACCGGCTCGCTCGCCCGCGGCCTGGAGCCGGGGCTGCGGATCCCGGCCGAACTGGTCGGCGAGGACCTGCTGGACGCACTGCGGGCCACCCCCTCCAGCGAGTACCTGGTGGTGGAGCCGGACGGCAGCACGGTCGGCGTGCTGTCCGCCCAGGACGTCGAGCTCGCCTTCGCCCGGGCCATGGCCGGCCAGACCCCGGTCCCACCCGTCCCCACCGGCTCCGCCGCGTAACGGCCCCCCGAACCGCCCGGCCCCCGCCGCGCACCGGCCCGGAGCCCTCCAACCGGCCCCGGCCCCCGCCGGACCGTGCGCGTTCCCACCGGCGGCCCCGCCGCGCACCGGCCCGGAGCCCCTCCAACCGGCCCCAGCCCCCGCCGGACCGTGCGCGTTCCCACCGGCGGCCCCGCCGCGCACCGGCCCGGAGCCCCTCCAACCGACCCCGGCCCCCCGCCGGACCGTGCGCGTTCCCACCGGCGGCCCCGCGCACCGGAGCCTCCGGCCCCAGCCCCCGCCGGACCGGGTCCGGTGCGGACCGGGGCGGAGGGCGCCCCTGGGGCACTAGACTGTGGACCATGTCAGAACCGACCGGCGCTGCCCGCCGCCGCGGGCCCTTCCAGGTCGGGGACCAGGTCCAGCTCACCGACCCAAGGGCCGCCACCACACATCACGCTCGAACCCGGCAAGGCGTTCCACACCCACAAGGGCGCCTTCTCGCATGACGAGCTGATCGGAGCCCCGAGGGATCCGTGGTGCGCACCACCGGGAACATCCAGTACCTCGCGCTGCGCCCCCTGCTCTCCGACTATGTCCTCTCCATGCCGCGCGGCGCTGCCGTGGTCTACCCCAAGGACGCGGGGCAGATCGTCACCATGGCCGACATCTTCCCGGCGCCCGGGTGGTGGAGGCCGGCGTCGGCTCGGGCGCGCTCAGCTGCTCGCTGCTGCGCGCGGTCGGCGACCACGGCTCGCTCTTCTCCTACGAGCGCCGTGAGGACTTCGCCGAGATCGCCCGCAACAATGTGGAGCGCTACTTCGGCAGCCCGCACCCGGCGTGACCTCCAGGACAACCTGGTGGAGACCGAGGTGGACCGGATGGTCCTGGACATGCTCGCTCCCTGGGAGTGCCTGGACGTCGCCGCCAAGGCGCTGGTCCCGGGCGGGGTGATCTGCTGCTACGTGGCCACCACCACCCAGCTCTCGCGCACCGTCGAGGCGCTGCGCGCGCACGGCTCCTTCACCGAGCCGCAGTCCTGGGAGTCGATGGTCCGCAACTGGCACGTCGAGGTCTCGGGGTGACCACCGGATGACACCGGCTTCCTGCTGACCTCCCGCCGGCTCGCGGACGGCGTCGAGCCGCCGCTGCGCCGCCGCCGGCCGGCCAAGGGCGCCTACGGCGAGACCGAGGCCCCGGTCGCGCCCCAGGCCGGCCGCTTCCTGAAGCTCGCCGAGTCCGGCGCGAGTCCGGCGAGGCCGACCTGGACAGCCCCGACTGGACAGTTCCGACACAGGACTGACCGGGTCAGGGAGCCCGGCCAGGGGCTGCCCCGACCAGTACCGACCCCGGCGTACGCACCGTGCGTACGCCCTGCCGGAGCCCCGCGCGAGCCCTCGCGCGGGCTCCGGCGCATACCCGGCCCGGTGCCGCCGCACCGTCCCCGATATGGGACGATGCTGCCCACCGAACCGGCCGCACGTCCCGGCCGGGTCCCGATTCCGGGGCCCCGCAGCACGGCACGCTCCCCGCACCGCCGGCTCGCGGCAGCCCCGCGCGCCCAGCGGAAGGCGCCCAGCGGAAGGCGCCCCTGCGGAAGGGGAGTGCACACGTGGCACAGCAGTCGCCAGGACCGGCGGCGGAACCCGGCCCCGAACCGGCGGGCGGCCCGCCCGCACAACCCCCGCGCCGGGCACTGGATCGGCACGCCGCGGTGCTCGCGGCCGTCGTCGGCGCCGCGCTGGCGGTCCCGCCGACGCCTCGGCCCCGGTCCCCAACGGCCCGCACGCCCTGTCGGCCGACGCCGCGACCCGCCCGCGCGGCGTTCCCGCTCCGCTGCGGCGGGGTGCCGGTCCAGGTCTCCCAGAGCTTCGGCGCCGACCTCACCGGCGACGGCAACCGACGCCATGCCTGGCCGGCGCCGGCACCCGCCGGACGGCCTCTATCTGCTGGAGGACGGCCCCGGCCCCGGGTGGCCGATGTGCTGATGAGCCCCGCCCTGGGCTTCACCGTGCGCAGCGTGACCTTCCGCAGCGACGGCAGCATCGCGGCCGCGGTGGACGGCTACTCCTCGCCGAACGTGCCCCGCTGCTGTGCCGACGTGCACGAGTCGTTCACCTGGACCCCGCACGGCCACGGCTACCTGCGCACGGTCTCGGTGCCCGACGCCGAGACCTGAGCCCCGGGAGCCGGCGGCCACGCCTGGCGGCGGCAACCGGGGACGGCAACCGGCGGCGGCAACTGAAACGGGGTCAGCCTTCCCCTGTGATCTTGGTCACAGGAGAAGGCTGACCCCGTTTCAGTTCCGGTCAGTCCGCGTCCGGTCCGAAGACCTCGACCAGGTCCCGGGTGCGCCGCACATGGATGCAGTCCCCGGGGCACTCCTTGGCCGAGTCCACCACGTCCTGAAGCACCGTCAAGGGCACCGGCACAGTGGCCCCAGGGGCCTGCCGGAGCTCGTCGTCCTCACCCTTCACATAGGCGAGGCCGTCGATGTCCAGCTCGAACACCTCCGGCGCGTACTGCACGCAGATGCCGTCCCCGGTGCACAGATCCTGGTCGATCCAGACCTCAAGAGGCTCGTCCGCACTGCTGTCCACGATGGACATCCGCCCGCCGTTCCTGGCTCACCGGGCCGGGAAAGGGCCCGCTATTGCGGCCATCGGTACACGGAAGGCACATGCTCCGGCTGTCCCGACGGCTGTTGACGCATCCGACTCTAACAAGTGGCCGCTTTCGACCGTCTGCGAGTGGGTATCCCAGTCACAAGGGGACGTGCGCAAGGGTGAAGATCGGACACACCCCCTTCCGACTTATCGATCTAGGGGTTTCAACGTTGCCAGGCACAGGTAGGGTCTGAAAGCGTTCAGCTCCCCCGGAGGAGGTGAGGACCGTGGCAGCCCACGATGACGATTACACCCGAGGCGGCAGGCCCGCACGGGGTTCTGAGGAAGCCCTCAGCCAGGTTTCCTTTCTTGAGCAGGAGATCGCTGTCCTGCGCCGTAAGCTCGCAGACTCGCCGCGCCACACGAGGATCCTCGAAGAGCGCATCGCCGAGCTGCAGGCCAACCTGTCCGGAGTCACCGCCCAGAACGAGCGGCTCGCCTCCACCCTGAGGGAGGCCCGCGACCAGATCGTGGCCCTCAAGGAGGAGGTGGACCGGCTCGCCCAACCGCCGGCCGGGTTCGGCACCTTCCTGTCCGCCAACGAGGACGGCACCGCCGACATCTTCACCGGCGGCCGCAAGCTGCGGGTGAACGTCAGCCCCAGCATCCCGCTGGAAGAGCTCCGGCGCGGGCAGGAGGTCATGCTCAACGAGGCCCTCAACATCGTCGACGCGATGGAGTACGAGAGCATCGGCGACATCGTCACCCTCAAGGAGGTCCTGGAGGACGGCGAGCGAGCCCTGGTGACCGGGCACACCGACGAGGAGCGGGTGGTCCGGCTCGCCGAACCGCTGCGCGACCTCATGCTGCGCCCCGGCGACGCGCTGCTGCTGGAACCCCGCTCGGGCTACGTGTACGAGGTGGTCCCCAAGAGCGAGGTCGAGGAACTGGTCCTCGAAGAGGTCCCCGACATCGACTACGACCGCATCGGCGGGCTCGGCAACCAGATCGAGCTGATCCGGGACGCGGTGGAGCTGCCGTACCTGCACGCCGAGCTGTTCAAGGAGTACGAGCTGCGCCCGCCCAAGGGCGTCCTGCTCTACGGCCCGCCCGGCTGCGGAAAGACCCTGATCGCCAAGGCGGTCGCGAACTCCCTGGCGAAGAAGGTGGCCGAGGTCACCGGGCAGCCCCAGGGGAAGAGCTACTTCCTCAACATCAAGGGCCCCGAGCTGCTCAACAAGTACGTCGGGGAGACCGAGCGGCAGATCCGCCTGGTCTTCCAGCGGGCCCGGGAGAAGGCCAGCGAGGGCACGCCGGTCATTGTCTTCTTCGACGAGATGGAGTCGCTGTTCCGCACCCGCGGCTCCGGCGTCAGCTCGGACGTGGAGAACACCATCGTCCCGCAGCTGCTCGCCGAGATCGACGGGGTGGAGGGGCTGGAGAACGTCATTGTCATCGGCGCCTCCAACCGCGAGGACATGATCGACCCGGCGATCCTGCGCCCGGGGCGGCTCGACGTCAAGATCAAGATCGAGCGCCCGGACGCCGAGGCGGCCAAGGACATCTTCTCCAAGTACCTGAAGAGCTCCCTGCCGCTGCACCCGGACGACCTCAAGGAGCACGGCTCGTCGGTGGATGGCACCGTCGACGCCATGATCCAGGCCGTGGTGGAGCGGATGTACACCGAGACCGAGGAGAACCGCTTCCTGGAGGTCACCTACGCCAACGGTGACAAGGAGGTCCTGTACTTCAAGGACTTCAACTCCGGAGCGATGATCCAGAACATCGTGGACCGGGCGAAGAAGATGGCCATCAAGGACTTCCTCGACCACGGCCAGCGAGGCCTGCGGGTGACCCACCTGCTCGCCGCGTGTGTGGACGAGTTCAAGGAGAACGAGGACCTGCCCAACACCACCAACCCGGACGACTGGGCCCGCATCTCCGGCAAGAAGGGCGAGCGGATCGTGTTCATCCGCACGCTGGTCACCGGCAAGCAGGGTGCCGAGTCCGGCCGCTCCATCGACACTGTCGCCAACACGGGGCAGTACCTGTAGGTCTGCACCGCCACCGTCCGGCTACGGGTGCCCGTGGGCCCGTAGCCGGACGGTTCGCGTCCGGACGCCGGTCCGGCCGTCCGCGCGCCACGAACGAGCAGCGCCACGCACAGTTCAGTGCCACGAACGAGCAGCGCCAGGAACAGCCAGCGCCACGTACAACCCAGTGCCACGAACGGCCTGTGCCACGAAAGTCCTTGTGTCACGAAGCAAAACCTCCGGGCGGCGATCTCCCGGTTGTCAGTGAGCAGTTCTAGGCTCGGGTTACCGCACCGGGCCGACCGTCGGCGGACGGCTCGTCAGCGGCAGCTTTGAAGGAGGGCCGCATGTCTGTACGGCGCGTGATGGGGATCGAGACGGAGTACGGGATCTCTGTTCCGGGCACCCCAACGCCAATGCCATGCTCACCTCGTCGCAGGTGGTCAACGCCTACGCGGCGGCGATGCACCGGGCGCGGCGGGCCCGCTGGGACTTCGAGGAGGAGAACCCGCTGCGCGACGCCCGCGGGTTCGACCTGGCCAGGGACACCGCGGACGCCAGCCAGCTGACGGACGAGGACATCGGCCTGGCCAACATCATCCTCACCAACGGCGCCCGGTTCTACGTGGACCACGCCCACCCGGAGTACAGCTCGCCCGAGGTCACCAACCCGCGCGACGCCGTGCTCTGGGACAAGGCCGGCGAACGGATCATGGAGGAGGCCGCCAGCCGCGCCCAGCAGCTGCCCGGGCCCAGCCGATCCACCTCTACAAGAACAACACCGACAACAAGGGCGCCTCCTACGGCACCCATGAGAACTACCTGATGAAACGGGCCACCCCGTTCGCCGAGATCGTCCGGCACCTCACCCCGTTCTTCGTCTCCCGGCAGGTGGTCACCGGGGCCGGCCGGGTGGGCATCAACCAGGACGGCTCGGTCCACGGCTTCCAGATCAGCCAGCGGGCGGACTACTTCGAGGTCGAGGTCGGCCTGGAGACCACCCTCAAGCGCCCGATCATCAACACCCGCGACGAACCCCACGCCGACGCCGACAAGTACCGTCGGCTGCACGTCATCATCGGCGACGCCAACCTCTCCGAGGTCTCCACCTACCTCAAGCTGGGCACCACCGCCCTGGTGCTGTCGATGATCGAGGACGGCTTCATCGGCCTCGACCTGTCGGTGGACCAGCCGGTGCGCACCCTGCACCGGGTCTCCCACGACCCCGACCTCGGCTACCTGCTCACCCTGCGCAGCGGACGCAAGCTGACCGCGGTTCAGCTCCAGCTGGAGTACTGCGAACTGGCCCGCAAATACGTCGAGGACCGCTTCGGCGCGGACGCCGACGAGCAGACCAAGGACGTCCTGGACCGCTGGGAGGACGTCCTCGGCCGGCTGGAACGCGACCCGATGAGCCTGTCCCGGCAGCTCGACTGGATCGCCAAGCGGGAGCTGCTGGAGGGCTACCGCAACCGCGACGGCATCGACTGGGACAACCCCCGGCTGCAACTGGTCGACCTCCAGTACGCCGACGTGCGGGCCGAGAAGGGCCTGTACAACCGTCTGGCGGACCGCGGGCGGATGGAGCGCATCCTGGACGAGGCGGACGTGCTCAGGGCCGCACACAAGCCGCCGGAGGACACCAGGGCCTACTTCCGCGGCCGCTGCCTGGAGCAGTACGCCGACCACGTGGCCGCGGCCTCCTGGGACTCGGTCATCTTCGACCTGCCCGGCCGCGACTCGCTCCAGCGGGTGCCCACCCTGGAGCCGCTGCGCGGCACCAGGAAGCACGTCAAGGCGCTGCTGGACCGCTGCCGCACGGCGGAGGAGCTGGTCCGGGTCCTCTCCGGCGGCTGAACGCCTGTCCGCCTCCGGCGGCGGCGCACCTGCCCGCCTCCGGCGGCGACAGGAGCCTCCGGCACTGCGTACATTTGTCCGCCTCCGGCACTGCGTACATTTGTCCGCCTCCGGCGTAACCACAGGGTTACGCCGGATCACGATGGGTGAATGCGGCCCGGTTGGGCATCATCGGAACAGCATCGGACGTTGAATCGGTGCGGCAAAACCTGAGGCGGCTGTCACGCCTCGTGTATAGGGTCTGACCAGGAGTGCCGGGCCACACCGGCACAACCGAGCGCAGCGATGCGCCGTCAACCGAGCGGGGTGAGGGACATGGCGACCAAGGACACCGGCGGCGGCCAGCAGCGGGCGAACCGCTCCTCCGAGGAGGTCGAGGAGACGGAGGTCGAGGCGAACGACACCTCCGACCTCAAGGAGCGCAAGGCAAAGCTTGACGACGACGTGGACGCGGTGCTCGACGACATCGACGAGATCCTGGAGTCGGACGCTGAGTCCTTTGTGCGGTCGTATGTGCAGAAAGGAGGGGAGTAACCCTTATGTCCGATTTGCCCGACAAGGTTTGCCGGGACTGCGGCAGAGCCCGGTCGGCGTCGGAATTCTGGAAGCGCGAAAGCTCTCCGGATGGGCTCGCTCCCTACTGCAAGCCATGCTTCAAGGCCCGGAACGCGGCCTCGACGCGCAAGGCGGCGGCCCGGGAGGGTCGCCAGCCGCGCCGTTTCATCCCCCGGCAGGACGCGCCGCCGGGAATGAAGTACTGCCCGGACCGCGAGACCTTGAAGCCGGTCGACGAATTCGTGCGCTTTCGCAGTTCACGTGACGGACTGACCACCTACTGCAAGCCGTGCCACACCGCTCGTGGCGTGGCTTCGCGCAACCGGCTGCACGGAAGCACACGTGACTACCACCTCAAGCTTCGCTACGGCCTGAGTGGGGCCGAAGTCGACGCCATGATCGAGGCACAGGGCGGTGTCTGCGCGATCTGTCTTGTTCCTGGTCCGGAACATGTGGATCACGACCACAAAACGGGTAGGGTCCGAGCCATCCTCTGCTTCAACTGCAACGGCGGCCTGGGCAGTTCAAGGACCGGCCCGATCTGCTCCGGCGCGGGCCGACTATCTGGAAGGGAACGTGTGGAAGCCAACACTCGTGGCACCGGGCGTCTACCGGCTGCCTTCTTGACCCCGGGTTCGTCGTCCTTCGTCGAATTCCTCGCGGAGCACCAGCCCGAGCTGCTCCCCGGCCGTCGTGTCCTGCCCGCCGGGGTGCAGCCGCTGGAGGTGCCGCACGGCACCACCATCGTCTCGGTCACCTTCGACGGCGGGGTGATCCTGGCCGGTGACCGCCGCGCCACCATGGGCAACCTGATCGCGCAGCGCGACATCGAGAAGGTCTTCCCGGCCGACGAGTACTCGGCCGTCGGCATCGCCGGCACCGCCGGGCTGGCCGTGGAGATGGTGCGCCTGTTCCAGCTGGAACTGGAGCACTACGAGAAGATCGAGGGCACCCAGCTCTCACTGGAGGGCAAGGCCAACCGGCTGACCACCATGATCCGGGGCAACTGGGCATGGCCATGCAGGGCCTGGCCGTGGTCCCGCTGTTCGCGGGCTACGACCTCGACCTCGGCCGGGGCCGGATCTTCAGCTACGACGTCACCGGCGGCCGTTCCGAGGAGCTCGGCTTCGCGGCCACCGGCTCCGGCTCGCTCTTCGCCAAGGGCTCGCTGAAGAAGCTCTACCGCGCCGACCTGTCCGCCGAGGAGGCCACCACGGCCGTGGTCCAGGCGCTCTACGACGCCGCGGACGACGACTCGGCGACCGGCGGCCCGGACCTGACCCGTGGCATCTTCCCGATCGTCGGCGTGATCACCGAGGACGGCTTCCGCAGGCTGCCCGACGAAGAGGTGGGTGCGCTGGCCCGGAGCATCCTGGACCACCGGCTGGAGTTCCCGAACGGCCCCCGGGCCGGTCTGCTCTAGCGAGCCCTCCCGCACCCCGGAGCACCGCTTCGGAGCACCGTCCCGGACCCTCACCCAGACCTCCCAGTATCCGATCCAGTAACCGATCGACCAGAAGGGGCGACCGCCGGTGTCGACGCCGTTCTACGTCTCACCCCAGCAGGCCATGGCCGACCGCGCGGAGTACGCCCGCAAGGGCATCGCGCGCGGCCGCAGCGTGGTCGTGCTCACCTACACCGACGGCATCGTCTTCGTGGCGGAGAACACCTCGCGGGCGCTGCACAAGGTCTCCGAGATCTACGACCGCATCGCCTTCGCCGCGGTGGGCCGCTACAACGAGTTTGAGAACCTCCGGATCGGCGGCGTCCGCTACGCCGACCTGCGTGGCTATTCCTACGACCGGGCCGACGTCAATGCCCGGGGCCTGACCAACGTCTACGCCCAGACCCTGGGCACGATCTTCTCCTCGGCCGGCGAGAAGCCGTACGAGGTGGAGCTGATCGTGGCCGAGGTCGGCAAGTCCCCGGACGACGACCAGATCTACCGGCTCACCCACGACGGCTCGGTGGCCGACGAACGCGGCACGGTCGCGGTCGGCGGCAACTCCGAGTCCATCGGCACCTATCTGACGGCGAACCACGTGGCCGGTCTGAGCCTGCCGGACGCCCTCAAGCTGGCCGTGGACGCCCTCGCCCGGGACCCCAACGGGGGCACCCCGCGCACGCTCACCCAGGACCAGCTGGAGGTCGCGGTGCTGGACCGCAGCCGCTGGCAGCAGCGCAAGTTCAAGCGTCTGGTCGGCGCCCAGCTGGGCCGACTGCTGGCCGGTGACGAGACCGCCACCGGCGATGTGGAGGACGAGCCGCAGGCCCCCGACCAGGACTGAAGGCGTCGTTCCCGACCAGGCCGCGGGGGCGTGCTCAGGCACGCCCCCGCGGCCTTTTCGATGCCATTTCCGATTGATCGGAAAGGTCGCGTCGAAGCGGTTTCAGAATGCGTCCAGAAGCGTAAAGTCCAACCATGGACCGCCGAATCTTCGGGTGGAGAACGAGTACGGCGTCACCTGTACGTTCCGGGGGCAGCGGCGACTCTCCCCGGACGAGGTGGCCAGGTACCTCTTCCGCCGTGTCGTGTCATGGGGCCGAAGCAGCAACGTCTTTCTGCGCAACGGGGCCCGTCTCTATCTCGACGTGGGTTCGCACCCGGAGTACGCCACTCCGGAGTGCGACGACGTCACCGAACTCGTCACCCACGACAAGGCCGGGGAGCGCATCCTCGAAGGACTCCTGGTGGACGCCGAAAGGCGGCTGCACGAGGAGGGCATTGCGGGTGATGTCTACCTGTTCAAGAACAACACCGACTCGGCCGGCAATTCCTATGGCTGCCATGAGAACTACTTGGTGGCCCGGCACGGGGAGTTCTCCCGGCTGGCCGACATCCTGATCCCGTTCCTGGTCACCCGGCAGCTGGTGTGCGGGGCCGGCAAGGTGCTGCAGACCCCGCGTGGCGCGGTGTTCTGCGTGAGCCAGCGGGCGGAGCACATCTGGGAGGGCGTCAGCTCGGCCACCACCCGCTCCCGCCCGATCATCAACACCCGTGACGAGCCGCACGCGGACGCCGAGCGCTACCGGCGGCTGCATGTCATCGTCGGCGACTCCAACATGTCGGAGACGACCATGCTGCTCAAGGTCGGCGCGACCGACCTGGTGCTGCGCATGATCGAGGCCGGCGTGGTGCTGCGGGACCTCACTCTGGAGAACCCGATCCGGGCGATCCGCGAGGTCAGCCACGACCTCACCGGCTCCCGGCAGGTGCGGCTGGCCAACGGCCGCGAGGCCAGCGCCCTGGAGATCCAGGAGGAGTACTTCACCAAGGCCACCGAGTTCGTCGACTCCCGGGGCCTGCGCAGCGGCAATGTCGCCAAGGTGCTGGAGCTGTGGGGCCGCACCCTGGAGGCCATCCGCGAGCAGGACTACTCCCGGGTCGACCGGGAGATCGACTGGGTGATGAAGTACCAGCTGATCGACCGCTACCGGGCCAAGCACGGCCTCAGCATGTCGCACCCCAGGGTCGCCCAGATCGATCTGGCCTACCACGACATCCACCGCCGCCGGGGCCTGTTCTACCTGCTGCAGAACCGCGGGCAGGCCGAGCGGGTGACCACCGACCTCAAGATCTTCGAGGCCAAGTCGGTGCCGCCGCAGACCACCCGGGCCCGGCTGCGCGGCGACTTCATCCGCCGCGCGCAGGAGCAGCGCCGGGACTTCACCGTGGACTGGGTGCACCTCAAGCTGAACGACCAGGCGCAGCGGACCGTGCTGTGCAAGGACCCGTTCCGCGCCGTGGACGAACGGGTGGAGAAGCTGATCGCGGGAATGTAGCCCCCGCGTCCGGCGGATCTCCGCGCCGAGTTTGGGACATTCGTCCACTTATCGACCCCCGTGCTCTGATTGTGACAGCACGGGGGTCGAGTTGTGTGTCAGGTAAGGAAGGACGTCGTAGAGTGGCGCGGACCGACTCGTGTTCCTCTCCCCCCACACCTAAGGACGACCGTGCGCCGAACCACCGCTGCCGCCGCGCTGATGATCGTGCCCGCGTTGTTGCTCACCGGGTGCGGTAGCAGCGCCAAGAGCGGCTCCTCGGACGCGGCCTCGGTGTCGCCTGTGGCCTGCACCGCCACGCCGTCCAGTACCCCAGCACCGCCACCCCGCTGGTCTCCGGCACCGTCGACTCGGCCGACCCGATGCCGACCGTCACCGGTGTGTTCGGCAAGAGCGCGACCATCACCACCAGCGGCACGCCCACCGACAAGCTGGTGGTGAACACGGTGACCAAGGGCTCCGGCGCCGTCATCGGCACCGGTGACACCGCGATCGCCGACGTCCTGGTCAAGGACTGGACGACCGGCAAGGTCGTCAGCGACTCCTACTCGGCCAAGGCCCCGCTGGTGGGCAGCCCCAACGGGATGATCCCGGCGCTCAAGGCCGCGGTCCTGGGCCGGACGATCGGCAGCCGGATCCTGGTGGTCGCCCCGCCGGCCGACGCGGCCTCGCAGCTCGCCGCCTCCGAGGCGCAGTCGGGATCCTCCAACATGGGCGTGGGCGCCAAGGACACTCTCGCCATGGTGGTGGACATCACCGGCTCGGTGCCCAGCAACGGCCAGGCGTCGGGCACCCCGGCCACCTCGGTGGCCGCGAGCCTGCCGGTGGTCAACGCCTGCGACAAGAAGGCCGCCACCATCACCATCGCCAAGGGCGCGACCGCCCCGACCGCGCTGCAGACCGCGGTGCTGGTCAAGGGCAACGGCCCGAAGGTCGCCAGCGGCCAGACGATCATCGCCCAGTACACCGGGGTCACCTGGTCCGACGGCAAGGTCTTCGACTCCTCCTGGAACGACGGCGGCGCGGCCTCCTTCGCGATCGGCGTGGGCCAGGTCATCAAGGGCTGGGACCAGGCGCTGGTCGGCCAGACCGTGGGCAGCCGGGTGGAGATCGTGATCCCGCCGTCCCTGGGCTACGGCGCCCAGGCCCAGGGCAGCATCCCGGCGAACTCGACGCTGGTCTTCGTCGTGGACATCCTGGGTGCGGCATAACGCGTAACGTATGGTCGGACGGCCGCCGAGTGGCGGCCGCACTGACGAGGAGATCAAGACCTTGAGCATCGAGAAGCCGGAGATCGACTTCCCGGGCGGCGAGCCGCCGGCGGAGCTTCAGATCCGCGACATCTGGGTGGGCGACGGCGACGAGGCCAAGCCCGGCCAGATGGTCAACGTCCACTATGTGGGTGTCGCCTTCAGCACCGGCGAGGAGTTCGACGCGAGCTGGAACCGCCGCTCGCCGTTCAGCTTCCCGCTGGGCGGCGGCCGGGTCATCGCCGGCTGGGACCAGGGTGTCGCCGGGATGAAGGTCGGCGGTCGGCGTGAGCTGATCATCCCGCCGCACCTCGGCTACGGCGACCGCGGCGCGGGTGCCGCGATCAAGCCGGGCGAGACCCTGATCTTCGTGGTCGACCTGCTCTCGGTCTGACCACCGGGTCCGGCAACGGCCCCGCCCTACCACGGAAGTGGCCGGGCGGGGCCGTGCTTTTTGCGGCACGCCCGGGAACGGTACGGTCGGGTGCGCCGGGCACACGGAGTGTTCGCGTGCAGGGAGGGGTGAGCGGTGCCCATCGCCAAGTCCGAGCGGTTGATGAACCTCGCGCTGTGCCTGATGAACACCAGGCGCCCGCTGAGCAAGCGGAGCTGCGCGACTCCATCGAGGCCTATCAGGAAGCGGCCGAGGGCGCCAGCGAGGACTCCTTCAACCGCATGTTCGAGCGCGACAAGGACGATCTGCGTGAGCTCGGCCTGGTCATCGACGTGGAGGAGAACCCCCTCGACGGCGAGTCCGGCTACCTGGCCCGCAGGGACCGCAACCGGCTGCCGGAGATCTCCCTGGACGCCGAGGAGGCCGCCGCGCTGAGCCTGGTCGCCGGGGTGTGGCGGCAGGCCCGGCTGGCCGGTGCGGCCAGTGGCGCGCTGCACAAGCTGCGTGCGCCGGGGTGCTGGCGGAGGGCGCGGAGCAGACCCCGACCGCGCTGGAGCCGCGGATCCCGGCCCGTGAGGCCGCGTTCGAGCCGCTGCTCGCCGCCGCCGGGGCCGGCGTCCGGTCACCTTCGGCTACCGCAAGTCCGGTGCCGCCGCCGCCGAGCCGCGCACCGTCGAGCCCTTGGGCGCTGGAGTGCTGGCACGGCCACTGGTACCTGGCCGGCTGGACCGGGACCGCAAGGACGTCCGGGTGTTCCGGCTGAGCCGGATCACCGACCGGGTCAAGGTCCGCGGCGGCGCGTTCACCGCCGACGTCCCCGACCATGTGGACGTGCGCCAGCATGTGGCCCGCTTCGCCGGTGAGGGCGCGACCGCCACCGCCCGGATCCGGCTGCGCCGCGGGGCGGCCTTCCCGCTGCGCACCAAGGCCCTGCGGGTCGACGCGGTGGACCAGGACTGGGACGAGCTGGAGGTCCCCTACGGGCACGGGCTCGCGGCCGACCTCACCGAGTTCGGCGCGGCGGTGCTGGTGGTCGCCCCGGCCGAGCTGCGTTCCGACGTGATCGCCCGGCTCAGCGCCGTTGCCCGGGGCACCGGGCAGCCCGCCGCCGGCCGGAACGCCGCCGACCCGACGCCGCCGACCCCGACGCCGCCGGGCAGTCCGCCTTCAGTGAGGGAGCAGCGCTGTGAGCAACGCCATCGACCAGACCCGCCGGATGCTCTCGCTGGTGACCTATCTGCGGGAACGCCCCGGTGCCCGGGTCGGCGATGTGGCCCGGGCCTTCGCATCAGCGAGCGCGAGCTGATCGGGGACCTCAATGTGCTGCCGATGTGCGGCACCAGCTTCCGCGGCGGCGACCTGCTGGACATCGACACCGACGGCGAGTGCATCTGGTGCACAACCCGGACGATGTCGCCCAGCCGCTGCGGCTGGCCTCGGACGAGGGCCATCTCGCTGCTGGTGGCGGCCCGGGCGGTGGCCGGACTGCCGGGGCTGCGCGAGCGTGACCGGGAGGCGCTGACGCGTGCCGTCGCCAAGCTGCGGCGGCCGGGGACGCGGCCGAGGCAGTGCCCGGGTCGGGGTCACCTTCGAGGCCGAGGGCAGTGTCTTCGCCGACGTCGACCGGGCGCTGACCGAGCGCCGCCGGCTGTGGATCCAGTACTACTCGCCGGGCCGGGGTGAGCTGACCGAGCGCGAGGTCGACCCGATCCGGCTGGTCACCGAGGGCCACACCTACCTTGAGGGCTGGTGCCGGCTGTCCGAGGACCGCCGGATGTTCCGGCTGGACCGGGTAGCCGACATCCGGGTGCTCGACGTGCCCTCCGATCCGCCGCCGCTGGAGCTGCGCGACCTGTCGGACGGCCTGGTCCGCCCGGCGGCCGACGATCCGCAGGTGGTGCTGGAGGTGGGCCCGGCCGGACGCTGGGTCACCGAGTACTACAGCCACGAGGAGTCGGTGGAACTGCCCGACGGCGGCCTGCGGATCACGCTGCGGACGCCCGACCCGGCCGGCCTGCTGCGGCTGGCGCTGCGCCTGGGTGCGGACGGCCGGATCACCGCCCCGGCGGAGCTGGCCGAGCAGGCGCGGGCCACGGCGGCCGACGCGCTCACTCTTTACAGTGACCAGCTGACCGGCGGCCGGGAGCCCGGGGGCGAGTGGCCGGAGGCGGGGCGTGACCGTCGTGCCGACCCGGTTCAAGGCATCCTGCACGGAGTGCCGGGCCGTCACCGAGCTCGATGTCGACGCGTTCCGGCTGACCGTCGGCCGCAGCCGCGAACGCACCTTCTACACCTTCACCTGCCCGGACTGCGGCACCTCGGTGCGGCGGCAGGCGGGGAGCGCATCGTGGAGGCGCTGACCGGTGCGGGAGTGCGGACCATGCGGCTGCACCTCGGCCAGCAGCCCCCGGCCGTGCCGTAGGCTGACGCTCATGCCATGGGTGATCATTTCCGTTGCCGGCCTGACCACTGCCGGGCTGCTGGTGCTCGGGTGGCTCGCGCTGCGGGTCTACGCCGAGGTGGGTCGCCTTGCCCGGGAACTGGACGCCTCGGCAGGCGGGTCGGCCAGGCCGCGGTCGCGGTCGAGCGGGCCGCCGAACCGGTGGCCCGACGGGCCGGGGAGCTCGTCCTTGGTGAACCGGGGCCGACGTAGGATCGAACATGCGCCGATATCAAGAGAACAACTACTGCCGCACCTGGACCCTCCGGCAGCCGGAGTGCGTATCATCAGCGCAGAGACCAGAGACGAAGAGGGAATCCCATGCTCGAGAACCGCGGACTTGAAATCATCATCCTGGCGGTCATCGTGCTGCTGCTCTTCGGAGCCAAGCGGCTGCCTGACACGGCGCGTGCACTCGGCAAGTCCCTGCGCATCCTGAAGTCGGAGGTCGGCGCCATGAAGACCGACGACAAGCCGGAGGCGCAGGCCCAGACCGTCCAGGCGCAGACCGTCCAGGCCACGGCCGAGCAGACGGTTGCCGCCAAGACCATCCAGGCCGCGCCCGGCGAGTCCGCCACGGCCCGCCCGGTCGCCGACGCCACGCCGCACGCGCAGGGCTGACCACCTCCGGCCGACCGCCGTAGCGCGGCCGGCCTGACTGGTACGCGCACTCCATCCACCTTCACGCAGGGATTGAAAGCCGCACGGTGAGCGACACCCAGACAAGCGCGGGCCGGACAGTCGGCAGGCAGAAGACGCCAAAGAACGACGAAGGCCGGATGCCGCTCGCGGATCATCTCCGCGAGCTGCGGAACCGCCTGGCGATCTCGATCCTCGCCCTGCTGGTCGGCACGGTCCTCGGCTTCCTCGTGCACGACTGGGCCCTGCACCAGATGACCGGCCCGATCTGCAACATCCCGAGCCTGCACGGGGTGGCTGCGAAGACCCCGGGCTGCCCGAACGGCGTGCGTGGACGGGCCGCTCGGCGGCCTGTCGCTGAGCTTCGACGTGTCGATGATGCTGGCGCGATCATCTCCAGCCCGGTGTGGTCGTACCAGCTCTGGCCTTCCTGGCCCCCGGGCTGTACAAGAAGGAGCGCAAGTACGGCCTGGGCTTCGTCGGCACCGCGGTGCCGCTGTTCATCGGCGGCGCGGCCATTGCCTACTGGGTGTTCCCCAAGGCCATCCGTATCCTGCTGAGCTTCGTGCCGCCGGGCATGGCGCAGATGATCCAGGGCGCCGACTTCCTCACCTTCTTCATCCGCATGGTGCTGGTGTTCGGCCTCTCCTTCGAGATCCGCTGCTGCTGGTCGCGCTGAACTTCATCGGGGTGCTGAGCGCCGCCAAGCTGCGCGGCTGGTGGCGGCCGATCGTCTTCATCATCTTCGTGTTCGCGGCCGTGGCCACGCCGACCGGCGACCCGCTCACGATGACCGTGCTGGCCGTGCCGATCTGTCTGCTGTTCTTCGTCGCCCTCGGGGTGGCCACGATGCACGACCGCCAAGGCCAAGCGCCGGGCCGTCGAGGACCCGGACAGCCTGCTCGACGACGACCAGGCCTCCACGCTCGACCTCGCGCCCTCCGAGCTGCCCTCGCAGGGCCCGGGAGGTGGAGCGGGTGACCGCTTCCGACCTCTCCTCGTCCGAGCCGACGGACTACCACCCGGACGACGTCACCTGACCACCGGCTGATCGCCGACCGGCCACCGGGCCCCGCCGACCGCCGAGGTCGGGCGGGGTACCCGGTGGAAATTCCGGGGTGGAGTGTCAGTCCTGACGGGTAGCCTCTGGGTGAGATGCACATCCAAGACGACAATGACCCGCGCGCCGCCGACGGCAGCTCCGAAGGCACCGCCTCCGCAAGCGCCGCCTCCGCAGGCCTCGCCACCGCCGGCACGGCCTCCGGGAGCACCGCCGATCCGAAGGCACCGCCCATCGCGCTCCCGTGCGCCCGAACCGGGAGGATGGTGCCGCGATGACCTCCGCCGCCCCCCGCAACACCCCCCTGAGGACTCCACCCCTGAGAACTCCGCCCTGGAGGAGGAGCTCAGCCCGGCCGAGCGCTACGCCGCCTTCCGGCGGGCCAAGGAGGAGGCCACCCAGCTGTACGCGTTCCGGCAGCTCTACGACTTCCCGCTGGACCAGTTCCAGGTCGAGGCCTGTGCCGCGCTGGAGGCGGGGGAGGGCGTCCTGGTCGCCGCGCCCACCGGCTCCGGCAAGACCATCGTCGGCGAGTTCGCCGTCCACCTCGCCCTCGCCGAGGGCCGGAAGTGCTTCTACACCACGCCCATCAAGGCACTGTCCAACCAGAAGTACGCCGACCTGGTCAAGCGCTACGGACCGGACAAGGTCGGTCTGCTACACGGTCAACAGCGAGGCCCCGTGATGACCACCGAGGTGCTGCGCAACATGCTGTACGCCGGCGCTGTCGGGCCTCGGCTACTGGTCATGGACGAGGTGCACTACCTGGCCGACCGCTTCCGCGGCGCGGTCTGGGAGGAGGTCATCATCCACCTCCCGGAGTCGGTCACCCTGGTCTCGCTGTCGGCGACGGTCTCCAACGCCGAGGAGTTCGGCGACTGGCTGGACACCGTACGCGGCGGCACCAAGGTCATCGTCTCCGAGCACCGCCCGGTCCGCTGTGGCAGCACGTGCTGGCCGGCAACCGGATGTACGACCTGTTCACCACCCGGTCCCGAGGAGCGCGCCTCCGGGCGCAAGCGCGAGGGCGGCGGCAGGCGGCGGCGAGGCCGACGTCAACCCCGAGCTGGTGCGGCTGGCCCGGGCCGAGCAGGACGCAGGCTCGCAGCCGGGACCGCTTCGAGCGGCGCGGGCGGGCCGCAGCAGCATGCCCAACGGCCGCCCCGGCCGGGCCTGGACGCCCAGCCGGGTCGAGTGGTGTCCCGCCTGGACGACGAGGACTGCTGCCGGCGATCACCTTCGTCTTCAGCGCGCGGGCTGCGGCCGTCCAGCAGTGCGGGCTGCGGCTGAACACCGAGGCCCGGGCCGAGGTCCCTGGTCGAGAGCCGGACCGTCGCCATCCCCGACGAGACCTGCACGTCCTCGGCTACTACGAATGGGTGGACGCGCTGGAGCGCGGGGGGCCGCGCACCACGCCGGGATGCTGCCGACCTTCAAGGAGATCGTCGAGGAGCTGTTCCTGCGCGGCCTGGTCAAGCCGTGTTCGCGACCGAGACCCTGGCGCTGGGCATCAACATGCCTGCCCGCTCGGTGTCATGGAGAAGCTGGTCAAGTGGAACGGGGAGACCCACGCCGACGTCACCCCGGCGAGTACACCCAGCTCACCGGGCGAGCCGGGCGGCGGCATCGACGTCGAGGGCCATGCGGTGGTGCTCTGGCAGCCGGGCCTGGACCCGGCCGCGCTGGCCGGCTCGCGGGCACCCGCACCTACCGCTGCGCTCCTCCTTCAAGCCCTCCTACAAATGGCCGTCAACCTGGTCTCCAGTTCGGCCGGCACCGCTCCCGGGAACTGCTGGAGACCTCCTTCGCGCAGTTCCAGGCCGACGCTCGTGGTCGGCATCGCCCGCCAGGTGCACCGCAACGAGGAGGGCTGGCCGGCTACGCGAGGCGGTGAACTGCCACCTGGGCGACTTCGAGAGTACGCCGGGCTGCGCCGCGACCTCAAGGACCGGGAGAACCTGCTCGCCAGGGAGGCGCCAGCCAGCGCCGGGCCAGCGCCGCGACTCCCTGGAGAAGCTGAAGCCGGGCGATGTCATCCATGTCCCCCACCGGCGCTTCGCGCCTGGCACTGGTGCTGGACCCGGGCATCCCGCCGGTCAGCCGCCCCGGCACCGGCACGACCACAACGAGGCCGCGCCCGGTGGTGCTCACCGCCGAGCGGCAGGTCAAGCGGCTGGCGATGATCGAACTTCCGGTGCCGGTGGAGGCCGTGGAGCGGGATGCGCATCCCGCGCAGCTTCAACCCGCGCACCCCAGTCCCGGCGCGACCTGGCCTCGCGCTGCGGTCCAAGGCGGGGCACCTCGAACCCGGCCGGGCCCGCAAGGCCGCCCGCGGCCGCGACGACCCGGAGATCGCCCGGCTGCGGCGGAGCTGCGGCAGCACCCTGCCACGGCTGCGACGAGCGCGAGGACCACGCCCGCTGGCCGAGCGCTACGACCGGCTGACGGCCGGGACACCCGCCAGCTGGAACAGCGGATGAGTCCCGCACCCACACCATCGCCCGCACCTTCGACCGGGTGTGCGCGCTGCTCACCGACCTCGGGTACCTTCCGGCGACACCGTCACCGACGACGGCGACGCTGGCCCGGCTCTACGGCGAGCTGACCTGCTGGCCTCCGAGTGCCTGCGCGAAGGGGTGTGGGAGGGGCTCTCCCGGCCTCGCCGCCTGCGCCTCGGCGCTGGTGTTCGAGTCACGGCGCGCGGACGACGAGGCGCGCGCCGAAATTGCCGGACGGCGGGGCCAGGGAGTCGCTGGGCGAGATGATCCGGTGTGGGGCCATCTGCCCCTGGAGGCAGCACAAGCTCTCCACCATGGACAACTGGGCCAGCGCGAGCCCGATTGGGCTTTGCCTGGACCGCCTTCCGCTGGGCCTCCGGCCACCCGCTGGACGCGGTGCTGCGCGAGGTCCGACATGCCGGCCGGCGACTTCGTCCGCTGGACCAGGCAGTGATCGACGTGCTCGGGCAGATCCAACGCCGCGCCGGAGACCGGCACGGTCCGGCCGCCGCCCGCAAGGCGATCGACGGTGCGGCGGGATCATCGCCTACTCGTCGGTCAACTGACCGCAGCCCCAGGGGCAGCCACCGGCTGTCCACGGTCACCAAGGCCCGTTCCCGGACTCCTCCGGGGACGGGCCTTGCGCTGTCCACTGACGCGATATAGCGTGTTGACACGAGCAATACCCCTGCCCATATACTCGAAGCCGGATATTACGTGAGGAGGCGGGGCCGATGGCCCGACGGCCGATGAGCAATCCGCTCGCGCTGGCGGTCCTCGCCTCCGTGGCGGAGAAGCCCAGCCATCCCTACGAGATCGCCCAGCTGCTCCGGTCCCGCGGCAAGGACCGGAGCATAAAGATCAACTACGGCTCGCTCTACAGCGTGGTGCAGACCCTGGAGCGCCATGGCTTTGTCGAGGCGGCCGGAACCGAGCGCGACGGCCGCAGGCCCGAGCGCACGGTTTATGCCGTCACCGAGTCGGGCCGGGCCGAACTGCGGGAGTGGCTCTCGGAGTTGCTGGGCACCCCGGCCAAGGAGTACCCGCGCTTCGAGTCCGCGCTCTCGCTGATGCTGGTGTTGACGCCGGAGCAGGCCGGGTCGCTGCTGGAGCAGCGGGTGGCCCGGCTGGACACCGCCAACGCCGCCGAGCGGGCGCTGCTGGCCGAGTACGCGACCGTGCTGCCCAGGATCTTCCTGGTGGAGAGCGAGTACGCGCTCGCCATGGCGACCGCCGAGGCCGAGTGGACCAGGGGGCTGCTGCGGGAGCTGGCGGACGGCTCCCTCGACGGGGTGGACGGCTGGCGGCAGTACCACGCCACCGGCGACGCCCCGCAGCAGTGGGCCGAACTCGACGAGCAGGCCCAGGCGCTCAGGGAGGAATGACCGAAGAGCCCTACGACCGAAGAGGTCCCGCCCGGTGCGCGAACACCGGGCGGGACCGAACCCCAGCACCGGCCTGCGCGAACAGGAACCGGGGCCGCTGAGGGCATGCACTCGCAAGGACATGCACCCTCATCGTAGCCCGTGTCCCCTCGCGTCGATCGGCCTCCGAACGATCAACGACCGAAGGGACAGCAGCACCATGACCAGCATCAGCAGCGGCGCGCGGGAGGCGGCGACCGCCCCGCCGCCGCTCCGCAGCGGGCCCGCGCCCGCCGTCGAGGCCCGCGGACTCGTCAAGACCTACCAGGTGAAGGGCCGGTCCGAGCCGGTCCGGGCGCTCGACGGGCTCAGCATCACCGTCGAGCCCGGCATCGTCTTCGGCCTGCTCGGCCCCAACGGCGCCGGCAAGTCCACCACCGTCAAGATCCTCACCACCCTCGCCGCCGCCGACAGCGGCAGCGCCACCGTCGCCGGGCTGGACGTCGCCCGGGAGCCGGCCGCGGTACGCCGGGCCATCGGTGTGGTCGCCCAGCGCTCCGGCGCCGACCCGGTCGCCACCGGCCGGGAGAACCTGCTGCTCCAGGGCCGCCTGTACGGGCTGCGCGGGGCCGGCCTCAGCCGCCGCGCCGACGAACTGCTGGACCGCTTCGACCTGACCGGGGCCGGGCGGCGCCAGATCAGGACCTACTCCGGCGGCATGCAGCGCCGGCTGGATGTCGCCCTGGGGCTGGTCCACCGGCCGCAGGGTGCTGTTCCTGGACGAGCCCACCACCGGGCTCGACCCGGAGGCCCGCACCGCCATGTGGGAGGAGATCAGCCGCCTCACCGGTGAGGAGGGGCTCACCATCCTGCTCACCACCCACTACCTGGAGGAGGCCGACCGGCTGGCCGCGCGCCTCGCCGTGGTGGACAACGGCCGGGTCGTGGTCGAGGGCACCCCCGACTCGCTCAAGGGCGAACTGCACGGCGACGCCGTCCATGTCGAGCTGCGCGAGCCGGTCACCGACGGGCTGCCGCTCTACGAGGTGCTGGGGCGCATCCCCGGGGTCCGCGAGATCACCGTGGACGGCCGCCGGGTGAGCGCCCGCGCGGACGACGGCGCGGCCGCGGTCCCGGCGGTCCTCGCCGCGCTGGACCAGGCCGGCCGCCCGGCCGCCGCCGTCACCGTCGCCCGGCCCTCGCTGGACGACGTCTACCTGCGCCACGCCGGTCGCAGCTTCGCCGACGCCCAGGGAGACCGGTCATGAGCGGCACCACCGTCACCCAGCGGCCCCCGGCCGCCGCGCGCCCGGCGACCGCGCGGTTCCGGCCCGCCGAAGGCCTGGCGCAGACCTGGTTCATGACCCGGCGCCAGTTCACCGCCTTCGCCCGCCAGCCCGCCTATCTGGTGATCACCCTGATCCAGCCGGTGATCTGGCTGTGCCTCTTCGGCGCGCTGTTCCACAAGGTGGTGGAGCTGCCCGGCTTCGGCGGCGGCTCCTATCTGGACTACCTGGTCCCCGGGGTGATCGTGATGAGCGCGGTCTCCGCCAATATGTGGGCCGGGATGGGCACCCTGGAGGAGATCGAACGGGGCACGCTCAACCGCTTCCTGATCACCCCGGTCCGCCGCAGCGCGCTGATGAACGCCAATGTGATCGCGCAGTCGGTCACCACCGCGCTCCAGTCGCTGATCATCATCGCGCTCGGCTGGGCCGGCGGCGCGCACTACCCGGGCGGGCTGCCGGGGATCCTGGTGCTGGTGCTGGCCTCGTCGGCGCTGGGCACCATCTTCGGTGCCTTCTCCAACGCCCTGGGGATGCTGGTCCGTGAGCGTGAGTCGATCATCGGCATCAACACCTTTCTGCTGCTGCCGCTGACCTTCCTGTCCTCCGCGTTCATGGCGCCCGCCCTGATGCCGCACTGGATGCAGGTGGTGGCCAGGTTCAACCCGGTGAACTGGGCGCTGGAGGCCGGGCGGGCGGCGATGGCGGCCCGGCCGGACTGGTGGTCGGTGTTCAGCCACGGCAGCTGGACGCTGCTGCTGGCGGCCTTCGCGGTCTGGCTGTCGCTGCGCACCTTCCGCTCGTACCAGAAGTCGGTCTGAGACCGGACGCCGTCACCGCTCCGGGCCACCACCGCCGACGCCGTGGGGGGGTGGCCCGGCCGGGGTACGGCCCGGGGTGCGGCGGGTCCCCTGGACCAGTTCCTCCGTATTTGCGATGATCTGCCTGAGTGATGATCTGTATGTGCGGTGGTCTATGCCTCTGGCCGCCCGGCCCGCAGCCGGGCCGGACGGGGCGGCAGGAGGTTCGCGATGGCGGTCCACGCCGAGCACACGGTCACCGTCGGCCGTCCGATCGCCGAGGTGTTCGCCTTCCTCGCCGACGGCGGCAACAATCCCCGCTGGCGGCCCGAGGTGTCCGATGTCCGGCTGATCTCCGGCCCGGGGACGGCCGCGGCGGCGGGTGCCTGCTACGCCCAGACCATGACCGGCCCCGGTGGCCGGACCATCCCCGGGGACTACCGGCTGACAGTCTGTGAGGCGCCGCACCGGCTGGAGTTCGAGGTGATCGCCGGGCCGGGCCCCGACCGGCTCGTTCGCGCTGCGCGAGCCCGCCCCGGGGGAGACCGAGGTCACTTTCGTCCTCGATCTGGCCCTGCCGCGGCCCTGCTGCCGCTGGCCGGGACGGTCCGCAAGCTGGCCCAGGCGGAGGTCGGCAATCTGGACAACCTCCAGACTGCTATTGACAACTGACTGTATATCAACTTGCGTCGTGGGGGCCGGGGGTGGCCGCGCCCCGGCGGCGGCCGGGCGGGGCGCCCGGGTGTTCGGCGGCCCGCCCGGTGTTCTCAGGCGTTACCCAGCCAGAGCTCAGGCGTTAGCAATCCGTACACTTGCGGGTGCCATCCTTCGGCCCAGGAGTTGGCGGAGTCCTGCGCGTGCGGGCCCCTGTATCGACCATGAGGACACCGTGACAGCGTCAACGAGCGTGCCCATAGTCCGGGACCCCCGGGCCGGGCGGCGAATCCTCAGTCGCTGGGCCGCGCCGGAGGGCAGGCCCAATCCGGTCATGGCCTCGCTGCGGGCAGCCGGCCCGGCGCTGCTGTTCTTCACCGCGGCCAGGATCGTGGGCCTGCTGGGCCTGCTCCTGCTCAGCCACGACTCGGCCGGCTACACGCTGGACCGGCTGGCGGTCCACTGGGACGCCTCCTGGTACCTGGACATAGCCCGGCACGGCTACGACCACGCGATCCGCGCCCCGTTGCCCGGGGCAGGCCACCACCGGTACACCAATCTCGCCTTCTTCCCGTTCTATCCGCTGCTGATCCGGATCGTGCACACGGTGCTGCCGGTGCTGCCGTGGGGTGTCGTCGGACTGGCCGTCGCCTGGGGCTGCTCGCTCGTCGCCGCCTGGGGCATCCACGCCGCCGTGGCGCACCGCTACGGCCCGCGCGTCGCGACCCTGGCCGCCCTGCTCTGGGGCATCGCCCCGACCGCGATCATCGAGTCCGCCGGATACAGCGAGTCGGCCTTCACCGCACTGGTGGCCTGGTCGCTGTACGCGGTGCTGAAGCGGTACTGGCTGACCGCCGGGGTGCTGGCGCTGCTGGCCGGGCTGACCCGCCCGACCGGGGTCGCGCTGGCGGCCGCGCTGTTCGCCGCCGCTGCGCTGGAGGTATGCGTACGGCTGCGCGCCCGTGGCACCGGGCCCGCCTGGCTGGACACGGTGATCCGCTCGGTGAACCGGCAGCCGGCCGGCGGCGGGCTGCCGCCGCTGCCGGACCGCACCCCGCTCTGGCGGCCGGTGGTAGCCGCGCTGATCTCACCGCTGGGCTGGCTGGGCTTTGTGGCCTGGACCGGACTGCGGCTGCACCACTGGAACGCCTACTTCCAGATCCAGGGGCTGTGGAAGTCCCGCTTCGACTTCGGCCACACCACCGGCGCCGACTTCAAGATGATGTTCACCAGCAGCAACCCGCTCAACCTCTACGACCCGGTGGTCGGCTGCGTGATCATCGCGGCGGTGGTGCTGCTGATCGCCACCGTCGCCCAGCGGCAGCCGCTGCCCTTCCTGGTGCTGAGTCTGGTGCTGGTGGTGATCACGGTCGGCGACGCGGCCTACTTCTCCTCCGCGCCCGCTTCCTGCTGCCGGCCTTCCCGCTGCTGCTGCCGATCGCCTCCGGGCTGGCCCGGATGCGCAACCGGGCGGTGCTGGTCGCGGTGCTGGTCGCGGCCGCGGCCTGTTCGGCGATGTACGGCGCCTATGTGCTGCTGTACGCCCCCAGCCCGGCCTGACCCAGCCCGGCCCGTCCGCCCTGCGGCGCCGGGCCGGGATCTGCCGGGCTGGATCTGCCGGGCTAGAGGTGTGCGTGGATCTGGCCGGTGAGCTGCCGGGTCCAGGCGGCGAGCTCCTCCCGGCGCATCTCCTGCCCGCCGCACAGCGCGCTCAGCTGCGCGTCGGTGATCCGGTCGGGGCCGCCGCTCTCCAGCAGCACCGACAGCTGTGCCAGCACCCCCGAGCCGGTCGGCGTCGTCATGGCCGACGGAGACCGTCGAGTGGAAGTGGCCAAGGGTGACGGAACCAGGCATGTCTGCCTCCTAGAGCTCCTGAAGTGCGATCTGCATCCACCGTACGGCGGTGTCCGCCCCGGCACCTCCTGTGCACCGGGCGGACCGGCGCAGCGGGCGACCGCCGGGGACGCGCGGAACGTGCGGTCCTAGGACGCGTAGTTCGCCGAAGGACCGTCGTCCTCCAGCCGGAACCCGATCTTCAGCCCCACCTGGAAATGGCTGACCTGACCGTCCTCGATGTTGCCGCGCACCTGGGTCACCTCGAACCAGTCGAGGCCGCGCAGGGTCTGCGCGGCCCGGCCGATCCCGTTGCGAATGGCGGCGTCGACGCTCTCGTGCGAAGACCCGACGATCTCGGTCACGCGGTAGGTGTGCTCGCTCATGGAGGCTCCGTCCTGCGGGGGTGGTTCTCCTCCCTCCACCCTGCCCCAGCCCGGTCCCCGTCGCATCGCGGAGCCGCCCCGCCGGGCCCTGCGGCCCGCGCTGCGGCGCTCGACCGCCCGGCTTAGCCTGAGGCCGGACGCCGGGCGCCGGCCCGGGCCCGAACGGTGGAAGGTGAACGCCTTGAACGCCTCCGATGACGCGCGGAACCGGACCGAGCCCACAGTCGGGGTCACTCCGCAGGAGCCACCGGGATTCCGTCCCTACCACCACCCCGCCGCCGGCTGGGGTGCGGCAGGAGCGTGACCGGGTTCCTGGTGGGGGAGCGCGAACTGCTGGACGGGCCGCGGGCGATCCTGCGGATGAACCACGAGAACCGCGGCTTCGACTGCCCCGGGTGCGCCTGGCCGGACGACACCAAGGGCCTGCACCTGGACATCTGCGAGAACGGCATCAAGCACGTCACCTGGGAGATGACCCGCAAGCGGGTCGGCCGCGAGTTCTTCGCCGCCCACACCGTGACCGAGCTGATGGGGTGGAGCGACTTCGCGCTGGAGGACCAGGGGCGGCTCACCGAGCCGATGGTGTACGACGCCGCCACCGACCACTACACCCCGATCAGCTGGCCGGACGCCTTCGAGCTGGTCGGCCGGACCCTGCGCGGACTGGACGACCCGAACCAGGCCGCGTACTACACCTCGGGCCGGCTCGGCAACGAGGCCACCTTCCTCTACCAGCTGCTGGCCCGGGAGCTGGGCACCAACAACCTGCCGGACTGCTCCAACATGTGCCACGAGGCCAGCGGACGCGCGCTCCAGGCGTCCATCGGCACCGGCAAGGGCACGGTCGACCTGGAGGACTGGGAGGCCACCGACGCGCTGTTCATCATGGGTGTCAACGCCGCCTCCAACGCGCCCAGGATGCTCACCGCGCTGGCCGGGGCATACCGCCGCGGCGCGCAGATCGTGCACGTCAACCCGCTGGTCGAGGCCGCCGCCACCCGCACCATCGTGCCCCACGAGTTCGTGGACATGGCCCTGTTCAAGTCGACGCGGACCAGCACGCTGAACCTCCAGCCGCGGATCGGCGGCGACATGGCCCTGCTGCGCGGGATGGCCAAAGCCCTGCTGGAGCAGGCCCCGGCCGACCCGAAGGCACTGGACCAGCAGTTCATCGACCGGTACACCACGGGCTTCGCGGACTACCGCGCCGCCTGCCGGGCGGTCTCCTGGGAGGAGATCGAGCGCCAGTCCGGGGTCGGCCGCGCCGACATCCTGCGGGCGGCGCGGGTCTACCGCGACGCCGACCGCAGCATTGTCAGCTGGTGCCTGGGCGTCACCCAGCACGAGCACGGGTGGACACCGTCCGGGAGATCGTCAACCTGCTGCTGCTGCGCGGAAACCTGGGCCGGGAGGGGGCGGGTCCCTCACCGGTGCGCGGGCACAGCAATGTCCAGGGAAACCGGTCCTGCGGCATCGACCACCGCCCGACCGAGGACTTCCTGGAGCGTCTCGGCAAGGTCTGCGGATTTGATCCGCCCCGCGAGCACGGGATGGACACCGTCACCACCATCGAGGCCATGCACCAGGGCCGGATCAAGGTCTTCGTCGGCATGGGCGGCAACTTCGCCCTCGCCGCGCCCGACACCCCGTTCACCTACGCCGGCCTGCGCGGCTGCGAGCTCACCGTGCAGGTGAGCACCAAGCTCAACCGCAGTCATGTCGTCCACGGGCGGCAGGCCCTCATCCTGCCCTGCCTGGGCCGCACCGAGAAGGACCAGCAGCGGGCGGACTCCAGAGCACCTCCGTCGAGGACTCGATGAGCATGGTCCATCTGTCGGTCGGGATGAAGCGCCCCGCCTCCCCGCAGCTGCTGTCGGAGCCGGCGATCATCGCCGGGATGGCGCGCGCCGCCCTGCCGGACAGCGCCACCCCGTGGGAGCGGTACGTGGAGGACTACGACCGGATCCGCGACACCATGGCCGAAGTCCTGGACGGCTTCGAGGACTTCAACCGGCGGGTGCGCCTGCCGCTGGGCTTCCGGCTTAAGCAGCCCGCCCGGGAACTGGTCTTCCTGACCCCGTCCGGGCGGGCGGAGTTCTCCTGCGCCCCGCTGCCGGACGTGGTCCCGCGCCCGGCACGCTGGCACTGGGCACCATGCGCTCGCACGACCAGTGGAACACCACCATCTACTCCGACAACGACCGCTACCGCGGCATCAGCAACCTGCGCACGCTGGTCTTCATGAACCGGGAGGACATGCGTGAACGCGCCATCGGCGAGTTCGACCCGGTGGACATCACCAGCACCGCCAGGGACGGGAGCACCCGCTCCCTCGACGGCTACCTCGCCGTGCCCTACGACATCCCGCGCGGCTGCGCGGCCGGCTACATGCCCGAGATGAACGTCCTGTGCGCGATCGGCGACTACAGCACCCAGAGCGACCAGCCGATCATGAAGCACCTCAAGGTGACCGTCGAACGCGCCGCCGAAGGCGCCGGCTGACCCGCGGCCCGCAGGCCGGGGATCAGCCGGCGCGGCCGGTGTCCGGCTCGGTCAGCCCTGGTACCGGGTCGGCGGGAAGGGGGCCCGGTCCTTGCGCGGAGTGCCCGCGTCGGGCGCAGCTCGCCGGTTTCGACCTCGCGGTCGACCTTGGAGGACTCCTCCTCGTAGGCCACGTCCGGGTCGAGGTCGGCGGGTGTGGCCCCGGGATCCGTGGGCAGACCGGCGGCCCGCCGCTCCTCCTCGGTGCGCTCCTCCAGTTCCTCGTCGTCCGGCCGCAGCGGCGTGCCGCGGCCGTGGCCCCGGTCCGGGTCGCCTTCGACATCCTTGTTCGACTTGTGGTGGCCCATGCCTCGGTCCTCCTCGTGCAGCGATCTGCGGCATTCCGGAAGGCGCACGGAGGAATGCAGGCGGCTCGGCGGGCTGCCGGCGGAGCCGCGCAGATCAGCGGTCGCCCCGGGCTTCGGGGTACCTAACCACTCCACCGCCGGGCTGCCGCTCCCGCAACTCAGCAGCCCCGCGTCCGCTCCAGATACGCCTTGGCCAGCCGTTTCGGGGCGCGGTCCAGCCATGCCTCGACCAGCAGCTCGTCCAACTCGGTCACCCCGACGGGGTCGAGCAGGACCAGCACCGGGGACCGGATGCGGCTCAGCCGGCGGCACGCAGGTAGTGCGCCCAGTAGCCCTGCAACTCGCCGTAGCCGGCGGCGAGCCGGCGGAACTCCGGTTCGTCGACCCGGTGGCCGTACGCTCGCGCGGCGGCGCGGGCCAGTTCCTGGTCGTAGCCGATGTGCTCCATCCGACCGAGCCCGCGGATCAGCAGGAACGACGCCGACCAGGGACCAATGCCGGGCAGTTCGAGGACGCGCTCGCGGACCGTGCGGTAGTCGCCGTCGCGAAGGAACGCCTCGTCGAGGTCCAGCCAGCGCTGGATCGAGCCGTGCAGGAATCCGGCCTTGCGCCGGTTGCCGATCAGGGCGGTCAGCCCGTCCTCGTCCAGGCCGGCCAGCTGCTTCGCGTCCGGGAAGGCCCACAGCACCCGGCCGTCCCGTTCGACCCGATTGCCGACGGCCTCCACCAGCGACTGCTTCATGCTCCTGGCCACCGGCAGCGGGACCCGCTGGCACAGGATCGCCCAGCACAGCAGCTCGAACGGCGAAGGGAACTTGACCTGGTGGTAGCCGTACAGCCGCTCCGCGACCGGGCGGAACGCCGGGTCGCGCAGCGCGGCGGAGTACAGCGGGAAAGGTCGTCGTCCAGGCTGAGGTAGAAGCGCAGCCGGTCCGCGGCGGCGTCGACGGTCGGCCCGTCGATCGGGCCGTCCGCCGCCAGTTCGCAGTCGAGACGGTGGCCGTCCTCCGCGGCGGTGAGACCGGCGGACAGCGTGGTGGAGTTCTCGCGCAGGGCGAGCGTCAGCGCCGCCCCGGACGTGCCCTGCTGCCCGGTCATCGCCGGAAAGGCGCCGATGAAGGCGAGCGAGGCGGCGAAGTCGAAGGGCTGCCGGGCCGGGAGGCGCAGGCTGACTGCGGACCGGTGCTGAGGAGTGGTGCTGCTCATGGGACTGCCCTTCGGAGGTCTCGGTGCTTGCCTGGGAACACCGTCCCGCTGAAACCTGACATCACCCGTCAGGTTTTATGCTGGCTCCCATGAAGGCCGACCGACTGCTCTCGATCATGCTGCTGCTGCAGACCCGGGGGCGGGTCACGGCCGTGGAACTGGCGAGCGGCTGGAGGTCTCGGTCCGTACCGTCTACCGGGACGTCGAGGCGCTCCACCGCCGGTGCCGGTATGGACCGAGCGCGGCCGCCACGGCGGCATCCGGCTGCTGGCCGGCTACCGCACCGACGTGACCGGCCTGACCGGTGACGAGGCGCGGGCGCTGTTCGTGCTCACCGCCGACGGGACACATGACGCGCTCGGCGCGGCAGTGCCATCGACTCGGCCCTGCGCAAGGTGATGGCGGCGCTCCCCGCCCCCTACCGGGCGGACGCGAACGCACCAGTGACGTCCGGTCGACCCGCCCGCTGGCGCGCCGCCACGCCACGGCCGTCGACCGGGCGGAGCCAGCAGGCCGTCTTCGCCGACCGCCGACTGGAGATCCGCTACCGCCACAGCGGCAGCACCGACCCACGCGATTACACCGTGGACCCGTACGGCCTGGTCAGCAAGGCCGGGGTCTGGTACCTGGTCGCCGACCGGGACAGCGAACCGCAGCTGTTCCGGGCGGATCGGGTGCGCTCCGCGACGACCCTGGCCGAGCCGGTCCGGCGCCGCCGGGGCCAGGGCCTCGCCGAAGTCTGGTCCGTCCTGCGCGAACAGGTCGAGCGCGGTTCGGAGGACGTGCTGGTCCGCTGCCTGGTCCGGTGCGCCCGGCTGGACATGTTCCTGCGCCTCCAGGCGGCCAACCTGCTCGCGCCCCCGGACAGCCGGCCCCCGGCGCCGACTGGACCGCGCTCGACCTGGGCTTCCCCGCCCTGGGCGCGGTCCGCTCGCTACTGGTCCACGGCGCCGACGTCGAGGTCCTCGCCCCACCTGAGGCCCGGACCGAACTCGCGACCGCGGCCGCCCAGGTCGCCGCCCTCTACCGCGACTGAACACCGCCTTGGCGGGCCGGCGGCAGCCGCGGACGCCTGCCCGCCCGGGCCGTGCACCCTGGCATTGGTCCAGACCTATTGACGGGCCTGGCCGCCCCTTCTACGCTCCGGTCCGGTACACCCCCACCTGTCCCCACTTCATCCAGAGCTGGGCGTCACACCCCCACGTCTCGGCCATGTCCATGACGCTCAGCGGGAAGGGAGTACAGCATGTTCCGTCGGAGGTCACGCACCTTACGTCCGTCGGGCGGTTCCCGCCCCTGTCCGGAGCCCGGCCGCCTCGAAGGCGACCAGGCCGGGAGCGCGCCGCTCCGAGCACATCGCCCGCAGCGGGTGACCCTGGAACGCGCGTCGCAGCTGAACCGGACCGGCCGCGCCGAGCGCGGAACAGCCGGTCCGAGGCGCCTCCTCGCCGGGGTGAGTGCCATCGCCCTCCTTGGCGCAGGCATCGTCGTGGCCGGTACCGTCACGGCCGGGGCGGCAACTGCCGCCACCAACCTGGTGGCCAACCCCGGATTTGAGAACGGACTCTCCGGCTGGACCTGCTCCAACGGCTCCGGCACAACCGTCGGCAGCCCGGTCCACTCCGGTGCCTCCGCGCTGGAGGCCACACCGACCGGGCAGGACACCGCCCAGTGCGGCCAGACCATCAGCGTGCAGCCCAACTCCCAGTACGCGCTCAGCGCCTACGTCCAGGGCAGCTACGTCTATCTGGGCGCCACCGGCACCGGCCTCACCAGCGCCGCCCCCTCCACCTGGACCCCGAGCAGCCCGTCGTACAGCCAGCTCAGCGTCGACTTCAGCACCGGCGCAACCACCACCTCGGTGACCGTTTATCTGCACGGCTGGTACGGGCAGCCCGCGTACTACGCGGACGACGTGTCGCTCACCGGCCCCGCCGGCAGCAGCCCCCCGCCGACCACGGCGCCCCGACGACCCCGCCGCCGACCACGGCCCCGCCGACGACCCCGCCCCGACCACCGCGCCGCCGACCACGCCCCCGCCGACCACCACCCCGCCGACCACGCCCCCGCCGACCACCACGCCGCCGGGCGGCGACACCTGCGCCACGAAGCCCAAGCCGGCAGGCAAGGTGCTCCAGGGTTACTGGGAGAACTGGGACGGTGCCCTCAACGGCGTCCACCCGGGCATGGGCTGGATCCCCATCACGGACAGCCGGATCGCCGCGAACGGCTACAACGTCATCAACGCCGCCTTTCCGGTGATCCTCTCGGACGGCACCGTCGAGTGGCAGAACGGCATGGACACCAACGTCCAGGTCGCGACCCCCGCCGAGATGTGCCAGGCCAAGGCGGCCGGAGAGACGATTCTGATGTCGATCGGCGGCGCCAGCGCCGGCATCGACCTGAGCTCCAGTGCCGTCGCCGACCAGGTCGTGGCGACCCTCGTCCCCATCCTCAAGGAGTACAACTTCGACGGAATCGACATCGACATCGAGACCGGCCTGGTCGGAAGCGGCAACATCAACACGCTCTCCACCTCCCAGGCCAACCTGGAGCGCATCATCGACGGCGTGATGTCCCAGATGCCCGCAGGCTTCGGCCTGACCTTCGCCCCCGAAACCGCGTACGTCACCGGCGGAAGCGTCACCTACGGGTCGATCTGGGGCGCCTACCTGCCCATCATCAAGAAGTACGCCGACAACGGGGAGATGTGGTGGCTGAACATGCAGTACTACAACGGCAGCATGTACGGCTGCTCCGGTGACTCCTACGAGGCCGGTACCGTCGAAGGCTTCACCGCGCAGACCACGTGCCTGAACAACGGCCTGGTCGTCCAGGGCACCACGATCAAGGTGCCCTACGACGAGCAGGTGCCCGGCCTGCCGGCCCAGTCCGGCGCGGGCGGTGGCTACATGGCACCGAGCCTGGTCAGCCAGTCGTGGAACGCCTTCGGTGGTGCACTGAAGGGGCTCATGACCTGGTCGATCAACTGGGACGGCTCATTGGGCTGGACCTTCGGCGACAACGTCAAGTCCCTTCAGGGCCGTTGATGTCCCGCTGAGCCCCCGCACCCCGCCGCGCCGTCTCGCGCCGGAGCCGATCACCGACCGGAACCACCCCTGCGGGCGACCCGAGCCCGGCCCGGCCCACGGGTCGCCCGCACAAGCGGGAAAAGGGCGCGTCGGCGGCGACGCGGACGCCTGCTGCTCCCACCCCGATGGCCGTGCCCGGCGGCTGGCAGGGGCGCCCGCGCCGATTCTGCGGCCGTCCTGACCGTCCTGCTCTCGGAGTGCGGCTGACCCCCATGATAGTTTCCCTGTAGATAGTATCTTGGTCGCTACTCTACTGAGAGACAGTATCTCAGTGTCTATGTCGGGGAACGCTTATGCATCGGTTCATTGGTCGAGACCGGGAGCTGCGCGTCCTGACGAGCGCGCTTGAGGACGTGCGCAGTGCTGCGGGCAGTGCCGCTCAGCCCGGGCAGTGCGTGCTCATGCGCGGGCGGCGGCGGGTCGGGAAGTCCACCCTGGTTGAGGAATTCCTGGGGCGCGCGGAAGTCCCCCATCTGTTCTTCACCGCCGGGGGCGGCTCCGCCGCCGACGAACTGACAGAACTGCTCGACGCGGTCGCCACCTCCACCCTGCCGGACAAGTCCCTCTTCGCGGAGGAGACGCCGGAGCAGTGGAACGCAGCCTTCCGGCTGCTGGCGGAGATCCTGCCGGACGACTCGCCCAGCGTGGTGGTGATCGACGAGGTGCCTTACTCATGGAACGCATCGACGCCTTCGAGGGCATGCTCCAGCGCGCCTGGGACCGCCTGCTCAGCCGAAAGCCTGTCCTGCTGCTGCTGGTCGGCTCCGATCTGTCCATGATGGAGGCGCTCAACAGCTACGACCGACCGTTCCACCAGCGTGGACGGGAGATGGTCGTGGGACCGCTCAATCCGGCTGACCTCAGCGAAATGCTCGACCTGGAGCCGGCTGCCGCTTTCGATGCCGCCCTCATCACCGGTGGCCTTCCTCTGATCTGCCGGGAGTGGCCGCCCGGGGCCACGATGTGGGAATTTCTTGATGCGGCGCTGGACAATCCGATCTCCGCTCTCCTGGTCTCCGCCGAGCGCTCGCTCGCTGCCGAGTTCCCCCGCAGGCCATGGGCAGGGAGGTGCTGCGGGCCATCGGCGCAGGCGAGCGGACCTTCACCAACATCGCCCGGGCGGCGGGCGGCATCGCCCACTCCACGCTCACCAGAGCGGCAGACCTGCTGATCGACAAGCACGTGGTGGCGGCCGAACTCCCCGTCTCACTCCATCCCTCGAAGGAGCGTCGCTACCGGGTCGCGGACCCCTACCTTCGCTTCTGGCTGGCATTCCTCGATCCGCACATGGCGGAGATCGAGCGTATGCGCGGCGACCTCACCCTGGCCCGGATCAGGGAACGGTGGACGAGCTGGCGCGGACGCGCCGTCGAGCCCCTGATCCGCGAAGCTCTCGCACGCATCCTGCCGGACGGTTCGATGCCCACCGCACCTGTCGTCGGCGGCTACTGGACCCGGAGCAACGACGTCGAGATCGATCTCGTGGGAGCCGACCGCGAGCCCGTCGCCAAACAGCTGTTGTTCCTGGGCTCGATCAAATGGCTGGAGACCTCCCCCTTCGACGCGCATGACCTGGCAGCTCTGCAGAAACACCGAGCCGCCCTCACCGACGACCCGATCCCGCTCGTCGCCGTCTCCCGAAGCGGTGTCAACTGCTCCGGGCTCCAGGCAACCTACGGACCCGAAGACCTCCTCAGCGCCTGGCGCGCCCGACGTGGTTGACGCTGCCGATCAAGCACCGGCCTGGGCGAGGTGTCGAGGAGGCGTTTGACGGGGGTGGTGAGGCCCCAGCGCTCGGAGAGGTGTTCGAGGGTGGCGGGGTCGAGGGGTTCGTGGGGGAGGGTGGGGTCGAAGGTGGGGAGGGGGGCGTCGGTGGCGACGCGGACGACCTTGGGGGCTACGGCGAGGTAGGCGGTGGATTCGGTGAGGCGTTTGCGCTGGGCGGGGGAGAGTTTGGTGTCCGGGGCGATGGCGGCGGCCTGGATGTCGGCGAGGGTGCCGTACTGGGCGATCAGCTTGGCGGCGGTCTTCTCGCCGATGCCGGGGACGCCGGGGAGGCCGTCGCTGGGGTCGCCGCGCATGACGGCGAAGTCGACGTACTGGGAGCCGGTGACCCCGTACTTCTCCAGCAGCAGTGCCTCGTCGGTGAGTTGCAGCGTGCCACACCCTTGATCGGGTAGAGCACCCGCACTCCCCGCGCGTCGTCGACCAGTTGGAACAGGTCCCGGTCGCCGGTGACCACGTCGACCGGGCCGGTGGCGCGGGCGGTGAGGGTGCCGATGATGTCGTCCGCCTCGTAGTCGGGCACGCCGATGCGGGCGATGCCGATGGCGTCCAGCACTGCCTCGATCACCGGTACCTGCGGCGACAGCTGGTCCGGGATCTCCTCCTCGCCCTCGGTCCGGGCGTCGGCGGCCAGCCGGTGGGTCTTGTAGCTGGGGATCAGCTCCACCCGCCACTGCGGGCGCCAGTCGGCGTCCCAGCAGGCCACCAGATGGGTGGGGGAGTGGTCCTGCACCAGCCGGGTGATGAATTCCAGCAGGCCGCGCACCGCGTTCACCGGCTGCCCGTCGGGGGAGCGGAGCGAGTCGGGCACGCCGAAGAAGGCGCGGAAGTAGAGGCTGGCGGAGTCCAGCAGCATGAGCCGGGTGGCGGGAGCGGTCATAGGGTGTAACTATGCCGCACGGGTCGGACACCCACCCGGCGACACCATCGCCCTCGGAGGAAGTCATGCCCTGGACCGCTGCCGACGTTCCCGACCAGACGGGGCGGGTGGCCATGGTCACCGGTGCCACGGGCGGCCTCGGGCTGGCCACCGCAGCCGTGCTGGCCAGGCGCGGCGCCACGGTGGTGCTCGCCTGCCGCGACCGCGCCAAGGGCAGGGCCGCCGCGGAGCGCGTCGGCGGCCGCAGCGAACTGCTGGAACTGGACCTGGCCTCGCTGGAGTCGGTGCGCGCCGCCGCCGAGGAGACCAGGGAGCGCTACGACCGGCTGGACCTGCTGATCAACAACGCCGGGGTGATGGCGCCGCCGCGGCGGACCACCGCCGACGGCTTCGAGCTCCAGCTGGGCACCAACCACCTGGGCCACTTCGCCTTCACCGGGCTGGTGCTGGACCTGATGCGGGAGGTCCCCGGCTCGCGGGTGGTGGTGCTCGGCAGCCTGGCGCACAAGGTCGCGCGGGGCGGTGTCGACTTCGCCGACCTCCAGTCCGAACGGCACTACAACCGGGCCGAGGCCTATGCGCAGTCCAAGCTGGCGAACCTGATGTTCATGTACGCCCTGCTGCGCCGGCTGCGGGCATCGGGCGCGCAGACCATCGCGCTGGGGGCACACCCGGGGCTGGCCAGCACCGGGCTCACCCGCGATCTGCCCTCGGTGCTGCGCAGATCGGAGTGGATGATCGCGCCGATCACGCAGTCCGCCGACCGGGGCGCGCTGTGCCCCCTGCGCGCGGCGACCGACCCCCGGGCCATGGGCGGCCACTACTACGGACCGGACGGCCCCTTCGAGGTGCGCGGCTGGCCGGTGCTGAAGGCGTCCAGCGTCGCTGCCCACGACGAGGCGGCGCAGGACAGGCTGTGGACGGTCTCCGAGGAGCTCACCGTGTCCGCTATCCCTAGTACCGCCGGGCGGCGGTCCCGGGCGGGCGGCTCCAGGATTCTCAGCCGATCCTCAGCCGGGGTTGACCGCACGTTTATCGGACGCGCCATAGATTCTGCTCCGTGAGTACGACGACACCTGCCGGCTGGTACCCGGACCCGAAGCCGACCGATCCCGCCAACCCCGGTAAGCGCTGGTGGAACGGCACCGACTGGACCGTCAGCACCAAGACGGACGAGGTGCTTACCGCCAGTACCGCCCCCACGCCGAGGACGCCTTCCCGGCGGCCGCCCGGGCGCCGCGCAAGCGACGGCCGGTGCTGGTCGCCGCCTCGGTCGCGGCGGTCCTGGGGCTCGCGGTGGGATCCCTGGCCACCTACCTGATCATGGACGGTCGGACGACCGCCCCGGCCGCGCACTCCCAGGGCTTCGCCTCGGGCGGAGGCGGCAACCCGTTCGGTTCCGGAGGCTCCGGAGGCTCCGGAGGCTCCGGAGGTTCTGGCGGGTCCGGCGGTTCCGGCGGCGGTTCCGGCACCGGCTCGGGCGGCGGCTCCGGCGGCAGCGGTTCGAACGGCGGCTCCGGCGGCGGTGCGAACGCGTCGGGCGGTGTCGCGGTGGATGTCACCGACGGCGTCACCCTGCCCGACCCCGGAACCGGCTGGACCGGGGGCACCACCAGCGACGGCCACGCGGCGCTGTCCTACGGCAGCTACTCCTGCGCCGGCTCCAGCGGCGGCACCTGCTCCCTGGCCGGGGCCTCCACCAGCACGCTGACCGCCTCGGTCAGCGCCGGTGCGCAGGCCGCCGCGACCGCGGACATGGCGAAGGCGGTCAGCCAGTCCTACGGGACCATCACCGGCCACACCCAGTTGGAGTCCAAGGCGGTGACCGTAGCCGGACGCTCCGGCTACCTGATCCGCTGGCAGGTCGACGCCAAGGTCGGCAACAACGGCACGGTGGAGGACGTGGTCTTCCCCAACAGCGCCGGTACCCAGCTGATCGCGGTCCACCTCGGCTTCGACATCACCGCCAAGGCACCGTCGGTCTCGGTGATGGACACCATCATCTCCGGCATCCAGGACTACAGCGGCGGTTCGGGCCCGGGCCAGGGCGCCGGCTCCACCTCCTGAGCCCCCCAAGGCCACCGCGCCCGCAGGACACAGCGCCGCCCGCCGACTCCCCTCGGCGGGCGGCGCTGTGTCCTGGCTTCAAAGCGAACGGGGCTCAAGCGAACGGGGCTCAAGCGAAAAGGGCTCAGAGGAAGGTCTTGCCCTCGCCGCGGTAGGTCGGCACGGTCTCCACCACCCGGTCGCCCTCGATCAGCCGCAGCTCCGCGAAGCGCTCGCAGAGCTCCCCGGCCTTGGCGTGCCGGAACCACACCCGGTCGCCGATCAGCAGGTCGTCCGCGGCCGAGCCCAGCAGCGGGGTCTGCACCTCGCCCGCGCCCTCCTGCGGGTCGTAGCGCAGCCCCTGCGGCAGGTAGGGGACGGGCGAGCGGTCGGCCCCGGCCGCGCCGACGCCGGATAGCCGCCGCCGAGCACCGCCACCACGCCCACACCCGGACGCCGGACCACCGGCTGGGCGAACAGCGCGGCCGGACGGCCCTGGAACGAACGGTAGTTGTCGAACAGCCGCGGGACGTACAGCCCCGACCCGGCGGCGACCTCGGTGATGGCGTCCTCGGCCACCGTGGACTCCACGCTGCCGGTGCCGCCGCCGTTGACGAACTCCAGGTCCACCACCCGGCGCAGCGCGCGCACGGTCTCGGAGCGCCGCTGGGCCAGCTCCGCCCTGGCCCTGTTCTGCATCACCTGGATCATCCGCGACCGCAGCGGCCGTCCGGGGATGCTGTCGCCGACCCCGGCGACATGCCCCTCGTAGGCCATCAGCCCGACCACCCGGAAGCCCGGGCGCCGCTGTACCAGCTCGGCGAACGCGGCCAGCGCGTCGGGTGTGCGCAGCGGCGAGCGCCGGGCGCCGATCCGCACCCGGCCGCCGAGCAGGTGCAGCGCGGTGTCGAGTTCCAGGCAGACCCGGATCTCCTCGCCGCCCCCCGCCCGGGCGCCGTCGACCAGGTCGAGCTGCGCCGGGTCGTCCAGCAGCACGGTGACCGCGGCGGCGAGCTTGGGGTCGGCGGCGAGCTCCGCGTAGCCGGCCCGGTCGGCGGAGGGGTATGCCAGCAGGATGTCGTCGAAGCCCGCCCGGGCCAGCCAGAGCGACTCGGCCAGGGTGAAGCTCATGATTCCCTGGAAGCCGTCCAGCCGCAGTGCCCGTTCCAGCAGGGCCCGGCAGCGAACCGACTTGCTGGCCACCCGGATCGGCTTTCCGGCGGCCCGCCGGACCAGGTCGGCGGCGTTCGCGTCGAAGGCCTCCAGGTCCACGATCGCCAGCGGTGCGTCGAGGTGGGCGGTGGCACGGTCGTAGCGTGCCCGGTCGGCGGAGAGGGTCACCATGCGCGAAGACTGCCACACCCGTCTACCCACGGGTAGGGCTGCGGCCCGGGATTCCGGCGTCCCGGGCCGCAGTCCGTCGCGCAGCCGACGTCCTTCCTCGGCCGGCGTCCGCTAGCGGTGTCCTCAGCCGACGTCCTCAGTCGCTGGCCTCAGCCGGCGCTCAGTGAGGCGGCGGCGGCCTGGGCGACCGACTGCACCAGGGAGATCCCGCCGGACTCGGTGGTGTTGCCGTCGGAGACCACCGCGATCAGCAGCTCGTGGCCGTTCCGCTCGACCTCCCCGATGCTGTTGATCACCCACAGGCCGGTCGCGGAGCGCGGCAGCCAGCCGTTCTTCACCGCGTAGTTGTCGCCGCTGGCCGCCGCGCTCACGCCCCAGCGCTGGTCGCTCTCCACCTGGTCCAGCAGGCCCTGGATGTACTGCCGGGAGGCCGGGGAGAGCAGCGACTGGCTGGTGAAGACCTGGCGCAGCAGTCGCAGCTGGTCGGCGGCCGTGGTGGTGGTGATGCCCCACTCGACCTGGGTGCCGCCGACGGTGCCGGTCAGCCCGAAGCGCTTGTTGGCGGCGTTAAGGCCGCCGTCCTGGCCGATGTCGTACCAGAGCGAGGTGGCCGAGTCGTTGTCGCTGTTCTCGATCATGGTGGTGGCCAGCGACTGCTGGGTCTGGGTCAGCGTGGTGCCCTGGTCCTGGGCCTGGAGCAGCAGCGTTGCCAGGATGTCCACCTTGACGATGCTGGCGGTGGCGAAGCTGTGCCCGGGCGCCCCGTACTCCAGCGACTGGCCGGTGCTGAGGTCGGTCACCGCGACCGACACCGCGCCCTGGGCCTGGGCGACCGCGCTGAGCAGCGCCGGGTCGGGAGCGGCGGTGGCAGGGGCGGAGGGGGTGGCCTTGGGCGTCGGCTCGGGCGTGGGCTCGGTGGTCGGCTTGGTGGCGGGCTTGGCGGTTGACTTGGCGGTTGACTTGGCCCCGGCGGCGGAGCTCGGCGTGGACGAGGCGGGCGTGGTCACAGCGGCCATTGTGGCGTGCCGCTCGGCCGCGCTGGAGTGCCCCTGCAGCAACAGCGCGGTGACCAGGCCGATCGCGGTGGCCAGACTCAGCAGGCTGAGCATCCGCACCAGGGAGACGCTTCGCGTGGACAGCTTCGACATAGGTCGACGCTAGAGAATGCCGCTTTGAGTGGCCTGAAGGCTGTATGGGCGTTTCCTGATATTTCTTACCGACCGGCCGGTCCTGGACGTTCCCGGCCGGTCCGGAGCGCGACCAGCTGCCCGGAAACCGACCGGTCTGTCATCGACTAGGCTCGCCGGGTGCAGCGCAAGAACATCCCTGACCCGGGCTTCGCGGGTGACGACGGCTCGGCCGACCCCCGGCTCGCGGCGGCCCTGGCCGCGCACGCGGCCGACCCCTCCCCGGAACATGAGCGCGAACTCCTGGCGATCCTCACCGGAGCCCGGCTGATGGTCCCGATCGTGGCGATCCTCGGCGAGGCCGAGACCGGCGCGGACGGCCTGAAGCACGAGAAGTCCAGCGACATGGCGGTCCCCACCATCGACGCGCCGGACGGACGTAAGGGGCTCCCCGCGTTCACCTCGCTGGAGGCCATGTCCCGCTGGCGCGCCGACGCCCGGCCTGCGCCGGTCCGGCCCGGCAGGCGGTGCAGGCGGCCTGGTCCGAGCGGGCCGACGCGCTGCTGATCGACCTGGCCGGACCGGCCTTCTACGAGCTGTCCGGGGCGGATGCGCGCGGTCGCGGAGGGGCGGGCGATGCTCGACCCGCTGCGGGATCCGGAGCTGGCCGAGGCGGTACGCGGGCTGCTGGCCCGGCATCCGGTGGTGCTCCGTGCCCATCTGCTGCCCAGTGAGACCACCGACGCGCTGCTGGCGCTGGTGCCCGACCCGGCGGTGCCCGCCGCGGAGCTGGGGCCGGCCGTGCAGCGGCTGGCGGCGGAGCTGGGTGAGGTGGAGCTGCTGCGGATCCGGCTGGACCGGGGGCTGGACCTGGCGGTCGTTCCCGCCTCGCCGTCGGAGCCGGCCGAACCGCTCTACAGCCGCCGGTAGCGAGCCGCCGGTAGCGGCTGCGGCCGTAGAGGTGCGGCTGAGGGCTGTGGCTGACGGCTGCGGTGCCCGTCCCGGTGGGTCGAGTGGGACGGGCGCCGAGGCCGATGTGCCGGGCGGATTGCCGGCCCGGGGTCAGCCGGTCAGCCGTAGACCGGGCCGGTGAACTTCTCGCCGGGCCCGGTGCCCGGCTCGTCCGGTACCAGCGACGCCTCGCGGAAGGCCAGCTGCAGCGACTTCAGCCCGTCCCGCAGCGGGCCGCGTGGAAGTTGCTGATCTCGGCGCACCCGCGGTGACCAGGCCGGCCAGCGCGGTGATCAGCTTGCGGGCCTCGTCCAGGTCCTTGTGCGCCTCGCCGCCCTCGGCGAGCCCAGGTTGACCGCCGCCGCGCTCATCAGGTGCACCGCGACCGTGGTGATCACCTCGACGCCGGGACGTCGGCGATGTCGCGGGTGAGGTCGTCGAAGTCGGGGCCGTCGGCGGGCTCGGACGCTTCGGGGTCTCGGGCTGGCTGCTCATGGGAAACTCGCCTCGCTGAAGATGTGATGCCTGCGCTGAAGACTGGAAGACTGACTGTCTGCGTAGACCGACTGTCTGCCCGAAGTCTGCCGATGCCGGCCGAGGGCGGAAAAACGGGCACGAACGGGAGGATTCTGCGCTACTCCCGGACACTGCTATGCTTGCTCAAGACCGGCCAGGTACAGCCACGTCCCCGCGAGGGTGGCGATGCTCTCCCGGCCCGCAAGTGGAGGCTCCCTCCCACCCGCACCGACTCCAGGGTCGTCGGGTTCCGGTCAGGCGGTTCGCACTCCGAGTGCGGATCAGCCTCGCGTGTACCGCGGACGTTCTTCGTCCGCCGGTAATGCGCCCGGTATCTGTGGAGCCCCGCCTGTGAGTCATGCGGGGCTTTTTTCGTGCCCGCGGTAGGCGCCTGGCGCGGCACCGCGGCACGAATGAAGCCCTGTGTGGCGGTAACCAGTCCGCTGTTCACGCGACTGCCGTCGGCAGCCGCGAGGTGCAACCGAGGAGGATCCATCAGCACCGAGCCCCGCATCAACGACCGGATTCGCGTCCCCGAGGTGCGACTCGTCGGTCCCAGCGGCGAGCAGGTCGGCATCGTGCCGCTTGCCAAGGCCCTGGAACTTGCGCAGGAGTACGACCTGGATCTGGTCGAGGTCGCGGCCACCGCCCGGCCGCCGGTGTGCAAGCTCATGGACTACGGCAAGTTCAAGTACGAGTCCGCCATGAAGGCCCGTGAGGCGCGCAAGAACCAGGCGCACACGGTCATCAAGGAGATGAAGCTCCGCCCGAAGATCGACCCGCACGACTATGACACCAAGAAGGGTCACGTCGTTCGGTTCCTCAAGCAGGGTGACAAGGTCAAGATCACGATCATGTTCCGTGGTCGTGAGCAGTCCCGCCCCGAGCTGGGATTCCGGCTGCTTCAGCGACTCGCCTCCGACGTTGAGGAGTTGGGCTTCATCGAGTCCAACCCCAAGCAGGACGGCCGGAACATGATCATGGTTCTCGGCCCGCACAAGAAGAAGACCGAGGCCATGGCCGAGGCTCGCGAGGCCGCTGCGGTCCGCAAGGCCGAGCGCCAGGGCCGCCCGCTCGAGGGCGACGAGGTCGACGAGGTCGACGACATGGACTCCCCGGCGGACGAGGTCGAGGACTTCGAGACCGAGCTCGACACCGAGGCTGCCGCCGAAGCCGACGAGGCCGACGGCGGCGACACCCCCGGAGGCGGCGGCCAGCTAGGCTGCCACGTCCACCCCGGTTCCCCGGCATCCGCCGGGGAACCCAGGAGAACCACAGCGCTCCCGCTCGCGCCCCGGCGCACGGGTGGGAGCGGACCGACGAGGAGAGTACGGCGACATGCCGAAGAACAAGACGCACTCCGGTGCCAGCAAGCGCTTCAAGATCACTGGCTCCGGCAAGGTGCTGCGTCAGCGCGCGGGCCGTCGTCACCTGCTTGAGCACAAGTCGTCCACGCTGACCCGTCGTCTGGCCGGCACGGTCGAGGTCGCCCCGTCCGACGCCAAGAAGATCAAGAAGCTTCTCGGCAAGTGATCCTGCGCTCTGCGCACGGATCCCCTCGACCTATTCGTAACCGGACCGCGTGAAACCGACCGCGGTCCTCACCAAGGAGTAACAACGTGGCACGCGTCAAGCGGGCAGTAAACGCCCACAAGAAGCGCCGGGTCGTCCTCGAACGCGCCAGCGGCTACCGTGGCCAGCGCGGGCGGCTGTACCGCAAGGCGAAGGAGCAGCTGCTGCACTCCTTCACCTACAACTACAACGACCGGAAGAAGCGCAAGGGCGACTTCCGTCAGCTGTGGATCCAGCGCATCAACGCTGCGGCGCGTGCGAACGGCATGACCTACAACCGCCTCATCCAGGCCTGAAGGCTGCCAACATCGAGATCGACCGCAAGATGCTGGCCGAGCTCGCCGTGCACGACGCCGGCGCCTTCTCCGCGCTGGTCGAGGCCGCACAGAAGGCCCTCCCGGCCGACGTGAACGCGCCCCGCGTCGCCGCCGACGCCGCCTGAGCGAGCGCCGCACCCTAGCGTCGCGCAGCTGCGGAGCAGCAGGCCGCGACGCGTCCCGGGCCCGCAGGGGGTATCCCCCTGCGGGCCCGTTCCGTCCGCGCCCGGCCGGCCGGCGCCTGAAGTCCGGCCCCGGTCCGCGCCTGAAGACCAGCCCTCCGAGCGAGAGACCGCGATGCCCCAGCAGCAGTACCCCGAGCTCACCTCGCTGCGCTCACCCCGGGTCAGCGCGCCCGCCGTCTCTCCGGCGGGTCCAGCGGAGCAAGGAGCGCCGGTTCGTGGCCGAGGGGCCGCAGGCTGTGCGCGAGGCCGTGGCCTACGGGCGGATTCCCGGCGGCGCGGGTGAGCACGCGGTGGTGGAGATCTACACCACCGCCGAGGCCGCCGAGCGCCATGCCGAGCTGATCGCCGACGCCCGCGGCGCCGGGGTCCCGGTGCTGACCGCCAGCGACGAGGTGGTCGCCGCGGTCTGCCAGACGGTCACCCCGCAGGGCATCGCCGCTGTCTGTCGCTTTATCGACACCCCCTTCGAGCAGCTGCTGGAGCTGCGCCCGCGGCTGGTGGCGGTGCTCGCGCATGTCCGCGACCCCGGGAACGCCGGGACGGTGCTGCGCACCGCCGATGCCGCCGGGGCGGACGCGGTGGTGCTCACCGACGCCTCGGTGGACCTGTACAACGCCAAGGCCGTCCGGGCATCCGTCGGCAGCCTCTACCACCTGCCGGTCGCCGTCGGCGTGCCGGTGGAGCAGGCGGTCGCCGGGCTGCGTGCGGCCGGGCGCGGATCCTCGCCGCGGACGGCGCGGGCAGCCGGGACCTGGACGCCGAACTCGACGACGGCACCCTCGGCGGGCCCACCGCCTGGGTCTTCGGGAACGAGGCCTGGGGGCTGCCGGAATCCACCCGGGAGCTGGCGGACCAGGTGGTGCGGGTACCCATCCACGGCCATGCCGAGAGCCTGAATCTGGCGACCGCGGCCGCGGTCTGCCTGTACGCCTCGGCGCGCGCCCAGCGTGCCTCCGGCGGTTGCCGCGCCTGATGTTATCTTCGCTATGGTGGCCATCTGAGGGGGTGGCTATGTCCGGTTCCGAGCACAGCCGCGACATGAACCTGACCGACTCCGCGCCGGGCGCCGGGGCCGTCCCGAGTCCCGAGCCGGTCCAGGGCGCCGGGCCTGTGGTGAGCGCCGGGTCCGTCCTGGGCGCCGGGTCCGCGCTGAGTGCCGACGACCTTCCCGACGGCCTGGTCGTCGCCGACGCCGACGGCGTGGTGGTCTGCTTCAACACCGCCGCGTCCCGGATCAGCGGGGTCCCCGCCGCCACCGCGCTCGGCCGCCCGCTCGCCGAGGCGCTGCCGCTGGAGGATCTGGAGGGCCGCCGCTGGTGGCAGCTCACCGACCCGTACGGCGGCCTGGCCACCCGCACCCGCCAGCCCGAGCGTAATCTGCTGCTGCCCGGCGGGCGGGAGGTGCTGGTCTCCGCCCGCTACCTGCGTGCCGACGGCCGGACCGCCCGGTGCTGCGGGTGGTGGTGGCGCTGCGCGGCACCGAGGCCAGGCAGCGCACCGAACGCAGCCACGCCGAACTGATCGCCACCGTCGCGCATGAACTGCGCTCCCCGCTGACCAGTGTCAAGGGCTTCACGGCGACCCTGCTCCAGAAATGGGAGCGCTTCACGACGACCAGAAGCGGCTGATGCTGGAGACCGTCGACGCCGACGCCAACCGGTCACCGGCTGATCGCGGAGCTGCTGGAACATCTCCCGGATCGACGCCGGACGGCTGGAGATCCGCCGCCAGCAGGTGGACCTGCCGGCCGCGGTCCGGCACCAGGTGGACGGCAAGATAGCGGCCGGGTCGGCCCGGGGCGCTTTGTGATCCGGGTCCACGAACCGCTGCCGCCGCTGTGGGCCGACGCCGACAAGATCGACAGTGCTGGGCAACCTGCTGGAAAACGCGGTGCGCCACGGCGAGGGGACTGTCACTATCGAGGTCCAGCCGGAGAAGGCGGCCCTCGCCCCCGGCGAGCTGCGGGAATGGACGGTGGTCACGGTGAGCGATCAGGGCCCCGGCATCCCGGAGGAGTCCATCCCGCGCGTGTTCACCCGCTTCTGGCGCGGCAGCAAGCGCGGCGGCACCGGGCTCGGCCTCTACATCGTCAAGGGCATCGTCGAGGCGCACGGCGGGACCATCGCCGTCGACCGCGGGCCCGAGGGCGGGCCAGGTTCCGATTCTGCCTGCCTGCGGGCATCCCCGAGTTCATGGTCTGACCCGGCCCACCGCCGGCCCGCGGCGCCCGGCCGGACAGACCCCGCCCGGACCCCGCAGGCGCCCCGTCCCGTCCCGGCCCCGGCAGGCCCCCTGCCCAGCGCCGGAACGGCCTTCGATGATCCCGGTAGACTCGGCCCCTGGCGCCGTCCGACGCCACACGCGGCCCCGCCGCGGTCACCCGCCCCGACCAGGGGCCGCGGTGCCCGCCGCAGGACCGCGCGGGGCCGGGTACCGCCGTCCACCCGAGCACAGCCCCGCAGGAGCACGGAAGAGAGCGATGTCCGCACCGAACAAGTCCTACGACCCGGTAGAGGTTGAGGTGTTGAAGCCCGAGGAGATCGAGCGGATGCGGGACGAGGCCCTGGCCGCGATCTCCGCGGCCGACGACCTCGCCGCACTGCGGGACGTCAAGGTCGCCCACACCGGCGACCGGTCCCCGCTGTCGCTGGCCAACCGCGAGATCGGCGCGCTGCCGCCGCAGCCAAGGCCGAGGCAGGCAAGCGCGTCGGGCAGGCCCGGGGCGCGGTCAACAAGGCCCTCGCCGCCCGCCTGGTCGAGCTGGAGGCCGAGCGCGACACCCGCGTCCTGGTGGAGGAGGCGGTCGACGTCACCCTCCCCTACGACCGGGCCCCGCGCGGCGGTCGGCACCCGCTGACCACGATGTCCGAGCGGCTCGCCGACATCTTCACCGCGATGGGCTACGCCGTCGCGGAGGGGCCCGAGGTCGAGGCCGAGTGGCTGAACTTCGACGCCCTCAACATGGGCCCGGACCACCCGCGCGCACCCAGGACACCTTCTTCCTGAGGGACGCCGCCGGACAGCCCACCGACGGGGTGGTGCTGCGCACCCACACCTCCGGTGTGCAGATCCGCTCCATGCTGGCCAGCGCCGAGCCGCCGGTCTACGTGATCTGCCCCGGCCGGGTGTTCCGCTCCGACGAGCTGGACGCCACCCACACCCCGGTCTTCAGCCAGATCGAGCTGCTGGCCGTGGACGAGGGCCTGACCATGGCCGACCTCAAGGGCACCCTGGACCACATGTTGGTCTCGCTCTTCGGTGAGGGCATGGCGACCCGGCTGCGCCCCAACTACTTCCCCTTCACCGAGCCGTCCGCCGAGATGGACATGGTGTGCTTCCACTGCCGCGGCGAGTCCGTCGGCAACCCGGACCGCCCCTGCCGCACCTGCTCCTCCGAGGGCTGGATCGAGCTCGGCGGCTGCGGGATGGTCAACCCCCGGGTCCTGGTGGCCTGCGGGATCGACCCTGACAAGTACAGCGGCTTCGCCTTCGGCTTCGGCATCGAGCGGCTGCTGATGTTCCGGCACAACGTCGAGGACATGCGAGACATCGTGGAGGGTGACGTGCGCTTCACCCTTCCCTTCGGGATGGAGATCTGATGCGCGTCCCGCTTTCCTGGCTGCGGGAGTACGTCGACCTGCCCGCGGGCGAGACCGGCCGCGACGTGGCCGACCGGCTGGTCCGGGCCGGGCTCGAGGTCGAGACCGTGGAGCAGCTCGGCGGTGACCTCAAGGGCCCGCTGGTGGTCGGCAGGGTCCTGGCCATCGAGGAGCTCACCGGCTTCAAGAAGCCGATCCGCTACTGCCAGGTCGACGTCGGCAGCGCCAACGGCACCGGCGAGCCGCAGAACATCGTCTGCGGCGCGCGCAACTTCGCCGTCGGCGACAAGGTCGTGGTGGTGCTCCCCGGCGCGGTCCTGCCCGGACCGTTCCCGATCGCCGCCCGGCAGACCTACGGGCATGTCTCCGAGGGCATGATCTGCTCGGCGCGCGAGCTCGGCATGGGCGACGACCACGACGGCATCATCGTGCTGCCGCCGGAGTTCGAGCCCGGCACCGACGCCGTCGAGCTGCTCGAACTGGTCGACGAGGTGCTGGACATCGCGGTCACCGCCGACCGGGGCTACTGCCTGTCGGTGCGCGGCGTCGCCCGTGAGGCCGCCATCGCCTACGGCCTGTCGCTGCGCGACCCGGCGCTGCTGGACCCCCCGCGCCCAACTCCTTCGGGCCCGCGGTCGGCGTGCTCGACCCGACCGGCTGCGACCGCTTCACCGCCCGTACGGTGGTCGGTCTGGAGCCGGACGCGCGCTCGCCGATCTGGCTCCAGCGCCGGATCCAGAAGGCCGGGATGCGCCCGTCTCGCTGACCGTGGACATCACCAACTACGTGATGCTCGAACTGGGCCAGCCGCTGCACGCCTACGACCGGCACCGGATCGACGGCACCATCGGCGTCCGCCGCGCCCAGGCCGGCGAGAAGCTCACCACCCTGGACGGGGTGCAGCGCACCCTGGACGCCGAGGACCTGCTGATCGTCGACAACGCCGGGCCGATCGGCCTGGCCGGGGTCATGGGCGGGGCCGGCACCGAGATCGCCGACCCGCAGGTCGACCCGGAGACCGGCCAGGTCACCGGTACCACCGAGGTGGTCATCGAGGCCGCGCGCTTCGCCCCGGTCGCCATCGCCCGCACCGCCCGCCGGCACCGGCTGCCCTCCGAGGCGGCCAAGCGCTTCGAGCGCGGCGTGGACCCGCAGGCCGCCAAGGCCGCCGCCCAGCGTGCCGTGGACCTGCTGGTGCTGCTCGCCGGCGGCACCGCCGAGCCCGGGGTCACCGAGTTCGCGGTGGAATACCCGGTCTACTCGATCACCATCTCCGCCGACCACCCGACCGGGTCGCCGGTCAGGAGTACGGCCGCGAGACCGTGGTCCGCCGGCTCCAGGAGGTCGGCTGCACCGTCGAGGGCGGCGACATCCTGGTGGTCACCCCGCCCAGCTGGCGCCCCGACCTGACCGACCCCAACGACCTCGCCGAGGAGGTCATCCGGCTGGAGGGCTACGCCGAGCTGCCCTCCACCCTGCCCAAGGTCCCGGCCGGGACCGGCCTGACCGAGGGGCAGCGGCTGCGTCGCCGCACCGGCCTGGCGCTGGCCGGGGCCGGCTATGTCGAGGTGCTGAACTACCCCTTCGTCGGGGAGGCCGCCCTGGACGGGCTGGGCCTGGAGCCGGACGACGACCGCCGCCGCACGGTGAAGCTCGCCAACCCCATCTCCGACGAGGAGCCGGCGCTGCGCACCACGCTGCTGCCGGGCCTGCTCGCCGCGCTGCGCCGCAACACCGGCCGGGGCAGCACGGATGTGGCGCTGTTCGAGCAGGGCCTGGTGTTCCGGGTCGACGGCACCGACCCGGAGCGGCTGTTCCGGGCGCCGCGGCTGCCGGTCGACCGGCGTCCCACCGGCGAGGAGATCGCGGAGCTGAACGCGGCCCTGCCGCGGCAGCCGCGCCGGGTCGCCACCGTGCTCGCGGGCAACCGTGAGCCCGGCGGCTGGTGGGGCCCGGCCCGCGAGGCCGCCTGGGCCGACGCGGTCGAGTCCGCCCGCACCGTGGCCGCCGCCGCGGGGGTCGAGCTGACCGTCACCCAGGCCCAGTACGCCCCCTGGCACCCGGGCCGCTGCGCCGCGCTGCACGTCGGCGACCGGCTCGTCGGCCACGCCGGTGAGCTGCACCCGCGGGTGGTCAAGGCGCTGCACCTGCCGGAGCGCACCTGTGCGATGGAGCTGGATGTCGACCTGCTGACCCAGGACGGCGCCGGGCGGGTCGAGGGCCCGCGGATCTCCGGCTTCCCGGTCGCCACCCAGGATGTGGCGCTGGTCGTGGACGCCTCGGTCCCGGCCGCCGAGGTCGAGGCCGCGCTGCGGTCCGGCGCGGGGCCGCTGCTGGAGTCGCTGCGGCTGTTCGACGTCTACACCGGCGAGCAGCTGGGCGAGGGCCGCAAGTCCCTGGCCTACGCGCTGCGCTTCCGGGCCCAGGACCGCACGCTCACCGCGGAGGAGGCCAGCGCCGCGCGCACGGCCGCCATCGCCGAGGCCGTGGCCCGGACCGGGGCCGCGCCCCGCGTCTGACTCGCGGAACCAGCAGCAGCGGCGGCCCGCCCCCGGTACCGGGGCGGGCCGCCGCTGTCATGCCCGCAGGTGGTTGACGTGGTAGACGGCCTGGTCCAGGAGTTCCGCGACATGGTGGTCGTAGAGGTCGTAGACCACCGACCGCCCCTGCCGCTCACCGATGACCAGGTCCAGATTGCGCAGCAGTCGCAGCTGGTGCGAGCAGGCGGACTGCTCCAGGCCGACCGCGGCCGCCAGTTCGCTGGCCGCGCACGGGCCCTGTCGCAGCCGGGCCAGGATCAGCAGCCGGGACGGAGTGGCCAGGGCCTGCATGGTGGCGGCCACCTTCGCGGCGTTGCCCGCGTCCAGGCGCGCGGGCGGCACGGTTTCGGGACCCATACAGTCATCGTACTGTAGACAATTGAAGGACTGTTCATGTGTTGCAGCTGTCCGTGCGCTGTGCCCAGCCCAGGACCGAGCGGTTGAGCGTGGCGTGGAAGGCCCCGGCGGCGGAGAGCGCCTCCTGCTCGGCCAGCCAGTCCGCCGCCCGCCCGGCGCTGATCGCCCCCTGGGCGCGGGCGCGTTCGGCGACGGCGCGCAGCGGGATGATCCGGTCGAGCTCCGCGATCGAGGTGTAGACCGCCAGCTCGACCTCCACCAGCAGGCCGGTGAAGCCCGCGCCGGCCAGCAGCCGGCGCAGCTGGCGGCCGAGATCCCGGTGGGCGGTCCCGGCGCCGACCCGGGCGCTGACCGCGGCCGCGGCGACCGGGTCGGCCGAGGCGATGGTGAACGAGGCCCAGTCCGGCTCGCAGACCGCGATCCGCCCGCCCCTGCGCAGCGTCCGGTGCGCCTCGGCCAGGACCGCGGCCGGGTCGGCCACATGCTGGAGCACCCGCTCGATCCGGCAGGCGTCGAACACGCCGTCGCGGAACGGCAGCCGCGCGCCCTCGGCCTGGGCCAGCCTGGGCTCCAGGTCCTGGTCGGCCAGCCGGGCGCGGCTGGCGTGCAGCATCACCGTGCTCGGGTCCACACCGACGGCGGTGATGCCGTCCTCCTCCAGCTGCGCCAGCTCGTGGCCCGCGCCGCAGCCGAGGTCGAGCACCCGCTCGCCCGGGCGCAGCGCCAGCCGTTCGCGCAGCCGGGCCCTGGGCGTGCTCAGCCCGCGGTGGGCCTCGCCCAGATAGCGCACCAGCTCCTGCGGGCGGGCGCTGCGGTCGACGTCGGAGAAAGCGCTCATGGCGGCTCCTGTGCGGACGCCCAGGCGGTCGGCCCCCGCGAAGCTGCTTCCCGGTGGTCGATTCCACCCCGGCCCCGCCAGTCGCGTTGCCCGCATTGTGCCGCACCGGCCCCGCGCGCGCAGCTGGTTCCGGGAAGCTCGACAACTCCTTGAGTACTCAAGTACATGGTAGCCTGGAACGGTGAACAACGCACTGGAGACCTCGCTGCGACTGGTCCGCGCGCAGACCTCGCTGGTCAGGAGGTTCGACGGACGGCTGTCCGCGCTGCACGGGGTGAGCCTGGCCGATCTGACGCTGCTGCTCCAGCTGGGCCGGGCCGAGGGCGGCCGGATGCGCCGGGTCGACCTCGCCCAGGCCCTGGGGCTCACCGCCTCCGGGGTGACCCGGGGCCTGATCCCGTTGGAGCGGATCGGCCTGGTGGTCCGCGAGCCCGATCCGCGCGACGCCCGGGTGGCCTACGCGGCGCTGACCCCCACCGGGCGCGAGCGGCTCGCGGAGATGCTGGTCACCGCCGAGATGGTGGCCGAGGACGTGTTCGAGTCGCAGCGCTGGGCCGACGGCGGCTTCGACCTGCTGGCCGGCCTGCTGGCCGAGCTCGAAGGCGGCCGGGCGGGCGCGGTCCGTGGCTGAGCCGCGGACCCCGGACGCGGTGCCCGCGACCGGGGTCCGGCCGGGCCCGGCGGCCGGGCGGCTGGCGGAGTGGCTACTGGGAGGCGGCTGGCCTCTCCCTCGATCCCGGTCCGAGGAGGCGCGGGTGGCGGCAGCGCGGGTGGCGGCAGCGCGGGTGGCGGCAGCGCGGGTGACGGAGGCACAGGTGACGGAGGTGCAGGTGGCGGCACGGAGGGCGGACGCGGGGCAGCCGGGCGGCGGCGGCCTGGCCGAGGTCGCGGCGCTGCGCTATCTGGCGCCGCTGCGGGACGGCGGATCCGTTCCCGGCATCGTGGAGACCGACGACCTGGGCACCTATGTGGTGAAGTTCGCCGGGGCCGCCCAGGGCCGCAAGGCGCTGGTCGCCGAGGTGATCGTGGGGGAGCTGGGGCGGCGGCTGGGTCTGCGCGTCCCGGAGCTGGTGCTGGTGGACTTCGACCCGGCGGTGGCCGCGGACGAGCCGGATCCGGAGGTCCAGGACATCCTGCGGGCCAGCGCCGGGCGCAACCTCGGCATGGACTACCTCCCCGGCGCGCGGGACGTCACCGACCAGCAGCTGGCCGGCGGGCTCGCGGTCTCCCCGGCCGAGGCCGGGCGGGTGGTCTGGTTCGACGCCCTGGTCGGCAACGTCGACCGGACCGTGCACAACCCCAATCTGATGCTCTGGCACGGACGGCTGTGGCTGATCGACCACGGGGCCGCGCTGATCTTCCACCACCGCTGGCCGGGCGCGGCCGAGGCGGTCGGCAGGCGCTACCCGATGACCGCCCACGCGCTGGGCGCCTACCGCCCCGATGTCGCCGCCGCCGACGCCGAGCTCGCCCCGCGGGTCACCGCGGAGCTGCTGGACGAGGTGGTCGGCCTGGTCCCGGACGAGTGGCTGACCGACGAGCCCGGCTTCGAGTCGCCCGACCAGCTGCGTGCCGCCTACACCGCCCATCTCGCGGCCCGCGCCGCCGATTCGGCGGCCTGGCTGCCGGAGGGTTTCGGCACCCCGGAGGAGCTGGCCCGGGCCGAGGAACAGCGGCTGGCCGAGACCCTGGCCCGGCGTCCGGCCTGGCTCCAGTACGTGCGGGGCTGAAGCCCGGGGGTGATGGGGGATAGGTTGTCGTACATGCGTATCTGTGTACTGGGGGCCGGTGCCATCGGTGGCTTTGTCGGCGCGCGGCTGGCCGCCTCCGGCCTGGAGACCTCGGCGGTGGCCCGCGGCGCGACCCTCGCCGCACTGCGGCAGCACGGCTGGCGGGTGCTCTCCGATCAGGAGGGCCTGCTGGAGGCGCCGGTACGGGCCGTCGGCGACGCCTCCGAACTGGGCGAGCAGGACCTGGTCGTGCTCGCGGTCAAGAGCCAGTCGCTGGAGGCCGCCCTGCCCAGCCTGACCCCGCTGCTGGGGCCGGACACCGTGGTGCTGGCCGCGCTGAACGGGGTGCCCTGGTGGTATCTGGACGGCTTCGGCGGGCCCTGCGAGGGGCGCCGGCTGGCGAGCGTCGACCCGGGCGGCCGGATCGCGGCGGCGGTGCCCACCCGCCAGGTCCTGGGCTGTGTGGTGCACATGAGTTGCAGCGTCCCCGAGCCCGGCGTGGTGCGCCATGTCGGCGGACGCGGGCTGATCCTGGGCGAGCCGGACCACAGCGACTCGGCGCGGGTCCGCGAGGTGGCGGCGCTGCTGGAGCAGGCCGGGTTCGAGGCCTCGGTGTCCGACCGGATCCAGCGCGACGTCTGGTACAAGCTCTGGGGCAATATGACGATCAACCCGGTCTCCGCGCTCACCGGAGCCACGGCGGACCGGATCCTGGACGACGAGCTGGTGCTGGGGTTCTGCCACGCGGCGATGCGGGAGGCGGCGGCCGTGGGTGCCGCCATCGGCTGCCCGATCACCGAACTCCCGGCGGAGCGCAGTGCGGTGACCCGCAAGCTGGGCCCGTTCCGCAGCTCCATGCTCCAGGACGCCGACGCCGGAAAGAGCCTGGAGCTGGGCCCCTGGTCGGCGCGGTACGGGAGATCGGCGCCCTGGTGGGCGTGGCCACCCCCAGCATCGACGCCCTGCTCGGACTGACCAGGCTCAGCGCCCAGGTGCGCGGCCTGATCTGACTTGGCGTCAATTCCCTTGCATAAAAGCCGTGCTGTCCGGCGCCGTGCTGCTCAGTGACGGCGGCGGCGCCGACTGAGGCCGGTGGCGGCGGCGATGACCAGGCCGCCGGCCAGCAGTGCCAGCGCGGCGGGCGCGACCGACCCGGCGCTTTCGCCGACGCCGGTGTCGGGCAGGGTGCGGGTGGGGGAGGGCATCGGGCTGGTGGTCGGGCTGGTGGTCGGCGTGACCGTCGGGGTCACCGTGGGCACGGGGGCGGGGTGGTGGGTGACGGCGTGGGGGTGGTGGGTGTCGGCGTCGGCGTGCGGGTGGGCGTCGGGGTCGGGGTGACCATCTCCCGGCAGTTGGCGTGGACTTCGCCGAGGCGCAGGTCCACGATCGGCCCGGAGTACACCTGTTGGCCGTCGGTGTCGTTGAGCACTCCGGTGACCGTGATGTCGATCCAGGCCTCGGCCCGGTAGACGCCGGGGGTCTGCCCGCCGGTCGAAGGCACCTCGTGCGGACGGTAGTTGACGGTCAGTTGGCTGTTTCCCAAGCCCGGTTCCTGGAGGTCGGCCCCGGTCACGTCCAGGGTGGTGGTCCCGACCGGGACCTGTCGGCCGAGCACTTCGATCTCGCTGCCCGCGGTGCGGGCATAGGCGAGCGCGTAGGGGCCGACCGGTGGCGGGGTGCACTCGGCATAGGTGTCCAGGGTGCTGACCGACCCGGAGCGCTGCCTGACCTGGATCAGGGCCATGGACTTGACGTACAGCGACATCCCCGAGTTCTGCGTCTGCCCGTACACCTTGGCGGCGTTGTTGGAGCTCCGGACGACCGTGCTGCCCTCAAGGGTGATGTGGTCGAGCACGCCGTCCGGGTCGCTGAAGTCGCCCCCGTCGTCCGGAGCGCCGACCACGGGGGAGTCCGCGGCGCCGTAGACGCCGTGGAAGGCGGTGGTCTGCAGGGCCGGAACGTCCGAGATGGCCAGCCGGATCAGCCGGGCGTCGGCGGACTGCCCGTCGGCCGCCGCCGCGGGGGTGGTCGGCGACAGCATGGCGGCGGCGGCGGTGACGACGGCCGCGGCCGCGGCGGCGGCCAGGACGGCGCTCGGTCCGGTGGAGCGTGTGGGCATGGCGCGGTAGCAGAGCGGTGACAGGGGCCGGTCCGCATACCGTCCGCTCTGGATTCCTCCTCAGGCGGACGGTATGCGGAGCGGCCACGCCACCCGTGCTGAAGCCGGCGTGTCCCCCCGCCGTTGCCCCGTCCGGCCGCAGGCAGGAGCCGTGCCCCGGGCAGAGGCCGCTGAGCTGGGCCTTCGAACATTCACCCGAACATTCGTACGATTCGCCCTGCTACTCTCGCTCTCGAATATCAGTTCGAACATCGACGTAGACTTGAGCGAACGAAAGGGACAAGTCAGTCATCGGCGGCACAGGGACCAGCGGAAGGAGGGAGGGCGTGGCGTGTTTACCCATCTCCAGGTCGCCTCCGGCTACTCCATGCGTTACGGCGCCTCCCAGCCCGACGCCCTGGTGCGCCGGGCCGCCGAGCACGGCCTGGGGGCGCTGGCGCTGACCGACCGCGACACCGTCTCGGGCTCGGTGCGGTTCGCGAAGGCCTGCCTGGCGGACGGGATCCGGCCGCTCTTCGGCGCGGACCTGGCCGTTGCCGCGTTCGAATCCGCGACCGCAGTCGCGGCCGCCGCCGCACACCGGCGCGCGGTGGGGCGTTCGTGGACGAGTCCGCGCCCCGGATCACCGTGCTGGCCCGCGACCGCTCCGGCTGGGCGGCGCTGTGCCGGCTGCTCACCGCCGCCCACGCCACCCGCGGCACCGGTCGGCCGCTGCTGCCCTGGGCGGCGCTGGAGCGGGAGGCGGAGGCCGGACTGACCGTGCTGCTCGGCCCGGAGGCCGAACCGCTGCGCGCCCTGGCCGCGGGCCGCCAGGACCGTGCCACCGCCCTGCTCGCGCCCTGGCGCGAGCTGTTCGCGGACCGGCTGCGGCTGGCCGCCGTCGCCCACCACCGGGGCGACTCCGGGGCCGGATCGCTGCGGCTGGCCGCCCGGACCGTCGGCCTGGCCGCCGACCTCGGCATCGAGGCCGTGCTCAGCAACGCGGTCCGCTACGCCGACCCCGCCCAGGCCCCGATCGCCGACGTGCTGGACGCGGCCCGGCGACTGGTGCCGATCGACCCGCGCCACCGCGACCGGGGCGAGCGCTGGCTCAAGCCCGCGCCGCTGATGGCGCGGATCGCCGAACGCGTCGCCGAGGCCGCCGGGCAGGAGCACGGCGGCGCGGTCCGGCTGCTGGCCGCGACCGAGCGCACCGCACAGGAGTGCCGGATCGAGCCGCGCGCGGACCTGGGCCTGGTGGACCCGGAGCTCGGCCTGCGCCGGGGCGAGGCCCATCTGCCCGAACCGGAGCTGGTGGGCGCCGAGCACCGCCCGCCGTACCGGGTGCTGCGCTCGCGGACGGTCACCGCGCTGCTGCAACGCGGCCGCCGGGACCGGACCAGCTGGGAGCGGCTCCGGCAGGAGCTGGCGATCATCCGGGACCGGGGCTTCGACAGCTACTTCCTGACCGTGGCCTCGGTCGTCGACGACGCCCGCCGCCTGGGCATCCGGACCGCCGCCCGGGATCGGCGGCCGGGTCGCTGGTGGTGCACCTGCTGGGGATCGCCACCGCCGACCCGGTCGAGCACGACCTGCTGATGGAGCGCTTCCTCTCCTCCTACCGCCGCTCACTGCCCGACATCGACATCGACGTCGAGTCGGCCCGCCGGCTGGAGGTCTACCGGGCCGTGTTCAAACGCTTCGGGGCGGAGCGGGTGGCGCTGGTGGCGATGCCGGAGACCTACCGGGTCCGCCACGCGATCCGCGACGCCGGAGCCGCCCTGGGCATCGACCCCGAGGAGACCGCCCGCCTCGCCAAGGCGTTCCCGCACATCCGCGCCCGCGATGTGCGCTCGGCCATGGCGGAACTCCCCGAGCTGCGCCAGGTCGCCGCCGACGCCGACCGCTACGGACGGCTGTGGGAGCTGGTGGAGGGGCTGGACGCGCTGCCGCGCGGGGTCGCCATGCACCCGTGCGGGGTGCTGCTGTCCGACACCACCCTGCTGGACCGCACCCCGGTGCAGCCCACCCGGGCGAGAACCTGCCGATGAGCTTCTTCGACAAGGAGGACGTGGAGGACCTGGGCCTGCTCAAACTGGACATCCTGGGCGTGCGGATGCAGTCCGCGATGGCGCACGCCGTCGCCGAGATCCAGCGCACCACCGGCCGCCGGGTCGACCTGGACGACCCCGCCCAGGTCCCGCCGGAGGACCCGGCCACCTTCGAACTGATCCGCAGCGCGCAGACCCTGGGCTGCTTCCAGATCGAGTCGCCGGGCCAGCGGGAGCTGATCGGCCGCCTCCAGCCGCGGACCTTCCACGACCTGGTCGTCGACATCAGCCTGTTCCGTCCCGGACCGGTCGCGGCGGACATGATCAGCCCGTTCATCGCCGCCCGGCACGGCGGGCGCCGCCCGGCCTACCCGCACCAGGACCTGGTCCCGGCGCTGGCGGAGACCCTCGGGGTGGTCGTCTTCAACGAGCAGGTCATCCGGATGATGCACATCATGACCGGCTGCGACCTCGGTCAGGGCGACGTGGTCCGGCGCGCCATGGGCGACCGCGAACGCCTGCCGAAGGTCGAGGAGTGGTTCCACCGCCGCGCGCGGCAGCGGTACCCGCGCGAGGTGGTGGAGGAGGTCTGGGCGATCCTGCGGGCCATGGCCTCCTACGGCTTCGCCAAGTCCCACGCGGTGGCGTTCGCCGTGCCCACCTACCAGTCCGCCTGGCTCAAGACCCACCCCCGCCGCCTTCTACGCCGGGCTGCTGACCCACGACCCGGGGATGTACCCGGCCCGGCTGATCCTGGCCGACGCGCGCCGCCGCGGGGTGCCGATCCTGCCGCTGGACGTCCAGTACTCCGCCGCCGACTACCGCGCCGAACCCGTGGACACCCCCGGGGGCCGCCGCCTGGGCATCCGGCTGTCGCTCTCCGAGGTGCAGGGCATCTCCGCCGAGCAGGTCGCCCGGATCACCGCCGGCCGGCCCTACACCTCGGTCCCGGACTGGTTCACCCGGGCCCGGCCCGCGCTGCCGGTGGCCGAGCGGCTGGCCCGGATCGGCGCGCTGGCCTCGCTCGCCCCCGGCCGCCCCCGCCGCGACCTGCTGCTGCAGATCGCCGAACTGCACCGGCAGCACCAGGGCGCCGCCCCGACCCAGCTCGCCCTGGCCGACGGCACCGACACGCCGCACCCCACCGGCCTGCCGGTGATGACCCCGCGGGAGGAGCTCACCGCGGAGCTGTCGGTGCTCGGCCTGGACGCCTCCCGCCACCTGATGACCGACCACCACCGGCTGCTCACCGAACTCGGCGTGATCCCCGCCCACCGCCTGGCCCAGCTGCGGACCGGCGCGCAGGTACTGGTCGCCGGGGCGAAGGTCGCCAACCAGACTCCGCCGAACCGCACCGGCAGGCGCATCCTGTTCGCCACCCTGGACGACGGCACCGGTCTGGTCGACCTCGCCTTCTTCGACGACGCCCAGACATACGCGCACACCGTCTTCCACAGCTTCCTGCTGCTGGTGCGTGGCACCATCGCCCGGCGCGGGCCGCGCAGCCTCAGCGTGGTCGGCGCCCAGGCCTGGAACCTGGCCGAGCTCGCCGCCGCCCGCGAGAGCGGCGGCCTGGACGCCGTCCGCCGCCTGCTCACCGCCCACCCGGAGGCGGCGGGGAGCCCTGGAGCGGACCACCCGGACCGGGTGCTGACCCTGCCCACCGGCTACACCCTGGCGCCGTGGGCGGACCTGCGACCGGCGGGCGACGGCACCACGGCCACCCGCAAACTCTGGACCTCCAGCCCCGGGAGTGCCGGATGACCCCCATCAGCCCAATGACACCAGTAGTTCTTGCCACTCCCATGTCCTATCTGACTCCAACGGCCAGGACCATCGCCCATGTGCAGCTGCACCGGCCCTCGGACGAGAGCTACCGGCAGCTGTTCACCGTGCTGACCGACCTCACCCCGGTCGTCCAGGCGCTGCCGTCCGACGCCGCGCTGCTGGACCTCACCGGTGCGCTGCGCTACTTCGACCTCACCCCCGCCGACCTGGCCCTGCTGCTCCAGGTCAAGCTCCTGGCCCGGTTCGGGGTGCAGAGCACGGTGGGCGTCGGCCCCAACCGGATGCTGGCCACCCTGGCCGCGCAGACCGCCGACCCCACCACCGTCCAGGTCCTGCCGGACGACCCGGCGGCCGTCGCCGCCTTCCTCGACCCGCTCCCGGTCCGGGCCCTGCCCGAGGCCGGCCCCAGGACCAGCCGCACCCTGGCCGGCTACGGGCTGGCCACGGTCGGGGAACTGCGCACCGTGCCCCCGGCGACCCTGCAACGCCTGGTCGGGGCGGCCGCCGGACGGCTGCTGGCCGAGCGCGCCCGGGGCACGACCCGCGCGCCGTCCGCCCGGGCGGCCCGCCGCCGAGCCTGCTGGTCCGCCGCGACTTCCCGCGGGACACGGTCGACCCCGACGCCACCCGCCGCGCCCTGCTCTCCGCCGCGCTGGAGCTCGCGGCCCGGCTGCGCGGCAGCGGCCAGGTCGCCGCCCGGGTCGAACTGGAGGTCCGCTTCGCCGACCGCTCCACCGTGACCCGGGCCCGCACCCTGGGTGAGCCCACCGACTGCTCGGCCACCCTCCAGAGCCGGCTCTACGGCCTGCACGACAGCCTCGGCCTGCAGCGCGCCCGGCAGCGGTCCATCGGGGCCCGGGCGCTCGGGCTGTGCCCGGTGGAGTCCGCGGCCGTCCAGCTCAGCTTCGACCGCCGCACCGAGCTGCGGCGACGGCTGGACCCGGTGGTCGACCGGGCCGCCCGCAGCTTCGGCCCCGGCGCGCTGACCCGGGCGGCGCTGCTGGCCCGGGCCGGCTGACCGGCGGCAGGCCGCCGGGCGACAGGTCCCCGGGCGGCGGCGGAACCCGGGCCGGGAGGCGTGCCCGGGCCCGGCGGCGCAGGCTGGAGACATGGACAGCAGCGCCCCCGTGGTGGTCGGCCCGGCTGGTGGCCGCCGACCGGCCCTACCGACGGGTGATGATCCTCGGCCACGAGTGGGCCGCGCCTACGGCCTGGCCGATGTGGACGAGTTCTGCCGACGCGCTGGACTGGAGGCCGCGGACCTGGACGACCCGGGCATGGTCTCCTGGACCGGCGGCGGACCGGAGGACTGGAGCCTCCGCTGACACCGTGCTGACCTGCGCTTCTTGCCCTCCTCGGCGGTCGGCGTCAGGATCTTCCCGTGGCAGCGATCGAGGAGCGCGGGGACCGGCTGACCTTCACGGCGGCAGCGCGGCGGGCCCAGATCGTCCAGGCGGCCATCGGGACCATCGCCGAGCACGGCTTCGCCGCTGCCTCCTTCGCCCGGATCGCGGAGCGGGCGGGACTCTCCAGCACCCGGCTGATCTCCTACCACTTCAAGGACAAGCAGGAGCTGATCACCGAGGTGGTCGGCACGGTCCTGGCCGAGCTCGGCGCGTTCGTCGGCGAGCGGATGCGGCAGGAGACCACCGCCCGGGATGCGCTGCGGGCCTATCTGCGGGCCACCACCGAGTTCACCGGCAGCCACCGCACCCGGATGAAGGCACTGCTGGCGGTGTTCACCAGCGGCGCCCTCCCGTTCGACCCGGTCGACCAGGGGCCGGTGCTGGCACCGATCGAGGCCCTGCTGCGGAGGGGCAGGCGGCGGGGGAGTTCCGCGACTTCGACCCGCTGGTCATGGCCTCCATGGTGCAGCGCAGCGTGGAGGGGCTGCCGATGCTCCTGGAGCTCCGCCCCGACCTGGACCTGGACGCCTACACGGCCGAGATCTGGACGCTGTTCGACCTGGCCACCCGGCCCCAGCCCTGACCGTCCCGGCCCGTCCGCCCTGCCCCGTCCCGGCCCGTCCGCCGTCCGCCGTCCGCCGTCCGCCGTCCGCCGTCCGCCGTGCGCGGACGCCGCCGCCCCTGCACACTTGGTTAGCTCCCACCACCGGATCGGCGGTGAACCCGATGGCCGCACCCCAAGCAGTTCCTGGACCGTGCGCCGCGCGACCGTCCTGATGGCGCTCGGCCTGGCCTGCGTGCGCCCTGGCGGCCTCGGCCGTCGAGCGGGTCACCCCGTCCCGCGGCCCGCTGCCGGCCCCCGCCGGAGCCGAGGCGGCGATCGGCGACTGCGGCGTCGGCCGCCACTCCGCGAACCACCTGGACACCCTGCGGATGCTGGACTGCCGCGACCGCGCCGCCCGCTTCGAGGTGCTGCGCGTGGTGGCCGGCAGCGACCCGGCCCGCTGCGTCGGCGTCCCCGGCGCCGAACTGGCCTACCTCCAGCCGGCCACCGCCCGCCACCCGGCCACCGAGGTCTGCGTCACCCTCCTCGACGTCCAGTCCCGGGCCCCAGGAGTGACCGCGGCCCCGCTCCGCGAGGTGCGGAGCGGGGCCGCCTGTGGAGCGGGGCCGCCGGGACGGGCGCCGGTACTGCCGTATCGGTACCGCCGGTCTCAGTACTGGTAGAAGCCGCGGCCGGATTTGCGGCCGAGGAGGCCGGCGTCGACCATGCGCTGGAGCAGCGGGGGTGCGGCGTAGAGGGGTTCTTTGTATTCGTGGTACATGGATTCGGCGATGGAGACGATGGTGTCCAGGCCGATGAGGTCGCACAGGCGCAGGGGCCCATGGGGTGGGCGCAGCCGGCTTCCATGCCCTTGTCGATGTCTTCGGCGGTGGCGACGCCGGTTTCGAACATGCGGACGGCGGAGAGCAGGTAGGGCACCAGGAGGGCGTTGACGACGAAGCCGGCGCGGTCGCGGGGCGGATGGGTTCCTTGCCCAGGGCGGTGCGGGCGAAGTCCTCGGCGCGGGTGACGGTTTCGGCGGAGGTGGTGAGGGTGGGGATGATCTCGACGAGCTTCTGTACCGGGGCGGGGTTGAAGAAGTGGACGCCGAGGACCTGTTCGGGGCGGGAGGTGGCCGAGGCGAGTTTGACGATGGGGATGGAGGAGGTGTTGGAGGCGAGTATCGCGTCCGGGCGCTGGACGACCTTGTCGAGGGTCTGGAAGATCGCGGTCTTGATGTCCTCGCGTTCGGCGACGGCCTCGATGACCAGGTCGCGGTCGGCGAAGTCGGCGAGCTCGGTGGTGAAGGTGATGCGTTCCAGGGCGGCGTCGCGGTCCTCCTGGCTGAGCTTGCCCCGGCGTACGGCGGTGTCCAGCGAGCCGGTCAGCCGCCCCCGGCCCAGCTCCAGCGCCGCCCCGTTCGCTTCGGAGACCTTGACGTCCAGCCCGGCCCGGGCGAACACCTCCGCGATACCCGACCCCATGAGGCCGCAGCCGACGACCCCTACGCGCGTGATGTCGCTCACTACTTCGTCCTTCGTTTCATGGCCGCGGACCTCCGCGGCTGCCGCCCTGACGTTACTCCCCGGTTCTGCGTGTCCATAGGACCGAACGCCCGTTCAGCGTTCACAATCGAGCGCATGAGCATGCGAACGCTGGAAGGGCAGGTGGCTCTGGTCACCGGCGCCGGACGGGGAATCGGCCGGGAGATCGCCCTGGGACTGGCCGAGGAGGGGATGAACCTGGGGGTCCTCGGGCGCCATCGGGAGACCCTGATCAGCACCGCGCGGGCCTGTGTCCGGAACGGCGTGAGATGTGTCGCACTCGCCGCCGACGTGGTCAACCCCAACGCGGTCCGCGAGGCGGTGCGCAGCATCGAGCGCGACCTGGGGCCGCTGGACCTGCTGGTCAACAACGCCGGGCAGGTGGACCGGGCCGAGGTGCCGCTGTGGGAGGCCGACCCGCAGCAGTGGTGGTCGGTGGTGGAGACCAACCTGCGGGGGCCGTTCAATCTGATGCGCTGCGTGCTGCCGGGCATGGTCGCGCGCCAGCGCGGCCGGGTGATCAACCTGAACTCGGGCTTCGCGCTGCGGCCGGAGTGGCGTTACTCGGCGTACGCGACCTCCAAGGCGGCGCTGCTGCGGCTCAGCGACAATGTCGCCGGGCCGCTGCGGCCGCACGGGGTGACCGTGCTGGACATCAGCCCGGGCGTGGGCGACCGACATGACCGCCGGGATGCCGATGTTCGCGGACATGGTGCACTGGGGCAGCATCCCCTACCTGGTCTCGACGGTGAAGGACGCCGCGCGCGGGCGGCTGGACCTGCTGCACGGCCGGTTCCTGCACCTGGGCCACGACAACATCGGGAACTGCTGGAGCAGGCCGGGCAGATCAGCGAGCACGACGCCCGGACCCTGCGGCTGCGCCCCTACGGCAGCGGCGACGCCCTCGGCTCCTACGCCTGACCGCTCCCGCGCCCGACCTCACCTGCGCCCGACCCGGGCTCCTCCGCGGCCGACACCCGGAGTCAATTGCATGAATATGCAAGGCTCCGTATAGTTGTCGCCAAGCGGAGGAGGAGCCATGGCATTCCGGGCAGCAGTGGCAGGGGCGAGCGGGTACGCGGGCGGCGAAGTGCTGCGTCTGCTGCTGAGTCACCCAGAGATCGAGATCGGCGCGCTCACCGGCGGTTCCAACGCCGGTACCCGCCTCGGTGAGCTCCAGCCGCACCTGCGGCCGCTCGCCGACCGGGTGCTCGAACCCACCAGCGCCGAGGTCCTGGCCGGGCACGACGTGGTCTTCCTCGGCCTGCCGCACGGCCAGTCCGCCGCCGTCGCCGAGCAGTTGGGCGAGGAGGTGCTGATCGTCGACTGCGGCGCCGACTTCCGGCTGCACGACCCGGCCGACTGGGAGAAGTTCTACGGCTCCCCGCACGCCGGCACCTGGCCCTACGGCCTGCCCGAACTCCCCGGCGCCCGCCAGGCGTTGAAGGGCAGCCGGCGCATCGCCGTGCCCGGCTGCTATCCCACCGCGGTCACCCTGGCGCTGATCCCGGCCTTCGCCGCCGGGCTGGCCGAGCCGGAGTGGTGGTGGTCGCCGCCTCCGGTACCTCCGGCGCGGGCAAGGCGGCCAGGACGCACCTGCTCGGCAGCGAGGTCATGGGCTCGATGAGCCCGTACGGCGTCGGCGGTGTGCACCGGCACACGCCGGAGATGACGCAGAACCTCTCCGCCGTCGCCGGGAGGGGGTCGCGGTCTCCTTCACCCCGACCCTGGCGCCGATGTCCCGGGGCATCCTCGCCACCTGCAGCGTCAAGGCCAGGCCCGGGGTGACCAGGGAGTCGCTGCGCGCCGCCTACAGCACCGCCTACGCCGCCGAGCCCTTCGCGCACCTGCTGCCCGAGGGCCAGTGGCCGGCCACCGCCGCGGTGCTCGGCTCGAACCACGCGCTGGTGCAGGTCGCCCTGGACGAGAGCGTCCACCGGATCACCGTCGTCAGCGCCATCGACAACCTCACCAAGGGCACCGCCGGCGGCGCTGTCCAGAGCATGAACATCGCCCTCGGCCTCCCCGAGGAGCTCGGCCTTCCGCAGACTGGAGTCGCACCGTGAGCAGCCCCCACCCCAGCGCAGGCACCGGCGTCACCGCGGCGAGGGGCTTCCGCGCCGCCGGGGTCGTCGCGGGCATCAAGCAGAGCGGGGCGCCCGACCTGGCCCTGGTCCTCAACGACGGCCCCTCCCGCGCGGCCGCCGGGGTGTTCACCTCCAACCGGGTCAAGGCCGCACCGGTGCTCTGGTCCGAGCAGGTGCTCAAGGGCGGCCAGGTCTCCGCGGTGGTGCTCAACTCCGGTGGCGCCAACGCCTGCACCGGGCCGCTCGGCTTCCAGGACACCCACGCCACCGCGGAGCGGGTGGCCGAGGCGCTCGGCCTGGACGCGGCCGAGGTCGCGGTCGCCTCCACCGGGCTGATCGGCGTCCGGCTGCCGATGGACAAGCTGCTCCCGGGCATCGACACCGCCGCCGCCGAGCTCGGCGAGGACGGCGGCGAGGCCGCCGCCGTCGCCATCAAGACCACCGACACCGTGCACAAGACCGCGGTGGCGCACGGCGCGGGCTGGACCGTCGGCGGCATGGCCAAGGGCGCCGGCATGCTCGCCCCCGGCCTGGCCACCATGCTGGTGGTGCTCACCACCGACGCCGAGGTGGACGCCCCCGGCCTGGACGCCGCCCTGCGCGCGGCCACCCACACCACCTTCGACCGGGTCGACTCCGACGGCTGCATGTCCACCAACGACACCGTGCTGCTGCTGGCCTCCGGCGCCTCGCACACCGCCCCGGCGGCGCACGAGTTCACCGAGGCGGTGCGCGCGGTCTGCGCCGACCTCGCCCGGCAGCTGATCGGCGACGCCGAGGGCGCCAGCAAGGACATCAGGATCGACATCACCGGCGCCCACAGCGAGGCCGAGGCCGTGGACGTGGCCCGCAGCATCGCCCGCAACAACCTGCTGAAGTGCGCCATCCACGGCGAGGACCCGAACTGGGGCCGGGTGCTCTCGGCGATCGGCACCACCCGGGCCGCCTTCGAACCGGACGCCCTGGACGTGGCCATCAACGGCGTCTGGGTCTGCAAGGGCGGCAGCGTCGGCGAGGACCGCGAGCTGGTGGACATGAAGGGCCGGGAGGTGGTCATCACCGCCGACCTGCACGCCGGGGACGCCTCCGCCACGGTCTGGACCAACGACCTCACCGCCGACTACGTCCACGAGAACAGCGCCTACTCCAGCTGAGGGGGAGCACCGCCGTGCAGATCGCACCCAAGGGCGAGCAGGCCCGCAACAACACCGCGCTGCCCAAGGCGCTCACCCTGGTCGAGGCACTGCCCTGGCTGGAGCGCTTCCACGGCAAGACCGTGGTCATCAAGTTCGGCGGCAACGCCATGGTCGACGAGGAGCTCAAGGCCGCCTTCGCGCAGGACGTGGTGTTCCTGCGGTACGCCGGACTGCGCCCGGTCATCGTCCACGGCGGCGGCCCGCAGATCAGCGCCCACCTGGACCGGCTGGGCCTGGAGTCCTCGTTCACCGCCGGGCTGCGGGTGACCACCCCGGAGACCATGGACGTGGTCCGGATGGTCCTCGCCGGGCAGGTGCAGCGGGAACTCGTCGGCCTGCTCAACGAGCACGGCCCGTTCGCCGTCGGGATGACCGGCGAGGACGCGCACACCATGACCGCGGTCAAGCGCTACGCCGACGTCGACGGCGAGGCGGTCGACATCGGCCTGGTCGGCGACATCGCCCATGTCGAACCGGGCGCGGTGAACGCGCTGCTGGCGGACGGCCGGATCCCGGTCATCTCCTCGGTGGCCCGCGGCCTGGACGGCCATGTCTACAACATCAACGCGGACACCGCGGCCGCCGCCATGGCGGTGGCCCTGGGCGCGGAGATGCTGGTGGTGCTCACCGACGTCGAGGGACTGTACGCCGACTGGCCGGCCAGCGACGACGTGATCAGCCAGCTGGGCGCCTCCGAGCTGGAGGCCATACTGCCGACCCTGGCCAGCGGCATGCTGCCGAAGATGGAGGGCTGCCTGCGCGCGGTGCGCGAGGGCGTGGGCACCGCGCGGGTCCTGGACGGGCGGGTGCAGCACAGCCTGCTGCTGGAGATCTTCACCGACGAGGGCATCGGCACCATGGTCGTGCCGGACACCGACAACGAGCCGATCATCACCGGGGACTGGCATGAGCAGCAACGAGCGGCTGACCGCCCGCTGGCAGGGCGCGCTGATGGACAACTTCGGCACCCCGAGGGTCCCCTTCGTCCGGGGCGAGGGCGTGCACCTGTGGGACGCCGACGGCAAGCGCTACACCGACCTGCTGGCCGGGATCGCGGTCAACTCCCTGGGCCACGCCCACCCGGCGGTGGTCGCCGCCGTCACCGAGCAGATCAGCACCCTGGGCCATGTCTCCAACCTGTTCATGGCCGAGCCCACGATCCGCCTCGCCGAGCGGCTGATCGAGCTGTCCGGACGGCCGGACGGCCGGGTCTACTTCTCCAACTCCGGCGCCGAGGCGGTCGAGGCCGCCTTCAAGATCGGACGGCTGACCGGCCGTACCCACATGGTCTCCGCCAGCGGCGGCTTCCACGGCCGGACCATGGGGGCGCTCGCGCTCACCGCCCAGCCCGGCAAGCAGGAGCCGTTCCTGCCGCTGCCCGGCGAGGTCAGCAACGTCCCCTACGGCGACACCGAGGCGCTGCGGGCGGCGGTCACCACCGGGACCGCGCTGGTGGTCCTGGAGCCCGTCCAGGGCGAGAACGGCGTGGTCGTCCCGCCCGCCGGCTATCTGCGCGCCGCCCGCGAGATCACCCGGGCCACCGGCACGCTGCTGGTCCTGGACGAGATCCAGACCGGCATCGGCCGCACCGGGCACTGGTTCGCGCACCAGGCCCTGGAGGGGGTGGACCCGGATGTGGTCACCCTGGCCAAGGGCCTGGGCGGCGGCCTGCCGATCGGCGCCACCCTCGCCTTCGGCGACGCGGCCCGGCTGCTGCACCCCGGGCAGCACGGCAGCACCTTCTCCGGCAATCCGGTGGTCTGCGCGGCGGCGCTGGCGGTGCTGGACACCATCGGCTCCCAGGGGCTGCTGGACCAGGTGACCAAGGTCGGCGACCGGCTGCGCACCGGGATCGAGGCCATCGGCGACCCCGTCGTCGACCACGTCCGGGGCGCGGGCACGCTGCTCGGGATCGTGCTGACCCGGCCGGTCGCCGCGCAGTTCCAGGCCGCCGCCCAGCGCGCCGGGTTCCTGGTGAACGCCTGCACCCCGGACACCGTGCGGCTGGCGCCGCCGCTGGTGCTGACCGAACGGGACGCGGACACCTTCCTCGCGGTGCTCCCGGGGATACTGCGGTCGATCCAGTAGCCTGCGCCATTCGGAAGAGCGGGCAGTCCTATGGAACGACAGTCCCGTCGTAGTAGGGGAAGATCTATTCCATGACCGACGACCCTCAGCCTGTTCCCGCCACGGGGCCGGTGCCGCAGCTGCCGCAGACGCGGACAGCCCGGCACCGGCGGATCGTGGACCTGGTCACCCGTCAGCCCGTCCGCTCGCAGAGCCAGCTGGCCAAGCTGCTGGCGGACGACGGCCTCGCCGTCACCCAGGCCACGCTCTCCCGCGACCTGGACGAGCTGGGCGCGGTCAAGATCCGCAATCAGTACGGGACCCTGATCTACGCGGTCCCGGCCGAGGGCGGCGACCGCACCCCGCAGGCGCCGATGGGGGAGTCCGCCAACGAGACCCGGCTGGCCCGGCTCTGCGGCGAGCTGATGGTCTCCGCGACCGCCTCCGGCAACCTGGTGGTGCTGCGCACCCCGCCGGGCGCCGCCCAGTTCCTCGCCTCGGCGCTGGACCAGGCCGGTCTGCACGAGATCATCGGCACCATCGCCGGGGACGACACCGTGCTGCTGATCAGTCGCGACCCGCTCGGCGGCCAGGCCGTCGCCGACCACCTGCTCGGCCTCGCCGAGTCCTGACCGCCCCCACGGCCCGGCACCACTGCCGAAACCTCCCCCTCCGCCCCGGCCGCCCCCGGCGCCCGGGCTTTGAAATCCATACGGCTTCATGCATAATTATTCCAAGCAGTGCATGGATGCCACGCAGCCTGTGACACGCACCCTGTGAATTGGAGTAAAGACAATGGCCGAGCGCGTCGTACTCGCCTACTCGGGCGGTCTGGACACGTCCGTCTGCATCGGTTGGATCGCCGAGGAGACCGGCGCCGAGGTCATCGCGGTCGCCGTGGACGTCGGCCAGGGCGGCGAGGACCTGGACGCGATCCGCCAGCGGGCACTGGACTGCGGCGCGGTCGAGGCCGAGGTCGCCGACGCCCGGGAGGAGTTCGCCGACGAGTACTGCCTGCCGGCGCTCAAGGCCAACGCCCTCTACCAGGGCCAGTACCCGCTGGTCTCCGCGCTGTCGCGGCCGGTCATCGTCAAGCACCTGGTCGCCGCCGCCAAGAAGCACGGCGCCGGCACCGTCGCCCACGGCTGCACCGGCAAGGGCAACGACCAGGTCCGCTTCGAGGTCGGCATCAACTCGCTCGCCCCGGTCTGAAGTGCATCGCCCCGGTCCGCGACTTCGCGATGACCCGGGACAAGGCCATCGCCTTCGCCGAGGCCAACAACCTGCCGATCGTCACCACCAAGAAGAACCCCTACTCGATCGACCAGAACGTCTTCGGCCGCGCCGTGGAGACCGGCTTCCTGGAGGACATCTGGAACGCCCCCATCGAGGACGTCTACCAGTACACCCAGAACCCGGCCACCCCGCGCGAGGCCGACGAGGTCGTCATCAGCTTCGAGGCCGGGGTCCCGGTCGCGATCGACGGCCGCAAGGTCGGCGTGCTCCAGGCCATCGAGGAGCTCAACCGGCGCGCCGGCGCCCAGGGCATCGGCCGGCTGGACATGGTCGAGGACCGGCTGGTCGGCATCAAGTCCCGGGAGATCTACGAGGCCCCCGGCGCGATCGCGCTGATCACCGCGCACCAGGCGCTGGAGAACGTCACCCTGGAGCGCGAACTCGCCCGCTACAAGCGGCAGGTGGAGCAGCGCTGGGCCGAACTGGTCTACGACGGCCTGTGGTTCTCCCCGCTCAAGCGCGCCCTGGACGGCTTCGTCAACGAGGCCAACCAGCACGTCAGCGGCGACATCCGGATGGTCCTGCACGGCGGCCGGGCCGTGGTCAACGGCCGCGCCTCGCAGCAGTCGCTGTACGACTTCAACCTCGCCACCTACGACACCGGCGACACCTTCGACCAGTCGCTGTCCAAGGGCTTCATCGAGATCTTCGGCCTGTCCTCGAAGATCGCCGCCAAGCGCGACCTCCAGGGCTGACCACCATGAGCAACGACGTACGCCTGTGGGCGCGCGCTTCGCCGACGGACCGTCCGAGGCACTGGCCAGGCTCTCGGCCTCGGTGCACTTCGACTGGCGGCTCGCCCCCTACGACATCGCCGGATCCCGGGCCCACGCCCAGGTCCTGCACCGGGCCGGGCACCTGGACGCCGACGAGCTGGCCCGGATGCTGGAAGGGCTGGAGACGCTGCTGGCCGACGTCGAGTCCGGGGCCTTCACCGGTACTGTCGCCGACGAGGACGTGCACACCGCCCTCGAACGCGGCCTGCTGGAACTCCTCGGCCCCGAGCTCGGCGGCAAGCTGCGCGCCGGGCGCTCCCGCAACGACCAGATCGCCACCCTCGGCCGGATGTTCCTGCGCGACCACGCCCGGATCATCGGCGGACTGCTGCTGGACCTCCAGCAGGCCCTGGTCGGTCTCGCCGAGGCCCACCCGGACACGGCGATGCCCGGGCGTACGCACCTCCAGCACGCCCAGCCGGTGCTCTTCGCGCACCATGTGCTGGCCCATGTGCAGGCGCTGGGCCGGGACGCCGAGCGGCTGCGCCAGTGGGACACCCGGACCGCCGTCTCCGCCTACGGCTCCGGCGCGCTCGCCGGCTCCTCGCTCGGCCTGGACCCGCAGTTCGTCGCGGCCGAACTCGGCTTCGAGGGCGGCTCCGCGGCCAACTCCATCGACGGCACGGCCTCGCGCGACTATGTCGCCGAGTTCGCCTTCGTCACCGCGATGATCGGGATCAACCTCTCCCGGATCGCCGAGGAGGTGATCATCTGGAACACCCGCGAGTTCGGCTTCATCACCCTGCACGACGCCTTCTCCACCGGTTCCTCGATCATGCCGCAGAAGAAGAACCCGGACATCGCCGAGCTGGCGCGCGGCAAGTCGGACGCTGATACCTCACCGGGCTGCTGGCCACCCTCAAGGCGCTGCCGCTGGCGTACAACCGGGACCTCCAGGAGGACAAGGAGCCGGTCTTCGACTCCTGCGACACGCTGGAGGTGCTGCTCCCGGCCTTCACCGGGATGATGGCCACCCTCACCGTGCACCGGGAGCGGCTGGAGGAGCTGGCCCCGGCCGGGTTCTCGCTGGCCACCGACGTCGCCGAGTGGCTGGTCAAGCAGGGCACGCCGTTCCGGGTGGCGCACGAGGTCGCCGGGGCCTGCGTGAAGTACTGCGAGCCGCGCGGGCTGGAGCTGGCGGATCTGACCGACGAGCAGTTCGCCGGGATCTCCCCGCTGCTGACGCCCGAGGTGCGGGGGTGCTCACCGTCCACGGCGCGATCGCCTCCCGGGACGGCCGCGGCGGCACCGCGCCGACCGCGGTGGCCGCGCAGCTCGCCGAGGTCAAGGCCGACCTGGTGGTGCAGCAGGAGTGGTCCGCCGCCAGGCGCTGAGCGCTCCGCCGGACCGTCCGGCGGAGGGGGACACCGCGGCCGCGGCGTCCCCCTCCGGCGTGTCGCTCACTCGTGCGGGTGGACCACCCCTCCGGGGCGCGGCCCGGGCCGCCCCGGGCGCGTTCAGCAGGGCGGCCCGCCCCCGCGAACACCGGAGCGCCCGATGACGTCCCACCGACCACCGGACCGCCCGACGGCGCCTGCGCGACCGGCGCAGTGCCGACCGGAGCGCCGACCGGACCGGCCCCCGGCGCCCCGGCGCCGACCGCCGCCGATCCCGCACTGCGGGACTCCTTCCTCGGGCTGCTGCGTTCGCTCGCCGCGGCCCGCGCCCTGGACCCGGACGACCTGGAGCAGCAGGTGTGGCTGCGCGCCGCCGCCGAACGCCGGGTCTCCCGACCGGCCGCCCGGCTGCGGGCGCTGACCGTGCAGGAGTTCCGCCGGGCCCTCGCCGAGCGCGGGGAACTGGCCCGGGCCCGGGCCGCCGCGGCCCGGCTGGCCGCCCGGGCCCGCCCGGACGACGGCTCGCCCGAGCAGCGGACCCTGGCCGCCGAGCGGGCCCGCGAGCTGCGGACCGCCGCGGCCCGGCTCCCGGCCCGCTGCCCGGCGCTGGTCGCGGCGCTGCTGGAGGCACCGACCCCGGCCTACCGGGAGCTGGGCGGCCGCACTCGCACTGCCGCGCGCAGCATCGGCCCGCTGCGCGCCCGCTGCCTGGCCTGCCTGCGCCGGATGCTCCACCCGGGCTGAGCCGGGCCGATCCGGGCCGATCCGGGCTGGTCAGGGAGCGGAGCGGGGAGTGAGATTGGACTCATCGTTGAGCCGTTCGGGGCGCTTGCCACGGCCCGCGGCGGCCTGCCCGCCGACCGCAGGGGGCCCGGCGCGGCCCCGGCAACGGCCGGTCGGCGGCCGCCGCCCGCGGTCACCCGCCGTCCGGGGCCCGGGGGCCGGGCGGATCCGGGCGCTGCGGCGGGGGCCGCCCGCAGCTGCGGAGTGGGTACGCTCACCCGGGACTGAACAGGTCCTACCGTCATGTTCCCGTCCTGTCCCGTTAATCCGCAGGTTGGAAAGGACTGACGGATGGGTAATGGGCATGAACGTACGCCCGGCCCGTCAGAAGGGCCGACCTGCCTCCGGTCAGGGCACGCCCGGTCGCATCCCTCATCCCCCGCGACCGGGGTACAACAGGAAAGGGAGGAACGCGCGCATGGGCATGAGCGTAACCACCTCGATAGCGACCGAGGACGACGCTGAGCGGATTCTCAAGCTTCAGTACCTCTGCTACCAGAGCGAGGCCGAGCTGTACGGCGACTGGGCCATCGAGCCGCTGACGCAGTCGCTGGACAGCCTCCGCACCGAGCTGAAGGAACGGCACGTGCTGGTCGCCCGCCTCGGTGACGAGGTCGTCGGCAGCGTCCGCGGCTGGGTGGACGACGACGGCGTCGGCCGTCTCGGCCGCCTCTGCGTCCACCCGCGGATGCAGCGCCACGGCCTGGGCACCCGCCTGCTGCGCGGCATGGCAGCGGCTGGCCGAGGGCGACCGCCCGGTCCAGGCGTACCGCCTGTTCACCGGCCACCGCAGCCTGGGCAACCTGCGGCTGTACGAGCGCCTCGGCTACCGGCGGACCCGGGTCGAGGAGGTCACCCCCAAGCTGAGCTTCATCGCCTTGGAGAAGACCGCTCCCGTGCTGGCCGCCACGGCCTGAGCCGCCGGAGGGCCGCGGCCCCTTTTCCGGCGTGGCGCGCGATCCGGCGCGCCACGCCAAAAGGATGACGAAAACGCCTTCCCTGCCGCATGATCGTTCCTGTAGCCCCGCCGAAGAGGCGGAGCCAGGCAGGAGCAGTGGTGATGACGTCCAGCTTCCCCGAGATCTCGATCAGCACCGACCGGCTGGTGCTGCGGGCCTTCGAACCGCAGGACGTGCCCGCGCTCAGCGAGATGATGGCTGACGAGCTGGTCCGCACCTGGACCACCGTCCCGCACGGCTACCGCCCCTCCGACGCCGCCTCCTGGGTCTCCCTGCTCGCCCCCGCCCAGCGCACCGGCGGGGGCCTGGTCCTGGCCGTGCACGAGTTCCTCACCCAGCGCCTGGTCGGCAGCGTCCGGCTGCGGGCCACCGACTGGCGGCTGCGCAGCACCGAGGCCGAGGTGATCACCGCCCCCTGGGCCCGCGGCGAGGGCTACGCCGGCGAGGCCCTGCGCGGAGTGGCCCGCTGGCTGTTCGAGGACCAGCGCTTCGAGCGGCTGGAGCTGCGCACCGCGGCCGGCAACAGCGCCGCCCAGCAGGTCGCCCAGAAGATCGGCTGCATCAGCGAGGGAGTGCTGCGCAGCGCCTGGATCGTCCGCGACGGCGAGCCCGCGGGCCCGGCCCGCAGCGACCTGATCCTGTGGAGCCTGCTGCCCGAGGACCTGGAGGGGGCGGATCCCTCCGACGAACCGGACCCGCACTGGTGATCGCAGCGGATAGGGTGCCTGTGGCCGCCTGCTCCGCAGGACCGGAGCCGCCCGGGACCCGCCGCTGACACGGCGGCACCCGGCACAGCGACGACGCAGCGACGACGCAGCGAGGGGGAGCAGCCGCGATGGCCGACCGGGTCACAGTGATCGGCTGGGACGGGTCACCGCTGACCGCCGCCGCGCAGGCGGCGCTCGACGTGGCGACCCTGGTCGCGGGCGGCAGCAGCCAGCTGCGGGAGCTGCGGCTGCCACCGGGTGTCGAGCGGATGGCGCTGGGCAGCGTCGCGCTGGTGGCCCGCCGGGTCGTCGACCACCGGGGCACCGCCGTGGTGGTCGCCGAGGGCGACCCCGGCTTCTTCGGCGTGGTCCGCACCCTGCGCAAGCCCGAGTACGGCCTGGAGCTGGAGGTGCTGCCCGCGGTCTCCTCGGTCTCCGCCGCCTTCGCCCGCGCCGGGATGGCCTGGGACGACGCCCAGGTGGTCAGCACCCACGGCCGGGGGCTGCGCCGGGCCGCCAACGTCTGCCGGGCCAACCCGAAGGTCGCGGTGCTCACCGCGCCCGGGGCCGGTCCCTCCGAACTCGCCCTGATGCTCCGCGACGTCCACCGGACCTTCGTCATCTGCGAGGCCCTGGGCAGCCCGGAGGAGAACATCACCGTGCTGACCTCGGACCGGGTGCCGGACCACCTGTGGCGCGACCCGAATGTGGTGCTGGTCATCGGCGGTGGCCAGCAGGGCCCGGACGTGCCCTCCGGCTGGCTGGCCGGGCGCCCGCTCGACTTCCCGGGGCCGGAGCGGGGCTGGGCGGCCGAGCCCGCCCCGGCCGGGACCGCCGCGCTGCCCGGGACCGCCCCCCGGGTCGAACTCCCGTCCGCGGTACGGGCACTGGTGCTTGCCCGGCTCGGCGCCCGGCCGGGCGACCTGCTCTGGGACATCGGCGCGGGCAACGGCTCGCTCTCCGTGGACGCGGCCCGGGCCGGGGCCGCGGTGCTGGCCGTGGACCGGGACGCCGACGCCTGCGCCCGGATCGACGTCAGCGCCCGCCGCCACGGTGTGCTGGTGCGCACGGTCCACGGCAGCGCGCCGGCGGTGCTCGCCGACCTGCCCGAGCCGGATGTGGTGCTGGTGCGCGACGGCGCGGAGGTGCTGCGCGCGTGCCTCGGCCGCCGCCCGGAGCGCGTGGTCGTGCTGCCGCGCACCCTGGAGCAGGTCGAGGCCGCGCGCCGGGCGCTCGCCGAGGTCGGCTACGCGGTGGACGGCACGCTGCTGCACAGTTCGCCGCTCGCGCCGCTGGTGGGCGAGCCGGAGCTGGAGCATGGCCGGATCGCACCTGTGTTCGTGCTGTGGGGCGACCGCTGACGTCGTTGTCGGTGCTGGCAGGTAGGCTGACGCCCGGTTCTTGTCGCCTTGTCGCGCGCTGGTCCCGCTGATGATCGATTTCTCCGTTTTCGGCGATCCGGCGTCGGCGCTCCGGCGTTCGAACGTGGCGCAAGCCACATGCCGACCTGGGGTGCGGGCGCCCGTCGGCGCCTGACGGACCGGGAGAATGCCGTTAGGTCCGTGGCGATCGTGCCGGTTGCCACGGTCCCGTCGTTGTTGTAGGTAGCAGGCCGGTGCCCATCGCTTCGTCACCATGAGGCGAGGACTTGAACGTTGGGCGGCGCGGTCTGTGAGCGCGCCGCCGAGGACGTCACGCGGCCCTGGAAGGAGCTAGTGACATGAGCGATACCGGCCACGTCCCGACTGGAGGGCTGCCTCCCGTCGGGGAGCAGGCAACCCACGTCCCCTTCGGGGCCGACGCCTCCCAGCCGGGGGCGTGGTCCGGCCGCCGTACACCTTCCTCGACCAGCCGGACGGGCTGGACGAGGAGGAGGACGAGCTGCTCATGCCCGGACCGCAGGGCTCCTGGAGCGAGCCCGCGCAGCGTGAGCCGGTGGTGCCGGTCCAGGCTGTCCCGGTCCAGCCGGTCATTCCGGTCCAGCCCTTCGTGGAGGCGGCGGCTCCGCTGCTGGTGCCCGGCCAGATGGGTCCCGGTCAGCCGGGCTCCGGCCAGGGATGCCCGGTCAGGCCGGTCAGGTCCAGGCGGTGTCCGGGCAGACCATCCCGCTGACGGTGGCCGCCACGCCGGCGGAGCCGGAGCTGACCGCCGTTCAGCCGTCCTCGGTCGGCGAGCCGATGGCCCCCTCCTGGCCGCCGCTGAATCCGCCGCAGCTGCTGGTGCAGCCGGGCGCCGCCGAGCAGCCGGCGCCGCAGCAGGTCGTCCAGCAGCTCGCCCAGCCGGTTCAGCAGTCGGTCGCGGTCGCGCAGCCGGTTGCCCAGCCGGTTGCTCAGTCCGTTGCCCAGCCGGTCGCGCAGCAGCCGCAGGCGGCGCCGCCGGAGCCGCAGGAGCAGGCGCAGCAGGCCTCCGCGCCGCGCCGTCCGCTGCACGCCGGGCCGCCCATCCCCGACCCGTCGATGATGACCGGCCAGGTGCCGGTGCGCTCGCTCGCCGAGCGCGGCCCGTCCGGCGACTCCGCAGCGGCCGCACCCGCGCCGCAGCCGGGCCCGGAGTACCTGGACCACCCGGTCGCCGAGGCGGCAGCCCCCGAGGCGGTCGTCCTGGAGCCCGTTGTCGCGGCGCCGGTTGCGGTGGAGCCCGTTGCCGTGCAGCCGGTGGCCCAGGAGCCCGTCGCGGTGGAGCCGCAGCCAGCCGCGCCGGTTCAGCCTGCCGTGGAGCCGATGGCCGTGCCGGAGCAGCCGCAGGCCGTGCCGGAGCAGCCGCAGGCCGTGCCGGTGCAGCCAGTGGCCGAGGCCGCGCCTGAGGTTCCCGCCGACCCGCAGACCGTGCCGGAGCCCGCGCCGGTGGCGTCCCCCCGAGCCGCTCGCGCAGGCCGTACCCGACCCCGCCGTCGACCCGGCCCGGCGGTAGCGGTCGAGGCCGTGTCCATGGTCGAGGCCGTGGCCGTCGAGGCGGTGCCGGTCGTGGCTGAGCCGGTGATCCCCGCGCAGTCGCAGCCCGTCCAGCCCGTCCAGCCCGTCCAGCTTGTCCAGTCCGGCGCCGGGAACGGGCGGATCGCCGCGTTCATGGCGCCGCCGCCGCAGCCCGCAGCCCCGGTCGAGGCCCTGCCGGAACAGCCGACCGCCCAGGAGCAGATCCTGTCCGAGCAGAGCACGTCCGAACAGCACACGTCCGAACAGGGCCCGCAGCCGGTTGCCGAGGCCGCGCCGACGGCCGAGAGCACCGCTCTCGGCACCGGCCTGCTCACTGGCGCGGCCCCGGTGCCGGTCGAGGTGGCGGAGCCCGTGCTCCCGGCCCAGCCGGCCCAGGCCCAGGCCCAGGCCCAGCCCGAAACCCTGCCCGAGGCCGTGCCCGTGGCTGAGGTTGAGGTTGAGCCTGAGGTCGAGGCCGCTGCCGAGGCCGAGGTCCAGGCCGAGGTTCAGACCGAGCCTGAGGTCGAGGTCGAGGTCGAGGAGGAGGACGAGCCCGTGGTCTACGACGGCCCGCCCGCCCCCGGGTACGACGACGACATGCGCGAGGCCGTGCACCGGGTGATGCGCGAGCGGCGGGACATCCGCAACGGCTTCCGCGCCGACCCGGTCCCGCACGAGGTGCTGCTGCGGGTGCTGGAAGCCGCGCACACCGCGCCCAGCGTGGGCTACTCCCAGCCCTGGGACTTCGTGGTGATCCGCTCCAAGAAGACCCGGGCCCGGATGCACGAGCTGGCGGAGCGTCAGCGTGACGTCTACGCCGACTCCCTCCCCAAGGGCCGGGCGAAGCAGTTCCGGGAGCTGAAGATCGAGGCGATCCTGGAGACCCCGGTCAACATCGTGGTCACCGCCGACCGCACCCGTGGCGGCCGGCACACCCTGGGCCGCCACACCCAGCCGCAGATGGCCCCCTACTCGGCGGCCCTGGCGGTGGAGAACCTCTGGCTCGCGGCCCGCGCCGAGGGCCTCGGCGTCGGCTGGGTCAGCTTCTTCGACGAGCAGGAGCTGGTGACGAGCTCGGCCTGCCCGAGCACCTGGAGGTCGTCGCCTACCTCTGCGTCGGCTATGTCAACGAGTTCCCCGACGAGCCCGAGCTGGCCCAGGCCGGATGGGCGAAGAAGCGCCCGCTCTCCTGGGTGGTGCACGAGGAGACCTACGGCCGCCGCCCTGCCGGGGAGGAGCCGCACAGCGTGCTCCAGGAGACCCTGCGCGGGATCCGCCCGCTGGACGCCAAGGCGCTCGGCGAGGCGTGGGACCGGCAGAAGCGGATGACCAAGCCGGCCGGGTCGCTGGGGATGCTGGAGATAATCTCCGCGCAGCTGTGCGGTCTGTCCCGCAAGTGCCCGCCGCCGATCCCCGAGCCCGCGTGTGTCGCGGTCTTCGCCGGGGACCACGGGGTGCACGCGCAGGAGGTCACCCACTGGCCGCAGGAGGTGACCGCCCAGATGGTGGCGAACTTCCTGGCGGGCGGCGCGGTCGTGAACGCCTTCGCCGCCCAGCTGGGCGCCGAGGTCTGCGTGGTCGACGTCGGCGTCGCCGCCGAACTGCCCGCGGCGATCGAGTCGGGCCGGACCACCGGCCTGCTGCCGCGCAAGGTACGGCCGGCACCGCCGACATGACCACCGGTCCGGCGATGACCCGCGAGGAGGCGTTGCAGGCCATCGAGGTCGGCATCGAGACCGCCCGCGACCTGGTCGCGGCCGGGAACAAGGCCCTGGTCACCGGTGACATGGGGATCGCCAACACCACCCGGCCGCCGCGCTGATCTGCGTGTTCACCGGCGAGGACCCGTCGGTGGTCACCGGCCGGGGCACCGGCATCAACGACGAGACCCATGCCCGCAAGGTCGCGGTGATCCGGAAGGCGCTGGAACTGCACCAGCCGGATCCGGCCGACCCGATCGGCGTGCTCGCGGCTGTCGGCGGCCTGGAGCACGCCGCCATCGCCGGGTTCCTGCTCGGTGCGGCCAGCCTGCGCACCCCGGTGATCCTGGACGGTGTGATCGCCGGTGCGGCGGCGCTGGTGGCCAAGGCCATCGCCCGGAGGTGCTGGCGGCCTGCATCGCCGGGCACCGCTCCGCCGAGCCCGGCCACAAGGCCGCGCTGGCGAAGCTCGGCCTGCGCCGCTGATCGATCTGGACCTGCGCCTCGGCGAGGGCACCGGCGCCCTGCTGGCCCTGCCCCTGGTGCAGTCCGCCGCGCGGGCGATGCACGATGTAGCTACCTTCGACTCCGCCGGAGTCACCGAGAAGCAGTAGCAGCCGACCCGGGGGCGCGGCCGGGCGCCGCGCCCCCTGCCGTACACCGGGCGGCTCCGCTGCCCGGAGCGCGGCGCCGTCCGGAAGGCGGCGCCGTCCGGCCTGTGCCGTCCGTCTCGCCCACTTCCGCTTGCCGTGCCGTCCTGCCCGTCAGGAACAGACCCCGGAGCCCGCCATGCCTGCCGTCCACGACACGTCGATACCCCCGTACCCGGTGGGCTGCGGCTGGCCGGACGACGTGTGGTCGTTCTCGGCGGGCAGGTCGCCCAGCGCCGGCTGCCGGCTCTGCTCGCCGCCGGTGCCGAGGTGCACCTGATCTCCCCGCACACCCCCGGCGGTGCAGGCCATGGCCGACGCCGGTGAGCTGACCTGGCACGCCCGCGGCTACCGGCCGGCGACCTGGCCGACAGCTGGTACGTCCTCGTGGCCACCGGCGATCCGGCGGTCAACGCCGCCGCGGCCGCCGAGGCCGAGGCCGGCCGCACCTTCTGCTCCCGTGCCGACGACGCCGCCGGCTCCAGCGCCTGGACCCCGGCCAGCGGCCGCCAGGACGGCGCCACCGTGGCCGTGCTGTCCGGCGACCCCGCCGCTCCGCCGCACTGCGCGACGCCTTTGTCAGCGGGCTCCGCGACGGCACCCTGGGGGCCGCGCACCACCGGGGCCGACCGGGGGTCGCCCTGGTCGGCGGCGGTCCCGGCGACCCGACCTGATCACCGTCCGCGGCCGCCGGCTGCTGGCCGAGGCCGACGTGGTCATCGCCGACCGGCTCGCCCCAGGGAACTGCTGGAGGAGCTGGCGCCCAGGTGGAGGTCATCGACGCCGCCAAGATCCCCTACGGCCGGTTCATGGCCCAGGAGGCCATCAACGCGGCGCTGATCGAGCACGCCAGGGCCGGGAGTTCGTGGTCCGGCTCAAGGCGGGGACCCGTATGTCTTCGGCCGTGGCATGGAGGAGCTGATCGCGCTGACCGAGGCGGGCATCCCGGTCACCGTGGTGCCCGGGATCTCCAGCTCCATCAGCGTCCCCGCCGCCGCCGGGATCCCGGTCACCCACCGGGGAGTGACCCACGAGTTCACCGTGATCTCCGGCCATGTCGCCCCCGAGGACCCGCGCTCCCTGGTGAACTGGGAGGCCGCCGCCGCGATGCGCGGCACGCTGGTGCTGCTGATGGCGGTGGAGCGGATAGGTGCCATCGCCGCCGCCCTGATCGCGGGCGGGCGTTCGCCGCAGACCCCGGTCGCGGTGATCCAGGAGGGCACCACCGCCAACCAGCGCCGGGTGGATGCCACCCTGGCCACCGTCGCCGGGGTGGTCGCCGCCGAGCAGGTCCGGCCGCCCGCCGTGGTGGTGGTCGGCGACGTGGTCGGCTTGGCAGGCTGACGCCGAGCGGGCAGGATCGACCCGTGGCCGAACTCATCACCATCGAGGACCCGAACGACCCGCGTCTGCACGACTATGTCGGTCTGACCGACGTGGAGCTGCGCCGCCGCCGCGAGCCGCAGGAGGGGCTGTTCATCGCCGAGGCGAGAAGGTGATCCGCCGCGCCCTGGCCGGCGCTACCGGATGCGCTCGATGCTGCTCTCGCCAAGTGGATCGATGTGATGCGGACGTCATCGACGAGGTCCCGGCGCCGGTGTACGCGGTCGCGCCGGCGCTCGCCGAGCAGGTCACCGGCTACCACGTGCACCGCGGCGCGCTGGCGTCGATGCAGCGCAGGCCGCTGCGGGAGGCGGAGGAGCTGCTGGCCGGCGCCCGCCGGATCGCGTGCTCGAAGGCATCGTCGACCACGCCAACCTGGGCGCGGCTCTACCGCAGCGCCGCCGCACTGGGCATGGACGCGGTGCTGCTCTCCCCGGACTGCGCGGACCCGCTCTACCGGCGGGCGTCAAGGTGTCCATGGGGACGGTCTTCGCCGTCCCCTACGCCGTCTCGACCCGTGGCCCGCGCCCTGGAGACGCTGCGCGACGCCGGGTTCTCCCTGCTGGCGCTGACCCCGCACCGGACGCGGTGCCGCTGCCCGAGGTGCAGCCGAAGCTGCTGGAGCGCTGCGCGTGATGCTGGGCTCCGAGGCAACGGCCTGAGCACCGAGGCACTGCGGCCGCCGACGCCTGGCCCGGATCCCGATGCCAGGGCGTGGACTCGCTCAACATCGCCGCCGCGGCGGCGGTCAGCTTCTACGCCCTGGCCCAGGGGCAGGCCCGGGCCTAGAGCCCGGCTAGTCCATCGCGCTCGGTGTCGACTGCCCGGCCGCGCCGGACTGACCGGCCGGGTGGACGGCGCGCCGCCGAGCGGACCGGCCGGCCGGGGCGGCGGACTGCTGGTCGGCCTCGTTGCCGGTGGGCCAGCTCTCGCCATGGCGCCGTCGCTGGCGGGGTGTAGGCGGTGGTTTGGCCGGCGGCGCCGCGGGCCGGGTGTGCTCCTCGCGCAGCACCGCGCCCCGGAGATCCGCCAGACCCCGACCCGCCGGGGGTGCCGGTGGAGGCGTGAGCGGCCAGCAGAACCGGTTCTGCGCCGCCCAGTCCGAACAGCTCCACCAGGTCCTCGGGCGCCCCGCCGCTCTGGGTGAGGATCACCACCGCGGCGGGCGCACCCCGGTACTCGGCCGGGAGCACCGCGGTCAGCGAGACCGGTGAGCCGCCGTCGGTGGAGTGCCCGCCGTGCAGCAGGATGATCGACCCGTCACTGGGGTCCGGGTAGCGCCGGTCGGCCCAGTCCACGGCCGGTGCGGAGGCGGCCGCGGCCAGCGGCAGCGCGGTGACCGGACCGGCCGGGGCGGTCACGTCCTGGGCGGCCCCGGTGGCCGCCGCGACGTCCACCGAGGTCCTGGCCGGGGGGGTGCTCGCGTCCGGGCCCGCGCCGCGCGAGCTGCGGCCCTGGCAGCCCTGGGCCACCGCGATGACCACGGCCACGATCAGGGTGACCGTGATGAAGACGACAAAGCGCTGGCGCAGCAGTCGTCGCGACGGCGTGCGGCCGGGGCGTGCGGGCGGCGGGGTGCGCCGGGCGGCGGCCGGGGTCGCTGCCACCCGGCCGGCCTGCCGCGGCGGCTGCGCCGGACGGTCGGCGGATCCGGCGGCGGCCGGGCCGTGCGCGTGGGCCTGGGGCGCGTGGGCCGGGTGCGGGCCGGGCTGTGCGGGTACGCCTGGTGCGGCTTGCCGAGGCCCTGGACCGGGTGGTGCGCCACGGTCGGGGTCGCGTCCGGGGTCAGCTCGGGCGGCAGCGGTTCGCGGACGGTCGGCGGCATCACCGGACGCCGGGCCGGCGGACGGCTCACCGGGCGCGCCGACGGCTGGCCGTGCTCGGCCTGGGCCGGCTGGCTCTGCCTGCTCTGCGGCTGCGGCAGCTGGCTGCGTCCGATGGCCGCGCCCCGGGCGGTCAGCTCCCGCAGCCGGTCCCGCTGGATGGTGGTCGGCCGGTCCACGGCCTCCTTGGCCAGGCAGGCCCGCAGCACGGGGACCAGCGCCCCGGGGACGTCGCCCAGGTCCGGCTCCTCGTGGACCACCCGGTACAGCATCACCTCGGAGCTGCCGGAGCCGAACGGCGAGTCGCCGGTGGCCGCGTACGCCAGCGTGGTGCCGAGCGCGAACACGTCTGTGGCCCCGGTCACCGCGATGCCCCTGACCTGCTCGGGGGCCAGGAAGCCGGGGGAGCCGACGGCGGTGCCGACATGGGTGAGCGTGCTCGCCCGGTGGACCAGGCGATCCCGAAGTCGATGATCCGCGGGCCCTTGGGCGACAGCAGGATGTTGGAGGGCTTGAGGTCCCGGTGCACCACGCCCGCCTGGTGCACGTGGACCAGGCCGTCGGCGAGCGCGGCGCCGATCGCGGCGACCTCGGTCCAGGGCAGCGGCCCTCGTCGCCGACCCGCTTGTAGAGCGAGGGGCCCGGGCACATAGGAGGTGGCCAGCCAGGGCCGTTCGGCGTCGATGTCGGAGGCGACCAGCCGGGCCACGCAGCCGCCCCGGATCCGCGCGCCGCGCCACCTCACGGGCGAAGCGGGTGCGGAACTCCTGGTCCTCGGCCAGCTCGGTGCGGATCAGCTTCAGCGCGACCTTCTGGCCCCTGCGGTCCGATCCGAGGTAGACCACGCCCATGCCGCCGATGCCCAGCCGCCGGTGCAGGCGGTACGGGCCGACGACTCGCGGGTCCTCCCGCCGGAGCCGCATCATCGCCAATTTCCTGTCCCGCCGTCAGGTCCCCGTGCCGGGACTAGCTCTGATTACCAGGCGACAGCTTACGGACTGTGCCGCGTGCGGCGCTGATTCGCAACGCCTCAGCGGCCTGTCGGATTGTCAGATTCATCGGTTGCCTTCCCTTCGATCCTAGGGGATACCCGGAGGCCGACCCTGAGCTGCCCCGGGGCCGGGGGTGTCCGGCTCCACCTCCGGTAGTACGCCCGGACCAGCGCCGTCCTACCCGGGTATGCCGTCGGGACGGTCCCCGCGCATGACGCTTCGGGCGGGGAGCCACCGTAGGTTGGTACCAGCGGTGGGCGGGGAGCTCGTCCCCGGGAAACCCACCCGCCGCTGCCCGGATCGGTTCCGATCCACCCGCTTCCGATCCGTCCGGCGCGTGCTGTGAAGAACGCCGACGCGAAGAACACCAACGCGAAGAACACCGGCGCGAAGAACACAAGCGCCATGAAGAAAAAGAGAGTTGGGGACGAGCATGTCCATGCAGATGGAAGGACGGATCGAAGGCAGGAGCCGGGCCCGGCGCCGGCTGGAGGGCTCCCGCAACCCCCTGGTGGCGCTCGCCATCGCGCTGCCGGTCGCGGCGCTGCCTTCGCCTTCGGCGGCGGCTGTCGCAGTTCGCGGTCCAGGCGACCTCGGTGGTGCACCTGATGGGGCGCTGAGGCAGGCACACCGGCCCGGCGCGGACACGCACGGGCACCAAGCGCACGCGGAGAGCTCACGGAAAACACGAAGGCCGCCACCGGAGGAACCGGGGCGGCCTTGCTGCTGTGCGTCCTGCTGGTGCGCGATACTGGGATTGAACCAGTGACCTCTTCCGTGTCAGGGAAGCGCTCTCCCGCTGAGCTAATCGCGCGGGCGGTACTGCTGGTGTACGGGTGGAACACCCAGCCGGGGCGGGGTACGTGCGCGATACTGGGATTGAACCAGTGACCTCTTCCGTGTCAGGGAAGCGCTCTCCCGCTGAGCTAATCGCGCGGGCGGCACTGCTGGTGCTACGGGTGGAACACCCAGCCGGGGCGGGGTACGTGCGCGATACTGGGATTGAACCAGTGACCTCTTCCGTGTCAGGGAAGCGCTCTCCCGCTGAGCTAATCGCGCGGGCGGCAGCGGGTGAACGCTGCCGGAACTACAGTTACAACTGTGAGGTGGAGACGGGATTTGAACCCGTGTACACGGCTTTGCAGGCCGTTGCCTCGCCTCTCGGCCACTCCACCGAGTCAAGGGTCAACCTACAACCCTCGTACCGAGCGGATGACGGGATTCGAACCCGCGACCCTCACCTTGCAAGGTGATGCTCTACCACTGAGCCACATCCGCGTGATCTCCGTTCGGCGTTCCGCTCGTTTCCTTGCGGTCGCGTCCTGGCGCGTGTTGAACTTTAGCGGATTCCCGCCCAGCTCAAATTCCGATCCCCGGCGACCTGCGGCGGGCGTCGCGGACACCCCGGAACCGCCGCCGCAGGGCCTCCCAGCGGCGCGAACACTGCTCCTCCGGTAACCCCCGCACGAAACAAGAACCCGACGTGAACCAGCGCCAGCATCTCCAGGAAGCGCCGATGCCCGCCCGGGCGTGTCGCCCACGGCCTTCGACGTGACCGACGACCCGGCCGCGGACGGCGGCGGCTGGGCGGTGGTGGCCGAATCGAGGGCCGGATCACCTGCGCCCGGTTCGCCCGCTCCGCGCCCCCGCGGCCGCGACCCGGTGGCTGGCTCGGACCGGACCGCGCCGCCTGGAGCAGCTCGCTGGACCGGGCCGGCTACACCGAGGGGTCCGCCGCATCGCGAGCGGATCTCCACCGGAGGTCTACCAGGCCAACCTCTGCCGGGTGCTGTCCGCGGCGCTGCCCGACCGGCCGCGCGACGTGGACGCCCTGGCCACCCGGCTCGCCACGGCAACCCGGCCCCTGTCGGCCACGGCCGGCTGCCCGGCACGGGTGGAGGTGGCCTGCGCCTCGCCCGAGCTCTTCCTGCGCCGCCGGGCCGACCAGGTCAGCTCCGGGCCGATCAAGGGCACGGGCGCACCGAGCCGATCTGCTGGACAAGGACCGGGGAGAACGTCATGATCGTCGACCTGGTCCGCAACGACCTCAGCCGGGTGTGCGCGGTCGGCAGCGTCACCGTCCCGAGCTGTGCGCGGTGGAGCACCACCCGGCTGGTGCACCTGGTCTCCACGGTCGCCGGCCGGCTGCGCCCCGGCACGGGCTGGCCCGAGCTGCTGGCGGCGGTGTTCCCGCCCGGCTCGGTCACCGGGCGCCCAAGTCCAGCGCACTGCGGGTGATCCACGATCTGGAGACCGCCCCGCGCGGCCCCTACTGCGGCGCCGTGGGCTGGGTGGACGCCGACCGGGGCGAGGCCGAACTCGCGGTCGGCATCCGCAGCTTCTGGCTGGACCGGGCCGAACCGGCCGCCCCGGTGGTCGGTTCGGCACCGGCGGGATCACCTGGGCTCCGACCCGGAACGCGAATGGCAGGAGACGGAGCTGAAGGCCGCCCGGCTGCTTGCGGTAGCGTCACGCCAGCGGCCGGACGATGAGGAGGCAACAGTGCGGATCTGGGTCAACGGCGGGCTGCGGGACGCCGAGGACGCCTCGGTGTCGGTGCGGGACCGCGGCTTCACCGTGGCGACGGCGTCTTCGAGACGGTCAAGGTCGTCGACGGCGTACTTTCGCCCTGGAGCTCCATCTGGACCGGCTGGAACGCGGCGCCCGCCCCTGGGCCTGCCCGCTGCCGGACCGCGGCCTGGTCCGCGCGGCCTGCGCCGAGGTACTGGCGGCCGAGCCGCTGCCGCTCGGCCGGCTCCGGATCACGTGCAGCAGCGCGCCGGGCCGCTGGGCGCCGAGCGCGCCGCCGCCGGGCCGACCCTGGTGGTCGCCGTCAGCCCGGTGGAACCCGCCCGGCGACGCGGCGGGTGGTCACCGTGCCCTGGACCCGCAACGAGCCACAGCGCCATCGCCGGCATCAAGGCCACCTCGTACGCCGAGAACGTGGTCGCCCTGGCCCGGGCCCAGGAGTACGGCGCCGCCGAGGCGATCCTCGGCAACACCGCCGGGCGCCTGTGCGAGGGCACCGGCTCCAATGTCTTCGGTCCTCGACGGCCGGGTGCTCACCCCGCCGCTCGCCTCCGGCTGTCTCGCCGGGATCACCCGGGCGCTGACCCTGCGCTGGAGCGACGCCGAGGAGGCCGACCTGCCGCTGTCGTGCTCCAGGACGCCGACGAGGTGTTCCTGACCGGCTCGCTGCGCGACATCCAGGCCGTCTCCAAGGTCGACGACCGCGAAACTGCCGGGCGCGCCAGGGCCGTGACCGCGCGGCTGATGGCGGTCTTCGCCGAGCGCGCGGCCGCCGACCGGGAGCCGTGATGCCACCACCCTGCGCCCGCTGGGCCCCGAACAGCAGCTGCCGGACGGCGGCCGCGGCCGCGCCTACCGGTCTGCGTCAACGGCCGGCCGGTCGGCCGGATCACCCTCGGCGCCCTGGGCGCCCCGGGGAGCCGCCGGGTGGCGCGCTCACCGCGCTCGCCATCGACCCGCCGACCGCGGGCGCGGACGCGGCACCATCGCCGCGCTCGCGGCGGAGGAGGTGCTGCGCGGCTGGGGCTGTACCCGGGCCCGGTCCAGGTCGACGAGGGCCCGGACACCCCCGCGGCGCTGCGGCTGGCCCAGCTCCTCGGCTACACCGTGCGCCGCGGCACCTGGTCAAGCAGCTTCCGGACAGCCGCCGCGGCTGCCGCCCGGTGTGCTCGGACGGCCGCACACCGACGCGGAGTTCGCCGACTGGTACGCGGCGACCGGGCGCTGCTTCGAGGTCGAGACCGCCCGCGGATTCGCCCCGAGCAGGCCCGTCAGCGGGCCGAGCAGGCGATGCGGCAGGCGCTGCCGCAGGGGCGGACACCCCGGGCGCGGTGGTGCGGCAGCTGGAGGCGTCCGGCCGGGGCGTCGGCAGCATCTGGCTGGACGCCCCGGCCGTGCCCCGCCCGGCGGGTGACCGCCCGGCTGGGTGTTCAGCGTGTTCGTCGCCGAGGAGCACGCGGGCACGGCCACGGCGCTCACTGATGCTGCTCGCCGAGCGGAGGCACTGGCCCTCGGCGAGCCGCGACTGGGCCTGAACGTCTACGCGACAACGCCCCGGCGAACCCCTCTACGCTGCTCTCGGCTATCTGCCGATGTGTCACATCCTGTACAAGGAGCTCTAGTTCACCGTGGGGCTCGGCGTGACAACCGGCGTGACAGCCGGCGTGGCAGCCGGTGTGACTGCCGGCCGGGCAGCCGTGCGCCGGGCCCGTGGTTCAGGACGCCTCCGGGCGCCCAGGAGCTCGATGATCCGCTCCCGGATCCCCTGCTGGCTCTGGCCGCCGTCCAGGCGAACCCGCCCACCACATAGCTGGGGGTGCCGGTCACCCGATCGCCTTGCCCTCGGCATGGTCGGCGTCCACGGCCAGGATGTGCCGGCCGTCGATCAGCGCGGTGTCCAGCTCATCGGCGTCCAGGCCGAGCTCTCGGGCGACGTCGAGCAGCAGTTCCTCGCCACGCTGCTCCAGCTCGGTGGTCCTGGCCAGCACGGCCTCCACATAGGGCCAGCCCTGGCCCTGCTCGAACGCCTCCTCGGCGGCCGGGCGGCGGCGAAGGAGTGCTTGTGCCGCTCCAGCGGAAAGTGCCTGAGCACGATCTCCAGCCGCTCGCCGTAGGCGCGCAGCGCCCGGATGTCGTCCAGCGCCGAGGCGCAGTCGGGCACTGGAGCTCGCACCAGTACTCGACTCGGGGAAGGGAACCATTGGTCATGGCGGTAAGTCTCCCATTCGGGGGCACCATGGAGGTGTCCGCAGAGGTCTGCGGCAGGGCGCAGGGCGAAGGAGACTCGGGCTGATGACCGCGATCGTGTGCTTGGCACTCTCGGCGGCGGCACTGGTACTCGCCGTAATGGCCGCCACCCGTGGCCGGTTCCGCAGGGCGCTGCGGTGGGTCGGTGGCGCTCGTGCCCACCGGGCTCTACCTGACCGGGCTGGTCACCGTGTTCTTCGGCCACGCCATCGCCGACTGGGGCGCGGACCGTGTTCGACCCGAAGGTCTGGGTCGGCATCTGCCTGCTCGGCGGGCTGGTGCTCGCGCTGCTCACCGGCATCGGCCGGCGCCGCGGCGCCGCGGCCGGGACGCGCAGGCCGCGACCCCGTGCCCCGGTCGTCCGGGGCCCCCCGGTGGCCTCCGGCACCGCCGCGACCCCGGCTGTGGGCAGCGGCGCCGCGCGGCCGGAAGCACCGGCAAGCGGTCGGGCAAGCAGTCGGCGGGCAAGCAGGGGTCCGGTGACGGACTGGACGACTTCGCCGACGTGGAGGAGATCCTCAAGCGCCGGGGCTGTGACCGCCGCCACCGTGCGCGCGCCACCAGGGCGCCGGCGTTCTGCCCACCGCCGTCGGTCGCACCGCCGTCGGCGGCACCGCTGTCCGCCGCGTGCCGTCCGCCGCGGTGCGCTGGCGTGCCCGGTAGGCGGACATGCAGCCGGTTGCCGCAGGTGCGCTGTCGCAGTAGCGCCGTGAGCGGTTCCGCGAGAGATCGATGAAGACATGCGCGCAGTCCGCGCCTCGCACCGGCGCAGCCGCTCCTGCTCCCCGGCGACCAGGAGGAAGCCAGCGCCATCCGGTGTCGGCCGCCAGGTGGTCCGCCAGCGCCGCGCAGGGTGCAGTAGTGCATGTGCCAGCCGTGGCCGCCGTGGTTGGTCAGCTGGGGCGTGGTGCCCGCCCGGCCACACCGCGATTCACCAGCTCGGCGCGGTCTCCGTGGACTGCGCCGGAACACGCAGGAACTCTCCGGGACCCGCCGCACTGCGCCAGGTCGTCCGCGGTGAGCACGCCCACCTCGCTGATGTCCTGCTGCACGGTGAACCGGTGCAGCGCCGCCAGGTCCGGCAGCCCCTCGTGCCCGCAGCTGTCGGGGAGGTGTTCAGCAGTTCCACGAGCGTTTCGAGCGCGCACTCCGTGTCGTGGGTGATCAACACGTCGGGACTCCCTGGACGGTGCCACGCCCGCCCTGTCGCGGCCGGGCCCTGAACCGGTGACTCTACCCCCGGACGGCGTTCCCGGAGGGCTGCGCCGCGCCTTGTGCCGGACCGGTCCGGCACCGGACATGCCTGAGCCGCCTCCGTCCCGGAGGACGGCGGCGGCCGGGCGGTTGTGCGGTCCGTGCCCCCGAGTAGCACGGCTGCGCACGGTAGGAGGGAAGGACCGTTTCAGCTCTCCGCGAGGATGTGTGAGAGTTCCCGGTCCAGGTCGAAGTGACGGTGCTCGGTACCGGGTGGCACCGCGGCATCCGTCCGCTTGAGGAAGGACTCCAGCGCTCGCGCCGGGGCTTCCAGCAGGGCTTCTCCTTCCGGAGAGCTCAGGGCGATGCAGACGACTCCTTGTCCGTGACTGCGGGAGGGCCAGACACGGACGTCACCGGTCCCGGTCGGCCGATGCAGCCCTCCGCGAGGAGGTCGCGGGCGAACACCCAGTCGACAGTCTCGTCGGCGCCCGTGTGGAAGGTGGCGTGCACGGCATAGGGGTCGGCGGTGTCGTAGCGCAGGCCCGCGGGGACGGGCAAGGAAGACTCGCTAGACACGATGAGGCGCAGGTGCAGCTCGCAGCTGACCGTGGTGTTCATAAGCGCCAGGGCCTTTCGCTCAGTGTGCGCTCGGGGATCGCACGTCGGCGAACGGACCATCCCACCTGTGAGACCGCTGTAAACCCCTCTGTCCCGATTAGTACGCACCTGGTACCCCTTCCGGCGCATCCGTCGCACCCGTGGCGGCTGCCCGGGGGCCTTGCGGGGCCGGATTCCAGCGGTTGCTCCCGGGCCGGCGGCCGCCCCGGCCGGGTGCGGCCGGGCACGGACGGCGAGGTCAGGAGCACGGCCGGGGATGCGGTAAGGTTTTCCACGTGCCCAGACGGGGCCTGCGCGATTAGCTCAGTGGGAGAGCGCTCCGTTCACACCGGAGAGGTCGCTGGTTCGAACCCAGCATTGCGCACCGAGGGGAAGTCCCCGCAGATCATCGATCTGCGGGGACTTTCGCTTTCCCCGGGCCCTGTCGTCATGGCCGTGTCGTCATGGCGTCGCCGGCATGGCGTCGCCGGCATGGGTATGCGGGGTTCGACGGCCGGGGCCCCGGCGCGGCGGGCATTCGACCCGGCCGGTCCGCCGTACTGGCGTTCGAAGCGCGGCCGCCGGGGGCGGGATTTCGATCTCCACCGGGGGCGATGCTAATGTTCTCTTCGTTGCCCCGCGCGATTAGCTCAGTGGGAGAGCGCTCCGTTCACACCGGAGAGGTCGCTGGTTCGAACCCAGCATTGCGCACCAGCAGGAAACCGAAGGCCCCTGGAAACCAGGGGCCTTCGGTCGTTTCCGGGCCTGCGTCAGGCGGCCGGTGTCAGGCGGCCTGCTCCAGCGGCGGCCGCAGCGGCCAGGACATGTCCACCGGCTCCGGCGAGCCCTGCTCGCGGAACCAGTGCTGGAGTCCGCGTGCCTGCGCCGCGTGCCAGAGCGCCTGGCGCAGATGCAGTTCGGCCGGGCTCAGCGTGCCCAGCCGCTCCGCGTACCTGCGCCCTATGGCCCGCACCAGCTCCAGCGCCGCGGTCGCGTCCGCCGCCGCGTCGTGCGCGTCCTCCAGCACCACCCCGTAGTGCGCACACAGGTCGCCCAGCCGGCGGCGGCCCTTGCGGTAGCGGTCCAGATGCTTGTCCAGCACCCACGGATCCAGCACCAGCAGCGGCGCGGCGGCCAGGAAGCGGTCCAGCGCGATGCCCCGGTGCCGCCTCAACTCCCGGTCCAGCAGCGTCAGATCGTAAGGGGCGTTCATCACCACCAGCGGTACTCCCAGCCGCGCGGTCTCCGCCAGCGCCCGTGCGACCTCCTCCAGCACCACCCCGGCGGACGGCCGTGGGCGGCCACCCAGGCGTCCGTCAGTCCGTGCACCGCCGTGGCCCCGGCCGGGATCGGCACCCCCGGATCGGCCGCCCAGCCCCGCCGCGACACCGGCGCGCCGGGGGAGTCCTGGGTCACCAGCGCGGCGGTGACCAGGCGGTCCCGCTCCACGTCCACGCCCGTGGTCTCGGTGTCGAAGGAGGCGAGTGGCCCCTCGTGCCAGTACGTCATGCCGACCTCCCCGTGGTCACATTCTTGCTGTTACCCGGTCACCATGTGTTCTCAATCCTGTTGCCCGCCAGCCAGTTTCACCGGGCCGGCGGACGGAGATGACTCCAGGTGACGGCCCGTCGGTTCCGGGCGGGCGGTCGTCGCTCGACGGGGACGGGCAGATGGCGCTGACACAACCCGGGCCGGACACACCACCTCCGCAGTGGACCGGTGCCGGGGCAGGACAATCGATGCGGGGTCAACTCGCGGTCACCTCCTGCATGGAGACACTCCAGGTGGGATATCTGCACGCGGTGGCGGCCGCCGCGGGCTGCGCCCTGGCCTCGCCCTTCCCGGACAACGGGATCGACTGGCATGTCAGCCACGGCAGCAGTGCCCACACCGAGACGACGAGGCGACCATCAAGGTCCAGCTCAAGTGCACGTACCAGATCCCGCCGAATCCCGGCGGAGGTTCCTTCAGCTTCACCCTCGACAACGACCACCTGCGCAAACTCGCCCACTCGCGGGTCGCTGTGCACAAGATCCTGGTGGTGATGCTGGTCCCGCGCGAGGTGGAGCAGTGGCTGCTGGCCCGCCCGGACCGCCTGGAGCTGCGGCACTGCTGCTACTGGGTCAACCTGGCAGGGCACCGGTCACCGGCAAGCGCCGGACCAATGTCCGGATCCCGACGGATCAGGTCTTCGACGACCGGGCCCTGTGCGCCATCATGGCGCGAGTGGGGGCAGGTGAACGACCATGAGGGAACCGGCCCACACGGGAGGGAAGGCGTGACGGCGATGCGGCGCGACACCCGTCCGGAGGCAGTGTCCCCGGTGACCGCCCGGACGAGCGGACGCGTCGCGCCCGGCCGGCACCCCCGACGAGGCCCCCCTGCCCGATCCGGCGCAGGTCGACCCGGACGTGCTGGTCAGCCTGCTCGCCCGGCACCGGCTGGTGCCGCCGGAGCCGAAGCGAGGGCCGCTACAGCCGCTGGACCCCGCCGGACGACCGGGAACCCGACACCAGCCTGCTTGTCCCGGCCGACCGCGGCTACGAGGACAGCGCCGACCTGCTGGAGGAGGCCGTGGGGGCGCTGTCGCGCTCGGCCGTCCCCTCCGCCCAGGCCATCCTGGCCGCGCTGCTGGTCCCCGGCGACGAGATCCACTGGCGCCGGGACACCCCCGGCGTCGGCGGGGCCGTGCCCTGGGCTGCCGAACAGGACCTGCGCGCCGCCGCCACCGCGATGCTGGTCGCCGCGGCCAAGGCCGGGCGGCTGCACGCCGCCTACTTCGGCGCCCGGCTCGACTCCTACGCGGCCGAGTTCCTGGAGCGGGTGCTGGTGGTCGCCCCGGGCACCGGAGCCGGTCTGCTCACCGCCTACACGCCCGCGCCGGACGCCAGACCCGCCGCGAAGACGCTGGTCCGGGCACTGGAGGCGATGCGGGACGCGGTGGACTTCCAGCGGGCCACCGGCCGGGCGGACGCCTTCGACGACGGCGTGCTGCTCGGGATCAGCCAGGAGCTGGTCGGCTCGGTGGTACGGCTGGTGCGCGGCAGCGAGGGCGCCAGCATCACCCTGGCCTGGTCCCCGGCCGTCGGCGTGCCGCACGGTTTCGGCGACCGCCGGCAGCTGGAGTTCACTCCCGGCGACCTGCCCGCGCTGGAGGAGGCCGCGGCGCGGCTGGAACGGATCGAGCCCGCGCTCGACGTCGAGGTGACCGGCGCGGTGGTACGGCTCAAGCGGCAGCAGCCCGGCGGCGGCAGCGGCACGGTCCGGCTGCGGGTGCTCTCCGGGGCCGAGGTGGACGAGGTCAGGGTCAGGCTGGAGGAGGACGACTACCGCCGCGCGGTCGAGGCGCACCTGGCCGGGGTGCCGGTACGGCTGCGCGGAAGGCTGGAGCGCAAGGGCGGCTTCCGCCGGATCAGCGGGGCCGCCGGGCTGCTCCCGGTCGAGCTCGACGCCGACGAACGGGAGCGGATGCTCAAGCTCCTGCGGGTCCAGGACCCGGACGAGCACTGAACCGGGACGGCGCCGGGGCGCGTCACCCGGCGCCGGTCCACGCCGCCGACGGGCACGGTGCACGACCCCGGCCCGGCTCTCGGTACCATCGTGCTCGCAGCCTGCGCTGCTCATCCGTGTATACCGAGTGACAGGAGAGTCCGGTGTCGGACGTCCGTGTGATCATCAGTCGCGAGCCCGATCGGGAAGAGCGCGTGGTGACCACGGGCACGACGGCCGCCGAGCTCTTCCCCGGCGACCGCGCCGTGATCGCCGCCCGGGTCGGCGGCGAACTGCGCGACCTGGCCCATGTGCTCGCCGACGGCGACGTGGTGGAGCCGGTCGCCGTCGACAGCGCCGACGGCCTGTCGATCCTGCGCCACTCCACCGCGCATGTCATGGCCCAGGCCGTGCAGGAGATCTTCCCCGAGGCCAAGCTGGGCATCGGCCCGCCGATCAAGGACGGCTTCTACTACGACTTCGACGTCGCCAGGCCGTTCACGCCCGAGGACCTCAAGGCCATCGAGAAGAAGATGACCGAGATCATCAAGCGCGGGCAGCGGTTCTCCCGCCGGGTGGTCACCGACGAGGCGGCCCGCGAGGAACTGGCGCAGGAGCCCTACAAGCTGGAGCTGATCGGCCTCAAGGGCGGCGCCTCCAGCGACGACGGCGCGGACGTCGAGGTCGGCGGCGCCGAGCTGACCATCTACGACAACCTCGACCCCAAGAGCGGCGAGCTCTGCTGGCGCGACCTGTGCCGCGGCCCGCACCTGCCCAGCACCCGGATCCCGGCGTTCAAGCTGATGCGCAACGCCGCGGCCTACTGGCGCGGCAGCGAGAAGAACCCGATGCTCCAGCGGATCTACGGCACCGCCTGGGCCACCAAGGACGACCTCAAGGCGCACCTGGACTTCCTGGAGGAGGCCGCCAAGCGCGACCACCGCAAGCTCGGCGCCGAGCTCGACCTGTTCTCCATCCCCGACGAGATCGGCTCCGGCCTGGCCGTCTTCCACCCGCGCGGCGGCATCATCCGCCGGGCGATGGAGGACTACTCGCGCCGTCGGCACGAGCAGGAGAACTACGAGTTCGTCTACACCCCGCACGCCACCAAGGGCACGCTCTTCGAGAAGTCGGGCCACCTGGACTGGTACGCCGACGGCATGTACCCGCCCATGCAGCTGGACGAGGGGTGGACTACTACCTCAAGCCGATGAACTGCCCGATGCACAACCTGATCTTCGACGCGCGCGGGCGCAGCTACCGCGAGCTGCCGCTGCGGCTGTTCGAGTTCGGCACGGTCTACCGCTACGAGAAGTCCGGCGTGGTGCACGGCCTGACCCGGGCCCGCGGCTTCACCCAGGACGACGCCCACATCTACTGCACCCGCGAGCAGATGGCGGAGGAGCTGGACCGCACCCTGACCTTCGTGCTGGACCTGCTGCGCGACTACGGGCTGAACGACTTCTACCTGGAGCTCTCCACCAAGGACGAGACCAAGTTCGTCGGCAGCGACGACGTGTGGGAGGAGGCGACCGAGACCCTGCGCGAGGTCGCCGAGAAGCAGGGCCTGCCGCTGACCCCGACCCGGGCGGCGCGGCCTTCTACGGCCCCAAGATCTCGGTCCAGGCCCGGACGCGATCGGCCGCACCTGGCAGATGTCCACCATCCAGCTCGACTTCAACCTGCCCGAGCGGTTCGACCTGGAGTACACCGCGGCGGACGGCTCGCGGCAGCGGCCGGTGATGATCCACCGGGCGCTGTTCGGCTCGATCGAGCGCTTCTTCGCGGTGCTCCTCGAGCACTACGCCGGCGCCATGCCGCCGTGGCTCGCCCGGTCCAGGCGGTCGGCATCCCGATCGGCGACGACCACGTCGAGTACCTGCGGGAGTTCGCCGCCGAGGCCAGGGCCAAGGGCCTGCGGGTGGAGGTCGACTCCTCCAACGACCGGATGCAGAAGAGATCCGCACCCACCAGAAGCTGAAGGCCCCGTTCATGGTCATCGTCGGCGACGACGACATGGCCGCGGGCACGGTCTCCTTCCGCTACCGCAACGGCCTGCAGAAGAACGGGATCCCGCGGGCCGAGGCGCTGGCCGAGATCTTCGACGCGGTGGAGCGCCGGATCCAGGTCTGACCGGTCGACCCGCCTGAGCGGGGGTGTCGTTGTGGGGCGGGCTCATCCGTGAGTCCGCCCTACGGCGTTTCCGGCCCAGCGCCTATGCTGATCCACATGACGACGGAGCCGGAGCAGCAGAGCGGAGTGGGCGGGCCGGACGCATTCGGCCGCCTGTGGACTCCTCACCGGATGGCTTACATCAAGGGTGAGAACAAGCCGACCGGGCCGGCGGCCGGTGACGGCTGCCCGTTCTGTGCGATCCCGGCGATGTCCGACGAGGACGGCCTGATCCTGCACCGGCTGGGGCATGCCTACGCGGTGCTGAACCTCTACCCGTACAACTCCGGCCACCTGATGGCCGTCCCGTACCGGCATGTGGCGGACTACACCGAGCTGACGCCGGAGGAGACCGCCGATGTGGCGGCCCTGACCAAGCAGGCGATGACCGCGCTGCGGCCGCCTCCGGCGCGCACGGCTTCAACATCGGGATGAACCAGGGCGCCTCGGCCGGGGCCGGGATCGCGGCGCACCTGCACCAGCATGTGGTGCCCCGCTGGGGTGGCGACACCAACTTCATGCCGGTGATCGGGGCGACCCGGGTGCTGCCGCAACTGCTGGCCGACACCCGGAAGATGCTCGCGGACCTCTGGCCGACCGACTAGCCGCGCCCGGAGCTTCTGACCGGAGCTTCCGACCGGAGCTCCCGGTCGGAGCTCGCGACCGAACCGGCGACCGGCCGGCGCCCGGACCCCCGGGCGTCGGCCGGTCTGTTGTTCAGCCCGCGTCGTACTCGTCGACCCGGGACGGCCGGGTGCCCTGGACCTCGGCGCCCAGCATCATCGAGCGGTTCTTGAAGCGTTCGGTGCTCACGTCGTGGTCCTCCAGCACATCCATGGTCGCGGCGTGGACCGCGCGCAGCACCGGTGTGGCCACGCGCAGCGCGTCGTCCGCCATGAAGCGGTGCTTCCAGGGCTTGTCGACCCAGGCCGAGCGCAGTCCGAACGGCTCGGGGAGCTTGAGTGAGCCGCCGAGCCAGTTCAGCAGCGACTGGTTCCAGGTGAAGGGAGCGCGCACGGCGAGCCGCACCACCTCCTGGTTGGTCACGACCGGCAGGCTGCGGGTGGTCTCCTCCCAGAACTTGCCGGTCTTGGGCACGGACTTGGTCGGCGCCTTGGGCTTGCCGGTGAACGCGCCCGGCAGCGGGCCCAGGGCGTGACCGGTGACCTCGATCCGCAGGGTGTCGTGCAGCACGGTCACGGTGATCAGCAGGGTCACCACCAAGTGGCCGTCCCAGAGCACGAACTGCGCGCCCAGGTAGTGCCGCGGGCCGCGGCCGAACTGCTGCCGGTTGGCGATGTCGGTGATGGCCGAGGGGCGCATCCGGGAGCCGTCCATCTCCGGGCCGCTGGGGCGGCCGATCTCGTCGGCGCCCTCGCCGATGGCCTGGACGACCCAGTTCTCGACCTTGACCGCGGGGATCCCGCCGGTGGCGACCGAGCTGCGGGTCATCCGGTTGAGCCGCTCCTCGATCTTCCGGATCACGTCCCAGGGGTGGAACGGCCGGATCTCGGCGATGCCCTCACGCGGGTCCAGCTGCTCGGCCATCTGCCAGGAACCCAGCGCGCGCCCAGACCGAGGATCCCCTTGGCGCCGGCGTAGTGCAGGTAGTTGGTCTCCTGCTCGGCCACCAGCGCGCTGAGGCTCTTGCGCAGCAGCTCGGCCTTGGTGTCCTCGGGGCCGATGGGCACCGCGCCCGGCACCATCGGGCCGGCCGCGCCGCCGTCGATCAGCGCCGCCCAGCGCTCCCGCAGCTGGACCGTGCTGCGCAGGCAGATGCGCTGGGCGATCAGCCAGCCGACCAGCGGGGCCAGCATCACCGCCCGCACGTAGATGCCGCCGAAGCCGGTGAGGTAGGGATGCCAGGCGAGCAGCACCGCGATCGCCGCGGCGGCCGCCAGCGCCACCGTGCCGAGCCAGGACTGCTTGCCGGTGTCGTTGCGGGGCGGAACTCGAACGCGGCCAGCCAGACCAGGGTGCCCGGCAGGAACAGCAGGCCGAAGATCACGGAGACCGCGGTCAGCCGCTTGTCCCGCTGGTGCCGCAGCTCCTCGGCCTCCAGGCAGTGCTCGACCACGATCCGCGGGTCTATGCCGAAGGAGCGGACCAGCGGCTTGCGTCCGGCGCCGAGGGTGCGGGCCAGCACCGCCTGGCAGAACGCCTCGCCGAAGTCCGGCGCGAACAGCTTGTAGCGGCCGGGCTTGTGGTTGGTGGCCTCGTTCAGGCCGGTCAGCGGCTCGAAGGAGCCGTTGCGGGTAGGCCGCCGAGGAGAGTGCGGCGGTCACCGCGGTGTGCGGCGCCGCGTCGGTGCGCGGGATCTGTGCTCCAGGACTGAAGTCGAAGGTCATCGTCACCGCAGGTCCTCCCGATGGCTGCGCTCTGCCGAACCGCCCCGCCGCGATGACCATCCGCTGAGACGATGTCATGAAGCCGGAGCGGTCAGCGTATCGCCGCCGATCAGCCCGCGTCAGGGCATTGCGCGCGGTAACAGCCTTGCAGGCTCTGCGATGATCGGAATATGGCCGAGACCAGTACTCCGAATCCTGTCCTGCTCTACGACGGCGACTGCGCCTTCTGCAGCTCCTCGGTGCGGTACGCCGAGCGCTGGTTCGATGCTGCCCGCTGGGAGACGGTGCCATTCCAGTTCGCCGACCTCACCGCGCTGGCCGGGTTCACCGGCGGCCAGGTCACCGAGCGGCGGGCGGAACACGAGGTGTTGTGGATCACGCCGGACCGGCGGGTGTACGGGGGCGCGCAGGCGGTGGCGCGGCTGCTGCTGCGGACCCGCCGCCCGCTGTGGAGCGCGCTGGGCGGGCTGATGACCCTGCCGCCGTTCCGCCAGGCCGCCGCCGGGGTGTACCGGCTGGTCGCGGCCAACCGGCAGCGGCTGCCCGGCGGCACCCCGGCCTGCGCCCTGCCCCCGTCAGCCCGCACCTGAGCCGTACCTGAGCCGCCCCCGGGCCGCCCCCGGGCCGCCCGGGCCGTCCCTGGAGCCGAACGTCCCTGGGACGGCCCGGGACGCGCGCGGAGGGCCCGGGACGCCGGTGGGGCCGCCCGGCAGCGCGCCGTCAGCGCACCAGGTGTGCGGCCACCGACTCCGGCATCGGCTCGTGCCGGACATAGCAGCGGGTGAAGCTGCCCGCGCCGTGCGACAGCGAGCGCAGGTCCACCGCGTAGCGGATGATCTCCCACTCCGGCACCTCGGCCCGCACCAGGGTCCGGCCGCTGTTCCCCACCGGCTCGGTGCCCAGTACCCGCCCGCGGCGCCCGGACAGGTCGCCCAGCACGCCGCCGACATACTCGTCGGGCACCAGCACCGAGACCTCGGAGACCGGCTCCAGCAGTTGCACCACCCCGGCCGCGGCCTCCCGCAGGGCAAGCGCGCCCGCGGTCTGGAAGGCCGCGTCGGAGGAGTCCACCGAGTGCGCCTTGCCGTCGACCAGGCTGACCCGCACGTCCACCACGGGAAGCCGGCGCCCACGCCCCGGGCCAGCTGGGCCCGCACGCCCTTCTCCACCGAGGGGATGAACTGCCGGGGCACCGCGCCGCCGACGATCCGGTCCACGAACTCGAAGCCGCTGCCCACCGGCAGTGGTTCGACCTCGATCTCGCAGATGGCGAACTGCCCGTGCCCGCCGGACTGTTTGACATGCCGGCCGCGGCCGTGCCCGGTCGAGCCGAAGGTCTCCCGCAGCGGCACGGTGTACGGCACCTGGTCGACGCTGACGCCGTAGCGGGTGCGCAGCCGCTCCAGCAGCACGTCGGCGTGGGCCTCGCCGAGGCACCACAGCACCAGCTGCCGGGTGTCCGGGTTCTGTTCGAGGCGCAGCGTCGGGTCCTCGGCCACCAGCCGGGCCAGGCCCTGGGAGAGCTTGTCCTCGTCGGCCTTGCTCCGGGCCTCGACGGCGACCGGCAGCAGCGGGTCGGGCAGTTCCCAGGCGGTGACCAGCAGCGGTTTGCCGGGGTCGGAGAGGGTGTCGCCGGTCTCGGCCCGGGTGAGCTTGGCGACGCTGACGATGTCCCCGGCGACGGCCTGCGCGGCGGAGTGCAGGGTGCGGCCGCTCGGGCTGCTGAGCGCGCCGACGCGTTCGTCCAGGTCGTGATCCTGGTGGCCGTGGTCCTCGCGGCCGTGTCCGGAGACATGGACCGCGATGTCCGGGCGCAGGGTGCCGGAGAAGACCCGGACCAGGCTGAGCCGGCCCACATACGGGTCGCTGCTGGTCTTGACGACCTCGGCGGCCAGCGGGCCCTCGGGGTCGCAGGCCAGGGGCACCCGGTCGGCGCCGTCGGGGCCGGTGACGGCGGGCAGCGGGCGGTCGGCGGGGGAGGGGAACGCGGTGGTGAGCAGTTCCAGCAGTTCGGCCGCGCCGAGGCCGGGGGTGGAGTGACCGGCGGTGGCGTGGTCGGCGGCGGCGGTGGCCAGCACCGGGTGGAAGGCGCCCCGGGCGATGGCCCGTTCCAGGCCCTGCAGCAGCGATTTGGGGTCGAGCGGCGTACCGGAGAGGTAGCGGTCCTGGAGTTCCTCGTCCTCGCTCTCGGCGGCGACGGCGCCGATCAGCCGGTCCCGGGCGGCCTCGGTCTCCGGATCGGTCAGCGGTTCGGTACCGGTGTCGAGCAGGGCGAGCAGGGTCCCGTCCGGCTGTGGCAGGTGCAGTGGCAGCACCGAGTCCGGGTCGCCGCCGCCGAAGGCCTCGCGGCACTGCTCGACAGTGGCGGCGAAGCGGGCCTGCGGCGCGTCGAGCCTGGTCACCACCAGGGCCCGGGGCAGCGACAGGGCGTCGCACTGGGCCCACAGGTCCCGGGTGGGGGCGTCGATGGGCTCGGTCGCGGAGATCACGAACAGGGCGGCGTCGGCGGCCCGCAGCCCGGCCCGCAGTTCGCCGGTGAAGTCGGCGTAGCCGGGGGTGTCCAGCAGGTTGACCTTGATCCCGGCGTGCAGCAGCGGGATCAGCGAGAGCTGGACCGAACGCTGCTGGCGGTGCTCGATGTCGTCGTAGTCGCTGAGGGTGCTGCCGTCCTGCACCCGTCCGGCCCGGCCGACCGTTCCGGCGGCCAGCGCCAGCGATTCGGCCAGGGTGGTCTTCCCCGCCCCGCTGTGGCCCACCAGGACCACATTGCGTATCTGTTCGGGCCGTGTCGGCGCCCCGGCCTCCGGTTCCCTGCCGGCGGCGCCGGAATGCCCTGTCGTCCTGTCGCCCATCGCCTTCTCCTCCCGCGAGTCCCGCGAGCGCGTGCAACTGACGCCACGGGTGACCGCGCAGGGTGGTTGCGGCGATACCCGCGGTGATGGTGAGCTTGGCACCGCGTAGTCCACAGGTCCATAACCCCGGCACCGGCGCTCTGCGGGCGTGCCCGCGCCAGGGCGTGCCCCGGCGCACCGATACGATTGCCGGGCGTCCTTCGGCGCGCAGTCCCGGCCGACGCCAGGCCGTCAGTGGAGCCAGATTCGGAGCGGTCGGCAAATCCCATGCTCAACAAATACGCGCGGGCCTTTTTCACGCGGGTCCTCACCCCTTTCGCGGCGTTGCTGCTGCGCGCCGGGATCAGCCCGGATGTGGTCACCCTGGTCGGAACGGCCGGCGTGGTCGCCGGAGCCCTGGTCTTCTTCCCCAGGGTAGTTTCTTCTGGGGCACCATCGTGATCACCGCCTTTGTCTTCTCCGACCTGGTGGACGGCAATATGGCCCGCCAGGCGGGCAGCTCCAGCGTCTGGGGGGCCTTTCTGGATTCGACCCTGGACCGGGTCGCCGACTCGGCGGTGTTCGGCGGCATCGCGATGTGGTACGCGGGCCGGGGGGACAACGACCTGCTGTGTGCGGTGGCGATCTTCTGCCTGGCCTGCGGGCAGGTGGTCTCGTACACCAAGGCCCGGGCCGAGAGCCTCGGGCTCAAGTGCGAGGTCTCCGGTCTGGTGGAGCGCGCGGAGCGGCTGGTGGTGACCCTGGTCGCGGCCGGTCTGGCCGGGCTGCACGGCTTCGGCGTGCCGTACATCGAATGGCTGCTGCCGGTCGCGCTGTGGCTGATCGCGGTCGGAAGCCTGATCACCGTGATGCAGCGGATCCTGACCGTGCGGCGGGAGGCGGCCCAGGCCGCGGCAGAGGAGGCGGCCAGGTGACGGCGGGCGGTCAGCTCAAGGAGCGACTCGGCGACACCGCGTACGCGGCCGGGTGGGCGCTGGTGAAGCGGCTGCCGGAGCCGGTGGCGGTCCGGCTGTTCGACGGCATCGCGGACTTCGTCTGGCGGCGGCGCGGCAAGAGCGTGCTGCGGCTGGAGTCCAATCTGCGCCGGGTCAGGCCGGAGGCCACCGGCGCCGAGCTGGCCGAGCTGACCCGTGCCGGGATGCGCAGTTACATGCGCTACTGGTGCGAGTCGTTCCGGATGTCCACCTGGGGCCAGGGGCGGATCGCCGCCGCGTTCGAGCCGGAGCAGGTGCGGCTGCTGGACGAGGCGCTGGCGCAGGGGCGCGGGGTGATCCTGGCGCTGCCGCACATGGGCAACTGGGACCTGGCCGGGGCCTGGGTGGTGGTGACCCGGGTGCCGTTCACCACGGTCGCCGAGCGGCTGAAGCCGGAGCGGCTGTTCGACCGCTTCGTGGCCTACCGCGAGGGCCTGGGCATGGAGGTGCTGCCGCTGACCGGCGGCGGCAACACCCTGGGCACGCTGGCCCAGCGGCTGCGCGCGGGCGGCCTGGTGTGCCTGGTCGGCGACCGGGACCTGTCGGCCTCGGGGGTCGAGGTGGAGTTCCTGGGGTCGGCCACCCGGATGCCGGCCGGACCGGCCGCGCTGGCGGTGCAGACCGGCGCCGCGCTGCTGCCGGTGACCCTCTGGTACGACGGCACGCCGGTGATGAAGGGCCGGGTGCACGAGCGATCCCGCAGCCGGAGTCGGGGGACAAGCGGCAGCGGATCGCGGCGATGACCCAGGCGATGGCCGCGGTCTGGGCCGAGGGCGTGCGCGAGCACCCGCAGGACTGGCACATGCTCCAGCGGTTCTGGCTGGCCGATCTGGAGCGGCGGCCGCAGGCCGGCGAGCCGGCGGCGCCGGAGCCCGGGACGGAGGCGGCCCGGTGAGGATCGGCATCGTCTGCCCGTACGCCTGGGACGTCCCCGGCGGGGTCCAGTTCCATGTCCGCGACCTGGCCGAGCACCTGATCGCGCTGGGCCACCAGAGTGTCGGTGCTGGCGCCGGCCGAGGACGACACCCCGGTGCCGTCCTATGTGGTCCCGGCCGGCCGGGCCGTGCCGGTGCCTACAACGGGTCGGTGGCCCGGCTGAACTTCGGCTTCCTGTCCGCCTCCCGGGTGCGCCGCTGGCTGCGCGAGGGCGGGTTCGAGGTGCTGCACATCCACGAGCCGGTCACCCCGAGCCTGTCGCTGCTGGCCTGCTGGGCGGCGACCGGTCCGATCGTGGCGACCTTCCACACTCCAACCCGAGGTCCAGGGCGATGATCGCGGCGGAGCCGCTGCTGCAGCCCGCGCTGGAGAAGATCAGCGCCCGGATCGCGGTCAGCGAGTACGCCCGGCGCACCCTGGTCGAGCACTTCGGCGGCGACGCGGTGGTCATCCCCAACGGCGTGGACGTCGGCTTCTTCGCCCGGGCCGAGCCGCGCCCGCAGTGGAGCGGGGACACCATCGGCTTTGTCGCCGGATCAACGAGCCGCGCAAGGGCCTGCCGACGCTGCTGGAGGCGCTTCCGCTGATCCTCGCCGAACGCCCGGCGTGCGGCTGCTGGTGGCCGGGCGGGGCGACGAGGAGGAGGCGTCAAGGGCCTGCCCAGGCAGATCCGGGACCGGATCGAGTTCCTCGGCATGGTGGACGACCAGGAGAAGGCCGAGCTGCTGCGCAGCGTGGACCTGTATGTCGCGCCCAACACCGGCGGCGAGAGCTTCGGCATCATCCTGGTCGAGGCGATGTCGGCGGGGCGCCGGTGCTGGCCAGTGACCTGGACGCGTTCCGGCAGGTGCTGGACGGCGGCGCGGCGGGGGAGCTGTTCCCGGTCGAGGACGCCGCCGCGCTGGCCCGGTCGGCGCTGCGGCTGCTGGGCGACCCGGCCCGGCGCGAGGCGCTGCGCGAGGCGGAGACCCGGCACGTGCGGCGCTTCGACTGGGAGACGGTGGGCGCGGACGTGCTGTCGGTGTACGAGACCGTGGCGGCGGGGGCGGCCGCGGTGGCCGAGGACGACCGCCGGCTGGCGTACCCGGCTCGGCCTGGCCCGGGACTGAGGTCCGCACGGTCGCCCGGAGGAGCGGACGGCCGAATTCCCGGCTTTGGTTTGTCGACGTACGAGTCCATTCGGCCGTATCCTCCCGGGGAATTGAGCGGCTCCGGCCGGAATGCACCCGTCCTGAATGCGGGAACGCCTGTGGCAGGTGTTCCCGACCGCCGGGGAGTGGCAGCACCTGCCCGGCGGTTGCCGGCGTGAGCACGGTGGCGGGGCGGAGATCCTGCGATTGACCTGCGAGGCCGGGCACATGGAGCGGCAGCGGCTGGTCGGCCGCGCGCCGGGGATCCACCTGGGGAACCGGAATTCGGAGATGCGGCTCCCGGTGGAAGGAAACAGCCCCGGCCGACGGCGCCGGTATTCTCCGGCGGACGAGTGCGACCGGAAGCAAGCGGAATTTCCTCGTCTGCGGATACATCAGCTCCGGTCGCTGATTCCGGGCGGTCGACGGGAGCCGTCGGTGGCATTTTCTCCCCGTGGGCCCGGCCGGGCCCACGGGGTGTGCGGTCGGCCCTGGGGCCGTGACGCGACCCGCGGCCCGGCGCGGGCGGCCGGTTGCCCGCTAGGGTGACTGTCCGTGAGCATCTGGATCTGGGTCGCGGTCGCGGTTGTCCTTGTCGTCTGGTACCTCAGCTGGACGGCCGGCCGGCTGGACCGGCTGCACGCGCGGATCGACGCGGCCCGGGCCGCGCTGGACGCGCAGCTGCTGCGGCGCTCCTCGGCCGCGCAGGAGCTGGCGACCTCGACGCTGCTCGACCCGGCTTCCTCGATCCTGCTCCACCAGGCGGCGCACGCCGCCCGCACCGTCGACGAGGAGGCGCGCGAGGTCGCCGAGAGCGAGCTGAGCCAGGCGCTGCGGGCGCTCTTCGACCAGCCGGAGCAGGTGGCCGAGCTGAACGCGCTGCCGGGCGGGGAGGAGTCGCTGGCGGACCTGCGGGCGGCCACCCGGCGGGTGCCGATGGCGCGGCGGTTCCACAACGACTCGGTGCGCGCGGCCCGCGCGGTGCGCCGGCACCGGATCGTCCGGCTGTGCCGACTCGCCGGTCACGCGCCGTTCCCGCAGGCGTTCGAGATGGACGACCTGCCGCCCACCGCACTGTGACCCGCCCGCGACCCGTCTGCCCGGTTGTTCCGTATCGTCCGGCTCCGTGACGTCCGGCACTCCGTAGTGGCAGGGTGGCTGGCCAGCCGCTGGACTTCCTGGAGCGTCGGTTAGGGTCGTAGCGGGCCTACCATTGGCTTGTCTTACCACTGCACTGTCCGTGTCTTCAGTGAGGTCATTCGTGTCCACCAACACCCCTGCGTCCGACCAGCCCGCCGTCGGCACCGCCCGCGTGAAGCGAGGCATGGCCGAGCAGCTCAAGGGCGGCGTGATCATGGACGTCGTCAACGCCGAGCAGGCGAAGATCGCCGAGGACGCCGGTGCCGTGGCCGTTATGGCCCTGGAGCGGGTCCCGGCCGACATCCGTAAGGACGGCGGCGTCGCTCGCATGTCCGACCCGGACATGATCGACGGCATCATCAACGCGGTCTCCATTCCGGTCATGGCCAAGTCCCGCATCGGCCACATCGTGGAGGCACAGATCCTCCAGTCCCTCGGCGTCGACTACATCGACGAGTCCGAGGTGCTCACCCCGGCCGACGAGGTCAACCACAGCGACAAGTGGGCGTTCACCACCCCCTTCGTCTGCGGCGCCACCAACCTGGGCGAGGCGCTGCGCCGCATCGCCGAGGGCGCGGCCATGATCCGCTCCAAGGGCGAGGCCGGCACCGGCAACGTCGTCGAGGCCGTCCGCCACATGCGCCAGATCCGCGGCGACATCGGCCGGCTGCGCGCGCTGGACAACAACGAGCTCTACGCCGCCGCCAAGGAGCTGCGCGCGCCCTACGAGCTGGTCAAGGAGGTCGCCGAGCTCGGCAAGCTGCCGGTGGTGCTGTTCTCCGCCGGTGGTGTGGCCACCCCGGCCCGACGCCGCGCTGATGATGCAGCTCGGCGCCGAGGGCGTGTTCGTCGGCTCCGGCATCTTCAAGTCGGGCGACCCGGCGAAGCGGGCCGAGGCCATCGTCAAGGCCACCACCTTCTTCGACGACCCCAAGGTCATCGCGGATGTCTCCCGCGGTCTGGGCGAGGCCATGGTCGGCATCAACTGCGACACCCTGCCCGAGTCCGAGCGCTACGCCAACCGCGGCTGGTAGTCCGCGGCAGCGCACACGAGGTGGGGAGCCCGGACAGTCCCGGGCTCCCCACCTCAGGTGCTCCCCAGCCCAGTCCAGCCCAGTCCAACCCGTCCAACCCCGCCCGGTCCTGCCCGGTCCGGTCCAGCAGTGAAGAGGTCTGCCCGGTGTCCCTCAGCAATCCTGTCGTCGGTGTCCTCGCCCTCCAGGGCGATGTGCGCGAGCATGCCTTCGCCCTGGTCGAGGCCGACGCGGTGGCTCGCCCGGTGCGCCGGCCCGAGGAGCTGGCGGAGGTCGACGGGCTGGTCATCCCCGGCGGCGAGTCCACCACCATGTCCAAGCTGGCGCTGATCTTCGGCCTGATGGAGCCGCTGCGGGCCCGGGTCGCCGAGGGCATGCCGGTGTACGGCTCCTGCGCGGGCATGATCATGCTCGCCGACAAGATCCTGGACGGCCGCGACGACCAGCAGACCGTCGGCGGCATAGACATGACGGTGCGCCGGAACGCCTTCGGCCGCCAGAACGACTCCTTCGAGCAGCCGATCGACTTCCGCGGCCTGCCGGGCGGCCCCGTGCACGGCGTGTTCATCCGCGCCCCCCGGGTCGAGTCCGTCGGTGCGGGCGTCGAGGTGCTGGCCGACCTGGACGCGACGACGGCGGCGGGCGGATCGTGGCGGTCCGTCAGCGGAACCTGCTGGCCACCTCGTTCCACCCGGAGCTGAGCGGGGACCACCGGGTGCACTCCTACTTCGTCGAGATGGTCCGCGCGGCCGGTCGCCCCCAGGGCTGACCGCCGTGCACCACCGGCACCGGTAGGATCTCCCTGTTCCATTTTCGTTGGTATTGCGTGAAGGAGTCATTCGATGTCCGGCCACTCAAAATGGGCTACCACCAAGCACAAGAAGGCCGCCATCGACGCGAAGCGCGGCAAGCTTTTCGCAAAGATGATTAAGAACATCGAGGTGGCGGCCCGTATCGGCGGCGGCGACCCGAGCGGCAACCCGACGCTCTTCGACGCCATCCAGAAGGCCAAGAAGAACTCGGTGCCGATCGACAACATCAACCGCGCGGTCAAGCGCGGTTCCGGTGCCGAGGCCGGCGGCGCCGACTACAGCACGATCATGTACGAGGGCTACGGCCCCAACGGCGTGGCCGTGCTGATCGAGTGCCTCACCGACAACCGCAACCGCGCCGCCTCCGACGTCCGGGTCGCGATGACCCGCAACGGCGGATCGATGGCCGACCCCGGCTCGGTCTCGTACATGTTCACCCGCAAGGGCGTCATCGTCGTCGCCAAGGGCGACAAGCTCGACGAGGACACCATCCTGGACGCCGTGCTGGAGGCCGGCGCCGAGGAGGTCAACGACATGGGCGAGAACTTCGAGGTCATCAGCGAGGCCACCGACCTGGTCGCGGTCCGCACCGCGCTCCAGGCCGCCGACATCGACTACGACTCGGCCGAGGCCAGCTTCGTCCCCAGCATGCAGGTCGAGCTGGACGCCGAGGGCGCCCGCAAGATCTTCAAGCTGATCGACGCGCTGGAGGACAGCGACGACGTGCAGAACGTCTTCGCCAACTTCGACCTCTCGGCCGAGGTCGTCGCCGAGCTCGACGCCGACGAGTAGCAGCGGTTTCGCTCACTCCGAGCAGGTGTGTCCCGCCCGGCGGCCCGGTGGCCGCCGGGCGGCGGCATGTCCGGGGGCCGGATTGTCGGTGGCGACCGGTAGCCTCACCACAACTGCATGCGGTACCGAGGGGAGGCGAACGAGCGTGCGCGTACTGGGGGTGGACCCTGGCCTGACCAGGTGCGGGGTCGGCGTGGTCGAGGGCGCGCCGGGCCGGCCGCTGACCATGCTCGGCTGCGGTGTGGTGCGCACCCCGGCCGAGGAGGAGGTCCCGCTGCGGCTGTTGCAGATCGAGCGCGGCCTGGAGCTCTGGTTCGACCAGTACCAGCCCGAACTCGTGGCCGTGGAACGGGTGTTCTCGCAGCACAATGTCCGTACCGTGATGGGTACCGCGCAGGCCAGCGCGGTCGCCATGCTCTGCGCCACCCGGCGCGGCATCCCGGTCACCCTGCACCCCGAGCGAGGTCAAGGCCGCCGTCACCGGCAGCGGCCGGGCCGACAAGGACCAGGTCGGGGCGATGGTCACCCGGCTGCTGCGGCTCGACGCGCCGCCCAAGCCGGCCGACGCCGCCGACGCGCTGGCCCTGGCCATCTGCCATATCTGGCGCGGCTCGGCGGCCGGCCGGATCGCCGCCGCCGTCGCCGCGACCCGCCCCGCGGGCCGTGCCGCGAGCAGTGCCCCGGGAGCCGGGGCGCCCGTCCGAAGGAGTACCGAAGGTGATCGCTTTCGTCAGCGGCCCGGTGGCCGCCGTCAGCCCCGGCTCCGCCGTGATCGAGGTGGGCGGGGTCGGCATGCTGGTCCACTGCTCCCCGGCCACCCTGGCCGAGCTGCGGATCGGCCAGCCCGCGCGGCTGGCCACCTCGCTGGTCGTCCGCGAGGACTCGCTCACCCTCTACGGCTTCGCCGACGACGACGAGCGGCAGACCTTCGAGCTGTTGCAGACCGCCAGCGGCATCGGCCCCAAGGTCGCCCAGGCCATGCTGGCCGTGCACAGCCCGGAGACCCTGCGGGTCGCCGTCGCCCGCGGCGACGCCAAGACCCTCACCGCCGTCCCCGGCATCGGCCCCAAGGGCGCCCAGAAACTCCTGATCGAGCTCAAGGACCGGCTCGGCGCGCCCACCGGCGGCGTCCCGGCCCAGCCGCGGGCCCTCGCCGCCGCCCGGCGCCCTGGTCCGAGCAGCTGCACGCGGCCCTGGTCGGCCTCGGCTTCGCCCCGCGCGAGGCGGAGGAGGCAGTGGCCGCGGTCACCCCCGAGGCCGAGCAGCAGGAGCAGCCCGATGTCTCCGCCCTGCTGCGGAGCGCCCTGCGGACCCGCAACCGCACCCGCTGACCGGCCCGGCCGCCAGGCCGGCTGACCACCCGACCGTCTGACCGTCTGACCGAGGAATCCCGTGAGCCTGCACGACGACCCCCAAGCCCCCGGCGACCGGCTGGTCACCTCCGCCGCCGACGGCGAGGACCGGGCCGTCGAGGCCGCGCTCCGCCCCAAGGACCTGGGCGAGTTCATCGGCCAGGAGCGGGTCCGCGAGCAGCTGTCGCTGGTGCTCCAGGCCGCCCGGCACCGCGCCGCCACCCCCGACCACGTCCTGCTCAGCGGCCCGCCCGGGCTCGGCAAGACCACCCTGTCGATGATCATCGCGGCGGAGATGAACGCCCCGATCCGGATCACCTCGGGCCCGGCCATCCAGCACGCCGGGGACCTCGCCGCGATCCTGTCCTCGCTGACCGAGGGCGAGGTGCTGTTCCTCGACGAGATCCACCGGATGTCCCGGCCCGCCGAGGAGATGCTCTACATGGCCATGGAGGACTTCCGGGTCGACGTGATCGTCGGCAAGGGGCCGGGGGCCACCGCCATCCCGCTGGAGCTGCCGCCGTTCACCCTGGTCGGCGCGACCACCAGGGCCGGGCTGCCCCCGCCACTGCGGGACCGCTTCGGCTTCACCGGGCACATGGAGTTCTACGCCCCGGCCGAGCTGGAGCAGGTGATACATCGCTCCGCACGGCTGCTGGACGTCCGGATCGACCCGGCCGGGGCGGCCGAGATCGCCGGCCGGTCGCGCGGCACGCCCCGGATCGCCAACCGGCTGCTGCGCCGAGTCCGGGACTTTGCACAGGTCAGGCATGATGGAGTGGTAACCAAGGAAATCGCCGAGGCAGCGCTGGCGGTGTACGAGGTGGACGCGCGTGGGCTCGACCGGCTGGACCGGGCGGTACTGCACGCACTGCTCAAGCTCTTCGGCGGCGGCCCGGTCGGGCTGTCCACCCTGGCCGTCGCGGTCGGGGAGGAGAGCGAGACGGTCGAGGAGGTCGCTGAACCCTTCCTGGTCCGCGAGGGACTGCTGGCCCGCACGCCCCGGGGCCGGATCGCCACCGCGGCCGCCTGGGAGCATCTCGGCCTCACCCCGCCCCGTCCCACCGCCTTCGCCCAGCAGGAGCCCCTTCCGGAGGGATGAGTACACACCGTCCTTGCCCGGAGACTCGCTTTCGCTGGAACCGGGATGACATGCTTGACGTTGTTCCACCAAGGTGTGTGACTTTAGACTCCGCCCGCCGCCCTCCCCGGGGCGGTCCGCCCCCGAAATGACCGGCCGTGCCCCCGACGGCCTCGCAAAGGATTCGTCAGTCGTGAGTATCGTCTCTCTCCTCCCGATCATTCTGATCGGCGGCATGCTGTTCTTGATGATGCGTTCTTCCAAGAACAAGCAGCAGCAGGCCCAGCAGATGCGCAACCAGATGGAGCCGGGCGTCGGCATCCGCACCATCGGCGGCATGTACGCGCTGGTCAAGGAGGTGGAGGACGCGGTCGAGCTTGAGATCGCCCCCGGCGTGCACGCCCTCTACGCCAAGAACGCCATCGCCCAGGTGATGGACGGCGTCGAGTACAACCGCATCGTCCACGGCGACGACCCGGACGCGGAGGCCGAGGAGTTCGAGGACGAGCTCTCCGCCGCCGACTCCGACAACGAGGCCGTGACCGACGCCGAGCCGGCTGTGCTGCTCGACAAGTCGGACGTCACGGAGATCTCGGTCGAGGCCGAGTCCGGCGCTGGCGACAAGGCCGCCTCCAGCAAGTAGCCTGCCCCCTACGGCAGACGCCGGAGGCGTTTCTCCGGAGGGCCCCACAGGACCGCTGCGTCGTTGCCGCGCCACACCCTGTCCACCGACCCCGGTGGTGGTGGCGCGACCCAACCCACGGCATGGACAGAGAGAATCGAGAAGGTGGCATCACCCAAATCCCGTCCGCGTGACGGATACCCGGGGCGTGCGCTGAGTCTGATCCTGGTGATCGCGGTGGCGCTGGTCGCCATCATGTTCGGCACCGGGTACACGAAGCCGCACCTCGGCATTGACCTCGCAGGCGGCACCAGCGTCACGCTCACGGCTTCGGCACCGAACGGAGAGCCCTCTTCGGCGGTCAACTCGACGAGTATGAACGAGGCCGTCGCGATTCTCGACAAGCGGGTCAACGGCATGGGTGTCTCCGACGCCGCCGTGCAGACCCAGGGCGGCAACACCATCGTGGTCACCATTCCCAAGGGCGTCAGCTCCAACCAGGTGATCAACACGATCGGCCAGACCGCGCTGCTGTACTTCCGCCCTGTCCTGGCCGAAGCCGCCTCCGGGACCCCGCCGCGACCACCCCGAGCCCGTCTGCCTCCGGCAGCGGCTCGGCGGCCAAGCCCAAGGCGTCCGCTCCCGGCAGCCCGTCCCCCTCGCCGTCCAAGGCCCAGGGTGACGCCGTCTCCAAGGCGCTGACGGCCACCCCGTCCGGCACGTCCAAGGCGGCCGCGTCCACCACCCCGAAGCCCACCGGCACCGCCAAGGCCGGTGCCACGCCGGCCCCGACGGCCACCACCCCGGCCAGTTCCGCGGTCTCGGGTACGGTCCCGGCCGACCTGGCCGCCCAGTTCAGCAAGCTGGACTGCTCCCAGTACGCCCAGCGCGTGGACTACCAGACCAGCGACACCAGCGACGCGGTCGCCTGCTCCCAGTCGGCGCAGGACGGCACCTGGATCAAGTACGCCCTGGGTCCGGTCGCCGTGTCGGGCCGGGACGTCTCCAGCGCCCAGTCGGCGATCAGCTCGACGACCGGTCAGTGGGAGGTGAACCTGAACTTCGACTCGAAGGGCACCTCGGCCTTCTCCTCGACCACTGCCAAGCTGGTCTCGCAGACCTCCCCGCAGAACCAGTTCGCCATCGTGCTGGACGGTCAGGTTCAGTCCTCGCCGATGGTCCAGCAGGCGATCACCGGCGGCCAGGCAGTGATCAACGGCGGTACCCCGCCGTTCACCTCGCAGCAGGCCACCGACCTCGCCAACGTGCTCAACTACGGCGCGCTGCCGCTGACCTTCAAGCAGTCCGACATCACCACCGTCTCCCGCAGCTCGGCAGCAACCAGCTCCAGGCCGGTCTGGTCGCCGGGGCCATCGGCCTCGCCCTGGTCGTCCTGTACTCGCTGATCTACTACCGGGGTCTCGGCCTGGTCGCGGTCTCGGGTCTGGCCCTGTCCGGCGTGCTCACCTACTCGATCATGAGCCTGCTCGGCGGGACCATCCACTTCGCCCTGAACCTGCCCGCGGTCTGCGGGGCGATCGTCGCCATCGGTATCACCGCGGACTCCTTCGTCGTGTACTTCGAACGGATCCGGGACGAGGTGCGCAAGGGCTCCTCGCTGCGCCCGGCGGTGCAGCGGGCCTGGCCCCGCGCCCGGCGCACCATCCTGGTGTCGGACTTCGTGTCCTTCCTGGCCGCCGCGGTGCTGTACTTCTTCACCGTCGGCACGGTCCAGGGCTTCGCGTTCACGCTGGGGCTGACCACCCTGCTCGACGTCGTGGTGATCTTCCTGTTCACCAAGCCGCTGATCACCCTGCTGGCCCGGCGCAAGTTCTTCGCGGACGGGCACCCCATGTCCGGACTCGACCCCAAGCGGCTCGGCGTCCGCCCGCCCATCCGTGGCGGCCGCCGTCGTCTCGCCGAGACAAAGGAGGCCTGACCCGATGTCACGCTTCGGCAACCTTGGTCACCGCCTCTACGTCGGCGACATCAGCTTCGACTTCGTCAGCCGGCGCAAGCTGTGGCTGGCCATCTCCGGCGTCATCCTGCTGCTGGCCGTGATCGGCCTGACCACGCGCGGCCTGAACCTCGGCATCGAGTTCAAGGGCGGCGAGGTCTACACGATCACCAAGCCCGGGGTCACCGTCAGCCAGGCGCAGAACGCCGTGGACACGCTCACCGACAGCTCCAACACGGTGGTGCAGTCGGAGACCGGTGGCATCAACGGCCACGAGATCACCGTCCAGATCAACTCCAGCGCCGGTGTGTCGGTCACCAAGGCCGCACCACGCTCGGGGACGCCCTGGGGGCGAACCAGCAGGACATCAACACCACGGTGATCGGTGCCAGCTGGGCAAGGAGATCAGCCAGAAGGCGCTCGAGGGCCTGATCGTCTTCATGATCCTGGTGACCTTCTACCTGGCCATCGCCTTCGAGTGGCGGCTCGCGGTGGGCGCCCTGGCGGCGCTGACGCACGACCTGCTGATCACCGTCGGCATCTACGCGCTGCTCGCTTCACGGTCAGCTCGGTACCGTGATCGGCTTCCTGACCATCCTCGGTTACTCGCTGTACGACACCGTGGTCGTCTTCGACGGCCTCAAGGACGCCACCAAGAAGTTGGACAGCCAGAGCCGGGAGACCTACAGCGAGGCGGCCAACCGCGCGCTGAACGGGACCCTGGTGCGCTCGGTGAACACCACCGTGCTGGCACTGCTCCCGGTTGCCGCGCTGCTGTTCATCGGCGGCGGCATGCTGGGCGCGGGACGCTGAACGACATCTCGCTGGCGCTGTGTCGGTCAGCGCCGGTGCCTACTCCTCGATCTTCGTGGCCACGCCGCTGGTCGCCTGGCTCAAGGAGAAGCAGCCGCAGTACCAGGAGCTCTCCAAGCGGGTGGCCAAGCGCCGCGCCGCCGAGGCCAAGGCCGTGGCCGAGGGCCGGGTTCCGGAGCAGGACGCCGACCAGGACGACCTGCGGGACGAGCAGGACGGCGACGCCGTCGGCGCGGGAACCGGCATCCGCCGCCAGCCGGTCAACCGCAGCCGCAGTGACCGGCGCTCCACCGGCAAGCGGAACTAGGGGGCGCCCGGATGACCGACACCGCGGACACCACCGACGCCGGCACGGGTCTCGCGGCCCTGCTGGCCGCGCGGATCAGGGACGTCCCGGACTACCCCAAGCCCGGGGTGGTGTTCAAGGACATCGCCCCGCTGCTGGCGGACACCCAGGGCTTCGCGGCCCTGGTCGACCACCTGGCGGAGCGGGCCCGGGCCCTGGGCGCGACCAAGGTGGTCGGTCTGGAGGCGCGCGGATTCATCCTCGCGGCACCGGTGGCCTATGCCGCCGGGGCCGGGTTCGTCCCGGTCCGCAAGGAGGGCAAGCTCCCGGGCCCCTGCTACCGGCAGGCCTACGAGCTGGAGTACGGCGCGGCCGTGCTGGAGGTCCAGACCGACGCCTTCACCCCGGGGGAGCGGGTGCTGGTGGTGGACGACGTCCTGGCCACCGGCGGCACCGTGGAGGCGGCGCTGGACCTGGTGCACCGGGCCGGGGCCGAGCTGGCGGGGGTGGCCGTGCTGATGGAGCTGGGCTTCCTGGGCGGGCGGGCCCGGCTGGCCGGGCACCTCGGCGCGGCCCGCTGGAGACTGTGATCAACGTCTGACCTGATCATCACCCTGCGCCGCACCCTTGCGTACCGCCTCGGGCGGGTCACCGGAACACCTGGTGACCCGCCCGAGGCGTCCCGGCGAACGGACGTCGCCGCAGCTCGGTACCATGGGAGTCCGCGATCCGCGCCGAGGATCCGCGCCGAATGGAGTGCACTTGCCCGAAGAGGTCGTGCCGACCACCGCACACGCGCAGGACGGCGCCCCCGCCCCAGACCAGGCGCAGGGCCCGCGCCCAGGCACGTCCGCGCCCGGGGCGACCGCGCCGGTGCCGTCCGCGACGGCCCGGCCGCCGGCGGTGCGTGGTGCCGCGACCACCGGCGCGCACGCCGTGGTGGCACGCCCCGGTGCGGCCTCGCCCAGCCGGGTCCGCGCCCGGCTGGCCCGGCTCGGCGGGCAGCGCAGCAGCGCCTTCAACCCGGTCCTCGAACCGCTGTTCCGGATAGTCCGCAGCAACGACCCCAAGGCCGACCTGGCCACTCTGGAGCGTGCCTACCAGATCGCCGAGCGCTGGCACCGGGGCCAGAAGCGCAAGAGCGGCGACCCGTACATCACCCATCCGCTGGCCGTCGCGACCATCCTGGCCGAGCTGGGCATGGACGCGCCGACGCTGATGGCGGGGCTGCTGCACGACACCGTCGAGGACACCGAGTACGGCCTGGACACGCTGCGCCGCGACTTCGGCGACACCGTGGCGATGCTGGTGGACGGCGTCACCAAGCTGGACAAGGTCAAGTTCGGCGAGGCCGCGCAGGCGGAGACGGTCCGCAAGATGGTGGTCGCCATGGCCAAGGACCCGAGGGTCCTGGTCATCAAGCTGGCCGACCGGCTGCACAACATGCGCACCATGCGCTACCTCAAGCGCGAGAAGCAGGAGAAGAAGGCCAGGGAGACCCTGGAGATCTACGCCCCGCTGGCGCACCGGCTGGGCATGAACACCATCAAGTGGGAGCTGGAGGACCTCGCCTTCGCGATCCTCTACCCAAGATGTACGACGAGATCGTACGGCTGGTGGCCGAGCGCGCCCCCAAGCGCGACGAGTACCTGAGCACGGTCACCGACCAGGTCATGGGCGACCTGCGGGCGGCCCGGATCCGGGCGACGGTCACCGGCCGGCCGAAGCACTACTACAGCGTCTACCAGAAGATGATCGTCCGCGGCCGCGACTTCGCGGAGATCTACGACCTGGTGGGCATCCGGGTGCTGGTCGACTCGGTCCGGGACTGCTACGCCGCGCTGGGCACCATCCACGCGCGCTGGAACCCGGTGCCGGGGCGGTTCAAGGACTACATCGCCATGCCCAAGTTCAACATGTACCAGTCGCTGCACACGACGGTCATCGGGCCCGGCGGCAAGCCGGTGGAACTCCAGATCCGCACCTTCGACATGCACCGCCGCGCCGAGTACGGCATCGCCGCGCACTGGAAGTACAAGCAGCAGGCGGTGGCGGGCGCGTCCAAGGTGCGCACCGACACGCCCACCGGCAAGGGCGCCAAGGCCGAGACCGTCAACGAGATGGCCTGGCTGCGGCAGCTGCTGGACTGGCAGAAGGAGACCGAGGACCCGAGCGAGTTCCTGGAGTCGCTGCGCTTCGACCTCTCCAACAACGAGGTCTTCGTGTTCACCCCCAAGGGTGATGTGATCGCGCTCCCGGCCGGGGCCACCCCGGTGGACTTCGCCTACGCGGTGCACACCGAGGTCGGCCACCGGACGATAGGGGCCCGGGTCAACGGCCGGCTGGTGCCGCTGGAGAGCACCCTGGACAACGGCGACACGGTGGAGGTCTTCACCTCCAAGGCCGCGACCGCCGCCCCCTCCCGGGACTGGCTCGGCTTCGTCAAGTCGCCGCGGGCCCGCAACAAGATCCGCGCCTGGTTCTCCAAGGAGCGCCGCGAGGAGGCCATCGAGCAGGGCAAGGAGGCCATCACCCGGGCCATGCGCAAGCAGGGCCTGCCGCTCCAGCGGATCCTCACCGGGGACTCCCTGGTCACCCTGGCCCACGAGAATGCGCTACCCGGACATCTCCTCGCTCTACGCCGCGATCGGCGAGGGCCATGTCTCCGCGCAGACCATTGTGCAGAAGCTGGTCCAGGCCCTCGGCGGCGAGGAGGGTGCCACCGAGGACCTCGCCGAGACCACGACCCCGTCCACCGGCGGCACCCGCCGCAGCGGCCGCCGCAACGCGGCCGACCCGGGCGTGGTGGTCAAGGGCGTCGCGGACGTCTGGGTGAAGCTGTCGCGCTGCTGCACGCCGGTCCCGGGCGACCCCATCGTCGGCTTCGTCACCCGCGGCAACGGGGTGTCGGTGCACCGCGCCGACTGCGTCAACGTGGACTCGCTGGCGCAGCAGCAGGAGCGGATGGTCGAGGTCGAGTGGGCGCCGACCCAGTCCTCGGTGTTCCTGGTCGCCATCCAGGTGGAGGCACTGGACCGCTCCCGGCTGCTGTCGGACGTCACCCGGGTGCTCTCGGACCAGCACGTCAACATCCTGTCGGCGGCGGTGCAGACCTCCCGCGACCGGGTGGCCATGAGCCGGTTCACCTTCGAGATGGGCGATCCCAAGCACCTCGGGCACGTGCTCAAGGCGGTACGCGGGGTCGAGGGCGTCTACGACGTCTACCGGGTCACCTCGGCCCGGCAGCGCTGACGCCCGCAGGCCGGGCCCGACCGGGCTGAGGCCCGCAGGCCGGGGCAGGCCGGAGCAGGCCGGAGCAGGCAACGTGAAGGGCCCCCACCCGACGGTGGGGGCGCTTCGCGTGCACTCGTCCGGCGGCGGCTCAGCCGCCGAACTCCTCAAGCCCCTTCAGGGCCTGGTCCAGCAGCTCGCGGCGGCCGGCCAGCTCGGCCTCCAGCTTGGCGACGCGACCCGAGTCGTTCCTGGCCCGGGCGGCCTCGATCTGCTTCTCCAGCTTGTCCACGGCCCCCTGGAGCAGCCCGGTCATGCCCTGTGCGCGGGCCCGCGCCTCCGGGTTGCTGCGCTGCCACTCGGCCTCCTCGGCGTCCCGGATCGCCCGGTCCACCGTGTGCAGCCGGGCCTCCAGCTTCGGCCGGGCGTCGCGCGGCACATGGCCGATCTCCTCCCAGCGCTCGCTGATCGAGCGGTAGGACGCCTTGACCGCCTTCAGGTCCGCGATCGGCAGCAGCGCCTCGGCCTCGACCAGCAGGGCCTCCTTGAGCTTCTGGTTCTCCCGCTCGCCGGCGTCCCGCTCGTCGAAGACCGAGGAACGCGCCTGGAAGAAGACGTCCTGCGCGCCCCGGAACCGGGCCCACAGCTCGTCCTCGGCCTCGCGCTGGGCCCGCCCGGCCGCCTTCCACTCGGTCATCAGCTCGCGGTAGCGGGCCGCGGTGGCGCCCCAGTCGGTCGAGCCGGAGAGCGACTCGGCCTCCTTGGCCAGCCGCTCCTTCTGGACCCTGGCCTCGTCGCGCTGCTGGTCCAGCGTCGCGAAGTGGGCCTTGCGGCGCTTGGAGAAGGTGGAACGGGCGTGCGAGAAGCGGTGCCACAGCTCGTCGTCGGCCTTGCGGTCCAGCCGCGGCAGCGCCTTCCAGGACTCCACCAGCGCGCGCAGCCGGTCCCCGGCCTCCCGCCACTGGGTGGACTCGGCCAGCTGCTCGGCCTCGGCGACCAGGGCCTCCTTGGCGCCCCGGGCCTCGTCCTGGGCCTTGGCGCGGGCCGCCCGGCGCTCCTCGCGGCGGCTGTCCACCTCCGCGACCAGGGCGTCCAGCCGCTGTGCCAGAGCGGCCAGGTCGCCCACCGCATGGCCCTCGGTGACCTGCGCGCGCAGGTGCTCCACCGCGGTCATGGCGTCCTTCGCGGCCAGGTCGGTCGTGCGCACCCGGCGCTCCAACAGGCCGATCTCGACGGCGATGCCGTCGTACTTCCGGGTGAAGTAGGCGAGTGCCTCATCGGGGGAACCTGCCTGCCACGAGCCGACGACGTGCTCGCCCTCGGCCGTCCGCACGTAGACGTTCCCCTCGTCGTCGACACGGCCCCACGGGTCGCTGGTCACAGCGCCTCCTCCATATGGCGGCCCTCCGCTGGGGAGGGCCACCCTCCACAGTTCGTTGCCCGGCCTGGCTCAGACTGGCCACCGGGGTCAAGGCACCCTACAAGACGCCAACATAGGCGACGGGTACCGGTGCTGTCCGTATCCCGACGGCGAAAACTGTCCCGCGTGCCGTCGGGAACGGGCCGGCAGCCGGCCGGGGCCGGATCAGACCTTGGCCGCGGTGACCGTCTGCATGATCACGCTCTCCTTGGGGTGGCCGTCGCCGGTCTGGTTGGAGTTGTCCGACCCGGCCGCCGCGATCGCGTCCAGCACGTTCATGCCGCCGGTGATGGTGCCGAACGGGGTGTAGGACGGCGGCAGCGGGCTGTCCTTGTAGACCAGGAAGAACTGGCTGCCGTTGGTGTTCGGGCCGGAGTTGGCCATCGCCACCGTCCCGGCCGGGTAGGTCACCGTGGAGCCGGTGCCGAACGCCTTGAGGTTCTCGTCCTTGAAGCTGTAGCCCGGGCCGCCGCTGCCGGTGCCGGTCGGGTCGCCGCACTGGAGCACATAGATGCCCGAGGTGGTGAGCCGGTGGCAGGTCACATTGTTGAAGTAGTCCTGGTCCGTCAGAAAGACGAAGGAGTTCACGGTCACCGGAGCCACCGCCGGATTCAGCTGGAGGTCGACCACCCCCCGGTTGGTCTTGACGGTGATGTCGTACTTGGCCGCGGTGTCGATGGTCATCGGCGGCGCGGTCTTCCACTGCTTGCCGTTGTTCTTCGGCGCCGTGGCGGAAGCCGAGGGCTTGGCGCTCGGGGTGGCCGTGGCCTGGTCCGCGGACACGCTCTTCTTACCGGAACCGGTGCCCCACCACACGCCGCCCGCGATCAGCGCCCCCGCCAGCACCGCGCCGCCGATCACCAGCGCGTTGCGGCGTGCCTTGCGCACGGCCTCCGCCCGGGCCTTCAGCTGGCGCTCGTACTTCAGCTGGGCCAGCTGCCGCTGCCGCTTCTCCTTGTCCTTGGAGAGCGCGGGCTTGTGCGGCTTCGGCGTGTCTTTGGTGGCCACCGTCAGTCACTCCCTCAGAGGTGCCCGCGCCGGTTCGGCGGGGATCTTTCCATTCGTTGGGCGCTCAGTGTAGGGAGCAAATCTTTAGATACGCATTCAGGCGTGCACATTCACAGCCGGCGCCGCCGCGGACAACGGGTTCGCGATCGTCCCCGCCCCGCCGGTAGGCTTCGGGGAGACTTCCGCGCCCCCTTTTCGGCGCACCACCGCGACCGCCCCGACGTGCAAAGGACCAACGTGTTCATCGCCGGTTTCCCCGCAGGCGCCTGGGGCACCAACTGCTACCTGGTCGCCCCCGCCGCCGGTGAGGAGTGCGTCATCGTCGACCCGGGCCACCAGGCCGCCGCCGGGGTCGACGAAGCCGTCCGCGAGCACGGCCTCAAGCCGGTCGCCGTCGTGCTCACCCACGGGCACATCGACCATGTCGCCTCGGTCATGCCGGTCTGCGGCGCCCGCGGCATCCCGGCGTGGATCCACCCCGAGGACCGCTACATGCTGACCGACCCGGAACGGGCGCTCGGCCGCTCCATCGGCGCGCAGCTGATGGGCGAGATCGGCGTCGGCGAACCCGACGACGTGCGCATCCTCACCGACGGCAGCGTGCTGGAGCTCGCCGGTCTGCGGCTCACCGTCGACCACGCCCCCGGCCATACCGGGGGGTCGGTGACCTTCAGGACCCCCGCCGCACCGGAACTGCCGCCGGTGCTCTTCTCGGGGGACCTGCTGTTCGCCGGCTCCGTAGGACGTACCGATCTCCCCGGAGGCGACCACCGCGCCCTCCTGGAGTCGCTGGCCCGGGTGTGCCTGCCGCTCCAGGACGAGACCGTGGTCCTCTCCGGACACGGCCCCCAGACCACCATCGGCCGCGAACGCGCATCCAATCCGTACCTGCTCCAGGTCGCGGGCGCGGGCGCCGAAGGCACCGCCGCGCCGCGGCGAGGAATGTGACGACACAGCAGATGAGCAGCTTCCAGGCCCCCAAGGGCACGTACGACATCCTGCCCGCCGACGCCGCGACCGTGCTCGCGGTGCGCGAGGCCATCGCGGCGCCGCTGCGCCGCTCCGGCTACGGCTACATCGAGACCCCGGTGTTCGAGGACGTCAACCTCTTCTCGCGCGGCGTCGGTGAGTCCACCGACATCGTCAGCAAGGAGATGTTCACCCTCACCAAGCGCGGCAGCGAGGAGCTGGCGCTGCGCCCGGAGGGCACCGCCTCGGTGCTGCGGGCCGCGCTCCAGGCCAACCTGCACCGCACCGGCAACCTCCCGGTCAAGCTCTGGTACAGCGGCTCGCAGTACCGCTACGAGCGGCCGCAGAAGGGCCGCTACCGGCAGTTCTGGCAGGTCGGCGCGGAGGCCATCGGCGCCGAGGACCCGGCGCTGGACGCCGAACTGATCATCCTCGCCGACGACGCGTACCGCTCGCTCGGCCTGCGGAACTTCCGGATCCTGCTGAACAGCCTCGGCGACAAGCAGTGCCGGCCGGTCTACCGCGCCGCGCTCCAGGACTTCCTGAGCGGGCTCGACCTCGACGCGGACACCGTCCGCCGGGCCGAGCTCAACCCGCTGCGGGTGCTCGACCGACAAGCGCGAGTCGGTGCAGGAGCAACTGGTCGGCGCGCCGATGCTGGTCGACTACCTGTGCGAGGACTGCAAGGCCTACCACGAGCAGGTCCGCGAGCTGCTCACGGCGGCCGGGTCTCCTTCGAGGACGACACCAAGCTGGTCCGCGGCCTGGACTACTACACCCGCACCACCTTCGAGTTCGTCCACGACGGCCTCGGCGCGCAGTCCGCGGTCGGCGGCGGCGGGCGGTACGACGGGCTCTCCGAGATGATCGGCGGCCCCTCGCTGCCCTCCGTCGGCTGGGCCCTCGGGGTCGACCGCACGGTGCTCGCGCTGGAGGCCGAGGGCGTGGTCCTGACCGCGCCCGGCGCCACCGACGTGTTCGCCGTCCCGCTCGGCGAGGAGGCCCGCCGGGTGCTGTTCGGCGCCGTCACCGGGCTGCGCCGGGAGGGGATCCGCGCCGACTTCGCCTACGGGGGCAAGGGCCTCAAGGCCGCGATGAAGGCCGCCGACCGCTCCGGCGCGCGGTTCGCGCTGGTCGCCGGGGAACGGGACCTCGCCGAGGGGCTCGTCCAGCTCAAGGACCTCACCAACGGCGACCAGACCCCGGTCGCCCTCGACGCTCTCGTCGCCACCCTGAAGGAGAAGCTCAAGTGATCCGCAGCCATGAAGCCGGCACGCTCCGCCCGGAGCACGCCGGCACCACCGTGACCCTCGCAGGCTGGGTCGCCCGCCGCCGCGACCACGGCGGTGTCGCCTTCATCGACCTGCGGGACGCCTCCGGCACCGTCCAGATCGTCGTCCGCGACCTGGACGCGGTCTCCGAGCTGCGCTCCGAGTGGTGCGTCAAGGTCGTCGGCGACGTCCGGGTGCGCCCGGAGGGCAACGAGAACACCGAGATCCCGACCGGCGCGATCGAGGTCGTGGTCAGCGAGCTCACCGTGCTCTCCGAGTCCGCGCCGCTGCCGTTCCAGGTCGCCGAGTACGAGCCGGGATCGGTCAACGAGGAGGTCCGGCTCCGCTACCGCTACCTGGACCTGCGCCGCGAGGGCCCGGCCAAGGCGCTGCGGCTGCGCTCCCGGGCCACCCACATCATCCGCACGGTGATGGAGGAGAACGGCTTCCTCGACATCGAGACCCCGTACCTCCCGGTCCACCCCGAGGGCGCCCGCGACTTCCTGGTGCCGGTCCGGCTCCAGCCGGGCCACTGGTACGCCCTGCCGCAGTCGCCGCAGCTGTTCAAGCAGCTGCTGATGGTGGCCGGGATGGAGCGCTACTACCAGATCGCCCGCTGCTTCCGGGACGAGGACTTCCGCGCCGACCGGCAGCCGGAGTTCACCCAGCTGGACGTCGAGGCGTCCTTTCGACCGACATCCTGGAGCTCGGCGAGAAGCTGGTCGCCCGGATCTGGGGCGAGGTGCTCGGCCACCAGGTGCAGCTGCCGCTGCCGCGGCTGACCTACGCCGACGCCATGGCCCGCTACGGCTCGGACAAGCCCGACGTCCGCTTCGGCAACGAGCTGACCGACCTCACCGAGTACTTCACCGGCACCGAGTTCCGGGTGTTCCAGGCGCCGTACGTGGGCGCGGTGGTCATGCCCGGCGGCGCCTCGCAGCCCCGCAAGCAGCTGGACGCCTGGCAGGACTGGGCCAAGGCCCGCGGTGCCCGCGGCCTGGCCTATGTGCTGGTCGACGCCGAGACCGGCGAGCTGCGCGGCCCGGTCGCCAAGAACCTGTCCGAGGCGCACCTGGCCGGACTGGCCGAGGCGGCCGGCGCCGAGCCCGGCGACGCGGTCTTCTTCGCGGCCGGCCGCAAGACCGAGTCGCAGGAGCTGCTGGCGCGGCCCGGCTGGAGATCGGCCGCCGCTGCGACCTGATCGACGAGTCCAAGTGGGCGTTCCTGTGGGTCGTCGACTTCCCGATGTTCGAGCACCTGTGGAACGACAAGGGCGAGCACATCGGCTGGCACGCGGTGCACCACCCGTTCACCGCGCCCACCGCGGAGAGCCTGGACACCTTCGACAAGGACCCGGGCTCGGCCCTGTCCAACGCCTACGACCTGGTGCTCAACGGCAGCGAGATCGGCGGCGGCTCGATCCGTATCCACCAGAAGGACGTGCAGAAGCGCGCGTTCGACGCGATCGGGCTCTCCGAGGAGGAGGCGCAGTCGCAGTTCGGCTTCCTGCTGAACGCCTTCGACTTCGGCCCGCCGCCGCACGGCGGCATCGCCCTGGGCCTGGACCGGCTGGTGGCGCTGCTCGGCGGGTACGAGACCATTCGCGATGTGATGGCCTTCCCGAAGACCTCCACCGGCGGTGACCCGCTGACCGGCGCGCCCACGCCGATCACCGCGCAGCAGCGCAAGGAGGCCGGCGTGGACGCCAAGCCGAAGGCGGAGCAGCCGGGGGGCTGACCCGCGGCCGACGCGGGCGAGGAGGGGGCGACCACACCGTGGCCGCCCCCTCCTCGCAGTTCACCCCCGGGTCAGGCGACCGGGCTCAGGTAGTGGTTGTCGACCAGCCACAGCACATTGAGCGCCGCGGGCGCGCCCGGGAGCAGGGCGGCGTCCAGCTGGTACTGCCAGCCGTGGCCGGGCTGGCCGAACCAGGGCGCGATCGGGCCCGCGTCCACCCTGAACGGCTTGTCCACCTTGTAGTCGTGGTAGTTGCAGGTTGCCGCCGGGTCGCTGTTCAGGCTGGACGGCGGCAGCGAGCGGGCGCTGTAGGGCAGGCCCTCGGGCGCCAGATAGGTGCCGTACTGGCTGCCGTAGCGGTCGATGTCGCTCCCCGGGACCAGGGTCTCGGTGGTCTTGATCGGGCGGCCGTCGCGGCCGATCAGATAGCCGCCCTCGGGCGGGTAGACCCAGCCCGGTGCGCCGTTGTTGGCGGTCGGGCTCCAGTACTTGGCGAGCAGGTCGGCGGTGTCGCGCAGGTAGCCCGCGCGCCGGTAGCCGAGGAGCTGGTCGCCGACCCGGCCGATGGTCGGCAGTTCCAGCGGCCCGAGCCGGGAGTCGTTGTCGTAGGAGGCGGCCGAGCACTCGTTCATCGGTGTGGACTCGACACCGAGCGCCTTGGCCGCCGCGCCGGGTACGGATGCCTGGGCGTCGGACGCGCCGGTGGTGACCGCCGTGGCGGCCAGCAGCGCGGTGGCGGCGAACGCGGCAGCCAGGTTCCTGCGGATGCGCATGATCCCCCTTGGATCGTTTCCGTGACGGGCTGTGTGCATACGGTGACCAGTGAAGCGGGTGGGGCAGCAGCGCGTCAACGGTGCCCGGGGAGCGGGACCGCGTGTTGTCGGTGGCGGGCGCTAATGTCGGGGGAGTGGAACCCGATCTGTTCACCGCCGCCGCCGAGGAGCTCCAGGCCAGGGAGCCCGGGCGGTCACCGCTCGCGGTCCGGATGCGGCCGCGCACGCTGGACGAGGTGGCCGGGCAGCGCCGGCTGCTGGGGGAGGGCTCGCCGCTGCGCCGGCTGGTCGCCGGGGCGGCCGGGCCCGCCGCGACCTCCTCGGTGATCCTCTACGGGCCGCCCGGCACCGGGAAGACCACGCTCGCCTATGTGATCAGCCAGGCCACCGAGAAGCGGTTCGTGGAGCTGTCCGCGATCACCGCCGGGGTGAAGGAGGTGCGGGCGGTCATCGAGAGCGCCCGCCGCGAGGTCGGTGCCTCGGGCCGGGAGACCACGCTGTTCCTCGACGAGATCCACCGCTTCTCCAAGGCGCAGCAGGACAGCCTGCTGCCCGCGGTGGAGAACCGCTGGGTGACCCTGATCGCGGCGACCACCGAGAACCCCTACTTCTCGGTGATCTCGCCGCTGCTGTCGCGTTCGCTGCTGCTGACCCTGGAGTCGCTGACCGACGAGGACGTGCGCGGGCTGCTGCGCCGCGCGGTCGGGGACGAGCGCGGGCTGGCCGGGGCGGTGTCGCTGGCGTCCGAGGCGGAGGACCATCTGGTCCGGATCGCCGGGGGCGACGCGCGCAAGGCGCTGACCGCGCTGGAGGCCGCGGCCGGGACCTCCCTGGCGCTGGGTGCGCAGGAGGTGCGGCTGGCCGATGTCGAGCAGGCCGTGGACAAGGCGGCGGTGCGCTACGACCGCGACGGCGACCAGCACTACGACGTGGCCAGCGCGCTGATCAAGTCGATCCGCGGCAGCGACGCCGATGCCGCGCTGCACTATCTGGCCCGGATGATCGGGCGAGGACCCGCGCTTCATCGCCCGCCGGCTGATGATCTCGGCCAGCGAGGACATCGGCCTGGCCGACCCGAACGCGCTGCCGCTGGCGGTCGCCGCGGCGCAGGCGGTGGCCATGATCGGCTTCCGGAGGCGGCGCTGACCCTGTCGCACACGGTGATCGCGCTGGCGCTGGCCCCCAAGTCCAACTCGGCGACGGTGGCGATCGGCGCGGCGATGGCGGACGGGCACTGGCCGGGCCGGTGCCGGCGCATCTGCGGGACGGCCACTACGCGGGCGCGAAGAAGCTCGGGCACGCGCAGGGCTATGTCTATCCGCACGACCTGCCGGAGGGCGTCGCCGCCCAGCAGTACGCGCGGACGCGCTGCACGGCAAGCGCTACTACCAGCCGACCCGGCGCGGGGCGGAGGCCCGCTACGCGGATGTCGCCGAGTGGCTGCCCGGCTGGCGGGGGAGTAGCCGGGCGGGGGCCACCGCCGGTCACCGGCGGTAGCGGCCCCCTGGTCACCGGTGGTCCGCGGACCCCGTACACTGACTGGAGCGAGACGTCGCGTGCCTCGGCGCAAGCCGGGCGTCACCAGCGGGACGTCATACAGGGAGCCCCTCGTTCACGGGGTGCCTCCAGGAGCGTCGCGCACCCCTCGGGTGTCGCGTGCAGCCCACCACCTCAGCGGCGGTGGGCCTGTCGTGTGCCGCACTTTGTGCCCGGTACCGGAGAACGGCTGACCGCCCCGCCCCCGGCGTGGTGGTTTCCCCGGACCTGTAGGCGACCTCCTTCAACACCGGTGAGCCAGTCACAAGACAAGGATGGTTTGGTTCATGACGAACCAGAAGCGCCCCAAGGTCAAGATTGCCCGTGCCCTGGGCATTCCGCTGACCCCGAAGTCCGTCAAGTACTTCGAGGCCCGCCCCTACCCGCCCGGCCAGCACGGCCGTGGGCGCAAGCAGAACTCGGACTACAAGGTCCGTCTGGTCGAGAAGCAGCGCCTGCGCGCTCAGTACGACCTCAGCGAGACCCAGATGGCCCGCGCGTTCGACCGTGCCCGCAAGGTCGAGGGCAAGACCGGTGAGGCGCTGATCATCGAGCTCGAGACCCGTCTCGACTCGCTGGTGCTGCGTTCGGGCATCGCCCGCACCATCTACCAGGCCCGTCAGATGGTCGTGCACGGCCACATCGAGGTCAACGGCGGCAAGGTCAACCGGCCTTCGTTCCAGCTGAAGCCCGGCTTCGTGGTCACCGTGCGCGAGCGCTCGAAGACCAAGACCCCGTTCGAGGTCGCCCGTGAGGGTGGCAACGCGGGTGAGGGCCAGACCCCGAAGTACCTCGAGGTCAACCTGAAGGCCCTGGCCTTCCGCCTGGACCGCGCGCCCCAGCGTCGCGAGGTTCCGGTCATCTGCGACGAGCAGCTCGTCGTCGAGTACTACTCGCGCTGACCCGCGAGCGGCTTCACAGCCGACGCGCCCCCGGCAGCCTCACGGCGGCCGGGGCGCGGTGCGTTCCGGGCCGTCCAGCGCCCGCCGGACGGCGGTGTCGAGGTCCAGCAGACTGCCCTGGAGGAACGATTCAGCGGCGTCCGACCCCGGCAGCCCGGACAGCACCCGCAGCTCGCACTCGGCATGGGCGGCGTTGAAGCTGCGGGAGCCGAACAGCGGAATGCCCACGGCCTTCCAGATGCTGTGCGCCGCGCCCTGGAGCAGCCGGGCCTCGCCCAGGTCGCCCGGGGCGCCGCCCGGTCCCGGCTCGGTGGCCAGCAGCGCCAGCATCTCCACCCCAGCACCGTGCCGACCAGGTCCCGGAACACATGGTTCAGCCGGACGCACTCCCGGCCCGGGCCCGGGCCGCCTCGAAGTCGCCGTCCAGCCAGGCCGCGTAGGACGTCGCGAACAGGCCGTAGGCGTAGGCCCACTGCTCGCCGTGCAGCTCGCACTGCTCGCGCAGCCTGGCCATCCACAGCGCACTCTGCTCGTGCTCGCCCTGGAACAGCAGCGCCAGCCCCAGCTCGAACATCGCCATCAGCACATTGCTGTTGAGCTCGCCCAGCTCCTGGTAGTGCCACAGCGCCTCCTGGAACAGCTCGGTGGCGCGCGGCAGTTCGTCCCCGATCAGCGCGGCGCAGCCCTGCCGGTGCACGGCGTAGGCGAGCGCCCGGTCGTCGCCGGTGTCCACCGCCTGGCGGCGGCATTCCTCCAGCACCGGCCGGGCACGGATCAGATCACCCTGGAGGGTGCACACATAGCCGGCCACCCAGAGCGCCTTGGCCCTGGTCGTGGTCGGCTCGGGGGCGACCGCCAGCGCCAGCTCCAGCCAGTGCCGCCCTCGCCGAGGTGGCCGCAGCCGACCCAGTAGTACCAGAGGGTCGCCGCCAGATGCAGCGCCAGCTGCTCCTCGCCCGGCTCGCTCAGGCAGAAGTCGAGCGCCGCGCGGAGGTTGGCGTGGGCGCGGTGGGTACGGGCGCTGGTCGGCGCCTGGCGCGGGCTGAACCACTCCACCTCGCCCCAGCCGGCCAGCCCGAGGTACCAGTCGCGGTGCAGCCGCCGCAGGGACCGCTCCTCGCCGGAGGCCCGCAGCCAGTGCCCGCCGTACTCGCGCACGGTGTCCAGCAGCCGGTAGCCGCCGTCGCCCCCGTCGCCCCGGCCGGGCTCGGGCGTGTGCTCGCGCAGCACCACCGACTTGGCGACCAGCTCGGAGAGCACCTCCAGCACGTCCGGCTGGAGCAGCCCGCGGCCGGCGCAGACGTACTCGACGGCGTCCAGGTCGAAGCTCCCGGCGAAGACCGACAGCCGCGCCCACAGCAGCCGTTCCTGCGGGCTGCACAGTTCGTGGCTCCAGCCGATGGTGGTGCGCAGCGTCTGGTGCCGGGGCAGGGCGGCCGGGGAGCCGCCGGTGAGCAGCCGGAACCGGTCGTCCAGACGTTCGGTGAGCTGCTCGACCGAGAGCGCGCGCAGCCGTCCGGCGGCCAGCTCCAGGGCCAGCGGGATGCCGTCCAGCCGCCGGCACAGCGCGGTGACCACCGCTTCGTTGGCCCGGGTCAGCCGGAACTCCGGGACGATCGCCCGGGCGCGCTGGGTGAACAGGGTGACCGCGTCGTCGTCGGGGGTGTCCGCCGGGAGCGGGGTGAGCGGCAGCAGGTGCTCGCCCGGGGCGTTCAGCGGCTGCCGGCTGGTGGCCACCACCCGCAGGCCGGGGCGGCCGCCAGCAGTCGCCCGGTCAGCGCGGCGCAGGCGTCCGCCAGTTGCTCGCAGCCGTCGAGCACCAGCAGCAGCTCGCGCCCGGCCAGATGCTCGACCAGTACCTCGGCGGGCTCCCGCGCGGTGCCGTCGACGAGCCCCAGCGCCTCGGCCACGGCGTGGCCCAGCAGCGCCGCGTCCTGGACCGGCGAGCAGTCCACCAGCCAGGCGCCGTCCGCGAATCCGGGCCCGGCCAGCTCGGCCGCGCGCAGCGCCAGCCGGCTCTTGCCCACGCCGCCGCAGCCCACCACGGTGACCAGCCGGCAGCCGCGGAGCAGCCGGCCCGCCTCGGCGAGTTCGCCGCCCCGGCCGACCAGCTCGGTGGTGGCGCACGGCAGATTGCCGCCGCGGTGGTGGGTCATCAGTCCCCTGTGGTGTGGGCCCCTGCGGTCACCTGCGGTGGTGCGTGCCCTGCCGCGGCTGCCGCCGCCGGGTCGCGGCGGGCCTACGGACCGGTCCGTACGACCCAACGAGGGACCGGCGCGAAGGTCACGTACCGGGCAGCCGCGGTCCGGAAAGCGGGGGCGGTCGCGATAGGGTTCCACCACCCGGCTCTCGCGCCTGACCGCGCCTGGGGGCGCCGCGCCCAGCGCTGGCCCGGCCGGGTTCGAAGCGGTCGGATCCGAAGCGAGCGAGGGAGCACCAAGGTGTCGGGTGGAGAGGTCGCGGGCCTCGTCGTCGCCGTGTTCTGGGCCGTACTGGTGACCCTGCTGGCCGTGGTGCTGATCCGGCTCGCGGCCGCGCTGCGGCAGGCCACCGAGCTGGTCGCGGCGGTCACCGAGCGGACGGTGCCGCTGCTGGACGAGGCCGCGGAGACCCTGCGGGCGGCCAACGACCAGCTGGTCCGGGTGGACTCGATCACCGCCGACGTGCAGGACGCCGCCGCCAACGCGCATGCGCTGTCCTCCACCATGGCGGCCGCCCTGGGCGGTCCGCTGGTGAAGCTCTCGGCCTTCAGCTACGGGGTCCGCAGCGCGGTGGCCCGGCAGCGCGCGCCGGGCAGCCGGAGCGGCTGCTGCCGCAGCAGACCGAGCGCGAGCTGATCGCCCGGATGGTCAAGGCCGAGGTGCGGGCCGCCAACATGCGGCGCGGCGTCTTCGCCCGGCTGCTCTCGAAGCGGGGCTGAGCCCGTGCGTCGGATCTTCTGGATGGCCGTCGGCGCGGGCGCGACCGTGTGGACCATCAACAAGGCCAACAAGGTCGCCCGCAGCCTGACCCCCGGCAGCCTGGCCGACTCCGCCGCCAACGGCGCGGCCGAACTCGGCGACGCCGCACGCTCCTTCGCGGCGGAGGTGCGCGCCGGGATGCTCCAGCGCGAGCTGGAACTGAACCGCGAGCTCGGGCTGGACGGCAGCGTGCTGGCCGCCCCGGGCCCGGACGGCGCCGCCGTGCTGCGCGGCCGGGCGCGGGCGGTCCCGCCCGCCGTAATCCGGTCGAGCTGCCCGCGCCGGTGCACCATACTTCGGACATCACCCCCTACATCACCCCGTACGACCGGAATGAGGACCTCTAATGGAGTCGGCTGAGATCCGCCGCCGTTGGCTGCGATTCTTCGAGGAGCGCGGCCACACTGTCGTCCCCTCGGCGTCGCTGATCGCAGACGACCCGACGCTGTTGCTGGTCAACGCCGGGATGGTGCCCTTCAAGCCCTACTTCCTGGGCGAGGTCAAGCCTCCCTTCAGCACCGCCACCAGCGTGCAGAAGTGCGTGCGGACCCCGGACATCGAAGAGGTCGGCAAGACCACCCGGCACGGCACCTTCTTCCAGATGTGCGGCAACTTCTCCTTCGGCGACTACTTCAAGGAGGGGGCGATCGGCCATGCCTGGCAGCTGCTGACCTCCTCGCTCGCCGACGGCGGCTACGGGCTCGACCCGGAGCGGCTGTGGATCACCGTCTACCAGGACGACGACGAGGCCGAGGCCATCTGGCGGGACAAGATCGGTGTCCCGGCCGAGCGGATCCAGCGCCTGGGCAAGAAGGACAACTTCTGGTCGATGGGCGTCCCGGGGCCCTGCGGTCCCTGCTCGGAGATCAACTACGACCGCGGCCCGGAGTTCGGCGTCGAGGGCGGCCCGGCGGTCAACGACGAGCGCTATGTGGAGATCTGGAACCTGGTCTTCATGCAGTTCGAGCGCGGCGCGGGCGACGGCAAGGAGGACTTCCCGATCCTGGGCGACCTCCCGGCCAGGAACATCGACACCGGCCTCGGCCTGGAACGCCTGGCGATGATCCTCCAGGGCGTCCAGAACATGTACGGACCGACACCCTGCGCGTCGTCATCGACACCGCCACCGAGCTCAGGTGTCGCGTACGGAGCCGCGCCGAGTCCGACGTCTCGCTGCGGGTGGTCGCGCACTCCGCACCTCGTGATGCTGTCGTGACGGTGACAACGAGGGCCGCGCTACGTGCTGCGCCGGATCATGCGCCGGGCGATCCGCAACATGCGGCTGCTGGGCGCGCCCGGGCTGGTCGTCGGCGAGCTGGTCGACACCGTGATCAGGACCATGGGCCGGCAGTACCCGGAGCTGGAGAACGACCGCAAGCGGATCGAGACCGTGGCGCTGGGCGAGGAGACCTCGTTCAACCAGACGCTGAAGGCCGGTACCGCCATCCTCGACGGCGCGGTCAACGAGACCCGCACGGCCGGCGGGACCGTGCTCTCCGGGGACAAGGCGTTCCAGCTGCACGACACCTACGGCTTCCCGATCGACCTCACCCTGGAGATGGCCGCCGAGCAGGGCGTCTCGGTGGACGAGGACGGCTTCCGCCGCCTGATGAAGGAGCAGCGGGACCGCGCCAAGGCCGACGCCAGGGCGAAGAAGCTGGGCCACGCCGACGTCTCCGCCTACCGCGAGGTCGCGGACCGCTCCGGGGTGACCGACTTCATCGGCTACACCGGGGTGATGGGCGAGGCCACCGTCGTGGGCCTGCTGGTGGACGGCGTTCCGGCGCCGGCCGCGCACGAGGGCGACGAGGTCGAGGTCATCCTGGACCGCACCCCGTTCTACGCGGAGGGCGGCGGCCAGCTGGCCGACCACGGCCGGATCCGGCTGGAGTCGGGCACGGTGGTCGAGGTCCGCGATGTGCAGCAGCCGGTCAAGGGGCTGACCGTGCACAAGGGCACGGTCATGGTGGGCGAGGTCGTCCTGGGCGCCTCCGCCTACGCGCAGGTGGACGCGGACCGGCGGCGCTCGGTCTCCCGCGCCCACTCGGCGACCCACCTGACCCACCAGGCGCTGCGGGACGCGCTCGGCCCGACCGCGGCCCAGGCCGGTTCGGAGAACGCGCCCGGCCGCTTCCGCTTCGACTTCGGCTCGCCGACCGCCATCCCCGGCACGGTGCTCACCGATGTCGAGCAGAAGATCAACGAGGTGCTGGCGCGGGAGCTGGACGTCACCGCCGAGGTGATGACCATGGACGAGGCGCGCAAGCAGGGCGCGATCGCGATGTTCGGCGAGAAGTACGGCGACGCGGTGCGGGTGGTCACCATCGGCGACTACTCCAAGGAGCTGTGCGGCGGCACGCACGTGGCCAACACCGCGCAGCTGGGCCTGGTGAAGCTGCTGGGCGAGTCGTCCATCGGCGCGGGCGTGCGCCGGGTGGAGGCGCTGGTGGGCGTGGACGCCTACCGGTTCCTGGCCCGTGAGCACACCGTGGTGGCGCAGCTGACCGAGCTGACCAAGGGCCGCCCGGAGGAGCTGCCGGAGAAGATCTCCGGAATGCTCACCCGGCTCAGGGAGGCCGAGAAGGAGATCGAGCGGTTCCGCGCCGAGAAGGTGCTCCAGGCGGCCGCCGGGCTGGCCGGGCAGGCGCAGGACGTCGCCGGCACCGCGCTGGTGGCGGCCCGGGTGCCGGACGGCACCTCGGCCGACGACCTGCGCAAGCTGGTGCTGGACATCCGGCAGCGGCTCGCCCAGGCCGCGGGTGGCGGCGACCGGCCCTCGGTGGTCGCGGTGTTCAGCGTCGCCAACGGCCGTCCGCTGACCGTGATCGCCACCAACGAGGCGGCGCGCGAGCGGGGCATCAAGGCCGGGCGCTGGTCCGCACCGCCGCCAAGACCCTCGGCGGGGGCGGCGGCGGCAAGGACGACGTGGCCCAGGGCGGCGGCACCGACCCGCAGGCCGTGGACGCGGCCATCGCGGCGGTCCGCGACCAGGTCGGCCAGGCATGACCGACGGTCCCGCGGACCGCGGCGGGTTCCGGCGGGGGCGGCGGATCGGCGTGGACGTCGGTGACGCCCGGATCGGGGTCGCGTCCTGCGACCCCGACGGGATGCTCGCCACCCCCGTCGAGACCGTCCCCGCCGGGCCCGGCTCGATGGCCCGGCTGGTCGCCATCGCCCAGGAGTACCAGGCGGTGGAGGTGGTGCTCGGGCTGCCCCGCTCGCTGAGCGGGGCGGAGGCCCGGCGGCGGTGAAGGTCCGCGGGTACGCGGAGGAGCTGGCCGCGCTGCTGGCGACGGCGGGCGAGGCCGGGGAGCCGGTGCCGGTGCGGCTGGTGGACGAGCGGATGACCACGGTCACCGCGGCCCAGGGGCTGCGGGCCTCCGGGGTGAAGTCCAAGAAGGGCCGCTCGGTGATCGACCAGGCGGCGGCGGTGGTGATTCTGCAGAGCGCCCTGGAGGCCGAGAAGACCAGTGGACGGGCACCGGGACAGCTGCTCTGACCGGCCCGGCGGCGGCCCGGACCGGGTCTGGCTCCGGTCGGGCCAGTGAAGAATCGCACAAGGGTCCAGCAATAGCCGAACGGGTGAAGTCGGCCGTCATTCCGAGGTGCGGGCCTTTGTGCGGGGTTCATGTCGGATTATTTCGGGGAACCGAAGTCCTGGACGAACACCCCGTTAGGGTAACGTTCCGGTTCACGATGCGCCGTTGGCACGTCGGTTCGAACAAGTCGCTCGGGAATTCCCGTCCGGCCGGAGGGGATGCCGGTCGCCACGTCGTCCAAGGGGAAGCATGTCGGACCAGGGCCGGGGCAGTAGTCCCCAAGCGTGGGACCAGCCCTACAACGGCAGCGGGTATCCGCCGCCGGCGCCCGGCGCCCAGCCGCAGCAGCCCGGTTGGGGCGCGCCCGCGCAGGCCGCCGACCCCTATCCGGCCCCCGGCCAGCCGCAGCCCCAGTACCGCAGCAGGGCTATCCCCAGCCCGGTCAGCCGCAGCCGGTACAGCCCCAGCCGGGGTATCCGCAGCAGGGCTACCCCAGCCCGGTCAGCCGCAGCCGGTACAGCCCCAGCCGGGGTACCCGCAGCAGCCCGGCTACCCCCAGCCCGGGTATCCGCAGCAGGGCTATCCCCAGCCCCAGTACCCGCAGCAGGGCTACCCGCAGCCCGGTCAGCCGCAGCCGGGGTACCCGCAGCAGCCCGGTTACCAGCAGCCGCAGGCCCAGCCGCAGCAGCCGCAGGCTCCCCAGCCGCAGCGGCCCCAGGCCCAGCAGCCCCAGCAGCCGCAGGCCCAGCAGCCCCAGCCGTCGGCCCGGAGCTCGGACCCGACGGAATAGACTGGGAGGCCGAGGCCGCCGCGCTGGAGGCCGAGATCGCCGGGGAGAGGCCACCGGGGAGTTCGCCGCCGAGGACTTCCGGGAGGGGGCGCCCGCGGACCCGTCGGACTCCGGTCCGGGCGCGGCCGAGGCGTTCCAGGACGACTCCGCCGACCCCCAGCACGACAGCTACGACGAGGACGCCGAGGGCTACACCCGTTCCTGCGCGATCCGGACGAGAGCCGCACCGGCGAGCGCCGCCGCAAACAGAGCGGCCGGGCCGAGCGCAAGCGCAGCGGGGTGGCCTGCCTGGGCGTCTCGCTGCTGCTGGTGGCCTGCGTCGCGGGCGGCGGCTACTACGGCTACGGCTTCTACGAGAAGCACTTCGGCCCGCCGCCGGACTACGTCGGCCAGGGCGCGGGCCAGGTCACCGTCAACATCCCGGACTCGGCGACCGGCACCCAGATGGCCGACACGCTGTACGCCGCCGGGGTGGTCAAGAGCGCCGGCGCCTTTGTCGGCGCCTACAACAAGAACCCCAACGCGTCCAGCATCCAGTCCGGCACCTACGGCATGCGGCTGCACATGTCGGCGGCCGACGCGGTGGCCTTCCTGCTGAGCGAGAACGGCGGGGACACGCTGACCATCCCGAGGGCCAGCGCGCGGCGCAGATCTACGCGGCCATCGACACCAAGCTCGGCCTGAAGGCCGGCACCACCGCCGGGTCGCCAAGGCGGACGCCGGGCAGCTGGGTCTGCCCTCCTACGCCAACGGCGACATCGAGGGCTTCCTGTGGCCCATCCGGTACAACATCAGCCCGGGGATGAAGCCGCTGACCCTGCTCCAGCAGATGGTCGCCACCGCGGTGCAGCAGATCCAGTCGCTGAACCTGGACGCCGGGCCTCCGCGGTGAAGCTGAAGAACGGCTACCAGGTGCTGATCGAGGCCAGCATCCTGCAGGCCGAGGGCAACAACGTGCCCGACTTCGGCAAGATCGCCCGGGTGCTCTACAACCGGCTCAACACCAACGCCACCAACGGCGAGCTGGAGCTGGACTCCACGCTGGAGTACTACCTGCCGCCGAACACCCTGCTCACGCAGTCGGTCATCAACAGCACCCACACCAGCTACAACACCTTCATCAACCCCGGTCTGCCGGTCGGCCCGATCGACAACCCGGGCCCGGAGGCGATCGCGGCGGTGCTGAACCCGCCGCAGGGGTCCTGGCTCTACTTCATCGCCATGACCGACGGCACGACCCAGTTCGCCGACAGCTACAGCCAGTTCCAGGGCTATGTGGAGCAGTACTGCGTGGCCACCCACAAGACCTACAACTCCACGACCGGAGCCTGCAACCCGTGATCCGCGCCGCCGTCCTGGGTTCACCGGTCGCCCACTCGCTCTCACCGGTGCTGCACCGCGCCGCCTACGCGGAGCTGGGGCTGGCCGACCACAGCTACGACCGGTTCGAGGTGGACGAGGCCGGGCTGCCCGGGTTCCTGGCCGGGCTCGGCAGCTCCGGCGAGCAGTGGTGCGGCCTGTCGCTGACCATGCCGCTGAAGCGCGCGGTGATCCCGCTGCTGGACGAGGTGGATCCGGCGGCGCTGGCCGTGGACGCGGTCAACACCGTCCGCTTCCACCCGGACGGCCGCCGCACCGGCCCAACACCGACGTCCCCGGGCTGATCGCGGCGCTGGCCGAACGCGGGGTGCACCGGGTCGGGTCGGCGGCGGTGCTGGGCGCGGGGGCGACCGCCTCCTCCACCCTGGCCGCGCTCGGCCGGATCTGCGACGGCGGGGTGACCGCGTATGTGCGCGGTCCCGAGCGTGCCGCGCAGATGCACGCGCTCGGCGAGCGGCTCGGGGTGGCGGTCACCGCGGCGCCCTGGGAGCGCGCCGCCGAGGCCTTCGCGGCCGAGCTGACCGTCTCCACTACCCCGGCCGGGGCCACCGACCAGCTGGCCGCCTCGGTGCCCGACGCCCCCGGCACTCTTTTCGACGTGCTCTACCACCCCTGGCCGACCGAGCTGGCGGCCGCCTGGGCCCGGCGCGGCGGCACCGTACTCGGGGGTCTTGACCTGCTGGTTCACCAGGCGGTGCTGCAGTGCGAGCTGTTCACCGGCATCCGCCCGGCGCCGATGGCGGCGATGCGCGCCGCCGGTGAGGCGGCGCTGGCGGGTCCGTAGCCTGGACGGATTCTCTGGACCGGGTCGTGCCGTGGGAAGATCGGGACGACGTATGACCGGATCGATGAGGAGCTCCGTTGGGTACCTTGCGCTGGCTGACCGCGGGTGAGTCGCACGGCCCCGCACTCGTGGCCACACTCGAAGGACTGCCGGCGGGGGTGCCGGTCACCACCGAGGCGGTCGCCGACGCGCTGGCGCGTCGGCGGTTGGGCTACGGGCGCGGCGCCCGGATGAAGTTCGAGCAGGACCAGGTCACTTTTCTCGGCGGAGTGCGGCACGGCCTGACCCTGGGCAGCCCGGTCGCGGTGATGGTGGGCAACACCGAGTGGCCCAAGTGGGAGCAGGTGATGTCGGCCGACCCGGTGGATCCGGAGGTGCTGGCCGGCCTGGCCCGCAACGAGGCGCTGACCCGCCCCCGCCCCGGCCACGCCGACCTGGCCGGGATGCAGAAGTACTCGCTGGACGAGGCACGGCCGATCCTGGAGCGGGCGAGCGCGCGGGAGACCGCGGCCCGGGTCGCGCTGGGCGTGGTCGCGCGGTCGTACCTCAAGGAGACCTGCGGGATCGAGCTGGTGTCGCACGTGGTCGAGCTGGGCACGGTGCGGGCCCCCGACGGCGGCCCGCTGCCGGTGCCCGCCGACGAGGCGCGGCTGGACCAGGACCCGGTGCGCTGCCTGAACGAGACCGCGGCCGCGGCGATGGTGGCCGAGATCGACCAGGCGCACCAGGACGGGGACACCCTCGGCGGAGTGGTGGAGGTGCTGGCCTACGGGCTGCCGCCGGGCCTCGGCTCGCATGTGCACTGGGACCGGCGGTTGGACGCGCGCCTGGCCGCGGCGCTGATGGGGATCCAGGCGATCAAGGGGGTTGAGGTCGGTGACGGCTTCGAACTGGCCCGGGTGCCCGGGTCGAAGGCGCATGACGAGATCATCCCGGGTGAGTCGGGGGTGCGTCGCGCTTCGGGCCGTTCGGGTGGTACCGAGGGCGGCCTGTCGACGGGCGAGGTGCTGCGCGTCCGCGCGGCGATGAAGCCGATCGCGACCGTGCCCAGGGCGCTGGCGACCATCGACGTCCGCACCGGCGAGCCGGCCAAGGCGCACCACCAGCGTTCGGACGTGTGCGCGGTCCCCGCGGCCGGGATCGTGGCCGAGGCGATGGTGGCGCTGGTGCTGGCCGACGCGGTCACCGAGAAGTTCGGCGGCGACCACGTCAGCGAGACCCGCCGCAATGTGCAGGGCTACCTCGACCACCTCGTGGTGCGATGAGCGGGCCGGTGCTGGTGCTGGTCGGGCCGCCCGGCTCGGGCAAGTCGACCGTCGGCGCGCTGCTGGCCGAACGGCTGGGCGTGGGCTACCGCGACACCGACGCGGACATCGTCGCCTCGGCCGGCAAGCCCGTCGCCGACGTCTTCGTGGACGAGGGCGAGCCGCACTTCCGCGAGCTGGAGGCGGCGGCGGTGCGCACCGCGCTGGCCGAGCACACCGGGGTGCTGTCGCTCGGCGGCGGCGCGGTGCTGCGCGACGACACCCGGGAGCTGCTGGCCGGCCGCCGGGTGGCGTTTCTGGAGGTCGGCCAGCACGAGGCGGTGAAGCGGGTCGGCCTGGACGCCCCGCGCCCGCTGCTGATCGGCAACCCCCGTGCGCGCTGGCGGGAACTGATGGAGCAGCGCCGTCCGCTGTACACCGAGGTCGCCCGCGCGGTGGTGGCCACCGACGGACTGACGCCCGATCAGGTGGCGGCGGCGGTCCTCGACGCACTTGAGCTGGAGAAGTCATGACGGACAGTCAGCACGGCGCCGGGCAGGGCGGTTCCCGGCAGGACATCACCACCGTCGCGGTCGGCGGCTCCGCCGGGACCGACCCGTACCAGGTCCTGGTGGGCCGCAATCTGCTGGGCGAGCTCCCGGGCCTGCTCGGGATCGGGGTCCGCCGGGTCGCGGTGATCCACCCGGAGGCGCTGTCGGCCACCGGTGAGGCGATCCGCGAGGACCTGGCGGCCCAGGGCTACCAGGCGTTCGCGGTGCAGGTGCCCAACGCGGAGGAGGCCAAGACCGCCGAGGTGGCCGCCTACTGCTGGTCGGTGCTGGCGCAGACCGGGTTCACCCGCACCGACGCCGTCATCGGCGTCGGGCGGGGCCACCACCGACCTGGCCGGGTTCGTCGCGGCCAGCTGGCTGCGCGGGGTGCGCTGGGTGGCCATGCCGACCACGGTGCTGGGCATGGTGGACGCGGCCGTGGGCGGCAAGACCGGGATCAACATCGCCGAGGGCAAGAACCTGGTCGGCGCGTTCCACCCGCCCGCCGGGGTGCTCGCGGACCTGGCCACGCTGGAGACGCTGCCGCGCAACGACTACATCAGCGGCCTGGCCGAGGTGATCAAGACCGGCTTCATCGCCGACCCGGCGATCCTGGAGCTGATCGAGTCCGACCCGCAGGGCGCCACCAGCCCGCACGGGCAGTACGCCACCGAGCTGATCGTGCGCTCGATCAAGGTCAAGGCGGAGGTGGTCTCCAGCGACCTCAAGGAGTCCGGGCTCCGCGAGATCCTGAACTACGGCCACACCCTGGCGCACGCCATCGAGCGCAATGAGCGCTACAAGTGGCGGCACGGCGCGGCGGTCAGCGTCGGCATGGTCTTCGCCGCCGAACTCGGGCGGCTGGCAGGGCGGCTGGACGACGCCACGGCCGACCGGCACCGCGCGGTGCTGGCCTCGGTCGGGCTGCCGCTGACCTACCAGGCGGACGCCTGGCCGAAGTTGCTGGAGACCATGCGGGTGGACAAGAAGTCCCGCGCGGACATGCTGCGCTTCATCGTGCTGGACGGTCTGGCCAAGCCGACGGTGCTGGAGGCCCCGGATCCGTCACTGCTGGTCGCGGCCTACGCCGAGGTGGCCAAGTGAGCACTCCCGCGCCGGAGGTGACGCCAGGTCAGCGGGTGCTGGTGCTCAACGGCCCCAACCTGGGCCGGCTGGGCAGCCGGGAGCCGGACGTCTACGGCAGCACCTCCTACGCCGGGTTGGTCGCCCGCTGCGCCGAGCTGGGACGGGAGCTGGGCCTGGCGGTGGAGGTCCGCGAGACCAACGACGAGGGCGAGATGATCCGCTGGCTGCACGAGGCGGCCGACGGGAAGCTGCCGGTGGTGATCAACCCCGGCGCCTTCACGCACTACTCGTACGCCATGCGGGACGCCGCCGCGCAGCGCACCGCGCCGCTGATCGAGGTGCACATCTCCAACCCGCATGCCCGCGAGGAGTTCCGGCACACCTCGGTGATCTCGGCCGTGGCCTCGGGCACCATCGCGGGCTTCGGCCTCGGCTCGTACGAGCTGGCGCTGCGGTCGCTGGTGAGCGGCTGACTTCCGCGGCTGGAGGCCCGAGCCGTCCGGCCGAGCCGGTACCGCGCCCCGGCGCGGTATCGTCGTGCTGTCAGCCGGACGGCAACGGTTGCAGGTGGGAGGGGGCGCGGTGAGCGGGAGCCAGTACCCGGCCAGCCTGCCGGCGGCGTCCGGCGGGCCACCCCGGGCCACCCTGCGGCTGCGGGCGGTGCCCGAGTCCGCCGCGGGGCAGCCCCAGGCCGCCCCGCCGGAGCCGCACCGCCTGGCGCCGCCGGCGGCCACCGGGCAGTTCCTGCTGCCCGCTCCGGGTGCGGCCGGGCCCGGCCCGGTGGCGGTGCTGCTGATCGGACCGGCGGGGGCCGGCAAGACCTCGGTGGCGCGTTACTGGGCCGACCACCGGGCCGCCCCGACCGCCCACATCAGCCTGGACGACGTCCGCGAATGGGTGCGCTCCGGCTTCGCCGACCCGCAGGCCGGGTGGAACGACCAGTGCGAGGCCCAGTACCGGCTGGCCCGGCGGACCTGCGGCTTCGCCGCCCGGAACCACCTCGCCAACGGCATCTCCTGCGTCATCGACGACGCGGTCTTCCCGGACCGTCCGGCGATCGGGCTCGGCGGCTGGAAGCGCCATGTGGGCCCCGGCCTGCTGCCGGTGGTGCTGCTGCCCGGGCTGGACGTGGTGCTCGCCCGCAATGCCGAGCGCAGCGGCAACCGCAGGCTCAGCGACGAGGTGGTGGCGTTGATCCACGGCCGGATGGCCGGCTGGTACGGCTCCGGGCTGCCGATCATCGACAACTCCCGGCTGGACGTCCCGGCCACCGCGGCCGCCCTGGACCAGGTGCTGGCCCGGATCACCGGCGTCCGGCTCCCGCCCGGCCGGTAGCGGCGGCCCCGCTCCTGCCCGGGCGGGCAGTGGCGGCCCCGCTCCCGTCCGGACCGCCCGGGCGGCGGTGGCGGCGGTCCGAACCTAGGCTCGGGCACATGGCCGAAGTGCACACGGAACGACGTGAGCGGCTGCGGGCCGGCGCGCTCGCGGCCGGGATCGAGGCGGTGCTGGTCACCAGGCCGGTCAACGTCCAATGGCTGACCGGCGCGGACGGGGCCCGGGCGCTGCTGCTCACCCGGGACGGGGTACGGGTGGCGGTGGCCGCGGACTGCCCGCTGCCGGAGGACGTCACCGTGCTGGCCGTCCCGCCCGGCACCGATCCGGCGCCGCTGCTGGCGGCGGACTGCCCGGCGTCCGTCCTCGGCTTCGAGGAGCACGACCTGACCGTCGCCCGCTACCGGGAGGTGGCCGCCGCGAGCGGCGCCCGGCTGGCCGACCTGGGCGGCGCGGTGGAGCAGCTGCGGATGGTCAAGGACGAACAGGAGATCGCCTGCCTGCGGGTGGCCGCCGAGATCGCCGACCAGGCGCTGGGGGAGCTGCTGGAGTCGATCCTGGTCGGCCGTACCGAGCGGCATCTGGCGATGGAGCTGGAGCGGCGGATGGTGGACCACGGCGCGGACGGCGCGGCCTACCCGGTCCGGGTCGGCGCGGGCGAGCACTCCGGGCTGGCCGGGCACACCTCCGGCGACCGCCGGGTCGAGGACGGCGACTTTGTCACGGTCGCCATCGGCGCCCGCTACCGCGGCTACCGCACGACCGCGACCAGGACCTTCATGGTCGGCCTCGCGCCCGCGGACTGGCAGATCGAGCTGCACGGACAGGTCTTCGAGGCCCAGCGTGCCGCCCGGGAGAGCCTGGTCGCGGACGCCTCCCGGACGCCGCGGAGCGCGCGGCACGGCGGGTACTGGATGCCGCCGGGCAGGTCGGCGAGGTCACCGGACACGGGATCGGACTGGAGACCGCCGAGGCTCCGCGCCTCGGACCCCAGGAGTTGGGTAAGCTGGACAACCGTGTGCCGGTAACCGTCGCCGTGGGAGTCCGTCTCCCGGGTCGCGGCGGGGTCCGGATCGAGGACACACTCGTGGTGCGTCCGTCCCAGGACGGCGGCCCCGAGCTGCTCACCATCACGACCAAGGAGCTCCTCGCCCTGTGATCCCGGCTCCCGGGGTCCGCGGACACCGCATCTTGGTTCCTTGACAGCGATATGCAGGAGTTAGTGCGAACGTGGCTTCTACCAACGACCTCAAGAACGGCATGGTGCTCAAGCTCGACAACGGCCAGCTGTGGACCGTCGTCGAGTTCCAGCACGTCAAGCCCGGCAAGGGCCCGGCCTTCGTGCGCACCAAGCTGAAGAACGTGCTCTCCGGCAAGGTGGTCGACAAGACCTTCAACGCCGGCGTCAAGGTCGAGACGGCCAGCGTCGACAAGCGCAGCATGCAGTTCTCGTACATGGGACGGCGAGAACTTCGTGTTCATGGACATGGACACCTACGACCAGATCTTCATCTCCCGCCCGGTGGTCGGCGACGCTGCCAACTTCCTGCTCGAGGGCTTCGAGGCCACGGTCGCCATGTACGAGGGCGAGGCGCTTTACGTGGAGCTGCCCGCCTCGGTCGAGCTGGTCATTCAGCACACCGAGCCCGGCGTCCAGGGCGACCGCTCCACCGGCGGCTCCAAGCCCGCCACCCTGGAGACCGGTCACGAGATCGGCGTCCCGCTGTTCATCACCACCGGTGAGAAGATCAAGGTCGACACCCGCACCGGCGACTACCTCGGCCGGGTGAACTCCTAACCGTGTCGACCGCTCGCAACAAGGCCCGCACCCGCGCCTTCCAGATCCTCTTCGAGGCGGACCACCGAGGTGTCGCCCCGACGTCGGTACTGGCTGACTGGGTGCGCCGGGCCCGCACCCCGGACGAGGGCACACCGCAGGTCAGCGAGTACACCATGGAGCTGGTGGAGGGGTACAGCGAGTACGCGGCGCGGATCGACGACCTGATCTCGACCTACGCCGTCGGCTGGACCCTCGACCGGATGCCGATCGTGGACCGCAATGTGCTGCGTCTGGGCGCGTACGAGCTGATCTGGGAGGACGGCGTCCCGGACGCGGTCGTCCTGGACGAGGCTGTGGAGATCGCCAAGGAGTTCTCCACGGACGAGTCACCGGCGTTCGTCAACGGGCTGCTGGCCCGGCTGAAGGAACTGAAGCCCACGCTGCGCGCCACGCGCGGCTGAAGCGGCGGGGCGCAGGCCCGGTATGTCCCCTCGGGGAGATACCGGGCCTTCAGCGTTTCCGGGCCGGGCCCGCGGCGTTTCCCGGCGGGTTCCACCGGTGGATCTGAGGGGACGTCATCCCCCTGCGCTGACCGGCGTGCAGGGGGCCGCTGCCCGTGTGACCATCGGAAAACACGGCCGGAGCCCGGCCGCGCAGCATGCCGTGACGTCCGACCGCGCCGCAGGGAGCCGCACGTGACCGACCCGCAGCCCGACCGCGAGCCCGACTCCCCGTCCGGCTCCCAGCCCGGTGCGCAGCCGGATCCGCAGCCCGATCCGCAGCGTGCGCGGGGCTCCGAGCCGGAGCCGGTCCCCGGGATCGACATCGACTTCGACATCGACTTCGACGGCATCGTGCAGACCCGGGACGAGCGGCACCGCACCCTGTGCTTCCGGCGCCATCTGGACCAGCCGGTGGCGGCGGTGTGGCCGTACCTGGTCCGGCCGGAGCTGCTGGCCCAGTGGCTGGCGGCGGCCGACACCCTGGAGCCGGCCGAGGGCGGGGCGGTGGCGCTGCGCTGGCTGAACACCGACGGGCGGGCGGCCGGCACGGTGAGCCGGTACGACCCGCCCACCCTGGTCGAGTACGACACCGACGCGCACGGCCGGATCCGCTTCGAGCTCCAGGACGAGGGCGGCGGCACGGCGCTGGCGCTGGAGGTGACCCTGCCCGCCCCGGTGGAGGACCTCGCGAGCCGGCTGGCGGGCTGGCACCTGCACCTGGACTACCTGGCCGACGCCCTGGACGGCGATCCGGCGGACTGGTCCAACTGGGACCTGGACCGGGTCGAGCGCTGGCAGCCGCTGGATGACTGGTACCGGGCCCGCTACGGCGGCTAGTTCGCTAGGGTGCCGGGTATGCCCACTGCACTCGTCACCGGCGCCAGCGCCGGTATCGGCGCGGCCTTCGCCCGCCGCCTCGCCGCCGACGGCCTCAGCCTGGTGCTGGTGGCCCGCGACCGGGACCGGCTGGAGGCGGCCGCCGCGGAGCTGACCGCGCACCACGGCACCGCGGTCGAGGTACTGGTCGCCGACCTGGCTTCGGAGGACGGCATCGCCGCGGTCGAGGCCCGGCTGAGCGATCCGGACCGCCCGGTGGACCTGCTGGTCAACAATGCCGGCTTCGGGATCAGGGACCGCTTCGGGACCGCGCCGCTGGCCGACGAGCTGACCATGGTCAAGGTCCATGTGGAGGCGGTGCTGCGGCTCACCCGTGCCGCGATCGCGGGCATGCGCGAGCGCGGGCGCGGCTATGTGGTCAATGTCGCCTCGGTCGCGGCCTTCCTGCCGCGCGGCACCTATGGCGCCAGCAAGGCCTGGGTGGTCGGTTTCAGCCAGAGCCTGGCCCGCGACCTGGCCGGTACCGGGGTGCGGGTGCTCGCGCTGTGCCCCGGCTTCACCCGCACCGAGTTCCACGGGCGCGGCGGGATCGACATGTCCGCGCTGCGCGGCTGGATGTGGCTGGACTCCGAGCAGGTCGTCGACGAGGCGCTGCGGGACCTGGCCCGCGGCCGCTCGGTGAGTGTCCCGGCCCTGCGCTACAAGGCGATGGTCGCGCTCACCCGCAAGGTCCCGCTGGGCGCGCTGGTGGGCGTGTCGGCCCGGGCCGGTCGCCGGCTGGACAACCGCTGAGCGCCGGGCCGCGGACCGCTCCGGCCGAAGCGCTCCCGCGTACAGCGGCCGAGCTGTACGCTGACGGCATGTCGAAGCACATCACGATCCGGGTGGACGAGGAGTTCCACGCCCGCTTGGCGGCGCGGGCCGCTGCCGAGGGGACGACGATCACGGCGCTGGTGACCGCGGTCGCCAAGCGGGAGCTCGACGCCGACCGGCAGCGGTTCCTGGACGCCGCCGCCGAGTTCAACACGGCCGAGAACTGGGCCTACTTCCAGGAGCGCTTCGGGAAGAAGAGCGCGTGAAGGCGGACGAGGCCTGGGCCTGGAACGTGCTCGCGCACCACCTTCCGTCCGACCCCACGGTGTGGGACCCGTCGGGGATCAGCGCGGCGATAGCCCGGCATGCCAGCGATGTGGTGCTGGTGGCCGACGAGGAGCCGCGGGACATCTGCTGGCGGGCGGCGGCGCTGCTGCACACGCTGGCGGTGTGCCCGCCGCTGGACAGCCCGATGAACGAGTTCTACGCGGCCACGCTCACCCGCTCCTACCTGGTGATGGCCGGGGTGGAGCAGCTGCCGAACAGCTTCGCGCTGGCCGACCTGGTGGAGCACGCCAAGGAGCGCCGGGCGGACGTCTTCGCCACCGCCCAGGCGCTGCGCAAGCTCACCGACCTGGCCTGAGCCGGGTCCACGGCCCGGCCTGAAGCCCGGGTCCACGGCCGACCTTGAGCCCGGGTGCCCGGCCCGGGTTCAGCGCGGGTCGGGGCGGTCGACGTTCCAGTGCCGCGCGGACTGGCAGAACCAGTGCGCCTGGTCCTGGCCGCGCGGCTGGAGCGAGAAGCGGCTGATGGTGCGCTGCCCGCCCTCGCAGTCGCCGAAGAGCAGGTCGACCGTGATCCGGTCGCGGTTCTTGATCAGCCGGGCCAGCGTCTCCCGGTCCGGGTGCTCGTCGGTGCGGACCGCGGCATGCCAGAAGCCGGTGTCGCCGGGCGCTATGTAGAGGTCGCGGCCCTGGCGGTGGAAGGAGTCCGCGGCCGGCCGGACGGCCCCGGCGTTCAGCTGGACCTCCTCGATCCGCCAGCCGTGGATCACGCCCAGCCCCGGTCCGGCGTTGCGGATCGACATCGCCAGGTAGATCTCGCCGTCCTCGGCCTGGTGCACATAGCCCGTGCTGCCGCCCAGCCTGGTCCAGTGGCCGTCCAGCCACATCACCTTCTGCTCCGGCGCCTCCAGCCGGGAGGCGATCAGCAGCGGCCGCAGCGACGCCTGGAGCGCGCGCTCGGCGGACAGCGCGGCCCGGTCGGCCGAGCGGATCGAGGCGAACGAGGCGGCGGCGAGCACCAGCGTGCCCCCGGCGGTGGCCAGGGCGGAGACGGTCCCCCAGTCGGTCATGGGGGTCAGCCTAGGGGACAGGCCCGGGCTGATCGAACGGGTCTTCGATGCCACCCCACTGACGGCGTGTCCGGCCCAGGTGCCGAACCAGGGAGTCTGTCCGCGGGGCCGGTCGCTCACACCTTCGGGACGGGGGTGTCGCGGTCGTTTTCCGGCCATAGGGGTGGATCCTTGGCTGGGAGCGTCCAAATCAGGACTGAATGGGGCGAACCACTGGGTACGGTGCATGTGTCAGGTAAGCGCACAGTCGTACCGGTGGGGCAGATGCATCGACAGCCGCACTGAACTGGAAGGCATGGTGGCACCGTATGGGTTCGCTTTCGCGGAGAAACGTCCTGGCCGGCGGAGCGGTGGCGGCCGCGGCCGCCTTCGGTGCCGTGGGCTGCTCGGACGGTCGGCGCCCGCAGTCGGGTGACGCCCGACCGGGTGATGCGACCGCGCCGCACCGCGCCGTGGCGCCCCGTCCGGCCGCGGAGATCCGGGTGATCGGGGACGGCTCGACCGCCGACACCGGCGCGCAGCCGCACCAGCCGGTGGCCGAGCGGATGGAGCCCGGCCAGCGCCCGCCGCAGTTCGTGGTGTTCTCCTGGGACGGCGCCGGCGAGGACAGCAAGGCGCTGTTCTCGCACTACCGGCAGGTCGCCCAGGAGACCAACGCCACCATGACCTTCTTCCTCTCCGGGATCTACCTCCTCCCCGAGGGGAAGAAGGAGCTCTACCTGCCCCCGGCCACCGCCCCGGCGCCTCCGACATCGGCTACCTCAAGGACGACCACATCCGGGCCACGCTCCAGCAGGTCGGCCCGGCCTGGCTGGACGGGCACGAGATCGGCACCCACTTCAACGGCCACTTCTGCGACCCCGGCACCGGCGTCGGCAGGTGGAGCCCGGACCAGTGGCACAGCGAGATCGACCAGGCCGTCGACTTCGTCACCAACTGGAAGAGCAACACCGGCTTCACCGAGCTCGACCCGCTGCCCTTCGACTACCGCAAGGAGCTGACCGGCAGCCGCACCCCCTGCCTGCTCGGCCAGGACCGGCTGCTGCCGACCGCCCGGGCGCTCGGCTGGAAGTACGACGCCAGCTCGCCCGGCGGCACCCAGGTCTGGCCCGACCGCCGCGGCGGTCTGTGGGACTTCCCGTTGCAGGCCATCCCGTTCCCGGGGCACCACTTCGAGGTGCTCTCGATGGACTACAACATGATGGCCAACCAGTCCCACGCCAAGGTCAACGGCGACCCGTCGATGCGGCCCTACTGGGAGCAGCAGGCCTACAGCTCCTACATGGCCGGATTCAACCGGGCCTACAGCACCAACCGGGCACCGATGTACATCGGCAACCACTTCGAGAGCTGGAACGGCGGCATCTACATGACCGCGGTCGAGCGGGCGCTGCGGGACATCGCCGCCAAGCCCGACGTGCGGCTGGTGTCCTTCCGGCAGCTGGTGCAGTGGCTGGAGGCGCAGGACCCGGAGGTGCTGCGGCGGCTGCGCACCCTGGAGGTCGGTCAGGAGCCCGCCGACTGGCGGCAGTACACCGCGACCTCCGCGGCCGGAAGGGCCCCGGCCGAGGCCCGCGTCTGAACCCGGCGGTACCGGATCCGGCACTGCCAGGACCCGGTACCGCTCCAGGTACTACTTGGCGACGATCGCACTGCCCTCGACGACCTTCACGACGCCCGCTCCGTAGCGGGCGTCGAAGGCCCGCTGCTGCTGGAGGCCGGCCGCGTCGGTGGTCACGATCACCGCGCAGAGCACACCGTTGGTGGTGCCGCGCGAGTTGATCACTATCCCGTGGCTGCGCCAGTAGCCGAGGTCGCGGCCGATCCGGGCGAGCACCTGCTGCTGCCGCTGCACGGAGTAGTGGGCGGTCACGAAGGCCAGCCTGGTCCGGCCGGCCAGGGCGCACGCGGCCGCGTCCAGCTTGGGGTTCGGCAGCCGGTAGATCACCAGCTGGTTGTGCGGGTCGTCGACCAGCACCGAGGCGAAGAACCCGCCGAAGTGCCGGACCAGGTAGGGCGCCAGCCGCTGGGCGGTGGCGTCGAGGCCGCCGCCGGGCGGGAGGGACCGGCCCGGGCCGCCGTTGCCGCCCGGTGTGCCGCCGCCGGGCGTACCGCCGGAGCCGCTCGGGCCGCCGGGGCCGCCGGAGCCGCCGGAGCCGCTCGGGCCGCCGGTGAGCGGGGGAGCGGACGGGTGCCGGTGGGGGTGCCCCGGCGTGCCGGAGGGGAGGACGGCACGCCGGGGCGGCCGGAGGCGTCGGCCACCGGCTGCACACTCTGCGCGGCGGTCGGCGCGGCGCCCGCCTGCGGCTTGGTGTGCTGGTCGCAGGCGGCGGTCCCGGCCAGCAGTATCGCGCCGGTCAGCATCGCCGCTCCGGCCCGTCCGGCCGCCCGGTGGCGCGGAGTTCTGCTGTCCGGCGCTCTTCCGCCGTCCTTACTGTTTCGCATGGGTCCCCCGAGTTCCTTCGCCGCCCGTGCGGGCGTCTTCCGTCGCAGCCACTGTCCGGGCCTGCCCCCGTCCGGGACATTCTCCCAAGTCGGCAGTCAGACGCCGCACCCGGCCCGCTGTTCCGTCCAGGCACGCTAATCCTTCCCGGCCGGCACCCAGCCTCCTTTGAGTCAGCTCCCACCCGCCGATCGGCGGGGGTGGACAATTCCCTGGAGTGACGCGGGCGGGACACGGCGACCGCCATGCTGGTACCCAGGAACGCGTCTTCGGTCCGCCCCGGGGCGGCCCCGCCCCGGCCGCCGTCAGGCCCGCCGTACGCCGCGGTTCCGCCCACCCTGCCCAGCAGTCCACGTCCCGGAGCCGTAGCAGATGCCTCAAGCCGCAGCCGTGCCCAAGGTGCAGCGCGCCAGTGCCCGTACCGTCGTCTGGTACCTGCGGACGGTGGGATGGCTGAACATCCTCGGCGGGGTGTCGGCCTCCTTCCGGACCCAGGTGCAGAACCACAACGTCGGCGACTTCTACACACCGTTCCTGCTCACCGCCGGGTTCACCTCGGGCGCTTTCGCGCTGTTCCTGTCGGTGATGATGAACCGTCACAAGCGGGCCGCCTGGATCGCCAACATGGTGCTCTGCTGGCTGTTCCTGGTGCAGCTGGCGGCGGTCCTGGTGCTGCGCCCCGAGGTGGGTGAGCACCCCTTCAACTGGATGACGGCCGCGGTCACCGTGGTCTTCGCGTCCGCGCTGGTGCTGGGCCGCCGCGACTTCCGGGCCAGGGGCGACCGCTCCAACCCCGGGCTGGCGCTCGGGGTGCTGGCCGCCGGCGGCGCGCTGACCCTGCTGATCGGCGGCGCGCTGGTGAGCCTGACCAACCGCGAGACCGGCTCGGACCTGCTCGACCGGGCGCACTATGTGGTGCTGCGGGTGATCACCCTGGGCTTCAACAGCTCGGAGGACCTCTATGTGGAGGTCCCGCGCTGGGTCGATGTGTCGATCAACGTCCTCAGCGTCGGGGTGCTGCTGGCGGTGCTGTTCGCGCTGTTCCGCTCGCCGCGCGGCAAGGAGTACCTGGACTCGGCCGACGAGGGCAGGCTGCGCGAGCTGCTGGAGCGGCACGGCGACCGGGACTCGCTGGGCTACTTCGCGCTGCGCCGGGACAAGTCCGTGGTCTTCTCGCCCTCCGGCAAGGCCGCGGTCACCTACCGGGTGCTGGGCGGGGTGTCGCTGGCCTCCGGCGACCCGATCGGCGACGTCGAGGCCTGGCCCGGCGCGATCGAGAGCTGGCTGCGGCAGGCCAGGGAGAACGCCTGGGTGCCCGCCGTCACCGGGGCCAGCGAGGAGGGCGGCATCGTCTACGCCCGGCACGGGCTCGACGCGCTGGAGCTGGGTGACGAGGCGATCGTCGAGGTCAGCGAGTTCAGCCTGGAGGGCCGGGCGATGCGGACCGTGCGCCAGGCGCACAACAAGGTCCGCCGGGCCGGCTACAGCGTGCAGCTGCGCCGGCACGGCGAGATCGGCGAGGACGAGATGGAGACCCTGCTGCGCCGCGCCGACCAGTGGCGCGACGGGCAGACCGAGCGCGGTTTCTCGATGGCGCTGGGACGCCTGGGGGACCCGGGTGACGGGCAGTGCGCGATGCTGGAGTGCCGTGACGGCGACGGCGAGCTGCGGGCACTGCTGAGCTTCGTCCCCTGGGGTGAGCGCGGGCTCTCGCTCGACCTGATGCGCCGCGACCGGGACTCCGACAACGGCCTGCTCGAATTCATGGTCATCGAGCTGCTGCTGGGCGCCGAGCAGCTGGGCATCCAGCGGGTCTCGCTGAACTTCGCGGTGTTCCGCGCGGTGTTCGAGCGCGGGTCGCGGCTGGGGGCCGGTCCCTTCCTGCGGGCCTGGCGCTCGGTGCTGCTGTTCTTCTCCCGCTGGTGGCAGATCGAGTCGCTGTACCGGGCCAACGCCAAGTACCGGCCGCACTGGGAGCCCCGCTACCTGCTCTTCGAGCGCAGCCGGGACCTGCCCCGGATCGCGCTGGTGAACGCGTGCGCGGAGGGGTTCATCACCCAGCCCCGGCTGCCCTCGCTGTTCCACGCCGCCACCGCGGCACGGCACCGGCCGCCGAGCCGGTGCTGGAGCGCGCGGCCTGAGCCCCGGTCGCGCGGGCCTCTGCCCCGGCTGCGCGGGCCACAGCCCCCGGCCTCGCAGCCCGGGCCCGCGCGACCGGGTCGCTACCCGGCGACGGCCGCCGCCGTCGCCGGGAGCTCGGCCCGGACCAGGAAGCCGCCGTCCGCGGTGGGCCGGGTCTCCAGGCTTCCGCCGAGCTGCTGGGCCCGCTCACGCAGCCCGATCAGCCCGTGCCCGCCGCCGGCAGCAGCAGCGGCTCCGCGCCCGGGGCCGGGGGCCGTTGCGGACCTGCACCACCAGCGCGCCGCCCTGGGCGTGCAGCCGCACGGTCACCGCCGAGCCGGGGGCGTGCTTGCGGACATTGGTCAGCGCCTCCTGGACGGTCCGGTAGGCGGCCCGCTCCACCGGCTCCGGCCAGCGCGCGGACCTGGTGACGTCCTGCGCCGACTCCAGCTCGGCGCTGACGCCGCTGGCGCCGATCAGCCGCGGCAGGTCGGCCAGGGTCGGCTGCGGCCGAGCTCCCGGCCGTCGCCGCCCGCCGCCCGCAGCACCCGACCATCTGCCCGCAGTTCGTCGAGGGTCTTCACGGAGAGCTGACGGATCGTCACCGCGCTTTCGCTGACCGCCTCCGGGTCCTGCGCGCTGACCTGGATCACGCTGGCCTGGATGGAGATCAGGCTGACCTGGTGCGAGACCACGTCGTGCATCTCCCGTGCCAGCCGGGCGCGTTCCATGGCCAGCACGCTGTGCTCAAGCAGTGCCCGCTCGCGTTCCTGACCACGCGTCAGTTCATCGACCCGCACTGCGAGTTCACGCCTGGTCTGGACCAGTAGGCCGAGTGCGACCGGGGCGGCGGCGGTCAGCACCGAGTACAGCGCGGAGAGCACCGTGGTCCGGTCCCAGCCCAGCGGGTACGCGTACACCGGCCAGGGCACGAACTGCACCAGCGCCACCAGCAGCGCGCACAGCCCGATCAGCCAGCGCCGCCGGACACAGGTGGCCACCGTGTACAGGGCCAGCATCGGCGCCAGCCAGATGAAACTCAGCTGCATCCCGGGCATGGTCAGCAGCAGCACCGTCACCGGCCAGCGCCGCCGCAGCAGCAGCGCGGCGGCTGCCAGCAGCGAGGTGCTCATCTGCACGGTGGAGCCCAGGTCGTTGGCCAGCAGCGCGTCCGCCACCGCCAGCGCGGCCGGGACGGTCGTGGTCACCCAGGGCCGCAGGTACAGCGGACCCGGACCGGCTCGCTCACGGCCGCGGCTCCGGGCCGCCGGGGTTCGGGCCGCCGGGTTCGGGGTGACCGGGGTTGGGGTGGCCCTGCTCCGGCCCGCCCAGCAGCCCGGCCTGGTGCGCGAAGACGGCGGCCTGCACCCGGTTCGCGGTGCCCAGCTTCGCCAGGATCGCGCTGATGTGGTCCTTGACCGTGCCGGTGCTCAGGAACAGCCGGGCGGCGAGTGTCGGCGTTGGACAGCCCCTCGCCGAGCAGCGTCAGCACATCCAGCTCCCGGGTGGTCATGCTGCGCAGCCGGTCCGCGGTCTGCCGGTCCGGTCCGGAGTCCAGATAGCCCGCGATCACGGTCTCGGTGACGGCGGGGAGAGCACCCGGCCGCCCCGGCCAGCACTCGCACCGCGTGCTTGAGGTGCTCCGGGTCGGTGTCCTTGAGCAGGAAGCCGCCGCGCCCGAGCGCAGCGCGGTGCCGATGTACTCGTCGGTGTCGAAGGTGGTCAGCATCGCCACGGCGGGCGGCCGGGCAGGGCGCGCAGGAGCGCAGCACGGTCAGGCCGTCCACGTCGGGCATCCGGATGTCGAGCAGGACCACGTCGGGGGAGTGCTGCCGCACCGTCTCCAGAGCCTCGCCGCCGGCGCAGGTCGCCACCACCTCGATGTCCGGGGCGGAACCGACGATCAGGCTCAGGCCCGACCGTACGAGTGTCTCGTCGTCGACGACGACCACACGGATCAACGTGATCTCTCCTCGGTGGTGCTCGGTTGCTTGCGGGTGCTGCTCAGGGACTGACAATGGCACTGACGCAGCGCGGGGCGAACCGTTGCCGCTCCGGGCGGCGCGTTTCGGTAACGGCCCGCCCCGGGTGGACGGAGTCGGTAACGAGACTACGAGAGCACCGCTGATGCGGTCCCGCCGCCGTCCCGGTGCGCCGTAGGCTGAGATGACGACCAGGGTTGTCGAACCCGTGCCGATCGGGAAGGCTGCCCAGGTCGGCGCCGGCCGGTCCCGACGGGCCCGGTCGGCCACGAGCGGCGCCGGCGGGCCCTGACCGGCCCCGGCCGGTCCCGGTCGGCCCGAGTGCGTACCCGTGCGAGTACCCAGGAGACATGCATGTCCGGACAGTCCGTGCCTGGCAGGCCCCGGTTCGACTTCGGGGCGGTCGCCTACGGCGGCGACTACAACCCGGAGCAGTGGCCCGAGGAGGTCTGGCCCGAGGACGTCGCACTGATGCGCGAGGCCGGGGTGAACCTGGTCAGCCTGGGGATCTTCTCCTGGGCCCGGCTGGAGCCGCAGCCCGGGGTGTACGACTTCGGCTGGCTGGACCGGATCATCGGGCTGCTGCACGAGGGCGGTATCAGCATCGACCTGGCCACGCCCACCGCCGCGCCCCCGGCCTGGTTCCAGCGGGCCAACCCCCACGTGCGGCCGGTCACCGTGGACGGCACGGAGCTGGGCTACGCCGCCCGGCAGACCTACTGCCCCAGCTCCCCGGAGTACCCGCCGCGGCCGCGATCACCACCGAGCTGGCCCGCCGCTACGCCGGGCACCCGGCGGTGGTGCTCTGGCACATCCACAACGAGTACGGCTGCCATGTCTCACGCTGCTACTGCGAGCAGTCGGCGGTGGCCTTCCGTGACTGGCTGACCGACCGCTACAAGACCGTGGAGGCGCTGAACGCGGCCTGGGGCACCACCTTCTGGGGCCAGCTCTACAGCAGCTTCGACGAGATCGACGTGCCCAGGCAGGCCCCGGCCGCGGTCAACCCTCGCAGCAGGTGGACTTCCGCAGGTTCAGTTCGGACGCGCTGCTCGACTGCTACCGGCGGGAGCGGGACATCGTCCGCGCGGCCGACCCGACGGTGCCGGTCACCACCAACTTCATGGCCGGTCTCACCGACAACCTGGACCTGTGGCGCTGGGCCGAGGAGGTCGACGTGGTGGCCAACGACCACTACCTGACCGCCAACAAGCCGGACAACTACATCGGCCTGGCGCTCTCCGCCGACCTGACCCGCTCGCTGGCCGGCGGCGCGCCCTGGCTGCTGATGGAGCACTCCACCTCGGCGGTCAACTGGCAGGGCCACAACATCGCCAAGCGGCCGGCGAGATGGCCCGCAACAGCATGGCGCACCTGGCCCGGGGCGCGGACGGGATCATGTTCTTCCAGTGGCGGCAGTCACGGAACGGGACCGAGAAGTTCCACTCGGCGATGGTGCCGCACGCGGGCACCGACACCCGGCACTGGCGTGACGTGGTGGCGCTGGGCGCCCGGCTCGGAAAGCTGGACGAGGTCTGCGGGACCAGGGTCGAGGCCAGGGCGGGCCATCGTCTGGACTGGAGTCGCGCTGGAACCTGGACTGCGGCAACAAGCCCTCAACGACCTGGGCTTCCGGGAGCGGATCGACGCCTTCTACGAGCGGCTCTGGCACGCCGGCCTGACCGTGGACTTCGTCCACCCGGGCGCGGACCTGAGCGGTTACCGGCTGGTGCTGGCCCCCTCGCTCTATGTCACCCGCAGCGCCTGGGCGGAGAACCTGCGTGCCTGGGTGCGCTCCGGCGGCACCCTGGTCTCCTCCTACTTCACCGGCATCGTGGACGAGAACGGCGCGGTGCACCTGGGCGGCTACCCGGGTGCGCTGCGGGACATCCTGGGCGTGCGGACCGAGGAGTTCCTGCCGCTGCTGCCCGGGCACAAGACCAGGCTGGCGGCGGAGGCCAAGGGCGTCCCGGCAGTGGTCCCGGCCACCGGCACCGCCTCCCGCTGGTCCGAGGACCTGCATCTGGACGGGGCCGCGGCGGTGCTGCGGCACCAGGACGGACCGGCCGCCGGGCTCCCGGCGGTGACCCGCAACAGCTTCGGCCAGGGCACCGCCTGGTACCTGGCCACCGCGCCGGACCAGGCCACCCTGGACGGGGTGCTCCGGGCGGCCTGCGCGGACGCCGGGCTGGCGCTGCCGGTCGGCCGCCCGGCCGGGGTCGAGCGCGTGCGGCGGGTCGGCGAGGGCGGCTCCGAGTTCGAGTTCCTGATCAACCACAGCGAGCAGGACGCGGTGGTCCCGGTCGGCGGCTCGGACGTGGTGGTCCCGGCCGGGCGGGTCCGGGTGGTGATAAGCACCAGCTGACGTGCTGCGCCCGCTGGGACCCGGGGATCCCGGCGGGCGGCGGATCACATCCGGTCGACCGAGGTCACCCGAAGCACCGCCCGGCCCTCCTCGTCCGAGGAGGCCAGGTCGACCTCGGCGCTGATGCCCCAGTCGTGGTCCCCGGCCGGGTCGTCGAAGATCTGCCGGACCAGCCAGGCGCCCTGCACCGACTCCTCGTCGATGATCAGCATCTTCGGGCCCCGGGCGTTCGGCCCGGTGCCCAGGTCGTCGTGCTCGTCCCAGTAGGCGTCCATGGCGTCGGCCCACTTGTCCTGGTCCCAGCCGCCGTCCTCGGCATCGAGCTCCCCGAGGTCGTAGTGGCGCTCCAGCGCCGCCAGCTCGACCCGGCGGAACATGGCGTTGCGGACCAGCACCCGGAAGGCGCGGATGTTCGCGGTGACCGGAGCGGTCTTCTCGTCCAGCAGCTCCAGCCCGCGCTCCTCCTCGTCCTCCGGGTTGGCCAGCTTCTCCCACTCGTCCAGCAGGCTGGAGTCGACCTGGCGGACCAGCTCGCCCAGCCAGGAGCTCAGGTCCCGCAGGTCCTCGGACTTCAGGTCGTCCGGGACCGTGTGCTCCAGCGCCTTGTAGGCCCCGGCCAGGTACCGCAGCACCAGGCCCTCGGTGCGGGCGAGCTCGTAGAAGCCGACATAGTCGGCGAAGGTCATCGCCCGCTCGTAGAGGTCCCTGGCGATGGTCTTGGGCCGCAGCGGGTGGTCACCGATCCACGGGTGCGCGCTCCGGTAGACCTCGTAGGCGTGGCCGAGCAGCTCCTCCAGCGGCTTGGGGTAGCTGATCTCCTGGAGCCGCTCCATCCGCTCCTCGTACTCGATCCCGTCGCGCTTCATCTCGGCCACGGCCTCGCCGCGCGCCTTGTTCTCCTGCGCGGCGACGATCTGCCGCGGGTCGTCCAGCGTCGACTCGACCACGCTGAGCACGTCCAGCGCGTACGTGGGGGACTCGGCGTCCAGCAGCTCGAAGGCGGCCAGGGCGAAGGTCGACAGCGGCTGGGTGAGCGAGAAGTCCTGCTGGAGGTCCACCGTGAGCCGGACGATGCGCCCGGTCTCGTCCGGGGTGTCCAGCCGCTCCACCACGCCGCCCGCGAGCAGCGACCGGTAGATGGCGATGGACTCGTGGATGTGGCGGCGGCGCGCCTTCGGGTCGTCGTCGTTGTCGAGCAGCAGGTGCCGCATCGCCTCGAAGGCGTTGCCCGGCCGGTTGATCACCGACAGCAGCATCAGATGGCTCACCCGGAACCGGGAGACCAGCGGCTCGGGCTGGGCGTCGATCAGCTTGGTGAAGGTCTCCTCGCCCCAGGAGATGAAGCCGTCGGGGGCCTTCTTGCGGACCACCTTCTTTTTCTTCTTGGGGTCGTCCCCGGCCTTGGCCAGGGCCTTCTCGTTCTCGGTGACATGCTCGGGGGCCTGGGCGACCACCGTCCCCACGGTGTCGAACCCGGCCCGCCCGGCCCGGCCGGCGATCTGGTGGAACTCGCGGGCCCGCAGCAGCCGCACCCGCTGGCCGTCGTACTTGGACAGCGCGGTGAACAGCACCGTGCGGATGGGCACGTTGACGCCCACGCCGAGGGTGTCGGTGCCGCAGATCACCTTGAGCAGCCCGGCCTGGGCCAGCCGCTCCACCAGCCGGCGGTACTTCGGCAGCATCCCGGCGTGGTGCACGCCGATGCCGTGCCGGACGAACCGGGACAGGTTGCGGCCGAACTTGGTGGTGAACCGGAAGTTGCCGATCAGCGCGGCGATCGCGTCCTTCTCGGCCTTGGAGCACATATTGATGCTCATCAGCGCCTGCGCCCGCTCCACCGCGGCGGCCTGGGTGAAGTGCACCACGTAGACCGGTGCCTGGCCGGTGGAGAGCAGGGTCTCCAGGGTGTCGTGGATGGGGGTGCGCTGGTACTCGTAGAACAGCGGGACCGGGCGCTCGACCGAGGCCACGGTGGTGGTCGGGCGGCCGGTGCGGCGCTTGAGGTCGGCCTCGAACCGGCGGACGTCGCCCAGGGTCGCCGACATCAGCAGGAACTGCGCCTGCGGCAGCTCGATCAGCGGGACCTGCCAGGCCCAGCCGCGGTCCGGCTCGGCGTAGAAGTGGAACTCGTCCATGACCACCTGGCCGACGTCGGCCGCGGTGCCGTCCCGCAGCGCGATGCTGGCCAGGACCTCGGCGGTGCAGCAGATGATCGGCGCGGTGGGGTTGACGCTGGCGTCGCCGGTCATCATCCCGACCTGGGCGGTGCCGAACATCTTCACCAGGTCGAAGAACTTCTCCGAGACCAGGGCCTTGATCGGCGCGGTGTAGAAGGTGCGCTCGCCGCGGGCCAGGGCGGCGAAGTGCGCCCCTGCGGCCACCAGGCTCTTGCCGGAGCCGGTGGGGTGTTCAGGATGACGTTGGACCCGGAGACGATCTCGATCAACGCCTCCTCCTGCGCCGGGTAGAGGGTGATCCCGCGCTCCTCCGCCCAACCCGCGAACGTGGTGAAGAGGTCATCGGGCAGTGGTTCGGCGGGGATCAGATCAGTCAGGGTCACCGCTCTATCTTGCCTCAAGCGCCGCCTGCCCGGCCCGGCCCGGACGCCGCCGCCCGCGGGCCCGGCCCGCGGGCGGCGCAGAACCTTACCGAACCCTGACAGAAGCCCGTCGTTGCTGGTCACCACGGGGGTTGTGGTGGTGCAATCGAGGTATGGACAAGGATGGCGGGCCCGCGGGCAAACCGGTGGGCCGACGGGTCGTGCTCGGGGTGACCGCGCTCGGCGCCCTCGGCGTGGCCTTCGGGGCACGGATCGAGAGCGGCCTGAACGGCGTGATGAGCGCCATCAGCTCGCACGACCCGACCGGGCTGACCGGGCTGCTCCCCGGCGGGGGCGGGTTCCAGTTCTACAACGTCGCCTCCTCGGTCCCCTACCGCAGCGCCCAGGACTACACGCTCACCGTCGACGGGCTGGTCGACCGGCCGTCCACCTACACGCTGGCGGACCTGATGGCGCTGCCGCAGACCACGCTGGTGCGCGATGTGCAGTGCGTGACCGGCTGGCGGGTGCCGGACACCGAGTTCGGCGGGGTGCTGCTGTCGGAGCTGCTGCGGCGGGCCGGGGTGAAGCCGGAGGGCAAGGCGCTGCGCTTCACCTGCTTCGACGGCGTCTACAGCGAGAGCCTGACCCTGGCCGAGGCCATGCGGCCGGACGTGATGGTGGCGCACCAGATGGACAAGGCGCCGGTCACCCGGGACCACGGCGGCCCGGTACGGCTCTATGTCGCGCCCATGTACTTCTACAAGTCCGCCAAGTGGCTGTCCGGGATCACGGTCACCGACCGGGTGATCCCGGGCTACTGGGAGAACTACGGCTATGACGTCGAAGCCTGGGTGGGCCGCTCCAACGGGCGCACCGACGCCCCGATCGACGGCGAGTGACCACGTGAGCGAGAGCACGGGCGACACCCGGAACACGCAGCTGGACGAGCTGCGCCGGTTCACCACCGCCGAGCGCTGGGTGCACCGGACCACCTCGGCGCTGATGCTGACCGCGATCGTGACCGCGCTGCTGCTCTATGTGCCGGGCTTCGCCGAGCTGGTCGGCCGGCGCCGGCTGCTGGTGGTCGTGCACGAGTGGTCGGGCATCCTGCTGCCGCTGCCGCTGGCGGTCGGGCTGTTCTTCAAGGGGATGCGGGCCGACATGCGCAGCCTGAACCGCTTCGGCCCGCAGGACCGGGGCTGGGTCTGGCGGGCGATGCGGCACGGCACCGGCCTGGCCGGACCGGCGGGGAAGTTCAACGCCGGACAGAAGCTGTACGCGGCGGTGATCGCCGGGCTGGTGGTGGTGATGCTGGGCACCGGGCTGATGATGTGGTTCACCGAGCTGTCCCCGCTGAACCTGCGCACCGGGGCCAGCTATGTGCACGACTGGCTGGCGCTGGCCATCGGCGTGCTGGTGCTCGGGCACATCCGGATGGCGCTGAAGGATCCGGAGGCCCGGCACGGCATGCGCACCGGCTGGGTGGCCCGGCGCTGGGCCCGCCGCGAACACCCGCTCTGGGAGCAGGAGTTGAAGCAGGAGAAGAACTCGGAGCCCGGCCGCCCGAGTTGACCCCGGGCTTGGCTGACCCCGGGCTTGGCTGACGCTGCGTCAGTCGCCGGATCCGGCCCGCTCGATCTTCACCGCGACGCCGTCCAGGAAGGTCTCCAGCACCAGCTCGAAGACCTCGTCGTCGTTGCGGAAGAGCTCGGTCAGCCGGGCCGAGCCGAGGTGCAGCATCGGGAACTCCTCGGCCGGGAGCAGCCCGTACTTGACCGACCAGGCCGCGTCGTCCTTGGCCTGCGCGTCCGCCCCAGTATCTGGAACGCGGCGGTGGACTGGACGAAGGCCAGGGTCAGATCCAGCAGCATCCGGTAGCACTCGGCGGCCTCGACCGGTGGCAGCCCGGCCCGGTGCAGCACCGCGATGATCTCCTCGACGCTGCGGGTCTCGGCCGGGCTGGCGGTGGTGCGGTTGGCGCCCAGGACCGCCAGCGCCGGGCGGGCCAGGTGCACCGAGCGCACGGAGCGGGCGACCAGGGTGAGCCACTCCCGCCACTGGTCGTGGCCGAGCCCGGAGCCGGTGGTGAGCTGGAGTGCCTCGTCGATCAGCCGCTCGGTCAGCGCCAGCACCAGGTCGTCCTTGTCGCGGAAGTGCCGGTAGACCGCGGTGGGGTCGGTGCCGAGCTCCCGGCCGAGCCGACTGAACGTCAGCACCCCGCCCCCGGAGGGCGAACAGAGGTGCATGGCGGCTTCCAGGATCGCGTCCCGGGTGAGTGTCACCCGTCGCCTGGCGCCCGGCTGGGCTGTCTCCGTGTCCGCCCTCGTGCCCTGCTCCGCCACTGCGGTTTCCTCCTGCTCCGGGCCGGGTCCTGCCCCGGTCCCGTTGATCAGATCGTAATCCCCTCCCGCTGTCAACGCCATTGACACTGGCAGTGTCATCGAGTGTGATGCTCATTCATCCGGTGGTGTCGCCCCCGCCGGACGAATCGAGTACCAGTACGGAGGGCCTGTGCCCCGCGATCATCACTTCGCTGACCTTGTGTTCACCGGCGGCCCGGTGTACACCGTCGACCCCGCCCGCTCCTGGGCCGACGCCGTGGCCGTCCGCGACGGGCGGATCGTCGTCGTCGGCGCCGACCACGACGTGCGCCACCTGATCGGCGCCGACACCGAGGTCGTCGACCTCGCCGGGAAGCTGCTGCTGCCCGGGTTCCAGGACGCCCATGTGCACCCGGTGCTGGGCGGCACCACCATGCTCGGCTGCGACCTGCACCACCTGGAGGACGCCGGGGCCTACGCCGAGGCCGTCGCCGCCTATGCCGCCGCCAACCCCGACCGGGCCTGGATCACCGGTGGCGGCTGGAGCATGGAGGCCTTCCCCGGCGGGACCCCGCACCGGGAGCTGCTGGACGCGGTCGTCCCCGACCGGCCGGTCGCCCTGCCCAACCGCGACGGCCACGGACTGTGGGTCAACAGCCGGGCGCTGGAGCTGGCCGGGATCACCCGGGACACCCCCGACCCGGCGGACGGCCGGATCGAGCGCGACCCCGACGGGACCCCCACCGGGATGCTCCAGGAGGGCGCGGCCGAGCTGGTCCACCGGTGCGTACCGGCCACCGGCGAGGACGAGTTCCTCCAGGGCCTGCTGGCCGGCCAGCGCTACCTGCACAGCTTTGGCATCACCGGCTGGCAGGACGCCGCGGTCGGCTCCGCCTTCGGCCCCGGCGACGTCTACGGCGCCTACCTGGCCGCGGACGCGGAGGGCACGCTCACCGCCAGGGTCCGGGCCGCGCAGTGGTGGGACCGCGAGGGCGGCCTGGAGCAGCTGCCGTGGTTCGCCGAGCGCCGGGTCGAGGCCGCGGCACTCCGCGACGGCCGCGGCCGGTTCAGCGCCGGGAGCGTCAAGATGATGCTGGACGGCGTCGCCGAGAACCACACCGCCGCCATGCTGGAGCCCTACCTCGACGGATGCGGATGCTCCAGCGGCGCGTCCGGACTCGACTTCATCGACCCGGAGCGGCTCGACGGCTATGTCGCGGCCCTCGACGCCGAAGGCTTCCAGGTGCACTTCCACGCCCTGGGCGACCGGGCCGTGCGCAGCGCGCTGGACGCCGTCGAGGCGGCCCTGGCCCGCAACGGCCACCGCGGCAACCGGCACCACCTGGCGCACCTCCAGGTGGTGCACCCGCAGGACATCCCGCGCTTCCGCGCGCTCGGCGCCACCGCCAACATCCAGCCGCTGTGGGCCTGCCACGAGCCGCAGATGGACGAGCTCACCATCCCCTTCCTGGGCGAGCGCCGCAGCGGCTGGCAGTACCCCTTCGGTTCGCTGGTCCGGGCCGGTGCCATGATCGCGGCCGGCAGCGACTGGTCGGTGAGCACCCCGGACGTGATGCTCGGCGTGCACACCGCGGTGAACCGGCGCGCCCCCGGCGAGGACGAGCGGGTGCTCGGCCCCGAGGAGCGGATGGACCTCGGCTCCGCCCTGGCCGCCTACACGGCCGGCAGCGCCCGGGTGAACCACCTGGACGACGTCGCCGGCTCGGTGCAGCCGGGCAAGTACGCGGACCTGGTGGTGCTCGACCGCGACCCCTTCGCCGGGCCGGCCGGGGCCATCGGCGACACCCGGGTGCTGCGCACCTATGTCGAGGGCGAACTGGTCCACGCGGTCCAGTAGCCCCCGACCCACGGCCGCCCCCGGCGGCCCCGGACCCCGGACCCCCACCGACGAGAGGCACCACCATGCGGAGAAACATCCTGCGCGCCGCGCTACCGATAGCGGCGCTGACCCTGCTCACCAGCGGCTGCGGCGGCGGCGGCCACGCGGCCGGGGCCGCCGCCCGCAGCAACTTCAGCAGCTCCCAGGTCACCACCGCGCCCGGCCAGGGGCCGCTGACCAGCCTCACCTGGTACGGCGACTACCGCGCCCCGTACTCCGAGGACCCGCTGAAGACCGCCGACTACCCCGAGGAGACCATCCTCGGCAATGTCTGCGAGTCGGTGCTGCGCACCGGGGCCGACTACAGCCTCAACCCGGGCATCGCCTCCTCCTGGTCCCAGCCCGACAGCGAGCACCTGGTGCTCGACCTCGACCCGCGGGCCAGGTTCAGCGACGGCCACCCGGTCACCCCGCCGACGTGGTCTACAGCCTGGCCCGCAACCAGGACCCGAGGCCAGCAACTACGCCGACTCCTACAACGACGTGACCTCGATCAGGGCCACCGGCCCCGAGCAGGTCACGCTGACCTTCAGCAAGCCGGACTACCTGTTCGTGCGCAACCTCGGCATCCTGGCCGGGGCGGTCGTCGAGAAGGCGTTCGCGGTCAGGGCCGGAGCGAACTTCGGCAACGCGCAGACCGGTGTGGTCTGCTCCGGCCCGTACACCGTCGCGTCCTTCGACGGCACCAACACCATGGTGCTCAAGCGCAGTCCGGACTACTGGGACCCGAGCCACGCCGCCAAGGCACAGACACTGACCTTCCGCTTCCTGTCCGACCCCTCCGCCATCGCCAACGCGCTCACCTCCGGCAGCCTGGAGGGCGGCTTCGACCTGCCGCCGTCCACCGTGAACACGCTGGAGCGGGCGGGCGACGGGAAGCTCTATGTCGGCGCGACCGGCTCCACCTCGACCTGATCGTGTCGCAGTTCACCGGCACCCTGGCCGACGTCCGGGTGCGCCGGGCGCTGTCCATGGCCATCGACCGGGCGGGCATCGCCAAGACCCTGTTCTACGGCACCGCCGACCCGCTGTACTCGGTCGCCGGGCCCGGCTTCTGGCAGACCAGCCCGGCAAAGGCGGTCTACTCGGCCGCCTACCAGAAGCTGGTCCAGGCCCCCGACGTCACGGCCGCCCGCACCCTGGTGCAGCAGGCCGGGGCCGACGGCAAGCAGTTCAGCATCGGCTACGCGGCCGACAGCCCGACCCAGGCGCAGCTGGCCGAGGTGCTCCAGCAGGCCGGGACTCCATCGGCCTCAAGGTGAACATCGTCGGCCTGCCCGACCAGCAGTACGGCAACCTGTTCATCGACCCCAAGGCCCGCGCCGCCTACGACTCCTTCCTCACCATCAACTACCTGGAGTTCCCGGAAGCGGCCGACATGTACATGAGTTATGCGACCAAGGCCGGGCTGCAGAACTTCAACGGCTACACCGACCGTCGAGGCCGACCTGCTCAAGGCCCAGGGCACCCAGGACCCGACCCGGCGCGCCCAGTACGTCACCGCCGCCCAGGCCGTGATCGCCCAGGCCCTGCCGTGGATCCCGATCGTCGCCCCGCGCGCCCTGGTGTTCCAGAACCACGCCGTCACCGGCGCCCGCTCACCTTCTCCTACATGGACAACGCCTGGGCCGCGGCCATGGGAGCGCCCTGATGGGGCGGCTGGTGCTGTCCCGCCTCGGCGGACTGCTCACCACCCTGCTGCTGTCCAGCGTGGTGATCTTCGGCAGCCTCTACCTCGCCCCAGGCAGCCCCGAGGACGTCCTGTTCGGCAGCCGCACCCCCTCCGCCGCCACCCGCGCCGCGGTCCGGCACCAGCTGCACCTGGACCAGCCGCTGCCGGTGCGCTACTGGGACTGGCTCACCGGCGTGCTGCACTTCGGCCACTCCATGGTCACCGGCCAGACCGTGGCCGGCCGGGTCGGCGACGGCCTGGGCACCACCCTCACCCTGGTCGTGCTCAGCATGGTGCTGGTGGTGCTGTTCGGAGTGGGCCTCGGCGCCGCCGCCGCGCTGCGGCCCGGCGCGGTGGACTCCGTCGCCAACGCCCTCACCTCGGTCACCGTCACCGTGCCCCCGTTTGTCGCCTCCACCCTGCTGATCTCGGTGTTCGCCGTGCACCTCGACTGGTTCCCGGCCTCCGGGATCGGCACCGGCGCGGCCGGCGAACTGCACGGGCTGGTGCTGCCGGCCTGCGCGCTGGCCGTCATCAACTGCGGCTTCCTGGCCCGGATCACCCGCAACGCGCTGCGCGAGCAGCTCACCAAGGAGCATGTGCAGACCGCCGTGGCCCGCGGCCTGCCGCGCTGGGCGGTGCTGCGGGACCACGTGTTCCGCAACGCCGTCCCGCCGATCGTCACCGCGGTCGCGCTGCTCACCTCCGGGATGTTCGCCTCCACCCTGGTCGTGGAGACCGCCTTCGCCGTCCCCGGGATCGGCATGCTGACCATCACCTCGGTGGCGCAGAAGGACTTCCCGGTGGTGCAGGCCGTCTCGCTGCTGCTGGTCGCCGCCTTCGTCATCTGCAACGCCGTCAGCGACCTGGTCCAGGCCCTGGTCGACCCCCGGCTGCGCACCGCTGGGAGGACCGCATGACCGCCGCACTCGACCTCGCCCCCGCCGCCCCGCGCCTGCCCCCGAGCGGCGGGCGCCACTGGCCCGGCTGCTGGACCGGCTCAAGCGGGCGCGGGCCGCCCTCGGCCGCTCCGGCACCGCCGCCGCGCTCTTCCTGCTGGCCGTCCTGCTGGTGGCGGTGTTCGCGCCGCTGCTCGCCCCGGCCGACCCCAACCTCCAGTCGCTGCTGGACGCCTACGCCGGGCCGTCCGGGGCGCACCTGCTCGGCGCCGACAGCCTGGGCCGGGACATCCTGTCCCGGCTGATGTTCGGCGCCCGCACCTCGCTGCTCGGCCCGGCACTGGTGGTGTCGGTGGCGCTGCTGGTCGGCATCCCGCTGGCACTGGCCGCCGCCTGGTTCGGCGGCGCGGTCAACGCCGTGGTCGCCCGGATCTTCGACCTGGTCTACGCCCTGCCCGGGCTGCTGCTCGCGGTGCTCGCGGTGGCCCTGTTCGGGCCGGGGCTGGTCCCGGCCGTGGCCGCGCTGTCCGTGGCCTACATCCCCTTCCTGGCCCGGATCGTGCTGGCCGCCGCCAGGGCGGGTCAGTCCCTATGTGGACGCGCTCGCGGTGCAGGGCTTCGGCGCGGTCCGGATCTGTGTCCGGCACGTCCTGCGCAATATCGCCCCGGTGGTGGTCGGGCAGGCCGCCATCGCCTTCGGCTACGCCCTGCTCGACCTGGCCTCGCTCTCCTACCTGGGCCTGGCGGTCCAGGCCCCCACCGCCGACTGGGGGGATGGTCAGCGACAGCAACGCGCTGATGGGCGGCTACTGGCTGCCCATCCTGGCCCCCGGTGTGCTGATCGTGCTCTCGGTGCTGTCGCTCACCGTCCTCGGCGCGCGGATCAGCGGCGAGCGCCCCGAGCCCTACCTGCGCCGTCGCACCCGCACCGCCCGCAACAGCCGTACCGGAGCCGCCGCATGACCGCCGCACCCTGCTGGAGAAGACCGCACCCCTGCTGGAGCTGACCGGCCTGACCGTCCACCTGGCCGCGGCCGGGGAGGACGCGGGCAAGCCGGTCCTGGACGGCATCGACCTCACCCTCGCCCCGGGCGAGGCGCTGGGACTGGTCGGCGAGTCGGGATCGGGCAAGTCGATGACCGTGCGCGCGGTCACCCGGCTGCTGCCGCCGGGCGCGCGCGCCGAAGGCGGCATCCGCTTCGAGGGCCGGGACGTCGCCGCGATGAACCCGCCGAACTGCGGGAGTACCGGGACCGCGGGGTCGGCATGGTCTTCCAGGACCCGCGCGCCCATATCAACCCGACCCGGCGGGTCGGGGCCTTCCTGATCGAGGCCCTGGTCCGCAACCGCGGCGTCGGCCGCAAACAGGCGCTGGCCCGCGCGGCCGAGGTGCTGGCCGAGGTCGGCATCGACGACCCGGCCCGCCGGCTGCGGCAGTACCCGCACGAGCTGTCCGGCGGCATGCTGCAACGGGTGATGATCGCCTCGGTGCTGCTGGCCGAACCCCGGCTGGTCCTCGCCGACGAACCCACCACCGCGCTGGACGTCACCATCCAGGCCGAGGTCGTGGGCATCCTGGACCGGCTGCGCCGCGAACGCGGCCTGGGCATGGTGTTCATCACCCACGACCTGGACCTGGCACTGGCGGTCTGCGGCCGGGTCGCGGTGATGTACGCCGGGCGGATCGTGGAGATCCGCGAGGCCGAAGGGCTGCACCAGCGCGCGGCCCACCCCTACACGCTGGGTCTGCTCGGCTCACGCCCCTCGATCGACCAGCGCGCGGAGCGGTTGCACGCCGTCCCCGGACGCCCGGTGTCGGCCTTCGAGGCCGGCCCCGGCTGCGCCTTCGCCGACCGCTGCGCCCATGTCCGGCCGGTGTGCCGGGAGTCCCGGCCGCAGCTGGAGCCCTTCCAGGGCGGACTGGTGCGCTGTCACCGGCTCGCCGAGATCACCCCCGAGGAGGCCCCGGTATGACGGTGCACGACTCCGCCCCGGCAATGCCCACGCCCCCGGCAATGCCCACGCCCCCGGCAATGCCCACGCCCCGGCGGCGGCGCTGCTCCCGGCGGCGCCGACGCGGTGACGGTGGCCGGGCTCAGCAAGGTGTTCCGGGTGCCCGACGGCCGCGGCCGGCACACCCGGCACCAGGCCGTGGACGACGTCAGCTTCAGCGTCCCGGCCGGCGGCTCGCTCGGCATCGTGGGCGAGTCGGGCTCCGGCAAGACCACGGTCGCCCGGATGCTGGTCGGGCTCGAACGCGCCAGCGGCGGCCGGATGGCCGTGCTGGGCCGGGACCGCTCGGCCCCGGCCCGGCGCGCGGCCGAGCGCAACCGCCGGGCCCGGGAGCTCCAGATCGTCTTCCAGGACCCGTACACCTCGCTCGACCCCAGCCAGAGCGCCCGCGCGGCGGTGGACGAGGTGCTGCGCCACCACACCGAACTGACGTCAGCTCAGCGACTCGCGCGCCTAGGCGAGTTGATGGACCAAGTCGGACTGACGGAGCGTCAGGCGACGGCCCGGCCGCGCGACCTCTCCGGCGGGCAGCGGCAACGGGTGGCCATCGCGCGGGCGCTGGCCGCCGAGCCCAGGGCGCTGATCCTGGACGAGGCGGTCTCCGCGCTGGACGTCTCGATCCAGGCGCAGATCCTCAACCTGCTCGCCGACATCCGGGCCGATACCGGCATCGCCTATCTGCTGATCTCGCACGACCTGGCCGTGGTCCGGCAGCTGTGCGACACCGTGCTGGTGCTGCGCCGCGGCCAGGTGGTCGAGCAGGGCGACTGCGCGACCGTGCTGGACGATCCGCAGCAGGAGTACACCCGGGTGCTGCGGGCGGCGGTCCCGGTGCCCGGCTGGCGGCTGGGGACGCCTGAGCCCCCGCGCCGGACGCTCTCAGGCGGGCACCACGGTCACCGTGACCCGGGCGCCCGCCCGTGCGCCGGGCAGCGCCACCAGCGCGCTGCCCGCGTCCGCGCCGTGCGGCTGCCGAACGTCCACCAGCGCGCACCGGGCGCCGGACACCGAGACCCGCACCCCCTCGGGGTAGGCCGTCCCGGACAGCACGATCCGGGTCGCCCCGCCGGCGCCCGCGGTGAAGTCCAGCCGGTAGACCCGGCGGCCGGGTCGAAGGACTCCGCCACCGGCAGCCCGGCCACCGCCGAGGCGTACGGGCCGAACACCGGGGCGTCGCCCGGGTGCGGGCTGCCGTCCGGGCCCAGTGGGGTGTAGCCGCCGGTGCCCTCGCCCCAGTACCACATGGTCCAGCCGTCGGCGAAGCCCTCCATGGCCGTGACCTGCGCCTGCACCAGTTCGGTGTTGCCGGGGTGTCCGGGTCCGGCGGACCCCACTCACCGACCAGCACCGGCATCCGGTGCGCCCGCGGGTAGGCGGTGATCGCCGCCGTGTACGCCTGGATGAAGCCGTCACCGGGGTTCCAGTCCGCTCCGTCCTCCACCGCGGTGTCGTAGAAGTGCGGCGCGTAGCCGATCCGCGGGGCGCCCCGGCGGGGGTCGGTGAAGCCCGGCAGCCGGGTCGGCACCCCCTCGCCGACCAGCACCGTCGGCTCCACGAACAGCCAGGAGCGGGTGTCCACCGAGCGCACGGCCGCGATCAGCCGCTGGTACATCAGCGCCAGCCGGCCCGACTCCAGCGCGGCCGCCGCGGCCACCTGCACCGCCGGGTCGGTGGGATCCCCGTCGAACGGGCCGCTGGGCTCGTTGAACAGGTCGTAGCCCAGCAGCGCCGGGTCCCCGCGCAGCAGCCGGGCGATCCGGGTGTAGAACCCGGCCTGCTCCTGCCGCAGTTCCGGGTCGTCGTAGAGATGGGTGAAGGCGGTCTGCACCGAGGGCTCGAAGTACTCGGCGAACCAGTTGTCCGGGTCCGGGGTGAACGGCAGCCCGTCGTCGCGGGTCGCCCAGGCCGGGATGCCGTCCTGGCCGCCGCCGAACGCCGGGCCGTAGACGTCCTGGTGGAAGTCGACCAGCACCAGCAGGTGGTAGCGCCCGGCCCAGCCCATCAGCCGCTGGAGCCGGGCCAGTTCGGCCTGGTCGTACCGGCCGCGCTGCGGCTCCAGCCGGGCCCAGGTGATGTCGAGCCGGATCAGGTCGAAGCCGTGGGCGGCGATGGAGCGGAGGTCCGCCTCGGTCGTCTCGTCGTACTTATCGACATTGAAGCCGCGCAGCAGCACGGTGCGCCCGGACGCGTCGGTGAGCAGGGTCCGCCCGTCGGGGGTGGTCACCGTGCCGGTGGGGAAGTCGGCGGCGCGGGCCGGGGCGGACGCGGCGGCGGCCGGGGGCGCGCCGACGGCGGGCAGGGCGATCGCCCCGGCCAGGGCGATCGCGGCGGCGGTTCGGCGGATGCGCAAGGGACACCTCTGCATATCTGCACGGCGGCTGACGGGGGAGCAGGACCGGTCAGTCGCCGATGCTGCTCCGCCCGGACGCCGGGCACAAGAGGAATGCGAGTACTACTCATGTTCACTTTCCGGCGGCTGCCCCGGCGGCTGCCCCGGCGGCGTCCCCGGCGGAGTCCCCGACCGATACCTCACCGGACGCCTTCCGGTGGGGGCTTCCGGCGAATGCGCCGTGCGCGCCCCCGGTTGCCGCCCGAGCGCCGCGTCGGGTCACACGTCTGTGGGTTTCCTGAGGCCCGGATCGGTGCAGAACTGCCCTGTACGGACCTGCGCGCGCAGGGGTCGGCCTGTGGGAGTACGGTGTGCTAGTGGACCGACAGTTGCACACCGACCTCTCCGGGCCGATAGTCTTCGCTCCACGGCCCTGGTGCCTTCCAAGGGGGGAAATGAATCAAATGCAGCATGTGCGCAGCAGGCCGCGGGTGCCCGCGGTCCAGTGCGGCACGGGTACGGTGAGCCGTCGGCTCGACCGTCACCTCGCTGTGCTCGGCGCCCCTGCGCTCCCGCAGGTGGACGTGGCGGATGCGGTCGGTCTGATAAGGGAGTTGACGCCGCGTGGGGTCGTCTCCCCGGAGGCCCGTCCCAATCGCGGGGCGCGGATGGTGCTGCTGGCGCCGCTCAAGCGCCTCACCCGCTCGCTCTTCGGCGGCCGCAGGTAGGTGGTCGTCCCCCCGGAGCCGGTCGTGACCACCGGTCACGACCGGCTCTGCCGTGCGCCGGTGGCCCTGCCTGCGCCCTTGCCCGTGCGGCTGCCCGGCCCGTGCGCCTGCCCGGCTCCGTGCCCGCCCGCGCACGGAGCCGCCGTGCTCAGCCGAGGGCGATCTGGTACGCCTTGTCCTCCGCCCGCTCGCGCAGCCGCCAGCCGTCCGCGGTGCGCAGCAGGGTGTCCCGGTACCACAGTCCGCAGACCAGCAGCCGTGGCTCCGCACCCGCCTCGGCCGGCAGCGCCATCGGGTTGTGGCACATGGTCCGGGCCGTCGCCCGGTCGCCGTCCAGGTCGATCGCGCAGTTGGCCACCAGGTGCTGGGTCGCGGTGAACAGCGGCAGCACCGAGTCCAGGAACGCCACCACCTGCTCCACCGGCCCCCTCGGCCCGCCGAAGGCGGTGTAGTCCACCACCGCGTCCTCGGTGAACAGCCCCCGGAACAGCGCCCAGTCGCGGGTGTCCACCGCGTGCGCGTAGCGGACCAGCAGGTCCTGGATCTCCATCCGGTCGGACATCTCCCGCAGCGTCAGCATCGGCCCAGTGTGCGCAGCCCGGCCGCAGAAGAGAAGGCCCGGGCGACCCCCGGGCAACCCCGGCGCGAGCGCCGTCCGGTGCCCGGAACGGCCTAGCGCGGCGCGCGGGAGCGCCGCGGCGCGCATAGCTTCGGTAGTGCTCCCGCCCGGGCGCCGACCGCGTCGAGCCGGGCACCCTGCCACGAGAGGCACCTTCCCATGGGCATGCACCGCCGCAGTACCGGTGTGCTGGCGTCCGGCCTGGCCGCGCTCGCACTGGCGGGCGTCGCCGGCTGCTCCTCGGGATCCACGGCCAAGGCCACCGGCGCGCTCACCGGCAAGGCGTCCTCGGTCGCGTCCGCGGTCGCCTCGGCGGCGGCGGACAAGGCGTCCGGCCTGGCCTCGGCGGCCTCCTCCGCCGCCTCCGCGGTCAGGGCCTCGGCCTCGGCGAAGATGTCGGCCAGTCCTTCCGGCACCGCGACCGGCATCGGCCTGGGCCAGTTCTGCGCCGCCACCGGGGCCACCGGCGAGGCCGCCACCGGTCAACTGGCCACCTGCGAGGCCGACTCCAGCGGCAAGGACCGCTGGACCGCCACCGGGAAGACGGCGGCCGTCAACGGCCAGTTCTGCGCCTCGGTGGGCGCCACCGCGACCGCCGCCAACGGCACGCACCTGTCCTGCGAGCGCGGCCCGGACGGACGGAGCCGCTGGACGGCCTCCTGACGCCGCGTCGGAGTTGCGGCGCGGCGCGGCCTCCCCGGGGGATTTCCGCAGGGGGTTTTCCGTGCCACGGCTGTGGGGCAGGAGAGCCACGGGACCAGTCACCAGTAAGCAGGAAGAGGACCGCCATGTCGTTGCACACCGGGCAGCAGGACGCCGACGTAGTCAGGACAGTGGCGGTGAACCCGTTCCTGGGCGCGGCCAACCCGGTCCCCGGCATGGACAACCCGCTGCCCAAGCACCGCCTGCCGGACGGCCCGATGCCGCCGGACACCGCCTACCAGGTGATCCATGACGAGCTGATGCTCGACGGCAACGCCCGGCTGAACCTGGCCACCTTCGTCACCACCTGGATGGAGCCGCAGGCCGGGGTGCTGATGGCGGAGTGCCTCGACAAGAACATGATCGACAAGGACGAGTACCCGCAGACCGCCGAACTGGAGCGCCGCTGCGTGGCGATGCTGGCGGACCTGTGGAACGCCCCGGACCCGGACAACACCGTGGGCTGCTCGACCACCGGCTCCAGCGAGGCGTGCATGCTGGCCGGACTGGCGCTCAAGCGGCGCTGGATGGCCCGCAACCGCGAGCGCTACGAGGCCGGGGCCCGGCCCAACCTGGTCATGGGCATCAATGTGCAGGTCTGCTGGGAGAAGTTCTGCAACTTCTGGGAGGTGGAGCCGCGGATGGTGCCGATGGAGGGGGAGCGGTACCACCTGGACCCGGCCGATGCGGCGGCGCTGTGCGACGAGGACACCATCGGCGTGGTGGCGATCCTCGGCTCCACCTTCGACGGCTCCTACGAGCCCGTGTGGGATGTCTGCACCGCCCTGGACGAACTCCAGGAGCGCACCGGCCTGGACATCCCGGTGCATGTGGACGGTGCCTCCGGGGCATGGTCGCGCCCTTCCTCGACCCGGAGCTGCGCTGGGACTTCCGCCAGCCCAGGGTGGCCTCCATCAACACCTCCGGGCACAAGTACGGCCTGGTGTACCCGGGCGTCGGCTGGGCGCTGTGGCGCGACCGGGAGGCGCTGCCGGAGGAACTGGTGTTCAAGGTGAACTACCTGGGCGGCGAGATGCCGACCTTCGCGCTGAACTTCTCCCGCCCCGGGGCCGAGGTGGTCGCGCAGTACTACACCTTCCTGCGGCTGGGCCGGGACGGCTACCGCGCGGTCCAGCAGGCCAGCCGCGACGTCGCCGTCTCCCTGGCCGCCCGGATCGGCGCGCTGCGGCAGTTCCGGCTGCTCAGCCACGGCGACGAACTGCCGGTCTTCGCGTTCACCACCACCGACTCGGTCACCGCGTTCAATGTGTTCGACCTCTCCCGGCGGCTGCGGGAGCGCGGCTGGCTGGTCCCGGCGTACACCTTCCCGGACAACCGGACGGACCTGGCGGCGCTGCGCATCGTCTGCCGCAACGGGTTCTCCAACGACCTGGCCGACCTGCTGATGGACGATCTGCAGCGGCTGCTGCCGGAGCTGGAGCACCAGCCCGGACCGCTGCACCGGCCGGGGCTGTCCACGGCCTTCCACCACTGACCCGGCAGCCGACGACCCGGCCGCCACGGACCCGGCGGCCGCCGACCGGGCCGCCGCCATGCCGGCCGCTGGGCGGTTTTCCGCCACCGCGCCGGGGCCCGGGGCGGGCCGGAGCAGCCGGACGCTCAGCGGCGGCCTGCGGCGAGCGCGGCGCCGATGGCCACCGCCAGCCGGTCCAGGTAGTCGCGCGAGACGGGCCCCCTGGCCACCGCCAGCCGCCAGTACAGCGGGCCGGCGATCAGGTCCAGGGCCAGCTCGGGGTCGGTGTCGGCGGGCAGTTCCCCGCGCTCGACGGCCTTGCGGACCAGGGCGGCGCTGCTGTCGCGCTGCGCCTCGCGCAGCGCGGTGGCCAGGGTGTCCGCGATCTCCGGGTTGCGGGCGGCCTCGGCCAGCAGGTCCGGCACGATCTGCGCGGCCAGCGGGTGCCGCAGCACCCGGGCGACGACATGCACGAACATCCGCAGGTCGTCCTGGAGCGAACCGGTGTCCGGCAGCACCAGGCCCATCGAGGCCACCTCGGAGACCACCTCGATCACCATCGGCAGCTTGGAGCGCCAGCGCCGGTACACCGCGGTCTTGCCGACCCCGGCCCGGCGCGCGACCGCCTCGATCGAGAGCCTGCCGTAACCGCTGGCGGCCAGCTCCTCGAACACCGCGAGCCGGATGGCCTCGGTCACGTCGTCGCGCAGCACAGCCGCTCCGGCGGGAGCCCGCTTGGTCTCGGAAGAGCCCCGCGGCGCCGCCGAAGAGTCCGCTCGCGTGGGTTTCCCTGTCAGCATATCCCCAGTCTAGCGTCACGACGGAACGGTTGCGTTGCGTCGTCCTACCCTTTACCGTCTTCTCACGACGAGACGATAGCGTTCCGTTGTGTCGGTCGGGGGCGGAGGCTTGGGAGTAGCGTGTCCACGGTATTCGAACAACGGGTGACCGGTTTTGCCGGTACTGACCCGGACGAAGGGCTCAGCCCCGCTGAACTGGCGGCTAAGCACGGACTGTCCATCAGTGGGAAGCGGCCCTCGCTTCCGAAGTACACCCGCCAGCTCTGGTCGCGCCGCCAGTTCATCACGTCCTTCGCCACGGCGAGGCTGATCGCGATGTACACGGCCGCGAAGCTGGGGCAGGTCTGGCAGGTGATGACCCCGCTGCTGAACGCGGGCGTCTACTACCTGGTGTTCGGCCTGCTGCTGGGGCAGAGCCGGGGGATCCCGGACTTCATCGCCTACCTGTGCTGCGGTGTGTTCGTCTTCCAGTTCACCCAGTCGGCGATCCTCTCCGGCACCCGCGCGATCACCGACAACCTCGGTCTGATCCGCGCGCTGCACTTCCCGAGGGCCTGTCTGCCGATCGCCTTCACCGTGATCCAGCTCCAGCAGCTGATCTTCTCCATGGGCGTGCTCGGCGTGATCATGCTGGTCAGCGGCCAGCCGCTGACCATGCACTGGCTGCTGATCATCCCGATCCTGGTGCTCCAGTCGGTCTTCAACACCGGGCTCGCGCTGATCATGGCGCGGATCGGCGCCAAGACCACGGACATGGCGCAACTGATGCCGTTCGTCATCCGTACCTGGATGTACCTGTCCGGCGTGTTCTGGGCGGTCAGCACCTTCACCGCCAAGGCCCCGCACTGGGCCGCGGTGATGCTGAACCTGAACCCGGCGCTGATCTTCAACGACCTGATGCGCTACGCGCTGATGACCACCGTCCCGGAGAGCATCCTGCCCGCGCACGTGTGGCTGATCACCGCCGGCTGGGCGCTGCTCTTCGGCCTGGGCGGGTATGTGTTCTTCTGGCTGTCGGAAGAGGAGTACGGCCGTGGATGACGTGACACTGGACGCCGGGGCGTCCGGCCCGACGGCGAGCTGCTGACCGGCCCCGACGGCGAGCTGCTGGTCGCGCTCACCCCCGAGCAGATCGAACGCCGCCGGCTGCTGGAGCTGGAGCGCGCCGAGCGCGCCGAGAAGCAGGCGAAGTATGGCCGGATCCCGACGGTGATCGTGGACAACATCCACATCGTCTACAAGATCTACGGCGCCGGCGTCGGCAAGGGCTCGGCCACCTCCGCGCTCTCGCGGATCATCAGCCGCCGGACCTCCCCGGCGCTGACCGAGGTGCACGCGGTCAAGGGCATCAGCTTCACCGCCTACAAGGGCGAGGCGATCGGTCTGATCGGCTCCAACGGCTCGGGCAAGTCGACCACCCTGTCGGCGGTCGCCGGGCTGCTCCCGGTCGAGTCCGGCGCGATCTACACCGACGGCCAGCCCTCGCTGCTCGGCGTGAACGCCGCCATGATGAACGACCTCACCGGCGAGCGGAACGTGGTCCTCGGCTGCCTGGCCATGGGTATGTCCAAGGCCGAGGTCAGGGAGCGCTACCAGGGCATCGTGGACTTCTCCGGCATCCAGGAGCGCGGGGACTTCGTGTCGCTGCCGATGCGGACGTACTCCTCGGGTATGGCGGCCCGGCTGCGGTTCTCCATCGCCGCCGCCAAGACCCACGACGTGCTGCTCATCGACGAGGCCCTGGCCACCGGTGACACCGCCTTCCAGAAGCGCAGCGAGGACCGGATCCGGGAACTGCGCAAGGACGCGGGAACGGTGTTCCTGGTGTCGCACAACAACAAGTCGATCCGCGACACCTGCGACCGCACCATCTGGCTGGAGGCCGGGGTGATCCGCGCCGACGGTCCCACCGAGGATGTTGTCGCCGAATATGAGGACTACATGAAGTCCAGGTAGGAAGCCCGGAAGCGGTCCGGACGGCCACCGGTGACGCCGTCACAGTCCACCGGTGGCCACCCCCTGCGGGTATTTGTCACACCGAAGTCCTAAGCTAAGCGCAAGATCCCTGAGATCCCACTCGCCCGTCGAGCGGTCGCGCATGCGTTCGCCCAGGTGGCGGGGGGAACGGGGCGAGGGCGGTGCCGGTGTTCGGCGCAGCCCGGGCGTGTCCGCTGTGGGCAGGTCGTCAAGATCGGTGTAGAACGGGGGGGTGGCGGTCATGACAGTTCGAGGGTGCGCGGGACCGGACTCCTGCTCCGCACAGGTCCGTGCCCTGACGGGCCGGCACCGGTGAGCCTGGAGCAGGGCGTCGTACTCGACAAGGCGGGCGCGGAGAACTTCCCCGTGGCCCCCTTCTTCATGCCCGGGTCCATGCGGGCCGGTCTGATGGCCGTGTACGGCTTCGCCCGCCTGGTGGACGACGCCGGCGACGGGGACCTGGCCGACCCGCACGCCACCGCCCGGCTGCTCGGCGTCCCGGACGAAGCGATCCCCGACGGAGCGATCCCGGCCGGAGCGGCTCCGAACAAAGCAGCGGGGACCGAACCGGCCGGGAACGATGCGGCGGAGACCGCCTTCCGGCTGGCACTGCTGGACGGCCTTGAAGCCGACCTCGACCGGGCGTTCGAGACGGTGCTGCGGGCCCCGGGTGCCGAGCGGCCGCGGCATCCGCTGATGGCCGCGCTCTGCCCGGTGATCGACCGGCACGGGCTCACCCCGGAGCCCTTCCGGGCGCTGATCGAGGCCAACCGGGTGGACCAGACCACCACCCGCTACGCCACCTTCGAGGACCTGCTCGGCTACTGCGAGCTCTCCGCCAACCCGGTCGGCCGGCTGGTGCTCCAGCTCGCCGGGCTGGCCACCCCGGAGCGGGTCCGCCGCTCCGACGCGGTGTGCAGCGCCCTCCAGGTGTCGAGCACCTCCAGGACGTGGCGGAGGACCGCGCCCGGGGCCGGATCTACCTCCCGGCCGAGGACATGGCCCGCTTCGGCGTCGCCGAGACCGATCTGGACGGCCACCGGGCGGGCCCCGAGCTGCGGGCGCTGATCGCCTACGAGGCGCGGCGGACAACCGAACTGCTGAACGAGGGCGCTCCGCTGGTCGGCAGCGTCCAGGGCCGGCTGCGGCTGCTGCTCGCCGGCTTCACGGCCGGTGGCCATGCCGCCCTGGCTGCCGTGGCGGGCGCCGGGAACGATGTGCTGGCGGGGCTCCCAAGCCCCGGAAGGGCCGACTGCTGCGCGAGGCGGCAGTGACGTTTGCGAGAGGAAGGTGAGTCGGCGAATGGAGGGGGTTTCCCGGGTCTCCCCGCAGGTGGTCGCGGCGTACTCGTACTGTGAGGCGGTGACCGGCGCCCAGGCGCGCAACTTCTCGTACGGCATCCGGCTGCTGCCGCTGCCCAAGCGCCGGGCGATGTCCGCCATCTACGCGCTGGCCAGGCGGATCGACGACATCGGCGACGGCGACTGGCCGGTCGAACGCAAGGCCGAGCAGCTGGGGCGGACCAGGGCGCTGCTCGACGAGATCCGCGAGGGCGCGGTGGAGGCCGAGGACACGGACCCGGTGAAGGTCGCGCTGGCGCACTCCGCCGCGCTGTTCCCGATCCCGCTGGACGCCTTCGACGAGCTGATCGACGGCGTCGAGATGGACGTCAAGGGCACCGAGTACCAGACCTTCGAACAGCTGCGGGTCTACTGCCGCTGTGTGGCCGGAACCATCGGCCGGCTGTCGCTCGGCGTCTTCGGCTGCACCGACCCCAAGCGCGGCGCGGAGTACGCCGACACCCTGGGGCTCGGCCTCCAGCTCACCAACATCCTGCGGGACGTCCGCGAGGACGCGGCCAACGGCCGGACCTACCTCCCGGCGGAGGACCTCGCCCGCTTCGGCTGCGAGCAGGGCTTCGCCGACGCCCGCCCGGGCGCGGGCAGCGACTTCCGCGGCCTGGTGCTGTTCGAGGCCGCGCGCGCCCAGGGGTACTTCGACGAGGGCCTGCTGCTGCTCCCGATGCTGGACCGGCGCAGCCGGGCCAGTGTGGCGGCGATGGCCGGGATCTACCATCGGCTGCTGGAGCGGATCACCGCCGATCCGGAGGCCGTGCTGCGGGGCCGGATGTCGCTCCCGGCCTGGGAGAAGGCCTATGTGGCCCTGTCCGGCCTGGCCGGGGTCGGGCTTCTTGAACGCACGGCTGATCCCGCCCTACCCGTTTGTAGCGGAGGGTAGCTGGGGAACCACAGGGAGCAGTGACTGTTCGGGGAGGGCAGGATGAGTACGCGTACCGCAGGCAGCCATGCGGTGGTGGTCGGCGGGGGACTGGCCGGGATCACCGCTGCGCTGCGACTTGCCGACGCCGGGGTGCGGGTCACCCTGGTCGAGGCCCGGCCCAGGCTCGGCGGGCTTGCCTTCTCGTTCCGCCGCGGGGACCTCTGGGTCGACAACGGCCAGCATGTCTTCCTGCGCTGCTGCACGGCCTACCGGGGCCTGCTCCAGCGGCTGGACGTGACCAGCCAGGTGGAGATCCAGCCGCGGCTGGACGTCCCGGTGCGGGACGCCGCCTCCGGCAGGCAGGGCTCGCTGCGGCGCGACCCGCTGCCGGTGCCGCTGCACCTGGGCCGCGGCCTGGCCGGATACCCGCATCTGAGCCTCGGTGAGCGGCTGGCCACCGGCCGGGCCGCGCTGGCCCTGCGCGGCCTCGACCTGGAGGACCCGGCGCTGGACCAGGAGTCCTTCGGCGACTGGCTGCGCCGTCACGGCCAGTCCGCGAACGCGGTGCAGGCGCTGTGGGACCTGGACGGCGTGGCCACCCTGAACGCCACCGCCGACGACTCCTCGCTGGCGCTGGCGGCGATGGTGTTCAAGACCGGCCTGCTGTCCGACCCGGGCGCCAGCGACATCGGCTTCGCCAAGGTGCCGCTGGGCATGCTGCACGACGACGCCGCCCGCGCGCGCTGGAGCGCGCGGGAGTGCGGGTGCTGCTGCGCGCGCGGGTCACCGGGATCAAGCCCGCCGACGCCGGCGGGCATGCCGTGCTGGTCGAGGGCGAGCGCCTGGAGAGCGGGCAGGAGCAGCTGGAGCCGGCCGCCACCCTGGTGCTCGCGGTGCCCCAGGACACCGCCTACGAGCTGCTGCCGCCCGACAGCCTGGACCAGCCGGAGCGACTGCTGGAGCTCGGCTACGCGCCCATCCTCAACGTTCATGTGCGCTACGACCGGGTCGTGCTGGACCGCCCTTCCTGACCGCGCTCAACTCCCCGGTGCAGTGGGTCTTCGACCGCACCGGGCACTCCGGGATGACCGGTCCCGGGCAGTACCTGGCGCTGTCGCAGTCGGCGGCACAGGACGAGATCGAGCTGCCGGTGGCCGAGCTGCGGCGGCGTTACCTGCCCGAGCTGGAGCGGCTGCTGCCGGCCGCACGCGGGGCGCAGGTCACCGACTTCTTCGTCACCCGGGAGCGCACCGCGACCTTCGCCCCCGCTCCCGGCTCCGCGCGGCTGCGCCCCGGGGCGGTCACCCGCACCCCCGGGCTCTTCCTGGCCGGCTCGTGGACCGCCACCGGGTGGCCCGCGACCATGGAGAGCGCGGTACGCAGCGGGAACGCCGCCGCGAGGGCCGCCCTGGCGCCGCCCAATGACGTGTTGACGCAACGGCAGGCAGGTGCGACATGACAGCGACAGCAGCCCAGCAGACAAGCGGAGAGGGAACCAGCGTGGTTTCGCGCCCCGAAGAGGCACAGACGGTGGACCAGGCGGATGTGTCGGCCCTGCTCGAACGAGGGAGAACTCTCTGCACTCCGGTCCTGCGGGAGGCGGTGGGGCGGTTCGCCCCGCCGATGGACCGGGTCTCCGCGTACCACTTCGGCTGGACCGACGCCGAGGGCCGGCCGACCGAGGGCGACAGCGGCAAGGCCGTCCGCCCGGCGCTGGCACTGCTGTCCGCGCAGGCGGCGGGCGTGTCCGCGGAGGTGGGCATCCCGGGCGGGGTCGCGGTCGAACTGGTGCACAACTTCTCGCTGCTCCACGACGACCTGATGGACGGTGACGAGCAGCGCCGGCACCGGGCCACGGTGTGGACGGTGTTCGGCCCGGCCCAGGCCATCCTGGTCGGTGACGCCATGTTCGCGCTGGCCAACGAGGTGCTGATGGAGGCCGCCGACCTCGGCACCACCACCGCCATCGACGCCGGCCGGGCGGTCCAGCGGATCACCCTGGCCACCCGCAAGCTGATCGACGGCCAGGCGCAGGACCTCTCCTTCGAGCACCGCGACCGGGTCACCGTCGAGGAGTGCCTGGAGATGGAGGGCAACAAGACCGGCGCGCTGCTCGCCGTCTCGGCCTCGATCGGCGCGGTGCTGGCCGGGATCGAGGACGCCTCGGCGGACGCCCTGGAGCGCTACGGGTACCACCTCGGCCTGTCCTTCCAGGCGGTGGACGACCTGCTCGGTATCTGGGGGGCGACCGAGGTCACCGGCAAGCCCAACTTCGGTGATCTGCGGCAGCGCAAGAAGTCCCTTCCGGTCGCCGCGGCACTGGCCGCCGACAACGCCGCCTCGCGGCGTCTGGCCGAGCTGCTGGCCGACCCGGAGGGCCGCGGCCACGAGGACGAGGAACAACTCGCGGTCCGTGCGGCTTTGATCGAAGAGGCGGGTGGACGAGCCTGGACCGCCGACGAGGCACGACGGCAGCACAAGACAGCGCTTGCCGCGCTGGACGAGGTGCCGATGCCCGCCGGAGTCAGGGAGCAGTTCGCCGCACTCGCCGAATTCGTCGTGGTCAGGGAGAGGTGACGCAATGACAGCAACCGCGGACGGCAGGCTCGAACCACAGTACGATCCTGAGCCCGCCGCGGAGAGCACCACTGAGGAGGCTGGGCGGGACGACTCCAACTCAGCGACAAGTACCGCCGATCTGGCCGCAAGCACGCTCGAGCGAGCCGTGGATCACCTGCTCGGCCTCCAGGACCCCACCGGCTGGTGGAAGGGCAATCTGGAGACCAATGTCACCATGGACGCAGAAGACCTGCTGCTGCGTCAGTTCCTGGGCATCCGTACCGAGGAGCAGACCCGGGCCACCGGGGACTGGATCCGCTCGCAGCAGCAGCCGGACGGCACCTGGGCCACCTTCTACGGCGGCCCGCCGGAGCTGTCCGCCACGGTCGAGGCCTATGTGGCCCTGAAGCTGGCCGGCGACGACCCGCAGGCCCCGCACATGCGGCGGGCCTCGGCGTACATCCGGGAGCACGGCGGTATCGCCGGCTCCCGGGTGTTCACCCGGATCTGGCTGGCGCTGTTCGGCTGGTGGCCCTGGGACCGGCTGCCGGACCTCCCGCCGGAGATCATCTTCCTGCCTCGCCAGGTGCCGCTGAACATCTACTCGTTCGGCTGCTGGGCCCGGCAGACCATCGTCCCGCTGACCGTGGTCTCGGCCCACCGGCCGGTCCGTCAGGCGCCGTTCGACCTCACCGAGCTGCACACCGACCCGGCCGACCCCTACCCCAGTCGGCCGTTCGCCGCCCCCTACACCTGGGACGGCATCTTCGAGCGGCTCGACCGGCTGCTGCACCTCTACCACCGGATGCCGGTGAAGCCGCTGCGGCGCAACGCGCTCCAGCAGGCCGCCCGCTGGATCATCGACCGGCAGGAGGCCGACGGCTGCTGGGGCGGGATCCAGCCGCCCGCGGTCTACTCGCTGATCGCGCTGCACCTGCTCGGCTACGAGCTGGACCACCCGGTGATGAAGGCCGGCCTGGCCGCCTTCGACAACTTCACCGTGCACACCGACGAGGGCCACCGCTGGATCGAAGCCTGCCAGTCGCCGGTGTGGGACACCTGCCTCGCCGCCATCGCGCTCAGCGACGCCGGACTGCCCAAGGACCACCCGGCGCTGGTGCGCGCCGCCGACTGGATGCTCGCCGAGGAGATCACCAAGCGCGGTGACTGGGCGGTCCAGCGGCCCAAGCTCCCGGCCGGCGGCTGGGCGTTCGAGTTCGACAACGACAACTACCCGGACATCGACGACACCGCCGAGGTGGTGCTGTCGCTGAAGCGGATCAAGCACCCCGATCCCGAGCGGGTGGACGCCGCCGTACGCCGCGGTATCGAGTGGACCCTGGGCATGCAGTCCAAGAACGGCGCCTGGGCCGCGTTCGACGTCGACAACACCAGCACCCTGCCGAACAAGCTGCCGTTCTGCGACTTCGGCGAGGTCATCGACCCGCCCTCGGCCGATGTCACCGCCCATGTGGTGGAGATGGCCGCCGTGTCCGGGCTGGCGAACGACCCGAGGATCCGCCGCGGCATCGAGTGGCTGCTGCGGGAGCAGGAGGAGGACGGCTCCTGGTTCGGCCGCTGGGGGACCAACTACATCTACGGGGTCGGATCGGTGCTGCCGGCACTGGCCGAGGCCGGGATCCCCAGCTCGCATCCGGCGATCCGGCGCGCGGTGCGCTGGCTGGAGCGGCACCAGAACGCCGACGGCGGCTGGGGCGAGGACATGCGCTCCTACACCGACCGCAGCTGGGCCGGGCGGGGACCTCCACCGCCTCGCAGACCGCCTGGGCGCTGATGGCGCTGCTCGCGGTGGGGGGAGCGGCGGGGTGGTCGACCGGGCGTGCGCTGGCTGGCCGCGACCCAGCTGCCCGAGGGCACCTGGGACGAGCCGGAGTTCACCGGGACCGGCTTCCCCTGGGACTTCTCCATCAACTACAACCTCTACCGGCTGGTCTTCCCGGTGACCGCGCTGGGCCGGTATGTGGCCGCTGGGCGGAGCCGGGGATGACCACCGCACCGCCGGACCCGCTGCTCCTCGCCTGTGCGCTGGGCGCTGAGCGCGGGGCCCTGCGGCCCGCCGGGCGGATGCCCGGGGTCCGGCTGCTGCGCACCGGTATGGTGCGCAGCGGGCCGGACGCTCCATCAGCGGGGAACTGGCGCGGGGGCGTACGCCCCCGCGCGTTCCTGTTCGCGGGCTTCGGGGCCGCGGTGGGGCCGGGAATACGGCCCGGAGAGATCGTGGTTGCCACTCAGGTGCGCGACACGCTGGGAGAACCAGTCCAACTACCGGGCGCCGGCCGCCTCGCCGACGCCCTGAGCCACACCGGTATGACCGTCCGCAGCGGCCCGCTGTACACCGCCGACCGCATTGTGCGGGGCGCCGAACGGGCCGCCCTGCACGCCGACGGCGTGCTCTGTGTCGACATGGAGACTTCTGCCGCGCTGCGGGAGCTGCCCGAGGGTGTTCCGGCAGCCGCGGTCAGGGTCATCGTCGACACCCCGGAGCAGGAACTGCTGCGTCCGGGCACCCTGGTCCACGGCCTGCGGGCCTGGCGCATCCTGCGCGCCGCGGCCCCGGTGCTCGCCGCCTGGCGCCCCTGACCCGGCGCCCCTGACCCGGCGCCGGGCCGCCCAGCACCGCAACTCAACACCGCGACACCGCAACTCAACAGTGCAACCCCACAGCGCGGCACGACGGTGCGACGCCGCCGTGCGAGCGAGCAACGAGGCAGCTCATCAAGGACGCAGCCGATCCACCGGACGCCGGTCCACGACCCCTCACGCCCATGACAGCACCGCACCCAGCACGCACCGCACCAGGCACAGCAGCACCACGCACTCCGGCACCACGCACTCCGGCACCAAGCACGCCAGCACCAGGCACCAGGCACAAGACACCTCGCACTAGGAAAGGACCGGTGCTCGTTATGACCGCGATCTCGCTGGGAATGCCGTCCACCCCGCTCAAGCCGCTCGCTGAGCGGCGGAAGAGCCGCCAGATCATGGTCGGCAGTGTGCCGGTCGGTGGGGGTGCGCCGATCTCGGTGCAGTCCATGACCACCACGGTGACCTCGGACGTCAACGCGACGTTGCAGCAGATCGCGCAGCTGACGGCGTCGGGGTGTCAGATCGTGCGGGTGGCGTGTCCCTCGCAGGACGACGCGGACGCGCTGGCGACGATCGCGCGCAAGTCGCAGATCCCGGTGATCGCGGACATCCATTTCCAGCCGAAGTACGTGTTCGCGGCGATCGACGCGGGTGTGCGGCGGTGCGGGTGAACCCGGGGAACATCCGGCAGTTCGACGACCAGGTCAAGGAGATCGCGAAGGCGGCCGGGGACGCGGGGTGCCGATCCGGATCGGGGTGAACGCGGGTTCGCTGGACCGGCGGCTGCTGGAGAAGTACGGGCGGGCGACTCCGGAGGCGCTGGTGGAGTCGCGCTGTGGGAGTGCTCGCTGTTCGAGGAGCACGGGTTCCGGGACATCAAGATCTCGGTGAAGCACAACGACCCGGTGGTGATGGTGGCGGCGTACCGGCTGCTGGGGAGTCGTGCGATATCCGCTGCACCTGGGGGTGACCCGAGGCGGGTCCGGCGTTCCAGGGGACGATCAAGTCGGCGGTGGCGTTCGGTGCGCTGTTGTCGCAGGGGATCGGGGACACGATCCGGGTGTCGTTGTCGGCTCCTCCGGCGGAGGAGATCAAGGTGGGGAACCAGATTCTGGAGTCGTTGAATCTGCGGCAGCGGGGGCTGGAGATCGTGTCGTGTCCGTCGTGCGGGCGGGCGCAGGTGGATGTGTACAAGCTGGCGGAGGAGGTCACCGCGGGGCTCGAGGGGATGGAGGTGCCGTTGCGGGTGGCGGTGATGGGGTGTGTGGTGAACGGTCCGGGTGAGGCGCGGGAGGCCGATCTGGGTGTGGCCTCGGGCAACGGCAAGGGGCAGATCTTCGTCAAGGGCGAGGTGATCAAGACCGTGCCGGAGTCGAAGATCGTGGAGACCCTGATCGAGGAGGCACTGAAACTGGCAGAAACGATTCAGAATGCCGGCGCCGAAGCCGGTACCCCGACCGTCGACGTCCACTGACCGTGCGTCCTGCCAACTGTCCACCCGCGGAACGAAGGTGATCCCATGACCCTGCTGGAGTCCATCCACGAGCCGTCAGATCTGCGCGGGCTGCCCGCCGAGCAGCTGCCGCGCCTCGCCGAGGAGATCCGTGAGTTCCTGATCGAAGCCGTCACCCGAACGGGCGGACACCTCGGACCCAACCTGGGCGTGGTCGAGCTGACCATCGCGCTGCACCGGGTGTTCGACTCGCCCAGGGACCGCATCCTCTTCGACACCGGTCACCAGAGCTATGTGCACAAGCTGCTCACCGGCCGTCAGGACTTCACCCGGCTCAAGTCGCGCGGGGGCCTCTCCGGCTACCCCTCGCGGGCCGAGTCCGAGCACGACGTCATCGAGAACTCGCATGCCTCGACCGTCCTCGGCTACGCCGACGGCCTGGCCAAGGCCAACGAGATCCGCGGGCTGCACGGGCGGCAGGTGGTCGCCGTCATCGGCGACGGCGCGCTCACCGGCGGCATGGCCTGGGAGGCGCTGAACAACATCGCCGAGGCCAAGGACCGCCCGGTGATCATCGTGGTCAACGACAACGAGCGCTCCTACGCGCCCACCATCGGCGGCCTGGCCAACCACCTGGCCACGCTGCGCACCAGCCAGGGCTACGAGCGCTTCCTGTCCTGGGGCAAGGACGCGCTCCAGCGCACCCCCGGCCTGGGCGCGCCTCTCTACGAGGCCCTGCACGGCGCCAAGAAGGGCTTCAAGGACACCTTCGCCCCGCAGGGCATGTTCGAGGACCTCGGGCTGAAGTACGTCGGTCCCATCGACGGCCACGACGAGCAGGCGCTGGAGTCCGCACTGAGGCGGGCCAGGGGCTTCGGCGGGCCGGTCATCGTGCACTGCATCACCGAGAAGGGCCGCGGCTACCGCCCCGCCGAACTCGACGAGGCCGACCACTTCCACCAGGTCGGCGCCATCGACCCGATCACCTGCGAGCCGCTGGAACCGGCCCGCGGCACCTCCTGGACCTCGGTCCTCGGCAACGAACTGGTCGAGCTCGCCCGCCGGCGGCCGGAGGTGGTCGCCATCACCGCCGCCATGGGCGCCCCGCTCGGCCTGACCAAGTTCGCCCGGGAGTTCCCGGAGCGGTTCTTCGACGTGGGCATCGCCGAGCAGCACGCCGCGGTCAGCGCGGCCGGGCTGGCCACCGGCGGGCTGCACCCGGTGTTCGTGGTCTACGCGACCTTCCTGAACCGGGCCTTCGACCAGGTGCTGATGGATGTGGCGCTGCACCGCTGCGGCGTCACCTTCGTGCTGGACCGGGCCGGGGTCACCGGCACCGACGGCGCCAGTCACAACGGCATGTGGGACATGTCCCTCCTGCAGGTCGTCCCCGGGCTGCGGCTGGCCGCGCCCCGCGACGCCGACCAGCTCCGCGCGCTGCTCGCGGAGGCCCTGGACGTGGACGATGCGCCCACCGTGCTGCGCTACCCCAAGGCCGTGGTCGGCCCGCCGATCCCCGCCGTCGAGACCACCGGGGGCGTGGACGTACTGCTGCGCACCGCCGCGCCGGGCACCGCGCCCGACCTGCTGCTGGTGGCCGTCGGCACCATGGCCCCGGCCTGCCTGGACGCCGCCGCGCTGCTCACCGCGCACGGGCTGACCAGCACCGTGGTCGACCCGCGCTGGGTAAAGCCGGTCCCGGCGGCGCTGACCGAGCTGGCGGCCCGGCACCGGCTGGTGGTGACCGTCGAGGACAACGGCCGGGTCGGCGGCGTCGGCACGGCCGTCGCCCAGGCGCTGCGGGACGCCGACATCGACGTCCCGACGCGTGAGCTGGGGATCTCGCAGGAGTTCCTGGCCCACGCCTCGCGCAGTGAGATCCTGGACGAGCTCGGTCTCACCGGTCCTGGCATCGCCGCCCAGTGCGCGGGCTTCGCCGGGGCCGTCGGGCTGGGCGAACGGGGAACCGAAGAGGCGTCAGCCGTGCACAGCGGCATCGGAGGAGGGGAGCCAGAGTGACCATCGACACGTCCGGCAGTACCGACACGTCCGGCAGCGACAGCGGCAGTACCCACGGCGGCACCACCGGGGCCGGGTTCGACCTGGAGGCGCTGCTCGCCGAACGCGGGGCGGAGCGCTACCGGCTGCACAGCCAGTACCTGAACCACCAGCTGCCCCGGATGCTGCACACCATCGGCTTCGACAAAGTCTACGAACGGGCCCAGGGGGCCTACTTCTACGACGCCGAGGGCAACGACTACCTCGACATGCTGGCCGGCTTCGGCATCTTCGCCCTCGGCCGGCACCACCCGGTGGTGCGCCAGGCCCTGCACCAGGTGATGGACCTGGAGCTGGCCGACCTCACCCGCTTCGACTGCCAGCCGCTGCCGGGCCTGCTCGCGGAGAAGCTGCTCTCGTACACCCCGCACCTGGACCGGGTGTTCTTCGGCAACAGCGGCACCGAGGCGGTGGAGACCGCGCTGAAGTTCGCCCGCTACGCCACCGGCAAGGGCAGGGTGCTCTACTGCGGCCACGCCTTCCACGGGCTGACCACGGGCTCGCTCTCGGTCAACGGTGAGGGCGGCTTCAAGGAGGGCTTCGGCCCGATGCTGCCGGACACCGCCGTCCCGCTGGGTGACCTGGACGCGCTGGCGCGGGAGCTGAAGCGCGGGGACGTGGCCGCGCTGATCGTCGAGCCGATCCAGGGCAAGGGGTGCTGGCCGCCCCGCCCGGCTATCTGCGGGCCGCCCAGGAGCTGCTGCACAAGCACAAGGCGCTGCTGATCGCGGACGAGGTGCAGACCGGCATCGGCCGTACCGGTGACTTCTTCGCCTACCAGCACGAGGCCGGGGTGGAGCCGGACCTGGTCTGCGCGGCGAAGGCGCTGTCCGGCGGTTATGTGCCGGTCGGGCGACCCTGGGCAAGGCGTGGATCTTCGAGAAGGTCTACTCCTCGATGGACCGGGTGCTGGTGCACTCGGCCAGCTTCGGCTCCAACGCCCAGGCCATGGCCGCGGGGCTGGCCACCCTGCATGTGATGGAGAACGAGCAGGTGGTGGCGAACGCCCGGCGGGTGGGCGACCTGTTCCGGGAGCGGCTGGCCGCGCTGCAACCCAAGTACGAGATGCTGGCCGACGTGCGCGGCCGGGGGCTGATGATCGGCATCGAGTTCGGCCGCCCGCAGTCGCTGAAGCTGCGCACCGGCTGGACCGCGCTCCAGGCCGCCCGCAAGGGCCTGTTCGCGCAGATGGTGGTGGTACCGCTGATGCAGCGGCACCGGATCCTCACCCAGGTCTCCGGCGACCACCTGGAGGTGATCAGCTGATCCCGCGCTGACCATCGGGGAGGCTGAGGTGGACCGCTTTGTGGACGCCTTCACCGAGGTCATGGACGAGGCCCACAGCGGCACCGGGCTGATGCGCGACTTCGGCAAGACGCTGATCAAGCAGGCGGTGGCGAACCGCTAGCCGTTCCCCGGTCGGCCGCCGTCCCGGCGCGCGGCCGACCGCCGGGACGGCCCGTTCGGGGTTGGCCCCGGGCCCGCTCAGATCTCCAGGTGCTCCTCGATCCGGCGGATCTGGTGCCGGGCCATGGCCAGGTTGGCCCGGTGCCGGTCCAGCACCAGATAGATGAAGATGCCCTTGCTGGCATGGTGGGTCAGCGGCCGGATCAGGTGGTACTGGCCGGTGAGACTGATCAGGATGTCCTCGATGGTCTCGTTGTGGAGGTTGAGCATCTCCAGCGTCCGCATCTTGGCGCGGACCACGTCGGTGTTGCCCGCGGCGGCGACATTGAGGTCCAGCTCGTTGGTCGCCCCCAGGGTGCCCAGTGCGAGACCGCTGCTGTAGTCCACCAGGGCGACTCCCAGTGCCCCTTCGATCCCCATGGTCTCCTTGAGCGCTGTCTCCATGCTTGCCATGCGGACGTCCTCTCGAACCGGATCCGGCGGCGGGCACCCGACGCGACCGCCGTACTGCTGCCGACAGTAGGTTCAGCGAAGCAGTCGACAGACCGCTTGAACGGAAGTGGTCAGAGCATGGGCACAGGCGACTGCTGAGTGATCGGAAATGGCCGTCCGATGATCGGAAGATGGCGGCGGGTTGTAGTCGATCCACAACTGCCGACGACAAGTCGACAAGTCGGGTCGCACAAGCCGACCACAATGAGAAGCGGCTTATAGCGGCGTCAACGTGGTGGAATGCCGACGGGGTAAGCGAGTTACCGGCCGCTTCCCGGCCGGACGGCCGGAACCGCCGCCGGAATCGACGGCCGGACCGCTTCCGGGGCGTGACCATGGCCGACGCGCGCCTGCGCGGAGCAATCAAAGCCGCCGTGGACAGCCCCGTTCCGCTTTCAAACGTGAGGAAGGTTACAGCTCAGCCGACAAGGCCGCGGCGCTTGTTCCCGGACTTCCGGGTGGCTCCGGCCGCCGCCCGCTTGGCAGGCGCGGGCACGCTCACGGCGGTGGCGCCGGAGACCCCGCGGGCCTTCCCCTTGCCCTTGCCCCCGCGCGGCCCTGGCCCTGCTGCTGCTTCTGCTGTCCGCCCTGCTGCTGACTCCGGGCCGCGTGCGGGGTCTTGCCACCGGCCTTCGCGGTGCCCTTCGTGGCGCTCTTCCCACCCGCCCGCCGGGCTCCGGCCGGGGCCGGGACGGTGATCAGCGCCGGGGCCGGACCGGCCAGGCGGCCGCCCGGGCTCCAGGTCAGCACGGGCTCACGGCGGAACCAGCCGAAGGGGCCCTGGCGCAGGGTCCAGGCGGCGCGCAGCCGGGCATCGGCGCTCACGATCACCGGTTCGAACAGCGGCAGCGCCAGCAGCACCAGCGCCCCGGCCGCCCAGCCGGCCAGCACATCGCTGACCCAGTGGGTGCCCAGATAGAGGGTGGTCAGCCCGACCGTGATGCCCATGAAACCGGCCAGGACCGCGCCAAGCCGCCGCCAGCGGATGGCCACATACGCGAGAATCCCCCAGGTCACGACCGCATTGGCGGTGTGCCCGGAGGGGAATATGCCGCCACCCTGGAACAGCTCGCTGGATCCGGCGACATGGGCGTAGTGCGGGCCGAGCCGGCCCATGCCGATCTTGACCGCGCCCACCGACATGTTCAGCAGCACCAGCGACACACCCATGACCAGCAGCGGCCGCCAGCTGCGCAGCCGCCAGCAGCGCCAGGTCAGCCAGATCGCGACGACGATCGAGGAGGGGCCGCGCTGTCCGGCGATCACATAGATGTTGAGGAACTGCTCGAAGGCGGGCCAGTGCTCGTAGGGCTTGAACTCCATCACCCGCCAGTCCAGCGCGACCAGGCGCGAGGTGGTGAGCACGGCCAGCAGCACCGCGAGGTAGAAGGCGCTCGCCGAGGCGATGAGGACCTTGTGGGTACGGCTCAGCGGCGGCCACCGGAGATCCAGGTCCGTCGGCCGCTTCGTCGCTGTCGTCTGCGGACGCTCTAGTAGGGCGACCTCATTCCTCTGGCTACGCACCCCTTCGACGTTACAGGGTGTTCCGGATGCGTCAGGTACGCGGAGCGCATTCGTAATGACGATGTGACCTGGCTGATTGTAAGTTCGATATAAGTACTGCTGGTGCCTGTCAACCCCGTTTGTATATCCGGCAGTTCCGCGTGAACAGGGGGATCCGGCGGGCTCAGGGGGCGCCCTGGCTGGTCGTCTTGCGGGCATTTGTCAGGGCTTGCCGGAGTTGGCATCCGGGTAAGAAGTTCATGAGACATGTCCGCCGGAGGATTATTCGAATATCCCGTCGAGTGGCCCCCGAATGGCCGGTTGAAAATTGTCCGGCCATTGCCCGCTCGGCGGGGTATTCAATTACCGGGTATTGCCGGTTTCAGCCGACCCCGCCGGTGAGCGTCAGCCCGCCGTCCAGCACCAGGGTCTGGCCGGTGATCCAGGAGGCCTCCGCGGAGAGCAGGAACGCCACCGCCGAGCCGATGTCCTCGGGCACGCCGAGCCGCTTCAGCGGGTACGCCGCGGCCACCTCGTCCTCGCGGCCGACGAACAGTGCTTCGGCGAACTTCGTCCGCACCACCGCCGGAGCCACCGCGTTCACCCGCACCGTCGGCGCGAGCTCGTACGCCAACTGCTGGGTCAGCTGGATCAGCGCCGCCTTGCTTGCCCGTACATGCCGATCCCCGGGGCCGGGCCCAGCGCGCTCACCGACGACACGTTGACGATGGCCCCGCCGTGCTCGGCCAGCCCCGCCCGGTGCACCAGCTGCACCCAGCCCAGCGTGGACACCAGATGATGTCCAGGATCTTCCGGGCCACGGACAGGTCGAGATCCAGCATGGAGCCGAACGCCGGGTTGGTGCCGACGTTGTTCACCAGCCCGTCGATCCGGCCGAAGCGCTCCAGGGCGCGCTCGACGACCTCGGCCCGGTGCGCCTCGTCATGGCTCTTCCCGGCCACGCCCAGCGCGGACTCCTCGCCGAGCTGCTTCACCGCCTGCTCCAGCGTGTCGCTGTCACGGCCGGTTATCACCACCCGCTCGCCCTTGGCCACCAGGGCCTGCGCCACGGCCAGGCCGATGCCCCGGCTCGCGCCGGTGACCAACGTGACCTTGGTGGCACCGGCGTCCGCCGCCGTCGCGCCCTGTGCGGTGTCCTGCTCAGTCATGCCTGCTCCTGTACGGGGAAGGGGAGGTCGACCAGCCCGGCCAGTCGGGCCCGGTGCCGGTCCGCGGTGCCGAGCGCGATGGAGGCGCTCTTGGCCCGCTTGAGAAACAGATGCGCGGGGTGCTCCCAGGTGAAGCCGATACCGCCGTGCAACTGCACCGCCTCCTCGGCGGCGGTGACCGCCGCGGGGAGGCGAAAGCCTGTGCCACCGAGGCCGCCACCTGGGCGTCCGGTGAGCCCGTCGCCACCGCGGCCGCCGCGGAGCGGGAGACCGCGCGCAGCTGGGTGACCGCCACCCACAGATCCGCCAGCCGGTGCTTCACCGCCTGGAACGAGCCCACCGGGCGGCCGAACTGGTGCCTGGTGCGCACATAGTCCAGTGTCGTCTCCAGCGCCCACTCGGCCACGCCCAGCTGCTCCGCTGCGAGCAGTGCCGCGCCCGTGTTCAGCGCCGACTCCACGGCCCGGACCGCCTCCGGGCCCCGGGCCAGCAGCCGCCCGCCCACGCCGTCCCAGCGCAGGTCGGCCAGCGGACGGGTCATGTCCAGCGACACCAGCGGGGTGGCCGCCGCGCCGTCCACCGCCCACAGCGTGGGGGAGCCGTCCGCGGTCAGCGCCGGGACCAGCAGCACGTCGGCGGTCAGCGCGTCGGCCACCCGGCCCACCGCACCGGTCAGCCTGCCGTCCCTGGCCTCGACCGTCGCCGGGAAGGCGGCACCGGGGGCGGTGGCGAAGGGCACGGCCAGCGCCGCCACCCGCTCGCCCGAGGCCAGCCCGGACAGCAGCCCGCCGTCGCCCACCGACAGCAGCGCGGCGGTGGCCAGCACGCAGCTGCCGAGGTAGGGCACCGCGGCGGTGGCCCGGCCCAGCTCCTCCAGCACCACGGCGGTCTCGCGCCAGCTCGCCCCGGCGCCGCCCCACCGCTCCGGCACGGCCAGCCCGGTCACCCCCAGCTCCGCGCCCAGCGCCCGCCACAGCCCGGTGTCGACCGGCTCCGCGCTCTCGGTCCTGGCCAGCACCGACGCCTGCGGGGAGCGGGCGGCGACCAGGGCCCGGACGTTGGCCCGCAGCTCCTGCTCCACCTCGGAGTAGCTCAGGTCGGCCGCGCCCTGCGGTTCTGCTGTCGCCTGCGGGCCTGCTGCGCCCTGCGGTTCTGCTGCGGTCTGCGGGCCTGCTGCGGTCTGCTGCTCTGCTGTGCTCATCGGGCAGGTCCTTCCACGCGACGTCCTTGTCGACCCGGATCTCCTGCGGCAGGCCGAGCACCCGCTCGGCGATGATGCCGCGCAGGATCTCCGAGGTGCCGCCCTCGATCGAGTTGCCCTTGGCCCGCAGATAGCGGTAGCCGGGTGAGCCGTGCACCATCGAGGGCGCCGACGGCCGGCGGAACGTCCAGTCGTCGTACAGCAGGCCCTCCTCACCGAGCAGCTCCAGCTCCAGCCCGGAGATCTGCTGGTTGAGCCGGGCGAAGGCCAGCTTGGCGGCCGAGCCCTCGGGCCCGGCTCCCCGGAGGCCAGCTGCTGGCGCAGCGCTCCCCGGTCAGTCTGGCCGCCTCGGCGTCCACCCACAGGCGCAGCAGCGCGTCGTGCAGTCCGGGGTGCGCAGCTCGCGAGCTTCGGGTGCTCCCGCCAGCTCTGGGCGAGCACGCCGATCAGCCCGCCCTCGCGGGGTTCGGCGTGGCCGCCGATGGCCACCCGCTCGTTCATCAGCGTGGTGGTGGCCACCCGCAGCCCTCGCCGACCGCGCCCAGCCGTGCGCGTCCGGGATCCGCACCCCGGTGAGGAAGACCTCGTTGAACTCCGCCTCGCCGGTCGCCTGGCGCAGCGGCCTGACCTCCACGCCGGGCGCGGTCATGTCGCAGATGAAGTAGGTCATGCCCTGGTGCTTGGGCACATTCGGGTCGGAGCGGGTGACCAGGATCGCCCACTGCGCCTCGTGCGCCAGCGAGGTCCACACCTTCTGGCCGTCCACCACCCATTCCGCGCCGTCCCGGACGGCCCTGGTGCCGAGCGCGGCCAGGTCGGATCCGGCGCCGGGCTCGCTGAACAGCTGGCACCACACCTCCTCGCCGGTCCACAGCGGACGCAGGAACCGCTGCCGGACCGCCTCGTCGCCGAAGGCGACCAGGGTCGGTGCGGCCATGCCCAGCCCGATGCCGTGGCGTCCCGGATCCAGTACCGGCGCGCCGGCCGCCGCGAACTCCTCGTTGACCAGTTGTTGCAGTGCCCGGGGCGCGCCCAGGCCGCCGGAGCCCACGGGGAAGTGCACCCAGGCGAGGCCGGCGTCGTAGCGTGCGCCGAGGAACTCGGCGACGGGCGTGCTCGCGGGTCGTGCGTGGCCAGCAGTCGCTGGACAGCGGTGTGCAGCTGCTCGGCGGTGACGGCGGGTGGTGCCGTGCTCATGCGTGTGCCCTCTCGACGATGAGACGGGGGCGAGCAGGCGCGGGCCGTCGAGCGGTCCGGCGCTCGCACGCCGATGATCGCACGCTGTGGCTACTGGGCGGTAGGGGTTGCGCCGTCCGGCCGCCGGGCCGGGACGCTGAGCTGCGGCGTTCAGTCGGCGTGTGGAGCCGGCGGGCCGGGGCCGGGGAGCGCGGTCAGCGCCCGCGGCGCCCCCCGGCCGGCCGTCCCGTGCCGTGTCCCGGCGCGGGTTGCTGCTCACCGGCGGCGGAGGGATCGCCGGGATGTCCGTACAGCCGTTCCAGCTCGCGCCGGTCGCGCTTGGTGGGGCGGCCCGCGCCCCGGTCGCGTACCCCGACCACGGCCACCTCCTCGCGGGACGGACGCGGCGGGCTGTTGTCGACATAGCACTCAATCGCCACCGGTGCGCCGACCCGCTTGCGAACCAGGCGGAGACCACCACGACCCGCTCGTACCCCGACTCGCGCAGCCGGACCCTCGTCCCCGGCGCGCACCGAGGCGGCGGCCTTGACCCGTTCGCCGTTGACCCGCACATGGCCGCCCCGGCAGGCGGCCGCCAGGGCTCTGGTCTTGGTCAGCCGTACCGACCAGATCCAGGCGTCCACCCGTACGCTCGTCTCCTGTTCAGCAGCCATAGCAGGACCCTAGCGCCCGAACCGGGCCAGGCAGTGCCACACCTTTCTGACCACCTGCGGGTCGTGCCGTGCGGCCGCCGCGGCCTGCCCGGGCGGCAGCGGGTCGAGCAGGCCGTCGACCGCGAGCCGGACCCCGGCTCCACGGGCCCGGCACCCCGGTACTCCGGGTGGCACCGGAGCTCGTCCGTCGACAGCCGCAGCCCCGGATGCCACTCCACCGCACACGCCGGCCGCCGCGCGGCAGCTTCGACCACCCGGGGACACCGCCGCCGAACGCCGCTCCCGGGCTGCGGGCCCGGGCGGGGTGGGTGGGTTCGTGGATTCGTGGTCCAGACCAGTTCTGTCGGGAGCCGATCCTTCGGCGGTGCGGCTGCTGTGACGAAAGGTCAGTTGTCCGTGCCGACTGCGCTGCGGCTCCCGTTGTCGACGGTGCGTCGTATACCTGGCTGTGGGCGGGGGAGGGGTGCTCACCAGCAACGGAGGCCTGTGGTCCGGGACATGGGGCTCACGGTCGCAGGGCGGGTGGCGCCGACGGCGGGCGGGAGCCCTTGACAAGCGCATTGGTCTGGACCAAATTGCAGGCGAGTGCCGTGGCAGCGACAGCGGCACCACGGATACCGGCAGTGTCTCCCCGGGCACCGCCTCCATCAGCATGGGCAGATCCGTCCCGACCCGCCGCTCCCCCACAGCGCGGGGGTCGCGGCGCCCTGCCGAGGTACCAGACGACAGGAGCACCCGACTGTGCGCCCCAACCCCCACATCCGTCGCCAGACCCGAGCCGTGACCGCCGCCGTCTGCGCGATGACCCTGAGCGCAGGCGGCATACTGGCCGCGACCGTCTTCGCCGGGCCCGCGCAGGCCCAGTCCGCCAACCTGCTGACCAACCCCGGCTTCGAGACCGGCAGCCTGTCCGGCTGGAGTTGCGACGCGGGTACCGCGACCGTGGCCACCTCCCCGGTCCACTCCGGCTCCTACGCCCTGCAGGGCACCCCCAGCAGCAGCGACGACGCCCAGTGCACCCAGACCGTGACGGTCACCCCCGACACCACCTACCCTGAGCGGCTTCGTCGAAGGGTCCTACGTCTACCTCGGCGTCACCGGCGCAATGACACCTGGACCCCGTCGGCCACCAGCTGGCAGCAGCTCAGCACCACCTACACCACCACCGCCTCGCAGACCTCGCTCCAGGTCTACCTCCACGGCTGGTACGGCCAACCCGCCTACTACGCCGACGACCTGGCGCTCACCAGCGGCTCCGGCCTGCCCACCTCCAGCCCGACACCCACGTCGACACCCACACCACGCCGACGCCCACGCCCACACCCACGCCGACCAGCAGCGCCACGCCGCCGCCGGTCGGCGGTTCCGTCGGCAAGGTCGCCCCCTACGTCGACATGACCAACAACGAGGAGCCCATGCTCAACTCGGCCGCCCAGGCCGGGCTGAAGAACTACACCGCGGCCTTTGTGATCTCCTCCGGCTGCAACCCGATCTGGGGCGACACCCTCCCGGTCGACAACGACCCGACGCTGACCCAGGAGATCGCCACCGCCAAGGCCGACGGCGCCACGCCGATCGTCTCCTTCGGCGGAGCGGCGGCACCGAACTCGCCATGGCCTGCACCACCGAGGCCGGCCTCCAGGCCGCCTACCAGGAGGTGATCAACACGCTCGGGTGAACCACATCGACTTCGACATCGAGGGCGCCACCCTGGACTACACCGCCGACAACAACCTGCGCTTCGAGGCCATCAACGCCCTGGAAGCCGCCAACCCCGGCCTGGTGGTCTCGGTGACCCTGCCGGTGCTGCCCACGGGTCTGGCCGCGGACGGCGTCGCCTTCCTCAACCTGGCCAAGCAGGACGGCACCCGGATCGACCTGATCAACGTGATGGCCATGGACTACGGCTCCTCCTTCACCGGTGACATGGGACAGGAGGCCGTCCAGGCCGCGGAGAGCACCCTCGCCCAGGCCCAGGCCGACTGGCCGGCGGACACCTACGCCAACATCGGGGTCACTCCGATGATCGGCCAGAACGACACCTCCGGCGAGTCCTTCAGCGAGGCCGACGCGCAGACCCTGGTCTCCTGGGCCGACACCGCCCACCTCGGCCGGCTCGGCTTCTGGTCGGTGGACCGCGACCAGCCCTGCACCGGCTCGGTCTCCGGCCTGCCCAGCTGCTCCGAGATCAGCCAGCAGCCGCTGGACTTCACCAAGATCTTCGACTCCTACACCGGCTGATCACCGCAGCCGGGACCTGGCCGCCGCGGTGCCCCAACGGCACCGCGGCGGCTTCCTGCCCGCACGTTCACTTCCGTGCGCTCATGCCCGCAACCAGACCCGCAGCGGGCCGACGGCCGTGAAGCCGTGCCGCAGCGCCACCGCCAGCTCCTCGCCGTGCTCATAGCCGACGACCGGACGCCCCGGCCAGTGCCGCTCCACCGCCGCCAGGCATCCCGCCCACGCGCGATCGGCGTCGCCGTCCGCGCCGAACAGATTGGACACCCCACCACCGGCCCGGCGCAGCTCACCACCGCGCCGGCCGCCACCCGCGAGCCCGCACGCGCCCACAGCAACCGGACCCCTCCTCGGCCAGCAGCTCCGGGCGGAACAGCCCGCCCAGCCCCTGCCCGCCGTCCCAGGCCGCCGCCCAGCGGCCAACTCCCGCCGTGCCCACCACTTCCCACGAATCCGGCTCGCGGCGGCCCGCCGGCCGGCCTGCTGGGCGGCAGATCCACTGGGCGTCGAACAGCACCTCGAAGCCCGCCGTGGACAGGTCCAGGTCGGCGAAACTGTCCTTCACCGAGCAGCCGGATGCCGTATCGATCCGGCTCAGTACGGCATCAGCCGGCACGCCCCGGTCCAGGGTCACCGCGTCGGGGTACAGCGGCGGAGTCCGCCGGGCGCTGCTCCACAGCCCTTCGCCACCGGATCCGCTGGAGAAGCCGCCGCCGAGCCCGTGCGCCCGGCACACCGCGTCGCACCACTCGGCGTTGTCGCGGGCGGCCGCCCGCAGCACCGCGTCCCTGTCCTGGTCACCGGCCTGGTCATGCGCCCATCGTCCCAGCAGGCGGAGGGACTCAGGGCCCAGGACCAGCGACCGATCGCGGATTTGATCATGTCTTGGATATCTTTTCGAGCAGTCAGTCCGCCGGAACCGTCCAAGGAGTCCTCATGCGCGTCATCGCGTTCGACCATCTGGTGCTCAATGTCGAGGACATCGAGCGCTCCCTCGACTTCTACTGCGGCCCGCTCGGCCTGGAGCGGTCCGCGCGGACGAGTGGCGTGCGGGCAAGGTCTCGTTCCCTCGGTCCGGGTGAGCCCCACCACCCTCATCGACCTGGTCAAGCGAGCCCGGGGCGGGTCCAACGTGGACCACATCTGCCTGGTCGTCGAGCCCCTGGACTGGCAGGAGGTGGTGGACTCCGGCGTCTTCACCGTCACCGACGGCCCCGGCCCCCGCTTCGGTGCCCGCGGCACCGCCCAGTCCTCTACGTGCTCGACCCGGACGGCAACACCGTCGAGCTCCGCTGGTACCGCGGCCGACGCCTGACCCGTCCGGGCTACCCGGGTCCCGGACCGCTTTCCTGCGCGCCCGCCGTACCGCCAGGCCGGTCATACGCGCGAGTTTGGGCGGATTGTCATCATGCTCGCCTCGAAGTGCTCGTCCTCGGTGAAGGCGATCCCGAACGACTTCTCCAGACTGCCCAGCAGTTCCAGCAGGGTTATCGAGTCGCACGCCAGCTCCCGGAGCCACACATCCAGCTCCACGGTCCCCGGCCGGACGGCCGTGAGCAGCGCGAAGGTCTCGATTGACCTCGTTCAGCAACCTCGCGCTCGGCCCGGGGCAGCAGCGAGCGCTGCTCGGAGGCGAGCACCCACAGCGCGTGGACCTCCGGCAGGGTCTGCTGCGGGGTCCGCCCGGGGGCCCGGGTGGCCAGGATCTCGACCAGGGCCTCCACGGTGTCCCAGGGCGGCACCCGGGTTCGCTGAACGCGTCGTGCAGCCGGGTCCGCGAGATGCGTCTGCCCAGCAGCAGATGCATGGTCCCCAGGCTCGGCTGCCCGGCGAGCAGATGCAGGGCGTGCAGGGCGTCGTTGAGCTCGCGCAGCCGTCCGACGGGAGTTGCGGCCTCCTGAGCTGCCCTGGGTGCCCCACGCGCTTCCCCCGTCCGACTCCGTGCCCAGGCGTAGGAATCCGTCCGGGCGACCCTTCACGGGGACGACAGTAGCCGGTGTCTGAAAGGCCGTCGCACCATCGCTCCATCGCCTCATCCGCGAATGGCGTGCGGCCGTGCCCGGACCCGACCGCAGCGCCCGCCCTGGAGGACTCGATGACCGTCACCCACATCCTCGCCGCCTTCGGAGCCTTCGGCGTACTCCTCGCCGGCGCCGCCTCCCCGCCGCCGCCGCCGAAGTCCTGCGCTCCTGCACCACCTTCCTGAACGCCCTCAGCGAGTTGCGCTCCACCTGGCGCAACACCAACTCCCGCTGACAGCCGACACCACACTGGCTGCATTCGGGCACCATGACCCTGCCTTGTCGCCTGTGGCGGTTGGCGGGCATCGTGCAATCCGGGCGCCTACGACGCGGCTCTGGGCGAGCTGTGCAATTTCGTGCATGCAGGGTTGTGCTTCTTGTGCTCAGGCCTGACGGTGAAGCAAGTCCCTGTACTCCACAGAGGTTGGAGATCGCCATGGCACCAGGTTTCGTGGGCATCGACCCCAGCACCGGCGGCGGTGGATCGCCTACCGTGTGGGTCGAGGACGAGGCGCTGGAAATCATCGTGCAGAGCCTGAGTGCAGATGATGCACTCTGCGGGAAGATCGCAGGGACTGAATGGGTTCCCGGACATGCGCTCGGGATCCCGGCTCACGAGTCCGTGATCCGTATTCCGGAGCGTATGGTGCCGATCCTGAAGGAGGCTGTCGAACGTGCCGAACGTGCCCGACTTCGCCGCGCTACTGAGCGGCGCGCAGAGGACCGCAGTTCATCTGGAGATTCGTGACAGCTACGCCGTGGGTGACGAGGCCCAGGAGATCGACTGGTTCGCTCGTACCGGTGAGATCGAACTCGATCCCGAAGCGTCATGGTGGCCCGAGTGGTTGGGGCTCGTCCGCAAGACGGTCGGGCGTGGCGTGGTCATGCGGCGCGCCCGGATCGTGTCCGAGCCCGTGACCGACTACATTCGGTGGGAGCATGCGGTCGCCCCGATGAACCTGGCAGCCGGCGAACTGATCCGATGGCTGCCGAGGAGCCAGACGTCGGACATCGCCCTTCCGGGCAACGACTTCTGGCTGATCGACGGCCGCCTGGTGCTGTTCCACTTCTTCACGGGCTACGGCGACTGGGCGAACCCGGGGTTCGCGTTCTCTGAGGACCCGGCGACGGTTCAGCTCGCCTCCTCCGCGTTCGAGGCCGTATGGCAGCGCGGCATCCCGCACGAGGCGTATAGCGTCTGACCCGACCACACCCTGCTAGCACTGGACATCCGGACCCATGCCCTCGTCTCCGTCATCAAGTGCGCACACGGCGCGCCTTGGCCTCGCCAATCGGCTTGTCGATCTCCGCAAGGATGCCGGCCTGACGGGCAAACAGTTGGCGTCTCGGTGCGGTTGGAATCCGTCGAAGGTGTCCCGCATCCAGAGCGCTCGGACATCTCCCTCCGATTCCGATATTCGGGCGTGGAGCGTCGCCTGCGGAGCATCCGACCAGGCTGCCGACCTGATCGCCGCGTCCAGAGTGGTCGACTCGATGTACGTCGAGTGGCGCAGGCTGCACCGCGCGGGGATGCGCAAAGTGCAGGAGGACTTCTATGCGCTGCATGAACGGGCGGAACTGTGTCGGACGTACGTCTCCAATGTCGTTCCCGGATTCCTTCAAACACCGGAGTATGCAACCGCGTTGATGCGGTCGATCACGGAGTTTCAAGGGACTCCGGATGACGTGGGTGAGGCGGTTGCCGCGCGGGTGGCGCGAGGCCGGTTCCTGCACGAGGGCAGGCACCGGTTTGCGGTACTGATGGAGGAGTGGGTGCTTCGCACCCGGATCGGGGACGAGCAGACGATGGCTGGGCAACTCGGGCACCTCCTTGCGATGATGCCGTTGGCGTCGCTGTCGCTGGGCGTCATCCCGTTTACGGCGCAACGCGGTGTGTGGCCGCTCGAAGCGTTTTACCTGTATGACGATCGGCATGCAGTTGTAGAAACCCTGACGGCTGAGATCAACGTTGCTCAGCCGCGTGAGATCGCTGACTACATCAGGGCGTTCGGCGAGTTGCAGCGACTCGCCGTATATGGTGCCCGGGCGCGTGTCCTGATCACATCCGCCATAGCTGCGCTCGGGTGAATTTCTGCAAGCCCGTGCAACTTGCTCGCGGCCGTCTGCGGGATGAGGCCTCACAAGCCTCGGCCCGTTCGTTCAGATGCGCGAGCGTGCCGCAGGGTCTCGCTTCCCGTGCGGCACAAGGCTGTTCGGGAGAACATGCACCATTGATCCGAAGGAGGTTCCGACCATGGTCGGTATTCTTTGCAACGACGGCGGCGACGGTCACCCCGGAACGCCGTGGACCCCGCCGCAGGAGCCGCCGAACCCTGACGGCTCCACCCCGCCGGAGACGGAGACCACCGCAAGTAATGGCCGACGCTCCGCAGCAGGAGAGCCGCACCGGCGCTGACTTGCTGGTGCGGTCCCTCCTCAAAGACGGTTCCATGTCGGCTGATTGGGCCGAATCGTTCCAGGCGGTACCGCGCCGCTGTTTCCTGCCCGACGAGTTCTGGGCCTTCGATATGAAGGCGGGCAGCAGCGTCCACGTCAGCCGGGACGACGAGCCGCACGCGTGGGAACGGTACGCGGCGGCAGTGGACTTCCCCCTGATCACACAGCGGGACGACGGGAAGCATACGGGCCGCGAGCCGGGGCGGGTTCCCACAAGTTCGTCGTCCGAGCCGCGCGTTGTCGCTGCGTACCTGCGGGATGCGGATATCATCCCGCCCATGCGGGTACTGCTGGTGGGCACCGGTACGGGGTGGGACACCGGTCTGCTGAGCCACCGGCTCGGCGGGGCAGTGTGTTCTCCGTCGAAGTGGACCCGGCCGTTGCCGCAGCGGCAAGCACCCGCCTCACGGCCCTGGGGCTGCATCCGACGGTCGTGTGCGGGAACGGGTCGAACGGGTACTCCGCTGGGGCTCCGTACAACCGGGTGATCGTGACGGCCGGGATGCGGCAGGTGGCACCGGCGCTGCTTGAGCAGACCAGAGTGGGCGGGCTGATCATCTGCCCCTGGGGACGCACTACGACAACGGGGACGCGCTGCTCGGGCTCACAGTCGGTGCGGACGGGAGCGCGTCCGGCCGGTTCCTGCGGATGGTCGAGTTCATGAAGTTGCGAGACCAGCGCCTGGACTGGGATCGCTTCGGCGGCCAGGTGAGGGAGTTCCCCGGCGACGCGGTCGTGTCATCCACGGGTCTCACTCCCTCGGACCTGGGGCAGCGCTGGACATCGGCGCGGTCCATGACGGGCCTGGCCGTGCCCGACTGCGCCCACGTTCACAACAGGGCCAACGGGCACACACGCGTGTGGTTCTTCGGTCTGTCGGACAAGTCGTGGGCGTGCGCGGAGTTCCAGCCGGGTGAGCTGATCGGCACGGTCTACCAGTCCGGATCCAGGCGGCTCTGGGACGAGGTGGAGCGCTCCCTGCGCTGGTGGGGAGACCAAGGCCGCCCGCTGCTCGACTCCTTCGGGCTCACGGTGAACCCGACGGCTCATCGCAACCCTGGCTGGCCGACCGGTCGAACCCTGTGCCGTCGTTCGGGTGAAGCCTCCTGGCCCGGCCCGGGCGCGCGTCTCCTGATAGGAGTGCCGACGCAAGGAGAAGCCCCCTGCGACACGATTGCGTGCCGCAGGGGCCTCCTGCCCGGCTGGGGGCGGGGTTAGTCGAGCGGGCCGCCGGCGACGTAGATGACCTGGCCGGAGACGAAGCCGGCGCCCTCGCTGACGAGGAAGGAGACGGTGTGGGCGATGTCCTCGGGACGCCGACCCGGGCGACCGGGATCTGGGTGGCGGCGGCGGTCTTGAACTCCTCGAAGCCCATGCCGATGCGGGACGCGGTGGCCGCGGTCATGTCGGTGGCGATGAAGCCGGGGGCGACCGCGTTGGCGGTGACGCCGAACTTGCCGAGTTCCTTGGCCAGGGTCTTGGTGAAGCCCTGAGACCGGCCTTCGCGGCCGAGTAGTTGGCCTGACCGCGGTTGCCCAGCGCGGAGGAGGAGGACAGGTTGACGATGCGGCCGTAGCCGGCGTCCACCATGTGCTTCTGCACCGCCTTGGACATCAGGAACGCACCCTTGAGGTGGACGTTCATCACCGTGTCCCAGTCCAGTTCGGTCATCTTGAACAGCAGGTTGTCGCGCAGCACACCCGCGTTGTTGACCAGCACGGTCGGCGCGCCCAGTTCGGCGGCGACGCGCTCCACGGCGGCGGCCACCTGCTCGGCGTTGCTGACGTCCGCGCCGACCGCGAGCGCGCGGCCGCCGGCGGCGGTGATCTTCTCGACGGTGTCCTTGCCCGCCGACTCCTCCAGGTCCACCACGGCCACCGCGAAGCCGTCGGCGGCGAGGCGGATCGCGGTGGCGGCGCCGATGCCGCGGGCGGCGCCGGTGACGATGGCCACGCGGGGGTCTGCTCAGTCATGGCTGGTGTCGTTCCTTCGGTTGAGGGGAGGGAAGGGATCCGGTGAATGAAAAGCTTTGTGCCGCAAGGCTACTGATGAACAGTCAGGCACTGGTGTAGGGGCGCAGCTCGCGGCGGGCCAGGGAGCGGCGGTGGACCTCGTCCGGGCCGTCGGCGAAGCGCAGGGTGCGGGCGGAGGCCAGAGCTGGGCGAGCGGGAAGTCCTGGGAGACCCCGCCGCCGCCATGGGCCTGGATGGCCTTGTCCAGGATCCACTCGACCGTGGACGGGGTCGCGATCTTGATGGCCTGGATCTCGGTGTGCGCGCCCTTGTTGCCGACGGTGTCCATCAGCCAGGCGGTCTTCAGCACCAGCAGCCGCAGTTGCTCGATCCGTACCCGTGACTCGGCGATCCACTCCTGGACCACGCCCTGCTCCGCCAGCGGCTTGCCGAAGGCGGTGCGGGACACGGCCCGGCGGCACATCAGCTCAAGACCGCGCTCGGCCATGCCGATCAGCCGCATGCAGTGGTGGATCCGGCCCGGGCCGAGGCGGGCCTGGGCGATGGCGAAGCCCTCGCCCTCGCCGGAGATCAGGTTCTCGGCCGGGACCCGGACGTTGTCGAACACGATCTCGGCGTGTCCGCCGTGCGCCCCGTCGGTGTAGCCGAAGACATGCATGCCACGCCGGACGTCCACGCCGGGGGTGTCCCGGGGGACCAGGATCATGCTCTGCTGCCGGTGCTTGGGCGCGTCCGGGTCGGAGCGGCCCATCACGATCAGGATCTCGCACTCGGGGGCCATCGCCCCGGACGACCACCACTTGCGTCCGTTGATCACATACTGGTCGCCGTCGCGCTCGATCCGGGTGGCGATATTGGCGGCGTCGGAGGAGGCCACCTCGGGCTCGGTCATACAGAAGGCCGAGCGGATCTCGCCCTCCAGCAGCGGTTGCAGCCAGCGCTTGCGCTGCTCGGGGGTGCCGAACTCGGCCAGCACCTCCATATTGCCGGTGTCCGGTGCCGCGCAGTTCAGTGCCTCGGGGGCGAGGAACGGGCTGCGGCCGGTGATCTCGGCGAGCGGGGCGTACTGGAGGTTGGTCAGCCCGGCGCCGTGCTCACCGGAAAGGCTGTGCTGGTCACGAAAACAGGTTCCACAGTCCGCGTCGCGGGCCTCGGCCTTGAGTTCGGCCATGACCGGCAGCCGGGCCCACGGGTTCTCGGCGGCCGCGAACTGTTCGGCGTGCACGGCTTCGCGGGGTAGACGTGTTCGTCCATGAAGGAGAGCAGTTGCTGCTGCAGTTCGCGGGTGCGCTCGTCGTACAGGAAGTCCATCAGTTGTCGCCCTCCAGCGTGAGCAGGGTGTCCAGGAGGCGCCGACCAGCAGCGGGACCAGCCCGCCGATGTGGGCGAAGCCGTCGCCCACGTCTTGCCCTGGCTGTAGCGGAAGTGGATGCCCTCGGAGATGACCGCGAGCTTGAATCCGGCGAAGGCCGTGTACCAGGGCAGCGGGGAGAGATCCAGGCCGGTGCGCTCGGCGTAGCGTTCGGCCAGTTCGTCCATGCCCGGGAATCCGGCCCGGGCTGACTGCCTGGGCGACCGGGTTTCCCGGATGTTCCCAGCGATTTCCCAGTAGACCTTCAGCAGGCACGTCGGCGAGCGGGTCGCCCAGGGTGGCCATCTCCCAGTCCAGGACGGCGGCCACGCTGTCGTCCCCGCGATGATGGCGTTGTCCAGCCGGTAGTCGCCGTGGACGACGGTGTGCCGCTGGGTCTGCGGCAGATGGCCGGCCAGCCGCTGCTGGAGCTCGGCCATGCCCTTGATCTCCCGGCTCCGGGAGGCCTCGAACTGCCGCAGCCAGCGGTCGAGCTGACGTTGCAGGTAGCCCTCGGGGCGGCCGAAGCCGTCGAGGCCGACGTCCGCCGGGTCGATTCCGTGCAGCTCGGCGAGGACGTCCATCAGCCGGAAGGAGATGGCGCGGGCGCGCTCGCGGCCCAGTCCGGCCACGTCCCCGGCGTCGCGGTAGACATGGCCCTGGACCTCGTCCATCAGATAGAACGGCGCGCCGAGCACCTCGGGGTCGGTGCAGAGCAGGTGCACTCCGGGCACCGGTACGGCGGTGCCGGCCAGCGCCGAGATCACCCGGTGCTCCCGGGACATGTCGTGCGCGGTGGCCAGGACATGCCCGAGCGGGGGGCGGCGCACCACCCAGCGGTGCGCCGAGTCGTGCAGCCGGTAGGTCAGGTTGGACTTGCCGCCGGAGATCAGCTCGGCCGCCAGTGGTCCCTGGACCAGGCCGGGGCGGGTGCGGTCGAGGTGGTCCCGCAGCCGGTCCAGGTCGAGGCCGGGCGGGTGCTGGGCACCGGCGTCCCCGGCGCCGGTGTCCCAGGACCTGGCGTTCCCGGACCCGGTGCTTCCGGACCCGCTGTGCTGGGGCATGCAGACCTCCTGAGCATGGACGGGGCGGGCGTCACGGGTGGTGGCGCGGCCCTTCGCGCCACCATACCGACTAGTAGGTAATGTCGGCTAGAGTGGACTCCGACACACGTTCGCAGGCTGGGCCGTACGGTTGGCCCGGCCGCCGGAGCGCCGCCGGTCCGCGGCGGGTGCTCCGCGGAGAGCCGGGGCAGGCCCGGTGGCGGTCCGGGGTGCGGTGGAAGGCTCGTAGGGAGCCTCGCAGGGAGTGAGGACGCAGGTGGCGGCAGCAGCGCGCAGGGAGGCCGGCGGCGGCAGGGCCGAGCCGTCGCGGGCAGTGCGGTCGTCCCGGCCGTCCCGGTCGCGGAGCGGCTGCTCGCCGCCGCCAGCAGGCTGTTCGCGGAGCGCGGGTTCGCGCTGACCTCGGTGCAGGAGATCGTCGAGGCCGCCGGGTCACCAAGGGCGCGATGTACCACTACTTCAGCTCCAAGGACGACCTGCTGCAGCAGATCTACGCCAGGCTGCTGGCGCTCCAGTCGGCCAGGCTGGCGGCCATAGCCGACGACGTCCGGCGGCCGGTCCGGGAGCGGCTGCATGCCGCCGCCGCGGATGTGGTGGTGAGCACGATCGAACACCTGGACGACGCCATGGTGTCCTGGCGCTCGATGCACATGCTCCCGCCCGAACGGCTCGCGGTTGTTCGCGGGACCGTCGCCGCTTCCATGAACGCTTCCGTACGCTGATCGAACAAGGGCAGGCGGAAGGGTCACTCCGTTCGGATGTGTCCGCTGACCTGGTCGCTCATCAGTTCTTCGGTGGCGTACATCATCTCGGCAGCTGGTACCACGCCGATGGCGAACTGACAGCCGAATTCATTGGCCAGACTTTTGCTGACCTGCTGCTGCGCGGACTCTCCGATTCCTGAAAGAGAGCTGTGAGCGACAAGCGAACGCAGTGACGAATCGCCAGTCGGTCCGCCAGGATCACGATTGGGATGCAGGTCGCAACGACGTATCTAGTTGAACCCGGCACTTTGTATAGTGCGCCAGCAGCCGACGGCTGCTCGGCGACAAATCCCCGCGTGCGCGGCCTCCCACAGGGCACGCAGGCAGCGGCGGCGCCCGCCCACTGCCGTGCCATCCCTCCCGCAAGGGCAGCTAGAGGGCTCAGACAGACGGTTCATGATGCTGGGGGAGATCGATATGACGGGTGTGCCACTCCGCCTCTCCCAGTCGCCGGGACAGTTGATCCGGATCGCACAACAGGTGCATACGCGCCTGTGGACCGAGCACGTCGGAACCGAGCTGACCGCTCCGCAGTATGCCGCGCTGGTGGCCCTTGCCATCGAGCCCGGCGCCGACCAGCGCACGGTGGGCGAACGGCATCGCTGGACAAGGCGACGATGGCGGAAATGGTGGTCGGCTGGTGCGGCGCGGCCTGGTGCTGCGCAGACGCGACCCGGCCGACGGTCGGCGCAAGCTGCTGACCCTCCCCGGCCGGGGCCAGCTGCTCCAGTACGTGTCCCCGCGGGGGCCAGTCCAGCAGCAGCTGCTGGAGCCGCTGGACGAGACGCAGCGGGTGTCGCTGATGGCGAGCCTCGGCAGCCTGGCGCGGATAGACCCGCTGGCGCTGGAGACCATGCAGGAGTCGCGTCCGATCCTGGACGCGCCCCGGTGGTCGGCTACCTGATCCGGGTCGCGCAGCAGGTCCACACCCGGCTGTGGACCGAGCTCGTCCCCGGGAGCTGACCGCTCCTCAGTTCGCGGTGCTGGACGCCCTGGCGAGGAGCCGGGCATCGACCAGCGCACGGTGGGGAGCGGGCATCGCTGGACAAGGCGACCATGGCCGAGCTGATCAGCCGGCTGGTGCGGCGCGGTCTGGTGCTGCGCCGGCGCGACCCGGCCGACGGCCGGCGCAACCTGCTGGCGCTCTCCCCGGCCGGGGCGGAGCTGCTGGGCCAGGTCCGCGGCGGGGTCGACGACGTGCAGCGGCAGCTGCTCGAACCGCTCCAGGCGGACGACCGCGAGGGCGTGGTGGCCCTGCTGATGGTGACCGCCCGGCTGGCCGACAGGTCTGAGCCCGGGCGCCGCCCCCCCCGGCCTGCCGGTGCCCGTCCCAGCCGTCTCTGGGCAGGCGGGCGCGGTGGTGCTGGCACAGAATGAAGCATGGCCAAGAAAGTGGCGCCCCCGCCCCGCGCAAGTAGCGGCGTGACAGTGAGCGCGCGGATGGTCGTGATCGCGGTCGTCGCGGTCCTGGCCGTCTGGTTCATCCTGATGAACACCGCCTCGGTGCGCATCCACCTCTGGGGATCAGTGGTGTCCGCACCGCTGTGGCTGGTGCTGCTGGTGATGCTGGGCGCCGGGATGCTGCTCGGCTGGGCGCTGCGGCGCTATCGCGGCCGGGGCTAGCCCCCGCCCGAGGTCACCGGTCCCTTCGGCCCGGCTTTCGGTCCAGGACGTCCTGGACCGAAAGCCGGGCCGTACCCGTTCCCGGGGGCTGACGAAGGGTGGGGACGCGGCCGTCGACGGGGGCCGCAGGGGTGTGCGGAGTGAGGCCCGACACAGGGGGAACGGCGTCCACGAGGCTCGGTAGTTGATCCACTGACGGTGTCTGCTGGAAGTTTCAACCACCCCGCCCGGCCACCCGCCGACCCGCCCCCGGCAGGCCCGCGTCCGGCCGCCACCGGCGCTTATCCGCAGCTCACAGTCGTCGGACGAGTTTGTCGCAAGAACTTCGCGCCCAGGGTTTGCCCGGTCGGCGGGCGGGTAACGCGCGCCCTTTCGCGGCCCTGGCGAACGGTGTTCCAGTACGGACCGCGGTAGTAGCGGAGGCCTTTGGAGCTCGCTGACCGGCCTAACAATGGCGGAGTCCCCAGCGCCTGACCGGCTCCGTGCTGCACCTGTCCCGCAGCACGGGATCCAGCCGGTCGGCCGCCGAGCCGACTGATTGAGGTTTCTCCCATGTCCGCTTCCGCCCTGCGTGTGCGCAAGAGCACCGCCGCCGCCATGGCCGCTGTCGCCGGTCTCGCGATTGTCGGTACCTTCGCCATCGACTCCTCCGGGGCCGCGGACGCGGCGACCACCACCAGCGCCGCCCGCCGCCCGCCCGCGGTCGCCCAGGCCGGAGCCCAGTCCGACGCGCGTGGGCCCAGTTCCAGCGGATGTCGGCCGCCGTCGCCAAGGCGCAGACCCCGGCGACCGCCGCGACAAGGTGGCCGCCCAGATCATCACCACGGACGCCGCCACCAAGGCCGACGCCGCGAAGAAGGCCGCCGCCGCCAAGGCCGACGCCCAGGCCCAGGCCGCCAGGAAGGCCGAGGCCGCCAAGGCCGCCGAGGCGAAGAAGGCAGCCGACGCCAGGAAGGCCGCGCAGGCCAGGCAGGCGGCCGCCAGGAAGCCCGCAGCGGCCCCGCAGCCCGCCGCGCCGTCCGGCAGCCCGCAGCAGATAGCCGCCCAGCTGGTCCCGGCCGACCAGCTCGCCTCCTTCGACCAGATCATTTCGCACGAGAGCAGCTGGAACGTCACCGCGGTCAACCCCTCCTCCGGCTCCTACGGTCTGGGTCAGGCGCTGCCCGCCTCGAAGATGGCCTCCGCGGGCTCCGACTGGCGGACCAACCCGGCGACCCAGATCAAGTGGGCGCTGAACTACATGGACTCCCGTTACGGCAGCCCGAACGCGGCCTGGCAGTTCTGGCAGGCCAACAGCTGGTACTGAGCAGCCGGCACCGATCGCGCGCCCGGCACCCATCCTTCACCGCTGTTCCCCCTCCGCCCTCTGGACAGACCCGGAGCGCACTGCCACGATCTTGCACACCTGTGAGACCGGACGTCAGCAGCCGCGCGTCCGAGCCGCTCCGGGATCGTGGAGGGGGCGAACCGACGGTGAGCACCGACAAGTCCGGGCGCGCCTGGCACCGCTTCTACGCGGCCGGGGTCCCGCACAAGATCAGCATCCCCAATATCCCGGTGACCGGCCTGCTGGACGAGGCGGCCCAGCAGCACGGCCGCAGGACGGCGCTGGTGTTCTTCGGCCGCCGCACCAGGCTACCGCGCGCTGCGCGCCCAGGTGGACCGGTTCGCCGGCGGGCTCGCGGCGCTCGGGGTCGCCCGGGGCGACCGGGTGGCGCTGGTGCTGCCGAACTGCCCGCAGTACGTCGTCGCCTTCTACGCGGTGCTGCGCCTGGGCGCGGTGGTGGTGCCGACCAACCCGCTCTACACCGGGACCGAGCTGGCCCACCAGCTGGCCGACTCCGGCGCGGTGCTGGCGGTGGTCCACCAGGGCGCCTTCCCCACCGTCGACGCGGTGCGGGAGCGCACCGCCCTGCGGCAGGTGGTCACCACCGCGCTCGCGGACGCGCTGCCGCTGCGCTCCCGGCTGCTGCTGCGGCTGCCGCTGGCCCGCTCCCGGGCGCAGCGGGCCAGGCTCGCGCCGGGCCTGCCGCCGGGCGCGGCCTCGGTGCCCTTCGCCCAGGTCGCCCGGGGCCGCCGGGCCACCGCCGAGGGCATGGGACCGGTCAGCCCGCGCACCGCCGTCGCCGTGCTCCAGTACACCGGGGCACCACCGGCACCCCCAAGGGCGCCATGCTCACCCACCGCAACCTGGTCGCCAACGCCTACCAGGTCCGCGCCTGGTACCCGGGGCTGCGCCAGGGACGGGAGACCATGCTGGCCTGCCTGCCCATGTTCCATGTGTACGGGATGACCATGTGCCTGACCGTCGCCTCACTGGCCGGGGCGCGGACCGTGCTGCTGCCGCCTTCGAGCCGGACCTGGTGGTCGGGCAGCTGCGGCGGCACCACCCGACGCTGTTCCCCGGGGTCCCGCCGATGTACCAGGCGCTGATGCGCGAGGGCCGGGCCCGGCTGCGCGGGCTGCGCTCGGTCCGGTACTGCATATCCGGGGCGATGCGGCTGGAGCCGGAGACGGTCGACGCCTTCCAGGAGCTGACCGGCGCCCGGCTGGTGGAGGGCTACGGGCTGTCCGAGGCCTCCCCGGTGGTCCTCGCCAACCCGCTCAACGCCAATGCCCGCCCGGGCACCGTGGGCATCCCGCTGCCCGGTACCGACGTGCGGTGGTCGACGAGGAGGACCCCACCCGTGAGCAGCCCCGGGCGCGGCCGGGGAGCTGCTGGTCCGCGGACCGCAGGTGTTCGCCGGGTACTGGCACGAGCGCGAGGACAGCGCCCTGATGCTGCACGACGGCTGGCTGCACACCGGGGACATCGCGGTGATGAGCCCGGACGGCTTTGTCACCGTCATCGACCGCAAGCGCGATGTGATCATCGCCAGCGGATTCTCGGTGTTCCCCACCGAGATCGAGGAGGTGCTGCTGGCGCATCCCTCGGTCGCGGACGCGGCCGTCGTCGGGGTTCCCGACCCCTACCGGGGCGAGACCGTCAAGGCGTGCGTGATCGTCCGCGAGGGCTGCGGGCTGTCCGAGCGCGCGCTGATCGGCTACACCGAGCGGCTGGCCGCGTACAAGGTCCCCAAGATCGTGGAGTTCCGGGTGGATCCGCTGCCCGCAATCTGCTGGGCAAGGTGCTGCGGCGGGTGCTGCGCGACGAGCACCGGACGGAGCGCACCTGAGCTGAGCCCGGGGCGTACCGGAGCGCGGCGGGGCGCGCGGGCGGCCGGGTCAGCCGGCAACCCCCGGCTGCGGCTGGGCGGCGGCTCCCGTCCCCACGGACGCGGTGGCTTCGGCGGCCCCGGCCCCAGCCGCCTCCGCGGCTTCCGCGGCCTCCTGCTCCTGCTGCTCGCGCTGCTTCAGTGCCTCCTCCAGGGTGGGCGAGTCGTCCCAGACCGCGTGGAAGGCCAGCCGCAGCGCCTCGGCCAGCGAGGGTGGCGGATCACCAGCGAGGTGGTCGCCCCGGTCCTGGCCACCGGGTCCGGCATGTCGCAGAGCACGGTCGAGCCGTCCGCGATCACCAGCTTCAGCGGCAGGCTCTCGGCGATCCTGATCTCCTCGCCGACCTCCACGAAGCGCCGCACCACGGCCAGCACCTCGCTGTCCTCCAGCACGTCGTGCGTGTGTAGAGCGAGCGCACGGTGCGCCCGGCCGCGTGCAGCCGGGCCGAGGCCTCGATCCCGGCGAGGTTCTCGGCGGGCGGGTTGATCCACGGCGGCCTGGAGAAGCTGAGCAGCTCCCGCTCGGCCTCGGACTGGATCCGGTTGAAGCGCTCGCTGATGTCGGCGGCGTCGCGCAGCACCTCGACGTAGTCCAGCGGGTCGGTGTGGGTGCGGCCGCTGTCCCAGGTCGGCAGCAGCTCCTGGGCGAGCTCGTCGGAGAGCCGCTCCAGCCGGCCCAGCGAGCGCCGCTGCTGCTCCATCAGCCGGTTGACCGCGGTCTCCGGTGCGACCGCGGAGTACCCGGCGACCTTGCCGGGCGCCAGCACCGCGAGCTGGCGCCTGGTGAGCCCTCCAGGACGTCGTAGACCCGCTGCCGGGTACCTGCGCTCGCGGGCCACCTCGGCTGCGGTGAACACGTCGCGGCGGATCAGCGCGAGGAGACCCGCGCCTCGTAGTTGGTGAGGCCGAGCTCTTCCAGATCGCTGCGCGTCTGTCGTCGTATGCATGAAGGAACCGTAGTGGCGCAGGTCCTGCTTGGCAAGAGCTGTCCAGAAGCTGGTTTCGTGTGAACACAGCGGTTCCGGGCGACTTCACCGAGGTCGTGGGAGGTGAGCACCACTGGAAGGGGTGGCAGCACGATTTTCGTGGCATGAACATGCAACACAATCGTGATCGATTCTGCGCGAACGGATCACATTGCGGGGTGTGCGAACGTCCGGCGCGACTTACCTGCCGTAAGGCTAGCCCCGCTCGCGGGATTGTCAGTGGCACACGATACGGTTCCCACGCTCGAATCCGAGCTCTGTACGCTGAACCACCCTGGAGCCCTTCGCCATGTCCGAATCCGTGGTCGACAACGCGACCGAATCCAGCCCCGAACCGCCCCCGGGCGCCGAAGGGGCCGCCGACGGCCCCAGCTACCTGAGCCACAAGCAGATCATGGTGGTGATGGGCGGGCTGATGGCGGGCATGCTGCTCGCCGCGCTCGACCAGAGCATCGTCGGCACCGCCCTGCCGACGATCGTCAGCCAGCTCGGCGGCATCGACAAGCTCTCCTGGGTGGTGACCGCCTACCTGCTGACGTCCACCGCGGCCACTCCGCTCTGGGGCAAGATCTCCGACCTCTACGGGCGCCGGGTGATCTTCCAGGCCGCCATCGTGGTCTTCCTGGTCGGTTCCGCGCTGGCCGGGCTCAGTCAGAACATGGGCGAGCTGATCGGCTTCCGCGCGCTCCAGGGCATCGGCGAGCGGCGGGCTGATGTCGCTCGCCTTCGCCATCATCGGCGACGTGATACCCCGCGTGAGCGCGGGCGCTACATGGGTCTGATGGGCGCGGTCTTCGGCCTGGCCAGCGTCGCCGGGCCGCTGCTGGGCGGCTGGTTCACCGACAGCATCGGCTGGCGCTGGATCTTCTACATCAACCTGCCGATCGGCATCGGCGCGCTGGTGGTCTGCTCCTTCGCGCTCAGGCTCCCGGTCAGCCGGCGTGAGCACTCCATCGACTACGCGGGCGCGACGACCATCGTCGCCGCGGTGACCAGCCTGCTGCTCTACCTGAACTGGGCCGGGACCTCCTACGGCTGGGCCTCCTGGCAGGGCCTGGGGCTGCTGGCCGCCTCGGTGCTGCTGGTGCTCGCGTTCGTGCTGATCGAGCAGCGTGCCGCCGAGCCGATCCTGCCGATGCGGCTGTTCCGCAACCAGATCTTCTCGGTGGGCAACGGCTTCGGCTTCTTCGCCGGCTTCGCGATGTTCGGCGGCATCATCTACCTGCCGCTCTACCTCCAGGCCGTGAAGGGGATGTCGGCGATGATGTCCGGGCTCGGCATGCTGCCGGCGATCGCCGGGATCATGGCGACCTCCATCGTCTCCGGCCGGATCATGGTGAAGACCGGCAAGTACAAGATCTATCCGATCGCCGGGGCGATCGCGATCATCGTCTCGCTGTTCCTGCTCAGCGGGCTGACCAACACCACGCCGTACTGGCAGGTGGCGGTGTACGCCTTCATCTTCGGCTCCGGCCTCGGCATGACCATGCAGACCATCGTGACCGCGATCCAGAACTCCGTGCACTTCAGCGACATGGGTGTGGCCACGGCCTCGGCCACGTTCTTCCGGCAGATCGGCGCCTCCATCGGGACGGCGATCTTCGGCACCGTGCTGACCACCGGATGGCGCACTACATGACCCAGGAGCTGGCCCGGATACCGGCGGCGGCAAGAGCGTGGGCGCTCTGGACGTCAACAACATCCAGGCGATCCATGCCCTCCCGCCTGCGGTCAAGGGCCCGGTCACGGCCGCGTTCGCGCATGCCGTGGGCGACCTGTTCCTGGCCGGCACCCCGTTCATCGCCATCGCGCTGGTGTTCGCCCTGGTGCTCAAGGAGAAGAAGCTGGCCTCCATGGAGGGCGCGGAGGTCGCCGCCCCGGCCCACTAGCCGGCCCTGCCCGCACGGGCTCCGGCCCGCCCGGTGGCGTACCGGGCGGGCCGTACCGGGCGTACTCGGGCGGGCCGGCGGGGCGAAGGGCTCAGCTGGAGGCGCGGGCCATCCGGTCCAGGTCCTCCAGCAGTGCGGGCAGCTCCTGGCCGCGCCCGACCGGGACCACCTCGTGCGGCTTGTCGTCCAGCAGCAGCAGGGCGATGTCGTCGGTGCGGGCGGCCAGGCTCCAGCCGGGGCCGTCCGCCCGCACCAGCCGGGCGCCCTCGCCCGCCGGGCTGGAGCGGATCCGACCGGCCGGCGGGGGTGTGCGGGTGTACTCGCGCGCCTCCGCCAGGATCCGGGCCACGCTGCCGCCGGGGCGGGCGGGCTGTCGTGGTCGAAGGTCACCGCCTCGGCGACCTGCGCGCGCCACAGGCTCCACTGCGCGGCTATCTCGTCCGCGCCGAGGCGGCGCTGCGCGGGGCCCCAGCCGTCCGGGGCGGGCGGGCTGAGCGGTGGCCGCTCGCCCTCGGCGACCGGGTCGTGCGGCTCGGGCAGGCCCGGGGTGCTCACCGCCAGTGCCAGCGGCCAGCCGGGGAAGGAGTCCACCACGGTCCGGTCGGGCGGGGTGAGGTCGTAGGTCATGCCGCAGTCCCAGGCGGCGATGGCGCAGCCGACCAGGGCGGCGTCGTCGGAGACCACGGTCCAGCGGGCGCCCGCGGAGTCCTGGCCGAAGAGCAGGCCGTAGCCGTCGGCCCAGGGTTCAAGACCGAGGGTGGCGCAGGCGTCGGGGTAGTCGTCGCCGAGCACGCTGGGAAACTGCCCCGGTGTCAGCAGCAGGGCGCTGAGCACATGGAACTCACTGTCGTCGGCCATGGATCCGCACCCCTTCGCGAGTCGGTCCTCCGCGGGCATGCTGCCGGGCCCGCCGAGTGCCACACATCGTAGTGACGGCCCGGCGGAATGCACCAGTTGTGGACGAACGACCGAAGTGCCCCAGGCTCCCCGGGACGCCGAGGGCGTTCCGGGGAGCCTGGGGGCGTTCCGGGGACCGGAGCGGGACCGTGCGGGGTCAGCCCGCGGTGATCGCCCGCAGGCTCTCCTTGAGCGAGCCCATGGTCGCCAGCACGGCCGTGGGTTCGTAGCCGCAGTGGGCCATGCAGTTGTCGCAGCGCGGGTCCTTGCCGCGTCCGTAGGAATCCCAGTCGGTGGTTTCCAGCAGCTCCTTGTAGGTCTCGGTGTAGCCGTCGCCCATCAGGTAGCAGGGCTTCTGCCAGCCCTTGAGCGAGTACGACGGGATCGCCCACGGGGTGCACTCGAAGTCGGTCTTCCCTTCGAGGAAGTCCAGGTAGAGCGCCGAGTGGTTGAGCCGCCAGCTCTTGCGGCGGCCGTCCGCGAACGCCTTCTTGAACAGCTGCCGGGTCTGCTCCACACCCAGGAAGCGGTCCTGGTCGGGGCCTTCTCATAGGCGTACCCGGGGGAGATCTGCATCCGGTCGACCTTCAGGTCGTCGTTGAGGTACTGGAGCACCTCGATGACGTCCTGCGGGCTGTCGTTGTTGAAGAAGGTGGAGTTGGTGAACACCTGGAAGCCGGCGGCCTTGGCTTCCTTGATCGCCGCGATGGCCTGGTCGAACACGCCGACCTTGCTCACCGACTCGTCGTGCCGCTCGCGCAGCCCGTCGATGTGCACCATCCAGGCGAAGTTGCGGTGCGGCTTGAACTTGTGCAGGTGCTTGGGCAGCAGCACCGCGTTGGTGCAGAGCACCACGAACTTGCCCTTGCCCAGCAGCGCGCGGGTCATCTCGTCGATCTGCGGGTGCATCAGCGGTTCGCCGCCGGCCAGGGAGACCATCGGCGCCCCGGCCTCCTCGACGGCGTCGACGACCTGCTGCACCGGCATGCGCCGCTTGAGCATGGCGGCCGGCTCCTGGATCTTGCCGCAGCCCGCACATGCCAGATTGCACGCGAAAAGGGGTTCGACCTCGACGATCAGCGGGAACTTGTCCCGACGCAGAAACTTCTGCTTGAGGAGGTACGAGCCCATCTTGACGGTCAGATTAAGTGGGAGTCCCATGATCCATGTCTCCGTTCCCCCGGGCCCCGGGATCGAGGCCCTCCACTAACATACAGACTGTATGGAACAGGATGAAGGTATGTCGGCACCCCGGATACAGCGGAGTCGTCGCGCGGAGCATGTGGCGGACACCCGGCGCGCGCTGCTCTGCGCTGCCCGCGAGCTCTTCGCCGAGCGTGGTTTCAGCGCCACCGGCACCGAGGACATCGTGGCTGCCGCCCACGTCACCCGCGGTGCGCTCTACCACCACTTCAAGGACAAGGCCGACCTGTTCCGGGCGGTGATGGCCGAGTGCGCGAGCGAGATGGCCGAGCGGCTGGTGACCCAGGAGACCGCCCGGGCCGAGCAGGAGCCCGGCGACGCCTGGCAGCTGCTGCGCAGCGGCTTCCAGTCCTTCCTGGACGCCTGCAACGACCGGGACTTCCAGCGGATCGTGCTGATCGAGGGCCCGGCCGTGCTGGGCCACAGCGCCTGGGACGCGCTGGTGGAGGAGCACGGCTATCTGCTGCTGGCCGAGGCGCTGACCGAGGCCATCGCCGAGGGGAACATCGAGCCGCTGCCGGTGGCGCGCTGACCCGGATGCTGGCCGCGCTGATCTCCGAGGCCAGCCTCTACATCGCCCGGGCCGAGGACCATGTCAAGGCCCGTGAGGAGGCCGGGCTCGTGCTGGAGCGGCTGCTCGCCGGGCTGGGACGCACCTCGGGCGTGTCGTTGGGCCGGATGGACCCGGTGGGCTGACCCTGCGCCCCGGCTCCGGCCGCTTCGGGCTCCCCGGCGGCCTCGGCCACCAGGGGAGCCCGCCCGGCTTTCCGGGGTTGGCCGGCCGTTCGTCCGTTCCGCCGCCGTTCCGTCGCATTCCGGGCCGCTCAGGGCCTTCCCGTGTCGGGGCGGGTGCCCTACTCTCCTGATTGTGCCACTGATTACTGGCACAATTGGTGATGTCGCATCAGACCGACCGGAGGCACCCGATGGCGCGACCCGAGACGCCCGACCCCGCCGCGGCCCGAGCGGACGGCGCCGCGGCGCCCGCCGCGACCGAACCCGGCCACGAGGTGCAGCACGTCCGGGTGGCCGTGATCGGCTCGGGCTTCGGCGGCCTCGGCGCGGCCGTGCGGCTGCGCCAGGAGGGCATCACCGACTTCGTGGTGCTGGAGCGGGCCGCCTCGGTGGGCGGCACCTGGCGCGACAACAGCTACCCCGGCTGCGCCTGCGACGTACCCTCCCACCTGTACTCCTTCTCCTTCGCGCCCAACCCCGACTGGCCACGCACCTTCTCCGGGCAGTCGGACATCCGCGCCTACCTGGAGCGGGTCGCCGACCGGTTCCGGCTCCGCGACCACCTGCGCTTCAACCACGAGGTACTCGGCGCCCGCTGGGACGCCGGACGACCAGCTGGGAGGTGGACACCAGCCAGGGCCGCTACCGCGCCGACGTGCTGGTGGCCGCCTGCGGCCCGCTCCGACCCGTCCGTGCCGGACCTGCCCGGCCTGGACGGCTTCCCCGGCGAGGTCTTCCACTCGGCCCGCTGGGACCACGACTACGACCTGAGGGGCAAGCGGGTCGCGGTGGTCGGCACCGGTGCCTCCGCGATCCAGATCGTCCCGAAGATCCAGCCGCAGGTGGGCCGGCTGGTGCTGTTCCAGCGCACCCCGGCCTGGGTGATGCCGCGGATGGACCGGGACATCACCCCCGCCGAACGCTGGGTCTACCGGCGGTTCCCGGCCGCACAGCGCGCCTGCGCACCGCGCTGTGGGGGCTGCGCGAGCTCCAGGTCGGGGCCTTCGTGAAGCGCCCGGCGCTGCTGCGGGCCGCGCAGAGCGTGGCCAAGCGCAATATCGACCAGCACATCAAGGACCCGGAGCTGCGGGCCAAGCTCACCCCGGACTACCACTTCGGCTGCAAGCGGGTGCTGCTGTCCAACAGCTACTACCCGGCGCTGGCCCGGCCCAACGTGGACGTGGTCGCCTCCGGCCTGCGGGAGGTCCGCGGCAGCACCGTGGTCGCCGCCGACGGCACCGAGCACGAGGTGGACGCGATCGTCTTCAGCACCGGCTTCCACGTCACCGACATACCGATCGGCTCGCGGATCACCGGCGCGGCGGGCCGCACCCTGGCCGAGGAGTGGAAGGACGGCATGGCCGCGCTGCGCGGCACCACCGTGAGCGGATTCCCCAACCTGCTGATGGTGATCGGCCCCAACACCGGCCTGGGCAACAGCTCGATGGTGCTGATGATCGAGTCGCAGCTGAACTACCTCGCCGACTACATGCGCACCCTGCGGACCCCCGGGCTGCGGGCGCTGGATCCGAGCACCCACGCCCAGAACCGCTGGAACGAGGACGTGCAGCGGCGGATGCGGCGCACCGTGTGGACCACCGGCGGCTGCCAGAGCTGGTACCTGGACGCCAACGGCCGCAACACCTCGCTGTGGCCGAGCACCACCGGGCACTTCCGCCGGGAGACCCGCCGGGTGGAGCTGTCCGAGTACGACCGGATCTCCGCCGCCGCCCCGTCCGCGCCCGGGCCGGTGCCGGCCGGCCGCCCCTCCTGACCCGAAGGCCGTCCCCGCCCGAACGCGCGGTGCCCGATCCGCGTGCCCGACCCGCAGTGCCGAATCCGCGGTGCCGAATCCTTAGTGCCGAATCCTTAGTGCCCGAGAGGAATCCACACCTATGAGCAGAGTCCCCCTCACCGGCCAGGTCGCCGTGGTCACCGGGGCGGCCCGGGGCGTCGGCGCGGAGCTGGCGCGTACGCTGGCCGCGCGCGGCGCCCGGTGTGGGCTGGAGCCCTGGAGCCCGGCGAGCTGGCGGCCACCGCCGCGTCCTGCGGTCCCGACGCGGCCTGGTGGGAGGCCGACGTCACCGACCTGGAGGCGATGACCGAGGTGGCGGCCCAGGTCGCCGAGCGCTTCGGGCGGATCGACGTGGTGGTCGCCAATGCCGGAATCGCCGCCGGCGGCCCGTTCCAGGACTCCGACCCGGAGGTCTGGCGGCGGGTGGTCGAGGTGAACCTGCTCGGCAGCGCCACCACCGCCCGGGCCTTCCTGCCCGCGCTGGTCGCCGCGCACGGCTACCTGTTGCAGATCGCCTCGCTGGCGGCGATCGCCCCGGCGCCGCTGATGACCGCCTACTGCGCCAGCAAATCCGGGGTGGAGGCGTTTGCGCACGCGCTGCGCGGCGAGGTGGCCAACCAGGGTGTGCGGGTCGGCGTCGGCTACCTCAGCTGGACCGACACCGACATGGTGCGCGGCGCCGACGAGGACGAGGTGATGCGGCAGATGCGGGCCAGCCTGCCCTGGCCGCTCAACCGCACCTATCCGCTGGCGCCCGCTGTGGAGCGGATCGCGGACGGCATCGCCCGCCGATCGGTCCATGTCTACGCCCAGGGCTGGCTTCGCAGTCAGCAACTGATGCGGGGTCAGATTCCGCTGGTGCTGGGGAAGTTCGCACCGATGAAGCTGCGTGCGATCGAGCCCAGGCTGCGGGCCGGCGCGGTCCGGCGCGGGCTGGTCGGCCGCGGCGGCGCGGCGGACGAGGCCGCCAGGGCCGCCCGCCGGGTCAGCGGCTGACCCACCCGGCACCGGAAAGCCGGGCGGGCTGGATCAGGCCGGGCCGGGGTCAGCCGCGCAGCGCCGAGTCCAGCCCCTCCAGCGCCTCCACCAGCAGCCCGACGTCGCGGTACAGCAGGTCGGCGGAGCTGCCCGGGTCCTCCTCGGGCAGCTCCAGCGCCCACTGCTGGTAGCTCGGGCTCAGCGAGCCGAGGTCGACCGGCTGGTCCGCCCGGATCGCCCGCGCCGCCTGCGTGGTCCGGTCGCGCAGCACCTGCGCGAACTGCTCCGCGCCGGGGACCGGGGCGCCGCCGGTGGCCGGCATGTGCGCCTCCAGCAGCATGGTGCTGCGCCCCAGCGCGGCCATCGCGGCCCGGGCGTCAGCGAGTTGGGCCGTGCCCAGGCCCAGGTGCCGGACCGGCTCCCCGGCCGCCTGCTCGGTGGCGGTCAGCAGTTCCGAGCGCCGGCTCCGGTAGTCGAGCAGCGCCCCGCGCAGCAGCGCCCGGCTGTGCGGGGACGGGTCCGCGTAGGCGTCGATCGCCGCCGCCGCGTACCGGCCGCCCGCCTCGACATAGCCGGCCAGCCGGTCCGGCAGCCTGACCGTCTGCCAGGTCGGGAAGAGCGCGTAGGTCGCCAGCGCCAGCGCGCCGCCGAGCAGGGTCAGCAGCACCCGGTCCGCGATCGTGTGGGTGCTCGCCTCGCCGCCCATGGCCAGCAGGAAGACCACATAGCCGGTGATGCAGGTGCTCATCGCCGCGTAGCCGGTGCGCATCAGCAGGTACGCTCCGCCGATGCTGAGCACCGCCAGCATGGCCGCGGCCCAGCTGGACGGCTCGGCGAGGCGGATGATGCCGGTGGCCACGACCACCCCCACCACCGTGCCCACCAGCCGGGCCACGCCCCGGGTGTAGGTCTGCGAGAAGTCGGGCGCATCACCATCACCGCGGTCATCGGCGCCCAGTAGCCGTGCTGGAGCGGCAGCGAGCGGCCCAGCACCTCGCCCAGGGCGGCGACCACGGACACCCGCACCGCGTGCCGCAGCACCGGCGAGGTGCGGACCCAGTGCCCGCGCAGGGTGTGCAGCAGCACCGGCAGTGCCTCGCTGGGACGCGGCCGGGCCAGATGCATCGGGGCCCCGGTGTCGCCGTGCACCGGGTCGCCCCGGTCCACGGCCTCCACCGCGTCGGTGGCCTCGGCCAGCAGGCCGATCAGCCGCAGCGCCGCCTGCCGCCCGGCGCCCTCGAGCACCGGCCCCGACGCTGGCACGGTCAGCGCCCGGTAGGCGCGTTCGGCGATGGGGGTGGGCCGGCCGGTCCGGATCGAGCGGGCGACGGCGTCCAGGATGTCCGCCGCCGCGCCCATCAGCTCCCGGGCCCGGTCGCGCTGCGGTCCCTCCTCGGCGGCGCCCACCCGGGGTCGGCCATCGCGGCCAGTACCGGCCGCATCCGCTCCGCGTAGCCGCGCATCCCGGCCAGCTCCGCCGGGCGGCGCCGGGCCTGGGAGGCGGTGAGCGCGGCCGCGCGGCGGGCGTTCATCAGCGGGTCGGGGTCGAAGGCGGCGAAGGGGTCGTGCCGCAGCCGCCGGGCGTAGTCGGCCAGCGAGGCGTAGGCGTCGGCCAGGGCGTCCCGGCGCGCACCCCAGCGGCGTCCGGGCCACAGCGCGGCCAGGGTTGCCTGCACCACGCCGCCGAAGGCGATCACCCCGGCGTGCTCGGCCGCCTGGGGCACGCTCTCCGGCAGGGTCACGATGATCAGCATCACCGACACCGTGGTGGAGGCGACCACCCCGGCGGTCTGGCCGAGCGCCCAGGCCAGCCCGGCGGCGAACGCCCACAGGGCGAGCACCACCACGAACAGCGCGGGCCAGGGCGAGGCCAGATAGCCGATGAAGGAGCTGGTGGCCAGCCCGGCGGCGGCATACAGCGCCAGTACCGGCCGCGGCCGGAAGCTGCGCTGGTAGGTGGCAGTCCCGGCGATGAAGGCACCGAGGGCGGCGGAGGTGGCCAGGTCCGGCCGGCCCAGTGCCAGCGCGCCGAAGAGCACGATGGCCACACCGAGCATGCCCCGCAGCACCTGGAGCGGTTCGTTGACGGCCCGTTCCAGGTGCAGGCCGGAGCGGAGGGTGGCCTTGAGAGCCGGTGACCAGGGCATGGACAGAGCCTACCGAGTGCCGGTCACCCCTGGGTGCGCGGAATCCGGCGTTCCCAGCTGCGCTGGAACAGCACCGTGCCGCCCTCCTCGGCGATCAGCTGATTGTCCGTCAGGAAATGGGTGGTGTCCGCGCTGATCCGGGAGCGGGTGGTGATCCGCACGTCCCAGGCGAACTCGGTGCGGCGCAGCCCGACCGTCCACTCGGAGCAGGTGCGGGCGCTCAGCGGGTCGTCCTCGTGGACGGTGTAGCTCTCCAGGGCGTCCTCGCTGAACTCCAGCCCGTCCGGGTAGTCGCGGGTGCCGCCGTAGCGGGGGTCGACCTCCAGCGTCCACTCGCCGGCGGCCACATCGTGCCGGACCACGCGCTCCGGCCGGGGCTCGGCGGTCTCCCGGAAGACCACGCCCAGCGGCGGGGCCTGCTCCGGCTCCGCGAAGGCGATCGGCGCCCGGTTCCGGTCGTCGGCCGGGTCGCGCACCGGCAGCAGCAGCGCGCTGCCGGCCGGGTCGACCGTGAACCCCTGCTCCGACCCGGGATGCGGCCACACCCACGGCCAGTAGGCGGAGGACAGGGCCAGTCGCAGCCGGTGGCCGGGCGGGAAGGCGTGGGCGATGCCGACCAGGCCGAACTCGACGTCCTCGGTGGCATGCGGGGTCCACGGGTGGTGCGTTCCCGGCCCCGGCGGCTGAGCAGGTTCAGCACGCCCCGGGTGACCAGGGTGGAGGAGCCGTCCGGGGCGACGTCGCAGAGCCGGGCCACCACCTGGCCCCGGGTGCCGGGGCAGGTCAGCCGCAGCCGTACCCGGGCGTTGCCGAGCATCTCGATCCGGCGGGCCAGCGGCGCGGAGTCGAAGCAGACCGAGCGGCCGTCCTCCGCGCGCTGGTCCGGGGGCAGGTCGGCGGCGTTGCCGAAGGGGAAGAAGCGGCCCGCGTCGACACCGGTCTGCTGCGGGGAGGCCACCCGCAGCGGGCCGGGGCAGGAGGCGCGCAGGGTGCCGTCCAGCCGGTGGGTCTCCACGGTGACGGCGGGGGAGGGCCAGGAGTCGACGCCGATCCAGCGGCCCGGGCGCTCCGGGTAGCAGCTGGACGGCGGTACCGACTCGTTCATCCAGACCCGCAGCAGCGGCTCGTCGAGCACCGGGTCGGGGCCGTCGGAGTCCTTGAGCCAGTGGTCCCACCAGCGCAGGGTTTCCTGGAGGAAGCCGATGGCCGGGCCCGGCGGCAGGCCCGGTCGGGGTACTGGTGCGACCAGGGGCCGATGATGCCGCGCATCGGTGCGTCCAGGTGCTCGGCGAGCCGGAGCACGGTGTCCCGGTAGGGATCGGCCCAGCCGCCGACGGCCAGTACCGCCGCCCTGACCGCCGAGTAGTCCTCACAGACGCTGCCGTGCCGCCAGTAGCCGTCCCGGACCTGGTGGTCCAGCCAGGTGTGGATCAGCGGTTCCAGGTGTTCCAGCCGCTCCAGCCACAGCTCCCGCCAGCGGGTGCCGGTGTACTTCGGGTCCGGCGGGCGGGCCGCGAACGCCAGCATGGTCGCCGACCAGGCGTGCATGTCCACGGCCAGCACCGAACCGCCCAGATAGTGCACGTCGTTGTCGTAGCGGTCGTCGGTGGAGCAGACCGTGACCACCGCCTTCAGCGGCTCGGGCGCGAGCGCGGCCAGCTGGAGGCTGTTGAAGCCGCCCCAGGAGATCCCGAACATCCCCACCCGTCCGCTGCACCAGGGCTGCCGCGCCAGCCACTCGATCACCGCGACGCCGTCGGCCAGCTCGGCCGCGTCGTACTCGTCGCCCGGCAGGCCCTCGGAGTTGCCGTGCCCGCGGACGTCTACCCGGACCGAGGCGTAGCCGTGCCCGGCGTACCAGGGGTGCCGCTGGGCGTCGCGGGGCGCGGTCCAGTCGGACAGCCGGTACGGCAGGTATTCCAGCAGCGCGGGCACCGGCTCGTCGGTGACCGGCCGCCAGATCCGGGCCTGGAGCGCGGTGCCGTCGGGCAGCGGGATCGTGGTGTCCTCGCAGGTCGTCCGGTGGGGCAGGTCCTCGCGGTAGCGCACGGCTGGTCCCTTCGGGCGGGTCTGGATCCGGATCGGGTCTGGCGGGTCGGTCAGGTCTGTCGGGTCTGTCGGGTCTGTCGGGTCTGGCGGGTCGGTCAGGGTTGGCAGGCCGGTTGTCGACTGACAGATGTCAGCGGATGTCAGCGAGCCGGTGTCAGCCAATAGATGTCAGCCAATTGATGTCAGCCAATAGATGTCAGCGAATAGGTGTCAGTGAGCTGATGTCAGCTCCCGGCTGTCAGTGGACCGGCGCCATGGTGCGGCGCAGCCAGGGCCCGGCGGCGATCACCGCGAGCCCGACCACCACCACGAACCCGCCGTTGAGGCCGAAGTACATGGGATAGGACAGCACCCCGTAGAGCTTGACCACCTGCGCCTGGAGGCCGTTGGCCAGCGCGATGGAAAGGAACCACAGGGCCATGGCCTGGCTGCTGAAGGCGGCCGGTGCCAGTTTGGTGGTGGCCGACATGCCGGTGGTCTCCAGCAGGATGTCCCCGAGTCCGAGCACCAGATAGCTGACGATCAGCCACAGCCCGGACATCATCCAGTCGCCGCTGCGCCCGGTGGTGGCCGGGACCATGATCAGATAGGACACCCCGCCCAGGATCACCCCGTAGGCGATCTTGTTGGAGGCGTGCGGCTGCCGGTGTCCGAGCCGGCTCCAGAGGGGCGACCACCGGGGCCAGCGCCACCTCGGCGACGCCCAGCACCGACCCGTACCAGGAGGAGGGGAACTCCCAGCCGAACAGGTCGGTGTCGGCATGGTTGAGCGCGAGCAGGTTCATCGTCGAATAGGACTGGAACAGCACCAGGTTGAACGCCACCGAGGAGCCGAAGAGGACCAGATAGGGACGCAGCCGCCCGCGTTCGTCGGCGCTGACCCGGGGGCTGCGGAACAGGAAGCCGAAGTAGGCGACGGGCGCCAGCACCGAGGCCGCCGAGATCATGTCCACGGTCAGGTCCAGGGTCAGCACGCCCGCCAGCGCCAGGATCCCGAAGAGCAGCACCAGGGCGGCGACCCCGGTGGCGATCAGCCGCAGCGAGCGGCGCATGGTCTCGGGCGGCACCGCCGCCTCGGCCCCGTCCTGCCGCCCGGCCAGATGGCGGCGGCCGAGCACGTACTGGACGATGCCGAAGGTCATGCCGACGGCGGCGGCGGAGAAGCCCCAGTGGTAGCCGACCTTCTGGCCCAGCCAGCCGGAGACCAGCGGGCCGAGGAAGGAGCCGATGTTGATGCCCATGTAGTAGAGGGCGAAGCCGGCGTCGCGGCGTTCGTCCTCGGTGGCGTAGAGCTTGCCGACCAGGGTGGAGACATTGGGCTTGAGCAGGCCGGTGCCGACGATGATCAGGCCGAGGCCGATCCAGGTCATCGAGGTGGTGGGCACGGCCATGGCGTAGTGGCCCAGGGCGATGCAGATCCCGCCGTAGAGCACCGAGCGGTAGGCGCCGAGCACCCGGTCGGCCAGCCACCCGCCGCCCACGGACACCAGGTAGATCATGGTGCTGTAGGCGGCGTAGACCGAGGAGGCGGTGCCGTCGGTCATGCCCAGGCCGCCGCTGGCGACCGACTCGGTGAAGAACAGGGTCAGGATCGCGGTCATGCCGAGGTAGGAGAAGCGCTCCCACATCTCGGTGCCGAAGAGGGTGAGCAGGCCGCGGGGTGGCCGAAGAAGGCGGCGTCGTCCTCGGGGGCGGCCCCGAGGTCGACCGGGTGGCATCGCTCGGGCTCGTCGGGCTCAAGGGGCTGCCTCCGTTTGTGTGACGGAAAGCGAGCCCATGCCCGTATGCCGCCAGATAGCCATATATCCGACATTCAGCTCAGCTGGATCCTATGGCAGCACGGTGCGGGCGGCGCTCCGAGCGCGCGGCGGGTGCTCCTCCCGGGTGTCGGTGGGAGTCCGCGGCGGCTCGGGCGGGGAGCCTCGGGGGCGGGGCCTCAGCGCGGCCGTTCGTTCCAGGAGGCGACGGCGGGCTGGCCGTGCTCCGCGCCCAGTCGGCTCATCGTCCCGGTGGCCAGCATGAACAGCGCCCCGCAGGAGGGCGGCAGGCCGAGGTAGCGGGCGGTGAAGACCCGCAGGAAGTGCGCGTGGGCGACCAGCACCACATCCTGGTCGTTGCCGCGCAGCTCCGCGAGCACGGTGGCCAGGACCCGGTCCGCGCGCGCCCCGATCTGCTCCGGGCTCTCCCCGGGGTGTCCGACGATGCCCGGGACGACGCCGTCGGTCCACAGGTTCCAGTCCGGCCGGCTGCGGTGGATCTCGACCGTGGTGACGCCCTCGTAGCCGCCGTAGTCCCACTCGTGCATGTCCTCGTCGAGCCGCACCGGGTCGAGTCCGGCCAGCTTCGCGGTGTCGCGGGCGCGGCCCATCGGGCTGCACAGCGTCAGCCCGATGTCGTGCCGGGCCAGCATCGGCGCCAGCGCCCGGGCCTGGGCCTCGCCCTCCGGCAGCAGCGGCATGTCGGTGTAGCTGGTGTGCTTTCCGTCGCGGCTCCACTCGGTCGCACCGTGGCGGATCAGGATCACGTCACCCATGGGTACTGGTACTCCTCGTTGCGTGGTGTCGCGTTGCTTCGGAACCATCCTCACATGCGGCTGCTCCGGCAACGAGCGGCGGCCTGCTCGGTGGCGGCGGGGCCCGGGCGGGTGTGGGCTTGGAGGCGGCGGTGCGACGCCGGTCCCGGGAGTGGAGGTGGTCCGCGGTGGCGGCCGAGGGAGTGTTCCGAGTGAAGCGGGTCTATGAGCCGCCGGAGCCGCGCGACGGCCCACGGGTGCTGGTGGACCGGCTCTGGCCGAGGGGCGTCTCCAAGGAGCGCGCCGCGGTGGACGAGTGGCTGAAGGAGGTCGCGCCGTCCGCGGGGCTGCGCGACTGGTATCACCACCACCGGGAGGAATTCGCCGAGTTCGGACGCCGCTACCGGGTGGAGCTGGACGACCCGGAGCACTCGGCGGCGGTCGCCCGGCTGCTGGAACTGGGGGCCGCGGCAGCCATGGTCACCCTGGTCACCTCGGTGCGCGAGGTGGAACACAGCCATGTCCCGGTCCTGCTGGAGCATCTGGCCGAAGCCGCCCCGGACGCTGACCGCACACCGCACACCGCACACCGCACAGAGCACAGAGCACACCGCACAGAGCACACCGCACACCACGCCGCGCGCCGGGGCCGCACCCCGCCCGCTGCCCGGCCGGACCGTCCGGCCGGGCAGCAGGGGCCGGTCAGGCCCCGCGGTCGCAGCGGTAGAGCCGCTGCCCCTGCACGCCCCCGCCGTAGGCCCTGGCCGGGATCTGGGCGCAGCGCTGCGCGACCCAGGCCATGGTCCGGGAGGCGACGGTGTTCGCCGGAAGCGGCCCGCTCATCGGGTTCGCCTCGCCGAGCAGCACATAGCGCAGCCGTCCCGAGGCGATGGTCTGCCGCAGCGCGGGCAGGGTCGGCGAGGGGACCTGGTCGGTGAACCCGCCCATGGGCAGCACCTCCGCGCCGGTGGCCAGGATGTACGGCGAGGCCACCGACCAGCTGGTGGTGGCGAACAGGTAGCGGGCGCCCTGGCGGTGGGCCTGGACGTAGGACATCAGCTCCAGCTGGCCGTGACTGAGCCGCTGTGCGTGCTCGCCCCAGACCCCGCGGGCCGCGGCCTGCGCCGCCAGTGCCTGCGCGGACGGCCCCTCCCCGGCCGGGGCCGGGGGCTGCTGCCGGAACACCGACACCGGTCCCACCGCGCCCATGCCCGAGTGGCTGTAGGCCGGGTCGAAGATCGAGGCGCTCCAGGCGGCCGGGGCCAGCAGCATCGCGGCCGTCCCGGCGGCCAGGCCGAACCCGGCCGCGCCGCGGGCCCAGGCGCGGGCCCTGCCCGGCGCGGCCCGCAGCAGCGGCACGGCCAGCAGCAGTACCGAGGCCAGGCCCAGGCCCAGCACCGCCGGTGCCAGCCAGGGCAGGAACCTCGGGTAGTCCCGGGCCACGTACGCGCCCCAGCCGGCGGTGGCCGCCACCGTCGCCGGCAGCGCCCAGGCGGCGCGGCCCCCGGCCCGGTAGCCGCGCCACAGCCGTACCAGCCCGGTTCCGGTCAGCGCGGCCAGCGGCGCGGCGACCACGCCCATGTAGTACGTGTGGCCGCCGACGCTTCCGGCGCTGAAGACCAGCAGATAGGTGGCCAGCCAGCCGCCCCAGAGCAGGAATCCGGCGCGCCCGAGGTCGGTGCGCGGTGCCCGCCGCCGCTGGTACAGGCCGAAGCCGAGGCTGAGCGCGCCGAGCGGGTAGAGCCAGCCGGTCTGCGAGGCGAGCGGCCCGGCCAGCATCTTGCCCCAGCCGCCCTCGGGCTGCCGCCCCGGGCCGGACTGCGCGCCGCCGCTCTGCGCCGAGCCCTGCGGCGCGGGGGCCGCCTGCGCCGGGCCGGACGCGGCGGCCTTCGACAGCGGCGCCGGCATACCGCCGTTGCGCACCGCGGTGACGCTGCCGGTGCTGCCGGCGCTCAGGCCCACCGAGGAGAAGCGGTTCAGGAAGTTGTAGCCGACCACCATGCTCACCGCGGAGTTGTCGGTGGTCCCGTCCACATAGGGGCGGTCGTGCGCCGGGGTCAGCGTGACCAGCAGCACCCAGGACGCGGAGACCGCCATCGTCAGCGTTCCGGCCAGCGCCAGCTGGGCCAGCCTGCGGCGCAGCGCGGGCGGCGCGGCGAGCAGGTACACCACCGCCAGTACCGGCAGCACCGCGAAGGCCTCCAGCATCTTCGCCTGGAAGGCCAGCCCGACCCACAGCCCGGCCAGCAGCAGCGTGCGGGTGCGTCCGTCGCGGGCCGCGCGGGTGGTGGCCTCGGCGGCCAGCAGCAGGAGCAGGGTGAAGGCCGGGTCCTCGACGGAGGTGCGGAACAGTCCGGTGGCGACCGGGGTGAGCGTGAACGCCGCGGCGGCCATCAGGCCCGCGTCGACCCCTGCCCAGGTGCGGACCGCCCGGTACAGCACCAGCACGCTGAGTACGCCCTCGACCGCCTGCGGCAGTGCCAGTGCCCAGGGATGGAAGCCCAGCAGCCGGGCGGAGAGCGCCTGCGGCCACAGGAAGCCGGGGAGCTTGTCCAGGGTGATGGTGTTGCCGGGGTCGAACGACCCGTACAGGAAGGCCTTCCAGCTCTCGGTCATGCTGCGGACCGCGTCGGCGTAGAAGGGGTGGTACTGGCTGTGGCCGATGTCCCAGGTGTAGAGCAGGGCGGCGACCGCGGCGATCAGCACAGCGCGGGCCGTGCGTGGCGGGGGGGGTCAGCTGGGGTGTTTGGAGCCGGTCCGGGCGGACCGTGGTTGTTGCCATGGCCGCCAGCCTGCGGCCGGCCCGGGGTGGTTGCCCGACCGCAACGCCCGGGGTCCGGAAGATTTGAACAAAGCACGGGATTTCTTGATAGTTCCGAAACCTCCGCTTTGCCCGGCCACCGACCGCCCGCGAGCAGGTGTTCGGGGGCCGACCAGGCGTCAGGAGGCTTCGGGCACAGGGATGTCGCGCATTCCCCGCAGCGGCGAGGCGACCAGCCAGACCCCGGTCATCGCCATGATCGAGGCGCCGACCCAGAGTGCGCTGCGCAGGCCGAACCAGGTGCCCAGCGCGCCGCCGAGCAGCCCGCCGACCGGGGTGGTGCTGTAGATCAGCCAGCGGATCGAGGCGTTCATCCGGCCGCGCAGTTCCGGCGGGCAGACCGTCTGCCGGTAGGAGATCTGGGCCGTGTTGTAGACCGCGCCGGAGGCGTTGAAGGCCAGCCATCCGGCCGCGTAGGCCAGTACCCCCCAGCCGGTCCTGGCCAGTGGCATCAGGAAGACCAGCGGCGCGGGCACCACCAGGGCCACCCACATGATCCGGGCTGTGCCGACCCTCTCCGCGAGCCGCTTGGCCACCAGGCTGCCGCCGACGCCGCCGACCGTGCCGACCCCCAGGACCAGGCCGAGCTCGGTGGGTGAGGTCTGCACCGTGCGGACCAGGAACACCACCTCGATGGCGAGGACCAGGCTGATGCCCAGGTTGGCGGTGGCGGTGGACATGGCGATCCGGCGCAGGATCGGCTCGCCCAGGACAAAGCGCAGCCCCTCGGTCATCGCCTCGCGGAAGGTGACCCGGTTGGCCGGGGCCGGCCGTTCGTTCCTGGGCTCCCGCGCGCGGATCAGCAGCAGGCTGACCACGCTGGCGATGTAGGAGACCGAGTCGGAGGCGATCGCCCGGACCGCGCCGAGGAGCTGGACCAGGGCCGCGCCGACGGAGGGGCCGATGGTGTCGGCGAGGGTCTCGGTGGACCGCAGCTTGCCGTTGGCGTCCACCAGGCTCTCGGTGGGCAGCAGCACCGGCAGGTAGCTCTGGTCGGCGACGTCGAAGACCACCCGGAGCGATCCACCACCAGTGCGGCGAGCACCAGTTGCCACAGTGAGACGGTGCCGCCCAGGATCGAGACCAGCGGGATGGACCCGATCGCCAGTGCCCGGCCGGTGTCGCACCACAGCATCAGCGTGCGCCGGTCTATTCGGTCGACCAGCACCCCGGCGGGCAGCGACAGCAGCAGGAACGGAACCCTGCCCATGACTCCGATCAGCGCCACCTGGAAAGTGCTGGCGTGCAGTCGGACGGCGATCAGCGGCAGCACCAGCGTGGAGACGGCTGAGCCGAGGTCGCTGACGGCTCCTCCGACCACAGCAGGGCGAAGTCCCGATGGCGCCAGAGTGAGGTTGTCGGCGAGGGTTCCGACGTCTTCTTTGGCATGGTCTGTTCAGGCACAAGCACATGACTACACCAGTAGCGGGCCCGCGCCAACCGCTTCCCGGATCTTCACAACTCCGAGTGGTGTCACACCAGCCCTGTTCTTCCGGACTCCCACGGGCGGCGGCTGGTTCCCCACCCAAGGTTGGCCGGATCGGGGCACGGCCCGCAGTCGCCCCGGACCCCGGCCCTGCTCCCGCGTAACTCCTGCGTACACGGCCGAGGGCGCAGCCGGGGCACCTCGCCGCGCCCCACGGGCGGTGGCGTCCCAGGACGGGCGGCCCCGCTCGCGCGAGGATGGGAGAGGGCACCGCGCCCACCCGCCGGGGCGGCACCGTGGCACCGGCCGGGCACCGACCGGGCTCCGAAGCCCAGCACCCAGGTTCAGCACCAGGCACAGCACCCGGGCCGAGCGCCCGGTGACGGAAGGAGCGCACCGTGACCCACCCCGTGATGGACCCCGTGGTGGTCGGAGTCGACGACGCACCGGGCGTGGACGAGACCGTCGACTGGGCCGCCGACGAGGCCCAGCTGCGGGGCGTTCGGCTGCACCTCGTCCACGCCTGGCTGGGCCAGCCGTACGACCCCCGACGCGATCGACAACGCCCGCAGCAGGCAAGCGGCGGAACGGCTGATCCGCAGGCTCGCCGCCCGCGCCGCCGAGCGGCAGCCCGCGCTGGAGGTCACCAAGGAGGTGGTGGAGGCCGGGCCCCGGGACGCGCTGATGTCCCTCAGCGAGACGTCCGGGCTGCTGGTGGTCGGCCGCCGGGGCGCCGGCGGCTTCCCCGGCCTGCTGGCCGGGTCGACCGGCCTCTACCTGGCCGGCTGCGCCGCCTGCCCAGTGGTGGTGGTCCCGCCCGCCCCGGAGGAGCTGAGCGCCCCGAGGGCGTGGTGGGCGGCATCGCCCTCGGTCTGCGCGGCCGGGAGGCCGGCGAGGGGCTGCTCGACTTCGCCTTCGACGCCGCCCAGCGGCGGGGGCTGCCGCTGCGGGTGCTGCACGCCTGGCGCACCCCGCTGCTGGAGCACGGGCGCGGGATGCCGCCGGTCTACGAGGAGGGCCATGTCGCGGCCGAGCGCGAGCGGCTGGTCGCCGAGATCATGGCCGGATGGCGGCAGCGCTACCCGGATGTACCAGTGCACGTGGAGGTTGTCCGGACCGGGGCCGCCAAGCACCTGGTGGAGTGGTCCGCGACCGAGCAACTGCTGGTGGTCGGCCGCTACGGCAACGGGGACGGCCCGGTCCGCCGGCTCGGCTCGGTGAGCCAGGCGGCCGTCCACTACGCCCGCTGCCCGGTCGCGGTCGTCCCGGCCGACTGACGCCGCCGCCCGGGGGCCGGCTGAAGGGGCCGGCTCAGGGAGCAACTCAGGGGCCGGCTCAGGGATCAGTTCGAGGAGCAGGGAGCCGTGCCATGTCGGACAGCCGCCGGACCGGCGGTCACCGTCTTCCTGCTGGACGACCACGAGGTGGTCCGCCGCGGTGTGCGCGACCTGCTGGAGGCCGAGCCCGGCCTGGAGGTGGTCGGCGAGGCGGCCACCGTCGAGCAGGCCCTGGCCCGGGTGCCCGCGCTGCGCCCGGACGTGGCCGTGCTCGACGTGCGCCTGCCGGACGGAGACGGGGTGACCGCCTGCCGCGAACTGCGGTCCCGGCTGCCCGGGCTGGCCTGCCTGATGCTGACCTCCTTCGACGACGAGGAGGCGCTGCTGGACGCGGTCATGGCGGGCGCCAGCGGCTATGTACTCAAGCAGATCAGCGGGACCGACCTGGTCACCGCGGTACGCACGGTCGCGGCCGGCCAGTCCACGCTGGACCCGGGCGCGGCCACCCGGCTGATGGCCCGGATCCGCGGGGACAGCGACCGCGACCGGCAGCCGCAGCCGCTGGCCGGACTGACCGAGCGGGAGCGTTCGATCCTGGTGCTGATCGGCGAGGGCCTGACCAACCGGGAGATCGGCGAGCGGCTGCACCTGGCGGAGAAGACGGTGAAGAACCACATCTCCCGGCTGCTCGCCAAGCTGGGCGTCGAGCGGCGGGTCCAGGCGGCCGTCATCGCCACCCGCTCGCTGCCCCCGCCCGAGGACGGCCGCGCCGGACGCTGACCGGGGGCGGCCGGGGCGGCCGGGGCCCGGCCGGAGCGGCGGCCCGGGCGCTTGGCCGCCGTCGGTCCCCGCTCCGCGCGCCGGACGGGCCGATTGCGGGACCAGTGGCCCTGGCAGCCGCCCGCCGCCCGGAGTCAGGATCGGTGCATGACCCCGGACTACGGACAGCTGCCCGCCGAGCAGTGCCGGCTGCTCATGGCGGGCATGGCCGTGGGACGGGTCGTCTACACCCTCGGCGCGCTGCCCGCGGTGCTCCCGGTCCGGTTCCGGCTGGACCACGAGGGCAGCGTGCTGCTGGCCGTACGCGGCCAGCCGGAGCTGGTCCGCGCGGTGCGGGGGCCGTGGTCGCCTTCGAGACCGGCGAGGTCAGCGCCCTGGACGGCAGCGGCTGGAGCGTCACCGTGCTCGGCCTCGCGGACGTGCTGCCGGTGGAGGCGGATGTGCTGCCCATGGAGGCCCAGCCGGCGGAGCGGCCGTCGGCGGGCGTCGACAGCGTGGCCCCGGCGGCCGACACCGCCGCGCAGGTGCTGGTCCGGATCCGGCCCGGAGTGGTGAGCGGCCGTCGGCTGGCCGCTCACCCCGCCGATCCGGTCCGCTGACCCGGCTCGTCGTTACCGCTCGCCGTCCCCGCTCGTGTTCCCCGGGAACTGCCCAGGACGCCCGGCCGGGTCCCCGGCCAGCGGCGCCTGCCACACCAGCCGGGTGCCGCCGTCCGGGCGGGCGGAGGCCTCGAAGCCGCCGCCGAGCGCCCGGGCCCGCTGCGCCAGGTTCTCCAGGCCGCTGCGCCGGCCCCGCGCCGGGAGGCCGACGCCGTCGTCCACCACGGTCAGCACCACCTCGTCGGCGGTGGCCCGCAGGCCCACCTCGACCCGGTCGGCGCGCGCGTGCCGGGCCGCGTTGCTCAGCGCCTCGACCAGTACCGCCAGCACCTGGTCGGCGACCGGCCCCGGGACGTCGGTGTCCAGCAGCCCCTCCATGGTCAGCCGGGGCGCGAAGCCCAGGGCCGCCCGCGCCTGCTCGACCGCCCGGACGGCCCGGTCGCGCAGTCCGGCCGGACCCTCCGCACGGGTGCGCAGGCCGAAGATGGTCGATCTGATGATCTTGATGGTGTCGTCCAGATCGCGTACCGCCCGGGTCACCCGCTCCGCCGCCTGCGGGTCGTCGATCAGCCGTGCCGCGCTCTGCAGGGTCATACCGGTGGCGAAGAGCCGCTGGATGGCCAGGTCGTGCAGGTCACGGGCGATCCGGTCGCGCTCCGCGAACAGGGCCACCTGCTCCGCGTCGCGACGCCGTTCGTCCAGTTCCAGGGCCAGTGCCGCCTGGTCGGCGAAGCCGAGCAGCGGATGGGTCTCCCTGGCCGTGAAGACCGGCTCCCCGGTCGCGCGGGCCAGCACCAGCACCCCGTGCACCTCGTCGCCCGCGGCGCCCAGCGGCACGGCCACCGCCGGGCCGATCTCCCCGGGACCGCGCGTCCCGGCCGGGAAGCGGGGATCCGCGCCCAGATCGGCGCTGGTCACCGGGGAGCCCGAGGTGTAGGCGGAGCCAGGCAGCGTGCCCCGCACCGGGACCACCGTCCCCAGCCTGGCGGCGGAGTCCCCGCCCAGGGCCAGCTCCACGGTCAGGCCGTCCGAACCGGGCAGCGCCACACAGACGTCGGCCAGCCGCGAACCGGTGATCTCCCGGCCGCGCTGCGCGATCAGCCGCACCACGTCCAGCCGGGGCGCGCCTGACAGCAGGCCGCGGGTGATCTCCGCACTGGCCCGCAGCCACCGCTGCTGGCGCCGGGCCTCGTCCGCACGCAGCCTCGGCAGTCTGGGCAGCCCCGGCAGCCGGGGCGGTTGCGGCAAGCGGGGCGGTTGCGGCAGCTCGGGCAGTCTCGGTGCCGTCTCGTCACCGGGCACACGGCCTCCTCGGCCCGTCCGGTCCGGCCGCGGGGCGCTCCGGCGGACGGCGTCCGGGCCCGGTGGCGTCCGGAGGGCTCCGGACGGGCCTCGGAGTGGCGCCGTGGGCGCCACGTCCCCGCACCAGCCAGCCTAGATCTGCCTGCGGATCCGGCAACCGGCCCGCCCGCGGACCGGCCGTCCCCGGGGCCGACCGGTCCCGGGACGCTGTTCGGGGCTGCTGTTCGGGGTTGCCGGTCGGGGCGGCCGTTCAGGGTTGCTGGTCAGGCTTCTTGTTCAGGCCCGGCCGCGGTGCGTCCAGTCCCGCTCGAAGCGCTGCCACTCCTGCTCCCAGTGACGCAGGTCGGCGTGCTCGGAACGGCTGTGGGCGAAGGCGTAGCCGCAGCTCACGGCCCCGGCGGAACCCGCCAGGACCAGCAGCCCGACCGAGACGGCGGCGTTCGCGGCCGGGGCGGAACCGGCGGGCGGCGGGCTCACCGAGCCGTCCGGGGCCAGCCACAGCGGTACCTTGCGCCGACGCCGGTGCCGAAGGGAACGCCGACGTTCTGTTCCCGGGTGGTGCTGCCGACATTCCAGCGGACCAGGGCGGTCGGCCCGGAGCCGGCCGAGGCGAGCGGGGCCGGGGGCGCCACCGGCACGCTGAGCACCACCGCCTGGACCGGGCGCAGCTCGGCGTCGTGCCGCAGCGTCTCGGCGCGGGTGGCGTGGTACTGGAGCAGCGCGATCAGCAGCGCGACCAGCAGCGCCGCGGCCATCCCCAGTACCAGCAGCACCCGCAGCCACCAGCGCAGACTGTCGGTGCGCCGCCACAGCGGGTTCCGGTGCCGGGCCAGCCCGGCACCGAAGGCCGGGGGCCCGGGGACGGGCGCGCGCGGGTCAGGGGCAGCCGCAGGTGTCGCCATCGGACCCGGCCTCCTCACTCCGGCGTGGATCGCCTCCCTCTTTCTATATCGTCGGACCAGATGGCGCCGCAGCGGCAGGGTCGGACGGACCGGGGATCAGGGCCGGTGGTCCCGGGAGCCCGGCCGGACGGGGGTGTGGCCTCCGTCCGGACCCGGCGGTCGGCGCCCGGCGCGCGGTTGACATCCGGACCGCACGGCTCACCAGCCGGGCGTACGGCTCACCGACCGGCCGTACGGCTGACCATCCGGCCGTACGGCTCACATCCGGCCGCGCGGCTCACATCCGGCCGCGCGGCTCACATCGGGGCGTGCGCCCCGGGGACCGCGCCGATGTCCACCAGCTGCGCCCTGCCGTTGCCCACCGACCAGTTGTCGAGGGCGTTCTCGGTGAGCGTGACGAAGACGTCCTCCGGCCGCACTCCGGCCGCGGTCAGGTTCTCGGTGATCCGCCGGTAGAGGTCGAGCTTGAGCTCCCGGGGCCGCCCCGCCACCAGCGTGATCTGCACATAGACGACGTCCCGGCGCGGGACCCCCATATAGTCCGGATCGAAGATGAGTTCCTCCGGGTAGTGCGGGGTGACGATCTGGAACCGGTCACCGGCCGGGATGCCGACGGCGTCGACCAGGGCCTGGTGCACCCCGTCGGCGATGGCGCGGGCGGTCGGCGGGCGGCCGGGTGGCGGACAGGGAGATGCGGACCAGGGGCATGAGAGCGTCGTCTCCTGGAGGGTTCGGCCCGGAGGGGTTGGGCTAGAGTGTTCGATGATATCGACCACTTTGAGTCTATAACGATTGCCGAACACTCATGAGAAGGATCGCCCCGTGTCCGCCCGCAGCCAGGCCCTTGCCCACACCCACCCCGCCGAGGTGTCGCTCCAGCAGGCTCTCGACGCGGTGGCCGACCCGGTGCGGCGCGCCATCCTCCGGCAGCTGACCGACGCCCCGACTGGAGCCGCGCCTGCGGCACCTTCGACCTGCCGGTGGGCAAGGCGACCCGCAGCCACCACTTCGCCGTGCTGCGCGACGCGGGCCTGATCGAGCAGCGCGACGAGGGCCCGCGCCGGCTCAACCGGCTCCGCCGTCCCGAGTTCGACCGGCACTTCCCCGGCCTGCTCGACCTGGTCCTCGCCGAGCCGTCCTGACCGTCCTGGCGGTAGCCGTCGGGCCGCCCCGGGCACAGCCTTTCGAGGGAGTACGGTCTCCCGGCCCCGCCGGGAACGTGCGGAAACGAGTGGTGGCCCCCGGTCCAGGACCGGGGGCCACCACTCGTTGTTTCCGAGGCTGCCCGTCAAGGGCGACCCGATGCGTGCGCGAGGGGGGACTTGAACCCCACGCCCCGAAGGGCACTAGCACCTCAAGCTAGCGCGTCTGCCATTCCGCCACCCGCGCATCGTGGTCGTCCGCGCCGCGTTCCGCCGCGCTGACGGTGTAACCATAGCAAAGATCAGCCGGGGTTCCGAACCGGTTATCCCGGGCGGGACCTGCGCAGACGCACAGGATCACGGGCGTGGCGGGGCCGCATCCCGAGGCTGGGGGAGGATGGTGGGGAACCGCGCCCGGGGGGAAGCCTGGGGCGAGCACGGAGAGGCTGAGTGACGTGAGCGAGTCGAACATGACACCGAGGACGGGCGAGGACGAGGTCGCCGACCTGTGCCGCGACCTGATCCGGATAGACACCAGCAACTACGGTGACGGCTCCGGTCCGGGAGAGCGGGCCGCCGCCGAGTACGTGGCGGAGAAGCTCGCCGAGTTCGGCCTGGAGCCGGAGATCATCGAGTCCGCGCGGGGCCGGGCCAGCACCGTCGCCCGGATCCAGGGCGAGGACCCGTCCCGCCCGGCGCTGCTGATCCACGGGCACACCGACGTGGTCCCGGCCAACGCGGACGACTGGACGCACCACCCGTTCGCCGGGGAGATCGCCGACGGCTGCGTCTGGGGCCGCGGCGCCGTGGACATGAAGGACATGGACGCGATGACCCTCGCGGTCGTCCGGGACCGGCTCCGCACCGGCCGCAAGCCCCCGCGCGACATCGTGCTGGCCTTCCTGGCCGACGAGGAGGCGGGCGGCGTCTACGGGGCGCACCACCTGGTCGACAACCACCGGGGCCTGTTCGACGGGGTCACCGAGGCCATCGGCGAGGTCGGCGGCTTCTCGTTCACCGTCAACGAGAACCTGCGGCTGTACCTGGTGGAGACGGCGGAGAAGGGGATGCACTGGATGCGTCTCACCGTCGACGGCACCGCCGGGCACGGCTCGATGACCAACAAGGACAACGCGATCACCGAGCTGTGCGAGGCGGTGGCGCGGCTCGGCCGGCACAAGTTCCCGGTGCGGGTCACCAAGAGCGTCCGGCACTTCCTGGACGAGCTCTCCGACGCCCTCGGGATCGAGCTGGACCCGGAGGACATGGAGACCACCCTGGCCCGGCTCGGCGGCATCGCCAAGCTGATCGGGGCGACCCTGAGCAACACCGCCCAGCCGACCATGCTGGGCGCGGGCTACAAGGTCAACGTGATCCCGGGGCAGGCCACGGCGCACGTCGACGGCCGCTTCCTGCCCGGCTACGAGGAGGAGTTCCTCGCCGAGGTGGACCGCGTGCTCGGCCGCGGGTGCGCCGCGAGGACGTCCACACCGACAAGGCCGTCGAGACCAGCTTCGACGGGGCGCTGGTGGAGGCCATGCAGCTGGCGCTGAAGGCCGAGGACCCGATCGCCCGCGCCGTGCCCTACTGCCTTTCCGGCGGCACCGACGCCAAGTCGTTCAGTGAGCTCGGCATCCGCTGCTTCGGCTTCGCGCCGCTGCGGCTGCCCCCGGAGCTGGACTTCGCCGGGATGTTCCACGGCGTGGACGAGCGGGTCCCGGTGGACTCGCTCCAGTTCGGTGTCCGGGTGCTCGACCGGTTCATCGACGCGTGCTGACCTGACCGCCGCTGTTCCGACGCCGCTGTTCCGACGCGGCTGTTCCGCTCCCGACCAGGCCCGTCGCCGTCCCGGATTCCCCGGGGCCGGCGGCGGGCCTGCGGCCTTTCCGGATGCCCGCCGCTTTTGCCTCCGTTCCTCTCCGGTCGCTCAGAGGTTCGTCCGCATCACCGCAACGAGTGAATGCATCAGACCGCACGTACCCCGTTTGCCGCAGCGTCGTTCATTTATATGCAGTCCGCCGAACGGGCTGCACTGACGACTGAGGAGAGCGTTATGCAGGTCAAGAAGATCGTTGCGGTGGTCGCGGCGACAGGCGGTCTGGTGCTCGCCGGTGCCGGAGTCGCGTCGGCGCACGGTGCGCAGGCCGAGGGTGCCGCGTGGAACTCGCCCGGCGTGGTCTCCGGCAACACCATCCAGGTGCCGATCCACATTCCGGTGAACGTCTGCGGCAACACGGTCAGCGTGATCGGGCTGCTGAACCCGGCGTTCGGCAACAACTGCAAGAACTTCTGAGAGAGCTTCCGGCGGGACTTCCGAGGGAACGTCCGACGGAGCTTCCGAGCCGTTCCGGAGTCACTCCGGGCTGAATGACGAACGTGGTCCCGGGGGCGAACCATGCCTCCCGGGACTGCTGCATTCCCGGATCCCGGGGCCGCGGTCACTCGGACGAATGAAAGCCGCTCACGGCGCGGCACATGGACAGATCCGCATCGTTACGGAGAGTGCGGGTCTAGTTCTCGTAGGCAAGAAAGACAAACTGAGGGCAGGGCAATTCATGCGACAAGCTGCCACGCGCGGTCTGCTCACGGTCATGGCGACCGGGAGCGTCCTGGCATCCACCGCCGGCTATGCGTACGCGGACGCCAGCGCTATCGGCGCGGCCGCCGACTCCCCAGGCGTGGGTTCGGGTAACACCGTCCAGGTACCGGTCCAGGTGCCGGTGAACGTCTGCGGAAACACCGTCAACGTGGTCGGGCTGCTCAATCCGGCCATGGGCAACAACTGTAAGAACGTCACACATCACGACGACGCGGGCGCGCCGTGGGGCGGCCAGGGCACCGTCGGCCACCTCCCCGGCGGTGGCATCAGCCACAGCAGCCCGTTCCACGGCCGCCCCCTCGGCGGCGCTCCCGTGGGCGGCGCTCCGGCCGGTAGTCCGGCCGGCGGGCCGGCGAGCGGCCCGGCAGGCGGCCCGGAGGCCGGCGGTCCGGTCGGCGGCGGCCTGCTGGGCGGCGGTCTGCTGGGCGGTGGCAGCACGGCCACCGGCAGCAGCCACGGCTCGCCGGGCGTGGGCTCCGGCAACACCGGCCAGGTGCCGGTGTCGATCCCGGTGAACGCCTGTGGTGACTCGGTGAACGTGGTCGGGCTGCTCAACCCGGCGTACGGCGACCACTGCGCGACCCACACCGGAGTCCCGGTCGAGGTGGTCAGTCCGCCGAAGCCGTGCCCCCCGGTCACCTCGCGGCAGCCGGTTCCGCCGGCCCAGCACCACAGCCCGCCGCCCCCGGCGACCACGGTGCTGTCGGCCAAGGTGCCGACCGTGCCGCGTCAGGCCGTGCTGGCCTCCACCGGTGCTTCCGACGACCTGGACGTGATGGTCCCGGCCGCGGCCGCGCTGGTGCTCGGCGGCGGGGTCCTGTACCGCCGCTCCCGGCCCGGCCAGCGCTGAGCCGGCGGCCCCGGGAACGGGGCCGGCACAGCGGAGAGCTGGGGTAACGAAAAGGGGCGGTGCTGTCGCACCGCCCCTTTGTGCTCCGCTGTTCCTGCCCCGCTGCTTCTGTGCCCGCTGCTTCTGTGCCCGCTCCTTCGCCGTTCCCGGCTCCGGCCCGGGCATCAGCCCGTCAGGTGGTCCGACAGGAAGGACCAGCCGCGTACCTGCCGGATGACCTTTCTGCGCAGCACGACCTTGCGCCGCCCGTCCGGGTAGAGCCGCAACCGGTCGAGCTCCCAGTGCCCGTACTCGGCTTCCTCGGTCAGCAGCCGCCGCGCCTCGTTACGGGAGACGTCGCGCGCGAGCAGCAGCGAGCGGAACTCGTATTCGGGCTGTTGGACGATTTTGGGTCGGGCCAAGACACTTCCTCCTGCGCAGTGGTACCAGGTCAAGCCTACGACTGGCGGATCTGACAGGGGTTCAGCCGGATGCCGAACCTGGTCAGGGACAGGTTGTCACGAACGGGAGCCGGGCGACAGACCACGGTCGGGTGACGGCCTGCGAAGGACAGAGTTCGTCCCGAATCGGCGTTGAGGCGATAACTTCTGTGCACTGTGGGCCCAAGTGCGGATAGCGTCTGCCCCATGTCTGATGTCGCGCAGCCCACCATTGCCGAGGTACGCATCGCAGCGGAGGCGGTCAAGACCGCCATCGACCGTCATCTGGCGGCTGTCGAAGCCCGGACGGGGGAGAACGACCCGGGGGTGGCCGCCGCCTACGAGGCGCTGGCCCAGGCTGCCGACGCCTATGACGAGGTGCTCTACGACGCCTGCGACGAGGTGACCCCGTTCGAGGTGCCCAGCCGCAGGGACGCCGTCGGCTTCCCCGACCCCGACGAGCCCGAGGCGATCACGGTCCTGGTCCGCCGCGACTATCTGATCACCGACGCGCTGCGGCTGCGGGCGGCGGCGCTCAGCGTCGACGGCGCGCCCGAGTCCGCCGCGAGTGTCAGCTCCGCCCTCGGCGCGCTGTTCGCCGAGTACGAGCCGGACGAGATCGCGGGCCGGGCCGAGGAGTTCGGCCTGGAGGAGGGCGACTCCACGCTCTGGGTGACCGCCGCCGACCCCGGCGAACCCGGCGAGTGGCTCGCCGAGCCGTTCGAGGAGGTCGACCCGGAGCTGCTGATCTGCCGCTTCGACGTCAGCGAGGCATACGACGACGAGCTGGAGGCGCTGGACCCGGAGCACTGAGCCCGGGTACCGGCGGGGGTTGGGCCGGTCGGCCCAACCCCGCCGGCCCCAACCCCGGTCTGCTCAGTCGCCCAGGTCCGCGGTCTGCTCGGCGAGGATGCCGCGCAGCCGGGTCGTCCTGGGCCTGGCCGGTGCCGACGCCACCGCCTGCGGCAGCGCCGGGCCGGCCGCGTGGACCACCGAGAGGTGGCGCTCGGCGCGGTTGAACGCCGAGTACACCCACTGCCGGGTGAGCTCGCCCGCGGCCTCCGGCGGCAGCAGCACCACCACGCCCGGCCAGCGGCGACCGGCGGCCTGGTGCGCGGTGAGCGCCCAGCCGTGCCGCAGGACGGCGGCGACCTGCTCGCGGGGCACCCGCAGCTCCTGGCCCTCGCAGTCCAGCACCAGCCCCTGCGGCCCGCCCGCGCGGACCGTCGCCGGACGGCTGACGCCGGGTGCGGGGAGTGCACCACCTCGTCGCCCGGGTCGAAGCCGCCGAAGGCGCCGGGCCCCGGGTTCAGCTGCTGCTTCAGCGCGGCGTTCAGCGCCCTGGTGCCGGCCGTCCCGCCGTGGCCCGGGGTCAGCACCCGGACCTCCCCGGCCGGGATGCCCAGCGCACGCGGGATGGAGTCCTGGACCAGTTGCAGCGCCCGGCGCGCGGCCTCCTCGGCGTCCCGGGCGGTGATGATCACCACCTCCTTGTCCGGGGCCTCGACCGGAGCAGCTCGCCCACGCCGATGCCGGAGACCAGCTCCCCGATCGGGCCGAAGTCGGGGGTGCGCGAGGCGACCACCGGGCAGGGCTTGGCGGCGAGCAGGTCCGCGAAGACCCGGCCGGGACCGGCCGACCACAGCTCCGCCGGATCCCCGCTGAGCACCAGCCGGGCACCGTCGGCGACCGATTCGACCAGGGTGGCGGCGGTCTCGGTGTCCAGCGCGGGCGCGTCGCAGACCACCAGCAGGTCCAGCGCGAGCGAGCCGTCCTCGGCGCGGCCGGGGCCCTCGGTGCCGCTCAGCAGACCGGCCAGGGTGGCCGCCTGCCCGTCGTCGAGCCGTCGTCGGCCGTCCTCGGTGCCGGCGGTGACGCAGGTGCGCAGGCCGAGCGCCCGGGCCGCCCGGACCAGCGCCACCGGTTCGGCGCGGGCGGCCTGGCCGCCGGTGTGCAGCACCAGTCCGCTGTCGGCGACCGCCCGGATCAGCGCGGCGGCGGAAGGGGAGGGCGCGGCCTCCGCGGCCCCGGCCCAGTCCAGCGCCCCGCCGTCGGGCGCGTCGGCCCCTCGGGCGCATCAGCCGCGTCAGCCGCGTCAGCTTCGTCGGGCGCCGGCGGCTCTTCCGTGGCTTCGTCGTCCCCCCGGCGGGGGCTGGCTGCTGCGGCCGGGGGTCGCCTTCGAAGGTGGACAGCAGCCGGACCAGGCCGTCCGCCAGGCTCTCCTCGGCCAGGGCCAGGCGGTCCAGCGCCAGCAGGATCCGCACCGGCGGCTCGTCGTCCTCGTCGCCGCCCGGGCGGCGGCCGCCCTCGGCCTGCTCCTCCTCCTGGAAGGCCATCACCCGGCCCTCGCCCAGCACCGTGGCCAGCGCGCCCCCGGCCTCGGGACCGCGTGCTGCTCCAGCCCGGCCTGGACGGCCGTGAGTTCCACGGCGGTGTGGCCGCGGACGGCGGCCTGCTCCAGCAGCCAGCCGGTCAGCGCCTCGGCCCGGCGCTGGTCGCCGGGGCCGCAGTCGGCGCCGAGCAGCCCCCGGGCGAAGCCGTCGGCGTGCTCGGGACGCACCCCGGGCACGGTCAGGATGGTCCAGGGGTCGTCCCGCAGCAGCGCGGGGGCGCCCTCGCCGAGGGCGGTCACGGTCGCGTCCAGCAGGTGCGCGGGCGCACCGCCCGCGGCCAGTACCTCGGCGGTGGCCCGCAGCGCCTCGGCCCGGTCGGGCACGGCGGCCTCGCCGGGCCCCACCGCGCGCATCGCCGCCGCCAGCTCGGCCGGGGTCTGCGCCGGCGCCGCCTGCGCGGGCACGGCAGCGGCCTCGGCCTGCGGCCCGGGCGCGGACTGCGGCTCCGGCCCGGTTCCCGGCCGGTCGGACTCGCGGTCGCCGACGGGACCGGCGGCGGCCGGCTCCGCCGCCTCCGTCGGGTCCGCCGGGACCTCCGGCGCCGCTGCCGCGGTCTCTGCGCTCTCCAGGTTCATAGCGCGCTCCAGTCGTGGTCCGGGTAGTAGTGCACGGGCGCCGAGATGTCGTCCAGCGCCCGGTGGATCTCCTCCGGCAGACTAAGGGACTCCACTGACAACGCCGCCGCGAGCTGGGCGGCGTTCCGGGCGCCGACGATCGGCGCGACCACTCCGGGCCGGTCGCGCACCCAGGCGAGGGCCACCTGCAACGGGGTGGCGCCGAGGCCGTCGGCGGCGGTGGCGACGGCGTCCACGATCTTGCGGCCGCGCTCGTCCAGGTACGGCTGGACAAACGCGGAGAAGTACGGCGAGGCCCCGCGCGAGTCCGGGGGCGTGCCGTGCCGGTACTTCCCGGTGAGCACCCCGCGCCCGAGCGGGGAGGCGGCCAGCAGCCCCATCCCGCTGTCCAGCGCGGCGGGCAGGACCTCACGTTCTATGCCGCGCTGGAGCAGCGAGTACTCCATCTGGGTGGCGGCCAGGGGCGTGCGGCCGGGGACCGCGCGCTGCCAGGTCGCGGCCTTGGCCAGCTGCCAGCCGCAGAAGTTGGACACCCCCACATAGCGGGCCCGGCCGGAGCTGACGGCCAGGTCCAGGGCGTGCAGGGTCTCCTCGGTCGGGGTGTCCGGGTCGAAGGCGTGGACCTGCCACAGGTCGACGTAGTCGGTGCCGAGCCGGCGCAGCGAGGCGTCCAGGGCGGCCAGCAGGTGGCCGCGTGAGCCGTCGAACCGCCGGTTCTGGTCCGGGACGCTGCCGGCCTTGGTCGCGATCACCAGCTCGGAACGCGGGACCAGGTCCTCCAGCAGTCGTGACAGCACATACTCGGCGCCGCCGTCGGCATAGACGTCAGCGGTGTCCACCAGGGTGCCCCCGGCCCCGACGAAGGTCTTGAGCTGCTCTGCGGCGTCGTGCTCGTCCAGGTCGCGGCCCCAGGTCATGGTGCCGAGGCCGATCCGGGAGACGCGGAGCCCGGTCCGGCCCAGGTGTCGTAGTTCCACAGATCAACCCTTCGCTGTGCTGGGTCGGCACCGCCAGGGGTGCCGGGGCTATGCGCATCGTAGGGGTTGCACCCGGCGCGCCGAGCCGCTGGCAGGCGGGTGTCGGGACGGGGCGGGTCGCCGGGCCGGGCGGCGGGAAAGGGGCGCGCGGCGGCCCGGCCGATGATACTCACCAGTAGCATCCGGGCCGGGCCCGCTATAGGCTCGCCGGAGCGCCGCCAAGCCAGCTGGCGGGCCCGGACTTTCGGAGGCAGCACCGTGCGACTCGGGATCAACCTCGGCTACTGGGGCCTCGGCATGGATGCCGACAACACTGCCGTCGCGCAGGAGGCGGACCGGCTCGGCTACGCGGTCTGCTGGGCCGCCGAGGCCTACGGTTCGGACGCCGCGACCGTCCTCGCGTATGTCGCGGCGAAGACCGAACGCATCGACGTCGGCTCGGCGATCTTCCAGATCCCGGCCCGGCAGCCCACCATGACCGCGATGACCGCGGCCACCCTGGACGCCCTGTCCGGCGGCCGGTTCCGGCTCGGCCTCGGGGTCTCCGGCCCGCAGGTCTCCGAGGGCTGGTACGGGGTGAAGTTCGACAAGCCGCTGGCCCGCACCCGCGAGTATGTCGAGATCATCCGCCAGGCCATGTCCCGGGAGCGGGTCGCCCACGACGGTGCCAACTGGACGCTGCCGCTGCCCGGCGGCCCCGGCAAGGCGCTGAAGCTCACCGTCCAGCCGGTGCGCGAGCACATCCCGCTGTACATCGCCGCGATCGGCCCGAAGAACCTGGAGCTGACCGGGGAGATCGCGGACGGCTGGCTCGGCATCTTCTTCGCCCCGAGCAGGCCGAGCTGTCGCTGGAGCCGCTGCGCGCCGGTCGGGCCAAGTCCGGGAAGACCCTGGACGGCTTCGACGTGGCCCCCAATGTGCCGGTGGTGATCAGCGCCACCGACAGTCCCGAGGACATCGCGGCCGCGGCCGACAGCCTGCGCGACTACACCGCGCTGTATGTCGGCGGCATGGGCAGCAAGGAGCAGAACTTCTACAACCGGATCGCCTGCCGGATGGGCTACGAGCAGGCCGCCGAGGAGATCCAGCAGAAGTACATGGCCCGGGACAAGGCGGGGGCGGCGGCCGCGGTGCCGCAGCAGCTGATCGACTCCACCGCGCTGATCGGCACCCGCGACCGGATCGCCGACCGCCTCCGCGCCTACGCCGACGCCGGCGTCACCACGGTCAACCTCTCCCCGGTCGGCTGGACCCTGGACGAGCGGGTGCTCGCGCTGCGCACCGCGCTCGAAGCCGTGGAGCAGGCCGGCCTCGCCTGACGGTCCGGCCGGCCGGACCCCCGCCCCGGCGGCGGGGGCCCGGTCAGCGGGACGCCGGGACCAGGCGGCCCAGGAGTTCGCCGAAGGCGGTGAGGCGGTCCATCTGGCCGGGGCCGCCGTCGTCCAGGGACTTGCTGAAGCGGAACGACTCCGGCCGGAACCGGGCCGTGCCGCTGCCGCCCTCGTCCAACGGGACGGCGCTGAGCTCCTGCAAGGTCCCGGTGGTCACCACCACGAACACGCCCCGGCGGGTGCGCCCGCCGCTGCCGTCCCGGCCGACCAGGGTGCGCATTCCGACATGCCGCACCTCCGACAGCGGCAGCACCTGGATCGAGGAGTCCAGTACGGTGCCGCCCGGCGCGGCGCTGTCCTCGACCTCCTCGCTGTGCCACAGGATCAGCCGGTGGCCGTCGCAGACCGCGGCCTCCTGCCACACCGACGCCCCGGCGTCGGTCAGGTCCACCACCCGCTCCAGGGTGAAGCCGCGCACCCGCCGCCGGCCCAGGACCCCGCCGATCGCGGCCAGCGCCACATCGGGGTGCAGGAAGTACGCCTCGGCCGCGCTCTCCAGCCGAGCGAACGGCGACCAGTCGGTTCCCGGCAGCGCCACCGGCGGCCCGGTGTCCTCCGGCCGCCGCGGTCCTCTCCGCCTCAGCACCCTGCTGAACATCGCTGCCCCCTCGCCGCCCAACCCCTGCGGGAAACCCTACCCAAGCGGGCCCCGTTGTAGGGGCCCTCTACGCTGGTGTCCATGCCGACCTTGCTGCTGGTCCGACACGGACGTTCCACCGCCAACACCGCGGGCGTGCTCGCGGGCTGGACCCCGGGCGTGGAGCTCGACCCGCACGGCCGGGAACAGGCCGAGGGTCTGGCCGGGCGGCTCGCCGGGATCCCGGTCGCGAGGGTCGTCAGCAGCCCGCTGGACCGCTGCCGGCAGACCCTGGCGCCGCTGCTCGCGGCCCGCCCCGAGCTGGCGCTGCGGCTGGACGAGCGGCTCGGCGAGTGCCGCTACGGCGACTGGACCGGCCGGCCGCTGGCCGAGCTGGCCGCCGAGCCGCTGTGGCGGACGGTCCAGGCCCAGCCCTCCGCCGCGACCTTCCCCGGCCCCGAGGGCGAGTCGCTGCGGGAGATGAGCCACCGCGCGGTGGAGGCGGTCCGCGAGTGGGACGCCGAGGTCGAGGCCGAGCACGGCGCGGACGCGGTGTGGGTGGCGTGCAGCCACGGCGACGTGATCAAGGCGATCGTGGCCGACGCGCTCGGGCTGCACCTCGACAACTTCCAGCGGATCTCGGTCGAGCCCTGCTCGGTCAGTGTCATCCGCTACACCCCGACCCGCCCGTTCCTGCTGCGTCTGGGTGACACCGGCGAGCTGGGCGGGCTCGCGCCGCGCCCGGCGGCCGAGGGCGCGACGGCCACGGACGCACGCGACGGGGACGCTGTCGTCGGGGGAGACACCGGCGTACGGTGACGGCTGGGTTAGGGTGGGTTCGAACAGCGACGTCAAGATCTGGAGCAGCCACGTGCCCCGCCAGGTGTTCTTCTACGATCCCCCGAGCGCTTCGTGCCGGAACGGTCGGCGAGCCGGGTAATCGCGCCTTCTACCTTCAGGCCAGCACCCGAGGCCGGGTGACCAGCGTCCTGCTGGAGAAAACGCAGGTCGCCGCGCTGGCCGAGCGGATCGAGGAACTGCTGGACGAGGTGGTCCGCGCCGCCGGAAGCACCGAGGTCCCGGCAGTCGCCCCCGCCGACCTCATCGACAGCGCCCCGCTCGACCAGCCGGTGCTGGAGGAGTTCCGGGTCGGAACCATGGCGCTGGCCTGGGACGACTCGGTCCAGCGGCTGATCATCGAGGCCCAGGCGCTGATCGAGACCGACCCGGACGACCCCGACGACACCGAGCCCTTCGAGGACGACGAGAACGGGCCGCCGATGCTGCGGGTCCGGCTCAACGGCGCCATGGCCCGGGTGTTCGCCAAGCGGGCCCTGGAGCTGGTCTCCGCCGGGCGCCCGCCGTGCCCCTTCTGCAGCCTGCCGCTCGACCCCCAGGGCCATGTGTGCCCGCGTCAGAACGGGTACCGGCGCTGAGCGCGCCCGTCGAGCAGCCGGTGCCCGAGGTGGATCCCGCCGCCTCGGCCGCGCTGGCCGCCGACCCCGAGCGGGCCCTCGCGCTGCTGCGCGAGGGTGAGCTGCACATACACGGACAGCTCACCGCGGCCTCCAACGCCGTGTTCTACTGCACCGTCAGCAACGCCGCGGAGCAGGCGGTCTGCGTCTACAAGCCGGTCCGCGGCGAGCGTCCGCTGTGGGACTTCCCGGACGGCACGCTGGCCGGACGCGAGGTGGCCGCGTACCAGGTCGCCGCGGCCATCGGCTGGCACCTGGTGCCGCCGACGGTGCTGCGCGACGGCCCGCTGGGCGAGGGCATGTGCCAGATCTGGGTGGAGTCCGACCCGGATGCCGAACTGCTCACCCTCCAGGACCGCGAGGAACCGGAACCCGGCTGGTGCGCCGTCGGCCGGGCCGAGGTCGGCGGGGGCCGCACCGCGCTGCTGGTGCACGCCGACGACCCGCGGCTGCGCCGGCTCGCGGTGCTGGACGCGGTGCTGAACAATGCCGACCGCAAGGGCGGCCATCTGCTGGCCGCCGTGGACGGCGCCCTCTACGGCATCGACCACGGGTGACCTTCGCCGTCCCCGGAAGCTGCGCACCCTGCTCTGGGGCTGGGCCGGCAGCCACTGCCCGCGGAGGCCACCGAGGCGCTGACCGCCCTGCGCGAGCAACTCGCCGAGGGACCGGCCGAACGGGGGAGCGGCCGGAGCCGAGGGACCGTCCGGAGCCGGGGAGCGGCCGGGAGTGCGGAGCAGGGCGGGCTGGCCGACCGGCTGGCCGAACTGATCACCCCGGGCGAGCTCCAGGCCGTGCGGGAGCGGTGGAGGAACTGCTGAAGACCGGGTGCACCCGCTGCCCTCCGGCGACTGGCCCGCGGTCCCCTGGCCGCCGATCTGACCGCGCCGACCGGCGCCGCCCCGACGGTGTGGTGACCTCAACAGCCTCGACAGCGGAGCCGGCCTCAGTGACGGAGGCACTGGTGCGAAGATCAGTTGTGTCCGGTTAGAGTCATCCGTATGTATGCCTGGCCCGACACTGAGGTTCCCGCGCTCCCGGTCAGGGGACCCCCTGCGCATCTTCGACACCGCCACAGGGGTCCGCTGACCACCGCACCGGTCCCAAGGCCGGGCTCTACGTCTGCGGCATCACTCCTACGACGCCACCCACCTCGGACACGCCGCCACCTACAACGCCTTCGACCTGATCCAGCGGGTCTGGCGGACAACGGCCACGACGTGGTCTACGTCCAGAACGTCACCGACGTGGACGACCCGCTGCTGGAGCGGGCCGTGGCCACCGGCCAGGACTGGACCGCGCTCGCCGAGCGTGAGACGGCGCTGTTCCGCGAGGACATGACCGCGCTGCGGATGCTCGCGCCCGCCCACTACATCGGCGCGGTCGAGGCCATCCCGGCGATAGTGCCCCTCGTCAAGGACCTGCTGGCCCAGGGCGCGGCCTACGAGCTGGACGGCGACATCTACTTCTCCGTCGGCTCCGACCCGCACTTCGGTGAGGTCTCCCGGTACACTCCGGAGCAGATGCTGCGCTTCTTCGGCGAGCGCGGCGGCGACCCGGACCGCCCCGGCAAGAAGCACCGGCTCGACCCGCTGCTGTGGCTGGCCGCCCGCCCCGGCGAGCCCGCCTGGGAGACCGAGCTCGGCCACGGCCGCCCCGGCTGGCACATCGAGTGCGTGGCGATCGCGCTCGGCCACCTCGGCATGGGCTTCGACATCCAGGGCGGCGGCAGCGACCTGGTCTTCCCGCACCACGAGATGGGCGCCTCGCACGCCCAGGTCGCCACCGGCAGCCACCCCTTCGCGCGGGCCTATGTGCACGCCGGAATGGTCGCCTGGACGGCGAGAAGATGTCCAAGTCGCGCGGCAACCTGGTGTTCGTCTCCAAGCTCCGGCAGGAGGGCGTCGAACCGGCCGCCATCCGGCTGGCCCTGCTCGGCCACCACTACCGCAGCGACTGGGAGTGGACCGGCGCCGACCTGCTCCGCGCCCAGGACCGGCTGGCCCGCTGGCGCGCGCCGTCTCCCGGCCGGACGGCCCGGACGCGGCCGAGGTGCTCGCCAAGGTCCGGGCGGCGCTGTCCGACGACCTGGACGCGCCCCGCGCCCTGGCCGCGGTGGACGCCTGGGCGGCCCGGCAGGAAACGAGGCGGCACCGACAGCGGCGCCCCGGCGTGATCTCCCGTACCGTGGACGCCCTGCTCGGCGTGGCGCTCTGACCCGCTGAACCCCCGCATTAGCTCCGTTGTCACCTGTGTTGTCGCAGCCGGCAGGCCGGAGGCCCCGTCCCGCGGGGCCTCCGGCGGTTCTCAGCCGGCCTCGGGGACGTCCGTCGGCGCGCCGTACGTGCGGCCCTTCCAGGCCGCGCCCCGGCCGCGCCAGTGCTGCACCGCCGAGTCGACGGTCATCAGCAGGTACAGGCCCGCGGTGAACGGCAGCAGCAGCGCCTCCGCCGCCGGACGGCCGTAGTAGGCCAGCATCGGCCGGAAGGTCAGCGCCATCAGCGCCCGCGCGGCCGGACAGCCACCCGGGCGTCCCCCGCCACCAGCCCGGCGACCACCGCCACCGGCGGCACCAGGTACACCAGCGCCAGTCCCAGCACCGTCCCGGCCAGCAGCGCCACCGAGTGCCGCAGCTGGGCGTAGGCGCTGCGGGACACCATCCGCCACAGCTGCGCCAGCTCCGGGTACGGGCGGACGCTGTCCACCTGCTCGGCCAGCCCCAGCCAGGTCCGCCCGCCGCCGCGCTTCACCAGCCGGGCCAGGTTCACGTCGTCGATCACCGCGCCCGGATCGCGGCCACGCCCCCGGCCCGGGCCAGCGCCTCCCGGCGCACCAGGGTGCAGCCCCCGGCCGCCGCGGTCCGCGACCCGGGCCGGTTGCTCCGCCGGAACGGGTACAGCTGGGCGAAGAAGTAGACGAAGGCCGGGACGATCAGCTGCTCCCAGCGGTCTCCGTGCGCAGCCGGGCCATCTGTGAGACCAGGTCCAGGCTGCCCGACTCGGCGGCGGAGACCAGCTCGTCCAGCGAGTGCGGGCCGTGGGCGATGTCCGCGTCGGTGAGCAGCAGGTACTCCGCGTCCGTACCGGCCAGCTCCACCCCGTGCCGAAGCGCCCACAGCTTGCCGGTCCAGCCCGCGGGCGGCTCGCCGGGCGAGGTCACCGTCAGCGGCAGGCCGCCCGCCCCGGCCAGCTTCCGGGCGAGCTCGCCGGTGCCGTCGGTGCTGCCGTCGTCGACCAGGATGACCCGGGCCGCTCCCGGATAGCGCTGGCCAGCAGCGAGGGCAGGCTCAGCGGCAGCACCTCGGCCTCGTCCCGGGCCGGGACGATCACCGCGACCGACGGTCGCGCGCGGGCCCGGAGGCGCGGAGCGCTCGGGCGACGGGCGCTTCGGCAGGCGCACATCGGTCCAGCCCTGACAGAAGGTCAGCCACAGCCAGGAGAGCAGGGACAGGGAGGCGATGATCGCGAGAACGGACACGGCGCCAGTCTTGCGTACCCGGCCCGCGCAGTCACCGCCCGGCGCGGCCCGCGGGCGGCCGGGCCGGCGGCGCCCGGCTCCGCCGGCCGACCGCGGAGTCCCGCCGCGGGGCTTCCGCTAAAGTCAGTGGGTGTGAAGATCGCACTCCTGGACTCAGGCATCGGACTGCTCGCCGCCGCGGCGGCGCTGCGCACGCTGCGCCCGGACGCCGACCTGGTGCTCTCCAGCGACCCGGACGGCATGCCCTGGGGCCGCGTACACCCGCCGACCTCAGCGAACACGCCCTCGCCTGCGCCGCGCCGCCGCCGCCCACCGCCGGACGCCCTGGTCGTCGCCTGCAACACCGCCTCGGTGCACGCCCTGGAGGCGATCCGCGCCGAGCTGGAGCCGGCATCCCGGTCATCGGCACCGTCCCCGCGGTCAAACCCGCCGCCGCGACCGGTGGCCGGTCGCGATCTGGGCCACCCCGGCCACTACCGGCAGCGCCTACCAGCGCGCCCTGATCCGCGACTTCGCCGCGGGGACGGACGTGGTGGAGGTCCCCTGCCCGGGTATGGCCGAGGCGGTCGAGAACGCCGACGAGCAGGCCATCGCGGCGACCGTGGCGGCGCCGCCGCCCGCACCCGGCGGGACCAGGGCACTGGTCCTCGGCTGCACCCACTACGAGCTGGTCGCCGACCGGATCCAGGCCGCCCTGGGCGCCCGCAGGGCCCCGAGCTGTACCCTCGGCCCAGGCCGTGGCCGTCCAGGCGCTGCGCCGGGTCACCCCCGACGCCGCCGCCGGCAGGGCGCCGGGACGCTGGTGTGCTGCGCAGCGGCGGGCCGAGGAACTGCCCCCGCCGCGCTGGCCTACCCGGAGGCCGGCTGCTGGACAGCTGGTCCCGGCCCGCCCTGAGCCCTCGCCCTTCCTCGGCCCCTCCGTACTGGCGGCTGCCGCCCCGCCGCTACCGGGCGGACACCGGGCGCAGACCCGGGAGTCGGCCAGGTCGGGTAGCCGTCCACCGCCATGGTCAGGTCGGCCTCGGCCAGCAGTGAGGCCAGCACATGCACCACCGTCGGTTACGCCGAGGGCCAGCCCGTAGGCGTACGGGCGGCCGACGCCGACCGCGTCGCGCCCAGGCCCAGGGCCTTGACGAGATCTGCGCCGCCGCGCACCCCGAGTCGAAGAGCACCGCCAGCCGTCGCCCCGCTCCACACGCCGGGCAGGGCGTCCAGCGCGGCCAGCCCGCCGTTTCGCCTGGCGCCCGCCCGTGGTGGAGCAGTAGATCCCGTCCACCCCGTAGTCCCTGGCCCGGCGGGCGTCCTCCGGGTGGAGATGCCCTTGAGCAGCAGCGGCAGCGTCGTCAGCGACCGCAGCCAGGGCAGGTCGTCCCAGGTCAGCGGGTTGCCGAAGATCTTCGCGAAGAGCTGGACGACCGCGCCGGGATCCTCCTGCGGGGCCTTGCCCAGCGCGGCCCGGAACACCGGGTCCGAGGTGTAGTTGGCCAGGCAGTTGCCGCGCAGCTGCGGGAAGTTGCTGGTGCTCAGGTCACGTGGACGCCAGCCGGTGACCCAGGTGTCCAGGGTGACCACGATGCCCTTGAACCCGGCCGCCTCGGCCCGGCGCACCAGGCTGGCCGCCAGCTCCCGGTCGGTCGGGGTGTACAGCTGGAAGTAGCCGGGGGTGTCGCCGAGCGCTGCGGCGACATCCTCCAGCGGGTCCGCGCTCAGGGTGGAGGCGACCATCGGCACCCCGGTCCGGGCCGCGGCCCGGGCCGCGGCCAGATCGCCGTGTCCGTCCTGCGCGCACAGCCCGAGCACCCCGACCGGGGACATGAACAGCGGCGACGGCAGCCGCTGCCCGAACAGCTCCACCGACAGGTCCCGCTCGGCCGCGCCCACCAGCATCCTCGCACCAGCGCCCAGCGCTCGAAGGCGTGGACATTGGCGCGCTGGGTGTACTCGTCGCCGGCGCCCCGGCGACATAGGACCACACCGACGGCGGCAGCGCGCCTGCGCCGCCGCCTCCCATCCGGCGAAGGCCATCGGGTACTTGGGCATCACGCCGAAGAGGCCGCTGAAGTAGATCTCGTTCTGGTAGTCCCCGAACTGCTGCTTCGCCACACGATCACCCTCCTGCACGAGGCCGGGGGCCGACCCCTGGACGGGACCCTAGCCGAAGGCCCCGCCCGGGCGGCCGGATCCGGCCGATCGCGCGGGTTGGGTCGGGTTGGGCCAGGTTGGGTTGGGCCAGGTCGGGCCGGTGGCGGGCGCTTCCGGCGTCGGAAGCGCCCGTTTCCCGGCTGTGCCTTTCCCAGCTGCGCCTTGCCCGGCGGCGGTCAGACCGCCACGGCCGCGCGCAGCCGACGGGCCGCCGGGTTCCACCCGGCCAGTACTCCCGTCGAACAGGCCCGCGAGTTCCGGCGTTCACGCAGCCGGCTGATCCGCAGCGGGTCGGGCCGCTCGCCGCCGTTACCGCGCAGGTCGAACAGTGCCCCGTCGCTGAGGAAGGCACTGCCGTAGCCCAGCCCGCGCAAGCAGCGGTTCGGCCCGGGCGTCGAACACCCCGTCCGGGTAGGCGAAGGCCCGCGGCTCTCGCCGGTCAGCCGGGCCAGCCGCAGGTGCCCGCCCTGGACCCTCCTCGCGCAGCGCGTAGTCGTCGCAGGAGTCCAGCCGGGCGTGGCCCAGGGAGTGGTTGCCCAGCTCGACGCCGCGCCGCGCAGCGCCAGCAGGTCCGCCGAGGTCAGCTGCGGCGTCCCCGGGCCGGCCGGCGGGAGGTCACCCGCAGCTCCTCCAGGCTGCGCCGCCGGTCCGGGTCCGGCAGCGCGGACAGCGCCGCCGCCACCCGCCCGCGCGCGCGCCGACAGACCGCGCGCCTGTCCGCCCTGGGCCGCCAGATACTCGGCCTCCTGCCACCAGTACGGGCGCTCGGTGTCCACCAGGCCCGCGACCACAAAGGCGACGGCGGGCATCCGGAAGGCCGCCAGGGCCGGCAGGGCCACGGTCGCGGCACTGCGGTGGCCCAGTTCGAAGCTGACCAGCACGGCGTGGGAGGGAAGCGGCGCGCCCCCGCGGAGCGCCGCTTCACCTCAGCCAGGGACACCGGCGGGCGGTCCGCCGCAGCCGGTCCAGCTGAGCCCGGAACGCCGCCGGGTCGGTCAGGTCGCGGAAGGTCAGGACCGCGAGCCTGCGGGCGGTCCTCCCCGCGTGCTGTCGGTGCCTGGGCGCGTCGGAGCTGCTCCTCGCGGGCCCGGCCGGGGTGGGGTGCCCCATGGGGCACGGTGGTGATCGGCTGTCGCACGGACTTCCCTTCCGTCGCGCCGGGCGACGCCCCCTGAGGGTGGGATACGTCGCCGTGTCGCTCAATGTATGGAAGACCCACGCCCCGGGCGGAAGGTTGTACGGCCGCGGGGACGAACTTTCGCCGCGGCCCGGGGACGGTCACAATGAGACGTATGGCCGACCCGATCAGCGAACCCGTGCCCGTGGAACGCCGGGTCGACCTCGGCGTCGCCCGGCTGCTGCCCGACCTGGACCGTCCCCGGGGCTGGCTGCTGACCATGGACGACGCGCCGCAGTCCTATGTGGACCTGGACGACCCGCTCTTCCTGGAGTTCGAGTACGTCCAGCGGCTGGCGCACGTCGTCGACCTGGCGGCCCCTTCCGGCGATCCGGTGACCGCGCTGCACCTCGGCGGCGGCGGGTTCACCCTGCCGCGCTACCTGGCCGCCACCCGGCCCGGCTCCCGGCAGCAGGCGGTCGAGCTCGACGGCGCGCTCACCGAGCTGGTCCGGGAGTACCTGCCCTGGCCGGAAGCGGCGCTGCGGGTCCAGGCCGAGGACGCCCGGCGGTACCTGGCCTCCTCGCCTCAGCACAGCGTGGACCTGCTGGTCGCCGATGTCTTCGGCGGCTCCCGGATCCCGGCCCATCTGACCTCGGTGGAGTTCGTCCGCGAGGCCGCGCGGGTGCTGCGGCCGGGCGGGGTCTACACCGCCAACCTCGCCGACGGCGCGCCGCTGGACTTCGGCCGGGCGCAGCTGGCCACTGTCCGCTCGGTCTTCGCGGACGTCTGCCTGATCGCGGAGCCCTCGGTGCTGCGCGGCCGGCGCTACGGCAACCTGGTGATCGTCGCGGCCGACCGGCCGCTGCCGGTCGCCGAGCTGGCCCGCCGGGTCGCCGCCGACGCCTTCCCGGCCCGGGTGGTCCACGGCGACCGGCTGGACCTCCTGGTCGGCGGCCTCCAGCCGGTCACCGACGCGACCGCCGTCCCCTCCCCGCCGCCCCCGGAGGGCGCGTTCACGCTCTGACCTGCGTCCTCGCCCGTTCGCGTTCGCGTTCGCGTTCGGGGCTCGCCGGTCGCGGTTCGCCGTTCGCGGGCGCGGGCGTCCTGGTCGTCGGAGCGGTCAGCCGGTGACCAGGGCCAGGACGAAGCCGTCGTAGCCCTTGCTGCCGACGGTCTGCACCGCGGTCCCGTCCAGCCGGGGCTCGGCGGCGATGAACTCCAGCGCGGCGCGGGTGCCGGAGACCGACGGGTCCTCGCCCGAGCTGTCCAGGACCCTGCCGTCGCGCACCACGTTGTCGACCACGATCAGCGTGCCGGGGCGGGCGAGCTCCAGCGCCCAGCGGACATAGGCCGCGTTGTTCACCTTGTCCGCGTCGATGAAGACCAGGTCGAACGGGCCGAGGCCGTCGGCCTGGAGCTGCGGCAGGCTGTCGAGCGCCGCCCCCACCCGTACCTCCACCCGGTCCGCGAGCCCGGCCGCGGCGATGTTGCCGCGCGCCACCTCGGCGTGCTTGGCGCTGAACTCCAGCGAGACCAGCCGCCCGCCCTCGGGCAGGGCCCGGGCCAGGGCGATGGTGCTGTATCCGCCAAGTGTGCCGATTTCCAGGATGTTCCGGGCGCCGCGGACCACCGCGAGCAGCTGGAGCAGCTTGCCCTGCGGCGCGGACACCGCGATCGGCGGCAGCCCGGCGGCCTCGCTCGACTTCAACGCGGCCTCCAGGGCCGGATCGTTGAGGCCCAGGGTGTCGGTGAAGTACTGGTCGACGTCGTTCCAGGTGCTCTCGGAGGCCATGAGGCTTGCTCCTTCTCGTTGCTGACGCGTGGTCGCGCGCTTGCTCCCGTTCGGAGGCAACCTATCGCGGGCCGCCGACCATCATGGCCTGACTACCATGGTCGCCATGCGCCTCATCGGAGAGATCGACCCGTCCCGTCCGCTGCTCGTCGTGGCCCTGGCGGAGGAGGCGGCCCATCTCGACTCCGGGCTGCCGCTGCTGCTGACCGGGATGGGCAAGGTGAACGCCGCCTCGGCGGTGGCCGCGGTTCTGGCGGGTGCGGTTCGGCCGGCCGGCGTGGTCAACCTGGGCACGGCCGGCGCGCTCCGTCCCGGCTGGTCCGGGACGCACGAGGTCCGCACGGTGCTCCAGCACGACCTGGACTCGGCGGTGCTGTACTCGCTCACCGGGGAGACCGTCGGTGCCCCGCTGGAGCTGCTGCCGCAGGCCGGGGACGAGGCCGGGGCCGGGACGCCACCGGCCCGGTGCTGGCCACCGGCGATCTGTTCGTCTCCGAGGAGGGCGCCCGGCAGCGGCTCGCGGAGCGGGCCGACCTGGTCGACATGGAGGGCTATGCGGTGGCCAGCGCGGCCCTGGCGGCCGGACTGCCGGTGCGGCTGGTCAAGCATGTCAGCGACGAGGCGGGCGAGGGCGCGGGGCAGACCTGGCAGCAGTCGGTGGACGCCTGCGCCCGGGAGTTGGCCCACTGGGTACGGGAGCACCTGGGCTGAGCCGGGGCCCTGGACCGAGGGGATCTGGGCTGGGCGGAGGTCTGGGCTGGGCGGTGTCAGCCGGCGGTGATCCGGAAGACCGGGAAGCCGGGGGCGATCTCCTGGAGCCGGCTCTCCGGGGAGTCGGCGGTGACGTCCTCGAAGAAGAAGCCGACCTCCCAGGCCCAGCGGCGCAGGTACTCGCGCAGCACCGGGGCTTGTCGGCGTCGCCCAGCTCGACGGCGCGGAAGGTCTCGGCCCGGCGGCCCAGCCGGAGCTCGCCGCCCCCGGCCACCCGCATGTTGCGGACCCACTGGGTGTGGCCGCGGGGGCGACCAGGTAGCGTTCGCCGTTGAAGGTCAGCAGGTTGACCGGGGTGGTCCGCCACTCGCCGGAGCTGCGTCCGCGCACGGCGAGGGTCCGCGAGCCCATCACGCTGATGCCGAAGCGGCCCAGCAGTCGCATCAGCTTGTTGGTGACCCGGTCGCCGAAGCGCATCAGGGCGCCGGTGGGGGCGACCAGCCGCTGGCCTGCGGGGTTGGCGTTCGCCGCGGGGGTGGCGTTCTGGGACATCTCGGGCTCCTTCGGATCGTCCGCCCCGAGCTCTTCAGTGAGCGGGGTTCTCAATCGAGAGCACTGCTCTCGCTTGCTTGTTTATGACTATGCCGCGATCGGTGGACCGAGTCAAGAGCAGTGCTCTCGTTTCGATGCGCCGATCTCGTTTGTGGCAGACTGTGCGCATGGCAGCGATCAGGACCGCCCGTGAACGGGCGCGTGAAGAGCTCACCCGCGAGATCAAGACCGAGGCCCGCAGGCAGCTGGGTGTCGAAGGTGCCCAACGGCTGTCCCTGCGCGCGGTGGCCAGGGAGCTCGGCATGGTCTCCTCGGCCCTCTACCGTTACTTTCCCAGCCGGGACGACCTGCTCACGGCGCTCATCATCGACGCCTACGACTCCCTCGGGGAGCAGGTGGAGACCGCCGTCGCGGCGGTGCCGGCCGCCGACACCCGGGGCGCTGGGCCGCCCTCTGTCAGGCCGCCCGCGCCTGGGCGCTGGCCAGCCCGCACGAGTACGCCCTCATCTACGGCACCCCGGTCCCCGGCTATGCCGCGCCCCAGGAGACCATCGCGCCGGCCGCGCGGTGCCGCTGGTGCTGATCGCGCTGCTGTCCGGGACCATCGGCCGCTTCGAGCCGGAGGCCGCCCCCCGCCCACTGCGCGGCCTGCTGGCCCAGCAGATGGCGGATCTGGTCGCCCTCGCCGCCCCCGGCCTGAACCCGGTGGTGATGGTCAAGGCGATCGCCGCCTGGACCCAGGTCTTCGGGCTGATCAGCTTCGAACTGTTCGGCCAGTTCGCGAACACCGTGGAACCGGCGGACGCCATGTTCGGCTACCTGGTCGAGGATGCCGCCGACCGCCTGGGCCTGCCCGCCGCGCCCACCCGCTGACCGGGGCGGGCGGAGCGGAGACGACCCCGGGGCTGCCCGGCGACTGCCCTGGCGGCTGTCCCTGCGGTCAGAGCTTGTGCACCCGGTAGGCGTCCTCGGCGGCCTCCATCACCGCGGCCAGGTCGCCCCCCGCCGAGGCCGTCGCCACCGCGGCCACCGCGCCCTCCAGGAACGGGGCGTCGGCGAACCGGGTCGGGAACGGCAGCCCGTGCGCCTCGGCGTCCGCGAGCAGCGCCTGCACGCCGAGCACCGCGCCGCCCAGGTCGGCCAGCATGGCTACGCCCATGCCCTGGTCGACTCCGCGCGCGGCGGTCACGATCCGCGCGGCGCTGGTCCCCAGGCCGCCGTCCAGCGTGCCGCCCGCCGTGGCCACCGGCGCCGGGTCACCGTTCCCCAGCAGGGCGACCGCCATCCGGGCCACCGCCTCGGCGACCTGCTGGCTGTGGGACACCAGCACCACGCCGACCCGGTCCAGTGCCGGGAGCGGGACCGCCCGCAGCGTCTGCGCGGCGCTTCCGCGTTCCGGCCCGTCCGGCTTCGAGCGCTGCTCCGGCTCCCGGCCCTCCTCCGGCGGATCCTCCACCGGGCGCAATGCCGCTGTGTGCGTCTGGCTGCCCATCCCTGCCGCTCCTCACCTCGGGACCTGCTCCGCCGGGCATGGCCCAGGGTAGGACGCCCGCCGCCCCGACCCGCCGCGCCGCGCGGGCCCCGGCCCGGGACGCGCCGGTATTCCGCATTTGTAGAACGTGTTCTAGCGTGGCCAGCTGACGTTCCGTCAGTGACCCCGGGAGGCCGCGATGTACTTGGACCACACGCCGGAGCAGCAGCGGCTCCGCACCGAACTGCGGGCCTACTTTGCCGAGTTGATGCCGCCTGACGCCTACGGGCGGCTGAACGACCCGGCCCGGCAGAAGAAGTTCTACCGCGAGGTCAACCGCCGCCTGGGCGCCGACCGCTGGCTGGGCGTCGGCTGGCCGGTGGAGTACGGCGGGCGCGGGATGAGCCCGGTCGAGCAGTTCGTGTTCTTCGACGAGGCCGCCCAGGCGGGCATTCCGTTGCCGATCATGGCACTGAACACGGTCGGCCCCTCGATCATGAAGTTCGGCACCGAGGAGCAGAAGGCGTACTTCCTGCCCCGGATCCTGGCCGGGGAGCTCGACATCGCCATCGGCTACTCCGAGCCGGAGGCGGGCACCGACCTGGCCGCGCTGAAGACCCGCGCGGTCCGGGACGGCGACTGCTACCTGGTCAACGGCCAGAAGATCTGGACCACCAACGGCGACACCGCCGACTGGGTCTGGCTCGCGGTGCGCACCGACCCGGACGCCGCCGCACCAGGGGATCAGCATCCTGCTGCTGGACACCACCGACCCGGGCTACTCCACCACGGTGATCCGTACCCTGGCCGGCCACGACACCACCGCCAGCTACTACCAGGACATCCGGGTCCCGGTCAGCCGCCGGGTCGGGGCGGAGAACCAGGGCTGGCGGCTGATCACCAACCAGCTCAACCACGAGCGGGTGACCCTGGCCGCGCACACCACCATGGCCAACCGGGCCCTCGTCGAGGTCCAGCAGTGGGCGCGCGAGACCGAGCTGTCCGACGGCCGCCGGGTGATGGACCTGCCCTGGGTGCGCCAGCGGCTGGCCCGCACCCATGTCCGGCTGGACGCCATGAAGCTGCTCAACTGGCAGATGGTGGACGCCGTCCAGCGCGGCGCGCTGACCCCGCAGGACGCCTCCGCCGTCAAGGTCTACGGCAGCGAGGCCCGCCGCGACGCCTATGCCTGGCTGCTGGAGGTCGTCGCGGCCGGCCCGCTCAAGGAGGGCTCCTCCGGCGCGGTCCTCACCGGAAACCTGGAGCGCGGCTACCGCAGCGCCGTGATCTTCACCTTCGGCGGCGGCAACAACGAGATCCAGCGCGAGATCATCTCCTGGATCGGCCTGGGCATGCCCCGCGTCCGCCGCTAGCGCGGGCCGGTGGCGGGCGGGCGGGTGGCGCGGTGGTTCCTCGGCCATACTGCTGCCCGACCGTGTGTTCCGAGGAGGGGCTCCATGTCCGTGCGCCGTGTGCTGATCCTCGGCGGGACCGGCGAGGCCCGCCGACTGGCGCGGGAGCTCGCCGGGGAGAAGTCGCTGGAGGTGACCAGTTCGCTGGCCGGGCGGGTGGCGGAGCCCCGGCTGCCTGCCGGGCTGGTGCGGATCGGCGGCTTCGGCGGCGCCGAGGGGCTGGCCGGCTGGCTGCGCGAGCAGCGGACGGACGCGCTGGTCGACGCCACCCACCCGTTCGCCGGGACCATCAGCCGCAGCGCGGCGCAGGCCGCCGCCGCGCGCCGGGGTGCCGCTGCTGGCGCTGCGGCGGCCGGGCTGGAGTGCCGTTCCCGGGGACCGCTGGCATCCGGTCGACTCCCTGGCGGAGGCCGCCGGGCTGCTGCCCTCGCTGGGCCGCCGGGTCTTCCTGGCCACCGGCAGGCAGGGCCTGGCCGCCTTCGCGGAGCTGTCCGGGCTGTACTTCCTGGCCCGGTCGGTGGAGGCCCCCGAACCGCCGCTGCCGGCCGGCACCGAGGTGCTGCTGGAGCGGGGCCCGTTCACCCTGGACGGCGAGCGGGCGCTGCTGCGCGGGCACCGGATCGACGTGGTGGTCACCAAGGACAGCGGTGGCGAGGCCACCTCCGCCAAGCTCACCGCCGCCCGGGAGCTGGGGCTGCCGGTGGTCATGGTCCGCCGCCCGCCCGCGCCGCCGGGGTGCCGCAGGTCGCCGAGGTGGCCCGGGCGGCCGCCTGGGTACGCCGGACCGCGGTCGCCGCGCCGGACCGCACGGCCGCCCCGGAACCGGCCGGGTGACCCGCCGGGAAGGGCGCTGACGATCCGGCCGCCGGGGCCGTACTCTGCTGGAGGAAGAAGGGGGACGGGCGGCGCAGCGAACATTCCGGACATGCGCCTGCCCGACATGCGCGTGGAGCAAGGAACGCTGGTCCAGGGCCGCTACCGGCTGCTCGGGCTGCTGGGCCGGGGCGGCATGGGCGAGGTCTGGCGGGCCGAGGACGAGGCGCTGGGCCGCCAGGTCGCCGTCAAGTGCCTGCGGTCCTCGACCATTCCGCACGACCCGGGCCAGGCCAGGCTGCAACTGGAGCGGTTCCGCCGGGAGGCCAGGGTCGCCGCCGGACTCCAGCATCCGGGGTCACCGTGGTGCACGACTTCGGCTACGCCGAGGGCGCGCCCTATCTGGTGATGGAACTGCTGGACGGCCGCGACCTGGGGCAGGTGCTGGACGACCTGCCCGGGCGGCGGATGCCGGTGGAGCAGGCGGTGGACACCGCCCGGCGGATCGCCTCCGCCCTGGCGTACACCCACGCCAGGGACGTGATCCACCGCGACCTCAAACCTGCCAACCTGATCCGCACCACCGACGGCGGCATCAAGATCTGCGACTTCGGCGTCGCCCGGCTGCGCGGCGGCGCGGCCGGCCCCACCTCGCGCTTCGGCCACGCGGGCACCCCGGTCGGCACGCCCCGCTACATGTCGCCCGAGCAGATCAACGAGGACGACCTGGACGCCCGCAGCGACCTCTACTCCTTCGGCTGCGTGCTGTACGAACTGCTGGTCGGGGCACCGCCGTTCACTGTCGGCGACCCGCTGGTGATCATGCTCGACCACCGGGACACCCCGCCCCGCCCGCCGCGCGAGCTGCGGCCCTCGATCCCCGAGGAGCTGGAGCGGATCGTGCTGGCCCTGCTCGCCAAGGATCCGGAGGACCGGCCGGTCGACGCCATGGCGGTGCTGCGTTCGCTCAACGCGGTGGCCGCCGGTCGGCGGCCGCAGCCCAGGCCGCTGCCGGAGTGGGCCAGGGGAATGGGGCCGGTCCCGGTCACCCTGGTCCGGGTGACCCCGGAGGCCCAGGCGGTGGCCGAGCTGACCCGCCGCTGGCCGCGCGCCTCGGTGCCCGGACCGGTCGGCCGGTGAAGGCCGGCAGCCGGGCCGGCGCCATGAACTGACGAACAGTCAGATAATCTCTTCCGGTCTCGACCCGGCTGCGCCATGCTGCCTGCCATGAGGACCCAACTCAGCGAACGTCTGGGCGTCGAGCATGCGGTGTTCGGCTTCACGCCCTTCCCGGCGGTCGCCGCCGCGATCACCCGGGCCGGCGGCATGGGGGTGCTCGGGGCCGTGCGCTACTCCGGCCCCGAAGAGCTGGCCCGGGACCTCGACTGGATGGACGCCCAGGTCGGCGGCCTGCCCTACGGCGTGGACGTGGTGATGCCCGCCCGCAAGGTCGAGGACGTCACCGTGGACCAGGTCGAGGCGATGATCCCGGAGGGGCACCGGGCCTTCGTCCGGGAGACCCTGGCCCGCTACCAGGTCCCGGAGCTGGGGGACCAGGCGGGCGGCTGGCGGATCACCGGCTGGATGGAACAGGTCGCCCGCTCCCACGTGGATGTCGCCCTGGAGCACCCGGTACGCCTGCTCGCCAGCGCCCTGGGATCACCGCCCCCGACATCGTCGACCGGGCACATGCGGCCGGGGCGCTGGTCGCGGCGCTGGCCGGCAGCGCCCGGCACGCCCGGCACCATGCCGAGGCCGGGCTGGACATCGTGGTCGCCCAGGGGTACGAGGCCGGGGTCACACCGGGGAGATCGGCACGATGGTGCTGGTACCCGAGATCGTCGCCGCGGTCGCCCCGCTGCCGGTGCTCGCGGCGGGCGGCATCGGCAGCGGCGCGCAGGCCGCGGCCGGGCTCGCGCTCGGCGCCCAGGGCGTGTGGCTCGGCTCGGTCTGGCTCACGGTCACCGAGCCGGCTCGCCTCGCCGGTGCTGCGCGCCAAACTGCTGGCCGCCGGCTCCGGCGACACCGTCCGCTCGCGGTCGCTCACCGGCAAGCCGCCCGGCAGCTGCGTACCGGCTGGACCGACGCCTGGGAGCAGCCGTCCAGCCCCGGCCCGCTGCCGATGCCGCTCCAGGGACTGCTGGTGGCCGACGCCCTGAGCCGGATCCAGGCGTACGAGACCCAGGAGCTGATCGGCACCCCGGTGGGCCAGATCGTCGGTCGGATGACCGAGGAGCGGCCGGTGGCCCGGGTCATGGACGAGCTCACCCGGGGCTTCGAGCGCGCCGTGGCCAGGCTCGACCGGATCGCCCGTGCCCAGGTGGGGAGTCCGCAGCTCGACCCGCAGCCCGAGGAGGAGAAATGAGCGCCGAGCAGAGCACGACGTCCGCGCTGCCCGCGGCCGCGCCGGGATTCTGGGCGCAGGCCGCCGCCGACCCGGACCGGCCGGTGCTGGTCGCCCCCGACGGTGCGGTCTGGACCGCGGGCGAACTGCTGGCCACCGCCAACCGGCTGACGCACGGCCTGCGTTCGGCCGGGCTGGCCGCCGGGGACGCCTTCGCCGCGTACTGCCAACGGCCCGGAGCTGATCGCCGGCTATCTGGCCGCCGCGCAGGCCGGGTTCTACCTGGTGCCGGTCAACCACCATCTGGTCGGCCCGGAGATCGCCTGGATCGTTGCCGACAGCGGCGCCAAAGTGCTGATCGCGCACGAGCGTTACGCCGAGGCGGCGATCGCCGCCGCCGACGGGGCAGGGCTGGCGAAGGAGCGCCGCTACGCGGTGGGGGAGTCGCCCGGGTTCCGTGCCTGGAACGAACTGCTGGCCGGGCAGCCCGGTGGCGCGCCGGCCGAACGCACCGGCGGCTGGTGATGAACTACACCTCGGGCACCACCGGCCGGCCGCGCGGGATCCGCCGTCCGCTGCCGGGGCGTCCGCCGGAGGAGACCCAACTGGCGGATTCCTCGGCATTTTCGGGATCACCGCCGGGGCCGGGGAGGTGCACCTGGTCGGCTCGCCGCTGTACCACACGGCGGTGCTCCAGTTCGCCGCCGCCTCGCTGCACCTGGGCCACCAGGTGGTGCTGATGGACCGCTGGACCCCGCAGGAATGCTGGAACTGATGGACCGTCACCGGGTGACCCACACCCATATGGTGCCGACCCAGTTCCACCGGCTGCTGGCGCTGCCGCAGGAGGTCCGGGCCCGGTACGACGTCTCCTCGATGCGGCACGCCATCCACGGCGCCGCGCCCTGCCCGGACCATGTGAAGCGGGGGATGATCGAGTGGGGGGGAGTGCGTCGAGGAGTACTACGCGGCCAGTGAGGGCGGCGGGACCTTCGCCACCGCCCGGGAGTGGCTGGAGCGTCGGGGACGGTCGGCCGGGCCTGGCCCATCACGAGATCGCGTGCTGGACGACGCCGGGAAGCCGGTCCCGACCGGGGAACTCGGCACCGTCTACCTGAAGATGAACACCGGCAGCTTCAGCTACCACCGGGACGAGGCCAAGACCCGGCAGAGCCGGGTCGGCGGCTTCTTCACCGTGGGCGACCTGGGGCTGCTGGACGCCGACGGCTACCTCTATCTGCGGGACCGCAAGATCGACATGATCATTTCCGGCGGGGTCAACATCTACCCGGCCGAGATCGAGTCGGTGCTGCTGTCCCATCCGGCGGTGGCCGACGCCGCCGCCTTCGGGATCCGCACGACGACTGGGGCGAGCAGGTCAAGGCGGTGGTCGAACCGGCCGAGGGCTTACGCCGGGGGAGGAACTGGCGGCGCGGATCATGGAGCACTGCGAGCAGCGGCTGGCCGGGTACAAACGGCCGCGCTCGGTGGACTTCGTGCCGGAGCTGCCGCGCGACCCCAACGGCAAGCTCTACAAGCGGCGGCTGCGGGACCCGTACTGGGAAGGGCGCGCCCGGCGGATGTGAGCGCCGGGCGCGACTGCGCGGTCCCGCCCCCGGGGGAGTGACGGGCGGGACCGCGCGCGGCCGGCCCGCGCCGGCCGCCGGCTACACCGGGCTGCTGGAGGTGTAGGCCGGGATGGTGTAGTCGAAGTCGGCCCCGACCTTGAGCGGTGTGGGCAGGCTCCACTCGCCTGCGGCGGCCATGGCCTGGAGGGCCTGGACCCGGTCGACCGACTCCGGCCAGTCGGACTTGCGGCCGGGGGTCTTCGGGTTCTTGAGGTGGGCCGTGCGGACCACGTTGAACTGGGCCAGCCAGGTGTGCTCGTTGACGCCGCTCGCCGGGGTGCCGCCCTCGTCCTTGGTGGTCTCGGCGACCAGCACCAGCAGCCCGTCGGGGCTGTCGGGGGCGCCGTCGGGGCCCATCTCCACGGCGGTGTCGAAGAAGTTGGCGACCCCGAGCGGGGTGGTGATGCCCACCTTCTCGGCCTCGGCCAGCGCCGGCGCCAGGTAGTAGGTGTGCGCCTGCTCGAACTGGGCCTGGATGAACTTCGGGTCCTTGGCGGCCTTCTGCCAGGCGGCGGGGAAGCCGCTGAGGCCGGTGTGGGCGTCGCTGCCCGCGTCGGCGAGCTTCTTCAGCGCGGGCAGGTACGTCTTCAGCGGGTTGTTCGGCTGCACCGAGTCGTAGTAGGTGACCAGGTTGACGTCGTCGCTGGTCTGGGTGCAGAAGCCGATGTAGCCGGCGGTGTAGCCGCAGCCGTCGTTGTAGTCCACGATGTCGGCGAATCCGCTGTTGATGTCGCCGTTCTCGAAGACGTTGGTGATCTCGTCCACCGCGTACTGCTGGGCGTTGGTGAGCTTGATCGTCGAGGCGTGGACGGCCGCCGGGCGGACCGAGGCCGAGGCCGTACCAGCGGTGGCGACGCCGATCCCGGTGGCGACGACGGCGACCGCGGTGCAGGCGGCACGGAGGCGAAGGCTCATCTGTGGAGGTGCCTTTCACTGGGGGAATTCGCGTTAGGAAAGCTTCCTAACGAGTTTTGCCAAGCTTCACCGTCTGTGCTTTGGCTGTCAATAGGCAGGGCGCCACCGGTTGTTGACGGATGGTTATCACCGCTGGTGTCGGCGCGGCGCCATTGCGTGAACTCGTCACGGTGGGGGAGGGTGGACCCCGGCAGACGCCGGAGCGGCACGGGACGCACGAAGGGCGGGCAGGGTATGCCAGCGAGGGTTCTGATCATCGCCGGTGACGCGGCGGAGTCACTGGAGGTCCTCTACCCCTACCAGCGGTTGCGCGAGGAGGGCTACGAGGTCCACATCGCCGCCCCCGAACGCAGGAAACTCCAGTTCGTGGTGCACGACTTCGTCGAGGGCTTCGACACCTACACCGAGAAGCCCGGCTACACCTGGCCGGCCGACCTGGCCTTCGCCGAGGTCGATCCGGAGCAGTACGCCGCGGTGGTGATCCCCGGCGGCCGGGCCCCCGAGTACCTGCGCAACGACCCCGAGGTGCAGCGGATCGTGCGCCACTTCTTCAGCGGCGACAAACCGGTGGCGCAGATCTGCCACGGCCCGCTGATCAGCGCCGCGGCCGGGACCCTCGCCGGCCGCCGCACCGCCGCCTACCCCGCGCTCAAGCCCGACATCACGGTCTCCGGTGCCGAGTTCGTCGACAGCGAGGCCGTCGTGGACGGCGTCCTGGTCTCCGCCCGTGCCTGGCCCGACCACCCCGCCTGGATGCGCGCCTTCCTGGAAGTGCTCCGGGTCAAGGCCCCTGTGGGGTAGGCCCTGTGGCTACGGCTACGGCTACGGGCCGGTGCGAGGCGCACCGGCCCGGAGCCGTACGGCCGCCGGTCAGACCCGGCGCAGGCCGCGGAGGACTTTGCCCTCGGTGGAGAGGATGCCGGCGGTGTAGTCGAAGCGCGGGGTGGCGGAGAACATCAGCCACAGGTACTTGAGGTTCTCGGCGAACCAGTAGGCGGGGGTCAGGTCGCCCAGGCGCATGCTGCCGGGGTGATGTCGTCGGCGATGGTGTAGCCGCCGGGGACCCGCTGGTGGTCGCGCATCGCGGTGAACCAGCGGTAGGCGGTCTGCCGGTAGTACTCCTCGCCGGTGACCCGCCACAGGTCGAAGGAGGAGTTGGGGTACTCGGGCCGCAGCTGGTTGCTCCGGTCCTGGGCCTCCAGGGTGACGAAGTCCAGGGTCTCCGGCAGCACCGGGTAACGGTCCAGCGCGTCGGTCCACGAGCGGTAGTAGGCCGCGGCCTGCTGCTGGTTGCCGCCCTTGGCCAGCAACCCCGCGTAGAAGGAAGCCAGTTCGGACTGCACGGTGGGTCCGGTGGGTTTGCCGCTGCGGTAGTCCAGCTGGCGGAACCAGAGCCGGCCGGAGGTCACCACTGCCTGCCGACGCAGCGTCAGATCAGTCAGTTCCCGGTACCAGTCCCGGAGCTGAGTGTCCGCCAGCAGGGCCCAGCCACCCCACAGGTACTCGCTGAAGGAGTCGGCCGGGGGTTGGGCGTGCAGCAGACCAAGTCCTGCCAGCGTCCCGATTCGGCGTCGATGGTGCTCCCCAGCAGTCCGAGCGAACTGCGCCGGTCCAGCACCGCGCGGTAGGCGCGGATCGAGGCGTCGTAGTAGCGGGAGTCGCCGGTCAGCCGGGAGAGCAGGCCGAACTCCATGACACTGGTCCCCGCCTCGGCCAGCGGCACGGAGGTGCCCTGGACCGCGCCGGTGCGCAGGTTGACCGAGGTGTACGGGATGCCGGTGGGGACTTGGTGAAGGCGGGCAGCAGCCGGTCGGCGAACTCTCGGGCGCGCGCCAGCAGGCTGCTGCGGCCGGTGGCCCCGAACCCGGCGAGCAGCCCCCCGACGACCCGGATCACCGCTTCGAAGACATGGGTGTCGGCGTTCTGGGCCGGGTCGAGGTGGGCGTCGATCCAGTCGCAGCAGCGGGTCACCTCCTCGTCCTGGCCCATCAGGAAGAGTGTGTCCAGGGCCTCGACGATGGACAGCCCGAAGGTGTGCCCGGGGGCGAAGAAGTCATGGTGGCCGCCGGTCACCGGCAGCAGTTCGTCATAGCCCCAGGCCCGGTCGCAGTAGCCGCGCCAGCCGTGCAGGTACTCCTCCAGTACCTGGGTCGCCACCGTGGCGTCCGGGATCGCCGGGGCGGCCGGGCCTGCCGCGGCCGCGGGGGCGGCGCTGAACAGCACAGCTCCGGCCGCGGTGCCGGTGACCGAGCCGAGCAGGGAACGTCGCGAGAGCTGCCGACCGCGGTCGGCGGAGAGGTTCGGGCGCATAATTCCAGCACCGTAGACCCGGGTTACCGGGCCTCCGATGAGCCCTGATCCAGGCGTGGCGTTCGTCATACTCATGCTGAGCTGGGACGATGAGGGCCCCGGAGGACACGGGTGATCACTCGAACGAGTGGCGTGATTGCGCCCGGCGCGGCAGTGAGCGGGGGCGCACGGGCAGTGCGCGGGCAGTGCGCGGCGCGAGCCGCGGGGCGGAGGAGCGGGATGGCGGAGGGACTGCGGCACGCGGAGCCGGTGATGGGCACGGTCGTCTCCTTCGACGTGCGCGACGCCGGGAGCGGTGCCCGGCGGGCCGGTGTCGAGGCGGCGCTGGAGCGCGCCGTGCGCTGGCTGCACCGGGTGGACCGGCTGTTCTCCACCTACCGCCCGGACAGCCAGATCAGCCGTCTGGGCCGGGGCGAACTGACGGTCGCCGACTGCGATCCGGAGGTGGCCGAGGTACTGGCCCTGGGCGAGGCCGCCGAGCGGGCCGGTGACGGGGCGTTCAGCCTCCGCGCGGGCGGGCTGCTGGACCCCTCCGGAGTGGTCAAGGGCTGGGCGGTGGAGCGGGCTTCGGCGATCCTGCGCGAGGGCGGCTCGTTGCGGCACTGCGTCAACGGCGGCGGTGACATGCAGACGGCGGGGGAGCCGGAGCCGGGGCGGCCCTGGGGGCTGGCGGTGGCGCACCCGCTGCACCCCGGCGCGTTCGCGGTCCTGGTCCGTGGCCGGGACATCGCGCTGGCGACCTCGGGCACCGCCGAGCGCGGCGGCCACATCCTGGACCCGCGCACCGGGCGGCCGGTGCACGGCGGCCTCGCCTCGGTGTCGGTGGTCGGCGGTTCGCTGACGGAGGTGGACATCGCGGCGACCACCGCCTTCGCCCTGGGCCAGGACGGCCGCGGCTGGCTGGAGCGCCGCCCGGGCCTGGAGGGATTCGCGGTGCTGACGGACGGCCGGGCCTGGTGGACCCCGGGCTTCGGCCGCTACGCGCAGCTGCCGGACGCGGGCGCGGACCAGTAGGCGGAGGCCGACGGCGCGGGCGGGTGCAACGGCGCGGGCGGGCGCAAGGACGCGGGCGAGGGCGCGCCGACCGGCCGGAGGGTGAGCGCGCCCCCGCCCCGGGCGCGGTGCGGGCCGGACGCGGTGCGCCCCGGGCGCGGTGCGGGCCGGGAGCGGCTACTGCCGGGCGCGCAGCGCGGCGGTGTGCTCCTTGATCTGCTCCCTGGTCAGATAGGAGTCGGTGTACTCGAAGTCCCGCAGCGTGGCCGGGCGGCGGGACTGGAAGCCGGTGCGGACGAAGTCGTCCCCGGCCGTCGCGTTGAGCATCCAGTTGGTCATCACCCGCGCCTTGGCGACATTGGTGCGCAGTGCCATCAGGTGGTAGCCGCGGGCCACGCCCTGGGCCGCCACGCCTTGAGCTCGACGCCGAGCGGCTTGGAGACCGCGTCCGCGCCGCCCAGGTCCACCACCAGGCCCAGGTCCTTGTGGTAGTACGGGCGCATGGTCTGGCCGCGCAGTGCCGCGGCGACGTTGTCGGCGGCGGTCTTGCCCTGCCGCTGGGCGTGCTGCGCGGTGGGCGGGCAGACCGCGCCGCCGCCCTTGGCCAGGTCCGGCACGGCCGCGGCGTCGCCGAGCGCGAACACCCCGTCGAACTGCGGGACCCGCATGTCGGCGGTGGTCGCCAGCCGGCCGCGTACGGTCTCGGCGTCCATGGTGGCGATCAGCGGGCTGGCGGCGACCCCGGCGGTCCAGATCAGCGTGCGGCAGGGCAGCACCCGGCCGTCGGTGAAGGTCACCGTGTCGTCGTCGACCCGGGCCACGGACACCCCGAGCGACACCTGGATGCCGCGCCGCCGCAGAATCTCCAGGGCGTCCTTGCCGAGCTTGTCGCCGAGCTCCGGCATCAGCTTGGGCGCGATGTCGACCAGGTGCCACTTGATCAGGTTGGGGTTCAGCCGGGGGTAGCGCTTGACCGCCGAGCTGGTGACCCGTTGCAGGCAGGCGGCGGTCTCGGTACCGGCGTAGCCGCCGCCGACGACCACGAACTGGAGCCTGGAGATCCGCTCGTCCCGGTCGGTGGCGGCGTCGGCGAGGTCGAGCTGGCTGATCACGTGGTCCCGCACATAGGCGGCCTCGGCCAGGGTCTTCATCCCGCGGGCGTGGTCGGTCAGCCCGGGGATGTCGAAGGTGCGGGTGACGCTGCCGGGGGCCAGCACCAGGTAGTCGTAGTACTCGTCGACCACCTGGTCGGTGATCTTGCGGATCACGCAGACCTTGGCCTGCGGGTCCACCCCGATCGCGCCGCCGGGGATGATCCGGGTCCGGCGCAGCATCCGGCGCAGCGACACCGCCACCGACTGCGGGGTCAGCACCCCGGCCGCGACCTGCGGCAGCAGCGGCAGGTACAGCTCGTAGCTGAACGGGGCGACGATCGCGATGTCCGCCTCGCCGGGAGTGAGCCTGCGTTCCAGCCGTCGGGCGCACTCGACACCGGCGAAGCCGCCGCCGACCACCAGGATCCGAGGTCGTTCCATCGTTACCGTCCCTCACAGGTTGTGATCGACACAGTTGTGATCGACAGGGCTTCCGGTCCGCCGCGGCGTTCCGCTTCGGCGGGCGCACCGGCCCGGTGGGCGCGGGGCCGCCACGGTGTCTTCTGCCCGCCACCCTCGCACGCACTCCCCGGCCGTGCCACCGCTGGCGGCCGCCGATCGCGGTCAGGTCCGGCGGACGCACTGGGTAGGGTGTGGCCCATGCTGCGTGAGGTACGGGCCGTCCGTTATGTGACCGCCCTTCGGGAGGGCGGGTCGCTGCCGGGGCTGCTGGCGGCCGACGACGGCGGGCTGTATGTCACCAAGTTCATCGGCGCCGCCCAGGGCCGCAAGGCGCTGGTGGCCGAGGTGGTGGCGGGGGAGCTGGCGCGGGCACTGGGCCTGCGGGTGCCCGAGCTGCTGCGGATCGAGGTGGACCCGCTGATCGCCCTGGGCGAGCCGGACCAGCAGGTGCAGGACCTGGTGAAGGCGTCCGGCGGGGCCAACCTCGGGATGGGCTTTGTCTCCCGGGCGTTCGGTTTCGACCCGCTGGCGTTCCCGGTGGACTCCCGGACGGCCGGGCGGGTGGTCTGGTTCGACGCGCTGATCGGCAATGTCGACCGCTCCTGGCGCAACCCCAACCTGCTGGTCAGGGACGGCGCACTGTGGCTGATCGACCACGGCGCGAGCCTGATCTTCCACCACAACTGGCCGCGGGCGGCGGCCTCCGCCCGCAGGCCGTACGACGCGGGCGACCACGCGCTGCTGCGGTTCGCCCCGGACCTGGCGGCGGCCGACGCCGAACTCGGCGGGCTGGTCACCGGGAAACTGCTGCGGGAGGTGCTGGCGCTGGTGCCGGACGTCTGGCTGGAGGACGAGCCGGGCTTCGGCTCGGCGGAAGAGGTGCGCGAGGCGTATGCCGGGCAGCTCGCCGAGCGGGCCGCCGGCCCCCGCGACTGGCTGCCGGAGGTGGCCGCATGAGCGCGGCGGCGGAGCCGGTGGTGTTCGAGTACGCCCTGGTGCGGGTGGTGCCCCGGGTCGAGCGCGGCGAGCAGCTCAACGCCGGGGTGCTGGTCTACTGCCGTCCGGCGGGACTGGTCCAGGCGCTGATCCGGCTGGACGAGGCCCGGCTGCTGGCGCTGGACCCGGACGCCGACGTCGGCGCGGTCCGCGCCGCGCTGGCGGCGGTCGCCGCCGTGTGCACCGGCGGCGACGCGGCGGGGCAGGCCGGCGCGGACGACCCGGGACGGCGGTTCCGCTGGCTCACCGCGCCGCGCAGCACCATCGTCCAGCCGGGACCGGTGCACTGCGGGCTGACCACCGACCCGGTGGGCGAGGCCGCGCGGCTGCTGGAGCAGCTGGTCGGCTAGCCGGAGCGGTGCGGTGGCGGGGGAGTGCGTTGCTCCGGATATGCTTGCGGGCGCGCGTAGTTGCGGACGCCGGGTAACCTGGGGGGATGAGCGTACTGTCGGAAGCAGCCGTCGAGTCCCGGGCCCAGGGCTGGCGGGCGCTGGCCGTGCTGCACGCCCGGATCGAGGGCGAGATCGAGCGCGCCCTCCAGGCGGCGCACGGGCTCAGCGTGAGCGAGTACTCGGTGCTGGACGCGCTGGCCCGGCAGGACGACTGGCGGATGCGGATGCAGCAGCTCGCCGACGCGGTGGCGCTGAGCCAGAGCGCGACCACCCGGCTGGTCGCCCGGCTGGAGGCGGACGGGCTGCTCAGCCGCCGGCTGTGCGCCACCGACCGGCGCGGTATCTACACCGAGGCGACCGCGACCGGCCGCGAGCGGCTGGTCGCGGCCAGGCCCACCCATGACGCGGCGCTGCGCAGCGCACTGGCCGCCGCCGAGGCGGTCCCCGAGCTGACGCCGCTGGTGCGGGCGCTGGCGGAGCCGGCCGCCGGCCAGGACTGACCCGGGCCGGCCGGGCCAGGCCGGCGACGGCGGTGCTATGCCTCGGCAGGCGGCTCCCACCTGGACTGTTAGGCTTGCGCAGCGTGACTGCGAAGCCGATTCAGCCCAAAGTTCAAATCGCGGACGTCCTTGCCGCGCGCTACGCCTCCGCCGAGCTGACCCGACTGTGGTCGGCCGAGCACAAGGTCGTCCTGGAACGGCAGCTGTGGCTCGCCGTGCTCAAGGCCCAGGCCGACCTCGGGGTGCAGGTACCGGAAGGGGCCGTCGCCGACTACGAGCGGGTGCTCCACCAGGTCGACCTGCCCTCGATCGCCGCCCGGGAGCGGGTCACCCGGCACGATGTGAAGGCCAGGATCGAGGAGTTCAGCGCCCTCGCCGGGCATGAGCAGATCCACAAGGGCATGACCTCGCGCGACCTCACCGAGAACGTCGAGCAGTTGCAGATCCGGCAGTCGCTGGAGCACGTCCGCGACCGCACGGTCGCGCTGCTGGTGCGCCTGACCGCGCTCGCCGCCGAGCACAGCGAACTGGTGATGACCGGACGCTCGCACAATGTCGCGGCGCAGGCGACCACCCTCGGCAAGCGCTTCGCCTCCGCCGCCGACGAGATCCTGGTCGCCTTCCAGCGGCTGGAGGAGCTCATCGCCCGCTACCCGCTGCGCGGGATCAAGGGCCCGGTCGGCACCTCCCAGGACATGCTGGACCTGCTCGGCGGCGACTCGGAGAAGCTGGCCGAGCTGGAGCAGCGGGTCGCCGGGCACCTCGGCTTCAGCAGGCCCTCACAGCGTCGGCCAGGTCTACCGCGCTCGCTGGACTACGACGTGCTGTCGGCGCTGGTGCAGCTGGCCGCCGGCCCGAGCAGCCTGGCCAAGACCATCCGGCTGATGGCCGGGATCGAGCTGGTCACCGAGGGCTTCAAGGAGGGCCAGGTCGGCTCCTCGGCGATGCCGCACAAGATGAACACCCGGTCCTGCGAGCGGGTCAACGGCCTGGCCGTGGTGCTGCGCGGCTACGCCTCGATGGTGTCCGAGCTGGGCGGTGACCAGTGGAACGAGGGCGATGTGTCCTGCTCCGTGGTCCGCCGGGTCGCGCTGCCGGACGCCTTCTTCGCCTTCGACGGCCTGCTGGAGACCTTCCTCACCGTGCTCGACGAGTTCGGCGCCTTCCCCGCCGTCATCGCGCCGAGCTCGACCGCTACCTGCCGTTCCTGGGCACCACCAAGGTGCTGATGGCGGGGGCGCGGGCGTCGGCCGGGAGACCGCGCACGAGGCGATCAAGGAGCACGCGGTGGCCTCCGCCCTGGCGATGCGCGCCGGGGTCCGCGAGAACCAGCTGCTGAGCCGCCTCGCCGAGGACGAGCGGATCCCGCTCGACCTGGCCGGTCTTGAGACGCTGCTGGCCGACCGGCTGTCCTTCACCGGTGCCGCCTCGCCCAGGTGGCCGAGGTGGTCCGGCGGGTGGAGGCGGTCGCCGCCGCCTACCCGCAGGCCGCCAAGTACACGCCCGGCGACATCCTCTAGCCGGCCTCCGCCGCCGAGGGCGGCCGTCCGGCCGTCCGGCCGACCGTCGCACCGGCTGTCCGTCGAACCTGCCGTCTGCCGAGCCGGTCGTCTGCCGAGCCGGCTGTCTGTCGAACCGGCTGTCTGTCGAACCGGTGAATGCGCGGCCGCGCCGCCGCCCGGGCTACCGTGCCCGGGCGGCACGGCGCATGATCGGAGTCGAGGCGCTCCGGCCCGGCGCGCCCATCGGCGCGACCACGGTTGCAGCGGCAGCGGTGAGAGTTGCGGCGGCAGCGGTGAGTGAGGACTGCCCAACCACCATCGCCTCCCCGCCCGGGCCGCTGCCCGCGGGCGGCCTGCCGCTGGAACTCGACCTGCCCGGCGGACGGCTCCCCGAGTCGCTGGACCACCCCGCGCGGCGGCAGGTCAAGGAGCAGCACGACGCCTGGTTCCGGGAGCGGATCGCCGGGGTCGGGCTGCCCGCGGAGGGGGCTGTTCGCCGAGTGCGAGGGCGTCAGCCTGATGTGCCGGGTGCTGCCCGCCGCGGACGCCGAGCGGCTGCTGGGCATCTGCCTCGCCGCCTCCGTGCTGTTCCTGCTCGACGATGTCACCGACGGCGACTCCGCCGAGACCGGGCGGGCCGACCAGTACCTCGCGGTGCTGGCCGGGCCGGCGCCGAGGGCGGTCGGCGCATCTGCGGCTGCTCGGGCAGACCCTGGAGCGGGCCCGCCAGGGGGTGCCGCAGCGGCTGTGGGACCGCTTCACCAGCGGGTTCTCCGAGGTGGTCCGGGCCGCCTCGGTGAAGTCCGCCGCGCCGGTGCGGGACTACCCCGGCTATCTGGCGGTCCGCCGCGCCGACGCGGCCTTCGACCTGGTCGGCGTGGCCATCGAGCACGGCCTGGGCCTGGAGCTGCGGCTGGAGCAGGAGCGGCTGGCGGCCTTCCACGACGCCTGCTTCGAGCACACCATCCTGGTCAACGACCTGCTCTCGTTCCGCAAGGAGTGCGCCGCGGACGAGCCGATGAACGCGGTCGGCGTGCTGCGCCGGACCGAGGGGCTGGAGCTCCAGGCCGCGGTGGACGCGGTCTGCCTGCGGCTGCGGGTGGCCGAGGACGCCTACTTCGTGCAGGCGGCCGCGCTGGAGACGGCGCACGGCGCACGGCACCCGGCGCTGGGCCCCTACCTGGACGCCTGGGCGCAGATGCTCAGCGGCAATCTGGCCTGGTCACTGGCCTGCCCGCGCTACCACGGCGCGGGCGGCGGCTGGTCCACCGCGCCGGGCTGCCCACCCGGATGGTGCTCTACCCGGACCGCACGGTGTTCCTGAGCGGACCCCGCGAGGCAGCCGGATAGGCACCCGGGGAGGGGCCGGACGCCCTGGGCAGGGGAGTGCGCGCTGTGAGCGGGCTCGCGCGCGTTCTAGGCGGGCTTGCGGGCCTCGATCAGAAAGCGGCTGTGGTGCGCCACGAACGGGCCCTCGGCCTGGATCTGCTCGTGCAGCTCCCGCAGCCGGTCGCGGTACGTGTCGACGGTGAAGCCGGGGACCATCCAGATGACCTTGCGCAGGAAGTAGACCACCGCGCCGATGTCGTTGAACCGGGTGCGCAGGGTCTCCGCGCGCAGGTCGACCACCTCCAGGCGGCCTCGGCCCCGGCCACGCGCGGTCCGGGTGGCGGCCGTTGCGGACCTCGGCCGGCTGCTCGCCGAGGAAGTACTCCACCAGCTCGAACACGCTCGCCGGGCCGACCTCCTGGGAGAGGTAGGTGCCGCCGGGGTGAGCACCCGGGCCACCTCGGGCCAGTCGACGTCCACCGGATGGCGGCAGACCACCAGGTCGAAGGCGTTGTCGCCGAACGGCAGCGGGCCCTCCTGGTGCACCACCGCCGCGCCCAGCGGCCGCAGCAGCGCGGTGGCCCTGGCCACGTTCAGCGGCCAGGCCTCGGTGGCCACGGTCACCCGCGGCAGCACCGGCACCCCCGCCAGCACCTCGCCGCCGCCGGTCTGGATGTCCAGCGCGGCGTGGCACGGGCCATCCGCTCGCCCATGGTGCGGGCGTAGCCCCAGGTGGGCCGCTCCTCTTCGCACGGCCGTCCAGCCAGGAGAAGTCCCAGCCGTCGACCGAGACCGCGTCGGCCTCGGCCAGCAGATCGTCGAAGGTGGTCGGGAGTGTCATTCCTCGATCCTGACACCGGGGCGCCCGCCGGGCCAAGCGGATTTCGGCCGGCGGGCGCCCCGGGCGCCTGCCGGCCGGCTACGCCGGACCTGCGGCAGTGCCCAGGGGCGCACGGCGGACATCCCCAGGGTGCGGGCGAAGGAGGAGGCGTCCTCGGGCGGGGCCGGGGGCGCGGGGTGGCGTTGCGCAGCAGCGTCGCCTCGTCGTAGCGGTAGCAGCCCAGGTGCCAGCGCAGGATGCCGGCATCCAGTCGCGCAGCTCCCGGGCATACCGGTCCAGCAGTTCCCTGGTCTCCGGGGGAAGCGCGAAGTCCCGGTAGAGGGCCGGGAGTTCGATCTCGGTGACATGCTCGAACTGGCGCATCCTGCTGGTCATCAGGTCGTTGACGATGCGCGCGCCTGGAACCGGTCGCAGTTGAAGAAGTTCTGTACCACAGCAGGCAGTTGTGGATCTCGCCCTCGAACTGGATCTCCTTCTGGTAGGAGAACACGTCGTTCATCAAGCCCCGCGTAGTCCGCCGCCGCGTTCTCCATCGCGGTCACCGCCCCGGGAGCGGAGCACCTCCGGGGTACGCCCCGGCCGTGGGCAGCCGGGACAGACTCATGGTCAGCTCGGCGCCGAAGGTCCGGCGCGCATCTCCAGGTAGTCGACCGGATCGGGATCCGGTTCTCCTTCTGGTTGGAGCTCCACAGCCAGCTGTTGAGCATGTCCGCCACGGTCTGCCGGAAGACCGTCCGCGCCTGCGGGTCCATCGGGCCCGCGTCCGGGCCCACAGGTCGCACAGGCCGCGCTCCATGCCGTTCGCCGGCACCAGGTCGGGCGGGCGGCGTCCAGCGGCATGCAGGCGAGCAGCCGCTCGGTGCAGAGCCTGGCGGCGGACAGGTCGGGGGCGCGGCCGAACAGCACCGGGTAGGCGTCGTCGGCGTAGGTGCCCCAGGCGAGCCACTGCGAGGACAGGTCCAGCTCCTCCAGGGTGGCGTGCCGGATGGATCCCGGCCGCGCACAGCGGCAGGTCGATGTCGCGCAGCCGGGCCTCGTCCCAGACCAGGGGGACGTCGTCGTAGATGCCGACCCGGCCGGCCCACTGGGCGGTGTGCTCCCGGGAGGCCGCCAGGTGCGGGCTGAGCCCGTGGTGAACGGCATGTGGAACTCGGCAGTTCCAGGTGTCCGACGGGCTGGAAGGGCAGGTGCGAGTACGCCCGCAGCCTGGTCGGCATGGTGGCCGCGACCGAGCCGAACATCCGGGCGGCGGGTGCCCAGGCCCAGCGGCCCCGCAGCCGGCCATCGGGGAGGAGGCCGCGGCGGCTCCGCCGTCGTTCATGTAGCGGCTGGAGCGCAGGTGCCACTCGTGGCCTCCGGCCTGCCAGTCCTGGAGGCCCTTGGCATAGGCGAGCACGGCGGCGCAGCCCGCCGGGTCCAGCTGGTGCTCGGCGAACAGCGGGCCGAGCTCGGTCAGCACGGTGTGCTCGAACTGCTGGAGCCGGGAGGTGAGCAGGTCGTTGACCGCCTCGGCGGCCTCCTGGGTGGTGCAGCCGAGGAATCGTTCCAGCACCAGCACGCCGTTGGCGTTCTCGCCCTCCTGCTCGACCTCCCGCTGGTACGAGAACAGGTCGTTGCGCAGGTGCACGCCGTCCGAGAAGGTGTCCTTGAGCACCCGCAGCGGGCGGCGGGCGACCCGGGCCGGGATCTCGGCGCCCACGGCGTGCTCGACCAGCCCGGCCGACCAGGGCGCGCCGCCTTGCGGCGCATCTCGATGTACTCGACCGGGTTGGCCACCCGGTTCTCGTTGATGTTGTTCAGCTCCCAGAGCGACTCCTCCAGCAGGTGCTGGGTGCTCTCGGCGAAGCGGGCGCGCCAGTCCTGCGACATCGCTGGGACGGTGCGGGCCCACAGGTCGGCCAGCCCGGCCTCGACCTGGTTGCTCGGCTCCAGGGCGGGGGCGACCCCGTCCAGCGGCATGAACGCGGGCAGGCGGTCCAGGTAGGCCTTCGCCCCGGCCATGTCCTTGCTGCGCTTGAAGATGTCCAGGAAGTGGTCGTCGAAGAAGAACACCCACACGTACCAGTCGGTGACGAGGGCGAGCTCCTCGGCGTCGCAGTCCGGATGGGTGTAGGCGCAGAGCAGCGCGTAGTCGTGGGCGTCGAAGGTCGCCTCGTCCCAGATCCCGGACCCCTCGATCATGGTCATCTCGCGTGCCCACGCCTTGGAGTGCTCCCGGGCTCTCCAGCTGCGGGTTCAGCCGCGCCGGGTACGGCGTGTAGAACTCGGGGAGCTTGAACGGTTGCGGCATCTGCGCCAGTACCTTTCCGGTTGGTCCGTCGCGGTTTGCTGATGGCACGTCAGGGAAGGTCGACTGCTCGGGGATGGGCCGTTGGCGGCCTCGACCACGGTAGGGGCGGCCCGGTGGGGCGACAACGGAGATCCGTCGGCATCGCCCATATAGGTGAATCAACGGCTGTTCGGGGTTGCCGGACCCCGAGTCGGGACAAGCAGTCCGCGACACCCCTGAGGCATTCCGGATGCGCCTGCGGCGAACAACGCCGACGACCCCGGCAACGCCGTGTGCAGGCAACTCTCCGGGGATAGGCTCCCGCTGTGGCAATTCGGATACCGGCCGCGGCGGATGCCGCGCTGCTCGAACGGGACGTCGAACTCCAGGCTGCCCAGGAAGCCCTGGACGCCCTCGCGGCGTTCGGCGACGGCGCCGACCCGCGCGGGCGGGTGCTGGTGTTCACCGGGGCGGCCGGCCTCGGCAAGACCACGCTGCTGGCCCGGGTGCGCGCGCAGGCCGCCGCCAGGGAGCTGCTGGTGCTCTCCGCGCGCGGCGGCGAGCAGGAGCAGCTGTCGGCCTTCCAGGTCGTCCGCGACCTGCTGCGACCGCTGCTGGCGGAGGCGGCCGAGCCGGACCGGCGGGCGATCCTGGCCGGCTGGTACGAGATCCTCGCCGTCGCCCTCGTCTGGCCGACCACCAGGACACGGCACCGACCGCGCCCGACCCCAGGGCGTCCGCGACGGGCTGGACTGGGTGGTCACCGACCTCGCGGTCTCCCGGGGGCCGCTGGTGCTGGTGGTGGACGACGCGCACTGGGCCGACGCCGAGTCGCTGGGCTGGCTGGCGTCCTTCGCCGCCCGGGTCGAGGACCTGCCGGTGCTGCTGGTCTTCGGCTACCGGCCGGACGAACTGCCGCCGGGCTCCGAGGCGTTCCAGAGCATGGCGGAGCGCAACGCGGTGGCCCCGATCGGGCTGTCCGCGCTGACGCCCGAGGCGGTCGCGGTGCTGGTGCAGCGGATGTACCGGGGTACCGGGGTGCGCCCGGCGTTCTGCCGCGAGGTGTGGGCGGTCACCGCGGGCAACCCCTTCGAGACGGTGGAGCTGGTCGCCAAGGCGCGCGAGCGCGGACTGCCGCCGCTGGAGGAGTCCTGCCCGCTGCGGGAGCTGGCCGCGGCCACCAAGGGCCACGGGCTGGTCGCCCGGCTGGAGCGGCTGGGCGCGGCGGCCACCCGGCTGGCGTGGGCGGTGGCGGTGCTCGGCATCGGCGCCCGGCTGGACCTGGCCGCCGCCGTCGCCGGACAGACCCGCTCCGAGGCCGCCGCCGCGGTCGAACGCCTGCACGACGCACGCATACTGACGGGCACTCAGATCCTGGAGTTCGTGCACCCGCTGATCGCCACCTCGGTCTACCGGAGCATTCCGCCGGACCGGCGCACCGAACTGCACAGCCGGGCCGGCTGGGCGCTGCTGGACGCCGGGCGCGGTCCGGGGGACGCCGCCCGCCACTGGTTCGAGGTCCCGCCGCAGGACGACGACGCGGTGGTCGAGCAACTGCGGGCGGCGGCAAGGCTGTTCATGAAGGCCGGGGCGCCGGAGACGGCCCAGCGCTGCCTGGCCCGGGCACTGCGGGAACCGCCCGCCCCGGCAGCGGGCCGGAGTGCTCTTCGAACTCGGCTGCTCCACCCTGCTGTACGACCCGGCGGCCACGGTCGGGCACCTGCGCGAGGCGCTCACCCAGGACGGGCTCCCGCCGAGCTGCGCGAGAGCGTCACCGTGCGACTGGCCCAGTCCCTGGCCCACAGCAACCAGTTGGCGGAGGCGGCGGAGACCACCGAACGAGCGGCGGCCACCGCCGGCTCGCGGGCCGGCTGGCTCCGGCTCCAGGTGTGGAATCTGATGTGGTGCGCCTTCGACGCCGACGAGCAGGGCTCGGACGCCCGCTCGGCCAGGCTCGCGGCACTCGCCGAGCGGATCGAGCGGGAGCAGGACACCTCGGTCGCCGGGCGCTACGTCCTCGGTCTGCGCGCCTGGGACGCGGTGGTGCGCGGCGAGCACAAGGACACCGTGACCACTACGCCGACCTGGCCCTGGCGGGCGGCGGGCTCAGCTGGACCGACGGAGGAGTGGCTTCGAGGTACCGCTGCTGACCTCGCTCACCTACATGTACACCGACCAGCCGGAACGCTGCGAGGCGCTGTTCGCGCGTGGCATAGCCGAGTTCGAGGGCGGGCTGGCGCGGCGCGCACCTGTCCTTCGCGCACACCATCCTCGGCTACGCCCGGTTCCGCTACGGCAGTCTGGCCGACGCCGAGGACCGTGCCCGGCTCGGCCTGGAGATCGCCAACCGGGTCGGTGAGGGCCTGCCGGTGCACTGGTACGCCGTCGGCACGCTGATCACGGTGCTGGCGTCGCGCGGCCGGGTGGCCGAGGCGCTGGCGCTGTCCGAGCGCTACGACTTCCATGCGCCCTACTCCGCGGCCGTGGTGTTCCCCGACGCGCAGACCGTGCGCGGCGGCCTGCTGCTGCTCGCCGGCGACTTCGAGCAGGCCCGCAGCGAACTGGCCGGCGGGGCGAGGCTGGACGCCCGGCAGATGCGCAACCCGGGCTGGTGCAGCTGGCAGCGCCGGCTGGCCCGCGCCGTGGACGCGCTCGGCGACGGGAACAGGCACGGGAGCTGGCGGCGGACGCGCTGGCCCGGGCCGAGCGCTTCGGCGCCGACTCGGCGGTCGGCATGGAGCTGAGGTCCTGCGCGGGCCATGCCGAGGCGAGCAGCGGGTGGCGCTGCTGGAGCGCTCGGTACGGCTGCTGACCCGCTGCACCGCGCCCAGCTGGCGCTGACGCTGCTGGACTGGCCCGGGCACTGGTCGCGGTCGGCAGGCCCGGGGCGCCGCCGAGCAGCTGCGCCGGACCTGGAGCTGGCCGAGGGCTGTGGCCGGACCTGCTGGCCGAGCGTGCCCGCGCCGAGCTCCGGGAGCTGGCCGGCTCGGGGAACTGACCTCCTGGCCACAACTGGGCCGCCGGGGCCCGGATCCGGCGGGGGATGCCGGATCGTGACCCGCTCCGGACGGCCTCCGGCGCCCCGGGGGCGGGCGGGTCGGGGCCGAACATTTTGCTCTGTGGGACGACAGGTCTTTGTATGTGGACATGCGTTGACCCTCTCTCGGCCGCGCTGCCATCCTGACCGCATGAATCCCCGGGTCGCACTCGTGTGTTGCCGGTATGTCGACTTCTGTCGCCATGCCAGCGCCATCTGTGCCGCCCGCTGATCCCCGGCCGGTCCGGATGCCCGGCCGCTGACCGCCCGGTTCGCCGGCGGTGCCCGGCCGGATGACTCCCGGCCGCGCGCCCCCACCGCTGCCTGCCCGCCCGCCGTCCCGGCGGCCCGTCCGCGCGCCCTGCCGCCCGGACGCGCCGCCCGGGCAGCGCGCGGGCCCCGAAGAACCGGATGAGCCACCGTGAGCGCACCACAGCCCAATGTCGTCGTCATACTCACCGACCAACAGCGCTGGGACGTGCGCGGGGTGACCCCCGAGCTGGAGCGGATCGGACGCGAGGGCACCACGGTCGAGGTCGCGATCAGCCCGCAGCCGGTGTGCGGACCGGCCCGCGCCAGCCTGCAGACCGGCTGCTACGCCACCGTGCACGGGGTGTTCCGGAACGGGCTGCCGCTGCCCGCGGACCTGCCGACGCTGGCCGGGGCCTTCGCCGCGGCCGGCTACCGCACCGGCCACCTGGGCCGGTGGCAGCTGGCCGGGGAGGAGGGCGAGCCGGGCCCGGTGCCCGCCGAGGCGCGCGGGGGCTATCAGGAGTGGCTGGCCAGCGACCAGCTGGAGGTCACCTCGGATCCGTACCGGACCATCGTCTACGACGCGGCCGGGGAGCCGGTGCGGCTGGTCGGCTACCGCTCGGACGCGCTGTTCGACGCCGCGGTCCGCTTTGTCGCCGATCACCACGACCGGCCGTTCCTGCTGTTCGTCTCGCTGCTGGAGCCGCATCACCAGAGCGAGACCGACAGTTATCCCGCCCCCGAGGGCTACGCCGAGCGCTACCAGGGCAGTTGGCTGCCGCCGGACCTGGCCGCGCTGGCCGACCCGAACGACCCCGCGGGCAGCCCGCACCGCCATCTCGGGGGCTATCTGGGGCAGTTGAAGCGCGTGGACGAGGGGGTGGCCCGATTGCGGGACGCCCTGCGCAGTCTGGAGCTGACCGACCGGACGGTACTGGCCTGGACCTCCGACCACGGCTCGCACTTCCGTACCCGCAACGACGAGTACATGCGCTCCGCGCACGACGCCTCGATCCGGGTGCCGCTGGTGCTGACCGGCCCCGGTTTCACCGGCGGCGGAGTGGTGCGGCAGCCGGTGAGCACGGTGGACCTGATGCCGACGCTGCTGGAGGCCGCCGGGCTGCCGGTGCCCGCCACCGTCCAGGGCCGGTCGCTGCTGCCGCTGGTCGGCGGCGGCAGCGACCCGGAGCGCGCGGGGGAGGTGTTCATCCAGATCAGCGAGTCGCAGGTGGGCCGGGCGGTGCGGACCGCGCGCTGGAAGTACGCCGTGACCGCCCCGGACGTGCACCCCTGGCACGATCCGGGCGCGGTCCGCTATGCCGAGTCCGAGCTCTACGACCTGGAGGCCGACCCCTATGAACTGGACAATCTGATCCGGCTGGAGTCCCACCGGGAGATCGCCGACGAGTTGCGGGCGGCGCTGCGGTGGATGGAGCTGGTGGGGGAGAAGCCCCCGCTGATCACGGACGCCCCGCCGCGGGATCCGGGGCGGCGCCGGGTCGACGCCCGGGTGCATGAGCTGCCCTGGGCGGGACTGCGCTTCGGACACCAGCGGACCCCGGCGGCGGGCCCGCGCTGATCCGGCCGGGGTGCCCGGTTCGCCCGGTTGGCCCGGTTCGCGCGGCTCGCTCGGTTCGTGAAGCCGTCAGATGGTCACCGGGCCGTGCGCGGTGGCGAACTCGACGGCCATCAGCCCGGTGTCCTCGGCCTCGGCCTCCACCCAGGTCACCTCGGTCTGCTCCAGCGGATGCTCGGCGGGCTGGCCCAGGAACTCCAGCACCGCCCCGGGCTCTCCGGCGATGGACAGCCCCTGGATGCTGGTCGCGGTCCGCGGCGCGGCCGAGGGGATCTCCTCCGGTTCCACCAACCACTGGAGGAAGTAGGGGAGTTGCGGGTCCTCGATCAGCTCGCGCACGCCGATCTGCTTCCAGCGCAGATCGAATCCGTCCGGGCGGACCCGGTGGCCCTCGTCGGCGGTACGGCCGAGCCGGGCTTCGATTGGCGCGATATCGTCCACGCCCACCACCCAGCCGAGCCAGCCGCCGCCCTGCGCCGCCCGCTCGGCGACGGCGCGGCCGAAGAGCGCGCGGTCGGCGGCCGGGTGGTCCAGCGTGGTCACCACCTCCACATAGGTGCCGCCGGCCAGCGGCAGGACGAAGTTGCGCGTGCCGAAGCGGGGGTGCACCCCGCCGTCGGTGAAGGACGCGCCCAGCGCGGAGCCGAGCCATTGGACGGTGGAGACGAAGCTGTCCCGTGCCACCGCGTAGGAGACGTGGTCGAGTCGCATTGCGCCATCATCGCCGCGCCGACCTGCGGCCGGAAGCTCGGCCCGACCGCCACGCCGGTGCCGGGTCCGAGGTTCGCGCGTCTGGCTCAGCCCGGCCCGCGGGCGGCTTCGTCACCACCGTCGACTGCTGATGATCGGACGATCCGATTTCTCCGGTCTCGGTACATGAAGGAAGCAAATGGTTAACAGACCGTTGACAGCTGGCTGCTAAGAGGCAGTTGAGAGGCTTTCTGCAGAACTCTTGTCGAGTGGCAGTCAACTCACTAGAGTCCTCGCCAAGCTGCCACCCCGGACCGGGGAGGCAGCGGTAGTACAGGCGTGCGGCTCCTCGCAGGCGCCACCTCGCTCGCGCGGCGTCCCTCGCTCACCCCCACAATTTCTGGAGGCAGTACGTTGCGTACCGACTCGAAATCCGCTTCCGCCCGCCGGATAGCGCTTCCCCTGCTCGGCACCGCCACCCTGGCCATCGGCGGCCTGCTCGCGGCCGTCCCGCCGGCGCGGCCACCCCGGCCGCCCACAACGGTGCCTCCTGGGTGCGCTCCTGCGCCGTCGTCCGCACCGCGGGTGAGATGGCCTGCAACGCCCTGCGCGTCACCAACACACCGAGCACGTGCACGCCCTCGGTGTGACCGCCCGCCGCCACCCCCTCCGGCTACGGTCCCAGCAGCCTGCTCAGCGCCTACAACCTGCCCGCCAACGGCGGCGCAGGCCAGACCGTGGCGATCGTCGACGCCTACAACGACCCCAACGCGGCCGCCAACATGGCGACGTACCGCAGCCAGTTCGGGCTGCCCGCCTGCACCGCGGCCAGCGGCTGCTTCAAGCAGGTCAGCCAGACCGGCAGCAGCACCCTCCCCAGCGCCAACGCGGGCTGGGCCGAGGAGGAGTCGCTGGACCTGGACATGGTCTCCGCGATCGCCCCCAACGCCCACGTCATCCTGGTCGAGGCCAAGTCGGCGACCACCGCGAACCTGGGCACCGCCGTCAACGAGGCGGTCAAGCTGGGCGCGAAGTTCGTCTCCAACAGCTACGGCGGCTCCGAGGCCAGCGCCGACACGACCTACGACAGCGAGTACTACAACCACCCGGGTGTCGCCATCACCGCCAGCGCGGGTGACAGCGGCTACGGCGTCGAGTACCCGGCGGCCTCGCAGTACGTGACCGCCGTCGGCGGCACCTCGCTCTCCACCGCGTCCAACTCCCGCGGCTGGACCGAGTCGGTCTGGAGCACCTCCTCCACCGAGGGCACCGGCTCCGGCTGCTCGGCCTACGACCCGAAGCCGAGCTGGCAGAAGGACACCGGCTGCTCCAAGCGCACGGTCGCGGACGTCTCCGCGGTGGCCGACCCGGCCACCGGTGTCGCGGTCTACGACACCTACGGCGGCGACCCGGGCTGGGAGGTCTTCGGCGGCACCAGCGTCGCCTCGCCGCTCATCGCGTCCGTCTACGCGGACGCCGGCACCCCACCGTCAACTACCCGGCGCAGGGCCTGTACGCGCACACCTCCTCGCTGAACGACGTCACCACCGGCTCGACCGCGAGCTGCTCCCCGGCGTACCTGTGCACCGCGGAGGTCGGCTACGACGGCCCGACCGGTCTCGGCACCCCGAACGGCCTGACCGCCTTCACCGGCTGACATTCCATCAAGCCCGGGCTCCCCACGCCCGGGCACCCGGCAGCTGAACAACCCCCACAACTGAATACCCCCACCACGGGCCCCGGCCGCGCATGCGCGGCCGGGGCCACGTGCGTCCCGGCCCGGGCGGGCCGTGTGCCATACCCTGACGCTTCATCATAAATGCCTCTGCTGTACATGTTTGCGCCGAACGGGCGTACCGGGAGGTCAGTCGGCCCCGCCGCTCCCCACGACGGGGCCGATGCCGCGGGCACAGGCCCTAGCATGGGGGCCAAGTGGGCCGGAAGGAGCGACACATGGTGCACGAGCGGGCCGGAGAACCGGCGCAGCCGAGTGATCTCGTAGATGTACCAAAGCTGGTGACGGCTTATTACGCCCTCACCCCGGACCTGGCGGACCCGGCGCAGCGGGTCGCCTTCGGCACCTCGGGCCATCGCGGATCCTCGTTCGCGACCGCCTTCAACGAGGCCCATATCGCCGCCACCACGCAGGCGATCTGCGACTACCGTGCCCGGCAGGGCACCACCGGTCCGCTGTTCCTCGGCGTGGACACCCATGCGCTCTCGGAGCCAGCACGGGTCACCGCGCTGGAGGTGCTGGCGGCCAACGGCGTGACCGTGCTGATCGACGCCGAGGACGGCTTCACCCCCACCCCCGTGATCTCGCACGCGATCCTCGGCCACAACCGCGGCCGCGCCCCGGTACGCCGGGCCTGGCCGACGGCATCGTGGTCACCCCCTCGCACAATCCGCCCGGCGACGGCGGCTTCAAGTACAACCCCCCGCACGGCGGTCCGGCCGACTCGGCGGCCACCGGCTGGATCCAGGACCGCGCAAACGAGCTGATCGAGAAGGGGATGGCCGAGGTCAGGCGGATCCCCTATGCGCGCGCCCTGGCGGCCGGTACCACCGGCCGGTACGACTTCCTCGGCAGCTATGTCACCGACCTGCCGAACGCGCTGGACCTGGACGCCGTCCGGACCGCCGGGGTGCGCATCGGCGCGGACCCGCTCGGCGGCGCCTCCGTCGACTACTGGGGCCGGATCGCCGAGCAGCACCGGCTCGACCTGACCGTGGTCAATCCGCAGACCGACCCGACCTGGCGCTTCATGACGCTGGACTGGGACGGGAAGATCCGGATGGACTGCTCCTCGCCGTACGCCATGGCCTCGCTGATCGACCGGCGCTCCGAGTACCGGATCGCCACCGGCAACGACGCCGACGCCGACCGGCACGGCATCGTCACCCCGGACGCCGGGCTGATGAACCCCAACCACTACCTCGCCGTCGCCATCTCCTACCTCTACCGCAACCGTCCGGACTGGCCGGCGACGGCCGGGGTGGGCAAGACCCTGGTCTCCTCGTCGATGATCGACCGGGTCGCCGCCGACCTCGGCCGGGAGCTGGTGGAAGTCCCGGTCGGTTTCAAATGGTTCGTCGACGGGCTGCTGACCGGTGGTCTGGCCTTCGGCGGCGAGGAGTCCGCCGGTGCCTCGTTCCTGCGCCGGGACGGCGGGGTCTGGACCACCGACAAGGACGGCATGCTGCTGGCCCTGCTCGCCTCCGAGATCACCGCGGTGACCGGGCGCAGCCCCTCGAGCACTACACCGCGCTGACCGAGCGCTTCGGCGCGCCCGCGTACGCCCGGGTCGACGCGCCCGCGGACCGGGAGCAGAAGGCGGTGCTCGCGGCGCTCTCCCCGGAGCAGGTCCCGGCCGGGGAACTGGCGGGGGAGCGGATCACCGCGGTGCTCACCCGGGCGCCGGGCAATGACGCGGCGATCGGCGGCTCAAGGTCTGCACCGGGAACGCCTGGTTCGCGCGCGTCCGTCCGGGACCGAGGACGTCTACAAGATCTACGCGGAGAGCTTCCTCGGGCCGGAGCACCTGGCCCGGGTCCAGCAGGAGGCGAAGGCACTGGTCGGCAGCGTGCTGGAGGGCGCGGGCTGAGCCCCAGTGGGCTGAGCCTCGGCGGCCCCTGGCTCGGCGGCCCCGGCCTCAGCGGCTGTGGCGGTCGCGGCGACGGCCCAGGCCGCTGGGGGTGCTCCCGCCGGGGCGGCGCTCTTCGTCGTCGCCCCGGCCCTCGGCTCGGTACCGGTCGGTGAAGGCTGCTGTGGCGCCGGGGTGGGTGAGGTCCGGTTGTCCTCGGACGGGGGGAGCGGGGTGGTCCGGTGGCGGCGCTGGATCAGTACCGGCACCAGCGACAGCGCCACCACCAGGGCCACCAGCGGCAGCAGGTAGTTCTCCACCCCCGGCACCGCCGCGCCCAGCCAGTAACCGAGCAGCACCAGGCTCTGCGTCCAGGCCAGGCCGCCGATGACCTGCCAGAGCGTGAAGGTCGCCGGGGGGACGTCCAGCATCCCGGCGACCGGGCCCAGCACACTGCGCACCATGGGCACGAAGCGTCCGATCAGGATGGCCTTGCGGTGGCCGTAGCGGGACAGGAACTCCTCCCCGCGGACCACCACGCTCTTCAGCCGCCGGTTGCTGATCCGGGACAGCGCCACCTGTCCGCCGCGGCGGCCCAGGAGGTAACTGAACTGGGTGCCCGCGATCGAGCCCACCGCGGCACACAGCAGCACCTGCCACAGTGTCAGATGCGGACCGTTGCCCACCGGCGCGGCGCAGAACACCCGGCCGGGAAGAGCAGGGTGTCGCCGGCAGCAGGAAGCCGATCACCAGCAGGCCCGCTTCGCGAAGGTCACCACCAGCACGGCCAGCGCGCCGAAGGCCGAGAGCAGGGACGAACCGCTCGTCGGGTTCACTGCCAGCATCGCCGCGCTCACCGCGGGTTCCTAGTCACTTGAGAACCATAGGCCAGACGGTTCGTACGCCACGTCGCTCCCGGGTGGAGGTTGGCCGTCCGGTGTCCACCCTGGGGAGCAGCTGTGCGCCGCGGGCGCCGGTCAGTCCTCGGCCGGGCGGGCGGGAAGCCGCCGTGGCGATCGGGCCCCAGCGCTCGGGGTGATCCGCAGCAGCGACTTGCCCTGCTTGAGCATCGCGGCGCGGTACTCGTCCCAGTCGGGTGCTCACCGGCGATGCAGCGGTAGTACTCGACCAGCGGTTCGACGTCCTCGCTCGCGTCGATCACCTCGGTCGAGCCGTCCACCTGGACCCAGGGGCCGTCGAAGTCGTCGGAGAGGATCACGATGCTCACCCGGGGGTCCCGCCGGGCATTGCGCGCCTTGGCCCGCTCGGGGTAGGTGGAGACCACGATCCGGCCCGAGCTGTCCGCTCCGCAGGAGACCGGCGAGGCCTGCGGCGAGCCGTCGGCCCGGGCGGTGATCAGCAGGCCGCGATGCCGGGAGCCGACGAACTCAAGCATGGCTTCGCGGTCGACAGCGGTGTTGGTGGCGATGCGTCGGGTCATACCTGTGAGTCTATGCGTGGGGGACGCCGGTGCCCGGGGATTCCCGGTCCGTCGGCTCCCCGCCGCCCGACGTTTCCCGGGGCATTTCCGCGGCGCCATCGCGAGGACTTCCGGGAACGAATCGCCCGATTTAACGGAGAGCTCCACCGAAAAGGGCGGAGGCTCCGCCGGAAAGGCTTCCGCCTGCCGTCGCGCGCAGCCGCCGGGAATATCCCCGTCTTTCCCGGGGCCGTCCGCCCGAGTGCCCCCATCCTGAGGGTGGCAGCGTCGGGGAGAACCCCCAGTAGGCGGGGGGTTGGCCCACTGGTTGGGGGAAGCGATCCGCCCGGATGGCTACCGATGTCCCAAAGTTCCTGCTACCAGCGATGGTTGGCCCAGAGACAGTTCTCTTGTACAGCGGGCGGGCTGTGCCCGCCATGCCTGCGACGCGTTTTTCAGGCAACGGCAAGCGAATTCTCAGAAAACCCTTGCGCTGATATTCCCGGCGCGTGTACACATCCACCCAGGGTTGTTTCGAACTGCTTTTCCATGCGGTCGTCGCCCCCCAGCTGTCCCTCTCAGTGCACTCACTCCTGGAGTCGTCATTTCTGACATCCTGCCCTCCAGCGGTCGCCGCCGCCGAATAGCGGCCGTCTCCGTCTCCCTGGCCATGGCGGCCGCCGGGACCGTGGCCATGGCCGCGCCCTCGCAGGCGTCCGCCCCGGCTCCGGCCATGCGGGCCCTCGCCGGGACCCACCCGGACTGGGCCGCGCCCAGCGCCGACAAGGGTGCGACGCCCTCGGGCCAGCAGCTGACCGCCCGCGTCTACCTGGCCGGCCGCAACCCGGCCGGGCTGGCCGCGTACGCCCGGGCCGTCTCCTCGCCCGGCAACGCCGCCTACGACCGGTTCCTCAGCCCGGCCCAGGCCCTGCAGGCCTTCGGTCCCACCTCGGCGCAGGTCGCCGCGGTCCGCACCTGGCGACCGGCGCCGGCCTGAGCATCGTCGGCACCAACGAGCACTACCTCGACGTGCACGGCAACGCCGCCGACATCGACCGCGCCTTCGGCACCCGCCTGCACGAGTACTCCGTGCAGGGCAAGCTGCTGCGGGCCCCGACAGCACCGCGGTGGTCCCCGCGACGGTGGCCTCCGCCATCCTCGGGGTGGTCGGCCTCAACGACGTCGCGCCCACCATGCGTGCCCAGGCCGAGCCGATCGACCCGGCCCAGTCCGCCGTCTCCGAGACGGCCGACAAGTCCAAGCCGAAGCCGAAGCCCGCGCCGAAGCCGGCCGGTCTGCCCACGGTCTCCACCTGCTCCGCCTACTGGGGTCAGAAGCAGGTCAGTGGTGCGCCCCGCGGCTACACCGCGAACACCACCTTCGACCAGTGCTCGCTCGCCCCGTCGCAGCTGCGCAAGGCCTACGGCGTCACCGCCTCGGGCCTGACCGGCAAGGGCGCGACGGTCGCCATCGTGGACGCCTACGGCTCCTCCACCATGCTGGCCGACGCCAACCGCTTCGCGGTCAACCACGGTGACAAGGCCTTCCGCAAGGGCCAGTACTCCGAGGTGATCACCCCGAAGCTGTGGACCCAGACCGGTGCCAACGACGGCTGCGGCGGCGGCCCGGCCGGCTGGGCCGGCGAGGAGTCGCTGGACGTCGAGATGGTGCACGGGCTGGCCCCGGACGCCAACGTCGTCTACGTCGGCGCCAACTCCTGCTCCGACCAGGACCTGATGGCCGCGCTCAGCACCATCGTGGACAAGCACCTGGCCGACGTCGTCTCCAGCTCCTGGTCCGGGCTGATGCACACCACCTCCGGTGACGAGAGCCTGACCACCATCGCGGCCTACGAGCAGATCTTCGAGCAGGGCGCGGCCGAGGGCGTCGGCTTCGACTTCTCGGCGGGCGACTGCGGCAACAACTCCCCGGCCGCCGCGGCCACCGGCTCCAACTGCGACAACAACCACCGAGGCGCAGACCAGCTTCCCGGCCTCGGACTCCTGGGTCACCAACGTCGGCGGCACCGCCCTCGGCATCAAGGACGCCAGCGGCAGCTACGGCTTCGAGACCGACATGGGCACCCAGCGCTCGGTGCTCAGCGCCAACGGCAAGTCCTGGACGCCGCTGCCCGGCGCCTTCTACTCCGGCGGCGGCGGTGGCACCAGCCAGGACTTCGCCCAGCCGTGGTACCAGGGCCCGGTTGTGCCCAGCAAGCTGGCGCACACCCTGATGACCGGCGCGGCCAGCAAGACCGCGCAGCGGGTCACCCCCGACGTCGCCATGAACGGCGACCTGTACACCTCGGTGCTGGTCGGCATGTCCGACGGCAACCCGTACAGCGAGGGCGGCTACGGCGGCACCAGCGTCTCGGCGCCGGAGTTCTCCGGCATCCAGGCCGACGCGATCCAGGCCCGCCACGGTCGTTCGATCGGCTTCGCCAACCCTCGATCTACGAGCGGTACGGCAGCGCCGACTTCCACGACGTGGTCAACAACACCCTGGGCAAGGGCCAGCAGCCGCTGAACGCGGTCGCCGACTTCGGCGTCATCAGCGGCAGCCTGCGGGTCCGGCTGGTCGCCTTCGGCCGTGACTACGGTCTGGCCGCGACCAAGGGCTACGACGACGCCACCGGCGTGGGCACGCCCGACGAGAACTACCTGCTCTCCTTCCGGTAACAACCCCCTGTGACCGGCCGGTGGTCCCGGCGCCCGGCGGAGCGATCCGTCGGGCGCGGGACCACCTTTTTGTCTGATTTGTCATCACTGTCGTTCTGTGTCGCTCACTTGAGGACGGCGCGGATGGCGGTGCGGAGCTGTTCGCGGTCGGCTGGAGGCTGCGGTCCAGCTCCGGGGCGAACGGAAGCACCGCGCCGTCCGGGCGGGTGATCCGGCGCGGCGGGGCGATCAGCCGCATCTCCTCGGCCGCGGTGGCCAGCACCTCGGCGCCGATCCCGCAGCTGCGGTTGGAGTCGTCGATCACCACCAGCCGTCCTGTGCGCTCCAGCGACGCCGCCAGCGCTGCCCAGTCGAACGGGTAGAGCGTGCGCGGGTCGAAGACCTCCACCGAGACCTCCCCGGCCAGTTCCTGCGCCACCGCGAGCGCGTCGTGGACCAGATGGCCCACGGCGACCACGGTGACATCGGTTCCGGCCCGGTGCACCGGGCGGAGCCGATCGGCACCGGAGCCAGTTGCCAGGTGACGTCCTCGCGCACGCCCAGGGCGGCGGCCGGTGCGAACAGCACGGTCGGATCCGGGTCACGGATCGCCGAGGCCAGCAGACCGTAGGCGTCCGAAGGGGTGGCCGGCACCAGGGTCTTCACCCCGGAGTGCGCGAACAGACTGTACGGATGGTCGGAGTGCTGTCCCGCCCAGCCGTCCCGGGAGCCGGAGCCGGGGATCAGACAGGTCAGCGGGACGCTGCCCTGACCGCCGGACATCAGCGAGAACTTGTGGGCCTGGTTCACCAGTTGCTCGAAGACCAGGAACAGCAGCGCCGGGATCTGGAACTCGATCACCGGCCGCCGCCCTTCGAGCGCCGCGCCGATCGCCATCCCGGTGAACGCCTGCTCGGACAGCGGCGTGTCCACCACCCGCTGCCGGCCGAAACGCTGTTGCAGGCCCAGCGTCGGACCGGCCAGGCCCGCGCCGATGTCCTCGCCGAAGACGCAGACCGACGGGTCCTCGGCCAGGGCGTCCGCCAGCGCCCGGTTCAGCGCCTTGGTGTAGGAGAGTTTGCTCATGGCGCTGCCCCGGCCCTCGGGCGCAGCCCGTCCGCGTACAGGTGGTCGCAGGCCCCGGCCGGGTCCGGAGGAGCCGAGGACAGGGCGAACTGCTCGGCCTCGGCCAGCAGTTCGGCCACCTGCCGGTCGGCCCGCGCCAGCTGCTCCGGGGCGAGGCCGGCAGCGGCCCGCGGCAGCGGATCGCGGGCGACCCAGGACTCCACCTCCTCGGCGGAGCGGTAGCGCGCCTTCGACCAGCGCTCCATGGTGTGGTGTCCCTCGAACCGGTAGGTACGGCAGCGGAGGAAGGCCGGACCCTGCCCGTCGCGGGCCCGGGAGACCGCCTCGGCGGCCGAGCCGAACACCGCCTCGGTGTCCATCCCGTCCACCTCGGCCGCCGGGATCCGAAGGCGGCGGCCCGGCCGAGCGCGCTGCCGGCCACCGCCGTCGAGGCCGGCAGGGTGGTCGCGTAGCCGTTGTCCTCGCAGACGAACACCACCGGCAGCCGCCACATCGCGGCCAGGTTCAGCGATTCGAGCAGCACGCCCTGGTTGAGCGCGCCGTCGCCGAAGAAGGCGGCCACTACCCGGTCCTCACCGGCCTGTTGGGCGGCCCAGGCCGAGCCGACCGCGATCGGCGCGCCCGCGCCGACGATGCCGTTGGCGCCCAGGATCCCCAGCGAGAGGTCGGCGGCGTGCATGGAACCGCCCCGGCCCTGGTTCAACCCGCCTTCCCTGCCGGTGAGTTCGGCGAGCAGTCGGCGCGGGTCGGCGCCCTTGGCGAGGACGTGCCCGTGCCCCCGGTGGGTACTGGTGATCCGGTCCCGCGGGCGCAGCGCGGCGCAGACGCCGACCGCGACCGCCTCCTGCCCGATGCAGGGATGGGTGCCGCCGACGATCGCCCCCGACTTCACCAGCGACAGGGCGAGCCGCTCGAACCCCCGGATCAGCCGGAGCATCCGGTAGCGCCGAGGCTTCCAGGGAGGGAAGTTGATAGGTCGTCAATTGTGGTTCGGTCACACCGCACCGGACCAGACGGTCGGGCAGAACTCGGGGTCGGCGTAGTCGGGTCGGCCCTGCGGGTGCGCCGGACCAGCACGTCGTGGTTGTAGACAACCTCGCCGCCGTCCGCCCGCAGATACTCGCGGTAGCCGTTGCCGCCGTCCTGGAGGTGCAGCGAGACCGCGCGGCGCGGCGCGGTCGAGAGGTTGGCGCCGCTGCCGTGGTAGGTGCGGCAGTGGTGGAAGCTGACATGGCCGCGTGGGATCTCCATCGGGACCTTGCGCACCTGCTGCCCGTTGTACCGGGCGTTCTCCTCCAGCCGCTCCAGCTCGCCGGGGTCGCGCCGGGCGAAGTGGCGGCTGGAGTCCTCCTCGGCGGGCAGTTCCCGCCAGCGGTGGCTGCCGTCGACCATGGTGATGGTGCCCATCTCCGGCCCGCAGTCGTGGAAGGGGATGAAGGCGGTGAGCATCCGGTCGGAGGTGCAGGTCTGCCAGTAGTGCCGGTCGAAGTGCCAGGGCACCAGATTGCTGGACTCGTCCGGCACCGGCGGCTTGTAGATCAGGGTGGCCTGGAACACCCGGATCTCCTCGGCCGCGGCCAGCCGCGCGGCCACCGCGCCCAGCAGCGGCTTGCGCAGGATCGCGCCGATGGCGTCGCTCTCGTAGTGCACATAGTCGTTGTGCCGCTGGATGGGGCCGTGGGCGGGCTCCCAGTGGGCCAGGTTCGGCGGGCGGACCGGGAGTTCGCGGTCCTGCCCGCGCGTAGTAGACCTCGGTGGCGGCCTGGAGGGTGTCCAGCTCCTCGTCGGTGAACAGCCGCCGGGAGAGGTACCAGCCGTGCTCGGCGTAGCCCGCGACCTCCTCGTCGGTGGGCAGCAGCGCACGCTCGGCGTCGCTCAGTCGGAACTCGGTCAGGGTGGGCATCGGTGGTCCGTCCCTTCGGTCGGGCGGTCGGGCGGTCGGGCGGTCGGGCGCTCAGGCAGTCGGGCGGTCTGGTGCGCGGGGCGGCGGGGCTGGCTCAGCGGCCGGCGGAGCTGGTGGCGCTCTGCCGCTCGACCGCCTCGTACAGGGCCTTGATGTTGGCTGTGCCGAAGGTGCCCGCCCCCTGACGCTCTATCAGTTCCAGGAAGAAGGTACGCCGGGCGTGCACCGAGCGGGTGAAGATCTGGAACAGCTGCCCCCCGTGGTCCTGGTCGACCAGGACGTCCAGTTCGCGCAGGGTGGCCACCGGGATCACGGTCCGGCCCAGCCGTTGCTCCAACTGCTGGTAGTACGTGGCCGGGGTGCTCAGGAACTCGACGCCGCGGCTGCGGAAGGTGCGCACCGCGGTGGCGATGTCAGGGGTGCGGAAGGCCAGGTGCTGGACGCCGGTGCCCTCGTGCGCGTCGAGGAAGGAGTCGATCTGGCCAGGCTGGCGCGCGGTGTCGGGTTCGATCAGGGTGAAGGTGACCGCCCCGGAGCCGCTCTGCACCACGCTGGAGTCCATTGCCTGCGCGCCGACCTCGATGTACTCGCCGAAGATCCGGTGGAAGCCCAGCGCGGCCTCGCAGAAGCGCACGGCGGGCGCCAGCTGCCCGGCTGGGACGCAGATCGCCACATGGTCCAGTGCCTCCAGCAACTCCTTCGCGGCAGGCGGCGGCTCTTCGGCGGCGACGAAGCGCAGCGCCACGTCGCCGAAGCCGGCCACCAGCCCGGGCTCGGTCTGCCGGGCCCCGTGCCGCACCGCGCGCTCCACGGCCGCACCCGGGTCCGCGCAGCCCAGCGCGATCACCGCGACCCCGTCGCCGTGCCGCGCCACGAACCGCGCCACCGGGTGGCCGGGGTCGGCGGCCGAGCTGAGCCGCAGCCGGATCCCGCCCTGGCTCAGCTCCACGCTGCGGACCCCGCCGCTCCGGCCGCTCCGGCCGGGCTGTCGGGCGTCGCGGCGGAATCCGTAGCCGGCCACCAGGTCGGCCGCGGACTGTTCGGCGTCCGCGCAGTGGTACTCGATATGGGCGATGCCCTGGATGGTCAACGGAGCTCCCCGGACTGGTTTCTGATGGCACGGGTGGTGGGCGGACCGAAGATCAGGCTGAGGTTGTGGCCGCCGAAGGCAAAGGAGTTGGAGAGGGCGGCGCGGATCGGGGCAGGCCTGGCCCGGCTCCGGACATGGTCCAACGCGCAGGCCGGGTCCGGGTCCTCCAGATTGAGCGTGGGCGGCAGCATGCCCGGGCCACCGCCAGCGCGCAGACCACCGCCTCGACCGCGCCGGACGCACCGAGCAGATGGCCGGTCGCGCCCTTGGTGGAGCTGACCGCGGGCTGGTCGGCGCCGAACACCGAGCGCAGGGCCGCGGTCTCGGCCACGTCCCCGATCCTGGTGCCGGTGCCGTGTGCGTTGACATAGCCCACATCGGCGGGGAGAGCCCGGCGTCGGCCAGGGCGGAGCGCATGGCGTCCGCCGCGCCCTCGCCGTCCGGGCGCGGCATGGTGGGGTGGTGCGCGTCGGTGGAGGCGCCCCAGCCGGTGAGGTCGGCATAGCCGGCCGCGCCGCGGGCATCCGCGAGTGCGGCCCGCTCCACCACCAGCACCGCGCTGCCCTCGCCGAGCACAAAGCCGTTGCGGCGCCGGTCGAAGGGCCGGCTCGCCTGCTCCGGCGTCGGCCAGCCATGGGCCAGCGCACGGGCGTTGGTGAAGGCGGAGGCGATGGTCGGATGCAGCGAGGCGTCGCTGCCGCCGCAGACCACCACGTCCGCGTCCCCGGCCCGGATCAGCCGCAGCGCCTCGGCCACGGCCTGCGCCCCGGCGGCGCAGGCGGTCACGATGGCCGAACTGAAGCCCCGGATGCCATATTTGATGGCCACCCGGGCGGTCGCCATATTGGACAGCATGCCGGGCAGCAGATAGGGGCTGACCCCGGGGCGTCCGCGTTCCAGGCGCCGGTGCGACTGCTGCTCGAAGGTCTCCAGTCCGCCCCGCCGGTGGCCAGTACCACCGCGATCCGGCGCGGGTCGACATCGCGGCCGACCACCAGGCCGGCGTCGGCCAGGGCGTCGTCGGCCGCGGCCAGGGCCATCAGCACAAAGCGGTCCACGCAGCGGATCTCGGTCGGTGGCAGGACCTCCCGCCCGTCGACCGCCGGGGCGATCCCGGCGGCCTCCAGCCAGCCGTGGGCCGGGTGGCCCGGCGGTACGGCGGTGATGCCGCCGCGTCCGCCGACCAGTGCGTCCCAGAACTCGTCCGGTTTCCGGCCGAGCGGGGTGACCAGGCCGATCCCGGTGATCACGGCCGATTCCCCGGCCGTCGGGGGCAGCGCCGGAGGTTCGCCGGTCCGGTTCATCGGGCGGTCATCCCTTCCAGGTGGCGCTGCCGCAGCAGCACTTTGCGGACTTTCCCGGTCGGGCCGAGCGGGATCTGCTCCTCGGACACCACCAGCACCTGCCGTACGGTCGCGGCGGCGGGGGCGTCCAGTGCGGCGATGACCTGCGCGGTCAGGTCGGCCCCGGGGTCGGCCCCGGCGTGCAGCCGCAGCAGCACGTCGGTCAGCACCCGGTCGCCGTCGCGGACCGAGACCACGGTGCAGTCCAGCACCTCCGGGCAGGAGGCGAGCACCCGCTCCTCGGACATCGCGGTGTACAGCCGCTGCCCGTCACCCAGGTCGACCGAGTCCACGGCCCGGTCGACGTGGTAGTAGAAGCCTTCCTCGTCCCGGTACATCAGATCGCCGGTGAGGAAGTAGCCGCGGACCCGGGTGCGGTAGGTGGTGACCGAGTCGTTCCAGTAGCCGAGGGCCAGGGTGGGGGAGCGGGTGCCGAGTTCGCCGACCTCGCCGGGGCCCAGCGGCTCGCCGTCCGGGCCGAGCACCGCGCAGTCGACGAAGGTGTGCGGGCGGCCCACGCAGCGGCCGTAGCGGTCGGTGTCCGGGCCGTGGGTGATGAAGAAGTGCGAGTGGCCCATCTCGGTGGAGCCGAGGCCGTCCACGAACAGCGAACCGGGTACCCGGGAACGGACATTGCGGGTGAGCGCGACCCGGGAGCCGGTGGCCACCAGTCTCCGGATGTGTGCCTCGTGGGCGCAGTCCCGGTGTTCCACCACAGGGCCACCGAGTTTAGTTGACGCTTCGTCAAATCATGGCCCGCCAGTTCGGCCCAGGTGGCCGCGAATCCCATCACCCCGTGCGGTTGCCAGTGCTCGGCGGCGTCGAGCACGGCCTCGGCCGACTGGCCTGACAGCAGCGCGAGTTCCGCGTGCGAGCTGAGCGCCAGATTGACCGCGATCAGGGTGGCCGCGTGCGGCGAGGGCAGGGCACTGAGCAGGCGTTCCGAGCCCTGGGCCCGGGGCAGCGTGAGCCGGTGCCGGATCGCGGCGTACAGGCTCTGGTGCGAGTGGAGCACGGCCTTGGGCATGCCGGTGGTGCCGGAGGAGTGAGTGATCGCCACCGGGTCGTCCGCGCAGCGCCGGTACGGCTCCGGCGCCGCCTGCGGGTCGCCGGCGCCGAGGGTGCCGATCTCCGGCAGCAGCGGGGTGCTGGTGTCGTGCCCGCTGAGTGCGGCACGGTGGTCCGGGTCGGCCAGGACCCCGGTGGCGCCGAGCCGACGGATGTAGCGCGCCGCGCGCTCGCCGTCCAGATTGGGGTTGACCAGCGCCGGGATCGCCCCCAGCCGGGCCAGGGCCAGAAAGCCGAGCACATTGTCGGCCGCGGTGGTCGTGTACACCACCACCGGATCCCGGCGGCCCACCCCCAGGGCGTGCAGCGCGGCCGCCCTGGCGCGCACGGCCTGCTCGAGCTCGCGCAGGGTGAAGGGCTGCCAGGCGGGACGGCCGTCGACGGCCGTGTCGAAGGTCAGCAGGGGGTCGTCGAGGCTGATGCCCAGGGCGATTCTGCTGGTCAGCACGTTTCCGGCGCCGACCTGGGGATCGTCCGCCAGTAGCGCTCGGATGCTGCGGATGCTCACGTTGGTGGATTCCTCCCATGGTGGCGGCCGTGCCGGGGCGGCAGGTGGGCGTGCGGGCGTGCGGGATTGCAGGCGTGCGGGAGCTGCCCGGCGGTACACGGTGCGCGGTGCGATGTGGCGGACCGGGCCGCCGGCCGCCGGCTCAGTGCTGGGTGAGCAGCAGGGCGACGGCGTGGTCCCGGTGGTTCCGGTCGTCCGGTGCGGCCTGCTCCGCGGCGATCAGCAGGACCTGGTCGGCGTCGCCGTCGGCCAGCAGCAGTGCCGCCTGTTCCAGCGCGTCCGGCGGTACCTCGCCCGGGCGGGCGGGACCGTCGGACAGGTGGCCAGCACCGGGCCGGTGAGCTGCCAGCGTGCGGCGATATGGCCGAGTACCGCGTTGGGGTTGGACTGGAAGAACAGCAGCGGCGGGAACCGCCGCCGGGCGACGGCCGCGGACTCGATCGCCGCGGCCGTGACCCGGTCGCCGCTGCCGCTGGCCAGCAGCAGCGCCGTCCGGGTGGGACCGGGCCCGGGTGCGGGCCCGTAGTAGGAGCGCAGACAGCGTTCGGCCGCCTCGGCGACCAGCGGATTGAAGGTCGAGACGGTGAATCCGGCGAGCGGCGGCAGTCCGTCGTCGGCCGACTCGGGCCACCGGCCGGTGGCCAGCGGACGCAGGGTGGACGGGGTGGAGGGCGGAGGCATCAGGCCGCCACCAGCAGTGCGGTGTTGGCGCCACCGAAGGCGGAGTTGAGGGTCAGGGCATGGCCGGGTCGGGTGGCGCGCGGCCGGTCCAGCACCAGGTCGAGGCGGCAGTCCTCGTCCTGGCCGGTCCAGCCGGCGTTCACGGGCAGGGTCGCGGTGCGCAGTGCGGCGATGGTGACCACGAGTTCGAGCAGGGCGGACGCCTCCAGCGCATGCCCGTGGACACCCTTGGTGGAGCTGACCGGGAGCCGTGCGGTGTGGTCGCCGAACACCCGGTGCAGTGCGTTGGCCTCGGCCTGGTCCGCCAGCGGCGATCCGGTGGCGTTGGCGTTGACATAGCCGATCTTGGTCCGGTGCGACGCCGCCGCGGCTGAGGCCGCCGGCCTCGATCGCCCGGGCCAGCCCGGGCGCCGTCCGGACCGGGCGGCAGACGTGGTAGGCGTCCCCCGCCCGGCCCCAGCCGTCGATCCGGGCCAGTACCTCGGCCCGCGCGCCTCGGCCCCGCCCGCTCCTCCAGCACCACCGCTACGGCGGCGTCGCCGAGCAGGGTGCCGGTGCGCCGGCGCTGAACGGCCGGACCTCGGCCGTCGCGGGCCAGCGCCCGTCCGGCGTCGAAGGCCGCGAACACCCCGGCCGCGACCAGGTGTCCGGCCGCGACCACCACCCGGCGGCTGCGGCGGAGGCGATCAGCGCGGCGGCGTCGGCGACGGCGGATCCGGCGCGCCACGCAGGCACCGGTGTAGACACGGGTGACCGCCGGGATGCCCCACCGCCGTTGTGCGCCTTCGGCGATCAGCGCGGCGACCCGGGTGGTGTCCAGGTCGCTGTGCAGGGCGAGCAGCAGTGTCGTCGCGCCGGCATCGGCCTCCGCGGCGGCGGGGGCTCCGGCCTGGCGGCAGGCGTCGTCGACGGCGGTGAGCACGGCCTCGGCGAGCGGGGGCGCGCCCGGGAGCGTGGCCGCCCGCCGGGTGCGGCGCCCGGTCACGTCGAACCGGGTGACCGGGCCGAACGCGGAGCGGCCCTGGGCGACGGCCTCGGCCAGCGGGTCCAGGCCGTGTCCGCAGGCCGAGAGCACCCGATTCCGGTGACCACGGGCTGCCGCTGCCCACGGTTCGTGCGGCGGTGGCGGTGTCGGCAGTCATCGTCGGCCGGCTCCGGCGGCGTCGGCGGCCCCGCGCAACAGTTCGGTGGCGTCCTCCACGGTGCGCACGGCGTCCAGCGGTCGTCGTCCAGGTCCAGTTCGATCTGGTAGGTCTGCTCGAACTCGGCTATGAGCCAGGTGAGTTCGAGTGATCCAGGGATTCGTGCACCTGCTCCGGCGGGCGGTTGCCGTAGCGGGCGAGCATGGCCACGACCTCGGCGCGGCCTGGGAGCGGCAGCCCGCTCACGCGTTGCTGCCGCGGGCGCGGCCTGGCCGGCGGTGATCCGGCGGCCACGTCGGCGGTGAACTCGTCCAGGGTCATCAGCGCGGTGGTCTCCATCTCGTCCAGGTCGAACTTGATCCCGTACTTGTCCTCGACCTGGACCGAGAGGTCGGCCAGGGCCAGGGGATTCGAGGTCGAGACCGGCCGGACCGAGGTCGGTGTCCGGTGACCCGGCGACGTGTAGTTCATCTCGACAAGCGTGGCGATGACGAACTCGCGGATCTGGTCCTGCATGGCGGCTCCTTGAGGGCGGTCGGCTGGATCGGTTGCGTTGCGGCGGCGGCGCGCAAGTGGCGCGGGCAGCACGGATGTTGCGGGGTGCAGGGGTGCGGGTGGCGTCAGCGGGCGGCGGTGGCGGCCCGGGCCGTGGCGGCGGCGGTGCGCAGCCCGGCCGGGTCGCGCAGCAGCTTGCGGTCGCGTGCGGGGGAGCGCGGGCAGGAAGGACAGGGTGCGTGGGCGCTTGTATCCGGCGAGTCGCACGGCGACCCTGGTCGTGGACCTCGTCCGGTCCGGCCCGGCGTGGTGGCCAGGAATGCCTCGATGGCCCCGTCGGCGAACACCACCACGGCCTCGCGGACCTCCGGCAGCGCGGCCAGGGTCTGCTCGACCTCGGTGAGGTCCACCTTGAGCCCGCCGATCGAGACCTGCGAGTCGCGGCGGCCGAGCACGGTCACCCGCCCGGTGGCGGGATCGCTCCGGCCCGCGTCCCTGGTGTGCAGCCAGCCGTCGGACCAGCGAGTCGGGTCGGTGCCGCCGAGATAGGGCGAGTCGGGCCGGCGCAGGTGCAGCTCGCCCTCGTCCTCGCGCAACTCCATCCCGTACACCGGTTCCAGCGAAGGATGGTGACATCCGGTCAGATCGGTGGCGATGACTCCGGTCTCGGTCATCCCGTACATGGTGCCCAGCGGCACACCGTAGCGTTCGGTGAACGCCCCGGCCACGCCCGGGCGGAGCAACTCCCCGGCCACCACCATCCGCCGCAGGTTCGGCAGTGGCGGCGGTGACTGGACCCCGGCCAGCAGTTCGGCGTGGAAGGGCACACCGATGACGGTGGTGGGCCGGTCCCCGGCGGCCACGGCCGCCAGGATCCCCGCTGCCGTCATCCGCTCCGGGACGGTCAGCGGCACCCTCGCGTGCAGGCTGTTGAGCAGGCCGCCGACCAGTCCGAGCACATGCACCACGGAGGACAGCAGCACCACTCGCTCGCCCGGCCCGGGGAAGTCCACGAGCCTCCGGTAGCAGTCGAGTTCGCGGAGCAGGTCGGCGGCGGAGCGGGCGATCACCTTGGACGGGCCGGTGGAGCCGGAGCTCAGTTGCACCAGCGCGTGGCCGGTGGTGGCCGGTCGGCCGCCCGGCTGCGGCTCGACCAGCGGCTCCACCTCGGTGAAGCCGCGCAGTCCGCGGCCGGCCCCGTGATCGGCCCGCACCAGCACCTGTGGTGCCAACCGGGCCAGGGCGGACCGGGTTTCGTGTTCGGTCAGCCGGTGGTCCAGCAGCATCACCTGGGCGCCCAGCTGCCAGCCGGCCAGCAGTGCGGTGACATATGCGAGCGAGGGCGGCAGCCGCACGGCCAGGGTGCCACCGTGGGCCAGGCCCGCGGCGGCCAGCCGTTCGCGCTGCCCGGCCACCAGGGCCCGCAGCCCGGCGCGGTACGTCGTGCTCCCGAACTGGACGCATTCCTCCTGGTCGGGGCCCGCCAGGAGGAAGAGTTCGACCCAGTTCCGCGGTACTTCGCGGGCGGGGCAAAGGGGAAACCGGTCAACGCCACTCCACGCATCAGGGAGGAAATCATGGCCGTCGGTTCGAATTCAATGCGGTCAATTCCGCATGCAGACCCTGGCACAGACGAAACGTCAAATCAAGGTCTATACCAATCTGGTCGAGACCTTCTACGCTGCCGATCCAGGACTGGCCCGAGCGCGGCCCGTCCACGAAGGAGTGTGTTCGTGAGTCCGCTCACGTCGGCCGAGGTGGAACGCGAAGCCCGGGGCCGGCTCCCACCGGAATCATGGGACTTCATCCAGGGCGGAGCGGTGCCGAGCGCACGCTTGCCGCCAACCTCGCCCAGTTCGGCCGGTACGCGCTGCGCCCGCGGGTGCTGGTGGACGTCGCCGGGTGCGATCCCTCGCTGGAACTGCTGGGGGACCGGCTGGCTGCGCCGATCGGCGTCGCGCCGATGGCCTACCACCGGCTGGTCGACCCGCAGGGCGAGACCGCGACCGCGCGGGCGGCGGGCCGGGCCGGAATGCTGCTGGTGGCGGGCATGTTCGCGAGCCGGACGGTGGAGGAGATCGCGGCCGCGGCCACCGGGCCGCTGTGGCTCCAGCTCTACTGGCTGCGCCGGCGTGAGGCGCTGGAGTCGCTGGTCGGGCGGGCCGAGGCGGCCGGCTACCGGGCGCTGGTGCTGACCGTGGACGCGCCGCGGGTGGGCCGGCGGCTGCGGGACATCCGCAACGGCTTCACGGTGCCCGACGACGTGCGCGCGGTGAACCTGGATCCGCTGCTGATGGCCGCCGGCCGTCGCCGGACCGAGGGGGTCTCCGGCATTGAGGCGCACGCGCGCGAGCAGTTCGACCCGGCCCTGAGCTGGGGCGATCTGGCCTGGCTGCGGGAGCGCACCAGTCTGCCGCTGGTGCTCAAGGGCATCCTCACCGCCGAGGATGCCCGGCTCGCGGTGGAGCACGGCGCGGCGGCGGTGGTGGTCTCCAACCACGGGGTCGTCAGCTCGACGGTGCCCCGCCGACCCTGGCGGTGCTGCCGGAGGTGGTGGCGGCCGTCCCGGCGGACTTTCCGGTGCTGGTGGACGGGGGCGTCCGGCACGGAACGGACGTCGCGGTGGCGCTGGCCCTGGGCGCGCGGGCGGTGCTGGTCGGCGCCCGGTGCTCTGGGGCCTGGCCCGCGCCGGGGAGGCCGGGGTGGATCACATCCTGGGGTTGTTGAGATCCGAATTGGACGACGCGATGACGCTGTCGGGGCGGCCGCGATTGCGTGATTTCGATCGCAGCGCGGTCACCCGGTGGGGCTTTGGAAACTGACCGCTCACGTGGATACAGAAAGGGACATGTATATGTCAAAGGAGTCGGTGTCATTTCCGGGATGGGACTGGGACGACCCTGACGGTCTCGCCCGTCATCTCGACACGTTCAGTGCCCGAGTCGCCGTATGCGAGAAACTCGAACCCCTGGGAACGCCGCCGCACAACCGCGCCGACTTCGAGGCGCTGGGCCTGACCGGCCTTGAGTTCGCGGCCTTCAAGACCGCGCACCCGCAGGGCCTCGGCACCGATTTCACGCCGTTGCGCGGCCCCGGGCAGGCCACCGAGCCGGGCACCCTCTACCAGGTCGACGGCGAGCGCTGCTTCACCCAGCTCGACATCTCCGAACCGCTGCCCTTCGCCGACGCCAGCGTCGACTGGGTCTACGCCGAGCACCTCATCGAGCATGTGACCATGCCGGTCGCGGTCGGCTGGCTGACCGAGGCCCGCCGGGTGCTGCGGCCCGGCGGCGTACTCCGGCTGACCACCCTGACCTCGCCCGCTACCTGCGCGGCTACGCCGCCGACGACGGCTTCCTGGCCCGCCACCGGCGGCGGCTGAGCATGCTCGGCTTCGGGCCGCCGATGCCGCAGCGCAAGGCGTTCCTGGTGAACCAGATCTTCCGCTACTACGGACACCAGTGGATCTACGACCTGGACGAACTGCGGCATGTGCTGGTCCGGGCCGGATTCGCGGCCGGGGACGTCCGGCACTGCGCCTACCGCACCGGCGCCCGGGCCGACGTGGCAGACCTGGACACCCCGTTCCGCACCGACGAGACCGTCTATGTCGAGGCCGACCGCTGACGGCGCCCCGGCGCCCGCGCGGCAGGCCCCCGACCCGTGGCACCGGGTCGGGGGCCTGCCGCCGTCGTGCTGTCGGCCGGCGGATCCGTCAGCGGACCCGGTCGGCGAACAGCCGGGCCGACCAGCCCACGGCCAGTACGGTCAGCACCACCACGATCACCAGGCTCTCCCACGGTCGACGAGCCGCCGTCACCGGAGAACAGCGCCCGCATGCCCTGCACCGCCCAGTAGAAGGGGTTCCAGCGGGCGATCGAGCGCAGCCACTCCGGGGCCAGAGCCAGCGGCAGCAGCACCCCGGAGAGCAGCGCGATGGGCTGCGCCACGGTGTTGACCACCGGCGCGAGCGCCGAGTCGTTGCGCACCAGCAGCGCCAGGCCGTAGGAGACCGAGGAGGTCATCAGCGCCAGCAGGGCCATCAGCAGATAGGCGAGCACCAGGTCGCCCGGCTGTACCCGGAGCCCGAACGGCAGGGCCAGCACGGTGATGATGACCGCTTGCAGCAGTAGCGCCACCACCTCCCGCAGCGCCCGGCCGAGCAGCAGTGCCAGTCTGCTCACCGGGGTCACCCGGGAGCGCTCGATGATGCCCGCCCGCAGCTCGCCCAGCAGGCTGAAGCCGGTGAACAGGCCGCCGAAGATGACCAGCACCGCCAACAGGCCCGGGACGTAGATCTGGTAGGTCTCGGCATAGGTCTTCGCGCCCATGGGTGCCAGCGCCGACTTCAGCAGCGGCGCGAAGAGCAGCAGGTAGAAGACGGGTTGGATGATCCCCACGGCGATCCAGACCGGGGTGCGGGCCATCAGCAGCAGCTGTCTCTGGAAGACCAGCCAGGTGTCGCGGGCGAGCTTCATCGGTACCTCGGCTCGGTTCGGGCGGGCGGATGTGGGTCGGGGCGGGTGCGGTCCGGGCGGGCCGGTCCGGGCGGGTGCGGTTCCGGGGCGGGGCATGCCGCTGCCCGGGGCCGGCGGCGGCGCGCCGGGCCCGGGGCGGGTTCAGGACTGCTGGAGCGAGCGGCCGGTACGCGCCAGGAACACGTCGTCCAGGCTGGGCCGCTGGAGTTGCACGGTGGTGGGTGCGGCGCCGCAGCCCTCCAGGGTGCGCAGCACCTGCGGGATCGCGGTCGCGCCGTTCTCCACGTAGAGCCGCAGGCCGCCGCCCTCCTGCTGCTCCAGGCGGTGCAGGTAGGGGGCGTCCCGCAGCGCCTTGGCGGCCTGTTCGGCACCGTCCCCGCCGCCCGGGTACGAGGGTTCCAGGCCGACCAGCAGCACGTCGCCGGCGATCTCGCGTTTGAGGCCGTCCGGTGTGCCCTCGGCGACGATCTCGCCGTGGTCGATGATGGCGATCCGCTCGCACAGGGCGTCGGCCTCGTCGAGGTAGTGGGTGGTGACAAAGACCGTCATGCCCTCGTCACGCAGTCGGCGGACCTCCTCCCAGACGCGGGTGCGGCTGGGCGGGTCGAGCCCGACCGTGGGTTCGTCCAGGAACAGCACCTTGGGGCTGTGGATCACGCCCAGGGCGATGTCCACCGGCGGCGCTGGCCGCCGGAGTAGGTCCGGCACAGCCGGTCGGCGTACTCGCCCAGGTCGAAGGCGGCCAGCGCGGTCACGGCGTGCCGCTGGGCATCGGCCTTGCCGATGCCGAACAGCCGTGCCTGGTGCACCAGTTCCTCGCGGGCGCTGACGCCGTCGGTGGTGCCCCCGCCCTGGGCCACATAGCCGATCCGGCGGCGGACCCCGGCGGGGTCGGTGCGCAGGTCGGCGCCCGCGATCCGGGCCTCGCCCCGTCGGGGCGGATCAGGGTCGCGAGCATCCGCAGGGTGGTGGTCTTCCCGGCCCCGTTGGGGCCGAGAAAGCCGAAGATCTCTCCGGCGGGAACGGACAGGTCGATGCCGCGTACGGCGTCAACGGTGGTGGTCTCGCGGCGGTTCCGGGACTGGAAGGATTTGCGCAGTCCCACGGTTTCGATCAACCAGGGCTCCCGAGAAGGGGGATGGGGCGCCAGTGGGCACCAGGGAGGGCGGTGCTGCGGGCCAACCCTAGGGTCTCCGACGGCTCCGAAACAATGGCCTAGACCAATAGATTTCCACCGTTCGGGGGCATCCCGGCCAACTGCTCCAGCCGGTCCGCGGCGGTGCGGGCACCACCGCCGGAGCGCAGCCCGGCGCCGGTCGCGGCCGCCGCTGCCCGGTACGCCGGGTCGTCCAGCACCGTGCGCAGCGCCGCTGCCAGGCCCTCCGGCGAGACCCGGGCAAAGGGCACCCGTACGCCCGCTCCGGCCGCCGTGACCTGGGCCGCGACAAACGGCTGGTCGTGCCGGATGGGCGCGACCACCAGCGGGATCCCGTGGCTGAGCGCCTCGCCCACGGTGTTCATCCCGCCGTGGCAGACCACCGCGTCCAGCAGCCCGCGGGCCATCAGCTCCAGTACCGGGGCCCGCTCCACGGCCACTGTGCCGGGCGGCAGCCGGGGCAGCGAGCCGGGCGGCGCGGTGATGACCGCCTGCACCTCCCCGCCGAGCAGTTCCAGCGCCCGTACCGCGCGGGCGTGGAAGTCCGCGCTGACGTCGTCGGCCAGCGTGCCCATGCTGAGCAGCACCCGCCGCCGTCCTGGCGCCAACTCCCGCCAGGGGAAGAGGGGATCTGCCGGACGTGCCGTCAGTACCGGCCCCACCAGGGCGAAATGCTCCGGGAAGGACTGGGGTCCGGTGAGCGCCCGGCCGGTGAGCGCCAGCAGCAGCTCCGGGGAGAAGCGCGGATCGGTGTACTGCCGCGGCGGCAGGCCGGCCCGCAGCCACAGCGCGGTGAGCTGGTCGGTCATCCAGGATTCGACCTTCGGCAGGGCCCGGTAGGGGCGTCCGAGCTCCATCGCGCCCGGGGCCAGACTGGCCCAGTGCAGCCCGTGCCGGTGCGCGACCAGTGCGCCCGCGGGGGTGTGCTGGTCCACCAGCACCACATCCGGCCGGTAGTCGAGCACGGCCCGGTCCAGGGCCTTGGCGGTGAAGCGGGCATAGGGCACCACAAAGCCCTCCCAGAGCGTGCGCAGCGCCGCCAGGCCGTGGCCGCTCTGGGCCCGGAACACCCGGCTGCCGGTCGCCAGTACCTCCGCGTCCGGGCCGAGCAGCGGCCGCAGCACCGCCTCGGAGCCGCTCCAGGCCACCTGATGGCCCCGGGCGGCGAGTTCCCCGGCCAGGCCCACGGTCGGATGGATGTGCCCGGCCAGCGGGGGCACCACCAGCAGGAACCGGCTCATCGCGGCCCTCCGGCAGTCGGCCGACCGGGACCGGGCCGGTCGGGCGCGGGCCCGCCGGGCGGCAGCAGTTCGCGCTCCAGATCGCCGACGGTGAGCGCGGCCAGGGCGTCCAGGTCGAGTCCGGCGCGCAGCCGGGCCAGATCCGCCCGCTCGCCGAAGTGCTCGTGCAACAACGCCGCCAGGGCGCCGAGTTCGCACTCGTCCAGCAGCAGGTCGGCGTCCAGCCGGGAGTCGGCGGTGACCCGGCCGGACCAGCCCGGCGGCGCGGCCGCAGCCTCGGCCAGCAGCGCCAGCAGCTCGGCGCGCACCGGCGCGGCGGAAGGAGGGTGATCGTTCATGGGGAGGGCTCCACCTGCTCGACGGCACGGGGGCGGTGCCCGCTGCGGTGGCCTGGCGCGTCGAAATGCGTCTTGTGCGGCCCGGCGGGCGCGTGAATACTAACCCGCGTGACCGCACTGGAGGCAGTGGCCGTCCACCTTCCCAAAACCGCCTTTCCCATTGAGGCGGTCGGCGAACGGATCGGCCTGACCCCGCGTCAAATCCAGCTCTTCCGCCGCTTCCACGGTCTGGACCAGGTACTTCTTGACCCCGGAGGAAGCCTTACCGATCTGCTCGCCGGTGCCGTCGAGGCGCTGGACGAGTTGCGCGGACGCGAGCAGCAGGTGCGCTTCGTGATCCACGCACGCAGCATGCCGGTGGCCGCGCCGTACCCGCTCAACCCGTTGCACGACCTGCTCGGCCGCTACCGGCTGGAGCACGCCAACGCCTTCACCGTGTCCCACCACGCTGTGCGATCGGGCTGCTGGCGGTCGACCTGGCCGGCCGACTGCTCGCCGGGGAGCCCGATCCGGATGCCCTGGCGCTGATCCTGGCCGGGGAGAAGACCTTCACCAGGGATGCCCAACTGGTGCCGGAGACCGGCATCTTCGCGGAGGGGGCGGCGGCCTGCCTGGTCCGCTCCGGCGGCGGACGCAACCGGGTGCTGTCCTACGCGGTGCGCCACCGCGGCGAGTTCGACGGCCGGCTGGCCGAGGATCAGGAGCTGGCCGGAACGCTACCAGCGGGAGTACCCGGTGCTGATGGCCGAGGCCATCGGGGCCGCGCTGGAACAGGCCGGGACCGACCTGGCCGACCTGGCACTGGTGCTGCCGCACAACGTCAACCAGGTCTCCTGGCGCGGCCTGTGCAAGCGGCTCGGAGTGCCACTGGCGAAGGTGGTGCTGGACAACGTGCCGTTGGTCGGGCACAGTTTCGCAGCGGACGCCTTCGTCAATCTCCACACTGCCCTCAGTCGCGGTCTGCTCCGGCAGGGCGACCGCTATCTGATCGCAGCCTCCGGTATCGGGGCCACCTTCTCGGCCATGGTCGTCGAACACTGACCCGGCCGAGCGCAACTGACCTCAGGTCATGCGACAAACCCGGTACCCAGCAAGGCCGTTGCCGTCCGTCATCCGGGCGCAGCAGGCCGCCCGCGCACCCGCTCGCCGCCGAGCCGGGGCCCGGAAGTACCGCAATCCGTCAGCCGCGCCATCACAAGGGGATCGGATACCCGTGGAAGAAAACGCTGTTGAACCCGAGGCCGAACTGCGCGGCCGGATCCTGCGCAGCATCGGCGAACTCCTGCCCCGGGTCCTGAAGAAGGAACTCACGGCGATACCCGAGAACGCCTGTCTCTTCGACGACCTCGGCCTTACCTCGGCCGGGACGCTGGAGCTGATCCTGGAGCTGGAGGAGGCGCTGGACATCCAGGTCGACGTGGAGGACATCGGCGAGGACGACCTGGCCTCGGTGGCCGCCCTGGCCGACTTCGTCGCCGGGCATGTCGTCGCCGAGGACTGACCGGTGCCCGGAACGGACCCCGCCGCACCCGTACTCCGCGCCGCGACACCCGGTCCGGGCGGCTCGGGCGGTCCGGGTCTGAACGGCGGGGCCGGAGTGCGGGTCAGCCGGGTGCTGGCCAAGGTGTTCGACGGCAGGTCGGAGACCTCGACCGATCCGGATCTGCGGGTCTTTCTCGGCGATCTGGCCCGCCCGTACGGTGTGCCGCTGCGCGAGGACCTGCTGCGGCAGGGCGTCGGGCACTCCTACGGCGAGATGGCCGAGGGCTGCTGGCGGAGGCGTTGCCGGACGGCGAGCCGGTGGACCTGCTGGTGCTCGCGCTGGCGATCCCCGATGTCCGCCCCGGCCGCTCCACCGCGGTGCACCTCAGCCGGTTCTGCGCCGGGTCGCCGCTGGCCTTCGCGGTCAACGACCAGGGCCCGGCCGCGGCCTTCACCGCGCTGCGGATAGTCCGCGACTACCAGCGCACCGGGGGCTGTCGCCGGGCGGTGGTGCTGGTGGCCGAGCAGGCGTCGTTGCACTACACGCCGCCGGTCCCGGTACGGGTGCCGGATCGGCATGTCGCCGTGGCCCTGGTCTGTGAGGAGTCGTCGGCACCTGAGCTGACTGTGCATCAAGCAACCTCGGTGCAGCCGGAGTCGGTGGCCGGTCTGGTCGCCGGGCAACTGGCCGTGCTCGGAGCGGAGGCGGTGCTGGTCGCCGGGGCGGGCCTGCCCGGTACCGCGCAGGCCGGTGCGGCCGCCGCCCGGTCGGTGGACGCACCGGCCGGGCAGCCGCTCACCGGTGTCTGGTCGGAGCTGGCCGCGCGGCTGCCGCAGTGGCGCTCCCAGGGCCGCCCGGTACTGGTCGCCGACTACGATCCGGTGCTCGGCCTGCTCGGAATGGCCGGCTTCCATCCGGCCGCTGATCCGGGGAGTGCTCCGGTCGCGCTCCCGGCGGCCGATCAGGCCCTGGCGGGCCGGTGAGCACGGCCGTCCAGGAGGTCGAGTTCTGGGTGATCCCGACCGACCAGCCGCCACAAACTGGTCCCGCCTGCGCGGGTTGCTCGATCAGGAGGAGTGCGAGCGGGCGCGTGCGGCGGCCGCCGATCCGGTGCGCCGCGACCGCTTCACCGTGGTCCACGGCGCGGTCCGGCTGCTGGCGGCGCGGCGGCTGGGCCTGCCGCCCGCCGAACTGGTCTGGCGCCGGGGTCCGCACGGCAAGCCCGAACCGGTCGGCCCGGAAGGCAGATCGGGCAGGCTGCACCTCAACTACTCGGCCTCCGGCGCACTGGCGGTGCTCGCGCTGTCGGTGGGCCGCCGGGTGGGGGCGGATGTGGAGCAGCTGCCGGACGAACGGGTGGCGGCGCGGGTCGCCGCCCGCTTCTTCCCCGAGCAGGATGCGCGGTCGGTGGCGTCGGCGCCATCGGCCCTGGGCCGCTCGGCGCGGTTCGCCCGGCTGTGGTGCCGCCGCGAGGCCTGCGTCAAGGTCTACGGCGGACGGCTGGCCGAAGGCCTGCGGCTGCCGGTCGGCGACGACGGTCCGCTGCGGCTCCCGGCCGGCGGGCTGAGCTGTTCGGTGCGGGATGTCGCACTGCCCGCGCCCTGCCGTGGTCCCGCTCGTTCCGGGCGGCGCTCGCGGTCGAGGGCGTGGCGCCCTTCCGGATCCGCAGGGCGCTCTGGGGCGGTGCTCCCGGAAGCAACGTCTGACCATAAGTCAAGTACCCGTGCGGCCGGAACTCACGTCTGCGGCAGGGTACGCGAGACGCGATGGATGACCGTGATTGCGAGTGTGAGTCGAATGCAGAACGTCGGCTTCTCGTCCGGGAGTTCGGGGTCCGGACCGGCCACCTGGGGCCAACTGGCCATCTGGGACGCGATCCGGAAACTCGGGGACGACGCCTACCGCTACAACGTCTCCAGCGGGTTCCCGGTGCGCCCCGGGGTCCCGGTGCCCCGGGTGCTGGACGCGCTGGGCCGGCTGGTCGAGTTGCACGAGTCGCTGCGCACCAGGCTGGAGCCCGACGACAGCGGCGGCCTGCGGCAGATCCTGGACGGCTCCGGCAGCATCCCGGTCCATCTGCTGGAGGCCGACGCCGACCAGGCCGAGCCGCGCGGCCGGGCGCTGCTCGAAGAGCTGGTCAGCAAGCCGTTCGACTGCGCGACCGAGTGGCCGATGCGGATGGCGGTGGTGCACACCGAGGGGCTGATGACCTTTGTGGGGTTCTGTCTGTCCCATACCGCCGTCGACGGCTGGGGCCTGTCCCGGGTGGTGACCGACCTGTTCGCGCTGGCCACCGGTGACTCCCCGGAACAGCTCCGGGAGCGCCATCCGGCGCTGCAACCGCGGGCGGAGGCCGCCTTCCAGGCCTCGGACCGGGGCCGGCGGCGGGACGCCAACGCCCGGCAGTTCTGGGCCAGGAAGCTGCGCCAGGGCCCGCGCCGGATCTTCACCACCCGCCGCGAGGAGCCGGCCGACATCTTCCCCAACGCGGTGCTCAACTCACCCGCGCTGGCGCGCGCGGTGGAGCTGGTGGCCGCCGGGCACCGGGTCAGCACCTCCTCGGTGCTGCTGGCGGCCGCCTCGGTGAACATGGCCCGGCTGACCGGTACCCCCGACGCGATGTTCCAGGTGGTGGTCAGCAACCGGTTCCGGCCGGAGCTGGCCCACGCGGTGACCACTGTGGCCCAGGAGGGGCTGATCCATCTGCCGGACGCCACCGGTGAGTTCGCGGAGTTGGCGCGCCGGGCCCAGGGGGTGACGCTGTCCTCCTACCGCAACGCCTACTACGACAAGCGGCTGCTGGACCGCGACATCGCGGAGTTGGAGGCGGAGGGGGCCGCGGCCGACCGCAGTTGCATCTTCAATGACATCCGTGACCTGGTGCCGCACTACCCGCTGGAGAACGACCCGTCCAAGCTACCGCTGAAGCAGGCGCGGCCGCTGACCACGCTGACCTGGCCGGTGGAGTGCGAGCCCCGCCCCGGCACCACCTTCGCCATGGACGCCCAGCACGCGCCCGGCTCGCTGGAGCTGTCGATGACCGCCGACACCTCCTACCTGCCGCGACCCGACATGGAGTCGCTGCTCCACGGGATCGAGGAACTGGTGGTGACCGAGGCGCTGGCCCTGGGCCACGACTGAGGCCTCCCGAGCGCGCTCAGCCCTTTGCGGCGGCAGCCGGACGCTTGGTGGTCGCCGCCGCGCAGCGCCGAGGCGGTCGCCGCGATCAGCGCCATCACGGTCGCCGCCAGGAACACCACGGACAGCCCGTGGTGCAGTGGCGCGGAGATCAGATGCGGGAAGAACTGGGTGCCGGTGAGGGTCGCGGCGTTGTGCGCGGGCAGCTTGTCCAGCACCCCGGACGGCGCCAGCAGATGGCCCACCGGGTTCTGCCCGAGGAAGCGGCGAACAGCGTGGACACCGGTGGCAGGGTGGCGACCTGCCCGGCGGTGGCGGCCGGGACGCCCTGGGCCTGGAGCCCGCTGCTGAGCGTGTGCGGCAGCGAGCCGGCCAGCCCGATGACCATCAGCGAGAAGAAGATGCCGATGGACAGCGACATCCCGAGTTCTGGAAGGTGGAGCGCATCCCGAGGCCGCGCCGCGCCGTTCCGGCGGCACGCTGCCCATGATCGACGAGGTGTTGGGCGCGGAGAAGAGCCCCTGCCCGACGCCGTTGGCGAAGACGATCGCCGCGAAGACCGGGTAGTCGAAGTCGACCGGCAGCATCAGCAGTCCGACAAAGGAGGCGGCCATCAGCAGCAGCCCGCCGGTGGCGAAGGCCCGCGCGCCGAAGCGGTCCGACAGGTAGCCGCTGACCGGCCCGGAGACCAGGAATCCGGCCGTCAGCGGCAGCAGCGCGATGCCGGCCCACAGCGGGGTGTCGGTGTAGGCGTAGCCGTGCAGCGGCAGCCACACCCCCTGGAGCCAGATGATCAGCATGAACTGGAGCCCGCCGCGTGCGATCGCGGTGAGCAGCGCGGCGGCGTTGCCCGCCGCGAAGGCCCGGATCCGGAACAGCCCGAGGTGGAACATGGGTTCGGCGATCCGGCTCTCCACGATCGCGAAGACGGCCAGCATCGCCAGGCCGCCGCCCAGCAGCGCCAGGACCATGGGGTTGGTCCAGCCGGTCGGATGGCCGCCGTAGGGCTGGATCCCGTAGGTGATCCCGGCCAGCAGGGCCAGCGCCCCGCAGGTGAAGGTCAGGTTCCCGGCCCAGTCGATGCCGGCCCGGCGGGTGGCGCCGACCTCCCGCAGGCTGCGGTACGACCAGATGGTGCCGACCACCCCGATCGGGACATTGACCCAGAACACCGCGCGCCAGTCGACGGTGGCCAGCAGACCCCCGGCGACCAGCCCGAGGAACTGCCCGGCCAGCCCGGCGATCTGGTTCACGCCCAGGGCTGTCCCGCGCTGCTCGGCGGGGAAGGCGTCGGTGAGGATGGCGGCGGAGTTGGCCATCAGCATCGCGCCGCCCAGGGCCTGCACGATCCGGAAGGCGATCAGCCACAGCGCGCCGGCGGGCCCGCGGAAGGGGTCGAGCGAGAGTGCCAGCGAGGCGGCGCTGAACACCGCGAAGCCCAGGTTGTAGATCCGGACCCGCCCGTAGATGTCGCCGAGGCGGCCGAGGGCGACCACCAGGACGGCGGTGACCAGTAGATATCCCATGATCAGCCACAGCAGGTAGCTGATGTTCCCCGGGGCCAGCGGGTCGAGTCCGATGCCCCGGAAGATCGCGGGCATCGCGATGATCACGATCGACGCGTCCAGGGTGGCCATGAAGACACCCAGGGTGGTGTTGGACAGTGCCACCCACTTGTAGCGCGATCCTGGCTCCGCGCCCGGGCGCGAGGCGGGCCTCGTGGTACTCGGGGAATCTCCAGTGGCACGCACCTGATCATCCTATGATCTGTTGTGTGGTGTGCAATGGCTTGTCCACGCTCCGGAATCCCGTCCGCTCCGGAACCCCGTCCCGCGGACCGGTGCCCGGCGCAAGCCCCGGAACGCGCAAGCCCCGGAACAGGTGAAGGCCCTGCCATCGGGGGATGTGGCAGGGCCTTCGACGCCACCATACTGGCTGGAGGGCCGTTTGCGACAGATGCTGCGCACGGGGTGTCGCGAACAGCCCGGCCGGGCGCCGCTCGGCGGTCAGTCCGCGGCCGCTTCGGCGGGCTGCTCCGGCAGCAGGTCGAGCAGGGTGTTCGGCCCCAGTCGATCCGGTCCTGCGGCATCCGCAGCGGGGTGAACCCCAGCATCGCCTTGAAGGCCCGGGTGAAGTGCGGCTGGTCGTGAAAACCCGAGCGGCTGGCGATGTGCGCCAGCGGCACCCCGGCCTCCTTGAGCCGCAGCGCCTGCTGGATCCGGCGCACCTGGGCGATGTCCTTGGGGAGCGGCCCACCTGTGCGTGGAACCTCCGCTCCAGATGCCGACGGCTCCAGCCGGTGGCCGTGGCCAGCCGCTGGATCGGGATCCGCCCCCCGCTGCGCTGCAACTCCCGCCAGGCCCAGACGACCTCGCGGTCGCACTCCGGGCCCCGGCGGATCCGCCGGGTGAACACCTGGTCCAGCAGCCGGAACCGGGCCGGCCAGCCGGTGCATTCGGCCAGGCGCTCCAGCAGCCGCGGGAACCTCCGGCCGAACAGGACGGAGGGGTCGAGCTCCAGCTCCGACCATTCGTCCATGGGCACACCGAACAGCCGGTAGGCGCCCATCGGGGTCAGCACGGCGACCAGCCCGTGCGCCAGGCCGGCGGGCCCCACCACGGCCGTCAGCGCGACCGGACTGACCAGCGAGACCGCGGTCAGCGACCGCCGCGGGTCGACCGCGTCGGTGATCTGCACCGGGCGCCGAAGCCAAAGAGGATCTTGATCGAGCCGTCGGGCACCACCAGCCTGTCCTGCTCGGAGCCGGGTCCGAGGCGGAAGCCCTGGTAGCCGAGGACATAGCCGGTCAGGGCCGGGCTCGCCCGGCCGGAGATCTGAGCGAACGGCTCGGCCGGATGCGCGGAGGATGGCATGGGCGCCCCCGATGCGATGGTGGCGGACAACTGGGTTGCGGCTGGCAGCTGGTGAGGGCCAGTCAAGGAAACCCTAGGCGCTGCCACTGACAGAGTGCGGCGTCGACCGGCTCGCGGCCGCCGGTTCGCTCGCCGGCGGGGCCGGGCCGCGCTGCTGGGGCCGCACATTTCATGTCGCATTTTTGCAATACGGCGGCCACCCACCTGTACCAGGCTGGCCGGGCACCGTCGTGATCAGTTCGCGTGCCGCGGCCCTGGCACGCGAGGGCACGACGGCGCGGGCCCTGCTGCCGAGGGGATGGCAGGGCCCGCTCGCATACCCGTTCCCGCCCCGGTGGAGTCGCGGCGTCCCGGTGCGGCAGACTCGGCGCCATGAAGAATCTCCTCGTCATCGGCATCGGAGCGGGCGACCCCGACTACCTCACCCTCCAGGCGGTCAAGGCCATCGGCCGGACCGACGCCTTCCTGGTCATCGGCAAGGGCGAGGAGAAGCAGGACCTGGTCCGGCTGCGGCAGGAGATGCTGGCCGAGCACGGCCGGCCGGGGCACCGCGTGGTCGAGGTCTCCGACCCGGAGCGGGACCGCACCAGCCCGGCCTACACCGAGTCGGTCGAGGACTGGCGCTCCCGCCGTGCGGACCTGTTCGAGGACTTCCTGCGGGACGACCTCGGCCCGGACGAGACCGGCGCGCTGCTGGTCTGGGGCGACCCCAGTCTGTACGACAGCACCATCGCGAGCGTGGAGGACGTGCTGGCCCGCGGCCGGGTCCCGTTCGAGTACGCGGTGATCCCCGGCATCAGCAGCGTCTCCGCGCTGGCGGCCAGGCACCGGATCGGGCTGAACCGGGTCGGCCGACCGGTGACCGTCACCACCGGCCGCCGCCTGGCCGAGGGGCTGCCGGAACTGCCCGAGGACGTCGCGGTGATGCTGGACGCGCGGACTGCCTTCGCCGGGGTCGCCGAGGCCGACCAGGCGGAGGTGGACATCTACTGGGGCGCCTATGTCGGCACGGAGGACGAGCTGCTGCTCTCCGGGCGGCTCGCCGAGGTCGGACCGAAGATCCTGGAACTGCGCGCCGAGGCCCGCGAACGCAAGGGCTGGATCATGGACACGTATCTGCTGCGCCCGGGTCGACGAGTCCTGAGCCGGACGCCTGACGCCTGATACCCGGGCGGCTGAGGGGACGAGGGCGGCGCCGGGTCGACGCGGCCAGGTGACTGCCGACGTACGGGTGGGCCTGCCCCGGCCCTTCCGCCGAGGCCGATGGAGAGCGCTCTCTCTGAGCAGAGTGACGGCAGCTCCGGCGCATGTCAACGGAGCGGACACGGTTCCGCTCTCCCGCCAAGACCCCGCCGCCGCCCACCCGGCGGGGCGCGGGCGCGGCCGCCGAACCGGCCATGAGCTGCACCGATACCCGCATACCCGACCTGCCGTGGAAGGCTTCTGGCCAGCCGTCATGATCCCCGGTGTGATCGCATCGCATGAAATGGCATGCAACCGCCAAGGTTTGCTCCGGCGTCTTGACGGCGCGTCAACCGAACCACATACTCCGGGGCCGGTCCGAGCCAGTGCGGCCGGCTGCGGCTGGTTCGTGTCCAGTGGGTCGCAGGCCCGCGTGGTTCGACCGCCGGCCTTGGTCATGCCTGGTCATGCCTGGTCACCGCGTGCCTGCGCGTGCCGGCGGCTCCCTGGGAGAGGCGGAGGGGGTCGACCTCCGTCGTCAGAGAGCGCTCCCAGAACCGTCCCACCAGGTAATGCGGCAGTCAGGGAATCCCGATTCGCAAGGAATCCAGTTCGGAGGTAGCAAGGCGATGCCAGAGGAAGACGGCGCCGTGCCCGGGCGCAGGAAGTTCCAGGGCAGGAAGTCGCGGAGCGGGACGTCGCAGCGACCGCGTCGGCGGCTGCGGCGGATCGCGTTCGTCGGTGTACTCGCGCCGATCGCCGCCATGCTCTCGGTGTTCACCGTGGCGGGCCCGCCGGTGCCAGTACCGTGCCCGGCGCCCCGTCCGGATGGTCGACGGTGTTCAGCGACGACTTCAGTGTGCGGCGGCAGTGCGCCCAACTCGGCGAACTGGATCTACGACACCGGCCCCGGGTCGAACTTCGGCACCGGCGAGATCGAGACCATGACCAACTCACCAGCAATGTCCATCTCGACGGCACGGCCACCTGGACATCACCGCGATCGACAACGGCGGCAACTGGACCTCGGGGCGGATCCAGACGCCCACCGCCAACGTGGGCGCGCCCGCCGGCGGCGAGTTGGAGGTCACCGCCTCCATCGAGCAGCCCAACCCCGCCAGCGGCACCGGTTACTGGCCCGCCTTCTGGATGCTCGGCCCCGGCCAGTGGCCGGAGAACGGCGAGATCGACATCCTCGAGGACGTCAACGCGCTGTCCGAGCACTCCGGGACCTTCCACTGCGGCACCGACCCGGGCGGCCCCTGCAACGAGACCGACGGCCAGGGCAGTGGCCTGCAGGCCTGTTCCGGATGCCAGACCGGCTACCACACCTACACGGCGATCGTGAACCGCACCAACACCGCGGACGAGTCGATCACCTGGTACCTCGACGGCAACCAGTTCTACACGATCAGTGAGAGCCAGATCGGCGCCTCGACCTGGCAGGCGGCGGTCGACCACAACTTCTCCATCATCTTCGACCTGGCCATGGGCGGCGGCTATCCCAACGGCGTGTGCGGCTGCACCTCGCCGACCAGCGCCACCACCTCCGGCGCCAGCATGAGCGTCGCCTATGTCGCGGCCTACGAGACCAGCGGCTCCGGCGGCGGGGCGGCGGTACCGGCGGCGGCACCGCGACCGGCCAGATCACCGGTTACGGCGGCCTGTGCGTGGACGACCGCTCGGCCTCCACCGCCGACTACAACCCGGTCCAGGTCTACACCTGCAACGGCACCGCCGCGCAGCAGTGGACCGTGGTCCAGGCCGGCAGCACCATCCAGGCCCTCGGCAAATGCCTGGACATCGACGCCGGCGGCACGGCCGACGGAACCACCGTCGACCTCTACGACTGCAACAACACCGCAGCACAGGTCTGGGAGCCGCAGTCGGACGGGGCGTTGTACAACCCGCAGTCCAACAAGTGCCTGGACGACACCGGTTGGTCCACCACCCCGGGCACCCAGCTGGAGATCTGGGACTGCACCGGCAATGCCAACCAGGCCTGGAACCTGCCCTGAGCAACCCGCCCTGAGCAACCCGCCCTGAGCAACCCGCCCTGAGCACAGGCTTTCTGATGTGACGTGATACGGCGGACGCCGACCGGAGCAGGTCGGCGTCCGCTGGCGTGCCGGGCCGGTCAGTGCACCCGGCCGACCAGTTTGCGGGCCGCCACCTGTACCGGATCCCAGACCGGGGAGAACGGCGGGGCGTAACCCAGGTCCAGGAACACCATCTGATCGACCGTCAGCCCCGCGGTCAGGGCCACCGCTGCGATGTCCACCCGCTTGGCCGCGCCCTCGGCGCCGACGATCTGCGTGCCCAGCAGCCGCCCGGTGCCGCGCTCGGCCAGCATCTTCACGGTCATCGGCGCGGCGCCCGGGTAGTAGCCCGCCCGGCTGGTCGACTCGATGACGGCGGCCTCCCAGGCCAGCCCGGCCGCGTCGGCCTCGCGTTCGCGCAGTCCGGTCCTGGCGATCTCCACCGAGCAGACCTTGCTCACCGCGGTGCCGACCACTCCCGGGAAGGACGCCTTTCCGCCCCCGATATTGGTGCCCATGACCAGCCCCTGCTTGTTGGCGTGGGTGCCCAGGGCGATGTGCTGGTACCGGCCGGAGACCAGGTTCAGCACCTCCACGCAGTCCCCGCCCGCCCACACACCGTCAACTCCCGGTACCCGCATGTCCGGTGTGGTGCGCAGCCCGCCGGAGGCGCCCAGCGGCAGCCCGGCGGCCTCGGCCAGTGCGGTACGCGGGCGCACCCGAGCCCGAGCACCACCACATCGGCCGGATACTCCCCGGCGGTGGTGACCACCGCCCGCGGCCGCCCGTCCGGGCCGAGCCGCACCTCCACCGCCTCGGCGCCGGGCACCACCTCGATGCCCATGCCTTCCATGGCCACCCGCACCAGCCGTCCCATGTCCGGGTCCAGGGTGGCCATCGGCTCCGCCGACCGGTGCACCATGGTCACCCGCAGCCCGCGCTGGACCATGGCCTCCGCCATCTCCACCCCGATATAGCCGCCGCCCACCACCACCGCCCGGTGGCAGTCGTGCTCCAGCGTGGCCAGCAGCGCGGCGCCGTCGTCCAGGGTCTGCACCCCGTGCACCCCGGGCGCGTCGAAGCCGGGCAGCGGCGGACGCAGCGGCGTGGCGCCCGTGGCGATCACCAGCTGGTCGAAGCCGGTCCACTGCTCGGCCCCGCCTTCCAGCTCCCGGCTGCGCACCCGGCGCCGGTCCAGGTCGATCTCGGTCACCTCGGTCCGCATCCGCAGGTCGATGCCGTGACTGCGGTGCTGCTCGGGGGTGCGGGCGATCAGCGAATCGCGTTCGGCGACCTGGCCGCCCACCCAGTAGGGGATCCCGCAGGCCGAGTAGGAGCTGAAGCCGCCCCGCTCGAACGCGGTGATCCGCAGCTGATCCGGGTCGCGGCGGCGCCGGGCCTGGGAGGCGGCGGACATCCCGGCCGCGTCCGCGCCGATGACCACCAGATGCTCGCTCACAGCCGCCTCCGCCGTCGGCCGGGTGCGCGGCCCCCGGCCGGTCCGCGCGTTCGACGAGCCCGACCTTACAGAGCCCCGACCCTACCCCGGCCGTCAGGCCGGGTCCGGCGGTTCAGGCGTGTCCGAACGCTTTGTCCACGCTGATCTCGATGGCCACCCGGTTCGGGTTGGGGCCCGGCGTACGGTAGCGCTCGTTGTAGCGCCGGACCGCCTCGGCCACGGCCTCCGGCTCGTCGCGGACCACCGCGACGCCCTCCAGCGTGGCCCAGCGGCGGCCGTCCACCTGGCAGACCGCGACCCGCATCCCGGACGGCCCGGCGGCCTGGATGTTGCGGACCTTGCGGCTGGTGCGGTTGGTGATGATCCGCGCCAGCCGGGCCTCCGGGTCGAAGGTCACCCCGACCGGGACCAGGTGCGGCGAACCGTCCGGCCGCCGGGTGCTGAGCGTGCACAGGTGGTACTCGCGCCAGAACCCCAGGTAGTCGTCACCGGGCGCGGACAGGTCGATGGCCATCCGCCCATGCTAGCCGTGACCGGAGCCCGGCCGGGTGTCCGGCACGCGGACCGGGCAGCGCCATCCGGCCGCCCCACCAGGGGCGTTGCCGGGCTCCCACGGCCCCGGGCCCCACTCGCCGCCCTCAGCAGGACCCCCGGGAGGGCCTCCGGAAGGACGACCCGGGCTCCGGCTCAGGGGATGTAGTTGAACTTGTCCGGGTCGGGGCCGGTGCGGTCGTTGCGGTCGAGGGCGGTGATCGAGGCGAGGTCCTGGTCGCTCAGCTCGAAGTCGAAGACCGCGAAGTTCTCCTCCACCCGGGCGCGGTTCACCGACTTCGGGAAGACGATGTCGCCGCGTTGCAGGTGCCAGCGCAGGGTGACCTGGGCCGGGGTGCGTCCCAGGCGCTGCGCTATCCGGGTGATGGTGGGGTCGTTCAGGACCTTTCCCTGGGCGATCGGCGACCAGGCCTCGGTGGCGATCCCCTGCTCCGCGTTGAACGCCCGGACGCCGTCCTGGACCAGGTACGGGTGCGCCTCGATCTGGTTGACCGCGGGCACGGTGCTGGTCTCGTCGAGCAGGCGGCGCAGGTGGTGCGGCTGGAAGTTGGACACGCCGATGGCGTTCACCCGACCGGAGTCGTACAGGTGCTCCATGGCCCGCCAGGTGTTCACGAAGTCGCCGACGCTGGGCAGCGGCCAGTGGATCAGGAACAGGTCCAGGTAGTCGAATCCCAGCGCGGCGAGGGTCTGGTCGAAGGCCTTGAGCGCGTCGTCGTAGTCATGGAAGCCGTTGTTCAGCTTGCTGGTGACGAAAACGTTCTCGCGGGCCAGCCCGGACTCCCGGACGGCCTCGCCGACCTCTCGCTCGTTGCCGTACATCTCGGCCGTGTCGATATGCCGGTATCCGGCCCTGAGGGCGGTCAGCGTCGCCTCTTTGGTGGCCGCCGGCTTGATCTGGAACGTGCCGAAGCCGAGCTGGGGAATCTGCACCCCGTTGTTGAGGGTGATGCTGGGAACCCTGTCCACGTCCACTCCTTGCCTCGTCCGGTGCTTTCCTCTTCCTCTGTGGTTCAGTGCCACGCGGGCACAGTGCGCCTGCGTCCAGGGTGCTACGCCGGACGCCCGCTGTCTCGCCGAGGGCCGCGGGGCCCGGATCGCGCCCTGCCGGGGAGCGCCCCGGGTTCCGGCGTCACTCCTGGTCGGCGACCACGTGCACGGCGGCCTCCTCGGCCGAGGCGGCCGCGCCGTCGATGCCCACGTCGGAGGCGATCATGCCGTCACGCTCGTCGTGGCTGCCCTCACCCGGCGCGACCAGGCGTCCCGCGCGGCCGGCGCCGACCTCCTCGTCCAGGATCTCGCCGTCGGTGTCCGAGGCGTCGCCGACGTCGTCGCCGTCCGGCACGGGCGGGTCCGGCAGCTCCTCGGCGAGCCGTTCGTCCAGGCTCTCGCCCCGGAACTCGTCCCGGGCGGTGATCCCGGTCCGGTAGATCGGTGGTGGCCGGTCCGGCGGGGAGTAGCCCTCGTCCAGTACGTCGCCGACGCCGCGGTTGTCCAGGGTGTCCTCCGGTTCCAGCTGCCCGGCGTCGTCCTGCACCTCGGCGCCGGGATCCGGCTGGTACACCGCGTCGCCCATCATGTCGTCGCTCACGCTTCCTCCTCGGGACACGCGTACCCGTCCGGGAGCATCTGACCTTCGTGTCCAGATGGGTTCTTTCGATCTCATCAGGAAACCGCCGCTCCCGCCTGCTGACCGACCGCGCGACACGGCGCGCGGGCTGCTGTTGCAGGTCCCCGTTCGGCGGCGGACTGTGGTGAACATGGGGTGAACATGATGAGTGCGGCCCCGGGTGCGGCCGCCGAGCGACCCCCACGAGTGAACCCCCCGAGTAAACCCCCAAGTAAACCCCCGAGTAGAACCCCCGAGTGGAACCCCGAGACCTCGCAGGACGGAATCCGTGAAGCTGAGCAGCACGACCCCGGTATACGAGCTGACGTTCGAGGCGCAGCCGGCCGGCTCCGGCCGCAGTACGGCCGACATCGTCCAGGTGCACCGTACGCAGGCGCTGGGCGCAGGCGGTCATCCGGTGTATGCCGACCTCAGCGGGACGATCCGGGCGGAGATCAGCGACCGGGGCGAGGTCCGGATCATCGCCACCAGCGCCCGCCAGGTGCTGCGCCGCCCGGTGTGCTGCCGGGCGCTGACCCAGCCGGGCCGGGCCGGTGCGGCCCGTACCCGCCGCGAGGAACTGGTCCGCGCTCTGGACTGACTGGTCTCATCCGGCTCAGTCCAATGAACTGACTGATTGGCAGTGCTCGGATGATGGGAATCATTCGTGGACGAGGGATTTGACGCCAGATCAGTATGAGCCGGGCGATGCCCGCTGACCTGAGTGCTTGTCGGATCGGGCCGCGAGCGGGCTCCCTCCCGGGCGGACTTCCTGCCGATGGGAGCCGGTCTGCCACGTGCAAACCGGTATCGCCGCCGTTGTCCTGATGTGTGCGGGCCTGCTCCAGGGATCGTTGTGTTTTGCAATGACCGGTGGTTAGTGTGCTCACGACAGCGCTGCCGCAAGGGACGCGGTGGTGCATCGCCCTGCGCCGAGCCGGGCGAGGACCGGAGAGGACACCGCCATCATGTGCGGAATCACCGGCTGGATCTCCTTCCGACAGAATCTCGCCGACGCGCGGGGTGTCATCTCCGCGATGACCGAGACCATGGCCTGCCGCGGCCCGGACGCGGCCGGGTGTGGGTGGACGCCAACGCCGCGCTCGGTCACCGCCGGCTGGCCGTGATCGACATCGAGGGCGGCGTGCAGCCGATGGCGGTCGTCCGCGAGGGCCGCACGGTGCTGGTCACCACCTACAGCGGTGAGATCTACAACTACCGTGAACTCCGCTCCGAGCTACAGGCGTTGGGTCACACCTTCGTCACCGGCAGCGACACCGAGGTGGCGCTGCACGCCTACCTCCAGTGGGGCGAGGAGTTCACCGCCAGACTCAACGGGATGTACGCGTTCGCGCTGTGGGATCCGGAGCAGCGGGAGCTGCTGCTGGTGCGGGACCGCATGGGCATCAAGCCGCTCTACTACTACGAGACCGCCGACGGTGTGGTCTTCGGCTCCGAGCCCAAGGCGCTGCTGGCCCACCCCGAGGTCGAGGCCGTGGTGGACGCCGAGGGCATGGCCGAGCTGATGGCCTTCGCCAAGACGCCCGGCCACGCGGTCTACCGGGGGATGCGCGAACTGCGCCCCGGCCACACCCTGCGGGTGCGCTCCACCGGTGCCACCGAGCGGCGCTACTGGTCGCTGGAGGCGCACGAGCACCAGGACGACCTGGACACCACCGTCACCCATGTGCGCGAGCTGCTGGACGACATCGTCGACCGGCAGTTGATCTCCGACGTCCCGCTGTGCACCCTGCTCTCCGGCGGGCTCGACTCCTCGGTGATCACCGCGTTGTCCGCGAAGGCCCTCGCCGCCCAGGGCAGCGGCCCGGTGCGGTCGTTCTCGGTGGACTTCGTCGGCCAGACCGAGAACTTCAAGGCCGACCACCTGCGCGCCACCCCGGACGGCCCCTACGCCCACGCGCTGGCCGAGCACGTTGCCAGCGACCACCGCGACATCGTGCTGGACACCCGCCAGCTGATGGACCGCGCCAACCGCGACGCGGTGCTGGTCGCCCGGGACCTGCCGTACGGCCTGGGCGACGGCGACACCTCTCTCTACCTGCTGTTCCGGGCGATCCGGGAGCAGACCACGGTCGCCCTCTCGGGGGAGTCCGCGGACGAGGTCTTCGGCGGGTACAGCTGGTTCCACGATCCGGCGGTGGTGCGGGCCGAGACCTTCCCCTGGCTCGCCGCGATCCGGCGCGGCTTCGCCGGGGACTCCGCGACCGAGCCGGAGTCGCTGTTCGACCCCGGGCTGCTGGCCAAGATCGACATCAACGGCTACCAGCAGGCGCGCTACCACGAGGCACTGGCCGAGGTGCCCCGGCTGCCCGGGGAGAGCGACCACGAACGGCGCATGCGCGAGATCTGCTACCTGCACCTGACCCGGTTCGTGCAGTTCCTGCTCGACCGCAAGGACCGGGCCAGCATGGCCACCGGGCTGGAGGTGCGGGTGCCGTTCTGCGACCACCGGCTGGTCCAGTACGTCTTCAACACCCCCTGGTCCATGAAGACCTTCGACGGCCGGGAGAAGTCGCTGCTGCGCGCCGCCGCCCGGGACGTGCTGCCGGAGGTTGTCGCCAACCGGGTGAAGAGCCCCTACCCGAGCACCCAGGACCCGACCTACATGGAGGCCCTGCGCGGTGAGCTGCGGCAGCTGCTGGCCGACCGGGACGCCCCGGTGCGGCCGCTGCTCGACCTGGCCGCGGCCGGCGCGGCGGTCGACAACGCGTCGGGGGCGGATCTGCGCGGGAGCACCGAGCTGGTCCTGGCCTTCGACAGCTGGCTGCGCCGCTACCAGGTGACGCTGGACTTCTGAGCGGGAGCCGCCTGCCCGGCCGCGGTGCGCATGTCTCGCCCGCGGCCGGGCCCGGACCTACGCTGATCCCATGCTCCGTACCCGTGACATTCTGCTGGTCGAGGACGACGCCGCAGACGCGCTACTGGTCGAGGAGGCACTGCGGACGCGCGGCACCACGCGCAGCGTGGTCCGGGTCGCGGACGGGGTTGCCGCGCTGGAGCTGCTGCGGGATCCGCGGGCCACCCGTCCGGACCTGATCGTGGTGGACCTCAACATGCCCCGGATGAACGGCTGCGAGCTGCTCGACGTGCTCAAGGCCGACCAGCAGCTGAAGACCATCCCGGTGGTGGTGCTGACCACCTCGGACGCGCCGGACGACGTCCGCGCGGCCTATCAGCGCCACGCCAACGCCTACATCACCAAGCCGGTGAACCTCGACGACTTCGTGCGCGCGGTCCGCAGCATCGACGCCTTCTTCCTGGACACCGCGGAGCTGCCCGAGGGCCGGGGCTGAGACGACTGCGCGGGCGGCCGCCCGAAGGCGACCGCCCGCGCACCGGTCAGCTGGTTACAGGCTGTTCCAGGCGATCGAGAAGTTGCCGCCGGAGAGCGAGGAGATGGTCGCCTCGGGCACGCCCGAGTCGGAGACCATGTTCATCCCGGTCGGGTTGGTCGAGCTCAGCGAGGCGCCGTTGACCGTCGAGTTGCTGAAGTTGACGGTGCCGAAGTTGTCCAGCGGCAGCACCCGCCGGAGTACGGGGCCTCGGCCACGACCTCGGCGGAGGAGCGGGACAGGCCGCTCTCCCGCTTGGTGGTCGTCTTGGTCCAGCCCTCAGTGCTGTCCTTGAGGGTCAGCGTGTAGGTGTTGGAGGAGTAGCTGACGGTCTCGGTGATCACGTCGCCGGGCTCGACGTTGTTGCCGTAGGTGACGGGGTACGCCGGGTACATCTCGTACCAGGCGGAGTACGACGCCACGCCGCCGGAGCAGTCCGCCTCGGTGCCGGTCTGCTCGACCGAGCTGGAGCTGTATCCGTCGAGGCCCACCCAGAAGCTGGAGTAGCCGTCGCCGCTGGAGCAGTTGACGGCCGGCTGGGTGAAGGTGGTCGACACGCTCGTGTACGTCGAGCCAGTGGCCGCGTAGCCGGACCAGTTGTCACTGGTGACAGTGCTTCGGGCCGCCGTGGCTGATGAAGAACGGGGTGGCACCGCCGTCGTGCTGGATCATCGGCGCCTGGAGCATGGGGGTGGCGGCGATGGCCGGGGTGGCGATGCCGACGAGCGGCGCTGCCATGAGGGGATGAGCGCGCCGAGGCTGAGGGAGCGGCGGAACGGGGACATGGGGTCTCCTCTGTAGCCAGTCCGGGGTAACCGGGGCGCGACCGCAAGCGGCCCCGGCTTTCCGGACCGGGGTCTGCGGCGGTTCGCGGTGAATCAGGCAGCGCTACCTTGCAGGGAAGGTATGCGTGCGGAGGACTGGCCCACAAGAGGTTGGCGGCAACATGTCAATGGAATTCCAGTGAGCCATCTCACATTCTGGGCAGGATTGTCAGGGTTGTCCACGATCCTGACTGCGGGTTTCGGTGAATTGGTGCTTCCGGGCGTACGACCGGTCGGTCGGGCGCCGTCCCGGGCCATGGCGCGCCGCCGGTCCCGACCGGCCGCGGCGGGCCGGTGATCGGCCGACGGTCAGTCAGAGATCTTCCGGCGAGCCGTCAGTGGCGGTGGATCAGCAGCGGGCGAGGTGCAGGATGGCGAGATCGTCCGCGTGCCGTCCGGCGTTCAGTGCCTGGGCGGTGGTGACCAGATGGTCGAGCAGCTGGTTGGCCTCCGGGCCTGGTGCCCCGGCGATCAGCTCCACCAGTCCGGCCGCGCCCAGCCGCTCACTGCCCGGGCCGCTGTGACCCTCGATCAGCCCGTCGGTGTACAGCATCAGGGCCGAGGCCGGCGGCAGCACGAACGCGCTTGCCTCCCAAGCACGTTGACCCGGCAGTATGCCCAGGGCCATGCCGTGCTCGGCGGCGACCTCGTCCGCGGCGCCGTCGACGAGCAGCAGCGGCTCGTGGTGTCCGGCCAGGTGCAGGGTGCCCGTGCCGGTGGCCGGGTCCAGGGCCAGGGTGGTGCAGGTGGCGAACATGTCGGCGCGCGGGCGCTCGGCCACCAGCACCTGCTCCAGCAGGTCCAGCAGCTCGATGTCGCGGTGCCCGCCGAGGACCAGCGCCCGCCAGGTGATCCGCAGGCAGACGCCCAGCGCCGCCTCGTCCGGGCCGTGGCCGCTGACGTCGCCGATGACCGCGTGCACCGTGCCGTCCGGCTCTCACCACATCCAGGAAATCCCCGCCGAGCAGGGCCCGCTCGCGTCCGGGCAGGTAGCGGCTGGCGACCTGGAACTCGGGGGTGTGCAGCAATGGGGTGGGCAGCAGGCCGCGTTCCAGCCGGGCGTTCTCCCGGGCCTGGATCAGATTCTCGCGCAGTTCGGCCCCGGCCCGCTCGGCCTGCTTGCGGTGCACCGCGTAGCGGACCACCCGGTTCAACAGTTCGCCCTCCACCTGGCCCTTGACCAGGTAGTCCTGGGCGCCGCTGGCGACCGCCCTGGTGCCGGCGTGCGGCTCGGCCAGCCCGGTGAGCACGATCACCGCGGCGGCCGGGCAGGCCTTCTGGACCGCGCCGACCGCGGGCACGCCGGAGGCGTCGGGCAGGTTGAGGTCCAGCAGCACACACTCCGGCGGATGGTCGGCCAGGTCGGCCAGGGCCTGGGTCAGCGTCTGCTTCCAGCGCAGCTCGTGCGCCAGACCGGAGTCCAGCAGCAGCTCCTCGACCAGCAGCGCGTCACCGGCGTCGTCCTCGATCAGCAGGATGCGGTAGGTCTCCGTGCTTTCGGTGGTGTCGGTGGTGGTGGTGTCGATCGCGTCGGCTCCGGCCGGGGTCGTCGGGCCGGTGGCGGTGGCGGTGGCGGTGCGGGCGGTCAGGCCGGGGGTGGTGTCGGTGCTCATGCCGACCCCCTCGTCCCGGTGCCCGGCGCGGCGTCCTGGCCGTCCCGCGCCGGGAGGGCAGCCGGGAGGACGGCGGGGAGCGCGGCAGGGGTCGCCACCGCGGCGGCGGGCAGGGTGAAGCTGATCCGGGTGCCGGGGGAGTGGTCCGGGTCGACGGCGATGGTGCCGCCGTGGAACTCGACGATCTTCCGGCACATGGCCAGGCCGATTCCGTTGCCGGGGTAGGCGTCCCTGGTGTGCAGTCGCTGGAAGATCACAAACACTCTTTCGGCGTAGTCGGGGCTGATTCCTATCCCGTTGTCGCTCACCGCGAAGGCCCACTGCCCGCCCTGCCGCTCGGCGGAGACATGCACCCGCGGCGGCCGGTCCGGGGCGCGGAACTTCACGGCGTTGCCGACCAGGTTCTGGAACAGCATCCCCATCTGGGTGGCGTCGGCGGTCACCGTCGGCAGCGGATCGTGGGTGATCACCGCCCCCGCCTCCTCGGCGGTGAGGCTGCACGAGTCCAGTGTCCCGGCCAGCACCTGCTCCAGGTCCACCGGGGCCGGCCGGTTCTGCAGCCGGCCGACCCGGGAGAACGCCAGCAGGTCGCTGATCAGCGTCTGCATCCGGTTTGCGCCGTCCACCGCGAAGTCGATGTACTGGTTGGCGCGTTCGTCCAGGCCGTCGGCGTAGCGGCGTTGCAGCAGCTGGCAGAAGCTGGCCACCTTGCGCAGCGGCTCCTGGAGGTCGTGCGAGGCGACATACGCGAACTGCTCCAGCTCCGAGTTGGAGCGGCGCAGCTCGGCGGCCTGCTCGTCCAGGCGCAGCCGGGCGCGGTCGGCGAACGCCAGCTCCTCGGCCAGTCGGCGGCGCATCCCCTCCACGTCCTCGGCCAGCCGCCGCATGTCGGCCGGGCCACTGGCGGTGACCGCATGCTCGAAGTCGCCGTCGCTGACCACCCGGACGTCGTGCGACAGCCGCTCCAGCGGGACGGTCACTCCGCGCCGCAGCCCGGTGAACACCAGCGCGGCGAGGCCGACGACCACGACGCCGATGGCGGCCAGCGCGCCGTCGCGCAGGTCGTGGGTCTGCTGGAGGGCGGCGTAGGAGCGGTCCCGCTCGGTCTGGAGGTGCGCCTGCTGACTGGCGGCGGCGGCGCGGAACGCGTTGAAGCCGGTGTTCCCGGACTGGATGCTCTGGTCGGCCACCACCCGGGCCTGCTCGCCCGGCGCGGCGGCGGCGATCGGCTCCGCGGTCTCGGCCTGCCACACCCGAGCCCGGGCGAGTACCTCGCCCAGCTCGGCCCGGCCCGCCGGGTCCCGGTCGAGCAGGGTCCGCAGCTGGCCGACGGCGGCCTGCTCCTCGTTCACGCCCTGGTGGTACGGCTGGAGGAAGGCAGGGTCACCGGACAGGCCGTAGCCGCGCACGGCGGTCTGCTGGTTGAGCATCGCGCTCTCCAGCTGTACGGAGGCCAGCAGCGCCGGTCCGGTGCGGTCGACCAGGTCGGAGGTGGCGGTGCCGGCCTGTTGCAGCGCCCAGCCGCCGAGAGCGGAGAGCACCACCAGCGCGGTCAGCGCCGCCGCGACTCCGCCGGTCAGCCAGCGCCGCGTGGTCCACCGCGACCAGTCGAGGAGCCGGTCCGCACGGTTCGGCCGGGCCGGCCTGGACTGGTGCATCACCTGCGTTCCTCTCCGGGTCATTGCTACTGCGGCTTCCTCACCACCTTACAGGGGTAAATGCCAACAATTCGGTCTCAATGCGGGTGACTGATGCCATAGCGTGGTATACGTATGCACCGCGACGGATCAGGGGGTACTCCGGTTCCGGAGGTCCGGAGGTCCGGCGGCCCGGCGGCCGACGGCCCGGCTGGTGGTTGCCCGGCTGCTCAGTTGCTCAGCGGGATGACCGCCTCCGGCGTGTACAGCAGAAAGGTCAGCGTTTCCCGCAGGTACAGCTCCACCACGGCGGTGTCGTGCGAGCGGTAGCCGATCGACAGATCCTGTCCCAGATGCAGCTCGTAGTCCCCGCCGCGGCCGGAGAGCAGTACCGCCCCGTCGATCGCCGGGGCCCAGATGATCTCCCCGTCCAGCAGCCGGGAGAGGTGGGTCAGGATCGGGTAGCCCTGGTCGACGGTCTCGCTGACCGCCGTGTAGGCGTCAGCGCTGAGCAGCAGGGTGTACGGGCCGCCGACCCCGGCCAGCCGCAGCGCGGTCAGGCCGCGGCTGACCGCCTCCGAGTAGTGCCGGGCGTCGGCCGGCAGCGGCAGCGCCGGATGCGAGGCGCCGGAGCGCAGCCCGGTGATCCCGGCCTCGGCGAAGCCGTCGAAGATCACCCGGTCCTCGGCGAAGGCGGCCCGGCGGGCGGCGTCCTTCACCGGCTGCCAGTCGGCGTCCTTGGCCCCGCGCTCCACACTGTCCACCGCGCTGCGCTCCACCGTGAACGGGATCCTCAGCTCGACCACCGGCTGCTGCCCGTACAGCCGGGCGCTGACCCCGTGGCCCGGCGCGGAGATCTCCTGGAGCCGCCCGGTGCCGACCGCGGCCAGCGTGGTCCCGTCCGGGCCCTGGAGGTCCACCACCCGGCGGCCGGCGATGTGCCGCTTGAAGGTGCGGCGGGCCTCCTCCTCGATCTCCGTCCAGGCGGCGGCCGAGATGGGGGAGTTCCCGGTGCAGGTTGTTCATCGCGGTGTGCTCCTTCGCAGGCTGCCGATGTTCAGCGATCCCGGGTCGGGCGCCCCGACCAGCGACAGGACCGGCTCGGGCCCGGGTTCCGGTTCCGGCTCCGGCTTCGGCTCCGGTCCCGGCGCGGGGACGGCGTCGGAGGCCTGCGCGGCGGCGGCGTCCGGGAGGTCGTCCAGGAAGTCGGCGGCGGCGCGAAGAAGAGGCCGCCGGTGGTCACGGTGGAGAAGTCGAGGATCCGGTCGTAGTTGCCCGGCGGGCTGCCGACGAACATGTTCTCCAGCATCTGCTCGGTGACCTCGGGGTCCGCGAGTAGCCGATGAAGTAGGTGCCGAACTCGCCCCGGCCGATGGTGCCGAACGGCATGTTTCGCGCAGGATCTGCCGCTCGGTGCCGTCCGGGTCGGTGACGGTGTTCAGCGCCACATGCGAGTCGGAGGGTTTGACCGCGTCGTCCAGTTCGATGTTGTCCTGCTTGGTCCGGCCGATCACCCGTTCCTGCTCCTCGACCGGCAGCGCGTTCCAGGCGCCGAGGTCGTGCAGGTACTTCTGCACCAGCAGGTAGGCGCCGCCGGCGAAGTCCGGGTCCTCGTCGCCGACGACCACCGCCCGCCGGGCGGCGCGGCCGGTCGGGTTCTCGGTGCCGTCGACGAAGCCGAGCAGGTCGCGCTGGTCGAAGTAGCGGAACCCGTGGGTCTCGTCCGCCACCCGGACCGCGTCGCCCAGTCGTGAGCTGATCTGCGCCGCCAGTTCGAAGCAGGCGTCCATCCGCGGGGCCCGGATGTGCAGCGCCAGGTCGCCCGGGGTGGACACGGTGCGGTGCCGCTGCCCGGCGAAGTCCCGGAAGGGGTGGAGTCCGGCCGGGCGGGGGCCCTCGAACAGCCGGTCCCAGGCGTCCGAGCCGATCCCGGCCACGCAGGCCAGGCCGCCCTCCGGGAGCCGGAAGCCGACCGAGCGGACCAGTCCGGACAGGTCGGCCAGCAGGTCGCGCACCGCCTGCTCGCCGCCCGCCACGACGGTCAGCACCAGGATCACCGCGGCGCTGGTCAGTTTGCTGACCACCGGCTGCGGCTCCGGCTCCGCCGGCGGAAGCCGGATGTCGGTCATCCCCGCTCACCGCCGCCCGGCGCGCGCAGGAAGTGACTGGGCGTCAGAAATGGCATGCTGAAGTCCTTCTGGTGGTCTCTCCGGCCAACGGGCGGCGGTCCGGGCGTGGTTCAGGCGCTCTCGGGCTCGGTCCCGCCCGCGCCGGTGAGGACAGCGGTGGGCGACGCCGTGGGCGAGGAGCGGTGCGGCTCCATCTCCAGGCCGGGGGAGCGGGCCCAGCGCATCAGCCGCCAGGCGCCCATGGCGGCGGTCTCGCCACGCCGGCTCGGGGTGTGCACCGGGAGCTGGGCCTGGCGGCGGACCCGCTGCTCCAGCCCGCGCAGCCGCGAGCCCTCGCCGCAGAGCACCACCCCGCGCTCGCAGACGTCGTGCACCAGCGCCTCCGGGCCGTCGATCAGCACCGACTGGATCAGCTCGGCGATGGCGTCGAGCGACCTCCTCCAGTGCCGGGGCCAGGTCGCCGGCTGACAGGGTCAGCGTGCGCGGCAGCCCCCGGTCCAGCTCCCGGCCCTTGACGGTCACCGTCGCCCCCTTGCCCGGGAGCGAGCCGAGCTCGATCTTCGCCCGCTCGGCCTCGGCCGGGCTCACCGCGAAGTCGTGCTCGTCGTAGAGGTGGCGGACCAGCCGGCGGTCCACGGCCGCGCCGCCCTGCGGGATCGAGCGGGCCAGTACCACCGAGGCCGCCGAGATCAGTGCGGCGGTCACATTCTCCGTGCCCACGTCCACCACCAGCGCGCCGGAGGTGTCGCGCACCTCGACGCCCGCCCCGGCCACGGCCGCCAGCGAGGCCGGGACCAGCTGCACCGCCCGCAGTCCGGCCTCCTGGCACACCGCCAGCAGCGCCTGCCGCTCGACCGGGGTGCTCTCGTCGGAGACGCAGACGGACGCCCGGGCGGAGGCCCAGACATGGACGGGGGCGGACTCCCACAGGGCCTCCCGCAGCAGCCGCACCGCGACCGCCTGGTCGGTGACCACGCCGCGGGCCACCGGGTGGACCACCTCAAGACCGGCCGGAGTGCGCCCCTGGAGTGCCAGCGCCCGGACTCCGCGGGCGCGGATCCCGCCCCGCTGGTCCAGGACGGCCACGTTGGGGGTGCAACGGACCTCCCGTGCGCGGCTGGAGTACACGCGTAGCGTGGTACTGCCCAGGTCGACGGCGTAGTGCTGGATGAAGCCCGCCACGGATCGGTCAGCCCCTTCCCGACATATCAGACGACATATCAACTCTGTCCCTGAAGCGACGTTCGCACGGGAGCGGGAGCGGCGCGACTCCACGGGTGCGGCCGGGGCACGGCGGTCACCGGATGGCGTACCGGCAGGGCGGCGCCGGGTCGGCGGCGCGGCCGCCGACGGTTTGTCTTGTCGCGGACGCGACAGTGGTTGCGGGATTCTTGCGCAGATCTTGCGCAAATTGATTGATGTATTGCTGCCTCCTGTTGGCCTGGATACGATCCGCCGCAACCGGAGCCACCCCCCACCCAACCCAGGAAGGGTCGTACGGATGACGTACTACCGCTCCACAGCCCCCTCCCCAAGAGGTCACTCCCGAGGCGCGCCCAGGCGCGCGACCCAGGTCATGGCGAGCGTCGCCGCCGTCGCGACCGCCACGCTCGGGCTGCTGTTCGCCGTCCCCGCACACCAGGCCGCGGCGGTCGCCGCCCCCACCGGGCTGACCCCGTTCGCCGCCGGGGCCGCCAACGGCACCGGCGCCTCGGTGGCCGGCATGACCGAGTACGAGGCCGAGGGGTCGCAGGCCACCACCAACGGCACGGTGATCGGGCCCGACTACACCCAGGGCGACCTGGCCACCGAGGCATCCGGACGGCAGGCGGTGCAGCTCACCGCCCAGGGCCAGTACGTGCAGTTCACCCTGACCGCCCCGGCCAACGCCCTGGACCTGCACTACGCCGTGCCGCAGGGCGCCTCCGGCACACTGTCGGTCTATGTCAACGGGACCAAGCTCAGCCAGGAGCTCTCGCTGACCTCGGCCTACAGCTACATCAGCACCGGCGACATCACCGGCAGCAAGACCCACAAGTTCTACGACGACGCCCGGATGATGCTGCCGTCCACCATCGCCGCCGGGTCGACGGTGCGGTTCGAGGCCGACTCCGGCGACACCGCGCTGCCCTACACCCTGGACGTGGCCGACTTCTACGACGTCCCGGCGCCGACCGCGCAGCCGGCCGGATCGATCTCGGTGGTCAGCGAGGGCGCGGATCCGACCGGTGCGGCCGACTCCACCAACGCCTTCCGCACCGCCATCTCGGCCGCCGCCGCGGCCGGTGTCCCGGTGTGGATCCCGCAGGGGACCTTCCTGATCAGCTCGGCGCTCCAGGTGCAGAAGGCCACCATCGTCGGCGCCGGCGACTGGTACTCGCAGCTGCGGACCAACGAGTTCATCGACAACACCTCGACCGTGTCCGGCCCGGTCAACCTGAGCGGCTTCGCGATCCTCGGCTCCACGGTCGGCCGCCACGACGACAGCACCGCCAACGCCATCAACGGCTCGCTGGGCACCGGTTCGATAGTCGACGGGCTGTGGATCCAGGACACCAACGTCGGCTTCTGGCTCCAGTACGGCAACACCGACATCACCGTGGAGAACTGCGTCGTCGAGTCCACCGACGCGGACGGGCTCAACTTCAACGGCAACGCCAGCAACAACACCGTCACCAACAACTTCCTGCGGAACACCGGTGACGACGGTCTGGCGCTGTGGTCCTATCCGGCCGCCGACAACGGGAACACCCTGAGCGACAACACCATCGTCCAGCCGACGCTGGCCAACGGCATCGCGGACTACGGTGGCGCCGGCAACACCATCACCGGCAATGTGATCGCCGACACCAATGCCCTGGGCAGTGGCCTGGCCATCTCCAACGAGCAGTTCCTGACCCCGTTCACGCCGCTCTCCGGCACGGTCACGGTCTCCGACAACACACTGATCCGCACCGGCGCGATGAACCCCAACTGGGGTCACCCGATGGGCGCCATGCGCTTTGACGCCTATGACTCGGCCTTCACCGGGGTCACCGTCGATGTCAGCGGCAACGCCGTGGACGACAGCCCCTACGCCGCCTTCGAGCTGGTCGGCGGCGGTGGCGAGGGCTACGCCGTCAACGGGCTGAACTTCACCGGCAACTCGGTCAACTGGACCGGCACCACCGTGTTCCAGGCCGAGACCCCCGGCTCCGCCTCGGTCAGCGGGCTGACCGCGAGCAATGTCGGAGTGGCCGGGGCCTACAACTACGGCTACCCGAACGACGTCGCGGGCACCTTCACCTTCAACCTCGGCAGCGGCAACAGCGGTTGGAGCACCACCCCGGTGCTGACGGCCTTCCCGACCCCGGTGGGGCTGCCGCCGACCGGTCCGGGCAACGGCGGCGGCGGTGGCTCCACACCCACACCCACACCCACACCACGCCCACGCCCACGCCCACGCCCACCCCGACCCCGACGCCCACCCCGACCGCCCCGGCCAACGCCGACCTGGCGTTGAACCAGCCGGTGACGTCGACCGGGTACACGCAGAACTATGCCCCGGCGAATGCGGTGGACGGGAACACCAGTACCTACTGGAGAGCACGGACAGCGCGTTTCCGCAGAGCATCACCGTGGATCTGGGGCGGTGAGCCGTGGCTCGCTCGGTGCTGGATCTCCGCCGTCCACGGCCTGGAGCGCGCGGACGCAGACGTTGTCGGTGCAGGGGAGTGCGAACGGTTCGTCGTTCAGCACGCTGGTGCCGTCGGCCGGATATCTGTTCGATCCGTCGACGGGTAACACGGTGACGGTGGGTCTGCCGTCCGGGACCTCGACCCGGTACCTCCAGCTGACCTTCACCGCCAACACCGGCTGGCCCGCCGGTCAGCTCTCCGAACTGGAAGCGTTCGCCCCACGGCCTCCAGCTCGCCGACCCCGACGCCGACCCCGACGCCGACCCCGACGCCCACCCCACCGCCACCGCGACCGGCAACCCGAACCTGGCGTTGAACCAGCCGGTGACGTCGACCGGGTACACGCAGAGCTACGCTCCGGCGAATGCGGTGGACGGGAACACCAGTACCTACTGGGAGAGCACGGACAGCGCGTTTCCGCAGAGCATCACCGTGGATCTGGGTGCGGTGAAGGCCGTGGGCCGGCTGGTGCTGGATCTGCCGCCGTCCACGGCCTGGGCCGCGCGGACGCAGACGTTGTCGGTGCAGGGGAGTGCGAACGGTTCGTCGTTCAGCACGCTGGTGCCGTCGGCCGGATATCTGTTCGATCCTTCGACGGGTAACACGGTGACGGTGGGTCTGCCGTCCGGGACCTCGACCCGGTACCTCCAGCTGACCTTCACCGCCAACACCGGCTGGCCCGCCGGACAGCTCTCCGAACTGGAGGCGTTCGCCTCCTGACCACCCCACCCGGGCAGCCGGCCCCCGTTTTGACGGGGGCCGGTCGGGCATTCGGTGTGCATGCCGCCCCAGCGGTGTCCACCCGCCCACCGGAAGGGAATACACCGACGTGCCCAGCGTGCCCGGACCCACTGACCTGGTCGGCGAGCTGCAACGACGACGCAAGGACCCGGTCGTCGTGCAGTCGCTGCGCGCGACCGTGGCGGCGGTGATCTCCTTTGTCATCGCCGAACGGCTGAGCAGCGAGGCCGCCCCGCTGACCGCCCCGCTGACGGCGCTGCTGGTGGTCCAGGTGACCCTGTACTCGACGCTGGTCACCAGCCTGCGCCGGGTGGTCGCGGTGGTGGTCGGGGTGCTGATGGCCAGCGCGTTCAGCGCGGTGATGGGCCTCAGCTGGTGGAGCCTGGGCCTGATCATCCTGGCCGCGCTGACCGTGGGCCGCTTCGTCCGGGTGGACGAGTTCGTCAACGAGGTCGCGATCAGCGCCATGCTGGTGCTCGGGGTCACCCGGCTCGCCAGCCAGGCCTGGACCGGGTGCTGGAGACCATCATCGGGGCCGGGGTGGGCCTGCTGTTCAACCTGCTGTTCGCCCCGCCGGTGTGGGTGGAGACCGCCCGGGGAGTCCATCGAGGACCTGGCCCGCCGGGTGCGCCACCTGCTGCTGAGCATCTCCGCGGAGCTGGACGCGCCGGCGCCGGTCGAGCGCACCGAGGCCCGGCTGCACGAGGCGCGCGACCTGGACCAGGACATCGCCCGGGTGGACGCCGCACTCCGCCAGGCGGAGGACAGCCTGCGGCTCAACCCGAGGATCAGCGAGGGCTGCTGTCCCGGCTGGTGCTGCGGACCGGCCTGGACACGCTGGAGATCTGCGTGGTGGTGGTCCGGGTGATGGCCCGTTCGCTGACCGACCTGGCAAAGCGGCGGGGAGCCCGCCGAGCAGCTGTTCCCGCACGATGTCGCGGTGGCGCTGGAGGAACTGCTCGGCCATCTGGGCGCGGCCCTGGTCAGCTTCGCGGTACTGGTGACCACTCAGGTCAGCGCGAACGCCGAGCAGGCCGAGGCACGGATGAACGCGGAGCTGGACGCGGCCTGGGCCAGCCGCGAACGGGTCGCGCAGATGCTGCTGCACCGGGTCCGGCTGCATCCGCACGCTTGGCAGCTGCACGGCTCGCTGCTGGCCGAGGTGGACCGGATCCTGGACGAGCTGTCGCTGGAGCACCGCTCCCGGCGGCTGATGGAGGAACTGGACCGGGCCTCCGCGCGCCAGCGCGAGCGCCTCGCCTGGCTCTACCGCTACGACTGGTCGCGCCGCCTGCTCAGGCTGGCCGAGCGCGCGGTCGGGCTGCTGCCGAGCCGCGCCCGGTGAGGCCCGCGCGGGCGGCGGCGCGGTGGTGCGCCAGGACAGTTCGGATGAACGTGCGCCCGTCCGGCGTTCCGGAAGCGAACGGCGGGGAATGCGCCGACCATGACGAAGCTGGGCCTTCCCGAAGGCATCACCACCTGCCTGTTCGACCTCGACGGGGTGCTCACCCGTACCGCGGTGGTGCACGCCGCGGCCTGGAAGGAGATGTTCGACGACTTCCTGCGGCAGCGCGACGGCGCGGGCTTCCGCCCGTTCGACCCGGTGGCCGACTACGACGAGTATGTGGACGGCCGCCCGCGCGCCGACGGCGTACGCAGCTTCCTCGACTCCCGGGGGATCGAGCTGCCCGAGGGCGGCCCGGACGACCCGTCGGACCGCGACACCGTCAGCGGCCTGGGCAACCGCAAGAACCGGCTGGTACTGGAGAAGATCAGGACCCAGGGCGTGCAGGCCTACCCGGGCTCGGTGCGCTATCTGGAGGCGGCCCGGCGGCCGGGCTGCGCACCGCCGTGGTCTCCTCCAGCGCCAACTGCCATGACGTGATCGTCGCGGCCGGGATCGAGAAGTTCCTTGAGGTCCGGGTGGACGCGACGGTCGCTGCGCGGGAGGGACTCGCCGGCAAGCCGCGTCCGGACACCTTCCTGGAGGCCGCCCGGATGCTCGGCGCCGAGCCCCGGCAGGCGGTGGTCTACGAGGACGCCCTGGTCGGCATGGAGGCCGGACGCGCCGGCGGATTCGGCTGGGTGGTCGGCGTGGACCGGGTCGGCCAGGCCGAGGAGCTGCGGCGGCACGGCGCCGACACCGTGGTCACCGACCTCGCCGACCTGCTGGACGGCGGCTCCGCCGGCACCGTGGACGGAGGCGGCCGATGATCAGCCAGGGCGCCTTCACCGTCGAACCCTGGGCGCTGCGGGAGACCGAGCTGCGGCTGGACGTGCTGCCGCAGAGCGAGTCGCTGTTCGCGCTCTCCAACGGCCATATCGGCTGGCGCGGCAATCTGGACGAGGGGGAGCCCAGCGGCCTGCCCGGCTCCTACCTCAACGGGGTCTACGAGCTGCACCCGCTGCCCTACGCCGAGGCCGGATACGGCTACCCGGAGTCCGGGCAGACCCTGGTCAATGTCACCGACGGCAAGATCATCCGGCTGCTGGTCGACGACGAGCCCTTCGACCTGCGCTACGGCCGGCTGCACTCGCACGAGCGGGAGCTGGACCTGCGGGCCGGGGTGCTCCGGCGCAGCTGCGAGTGGACCTCCCCGGCGGGCTGCACGGTGCGGGTCCGCTCCACCCGGCTGATCTCCTTCACCGAGCGCGCCATCGCCGCGGTGGCCTACGAGGTGGAGCCGGTGGACGGCGAGGTGCGGGTGGTGGTCCAGTCCGAGCTGGTCGCCGACGAGCGCGTGGTCTACCAGTCGGCCGACCCCCGGGTCGCCGCCGCCCTCGAAGCCCCGCTCAGCCCGAGCAGTCCCTCGCCGAGGGGATGCGGCTGGGCCTGGCGCACAGCACCGTCCGCAGCGGGCTGCGGCTCGCCGCCGCGGCCGACCATGTGCTGGACGGCCCGCGGGGCACCACCTGGACGTCCGAGGCCGGCCCGCATGTGGCCCGGTACACCGTGACCGCGGTGCTGCGCCCGGCGAGCAGCTGCGGGTGGAGAAGTTCGTCGCCTACGGCTGGTCGGCGGAACGCTCGCTGTCGGCGGTCCGGGACCAGGTCGCGGCAGCCCTGGCCGGGGCCCGCAGCACCGGCTGGCAGGGCCTGCTGGACCAGCAGCGCGGCTACCTCGACGACTTCTGGAGCGCGCGGACGTCGAGGTCGGGGGACGCGGAGATCCAGCAGGCGGTCCGCTTCGCCATGTTCCATGTGCTCCAGGCGGGCGCCAGGGCCGAGTCCCGGGCACTCGGCGCCAAGGGGCTGACCGGCTCCGGCTACGACGGCCACACCTTCTGGGACACCGAGACCTTTGTGCTGCCGATGCTGTCCTACACCCTGCCGGAGGCCGTGGTCCAGGCCCTGCGCTGGCGGCAGAGCACGCTGCCCGCCGCCCGGGCGCGGGCCGCCCAGCTCGGACTGGCCGGCGCCGCCTTCCCCTGGCGCACCATCAACGGCGAGGAGGCGTCCAGCTACTGGCCGGCCGGGACGGCGGCCTTCCATGTCAACGCCGACATCGCCTACGCCGTGGTCCGCTGCGCCGAGATCACCGGCGACGAGACGTTCGAACGCGAGACCGGGGTGGAACTGCTGGTGGAGACCGCCCGGCTGTGGCGCTCACTGGGCCACCACGACCACGCCGGGGCCTTCCACATCGACGGCGTCACCGGACCGGACGAGTACAGCGCGGTGGCCGACGACAACCTGTACACCAACCTGATGGCGCAGGCGAACCTGCGCGCCGCCGCCGACACCGCCGAGCGCTACCCGGCGCAGGCGGCGACCCTGGGCGTGGACGAGGAGGAGACCGCCGCCTGGCGCGACGCCGCCGAGGCGATCACCCTGCCCTTCAACGAGGACCTGGGGGTGCACGAGCAGGCGTCCGGGTTCACCGGGCACCAGGTCTGGGACTTCGACCACACCGCCCCCGAGCAGTACCCGCTGCTGCTGAACTTCCCCTACTTCGACCTCTACCGCAAGCAGGTGATCAAGCAGGCCGACCTGGTGCTCGCCATGTCGATGGTCGGGACGCCTTCGACGCCGAGCAGAAGGCGATCAACTTCGCCTACTACGAGGCGCTGACCGTCCGCGACTCCTCGCTGTCGGCGCAGTGCCAGTCCGTGGTCGCGGCCGAGGTGGGCCATCTGGACCTGGCCTACGACTACCTCGGCGAGGCCGCGCTGATGGACCTCGACAACCTGGAGCACAACACCCGTGACGGCCTGCACCTGGCCTCCCTGGCCGGGGCCTGGATCGCGCTGGTGGCGGGCTTCGGCGGACTGCGGCTGAACTCGGAATGCTGTCCTTCGCCCGCGGCTGCCGCAGCGGCTCACCCGGGTCGCCTTCCGGCTGCTGTTCCGCGGCCGGAAACTGCGGGTCGAGGTCACCCAGGACGAGGTCCGCTACACCCTGGTCGAGGGCGAGCCGCTGGCACTGCGGCACTGCGGTGAGGAAGTGCTGCTGACCATGGACAAGCCGCTGACCTACGAACGGCTCGCGCGTACCAGCCGGCCCGAGCCCACGCAGCCGCCCGGCCGGCAGCCCGCCCGCCGCCGCCACGGCAGCTGACGCCCGCCCCGGCAGCCGCCCGGCTGCCGGGGCGGCGGGTGTCAGCCGAACCGGTCGGCGGACTCGTCCAGTTCGAACCAGATGCACTTGCCCTGCCCGCGCGGCTGCATGCCCCAGTGGTCGGCCAGCAGTTCCAGCAGGATCAGCCCGCGCCCGGAGGAGGCCATCTCGCCGGGGGTGCGCCGGTGCGGCAGCTCGTCGCTCCGGTCGCTGACCTCGACCCGCAGCCGGCGCTCCCCGCCGGCCCCGAACAGCGCCGCCACCAGCGTCGCCTCCTGGTCGGTGTGCACCAGCACGTTCGCCAGCAGCTCCGAGGCCAGCAGCAGCGCCGCGTCCACCTGGTCCGGCGCGGCCCAGTCGTGCAGGATCGCGCGCAGCTCGGCACGGACCCCGGCGATCCGCTCCGGCTGGTCCTGGGCCACGGTCAGCACAGCTGCCGGGCCGGGGTTCCGGCTCCGGGCCGACCGGGTCGCGGCGCAGCAGCAGCAGGGCGATGTCGTCCTCGCGGCGGTCGGCCAGATGGCCCGCGCCGCTGTGCGAGGCCGGGCCGTGCACCGCCTGATCAGCGCGTCCGCCATGCCCTCCGGTCGTCGGCGGAGGCGGGCGCCATGGTGTCGCGTACCCGGACCCAGCCGCTGTAGAAGTCATGACCGCCGGTCTCGATCAGCCCGTCGGTGCACAGCAGCATCACCTCGCCCACATGGAGCTCCATGGTGGTCACCGGGTAGTCCTCGCCGTCCGGCATCAGGCCCAGCGGCAGGCCGCCGGCCACATGCCGCAGCAGGCAGGTGCCGTCCGGCAGCCGCAGCACCGGGTGCGGATGCCCGGCGCGGGCGATGGCCAGCGTCCCGCTGACCGGGTCGACCTCGATATAGACACAGGTGGCGAAGCGGTCCTGGTCGAGCCCGACCAGGAAGCGGGAGGTCCGGGTGAGCACCGCGTCCGGGTGGTGGCCCTCGGCGGCGTAGGCGTGCACCGCCGTGCGCAGCTGCGCCATCAGGCTGGCGGCGTGCACGTCATGGCCCTCGACATCGCCGATCACCAGCGCGAACCGGCCGCCCGGCAGGTCGATCAGGTCGTACCAGTCACCGCCGACCATCAGCCCGCCGCCGGTCGGCACATAGCGGCTGGCGACTGTCATTCCGGTGGTCACCGGGGTGCCCGCGGCCATGCTGCGCCGCAGCCCCAGCGACAGCGCCCGCTCCGACTCGTTGGTGTGGGCCCGTTCCAGGGCCTGCGAGAGCATCCGGGCGACCGTGGTCAGCACCGCCCGCTCGTCCGCGGTGAACTCGGCCGGCTCGCTGAAGGCCGCCAGCCAGGTGCCGGTGGTGCGCCCGGCGCTGACCAGCGGCAGGAAGGCCCAGGAGCGGCGGCCGAAGCCCTCCGCCAGCGGCCAGGTCGCCGGGAAGCGGAGCTGGTACTCCTCGGGCGAGGACAGGTAGACCGGCCGGCCGGTGCGGGCGACCTCGGCCCCCGGGTAGTCGGCGGCCAGCGACATCCGGAACGGTGCCTCGTCGTCGACCCGGTGCCCGTGCTGGCCGACCACGGTGAGCATGGCGCCCTCGATCCCGAAGACGGCCAGGCCGTCGGGGAGAAGCCGGGCATGGACAGCGAGGCGACCACCCGCAGCACCTCGCTGGTGGTGTCGGCCTCGGCCAGCGCCCGCCCGGCGTCCAGCAGGAACGCCTCCCGCGAGCGCCGCAGATCGCGGCCCGGGCCCGGCGGGGTCGGCATCCGGGGCGGCGCGAAGGCGGTCGGGGCCTGGTTGAGCCCCTCGATCTGCCGCAGCTCGGCTTCCAGCGCCAGGTCCTCCGACAGGCTGGCGTGATCGGAACCGCTGATGTGAGCGGGCTGAACGGAGTGATTGGGGTGACTGGTGGGAGAGGAATAGCCCGAGTGAAAGGGCTGGTCGGCGTGAAGCGGATGATCAGCGTGAAGCGGATGGTCGGAGTGAAAGGGACGGTCGATGCCATCCGGCGGCAGCTGGGTTGCCACCGCGGTACCCAGCAGCGGCCAGGGGCCGGCCGGGGGCCGGGGACCAGTTGCAGCAGCAGCGCCCGGAGCACCCGGCCCTTGTCGGTCATCACCCGCACCCGGGCCTGGAACCCCTGCTGCTCGCCGATCGCCAGCTGGGCCGCGGACTGGAGCTGGACGAAGTCCTCCGCGTGCAGCAGCGCCCGCAGCTCGCGGGCGGCCATCCGGCCCCCGGATTCCGCCCCCAGCAGCCCCGCGCACACCGGGTCCAGCTCCAGTTGCTCCTCGGGCCGGTTCCAGCGCCAGACACCGATCCCGGCGGCGTCGAGCACCTCTTCGGCCCGTAGCGGCAAGCCGTCGCCGTCGCCCTGGTTGCCCATCCGGCGCCCCTTCCGCGCTTCGCTGCGCGGACCGGGCCGGGGCTCCGGCGAGGGGCGCACAAGACAAGGGATACGGCCCCACCGTATTACCTGTGCGGTGCCCGGCGCCTCCGGGCGGCCACTACCGGTCGGTCGCGGCGGCCCGGAGTCTCAGTGCCCCAGCGTCGAACCCGGGCGGACGATCATGATGATCGTGACCGCCACCCAGAGCAGGTTGAAGATGCCGGTGAACATCGCCAGCTGCTTGCTGGCCTTGACCGTTGCGGTGTCCGCGTTCAGCAGCGCGGTCTGCCGGGGCAGCACCAGTCCGCCGAGAACCGCCGCGGCGACCACGGTCAGCAGGATGGAGACCACCACCCAGGTCTGTCCGGTGACCTTCATCACTCCGGCTGCCGCGAAGCCGAACATCGGCACCGCGATGGCCACCAGCGCGTACACCTTGCAGATCCGGTTGAGTACGCCGAGGGTGGCGCCGGAGTCGCCGTCGGCGCCCGCGGCCAGTGCCCGCCGGGCCACCGGGGGAACATGCTGGCCGCCACGGCGACCGGACCGATCGCGACAATGGCCGCGACTATATGCAGGATCAAGAAGAGCTTCGTCACGCGGGGGAGTCTAGGCAGCCACCCCGGGCGGCAGGTCGAGGGGGTGCCCGCTGCGGCGGGCGGGCCGGGGTGTAGCGGGGCCCGGCGGCCGTCCCCGGGTCAGCGGGGCGGAGCGGGCGGTGCGGGCGGGGCGGGCGGGCGGGGCGGCCGGAGCCGGTGGCCAGGGCGCGCCGCAGGGCCCGCAGGTCATTGCTGATGATCGCGTCCACTCCGGCCGCCGCCAGCGCCGCCATGGTCGCCGGGCGGTCGACGGTCCAGGTGGAGACCTTCATCCCGGCCCGGTGCAGCCGGGCGATGCGGCCGGCCGTGAGCCAGCGGTAGTACTGGTTGAAGTAGTCCGGGCGCACCCGCCGGACCAGCTCCGCCCGCGGCGGCAGCGGCGACTCCCAGCTCATCGCGATCACCGCCGCCGGGACCTGCTCGCGGATCCGCGCCAGCGCCTCCGGGATCCCGGTGAACACCGTCCAGTCGAGGCAGTCCAGGGTGCGCACCAGCTCCAGCGCGGCCTCGCCCTCGGCCGGGCGGGCAGGTCGACCATCAGCGGCACCCGGCTGTCGCGGGCGAACTCCAGCGCCTCCCGCAGGGCGGGGATCCCGCCCCCGGTGAGCCGGGTGAGCTCGGCCCAGGTCAGCGCGTCGACCCGGCGGTCGTGCTGCCAGAGCCGGAGCAGGGTGTCGTCGTGCAGCAGTACCGGCACCCCGTCCCGGGTGAGCTTGACGTCCACCTCGACCCAGTCCGCGCCCCCCGCGACCGCGGAGGCCAGCGAGGGCATGGTGTTCTCCCGGAACAGCAGCGGATCGCCGCGGTGGGCGACGGCGAGGGTCACCCGCGTTCCTAGCGCTTCCTGGCCAGGGCGCACGCCGTGGGCAGCGGGTCGGCCGGGACCGGTCCGTCCTCGGGGTCGGGGCGCCACTGCGAGCAGTAGACGACGCCCGGGTCGAGGATCTCGAAGCCGTCCAGCAGCCCGGTCACCTCCTCCAGCGAGCGCAGCTTCATCGGCGCGACGGTGCGCGAGTACTGGTCCGCGGCCGGGCCGACGCGGTTGGCCTGGGTCACCCGGTCGCTCGCGTGGGACAGCACCAGATAGCTGCCCGAGGGCATCGCGTCCCGGTAGGCGGCGACCAGCGCGGCGGCCTCGTCGTCGTCGGGCACGAAGTGGAGCACGGCGCTCATCAGCACCGCCATCGGTTCGCCGAGGCCGAGCAGCAGCAGCCGGTTGACCTCGGGGTCGTCCAGCACCGAGGCCGGGTCGCGCAGGTCGGCCCGGATGGCCATGGCGCGGTCGTTGCCGTTCAGGATCTCCCGGCTGTGGGCGACGGCGACCGAGTCGTTGTCGACGTACACACCCGCGCGGTCGGGTCGAAGGCCTGGGCGATCTCGTGCACATTGCCGACCGTCGGGATGCCCGACCCGAGGTCGAGGAAGTTGCGGATCCCGGCCTCGACCAGGTGGTGCACCGCGCGCCGCAGGAAGGCGCGGTTGACCCGCATGATCTCGGGCAGTTCCGGCGCCATCTCGACCACCTGCCGGGCCGCCTCCCGGTCCACCGGAGGTTGTGGTTGCCGCCGAGGTAGAAGTCGTAGATCCGGGCGATGCTCGGCCGGTCGGCGTCCACCTCCTCCGGGATCCACGTCTGGTCCGTCATGGTGTCCTTCCCTGTGCTCTCTCGGTGGCCCGCGCCCGGTCGGTGCCGGCGGGAAGCCCCGGTTCGAGTTCGAACCAGACGATCTTCCCGGTGTCGGTGCGGTTGGTGCCCCAGCGGTGCGACAGCGCGCTGACTATCGACAGCCCGCGCCCCTTGTCGCTGAGTTCGTGCGTGGTCCGCGGGACGGGCAGGGTGTGGCAGTCGTCGTGGATCTCGCAGGTCAGCGTGTCCGTGTAGAGCAGCCGCAGCCCGATCGGGCGGGAGGCGAAGCGGACGCTGTTCCCGACCAGCTCGCTGGCCAGCAGCTCGGCGAGCGGCGCCAGATGCCCCAGCTGCCAGCGTTCGAGCACACCGCGGATCAGCCGCCGGGCCTGCCCGGCCGCCGCGGGCGCGGGCTCCAGGGCCCAGCGGGCGACATTGCGGCTGGGGATGCCGCTGAACCTGGCCATCAGCAGGGCCGCGTCGTCCCCGCGCGGCGCCGTGTCCAGGGCCTCGATCACCTGGGCGCAGGCGTCCTCCAGCGGCTTCCCGCGCCACCGGCAGGGCCTGGCGCAGGATCTCCAGGCCGTCGCTGAAGTCGCGCTTGGGGGTCTCCACCAGGCCGTCGGTGAACAGCACCAGGGTGTCGCCGTCCTCGATCTCGAACTCGACCGCGTCGAAGGCGTGGCCGCCCACGCCGATGGGCACTCCGGTGGGGATCTCCAGCAGTCGCCCGGGCTCCCCGGGGCGGGCCAGTACCGGCGGCAGGTGCCCGGCGTTGGCGAGCGTGCAGCGCCGGCTGACCGGGTCGTAGACGGCGTACAGGCAGGTGGCCAGGTGGGTGTCGGAGAGGCGGCGGGCGGTGTCGTCCAGGTGCCGCAGCAGCTCCTGCGGCGGCAGGCCGAGCACGGCCAGGGTCTGCACCGCCGTGCGCAGCTGGCCCATCATGGTCGCCGAGGCCACCCCGTGGCCCATCACATCGCCGACCACCAGCCCTATTCGCTTGCCGGGCAGCACGATCGCGTCGAACCAGTCGCCGCCGACCTGGATCACGTCGTTGCTGGGCAGGTAGCGGTAGGCGATCTCGACGCCGGGCAGGTTGGACGGGAGCTGGGGCAGCAGGCTGCGCTGGAGGGCGGCGGCGAGTTCCAGTACCGACTCGGCGTGCGGGGAGTCGCCGAGCTCGTCCGGACGCGTGTGGTTGGCGGGGGCGTCGGTGCCCACCGTGCCGACCGCATGCCTGCGCGGGTGACCGTCCGGGTCCGCCTGCGGGAACAGCTCTAGCATCGCCGGAACTCCTCCCAGCAGAGTCCTGAAAAGGCTCACTCCAAAGTCCGTAATGGACACTCTACTGAGGTCAGTTGGTGTGACGGGAACTCGGGGAGAAATCGTGTTCTGTACATGACTCTGCGTCGACCGGGGGTGACCCTGCCGCAACTTTCCGGCCATCTGCCGATGGTCGGCCCGCCGGTGAATGCACCGGCGCCGGGCTGGGTACCCGATGAACATGACAAACGGGTCCCCGCGGACGGAAGACGCGTCGGAGGACAGCGGTTTCCGCCGGCACCTCGGCTTCTGGCAGCTGACCGCGGTCGCCTTCGCGGGGTGATCGGCTCGGGCTGGCTGCTCAGCCCCATGCACGCGGCGGCCGCCGCCGGACCGGCATCGCTGCTCACCTGGGTGGTGGGCGGCCTGGCCCTGGTGCTGATCGCCCTGGTGATGGTGGAGCTGGGCGCGACCATGCCGGTGGCCGGGGCCTGGTGCGCTGGCCGCTGTACACCTCGGGGCGGCTGGTGGCCACCCTGGTCGGCACCGGTATCTGGATCGCCTATGCCACCAACCCGCCCAGCGAGTCCGCGGCGATGCTCCAGTACATGAGCAAGTACGTCCCCGGTCTGTTCAGCGGAGGCAGGCTGACCGGCATCGGCGTGCTGCTCGGACTGGCCTTCATGGCGGTCTTCGTCGCCCTCAACTGGTTCGGCGTCAAACTGTTCGCCCATGTCAACCTGGCCGTCACCGTCGCCAAGTTCGCGGTTCCGGCACTCACCACGGTCCTGCTGCTGGCCACCGGCTTCCATGCGCACAACCTCACCGGTACCGGGCACGGCGGAGTCGCCCCCTACGGCTGGTCGGCGCCGCTGTCGGCGATCGCCACCGCCGGGGTGATCTACGCCTACACCGGCTTCCAGGGCCCGATCGACCTCGCCGCCGAAGCCAGGAACCCGCGCCGGGACATCCCCGGGCGGTGCTCACCGCACTGCTGCTGTCGATGGTGGTCTATCTGGCGCTGCAACTCGCCTTCCTGGGCGCGGTTCCCGGCGCGGACCTGGTGCACGGCTGGCACGGGGTGGACTTCAACTCGCCCTTCGCCGAGCTCGCCACCTCGCTCAACCTGACCTGGCTGAGCTGGGTGCTCTACGCCGACGCGATCGCCTCCCCGGGCGGATCGGCCATGGTGTTCACCGCCGAGACCAGCCGCGAGGTCTACGGGCTGGCCCGGAACCGGCTGCTGCCCGGGGGTTCGCGGCACTGCACCCGGGCACCGGCGTGCCCCGGCGGGCACTGCTGCTGAACTTCGCGGTCGGCGCGGCCTTCCTGCTGCCCTTCGGCAACTGGCAGTCCATCGTCGCCGCCACCAGCGTGCTCGGCCTGTTCGCCTACTCGGTCAGCCTGGTCGCCGAGGCCGCGGTACGCCGGGCCGACCCCGGGCGGATGGCCGACTGGGTACGCGGCACCCGGGTGATCGCGCCGGTCGGCTTCGTGGTCGCCACCCTGATCTTCTACTGGGCCGGCTGGCACAATCTGCGGATCGCCCTGCCGCTGCTGCTGATCTCGGTGCTGGTCTACGCCGGTCAGCAGCTGCGCTCCGACCGGGACCGCCGCGACCTGGCCAACGGGGCCTGGCTGGTGCTCTACCTGCTGGCGCTGCTGCTGCTCTCGGCGCTGGGCAGTTTCGGCGGCCACGACGTACTGGCCGCCCCCTGGGACTCGGTGGTGGTGGCCGCCGTCGGCCTGGTCGGCTATCTGTTCGGGCTGCACGGCGCGGCCGGCCATCTGGCCACCCATCCGCTGCCCGCCGCCATCGCCGATCCCACGGCCGACCCCACGGCCGACCCCACCGCCGACCCCGCGCCCGGCGCGGTCGGCCCGCAGTCCACCTGACGGCGCGGTCGCGCCCGCCGCCGTCCGCACGGCGGCGGGTGCGACCTGTGCACCCCGCCGGCCGGTCAGCCCGCCGGTCAGCCGGCCGGTTCCGGCTGCGGCACCCGGACCGCGAGGAAGGTCACCCGGCGGCGCAGCCGGAACCCCAGCGACTCGTACAGCCGGATCGCCCCGGTGTTGTCCGCCGCCGCGTGCAGGAACGGGGTCTCACCCCGGGCCCGGATCCCGGCCGCCACCGCGTGCACCAGCCGGGTCCCCAGGCCCTGCCCGCGATGCTCGTCGTCGGTGCAGACCGCGCTGATCTCGGTCCAGCCGGGCGGGTGCAGCCGCTCCCCGGCCATCGCCACCAGCCTGCCGCCGCGGCGGATGCCCAGGTACTGCCCCAACTCGACGGTGCGGGGCAGAAACGGGCCCGGTTTGGTGCGGGCGACCAGTTCCAGGATCTCCGGCACGTCGGCCGGGCCCAGCAGCACCGCCTCGGGGTCCTCCGCCGCGGCCACCCCGTCGTCCACCAGCTGCACCCCGGCGCCGTGGAACACCACCTCCCAGCCCGCCGGGCCGGGCCGCTGATGCCCGCCAGCGGCACCACCGCGCCCGGGCCCAGCAGCGCGGCGGCGTCGTGCCAGGCGGCCTGGTCCGGCTGGTCCGGCAGCGCGAGGGCGAGACGTCGGCCGGATAGCGCAGCACCTCGCCCCGGCGCTCGGCGAAGTGCGCGTGCGGGCCGAGCAGCGAGGCCCGCGCGGATTGTCCAGCGGATGCGGGGCGGACCGGGGGGGCCACTCGGGCTGTGGCATGGGGAGGCTCCTCTTCCGCTCGTACCGGGTTGCCGGGTTGTACCAGGTGCCGGGGCGGCCAACAGTAACCCCGGGATCCTGCCTGGTCGTACCCGCTGTCCAGCAGTCGAGAGGGGATTGCCTTCCGCGCCGGGGAGCGGTTAACGTGAGCGCTGGTTACGAGCGTCAGCGTCAAGCCCTGGCTGGCTGACCGGCAACCCTCCCGCGCGGTGGGGTGCTCCAGGTGACGACCCGACAGGCGAACGTCCTGTAAGCGCGAGCGGCCCCTGGGCCCGGCAACTGCGAGGTGAGCGACATGCAGGCACGACACACCGGCGGCACCCCGCTCCCTGGCGGCTCCTTCCAGCTGCGGGTCGCCCGGCGCCACGTCGATCTGCTCCGGGTGAGCAGCGCCCTGTGTCCCAGGACAACCACGGTCCGCTGACCGAGCTCGCGCCCCCGCGGCGCTGAGGACTTGATGCTCGCGCCGCGCTCCCCGCGGCGCACCTCCCGCGCTCCGCCGCGACCGGCCGCTGTGCCGTTCGCGCCGCGCACCCTCCGTCTCCCGCGGCGAAGCGGCGAACCGGCGCCCCCGTGCGCCGTCGCCTGCCTCGCCATGCCGCGCCGACGCGCCCTCATCAGAGCGGAAGCAAAAAAGATATGACTGGTAGTCATTTGACGAGCCAGCAAACTCCGGACACCACAAGCCTGTTGGTGACACCCTCCGACGAGGAGCTGCTGGCGGCCCGGCTGGTCCCGCTGCGCCGTCCCGGGCAGTGGCTGTCCGCAGCGGTGCTGCTGGTGCTGCTGGCGATGTTCGTCCACACGCTGCTGACCAACAGCAGATTCCAGTGGGGAACCGTCGGCGACTATGTCTTCCAGGGGTCCATCCTGCGCGGGCTGGAGCTCACCCTGTGGCTCACCGCGGCGGTGATGGCCAGTGGCTACGCCCTCGGCATCGGGGTCGCGGTCATGCGGCTGTCGGACAACCCGGTGCTGCGCGGGCTGAGCTTCGGCTTCGTCTGGCTGATCCGCTCGGTGCCGGTGCTGGTGCAACTGCTGTTCTGGTATGAACTTGCCTCGCTGTACCCGCAGTTGTCGCTGGGCATCCCGTTCGGGCGGGAGTTCGTCACAGTGCGGACCGCGCACCTGTTCAGCGGGTGCTGGCCGCCTATGCCGGGCTCACCCTGGACGTCGCCGCCTTCTCCGCCGAGATCGTCCGCGGCGGCATCCTCTCGGTGGCACCGGGTCAGACCGAGGCGGCGCAGGCCCTCGGCCTGGGCCGCGGCCGGATCTTCCGCCGGATCGTGCTGCCGCAGGCGATGCCCGCGATCGTCCCGGCCTCCGGGAACCTGCTGATCGGGATGCTCAAGGCGACCTCGATCGTCAGCGTGATCGCGGTCCAGGACCTGCTCTACTCGGCCCAGCTCATCTACAACCAGAACTTCCTGATCATTCCGCTGCTGATGGTCGCCACGCTCTGGTACATCGTGCTCACCACCCTGCTGTCCATCGGCCAGTACTTCGTCGAGCGCCACTACGCCCGGGGAAGCAACCGCCGTACCAGGCAAGGATTCTGGCGGATCCTCCGAAGCAATGCCCCGCTGCTCCGCGGCAACGGGCAGGAACTGGCGGGCCTTTCATGAGCAGCGCCCCCCTTGCGAGCGGCACCGAACGGCCCCTGGTCCGGGTCAGGGGACTGCGCAAGAGCTTCGGCGGCCGGACCGTCCTGGACGGGGTCGACCTGGATGTGCGCCAGGGCGAGGTGACCGTGCTGCTGGGCCCCTCCGGCTCGGGCAAGTCGACGCTGCTGCGCGGCATCAACCACCTGGAGCGCCCGGACGCCGGCTTTGTCGAGGTCGGCGGCGAGATCATCGGCTACCGCCACCACCGGGGCAGGCTGCACGAGCTGGGCCCCCGCGCGATCACCCGGCAGCGCGCCGGGATCGGCATGGTGTTCCAGCAGTTCAACCTCTTCCCGCAGCTGACCGTGCTGGAGAATCTGGTCGAGGCCCCGGTCGCGGTCCGCGGCCGCAGCCGCAGGCAGGCCGCCGAGCAGGCGCTGGCGCTGCTCGCCCGGGTCGGCCTGGAGGGCAGACAGAACGCCTACCCCGGCAGCTGTCCGGCGGCCAGCAGCAGCGGGTGGCCATCGCCCGGGCGCTGGCGATGGAGCCGCGGCTGCTGCTCTTCGACGAGCCCACCAGCGCGCTCGACCCGGAACTGGTCGGCGAGGTGCTCGCGGTGATCAAGGACCTCGCGCTCAGCGGGATGACGATGATCGTGGTCACCCACGAGATCGGCTTCGCCCGCGAGGTCGCCGACACCGTGCACTTCCTGGACGGCGGCCGGATCATCGAGCGCGGCGCACCGGCCGAGGTGTTGGACGCCCCCGCCACGACCGGGCCAGGGCCTTCCTCGCGGCCGTTCTCTGAACCACGCCCCCCGAAACCCTCCTCAGCTCACTGATCCAACTGATCCAACTGATCCAGCTGATCCAGCTGTCACCGAACCTCTGAAAGGGCCCCTCGTGACCACCGACGGACGCTCCGGCCGCACGCTCACCGCCTTCGCCACCACCGCTGCCGCGCTGTGCCTGCTCGCCGGCTGTGCCTCGTCCGCCACCACCGACACCGCTGCGGCCGGCGCGCCCAAGTCCTCCGCCGCCTCGACCGCGATCCCCACCGAGGACGTGGTCTCCGGGGTCGGCGCCGACCCGGCGCTGCGGGCGGAACTGCCGGCCGCGGTGCGCGCCAGCGGCACGCTCACCCTCGGCACCACCCTGGCGCCGGGCACCGCGGGCCTGCCGCACGGCGGTCAGAACGCCGCCGGGCAGAACATCGGGCTGGACGTCGACCTGCGCAACGCGGTCGCCAAGGTGCTCGGGATCACCTGGAAGGTGCAGTACGGGACTTTCCCCACGGTCATCCCCGGCGTGCAGAACGGCACCTTCGACGTGGGCCAGGACAACTTCGGGGTGACCCGGGCCCGTGAGCAGGTGGTGAGCTTCGCGACCTACCTCGACGACGGCCAGTCGTTCCTCGGCGGCAGCGCCGACAAGCTCACCTCGGTGACCGGCCTGACCGACCTGTGCGGGCTCACCATCGCCACCTCCCCGGGCTCGACCTTCCAGCAGATCCTCACCGCCGGTGCCGCCAAGTGCGCCGCGGCCGGGAAGAGCCCGTACACCGTGCAGTACTTCGACGACAGCGCGCCGATCTTCCTCGGCCTGGCCAACGGCAAGGTGGACATCTACTTCGGCCCGACCCTGAGCCTGAAGTACGAGGCCGCGCACCTGCCCGGGACCACCTACCTCGGCCAGCTGAGCACCACCCCGGTCGGCTTTGTCCACCGCCAAGGGCTCGCCGCTGGCGAAGGCGCTCAGCGACGCGGTCAACGAGCTGATCGCCAACGGTGACTATGCGAAGATCTTCGCGAAGTGGGGCGTTCCGGGCACCGGTATCAGCAAGTCCCAGGTCAACCCGACCCCACGCTCTGAGGTGGCAGCGATGACGGAGAAACAGCTGACAACGGAGAAGCAGGCGATGACCGAACCGCTCGTTCCGGTGCGCACGGCGGTGGCCGAACCCGCCGCCGCGCCGCCCCCCGACCGGACTCCTTCTGACCGGACTCCTTCTGATCAGGCTTCCGGCCAGAGCCCCGAGCCGGGCCCCGGTCCGGGCGCGGGCCCGCGGCCGGCGACGGAGCAGCGGGTGATTCCGCTGCGGCACCCCGGCCGCTGGCTGGTGACCGCGGTGGTGCTGGTGCTGGTGGCGCAGTTCATCCACGGTCTGGTCAGCAACCCCTTCTACCAGTGGGGCCGGTTCGGGTACTGGTTCCTGCGGCCGGTGATCCTCAACGGCCTGGTGATCACGCTGGAGGTGACCGCCCTCAGTGCGGTGCTCGGCCTGGCCGCGGGGGTGCTGCTGGCGCTGGCCCGGCTGTCCCGCAGCCCGGTGCTGCGGATGGTCAGCTGGACGTATGTCTGGTTGTTCCGCTCGGTTCCGCTGATCGTGGTGCTGCTGGTGCTCTACAACGCCAGCGCGCTCTACCGGACCCTCAGCCTGGCGTGCCGTTCGGTCCCGGGTTCGTCCACTTCAACGAGTCGACGCTGGCCACCGACCTGGTGGTGGCCACCGTCGGGCTGAGCCTGAACGAGGCCGCCTACGCCTCGGAGGTGGTCCGTGCCGGGATCCTCTCGGTCGACCAGGGCCAGCACGAGGCCGCCGCCGCGCTGGGGCTGCCCAAGGGCTACCAGTTCTGGCGGATCGTGCTGCCGCAGGCGCTGCGGGCGATCGTCCCGGCCTATGTGAACCAGCTGATCGGGCTGATCAAGGGCACCTCTCTGGTTTCTATGTCTCGCTGCTGGACCTCTTCGGCTCTTCGGCGAGGTGCAGAGCACATGAGCAGTACCTATCCGGGCGACGTGGTGCCGCTGCTGATGGTGGCCACCGTCTGGTACGTGCTGCTGACCAGCGTGGTCTCGGTCGCGCAGTTCTATGTCGAGCGCTACTACTCCCGGGGTGCGCTGCGGACCCAGCCGCGCACACCGATTCAGCAACTACGGTCGGGCATACGCGGGTTGCGCGAGCGGTTCGCGGTCGGGCGGTGCAGGGATGAGCGCCGCGAGCGTACCCACGGCAGCCGCCCACGCGGCGCAGCCGGACGGGGCCGCCCCGGCCGGAGTGGAGATCCGGGCGCACACAAGTCGTACGGGACGCACCGGGTGCTCGACGGGATCGACCTGACCGTCGGGCCGGGGCAGGTCGCGGTGGTCCTCGGCCCCTCCGGTTCGGGGAAGTCGACGCTGCTGCGCACCGTCAACCACCTGGAGCAGCTGGACCGCGGCCAGGTCAGCGTGAACGGCGAGCTGATCGGGGTCCGCCGCCACGGCGACCGGCTGAAGCAGCTCAGCGAGCGGGCGATCCTGGCCCAGCGCCGACGGATCGGCTTCGTGTTCCAGGGGTTCAACCTGTTCCCGCATCTGACCGTGGTCGAGAATGTCGCCGCCGCGCCCCGGGCGACCGGCCTCAGCGGCCGGGCCGAGGCCAGGGAGCAGGCACTGGCGCTGCTCGACCGGGTCGGGCTCGCGGACAAGGCCGACGCCTATCCGCGGCAGCTCTCCGGCGGCAGCAGCAGCGGGTCGCCATCGCCCGCGCACTGGCGCTGCGGCCCGGGGTGATCCTGTTCGACGAGCCGACCTCGGCGCTGGACCCGGAACTGGTCGGCGAGGTACTGGCGGTGATCAGGGGCCTGGCCGACGGCGGCACCACGCTGATCGTGGTCACCCATGAGATCGGCTTCGCCCGGGAGGTGGCCGACCTGGTGGTCTTCCTGGACGGCGGCCGGATCGTGGAGCAGGGCCCGCCCGAGCGGGTGCTGGACGATCCGCAGCACCCGCGAACCAGGGAATTTCTCAGCAAGGTCCTCTGACCGCCCTGAAAACTCCGTAATTGACGCCCAGTCACTTGATGATTCATCAGTCATTACTAGGGAGAACCATGTCCAGCTCCGGTTCCAGACGTATCAGGATTGTCAGCATCGTGGCCGCCGTCGCGGCCGTTGCCGGAGGTCTGTCCGCCTGCGCCAGCAGCGGCCCCACCGCCGCGTCCCCCGGCGGAACCGCCGGATCGTCCGCGCCGGCGGGCAGCACCGCGGTCGATGTCGCCGCCCTCTCCAACGGGGCCGGCAAGGAGATCTCGCTCACCGTGCCCGAGGTGGCCTCGATCCGGGCCGAACTGCCGGCCTCGGTCCGCGACAGCGGCCGGCTCGTGATCGGGCTGGGGGCACTGCCCGCCAGCGCGCCGCCGCTGGCCTTCGTCGGCTCCGACCAGAAGACCCTCACCGGCTCCGAGCCGGACATAGGCCGCCTGGTGGCCGCCGTGTTCGGGCTCAAGCCGGTGCTCTCCAACGCCACTTGGGACAACCTGTTCGTCGGCATCGACAGCGGCCGGACCGATGTCGGCTTCTCCAACATCACCGACACCGAGCAGCGCAAGGAGAAGTACGACTTTGCCTGCTACCGGCAGGACAACGTCGGCTTCGAGGTGCTGAAGAGCAGCAGCTGGAACTTCGGCGGCAACTTCGAGAACCTCGCCGGACAGACCGTCGCGGTCAGCTCCGGCACCAACCAGGAGAAGATCCTGGAGCGGTGGCAGAGCCAGCTGAAGGCCCAGGGCAAGTCCCTCACCATCAAGTACTTCCCGACAGCAACAGCACCTACCTCGCCCTGGACTCGGGCCGGATCAGCGCCTACTTCGGCCCCAACCCGGATGTCGCCTACCACGTCACCGAGACCGCTGGCACGCCGGACCCGACCCGCAGCGCCGGCAAGTACTCCGGCGCCGGGGCCTCCCTCCAGGGCCTGATCTGCGCCACCAGCAAGAAGGGTGACGGACTGGCCAAGCCGGTCGCCGATGCCGTCAACTACCTGATCAGCAACGGTGACTACGCCAAGTGGCTGGCTGCCTGGAACCTCTCGAACGAGGCGGTCGCCAGCTCCACGGTGAACCCGCCCGGGCTGCCGCTCGACAACTCCTGACCACGCGTCCGGCCGCCGGGGCCGCCCGAGGGCGCTCCGGCGGTACGCTGCCAGGATGTTCTCCCCGCAGGGTCCGACCCTCCGCGAACTGGCGGTGCAGGCGCTCTCGTCCACCGAGCGCGGTTACGACCTGCTCGCCCCCGCCTTCGACCGGACCCCGTTCCGGACCTCGGAGCGGGTGCTGGCGGCGACCGCCGAGGCGCTGGCGCCGCTGGGCCCACCGGTCACCGCACTCGACCTGTGCTGCGGCACCGGCGCGGGCACCGGCGTGCTGCGGTGGCTGGGCGCCGAACGGGTGGTCGGCGTGGACTTCAGCGCGGGAATGCTGGCCGTCGCCCGCGCGACGGAGCCGGCGCCGTGGGAGCCGGAGCCGGTATGGGTCAGGGCGGACGCCCGGCGGCTGCCGTTCGGGCCGGAGTTCGACCTGGTGGTGAGCTTCGGGGCGTTCGGCCACTTCCTGCCGCGGGAGTGGCCGGTGCTGTTCGGCCAGGTCTCCGCGGTGCTGGCGCCGGGCGGGGTGTTCGCCTTCCCGATCGCCGCGCCGCCGCCGGTGGGCTCACGGACGTATCTGACGCTGGCCGGTTTCGACGCGGCGATGCGGCTGCGCAACGCGCTGTGGCGTCCGCGGTTCGTCATGTACTACCGCCCGTTCCAGCTCTCGGCGGTGCGGGCGGCGCTGGAGCGGGCCGGGTTCGGCGTCTCCACGCTGCCGCTGACCGGGCTCGGCGCCCGGCCGGACGGCAGCCCGCGCTGCCGCCTGGTGCTGGCGAGGCGCGCCGACTGAGCCCGGGCCCCGTCGTCCGCGCGCGCTCCGCCGCCGGGCAGCGCCGGGGTCAGCAGGGGGTGCCGCGGGGCCAGCTGTAGTGCGCGGAGAGCCGGTAGACGCCGGGGGTGCGGGCCTGAAGCCTGGTCCAGTCCCCGGACCGCGCCAGGCAGGCCCCGGCGGGGCCGCTCACGTCCAGCCAGGGCGACCAGCTGACGCGCACGGTCACCGGCCCGGCTCTGCGGACGTCCAGCACCAGCTGGGCCGAGTCCGCCCGCTCGACCACGGCCGGGGCGCCGGCCAGCGGCTGGGCGTCGGTGAAGCGGTACAGGGTCCAGTCGCGGTCGTGCCAGACCTCGCTCAGCCAGGCGGGCCCGGTCCGGATCAGGGCCGCCTCGCTGCGCCCGGCCACGTCCAGCGCGGCCGCGGGCAGGGCGACATACTGCACCGCCCAGCGTTGCAGCCAGTCGTGGTAGTCGGCCGCGCTGAGCGTGCGCCGGTAGAAGAGCGGGTTGCGCTGCACGTCGAGCTGGCGGTTCCAGCCCCGGGCCAGCTCCGCCGACCCCACCAGCCCCAGGACTCCCAGTGGTTGAGCATCGGGACGGCCTCCAGCCGCCCCCGGTCGGCGTGCAGCAGCCGCAACTCGGCGATCAGCCCGTCGGCCTGACCCGGGGCCGAGGGCGCCGGTATGCCGATGACGTCCGCGGTGACCGTCCAGTACGCCATGGCCGCGAACGCGACCAGCAGTGCCACGGTCCGCCGCCGGGCCGGCGCCGGGGCGGCGAGCAGCGCCGCGAGCACGGCCACCCCGCCGAAGATCAGCGCGAGCCGCTGCACATTGCTGCCGATGGGGTGCTGAACGACCAGGTGAGCAGGATCCCCAGGGCGTAGACCGCGGCGCCGACCCGCAGCGCCCGCCACTCCCGGGGGTGAGCAGCGCCACCGCCAGCGCGCAGCCGCCGCTGAAGACCACCGTGGGCACGGTGATCGGGTCGACCCCGGCGAAGGGGAACAGCGCGGTGGTGGCCAGCACCACCACCGGCGGGGAGGGCCAGCGCGATCCCGGTCCGGCGCCGCCCGGTGAACAGCAGCCCGGCCGCGGCGACCTCCACGAACAGCCCGGCCACCGGGCTGGCCATGGTGGCCAGCAGCGCGAGCACGGCCGCGCCCGCCGCGCGCCACCACGGCGCGGCGCGTTCGCCGCGCAGACCACCACCGCGGCCAGCCCGAACATCAGGCCGAGGGCGAAGGTCACCCGCCCGGCGATGACATCGCAGGACACGGCGAAGGCGCCCCACAGCGCGACCGGCAGCGGCCGGCGTACCCGCGAGCGGGCGACCAGCAGCGCGAGCATGGCCGCCGAGACGGTCGCCGCGGCCACCGCCACCGTGCGCACGCCGAACCAGCCCATCAGCGCGGGCGCCAGCAGGCTGTACGAGGCCGGGTACATGCCGCCGTACCAGGCCAGGTCGTATGCGGAGCCGGGGTGCCCGGCCGCGAAGTCCGCCCAGGCCCACTGCGCCGCCAGGTCGCCGGTGACCCTGGCCATGGTCACCGCCCAGAACAGCCCGAGCAGCAGGGCGGCCGCCGCGGCGGCCCACACCACGCCGCCACCGGGCAGCCGGGAGAGCAGTGCCGTTATTCGCGGGTTCGCCGCCGGGGGAGCCGTGGGCTTCTCCATCGGCCGTAGGACGCTCACCTTGCTAGGTTCTCCTGTACTGGAACGGCACGTCGCGTCGGCTTGCTCCGACTGCCCCGGTGCCGGTCACGCCATTCGCCTGGGAGCGACCCCTCGGCTGATGGAGCAGACGTCGGAAGATCGTAACTCAGTTCGATCAACGGCCCGGGGTGACCGCCGGAACGGAGCGGGCCCCGGCAGCCGGTTCGCTGCCGGGGCCCGGTCACTGCCGTCCAGCCATCACTGCTGTCCGCTCTTCACGGCTGTCGGTACTTCACTGCTGTCCGTACGGCGCATCCTTCGGCGGCTGCTGCCGTTCGGTCAGAGCGCCACCGGTGCGGCGACCGGCTCCGGCTCGGGCGGCTGTTCCCGCTCCTGCGGCTTGGCCATCCCCAGGGTGTAGTCCGCGGGCACGGTCTCGTCCGGCCCGGCCTGGACCTTGGCCGCGCGCAGGATCAGCGTCAGCACCACGGAGACCGCCACATTCAGCACGAACGCGGTCACCCCGATGTAGCCGATCTGGCCGATGACCGGGATGTTTGCCGAGCCTCCACCGAAGTGCGAGTGCGGCTTTCCGGCCGCCGCCACCCCGTAGGCCGTCCAGGTGCCGTAGGCCATGCCCACGGCCCATCCGGCGAGCAGGGCCCAGTGGTGGAACCAGCGGCTGAACAGGCCGCTGAAGATGGCCGGGAAGGTCTGAAGGATCCAGATCCCGCCCAGCAGCTGAAGGTTGATCGAGAACTGCTTGTCGATCCCGAGGACGAAGCCCAGCGCCCCCAGCTTCACCAGCAGCGACACCACCTTGGCGACCTTGGTCTCCTGGGCGGGGGTCGCGTCCGGCTTGAAGAAGTCGCGGTAGACGTTCCGGGTGAACAGGTTCGCCGCCGCGATCGACATGATCGCCGCCGGGACCAGCGCGCCGATGCCGATGGCGGCGAAGGCCACCCCGGCGAACCAGGACGGGAACATCTGGGCGAACAGCTGCGGCACCGCCAGCTGGGCGTTGTAGCCGGTCACGCCCTTGCCCACGCCCGCCGCGATCGCCATGAAGCCCAGCAGCGAGAGGAACCCAGCATCAGCGAGTATGCCGGAAGGATGGCCAGGTTGCGGCGGACGGTGTTGCGGTCCTTGGCCGCCAGCAGGCCGGTCGCCGAGTGCGGGTACATGAACAGGGCCATCGCCGAGCCCAGCGCCAGGGTGGCGTACGCCCACTGCGCGCTCGGTCCGGAGACCAGCGAGCCGCGCGGCTTGCCGGTCGCCGGGGACTTCTGTGCCAGCGCGGTGGCCGCCTGGTGGAAGATGCTGCCGTAGCCGCCGAGCCGGATCGGGATGTAGATCACCGCGACGATCACCACGATGTACACCAGGGTGTCCTTGACGAACGCGATCAGCGCGGGCGCGCGCAGCCCGGACGAGTAGGTGTACGCCGCGAGCACCGCGAACGCGATCAGCAGCGGCAGGTCCTTGGCGAGGCCGCTGGAGCCGCCCACGTGCATGGTGTCCAGCACCGCCTGGATGCCCACCAGTTGCAGCGCGATGTAGGGCATCGTCGCCAGGATGCCGGTCAGCGCCACCGCCAGCGCCAGCCAGCGCGAGCCGTAGCGCCCCTTGGCGAAGTCGGCCAGGGTCACATAGCCGCGGCTGCGCGCCACCGACCACAGCCGGGCAGGAAGAGGAACACCAGCGGCCAGGCGATGATGGTGTAGGGGACCGCGTAGAAGCCGGCCGCGCCCACCCCGTAGATCAGCGCGGGGACCGCGATGAAGGTGTAGGCGGTGTAGAGGTCGCCGCCGAGCAGGAACCAGCTGACCACGGTTCCGAAGCCGCGTCCGCCGAGGCCCCACTCGTCCAGGTGCTGGGCGTTGGTGGGGCGCCGCCAGCGGGCGGCGAAGAAGCCGATGACGGTGACGGCGGCGAACAGCAGGATGAAGACGGTCAGTGAGACGGCGTTGGTGTGACCGCCCGCCGCGGTCAGGGCTCCGGCGCTCATCGTCCGGCCTCCACCGCTCGGGCGCGCCGCGCTTCCTCACGGCGGATCAGCAGGTAGGCGGTGCCGGTGCAGACCGCGGAGATGATCACCCACAACAGCTGGTACCAGTAGAAGAAGGGGATGCCGATGAACGAAGGAGTGAGTCTCGCATAGGAGTTGACCCAGAGCAGGGCCACGATCGGGCCCACCAGCAGCACCGCACAGATGACGCGGGTGGGCGTGACCACCGGAAGTGGCCTCGTCGGTGGGGGTGGTGGGGAGGTCAACGCGGTATCGGCCATGGTGTGCGGCTCCGTTGGCTTCGCCCGACGGCGCGCGGGGCCGTCCGCGGACGTCCGCCTGTGCGCCACCGGTGAGTGGACGATGACCCACCGGAATCTAGGACATAGACGCGCTCACGTCAGCCATACCTTCAGGATATGTCAGTTCGGTCACCAGACTGATATATCGCCGTGCTCAGCCGGTCAGGGAGCGGTTGCGGTCACCCGCCCCCGGGGGAACCGCCGTAGGCGTTGGGGGTGGGCAGGCTGGAGCAGAGGTTCTGGTCGCCGCTGCGGCTTTCGGCGCTCACCGGCGCGCTGGGCTGCGCGGAGCCGCCGGACCCGCCGGGGTGACCGTGGGCTCGTTCGGGTTGTTCTGACCGACCACCAGCGTCAGCATGTTGACGCTGTCGCTCTGCCGGACCACCGCTCCGGCGACCCGCGCCGCCAGCGCCCGCGCCTGGGCCTGCTCCCCGGCCGGGTAGAGGATCTCGGTGCCGGTGTACCCGCTGTACCCGCCGCCGTAGCCGACGCCGACCCTCATCCCCAGGGCCTGCAACTCGGCCGCGGCCGCGGCGGCCGACCCGTTGGTCCCGGCGCCGTCGAAGACCTGGACGCTGAGCGAGGAAAGCGGCACCTGGCCGTCGGCCCCGGCAGTACCGGTGTCAGCGCCGGTGGCGGAGGCGGTGGCCCCGGCGGAGGCGGTCGGCGGGCCGGTGGGGAGTCGGTGGCCGTGGTGCCGAAGGTCCTGGCCGCGTTGGAGCCGGGCGGTGGCTGGTCGTCGCGCAGCTCGGCCCACAGCCGGTCGAAGCCCGGGCCCGGCAGCACCCGGCCCTGGTCGGCGGTGTCGGAGGGCGGGGGCCAGGCGTAGGGGGCGGTCGTCATCTGGATGTAATGGCTCTTCAGTCCCTTGACGCTCTCGGCCAGGGAGACCATGGCAGGCAGCGAGTCCAGCGTGCTGTCGACGGTCAGATTGCTGGTCACCGCTCTGGCGATCTGGTAGAGCGTGATCGGATCGGACAGTGTGCCGTCGCTGGTCAGCTTGGTGAACAGCGAGGAGACGAACATCTGCTGGTACTGGATGCGCCCGAGGTCGGTGCCGTCGCCGATGCCGTGGCGGTCGCGGACGAACTCCAGCGCCTGGGCCCCCTTGACCACGTGCAGCCCGGCACTGAGCACCAGCCCGCTGTAGTCGGGGTCGTTGATGCCCGGTGGCGGCACGCACACGGTGACGCCGCCGACGGCGTTGGTCAGCGCCTGGAAGGCGTTGAAGGTCAGCTCGACGAAGTGGTCGACCCGGATCCCGGTCATCTGCTCCACCGTGGCCACCGCGCAGCCGGGGCCGCCCAGGTTCATCGCCAGGTCGAACACGGCCCGGTCGGAGGCCGGGACGGTGACCCCGGGGTCGGTCCGGCCCTGGCACTGCGGACGCGGCACCAGCAGGTCGCGGGGCATCGACACCACGGTGGCCCAGTTCTTCTCCGCGCCGATGTGCACCAGCATCGCGGTGTCGGAGATGTCGGTGCCCAGCTTGCTGGCGTTGCCCAGATTGACCCCGTACTGCCCGTCCCGTGTCTGCGAGCCGAGCACCAGGATGTTCTCCGGCGTGTTGCCCCGCGCGTCTGCCCTGGCGGCCGGGGCCGGTTCTTCATCCAGGACAGGCTGATCGACTCGATCTCGCCGGTCAGGCTCAGCACCAGCCAGGTGCCGACCCCGGCGGTGAGCGCGACCATCCCCGCCGTGGACCAGGCGGTGATCCGCAGGATCCGCCGCCGCCGGGACCTGGCGCCGCTCCGGCGGGAACGCCGGGCACCGGGGGCACCGGGGCACCGGGGGCGTCGGCGGTGTCGGGGGAGCCGGTATCGGCGGCGGGCCGGTCCGGGTTCTGTGCGGAGCCCGCGCTGCTCCTGTCGGTCATCCGGCCTCGCTCGTGGTCAGGTCGTCGCTGCGCCGCGCGGCCGGAGCGGCCGGTGACGGGGTGTGGCAACCGGGCGGCGCGGCGGACCGCACCGCTCCGCCGATGGTTCCACTGTTGCGCAAGCTAGCAAATAATGTTGCCGGTGCGGCTGGCCAATGCTTTCCGATTTGCGCAACCATGGAAACTTCACAGGCGGGTACACACACCGAAGGGGGAACGGGTGCGGCAGCGGACTGCGCGGCAGTTGGGGACACAGGTGGCCGAGGTCGACAAGCTGTACGCGGCAGTGCTGGCGGCGCCCGGGGACGCCGCGGAGCGGCTGACGCTGGCCCAGCTGGCCCACGGGGGAACCCGATTGGCCGTACTGGCCCGGCGGGCCGTCGACGGGGACGGGCCCGCCGTGGTGCTGTCCGGACGCTACCGCACCCGGCTGCGCCGCCGGGTGTACCGCGCCGGACGCGTCGCCGACCGGATCACCGCCTGGGCCCAGCGCGGCGTCTGAACCGCCGACGCTTCCGGCCGACCGGCCGGGCGCGCCCGTACCGACCGAACCAATACTTCAGCGCACTGGGAGCGACTCACCGATGCACCGTGACAACCCTGGATCCACCCCGGACGCCACGTCGGAAGCCACGTCGGAACCGACGCCCGCTCCTGCTCCTGCTCCCGCTCCCGACGACCGCGCGGCGCGCGGCCGCAGGCCGGTCGGCTACCAGTACCTGCCGCACCCGCACGTCGCCTCGCGCCGGGCGCACCGCCCGGTCAAGGTCGTCGACCAGATGCCGCGCGGCAGTGCGGTCACCCGCTTCAACACCCGGGTGGCGATCATCATCACGCAGGCGGTGGGCAGCATGTGGTGCGCCTACGCGTTCGCGCTGTTCGACCTGATCAGCCTGCCGGACGCGATCCGTGGCGGCGCGTCCTCGATCGTCTCCTGGGTGGCGCAGACCTTCCTGCAACTGGTGCTGCTGTCGGTCATCATGGTCGGCCAGAACGTGCAGGCCGCGGCTTCGGACAAGCGCTCCGAGGCGACCTTCAACGACGCCAGCGCCACCCTGTACGAGGTGACCGAGCTCCAGGCCCATCTCGCGGCCCAGGACGAGCTGTTGAGCCGGATCGCCGAGCGGCTCGGCCTCGACCCGCTGCCGTCGGACACCCCGACGGCGGGCACCCCGCAGTCCCCGGAAACGGCGCAGTCCCCGGAAGCCGCGCGGACCCCGGACATCCCGGCGCAGGGCGGCCCGGCGGAGCCGGCCGGCTGACCGGCTCCGCCCGGCCGGGGATCAGGCCGGGCCGTCGAGTCGGTCGCGGTTGAGCAGGCAGAGCGCGCGGCCGTTCTCCAGCACCACCGCGGCCTGGTGCCCGGAGCCGAGCAGAGCGGCGGCGGTGGACACCGGCTGGCCGACGCCGACCGTGGGCAGCGGCGCGCCGAGCCGGTCGCCCAGCGGATCGCCCGGGTCGGCTCCCGCCGCCAGCGCCGCCTCGATCCCGGCGGTGTCGACCGAGCCGACCACCTCGCTCGCGCTGACGCCGTTTCTGCGGCCGGGGCGGGCCAGGGCGACCGGGGCCACCCCGCCGGGGACGCCGCGCAGGACGGCCAGGGCCTCGCCCAGGGAGGCCGCCGAGGAGACCGTGGCCAGTCCGGCCTCCGGCGCGGCGCCGAGCACGGAGCGTACCGTCGGCTCCCGGTCGTCCGGGGTGCGCGGCTCCTCCAGGAAGCCCCACTCCCGCAGCCAGTCGTCGCTGAGCGCCTTGGACAGATAGGACCGCCCGGAGTCCGGGAGCAGCACCACCACCAGGCTGTCCGGCCCCAGTCCCCGGGCCGTGCGCAGGGCCGCCGCCACCGCGGTCCCCGAGGAGGGACCCACCAGCAGCCCCTCCTCGCGGGCCAGCCGGCGGGCGGTCAGCAGCGACTCGCGGTCCGGGATCTGCTCGAAGCGGTCGACCACCTCGCGCTGGTAGGACTCCGGCCAGTGGTCCTCCTGGGTCTCCGGGTGGACGAAGTGGCCGATGCTCTCGACGAAGTAGGGGCTGCCGTCGCCGCCGGAGTAGACCGAGGTCTCCGGGTCGGCGCCGATCACGGTCACCCGGCCGCCGGACACCTGCTTCAGATAGCCGCCGGTGCCGCTGATGGTGCCCCCGGTGCCGATCCCGGCGACGAAGTGGGTGATCCGGCCGCCGGTCTGCTCCCAGAGCTCCGGGCCGGTGGTGCGGACATGGGCGTCCGGGTTGGCCGGGTTGTCGTACTGGTTGGCCAGCCAGGCGCCGGGGATCTCCTCGGCGAGCCGCCGGACCACATGGAACAGGTGGTCCGGGTGCTCCTTGGGCAGTGCGGTCGGGGCGGTGACCACCTCGGCGCCGTAGGCCCGCAGGATGTCGCTCTTCTCGCGGGCGGCCCGGTCCGAGATCCCGATGATCACCCGGTAGCCGCGGCCGCGGCCGACCAGGGCCAGACCGATGCCGGTGTTGCCGGAGGTCGACTCGATGATGGTGCCGCCCGGCCGGAGCAGCCCGTCCCGCTCGGCGGACTCGATCATCGACAGCGCGGCCCGGTCCTTGACGCTGCCACCGATGTTGAGGAACTCCGCCTTGGCGTAGATCCGGGCGCCGAGCCCCTCCTCCAGCCGGGACAGCCGGAACAGCGGGGTCCCGCCGATCGCGTCGGTGACCGATTCATAGACCGCCATCAAGGGTTCCTCCCGCACCAGCACTCCGCCATGGGCAGCACCAGTCTGGCCTACGGCAGGCCCGGCGATCACCCGTCCCGGGGCCCGCCGGAATCCGCCGGACGCGGGGGCTAGCGGGACAGGCCGTGCAGGAGCAGTTCGGCGAGCTGCCCGTAGGCCTCGGCATCGGCCAGGCCGGTGGAGGCGGCGACCTGCCGCTGCTGGATGCGCACCATCACCGAGGTGATCACCTCGGCCGCGAAGGGCACATGCACCTCACGGAAGTCGCCCGCGGCCACACCCTCGTCGATCAGCTGCTGCACCCGGCCGGCGGCCGCGCGGGTGTTGCGCTCGTAGACCTCGGCGGCCGGGTCGAAGGCGGCCACATCGTCGAAGAACTGCCGCGACACCGGTGCCAGCTCGTCCGACACCGCGCGCAGGTACACGGTCAGCCGCCGGGCCGGGACCGACTCCAGGGCCACCGCGGCCTCCACCCGGGTGGTCGCCCGGCGGAAGAAGTGCACCACTGCCGCGCGGACCAGCTGTTCCTTGCTGTCCGCGAGCCCGTACAGGGTGCGCTTGGAGCAGCGCAGCCGGGCGGCGAGGTCGTCCAGGGTGAAGCCGGCGAAGCCTTCGCTGGTCAGCAGGGCGACCAGGTCCTCGAACAGCTCGTAGCGGCGGGCCGAGCCCCGCCCGGTCTGGATTGTTGCGGCTGGGGCTGAGATGTCGGTCACCCACCCAGTATCCCAGCACCGGGTGCGCTACTCTTTCCGGTACTGGCGTACCGATCCCAGTACCGTTTCCGCACCGCCCCCGGTACCGCCCCCGCAGTACCGCCCCCCAGTACCGTTCTCTCGGCACCGTTTGGAGCTGCCATGGCCGTGGACCGCCTGCTGCCCACCTCTGAAGCAGCTGATCTGATAGCCCTCACCCGGGAGCTGGCCGACAAGGAGCTGGCCCCGAAGGTCGAGGCTCATGAGGACGCCGAGACCTACCCCGAGGGCCTGTTCGCCACCCTGGGCCGGGCCGGTCTGCTGGGGCTCGCCTATCCGGAGGAGTTCGGCGGTGGCGGTCAGCCCTACGAGGTGTACCTCCAGGTGCTGGAGGAACTGGCGGCCCGCTGGGCGGCGGTCGCGGTGGCCGTCAGCGTGCACACCCTGTCCTGCCACCCGCTGAATGCCTTCGGCACCGCCGGGCAGCGCGAGCGCTGGCTGCCGGACATGCTGGCCGGCGACCTGATCGGCGGCTACAGCCTGTCCGAGCCGCAGGCCGGATCCGACGCGGCCGCGCTGTCCTGCAAGGCCGAGCGCACCGCCGAGGGCTACCGGATCAGCGGCACCAAGGCGTGGATCACCCACGGCGGCAAGGCCGACTTCTACGCCCTGTTCGCCCGGACCGACCCCGGCAGCCACGGGATCTCCTGCTTTGTCGCGCCCGGCGCGACCGAGGGCCTCTCCTTCGGCGTACCCGAGCGGAAGATGGGCCTGCGGGCCATACCGACCGCCTCCGCCTACTGGGACGGCGCCCTGCTGGAGGCCGACCGGCTGATCGGCGACGAGGGCCAGGGTCTGCAGATCGCCTTCAGCGCGCTGGACTCCGGCCGGCTCGGTATCGCCGCCTGCGCCACCGGCCTGGCCCAGGCCGCCCTGGACGTGGCCGTCGACTACGCCAACGAGCGCACCACCTTCGGCCGCCGCCTGGTCGACCACCAGGGCCTGGGCTTCCTGCTCGCCGACATGGCCGCCGCCGTCGACTCGGCCCGCGCCACCTATCTGGACGCCGCCCGCCGCCGTGACGCCGGCCGCCCGTTCAGCCGTCAGGCGAGCGTCGCCAAGCTGATCGCCTCCGACGCCGCGATGCGGGTCACCACCGACGCGGTGCAGGTGCTCGGCGGCTACGGCTACACCCGTGACTTCCCGGCCGAGCGCTTCATGCGCGACGCGAAGATCATGCAGATCTTCGAAGGCACCAACCAGATCCAGCGGCTGGTCATCAGCCGCCAGCTCGCCCGCTGACCCGCCCCTCACACACCGCCTGGGAGCAGTCCATGGACATCAACGGATCCGCCGCAGTCGTCACCGGCGCGGCCTCGGGCCTGGGCGCGGCCACCGCCGCGGCCCTGGCCGCCCGCGGGGCCAGGGTCTACGGCCTGGACCTGGAGAAGGCCGTTGCCGCCGCCGGCGAGCAGCCGCCCGGGGTCACCCTGCTGGCCGCGGACGTCACCGAGGAGGCCCCGGTCCGTGCGGCGCTGGAGCGGATCCACGCCGACGGCGCCACCCTGCGGCTGGCGGTCAACTGCGCCGGGATCGCCCCGTCCGCCCGGATCCTGGGCCGCTCGGGGCCGCACGACCTGGACCTGTTCCGCGCCGTGCTGAACGTCAACCTGCTGGGTACCTTCAATGTGCTGCGGCTGGCCGCCGAGTCCATCGCCCGCCATGAGCCGGATGCCGAGGGGCAGCGCGGCGTGATCGTGAACACCGCCTCGATCGCCGCGTTCGAGGGCCAGATCGGCCAGATCGCCTACTCCGCGTCCAAGGCCGGGGTCGCCGGGATGACCATCACCGCCGCCCGCGACCTGGCCCGGCACGGCATCCGGGTGGTCACCATCGCCCCCGGCATCGTGGACACCCCGATGATGGCGGGCTTCAGCGACGAGATCAGGGCCGGTCTGGCCGAGGGCGTCCCCTTCCCGCAGCGCCTGGCCCGGCCGGAGGAGTACGCCCGGCTGGTGGCCACCGTGGTCGAGCACGACTACCTGAACGGCGAGACCATCCGCCTGGACGGCGCACTGCGGATGGCTCCGCGCTAGCCGGTGGCGGTCCCGGGCCCGACGGGCCCGGGGACGGCCACCTGCCCCCGGATCCGCGATCCGGGGGCACACCGGACCGGCCCGCCCGCCACGGGGCGGGCCGGTCCGTGTCCGCGGCCCGCTCTTGTTGCGCGGCCGGGCGCGGTCCCGCAGCCTGGGCGCATGACCACCCCCGCGAACACCATCGGCTCCGACGGCACCGTGCTGCGCTACGGCCCGCCGGACCAGCGGCAGGTGCTGACCGTCTACGCGGACCTGCGCTGCCCCTTCTGCAAGCGCCTGGAGAACGGCCTCGGGGCGGTGATGGAGCAGGAGGCGGAGGCGGGCCGGCTGACCCTGCACTACCACTTCGCCACGCTGATCGACGAGGCGGTCGGCGGCAGCGGCTCGCTGCGCGCCCTGGCCGCCCTCGGGGCCGCCGCCGACGCCGGCGCCCGGACCTGCAAGCAGTACCTGCGGGTGCTGTACGCCAATCAGCCGCACGAGGACGACGACGCCTTCGCCGACCCGGCGACCCTGCTCCGGCTGGCCGAGGAGGTCCCCGGCCTGCGCGGGGCCGGGTTCGACCGCAAGGTGGCCGAGGGCTACTACGAGCCCTGGGCCCGCAAGGTCGCCGACGCCTTCCGGCACAGCGGGGTCCAGGGCACGCCGACCGTGCTGTACGACGGGGTCAGGATCGAGGTCCTCAACCCCTTGGGCTACCCGGTGACCCGGAGGCGTTCCTGGCCCAGCTCGCACCGCGGCAGTAGATCTGACGCATCTTCAACTAAGGCTCTGGGGCTGCTCGGTGAGCTGCTCCCCGGCCGCCTCCGGGCTCACGATGCCCTGCTGCCAGCGCTTTTCGACATTGCCGAAGCGCCAGAACAGGTAGGCGATGATCCAGGTGGCGGCGAACAGGAAGGCGATGGCGAAGCCGGCCTCGTTGATGTTGAAGTTCGCCATGAAGTCCCAGAAGCCGCCGGTGAGATGGAGTTCGCTGGTGAGCACGCCGAGCACCTCGATGGTGCCGATCAGGAAGGCGGCGGCGATGGACAGGCCGGTGATCACCAGGTTGTAGTAGACCTTGCGGACCGGCTTGGCGAAGGCCCAGCCGTAGGCGAAGTTCATGAAGCAGCCGTCGAGGGTGTCGAACAGGGTCATGCCGCCGGAGAACAGCAGCGGCAGCGTCAGCACCGCGTAGAAGGGCAGGCCGGAGGTGGCCGCGTAGGCGGTGGCGGCGAGCAGCACCACCTCGGTGGCGGTGTCGAAGCCGATGCCGAAGATCAGCCCGACGAAGAACATCTGGTAGGTGCGGTTGATCGAGCGCATAAAGCGTCCGAAGAAGCGCCACATCAACCCCCGGGCCTGGAGCTGGCGTTCGAGCTCCGCCTCGTCGAAGGTGCCGCGGCGCATGTCGCGGAACACCTTGAAGATCCCGGCCAGCACGATCAGGTCAGTCGGCGATCAGGTAGAGGAACCCGGCGGAGGTGAGGGTGCCGAGCATTCCGCCGAGGGTCTCGTAGGTGGAGTTGGGGTCGACCACGGCGCCGAAGACGGCCTTGGCGGCGACGGTGATGCCGACCCCGACGACGACCACGATGGTGGAGTGGCCCAGGGCGAAGAAGAAGCCGGTGCCCAGTGGGCGCTTCTTCTCGGCCATCAGTTTGCGGGTGACGTTGTCGATCGCGGAGATGTGGTCCGCGTCGAAGGCGTGCCGGGCGCCCAGGGTCCAGGCGGTGAAGGCCACCCCGAGGCCCACGCCGAGCTTCTGGTAGTGGAAGTGGTGCGGCAGCACGGTGAAGATGAAGATTCCCCAGCCGAAGCCGTTCAACGCCAGAATCACCAGGGTCATCAGCCCGAGTCTGGCCCACTCGGAGGGGTGCAGCGCTTGCGCTATCGATCGGGTCCTGGCGGTCAGGGCTGACACTGGGCATCCTCCTCGGGATGCTCGCAGCCGGAGCTGCCCGCGCCGGCCGTCGCGGCCGGGCCAGGAGCCGCTCTTCCTGCGAGGCGGGGTTCCGTGGATGCGGCGACAGGCGACCGGACTCGTCCCCTGAGGGGGCTTCACCGTTGCGGGACAGTACCGGGTTCACACCGGTTTCGCTGCTGCTGCACCGTCCTGGCGGGTGGCCGGGATGCCTTCAGCGTAGGGGTCGGCCATTGCGGGCTGCAAGGATGCATAGCTGTTCAGATGTGCGAGGGTTGTCACGCCGCCCGGACGTTCCCACCAGCGGCTTCGGGGCAACGGCTCAGCAGTCCCAGGGGCGACGGCCATGGCGGCTTCGGGGCAGCGGCCCCCGGGGCGTCCTGGGTGCCCGGCTCCGCGGCCGGGCACCCAGGGCCGGGTCAGCCGCTGAGCGCGGCGGGCCGGGAGGTCGCCGCGGTGCCGAACGCCGTCAGCACGAACAGCAGCACCGACAGCACGTGAACGGCCGTGCAGTACAGGCAGATCGCGTCGATCTCGAACAGCTCGGCGTAGACCAGGTAGAGGGCCGTCCCGACGCCCGCGACGGCCAGCAGCAGCCGTCCGGCACGCAGCGACCGGTTGCCGCTGCGCCAGGCGGCCGGGAGGTTCAGCGCGGCCATCGCGACAAAGAAGCCGACCCCGAGCCAGACCACCGGGATGCCCAGGATCACCGACTCCGGACTGGTGGTGACCTTGCGGCAGTTGATCACCGAGTTCTCCGGGCAGGCCAGCAGCGCCGGGCTGGTGTAGTGCTCGACCGTGAGATAGGCCGCGACGGCCAGCCCGGCCAGGGCCAGGACCAGCCCGAGCAGCGGAAGCAGCCGCGGTGGCGCGGCGGCCGCGGGTGCGGCCGGGGCGGGGGCCCGCCCGGTGGTGACCCGGCCGCTCATCCCAGCTTCCCCTGGTAGGCGCCGGCGGCGGCGCTGGTGCAGACCGCGGCGGGCTTGCCGCCGGTGAGCTTGCACAGTGCGGTGGTCAGCGCGTTGGCGGTGCCGTCGACGGCCTGGGCGATCGGGCTGCCCGGGTTGTCCAGGGTCGCGGCCACCTGCTGCTGGGTCAGACCGGCGAGCAGCTGCGGATCGTAGGAGGCGCCGGAGATCAGGTACCGGCCGCCCAGGTCGGCGAAGGGGATGGCCCCGGCGCTGTCGGCCGGGAGGTACGGAGCGGCGTCATAGGTGCTGAGCACCTGCTGCTCGGCGGCGGTGGGGGTGTCCAGGACGCCGTAGCCGTTGCCCGTGGCCGCGGGCTGGTCGGTGTTGGTCTCCACCCCGGTGAAGCTCAGGTAGTCGCTGGTGTAGCCGGCGCCGTGGAAGGAGAACGACGGGGTGTTCGGGTCGACGTCGCTGGAGGAGGAGTGGGTCAGCTGGAGGCCGTGGAAGGCCCCGAACCGGGACAGGGCGATGATCAGCGGCCAGCGCTCCGCCGCGCAGTACGGGCAGTACTCCGCGCCGATGTAGAGGATCTCCGGCTTGCCGCCGCTGGTCAGTGCGGGGGCCTTGGTGACGGTCACCGGCAGGGTGTTCACCTGGCCCGCGCCGACCTTGTCCAGTACCGCCGGGCTGACCCCGGCGAGCTGCGCCGTCAGCGCCGCCGGGGCGGGTCCGGTCATCGCCTGGACACTGCTGGGGGCCTTGGCCGCCGCGGTGCCGCTGTTGCTGTGCCGCAGCAGCCGCGCGCCGACCAGCGCCGCGACGGCCAGCAGGATCACGGCGGTGGCGGTGGACGCCACCACCAGCATGGTGCGGCGGTGCTGGTCGGCGGCGCGCTGGGCGGCTATGCGCTGGCGCGCCTGCCTGTTGTCTTCAAAGGATTTCGCGGACATGGGCTTCTCGCTCCTCGGATCGGTGCTCGGGTGGTGTCGGCGTTCGCGGGCACGCGCCCTCGCCACCCGTCCGCTCCGGGCCCGCTGCCGACCGGTGCGGGGACCGGTCCGGGGCGGGCGGGCACACCGCGCTTCCGGCGCGCCAAGGTGCGGCGCCGGGCGGTGGAATGACGGAATGTCAGGCGAGGGCGGCGACCGGCCGCGGCGGCCCGCGCCGGACCACCGAATGCAGCAGTGCGAACCGGCCCGTCAGCGGCGGCAGCCGGACGTCCTCCAGCCGGCGCAGCGCCACCTGCGGGGTACCGGCCGCGCCGGAGCCGAGGAGCAGGGTCAGCCGCAGCAGTCCGACCGCGGCCGCGGCCAGCGCGCGCAGCAGCGCGAACGCGGCCGCCTCGCCCCCGCGCAGCCAGCAGGAGCTGAGCAGCCCGGCCAGCGCGTGCACCGCCAGCATGCCGTACAGGCCGTGGCTGAGGCCGAGCGCCGACATCAGGCCGGTGGCCGCGGCCGATCCCGCCGCGCCCGCGCCCGGCATCGGCACGGACAGCGCCGCCGTCGGCGGATGGGCGGCCAGGGCCGGGTTCAGCCCGACCGCGCGCAGCAGCGCGGTCACCGACATGCCCGGCGGCAGTGAACTGCCGTGCTGGCCCGGGAGGCAGAGCAGCGCGGTGGACCAGCGGGCGGCGGCGCTGCCGGGGACCGGAACGGCGCTCTGGGCCACCGAGAAGAACAGGTCGAGGCCCAACTCGCCGACCAGGACCGCCGCGGCTATGCCGAGGAAGGAGCACTCCCGCCCGGTCAGTCCCATCGCGACCAGGAACAGCGAGGCGAAACCGACCGCCAGCGCCCAGGAGGGCACCGGCTGACCCGACATCAGCGTGTGCGCGGTCGCGGAGACGACCAGGCACACCGCGGCGAAGGCCGCGGCGCGCAGCAGGCGCAGACGTGAGGCGAGAGGCACAGCACGCATGTTCCCACCAGCAGGGGGCTCAGCGGTAGCGGGCGGGGGCGCCGCCCGCGGTCGGACCGGTCCGGGTGACCCTATCCGCGCGAGGGGAGCAGCAGCAGCGCGGTGCCCTGCTCCCAGGGGAGCCGCTGGTCCAGCGGCACCTCGACCCGTTCGGTCGGCGCTTCGGCCGCCGGCAGCAGATCCTCGGGCCAGTGGCCGCGGCGCATCAGCCCGACCCTGCGGGTCTCGTGGTACGGGCAGTGCGGCAGGTGCGCGGGGTGCTCGTCGAAGGCGTCCGGGTAGCTGTCCGGCGGCATCCCGCCGTCGCCCGGCAGCGGCTCGGGGCCGGCCGAGATGAACGCCCCCAGGTCGGTCAGGCTGCGGATCTCGGCCAGCGGCACCTGCGCCGCGCACAGCGGGCAGGGCGCGAGCAGGAAGAAGGACTCGTCGTCGTAGGCCGGGTCGAGATAGCTGAAGGCGTAGTCGCAGCTGGGCTCGTCCGGGTCGGTGACCTGGAGGATCACCGGTTCCAGCGGCAGCGAGCGGCGGTCGCGGAGCCGTTCCGGGCGCACCAGCTGCGGCTCGATGCCGAGCAGGGCCGCCAGCCGGGCGGCGACGCGGGCGATGTCGGCGGTGTCCGCGCGCGACAGCAGCTGCTCGCGCTGCTGCGCCAGTCGGTACGCGGCTGCGGCGCGTGTGGCGATGCTCATGGGGTCGACCATAGATGTGCACAAAGCCGACCAACAAGAGCTGTCGGCGAAGAAGTTTGATTGAAACGCGGCCAATCTGATCACAAGTAATCAGACTGACCGCCCCAGCGTACAGAAAGCGTCAGCCGGGGGAGTGGCTGGTGACGGACCGTCACCGGCGTGCGGCCCCGGACGCTGCACCGATCGCTGCGGGTGAGGTCTTGACCGGGGCCTGTCGGGATGCCACTGTGACCACACCCGAGCAATGGTCTGGCCTTAGTCCATTGATCTCCGGCCCGCTGACCGGTCCCGCTGACGATACGGAACGGCCTGCTGAACGACCCCGCTGATCGACCCCTTTGACTGAACCCGCGGTACTGCACAGTGTCCGGCGCACAAGCGAGGAGTGTGGTGTCCATGCCCGACGAGAGACCTGCGGAGACCCCGGTGGCCCCGCCGCCGAGCGCCCCGGCCGACGGCTCCCCGGCCGCCGAGCCGGTCCGCTCCGCGGATGAGCAGCGGCTGCACGAACTGGGCTACACACAGGAGTTGGCCCGGTCGATGTCGGGCTTCTCCAACTTCGCGGTGTCCTTCTCCATCATCTCCGTCCTCTCCGGCTGCCTGACCCTGTACGGATTCGGCATGGCCACCGGCGGTCCGGCCGAGATCGTCTGGGGCTGGCCGGTCGTCGGCCTGATGACCCTGTTCGTCGGGCTGGCCATGGCCGAGGTCTGCTCCAGCTACCCCACGGCCGGCGGGCTCTACTACTGGGCGGCCCGGCTCGCTCCCCGCAACGGCCCGCTCGCCTCCTGGTTCACCGGCTGGTTCAACTTCATGGGGCAGGTGGCGGTCACCGCCGGGGTCGACTTCGGCGCGGCGTTCTTCACCAACGCCCTGCTGGAGATGCAGTTCGGGTTCTCGGCCACCCCGCGCACACCATCGAGATCTTCGCGGTGGTGCTGCTGGTCCACGGCCTGCTGAACACCCTGGGCGTGCGGCTGGTGGCGCTGTTCAACAACGTCAGCGTGTGGTGGCACCTGGTCGGGGTGCTGGTCATCGTCGCCGTACTGGTGCTGGTGCCCTCGCACCACGCCTCGGCCTCCTTCGTCTTCACCCACTTCGTGAACAAGACCGGCTTCACCCACCCCTTCTATGTGGCAATGCTGGGCCTGCTGCTCGCGCAGTACACCTTCACCGGGTACGACCCCTCGGCGCACATGACCGAGGAGACCCAGGACGCCGCCCGCTCCGGCCCGCGCGGCATCGTGATGTCGATCGTGTCTCCATCGGCGCGGGCTGGGTGCTGCGGCCTGACCTTCGCCATCCAGAACTACAACGGCGAGCTCAACAGTGCCACCGGGTGCGCCCGCGCAGATCTTCATCGACGCGATCGCAACACCGGCGCCAAGTTCCTGCTGCTGATCGTGATCGGCGCCCAGTTCTTCTGCGGGATGGCCTCGGTCACCGCCAACTCCCGGATGATCTACGCCTTCTCCCGGGACGGCGCGCTGCCGGATCGAAGCTGTGGCACCGGATCAACGACCGCACCCGCACCCCCACCAACGGGTCTGGCTGGCGGCGGGCGGCGCCTTCCTGCTCGGCCTGCCGGACTGTGGAACTCCACCGCCTACGCCGCCGTCACCTCGGTCTCGGTGATCGGCCTCTACATCGCCTACGCCATCCCGGTGCTGCTGCGGCTGCGCCAGGGCGAGGCATTCGAGCGCGGACCCTGGCACCTGGGACGCTGGAGTCGGCTGGTCGGCGTGATCGCGGTCGGCTGGACCGCCGTGATCTCCGTGCTCTTGCTGCCCAGCACCAGCCCGATCAACGCGACCCGTTCAACTACACGCCGGTGGCCGTCCTGGCAGTGCTCGGCTTCGCCGGAGTCTGGTGGCTGGCCTCCGCCCGCCACTGGTTCACCGGCCCCAAGGTCCAGGGCACCCCTGAGGAACTGGCCGCGATCGAACTGGAGATCCGATGAGCAACCCCGGACGCCTGACCCTGGACCGACTGCGGGCGCTGGTCGCCGACGGCAGCGTGGACACGGTGGTACTGGCGATGACCGACATGCAGGGCCGCCTCCAGGGCAAGCGGATCGCGGCGGACTTCTTCCTCACCGACGTCGTCCCCAACTCCGCCGAGGCCTGCGGCTACCTGCTCGCCGTCGACACCGAGATGAAACACCGTGGGCGGCTACGACATCTCCTCCTGGGAGACCGGCTACGGCGACCTGGTGCCACCCCGACTGGGACACCCTGCGCATGGTGCCCTGGCACCCGGCCACCGCCATGGTCCAGTGCGACGTACTGGACCACCACGGACAGCCGTGGCGGTCTCGCCCCGGCAGATCCTGCGGCGGCAGCTGGAGCGGCTCGCCGCGCACGGCCTGAGCGCCTACGCCGGGACCGAGCTGGAGTTCATTGTCTTCCGCGACAGCTACGAGCAGGCGTGGGAGCGCAACTACCAGCAGCTGGTGCCGGTCAACCAGTACAACGTGGACTACTCGATCCTGGGCACCGGGCGGGTCGAGCCGCTGCTGCGGCGGCTGCGCAACGGGATGCACGGGGCCGGGCTCACCGTGGAGTCGGCCAAGGGCGAGTGCAACCTCGGCCAGCACGAGATCGCCTTCAAGTACGGCGAGGCCCTGGCCACCTGCGACGACCACTCCGTCTACAAGACCGGTGCCAAGGAGATCGCCGCCCAGGAAGGGGTCAGCCTGACCTTCATGGCCAAGTTCGACGAGCGCGAGGGCAACTCCTGCCACATCCACCTCAGCCTGCGCGACGCCGAGGGCCGCCCGGCGATGGCCGGGGACGGGCCGCACGGCTTCCCCCGCTGATGGAGCACTTCCTGGCCGGCCAGCTGGCCTGCCTGGCGGACTTCGCGCTGCTGCTCGCGCCCACCGTCAACGCCTACAAGCGCTACGTGCCCGGCAGTTTCGCCCCCACCGCCATCGCCTGGGGCCGGGACAACCGGACCTGCGCGCTGCGTGGTCGGCCACGGCGCCTCGCTCAGGTTCGAGAACCGGGTGCCCGGCGGCGACGTCAACCCCTACCTGGCGGTGGCCGCGCTGATCGCCGCCGGACTGCACGGACTGGAGCAGCAGCTGCCGCTGGAGCCCGAGTTCACCGGCAACGCCTACGCCTCCGACGCGCCCAGGGTGCCCGCCAACCTGCGGGACGCGGTGGACGCCTTCGAGCGCAGCGCGTCGCCCGGCAGGCCTTCGGCAAGGACGTGGTCGACCACTACACCAACGCCGGCCGGGTCGAACTGGCCGCCTTCGACGCGGCGGTGACCGACTGGGAGCGGCGCCGCAGTTTCGAGCGGCTGTGACCGGCGCGAGCGGCGCCCGGCCGCTGATCGGCATCACCAGCTACCTGGACCAGGCCTCCTGGGGGGTGTGGCGGCAGCCCGCGGCGCTGCTCCCGCACAGCTATGTCACCGCGGTCACCGCCGCCGGGGGCACCCCGGTGCTGCTGCCGCCGCAGGGCGAGGGCGCGGCGGCTGGTGGGGCGGATCGACGGACTGCTGATCGCCGGCGGCCCCGACATCGACCCGGCACGCTACGCCACCGCCCCCGACCCGCGCACCGGACCGGCCAACTCCGCCCGCGACGCCTGGGAGTTCGCGCTGCTGCGGGCCGCGCTGGAGCGCGACCTGCCGGTGCGGGGTGTGCCGGGGGATGCAGCTGCTCAATGTCGCGCTCGGCGGCCGGCTGGTCCAGCACCTGCCGGACCGCACCGGCGACCAGACCCACCAGCCCGGCCGTGCGGTCTTCGGCGCGGTGCGGGTCCGGATCCGCCCGAACAGCGCGCTGAGCGGCATCCTCGGCCGCGAGGCCGGAGTCCGCTGCTACCACCACCAGGCGGTCGCCGAGCTCGGTGCGGGGCTGCTGCCGTCCGCGTGGAGCGAGGACGAGACCGTGGAGGCCCTGGAGCTTCCCGGCCGGCGCTTCACCCTCGGGGTGCAGTGGCATCCCGAGACCGACCCCGACGACCCCCGCCTTTTCGAAGCATTCGTCACCGCGAGCCGAGAGGGAACACCCCGTCCATGAGCCAGACCCCGATCCCGGCGACCACGACGCCGCCGACCACTACGACGTGGTCAACCCGGCGACCGAGAAGACCATCGAGACCGTGGCGATGGCCGACCTGGCCGCCACCGACGCCGCCATCGCCCGGGCCAAGGCCGCCTACCAGGACTGGCGGCGGGTGGCGCCGGCCGACCGGGCCCGGCTGCTGCGGGCCTTCGCCGCCGCCGTCGACGCCGACCGCGAGCGGCTGGCCCTGCTGGAGGTGGTCAACTCCGGCCACACCATCGGCAACGCCCGCTGGGAGGCCGGCAACGCCCGCGACGTGATCGAGTACTACGCGGCCGCGCCCGAGCGCGACGGCGGACGGCAGATCCCGGTGCAGGGCGGGATCGACGTCACCTTCAGGGAGCCGCTGGGCGTGGTCGGGGTGATCGTGCCGTGGAACTTCCCGCTGCCGATCGCCGCCTGGGGCCTGGCCCCGGCACTGGCCGCCGGGAACACGGTGGTGCTCAAGCCCGCCGAGCTCACCCCGCTGACCGCGCTGCGGCTGGCCGAGCTGGCGCTGGAGGCCGGGATCCCGCCCGGGGTGTTCCAGGTGCTGCCCGGCCGCGGACCGGTCGTCGGCGCGCGCTTCGCCACCCACCCCGATGTCGCCAAGGTGGTCTTCACCGGCTCCACCGCGGTCGGCAAGCAGCTGCTGGCCGCCTGCGCGGCGCAGGTCAAGCCGGTCACCCTGGAACTGGGCGGCAAGAGCGCCAATATCGTCTTCGCCGACTCCGACCTGGCGCTGGCCGCGGCCAGCGCGCCCGGCGCGGTCTTCGACAACGCCGGACAGGACTGCTGCGCCCGCTCCCGGATCCTGGTCCAGCAGTCGGTGTTCGACGAGTTCATGGCGCTGTTCGAGACCGCCGTGCGGGCGGTGCGGGTCGGCGACCCGGCGCAGGAGGGCACCGCGATGGGGCCGCTGATCTCGGCCGCGCACCGGGCCCGGGTCGCCGCGTACGTCCCCGACGGCGCCCCGGTCGCCTTCCGCGGCAGCGCCCCCGACGGGCCCGGCTTCTGGTTCCCGCCGACGGTGCTGCTGCCCGGCTCGCACCAGGAGCCGGCCTTCACCGAGGAGATCTTCGGCCCGGTCGCCACCGTCGTCCCGTTCACCGACGAGGCCGACGCGGTGCGCATCGCCAACGACAGCCCCTACGGGCTGTCCGGCTCGATCTGGACCAGGGACATCGGCCGGGCGCTGCGGGTCTCCCGCGCCGTCGAGGCCGGGAACCTGTCGGTCAACTCCCATTCCTCGGTCCGCTACAGCACCCCTTCGGCGGGTTCAAGCAGTCGGGCCTGGGCCGGGAGCTGGGCCCGGACGCGCTGGACGCCTTCACCGAGACCAAGAACGTCTTCATTTCCACGGAGGGATGAGCACATGAGCAACCGTCTGGACGGCCGCGTCGCCGTCATCACCGGAGCCGGCAGCGGCATCGGCCTGGCCAGCGCCCGGCGACTGGCGTCCGAGGGCGCGAAGGTGGTCTGCGTCGACCTGGACCCGGCCTCGGGCCAGAAGGCCGCGGACGCGGTCGGCGGCCTGTTCGTGCAGGCCGACGTCACCGACGAGGACGCGGTGCGCGGCATGTACGAGGCCGCGGTGGCCGAGTACGGGCGGCTGGACATCGCCTTCAACAACGCCGGCATCTCCCCGCCGGACGACGACTCGATCCTCACCACCGGCCTGGACGCCTGGCGCCGGGTGCAGGAGGTCAACCTGACCAGCGTCTACCTGTGCTGCAAGTACGCCATCGGGCACATGCAGCGGCAGGGCAAGGGGTCGATCATCAACACCGCCTCCTTCGTGGCGCTGATGGGCGCGGCCACCTCGCAGATCTCCTACAGCGCCTCCAAGGGCGGGGTGCTGTCGATGTCCCGCGAGCTGGGCGTGCAGTTCGGCCGCGAGGGCATCCGGGTGAACGCGCTGTGCCCGGGCCCGGTCAACACCCCGCTGCTGCAGGAGCTGTTCGCCAAGGACCCGGAGCGCGCGGCCCGGCGGCTGGTCCACATCCCGATGGGGCGCTTCGCCGAACCCGAGGAGATCGCCGCCGCGGTGGCCTTCCTGGCCAGTGACGACTCCTCGTTCATGACCGCCAACACCTTCCTGGTCGACGGTGGTATCTCGGCCGCCTATGTGACCCCGCTCTAGCCGTCGGTCACGGGGGGCAGGCGTGACCCCAATGGAACAATGTCCAGTCCATTGGGGTTACGCTGGAGCCACCAGCCGGGAAGGGACCACCATGAGCCAGCCGGTCGCACCGGAACGGGGCCTGCCCGAACCGGCGGCACCCGCAAGGGATCTGGTCAGCGAGGCGGTCTTCCGCGCGGTGCGGACCGGCAACGCCTTCGAGGAGACGGTCGAGCGCCTGCTGCACGCCATCAAGCTCGGCGTGGTCGCCCACGGCGAGAGCCTGCCCCGGAACGCGAGCTCTCGGTCCGGCTCGGCATCAGCCGGGTCACCCTGCGCGAGGCCATCCGGGCCCTGCAACAGGCCGGTTATGTGGAATCGCGCCGCGGCCGCTACGGCGGCACCTTTGTCACCTACCAGCCGGCCGCGCCCGGCCCCGGCGAACTGCTGCGGGTCGCCACCGCCCTCGGCGAGGACATCGACGACGCGCTGCGCTACCGCCAGGTGCTCGAACCGGGGCCTGCGCGCTCACCGCGGCCCGGACGCTGACCGCCGAGCAGCGGCAGTACCTCCAGGCCCGGCTGGACGACGTCGCCGAGGCCGACAGCGCCGGCTACCGGCTGATGGACTCCCGGTTCCACCTCGCCATCGCCGAGATGTCCGGCTCGCCCTCGCTCTACGCCAGCATCGAGAGCACCCGGCTGCGGCTGAACGAACTGCTGAACGCCATCCCGCTGTTGCAGCCCAATATCGAGCACTCCGAACGGCAGCACCGGGCGATCCTCACCGCCATCCTCACCGGCGACGCGCCCGCGGCCCACCGCGAGATGGAACAGCACGTCACCGGCACCGCCTCACTGCTGCGCGGCTTCCTCGGCTGAAGCCGGCCGCGGCACCGCCGGGCCCGCGCGGGAGCGGACCGGGGCGGCCCGTTCGGGTGCGGATCGATCGGTTCGATGGCCGACCCAGTGCCGTTCGGCGAGTATCCTCGGAGTCGGCGGCCGTAGGTTCTGTGAATGAACCCATGGGCGTACGAAGACCCCGGCGCGCGCCGCCCGGACAGCGGGCTGAGGGCGGACGGCGCACCGGCAGCACGCCGCCGGCGCAGTGCGACCATCCCGAGGAGGCCCCAGTGAGCAACTACGCCAGAGTCGCCTACACCGAGACCGTGCAACAGGTGCAGCGGGAGCAGGGCAGCGCCCGTGCGGTCGGCCGGGTGCTCGACTTCGGGGAGGGGCCGGATCCGCTCACCGCGGCCGAGGCGGAGTTCATCGGCGAGCGCGACGGCTGCTACCTGGCCAGCGTGGGCGAGACCGGCTGGCCCTACGTCCAGTACCGGGGCGGGCCGCCCGGGTTCGTCCAGGTGCTGGACGAACACACCTTCGCCCTGGCCGAGGTGCGCGGCAACCGCCAGTACATCACACCGGCAATCTGCGCGGGGACGACCGGGTGTCGTTCTTCTTCATGGACTACCCCGCCGCACCCGGCTCAAGGTCTTCGGCCGCGCCGTGCTCCGGGAGCTGGACGAGGATCCGGCGCTGACCGAGCGGCTGGGCGCGCTGCGCACCCCGGGCGTGGTCGAGCGGCTGCTGGTGATCACGGTGGTCGGCTTCAACTGGAACTGCCACCAGCACATCACCCGCGCTTCTCGGAGGACGAGCTCGCCGAGGCCCTGGAGCCGGTCCGGGCCCGGCTGGCGGCGCTGGAACGGGAGAACCACGAGTTGCGGGCCCGGCTCGCGGAGAGCTGAGCCCGACCGCCGGGCCCCAGGCCCGGCCGCCCGGCCTGAGGCCCGGCTGCTGAGGGGCCTCGGCTCAGGCCAGCAGCCGGGGCCGGGGCCGGTCCGCCGGGGTGCGGCGAAAGGCGGTGCCCGGGTCGGGCACGATCCGCAGCGGGTAGCCCTCGTAGATCAGATAAGGCTTGTCGATCAGCACCGGGCCGAGCACCGCCTTGGCGGCCGCCAGCTGCCGGTCGTCGAAGGCGGTGACCGGTCCGGGACCGCGCAGCACCACCGCCGCCCCCGACTCGGCCACCAGCAGCCCGTGTTCGGCGGCCCGCTCGCGCAGCGCCGCCCGCCCGCCGAGCCGGGCCAGCTGGCCCTCGGTGAGCAGATTCGCCCAGAAGTAGCCGCGCACATGGTCCCGGGTGAGCGGCGCGGTGGTGCGGTGGTCGGCGTTGTACCAGGCGTCCCAGGGGAGCGGCGGGGATCCGCCTGGTCGTAGGTGAGCCCGGCGGTGAGCAGCTCCAGCGGTACGGCCCAGTCGGTCACCAGCTCCAGCAGCAGCTCGGCGACCTCGTCGGTGGCCTCGGCCGGCCACAGGTCGGGACTGGGGATCAGCGACAGCTCGACGGCGGCGTCCGGCTGCTGCGGCAGCGCGGCCAGCCACAGATGGCAGAACTCCTCGCCGTCCGCGCTGTCCACCGAGACGGTGAGCCCGGTGACCTCCCCCGTGTCCAGCGCCGCGACCAGCTTCGGCAGCGTCGTCCCGTCCCACCGTCGGTCCACCGGGGCCTGCCCGCGCCGCACGCACCCGGCCTGTGCGGGCCGCATCGGCTGCCCGGTGGTCCGCAGCAGGCGCGGCCAGGTCGTCCAGCAGGCCCGGCAGCGCCTCGGCCAGCCCCGGCTGGGACAGCCCGGAGTCCAGGTAGACGCCCAGTCGGGGCCGGGGCGCGGGCGGGCGCCCCGGCTGGTGCACGAAGTAGTCCACCGCGTCGAACTCGACCGCCCGGATCTCCTCCCGCTGGTCGTACCAGGGATCGGCGGCGCGTCCCGCCGCCACCCGGTCCTGCTGCTGCTCCACGGTGTCTCCTCGGGCGGGCGTACGGTCAGAACAGGGCGATCAGGGCCAGGGCCCCCGCGGCGGCGGCGAGAATGGGCGCGGCCGCCATGGCGACGGCAACCACCAGTACTACCACCGCCGCTGCGAGCACCAGATCCTTCACCACCTCACCGGTGTCGCTGACGATCGGCTGCTGCGCCGGGACCTCCTGCGGGACCTGCTTCTTCTGGTCGTTGTCACCGGTGGTGGGGGTGGCGGAGATTGGCGGCAGCGGCGGCCGCTTCGGTGCCTCGGTCTTGTTGTAGTAGATGATTCCGGAGTCATTGTCCGCCGGACGCTTGCCCTTGGGGGCCAGGGCGCTCCAGCTGGTGCCGGAGAAGATGGTGAGCTTGCTTCCGTCGGGGTAGTCCCGGCTGGCGGGCACGATCGGCGGCCCGGTCTGCACATTGGGGTACCGAGGTGGGTCAGCCCGTCGAGATAGCCCTGTACCTGATCGGCGTTCTCGATGCCGCGGACGTCGTACGAATACGAGCCCATCCTGGAGTCCTGGTCGGCGGCCGGTTTGATCTCGTAGAGCAGGGTCCGTGGGCCGTCCAGCGCGATGATGTCCGGGTGGCCGGTGAGGTGGCCCTTGGGCGTGGGGTTGAGGATGGGTACCTCGATCCGGGTGCCGTTGGAGTACCCGGCCAGCGACCGCAGTCCGGTCTCGTCGCCGTAGACGTTCTGCGGCCCGTACAGCGGGGCGAGCCGCTCCTCGACGGCGAGCGCCAGTGCGGCGTCGTGGTTCTCCTGGTGCTGGCTCTTGGCGCCCGAGGGGTCGGTGAAGGCGGTCGGCCGGTCGGCGACGTAGGCGTAGCTGCTGACCGCCGGGCTGCTCAGCGACGGCTGGACCGGGTCGGTGCCGCCGAAGCGGCCGGTGCCCGGGTCGTACATGCGGGCGGGGGTGGCGTAGCCGCCGCCGAGGGCCGGGTCCTGGTAGCCGCCGGCGAACCGGACCGGGTTGTCCACCAGGGCCGGGTGCTGCCGGCGGTGCCGTTCTTGCGCGGCTGGCCGTAGGGGTCGTAGTCGTAGGCGGCCAGCACCGAGCCCTTGGGGGAGAGCACGTCGGCGGTCCCGGACAGCCAGTCGGGCACCAGCGGGTCGGTGCCGGAGTCGTTCAGCAGCGCCAGCGGGTGGTCGTCCGGGCCGTCCAGGATGCCCTTGGTGGTGCTGTCGTCCGGCTTGGACGCGGTGGCGGTGCGCACCGCGGCGAGCTGCGGGGAGCCGCCCGCGGTGTCCCAGTCGAAAGTGCTGCTGGTGACGTCGGCGTTGCCGGTGACCGCGCTCTGCCGCAGGCCCTGGCCGTCGTAGCCGTAGCTGGTGGTCAGCCCGCCGACGGTGGCCGAGGCCAGCGAGTGGTCCAGGTTGTAGCGGAAGGAGTCGGCGCCGGCCCGGTCCAGGTCGCCCCGGGGGTCGTAGCCGTAGGCGGTGACCGCGCCAGTGCCTGCGCTGCGCGAGCGGACCAGCTGGTCGGCCTGGTCGTAGCGGTAGTCGACGGTGTCGTTCCCGGCGGTGCCGGTGGTGGTCTGCCGCAGCCGGTTGCCGACCCGGTCGTAGCTGTAGTTCACCTGCCCGGTGGGGAGTCGGCGCAGTTGGACGCGCCGTAGCAGGCGGTGGTGAGCCGGCTGGCGTCGTCGTAGCCGAAGGCCATGGCCTGCTGGCGCGCCGCGCGCGGTGGTGACGCTGGTCGGGTTGCCCACCGCGTCATGGCTGATCCGGTAGTCGGCCAGGGGGCCGGCCGGGTGCTGCTGTCCAGTTCGCTGAGCCGGCCCGCGCGGTCGTAGGAGCGTTCGGTGACCAGCCCGCCGGACTGCGGCCCGCTGGTGCGGGCCAGCCGACCGGCCGGGTCGTAGCCGAAGGTGTAGGGGGCGCGTGCGGAGCCTGCCGGGCCGCCGTGCGCGGTGATCCTCGCCAGCCGGTCGGCGGCGTCGAATTCGGCCTCCAGCACCGTGCCGTCGGGCCGGTCGCGGGAGACCAGGTTGCCGTCGGAGTCGTACCCGTAGTGGAAGGTGCGGCCCTCCCGGCTGTCGCTGGTCAGTCGGCCCGCGCTGTCGAAGGTGCGGGTGCGCAGCCCGCCCGGGTCGGCCAGGCTGGTGAGCCGGCTGTCGGCGTCGTAGCCGTAGGCGTAGACGGTGCCGCCGCCCGCCATGTCCCGGCCGACCAGCCGGCCGAGGATGTCGTAGGAGTCGGCGATGGTGTTGTCGGCGGGGCCGCCGGGGCCGGGCGTGACGATCCGGGTGAGGTGGCCCTCGGCGTCGTAGTCGTAGCCGGTCTGCCGGCCGAGCGGGTCGGTGGAGCTGGCCGGCCGCCCGTCCGGGTAGTAGCCGTAGCTGCTGGTGTGCCCGTTGGGGTCAGTGCGGGCGGTGAGCTGTCCGTCCGGGTTGTGCTCGTAGCTGGTCCGGGTGTCCGGCCCCGGGCCGCTGATCGAGCGGATCCGGTCCGCGTCGTCGTAGTCGTAGCCGGTGTGGTGCCCGGCGGCGTCGGTGCTGCCGGTGACCCGGTCGACCGCGTCGTAGGCGAAGCCGGTGGCGTCCCCGAGCGGGTCGGTGACCTTGGTCAGGTTGCCCACCGGGTCGTAGGCGTAGGACGTGGTGTAGCCGGCCGGGGTGCCGCCGGGGCATTGCCCCTGGGGTCGACCGTGCCGGAGACCCGGCCGTCGTCGTCGTAGCTCCAGGTGGTGACCCCGCCGGTGGGGGAGGTGCGGCGGACGGGGTTGCCGGCCGGGTCGTACTCGGTGCCGACCTGGCCCCCGCCCGGGGCGGTGACCGCCGAGGGCCGGCCGTTGACGTCGTAGCTGATGGCCGTGGACTGGCCCAGCGGGTCGGTGCTGGAGATCACGTCGCTGTTGTTGTCGTAGCTGGTGGTGCTGGACCGGCCGAGCGGGTCGATGCTGGCGGTGGCCCGGTTCAGCTCGTCGAAGCGGGTGTTGTCGGTGGTGAACCCGCCGCCCGGGTACGGGTGGGAGGACCGGACCAGGTTCTCGTTGTAGTCGTAGGTGTAGGTGGTGGTGAAGTCCGCCGGGTTGGCGCCGGGCACATTGCCGCGCGGCGAGACCACCTTGTCGAGCGCGCCCCGGTCGTCGTAGGCGTAGGTGGTCTCGTCACCGGTGGGACCGGTCACCGAGGACTGCCGCCCGGCGGCGGTGTAGCAGTAGCGGGTGGTGTTCCCCTGGGCGTCGACGGTGCTCTCGACCCGGCCGATGACCTTCCCGTAGTGCCGCTCGGAACGGTCGCCCAGCGGGTCGGCGCTGTCGGTCAGCTGGCCGAGCTCGTCGTAGGAGGTGGTCCAGGGGCTGGCCTTGCCCGGGTCGTAGGACTTCCGCAGCCGGTCCAGGTTGTCGTAGACGTACCTGGTGGTGAACGCCGCGGGATCGGCCCCGGGCAGGTTGCCGCGCGGGTCGGTGGTGGCGGTCAGCCGGCCGGTGACGTCGTAGGCGTAGCTGGTGCGTTCGCCCGCCGGGTGGTGGTGGACGTCAGGTTGCCGTAGCCGTCGTAGGCCATGGTGGTGATCTTGCCGCGCGGGTCGCGCAGCGCGGTGGCCAGGCCGCGGCTGTCCACGGTGAGCACGGTCTCGTCGTCGCCCGGGTCGCTGATCTTGTTCAGCTCGTCGAAGGAGGTGTAGCCGAAGGTCGAGGTGTGGCCGAGCGCGTCGGTGTGCGAGCTGAGGTTGTTGTGCTGGTCGTAGCCGTTGGAGACGGTCGCGCTGAACGGCTCCGGCTGGGTCGAGGAGAGCAGGTTGCCGTTGCCGTCGAAGGCCCCGGCGTACTGGTTGCCCATGGGTCGATCAGCAGGCTCGGGTTGAGCGCGGTGTCGTAGCGGTGGTTGGCGGTGTCCCCGTTGCCGTTCTGGCTGTAGAGCAGCACATTGTCGCGGTAGCCGTCGTAGGTGGTGACCCCGTCCGGGTCGACGGTGGTGGCCTCCTGCTTGCCCGGGTCCCAGGAGAAGGTGGTGACCTGGCCCTCGGCGTCGCTCTGCCGGACCACCCGCCGCCGCTGTAGGTGCTGGCGACCTGCACCCGCCCGCGCGGGTCCAGCAGCGCGCTCAGCAGCCCGTGGTCGTACTGGTAGCCCCAGACCGCGGGCGGCGCGTCGGTCACCGCGTGAGCTGCCCGTTCTGATAGCTGTAGCCGGTGGTCCTGCCGTCCGGCAGGTGATGGCGCGGATCAGCCCGTCCTGGTTCAGCCGCACGTCCACCTGGCGTCCGGCGGCGTCGGTGAGGGTCCAGGAGGAGGGGCCGTAGCTGATGCTGACGCCCTGCCCGCGCGGGTTCTTCACCGAGGTCAGCCGGCCGGTCCCGTCGAAGAGATAGCTGATCTGGGACGGCGTCAGCAGCCGCCAGCCGCCGGCGACGGTGCTGAGCCCGGAGCGCACCCCCGGCGGCCGCTGGTACGAGCCGTCGGCCGCGTGCCGGTAGACGGCCTGGGCGCCGTCCTCGGCCCGGACGGTGACCGCGCCCCCGCCCTGGGCGGGCGGGAACACCCGTACGTCGTAGCTCCAGGACCAGCCGACCCCGAGCGATCCGGCACCGGTGTTGCCGGAGGAGTAGCGGCGCACGGCCTGGAACGGCACGCCCAGCCCGGTCATCTGCAGGTCGGTGCCGCTGAGGGTGAAGGTGCCGGTGCCGGTGTTGACGTTGCTGCCGCGCAGCGCCTGGCCGAACGCGGTCGGGGCCAGGGCGTCGTTGCAGGAGCAGCCGATCGCCTGCGCGGCGGGCAGCGCCGGGGGCACGGCGGTCGCCCGGGCCTGGTCGGTGTCGGTGTCGGAGACGACCTGGGTGCCGTCCTTGAGGGTCACCGTGAGCGTGGCGAAGTAGTGGTGACCGTCCTTCAGCGACCAGCCGTCGGCGCTGCCCAGGCTGCGGCAGTACTGCCGGGGCGCGCCGCAGGCCGGGGTGTCCGCGCCGGCCTGCGGGGTGGACTGCTGTGCGGTGCCGGTGTCCGGGTCGTAGACGGTGGCGTACCAGGTGGTCCAGTCGGTGACGCCGGGCCCGGCCGCGTCGAAGTACAGCACCAGCGAGGTGTCGCCGATGGTGAACCCCGGGCGCAGCAGCGGGTTCCGGGCTCCGGCGGCACTGTCCTCGGCCGCCCTGGGCCGGTGCGGTGCGGCCGGGCGGCCCGCTGCCATTCGGCCGGGGTCAGCCGCCTGGGCCCGCCCTGGGCTCTGGTCGCCGGCGGCTCGACCGGCGGCCGGGTGCCGGGCGGGAGCCCGTGGTGGGGCCTGGCCGAGGCCGGCAGCGGCGGCACGACCGGGCGGGCCCCGGGCGGCGCGGGCGGGGTGCGCCGGTGCGGGGCGGCGTGCCCGGCCCGGGCGGCGCCCGTGGCCGGAGCGCCCAGGCGGCGCCGCCGCCGAGCCGGACCACCAGACAGAAGGCCAGCAGGACCGCCAGCTGTGCGATCAGCCGCAGGCGCACCGAGTGCCGTGAATCCATGGTCCTTCTCTCCGGGCCGGGGGCGGCGCGGCTGCCGGGCCTGACCCGTCGCACCTGCCGCCCGCGATCACTACGTATACAAATCGTATCCACTGATATACGGAAAGTAACGAGCCTCAATGAGTGACATCACCGCCCGGACAGGGCAGCAGAACTGACGCCGCGTCGGCCGATGGCTGACCGGACGTCAACCGGGCTCGCCGGTGCCGGCGGCGAGGGAACCCGATCGGCAGCCGCCGCGTCCCATCCGCATCGACGAGCAGATCGACGAGCAGAAAGGGAGGCTGGACATGGCAGACAGCAGCGGACCCGGAGCGCGAGGACACGAGGCCGGCAGATGCGGAGCACGGGGCGCATGCTCGGGGCAGGGTCGCCGCCGCGCTCTGCGCGGTGTCGGTGGTCGCCTGCGGCACGGTGACCAGCACCGATCCGGGGGTGGTCGCCGTGGCGCAGCCGACCCCGACCGGACCGTGCCCGGCGCACCCGCCGCAGCCGCCGCGGTCGGCTCACGGAGCGGCCTCCTTCGGTGGCGCGCTGCTGGCGTCGACCCGGCCGACCCGGCTGCTGCTGTGCGGGTACGCGCCAGGGAGCAGCGGCGCCCGGCCCTCCGCGCCGGTCTCCGAGGTGGTCACCAGCACCGCCGTACTGGACCGGCTGCGCACCGCCGTCGACGGGCTGGGCCCGGCGCCCAGCGGGTTCTACAGCTGCCCGGACAACATCGGCGGGAGCGTGCTGGAGGTGTTCAGCGGCCAGGGCGGGACAGTGCAGCTGGTCGAGAGCCTGACCGGCTGCCAGGAGATCAGCGACAGCGCCCACACCAGCTGGGTCGGCGCCTCCGGCCTCCGGGCCACCGTGCTGGGACTGCTCCCGGCCTCCTTCCAGCGGGAACTGGTACCGGGCCGCGATGACAGTGGGTACGAGGCGGGTGCTGGTGGCCCCGGAGCTGGTGCTGCGCCGCAGCACCGCCGCCCCCGCCTCCGGCCGCGGCCCTCGCCGGACCGGAGGCTGACGCCTGCCCAGATCGCGCCTGCGTCAGGGCTGCGCCGGGCTCAGGGCTGCGCCGGGCTCAGGGCTGCGCCGGGCTCAGGGCTGCGCCGGGCTCAGGCCTGGTCGGGCGCTTCGAGCAAAGGCCAGGAGACCAGTAGCCGGTGCAGGTCCGCCGGGGTGACATCGCCGGGGATCCGGCCGTCCCGGAACAGGTGGATCCCGGCATCCTGGTAGCACTGGTCCACCAGTTGCGAGCAGATCATGTGACGGGTGTCGGCCACATAGCGCTTGACGAAGCCCGGCCGCAGCCGCAGCCGGGCCAGCGCCAGTGAGCCGTAGTCCAGGAACGAGTAGGGCACGCCGACATACCGGTGTGCCGCCGCCACCAGGGCCGCGCGCTGCTCCCCGGTGAGTGCCTGCCGCCCGGTGGACCACTCGGCCTGACGGCCGTCGTACTCGGTCAGCGGTGCCAGCCGGGCCCCGCCCGGTTGCGCCTCGACCAGCTGTCCGTCGCCGACGCTGATGAAGGCATGCTCGAAGTTGGCGAAGCCGTCGCCGTTGAGCCACTGGCCGAATCGGATGAGCCCGCCGACGTCACCGGATATCCGGACCACGGCGAAGTCGCCGGGCTGGGGGTCGGACGGCTGGGGTTCGGAGTTCTGGGAGTTGGAGTTCTGAGGGTTGGAGTTCTGGGGGTTGGATCGGGGACCGGTCACGGCGCCCCTCCCCGCTGCTGCCTGGGGGCGCTCAGAGCCGGCCCGGCCGGCGGCGCTGCCCCCAACCGCCGGTCAGTCCCAGTGTCGGCCTGTCAACGGCCCGGGGGAAGCCCCCGGGAGGCTGAACCTACTGCTTCGACCAGGCGGTATGCGGGGGCGGCGCCCAGCTCACTCCGATTCGCGGGTCACTCCGGTTCGCCGCTCACTCCGGTTCGCCCAGCCGGGCGGAGATGCGGGCGAGGGCGTCCAGCCGCTTCTCCAGGGTCGGGTGGGTGGACAGCAGGTTGGAGAGGTCGCGTCCCTGGCCCAGGGCGGGCGCGAAGAAGAAGGCGTTGAAGTTCTGCGCGGTGCGCAGGTCCCGGGTCGGGATCCGGGCGATCTGTCCGCTGACCTTGACCAGCGCCGAGGCCAGTGCCGAGGGGCGGCCGGTCAGCTCGGCGGCCGAGCGGTCGGCGGCCAGCTCACGGTAGCGGGACAGGGTCCGGATCAGCAGGAAGCTGATCGTGTACACGGCGATGGAGGCCCCCATCACCGCCGCGAAGACCACGGCCAGCTGCGGGCTGCCGCGACGGCCGCGCATCAGCCCGGAGTACAGCGCGAAGCGCGCGATCAGACCGGCCAGCACGCCCAGGAAGGAGGCGATGGTGATCACCGCGACATCGCGGTGCGCCACATGCGACAGTTCGTGTGCCAGCACGCCGTCCAGTTCGTCCGGCTCCAGGCGGCGCAGCAGGCCGGTGGTGACACAGATGACCGCGTGGTCGGCGTTGCGGCCGGTGGCAAAGGCGTTGGGCAGGTCGGTCCGGGAGACGGCGATCCGCGGCTTGGGCATGTCGGCCAGGGTGCACAGCCGGTCGACCGCGCCGTGCAGCCGGGGTTCCTCCTCCGCGGTCACTTCCTTGGCGTGCATGGCGTACAGCGCGATCCGGTCGGAGTACCAGAACTGGGCGACCAGCATGCCGCCGATGATCACCACGATCAGCACCGCGGACTTCAGCAGGACGATCAGCGCGGCGACGAACCCGACGTAGAGCAGTCCGAGCAGGAAGACCACGGTCAGCATCCGGACCGTCAGCTGCCGGTCGGTCGCGAAACGGGAACGCATGGCACTCACCTCCACGCCGAGGGCCTGAGCGTGCCTTGGGCAAGCGGCGTGCGAGGGCGCATGCGGGGCACGCCTCCAGTATTCACCGCGGCCGGGCGGTACGGACAGGGGCCGACCGGCCTTACTGACGGGACCATCGGTGGCCGGCACCATCCGAGCACGCCGGCCGAGCATCGCCGGGACCGGCTGCTGCGGCCGCCGCGGGGTCAGCCGCCCGCGGTCGCGGCGTCCTCCAGGTCCAGCTGGTGCTGGAGGTTTCTGCGGGTGGTGTCGCTGATCCGGTGCTCGTCGTAGAGCTCACGCAGCGTCTCGCTCTGGACCGAGATCACCTCGCGGCGCAGCCCGCGGTAGGCCGCGAGCAGGTCGGGGCCCTCACCCGGCTCTCCGTCGGTGTCCTCCAGATGCTCCAGCCGGGCGCTCAGGGTGCGCCGCATCCGCTCGATGGCGGCCTCCGGCATCGTCTCCAGGCCGCTGAGCTGGTCGAGGTGGTCCAGTCCGACCCGGGCCAGCCGGTCGCGGGTGCGCGTCTCCTCCCGGACGGTGTGCTCCGGTTCCACCGCCAGCCCGGAGCGGCGGACCACCCCGGCCAGGCTCAGCCCCTGCACCACCAGGGTGAGCACCACCACCGCCGTGGTCAGCACCAGTACCAGCGGCCGCCCGGGCAGCAGCCCGCCGTCGGCGGCCGTCAGCGGGATCGACAGCGCCGCGGCCAGCGGCATCACCCCCCTGGTCCCGGCCCAGGTGAGCACCCCGGCCATTCGCAGCGACGGGCCCTGCCCCGGTTTGACGGCCGCGGACAGCGGCAGCATCCAGGCGCTGCGCAGCGCGATCAGCACGGCGCTGATCGCCACCGCCTCCAGCGGCCACAGCCGACTGGCCCCCGACAGCTGGCGGACCAGTTCCGGCAGTTCCAGGCCGACGATGCTGAAGACCACGCTCTCCAGGCCGAACACCACCACCGCGTACACCGCCCCCAGCTGAAGCCGGATCCGGGCGTCGGTGAGCTGGTGCCCGGAGCGGCCCAGCAGCACCCCGGCCACCACCACCGCGGTCACCCCGGAGGCATGCGCGGACTCGGCCACCACATAGGCGCTGTAGGGGGTGACCAGCGCGATCACGGTCTCCAGCACCGGGTCGGCGGTACGCCGCCGGATCAGTACCACCACCCCGCCACCGCCGCCCCGATCGCGCTGCCGCCCCCGGCCAGCAGCACGAACTGGCCGCCCGCGCTCTGCCAGCCGACCGTTCCTCCGGCGGCCACCGCGAAACTCAGCGCGACCTTGAACAGCACCAGCGAGGTGGCGTCGTTGAACAGGCTCTCGGCCTGCACCAGCACCTGCACCCGGCCCGGCAGTGACAGCCGGCGTCCGAGCGCGGTGACCGCGACCGGGTCGGTGCTGGCCAGCACCGCGCCCAGGACGAAGGCCATTCCGCCGCCGAGCGGGGTGAGTATCGAGGCCAGCGCTCCCACCGCCGCGGCCGAGGCCAGGACCAGGCCGAAGGCCAGTACCGTGACCGGCCGCCAGACGGTGCGCAGATCGCGCAACGGGAGTTCCTCGGCCGAGGCGTAGAGCAGTGGCGGCAGCACCACCAGGCCGATGGTCTGCGGGGCGATGTGCAGCGAAGGCGTCCCGGGCACCAGCGCCACCGCCAGCCCGGCCAGCACCAGCAGCGAGGGGCGGGAATCCGCCAGCGGCGCGCCCCGGTGGCCACGGTAGTGCCCAGAACCACCAGGAACAGCACAAGGGCTACCGCGTGCATCGACCGACACCTGATCCTTCTCCGGGGGCGTCACCGCAGAACGCGTCTGACTGTCCCCCGCGCCGACCAGGCTTCCCGGCACACCAGGTGTCACTTTATCAACCTGTTAACAGCGGCGAAGCCGGTGTTGGATCAGCCCGCCGGCGGCGAAGCCGGTGTTGGATCAGCCCGCCGGCGGCGGAGCCGGTGTCGAGTCGGCTGACTCGCCGACGGAGATCCGCTCCCGCCACGCGGGCGGGGCCCGGGCGGACGGCGCGGGTGCGCCGCCGCCCGGGCCCCGCCCGGACCGCCCCGGTCTTCAGAGCCTGAGCTCAGAGCCCGGGGCGGATCCCGGGGGCAGGTCCCGGGGGTCAGAAGGCGGACAGGCCGTTCGGGGTGCCGAGGCCGGTGGGGCCGTCCCAGCCGGGGCCCGAGGTGCAGAGCACACCGCAGCCGCTGTTGGGGGCGGCGTTCTGACCGAGGATCACGTCGTTGAAGGCCGAGGCCGGGGCGCTGTAGAGGGTGTTCGGCCCCTCGACGTCGGCCAGGTTCCCGCCACGGGCGTAGAGGCCGGCGACGAACGGGCTGGACTCGCTGGTGCCGCCCACGGTGATCCAGTTGTTCGGCTGGCCGCTGGCGGGGGCGTAGTCGTCGTAGACGGCCGCTCCGGTGTTCGGGTCGGCGTCGGCGGAGACGTCGGAGTCGGCCCGGTGGCCGGCGCACAGGGCGGCCACGCTGGTCGGCTGGCCGAGCGCGGGCGGCAGTTCGGCCGCGCAGCCGCTGCCGGAGCCCGCCCAGGCGACGTCGGTGTAGCCGTTGGCGCTGGTGGCGGAGCGGTAGAGCGAGGTGCCGCCGACGGAGGTGACCGTGGGCAGGTTCTGCGGCCAGCCGGAGGGGGTGCCCTCATAGCCGCCGTCGCCGGAGGAGGCGGTGATGGCCATGCCGGGGTGGTAGAAGTCGCGGGCGGCGGCGCCGAGGTCCAGGGTCGCGTCCGGGTCGAACTGGTAGCTGACGCTGGCCGCCGAGGCGCCGAGCGCGGCGGCGGTGTTCATCGCCACGCCGAAGTCCTCCGCGGCCTGGTCCTCGCTGGTGGTGATGTCGCGGTTGACCGTGATCTCCAGGATGTGGCAGGTGGGACAGGCTGCCGAGGCCATGTCCACATCCAGGGTGGTCTCGACGCCGACCTCCTCGTCGAACTGCTTCTGCGCGGTGGTGGTGCCGGCCGCCAGCGGCGCCCCGCCGTGCTCGTTCACCTGCTTGAAGCAGCCGTTGGCGGTGGTGCAGGCGGGCAGCCCGTACTGGCTGCGGTAGGTGTTGAGGTCGCTCTCCAGGGTCGGGAAGGCGCCCTCGTCCAGGATGGCGATGGTGTTGGCGGGGCCGACGTTCGCGGCCGGGAGGTTGTACCCGGCGGCGAAGTCGGCCGGGCCGTAGCCGACCGGGGTGCTGGTCGCCAGCGGCTTCAGTGAGCCATGGGCCACGGTGACGATGTCGGCCAGGCATCGGTTGGCCGCGATGCCCGCGCAGGCGCGGGCCGAGCCGCGGTCGGCGAGCGCCGCGTTGGGCAGGCTCGCGGCCGAGCCGACCGCGGGCGCGGCGCCGGTGTTCGCCTGGGCCGCCGCGGCGGGCAGCATGCTCAGCGCGACCAGCGCGCCGGCCGCTACCACGGGCACGGCTGTCCTTCTTAACTTGAGCACTTGGGTTCCTCTCACGCGGCCCCGGCGCGCCGGCAGGGTGGTGCGGGACGCCTGGAGCAAGGCCGTAGCGCGTCGATTGACGCGTCCGTGACAACAGCCTCATGCTGATCTGCTGTCAGAACACTGTCAATCCGCCACTCGGGGGCGCACCTGCCGCCGTTCGGCGGGTACCGCGCGGGGCCGGCGGGCGCGTTCGACCCGCCGGTCACCGTGCGCAGCCGCCGGGCCCGGGCGCCGCCCCGGGTCACTGCGCCCAGTCACCGCGCCGGGCCGCCATGCCGGGTCACGGCGACTCCTTGAACTCAACCACCGGGTGGCCGCCCAGCTGCCAGCCGGTGTCCGCCACCACCTGGGACGACAGCCCGGCCCTGGTCTGACACTCGGTCAGAAAGTCTGTGAGCTCGCCCCATTCGGCGGTGCCTGGCGCCACCGGCCGGGCGACCCCGTCCGCATCGATCAGGCACGGCACCGCCCCGCACCGGCGCACACCGTCCGCGCCGAGCTCGACCACCGCGACGCGGTCCGGCGGGCCATCGGTGGAACGGGAAGGCGGGCCGGTCCGGGCGCGGGAAGATGCCGTACTCGCGAACACCGCCTCCAGCTGCTCCGGGGTGTGCGCGGACACGTCGAAGCCGTAGGCCGCGTACTCCTCGGCCAGCCGGGCCTGGTCGAAGACCGCATGGCCGAGTCCGTACCAGACCGGGACGCCGGAGACATGGTCCATGCCGCGCAGCATGTGCTGGTGGTGCCCCAGGACCACGTCGGCGCCTGCCTCGGCCAGCAGCTGGGCGCACAGCCGCTCGTGGGTGAGCACCCAGGGGCGGGTGTGGTCGCCCCAGTGCACCGACACCGCCACCAACTGCCCGTCCGCCTTCGCCCGGCCGACGGCCTCGGCCAGGCGCTGCCAGTCCGACTCGTTCAGCACGAGACGACCCTCGGCGCCACCCCCGGGCAGCTGACGCTGGGTAGGGCGGCAGATAACAGTCGTCGGCCCGCAGCGGCGCCACCCCCGGTATGCCGGGCCGGGCCTCCGCGCCGTGCTGAAGCACGGCGGTCACCGCCAGTACGGCCAGTCGCAGCGGTCCGCGCCCGACCGTCACCGGGGTCAGCGCCCGGGCCAGGTCGGCGCCGGCGCCGACGGTCCGCACGCCCTGTCCGGCCAGGGCCCGGACGGTGTCCTGCAGGCCGCCGTGGCCGGCATCCATGGCGTGGTTGTTGGCCAGCGACAGCACATCGAAACCAGCTGTCGCGGTTGCGTTGGAGGTCGCTGTGAGCGCCGCGAAGGAGGCCCCGGGAACCACCGGGCAGCCGTCGGTGAGCACCCCCTCGAAGTTACCGAACGTCACGTCCGCGGCATTCAGCAGCGGACGAATTCCGGCGAGCGCGGTGGTCGGATCGGCCCGGTCGACAAAGATGTCGCCCACGGCCGCGAGGATAATCGATTCCATCCGGAACTTCTATCATTCCCGGTGTGCCGGCCGACAGTGGCTGTTCTTCGCCGGATGGCTCGATCCGAGTTGTTCCTGGCCGTTTCGGCGGCGGCCGGCGGCGCCCCGCCCCTAATTGCCGGACCCGGCTATCGGACGACGTTCCCCGGGGCGGTTCCGGAAAAGAGATCTTCCTTCTTGATCCATGTACCGGGGTGACCGAAGGTGACCGCCGACGGTTGCCGTGAGTATCCGAACCAGCCTCCGCGGCGGTGTCCGCCGGGGCTGCCGCGAACCACTGGGGGCCTTGCGGCGCCTGGGGTGACGAGGCCGGCACCGCACGGCCGACGGCGGTTACGGAAATCGCTGACAGGGGTTTCGGACTGCCGCTCCGACCTCACTGGTCCGGAGTTCAACCAGCCCCAGCAGTATTCCGGCACCCCAGGGGAGAGGCCGGACGAGGGCGAAAGATGCCATTGACTGGGGTTGCGAATGTTCGCTAGCTTACAGCGGCAGACATTCCGCTCCTTCCAGCAGCGGGGAGGTGATCCACATGCGCGTTCAGAAGCACACCACCAGTGTCGCCGGGGTTGGTCTCCCGAGCTAGTCAATAACGCGGTCTACTCCGTGGATCCCATGGCCGGGCGGAGTAGACCGCCGCATTTCCGGCGACTGCTGCCGATATTTTGATCATCGTCCAACGCATTCGATCGGAGATGGCGGAACAATGCCGCAGAGACCCAATTGAAGCTGACCAATCCCGCCTACACGTCGACGAATCCGTGCTCGTGCAGCTGTGCGGGGCGATGCTGGAGATCGAGGACCCGGAGGGCGAGGTCGGAGCCTGCTGGCGCTGCTGGACGGCAGCCGCACCCTGGACGAGGTCGAGCAGGAGTTCCGCAGGCAGCGCCCGGAGTCCGCGTTCGACATCCCGGAGGCGGTCGCCCAGCTCGACAAGGAGGGGCTGCTGCTGGACGCGGAGGCGCCCACCGTGCTCGACGCCTACGAGCAGGAGCGCTGGAAGCGCAACCTCGGCTTCTTCGAGACCTACGCCACCCTGGAGCGCAACAAGTTCACCATGCAGGAGCGGCTGCGCGACTGCAAGGTCGGCCTGCTGGGGTCGGCGGTGTCGGCTCGCACGTCTCCCTGGACGTGCTCGGCCTCGGCGTGCGCGACCTCAAGGTGCTCGACTTCGACAAGGTCGAACTCTCCAACCTCAACCGGCAGATCCTCTACTCCGAGGCGGACATCGGCCACCGCAAGGTCGAGCTCGCGGTCCGCCGCTCAGCGGCTACTACTCCGGGCCACCGTCACCGGAGTCGAGCGCATCCTCACCTCGTCCGCCGTGGAGGAGGTGATCAGCGACCGGGACTTCGTCTTCTGCGCGGTCGACCGGCCGAAGATGCAGATCGTGCGCTGGGTGAACGACGCCTGCGTCCGGGCCGGGGCCCTTCATCGGCGGCGGGGTGGAGACCCAGCGGTCGGTCATCTACCTGATCATCCCCGGGGTCACCGGTGCATGGCCTGCTGGAGCAGCAGAACGCCTCCGACGAACGCAGCCTCGCGGTCCGCGCCGAGATGGCGAACCGGCACACCGAGGGCGGGGTGGGCCCGGACCTGGCCGCCTTCGGACCCATGGTGACCGCGCTGACCACGCTGATGGTGACCGAGTTCGTCCGGCTGGTCTCCGGAGTGAGCGAGCCATCGCCGCCGGACGGCTGGTGGAGACGAACTTCAACGACCTGTCGACCCGTCAGGTCGAGCAGTGGGAACGGATCCCGGACTGCCCGGTCTGCGGGGAGGTCGCCCCCGTGGTGGCCAGGTGACCCTCGGCGACGTCCAGGTCGGGAGCGGCGTGCGGCAGCGTACGACGCTCCGCGACTACCGGCTGCTGCTCAGCGCCTTCGTGGTCTCCACCGCGGGCGACTGGCTGTACAAACTGGCGCTGCCGCTGCTGGTGCTCAGCATGACCGGCTCGGCCATCCAGACCGCCGTGGTCTACAGCCTGGAGTATGTGCCGTATCTGCTGTTCGCCATGGCCGGGGGCGTGCTCTCGGACCGCCGCAACCGCAGGACGCTGCTGATCTGCGCCGACAGCGCGGCCGCCGGGCTGGTCGGCGCGCTGGCCGTGCTCACCTGGTGCGGCCAGTACCAGCTGTGGCTGATCTATCCGGCCGCGTTCCTGCTGTCCAGCATCACCCCGCTCTACCAGGCGTCGTTTCTGGCGATGCTGCCGAGCACTGTCCCGGCCGAGCGGCTGGGCTGGGCCAACTCCCGGATGCAGACCGGCCAGAGCGCGCTCGACCTGGCCGGCCGTGCTGGGCGCGAGCATTGTGGCGGCGGTGGGGGCGCGTTGGGCACTCAGCATGGACTCGGTCTCCTTCGGGCTGTCGGCGCTGGCCATCTCGCTGATCGTCAGGGCCGCCGCGCACCGCCCGCAGCGCGCGGCCGCCACCGTCCGGGAGGACCTCCGCGAGGGGCTGAGCTTTGTCTGGAACACCCCACGCTGCTGTGGGTGCGGTGGTCGCGGCCGGGAGCTCGCTGGACTGTCCATGGTCGAGGCGAACATGCTCACCTATCTGATCCACTACCGGCACCAGTCGGTGGCGGCGGTCGGCGTGGTGTTCGCCGCTCTCGGCGCGGGCGCGCTGGGCGGGCGGTACTGGCGCCGCACATCGGCAAGCGCACCGTGTACCCGGCGGATCATCGGCTGCGTGCTCACCGGCGGCTGCGGGACCGCGCTGCTGCTGGTGCTGCACCCTTGGCCGCCATCGCCGCGGCCTGGGTGGTGGTCGGCGCCTCGACGATGGTCTTCATCGTCACCTACTACACCTTGCGGCACCAGCTGGTGCCGGACCATCTGCTCGGGCGGGTGCTGGTGATCACGCGGGTCATCGCCTATGTCACCGTCCGGTCGCTCCGGTGATCGCGGGGCGCTGCTGTCGGCCACCGGGGACTTCGCGCCGGTGATCGCGGCGGCCGCGGTGGCGCAGCTGGGCGTCGGGCTGATCGTGCTGGCCACCGCTGCGCACAGTGACCGCCCCGGCCCGGCCGCCCCGCCGCCGGCTGACCGCGCGGCGGGCCGGCCAACGCGCGGCGGCCGGCTAATCGCGCGGGTAGGCGGCCCGGACGTCCGCGATGAACCGGTCGCGGGAGACCGGCCCGCCGAACCGCAGCCGGTCATAGCCGGTGAACTCCGGTGTCTGCCGGTCGAGTTCGTCGACAAGGGTATGCAACTCGGCGAGCCATACCGGCGATCCGGGCTCGGCTGCTCCAGGGCGGCCTGGATCCCGGCGACCAGCTCGTCCTTGCGCTGCATGCTTGCCGGGGTGGTGTCCACCAGGCAGACGTACTGGCCGCTGAGGTAGGCGTGCCACTCCTCGGCGGCCTGCCCCTGGTCCGGCCAGTGCCGCAGGAACCACTGCTGCCGGTCCACCCCGCCGGCCTCGTCGGCCAGCCGGAAGTAGTCGCCAGCAGCATCTCGGTGCCGTCCGAGCGCAGATAGCTGGGCAGTGGCAGCCGGTCGGCCAGCATCAGGGCGCGGACCTCGTCCGGGCTCTGCGGGCGGTCCGCGCACAGGGACTCCACCGTGCGGAACCTGGTGTCGACATAGGCGTCGTCGGCCGCGGTCATCGGGTGCTGCCCGTTCACCGCCAGATACCTGGCCGCCACCTGCCCGGCCAGGTCCGCGGCGGCGGATCCGGCGGCGGATCCGGCGACCTGCTGTGCGTGCGTTTCCACCAATGCCACCTTCGGTCACGGGTCGGCTACCCGGTCATGCTAGCCCACCCCGGCCTGACCGATCCGCACTGCTCCACCCAAGTCGCCTTTGTGGCAGGGGACTTGCGTCCGCAAGCGGACGGTCCCGGGTCGGCCGGAAAAACCGGTTGCGCGGACGGCGGTGCCCGTTAGCATCGTCCCTGTCGAACTGCGGTGCCGGGCCCTGAGCGCCCGGCGGGAACGAGAGGGGAGGTGCGGCCGAATGGTTGCCGTGACAATGTGGCGCGCCCGCACCTGCGCGCCGGACGCCTCTTCCCGTTACCTGCCCGCCGGCTGACGTCGCTCCTGTCGACACTGCTCCGGTGGGCCATCCCGCAGGAGACCACCGCAGTGCGTGAGCGCTTTGCAGACAACGATTCCTTCGCCCGCATCCGCCCCAGGAGCGGCGGCCGTCGCAGCCGCGACGCCCAGGACGAAGCCTATGAGCCCTACCTCCTCGACGACTTCGAGCAGTACGCCGCCCGCTTCCAGCCGCAGGCCGCGGCGGACGACCGGGACGGTGATGCGGCCTGGGGCGAGGACGCCGACCAGGGCGACCGTGCCTGGGACGGCATCGCCGCGGACCGCCCGCCGGTGGGCGACCGCTGGTCCACCTGGGACCGGTCGACCCCGACCGAGAAGGGGCCCGAGCCCCGCCCCGACTGGGTGGTGACCGAGCTGGCCGCTGTGGACACCGAGCTCGGGATCATGAAGACCGGCAAGGAAGCCGACGTCTTCCTGCTGGAGCGCGCCGTGCCCGGGACCGACCGGCGCACCCTGCTGGCCGCCAAGCGCTACCGCGACAGCAAGCACCGGATGTTCCACCGCTCTCCGGCTATCTGGAGGGCCGTTCGCACAAGGAGTCCCGGATCAGCCGGGCCATGGCCAAGCGCACCGCCTTCGGCAAGGAGGCGATCGCCGGGCAGTGGGCCGGGTCCGAGTTCGCGGCGCTGTCCCGGCTGTGGCAGGCGGCGTGGCGGTGCCCTACCCGGTGCAGATCCTGGGCACCGAGATCCTGATGGAGTTCATCGGGGACGCCTCGGGCCAGGCGCGCCCCGGCTGGCCCAGCTGCGCGCCGAGGAGTGCGACCTGGACGACCTGTGGGAGCAGCTCGGCCACAGCCTGTCGCTGCTCGCCCGGACGGCCGGGCACGGCGACCTCTCGGCCTACAACTGCTGGTCCACCAGGGCCGACTGGTGGTGATCGACGTGCCGCAGATCGTGGACGTGATCGCCAACCCGAGGGGCGTTCCTTCCTGGAGCGCGATGTCCGGAATGTCGGCGCCTGGTTCGTCTCCCGTGGCCTGGCCGAGCAGCGGGTCGGGGAGCTGGCGCATTCGCTGGCCGTGGACGCCGGTTCGCCTGACGGCCGGCGGCGGTCACGGGGTCGCGGGCGCGGAGGGCGCTGCCGGTTCCGGTGCCGGTGCCGAGGGGAGGCCGAAGCCGGCGGCGTCGCGGCGGAGTCGGTCGGCGCCGGTGACGTGCTGGTCGGGCCAGGGCTGCCACTGCCCGGTCCCGGTCGGCGCGGGTGAGGAGGCGGTGGTGTCCGGTGCCGCGGAGGACACCGCCGTCGGACTGTCCGGCGTGCTTGCCGTGGCGGAGGACCCGGCGGTGGTGGACCCGGTGGCGGACGCGGTCGGACTGTCGGCCCCGGACAGCGGCGGGGCGCTCGCCGGGGCGGCGGCCGGGACCGCTCCGTGGCCGGTCGGCGGGGTGATTCCGGTGCCGACCCGGCCGCTCGGCCGGTCGGCACCGGCCGGGTCGAGGCCGGGCTCGCGGCTCCGGAAGGTGTTCCCACCCTGGCGGTCGAGCGGATGATGCGGTTCTGGCGGATGATTCCACTGATATGGACGAGCGGATGCACCGATGACCTGGCCGCGGCGGTGACGGTACGCGGGCCGGACCGCGGCAGCCACCCCTGCCAGGCGCCGTGCCAGGGTGACCGCGGTGAGGGCGGGAACAGCAGCCGGTTGCGGACCGCCCGCGCGGAGCGGGCGTGCCTGCGCCGCCCGCCGCCGTGGCGAACCCGGCCGGAGTCGCGCCGGACACCCCGAGCGGAACGCCGGTACCGCAGTCGGCGAGCGTGTCGGCGAACGGATCGGCGCGGAACCCGTCCCGCCCGTCGGCCGGGAAGGCAGCCAAGGCCTCGGTCAGGGCCTCGGTCAGGGCCTCGGCCGGGAAGGCGGCCGGGCCTGCGGCGTACGGGTCGGCGTGGGTCGCGGCGGGTCCGCCGACGGCCGGGAGCCGGATCACACCGTGGTACGGGGAGGCGCCGGTCGGCCTACCGCTGCCGGTGCGGCGACCGGAGCGGGGAACGGGGGTGCGGTTGTTGTCCATGGGTGAGACCGTCCGAGGGACTGGGCAGGTTCGGAGCGCGGCACGGCCGGGCGGGGTGTGGTCCGCGGGCGGCGGCATGGGCCGCCGGGCCGTGGGAACGGTGCGCTCCCTGGTCGGTTGTCCGAGGAACATACCTGATGAAGGGAAACTGCGCCCTCGCCGCATAATCCGTGGCTGACTGCGGTGCTCCGTGTGCGGAGTGTCATCGCCGGGTGCCGCCGGGCCGGTTTCTGGATCACTGGCAGGCCGGAGCCGGAGTGCCCGGCGGCATGTCCACCGGGTCACCCGGCAGCTTCGCGGAAGCGGCGAATTCGCCTCCGTGAAGCCTTTTCATAGCTTTCCACGCCGTCTACATTCAACCTTCACAGGCCCGCGGACGGACCTGGACGAGGGGGGCGGCATGCTCTTTGGTGTGATGGGCCAGCTTATGGTCCACGACGGAGTTACTCTCCGTGTAATTGCAGCTCCTAAACAACGAGTCGTACTCGCCGCGCTGACGTTGAACCCCAACCGGATCGTGTCGCTCGACGACCTTGCGGACCTGGTGTGGGACGGCAATCCGCCCGGATCGTGGCGCGCCGCATTGCATAACTATGTGGCCCGGCTAAGAAAGACCATAGGCCGCGCCGGGGTCCGGGTGGTGACCCGGTCACCGGGTTACGCCCTGGAAACTCACAACGAGGCCGAAACGGACTGGCGGGAATTCGACGCTATCTCCTGGAGGGCGCAAGCCGCGGTCAATTCCGGCTCCTGGGAGAGCGCGGGGTCGCTGGCGCGTTCGGCGCTGGCGCTGTGGCGGGATGTGCCGCTGATCGACGTGCCGTCCGAGTCACTGCGGTCGGAGTGGTTACCTGTGCTCACCGAGCAATGGCTCAAACTCGTCGAGTGGCGCATCGAGTCCGATCTCCAGCTGCGCCGCGACGCCAATCTTGTGGTCGAGCTGAGACCCCTGATCGGCAGCTATCCGCTGCGGGAGCGGTTCCACTGCCAGCTGATGATCGCGCTCAGCCGGGGCGGCCGCCAGGCCGAGGCGCTGAGCGTCTACCAGGAGGCCCGCCGGCTGCTGGTCTCGGATCTGGGCATCGAACCCGGTCCCGAACTCCAGCAGATCCACCGGCAGATCCTGGCAGGGAGGAGCGACCCGGAACACCAGGCCTGCCACATCCGGGAACACAGCGAAAGCCTGTGTCCCCGGACGCTGCTCCACCACTGAGCCCTGAGCCCTGAGCCCTGAGCCCTCAGACCTCAGACCTGAGGGCCGGGCCCGAGGCCGGGCCCGAGGCCGGGCCCGAGGCCGGGCCCGAGGCCGGGGCTGAGGCCGGGGCTGAGGCCGGACCTGATGAGACCGGATCCGAGGCCGGGTCGCCCCGCGCCTAGCGGGGTGAGGTCGCCGGCGTCGCCCGGGTCCAGCCCGGGTCGACCACCTCGGCCTCGGCCCGGCGCTCGGGCGCCAGCTCCACGAAGTGGTCGAGGTCCACCCGGGCCGCGGGCAGGTCACCCAGGCGGGTCCGCAGAACGCCCGCCGCAGCCGGCAGTCGGGGTCGGTCGGGTCGCCGTCCAGCGCGAAGGTGTAGTCGGCCTCGGCCTCGGCCCAGAGGTCCAGCTCCTCGTAGACGGTGCCCCGGTTGTAGCGGGCGACCGGGGTGTCCTCGATCTCCAGCGAGCGGCCCAGATCCTCCAGCGCGCCCTCCCGGTCGGCGGACTCGAAGCGCACCGCGGCCCGCAGCGCCCAGGCCTCGGCCATCTCCGGGGCCTCCCGCAGCACCCGGTCGAAGCCGGTCAGCGCGGTCGCCAGGTCGCCGCGCTCCACGCGATCCGGGCCTCCTGGCAGAGCAGGTGGGTGTTGCCCGGGTCCAGCGCGAGCCCCTCGGTGACGTCCCGGGCGGCGCTCTCCAGGTCGCCGAGCCCGAGCAGCAGCGCGGCCCGGTTGATGTAGGCGTCCACATACCCCGGGTCCAGCTCCAGCACATAGCCGAAGTCGCTCAGCGCCCCGCGGTGTCGCCGCGCACCGCGAGCAGGTCGCCGCGGTTGTAGTAGAGCTCGACGAAGGGCGGGGTGAGGCCCATCGCGGTCCGGTACTCGGCCAGCGCCAGCTCCTCCTGGCCGAGCCTGCGCAGCAGTCCGGCGTACTCGAAGTGGTTACTCGGCGTAGTTGGGGTCGAGCTCGATCGCACCGTCTCGATCCGTCTCGTAGTCGCGCCGGGCCTCCTCCAGCCGGCCCAGGCCCTTCAGCACCTGGGCCCGGTTGTGCCGCAGCACCGAGCGGTGCAGGCTGTGCTCGTTCTCGCCCAGCTCCCGGTCCAGCCGCTGGAGGCCGTCGGTGACCAGCCGCAGCGCCCCCCGCGTTGCCCAGGTGACCCTCCACCAGGGCCCGGCCGTTCTGCTGGAACACCGTGGAGAACGCCTGCTCGGCGGCGTCGTTGAGCTGCGTGGCGATGGCGATGGCGATGTTGGTCCAGCCCAGTGCCAGCCGGTGGTCGCGCTGCTCCACCGGCAGGTGCCGGGTGTAGAGCATGGCGGTGGCGTAGGCGGCGTGCATGTGCACCCGGGGCTGGGTGGTCCGGGCGCGGACCGCGTCGTACATCGCCATGGCCTCGGTGGCGCGGTCGAGCGCGGCCAGCGACATGGTCAGCTTGGTGGTCAGCGGCCACCAGGTGGTGAGCGGGTCGGCGTCCGCGTCGGTGGCCACTTCCAGTCCGCGCTGGGCCAGTTCGATGGTCGCGTGGTAGAAGCCGTTCTCGATGCACCAGTCCGAGGCGGTCAGCAGCGCGAGCACGCCGGCGCCGGCCGGGTCGCTGCCGTGCTCCCGGTGGGGCACCGCGCCCAGCCGCAGCGAGCCCTCGGCGGCGGCTTCGAGCTCGTCGGCGCGCCGGTCGTGCAGGGCGCCCCGCTCCTCGGCGGTGAGCTGCTGGTAGGCGGCCCGGACGGCCGGGTCGTGGTCCAGGCACTCGCCGGCGACATAGCGGCGGGCGGCTTCCAGCGGGTCCTTCCCGGCGAGGGCGGCCCCGTCGCCGGGCCCGGCCGGGGAGCGTCCTGCGGGCCGGGCACGGTGTGCTGTTCCAGCGCGGCGGCCAGCTCCGGATCCAGCGGGGCCGTGCGGCCGGTGGTGACGCTCAGGGTGAGCAGCTCGGCCGGGAGCCTGCGCAGCAGTACGGCGAAGAACTCCTGGTCGGTCTGGTCGGCGGAGTCCAGGTGGTCCACCGCCAGGGTCCGGGTGCCCGCCCCCTGGAGCAGCAGCAGGTCGCGCAGGAACTCGGTGAGCCCGTGGGCGATCCGCAGGGTGCGCACCGGGGAGTAGAAGCGGGTGCGCTCCTTGGGGATGGCCAGCGAGGTCAGCGTCTCATGGGTGGCCGGGACCACCTTGTGCAGCTCAGGGGAGACGCTGAGGAATCTCGATGACATGCGCCGCGACCAGGTCGGGGAAGCGTTCCAGGGCCTGCGGGACCACCGCTCGCAGGATCGTCCCGGCGGCCGTGTAGGGGCCGCGCAGCCGCCGGTGCGCGTTCACCGCGGGGCCAGCGGGGCTCCTTCGCGGTCCGCGACCGCGCCCTGCGGGGTCGGGGCGCCGTCCGGTGTGACGATCCACTGGTGTGCGTGGGCGGTGGTCATGGTTCTCCGTTCAGGACGTGCTGCCGGCGGCGCGAGCGGATCGCCGGGCGCGGTAGGAAGGCCAGATGAGCAGCGATATCTGAGCGAGGATCAGGCCGACGAAGACGGCGCTGTCGACCAGTCCGCGATGGTCGCCCGCTCCGGGTGCACCAGCCGGCCGAAGACCGTGCCGAGCAGTCTGACGGTGGGGGCCAGGGTCAGTACCAGCAGCCCGAGGGAGGCGAAGTAGCCGAAGCCGAGCAGCCAGGAGTACCACCGGGCCACCTGCCGGTCACGCGGGTGGAACAGCGACTCGTCGTAGCGCGGCGTACGCCGCCCGACCAGCCGGGCCAGCCGGTTGTAGGCCATCCGGCGCGCCGCGGTCTGCAGGTCCTGGCAGCCCAGCACGTTGGTGATCACGTAGTAGAGGTCGGTCTCCAGATAGAACAGGAACTGCCAGACCACCCGGAGCAGGGTGAAGTAGGCCAGGGCCAGCAGCAGCCGGCCGGCCGTGGTCAGCTGCCCGTGCTCGCGGATCGCGTCGGCGGCCAGGGTGAAGGCGGCCACGATCAGCAGGTCGGCGATCATCCCGGCGAGCATCGGCAGGTAGCGTTTCCGGCGCTCGACGGTGACCAGGCCGTTCAGGGAGGTCAGGAAGACCACGTAGTACAGCCGGCGGCCGATCGACAGTTGCGAGCGCAGCCCCAGCCGGCGCCCCGCCAGCGCGTGCGCGGCCTCGTGCAGCAGTACCAGCGGCACCTGACCGACGGCTATCGCCAGCCCGTCGATCACCATCGACCTGGTGAAGAACAGGTCGGTGTAGCGCGGGGCCAGGCCGGGCACCCGGAGCATCTCCACGACCGCGGCGACCACCAGCGCGACCTATGAGCAGGCCCGGCAGCGAGTAGATGGCCCGTCCGAGCCTGGCCCAGCGCACCGGCGTGGTGTCCGCGGCCACCGGTTCGACGTCGGCTTCGCGGACGAACCCCAGGTCGGCGAGGGTGGCCACGAAGTCGGCCATGTCCACCGTCTCGCCGTAGGCGGACTGGTACCACTGGGCGGCGGCGACGGGCGGCTCGCCCTCGGCGAGGCGGCGCAGCAACGCGGCGCCGTCGGCAGGCAGCACCACATAGGTGTCGTCCTCCGGCGGCCCACGGTGACCTCGTCGCCCTCGTCCAGATAGGTCAGCTGGTGGATGAGCACCGGCTTCGACGGGTCGAAGGCGGCGTCCTGCCCCTGATCGGTCACGGTCGGCAACTTCCGCCCAGTCTTCGTGGATGATGTCCTCAAGCGAGCCCCGTGGGGCCGGCCGCACCGGGCCGGCCCCACGGAGCGTGCTACGGGTGTCAGCCGCAGATGATGATGCTGATGCTGCTGTGGGTGCCGGCGGCCAGCGAGCCGTAGAGCGGGTTGGCGTGGCTGGTGAGGCGGACATCGCCGGTCTTGCGGACCACGATCTTCTTCATGGGGTCTCCTGCCTCGAAGGGCGTCCGTGCCAGTCGCCGGACGCTCCTCAGCAAGGGTGAGGTGTGCACCTATCGCGGCCCCAACGCGCCTCCAACGTGCGCGGCGGCCGCGCTGCTCGGAGGGAGGGTGAACTCCTGGGGGGGGTGTGCTGGAGTGGCGAACGGTCGGTCGGGAGCCGCCTGCGGGCGGTCGGCCGCGGCCGCGGATCCGCCGGACCGCGGCCGCCCCGGGCCGGGCCGCGGCGGCCGTGTCACCGGTTCGGCCCTCCCGGCGGGACGTACCGCCACGCCGGCCACAGGCTGGTGGGTGGTACGCGGGTTCTGCCGCACGCCTCCCCAGGAGGAACCAGATGAGCACACCGAACCAGGCCGCCACTGTCGCCCCCGGAGACCCGGGGCGACCGCGGCGGAAGAGTCCCCGATCCACATCCTCTGGATCAACGCGGGGCTGAGCTGCGACGGCGACTCGGTGTCGCTGACCGCGGCGACCCAGCCCAGTATCGAGGAGATCGCCCTCAGCGTGCTGCCAGGGCTTCCCCCGATCGCCGTCCACTGGCCGCTGATCGACTTCGAATGCGGTCCGGTGCAGGGGCGGACAACTTCATCGAGTGGTTCTTCAAGGGCGAACGCGGTGAGATCGACCCGTTCGTGCTGGTGATCGAGGGATCCATCCCGAACGAGTCGATCAAGCCGGAGGCTACTGGTGCGGTTTCGGCGACGACCCGGAGACCGGGCAGCCGATCACCACCAGTGAGTGGATCGACCGGCTCGCGCCCAAGGCGCTGGCGGTGGTCGCGATCGGGACCTGCGCCACCTACGGCGGCATCCACGCGATGGCGGGCAACCCGACCGGAGCCATGGGTGTGCCGGACTACCTCGGCTGGGACTGGAAATCCAAGGCAGGCATACCGATCGTCTGCGTCCCCGGCTGCCCGATCCAGCCGGACAACTTCTCCGAGACCCTGGTCTACCTGCTGCACCAGGCGACCGGCGCCGCGCCGATGATCCGCTGGACGAGAACCTGCGTCCGGCCTGGCTGTTCGGCGCGACCGTGCACGAGGGCTGCGACCGGGCCGGCTACTACGAGCAGGGGGAGTTCGCCACCACCTACGACTCCCGAAGTGCCTGGTGAAGCTGGGCTGCTGGGGACCGGTGGTGAAGTGCAACGTGCCCAAGCGCGGCTGGATCAACGGGTCGGCGGCTGTCCCAACGTCGGCGGCATCTGTATCGCCTGCACCATGCCGGGCTTCCCGGACAAGTTCATGCCGTTCATGGACGAGCCGCCGGCAAGGTCTCCAGCACCGCCAGCACCGCTTACGGGTCGGTGATCCGCAAACTGCGTGCGATCACGGCGCACACCGTGGACAAGGAACCCAAGTGGCGGCACAAGGCAAGGCGCTCACACCGGTTACCACCAGCCCTGGTGACCGGCCGCGGACCGCGCCCACCGGCGCGTCCGCCACCGGCGCCACCCCTGACGACCAGCAACTCCGCGACGGCCGGCGCAACCCGTGACGACCGGAGCAACTCCGCGACGACGAAGGGCACGGCAGACACGATGGCACCGACGACCAAGGCGGCCGGACGGCAGCGGCCTGGTGGAGATGTCCTGGGATCCGATCACCCGGATCGTGGCAGCCTGGCATCCACACGAAGATCGACTTCAAGCAGAAGCGGGTTGCTGAGTGCTACAGCACCTCGTCGGTCTTCCGCGGCTACAGCGTCTTCATGCGCGGCAAGGACCCCCGCGACGCGCACTTCATCACCAGCCGGATCTGCGGATCTGCGGTGACAACCACGCCACCTGCTCGGTGTACGCGCGAGACATGGCCTACGGGTGAAGCGCCGCACCTGGGTGAGTGGATCATCAACCTCGGCGAGGCCGCCGAGTACATGTTCGACCAAACATCTTCCAGAAACCTGGTCGGCGTCGACTACTGCGAGCGGATGTCAAGGAGACCAACCCCGGGGTGCTCGAACTGGCCGAGCGCACCCGCCCCGCACGCGGGGAGCACGGCCTACCGCACCATCGCTGACATCATGCGCTCGCTGAACCCGATCGAGGGCGAGTTCTACCGTGAGGCACTCCAGGTCAGCCGCTACACCCGGGAGATGTTCTGCCTGATGGAGGGGCGCCATGTGCACCCCTCCACGCTCTACCCGGGCGGCACCGGCACCATCGCCTCGGTGCAGCTGTTCACCGACTACCTCAGCCGGCTGATGCGCTATGTGGAGTTCATGAAGCGGGTGGTCCCGCTCCACGACGACCTGTTCGACTTCTTCTACGAGGCGCTCCCCGGCTACGAGGAGGTCGGCCGCCGACGGGTGCTGCTCGGCTGCTGGGGCGCGCTGAACGACCCGGACCACTGCGACTTCACCTACCGCAACATGACCGACTGGGACGGCGGATGTTCGTCACCCCCGGCGTGGTCGTGGACGGCAAGCTGGTCACCAACGACCTGACCGAGATCAACCTGGGCATCCGGATCCTGCTCGGCAGCTCCTACTACCAGGACTGGGAGGGCAAGGAGCAGTTCGTCACCCGCGACCCGCTCGGCAACCCGGTCGACCCGCGCCACCCGTGGAACCAGCACACCATCCCCGCCCCGCAGAAGCGCAACTTCGACGACAAGTACAGCTGGGTGATGTCGCCGCGCTGGTTCGACGGCAAGGACTACCTGCCGCTGGACACCGGTGGCGGGCCGATCGCCCGGCTGTGGTCCACCGCGCTGTCGGGACTGGTCGACGTCGGCTATGTGAAGGCCACCGGCCACAGCGTGGTGATCAACCTGCCGCGGACCATGACCAAGCCGGAGACCACCTTCGAGTGGAAGATCCCCAAGTGGAGCAACGCGCTGGAGCGCAACCGCGCCCGCACGTACTTCCAGGCCTACGCGGCGGCGGTGGCGCTCCACTTCGCCGAGAAGGGCCTGGCCGAGGTCCGCGCCGGACGCACCCAGACCTGGGAGAAGTTCGAGGTGCCGGACGAGGGCCTGGGCGTCGGTTTCACCGAGGCGGTCCGCGGCGTGCTGTCGCACCACATGGTGATCCGCGACGGAAAGATCGCCAACTACCACCCGTACCCGCCGACCCCTGGAACGCCAGCACCCGTGACACCTACGGGACGCCGGGCCCCTACGAGGACGCGGTGCAGAACACGCCGATCTTCGAGGAGAACTCCCCGGAGAACTTCAAGGGCATCGACATCATGCGCGCGGTGCGCAGCTTCGACCCCTGCCTGCCCTGCGGCGTGCACATGTACGTCGGCGGCGGGAAGACCGTCAAGCAGCTGCATGTGCCGACCGGCCTGAGCGGGATGGGCGGATGAGCGCGCCGGCCGACACCACCCCCGCCCGGGCGGCCGACGCCGAGCAGGCCGGACGCCGGGTCGAGGAGGTCCTGGAGCGGCTCGCCGAACACGGCGACCAGGAGGCCTGCGCGGCGGCCGAGGAACTGGTGCGCACGCTGATGGAGTTCTACGGCGCCGGGCTGGCCCGGATGGTCGACCTGCTCGCCGCCGAGCGGGCGCGGCAGTCCGCGGCCGACCCGCTGGAGCGACTGCTGCGGGACGAACTGGTCTGCGGCCTGCTGGTGCTGCACGGCCTGCACCCGGAGCCGGTCGCGGCCAGGATCGCCCGCGCCCTGGACAGCCTGCCCGGGCGGCCGGTCGAGCTGGTGGACTTCGACGAGGCCGCCGCGGTCCTGCGGGTGCGCTCGACCGGCTCCGGCGGCTGCGGCTGCCCCAGCACCGACGCCGCCGTGCGGCAGTCGGTCGAGGACGCCCTGGGCTGCTTCGCGGCCGAGGTGACCGAAGTACGGCTGGAGACCGGAGAAGGACCGGGAACCGGTGCTGCTCCAGATCAGCCCCCGCCCGGCAGCGGCGGCGGCCTCGTGAACACCCGGCAACCGGCCGCCCGGACCGCCGCCACGGCGGTCCGGGCGGCCGGGCTGAGCCGGTTCCTGCTGCCCCGGCCACCGGCCCCGGAACGCTGCGAACTGTGCGGCGCCCCGGTCGCCGAGGACCGCCACCGGCACCTGGTGGACACCGAGCACCGCTCGCTGTCCTGCGCCTGCACCCCGTGCGCGCTGCTGTTCGAGCACCAGGGGGCAGCCACCGGCCGGTTCCGGACCGTCCCGACCGCTACCTGAGCGACCCCGGCTCCCGGCTCGACGACAGCGCCTGGGAGCTGCTGCAGATCCCGGTCAGTGTGGCCTTCTTCTTCCGCAACACCGAACTCGACCGGCTGGTCGCGCTCTACCCGAGCCCGGCCGGGCCACCGAGAGCGAGCTGGAGCCCTCGGTCTGGCAGGAGGTGCTGGGCAGCATCCCGCTGGCCGACATGCTGCAACCCGATGTGGAGGCGCTGCTGGTGCACCGGGAGCAGGGCCGCTACCACTGCTTCCTGGTGCCGATCGACGTCTGCTACCAGCTGGTCGGCCGGATGCGGCTGCACTGGCAGGGCTTCGACGGGGGAGCCGTGGCGCGGGGCGAACTGGAAGGCTTCTTCGCCGAGGTCACCCGGCGGGCCCGCCCGCTCAAGGAGGGCAGCCGGTCGTGACCGAGTTCGCCTTCACCTGCACCGGCGTCCGCGCCGACCGCTACGCCGCCGGGCCGACCCTGCTGTTCCGGCTGCGGATCACCGCCACGCCCGGCATCCGGGTGCACGCGATCGCGCTCCGCTGCCAGCTGCGGATCGAACCGACCCGGCGCGGCTACCAGCCGTCCGAGGCGGAGGGTCTGGCCGACCTCTTCGGCGAGCGGCGGCGCTGGGGCAGCAGCATGAAACCGGTCCAGTTCGCCCAGGTCTCGCTGGTGGTCCCGGGATTCACCGGGGAGACCGAGGTCGACCTGCCGGTTCCGTGCAGCTACGACCTGGAGGTCGCCCCCAACCGCTACTTCCACGCCCTCGGCCAGGGCGAGGCCCCGCTGCTGCTGCTCTTCTCCGGCACCGCGTTCACCGGCCCCCGGGGATTCCAGGTCGAGCCCGTGCCCTGGGACCGCGAGGCCGAGTGCCGGATGCCGCTGGAGGTCTGGCGGGAGATGATCGAGCAGCACTTCCCTGGCTGCGGCTGGCTCCGGCTGCCGCGGGCGACCATGGACGCCCTGCTCGCCTTCCGCTCCCGGCAGGCGCTGCCCTCCTGGGAGGCGACCGTCGAAGCCCTGTTGGACGCCGCCGCTCCGGCACTGGTCGGAGCCGAACCCCAGGAGAGGACCGCCCTGTGACGGCCGTCGGACTCACCGTGGATCCCGGCAGCACGGAGCCCGGGAACGCGGAGATCGAGAGCAGGTTCGGCGCGGCCCGGCAGGTCGCCGACGCCGTGCTGTTCGAGGGCTATGTGCTCTACCCGTACCGGGCCTCGGCCGCCAAGAACCGGCTGCGCTGGCAGTTCGGGTGCTGGTGCCGCCCGGCTGGGGTGCGGACAGCGGCGAGCACGACTCCCAGCGGACCGAGTGCCTGCTGGAACCCCGGGGCGACGCGACCCTCTACGGAGAGCTGCGCTTCCTGCACGCCCAGCGGCGCACGGTGCAGCGCACCGGCCCCGACGGCGGCCACCACGAGGTCGCCGAACTGGAGCTCGCCGACCGGGTGCTCACCCCGTGGGACGAGGGCGTCGAGGAACGCGTCCAGTTCGTCCTGCGGATGAGCGAGCTGGACGGCGACGGGCGGGTGCTGCGGTTCACCCGGCCGGTCTGCGAGCAGACGGAGACCGTCCACGACGGTGACGGCCGGGCGGTCGGCCGGCTGCTGCGCCGCCGCGAGGCGCTGACCGGCGCCGTCCGGATCAGCGCGGCCGAGCTCCCCGGGCCCTACGCGGTACGGCGGTTGACCGCCGTGGTGGAGAACACCACCGAGTGGCCGGGGCGGCAGCCGGGAGCCGACCGGGAGGCGGCGCTGCCGCGCTCGCTGGTCTCCGCGCACCTGATGCTCGGCCTCAGCTCCGGCGCCTTCCTGTCCATGGCCGACCCGCCCGAGTGGGCCAGGGCCGCCACCGCCCAGTGCCGCAATCTGCACACCTGGCCGGTGCTGGCGGGCGCCGACGGGCGGCCCGACGTCGTGCTCTCCTCCCCGATCATCCTGGAGGACCACCCCGCCATCGCCCCGGAGAGCCCCGGCGCGCTCTACGACGCCACCGAGATCGACGAGATCCTGGCCCTGCGGACGGCCGCGCTCACCGAGCAGGAGAAGCGCGAGGCCCGGGGCACCGACGCGCGCGCCGCCGCGGTGATCGACCTCGCCGACTCCATGCCGCCGGAGGTGCTGGAACGCCTGCACGGCGCGGTCCGGGCGCTGCGCGAGGTCACCGGGCCCGGCCCGGCCGGTGCGGACCAGGAGCCGCCGTTCCCCGCCGATCCGTTCGCCGTTGACCCGTTCACCGCCGATCCGTTCGGGGCCGACCCGCTCGCCATGGCGCCCGGCAAGCCCTGGTGGGACCCGGAGAGCGACGGCGGCTTCGATCCCGCCCGGGACCAGGTCACGGTCGACGGCATCCTGGTCGGTGCCGGAAGCCGGGTGCTGCTGCGTCCCGGGCCGCGCCGCACCGACGCCCAGGACCTGTTTCTGCACGGCCGCAGCGCCCAGGTCGAAGCCGTGCTGCACGACGTCGACGGCGGGGTGCACCTCGCGGTGACCGTCGAGGGCGACCCGGGCGCGGACATCCGGCGCGAGCAGGGGCGCTTCCTCTACTTCCAGCCCGACGAGGTCACCCCCCTGGAGCCGGAGTGAACCGGCCCGGACGAACCCTGGTCGCCGGGATCGGCAACATCTTCCTCGGCGACGACGGCTTCGGCGTGGAGGCGGTCGGCCGGCTGGCGGCCGGGCCGCTGCCGGAGCACGTCGAGACGGCCGACATCGGGTACGCGGGGTGCACCTCGCCTACCAGTTGCTCGACGGCTACGACACGGCCGTCCTGGTCGACGCCACCGCCCGCGGCCGGGAGCCCGGCACGGTCTACCTGATCGACGCCGGGCAGGGCGAGCCGGCCGAACCCGGGAGTGTGCCGCTGGACGGGCACCGGATGTCCCCGGACACGGTCCTCGGCCTGCTCGGCACGCTCTGTGCCGGCACCGGCGGCACCCCGCCCGGCCGGATCCTGGTGGTCGGCTGCGAACCGGCCACCGTCGAGGAGGGCATCGGGCTCAGCGAGCCGGTCGCCGCCGCCGTGCCCGAGGCGCTGCGCCTGCTGCGCGACCTGCTCGCCGACCCGTCAGCGGCGCCCGCCCCCGCGGCCTGCCGCACCCCCACGCACTGAGCCCACGCACCGAGCACACGCACCCAAGCCCACGCACCCAAGCCCACGCACCGAGGAGAGGACACCCACCATGAAGAAGATCGTTGTGATCGGCGCGGCCCTGGCCGTGGCCTGCGCCGTCGGCCGGCAGGTGCTGCCCGACATCAAGCGCTATCTGCGGATGCGCTGCATGTGACCCCGGCTGCGCCGAACGGGTCGCCCCGGGCCCGCCGGCGCGGGCTGCGGTCCGCCTGCGGGGCCCGGCCTGTAATGGACGCCGAAGGTCCCGGCTGCGGAAGGGGAGCGGTGCACGAGATGTCCATCGCCCTGGCTGTGGTCGACAGGTGCAGGCCGCGGCCGAGGAGGCCGGCGCCGAGGCCGTCCACTCGGTCCGGCTCCAGGTCGGCGAACTCGCCGGAGTGGTGCCGGACTCGCTCCGGTTCTGCTTCGAACTCGCCTGCGGCGGCACGCTGCTGGAGGGTGCGCAGCTGATCACCGAGGCGGTCACGGCGCGCGCCCGGTGTGCGCCCTGCGCGTCCGAATGGGCGGTCGGGATGCCGCCCGAGCTGTGCTGTCCGAACTGCGGGGCGGCCACCGCCGAACTGCTCTCCGGCCGGGAACTGCAAGTCCTCAGCGTCCACTGGGAGGACGGCCGGTGCCGCGCCGCCGAACCCGACCGCGAACCGATCGTCGAGGAGCACTGAACCGTGTGCCGTGTGGTTGACCTCCAACAGGCGGTCCTCGCCAAGAACGACCTCTGCGCCCATGATCTGCGGGCCGGACTGGCGGCCCGCGGCACCATCGTGGTCAACCTGCTGTCCAGCCCGGGCAGCGGCAAGACCGCGCTGCTCGAACAGGAGCTGCTGCTCGCCCGGCAGCGCGGACTGCCGGTGGCCGCGCTCACCGCCGACCTGGCCACCGAGAACGACGCACTGCGGCTCGCCGCTCCGGAGCACCCGTCAAGCAGGTGCTCACCGACGGCCTGTGCCATCTGGAGGCCGGGATGCTCGGTGGCCATCTGGAGGGCTGGCTGCCCGAGGACACCCGGCTGCTGTTCGTGGAGAACGTCGGCAATCTGGTCTGCCCGGCCTCCTACGACCTCGGTGAGTCGCTGCGGGTCGCCCTGGCCTCGGTGACCGAGGGCGAGGACAAGCCGCTGAAGTACCCCACCGCGTTCGGACTGGCCAATCTGGTCCTGGTCACCAAGACCGACATCGCCGAGGCCGTCGGATTCGACGAGGCGCTGTTCCGCCGGCATGTCCAGCAGGTCAACCCCGGGGTCGAGGTGCTGCTGACCTCGGCCAGGACCGGCGTCGGAGCGGGGGCGCTGCTGGACGCCGCCCTGGCCGTCGCCGACGACGCACCCGGTGCACACCCCGGTGATGGCCGCCCGGCACCCGCACCACGACCACGGCCACGACGACGGCCACGACCACGAGGGTGGCCACGACCACGGCCACCGCCACGACGGCGCTCCGCACCGACACGACGCCGCCGCGGTGGCGGGGCAGCCGGGCGCGTGACCGGTCCGGCGCTCACCGAGGGCGTACTGCGGCGGCGGGTGGTGGTGCGCGGGGTGGTCCAGGGCGTGGGCTTCCGGCCCTTTGTGCACACCCTCGCCACCAGCCTCGGACTGACCGGGCATGTCGTCAACACCGGGCAGGGCGTCGTCGCCGAGGTGGAGGGCTTGGAGCAGGCCGTCGAACTGTTCTGCACCCGGATCGCCGCCGACGCGCCGCCGCTGGCGCTGGTGGAGTCGGTGGCCCAGCACCGGCTGCCCCCGGCCGGAGGATCCGGCTTCAGCATCCTCGCCTCCACCGGCGGCGGACCGGCCGCCACCCTGGTCGCCGCCGACGTGGCCACCTGCGCCGACTGCCTGGCCGAACTCGCCGATCCGGGGGACCGCCGGTACCGGCACCCCTTCATCACCTGCACCAACTGCGGCCCGCGGTTCACCATCGTCACCGGCCTGCCCTACGACCGCGGCCACACCACCATGGCCGGGTTCCCGATGTGCCCGGACTGCGCCCGCGAGTACGCCGACCCCGCCGACCGGCGCTTCCACGCGCAGCCCGTCGCCTGCCACGCCTGCGGCCCCCGGCTGCGGCTGCTGCTGGCCGGCGCCGACGCGCAGCCCGCCCGGTCGCCCGCCGCCGACCCGGTCGCCGAGGCCAGGCGGCTGCTCGGCAGCGGGGCCGTCCTGGCGGTCAAGGGCGTCGGCGGCTACCACCTCGCCTGCGACGCCACCGACCCGGAGGCGGTCGCCCGGCTGCGCCGCCGCAAGGCCCGTGGCGACAAGCCGTTCGCGCTGATGGCCCGGAGCCTGGCCGGGATCGAGGGCTGGCCCGGGTCGACCCGCCGGAGCGGGCCCTGCTCACCGGCGCCGTCCGGCCGATCGTGCTGCTGCGGCGGCGCGCGGACGGTGACCCGGCCCTGCCGGCATCGGCCCCGGGCCAGCCCCGACCTGGGCTTCATGCTCCCGTACACCCCGTTGCACCAGCTGCTGCTCGGCCTGCCGGGGATCCGCCCGTCCCCGGCTGCTGGTGATGACCAGCGGCAACCGCTCCGGTGAGCCGATCGTCACCGACGAGGCCGAGGCGCTGGAGCGGCTGGCCGGGCTCGCCGACGCCTGGCTCACCCATGACCGGCCGATCCAGGTGCCCTGCGACGACTCGGTGGCGCGGATCTGCGACGGCGTCCCGCTGATCCTGCGCCGGTCCCGCGGCCACGCGCCGCTGCCGGTCACCCTGCCGCTGCCGGTGCGCCCCGCGCTGGCCGTCGGCGGGGACCTGAAGAACACCCTGTGCCTGGGCGAGGGCACCCACGCCTGGCTCTCCGCCCATCTCGGCGACATGGACGACGTGGGCACGCAACAGGCTTTCGAGCGGGCGGAACGGCACCTTGAGGCGATCAGCGGGGTGCGCCCGGAACTGCTGGCCGCCGACCGTCACCCCGGCTACCGCTCCGGCCGCTGGGCGGAGCGCAACCGCGGCGGGCGGCCGCTGGTGCGGGTGCAGCACCACCACGCCCATATCGCCTCGGCCATGGCCGAGCACGGCCTGGACGGCAGCCACCCGGTCATCGGTGTGGCCTTCGACGGCACCGGCTACGGGGACGACGGCGCGGTGTGGGGCGGCGAGACCCTGATCGCGGACTACGACGGCTACCGGCGCTTCGCCCGGCTCGGCTATGTGCCGCTGCCGGGCGGCGACGCCGCGGTACGCCGGCCCTACCGGATGGCGCTGTCGCATCTGCGCGCGGCCGGGGTCGCCTGGACCGCCGACCTGCCCTGTGTCGCCGCCTGCCACGACGATGAACTACGGCTGCTGGAACGGCAGTTGGAACGGAACCTGAACTGCGTGCCGACCTCCAGCATGGGGCGGCTGTTCGATGCGGTCTCCGCGCTCGCTGGCGTGTGCCAGCTTGCCGGATACGAGGCGCAGGCCGCGATCGAGCTGGAGGCCGCCGCATTGCGGGCGCCGGACGACCACGGCCCGGGCTATGCCTTCGCGCTGGGCCCCGCGCCGCCGGCGGCCCGGACGACGCCCTGGTCGCCGACCCGGCGCCGGTGCTGGCGGCGATCGCCGCCGAGGTCCGCGCGGGCACCCGCCGGCGCTGGTCGCGGCCCGGTTCCACACGGCGGTCGCCCGGCTGGTGCACCGGATCTGCGTGCTGGCGCGCGAGCGGCACGCGCTGGAGACCGTGGTGCTCACCGGCGGGGTGTTCGGCAACACGCTGCTGTCCAGCGCCTGCGCCACGGTGCTGGCGCAGGACGGCTTCACCGTGCTGCGGCACCGGCGGATCCCCCCAACGACGGGGGACTGGCCCTGGGCCAGCTCATGGTCGCCGCGCGGTCGGCCCACTAACGCCTACGGAGGAACCATGTGTCTGGCGGTGCCCGGCAGAGTGCTGGAGATCGAGGAACGGGACGGTACCCGGATGGCCACCGTCGACTTCGGCGGGTGGTCAAGGAGGTCTGCCTGGAGTACCTGCCGGACCTGGCGGTCGGTGAGTACGCCATCGTCCATGTCGGCTTCGCGCTCCAGCGGCTGGACGAGGAGGAGGCGCTGCGGACGCTGGAGCTGTTCGCCGGTCTCGGCATCCTGCAGGAGGAGTTCGGCGACCCGTGGGAGGCCGCGGCCGCGGCCAACGGCTACCCGTGGGCCGAGGACGGCGACACGGTGGGGAGGCACAGCGGTGAAGTACCTCGAGGAGTTCCAGGATCCGGACCTGGCCAGGCGGCTGCTGGACGAGATCCACGCCACGGTGACCAGGCCGTGGGCGCTGATGGAGGTCTGCGGCGGCCAGACGCACACCATCATCCGCCATGGGATCGACCAACTGCTGCCCGATCAGGTCGAGTTGATCCACGGCCCGGGCTGCCCGGTGTGTGTCACCCCGCTGGAGGTGATCGACAAGGCGCTGGAGATCGCCTCCCGACCCGGGGTGGTCTTCTGCTCCTTCGGCGACATGCTCCGGGTCCCCGGTACCGGCCGGGACCTCTTCACCGTCCGGGCCGGGGGCGGCGACGTACGGGTGGTCTACTCCCCGCTGGACGCGCTGCGGATCGCCCAGCAGAACCCGGACAAGCAGGTGGTGTTCTTCGGGATCGGCTTCGAGACCACCGCCCAACGCCATGACTGTGTACCAGGCCCGCAAGCTGGGCATCCGCAACTTCAGCCTGCTGGTGTCGCATGTGCTGGTGCCCCCGGCGATCGAGGCCGTGATGCAGTCGCCCGACTGCCGGGTGCAGGCGTTCCTGGCCGCCGGTCATGTGTGCAGCGTGATGGGCACCGACGGCTATCCGGAACTGGCCGAGCGGTACCGGGTCCCGATCGTGGTCACCGGCTTCGAACCGCTCGACATCCTGGAGGGCGTCCGGCGCACGGTGCTCCAGCTGGAGCGCGGCGAACACAGGGTGGAGAACGCCTACCCCCGGGCGGTGCGCCCGGAGGGCAACCCGGCGGCCCGGGCGATGCTGGCGGACGTCTTCGAGGTGACCGACCGCAGCTGGCGCGGCATCGGGGTGATCCCCGGCAGCGGCTGGCGGCTCTCCCGCGCTACCGCGAGTTCGACGCCGAGGAGCGGTTCTCGGTCACCGGGATCAGGACCCTGGAGCCCGCGGCCTGTCGCAGCGGCGAGGTGCTCCAGGGCCTGCTCAAGCCGAACCAGTGCGAGGCGTTCGGCACCACCTGCACCCCGCGCAACCCGCTCGGCGCCACCATGGTCTCCAGCGAGGGCGCCTGCGCGGCGTACTACCTGTACCGGCGGCTCGACGCGGCCCCCGTATCCCTGGAGGCGACCCCGTTGGCTGAGACTGTGCTGTCCCCGCTGCCCGACCCCGCACTGCTGCCGTCCGGAGCCGCACCGGACCCCACGGCCTGGACCTGTCCGGCGCCGTTGCGCGACCAGCCGCGGGTGGTCATGGGCCACGGCGGCGGGGGAGCCATGTCGGCCGAGCTGGTCGAGCACATCTTCGCACCCGCCTTCGGCGGCGAGCTGATGTCGCAGCTCGGGGACGCCGCGGCGGTCACCCTGGGCGGGGCCAGACTGGCCTTCTCCACCGACTCCTTCGTGGTCCGGCCGATGTTCTTCCCCGGCGGCAGCATCGGCGACCTCGCCGTCAACGGCACGGTCAACGACCTCGCCATGAGCGGGGCCCGGGCCGCCTACCTCTCCTGCGGGCTGATCCTGGAGGAGGGCGTCGAGATGGCGGTGCTGGCCCGGGTCGCCGGGGCCCTGGGCGCGGCCGCGCGGGCGGCCGGGGTCGAGGTGGCGACCGGTGACACCAAGGTGGTGGAGTCCGGCCACGGGGACGGCATCTACATCAACACCGCCGGGATCGGACTGATCCCGGCCGGGGTCGACCTGCGGGCACAGCGGGTGGTCCCCGGCGACGTGGTCATCGTCAGCGGCCCGATCGGCCTGCACGGGGTGGCCGTGCTGAGCGTCCGGGAGGGCCTGGAGTTCGGCGTGGGCGTCGAGAGCGACTGCGCCGCCCTCGGCGGTCTGGTCGAGGCCATGCTGGCGGTCACCCCGGACCTGCATGTGCTGCGCGACCCCACCCGGGGCGGTCTGGCCGCCTCGCTCAACGAGATCGCGCCGCCTCCGGCACGGGGGTGGTATCCAGGAGCGCAGCGTCCCGGTGCCCGCGCCGGTGGCCAACGCCTGCGCGATCCTCGGGCTCGACCCGATGTATGTCGCCAACGAGGGCAAGCTGGTGGCTTTCGTGCCGCGGGCGGAGGCGGAGGCGGTGCTGGCCGCGATGCGGGCGCACCCGCTGGGCCGGGAGGCCTGCGTGATCGGCGAGGCGGTCGCGGAGCACCCCGGCCTGGTGGTCGCCCGCACCGCGCTCGGCGGCACCCGGGTGGTGGACCTGCCGATCGGTGAGCAGCTGCCCCGGATCTGCTGACCGCAGGCACCGGTTCCGGGCCCGCAGGCATATGCCGGCGGGCCCGGAACCGGCGCGGCCGCCGGGCCGCCGGTGGGCGTGCGGTGGCGGAGCGGTTCAGCGCACCACTACGGCCATGTCGCCGTAGGCCGCGTAGCCGGCGGCGAAGGCGGTGGCGCTGATCAGGTAGTGGCCCCGGGCCGGGTCGTCGACCTGCACCTGGCCGGCGTGGAAGCCGGTGACCGCGATCGCGTGCTCGCCCGCGCCCGCGTAGGGCACCCAGTTCCCGTCGTACGCCTGGTACCAGCGCACCGGCCTGGAGCGCCAGAGGTAGTCGACCCAGACGACCGCCGGGTGTCCGGCGCCGACCAGCCGGGCGAGCAGGCCGGTGCCGATCCCGCGGCCCGAGGCCAGGACCGTCAGCCCGAAGGCGCGGGCCGCCGCGGCGATCGGCGGGGCGTAGACGCCGTATCCGGTGCCGTGCCGCTCCGACCCGTCCGGGTCGCCGACAAAGGTGCGGTAGGGGTCCCCGGAACGCGCGCCGGAGTGCCCGAACTCGGCGTGCGCCAGGTCGATGCCGACCCGCGCCAGCACGTCCAGGTCGGAGACCGCCAGTCCGCGGCCGGCCAGGACCATCCGCAGCGCCGCCGCCTCGCAGTCGTCGTGCAGTTGCTGGTGGAACCAGGGGACGCCGAGGCCGTCGGTCGCGGCGGCCGGTCGGCCCGCCAGGGCGACCGCGCTGAGGAGGACAAGCAGCCCTGCGGTGATCCGCGCTCTGGTGTTCATCGCTCCGACGCTACGTTCGGCGCGGGCGCGGCGCGTTCAGGCGGCGCCGGGCGATCGGGTGAACCCATGGGCCGCCGGCCACTTCGCACGGGCCGCGCCCGGGGCCCGCGCAGTGGGGTATATGTCCGTCCTGGGGCTATTTCTGACGCTTAATCAGGCAACTCGGGATCCTTCCGGACAGGCTGAGCCTGCTTCACGGCTTGCGCGCAAGCTGTTCACCACATTCACAGGAACTTCCCCGGAATGGGTACTTCCAGGTCTTGTCATGGACGCAACCACAGGTGCAAGCTTTGTGCGCCACCCGGGAAACACCGGCCGCTTCTGCCAGTGACCCCCCACCCCGGGCCACCCGGCGCTACCTGGTACCCCCAGACACAGGGAGACCCCCATGTCCCAGAAGACCCCTGCCCGCATGTTCGCCATAGCCACCGGCATAGCCGCCGCCGCGGTGTTCGCGTCCCCCAGCGCGTTCGCGGCCGGCACCTCCCCGATGGCCGGGCACCACCGGCATGCCGTGCAGATCAGCGCCTCGCTCGCACACCGGGAGAGCCACCAGCTGCATGTCTCCCAGCACGGTCGGCGCAACGACACCGTGACCTCCGGCAACTGGTCGGGCTACGCGGCCACCGGCAACTCCAGCAGCTACACCTCCGTCAGCTCCTCCTGGGTCCAGCCCCAGATCACCTGCGGCTCGCAGGACACCTACTCCTCCTACTGGGTGGGCCTGGACGGATACAACAACTCGGCCCTGGAGCAGACCGGGACCGAGGCCGACTGCATCAACGGCCAGGCCGAGTACGGCGCCTGGTGGGAGGTGCTGCCCGCGGCCGAGACCCCGTGGTCGGACAGCGTCCAGCCCGGCGACCAGCTGACCGCCACGGTCACCGACAACGGCGACGGCACCTTCACCATGACCCTGGCCGACAGCACCGAGAACTGGAGCGAGACCACCACCCAGAACGGCTCGTCCGGCTACCAGGACAGCTCCGCCGAGGTGATCGCCGAGGCCACCGACGTCAACGGGTCGATCGCCAGCCTCTCCGACTTCGGCACGGTGAACTTCACCGGCGCGGAGGCGAACGGCAACGCCCTCGACAGCTACTCGCCGACCGGGATCGTCATGCAGAACCAGAGCAGCGGGGACACCATGGCCCAGCCCGGCTCGATCTCCGACGGGAGCTTCGCGGACACCTGGGAGAACGCCAACTGACCTTCTTCTGAGTGCAGTTGAAGTGGTCTGACGTCCGACCCCGCCGGAGCGCTCCGGCGGGGTCGCCTGCGTTGCCGGGTGGGAGGTGAGAGCTGTGCTAGCAGTGCTAGACGTGCGATCGATGCTAATGCTATCTTCGACCCATTCGCTAGCGCCGCTAGATTCCTTGGCGCCGCCGCCATCGGGAGGGAATCAACCATGCTCACCGACATCGCCTCTGTGCTCGCCGGACTCGTCGGCGCGGCCATCGTCTTCGCGGGTGCGCACGACCTGTTGGCGCCGCAGGGGCCGAGACCGGTTTCGGCCTGCCCAGCGGAACCTCCGATGTGCAGGGCAATTCCCAGGCGTGGCTGTCTGTCAGGGCCGTGCGGGACATCGCCTCCGGGCTGTTCATCTTCATCCTGCTGGCCTACGGGGCTCCGCACCTGCTCGGCTGGATCATGCTCGCGGCCTGCGTGATACCCCTCGGCGACGCCGTGGTGGTGCGCCGCAACAATGGTCCCAGCTCGGCCGTCTACGGCGTGCATGGTGGTTCGGCCGCGGCCATGCTGGTGATCAGCGCACTGCTGCTGGCATCCTGATACACAGTCAAAAATGCTGTGCTGCCCGGCCGTTGCAGGCCGGGCAGTCGACTGCCCAGGCATGCGGACCCGCCGCCCGCAGGGGTCGCGGGCGGCGGGTCCGGGGGGCGGGTGGGCTCAGGCGGCGGTGCGCCAGCTGTGGGAGGCGCCGAATCCCGGCTCGCGCTCCCGGCGGCGCCAGGCCGCGAGGCTGCGGACGGGGGCGGCGGCGCCCCTCCGTTCCGCCCGGTGCGGCCCGTGCGGGTCAGCAACGCGACCAGTACGGCGGCCAGTTCCTCCGGGGCGAGCTGGCCGCGCTCGATCCGGATCGATTGATGCTCAGTCAATTCCATCTGCTGGAGCTCCTGTTCAGTGCGGCGGGTTGCCGTGTTTGCGGGCGGGCAGGTCGGCGTGCTTGGTCCGCAGCATGTGCAGCGAGCGGATCAGCACGCCGCGGGTGGCGGCCGGGTCGATCACGTCGTCCACCAGCCCGCGCTCGGCCGCGTAGTAGGGATGCATCAGCTCCGACTGGTACTGCTTGACCATCTGCGTGCGCATGGCCTCCGGGTCGTCCGCGGCGTTGATCTGCCGGCGGAAGATCACGTTCGCCGCGCCCTCCGCGCCCATCACCGCGATCTCGTTGGTGGGCCAGGCGAACGCCAGGTCCGCACCGATGGAGCGGCTGTCCATCACGATGTAGGCGCCGCCGTAGGCCTTGCGCAGCACCAGCGAGATGCGGGCACGGTGGCGTTGCAGTAGGCGTAGAGCAGTTTGGCGCCGTGCCGGATGATGCCGCCGTGCTCCTGGTCCACCCGGGCAGGAAGCCCGGGACGTCCAGCAGGGTGATCAGCGGGATGTTGAAGGCATCGCACATCTGCACAAGCGGGCGGCCTTCTCGGAGGCGTGGATGTCAGCACCCGGCCAGCGACTGCGGCTGGTTCGCCACGATGCCGACCACCTGGCCGTCAGCGCCACGATCACATTGGTCGCCCAGCGCTCGTGGACCTCCATGAACTGGCCGTCGTCGGCGATCTCCTCGATCACCTCGCGCATGTCGTACGGCCGGTTGCCGTCCGCCGGAACCAGGTCCAGCAGCGCCTCGCAGCGCCGGTCGGGCCGGTCCCCGGCGGGTTCGGTGGGAGGGTTTCTCGCGGTTGTTCTGGGGCAGCATCGACAGCAGGAAGCGGACCTCTCCAGGCAGGTGCGCTCGTCGTCGTAGGCGAAGTGCGAGACCCCGGAGACCTCGGAGTGGACGTCCGCGCCGCCCAGGCCGTTCTGCGAGATCTTCTCGCCGGTCACCGCCTGCACCACGTCCGGGCCGGTGATGAACATCTGCGAGGACCATGAACACGAAGTCCGTCAGCGCCGGCGAGTACGCCGCACCACCGGCGCACGGCCCCAGCATCACACTGATCTGCGGGATCACCCCGACGCCCGGGTGTTGCGCTGGAAGATCCCCGCCGTACCCGGCCAGCGCGGTCACGCCCTCCTGGATCCGCGCCCCCGCACCGTCGTTCAACGACACCAGCGGAGCACCCGCCGAGATCGCCATGTCCATGATCTTGTGGATCTTCTGCGCATGCGCCTCAGCGCCCCACCGAAAATCCGGAAATCATGGCGCATACACGAACACCGTACGACCGTGCACCGAACCCCAGCCGGTGATCACCCCGTCCGAGTACGGCTTCTTCGCCTCAAGACCGAACCCCGTCGCCCGGTGCCGACGCAACGGCTCCACCTCGTTGAACGAACCATCGTCCAACAACAACGCGATCCGCTCCCGCGCCGTCAGCTTCCCTTCGCATGCTGCGCCTCGGTAGCCGCCTCACCCGGACGAGCAGCGCCCGCTCGCGCAGGACCAGAGCTCCGCCAGCCGGGAGCGGGCCGTGCCGGTGGCGTTCACCCCGGCCGCCGGGACCAGGACCGCCGGGACGGTCCACTCCAGCGCCGGCTCGGCGGTGGGCCCGGCCGCCAGCCGCGCCCACGGATCCACCCGAACACCCGCTGCGCCTCGGTCGCAGCCAGATGTCGAAGGGGTCCGCCGAGTCGCGCAGCCGCCGCGCGGCCCGGGCCACGTTCCTGGCCTCCAGCCGGTGCACCGCCACCTCGCCGGCGCCCGCCTGCTCGCTGTTGCCCGGCCACTCGCTGTTGCCCGACCGCTCGCTGTTGCCCGGCCACTCGCTGTTGCCCGGCCACTTGCCGGTGTCCGACCGCTGCGTCCAGAAGGACTCGTGCACGATGCCCACCCGGCCCCGGGAGGCCTCGTACTCCCGCAGCCGGGGCCCGGTCAGCTGCCTGTGCAGGAGCCGCCACTGCTCGGAGCGGCCGGGCAGCACCGGCAGCGCCTGGGTGGCCGCCGGGGCAGCCGCTCCGGCGCCGCGGCCGGCCCGGGCGCCGGCGGCCGGGGCGAGCCGGCGCATCCCGAGCCCGGCGAGCATATTGGACTCCACCCCGATGCCCCAGCGCTCCGCGATCAGGCCGTCGACCAGCCGCCACACCACCACGCCGCGGAACTCCAGCGGATACCCGGTCGGGGCCATGCCCAGGAACTCGCCCAGGTGGGTGCCGCGCCAGGTGTTGTGGATCACCACCTGGTCCGCGTGCGCGCTCATGTCCTCGATGGTCACCCACAGGTCCGGGAAGCCGCTGCGCAGCCCGGCGATGGTGTACTTCACCCCTTCCGGACCCTCGGGCGCGCCCGGCAGCGGCTGGTGGTCGACCATGCCGGGATGGTAGATCTCGTCCACCACCGAGAAGTCCCCCCGGTTGACGAACTCGTCGAAGACCCTGCGGATGACTGCCTTGTTCTGCTCTTCCACCGACACGGTTCACCCTCCTCGGTAGGCGTCAGTGCGTGCTCGCGTCCGCGGCGCGGAGGCGGGGTCAGCGGGCCGGGGTGGGCGCTTCCCAGGTGAGCGTCAGCCCGGCGTACAGGTAGCGGCTGGCCTCGATCGCCAGCAGCAGCACCGTGTCGCCGGGGCGGATCCGGCCGCTGGTCCAGCCCGCGTCCAGCGCCAGCGGGACCGCGGCCGAGCCGGTGGCCCGACATCGGTGAGGTTCTCCACGATGTTCTTCTGGAGCGCGGCGTGGTCCTGCGCGGTCAGTCCGGCCGCCTCGAACTCGCCGCTGAAGTACTCGGCGTTGCCCTCCGGCAGCACACAGGCGTCGATGTCGCCCATGGCCAGGCCGGACCGCTGGAGCAGGTCGTGCAGCCCGGACACGAACACCTGCGGGCCGAAGGCGGCGGTGCCGGGGATGTCCAGTCGGATCTCCATCAGCCGCTTGCGGCGCTGCTGTTCGGCCAGTGGCGCGTCCGTGCCGCCGCCGACCACCAGCATCCCCGGCTTGCGTGCGCCGCCCAGGCAGCGGGTGGCGAACACCTCACGCAGCGGGGTGTGCTGCGCCGATCCGGGCTCGCCCGCGCGCGCACCATCGCGCCCGCGCCGTCGCCGAAGGTGTACACGGTCAGCCGGTCCCGCATCCGTACGCTGTGCGGGTCGCGGCCCAGGTACACCGGGGCCAGCAGCGGGGAGATCGCCTCGGCGCCGATGACCAGCGCGGTGCGGCAGCTGCCGTCGGCCAGCTGGCGACGGGCGATGTCCAGCGCCTGGACCGCGCCGACGCAGCCGGCGCGCACCTCGATCACCGCGCAGCGCTCCAGGCCCAGTTGCTCCTGGACAAAGGTTCCGGTGGCGGGCAGCGGATAGTCGGGGCTGGCCGTGGAGAGCACCAGCAGGTCGATCTCGCCCGGCTCGACCCCGGCCCGGGACAGCGCCTGACGGGCGGCGGCGGTGGCCATGGCGGCGGTGCCGCCGCGGTGCGCGCCGGTCAGCGGGTCGACGATCCAGTGGCGGCGCTGCACCTCGATGCCCTGGAGCAGGTCGTCGGGCAGCGGACCGCACAGCCGCTCCAGGGCGGCGTTGTCGATCGGATCGCCGGGGAGGTCGGCCCCGGTGCTGAGGATCGACACATGGCGGTCGGACGGCTGATACATCGTCAGATCTCCGTTTCGGTTCGGTGCCGCTAGGGATGAGTTGTCATCAGATATGGGGGCGCAGCACGATGCTGGTGTGGGTGCCGCCCAGGGAGGAGCTGTTGACCAGCACCGGCCCGCCGGGGGCGTCGTCGCCCCAGTCGGTGAGGGCCAGCGCGGCCGACAACTGGGCGCCCGCGCCCAGCGGTTCGCCCAGCACCAGCCGGGGGCTCTCCACCCGGCAGCTCCCGGGCAGCGCCAGCCGGGACAGGGCCAGCGCCTCCGGACGGTCGACCGGTTCCAGCCCGGAGGCGTTCGTCCAGACCGCGGTGAGCTCGGCCGGGCCGATCCCGGACCCGGCCAGGGCGGCGCGCATGGCGCGTTCGACCCCGTCACCGGCCGGGTCCCAGCGTCCTATGCCGAGGGCGTCCGAGGCGGTGGCGTGGCCGGCCAGCTCGGCCAGGATCCGGGCGCCGCGCGCGCGGGCCGCCGACTCCCGCTCCAGCACCAGCGCGATCCCGCCCTCGGCCAGAGTGCAGCCCCGGCCGGAGGGGCCGGCGAACAGCGGCAGGCCCCGGTAGCCCGCGACCACCTCCTCGGTCAGCTCGTCGACGGCCGGGCACAGCACCGCGTCCGCCCGGCCCGAGCGCAGCAGGTCGTAACCGATGCACAGGGCCGAGGCGCCGGCCGCGTGCGCCGCGGTGGCGGTCGAGGTGGGCCCCTTGGCGCCGAGCACCATGGCGACCTGCCCGGCCGCGGCGTTGAAGACGGTGTTGGGGAAGACCGCCGGACTGCCGCCGGCCGGACCACCGTCGATGGTCGGCAGGAAGAAGTCCGCGGTGCTGCGCATCGGGCCGAGGCCGGTGCCGAGGACCACGCCCACGCGTTCGTCCGCGGTCAGAGCGGCGTCGGCGAGCGCGCTGCGGCAGGCCGCGACCGCGAACCGGCCCAGCCGGTCCATCCGCCGCCGCTCCCGGGCCGGGATCCGCTGTTCGAGCCGGGCGTCGTCCACCCGGGCCAGCCGCAGCCCGCTGTCCGGGCGGCCGCTGCGGTGCCCGGCGCGGTAGGCGCGGAGGAGTTCCCGGGGGTCGCCGCCGTCGGCGGTGAGCAGGCCGATGCCGGTGACCACCACCCGGTCCGACAGCTGCGCCGGCTGCTCGACCGGCCGGAAACCGGGGCGGCCGAACGCCACCGTGGCGTTGGCCCCGGCGAAGGCGAAGTTGTTGGACAGCGCGGTGTCCATGGCCAGCGGCCGGGCCGTGCCCGGCACCGGGTCCAGACCGCATCTGGGATCCACCGCGGTGAACCCGGCCGTGGGCGGCGCGAGTTGCTCGCCCAGGGCCCGGATGGTGACGATCGCCTCGACCGCGCCGGCCGCCCGAGCAGATGGCCGACCATCGACTTGGTGCTGCTCAGCGCGGTCTTCTCGGCGGCCTCACCGAGCGCGGCCCGCACCGCGTTGCTCTCCGCCGAGTCGTTCTTCGGGGTACCGGTGCCATGGCCGTTGATGTAGCGGACGTCCTCCGGCGCCAGCCCGGCCGAGGACAGCGCCGCGCGGATCGCCCGGGCCGCGCCCTCGCCCTGCGGATGGGGCGCGGTCGGGTGGTAGCCGTCCGCGGACAGCCCGTACCCCAGCACCTCGGCCAGTACCGGCGCCCCGGCCGCCCGGGCCACCGGCTCGGCGACCAGCACCAGCATCCCGCCGCCCTCGCCCAGCGACAGCCCGTCGCGGTCCTTGGAGTACGGCGCTGCGGGCCGCGGCGAGAGCGACTCCACGCTGTTGAATCCGGCGAACGCGGTCTCGGTGAACGCGTCGGTGCCGCCGACCAGCATGGCGTCGGCGCGTCCGGCGCGGATGGTCTCCAGCGCGTGCGCGATCGCGTGGGCCCCGGACGCGCAGGCGGTGTTGACCGACAGCACCGGTCCCTTCAGCCCGAACGCCGCGCTCAGCGCCTCGGCGATGGCCTGCGGCGACACCAGCAGCAGCTGGTTGCCGTCCCCCGGCTCCCGGGCGGCGGCCCGCTCCCGCCGCAGCACCAGCTCGGCGCTGCGCAGCCCGGCGTTGCAACTGCCGAGGGCCACCCCCCAGCGGTGCGCGGGCAGCGCCCCGGCGTGCGGCGGCTCGCCCTCGCGCAGCACGCCGAGACCGGCGGCCGCCATCGCCTCCTGCGCGGCCAGCAGCGCGAAGTCCAGAGCGGGTTCGGGTTCGGTGCCGCCCATGGCGGCGAGGTAGTCGTAGTCGGGCCGGGCTCCCCGGGCCACCTCGCCGCCCAGGGTGGTGCGGTAGCCGTCCATGGGCAGGCCGCGCACCGGGCCGATGGCGACGCGGCCGGCCCGGACCCCCGCCCACAGCTCGTCCGCGTTCGCCCCCTGGGCGGTGACCGCGCCCACGGCGGTGACCACCACCCGCAGGGTTCCGGTCGGTTGCTGTGCGGTGCCGTCCATCCGCGGTGTCCTTTCCGGTGCCCTCTCCGGTTCTCTTTCCGGTTCTCTTTCCGGTGTCCGCCCGGGTGTCCCTTCCGTGCGGCCGGTGCTCATCACGCTCTGCCCAGGGCGACGGCGACCGCCTGCCCCTCCAGGCCCCGGGCCAGCGCCAGCGCGGATCCCGGGCGTGCCTCCCGGGGCGCCCCCGGGATCCAGTCCAGGTCGCACCCGGCGGCGGGGGTCTCCAGGTTCACCGTGGCCGGGACCACGCCGCCGTTCAGCGCCAGCGCCGCCACCCCCACGTTCAACGCCCCGGCCCCGCCCACCAGATGGCCGGTCTGCGGCTTCACGCTGCTGACCATCGCGGTGCGGGCGGAGGCGCCCAGCGCGTCGTGCAGCGCCCTGGCCTCACTGACGTCGCCCAGCGGGGTCGCGCAGCCGTGGGCGGCGATGTAGCGGACGCCGGTGCGCTCCGGGCCGGCGTTCTGCCCGGCGTCCGTCAGTGCCCGGGTGATCGCCCGGGACAGGCCCCGGGCCCGCGGCTCCGGGCTCGGCGGACGGACACAGTCGTTGCCGCTGCCGAAGCCGGTGACCTCGGCATAGCAGTGGGCGCCCCGGGCCAGGGCGTGCTCCCGCTCCTCCAGCACCAGCAGTGCCGCGCCCTCGCCGAAGACCGAGCCGCTGTGCTCCCGGTCGAACGGGCGGAAGGCGCGTTCGCCCAGGTCGTTGCGGGTGGTGAGGACGCCGAGACCGTCCATCTTGGACATCGACCACCACGAGGTGGCGTCGTCGTAGCCGCCGGCCAGCGCCAGATCCGCCTCGCCGCGCCGGACCACCCGCATCGCCCGCCCGATGGCGGTGGCCCCGGTGTCGGCGGTGCCCGCGAAGAAGGCGTTGGGGCCGCGGATGCCGAACTTCTCCGAGATGTGGAACGCGGCGGCGGGTTGCAGACCCTCGACAAAGAACAGCGGGGCGATCACCGAGGCCGCGTTGCGGCCCAGCGCGGGCAGGTCGACCCGGCCCTGCGGGCCGCGCACGGTGGCCAGATTGGTGATCAGCTCCTCCAGCCGCGGCACCTCCTTGTTGCCGCCCAGGAACAGCGCGGTGCGGTAGCCCAGCTCCACCGACTCGTCCAGACCGGCGTCATGCACGGCCAGGGCCGCGGCGGCGACCGCCAGTTGGTCGCCGCGGCTGACCATCCGCAGCGAGCGGCGGCTGAGGAACCGGGCCGGGTCGAAGCCGGTGATCTCGGCTCCGATCCGGGTCTGCAACGGCGCGGGATCGTAGCCGCGCAGCGGGCCGACCCCGGTGCGGCCCGCCAGCAGCGCCGCCCAGGTGGCGGCCGCGCCCTCGCCGAGCGCGGTCAGCAGCCCGATGCCGGTCACCATCACCCGGCGGGTGCCGGCGCTCATGAGGTCCCGCCGAGCGGGAGCAGGGTCAGCGTCCGCGCGGTGGCCACGGTGCGCCCGCCGACGGTGGCGCTCGCCCGCCATTCGGTGCTCTCCAGGCTGCGGCTCAACAGCTCGACGGTGAGCACCAGTTGGTCGCCGGGGCCGACGAAGTGCCGGAATCTGAGCGTGCCCGCGGTGTGCAGCCGCCAGTGCGCCCCGCCCGCGGCCGCCCCGGCCAGTGCCGCCATGCTCTCCAGCAGCAGCACCCCGGGCAGGACCGGCCGCCGGGGGAAGTGGGTGGCGAAGAACGGCAGGGTCCCCGGGATGTTCCGCAGGGCCACCGCGCGCAGGCCCGGTTCGAACTCCAGCACCCGCTCGAATCCAGCGAGCCGGGGGAGCGGCGACGGTTGCGGCACACCGGTGGACGGCGGCGCGGTGGCGGCGGTGGTCATGCTTCCTCCTGGTAGGCGCCGACGACGAGACTGGTATTGCTGCCGCGAAGGCGAAGGCGTTGACGAGCACCGCCGAGACCGGCATCCGCCGTGCGGTGTGCGGCACATAGTCGAGGTCCAGCTTGCGGTCCGGGGTGTCCAGGTTGATCGTCGGCGGGACCACCGATTCCCGGACCGCGCCGATCCCGGCCAGCATGTTCAGCGCGGCACCGGCCGAAGTCAGGTGCCCGGTCATGGACTTGGGCGAGCTGACGACCAGCCGGTGGGCGTCGGCGCCGAAGACCTTCTTGATCGCGGTGGTCTCCGACAGATCGTTGCCATGGGTGCTGGTGCCGTGGGCGACGACATAGTCGATGCCGCCGGTGCCCAGGCCGGAGTCGGCGATGGCGCCCTCCATGGCCTGGATCGCGCCCGAGCCGTCGGGCGGTGAGTCGGTGATCCGCCAGGCGTTCAAGGTCGCGCCGTAGCCCAGTACTTCGGCCAGCACCGGGGCCCCGCGCGCCAGCGCCGAGGTCAACTCCTCCAGCACGAAGGCAACCGCGCCCTCGCCGAGCACAAAGCCCGAGCGGTCGGCGTCGAACGGCCGTGAGGCTGCTTGCGGATCGTCGTTGTGACGATCCGTCAGTGCGCCCAGCAGGCTGAAGCCCAGGACGTCGATCCAGCTGGTCAGCGAGTCGTAGCCGCCCGCGACCATCAGCCGCGCGTCGCCCTCCTGGATGGCGCGGAACGCCTCGCCGATGGCGTGCCCGGAGCCGGAGCAGGCGGTACTGATGCCGATCATCGGCCCGGTGGCGCCCATCAGCCGGGCCATCGCGCTCAGCGGAAGGTTCTGGTCGGCGGTCAGCACCGCCCCCGGCGACTGCCGCAGAAAGGCGTCGGGGCGTCCGCTGCGCTCCCGCAACAGGCCTATGTCCAGCAGCAGTTGCAGATCCGGGCGGCCCACGCTGGCGCCCATGGCGACCCCGCACTCGTCGCCGGAGCTGGAGCGGTCTTCCAGCTCGGCGTGGCGCAGCGCCTCGGCGACTGCCGCCACACCGAACTGCCCCACCCGGGACAGCCGTTGGCGGTCGACCTGGGGCGGCAGCGCCCGCGACGCCTGGAAGCCGTGCACCTGCCCGGCGATCCGCACCGGGAAGCCGGTGGTGTCGAAGACGGTCAGTGGCCCGACGCCGCTGCGCCCGGCCACCAGTCCGCGCCAGGTGCTGTCCGCGTCGCAGCCCAGCGGGGTGACCGCGCCCATGCCGGTGACCACCACCCGTCTCATCGGGCCGGCCCCCGCCGAGCAGCTGCTCCGCCATCCGCCGGGTGTCCGCCGGGTCGTCCAGGGTCTCGGCCGCGATCAGTGCGCACATGATCCCGCTCGCGCTCAGCACGGTCTCGCCGTCCACCTGGACCACGCCGTCGATGACCGCCGCCTCGTCATTGATCGAGACCACGGTGGCGTCCAGCCTCAGCACCTCGCCGGGGACCACCGGGCGGTGCAGCACGGCCTCGCCGACGCCCAGCAGCGCCGCGCGGCGGCGGTGGCCGGTGCTGAGCAGGACCAGCCAGGTGCCCGCCTGGCACAGCGCCTCCAGCGCCAGCCCGAACGGCAGCACCGGACCCTGCGCGGTGTCCTGCCAGTAGTCCTCCTGGACCGAGGTGACCTTGAGCGCGGTGATGTGTCTGCCCGGCTCCCAGGACTCGATCCTGTCGATCAGATGAAACCGCATAGTCCAATTCCTCTCGGGAACGGCTCGGGAACGGCCCGGAACAGTTCGGGACGGCTTGGGACGGCTTGGCACGGCTTGGGAGCGGCGCACGGAGGGCGGGCCGCCCGGCGGCGCTCAGGGGCGGCCGATGCCGAGCTGGGAGGCGAGCCCGCCGTCGACCAGCACCAGTTCGCCGGTGACATAGGCGGCGTCCGGACCGGCCAGGAACGCGGCCACGGTGGCCACCTGCTCCACCGTCGCGAACTGCCGCATGGGGATCTGCCGGCGCATGCCCCGGCCGCCGTCCCGGTCCAGGATCTCGTTGATCAGGTCGGTCGGCACCACTCCGCCGAGCACCGCGTTGACCCGGACGTTGAAGCGGGCCAGCTCGATCGCGGCGGCCCGGGTGAAGGCGTTCAACGCGCCCTTGGAAGCGGAGTAGTTGGACTGGCCGATCCAGCCGCGCTCGCCCATCACCGAGGAGATGTTGACGATCGCCCCGTCCCGCTGGGACATGAAGTGCCCGGCCACCGCGTGGGTGCAGTGGAAGGCCCCGCCGAAGTTCACCTTCATCACCTCCCACCAGGCGTCGGGGGCCATGTCGTAGATCAGGCCGTCGCTGGTGATCCCGGCGTTGTTGACCAGGATGTGCAGGCCGCCGAGGCGGCGGCGTGTCTCCTCCACCAGCTCCCGGGCGGCCGCCGGGTCGGAGACGTCCGCGCCGATGGCGACCGCGGTGCCGCCGGCCGCCTCGATCTCCTTCACCACCGCCAGCGCGTCCTCCTGGTGCGAGCGGTAGTTGACGGCCACGGCGGCGCCTCGCTGTGCCAGCGTGACGGCGATGGCTCTGCCGATGCCGCGGGAGGCGCCGGTGACCAGCGCGACGCGGTCCTGGAAGGTCATCTCTTCGCACCCTTCTCGCTAAGGATTCTGACTGCTGTCCCGGTCGCGCAGAGCAGCATGGCGTTGGCCGCTGCCAGTCCCGCGGTGTGGGTCAGTGAGATCTCGGCCTGCCGCACCCCGCGGCGCCGGGCCAGTGCGGCCGCCCGGCCGTGCAGCCGCAGATCGGGCCGCCCGCCGATACCGTTGACCACCTCCACGTCGGTCCACTCGACGCCGGCGGCGGCCCCGGTGCCGAGGGCCTTGAGCACTGCCTCCTTCGCCGCGAAGCGGGCCGCCAGATGCTCGGCGCGGCGTCGGCCACGGCTTGCGCAGTAGGCCAACTCGCGCGCGGTGAAGATGCGTTCGGCCAGTTCTGGCTGGCCGGTGAGCAGCTCGGCAACCCGGGCGACGGCCACCAGATCCGTGCCGATCAGCACCCGCAGCGCGGTGCCGATGTCGCCGCGGTAGCTGTCACCGAGGCCGGGAGCGGGGCCGGGTTCGAGGCCGGAAGCGGGGTCGGGAGCGGGTGCGTCCCGCGGAACGGCAGTCCGCGGGACGCCGATGGCCTCAGGCGGCATCCGCCGCGGCGGCGCGCTCGGCCAGCAGGTCGATCAGGTTCTGCACGGTGAACAGGCCGAGCACCTGGTCGGCGGTGAGCGGCTGCTCCAGCTGGCTGCGGTCGAACTGCGGCAGGACCTTCTCCAGATGGGTCAGCCCGGTGTCGTTCACGACCTCGTTCTCGTCGCCGAACTCCTCGTCGGGATGCCGCCCTGGAGCAGCGCGCCGATGTCGGCCACGGCCGTCTTGACGCCGCAGGCGCGTTCGATCCGGAACAGGATGTCGAGCAGGTCGATGGACTCGGCGCCCAGGTCCCGAGCAGGGTGGCCTCGGCGACGACCTCGCTCTCGTCGATGCCGAGCGCGTCGGCGATGGCGTCCCGGACGACCGGGAGGAAGGTGGTGATGGTGTCGGTCACCGTACTGCCTTTCGTAGGAGGGTTTGCGCACAAGGTGGTTGACGCTGCACGGGATGTGGATGATGAAGCGTCAGTTCTCAGGCTGCCGTTGGACGTTCAGCAGGGTTGCGATCCGGCGGGCGTCATTGGTGCTGCGCACGCGGGCTCCGGCCACGGTGCGGTTGGCGAAGCCGCTGAGCACCCGTCCCGGGCCGACCTCGACATAGTCGTCGACGCCGTACTGCTGGGCGGCGCCGAGCACGTCCACCCACCGCACCGGGGAGGCGAGTTGGCGGCGCAGCAGCTCACGGGCCGCGGCCGCGTCGGCCACGGTGCGGCCGGTGACCGAGCTCAGTACGGTCAGTGCGGGCTCGGCGAAGTCGCAGCGGGCCAGCTCCTCGGTGAACTCCTGCTCCACCTGCCGCATCAGCGAGCAGTGGAACGGCGCTCCGACGTCGAGCAGCACCGTCCGCTCGGCCCCGGCCGCCAGGGCGCGCCGGGTCAGGGCGGCCACCGCGTCCCGCTCGCCGGAGACCACGGTCTGGCCGAGCTCGTTGTAGTTGGCCACCTCGACCAGGCCTTCGCCGTCGTCGCCGCTCGCGCACAGCCGCTCGACCTGGTCCGCACCGAGCCCCAGGACCGCCGCCATCGCGCCGGAGATCCGCTCGGAGACGCTCGCCATCAGCTCGCCGCGCCGGCGGACCAGCCGCAGCGCGTCGGCGGCGGTGAGCACCTGGGCCGCGACCAGCGCGGTGTACTCGCCGAGGCTGTGCCCGGCGACCGCGGCGGGGGCGAAACCGCCTTCCTCACGCAGGATTTCGAGCACCGCCAGGCTGGTGGCCAGGATCGCGGGCTGGGTGACCTCGGTCCGGGCGAGTTCGGTGGCGTCGCCGGTGGTGCACAGTTCGCTGATCGGCAGTCCGAGGGCCGCGTCGGCCGCGGCCAGTACCCGTCCGGCGATCAGCGGATAGGCCCGCAGGAGATGCGCGGCCATGGCGACGCGTTGGGAGCCCTGTCCCGGGAACATCGCCAGAGTGCGCCGCGGCGGTATTCTTTCAGTTTTGACGGAATTCTCGACCGTGGTTTCCGCTGCGGTATCCGACGCGGTTTCGACCCGGGTCTCGGCAAACGAAGTCCTGATCATCGGCGTTTCCTGGCTGAGGGGCTGTCGGCCTGGGCTGATCGGCCTCGACAGCAATATGCGGGCGCCGTCTGGCCGAATTTCTTGAATTGAGCTTGAGAGGTTCCGGGAATATGCCCGCGCCGGGCGGAATTCATGGCGCACGGGGGCGTCCGGCATCGGCGGCGGAGTGTCGCGGCGGAACTGTCGCGGCAGGGACGTCGCCGACGGGCGGTGGACGCGGGGCGCAGCCCGGCTGTGCGCGCTGCCCGCGTGCGCGGGACGGCGGGCTGCGGGGGACAGCGGGCCGCGCGGGCTCAGGCCGCGGGGAAGCGCTGGGCGCGCCGCGCGGACCGGGCCGCGCTCCTGGCGTACAGGCGGTGCAGGTCGGGCATGCGGTAGCGGATGCGCCCGGCGCGGTCCCGACCGTCCACATATAGCAGGTGCATGCCAACCAATTGTTCAAGGGCATCCTCCGCCTCCGCGGGCGCCAGGCCCACCAGCGGCGCCACCCGCAGGTCGAAGCCCAGGCAGGCGGCCTCGCCCAGGTACTGGAACAGTCGTGAGGCGGTCGCGTCGAGCCGGTTGTAGCTCACGGCCAGGCTGTTGCGCAGGTCGAGTGAGCCGTACGCCAGCTCGTCCAGTCTTCGCTCGTCGTCGGCGATCCGGGCCAGCACCTCCGCCAGCGTCCAGTGCGGGCGGCTCACCAGCCGGTAGGCCACCGCCCGCAGCGCCAGCGGCAGGCCGCCGCAGTACCAGGCCAGTTGCGCGGCCGCGTCCAGCTCGCCGCGGACCCGCTCCGCCCCGGCGATCCGCACCAGCAGCTCCACGCTCTGGTCCTGGCTGAGCTCGCGCAGCACCCGCAGTCGGGTGCCGGCCTGGGTGCCGAGCCGCAGCCGGCTGGTCACCAGCACCCGGCAGTCGCTGCCGCCCGGCAGCAGTGGTTCCACCTGCTCCTCTCCGGCCGCGTCGTCCAGCACCACCAGCACCCGCCGGCCGGACATCCAGTTGCGGTAGAGCTCGGCCCGTTCGTCCAGATCGGCCGGGATGCCCTCGGGCGGGAAGCCCAGCGCCCGCAGCAGCCGGGTGAGCACCGCACCGGCGTCGGCCGGGCGGTCGCCGGTGCCGCGCAGGTCCATGTACAGCCGGCCGTCCGGGAAGGCGTCGCGCAGACTGTGGGCCACCCGGACCGCCAGGGAGGTCTTGCCCACCCCGGGACCCCCGGTGATCACCACCGTCGGCGGCAGACCGGACGCGGGCGAGGCGACCACCTCACGCAGCCACTCGATCTCCTGGTCGCGGCCGCCGAAGTCGGCGAGGTCCATCGGCAGCAGGTCGGGGCCGGACGGGGCGACCGCCAGCCGCGGGGCCGCGCGCTGCGCCACCGCGGTCCCGGGCCGCCCGGCGGGCGGGCGCACCGCGGCGGCGCCGGACCCCGCGGGGCGTGCGGCGCCCTAGCCGCGCTCCGGCGCCCGCCGGAGGTGTTCGGCGCGCAGCCCTGGAGCATCCGCTGGTGCAGCTCGCGCAGCCCGGAGCCGGGGTCCGCGCCGAGCTCGTCGGCGATCGTCCGCCGGACCCGCTCGTACTGCCGCAGCGCCTCGGCCACCTGCCCGTTCGCATACAGCACGCTGATCAGCCGCTCGTGCAGCGGTTCCGCCAGCGGCTCCTCCAGCAGGGCCTGGCGCAGCACCGCGATCACCGAGGCGCCCGGCCCGCGCGCACCTCCGCGTCCACCCACTCGGCCAGCACCTCGTGCTTGAGCTGGAGCAGGGTGCGGCGCAGGCGCTGCGCCCAGTCGCTGTTGAGCCCGGCCAGAGCCTCACCGCGCCACAGCCGCAGTGCCCGGCCCAGCAGTTCGGCGCGGCACGGGTCGTCCGCGCCGGTCGCCCGGGCGCGCGCGAGCAAGGCGCGGAAGGAGGGCAGGTCGACCAGTTCCGGCGGGATTCCCAGCAGGTAGCCGACCGTGTCCCGGCGCACCGTGACCGGGTGTCGGTGTCCGAGGTGGCCTCGGCCAGGGCTCGGCGCAGCCGGGTGACATAGGTGTACACGACGCTGCGCACGCCGGCCGGGGCGTGTCGCCCCAGACCCGGTCGATCAGCGACTCGATCGTGGTGGGCCGCTCCGGTTCCACCAGCAGGGCCGCGAGTATTCCGCGCTGCCGGGCAGGGCCCAGGTCGACCGGTCGGCCTGCTACCCACAGTTCGACCGGACCAAGCACTCTGAACTCAATCACAACGCCCCCAGATGTAGTCCAAGAATGTACGCGGGACCTGCCGCAGGCAGGTTCCAGGGACGGCAACCGACGCCGCCCGGGAAGCCTCGAACCGACTCGTCAGCCGCATTCCGAGGGGATTCCGACTCTTCCGGTGAAGCCGCGCATGCACGTGAGGGAATGAGGAGCCGCGCAGGCACCGGAGTGAGCGGTACCAGGGGTACGGCCGGGGCGCGCACTGCCCGGGCGGGCGCCGGACGCCGGCGCCGGGACGGCACCGGCCAGGTCACGGCCCTGGTACCGGGGCCGTTCCGGCTGCGAAGGGTCGGCGCGGGACCGGCGCAGGCACCGGCAGCTCTCAGCTGCGGAGGGTCTGCCTGCGGGGATCGGCGCGGACCGGCTGCGGGAGCGCGCCGGGGGAACGGCGCGGGCCCTCAGCGAGTGGCGATGGCGACGCAGAGCCCGAGCAGGGCCAGGGTCTGGAGCCCGACCCGGGCGTTGATGACGCCGTCCCAGGTCCGTTGCAGCGCCCGCGCGTCGTCGGGGTGGTGCCCTCGACCGCGGCGGCGGTCAGCCGCTTGTTCACCGGCGCGCTGATCCTGGCGTACACGACCAGCCAGACCAGCAGGGCGGCGGTGGCGACACCGTCGGCGGTCGCCGCCGAGGCGTGGCCCGCGACGGCCGCGGCGACGGTGGCCAGCACCGCGGCGACCAGTCCGACGGCGCCGGGGACGGGCATCCGGCGGTCGCCGAAGCGGTGCACCTGGCCCATCACACTCGTCAGCACCGCGTCGTCCACCTGTGCCAGTGCGGGTCGCTGGACCAGCGCGCAGAACGCGTCCGTTCCGTAGACCACCGCATTGGCGAGAATCGCCACCACGGCTAATACCTGACTGAGTGTCACCATCTGAGTCTTCCACCTTCCATTGACGGCGCGGCCCTCACCCGACCGCACGCGGACAGACAACGCCACCTGGTGCGAACCCCTCTGCCAAGAGTTGACCAACCAGGTGCTAGCAACGCTAACACCGCTTCGCCTGTCGCTGCTAGTGTCGCTAGCATCGGGCCGTGAATGTTCTCTTCTGTTCAACCTCCAGTTACATAAGGGGAGTTGATGGATATTCATGATTACCCGGGGAAAAGCCGGGGCCGGGGCGGTCACCGGCGGATGATCCCGGTGGCCGTCCCGGCCCGTGGTGTGCGGACGCCGGTGCTCAGTCCCCGGCCGCGACCACCTGCCCCCGGGCCGCGCCGCGCACGGCCGGCTCGGGCTCCGCGCCGGAACCGGTCGTGCTCGCGGCCGGCCGGTCACGCTTGACGAAGGTCATCGCGATCGCGCCGAGGAACACCGCCCCGCGCCCGTCCACAGTGCCGGGGTCAGGCCGCTGACAAAGGACTTGGGGGTGTCCAGGCTGCCCTGCGCGGTGAAGACCGCGCTCAGCACGGCCACCCGAGCGCGCCGCCGAGCTCGCGCAGCGCGTTGTTGGCACCGGAGGCGATGCCCTGCTCCTCGGTGCTCACCGACCCCATCAGCACGTTCGCGATGGGTGCGTAGAACATCGCCATGCCGACCCCGCCCAGCACCAGCGCCGGGACCTGCGAGGAGTAGCTGACCCCGACCTTGGTCACCTCCGCGAACCAGGCCAGCCCCAGCGCCTGGAAGAACAGCCCGCCGATGACGATCGGCCGTCCGCCGATGCGGTCGGAGAGCATCCCGGCGGGCGGGGCGACCAGGATCGGCATCCCGGTCCACGGCAGCATCCGGATGCCGGCCTGAAGTGCGCTGAAGCCCTGGATGTTCTGGAAGAACTGGGTCAGCAGGAAGATCGCGCCGAACATCCCCAGCGCCATCAGCAGGCTGGCCACATTGACCCCGGTGAAGGAGCGGTTGCGGAACAGCCGCATCGGCAGCATCGGCTCGCGCGTCCGCAGCTCCCACAGCACGAAGAGCATCACCAGCACCCCGCCGCCGATCATCGCGGTCAGGATCGGCCCACTGCTCCAGCCGTCGGTGTTGCCGCGGATGATGCCGTAGACGATGCCGAACAGGCCGAGGCTGACCAGCACCGTGCCCACCACGTCCAGCCGGGAGTTGGGGCCGCGGCTCTCGGCGAGCTTCCAGCGGGCCAGCGGCACCAGCAGCACGCCGATCGGCACATTGAGCCAGAAGATCCACTGCCAGGAGAGGTGCTCCACGATCGCGCCGCCGATCAGCGGTCCGGTCGCCACCGCCAGGCCGTTGACCGCGCCCCAGGCGCCCAGGGCCACCCCGCGGTCTTGGCCGGGACGGCGGCGGTGAGCAGTGTCAGCGTCAGCGGCATCACCACCGCGGCGCCGACGCCCTGCACCGCGCGCGCGGCGATCAGGGTGTCGATGCCGGGGGCCACCGCCGCGGCCGCCGAGGCGGCGGTGAACAGCGTCAGCCCGGCGATGAACAGCCGCCTGCGGCCGAACCGGTCGCCCGCGGAGGCGCCGAGCATCAGCAGGACCGAGAAGGTCAGGGTGTAGGCGCTCACCGTCCATTCGAGTTCCTCGATGCCGCCGCCGAGGTGCCTGCCGATGGACGGCAGCGCGGTGATCACCACGAGGTTGTCCAGCATGGCCATGAATCCGGCCAGGCCGGTGACCAGCACTGCCCAGACCACTGCCCGGCGACCGCCCCGCCGGGAGCGGTCTTGTCACTTTCCGTCATGCCCGTTTCCGTCTCTTCCACTTCGGCCGGGTTGCCGTGGCTACCCGGGGTAGTTATCGACCACTAACTTTTTGTGGCAGAAAAAAAGTCGCGCGCATCCGGTGCGGTCAGCTCTCGGCCACCGGGCGCAGCCCGGCCCAGCAGCGGCTCTGGGCGCCGATGCCCAGTGCCAGCAGGGTGTTGATGTACATCCCGGTGGCGAAGAAGGTGTTGACCTCCTCGTCGGTCGCTCCGGTCCCAGGCGTACCGACTCCCAAAGCTCGGTCCAGCGGCGGCGCACCGGTTCGGCGACGTCCGGCTCGGCGGAGGCCGAGGCGACATACAGCTGGAGCTGGAACAGCAGGGTGGTCTCGTCGGCGATCAGGACCTGGTAGGCGGCGCCCATGGCCTCCAGTGCGGCCTCCCCGCCGAGCTCCAGCGCGGCCTCCCGGAACACCCGGGTGAGCCGGTTGAAGCACAGGTCGGCGCAGGCCAGGAACAGCGCCTTCTTGCCCGGGAACAGCCGGAAGACATAGGGCTGCGAGATCCCGGCCCGATGGGCTATCCGTTCGGTGGACGTGCCGTGGTAGCCGCCGGTGGAGAACTCACCCAGGGCGATCCGGACGATGCTCTCGCGCCGTTCCTCGGCGCTCATCCGCGCCGAGCGCCGCTCCCCGGGGCGGGCGGGACTTGGTGCGGCGGGCGCGTCCGAACGCGCTCCGTCGGCCAGTGGTGCCGGCACGTTGTCTCCTTCGCGCAGGTCGCCCCCTCCTGGGAGAGGGCTGGGCGGGTCAGGCCACTTCCGGCTGGGCCGGTATGACCGTGAACTGCTCGACGAACAGGGAGAGCCGCTCCTCCTCGTGGCTGGGGCGCAGCCGGCCGCTGCGGTTCAGCATCACCAGGCCGTGCAGTGCGCACCAGGCCAGTTCGGCCAGGTCGTCCACGTCCCGGCCGCCGGCCACCTCGGTGACCGCCTGGCGCAGTTCGTCGAACGCCTCGACCAGGGAGTCGGGTGAGTCCGGCCGGCCGAAGACCAGGTCGACGGACAGGGTGAACATGGCCTCGTAGACCGTCGGATTGCGGAAGGCGAAGTTGGTGTAGGCCCAGGCCAGGGCCCGGAGACTGGTACTGGGGGAGCGGGCGGAGCGGCGGGCGTCCCGCAGCGCGGACGCGAGTTCGTCGAAGCCCTCAAGGGCGACTGCGCGGATGATGTCCTCCTTCCCTTTGAAGTGCTTGTAGAGCACCGGTTGGCTGTACTCGATCTGGTCGGCGAGCCGCCGGGTCGTCACCACTCCCCAGCCCTCGGCCTCGGCCAGCTCGCGCGCCGCGCTGATGATCAGCTTTCGGCGCTCGGCCTGCTCACGCGCTCGGCGTTGTTGTACCGACATGGACTGAGGATAGCAAGGCTAGGTTCACTGTCTACACTAGATGTATCACTGCCTTAAATGCTAGCGTTGACAACAGCTTTGGTCCTCAAGGGAGAAGAGCGCCGACCGCAGAGCAGTGCGCACCGCTGCGGCTCCCCGGCGGGCCGGTCGGAACCTCCCGATCCCGTGGCCGCCCCGCGCCGCCGGCCGTCTCCGCGCGCCCCGGCCGCCGCCGACGCCGACGGCCGCGCCACCGAGCAAAGGAAGCGATATGCAGCAACGCAAGCTGGGCAGCCAGGGTCTGACGGTCTCCGCACAGGGCCTGGGCTGCATGGGAATGTCCTTCGGCTACGGCCCCGCCGACCAGGACGAGGCCGAGGCCACCGTGCGCCGCGCGCTCGAACTCGGCGTCACCCTGCTGGACACCGCGGACATGTACGGGCCGCACAGCAACGAACGGCTGATAGCCAGGTCCGTCGCCGGGCGCCGGGACCAGGTGGTGATCTCCTCCAAGGTCGGCGCCGAGATCGTGGACGGGGTGATGACCGGCCGGGTCAACGGCCGCCCCGACTACATCCGCCGGAGCATCGACGGCACCCTGGAGCGCCTGGACACCGACCGGCTCGACCTCTACTACCTGCACCGGGTCGACCCCGAGGTCCCGCTGGAGGAGACCTGGGGTGCGCTCGCCGAACTCGTGGCCGCCGGAAAGGTGTTGCACCTGGGCATCTCCGAGGCCTCGGCCCCCAGCATCCGCCGGGCGCACGCGGTCCACCCGGTGACGGCGGTGCAGACCGAGTTCTCGCTGTTCACCCGGGACGTCCAGACCGACGGCGTGCTGGCGGCCGTACGCGAGCTGGGCATCGGCTTTGTCGCCTACAGCCCGCTCGGCCGGGGCTTCCTGTCCGGGCGGATCCGCACCCCGGACGACCTCCCCGAGGTCGACTTCCGCCGGATCGCCCCGCGGTTCCAGGGTGAGAACTTCCGGCAGAACCTCCAAGTTGTGAAGCAGGTGCAGGAGTTGGCCAAGGCCAAGGGGGTCGCCGCAGCGCAGCTGGCGCTGGCCTGGGTGCTTGCCCAGGGCGAGGACGTGGTCGCCATCCCGGGCACCAAGCGCCGCACCTACCTGGAGGAGAACCTGGCCGCCGGAGCGGTCGGGCTGACCGCGGCCGACCTCGCCGCCATGGACCTGGCCGCGCCCCCGGCGTCACCGCGGGCGACCGCTACCCGGCCCCGGCGATGGCCTACCTCAACGGCTGACAACTAGTCAATTCTTCTTGGCAGTACGGCATTCAAGGGTGCGACCGGTGCGACTCCCGGCCCGTTCAAGACCGGCTCAAGACGGGCGGCAACACCGCCCGGCGAGACTTGCGGAAACCCCCACCGTCCTTCCCCGAGGAGACTGATGATGGCAAGCGGACGCATACGTCGTGTGCTCGTCGCCGGTGGCGGCATCGGCGGCCTCGCCGCGGCGGTCGCGCTCCAGCGCAAGGGCTTCGAGCCGCTGGTCTTCGAACGCGCCGAGTCGCTGCGGGACGGCGGCGCCGGACTGCACGTGTGGACCAACGGGGTGATCGCGCTCGACCGGCTCGGCCTGGCCGACGAGGTACTGAAGACCGCCCCCGCCCAGCAGACCTGCCACTTCAGCACCTGGCGCGGAGAGACCCTGGGCGCCTGGCCGGTCGGTGACTTCGTCGAGCGCTACGGACGCCCGACCATCGCCGTCGAACGGTCGGTCCTGCACGGGGTGCTCGCCGACGCCCTGGAGGGCGCGCCGCTGCGCACCGGCGCGCAGGTGACCGGCTTCACCCAGGACCAGGACGGCGTCACCGTCCGGTTCGCCGACGGGCAGACGGAGCGGGGGACCTGCTGATCGGCGCCGACGGCGTGCACGGCGCGGTGCGCACCGGACTGCTGGGGGAGATCCCGCCGCGCTACACCGGTTACATCGCCTGGCGCGGAAAGGCCGCGCTGGACCACGAGCTGATCCCGCCGGGCACCTTCAACGCGCTGTTCGGCCCCGGTACCCGGTTCACCTACTACGACGTGGCGCCGGGCACCGTGCACTGGATGAGCGTGGCCAACGGCCCGGCCGGGGGCCGGGACGAGCCCGGTGTCGGAGCGATGCTCGCCGAGCGGCACCGCGGCTGGACCAGCCCGGTCCAGGACATCCTGGCGGCCACCCCGGACAGCGGGATCATCCGCGGCGACGTGGTCGACCGCAAGCCGGACCGCCGCTGGGGCGCGGGCCGGGTCACCCTGCTCGGCGACGCCGCGCACCCCATCACCTTCAATATCGGCCAGGGTGCCTGCCAGGCCCTGGAGGACGCGCTGGTGCTCGCCGAGCACCTGGAGCGCGGCCGGCGGGACCCGGTCGCGGCCCTGCGCGCCTATGAGGCGGAGCGGCGGGCGCGGACCGCGCCGATGCAGCGGATCGCCTGGTGGATCGGCCGGATGGGCGCGGTGGAGAACCGTCTCGCCATCGCCGGACGCGAGGCGTTCATGCGGGCCTTCTGGCCCGAACGCGCCTTCCGTGCCGCGGAGAAGGACCAGATCTCCTACGCCAGGCGCTGGCTGGCCCCGGAGGCCAGGCCTGCCGCGGCCGGCCTGGAGATCTCCGGCTGACGCCGCGCGCCCGCCTCCCGCACCCGCACGCCATTCCGCACGCCCAGCCGGCCGGCCGAGCAACCGACCGCGCAAGCCTCCGCCCAACCGATCGCCCGACCGACCGCGCAAGCCTCCGCCCAACCGACCGCCCAACCGACCGCCCAACCGACCGCCCAACCGACGAGGAGAACCCCGATGAGCGAGCAGACTCTCCAGGACGACTACTTCTTCTCCGCCTATGCCGACTCCTGGTGGAGCGACGACTCGAAGATGAACAACCTGGCGTCCTTCCAGCCGCCCAGGTTCGAGTTCTTCGACCAGTTCGTCGACAGCTGGCAGGGCAAGCGGGTGCTGGACGTGGGCTGCGGCGGGGATTCACCACCGAGTTCCTGGCCCGGCGCGGCTGCCGGGTGGACGGCATCGACCCGTCCCCGAAGCTGATCGGGGCGGCCCGGCGGCATGCCGCGCAGACCGGCCGGGAGATCGGCTACACCGTCGGCAAGTCCGAGCAACTGCCCTACGCCGACGCCTCGTTCGACATCGTCACCTGCGTCGACGTGCTGGAGCACGTGGAGAGCCCGGCGCAGGCGGTGCGGGAGATCCAGCGGGTGCTGGTCCCCGGCGGGCTCTTCCTCTTCGACACCATCAACCGGACCATGCGCTCGCGGGGTGATGATCTGGCTCCCGGAGAACGTGATGAAGATCGTTCCCAAGGGCGCCCACACCTGGAAGGACTTCATCAAGCCCCGGGAGATGCACGGCTATCTGACCAGGGCCGGGCTCACCCCGGTCGGCCGGGTCCGGGGCATCGCCATCTACGGCCAGCGCAAGGACGGCAGCCTGATCACCCGGCAGACCAGGGACCTCTCCTCCACCTACATGGGCGTCGCCCGGCGGTGACCCGGCAGCGCCCCCTGCCCCTTCCGACCACCACCCCAGGAGAACGATGAAGGCGATCTTCTACCGGAGCTTCGGCGACGCCGACGTGCTGGAACTCGGCGAGCTGCCGGAACCCACCCTCGGCCCGGACGCGGTGCTCATCCGGGTCAAGGCGGCCTCGGTGAACCCGGCCGACTGGAAGGCCCGCGAGGGCTACTTCGCGCCGATCATGGACGCGGTCTTCCCGGTCGTGCCCGGCTGGGACGTCGCCGGGGTGGTGGAGCGGACCGGTCTCGGGGTCACCGAGTACGCCCGGGGGACGAGGTCATCGGCTATGTCCGTGAGGACTTCCTCTCCCGGGGGAGCTTCGCCGAGCTGATGGCGGCCCCGGTGCGGGCGGTCACCCGCAAACCGGCCGCGCTGAGCTGGGCCGAGGCGGCCGGCCTGCCGCTGGCCGGCGTCGCCGCCTACCAGGCCCTGGTCGGGGCACTGGACGTGCGCGCCGGGGAGACGGTGCTGGTGCATGCGGCGGCCGGCGGCGTCGGCAGTCTGGCGGTGCAGCTCGCGGTCGGCCTGGGGGCCCGGGTCATCGGCACCGCCGGGGAGCAGAACCACGAGTTCCTGCGCACCCTGGGCGCCGAGCCGGTCGGCTATCGCAAGGGCCTGCCGGAGGCGGTGGCCGCGCTCGCCCCACAGGGGGTGGATGTCGTGCTGGACGCCGTCGGCAAACGCACCATGCGCACCCTGGGGCCGCTGGCTCCCGGCGGCCGACTGGCCTCGGTGGTCGATCCGGCCGTGCGCGCCGCCGGGGCAGCTATGTGTTCGCCCGGCCCGATGCGGCCGGCCTGGCGGCGGTCGCCCGGATGGCCGGGCAGGGAAGGCTGACCGTCGAGGTCGCCGAGACCTTCCCGCTGGAGAAGGCCGCCGACGCGCACCGGCTGAGTCAGGCCGGGCACACCCGGGGCAAGATCGTGGTCACCGTCGACCCGGACTGACCCCGGCCCCGCTCGCGGCCGGCACCGCCGTCGCCGTCCCGGCGTCGGCGGTGGCCGGACGCTGGACGCCGTGCCCGGTGGCCATCGCCCAGCCGACCAGCGCCACGATCACCACGGAGGCGGCCAGGGCCACGGTCCCGTCGCCGTAGTCGAGCCCGCCCAGGGAGTGCGGCTTGCCCAGGTAGTCGGCGAAGGAGGCACCGAGCGGCCGGGTCACCACATAGGCGAACCAGAACGCCGGGATCGCGTTCAGCCGGAACTTCCACCAGGCGACCAGCGGCACCGCGATCAGTACCGTGAAGGTGATCCCGGAGTCCAGGAAGCCCAGCCCCACGGTGGTCGCCGCGAAGTCGCCGAGCGCGGTCCCCAGCGCGAAGGTGGCCAGCACCGTGCACCAGTAGAACAGTTCGCGGCGGCGGGTGGTGATGCTGTGGATCGACAGCGTCCCCTCGCTGCGGTACCAGGTGACCAGGACCACGATCAGGAACGCCGCGTACAGGCTGACCGTGCCGTAGTAGGGGATGCCGAGCCCGACATGCAGCCCGTCCGCGGCCATGGTGCCGAACACCGCCACCGCGACCGCGGCCAGCCAGTACACGGCCGGGTAGTAGCGCCGGACCCGGAACTGGAGCCACAGCGCGAAGCAGAACCCGCCGAAGCCCACCGCTCCGGCGACCGCCAGGCTTCCGTTCGCCAGGAAGTCGGAGGTGGCCTCGCCCATCCCGGTGGTGAGGATCTTGACCACCCAGAACAGCGCGGTGACCTCCGGCACCTTGGCGGCCAGCGGCTCCCGCCGCCGCGACCGTGAGACCTCGGCTGACCCTCGCATGGCACCCCTGTCCTGTCGGTTCGCCCCGGCACCGCTGTCGCCCGGCTGAGGTGGAACTATAGGGCGCCCGGCTGAGAAGCCCCGGGACGGGACCCGGGGCGGGACCCGGCGGGAGCGGTCAGGAGTGCGCGGACTCCGCCTTCAGCACGGTGTTCTGCGGCTGCTGGGCCAGCAGGTCGGTCGCCGGGATCAGCGAGCCGGACGACCAGCTCAGGTGGATCAGCGAGGCCTGCGCCTGGACCGGACCGGCCTGCACCGGCAGGTAGGGGCGGCCCTGGCTGGTCCAGTTGTGCTCCTGGCCGTCACAGACGGCCTGGACGCTGCTGCCGACGCTGCTGGTCTCCGTCCCCGAGGTGACGCTGGTGCTGACGACCGTGCCGTAGGCCTCGTCCGAGGAGCACCGGTAGGTGCCGCTGAGGGTGACCGTGCCGTCCTTGGCGATGGTGCCGGTGCCGAGACGGTCACCGCGTTGTCGCCTTCGGGACGGCGGCCGCGGGACCGGCGAGCAGGACAGCAAGGGCGCTGATGGCCCCGACGACGGCAAGACGAGCCCGCATGACTACCTCCTGAAACGGCGCACACGGCCGGGTGGCGGTGTACGCGCACATCCCTACCGGCCGCCGTCCGGAAGCCGGGCATATACCGCCGAACGCGGGCGAGTCGCCCCCCGTCGGTGCGGGTCAGCTGCCGGAGACGATCGCGTTGATGCCCCAGCCGATGGCGGAGAGCACGATCGTGAAGCACACCCCGGCCACCAGGAAGCCGACCGGTCCGGCGTCGGGGCTCCAGAAGCGCACCCCGGCGGGCGCGCCCGGTTCCACGGGCTCCGGTTCCGCGGCCCGCCGGGTGCCGGGGACGGTCGGGTTGAGGGCGCGCAGCCCGACGGCGAACAGCGCGGGCAGGCCGGCCCGGTGAGCAGGCCGATCACCACGATCTTCCAGAGCGCGCCCAGATTGATCCAGGAGTTCACGGGGTCACCTCGGGCTCGGGGTCCGGCGCCGGCGCCACGGAGCCGGTCCAGGCGGCATTGACGTTCTCGGGGGTCACCGCCGGGTGGCGGGAGGCGGCGAAGAAGGCGATGCAGGCCGCGATCAGCAGCACCAGCAGCACCACCACCCCGGCGGTCCCGCCGATGCCGTGCGCCGCCAGATAGACCAGCGCGCCGACCGCTCCGGCGGCGGGCAGGGTGAGCACCCAGGCGACGACCATCCTTCTGGCGATGTGCCAGCGGACTCGGCGCCCCTTTGCCCAGGCCGGTGCCCAGGATCGAGCCGGTGGCGACATGGGTGGTGGAGAGCGAGTAGCCGAAGTGCGAGGACAGCAGGACCACGCGGCCGAGGCCGACTCGGCGGCCATGCCCTGCGGCGCCTCGATCTCCACCAGCCCCTTGCCCAGGGCCCGGATCACCGCCCCGCCGAAGTAGGTGCCCAGTGCGATCGCCAGCCGCAGCAGAGGATCACCAGGTCGGGGCCTTGGTCCCGGAGGCGATGGTGCCGTTGGCGACCAGCGCCAGAGTGATCACGCCCATGGTCTTCTGCGCGTCGTTGGTGCCGTGGGCCAGGGAGACCATCGACGCGGAGGCGACCTGGCCGACCCGGAAACCGCTGCCGCGCGGACGCTCGGCCATCTCCCGGGTGATCAGGTACACCAGCGCCGTCCCGATCGCCGCGATCAGGCCCGCCACCACCGGGGACAGCACCGCGGGCACCACCACCTTGGACACCAGGCCCTGCCACTTCACCGCGTGCCCGCCGTCGGCGGCCATGGTCGAGCCGATCACCCCGCCGATCAGCGCGTGCGAGGAACTGGAGGGGATGCCGGTACCAGGTGGCCAGGTTCCACAGGATCGCCCCGGTCAGACCGCCGAAGACCACGGTCAGCGTCACATCCTGGGTGTCCACCAGCCGCTGGCGATGGTGGCCGCGACACTGAACGACAGAAAGGCGCCCACCAGGTTCAGTACCGCCGAGACGCCGACCGCAACTCTCGGCGGCAGTGCGCCGGTGACGATCGAGGTGGCCATGGCGTTGCCGGTGTCGTGGAACCCGTTGGTGAAGTCGAAACCCAGGGCTGTGGCCACCACCAGCGCAAGCACAAGATCATTACTGGTCACCCTCCGAAGGTATCCGGACACCCATGGTCGGGAGTCTGCGACACAGGGCCGCGGGGAAAGAGTTTTCACTTGAGCATTCGGCGCAACCGGGCGCGCGTCAGCCCTGGCCGCATAGGATTCGGAGGCGTCGGCCACCGCACGGGCGGCCGGGGTGCGCAGGGGAGCGAAGGGCCGGATGATGGCTCTGGGGCTTGGCGGAGATCAGGCGCAGGAGGCGGCGGTGCGGTTCGAGGACGCCGGAGTCTTCGGTGAGTCCGAGGAGCCCGGCGACTCCGAGGAACCCGGCGAGCCGGTGCGGCCCGCCGGATCGGCGCGGCCCGAGCCAGGGAGGCCGGTCGATCCCGGATGGCTGCGCGAACTGCTTGCCGACCGCGACCGGCTGGCCCTGCTGAACGAGGCCTCGGAGCGGATCGGCACCACCCTCGACCTGGAGGGCGCCTGCGCCGAGCTGGCCCGGTTCGTGGTCCCCAGGTTCGCGGAGCTCGCCGTGGTGGAGATACTGCCGCCGGAGGCCGTGCCCCCGGGGCTGACCCTGAGCGGCGGCCCGCTGCGGACCAGGCGCACCGCGCTGGAGGCCGTGCCCGCGCTGCGCCGCCGGGTCGGGGCCGCGATCCCGTCCGGCCAATGGGTACGCCACCGGCCCGGCTGCCCGACCAGCCACTGCCTGGAAAGCGGCGAACCGTTCAACTGCGGACCCGGTTCCGGCGGGTCGGACTCCGGCGGGTCGGACTTCGCCGGCTCAGACTTCGCCGGGTCGGACTTCGCCGGTTCGGATTCGGGTTCGGCCGGTTCGGGCGGCGGCGGGGGCGCGGGAGTGGCCCTGCGAGGCCGGACAGGGGCTGGTGCCGCCCGCCCACGCGGTGGTGCTGCCGCTGCGGGCCCGGGGCCAGCTCATCGGGGTGCTGTCGCTGCTGCGGGCCGCCGCCTCGGAGCCCTTCGACGAGGACCTCCCGCTGCTCCAGGCCCTGGCCGACCGGGCGGCGGTCGGCGTCGACAGCGCCCGGCGCTTCGGGCTCTCCCAGGACCTCACCATGGAACTCCAGCGCGCGCTGCTGGCCGAGCCCGGAAACCCGCATGTGAACCTGGAGCTGGCCTCCCGCTACCTGCCCTGCGGCAGCTCGGCGATGGTCGGCGGGGACTGGTTCGAGACCATCCGGCTGTCGTTCGGCCGGACCCTGCTGGTCATCGGGGACGTGATGGGGCACGGCGTGGACGCGGCCGTGGACATGAGCTCCTACCGCACGCTGCTGCGCTATGTCGCGGCGACCGATCTGCCGCCGCACCGGATCCTGCGCCAGCTGGACCGGCTGACCGCGCAGAGCGACGCCACCCGCCCCCACCTGCCTGCTGGCGCTGGTCGAACCGGCGCGCGGCCGGTGCACCTTCGCCAGCGCCGGGCACCTGCCGCCGGCGCTGATCTCCCCGGACCGGCCGACCGAGCTGCTCCCGGTGCCCACCGGACCCGCCCGCTGGGCACCGGCCTGGGCGGATACACCGCGGCGGTCCACCCGCTCCAGCCGGGACAGGTGCTGCTGCTCTACACCGACGGCCTGATCGAGCGGCGTACCGAGGACATCGACGCCTCGCTCGCCCGGCTGGCCCGGCTGGGCAGGCCGCGCCCTTCCAGCGGCCTGGACGAGCTGCTGGACCAGGTACTGGCCTCGGTCAAACCGGCAGTGCCCGAGGACGACATCGCGGTGCTGGCCGCGCGCGTCCTGGGCTGAGTCCGCGGCAGGGCTCCCGGTCAGGCGGCCCAGTGGCTGTGCGGACGGCCGCGCCCGCGCAGCAGCCGCGGCAGGTGCATCCGCCACGGCCGCGTGGCGGCCGCCGCGCCGGGGGAGTCGGCCCCGGCTCCATGATCGAGATGTGCCCGCGGTTGCAGGGATTCGCCCGCGGCGCCGGCCGCTGCCCGGCGTGGGCCTGAAGGGCGACGCTGACGAGGGATATCATCAGTTCTGCGTCCTGGTCGCAGTCCAGATGGAGCGTCACCCATCCGGTGCCCGGGTGCAGTCGTACGGCGGTGGACTGCTCCAGCTCGGAGCGCATCCGCTCAATGGCCCTGTCGGTCAGATGCAGGTCGGCGTCATGGTCGTTGTGCAGGTGGGCGATCTCGCTCACCGGGGTGACCAGGGCCCGGCCCTGGCCGCAGCTGGCTGGTACCGAGGTGAGGTCGACCCAGGATTCCAGCTGTTCCCAAGCGCGACACGCAGGCTTCATGGCCCCATCATCGCGGTGACTCCGGCTCTTCGGCTACCCCCTGAGCGTTCCCGGGCCTTCCGTTTCCGTCTCAAAGGTGCAGTGGACCCAGCAGATCGAGGGCGCGGGCGAGCAGGAACAGGCCGTAGCCGCCGGGCAGCGCCCCGGCCGCGCTGCCGAGCCGGACCTCGAAGCCGAAGCTGTCGCCCAGCGTCCGCATGGCCCGCCGGGGCGCGAGGGCCGGCCCACCGCGCACCCGGGCCCCGGGCAAGGCTCTTGACGCTTTCGCGATGCCGTCCGCCGAGTCTCTACGCCCTCCTTATGGGGGTGAATTCACGGAAACGGCGGAACGGACTCCCAGGAAGGGGTAAGCTGGCGGAGGTTTGAAACAGACACCTCGTTCGGTGAGGCGTCTTCACGGACACAGGCCACTGATCCCACCCGTCGAGAGACGCTCCGGATCAGGACACCTCTTCCCGACCTAAGGGCTGAGGCCAAGTGGCTGCGCATGCGGACCCTCGGGGCTCGCGCTACGCCGTGGAGTGCCAAAGCTCTGACGAGTTGGGGTGTGCCGGGTCGGTCCCGGCTCCCCTGCCGCATGGGCGCGTATTGGCGCCCACAACGGAGGGAGGCAAGACATGGACTGTAGTAGTCCGGGCCACAAACGGCCCCACATCCGCTTGGCCTCGCCTTCTCTCGGCATGCGGTAACCACCTGCCTATCTGACACACCCCTGGCCGGGGTGTCTCCTTCCTGCGCCGTTTTTTCGCCGCAGGGCGGATGGCTGCTGCATGCCCTCATCACCAAGCCCCCCTAGGTGGGGCCGGGAGGGAAATCATCATGACCACCACCATCGAGACCCGCGACACGCGCACCGCGGTCCTGGACGACGCCCACATCGGCGACATCAAAGGTGCTCTGGGCACCATCAAGCTGGGCGACCACGGCGAGCGCCGGGGCTGTCCGCCAAGCTCAAGACGCTGCTGGCGATCGTCGGCCCGGGCCTGATCGTCATGGTCGGCGACAACGACGCCGGCGCCTTCGCCACCTACGGCCAGGCCGGCCAGAACTACGGCACCCACCTGCTGTGGACGCTGCTGCTGCTGGTACCCGTGCTCTACATCAACCAGGAGATGGTGCTGCGCCTGGGCGCCGTCACCGGAGTCGGCCACGCCCGGCTGATCCTGGAGCGCTTCGGCAAGTTCTGGGGCGCCTTCTCGGTCATCGACCTGTTCCTGCTGAACGCGCTGACGCTGGTCACCGAGTTCATCGGGATCACCCTGGCCTCCGGGTACCTGGGGCTGCCCAAGGTGGCCGCGGTGGTGCTGGCCGCCGCGATCATCATCGCGTCCGGGTTCACCGGCTCCTTCCAGCGCTTCGAGCGGATCGCGGTCGCCCTGTGCATCGGGTCGCTGCTGCTGGTGCCGATCTACTTCATGGTCCACCCGGCCGCCTCGCAGATGGCGCACGACTTCGTGGTGCCCGACATGCCCGGCGGCTCCGGCCAGCTGTCCACGGTGATGCTGCTGATCATCGGCATCGTCGGCACCACGGTCGCGCCCTGGCAGCTGTTCTTCCAGCAGTCGTACGTGATCGACAAGCGGATCACCCCGCGCTTCATGAAGTACGAGAAGGCCGACCTGTGGATCGGCATCGTGATCGTGGTCATCGGCGGCGCCGCACTGATGGGCGCCAGCGCCGCGGCCTTCGCCGGTACCAAGGACTTCGGCAACTTCACCGACGCCGCCGGTCTGGCCTCCGGGATCGCCGCCCACGCCGGCAAGGTGGCCGGGGTGCTGTTCGCCATCGCCCTGCTGGACGCCTCCATCATCGGCGCCTTCGCGGTCTCGCTGTCCACCGCCTACGCCATCGGCGACGTCTTCGGCATCAAGCACTCGCTGCACCGCGGGGTCGGCGGAGCCAAGGGCTTCTACGCGGTCTACGCCGGGCTGGTCGCGCTGGCGGCCGGGATCGTGCTGATCCCCGGCTCCCCGCTGGGCCTGCTGACCGAGGGCGTGCAGACCCTGGCCGGCGTGCTGCTGCCGTCCGCCTCGGTCTTCCTGCTGCTCCTGTGCAACGACCGTGAGGTCCTCGGCCCGTGGGTCAACGGTCCCAAGACCAACGCCTTCACCGCTGCCGTGGTCGGTGTGCTGGTCAGCCTGTCCATCATCCTCACCGCCTCGGTGCTGTTCCCGGACATCACCGCTGGCGCGATCCTGGACATCATGGCCGTCTGCGGGGTCGCCGGGGTGCTCGCCGCCGGCTACGCCTTCACCCGCCGCCGCACCGCCACCAAGGAGGACCCGGTGGACCGCACCGGCCGCGACGACTGGCGGATGCCCCCGCTGGAGACGCTGACCCGCCCGGTGATGGCCACCGGCCGCAAGATCGGCATGAGCGCCCTGCGCGGCTACCTGTTCGTGGCCCTGGTTCTGGTCATCATCAAGTTGGTCCAGGTCGCCATAAGCCACTGAGACCGACCCGGCCCGGGGGACGGACGGCCACCGTCCGTCCCCCGGGTGGACACCACCACGGGAGAAGGTGCCGACATGCACACCCTGAGCACCCTGGACTTCCTGGCCCGGCTCGGTACCGGCGTCGGCTGCGGCGCCGTGATCGGCGTCGAGCGTCAGTGGCGCGCGCGGATGGCCGGACTGCGCACCAACGCCCTGGTCGCGGCGGGCGCGACCCTCTTCGTTCTGTACAGCGTGGCCGTCCACGACGTCTCCAGCCCGACCCGGGTGGCCTCCTATGTGGTCTCGGGCATCGGCTTCCTCGGCGGCGGCGTGATCCTGCGCGACGGCGCCTCGGTGCGCGGCCTGAACACCGCCGCCACCCTCTGGTGCTCCGCGGCCGCCGGGGTGATGGCGGCCTCCGGTGAACTGCTCTTCGCCTGGCTCGGCACCGGTGCGGTGCTGGCGATCCATCTGGTGCTGCGCCCGGCCGGACGGCTGATCGACCGGGTCCCCCAGGACGACCCGGACACCGAGGGCGTGCGGGCCACCCTGCACCTGGTCTGCGACCGCCGCAGCGAGGCACACATCCGTGCGCTCCTGCTCCAGGCCCTGGCCGGATCCGCGCTCACCCCGACCGGCCTGCGGGCCCGCCGGGAGGAGCCCGACTCCACCAGCGTCCGCGCCGCGGTCGCGGTCACCGGGGACGCGACCCGGGCGCTGGAGCAGGTCATCGCCCGGCTGTCGCTGGAGCCCGGCATCCGCGACCTGCACTGGCATCTGGACGAGCACGGCGGTGAGGCCGAACGCGAGGCGCTCGCCTGAGTGGCGGCCGTGCCGCGTGGGCCGGCGCGGGTCGGCTACGGGGGCGCTACGGGGGCGTCGGCTGGCGCCGTCGGGCCGGCGGGTGCCCGCCGGCCGGGTGCCCGTCGAGCTGGCCCCGGCTCGGCCGGGCGGCCTCGCGCAGCGCGGACAGCGCCGGGAGCAGGTCCCCGGTGCGCAGCAGCGCGGAGCCTTCGGCGGTGTGCACGTCCCACTGGTCGCCGTCGACCCGGCGGGCGGTGCCCAGGGCGAGCGGTCGGGTGATGTCGGTGGCGTCGGCCAGCGCGACCCGGCCGTCACCCAGCGCGGTCGCGGTGTAGGTGCGGCCCATGCACTTGATGAAGGCGGTTCTGGCGGTCACCTCGTCCAGCATGAGGACCCGGGCGTGCGGGTCCTGCGGGGCGCTTGTGGCCACGGCTCATCACCTCATGTTTCCATTCGCTCACTAAGCGTGTCTTTACTCTGGCATACTCGCCGCCCTCGCTCAAACGACCGGCGCCGAGTGGGTGCGGGGGCTGCGTGGTGCACGGCTATGGCCTCCCCGTCGGATTCTGACGTACCGTCAGAATCCGCTGACCCACAGGGAGGCCGCCGCCATGTCCGTGCAGTCACCGCGCCCGGTCCCGCTCGACGAGTACCCCGTGCACCAGGTGCCGCTGTCCATGCGGTACGTCGCCACCGGCGACCGCAATGCCTACGACCGCTGCATCTTCCAGGTGTTCGACCACGAGGGGGCGGCGCTGCTGATAGCCGGGCTCGGGGTCTATCCCAACACCGGCGTCATGGACGCCTTCGCCACGCTACGGACCGGCGAGCGGCTGCACGCGGTTCGGGCGTCCGACGTGCTGGGGGAGGACCGCACCAGGCTGGAGGTCGGCCCGCTGCGGATCGAGGTGCGGCAGCCGCTGCGCACCCTGCGGCTGGTCTGCGAGGCCGACCCGGCCGACCCGCTGGGCCTGTCCTTCGACCTGACCTGGCAGGCCGAGTTCCCCCCGGTCTGGGAGCCGCACCACCTCGGTCGCACCGGCGACCGGCTCACCCTGGAGGGCGCCGCTTCGTCCAGGCCGGTGCGCCCAGCGGGGTGATCCGGGTCGGGGGTACCGAGCACCGGGTCGGCGCCGACGGCTGGACGGCGACCCGCGACCGCAGCTGGGGCGTCCGGCCGATCCCCGGCGAGCAGCCGGGCCGCGCCGCCGAGGAACAGCGCCCGGAGGGCTTCCACTGGATCTGGTGCCCGGTGCGGTTCCGGGACCGCTTCCTGATGGTGGTGCTCCAGGAGGACGCCGACGGCTACCGCAGCCTCAGTGACGCGGTGCTGGTCCACCCGGAGGCCGCCGGCCGGCCGGACCAGCAGCTCGGCTGGCCCTACGCCGACATCTGCTACCGGCCCGGCAGCCGCACCCCGGAGTCGGCCGTGCTGCATCTCACCGACCCGGCGCGCAAGCCGGTCGAACTGCACGCGCGGATGCTCACCGGCAGTCCGCTGGCCGTCGGTGCGGGCTATCCGCCCGCCCAGGACTGGCAGCACGGCACCTGGGCGCGGCCGGGACTGGACCGACCGGCGGGTGTACGACCTCGGCGATCCGGCCGACCTGGGCCTGGCCGGATACGGGGTCACCGACTACGCCGCCCGGTTCACCCTGGACGGCGAGGTCGGCCACGGGATCTTCGAGCACGGCAGCTTCGGGCGGCACGACCCCAGCGGCTTCGCCGGCTTCGGCTCGGTCGCCGGCTGATCCCGGGGCGTGCGCCTCTGAAATATGACGATCCGTCATTATGCCGTGAAGGAGCGCGAGATGACCACCTCACCCAGGCCGCGCACAAGCACCCGCGACCCCGCCGAGCTGGAACGGAGGCTGGCCGGCTGGGTGGACCGCTGGCAGCCGGGGGCGACCGTCGGCAACCTGGTCGTGCCCTCGGGCAACGGCATGTCCAGCGAGACCGTGCTGTTCGACCTGTACCGCCGTGACGGCGGGGTGCGGCGCGCGTGCTGCGGCTGGCCGCCGACCCCAACGCCTACGCGGTCTTCCCCGAGTACGACATGGAGCGCCAGTACCGGGTGATGCGACTGGTCGCCGAGCGGACCAGGGTGCCGGTGCCCCGGGTGCTGCGGCTGGAGACCGACCCCCGCCCGCTGGGCGCGGCCGGGTTTGTGATGGAGCGGGTGGAGGGGCGGGTGCCGCCGGATCTGATGCCCTACACCTATGGCGGCAACTGGCTGTTCGACGCCAGCGGCGCCGAGCGCGGGCATGGAGCGGGCCACGGTGGAGGTGCTGGCCGAACTGCACCGGCTCACCCCCGCGAGCGGGGCGGGGTTCCTGGCCGTACCCGGTCCTTCCCCGCTGCGGGCCCATGTCGCCGGGCAGCGGGCCTACTACGAGTGGGTGGTGGCGGGACGTCCGCGGTCACCGCTGATCGAGCGGGGGTTCACCCGGCTGGAGCAGCTCTGGCCCAGGCCGGAGGGTGCCCCGGTGCTCAGCTGGGGTGACGCGCGCATCGGCAATATCGTCTACCAGGGCTTCGCCCCGGCCGCGGTGCTGGACTGGGAGATGGCCTCGGTCGGACCCCGGGAGCTGGACCTGGGCTGGCTGGTCTTCCTGCACTGCTTCTTCCAGGACCTGACCCGGGCCTCGGGCCTGCCCGGCCTGCCGGACTTCCTGGAGCGCGGCCGGGTCGCCGAGCACTACGCCCGGAGTCAGCGGCCACACCACCGGCGACCTGGACTTCTACACCCTGTATGCGGCGCTGCGGCACGCGGTGGTGATGCTCAGGATCGGCTACCGGCAGATCCACTTCGGCGAGAGCGCCCCGCCGGACGGCGCGGACCGGCTGATCCTGCACCGGGAGGCGCTGGAGGCGATGATCGAGGACCGCTACTGGTGAGCGGGCCGCCATCGCTGAGCGGGCCGCCATCGCTGAGCCGCGGCCCCCGGCGCGGGCCCGGGAATGGGTTCCGCTGTGCCGCTGTTGTGCGGTTTGTCCGCCGACTGCCGACTGCCGACTGCCGACTGCCGACTGCCGACTGCCGGCACGCCGAAGCGGACCGCAGCGCCGAGAGGAGAGGCCGCATGACCACCCGCACCCTCGCCCAGGAGTACACCCGCGCCCAGCTGTTCTTCGACTCCAAGGCATACAGCGACGCCGCGCTGATCCTGCTGCCGGTCGTCGAGGCGGAGCCGGCCAACACCGCCGCCCGGATGCTGCTGGCCCGCTCCTACTACCACTCGGCCCAGCTCGGCCGGGCCGAGGCCGAGCTGCGGCGGGTACTGGAGCGCGAGCCGGTCGAGGCGTATGCGCACCTGATGCTCGGCCGCACCCTGGAGCGGCAGAACCGCTCCGCCGAGGCGGTGCCGCACCTGCGGCTGGCGGCCGCGATGGTCGACGACTACGCCCGGTGAAACCTGTCCGCCCCGGTGCTCACAGCTGCCGGGCGGTGCGCCCGGCGGCCGCGCCCGGCCGCTCCGAGAGCCGGACCAGCAGGCCCAGGCCGAACAGCCCGGCCGCCATCACGGTGACCCCGCTCCAGCCCCAGGCGGTGAGCACCGGGCCGGTGGCCGCCGACGCCGCGCGCCGAGGAAGACGCTGGTCATGTAGACGGAGTTGAGCCGGGCCCGGGCGTCCGGGTGCAGAGCGTAGATGTCCCGCTGGCTGAGCACGCCGTTGCTCTGCACGGCGAAGTCCATCAGCACCGCGGCCAGCGCCAGCGCGTAGAGGTTCGCCGCGGCGAGCCCGGCCAGCACCATCGACAGCAGGCCGAGCACGGCCGCCCCAGCCGTACCGCCGCGCCGTGACCGGCGTCCCCGAGCCGTCCGGCGACCGGGCGGCCGCTGCTCCGGCGGCCCGACCAGGGCGAAGACGGCGACCGAGGTCTGCGACAGATGGTGCCGGCCGGTCAGCTCGTAGGAGATCGCGGTCCAGAAGGCGGTGAAGGCCCCGAACATGCAGGCCTGGGCCAGCGCCCGCTGCCGCAGCAGGCGTTCGGTGCGGGCCAGCCGCAGCACCGAGCCCAGCAGTGCGCGGTACCCGGCGCTGTGCGAGGGCTGACGCACCGGCAGCATCCGGTACAGCGCCAGCGAGGTCAGCAGCATCACGACCGCGGAGACCGCGTAGATGCTGCGCCAGCCCCAGACCGCGGCGGTGAAGCTGGAGGCGGAACGGGCCAGCATGATGCCCAGCAGCAGCCCGCTGGTGACCTGGCCGACCGCCTTGCGCGCGACTGCGGCGGCGCCAGGCTGGCCGCCAGCGGACAAGTATCTGGGTGACCACCGAGAACACCCCGACCAGGGCGGAGACCGCCAGGAAGATCCAGAAACCGGGGCCAGCGCCGCCAGGGCCAGCGCGGTCGCGGTCAGCAGCAGGGTGCCGCGAGGCCAGCCGCCGGTTCTCCAGCAGGTCGCCCAGCGGCAGCAGCAGGGCCAGCCCCAGGGCGTAGCCGATCTGGGTCGCGGTCACCACCACCGTGGCCGTGCCCTGGCCCACATGGAAGTCGCGGCCGATGAGGCTGAGCAGCGGCTGGGCGTAGTAGAGGTTGGCCACGCTGGCGCCGCAGGCGAATGCCAGGGTCACCGTGACCAGCCGTAGCGAGCGCGGGGAGAGTTCCGGCCCGGCGGGCGGTCCGCCGGCCTGTGCCGGGGCGGCGGATACAGGACGCGTTGTCATCGGGTGCTCCGTGGTGAGGGGCGGATACCGAGCCGGGACCAATTACTGAACGGTCCGTTCGCTATCAGCACGCACCTGGCCCTGGCTATTCCCGGGTGCCGCGATCCCCGCGAGCGCCTGCTCCAGCAGCCGGTCCGCAAAGGCCTCGTCCAGCGGCTCGTGGGTGAACAGCAGCCGGTAGTAGACCGGCGCGAACAGCAGGTCGATGGTGACGGCCGGGTCCAGCCCCGGGCGCAGTTCGCCGCGCTCGACACCGCGGCGCAGCACCTCGGCGGTCACCGCCCGGCGCGGGGCGAGCCACTGCTCGCGCAGCGCCCGGGCGATCTCCGGATCCGACTGGGCGTCGGCGGCCAGGGCGCGCATCAGCGGGCCGCCCGGCTCCTCCCGGAACAGCCGCACCGCCGCGGCCAGGATGATCCGCAGCGCCTCGGGGCCGGGGCGTCCTCGGGCAGCGACCAGGAGTCGGCGGCCCGGAGCATGAACCCCTCCAGGGCGACCGCCCCGCGCGAGGGCCACCACTTGTAGACGGTGGCCTTGCCACCCCGGCCCTGGCCGCGATCGCCTCCATGGTCGCGGCCCGCAGCCCGCCCTCGATCATCAGGTCCCCGGCCGCGGCCAGGATCGCCGTCCGCCGGGCCTCGCTGCGCGGCCGCCCGGAGCGGGCGGGCGGCTGCCCGTCCTCCGGTTCCCGCGCGTGGTCCACCGCCTGCACCGGCCCGCCTCCGATCGGTCCGCCCGGGTGGCCGCCGCTGCCCGGACGGTCTGTGCGATTCACCCGAAACCGGACATCAATTGAACGTGACGTTCAGTTTAACCGGGTCCACTGGCCGAGACGCTACCCGGGGCGGCGGCCGGGTCGGCCTAGGATCGCGGCCATGAGTGGCTTCACGGGTGTCGCGGTGGTGACCGGGGCGGGTTCGGGGATCGGCCGGTACACGGCCCGGGCCCTGCTGGAGGCGGGCTGGGCGGTGGCGCTGGCCGGACGCCGGGCGAGGCGCTGGGGAGACCGCGGCCGCCGCCGACGCCGGCGCGGTGCTGGTGGTGCCGACGGATGTCACCAGTCCGGAGTCGGTGGACGCGCTGTTCGCCGCCGTCCGCGAGCGCTTCGGCCGGCTCGACCTGCTGTTCAACAACGCCGGGGTGAGCGCCCCGGCCGCGCCGGTGGAGCAGGTGACCTACGAGCAGTGGCGTACGGTGGTGGACACCAACCTCACGGGCATGTTCCTCTGCGCGCAGGGCGCCTACCGGCTGATGAGCGAGCAGCGGCCGCAGGGCGGGCGGATCCGTCAACAACGGCTCGGTGGCCGCGCGGTCCCCGCGGCCCGACAGCATCGCCTACACCGCCACCAAGCACGCGGTGACCGGGCTGACCAAGTCGCTCGCGCTGGAGGGCCGCCGGCACCAGGTCGCCTGCGGCCAGATCGACATCGGCAACGCCGCCACCGAGATGACCGGGCGGATGGCCGCCGGGATCGTCCAGGCCGACGGGCGTACCGCGGCCGAGCCCACCATGGACGTGCGCGACGTGGCCCGCACCGTGGTCCATATGGCCTCGCTGCCGCTGGAGGCCAACATCCCCTTCCTGACGGTGATGGCGACGGCGATGCCGCTGCTGGGCCGGGGCTGAGGCGGGCCCAGCGGGTCAGCCGAGCAGGTTGTCGAGGAAGTCGCTGCTGAAGACCCCGGCCGGGTCCAGCGCGTGCAGCGTCGCCACCGCGGTGTCCCAGTTGTCGCCGACGGCCTGCCCGGCCCGGTAGGAGTCCGGTATGGCGGTGCCGATGACGGCGCTGTCGGTCCAGGCCCCGGCCGCGGTGTTGGCCCACTCCTTGGACCACTCGGCGTGCACCGCGCCGTAGGAGCCGGTGAAGGTGTCGCGGATCCACTGCTCCATCCCGGCGGCGAAGGCGTGCGCGCCCGGGGTGATCGGGATGGTGGTCATGTCGAACCAGACGGCGGTGTCCCACTCCGGGTGGTCCGGGCGGGTGCGCAGCGGCGAGAGCTGGGCTCCGAGGGCGCCGGGGACCTGGCAGTCGGCGGCCTGGTCCAGGCCGGTGACCCGGATCTCCAGCGGGCCGTTCATCGGGTAGAGCCCCTGGGCCTGGTAGGCGTCCAGCTGCGCGGTGTAGGCCGCGAAGAAGTCGCTGACCACGCTCTGCACACTGGCCCGGCTGGTGATCACGTTCCAGCAGGTGGAGGTGATCCGCAGGGTGGTCGGCCGGACATAGGCCAGCATGTCGCTGGACCAGCCCCACAGGTCCCAGCTGTCGGTGGCGATCAGCCCGGCGCTGATCGCGTCCATCTGCGCGGCGGTGAAGTCGGGGGTGGCCGCGGCGTCCCCGGCGATGATCTGCGAGAGCAGGTCGGAGACGCTCTGCGGGACGATGTCGTTGAAGGGGTAGTTGTAGGGGCTGTTCACCGCCCGGCTGGTCCACGGCTGGCTCGGGGTGGGGGTGAACACCCGCAGCCAGGGCGAGGTGGTGAAGGGGAACCAGATGCACACCACCCGCCCGGAGTCCTGCACATAGCTCGCGAGCGACTGCGGGCCGGCCTCGGCCGGCGGGGCGTAGATGGTACTGGCGGGCACGTCGAACCAGCTCTGCGCGCGCAGCCGCTGGTCCGGTCCGACGCGCAGGGTGACTTCGGTCACGAAGGACCGCCCGAGGTTGGTGATCAGCGCCTGGATCCGCGGATCGCTCCGTTGGAAGGTCTGCAGGGTGTAGGCGGAGGAGGAGGCGTCCCAGGCCACGGCGGTGATGCTGACGACCAGATTGCCGACCGAGCCGTAGGTGTGGCCGGCGGCGGGGTCTCCCCGGCGGCGGGGACCCCGGTGCCCCGGCCGCCGGTGGCGAGCACCCCGCCGAGGGTGGCGTAGCCCAGAACCGGGAAGGCGGTGAGCCCGTAGCCGGCGCCTTTGAGGACGGCCAGCAGGGCGTCCATGGTGATCCCCGGCTGCGCGGTGACCGAGGCGGGCGGGCCGGCGGCGACGCTGACCGCGGTCAGCGCGCCGGTGTCCACCAGCACCACCTGGGGCGGGGTCGCCGGGTCCAGCACCACCGGAGACCAGCTGTAGCCGCCGCCCAGCGGCCGCAGCCGCCAGCCTTGCGCGCAGGCCCAGTTGGCGAGGGTGACCACGTCCTCGGGGCTGCCCGGGGTGCAGGTCCACACCCCGTCCACGGTCACTTCCTCGGACCAGTTCTGGAAGGTCTGCTGGAACAGCGGTATGCCCGCGGGGAACGGGCGGCGCGGCGAGGGTGGTGGCCGCGTCGGCGGCCGGGATCCGGCCGAGCGGCGTCCAGCCCAGGGCGCCGAGCGCCAGTGCGCCCGCGGCGCCGCCGAGCAGCGCGCGGCGGGAGACGAATACGGCGGGGCCGTGGCCGGCCCCTGGGTCCTGACTGGTCCGGTCCATTGCTTCCAAGCCTCCGGGCGTCCGGCCGCCGACGGGGTGCCGGTCGGCCCCGGCCGCGCCCCGGCCCACCGGGCAAGCGCAGCTGACGAGTCGTCAGATAAGAAGCTGGGTCCTCACCCTGGAGAAGTCAAGGGCCGCGCGGGCGCCCCGCTCCGCCGTCCGCCGCGCCCGGGCCGGCCGCCGACGGCCCTTCCCTGACTGTGCCCTGAATCTCATTCCGAGGTGTCCGCGGTCGATCGAAGGCGGGCTTTCCGGTGTGAGTTGGGAGACGAACTCCTTGCCGGACCCGTTCTCCGTTCACCTGGATCTTACCTGCTCACACCCGTAGTGCAGGATGATGCACAGGCTTCGGGTGCCGACAGCGGACACCTGGGCAGCGCACATTTTCAGCGAACCGGACGAAAGAGCAGATGACTTTCCCTCACTACCCCGCTCCGGCGCCCGGTCAGGACCTGCCCGCCCGGGCGGCCGGCGCGATCTGGCCGGTGCGGGCCCCCGCTCCGCCCCGGACCCTGCTCGACATCCTGGACGCCTCCGTCCGGCACGCGCCGAACGCACTGGCCCTGGACGCCGACGGAGTCGTGCTCGACTACCAGGGGCTGCGGGCGGCGGTCGAGCGGATGGCGTCCGCCCTGGCCGGCCACGGGGTGGGCCGCGGTGACCGGGTGGGGGTCCGGGTGCCCTCCGGCACGGCCGACCTCTACATCGCGATCCTGGCCGTGCTGCGGGTCGGCGCCGCCTATGTGCCGGTCGACGTGGACGACCCCGACGAGCGGGCCGCGATGATCTGGCAGGACGCCGGGGTCTGCGCCGTGGTCGGCGCGGGCGGCGGGATCGCGCCCGGGCACATACCCGGGGGAGGCGAGCCGACCGCGCCCGCCCCCGACGACGACGCCTGGATCATCTTCACCTCGGGGACCACCGGCCGGCCCAAGGGCGTGGCGGTCAGCCACCGCTCGGCCGCCGCCTTCGTCGACGCCGAGGCCAGGCTGTTCCTGCCGAGTGCCCCGCTGGGGCCCGGTGACCGGGTGCTGGCCGGGCTCTCGGTGGCCTTCGACGCCTCCTGCGAGGAGATGTGGCTGGCCTGGCGGCACGCGGCCTGCCTGGTCCCGGCGCCGCGCGCGCTGGTCAAGGCCGGCACCGACCTGGCCCCCTGGCTGGTCGAGCGGGGCGTCACCGTGATCTCCACCGTCCCCACCCTGCTCACGCTGTGGCCGGCCGAGGCCCTGGACCAGGTGCGGCTGCTGATCGTCGGCGGCGAGGCCTGCCCGGCGGAGCTGGTCGAGCGGCTGGACGCCCCCGGCCGCGAGTTCTGGAACACCTACGGTCCGACCGAGGCCACGGTGGTGGCCTGCGCCTCGCTGATGCGGGCCGGGGAGCCGGTGCGCATCGGCGCGCCGCTGGACGGCTGGGAGATCGCCGTCGTCGACCAGCGGGGCGAACCGGTCGCCTGGGGCGGGACCGGCGAACTGCTGATCGGCGGTGTCGGCACCGCCCGCTACCTGGACCCGGCCAAGGACGCCGAGAAGTTCCCGCCGCACCCCGCGCTGCCGGGCCGCCGGGTCTACCGCAGCGGCGACCTGGTCCGGGCCGACCCCGAGGGACTGGTCTTCGTCGGCCGCGCCGACGAGCAGATCAAGCTCGGCGGACGCCGGATCGAACTCGGCGAGATCGACGCCGCGCTCCAGGCCCTGCCCGGGGTGCGGGCCGCAGCCGCGGCCGTCAAGGACACCGCAGCCGGCGGGCAGCTGCTGGTCGGCTATCTGGTGCCGGCGGACCCGAAGGCCGCCCCGGACCTGGCCGCCGCGCGCACCACACTGCTGGAAAGGCTTCCCGCCGCGCTGGTCCCGGTGCTGGCGCAGGTCGCCGACCTGCCCACCCGCACCTCCGGCAAGGTCGACCGCAAGGCGCTGCCCTGGCCGCTGACCGGCCTGGACGCCCCCGCCGCCGACGCGGCCGCACTCACCGGCACCGCCGGCTGGCTCGCCGGGAAGTGGCAGGACCTGCTCGGGGTCCCGGTCGGACCGGACAGCGACTTCTTCGCGCTCGGCGGCAGCAGCCTCACCGCCGCCCGGCTGGTGTCGGTGCTGCGCGAACGCCACCCCGGCGCCTCCGTCGCCGACCTCTACCACCAGCCCCGGCTGCTCGACCTCGCCGACCACCTGGACGGCGGCGCGGACCAGGCCGACGAGCACCGCGAGGTCCGGCCCACGCCCCGCCATGTCGGGTTCTATCAGGCGCTGGTGCTGGGCGTGCTGTACCTCGTCGGCGGGCTGCGCTGGGTACTGGGCCTGGCCGCCATCGACGACCTGATCGGCCCGCTGCCCTGGGCCCCGCACACCTCCTGGTGGCTGATCGGCGCCGGCTGGCTGCTGCTGGCCAGCGCCTTCGGCCGGACCCTGGTCGGCGCCCTCGGCGCCCGCCTGCTCACCGCCGGGCTGCGCCCCGGCGCCCACCCCGGGGCGGGACCGCGCACCTGCGGCTGTGGACCGCCGAGCGGCTGGTCGCCACCTTCAACATCGCCTCGGTGGTCGGCACCCCGATGGCCCGCCGCTACGCCCGGCTGCTGGGCTGCCGGGTCGGGGCGGACGTCGACCTGCACACCATGCCCCGGTCACCGGGATGGCCGTGTTCGGCGACGGCTGCTCGGTGGAGCCCGAGGTGGACGCCGCCGGCTGGTGGCTGGACGGGGACCTGCTGCACCTGGGCAGCATCCGGATCGGCCCCGGCGCCCGGGTCGGCACCCGCAGCATGCTGATGCCCGGCGCGGAGATCGGCGTCGGCGCCGAGATCGCCCCCGGCAGCTGCGTGACCGGCCGGGTCCCGGCACACCAGCGCTGGCACGGCAGCCCGGCCCGGCCGGACCAGGCCCCGGCGGCGCAGGAGTGGCCCGAGCCGCGCCACCACCGCTCCCGGCGCTGGAACCTGGCGTACGCGGTCACCCTTCCGTTGCTCCCGCTGCTGCCGCTGCTGGCGGCGGCCCCGGCGCTGCTGGTGCTCTACCAGCTGATCGGCCACTCGCCCAGCTACGGCCGGGTGTTCGTGCAGATCCTCACCGTCTCCGCGCCGATGACCCTGGTCACCGCGGCCCTGTACGCGCTGCTGCTGGCCGCCGTGGTCCGGCTGGCCTCGCGGGCGGTCAAGCCGGGGCTGCACCCCGCGCACGGCCGGGTGGCCTGGGCCGTCTGGCTGGTGCACCAGCTGATGGGCAGCGCCCGGGTGACCCTGTTCCCGCTGTACGCCAGCCTGCTGACGCCGTGGTGGCTGCGGCTGCTCGGCGCGCGGGTCGGGCGGCGGGTGGAGGCGTCCACGGTGCTGGCACTGCCCGGACTGATCGAGGTCGACGACCACGCCTTCCTCGCCGACGACACGCTGCTGGCGCCGTTCGAGGTGCGCGGCGGCTGGCTGCGGGTGGGCACGGCCGAGGTCGGCAAGCGCTCCTTCGTCGGCAACTCCGGCATCGTCGGCCCCGGCCGGGGCCTGGCCGACGACTCGCTGGTCGGCGTGCTCTCGGACGCCCCGCCGCGGCCCGCCGCCCCCGGCTCCTGGCTCGGCCGGCCCGCCTTCCCGGTCCAGCGGACGGCCGAGGCCGGGGAGTCGGCCCGCACCTACGACCCGCCGCGCCGGCTGGTGCTGGCCCGGGAGCGGTGGAGCTGTGCCGGCTGCTGCCGGTGGTCCTCACCGTGCTGATCGGCGACCTGGCGGTGATGGCCCTCCAGGCCTCCCGCGACTGGTACGGGCTGCGGGTGTGCGTGGTCGTCGCCGGCGGGATCCTGATCGCCTGCGGAGTGGCCGCCTGCCTGCTGACGACGGTGGCCAAATGGCTGCTGATGGGCCGGTTCCGGCCGGGGCAGCAGCCGCTGTGGAGCTCCTTCGTCTGGCGCAACGAGCTGTTCGACACCTTTGTCGAGGAGCTCGCCATGCCCTGGCTCGGCAGCTCGCTGATCGGCACGCCGTTCCTCAACCTCTGGCTGCGCAGCCTGGGCGCGCGGATCGGCCGCGGGGTGTGGTGCGAGAGCCACTGGCTGCCGGAGACCGACCTGGTCCGGCTGGGCCCTGGCGCGACCGTCAACCGGGGCGTGGTGGTGCAGACGCACCTGTTCCACGACCGGCTGATGCGGATGGACACCATCGAGCTGGGCCCGGGCGCGACCATGGGCCCGCACTCGATCGTGCTGCTGGGCTCGACCCTGGGCGAGGGCGCGGTGGTCGGCCCCTCCTCGCTGGTGATGCGCGGCGAGACGGTCCCGGCCGGGAGCCGCTGGCTGGGCAACCCGATCGCGCGCCGGCAGCCCGAGCCCGAGCCGGCCGGCGCCGGCGTCCGGCGCGGCCGCTGATCCGGCCGGGGCCGGTGGCCTGGGCCGGGGTGGCCCGGCCCGGGCGGCGACCTGCTACCGGGCCCGGCTCTGGACTCCTTCCCGAGGCCCCGTACCCCCGGTACGGGGCCTCGGCGGGGGCGGCGAGGGCTTCGGACACCGCGCCGAGCACGGCCGGGGCCGACTCGCCGGTCAGGAAGAAGTGGCCGCCCGGGAAGGTACGCCAGGACGCGGCGGCCTGGGTGGTGCCGGACCACGCCTGCAACTGGTCGGTGCTGACCTTGTCCTCGGTGCCGCCGAACACCGACACCGGGCAGTCCAGCAGCCCGTCCGCCCACGGGACGAACGACTCGCAGACCGCGTAGTCGGCGCGCAGCGTCGGCAGGATCAGGTCCAGCAGCGAGGCGTCGGTGAGCACCCCTCCGGGGTGCCGCCCAGCTCGCGCAGGTCCTCGACGAGCTCGGCGTCCGACCACTGCCCGCGGGCCGGGCGGTCCGGCCGGCTGCCGGGCCCGGCGCAGCCGCTGACCAGCAGCCGCTGCGGCGAGGGGGCGTACATCCGGCGCGCCGTCACCGCCACCCCGTAGGCCAGCAGGGCGCCCATGCTGTGGCCGAACAGCGCGTAGGGCCGGTCCAGCAGCGGACGCAGCGCGGTGAAGCACCGGGTCACCGCCTCCCGGTAGTCGGTCAGCGGGGTCTCCGCTATCCGGACCTCGCGCCCCGGCAGCTGCACCGTGAGCACCTCGATGTCGGCGGGCAGCGCGGCCGGCCAGCCCCGGAACATGGTGGGGCCGCCCCGGCGGGGTGGAAGCAGATCAGACGCAGCCGGGCGGCGGGCCTCGGCGCGGGTGAACGCACCCAGGCGGCCCGGTCCTCCGGGACGAAGGGCGTGCTGGGCTGGCTCGACGGCATGGTGGTGGCCTTCGGGTTCGGGTGTCGGTGCCGGAAACTGTATCGCCGTCAGTGACGGCGGCGGCAGAGCAGGGCGGTGCGGGCGGAAACGCGCAGGCCCCGGGCAGCGTGGTCCGGGGCCTGGCTCGCTCACTGCCGCCGGGTCACTCGGCCTCGGCCTCGGCCATCGCCCGGATCAGGCTGGCGGGGCGCATGTCGGTCCAGTTGGTCTCGACGTAGTCCAGGCAGGCCTGGCGGGCGTCGGGGCCGTGCGCGACCGTCCAGCCCGCGGGGACCTCGACGAAGGAGGGCCACAGCGAGTGCTGGTTCTCGTCGTTCACCAGCACCAGGTAGGTGCCGTCGGCGTCCTCGAAGGGGTTGGTCATCTGCGGTTCCTCTCAGCGTGTTCTGGTGCGGGTCGCCGGAAGCCGCCGGGGCCCGGCCGTCGCGTCCGGCGGTGCGGCCGGGCCGCTGCCCGGCCGTGGGTGCGGTTCAGCATCGACCATGATCGGTGGCGGAGAACGGCAGATCGCCGTCGAATGTCGCCGGAGTGAACTTGTTTGGCCGGAATCGGATGTGCCGACCGGCCCGGGCCCGGGCGCAAGGCTGTTTGCGGTCGTATAATTCAGCGCACAAGGTCGGGCCCGAGGAGCCCGGCCCCGCCGTACCGGACCAGGCCCGCGTACTGCCGGGCGCCGCCCGCCAAGCGCGGTGCACCGCTCGGAAATAGGATGGGCGGGCCGAAAGCAGCGCGACCCGGGCCCGACGGCGGGCACCGCGGGCCGTCAGCAGAGCCCCTGGGGCCGAAGCCGGGCAGCAACTGGCCCGGAGCCGGCCGAGGGATCTCGACCTGTATCGGAGGGTGATGACCCGACGCCATCCCGCGAGTGCCGACGACCTGCTGAGCCAGCTCGGACGGCTGACCGAGCAGGCCCTGGAGCGGGCCGAGTTCCAGCGGGCCAGGGTGGAGCTGGCCCAGGCCCTCCAGCGCGGGCTGCTCCCCGGCGCCCTGCCGCAGCTGCCCGGCCTGCGGACCGCCGCCCGGTACGCCCCGGCCGCGACGGCCTGGAAATCGGCGGCGACTGGTACGACGGGTTCGCGCTGCCGGGCGGGGCGCTCGGCTTCTCGGTCGGCGACGTCCAGGGGCACGATGTGGAGGCCGCCGCCTTCATGGGGCAGGTCCGGATCGGTCTGCGGGCGGTGGCCGCGACCGCCGCGGACCCGGGCGAGGTGCTGCGGCGCGCCAATGACCTGCTGCTGTCCATGGACTCCCCGCTCTTCGTGACCTGTAGCTTCCTCAGCTTCGACCCGGTGACCTGGGAGCTGGCCGACGCCCGGGCCGGCCATGTGCCCGCGGTCTGGGCCACCGCCGACGGCCGCTACGGGATAGCGCACGACCCGGGCGGCGTGCCGCTGGGCATCCTGCCCGACCAGGAGTATCCGGTGACCCGGCGCCGGCTGCCCCAGCAGGGGGCGTTCGTGCTGCTCACCGACGGCGTGGTGGAGGGCCCGTCGTTCCCGATCGAGGCCGGTCTCGAACAGGTGGCCAGGGTGGTCCGGGCCGGGGTCGGCGCCGACCCCGGCGAGCTGGCCGCCGAAGTGATCAAGGTCGCCGAGCTCACCGGCCACGCCGACGACGCCGCGGTGCTGGTGCTCAGCCACGATGGTCCCCCGGCCGGAACGGGGGAGTGAGGCGCGGGCGGGCCGGGTGACTGAAATGCTCACCGCCGCGCGTGTCACGGCGGGTGTCCACGGCCGATCGTTGTCTGATGGCTGCTGTGCTGCGATACGAGGGACTCCGGCGTCCGGCGACCACGGGCCTGCTGATCCTCGCCGTCGCCGCCGCCTACTTCGGTGCCGGGCGGCTGGGCCTGCTCTGGCAGGTGGTGCTGGAGGGGGCCATGGTCACCCCGCTCTGGCCGCCCACCGGCATCGCCCTGGTCGCCCTGCTCACCCTGGGCCTGCGGATCTGGCCGGGGATCGCGCTCGGGGAGTTCCTGGTGATCATCTCCATCGGGCCGTTCAGGGCCGCCTCGGTGGCGATCGTGGCCGGGAGCACCCTGGCCCCCTGTGCTCCTGCCTGCTGCTGCGCCGGGTGGACTTCCACATCGCCCTGGACCGGCTGCGGGACGGGGTGGCGCTGGTCTTCCTGGGCGCCCTGGGCGGGATGCTGATCAGCGCGACCGTGGGCACCACCACCCTGGCCGTGGACGGCTCACTGAAGGCGGGGGAGTACTGGGCCAGCTGGTCGTCCTGGTGGGCCGGGGACGCGATGGGGGTGCTGGTGGTCGCGCCGCTGCTGCTGGTGGGCCTGACCGTACGGCTGCCGACCGAGGTCAACCTGCTCCAGTGGGCCGAGGCGGTGGTGGTGCTGCTGGGCATCGGCGTGGTGACCGCCCTGGTCACCCACACCACGCTCGACCTGCTGTTCCTGGTCTTCCCGCTGCTGATCTGGTCGGCGCTGCGGTTCCAGCTGGTCGGCGCGGTGCTCGGGGTGCTGCTGGTGTCGGTGATCGCGATCGCGGCGGCCAGCGACAGCGCCGGTCCGTTCGCGCTGCGCAGCACCGTCGAGATCATGGTCACCCTGCAGGCGCTGAACGGAGCGGCGGCGCTGACCACACTGCTGCTGGCGGCGGTGGTCACCGAGCGCCGGAGCACCTATCTGAAGATCGAGCAGGCCTGCCAGGCGCTGACCGAACTGGTCGCCCGGCTTGCCCCGGCGAGCCCCGCCCCGACCCCGGCCCGTCGGAGCGGGACTGAGCCGCCGGCCGCCGGGGCCGCCGGTCAGCGCAGCCCGGCGAAGAGGTCGTCCTCGTGGGCCGGGGCGGGCACGGTGCTGAACCTGCGGACGAAGGACTCCCGGCCGAACATCCGCTGCTGGGCCTCCTCGGGCATCCGCAGCATGAAGATGCCGTCGCCCTGGCTGGCGTGGGCCTCCAGCGCCTTGCGCTTGTGGTCCACGTAGCGGGAGACGTCCACCGTGGTGGTGACCAGCTCGTCCGGGTGCCGAAGTCGGCGGGCGGGTCGAACTCGCCGGTGTCGGCGCCGCTGGCCCGCAGGCCGGCGACCAGATCGGCGACCGCCGAGCGGGGGATGGCGGTGTGGTAGAACTTCGCCGGGATCCCGGTGGCCCCGATCGCCGCCTCGGTGATCCGGTTCGCCTGGATGTGGTCCGGGTGGCCGTAGTTGCCGTTCTCGTCGTAGGTGACCACGACATCCGGCCGGTAGCGCTCCAGCAGCTCGGCCAGCCGCCCCGAGGACTGCTCCAGCGGGATGTTCGCGAAGGCCTCGGGGCGCTCGTTGGCGGCCCAGCCGACCATCCCGGAGTCGTGGTAGCCGAGCAGCTCCACGTCGGAGATGCCCAGCAGTGCCACCGACTCGCGCAGTTCGCGCAGCCGCAGCTCGCGCACCGCCGCCTCGTCGTGCCCGGGCTCGCCGGGCTTGACGCCGCCGGGCCCGTCCCCTGCTGCCCGTCGGTGCAGGTCACCAGCACCGTGCGGATGCCCTCGGCGGCGGCCCTGGCCAGCACCCCGCCGGTGGACAGCACCTCGTCGTCGGGATGGGCGTGGACAGCCATCAAAGTGAGCTGACGATCCATCAGTTGCAGACCTCCGGGTGAGACGGGCGTGCTTCCACCCTAGTACGCCGGTCCGACAGGGCGGCCGATCCACCCGCGTCGACGGCAAGTCGGCGGCACGTCGGCCCCCGCCTGTGGCCGGCCGGCGGCCCGGGCTGCGAGGTCCGCCCGGCGGGCGCGCTAGTCTGCCCGCTCGAACGGCAGGCTGACCTGGACGGGCAACGGGGGAACCGCGTGATATCGGCGCGCATCGAAAGACGCATCGGCAAGTACCTGATCAACCGCGACTACGCCCGGCTCTGGTACGGGCAGGCGGTGTCGACCGTCGGCGACTACGTCTTCGACACCACCCTGGTGCTGTGGGTGGCGACCGTCCTCGGCAGGGGCCGTCCCTGGGCGCCGGTGGCGGTCAGCGGGGTGATGCTCTCGACCGGCGCGGCGGTGCTGCTGGTCGGCCCGCTGGCCGGGGTGTTCGTCGACCGCTGGGACCACCGGCGCACCATGCTGTGCACCGAGGTCGTCCGGCGGCGGCGGTGGGGGTGCTGGCGGTGCTGTCCTTCCTGCCGGTGTCGGCGCTGCCGGCCGGGGTCTGGCTCGCGCTGATCTACCTGCTGGTGTTCGTGGTCACCGCCACCGGGCAGTTCTTCTCCCCGGCCAGGTTCGCGGTACTGGGCGAGGTGGTGAGCGGGGAGGCCGACCGGGCCCGCGCGGCCGGCCTCGGCCAGGCGACCATGGCGACCGCCTCCATCATCGGCCCGCCGATCGCCGCGCCGCTGCTGTTCACCGCCGGGCTCCAGTGGGCGCTGGTGCTCAACGCGCTGTCCTATGTCTTCTCCTGGTTCGCCGTCCGCTCCCTGCGACTGGCCGGGCGGCAGCCTCGCTCCGCCGCCGAACAGCCGGACCTGCGTGCCGAGTTCCTGTCCGGCCTGCGCTTCTTCGGGCGCAGCCGGCTGCTGGTGACGGTGCTGGCCCTGGCCGTGATCGCGGCCTGCGGCACCGGGGCGATGAACTCCCTCGACGTCTTCTTCGTCACCGGGAACCTGCATGCCGACCCGCACCTCTACGGTTTCATGCAGACGGCCTTCGGCGTCGGCGCGGTCCTCGGCGCGCTCGGCGCGGGAGCGGTGGTGCGGCGGCTCGGCGCCCGCACCACCCTGTGGCTGACGCTGCTGCTGGTCGGGCTGCTGGTGGTGGTCTACGCCCGGCAGACCCACTTCTGGTCCGGGGCGCTGCTGCTGACCGCGATCTCCATCCCGCTGGCCATGCTCAACACCGCCGTCTCCCCGCTGCTGCTGGCGGCGACACCACCCGAGTACCTGGGGCGGGTGATGGCGGTGATCAACCCGGCCATCCAACTCGCCTCCATGCTCTCGGTGGTGGTGGCCGGCTGGCTGGCCAGCACCGTGCTCCAGGGCCTGCACACCCGGATCGCGGGCATCACCTTCGGCCGGATCGACGCCGTCTTCACCGCCTCCGGCAGCTGCATCCTGCTGGCCGGGCTCTACGCCCTGGTCGCGCTGCCGGCCGACCCGGCACCGCCGCAGCCGGACGCCGGGCAGCAGGCCACCGGGCAGGAGGCCGCCGTCCGCTGACCGGCCCGGCCGGGCTAAGCTGCGCGGCATGATCAACTCATGGGCGGGCCTTGACGATTCCGGGATCGCCGTGGCCGCGGCGCTGGCCGGCGCGGAGGTGGTGCGGGCCGGGTACGGCCGCCGGCTCGCCCGTATCGACAAGGGCGCCGGGGACTTCGCCACCGCCGCCGATGTGGAGGCGGAGCAGGCGATCCTGGCCGTCCTGCGCGCCGCCCGGCCCAAGGACGCGGTGCTCGGCGAGGAGAGCGGGCAGCAGGGCCCGACCGGCGCGGTACGCCAGTGGCTGGTCGACCCCCTGTGCGGGACGCTGAACTACGCCGTCGGCAGCATGCTGGTGGCCGTCAATGTGGCGCTGCGCGGCGGGGCGGCGGCGGTGGCCGACCCGTTCAGCGGCGAGGTCTTCCACACCGACGGCGAGAAGTCCTGGCTGCGCCGGGACGGGGCCGACACCCCGCTGGAGCCCACGTCCGCGACCCGGCTGGTGGATGTCAACCTGGACCCGCCGTTCCCGGGCGCGCCCGGGTTCCGGGCGGTGGAGCTGCTGGCCGACCAGCGTTTCGTCGAGCTGTTCCGGCCGCGGGTCGTCTCCACCACGCTCGCCCTGGCCTGGGTCGCGGCCGGCCGCCGTGCCGCCTATGTCACCGACGGCGGCGACCTGTCGGCGAGTGTGCACTTCGCCGCGGGTATCGCGCTCTGCCGGGCCGCCGGCTGCGTGGTCACCGGCGTCGACGGTGCCCCGGCCGGGGAGTCGGGCCGGGGGCTGCTGGTGGCCGCCGACGCCGGGACCCACGCTCTGCTGCTGTCGATGATCCGCGGTCAGGGCTGACGCGGGCCCGGAGGGCGCGTCGCAGACGCCTGGTCCCGGTCGCGCCGGAACAGGGCGGTCCACAGGAAGGGCACGCCGAAGAGCGGCGACTGCGGTGGTTCGGTGTTCATCCGCCGCAGTTCCAGCTCGGTGAGGTCCGAGAAGATCCAGCGCAGCGACTCCGGTGTGTAGGCCAGGCCGCCGCCCAGATCACGCTGCCGGTACAGCTCGGCGTCGGAGAGCTCCGAGCCCATCCCGCCGGACGCGAAAGCCGTCAGGGCCAGATGGCCGCCCGGGGCCAGCACCCGCTCCAGGAGCTGGAGATAGCTCACGCGGCGGTGCGGCGGCAGGTGGTGGAAGCAGCCCGAGTCCACGACCAGGTCGTAGCCGCCGGGCAGTTCCGCGGGGCCGAGGGCGAAGGCGTCGCCGCAGATGAAGCGGATCTCCACGGCCGCCTCCCGGGCCGCCCCCCGGCCCAGGCGACCGCGACCGGGGACAGGTCCACCGCGTCCACCTGGAACCCGCGCCCGGCGAGGAACAGCGCGTTGCGTCCCGGGCCGCAGCCCAGGTCCAGCGCCCGGCCCGGCCGCAGCACGCCCCGGTCGACGGCGGCCGCCAGATTCTCGTCCGGCTTGGGCACGAAGAACGGCACGGGGCGGTCCCGGTCGGTGTAGAAACGGTCCCAGAAGGCATCGCCGCTGCCGGTCGACAGGCGCTCCCCTCCGGCGCGAAGAGCCCGTCCAGGACGGCGAGGACGTCTTCGATCGTGCGTATGTTCCGGTCCATCCGGCCCCCTTCTCAGCTGCTCCGAACTTATCGTCGCAGGAGAGGAAAGACCAGGTCAGAAGCTATGCATCGGGCGCCGGGAGAGCCGCTGGGCGGCCTGTGGGAAGCCGCGGCCCGCTCCCCTGCGGGGGACCGCCCGGGGTGTGTCCCCGCTGCCGCCAGGGGGCCGGAAGGGGCCTTTCCCGGCCGCGCCCAGATGACTTCTTCGAGTGGTTTCCGGGCCGGACCGGGGCCGGGGCGTTCCGGGCGGATATGACCTGTCCGGCCGGGGAAGAAGGCGATGGCATACGGTCCGACCGGGGCTGCCGACCGGGCCGACGACAGCCGATGGTGGATGCGGTGCCGCGTTCCACGCGAGGAGAGGACATCCGGTGAGCCGAGGGGATTACCCGGGCGGGCCCGGGGACGCGGGCTCCTTCGACTACGGTCCGGTCCGTCCGCCGCGTTGGCCGGCCGGGTGCGTGGTGGCGCTGGCGGTGTTCGCACTGCTCGGTGGGGCGCTCGACCTGCTCTTCTCGTTCGGGATGCTGTTCGCCACGGACAGCTGCGGCACCGGCGCCGGTCACTCGGCGGCGGTGTGCTCCGGCGGCGGCTGGCTGCTCCTGCTGGCCCTGCCCTGGGCGGGCCTGGCGGCCGGGCTGCTGCTGGCGGTGCTCGGCGGGGAGCGGCTGCGGCGGCGGCACCTGTCCCCGTGGCGGGCGGTCCCGGTGGGGGTCGCGGTGTACCTGCTCGTCTGCGTGGTGACCGGGCTGCTCCTCTTCGGCTGATCCCGCGCTCAACCGATACATCGACATATCTGTGAATCCCTCGTTCGGACCGTCCGGCCTGCGTGGTTCCAGGGGTGGCGCATGCCAGGCTGGAGCATGCCGGACAGTCAGGCCGCACGCCCGGCCGCCTCGCAGGTGCTCGCCGAGGAGCGTCGGCTCCGGCGCGACCTGGGGTTCTGGGGCCTCACCGCGATCGGGTTCTCCAACATCATCGGCTCCGGCTGGCTGTTCGCCGCGATGTACGCGGCGCAGACCGCCGGGCCGGCCGCACTGCTCTCCTGGCTGGCGGCCGGGGTGCTGTGCGCGCTGGTCGCGCTGGTGATGGTCGAGCTCGGGGTGTCCCGGCCGGAGGGCGGCGGCACCGTACGCTGGCCGCTGCACGCCAGCGGGCGGCTGGTGGGGACCCTGATCGGCTGGTCCACCCTGCTGTCGGTGGGCGGGACCGCCGCCGAGATCAGCGCGATCATGCAGTACGCCGGGCACTACCTGCCGTGGGTCTACCACGACGGCAGCCTCACCGGCCGGGGCCTGGCGGTCGCGCTGGGGCTGAGCGTGCTGCTCACCGCGCTCAACTGGTTCGGGGTCAGGCTCTTCGCCCGGGTCAACAACCTGGTGTCGGTGTTCAAGGTGGTGGTGCCGGTGCTGACCGTGGCCGCGCTGCTGGCCTCCGGATTCCACTCCGGCCGGCTGACCGCCGGAGCGAACGGCGGCTTCGCGCCGTACGGCTATCCGGCGGTGCTGACCGCGCTGGCGAGCGGCGGGATCGTCTACTCGCTCAACGGCTTCCAGGCCCCGCTGGACTTCTCCGGCGAGACCCGCGACCCGCGGCGCACCCTGCCCGGATCCGTGCTCACCGGCATCGCGCTGGCGCTGCTGCTCTATCTGGCCCTCCAGTTCACCTTTCTGAGCACCGTGCCCGAGCGGCTGCTCGGGCACGGCTGGTCGGGGTGAACTTCGACTCGCCGTTCGGCCAGCTGGCGCTGATCCTCGACCTCCAGTGGGTGTCCGGTCTGCTCTACGCGGACGCGGTGGTCTCGCCCGGCGGCTCGGCCTTCGTCGGGGTCGCCATCGACGCCCGGCACACCTACGCCCTGGCCAAGAACGGCACCCTGCCGCGGCTGTTCATACGGGTCAGCGGGCGCCGCGGGATCCCGCACCGGGCCCTGCTGCTCAACCTCGTGGTGATCGCGGTGTTCCTGCTGCCGTTCAACGGCTGGCAGCAGATCGTCAGCGTGATGGGGGACATGTACCTGCTGATCTATGCCGCGTCCGCGGTCGCCGCCGCCGTGTTCCGCGGACGTCCGGACGGGCGGCTGCTCGGCTGGGTCCCCGGGCTGGGCTGGATCGCGCCGCTGAGCTTCGTGGTCTCCAGCGAGTTCGTCTACTGGTCCGGCTGGCACAATCTGCGGCTGGCGCTGCCGATGGTGCTGGCCGGGCTGCCGCTCTTTCTGCTGCTCCGCCCCGAGCGCCCGACGCAGGTCCCGCTCGGCGCCGAACTGCGGCGCGGGGCCTGGCTGGTGGCGTATCTGCTGGTACTGCTGCCGCTGTCCTGGCAGGGCTCGTTCGGGGGCGCGAACCGGCTCCGCGCGCCCTATGACTCGATCACGGTGGCGGTGGTGTCGGTGCTGGTCTTCGGCTGGGCGGTGCGTTCCGGGCGGGGCCTTCCGCCGGAGGAGCTGATCAGCGACGCCCCGGCGACGCATGAAGCGCGCCGACCCGAGGAAGCATCACCGGGAGCATTGGTTCGGCCACGATCCGGGCAGTCCCCGGACCGGGCCCAGGGGGCGGAGTTGCGGATGGACGAGACATTTCTGCGGTTGTCGGCGTTACTGACCGGGTTCGACCCGGTGGAACTGGCCGCCACCGGCGTGGCGGAGGAACTGGCGGCGACCGTGCGCGAGCAGGTCGGGCCCGAGGGCCTGGACCGGCTGTCGGTGGCGCTGGCCGAGGCCGGCGGTGATCCGCCGGCACTGGCCGACCCGGCGCTGCTGGAGCTGGCCCGGGCGCTGTGCGCGCTCTGGTACCTGGGCCACTGGCCCGGCCTGCCGGAGCCGGTCTGCCGCTCCCTGGGCCTGACCGGCGGCCGCGACCCGCTGCCCCCCACGGCCCGGACCTATGCGCAGGGGCTGCTCTGGCGGGCGGTGGGCGGCCATGCGCCGGGCACCGCCGCCCCGGGTTTCGGCAGCTGGGCCAAGCCGCCCGCGCTGATACCGCCGGCCGCCGTACCGGTCGCGGTCGGACCGGTCGCCGTCGCGCCGGTGCCGGCCGCGCCGGTCGTTCCGGTCGCTGCCTGCGCGGGGCCGGAAGGGGTCCGCCGGTGAGCCGGGCCCGTCCGGGCGACACCGGACGTTCCCTGGACGAGCACTACGACGTGATCGTGGTGGGCGCGGGCATAGCAGGCTCGCTGCTGGCCGCGCGGCTGGGCCGGCGCGGGCACCGGGTGCTGGTGCTGGAGGCCGGGACCGGTGCGCGCGGAGAGCAGGAGGCGCAGCGCGCGGTCGCGGTGGAGCGCTTCCACAGGGCCCTGGCCAAGGTCCCCAGCGCGGCGATCGCCGGCAACGCCCTGGTCCCCTCACCCGAGGTGCTGGACCTGGTGGGGGAGCCGGACGGCGGCTTCCGGGCCGAGGGGCACTTCCTCCAGCGCGGCCCGCTGCCGTACGCCAGCGGCTATCTGCGGGTCAACGGCGGCACCGGCACGGCCTGGACCGGGCTGACCCCGCGGATGCACCCGGAGGACTTCCGCACCGGGGAGTTCGGCTACGGCCGCGACTGGCCCATCGGCTACCAGGAGCTGGAGCCCTACTACCGCGAGGCGGAGCGCGAGATCGGGGTGTCCGGCGATGCCGCCGAGCAGCGCGCGGAGGTCGGCCTGCCCTTCCCGGACGACTACGCCTTCCCGATGGCCCCGATCCCCGCCAGCCATCTGGACCGGGTGCTGGCCGCCGCCCTGGACGGCCGCACGGTGCGCGACCCCACCGCCGCCGACGCCACCACGCTGCGGGTGGTCGGCACCCCGCACGGGCGCAACAGTGAGGCCGGCGCGGAGTACGGCCCCGCCTGCGCCGGAAGCGCCAGCTGCATCCCGGTCTGTCCCACCGGGGCCAAGTACACCCCCCCCGTACCCAGGCGCGCTGGGGCCCGTCGGTCGCGCTGCTCACCCGCGCGGTGGTCGGCCGGGTGCTCGCGGACCCCGCCGGGCGGGTCACCGGGGTCGAGTACCAGCGCTATTCGGACCCGGCCGGGACCGGCCAGGGGAGCCCCACCGCGCACACCGCGCACGCCCAGGTGGTGGTGCTCGCCGCGCACGCGATCGAGAACGCCCGGCTGCTGCTCGCCTCGGGCCTCGGCAACTCCAGCGACCAGGTCGGACGCAATCTGATGGACCACCCGGTGCTGCTCACCTGGGGCCTGATGCCGGAGCCGGTCGGCGCCTACCGGGGACCGGGCTCCACCTCCGGACTGGAGGGCTTCCGCTTCGGTCCGGCCCGCGCCGTCCGGGCCCCGTTCCGGATCGAGATCGGCAACTGGGGCTGGGGCTGGGCCGCCGCCCCGCCGGACGCGGAGCTCGCGGCGCTGCTGCGCGCCGGCGATCCGGCCGCGCCGGACGGCCGCGGCCTGTTCGGCAGGCGGCTGCGGCAGATGGTCGGCGACCGTGTCGGCCGCCAGTTCGCGCTCCAGTTCGAGATGGAGCAGAGCGCCGACCCGGCCAACCGGGTCACCCTCGACCACCGGCATCCGGACCGGCTGGGCAACCCCCGGCCGGTGCTCCACTACGACCTGTCGGACCACGTCAAGGCCGGGATGGCGGCCGCCAAGGCGGTCTCCGACCAGATCTTCGGGCTGCTCGGGGCCGAGGACCACAGCAGCTACCGGCCCGGGCCCGGCGCGCCGGGCTGGTTCGAGTACCGGGGCCGCCCCTACACCTACCGCGGCGCCGGGCACGGCGCCGGCACCCACATCATGGGCAGCCGGCCCGCCGACTCCGTGGTCGACTCCTGGCAGCGCTGCTGGGACCACCCAACCTGTACGCCGTGGGCTGCGGCAGCATGCCCTCCCTCGGTACCTCCAATCCGACGCTCACCATGGCCGCGATCACCCTGCGCAGCGCCGAGGGGATCGACCGCGAACTGAGCCGGGCCCGCCGGGCCGTCGTCACCCCGCGAGGAGCACACCGTCCGATGAATCCCGACCTCTCCCTGCCTGCTGTTGCCGCGCCCTACCAACTCCCCTTCCACTACGGGGCGTTGCACAACATCGGGGCCGACTGGCTGGTCGACCCGGCCCCGGCGCGGAAGCTGCTGGCCGAGCGCCACCCCGAGCTGACGCTCGCCGAGTTCGACGGACTGGCCTGCGCCACGCTCAACTACCAGCTCTACTTCGCCCAGTACGCCAACGGCGCCGGGATCACCCAGGAGGTGGAGTTCAGCGTCATCGCCTTCCCACTGCCTCGGCCGACCGGCTGGCCGAGCTGACATACAGTCAATTCGCGCATGGGGCGGACCAGACCAAGCTGCTCGGGATCGCCCGGCTGCATGTGCTGTGCGACAACCCGCTGGCCATCGACGCCGGAACCAGGCTCTACGGCGAGCCCAAGTACCCGGCCTGGTTCGAGGCGTCCATGCCCTCGCTGAACGGACCCGCGGGCGAGTCCTGGTCGGTGACCTGCAAGCGGGCCGCGTTCAGCACCGACGGCACCGGGCTCGACCGGGACCCGGAGCCGCTGTTCGGCTTCGACGCCGACCTGGACGGGCTCGACCGCACGCCGGTCAACAACACCCCGATCACCGGCTACGGGACTGACGCGGACGGGCGGGCGCTGGCCGGGCCGATGAACGTCTACCAGCCCTACCAGTACCGCTCGTTGTCACCCGAGCAGGCACGCCGGATACGGCTGACGGTTCATGACGTGACGTCGGAAATCGGAGCCGATCTGACCGCGCTGATCGGGCCGGCCCGCGGCGGCGGCCTGGAGCTACCAGTCCCCGCCGGTGGCCGCGCACAACCACCCCTACTACCTGCCGGCCGCCCGCTAGCCGCCGGCCCACCGGCCGGGGCGCTCCGCTCCTGGGGCACGGTGCCACTGGACGCCCTGGAGGAGCGTTCCGGCCGGGCACATGGTTTCCACAAGAACAGCCCCTACCGTGCGGCCGACGTGTCGGGTCCGGCACCGGCGGGTGGACTGGAGAGGTGGAGATGGAGCAGGAGCGGGTGCTCGGGGGGCGTTACGCCATGGCCGGACTGCTGGGGCGCGGAGGCATGGCCGAGGTGCACCTGGCCCGGGACCAGCGGCTCGACCGCCTGGTCGCGGTCAAGGTGATGCGCCCCGACATGGCCGCGGACCCCTCCTTCCGGGCCAGGTTCCGGCAGGAGGCGCTGTCCGCGGCCTCGTTGAACGACCCGGCGATCGTGGCCGTCTTCGACAGCGGCGAGGACCTGGTCGGCGGCACGGCGCTGCCCTACCTGGTGATGGAGTACGTCCCCGGCACCACTCTGCTGGACCTGCTGCGCGCCGAGCAGGGCCTGGAGCAGTGCAGGGCGCTGGAGCTGGCCGGCGGCGTCCTGGACGGACTGGTGCACGCCCACGCCCACGGCCTGGTGCACCGGGACATCAAGCCCGCGAATGTGATGCTCACCCAGGACGGCCAGGTCAAGGTGATGGACTTCGGCATCGCCCGGCTGCTGGACCAGGTCGGGATGGACCTGACCCGGACCGCGATGGTGGTCGGGACCGCCGAGTACCTCTCCCCGGAGCAGGCGCGCGGCGAGAAGGTCGACGCCCGGGCCGACCTGTACTCGGTCGGCTGCCTGCTGTACGAACTGCTCACCGGGCGCCGCCGTTCCTCGGTGACACCCCGCTGGAGGTGGCCTGGCAGCAGCTGCGGGAGCAGCCCGAGCCGCCCTCGGCGCGCAGCCCGGCCGTGGACCGGCGCTGTGACGCGCTGGTGCTGCGGGCGCTGGCCAAGGACCGTGAGCAGCGCTTCGGCAGCGCGGCGGAGATGCGCGCCGAGGTCGAGCTGCTGCTCGGCCGGCTGGCCGGGGACCGGAGCGGGTGTCGGGAGCCACCGCCACCGGAGCCACCGCGCCCGGAGCCACCGCGACCGGAGCCGCGGCGACCGGAGCCGCCGCTGTCGGCGCCTTCGCCGTGGATGCCCACGTCACCGGAGCGGTCCCCGCTGCCGCCGCTCCGCCCGCCGGGCGGTCCCGGCGGGCGGAGCGGCAGGCGGACCGGCGCGGGCGGGCCCGCTGGGTGGTGCTCGGGGCGTGACCGCGGCGCTGGTCGCTGCCGTGGTCGTCTACGGCGCCACCGGTTCCACGCCCAAGCCCGCGGCGGCGGCCGCCGCCGTGGCGGAGACCGGGGTCGCCCAGGTGACCACCCCGAACCTGGCCGGCAGTACCCTGCCCGCCGCGCGGGCCGACCTGCGCGCGCACCGGTTGCGGGTGCTGCGGGTGCTGGTCGGCGAGTGCCCCGAGCCGGGCACCGCGCAGCACCGGGTCTGCGCGCAGGAGCCTGCCGCCTACAGCGCGGTCGGCAGTGGCACCGGAAGTCACCGTCCGGCTGGCCGGATAGCCGTCCCCGGGCGTGGGCGGCCGATGGCGCTGATGATGTCGGCGGCCAGTCCGCCGGGCGGCGGTGCCCCAGCAGCACGGACAGCCGCCGCAAGCGCTCGCGGCGCTCCCGGGGGCGAGCGTCAGCGCCCGGTGCAGCGTCCGCCGGAGGTCCTCCGGGCTGCCGGGGTCGGTCAACAGGGCGGCGCCGCCCAGCTGTTCGGCGGCGCCGGTGTGCCGGGACAGCACCAGCACCCCGGCGCCGCCCACGGCCTCCTGCGCGGCGACGAACTCCTTGGAGGTCAGATTCATCCCGTCCTGGAGGGAGGTCACCCAGAACACGTCGGCGCCCAGGTAGTGATCCACCACCTCGGTGAAGGGCAGGCTGACCGGCAGGTACTCGACCGGCTGCCAGGTGGCGTCGCCCCAGGCGCGGTTGACCTCGGTGATGCGGCGTTCCAGCCTCCGCCGGGTGGCCTCGTGGGCGGTGATGCCCGGTTCGGGCGGCGGGCAGACCAGCCGGAACCGCAGGCGTCCACGCAAGCAGGGGTGCCGGCGCAGCAGCGCGGCGACCGCTTCGACCTTCTCCACCGGGGCCTTGGCGTAGTCCAGACGCTCGACGGACAGCACCAGCATCCCGCCCGACGGCCGGGGACCTGGCCTGCGGCTGCGGGCCAGCGCGGCGATGGCCTCCCGGTCGACACCCAGCGGGTGCACCCCCACCCGGGGCGCCACGGCGACGTCCGCGAGGGTCCGGCGGAAGTTGTCGGCGAAGGCCTCGGTGTGGAATCCGGCCCAGTCCAGGGAGGACAGCGAAGCGCGGATCTCGGCGGCGGTGGGCAGCGCGGCCACCACGTCGGGCGCCGGGAAGGGGGTGTGGTGGAACAGCCCGATCCGCAGGTCGGGGCGGGTCGGCCGGAGCAGCCCCGGGACCAGCCACAGGTTGTAGTCGTGCAGCCAGACCGTGGCACCCGGCTCGGCGCAGGCACTGATGTGCTCGGCGAAACGCGCGTTGACCTGCCGGTAGCGGATCCAGGAATCCGGGTCGAAACCCATCCGCTGCGGCTGGGACAGCAGGACCGGCCACAGCGTGTCCTTGCAGGCGCGGTGGAAGTAGCCGGACCACTGGGCCGGACTGAGCCGGACGAAGGAGAGCGGCAGCCCCGTGTTGTGTGCCTCCTCCGGCACGGGGCCGTCCGGACCGGCGACCGAGGCGGTGGCCCAGACCGCCGCCGGATCATCCCCGGAGTCCGCCGCGAGCACGCTGCGCAGGGTGGGCAGGATCCCGTTGGGGCTGGTCGGCGGCCGCCAGCCGCCGTCCGGGGTCCAGTTGACCGGCGGCCGGTGGTAGCCGATGACCAGCGGGTACTCCCGCTCCACCCAGCCGAGACGCTGAAGCGCCGTCAGAATCCCCGCTGCTCCGTGCTGCCGGGGCCGGTGGATCCGCTCGTCCGGGGGTACGGCGGCGAGCAGGGCGGGTTCGGCGTTGCCCACGATCACCCCGTGCGCGCCCAGGCCGAACAGCGACAGGTCGTTCAGGGAGTCACCGGCGACCAGTACCTCCGGCATCGGCCAGTGCTCCCTGGCGGCAAGCGCGGCCAGGGCGTTCCCCTTGCCCGCGCCGGGCGGCAGCACATCGAACCAGCAGTCCCCCGAGTACAGCCAGCCGCACCCCAACTCGGCCACCGCGTCGATGAGTTCACGGGAGAGCCGGTCGCGGCTCAGCAGGAAGGAACAGCGGCCGTCCTGGGCCACGCCGTGCTGGTAGCTCAGCTCGGGGAAGCGCTCCAGCGCCGCCCGCACCGGGCCCGCTCCGGCCAGCCGGCCCGGAGCCGGTCCTGGAGCTCGCGGACCGGGGTGAGGTCCGCGCCGTCGATGACACTGGCCCCCACATCGGCGATGATCCACCGGGGTCCCGGCGTCAGCGGATCGGTCAGCACCTCCCGCACCGAGGGCAGCCCGCGCCCGGTCGCGAAGACCACGGTCACTTCCGGATGGCGGGTCAGCGCCGCATGCAGCCGGGCCTGGCCGGCGCGGTCACCCCCGAGTAACGTCCCGTCCAGATCGGTGACCAGGACCTTCATCTGCTCCCCTCCACAGGCAGGGGTCCTGTCGGCCCGGTCCACGCCATGGCTCCGCCCCCGCCGATCGCACGCGCGAATGCGCCCCGGTCGGACGTCCGGGGCGCATCTGAGGTTCAGGATCGTTTCACGCTAACACAGGCCGACAACCGGTTGAAGCCGGAGTGTCGCTCTGGGTGCACGCCGTGGTGGCGGTGGGGTGGGCGCCTGCGCCGCGGTGGCGGTGGGGCGGTCCGGCGACTGCCGGTGCGGGTGTCAGCCAAGCGGCACCCTGGAGCGCCACCGCCGGAGCCCGGCCCGGTCCAGCGCCTGCCGGGAGCCGGGGCCGGTGGTCGCGGCGGCGCCGCAGGCCACCGCCGCGGCCAGGCAGTCGGCCGGCTGCTCGCCCGCCAGCCTGGCGTGCAGGAAACCGGCGTTGAAGCAGTCCCCGGCGGCGGTGGTGTCCACCGGCTCGACCGGAACGGCCGGGACGTCGTACCGCCTGCCGCGCTCACCACGCACGCGCCCAGGGCGCCGCGCTTCACCAGCAGCGTGCGTACCAGCGGGGTGAGCAGGTCCAACGCGGCGTCCAGGGTGTCCGCACCGGTCAGCCGTACCGCCTCGTCCGCGTTGGGGGCGAACACATCCACCTCGGCGAGGGTCTCGCGGAGCAGCGGGTCGCCCACGGCCCCGGGGACGTCCTGGCAGTCCATGAAGACCTCGGCGCCCAGTCGGCGGACCTCCCGCAGCGCGGCCGAAACCGTTGGCCCGTAGTGGAGTTGCGGTAGCAGCAGTAACCGCGGACGGTACCGGCGGACCAGCGCGGCCAGCGGTCGCGGGGCGATCTCGTCCTGGAAGCTGACCATCGCCCGGTCGCCCGGGTACGACAGTGAGGCCGTCACGCTGCGCAGCGGGCGGGGGTGGTGGCGAAAGCCCCGCTCGTCCAGACCCTCCGTCCGGGCGGCCGCCAGTACCCCCTGGCTGAACAGGTCCTCGCCGAAGTCGGCGGCCCACACCACCCGGTGTCCCAGCCGGTGCAGGGCCATCGCCGGGGTGAACGCCCCGCCGGGCAGCAGGTCCAGCGCGGTGGCGAAGACCTCGGTGCCCGGCTGTACCGGCCGACCCAGGCCCTGGAAGACCAGGTCGGCGAAGTAGGCCCCGACCACCAGCACCTCGCATCCGGGCCCGGTGCCCGTCGGGCTGGTTCCGTCGTCGCCTGTGCCGCCGCGCATACTGACGTCCCTTCCGGCCCGGCGCTCCCGGGCGCTGGAGCATGCTCCCCGCATTCGCGGCGCCCGAAGCGCCGCCGGTCCGCCCGGGTGGACGCCGGGGGCGCGGCCGGACGGGGGACAAGCCCGGTGCCGTCCCGGTGCCGCGGGGCGGCCGTGTGGTCGACTGGGCTGCTCCCGGGGTGGCCGGGGGTGGTGACGGGAGGTCGGCTGTGGGCGGTGTGGTGTCGGCGGGGGCCGGGTTGCTGGCGGCGGCTGTGGCGCCGGTGCTGATGGCCGGTGCGCTGGTCGGCGGCCTGGCGGGCGGCCTGGCCGGCGGCGGTTCGGCGGGGCAGGCGCCGCTGCCGCTGGCGGGCCGGACGGTGGTGCTCGACCCGGGCCACAATCCGGGCAACTCCACGCACCTGGCCGAGATCAGCCGGCTGGTCGATGTCGGCAACGGCCGCAAGGCCTGCAACACCACCGGCACCGCCACCGCGGGCGGCTACACCGAGGCCGAGTTCAACCTGGACGTGGCCCGCCGGGCCGGAACGATTCTGCGGGCCGAGGGCGCGAGGGTGGTGTTCACCCAGAACGGTGACCGGGCCTGGGGGCCCTGCGTCGACGAGCGGGCGGCGATCGCGACCCGGGCCCACGCCGACGCGGCGGTGTCCATCCACGCCGACGGGGCCCCGCCGGACGGCTACGGCTTCCATGTGATCCTGCCCGCGACGGTGGTGGCCGGGGCCGCCGACACCCGGCCGATCGTCGCCCCCTCCCGCGAGCTCGGCCTGGCGCTGCGCTCCGCCTACAGCTCCGCCACCGGCGAGGCCCGCTCGACCTATCTCGGCGAGGGCACCGCGCTGGTCGTCCGGAGCGACCTCGGCGGCCTCAATCTGTCCACCGTGCCGGCGGTCTTCATCGAGTGCGGCAACATGGCCAACCCGGCCGACGCCGGGCGGATGACCACCCCGGCCTGGCGGGAGTCGGCGGCCCAGGGCATCGCCGCCGGGATCAGCTCCTATCTGGCGCGTCCGTCCCGCTGACCGGCCCGGACGGCTGCGGGTCGGCCTGCGGCCGGGACGCGCCGACGAACCGCGGTCCCCAGTAGGGGTTGTGCAGCACGTCGGGCAGGATCCGCACCAGGGTGCCGGTACGTTCGGCGTGGAGCATGGCCCCGCCGCCCAGGTAGATGCCGACATGGTGGATCGGCCCGCCGGGTTCGGCGAAGAACAGCAGGTCGCCGGGATGAGCTGGTGCCGGTCCAGCTGCGGGCCGCGGTCGTACTGCCAGGAGCTGTGGCGCGGCAGCAGCACCGTGCCGCCGCTCCCCTGGTACCAGGCGTAACGGGCCAGCCCGCTGCAGTCGAAGCCGACGGTGTGGTCGGCCTGGCACACCCCGCCCAGATAGCCGTTCACCCCGTCGCAGTAGCCCAGGGTCGGCCCCTCGGTGCTGCCGCCGCCCCAGGCGTAGGGGGTGCCCAGCGCGTCCAGCGCCACCGCCACCACGGCCAGGCCGAGCATCCGCGCCCGCGCGTCGGGTGCGCAGCGGACGATGCCGCCGAGCCCGCCCCGAGCGGCGCCGGGCAGGCCGAGCGCGGCTGGGCCTGCGCCGGGGTCGGCACGAACAGCAGGGCCGCCGCGGTGAGCAGCCCGGCCGCGGCCAGACTGCCCCGCTCCGCCCACACCCGTCGTCCGGGCCGGGCCGCTGTGCTCTCCATCCGCTCCTCCAGTCGCCGTCGCCGTCGCAGTGGCGTCGCTGTCCGGTCCGCACGCCCAGGGGATCGGACCCCGGCGCCCGGCCGCTGCCCCGATCGTCCCTGGGCAGCGGCCCGGCCACCCCCGGAGGCGGCCGAACGGCGGATCGGCGCCGGGCCGCTGCCGCCGGGTCAGACCGCTGCCGGGGTGTTCGGCCCGGGGCGCGCGGCGGGCGCCGCGAGCTGCTCGGGCACCCCGTGCCCGGACCCGCTGTGGCCCGACCCGCCCTGCCCCGACCCGCCCTGGCCCGGCTCGCCGTGGCTGGACTCGGGCAGCCACCGCAGCCACCGCGGCAGGTACCAGTTCCGCTCACCGAGCAGGGTCATCACCGAGGGCAGCAGCACCGCGCGGATGAGCGTGGCGTCGATCAGCACCGCCACCGCCAGGCCGATGCCCATCTGCTTCATCGACTGGAGGTCCAGGGTCCCGAAGACCGCGAACACCGCGACCATGATCACGGCCGCGCTGGTGACCGTCCCGGCCGTACTGGCGATGCCGTGGGCGACCGCGGCGCGGGTGTCCAGGCCCCGGTCGTGCGCCTCCTTCATTCGGGAGACCACGAACACGTGGTAGTCCATGCTCAGCCCGAACAGGATGACGAACAGGAACAGCGGCACCCAGGTCTCGATGGCGCCCACCCCGGCCGTCCCGACCAGTGAGGCACCCACGCCGTGCTGGAAGACCAGCGTCAGCGCCCCGTAGGAGGCGGCCACCGAGAGCAGGTTGAGCGCCAGCGCGGTCGCGGCGATCACCACCGAGCGGAAGGACAGCAGCATCAGCAGGAAGGCGAAGCCCATCACGAAGGCGAAGACCGGCAGCAGACTGCCCGACATCTGGGAGTTGAAGTCCGCCGACTCGGCGGTGTCGCCGGTGACCGCCGTCCGGGTGCCGGGCACGGTGTCCAGGGTGTGCGCCAGTACCGGGCCGCGCAGCGCGGCCAGCGCGTGGTCGCTGGTGCTGTCGTTGCCGCTGCCCGCCAGCGGCACGCTGATCAGCTCGATGTGCTGCGCCGGGTGCGCGGCCACCGTGATCGGGTCCCGCATCTGCCCGGTGGCCAGGGCCTCGCGCCGGAACCCGGCGAGGGCCGTGGCCAGGGCGGGGGAGCCCAGGTCGGCGGACTGCACCACCACCGTCGCCTGGTCCGGGGCGCCGGGGAAGGCGGCGGCGATGTCCTGTTCGGCCACCACCAGCGGGCTGCCCTTGGGGAGCTGCTGGGCGAAGGTCAGGTTCGCGGTGTGCATGGTGAGCACCGGGGCGGCGACGGCAGCAGCAGCGCGGTGGCGATCCCGGCGGAGAGCAGCGGCCGGCGCAGCACCCGGCCGAGCACGGCCCGCCACACCCGGCTGTCGCCGGTGCTCCGCGCCCGGCGGGGCAGCGGCAGCCGGCCCGGCCGACCCGGTCGCCCAGCATCGACAGCAGTGCGGGCAGCACCGTCACCGAGCCGAGGACCGCGGTGACCACCACGATGATGGTGGCCATGCCCATCGCCTCGAAGTCGGCGATCCCGGTCAGGAACATGCCCGCCATGGCGACGCAGACGGTCAGTCCGGAGACCACCACCGAGCGGCCGGAGGTGGCGGCCGCGATCCGCAGCGCGTCCTCGGGGGAGCGCCCGCCGGCCCGCTCCTCGCGTTCCCGGCGCAGGTAGAACAGGCAGTAGTCGACGCCGACGGCCAGCCCACCAGCAGCATCACCGAGGAGGCGTCGTCGCTGGTGTGCAGCAGGTGGCTGCTGAGCGCCACCAGCCCGGTGGCCGCGACAAAGGCGGTCAGTGCCAGCAGCACCGGGAGCACCGCCGCGACCAGGGCCCCGAAGGCGATCAGCAGAATGCCCAGGGCCAGCGGCACCGCCGTCCACTCGGCGCGGCTGAAGTCCTTGCTGAAGGTGTCGTCGAACCACTTGTTCGCGCTGGCGTCGCCGAACTCCTCCACGGTCAGGCCCGGATGGTCGGCCCCTGCCCGGGCGACCGCGGCCAGCACCGGGGCCACCCGCTGATCGGCGGTATCCGGGTCACCCGCCATGGTGATCTCCACCAGTGCCGAGTGCCGGTCCCGGGCGATCGCCCCGGTGTCGTACGGCGAGCGCACGGACGAGGCGGCCCCGGTCGCCCGGACCGCGCTGACGGTGTCCGCGACGGCGGCGCGGAACCGCGGGTCGGAGACGGTGAAGGAACTGCTGCGGACGAGCACGGTTTCGGCCGCCGGCGAGCTGATCCCGGCCTGCGCGATCATCTGCTCGGCCCGGCCCGACTGGCCCAGTCCGTTGTCCTGGTCGGTGGCCTGGACGCTGCCCACCATGCCGCCGAGGACGGTGGCGAGCACCACGAAGAGCAGCCAGCCCAGGACGGCGGTCCTGCGGTGCCGCGCGCTCCAGCCGCCCACCGCTGCTGCCAGTCCGGGCCGTGGCGCCCGCTTCTTGTGCGTAGGGGATTTCATCGCTGCTCCAGTGAGAATGGCTGGTCCGGACCCGGCCGTTGCGCCGTTCGGCGCACTGCGCGGCGGGCACGGACCGCCGCCGCCGACGCATCCATGACGCTACGGAGCGCGAACGGGCGCGGACATCCGGCCAGCGGGCCGCCCCGCCCTGGGCCGGGCCCCAGGCCGGCCCTGGGGTTTTCCCTACCCTCCGCTGTGCCCCAGGCGGTCCGGGGCCGGGCGCCGGGGCCGCCCGGAGCACGGGCTGACGGAATTTCAGGCAGGTCCCCGGTGGTCCGCCGACGGGCCCCCGGAGGTCCGCTGACGGCTCGCCACCCCGCGCTGTGGTGCTGATGCCGGGCCGGATCCTGCCGCCGCCACTCCCCGGCGGCGACCGGCGCAGGTGCCCTGGGCTGGGCTTGAATGGATACCGGATCAGCAGCCTCCGGATCCCTCGCGGAACTGGGCAAATCACCCTCTTGTCAGACCGGTGGCAACTGCGCTGGAATGCGTGAGCCTGTCGGGATGGGTGTTCCGAGAGCGACTCGGGCCGCTCCTGCTGACGTCACTCCGGACGAAGGGATATCGATGACCGGCTGGCGCAAGGCCAGACTCGCAGCCGTCACCATCACCGCCGCTTCCGTGGTCCTCGCGATGGGGTCCACCGCCGATGCGGCACCGCTCGCCGCCGTCCCCGGCACGACCGCGAGCAGCGGCGCCCCGGTGCCGGTGATCGTGGTCCTGAAGGACCAGCTGGCGGCGGTGCCCGCGGACGCCCCCATCTGGGCGCGCGCAAGCAGCAGGCCGCCGCGGCGCAGCAGCCGCTGATCGCCATGGCCAAGGCCGGCGGGGCGACGCACATCACCAGCTTTGTGCTCGGCGACGCCTTCTCCGCCACGGTCAGCCCCGCGCTGGAGGCCGCTCTGGCGGCCGATCCGGCGGTGGCCTCGGTACTGCCCGACCTGGCTGTGGCACCGGCCCCGCTCAGCACCGCGCCGACCGCCCCCACCGGGCCGGTCGGCGGGAGCAGGGCCAAGGGCCAGCCGCTGCCGCAGACCTCGAAGTCCTCGCCGGCGCAGACCTCGGCCGGGCAGCCCCCCGCCGTCTGCCCGGCCAGTCCCTCCCAGCCGATGCTGGAACCCGAGGCGCTCTACTCGATGCATGTGGTGGGCCGTTCGGGCGCGCCCGGGGTCACCGCCGGGATCAACGGCGCCGGGGTCAAGGTCGGGCTGATAGCCGACGGCCTGGACGCCGACGACCCGGACTTCATCCGCGCCGACGGCCAGCATGTGGTGGTCGACTACGAGGACTTCTCCGGCTCCGGCATCGGCGCCCCGACCGGCGGCGCCGAGGCCTTCGGTGACGCCTCGGCCATCGCCGCCCAGGGCCGCACCTCCTACGACCTCTCGCAGTACGTCAACCCGGCCTACCCGCTGCCGAAGGGCTGCGACATCCGGATCCAGGGCGTGGCGCCGGGCGCCTCGCTGGTGGTGCTGAAGGCCGACGGCAACTCGTTCACCACCTCGTCCATCCTCCAGGCCATCAACTACGCGGTCACCGTGGCCCATGTGGACGTGCTCAACGAGTCGTTCATCGAGAACGAGACCCGGACAGCGGGCTCGGCGACGCGACTCCAGTGTTCAACGGCGCGGCCGCGGCCGCCGGGTCACCGTGGTCGCCTCCTCCGGCGACGCCGGCCCGACGGCACCATCGGCAACCCGGCCTCGGACCCGAATGTGATCTCGGTCGGCGCGTCCACCGACTCCCAGCTCTACGAGCAGACCGGCTACGCGCTGGCCAGGGAGTCCAACGGCACCTGGGCGGACGACAACATCTCCGCGCTCTCCTCCGGCGGCTACACCCAGACCGGCGGCACGGTCGACCTGGTCGCGCCGGGCGAGGCCGACTGGGCGCTGTGCACGGCGGACGTCGCCCTGTACTCCGAGTGCACCAACTACAACGGGCAGCCGGCGCCGATCCAGGCGTTCGGCGGGACCAGCCAGGCCGCGCCGCTCACCGCGGGCACGGCGGCGCTGGTGATCGAGGCCTACCGGAACACCCACCACGGCGCCTCGCCGACCCCGGCCCTGGTCAAGGCGCTGCTCGAAGGCACCGCCGACGACCTCGGGCTGCCGTCCGCCGAGCAGGGCGCGGGCCTGGTCGACGCCCGGAGCGCGGTGCTGGCCGCCGAGGGCTACCAGGGCGGCACCGGTCACCCGGCGTCCGCCGTGGCGGTGACCACCGGTCAGATCGACATCACCGGCCACCCGGGCTCGGCGCACACCGCCGACGTCAGCGTGGTCAACACCGGCAGCCGGCCGGCCACGGTCGGCGCGGCCACGCGGACCTTCGCCCCGCTGGGCGACACCCAGCAGACCGTGCAGCTCAACTCGTCCACGACCAGCAGTTCGTCTACCCGACCAACGGCGCCACCTGGGTGCAGCAGCGGACCACCTTCAAGGTCCCGGCCGGGGCCGCGCGGCTGTCGCGTGCAGGGCGCGGCCCAGCCGTCCGGCGGCTCGCTGGTCACCCCGGTGGTCCGGCTGACTCTGCTCGACCCTCGGGCCGGTACGAGACCAACACCCGGCCGCAGGGTGGTGCGGTGTCCGCGAACTTCGGCACCAGCGACGTGGCGCACCCGGCCGCGGGCACCTGGACCGCGATCCTGTACACCCGGCCGGACCGGCGGGCTTCACCGGCCCGGTGCTGCTGGACACCTCGACCCAGCGGACCGTTCCGGACGGCGCGGTCGGCCCGCGCTCGCTCACCATCGCCCCCGGTCACACCGGCACCTTCCAGGTCCGACTGACCACCCCGGCGACCAGCGGCGACAGTTCCGCGTCGGTCGAGGTCAGCGCCTCCGACGGGCAGCGGATCAGCGTCCCGGTCACGCTGCGCGCGCTGGTCCCACCGCGCACGGCTCGGGCAGCTTCACCGGCACGATCACCGGTGGCAACGCCCGCCAGGCCGCCCAGGCGCAGACCTCGACCTACGCCTTCGACGTGCCCCCGGGCACGCATGACGTGCAGGTCGGCGTGACCCTGGAGCAGGACCCGCAGGTGGCCGTCCAGGGCGTGCTGATCAGCCGAACAACAACCCGGTCGACTCGGAGGCCAACTACCTGCTGAACGCGCACGGCGCGGTCACCGGCACCGGGTACTCGCTGTCGACCACCGCGCTCGACCCCGTCCCCGGACGGTGGCGCTTCGTGGTGGAGGTGGTCAACCCGGTCAGCGGCTCCGAACTGTCGCAGCAGTACACCGGTTCCATCGCCTTCGACCGGGACTCCGCCACCGCCCACGGGCTGCCCGTCGGCACCGGCACCCGGCTGGCCGCGGGCAGGGCGGCCACGGCCGAGGTGACCTACCGGAACACCACCGGCGCGCCGCAGTGGCTGGGCGTCGACGGCCGGCTGGACACCCTGGCCCAGCTCACGCTGGCCCCGCAGGCGCCGCCACGGTGGCGCTGCCGGCCGCGACCACGCCCAGCTACACCGTGCCGCCGGGGACGCTGGAGGTCCAGTCGACCGCCACCTCCACCACGCCGACGCAGCTGGAGTTCGAGAACAACACCGGGCTGCCGGACGTCTTCGGCAGCCTCGACCAGGCCCTGCACGGCTCGACGGTGTCGACCGCGCAGGCGGTGGCCGCCCCGGTGAGCGACTCGCCGCGGGCGTCTGGTCGACCACCCTCCAGCAGGTCGGGCCGTTCCCGCTGAGCGGCGCCCCGACCGGCAGCAGCACGGTGACCGCCTCGGCGCTCACCCAGCTGTTCGACCCGGCGGTGACCTCCGGCGCGGGCGACCCGTTCGCGGTGTCGGTCGACCCGGCGGCCGCCGCGACGCACCCGGTGCTGGTCCTGCCGGGCGCCAGCGTCACCCTCCCGGTGACGGTCACCCCGCACGGGGCCACGGGCAGCCAGGTGCACGGGGTGCTCTACCTGGTGACCGCCCCGAACTCGGTCCTGGCCGGCAACCAGTACTTCGTGCCGCTGTCCGGCGCGGTGCTGGGCCCTGCCGTACAGCTACACCGTGGGCTGACCGCGGGAACGACGGTGCGGGAGGCGGCCGGCCGCCTCCCGCACCGCGATTGATGATCCGTCAGAACTTGTCCGCGGCGGCTGTGATGGCCTCGCGGATGCGGAAGTAGGTGCCGCAGCGGCAGATGTTGCGGATCTCGTCGAAGTCCGCGTCGCCCGATCTCATGACCGGCGGCGCGGGCCTGGAGCACCTTGGCGACCGCGGCCATGATCTGCCCCGGCTGGCAGTAGCCGCACTGCGCGACATCGGCGTCCAGCCAGGCCTGCTGCATCGGGTGCAGCGGCTGGCCCACGGTGGCCGCCAGGCCCTCGATGGTGGTGATCTCGTCGGTCGGCCCGATGTCGCCGACCGGCACCGAACACGGGTTGAACGCCTGCCCGTTGATGTGGCTGGTGCAGGCCTGGCAGACGCCCAGGCCGCAGCCGTACTTGGGGCCGGTGACGCCGAGGACGTCACGCAGCACCCAGAGCAGCCGGACGTCGTCGTCGATGTCGACCGAGACCTGCTCGCCGTTGAGGATGAAGGTTTGCTGGGGCACGGCTTGTTCTGCTCCTTGCGGGCTCTTGCGGGGCTGCTTCTTGAAGGGCTGCTGTTCGGGGTGCGGAGCGCGGGGCGCTGTCAGTAGGCGCGGGTCAGGCCGTCGACCGGGGACTGCGGGATCGGCGGCGTGGTCGGCAGCGGGGTGAAGCCCAGCGGGGCCGACTGGTTGATCGGGAAGCTGGTCGGCATGGTGCCGGTGGCCCGGCCGTAGGCGCAGGCCACCGCCGCCATCGCCGAGGCCACCGCCAACTCGCCTGCGCCGCCCGGGTTTCCGCTGGTCGACGGCATCACCACGATCTCCAGCTCGGGCGGGGAGTTCCACTGCCGGGTGTAGAAGTAGTTGTCCCAGCTCCCCTCCTGGAACACGCCGTTGTCCAGGTGCAGGCCGGCCGTGAGGGCGATCGCGATGCCGTCCATGATCCCGCCCATCATCTGGGCCTGAAGCCCCAGCGGGTTGACCGCGATGCCCACGTCCACGGCGCAGACAACCTTGGTCACCCGCGGTCCGGTACAGGCGTCCGGGATCTGCCGGCCGACGGTGGCGGGGGTGCAGTCGATCTCGACCAGCATCGCGGCAACGCTGTGGTACTCGGGGTGGACGGCGATGCCCTGGGCCGTGCCCGGTGCCATCGTCCGTCCCCAGGAGCCGAGTTGGGCCACCTTTTCGAGCACGGCGATGGCGCGCGGGTCGGTCAGGTTGGCCCGGCGGAACTGGTAGGCGTCCTTGCCCATCGCCGCCGCGAGCTGGTCCACGACCAGCTCCTGCGCGCAGCGCACATTGGGCGAGTAGATATTGCGCATGCTGCCGGTGTTGAAGCCCTTGTCGACCTCGCTGAGCAGCTGGGTGGTGACCCCGAAGCTGTAGGGCGTCTGCTGGCTCAGCTCGAAGATGGTCTCGGAGAACCCGATGTCGCCGACCGGCAGTTTGGCCACCAGTGCGGTGATCACCTCGCCCAGACCGTGGCTGAAGTCGGTCGCCACCGAGGCGTGCACCTGCTCGAAGCTGAGCACCTGGTCCAGCAGATAGGTCGCCCGGACGCTGTCGATGGACATCGGATGGGTGCGGCCCTGCCGGAACTCGTCGGTGCGGTGCCACATCAGCTTCACCGGCTTGCCCATGGCCTGCGAGATCCGCGCGGCCTCCAGCGCGGCATCGAAGAACAGCTTGCGTCCGAACGACCCACCGCCCTGGGTGACATGGACGGTGACGGCGGAGACCGGCAGCCCCAGCGCGGCGGCGATGGCGCCCTGGGCGACGATCGGGGACTTCATCGCCCCCCACACCGTCGCCTGGCCGGGCTGTACGTCGGCGATCGCGCAGTTGGGCTCCAGCGCGGTGTTGCTGGCGAAGGCGAAGCTGAAACTGGCCTGGACGGTCTGTGCCAGCAGGTTCACCGCGGGCACCACGAACGGGAGTTGCGCGGCCTGGAGCTCGGCCAGCACGGTCGCGTCGGAGGAGGCGTCCTCGGTGCCGGGGCCCCAGGTCACCTGGAGCGCGCGCACCGCGTCGATGCACTGGCCGAAGGTCTGCGCGCGCACCGCCACCCCGGTGGGGATGGTGGCCACGTCGGTCACCCCCGGCATCGCCAGGATCGCCGCCTGGTTCTGCACCGAGACCACGGTTCCGTTGACCGTCGGCGGGCGGCAGACCATGGTCGGCAGGGCGCCCGGTACGGACAGGTCCATCGCGAACTGCTTGCGGCCGGTGACAATGTCCAGCGCGTCGATCCGGTTCTGCGGTGTGCCGATGACGGTGAAGGCCGACTGCTCCTTGAGTGTCACCGGGATCTGCAGCACCACGGTGCTGGCCGCGGCCACCGCCAGCGAACCGTAGGTCGCGCTCTGCCCGCCCGGGGAGCTGACCACTCCGGCGGCGGTGGTCAGCGTGTCGGCGGGAACGCCGAACTGGGCGGCGGCCGCGGCCAGCAGCCGCTGCCGGGCGGTGGCGGCGGCGACCCGGATCGGGGTGTAGGTGGAGACGGTGGTGTTGGACGCCCCGGTGAGCTGGTTGAACAGCAGTTCGGGCCGGGCGTCGGCGAGGGTGATCCGGATGTCCGCGACCGGCAGGTCGAGTTCCTCGGCGATCAGCATCGCGCTGGAGGTGGTGATGCCCTGGCCCACCTCGGCCCGGGGCAGCGCGAAGGTCGCCGTCCCGTCGGTGTTCAGCTGGATGCTGATCAGCCCCGACGTCGGCAGGGTGGCGTCGGTCAGCATGTCGGTGAGGTCGTAGATCTGGGACGGCTCCGGCACCGACAGCCCCGCCGCCTGTGCCCGCTCGGGAGCCAGTTCCGCCTCCGCGAACTGGGCCGCCACCGCGAGCGTCGGAGCGGCCAGCACATAGCCGAGAAAGCGCCGCCGTCCGATGCCGGACGTCCCCTGCCTCCCGGACCGCTCGCCGGACGGCTCCCCGCCCGGCGACCGCCCCACGCCCTGCGGCTGTCCCTCGAACGAGAGCTTCTCCGACGACTGCCCGCCCAACGACCGGTCCCCCATCGCGTGTCCTTTGTGTGATCGCCTAAACCGCGCGGTAGCACGCGGCGCCCCAGCTTACGGATCAGCCCCCGGGGCCCGGGGGTTGGGTCCCCCCTGGGCCGGATCGCCTCCGTGGCACGGGTGTTGGGGCGGTCGGCGGCGAACCGGCGGGCCGGCGCCGCGGGTCAGCCCGGGCAGGGGTGCCGCGCGGCAGCGCGTAGCGCGCGCCGATCCGGAAGGTGCCGGGGGCGTCCGCCTGCAACTGGGTCCAGGCGTCGGCCTGCCGCAGGCAGCCGGGGCCCCGGTCGAGCAGGCCCAGCCAGGGTGACCAGACAACCCGCAGCAGCACCGGTCCGGGCGCGGGCACCCGGACCGTCAACTCGCCCTCGCCGGCCGCCAGTACCACCGCGGGCGCGGAGGCCAGCGGTAGCGCACCGGCCACCCGGTAGACCCGCCAGTGCGCGTCGTGCCAGACCGGCGGCAGCCACGGCTGCCCGGCCGCGACGATCCGCCCTCGGCCTGGGAGGCCTGGTCCAGCGGGGTGTCCGGCAGCACACACATAGGCCACCGCCCAGGTGCGCAGCCAGGCCCGGTAAGTGGCCGGGGTCAGCGTGCCGTTGTAGAAGAGCGGGTTGCGGACCACGTCGATCTGCCGGTTCCAGCCCCGGGCCAGCTCCACCTCCGGCGCCAGCACCGAGGACTCCACGTGGGTGCTGGCGGCGACCACCTCCACCCGGGAGCGGCCCGCGCCCAGCCGGGCCAGTTCGGTGGTCAGCGGGCGCGCGTACCTGCTCCACCCGGTCGCGGGCGCCGCACCCAGCAGCGCTCCCACCGGCTGCCAGCTCTGCCAGACCAGCGCCAGCGCGAACGCCGCCCACAGCACGCGGGCCTGCCGCCCCGGGTCTGCATGGCCGCGGCCAGCAGCGCCGCCGAGGAGCACAGCAGCGCCAGCCGCTCGGCATTGCTGCCGACCGGCGAGGGGATCACCAGGGCCAGCAGTTCCCCAGCAGATAGACCCGGGCGCCGATCCGCACCGCCCGCCAGCGCGCCGGCGCGAGCAGGGCGAGCGGCAGAGTGGTGCCCATGACCAGCGCGGTCCCGGCGACCGAGTCCGGCTGCACACCGTAGAACGGGAAGGCCAGCGTGGTGCCCACGACCACCAGCAGCGGGCCCGCGGCCAGCGCGCAGCCGGCCGCGCGCCGACCGCTCCAGAACAGCGCGGGCGCGACGACCAGCAGGAACAGCCCGTCCACCGGGCTGGCCAGGGTGGCCGGCAGGCTGAGCAGCCCGGCTGCCGCCGCCCCGGCAGCGCCCGCCGGGACTCGTACACCACCAGGGTGGCCGCGATCGCGAAGGCCGCGCCGATGCCGAAGGTGATCCGCCCGGCGGCGGTGTCGTAGGACAGCGCCAGCGCCCCGCACAGTGCGGGCAGCAGCGGGCGCGGCAGGCCGGAGCGCACCAGCAGCCGCGCCAGCAGCGCCGCGGCGGCGGTCCCGGCGAGCACCGCCGCGGTGCGCACCCCCAGCCAGGCCATCAGATAGGGGGTGAGCACGCTGTACGAGGCCGGGTACATGCCGCCGTACCAGGACAGGTCGTAGGCCGAGCCGGGGTGCGCCGAGGCGTACTGGGCCCAGGCGTACTGCGCGGCCATGTCGCCGCCGCCGTTGGCCAGCAGCAGGGCCCAGAGCAGCTGGAGCACTCCGGCCAGCAGCGCCGCCGCCGCGACCGGGTGCCGCGACCAGGCACCGGGCGGCAGCAGCGCGGCCCGGAGCGGACCGGGCAGCCGGCCGGGGCGCGGGCCGGGGGAGGGGAGCGTGGTCACAGCTGTCGCTGCCCCTCCCTCCTGGTCGCCGCGCCGCGGCGGCGGCCTATGCGGGTATCCCGCGTGCGGCGGCCGGGCAAGCCTGCCGGCGCGAATGCCACCCGATCACCGCAGCGCCCCGGACGGCCCGGACGGCCCGGACGGCCCGCGGCGGCGGGATCCCTGCGGCCGCGGACCGCCCGGGTGCCCCGGCCGACCGGTTCTCAGCCGGATTGCTCCCGGCGGGTGGCCGTCAGTTGACGGTCCACTGCTGGAGCGCGGAGGAGGACGCCGCCTGCTGGGTGATCAGGCCGCCGTCGGCGGTGGAGGAGGTGGTCAGCAGCAGCCCGCTGTGGACATTGGTGAGGTGTACCCCGGAGGCCGCCGGGGTCACCGTCCAGTCCTGGTTGCTGCCCCCGGAGCAGGTCCACTGGATCACCGCGGTGCCGGAGCGGTGCGCCCCCGTCGTCGTCGGCGCACATCCGAGTAGGCGTTGACGATGGTGGTAGGAGCCGTCCGCCTGCCGGGTGAAGGTCCAGCTCTGGTTCTGGCCGCCGTTCAGCGACCAGCTGTCCAGCTGCACCCCGGCCGTGGTGGACCAGTTGGGGTCGTCGAGCGCCTCACCCGAGAGCGAGAGGGTGTGCGCGCCGTTCAGATTGCCGGCCGCCGCGGCGACCGTCCAGCTGATCTGCGTGGAACCGGTGGCGCTGCCGGAGGAGGCGGTCACCGTCGCGGTGGAGCTGCCGGCCGTGGCCGGGGTGCCGCTGACCAGCCCGGAGGAGCTGATCGACAGTCCGGCGGGCAGGCCGGTGGCCGAGAAGGTCAGCGTCTTGTCGGCCGAGTCGACGGCGCCGATCTGGAGCGAGACCGGGCTGCCGGCCGTGGCGCTCTGCGCACCCGGGTTGTCCACACTGACCGTCTCCGGGCCGGAGACCGAGCCGGACTGGGTCAGCGTGATGGTCTGCTCGGCGGCGGAACGGGTGCCGCCGACGGAGTTGCCGGTGGTGTTGGTCCAGCTGCGGCCCGGGGTGGTCTCGGCGAGCCGGCCGCTGACCGAGGACAGCCCGAGCACCAGCCCGCTGTAGCGGTTGACCAGCCGGTAGCTGCCGGTGGACGCGCCGGTGGCGGACACGTCCGGGAGCACGAACCACTGCTGGCCGACGGTGGCGCCGCCGGAGCCGATGGCGGTGGCGGTCGGCGCGGTGCCCCAGGCCCGGGTGGTCGTGGTGGTGGAGTTCACGCCCAGCGCCTGTCCGGTGGCGGCGTTGGTGATCTGGAACGAGCCGTCGCCCTCACTGGTGAACACCCAGGACGCCAGGGCGGAGCCGGCGGCGGAGGCCAGCGAGGTGGTCGCCGGGCTGCCGGAGACCTGCGCCAGCACCCGGCCGGAGCCGTTGCCGATGGTGTACGTCCTGGTCGGGTCCACCGGAGGGGCGGCCGGCGCGGAGGAGCCGACGGTGATGTTGGCGTACTCCCCGTCGGAGCTGGCGCAGGAGATCGCGCAGTACGAGCGGAAGCTCTTGCCGATCACCGTGGAGCTGGTCAGGTTGGCGCTGTCCAGGAACCAGCGGTACCAGGAGCTGGACTGGTAGCTGCCGGTGTCGCCGATCAGGTACCACTTCTGCGTCGCCAGGTTGTCCGTCGCATAGAACTGCTGCGGCGCGGTCCCGGAGACCACCTCCGGCTCGCCGATATACAGGCCCAGGTAGGCGTCGTAGGCGATGTTCATGATGAACAGCGGCGACTTCGAGGGCAGCTCCCCGGCCGCGACCTGCTGGTCCACGGTGCCGGTGTTGGCCGGGTTGTAGTCGCCCGCGACCGGGGTGTAGCCGGTCGGGTCGGCGGTGGTGACCGGCTCCATGTTGCTCTCCTGGCCGCCCACGCCGGGCTGCGACCAGGATCCGTTGTACCACTTCTGCCATGAGCCGGTCGCCATCTTGTCGGCGATCGGGGCGCGGGCGACATGCGCCAGGCCGCCGGTGCTCCCGGCCACGCCGGCCTTGGGGACGATCCGCGAGCGTAGTAGACGTAGAAGTAGCCCGAGGCGGTGTCCACGAACAGCCGGGGTCGCCGTCGCCGTAGTCGTAGGTCTGGTTCGGGAAGGCGGTGGTGTCGCCGCGGGTTGTGCTGTAGGGGGAGGTTATCGCGTGGCCCTCGATGGTCCACACCTTCCCCTGGTCGGTGGAGACCGCGTAGTCGATGGAGTCGTAGTGCAGTCCGTCGCCGAAGGGCTGGGGGTGAACTCGTCGTGCACCAGGCCGTACCAGTTGCCGGTGTCCGGGTCGACCCACACCCGACCAGGTCGCAGTAGTTGGGCTGGGCGTAACCGGAGCCGGAGGGCGCGGAGGTCGATTCGAGACCGGTCGGGCCTGTTGTCGCAGCGCCAGGTGGTGTTGCTGTTCGAGTCCTGGGGAGTTGGCCGGGTTGACCGCGTTGTCGAGCGTGTTGTCCGCGGTCGCGGTGTCGAAGTTCGTCCCGGTGTAGAAGTCCCACTGCCGGGAGTCGGTGGCCCCGTACAGCGAATGGGAGGACTGGAAGTAGAAGGTGCCGTTCTTGTCGAGGTAGCTGCTGGCAGGGGTGTCGTCGGAGTAGGCGAAGGAACCGGTCGATCCGACGGTGACCGTGTAGGTGGCGCTCGACGGGGTCGCTGACGCGGTCGTCGGCACCAGTCCGCCGGCCGTGGTGAGGGCGACGGCCGCGGCTGCGGCCGTGAGCGCCCTTCGGAGGCGTGACACAGCTGGTCCTTTCGGTGGGGGAGAGCTGTCGCATGAGTGATCGAAAATGCTTGGTCTTGCGTTGTTTAGTTCATTTCCAATCACTCAGGGGTAGCTTGGGCTCGCCCTCAGCGGCTGTCAAGACATGCTTCGGCCCAGGCGTGACCCGCCTCGGTGCTGCAATGGGTGACCTGCGGGGGATATCGGCAGGGATGATCCATGGGCGCGAGTCGGCAGGGCCCATTGTGTGATCATGTTTGGTCGTGCTAGAAAACCTGCATAAGTAATCAGGGGTAGCGGGCGGACGCCATCGTCAGGCGGACGCCTCGACCATCCGCTTGGTCCCCGGCAGGTCGGTGACCGCGCCGACCAGGCCCAGGGCCCGTGCCAGCGCGAGCTCCCCGGGGGTGTTGACCGTCCACGCCATCACGTCGATCCCGGCCCGCCGACAGTCCTCGACCGTGTCCAGGCACAGCTTGCCCAGCTCCAGGCTGACCAGCCGGGCGTCCACCGCCCGGGCCCGGTCCACCAGGTCGGCGCCGGTCCGGCCGGCCACCAGCACCGTGCGCACCCGGGCAGCAGCTGGCGCACCTCGCGCAGCGCGGCGTCGTGGAAGGAGATCACCGACACCTGCTCCAGCAGCTCGCGCTCGCGCAGTACCCCGGCCAGCGCCCGGGCGGCCCGGGCGTCCTTGATCTCGGCCTGGACCGGAAGCTTCGCGACACCGCGGCCAGGACCTCCTCGAACACGGGCACCCGCTCGCCCTGCCCGGCGTCCAGCAGCCGCAGCTGCGCCAGGGTCAGCTCGCCGATCGCGCCGCTGCCGCCGTCGGTGGTCGGTCGACCGTGGCGTCGTGCATCACCACCAGCGCGCCGTCCTTGCTCAGGTGCAGGTCGAGCTCGATGCCGTCGAAGCCCTCCTGCTCGCGCGGACGAAGGAGCGGACCGTGTTCTCCGGCTCGACGCCCATGACCCCGCGATGGCCCAGCGTGAAGAAATCCAACTCGGCTGCCCGTCCTCGCTCCGGCGCCGCCGGTCCGGGTGGTGCTGCTGACTCGCGGTCAGTCTAGCCACGGCCCGGCCCGGCGGGTGCGCGGCCCGCGCACGCGGAAGGGGCCGGTTCCGCGGACCGGGAAGTCCGTGGAACCGGCCCCTTCAGGCCTGCGGGTCCGTCGTCAGGAGGCGTCGGCCGCCCGGCGGCGGTTGCGGCGCGAGACGGCGTAGGCGGTGCCCAGCGCGGCCAGGGCGGCGGCGCCGATCGCGGCCGACCCACCGCACCGTCGCTGGTGCTGGAGGTGGCGGCGGTGTCGGCCAGCGGCAGGCTCTGCGGGGTGTCCTGGTTGTCCCAGTGCCGGATCGGGCTGACCGAGGCGACCGAGCCGTTGCTGTTCAGCAGCACCTGCTTGTCGTTCGGGTGACGGAAGTTGAAGGCGCCTTCCAGGTTCCCGGCGGTCTTGTCGAAGGAGCTGTCGCCGAGCCGGCCGGTGCGCCAGTTGTTCTCGATGAAGGACAGCACCGAGGTCTCGGTGAGGAAGGTGTGGTCCACGTTGTTGGTCTTCGCGTAGGGCGAGACGACCAGCAGGGGCTCACGCGGGCCGGGGCCGCAGCGGTCCTCGTAGCCGCCGGCCGGGCCTTGGCCGCAGCGGCGGCCTGGCAGGCGGCGGCGTCCTGGGAGGTGTCCGAGGAACCGTTGGTGGGCGTGTGGTAGACGTGGTCGTACCAGCCGTCGGAGTCGTCGTAGGTGATCACGACGGCGGTCGAGGACCACTCCGGCGACTTCTGGAGCTCGTTGATCTCCTTGATCAGGAAGTTCTGCTCGTCGATCGGGTCGGAGTAGCCGGCGTGGCCGTCCTGGTACTCGGCGGCCTTCAGGAAGCTCACCGCGGGCAGGTCGTTGTGCGCGACCGCCTCGTCGAAGTACGACAGGTCGTACTGGTGGTTCGCCTGGCCGTTGTGGCCCACCTCGGCCAGGCTGGCCGGCGCGGTGTGGTGCGGGTTCGAGGTGGACTTGTAGTACTGGAACGGGTCGTGGTGCGGGCTGTAGTCCTCGACCTGCTCGCCGCCGACTGGCGTGGTGTCACCGCCGCACTTGGCGTAGGTGCCGGCCGCGCCGGTGTGGGGTGCTGGGGGTGAAGCCGCCCTGGAACCAGCCCCAGGTGACGTTCTTGGCGTTGAGCAGGTCGCCGACGTTCTGGCCGGTCATCTCGCCCAGCGCCGAGCCACTGGTGTGGTCGCTGTCTGCGCAGTCGTCGTAGGCCGGGTCCGGGTCGGCGTTGACCGTGCCCACGCCCTGGGCGTTGGGCGACTTGACCGTGTACGGGTCCGGGGTGGCGGTCTGGGTCGGGTTGGTGGTGCTGCCGTTGCCGGTGACCGAGATCACGCCGTGGGTCTGGCCCGCGATCAGGTTCAGCGCGCCGGTGGTGGAGGGCCCGTAGGTGGCGTCGAAGTTGTTGTCGGCCAGGGTGTACTGCTGCGCGTAGTTCCACAGCCCGGTGACGGTGTTGCCGTCGTAGTAGTCCATGGCCAGACCCGGAGCGCCGTACAGGCCGCCGGAGCAGGTGTCCTTGGAGGTGTTCTGGACGAACAGGTCGGACTTGCCGCCGTCGTACGCCAGCTGCTCCGGCAGGTAGTTGTGGTTCTGGTCGCAGGTCAGCAGCTGCGAGGAGGTCAGCCGGGCCGGCGCGTACAGGTTGGGGTTCTTGGTCAGCAGCCCGGCCGCGGCCTCGGTGTTGATCCGCTTCGGGGTGTTCTTCGCCGCCGTGAACGGAACGCCGTCGGTGTTCGCCGCCTTCGGGTAGGTGCCGAAGTAGTGGTCGAAGGAGACGTTCTCGTCGTAGATGACCACCAGGTGCTTGATGGGCGTGGTGGTTGTCGTCCGTCCGGGGCGCTGGCCGTGGTGGCCGCCGCCGTTCCAGGCCCATGCCGAGGACGTCCCCGCGGCCGCGATCAGCGCAGCCGCCCCCAGCGCGGCAATGCGCTGCCCCTGGCGCGCCCTGCCCGTCATTTCAGCCATAACGACCCCTCCGCAAGAACTATGGAAACCGCAGTCGGGCAGGCCATCTGCCCCGACGTCACCCGCGCATCCTGGCCGGTCACGGCCACGCGCCACAGTGCGTTCGATGAAGCGGACATGAACGGCGGGTGAGAAATATGCAGGAACGGCCCCCGGGAGCGGTCCCTGGAGCCCGGCGCGCCCCATCCGTCCCGCCGGGAGCTCGTTCGGACCGGGCCCGATCGTACCGGGCCCGTTCGCGCCGGGCCCGGCGTGCGTGAGCCCTCGGGCCGGGGCGCTTCCGGCCGGCGGCCGCCGTGCCGGACGCGAACACCGTACCGTCGCGGCGTCCGCCGGTCCGGGCAATCGGCCCCGGCGTCGCCGGGCGTGTCCCTCTGGGATGGATTGTCGTGCACCTGACTGATTATGCCGGGTGGTCGGGTCGGCGGGGAAGGAACCGGATGGCAGGGTTGTTGACCAGCACGAAGTCCGGGGCCGGAGCACAAGCAGGGGAGCACGGGAGCACGATGGAGATCCAGGGGACGGTGGCCGAGGGCTACGAACGGGTGCGGGAGGCGTTCGCGGCCAACTTCGACCGCCGCGGTGAGCGCGGCGCGGCCTTCGCGCTGTACCGCGACGGGCGGCCGGTGGTCGACCTGTGGCCGGCAGCGCCGACGGCGACGGCGGGCAGCCGTGGACGGAAGAGACCGCGCAGGTGCTGCGCTCCGGCACCAAGGGGCCCAGCTCGGCGGTGCTGCTGCTGCTGGCGGACCGGGGGCTGCTGGACCTGGACGCGCCGGTCGCCGACTACTGGACGGAGTTCAAGGCGGCGGGCAAGGGGGACGTCACGGTGCGTCAGCTCATGTCCCACCAGGCCGGACTTCCGGCCCTGGACGTCCCGCTCACCGCGGCGCAGGCGGTCGACGGCGTCAGCGGCCCGGCCGCCGTGGCCGGGCAGCGGCCGCTGTGGGAGCCGGGCCGGGCCCACGGCTACCACCCGCACACCTTCAGCTGGCTGACCGGGGAGCTGGCGTACCGGGTCAGCGGGCGCAGCCTGGGCACCCTGCTGGCCGAGGAGCTGGCCGGGCCGCTCGGGCTGGACCTGTGGATCGGCCTGCCGCCCGGGCAGCGGGAGCGGGTGGGGCGGCTGGCCCCGGTCGAGCCCTTGTCCTCGGCCGCCGGAGCGGGCCTGCGCTTCCGGCCCCGCCCGGAGGTCGCCGCGGCCTACGCCGACCCGCAGTCGCCCACCAGGCGGGCCTTCGGCGCCATCTCCCCGGCCCCGGACGGAACGACCCCGGCTGGCGCGCCGGGGAGCTGCCCGGCGCCAACGGCGTCGGCACCGCCCGCGCCCTGGCCCGCTGCTATGCCGCGCTGATCGGCGAGGTCGACGGCGGGCAGCGGCTGCTGAGCCCGGGGATGCTCGCCGCGGCCACCGCCGAACAGGTCGCCGGCCCGGACCGGGTGCTGGTCGTGGGGACCCGGTTCGGCCTCGGCTTCATGCTGCACGGCCCGGCCTCGCCGATGAGCTCGCCGGCCGCCTTCGGTCACCCGGGCCGCGGCGGTTCACTCGGCTTCGCCGACCCCTCGCTGGGCATCGGCTTCGGCTATGTGACCAACGGCATGCAGCCCACCGTGGTCAGCGACCCGCGCGCACAGGCCCTGGTCCGCGCGGTGCGCGAGTGCCTGGACCGGACCGCGCCGTCGCCCGCGCCCCGCTGACCCGGCCGGCCGGCCCGCAGGCCGGTCTAAGCTCGCCGAGGGCGACGGCGGATCGGCATACCGGAGAGCCGACATGCCGCAGACCGATGTGCCGCAGACCCGCGCGGCACGAACGACGATACGGAGTGACACCACAGTGACCACCCCCGGCTCGGAGCAGGGATACCTTCTCGACAACCAGCAGTCGGAGGCGGGCATCCGCTTCTCGGCTCTCGCCGAGCTCTTCGACCCGGTGACGTTCCGGCATGTCGACCGGCTCGGTATCGGCCCGGGCATGCGCTGCTGGGAGGTCGGCGCGGGCGGTCCCTCGGTCCCGGCCGGGCTCGCCGCGCGGGTCGGACCGACCGGCCAGGTGGTGGTGACCGACATCGACGTGTCCTGGACCGAGGGCATCGCCGGCGGAGTGGTCGAGGTACTGCGGCACGATGTCGCGGCCGACCCGCCGCCGGCTGAGGGCTTCGACCTGGTGCACGCGCGGCTGGTGCTGGTGCATGTCACCGAGCGGGCCGAGGCGCTGCGGCGGATGGTCCAGGCCCTGCGTCCCGGCGGGGTGCTGCTGCTGGAGGACGCCGACCCCGCGCTCCAGCCGCTGCTGTGCCCGGACGAGTACGGCCCCGAGCAGCAGCTCGCCAACCGCCTCCGCTCCGGATTCCGGGAGCTGATGGCATCCCGCGGCGCGGACCTCGGCTACGGCCGTACCCTGCCCAGGGTGCTGCGCGAGGCCGGTCTGGCGGACGTCCAGGCCGACGCGTACTTCCCGATCACCTCACCGGCCTGCACGGTGCTGGAGGCCGCCACCGTGCGGCAGATCCGCGGCCGGCTGGTCGCGGCGGGCCTGGCCACCGACGAGGAGATCGAGCGTCATCTGGCCAGTGTGGCCACCGGTCTGCTCGACCTGGCCACCGCCCCGCTGGTGTCCGCCTGGGGCCGCCGCCGCTGACACCCCGCCCGTCGGCGGCCGACCCGCCCGGGCGGCCGCCGACGCGGCCACCGGGCCGGGCACGGCGTCCGGTTCAGCGGGCGTAGTCGAGCCGGCACAGGCGCAGCGCCTGGGCCAGGTCGTCGGCCTGGCCGCGGATCTCCGGGATGGCGGTGCTCTCCAGCAGGTTGCCGCGGCGCAGCGAGCCCAGGGTCCACAGCGGCGCCGGAGCCCGGTGCGGCGCCGGGCGGAGCCTGCCGTCGGAGGTGGTGTCGAAGCCGCCGCCGAGCGGGGCGGGGCAGCCGAGGCCGCCGGCGAGCAGGTCGGCCACCAGCGGGTCGGCGACCCGGGTCAGGTCGCCCTGGGAGCCGGTGCAGTTGACGACGGCACCGACGCGCAGCGAACGGCCGTCGTCCAGGTGGACCAGCAGGCCGCCGGGCACGGGCTCGGCCCCGGCCACCGTGCCCCGGCCGGTGCTGACCCGGCCTTCCCGCACCGCCTCGTCCAGCGCCGCGGCGCTCACCGGCGGGATGCGGTGGCGGTGCACCTCCCACACCCGCAGCTCGTCCTTGAGGAACCGGGCCTGCGTCCTGGGGGAGCTGCTGCCACAGGGTGCTGATGACCGGCCGCAGGCTGTCGAAGCCGACCCGCCAGTCGCCGTGGATCCGGCGGCTGACCGAGAGGTGCGTCAGCACCTTCCGGCGCAGCGCGGCCAGCCCGGCGCGGCCGTCCAGTCCGGGGGCCGGCGGCGGGGCCAGCGAGATGGTTGCGTGCCGCTGCGGGACCAGCCCGTGGCGGGAGACCGCGTGCACCACCCGCCCGGGGGTCTGCAGCGTCAGCGCGGCGTCCACCATGGTCAGGCCGGTGCCGACGAGCAGCAGGTCGCTGTGCTCGGGCAGGCTCCGGAAGCCGCCGCGGACCCAGGGTCGGCCAGGAACAGCGGGGAGGTGCGCAGCGACGGCGGGGCCCAGCTCTGGTCGGACGGGAAGTTGCCGAGGGCGAGCACGGCGGCGTCGGCCCGCAGCGACTGCCCCGAGCCGAGCCGCAGCGACAGCGCACCCTCGCCGCGCTCGGGCTCGTGGGCGACCCCGACCACCCGGTCGTGCACCCGGACCAGCCCGGGCGCGCCGTCGATCCGCGGCGCGGCCTCCAGGCTGTCGGCCAGGTACCGGCCGTAGACGCCGCGCGGGACGAAGTCCAGCGGGCCCCAGCGGTGGCCGAGCCAGCGCAGGAAGTGCTCGGGATCGTCCCGGTGGGCGCTCATCCCGGCGGCCGGGACATTCAGCAGGTGGTGCGGCGCGTCCGTGCCGAAGGCCAGGCCGCGGCCGGTGGCCCCCGGGTCGATCAGCCAGATCCGGCAGGAGGTATCGCGCTCCTCGGCCGCGCGGCGCAGCAGGCGCATCGCGGTGAGGGTGCCCGCTGCCCCCGCTCCCACCACGGCGATGTTCTGGACGGCACCGCTGTCGTTCATCAGGGTCCATTCGTCTGTGCGGCTGTGTGCAGCGCGGGTGGTCCGGTCATGGGGGGACCGGTGTCGGTTCAGGGCCCGCGGTCGGTTCAGGGCCTGCGGCCGGTGCACGGCCGCGGTCGGCTCAGCTGTCGCCGTCGGGTTCGGGGTAGACCCGGCGGATGCTGGTGCCCAGCTGGGCGACGTCCGCGCCGTAGACGTGGATCGAGATCGCCTTGACGGGCGAGGAGTTGTGCACCCGGTGGATGTCCCCGGGCGGGGCGAAGGCGGCGACCGCGCCGGTGTCGTTGACCACGTCCTCGAACGCGACCAGCCGGGCGCTGCGTCCGTCAGGCAGCAGCCGGTAGCGGCGCTCGCTCTCCTGGCCCTGGTGGACGCCGGTGACACACCAGCAGAGGTGGTCGTGCACCACGGTTCCCTGGCCGGGCATCCAGACCAGTGCGGCTATCGAGAAGCTGCGGTCCGGTTCGGCGTGCAGTACATGCTGCCGGTAGTGGTCGGCGTCGCCCTCGCACTGCTCGGGGGTGAGCAGCCCGGGCTCGCCGAGGACGGGGGCCAGCAGCTCGCCCACCAGATGGGCGGTCAGTTCCGGTGGCAGGCCCAGCTGGACGACCTCGCGGATCCCGGCGACGAGGCCGTCGATCCGCTCGCTGGTCCCGGCGGCGACTGATAAGACCACATTGGCAGGTGTCATGACACCAACATCGAGCCGCAGCGCCCCGCTGTCCAACGACGATCGCTATGCCCCACGCCAACCAGGGCTTATGGATCGGGGCCGAGGGGTGGGCCGGGCGGCCCCGGCCGGCGGATCCGGCTGCGGCTCAGCAGCCTTCGCGGGCGGCGGCGGTGGCCTTGAGCGCGTCCACCACCAGGGCCGTGGCCGGGATGCGCAGATGGTCGCGCAGGACATACGCCGACACCTTGCGCCGGGTGTGCGGTTCGGCGACCCGCCCGGTCACCTTGCTGTGGCACAGGAAGGACAGCACCAGGGCCGGCATCAGCGCGATCCCGACGCCCACCGCGACCAGGCTCTGCACCGCCAGGTTGTCGTCGGTAGTGAACACGATGTCCGGGGTGAAGCCCTCTTCGGCGCAGGTGTGCAGGAAGTTGGCGCGACATCGGGGACAGCCGGCGATCCAGCGCTCGCCGGCCAGGTCCGACAGCCGCACCCCGTGCCGCCTGGTCAGCGGATGCCCGACCGGGAGCAGCACCGTCAACAGGTCCTCCATCAGCGGTGTCGACCAGGTCGTCCGGCACCTCCGCGTGGAAGCCGGGATAGCTGAAGCCAGGGCGATGTCGCACTCCCCGCGCGCCACCCGTTGCAGCGACGCGGGCGGCTCGTCCTCCTGCAACTCCACCCGGATGCCGGGGGTCGACCAGCAGCCGGGCTATGGCCTCCGGTACCAGGGTGGCGTTGGCGCTGGGGAAGGCACAGACCCTGACCCGCCCGGAGCGCAGTCTGGCCAGCGCGTTCAGCTGCTGCTGCGCCGCCGAGAGATCCCCCAGGATCACCTCCGCGTGCCGGGAGAGCGCCTCCCCGGCCTCGGTCAGCTTCAGTCCGCGGCCGACCCGGACGAACAGCGGTACCCCGACTGCCCGTTCGAGCACCTTCATCTGCTGGGTGACTGCGGGTTGGGTGTATCCGAGCACCCGGCGGCGGCGGAGTAGGAGCCGGCGCGGACAACTTCATGGAAGGTCGTGAGGTGCCGTGAGTCCAGCATTCCCGCATCATAAGCAGAATTTGGGATGCCCGGGGGTAACCCGGTCAGGGGCGTGGAGGACCGTGCGAGCGCTGGGCCGGATGTGCCGCGGGTGTCGGCCGGGAGCCCGCGGACCTCAGTCGCGGTCCAGCGGGAGGGCCGGCTCCGAATCCGGCTCCAGGGCCGCCTCCGGATCGAGCGGGATCCCGGCTGGGGCGGCGCCCGGCTGGAGGGACTGCTCCGCCCAGATGATCTTGCCGCGCGAGGTGTAGCGGGTGCCCCAGCGCTGGGCCAGCTGGGCGATCAGAAACAGGCCACGGCCGCCCTCGTCGGTGCTCGCGGCCCGGCGCAGGTGCGGGGAGGTGCTGCTGCCGTCGGAGACCTCGCAGATCAGCGCGCGGTCGCGGATCAGCCGGACCTGGATCGGCTGGGTGCCGTAGCGGATGGCGTTGGTGAGCAGCTCGCTCAGGATCAGCTCGGTGGTGTAACCCACATCGCCCAGGCCCCAGCTGTCCAGGGTCCGGGCACAGGCCGCGCGGACCGGGGAGACCGCCGCCGGATCGGAGGCGACGTCCCACTCGGCGACGTTCTTCGGGTCGACCAGACAGGTTCCGGCCACCAGCAGCGCGATGTCCTCGCTGGGACGGGAGGGCAGCACCGCGTCCAGCACCGCGGTGCAGGTGTCCTCCGGGCTGCGGTCCACGGCGGCGCCGAGCGCGGCGCGCAGCAGCTCCAGGCCGGCGCCGGGCGCCCGGTCGTGGTTCTCGACCAGCCCCCTGGTGTACAGCACCAGCCGCGAACCCTCCGGCAGCGACAGCTCGACGGTCTCGACCGGCAGCCCGCCGCCGAGGCCCAGCGGCGGCGAGCCGGGCACCGGCGGGAAGGAGACAGTGCCGTCGGGGAGCAGCAGCACCGGTCCGCAGTGACCCGCCCTGGCCAGCGTCGCCTGCCCGCTGACCGGGTCGTAGATGGCGTACAGGCAGGTCGCGCCGGTGACACCGGGATCGTCGTCGGCCCGGGCCTCGTCGCTGTCGATCCGGCTGACCAGTTCGTCCAGATGGCCCAGCAGCTCGTCCGGGGGCAGGTCGAGGGCGGAGAAGTTGTGCACCGCGGTGCGCAGCCGGCCCATGGTCACCGCCGCGTGCAGGCCGTGGCCGATGACCCCGCCGACCACCAGCGCCACCCGCGCGCCGGGCAGCGGGATCAGGTCGAACCAGTCGCCGCTCACCCCGGAGCGGGCCGGCAGGTAGCGGTAGGCCGTGCGCAGCGCCGACTGCTCGGGCAGTCCGTGCGGCAGCAGGCTGCGCTGGAGGGTGGCGGCCATGGTGTGCTCGCGGGTGTAGCGCCGGGCGTTGTCGATGGCCACGGCGGCGCGGCCGACCAGCTCCTTGGCGATCGACACCTCCTCCGGCTCGAAGGACTCCGGGCTCCGAGCGCCAGAAGCTGACCATGCCCAGCAGCACGCCCCGGGCCCGCAGCGGGACCACGATCATCGAGTGGACGCCGTACTCGACGATCCGTTTCGCATTGGCCGGATCCTGCTGCTCCCATCCGGTGAACGCGGGCATGTCGGTCTCCAGCACCGGCTCCCCGCTGCCGTAGCCGAAGGCCTGCGGAGTGGACGGGCTGAAGTCGATCAGCCTGCCGACCGGGTACAGCGGATGGCCCTCCCGGATCCCGGCCACGGCGGTCCGGCGTACCGTCCGGCCGGTCGGCTCGCCGCCGTGCAGCACCGGCAGGACCAGGTCGACGGTGGCGAAGTCGGCGAACCGGGGCACGGCGAACTCGGCCAGCTCCTCGGCCGTCCTCGCCACATCGAGTGTGGTCCCGATCTTCGAACCGGCGTCGTAGAGCAGCCTCAGCCGCCGCTCCGCCACGGCGGCCGCCCCCGAGCCCTCGATAGGCTGAAACGCCTGATCATGTCCCCTTTGTAGCACCAGCCACCACGCGCGGCTACCGGGCCTCGCCCCGCGCGGACCGGCGGCGGCGCCCTTGCGCGCCGATTTCTCCTGCGCCGCAGGGGAGTTGGCGATCCGGGGCAATCGCGGCCGGGTTGCCGCCGGCGGCGTGCCCGGCTGCCCCGAACGGGGGCCGGTCCGCGGCGGGCTAGGGTCGACCGGGTGCCGGTCCGCCGGCCGGTGGGTCCGTCGGCCGGCCGGGTGCGGTCCGGGTACGGTTCCGGCCGGGCCGGGCCGGGTTCGGTTCGGTGTGGTTCGCGTGTGGTTCGGGTGCGGGTCGAGGGACGAGGAGACGCGGGTGGCGCAGGGCCTGGTCGCGGGTATGGAGCGGCATCAGGCGGCGGTCTGCCTCGGGGCGATGGCCGCCGGTGCCGTGGTCGGCCTGGCCGCGCCGGGGAGCGCGCCCGGCCTCGCCGGGGCCATCGATCCGGTGCTCGGGGCCCTGCTCTTTGCCACCTTCCTCCAGGTACCGGCGGCGGAGCTGCTCCGCTCGCTGCGTGCGGGCCGGTTCCTGACGGCGGCGCTGACGGTGAACTTCCTGGTGGTGCCGCTGGTGGTGGCCGCCCTGTTCGGGCTGCTGCCGGACGACCGGGCGGTGCGGCTGGGGGCGCTGCTGGTGCTGCTGTGCCCGTGCGTGGACTATGTCATCGTCTTCAGCGGCCTGGCCGGCGCCGCCAACCAGCGGCTGCTGGCGGTCACCCCGGTTCTGCTGCTGGCCCAGATGCTGCTGCTGCCGGGATACCTCTATCTGTTCCTGGGGCCGGGGCTGTCCGACTCGGTCCGGGCCGGACCCTTCCTGCGGGCCTTCCTGTTCCTGACCGTCGTTCCGCTGGTACTGGCCTGGGCCACCCAGGCCTGGGCCGCGCGGCGCCGGTCCGGGCAGCGGGCGGTCGGCGCGGTCACCGCGGCGATGGTGCCGCTGATGGCCGCGACCCTGCTGCTGGTCGTCGCCTCCCAGCTGCCGCGGCTGCACCACCACCTCGGCGAGGTGGCCCGGGTGGTGCCCTGCTATGTGCTCTTCCTGGCGGTCATGGCCCTCGCCGGGACGGCCGTCGCCCGGCTGTTCCGGCTGGACCCACCGGAAGGCCGGGCGATCGTGTTCACCGGGGCGACCCGCAACTCCCTGGTGGTGCTGCCGCTCGCGCTGGCCCTGCCCGATGCACTTGCGGTCGCCCCGGCGGTGGTGGTCACGCAGACCCTGGTCGAGGTGCTGGGCATGCTCGCCCTTGTCCGGCTGGTGCCCCGGCTGCTGCCGGACCGCTGACCGCTGACCGCTGACCGCCGACGGGTCCGGCAGCGCGTGGTCCGGCAGCACGCCGTCCGGCAGCACGCCGTCCGGGTCAGTTCCGGCTGATGGTCACCCGGTTGATGTTCACCGGAAGCGTCGGGAAGCCGTCGCCGGGCCCGTTCTGGTCGTCCTCACCGGCCGCGGCTATCTTCTGGAGCACCGCCATGCCGCTGGTCACCCGGCCGAAGGGGTGTAGTCGGGCGGCAGGGTGGTGTCCTTCCAGACGAAGAAGAACTGGCTGCCGTTGGTGTTCGGCCGGCGTTGGCCATCGCCACCGTCCCCGCCGGGTAGGTCGCGCCGGTGAGGTTCTCGTCGTTGAACGAGTAGCCGGGGCCGCCGCTGCCGGTCCCGGTCGGGTCGCCGCACTGGAGCACGAAGATGCCCTTGGTGGTCAGCCGGTGGCAGTGGGTGTCGTTGAAGTACTGGTGCTCCGCCAGGAAGCGGAAGGAGAAGGTGGTGCACGGGGCCTGCGCGGTCAGCGCCTGAAAGGCGATCAGCCCCTGGTCGGTGTGCAGCTTCGCGGTGTACGGACGGGCCGCCTCGGCGGCATTGAAGACCGGGATGCCCTTGAAACGGTCGGCCGGGACAGCGGAGGTGAAGCCGCACCCGGCCGTCGGCGTCGCCGCGACCGTGGCCTTGAGTGGCGCCGCGCCGCTGCGCGGACCCGGACTGCTGGCCTGTGCGGCCCGGCCAGGCTCAGTACCAGCGTGGCTGCGGCCGCGAGCGGGATCCATCTTCTGCGCGCCATCAGGGGACCTCCAGGGTAGTTGATGTTGTCATGTTCCTGGGGCCTTCCCCGGCGGGCGGCCTTCCAAGCACGGTCAGGGCGCCAACTGTTCCCGGCCTCGGGCGCCGCTGTGCGGTTGACGCCCCGTCCGGGCCCGGTGTCGCGGCCCTCCTGGGCGGAGGAGCGGCCGCGCTGACGCATCATTGGCCTATGTCCGCTTTCAGTCCTTTTAATCTGAGTAGTGCCTTTGTCACTTTTTTTGCCGTGGTCGGTCCGCCGAAGGTGATGCTCTCCTTCGCGCAGCTCGCCCGCGACCGGGACCGCCGGGAGCTGATCCGGCTGGCCGGCGTCAGCTCACTGGTGGCCGCCGTGGTGGGGGTGGCCCTGGCCTACTCGGCGGGGGCCTGGCCGCGACCTTCCACATCGGTCACGAGTCGCTGGAGCTGGCCGGCGGGCTGATCTTCTTCACCTATGCGCTCGCGCTGGTCCTCGGCATCCACCTCGGGGTCTCCGACGAGGACTCCGGGCACCTGCCCAACCCGCTCGCCGACGGCGTCCGCGAACTGCTGCTGCCGTATGTGGCCAGCCCGCTGGCCATCTCGGCGGTGCTGGTCGAGTCGCTGGACAAGGACACGCTCTCCTGGGACACCACCATCGCCGCCGCCTATGTCGCGGTGGTGGCCATCAACTTCCTCTGCGTGGTGATCCTCGCGCCGCTGCTGCGGCGGTTGCAGTCGACCCTGCTGGAAGTCCTCTCCCGGCTGCTCGGGCTGCTGCTCGCCGCGCTCGGCGTGGAGCAGTTCCTCCAGGGGCTGGCGGCGCTCGGCGTCCCGCTCCCCACCGTCATCACCAACTGAACGCCGTCACCGGCCGTGCTGCCGCCGGCCATGGCGGCGCGGCGGGCGCGGGTGGGGCTCGCGGCCTGGTTGTGCGCGCCGGAGCGTGCTCGGTTCGGGGCTCGCCGGTGCCGCTGCTCTGCTATTCCAGTGACAGGGACCCGCGTCGGGCGGGGGCCGGTCGGGCGGTGCGGGCGCAGCTGAGGAGTGAGGACCATGACGGAAGTGGAACGGCCGGTCCATGTCGAGCGGTTGGAGTTCGCCGAGGACATCACCAGCTATGACGCCGGCGGTCTGCACAACTTCCTGATCGCCCGGATGGCCGATCTGGCCGAGCGGCTGGAGCCGGGGACCGAGGAGCACGCCGCGATCACCTCGCTGGCCGGGCTGGTCGTCCACGACGGCATCTCCTTGCAGGACAGCGTCGGCCAGCGGTTCGACATGATCGACGAGGGCCACGCGGACGGGTCCGGCCACTGGAACCAGCTGTGCGGCGACATCCACCTCGACTGGAACCAGCTGTGCCGGTCGCCGCCCACCTGGAGCACGCACCCGGACCACGACGCGGCCCGCTGGAACGAGCTGCGCTACGAGTCCCCGGCGCACAAACAGCTGGTGGAGTCCGTCACCGCGAAGGCCGCGGCGGCCAGGCGGTAGCGGGTATCGTCGCGGGCTGTCATGGCCGTGAAGCGTTCCCCGGGGCTCCCGGGCCCACCCGGATCAGAAGCGTCCCGTACCGGAGCCCGGCGGACGCGCCCTTCGGCGTGGAGGTGATGACCTTCGCCCGCCTGCGTGAGCTGGGGTCGCGCGCCTGGCGGGCCGCGCCGCAGCGTCCGCAGTTCCATGTCCTGGCCGTGGTCGAGCGCGGCCGGGTCAGCACACCGTGGACTGCGTCCGCCATCCGCTGAGCCCCGGCAGCGTGTTCTGGCTGCGGCCCGGGCAGGTGCACCAACTCGACGGCGTGGAGCGGGTGGAGGGCACTCTGGTGCTGTTCCGGCCGGACTTCCTCACCCCGGGCGGGCCGGCCCAGACCGCGGCGGCGGACGTCTTCGGGCCCACCTGCTGGCAGCAGGCCGAGGAGTCCCGGCTGCTGGCGCGGCTGGCGCTGGAGCATCTGTGCCGGGAGTACGCCGAGGGCGGTGGCGCGCCGGCCGCGGTCCGGGTGGAACTGCTCCGGCAGCTGCTCGCCGTGCTGGTGCTGCGGCTGCTGCCGTCCGGGGGGCCGGCCGGGGGTGCTGCCGGAGCGGTCAGGGACGACGTTTTCACCCTGTTCCGGCAGGCGGTGGAACAGGACTTCGCGCGCAGCCGGCAGTGGCCCGGTACGCCGCGGAACTCGGCTACGCGCCGCGCACGCTGTCCCGGGCGACGCTGGCCGAGGCGGGGGTGAGCGCCAAGGAGTTCATCGACCGGCGGGTGGTGCTGGAGGCCAAGCGGCTGCTTGTGCACGGGGAGCTGTCGGCGGCGCGCTGTGCGGCCGAGCTCGGGTTCGACGACGCGGCCAACTTCGCCAAGTTCTTCCAGCGCCACACCGGCAGCACGCCCGGAGCCTTCCGCGCCCTCGCCCGCCCCGGCGGCTGAGCCGGTAGGCGGCCCGGGCGGCCTCGCCCGCCGGTTGTCGCATTTTCACCATGCTCTGGTGTCAGGGAGACCTCGTCGCCGCCGCTGCTGCTGCGTAGATTCGCAGTCGTCAGCGACCCACTGGCCGCTCCGGGCGGCCAGCGGCAGTGCGGAGCCCCGGCTCCCGCCGCTACCGGAACAACCATGCCGACCGGAGCCGCTCAGCGGAGCCGCAGACCCATCCGGCAGACCTACGCGAGGACAGCAGACCCATGACCAGGACCACGCACCATGTCACCGACCGCTATGTCGACGTCCCCGGCGGGCGGCTGTACGCCCAGCACCGGCCGGGGGCCGGGCCGGTGCTGGTATTCCTGCACTACTGGGGCGGTTCGCACCGCACCTGGGCGCCGGTCGTCCAACGGCTGGACGCCGGGCAGGCGTTCGTCGCCCCGACCACCGCGGCTGGGGGGCCTCCCGCGAGCTGCCCGGACCGTACGGCATGGAGCAACTGGCCGACGACGCGCAGCGCGTGGCCGAGACCCTGGGCGGCGGCGACTATGTGCTGGTGGGGCACTCCATGGGCGGCAAGGCCGCCCAGGTGCTCGCCGCGCGCCGGCCGGCCGGGCTGCGCGGGGTGGTGCTGGTGGCCCCCGCCGCCGGCCCCGGCCGGAGTGACCCCGGAGCTGGTGGAGACGGTCTCGCACGCCTACGACAGCGAGGAGGCCGTGGACCGGAGCATCGACCTGATGCTCACCCAAGGCGGGCTGGACGAGGCGCTGCGCCGCCAGGTCCGCGAGGACAGCCTGGGCTCAGGGGCGCAGGCGCGGACGGCCTGGCCCCGGCAGGGCCTGACCGAGGACATCTCCGGCCGTGTCGGCGCCATCGAGGTACCGGTGCTGGTGCTGGCGGGCCGCCACGACAAGGTCGACCCGCCGGAGGTGCTGCGCGGCCGGCTGCTGCCGCTGGTGCCCACCGCCACGCTCACGGTGCTGGAGGGCACCGGCCATCTCTCCCCGCTGGAGGTTCCGGACCAGGTCGCCGCGCGGATCACCGGCTTCCTCGCCGCGCTGTAGCGCGGCCGCCGTCGGCGCGGCCGCAGCGGTCTCAGGCGGTGGTGAACCGGTAGCCCTCGTCGAGCAGCCGGGGAGCCAGATCCGCATCGCGGCGACCGTCTGCGAGCGGTCCCCGCCGCCGTCGTGGTCCAGGATGATCGAGCCGGTCCTGGTGGTGCGCATGATGGTGGAGACGATGCGGTTGACGCCGGGCCTGGACCAGTCGGCCGGGTCGACCGACCAGTCCAGCGGCCGCAGTCCGGCGGCCGCCGCGGCCTCGAAGACGGTGTGGTTCCAGGAGCCGAAGGGGCCCGGTACATGGTCGCGGTGATGCCGACATCGGCCATCGCCTGATTGGTCCGGTCGATCTGCGAGGTGACCGCCTTCAGACTCAGCTTGGTCTGGTCGGAGTGGTCCCATGTGTGGTTGGTGATGTGGTGCCCGGCCGCGGCGACGTCGCGGACGATGGCCGCGCAGTCCCGGATCTGCTCGCCGATCATGCAGAAGGTCGCGGTTATGTTGTGGTCCCGGAGTATCTCCAGGATCTGCGGGGTGTACTCGCTCGGCCCGTCGTCCAGGGTCAGCGCGATCACCTTGGGACCGGCGTCGACGTAGTACTGCGGCTTGGTGGGGACCTCGGCCAGCGGGCGGGTCGTGGACTTGGGATGCGTGGGCGTGGGTGTCGGCGTCGGCCTGGGGGAGGGCGGGACCGATGCGCCCGCAGTGGGGTCGGTGGTGGCGGACGCCGGGCCTCCGGCACTCTGGGTGTGGGCCGCGGCGGTGCCGCACGCGCTGAGCAGGGTGATGCCGGCCCCGGCGAGCAGCACCCGCCGGGAGACCCGGCCGGCGGAGGACCCCGCGCGCGGGCTCGGATCGGCGAGGACTTCCGCATACATCCGGTCGCCTGGGCGAGTTCGTCGAGACGTCGCGACCGGCCGCGGCCGGACGAGGTTTCTGCCATGGGTAGGTACCTGTATCCCTGTTGCCGCGTGGACACTGCGGCGTGTTCCTGATCGGGTTGTCCGACTTACTGATCGATACGACGTCCGAAGCGTGGCATCGGTTGGCGGATTTCCAGAAAATATTCAGGAACCTTCGGGTGACTCCCAGATTTGCGCTCGGGGCTGCCCCTCACCTGCGCTTCTTGCCGGAAAAGCTGATCGGCCGTCAGCTCTGCTCGTGCGGCTGTCTGTCCACCGGTCGCACCGCGGTCCAGGTGAGCAGGGCAGCGGCGAGCATCAGCCCGGCGCAGCACCACACCGCGCCGTGGAACGCGGAGTCGACCGCCGACGGCTGCTGGTAGTGCCGGCCGGAAAGCCCGACCAGCGCGGGCAGCGCGGCGACCGCCAGCAGACCCGGTCCGCGCGGCGGCGTTGTTGACACCGCTGGCGATACCGGCCCGGCGGGTCTCCACCGAGCCCAGGGCGCTGGAGGTGAGCGGCGCGACCAGCAGCGTCATCCCCACCCATGGTGAACGAGGCAGCAGCACATCCGCCACGTACGACGCCCCCGGGCCGATCCGCAGCATCAGCAGCATGCCGCGCCCGCCACCAGCGGCCCGAGGGTCAGCGGCAGCCGCGGGCCGATCCGCTCGCCGAGCCGCGCGGCGCTCGGGGAGAAACAGCAGCATCACCACCGTCAGCGCATGTCCCCACCGCCTCCAGCGGCGAGAACCCGCGGTCACCTGCAATTGCAGCACCACGAAAGAACAGCATCCCGCTCAACGCCCCGTAGATCAGCACGGTCACCAGGTTGACCACGGTGAACAGCCGTGAGGAGAACAGCTCCAGCGGCAGTATCGGCGCCGCGCTGCGCCGCTCCACCCGGACGAACAGCGCCCCGGTCACCAGGGCGACCCCGCCGGCCGCACCCGCACCCGCCGGGTTGCTCGCGGCCACGGTGAGCGCGGTGGTGAGCGCGCCCAGGGCGAGGGCGGCCAGCAGCGCCCCGGCGAAGTCGAAGCGGCCGGTGGCGGACTCGTCCCGGTTCTCCGGGACATGGCGCAGCGCGATCACCAGCACCGCCGCCGCGACCGGCAGGTTGATCAGGAACACCCAGCGCCAGCCAGGACCGCCGGTCAGCCAGCCGCCCAGCAGCGGCCCCACGGCGGCGGCCACTCCGCCCAGCCCCGACCACCGGCCCACGGCCGCCGCCCGGTCCTCGGACCGGAAGACCGCCTGGATCAGCGAGAGCGAGCCCGGGGTGAGCAGCGCGCCGCCCACGCCCTGCAACGCCCGGCGGTGATCAGCACCACCACATCGGGCGCCAGTCCGCAGACGGCCGACGACAGCGCGAACCAGACCGCGCCGGTCAGGAAGACCCGGCGGCGGCCGTAGCGGTCGCCGAGCGCCCCGCCGAGCAGGATCAGCCCGGCCAGGGTGAGCAGATAGGCGTTCACGCACCACTGGAGCGCGCTGATGGAGGCATGCAGCTCCGCCCCGATCCGCGGCAGCGCCACATTCACGGCCGTCCCGTCGACCATGGCCATGGCCGACCCGAGGACACAGGCGGTCAGCACCCATCGGCCCGGTGCGCCGGTCAGGCGCACCGAGCCGGTCGAGGATCCGCTCATCGCTCCACGCCCCCTCGTCTGCGTGAGTCCGCGGCACCAGGGGCCAGGCCCCTGGTGCCGCGTCCGTCGGCAGCCGTCGGCTGCTGCGCCCACCATCCCTCAGTACCGGCCCCCGGCGGCAGTACCCGGCGCACGGCGTGCCGCGCCGGCGGGCAGGAAGATCCGGCCGCGCAGGCTGGAGCGGGCAGTGCGGGCGGCGACCAGCAGCCAGGCCAGGACCAGCACGGCGTACAGGACGGCGGCGGCGACACGGAACAGTTCGGAGCCGGTGTGCAGGGCGATGCCGCTGGTGCCGGTGACCACGGTGCCGACCGGGAAGGTGAAGGACCACCAGGTCAGCGAGAACGGGAGGCCCGAGCGGACGGTGCGCAGGGTGATCGCACCCGCCAGGCAGGCCCACAGCAGCGCGAAGCCCCAGACCGGCACCCCGTAGAGGACACCGAAGGCCTGCATCGCCCCCGCATAGGGCGCGGGCAGCGCCTGGTGGGCGACCCCGCCGAGGAGGCCGGCGGCGGTGACGGACTGGCCGAGCGGGCCGAGCACGATCCACAGCGTGGGCACCATCCGCGCCGGCCCGGTGCCGTGCAGGGCCAGCCGGTACCAGATCAGGGTGATCACCACGAGCGAGGCCAGCAGACTGATGCCGAACATGGCGTAGCAGCAGAGCAGCAGCGTCAGCCGGGGCTGTCCGGCGGCGGCGTACGGCACCAGCAGCGCACCGGTGGAGGCGGAGACCATCGGCGGCACGACCGGCATCAGCCAGCCGCCGAAGGCACTGTCGGGGCGGTAGTCGTGCCGGGTGAACATCAGGTAGGGCACGGAGACCGCGCAGACCAGCCCGGCCAGCGTCCCGGCTGACCAGAGCACCCAGTCCACGCCGAGGGCCGCGTGCAGCCCGATCACGTCGCGGCCCAGCAGCAGGGTGCCCGCGCCCACGGTGAGCAGCGCCATCGGCAGCGCCCCGTAGAAGTGCACCATGACCGCGTCCCGCGCATGGCTCCTGGCCGTCCGGCGGTGCCGCAGCCAGTGCAGCGCGGTGGCCGCGGTCAGCGCCACCAGCAGCAGCGCGGCCAGCGCCCACACCGCGGTCGCGGCCGTGCGCAGCCCGGGGAACTGCTCGGGCAGCGACGCCGCGGCGACGGCGACGATGCCGGTCCCCATCACCGAGGCGTACCAGTTCGGGGTGAGCGCGGCGAACACCTGGCGCGGGTGCTCCAGATCCCGCAGCAGACCCCAGCGGGCGAGCGCATGTGTCGGTGCCGGGGACTGTGCCGGTGCCGGTGCCGGTGCCGGTGCCGGTGCCGGGGTGGCGGAGGGCCGGGTGCCTGCGCGGTGGGGCTGGACTTCCAGGAGATCGCTCATGTTCTCCACGGTGCCGCCGGATCACCCCAGGCAGTAGGGGTGCCTGCCTTGCCTGGGTACAAAGCAGCCTTGTGGCCGACCGGGTAGTCTGAGCGGATGGTGCTGAGCGCGCGCATGCCCGAGCTGGCCGCGTTGGAGGTCCTGCTGGCGGTCGCCCGGGGCGGCAGTCTGAACGCCGCCGCCCGTGAGGTCGGCGTCAGTCAGCAGGCCGTCTCCGCGCGGATCGCCTCGCTGGAGGCGCAGACCGGGGTGTGGCTGGTCACCCGCTCGGCGCGGGGTTCCTCGCTCACCCGGCCGGGGTGGTCGTCGCGGAGTGGGCCTCCCGCCTGCTCGATGTGGCGGGAGAACTGGACGCGGGCCTTGCCGCCCTGCGTCAGGACCAGCGTACGCGGCTGCGGGTCAGCGCCAGTCTGACCATCGCCGAGCAGTTGCTGCCCGGCTGGCTGGTCTCCTTCCAGGCGGCTGCCCGCCGACGGGAGCAGCCCGCCGCCGAGGTGGTGCTCACCGCGGCCAACAGCGATGTGGTGATCGAGCACGTCCGGGCCGGGCACGCCGACGTGGGGTTCATCGAGGGCCCGCGCACCCCGCGTGACCTGCGCAGCCGAATCGTGGGCCAGGACACCCTGGCGCTGGTGGTGCCGCACGGTCACCCCTGGGCCAGGCGCCGCCGCCCGGTGACCGCCGCCGAACTGGCCGCCACCGCGCTGGTCACCCGCGAGCCCGGCTCCGGGGCCAGGGACGCGCTCACCGAGGCGCTGCGCAGTGCGCTGGGACCGGACACCGTCCAGCCGCCGCCGGTGCTGGCGCTGTCCACCGGTACCGCGGTGCGGGCGGCGGTGCTGGCGGGGGCCGGGCCCGCGGTGCTCAGCGAGCTCGCGGTCGTGGACGACATCGCCGCGCACCGGCTGCACCGGGTCCCGCTGGAGGGGGTCGAGCTGCGGCGGGCCCTGCGGGCGGTCTGGCCGGGCCCGGGCGGGCCGCCCGCAGGGGCGGTCCGCGACCTGGTCGCGCACATCGCCGCCGGCCGCGGCCGGGCGGCCGGGAGCGGCTGAGCGCGGTCGGTGTCAGCGCCGGTCGGAGTCGGTGCCGGTCGGGGTCGGCTCCGGTCGGTGGCCCGCCGGTCGGGAATACCCCAGGGGGTACGATGGGCGGAGAAGCCCGCGAGGAGGAGACCGCTGTGGACGTCGACGAGGCAGCCACCGCCGCCGTGCTGAACCGCCTGCGCCGGGCGCAGGGCCAGCTCGCCGGTGTCATCGCCATGATCGAGGCCGGGCGGGACTGCAAGGACGTGGTCACCCAGCTCGCCGCCGTGTCCCGGGCGCTGGACCGGGCCGGTTTCAAGATCGTGGCCAGCGGCATGCGTCAGTGCCTGAGCGCCGCCGACGGTGACACCCCGCCGCTGACCGAGGCGGAGCTGGAGAAGCTGTTCCTGACCCTGGCCTGAGGTGTTCCCCTGGCTGTGGCCCGTGGGTGTTAGGGTCCGGGCATGGTGACGGCGACGGTCCGTGAGTGGTTCGAGGACGACGGCTGGGGTGTGCTGGACTCGGCGGAGACCCCGGGCGGCTGCTTTGTGCACTTCAGCAATGTCCAGATGCCGGGCTTCCGCGCTCTCGGTGCCGGCCAGCGGGTCCAACTCGACTGGGAAGCCCCGGGATTCAAGCAGGACGGCTTCGACTACCGGGCCGTCCGGGTCATTCCCTGACGAACTCGCCGGTGAGCAACGGCAGATGACGCCGGGTCACCGGCCCCGGCCGTGGCCGGGAACCGGTGACGCAGGCTCACTTGCCGGACACCCGCACGGTGTCGGCGGTCAGGTAGCCGTTCTTGGCCGCCAGCAGGTGCTGGTACCACTGGCCCGGAACGTCGTCGGTGCCGGAGTACCACGCCCACGACTGGCCGTCCGCCACGGTGGCCGCGCCGTTGACGACGGTGAGCGCACCGGTGGAGTGCACCCGGTCGGTCGAATCGGTGAAGCTCGCCGCCGGGGCCAGCAGGCCGAGCCGGGCGGCCGGGTCGAGCCGGGCCCAGTGGACGCCGGTGGTGTCGTGCAGCTGCCGGGTCATGTCCACGGTGGCGGCCAGGGAGAAGTTGTTGTTGTCCGTCCCTGGTCGTAGAGGTTCACGCTGATCGGGTACGACCACTGGTGCGTGCTGACCTGGGTGCTGCCCCGGCTGTCGGTGGTCACCGACACGTTCGTGCCCTGGTCGCGCTCGGTGACGTCCTGGGCGAAGCCGCCCTGGGTGACCACGTCCGCGTTGCTGAAGGAGGCCTGCTGGGTGACGGTGGTGGTCTCCCGTCCGGCGGAGGTGATCACATAGCCGCTGGTCCGCCAGTTGCGCCTGGCGTCGACGGTGGCGGTGACCGAGCCGTTGGCGCCGGTCGACTCCTGCTGCGACATGACGGCGGTCGGGGCGATGGTGTCCTCGGTCAGCGCCCCGCGGGTGGTCGCCGCGTGGTGGTCCGTGTACAGCAGCAGGTTGGCGCTCAGGTTCCAGACGTCGCCGGCGTCGGCGACGGTCAGTGCGACGTCATGGCTGCCGCCGTTGACCAGATCGCCCACGAAGGGCGTGACATCGAGCAGTTCGGGAGCCATGTCGAAGGTCCCGACCGCCGGGATCGGCCGCCACAGCTCGGGGACTATGCCGCCGGTGTAGATGTACGGGAAGTACTGGGTGACCCCGGCCGCGTGGCCGTCGATCGCGGCGTCCACCTCGCGGTAGGGGCCGTTGCCGCACATCTGCGCGGCCGGGAACTTCGCGGCCACGTCGTTGGGGACGTCGGTGAACCACTGCTCGTCGCAGCCGTTGCCCTTGATGTAGACCTCAAGGTAGGCGTGGGTGATGTTGCGCGGCAGGTCCGCCGCGGTCATGTGCACCGTCTGCTGCGTGCCGGTGGCGTTCTGCGAGCCGAGGCCGACCACGGTGTCCGGCTCGGCGGGGGCCGGGTTCGCCCGGTCGGCCTGGTAGTAGGTCAGGGTCACGGTCTGCGAGTAGACCCCGTTGTCGACGCTGCTGGTGTAGTTGCCGATCCCGCCGTTGAAGGTCTGCGGGGAGGTCAGCAGCGAGCGGTACTCGGTCAGGTCCTTGGCGAAGTGGTAGGTGTTCCCGGCCGGGTCGGGCTCGTAGGTGGTCCCGAAGTAGACCATCGTCGAGCCGATGTCCAGGGAGCCGGAGCGGTCGTACTGGCGGCCCTTGACGCTGGTCGTCCAGTCGAGCACGACCTTGGACCAGGGGCCGGGCAGGCGGCGGGCGGGGTCAGCGTGCCGGAGAAGTTCTGCGGGGCGCCGCTCGCGGTGTTGGAGGGGAACGCGTCCGCCAGGGTCTCCGTGCAGGAGTGGCTGCTGGGCCGGGTCACCGGGGGCTCGGCGGTGGCCGGGTTCTGCGAGTTCACCTCGATGGCCGACTTGGCGGCCGCCCTGACCGCCGGTGTCGCCGCACCCGCCGCCGGAGCGGCGAGCAGGCCTATGCCAAGGGTGAGCGCGACTGCGGTGGCCATGCTCCGCACCCGGCCGAACGAGAGGCGTGATCGACGCATGAATGGATCTCCAGGGCCTTGTGGGCCGGTAGTCGGTGGTTGGCTGTTCACCGACATAGTCTTACCAGGAGATCGGGCCCGGGCAGAGGGTGCCGGCCCCTCCGGGGGAGGGGCCGACCCTGGCTCATATCCGGTTGAAGATCCGGGAGTAGGCGTAGCCGTCGTGCTTGTCGTAGCTGTCGATCTCCCAGAACGACAGCTCCTGGACGCCGTTGGCCGCGGCGAACCGCTCCAGCTGGTCGGCGTCGGACTGGGTGAAGTTCTCGCGGTCGTCGTTGCGGCCGGCGATCGGGGTCAGCCCCAGCCGGGCCCAGTTCTGCGCGGACGAGCCGCCGAAGACCTTGGTGAGCTGCTTGACGCTGTCCTTCGCCGCGGACTCGGAGTCCTTGAGCGGGTTCTCGCCGTTGCCGAAGTCCATGGTCATGATGTTGACCAGGTTGACCTTGACCCCGGCCGCCTTCGCGTTCTTGAGCAGCGAGACCGCGTTGCCCTCCATCCCGTCCGGGTCGACCGGCAGGGTGAAGTCGATCTGCAGCGAGTGGTCCTGGCGCTGGAGCGCGGCCAGTGCCTGGTCCCGGCGGTGGTTGGCGCCGGTGTTGTTGACGTTGTTGCCCTCGATGTCGAAGTCGATGCGGGTGAGCCCGTAGGCCCCGCACCACCGAGGCGTAGGCCGCGGTGAGCCTGGAGACCGAGTTGCAGCTCTCCGCCAGCTCGCCGCCGTCCGCCCCGCCGAAGGAGACGATGACATTGCCACCCTGCGCCTTCAGCGCGTTCACCTGCTTGGTGAACGCCCCCATGGAGTCGCCGCCGTCCTCCCAGACCGGGGTGCAGCTCGACTTGGACTGGGGGATGAGGAAGGCCAGCGTGTAGTCCTTCAGCCCGGTCGCCTTGTGGTCGGCGGTGAGGTCCTTGGCCGAGCCGCCGCTCAGCTCCAGGTACGGAGCGGCGTAGCGCGCGGCGAAACCGCCCGCGCTGTGCGCCTGCGCCTGCGGCCGGGCCTGGTCCTGGGCCTGGGGCTGAGCCTGGGCCTGGGCGGTTCCGGCGAACAGTGCGGCGGCGGAGGCCACGGCGACGGCCGCGACGGACGCGGCGCGCAGGGACGGCCTCTTGATGGAGTTCTTCATTGAATCCCTTGAATTCCTTTGGATCCGGGCCAGTCGGGCCGGAGTCGGCCCGACTGACGCGCACATGCTCCCGATACGGAGAGTCCTGCTGAACTGTCCACCATGGCGACCCCGCCGCGGCAGGTACGCGCGGGCAACCTCAAGGGCAGCCTGCGGTGGCCCCGCGGACCCACCGGGCCCCGGACCAGGCGCGGCCCCGGTTCCCGGAGCCCCGGCCCGGCCCGCGTCCCGGCGTCCGCACCGCTGCTGGCACTGTACGGCCGCGGCGCGGCCACACCCGGCCGACACGGCCCTGCGCGGTCCGCCCGGCCGCGACGGCGGCTCGCGGGCTGTGCGGATCTACCGGTCCGCCGGGGGGTGGACTGCTAGTCTGGATTAGACAACGTTGTCATAGTGTCGGTGGCGGTACCCCGCCGCCGTGCGCCGACCGGTCCGCCGGCCCGGGCGCAGATCGACGACCGCCCCAGACGAAGCGAGCCCGGCCATGACGATCAGCAGCACGAACGACCAGGTTCCCGGTGATCACCGCGCCACCGTTCCGCCCGCCCGGCGGGTCCCGTCCGGCAGGACCTGATCGCCGCGCTGGACATCGGCGGAACGAAGATCGCGGGCGCGCTGGTGGACCAGGAGGGCGGGCTGCTGGTGACCGCGCGCCGCGCCACGCCGGTCGACCAGGGCGCGGAGGTGGTGATGGGCGCCGTCGCCGAGGTGCTGCGGGAGCTGACCGGCACGGCGTACTGGCCGCGGGTGCGGGCGGTGGGCATCGGCAGCGCCGGTCCGGTGGACCGCCGCCGCGGCGAGGTCAGCCCGGTCAACGTCCCGTCCTGGCGCGGCTTTCCGCTGGTCCGCCGGGTGGCCGGGCTGGTCGGCGCGCTGCCGGTGGTACTGGCCGGTGACGGGGTGGCCATCGCCGCCGCCGAGCACTGGCTGGGCGCCGCACGCGGCGCCGGGGCGGCCCTGTGCATGGTGGTGTCCACCGGGGTCGGCGGCGGACTGATCCTGGACGGCAGGCTCTACCTGGGCCCACCGGCAATGCCGGGCACATCGGGCACATCACCGTCGACCTGGACGGCGAGCCCTGCCCCTGCGGATCGCGGGGCTGCGTGGAGACCTTTGCCAGCGGCCCCGCGATCACCCGCTGGGCGCTGCGCAACGGCTGGCAGCCGGGACCGGCGGCGGCCACCGCCGAAGCCGTGGGCCTGGCCGCCGGTGCGGGCGACCCGGTCGCCCGGGCCGCCTACGCCCGGGCCGGGCGCGCGCTGGCGGCCGCGATCGCCGCCACCGCCACCCTGACCGAGGTGCGCACGGTCGTGGTCGGCGGGGAGTCGCCCAGGCCGGGGCGGTGCTGTTCGACCCGCTGCGCGAGCAGTTGGACCAGTTCGCGGCGCTGCCGTTCGTCCGGGGCCTGACCGTGCACGAGGCCGTGCTCGGCACCAGCGCCGGGCTCGTGGGCGCGGCCGCGCTGGCCGCGCAGGAACTGGGCCTGGCCGCCGCGGGCTGACCGCCGCCGGCCGGCGACGGGCGCCGGTGCGGTCAGGCGCCGGTGCCGGTCAGGGGTGGGCCGCGGTCGGGGCCTGGAGCGGGAGTTCCCCGGAGCCGCGCGGCAGCAGCCTGGTGGGCAGTTCGATGCGCTGGGGGGCGCCGCGGTCGCCCGCGAGCCGGCGGAACAGCAGCTCGGCGGCGGTGCGCCCCATCAGGGCCGGATCCTGGGCGACCACCGTCACCGGCACCGCCAGCAGGTCGGCGAGCTCGAAGTCGTCGAAGCCCACCAGTGCCGGATGCCGCGCAAGCGCCGCCAGCTCCCGCAGCACGAACACCGTGGTGCGGTTGTTGCCGCACATCAGCGCGGTCACCGGCCACCGTCCGGAGAGCATCCGCTCCAGCGCCAGCCGCAGCCGCACCGGGTCCGGCGTCCCCATCGAGACCCAGGAGTCCGGCACCGGGGACCCGGCACCGGCCATGGTCGCGCGGTAGCCGCGCAGGCGCTCGGCGGCGGTGAAGATGTCCTCCGCGTCGCCCAGATAGCCGATCCGGCGGTGGCCCTGGCGCAGCAGGTGCTCCACCGCGGTGCGGGCGCCGCCCGCGTTGTCGCACACCACCGTGTCCACGGCCAGCCCGCTGACCGGGCGGTCCACGCAGACCACCGGAGTGCCCGCCGCCACCTCGGGGGCGAGGTAGCCGTGGTCGGCTGCGGTGGGCACCACGATCAGGCCGTCCACCCGGCGCGAGCAGAAGGCCATCGCCAACTCCCGTTCACGGGCCGGGTCCTCCGCCGAGGAGCCGGTGAACAGCAGCGCGCCGTGCGCCCGGGCCACCTCCTCCACCGCCCGGTTCAGCAGCGAGTAGAAGGGGTCCGAGACGTCCTCCAGGATGAGGCCGACGCTGCCGGTCTGCCGGCCCTGGCGCAGCATCCGGGCGCCGTCGTTGCGGCGGAAGCCCAGCTGGTCGATGGCCTTGCGGACGCGCTCGGCGGTCTCCTCCTTGACTCCCGGCTCGCCGTTGACCACCCGGGAGACGGTCTTGAAGCCCACGCCCGCGACGGCCGCCACGTCCTTGATCGTCGGCCGGCCCCGGGCGCCGCGGGCCGTTGCGTCTCGTCGGGCATCGGATGCCGCCTTTCCGGACGTCGGGACCTCGGCGCGGCCTGTGCCGGCACAGGGCGAAGGCGCGCGGCAAAAGGGCTGCGGAGCAGCGGTGATTGCCGGAGTATAGCCCTCGGCCCTGTCGCCGGAGCCGGCCCGGTCGGTGGACACGCGGGCGCGGGGGCGGACTGCGGCCGTCCTGGGTGACAACGTTGTCGCGAGTGGCCTCAGGGGCGCTGCTCGCCGGAGCCGCGCGGCACCAGCCGGGTGGGCAGCTGGATCCGCTGCGGCTGGCCCCGCTCCCCGGCGAGCCGGGCGAAGAGCAGTTGGGCGGCGGTGCGGCCCATCCGGGAGGAGTCCTGGGCCACCACGGTGACCGGGACGCCCAGCAGGTCGGCGAGCTCGAAGTCGTCGAAGCCGACCAGTGCGGGTCTGCGGGGCAGTCCGGTGAGTTCGCGCAGCACCGCGACGGTGGTGCGGTTGTTGCCGCACATCAGCGCCGACACCGGCTGCGGGCCGCCGAGCATCCGGTCCAGGGCCAGTCTGATCCGGACCGGGTCGGGGACGCCCATGGAGACCCAGGAGTCCGGCACGGCGCAGCCCGCGCCGTCCATCGCGGCGTGGTAGCCGCGCAGCCGCTCCCCGGCGGTGTAGATGTCCGGGGCGTCCCCGACATAGCCGATCCGGCGGTGGCCCTGCCGCAGCAGGTGCTCCACGCCCTCGCGGGCGCCGCCGAGGTTGTCGCTGAGCACGGTGTCGACGGCGAGCCCGGAGGCGGGCCGGTCCACGCACACCAGCGGTGTTCCGGTGGCGACTTCGGACAGCAGATAGCCGTGGTCGGCGGCGGTGGGACCAGGATCAGCCCGTCCACCCGGCGGGCGCAGAAGGCGAGTGAGATCTCCCGCTCGCGCTGCGGATCCTCCGCGGAGGAGCCGGTGAACAGCAGTGAGCCGTGCGCCCGGGAGACCTCCTCGACCGCCCGGCTGAGCAGGGAGTAGAACGGGTCGGCGATGTCCTCGATGATCAGGCCGACGCTGCCGGTGAGCCGGCCCTGGCGCAGCATCCGGGCGCCGTCGTTGCGCTGGTAGCCGAGCCGGCCGATGGCCTCGCGCACCCGCCGTGCGGTCCCCGGGTTCACCCCGGGCTCCTCGTTGACCACCCGGGACACGTTTTGAGGCCGACGCCGGCGGCCGCGGCAACGTCCTTCATGGTCGGCCGGCCCGCCCCGGGCGGGACCGGCCCCGCCCCCTGTACGCGCATCGACCGCCGCCCTTCCGAACGCGTGGAAACCCCCAGCAGGCCACAGGGGCCGGGGATTTCGGACAACGTTGCCATGAATGCCGTTCGTGGCGCTACCCCACCCGGCCGGCCCGGGGGGCCGGGCGCGGCGCCTGCGGCCTGCCGGGAACGGTTCGGGGACTTTTCTGACCGACTGACGTCAAATCAGTCCGACCGCCGAAGTGCGCCACAAATGCGCTGGTCGGAGCCGGTCCTGGCGAACTGCGGAGATGGCTGCCCCGGTATCTCCGCTGGTCCGCAACCGGTTTGACGGGCCGACAGTTGCTGCCGGAAGCCTTGACAGTGAGCGAGAGGGCATGAGTTCATCCATCCACGACAACGTTGTCTGCGAGTGGGTCCGAGGCAAGGAGGAACGGTGCCAGAACCGCTGCTTGACGCACGCGGACTGAAGAAGACCTACGGCCAGGTGGAGGCGTTGCGCGGGGCCAACTTCACCGTGTACCCGGGGGAGGTGGTGGCGCTGATCGGTGACAACGGCGCCGGCAAGTCGACCCTGGTGAAGAACCTGGTGGGGGCGGCGGTCCCGGACAGCGGGGAGATCCGCGTGGACGGCCAGCGGGTCTCCTTCGGCAGTCCCAGGGACGCGCAGCGCCTGGGCATTGAGACCGTCTACCAGGACCTGGCCCTGGCCGCGGACCTGGATGCGGCGGCCAATCTCTTCCTGGGCCGGGAAACTCTGCGCAAGGGCCTGCTCGGCCTGCTCGGGGTGCTGGACAAGCGCGGGATGCGGGAGCGCTCGGTGACCGCCTTCGCCGAACTGGGCGTCGAGCTCAAGGACATCGACGCGCCGGTGGCGACCCTGTCCGGCGGCCAGCGGCAGAGCGTGGCCATCGCCCGCTCCGTGGCCTGGGCCTCGCGGGTGGTGTTCATGGACGAACCCACCGCCGCGCTGGGCGTGGTCCAGCGCGGGCGGGTGCTCGACCTGATCCGGCGGGTCCGCGACAAGGGCGTGTCCACAGTGCTGATCAGCCACAACATGCCCGAGGTGCTGTCGGTCGCGGACCGGATCGAGGTACTGCGGCTGGGGCGGCGGGTCGCGCGCTTCAAGGCGGCGGACACCTCGCTGGAGGAACTGGTCGCCGCGATGACCGGGGCGATGACCAACGAGGAGGAAGCGGCGTGAGCGACGCACCCGAAGCGGCCCGGCCGCAGACCGCCGACGGCGGCGCCCCTTCCGCCGCCCGGGCCCGGGCCGAGGTCTCCCCGCCGGTACCCGGGACCAGCCCGGCGGCCCCCGCCGCCGCGGCCGGCCCGGCCGCCACCACCGCACTGGCCCAGCTGTGGCAGCGGGCCCGGGGCCAGAACACCCTGTGGACCTTCCTGGTGCTGCTGGTCCTGGTCGCCGTGTTCTCGATACTGAGCCCGAACGCCTTCGCCACCACCTTCGAGTTCCGCAGTATGGCCATCGAGTCGGCGATCCTGGTGGTGCTGGCGGTCGGCCAGACCTTTGTGATCGTCACCTCCGGCATCGACCTGTCGGTCGGCTCGGTGCTGATCTTCTCCGGCGTGGTCGCGGTACGGACCATGAACGCCCTCAACTCCGGTCCCGATGCCGGGTGGTGGGTGGTGCTGGCCGGCTCGGTGGCGGGCATGCTCGCGGGCCTGTGCTGGGAGTCTTCAACGGCCTCTGGGTGGCCAAGGCCAAGGTTCCGCCGCTGATCGTGACCCTGGGCTCGCTGGGCATGGCCCTGGGCTTCGCGCAGATCCTCACCCATGGCGTGGACGTCGGCAATGTGCCCGACGCGCTGGCCAACTCGGTGGGCAGCGGCAGCGTCCTGGGGGTGCCCTGGCTGGTGGTGATCTGCCCTGGTCGTGGTGGTGGCCGCCGCGCTCGCGCTGAACACCACCCGCTTCGGCCGCTACACCCGGGCGGCGGGCTCCAACGAGGAGGCCGCCAACCGGGTCGGCATCCGGGTCGACCGCCACCTGATCAAGGTGTACGCGCTGTCCGGCCTGCTCTCCGGACTGGCCGGGGTGCTCAACCTCGCGCACTACAGCAGCACCACGCTGACCAGCGGCGCACAGGACAACCTGAATGCCATCGCGGCCGTGGTCCTGGGCGGCACCAGCCTGTTCGGCGGCTACGGCACGGTCGTCGGCACGGTCATCGGCGTCTTCATCCCGGCCGTGCTCCAGAGCGGCTTCACGATCCTGCAGGTCCAGTCCTTCTGGCAGACGGTGGCGGTGGGGGGGTACTCATCCTGGCCGTCTACTTCGATCAGCTCCGACGCCGCAGACGCAACAACAGTTGACCCGCGTCCGGGCGGCGCGGGTCCCTTCCCGCCGGCCGCCGGACGGTCCCACCAAGGAGGAACACCTATGCACACCAAGGCTCTGACCGTCGGCGCGGCCGCGCTGCTGGTCCTCGCCGCCGTCAGCGGATGCAGCAGTGCGAGCGGATCCGGTTCGGGCGGCAAGGCGTCGGCCAAGTCCATCACCTTCATCGCCGGGAAGACCGGTGACCCGTTCTACATCACCATGAAGTGCGGTGCGCAGGCCGAGTCCGGCAAGCTCGGGGTCAAGTTCAGCGCGACCGGATCGGTGGACTGGAGCGTGCCTGAGGAGGTCTCCTCGGTCAGCAGTGTCACCGCCTACCACCCCGACGGGGTGCTGATAGCCCCGGTCGACCCGAACTCGCTGGAGGGGCCGATCAGGACCATGGAGGGCAACGGCACCAAGGTGGCGATCGTCGACACCACCCTGACCGACCCGACCATTGGGATCACCCGGATCTCCTCCAACAATGTGCAGGGCGGGCAGAAGGCCGCCGACGCGATGGCCCAGCTGGTCGGCAGCAAGGGCGAGGTGGTGGTGCTGACCCCGGACCTCACCACGACCACCACCAACGCCCGGATCCAGGGCTTCAAGCAGGAACTGGCGGCCAAGTTCCCCGGCATCAGGATCGACGACGTCCGGCAGGTCGGCGACACCGCCCAGGGCGCCGCGTCCGCGGTCGGCGACGAACTGTCGGCCCACCCGGGCCTGGTGGGCATCTTCACCGCCAACTCCGAGACCGGCGAGGGCGTCAGCACCGGTCTGAAGGACGCCGGGAAGCAGGGCCGGATCAAGGTCGTCTCCTTCGACGCGGGCCCCGAGCAGGTCTCCGCCCTCAAGAGCGGCGCGGTGGACGCGCTGATCTCGCAGGACCCCTACGGCATCGGACAGCAGGCGGTCGACCAGCTGGTGAACTCGTTCGACGGCAAGCCGGTGAACGGCAGCATCCAGACCGACCTGACCATCATCACCCGGCAGAACGTGGACAGCCCCGGCGTGGCCCGCTTCCTCTACCAGACCGACTGCGGTTCCTGACCCCGCTCCGGCGGGGGCACCCACGCGGCACACCGCCCGGAAACCGACCCGTGCCGCCCGCCCGCCGCGGGCGGCACGGCCCCTCCCCAACCCAAGAGGTGGCTTCTTGTCCCGCCCCGGAACCTCCCCTGGAACCCACGGATCCCCAACCGGAACGCCCGGAACACCCGGAACACCCGGAGTCCGGCCGGGCACCTCCCCGGCCGGCCCGGCGCCGACCGCCCGCCGGGCCGCCGCCCGGCGCCGGCCGCTGGCCCTGCTGCTCGGCGCGGCCCTGCTCACCGCCTTCACCGTGGCCCCGGCCGCCGCCGCTGCCGCCCCCGCCCCCGCCCCCGTCGCCGACCCGGCCGCCCTGGTCGACCCCTTCGTGGGGACCGGCAGCGGCGGCGCGGTGGTCGGCCAGGTCGACACCTTCCCGGAGCCGACGCCCCCTTCGGCATGCTCCAGTGGAGCCCGGACACCACCTCCCGCCCGGACGGAGGCGGTTACTCCTACACGGACACCTCCCTCACCGGATTCAGCCTGACCCACGTGTCCGGGCCGGGCTGCGCCGTCGCCGGGGACTTCCCCTTCCTGCCGACCACCGGGGCGCTGCCGGCCGAGCCGGCCTCCGCCGACGAGCCCTTCACCCACACCGGTGAGACCGCGCACCCGGGCTCCTACGCGGTCACCGCCGGCGGAGTACGCACCCAGCTGGCGGTCAACGACCGTACCGGGGTGGGGAGTTTCACCTACCCGCGGACTGCCGAGGCGCGGCTGCTGGTCAAGGTCGCGGACAGCGCCAACGGCAGCTCCGCCGCCTCCTTCCAGACCGTGGGCGACCAGGAGATCACCGGCACGGTCACCAGCGGCCACTTCTGCGGCCAGCCCGACACCTACACCGTGCACTTCGCCGCCCGCTTCGACCGGCCGTTCACCTCCTCGGGCACCTGGGGCGGGCAGAGCGCGAGCAACACCGCGGTCACACCCGGGCAGCGGCCGGGTGAGCGTCAGCGGCACCCAGCACCCCGCCACCGAGCAGCTGACAACCCAGCGGTCGGCGGCCCGGCCCGGCGCCACCCGCAGGGCAGCGGCGTGGTCGCCGGGGGCTGGCTGACCTTCGACACCCGCCGCGACCCGGTGGTGGGCATGCAGGTCGCCGTCTCCTACGTCAGCGTGCAGGGCGCCGAGGCCAACCTGGCTGCCGGGGCCCGCACCTGGAGCGTCCCGGCGCAGGCCGCCGCGACCGGCGCGGCCTGGAACAACGAGCTGCGCAAGGTGCAGATCAGCGGCGGCACCCGGGTCCAGCAGGCGACCTTCTACACCGCGCTCTACCACGCCCTGCTCGACCCGGTCCTCTTCAATGACGCCGACGGCCGCTATCCCGGCTTCGACGGCAGGATCCACCAGGTGGCGCCCGGGCACTCGCAGTACGCCGACTTCTCCGGCTGGGACATCTACCGCTCCGAGATCCCGCTGCTGGCCATGATCGAACCGGCCCGCACCAGCGACATGGCCACCTCGCTGCTCAACGACGACGCGCAGAGCGGCTGGCTGCCCAAGTGGCCCGTCGCCAACGGCGAGAGCGGGGTGATGAACGGCGACTCCTCCGATCCGATCCTGGCCGACGCCTACGCCTTCGGCGCCACGGACTTCGACACCCGGCAGGCGTTGGCCGACATGGTGCACGGCGCCGAGGCGACAACTGGCGCGCCCGGACAGGGCTGGTACGTGGAGCGGCCCAACGCCGCCGCCTATCTGAGCCGCGGCTATGTGCCCAACATCGGCTCCGACTCGATCAGCCCGGTGCCCAACGGCGCCTCGGAGACCCTGGAGTACGCCCTCGACGACTTCTCCGTCTCCCGGCTGGCCGACGCCCTCGGACAGGGCTCCACGGCGGCCCGCTTCGCGAAGCGCTCACAGAACTGGGCCAACCTGTTCGACACCGACACCGGCTACATCCGCCCCCGTGACGCGGCCGGGGCCTTCCCGACCGGCGCGCCGGTGCAGACCACCGGGGGCTTCGGGCAGAGCGGCTTCCAGGAGGGCAACGCCGCCCAGTACACCTGGATGGTGCCGCAGAACCTCGCGGGCCTGATCAAGGGGATGGGCGGCGAGCAGGCCGCCGACACCCGGCTCGACAGCTACTTCACCCAGCTGAACGCCGGGCCGGACGAGCCCTACCAGTGGCAGGGCAACGAGCCGGCGCTGGACACCCCCTGGGTGTACGACAGCAGCGGGCAGCCCTGGCAGACGCAGGCCACGGTCCGCCGGGTGGTCGACCAGCTCTACCCGCTGACCCCGGGCGGGGAGCCGGGCAACGACGACCTCGGCGCGATGAGCTCCTGGTACGTCTGGGCGGCGCTGGGCGTGTACCCGCAGACCCCGGGCTTGCCGATGCTGGTCCTGGGCAGCCCGCTGTTCTCCAAGGCGGTCGTCCACGAGGGCGGCGGCCGTACCCTGACCATCGACGCCCAGGGCGCCGGCGACACCTATGTGCACGGGCTGACCGTCGACGGCCGCCCCTCGCAGCGCACCTGGATCGACCCGGCCCGCACCAGCACCCTGGACTTCACCCTGGGCACCACCCCCGACACCAGCTGGGGCACGGCCGCGGCCGACGCCCCGCCGTCGTTCGGCGACGGCCCGGTGGTCTTCCCGCCGACCACCCGGGCGGCGGTCACGGTCGCCCCCGGCCAGGTGCGCACCGCGCCTGGCTCCGCCACCACGGTCGACGTCACCGTCGACAACACCGAGGGCACCACCCCGGCCACGGTCACCTGGAAGGCGTCCGCCCCCAGCGGCCTGACGGCCACCCCGGCGACCGCGACCGTCACCGTGCCGCCGGGAAGAGCACCGCACGCCGGTGACCGTCGCCGCGGCGGCCACCATGGCCACCGGCTACTACCAGGTGGCGGTGACCTCCCAGGCCTCGGACGGCGCGGTGATCGCCGGGACCTCGCTGCTGGCAACCGTCGCACAGCCGGGCCAGACCATCCCGACCGCCTATGTATCCAACTACAGCGACAACACGGTCACCCCGGTGGACACCCGCACCTAACAACGCCGGACCGGCGATCCCGGTCGGCTTGGCCCGGACGGCAATGGTCACCGCCGACGGCCGGCTGTTCGTCGCCGACAACAACAGCAATGACGTGACCGTCGTGGACACCACCACCAACGCGGTGATCGGCAAGGTGCCGGTCGGCAGCGTCGCCGCCGATGTCGCGGCCACCCCGGACGGTTCGACGGTGTGGGTGAGCAACTTCGGCGACGGCACGGTGCAGCCGGTCGACACCGCCACCCTCGCCGCGGGCGCTCCGGTGAAGGTCGGCAGCCAGCCCGAGCGGCTGGCGGTGCGGCCCGGCGGCGGCGAGCTGTGGGTGGTGAACCAGGGCGACGGCACGGTGAGCGTGGTCGACCTGGCCACCGGCACCGTGACCCACACCATCGAGGTGGGCGCGGCCCCGTTCGGCATCGCCTTCACCCCGGACGGCAGCCGCGCCTATGTCACCAACAACGGCGCCGGTACGGTCTCGGTGATCGACACCGCCGACTACCAGGTCAGCGCCACCGTCACCACCGGCGCCGGCCCCGAGTACGCCCAGGTCTCGCCGGACGGCAGCACGGTCTATGTCGCCGACAGCGGCGCGGGCGGGGTCACCCCGATCAGCGTCGCCACCGACACCCCGGGCGCGCTGATCCCCACCGGCTCCGGCGCCTACGCGGTGGGCTTCAGCCCGGACGGCGCCACCGCCTGGGTGGTCGACAGCAATGTCAACGACGTCCGCCCGGTCACCGTGTCCACCGGGGCGGTCGGCGCACCGGTCACCGTCGGCAATGTGCCCGACGGGGTGACCGTCACCGGCTGACCCCGGTCAGCAAGGTACCCCTACCCGGAGCACCGGGCAGGGGGTACCTGTCATTCCTTGCCGATCAGACGGGTCATGCCGGTCGGGCATGCCAGGCCGATCGGACCGATCAGGCAGACCAGTCAGGTCGTCCCGATCAGTCCGATCAGCCCAGTCGGTCCGGTCAGACCAGGTCGAACCGGTCCAGCTCCATGACCTTGACCCACGCGGCGACGAAGTCGTTGACGAACTTCTCCTTCGCGTCGTCGCTCGCGTAGACCTCGGCCAGCGCGCGCAGCTCCGAGTTCGAGCCGAAGACCAGGTCGGCGCGGCTGCCGGTCCACTTGGCCTCGCCGGTGGCCGCGTCGCGGCCCTCGAAGGTGTCCGCGTCCCCGCCGGTCGAGGACCAGACGGTGCCCATGTCGAGCAGGTTGACGAAGAAGTCGTTGGTCAGCGACCCGGGGTGGCGGTGAGGACACCGAGCTGCGAGCCCTGGTGGTTGGCGCCCAGCACCCGCAGGCCGCCGACCAGCACGGTCAGCTCCGGAGCGCTCAGGTCCAGCAGGTTCGCCCGGTCGATCAGCAGGTACTCGGCCGGCAGCCGGTTGCCCTTGCCCAGGTAGTTGCGGAACCCGTCGGCGCTGGGCTCCAGCGCCGAGAACGACTCCACGTCGGTCTGCTCCTGCGACGCGTCCGCGCGGCCCGGGGTGAACGGCACCGACACCACGGCGCCGGCCGCCTTGGCGGCCTGCTCCACGCCGACGCCGCCGGCCAGCACGATCAGGTCGGCCAGCGAGACCTGCCGGCCGCCGCTCCGCTCGGCGTTGAAGGCCTGCTGGACGCCTTCCAGCGTGCGCAGCACCGTCGCCAGCTGGTCCGGGTTGTTGACCTCCCAGCCGTTCTGCGGCTGGAGCCGGATGCGGGCGCCGTTGGCGCCGCCGCGCTTGTCGCTGCCGCGGAAGGAGGAGGCCGCCGCCCAGGCGGTGGAGACCAGTTCGGACACCGACAGGCCCGAGGCCGCGATCCGGCTCTTGAGGTCGGCCACGTCCTCGGCGTCGACCAGCTCGTGGGTGACCGCGGGAATCGGGTCCTGCCACAGCAGGGTCTCGCTGGGGACCTCCGGACCGAGGTAACGGACGACCGGGCCCAGGTCGCGGTGGGTCAGCTTGAACCAGGCGCGGGCGAAGGCGTCCGCGAACTCGGCCGGGTTCGCCAGGAAGCGGCGGGAGATCTGCTCGTAGGCCGGGTCCACCCGCAGCGAGAGGTCGGTGGTGAGCATGACCGGCGCGTGCGTCCTGGACGGGTCGTGGGCGTCCGGCACGGTGCCCGCGAGGGCGCCGCCCTTGGGCTGCCACTGGTTCGCCCCAGCGGGGCTCTTGGTCAGCTCCCACTCGCAGCCGAAGAGGATCTCGAAGAAGCTGTTGTCCCAGGTGGTCGGCGTGCTGGTCCAGGCGCCCTCCAGGCCGCTGGTGATCGCGTCGCCGCCCTTGCCGGTGCCGAAGGTGTTCTTCCAGCCCAGGCCCTGCTGCTCCAGCGGGGCGCCCTCGGGGTCGGCGCCGACATTGTCGGCCGGGCCGGCGCCGTGGGTCTTGCCGAAGGTGTGGCCGCCCGCGATCAGGGCCACCGTCTCCTCGTCGTTCATCGCCATCCGGCGGAAGGTCTCGCGGATGTCGCGGGCCGCGGCCAGCGGGTCCGGGTTGCCGTTGGGGCCCTCGGGGTTGACGTAGATCAGGCCCATCTGCACGGCGCCCAGGGGGTTCTCCAGCTCCCGGTCACCGGTGTAGCGCTCGTCGCCGAGCCAGGTGGTCTCCGGGCCCCAGTAGACGTCCTCGTCGGCCTCCCAGACATCGGCGCGGCCGCCGCCGAAGCCGAAGGTCTCGAAGCCCATGTTCTCCAGGGCGACGTTCCCGGCGAGGATCAGCAGGTCGGCCCAGGAGAGGTTCTTGCCGTACTTCTTCTTGACCGGCCACAGCAGGCGGCGGGCCTTGTCCAGGCTCGCGTTGTCCGGCCAGCTGTTGAGCGGGGCGAAGCGCTGCTGGCCCGCACCGGCGCCGCCGCGGCCGTCGCTGATCCGGTAGGTGCCGGCGCTGTGCCAGGCCATCCGGATGAACAGCGGGCCGTAGTTGCCGTAGTCGGCCGGCCACCAGTCCTGCGAGGTGGTGAGCACCTCCGTGAGGTCCTGCTTCACGGCCGCGAGGTCCAGGCTGTTGAACGCCTCGGCGTAGTCGAAGTCGGCGCCGAGCGGGTTGGCCACGGCCGGGTTCTTGGCCAGGATCTTCAGGTTGAGCCGCTCCGGCCACCACTGGCGGTTGCCGCCGCCCTGGGTCGGGTGCGGGGCGCGGCCGTGCACGACCGGGCAGCCGCCGGTGCCCTCTGCTTTCGCGTCCGTGACGATTGCATCGTTGTTCTCAGACATGGGAATCCTTCCGGGCCGGGCGGATCGAGGGTGCTCAGGCGCTGCTTGGGTTGGGACAGTTCAGGGTCTTGTCGGCCGCTGGGCCGTGGCGGGCCGATGCCGGGGGAGCACCGTCCCGGGACGGTGTCGAACAGCACGGCACGGGACGCACGTTCCCGCAGGCCGGTACCGCACGGTCCCCGGCGGTCGTCCCGTCACGTCTCCGTCTCCCACCGTACTGGAGGAATCCTGTCCCTTGGCTATTGCCGGAACCGATCCTACGATGGACACAGTCCAAGTCAAGAAGCGAACCAAGCCCATGTCCCATCGGACCCCGGACGGCCGCCGGTACATCTCGGCCACCCCACCGACCTGGAACGGGTGAACCCATGAGTGACCTGCTGGAACGGCTGCGAGGGCGGGGCTGGCGGATCACCTCGCAGCGGCGTGTCGTGGTGGAGGTCCTGGACGGCGACCACGTGCACCTCACCGCCGAGGAGGTGCACTCCCGCGCCGCGCTCCGGCTGCCCGAGATCTCCCGGGCCACCGTCTACAACACTCTCGGGGAGCTGGTGTCCCTCGGCGAGGTGATGGAGGTCTGCACCGACGGCCGGGCCAAGCGCTACGACCCCAACGCCCGCCAGCCGCACCAGCACCTGATCTGCTCCGAGTGCGGCACGATCCGCGACGTCCACCCGGCCGGCGACCCGCTCGGCGACCTGCCCGCGACGGAGCGTTTCGGCTTCACGGTGTCCGGGGTCGAGGTCACCTACCGGGGGCTCTGCCCCTCCTGCGCCCGGCCGCTGGGCTGAGCGCCTGCGCGGTGCTGCGGCGTCCGGCGCCCGCCGGGAGGGCGGGCGCCGGACGGAGCAACCGCGCCTTCGCCCGGCGTCACGGGGCGGTGTCAGGCGGGGCGTCACATATGGGTGCCGCCGTCGACCCGGATCTCGGTGCCGGTGACAAACGCGCCGTCGTCCGAGGCCAGCATGGCGACCACGCCCGCGATCGCCTCCGGACCGGCGAAGCCGTACTGCGAGCCGGACGGGTTGATTGCCGGGGTGAGCTTGGCGAACAGCGACATGTCGGCGTCCTGCGGGATGCCGGGGCCGCGGTTTTGGCCGCTCGCGCCGGAGCCGTCGGTCATCCCGCTGCTGATCGAGCCGGGGGCGACGCTGACCGCGCGCAGGCCCTGCTTGGCGTACTCCAGCGCGATGGCGTGGGTGAACGACTGCACCCCGCCCTTGCTGGCCGCGTAGGCCGCCATGTACGGGTGAGCGAAGGTGGCGGAGGTGGAGCTGAAGTTGACGACCACGCCGCGGCCGGAGGCCAGCAGGGCCGGCAGGGCCTCCCGGGTCATCAGGAAGGTCCCGGTCAGATTGACGCCGATGACCGCGTTCCACTGCTCCAGGGTGGTCTGCCCGGTGTGCGTGGAGCGCAGGATCCCGGCCGCGTTGACCAGCACCTCCAGCCCGCCCATGGCCTCGACGGCGGGGGCGACGGCGGCGCGTACCGACGCTTCGTCGGCGATGTCGACCAGCACGGTGCTGAGCCGGTCGGCGTGACCGGCGGCGGCCGCGCGGGCGGCGGTCTCGTCCAGGCCGGGGCGGGCCACGTCGGCGGCGACGACGGTCGCGCCCTCGGCGAGCAGCCGCAGCGCGGTGGCCTGGCCGATGCCCGAGCCGGCGCCGGTGACCAGGGCGCGGCGGTCAGTGAAGCGGTTCATGGGGGTTCTCCGATCCCGAGTTCTTTGCTCCCGAGTTCTTTCCAGGGCTCATGCACAGTACGTCTGAATGGCACACTGTGCCAAACATGCGTTCTGTGCCAATGTGACGCGGCCTCCCGTAGGCTGACCCCATGACCGCACGCCCCTCGCTGACCGCGCGCCGCAAGGCCGCCACCCAGCTGGAGATCGCCCGCACGGCCGCCGCCCTCTTCGCCGAACGCGGGGCCGAGGCCACCACCGCCGAGGACATCGCCAACGCGGCCGGATCGCCCTGCGCACCTTCTACCGCTACTTCCCGAGCAAGGAGGAGGCGGTCGCCCCCTGCTCTCCGGCAGCGTCCAGGCCTGGCTGACCGAGCTGCGGGCAGGCGGGCGCACCCCCGGCGAGACCGTGCCGCAGTTCCTGGAACGTTCGGCCCGCCGCTCGCTCACCCCCGCCACGCCCGAGGACACGGAGGCCCTGCACTGGACCAGAGGCCTGATCCGCTCCATGGCGGACGACCCGGAGCTGCGCCGGGTCTGGGACCGGGTCTCCCGCGACACCGAGGACTCGCTGCTCCCGGTCCTCGCCGACCTGGTCGGCCCCGGCGCTGACCCGCTGGAGCTGCGCCTTGCCTCGGCGGCGGTCAACGCCGCCATGCGCATCGCGGTCGAGACCTGGGCCCGGGCGCAGAGCCCCGAGCCCGGCCCCGCCGAGCTGGCGGTCCGCTGCCTGCGCGAACTGACCGCCGGACTGCGGCTGTGGAGTCCGGCGGCGGAGTGACCCCCGCCCGCGCGCGGGGCGGACCCGGTTTGGCCGGCCCGACCGGGCTAGCCCGACCGGGCTAGCCCGAGTGGGCCAGGTCGGACGGGGCCGCCGGTTCCCCTGCGCCGCCGGGCCGGCCGCTCCGACCGGCCGGAGCCGCCGGAGCCGCAGCGCCAGCACCCGGCGCAGGCTGATCGGGGCGATCGCCAGGACCAGTGAACCGTCCTGCGCGCGCAGCGCGTTGGCGCGATAGGGGCGGCCCGAGTGCCACCAGCGCAGCGACGGCAGCTCCCGGCCGGCCGGTACCGGGACGCTGACCAGGCAGCCGGCGTAGTCGGCCTCCAGTCGCAGGGACCACCGGGAACTTGCCGAGCCGCCCCGCCGGGGCCCGGGGAGCAGCGCACGCAGCGGGATCCGTACCTGGCCGGGGTCGCCCCCGGCGGCGGAGGCCGCCTGGAACGCGACCTCGCGGCTGCCGTACGCCCCCCGGCGCCGGTCAGCGCCCGGGCGACCGGCGCGCCGCCCAGCCACGGCAGGCCCAGCGGCTGCCGGGTCCGCAGCTCCAGTGCCGGTGCGCCGTCGGCCGCGCTCCAGGCCGCGGCGGTGATGTCGAACGCCCCCGGCATGGCCTGGTGTTCGACCTCGTAGCGCACCAGCGCCACCAACTCGTCCAGCAGGCCGTGCCGCAGGCAGTGGAGCTTCAGCCGCTGCGCCTCGTTGCACCAGCCGAGGATGGCGTCGGTGAGGTGCTCCCGCACCAGCGCCGCGCGTCGGCGCACAGCGCCCGCTGCTCGGGCCGGGCCAGTTCCAGGAACTCGGCCCGGAACAGATTGGCCAGATCGCCGCGCAGATGCCGGGAGTTGACCCGGTCCCGGACGTCGCCCGGCGGTGCGCAGCGGACGGTGACCTCGATCCCGGCGGCGATCCCGCGCAGCCGGTCGCCCAGGGTGGAGCTGTAGGTGATGTTGCCGCGGTCGGCCCGGGCCACCAGGAAGTAGTAGTCGTAGTCGGCCAGCACCGAGATCCGCCGGGCCCGGAAGAACGCCTCCAGCACGAACGGGCCGTCGCTGTAGGCGGGGAGCTCCTCGCGGAACCTCAACTGGTGCTCTGTGACCAGGGCGTGGCGGAACAGCTTCGAAGGGTGAGCGACCAGGCCAGGTCCGCGTCGGGAAGCGGACGTCGTGGTCGGTCCGGCGGCAGGCGAAGGTGGGCACCCACCGGCCGTTGACCCCGACCACCCGCCCCAGCACCACGTCGGCGCCGTGCTTGTCGGCGGCGGCGACCATCCGGCCGAGGGCCTCCGAGCCCAGGTAGTCGTCGGAGTCGAGGAAGAAGAGATAGCGCCCCTTCGCCAGTCCCAGACCCAGGTTGCGGGCGTGGGCGGGGCCCCTCCGGCGGGGCAGGGCCCGCACGGTGAGCAGTCCGGGGTGGAGCGCGGCCAGGCGTTCGAGCTCGGCGGCGCTGCCGTCGTGCGAGCCGTCGTCCACCGCGATCACCTCGATCCGCAGCGCCCCGGCCGACTGGCCGAGCAGCGAGGAGAACCAGGCGTCCAGGTAGGGCCGGGTGTTGTGCACCGGCGTGATCACAGTGACGTCGGGACGGGCAAGGCGTGGCTCCGTTTCGAGAATACTCGCCCTGCCAACGCTCCTTGGTGTGCTGCGGTAACGGACCTGCCACGCACGGGTGGAGACGAACAGCTGTGGCCCACCGCGGGATTGTGCTTCCAGCCCGGTGCTGACGTCGGTGCAGCGGGAGGGGCGCGCCGTCGCGGTGCGGCTCTGCGTGGTTCGGCTCTCCGGGGTGGGGCCGATCCGTCGGAGCGCCCGGAACTGGTTTGTGTCACTCATCAAGAAGTTTGCGATGCGTCCTAAAAGGTTTGCTCCACGTACTAAACCGGGCTACGGTGGTGCCATGGCCACTTCCTCCGCTCCCTCCGCTCCCGCCGGGTCCGGCAGGCCCGCCGCGTCCAGGACCTCGGGGTCGTGGACGGGCTGGTGCAGCTGTCGTTCCTGGTCCAGGGCATCCTCACCGATGCTGCCGGCGCGTACGAGCTGTCCCTGCAACAGGCACGGCTGCTCGGTGTCCTGCGCGACCGGGAGCCGGGGATGGCGCAGCTGGCCGGAGTGCTCGGGCTGGACAAGTCGAGCACCACCGGCCTGGTCGCCCGGGCCGAGCGCCGGGGGCTGGTGCGGCGGGTCGCGGTCGACGAGGACCGCCGGGCGGTCCGGGTCGCGCTGAGCGAGCACGGCCGACAGCTCGCCCTGACCGTTGCCGCCGAGGTCGAGCGCAGGCTGGACGAAGCCGTCGGCGGCCTCACCGAGACCAACCGCAAACGGCTCTCCCAGCTGGCGAGCCAGGTGGTGCACCACCATGCCCGGAGTACCGGCGTCGACCTCGGCACCGGCCGCCCGGTGGCCGCCCCGTCCCAGGAACCGAACCGCTGACCCGAAACCGCTGACCGGAAACCGCTGACCGGAAACCGCTGACGTGAATCGCCGAGGCGAGCCGCCGATCGTGCCGCCGAACCGCTTGGAGCCCGCCATGTCCAATCCCGCAGAACCGCAGCAGCAGGACCGCGTCGCGGTCGTGATCGGCAGCACCCGACCCGGCCGGATCTGCCCCGGCATCGCCGAATGGATCCGGGCCGAGGCGCAGCAGGGCAGCAGCCTCCGCTACGAGCTGCTCGACCTCGCCGAGGTCGGCCTCCCACTGCTGGACGAACCGCTGATGGCGGCGCTCGGGCAGTACCAGCACGAGCACACCCGGCGCTGGAGCCGCACCGTGGCCGGCTACAGCGGCTTTGTCTTTGTCTTCCCCAGTACAACTGGGGCTACCCCGCGGTGCTCAAGAACGCCCTGGACTTCCTCTACCACGAGTGGCGCGACAAGCCCGCCGCGCTTGCCAGCTACGGCAACCACGGCGGGAACAAGGCGATCGCCCAACTCGCGGGCGTGCTGCGGGGGCTGCACATGCAGGCGCTCGACAGCAGTCTGGAGCTGGTCGTCACCAAGGCCGATGTGGACGAGGAGTGGCAGCTCAGGGACACCGGGCGACCCTGCTGCCCTACCGCGACCAGGTCAGGGAGCTCGACCGGCAGCTGACCGGGGCCCTCGCGGCGCAAGCCTCCGGCGGCGTCGGCCGGCCGGGCCCGGGCGCTGTTCCCGGGCCCGGCGTACAGCCTCGGCCGGACGGCGGCCAGCCGGGCGGGCCGACCGGTGACCGGCGGTACTGAGTTCGGGTGGTCCTGGTTTCGCCCGCCCGGTGGATCGGAACCCCTCATCAGCGCACGGAGGCAACCGACCGCAGCCGGCAGCCGGCCGCGCCATGACCAAGGGAGTGCCCCATGGCCTCAGTGGAACCGGGCCGGGGCCACGGCCCCAGCCCCGGCAAGCCCTCGCGCTGGCCTTCGGCCGTCCGAAACTGTGGCTGCTGCCCAGCATTCTGAGCGGACTGGTGGCCCTGCTGCTGTCGCTGCTCTACATGGGCGGCATCCTCGACCCGACCGGAAGTCTGCACCGGCTGCCGATTGCGCTGGTCAACGCGGACCACAGCCCGCCGCTGCCGGGGCAGCAGCAGAACCTGGGCGCGCAGATCAGCCAGGCCGTCATCGCCTCCACGCCGGGCGGGTCCGTCGACTGGCGGCAGCTGAGCAGCTCCGGGGCGCAGGAGCAGCTGGCGTCCGCCAAGGTCTACGGCGCCCTGGTCATCCCCGACGGCTTCACCGACTCGATCGCGGCACTGACCACCACGCGGGCGACCAGGCGCCCCACGCTGACCGTGCTGACCAACCCCGGCCTGGGCAGCCTCGGCTCCTCGCTGGCCTCGCAGATCACCCAGACGGCCGCGCACCAGGCGTCGCTGACGATCGGCAGGCAGCTGACGGCCGCGACCGCGGCCGGGCCGGCGCCGACACCACCACTCAGGTGTTCCTGGCCGACCCGGTCGCGGTCACCACCCAGGTCGGCCACCCGATCGGCACGCACAGCGGGCTCGGCCTCAGCGCGTTCTACTACACGCTGCTGCTGGTGCTGGCCGGTTTCATCGGGGCAATATCGTCCACAACGGCGTCGACGGGGCCCTCGGCTACGCCGACAGCGAGCTCGGCCCCTGGCACACGCGACGGCCGACCGTTCCCATCAGCCGCACCCAGACGCTGCTGCTGAAGATGATCATGACGGCCGGGATCGCCGTGCTCACCACCGGCCTGATCATGCTGGCCTGTGTGGTGATCCTGGGCATGGACGCGCCGCACCCGGCGCTGCTGGCTCTTCTCCTACTGCGCCAGCTTCGCGGTGGGGCTGGGCGTGCAGGCCATCAACGCCGCCTTCGGCGGGATCGGGCAGCTGGTGTCGATGTTCGTCTTCATCGCGCTGGCCCTCCCGTCCTCGGGGCGACCGTGCCCTTGCAGGCGGCTCCGGTTCTTCCGCTTCCTCGGCCTGTTCGAACCGATGCGGCAACTGAGCGAGGCGTACGGGCCATCGTGTACTTCGATGCCCGAGGCGACGCCGGGCTGACACATGCCTGGGTCGCCATCGCCATCGGCACCGCCGCCGCGCTGCTGTTCGGCTTCGCGATGACCCGCTACTACGACCGCAAGGGCCTCCGCCGCTGGACACCCCAGCCCGAGTGACTCCGCCGGACCGGCGGAGCCTGGGACTGCGCTGGCACGGGCGCCGTCGTGGGGCGGGCGTGGCCCCGGATATTCCCCGGGCGATTCACAGTTCGGCATATTCAGAAATCTCGGGCCTTTCCGGTTGACGCTGAACAGTGTGCGGCGCAGCATGGTGGCAGTTGCCGCGGAATCACCGCGAAGGGGGAGCGGTATCCGCCGCCGACGGCAGGGAGGCCGGGAGTTCGGCGCACGGGTACCTTCAGGAATTTCTTTCGAGCCGGTACTTCCCCCGTCGGCCCGGAGGACGGACTGCACAATTTCCGCTCCCAGGGGCCGGGGAATTTCCTCGCTCCCGGCCGGACACCTTTCCGGCCGGGCCGGAGCGCGGCAGATCAGCCCGCACGCGTCCTGTCAGCAAATCCTGGCAGTACGTCATGTCAGCAGAGGGGGAGTTTCATGACCAGAGAACGAGCACATGCGCAGCAGCTCCGCAGGGCACTGGGCGGCGGCGCCGCGCTGGTGCTGGCCGCCGCCGGAGTGGGGGCGCTGAGCCCGTCACCGCGCAGGCCGCCACCACGCCCGCGCCACGCGTCCGCGCGGCTGGCCCCGGCCACCGCCGCGTGGCCTACCGGGAGACGATCACCATTCCGGCCGGGGCCAGGACCGCTGTCGCCGGGCCGGGGCGGTGCGCTTCTCGGCGGTCCGCTCGGCCGAGGACAGCCCGGACACCACCATCAACTGCACCCTCACCGTCTACAACCCTTTCTTCGCCGAGGGCGGATCGTACGGTGAGGCCGTCGAGGCGACCGCGGAAGCGGAATGCACCGGGTCGTGACGAGCTCACCATAGCCGTGGGTATCTACCAGCCCTACGGCCCCATTCTCACATCCAGCTCGAACACCGCCTACAACACCATCCTGGTGAATGCGGTCGCCAGCTATCCGTTCACGGCCGGGTACTACATTTCGACCGCGATAGGCAGCATCTACGACCCCGGCCAGACGAACTTCAGTGAGGTCTACAGCCCGGACACCTATGTGAACATCTGAGGCTGCGCATCTCCGGGGCCGGGCACCTCCGAATCCTGGGAAAAGCGCTCGGGGCGGGCCCTCGGAATCTGGCCCGCCCCGGGTTTCCGCTGTCCCGCCGCAGGCTCAGGGCCGGTCGACGGCGAGTTCGTTCTCGATCTGGGTGGTGTCGGTCGGGAACGGGATGGTGACCCCGGTGCGCCGGAAGCCGGCCTTGCGGTAGAGCGCCTCCGCCCGGGCGTTGTCCTCGTGCACATAGAGCCGGACCCGCTCGATCCGCGGCTCGGTGAGCGACCACGACCAGTCCAGCGCCGCCCGGAACAGCTCCCCGGCCAGGCCGGTGCCGCGCGCCCCGGGCCGGACGAAGACCCCTACGACATGGGTCTGGGGCAGCTCCGGGGCACCGCCGAAGACATCCTCGGCGCCGGGCAGTTCGACCAGCACGGAGACCGAGCCCAGCCAGGAGCCGTCCTCGGCCTCGGCCACGAACTGCCGCGAGGAGATGCCCTCGCCGGACCTGGCGGCCCGGCTCTGCCAGTAGTCGTCGGGCTGGGCGGCGGCCCGCTCGTAGGTCTCCAGGAAGGCGAGGTGGGCGACCGGATCGCGGAGCGCGTCCAGCCGCAGGTCCTTGGCCTTCTTCCAGTCCTCGTGGCGGACGTTCCTGATGGTGTGCTTCATCCGCCGATCATCGCATCCGCCCGGTGGTGACCGCAACGGGATTCCGGGCGGTCCGGAGCCGGGCACGCCCGTTCCGGAGCGCGGTCCGCGGTGCGGTCGGTCTGGGGTGGTGCGGCCGGCCCGGATCCGGTTGCCGTCGCACCGGGCCGGGGACGTGCTCAGCCGGCCGGTCCGGGCCTGGTCACGCAGCCGGGCAGGGTCGCCGGATGCTCGTCCGGACGGCCGTCGCGGCGCTGCCGTGCGTCCGCCTCGGCGGTGGCGCGGACCGCCCGGTAGACCGCCCGGGCCAGCCGCGCGCCCCACAGCGACCGCGGACCGCCGAAGGGTTCCACCAGCTCGCCGGGCCGGGGCTCCCGGGCCGCCACGCAGACCGCGTCCGAGGGCGTCCCGGAGCAGTCGTAGCCGGCGTCGAGCAGAGCCTGCACCTTGGCCTCGGTGGCCGTGGCCAGGCAGTTGGCCAGGCGGCGTCGGCCAGTGGCGCGGGTACGGCGACGACGATGTTGACGGTCCCGGCGGCCGGCGCGGCGCAGCTGCCCTCGGCCGGGCTCGCCGCCCAGGTCGGGACGCCTATCCCAGCGGTCACCAGCGCCACCGCACCCGAGTCCTGGACCCGGGCGTGGGCGTCCACCTGGGCGGCGGTCATCAGGCCCACCCCGGGGCCGGACAGCCCGGCCGCGCGGGCCAGCTCCTCCAGGTGCTGCTGCGGATCCATCCGGCTGTACCCGGGCCGCACCTGCGCGTTGAGCACCCAGCCCCGGGGGCCGAGCCCGCCGCCGAGCACCCCGCTGCTGAGCATCCGCCAGCCGGGCCCGGCCCGCCACACCAGCAGATGGCGGCAGGCCCCGTCCTCCACCCGGGCGTGGCGCTCCACGGCGAGCGTGCGCTCCGCCGTTGCGTGGAGCGGTCCGGCGGGAGCCGGGAGCGGGACGGAACGCATCGGGTGCGCCTTCCAGGAGAGCGGACGGACCCCGGAATCCTGGCACACCGCCGCCCGGCGACCGACCTGCGGCAGCCGGACGGAGTGGGCTACGGCTGCGCGGCGGGCGCGATGTCGGTCCCGTCCAGGCTCAGTTGACGGGCCAGCGCGTCCTCGCCGGCCGGGGTCAGGCGCAGGGCACGGGTGTTGGGCGCGCGGGTGATCCACCCGGCGGTGGTGAAGGCGTCGAGCAGATCCGCGCCGAGGCGTCCGGCGAGATGATGCCGCTGCTCGCTCCAGTCCAGGCAGAAGCGCAGCAGCGGACGCCGCTGGTCGTCCGCGAGGCGGCTCCGCGGCACTCCGAGACCGGTCAGCACCGGGATCGCGGCCGGGCCGAGCCGGTAGGGGTGCTCCGCGTCCGCCGCCTGTTCCGTGCTGCCGGCGGGGGCCAGCGCGCCGCTGCGCAGCAGGGCCTCGGTGATGGTGACCCGAGCTGCCCGGCGGCGTGGTCGTAGCAGATACGTGCCCGGCGCAGCGCCTCGGTACGGCTGGTGGCGCGGAGCGTGCGCGCCACCGGCTGGGCGGGGGCGAGCGCGGCCAGGCTCTCCAGCAGCTCGGCGATCCGGCGGTCGGCGAGTTCGTAGTAGCGGTTGCGCCCCGACTGCCGGACGGTGATCAGTCCGCCCGCGCTGAGCCGGTTCAGCTGGGTGCTGGCGGCCTGGGGGGTGACCCCCGTGCTCCGCCAGCACGCTCGCGGGCAGGCTCCGGCCCCCGGCCAGCGCCATCAGGATGCGGGCACGGGTGCTGTTGGCGAACAGCCCGGCCACACGGCGATGTCCGGTTCGCCGACACGCGCGGGTGAGGTCATGCGGCCATTGTCACCCGGGCACACTTCCACCGGCGTGGAAGTGGTTCGCTGCCAGGGTCGGGGCATGAGTGAGCGAGCCCTGACCACCGGACCGGCCCAGACCCCAGCACCAGCCCAGACCACCAGACCAGCCCAGACCATCAGACCGGCCCTGCCCGCAGCACCGGCCCTGCCCGCCACGGAACCAGTACGCACCGGCGGGACAGGCACGGCCGGGCTGCGGCGCCGGGCTGGCGGCGACCGGTGTCAGCTATGTGATGGTCCTGCTGGACGCGTCGATTGTGAATGTCGCGCTGAACAGCATCTCCGGCAGCCTCGGCACCGGCATCGACGGCCTGCAATGGGTGGTGAACGCCTACACGCTGGCATTCGCCGGGCTGCTGCTGACCGGCGGTACCCTCGCCGACCGCTGGGGCGCCCGCCGGGCCTACCTTTCGGGCCTGCTGCTGTTCACCGCCGCGTCCGCCGGCTGCGGCCTGGCGACCGGCCTGCCGTTGCTGACCGCCGGACGCGCGGTGCAGGGCGTCGGCGCGGCGCTGCTCGTCCCGGCCGCCCTGAAGATGATCAACCAGGCTCATCCGGAGCCGGAAACCCGGGCCCGGGCGATCGGGATCTGGATGTCGCTCGGCGGGGTCGCCATGGCCGCCGGGCTGATCGGCGGCGGCCTGATCGACTGGCTCGGCTGGCGCAGCATCTTCTTCGTCAATGTGCCGATCGGACTCGTCGGGGCCTGGCTGGCGCGGTCGGCCCCGGGGCAGCCGCCGCGTCCCCGGTGCGACGTCTGGACCTGGTCGGACAGCTGACCGCGGTGGTCGCGCTCGGCCTGCTGATCGCCGCCCTCATCCAGGGCCGCGACTGGAGTACGCCGCTGTTGTGCACGGCCCTGGCCGTCGCCGCCGGGGCCGCGGTGGCCTTCCTGTTCGCCGAGGCCCGCAGTCCGCACCCGATGCTCCCGCTGTCGCTGTTCCGGGGCCGGGTGTTCGCGGGTTCCACGGTGGTCTCCGCGACCTCGGCGCTGGTCTTCTACGGCCTGCTGTTTGTCAGTGGCCTCTACTTCCAGCAGGTCCGCGGCTGGTCACCGCTCCAGGCGGGGCTGGCGCTGCTGCCGCTGACCGCGACCGTCGCCGTCGGCGGCTTCGTTCGGCCCGGGTGGCGCGGGCGTTCGGTCCGCGCTGGTCCATGTGCGTGGCCTTCGGCGTCTACGCGTTCGGGCGCTGGGACTGCTCAGCGCCACCCGTACCTCGCCGTACTGGCTGGCGCTCGGGCCGATGGTGGCGATCGGACTGGCCGGCGGGTTCATCTCCCGGCGGCCACCGCCCCGGCCCTGGGCACCGTGGACAAGGCCCGCGCGGGCATCGCCGCGGCCGCGCTCAACACCGCCCGGCAGTCCGGATCGGCGGTCGGCGTCGCCGCCTTCGGCACGCTGGTCACCGCCGTCCACCCGTTCTCCGGGGGCTCCACACGGTCCTGTGGGTGATCGCCCTCGCCTCGCTCGCCGCCGCGCCGTCTGGGCGTACACCCAGCGGCCCACCGCCGCGGCGGTTCGTCCGCAGGCCTGAGGGCGTCTGCGAGCCGGACCTGGTCGCCGGGCACCGGCGCCCGGCTGTACCGCCGGGAGCCCGCCGAGCGGGAGACGCGTGCGCGCCGAAATATATATCTGACGCGGCGTCTGTTCGACTTTCTCCAGCGGCCGTTGCTGGATCCGGTGGCGGGCGGCCACCCTGGTTGCTGGCGCGGTGCGGTCGGGCGGGGCTATCGTGCCACGGGTGAACGACGACCGACAGCCCGCTCCCGCCGGTGCCGTGACCGGCGGCGATGCCGGATGCTGAGCCTGGACCTGCATCCGATCTACCGCAACAACCGTGACATCGAACTCGCCCTGCGGCAGTTCCTGTTCACCTCCGCACGCTCCGGCGAAGCCGTCGTCGAGATCATCCCGGGCAAGGGAACAGGGCAGCTGAAGCGGCGGGTGCTCGCCTTCCTCGACCAGAAGCACATCAGAAAGCTCTATCTGCGGCACGAGGCGGCCCGGGCAACGAGGGGCGGATCCTGGTCCACTTCCGCGAGCAGACGTGACAGACCCGCCGCCCCGAGCCGGGCGGGCGGGGGCCGGTCGCACCCGGGCCGGCCCCTGCGGCCTGGGGCGACCGGCACTGCTATCCGATGGCGATCACCGGGTGGTCGGCCGGGTCGATCCAGCGCATGATGCGGGTCATGGTGACCTCGGGGACGGCCACGCAGCCGGCCGTGGGGCCGTGTTCGGGGCCGAGGTCGTGCAGGAAGATCCCGGCGCCGGCGGCCGGGGACGGCCGGGTCCATGTTGAAGTTGACGACCAGGGCGTTGTGGTACTGGACGGGGTAGTCGGCGAGCTGCTCGCTGCCGTCGGGGCCGTTCTGGGTGAGCGGGAAGCCGCCCTGGGAGGCCGTGCGCATCTGGTTGTACCAGTGCGAGGCCGGATCCTCGTCCCACCAGTCCTGGCTGGTGACCACGTGGTACGGCATTCTGGTGCCGGGGTTGGCGCCGACGCCGAAGCCCTGGGTGATGGTGTAGCTGCCGGTGGGGGTGGTGTTGGTGTTCTGGACGCGGGTGGCGCCGTTGGTGACCCCGTTGGCGCCGACCCGGGCGTTGACGGTGGTGTAGATCGAGGTCCAGGTGCTGCCGGACTTCTGCCAGAGCTGCACGGTGGCGTCGGTGCCGCGGGCCTTGACGGTGATCACCTGGGTGGCCCTGCCGACGGCCGCCGGGACCGGGAACGGGGAGGCGGGGGCGCTGCCGGTGATATAGGAGCCGACGGGCAGGGTGAGCCGCTCACCTGGCCTTATGGTGTAGGGGGAGCCAATGTGGTTGTCCTGGGCGAGCGCGCTCCAGCCGCCGGGGACATGTTCCTTGACAGCGATGCCGGAGAGGGTGTCGCCGCTGACGACGGTGTAGCCGGAGACCGGGGTGGTGCCGGCCGGCGTGGTGGCCGCCTGGGCGGCGGTGCCCAGCAGGCCGACGCCCACCGCGGCCGCGGCCACGATGGCGGCGCCCCTGCGGAGCAGCGGGGCGCGGCGGGTGTGACGTCCGGGGGTCTGATTCACGGGGGATTATTTCGCAGGCCGGTCGCTGCGGCACGGCCATTCGGCAGTTTTGTGACCGGTCGTCATATTGGGCCCGCTCCGGCCTGGTCCGGCCCGCTCCGGCCCGCTCCGGCCTGGTCCGGTCCGCTCCGGTGGGGGAGCGGGCCGTCCGGGGTGCCTGATCGCCCGCGCTACCGGGTGAGTGCCGGTTCCGGCGCGTCGGCGGCCAGGGCGAGGGCGGTGTCCAGGGCCTCGTCGGCGGTGACGGCGATGTCGGGGACCACCCCGACGCCCTCCCAGTTGGTGCCGGTGACCGGGTTGATGGCCCGGGCCGTCGGGACGGTCACGGTCAGGTGCGGGTCGATCCGGTAGTACTCGGTCGGATGGGCCCCACCACGGGTGGTCTCGCCGATCAGGGTGGCCCGGCCCTGCGCCTGGAGGTTGTAGGCCAGGTCCTCGCCGCCGGAGAAGGTGGTGGAGCTGGTGAGCAGGTACACCGGCCGGTCCAGGTAGCGCGGGCCCGGAACATGGGCGGAGGTCCAGTACTGGCGCGTGGTGTCGGTGCGGCGGACGTAGATGTCGTTGAGGTGGGTCTCGCCGTCGGGGAAGAGGAAGCTGCACCACAGGGCGACGCCGTCGGGCGATCCGCCCCGGTTCCGGCGCGTGTCGATGATCAGGGCCTTGGTCCCGGCGACGATCTCCATGGCGGCGGCGAAGACACGCTGGCCCGGTTCGGCGAGGCCGATCAGGTCCAGGTCGATGTAGCCCACGCCGCCTTCCAGGACCCGGACGCAGGCGACACCGTAGTTGTGGCGGCGGCACAGGTCGGCGAAGTACGCGGTGTCGTCCGCGTCGGGGTCGGCGTCCAGTTCGGCGGGCTCGTCGTTCCAGAGCAGGCGCAGGTGCTTGTCGTTGGATATGGCCTGCATGTGGCCGGTCACGGCGGCGCACAGCGCGGGGCCGGTCAGGCCGTCGTATGCGCCGTCGGCCAGGTGCTGCCGGACCGCGGCCTCCACCTCGGCGGCGTGGTCGGGAAAGACATAGCCGATGGTGATGTGACGGAGCGTCGCTTCAATGGTCTCGGTGGCCGAGAGGATCATGGACATGGCCGCGATCCTAGCGGCGGGGTCAACCGGCGGACCCGGTCGGAGCGTGGGCCGGGGTACGGGACGCTCCCATCGATCTCAAATGACAACAATTCAGTCATACCATCACGTATGGTCCTGCTATGGCATCCAAGCCCCAGACCCAGGGGGCCCTTCGCAAAGCCGGGCTCGGTGTGCGCATGCTCGGGGCGAGTGTGCTGGCGGGCGGCCTGGTGGCCGGGATCTGCGCGCCGGTGGTCGGAGTGCTGGGGCTGAGTGCGAAGTCCGCGGCCGACAACTTCAACAGGCTCCCGGGGACCTGGTCGCCCCCGTTCTCGCCCAGGCGTCGACCGTGTACGACGCCAACGGCGGGGTCATCGCCTCGGTCTACTCGCGCGACCGCACCATTGTGCCGCTCGGTCAGATCGCGCCGATCATGCGCAGCGCGCTCATCGACATCGAGGACCACCGCTTCTACCAGCACGGTGCCATCGACCTGCAGGGCACCCTGCGGGCCCTGACCACCAACGCCGGGGCCGGCACCGTCAGCCAGGGCGGTTCGACGCTGACCCAGCAATACGTCAAGAACGTCTTTGTGGAAGAGGCCGGGGACGACCAGGCGAAGGTGCTGGAGGCGCAGCGGCAGACCACCGGCCGCAAGATCAAGGAACTCCGCTACGCCATCAAGATGGAGGAGAGTCTGACCAAGGATCAGATCCTGGAGGACTACCTGAACATCACCTTCTTCGGCGAGCACGCCTATGGCGTGGAGGCGGCCGCCGAACGCTATTTCAGCGTCCATGCGGCACAGTTGACGGCACCTCAGGCAGCCTTGCTGGCAGGGCTGGTGCAGTCGCCGTCCGCCTACGACCCGGTCAGCAGTCCACGGCTAGCCCTGCAACGGCGCAACCGGGTGCTGGCGGCGATGGCCGGATACGGCACCATCACCCGGGCCCAGGCGGTGCTGTACCAGGCGACCGGCCTGGGGCTGAAGGAGAGCCTGCCGCAGGAGGGCTGCATCACCGCCCGGCAGGGCGAGGCCTTCTTCTGCTCCTATGTCGAGCACCTCATCCTCCAGGATCGGAGTTCGGGCCGACCCTGTCCGCGCGGGAGGAGCTGTGGAGCCGGGGCGGCCTGCAGATCCGCACCACCCTGGACCCGAAGAGCCAGCAGGCGGCCGACACCTCGGTCAGCCAGCACGCCTACCCCGGGGACCGTGCCGCCACCGCCATCACCATGGTCCAGCCCGGCACCGGCCGGGTCCTCGCCATGGCCCAGAGCCGCCCGTACGGCAACGGCCCCGACCAGACCGACCTCAACTACAACACCGACCGGCTCATGGGCGGCGGCAGCGGCTTCCCCACCGGCTCCACCTTCAAGGCGGTGACCGCCGCGGCCGCCCTGGAACAGGGCATTCCGATGACCTACACGGTCAACGCGCCCTACCAGGACGACTATCCGCAGATGACCGACTGCACCGGCGCGGTGCACCCGCAGACCCCGGGGGACGAGAACGACAGCCCCGACCTGCAGGGCAAGTTCAATATGAAGACCGCCATGGCGATGTCGGTGAACACCTACTTCGTCCCGCTGGAGGCGAAGGCGGGGCTGTGCAATGTCGTCCACATGGCCCAGAAACTCGGGCTCGGCTACCAGGCGACGCTCGATCCCGAGCACCCGGACCAGCTGTTCCCGCTCCAGCAGGTCCAGTCGCTGACGCTCGGTGTCAACTCCTACACGCCCCTCCAGATCGCAAACGTCTACGCGACCTTCGCCGCCGACGGCCGCTACTGCAAGCCGCTGGCGATCACCTCGGTCAGCGACAGCACCGGCCGCATCCTCAGCGCGCCCGCGCCGCAGTGCGGCCAGGTGATGTCGCCGACCACGGCGAAATCCGTCAACACCCTGCTCGCGAGCGTGGTCGCGGACGGCGGGACCGCCTCCAGCATCGGCAACATCGGCTGGCCGGACGCCGGCAAGACCGGTACCACCAACAGCAGCCTTCAGGTCTGGTTCACCGGCTACACCAAGCAGATCTCCGCCTCCACCGTGGTCAGTGACACCACCGCGCCACTGGCCTCGCTGAACGGCATCAAGCTGGGCCCCACCTACTTCCCCACCGCCTTCGGCTTCTCCATGGCCGGGCCGGTCTGGGCCCAGGCGATGACCGGGGCCATGTCCGGGCAGCCCCAGGCGAACCTGGACGAGACCCCGTTCACCGCCCCCGACCCGCAGGCGGCGTCGCCGAGCCCCTCGCCGAGCTCCTCGCCGAGCCCGGCCGCCGGCTCCACCACCAGCTGGGCCAAGCACGGCAGACACGGCCGGGGGCCGCACGGCAGATACCTCCGCCGCCCGCGCCCGACCGTCTGACGCCGCGCGCCCGGCCGCCCCGCTGCCCGCCGACCGCTCCGCGGCGAGCGGGCGCGGGTGCGGCGGTCAGCGGAAGTCGCGGGCCTTGAGCTTGGCCATCCGGCCGTCGGGTGGTGGAAGACGACGCCCTCGCAGCCGTCGGCGGCATGCAATGCCAGCAGCCGCTCGCGCAGGGCGGTGAAGCCGCGGTCCGGGAGATCCCACTGCTCGGCGGTGCTGTGCGCGATCAGCCGGTGGGTCTCCGCGTGCTCCGGGTTGCCGTTGATCTTCGGGCCGACCAACTCGTAGGTACCGGGCGCGAACGAGCCGCCCTCGGCGGCCTCGGCGTGCCAGCGGGCGAAGGCGGACCGGCCGACCGGCTCCCAGCCCATGGTCTTCCCGGTCACCGGGTCGGTCTCGACCAGCAGGTAGCCGGGCGGCGGTGTCCTGCCCGGCTTGACCTCGCGCCGGGCCCACCAACTGCCGTCCTCCTGGAGCAGCACACAGGTGCCGTCGTACTTGCGGGTCGGCACGCCCGCTCCGTCGACGACCCACTGGCATGCCGGGTTGACCTCGGCCAGGACATGCGCACGGTCGTCGGGGTCGCGCTGGAAGACGGTGGGTATCTTGCGCACAGCAGATGTCCTTGCTCGCTGGTGGACTGGTGGCGTGTGGCGGAACCGTACTGACTGCCGCCCCCGCACCGCACCTTGATTTGCCGCAGGGGCCGACCGGGTCTGCACTACTGTTGCGGCATGTCAACCACCGTCCCCGACTGGGAATCCGCGGCTGATCCCGCCGAACTGGCCACCGATCCCTATCCGGTGTACGCGCGCCTGCGCCGCTCCGGTCCGGTGCACCGGATCGCCGGTTCCGACGGGCGCCCGGCCTGGGTGGTCACCGGATACGACGACGTCCGTCGGCTGCTCGGCGATTCCGCGCTGTCCCTGGACAAACGCCACGCGACGCCCGGCAACTACCGCGGCCTGGCGTTGCCGCCGGCGCTGGACGCGAACCTGCTGAACATGGACCCGCCGGACCACACCCGTATCCGGCGGCTGGTCACGCAGGCGTTCACCCCGGGCCGGATCGCGCGGCTGCGCGAGCCGATCCGGCGCACCGCGGAGGACCTGCTCGACGCCATCGCCGACGCGGGCCGGGCGGACCTGGTCGCCGCCTACGCCGCCCCGCTGCCGATCACCGTCATCTGCGACCTGCTCGGGGTGGCCCCGCGGGACCGGCACGACTTCCGCGCCTGGACCGGATGCCCTGATCGCGCCGGATCCGGCCCGGCCGGAGTCGGCCCGGGCCGCGGTCGGCGCCATGCTCGGCTACCTCGCCGGGCTGATCGCGCACAAGCGCGCCGAGCCCGCCGACGATCTGCTCTCCGCCATGATCGCGGCCCGGGACGAGGGCGACCGGCTGAGCGAGGACGAGCTGATGTCCCTGGCCTTCCTGATCCTCTTCGCCGGGTACGAGAACACCGTCCAGCTGCTCGGCAATGCCGTCCTGGCACTGCTCAGCCATCCCGAGCAACTGGCGGCGCTGCGGGCCGACCCCGGCCGCGCGGCCTCGGCGGTCGAGGAGCTGACCCGTTTCGACGGGCCGGCGCCGCTGGCCATCCGACGCTTCCCACTCGGGGACATCACCGTCGGCGGGGTCGTCGTCCCCGCCGGGGAGACCGTGCTGCTGTCCCTGGCGGCGGCCAACCGTGACCCGGGCGTTTCACCGATCCCGACCGCCTGGACCTCGACCGGGACGCCACCGGGCACCTGGGCCTCGGGCACGGCATCCACTACTGCCTGGGCGCGCCACTGGCCCGGATGGAGACCGAGATCGCCCTCACCACCCTGCTGGCCCGGTTCCCGGACCTGGCGCTCGATGTTCCTCCGGAAGAGCTCCGCCACCGTCCCTCGATCCGGGCCCGGGGGCTGACGGCGCTGCCGGTGCGCTTCTGAGCCGACGTCAGCGAGAACCGGCACGTCGGCGAGAACCGGCACGCAGGCGTGAACCGGCACGTCGGCGTGAATGGACCGGCGGGCAGCGGGGCTACTGCCCGGCCGTGCGTCCGCCGCTCTCCAGTGCGTCGAAGGCGGCGTGGACCAGCCCTGTCAGATCGGCCTCGGACCGTTCGCGCTCGGGCCGGTACAGGTAGGTGAGCCGGACCGCGCGCAGCACGGCCACACCGGCCCGGGACAGTACCGCCGCGCGCAGCACCGTGTCCGGGTCGGCGGCATCGGGGTCGGCACCGGCCGGGAGCAGCCGGACCACGAAGGCGGACGCGACCGCCTCCTCCATGTCGAACAGCAGGAAGCGGTCGCCCCGCCTGGTCGAGTCGCGCTGCAACGGCTGCGGGCCCACCAGCAGGATGGTGGGGCTGGCGTCCTCGCGCCTGGCCAGTCCCAGCACGGCGTTGCGCAGCGCGGTCAGCGGTGCCTCCGCGGTCGGCCGGGCCCTGATCGCCTCCGCCAGCATCGGGATCAGATCCCGCACCTGCTGGAGGACCAGGCTCTCCTTCGAGGGGAAGTAGCGGAAGAAGGTCCGCTCGCCGACCCCGGCGGCGTCGGCGATGTCCCGCACCGTGACCGATTCGAAGTCCTGCTCCTGGAAAAGTCTCGCCGCTGCCTCGACCAGTGCGCGGTGGGTGCGCTGCCGGTTCTTCTCTCTGCGTCCCGGTTCCCGGGTGTGTGCGCTCTCCACTCCCGGATCATCCCAGAATCCCGGGATCACCCCAGCCCCTGAGACATGGCAGTTCTGCCACCTTTGTTAATGTGGCAGAGCTGCCAGCTTTTCGGCCGGCCATGCGGACCTTTGATCATGGAGCCTCCATGCCCACCTTGCTCTACCGCCTCGGAAGCCTCGCCTACCGCCATCGACGGCGTGTCCTGGCGCTGTGGCTCGCGGTGATCGCCGCGACCGTCGCCTGCATGGTCGCCTTCGGCGGCACCGGAAAGCTGGACAACACCTTCACCATCCCCGGCTCCGAGTCCCAGCAGGCCCTGGACCGGATGCACACCGACTTCCCGGCCTCCTCCGGCACCAGCGCGCAGGTCGTGTTCACCGCGCCGCGGGCCAGAAGGTGACCGACCCGGCCGACCTGGCCGCGATCCGCACCGCGCTGACCGCGGCCGGCTCCGCCCCGCAGGTCGCCAAGGTGGTCTCCCCGCAGGCCGCGCACACCGTCTCGGCGGACGGCAGCACCGCGGTCGCCCAGGTCCAGTACGAGGTGACCGCGAGCCAGCTGAACCCGGACTCGCTGGACGCCCTGAAGAGCGCGGTCAGCAGCGCCGGGCAGTCGGGTCTGGACGTCCAGGTCGGCGGCGCGGCCTTCAGTTCCAGCTCCTCGAAGTCCGGCAGCTCCGACCTGATCGGGATCAGCGTCGCGCTGGTCATCCTGGCGGTCACCTTCGGTTCGCTGCTCAGTGCCGGTCTGCCGCTGCTCAGCGCGGTCGCCGGAGTGCTCACCGCGATAGCGGGCGTGCTCTCCCTCACCGGCGTGGTGTCCATCTCCTCGACGGCACAGAGCCTGGCGCTGATGATCGGCCTGGCGGTCGGGATCGACTACGCGCTGTTCATCGTCAGCCGCCACCGCTCCGAGCTCGCGCGCGGCACCGATCCGCAGGAGTCCGCCGCGCTGGCCGTCGGGACCGCCGGCAGCGCGGTGGTCTTCGCCGGGCTGACCGTCGTCATCGCGATGGCCGGACTGTCCGTGGTCGGCATCCCCTATCTGACCGTGATGGGGCTGAGCGCCGCCGCGGCCGTGCTGATCGCCGTCCTGGTCGCCACCACCCTGCTGCCCGCCCTGCTCGGCTTCGCCGGTCACCGCCTGGCGCCCCGGCCCGGCTCCCGGGCGAGGCGCCGGGAACTGGTCGCCGCCCGCGCCGACAGCAAGCCCGCGAACGCCGGGGAGCGGTGGTTCCGCCTGGTCACCCGGCGTCCGCTGCTGACCGTGCTGGCCTGCCTGATCGGCCTGGGCGCGCTCGCCTGGCCGGTGCACAGCATGCGCCTGGCGCTGCCCGACAACGGCACCGCCCCGGCCGGCTCCTCCCAGCGGCTCGCCTACGACCAGGTCAGCAAGGAGTTCGGGCCCGGCTTCAACGGTCCGCTGCTGGTGCTCGCCGACACCAGCCGGGCCGCCGATCCCACCGCGGCCGCCCAGCGGATCGCCGGTGCCCTGCGCGCCCTGCCGGACGTCTCGGCGGTCGGCCGTCCCACCCTCAACCCGGCCACCCACTCCGCCCTGATCCAGGTCATCCCCGCCAGCGCGCCCAGCGACCAGGCCACCCGCAACCTGGTGGACGCGGTCCGGGCGGACGAGGGCACGCTGCGGCAGCAGACCGGCGCGAGCATCAGCGTCACCGGCAGCACCGCCGTGGACGTCGACGTCTCCGCCAAGCTCAACTCGGCGCTGATCCCCTTCGCCGCGGTCGTGGTCGGCCTGTCGCTGCTGCTGCTCCTGCTGGTCTTCCGCTCGATCGTGGTCCCGCTCAAGGCCGCCGCGGGCTTCCTGCTCTCCATCGCCGCGACCCTCGGCGCGATGGTCGGGGTCTTCCAGTTCGGCCACTTCAGCAACCTGATCGGGGTGGACCGGGCCGGACCGGTCAGCAGCTTCCTGCCGATCATCCTGCTGGCCGTGCTGTTCGGGCTGGCCATGGACTACGAGGTGTTCCTGGTCTCCCGGATGCGCGAGGCATACGCCCGTACCCGGCAGCCGCTGGCGGCGGTGCACAGCGGTGCCCGGCACAGCGCGCGGGTGGTCACCGCCGCCGCCCTGATCATGATCTCGGTCTTCGCCGCCTTCCTCGGCACCGACAGCCAGATGCTCAAGCAGATCGCCTTCGCGCTGGCCGTCGGCGTCCTGGGACGCGTTCGTGATCCGGATGACCTTTGTCCCGGCCGTGCTCGCGCTCTCCCGCCACGCCGCCTGGTGGCTGCCGCGCCCACTGGCCCGGCTGCTGCCGAACCTCGACATCGAGGGCGAGCGGCTCCAGCACCACCGCGCCTCCGCCGTAACTCCGGACCCGGCGCCGAGCCAGGGGGGGAGCGGGACGCCGCAGGCTCCCTGACCTGAACTGAACTGACCCGACCTGAACTGAACTGACCCGACCTGAGCCGAATTGAGCCGACCTGAGCCGACTTGATCTGACCCGGCCTCGGCTTTCGCACAGCGGTCCCCGGCCGACCCCGCCTTTCCGGGGTCGGCCGGGGGCGGCTCCGGTTGTGGGTCGGGGGACATCAGCAGGCAAACCCGCCCATCCCGTCGTTCCCTTGCAACAGCCATGCAACAAGATCCCCTACGATGCAACGGCCCCGGCTGCCCGGTGAGTCAGTGTCAGTGGAAGACGACTCTGCCCAGTTCCGATCCAGCTCCGGTGCCCGGGTCCGGCAGAGCGCCTCCCGGCCCCGACACGCACAGGAGGAACCGCAGTGGTCAATTATCCGGGATCCCGACAAGGGAACGCGGGCGGCTCGGAGGGACGCCCCGACGGCGCGGCCACCGGGCACCCGTTCTTCGCCGACCGCCCCCGGGAGGCCGGAGCGCCGTTCCGGCGGCGCGGCCCGCTGGCCGGCGCCGGTCTCGGCGTCCGCCTGCTGGGGGCGAGCGTGGTGGCCGGGGCGGTGGTCGCGGGGCTGGTGTTCCCGCTGGTCGGCGGCGTAGGCCTGGGGGCCAAGTCGGCCGTGGACGGCTTCGACGCCATGCCGGACACGCTCCAGGTCCCGGCGCTGTCGCAGGCCTCGACCATCTACGACGCGAACGGCGGGGTCATCGCCAAGCTGTTCGTCGAGGACCGGACCACCGTGCCGATCAGCGCGATCGCGCCGATCATGCAGAACGCGCTGGTCGACATCGAGGACCACCGCTTCTACCAGCACGGGGCGATCGACCCGGTGGGCACCCTGCGCGCGCTGGTCACGGACTCCAGCTCGGGCGGTGTCGCCCAGGGCGGTTCGACGCTGACCCAGCAGTACGTCAAGAACGTCTTCGCCTATGACGCGGGGCCCTCCAACGCGGCCGGATACGCCCAGGCCACCCGGCAGACCGCCGACCGCAAGGTGCAGGAACTGCGGGACGCCATAGCGCTGGAGAAGTCCACCAGCAAGCAGCAGATCCTCGACGACTACCTCAACATCACCTACTTCGGTGAGGGCGCCTACGGGATCGAGGCCGCGGCAGAGCTGTACTTCAGCGTCCACGCAAGTCAACTGACGCTGCCTCAGGCTGCGCTGCTGGCAGGCATGGAGCAGAAGCCGTCGGCTTTCGACCCGATCCTGTACCCGGCCGCCGCGACCGTGCGGCGGGCCTATGTGCTCAACGACATGGCCGCGTACGGCACGATCACCAAGGCCCAGGCGGGCCGAGCCGAGGCCACCCCGATCAAGCTGCACGTGACCAAGCCGCTGACGGGTTGCATCACCGCGCAGAAGGACGAGGAGGGCTTCTTCTGCAATTACGTGGAGAACGTGATCGAGCAGGACCCGGCGTTCGGCGCGACCCAGCAGCAGCGGGTCGCGCTGCTGGACCAGGGCGGCCTGAAGATCTACACCACGCTCGACCCCAAGGACCAGGCGGCCGAGGTCAAGGCGGTCCAGGACCACGTCTACGCCAGCGACACCGCCGCCGCCTCGACCACCATGGTCCAGCCGGGCACCGGGCGCATCCTGGCGATGGCGCAGAGCCGCCCGTACGGTACCGGCCCCAACGACACCGAGATCAACTACAACGCCAACCAGCTCTACGGCGGCGCGCTGGGCTTCCAGACCGGTTCGGTCTTCAAGGCGATCACCGCGGCGACCGCCCTCTCCCAGGGCATCCCGCTTGAGCTACACCATCAACTCTGTGGTGAGCGGCTCCTATCCGTCGATGACCAACTGTGACGGCCAGGTGCTGCTGCCGCAGCCGGGCATGGAGAACGACAGTGACACCAAGTACGGCAACATCAACATGATGAAGGCCATGGCCGACTCGGTGAACACCTACTTCGTCCCGCTGGAGAAGCAGGTCGGCCTCTGCAATGTGGTGCACATGGCGCAGGCGTTCGGCCTGGGCGTCCAGGGCGGCCTCAACTCCGCCGGGACCGCGCTGCTGCCGATCTCCCAGACGCAGACCCTGACCCTGGGCGTCAACAGCCTGACCCCGCTGCAGATCGCCAACGCGTACGCGGCGTTCGCCGCCGACGGCAAGTACTGCGACGCCACCGCGATCACCCGCGTCGTCAACGCCTCGGGCAAGAGCCTCGCGGTGCCTGCCTCGAACTGCCACCAGGTGGTGCCGCAGTCCGTGGCCGAGGGTGTGAACACCCTGCTCGGCGGGGTGGTCTCGGACGAGGGAACCGGTTCCAACGACGCCATCCGCTGGTCCGACGCGGGCAAGACCGGTACCACCAACGAGGAGGCGCAGGCCTGGTTCGCCGGGTACACCGCGCAGATCTCCGACGCCACGATGATGACCGACCCCGCCGACCCGAGCGTGTCGCTCAACGGCCTCGACATGGCCGGCATCTCGCACGACCCCGCCTACGGCGACGAGACCTCGGGGCCGATCTGGCAGCAGGCCATGAACGCCGCGATGTCCGGTCTCCCCGACATCAGGCTGCCCTTCGCCCCGGCCCCGAGCAGCCCGTCCACGCCGTCTTCGCCGTCCAGCCCGGGCGCCCCGTCCAAGCCCGGCAAGCCCTCCGCACCGCACCAACCCAAGCACCGCTGACAGCCCCCGTCCCACCCCGGTCCGGGCACCCGCAGGGCGCCCGGACCGGGCTACCGTCCTCTGGTCATCAGCCACACAATGCCCCCGGTCCGAGGAACACGGCGGTCCACAGGGCGGCGGAGGCACTCCAGCGGCGGGGGTGGGCGGGGTGGGTACGTGTGATGGACATAAGCCTCGGCTACCCGGTGGCCGGGATCGTATGCGGGCCGGTTTTCGTTGGCTGACCTGCGGCTTCGCCCGCCTGGCGGGTGACGTCGGAGGTCCGGTTCGTGGTGCTATGGATGGGTGTGTTATACAGGAAGATTGCCTGCTATCGGGAAGGCGCTCATGCCTGACACTCAACCGCGCTTCGAGAAAGTCCTTGTCCACTCCGCCCTGCTCCCGGCCCTGGAGGAGTGGCTGTCCGCGAACGGCATCCAGCTGCCCAGGGTGAACGACATCCGCGAAGGGCCCCGCGCGCGTCCTGAGGGTCACCCGCACGGCGCGAGAATCATCCGGCAGCGATCGCGGTGACCGTGCGGATGCCGTGCGGGGAACCATTGGCAGTGGGTCGGCGGTCAGTGGATCAGCGGCGCAGGGCGCGGCGGGCGAGCCAGTTGCCGAGGAACTGCCCGGCCTGGACGATCACCACGATCGTCGCCACGGTGATGTAGACGACCGGCCAGTTGTAGCGCTGCGAGCCGTAGGTGATGGCGAAGTCACCCAGGCCGCCGCCGCCGAAGAGCCCGGCCTGCGCGGACATGTCGACCACGGCGATGAAGATGAAGGTGTAGCCGAGGATCAGCGGCCCCTGCGCCTCGCGGATCAGCACCGTCAGCAGGATGCTGATCGGCCGGGCCCCGGCCGCGCGCGCGGCCTCCACCACGCCGGGGTCGACGGTCAGCAGGTTCTGCTCGACGATCCGGCTGATCGCGAACGCCGCCGACAGCGACAGCGCGAAGGTGACCGCGTTGGTGCCGATGGTGGTGCCGATGGTGTGCAGCATCAACGGCTGGATCGCGGTGATGAAGATGACGAACGGCACCGGCCGGACCACGTTCACCAGTACATTGACGGTCAGGAACACCGCCCGGTTGGCGAGCAGGTTGCCCGGGCGGGTCGCGTACAGCACCAGCCCGAGGACCAGGCCGAGTACCCCGCCGGTCAGCAGCGAGATGCTGACGATGTAGAAGGTCTGCCAGATCGCCTCTCGGTAGACCGGCAGATTGGTGATGAAGTCGTGCATCTCAGGCTTCCTCCTCGACGAGGTCGACGCCGTCCGCGCGCAGCGCTTCCAGCGCGGCGTCCCACGGCGCCGTCCGGGCCGGTCAGTTCGAAGGTCAGGCTGCCCACCGGACGCTCCTGGATCTCGCCGATGCCGCCGAACACGAGGTCCGCGGCCACCTGGTGGTCCAGGAACCTGCGGGCCAGCCGGGTCTGGAAGCCCGCCTGGTCCCGCACCCGGACCGTGATCAGCCGTCCGCTGTGCGCGGCACGCAGCCGGGCCAGCGTGCGGGGAGGGGCGGTCCTGCAGCGTGGTCCGGACAAAGCGTGCGGCGGCCTCGGTCCGCGACTCGGCGAGGACCTCGTAGGCGCTGCCGCTCTCGACCACCCGACCGGCTTCGAGCACCGCGACCCGGTCGGCGACCGAGCGGATGACGTCCAGCTCATGAGTGATGATCACCACGGTCACCCCAGCTCCCGGTTGACCTGGCGCAGCAGGGCCAGCACCTCGCCGGTGGTCTCCGGGTCGAGCGCGCTGGTCGCCTCGTCCGCCAGCAGCAGCGACGGCTCGGTGGCGAGCGCGCGGGCGATACCCACCCGCTGCTTCTGGCCCCCGGACAACTGCTCGGGTGGTCGTGGGCGCGGTCGAGCAGCCCGACGAAGTCCAGCAGCCGCGCCACCCGCCGGTCGCGCTCAGGCCGGCGCACCCCGGCGACCTTCAGCGGGTAGGCGACATTGCCGGCGACCGTACGCGACCGGAAACAGGTTGAACTGCTGGAAGACCATGCCGATGTCGCGCCGCACCTCGCGCAGGCCGCGCTCGTTGAGCGTGGTCAGCTCGTGCGGGCCGACGTGGACCCGGCCGGTGGTCGGCCGCTCCAGGCCGTTGATCAGCCGTACCAGCTCTTGCCGGCCCCGAGTGCCGATGATGCCGAACACCTCGCCACGGCGGATCTCCAGGTCGATGTCGTCGAGCACCATCTGCGGAGCTGCCCGACGCCCTTGCCGGGGAAGGTCTTGACTACGTGTTCGAAGCGCACGTGCACCGGATCGGGCACAGGGACGGGACGGCTGTCCACGGTCATCGGTTTCCTTGGATTCGGGCCGGCCCGGCGGTGCGACTGCCGGTCGCCGGGCTGGTCCGGTCTGCTGGGCGCCCCGTCAGGGGGCGCGTCGGTGTGCGGGTGCTGGTCGCGGGCGAGGGCGCTACTGCTGCGCTGCCTTGGCCTGCTGCTCCACGGTCGCCAGCTCGGACTGCAACTGGGCGGCCGGGACGTCGCGGAACACCGCGCTGCCGCCGTTGGCCTGCTGGACGCCCTTCTCGACGGACGGGTCGTGGTAGAGCGCGACGAGCTTGAGGTAGGTCGGGTTGTTCACGTCGGCCTGGCGGGCGACGAAGATGTTCACATAGGGCGCCGCACTGGGGCCGGGTTGTCCTGGAAGATCGCCTGCGACTCCGACAGCTTCGCGCTGGTCGCGTAGTTGTTGTTGACGATGGCGGCGGCAACCGAGCCGTTCAGCAGCGGGGCGGTCTGCGAGGCGTCCAGCGTGGTGACCTTGACCTTCTGGCTCTGGATGTCGGAGGTGGTGGAGAACGCGCTGCCGCCGTCCTTGAGGGTGAGCAGTCCGGCGGCCTGGAGCACCAGCAGGCCGCGCGCCTCGTTGATGGCGTCATTGGGGATCGCCACCTGCGCGCCGTTCGGCAGCGCGGAGGGCTTGCCGTACTTCAGCGAGTACAGCGGCAGCGGGTAGACCGCGGCGGCGCCGATCGGCTGGAGGTCGTCGTGTGCGGTGACGTTGTAGTTGGCCAGGTACTGGATGTGCTGGAACTCGTTGAGGTCGAGCTCGCCCTGCTTCAGCGCCGGGTTGGGCTGGCTGTAGTCGCTGAAGTTGACGATCTTCACATTCAGGCCGAGGTCCTTCTTGGCCAGCTCTGTATAGGTCTGCCAGTACGGCTCGGAGGCGTCGGTGACGCCGATGCGTATGGTCTGACTGCCCGATCCGCCGGATCCGCCGGAGCGTGACAGGGCCAGGCCGACCACCAGGGCGGCGACGACCACCACGGTGGTCGACGCGATCCAGACGGTGCGGCGCCGGCTGTTGCCGCGCGACGGCAGCCGCGGCTCGTCCGCGGGCAGCTCGGGGTGCGGTTCGAGGGGGTTGGCTCAGTCATGACAAGTACCTCCGGTAGGTTCTGTTCGGCTCGGGCTTTGGGCTCGGGCTTTGGGTTTCTGGCTTCAGGCAAGGCTGTGCCCGCGTCGGGGCAGGTGGCTCTGGGGGAGGGCAGGCGTCACCGCGGCACGCGAAGGCATACCTGGGCAGGGAGACCGGCGCTCGGCCGCGGGATCGCGGCACGCCGGACAGGCGCGGACGGCGCCAGGGTTGGTCAGCCCTCAGCGGGCTGTGCGGTGTCGCGACAACGTCAGCAACACAAGGAGCTGGCGACCTGGACGTAGTCGACCGCTCGTCGACTCGTCAACAGGGCAGAACTCATGGCGTACACGCTAGCAGTCCCAAAAGGGACGTTTGGCACGCGTGGGGATGCATGCGAGCGCACATATCCGCACATGGAGACCCCCTGGGGCCAGGCCTCGCAAGCACAGCAGCCGCACAGGGTCGGTCCGGCCCGGTGGTTTCTTCGGTCCCCGCTTAATGTGATCTTCACAATACGACGGTGCGGCTCGGTGCCGTCGCTGCCGCCCCCCAGGGGCGCCGCTGACTGGACCGCTCCGCCCGGCCGTCTGCGGGCGTCTCCGCCTCGGTTCGCCGAGTGCCTTGCCCTGCAAGGAAGTTGAGCCATATCCGGAACTGCGGATATCTGTTCGACCGGCTGTTCGGCCGTCGGTAGCATCGCTGCGGACCGGCAGCCGGTGGCGCGACCGACCGGCCGTGGAGCGCGTATGGCGTGAGGAGAAGGCGCAATGCCAGAGCAGACCCGGCAAGGACGATCCGGCTCGCAGTGGTCCCGCAGCCGCTGGACGCTGGCCACGGCCACCGCGGCGACGATGGTGGCGCTGTGCGGGGCGGCAGCCCCGTCAGCCTCCGCACAGGCACAGGCACAGACGCAGGCTCGGCCGGTCGGCGGCCCGGCTCGTGCCGGGGCGGTCGCCCAGCAGCCCGCGGACATCCTGGACGCGCCCACCCAGGTCGCCGACACCGCCCTGGGCCAGGTCGGCTACCGAACGGTCGGCCATGGCAGCCCGCTGCTGCTGATCAACGGACTCGGCACGTCGATGGACGACTGGGCGCCGTCGTTCGTCGACGCCCTGGCCGCCCACCACCGGGTTGTGGTTTTCGACAACGCCGGAGTGGGCGGGACCGCCGCGCTGCCCCAGCCGCTCACCGTCTCCGGGATGGCCGACCAGACGAGCGCGTTGATCTCCACGCTGCGGCTCGGCCGTCCGGCGGTGCTCGGGTGGTCCATGGGCGGCATGATCGCGCAGGCGCTCGCGGTACGGCATCCGGGCCAGGTCAGCGCACTCGTACTGGCCGCCACCCAGGCCGGGACCGGCTTCGCCCTGCCCATCCCGGCGGCCGCGGCCGCCGAACTCAACAGTCCTGACCCCGCCGTCGTGCTCTCGGTGCTCTTCCCGCCGGACCAGACGGCCGCGGCGATCGCGTATGCCGAGGGGGTGGTGCGGTACCCCGACCGCTACACGGCCCCGGCCGCCGTCAGGAGCGCGCAGAATCTCGCTATCCAGCAGTGGATGGCCGGGCAGGACCCCGCCGGGCGGCGGACCGGTCGGCTCCGGGTGCCGACGCTGGTGGCCGGCGGCACGCTGGACCAGCTCGACCCGGCCGCCAACGACCTGCTGCTGGCCCAGGGCGTGCCCGGCGCGCGGCTGCTGCTGTTCCCGGACGCGGGGCACGCCTTCCTGTTCCAGGACACGGCGACCTTTGTCCCGGCCGTCGAGCGCTTCCTCCGCGGATCGCGCTGGTAGCGCCGCCTGGCCCGGCCGACGAGTAGCATCAACACGATATGGGCGCTTATCGATTTGTCGGCCGTGACGGTGTGGAGCTGGCCTACCAGCAGACCGGGACCGGTCGACCGCTGATCGTGCTGCACGGGTTCATGGCCTCGGGCACGCTCACGCTCGAACACGGCCGGCTGGCCGGCTTGGCCGAGCACGGCCACCGGCTGCTGCTGCCGGACTTCCGCGGCCACGGGGAGAGCGCGAAGCCGCACGACGCCGCCGCCTGGCCGCCGGATGTGCTGGCTGACGACGGGCTCGCCTTTGTCGAGCACCTCGGGCTCGGCGAGGGGGAGTACGACCTCTACGGCTATTCGCTGGGTGCGCGGATCGTGGTGCGCATGCTGGCGCGGGGAGCCAGGCCGGGACGGGCAGTTGTAGCCGGGCAGGGGCTGGCGAAGGTGAGCGGCCCCCAGGACGGCGGCATGAACCAGCGCGTGCTCACCGGGATTGTCGACGGGATCGCCTTCGAACCCGGCTCGCGCGACGCCCGCTTCGCGCAGTGGATCGCGCAGCTGGGCGCGGACCCCAGGGTGCTGCTGCGGGTGCTCGAATCGCTTGTCCCGACGCCCGAGGACGCCCTGCGCGGGATCGCCACCCCGACGCTTGTGGCGATCGGTGACCGCGACGAGCGGGGCGACGCCGACGAGTTGGCGGCGCTGCTGCGCGATGCCCGGTTCGTCCGGGTGCCGGGCGATCACGGCAGTGCGTTCGCCGCGCCTGAACTCGCCGCCGCGGTCCTTTCGTTCCTCGCCGAAGCCGGCAATTGACGCCGGACGGACCGCTGTTGCCGGGGGCGCGTCACCCGGTGCGCCGCCACCGGTGGCGTCCCGCGCCGAGGTCCATCAGCGCCGCAGCCCCAGGCCGTGCTGCCCGCCGCCGTCCGGCCGCACGATCGCGGCTCGCGGCCGCCTGGGCCACCGCCCGGATTCGGGTGGTGGCCCAGGCGGTTTTCCGGCTCTCAGGCGAGGTTGCTGCCGCCGGGGGCGGCGGGCTTGCAGCACGAGCAGGATGTCCTTCGGCAGGCAGCCGCCGCCGAATCCCAGGCCGGGGCGCATCCCGGCGGGGCCGATGCGGTCCAGCCGCAGGGCGTCGGCGAGCTGGTGGACGTCGGCGCCGGAGGCCTCGCAATCGGTGTCCATGCCCAGGACCCCGTGCCCGAGTTCGGCCATGCAGGCGGCGTGGGTGGCGCCGAGGTAGCCGCAGCCGGCGACGGTGAGCTTCACGTGCGTGGTTCCTTCCAAGGGGGGCGGCCCGTCCCGCCGTCCCCGCCGGGGGAGGGGGCGGTCAGGCGGACCGGGGGTGCAGGTGGCGGTGGATGCCGTCGCGGATGAACGGCGGGACGGTCAGGACCGGCAGGTGCTCGGGGGCGAAGAACTGGAGCTTGACGCCCTCGGACAGCGGCAGGGCCTGCTCGTCGCCGTCCCAGGTGGCGGCGAAGAAGCTGATCAGCTGGCCGGAGCCGTCCCGGTCGCGGACCTCGAACAGCTCGGTGAGGGCCTCGACCGCGAGGCCGGCCTCCTCGTCGAGCTCGCGGACGATGGCCGCGGCGGGCTCCTCTCCCTGGTCGCAGCTGCCGCCGAGCAGGGACCAGTGGCCCGGCCAGGCGATGCCGTCGATGTCGTCGCGCAGGTGGAGCAGGAGCTCGCCGTACCGGTTGGTGATGATCGCGACGGCTCCGCGCGAGAGGCCGCCGGACGCGGGCGGGTCGATGTGTGCGTGCATCGGCCCAACGTAGAGGCGGCCGCGGGGTTCATGCGGCCGCTGTCACCGGTTCGGCGGAAAAGCAGGCCGCTGCCATGAGCGCGAGCACCCCCGCGGTCGAACTTCCCGCCGCTGGGGGCCAGTCGCCGCCCGCTCGCGCCAGGGCCCCGGCGGCGATCTCGCGGATGTGCCCGTCCGGGTCCGGGCCCCGGCCGATCAGCCGGGCGATCGCCCCGGCCGGGTCCATCGGCTGGCCGGCGCAGTGCAGCAGCTTGCCCGCCAGCGGCCGGTAGGACTCCAGGCGAACCCGCCGTCCGCGACTTCCTCCAGCGCACCCGCAAAGACCTCGGGATAGCCGCCTGGCCAGCGCATTATCAGGGTGGCCCGTCTCCGCGGCCTGAAGCCCAGGTCGGAGGAGCTTCGGCGGCTGGCGGGCCAGGGCTTTACGACCCGGTCGGATGCGAATGCGTCGGCGCACGCCGTGAGCGACTCCTCGGTGGTGAGGCGCGTTGTTGCGGCTGGGAGTGGCCGGGGTGACGTCCGGCTGCAAATATTTACTGTTGCAGTAAATTTCCAGTCGCTGTAGTTTGGTGCATGGAGTGTGCCGGCAGCCGCGAGGAGAAGCACTGTTGAGTGAGATCCACATCGTCCGCGACTATCCCTACCCCCCTGGGCAGGTCTGGTCGGCGGTCACCGATCCGCAGCTGATCCCGCTGTGGACCGCGACCGGCGCCGGTGCCCGGCCCGAGGGGTTCGCCGCCGCTGTGGGCACCAGGTTCAGGTTTGTCGCCAAGCCCAGGCCCGGCTGGAGCGGCGTCGTGCTGTGCGAGGTGCTGGAGGTGCGTGCGGAGTCGCTGCTGCGCTACTCCTGGCAGGACGAGGGCGGCGGCGAGGTGACGCAGGTCGCCTACCGCCTCGAAGCGCAGGCCGGCGGGACCAGGTTCAGTTACGACCACACCGGCTTCACCGGCGTCGGCGGGTTCTTCATGGCCAGGCTCCTCGGCAGCGTCCGCCGCAGGATGCTCGCCGAGGGGCTGACCGCTGTGCTGGCCGACCTCACCGACGACGGTGCCCTGCGCCCGGGGAGCACACTGCGGCCCAAGTCGTTCTGAGCGTCCGCGGGCCGTGAGGTGCTGGAGCGTGAACTGCGGGCGGCAGCACGGATGGCGAACCCCGGGCTGCGCAGCCCGGGGGGGTGAAACGCTGGGGCACCGTGACCCTGGACGCCGCGGTTACCCTGCTGTGCTGTGCTGTGCTGTGCTGGGCGGTCCGGCGTCTCCGTGGCCAACGATGGCTCGCCTCCGCACAGTGACTGTCCGTCATGTGGAAACCGGAGGAACGATGACCACTTTTCCCGCCAGTGCCGGTGCGACCCCGCCGATCTACGACCGGATCGGCATCGGCTACCAACGCACCCGCCGCCCCGACCCGCGGCTGGCCGCGCTGATCCGGCAGGCACTGGCCGGTGCCCGAACCGTGGTCAACGTGGGTGCGGGAGCGGGCTCCTACGAACCGGAGAATGCCGAGGTCACCGCCGTCGAACCGTCCCAGATCATGCTCGACCAGCACCCAGGGGCGACCAAGGTGCGTGCCTCCGCCGAGGAACTCCCGTTTCCCGACCAGGCTTTCGAGGCTGCCATGGCGGTGATGACGATCCATCACTGGTCGGACCAGGAAGGCGGGTTGCGGGAGCTGCGCCGCGTCTCACGGCGCCAGGTGGTCTTCACCTGGGACCCTGAGCACCGCCCGGAGCTGTGGATGATCAGCGACTATCTGCCGCAGATCCGCGACCTGGAGAACTCCCGGTTCACCCCGCTGTCGGAGGTGGCCGAGGCGCTGGGCGCGCACACTGTCCTGCCCTTCCCGATCCCGCACGACTTCACCGACGGCTTCCAGATCGCTTACTGGCGCCGCCCCGAGTTCTTCCTGGACCCGGTCGTACGGCAGGCCAGCTCCACCTTCGCCCAGCTTCCGGCCGACGTCGTGGAACCGGCGATCGCCCGACTGCGCGAGGACCTCGGCAACGGCTCCTGGGCCCGCCGCTACGCCGACCTGCTCGCCCGCGACAGCGTCGACTACGGCTACCGCCTGCTCATCGCCGGGGAATAGCTGCCGCCCCGGCCCGGTGACCGTCCCGGGGGCCGCTCAGGCCGGGCGGTGTCCGGGGAGGTCGACGCCGAGGTCCTTCCGCATCTCCGACCGCAGGCCACGAAGGCAGGCCCACACCTCGTCCAGCTCGCTCTCGGCGGCCGCGATCTCCGCGCCCGGGTCACCGGTGGACCTCTCGGTCCGCTTCAGCCTGCCGTAGAGGGCGTTGAGGCCGCGGCTGGTCAGGCTCGAAGCACCCAGGACGGCCGCCGGAACGATCATCTGCGCCTCGGCGTAGCTGTCCCGGAAGGCCTCCCGGCAGGCCTCCAGTTCCTCGGCGGTCACCGGGGCCGCGTCGCCGCCGCGCAGCGCGTGCAGATGATCGACCAGCGCGGTCATGTACTGCCGTCCACTGGTGTTCAGCTGGACGTAGCACTGGCGGCGCAGGATGCCGGACTCGTGCTCGCGGGCCTCCGCCCGCTCGGCCTGGCGCAGCAGGTCGGCGTGGCGGAGCTCCGCTGCCCGCTGCTCGGCCGTGTGTTCCAGTTCCAGCCGCTTGGCGCGGTCGGCGCGGGTCTGGGTGACGACGGCGGCCCCGAGGGTGCCGACCACGCCGACCAGCGCCACGAGCAGCGAGGCCAGATTCGCACTCACCGGACACCTCCCCGGGCGCAGTGACCGCATGATGACAGCAGGCTCAGGAGTTGTAGCGGGTGGTGCAGACGTAGGTGGTCCAGTGCCCGCCGCCGTCGTTGGAGATCGCGTCGTCCTCGGCGGCGATGGGTGTGGCGCCGTTGCCGCCCCAGTACTGGTTGGTGGCGGGGTTGAAGGCGACGGCACCGCAGCCGTTGACGAAGGAGGTGAGCACGGTGCAGCCGGAGTCGGGGCAGGAGTTCAGCGCTGCCTGGTCGGCGGCGGCCGTCGAGCCGTAGTTCCAGGCTTTGCCGGTGGCGCCGTTGTGGCTGACGGCGATCGCGCCGTAGTAGTTCGGCCTGGGCGGCGGAGGCGGTGGCGGAGCGGGCTGGACCGGGGCAGGCGCGGGCGCTTCGGTGGTCGGAATGGGCTGCACCGGAGGGGGTGCGGGCGCCTCGGTGGTCGGAATGGGCTGGACCGGGGCGGGCGCGGGCGGCGGGGCCGTGGTCTGCGGCGGATCGGCCAGGGTGGGCACGGGCGGCAGCGGCGGATCCGCCGGCGGCGTGAAGTCGTCGAAGGGGAGGAGACCGGGACGGTGGGTGTGGCCTGCGGGCTGCCGGAGTTCTGCGCGCTCTGGATGACCGCGATCGCGATGACCGCCAGGACTATCCGCCGATGACCCGCCCGGCGCGGTTCTGCGGCCGCGGGGCCCGACGGAAGCGCTGCGGGTCGGGGCCGGCCGCCGGGGGCGGCTCCTCGTCGGGCTGTGGGCCGACGTTCCGGTTGGTGGGGATCGGATCAGGCATCGGAACGGTCACCGACCCCGGCGAGGCGGGCGGCCGGCGGCGGGGCCGACGGGGTCGCGCTGTGCAGCGGGGAGAGATCGGCCAGAGCGGTGACGCCGTCGGTTCCGCAGGTGGGGCAGGCGTCGTCGGGTTCGGCCGCGACGGCGGTGAGGGAGGGGGCGAGCGTTGTAGAGCGTGATCGCGGGCACCGGGCCGCTGTGCGCCGTCCGCAGTGCGCCGGAGAGCAGTTGCACCGCCTGCGCCACCAGCAGCGATCCGACCACGCCGTTCAGGAAGACCACCGAGGGGGCCGGTTCCCGGGTGCCGTATCCGTGCGCGATCTCCCGGTCGCGGATGTGCGAGGGGGCGAGGTCGAAGGCCGCCTGGCGGGCGTCGATGAAGCCCCGGCACTCCAGACAGCCCATGCCGGGCAGGACCGCCTGGATCTGGCCGCCGACATGGGTGACCCGGTGGGCGTCGTCGATGCGGGTGCCGCTGCCGGCGTCGAGGTAGGGGATGACGTACTGGACGGCCAGCTGGTTCAGGACCAGCCGGGCGCCATGGCTGTCGACACAGCCGAGGAGCAGGTCCGCGGCGCGCACCGGGCCCAGGGCCGCCTCGCTCAGGACCGAGTCGTGCACCGCTTCCACGGTGCTTGTCGGCGCGACGGCGCGGAGCAGGTCGGCGTACACCTCGACCTTGGGCCGGCCGACGTCCGCCTCGGTCGCGCCGAGCAGCCGGTTGAGGTTGGAGTGCTCGACCGTGTCCGGGTCGACCAGGACAAGCCTGCCGAACCCGAGGTGTGCGCACTCCAGGGCGGCGAAGGAGCCCAGGCCCCCGAGCCCGACGACCGCGACGGTGGTCCCCGCCAGCTGCCGCTGGAACTCCCGCCCGAGCAAAGGGATCTGCCGGTCGTAACGCTGGTCGTCGGCACGGTCACGGGAGCGGTCGTGGTCGCTGTTGTGGTCGGCGCGGTCGGCGCGGTCGTCGTGGTCACGCTCGCGGGAGGGGTTGTGCCGGTGGTCATCGGCGGCGGCGTCGCCGTCCTCGCGGCGCCGGCTCCACATCCGCCTGCGCGGCGCGGACCGCGCGGGGGCGGAGGCGCCTGTCGGGGCGATGCGCATCAGTTGCGGGGTGCCCGCCTGGGCGCCGAGCACGCGGATCCGGTCGACCGGCCGGATGCTCGCCGAGGCCCGTCGTAGTAGTGGGCATCGAGGCTCGACCGGCCGAGCACCATCGTGGCATGCAGGGCGTGCTCCGGCAGCAGACCGGCCACCCGGGGCATCTTCGCCTGGTCGCTGGCCCAGTCGATGCCGCTGAAGGTGGTGCCCGGGCCATGGCTGAAGGGGTGCGAGTGCGCCTCGATCAGGCTCCACCCCTCCTGCCGGCAGCGGGTGAGGGCGGCCGCGACGAAGTCGGCCCTGGGGGCGATCGCCACCGGTGACCGGTGCTCCAGGTCCTGCGGCCGGGCCGGGAGTATCTCCCGGACGGTCAGCCGCACGCCCGTCGCCGACCGGACCGGTGCGGCCAGGGCGAACGCGAGCTGCTCGTCGGGGCTGCGGTCGCCGGCGTCCGGTGCCGACGCGAACAGGTGCCGGTGAAGGAGTTCCCACTGCGGGCTCGGGAAGACGATCTCAACGTCCACGGGTCAGCCTCCGGCGAGCCGCTTGCGGTCGCGGAAGACGGCCGCGATCAGGTCGAGGTAGGAGAGCAGACTGTGCCCCTCCTGGAGTCTCAGGCCGCTCGCCGGGTGCCAGGACGTGACATGGATGCAGAAGTGGCCCCATCCTTTGGCGGTGTAGCTCCGGTCCGCGAGGCTGGAGCCGCCCGAGGTGAAGAAGTGCTGGATCGAACGGCCGTCGGAGGTCCGGAGGTCGCGGTCGGTCCAGAACCACTGCGGCGCCACCGAGGGATACCCGGGATTGCCGTGTGGCACGTCGATGAGGATCTCGACCTGCGACCGGCTCCACCCGCCGGGCACCGGGAACTTCCCGATGTGCACCCAACTGGCGTCCTGGCGATCGTAGTTGACCTCGCCGTAGCGCTGGGCGAGCAGTTGCGTCTCGGCCTGAAGCCGGCTCCTGCGGCGGGCGGCCGCGCTCAGGTCAGCAGCCATACTGGTAGCGGGGCACGATGGTCACGTCGGTCACTCCGGACGGCATCGGATCCTGGTCCGGCAGCCGCAGTACCTGCCCGTTCGGCATGGTCACCATCACCCAGTCGTCCCCGTTGATACCGGCCGCCTGCTTGAGGTCCGCCGCGAGCGGACGGTCCTCCCGCACATCGACCACTTCACCGTTGATCATGTAACGTCCCATCTTCTGCTTCCTCGCTGTTTCTGGCATCCGGCCGGATGGCTGCGGTCCCTTCGCCGTCACTGTCCAGTCCACCAGAGGGGCTGGGCGTCCACTGGGCGAAGCCTGGGCGGATCGCGGTCGGGGCCGGTCCGCCGCTCGGCGTGAGTGTCTGCAACACTACTTCCGCGGATACTTGTTGACGGACGATCAGATGAATTCGGAAGTCGGCGCCACGGGAGAGTTCCGCGTCCACCGCCGCCAGATCGCGTTGATGCTCTGCTGGTACGACAGACCGCCGCGGCCCGAGCCGAGCAGCGGCAGGCCCAGTGAGCGCAGTGGCGGATCGAACCCGTCCCGCTCCTCGGCCAGCAGTGCGAGCGCCCGGGCCACCGATCGGGTCACGTCGGCGGAGAGCACGTTGTAGTCGTTGGTCCCCGGGCGGGGCACGGCCACGGCGGCGTGGTAGAGCCGGCGTATGCCCTGCTGGGCCAGTGCGCCCGGGTGGGTCGCGGCGACCGTCCCCGCCAGCACGGGACGTCCGGCCGTGTCCTGCCGGGCGGTCCAGTCCCGCAGTTCGTCGTGGACCGGGTCGGACAGCAGCTCTCCGGTGAGGCCGCGGCTCGCCGCGGCACGCCGCAGGGAGGCGGACACCGAGGACTTGTACGTCTCCGGCAATGCGAAGTAGGTGTTGGTCGGCGCGACGATCACGTCCACGTCGCGGAGCAGGTCGATGGAGTGGATGTGGAGTGTGACCGGGACCGTCCGGCCGCGCGCGGGGACCGCGAGCAGCCGGTGGGTTCCGGTCGGGCCCGCGGCCGGTGCTGCCCCGGCAGTCAACAGGCCTATCTGTTCCGTTATCTGATCGAGTATCACCACCTCGTGGTGTTTGCGGAACCGCTCCACGCTGACGCCGTACACCTCGGCGGCCCGTCTGCGCCGGTCGGCTCCGGGCCAGTCACGGGTGCCGCGGGTGAGTCCCAGCGTGTACTCGGCGGACTCCCGCAGGCTGCCGTCGTCCAGCCGGGAGACCGCCAGCCGCAGCAGCTGTTCGACCGCGGCGGCGGGGCTCCCGTCGGCGACCGGGCGCTCCTGCCCGGCCACGGCCGCTGCCGCCGCGCTCAGCGCCGGAAGTTCCCGTCCCGCAGGCGTACCAGGCCGGCTCTTCGCACCTCCTTCAGCTCGGTGACAAGTGATGTGTAGACCAACTCGGAGGCCATGAGCCAAAGAATGCATCGCAGCACCAGCGGCCACAAGCACTTCAGCGGCTCTCCCCGGCGACCACGGCCGCACGCAGCGGCGCGAGCAGCCGGTTGGCCTCGGCCATCCCGGCGGGAGAGCCCAGCTCGGCGGTGCCTCCCGCCGGGTCGGGCTTCAGCGGCCAGCCGCCGCAGCGGTCGCCGAAGAGCAGCACCGCATGCCGCGGCCGGTGCCGCCGGGACTGCCACAACACGCCCTGCGCTGACGGAACCTGGGCACGCAACTCGCTCGCCCAACGCCTGGTCTGCGGATATCCGGCGCCGTCGGCCTCCAGCAGCCAGGAGTCCTGGCACACGGCGGCCAGGTCCTCCTCGGTCACCAGCCGGATCAGCCGCAGGTCGACGCGGGTGCGCAGCAGGCTCAGCGAACGGCCCACGACCCAGGCGCGCGGCACCAGCCGGTACCCCGACCCGGTGTCGAAGTCCAGGGAGCGCAGCAGTACTTCGGCGAGCGCCGTGGCCGGCTCGGTGCCCGCGTACAGGAAGGGATACGGGTCCTCCGGGGTGCCGTCGAAGCGGTTGCCGCCGAAATGGGAGTCCGCGGCCACCGGGTTGAACTCGTCCGGCGGCCGCCGGGCGCTGTGGCACCGCCACAGGGCGGAACCTGCGGGCAGGACGGCCACATTGGGCGTCATCCGGTACGCGTTCGGGGGAAGCGGTTGGGCATCAGTCGCCCTCCAGCATCGCCGAGGCCGCGCCGACCAGCAGCTCGTCGGGCAACTGCCCGAGCAGCGCCGCCGGCCGGCCGCCCAGCCAGAGGTTTCCGCTCAGCCACCAGTCGGCCGGGCCCAGGGGTCGGTCTCCGCCTGCAACAGCGCATTGACCCGGCGTACCACCGGGAACGCCCCACCGCCGTCCGTGCTGAACTGGAAGGCCGGGTACCGGGTTCCGTGTACCGGGTCGTCGAGCCGGATCAGTCCGTCGATGCTCGCCGCCGCGCTGTCGCCGCAGCGGTGCCGCACCTCCTCCGGCGACAGCGAGCGCTCGCCCAGCAGCCGCCTGCGCACCGCCGCGACGATCCCCGCCGTCCCGGTTCCCGGGACTGGATCCGGGCCAGGATCCGGGCCCGGAGTCGGGCCTGGCTCCGTGGGCGGGCCGGGGGCGGTGAGCCAGGTGTGCAGTTCGCCCGCCCGCAGCGCCACCGTCGACACCTCCCGGACCGGCTCGGTCAACCGCGGGCCGTCCAGCCTGGAACGCACGGGGTGGCCGGGCGGCAGTGCGCCGTACAGGGCGAGCCGCACGCCCTGCACGGCCCGGCGGACGGCCCGCTCCTCGGCGGGCGCGGCGGCCAGGGCCGCGAGCCGGTCGAGCAGCAGCGCCACGCTGCCCGTCGTCGAGCGCGGAGTGGATCTCCGGCCAGCTCGACCTGATCAGCAGGAGCAGTTCGTCGGCGTTCACGCGGTCCCTCCGGTGGCGGTCCGGTCCGCGGGCGACGATCCGGGATGTCCCTGGTGGATGAAGGCCGCCCACACCGACGGCCGGTCCAGGCCCGGCAGTCGCGCGTCGGAGGCCAGAGCGCCGCACACGCTGCCCGGCAGCCGGCGCTGCGGATCCACATCCACAGCTGCGCCGCCTGGAGGGCCCGGGCCGGATCGAGCCGTTCCACGGCCACGAAGTGGTGGAAGACCGCCATCATCAGCGCCGAGGCGCCGTCGGAGGTTCTCCAGCGCGACCCCACCACATTGCGTGCGCCCCGGGCCAGGAACGCGGTCGTCAGGGTGAGTGCCTCGTCGTGGTCGCGGGTGCTCAGATCCGTCTCGCAGGCACTGAGGACCACGAGCGGCCCGCTGCGCCGCCCGGCGCTGCCCTCGGCCGACCCGTCGAGCAACCGCGCCACGGTCAGCATGCCCGCGTCCGGCAGCGCCCCCGGACCGCCCTGTTCGGCCGGCCAGGACCCGGTCGCCGGGGAACGCCAGGCTGAGCGCCGACACGGTCGGCCGCGGCCCCGCGGAGCCGTGCGACGCCACATGCAGCAGGGACACCGGCCGGTCCCCGGACGCCAGCAGCGCCAGTACCTCGGCCGGTGTGCCGGAGCCCGTCAGCGGCGCGGGCGGCTCGAAGAAGTCGCCGAACAACCGGGCCTGCGGGTAGAAGGCGGCGTGCAGGGCGCTGATCTCCCGTTCGGCATGGGTCAGTTCCAGCCGCGGATCGGCCACCAGCACCGGAGCCGAGCCGACCGCGAGCGGTTCGCGTCCCACCGTGAGGAGCAGCTGGCTCCCGGAGGCGGCATAGCTCACCACCATGTACTGGCAGGCGTAGCGGTAGGAGTCCCGGTGGCGTTCGCGGGCCGCGTGCCAGGGCACCACGCCCAGGTTGCCGCATGGCACCAGCACGACCCGGGCTGGGCGGTGCCGCCGTCGGCACCCGCCGCGCCGACGGTCAGCACCAGGTCCCGGAGCTCGCGCATCACCCCGGACCAGGCCCAGTCGCACAGGCCCGACAGGGCCTCCTCCCAGACGCGGTCGGCCGCGTCGCCGCCCGCCCGGGAACGGGCCGCCGCCGCGTCCAGGTAGGCGCGCAGCGGCCCGCTCCCGGCGCCCGACAGCGCGGGCACCAGGAACGCCACCGCGCCGGTCCGCGGCCCAAGGACGAGCGCCATCCCCGGGGTGTCCCCCTCACCAGGGGCCAGGTAGGCCAGCACATCCGCGCCGCCGGCCGCGACCGCGGCGCACAGTTCGTCGACGGTCGGGGTCCCCAGCAGCTGTTTCTGGTCGCCGCGCCGCCGGTAGCCGAGGGCTTCCAGGGCCTGGCGCCGCAGGCTGCTGGGCAGCGCGCGGGTGGCGCCGCCGGCCTCGGCGGAGGACGCCGTCGGGGAGGCCGCCGTCGGGGAGGCCGCCGCACGCCAGGCGTCGGCGAGTTCCCGGGCTCCGCGGGCCGCCAGCCGCTCGGGTACCCCCGCGGAGTTGGACGCGGCCTGGAGGACCAGCGCCCGGCCGAGTTCCAGCGCCTCGACCGCGTCCTCCAGCTGACCGCAGACCATGGCCCAGCGGGCGACCAGCACCCCCCGGTCGCCGCCCTGCCGGGCGGCCGACAGGCCGTGCTCGGCCCCGGTCTGCAGCAGTACGTCGGCGGCCAGCGCGGACAGGGACTCCACCGTGGAGGCGATGGCCGCCCGCAGATCGCCGGAGTCCTGCGTGTGGTCGGAGCGGCTGGCGTACGCCTCGCCGAGCCGCCACAGCAGCTGCACAGCGATGGTGGTCTCCTCGCCCTGCCGGACCCGTTCCCGGAGGCGCTCCAGCTCCGTGATGGCCTGTTCCAGATGGGCGCGGTCCCTGGTCCGCTCGTACAGTTCGAGCCTTCCCGCCGCGTGGTGAACTCCCAGTCGGTGGTGCTCCCTCTGGGCCGCGGTGTGGACACGCCCTCCGCGATGAGCGCGGGGTCGTCCTCGACCCGTCCGCGCCAGATCCGGAAGGTGGCCTTCAGCTGCTCCCCGACAGCCCTGAGAGCCGGAGACAGGCCGGCTGCCTCTGTGGTGGCCTCTTCCAGGCACTCCAGCGCCCTCCGGCGATCCGATGCGTCGTCACGAAGCTCGCCGCGCACCTGGTAGGCCCGGGAGAGCGCCATCAGCACGATGGCGAGGATGCCCTGCTCCTTCGGCGCCTGCTGCCGCAGGCTCAGCAGTTCGTCGACGACCTCGTCCAGTCCGGCGGGGTCCTCCGTGCGCTCGGCCCGGTCGGTGCGGAAGTCGGCGCATAGCGTGCGGATGACGAGGGCAAGCTCCGGCGGGATCCCGCCTTCGTCGAGTCGGCCATTGAGGGCCTCAAGGCGCCGGATCCCGAGTTCGGTGTCCAGCAGGCTCCCACCGGCCCCGTCCGCGGTGCTCAGCAGCATCGACTGCATGGCCGTCAGCAGGGGCACCAGTTCGTGCCCCTCCGGAAGCCGGCCCATGGCGTCGGCGATGCGGCCGAGTGCGGAGTCGAGCCGGACGGGATCGCTTCGGCGCGCGCTCTCCACCGCCTCGTGCACGATGACCCGGGCGGCGTCCTCCAGCTGCTGCTCCAGTGGGACCGACGGGTCCCGGGGTTCCCGCTCCAGTTCCTCGTGCAGTTCGCGGAGCGTGTCCGGGCTGATGGACTCCGGCGCCAGGTTCTCCAGGGTCGACAGCACGCGTGCCTGGTTCCGCAGCCGGTCCGCCGACCGCTCCTGCGGTGTGCGGGTGTCCGGCGGCCGGCCCTCGGCGGGCGGCTGTTTCCGGAGCTTTACCAGCACCTCGAACTGGTCCCGGTAGGGAAAGCCGGGGGAGGAGAACACGCTTGCCAGGCGCTCGTCGGTGATCCGGGACAGGCCGCCGGGCTTCAGCAGCTCCTGGATCAGCGCGGCCGCCGGAACCACCTGGTCGAGTTGCTGCCGCAGTTCGGCCGGCAGCGGCAGGGCCTGGACGTCGGCGAAGAGCTCCGGCAGCTCGCCGGGGTCGAAGTTGTCCCCGTGCTTGCGATACCAGTCCACGAAGGCGGCGTGGTCAGGAGGCAGGCCCTGGTGTCCGCCGAGCTCCCGGTACGGGAACCCGAGCACCAGCAGGCCGAACGCGGCGCACCGCCGTTCCCAGTCGGCGGCCCTGGGCCGGGCCGCACGGACCGGCCGCAGATACCGCAGTCCCCGCTGCCGGTCCTGCTCCGGCGAGGGCGCCGCCGGGGAGGCGTAGCGCAGCGCGAGCAGCGCGCCCAGGCGGGCCGACACCGCGTGGCGGAGGGTGTCCGCAAGCCCCGGCGTGGCTTCCAGAGCCGTGAGTTCGTCGATCGTCCGGTCGGTGAAACCCGGCTCCGACATGGCCTTCGACCGGTCCAGCCACGGACCTCGGTGAAGGGGATCAGCAGATCGGCGCGGGCCACGGCCTCCCGCGCCCAGATCCGCAGCGCCCTGAGCCCACCACTCTCGTCAGCCATCGCTCCCTCGCTGCCCGTTCCGGCCGTCGCGGTGCCCCCATGCCCACTCGGCCGCCGTCCGGGAACGGGCAACTGGCGACGGACAAAGGACGACCAGGAAACGACCGGATGCTCAGGGCGGACCGGCGGCGGGATCTCAGCCGGTGGCCCCGGGCTGGTGGACCAGGAGGCCGCCGATGACGGTATGGGTGGGGTTGAGGTCTCGCAGGGTCTCGCTGGGGCAGTGGGCGGGGTCGTGGTCCCAGATGGTGAGGTCGGCCAGCCGGCCCGGGTGAGGGTGCCGCGCAGGTGCTCCTCGCCGAGCAGGCGGGCGGCCTGCACGGTGTGCAGCGGCAGGGCCTCGGCGTAGCTGATGGCGTGCTCGGGGCCCTGGACCCCGATGACGGTCTGCCGGGTGGTCATGCCCCACACCGAGCGCATGGCGCCGAACTGGCACGGGGAAGTCGGATCCGGCGCTGACCTGGGCGCCCCGGTCGAGCCAGCCGCGGGCGGGAAGAGCGCGGCGACGCGCTCCGGGCCCCAGAAGCCCAGTTCCACCTCGGCGGTGTCGTGCAGCAGTGGCTGCTGGATGGTCACCGGGATGCCCAACGCGACGGCGCGGGCCTGCTGTTCGGCCCCGGCCAGGCCGCCGTGCTCCATCACCAGCGTCCCCGCGGCAGGCCGGGCACGCGCCGCAGGACCTGCTCGTAGACGTCGAGCAGGAGCCGCACGGCGCGGTCGCCGTAGGCGTGGGTGCCGACCCGCCAGCCGCGCCGGACCACCGCCTCGACGGAGTCGGCCAGTACCTCCGGGGCCCAGGTCAGGGTTCCGGAGAAGGCGTGGTCGCAGGCATAGGGCTCCTCGGTGGCTCCGGCCTCCAGTCCGCCGTCGAACATGAACTTCACCCCCCACACCCGCAGCCACGGGTCGGCGCTGTAGCGCCAGTCCTCCATGACGTCGAGCAGGTCATCCACCTGGGCCGCGCTGGTCAGGCCGATCGCCGAGATCAGGGCGCGCACCCGGGTGCTGAGCGCGCCGGCCTCGCGGGCGGCCAGCAGCGAGGCGTAGTTGTCGGGGGTGACCATGCAGTCGCGTACGGTGCCGATCCCGGCGGCGGCGTAGCGGCTGCTGGCCAGGCGCAGCCCGGCGACGGTCTGCGCCCGGTCGGGCGCCGGGACCAGATGCTCCACCAGGCCCATGGCGTTGTCGATCAGACGGCCCGTCAGCCGTCCCTCGGCGTCGCGGCCGATCACCCCGCCGGCCGGTACCGGGGTGTCCTCGGTGATGCCCGCCAGGCGCAGCGCACAGCTGTTGACGACGTCGTTGTGGCCGCCGCGCTTGACCAGGACCGGGTGGCGGTCGGTGGCCCGGTCGAGTTCCGCGGCGGTGGGCATACGGCGCTCGGCGAGGTTGAGCTCCTGCCAGTTGGCCGTGGTGCGGATCCACTGACCCTCGGGAGTGGTCTCGGCCCGCCGGCGGATCAGTTCCACGAACTCGGGGATGGTGCGGGCCTGGTGCACCGGGACGTCGTGCGCGCTGAACCCGGCGAAGACCAGGTGCGTGTGCGTGTCGTCGAATGCGGGCAGCACCGTCGCGCCGGGCAGGTCGTGGACCGTGGTGCGCGCGGTCACCCAGTGGTCCAGGCCGTTCGGGTCGGGGGACAGGGCGGCGATGCGGTCGCCGCGGACCGCCAGGGCCCGCTGCGGGGCCTGGCCGGGCACCAGGGTGTGCACCGCGGCCGCGCGGATCAGCAGATCGGCACCGTGATCGGTCATGGTCTTCCTCCAGCAGTGTCAGGGGTTCTTGTCCGACCAGACCTTTGTACGGGCTTGCGGCAGGATCAGGACCATTCCGAGGCAACCAGCACAGGAAGTACGCCAGACTCCTGGCTTAGAATGCAGATCATGCGCCAGATGCTCGATGAGAAGGACCGCCGGATCGCCGCTGTCCTGCTCGCCGCGCCGCGGGCCTCCTGGCGGGACGTCGGCCGCTGCCTGGGCCTGTCCGAGCGCACCGTGGTGCGCCGGGCCGCGCCGCTTTACGCCGACGGCACGCTGCGCGCCACCGCCGTCCGCAATCCCGCGCACTTCCCGCAGCTGATCCCGATTGCGCTGCGGATCCGCTGCCGCCCCAACCGGATCCGCCAGGTCGCCCAGGCGCTGGCCCGCCGTACCGACACCGTGTGGGTGGACATCCTCAGCGGCGGCGACGAGATCTCCACGGTCTTCTTCCTCGACGGCCCCGAGGCCCGCAACTCCCTGCTGCTGCGCGACCTCCCGGCCACCGACGCGGTCCACTCCTGGACCTCGCACACCCTGCTGCGGGTCTTCCCCACCGCGTTCCGGTGGACGGCCGGACTGCTCTCCCCGCAGGAGGCGGCCCAGTTGGACCCCGCGCCGCCGACCACGGCCCCCGCATCGCTCGACCTCGACACCCCGCTGATCGCGGCCCTGACCGAGGACGGCCGGACCAGCTACACCGATCTCGCCCGCCGCGCCGGGACGACCGCGCTGACCGCCCGCCGACGGCTCGACGCCCTGGTCCGCGGCCAGGTCCTGCGGCTGGCCACCGAGGTGGACTTCGCACTTCTCGGCGCGCACGCCGAGGCCCTGCTGTGGATCAGCGTGCGGCCCGGCGCGTTGCAGGAGACCGCGCAGGCCCTCAGCGCCCACCCGCAGGTCCGGTTCACCGCCGCCGCCACCGGGCCGGCCAATCTGCTGGTCGCCCTCGCCGCGGCCGATCTGGACGCCTTGTACACCTTCCTGACCGGCACCGTGGGTGCCCTGGGCGGCATCACCGCCATAGACACCACCCCGCTGCTGGCGACGGTCAAACGCACCGGCCTGATCCGCCACGCGCCGCAGACCCCCGGACGCTCCCCGGCGGCCGACCCTCCGAATGATTGACGGTTCGTCAGCACCGGCCCGGAAGCGGGACGGCCGACGGGCCGCGCGTCGTCGGCTGCCCGTACCGCGAGCTGCCCCGGTGGCCGGTGGGCCGCTGTCAGCGGCTGCCGGTCACCGCGTCCTGCCGGGGCCGGTCGCCCTCGGACCGCGCCGCGCGGACCGGGGCCAGGCCCACCAGCGCGGCGTAGGTCACCACGCCGATGACGAGGTGCATCACCATCAGCACGGTCACGGCCTGCGCGGACTGGCCCTGCTCCAGGATGTACAGGTCCGGCAGCAGCAGCACCAGGGTGACCAGGACGGCCATGCGCAGGAACAGCCAGCGCGGGTCGGAGCTGATCCTGGTGGTCAGCGGCCAGGCGGCGCAGGCGATGACCACACCGATCACGGTCAGCTTGCTGTAGTCGGCGAACTGGAAGTGCACATATCCCTGGTCGCCGGGAACACGGCCACGCCCGCGAGGACCAGCAGTGCGTCGCCGGCCAGTGACCCGGCGACGGCGCACAGGGCGGCCAGCGCGAGGCGCAGGGGGTGGGGCCCGCGGTGGGCGGGCGCGAGGTCCAGGCGCAGAAGACGCATGGCGGGAGGCATCATCGGCAGCGTCCTTCCTTGAGTGCTGGGGAGGGATCCCGTGGTGGCTGCTGCTCGGTGTCGCGGAGCAGTCTGCCCTACCGGGCACTAAGAACTCGTTCAGATGCCCGCGCGGAACCGGCGGACCCCGAACCCGGACAGAGCGGACGCCGTCCTCCGCCGCCGCCTGTTGGCGGGTTCCTGTCGCAGACACGCCGTCGGAGGCGCCCGCCGCCAATGCTTCGCAAAGATTGGCCGCCTTTGTGTTGGGAGCGCGTCAGGACGGCGTAAGCGGACCGGGGACCAGCGCTTTCATGTCTCCGGGCGGAGGCGGGCGCCGCCGCCCGGAAGACTGAGGGGTACTCACATGAGTGTGGACAGTCCAGCCGGGCCGCTGGTCGCGGTCGGCCCGGCCGGCCGTCGTGTCCTGGCCGTCCGCAGCCCGGGGAGGCGCTGATGGCCGCGCAGGTGCCGGTCCGCCCGGGCCGACCGCGGACCGCGCCGCCCGGCACCGGCGGCCCGCGCCGGATCGGCGCGGGCACGCTGGATGCCACGCAGCTGTGGCGGGCGCTGCCCGAGGCCCTGCGCAAGCTGAGCCCGGTGACGCTGGTGCGCAACCCGGTCATGTTCGTCACCGAGGTGGGCGCGGCGCTCACCACCGGGCTCGCCATCGCCCAGCCCACGCTCTTCGCGCTGGCTGATCACCGTCTGGCTGTGGCTGACCGTGCTCTTCGCCAACCTGGCCGAGGCGGTCGCCGAGAGCCGCGGCCGGGCGCAGGCCGACACGCTGCGCCGGACCCGGCAGCAGACCACCGCGCGGCGGCTGCTCGACTGGGACCCGGACGCCGGTGCCGCGCACTGCCGGGAGGAGACCGTCTCCGCGGCGGAGCTCCGGCGCGGCGACGTCACGGTGGTGGAGGCCGGCCAGCTGATCCCGGGCGACGGGGACGTCGTCCAGGGCGTGGCCAGTGTGGACGAGTCGGCGATCACCGGCGAGTCCGCGCCGGTGATCCGCGAATCGGGCGGTGACCGCTGTGCGGTGACCGGCGGCACCAGGGTGCTGTCGGACCGGATCCGTGGTGCGGATCACCCAGGAGCCCGGCCAGAGCTTCCTGGACCGCATGATCACCCTGGTCGAGGGGGCGAAGCGGCAGAAGACCCCGAACGAGCTGGCGCTGAACCTGCTGCTGGTCGCGCTGACCTTTGTCTTCCTGATGGCGACGGTCACCCTGCAACCGATGGCGATCTTCTCCAAACAGGTGATGGCGGCGGCCCCGGACACCGCTGCCATCGGGCACAACGGTGTCGCCGGAATCGTCCTGGTCTCGCTGCTGGTCTGCCTGATTCCGACGACCATCGGGGCACTGCTGTCGGCGATCGGCATCGCCGGTATGGACCGGATGGTGCAGCGCAATGTCCTGGCCATGTCTGGCCGGGCCGTCGAGGCGGCGGGGGACGTGCACACGCTGCTGCTCGACAAGACCGGCACCATCACCTTCGGCAACCGCCAGGCTGCCGCCTTCCTCCCGGTCGGCGGTGCCGCGCAGGAGGCGCTGGCCTCGGCCGCGCTGCTGTCCAGCCTCGCCGACGAGACCCCGAGGGCCGCTCGGTCGTCGAATTCGCGCGGGAGGGCCACGGGTTGACTGCGCCCGCGCAGACCGGCGCCGCCTGGGTGCCGTTCTCCGCGACCACCCGGATGTCCGGGGTGGACCTGAGCGAGCCGCTGCCCCGCAGTCTGCGCAAGGGCGCGGCCGCCTCCGTGGCCGACTGGGTCCGCGAGCACGGCGGCACCGTCCCGGACGAGCTGGAGGAGGTCGTCGGCCGGATCTCCGGCGCCGGCGGCACGCCGCTGGCCGTGGCCGAGGCGGTGGACGGCGGCGCCCGGGTGCTGGGCGTCATCCACCTCAAGGACGTCGTCAAGCCCGGCCTGCGGGAGCGCTTCGAGCAGCTGCGCACCATGGGCATCCGCACCGTGATGATCACCGGTGACAATCCGGCGACCGCCGCGGCCATAGCCGCCGAGGCCCGGGTGGACGACTTCCTGGCCGAGGCCACCCCGGAGCAGAAGCTCGCCCTGATCAAGGCGGAGCAGGCCGGCGGCAAGCTGGTGGCGATGACCGGCGACGGCACCAACGACGCTCCGGCGCTGGCCCAGGCCGATGTGGGTGTGGCGATGAACACCGGTACCTCGGCCGCCAAGGAGGCCGGGAACATGGTGGACCTGGACTCCGACCCCACCAAGATCATCGAGATTGTCGAGATCGGCAAGCAGCTGCTGATCACCAGGGGCGCACTGACGGCCTTCAGCATCACCAACGACATCGCCAAGTACTTCGCGATCCTCCCGGCGATGTTCGCCGGGGTCTATCCCGCGCTGGGCGTGCTGAACATCATGCGCCTGTCCTCGCCGCTGTCGGCGATCCTCTCCGCCGTGATCTTCAACGCGGTGGTGATCGTGGCGCTCATCCCGCTCGCCCTGCGCGGCGTCCGCTACCGGCCGAGCACCGCCTCCGCCCTGCTCACCCGCAACCTGTGGGTGTACGGCCTGGGCGGCGTGATCGTGCCCTTTGCCGCCATCAAGCTCATCGACCTCTGTCTCGTCCAGTTCGTCCCGGGGATCTGATCATGCGTCGCATACCGCACTGGGCCGCCCAGAACCTGGCGGCAGCCCGGGTCGTGCTCGTCCTCACCCTGGTGACCGGCCTGCTCTACCCGCTGGGCCTGACCGCCCTCGCCCTGGTGCCGGGCTGCGCCAGCAGGCCCAGGGCTCGCTGGTGCGGGCCCACGGCAGAGTCGTCGGCAGCAGCCTCATCGGCCAGGAGTTCACCGACGCCAAGGGCGATCCGCTGGTCCAGTACTTCCAGCCGCGCCCCTCCGACGCCGGCGCCGGCTACGACCCGACCGCCAGCGGCGCGGGCAATCTCGCCCCCAGGACGTGGTGGACACCCTGCCCACGCCGGGAGATCCGGGCTCCGGCCGGCCGAGCCTGCTCAGCCAGGTCTGCGCGCGCAGCCTGGCGGTGGGGCAGCTGGAGCACGTCGACGGCGCGCGCCCCTACTGCACCCCGGACGGGGCCGGCGCGGTGCTCGGCGTCTTCCGCGCCGAGGGGCTGACCGGCGCCGTCACGCGCGTCGTCAGCCTCGACCAGGCCTGCCCCGCGAAGCCCTTCCTGAGCAGTTACCGGGGCGTCCGGGTGACCTGCGCCGAGCCGGGCCAGGACTACAGCCGCGCCCTGGTCGTCCCGGTGCGCGGCGACGCGCCCGCCGACCCGGCCGTGCCGCCGGACGCGGTCACCGCCAGCGCCAGCGGGCTCGATCCGCAGATCAGCCCGGCCTACGCGCGGCTCCAGGCACCGCGGGTCGCGCGGGCCCGCGGCCTCCCGTCGGCCGTCGTGCTGGCATTGATCCGGCAGTACACCACCGGACGCGCCCTCGGTGTGCTCGGCGGGCCGGGCGTCAATGTGCTGGAACTGAACCTGGCGCTGGACCGCAGCCACCCCTACCCCGCGAAGGAGTCCTGACCATGGCCGGCTGGCTGCAAGCCCTGCTGCTGCTCGCGGTGCTGGTCGCCGTGCACGTCCCCCTGGGCGACTACCTGGCCCGGACCCTGGACGGCGGCTCCCACTGGCGCGCCGAACGCCTGCTCTACCGGGTCTGCGGCATCGACCCGGACCGCGAACAGGACTGGAAGCACTACTTCACCGCGCTGATGGCGTTCAGCCTGATGAGCGTCCTCGCCCTGTTCGGGCTGTGCACCTGCCAGCAGTGGCTGCCCTGGTCGCTCGGGCACCGCGGGATGCCCTGGCAGCTGGCCCTGAACACCGCCGTCAGCTTCACCACCAACACCAGCTGGCAGAACTACGCGGGGGAGACCACCACCGGACACCTCGCGGTGATGGCCGGGCTCGGCGTCCAGGCCTTCGCCTCGGCGGCCGTCGGCATGTGCGTCGGCCTGGCCCTGATCCCGGCCTGGTCCGGCGCAGCACCGCCGACCTGGGCAACTTCTGGGTCGACCTGTTCCGCTGCGTCCTGCGGGTGCTGCTGCCGCTGGCCGCCGTCTTCGGGCTGCTGCTGATCGCCCTGGGCGTGGAGCAGAACCTGCACGGCGCGCAGACCTTCACCACGGTGGCCGGGGCCAAGCAGACCCTGATCGGCGGCCCGGTCGGCTCCTGGGAGTCGATCAAGCTGATGTCCGGCGACGGCGGCGGATTCTTCAACGCCAGCAGCGCCCACCCGTTCGAGAACCCCTCGGCGTGGAGCAACGCCCTGGAGATCCTGCTGATGCTGCTGGTGCCCACCGCCTTCATCCGCGCCTTCGGCCGCATGGTGGGCAGCCTCAAGCAGAGCTGGACCCTGCTCGCCGTCGTCGGCATCCTCTTCGGGCTGCTGCTGGGAGCCGCGGCGCTGGCGCAGAGCGTCCACACCGGTACGGTCACCGCCGCCGTCGGCGGGCAGTACGAGGGCACCGAGACCCGGATCGGGATCAACGGCAGCACCCTGTTCGGCGTCTCCGCCACCGGATCCGCCGACGGCGCGGGCGCGGCCTCCTACGACAGCTTCTCCAGCCTGGGCGGCGGGGTGCTGCTCGCCGCCATGATGCTCGGCGAGGTCAGCCCCGGTGGTACCGGCAGCGGGCTGTACGGGCTGCTGATCGCGGTCCTGCTGGCGGTGTTCGTCGGCGGTCTGATGGTCGGCCGCACCCCGAGTACCTGCGCAAACGCATCGGCTTCGGCGAGATGCGGTACGTGGTCTGCTACGCGCTGGTGGCGCCGACGCTGATCCTGGTGTCCACCGCGGTCGCCGTCGCCCTGACCGAGGGGCGGGCCGCGATGGAACCCCGCCGCGCGCACGGACTCACCGAGATCATCTACGCCTTCACCAGCAATGTGCAGAGCAACGGCAGTTCCATGGCCGGGCTGAACGGCGACACGCCGTTCTACAACCTGACCATGGCGGCCGACATGTTTGTCGGACGCTACCTGCCGATGGCCTTCATCCTGGCCCTGGCCGGCCGGCTCGCCCGGCAGCGGCCCGGCGCGGTGACCGTGGGCACGCTCCGCCCCTACGGGCTCAACTTCGTGACCCTGGCGACCGGGGCGGCGCTGATCCTGGCCCTGCTCAACTTCCTGCCCGCGCTGTCCCTCGGCCCGATCGCCGACGGAACACACTGACCCCGCCGTCGTCCCGTGGACGGCGCTCCGCGCGTGGGGTTCCGCGTGTCGGGCTTGACGGAGATAGTTATACGCACAACAATAGTTGTCATGACTACAAACAATTCGGCCCGGCGAGTACTGCTGATCGGTGCGTCCCGCGGCCTCGGACTGGCCCTGGCGCAGGAGTGGCTGCGGGGCGGGTGGCAGGTCGTCGGCACCGTGCGCGGCGCGGCGGCGACGCCGCTGCACGAACTCGCCGACGGGCACGGGGCGGACATCGAGATCGAGACCGTCGACGTCACCGTGCCCGAGCAGATCGCGGCGCTGCGCGAGCGTCTGGCGGGGCGGACCTTCGACCTGCTCTTCGTCAACGCCGGTGTCACCAACGAGCCCGAGGGCACCGTGGCCGAGGCGTCGACCGAGGAGTTCGTCCGGGTCATGGTCACCAATGCGCTCAGCCCGCTCCGGGTCATCGAAGCGCTGGCGGATCTGGTCACGCCGACGGGCACGATCGGGGTGATGTCCTCCGGGCAGGGCAGCGTGGCCAACAACGAGACCGGCGGGCACGAGGTGTACCGCGGCAGCAAGGCGGCCCTGAACACCTTCGTGCGCAGCTATGCCGCCCGCCACCGCGAGGACGCCAGGACGCTGGTGCTGATGGCCCCGGCTGGGTGCGCACCGAGATGGGCGGGTCGGGCGCCCGGCTGAGCATCGAGGAGAGCATCCCCAACGTCGTCCGCACCCTCGACTCGCTCCAGGGCAAGGCCGGGCTGCACTATGTCGACTACCTGGGCCGGACCGTGGCGTGGTGAACTCCCCGACGAAGCTCGGCGGTTCGGAGCCACCGGCCGACCCGGCAGGCGCCGCGGAGCGCGCCTGGGCCCTGTTGCACGGTTTCGCCGAGGCGCACAACCGGCACGGCGATCTCGCCGAGGCGCTCGGGTTCCGGCTCGGCGCCGGCGCGGAAAGGTGCTCTTCCGGCTCCGTGAAGGCTCGATGACACTCCGTCAACTCGCGGAGTTCATCGGCGCCGACGCCCCCTACACCACCCTGGTCGTGGACAAACTCGAAGCCACGGCCTGGTGCAGCGGCTGCCGCACCCGAGGACCGCCGCCGCAAACTGGTCGCGCTCACCAGTGCCGGGCGGGAGGCCATCGCCACCGCCGACGCCATCCTGCTGCGCCCGCCGCGGGCGTTCGGCTCGCTCCCGGCCGAGGAGCTCACGCAACTCGTCGAGCTGCTGACCCGCCTGGTCGCGGCGGACCGGCCCGGAGAGCCCGGGTGACGCCCCTCACGGCAGGACGAGGGTCTTGCCGACATGCCGGCCGCTGCTCTTCTCCCGCAGCACGCGCGGGAGCTGGCGGAGCGATACCTCCTGGGTGATCAGCCGCTCGATGCGGTGCGCCGGGACGACCGCCTGCGCGAGGTCCCGCAGGGCCGCGTCGAAGTCGGCGCGCACCGTGCCGTAGCTGCCGCCGATGCGCAGCCGCCTGCCCTGCCAGCTGACCGGCTCGGCGATCTGGCGCCGCCGCACGGTGTCCAGGTCGCACTCCAGCCCCGGGAGCGAGTCGCCGGCGCGGTACCGCCGTACAGCAGCACCAGCCCGCCCGGGGCGGTCATCCGCAGCGCTTCGCGCAGCACCTCGGGGAGGACGAAGCTGGTCGCGACCACCGCGACGTCCAGCGAGCCGCTCGGCACGGCCGCCATCGGGCCCACCGGGGCGTCGACCACCTCGCGTTCCCGCAGGAACGACCGGCGGTCGGGGCTCCGGTTGGCCAGGGTGACCTCCAGACCCGCGGCCCGGGCGAGGGAGGCGATGAGCACCCCGGCGGTCCCCGCGCCGAGCACGCCCAGGCGCAGCCCGGCGGGTTCGCCGCCCAGGTGCCGGGCGACCGCGGCCAGGCAGTGGCGGGCGCAGGCCAGGCTCCGCGAACACCAGCGTGCGCGCGGCGATGTGCTCCGGTACGGCCGGCAGCGCCGCGGTGAGCCGGTCGGCCGGGCCGGCCGCCCACATGGCGCCGGCGAAGCCGGTGCTGCGTCCGACCGTCACATTGGGGTCCAGGTGACCCGCAGCCCCGGCGCAGGCCGGGGAGGGTGGACCGCTCGACCGTGCCGACGATCTCGTGCCCGAACTGGCTTGCCCCGTGCCGGCTTCCGGCCACCTCCTTGAGGTCCGACCGGCAGACCCGGCCAGTTCGACCCGGACCCTGACCGCGTGCTCGCCGGCGGCCGCTCCGCCGGGGAGGGCTCCAGCCGCGGACCGTCCGGGCCCAGCACCACTCTCAGGGCAGGCCGCCAGGGCTTCACCGAACCGGTCGGCCACCAGGTGTGCCTCGGCGGGCGTCAGGATCAGCGGCGGCGCAGCTCGATGACATTGCCGAGGCCGTGCTCGGACACCCGGGTGAGCACGCCGCGCCGCTCCAGCGCGCGGTGCAGGGCGTGGGCCGCTTCGACCGCCTTGCCGCCGTCGGGCAGCACCAGTTCCACGCCCAGCATCAGGCCACCCCGCGCACGTCGCCGATGACCGGGTGGTCCTGCTGGAGCCCGCGCAGGCGCTCCAGCAGCACGGCCCCGCTGGCGCGGACGTTCTCCAGGAAACCCGGACGCTGCACGATCTCCAGGGTCTTCACCGCGGCGGGCGGAGAGGGTGTGCCCGCCGTAGGTGAAGCTGTGCAGCGAGCGGTCCAGCCGGCCATCCGCTCCTCGGTGAGGATCGCGGCCAGCGGCAGGCCGCTGCCGGTCAGGCCCTTGGAGAGGGTCATCATGTGCGGCTGACCCCGAAGTGGTCGGCGGCGAACATCTCGCCGGTGCGGCCGAATCCGTCTGGAATCTCGTCGAAGATCAGCACGATCTCCCGCTCCTCGCAGAAGGACTTCAGCTCCTGGAGGTAGCCCGGGGGGGGACGACGTTCCCGCCCATCCCGCTGATGGTTCGATGATCAGGCAGGCGACGCTGCCGGAACTGGCGTACTCGTGAAGTCCTCGATCCGCTGCACGCACAGCATTCCGCAGCTGTCCGGTGTCTGCCGGTAGAAGCAGCGGCCGCAGTAGGGGCCGGGCACCTGCACCGAGCCCGGGAAGCGGTAGGGGAAGGGGCGCGCATCCGGGCGCTGCCGTTGAAGCTCGCCGCCGCCAGCGTCTGGCCGACATGGCCGCGGAACGGCACGATGACATCCCGTCGGCCGGTGTGGTGCTGGGCGATCTTGATCGCGCCCTCGTTCGCGGTGGAACCGCCCGAGCTGCGCAGATTCACCCGGGTCAGGTTGGCGGGGCTGATCCGGACCAGCTCCCGCATCACCCGGTTGGTGGCCTCGGTCTGGAACGAGGAGCTGGCGAAGACCAGTTCCTCGGACTGCGCCCGGATCGCCGCCAGCACTTCCGGATGGCTGTGGCCGAGCAGCAGGTTGAAGGTCCCCGAGACGCAGTCGAGGTACTCCCGGCCGGCGCTGTCCCAGCAGCGCACACCCTCGCCGCTGACCAGCACGGCGTCACCGAGCTTGTACTGCGAGACCAGGTTCGGGTCGTCCGCAGCCGGGTCGTCCGCGACCGGGTCGTGCGCGGCCGGGTCCGCCGTGAGCTCACTCATGGCGGGCCCGGTGGTCGGTGGCCAGTCCGTCGAGCTGGGCGCGCACCCAGGCCTCCAGCGTCCACGGCTCGGCGGCCGCCCGGCGGCGCTCGGCGGACCGGGCCCGCTGCGCGGCCGGGGCGGTCAGGCCGGCGGCGATCGCCTCGGCCTGCTCCACCAGGTCGAAGGGGTTGACGGTGCGGCAGACCGGGCCGAGCACCTCCGCCGCTCCGCACATCTCGGAGAGCACCACCTCGGCGTCGCGCTCGTTGACCAGCGGCGCCTCGAAGGCGCTCAGGTTCTGCCCGTCCACGGTGGAGTTGAACATCAGCAGGTCGGCCCGCCGGAAGCAGCCGAGGGTGTGCTCGACCTCGTTGTCGCAGTGCAGGCGCACGGTGTCCGCGCCCAGTTCGGCGTTGGTCTCGGCGACGGCGGCCCGCACCCGGCGCACATAGTCGGCGTTGGCCTCGACATAGAGCCGGTTGGGGTTCATCCGCACCAGCATCCGGGTGCCGCGCAGGCGCTCGTCGGAACGCACCGCCAGCGCGAACGCCCGCACGGCGCGCTCGGCGTTCTTGATCGGGTCGGTCCGCCCGCTGTGCACCACCAGCGGGGCGTCGCCCGCCCATTCGGCGATGCCCTCCGGCAGCCGGGGCGCGCGCCGGCGATGGTCAGCGGGCTGTATCCGAGCGGCATGGTCCGGACCCGGGTGACCCGGCCCCGGTGGCGCACGGTGCCGCGCTCGCGGTCGACCTCCGCGTCCGGGAGCAGATCGCTCACGCAGTCGAGGAAGTTGCGGCACCAGCGGTCGGCGAAGAAGCCGATGGTGGTGGCCGGCAGCATGCCTTCGAGCAGGCCGGCCCGCATCGGCTTCGGCAGCACCCGCCAGTAGTCCGGCGACGGCCAGGGGATGTGCACGAACAGCAGGACCGGCGCGTCGGGCCGCTGTTCGCGCAGCCGCTCCGGGACCGCGACCAGCTGGTAGTCGTGGACCAGGTACACCGGGTCGGTGGCATCGGCCGAGCTCTTCAGCAGTGCCTCGGCGAAGTCGCCGGTGAACTCGGCGAAGCACTCCATCGCCCGGTACGCCCCGGCGTCGAAGGTGGGCGTGGTCCAGGTGTCCCAGCCGTGGTTGTTGCTCGCCCACAGCAGCCCGGCGGTGAGGAAGTTCTGCACGACCTCGAAGGTCCCCGGTCGTGGCGCACCAGCCGGACCCGGATCTGCCGGCCGGAGCCGAGGCCGAGCAGCAGGCCGTCCGGATTCTCCTGGGCGGCGCGGTGGTCGTCGTCGGTGTCGGCGCTGGCGATCCAGGACACGTCCAGCACACCGGCCTGCTCGGCGACCACATTGCCGGTGCCGCCCGGCGCCAGCCAGGGTCTCAGCTCGCCGGTCTCCGGGTCGGGCGCGAAGCTCACGGCCGCCCGCTTGCTGGCCAGGTAGATCTGATGTTCCGTCACAGTTGCTCTTCTCCTTGGGTGATGAGCTTGTCGGTGGCCTCCAGCACGTCCACCGGTGCCAGTCCGGAGAGCTCCGGCAGCTGCCCGGCGCGGGTGCTGTGCAGGCAGGCGTTGCGGGGGCGGCAGGCGTACGCCGTGGACTGCTGCGGCGCCGGCCGGACCAGCGCCGGATCGGCCCCGCAGCACTCGGCGATGTGTCGGGCCCAGGCGAGCCGGCTCAGCCGCCTCGGGCCGCCCAGGTGCACCACTCCGGTGTGCGCGGAGTCCAGCAGGGCGGCGGTCCAGGCGGCGACGTCGTCGACCAGTACGGGCTGTTCCAGTGGTCGTCGGGCACCGCCACCGGGCGGCCCGCGCCCAGCTGCTGCGCACAGGCGCTGAAGAAGTTCGGCCGCAGACCGGCGCGGTCCCAGCCGTAGACCAGGCTCACCCGCAGCACCAGCGCGTCACGGCCGGCCAGCAGGGTCTCCTCGGCGGCGAGTTTGGCCCGGCCGTAGGCGTTGGCGGGCCCGGTGGGGTCGTGCTCGCCGTAGCTGGTCCGGTGGCCGTCGAAGACATTGTCGGTGGAGATGAGCAGGGCCCGGCGGCCGTCCAGCGCCTCGGCCAGATGGCGCGCGCCGCCGAGGTGCGCGGCGGCCGCCTGGCCGGGGTTCGCCTCGCACCAGGTGATGTCGGAGGGGCCGTGCGCGACCACCACGGCGTCCGGGCGGGCCGCGTCGAGCAGGGCGTGCACGGAGCGGCGGTCGCGGGCGTCGACCGGGCGCCAGTCCAGCTGCCGGGCCTGTGCGGTGCTGGGCGGCTGCCGGGAGCTGAGGGTGACGGCGTGTCCGAGCGCGCTGAGCTCCGCGCCGACCCGGCCGGCCAGGTAGCCCGCCCCGACGACCAGAGCGCGCCGCCGATGGTCTGTCATCTTCGTTCCCTCTGACTCGTCTGGGCCCCGTGGATCCGTACGACCTGTCCGCCCGCCGCCACCAGCACCCCGCCGAGCGCCACCACGCCGAGCGCGGACGGCAGCCCCACGGCCCCGGCGAGCGTGCCCACCAGCGGCGGGCTGCACAGGAACCCGGCGTAGGAGACCGTGGTCACGGTCGAGATCGCCCGCGCGCGCCGCCCGGGGCCGACCCCGCGGCCCACCGCCGCGAGCAGCGTGGGCACCACCGGTGCCAGCCCGACCCCGGCGACCGCGTAACCGGCCAGCGTCCAGGGGATGTTCCAGGCGGCTGCGGCGACAGCCAGGCCGACCCCGCCGACGACCCCGCCGATCGAGACCAACGACTGGTCGGACAGCCGCTGCCCCTGCCACTGGGCGAGCATCCGCCCCGCCGACAACCCTGCCATGTAGGCCGCCGGTCCGCAGCTCGCCAGCAGCGGACCGGTGCCGAGTTGCTGCACCAGGTGGATCGCGCCCCACTGCTCCACGCTGTTCTCCATCAGCAGCGCCACCGCCCCCACCGCCCCGAGCGCCAGCAGCAGCCAGGTCAGCCGCCGGGCCCGGCCGGCCGCGGCCCCGGCTCCCGGCCCGGCCTGCGACGGCTGCTCCTGCCAGCCGCGCGGGCTGACCGCGAGCACCGCGCTCACCCCCACCAGCACCGCGACGGCGATCAGCACCGCCCTCGGGAGGCGCCGAGATAGCGCGCCAGACCGGCGCCCGGCGCGGCCACCACCATCGCCAGCGGCGTGGCCGAGTGCACCTTGTTGAACAGCCGTCGGCCGTCCCTGGCCTCCCAGGCGGCGAGGGTGGCGTTGAGCCCCACCTCGATGCCGCCGCTGGACGCCCCGACCAGCAGCAGCGAGGCGGTGAAGGCCGCCCGGGAACCGCTCAGCCCGACCAGCAGGACGGCGACCGCGAAGAGCGCGGTGACCACCGGCAGGGTGTGCTGCGCCAGCCGGTGCGCCAGCGGTCCGGTGAGCAGCATGGCCGGTACCGCGGCCAGCGGGACGGCGAACAGCGCCAGCCCCAGCTGCTGGTCCGTCAGTGCGAACTTCGGACTTGACCCCGGGGAGCAGCGCGGACCAGCCGCCCAGAACACCCCCAGCTGACCGCGACGGCCAGCAGGCCGAGTACTCCGCCGTCCCGGCGCCCAGGCGCTGCGTCCGGCACAGGCACTCCGTCCGTGAGAGGGCATCCCGCCGCCGTCGACAGGACCGGCCGCGCCACTCCCGGTAGCGTAGCCCGCAAAGGTCCACGGAGAGTGACGGCGGAGGCGACCCACAGTGAGGAACTGGGCGATCGATGCCGGGGCAGCGGTACCACGGCGCTGCTGGACGACGGGACCCGCTGGCGCGTCGGTTCGGTGAACCACGCCTCGGTCGGCGGCCCCGCCGCGGACAGCGCTCTGTCCGGACTGCTGCGCGCCGTCGCCGGCCGGGTGGGCCCCGCCCCTTCGGCCGGATGGCTGGCGACCGCCACGCTCCGGGCGGACGCGCCGCAGCCCGAACTCGACCGGCTGGCCCGGCTGGCGGAGCGGGCCGGGCTGCGCGGAACGCTGGTGGTCTCCCGGGACATCGTGCCGCTGCTGCTCGCCCCGCCGCTCGGCGGCAGGGGTGTGGCGGTGGTGTGCGGGACCGGCTCCGGCTTTCTCGCGGGCGACGGGGCACGGCCGCCGACCTCCATCGGCGGCTGCGAGTACCTCGGCAGCGACGAGGGCAGCGCCTTCGCGCTCGGCCTGGAGGGCCTGCGGGCAGCCGTGCGCGGCGCCGACGGACGCGGCAGGCCCACGGCGCTCGGCCGGGCGCTGGCCGGGCACGCGGGCGCGCCGGTGCGCGAGCTGGCCCGCCGGCTCGCCGCCGAGCCCTTCCCAAGGCCGCGGTGGCCGCCCTGGCGGCCGTGGTCTGCCGCTGCTGGCTGGAGGAGGACGCGGTGGCCGCCGCGGTGGTGGCCGCCGCGCTGGGGGAGCTGGTCCGGGGAGTGGCCGCGGGCCGGGACGCCGCCGGGCTGACCGGGGGCTGGTCGGTGACGCTGGGCGGCGGCGTGTTCCGCGGCTGCCCGCAGTTCGCCGAGGCCCTGCGCACCCGGATCGTGGCCGAACTCGGCGCGGACCCGCCGGTGGTGGTCGACGATCCGCCCCGGGCGGTGCTCGCCGCGCTGCGGGCGCACGGGCACCGGCTGCCCGCCGCCCTCGCCGGACGCTGGGCGTGGCGCCGACCGCTGGACGGAGGGCAGGGCTGATGGCGGAGCCCATGGCCGGGACGGCGGCGCAGGGACCGATCCGGCTCGGGCTGTGCCTCGCCGCGCTGGCGCCGCTCGGCCTGGGCGGCGCGCTGCGGGCCGCCGGGCAGGCCGGGGTGACCGTGGTGGACCTGCCGGCCGACCGGGCCTTCGGCCTGGTCGACGCCGACCGGCTGGACGACCCGGAGCACCACCGGGAACTGCGGTCGCTGCTGGCCGCCGCCGGGGTGGAGGTGGGCTGCGTCAGCAACAGCCGGGACACCCAGCTGCTGCTCGGGCCGCACGGACCGCACACCGACCCGGTGCTGGCGGGCCCGGCGGCGGCCAAGAGCGCCTACGGGCTGCGGGCCGCGCTGGGCACGCTGCGGCTGGCCGCGGCGGTGGGCGCCCCGCAGGCCAGGCTGATGCTGGGGGTGCCCGACGTCGGCCGCTGGCTCTCCTGGTGGGGCAGCGCGGTGAGCTGGCAGGACAATATCGACGCCTGGGCGCGGGCGGCCGCGCCGCTGCTGGAACTGGCCGCCCGGCTGGGCGTGCGGATCGTGGTGGAGCCGCACCCGAAGCAGGTGGTCTACGACCCGGCCAGCGCCCGCGCGCTGCTGGCGGCCGCCCCGGGCGTACGGCTGTGCGTCGACCCGGCGAACCTGGCCGCGGTGGGCCACGACCCGGTGGCCGCCGTCCGCGGCTGGGGCAGCGGCCTCGCCGCCGTGCACGCCAAGGACCTGGAGCGCTGGCGCGAGCCGCGGGACCCGCGCGGGGACGGCTGGACCCGCTACGGCCCCGGCCCGGCCATCCGCTTCCGGGCGCTCGGCTCCGGCGAGCTGCCCTGGCCCGCGGTGGTGGCCGCGCTGCTCGACGAGGGCTACCGGGGCGTGGTCTATGTGGAGCACGAGGACGCGCTGCTGCCGACCGGGCAGGGCGTGGCGAACTCGCTGACGGTGCTGCGCGGGCTGGTGCCCGCGACCGCGGCCCAGGGGAGGACCTGGTGAGTCTGCCCGGAGTACGCGGAGCACTGCTGGCGGGCGGGCTCGGCGCCCGGATGGGACCGCTGACGGCCGGCACCTGCAAGCCGCTGGTCCCCTATGCGGCCTCCTGCCGGCTGATCGACTTCAGCCTGGCCAACGCCGTCCGCTCCGGGCTGCCGGAAGTGGTGCTGCTCTCGCTGCACCGCGAGACGGAGCTGGTACGCCATCTGCTGACGCACTGGGACCGCAGCCCGGGCACCAGGCTGCACTTCGGCCCGCACGAGCGGCTGCTGCGCGGCGGCCGGGGCCCGGACCGGCGCGGGACCCTGCCGGAGCGGCCCGCCGAACGCGGCACCGCCGACGCGCTGCTGGCCAGCGCCGAGCACCTGTTCGCGCCGGGCGCCGACGACCTGCTGGTCCAGCACGCCGACCATGTCTACCTCTTCGACTACCGGCCGATGGCGGCCGCGCACCGGGCGTCGGGGGCGCACTGCACGATCGGCGTGCAGCGGGTCGAACGCAGATATGTGAAGCTCTTCGGGATGGTGGAGGTGGACCGGGAACTGCGGGTGCGCGCGCTGGTCGAGAAGCCGCGCGAGCCCACCTCGGACCTGGTCTTCACCGCCTTCTGCCTGTTCCGGATCGACGCCCTGCGGCAGGTGCTGGGGGAACTGGCGGCGCGCGGCGAGGACGGCTGGCAGCACGACATCAGCCGCGATGTGCTGCCGGAGATGATCGCGCAGGGCCGCCCGGTGCGGGCGTACCCGGTCGGCGGCTACTGGGCCGACATCGGGACGGTGGAGCGGTACCACGCCGAGCAGTTGAAGCTGCTGGAGCGGCCGCACCCGATCCCGCCGGAGGCGCTGCCCCGCAGCCTGCCCGGGGCCCCGCCGCGGTTCGTGCCCGAGCGGGCCAGTCTGCTCGGGGTGGACCTCCCGGCGGGCGCGCGGGTCGAGCGGAGCGTGCTGCACCCGGGCTGCCGGATCGAGCCGGGGGCCCGGGTGCAGCGGACGGTGGTGCTGCCCGGCGCGACCGTGGCCCGCGGCGTGACCGCGCGGGACACCGTGGTGCTGGCCGGTGAGCACCTCACCGCCGACCGCACCGGCCTTACCGCGTAGGTCAGTTGTCCGGCCGGCCCAGTTCCCGGTTCAGCTCCGGCGCGGTGATGAACGAGGTGTGGGTGCCGGCCGAGCGGACAGCGTGCGCCCCGGCCAGCGAGCCCGCCCTGGCGCAGCTGTCCCAGTCCAGCCCGGACAGCCGGGCGTAGAGGAAGCCGGCCACATAGCTGTCCCCGGCGCCGTTGGTGTCCACCACCTCCGCCGCGGGCACCGCGGTCGCGGGGATGTGCCGCAGCGGCCGGTCGGGCAGCTTCAGATAGCTCCCCGCGCCGCCCGCCATCACGGTCACCGCCCTGGCCCGGCCCCTGGCCAGGATCGACTCGCAGACCTCCTCGATCCGGTCGCCGATGGCCCCCGCCGAGAGGAACACCAGGTCGGCGCCGTAGGCGAAGTCCTGGCGGTACTCGTCCCGGCCGTCCCAGTTGTGCAGGTCGGTGGAGGTGGACAGCCCCTGGCCGGCGGCCTCCGCCAGGGCGTGCCTGGCCCAGTCGATGAGCGACACGTGCACATGCCGGGTGCGGCCCAGCGCGCCCCGGTAGAGCTCCGGGTCCACCGTCAGGCCCGGCGGGTGGCGGCCGTCGTAGAGCGACACCCGGGCCCCCTGCGGATCCACCAGATTGACGCTGCGCCGGGTGCCGCTGGGGTGGAACCGGTACTCGAAGGAGAGCCCGGTCCCGGCGTAGCGGGCCCGGACCAGCTCGCCCTCGGGGTCGTCGCCGATCACATCCGCGAAGTGCGTCCGCAGGCCGAGGTGGTGGCAGCCCAGGGCCACGCCGTTGCCGGTGTGGCCGACGTACTGCTGGATCGGCGGCACCCTGATCGTCTCCCGCGCGGGCAGCGGCAGCTGCGGGACCCGGACGGTGATGTCCACGCCGACCCCGCCCACCACCAGCACATCCAGCTCAGTCATCGGTGCCCCCGGGGCCCTCCGCGGTGGCGGTCAGCGCCGCGCGGATCTCCTCGTCGGTCACATCGTCGGCGATCACCGTCTCGCCGAGCCCCACCGGGAGCACGAACCGCAGATGCCCGTCGCGGATCTTGCGGATCTGCCCCAGCGCCCTGAGCGTCTCCGCCGGATCGATCCGCACCGGGAGGTCGGTGAGGAACACCGGCAGGCCGACCTCGCCGAGCAGCCCGGTGATCCGCTCCAGCAGCTCCGGCGGCAGCAGTCCGCGCCGTTCGGCGATCCGGGAGGCGCACGCCATCCCGAAGGCGACCGCCTCGCCGTGCAGCACATGCTCGTAGCCGGCCACCGTCTCCACCGCGTGCCCGACGGTGTGGCCGAAGTTCAACGGCCGCCGCAGATCGTCCTCGTACGGGTCCTTGGCGATCAGCTGGCATTTGATCACACTGGCCCCGTGCACCAGCCGCGCGGTCGCCGCCGGGTCGGCCGCGAGGATGTCGGCGTGCTGCCGCTCGATCAGCTCGAACAGCTCGGGCGAGGCGATGATGCCCTTCTTGATCGCCTCGGCCAGCCCGGCCCGCAGATGGCGGCGGTCGAGCGTGACCAGATAACCGACATTCGAAACGACCGCCATGGGCTGGTAGAAGGCGCCGATCAGGTTTTTCGCGGAGGCGTGGTCGACCGCGACCTTTCCGCCCAGGGCCGCATCCACATGCGCCAGCAATGTGGTGGGCACATTGATATAGGGAACTCCCCGCATATACACGCTGGCCACCCAGCCGACCGTGTCGATGACCACGCCGCCGCCCATCGCCAGCACCACGTCCCGGCGGGCCAGCGCGCTGCCGGCCAGCCAGTCCAGCAGCCGGGCCGCGGTGTTCAGGCTCTTGCTGGCCTCACCGGCGGGGAAGGAGGTCATCCCCACAGCCAGCCCGGCACCGGTCAGCCGATCCGCGAGCCGCCGGGCATGCAGCGGGGCCACCGAGTCGTCGGTGATCAGCGCCACCCGCCGACCGCCGATCTCGGCGTGGATCCGCTCCATGGCGTCGGGTTCGTCCGTGCACACATGGACGGCGTATTCGTGCCGGTGCCGCGCCGAGGCGATGATCGGAGCACCCGAGTCCTTCGGCAGCGCTAGCCGTTCGGAAATCCTGACGCTGTCAGCCAACCGTTCACACCCTTAGGATTGCCCGATCCGGGCGACCGGGAGAAAACCGGTGCTTGAGAATAGCTCACCTGAGGCTGACTAGTTCGTATCTGATCTATCATTCGCCTGCTGTGTTCGCGCCGCCGCCGGCGCCGGCCGGCCCGCTCAGCAGAGCGCGCAGCGCCTCCGAGCGCGGCAGCCCGATCCCGGTGACCAGGCACTCCTGGATCTCGTCACCGGTCAGGGTGCGGATGTCGGTGCTGCCGTCGGCCCGGGTCACGGTCAGTTCCGTGCCGATGAGCGACCAGTGCCCGTCCGGGCGGGTGCGCTGGATGTGCATGCGCTTGCTGAAGGGGGAGTTGGGATAGGTGGCGACATACCAGTTGGCGACGGCGATGTCGGAGCGCTCGGCCGGTTCGGTGGTGAAGACGTACTGGGAGACCCAGCCGTCGGGGCCGTGCGCCTGGAGGGTCCAGGTCTCCAGCCCTCCGGCCCGGCTGCCGCTGTTGCCGTTGTTGTCGCTGCTCCGCAGCAGGCGGTGGCGGCGGTTGTCGGCCCGGTGCTCGGTGTCGGGGGTGAGCGGGACAGGCCGGGTGAGCGCGCCGATCGATCCGAAGCCGACATCGGCGAGGTAGCGGGCCGACTGGCCGGGCACCTCCACCAGCAGGGCCATATGCGTGCGCGGACGGGTCGCGGGGAGGTCGGTTCCGAGGACGACCCGGCCGGTGAGGTAGCGGAGCGTCAGCCCGGTCGCCCGGAGGGCGGCGGCCAGCAGCAGGTTCTGCTCGTAGCAGTAGCCGCCCCGCCGGTCCTCGACCAGCTTGCGCTGAAGGTCGTCGAGGTCCAGGGAGGGCACGATCCCGTTCACCGGGTCGAGGTTCTCGAACGGGATCGACATGGCCTGGGCCCGGTGCAGCCCGGTCAGCGTCTCCAGGTCGGCACCGACCGGTCCTGAAAAGCCGATGCGCGCCAGATACGCGTCGAGGCGGAAGCCCCGGGCGGGGTCCTCCTGGGCAGGGGTGCTCATCCGTCCGCTCTCCTTCGGTGTGGTCCGGTCCGCCGCGGGGCCCGCGCGGAGGCCGCGGGCGCCAGGTCCGGCCCCTCCGGGGCCGGTTTGCAGAAGCAGCAACAGAATTCCTGCTGTCCGAGCCGTCCGCGACATGATCGTAGTCCGGGCACTCCCAGGGTGGCCCGCAAACCGGGCACCGCCCCCAGACGGCCGACCCCGGCGCGCCCGGTCGCATCAGTCCGAGCCCAGGAGGATCCATGCCGCACCCCACCCGGACCACAGCGGCCACGCACCGGACGGTTCCCGCTCCGGCGGGCCGGATCCACCTGGTGGAGCAGGGGGAGGGGCCGCTGGTGCTGCTGGTGCACGGGTTCCCTGAGTCCTGGTACTCCTGGCGCCACCAGCTGCCGGTGCTGGCCGCGGCCGGCTACCGCGCGGTGGCCGTGGACGTGCGCGGCTACGGCCGCTCCTCCAGGCCCGCCGACCCGGCCGAGTACCGGATGCCCGACCTGGTGGCGGACGCGGTCGCGGTGGTGCACGCCCTGGGCGAGCGGACCGCGGTCGTCGTCGGGCACGACTGGGGCTCGGCCATCGCCGCCAACGCCGCGCTGCTGCGTCCCGACGTCTTCCGCGCGGTGGGACTGCTGAGCGTGCCCTACGCCCCGCGCGGCGGGCCGCGGCCCAGTGAGATCTTCGCTTCGATGGGGGGCGACCAGGAGTTCTATGTCTCCTACTTCCAGGAGCCGGGCCGCGCCGAGGCCGAGATCGAACCCGATGTCCGCGGCTGGCTGGCCGGTTTCTACGCCGCCTTCTCCGCCGACACCATGCCCGCGGCCGGGGCACCGGACCCGCACTTCGTCTCGCCGGGCGGCACGCTGCGCGAGCGGTTCCCGGCCGGAGCGCTGCCCGGCTGGCTCAGCGAGGACGACCTCGACACGTACGCCGCCGAGTTCGAGCGCACCGGCATGACCGGCGCGCTGGCCCCCTACCGGAACATGGACCGGGACTGGGAGGATCTCGCCGACTTCGACGGCGCCCCGATCACCCAGCCGTCCCTGTTCATCGGCGGCACCCTGGACGCGTCCACCACCTGGATGGCGGACGCGATCCGCGCCTACCCCACCACGCTGCCCGGCCTGGTCTCCTCCCACCTGCTCGACGGCTGCGGCCACTGGGTGCAGCAGGAGCGCCGCAGCGAGGTGGGCCGGCTGCTGACCGACTGGCTCGCCGTTCTGCCCGGCTGACGGCGGCTGACGGCGGCTGACGGGGCCCGGCCGGGGCCGGCCGGGGTCAGAAGACCGACCAGCCGGTGAGGGTGGTCAGCGTGTCCAGCGCGATGATCCCGGCGGTGGAGTTGCCGTGCCGGTCCAGGGCCGGGCCCCAGGTGCACAGCACACTGCGGCCCGGGATCACGGCGATGATGCCGCCGCCCACCCCGCTCTTGGCGGGCAGCCCCACCCGGTGGGCGAACTCGCCGGCGGCGTCGTAGGTGCCGCCGATCAGCATCACCGCGTTGACCCGCTTGGCCTCGCTGCGGGTGAGCAGCCGGGTCCCGTCGGCACGCAGGCCGTGGCGGGCCAGGAAGCGCGCGGACAGGGCCAGGTCGCGGCAGTTCATCGTGAGCGAGCACTGCCAGAAGTAGTGCTCCAGGACGTCCGGGACGGGGTTGTCGAGCCTGCCGTAGTCGGCGAGCAGATGGGCCAGGGCGGAGTTGCGGTGTCCGTGGCTGCTCTCGCATTCGGCGACCACGGGGTCGAAGTCGACGGCGGCGTTGCCGCACTCGTCGCGCAGGAAGTCGCGCAGGGCGCCCCGGGCGTCGCCGGTGAGAGTGAGCAGCCGGTCGGTGACCACCAGCGCACCGGCGTTGACGAAGGGATTGCGCGGGATGCCATGCTGGCGCTCCAGCTGCGCCAGGGAGTTGAAGGGCGCGCCGGACGGCTCCCGGCCCACCCGGGCCCACAGCGCGTCGCCGTCGGCAGCCAGGACCAGGGCCAGCGTGAAGACCTTGGACAGGGACTGGATGGAGAAGGGGACCAGCCAGTCCCCGGTGCCCTGGGCCGCGGTGGTGGCGTCGACCTCGGCCAGCGCCAGTCCGAAGCGGCCGGGATCGACCTTGGCCAGGGCCGGTATGTACTGAGCGACCTGACCACTGCTCAGGGCCGGCTCGACGGCCCGGTCGATCTCACTGAACAGCGCCTGGTAGTCCATGGCACCCCCCATCGGGGTGACGCCGTTGTCACCGCCGGGACCAAGCATCCGGCCCGAGCCGAACCAAGGGAAGACCCGCGTGTCCCCTCCGGCGAAGTCAGCTGATAATCGGCCCACCCCGGCGAACGCCGCTGGCCGGACGCCCATCTCCCAGCAACCGGGACCACTTGGCGCGGGAGTCGGTCGCCGGGAACCAGAGCGGGGCGCTCGGTGCTCTACTACCGCACTGCGGGCGGGCTCTGATGGATGCGCAGGAGGGCTAGTCCGGCGGGGTGAGGCGGTCCAGGGCGGCCAGAACGGGGCGGGCGCCGTCCTCCTGGTGGATCCGGGCGGCCAGGGCGCGGGCGCGGGTGGTGTAGCCGCGGTCGTCGGTGATCTGCGCCAGGGCGGTGGTCAGGGCCGGGGCGGTGAGCCGGCGCAGGGGGATCGCGGTGGGGGCCACGCCCAGGGCGGTGAGGCGGGCGCCCCAGAAGGCGGCGTCGAACTGCACCGGGAGCGGGACGGCGGGGACGCCCGCGTGCAGTGCGGCGGCCGTGGTGCCCGCGCCTGCGTGGTGGACGACCGCCGCCAGGTGCGGGAACAGCAGATGGTGCGGCACCTCGTCGACGGTGATCAGGTCGTCGTCCTCGGCGCACAGCCCGCTCCAGCCGCGTTGGACCACCCCGCGCAGCCCGGCGCGCGCGCAGGCCCCGGGCCAGGGTCCGGCTCAGCCGTTCGGGGTCGGGGACGGTGGCGCTGCCGAGGCCGACGAAGACCGGTGGCGGTCCGGCGGCCAGGAAGTCGCGCAGCCGGGAGGGGAGTTCGGCCTGGGGCGGGACATGCGGCCACCAGTATCCGGTGATCCGCAGCCCGGGGCGCCAGTCGTGGGGGCGGCGCACCACCAGCGGGCTGAAGCCGTGGTAGACCGGCCAGTCCTGGTGCTCCCTGGCCCTGCGGGCGGCGCGCGGTCGCCGGCGGGGAAGGCCGAGCCTGGCCTGGAGGTCGCGGACGGTGTCGGCGAAGATCTGGTCCACGGCGGCGTTCACGGCCAGTCCGGCCAGCCGGTTGCCGGTCGGCCCCCAGGAGCGGGTACCGGTCACGGGTGGGGCGAACGTGCCGGTGGCGGCCAGCGGTTGGAGGTACACGCCCATGCTCGGCAGCCCGAGACCTTCGGCGATGGTGTGGCCGATCGGGCCGAGCGAGCTGGACAGCAGCAGTACGTCGCTGCCGCGGGCGGCCTGGAGCAGGTCGTCGGCCATTCGGCCGATCAGTGAGCGGGCCAGGGAGATCACCCGGAGCAGCTTCCCGGCGCCGGTGGTGCTGCGGTGCAGGGCCTGTCCGCGCTCGGAGCGGAGCTCCGCCACGGGGTCGACCGGCAGCGCGTGGAAGTCCAGTCCGGCCGCGGCCGCGAGCGGCCCGAAGCGGGCGTGGGTGACCAGGGTGACCTGGTGTCCGGCCTGTGCCAGAGCGTGTCCGAGCCCGGTATAGGGAGCCACGTCGCCGCGCGAACCTGCCGTCATCACCGCAACCCGCATGGCAGTCAGTATCGCGCAGGGGACGCGTGCTCCGCAGCCGCGCCGCGTGCGGACACGCAGGGGATGCGTGCCCCGCCGGGGCCGCGCATCCGCTGCCGCGGTCCGTGCGTACGGTCCCGGCCCGCCTTCGCCCCGGTGGCCAACTGGGCCACCGGGGCGAAGGGTTGCGGCTGGACGGGGATCCGCTCAGGCCGCCCGGGCGGGCCGGGCGGGAGCGGGATCAACCGGGCCGGCGGCCGGCGGGCCGCCGGTCTGCTCGCCGGCTGTTACTTGCTGTTCCACTGGATGGAGAACGAGTCGCCGGAGAACGCGGAGGTCGTGGCCTCGGCGGCGCCCGAGGACGAGGCCATGTTGATCCCGGTCGGGGACAGCGAGCTCAGGTTCGAGCCGTTCACGGTGTTGTTGTTGAAGGTGACCGTGCCGAAGTTGGCCAGCGGGAGCACCCCACCGGAGTACGGGGCCTCGGCGATGACCTCGGCGGAGGAACGGGCGAGGCCGCTCTCGGTCTTGGTGGTGGTCTTGGTCCAGCCCTCGGTGGTGTCCTTCAGGGTGAGGGTGTACTTGTTGGACGCCTCGGTGACCGTCTCGGTGATCACGTCACCAGGCTTGACGGTGTTGGAGTAGGTGACCGGGTCGGCCGGGTACATCTCGATCCAGGCCGAGTACTCCGCGGTCTTGCCGGCACAGTCGGCCTCGGTGCCGGTCTGCTCGACCGAGTCGGAGCTGTATCCGTCGAGGCCGACCCAGAAGGACGAGTACTGGTCGCCGGAGGAGCAGGTGACCTTGGGCTCGGTGAACGTGGTGCTCACGCTGGTGTAGGTCGACCCGGTCGCCGCGTAGCCGGACCAGTTGGTGCTGGTCGCGTTGGCGTGGCGGACGCCGCCGCCGTGCGAGATGAAGAACGGGACGGTTCCGGAGCCGTGGACCGCCTGCATGGGGCCTGGACCAGCGGGGCCACCACCGGGGCGGCAGCGGCCGTGGCGGCGGCCATCGGGACAGCGGTCGACAGGGCGGTGAGTGCGACGACGACTATGGAACGACGGGGGGACATGGGTCTCCTGCGTGTCTAGGTGTGCCCTGACAAGGACGCGGGTGTGAGGGTCTGCGCCGTACGCGAGAGGGACGCCGCAGCCGACGGAGCGTCGGCATCGGCGCTGCGGGGTCATGTCTATGCCAAGCTCTTCGACCTGGCGCCACCACGAGCGGTGGTGTCTTGGCGCATGAACATAGCGAAACAACGTTCGGTCGGGCAAGAGGACGTCGGGACCTCACAGCGTCCTGTCAGCAACGGCCCTGCCAGCCGAAAAGCCCCCGACCGGCGGGTTGACGGACCGACAGGCGGCGGGCCGGGGAGGCCCGCCGCCGGCCGACGACCGGCCCGCGGTCAGCTCACTGGCAGGCGCCCTTGCCCGGTCCGCCGAGCTGGAAGGAGGTCGGGGTGACCTTCCCGAATCCGTAGTAGTCGGGGCTGGTCGCCAGCACCGTGAGATCCGGGGCGTCGGTGCTGCCGTACAGGTGGAAACCGCTGATCCAGGACGAGCCGCGGCTGCTGCCGAAGCGTCCGTCGCCCATCTGGGTGCAGGACGGAACATCGGTGGTGTTCTCGGCGACCTCGCCGAAGGCGGTGATCATCTGGGCGCTGGTGTAACTGCCGCTCCAGAGCGAACCGGGGAAGTAGCCCACCCCGGCGCCGTCGTAGTAGATCCACCAGTTGCCGTGGACCAGGCGGATGGCGAACTCCGCCGAGCGCCCGGAGGAAAGCCGCATTCCGGGCACGATCCGCTTCGAAGTCTGCACGAAACCGCAGCCGTTGTAGCAGGATTCCTGGCCGTCCACCCAGTGGTAGACGAACAGGTGCGGCTTGGAGTCGCCGTTCATCTGGGGGTCGACCGTCCAGCCGACCTCCACGGTGGAGGTCTGCGCCGAGTTCTGCAACGCCAGTTCCTGGAGCGAGTGTTCGCCGGGCTGGGTCGGGTCCACCACCGGGTCGGCGATCTCCATGCGGATACGTGCCCCGGTCGCGTTGGTCGTCTGGCGTCCGTAGACGTAGTCGAAGCAGGCGCCGTACCAGCAGGTCGGGTTGTCCGTCCCGGTCGTCGCCCCGACCGAGGGCGGCGCGCTCGGCGCGGCCGCGCCGGAGGCGGCCTCGGCGGGCTGGCCGCCGAGCAGCGCGAGCATGGTGGTGGCGGCCAGTACGGCGCCCGCGAGTGAGGTACGTATGCGCATGGTTCTCCTTGGGTGAGGGGGGCGGGTGTGAACGGGGTCGGTCGGGGCGCGGGTGGGCCCGGGGGTGCTGAAGCCGGGAGCTCAGCAGGCTCAGCAGGCCCCGCCGGGGCCGCCGAGCTGGAACGAGGTCGCGGTGGCGCTCCCGGAGTCGTACTCCCCGGGGTCGGTGGCCGAGACGGTGAACGAGGGGGCGTCGGGGGAGCCGACCAGCTGGTAGTCGGCGATCCAGGAGGAGCCGGAGTCACTGCCGGGGCGTCCGTCGCCCATCTGCGTGCAACTGGTCGGGTCCGTGGCGGCGACCTCGCCGAAGGCGGTGACCAGCTGCGCACTGGTGTAGCTGCCGCCCCACAGCGAACCGGGGAAGTAGCCCACCGCCTGGTTGTCGTAGTAGATCCACCAGTTGCCGCCGGAGTAGAGCACGGCATAGGTGCCGGCCGTACCCGATGTGACGGCCATGCCGGGCCGTACCGAACCGGACACCTGGACGAAGCCGCAGCCGTTGTAGCAGGACTCCTGGCCGTCCACCCAGTGGTAGACGAACAGATGCGGCAGCGAGTCCCCGTTGAGTTGGGGATCCACTGTCCAGCCGACCTCCACGGTGGAGGTCTGGGCCGAGTTCTGCAGGGCCAGTTCCTGGAGCGAATGGCCACCGGGCTGGCCGGCGTCCAGAGTCGGGGAGTCCTGGAGCATGGTGACCGAGGCGCCGGTCGCTGTGGCTTCCTGACTGCCCGACACATAGCTGAAGCAGGAGCCGTACCAGCAGGTCGCCGCCTGGGCGGCGGGCGCCGACGGCACCATTGCCGCCAGGGCGCCGACCGTGATTGCCGCCGCGGTCACAAGTCTTCGTACAGACACGGTTGACCCTCTTCTCCTGGTCTCTTCTCGGTCGGTGCGCCCGGACCGGGCCGCCCGGGGGGCTGGAGGCGGGCATCGGTGGGCGAAACGGGCGAAACGGGTTGGGCGTTGAGCGGCACACAGGGAAACACGGGTATAACTGAGCAAGTAACTTCACTTACATGGGTGCTTAAATTAGGGCCCGGGGTCGCCCCTGGCAAGGCCTGCTGACGGATCGTCCGCACGGTTTTCCGGAAGGCGCCCGACAGCTCGCGCTGTGATAGGACTGGGGCTCCGCGCCGGTCCTGACGGCGCCAGACACAGGAGGTGGGCGGCCATGCCGGCCGGAAACGACGGCGCGGTGCAGCGCGGCAGTGCCAAGGAGGTCGGCGCCCGCATCCAACGGCTGCGCACCCAGCTGGGACTGACTCAGCGTCAACTCGCCGAGCCCGAATACACCGCCGCCTATGTCTCCACCGTCGAGTCGGGCAAGGTCCGCGCCTCGGAGACCGCGCTGCGCTACCTCGCGGGCCGGCTGGACACCAGCTACGAGCAGTTGGCCATGGGTCTGCCGACCGGCCTGCGCACCGAACTGCGTGAAGGGCTCGCCGAGGCGGTCGGTCTGCTGGACAGCGGATCCGACAGCCAGGCCGAGCTGCTGCTCGGCGAACTGCTCCAGCGGGCCGAGCGGCACGGCCTGGCCGACCTGGAGTCCGAGCTGCGGGTGGCACTCGGCACCAGCCTGCTGCGCCGCGGGGCCCTGGCCGAGAGCCGGGCGCAGTTCGAGCAGGCCCAGACGCTGCTCGCGGACCAGCCGCTGCCCGCGCGGGCCCGCGCGATCCGCGGGCAGGCCATCGCCCACCAGCTGGAGGGCGACGTACGCTACGCCTGCTATCTGCTGGAGAAGACGATCAACGAGCTCAACGGTGGCGGGCTGCCCGATCCGGGCGCGCTGCTGCTGCTCTACGGCACGATCATCACCCCGTACCTGGACATGGGCGCGTACGAGCGGGCGACCAAGGCCGCCCAGCTCGCCCTGGATCTCGCCCCCCAGGTGCCCGACCCGGTGGCGGTGGCCGGGCTGCACCGCTCGGTGGCCCGCACCCTCGCGGCCCGCGGCCGGTTCGAGGAGGCCGAGGCGTACCTGGTCAAGGCCCAGGACGTGTACCAGCAGTGGGAGATCCGGGCCGAACTGGCCCAGTGCCACTGGATGCGCGGCTATCTGCACACCCAGCACGGCCGGCTGGCCGAGGCCGAGGACGAACTGCGGACCGCGCTGGACATGCTGCGCGCCACCGGGGCCGCGTTCCACGCCGTGCAGGTCGAGGTCGAGCTCGCCGACGTCCGCTGGCGGCGCGGCCACGGAGCGGACGCCGAACAGCTGCTCACTTCGCTGCTGGCAGGCCTGGGCCCCGGGCACGGCACGGTGCACGCCGCCGCGGCGCACCGGCTGCTGGGCATGATCCACGAGCAGCGCGGGGACGCCGCGGAGGCCGAGGGGCACTACCGGGCCGCCATCCCGCTCCAGGAGGGGGCCGACGCGGCCGGTGACCTGGCCGACACCTCGCGCCTGCTCGGCGACCTGCTCAACCGCCAGGGCCGGACCCAGGAGGCGATCGACGCCTACCGGCGCGGTCTCGTCCGGCTGGCCCGTCCGGCACCACCACCCTCGGCCCGGCCACCACCCCTCCACCGGTCACCGCCCGCCGCGAGCACTGACGCCCAAGTCCCGGGCTCCCGGCCGGGGATGGCCCCGGCGGGCTCCGAGGGGGGCTGGCGCGAACGGGTTGCCCTTGTCATCATGGGAGCCGAGGGAACACCCTGGGGGGCCGTCGGCGCGGTACGCCGAATCCGGGCCCGCGCTCACGCGTGCGGGGTCCGGAGATCGGAACCCTCCCATGGATACGATCCTGCTCACCATGGACGCCGTGCTCGGCGTCCTCGGCTCCGCCCTGTCCCTGTCGGCGGAAGTCATCCGGGCGCGAGGACGCGGGCAGCAGCGGCGTCCCGACTCCGCGCGGCGACAACTGCCCACCCAGGACGGTGCCCAGCCGCGTGGCGCGGCCGGTCAGGGATGAGTTGTGCCCGGGACCGCTCGCGGCGCATGCTCCGGGGATGATCCGTATCCACGTCATCCAGACGCGTGGCCCCGGTGCGGCGCGCTCCCAGCGGATCCGCGTCAGCCGGCCCGACGGCCAGGAGCTCACCGTCCGGGCCGACGAGGTCCGCCGCACCGGGCTCGCGCTGCTCCGCGCCGCCGACCGGTCCGATCTGCGGGCCGCCCTCACCCGGGCCGGCCTCCCGCCCGAACAGCTCACCCTGGCCCTCGGGGCGGCGGGGACGGTGAAGTGGAGGGCGTGGAGGGAGAGTTCCGGGTCTCGCTCGGAAGGCGGCCGGGCACGATCCGGCTCGTCCGCGGCGGCAGCCGGGTGCTGATCGCCGCCGCGGACGCCCGGCCGATGGGCCACGACTGGCTGCGGGTCGCCGAATCGGCCGACGCCGACCAGCGGCTGGTCCGGGCCCTGGAACACGCCACCGATCTGACTGAACGCCAGATCGACGACGTCTTCGCCTACTTGCGCATCCTGCGGGCCTCTGACCCGGCCACCGAGATCACCGGCGACGGACCGTAGGGCCAGGGCCAGGGCCAGGGCTGGAGTTGGGGCCAGGGCTGGGACTAGGGCTTGCGGGCGAGGGCCGCGTAGGCCATCACCTCGTGGTCCTCCAGTACCGGGCCGTCGTCCGGCTCCGGGTGCCAGCGGTTGATCAGCACCACGCCGGGCTCGTCCAGTTCCAGTCCGGTGAAGAACCGTTCCACCTGGGCGCGGGTGCGCAGGTGGTTCTCGATGCCCGCCTCCCGGTAGCGCCGGGACGCCACCTCGGCCTGCTCCGGGGCGGAGTCGCCGGTGCCGGCGGTGAGGGCGAGGAAGCTGCCGCTGGGCAGGGCCTCCAGCAACTGCTGGACCAGCGGGTGGGCGGCCTCGTCGGACAGGAAGTGCACCAGGTTGATCAGGGTCAGTGCGACCGGCTGGTCCAGGTCCAGGGTGCCGTGCAGGGCCGGGTCGGCGAGGAGTTTCTCCGGGTCGCGCAGATCGCCGTCGATGTACGCGGTACGGCCCTGGGGAGTGCTGGTGAGCAGGGCGCGCGCGTGGGCCAGCACGATCGGGTCGTTGTCCACATACACGACCCGGGAGGCCGGGGCGATCCCCTGGGCGACCTCGTGCAGGTTCGGCGCGGTGGGGATTCCGGTGCCGATGTCCAGGAACTGCCGGATGCCGTGCACCTCGGCCAGGCGGCGGGTCAGCCGGTGCATCACGGCGCGGGCCGCGCAGGCGGCGGCATGCGAACCGGGCCACTGGGCGAGGATCCTGTCCCGGCCTCACGGTCGGCCGCGAAGTTCGTCTTACCGCCCAGGTAGTTCCCTTATTCGCACATGCGTGCGAGATGGGAGCGCATCATGGAAACCATGCTGACCACCGAGTACGACGGGTGCGGCATGTGTCTGGTCGGCACGCGTCGCCTAAGCCGCACGACTGACGCGACGTCAAGCCCAGAGCGCCAGGCCATCCAGTCCATTGACGCGGTGGCCGAAGCGGGCGGACACATCATCGCTTGGGCCGATGACTGGCAGGTCAGCGGTGCCACAGACCCCCTCACCCGCAAGGGGCTTGGTCCTTGGCTGCAAGGGATCAAAGGCCCCTATGACGGAGTGGCCTCCGCAAGCGTCGACCGTATCGGGCGCAACCTGCGGGACGTCCTGAACACCCAGGACATGCTGACCAAGCAGGGGCGCATGATCGTGACCGCCGATCATCAGGGCATCTGGGACTTCAACGACCCGAACGACGAGAACGAGTGGACCATCAAGGCGTGGGGTAGCAGATCGAACTCCGCAGCATCCAGAAGCGCAACCGGGATGAGACCTCAAGGGCTCGGGCAGCCGGTCAGCCCAAGCAGTTCCCCAGCTACGGGTACATGTACGTCCGGGTGGTCCCCATGGGGAAAGTTGATCACGTTGCGATCGACCTTGTTGCCGCCACGGTCATTCGCGACGTCGCCGAAAGGATCCTGACGGACCTGACCGGGAAGATCACCTGTTCGACCGAGGCAGCCCGCCTCAATCGCGCTGGTATCCCTTCGCCCTCTGACCGCCGTGCCCAGCTCTACGGCCGCGCACTCAAGGGAACCCTGTGGACTCAAAGGGCGCTCCAAAAGATTCTCACCAGCGAAGCCGCCCTTGGATACCTGATGCACGATGGCCGTCCGGTTCTCGACTCCAATGGCCGCGCTGTCCGGCTAGCCGAAGGTCTGTGGGATACAGCCACCCACGATGCACTGATCAAGGCTACGGCTCCCAAGCGCACCGGCAGCCGAGCCCCCAAGGGCCCCAGGCTGCTCTCCGGTCTTGGTACCTGCGGTAACTGCGAGGCGCGCTTGTACGTCTCAGGCCGACCGGGGCTGATCATGGCCTACGGATGCACAGCGCGTGTGCGCGGAGTCCCGGGCAGCCAGAACTGCAAGCCCGCCCCGGCCATGTCCATCAAGAATCTCGACACAGCGGTGACTGATTGGTTCCTCAGCCGCTACGGACAGACCGAAGTCATGCGCAAGGTCTACGATCCCGGCACTGGCTACGCCGCCCGTATTGCAGCCATTAGGGCCGACCAGGTCAGGATGCGCGAGGACAGGGCCGCCCACCTCTACGACGACCCCGAAGACGCGCAGTGGTACCGAACCACCTATGCCCGGCTAGGCGATGAGATCAAGGAACTCAAGGCCCTGCCGGAACGTGCTCCGGGTATGCGCATGGTCCCCACCGGTCTCACCATCGCCGATCAGTGGTCACAGGCCCCCGACGATGTGGCCCGCCGGGAGATCCTCAACCGCTACGGAGTCAAGGTTGTGCTCTATCCCATGGCGGCCGGGGCGCGGCACCCCGCTACAAGATCACCGGCATGAGTTCAACGGAGTTCTTCGATATCGCCGCCTAGCTGCCATAAGACGGCAGCCGCACAGGGGAGTTCCCCCGTGCGGCTGCCATGCGGATTAGGCCGAGACGCGGGCCCTCAGCCCTGGGGCCAGATGGCGCACGTAATGGCCCCCAGGTCCCGCACCACCACGACCCGTGCCACCAGGTCCGCCCGCACCCCACGGCCCGCTGCGGCCCACGACGCCGCTTTGGGCCCCAGTACCTCATCCAGTGTCCAGGGAGCGACGTCGAGCACCCACACACCCACCTGCGGGTCCCAGTCCAACCCAAACTCCAGCACCGACCCGACGCTCGGGTGATCACTACCGGCAGCACCGGTGTGTCCGTGACCACCTCCCATGCCCTATCCGGGTTGCGCTGGATGGTCCCTTGGAACTCAGCCACCCGAAACGCCGCCGAGCCCACCCCTGTTGCCAGCCTCCATACGCCGGTCAGCTCGCCGTCCGGCTGCCGTACCCCGTGCACCGCCACCCAGCCCACAACCTCACCCTCCATGGTTGCCGCCCACGCCGCCGACATTCAGACACCGAAGATGCGCCTCAGCCCTCGCTGGCGCTCGCCGTTCCCCACCCACCCACCCGGTGGTGCGGTCACCCCGCTGTGGCACATCAAGATCATCCGGGCGCAGCCGGCCGATTTTTGCGTCAGCCGACCCAACCGCCCGCCGTGCCCCACCCACCCACCCGGGGGCCAGGTCGCGGGCAATGTCGCGCGACACCTCCAGGTCCCTGGCGATGCCCGCAGCCACCAGCGACTCCGCAGCAGAGTGCCCGGACCCCGCGTAGCGCCAACACCGCTCCACCACCACGCCAGGCCCGCCCCACTGGGCCCCGGTGTGAGCGGCCCGCGCAGCCCGCAACGCGCCGTACGTCGTCGAGTACTGCCGCGTCTTGGTCACGCAGTGCCCACGAAAGCCCAGCATGTGAGCCCAGGCCCGCAGCCGCAGATGCGCCAGCTCCACCAGGCCGCCCAGCCGCCAGCAGGCCATCACCAGCGCCCGCATGTGCGCCGACACCCGCAGCGCCCGGACCTCGCCCCACGACCACAACCGGCGGTCCAATGCCCCCGCCGCCGTGCCCTTCGTGACGTACTTGGCCAGGTAGCCCGCAACCTGCCCGTCAGTGACCCCATGGCCGAGCACACGTACGTCCAGCTGGTCACCGAACCGCAGCTGCCGCACCCCATAGGCCGCCGACTGCGGCACCCCTACCGTTGCCGCCCGAGCCGCCGAGCGGACCACCTCCACCAGCGCCGCCGCCGACATCCACGACGGTGCGGCCTCTCCCGGACCGGCCCCGCCGTCCACCCGGATCACAGCGTGGAAATGGATGGCGCCCCGGCGCTGGAACTCCGCGACCTTCACAGCCGACACCCGAACCGAGCGCCGCACCGCCGACCGGCCGACCCCGCCACCCTGGCCAGCCCGTGATACACCGCGTCCACCAGCCGCGACCACAACCGCCCCGCGTGCGCGTGCCACAGCACATGCCCCGCGTAGTCGTAGCACGAGGGGCACACGGCCTGCCCCACCAGCGGATCACCCTCACTGTGGATCAGACCGCAGCCCCGCGCCTTTCCGTGACCGCACACCCCACGCTCCGCATGGCACCGGCCCTCACGGTGCACCCGCCCGAACGAGGGCGCAGTCACCGTCACGAACACCCGGGGATGCGCCGCCACCTTTCCGCCACACCCTTGCCGCCGACCAGGCCAGCGCGCACCAGCTGAAAGGAGTCGCCCGCGTACTGGTAGGAGCACGACGCGCACCGCGACGCCAGCCGCGTCCGGCACCGCACCGCCAGCCGCTCCCCAGGCTCCCCGCGTCGAGTACGACCGCAGCACCTCACCCGTGGACGCATCCACCGCCACCGTGCTTCCCCGCAGATACACCGGCCGGGCACACCCACCAGTCGCCGCCACCTGCTCCACCCACCGGCCCAGCCCCGGCATACCCCCCAGCCGCACCAAATCCCGCTCCACCGAGCCCAGCCCGGCCAGGCGATCAAGCCCGGCCAGGTAGGCACGGCGAACAGACACACTCTCGAACGGACTCCGACTCTTCTCACTCACGGACGTCATGGCGGACGACTCCACTCCGGCGGGATACGACGCCCCGGCCACACCAGCACCCACCCGCTCCGGCACCAGCCCAGGACGACACGGCTGCGACGAACGACGACAACGGCAACGGCAGACCCGCAAGGCACTGCTGGTCGCATCATGCGAACTCCAGTTCGAATAAAAGATGATCTAGGAATGGCCGGCTGCGGGCGGGTTCGGACCCGTCAGGCTGGTGACGAACCACTCCGCCAGGTCACGCAACTCCGGTGCGATCGGCGTCACCGCCAGGAACACACCCAGCAGCGTGAACACCAGCCCCTGCCAAAAGCGCACCTCGCTGTTCCGGAGCAGCATCCACGCCATCACCGCCAGCAGGACCGTGATCGCGACGACGACACTCACGACGCGTCCTGCGGCCGGGTCCCGATCCAGCCCAGCCCGGACAGGACCGGAGTCAGCCCCGCGTGCTCCTCAGCCGCCAGCCGCGCCTGTTCACGCGTCACCAGGACCGAGCGCGCACGCATCCACCCGCCGCCATCAGCCAGGCCGATCGCCACGCCAGGCTCATCCATGCCGATCAGCTGCGCGGCGGCCACCGCGTCCGGCATCAGGTCGCCCAGCGTCATCTCAGCCGTGGCCTCATCCGCCATCCGGTGGCAGATCCGGCCCGCCAGCTGCGCCCGCAGCGCCGTCACCCAGACCCCAGATCCGAGCCCACCCGCTGACCCGCGACCACGAGGTAGATCCCCAGGGCCCCGCCCAGCTGGGCTAGCCGCAGCAGTGAGTTGGCGCACTGCGCCACCTCGGCCTTCTCCGACGCCGACCCCATCAGATACAGCTCCGCCAGCTCATCCACGATCACGATCACCGCACCGGCCGCCGCTTCTCCTGCACCTCCCAGATGTCCCGCGCGCCCAGCGAGCGGCACAGCGCCATCCGCTCGAACGCGAACTCCACCAGCTGAGACAGCAACACCGACGCCTCCGACCGCGTAGCGGCCAGCGCCGACAGCCGTGCCTGCATGAACGACAGCTCAAGACCGCCCTTCAGGTCGATGCCGACCAGCGCGACCCGCTGCGGAGCCCACTGCACCACCAGCGCCGCCAGCAGGTTCGACTTGCCCGACCGCGTCGCTCCCGTGATCAGCCAGTGAGTCATCCGCCGCAGGTCGATCACCCCGACGCCCCGTCTTCCCACCGGCCGACCGTCGCCCGCAGCAGCACCACAGGCACCTTGCGCGGCACCAACGGCACCGCCAGCGGATCCCACGCCGCCGCCGTGATCCGCACCCAGCCACGGTTCACCGACGACACCCGCACCGTGTGCACCCGCCACGCGTGCGCCATCGCCCCGGCCGCCGCCGCATACAACTCCGGCACCTGACCCGGATGCATCCGCACCCGCACCACCAGACCATCCCGCCTCGGCCAGGGCAACCCAGCACCGGCGGCTCCATCCGGATCGCCCGCCCCGAGACCATCACATCCCCGAACAGCCGCACCGCAGGCCGACGCACCACCGCCAGATCCGAATTCGTGGTGAGCTTCAACCAGGACGCCCGCATCCGCAGCGACGCCGCCGGAAACCCGACCAGGACCCACCACGCCACGCGGGCCCGCCCCCGCAGCACCGGAGCAGTCACCGCCAGCGCAGGACCACCGTGGCCACCATGACCAGGAGCCACACACCCCACGGCGCCCGCACATCCCCGACGACGCGGCAGCACGGGCAGGATGCTCGCGCACGGCACACGCCATGCCGACCAGCCACCGCAACGCGACACACTCATGAGTCCACCTCCACAGCGATTCGATTGATCGTCTCCACCGTCACCACCAGTCCGGGTGATCTGATCGGCGTAGGTCTGTCCCCGTACTGGAAGACCGGGCGCAGGTAGCCGTAGCCGAAGGGCGCGATGTCGCACACGTGAAGCAACGCTGCGCACCAGCGAGCGCGCGGCGCCCACCGGCCGACCGGTGTCCCTCATCCACGGTCACGTCCGCAGCAGCCGCTGACCCAGCGACTGGCCCGTGCGGCCCCGCTCCGCCGCCTGCCACACCAGAACCCGGCCCCCAGCGCCCAGTACAGGAACGGGAACACCGGAGCCAGGTGCACTCCGAAGATCAGCGCCACCGCCTCCACAGCCGCGAACAGCGGACGCGCCCCAGCAGGAGCAGGGAGTAGGCGGTGGCGATGCCACCCGCGATGCTCAGCTCCAGCAGCGTCGCCGACGCCCGCACCGAACAGGGCGCAACCCCGGCACCGGCACCCGGCCACCGGGCCGATCCGGCTGCGATTCCGCTCCCGGCGCTCCGGCATGGCCGCCCCCGGGACCCACCACGGCGCGCTCACGAGCCATCGTCCGGCAGCCGCAGAGGCGGCAGCACCACGCCCCGCTCCGCAGCATCGCGGGCGAATGCGCGCCTCCAGCACCATCGCCAGCCGCGCCGCATCCTCCGCCATCGGCGCGATCACGGCATACAGGAACCGGGCCGTCTGCACCTCCAGGCCGGGCACCAACTCCTCACCCAGCGAGCCCAGATCACTCAGCCGCTCACGCAGATCACGCCACGACCGCTCCGGCCACAACCCGTCCAACCGCTCGGCCATCACTTCCCACCCCCCGCCGCCGCCGACTTCCCAGCCGGAGCCGCAACGGCAGGCTCTGCCGCAGCGGAGTCCTGCGGCGGGCCAAGCGGACGAAGCGCCGGAGCCACCCCCTCGGCCCGGTACGCCAGCCCCGGCGGCCGTTCATCTCCCAGAAGAAGCCCGACAGCCCCGTGAACTTCACGTACATCCCCGACGCAAGCCCCTTCGGCTCACCGGGCACGGACACCTCGATCAGCGCCGCCCGCCCGTCATCCGGCGTCAGCGCCACCGACACAGCCCACGTCGCCACCCCGTCCCGGTCCACCTTCTGCACACCGTCCGGATCCACCTTCGGCGCCACCATCACACACAGCGCGGCCCCGAGCCGCTCCACATCCAGCGGCAGACTTTTGAGCGTCATACACCCCTCCCCATCAGGGAATACCCCAGCCACCCGACCCTCCGATTGGAAAGTCATCCTGATGAATCTGGGGGACTGAGCATGCGCCCGCCTTGACCGCACTGGCAAGGGCATTCATCATGACGACAGCCCTAGTGGCACAGCGAACGACCGCTGATCAGCGGCGATACCGTCGAAAATTTGTGCGAAGTGACCACGGGAGACACCATGGCGGCGATCAAGCACAGGCCACTCCACCAGCAGGTGACCGACCAGATGCGGCGCACCATCCAGCGGGGCCAGTGGGCCCCCGGCACCCAGATCCCCACCGAGGACCAGCTGTGCGGCCTCTACGAGGTCAGCCGACCAACGGTTCGTCTCGCCGTCCAGGCCCTGCGCACTGAGGGACTGCTGTCGGTCGAGCAGGGGCGGGGCACCTTTGTCCGAGCGCCCTCCACCACCGACCGCACCACCCTGGACCGAACGATCACCGGCACCGCCCAGTCCTACAACACCCAGGGCGACGACTGGACCGACGTGGAACCCCCGGACCTCCAGCGCGTCACCCTGGACCCCGTCGCAGCAGCGCTGCTGGAACTCGCGACCGGCGAAGCCGCATTCCTGGTCACCCGCCTACTGGCCCACACCGCGCAGCCACCCGCCCGCGTCCGCCAGACCATCCTCATCCCGCTGGAGACCGCCACCGGCACCCCCCTGGCCCAGCCCGGAGGCAAGGCCATCACCGCTTCCTGCGCCTTCTCCGCACTGGCCGCCCAGCACGGGCCGCTCGAATGGGTCGAGAGCGTCAGCGCGCGCCAGCCCACACCGGACGAGCGCGCAGCCCTGCACACCGACGGCGCCCCCCTGCTGATCACCCGCAGGATCACCCGCACCCAGGCCGAGCGGCGCCCGCTCATGCTGGAGACCACCAGCCTGCCCGCCGACGCCGTCGAGCTGAGCTACACCCTGCGTCCCACCCGCCGGACCCGTGTCGGAAAGTAGCTGTACTTGCTCAAGGGCGGCGCGCCAGCGCCGCCGGTGGCCGCTGCTGCGGACGGCAGGGCTGCGGCCTTCGGCCGGTCCCTGCCGGCCGCAGCCTCGGCCACCGGCTCCGCGCACCCCCTCACCAGCACCTTTTCCACCCACACCGCGAGGGGAACGAGCGCAGGCAGCACTGGCGAGGGGGGCACGCGTCACCAGTCAGCTGCCCGCCGCACGGACCCCGCGCTCCAGCAGCTCCAGCAGCTCCCGCGCGCCCGGCAGCGCGCCCCGCACGATGACTGCGCTTTCGCCCGCGTCAGTCCAGCCGCCGACCGCGTACACGATTCGGGCCCCCCGCAGGCCCAAATCCTCGAACAGCGCGTCGAACCGCTTCGCCAGCGCCCGGGCCTCCAACCAGGCCGACTCATAGTCCACACCCGGTACCACCGGCCCCCGCCACCGAGCAGAAACATCCCCCCCGTCCGTATCGTCCGCGTCTTCGCTCCCGCCCATCGCTGACTCGCCGTCCGCCCCCAGAGGCATCGAACACTCCCTTCCTCCCGCCCCGTCATATGCCAGGGCCCTGGATCGCCTCCAGCCTCGCACATGACACGGACACACCACCTGCCCATTGACGCCCAGTGGAATTGTTCCCGCAGTCGATTCTGTGAAAGCCCCGAACAGCAAAGAACCCCGGTCACGCCACACTGGCATGACCGGGGTCAACACCCCTTCAGCGCGCCTGCTTAGCGCCTGTGAAAGTCGCAGACCCACGCCGATACACCACGAACCACCGTCTCCCGGGCCCTGAACTTCGCCACAGTGCGCCCACACTGCGCACACCGGACCTTCCAGTCCCCAGGCCGCCGCGCACTGCCGAAGATACCCATGGACCCTCCCAGGATCAGGCCGAACACTCCGTCCCACCTAGGATGCGCCCGACACGCCCTTCTCGCGGACGATTTGCCGAATCCGCTCCAGCACGGCCTCATCCTCCTCCGGTTCACCTCACCAGAACGCCCCGGGTGCCCGAGGCAACAACCCCGGGCACCCGAAGCGGAGACCTATCGCCACACCTGTCGGCCGCGCGCCTGCGCAGCGCCAAGGAACGCATTCGCGATCCGCCGCGCCCGCCACCACCGCCACTCACTGAGGACGGTCACGACGCCCCATCCAGCGGTGGGCTCCCCTTGTCGAGCAGCTGCAACGCCAGCCGCTGCTCAAACTCCGTCGGCCCCTGCTCCGCCAGCTCCTCCTGGAAGTCGCCGTACGACACCATCAGGCGATCCAGCACGGCGCACTCCTCCGCCGGGGAGAGCCCGACCCCAGAACGGAGGCGCACCGTACGGCGGGCCAGGATGCCATGCATCCGGCGAACGGCGGACCGGCTCACAGCCACTCACCCAGCGCCACCACAACGGGCTTGGTGGAGGAGTTCTCGAAGTTCCGGTGACCCGTTTCGCGGAAGTGCTCCGCGATCCAGATGTCCACCTTCTCCGGGACTCCGAGCCCCGAGACCAGCTGCCGCAGATCTCCTCCCCCGTTGCGTCCGTAGTGCACTCCGCCCAGAACAGATTCTTGTTCTGGGTGTCCGCCTCAATTACGGCCCGGCGGAAGCGAAATAACCACCGTAGTCCCAAAGCTGAACACCTCTACTCTCAAATCGGACTGATGATCGACTCACTTGCACGACCCATTGCCCCGAAGGTCGCCATGGGGACGTGCTAGCCGTGAGCGGATTCCAGATGCCGCCACATCAGCACACGGCAGTCGGTTACCTTCGTGGGATTGTCAGCGGCTTCGATCGACTGCACATGCCGAGCGCAGACGCCGCAGCCCGCTACCGGCTGCGGCGGACGGGGAGGAAACCCGACCCCCTCCAGGTTGTCCGGCGTGACCTGACGACGCTTCACAGTTCCCCACCTGCCAGACCGGCTCTCAGCGTTCAGTTCCGCCACGCGCGCTCGCAGCTCCGCTGCATGATCGGCGGGAGCCAGGTCATTCGTCGGAACCCGCCACTCACACCCGCCACCGACGGGCCGAAGCATCGCGTAGGTGGCCCGCCGCTCCATGACCTGGCCTACGCGATCTGACCGAACGTCATATGCCAGTTCTCCCACGTCCGGCAACGCCACGGACGTGCTCTGTTCGCTTCCCCCGCTAGGTCGGGGTAACCCGGAGTTGAGATCACTCATTGCACTACCTCCCGTTGCGCGAGGGCTAGTTGCCCGCCGAGCACGAAGGGGACGCCCACCGCACCAACGCGGTGATGCCTACGCATGCAGTGTGCTGCGTCTGCATCTGCGTACGCAAGTCCTTACGCGCAACAACGCCGGATTGGGGACGTGTATCCATCTCGCTAGGCTGATGCGAGAGTGAGAGGTCAACCGAGTTGGGAGGAGGGGATCATGCCCAGCGACCCGAGTCCGATCATGGTTCGTCAGATGCTCGGTGCGGCGCTACGCGACGCTCGCCGAACGGCTGGCCTGCTTCAGGAGCAGGTGGCCGAGTCGCTTCAGGTGTCTCAAGACCGCATGTCGCGTGTCGAGACTGGGAAGCAATGGCCAACGGAAAGCCAGCTTTCGCAGCTGATCGCGCTCTATAAGGTCGACCAGCGTGCTCGGGGACATTTGGAAGGCTTGTATAGTGCGGGCAGATCGCTTGAGACAAAGTGGTGGATGCACGCAAAATTTCGCGGCGTGTTCGAAGAAGGTACAAGCTTCTTCATGTATGAGGACGCGGCTCAGAAGATTTCCATCAGCAGCGGAACCACCATCCCGGGATGTCTGCAAACACGCGACTACATCACTGCACTCTCCGACTTTTACCATGTAGACCAGTCCTTGGAATATCGAGAGCTTTTCCTTGAGATGCGGCTGCTTCGACGTGACATCATCTCCCGCCGCACTCCAGTTGCCTACGATGCCCTGATTCAGGAAGCCGCCCTACGGACTGTGGTCGGTGGCGTGCGCGTCCTGGCTGAGCAGCTGGATCACCTGCTGGCAGCTGTGCAGCGTAGCAATGTGACCTTGCGTGTTTTGCCCTTCGCTGCTGGCGCTGCGGCCGTCACAGGCTCAATCAGCAGCATCTTTGACTTCCCGGGCGATACTCCTTCGATTCTCTACCAGGAGCAGACGACGGGAGGCGACTACGAGGACCGACCTGCTCATGTACGCAAAGCCCGGCGACGATTCGAACGCCTTCAAGAGCATGCACTATCCCAAAGCGAAACCATTCGGTTGATCGAAAGGATCAGGAAAGAGCTATGAGCGGCAAGGCCACCCAGCTTCCCGATGGATGGATCAAGAGCTCTGCTAGCGGAAATGGGGCAGAGTGCGTCAAGATGAAGAAGTTGCCCACGGGCGAGGTGGCCTTGGCCAGCACCCGCCTGGAAATGGAGCCCATCCCCTATACTCAAGCAGAGATGCGTGCGTTTCTGACCGGCGTGAAGGCTGGTGAATTCGACCACCTCATCGACTAGCTCCACCTTCGAATAGCCTGATGTCTCCCCCTCTACTGAGGAGGGGGAGACATCAGGCTATTTTGTGGTCCCTCAGTGCCACGACCGGGGCCCCGGCGCCGGGAGCGGCGCGGCGTCGTGTGACCGGCCGTAGCTGGCTAAGGAGGGCGCTGCCGTCCCGCATGCCATCACCCCAGGCGGAGCCAAGCACAGAGGGCCCTTGGTGCCAAGATCGTTCGTCCAGCAGGGCGCTGCATCTTGGCACCAAGGGCCCTCTGTGCTTCACGTGCGTGCGGGTGACGGCATACGGGACGGCAGCAGCCAGAGTGGTTGCTGCGCAAACCCCGCCGTGGTGCTGTCTCGAAAAAAGCGCAGCTCAGCGCCGCAATTTAGCCGTTTCTTGCATGCTCTAAGGGCCAGTTGGGTATTCTATGAATAGACGAACTACCCGCCGAGCATGTAGTCGTAGACCCTGGCCGCATGCGCCCGGTCGGTCTGCAGGTCGACCGTCGGTATTGGATCGTGCTCGGCCGGCCTCATCCAGGAGGCAACCTCTGACCTGTCCACCCTCTGCCTCCACCTGTGTCGTCGTGCCCAATGAACCATAGGGGATGATGCGACATCAGTGCGAAGCGGTTGCGGACTACGGTGCCGACGGATGCGTTCCGGCGCCGCCTGCCGATGCCGGGGCTCCCAGGCAGACCGGGACCCGCTCCCGCGCGTCCCGGGAAGCCGGCCCGGACGGCGGTGTACTGACGGCCGGTTCGCCCGGCACCGGCTCGCCCGGCACCGGCTCGCCCACCGCGTGTCCGGGGGCTGCGGCCTCGCGGCCGCCCGCGCGGGTCGCGCCGACGCCCGCGATCACCACCAGGACGACCCCGGCCGCGGCTATCGGGCCGGGCACCTGCCCCAGCACCAGCAGGCCCATGACCAGCGCGATGGCGGGCTCCAGGCTCATCAGGGTGCCGAAGGCCGAGGTGGTGAGGCGGCGCAGCGCGAGGAATTCGAGCGAGAACGGCAGCACGGTGCTCAGCGCCGCCAGCCCCAGCATGATCAGCAGCAGCGGCCAGGTGGCCCGGCTCAGCTCGGACGGTCCGGCGACCAGGGCGCCGACCACACCGGCCACCGGCAGCGAGACGGCCAGCCCCTTCAGGCCGGTGACCCGGTCGCCGACGCGCTGGGTCAGCAGGATGTACGCGGCCCAGCAGGGCGGCGCCGAGGGCGAAGCCGAGCCCGGCCGGGTCGATGCCGCCGGACCATGGCTGTGTCAGCAGCAGCACGCCGGCCGCGGCCAGTGCCGCATAGTGCTTGCGCCCGCCGCCGGGGCCGCAGAGGGAGACCCCCAGCGGGCCGAGGAACTCCAGTGCGCTCGCGGTACCCAGCGGGATGCGCGAGACAGCCAGCATGAAGAGCAGCACCATGCCGGCCGTCGCCACGCCCAGCACCGCGCAGGCCAGCAGGTCACGGTTGGTGAAGTCGCGGCGGCGCGGCCGGACCAGCAGCAGGACCAGCACTCCGGCCCAGGACAGCCGCAGCCCCGCCGTTCCCAGGGCGCCGATCTGCGAGAACAGGGGTACCGCGAGGGCCAGCCCGAGCTGGACCGAGGACATCGACCCCAGGGCCATCAGGGCTCCGCCCTGGGCGCCGGGCAGGCGCAGTCGGGGGACGAGAGGACGGGTCACGGGCTCCAGCAGGCTCATGGGTCCTAGTAGATGGCCCCGCCACCGTTGGCGTCCACGTGCCGATCTTGGACATTCCGTTCAGGATTCATGAACAATGGCCGCATGGAGACACGAAGGCTGCTCATACTGGCGGAGCTGTCCCGGCTGGGGTCGATGCGGGCGGTCGCGGATGTGCTCGGAATCACCACCTCGACGGTCTCGCAGCAGGTCGCCGCGCTGTCCGCGGAGATGGGCACCCGCTGATCGAGCCCGCGGGCGGCTGGTCCGGCTGACTCCGGCGGGCAGGCGGCTGGCGGAGCACGCGGTGACGATCCTCGCCGCGGTCGAGACGGCGCACCGCGACCTGGGTCCGGGGGCCGAGCCCAACGGCACGCTGCGGGTCGGCGGCTTCGCCACCGCGTTCCGCGGGTACCTGCTGCCGGTGGTGATCGAGCTCGCGGTGAGCAATCCGCGGGTGCATGTGCTGATGCGCGAGCACGAGCCCGCCGAGGCGCTGGCGCTGCTGGCGGCGGACGAGGTGGATCTGGCGCTCACCTACGACTACAACCTGGCTCCGGCCGCCACCGACCCGGCCTTCAGCGCCACGCCGCTGTGGACCGCCGGCTGGGGCCTCGGCGTCCCGGCGGACGCCGGGGCCGACGGGGGACGACGCTGGACACCTTCGCCCGCTTCCGGGCGCACGACTGGATCGTCAACTCCCGCAACACGGCCGACGAGGAGGTGATCCGCACGCTGGCGTCGATGGCCGGATTCCGCCCCCGGGTCACCCACCAGGCCGACAGTCTCGAACTGGTGCAGGAGATGATCGCCGCAGGGCTGGGTGTGGGGCTGCTGCCGGTCGGCTACCCGCTGCTCGCCGAGGTGCGGCTGCTGCCGCTGACGGCCCCGGACATCGAGCTGCGGGCGTACGCCGTGGCCCGCCACGGCCGCCTCGACTGGCCGCCGCTCGCGCTGGTGACCGACCTGCTCGCCGCCGCCGCGGGCAGGCGGGCGAAGCCGGCCGGCTGAGGCTCACGCGGACATGGCCTGACCACCCCCGTCGGCTTCCTCCGCGCAGGCGGCGACCAGCATGTCCAGGGACAGGCCCAGCGCGTGGGCCAGTGCCGCCACGGTGAAGAAGGCCGGGGTCGGGCCCGGCCGGTCTCGATCTTGCGGAGTGTCTCCGCGGACACCCCGGCCGCCGCCGCCACGTCCACCATGCTGCGCTCGCCGCGGGCCTCGCGGAGCAGGGCCCCGAACCGCTCTCCGCGCTGCCGCTCCTGCGGACTCAAAGGAACTCTCACCATACCCGTGATACTAATACCGGTATAAGTATTGGGTGGCATCGGATCGTGAGGAGTCGCGGAACATGGTGGAAATCAAGACGGACACAGCGCTGGAGGCGATGCGGGAAGCCGGACGCGTGGTGGCCCAGGCACTCGCCGGCGCCCGCCGGGCGGCAGCCGTGGGAGTCAGCCTGCGCGAGCTGGACGAAGCCGCCCGCACCGTCCTGGCCCAGGCCGGGGCGAGCTCTCCGTTCCTGGGCTACCAGCCCTCCTTCGCCCCCTCCCCCTTCCCGGGGGTGATCTGCGCCTCTGTCAACGACGCCGTCGTGCACGGCATCCCCGACGACTACCGGCTGCGCGACGGCGACCTGGTCAGCATCGACTGCGGTGCCCAACTGGACGGCTGGACCGGTGACGCCGCGATCAGCTTCACCGTCGGCACCCCCCGCCCCGCCGACCTGGAGCTCATCGCCGCCACCCAGCAGGCCCTGGACGCCGGCATCGCCGCCGCCACCGTCGGCCACCGCATGGGTGACATCTCCCACGCCATCAGCACCGTCGCCCGCGCCGCCGGCTGCGGCATGCCGACCGACTTCGGCGGCCACGGCATCGGCCGCCAGATGCACGAGGACCCCCACGTCCCCAACCACGGCCGCCCGGCCGCGGCTTCCCGCTGCGCCACGGACTCGCCCTCGCCATCGAACCCATGTTGATGGCCGGAGGCCGCAACGAGTACCGCGCCGACCCCGACGGATGGACCCTGCGCACGGTCGACGGCAGCCGCGCCGCCCACATCGAGCACACCATCGCCATCACCGAGGACGGCCCCCGCATCCTCACCCTGCCCTGACCGGCACCCGCCCCGCGACGGCGTCGAGGGCGGCGTCGAGGGCGAGGGCGTCGAGGGGGCGACTGGGCCGAACGGCGGACGGCTCCGGCCGCTAGTGCAGCTGCTGCTCCCAGTCCGCGGGCACCCGGCCGGCCGGGCCGGGGGTGGGCTGGGACACCGGGTGCGAGGTCGGCGCGGCGAGCGCCGGGCCGTCGTAGTACTCGTCGGTGCTGATGTTCCAGAACCAGTCCTCGCCGGGTTCGAAGCTGGTCAGAAAGGGATGGCCGGACTCCTGGGCGTGCCGGGTCGCGTGCTGGGCCGGCGAGGAGTCGCAGCAGCCGATGTGCCCGCAGGCGGCGCAGCGGCGCAGATGGAACCACCAGCCCTGGGCGGCCAGGCATTCCATGCAGCCGTCACCGCTGGGCGGGACGCTCGGGTCGATGCCGGGTATCCGCTCGTCGGTCATGTGCTCCTCCTGGGTGTGCGTCCTCGGTCCGCTGCCGGGCCGGGTGCCCCGGGCTCCAGGCCAGGCTCCCCGGGTTCGGCCGGGTGCGCCACCGGCGGGTGCCGCGTCAGTCGCCGGCGGCCCGCGACAGCCGGGGATCGGTGACGCCGCCGGGACACTCCCGGTCGGCCGGCCAGCCGGCCAGCTCGGCGCCCGCCCGGTAGGCGCTGTCGAAGAAGTCCAGCGCGGTCTGCCAGGGGTCCGCCGCCGCCCGGGCGTCCTCGTACATCAGCACTGCCAGGTGGGCCCCGGCTGGGGTTCCAGCCGGCGGCTGCGGGCCGCAGCGGGCGCTCGGCCAGGCCGGCGGGCTCGGGCGCGGTGTAGGAGTAGAAGGCCGGGGCGGGCACGTTGTCGTCGCCGAACCAGAACCCGGCGCTGATCACCTCGCGCGAGTAGGCCTCCCGGGTGACCGGGTCGACGCCGGGGCGGGTTCGACCACGCGGTCGGAGAAGCGGCTGACGGCGATGTCGAAGGTGTGCCAGAAGTGGTGGACCGGGCTGGTCTTCCCGGAGTATCCGGCGGCGTACCGCTCCAGCAGGAGCGCGACCTGGCTGAGGATCACCCAGTACCGGCCGACCGCCTCCGGGTCGTAGCTGTGGTGCTCGTCGTCCTCGGCGAAGGGACGTCCGGCGTCCGGCAGGTCGAACGGGTGCGGCAGGGCCGGTTCGAGCGCGAAGCCGAGCGAGTCCAGCGCGGCCGTCGTGTCCCGGTAGAACCGCGCCACACTGTGTCCGGCCAGCGGGAAGGAGACCTCGCGGCCGGACAGGGTGCGCAGCACCAGGCGGTGCGCGACCAGGTCGAAGTCGATGGTGACGCTGTCACCGTCGGCGCGGGCCCGATCGGGCGGGTGGTGATGCCCTGCCCGGTCAGATGGAACGGTACGTTCCACCAGTGGTTGCGGCGGGGGCTGCCGAGGAGCCGGACCTTGCCGACGATCTGCGCGAACCGGTGCAGGTCTCCTTGGTGTCGCGCCAGGATTCCAGCGGGAGGGGCGGAAACAGTTCCACGGTGCTCTCCGGGATGCGTACGGGCGGACCGGGTCCGCCGGCGGCCGGGGCGGTCTGCGCGCCTGACGCCACCCTGGTCCGCCCACGGCGCCCCGGCAACCGCACACGGCCGGGCGCGTGCGGTTCCCGGGCCTGCCGCTCACCCTCCACTGCCCCCTTTGGCCAGGACCTGCGCCGGGACGCCGGGCCCCCGTCGGCGGCATGCGTCCGTCAGGCGCGGCAGCGCAGCATCTCCAGCGGGGGATTGGCGTGGTAGTCCGCCCAGTGGTCCGCACCGAACGCACGCAGGCCGGCCTCGGACACCGTCAGCGGGACCAGGTCACCCCGCTGAATCCGGCAGCCCGCAGACAGTTCTCGTAGACCTCGCGGCGCGGGCGGTTGGTGACGAAGGAGACCGGCGGGTCCAGCAGCGCGGTGATCCGCACCTGCGGGCCGGTCTCGGCCACCTCGCCGGTCAGCTCGCTGCGGAAGCCGTACTTCTCCGGGGTCGGCCCGTCGAAGCGGAAGTCGGGCGACTGGTTGAGTACGAACAACTCGCCGCCGGGCCGCAGGCTCCGGTGCGCGTTGCGGCACATCCGCTCGGTGGTGCCGACGTCCTGCGCGTAGCCGAGCAGCTGCACCGCCAGGGCGATGTCGTAGTGCCGCCCGAGCGGCCGCAGTTCGGAGACATCGCCCACCTGGTAGCGGACGCCCAGCGGATCGCGCTGCTCCAGCTCCTGCGCCGCGGCGACCATCACCCCGGAGATGTCGATTCCGAGCACGTCCGCGGCGCCGCGCCGCTTGAACTCCCGGCTGTAGAAGCCGGTGCCGCAGGCCAGGTCGAGCAGCGACCGGCCACGCACGTCCCCGACCATGGCCAGAAAGCCGGGCACCACCGCGTACCGCTCCAGTGGCAGGGCCTTGAAGCCCTCGTACGCCTCACCGATCCCGTCGTACTGCTGCGTGCTCATCGTGCCGTCCTCCCTGTGCCCCGTCGGATCACCGGCCTCGGGCACACCCCGATTCCCGTGTGTGCCAGGCTCTCTGACGGGCAGTCTGCCGCTCGCCGTGGGGCCTTCGTAGTGGCAGAAGCCACAGGATGCGGAGGTCACGGCCCCGGGTATGGGCGGGCGTACGGGGCCGGGCGGCCGGCGGGCCGCCACGGGTGCGGTTTCCGGCGGCCCGGCGGCCCGGCGGCCCGGCGGGAAAGGGAAGGGCGGCACCGGGACACCGTGTGCCGATGTCCTGGTGCCGCCCGGCCGTGGGTCGCGTTGCCGCTAGCCGGCGGCCTCCTCCTTGGCGACCTTGACCGCGTTGGCGACCGACCTTCTTGGCCGCCGGGCTGGCCGGGGTGCCGCAGAACACCGGGTCATCGCCAGCAGTTCGGCGGAGTAGATGTTCATGTTGTTGGACGCGTTCGCCGAGATGGTGACCTGGCGGGAGCCGTCCTTGGTCGTGTAGGTGTACGTCTGGTAGCCCTCGATGATGCCGTCGTGGCCGTACACGTCGACGCCGCAGGGGAGTTCGTACTCGCGCAGGCCAGGCCGTAGCGGGTGGTCGAGTTGACGTACTCGGTGTTCTCCATCTGGGCCATCTCGGCAGGGGGAAGCAGCTTGCCGGTGGTCAGATCACGCAGGTAGGTGTTCAGGTCCGAGGTGCTGGAGATCAGCGCCCGCGCTCCAGAGCCAGGAGGCGGTCTGGTTGGTCGCGTCGAACAGCGGCAGCCGGGTTGTCCTGGGTGAGGTAACCGATGGAGTGCACCCGGGGATCCCGATCTGCGGGTCCACGAAGTAGGTGTTGGTCAGGTGCAGCGGGGTGATCAGGTGCTGCTTCAGCACCGTCGCGTAGGGGAGCCCGGTCACATGCTCGATCAGCATGCCCAGCACCACGAAGTTGGTGTTGGAGTACTGGTACTCGCTGCCGGGCGTGAACTGCTGCCCGTGCTTGACCGCGTCCGCGACCAGCGACTGCGGCGTGTAGGTCTTGTAGCGGAAGCCCTGGTAGCCGGTGACGGTGTCGCCGGTCAGCAGGTCGTTGGTGTAGTAGAGGCCGCTGGTGTGGTTCAGCAGCTCCCGGACGGTGATGGGCGAGCCCTTCGGCAGCGTGCCGGCCGGCAGGTAGGCGCTGGCCAGGGCGTCGAGGCTGACCTTCTTCGTCTGGACCAGCTGGAGGACGATCACCGCGGTGAAGTCCTTGGTGATGCTGCCCACGCGGAACTCGCCGCTGGGGTTGACCGCGGTCTTCGTGGCTATGTCGCCGGAGCCCACGCTCACGGTGTAGCTCTTCTTGCCGAATCCGTCCTGCACCTGGCGAATACGCCCGGCGCACCGGCCGTGACAACGGCCTGCAATGCCGTACGCAGCGCGGTCAGGTTGGGGGCGGGCGCCGGAGCCGTGGTCGAGGGCGTCTTGACGGTGGTCGCGTTCGCCGGTGCTCCGGTCGCCATGATCGAGGCAAGTGCGCCCGCGATCGCAGCTCCGACCACGGTCGCCCGGGTGGTGCGGGTACTACGTCGGTACACGTACATCTCCAGTTCAAACACTGTGCTCTGGTGGACAGACGGCACTCAGCATTGCAGAGATCGGGACCCCGCTGTCCGGAGTCGGCACACGACTGCCTTGCGTACCTGCTTCCCACGGCACCGCCCGGGGCGGTCAGGTGCAGGTCAACGGCCTGGTCTGCTGCCGCCGAGGTGAGCCGCGGCCGGATCCGGCCACGGCCGGCCACCACCCGTCGGCCGATCCCGTGGTGCCAGGCCTGTTCGCGGCCGTCCTCGGTCACGCCGGGACCGCATGCGGGTGATCCGGGTCACTGAGGCGGAGGCCGCGGGGCGGGGTCCGGGCGGCGAACTCGGCACTGGGCGGTTCGGCGGTTCGACCCGGTCCGGGGAGGCCGGATGCTTTGTATAACGGATGATCATTTCAGTTGTCAGCGAGGGAGTTGGCCTTCCGATTTCCGGCCAGGTCGATGACCTGCACCTTTGGAGCCGGAGGGCCGCCACTGCTGTCGACTTTCGCAACTCCAGCAACAGAACGGTTCTCCCGACGCGTTTTATTGATTGACAGTCGACAACGATGGTGGGAGAAGATTTTGAAGCAGACCACAGGCGGAGGCGGTGCCCGCGGCGGGCTCCGGCTCCGGCCCCTGGCGGCCGTCCTGGTGGCGGCGCTGGGGGTCACCGGAGCCGCCGCGGCCCCGGCGGCGTCGGCGCTGACAGCCGACTCGACGTCGGCGACTCCGACGTCGGCGGCGGGCGGCAGCGGCGGTGCGACCACGCGGAGCGTCACTCTGGTGACCGGTGACCGGTGATCGTCACCACCGCTGCGGGGCGGACCAGCTATGCCATCGACCCAGCGGTCCCCGGCGACGGGGTGTTCCAGAGCTACCGGACGCGCAGGGCGACTACCACGTCGTGCCTGCCCTGGCCGAGCCCTTCCTCGGCACCGCGCTCAGCCCTTCGCTCTTCGATGTCACGGCGCTGCTGCGCGCCCAGAGCAAGGCCGCCGCCAAGTCCCCTGCGCGGCGCGGGACGGCGCCGAATCGCCCACCCGACTGGTGGCCGCGCTGCGCCAGGCCATCGGGGCCGATGTCCGGGCCGGCCGCCGCCCCGGCACCACCGTGCCGCACCTCACCGGCATCCCGGCCGCACCCGGCAGCCACAGCCAGGCGCCGGTGACCGCGGCGGCGGGCTACCCGCAGCGGATCCTTCAGGTGGACGTGACGGACCGGTCCGGCCGTCCCGCCAACGGCGTGGCGATGCTGATGAACACCGACTCCAGCCAGAAGTTCCTGAACCTGATCCCGGTCAACGGGGGAGTGACCGGGTCGCGGTGCCCGCGGGCCACTACAGCATCGACTTCAGCGACGAGACATTTGACGCCGAAGGCAATGTCACCTCCGCCTACGCGGTCACCAGGACGGACTTCACCGTGCCGGCGACCGGCACTGTGCCGGATGTGGTCCTCAACGGCCGGACAGCGGTGCCGGTCCGGGTCGCCACCCCGCTGCCCGCCACTCCGGAGCTGGTCAATGTGGGCTGGTTCCGCACCGACGCGGAGTCGCCGAACCCGGCCGACCCCGTGGACAACGCCACCGGCTTCGACTTCACGGTGCTGGGCAGCGTCCCCTTCGCGATGAACGCCCAGCCGGCCGCCAAGGTCGGCACGCTCAGCTCCGAGGTGCAGTGGATCGGCGGCGGCGCCAAGGGGCCTACCGCTACGACACGGTCTTCAACGCCACGGACGTCCCGAGGTCTCGGCCTTCCGGGTGACCGCGGCGCAGCTCGCGACGGAGCATAATCACTACTACGCGGATCCGGCCGCTCCCAAGCAGGGCGCGCTGTACGACATGCCCTACGACTACGCGGATCCGGGGCCGCTGGGCGCCTCCGCGCTGCTTCCGCAGTCCATGCCGGCCGATGTCACCGAGTACCTCAGTGCGGTGCCGCACACCGCGTGGCTCCAGCAGGCCGTTCAGGGATCCGGCATCTTCTACGCCGACGATCCGGTCGAGCTCAAGGCCGGGAGCACCTCCTCGATCGACTGGGGCCGGGGGCCGCTGGCGCCCGGCGTCGGCCGGCACACGATCCTGCCGGACGCCGTCGGCGCCAACGACTGCCAGGCCTGCGTCGCCGGTGCTGATCTCCAGCTGAACTTCAACGACTTCGACGACAGCACCCCCGGCCAGCAGGGATCGCCCGGCTATCAGGCCGACGGGACGCCTTTCCAGCTGAACTCCACCATGAGCACCTACCAGAACGGGACCCTGCTCGGGACGACACCGGGCAACTCCGGCTTCTCGCTCAGCAACGCGCCCGCCGACGGCGCGCAGTACAAGGTGGTGTACGACACCAGCGCCGCCATGCCGCAGCTCAGCCAGTCCACCTCCGCCGACACCACGCTGGTCTTCTCCACCACGGCCGCCGCGGAGTCCGGTGCGGCGCTCACCCCGCTGGGCAACTGCCCCGGCCAGAGCGGGACCACCCCGTGCCTGGTGCTGCCGGTGCTGGACCTCAGCAGTCAGCTCGCGGTCAGTGAGGACAACACGGCCGCCCCGGGCGCGAGACGATGGAGCTGAACATCGGCCACGTCTCCTACAACGGCACCGGATCGCACGCGGCCATCACCTCGGCCACCGTCCAGGTCTCCTTCGACGGCGGCGCCACCTGGCAGACCGCGCGGCTCAGCCGCACGGTGCCGCGTCGTCCGGGAACTGGATCGCAGGCTGGACCAACCCGGCGCGGACGCCGGGAGCTTCCCCTCGATCCGGATCACCGCCACCGATGCGCGGGCGGCTCGATCGAGCAGACCGTCAACCACGCCTACGAGATCGTCAAGGGGGCCTGACCATGCGGCTTTCACCTGCCTTCAGGGCTGTCCGCAGCACCGCCGGACTGGGCGCGCTGGCCGTCGCGCTGATGCTGCCCTCGGCGGCAGCGCGCAGGCCGGAACCACGCCCCCTGCTGCCGGGAAGGCGACGGCGACCGCGACCCTGACCCCGCCGTGGCGACGCACGACGCCTGCGGCTCCGTGCCGCTGGGTGAGGCGCGCTGCCTGGCCGTGGTCCGCAGCGATGTGCACGGCGGCCTCGGCGTCCGCGGCCCCGCCGCCGGGCGGAACGCGGCGGCCAAGGCGCTGCCGACCGGCTTCGGACCTGCGGACCTGCGTGCCGCCTACCGGCTGCCGGCCACCGGCGCAAGGGTCAGACCATCGCGCTGATCGACGCGTTCGGCGACCCGACGGCCGCGGCCGACCTTGCCGCCTACCGCACCACCTACGGGCTGCCGGCCTGCACCACCGCCAACGGCTGCTTCCGCGAGGTCAACCAGCGGGCAAGGCCTCGCCGCTGCCGCCGCGCCGGCCAGCAGACACAGGCCGGCTGGGAGACCGAGACCTCGCTGGATCTGGACATGGCCTCGGCGATCTGCCCGGACTGCCGGATCCTGCTGGTCGAGGCGACGACCAGACGGATGGCGACCTGGGCGCGGCGGCCGCGGTGGCGCCCTCGCTCGGGGCGACCGAGGTGTCCAACAGCTACGGCTTCGAGGAGGGCAACGGGGTCACCGCCTACGCGAAGGACTACCGGCACTCCGGCGTTGCCTATGTGGCCTCCTCGGGCGACGCCGGCTATATGCCGCCCTCGGCGCCCGCGGTCTACACCGGCGTGATAGCCGTCGGCGGTACCTCGCTGACCAGGTCGAAGACCGCGCGCGGCTGGAGCGAGACCGCGTGGTCCGGCGCCGGGAGCGGCTGCTCGGCCTGGATTGCCAAGCCGGCCTGGCAGCACGACACCGACTGCCCCGGACGCACGGTCGCCGACGTCTCCGCCGTTGCCGACCCGGCCACCGGCTTGGCCGTCTACTCGACCGCCGACGGGGGCTGGCTGGAGGTCGGTGGCACCAGCGCGTCGACGCCCCTCGTCGCGGGCGTCATAGCCCTGGCCGGCAACCCCGGCAAGCTGCCCAGCGCCGCATACCTCTACGCCCGCACCAAGGAGCTCTACGACGTCACCGCCGGAAGCAACGGCTACTGCGGCGGCGGGTATCTGTGCACCGCGGTGAAGGGCTACGACGCCCCGACCGGGAACGGCACCCCCGACGGCCTCGGCGCCTTCTGAACCACCGCCCGAACCACCGCCCGAACCGCCGCCCGCACCGCCTGCACCGCCCGCACCGCCTGCACCGCCCGCACCGCCTGCCCGGCGACCGCCGCCGGGCAGGCGGTGCGGCGGCCCCGCCGATGGGACGGTTCCGCCTGCCGCTCGCCGGTACCGGCCCGGCCCTGGGCGACAACCCGGCCGGCGGCCGCTACCCGCCCCGCTCGACCCGCCCCGCTCGACCTGCCTTATTGGATTTGCCTAAAGGTATTAGGCAAGAGCATAGTAGGTATAGCCGAAAGGGAGGAAGGCTATGGTTCGCGTAGGGCTGACCCCGGAACGACTGACGCAGGCGGGGGCGGAGCTGGCCGACGAAGCCGGCTTCGAGCAGGTGACACTCTCGGCGCTCGCCCCGGCGGTTCCACGTCAAGGTCGCGAGCCTGTACGCGCATCTGAAGAACTCGCAGGAGCTCAAGACCAGGATCGCCCTGCTCGCGCTGGAGGAGCTCGCCGACCTGGTGGCCGCCGCTCTCGCCGGGCGGGCCGGCAAGGACGCCCTGGCCGCCTTCGCGCAGGCCTACCGCGACTACGCACGCGAGCACCCCGGCCGCTACGACGCGGCCCGGCTCAGGCTCGACCCGGAAACGGCCGCCGCCAGTGCCGGGGTCCGGCACGCGCAGATGACGCGGGCGCTCCTGCGCGGCTACGACCTGGCCGAACCGGACCAGACGCATGCGGTCCGGATGCTGGGCAGCGTCTTCCACGGCTACATCAGCCTGGAACTGGCCGGAGGTTTCAGCCACACCGCCGTCGCCTCCGAGGACTCCTGGGCCTGGATCGTGGATTCGCTCGACGCGCAGCTGCGTCGCAGCGGCACCTCCTGACCGGCCGGAATCCCGCGCCCCGGGCCGTTCCCCGGCTCCGGGCGCGGTGCCCGCGCACTGCCCTCAGAACTTCGAGCAACAGGTTGGGATCATGAACAACGAGCACGACTGGATAACCACACCGTCACCGCCGAGCTCCTGCGCGGGTTCCTCGACCTGGAGCCGACCGCGCACGGCCTGCTGCCGCACCGCCTGCCCGCCTGGGCCCGCAAGCAGATCCCGGACGCGCAACTGACCATGGCCGAGGCCCAGCCCTCCGGCGTGCGGCTGGTCTTCCGGACCCGGGCGACCCCATCGAGCTGGACACCCTGCCCCCAAGCGGGTACCGGGGTCTGCCCGCGCCGGCCGGCGGCGTCTACGACCTGCTGGTCGACGGCCGTCTGGCCGCCCAGGCCACCGTGGCCGGCGGCAATCTCCGCACGGTCACCGACATGGTCACCGGTGCCGCCGAACTGACCGAGGGGCCGGCCGGTACCGCCCGTTTCACCGGGCTGCCGGCGGGCGCCAAGGACATCGAGATCTGGCTTCCGCACACGGAGATCACCGAGCTGATCGCGTTGCGCACCGATGCCGCGCTCGAACCGCGCCGGACAACGGGCGCAGGGTGTGGCTGCACCACGGCAGTTCCATCAGCCACGGCTCCAACGCGGCCCACCCGAGCGCCATCTGGCCGGCCCTGGCCGCGGCCGGGCGGAGTGGAACTGGTCAATCTGGGGTTCGGCGGCGGCGCGCTGCTCGACCCGTTCACCGCCCGCGCGATGCGGGATGCCCCGGCGGACCTGATCAGCCTCAAGATCGGCATCAATATCGTCAACGCCGATGTGATGCGCCTGCGTGCGTTCACCGCCGCGGCGCACGGTTTTCTCGACACCGTCCGCGAGGACATCCGGCCACGCCGCTGCTGGTCGTCTCGCCCGTGCTGTGCCCGGTCCAGGAGGACACCCCCGGCCCGCTCATGCCCGACTTCGGCGGCGGGACCGTGCGTTTCAGGGCCACCGGTGACCCGGCGGAACGCGCTGCCGGGCGGCTGACGCTCAATGTCATCCGGGACGAGCTCGCCCGGATCGTCGAACAGCGGGCGGCTGACGACCCGAACCTGCACTACCTCGACGGTCGTGCCCTCTACGGCGAGCAGGACTACGCCGAGATCCCCCTGCCCGACGGGCTGCACCCCGACCCGCGGACACCGCCGGATCAGCGAGAACTTCGTCCGGCTGGTGTTCGGCGACCGCGGTGCCTTCGCCGCCACGACCGGCTGACCGGTCCGGTTCGTCCCCCGCCCCGTCCGGTCCGGTCCGGTCCGGTCCGGACCGGTCCGGACCGGACCGGACGGGAGCGCCGCGCGGCCGCGCCGCGGTCAGCGGCCGGCGATCGCCGCCACCTCGCCGAGGTAGAGCTCGGCCGGATCGAATCCATGCCGGTGAAGTGGCCCGCGAGCTCCAGTGAGAGCACGCCGTGCAGGCGGGTCCAGAAGGTGAGCGCGCGTTGCAGCCCCGCCGGGTCGGCCGGCTGCCCTCCCGCCCAGTCCCGGTGTCGTCCAGATGTGCGGTGAGCGCTGACGGCGGCGTATCGGGGAGCTCCGCGGCGGTGCACGCGCCGAGCAGGACGGCCATGATCTCGCGAGCGGTCCGGGTGGTGTCGGGCGGAGCCTGGTAGCCGGGCACGGGCGTGCCGTAGATCAGGAAATAGCGGTGCGGGTCCGCCAGGGCCCAGTCGCGGAGGGTCTGCGCCAGGCCGTGGAGGCCGGCGTCGGCCTCGGTCCGCGCGCGGAAGGCGTCGGCCAGGCTGCGGTAGGCGTCCCTGATCAGCTCGCTGATCAGTTCGTCGCGGTTGGCGAAGTAGCGGTAGAGGGCCGGCCCGCTCATGCCCATCTGCTTGGCGATGGCGTTCAGGGACAGGGCCGAGGCCCCGGCTGCGGCGATCTGCTCCCAGGCGTGCCGCTTGATCTCCTCCCGCACCTGGGTGCGGTAGCGCTGCCTGGTGTCGCCGTCTCCGACTCGTTCACGACCTGCTCCGTCTTCTCCGAGGGTCTTCCCGAGGGTCTTCTCCCACCTCAGTTAGAAGGTATCACTAACACGATTGCCCATCACTGCCGAGATATGTTACAACTTCTAACGAAAGCAAGAGCATCTACTGAAAGGCGGCGGTCATGACCGACCACTCTCTCGTCCAGGTGGTTCTGCCGGGCATCGTGGAACCGGAGGGCCTCCAGGTCCGGCATGCACCCGTGCCCCAGGCCGGCCCGGGGCAGGTGGTGATCGCGATGGAGGCGACCGGCGTCTCCTTCGCCGAGCAGCAGATGCGCCGCGGGCGCTACTACGACCAGCCGCCGTTCCGTTCGTGCCCGGCTACGACCTGGGGGCCGGGTGCAGTCGACCGGCCCGGCGTCGGACGCGGCCCTGGCCGGACAGCGGGTGGCGGTGCTGACCAAGGTCGGCGGCTGGGCAAGTCATGTGCTCGCCGACGCCCGGGACGCGGTCGCGGTCCCCGACGGCGTGACCGCGGCCCAGGCCGAGGCGGTCGTGGTCAACGGGATCACCGCCTGGCAGATGCTGCACCGCCGGGCCCGGGTGCGCGCCGGTCAGACCGTCCTGGTGCACGGCGCCGGCGGCGGAGTCGGATCCGTGCTGGCGCAGCTCGCGCTCGCGGCCGGAGTGGCGGTGATCGGCACGGCCTCACCCCGGCACCACGACGCCCTGCGGGAGCTGGGGGTCACCCCGCTCGACTACCGCACCGGGAACGTCCCGGGCCGGGTCCGCGAGCTGGCCCCCGGCGGGGTGGACGCGGTGTTCGACCACGTCGGCGGGCGCAGCGTCATCGACTCCTGGCAGCTGCTCGCCCCCGGCGGCACCCTGGTCGCCTACGGCAGCGCCTCCACCCGCGACGACACCGGCTCCAAGCAGCTGCCGGTTCTCAAGATCCTCGCCCGTACCTGGCTCTGGAACGCGCTGCCCAACGGCCGCCGGGCCTGCTTCTACAACATCTGGGCCGGCAAGGCGCTCCAGCAGAGCCGGTTCCGCGCCCGGCTGCACGCCGACCTCGGCGAGGTCCTCGCCGCCGTCCGGCGCGGTGAGGTCACCGCGCTCATCGGCGCGCAGCTGCCGCTCGCCAGCGCCGCCGAGGCGCTGCGGCTGGCGGAGTCCGGCACGGTCACCGGCAAGATCGTGCTCACCCCCTGAACACCTCGGGCGGGCCCGGGCAGTCCCGCGCCCGCGGACCCCACCTGCGACGACGGCCGCCGGACCGGCCGGCGTCGGCGACCCCCGGCCGCCGCACCCTCTCCTCGGCGTGCGCGTACGATCACCGCTGCGGCTCCGGGGCGGGGCCCGGACGATGAGGAGGTGCCCGGTGCGGTTCAATCTGCTCGGACCGGTGACCGTGGACACCGATCAGGGCCGGGTGGAACTGCCCGCCGGGCTGCCGCGGACCCTGCTGGCGGTGCTGCTGCTGCACCCCAACACGGTGGTCTCCCGGGAGCAGCTGGCCGAGGCGCTGTGGGGGCTGGAGCGTCCGGCGTCGCTGGCCGCGTCGCTGCGCAATCATGTGTCCAGACTGCGCGCCCAGCTCGGCCCGCAGGCGGCCGGGCGGATCCGCACGGTGGCCCCGGGATACCTGGTCCAGGTGCACGAGGGCGAACTCGACGAACGGCTGTTCCTGGAGGGCTGCCGCAAGGGCCGGGTGGCCCTGCGGTCGGGGACATGGCGGCCGCCGCCGACGTGCTGGCCTCGGCACTGTCCCTGTGGCGGGCCGATCCGCTGGCGGACGAGGTGCACGGGCTGGCCGTCCGCAGCCGGCTGCACGGTCTCCAGGAGACCAGGCTCCAGGCCCTGGAGGGCCGGATCGAGGCGGAACTGCGGCTGGGGCGGCACCGGGAACTGGTGGTGGAGCTCCGGGCCATGGCGGACGCGCATCCGCTGCGCGAGGCCCTGCACGGGCAGCTGATGCTCGCCCTGTCCCGCTCCGGGCGGCAGGCCGAGGCGCTGGACGCCTTTATGACACTGCGGAGCACCCTGGTCGAGGAGCTGGGGGTGGAGCCCTCCGCGCCGTTGCAGGAGCTGCACCGGCTGCTGCTGACCGGCGACGTGGCCCCGCCCGCACCCGCACCCCCGCCCGCAGCCGCGCCCGCGGCGTCTGCCCCGCCCGCCGCGCCGCCGGTACGGCCCGGCGCCGGGGCGCCGCGCCCGGCCCAGCTGCCGCGCAGCGTGGGGGACCTGGTCGGCCGCGAGGAGCAGCTGGAGGCGCTGGCCGCGGAACTCACCGCGGTGGACCGGTTCGCCACGCCGGTGGTGGCCGTCATCGGCATGGGCGGCCTGGGGAAGACCGCGCTGGTGGTCCGGGCCGGTCACCGGGTCGCCCCGGCCTATCCGGACGGGGCGCTCTATCTCGATCTGCGGGGCGCCGACGCCGACTTCCTGGACGTCGACACCGCGCTGCACCGGCTGCTGCTCGGCCTCGGCGCCGACCCGGCCGCCGTCCCCGGCGACACGGAGACGCGGTCGGCCCTGCTGCGCAGCCTGGCCGCCCAGGGCCGCTACCTGTTCGTGCTGGACAACGCCCGGGACGCCGCGCAGGTCAGGCCGCTGCTGCCGGGCAGCGCCGGCTGCGCGGCGCTGGTCACCAGCCGCAACCGGCTGGCCGGTCTGGAGGCCGCGCACCGGGTCGAACTGGATGTGCTGCACCGGGCGGACTCCCATCTGCTGCTGTCCCGGATCGCGGGAACCGACCGGGTCGCCCGGGAGCCGGAGGCGGCGGCGGAACTTGTCGACCTCTGCGCGGGCCTGCCGCTGGCCCTGCGCATCGTCGGCTCCCGGCTCGCCTCGCGCCCGTCCTGGACGGTCAGGGAGCTCGCGGACCGGCTGGTGCACCGCTCCCGGTTGCTCGACGACGAACTCGCCGTCGACGACCTGGCGGCCCGGGCCTGCTTCGAGACCAGCTACGCCACCCTGGTCGACGACGAGTCCGGCATCGAACTCGGCGCGGCCCGGGCCTTCCAGCTGCTCGGCCTGTGGCCGGGCCCGGAGATCGCGCTGCCCGCCGCGGCCGCCCTGTTCGGCGTCCCGGTGCGGCAGGCCGAGAGCGAGCTCGAACGCCTGGTGGACATGAACCTGATCCAGTCCGCCGAACACCGGCGCTATCACATGCACGACCTGATCCGGGTGTACTCGGCCGAGCGCGCGGCCCTTGGCCTGCGCCCGGAGGAGCGCCGGGCGGCGCTGGAGCGCCCGTCGAGTGGTGCCTGCACGCGGCGGACGCCGCCTCCGCGGTCTTCGCCCCTACCTGTTCCGCTTCCCGCTGGACCCGCTGACGGACCGGTGCCGCCGCCGGAGTTCGGCAGCCCGCAGCAGGCCCTGGAGTGGTGCGACGCGGAGCGGTCCGGCCTGGTGGCGGTGGTGCAGCAGGCCTCCGCGGCGGGCCTGGACCGCCCCGCCTGGCTGCTCGGCACGCTGCTGATGGCCTACTTCGAGCAGCGGATGCTCTGGAGCGAGATGATCACCACCCATCTCGCGGCCCGCACCAGCGCCGGGCGGATCGGCGACGCCGACGGTGCCGCCCGCGCGCTGATGGGTCTGGCCAGCGCCTACCGCCGCTCCGGCGACTTCGGGCGGCGCTGTCCGCCGCCCGGCAGGGCGTCGGCGTACCGGGAGCTGGGCGACGAGCGGCGCCGCGGTGGTGATGGACATCCTGGCGCGGACCCACCAGGCGCTCGGCGAGCTGGACACCGCCGTCGGGCTGCACCGGAGCATCCTCGCGGTGCACCGCGGCCGGGGTGACGCGTTCGGCGCGCCTCGGCGCTAGACCACCTCGGGCTGGCGTTGCAGCAGTCGGGCGACGTCGAGGCGGCCGTCCCGTGCTTCCGGGAGAGTCTGGAGCTGGCGCGGGCCGCCGGGCTGCGCCATGTGGAACTGGCCGCCTGGCACAGCCTGGGCGGGGCCGAGCTGGAGCTCGGCCGGACCGGACCGGCCGTCGAACACCTGCTGACCGGCCTCGAACTGGCCGAGGAACTGGGCGACCACCAGCACTGGGCGGAGATCGCCTGGCTGCTTGCCCGCGCCTACACGGCCAGGCAGCTGCCGCGGCAGGCCCGCCGGTACCTGAGGGAGTCGCTGGCGCTGATGACCGCGTTGAAGCACCCCAAGGAGGGCGCGGTCCGCCAGGAACTGGCCCGCGTCGGCGGGTCCGACTGACGCCTGCCCGTCCGTCGTCACCGGCCGCGTTCCCGTACGGGTGAGCGCCGCCGCCATTCGGCCCAACGACGGGGACTGCGTGGGCGTGAGCGCGTAGAACATGCCACAACAGGGCCTGCTGCCACGCGCGGACCGGCCGCTGTGCGGCCGCACCTGGGTCCACCCCTCGAACTCGGCTCCGGCGGCCCGCAGTTCGGGCCTGCCGGGTGCGGTCGGGGCGCGGTCGAGGCGCTGCCGCCCGGACCGGCCAAGCCACCTGACCATGCGTCGCACGCTGATCGCGGGTCATCGAGTGCAAGGAGTGCTGACATGACGGAAGCCCCACGCCGAGCGGACATCCGGCGCAGGAGCGCGATCACAGCACTGGCCGGCGCCGGTGCGGCCGTGGCCGGTGCCGCCACGCTGGCCACGCCCGCGGTGGCGGAGGCGGCGCCGCACTACACCCTCTGAGCCGGGTGCGCGCCAGCCGGGGTGCGCGGCAGCGGGGAGCGGGGCGCAGCCGCCCCGCCGCTCACCGGCGTTGCTACCAGGGCACGGGGCCGGCGTCCTCGAAGAACTGGCCGGTCGGGCCGTCGTCGGGCAGGGTCGCGAGCCGGATGGCGATTGCCGCGCCCTGTTCCGGGGTGCGCACGCCGTGGAAGTTGTTGAGGTCGGTCGCGACATAGCCGGGCAGCCGGCGTTGATCAGGATGTTGCTGCCGCTCAGCTCCCGGGCGTACTGGACGGTGACGGCGTTCAGGAAGGTCTTCGACGGCGCGTATGCCACGGCCACCGGACCTGCCGTCTGCTCAGGAGCGGCCCCTGACTGCCGGGTGAGGGAGCCGACGCTGCTGGACATGTTCACGATCCGCGGCGCGGCGGAGCGGCGCAGCAGCGGCAGCATCGCGTTGGTGACGCGGATGACGCCGATCACATTGGTCTCCACGACCGTCCGGATGGTGGCGGATCGACCTGGGTGGGCTGCTGCGGCATGCCGCCGGCGATGCCGGCGTTGTTGACCAGCACATCGAGGCGCCCGGCCTGCTCCTCGACCAGCCGTGCGGCGGCGGTCACGCTCGCGTCGTCGGTCACGTCCAGCGGTACGCCGAACGCGTCGACGCCGGCCGCGCGCAGTCGCTCCACCGCTGCCTCACGGCGCCGGCCGTCGCGGGCACCGACACCGACACGCCAGCCGAGGGCGCCGAGGCCCGCCGCGATCTCGTAGCCGATTCCCTTGTTCGCGCGGTGACCAGCGCAGTTGTCTGTTCGCTCATGAGGACCATGCTGCCTCTGGCCCCGGCGGGGTCCAACACCGATAGGGTGCGCAACGATACCGTCCAGGTATTGATCTGGAGTACCGTGGCCGTATGGAGACCCGGGAACTGCGGTATTTCATCGCTGTCGCTGAGGAGTTGCACTTCGGGCGTGCCGCACAGCGGCTCGGGATCGCGCAGCCGCCGCTGTCCCGGGCGATCCAGCAGCTCGAACGCCGGCTCGGGCGGTGCTGCTCGACCGGACCAGCCGTACCGTCACGCTGACCACGGCCGGCACGGTGCTGCTGGCCGAGGGCCGGGCCGCGGTGGACGCGGTCGACGCCGCCGAGCGGCGGACCCGCCGCGCCGCCCGCTCCTCGACCGGCCGTCCGGACCTGGTGCTTGTCACCAAGGCCAGCGCGTCCAGGGAACTGCTGGCGAAACTGCTCGACGCCTACGCCGCCGAACCCGGCGCGGTCCCCGTCGACGTCATCCTGTGCGGCCCGGCCGAGCAGGAGCGGCTGCTGCGCGGCCGGGCGGATGTGGCACTGCTGCACCGGCCGTTCGACTCGGCGGCCGGGTTCCACACCGAGGAGCTCAGCACGGAGGGCCAGGTCGTGGTGCTGCCGGCCGGGCACCCGCTCACCGCCCGGCCCCATGTGTACCTGGCCGACATCACCGGGCTGCCGGGCCTGCCGCTGCCGCGCTGGCCGGATTCCGACGGCAGCTACCCGCCCGGCCCCGGCCCGCGGGTCCGCGACCATGCCCAGCTGCTGCAACTGGTCGCGCTCGGCCGGGCCTGCGCGGTCTCGCCGGAGTCCTGCCGGGACCAGCTGCCCGCCGACCTCGCCGCGGTGCCGGTGCTGGACGCGCCGCCGGTCACCACCGTGATCGCCTGGCCGCCGCAGAGCCGGTCCAGGGCCGTCGCCGACCTCGTCCGGACCGCGACCCGGCTGTGACGCGACCCGGCTGTGACGCGGGCCGACTGTGACGCGTGCCGGGCCGGTCTGTGCCGAGGAGGCGGTGTCAGTTCGTCATGCGCTCCAGGATGGCGACCGGTCCGAGTGCGATGACCAGGTCTCCGGTGCCCAGGCGCAGCTCCTGGGCCGGACTGGTGGTGAGGTTGCCGCTGGGCTGGCGCACGGCGAGGATGGCCACCCCGGCGTAGCGGGTCTGCGCCTCGGCGATGGTCAGTCCGTGCAGCGGCGTCAGCGGCTGCACGGCCACCTCTTCGAGCCGGGCGTCCGCCCCGAGGTCGAGCAGGTCGAGGACCTCCAGCACGGGGTTGCAGCGCCAGCAAGGCCATCCGCCGCCCGCTGAGCCCGTAGGGGGAGAGCACCTCGTCGGCCCCGGCGCGCCGGAGCTTGTCGACGGAGCGGTGTTCGGCCGCGCGGGCGACGATCCGCAGCCGGGAGTTGACGGCGCGGGCGGTGAGGGTGATGAAGACATTGGCCGCGTCGGAGTCGACCGCGCACACCAGGCCGTGGCCCGGTCGATGCCGGCCTGCCGCAGCACCGTCTCATCGGCCGGGTCACCGGTGATGTAGGGGATGCCGTGCTCCTCCAGCAGCAGTTGCAGCTCGGGTTTGGACTCGATGACCAGGACGGGGCAGTGATGGCGGCTCAGCTCCTCGGTCACCGCGCGGCCGACCCGGCCGTAGCCGCAGATCACATAGTGGTCGCTGAGCTGTTCGGTGCGCCTGCTCATCCGCTTCCTCCGCAGCCATCGTCCCAGTTCGCCCGAGCTCAGCACCTCGGTGCCCACACCGATCGCGGCGAACAGGGTCGCCACACCGAAGAGGATCAGTGAGACGGTGAACAGCTTTCCGGCGACACCGAGCGCGGGCCCGTTGGTCGCGCCCACGGTGCTCAGGGTCAGGACGGTGGTGTAGAAGGCGTCGAGCAGGTTCTGGCCCTCGATGAGCCAGTACCCGACCGTCCCGTAGCACAGTGCCAGCACCACCAGCAGCAGCGGCAGACGGAACCGGGCGAACACCTGACCTCCGACATCGCTCCACGGGGTCCGCTGCGAGCGGGCTGACCGTCAGTGTCCGTGCGTCGCCACGGGCAGGCCCCGGGCAGGCGGCCACGGCACCAGTCTGCCGCAGTCCACCTGCGGGTGCCTGTTCCGGCCCGGCGGCCGGTGCGCCGGGCGCGGGTGCGGTCAGGCCGGGCCTTCGAGCGAGATCAGCAGGGCGCGCAGCTCGTTGTTGATCCGGCGCTGCGCGGCCGGGGAGAGCGGGGCGAGCAGGGCGTACTCGGTGCTGGTCTTGGTGGCGAACACCTCGTGGGCGCGCCGGGCCCCGGCCGGGGTGAGGGTGACCAGCACCGAGCGCCGGTCCTTCGGGTCCACCTCCCGGGTGACCAGGCCGTTCCGCTCCAGTCCGGCGACCCGGTTGGTGATCGCGCCGGAGGTCAGCTGCAACTGGGTCATGAGCTGCCCCGCGGAGAGCCGGTGGTCCGGTTCGGTGCGGATCAGACAGCCCAGCAGTTCCAGTTCCCACAGTTCCACGCCCTGCGGGTGAGCTCCCGCTTGATGTCGGTCTCCAGCCGGTGCGCGAGCCGGCGGAGCCGGTAGGCCAGGGCCTTGGCCTCGGTCACGGCCGGGTCGTGGCTGCGGGCGACGACCTCGATGAGCCGGTCGACGTAGTCCTGATCCGCGCCCTGCTGTCTGTTCTGATCCGCGCCCTGCTGATCCGCGCCCTGTTCCTGGTTCGGTTCCACTCTGGGGTTGCTGCCTTCCGCCGTCATCGGGTGTGTGCTCCTGTTGCCGGACGGTCGGGTTCGGTCCAGGCCGTGATCGCCTCGGCGAGTTCGGCCGTGGCGGCCGGACCGGCCGAGTCGACGGCGTGCGCGACGTGCCCGTCCGGGCGGACCAGCGCCGCGCGGACCGTCGCCCACGCCCCGGTGTGCCGCCGGGCGGTGCGCACCTCGACCCGGGTGGAGCCGAGATCCGAGTATGCGCCGTCCGGGCTGAAGTCCAGCAGCAGGAACCGGTCGGGGCGCAGTGCGCGCAGCAGTCCGTCCCCGGCGAGGACCCGGTCCGGTGCCTTCGCCCCGGCCAGTGCGTGGGTCCCTTCGGGCTGCGGGTAGTCGACCCCGAGGCCGGAGAGCCAGCCGGACAGCTTCCCGGCGACCTCGCCGCCCTGGTCGATGAAGCCGCGGAACATCTCGCGCAGCGCCTGTCCGGAGGGGCTGAAGGTGTGCATCAGCGCGTCCTGGGCCAGGGTGTCGGCCAGCAGGCCCTCAGCGACCCGGCGTCGTTCGGCTTCGTAGGCCGCCGGTCCGTCCACCAGCCGGTCCGGCGCCCAGCCGTGTATCTCCGCGGCGAGCTTCCAGGACAGGTTGACGGCGTCCTGCAGCCCGACGTTCAGTCCCTGGCCGCCGGCCGGCAGGTGCACGTGGGCGGCGTCGCCGACGAGCACCCTGCCGTCGCGGTACCGCTGCGCGTACCTGCTGCTGTTGCTCGCCCGGGAGAGCCACAACGGCTCGTGGACGCCGAAGTCGCTGCCGCAGATCCGGTCCAGTGCGGTCCGCAGTTCGTCGAGTGTGAGCGGCTCGGCCTGGCGGCGCCGCACCTGGTCGGCGGTCAGTCCGGTGTCGGCCGCCTCGACGCCGAAGACGCGGTGCACCTGGCCGGGCAGCGGCACGACGGCGGCCAGACCGGCGTCCGCGTTCCAGGAGTAGCGGGCCTGCTCCAGCGGCTCGGTCAGCAGCACATCGGCGACGAAGGCGACCATCGAGGGCGGGCTGCCGGGGAAGGCTATGCCCGCGGCCTGCCGGACCGTGCTGTGCGCGCCGTCGGCCCCGATGACATACGCGGCCTGCCGGGTCCCGCCGTCGACGGTGACCCGCACCGAGTCCGCGGACTGGACGACGGCGGTCACCTCGGCGCCGTAGTGCACCGGCACCGCACGGGCCCGCAGGCAGTCGGCGAGCGTCTGCTCGGTCTGCCACTGAGGAGTCATCAGCACGAACGGGAACGGCGTGTCCAGACCGCGGTAGTCCAGTCCGCCCGGCAGCGCCGCGAAGTGCGCGTGCGGGACCTTCCGGCCCTGCTCCACCAGCGCGTCGCCGACCCGCCGGCCGTCGCCTGACTCCAGCATGGTGAGCACTTCCAGGGTGCGCGGATGCACGGTCGTGGCCTTGGAGGCGGTACTGGGCCCGGCATTGCGCTCGTACACCTCCACCCCCACTCCGGCCGCGTCCAGCAGCGCCGCGCTCATCAGTCCCACCGGACCGCCGCCGACAATGATGACGTCGAGTGCCATCGCCAACTCCTTTCCCTGAAGCCTGAGATGAGAAGTTCTATGAACATGAAGATAATGAACAGTGAGGTATCTGGCAAGGGTGCCCGGCCCTGCCGCGGCCGGGCTGCCCCCGATGGCCCCCCCGGGTGCACGCTCCCCGAGTGGCGAAGAGGATCAGGGCGGGGACGGATGCGTCCGCGGTCAACGAAAGGTGGCAGGCATGAGAGTGCTGATGACGGTCCAGATGGACACGGAGAAGGGCAACAAGGCGATCAAGGACAATGCCCTGCCCGGCATCCTGAAGGCGGCATTCGACCGGATCAAGCCCGAGGCCGCCTACTTCGGCGCGTCGGACGGCATGCGCACCGGCTTCCTGGTCTTCGACCTCAAGGAGCCGTCCGACATCCCCGCGATCGCCGAGCCGTTCTTCCAGCAACTCGGCGCCAAGGTGGCCTTCGAGCCGGTGATGGACTTCGCGGACGTCCAGGCCGTATGCAGAAGTACGCTCCAGCTGACCCGGCCGGCAGGGCTCCTCGGCCCGCCGACAGCGCCCGCCGAGCCCCACGGTGCAGCGGGCCCGGCACAAGACCCGCCCTGCGGAGGGCAGTTCGCGGCCGCGCGGGGTTCCAGCCGTCCCTGGCCCGCCGCAGCCGCGCCGCGCACGCGATAACCGCTGGCCGCCGCCCCGGCGCGCCCACTACGGTGGGCAGCCGACCGGATGGAGCGCAGGGGAGAGTGTGATGAGCGGCGGGGTGGTGACCACGACGACGCTGTGGCGTCCGACCGGTCCGCGGGAGCTGGCGCTGGTCGAGGCGTCGGGGTGGCGTGCCTGGCCGCCGCGGTTGCCGGAGCAGCCGATCTTCTACCCGGTCCTGAACGAGGACTATGCGATCCGCATCGCCCGGGACTGGAACGTCCCCGCCTCCGGGGCCGGTTATGTGACCCGCTTCGAGGTCGACAGCGACTACCTCGCCCGCTACCCCGTCCGGCAGGCCGGGGGCGAGACGATTCTGGAGCTGTGGGTCCCGGCCGAGGAGTTGGAGGAGTTCAACCAGCACATCGTCGGCCCGATCGAGGTGGTCCGCGAGTACCGTTCGTGAGGCCGGCCGGACACGCCGCTGTCGGGGCGCCTCCTGCGGAGCCGCGGTCTTCTGGTGGACGATGGAGGCGGCAGACCGGACCGAGGCCCCGAGGCGGCTGACACCAGGTCAGCTGCCTTTAGTCCTCCGCGAGTGGGACGAGAACAGCTAATGCCTCTCAGTGGCGAATACCAGCCGAGCCCGGAGCAGTGGGTGCGCGACCAGGTCGCGCTGTACGAGAATTCCGGGGGAACCGAGGGAACGACGCTGCGGGGCGTGCCCGTTGTCGTGCTCACCAGCCTCGGGGCAAAGAGCGGCAAGATCCGCAAGAACCCGCTGATGGGTGGAGCACCAGGGGACCTACGCCGTGGTGGCCTCGCAGGGCGGCGCGCCCAAGCATCCCACCTGGTACTTCAACCTGGTCGCGCACCCGCAGGTCGAACTCCAGGACAGCGCCGTGCGCCAGGACATGACGGCACGCCAGGTCGAAGGCGCCGAGCGGGAGCTGTGGTGGTCGCGCGCGGTCGAGGTCTGGCCGGACTACGCCGCGTACCAGACCAAGACGGACCGGGTGATCCCCGTCTTCGTGCTGGAGCCGACCGGCAACTGAACCTGCATGTCCGGGCGGGGACCGGAAGGCCCCCGCCTTCCGGCGGGACACCGAGTCGGCCGGCTAGCGGGCGGGGAGGCAGGGGCCTGGATCCGGGTGGCCGGGCTGTCGCGGTTGGCGCGGTCCACGGCGGTCACCGCGTAGCGGACGGGCGGCGGAGTCCGCCGGGAGCCGGAAGCGGCAGGGCGGGCCGGCCGGACGGCGACCGGACGGTCCGGGTCCGGCGGCGGCGGTTCCGAGCGGGTGCCGGGGTGTCGCGGTACACGGCGAACTGGAACGGCGGCGGGCCGGCCGGGTCGCCGGGACGGTGATCCGGAGCGCGCCGGAAGGGTCGGTGGTCGCGGACACCACCGGCGGGAGCGGGGCGGCCGCCCCGGCCAGCCGGGGCAGGACGGGTCCGAGGGCCGGGCGCCGCCAGTGGTCGGCGGCCAGTCGGCTGACGGCGCCGATCGGGTCCGCCCACACCAGTCCGGCCCGGAACAGGACGCTGCCGGTGATCTGCGGGAGTTCTGCGTCCAGGCTGAGGTGCGCGGACAGCTCCGCCGGGTCCTGCCAGGCGGCCGGCCGGTGCGGCCTGCCGAGGAGCTCGAGATTCTGACCGGTCCACAGCAGGGTGTCGGTGCCGCTGATCCGGGCAGCCCACCACCGGGCCAGGGTGGCGTAGTCGGCGGCCGGGTCGCCGATGGGCCAGTACAGCTGCGGGACGATGTAGTCGAGCCAGCCGTTGCGGACCCAGGCCCGGGTGTCGGCGTACTGCCCGTCGTAGGACTGGGAGGCCGAGGTCCGGGAACCGGCGGGATCACAGGAGGCGTTGCGCCACACGCCGAACGGGCTGACGCCGAAGGCCGCCTCCGGGCGCACCGCCCGCACCAGATCGCGCATCTCACTGATCAGCAGGTCGACATTGTGCCGCCGCCAGGCCGCCCGGTCGCGGAATCCGCCGCCGTGCGCGGCGAACGCCTCGTCGTCGGGGAAGTCCTGGCCCGCGACGGGGTAGGGGTAGAAGTAGTCGTCGAAGTGCACGCCGTCGAGGTCATAGCGCACGACGGCGTCCAGCATCGCCTGCTGGACGAAACGGCGGGCCTCCGGGACGCCGGGGTTGTAGGAGAGCTGGCCCGCCGTACCGGACGGTCCAGTGCGGATTGCGGCGCGCGGGGTGGTCCGCGGCCAGCAGGGCGGGATCGGGGTGGAGCGCCACCCGGTACGGGTTGAACCAGGCGTGGAAGGCCAGGCCCCGCTCATGCGCCGCCCGGACCATGAAGGCCAGGGGGTCCCATCCCGGGTCCCGGCCCTGCACGCCGGTCAGCCAGTGCGACCACGGCTCGAACGGCGAGGGCCAGAAGGCGTCGGCGGTGGGGCGGATCTGTACGAACACCGCGTTGAGGCCGAGTGCCCGCGCGCGGTCCAGGTGACCGGAGAAGTCGGCCCGCAACCGCTCGGCGGGCAGCCCGGGCCGGATCGGCCAGTCCAGGTTCCGGACCGAGGCGATCCACACTCCGCGCAACTCGCGTCCCAAACGCTGCCCGCGTGCCCCGTTCCGGGTCAGGGCCCGGGCCGGAGTGGCAGGCCAGACGGCACCGGCCAGCGCGCAGGCGCCCAGCGCGGCCGCACCGGACAGCAGGCTGCGCCGCTGCGCCTGCCTGCCCGGCCGGGCAGGGGCGCCGGGAAGTGCGCCGCTGCTCCCCGGTCCGGGCCCGGAGGCGGAGTCGTCGCGCGGGAAGCGGGATGCCATGGATCCCAGGATGTCGGCCGCCCGGGCGTGCGGAGTGCGCCGCGCCGGAGCGGCCCTCCTGCAACCGACTGTTCCTCATCGGGCACCTGCCGGATCGCCGGCTCGCGGGAAGTCCGGGCGGGAACCTGTCGCTGCCGTGGCAGGTGGATCGTGCGGTCACGGACGGCGGGCGCGGGTCAGAAGCCGGTTGTGCCGTCGATCCGCTCCCGCAGCAGGTCGGCATGGCCGTTGTGGCGGGCGTACTCTTCGATCATGTGGACATAGATCCAGCGCAGTGAGACAGTCTGACCCATCAGGGTTCCGGTGGCGTCCAGGGAGAGCCCGGCGCAGTTCGCGTCGGCGTGTTGGATCTCGCTGCGCCAAGCCGCCAGTGCCTGCTCAGGATTCGCCTCGGCCGCGACCTCGAAGCTGCCGTAGCGCTGTGAGATGTCCTGCTCGTCCGTGACGGCGGCATTCCCGTCGCCGTAGACCTTCGGCAGCTCTTCGCCGGTGAGGACCCTGCGGAACCAGTGCCGTTCGACCTCGGTCAGATGCTGCACCAGTCCGAGCAGGCTCAGGGTCGAGGGCGGCACCGACTCCTCGCGGAGCTGCCGCTGATCCAGGCCGGCGCACTTCATCGCGAGGGTGGTGCGGTGAAAGTCGAGCCAGTCGGTCAGGGTGGTGCGCTCGTCCGCGTTCAGCGCGGGCACAGGGCGCTCAGGGAGTGGTCACCGCGGGAGTCTCACATGCCGTGGCCGATGGTTGCATGTCATTTTGGCTGTGCCAGAGTGGTCTGCGGGCGGGATTCCGCCTGCTGCTGGAAATTTCTTGGTAACCGTCGCATGGAGCCGGAGAAGCCGGGTAAGCGAGGCGCGTGGCGGTGTCATTCCAAGCACCCGGCCTGCCCCGAGGAGGAACGACATGGACCGCATGACCGCAGTCGCGTCGGGCGACCTGAAGCCGGCCGCGCACGTTTCCCCGGCGTGCCCCGCGGACGAGCCCTCGTTCGACCTCGACGAGACGGATTTCGGGGCCTCCCGGTGCCGGTGGGTCCGGTGGGTCCGGTGGACGCCCGGGCGATGTCGAAGGTGCTGTTTGTGCGGCTGGCGGCGCTGGAGGAGGGGACACACGAGCACCAGTACGTGCGGAACACCCTGGTGGAGATGAACCTCACACTGGTCTGGTTCGCGGCGGGGCGGTTCCGCAACCGCAGCGAGCCGATGGAGGACATCGTCCAGGTGGGGACGATCGGGCTGATCAAGGCGATCGGCCGGTTCGACCCCGAGCGCGGGATCGAGTTCCCGACCTTCGCCCTGCCGACCATCGTCGGCGAGATGAAGCGTTTCTTCCGGGACACCAGCTGGGCCGTGCATGTCCCGCGCCGGCTCCAGGAGCTGCGACTGCTGCTGGCCAGGGCCACCGACGAGCTGGCGCAGCGGTCGGGCCGGGCGCCGACTGCGGCCGAGCTGGCCGCGCATCTGGAGCTGACCGTGGAGGAGGTCTGCGAGGGTCTGGTCGCGGCCAACGGCTACTCGGTCAGCTCGCTCGACGCCCAGCCCGGTGACGACGAGAGCGACACCGGCGGCTCCATCGCCGAGCGGGTCGGGCAGCTCGACCCGGGCATGGAGGGGATCGAGAACCTGGAATCCCTCAAGCCGCTGGTCGCGCAGCTTCCGGAACGCGAACGTGTCATCCTGTCGCTGCGCTTCGGCGCGGAGATGACCCAGGCCCAGATCGGTGCGGAGCTGGGCATCTCGCAGATGCAGGTGTCCCGGCTGCTCACCAAGGCGGTGCGGGCCCTGCGCACCCAGCTGCTGGTGGAGCAGTGACCCTGGCGCGGGGGCCGGGCCGGGCCCGGTCAGCAGTACCTGTAGCGGCGTCGGCTGGAAGAGTGAAGCAGAAGGATGGACATGAACCGTGTAAGCGCGGCGGCGGAGCCTCCCGTCGGCAGCGAGTTCACCGTGAGCAGCCGCCGTACCGGAACCAGCGTGGTCGTGGCCGTGGTGGGGGAGCTGGACCTCGACACCGTCCAGGCCCTGACCTCGGAGCTCGCCACGGCCGTGGACGACAGGGGGATCCGGGCGATCGTGGTCGACTGCCAGGGCCTGTCCTTCTGCGACTCCACCGGCCTGAACGCGCTGCTGGCGGCGAGGCTGCGGGCCGAGGGGCAGGGAGTGGCGGTCAGCCTGGCGGCTGTGCCGGCAGCCACCAGCCGGATGTTCGGCATCACCGGAGCGGACACCGTGTTCCAGCTCTACCCGGACGTCGAAACGGCCCTGGGTGCGGCGTGAACGGCCACCACCTCTCTGGTATCAACTGTCCGGTTCCGGGCAGGCGACCTGTGACTGGCGATGTAGATGTCGCTGCCGGATCCTCAGTGAAGTGAGTCGCGATGAGCATGCCTGACACGCGCCCGCCGCTGGGCGGACTGCCCGAAGGCGGCCAGACCCGCCGCCTGGCCCTGGTGGGCACCAGGGGCGTGGTGGGGCGCTGCCGTGATTTCACCCGCCAGGCGTTGCAGGACTGGCATTGGTTGCCCGGAGTGACCGAGGAGCAGCAGGAGGTGGCCGAGGACGTGCTGCTGCTCGTCTCCGAGCTTGTCACCAATGCCAATCTGCACGCGGGTGGGGCCGTCGAACTGCTGTTGCACGGAACCAGGGAGCGGCTGCGGGTGGAGGTCAGCGACGGGAGCCGGCAGCAGCCCGCCCCGCGCACGCCGTACCAGGCGTCACGTCCGGGCGGTCACGGTCTGCACATCATCACCCGGCTCTCCACCGCCTGGGGCAGCGAGCCGCGGCCCACCGGCAAGTCGGTATGGGTCGAGGTGGCCGCCCCCTGACCGGCCGGGCCGGCCGGACTGACAGGTCGGGCTGACGGGCCGGGCTGACGGGCCGGGCTGACCGGTCAGGCACGGCGGCGGGGGCCGGTCCCCGGGCGCGGCCCGGCCCGGCGGCGGGGGTCCGACCCCGCTCCCCGCAAGCAGAATGCCCAGGTCTCTCATGTGCACCGGCCGCGCCGGGTATCCTCGGCGGAGGCTGGGATGCCGCGTTTCAGCAGGCACGTACGGCGAGGGTGGGCATGGGCGACACGATTGCCGAAGGCGCGCAGGACATGGACACGCGCGACGGCGGGGCCTCGCGCACAGCGGCGGGAGGTGTGGGCGAGCCGGAGCTGCGGCAGTTGCTGGCCGGGCTGACCGCGGTGCGTGACGGCGACTTCGGCACCCGGCTGCCGGGAGACGGCGAGGGACTGCTCGGCGAGATCGCCACGGTCTTCAACGGGATGGTCGACCAGCTGTCGCAGTTCACCTCCGAGGTGACCCGGGTGGCCCGCGAGGTGGGCACCGAGGGCCGCCTCGGCGGCCAGGCCGAAGTGCCCGGAGTCTCCGGCACCTGGGCGGACCTCACCGACTCGGTGAACGCCATGGCCGGGAACCTGACCACCCAGGTCCGCGACATCGCCCAGGTGGCGACGGCGGTGGCCCGGGGCGACCTGTCGCAGAAGATCGACGTGGACGCCCGCGGCGAGATCCTGGAGCTGAAGAACACCGTCAACACCATGGTCGACCAGCTGTCCTCGTTCGGGGCCGAGGTGACCCGGGTGGCGCGCGAGGTGGGCAGCGAGGGCCGGCTCGGCGGCCAGGCCGAGGTGCCCGGGGTGGGCGGGGTGTGGCGGGACCTGACCGACTCCGTCAACTTCATGGCGGGCAACCTCACCGCCCAGGTCCGCGACGTCGCCCAGGTGGCGACGGCGGTGGCCCGGGGTGACCTGTCGCAGAAGATCACCGTGGGCGCCCGCGGCGAGATCCTGGAGCTGAAGACCACCATCAACACCATGGTCGACCAGCTCTCCGCGTTCGCGGACGAGGTGACCCGGGTGGCCCGTGAGGTCGGCACCGAGGGCGCGCTCGGCGGGCAGGCCCAGGTGCCCGGCGTCGGCGGCACCTGGCGGGACCTGACCGACTCGGTCAACTTCATGGCCGGCAACCTCACCGCCCAGGTGCGCTCCATCGCCCAGGTCGCCACCGCCGTCGCCCGGGAGGGCGGTGGACGAGAAGATCACCGTGGACGCCCGGGGCGAGATCCTGGAGCTGAAGACCACCATCAACACCATGGTCGACCAGCTCTCCGCGTTCGCGGACGAGGTGACCCGGGTGGCCCGCGAGGTCGGCACCGAGGGCAACCTCGGCGGCCAGGCTGCCGTGCGCGGGGTCTCCGGATCTGGAAGGACCTGACCGACAACGTCAATGTGATGGCCTCCAACCTGACCGGCCAGGTGCGCTCGATCGCCCAGTCGCCACCGCCGTGGCCAGGGGTGACCTGTCGCAGAAGATCACGGTGGAGGCCAAGGGCGAGGTCGCGGCCCTGGCCGGGGTGATCAACACCATGGTCGACACCCTGTCCGCGTTCGCGGACGAGGTGACCCGGGTGGCCCGCGAGGTCGGCACCGAGGCATGCTCGGCGGACAGGCCCGGGTCCCAATGTCGCCGGGACCTGGAAGGACCTGACCGACAACGTCAACTCCATGGCCAACAACCTGACCAACCAGGTCCGGAACATCGCCCAGGTCACCACCGCCGTCGCCCGGGCGACCTGACCCGCAAGATCGACGTCGACGCCCGGGAATCCTGGAGCTGAAGACCACCATCAACACCATGGTCGACCAGCTGTCCTCGTTCGCCGCCGAGGTGACCCGGGTGGCCCGCGAGGTGGCAGCGAGGGCCGACTGGCGGCCAGGCCGAGCGAGGGCGTCTCCGGCACCTGGAAGCGGCTGACCGAGAACGTCAACGAACTCGCCGGAACCTCACCCGCCAGGTCCGCGCGATCGCCGAGGTCACCAGCGCCGTGGCCGAGGGCGACCTGACCCGGTCGATCACGGTCGATGCCTCCGGCGAGTCGCCGACCTCAAGGACAACATCAACTCCATGGTGGAGTCGCTGCGCGAGACCACCCGCGCCAACCACGACCAGGACTGGCTGAAGTCCAACCTGGCCCGGATCTCCGCCCTGATGCAGGGCCGCCGGGATCTGGCGCTGGTCGCCGAGCTCGTCATGGACGAGCTCGCGCCGCTGGTCTCCGCCCAGTACGGGGCGTTCTACCTGGTCGAGACCGACGAGGCCGAGGGCGCCGACAGGCCTGCGGGAAGCGTCGAACTGCATCTGGTCGGCTCCTACGCCCACCCCGGCGGGGTGGCGGCGACGGCCGGTCCACGCACTTCCGCTGGGCCAGTCGCTGGTCGGCCAGGCCGCACGCAGCCGGCGCACCATCGCGGTCGAGGACGTCCCCGCCGACTACGTCACCATCGGTTCGGGAATCGGCCGGACCGCGCCCACCAGCCTGATCCTGCTGCCGATCGTGGTGGAGGAGCAGATCCTCGGGTGATCGAGCTGGCCTCGGTGAACCGGTTCACCCCGGTCCACCGCGATTCTCGAACAGCTGATGGAGACCATCGCGTCAACGTCAACACCATCATCGCCAGCTCCCGTACCGACGAACTGCTCGGCGAATCCCAGCGGCTGGCCCGAACTCCAGCACGCTCGGAGAACTCCAGACCCAGCAGGAGAGTTGCAGCGCTCCAACGCCGAACTTGAGGAGAAGGCAGCCCTGCTGGCGGCCCAGAACCGCGACATCGAGGCGAAGAACCTGGAGATCGAGCAGGCCCGCCAGGAACTGGAGGCCCGCGCCACCAGTTGTCGCTGGCCTCGACCTACAAGTCCGAGTTCCTCGCCAATATGAGCCACGAGCTGCGGACCCCGCTCAACAGCCTGCGATCCTGGCCCAGCTGCTGCCCAGAACCCGACCCGCAACCTGACGCCCAAGCAGGTCGAGTACGCCGGAGTGATCCACTCGGCCGGCTCCGACCTGCTGCAACTGATCAACGACATCCTGGACCTGTCCAAGGTCGAGGCGGGGAAGATGGACGTCACCCCGAGCGGGTCCCGCTGCGTCACTGCTCGACTATGTCGAGGCCACCTTCCGGCGCTGACCACGCAGAGCCTCGACTTCCGGGTGACCACCGCCCCCCGTGGCCGGCGAACTGCTGACCGACGAGTCGCGGCTGCGTCAGGTGCTGCGCAATCTGCTGTCGAACGCGTGAAGTTCACCGATCCGGAACCGTCGAACTGCATATCGAACCGGCGGACGCGGACCGCCTGCCGGAGAGCACCAGGTCCAACGGTCCGGCACTGTCCTTCCGGGTCAGCGACACCGGCATCGGCATCGCAGCAGCAGCTGGAGACCATCTTCGGGGCCTTCCAGCAGGCCGACGGCACCAACAGCCGCAAGTACGGCGGCACCGGCCTCGGCCTTTCCATCAGCCGCAGCTCGCCCGGCTCCTCGGCGGTGCCATCACCGCCGAGAGCGTTCCCGGAGGCAGCGTCTTCACCTTCTACCTTCCGGGCCGGGCCACTTCGATGCCCGGTCGGAGAACGCGGCCGTCCCGGCGCAGAGCCCCGGCGACGGCGCGCGGACCGACGCGCGGGTGCCGGTCCCCGGCCCGGCGGCCGCCGTCGCCGTTCCGGCCCAGGCCCGCCGGCTGCTGGTGATCGAGGAGCGCCCGCGCGGTCTGCTCGCGCTGGTGGCCGAGAGCGCCGTGGCCGACCTGGGCGCCGGCCGTGACGCGGCCGGGGAGCAGGGCCGGGTCGAGGTGGTCCCGGTGGCCGGGGCGGCGCAGGCCGCGGCGGCGCTGGCGTCCGAGCCCTGCCACTGCGTGGTGCTGGAAATGGACATGCCGCAGGGTGCGGCCTTCGACGTCCTCACCGCCATGGACGGTGATCCGGCCCTGCGCGGCGTGCCGGTCCTGGCGTACAACAGCCGGCGTCTGGACTCCGCACACGAGCGGGCCCTGCACGCCCGGGCCGAGGCCCAGCCGCTGGAGCTGCTGCCCAGCCTGGACGAGCTGCGCGAGCGGATCGCGCTGCACCTCAGCGTCGAGCGGCCCGGGGACGTCGTCCCGCTGGCCCGCCCCGCAGCGGGGTCCGGCCCGCCCCCGACGAGGTCGACGGGACGCTGGCGGGGCGCAGGGTGCTGGTCGTCGACGACGACCCGCGCAATGTCTTCGCCCTCAGCGGGATCCTCGAACTGCACGGCATGCGGGTCCTGCACGCGGAGAACGGGCGCGCGGGCATGGACCTGCTGTCCCGTCACTCCGACATCGAGCTGATCCTGATGGATGTGATGATGCCGGAGATGGACGGCTACGCGGCCACCGCCGCCATCCGCTCCATCCCGGAACACGCGTCGCTGCCGATCATCGCCGTCACCGCCAAGGCCATGCACGGGACCGCGAGAAGAGCCTGGCCTCCGGGGCCAGCGACCACGTCACCAAACCGGTGGACGCCCACGCCCTGATCGCCTGCATGCGGCGCTGGCTCGACGTCTAGCGCGCCGCGGCACGGCGCACACGCAGGGGTCCACCCGCCAGCAGCAGCCTCCAAGGAGCCAGCTTTCCCATGCCCGCCCGCCCCGGTGAGCCGGTCGACCCCGGCACCAGCACCGCCGCCGCCCCGCCCGAGCCCGCGGACGCCGTGGGCCGACTGGCCGTGACGGTCGCCCGGCTGCGCCGCCAGGTCGAGGAGGCCGACGCCGCCGCCGGCGGCCGGGCCCTGGTCGAGATGGCCAAGGGTGTGCTGGTCGAACGCCTGCGCTGCGGACCGTACGCCGCCGGCCGGCAGTTGCAGGCGCTCGCCGCGAGCGCCGGAGTCCCGCTGCTGGAACTCGCCGCCGACATCGTCAACCAGGCCGCCCAGGACGAGCTGAGCGCGATCGCCGCGGAACCGCCCGCCCCCGGCGGCCAGGAGCCCGCCGCGGACGTCACCCACATCCGCACCGCGGAGAGCGGCATCCTCGCGGCGCAGGACACCCAGGCGGTCGCCGAGTCGCTGCTGCGCTACGCCCTGGCCCCGCTGGAGGCAACCGCCGTGGCGGTGTGGGCCGCGGCCCCCGACGGCTCGCTGAGCCTGGCCGGCAGCGCGGGCTTCCCCGAGGCCGAGGCCGCCCGCTGGCACTACGTTCCGCCGGGCGTCGACACCCTGGCCCGCCGGGCCCTCGGTGAACGCCGGATCCTCTGGGCCCGCACCCTCGCCGGGACCGGGCTGCCCTCCATCGGCGGCAGCACGACGCAGGACGCGGGCCGGGTGGTGGTCCCGGCCGGTACCGGCGGCCGGCTGCTGGGCGCCCTGGAGATCAGCTGGCCCGGCCCGCTGGAGGCACAGACCCCGCAGATCCAGCGCCAGGTGGAGGCCCTCGCCGACCTGTGCGGCCACACCCTGGACAGCCACCAGCCGGAGCCCTCCGCGCCGGGCCTGTCACCGCTGACGGAACTGGCCGACGGGCTGTGGACCCGACGATGATCCTCAGGCCGGAGTTCGACGCCGACGGCGCGGTCCGCGACTTCCGGATCCACCACCTCAACCGCCATGTCGCCGACCTGGCCGGACGGCCGCACTCCGCCCTGAGCGGCGGCTCGCTGCTGGAGACCTACCCGATGACCGCCCAGAGCGGCGGGGTCTTCGAGAAGCTCGAACACGTCCACGCCACCGGCGAGCCGTTCCGGGCGCAGCGGATGGCCACCACCACCCTGGTCGACCAGATCCCGCTGACCACCTTCGCCCGGATCAGCATCACCCGCCACGGCGGGGAACTGGTACTGACCTGGCGCGCCGACGACGAGGCCACCCGCCTGGCGGACCTGCTCCAGCACGCCCAGCGGCTGGGGCGCATCGGCGGGTTCGAGGAGAACCTGCAGACCGGGGAGATCATCTGGAACAGCCAGCTGTTCGAACTGTGCGGGCTGCTCCCCACCGATCCGCCGGTCCCGGTCTCCCAGCTCGCGCAGCGCGCCCATCCGGACGACGCGACCACGCTGGGACGCTTCCTGCGGACCCTGCTGCACCACCGGCGTCCGGCCTCGACCGCCTTTCGGATGCAGAGCCCGGACGGCACCGCCCGCTACATCCGGGTCGTCGCCGAGCCCGTCCCGGACGCCCGCGGGGACCTGCTGGCGGTACGCGGCGCCTACCAGGACGTCTCCTCCCAGCACTGGACCGAGGTCGCCCTCGCGGCCACCCGCGACCAGCTCGCGCACAGGGAGAAGCAGGCGGCCGAGCAGAACCGGCTCACCCTCCAGCTCCAGCACGCCATCATGCCGCCCACCACCGGCCCGATCCACACCCTGGGCCTGCATGTCGCCGTGCGCTACCGCCCCGCCGAGAAGGGCCACATGGTCGGCGGGGACTGGTACGACATCGTCACCCTGCCGTCCCGGCAGGTGCTGCTCTCGGTCGGGGACATCGCCGGTCACGGCATCGAGGCCGCCACCTCCATGGTCGTGCTCCGCAACGCCCTGCGCGGGCTCGCCGCCACCGGCGCGGGACCGGGGCCGCTGCTGGGCTGGCTGAACACCGTCGCCCATTTCCTCACCGACAATGTCACCGCCACCGCCGTCTGCGCCCTCTACGACCCGGCCACCCGGATCCTGCGCTGGGCCCGGGCCGGCCACCTGCCCCCGGTGCTGGTCCGCCAGGGCCGGGCCGAGCCGCTGCCGATGGTGAAGGCATCCTGCTGGGCGCCGTGGGCGAGGCCGAGTACGAGGAGGGCGAGGTCCAGCTGGAGGCGGACGACACGCTGCTGATCTACACCGACGGCCTGATCGAGCAGCGGGACCGGTCCGTCCAGAGCTCCCTCGACCAGCTGCTGGTGACCGCGCAGCGCACCACGACCACCCTGGACGACCGCTTGGACTACCTGCTCACCCACAGCAGCGCCGACACGACGACACCTGCGTGATCGGCATTCAGCTCGCGCCCACCCCGGCCGCCTGACGGCCCCTCCGGCGGATCCGGGTAGCGGACGCGGGGGTCCGGGCCGGGGTTCCGATTGGCAGGTTTAGCTGCCGCAGGGCGGGTAGTCGCCCAGTGCGGCAGCCTGGCCGGACCTACCCCCGGGGTCCCCGGGCCGCCGCCTCGGAAGGGCCCCCGGCTCCCCCCCCCCGCTGAGGGGCCCTTCCGCATCCCGGATGGACAACCCGCCCAGGTGCGAGGGAGTTGGACGTGACTGAGGTATCCCGCCTGCCAGGCCCTTTCGAACACGAGTGGGAGTGGCAGCTCGACGCTGCCTGCCGAGGTGCCGACAGCCGGCTGTTCTTCCCCCGGCCGGTCGGCGCGACGCGGCGCAGCGGCGCCGGGAGGCGGCGGCGAAGCGGATGTGTGCCGGCTGCCCGGTCCAGCTCACCTGCCGCCGCTACGCCCTGGAAGCCCGCGAGTCCTACGGCGTGTGGGGCGGGCTGACCGAGGACGAGCGACTGGCCCGCACCGGCGGGCGCCGACGCCGCTCCGGCTGACCGGCCCCCGTCCGCCGCCCGGGCCGTCAGGGCCGTCAGGGCCCGGAAGGCCGGCCCGCCGGGCATCCCGGGTGCGGAGCACCGCTGCGGGCCGTACCGGCGGCGCGGGTACCGGGGCAGGGAACCAGCAGGTCCAGATCTCACGGTGGCACGGGGAGTGCGCATGGAACACCGGACGCAGTTCTCCGCACGCCGTGCCGTCCACCGGTTCGACGGCCGCGGCGGGACCGTCACCGCCGCCCGGGAGTACGCGCAGGACTTCTTCGAACAGTGCGTTCCGCCGCTGACCCGGGCCTGCCTGAACGAGGTGCTGCTGCTGGTGAGCGAGCTGGTCACGAACGCGGTGCGGCACGCGCCGGGGCCGTGCACGCTGGTGCTCGCCGACGACCGGCGGCGGCTGACCGTGACCGTCAGCGACACCAGCGCCGCCGCGCCGGCCGGCCGGCCCCCGGACCTGGTGGCGGGCACCGGCGGGTTCGGCTGGCACCTGCTGCACCGACTGGCCCAGCGGGTGGCGGTCGAGATGCACGAGACCGGCGGCAAGTCCGTTGCCGCGACCCTGATCCCGCGCACCGCGTAGCTCCGCCGCGCGGGCGGGCGGGGCCGCCGCGCGGCGGGAGAACGGACCCGCGGGGGGAGCCGCCCGCTCCCGCGAACACCAGCGGTGCCGAGGCCGTGGTCACACGGTCTCCGGGTCGAGCCGGGAGGCGGGGCGTCCGCCCGGCGGCGGTCCGCGTCGCCTGCCGGCCGTCGCCTGCCGGCCGTCACCTGCCAGCCGTCAAATGCCAGCCAAAGTCCACCAGTTGGCTACCCGCGGGTAGTGCTTTTCTTCACCTGAGCTCCTACTGTCCATGACAGCGCCACTTGTCCGGACAAGTGAACCGCGATGACGCACCACGGCCCACCTGCCCGCCGGCCCACCGACATCTGGAGCCTTCGTGAGGATCAGCACTGCCTCCCGCGCGTTCGCCTTTCCCTTCGCCGCCGCGCTCGCTCTGACCGGCGCCGCCGGGGTGCCCGCGCACGCTGCCGCCGCGAGCACCGCCCCCGCCTCCCTCTCGGTGTTCACCTGGAACGTCGACCTGGGCACCGCCGCGGTCAACACCCTCAAGGGTGAGAACGCCGCCGGGCACCCCGACCATCGAGTCGATCGTCCGCAAGCACGACGCCGATGTGGTGATCCTCGACGAGGCGTTCAACAACACCTCGGACGCCCAGATCCCCGCCGCGCTCGCCGACCTGTACCCCTACGCCACCCCCGTGGTCGGCGAGACCTGCTCGGGCGGCGGCTGGACCGGGATCAGCGGCGACTGTTCGAGCTCCCCGTTCGTGATCAACGGCGGACGATGATCCTCTCGAAGTACCCGATCAAGGCGCAGTACGCGCACATCTTCAGCAACTCGACAAGGGCACCTGGGACTACGACGCCAACAAGGGCGCCGCGCTGATCGAGGTGGACGTCAACGGCACCGACACCTGGGTGGTCGGCACCCACCTCCAGGCCGACCAGTCCGGCACCTCCACGAACACCACCCAGGCCACCCGGCTCGCCCAGCTCGGCGAGATCAGGAGCTGGGTCGACCAGATCGTCGGCACCTCCGCGCCGGTCCTGATCGGCGGCGACCTGAACGTCGAGTACTACGGCGGAGCCGCCCGGGGCGACTACGCCAACGCGCAGAACGCCGTCGGCGGGGTCCTGGGCAGCCCGGCCCTGGACCCGGAGCAGACCATGTACACCATGGACTGCCCGGTCTCGTCCTGGTGCCAGTTCATGTCCGGCGTCGAGTCGTTCGCCTCCAACTACCAGGACGATCTCGACTACCTCGGCTACCTCGACGACGGCGCGCGCCCGGTGCCCGCCGCGCTGCCCACCGTGCAGATCGACTTCGACCCCCAGGCCGGATGGACCAGCGGCCAGCTGGACACCACCGCGCCCAGCGACCACTACCCGGTCCAGGCCACCTTCACCCTCCCGTAGGCCGCAGCTGCGGCGGGCCCGGCGCGAACCGGGACCGCCGCACCGCAGCCCTCCGCACCGCCGGCCGTCCGCCCGGCGGGCCCCGGGCCCGGGTCACCGACCCGGGCGGCCGAGCACCTCCTGCAACCAGTCGAAGACCACCTGGCAGTGGCGCTGCGGGGCCATCGGTGAGCAGTGCAGCTGGGCGCCCTCCGCCGCGGTCAGCCTGACGTAGTCCCTGGGGGCCCGCAGCAGCCGGTACAGCTCGCTCGGCTGGCCCGCGTAGAACTGCTCGTCGTCGTAGTCCAGAACCAGGGTCGGGGCGGTGATCCGGGGCGCCACGGCGGTGATGTCCAGGGCGATCAGGGCCTGGGCGGGGTCCAGAAGTCGGTGAGGAGCCCGCCGGCGCGGGCGGCCCGCAGGGCGGCGGGGGAGAAGCCCTCCAGCCGCTTCTGGAAGGTGAACCGGTCGACGGCGGAGAGCTGGGGCACGATGTCCCGGTTCCAGATCTGGTTGGTCCTCGCCTTGTCGTCGCTGACGATGGCGCGGATGTCGGCGGGGAAGGCGTCCCACGGCGAGACCACGCCGGGCATGGCGACCAGCGCGGCCAGCCGGTGTTCGAAGGCCGCGGCCCTGGGGGCGAGATTGCCGCCCATGCTCATACCGGTCAGCGCGATGCGGGACCGGTCCACGTCGGAACGCCGGTGCAGCCAGTCGACCAGCGGGCTGACGACGCTCTCCCAGCGGCTGCTGAAGGGGATCCCGTCGACGAAGAGCAACTGTCCCTGGCCGGGGCCGTCGAAGACGAGCGCGTTCCAGCCGCGCTCCAGGGCGGCCGGGACGCCGTAGGTCCACATGTCGACGTTCTGGCCGTCGCTGCCGTTGGTCAGGATGACCGTGGGACGCGGGCGCCCCGAGGGGTCGGGGCGGAAGAACCAGACCGGCATCCGCACGCCGCCCCAGGGCACGGTGGCGCGGACCGCGGCCGGCTCGCAGAGCGAGGCGAAGGTGTCCCAGCAGGCACGGCCGCTGCGGTAGACGGCCTCCTCCTGCGCGTGGCCGCTGGTCCCGAGGACGAAGTACAGCGCCTGGGCGTAGTACTGCGCGGCCCGCAGCGAAAGCAGGCGCCGGCTCCGCGGATGGCCGTCCGCGCCGGCACGGTCGGCCTGCCGGGCCAGCCGGTCGCCCAGCGCGTGGAAGGTGTCGGCGAACGTCTGGTAGCTCGCCCCGGACGCGTTGATCGCGTTGACGGCCGTCAGCACCTCACCCGCCTCGCCGCTGTGCTGCCCCGAACCGCCCAGCGCGAAAAGGGCGTTGAAGTTGAGATCGGCGGCCGTGAACAACTGCATGGCGCCGGGGGACGGTGACGCCGCGGCCTGGCCGGCCACCGGCGTCGCCGCGGCGGCCGGCCGGGCCCCGCCCAGGGCCAGCGCCCCGCCGCCGGCCGCGGCGAAGGAGGCGAGAACACCGCGCCGGGACAGGCGGCCGGTGTCCGGGGAGCCTGGAGAGCTGTTCATGCTGGGTCCTTTCCGGGAAACAGGGACGCACTGGACTCGGCCGCGCTCCGGTGACCCGCGAGCGCCGGCCGCAACCATCGCAATCCGCGTCAACCATGCTGCCGCGCGCGGTCGTTGATGTGGTCAGCCGGTGGGCTGACGCTGGTATGAGATGCCGGGTGGAGCCGAGTGGTACCGGGGGCGACGCCGCAGGCAGGGGGCATCGGCAGTGCGGCACCGCGGCTCCCGGCAGGCCCGGCTGCCGTGCCCAGGTCAGGCTACGCCGGACCTGCCGCCCCGCCCGGGCAGGCGCAACCGCACGGCGCGTCCGCGCTCCTGAAACGGGATCCCCGGGGGCCGGTCCACCAGCGGCCGGGGCGGAGCCGCCGCCCCCGGCCGGCAGAGCTGGTACATGTCGGCCGCCCGGTCCGCCGCTCGGCCGAAACGTAGGGGCAAGTGGCCGAGTGATACTCAACTTTGAAGGCTTGAAAGGGATTTCCCCCTATCACCGGTGGGGTGCGGCGGCGATAATTGCGGCGCCGTGACTCACGCGGCGCTGGGTGACGGAGGGGACGATGAGGCGTGTGAAACGAATATCCGGGGTGTTCGTCGGTGTCCTGGCAACCACTGCGCTGGCTTTCGGATCGGTGCCGGCCGCGGTCGCGTCGACGGGAGCGGCCGCGACGGCTGCCGGGCCGAGCCAGCCGGTGATCGTGGTGCTCGCGGACCAGCACCAGAACCTGCCGGACACGAGTGCCACGGGGGCCGCCCGGGACTCGGCGGTGGTCGCGTCACAGGCACCCGTGCTCAAGGCGCTCCAGGCGGCGGGCGCCAAGGACATTCACTCGATGAATGTGCTGAACGCCGTGGCCGCCACGGTCTCGACCCAGGAGCAGGCCGCGTTGCGTTCCGACGCGGGCGTCGCCGAGGTCGTGCCCGATGCCGCGATCAAGGTGATCGACCAGCCCGCGCCCCCGGCCGCGGCCCACGGTTCCGCGGACGGTTCCCGGTCCCCGGCCGCCCTGCCGCCGGGAGCCTGCGCGCCCGGGGGCGGCGTGCAGCTGGACCCGGAGGCGATCGAGGCGATCCACGCGGACTCCGACCAACCGGGCCAGCGCACCGCGCGTTCGCTCGGCGCCACCGGCAAGGGCGTGATCGTCGGTGACATCGCCGGCAGCATCGATGTGAACACGCCGGAGATGATCCGGGCCGACGGTTCGCATGTCATCGCCGACTACAAGGACTTCACGGGCGAAGGCGGCTCGGTGGAGTCCGAGGACCTGGAGTCGTTCCTCGACGACGGCATGATCGCCGCGCAGGGCCGGCAGGTGTACAACCTCGCCGACTACACCACGCACCCGCTGGGGCACCCCTGCCTGATCCGGCTGGAGGGTGTCGCGCCGCAGGTGACGCTGGACGCCTACAAGGTGTACGCCACCAACGACTACACCACCACCTCCGCCTTCCTCGAAGCGATCGACTACGCGGTCAGTGTCGACCACGTGAACGTGCTGAACGAGGAGGGCGGCTCGTTCCCGATGCCGGACACCAGCGCGGACCTGATCAAGCTGGCCAACTCCGACGCGATGGCGGCCGGGGTGACCGTCACCGTGCCCTCGTACGACGCCGGCCTGGAGAGCACCATCTGGTCGCCCGCGTCCCAGCCCGGCGTGATCTCCGTCGGCGCGTCCACCACCTTCCGCTCCTACGCCCAGTCCGACTCCGCCGGCTACAACAGCATCGGCGCGCGCGGCTGGGTCAGCGACAACATCAGCTCCCTGTCCTCGGGCGGCTCGACCGAGCAGGGACGCAGCATCGACGTGGTGGCGCCGGGCGACCTGGACTGGGCCATCTGCACAGCGAACACGACCATCGCCCCCGACTGCCTGAACGCCGCCGGCCAACCGACCGGCGTGTACCAGTCCGGCGGCACCAGCGAGGCAGGACCGCTGGTGGCGGGCGTGGCGGCGCTGGTGATCCAGTCGTACCGGCAGACGCACGGCGGTGCCAGCCCGACCCCGCAGCTGGTCGACCAGCTGATCAGCAGCACCGCCGACGACCTGGGTGTCGTCGGTGCGGAGCAGGGAGCCGGCCTGGTCGACGCCTACCGGGCGGTCGAGGCCGCGCGTTCGGTCCGCACCACCGACGGTGCGCCCAAGCCGGTCGGTGACACCCTGCTGGCCAGTACCGACCAGCTCGACGCGACCGGCAACCCCGGTGCCACCACGCACTTCTCGCTGCGGCTGACCAATACCGGCCGGGACCCGCAGAGCGTGTCGCTCGCCGGTCGCACGCTGGGCGCGAGCCGGGTGGTCGACAGCCGGACGGTGACCCTGCGCGACGGCGGCCCCACCTACCAGGACGCGTCCGGGCTGACCCACAACGTGGCCCGGTTCACCTTCACCGTGCCCCGCGGCGCGGACCGGCTCGACACGAACATCGTCTATCCGGGAAACAGCAGCCAGCAGCCGGCCGACCTGACCCTGCTCAACCCGAGCGGGCAGCTCAACGGCTACAGCCTGCCGCAGGGCGACGGCAATCACGGGCACATCGACCTGCGTGCCCCGGCGCCGGGCACCTGGACCGCGGTGATCACCGACTTCCTCGGCACCCCCGCCGCCGGCCCGGCCGGATACACCGGACCGGTGACCTTCGCCGCCACGGTCTCCTCGTTCCACGCCTTCGGCTCGGTGACGCCGTCGCGGGTCACGCTCGCGCCCGGCGCCTCGACGACGGTGCGCGTCGCCGCGCCGCTGCCGGCCCAGGCCGGTGACGAGAGCGCCTCGCTGGCAATCAACTCGCCTCAGGCAGGCCGAGTTCGGTCCCGATGACGCTGCGCTCGGTGATCCCGGTGCGCAACGGCGTCGGCGGCTTCACCGCCAGTGTGGTCGGCGGCAACGGCCGTGGCGGGGTACCGGCGCAGACCCTCTTCTACGAGGTGAACGTGCCCGCCGGGCAGCCGGCTCTCGATGTGCGGCTGGCTCTGGCCGACGACAGCACCGACGCCTTCACCGCCTACCTGGTCTCGCCCGACGGCCAGAACCCGGCCCGCTCCGGAGACCGGGTGCTGGTGGGACCGCCGAGCGCGACGCAGACCGTGCTGAGCACCTCGGCGGCCCGGTTGCACGTGCTCGCGCCTGCCGCCGGAACCTGGACGCTGATCGTCACCTTCAGCAATCCGGTGAGCGGCAACGCGCTGTCCACGCTGCTCGACGGGACGGTCGACTTCGCGCCGGTCACGGCGCGGACGACCGGGGTGCCGACCGGCGGCGTGCTGCCTGCCGGGAAGTCGCACCTGGTCGCCGTCACGGTGCACAACGACTCGACCGCCGTCGAGTCGTACTTCCTCGACGCCCGGCTCGACCAGCAGGCCACCATGCCACTCAGCTCGTTCACTCCGTCGAGCAACCTGACCCTGCCGTTGAATGTGAACGCGCCGGAGCCGCAGTGGATCGTGCCGACCGGCACCTCGCAGCTCGTGGCGACGGCCGAGTCGACGGCGCCCGTCATGTTCGACTTCTCCCCGGCCAACGGCGAACCCGATCTCGGCTCGACCGCCAACGGCAATGACGCCTACGGCAGTTACGCCATGCCGAATCTCACCCAGGGGACTGGGACATCGTGCCGCAGCCCGACGGGCCGTTCGGCGACGCCGCGGCGCCGACGTCGGTGGCGACCCTGGGGCTCACCGCGACCGCGCCGGCCTTCGACCAGTCGGCCAGTTCACCCTCGGGTGACCTGTGGGAGCTCGGTCTGAACCCGAACGCCTCGTTCAGCCCGGTCGTGGTCCAGCCGGGGCACAGCGCCACGCTGTACCTGAACATCACGCCGAGCGGTCCTGCGGGAAGCACGGTGTCCGGCAACATCTACGTCGACGACGCCAACTCGCTCAGCCAGAACGGCTACACGCCCACGGGTGACCAGCTCGTCGCGCTTCCGTACCACTACACGGTCGGCTGACAGCCGGGCGAAACAGACACCGGTGGGCGAGCGGAATCCCGCTCGCCCACCGGCATGTCTCAGCGCTCGTCGGTGTCGGCCGGGATCGCGACGTCGAAGTGCGCGTGGGTGAAGCTGCTGATCTCGCTGGTGACGGTGACGATGGCGGAGTCCTCAGCGGCCAGCTGCTGCAGGGAGAGGATGTTCGTCATGGTGGTGATCCTTTCGATGGGTGTGCTGTCCCCGGTCCGGGTGGCCGGGGAAGTCTGTTGTCTCCGGGAAGTCCGTGACGCCTGGGAAGTCCGTGATGCCCGGGAGGGGCACCGGGCCGCGGACCGCTTCGTGCACGGCGAGCAGCAGGCCGGCCGCACCCGTGGCCAGGTCGGTCGACAGTCTCAGCAGCCGCCGGCCGGGGACGGTGTAGTGCCCGCGCAGCCCGGTGACCTGCCAGGAGAGGTCGCGCAGATGGCGGTCGAGCAGGCTGCCGCAGTCCACGGCCAGGTCTGCCCGGGTCGCGTCGGCGCGCCGGCGCCGTACTTGTCCGGCCAGATGCAGGAGCATGCTGCCGCGTCCCTCGAAGAGTCCGGCCGCGATCACCTCCCGGGGCATGCAGGCCCGGTCGGCGGCGGCAAGCGCGTCGCCGAAGGCCGGAGTCCCCAGGTGGTCCGGGTAGGCGGCGATCACCTGGGCCAGGCCCAGTCCACCTGCCCCCAGGTAGGGGAGCAGCCGGTCGTGGACGTCCTCTGGAGCAGCAGCCGCCCGTCCGTCCAGTCCGCGTCGTCGAGTTCGGCCGTCAGCTCCTGCCGCGCCGCCGCCGTCCACGCCTCGTCCCCGGTGTGGGCGTACAGTCGCAGATGGAGCGCGGCGATCCCGGTCCGCCCGTCCAGCAGTCCGCGGACACCGGCCACGGCGGTCCTGGCGGACGGCAGTGCGGCCAGCTGTCGGCCGAGGCTGAGAGCCTGGTCGGCGAAGGCCCGGTCGCCGGTGGCGACGGCGAAGTCCAGGAGCGCGATGGCGAGGCCGGCCTTTCCCGAGGCCAGACCGTTGGGCTGGGGCATCGGCGCGGCCAGCGCCCGGGCCAGCACCTCGGCGCCTTCGTCGGGTCGGCCCAGCCGCAGCAGCGCCCAGGCGGCGCCGCCGAGTCCGTCGTAGAGGCCGGGCGGGATGCCGGGGGCACGGGCGGCGGCGAGCAGCCAGTCGAGGTGTTCGCCGGGAACCTCGTGGCCGCAGGAGTGCAGGGTGTACAGCACACCGGCCGCACCGTGGGCGAGGCCGACGCTGGGATGCCCCGCGGTGAACTGGGCGATGTCACCCGGGAAGAGCCGGTCCGTCCGGTCGGGGTGGCCGCTGCCAGGATTCCGGCGGCGAGTGAGTCCAGGGCCGGCTGCCAGGCGGCGCTGTCCCGGCGCCGGCCGTCGGCCACGGCGGGGTCTGCGGGCCGCCGGCGGCCTGGGTGTTCCCGGCGGGCAGCCGACCGCCGGCGGCGCGGTGCAGGGCGGCCGCCGCCGTCCGTCCGAAGTCCGCGCTCACCGGATACAGCTGGGGAAGCAGGTCGGCGACCCGGTCCGCCATGCTGGAGTCCAGCGGCAGGAGCAGGTTCTGCGGGAGGAAGAGGTACAGCCGGATGGCGGCGAGGGCGAAGTCGTCCACCGCGGTTCCCCGGCGGGCCGCGGGACTGGTGAAGCCGAAGGCACCCAGCGCCGGGCCGTGTTCGTTCCCGCAGCGGAAGGCGAGCTCGAAGTCCACCAGCGCCACGCGTCCGTCCGGCCGGATCAGCACGTTGTTCGGGTGCAGGTCACCGAAGACCATCCCCCGCTCGTGCAGGCGGCCGAGGATGACCTCCAGCTGGGCCACCACATCCAGTGCCCAGCCGGTGTACTCGGCGAGGCTCTGCGGGTCGGGGGCGGGCTTGGTCAGCGGGCAGCGCCGGCTGAACTCCGCCTCCAGCTGCTCGCCCTCGATGTACTCCTCCACCAGGTAGTGGTGCTCCCAGACCTGCCGGTACTCGTACAGCCGGGGGACGAAGTCCAGGTCGTCCAGCTCACGCAGGACCGCTCGTTCGCGATGGAGCCGGGTGACCGCGTCGGCGCCGGTCGCGTCCAGGCCCGCGTGCGGGCGGGCCTCGCGCAGCACGACCCGGCGGCCGTCGCGCTCGTCGGTGGCCAGGTAGATACCGCCACCGTTGGAGAAGTGCAGCGCCTTCTCCACCTGGAAGGGGAGGTGGTGGTCCGCTTCGGACGCGGTGTTGCGTGCGATCTGGTCGGCCAGGAAGCCGGGCAGTTCCACGTCCGGCGGCGGTGTGAAGAAGGTGTCCCTGACATCGGGCACCAGGACTCCGTCGGCTCCCCGCCGGGCAAGCACCCGCTCACCCTTCTCGTTGGTGCACCACCGCTGGATGAAGGAGCCGTAGCGTACATGGAGCGGGCCCTCCCGCCAGCGCAGGTCGCTGAGGACATAGGCGCCGACGGCACCCTCCAGGCGTATCGAGAGTTCGTCCAGAGCGGCCTTGAGGGCGGCTTCGTCGGGCGGGTACAGGGTGAGCGTCTTGCCGCTGGAACGGCGGTTGGCGTACTTCGAGTTCATCATGGTCACGGACTGCCGGCTGCGAAGGAACTTCACCGGTATCCCGGCCTGTTGGCAGTAGCCCACCACGGTCTCGATGACCTGTGCCGTGCCGTCGGGTGTCGTGGAGACATGGATCTTCCATCCCTGGTCCGCGACCATGCCGTGCGGCGGGAGCAGGACGGTCCAGGGACTCCGGTAGCTGCGTACCCAGCCGTCCGGAAGGGCGGCGGTGGCCGTCGGGTACCAGTCACCGGGACTCTCGGCCCGCGAAGGCTCGTCGTAGTACAACGGATCAGCGATGCTGAAACGTTCGTAGCGATCGTCCATGTCGCTGATCTCCTGGTCCCCGGCAGTTCGTGCGGCTCGCCCCGGCTTCGATGCAGGAAGTTGAGCACGCGGCCTACGCGGCTTCCAGGCAGTTCCACCGGCAGAAGTGATCCACAGTCATACTTCTGCCTGTACCGCGCGGACGCATTTCACCGGCCATGGACGGGAATTGACCAGAAGTCATTTTTGTTGCACTGTCGGCCCTTTGTTCCAGCTCGCAGGCCGTGACCGCTCCGGATCCGCGGGCCCCGGGGCGACCGGCCGGACCAGGTGAAATCCCACGCGGAATCCCACGCGGAATCCACGGGCCTGCCGGAGCGTCAGGAGCCGATGGCCTGCGGGTAGCTGAAGAAGCCCGTCGGGTCGTAGTGCCGCTTCGCCTGCACCAGCCGCGGGTAGTTCCTGCCGTAGTAGGCCCGCCGCCAGTCCTTCAGCTGCGGGTCGGGGAAGTTCTGGTAGGACTGCCCGGGTGGCGTGCCGCGGAAGATCGCGCCGTAGAACTCGTCCAGCCAGCGCAGGTTCGCCGCGGCGACCTCCGGCGGGTCCTGGTCGGCCCAGGAGGTTTCGGCGCAGAACACGAACAGCCCGTCGCGGTGCACGAACGCGGTCGCGTCGGGCAGCACCCGGTTGATCTCGCCGCCGAGACCGAACATGGCGAACCCGGCCCCGTCCGGGTTGCCGCTCCCCGGCCAGGCGAGCAACTGCTCGGCCGCGGCCTGCACCTGGCTCCCGGTGAGGATGCTCCGAGGGGTCAGGATCGCCGACTTGGCCGCGAACCGGTCCACCGGGGTGGTGGCGCTCAGCAGGTCTCCGGCCTGGGCCGGGGTGACCTCGCGGATGCTGCGCCGGTTCGCGGCACGCTCGTCGGCGGTGCCGGTCCCGAGCAGCGGGTCGAGGATGCGGAGCAGGTCCTGGGCCGGGCCGTAGTACTGGCCGATCACATTGACGTTGGCGCTCCGGCAGATCTGGTCCCGCGTCCGCCCCTGGGTGCCGATGCCCAGCCGGCAGTGGAAGCGCCGGTCGTCCGAGGTCTCCTGGGCGATCTGCTGCATGGCGGCCATCACCGGTACCACGCTGTCGAGGCTCCAACGGAACGCGTAGAAGCCGACGTTGCCCTTGAACCGCTCGTACCTGAACGTGAACGAGGTGTGCACGCCGAAGTTGTGGCCGGCCCCGCCGCGGCAGGCCCAGAACAGCTCCGGCTCCGAGGCGGGACCGGCCCGCACCACGCTGCCGTCGGCGAGCACCACGCGGGTGGCCACCAGCCGGTCGCAGGTCAGGCCGAACATCTTGTCGCTGAAGCCGATACCGCCGCCGAGCACCAGGCCGGCCACCCCGACCGAGGGGCAGCGTCCGGTGGGCACGAACATGCCCCGGTTCTCCAGCAGCGGATGCAGGTCGCCGTTGGTGACCCCGGCTTCGACGGTCACGGTTCCCGCGTCGTGGGTCACCTCGATCGGCCCGTAGGCGCGGGTACGGGCGCCGCTGCGGGCTGGGGCGGAGACGATGCCTTTCATCCGGCTCATGCTGAGCAGCAGGCCGGTGGTGGTGGAGTAGCCGGCGTAGTTGTGGCCGGCGCCGGAGCGGGGCACGGCCGGCATCCCCACCGCGCGGGCCCAGCGGATGGCCGCGCGGACGTCCGCCTCGGTCGCGCACGCGACGATCCCGGCGGGGCGGATGCCCGCGTAGCGGTGGTTGAAGGGGACCGCGAGCGGTCCGAAGTCCGGGTCCGCGGGCCGGTACAGGGTCGCGCCGGGCGAGAGCGCGGCCGCCAGCCGGTTCCAGTCCCGGCGGTCGACCAGTTCCGCCGCCGCCGCGGGTGCGGCCGGCAGGGCCGTCGTCGCGGCGCTTCCGAGCGCGCTCAGTGCTGCTGCCTTCAGCACCTGCCGCCTGTTGATCACGGTGTCCTGCCTTCGCGAACCGAGTGGGAGGCCGGTTGGGTCCGGGTCGAGAAGGTAGTGATCCCCGCTCGGCCCGGTCGCCCGACTCGCCCGGTTCCCGGAGGCGGCCACGCCAACGGGTGCGCACGCGCCGCCAAATGGATCAGGTCGCGCGCCGCGCCCCGCCCTCGACCGGCAGCCGGTACGGCGCCCTGCTCCGGCGCCCTGCTCCGGCGCCCTACCTCGGCGGCTGGAAGCCCCCGATCCGCTGCTCGAGCAGTTCGGCCAGCCGCAGCGGGGTGCGGTCCTCGAACATCGGGCCGATGAGCTGCACCCCCACCGGCAGACCCGCGGGGGAGCGGCCGGCCGGTACGGCGGTGGCGGGCAGGCCGGGCATGGTGGGCAGCCCGGCCCAGACGAGCTGGTCGAAGTACGGGTACCCGACGCCGTCGATGTCGATCCGGCGTTGCCTCGGATCGGGAGTGTGGTCGTGCGGGAACGCGGGAGTGGGCGTGACGGGACACACCACGGCGTCGAACTCGGTGAACAGCCGCCGCCAGCCGTGGCGGTGGAGTTCGCGACGGCTGTTCACCCCGATCCAGTCGCCGTGGCTGAGCACCATACCGCGCAGCCGCGCCGCGTCGAGGCTCTGGTCGTCCGGGCTCAGTGCGGCCGCGAGGGTCCGCAGCTGTTCGTGCGTCTCGACGGGAAAGTGCGCGGTGGAGCCCGAGAACAGCAACTGCGTGTAGAGCGCCGCGGCTTCGGCCAGATCGGGCAGCAGCGGGCTGTGCCGCTCGACGCGGGCGCCGCCCTCGGCCAGCGCCTCGGCCACCCGGTTCACGCCCGCCCGCACCGCGGCCCCGGTCGCGATGAACGGATGCTCGTCCAGGACCAGGACCCGGAAGTCGCAGAGCCGTTCGTGGCGCGCGGGCGGCAGCGTCAGGGTGTACGCCGCACCATGGGTCAGCGGGTCCGGTCCGGCCATGACGTCGAGCAGCAGCGTGAGGTCGCGGGCACTGCGCGCCATCGGGCCGACGACGGCGAGGTCGAGGTCGACCGGCAGCGCCGGCGCGGACGGCGGGACCATGCCACGGGCCGCCGCCAGCCCGAGGGTCGGCTTGTGTGCGTAGACACCGCAGAAATGTGCGGGGTGCGCAGGGAACCGGCGATGTCGGAGCCGATGGACAGCGCGCCGAAACCGGACGCCAGGGCCGCCGCCGATCCGCCGGAGGAGCCGCCCGACGTGCGGCTGTGATCCCACGGGTTGTTGGTGGTGCCGTAGAGCTCGTTGAAGCTCTGGATGTCCTGCAACCCCACCGGCACATTGGTCTTGCCGAGCACCACCGCGCCCGCGGCCCGGAGCCGGGACACCTGCACCGCGTCCTCGGCCGGCAGGTGGTCCCGGTGCGGCGGCATGCCCCAGGTCGTGGGCAGCCCGGCGATGTCGTAGGACTCCTTGACCGTCACCGGAACACCGAGCAGCGGCCGGTCCTCACCGCGGGCGCGGGCCCGGTCGGCGCCCCGCGCGGCGGCCCGCGCACGGTCGAAGTCCGGTACGCAGATCGCGTTGACCGCCTTGTCGTCCCGCTCGATCCGGGCGATCGCCTCATCTGTCAGTTCCGCCGAGGTCACCTCACCAGCGCGCAGGGCAGTCGCGAGTTCTTCGGCCGTCTGAAATATCCACTCCATGATTCCGACCGTACCGACCGCCCGGACCGGCCACGAAATGGCAGTTCGCGCAACAGGGAACAGATCTGACTATGCGTCATTTTCTGGCTGGCTGCGGGCGAGTTCGGCCAGGGCGTCGAGCCGGGTGGGGGCCCAGCCGAGTTCCCGCCGGGCCCGGTCGCCGGTGAGCCGCTGGTCGAGGGCGAACGCCTCGGCGATCGGCCCCATCTGCTCCAGGGCCTGCTCCAGGGAGAGCGGGTTGATCACGCCCGGGCATCCGGCGGCGTGGCTGAGCGCCAGGGTGATCTCCGCCAGCGGCAGGTTCTGTCCGCTGACCCCGGCGTAGACGGAACCCGCCGGGGCGTTCAGCGCCAGCGCATACAGCTCGGCGATGTCGTCGACATGGACCAGCGCCCAGTGCGCGGAGCCGTCCCCGATGCGGGGAACAGCGCCGGCGGCGCGGCCGGGCTCGACGAAGAACGCCTGCGCGAGCCCGCCGGAGCGGCCGTAGACCAGTCCCGGCATGACCACCACCGGGTGCTCGCCGGTGGCGGCCCGGGCGAGCACGCGCTTCTCGTTGTCCAGTCGCCAGGCGGTGATCCGCGGCGGGTTCAGCGGGGCGTCCTCGTCCACGACCCCGTCGGTGTCGCCGTACACCCATACGCCGCCGGTGTGCACGTACGGGCGGCTGCCCGCGCCGTCCTGCATGGCTTCCGCCGCGGCCCGGTCGACCTGCGCCGTGTCCTCGGAGTAGTCCGCCCCGAGGTGGATCACCCCGTCGGCCCGCGCTGCGGCCTCCCGCAGCACGCCGGTGTCGGTGAGCGCCCCCGAGAGGGGGTTGCGCCCAGGCCGGCCACGGTACGGGCGGAACGCTCGCTGCGGGCGAGCGCCGTCACCTCGATGCCGCGCCTGACCAGTGCCTGGACGGTGGAGCGGCCGATGTAGCCGGAGCCGCCGGTAAGGAAGACCTTCATCGTCCTCAGGGTCCTCTCTCGGGTGTCGATCGCGGCCGGGAATCCCGCCGCTCCCCCACTGTGCGTCCAGGCCGCAGCCGGCGTCCAAGACCTCTTCTGTCAGCAATGATGCCCTGAGGGCATCAGCGCTGCGCGGAGGCCACGTCGGCGAATTCGGACATCAGCGGGGAGTCCCTGCCCGCGCTCCAGGCCAGACAGACCTCGTTCGGGGCGATGTCGTCGATGGACACATGAACGACATCGGTGTGGGTGTAGTAGGCCGCGGTCGACAGCGGAAGGACCAGCACGCCCCCCGAGGTCGCGACCTGTTCCAGCTTCTCCTCGACACTGCGGAAGGCAGGCCTGGGGCCGGCCTCCTCGTCGCCGATCCGGCCGGGGAGGTCGCGCCACTCGGGGACGGCGTCGGGGTCCTGCAACAGACGCTCGGTGGCCAGCTCCGCGACCACGATGGACTGCCGGCCCGCCAGCCGGTGGTGCGCCGGGAGGACCGCGACCCGCGGCTCGCAGAAGACCGGACGCAGCGTCAGACCACGGCGGTCCACCGGCAGCCGGACGAAACTGACGTCCAGCAGCCCCTCGTGCACGGCCTGGACCTGGGTGTCCCAGGAGGTACGCAGCACCCTTACGTCCAGCTCGGGGTGACGGGCGGTGAAGTCCCGCACGGCGCCGGTCACGGTGATCCCGGGCATGAATCCGACCGTGAACGTCGCCGTCCCGTGCGCAGCCTGCCGCACGCGGCGGCCGAGCGCCCGGGCGGCGGCCAGCAGCGGCCTGGCGTCCTCCAGCAGCTGGCGGCCGGCACCGGTCAGCTCGGTGGACTGCCTGCCCCGGTCGAACAGCCGTGCATCCAGTTCCTGCTCCAGGGCCCTGATCTGCCGGGAGAGCACCGGCTGGGTGATGTGCAGCCGCTCGGCGGCACGGCCGAAGTGCGACTCCTCGGCCACGGCCACGAAGTAGCGCAGTTTGCGCAGGTCCACATCCACGGCATCTCCCACAGTACGAGCAGCGACTCCAGAGCCTAGGCCGTCCCGGTGCGGATCCTCCGGAGCGCTGCCCCGGCTGTGCCGACCACGGACGGGCAGGGGCCGGCCCACGCTGCCGTGCCGGAGACCTGTGGACTCCGGTGCGGGAGCGGGTCGGTCGTTCGGGTGACATCACGGGCGTGTGCGGGCCGGTGGCCGCGGGGGAGCGCGAGGATCGATCCAGCCCCGGGCCCCGCCCGCCGTCCCCGGGCCCGAGGAGCCGGTCGTGAAGATCCTGCTGGTAGCCAGCGCGTTCAACAGCCTGACCCAGCGGGTCTCCGTGGAGCTGGCCGATCGCGGGCACACGGTGTCGGTGGAGCTGTCCTGCGAGGAGGAGGCCCTGTGCGCGGCCCTGCGCGCACACGACCCGGCGCTGATCGTGGCACCCATGCTCAAAGCGGCCGTCCCGGAGGCCGTATGGCAGGCCCACACCTGTCTGATCGTGCATCCGGGGCCCCCGGGGGACCGTGGTCCCTCCTCACTGGACTGGGCCCTGCACGAGGGTGTGGAGCAGTGGGGCGTGACCGTGCTCCAGGCCAACGGCGAGATGGACGCCGGGGACATCTGGGCCTCGGTGTCCTTTCCCGTCGCTCCCGTGGGCAAGAGCGACCTGTACCGCAACGAGGTGTCCGACGCGGCCCTGGAGGCCGTGCTGCTGGCCGTGGACCGCTTCGCCTCCGGCACCTTCCGGCCGCGCCCGCAGGACGACCCCGCCCAGGGCATCACCGTCCGGGCCCGGCCCTTCGTCCGCCAGGAGCAGCGGCGCATCGACTGGGGTACCGACACCACCGGTACCGTGCTGCGCAAGCTGCGCGCCGCCGACTCCCAGCCGGGTGTGCTGGACGAGTTGCTCGGGGCGCAGTGGTTCCTGCACGGCGGGCACCCGGCGCCGGGGATGACGGGCGTGCCGGGGGAGTTGCTGGCCACGCGGGCAGGCGCGGTCTGCCGGGCGACGGTGGACGGCGCCGTCTGGATCCCGCAGCTGCGCCCGCGCCGGCTGCCCGGCCAGGCGCCCACCTTCACGCTCCCGGCCACGTCGGCTCTGGGGGAGCGGCTGCCGCGACTGCCGGAGCTGCCGGTGTCCCTGGATCCCGGCGAGGACGACGGCACCTGGACCGACATCCGCTACCGGGAGGCGGGCGCGGCCGGCTTCCTGCGGTTCTCCTTTCCCGGCGGTGCGATGAGCACCGCACAGTGCGAGCGGCTGCTGGCCGCCTACCGCTACGCCTGCGGCCGCCCGACGGGTGTGCTGGTGCTGGGCGGCGGCCGGGATTTCTTCTCCAACGGCATCCATCTGAATGTCATCGAGGCCGCGGCCGACCCGGCCGCGGAGTCCTGGGCGAACATCAACGCCATCGACGACCTGGTGGAGGCGGTGCTCACCACCACCGACCGGCTGGTTGTCGCCGCTGTGGGCGGGAACGCCGCCGCGGGCGGGGTGATGCTGGCCCTGGCGGCCGACGAGGTGTGGTGCAGGAGCGGCACGGTGCTCAACCCCCACTACCGGCTGATGGAGCTGTACGGTTCCGAGTACTGGACCTTCTCCCTGCCGCGCCGGGTCGGCCCGGCCGTCGCCGCGCAGCTCATCCGGCGCGCCGTGCCGGTCAGCGCGGCGGCCGGAGAGCGGCTGGGCCTGGTGGACCGGCTGATCGGGAGCAGTGCGCAGGACTTCACCGGACAGGTCACCGCCCTCGCGGTACGGCTGGCCTCCGCGCCCGCGACCCAGCGGCGGATCGCGGCCAAGAAGGCCGGGCGGGAGCGCGCCGAGGCGGCCAGACCGCTGGCGGCCTACCGGGAGGAGGAACTCGCGCGGATGCGACGGATCTTCGACGACCCCGGCCACCCCTACCACGCCCAGCGTCGGGCCTTCGTCCACAAGCAACCGCCGCCGGAGCGGTCGGCGGCCCGGCCGGGCCGGTGATCAGCCCGCGCCGAGGCCGTTGCGGCGGTGCTCGTGGATCGCCTTCCAGACCTGGTCGCGCAGGAAGGGTGCCTCGGTGAAGCGGATGCCGGTGGCGTCCCGCAGGGCGTTGGCGAAGGCGGGCGGGACCGGGTTGAAGGGGCTTTCGCTCATCGACTTGGCGCCCAGCGGACCGATGGCGTCGGACGTCTCGGTGAAGTGGACCTCGGTGCGCGGCACGTCGGCGTAGGCGGGAAGGCGGTAGCGGCGGAACGCGGCGGTGGTGACCTCGCCGCGCTCGTTCAGCAGGACCGCTCGAACAGTGTCGCCCCGAGCGCCTGGGCGACGCCGCCCTCGACCTGGCCGCGGCATTGCAGGGGGTTCATCACCTTTCCGGCGTCCGCCCCGTGGACGCTGCGCAGGATCTTCATCTCGCCGCTGTCCGGGTCGACGGCGATCCGGAACCACTGCGAGTTGAAGGCCACCGAGCGCGGCGAGCCGCCCCAGTGCCCGTCCGCCCTGAGCTCGACCTCCTGGCCGCGTGCGGCCTCGAAGACCTCCTTGAGCGGGACCAGCCGGCCGTCGCACTCCACGGCGTCGGCGGTCAGCCGCAGCAGGCTGCGGGGGGTGCGGGCGTACTCGGCGGTAAAGGAGAGGATCTGTTCGGCGAGGGCGTTGGCGGCCTTCATCACGGCCTTGCCGGCCACCACCGTGCCCGCGGAGCCAAAGGCCCCGGTGTCGTGCTTGACGACGTCGGTGTCGGACTGGCGGATGGCAATGCGGTCCACGGTGGTGCCCAGCGCGCCGGCGGTGATCTGCTTGTGGACGGTGGTGGTGCCGTTGCCGAACTCGGCGGTGCCGACCGCGATGTCGTAGCTGCCGTCCTCCAGCAGCTTCACCGTGGCGTCGGCGAAGTGGCCGCCGGGCGGGCCGGTGGCGATGGCGGACATCGCGAAGCCCTGACCTACCAGCCAGCCCTCGGGGGCAAGTTCGGCGCTGCGGTCGTCGGCGAGGGCGTTGCGCACCACCTGGAGGCACTGGTCCAGGCCGTAGCTGGCGATGTGCAGGTCCTCCTCCTCGCCGCAGGGGCCCTCCATGTGGTCGCCGGGGCCGATCACGTTCTTCTCACGCAGGACGAGCGGGTCGATGTCCAGACGGCGGGCCAGTTCGTCCATCGCCGACTCCAGGGCGAAGGTGACCTGGCCCAGACCGTAGCCGCGGAACGCCCCGGCGGGCACGCCGTTGGTGTAGACCGAGTAGGCGTTCACCTTCTTGTTGGGCGCCTTGTAGACGCCCATCGACTCGCCCACGCTGTGGAACATCACCGCGGGGCCGTGGTTGCCGTAGGCGCCGGTGTTGGCGACGACCCGGAACTGAATGGCCGTCAGAATGCCGTCCCTCCTGGCGCCGACCTTCACCGTGACCTTGAACGGGTGCCGGGTGGTGGCGCCGTAGAACTGTTCGGGGCGGGTGAACTCCAGCTTGACCGGCCGGTGCAGCTTCAGCGCGGCCAGCACCGCGATGTCCTCGGTGAGCATCTCCTGCTTGCCGCCGAAGCCGCCGCCGACCCGGCCCGCGACCACGCGCACCTTCTCCATCGGCAGGTCGTACAGGTCGCACAGGGCCCGCCGGGTCAGGAACGGCACCTGGGTGCTGGAGCGCACCACGAGCCGCTCCTCGCCACCGTCCTCGCCCTCCTCGAAGTAGGCGATGCAGCCGTGCGTCTCCAGGCTGGCGTGCTGGACCCGCTGGGTCTGGAAGGTCTCCTGGTAGACCACGTCGGCCTCGGCGAAGCCCTGCTCGACATCCCCCATCCCCGTGCACCTCGCCGCAGACGTTGTCCTGGGCGCGGAAGATGCGCGACTCGGGGCCCTTGGGGTGGATCACCGGCGCCCCGGGCAGCATGGCGAGCTCCGGGTCGACGACGTACGGGAGTTCCTCGTACTCCACGACGATCCGCCGGCAGCCCTCCTCGGCCGCTCCTTCGCTGTCCGCGACCACGGCCGCCACCCGCTGGCCGACGAAGCGGACCATGTCGTCGAGCACCCGGGTGTCGTCCGGGTCCTCGGTGGGGTGCTCGTGCCGGGCCGAGGAGTACAGCGTGTCGGGGGCGTCGTGGTGGGTGAGGACCGCCTGCACCCCGGGAACGCGCAGGGCGGCGGAGGTGTCGATCGACACGATCCGGGCGTGCGGGTGCGGGGAGCGCAGCAGCTTCATGTGCAGCAGCCCCTCGACCTCCATGTCGAAGGTGTAGCGCGCGGTGCCGGTCACCACCTGCGGCCCGGCGGGCGCGCCGAGACTGCGGCCGACCGCCTGGCCGGCGCGGGGCCGTTCGGTGTGGGTGACCCCGCGGATGGCGTCCTCGATCGCCCGGTAGCCGGTGCAGCGGCACAGGTTGCCCTTGAGCGCCCGTGGCAGGTCGGCGCGTTTGCTCTCGTCGAAGCCGGCGGCGGAGGTGGTCATCAGGAATCCCGCGGTGCAGAATCCGCACTGGAAGCCCTGGGCGTCGAGGAACTTCTGCTGCATGGGGTGCAGTTCGCCGCCCTCCTCGGCCAGGCCCTCGACGGTGGTCACCGACCGGCCCTCGGCGCGCAGCGCCGGGTAGAGGCAGCTGTGCACCGGGTCGCCGTCGACCTGCAGGCGCCGCAGTCGCCCGCGTCGCAGCCCTTCTTGACCCCGAACCAGCCGCGTTCGCGCAGGTAGGTCCGCAGGCACTGGCCGCCCCTGGGCTCGGCGTCGAATTCCTGGCCGTTGACGCGGACGGAGAAGCTCATCTGCCGTTCTCCTCAAGCAGTTCGCGCCGGATCTCCTCGGCGAAGCGGAAGGTCATGTGGCGCCGCCATTCCGGCAGGCCGTGGATGTCGTCGAAGTACTCCTCCGGCCGGATGCCGTACTCGACGGCCTCGCGCACCGCGTCGGCGTTGGGCGGCAGCGGGAAGCGGAGCCGGATGGGCCGCACCGTGGAGGCCGTGACCGTCAGCGTGAGCCCGCCGCCGACCGGATCCAGGGTCCCCACGAGCAGCGCGCCCGAGCGGCCGAGGCCGTAGAGCGACGCCTGCCGGAAGGCGGTGCGGGCCGCCAGCGCCCGGGCGGGCACGGTGATCGAGCGCAGCAGGTCCCCGGGCCGCAGATCCTTGACCCCGGCGCCGAGGACGAACTCCGCCACCGGCACCCTGCGCGTGGACCCCGACTGCGCCAGCAGCTCGCAGACGCCGTCGAGGGCGGCGGTGAGGGAGATCATCGGTCCGGCGGGCAGCCCGTTGCACAGGTTCCCGCCGACCGTGGCCATGTTCCAGATCTTCCAGGAGGCGAGGAACGCCCGGCAGCACTGCTCGAACAGCGGTGCCGCCGTCCACGGCGCGCTCCGGGCGAAGCCGGACAGCTGGGCGATCGTGCAGGTCGCGGCGATCTCCAGGTCTCCGCCGGCGGTCACCCGCACCGGCTCCCAGCCCATGCGGCTCAGGTCGATCAGCCGCTGGATCTGCGGCTGCGGCTCGGAGAACAGGTATGTGCCACCGCCGAGCCAGGCGTCGCCGGCCCGCCATGTGTCGCGGCGCCGTGCGTCGCGCATTTCCACCACCGTGTTCAGGTCCACGGCCATCACCGTCCTCGGCTGATCGACACACCGATTGAAGCAATGCCCACCACCGGAAACGAGTGGGCGGGCGCACCAACCGGCGCCGCCCGAACTGGTTGATCAACCAGTTCATGTACATGCCCTATCTGCGAGGACGTGGGGGCGGCGGGCCTGGCATCTGCGAGCCTGAGCGGGCGGATGCGTGGGTATCCGCGTGGCCGTTCGGGTAACACCCTGGCAGTCCGCATGTCGGCAGTAGGGAGTGGTTCGGTGAGCAGACCCGATGTACCTGCCCCAGTCCAGGTCCGCCTGCACGGCTCACCCGACACACCGGTGGGCCTGTCGGTCGCCCAGTTGCGCGGGCTCCCCGCCCATCAGGTGGAGGCGCGCTTCAACTGCCTCAGCAGCGGCGTGCAGCAGCACGGCTTCGAAGGCCCGCGACTGTGGGACGTCCTGCGCGCGGCCGCTCCGGAGGTGGGTCTCCAGGGGCGCAAGGCACGCCTGCGGTTCCTGCTCGCCGTGACCGGGGCGGACGGGCACTGCGCCGTGGTGTCCTGGGCGGAGATCGACCCGGACTTCGGCGGTCAGCAGATCCTGCTGGCCACGAGCATGGACGGGGTCCCGCTGGACACCGCGGGGCCGCAGCTGGTGGTGCCGGGCGACTACTGCGGAGCCCGGTACATCAGCGGGATAACCGACGTGTGGGTGGGCCCGTGGCCCGGCTGAACGCGCCCCCGAGCACCGCGCCCCCGATCGCCGCGGCCTGGCGACCTGGTGGTCGCCGGGCCACGGCCGGGCGTCGGCGGCGGAACCGCCTGCCGGCTGCGGGTCAGCTGCCGGGCGTGGGCAGCGCGGGGGCGGTGCGCTGGGCGGCCGCCACGGTGGGGTCGGCCAGGAGCGCGGCGTACTGCTGCTTGAGCAGCGCCAGCACTGCCGCCCGGTCGGCCTTGGCCGGAGTCCAGAAATTGACCCAGACGCCGACGTTGCCGACCACCAGGTAGCCCTCGGTGTAGACATTGCCCTGGCTGTCGATCCCGGAGCGCTGGTAGGCCATGGCGTCCCCGGCGCCGGGGACCTGGTAGGTGCCGCTGGTGCCGACGGTGTTCGCGTTTCCGTCCTGGCAGGCGAGCACATAGCTCTGCGCCCCGCCGGCCGAGGAGAACTGGACCAGGTAGACATCGGCCTGGCTGCCGTCGGAGCCGGTCCAGTCCTCGCGGACCGCGTACTGGAAGCCCCGGTCCGTCTCCTCGTCGGTGACCCGCTGGGTATCCACGGCGGTGTCGGCCAGCCGCTGCGCGAACTGGGCCAGCGTCAGGACGCCGGTCGGGCCGTCCTGGCTGTTGGACTGCCATGGCTGCGCCTGGCCGGGCAGCGGAACCAGGTCGCCCCGCAGCCGGGCGCGGTCCGCCGCCGTGGCCGTCGCGGGCGCGGTCACCTGCGGGGCGCGGGATTCAGCTGTCCTGCCCCGGTTCCGCTCCGGGGCCGATGCTCCGCGCGAGGGCGGCGGCGCCGGTGAACATGGCCCCGCATCCCGCGGGCCCGCGCCGCACGGACGTTCTCCTCGCGGTCGTCGACGAACAGGATGCCGGCCGGTTCGACGCCCAGGGCCGTGACGCACCAGTCGAAGGCGGCCGGTTCCGGTTTCACCTGACCGATCCGGCAGGAGAACCCGAGGGCGGCGAAGCGGTCCAGCCACGCATGCCGCCGGCGGAACTCGTCGGCGAGCTCCGGCGGGATGTTGGAGAGCAGGCCGAGAGTCAGCCCGGAACAGGCGAGGACGTCGAGGAGGTCGAGCATCCGCGGGTCCACCGCCCGCCAGCTGCCGCAGTCGGCGGCGATCAGCCCAGCGGTCCGGGCCCGGTCGAACGTGGTGCCGAGGGTGCCTGCCACCGATGTCCAGTAGCCGGGCCCGGAGAGCTCACCGCGGTCGTAGGACGGGCGGTGCTCCCAGTAGACGCGCCAGAACTCCTCCGCCCGGTCGGCGGGAACACCCGCGGCGGCCAGGATCTCGGTCCGGCCGGCCGGGACTGCGGACAGGCGATGACGCCGAACAGATCGAATACCACGGCGGTGGGCGCGGCCATCGGTGTCACACCTGCCACACGGTGGTACCGGCCGCCGTCAGCGCTTCGAGCTGCGCGGCCGGGGCGGTCCCGTCGGTGACCACCGCGTCCAGGGCCGACGCCGGGGCGACGGCCGCCAGTGCGGTACGGGTGAACTTGGAGCCGTCGGTGACCACGATCGTGCGCCGCGCCGAGGCGATCGCGGCGCGCTTGACGGCGGCGTCGGGCAGGTCGTAGGCGGTCAGGCCGTCCGCGGCACTCAGGCCGCAGCAGCCGAGGATCGCGGTGTCGAAACGCAGCGCGGCGAGCGAGGCCTGCGCGAGCGGGCCGGTCATGGTCAGCTCGCCGGTGCGCACCTCGCCGCCGGGCATGAGCAGGGTCAGCCGCGGCCCGCCGGCCAGGGCGTTGGCGGCGTGCAGCGACAGTGGCATGACGGTGATCCGGTGGTTCCGCAGGGCGTTGGCCACCTCCAGACAGGTGGTACCGCTGTCGATGACCACGGATTCACCCTCGGCGATCAGCCGTGCGGCCGCGGCGATGCGCTGCTTGGCGTCGATGCCGTCCTGCTTGCGCAGGGCGAAGGGCGGGCCCTCGCCGCGCAGCAGCAGGCTCCTGGCCCCGCCGCGAAAGCGTTCCAGCACGCCCTGTTCGGCCAGCACCTCCAGGTCCCGGCGGATCGTCATCTCCGAGGCACCGGTCGCGGCGGCCAGCTCGGCCACGCTCAGCTGTTCGGCGCCGCGGACCGCATCCGTGATCATCCTCAGTCTTTCCGAGCTTCCCATGCTTCTATTGAACAAAATCTCTGTGCGAAAGTCAATCTAGAGCACATGAATTATGTGCGTTATGCTCGCAAGCATGTCCCGATCACTTCGTGCCGCCCGCGCGGCCACGTTCGCCTACTTCGCGGTCAACGGCTTCGTCATGGGCACCTGGGTCGTGCACATCAACGTCATCGCACGCCAGGCCGGAGCCGGTACCGCGATGCTCGGCTACCTGCTGCTCGCGCTCGGCGGCAGCGCCTTCGTCGGCATGCGGCTGTGCGGCCCGCTCAACGACCGGCTCGGACCGCGCCGCGTCATCCCCTGAGTGCGGCCCTGTTCAGCGCGGCCGTGATCCTGCCCGCCGTCGCCCACGGCGTGTGGTCCCTGGCCGGGGCCCTCGCCGTGCTCGGCTTCAGCAACGGCTGCCTGGATGTCTCGATGAACACCCACGCGGTGCAGGTCGAACACCGCTACCAGCGCCCGATCATGTCCGCCTTCCACGCGACCTGGTCGCTCGGCGGCGTCCTGGCCTCGATCGTCGGTGCCCGCACGATCTCCTGGGCCTGGCCCGTCGCGCCCACCTTCACCGGCATCGCCGTCCTGGCAGCCGCGGCCTCGTTCCTGGCCGCGCCCGCCCTGCTGGCGAACGAGGTCGCCGCGACCGGCGCCGATCGTCCGCGCGCCGCCACCGGGCCGCGGGTCCCAAGGGCGTGTGGGCGCTCGCGGCGGTCGCGATGATGGTCATGCTGTGCGAGGGCGTCGCCTACGACTGGAGCACGGTGCATCTGCGCACCGTCATCCACGCCTCCGCCGCGGCATCCGCGCTGGCCTACGGCGCGTACGCGACCCGGCGACGGCCGGCCGCCTGATCGCCGACCGGCTGGCCGCCCGGATCGGGCCGGTCGCCCTCTTCCGCTCCGGCGCCACGCTGGCCGGGCTCGGCATGGTCACGGTCGTCCTGTCCGATCAGGCCCCCTCGCCATCGCGGCGTGGGCGGCGGTGGGGCTCGGCCTCTCCGGCTGCATCCCGCAACTGTTCACCGCCGCGGGCGGCCTCGACCGGGCCGCCGCCGGAGCCAACGTCGCCCGAGTCGCGGGCCTCGGCTACCTGGGCATGCTCGCCGGACCGGCCATCATCGGACCGCTCACCCGGCTCATGGCACTCAACCTCGCCCTCGTGCTCCCCCTGGCCCTGTGCTTCGCCGCGGCCTACGCGGCCGGTGTCCTGCGGCCGTCCCCACAGCCGCCGCGCAGCCCGCCGAGCAGCCCACCTGCCAGGCAGGCTCCTTCGGGGACGGACCTGCCGGGACGGTCCAGGCTCCTCGCGCAGTGAGCGGCGGTCCCGTTCCCTACACTTGCTCAGATGCCCAAGGAGAAAGCGCCCGCCCCGGTCGTGGTCGACCCTGATCCCGCATGGCGGGACCGGGGAGCCGCTCTCGCCGGTGAACTGCACGCGGCACTCGCGCCGCTGGCGCTGCACGTCGAGCACATCGGCAGCACCGCCGTCCCCGGCATGGCGGCCAAGCCGGTGTTCGACCTGCAGGTCAGCGTCAGCGACCTGCGGCAGGCCGAGCAGGCATTCGACCAGCCGCTGGCCGCCCTGGGGTTCCAGCGGACCATCCACCAGCACGACCACGTCCCGGCCGGATGCGACGACGACCCGCAACGCTGGACGAAGCGACTGTGGTCGCGGCGCGGGCACTCGGACGCGGACGTCAATCTGCACGTCCGTCTCCTCGGCTCGCCCGAGCGACTCGCCCTGCTGTTCCGTGACTGGTTCCGGGCCCACCCCACGGCAGTTCCCGCCTATGCCGCTTCAAGCGGTGCTGGGGACGCCGTCAGCGACACCGGCAGCTACTCCGACGTCAAGGACCCGTCGTCGACCTGGTCATCACGGTGCCGAGCCCTGGGCGGCCGAGACCAGGTGGACCCGCACCCCGGAACCAGCCCCGGGGAATGACCTCCGCCCCGCGCCCTGCCGCCCCGCCGCCCTGCCGCCCCTCCGCCGGGCGGGCGGCGGCGTGCGGTCAGCGCTCCACGTCGGTGGTCCAGTCGGCGGGGTTCAGGCCGAGCGGGTGCACCAGGCGCAGGAGGCCCGGTACGCCACCGAGAGCGGGGATCGCGGACGGCACCTGGCCGGGGTACTCCCACGCCTGGACGCAGTAGACGACCTGGTTCCGGCTGGAGCAGGCCTGTACCTCCGCGGTCCCGTTGTAATTCCGGTCGAAGTTCCCCGGGTTGTTCCGCGAGTTGTTGACCGACACCACGAAGCTGAAGCCCTTCAGGCTGAAGGCCACCTCGCTGGACCAGGAGCCCGGTGCCAGTGGATCGGAGCCGAGCGGCTGCACCTGCGCCGTCTGGGAGCTGGTCCCGGCAGGGAGCCCCTGGACGAAGAACGGCATCGGCGTCGGGGCGTCCTCGAAGACCACTCCCTTCGCCATCCGCACCAGGTCGGTCGTCACCGACTTCGGATTCCAGTACAGATACCTGATCTCGGCCCAGCGGCCGTCGGGGGTCTGCCAGCGGAGCAGGCCGATGCTGTCGACCTTGCCGGCGAGCTGCGACATCCAGTACGCGGGACGCCCGTCGATCGCGGGGGCGGCGATCCGGTACCTGAAGGAGGGGTCGTTGGCGCCGCTGACGGCCGGATTCACGCCCTTCGGATAGACGTACACCTGCGCGACCGGGGGAGCCCACGGGGTGCCGGGGACGGGGTGCAGGGCTGACGTCTCGACCTGGTACATAGCCAGGTCGGACCCGACGTTGGAGTCGTTGTCGATGCTGAATCCCGGCGGCAGCCAGGTGAGACGCAGGCTCGCGGTCAGCGGGTCGCGCGGGCCGGACCGGCCGTGATGCGACGGGTCGGTGCCGTGCTGCGGGCCGGGGAGCTGGGTCACGCCCGCCACGACGGCGGCGGTCAGCGCCAGAGCGATGCCTGCTCTGCGGACCCGCCGGCGGCGCAGGTGGCGGCTGCCCGTGCGGACGGCCTGGTCGATGTCGACGGTGCTCCGCGGAGCACCGGGATCGTGCGCAAGCAGGCTGAGCTCGTGGGTGAGAAGGTCTTCCTGTCCCTGCCGGGTGAACTCGTCGTGGGTCATGTCTTTGCGCCCTTGGTCGCTTCGGCCGTGGTCCGGCGGGTTGCCAGGGTTCGCCGCAGGGCGTCCAGGCCCGCGCGGTCTGGCTCTTCACGGTGCCGGTGGAGCAGTTCAGCGCCTCGGCGGTCTGCTCCACCGTCAGGTCGCAGTAGTAGCGCAGCACGACTGTCGCGCGCTGGCGGTTCGGCAGAGCGGCCAGCGCCTGCCTCAGGTCAAGGGCCGCGTCCAGATCGGTTGCCGCCGCGGCCTGGTCGCCGTGGTTGCGGAGCAGCACCCGCCGCCAGGGCGAGCGGCGCTCCGCGAGGAAGGTGTTGACCAGGGTGGTGCGGGCGTAGCCGTCGGGATTCTCCATGGTGCGTATGCGCGGCCAGTGCAGATAGAGCTTGGTGATCGTTGCCTGGGTCAGATCGTCCGCCTGGTGCCAGTCGTTGGACAGCAGGTAGGCGACTCTGCGCAGCCACGGCGTCCGGGTCGTGGCAAACTCGCTGAACTCGCCGTTGTGGTCGGTACGTGACACAGCAGCACCTCCTTTCCTGCCCGGCTAATGCGGCGGCTCCAGAGAAGGTTGCACGCACCTTCCGAAGTCTCTCCGAGCCGCCCCGACACCAGCACCGCCCAGGCCCCGCCGCCGCTGGACAGCAGCATCTGCTGTCCCGTGCCTGCCACGGCGTCGAGCAGTTGCACGTTACAGACTTCCCCGGACGCGACACTTCGGCGTTCGCACACCCCTGCCGGCGTCAGCTCGCGGTGGCCTGCGCCGCGGCGCGGCCTGCTGCGCGGCCGGAGAAGAGGCAGCCGCCGAGGAAGGTGCCTTCCAGGGCGTTGTAGCCGTGGACACCGCCGCCGCCGAAGCCGGCCACCTCGCCGGCGGCGTAGAGGCCGGGCAGCGGGGTGCCGTCGGGGCGCAGCGCGCGGGAGTTGAGGTCGGTCTGGATGCCGCCGAGGGACTTGCGGGTGAGCACATGCAGTTTGACCCCGATCAGGGGTCCGGCCGCCGGGTCGAGCAGGCGGTGCGGGGCGGCGGTGCGGCCGAGGCGGTCGCCCAGGTAGCGGCGGGAGTTGCGGATGCCCTGGACCTGCGCGTCCTTGCTGTAGGGGTTGGCGAGTTGCAGGTCACGTGCCTGGATCTGGCGCCGCATCGAGGCGGCGTCGAGCAGCGGTTCGGCCGTCAGCGCGTTCATCTTCGAGACCAGCTCCTCCAGAGTGGCGGCGACCACGAAGTCCGCGCCGTGCTGCTTGAAGGCCTCGACCGGGGCGGGCGCGCCCTTGCCGAGGACACGGTCGCGCAGGAACGCGCGGCGGTCCTTGGCGGTGATGTCGGGGTTCTGCTCGGAGCCGGAGAGTGCGAACTCCTTCTCGATGATCTTCTGGGTGAGCACGAACCAGGAGTGGTCGTGCTCGGCCAGGTCGGCTGTGGTGCGCAGGTGGCGCAAGGTGCCGAGGGTGTCGTAGCCGGGCAGGCACGGGGCCGGGAGGCGGCGGCCCAGGGCGTCGAACCAGAGGGAGGAGGGACCGGGCAGGATCCGGATGCCGTGGCCGGGCCAGACCGGGGACCAGTTGTGCAGGCCCCGGTGTAGTGCCACATGCGGTCGCGGTTGACCAGCCGGGCACCGGCCCGGGCGCTGATGTCCAGCATCCGGCCGTCGACATAGGCGGGCACGCCGGTGACCATGTGCCGGGGTGGCGTGCCCAGCCGCTCGGGCCAGTGGCGGCGCACCAGGTCGTGGTCGGCGCCGATGCCGCCGGTGGTGAGGATCACCGCCTGGGCGGTGAGGTGGAAGTCGCCGACCTCCTCGCGGTTGGAGGTGACGCCGCGCGCGGAGTCGTCCGCGGCCAGCAGTCGGCCCTGCACGCCGGTCACCACGCCGTCGCTGAGCACGAGTTCGTCGACCCGGTGCCGGTGGTGGAAGGTGAGCAGTCCGGCGGCCGTGGCCTGGACGGCGTGGCGGGCGAAGGGCTCGACCACGCCGGTGCCGGTGCCCCAGGTGACATGGAAGCGCGGGACGGAGTTGCCGTGCCCGTCCGCGCGCAGGTCACCGCGTTCTGCCCAGCCGACGGTGGGCAGGAAGGAGAGGCCCTGCGCGGCCAGCCAGGCGCGCTTCTCGCCCGCGGCGAACTCTACGTAGGCGCGGGCCCAGCGCACCGCCCAGGAGTCCGCGTCGTCCAGGCGGTCGAACTGGGCGCTGCCCTGCCAGTCGTTCCAGGCCAGTTCGAAGGAGTCCCGCACACCCAGGCGGCGCTGTTCGGGGGTGTCGACCAGGAACAGTCCGCCGAAGGACCACCAGGCCTGGCCGCCGAGGTTGGTGGCGTTCTCCTGGTCGACCAGGGCCACTTTCCGGCCGCGGGAGGTGAGTTCGTGGGCGGCGGTGAGGCCGGCCAGGCCTGCTCCGACGATGATGACGTCAGCGTCCATGGGAGATCCTTGCTGGCAGGAGCGTGATACGCGTGGTGCGGCTTGCGGGCGAGGGGGTACTGCGGGACCGGATGCCAGGGTACGGTCCCGCGGCGGTCTGCGGTCTGCGGTCTGCGGTCTGCGGTCTGCGCTCTGCGCGCTGTTGGGCTCTGCGCTGTTGGGTTCCGGCGCTTGAGCAACTGGCCTTCCTGGAGGGCTGGTTCGGGCCGCGCCCGAACCAGCCCCCGGGTGCCGGGCGCCCTGATCAGGTCAGCGGGTGGCCGGCGCGAGGTACGCGGCGATGCTGTCGGCGATCGTCTGGGCGTAGTTGGTGTTCGGTGTGGCGGCGGGGCCGTCGGTGGTGTTGACGGCGATGGACAGCTGCTGGGACGGCAGGTACGCCTGGATGGCGAAGTAGCCGGAGAACGACGGGTTCTGCACGACCCAGGTGTTGATCACCTGGAGGCCGATGCCGTAGTGCGCGGCCTCGGTGTTGAGCCGGCAGATGCCGGGCGGGCAGGCGTTGGGGTTGCCGAGCCCGACCGTGCCCGGGTTGAGCTGGAACTTGTACGCCGCTGGGGAGAGCAGCGTGCCCGAACCGACGGCGCGGGCGGAGGTGGCCAGGTCGCAGACGTTCTGGGTGAGGATCGCTCCGTGGGCGGTGGTCCAGGACGGGTTCCAGTAGGTGGATTCCTCGTAGGTGCCGCGCTCGGAGGTGAACGCGTGCACCGGGTAGGGAATCGGCGGCTTGGCGTTGATGAAGGTGTTGTCCAGGTGGAGCGGACCGAGGACGCGCTCCCGCAGCAGAGTGTCGAGCGGCTTGCCGGTGATCTTCGACAGAGCTTCGCCGAGCAGGACGAAGTTGGCGTGCGAGTAGCTCCAGTTGGTCCCGGGCGCGTACCAGAGGGTGTGGCTGAACGGGAACGCGAGCAGTTCGTCCTCGGTCCAGTACTTGAACGGCTGGGCTTCGAGCTCGGCCCCGAACAACGGGTCGATGACGTAGTCGTGCAGGCCCGAGGTGGAGTTCGCGAGCATCCGCAGCGTGATCTCGTTCGCGTGCGGGACATGCGGAAGCCAGCGCGAGATCGGGTCGTCGATGTTGACCACGCGTTCCTCGGCCAGCTGGAGCAGGATGATGCCCATGTAGGCGATGCCGACGGAGCCGGTGCGGAAGTGCATGTCCGTATCGGCGGGGATGCCCGTCATGGACTCGCCCAGGGCGGTGGTGAGCAGGTTGCGCTTGCCCTGGGTGACTTTGAGGATGACGGATTTCAGGCCGTACTGCTGCTTGGCCGTCCTGGCGATGTCGAGGATCTTGAGGGCGGGGCCGCGCGTGGGCGTCGGCGAGGCCACGCAGCTGGTCCGGTGCCCGTTGTCGGCCGCGGCGGATGCCGGGGCCGACGGAACAAGGGCGGCGACCAGGGAAGCGGCGCCGAAGAGGGCCGCGAACAGGCGCTTCTGATGAGTCAGTGTCGATGCCATGCATGCTAGTAAAGGTATAAATTGGATAAATATGTACATACCACGCCGATTGCCCGAGTACGGCGGCATCGCGGCGGAGCAAGCGGGTGAATTGGTCCAAAAAGGTTTGCGGCGACGCTTCGGCTTGTCCGGGTGCGCTGCCTTCGTCGCCGGGGTCGCCGGGGTCGCCGGGTCGCCGGGGTCGGCTGGGTCAGCGGGCGGTCAGGGCGTGAGTGGCGGGTGCCGGTACTCCTCCATCGCGTCGAGCAGCCAGTCGGACAGGTACTGCGCGAAGGACCCGCGCACCAGGAGCCGGTAGGTCGGCCCGGCGTCGGTCCGGTCGATCTGGTCGAGAATCACATGGACGGTGGACAGCAGCGTCTGGGCGCAGTCACCCGGACCGAAGGCACGCGGGTGCAGGTCGAGGGCGCAGCCCTTCGCGAGGACCTCGCGGGCGGTTCGGCCGGACAGCTCCAGGGTCGTGCGGTTGGCGGAGACGTCCACCACGGATCCGGGCTCGCCCCGCAGCGCCGCGCTCAGCAGGGCGGCCGTGGCGGGCGCGGAGCCGTCCGGGCCGATCACCAGCCACTCCTGCGGTCCGAGCCAGAGCACCCGCAGCTCGCCTGCTTCGGCGACGCTGTTCGGGGCGGTCGGCAGCGGCGTGCCCAGCGCCGCCGCGATCCGTTGCGCGGCCGGTCCGCCCGGCTCCAGCTGGAGGTCGAGCTGTGCCAGGAAGGGCACTTCGCGCAGCCGCGCGCACCGCTCAGCGGCGATCGAAGGCTCAGCGGCGCGCGAGGGCTCAGCGGCGCGCGAGGGCTCACCGGCGGGCGAGGGCTCAGCTGGGGTCGAGTGCTCGGCGAAGACTGCGGCGAGGTGCCCGAGCGGGCTGCGCCGCAGGGTGTCAGCCGTCACGGCGGGTTCCCTTCGGGTCATAGAGGACGCTGTCGGTGACGGTCGCCGCGATGACGCCGCCGGGCAGCGGTGCGTACACCGTCTCGCCCAGCCGTTCCCGCCCGCCCGCGATCAGCGCCAGGGCGAAGGTGCGGCCGAGGGCGGCGCTGCGGTAGCTGGAGGTGACATGTCCCAGCGCCCGGACGGGCAGGGCCGCTTCGGCGTCGGCGACCAGCTGCGCGCCCTCCGGCAGCAGCACGGCCGGGTCGACCGGCAGCAGGCCGACGAGTTGCCTGCGGTCGCTGCGGCTGGTGTCGCTCCGTCGGAACGAGCGTTTTCCGATGAAGTCCTTCTGCCTGGAGACGAGCCACTCCATGCCCAGGTCCAGGGGGTGACCGTGCCGTCGGTGTCCTGGCCGACGATGGGGTAGCCCTTCTCGGCCCGCAGCACGTGCATGGTCTCGGTGCCGTAGGGGGTGATGCCCAGCGGCCGGCCTGCCTCGATCACCGACTCCCAGACGGCCAGGCCGTACCAGCTCGCGACATTGATCTCGAAGGCCAGTTCGCCGGAGAAGGAGATCCGGCAGATCCGCGCCTCCACGCCGTTGGCGAGCCGGGTCTCACGGGCCGTCATGAACGGGAAGGCGTCGTTGGACACGTCCAGGTCCGGGACGAGCGCGCCGAGGACCTCGCGGGAGCGGGGGCCGACCACGGCGACGGTGGCCCACTGCTCGGTGACCGAGGTGAGCCGTACCCGCAGTTCGGGCCACTCGGTCTGGAGCCACTCCTCCAGCCAGTCCAGGACGCCCGCGGCGTTGCCCGTCGTCGTTGTCATCAGGTAGTGGTCCTCCGCCAGCCGCAGGGTCACGCCGTCGTCGAAGACCATGCCGTCGGCGCGGCACATCATCCCGTAGCGCGCGGAGTTCACGGCGAGCCTGGCGAAGGCGTTGGTGTAGACACGGTTCAGGAACGCGCCCGCGTCGGGGCCGATCACGTCGATCTTGCCGAGGGTGGTGGCGTCCATCACCGCGACGCCCGCGCGGGCCGCGCGGCACTCGCGCAGCACGGCCGCGTCCATGTCCTCCCCGGCCAGGGGGAAGTACCGTGGGCGCTGCCACTGGCCGACGTTCTCGAAGACCGCGCCGTGCGCGGTGTGCCAGGGGTGGATCGCGGTGGTGCGCACGGGGTCGAAGAGCGGGCCGCGTTCGCGCCCGGCGAGCAGCGCGAAGGGGACCGGCACATACGGGCCGCGGTAGGTGGTCGTGCCGACGTCACCCGGGGTGCGGGCGCCGAGCAGCCGGGCGATGACGCCGGTGGCGCTCACCGCGGACGCCTTGCCCTGGTCGTGCGCGGTGCCGATGGTGGTGTACCGCTTGATGTGCTCGACCGAGCGCATCCCGGCCCGGACGGCCCGGTGCACGTCCGCGACGGTGGCGTCGCGCTGGAGGTCGACGAAGTGGTCGTGCCAGGTGGACGGGTCGCCGTCCTCGCCCGGCACCAGCCAGACCGGTCGCGGCCGGGAGGGCCGTGTGTCACCGGAGTTGGCGGGGGTGGCGGGCACCGCGGCCGGGAATCCGGCCGACCGGGCCGCCTCCGCTCCGGCGGCGAAGCCGCCGTCGAGACAGCCGGCCAGGTCGAGGACGCCGCGCGCGGCTCCGACGATGTCGACGTGCTGCGCCGCCCGCGCGGGGACGAACGCGGCCAGGTCCTCGTCGTAGCGGGTGGTGCCCTGGGCCTGGCTCCACAGCTGCACGGCCGGGCTCCAGCCCCCCGAGACGGCGAGCAGGTCGCAGGCCAGGTCGCGGACCGGGCCGGTGACGGCGTCGTCGGCGTCGAGCGCGGCGGTGCGCACGGCCGCGACGGCCGCGTCCCCGTAGGCGCCCACCACACACGATCCGGTGACGACCTCGATCCCGGCGCGGCGCGCGGCGTCGACCAGGCCGGCCGGCGGCTCCGGCCTGGTGTCGACGAGCGCGGACACCTCAGCCCCGGCCGCGACCAGGTCGAGCGCGGTGGCGTAGGCGTGGTCGTTGGTGGTCAGCACGACGGCACGGTGGCCGGGCAGCACGGCGTACCGGTTGACGTACGCCCGCACGGCGGCGGCGGACATCACGCCGGGCAGGTCGTTGCCGGCGAAGACCATCGGCCGCTCGTGCGATCCGGTTGCCAGGACCACCCGCCGGGCCCGGATGTGCCACAGCCGCTGCCGGGAGACGCCCGGGACGGGGTGCGGGCCGAGGTGGTCGGTGCGGTGCTCGGCGACGAGCAGGTAGTTGTGGTCGTAGTAGCCGGTGGCGGTCGACCTGGTGAGGATCCGGACCCCGGGCCGCGCCGCCAGTTCCTCGCGGACGGCCGCGACCCAGTCGAGGGCGGGGACGCCGTCGATCTCCTCGTGTCCGGCGAGCAGCGAGCCGCCGGGCTCGGGCTGGTCGTCGACCAGGACGACCCGGGCGCCCGACCGCCCGGCGGCGAGGGCGGCGGCAAGGCCGGCCGGGCCCGCGCCGACGACCAGGACCTCGGTGTGGAGGTGCATCTTGTCGTAGACCGCCGGGTCGGGCCCCGGGTCGAGGCGGCCGCGGCCGGACAGGCCGGTCGCGGTCAGGCCCTCGTACAGTTCGAGGGTGGTCGCGAGCAGCATGGGCTCCGAACCGGGCCCGGCGACCTGGACCAGGGCGTTGGGTTCCTCCACTCCGGCCGTGGCGATGCCGCGCGGCCGCCCGCGGTAGAGGCTGGGGGAGGCACCCGCCACGCCGTTGGCGAGCAGGGCGGAGGCGAGGGTGTCGCCGCGCAGTCCGGTGTACCGCGTCCCGTCGTAGGTGAAGCGCAGGGGAGCGGAGCGGTCGACGCGTCCGCCGGCGGGCAGGCGGCGGGCCGGGCGGTGGGGCAGACGGAACGGGTCGCTCATGGGAGGATCACCGGCTTCGGCTGGCCGGCCGGGTAGACGGCCAGGATCTCGTGGGTGACGGTGTGCCGGACGACGTTGAACCAGCGGCGGCAGCCGGCGGAGTGCGACCAGCGTTCGGCGAACGGGCCCTTGGGGTTGTCGCGGACGAAGAGGTACTCGCCCCACTGGCTGTCGGACAGGCCCTCCGGCTCGGCCGGGTGGGCGACATGGGCCTGGCCGCCGTAGTGGAACTCCAGCTCTTCGCGTTCGCCGCACCAGGGACAGGCGATCAGCAGCATGAGGACTCCTGCCGGGTCGGTGTGGGTCAGTGGGCCACGGCGGCGGCGCCGTGCTCGTCGATCAGGGCGCCGGTGGTGAACCGCTCCAGGGTGAAGGCCTCGGCCAGCGGATGCGGCTCACCGGTGGCGATGGCGTGCGCGTACACCCATCCGGAGGCAGGTGTGGCCTTGAAGCCGCCGGTGCCCCAGCCGCAGTTGAGGAAGAGGTTGCCGACCGGCGTCGGGCCGATGATCGGCGAGGCGTCGGGGGTGACGTCGACGATGCCGCCCCAGGTGCGCAGCACGTGCGCCCTGGCGAAGACCGGGAACAGCTCCAGCGCGGCCGCCATCTGACGCTCGATCAGATGAAAGGAGCCGCGCTGCCCGTAGCCGTTGTAGGAGTCGACGCCGGCGCCCATGACCAGCTCGCCCTTGTGCGCCTGACTCACGTACACGTGCACGTGGTTGGACATCACCACGGTGGGGTGCACGGGTTCCAGGAGCTCGGAGACGAGCGCCTGAAGCGGGTGGCTCTGCAGTGGCAGCCGCAGCCCGGCCAGGTCGGCCAGGACGCTGCTGTGGCCGGCGGCTGCCAGCGCGACCCGCCCGGCGGCGATCGGGCCCCGGTTGGTCTGCACCCCACCACCCGGCCGCCGTCCCGCAGGAACCCGGTGACCTCGCAGCCCTGGATCAGGTCGACCCCGTACGCGTCCGCCCTGCGGGCCAGCGCCCACGCGACATGGTCGTGTTTGGCGATGCCGGCGCGGGGTTGCAGCGTCGCGCCGAGAACGGGGTGGCGGATGTCGGGGGAGGTGTTGACGATGGGACAGAAGTCGCGCACCTGGCCGGTGTCGAGCCACTGCGCGTCGACCCCGCCCAGCCGGTTGGCGTTGACCCTGCGGTTGCCCTCGCGGACGTCCTGGAGGGTGTGGGCCAGGTTGAGCACGCCGCGCTGGCTGAAGAGGAAGTCGTACTCCAGCTCGTCCGGCAGCACCTCCCACAGCTTGAGCGCGTGCTCGTACAGCGCCGCGCTCTCCTCGCACAGGTAGTTGGACCGGATGATGGTGGTGTTCCTGGCCATGTTGCCGCCGGCCAGCCAGCCGCGTTCGAGCACCGCGACGTTGCTGATGCCGTGGTTGCGGGCCAGGTAGTAGGCGGTGGCCAGGCCGTGGCCTCCGGCGCCGACGACGACCACGTCGTAGGAGCGCTTGGGGTCGGGGGTGCGCCACAGCCAGTCGGGGTGTTCGGGCAGCTGGTGGGACAACGCTGGACTCCTGGAGAGGTGCGGCGTCGGGATCAGTGGAGGACGTCGGGAGGGGCGCCGCTGAGCCGCACCCGGGTTCTGGTGCCCACTGCACGGCGTTCCGGCCGGCCCAGCCTCCTCGGCATTGTTTCGGATTACGCATACTGTTGCGCCTATAACAACAATCTGGCAAGAGGTGGGTGGGGCCTTGACTGGCTCGGGCCCGATCTCGGAGACTGTTGCGCAGTGTGAACACAGTTTCGCCTAGCGAAACTTACTGCCCACGCCGCAGGCCGGGGCCGCGCGTCGGCCCGGCCTCGCACAGGTCCCTCATGACGTCGCAGCACCCGCCAGAGCAGAGAAGGCCGAGCAGCCTTCCGCACGGTTTGGTACCGCACCCCTCCAGGTGCCGAGAGCAACGGCAGGACACCATGACCTTGCAGCAGTACGACTTCGTCATCGTCGGTGGAGGCTCTGCCGGCTGCGCACTCGCGAACCGGCTCAGCGCCGACCCTGCCAACCGGGTGCTGGTACTGGAGGCCGGGCGGCCCGACTATCCCTGGGACGTCTTCATCCACATGCCGGCCGCGCTGACCTTTCCCATCGGCAGCCGCTTCTACGACTGGAAGTACGAGTCCGAGCCGGAGCCGTTCATGAACGGGCGGCGGGTCTACCACGCCCGGGGCAAGGTGCTCGGCGGCTCCAGCAGCATCAACGGCATGATCTTCCAGCGCGGCAACCCGCTCGACTACGAGCGCTGGGCGGCAGATCCGGGCATGAAGGATTGGGACTACGCCCACTGCCTCCCGTACTTCAAGCGGATGGAGAACTGCCTCGCCGACGAGAGCGGCGTCTTCCGCGGGCACGACGGGCCGCTGACGCTGGAGCGCGGACCGGTCGGGAACCCGCTGTTCTCCGCCTTCTTCGAGGCCGTCCAGCAGGCGGGATACCCGCTGACCGACGATGTCAACGGCTACCGCCAGGAGGGCTTCGCGGCCTTCGACCGGAACCTGAGCCGCGGCCGCCGCCTCAGCGCCGCCCGCGCCTATCTGCATCCGGTCATGCACCGCCGCAACCTTGAGGTGCGCACCCGGGCCATGGTCACCCGGGTGCTCTTCGACGGCAGGCGCGCGACCGGCGTCGAGTACAGCCGACGCGGCCGGCTGGAGCGGGTGAGCGGCGGCAAGGTGATCCTCTGCGGCGGCGCGGTCAACTCCCGCAGCTGCTCCAGCTTTCCGGCGTGGGCAACTCGGCGGAGCTGGGCGCGCTCGGCATCGGGACCGTCCAGCACCTGCCCGGCGTGGGCGAGAACCTCCAGGACCATCTGGAGGTGTACGTCCAGCACGCGTGCAAGCAGCCGGTGTCGGTGCAGCCGGCCATGAAGATGTGGCGCCGGCCCTTCATCGGTGCGCAGTGGCTGTTCCTGCGTCAGGGGCCCGGGGCGACCAACCACTTCGAGGGCGGCGGTTTCGTCCGCAGCAACGAGGACGTCGACTACCCCAACCTGATGTTCCACTTCCTGCCCATCGCGGTGCGCTACGACGGCTCCGCGCCCGCGGGCGGGCACGGGTACCAGGTGCACATCGGTCCCATGTACTCCGACGCCCGCGGCTCGGTGAAGATCAAGTCGAGGGATCCGCGCGAGCACCCGGCGCTGAGGTTCAACTACCTCTCCACCGAGCAGGACCGCCGGGAGTGGGTGGAGGCGATCCGGGTCACCCGCCGGATCCTCAGCAGGCCCCCTTCGCCGACTACAGCGACGGCGAGATCTCCCCCGGCCCGCAGGTGGAGACGGACGAGGAGATCCTGCGGTGGATGTCCCAGGACGGCGAGACCGCCCTGCACCCCTCCTGCACCGCGAGGATGGGCACCGACGGGATGTCGGTGCTGGACCCGGCCACGCTGGGGGTGCACGGCCTGGAGGGGCTGCATGTGGTCGACGCGTCCGCGATGCCGTACGTCACCAACGGCAACATCTACGCCCCGGTGATGATGCTGGCCGAGAAGGCCGCCGATCTGCTGCTGGGAAACACGCCCCTGGAGCCCGACACCGCCGAGTTCTACCGCCACCGCCCGGCCGTGACCGGCGGCTGACCCGCCGCCCCGTGGACCGGACGGCGCGCGTGGCGCGCGGCGTCCGGCCCGCACCACGCCCCGGCGCTCCTCGGCGGTGACCGGCCTCAGGCCGGCTCGCCGACCGTGACGTGGAGGACCACGAACCCGTCCTCCACGGTGACCCGGTGCGTGCGTACCGGCTCCTTCGCCGGCAGGCAGGCCGGCCGGCCGGTGCGCAGGTCGAACGAGGCGGCGTGCAGCGGGCATTCGACGAAGCAGCCCTCCAGCCAGCCCTCGGCGAGCGAGGCGTCCTGGTGGGTGCAGGTGTCGTCGACGGCGTAGAAGGTTCCGTCGGCGTTGAAGAGGGCGACCGGCGCCGGCACGCCTTCGGTCACCCGGAGCGCCTCGCCCGGTGGCAGGTCTTCGATCCGGCACACCGTGATCATCGGGTCCTCCGCTGTGAATGCCCCACCCCTGCCGAGAGGGTGTTGTATCGTATGGCGCAACTCAATTCGGCATACGCAACATGGTTTCGGGCCTCCAGGGGCTTGTCAAGAGGACATCTCCGGCCCGGATGCAGGTGCGTGCATAATGTTGCGCTATGAGCAACAACCTGGGTGGCAAGCCCTCCGCGCCGTCGGGGGCCTCGCCGCAGCCGGAGTCGCCCGTGCAGTCCGTCGACCGTGCGGTGACCATCCTGGAGATCCTGGCCCGCCGTGGCGAGACCGGCGTCACCGAGTTCGCCGCCGAGCTCGGAGTGCACAAGTCGACGGCGTTCCGCCTGGTTGCCGCCCTGGAGCTGCGTGGGCTGGTCGAGCAGCCGGGGAGCGCGGCAAATACCGCCTCGGCCTTGGCCTGATCCGGCTGGCCGGGGCCGCGACGGTGCGGATGGACATCTCCCAGCAGAGCCGTCCGGTCTGTGAGCGGCTGGCCGCCGAGGTCGCGGAGACGATCAATGTGGCCATCCTCGACGGCGACCACGCCGTCAACATCGACCAGGTGTTCGGCCCCTCGGCGCTGACCACGCACAACTGGGTCGGCCAGCGCACGGCCCTGCATGCCACGTCCAGCGGCAAGGTACTGCTGGCGCACCTCCCGGAGGAGGCGCAGCGGCAGCGGCTCGCCGCCGCCCTGGAGCGGTTCACGCCGCGCACGGTGACCGATCCCGGCCTGCTGCTGACGCAGCTCCAGCTGGTGCTGGTGAACGGTTTCGCCTACTGCGTCGAGGAGTTGGAGACCGGCCTGAACACCGTCGCGGCCCGGTGTTCGCGCACAACGGCCAGGTGGTCGCCGCGATCAGCGCCTCGGGCCCCTCCTTCAGGCTGACCGAGGACCGGATCCCGGAGGCGGCCGCCGCCGTGCGCGCGGCCGCCGACGAGGTCTCCGGCCGGCTGGGGTATCTCCGCCTGGACTGAGCCCCCGGGGGCCGGGTCCAGGCGGGCGGGGTCAGGACTCGGCGGAGGGCTGCGCGGCGGCGGCGCCCCGCACCGCGCTCACCTGACGGTAGCGCAGGTAGAGCAGGCCGCCGACGGCGGTGATCGCCGCGGTGAACACGACGGCGCCCCACTGGTAGTACCAGTGGTCGCTGCCGTAGACCGAGGCCCTGGGCCACGCCAGGTTGACGATCATCGCCGCGCCGTAGACCACGGCCACGACGTTCACCAGCAGACCCCAGCGGCCCATGCGGAAGTACGGGCCGTGGTCGGCCCCCGGCCAGCCGCCGCGCAGGCGGCGCACCAGCATGGGGCCGGTGACCATCAGGTAGGGGAGGTAGAAGAGGATGATCGCGACCGACGTGAGGATGTAGAACACCCGCTGGTTGCCCATGTTGACGAGCAGCAGCACGATGGTCAGCACGCCGGTGATGACGGCGGGCAGGACCGGGGTGCCGGACCTCGGCGAGACCTTCGCGATCCGGGCGCCGAAGGGGAGGCGTCCGTCGCGGGCCATGGAGAAGAGCAGCCGGATGGCGGCGGTCTGCACGGCCAGGCAGCAGACCGTGATGGCGATGGCCGAGCAGACCAGGAAGACGTCCCGAGCCCGTTCCCGAGCGTGCTCTTCACCAGGTACGGCATGCCGAGCGTGCCGATCTGCGAGGACTTGATGTTCCCGACCGCCATCATGCCGACGAGCATCAGCAGTCCGCCGGCCACGAAGGCCGCGGTCAGGGCCCGGAGGATGGCGCGGGGAGTGTGGCGGCGCGGTTCCCTGGTCTCCTCGGCCAGCGAACCGGCGGTGTCGAAGCCGTAGAAGACATAGGCGCTCATCAGCGAGGCCACCAGGAAGGCACCCAGATAGCCCCAGGAGTGCCCGGCCCCGCTGCCCTGGGTCTGGAGGACCACCTGCGGGCCGCGCTTGATGTGGATCGCCAGCATGACGATCAGCAGGGTCACGCCGGTGAGTTCGACGGCCACGCCGAAGTTGTTGATCTTCGCCATCAGCCGGACGCCCACGATGTTGACGATCGTGGTGAAGACGACCAGCCCCAGCGCGAGCAGGATCGCGTTCTGCGCCCCGGCCGGCGTGGTGGTCACACCGGCGTCGGAGGAGCCGCCGACGATCTCGAAGACCAATGACACCTGCGGCAGGATGATCTGGTAGGCGACCGCGACCGCCGCGGCCGTGACGACCGAACCCACCGTGATGATCCACCCGGCCATCCACGAAGTGCCCGGGCGGGCAATCTGCTTGGACCACTGGTAGACGGAGCCGGCCAGCGGGTACTGGCCCGCCAGCTCGGCGAAGCAGAGGGCGACGGCGCCCTGGCCGATGAAGACCAGCGGCCAGGTCCAGATGAAGGCCGGCCCGCCGGAGGCGAAGCCGAAGCCGAACAGCTGGAAGACGCCGGTCATGATGGAGATGTAGCTGAAGCCCGCGGCGAAGCTGGAGAAGGAGCCGAGGGACCGGCGCAGGTCCTGCCGGTAGCCGAAGCCGGCGAGGTCCGAGGTGTCGTCGGTGGGTGGCGAGGTGGTGGTGTTCGTTCCCGGGTTGCTCATGGTCGCTCCAGGGGCAGGCAGGGCGGGGTGTGGTGCATGCTGCGAGGACCGGTGGACGGGGTGGTTGCCGCGGATGCCTCAGCCGGCGAACCAGTGCTGGGCGGCCGGGGTGACGGTGCGCCAGATGTGCTTGGTCTCCTGGTACTCACGGAGGCCGGAGGGTCCGAGCTCGCGCCCGGTGCCGGACTGCTTGAACCCGCCCCATTCGGCCTGCGGCACATAGGGGTGGTAGTCGTTGATCCAGACGGTGCCGAGCCGCAGGCGGGCCGCGACGCGCTCGCCGCGTCCGGTGTCCTGCGTCCACACGGCGCCCGCCAGGCCGTAGGGGGTGTCATTGGCCAGGGCCACCGCCTCGTTCTCCTCGTCGAAGAGCTCGACGGTGAGGACAGGGCCGAACACCTCCTCGCGGACCACGGTCATGTCCGCGCGGCAGCCGTCCAGCACGGTGGGGCGCAGGAAGAAGCCCGACTGGAGCTCGGGATCGGTGGGCCTGCCGCCGCCGGCGCGGACCACCGCGCCCTCGGCCAGCGCGCCCTCCAGCAGCCGCTCGACCTTGGCGCGGTGCTCGGCGGAGACCAGCGGGCCGGTCTCGGTTCCCTTGGCCAGCCCGTTGCCCAGCCGGATCAGGTCGGCGCGGCGGGCGAGCTCGGCGGTGAAGCCGGCGTGCAGGCTGCGGTGCAGCAGCAGCCGCGAGCCGGCCGAGCAGACCTGCCCGGAGTGCAGGAAGGCGGCGGTGAGCGCGAAGTCGACCGCCGCGTCGGGGTCGGCGTCGGCGAAGACGATGTTGGGGTTCTTGCCCCCGAGTTCCAGGGCGACCTTCTTGACCGTCCCGGCCGCCGCCCGCATCACCGAACGGCCGGTGGCCAGACCGCCGGTGAAGGAGACCAGGTCGACCCCCGGGTGCTCGGTCAGGGCGGCGCCGACGGCGCCGCCGCCGAGTACCAGGTTGGCCGTGCCGGCCGGTGCCCCGCCTCGGTGAGGCGCTCCTGGAGCAGTTCGAAGAGGCGGATGGTGGTCATCGGGGTGACCTCGCTGGGCTTGGCCACCACGGTGTTGCCCGCCGCCAGGGCGGGGGCGAGCTTCCACGAGATCTGCAGCAGCGGGTAGTTCCACGGGGTGATCAGCGCGCAGACGCCCACCGGCTCGTACACCACCCGGCTGATGGCGTCGGGCCGGCCGGTGTCGACCGTTCGGCCCGCGTCGGCGGTCGACAGCGCGGCGTAGTAGCGGAGTACCGCCGTGGCGTCGTCGACGTCCATCCGGCTCTCCGCGAGGGTCTTGCCGGTGTCCAGGGTCTCCAGCGTGGCCAGTTCCTCGCGGTGCTCCTGGAGGGCGTCGGCGGTCGCGGTCAGCACTCCCGCGCGGCGCACCGCCGGGGCGTGCGCCCAGGAGCCCTCGTCGAAGGCGGCCCGGGCGGCGCCGACCGCCCGGTCCACATCGGCCGTCGAGGCTTCGGGGACGGTCGCGAAGGCGGACCCGTCATAGGGATTGACGATCGCGCGCTGCCGACCGTCCTCGGCCGGTTCCCAGACGCCGTTGATCAGTTGGCAGGCTGGCTCGGTGAACAGGGGCACAGGCTGCGGCCTCCTCAGAGGGTTGCGCAATACGAGACACGATGTCTTCATGCGCAACTTTCGGCGAGTATGGAAAGGGCTCCGTACCCTGTCAAGGGGATCGGCTCAAGCGTCGCGCGCCGTTCCCCGGGGCCGACGGCGGCGCGCTCTTGACAGCCCGACATCCCGGGCCGAGTCTGTTTCTCATCGTGCAAAGCGATGCGCAATATGCAACTCCCTCGCCGTAGCCACCTCCCGAGGGGACGGATGCTGTGACTGCCCAACCGAAAGTCGTGATCATTGGTGCCGGCATCGTCGGCTGCGCGCTGAGCGACGAGCTGACGGCGCGTGGCTGGACCGACGTCACCGTGCTGGAGCAGGGCCCCCTCTTCGCCACCGGCGGGTCGAGTTCGCACGCGCCCGGTCTGGTCTTCCAGACCAACAACTCCAAGACCATGACCGAGTTCGCCTCCTACACCGTTCGCAAGTACTCGTCGCTCACCCTCGACGGACAGCGGTGCTTCCGGCAGCTCGGCGGGCTGGAGGTGGCCACCACCGCGGAACGCCTCGCCGAACTGCACCGCAAGCACGGGCTGGCGGCCTCCTGGGGAGTCCAGGGCACCCTGGTCGACCCGGGACAGTGCGTTGCCCTGCATCCGCTGCTCGACCGCGACCAGGTGCTGGGCGGGCTCCATGTGCCCACCGACGGCCTGGCCGGGCTGTGCACGCGGGGAGGCGCAGGGCCGGCGGGCGGTCGGCCGCGGTGCCCGCTTCCTGCCCCGCCACACCGTCACCGGGATCGAGTCGGCCGGCGGCCGGTCACCTCGGTCGTCACCGACCAGGGCAGCTTCGCGGCCGACGTGGTCGTCTCCTGCGCCGGGTTCTGGGGCCCGAGGATCGGACGCATGGCCGGACTCACCGTCCCGCTGGTGCCGCTGGCCCACCAGTACGCCAGGACCACCCCGGTTCCCGCGTCGGCCGGCCCCGGCACCGGGGGCCGGCCGCCGCCAAGCCGATCCTGCGCCACCAGGACCGCGACCTCTACTACCGCGAGCACGGTGCCCGGATCGGCATCGGCTCCTACGCCCACCGGCCCATGCCGGTCGACCTCGACGACCTGGTGCGCTTTGGTGAGGCCGCCGGTGAGGCCGCCGGTCCGGGCGACGGCGCCCCGGCGATGCCCTCCGGTGCTGCCGTTCACCGAGGCGGACTTCGAGCAGCCCTGGGCGGACACCCGGACGCTGCTGCCGGCGCTGGCCGGGACCAGGGTGGAGGAGGGCTTCAACGGCATCTTCTCCTTCACCGCGGACGGCTTCCCGCTCATGGGCGAGTCCGCCGGGATGCGCGGCTTCTGGGTCGCCGAGGCGGTCTGGGTGACCCACTCCGCCGGCGTGGCCAGGGCCATGGCCGAGTGGCTGGTCGACGGCACCCCGCGGACCGACGTGCACGAGTGCGACCTGAACCGCTTCGAGCCGGTCCAGCTCGCCCCCGGCTATGTGCACCGGCGCGGCTGCCAGAACTTCGTCGAGGTCTACGACATCATCCACCCGCTGCAACCCCTGGAGGACCCGCGCCCGCTGCGGGTCACCCCGTTCCACACCGCCAGCGCGAGCTCGGCGCCTACTTCCTGGAGGCCTCCGGCTGGGAGCGGCCGCACTGGTACGAGGCCAACAAGGACCTGCCCGGGGTCTCCGGCATCCCGGACGCGGTGCCTGGGCCTCGCGCTACTGGTCCCCGATCGCGGCCGAGGCGCTCGCCACCCGCGAGCGGGTGGCGATGTACGACATGACCGCGCTCAAACGGCTGGAGGTCACCGGCCCAGGTTCACTGTCCTTCCTGCAATATCTGACGACCAATCAACTCGACCGGGCGGTCGGATCGGTCACCTACACCCTGCTGCTGGACGAGACCGGGGTGCGCAGCGACCTGACCGTCGCCCGGCTCGGCCCGGACCGCTTCCAGATCGGCGCCAACGGAAACCTCGACCTCGACTGGCTCACCCGGCACCTCCCCGGCGACGGAACCGTCCAGATCCGCGACACCACCGCCGGGACCTGCTGCATCGGCCTGTGGGGCCCGCTCGCCCGCGACCTGGTCCAGCCGCTCACCGACGCGGACTTCTCGCACCGGGGCTTCGGCTACTTCAAGGCGAAGTCCGCGTACCTGGGAAACGTCCCGGTCACCGCGATGCGGCTGTCCTATGTCGGCGAGCTCGGCTGGGAGCTGTACACCGCGGACTGCGGGCCCAGGCTGTGGGACACGCTCTGGGAGGCGGGGCAGCCGCTCGGTGTCGTCGCCGCCGGGCGCAGCGCCTTCAACAGCCTGCGCCTGGAGAAGGGTTACCGCTCCTGGGGCACGGACATCCGCCGAGCACAACCCCTACGAGGCGGGCCTCGGCTTCGCCGTGCGGATGGAGAAGGGGGACTTCCTCGGCCGCGACGCCCTCTTCGGCGTCACCGAGGAGACCGTGCCGCGCCGGCTTGCCGCCCTGCTGCTGGACGATCCGCTGGCCGTGGTCATGGGGAAGGAACCGGTGTACGCGGACGGCGCGCCCGTCGGCTATGTCACCAGCGCGGCCTACGGCTACAGCATCGGCGCCTCGATCGCGTACGCCTGGCTGCCCCGGGCCGCCGCCACCCCCGGCACCCGGGTGACCGTCGCGTACTTCGGCGAGCAACTGCCCGCCACGGTCACCGAGGAGCCGCTGTTCGACCCGAAGATGACCCGCATCCGCCGGTGACCCGCATCCGCCGATGACCCGCATCCGCCGATGACTCCGCCCGCTCCCGCGGCCCCGCCCCGCTGACCGCCGAGGGCAACCGGTGCGGGGCGGGCGCATCGCGGGGAACCGTGCCCTCGCCCCACCAGCCTGACGAAAGGCACTCCGCCGTGACCGCGACCGAGCTCCCGCCGAGTCTGATCCGCACGCTTCCCGGCTCCTCCTACACGGACCCGCGGATCTTCGCGCTGGAACAGCAGCACATCTTCGAGAACATGTGGTTCTGCGCGGTGCGCGCGGCCGACCTCGACAAGCCGGGGCGCTTCCGGACCGTACAGGTGGGCCGCGAGAGCGTCCTGGTCACCCGCGCCAGGGACAACACCGTCAAGGCGTATCTGAACATCTGCCGCCACCGCGGCGCGAAGCTGTGCACCGACGAGGACGGCGAGGTCAAGCGGGCCTTCCAGTGCCCCTACCACGCCTGGACCTACGGGCTGGACGGCAGGCTGATCGCCGCCCCCAACCTGACCAGCATGCCGGACGTGGACCGGGCCGCCTTCGGCCTGATCCCGGTGCGGGTACGCGAATGGCTCGGCTACGCGTGGGTGTGCCTGGCGGACGAGCCGCCCTCCTTCGAGGACGACGTGACGGCCGCGGCCACCGAGCGCCTCGGCGACCCCGGGGCCATCGACCGCTACCAGGCGGACGAACTCGCGGTCGGCCGGATCCGCTACGAGGTGCGCGCCAACTGGAAGTTGATCATCGAGAACTTCATGGAGTGCTACCACTGCGCCACCATCCATCCCGAACTGACCGAGGTGCTGCCGGAGTTCGCCAACGGCTACGCCGCGCAGTACTACGTCGGGCACGGCGCCGAGTTCGCCGGCGGGGCCGAGGGCTTCACCGTCGACGGCAGTGCGGGTGTGGACCGCATCCCGACCCTCGCCGCGGAGCAGGACCGCAGATACTACGCGATCACGGTCAAACCGCAGGTGTTCATCAACCTGGTACCCGACCATGTCATCGTGCACCGGATGTACCCGCTCGCCGCCGACCGTACCGTCGTCGAGTGCGACTGGCTCTTCCTCAAGGACGTCGTCGCGGCGGGCCGGGACCTCTCCCGCTCGGTGGAACTGTTCCACCGGGTCAACGTGCAGGACTTCGAGGCCTGCGAGCGCTGCCAGCCCGCCATGGACTCGCGCGCCTACCGGGACGGTGGCGTGCTGGTGCCCAGCGAGCACCACATCGGGGCGTTCCACGAGTGGGTCACCCGCAGGCTCCGCGGCTGACCGCCCCGGTGCCGTTACCGTTCCTGGACGGCGTCGGGGAGGCGTTCGGCAGGAGGCAGGGGCGCTGCACTGTGCGGTCACCGAGCGCGACGGGCGGCCGCAGTTCTGTCTCCGCGTAGCCGGGCGCGCACCCGGATCCGAGGGCGCGCGCCCGGCCCACGCGGGTCCGGTCAGAGCGGACCAGCGGGCAGATTGTAGGAGAATTGCTGCTGGACCCCGGCCGGCCTGGCCCCCGGATACTCCAGCGTGAGCCGGGTGTACCGCTCGACACCCGGGTGTCCCTTCCAGGGCTCGGCCCGGTGAGCGTGACCACCGCGGGTAGTCGTGGAACCGGCCTGCCGCGCAGTAGGGCAGGCAGTCGTTGGCCACGTCGGTGCCGACGGCGCGGGCGCCCTTCGCTCCCCACTGCGACCAGTGCAGCGAGACCAGGTAGTTGTTGCCGTCGCCGCAGGCGAGCGTGTATGCGCCGGGACGCGTCTGGGGCTTGCCCTGGCAGTCAAGGACGACCTGCCTGGTGGTCGACACCTGGTGCCCGGCGGGTCCCGTCGCCGCGAACGCGGAGGCGGGCGCTGCGACGACTGCCATGGGAAGAGCGGTGCCCGCACAGATCAGGACCGCTGCCGTCCTACCGAAACACTTCATTTGCTGCTCCTTCGCACACCACAGCGCGGCGCTGCGCCGTCCCCGCCGCCCGGTACGGACAAAAGGGGCAACTGCCGCACGCCTACGCTACGACTGCGAGGGCCGTATGGCCAGGCCCTTTCTCGGATCACCGGCACACCGGCAGCACCCGCCTCCGGGCCCGACCGCCCGCCGGCCGGATCCCGGCGGTCGGGCCGCCGGGTGGGCACCAGCCGTCGCAGCGCGTCGCGCAGGGCATGCAGCTCCGGCGCCGCGCCCAGGCGCGCGCCGGTGCGCCGTGGACGCTGCGGCGCGCGGTCGCCGGTGGCCAGATCCACCACGGCCGAGCGGATCGCGGAGTGACGGAACGTCAGACTCCCGGCCCGGGCGGGACGGCGTCACTCCAGCGCGGCCGCCTTGCGCAGCAGCACCTCCCGCCGGGAGGTTGCGGCACAGCGGGCGGCGAGCTCCAGCTCGGTCCGGGCCTCGGCGGTGCGGCCGAGGCGGACCAGCAGTTCGCCGCACGTCGGGAGAAGGTGCGATCCGACAGGACGCCGGAGGCGACCAGGCCGTCGACCATGGACAGTGCTGCCCTGGTCCGCTCGCCATGGCGACGGCCACGGCCCGGTTGAGCTCACGACGGGCGAGGGAGCCACCCGGCCGAGTGCCTCGTACAAGGGCACGATGCGCTCCCGGTCGGTCTCCGGCACCGAGGGCTGTCGCGTGGCAGGCGGCGATCGCCGCCTGTAGCCGTACGGTCGAGGCCCGGCCGACGGCGGCCCGGCCGAGCGCGGCCAGGCCGCGACGGATCGCGGAGCGGTCCCACAGGCGCCGGTCCTGGTCCTCCAGCAGCACGCCTCCGTCGGGCCGGTGCGGGCGGAAAGCGCGCGGGCGGTGAGCTCGAACAGCGCGAGCAGCCCGTACACCCGCCTCGCGGGCAGCAGGCAACCAGCATCCGGGCCAGCCGGACAGCCTCATGGGCGAGACGGGGCGCAGCAGGCGGTCGCGCTGGTCGCCGTCGAGCCCTCCGTATAGATCAGTACAGCACGCTCAGGACCGCCGAGGCGGCCTGCCGCTCTCGGACGGCGGCAGCTCGAACGGCACCCGCGCCGGGCGATCGTCTTCGCCCGGGTGTCCGGGCCTGGACGGTCGGCACGGGCAGAGGAACGCCCGGGCGATCTCCCGCTGGACAGGCCGCCCACACGCGCAGCGTGAGTGCCACTTTGGCCTCGGGCGAGAGCACCGGATGGCAGGCGGTGAACATCAGGGCCAGGAGTCGTCGCCGACGCGGTCGGGGTCCCACGAGGTGTCGGCCGCTCCGGCGCGCGCGCCGCCGGTATGAACTCACCTCGGCCAGCCGGCCGCGAGTGCGTGTACCGCCGGTCGAGCGTCGAGGCGCGGCGGAAGGCGTCGACGGCCCGCCGCCGCCCGGTCGTCAGCAGCCAGCCCACCGGGCTGGCCGGCGCGCCGTCCCGCGACCAGCTGACCAGTGCCTCGGCCAGTGCCTCCTGCGCGACGTCCTCGGCGAGGGCGAAGTCGCCGGTGTAGCGCGCCAGCGCGCCGACGATCCGGGCGGACTCGATCCGCCAGACGGCCTCGACGGCCCGCCGCGCCGATTCGGCTGTCGGCCTGCCGTCGGTGGCTTCGGGCATCAGAGCTGGCCGGTCCGCTCGCGCCACGCCCGCTCCCGGACGATCCACTCGTTGTCCTGCGGGAACTCCTCGATCCCCGGCACCCGGCGGACCTCGCACTTCGAGCCGGGGAACGCCGGGAGGCGCTTGGCCCACTCGACCGCGTCCTCCTTCGAGGCGACGTCGATCAGGTAGAAGCCGCCGAACAGTTCCTTCGTCTCGCCGTACGGCCCGTCGGTGACCACCGGGGTCTCCCCGCCGAAGTCCACCACCACGCCCTGCGACGGGTCGTCCAGGCCCTCGGCGGCGACGAGCACGCCCGCCCGGATCAGCTCCTCGTTGAAGCGGCCCACCGTCGCCAGCATCTCCTCGAAGGGCGTCTCCATCATCTTCGCCATGGACTCGTCCGTGCCCCGCATGATCAGCATGTACTTCGCCATCTCCGGCCTCCTTGATCGGGGGTCGTCCTTCGACCCTCTCCTTCCCAGGTCGAACGGCGCAGTCGCAGATCGACACGGCAGACGGGCATCAGTCATTTTCCTTCATGCCGCTCCATGCCGTAGCCCCGCATCAACGCGGCCAGGATGTCCGAGAGTTGCGGCGCGACGTCGACGAGGGCGTGGGCCAGTTCGGGGGAGTCCTGGTAGAAGCGGCGCAGCTCGGTTCCCGGCGCGGCCATCTGCCACAGCGCGCCGGCCATGGAGACGGCGGTGGAGACGACATTCCTGCCCTGTGCCTCGGTCAGGTTCAGGATGCCGCGCAGGGCTGTGCCGACCGCCCCGACCTCGGCGAGGGCGATCAGCTTGAAGGAGCGGACGGCGGCGAAGGACACGCCGCGCTCCAGGTTCAGCGGGGTGTGGGCGAGCAGGTCGCAGACCAGGACTCACCTCCGCCTGCGCGGAGAGCACCTCCACGGCCAACCCCACGCCCCCGCAGCGGCGGCTCACCTCCGCCTGCGCGGAGAGCACCCGCACCCAGGACCAGACCGCGCCGATGCCCGCCAGCTCACCTCCGCCTGCGCGGAGAGCACGCTCCGGTCATTCCCGTCGGGCCCCAGTTCATCGGCTCACCTCCGCCTGCGCGGAGGGCACCGACGCCCCGACCCCGGACGCCTCACCGACCGCGGCTCACCTCCGCCTGCGCGGAGGGCACGCGGCGAAGCGGCGGCGGAACTCCACTGCACGCGACTCACCTCCGCCTGCGCGGAGAGCACCTCGACATCGGAGGAAGAACATGCAGGCATCACGGCTCACCTCCGCCTGCGCGGAGAGCACGGCACCGGCCCGATCTCTCCCTTGACCTCGATCGGCTCACCTCCGCCTGCGCGGAGAGCACACGCGGCCGCGATGGCGTCCGCGACCTGCGGCCGGCTCACCTCCGCCTGCGCGGAGAGCACGCCGAGCTGGATGAGCTGCCGCCCATGGTGAACGGCTCACCTCCGCCTGGGCGGAGGTGAACCGTACCCGCCCTTGGGCTTGGGATCCTTGTCGGCCTGCTCTCCGCGCAGGCGGAGGTGAACCGCGCGGCCCCCCCGAGCAGAGTGGCCGCGCTTCCTGCTCTCCGCGCAGGCGGAGGTGAACCGTCGGCCCAGGCCTTCTTGATCCAGGCGCCGCCCTGCTCTCCGCGCAGGCGGAGGTGAACCGGAACGCGACCGCCCGGCCTTCGTGGTGCTCGCCTGCTCTCCGCGCAGGCGGAGGTGAACCGATCACGTAGAGCTCGCCGGTCCGCTTCCGTGCCTGCTCTCCGCGCAGGCGGAGGTGAACCGCCTTCACCGCTCGGCGCTGGGCGCACTTCGTACTGCTCTCCGCGCAGGCGGAGGTGAACCGATCTATGGCGAACTCCCGCTGAGGTGGTCGCCTGCTCTCCGCGCAGGCGGAGGTGAACCGCGACCTTCGGACGGATGTGGGAGTACCGGTTCCTGCTCTCCGCGCAGGCGGAGGTGAACCGTCCATGTAGAGGGTCCGCAGGACCTCCGGCTTGGGCTCTCCGCGCAGGCGGAGCTGAACCGCCGTTCGGGTTGGGGAGCCCGGTCACCTCGTTATGTTCTCCGCGCGGGCGGAGGTGAGCTGGTGCTACGGTCTGCGGTTTGGCGCGGGATACTGATCGACATGCGCATCGATTTCGACCCGCAGGTGATGGACACGTCCGCCTTCTACCGGCTGCTGACGGCAGTGGTCGTGCCCAGGCCGATCGCCTGGGTCTCCACGCTGTCGCCGGTGAGCCCGCACCGGCCCAACCTGGCCCCGCACTCGTTCTTCTCTGTCGCGTGCACCGCGCCGCCGATTGTGCAGTTCACTTCGGTGGGGCGGAAGGACACGCTGGTCAATGTCGAGGCCACGGGCGAGTTCGTGGTCAATTTCGCCTCCGAGGCGCTGTTCGAGCAGATCAACGCGACGGCCACGGATTTTCCGGCCGGGGTGAGTGAGTTCGAGGAGGTGGGGATCGAGAGCGAGCCGTCGTTGCTGGTGAAGCCGCCCGGGTGGCGCAGTCGCCGGTGGCACTGGAGTGCAGGCTGCACAGCACGGTGTGCCTGGGGAACTCCACGGTGGTGTTCGGTCAGGTGGTGCATGCCGCCGTCAGCGAGGACGTGCTGGTGGACGGGCATCCGGACATCCGCGCGCTGCGGCCGTTGTCACGGCTGGGCAAGAACGAGTGGGGAACCACCGAGGGGATCCGTGACCTTGCCCGGATCCGCTTCGAGGACTGGAAGGCGTAGCCGGGTGGACGGGTCCGGCGCGGCGTTGAAGTAGGCGTATAAACCGTTTGTCATGATGATCGCGCGCTCACCCCTTGGTGATCGTCCGGTTTCGCCTGGTCACCTCCGGTGCGGGTCGGTTCGGGCCGACGCGGTTGCGGGAGGCGCGGCGTGGGACGCAGGTGGCGGACAGGGACAGCGGGGGCGGCAGCGGCGGCGGGCAGGGCGAGGGCAGGGGCGAGGGCGCTGCGGCGTGGCGCGGTGCCGGTCGCGGTGTGCGTGGCGGTGGTCGCCGGGGCGGACGGGGCGGCCGGCGCAGGCGGGGTGGCCGACGGTGTGGCGATGGCGGCGAAGCTGGCTGTGCGCTTTCCGCAGTCCGGGCTCGGTCCCGGGTCCGGCGGCGCGGTGCTGGACGCGGCCTCGGGGAGGGTGCTGTGGGCCGGCGGCGCGGACACCGGGCGGATGCCCGCCTCGTCCGCCAAGCTGGCCACGGCCGTCACCGCGCTCACCGTCCTCGGTCCCGACCGCACCGAGCGCACCACCGTCCGCTACCGCGCCGGGGACGGGACGCTCTGTCTGATCGCGGCGGCGATCCGCTGCTGGACGTACCCGAGCTGGAGGCTCTCGCCGCGGACACCGCGCGGGCGCTCAAGGCGCGCCGGGTGAGCAGGGCCGCGCTGCGCTTCGACGACTCGCTCTTTCCGGCCCCGGCGGCCTCGCCCGGCTGGCTTCCGGAGTACTACCCGTTCGAGGTCGCCCCGGTGCGGGCACTGGCGCTGGTGGGGAGCGGGTGGCGGACACCGGGCTGTCGGCCGCCGGGCGGTTCGCGGCCCAGCTGGCCGCCGACGGCATCCAGGTCACGCCGCCGGTCCGGGCGCGCGCGCCGCAGGACGCGGTGCCGCTGGCGAGCCGCGATTCGCTGCCGCTGCGGCGGGCGGTCGAGTACATGCTCAAGGCCAGTGACAACAACATCGCCGAGACGCTGCTGCGGCTCGCCGCGCCGGCCCGGCACCGCCCCGCCGACTGGCAGGGCGGCACGCAGGTGGTCCGTTCGGTGCTGGAGGGCTACGGCGTTCCGCTGGACGGGTCGCCATGTTCGACGGCAGCGGGCTGTCCCGCCAGGACCGGATGACCCCGCGGGCGCTGGCCGCGATCGCGGCGCTGACCGTCCGCCCCCGCCTGTGGCGGGTGCTGTCGCCGGTGTTCGCCGGGCTGCCGGTGGCGGGCCGGGACGGCACGCTGTCGCCGGCGGACCACCGCTTCGTCGAGCCGCCGAGCAACTGCGCGGCAGGCCGGGTGTGGGCCAAGACCGGGACGCTGCACGACGCCGCCGTGCTCGCGGGCGTGACCCATGAGCCCGGCGGCCGCTGGCGGGCCTTTGCCTTCATGGAGAACGGCGGCACCTCCACCGCCGGGGCCCGGCTGGGACTCGACCGACTGGCGGCCACCGTCGAGGGCTGCTGGTAGGCAGCTCCCGCTGGGCAGTTGCCGACCGGAAGCCGGCCGGAACCGCAGGTCGGGGGTGGCGGGCGGGGGCGGTGCGGTGTGTCAGCGGTGGCGGATAGGGTTGGGTGTGTCCAGGCGGGCAGCCCGCCGGGACCGTCAGCAGCGTGGACCGGCAGCGGTGCTGGGACAGGCAGCGGTGCTGGGACAGGCAGTGCTGGGACAGGGGGAGGGGCCGATGGAACGCTCGCGGGGTCTGCTGGCCATTCACGCACACCCGGACGACGAGTCCCTGTGGACCGGTGGCGTCCTCGCCCAGCATGTCTCTGCCGGGCGGCCCACCGCCGTGATCACCTGCACCAACGGCGAGTTGGCCGAGGAGGGCTCCCTCGCGGCCCCGGCACCCGGGTCAAGGAGCTGGCCCAGGCCATCGGCGTGCTCGGGGTCGCCGAGTCGGGTGTGCTCCAGTACCGGGACTCGGGCCATCTCGGGCGTGGCGCGGGCTCGTTGTGCGAATCCTCCTTCGACGACCTGGTCGGCGATCTGGTGGCGCGGATTCGCTCGTTCCGCCCGGCGGGCGTGGTGACCTACGACGCCAACGGGATGTACGGCCACCCGGACCATGTCCGGGTGCACCGTGCGGTCCTGGTCGCGGTGGAGGCCGCGGCCTGTGCGCAGCTGTGGCCGCAGGCCGGTCCGGCGTGGGAGGTCGAGGCGCTGTGGCTGGCGACCGTGCCCAGGTCGATGGTGGACACGCTGGTCGCGCTGGGCCTGGAGTCGGCGATACCGTCGACCCCCGATTCACGCGTCTCCGTCGCCCTCGATGTCCGGCCCTGGCTCGACCTCAAGTGGGAGGCGGTGCGCGCGCATGCCTCCGAGTTCGAGCGCGGCGCGCGGATCTCCGCCTTCGAGGAGCCCAAGCTGCGTGAACTCTGTCTGGGGCACGAGTGGTTCATCCACCGGCCGGGGCCGGGCGCGCGGGGCCGCCCGGCAGGGCCCGGTGCGCTGCTCGCCGATCGCGGCTGAGTTCGCACCGGGACGACAGCGCGACTGGCCCCGCCGCCCGCTCAGCGGCTGTGCCTGCGTGCGTGCCGGGAGGCAGCCGGGGCTATCCGCGAGGCCGCGTAGCGGGTGCCCACGACGAAGCGCATCACCGGCCCGAAGGCGGGCGCGGCCAGGTTGCCGGTGAAGTACAGCCCGGGGATGCTCGATTCGAAGTCGGAGAGGGGGCCCGCCGGGGACCCGGACCAGGGCCTGCCGCAGCTCCGGCGCCAGGAAGCGGGTCGCCTCGATGTCGATGGTGTAGCCGGTCGCGGCCAGGACATGGTCGACCGTCAGCTCGGAGGGCCCCTCACCGCTGCCCGTCAGCCGCAGCCGCACGCCCTCGGGGACCACCTGCGCCTCGGCCACCTCGCGGCCGGTGCGGACGGTCACCCGGCCGTCCACCCGGTCCCGCAGCCACCAGCCGCCGGAGGGCCCGAGCACCCGGCGCAGGATGTAGCCGCGGGCCTTGCCGGGGAGCCTGCGGATGAGTTCGGGGAACGGCAGATCACGGCCAGCGCCCAGCCGGTGCCCAGCGGCGAGGACGGCTTGACGATGCGCTGGATCCGGCTGCGGGTCAGCACCGGCCGACCGCCGAAGATCACCCGCTCGGCCCGCACCAGCACCTCGACCTCGGCCCCGGACTCCTGCATCAGCGCCGCGCTCTCCAGCGCGGACTGCCCGCCGCCGATCACCGCGACCCGCTTGCCCTTGAACACCGACAGATCCGCGTGCTGGCTGGTGTGCGACAGCAGGCCGTCGGCGGAGGGGCCCTGTGGGACGAGGTGCGCCAGCCGCTGCGGGATCCGCGCCAGCCCGGTCAGTCCGGAGGCGATCACCACGGCGGAGGCGGTGAACTCCTCGCCGTCCTCCAGCCGGACGGTGAAGCCGCCGGCCGCCCGGCCGCCCGTGCCGGGAGTGCTGGAAGCGCCGGGAGTGCGGGTCACCGAGGCGACCCGGGTCTCCTCGACGGCGCCGACATGGCGCTCCTGGAACCACAGGCCGTAGCGGACGAACAGCGTGCAGGGGATCGGAGTGAGCTCGGTGAGCTGCGGCTCGCCCTCGGCACGGACGAAGTCGGCCAGCTCGGCGCCGGCCACCGGCGCGGCCAGGTCCACCGCGTCCGGGTGGACTTCAGGAACATCCCGGAGGCCATGTCATGCCGCCAACTGCCCATCACCACACCGAACACCCGCACCGGAGTCCCGGCCGCGCGCAGATACGCGGCGACCGAGAGCCCGTAGGGGCCCGCGCCGATCACCACGACCGGTGCGGCGCCCGCGCCCTGCGCCCGGCCCTGCTGCTCCGGTGCCAGGGCCTGCTCCGGCACCGGCCCCTGCGCGAGGGCCTCGTCCTGTGCCAAGGCCTGATCCTGCTTGGAAAGTGGCTGGACCACTGAACCCCCAGATCATCGGCGCACGCCTCTCCCCAGGGCGCGCGGCGGTGAAGACGCCGAGCCCGGACGTTCCAGTGGCTGACCGGCGGTGACGACTTCAGACCCCAGTGTGATCCATGCACAGGAGGAACAGCAGGACTTCGGCGAAACTGACCGGTTCTGTTCCCGGAAGTCCGTTCTCAGGCAGCTGACTTGGATACGTCCACCGGCTCGGGGGCAGCCGCCGGCTCCCCGGCGGCACCGTGCCCGGCGCCAGGAGCAGCGGCGTCCCGGACGTCGGACCCGGTACCGGACCCGTTGTCGCACCCGCCGTCGGCCCCGCCGTCGGCCCCGGCATCCGCCCCGCCGTCGACCCAGGCATCCGCACCGGCATCCGACCCGGTCCGGTTCCGGCCCCGGAGCAGTGCCCAGATCAGGGCCGCCGCGCAGATCAGCAGCACGCGCAGAGCAGCGCCGCCAGGTTCATCCCGTGCACGAACGCCTGCCGGGCGCTGTCGCGCAGGGCGTCGCCGGTGGCCGGGGGCAGGGTCCCGGCGGTCTGCACGGCTCCGCCGAGGGAGTCGGTAGCGTCGCCGGCGGCGGTGCCGGTGACCCCGGCCGGAAGGACCAGCCCGGAGCGGTAGACGGCGGCCAGCACCGAGCCGACCAGGGCCACGCCCAGCGCCGTGCCCAGTTCGTAGGCGGTCTCGGAGACCGCCCCGGCCGCGCCCGCCTTCTGTTCGGGCGCGCTGCTCAGCACCATCGCCGTGGCCAGTGCGTACACGGCGCCCTCGGCGACCCCGGTGACCAGGAAGGCCACCGCGATCAGCAGGTAGGAGGTGTCGGCGTGGATCCAGCCGAGCGCGCCCAGGCCGAGGCCCATGACCAGCAGTCCGCCGGTGAACGCCGCGCGCTGTCCGCAGCGCCGGGCCAGCCGGGCGGCGGCCAGCCCGCCGACGACCGAGCCGAGGAAGGCCGGCATGTCGGCCAGTCCGGCCTGCAACGGCGAGTAGCCGCGCACCAGTTGGAAGTACTGGGAGAGGAACAGGATGACGCCGGCGAGCCCGATCAGCGAGATCAGCGATCCGCTGGCGGCGGCGGTGAACCGCCGGTCGGCGAACAGCCGCACGTCCAGCAGGGGTACCGGCAGCCGCAACTGCCGCCGTACGAACCAGACCAGGCACAGCACGCCGAGCAGCGCGGCGGCGATCACCGGCGGATGCCCGCCGCCGCCCACCGCGGCTTCCTTGATCGCGTACACCACGCCGATGACGCCGAACAGGGACAGGCCGACGCTGGGCAGGTCCCAGGCACCGGCGTTCGGATCCCGGGACTCGGGCAGCAGTATCCGGCCGAGCACCAGCAGGACCAGCACCAGCGGCACGTTGATCAGGAAGACCGATCCCCACCAGAAGTGCTCCAGCAGCAGCCCGCCCAGCAGCGGCCCGGCGGCGGCGCCGGCGGTGGTGGTGGCGCCCCAGATGCCGATGGCGCGGGCGCGCTCCTGCTCGTCCGGGAAGAGGTTGCGGATCAGCGACAGCGTCGAGGGCATCATGGTGGACCCGGCGACGCCGAGCAGCGCGCGGGCGGCGATCAGCCAGCCGGCGCCGGGGGCGTAGGCGGCGAGTACCGAGGCCGCACCGAAGGCGGCGGTGCCGATGAGCAGCAGGCGCCGGCGGCCGATGCGGTCGCTGAGCGAGCCCATGCTGACCAGCAGTCCGGCCAGGACGAAGGAGTAGCTGTCGCCGATCCACAGCAGCTGTGTGGCGGACGGGTGCAGGGTCTCGCTGATGAAGGGCAGGGCGAGGAAGAGCACGGTGGCGTCGACGACCACCAGCAGCCCGGCCAGGACCAGCACGGCGAGGGCGGTCCAGCGCCGGCCGGTACCGGCCGGCTGCATACTTCGGAAGGCGGAGGTGGTCTGCGGGACGGTGTGTTCGGTGGTCATTGCGGGTCTCTCCGGAGGGCGCCACCGAGGAAGAGCTCGGTCAGCGCGTGGTTGCTGTCGCGGGGGCCAGGCGTCCTTCCTGGACGGCCCAGCCCACGCCCGCGAGCAGGTCGAAAAACGCTTCGCTCAGCCAGGCGGCGGGCAGTTCGACGCGGAAGGCGCCGGAGTTCTGGCCGCGCAGGAACAGCGCGGCGACCCGCGCGTCCATGGCCTCCCAGGCGTCGTTGATGGTGTCGTCCTCGAACAGCCGGCCCTCGCCGGTGAGGAAGGCCGCGAAGTTCGCTTCCGGGATCACCGCCTCGGCGAGGCGGCGGACCGCGGCCACCGGGTCGCCCTGGTCGAGGGCGGCCGAGTCCAGGGCGGCGGACATCCGGCGCATGGCGAGCGCGCCGGCCTCGTGGACCAGCGCGTCGCGGCCGGGGAACAGCCGGTGCAGGGTCGCCCTGCTGATCCCGGCGGCCCGGGCGATCTCATCCATGGCGGCTGTCGGCTGCCGGGAGAGCACGCCGAGGGCAGTCAGGAGTACTGAGTCGCGATCCGTGGCCATGCGTCGAGACTATCTTACCTGAGACTCTTGTGTCTCATTCGATACTGATGCGTCTCCGGCGTGTCCCGCGTCTCCCGGGCTCACGGCTCAGTCGTCCCGCAGCGCCTGGTAGGCGGGCGCAGCAGGGACTCCAGCGAGCGGCCGCGGATCGCGATGCCGGACGGGCCCAGGGCCGAGAGCGCGGCCGGGGCGGCGGCCCCGCCGTCGGCCGGCCCGTCATGGTCGGCCGCGGCCCGCAGCGCCCGGTGCCGGTCGCCCTCCTGCCAGAAGCCGGACGGCCAGGAGTCGGACAGATGGTCCTCCAGCGGCCGCTCCGCGGCGGCCGCGCCGTCGCCCGCCTCGTCCGCGGGCGGCCCGGCGGCCGCGTACGCCTCGCGGACATGCCGCAGCAGCCGCCCCTGGTCGCGGCCGCGCCAGGCCAGGAGCAGGAACGGATCCCGGTCGAAGGCGGCGGCCAGCGCGCCCAGCACCGCCGCCAGATGGCGGCAGTTGGGCGACCACTGCGGGCAGGAGCACTCGGCGGCCAGATCCTCCGCGCGGGCCGGGAGCAGCGACAGGCCCGCGCGGGCGAACACCGCGTCCAGCCGCTCCGGGAACTCGCCGTCGAACAGCTGCTCGCGGACCTCCGGGTCGGCCGCGATCGCCTGCTCCGCCCTGGTCCACCGGAGCCGGTCGAACACCGGCAGCTCGATCCACACCTCGTGGCCGCCGCCGGAGGAGTCCGGCACCAGGGCCCGGACCGAGCCCGGGCCGGTGTCCAGCCCTCCACCCGCAGCGCCGACGCGGCCTGCCGGATGCCGCTCGCGGTCAGCCCGGTGCCCAGCGACTCGATCCGCTCCAGGAACCGCCCGGACCAGCCGCCGTCGGCGCCGCGCGCCGTGCCCGCCGCGCTCATGCCTCGCTCACCGCGTCCTCGGCCAGGGTCAGCACCTCGCGCAGGGCGTCCAGCGGCAGCTCGCCGAGCCGGCTCTCGGCGGAGCCCGGACCCGGGCCCACCACCGCCTGCGCCAGCTCCCGCTTGGCCTCGATCATCGCGTCCACCCGCTCCTCCACCGTGCCCACGCAGACCAGCCGCCGGACCTGGACGTCCCGGCGCTGGCCCAGCCGGAAGGCCCGGTCGGTGGCCTGCTCCTCGACCGCCGGATTCCACCAGCGGTCGACATGGACGACCTGGTTCGCCGCGGTCAGGTTCAGCCCGCGGCCACCCGCCTTCAGCGACAGCAGGAAGACCGAGGGCCGTCCGGCCGCTGGAACCGCTCCACCGCCGCGTCCCTGGCGTGCTGGCTCATCCCGCCGTGCAGGAACAGCACCTCGCTGTCCAGCCGCTCCGCCAGATACGGCCGCAGCAGCGCCCCGAAGCGGGTGAACTGGGTGAAGCACAGCACCCGGTCGCCCTCGGCGAGGGCCTCGGCCAGGGTCTCCTCCAGCCGGTCCAGTTTGCCCGAGCGGCCCTCCAGCCGGGGACCCGACCCGCCGGAGGGGCCGGTCTCGCCGGTGTAGTGCGCCGGATGGTTGCAGATCTGCTTCAGCCGGGTCAGTGCCGCCAGCACCAGCCCCTGACGCTCGACCCGGCCGCGGCCGCCGTCCGGCAGCCGCGCCATCCGCCGCAGCAGATCGTCCACCACCGCCTGGTAGAGGCCCGCCTGCTCGGCGGTCAGATTGCACAGCACGGTCATCTCCTGCTTGCGCGGCAGGTCCAGCGCGATCACCGGGTCGTCCTTGGTCCGCCGCAGCACGAACGGCTGGGTACGCCGCCGCAGGTCGGCGGTGGCGCGCGGGCTGTTGTTGCGCTCGATCGGCACCGCGTAGCGTTCCTTGAAGCGCTCCGCCGAGCCGAACAGCCCGGGGTTGGCGAAGTCGAGCACCGAGTGCAGCTCCGCCAGCCGGTTCTCCACCGGGGTGCCGGTCAGCGCCAGCCGATGGGTCGCGGGCAGCGCCCGCACCGCCCGGGACTGCTGGGTGGCGCTGTTCTTCAGGTGGTGCGCCTCGTCGGCGACCACCCGGTGCCAGCGCACCGCCCGCAGCGCCGCGAAGTCCCGCAGCACCAGGCCGTAGGTGGTGACCACCACGTCCGCCCCGGCCACCGCCGCCCGCAGCTCCCGCCCGCCGGGCCGCCCGGCCCCGTGGTGCACGTGCACCCGCAGCGCCGGCGCGAAGCGGGCGCACTCCCGCTGCCAGTTGCCGACCAGCGACATCGGACAGATCACCAGCGTCGGCCCCGGCGGGCCCGGCTCGGCGTCCCGTTCGACCGCCAGGAGTGCCAGGGTCTGCACGGTCTTGCCGAGCCCCATGTCGTCGGCCAGCACCCCGCCCAGGCCGAGCCGGGCCAGCGCCACCAGCCAGGCCAGCCCCCGCTGCTGGTAGGGGCGCAGCGCGGTACCGAACCAGGCGGGTACCGCGACCGGCTCCACCGGCGCCGCGTCCGCCGCGCCGCTGCGCACCCGCCGGAGCAGCTCCCCGACGGCGCCCGGTCCGTCCGCGATCAGGATCGGCAGACCGCTGCCGGGCTCGTGGTCGCCCAGGGCGAGCCGGAGCAGCTCCCCGGCGGTGGCCGTGCCCTGGGCGGCGGCGTCCGCCAGGAAGGCGGCGGCAGCGGCGATCTGGGCCCGGTCGGCCTCCAGCCAGTGCCCGCGCACCCGGACCAGCGTGCCCTTGGCGGCGGCCAGGTTCGCGAACTCCTGTGCGGTCAGCCGCTGATCGCCCAGGGCCGCCTGCCAGCGGAACCCGAGCACTTCCTCCTTGCCGACCAGGCTCTGCCGCTGGACCACCCCGGCCTGCTCCGGACCGGCGGTCAGGGCCAGGCCCAACGCGGGCGGACGCCGCCACCAGGCGGGCAGCAGCACGCCGAACCCGGCGTCGGCGAGCGCCGGTGCGGCCTCGCGCAGGAAGTCCAGCGCCCCGGCGCGGTCCAGGGTGAGCCCGGCGGGCCGGTGCGCCAGCAGCGCGGGCTCCAGCTCGGGACGGCAGCGGGCGGCCCGCTCCAGTTCGGCGGCGAACGCCTCCGCCGGACGGTCCACCAGCCGGTGCAGCTCGTCCGCGGCCGGGCCGCCGCGCCACAGCTCCTCGGCGTCCACCAGCACCGAGGGGTCGTCCACGGCCTGGAGGGTGAACTCCAGCCGCCAGCGGTCCAGCTCCGGACTGCCCTCCTCCAGCTCGGTGCCGAGCGGTTCGGTCAGCCGCAGGCCGAGCCGCAGCGGTCCGGACACGGCGGTCGCCGAGCGGTGCCAGGACTCCAGCCGGTTCCGCAGCCGCCGCAGTTCCTGCCCGGTGAACTCCTCCTGGCCGGGTTCGGCCGGAGGCAGCTCCGGATCCAGCGAGCCCAGGGCGGTCAGCCAGTGCTCGGCCGCGGTGGCCGCGGGCCGGGAGCGGCCCGCCCGCAGCAGCGGAGCTCCGTCCGCGAGCACCGCCCTGGTCTCGTAGTCGGTCAGGGCCGCGACCAGCTGGGTCACCAGCGCGGCGGCGGTGGGCGCCGTCGCGACGCCGTCCGGCCCGGCCTGCGCCCGGCAGACCGGCGGGCAGTCGGCGGCCAGCGCCGCCAGCTCCCGGCGCGCGCCGGATCGGGGCCGGGATCCACCGGGCCCGCGCCGTCCGCCCCGCCGACTCGTCCGCCCCGGCGGAGGAGGGCGCGGGGGGAGGGCCTGGAGGAGAGCGCGGAGGAGGGCTCCGGGGCGGGGCGGTCGGGCAGTTCCAGGGCCGGCAGCACCCGGCCCCGGCCCGCGAGCCGCCAGGCCAGGTCGTGCACGGCCGCCAGCCAGCGCAGCGACGCGCCGTAGGGGGCCTCGATCCGGCCCACCCCGGCAGCTCCGGCTGGAGCACCGAGCGGTGCGGGTCGTACAGCTCGCCCAGCAGCTGCGCCGCCTCCGCCGCCGGGAACAGCAGCGCGGACAGCCGGTGCGGGGCCAGCCGGGCCCGGGCGGCGTCGGCGGGCGCGGGCGCCAGCTCGGGGGAGGGCAGAGCCACCCCGTCCAGGGTCGGCAGCAGCAGTGCGGCCACGCCCTCCTCGGCGCGCCCGGCGAGCCACTCCAGACCCGGGCCGACCGAGCCCAGCAGGGCACGCAGCGTCGCCGGGTCGCAGCCCTGCGCCGAACCGTCCTCCGCCCACAGCGCGAGCCGCTGATCGGCCCGCCACAGGCCGTGCAGGACGATCACGGCCGCCGGCCCACGGCGCGCGGCAGGCCGGCCGGCCCGGTCGCGGGCGGCTGGTCCACGGACAGACCGGCCGGCGTCGGCTCGGCCGGCGTCTGCTCGGTCAGGGGCGGTTCGGTCACGGTCAGCGTGCTCCCCGGGTCCTTCGGCTGGTCCGGGCGGATGCCCGGGTCACTCACCACCCTACGGAGCGCCACTGACAGCGGCTGCCGTCGGCTGTCCCCGGGGGCACTGCGCCGGTCGGCGGATCGTGGCGGTCCGTCCGGGCGTGGTGCGCCGGGCCGGGCGGGCGGTGGCCGTCTGCTGGAGGAGAACCCTTTCCCCTACTGGATTGGAAGCAGCTCTGTGCGCACCCTTGCCCGTGGCAATCCGGCCTTCGCCGCAATGACCGTGGCCCTCGGCTTCTCGATCGCCGCCGCCCTGGCCGTCACCGCTCCGGCCGACGGCGCGGTCACCGGCACGGGGCCGCTGGAGCCGCCGCTCGGGGCCTGCTCCGGGCCTGCCTGCCCCGGCACCTACCCGCCACCTGACAACGGTGACTTCACCGGGCGGGACGCCTCGATCAACGTCTTCGTCGGCAAGGACTACTCGGTCCGGGGCCGGGCGGCCGAGGTCGAGGGCAAGGTGGTGACCCTGCGGGACTTCACCGTGGCCAAGACCGGCGGCGGAGCGTTCAACATGGGCGTGGTCGGCGTGGGCTCCCGGGTGCCCCCGCCGGACGGCAGCGACTTCGTGGTGGTCGGCCGCACGGCCACGGCCGAGCCGGGCAACACCGTCTATGTGGGCGGCTCGGACTCCACCACCACGGCCTACGGCAATCTGGTCCACGGCGGGGCGCTGACCGGGACCTTCATGGTCGCCCCGCCCGGAAGGACGGTGCACGACCCGGACGCCGCCGGGCCCTACCGGCATCTGCGCAAGGTCGTCGAGGGGCGCTCGCACTGCGCCGCCGAGGCCAGGGCGACCGGAACGGTCGTGATCACCTCCAGCGAGGCCACCTTCACCGGTGACGGCACCAGCAGGCTCCAGGTGTTCGACGTCCCCGGCGACCTGGGTGCGGCCGGGCACCAGATCGGGCTGGTCTTCAGCAGGATCCCGGCCGGGGCCACGGTGCTGGTGAACTTCCTTTCGGAGCATCCGTACATCAACACCTACACCGGCACCGGCCCCGGGGACCAGGTCACCGAGCTGCGGCCGAAGCTGATGTGGAACTTCCCGACCGCCACCAGGGCGGTCATCACCGGCGGCGCCCAGTTCCAGGGCTCGGTGCTGGCCGGGAACCCGGAGGGGGAGGTGATCCTCTCCAGCCCCGGCAACAACGGCCGGGTCTATGTCGCGGGCGACCTGATCCAGGAGGGGAGCGGCGGCTACGAACTGCACGCCTACGACTTCACCGGGGAACTGCCGCTGTGCACCGAGCCGGAGCCGAGCCACTCGCCCACACCTTCGCCGAGCGTCAGCCATTCGCCCACGCCCTCGGCGAGCCCCAGCCACTCGCATGCGCCGAGCCCGAGCGAGTCGGTGTCGCCGAGCCACAGTCACAGCCGCAGCCCGGAGCCGTCCTCCTCCAGTGAGCTGGCCAACACCGGCACGGATTCCTCGGCGCTGCTCGCGGTGCTGCCGCCGGCCGTGCTGCTGGCCGGGGCCGGTGTGCTGTGGTTCAGCCGCCGCCGGGCAACCACAGCTGAGCAGGTACCGAAAGGCCGCTGCCCCGACCGGATCCCGGTCGGGGCAGCGGCGTTCGGCCGGCTGTGATGCCGTCGCTCCGGACGGTTCCAGCTCCGGACGGTTCCAGCTCCAACTGGATCCAGCTCTAGCTCTGGTTGTAGAACCCGTTGTCGTCGCGGGGTTGTCGATCACCAGCACCTCGACCTCGCGCGGCGCGAGCAGGAACACCCGCTTGGCGATCCGCTCAAGGCTGCCCCGGGTGCCGAAGATGAGGCCCGAGGCGAAGTCCACCAGGCGCTTGGCGTCGGCGTCGGTCATCTCGGTCAGGTCCATGATCACCGGAGTGCCGACGCGGACGTGCTCGCCGATCACCCGCGCTGACTCGAAACCGGTCGGCCGGACCGAGGTGATCTGCGGGGCCTGTGGGGCCGGTGCGAACTCGGGGAGTCCCAGGGCTCCTCGTAGTCCGGGACCGCTACCGGATAACTCCCGGAGGGCGCCAGCCACCCGCGGTAGTCGTCACGCAGTGCTGCTCCCATGCCGTGCCTCCCCATCTGTGCTGCTGCCCCGTAATACGCACGCGGTACGGCGTGCGGTTGCGCTCTGCGCGGTGATTTCGCGCCGCGTGTTTTCGTTCTGTCCCACTGTGCTGTCTGAGTATCGCATTGATCACCGACAAGGCACCCGTCCGGATGCGCCGCCGCGCCGTTCGTGTCAACCGATATGACGTGCTGTTCATACCCGCGTACGAGTCAATCCGTTCGATTCGCACGCTCGTTCGATTAGCACATCGCTGATTATGCTGAGACCGGAAGAGGACCGGTTTCGTCCGGACGCGTGAGGGCAGGGTTGAGCGGACCACTGATTGCAGCGGCTTTTCACCGCCTGCTCTCTGACGCCCCATCATTGCGGCTGCGTCAATCGAGGACCAGTGGATTAGCTAATCAAACCCATGTTCACTGTCCGTCAGCGGGCGTATGCGCCACCGGTGCCGCAGCGGTCCCGGACGCCCCAGCGGCACCGGTCCCGAGGGGCTCCGCCGGGCCGGCGCCCGCCCTGCTCGGGGCCAGCACCGGTGCGCCCAGCACCAGGCCGAGCGTGAGCAGGGTCACCACGGCGAACGAGACCGACAGCGAACTGGCCTGCGCCACCCAGCCGATGGCCGCCGGGGCGAGCAGGCCGGAGGTGTAGGTGACGGTGGCCACCCCCGCTATGGACCGGCTGGGGTTGTCGCCGCTGTGCCCGGCCGCCGCGAAGCACAGTGGGACGACCACCGCGATGCCGATGCCGAGCAGGGCGAAGCCGGCGATCGCCGGGAGCGGGCTCCGGGAGAGCACCACCAGCGTCCCGCCCAGGGCGGCGACCACCCCGCCGGCGCGGACCGCGCGGACCGGCCCCAGCCACCGCACCACCGCGTCGCCACTGAGCCGGCTGACCGCCATCATGCAGGCGAACGCGGTGTAGCTGGCGGCGGCCACCCCGGCCGAGGCGCCCGCGGTGCCGCGCAGGTACACCCCGCTCCAGTCGCCGCTCGCGCCCTCCGCGAACACCGCGCAGAAGCCGACCAGGCCGATCGCCCAGGCGCTGCGCGGTGGCAGCGCGAACCGGGGCGGCGGCGGGGCCTGCGGTTCGGAGCGGACGTCCAGCAGGCCCCGGCAGGCCACCGCCCCCACGCAGAGCAGGATGGCGGCCATGGCCGCCAGATGGATCCGGGCGTCCCAGCCCAGGCTCGCCGCGAGCACGCCCACGGCCGAGGCCAGCAGCCCGCCGACGCTCCACATACCGTGCAGCCCGGACATGATGGAACGGCCGTAGCGCTGCTCCACCTCCACGCCCTGGGCGTTCATCGCCACGTCGGCGGTCCCGGCGCAGGCACCGGAGATCAGCAGGGCGAGCACCAGCACCGGCAGATCGGGAGCCAGCGCGGGCAGCGCCAGGGCCAGGCAGTACAGCGAGAGCAGCAGTCGGACGGCGGAGCGGTGGCCGCGCGCGTGCACCAGCCGGCCCGCCAGCGGCATCGCCAGCGAGGAGCCGATCGCCGGGGCCATCAGCGCGATGCCCAACTCCCCGGCGCTCAGGTGCAGCTGGCCCTTGATCCAGGGGATCCGGGTGGCGAAGCTCCCGGAGACCGCCCCGTGGACGGCGAAGACCGCAGCCACCGAACGCCGGGCGCGGCGTATGTCGGCTTCACTCATGGCCGGAACCCCCTGCGGCAGGATGGATCAAGAGGGTGACTCTATCGGCTCATCGGCGCGGCCTGCGGAGACGCTGCGTGGACGGACCGTCCGCGAGGCGGCGGGAAAGGGGGCCTCCGCGGGCCCTCCTCGCGGGGCAATCGGGTCGATTTCCGGCCAGGGCGGGGCTGGCGTGTCGCACATGCGAGGTCAGTGGAGCCGTCACCCTCGCTTGTGCAATGCTACCAATGACTAGGAGATGGCAGATGCGACAAGATGTACGGCATGTGAACAGCTACCGGATCGGCGAAGCGGCAACCCTGCTCGGCGTCAGTGCGGACACCATGCGCCGTTGGGTCGACGCAGGCCGCGTGGACGCCGAGCGCGACGAGCACGGACACCGGATCATCCCCGGCGCCGAACTCGCCGCCTTCGCCCGGGAACTGGCCAGGCCTGAGACCGCAGCGGAGGAGGGCCTGCCCTCCTCGGCCAGGAACCGGTTCCGCGGCATCGTCACCGAGGTGATTCTCGGGGACGTGATGGCCCAGGTCGAGATCCAGGCCGGACCGCACCGGGTGGTGTCCCTCATCAGCCGGGCATCCGCCGAGGAACTGGGCCTGGAGCCGGGCACCCCGGCCACCGCTGTGATCAAGTCGACCAATGTGGTCGTCGAACGTACCTGACACTTTCTGAAAATCCGACCATTACTGGGGCATCCCGCCATGACTGTCGCACTCTCACGCCGCACCACCCGCACCGCAGCCGCCGCCACGGCCGTGGTCGCGCTGCTGGCCCTGAGCGCCTGTGGATCCAGCAGTAAGTCGTCTGCCGGCGCCGCGCCCTCGGCCTCTTCTGCCTCGTCCAGCTCCGCCGCGAGCTCGCCCGCGGTGACCGGAAAGATCACCGTCTTTGCGGCGGCCTCGCTGCAGCAGGTGTTCACCACCCTCGGCAAGGAGTTCCAGACCGCCCACCCGGGCGCCAAGGTCAGCTTCAACTTCGGCGGCAGCGGCACCCTCGCCGCCAGCATCACCTCGGGCGCGCCCGCCGACGTCTTCGCCGCCGCCAGCGACGCGACCATGGCGACCGTCACCAAGGCCGACGACACCGCGGCCGCCCCGGTCACCTTCACCAAGAACATCCTGGAGATCGCGGTCGCGCCGGGCAACCCCAAGCACATCACCAGCCTGGCCGACCTCACCAAGCCCGGGATCAAGGTCGCGCTGTGCGCCGCCACCGAGCCGTGCGGCGCCGCCGCCGTCACCGCCGCTCGCCGACGCCGGGGTCAAGCTCAAGCCGGTCACCTTCGAGCAGGACGTACCAGCGCCAGAACGTCGTGCAGCTCGGCGAGGTCGACGCCTCGCTGGTCTACCGCACCAATGTGCTCGGCTCCGGCGGCAAGATCACCGGTGTGGACTTCCCGACCGCGCCAAGGGCCATCACCGACTACCCGATCGCGGTCCTCAAGGACGCCCCCAACAGCGCCGGCGCGCAGGCGTTCGTCAACTTCGTGCTGTCCAGCCAGGGACAGCAGGTGCTGACCGCCGCCGGGTTCGAGAACCCGTGACCCAGGACACCGCCGTGCCGGCCGGGGAGGAGTCCGACCGGGCCCTCCCCGGCCCGGCCCGGGCCCGCCGCCGCAACCGCGGCACCGGGGTACCACTGGTGCTGCTGGTCCCGGCCCTGCTCGGACTGGCGTTCCTGCTGCTGCCGCTGGTCGGGCTGCTGGTCAAGGCGCCCTGGAGCACCATGTCCAGCCAGCTGGACAGCGACACCGTCTGGCCCGCGCTGCGGCTCTCGCTGGAGACCGCGACCGCGGCCACGGCGGTGTCGCTGGTGTTCGGCGTCCCCCTGGCCTGGCTGCTGGCGCGCACCGACTTCCCCGGACGCTCCTTCGTGCGCACCCTGGTCACCCTGCCGCTGGTGCTGCCGCCGGTGGTCGGCGGCGTCGCGCTGCTGCTGGTGCTGGGCCGCAACGGACTGGTCGGCGAGTGGCTCAACGACGCCTTCGGCATCACCCTGCCGTTCACACCGCGGGTGTGGTGGTCGCCGAGGCATTTGTGGCCATGCCGTTCCTGGTGCTCAGCGTCGAAGGCGCGCTGCGCGGCTCGGACTCCCGCTACGAGGAGGCCGCGGCCACCCTCGGGGCCTCCCGCTTCACCGCCTTCCGCCGGGTCACCCTGCCGCTGGTCGCCCCCGGCATCGGCGCCGGCGCGGTGCTGGCCTGGGCCCGCGCGCTCGGTGAGTTCGGCGCCACCATCACCTTCGCCGGGGACTTCCCCGGCACCACCCAGACCATGCCGCTGGCCGTCTACCTGGCGCTGGAGAACGACCCGGACGCCGCGATCGCGCTCAGCGTGGTGCTGCTGGTGGTCTCCGTGCTGGTGCTGGCCGGGCTGCGCGGCCGCTGGACGACCGGGAGCGCCGCATGAGTACCGAGACCGCCATCCCCGCGCCCCCGGCGGACGCCGCCGGTGTCGAGGCCCGGCTGGTGGTGGACCGGGGCGGGTTCAGCCTGGACGTCGAGCTCACCGCCCGTCCCGGCGAGGTGCTGGCGCTGCTCGGGCCCAACGGCGCCGGGAAGACCACCGCCCTGCGCGCCCTGGCCGGACTGACCCCGCTGAGCGGCGGCAGGCTGGTGCTGGACGGCGAGGTACTGGAGGAGCCGGACGCCCGGCGCCGGGTCCCCACCGAGAACCGCCCGGTCGGCGTGGTCTTCCAGGACTACCTGCTCTTTCCGCACCTGTCCGCGCTCGACAACGTCGCCTTCGGGCTGCGCACCCGCGGGCTGCGCCGCGCCGCCGCGCGGGCCGAGGCCGCGCAGTGGCTGGAGCGGGTCGGCCTGGCCGACCACGCCGCCTCCCGGCCGCGGGCGCTGTCCGGCGGCCAGGCCCAGCGGGTCGCGCTGGCCCGGGCCCTGGCGCCCCGGCCGCGGCTGCTGCTGCTGGACGAGCCGATGGCGGCCCTGGACGCCCGCACCCGCCTGGACGTCCGCTCCCATCTGCGCCGCCACCTCGCGGACTTCGACGCGGTCGCGGTGCTGGTCACCCATGACCCGCTGGACGCGATGGTGCTCGCCGACCGGCTCACCGTGATCGAGGGCGGCCGGGTGGTCCAGCACGGCACCCCCGCCGACATCGCCCGGCACCCGCGCAGCGACTATGTCGCCCGGCTGGTCGGCCTCAACCTGTACCGGGGCACGGCGGACGGCCACGAACTGCGGATCGAGGGCACGGAGGTGGCGCTGGCGACCGCCGAGAGCCACCAGGGCCCGGCCTTCGCGGCCTTCCCGCCGTCCGCGGTCACCCTGCACCGCGCGCAGCCCGAGGGCAGCGCCCGGAACCTGTGGCCGGTGACGGTGCGCGGCATGGAACTGCACGGCGACCAGGTCCGGCTCGACCTCGCCGGGGCAGTGCCGATAACCGCCGACGTCACCCCGCCGCCGTCGCCGAACTCGGCCTGGCCGAGGGCAGCCAGGTCTGGGCGGCGGTCAAGGCCACCCAGGCCCACTCCTACCCCGCCTGACCATCCCCGGCCTCCTCGCTCCTATGTTCGATCCACCGCCGCTCACCCGTCCGGGCGTCGCCCGGGAGGGTGAGCAGCAGGTGCGGTGACCCCGCCCGGACGGCACACTCGTTGCGCGGAGCCAAGCGGGCGGCGGGAGGACAGGGCTGATGGCGGAACGGCACAACCGGTGGCGCGGCCGGAACAGGGCGGCCCGCTGGGCGGCCGCCGCGCTGGCACTGGGCTGCGCACTCAGCGGCTGCGGCGGCTCCGGCGGGAGCAGGGCCGCCGCCTCCGGCTCGGCGTCCGGCGGCGTGGTCGGGGTCGCGGTCAGCGCCAGCCCGCGGGCCTGGTCCAAGCAGCGGCTGGAGCAGGCCCTGTCCACCCACGGCGGCAGCTCCCACACCGCCAGGGCGGACACCACGAACTCCCGGGTCGGCGCGCTGTTCTCGCAGAGCGCCGACGGCGACCACTTCTGCACCGCCAGCGTGGTCCACAGCAGCGGCAAGGACCTGCTGCTCACCGCCGCCCACTGCGTACAGGGCGGCCGGGGCGGCAGTTACGCGAGCGACCTGGTGTTCGTGCCCGCCTACCGCGACGGCGACGCCCCCCAGGGGCAGTGGCCGGTCACCCACATCTTCGTCGACCAGCGCTGGACCAACTCCTCCGACCCCGACCTGGACGTCGCCTTCGTGACCGTCGGGCAGGTCGGCGGCAAGGACATCGAGGACGTCCTCGGCGCCAACACCCTCGCCGTCGACCAGGGCTTCGGCAAGGTGGTCCGGATCACCGGCTACCCCTCCACCGCGAGCTCCCCGGTCTCCTGCTTCAACCGGACCACCCAGCAGAGCCAGTACCAGATGCGGATCGCCTGCACCGGCTTCCCCGGCGGCACCAGCGGCAGCCCCTGGCTGGCCACCTTCGACCGCAGCAAGGGCACCGGCACCGTCATCGGCGTCATCGGCGGCTACCAGCAGGGCGGCGACACCGCCGACGTCTCCTACAGCCCCTACTTCGACGCCGATGTGCAGGCCCTCTACAACCAGGCCGTCGCCCGGACGGAGTGACCCCCGGCAGGACTCCCGTGTCGGCCGCCAATCCGGAACGCCCCCGGCACCGAATCACCCGTGTACGGGGACGGAGAGCGGGCCGCGCGGGCGGCCCCGAGGGAGGGTGAGCCGGATGCCGGAGAGCGTGACCGCCGTAGCGGGGCGGGTACCGGGCCAGGACCCGGACCACGGCAGCGACCGGGGCCGCAGCGTCGCCGTGGTCGGCAGCGGCGTGGCCGGACTGACCGCCGCCTACGAGCTCACCCGGGCCGGCGCCGCGGTCACCCTGTTCGAGGCCGACGACCGGCTCGGCGGCCACGCGCACACCCAGGACGTGCGCCCCGCCCACGGGCCGGCGCTGGCCCTGGACACCGCCTTCCTGGTCCACAACCAGCGCACCTACCCGCAGTTGCTGCGGCTCTTCGCCGAACTCGGGGTCGCCACCCAGGACTCGGAGATGAGCATGTCCGTGCGCTGCCGGGGCTGCGGCCTGGAGTACGCCGGGGCGCGCGGCCCCGCCGGGCTGTTCGCCCGGCCGGGCAATCTGCTGCGCGGGCGCTACCTGCGGATGCTGGCCGAGGTGCCCCGGTTCCACCGCCTGGCCCAGCGGCTGCTGGACACCCCCGAACCGGACGGTGCGGGCCCGGTCACCCTGCGGGAGTTCCTCCGCCACGGCCGCTTCTCGCCCTACTTCACCGGCCACTTCATCACCCCGCTGGTCGCCGCCGTCTGGTCCTGCGCCCCGGCCTGGCCCTGGACTACCCGGCCCGCTACCTGTTCTCCTTCATGGACAACCACGGAATGCTCTCGGTCACCGGCTCCCCGCAGTGGCGCACCGTGGTCGGCGGGTCGCGCGACTATGTCGAGCGCATCGCCGCACGGCTGCACGCCGTGCGGACCGGCAGCCCGGTCACCCGCGTCCGCCGCCGCAGCGACGGGGTCACCGTGGCCACCGCCGACGGCGGCATCGACCACTTCCAGGGCGTTGTCCTGGCCACCCACCCCGACCAGGCGCTGCGCGCGCTGGCCGATCCGGAGCCGGAGGAGCGACGGCTGCTCGGCGCGTTCGAGTATTCGAACAACCCCACCGTGCTGCACCGCGACCCGGGCGTACTGCCCCGGGCCCGGCACGCCCGGGCCTCCTGGAACTACCTGATGCGGTCCTGCACCGACCAGGCCGACCAGGTCCAGGTCTCGTACCACCTGAACCGGCTGCTGCGGCTGGACGCCGAGGAGGACTACCTGGTGACCCTCAACGAGGACCCGGCCGAGCCGGTCGACCCGGCCCAGGTGGTCTCCCGCACCGTCTACCGGCACCCCCAGTACACCCGCGAGTCGCTGGCCGCCCAACAGGAGCTGCCCCGGCTCAACCGCGGCCGTACCGCCTTCGCCGGGGCCTACCACGGCTGGGGCTTCCACGAGGACGGCTGCCGCTCCGGCGTCGAGGCCGCCCGGGCGCTGCGCGCGGCGGTGCTCGCATGAACGCCCGGGCCGCCGCCGCGACCGCGCCGACCGCCCCGCCGGGCCCGCCGGTGCTGCCCGGCCCGTGGGGCGCGGCCCTGTACGACTGCCGGATCACCCACGTCCGCACCGACCCGCTGCGGCACGCCTTCGAGCACCGCACCTACCTGTGGCTGGTGGACCTCGACCGGCTGCCGCGACTGCCCGCGCCGCTGCGCCCGCTGGCCCGGTTCCGGAGCGGCGACCACCTCGGCGACCCGGCCGACACCCCGCGCCGCAACCTCGACGGCTACCTCGCCGAACAGGGTGTCGACCTGCACGGCGGGCGGGTGCTGATGCTCGCCCACGCCCGGTCGTTCGGCCATGTCTTCAACCCGATCACGGTCTACTGGTGCCACGACCCCGCGGGCACACCGGTCTGCACGGTCGCCGAGGTCCACAACACCTACGGCGAGCGCCACCGCTATCTGCTGCGCCCCGACCGGGACGGCCGCGCCGAGGCCGCCAAGGACTTCTATGTCTCGCCGTTCTTCCCGGTCGACGGCCGCTACCTGATGCTGCTGCCGCTGCCCGGCAAGCGGCTGCGGCTCAGCGTGCGGCTCGACCGCGACGGCGTCCGCGCCTTCACCGCCACCGTGCACGGCACCCGCCGCCCGGCCGGCCCGCTCGGCCTGCTGCGCGCGGTCGTGCGCCACCCGCTGTCCACCCTCGCCGTCTCCGCGCACATCCGGTTCCAGGGCCTGCGGCTGCTGGCCCGGGGGCTCCCGGTACAGCCCCGGCCCGGGCAGGCCCCGGGGCCCGGGTGCGGCTGGGCGGCCCAGCACGGTCGACCCACCCGCCACCGACAGGACGGAGCCACCCGCCGATGACCACGCCCACCACCGGACCGCGTCCCGGCACGACCGCCACGACCGCCACCGGCGGCGGCGAACTGCAACGCTGGCCGGACCTGGTCACCGTGCCCCGGGCCCCGGCCCGCGCGCTCGGCGTGCGGCTGCTGCTGCGCCGGGCCGCCGGGCGGCTGGGAATGCGGGTCGAACTCCCCGACGGCAGCCTGCTGGCGCCCGCCCCGGCCGGAGCCCCCGCGCTGCGGCTGCGGGATCCGGAGGCGTTCTGGCAGCGGGTGACTCCGGACTGATCGGCTTCGGCGAGTCCTACCAGGCGGGCGAATGGGACAGCCCGGACCTGGTCGCGGCGCTGACGGTACTGGCCGGGTCCATGCCCTCGCTGGTCCCCGCCCCGCTCCAGTCGCTGCGCCGCTGGTTCACCGCCCGCCGCCCCGAGGCGCAGGAGGGCAGCCGCGACAACGCCCGCCGCAACATCTCCGCCCACTACGACCTGTCCAACGACCTGTTCGCGCTGTTCCTCGACCCCACCATGACCTACTCGTCGGCGCTGTTCGAGGTCGACGGAGCCGGCCGTCCGGTCGCCGCCGGGACGCTGCTGGAGGCCGCCCAGCGGCGCAAGATCGACCAGCTGCTCGACCTGGCCCGGGTCGGCCGGGGCAGCCGGGTGCTGGAGATCGGCACCGGCTGGGGCGAGCTCGCGCTGCGGGCGGCGGACCGCGGCGCACGGGTGGTCAGCCTCACCCTCTCCGCCGAACAGCAGGCCCTGGCCCGGGCGCGGATCGCCGCGGCCGGGCACACCGACCGGGTCGAGGTCAGGCTCTGCGACTACCGCGACGCCACCGGGCAGTACGACGCGGCGGTCAGCGTGGAGATGATCGAGGCCGTCGGCTACCACCACTGGCCCGCCTACTTCGGCGTGCTGGACCGGGTGCTCGCCCCCGGCGGCCGGGTCGCGCTCCAGGCCATCACCATGCCGCACGACCGGATGCTCGCCAGCCGGGAGACCTTCACCTGGATCCAGAAGTACATCTTCCCCGGCGGCCTGCTGCCGTCGGTCGAGGCGATCGAGCAGGCGCTGGCCGACCACACCGCCCTGCGACTCACCGGCGACCGGCCGCTGGGGGCGCACTACGCGGAGACCCTGCGGCTGTGGCGCGAACGCTTCGGCGAGCGGGCCCACGAGGTGGAGCGGCTCGGCTTCGACCGGGTGTTCCAACGGATGTGGACCTTCTACCTGGCCTACTGCGAGGCGGGCTTCCGCAGCGGCTACCTCGACGTCCGGCAACTGCTGCTCACCCGTCCGGAGGACTGTCGATGACCACCACCATCCGCCCCGCGCCGACCGGCGCCGCCGACCGGCTGGCCGGGCTGCTGCGCCCGCTGCTCGGCGACCCGCTGCCGATCAGGCTCACCGCCTGGGACGGCAGCAGCACCGGCCCGCCCGACGCCCCCGGCGTACGGCTGCGCTCCCCGGCCGCGCTGCGGCGGCTGCTCTGGAACCCGGGCGAGCTCGGCCTGGCCGACGCCTATGTCGCCGGGGAGATCGAGCTGGAGGGGGACCTCGGCGAGGGACTGGAACGGGTCCGCCGGGCCGCGGCCGGTTCACCGGGCCTGCGCGACCGGATCCGCGGCGCCGCACTGGCGGTGTCCCTGGGCGCGGTCGGCCCGCGCCCCGCGCCCCCGGACGGCCGGGCCGACCCGCACGGAGCGCTGCACAGCCGGGCCCGGGACCGCGCGGTGATCGCCCACCACTACGACCTGTCCAACGAGTTCTACGAGCTGCTGCTCGACCCCTCGATGGCGTACTCCTGCGCCTACTGGACCTCCGACGACAGCGAGTACACCCTCGCCGACGCCCAGCGCGACAAGCTCGACCGGATCTGCCGCCGGCTGGGCCTGGCCCGGGACGACCGGCTGCTGGACCTCGGCTGCGGCTGGGGCTCGCTCACCCTGCATGCCGCACGTGCCTACGGCGCCAGGGTCACCGCGCTGACCCTGTCCGCGCAGCAGCACGCCCGGGTCAGCGCCCGGGTCGCCGACCTCGGCCTGACCGGGCGGGTCGACGTGCAGCTGCGCGACTACCGGGACCTCCCCGCGCTGGGCGGCTACGACGCGGTCAGCTGCGTGGAGATGGGTGAGCACGTCGGCCGGGGCACCTACCCGGCCTTCGCCGGAATGCTGCACGACCACCTGCGCCCCGGCGGCCGGCTGCTGGTCCAGCAGATGTCCCGGCGGGAGCGGGCACCCGGCGGCGGCGCCTTCATCGAGGCGTACATCGCCCCGGACATGCACATGCGCCCGGTCGGCGACACTGTCGCGCTGCTGGAGGATGCCGGGCTGGAGGTCCGCGAGGTGGAGGCGATGCGCGAGCACTACGTGCGCACCATCGACGCCTGGCACACCACCTGGAGCGCCGCTGGGAGGAGTTCACCGCCCTGGTCGGGGCGCAGACCGCCCGGGTGTGGCGGCTCTACCTGGTCGGCTCGTCACTCGCGTTCCGGGAAGGGCGGATGGGCGTGGACCAGATCCTCGCGGTCCGTCCCGCGCCATGAGCGGCGTCGACGGCGCGGCGCTGCTGGTCTGCCTGGCCGCGACCCTGGGCGCGGCGGCGGCGGTACTGGCGGCGGCCGCCGCCGTGGGCGTCGCCACGGGGTGCACCGGCACGTCGACGTGGCCTGGGGGCTCGCCTTCTGCGCGGTGGCGCTCACCGGCTACGGCCTGTCCGCGGGCCACGGCGATCCGGGCCGCCGACTGCTGGTGCTGCTGCTGGTACTGGTCTGGGGCCTGCGGCTGGCCGGTCACATCTGGTGGCGCGGCCGGGGCGCCCCGGAGGACCCGCGCTACCGCCGGCTGCTGGAGCGGGTCCCGCCGCCGCGCCGCACCTGGTACGCGCTGCGCACGGTGTACGGGTTGCAGGCCGTGCTCGTCTGGTTCGTCTCGCTGCCGGTACAGGTGGCGCTGTTCGTGCCCCGCCCGCCCGGCGCGCTGTGCTGGGCGGGCACCGCGCTGTGGTCCGTCGGCCTGTTCTTCGAGGCGGTCGGCGACCGGCAGCTGAGCCGCTTCCGGGCCGACCCGGCGAACCGGGGCACGGTCCTGGACCGCGGCCTGTGGGGCTGGACCAGGCACCCCAACTACTTCGGCGACGCCTGCGTCTGGTGGGGCTGTTCCTGTGCGCGGCCGACACACCGCTCGGCTGGGCGGCAGTACCGGCTCCGTTGCTGATGACCTACCTGCTCGTGGCCGGAAGCGGCAAGCCGATGCTGGAACGCCAGTTGCGGTCGGCCAAGCCCGGCTATGCCGAGTACGCGGCGCGCACCAGCGGCTTCCTGCCACTGCCGCCACGCCGCCGCGCCCGGCCGCGATCCTGACCCGTACCGCACCCGCGCCGCACCGCACCGAACTGCACCGAACTGCACCAAACTGCACCGAACTGCACCGCACCGAACCGAGGACTGAAGCACTGTGCCCGAAGGCGTCTCCATCGCCCTGCTCACCTGCGATCTGCGGCTGCACGACAGCCCGGTGCTGCATGCCGCCACCAGGGACGGCGGCGCAACCGTGCCGCTGTTCGTCCTGGACGACGCCGTCCGCCGGGCCGGCTTCGCCACGGCCAACCGCACGGCCTTCCTCGCCGACTGCCTGGAGGATCTGGACCGCTCGCTGCGGGAACGCGGGGGATCGCTGCTGGTGCTGCGCGGTGACCCGGTGGCGTTGACCGCGCGCCTGGCCGCGCGGCTCGGTGGCGCCAGGGTGCATGTGGCCGAGGGGGTCAGCGGCTTCGCCCAGCGCCGGGAGGAACGGCTGCGGGCCGCCCTGGGATCCGGTCTGACGGTGCATCAATCCGTGTGCACCACGGTCGCGCCCGGGTCGCTGCTGCCCGCCGGGCGCGATCACTACGCCGTCTTCGGCGCCTACTACCGCCGTTGGCTGTCGGCCGAGCGGCGTCGTCCGCTGCCTGCGCCAAGGAAATTGACGCTTCCTCAATTTTCCTTCCAGGGCCTGGAAATGCCGGGGGTCCGGAGGATCCTGGCGCGGGCCGGAAAGCCCGCGCCGGGGCTGATGGCGGGCGGGGAGGTGGAAGGGCGGCGGCGGATGCGCGGCTGGCTGGGCGGCGGCGCGGTCGCCGACTACCAGTCGCTCCAGGACGACCTCGGGGCGGACGGCACCTCCCGGCTCTCGCCCTATCTGCATTTCGGCTGCCTGTCCGCGACCGAGGCCGCCCAGCTGGCCACACGGCAGAGCTCGCCGGGGGCGGAGGCGTTTCTGCGGCAGCTCGCCTGGCGCGACTTCCACCACCAGCTGCTGGCCGCCCGTCCGGAGTGCGCCCATGCCGACTACCGGACCCGGGGCGACCACTGGCGCGAGGATCCGGCCGAACTCGACGCCTGGCGCACCGGCCGCACCGGCTATCCGCTGGTGGACGCGGGCATGCGGCAGCTGCTGCACGAGGGCTGGATGCACAACCGGACCCGGATGGTCACTGCGAGTTTCCTCGCCAAGACGCTCTATCTGGACTGGCGGGCCGGGGCCGAGCACTTCCTGCGGCACCTGGTCGACGGCGACATCGCCAACAACCAGCTCAACTGGCAGTGGGTGGCCGGGACGGGCAGCGACACCCGGCCCAACCGGGTGCTGAACCCGCTCCGCCAGGCGGAGCGCTTCGACACCGAGGGCGACTATGTGCGTCGCTGGGTGCCCGAGCTGGAGTCCGTGCCCGGGGCGGCCGTGCACCGGCCGTGGACCCTGCCCGCCGCCGAGCGTGCCCGCCTCGACTACCCGGAGCCGCTGGTCGCCCTGGACGAGTCGCTGGCGCGCTTCCGCCAGGCCAGGGGCCTGTGACAGGTGCCGTGGCCCGGATCGGCTGCCGCCACCTGGCCGGTTGTCGGCGTCCGGCGGGCGCGGGCGCGGCGACAGTCGCACAATGGCGGCATGAGCGACAGTACGGAGCCCGATTCGCAGCACTACCTGGTCGAGGTCGCGGTGTTCAACTCGGACACCCGCTACCGGCTGGTCCGGCTGATGGGTGTCGGATGGGAGCCGATGGGGGAAGCCGAGTTCGAGGCCCGGGTACGACTGGTCTTTCCCGACATCGATCTGCACGATCCGACGCAGGTCCACTGGGAGGACCGGCCGGGGGAGTGGCCCAGGTGACCGGGCTGTTCCCGGGGATTCGGCGGCGAGATCCCTGGCGTGCAACAACGTGTACATGACATCATGGCCACGGCCCTCGGCGTCGGTCGCAACCCGCTGACTGGGACGGATGCCCGCCACACTCTGGGAAGTGGCGGGGCCCCCGGTCTGCCCGGAGCCGGGGCACGCGCACCCCTGCGCCCCGCCGCGGCCCCGCGCCGCCCGCGCTGCCGTTCCCGGCGCGCCTTCGGGCCCGGCGCGCCTTCGGGCCCGGCGCGCCTTCGGGCCCGGCGCGCCTTCGGGCCCGGCTCGGCGCAGACTGGTGGTGATCACCCCTCCGATCGGCGGTGCCCACGATGACCACGCCGCAGCCCTCGTCCCCGGGCCGGCCGCCCGCGCCCGGGCCCAGCTGGAGCCCGTCCCGGGTCATCGCCCTGGTGCTGCTCGCCATCCTCGCGCTGGCGGCGGTGGCCTACGGCGCGGCCCATCTGTCCTCCACCCGCGCGACCACCCGCTGCCCGCGGTGCTCGCCCCGGGGACTGCGTCGCCCTCCGGTCCCCCGGCCGACCAGGCCGGAGGGCGGCGGTGCCCGCGGCCGGGCAGGTGGTGCGGCCGGTGGACTGCAACAGCACCCAGGCGAGCTACACCGTCATCCAGGTCTTCCCGGCCGGTACCGACCAGCGCCGCTGCGCCGAGGTGCCGGGCTCGGAGTTCGCCCTGTCCAGCAGATCGGCGCGCACTACGCGCTGGTGTGCGCGGCCCACTCGGACGTCCAGGGCCGCGCCCAGAACGAGTGACCGGCCGAGCCGCCGGCGAGCCACCGGTCGAGCCGCCGATCGAGTGACCGGTCGAGTGACCGCGACGAACGCGGTGCGTGGCGGGTGGCCCGGGCCGACCGCCACGCACCGTCCGCGCCCGGTCAGATGTGCTTGCGGTGACCGCGCTCCTGCTGCGGGAACCGCTGGTCGGCGCCCGGCAGGGTCGGCGCGGGAAGCGTGGCCACCTCCTGCTCGGCCAGCGCCAGCTGGGCGGCGGTCGGCGGCAGCGGGGGCGCCTGCTGGCCGCGGCGGCCGAACTGGAACGCCGAGGTGAGGTCGCCGAAGCTGTGGCGGCGCCAGTCGGTGATGTTACTCTCGGTCACCCCGGTGAAGCGCTCCAGGAACTGGAGCACCGAGGTGTGGTCGAACTGCTCGGTGGCCACCCAGCCGCCGACCGTCCACGGCGAGACGATGATGCACGGGACCCGGAAGCCGCCGCCGATCGGCAGGCCGCCGATGAACTCGTTCGGCGTGCCCGCCTCCGGGGTCGGCGGGACCACGTGGTCGAACAGCCCGTCGTTCTCGTCGTAGTTGAGGATGAAGACGGTCTTGGCCCAGACCTCCGGGTTGGCGGCGATCGCCTCGATCTTGGAGGCGACGAAGTCCGCGCCCGCGGCCGGCAGGTAGTCCGGGTGCTCGGACTGGTAGCTCGTCGGCAGGATCCAGGAAACCGCCGGGAGCCGGTCGTTGCGGGCGTCGTCCTCGAAGGTCCCGACCGGCTGCGCGGTCATTCCCTTGTCGTACAGCGGGTCGCCCGGCTTGGCGTTCTGGAAGTTCTCGAACAGCGACAGCACGTCGGTGCCGTAGTTGTCGGTCTCCTGGTAGACCTTCCAGCTGACCCCGGCCGCCTCCAGCCGCTCGGCGTAGGTGGTCCAGGTCAGTGGCGTGGGGGCGGAGTTCTGGATGATCGGGCCGCCGTGGGTGCCGGCCGGGTCGACCTGGCCGGTCATCCAGTACAGCCGGTTGGGCCAGGTCGGGCCCTGGAGCGAGCAGAAGTAGTTGTCGCAGATGGTGAAGTTCTCGGCGAGGGCGAACTGGAAGGGGATGTCCTCGCGGGTGTAGTAGCCCATCACATAGGGGCCGTTGGCGCCGTCGGCGGCCCGGTGCGCGGGCAGCCACTGGTCCATCTTGCCGCCGTTCCAGGCCTGGTGCTGGACCGCCCAGGCGTGGCTGGTGGAGGGGATCGCCTGGGCACTGGTGGTGCGGGTGTCCAGGTGGAAGGGCAGCGTGTAGCCGTCCGGGTTGACCGCGTCCGGCTGGTAGAAGACCGAGCGGCCGGTGTCCAGCCGCAGCGCCCGCGGGTCGTCGAAGCCGCGCACGCCGGAGAGGGTGCCGAAGTAGTGGTCGAAGGAGCGGTTCTCCTGCATCAGCATCACCACGTGTTCGACGTCGCGCAGTGATCCGCGGCGCGGGACCCCGGCAGCCACCGCCTGCTGCACGCTCGGCGGGAGCAGTGACATCGCCGCCGCCCCGCCGGCCACCCCGGCCGTCGAGCCCAGCAGCCTGCGTCGGGTCATTCCGGACATGCGTTTCTCCCTCTGGGTCACGTCTCACGAGAATCATCGGGTGCGGCCTCGCCGGCCGAGGAAGACTTTGGCGCAAGATCAGCGCGGTTTGCCGGACGCAGACGGTGAACAGACGGAGAATGTCAGGGACACTGCGACCCGGTTACCGGACGGAGCGTCACCGGGCGGGCGGGCAGTCACCCGCGTCCTTTCCCGGCCTCCGCGGGGCGGTGCCGGGCATGGGCGCAGGCTGCCCACGTGGGCGCGGGTGGACGGGCGCGGCGCCCGGCCGGGATAGGTTGTCACCACGATGAACCGAATGACGACAGCGCACGGCGGCCTCGACCTCGCCCGATTCCCGGAACACCCGCGCGAGACCCTGCGTGCCTGGGACGCCGCCGACGAGTACCTGCTGCGGCACCTGGACGGCGCCCCCGGGCCGGACGGCACCGCCCCGGAACCCACCGAGCTCTCCGGCCTGCCCGGCGCGGTGGTCGTGGTCGGCGACCGCTGGGGCGCCCTGACCACCGCCCTGGTCCAGGCGGGCCGGGCCCCGGTGCAGGTCGGCGACTCCTGGCTGGCCCAGCAGGCGACACTGGCGAACCTGGAGCGCAACGGGCTCGACCCGCGGGCGGTACGCCTGCTGTCCACCCGGGACCCGCTGCCGGAGCGGGTGGACGTGCTGCTGATCCGGGTGCCGAAGAGCCTGGCGCTGCTGGAGGACCAACTGCACCGGTTCGCGCCGGTCATCCACCCCGGCACGGTCGTGCTGGCGGCTGGGATGGTCGCTGAGGTCCACACCTCCACACTGATGCTGTTCGAGCAGTTGATTGGGACGACCAGGACGTCACTGGCGGTTCGCAAGGCCCGATTGATCCATGCCACTCCGGAGGCAGGAATGGTTCGGCCGGCCAATCCGTGGCCGCACCGCTACCCGCTGCCGGACGGCATCGGCCCGCTCTCCGGCCGCACCGTCACCAACCACGCCGGTGTCTTCTGCGCGGAGCGCCTGGACATCGGTACCCGGTTCTTCCTGCAACACCTGCCGGGGAGCCCGCGCGACGGCAGCGCCACCGGCCCGGCCGCCGGCTCGGACCCGCGCCGGATCGTGGACCTGGGCTGCGGCAACGGAGTGGTGGGCACCGCCGCCGCGCTGGCCGACCCGGGGCCGAACTCACCTTCGTCGACGAGTCCTACCAGGCGGTCGCCTCGGCGCGGGAGACCTTCACCGCCAATACGGAAGCGGGCCGCCCGCCCGGTTCCAGGTCGGCGACGGGATGGCCGGGATCGCGTCCGGATCGGTCGACCTGGTGCTCAACAACCCGCCGTTCCACAGCTATCAGGCGTCCACCGACGCCACCGCCTGGCGGATGTTCACCGGCGCCCGCGCCGCGCTGCGCCCCGGCGGTGAGCTGTGGGTGGTCGGCAACCGGCACCTCGGCTACCACCTGAAGCTGAAGCGGCTGTTCGGCAACTGCGAGGTGGCCGCCGCCGAGCCCAAGTTCGTGGTGCTGCGCGCGGTCCGCGCCGCGCCACGGACCGCCGCTGACGGGGTAACCCCCTGCCACAACCGCGTCGGCCCGCCGCGTGCAGTCACGCGGCGGGCCGACGGGTACGCACTGCGGCCGGGCGGTCAGCCCCGGCGCTGGAGGATGCCGCGGACCAGGGCCGCCTGCCCCACATGCTGGAGGTCGTCGGAGACCACACTGACCAGCCGTACCGCCAGGGTCACCGGCGGATCCCAGCCCTCGTCCACGATCCGCTCCCAGTCCCGGTCGGTCACGCCGCGCAGATACTCGACCGTGCGCCCGTGCACGGCGTCGTGGTACTCCGCCAGCGCCTCCGCCGGGACCCCTTGAACGCCCCGACCTCCGCGTCGGAGTGGCTGTAACCGGTCGCACCGGGTGCGTACGGCAGGCCCAGGCGCTGCTCCAGCCGCCCGAGGTCCACTGCTGCTCGGCCCCGGCGGCATCGGCGACATGGTCGTCCTGGATCCGGGTCAGGTGCCAGACCAGCCAGCCGATCGAGTTGCTGTCGCCCTCCAGCCGCACCGCCAGGTCCTCCGGGCTCAGACCGCTGAGGACCTCGTGCACCTCCTCGCGGATCCGGCCGAAGGCGTCGATCAGCAACCCGGCAGTCGTGCTTGTCATCTGCAGCCTCCTCCTGGCGGATCACCTGGCGGATCACGCCGGTCACCGGGCAACGCCGGACCGGCCCTACCGTACGCGCTCCGGCTTCCCGCTGTCCTCGTCCTCGTCGGAAGAGCCGGCAGCCGGATCTCGTTGACGGCGATGTTCACCTCCACCACTCGAGACCGGTGGTCTCCGGTGACCGCCCGGGCCACATGGGTGCGCAGCTCCGCGGCGGTCCGGGCGATCCGCACGCCGTAGTCGACCACCACGTCCAGGTCGATCGCCGCCTGCCGCTCGCCGACCTCGACCTTGACCCCGCGGCTGGGGTCGGTGGAGCCGGAGACCGGTCCCTGACCGCGCCGAAGGCCCGTGAGGCGCCGCCGCCCAGTCCGCCACTCCCTCGACCTCCCGGGCGGCCAGCCCGGCGGTGGTGGCGACCACGCCGTCGGCGATGGTCGTCCGGCCGCCCACCGCTGCGTTCTGCTTCTCCTCGGCCATGGCACGCACTCTCCTTGGACTCGTGGCAACTGGGACTCGTGCCATGCGCGCTCGCGGCCGTGCGGGTTCGTCCCGTGGCCGCACGGGTGTGTGAGGTCCCCGCTCTGGCAGCCAAACACCGGTGCGGCGGGTCCGCGACCGGGCGGGCGGACGCGTCCGGCAGGTCCGGGCCGGGGTGGGGCCGAACGGGTGAGGGCGGGACCGTTCCGGCATGAGACTTTCGGAGACCGGCGTGAGCCTGGTTGGAGCTTGCGGAATCGGGGCATGCGCGACGGGCGTTGGGGAAGGAAACGGCGGGTTGGTTCGGGTATCGCTGGAAGGGACGGGCACGTGACTGTTGCCGTACGCCGCGCAGGGGAACTGCCGGCACCGTCGCCCAGGGGAGTTCCGGTGGACCGTTCGGTGGTGATCGCCGGTGCCGGCGCCGCCGGGCTGGCCCTGGCCTGCGAGCTGGCCGCCGCCGGGGTGGCCTGCACCGTCCTCGCCCCGCCGCCGGGGATGCCGCGCCGTCCACCCCGGCCGTCCTGCTGGACAGCCCCACACTGGAGGCCCTGGCACTGCGCGGCCACGCCGGGCCGCTGCTGGCGCGGGCCCAGCCGGTGCCGCGGATCCGGCTCGGCCTGGGCGGAGCGACGCTGGATCTCACCGGGGTGCAGGGCCGCTTTCCCGGCCTGCACGCACTGCCCGGACACCTGCTGGAGCAGCTGCTGGAGCAGCGCGCGACCGAACTCGGGGCGCGGGTGCGCCACGGTGCCCGGGTGGAGGGGCTGACCCAGGACGCCGAAGGGGTCCGGCTGCTGCTGCGTGCCGATGGCCCCGAGGGGCTCCGCAGCGAGGTGCTGACCGCCGGCTACGCGGTCGGCAGCGACAGCGGCCCGTCCTGTCTGCGCGACCTGGCCGGGATCCCGTTCCAGGCCCGCGCCCTGCCGGGCCGTGCGGCGCCGCTGGAGCCGCTGCTGGCGGACGTCAGGCTGCGGCAGTCGCCCCCGGAGGAACTGCTGGTGCTGGCCAACCGGGCGGGGCTGCTGATCACCGCGCCGCTCGGGGAGGGCTGGTTCCGGGTCGCGCTGGCCGCCGACCGGCCCGACCACGGCCGGCCGCAGTCCGTCGAGGCACGGCTGGCCGCGGCCCTCGGCCGGGTACTCGGCTTCGACCTGGGCGTGGAGCGCGTCCGCGGACTGGACCGGGCCGTCGGGCCGCAGCGGCTGGCCGCGCGGTACCGCTCCGGCCGGGTACTGCTGCTCGGCCAGGCCGCGCACCGGCTGCTGCCGCTCACCGGGCAGGAACTCAACCTGGGGCTTCAGGACGCCGTCAACCTGGGCTGGAAGCTGGCGGCGGTGCTCGGGGGCCGGCGCCCGGGGGACCTGCTCGACAGCTACCAGGAGGAGCGGCGGCCACTGGCGGCCAGGGCGCTGCGCCGCGCCGACCGCGCCGCCCGGGGCCTGGCCGGGACCTCGGCCGCCGCCGTGGCGCTGCGCCGGACGGTACTCGCCGGGCTGCTGGGCACGGCCCCGCTGCGGCAGGCCGCCGCCACCGGTGTCGCCGGGCGGTCCGGCGGCTACCCGGCCGGTTCCTTCCGGGCCTCGCGACTGCCGTTGCACACCGGCCAGCGGCTGCCCGAGCTGCTGGTGCGGATGCGCCAGGGGCCGCCGCTGCGTGCGCCCGACCTGCTCACCGACGGCCGCTTCCTGCTGCTGGACTTCGGCCACCAGGGGATAGCCGCCACCGCGGCCGAGCGCGGCTGGGGCGACCGGGTGCGTGCGGTCTCCGCGATCGGACCGCTGGAGGGCTATGTCTCGATCAGCACCCTGCTGATCCGCCCGGACGGCTATCTGGCCTGGGCGGACGACTCCTACGAGCCGCCCGCCAGGATCGGCCGCGCCCGGCAGGCCCTGGCCCGCTGGTGCGGCCCGGCCGGGGACGAGGGCGGTCCGCGCCCCGGCGGTCAGCCTGCCTCGGCCAGCGCCCGGAAGCCGGAGTAGGCGGTCTGGATCAGGTTGCTGCCCAGGCCGGGCGTGCAGTTGGCGAGCACGGCCAGCGCGGTCCGGGTGGCCGGGCTGTAGCCGACGAAGGTGCTGAAGCCGCGGGTCCCGCCGGAGTGGAACAGCAGCTCGTGGCCGGGCCGGCGGCGGTGGTTCCAGACCAGGCACAGCCCGTCCCCGGTGCGCGGCAGCACCAGCCGCAGCCGCTGCACCTCGGCCAGGGCCGGGCCCAGCGCCCCGGCCCGGCCCGGATCGAGCAGTGCCTCCAGGTACCGCAGCAGATCGGCCGCGCTGGAGCGCACCGCCCCCGCGCCGGGCAGCGCCGGGATCCGCCACGGCGGCCGGGGGCGGCCGTGCCAGTAGCCGGTGGCATGCCCCGGCCGGAGTCGCAGTCGGTGCGGGTCAGCCGAGCGGCTCGCAGATCCGCTGTTCCAGCAGGGTCGGATAGTCCGTCCCGGCGGCCCGGGCGAGCAACTGGCCCAGCAGGCCGACCCCAGGTTGGAGTAGCAGACCCGGCTGCCGGGCCGGCTGCGGACCGGGGTCGCCGCGAGGGAGCGCAGCAGCCGCTCCTGGCTGTAGCGCTCGTAGGGGTTGGACAGCCAGACCGGCACGCCCGTCGCCAGCATTCCGACCGGAAGCCGGGGCAGTCCGGCGGTGTGGGTGGCCAGGTGCAGCAGGGTGATCGGGGTTCCGCTGCGGTGCCTGGGCACGGTCCCCGGCGGCAGGTACCCGGCGATCGGGTCGTCGTAGTCCGCCTCGCCCCTGGCCACCGCCTCGGCCAGCAGCAGCGCGGTGTAGGTCTTGCTGATGGAGCCGACCTCGAACCGGGTCCCGGCGTCCACCTGGCGTCCGTCCACGCGGGCGGTGGAGCCGCCGCACAGCAGCAGCCGCTCGTCCCCGCGGACCGCCACCACGGCCATCGCGCTGGCCTGCGGCGCGCTGTCCAGCAGCGGCGCCACCCGGGCGGCCAGGGTGTCCACGGCCGGCGAGGCGGTCAGGACGGCCGCGGCGCTCATACGGTGGCCCGGGCGACGCCCAGCGAGCGGGACAGGGTGACCGTGCCCGCGACCACGGCCACCACCGCCGTGTGCTCGTTGTCCTTGAACGCCTGGTGCGGGTCCGGCGAGACCGGCTCCGAGTCGCGGGGCATCAGCCCGTCCTCGTGCTGCACCCGGGCCAGCTGCTGCCAGCTCCCCGGGTCGCAGACCGGCTGCCGCAGGCAGGCGTCCACGATCAGCAGCTCGCCCAGCAGGTCCCACTGGCCGACCTCCTGCCAGATGTCCGCCCATACCGGCAGCCAGGTGGCGAGGTAGTCGGCCAGGGGCTCCGGCAGGCCGTCCGGGCGCGAGCCCCAGTCGGTGAGGTGGAAGACCGTGTGGGTCACGTTGTAGCCGGTCATCCAGTTGATCATCCAGGGCTCGGGGGTCGCGCCGAGCCAGGTGTCGGCGGCCAGGGCCGCCCAGTCGCACCGGTAGCCGGGGTCGATCACCCGCTGGGCGTTGGCGACCGCCAACCGCCGGTTCTGCATCATCTCGATCGCCCGGAACGAGTCCAGGCTGCCCAGATGCGCGGCCAGCTCGTCCAGCTGGCGGTGACGGTACCCGCCCCGGGCGAAGTGCGCGTAGAGCTCCACCGGGTCGGTCAGCATCGGGTGCCGGACCTGGCGGTCGAACAGGGAGTCCCCGGCCCGGAGCTGCCCCCAGGCGAAGTCGAGCAACTCCTGTGCGGCCAGCAGTTCGCCGGGCCCGGCGACGCCTTCACGCAGCACCATCGAGGCCGCCAGGGCGGTCTCGCCCAGCGGCTTGTAGATGTTGTCCGGGTCGGTGAACTCGAAATCGGTGCCCGGTGCCAGCGAGCCGAACTGCCTGCTGCTGCCGTGCAGCCAGGCCAGGGCCCGGGAGCCGACACTGTGGGCGGTCTTCAGTACCTCGGGTTCACCGCTCAGCCTCCACGGCCAGTCGCTCGCCGATCCGGACGTCCAGGGCGGTGCGGGCGCCGGGGCCGCCGAAGAGCCGGATCTGCCGGAACAGGGGGGCGAGCCGCAGCGGCGGCTCCAGACCGCGGGCCTGGCCCAGGGCCAGCCAGCGGGCGATCCGCGCGGCGGTGCGGTAGTCGCGCCGCAGCATCGCCCGCACGGTGCCGCGGCCCAGCGCGCGCAGGTCGCGCAGGGCCGCCTCGTGCACCGGGCTGTCCAGCCCGGGAACCGCCAGCGGGGAAAGTTTCGCCATCCACAACGACCATTCCTGCCAGGGCAGTTCAGCGGCGTCCGGGGCGGTCCCGGTGGGGGGCGGGAAGCAGTGCGGGCAGCCCGCAGCGGCTGAGCACCTCGGCGGCGGCCCAGTCGCGCCAGCCCACCGTGCTGTCGGCGGTGCTGCCGACGGGCGCGCGGGCGGTCAGCTGTTCGGGCGGGAAGCGCGGAAAGCCTCGGCCATGGCCACGCGAGTTCGGGGTGCAGCGGTGCCCGGCCGAGCAGGTAGGGGGCGAGCAGGTCGGTGCCGAGTACTCGGACCGCCGCGAGATCGGCGGTCGAGGCGGCCAGGACGGTTGCCGGAGCCGGACCGGCGTCCGCGCCCCCGACGGCATTGAGCACGTCGAGGGCGCGGACCGCCATCCGCTCCACCGCCAGCGAGAACTCCTCGTGCGGTGTCGCATCAGCGAAGGGCATTGTGGTCACTCAGCCCTGGACTCGCATGGACGCGTTCCGGGCCACAGAACCGTTCACCGGTCCTTCGGCGTCTTGGGCGACAGCAGCGCCAGCAGGAGCAGGACGCCGCCGGCTTCCGGGGTGTACAGCGGGGCGTCGCTGACGGGGGCTTCTTCCTCGGCCATCAACGAGACGACCGCCGAGAAGTCCTCGGGGGCCAGCTGGACGGTGTCGGTGGTGCGGGCCAGTTCGTGAGCAAGCATGGTGCCTCCTCATAGGAGCTTCGTCGTCGCCGGATTCGGTGACGCCCCCCAACCGAGACACTATGCCGCATGTCCGTCATGCACCACTTATACCGGTTCTGCCCTCGCAAACGGGTGAAGCGGAAGTTCTAGCAAGGGAGTTGACGGTTCGTCAGAACTGTGGACCGGTGCGGACACGGGAGGCGGGGACCCGGGTCGCCGTGCCCGCACCGGGGTTGCCGCTACCCGCGCGGCCGGTCGCCCATCCGTCCCTTGCCGCCGCCGTCCATCCGGGGTTCTGGTCGCTCTCCAGGTCGATGCGCTCGTTCTGCACCTCCTCGGTCACCACCACTTCCTCGGTGATGTCCTCGACCCGCATCCGCACCCGCTCCACCGGATCTTCTCCCGGGTGACCACGGTCTGCTCCTCGTAGAGCGTGACCTCGGTCTCGGCCTCCGACAGCGGCTCCGCCACGTCGGCGGCCGTCGCGTCCTCGGGGCGGATCATCTCCCGCTCGATGCGGACCTTCCTGGTGGTCAGCGGGATGGTCCGCTGGACCTGCTCGGTGACCACCTGCTTGCGCAGCCGGGCATGGCCGGTCTCCACCCGTTCGGTCCCGAAGTGCAGCCGTCCTCGAACCGCGTCATCACCCACTGGGCCGCCCCGCGCATGCCCTCGGCGCGGGCCTTCCCGCCGGTCGCCGCGGCCTTGTCGGGGACGGGCATCGGACGCCGCGCCGCCGTCCCCGCCGCGCCCGCCGCGCCCGCGGCCCCATGGCCGCGCCGCCCGCGCCGCCGGTACCCGTGCCGCCGGCCGTGCCGGTGCCGGTGCCTGTGCCGGTGCCTGTGCCCGTGCCTGCGCCGGTGCCGCTCATCGCCGCGCCGCTGCCCGCCGCGTCGGCCCCGGACGACATCTTCCCGGTCATCCCCTGCCCGCTCAGGCCGTAGTGCTGGTAGAGAGTGCGCTCCTCCTCCACCGACAGGTGGCGGCCGGTCTCCAGATCCGGGGCGTCGTCGACCATCGCCTTGGAGTAGCCCAGTTTCACCTCGTCGGCGATCAGACTCGCGCCCTCCAGCGGCGCGAAGTGCTCCTTGCCGCCGAACAAGCCGCCCTTCACGGTCACCCACTGCGGCAGACCGGTGCTGTCGTCCAGATAGACCTCCTCCGCCTGCCCGATCTTGTGGCCCTCGGGGTCGACCACCTTGTGGCCGATCACTTGGCGCGGGTCAATCGCCGTACCCATGGTTACCTCCTGCGAGGTGAGGGGAAGTGGCGCCCAAGCCGGATTCCAGACAGAGCGTCCAAAGGAACGCCACTCTTCGACGTTGCGCCGATACCACCTCTCCCGCAACCCGGCAGCCCGAGAGCCGCGCGGGTTTCCCGGGCGGTGACAGTCGTCCGGTAACAATTACCGCGTTTCTCGTGCAGACTGCCAGAAGAAGCAAACCGCGTGGGAAGAGGCCGGCAGGGGGATCACAGCCCGGATCGGAGGCAGCGGTGGACCTCGGCTCCAGCATCAGCGGCAGCACCCTGGATGTGCCCTGCCTGCCGGGCGCACCCAGTTGGGTCAGCCTGCTGGCCCGCGACCCGATGGCGGCCCAGGAGTTCTACGGGCCGCTGCTCGACTGGTCCTTCGAACCGCCGCGCGAGCAGCCGCCGGGCTTCGTGGTCGCCGAGGCCCAGGGGGTGCAGGTGGCCGGGATAGGCAGGCTGCCCCCGCACGAGCGCTTCCCCGCGACCTGGACCACCTTCTTCGGCGTCGCCGACGTGGACGCCGCGCTGCGGCGGGTGCGCGAGCGGATGGGCACCGTCGGGGTCGGCCCGCTGGACGCCTGGGCCGGGCGGGTGGCCCTGGCCACCGACCCGGACGGCGCCGTCTTCGGCCTGTGGCAGGGCACGGGCGGCCCGGCCCGCCGACTCCCGCTGCCGGGCGCGCCGACCTGGGTCGAACTGTCCACCGACGCGTTCGCCGCCGCCATGTTCTACGGAGACGTGCTCGACTGGGCGGCGCACGACCCCGGGCACCTGGACATGGCCTGGGAGCACGAGCGGGTGGTGCTGCGGGTCGAGGGCCGCGGCGTGGCCGCCCTGCGCACCGCCGACGACTACACGGCCTCGCTGCCGGTCCGCCCGCACTGGCATCTCTCCTTCGCCGTGGACGACCTGCACCGCGCCGTCGTCCAGGCGCTGCGCACCGGAGCCGGACTGGTCAGTGCCCCCGCCGCGACGCCGTACGGCGAGACGGCGGAGCTGCACGATCCGGAGGGTGCCCCGTTCTCGCTGGTGTCCGCGCGGCACTGAGCGGGCGCCCGCACCGGGCAGGCGCCCATGACAGCGGCTTCCGGAGGGCGCGGCCTCAGGACGGGCGCGGCGGGCCCGCTGGCCAAGGCGCCGGATCGGTCTCCTGGATCGACCCTGGCCGGCGCCCCGCAGTGGCCACAAGGTTTTCTCCAGCCCCGGAAGTTGTCCCCGGGGACTGCTGCTCGCCGGTGTCGGGTACGGCTGCGGCGCGGCGCCCCTGGTGTGGGGTGCCGCGCCGTGGGTGGTGCGTGGGTCGGCCGGTGGGCCCTTGGTTGTGGTCAGCCGAGGGTGAGGGTCTGGCCGGGGGATCAGGTCGGGGTTGGTGCCGATGGTGCCGGTGTTGGCGGCGTAGAGCTTCTGCCAGGTGGTGCCGTGGCTGGAGGCGATGGCGCCGAGGGTGTCGCCGGTCCTGACGGTGTAGCTGGTGGTGCTGGTGTTGACGGGGGTGGTGCTGGTGCTCTGCGCGGGGTGGTGCTCTGCGCGGGGGTGGTGTGTCGTTGGACGTCGTCGCCGCCGCCGGGGCCTGGGTGGCCGGGGTCTGGGTGGCCGGGGTGGGGGGTGGTGTTCACGTCGGTGGTGGGGCCGCCGGCGGTGAGGCCGGCCTGGGGGCCGCAGACGGGCCAGGCGCCGGGGCCCTGGGCGGCCAGGACGTTTTCGGCGACGGCGATCTGCTGGCCTTCGGTGGCCTGGTCGGCGCTGGCGGCGTACTGGGTGCCGCCGTAGGCGGCCCAGGTGGAGGGGGTGAACTGGAGGCCGCCGTAGAAGCCGTTGCCGGTGTTGGCGGCCCAGTTGCCGGTGCTTTCGCACTGGGCGACGGCGTCCCAGGTGGAGGGGGTGGCGGCGGAGGCGGTGCTGGCGGTGACCAGGCCGGCCACGGGGGCGGCGACGACCGCGCCGGTGATCAGGGCGGCGCGCAGGCGGTTGTGCTTGCGGGTGCCCTCGGTGGCGGTGCGGGCGGCGTCGTTCTCGCGGCGGAAGATCATGTATTGCCTCTCGTGGGTCCCGGGGTGGCGTGGCGCAGGGCGCGCTGGGGTGCGCGCGGTGGTCCGCTGGGTGGTTTCCGTCGGCCGAGTGCCGGGCCCGGGGTGGGCGTGGGCGGTGTCGGCGCGGGTCCCGCTGTGGCTGCGTTCCCGTGAACAGGACGGGAACGTGCGGGCGGGTCGGCCCGGGGTGCTCGTTGCACTTCTTCGAAGGTAGGCAACGGGTGGGTTTAGTCCAAGTGTTGGGGTGTTGTTGCTGGTCAGGGTGGGGTTACCGGCGGTATTGGGGCCGGTTTGGGGTGGATATTGCGGTGTCCGGGGCGCGGATCGGGGCTCTGGCGGGGGTTTTCGTGGTCCGCGCCACAGCGGGGGCGGGTGAGCTGTCCCACACGGTCGGCAGCCGGTGAGGGCCCGGCCACCCACCGCCACAGTGGATCAAGCTCCACGACGCCCGCCGGTGACCTGGACCATATTCCGGGGTTCCCGGATGATCCTTCGGTCGTGCCCATGGCGATCAAAACGCCTGCGGCCGCACACTGGCCGTCGGCATCGCAGGCGGATCCGAGAGGACTGGCCATGGCAGCACCGGTAGACCCGACAGCGCAGACCGCCACCGCGTTCAGTACCGTCGCGGCGGGCCCGAGCGGTTACGTCTGGACCTGGGAGGGCGGCCCCAGCACCACCAAACGCGTCAGGGTCCAGGTCGGCACCGCGACCCTGATTGTGCACATCCACCCCTACGCCGGCGGGCCGGTCCTGGGCAGCGCCTACCTCCGCGACGTCGACGACAGCGGTACGCCGCTCCAGGACGTGGTCACCCTGGCGCACCGCAACGCGGTGCTCGACCACCTGCGGACCGCTTTCGCCACCGAGATCGCGGCCGCCACACCGGTCGCCACGACCTCAGGGCGGGCCATGGCGGACAAGGTGTGGCGCAAGGACGGCGGCAAGGATGACGGCAAGGGCAAGTAGCCGTCCGCCCGCCCCGGCGCCGCCCGATCCGGCCGGCCCGTTCGCGCCCCTCTCCGGCTCGGGGTCCGCTGCGGACGGGCCTGGTGTCCGGGTCGTGCCGGGGCCGGGGATCAGCCGGCGGCGGGGCGGTCGTCGACCAGGCGGGTGATCTTGCCGATCGACCGGACCAGGGTCTGCGGGTCGAGGATCTCGACCCGCACGGTGACCCCCACGCCCTCCTTGACCCCGGCGGCGATGGCGGCCGCGGCCGCGGCGCGCTGCTCCGGGGTCGCTCCCGGGCGGGCCTCGGCGCGGACGGTCAGCTCGTCCATCCGGCCCTGCCTGGTCAGCCGCAGCTGGAAGTGCGGGGCCACCTGCGCGGTGCGCAGCACGACCTCCTCGATCTGGCTGGGGAAGACGTTCACCCCGCGCAGGATGATCATGTCGTCGCTGCGGCCGCTCACCTTCTCCATCCGGCGGAAGGCCGGGCGGGCGGTGCCGGGCAGCAGCCGGGTCAGGTCGCGGGTGCGGTAGCGGATGACCGGCATGGCCTCCTTGGTCAGCGTGGTGAAGACCAGTTCGCCGTGCTCCCCCTCGGGCAGCACCTCGTGGGTGAGCGGGTCCACCACCTCCGGGTAGAACTGGTCCTCCCAGATGTGCAGTCCGTCCTTGGTCTCCACGCATTCGCTTGCCACGCCGGGGCCGATCACCTCGGACAGGCCGTAGATGTCCACCGCGTGCAGGTCGAGCCGCTGCTCGATCTCGCGCCGCATCTCCTCGGTCCACGGCTCCGCGCCGAAGATCCCCACCCGCAGCGAGCTGGCGCGCGGGTCGATGCCCTGGCGCTCGAACTCGTCCAGCAGGGTCAGCATGTAGGAGGGGGTGACCATGATGATCTCGGGCTGGAAGTCCTGGATGATCTGGACCTGGCGCGCGGTCATCCCGCCGGAGGCGGGGATCACCGTGCAACCGGCCCGCTCCGCGCCGTAGTGCGCGCCCAGGCCGCCGGTGAACAGTCCGTAGCCGTAGGAGATGTGCACCTTGTGGCCGGGCCGGCCACCGGCCGCCCGGATCGAGCGGGCCACCATGTCCGCCCACATCGACAGGTCCCGCTCGGTGTACCCGACCACGGTCGGGCGCCCGGTGGTGCCGCTGGAGGCGTGGATCCGGCGGACCTCGGACATGGGGACGGCGAACATGCCGAAGGGGTAGTTGTCGCGCAGGTCGGCCTTGCTGGTGAAGGGGAACCGGGCCAGATCCGCCAGGGTGCGGCAGTCCTCGGGGACACCCCGGCTTCGTCGAACTTCTTCCGGTAGAGCTCGACCTGGTCGTAGGCGTGGCGCAGGGTCTGCCGCAGCCGGGTGAGCTGGAGCTGCCGGAGCTCCTCGGCGTCCAGCCGCTCGCCGGCGTCCAGCAGCGCCTCGGGAAGCGGTTCCCCCAGGTGCGGCCGCGGGTCTGCCGGGTCCGTCCGGTCGCTGCTCATCGCCTGGCCTCCTGCTGCTGGGTGTCGCTGCCGTCTGTTTCGTTGTGCTCCCGGGCCTGCCGGTCCTGCCCGCGCAGCACCCGGCTGCGGCCGCGGAACTCGGCGACCACCTCGTCGCCGCGCCGGACGCTCACGTCGTAGATGCCGCTGCGGCCGAAACTCACCCGCTCGGCCGCCTCCGCGATGAGCACATCGCCCTCGTGTGCCGGGGCGATGAAGTCGATGTCGGCTCCGGCGGCCACGGTCACCGGGCCGTGGCTGTTGCAGGCGCAGGCGAAGGCGCTGTCGGCGAAGAGGAAGAGGTAGCCGCCGTGCGCTGTCCCGTGCCCGTTGACCATCGCCGCGGTCACCGTCATCCGCAACAGCGCGCGGCCCGGTCCGCCTCCAGCACCTCGATGCCCAGGCTCCGGGAGGCCAGATCGGCCGCGAACATCGCCTGCGTCGGCCCGGCGACCGCCGGTTCGGTCCCTGCCATGCTGTACCGCCTCCAGACCGGCCGATACCCGACCGAACATTCGGTTGTGTTTCGGCGAGGTCAAGTAATCCAGCATCGAAACCGCCTGTCAAGGGGGGCGGCGCAGGTCAGGCCGTGTCGTCCGGGGCCGGGCTCGGGCGCCGCGCCGCCGTCGGCGAGACTTACCAGGTGAATCCCGCCTGGCGCCGGCTGCCTGTCCGTGACGTACTGCCCCCACTCCAGCACGCCCTCGCCGAGCGCGGCACCGCCGTGCTCGCGGCGCCGCCCGGCACCGGCAAGACCACGCTGGTGCCGCTGGCCCTGGCCGGTCTGCTGGACGACGCCCCCGGACCGCCCCGCCGGGTGCTGCTGGCCGAGCCGCGCCGGCTGGCCGTGCGCGCCGCCGCCCACCGGATGTCCTGGCTGCTGGAGGAGGCGCCGGACGGGCCCGCGGCCCGGATCGGCCACACCATGCGCGGTGAGCGCCGGACCGGCCCGGACACGGTGGTCGAGGTGGTCACCACCGGGGTGCTGCTGCAACGGCTGCAACGCGACCCGGAGCTGCCCGGGGTGGACCTGGTCATGCTCGACGAGTGCCACGAGCGCCATCTGGACGCCGACACCGCCCTGGCCTTCCTGCTGGACGTCCGGGCCACGCTCCGCCCGAGCTGGGCCTGGTCTGCGCCTCCGCCCACCTCGGACACCGCCGCCTGGTCCGCGCTGCTGGGCGGTCCGGACGGTCCCGCGCCGGTGGTCGAGGCACACGGGGTCTCCTACCCGGTGGAGACCGTCTGGGCACCCCCGCCCCGCGCCGTGCGCCCGCCCCAGGGCACCCGTACCGACCCGGCGCTGCTGGACCACGTCGCCGCGACCGTCCGCCGGGCGCTGGCCGAGCGGGACGGCGACGTGCTGTGCTTCCTGCCCGGCGCGGGTGAGATCGGCCGGGTCGCCGGGATGCTGGCCGGCGTCGGCGAGGTGCTGCAACTGCACGGCCGGGCCGAGCAGCGGATCCAGGACGCGGCGCTGGCGCCGGGGAGCGGCGCCGGGTGGTGCTGGCCACCTCGGTCGCCGAGTCCTCGCTGACCGTGCCCGGAGTCCGCAGCGTGGTCGACTGCGGCCTGGCCCGCGAGCCGCGCACCGACCATGCGCGCGGCCTGTCCAGCCTGGTGACCGTGCGGGCCTCGCTGGCCACCGCCCGGCAGCGGGCCGGACGCGCCGGACGTGAGGCCCCCGGGACGGTCTACCGCTGCTGGGAAGAGGCCGCCGACGCCCGCGCCCAGCGGATGCCCACCCCGGAGATCGCCCTGGCCGATCTGGCCGCCTTCGCCCTCCAGGCCGCCTGCTGGGGCGACCCGGACGCCCGCGGCCTGGCCCTGCCCGACCCGCCGCCGTCCGGCGCGCTGGCCGCGGCGCGGGCCCTGCTGCGGCAGCTGGGCGCGGTCGGCGCCGACGGCCGGGCGACCGGGCGCGGGCAGCGCTTCGCCCGCACCGGGTTGCACCCCCGGCTCGCCCGGGCGCTGCTGGACGGCGCCCCGCTGGTGGGCGGCCGACGGGCGGCCGAGCTGGTCGCGCTGCTCTCCGAGGAGCCGCCGCGGGCGCTGGGCGACGACCTGGCGGCGGTCTGGCGGGCGGTCCGCGACAACCGGGACCCCTACGCCGGACGCTGGCGCGACGAGGTCCGCCGGCTGCGGCGGCACACCGACGGCGGCGGGCGGGACACGGACGGCGGCGGGCGGGACAGCGACGGTGGCGGGCGGGACAGCGGCCGGTCCGGGCCGGACGACCGGACCGCCGCCGGGCTGCTGGTCGCGCTCGCCTTCCCCGAGCGGATCGCCCGGAGCAGGGGCGGGGTCCCGGACGGCCAGGGCAGCCGCGCCGCCTTTGTGATGGCCTCCGGTACCGAGGCCGCCACCGCCCCCGGCTCCGGGCTGGCCGGGGCGGCCTGGCTGGCGGTGGCGATCGCCGACCGCCCGGCCGGCTCGCCCGCGGCCCGGGTGCTCTCCGCCGCCGTGCTCGACGAGCCGGACGCCCGCCGGGCCGGGGCCGAGCTGCTCACCAGCCGGGAGGAGGTCCGCTGGGCGGTGCCGCCCGGCAGCCGCCGCGGCGACGTGGCCGCCCGGCGGGTCGAGGCGCTCGGCGCGATCGAGCTGACCGCCAGGCCGCTGACCGGCCCCGATCCGGCGCTGCTGCGTGCCGCGCTGGGCGAGGGGCTGCTGCGGAGGGCGTGAGCGCCCTGCTGACCTGGCCGCCCCGGGCCGCCGGGCTGCGCGAGCGGCTGGCGTTCCTGTACCGGGTCCTGGGCGCGCCCTGGCCGGACGTCAGCGATCAGGCGCTGCTGGCCGCCGCCGACAGCTGGCTGGAGCCCGAGCTCTCCCGGGCCCGCCGCCGGGCGGATCTGGAGCGGCTGGACACCGCCTCGGCGCTGACCCGGCTGCTGCCCTGGGCTGGCGGTACGGCGGGCCGGCTCGACGAGCTCGCCCCGGAACGGATCACCGTCCCCTCCGGATCGCGGATCCTGGTCGACTACTCGGGCGACCGCCCGGTCCTCGCGGTCAAGCTCCAGGAGCTGTTCGGCTGGGCCCAGGCCCCGCGCTGGCCGGGGGTCTGGTGCCGGTGACCGTGCACCTGCTCTCGCCGGCGGCCGCCCGGCCGCGGTGACCGGCGATCTGGCCTCCTTCTGGCGCGAGGGCTACCAGGCGGTGCGCGCCGAACTGCGCGGCCGCTACCCGCGCCACCCCTGGCCGCAGGACCCGGCCACGGCCGAGCCGACCCGGCGGCTGAACCCGCGTGGCTGAGCGGCGCATGACAGCGGGTGGGTGCTCCGGGGTGCGCGCCGCCGCTGAGCACCCCAAGCTGGGTCCATGAACGACGACACCCTCGAACCTCTGGTGATCGTCTGGGGCGTGGAGAACGGCCCCGACGGCACCGGCCGCCGCGTGCAGATCGGCAGGAACGTGATCGCCATCGCCGAGTCGTACGCGGACGTCGAGCAACTGCTGAAGATGGCGGGACTGACCGAGTGGGTGCAACTGGATCCCACGATCGTGCAGTGGTGCGACGGCGGGCCGGCCGTATGGCCCTGACCGGCCGGGTCGGGGGCCGCCGGGCCGGTCAGCCGGGTCGGCGGCCCCGGGCCAGCCGCTGGAGCATGGGCAGGGCCGCGAACGCGGTGCCGCCGACGGCGACCAGCCCGATGCCGAGGTCGATGGAGACCCGGCCCTGCTTGGCCCAGTAGACGTCCTTGAGGTCCAGCAGCAGCGCGAACTCGTCCACGATCAGCGCCAGCGCGACCCCGTAGGTCAGGGCGGTGGCCGGATGCCTGCGGGACTCGTCCGAGCCGTGCACGGCGACCGCGCCCACCCGCTGAGCAGGCCGATTCCCCACATGTAGTGGTGCAGGTGCGCGCCGCCGACGCTGAGATTGTGGAACGGCCCCTTGTTGTCGCGGATGCTGTACGTGATCCCGCGCACCGCGGCGAAGGTCGTGGCGAATCCCGCCCACGACAGCAGTGCCGCGCGTTCCTTGGGGCCGAGCTCCTCCAGGTAGGCGGTGCGCACCAGCTCCACACCGGGGCCGATGGACGGTGGCAGGGTGCTGCTCGTGCCTCTCATACCTCCAACGTAGCCCCGGTGCACATGAATGCGCTCCCCCGGCCGGAAACCGGGGGAGCGCACGGGAGCGGAACGGCTCAGGGGGCGCTCAGGGCGCGATGGACAGGGCGAACAGGTGGATCGCGGGCTGGTCCGGCAGGGTGACGCTGCGTACCGTCTTGCCCGGGGTCAGCGGGACGGTGTTGCTGAACACCTGGTAGTCGATGCCGAAGTTGGCCGGGCCGGTCGGGGTGTCCCGGTGGCCGGTGGTGATCGCCACCTGCGCGCCGTAGGCGGTGGGCGGGGCAGCACCAGTTGGGGAAGCCGAGCTGGCCGGTGCTGGTGCTGCCGTCGGTGTAGGTCACCACGACCGGGGCGGAGACGGCGCCGGTCTCCGCGCCGAGGAACGCCAGACGGCTGCCGCTGCCGCTGAGGGTGATCCCCTCACCGGAGGCGGCGACATTGTCCGCGGTGCCCGCGGCGGCGGTGGGCCAGCTGAAGCTGAGGCCGTTGGCGCTGACCTCGGAGCCGGGGGTGACCCCGGCGGTGGCCAGGGCCTGGGCCGAGTAGCTGTCGCCGGTCGAGTCGAAGTTGCCCGGGCCGGGGCGCTCTCGGAGGTCACGCCGACATTGTTGAAGGCCGCTGCCAGCGTCGGGTAGGGGACGACGCTGGTGATGGTCTGCTGCCCGCTGACCCGTCCGGCCCCGGCCGAGGCCGTCCGGTAGCCGGCGGTGGCGGTGATCGCGGTGACGGTGGTGCCCGGCACGGCCTTGGGCGCCTCCAGCGAGACCACCGCGTAGCCGGTCGCCCCGGGGCGCAGGTCGGCCAGCCGGGTGCTCGCCGGGGTCACCTTCCAGCCCTTGGGGGCGGCCACCGAGAGCCGCACGCCGGTGATCCCGGTCGAGCCGTGGTCGCTCAGCGCGACCAGGTAGCGGTCGGGCTGGGCGGCGGTGCTGATGTTCTGCCAGCTGAGAGCGGTGGCGGGCTGGAGCCCGCGGACGCTGCCGTCCGCGCTGACCCGGTAGATCACCGTCGCGTGCGGCGGGACGTCGGCCGCGATGGTGCCGGTGGTCTGCGTGACCGCCTTGCTGACCAGGTTCTCCAGCCGGAACGAGGTGCCCTTGGCGAACCCGGCCTTGCGGGCCGTGGTGGTGACGGTCTGCGCCGAGTCGGAGGAGTTGAACAGCGCCACCGCCCGGTCGCCTCCGGCCAGCGGCTTGGACAGCACGGCGTAGCCGCTGCCCTGCTGGACGATCCGGCCCTGTACGCCGAGCCGGTCCTGGTCGACCGCGATGATGTCCTTGTTGCCGAGCGCGGCCAGTGCGCCGGGGGAGAGCTTGGTCAGGTCGGTGCTGGAGATCATCGGTGCGGCCATCATCGCCCACAGCGAGACCTGGCTCTGGAGCTCGTCCTGGGTCAGCCCGGAGTCACCGGCCAGCAGGAAGTCCGGGTCGTTCCAGCGGCCGGGGCGCTGGAGCCCGGCCAGGCCGACGTTGTAGCCGTAGTTGTCGAGGATGGAGCTCCACTTGGCGTCGCCGCTCTCCTGGCCGAGCGCGATGTCGTCGCCTTCCCGCCACAGATTGCCCAGCTGCGCGGACCACGTGATGACGGAGTCCCAGGCCGGCTCGCCCTCGAAGTAGGCGGGCGCGGAGATCGAGAAGACCATCTTGCGGCCGCTGTGCAGCAGCGCCTGGCTCATCGCGGAGTAGGTGGCGTAGTACGCCTGTTCGTCGGTCTCGCCGCTGGGCGTCGGCACGTTGCAGCCGTCGAGCTTGACGTAGTCCACACCCCACTTGGCGAACAGGTCGGCGTCCTGCTGCCAGTGGTCCATGGAGCCGGGGAAGCCGCCGCAGGTCTGCGTGCCGGCGTCCTCGTAAATGCCGAACTTCAGCCCCATCTTGTGCAGTTGCGCGCCGACATAGGCCATTCCGTCGGGGAACTTGGCCGGGTCGGCGACCAGGTTGCCGGCGGCGTCGCGGCTGGGGGCCATCCAGCAGTCGTCGATGGTCACCGTGCGGTAGCCCTTGGCCGCCAGGCCACTGCTGACCAGGGCGCGGGCGTTGGCGAGCACGATCTGCTCGTTCTCGCCGCACTGGTAGTAGGACCAGTCGTTCCAGCCCATGGGCGGGGTCGGGGCCAGATCGGGGTACTGGGCGGGCGTGGCGGCGGCGGTCCGCGGCTGCGGAGCGGCGGCCCCGGGCGGGGCCGGCGGTGAGCAGCAGGCCGGTGGACGCGGTGGCCAGGGCGCAGCAGCGGCGAGTGTCGCGCGGTAGCGCCGGGAGCGGGTGCGGGCGGGCGTTCGGGCAGGTGGGGGAGTCACGGGCAGCCTCACAGGTCGGTCGGTCTCAGGTCCGGGCCTCGGAAGGAGCGGGTGATGCGAACTGCTGTGAGTTTTCTACGCTGCTTTGCGCGTATCTGACAAGAGTATGGGTGAAACGAAAAAAATCATGCAGATAACGAGCAGTAGTGCGCAGCCCTGCGGCTGACGGACCGTCTGCCGCCCGGTGCCTCCCGGGTTTCCGGTGCGCATGCGACTGAGCGGGGCGCGCGCAGCTATGCTGCGCTCACGCAGGGCATCGGTGAACCCGCACATCAGGGCGCCGGAGCCCGTCACAGAGCCGGACAGAGAGCCAGAGGGGGGTCTGCGGTGAATCGTCACGAACGCCTCACCATGCTGCTCGAACTCCTCGCCGAGCGTGAGAGTCTCGCGGTGGAGGACGCCGCCGAGCGGCTGGGCGTGTCGACAGCGACGGTGCGCCGGGACATGGACCATCTGGCCCAGCAGCAGCTGCTGGTCCGCACCCATGGCGGCGCGGTCGCCGGGAATGTCAGCTACGACCTGCCGCTGCGCTACAAGACCGCGCGGCACGCCGAGGAGAAGGGCCGGATCGGCCAGGCCGCCGCCCGGCTGGTGCGCTCCGGCATGGTGGTCGGCCTGAACGGCGGGACCACCACCACCGAGGCCGCGCGGGCGATCGCCCTGCGCGGCGACGCGGTGGGCCCCGGCGAGGAGCCGGTCGAGGGCCGGGCGAGGCTGGACGGCGACCGTGGTCACCAATGCCCTCAACATCGCCTCCGAGCTCACCGTCCGCCCGCGGATCCGGGTGGTGGTGACCGGCGGCGTCGCCCGGAGAAGTCCTACGAGCTGATCGGCCCGCTGGCCGGGCACATCCTCGAAGAGGTCACCCTGGACGTGATGTTCCTGGGCGTGGACGCACTCCACCCCCCTCGGCGCCACCGCCCACCACGAGGTCGAGGCCAGCACCAACCGGCTGATGGCCAGCCGCGCCCAGCGGGTCGTGGTGCTGGCCGACAGCTCCAAGCTGAACAAGAGCGTCTTCGCCCGGATCTGCCACATCCGGGAGATCCACACGGTCATCACCGACTCCGCCGCGCCGGACGAGGTGGCCGCGCAGTTCCAGGAGCAGGGGGTCGAGTTCCTCCGGGTGTGAGACGGCTCAGGTGTGTGTGAGACGGCTCAGGTGTGGTGGACCAGCCGGGTCGGGTCGCCGTGCGGGTGACGTCCGGGAGTGCTGGGCGGGGTCGCCCAGGAGTCCCGCTCGGGCTCGTGCGGCTCCAGATCCGGCGCCGGCTCCCGCTCCTTGCGCCACGAACCCAGGACGAACGCGCCGATCAGCACCGCCACGATGATCACGCCGAGCGCGCCTCCGACGATGGCCGCGGCTGTGCTGTTGATCCCTGCTGCTGCCAGGTCAAGCATGGCTGCCTCCGGTTGGCCCCGGTACCGCCGCGGCGCGGGCCCCGCTCGCCCGGGCCCGCTCGGCGGTGTGCGGGTCACCTACCAGGTTCTGCCTCGAAACCGCCCCGGTCAACTCCGCTCTCCCGGTGACCAGCGGATACCGGCCCGGGAGGCTGTCCACCACCGCCCCCTGGGTGCCGCGGGCGGTCACCGCCACCGCCTCCTGCCCGGGATCCGGGTTCTCCCCGCGGTCGGCACGAACGGCGGCGCCGGCACATGGTCGCCGGGCCCGGTGTGCGGCCGTACCCCACGCGGCCCGTCGCCGTCGTCCCCGGCCTCGGCGGGGACGACCTCCGGGTGGCCGCCGACCACGTGGACGGCGGCCCCCGGGTCGGCGTGGTGGAGCCGGGCCGAAGCACCGTCAGACAGGCCCGGCCGCAGCGCCCGTGGAACGCCCCTGTCGGCGTGGCGGCACCCGTTCGGCCGTGTGCCGGGGCGCAGCGGGTGCGGCCGGGGCCGGGAGTTGCTGCGATGGCTGGAGTGCCGACGCCACCGTCGGCGCCTTCGCGGGCCGCGACCCGCGGGAGGCAACCCGCCCACCGCACTAAGGAGCAGGCTGATGAAGCCGGTCGCCCTGTCGCCGCAGTCCCGTGAGGAAGCCTTGGACGCCCTGGCCTCGGGCCGGGAACTGGACATCCTGGTGGTGGGCGGCGGCGTGGTCGGCGCCGGCTGTGCGCTGGACGCCGTGACCAGGGGCCTGAGCGTGGGGCTGGTCGAGGCCAGGGACTGGGCCAGCGGTACCTCCAGCCGCTCCAGCAAGCTGATCCACGGCGGTCTGCGCTACCTGGAGATGCTCGACTTCCGGCTGGTGCAGGAGGCGTTGAAGGAGCGCGGCCTGCTGATCCAGCGGCTCGCGCCGCACCTGGTGCACCCGGTGAAGTTCCTCTACCCGCTCAAGCACCGGTTCTGGGAGCGGCCCTACGTCGGCGCCGGCGTACTGCTGTACGACACCATGGGCCTGGGCTCCGGCAACTCCCGCGGGCTGCCGTTCCACCGGCACCTGAGCCACCGCGGGGCGCTGCGCGAGGTGCCCGCGCTCAAGGCCGACTCGCTGGTGGGGGCGGTCCAGTACTGGGACGCCCAGGTGGACGACGCCCGGCACACCATGACCATCACCAGGACCGCCGCCTCCTACGGCGCGCTGGTGGCCAACCGGACCCGGGTGACCGGGTTCCTGCGCCAGGGCGAGCGGGTGACCGGGGCCTTGGTGACCGACCTGGAGACCGGACGCGAGTTCGAGGTCCACGCCAAGCAGGTGATCAACGCGACCGGGGTGTGGACCGACGACACCCAGGCGCTGGCCGACACCCGCGGCCAGTTCCATGTCCGGGCCTCCAAGGGCGTGCACATCCTGGTCCCCGGGACCGGGTGAACTCCCAGTCCGGGCTGATCCTGCGGACCGAGAAGAGCGTGCTGTTCGTCATCCCCTGGGGCCGGCACTGGCTGATCGGTACCACCGACACCGACTGGGATCTGGACAAGCAGCACCCCGCCGTCAGCTCCCGGGACATCGACTACCTGCTGGAGCACGTCAACGGGGTGCTGGAGACCCCGCTCACCCGGGACGACGTCGAAGGTGTCTACGCGGGCCTGCGGCCGCTGCTGTCCGGCGACGCGGCGGACACCAGCAAGCTCTCCCGCGAGCACCTGGTCGGCCACCCGGTGCCCGGCCTGGTGGTGGTCGCCGGCGGCAAGTACACCACCTACCGGGTGATGGCCAAGGACGCCGTCGACGAGGCCGTGCGCACCCTGGACGGCGGGGCGGCGGCGCCCTCGGTCACCGAGGATGTGCCGCTGGTCGGCGCGGACGGCTACCGCGCGCTGTGGAACCGCAGGCAGAGCCTGGCCGCGGAGGCCGGGCTGCACGTGGTGCGCATCGAGCACCTGCTGAACCGCTACGGCTCGCTGATCACCGAGGTGCTGGAGATCCTGCGGGCGGACCCGTCGCTGAGCGCGCCGCTGGCGGGCGCGGACGACTACCTGGAGGCCGAGGTGGTCTACGCGACCACCCACGAGGGCGCCCGCCACCTGGACGACGTGCTGACCCGGCGTACCCGCGCCTCGATCGAGTCCTGGGACCGGGGCCTGGCCGCCGCTGACCGGGCGGCCCGGCTGATGGCCGGTCCGCTCGGCTGGAGCGAGGAGCAGATCAGGGACGAGGTCGAGCACTACCGCAAGCGGGTCGCGGCCGAACGCGACGCCCAGCAGCAGCCCGACGACCAGACCGCCGACGCCGCGCGGCTCGGCGCCCCCGACATCCTGCCGCTCAGCTGACCCCACCCCCGGCCTCCTCATGTCCTGAGCCTCAAGCCCTGAGGCCCACGCCCAACTGCGCGGTTGCGAACGGCGGTCGAGAACCGCCGTGGCGAACCGACGCTGCGATCCGACCCGAGAAGGGATCACCCACCATGGCCTCGGCCACCCTCGCGGCCCGCCCCGCGCCCAGTCCCACCAGGGAACTCATCGGCGAAATGCTCTCCGAGTTCGTCGGCACCATGATCCTCATCCTGTTCGGCGTGGGCGTGGTCGCCCAGGTCGTGGCGGCCGGGCTCGGCAACCACGACAGCATCGCCTGGGCCTGGGGCTTCGGCGTGATGCTCGGTGTCTATGTCGCCGCCCGGCTGTCCGGCGGCCACCTCAACCCGGCGGTGACCCTCTCGCTCGCCATCTTCCGGGGCTTCGCCTGGAAGAAGGTCGCGCCCTACGCGCTGGCGCAGGTGCTCGGGGCCTTCGTGGCCGCGCTGCTGGTCCGCTGGAACTACACCGAACTCCTGGCCAAGCTCGACCGGGGCACACCATCAAGTCCCAGTTCATCTTCTCCACCCTGCCCGGCAACGGCACCTTCCCGATCAGCCAGTGGGGCGCGCTGCGCGACCAGATCATCGGCACGGCCATCCTGATGCTGGTCATCATGGCACTGACGGACCTGCGCAACGCCCCGCCCAAGGCCAACCTGGGCGCGCTGATCACCGGCCTGCTGGTGGTCGCCATCGGCATGGCCTTCGGCGCCGACGCCGGCTACGCGATCAACCCGGCCCGTGACTTCGGCCCCCGGCTGGCCAGTTTCATCACCGGCTACCGGCACGCCTGGCGCGACCAGTACGGCGACCTCTACTTCTGGGTCCCCATCGTCGGACCGCTGCTCGGCGCCCCGCTCGGCGCGGCCATCTACCAGTTCCTGATCGCCCGCTTCCTGCCCTTCCAGGAGGGCGAGCCCGGGCGCGTGGTCGTCGACGAGGAGTAGCCGACGGCCGTCACCAACAGCAGGTCCGAGCAAACGTCACCACCACTGGAGGATCAGTCATGGCGGACTTCGTCGCCGCGATCGACCAGGGCACGACCAGCAGCCGGTTCATGATCTTCGATCACTCCGGCAACGAGGTCGCCCGCGAGCAGCTGGAACACGAGCAGATCCTGCCCCGGGCGGGCTGGGTCGAACACAACCCGGTGGAGATCTGGGAGCGCACCCGTTCGGTCATCGCCAGCTGTCTCAACCGGGCCAAGCTGCACCGAGCGACATCGCCGCGCTCGGCATCACCAACCAGCGCGAGACCACCGTGGTGTGGAACCGCCGCACCGGCCGCCCCTACTGCAACGCCATCGTCTGGCAGGACACCCGGACCGACCGGATCGCCAGCGCTGAGCGCAAGGGCGAGGTGATCCGGCCAAGGCCGGACTGCCGCGGCCACTATTTCGCGGCCGGCAAGGTGCAGTGGATCCTGGAGAACGTGGACGGGGTGCGCGCCGACGCGGAGCGCGGCGAGGCGATCTTCGGCACGGTCGACACCTGGGTGCTGTGGAACCTCACCGGCGGCATCCAGGGCGGCGTGCACGTCACCGACGTCACCAACGCCTCCGCACCATGCTGATGGACCTGCGGACCCTGGACTGGGACGACGAGCTGCTGTCGTTCTTCAACATCCCGCGCGCCATGCTGCCGACCATCCGTCCGTCCAACGCGCCGGACGGGTACGGCGAGTCGCCGGCGATCAGCCCGCTGGCCGGGATCCCGATCAGCGGCATCCTCGGCGACCAGCAGGCCGCGACCGTCGGACAGGTCTGCTTCGCGGTGGCGAGGCCAAGAACACCTACGGCACGGGCAACTTCATGCTGCTCAACACCGGCCACGAGCCGGTGCGCTCCCAGCACGGCCTGCTGACCACGGTGGCCTACCAGTTCGCCGGGCAGAAGCCGGTCTACGCGCTGGAGGGCTCGATCGCGGTCACCGGCTCGGCCGTGCAGGGCGCGACCAACTGCACCTGATCAGCACCGCCGCCGAGAGGACCTGCGCCGCGAGTCGAGGACACCGCGGGCGCGTACTTCGTCCCGGCCTTCTCCGGCCTGTTCGCGCCCTACTGGCGCTCGGACGCCCGCGGGGCCATCGTCGGCCTGGCCCGCTTCCACAACGACGGGCACATCGCCCGGGCCACCCTGGAGTCCATCTGCTACCAGAGCCGGGACGTGGTCGAGGCGATGACCAAGGACTCCGGCGTGGAACTGGCGGTGCTCAAGGTCGACGGCGGGGTCACCGCCAACAACCTCTGCATGCAGACCCAGGCCGATGTGCTGGGCGTCCCGGTGATCCGTCCCAAGGTGGCCGAGACCACCGCGCTCGGTGCCTCCTACGCGGCCGGTCTGGCGGTCGGCTTCTGGCGCGACACCGAGGAGTTGAGGGAACCAGGACGTGCGCTGGGACCCGCAGTGGGACGCGGCCACCCGCGAGGCCGGGTACACGGCCTGGAAGAAGGCCATCGAACGCACTCTCGACTGGGCACCGGTGGAGTGACACCACCCCTTTCCCGAGTTGACCCCGGCAGCCTGCGGTTATGCCGCAGCGCCGGGGTCAACCTGCTGATGGCATATACCACTTCCCTCGCTGACAGCGTTCACTGTCAGGTTCCTGGTGACAGGGGCCCGTCAGCAGGGCAGCATGTCGGGTGGAGTACCACCGAAAACAGGCGAGGAACACCATGAGCGCACCCGCTGTCCGCAACGAGATCGCCCCAGCCGCGCCGACCGGTTCCCTGGTGCTGCCCGGCATCCTGACCGCCCCGCAGCATGTCATCGACGACCTCACGCGTGACATCAGCAGCGCCGCTGGTGCCGTTGCCTCCATGCCGGAGGACGAGGACAGCGACATCACCATCTCCACCCGCACCTCGGTGACCTTCGCCGCCTCCACTCAGGGCGGCGCGCTCCAGGCCGCGGCCGACTGGTGCCGCACCGGGCCTGCAACGCGCAGGTGCACTCCACCGGTTGGGCCCGCATTCCCGGGCTCGACGACGCCGACGGCGAGCCCAGCTACGAGCACCGCTTCACCCTGGTGGTCTCCTGGCCGGACGAGCGCACGAGTACGTGGGCGACATCCACTGCGCCGACCGCACCGAGCGCGGCTGGCACCGCGGACAGGCGTAGCGCCGCGCGCCGTTGCCACAAGTGCCGCCGTCGCGGTTGCCGTTGCCGTTGCCGTTGCCGTGCGGGCGGATGCGGGTGGGCAACCCGACCGGAGCAGTGCCCGAAGTGCGCCGGGGCCGACCGCTTTCGCGCCCGTGCGCCCGCGTACGCCGCCGCCGGGCCGTCCGCCGGGCCCGGTACGAGGACAACTCCCGGGTCGCCGCCGGGATGCCGTCCTCGGCGACTGCCCCGATGCTGGAATCATGGACAGTGCACTCACAGGCGTGATCCTCGACGTGCAGATCACCCAAGGCGACATCCTGATGGCCCAGGTGCTCGATGCCTACCAGAACCGCGTGGGGCGAGGCCGAGCGGGTCCGCACCAATGCGGACGTGGAGTGGCTCAGAGAGCGCTTCGGCATCCTCAAGGACCACGTCCGCTGCTCGGCGGAGGTGCAGCGGATCCTCGACGTCAACTCCCTGGAATAGCCCGCCGGACCGCCGCGGGCGGTCCTCGACAGACGTTCCGCCAGTTCTGCTGAAGGTGCTGTTGCTGAAAGCGCTGTGCTGAAAGTGCTGTGCTGAAGGCGTTGTACGGCAGGCCCACGGTCCCGCCTCACCGGGAGGCGGGACCGTTCCTGTGTGCCGGGGCCCTGTGCTGCCGGGGCCCGGCGCGGCCGTGCCGTCAGTTGCTGGCGGCGACCGTGTAGCGGGTGCGGTTGTTCTCGCCCGGGTGCTCGGCGACGACGCCCTCGGTAACCATGCTCTTCAGCACGTTGCGGAAGTTGGTCGCGTCCGAGGAACGCCACTCGGCGCCCATGACCGTGCGGGAGACCTCGCCGGCCGACTGCGGCTCGGACGCGGACAGCAGCGTGGCCACGATCTTCGTACGGTCCGCGCGCACGCTCTTCTCGGCGGCGGGGGCGCCCTGCTCGGTCTTGGCCGTGGTGTCCACGGAGGCCGTCGCGGCCTTCTTCGCCGCCGCCTTGCGCACGGTGCGCTTGGCGGTGGACTTCACCGAGGAGGTGCGGGTGCGCGTCGACGCCGCGGGAGCGGCGGCCTCGGCAGCGCCGGCCGGGGCCTCGGCCGGGGTGCGGGTGGCCGTCTTCTTCGCCTGCTTGGCGGCAACCTGCTTGGCGGCGCTCTTCTTGGCGGTGGCGCTCTTCGCCGTGGTGCTCTTGGCCACCGGGGCCTTCGCGGCGGTGCTCTTCGCGGTACCGCCCTTGGTGGCGGTCTTGGCCGGGCTGCTCTTCGCCGGGGCCTTCTTGGCGACGGCCTTCTTCGTGGTGGCCTTCTTGGCAGCGGCCTTCTTGGCGACCGTCTTCTTGGCCGGGGCCGGTGCGGCCTCGGCCGCCGGAGCCTGCTCTGCCTGCGGAGCCTCGGCCGGGGCGGCGGGCGCCGCTTCGGCCTCGGTGCCGGCGGAGTAGAACGCGGTGCCCGACTGGGTGGACTTGACCGCACGCCCGGAGTCGATCAGCCCGGCCAGGGCCCGGCGGATGCCCTGGAGCGCGGCGTTGTCGGGGTCGGCCCCGTGCACGCCGACGGCGATCTCGGAGACCTTGTGCACGCCCGCGGTGGCCTCCAGGAAGCTGAGCACACCGAGCTGGCCGGGGGTCAGCTTGGCCGCTGCGCGGGTGGCGGGCTTGGCCGCGGCGCGAGTGGCGGGCTTGGCGCGCTTGGCAGCGGCGACCGGCAGGGCGCCGTCCACGGCGTCACCGCTGACCGCGGACACGATCTGGTCGGACACGGACCCGGCCGCGGCCTTCCGCGACTCCCGGGCCTGGGAGAACGCCTTGGTGTCCGCCTCCGCGCCGGCGAGTTCGCCGAGCTTGGCGACCAGCAGTTCGCGGCTGGCCTCCAGGGTCTCGATCGACGCCCGCTGGGCCGCGAGTTGCTCGCCGAGCGAGGACACCGTGCCCCGCGCGGAGCCCAGTTCGGCCTCCAGTTCGCTCAGCTGGTCGCCGATGTAGCTGCGGATCCCGGCGATGACGGATTCGAGCTTGGTGACTGATTCATCTGCCATGAGTGCCTTACCTGTCGTTGAAAAGTTGAGTGTTGTTCCCGTGATGGTAGACACAACTGATGAGAGTTTCGTTCGGGGGGCAGGAATTTCATCCGGTCGAGGTGCTTCGTTGTCGGTGCCGGGGTGTTGCGGAAGCAGCCCGCGCGCCCTCGGCCGGTGGCAGCGGAAGCAGCTGCCGGATTCCAGAATTGCAGCCAACAGCTCTGTGGAAAAGACTGATTGACGTCTCATCAGTTGCAACGTCGGCCGCCCGTGGGGCGGCTGGCCGGCCTGCGGGGGGATTTCGACGGCTTCCGGGCGATGTGCGATGTGTCACCAGGCCGGTTTCGGGGCAGGGCAGTTGCTTGACATGGATCCGTCGGGTTGCGTGGGTCGCCGGACCGCCCTGGACCGTGGCCGTCGAAGGCCGGTCAATTCGGCTCCGCCGGGAATCAGTATGGGAATGTCTGTTCGAATCTGACGCCCGGTCATGTTGCCGGCGCGTTGGATTCGGGCCCGCTTTCGCTGGACGCCAACACCCCGGGCTCCGGCGGATGTTCGCGCGCGCCGTTACTTTGCACACGCTGTGTCGTTGCCTGGCTACATTGCGTCATGAGTGGTCGCAGTGGCGACCGCCTCAGCACACCACAGGAGCGCTTTCATGCGACGCATGTTCACCAGGATCCTGAGCATCGCGGCAGTTGCGATGCTGCCGGTCTCGCTGTCCCAGCCCGCTCAGGCCGAGTGGCCGGCGGCCCAGGTCAGTCGGGCCGTCGAGGGCCCCGCCTACTTTGTGATGGCTGACGGCCACGGTCCCCGGACCACCGAATTCGTGGTCGAGCTGACCGGTGGGCAGGACATCCGGCACGCACGCGAGCTGCTGCGCGGCGGCACCGACCGCCCGCACCTCATCGGCCGGATCAGGCACTACCCCGCGCCTTACAACTCCCGCTGGAGCTTCCACTTCGAGCCCGGCTCGGTGCGCTTCTTCGACGCTGCCGTCGAGGTCTGCGACGCCTCCACGGCATTTGTGGAGGAGCACCTGGACGAGGCGGGCGGCGCCTTCCTGCCCGGCAATGTGTGGTGCCCGTGGAGCTCCCGGCTGGTCGGCGAGATCCCCGGGCCCGACCAGGGCTGAGTCGTGGAAACGGGCGCGGCGCGGTCCCCGGGGACCGCGCCGCGCCGGCGTCGGGAGGGTCAGCCGCGTGCGTACACGGCGACGAAGTCGCGGCTGGACTCCTCGTAGTAGCGGGTGGGTGCGCGGACGAAGTTCACCAGGTTGTGCGGCACCGGGTCGGCCGGCTGCCGGGTGCCGTCGTACGAGATGAACGACGGCCAGCTCAGATTGATGTCCAGTCATCGCGGTCACCGCTCCCGCGCGCTGAAGCACGGTCGCCAGGGTCTCCACGGACATCAGCCGCCCGCCGACGTAGATGATGTCGCCGTGCCGGTCGACGCCCACTCCGGAGCGGGCCACGAACGAGTTGCCGCCGTCGGTCAGCCCCCACACCTCGGTGCCGCCGTCGTGGACGGCCGCGGTCACCTCGCCCCCGGAGACCAGCGGCACCAGGCACTGGCGCACCCCGACCACGTCCGGGGCCATCCTGACGTCCTGGTTCCACACGCCGACGGTGAGCGAGCCGTCGCGGTGGAACACCTCGGTGGCGGCCCCGTCGACCAGCGGGGCGCCGACCTGGCCGTCGAGGTAGAAGCCGCCGTGCGAGTCGCCGTTGGAAAGCTTGAAGCCGCCGTTGTAGGTGGCGACCAGGCCGGCGCGGTGCCCCGGTGGCACGGTGGGCGGGACCGGCCAGTCGCCGCCGGGCTCGGCCGCGCCCGGGTGCAACTCGAAGCGCAGCGCCGAGTGCCGCAGCCACACCACGCCGACCGGGAAGGTGGCGTCGTAGCCGTCCGGCCGCATCAGCGCCCGCTGCACCACCGGCTGCCCGTGGACCTCCACCAGCGGGGAGAACACGCCCTCGCCCGGCATGGCCGGGGAGACCAGCGGGACCACCGGCGGGTGCAGCGGCACCACCGCGACCGCCGGGCGCGGCCTGACCGCCACGACCGCCGAGTGCACCGGGCGCAGCACGCTGAAGTCCGTGGCCGAGCAGTCGGCCGCCGACGCGCTGCGGGCCCGGCCGTCGATCAGGTCCGCGACCAGCACCAGATGGTGGCAGCGGCCCCAGTGGGCCAGCTTGACGGTCGCCCCCTGCCGGCCCGGGTCGCCAGCGCGTCATGGACGCAGTACACCGCCAGGGCCAGGGCCAGCACCGACGCGGTGACCGCCGACCAGTTGAGCAGCCTCCGTCGCCGGTCGCCCGCGCTGTCCCCGGTCCGCCTGCCGGTGCCGCCCGCGCTCGTCGACACCTCCGCCGACTCGTGGCTGTCCTGTTCGTTGAATCCCATCAGTTCCCTCTCGACCGGGAGCGCCGCCTCCCACGCCGTACCCAGCCCGGCGGTTGCCGGCACGGTGGTTCCCCCGGCTGGCCCAGCCCCGCGCCGGGGTACGGACGACTCCCGGACGCCGCGCGGGTCACCTGCGGTCGCTCCGGTCGATATCTGTCACAACATCACCATCGAGGTGATCTGTGATCTGCGCCACTTCTGGTGACCGTGCGTGCCCGGAGTCAGTGGCTCCGGCCAAGCCGGGCAGTCCCGGCGGACCGCCTCGGCGTGCGGCTTTGCGCGGAGCAGGGGGAACGGTCGCGGATTTACTCACCCTGAGTAGTCATCCAGGGGTGTCGGCGTAAGTTCCCCGGGTCGGCGTGCGGAAAACCGGGGGGTCAGCCGTTTAGCTATGAGCAGGCACCAGTGAGGCGCCGACGAAGGGAAAGTGACACCGTGTCCGACAGGAAGAGCCGCTGGCAGAGCAACTGGCGCAGCCAGAACGACCAGTTCCGGTCGCCCGCCGACCGGATCGTCGTCGGCGCCACCCGGCCGGTGCGGCGCATCGGCGCCGGCCATGCGCATCCGTGCACCCCGACCGGGGAGGCGACACGGTGAGCGACGACCTGTCGGCGGCCGATCCCGGCACCGCCCCGGAACCGGACTCGGCGCCCCGGAACGCCCCGGGCCCGGCGGGCGCCGCCCTGCACGAGCCGGTGGATCTGCCGCTGGACATGGAGGCCTTCTACCTCAGCCGCCACAGCTACTACTACCAGTACGCCTGTGCCCGGCTCGGCCGCGGCGCGACCGCCGAGCGCCTGGTCCGCGAGGTGTTCGTGCACATCGGCGTCGAGTGGGAGCAGATCCTGCGCGCGCCCAACCTCCAGGAGCGCACCTGGCAGATCCTGCGCTCCGCCGTCGACTACTACCGCGGCCAGGCCCAGGACCCGCTGGAGGCGAAGCTGGCGGTGGCCCTGGCCACCCTCACCGGCATCCGCGAGTCCTTCGCGACCATGCAGAGCACCATCGGCCTCTACCAGGCCCTGGCCGAGATGACCGAACGCCAGGTCGATGTGCTGATCCTGCGCCAGGTGATGGGCTACGACGCCCGGGACACCGCGTGGATCCTCGGCGTCCACCTGTCCACCGTGGACCGCACCCTCAAACAGGCCCGCGGCCGGCTGGAGGCGGCACTGCTGCCGCTGCGGGTGCTGCGCTCCGGCGACGCCATACCTGCGGAAGGAGCGTAGCGGCCCCCATGGACCGGAACGAGATCGACACCCTTGTCACCGCCGCCTTCCCCGGGGGCGGCCGTCCCCGGCCTCCCGACACGGCGGCGAGCCTGCGGCAGCTGTCCGCCGGAGTGGCCCGGCGCCGCTCCGGGGCCGACCCCGCGCCGCCCTGGGCGGTGCAGACCACCCAGGCCCGTGACGGACTGGAGGTACTGGCCCGCTCGGTGATCAGCGCGCGCACCGCCGCCGCCCGGATCGCCCGGCTGGACCAGTGGCTGCCGTCCGCACCGGACCGGGGTGAGGAGGATCGCGCCCTGGACGGCCGGATCGAGGGCATGCGGGTCTTCGGCTGCCTGCTGTACCTGACCGGCCACCCGCAGAGCGCCCGCTTCTGGTGGGAGATCGCCGGAAGCGCCGGGGACCGCCTCTCCGCCTACTGCCTGTACTTCCAGCACCGCCAGCGCGGCGAGACGCAGAGCGCCCGGGTCTGGTTCGCGCACGCGGCCCGCGGCGAGGGCCGGCCCGCCCGGGAGGTTCCCGCGCCCTCGCTGCCCACCATGCCCGGCGACCTGCTCCAGCGCTGCTTCGACTCCGCCACCGCGGCCGACCCGGGCCTGCTCGCCGAGGCCGGACTGGCCGCCGAGGTTCGACTGGCCGCCGAGGTCGACCGGCTGGACGTGCACGACCTGCCCGCGGCCGGAGCCGACGGGATCGTCAACGCGCCGGGCCTGTGCCTGGTCGACCGGCTGCGCGAACTCGCCCAGCCCAGCTGACGCCCCGGGCTGGTGCAGCCCGGGTGCACCCCTTCGCCTCGTCACCCCGCCCACCCTGTCACCCGCGCGCCCGAGCGCGCCTCCACGCAAGGACACCCTCGTGCACACTTCCGCCGTCGCCGTGCCCACGGCCGACTACGCCCTGACCGTGACGCTGCTGCTCGCCGTGATCGTCGCCATGTCCGTGTACCGGCTCGCCCGGTACGACCAGCTGGTCCGGATCAAGGCGCTGGCCGTCTCCGGCAGTGCCCTGGTCGGTACCTTCTATCTGCTGCTGCGCATCGCGCAGGTGTCCGGCGTCGGTTGACGGTCGGGTCCGCGGTGCCCACCCCGTCGCCGGTCACGGCCGGCCGAGGTCGTCCGGGTCCCGGTCCGGATCCCAGCCCCGGCCCAAGTCCGGCTCCGCGTCGGCCAGTCGGGCCCAGACCGCCCGCGCCGGGCGGGCCACCCGGGCCAGGTTCACCGAGTAGCCGATGCCGAAGGCGTGCGGGGTCAGCAGGGCGTCGCTCGAAGGATCCCAGTAGGACCTCCGCAGCCGCTCCACCGTGGGCGGGCGGAAGTCGTAGGGCAGCCCGAGGATGCGTCCGTGCCAGCTGCGCTCCTCGGGAGACCGCCCGAGCTCCTTCGCCAGCGCGGCACCGGCCAGTGCGCCGACCGCCGCCAGCAACAGGTTTGTGCCAGGTCGTTCGCTCATGCCTCGACTCTAGGTCGGCCGCCCCCAGGTGGACAGCGTCTGACCGAGGCCGTGGTTCTCAGCCCGGGAGAGATCCCGGCAGCGGGCCCGGTGCGGCCCACGCGGTGGTCTGCCGCGGGTCGGGGTGCGGCCGGCCGGACCGGAGCACACAGGCGCCACCGTGCAGCAGCGGACCGAGCACCTCAAGCGCGAAGGTGTTCCGGGAGACTGGCGCACTCTGGAGCCAGGTCTCCATCGGGGCCGCCGAACGGGAGCCGATCGCGAGCACCTCGGCGGTCAGGTCCACCACCGTGGCCGGGGTCCACGGCGCGGCCAGATGGCTCTGGGTGACCAGCGCCGGGGAACGGCCCCGGTCGGTGCCGGCGTCGGTGCCGGCAGTCCGACCGGGCGGCCCGGGGCCAGCAGGGTGTACCCGGACCCGGCCTTCAGCACCGCCAGCAGCGCCGAGACCAGTTGCGGCGAGCGCTCCAGCAGAATGGTGACCGTGCCGCCCGGCGCCACCCCGCGTGCACGCAGATGCCGGGCCAACCGGTTGGACCAGCCGTCCAGTTGCGCATAGGTGATCCGCTGCTCCTGGTACACCAGCGCCACCGAGGCCGGGGTGCGGGCCGCCTGCCGGGCGAACAGCCGCTCCAGGCCCGGTCCGTGGCCGCCCGGCCGGTCGCCGTCCGGTCGCTCCGCAGGCTTCATAGGGCTTCGTCCAGATCAGGATGGCCGGGGATGGTGTCGGCCGGGGGAGGGAACCGCCGGGCTTCGCCGTTCGAGCGTAGGCGGGTGGCCGGTTGCGGATCGGCGTCCCCGGCGGCAGCCGGGCGGCAGTTGGCGCTCCCGGGGCGTTCCGGACCATGTGAGTGCCGAGGAGGCGGTGGAAGCCCGGACGGGCTCCCACCGCCTTCTCGGCACGGGATGAACGGTGCTGTCCTGCTGCCGCCGGCTATGCCGCCGGGACTCGGCGCTCCAGCGGCGGTGGCACGGCGGTGGAGGTGAGATGAGGGAGAGCCGCAGGGTGAGGAAGGCGCTCAGGCCGTCGGCCCGGACCGGCTGCTGCTGGATCAGGCCGTGCTGCAACAGGATGTGCAGGTCGCGGGCGATCCGGGTGCGGGGAAGGGCGGTGCTGTCGGCCGCCAGCTCCACGGTCCAGGGCTGGTCGAGCTTGCCGAGGATCCCCAACAGCCGGACGAAGTAAGGGTCCAGTGCGCCGTGCGCCTCGGTCAGCCGGACGCTGAGCGGGATCTGGCCGGGGACCGGGGTGATCGGGTCCAGCAGTTCCAGCGGGGTGTGTTCGGCAATGTCGCCCAGGTGCTGTGGGCTGTAGAGCAGCAGCCAGGACGCGGCGGCCTCGATGGCCGCGGGGATGCCGTCCAGCGCGCGGCAGACCCTGGCGAGGTGGGCGATCAGGGCGTCGGTGGGCAGCAGGTCGGGGCGGGTCCGGGCGGCGCAGCGAAGCATGAGTTCCAGGGCGGGGTGCCCGGCGGTCAGGGCGTCGTCCGACGGCGGATCCGGGGCGAGGTCGGTGCCGGGCAGCGGCAGTGGGGCCAGCGGCAGTTGTCGGCAGCCGGCCAGTTGCACCGGTCCGCAGGCGGTGAACAGGATCTTCAGCCCGGGACAGCCCTGCAGCAGCCGCAGCAGGGCGGCTCCGGCCGCGGCGGTGGGCTGACAGCCGTCGAGCACCAGCAGCGCCGGCGTGGCGCCGATGGCGGTGGCGAGTTGCTCGCCGCGCTCGCCGCCGGCCAGCAGTTCACGGACCCAGCGCACCAGGTTGGCCTGCGGATCGGGAGACTCGGTGGGGTCGGCCTCGGGTCTTTCGGGGTTCTCCGGCGGGATCCAGAGCACGGGCAGCCGGTCGCGGGCGTGCAGCAGACCGGCCAGCTCCTGTGCGAGTCCGGTTTTGCCGACGCGGGCAGCCCGACGGTGGCGAGCAGCCGTTCCGGGCTGTGGCTGATCAGGGTGTCCAGGGTGCGCAGTTCGCTGCGGCGGCCGACCAGTTGCTGCGGCGGACGCGGCGGCACGGCGCAGTCGGGGCCGAACACCGCTCGGATGATCGCCTCGGCCGGTGCCTGGCGTGCGGCCAGCCGCAGCTCGGTCCGGTGGGCATGGCTCAGCCGCATGGCGTTGGCCAGCAGGTCCAGGGTGCTCTGGCGCGGATGCCGCACCCGGGCGCGCTCCAGATCGCGGATGGTGCGGATACTGACCGTGGACAGTCCGGCGAGCTGCTGCTGGGTCAGTCCGGCCCGCCGCCGGGCTTTGCGCAGCAGAATGTGCAGAGGGGTGGGCGCGGCGGCAGGGTCCATTGTTTGTTCTCCGGGTCATAGGGCCAATGGATGGAGTCGGGTTCGTCGCGTTGCGGCGGTGAGGGCGGCGGATGCGGCGGTTGCGGTTGCGGCGTTGGCGTCGCACCGGTCGGCGTGGGAGGTGGCGGCGGCCGGCGCCGGTGCAACAGCGCCGCGCCGCCCCGTTGGCGGGTGCGGCGCGGCGGACGGCGGGCGACGGCGGGGTCGCGACAAGTGGGGTCGTTGCGGCTGGAGTTCGCGACGGCGGGGCAGTGAACCGGGTCAGTGGCCGGTGGTCGGCGCGGGGGTCGGGGTGCTGCCGTTGCCGCCGCCGTTCGGGCTCTGACCGTCACCGTTGGGGCTCTGTCCGTCGCCGTTCGGGCTCTGGCCGTCGGCCAGTGCCTGCTGGACGCTGTGCTGCCGGCTCTGGGCGTGGCTCGCGTCGGCCGTGGTCGACAGGCCGAAGACGAGAGCCGCGCGAGGACCCCGGTCAGTGCGGCGAGCTTGCGTCCCATGGTTCTGCCCCTTGTGGTGTGGTGTTCCGTTTTCTGGTGGGTTCGATACTGCTGGAGGGCGTTCCTGTCCGCGTCCCGACTCGTTACCGCCTCCTGGCCGGGTCACGGGAACGGCCTCCCGACGGGGAGGCGGGGAGGCGGGGGCGCGGACCGCCCGGCCGCCGGGTAGGGTCCTGCACCGGGTACCCCCGTCGGGGCGCCCGGACACTCAGGTACTGATCAAGGTACTCCGAGAGGGAGTTGGCGCTATGGCTGCCCTGGACCACGTGACCGGCACCGGCTTCTTCACCTCGGTGGACGACGTCTCCGCAAGGCTCGCCGAGGCCGGATACCTGGCGTCGACCGCCGTCGCCACCACCGTGTTCCTGGCCGACCGGCTCGGCAAGCCGCTGCTGGTCGAGGGCCCGGCCGGGGTCGGCAAGACCGAGCTGGCCAAGGCCATCGCCACGATCGGCCGGGCCAGGCTGGTGCGCCTGCAGTGCTACGAGGGGGTGGACGAGTCCCGCGCGCTGTACGAGTGGAACCACGCCAAGCAGCTGCTGCGGATCACCGCCGGTCGGGAGGAGACCTGGGACCAGGCCCGCACCGACATCTTCAGCGAGGAGTTCCTGCTCCCGCGCCGCTGCTGACCGCCATCCGCGGCGACCAGCCCACGGTGCTGCTGATCGACGAGACCGACAAGGCCGATGTGGAGGTGGAGGGCCTGCTGCTGGAGGTGCTCAGCGACTTCCAGGTCACCGTGCCCGAGCTGGGCACGATCACCGCCACCCGGCGCCCGTTCGTGCTGCTCACCTCCAATGCCACCCGGGAGCTGTCCGAGGCGCTGCGCCGCCGCTGCCTCTTCCTGCACATCGACTTCCCCGACCAGGAGCTGGAGCAGCGGATCGTCCGGCTGAAGGTGCCCGGCCTGGACGCGGCGCTGGCCGAGTCGCTGGTGCGGGTGGTCGGCGCGCTGCGGGCGATGGAGCTGCGCAAGGCACCGTCGGTGGCCGAGTCCGTGGACTGGGCCCGGACCCTGCGCGCTGGGCGCGGAAAGCCTGGACGAGGCGGTGGTCCGGGACACCCTCGGGTGATCCTCAAGCACCAGGACGACGTGCTGAAGGCGGGCCGCAAACTGCGGCTCGACGGCGTGGTGGCCGCGTCGTGAGCGAGCAGCCGGCCGGTGTGGCCGAGCGGCTCACCGCCTTTGTCCAGGCGCTGCGGGCCCATGGCATGCCGATCGGCCCGGGCGAGAGCATCGACGCCGGGGCGGTGCTGGAAGTGCTCGGGATGACGGACCGGGAGCGGATGCGCGCCGGGCTGGCGGCGGCGCTGCTGCGGCGCGAGGGACAGCGGGCGGTCTTCGACGCGGCCTTCGACCTGTACTTCCCGCTGGCGGTCGGCACCCCGCAGAGTGTCCTGGAGGCGGCCGCGGACCCGTTCCCCGGCCGCCTGGCCGAACTGCGGGAACGCCTGGCCGATGCCCTGGCCGCGGACGACCCGGTGGCGCTGGCCCGGCTCGCCGCCGAGACGGTGGAGGCCCTGGGCCGGTACGGCCTGCCCGGCGGCGGCTCCGAGGGCTGGTCCGCGCACCAGGCGCTGGACCGGTTGCAGCCGCAGACCCTGCTGGTCCGGGTACTGCCCGCACCCGCGCCGCCCGCTCCGGAGCGCCCGGCACAGCGGGCGGGGCCGGTTCGGGCGGTAGTGGCGGCGGCGGGGGTAGCGGCGGTGGTGACGGCGGTTTCACCGAGCGGATCGAGGCCGACGAGATCCGCGGCCGGATCCAGCGCTTTCGCGGGCTGGTCGCCGGCGAGGCCAGGCGCCGGGTGGCCGAGCTGCGCGGCACCGATCTCATCGCCCGGCGCGCCCTCGCGGCCACCCCCGACCAGATCGACTTCCTGGTGGCCGGCCGGGAACAGCTCGCCGAGCTGCGGCGGACCGTGCAGCCGCTGTCCCGCAAGCTGGCGACCCGGCTGGCCGCCCGCCGACGCCGGGCCGAGCGCGGCCGGATCGACCTGCGCCGGACGCTGCGCCGCTCACTGTCCACCGGCGGGGTGCCGCTGCGCCCGGCGTACCGCCGCCGTCGCCCGGCGCGCCCGGAGCTGGTCCTGCTGTGCGACGTCTCCGGCTCGGTCGCCGGATTCGCCAACTTCACCATGCTGCTGGTCCAGGCGCTGCGGGAGCAGTTCAGCAAGGTGCGGGTGTTCGCCTTCGTCAACCGCACCGACGAGGTGACCGCGCTGGTCAGCGCCGGGCAGGCGGATCCGGCCGGCCTGGGCGCCCGGATCCTGGCCGAGGCCGCGGTCACCGGCTGGGACGGCAGCAGCGACTACGGCACGGCGCTGGGCCAGTTCGTCGAGCGCTACCTGGACGCGGTGGGCCCGCGTACCTCGGTGCTGGTCCTCGGCGACGCCCGGAACAACGGCCGCGACCCGAACCCGGCCGCGCTGGCGGCCGTCGCCGCCCGCGCCCGGCGGGTGTACTGGCTGAACCCCGAGCCGGTGAGCGCGTGGTCCACCGGTGACTCCGCGGCGGGCGAGTACGCCCGGGTGGTACGGATGCTGCCCTGCCGCAATGTGCGCCAGCTGGGCGACCTGGTGGCCCGGCTGCTCCCGGTCTGATCCGGCCGCTGCCCGCCGGCCCGGGCTTGCGGCGGTCACGGCGGCCGGCCGGACACTCCTAGCATGTGCTGCCATGACGACACCGAGCAGCGAGGACATCAGGGCGTTCCGCATCGCCATCCCCGAGAGCGAGCTGGAGGATCTGCGCCGGCGGCTGGACCGGACCCGCTGGCCGGACGAACTGCCGGGCGTGGGCTGGGCGTACGGCGTCCCCCGGGAGTATCTGCGGGAGCTCGCGCACTACTGGCGGCACGAGTACGACTGGCGTGCGGCCGAGGCCCGGCTGAACCGGTGGCCGCAGTTCACCACTGAGATCGACGGGGCCACCGTCCACTTCGCGCACATCCGCTCCCCGGAGCCGGGGCGGTGCCGCTGGTGATCACGCACGGCTGGCCGGGTTCGTTCGCGGAGTTCACCGAGATCGCCGGCCCGCTCGTGGATCCGCGGGCGCACGGCGGGGACCCGGCCGACGCGTTCCACCTGGTGCTGCCGAGCATCCCCGGCTTCGGCTTCTCCGGGCCGACCCGGGAGACCGGCTGGGAGTACCGGCGGACCGCGGCCGCCTTCGCCGAGCTGATGCGACGGCTGGGCTACCGGCGCTACGGCGCGCAGGGCGGCGACTGGGGGTCGGCCGTCTCCAGGGAGCTCGGCCGGATCCGCCCCGGGGAGGTGATCGGCGTCCATCTGAACCTGATCCCCGGCAGCGCGGCCGCCGCCGAGCCGAGCCCGCAGGAGCTGGCCGCGCTCGACCCGCGTGAGCGCGAGCGCACCCTCGCCTCCTGGGAGCGGACCCGGGAGTGGACCCGCGAACGGCAGGGCTACGCGGACATCCAGTCCACCCGGCCGCAGACCCTGGCCTATGCGCTGACCGACTCGCCGGTGGGCCAACTCGCCTGGATCGCGGAGAAGTTCAGGGAGTGGACGGACTCCGGTGACGGGGACGTGATCGACCGGGACCACCTGCTCACCAACGTGATGCTCTACTGGCTCACCGGGACGGCCGGATCGTCCGCCCGGATCTACTACGAGCGTGCCCACGCCGACTACTGGGGTGCGCCGCCCGAGCCCTCGGCCGCGCCGACCGCCCTGGCGGCCTTCCCGCAGGAGAACTTCATCCCGCTGCGGCACATCGCCGAGCGCACCAACACCATCGTGCGGTGGACCGAGTTCGAGCGCGGCGGCCACTTCGCCGCGATGGAGCAGCCCGCGGCGCTGGTCGGGGACATCCGCGGGTTCTTCCGCGGGTTCCGTGCCGACGGGCCCGGCTGAGCCGGTCCGGTCGCGGGGCGGGCAGCCCCGGAGGGCGGCACGGGCGGGGCCGGAATCAAAAATGTAGTGCATCATTGACGATGGCAAAACAAAGGAGATACTGAACGCAGGACCCGTGCCGCCCCGACATCCAGACGAGGTGCCGCTATGGAGCTTTCTCCGTCCGCGCATGCCGATACCTTCTGTCGTGACCACCTTCCCCCCGTCGAGCAGTGGCCCGAGCTGCGGTTCGATCTTCCCGAGCTGCGTTACCCGGATCGGCTCAACTGCGCCAGGGCACTGCTGGACGACACGGTGGCGCGGCTCGGCCCGGACCGGCGCTGCCTGCTGACCACCGAGGAGGAGTGGAGCTACGGCGAGCTCCAGCGGCGGGTCGACCAGACCGCCCGGCTGCTGACCGAGGACCTGGGGGTGGTCCCGGGCAACCGGGTGCTGCTGCACGGGCCCAACACCCCCTGGCTGGTGGTGGGTTGGCTGGCGGTACTGAAGGCCGGCGCGGTCGCGGTGACCACCATGCCGCTGCTGCGGGCCGGGGAACTGGCGGTGCTGGCCGGGATCGCCCGGCCGGTGGTCGCCCTCTGCGATCACCGGCTGCTGGGCGAACTGACCGCGGCGGCCGTCCCCGGGCTGGCGCTGATCCCGTACGGCCGCGACGACGACCCGGCTGACCTGGTGGTTCGTGGGGCGGCCAAGGAGGGCCGGTTCGCCGCGGTGGACACCGCCGCCGACGATGTGGCGCTGCTGGCGTTCACCTCGGGCACCACCGGGCCGCCCAAGGCGACGCTGCACTTCCACCGGGACGTGCTGGCCAACGCCGACACCTTCGCCCGCCACATCCTGCGGCCGAGCCCGGACGACCTGTTCACCGGTACCCCGCCGCTCGCCTTCACCTTCGGCCTGGGCGGCCTGGTGGTCTTCCCGCTGTACGCCGGGGCCGCCAGTCTGCTGCTGGAGTCCGCCGCGCCGGAGCAGCTGGCCGAGGCGGTCGCGGCCCACGGCGCGACCGTGCTGTTCACCGCGCCCACCGCCTACCGGGCGATCCTGGCGGCGGGCCGGGCCGACCGGCTGCGCGGACTGCGGCGCGCGGTCTCCGCCGGGGAGGCGCTGCCCGCGGCCGTGTGGGAGCGCTTCCGGGCGGCCACCGGGCTGCGGCTGATCGACGGCATCGGGGCGACCGAGATGCTGCATGTGTTCATCTCCGCCGCGGACGAGGACATCCGCCCCGGGGCGACCGGCAGGCCGGTCCCTGGCTACCGGGCCGCGGTGGTGGACGCCGACGGCAGACCGGTCCCGGACGGCAGTCCGGGGCTGCTCGCGGTCCAGGGGCCGACCGGATGCCGGTATCTGGCCGACGACCGGCAGCTGGGCTATGTGCGGGACGGCTGGAACATCACCGGTGACACCTACATCAGGGATCAGGACGGCTACTTCTGGTACCAGGCCCGCAGCGACGACATGATCATCTCCTCCGGCTACAACATCGCCGGGCCCGAGGTCGAGGAGGCGCTGCTGACCCACCCCGACGTGCTGGAGTGCGGAGTGGTCGGCGCCCCCGACGAACGGCGCGGAGCGGTGGTCAAGGCGTATGTGGTGCTGCGCCCCGGCGTGGCCGCGGACGACGCGACCGCCAAAGCCCTCCAGGACCACGTCAAGCAGACCATCGCCCCCTACAAGTACCGCGCGCGGTGGAGTTCACCGCCTCGCTGCCACGCACCGGCACCGGCAAACTCCAGCGTCAGGAACTGCGGGCCCGGGCTGCCGGACGCGGGCTGCCCAGCGTGGTGGTGGAGCGGCGGGTGGAGTGGGGCGACACCGACGCGGCCGGGCACTACCACTTCTCCTCCGTGCAGCGCTGGGCCGAGGCCGCGGAGGCGGTGCTGCTGCGCCGGCTCGGCCTGGACAGCCTGTTCGGCAGCATCCCAGGGTCCACTTCGAGGCCGACTACAAGGAACGGCTGTGGTTCGGCCAGGCCGTGCGCACCGAGCTGCGGGTGGAACGGGTGGGCGCCAGCTCGCTGCACTACGCCTTCACCATGCGCGGCGAGGACGACACGGTGGCCGCCACCGGCCGGATGTCGGTGGTGCACTCCGCCGCCGAGGCCCGCGGCTCGACCCCCTGGCCGCCGCAGATACGGCAGACACTGCTGGGCGCCGGCCCGCAGGCCCCCGAGTGCTACGCCCAGCAGCAGGGACAGCGCTGAACCGGCGCACCGGGACGTCCGGCAGGCCGGTCAGTGCACTGCAATGAAAGCCCGTTGAGCAGCAGGCGTGTGGAACAGCCGTGGTGCCGACCCCGTGGAGGACCCGTGCATGTCGCAGTCATCGGCGGAGGGCCCGCCGGGCTCTACTTCGCCGCCCTGGCCAAACGGCTCTCCCCGCAGTGGGAGATCACCCTCTGGGAGCGCAACGCACCCGACGACACCTTCGGCTACGGGGTGGTCTTCTCCGACGAGACCCTGGAGGGCATCGCCGACGCCGACCCCGAGGTCTTCGCGGCGATGTCGGCCGAGTTCGCCCGCTGGAGCGACATCGACATCCGCTACGGCGGCCGCACGGTGACCTCCGGCGGCCACGGCTTCGCCGCGATGGGCCGCAAACGGCTGCTGCGGATCCTCCAGCAGCGCTGCGCCGCGCTCGGCGTCGACCTGCGGCACCGGGCCCAGGCGCCGCCGGTGGCGGAGCTGGCCGCGAACTACGACCTCGTGGTGGCGGCCGACGGGGTGCACTCGACGGTCCGCGAGCAGTACGCCGACAGCTTCCGCCCGCAGCTGGACGTCCGCGGCTGCCGCTACATGTGGCTGGCGACCGACAAGGTCTTCGAGGCGTTCACCTTCATCGTCGACCGGCACGACTTCGGCACGGTGCAGGTGCACGCCTACCCCTACGACGCCACCCGCAGCACTTTCATCGTGGAGCTGGCGGAGGACGCCTGGCGGCGGGCCGGGTTCGAGAAGCTCGCCGCCCGCGACCACCCCCGGGACACCGGCGACCAGGACAGCGTCCGGCTGTGCGGGCAACTGCTGGGCGGTCATCTGGACGGGCACCGGCTGATCGCCGACAACCCCAGGTGGCTCCGGTTCACCACGGTCGCCAACGCCCGCTGGCGGCACGGCAATGTGGTGCTGCTCGGCGACGCCGCGCACACCGCGCACTTCTCCATCGGCTCCGGCACCAAACTGGCGATGGAGGACGCCCTCGCCCTGGCCGCCGCGCTGCACGAGCACCCGACCGCGGCCGAGGCGCTGGCCGGGTACGAGAGCGAGCGGCGGCCGGTGGTGCGCTCCACCCAGCGCGCGGCCCAGGCCAGCCTGGAGTGGTTCGAGACCATCGGCCGGAGCACCGGGCAGCCGCCCGAGCAGTTCGCGTTCAACCTGCTCACCCGCAGCCGCCGGGTCGGCTACGACAGCCTGCGGCTGCGGGACCGGGAGTTCACCGACCGTACCGACGCCGGATTCGCGCCCGGCGCGCCCGGGGTGCCGCCGATGTTCCGCCCCTACCGGCTGGGCGGGCTGCCGCTGCGCAACCGGGTGGTGGTCCCGCCGATGGCGGTCTACGGTGCGGCCGACGGCCTGCCCGGCGCGTTCGAGCAACTCCATCTCACCACCCACGCCCTGGGCGGGCCGGGCTGGTGTTCACCGGGATGACCGCGGTGGCGCCGCAGGGCAGGGCCACCCCGCCTGCCCGGGCCTGTACACCGATGTGCAGGAGGCCGCGTGGCGCCGGATCGTCGAGGCCGTCCGCCGGGTCTCGGACACCCCGTTGGGCATCCAGCTCACCCATGCCGGACGCCGCGCCGCCACCGTGCCCCCGCGAGCGGACGAGATCGCCGGCCCCCGCTGGGCGCGGCTGACGGCTGGCCGGCTGGCCGCCTCCGCCCTGCCCTGGGACGCCGGCAGCGCCGTCCCGCGCGCGGCCACCCGCGCCGAACTGGCCACCGTGGCCGCCGACTTCGCCGCCGCCGCGGCGCGGGCCGACCGGGCCGGCTTCGATGTGCTGGAACTCCAGTACGGCCACGGCCAGTTGCTGTCCGGATTCCTCTCCCCGCTGACCAACCGGCGCACCGACGGCTACGGCGGTCCGGCGGCGAACCGGCTGCGCTTCCCGCTCGAAGTCCTGGCCGCGGTAAGGGAGGTGTGGCCCGCGCACAAGCCGCTGGTGGTGCGGATCTCGGCGACCGACTGGGCCGAGGGCGGAACCACCGAGGCCGAGACGGTGGAGATCTGCCGGGCCCTGGCCGAGGGCGGCGCCGACGCCGTGGACGTGTCCACCGGCGAGGTGGTTTCCGACCAGCGTCCCCGGTACGGGCGCAGCTACCAGACCCCCTACGCCGACCTGGTCCGCAGCGCCACCGGCGTGCCGGTGATCGCGGTGGGTGCCATCTCCTCCCATGACGACGTCAACTCCATCCTGCTGGCCGGGCGGGCGGACCTGTGCGCGCTCGGCCGGGCCCAGCTGCACGATCCCCTGTGGACCCTGCACGCCGCCGCCGAGCAGCAGTACCAGGGCCCCGCGGCGCCCTGGCCGCCGGCCTGGGCGCCGGGCAGCGCCCGCCCGCCGGGGGCCCGCGCCGACCGGCTGCCGCCGCGGCTGCGGCTGCTGCGCGAGCCCGCCCCGCCGGTCCACCAGCGCTGGCGCCCGCCCCGGCCGACGCGGCCGCGGCGCCCGCTTCCGCTCCCAGCCCGACGCAGATGCCCAGCCCGCTCCTGAGGAGGCACTGACCATGCTGTTCGACATGGAACACCCGCCCCGCTTCATCGCCGCCGCGGTCCAGGCGTCCCGGTGTACCTGAACGCCGACGCGACCGTGGACAAGGCGATCGCACTGACCGAGGAGGCGGCCCGGGCGGGCGCGGCGCTGGTCGTGCTCCCCGAGGTCTTCCTCCCCGGTTACCCCTACTGGAACTGGACCATGAACCCGGTCCAGGGTTCGCCCTGGTTCGAACGGCTGTACCGGGCCGCGATCGACATCCCCGGACCGCAGGTGGAGGCGCTGTGCGCGGCGGCCCGCAGGCTCGGCGTTGTGCTGGTGATCGGCGTCAACGAGCGCGGCGCGCACAGCCTCGGCGTGCTCTACAACTCGACGCTGATCATCGGCTCCGACGGTGAACTCCTCGGCGTGCACCGGAAACTGGTGCCGACCTGGGCGGAGAAGCTCACCTGGACCAACGGCGACGGCAGCGGGCTGCGGGTGCACCGCACCCCGCTGGGCCCGCTCGGCGCGCTGGCCTGCGGCGAGAACACCAACACCCTGGCCCGCTTCGCGCTGCTGGCCCAGGGCGAACTGATCCACGCCGCCACCTACATCTCGCTGCCGGTCGCCCCCGCCGACTACGACATGGCCGACGCCATCGCGGTGCGCACCGCCGCCCACAGCTTCGAGGGCAAGCTCTACTCGGTCGTCGCCTGCTCGACCGTCTCCCCGGAGATGATCGACATCCTCGCCGGGGACGACGAGCAGTTGCGCAAGCAACTCGCCCGCCCACGCAGCGCGCTGTCCGGCATCTTCGGACCGGACGGCCGCCCGGTGGGCGAGCCGCTGGTGGACACCGAAGGCATGGTCTACGGCGAGATCGACCTGGCCAGGTGCATCCAGCCGAAGCAGATGCACGACATCATCGGCCACTACAACCGCTTCGACATCTTCCAGCTCCAGGTCGACAACACCCGCGCAGCCCGCTGTCCTTCACCCAGCCGCAGGAGGAGCTGTGAACGCACCCTACGACGACACCGCCGCGGGCCGCGCCCGGGTCGCCGACACCCCCGAACTCAAGGACTACTACCGCGAGTTGGCCCAGTCGGAGGCCGGTGCGCTGTGGACCGTCGCCAACGACATCGAGCCCTGGTACCCGCAGCCCCGCTCGGTCCCCACGCTGTGGTCCTACCGGCAGTTGCGGCCGCTGGTGCACAAGGCACTGCCGCTGGTGACGGCCGACGACGCCGGACGGCGGGTGGTGATGCTGGTCAACCCGGGGCGCCGGGACGTCAGTGCCGCCGTGGGCCTGCTCTACACCGGCCTGCAGATCATGGGCCCCGGCGAGTCGATGACCGCCCACCGGCACCAGGCCGCCGCACTGCGCTTTGTGATCGAGGGCACCGGGGCGTGGACGGTCGTCGACGGGCAGAAACTCAGGGTCGGCCCGCGCGACTTCGCGATAACCCCCAACGGCACCTGGCACGAGCACGGCAACGAATCCGCCGACACCCCTGCATCTGGCAGGACGGCCTGGACATCCCCTTGGTCAACGCCCTGGACGCGCCCTTCTACGAGGTCCACCCGGACCTGCGCCAGCCCCCCGGCGCGCCGGTCGGCTCCTCCCTGCTCACCCACGGCCGCAATCTGCTGCCGTACGGCGTCGAGCGGTGGAGCCGCCCCTACTCCCCGCTGCTGGCCTACCCCTGGGAGCCCACCTACGAGGCGCTGCTCGGCCTGGCCCGGGTCAGCGAGGGATCCCCGTACGACGGTCTGATCATGGAATACACCAATCCGGCCACCGGCGGCTCGGTCATGCCCACCATGGGCGCCCACATCCAGCTGCTGCGCCCCGGCCAGGACACCGCCGCGCACCGGCACACCGGTTCGGTGGTCTGCACCGTGGCCAAGGGCCGGGGCCACTCGGTGATCGCGGGCCGGCGCTACGACTGGAGCGAGGGCGACATCTTCTGCGTCCCGTCCTGGGCCTGGCACGAGCACGCGAACGACGACCCGGCCGAGGACGCCTGCCTGTTCTCCTTCAACGACTTCCCGGTGATGCGCTCGCTCGCGCTGTACCGCGAAGAGGCCTACTCCGAGAACGACGGCCACCAGTCCGTCGCCTGACCCCGCCCCAGGAGCCCCGCATGCGACTGATCAGCTACCGCGCCGACGGCTCGGCCCAGGACCGGCTCGGCGCCCGCCTCGGCCACCAGGTCGTCGACCTCGCCGCCCTCGGCCTCCCGGAGACCTGCTCTCCTTCGTCCGGGCCGGGCAGGCCGCCCTGGACGCCGCCCGGACCCTGCTCGCCGGGACCCCCCGGGCCGACGCGGTACGGCCGCTGGCCGAGGTCGTCCTCCAGGCCCCGCTGCGGCCCGGGAAGATCATCGGTATCGGCCTCAACTATGTCGAGCATGTCGCCGAATCCAGCCGCAGCCTGGACACCGACCGGGAACTCCCGTCGCGCCCGGTGCTGTTCGGCAAACCGGCCACCGCCGTCACCGGCCCCGGCCAGCCGATCCTGCACAACGGCGACCTCACCGCCCAGCTCGACTGGGAGTGCGAACTCGCCGTCGTCATCGGCCGCACCGCCCGCCGGGTCGGCGAGGCGGACGCCTGGGACCACATCTTCGGCTACAGCATCATGAACGACATCAGCGCGCGCGACCAGCGCCGCTCCGGCCAGTGGTTCTTCTCCAAGGGGCAGGACTCCTACGCCCCGTTCGGCCCGGAGGTGGTCACCGCCGACCAGATCCCGGACCCGCACGCGCTGGACCTGTCGCTGCGGGTCAACGGCCAGGTCAAGCAGAAGTCCAACACCCGGCACATGCTCTTCAGGATCCCCCGGCTGATCGCCGACATCTCCTCCGGGATGACCCTGGAACCCGGGGACGTGATCTCCACCGGATCCCCCTCGGGCGTGGGCGCGGGCATGGTGCCCCCGCAGTTCCTGCTCCCCGGCGACCTGGTGGAGGCCACCATCGAATCCATCGGAACCCTGACCAACCCGGTGGTGGACGCCCGATGAGTACCCCCGGGCAGCGGACCTACCGCATCGGCCAGATCGTGCCCAGCTCCAATGTCACCATGGAGACCGAGATCCCGGCCATCCTGCGGGCCCGGGAGGCGGTCGCCCCGAGCGCTTCACCTTCCACTCCAGCCGGATGCGGATGACCCAGGTCACCCCCGAGCAGCTCAAGGCGATGGACGCCGACTCCGACCGCTGCGCGGTCGAGCTCTCCGACGCCCGGGTCGATGTGCTCGGCTACGCCTGTCTGGTGGCGATCATGGCCATGGGACTGGGCTACCACCGCACGGCGGCGCAGCGGCTGCACCGGCGCACCGTCGAGAACGGCGCCCCGGCCCGGTGGTGACCAGCGCCGGCGCCCTGGTGCACGGCCTGCGCACGCTCGGCGCCCGCAAGGTGGTGCTGGTCGCCCCTACCTGCTGCCGCTCACCCGCACGGTGGTGGAGTACCTGGAGCACGAGGGTATCCAGGTGCTCGACTTCAAGGCCCTGGAGATCCCCGGCAATCTGGACGTCGCCGCGCACGACCCCGGGCAACTGCCGGGCCTGGCAAGGGCCCTGAAGTACTCGGACGCCGACGCGGTGGTGCTCTCGGCCTGTGTGCAGCTGCCCTCCCTGGGCGCGGTCGAGCAGGCCGAGCAGCTGCTGGGCAGGCCGGTGGTCTCCGCCGCGGTCTGCACCGCACACCAGCTGCTGCGGGCGCTCGACCTGCCCGCACACGCCCCTGGCGCCGGGCAGCTGCTGTCCGGCGCCTACGCCCACAGCGACATCCCGCGCTGACCGGTGGGCCGCTGGGCAGTCGGCCCTGCGGCCCACCGCGGTCGTGGAATATGATCACCGCCTCGGAAACCGGAAGGGGCGCGGTTCATGACGGAGGCCACGGTCAGGCCGAGTTCCCTGATCAACACGGTCTACGGCGCCCATGTCCGCCGCCTGGGCGGCTGGATCTCCATCGCCGACCTGATCACCCTGCTGGCAGGGCTCGACGTCGAGAGCACCGCCGTACGCCAGGCCGTCTCCCGGCTGAAGAAGCGCGGCACCCTGGTCCAGGAGCGGGTGGACGGCATCGGCTACCGGCTCGGCGCCGCCATGAACCCGATCTTCGACGAGGGCGACCGGCGGATCTTCGACAGTCTGGAGCCGGTGCGGCTGGCCGACGGCTGGGTGATGGCCGTGTTCTCCGTCCCCGAGTCCGCGCGCGCCCACCGGCACCAGCTGCGCTCCCGGCTCACCTGGCTCGGCTTCGGCAACCTCGCCCCCGGCGTCTGGCTCGCCCCCGCCCGGCTGCTGGACGACACCCGCCGGATCCTGCACCGGCTCGGCCTGAGCGACTATGTGCACCTGTTCACCGCCGACTACGCCGCCTTCGCGGACCTGGCCACCGCCGTCGGCGCCTGGTGGGACCTCGCGGCCATCGAGAAGCAGTACATCGCTTTCAACGACACCTATGCGCCGGTCCTGGGCGCCCTGCGCGCGCAGGGCGCCGCCGACCCCTGGCAGGCGTTCCGCAACTACATCCCGATGCTCACCCAGTGGCGCCGGCTGCCCTACCTCGACCCGGGCCTGCCGCCCGAGCTGCTCCCGCCGGACTGGAACGCGGTCCCGGCCCGGCGGTTGTTCCTGGAGCTGCACGAGCTGCTGTCCGGCCCCAGCCACCGGCTGGTCGCGGAGGTCTGCGGGCTTTCAGCGGACGGGATATGACTGGCATTCAGCTCTTCAGTACAGCCAACTGCGCGGTCAGCGTCGGAATGTCACGGAACGTCAGTCCCACAGCGGCGACGTGCTTCCAGCGCAGCACGCCCTCGGCGTCGACGATGAAGACCGAGCGGCGGACCAGGCCACCGAGCCCGATCCCGTAGGCGGCGACCGCCTCGCGCCCGGTGTCGGCCAGCAGCGGCATCCGCAGGCCGTACTTGCGGGCGAAGCTCTCATGGCTGTCCAGGCCCTGCGTGCTGACGCCCCAGACCGTGGCTCCGAGGTCGGTGAACGCCTCCAGGCCGGAGGAGTAGGAGCAGAGCTGCTTGGTGCACACCGTGGTGTCGTCACCCGGGTAGAATGCCAGGACCACCGGGTGGCCCCGCTCGGCGGACAGCGTACGGTCGCTGCGGACCGCCTCGCCGTCCGTCAGCTGGATCGACGGCAGGGTGAAATCCGGTGCGGGACTGCCGATTTCCGGCGACTTGGACATGTCGGGAGCTCCTTGGGATCGGTCCGGCGGCCCGTGCGGGTCACCCGAGCATAAGCCCGGCGGTGGTCGCCACCGGTTCCGCGGGCGCGACCGCTCACCACCGGTGGTGAGCGGAGCCGCGCCGCGGGATCAGCAGGAGAGGTTGCCGCCGGCGTCGGTGCCGAGGATGCCGGTGAACTTCTGGTAGAGGTCGATCCGGTCCTGGCGCTCGTCGGGGTTCCTGCCGTTGCACTCCAGGTCGCCGTTGATGCTGCGGATGGTCTGGCCGAAGCCCTGGTTGTTGACCATCGCGTCGTGCGGGGTCATGGTGCCGGCGCCCTTCTGGGTGTTCCAGAACCACAGGCCGGTCTCCCAGGAGACAGCGGCGTCCCGCTCCACCAGATAAGGGTTGTGCAGCAGGTCCTGATGCAGTGCGTCACCGGCCGCCTTGTAGTTGAAGTTCCAGCTCAACTGGAGCGGCCCGCGCCCGTAGTAGGCGCTCTTGCCCGCCGGGCAGCCGTAGGGCTGGCTCGCGTCGCAGTAGTGGGGTAGTTGGCGGTGTTCTGCTCGACGGTGTAGCGCAGGCCCCCGGTCTCATGACTGACATTGGCGAGGAAGGCGGCGGCGTCCCGCTTGCGGATGCTGTCGGAGCCGGTACTGGCGAAGCCCGGGTAGGCGCTCAGCGCGTTGAGCAGTCCCTGGTAGGTGTAGAAGGAGTTGCGCGACGGGAACATCTGGTTGAACTGGCCCTCGCTGACCACGAATCCGGCGGCATGCGGGGCCGCCTGGGCGGGCACGGGTGCGGCCAGGGAGAGGGTGCTCGCCGCGACGGCGGAGCATACGGCGGCGATGATGCGACGTACGGGCATGCACAACTCCTCGGAAGACATGGGGATCCCGGCGAAACGGCCGACCGGGCTCTGTCCCCATCCTTCCGTGGACTCTGCGTAGCGTGACCACGACACACCGTGATCACCCGTGCTGGCGACAAGTGGCGCGCTGCTGGGAGTGGTTGGGTGCGAGCCCAGCGGCAGGGCGGTGGCTCGGACCGCTACTCGGCCACCGGGCGATGAGTTCGGGCCCGTTGTTGCGGACACTGCCCACCGCCGCCGACACCGCCCGTACCTCAAGCTCGCCGTCGGCCGGGACGGCGAGCAGTGCGCGCAGCCCGTCGGCGTCCTGGCACCGGGGGTCCAGCCAGTCGCGGTAGGAGTCGGCCGGGATCACCAGCGGCATCCGCGGGTGGACCCGCCCGGCGGCGTCGGTGGCATCGGTGGTGATCACGGTGCAGGTGGTCAGCCAGCCGGCGGGTCGTCCTCGGGCAGGGTGCGGTCGCGCCAGAACTCGTACAGCCCGGCCATCGCCAGCACCGAGCCGTCGGCGGGGGAGGTAGTACGCCTGCTTGGCGCGGCCCTTGAGGCCCTCGGCCTGGTCCCACTCGTAGAAGCCGTCAGCGGGCAGCAGGCAGCGCCGTTTGCCGAACGCCTTGCGGTAGGCGGGCTTCTCGTGGACGCTCTCCACCCGCGCGTTGATCATCCGTGCCCCGCCGCGCGGGTCCTTGGCCCAGGAGGGCACCAGCCCCCAGCGCAGCACCCGCAGCTGCCGCACGGGCCGGGCCGGGTCGTCCGGCGCCGGGCGCTCCAGCACCGCCCAGACCGGGTCGGTCGGCGCGACATTCCATGAGGGCGGCAGTTCGGCCCCGGCCTCCAGCCGGGCGTCGAACAGCTCGGCGAGGTCCTCGGGCCTCCTGCTCGAGGCATACCGTCCGCACATCCTCCCACCTTCGCCGCTCCCGGCCCGGCGCGCGAGCCGGGGGAGCGGGCCGGGAGCAGCGGGGCCGGCTGCTACGACAGCACCGTCTCCGGGGCGGCCGCGGGGAGCCCGGCCCCGGCGCGGTGCGGGGTGATCCGCCGGGCGCAGGCGCTCCGCTGTACCGCCGAGAGCCCGGCGACCGCCACTCCAGCACCGCCCAGCCGACCGGTCCGGCGGTCATCACCACGCCGGTCAGCAGCGGCGGCCCGATCGACTTCTGCACCGACTGGGACATCCCGGCCACCCCAGGTAGGAGGCGCGGGCCTGCGGGGGTGCCTGAAGCACCGCCAGCTCCCAGGAGCTCACCGAGCGCATCAGCTCCGCCAGTGTCGCCAGCAGCGCGGCCACCAGCAGGAGCAGTGCCGCGGACCAGGCGCCGCCGTGCGGCGCGGCCGCCAGGGCCAGGCAGCAGAGCAGGAGCAGCGCGCCGTACAGCGGCACCGCCCGGACCGCTCCGCGCGGCCCCTCGGCGCGCGCCGACACCCGCAGTTGCAGGACCACCACCAGTACCGTGTTGAGAATCAGGAAGCACGGGACCAGGGCGTGCGGGGCGCTGCTGCGGCTCACCAGCCACAGCGGCAGGCCGACGCCGAGGATCGAGTCGTCCAGATTCATCGGGATGTCCAGCAGTACGAAGCGCAGGTAGCCGAAGTCCCGCCAGGGGCTCGGCCGCGGGCCGGGCGGCGTGCGGCCCGCCCGGTGGTCCCGGCGTCCGCCGCCGGGGCGGCGGTGTCCCGGGCTCGCTGGTGCGCCACACCAGCACGGCCGCGGCGAGGAAGGAGAGCGCGTCGCCCATGATCGCGGCCCGGTAGGCACCGCCGGTACCCACGGCCACGCCCACCGCGGCGATCCCGGCGCCGACGGCGTAGCCCGCGTTGGCCGCGCTGCGGGAGAGCGCCTGGTAGGTGGAGCGCCGCGAGCCCGCGGTGCGGGTGGCGAACAGCATCTCCAGGGTCTTCGCCCCCCGGTCGCCCAGGGAGGTGAGGGCGACCACCGGCAGCAGCTGGTCGAAGCCGGTGCAGAGCAGCAGCAGGCCGAGGGTGAGCAGCCGCAGCAGGTGGCAGCCGATCAGCAGCCCGCGTACCGGCAGCCGCTGGGCCAGCCGTCCGGCCAGTGGCGAGCCGGCCACCCCGGCCACCCCGGCCGCCCCGAGCAGCAGGCCGATCTGCTGGGCGGGCAGGTGCACCACATAGGTGAAGTACAGCACCGAGGAGGAGGACCACAGTCCTGAGCCGACGCGGTCCAGGCAGAGCGCGAGCAGCATGATCCGCGCGTTCCGCCCGCCCGGAGGGTTGCGCAGCTGCGCGATCAGGCCCTGGCCGCGAGCGGGGGCGGGGACGCCCCGGGTCTTGTTCGGCATTGCGTGTTCTCCCCCGGAATGTATCTCGATGTCAAGAGATCGAGGGAAGCTTGCCCGAGGCTTAGTCTTGATGTCAAGATACTTGATGTCGACAGACATGCAGGGTCGACGTGACAGCGATGCCTGGAGGAGCACATGCACGACGTGGCCGGATTCGCGGACGTTCCGCCGACCACCCTCGCCGACCTGCTGGGACGCAAGCAGGTCATGGACATCGGCATCCGACCGCTGTGGCCCGCGCCCGCGCGGCTGGCCGGTCCGGCGTTCACCGTGCGCTGCGCGCCCGGCGACAACCTGATGCTGCACGCGGCCGTCTACCGCGCCGAGCCGGGCTCGGTCATCGTCGTCGAGGCGGGCGACGTGGACTACGCGGTGGCCGGCGGCAACGTCTGCGCGGTCGCCCAGCGCCGGGGATCGCCGGGTTCGTGGTGGACGGGGTCATCCGCGACCTGGGCGAGGCCCGGGAGATCGGCTTCCCGGTCTTCGCCCGCGGCGTCATCCCGGTCCCCGGGGTGAAGTCGGCCGTCGGACCGCTCAATGTGCCGGTGCGCGTCGGCGGGGTCGAGGTCCGCCCGGGCGACATCGTGGTGGCCGACGAGGAGGGCGTCGTGATCACCCCGCCGCCGACCGGCAGCGGGTGCTCCAGGACGCCCGGGCCCGGCTGGCCAAGGAGGCCGCCGAGTCGCTGGACGACTGGGAGGCCGCGCACCGCGCCAGGATCGACCAGCTGCTGGCGGCGGGCGGCTTCGAGGACTGAGCCCCGGCCGGGCTACACGGCCGTGGGCCTGGCCGGTGACCTGCCGCCGTCCGGCGCGTAGAGCACGGTCGCCCGCGGCCGCAGCCGGGTGTCCCGGGCCAGGTCCCGGCGCAGCCGCTCGGCCAGCGCCCGGTTCGCGACCAGGACGGTCGGGGCCGAGGGCAGTCGGCGATCACCGCCTCCAGCTGGGCCAGCGACGAGCGGTACGCCGCCCCGCTCGGCAGGTGTGCCCCCATCTGCACGTGCAGCATCCCGCTGAGCCGGGGGACGATGCCGGCCCGGTGCAGCAGCGCCTGTGCGAAGTAGGTGGTGCGCCAGTTCGCGTAGCCGGAGTCGCTGTAGAGCGTCAGCACCGGCCCCGCACTGCTGTCGGCCAGGTCCGCCGCCACCAGCGCCTTGGTGGCCGGGCCCAGCCCGGTGCTCAGCGTGCCCTGCGCCCACTGGGAGAGCGGGGTCTGCTTCCAGTCCGCGAAGCCCTGGGCGCTCAGGCTCTGGTGCCCGCTCGGAACCGACCAGGGCAGGCCGACGGTCAGCAGCAGCACGGCCGCCGTGGTGGCCAGCGACACCAGGACGCCGGTGGCCCGGCCGCGGAGCGCGGCCAGCCGGGCGGCTCCGCCGCGGACCGGGGCCGGGCGGGCGGCCCGGGACGGCGGTTTCAGCAGCCAGCCGACCGAGCCCAGCGCCAGCAGGAAGATGACGAACCCGGCCACCTCCAGCTTGGCGAAGTAGTAGCGCAGCCCGCCGAGTTCGACGATCTGCCAGAGGGCGAAGGCGCCGATGAACGCCATCGTCCCCAGCAGCGACAGCCCCAGCGTCCGCCCCCCCGGTCCGCAGGTTCCGGGCCGCCGCCGGGCCGAGCAGCGCCACCGCGCCCAGCCCGGCGACCAGGCCCAGGTCGAGTGGGAGCACCGCGCCGAAGGAGGCCGCCTGCTGTCCGCTGTCCAGCGGCCCGAGCACGCTCAGCACGCTGGGCAGCACGGCGACCGCAACTCCCGCGGCCAGGGCCGACCCGAGCAGCAGCCGCCGCCCGCGGTGCCGCCGGTGCTGCACCAGCAGCCCGGCCAGCAGCGCGATCACCACGAAGACCGCGTACAGGTTGTAGACGTAGGCGACGGTGACCAGCCCGGCGCAGGCAGTCAGCGCGTACTCGGCCAGGCCCATCGCCGGGCGGATCAGCAGCGCCATCGACACCGCCAGGAAGACCAGGCCGATCTCCTCCGAGTCGAACCCCTGCACGATCATCAGCGCCAGCGGGCCCTTGAGCAGCAGCGCCGCCACCACCGAGCAGACCAGCGCGGCCTGCCAGCCGGACAGCCTCGGCCCGCCCACCCAGCGGGCCGCCCAGACCACCAGGGCGCAGAGCACCGCGTAGCCGAGCAGGATGTAGGTGAAGTAGCGGCTGAAGGCCTCGGCCGGGGAGCCCAGCGCCGTGTCGGAGCGGACGAACACGTCGATCCAGGCGAGCAGGAAGTGCGAGCCCTGCGGATAGGCGGACTGCGTCGGGGACTGCACCGAGGCCGCCGCGGCGCTCTGGTGCAGGAACGCGTAGCCGCCGACCCGGTGGATGGTGTCGAACAGGGAGAAGTGGGTGACCCGGTCCTCGACCGTCATGATGTAGCCGAACCGGTCGGCCAGCGGCTTGCCGGCGACCGGGCGGTGGACATAGTGCCAGACCAGGGCGCCGACGCCGAGGATCAGCGGATCCGTGCCGCGGACCCGCCAGGGCAGCCGGGGCCTGCGGCGCGCGGCCCAGGCGGCGGCGGCGATGCCGCTCAGCAGCAGGCCGCTGACCGGAACCGGGTCCAGGCGCCACGGCCACACCGACGCGGGCAGCCCGGCAACCAGCAGGGCACCGCTGACCAGCAGCCCGGAGACGACCAGGCGGTCGAGCAGCCCGCCGCCCACCCTGATCACCGCGGCCACCGCGAGCAGCAGCACCGGCAGCAGCAGCACGTCCAGCCGTACGGCGTCGAGCAGCAGCGGCAGCAGCCACGCCCCGGCCACCGCGGCCAGCAGCAGCCGCACGGACCGGCCCCGCACCGGGGAAGCGAGCCTGCGCCGGCCGGAGCCGGTCGCGCGCGGAGGGCAATGAGGCGGGACTGAGCGGTCACAGGGTGTTTCCCGGATACGTCGTACGAAGATTCCATGTGCGGTCAGGGGTGTGTGTCCGCATGCGGTTCGGACACTATCAACCGCCTGTGCGCCGACTTGCCTGATCCCCCGGAAAGCGCGCGTGTCCCGCCCTGTTTGCCGGTATTGCCCCGGTTTCCGGGTGCTCCCGGGACCGGGGGAGGGCGCGGCGGTGCGGCGGGCAGGTCTCGATCCGTCAAGTCCGCGGCCGCCGGGGCGGTCGGCCCCCCGGGGCTCAGCCGGCGGGATTGGGCTCGGTGGCGGTGTGTCCGTCGCCGTTGGCATCGGTCGGACCGGCGGCCGGGTGCGAGCGGGCCACGGCCCGGCTCGGGGCCGCCGGGGCGGACCTGCGCCGGATCCGCCTGGCCAGCAGCACCGCCACCACCAGCGCGACCAGGCCGGTCAGCACGGCGATGCCGGCACCGTGCAGCAGTTCTCCGGCGGACGCGCCCAGGGAGAAGCCGACCGCGATGGTGCCGCTGCCCCAGAGCAGCGAGGCGGCCACGGTGTAGGGCACATATCTGCGGTAGGGCATCCCGGCCGCACCGGCGGCGAAGGGCACGAAGGTCCGGACGAAGCCGATGAAGCGTCCGGTGAAGACGGCGGCGCCGCCGTGGCGCAGCATCAGATCGTGCGCGCGCTGCGCCCCGGAGCGGAAGGGCAGCCGGCTCCGCAGCCACGGCGGCAGACCGCGGCGCCGGGCCCGCCGTCGCAGCCTGCCCACCGCCGGGCTGCGGGCGGACCAGCGGCCGACCCAGTAGCCGACCGAGTCCCCGGTGATGCCGCCGGTGATCACGGCGATGGCCAGGGCGGTGACGCTGAGATGGCCGGTGCCGGCCAGCGCAGCGGCGAACAGCACCATGGACTCGCCGGGGCAGATGATGCCGACAAAGATGCTGGTCTCGGCCATGGTCAGGGCGAAGATCAGGACATAGGCCCAGATGCCGGCCGACTCGACCAGGCCCGCGCCGATCACCCCGCCCACCGGCCTGCGGTCAGGGCGTGTCCTGGCGATCGACTTCTGGACATATATGGATGGTAGCCTCCACATACTTCGGATGGCTACCGAATACCCGGGGTGACCGCCCTGCCGGAAGTCCGGGGGCAGGCCCGGGCCGGGAGGGTCAGCCCGCGGGGCAGTGCGGCTGGGCGGTCCGGCAGGCCATCATCGCCCGGTGCATCTGCATCGAGGTCGGCGCGGCGGGAAGCGGCTCCGGCTCGCCGCCGTCGACCCGGAACACCTCCAGCAGATAGGCGACCAGGCGGCGCCAGGCATGCGGCGCCCCGTCCCTGGTGGCCCGCAGCACACCCGCGTTGGCCATCAGGATCAGCGCCACGTCCTCCGCCACGAAGTCCTCGCGGAGCACCCCCGCCTCCTGTGCCCGCTGCACCAGCGCCGCCAGGCCGCTCTTGGCCCGCTCCCGCAGTGCGGTGGCCTCGGTGGAGTCCGGCAGGGCGATGGTGACCAGGGTGGTGAAGCCCCGGTTCTCGGCCTGCATGGCGCACAACTGCTCGATGCAGCCGCTGAATCCGGCCCAGGGGTCGGGCACGTGCAGGGCGTCCTCGACGGTCTGCGCGAACACCGCCAGCTGCGCCTCGTAGGTCGCCGCGATGAGTTCCTCGCGGGTCGGGAACCGCCGGTACAGGGTGGCGATGCCGACGTTGGCGCGCTCGGCGATGTCCTCCAGCGGGGCGTCCAGGCCCGACTCGGCGAAGACCGCGCGGGCAGCCTCCACCAGGCGGGCGCGGTTGCGCTCCGCGTCGGCCCGCAGCGCGCGGCAGGGAGCCGCTGTCGCGCGGTCCGGTTCGTGGAGTCGAGGACTCATGGACCCATGGTACTTGTTCGGAGCCCGTCCTCCGCTTCATTGACCGGCACCGATATCCGCCGGCCGTGGCTGGTCTGGCGGCGACCCGCGGAGGGCTCCGACCACCGGGTTCCGCCCCGGTTCCCGGTGATGGCAGGCCGGAGCCTTGGCTGGGCATCGACAATCCGGAGGTCGAACTCCGATTCTATTGGCCGGATCGGACTGGATTGTTGGATCCGTCACGTCGATTTTCCGGCTAATTGGAGAGTAGGCTCCACTTGTAGGCGGTATCACCGAGCAGCAGAGCGGCATAGTCGTCGGTCGACGGAGCCCACGAAGGAGAAGCGGAAATGGAGCGTTCACCAGCTCTTGAAGGCCTCCGCGAGCCTGATCGCGGCCCGGTCCGCGCGTGCGGTCGTACGGAGGACGCCGGATGGCTCTGCTGACCCTTCACAGCCGTTCGGCCCAGACGGCGGCCCAGGCCCCGACGTCGGCACCGGCTCCGACGCAGGCTCCGGCCCAGGTGGACGAGCCGCGCGAGCCGCGGGCCGGGGAGCGGGCCGGGCGGTCGCCGGCACGGCGTGGACGCACCCGGCTGCCGGCCGGGGTGGCTGCCGTGTTGTTGTACGCGGCGGCCGTCGCGCTGATGACCAACCACCATCTCTTCCAGTCGATCGCCGGGGTGGCCCTGGCAGTCCTGGGCTGGGCCGCCACCGGGCGGCTGACCATGGGGCGCCAGCGCCGTCCCGCCGCCCGCCCGGGACGCTCGCGGCCCGACGGTGCTCCGGCAGCCGACCACGCCGCGCTGTCCGGTCAGGCCACGCTGCCCGGTCGCGCCGCGCTGCCGGGCCAGGCTCCAGTAGCCGAGCAGGCCCCGGCGGCCGTTCCGGGCGCCGCACCCGGCGAGCGCTGACTGCGGCGCAGGGGCCTGGTCGGCCACCCGGGCCCTCAAGCCTCAGGCCCCCGGCCGGCCCCGCCGCCACCGGAGGCGAGCCTGCCGACGCCGCCCAGCAGGCTGAGCCCGGGGATCTCCTCCTCGGCCCGCCAGTGGAACACCGGCACCACGCCGGGTTCCAGCAGGTCGAGCCCGGCGAACCAGCCGCCGATCCGCTCGGGGGAGTGCAGCACCAGCGGGGAGCTCGCCTGCCGGTAGGCCGCCTCGAAGCGGGCGACCTCCTCCGGTGTGTGTCCCGCGCTGGAGGCCGAGGAGACCACCAGGTGGCTGCCCTCGGCCAGCGGCGCGAGCAGTCGGCGCACTATGCCGTCCGGGTCCTGGTCGGCGCGGACGAAGTGCAGCACCGCGACCAGCATCAGGCCGACCGGCTGGGAGAAGTCGAGGTGACCGGTGAGCCGCTCGTCGGCGAGGAGCGCCTCCGGATCGCGCAGATCGCCCTTGAGCGCGATCACGCCGGGGGAGGCCCGCAGCGCCCGGGAGTGGGTGAGCACCACCGGGTCGTTGTCCACATAGGCCACGCGGGCGCCCGGCACCAGACGCTGCGCCACCTCGTGGACGTTGGGCGAGGTCGGGATCCCGGCGCCGATGTCCAGGAACTGCCGCACGCCCGCTTTGGCCAGCTCCTCGACCGCCCGCAGCAGGAACCGGCGGTTGGCCAGCGCACCGACCGCACCGCGGGCTGGGCGTCTATCAACCGCTGCGCGGAATCCCGGTCGGCGGCGAAATTGTCCTTGCCGCCGAGATAGAAGTCATACATCCGGGCCGTGCTCGGGACGGTCGGATCGAACTCCTCCGACGGGACGTCGTCGCGGTACTCGGGCCTGGGCAGCGACTCCAGCGAATCCCCGGCCGTGTCCCGCATATGCGTCCCCCCGATTGCGACGACCTGCTGTGACGTCTGATCAAGTACCGCTCCAGTGAGGGACGGTGGCACTGATCGTACACATGGGTCTGATCAATGGACAGGCGCGCTCCCCGGGCCAGGTCGGGCTCGGGTGCGTGGGCCCGGGCCGCACAGCCCCTCGCCACCCGCCGAGCGCGGGCGCCGCATCGGCCGGAACTTGAGGGACCGCGCCAACACGTTTGGCGGCGCCCTCAGTGTGATCGGAATCGCAGCTTGATCAGAATCTGCCGAGATTTCGAGCTGAACTCGACTACCCGGCCAGGTTGAGCTCGCCGATCAGTGTGCGGATGCGGGCCCGGATCTCGTCGCGGATCGGCGCACGGCCGCGACGCCCTGACCGGCCGGGTCGGGCAATTGCCAATCGAGATAGCGCTTGCCGGGGAAGTACGGGCAGGTGTCCCCGCAGCCCATGGTGATCACCACATCAGAGGACTGAACAGCAGCGGCGGTCAGGACCTTGGGTGTCTCGGCGGACAGGTCGATGCCGATCTCGCGCATCGCCTCGACCACGGCGGGGTTGACCTGGTCGGCGGGAGCGGAGCCGGCGGAGCGGACCTCGACACGGTCGCCGGCCAGGTGGGTGAGAAACGCGGCGGCCATCTGGGACCGGCCGGCATTGTGGACACAAACGAAGAGTACGGACGGCAAGGCGGGAGTACTCACGGCGGATCGATTCCTCACGGTTCGGGCAGATCCGGCTCACTGGCCGGAAGGGGCGGTAGTGAGCTCGTGCTCAACGTGGGGTACGACGACGTCCGCACCAGCGGGGGCGGGGCGGCCGAACAGGGCGACGAGCAGGCCCACACCGACGGCCGCGCCGAGCAGCTGGGCGGCGATGAACGGGGCGACGGAGCTGGGGGCGATCCCGGTGAAGGTGTCGGTAAAGGCCCGGCCGACGGTCACGGCGGGGTTGGCGAAACTGGTCGAGGAGGTGAACCAGTACGCCGCCCCGATCCAGGACGCCACCGCGACGGGGGCGAAGTGCGCGCGGCCGGTCCGGGCCAGGCCGAAGATCAGCAGGACCAGTCCGGCGGTGGCCACGACCTCGCCGAGCCACAGGTGGCCGGCGGAGCGGTCGTGAGTCGACCACTTGACCACTGGCTGAGCGAACATCGCGTTCGCCAGCATCGAGCCCCCGACAGCGCCGGCGAGCTGAGCGGGAATGTAGACAGCGACCTCGCGCAGGTTCAACCCCTCGGCCGCTTCCCGACCGGTCCACCAGGCGGTGAGAGTGACCACAGGGTTGAAGTGGGCACCGGATATCGGGCCGAGCAGGGCGATCAGTACGCCCAGGCCGAAGACGGTGGCCAGGGAATTGGCGAGCAGTTGCACGCCGACATCCGAGGAGAGCTCGGTGGCCTGAATGCCGGACCCCACCACCACGGCAACCAGTGCGGCCGTCCCGACCGCTTCGGCAGCCGCACGGCGGCCCAGCGGCGCCAGATCGGTCACCTGTCGCCTCCGGTGGCAGCCCCGACCGGGACGGCGGGGGCCTGGAGGAGGTCGGAGAGCCTGGTCAGGGCCGCAGGCAGGACCCAGTAGTAGACCCACGTCCCGCGACGTTCGGAACCCACCAGGCCCGCATCCCGCAGAACTCTGAGGTGGTGGGAGATCGTCGGCTGGGACACGTCGAACGGCCCGGTCAGGTCGCAGACGCACGCCTCACCGCCCTCATGGGAGGCGATCAGCGACAGCAGCCGCAGCCGCACGGGGTCCGACAGCGCCTTGAACATCCTGGCCAGGTCGACAGCGGCGGTTTCCCCCAGGGGCTCGCGGACCATCGGCGAACAGCAGGCCGTCTGGTCGAGTGCGGGCAGTTCCAATTTCGACATGTGTCTATGTTGACAGTCATCTATACAGAGGGCAACCATGGCTGTATCGACAACTGTCGATACAGTAACCGGATCGGGGAGAATTCCATGTCCCGTGTTCAGCTCGCCCTCAACGTCGCCGACCTTGAAGCCTCGGTCGCGTTCTACTCCAGGCTTTTCGGCACCGAGCCCGCCAAGCGCCGCCCGGGCTACGCGAACTTCGCCATCGCCGAGCCCCCACTGAAGCTGGTCCTGATCGAAGGCACCCCCGACCAGGAGACTCGTCTGGACCACCTCGGCGTCGAGGTCGGGTCCACCGAGCAAGTCACCGCCGCCACCAGCCGTCTCAAGGATGCCGGCCTGGCCACGTTCCAGGAGAACGACACCTCGTGCTGCTATGCCCTCCAGGACAAGGTGTGGGTGCACGGCCCCGGCAGGGAGCCCTGGGAGGTCTACGTCGTCAAGGCCGACGCCGACCAGCCCGGCAATGCCGCCACCCCGGCGGCGACGCCTGCTGCGCCGGCCGGCCCGAATCCGCCGCCCTGCCCGGAACCGCCACCGGATGCGCCTGCGGCAGCTGACCGCCCCATCGCTCGACGCCCGCCATGTCGGGCAGCGCCAGTGAATGCTGGAGGCCGCCAGGGTCAAGGCTCCAGGGTGAGCCCATGGCTGGCCGAGGACCGTGTCCCCGGAGCCGAGTCATATCGTGCGGGGCTGAGGCGGTCACGCGAAGGACGGCCACCGGTCGGCGGCCCACCCCGCCAGTCGGCCCAGCCGGGCGGCGGCCCGGCGGCCCCGCAGCCTCCCCGCTCCGCTGCTTCGGGCTCCTCGAAGTGTGCCCGCCCGTGCAGAATGTCGTCCTCGGTCATCGAAAGCGTCTCTGTGGGAGCGTTCACCCAACGCTGGTTGATCCGGGCACGCTGGGTCTCGTCGTCCACCGGCAGGTAGATCATACGGAAGCAGGCGCCCTCGGCCTCTGCGAGCCAGCGGATCGCGGACCGTTCGTCCCGGGACCAGCAGCCGAAGTCCACCACGACGTTGGTGCCCAGTCTGAGCGCCTCCAGAGCAAGCCAGAGCATGCGGCCCTCCAGCACGTCGCGCTTCCCGTCCGCCTCCACCATGTCGAACAGCGGGATCATCCAGTCGTCGGGGGTCAGGCGCAGCGCGCCGTGCTCCTCGGCGAGTTGCCGAGCTTTCGTGGTCTTTCCGGCCCCTGGCAGGCCGACCATCAGGAACAGCGTGGTCACGCCCAGATCGTCCCAGGGAAGCCGGGCGGATGACCACCGCTTCTGTCTGCGTGCTCATCGCCTGAGCCACAGGCGGATTGAGGCCACGAAGCCTGCGGGTCGGCCTCCCTCTGCGCACCTCCACTCTCACATCGGATCGACGATCGACTCACGTGCACTGCAAGCCCTCCAGGTGGAAGGGTTCATCCGCACCACGCCACGCGGCACGTTCGTTGCCGACGATCCCGAGTGGCACTCTCCAGCCGCGACCGGCTCAGTCGAGTTCAGCGCGTGAAGTCGATCCTCGCTGAGGGTGAGACGAGTCGCGTGACGAGTGCGGGCCTTGTCGTTCCACCGCTGTACGTCGCCGACTTGTTCGACCTGGATGCGGGTGATCAGGTCGTCAGGCGGGAGTGGATCTCCGGTCGGGGGCAGACACGGACGACCTTCGCCGTCACCTGGTACCCGTCGCAATTCGCTGCGCTGATCCCGGACCTGCTCAGTACCGCCCCTGGCAAGAACGCTGGTCTCACCGCCCGGGTGCTGGAGGCAACTGGACGGAGCATCGTGCACGCTCGGGAAGACATGCACGCCAGGCAGGCTGATGCGCGTGAAGCATCCGCCCTTGGCCTGTCAGTTGGATCGCCGATTTTGGCGGGTGCGCACCGATGGAGCGACGACAGCGGGGTGATCGAGTACGGGGAGTGGTGCCTGCCGCCACGATTCACGATCGGCTACGAGTATCACGTGTGAGTTCTTCCGGCGGGGACTCCGACTCCGACTCCGGGAGCGGGAGTTCCCGCCGACCATGGCGGCATTCGGGACTTCCCGGCCGACGAGAACCGGTTCACGGCTCTCGCTCGGGGAAACCGGTCCGAGCTGCGCAGCATCCAGAAGCACAACCGTGGCGAGGCGGAGCGGGACCGCCGCAACGGGGTCTTCGAGGGTCGGGCCGGATTCGGGATGACGCCGCCGCATGCCTGCACCTTCCCGCATTGCCTCGGCTCAAGGCCGGCCTGCTGATGGCATGGGTCTGTGTCCACATTCGCACTCTCCTCGCCCCCACTCGATTGGGCGAGCGATTCCGTCTATAACCCTACAAAACGTGCACGCGCGTCTACGCTGAAACAGACACCGACCAATCGTCAGCAGCCCACTGGAAGACGGGGCGGCCGTGGTGGTGATCCGGGCGGCCGTCGTTCGGGACGAGCCGTCGCATCCACGATTCACAGGAAAGCGAGTGCGGCATGAGCAGTGGCAGGGGCGTAGGGCGGCGGGCGCGTGCGGTTGGCGCGCGGGTTCTGATGGCGGGGTGGCTGCGGCGGCGCTGTCGGTCGTGGCCCCCGGGGCGGCCGTCGCGGCCGGTTCGGCGCATGCCACCCCTGTGCAGGCGCGGGAGACTCCCTCGTACATCTGTGATGGGGTGGCGTCGGGCGGAGGCTCCCCCGACGGACGGTGGGTGGGCTACGACGACTGCCGTCCGGGCCCCGGCGCGCCCGCCTTCGGGCCCATCTACGGCAGCTTCCTGATCAACGCGCGAGGGGGCGAGCACAGGGCCGTCCTCTGCTCCGAGAGGCCGGAGCCCTCCGGGTTCGCCCGCACCCCCGAGCGCGTCGAGGGCCGGTTCTGCTCACCCCTCTGAGTGCTTCGGGTGGACAGCTGATCCACTGCGAATGACGGTGAGCAGGCCGTACCCGGCCGGACAGATGAGCCCGGCACCCGGGTGACCGGGTGCCGGGCGGTGGTGCGCGGTGCTGGGCGGTACCGGTGCGGGGGTTCCCGCTCAGTCCATGGCCACCCAGCCCTGGGTGGCGCTGGTGGTAGGCGAGTTGGTCACCACGGTCGAGCCGGTGGCGGTGCCGGTGGTGTCGAGCACATAGCCCGTGCCCTTGTTGGTGATGGTGATGACGCCGGTGCTGCTGTTCTCGGTGACCACCCACTCCTGGTAGACGTCGCCCGGAGTGTACGCAGTGGACACGGTGACCGGCCCTCCGGCGCCGGAGGTCTCGGTCAGCGTGCCGTTCACCTGGGTCGAGGTGTTGCAGTTGTCGAAGATCCGGACCGTGCCGTCCGTGTTCCGGGCGAACTGCCACTGCTCCGAGGTGTGGGTGTTCCACCAGGTGTTGATGTCGGCGCCGCCCCGGCCGGGCGCTGCACTCGCCGTTGACCTCAAGGACGTTGCCGGAGGAGCTGCCGTCGGCGATGGTGTGGAAGTTGCCGTCACCCACCAGCGAGGGAGTGACCGTGGGCGGGGGTTGCTGATCCGGAACATGGCCACGCCGTCGGGTGCGACGCTCGCGCTGATGGTGCCGGAGACCGTGCCGGTGCCCTTGGTCCACAGGTTCTCGTAGTCGTAGACCGCCGCCCAGCCCGAGCGAGCTGAGGCTGGCGCTGATCGTGGCGGTGTTGTCGGGATCCTGGTTGAGCAGCAGCACCGCGGTGTCGCCGTTGGAGAGGGTCCGCCTGAGCACCACCGGCGCGGTGGGCGTGGTCGGTGCGCTGCCGACCAGTGTGGCCGGCTGGCCGAGGGTGTCCTGGTCGACGGCGACGACGTCCTTGTTCTCCAGGACGGCGAGGCTGTCGGCGTTGATCCCGGTGGACCAGCTGTAGCCGTCCGAGGTGTGCACCGACTCGGCGGCAGTGCGCAGGTCGGCTCCGGAGATCAGCGGCGAGGCCATCATCGACAGGACGGACATCTCGGTCTGCGACTCGGTGTCGGTGAACGGCGCGTGGCAGGTGCAGGTGTCGGTGACCCCGTAGTCGCCGTAGACGTCCTGCCAGCCGGTGAACATCATGTCCATGTCGTTCCAGCTGCCCGGCCGGATGTTGGAGGCGTACTGCAACGACGTGCCCAGCTGGCCGTCGTAGAGCACCCCGCTGATCTCGCTGTCCCGGTCACCTCCGATCCGGCAGAGGTTGGCGACCTGCCCGCACCACACCCCGGTCGGGGCGTAGCCGGGTGCGTCGTACTGGGGGTGCCGGCTGCCTGGACCACCGAGTCCGACAGTGCCGGGTCGCTGGGCGACTCCATGTAGGGGACGCCGGTGTGGGCCGGCTGCGCGGAGACGCTCAGCACCAGCTTCGGCTTGCCCTGCGCGGCGGAGGCGGCGTCCAGGGCCTTCTGGAAGGTCTGCACGCGGGCGTAGATGGACTCGGTCAGTTCCCTGCCCTCACCCTGCATACCGTAGTTGTGACCGTCGGGCCGACGATCGGCGGCCCGTAGGGGCAGTTGTCGAGCTTGACGTAGTCGACGCCCCAGGAGACAAAGTCATTGGCGTCGGTGGTCTCGTGGCCGAGGCTGCCCGGGTGGCCCTGACAGGTCGTGTAGGTGTCGGTGGGTGTAGAGGCCGAACTTCATGCCCTTGCTGTGGGCGTACCAGGCCAGGTACTGGATGCCGTTCACGGTCTGGCCGTTGACGGTCTGCGAGGGGAAGTTGACCGGGTTGGGGATCAGGTCGCCGGAGGTGGGTCGTTGCCGGTGCCGTCCAGCCCGCTGACCGGGTTGCCGTTGGCGTCGTAGAGCTGCATGGCGCCGTACTGGTTCTTGACGAAGTCGGTGGTCTGCCCGCTGCGGTGGTCCAGAGACCAGCCGTCGTCGATGGTGACGGTGTTGTAGCCGGCCGCCACCATGCCGTTGGCCGACATGAAGTTGATGGTGTCGACGACATTCTGCTCGGTGACGCCGGTGCCCAGGCTGTTCCAGGAGTTCCAGCCCATCGGCGGGGTGAGCGCGAGCCCGTTGTCCAGCGGCGGTGTGACGGCGGCAGTGTGGACCGCCGCCGTGCGGACCGTGGCCGGGTGGACGGCGACGGATCCGGCCGTGGCGGGCCTGGCCGCGGCTTCGCTCGGCGGTGCGGCGGTCAGTGCCGCGACCGCCAGCGCGGCCGCGAGTACGGCGACCGTAGCGGACCGCGGTCTGGGCCTGAACTGTCCGGACATGGAGTGCTGCTCCTCGGGATCGGTGCTGCTGAAGGTGCTGCTGAAGGTGGAGATGAGGGTGGGGATGAGGGTGGGGATGAGGGTGGTGGAAGAGGTGCGGCGCACCGGTCAGGAGGGCGGGACCAGCGACCAGGCCTGGTTGGCTCCGCCGTCGGACGGCCACTGGAGCACGCTGCCGCCGTCGGAGAGCGAGCTGTTGTCCAGGTCGACCAGATCCCCGTCGTAGACGCTCTTGAACTGGACCAGGTTCGGCCCGGCGTCGACCAGGGTCCAGCGGGAGTTGCTGTTGCCGTCGTCGTGGTACTGGATCAGCTGGGTGCCCTCGGCCGTGGTCGGGCCGGGGATGTTCAGCAGCTTGCCGCTGTTGACGTTGGTGATGGTGTAGACACCGCCGCCCTGCGGGGTGAAGGTCCACAGCTGGTCGGCGGCCTCGTTGTCGGTCCACTGCAGGACGGCGGCACTGTCGCTGGTGGAGTCCTCGTTGACGTCCATCCGGCCGCCACTGGCCCCGTTCACCAGCTTGTACTGCGCGCCGGCCACCGGGACCGGCACCAGCTTCCACTGCTGGGTGCTCGCGCTGCCCGCCGGGTTCTGCACCACGTCGGTGCCCGCCGTGGTCGCCCCGCCGGCCAGGTCCATGTCCTGGCCGTCCGAGCGCACCGAGACGGTGTACGAGCCGCTGCCGGTGGGGGTGAACTTCCACTGCGAGTTGGGGCTGTTGTCGTCCGGGTACTGGATCAGCTGGGTGCCCGGGGTGGTGGTGGCGCCGGGCAGGTTCACCGTCAGCCCGCTGCCGACATTGTCGATCTTGTAGTAGCCGTCGCCGGTCGGCACCAGCTGCCACTGCTGGTCGGCGGCGCCGTTCGCGGGCTCCTGGACCAGCCCGGTGTAGCTCGCGGTCGAGCCGCCGCTGACGTCGAGATCCTCGTCGGTGGCCACATTGACCAGGTTGTAGTGCAGCGCGGTGTACTTGGTGCCGCCGGTCGGCGTGACCCGCAGCAGCCGGCTGCCGTGGGCGGGCAGGGTCGCCGTGAACGTGCCGGTGGAGTCGCCCAGATCGGTGTTGCTCCACACGTCGTGGACGTCGGCGGCGCCGCTGAAGCCGACGTCGCTCCACCGGGCGGTCACCGGCTCGGCGGTGTCGCTGAGGTTGAACAGGGCGACCGTGTAGCTGCCGTCGCCGTTGGGCGCCGTCCACACCTGCTGCTGGGTCAGCCGGTCCACCGGGCGGGCCGGATGCCCGGCCTGGTCGACCGCGATCACCGCGTTGTTGGTGAGCATGGCCAGGTCGGTGCTGTCCATAGTGGTGAGGTCGGTGCCCAGCAGCAGCGGCGCGCCCTCGATGGCCCACAGGGTCATCTGGGTCTGCCGCTCGTCGGCGGTCAGCCCGTCGTTGCTGCCGTTGCCGAGTTCCAGCGAGTCCAGGTCGTTCCAGCCGCCGGAGCCGGCGTAGGGCACCCACTGCGGCACGTCACCGAAGCGCTCGGCGACGTTGTTCCAGTCGGTCAGCGGGTAGGAGCCGCTGCCGCAGTAGCACTCGACATCGCCGTCGATCCGCCAGCCGTTGGCGTACTGCTGCCAGGTGGAGGCGTTGTTGACGTCCAGGCTGTTGGAAAGCTCCAGGTGGATGGTACGACCGGTCTGGTTCAGGGCCTGGGACCAGTGCTCGATGTCGGGGATGTCCCAGTCACCGACCCCGTCGATCTTGAGGTAGTCGACTCCGTAGGAGGCGAGCTGGTCGGCCCAGGAGTTGAGGTAGGCCTGGGCGGCGGCCGGGTTCTTGTTGTAGTCGATGTAGTACATCGACCCGCTGCCGAAGTTGTAGTTGGTCTCGTAGCTGGTGGTGTTCGAGACGATGTCGCGGGCGTGGAAGGAGGTGCCCTGGATCGGGGTGTTCTCGTTGTAGGCGGCGACCGGTATGCCGGGCGTGAGGTACATGCCGAACTTCTCGCCCAGGCCGTGCACATAGGCGGCGACCGAGGCCATCCCGTCCGGGAAGCGGCTGGGGTCGGTCACCCAGCGGCCGTAGGAGTCCACGGTGGTGGCCGGGTTGAGGTACCAGAAGTCGTCGATGTTGATGTACTGGTAGCCGTGGGAGACCAGTCCGGTGGTGGACATGGCCTTGGCCTCGGCCTCGATGTTGGCTTCTGTTGGATTCTTGCGGATAAAACTCCAACTGCTCCAGCCCATCGGCGGGGTGAGCGCTGCGCCGTTGCTCTCGGCGTGGGCCTGCGCGGTGGGCAGCAGCGCGGCCTGGGTGGCCATGGTGACCATGGAGAGTGCGACTGCCGAGGCAGCGAGTCGGAGGACCCGTCGGGGACGCGCTGGGCGGCGTGGGGGGCAAGGCGGACTCCAGGGATGGCTGGGGGTGGCAGGGTTCCTACGGTATGAATGTCCCCGATCGAGGGATCATGTTCCGACAGAATCCAACTTTTAAAAACATATGAGAGTCCTGCCGCCGTGGCATGTCAAGGGATCTGACCGACTGCCACTCCGGAAACCCCGGGGTCGGGAAACCCTGGCGCTCCTCCGTGATCTCTGTACCATTGCACATGTCACGTTTGACGGTGAAGCAGCTGCACCCCCGTCATCCTGTCGTGCCCGGAGCCCGGTTGCCGGCCGAGCCGGCCCCCGTCGGCTCCGGTCAGCCGCAGATCAGCCCAGGTCAGTCAAGGTCAGCCGCAGATCAGCTCAGGTCAGTCAAGGTCAGCCCAGAAGGAGACAGCCACGATGGCAGAGCCCCACCCGACGCAGCCCGGCGCGGCCAGTCACGACCTGCCGGTCTCCGCCGCGCTGTCCGCCTTCATCGCCGAGCACTGGGCCCGAGCGACCTGCCCGATCTGCGCGCCCAGCCCGCCGCGCCCTGGGCCGCCCGCCGCCGGGCGGCCCTCGCCGCCCGCTACCCGGGCGAGCGACTGGTGATCCCCGCCGGAGGTATGAAGGTCAGGTCCAACGACGTCGACTTCCGCTTCCGCCCCAACTCGGCCTATGCGCACCTCACCGGCGGAGCAGACCCCGACGCGGTACTGGTGCTGGAGCCGGGCGTCGGCGGCCACCAGGAGACGCTCTTCCTGCGCCCCCGCTCGCCCCGCGACACCGGCGAGTTCCTCCTGGACCGCCGCTACGGCGAGTTCTGGTCCGGCCGCCGCCCCACCCTGGCCGAGTCCACCGCACTGCTCGGCATCGACTGCGCCCACCTGGACCAGCTCGGCTCCGTGCTCACCGGCACCGCCCCGACCCGGGTGCTGCGCGGTGAGGACCGGATCGTCGACGCCCTGGTGCGCCCGCACCAGGACCCGGGCGCCGACGCCGAGTTCGCGGCCGCCCTGTCCGCCCTGCGGCTGATCAAGGACCCCTGGGAGGTCGAGCAGTTGCAGCGCGCCGTCGACCACACCACCGCCGGGTTCGAGGACGTGGTCCGGGCCCTGCCCGCCGCACTCAAGCACCCCCGCGGCGAGCGCTGGATCGAGGGCGTCTTCGGCCTGCGAGCCAGGGCCGAGGGCAACGGCCTCGGCTACGAGACCATAGCCGCCTCCGGGGCGCACGCCTGCGTCCTGCACTGGATCCGCAACGACGGCGCGCTGGACCCGGGCGACCTGCTGCTGCTCGACGCCGGGGTCGAGACCGACACCCTCTACACCGCCGACATCACCCGGACCCTGCCGCTCTCCGGTCCAGCGCGACGTCTACCAACTCGCCCTCGCGGCGCAGCAGGCGGGCATCGACGCGCTGCGTCCCGGCGCCCGGTTCCGTGACTTCCACCGGGCCGCGATGCGGGTGATCGTCGAGGGGCTCGCCGAGTGGGGCCTGCTCTCCCTGCTCCGTGGAACAGGCGCTGCGCCCCGACGACAGCCGCTACCGCCGCTACACCCTGTGCGGCAGCGGGCACATGCTCGGCCTGGACGTCCACGACTGCGCCCGGGCCGCTCCGAGGACTACGCCGACGGCGTGCTCCGGGCAGGTGCTGACCGTCGAACCCGGGATCTACTTCCAGCCCGACGACCTGACCCTGCCTGCGGAACTGCGCGGCATCGGCATCCGGGTGGAGGACGACCTGGTGATCACCGAGGACGGGGCCCGGCTGATGTCCTCCGCGCTGCCCGGCAGCCGGACGAGATCGAGGAGTGGATGGGACGGCTGCTGGCCGGGTGAGACAGCCGCCCGCGGGCGGCTCCCGGGTCACTGCCCGGGATCCGCCCACAGCGAGCGCACATAGATGAACGCTGATCGCCCGCTCCACCCCGGTCAGATCCCTGGCGATCATCAGGTCCAGCAGCCGCTCGTGCTCCTCGGCCGAGGACACCAGCAGCCCCGCCTGGACCAGGTGGTTCAGCCCGTACAGCCGGGAGCGGGTACGCAGGTCGCGGACCGTCTCCACCAGATGGCGGTTGCCGGTGAAAGCGAGCAGGCCCAGGTGGAAGCGCCGGTCCGCCTCGACATAGCCGATCAGGTCGCCGGCGTTGGCCGCCACCACGATCTCCCGGGCGACCGGCCGCAGCGGCTCCAGCGCCGCCGGGTCGGCCCTGCGGGCCGCCTGCACGGTCGCCGGCACCTCGATCAGCGCGCGGATCTCGGTGAAGTCGTCCAGATCCTGCTCGGTCAGGCCGATGATCCGGAAGCCTTTGTTGCGGACCACCTCGACCAGGCCCTCCTTGGCCAGGTCGAGCATCGCCTCGCGCACCGGCGTCGCCGACACGCCGAACTCGGCGGCCAGGGCCGGGGCCGAGTAGACGATGCCCGGGCGCAGGCCGCCGGTCACCAGGGCGGCCCGGAGCGCGTGCGCGATGTCCTCGCGCAGGCTGCGCCGCTCCTGCATGGGCGGCAGATTGAGCGACGCCAGGGGTTCGACGGTCACGGTTCCTCCTTGTGTGCGACATCATCCTGCACCATCGCGCCGCACCGCGGCCCCGTCCGGGAGCCGCTGTGCGGCGCGACTCGGACCGGCCCGGGTGCGGGGCGGTCCGGGCAGGGCCCGCCGCTACATGACGAACCCGGCGGGAACGGGTCGGTCGGATCGAGCAGGTACTGGGCGGTCCCGGTGATCCAGGCCCGGCCGGTGACCGTGGGCACCACCGCCGGGCGGCCCGCCACCGTGGCCGACTCGACCAGGCGTCCGACAAAGGAGGTGCCGAGGAAGGAGTCGTTGCGGAAGTCCCGGTGCAGCGGCAGTTCACCGCGGGCGTGCAGCTGGGCCATCCGGGCCGAGGTGCCGGTGCCGCAGGGGGATCGGTCGAACCAGCCGGGGTGGATCGCCATCGCGTGCCGTGAGTGCCTGCCGTCCGATCCCGGCGCGGTGAAGTAGACATGGTGCACCCCGCGGATCCGGTCGTCCTCGGGATGCACCGGCTCCCCGGCCGAGTTGATCGCGGCCATGGTGGCCAGCCCGGCCCCGAGGATCTCCTGCCCGGCCTTGCGGTCGAACGGCAGGCCGAGGTCGTCCAGGTCGACGATGGCGTAGAAGTTGCCGCCGTAGGCCAGGTCGTAGCGCACCGAGCCGTAGCCGGGGACCTCCACCCGGCCGTCCAGCCGCTCGCAGTAGGACAGCACATTGCGCAGGGTCACCGAGCGGGCGGCGCCGTCCTCCACCTCGACCTGCACGGTCACCAGCCCGGCGGGGGTTGTCCAGCCGGACGGTGGTGACCGGCTCCTCGACCTCGACCATCCCGGTCTCCACCAGCACCGTCGCGACACCGATGGTGCCGTGCCCGCACATCGGCAGGCAGCCGGAGACCTCGATGAACAGCACCCCCCAGTCGGCGTCGGGACGGGTCGGCGGCTGGAGGATCGCCCCGCTCATCGCGGCGTGCCCGCGCGGCTCGCACATCAGCAGGGTGCGCAACTGGTCCAGGTGCTCCATGAAGTAGCTCCGCCGCTCCGCCATGGTGCTGCCGGGGATGGTGCCGATCCCCCGGTGATCACCCGGGTGGGCATGCCCTGGGTGTGGGAGTCGACGGAGTGGTAGACGTGTCGGCTGCGCATGGTGATCCTGCTTCCTCCGGGAAGCCCCGGTCGTGTCGGACGTCGTTGCCGGATGTGAGGTGCTGGATGTGCGGTGCCTGATGTGCGGTGCCGGGCGGTGAACGGGGGAGGCGGGCTCAGCAGAGACCGTCGGCCAGGGCCTTCCCGGTCGCGGCGCGGACTGCGTCGTCCTGCTCGGGCGAGAGCGGGCGGCGCGGCGGGCGGCAGCGGCCCCCGCCCAGCCCGGCGAGGTCCATCGACAGCTTGATGGCCTGGACGAACTCGGTCTTGGAGTCCCAGCGCAGCAACGGGTGCAGCGCCCGGTAGAGCGGCAGTGCGGCAGTCAGGTCCAGCGCGGTCGCCGCGTGGTAGAGCGCGACACAGGACTCCGGCAGGGCGTTGGGTAGCCGGCGACCCAGCCGACCGCACCCGCCGTGGCGAGCTCCAGCAGTACGTCGTCGGCGCCGATCAACAGGTCCAGGCCGGGCGCCAGTTCGGCGATCTGGTAGGCGCGGCGGACGTCCCCGCTGAACTCCTTGACCGCCACGATGCTGCCGTCCGCGTACAGTTCGGCGAGCAGCTCGGGGGTGAGGTCCACCCGGGTGTCGTGCGGGTTGTTGTAGGCGACCACCGGCAGCCCCACCGAGGCGACCTCCGTGTAGTGGGCGCGGACCGCCTCCGGGTCGGCCCGGTAGGCGTTGGGCGGCAGCAGCAGGACCGATCCGGCGCCGGCCTCGGCCGCCTGCTCGGTCCAGCGCCGGGCCTCGGCGGCGCCGTACGCGGAGACCCCGGCCATCACCCGGGCGCCGTCCCCGGCGGCCTGCACCGCGGTGCGCACCTGGGCCCGCTCGGCGTCGGTTCAGGGTCTGGACTCGCCCAGCGAGCCGTTGGGCACCACGCCGTCGCAGCCGGACTGGACCAGTCGGCCGACATGGGCGGCGTAGCTGTCGAAGTCGACCGTGAGGTCGTCGTGGAAGGCCAGCGCGGTGGCGACCATGACCCCGTGCCAGGGCTGGGCGCGGTGGTCGGAAGGGGATTGCGACACGGGAGGGGCTCCTCGGACAGGAAGGATTCTGACAGGTGGGTGCGGGCAGGAAGTTCAGTCGTCGGCGCCCTGGGCGAGCAGGCCCATCGGCACCGGGCAGGAGAGCGGGCGGGTGCCGGCCGGGTCGCTGTCGCCGCCGGCCAGCCGGGCGACTGCGGGGCCGCACATCCGCCCCTGGCACCAGCCCATCCCGGCGCGGGTGAGCAGTTTGACGGTGCGGACGTCGCCCGCGCCCAGCTCGTCGACGGCCTCGCGGACCTCCTGGGCGGTGACCTCCTCGCAGCGGCAGACCTCGGTGTCGGCGCTGAGCCAGTCGGCCCAGCCCGCTCCGGGGCGGTGCCGCTCGGCCATCAGTTCGGCGAAGCCCCGCAGCGCGGCCCGGCGCCGCAGCAGGGTGCGCAGGCGTCCCGGGTTCTCTCCGGGCTGCGCCCGGCCAAGTGCCGAAGCTACCGAACGGGCAGTCAGTTCCCCTTCCAGCAGTGCGAGTTCGGCTCCACCGACGCCGGTGCTCTCACCGGCCGCCCAGAACCCGGGGACGCTGGTCAGCTGTCCGGCGTCCACTTCCAGGGCGGGGCTGCCGTCCGGCAGGGTGCGCACCCGGCAGCCGAGCGCCAGCGCCAGCTCCAGCTGCGGCAGCAGGCCGTGGCCCACGGCGAGGGCGTCGCAGGCGACGGTCCGGCCGGTCCCGGGGACGGGCCGCCAGTCGCGGTCGAGCCGGGCCACGGTGACCGCCTCCACCCGGTCGCCGCCGTGGGCGGCGACCACCGCGCTGCGGGTGCGCACGCGCACCCGGTGCCGCAGCAGCCAGGCGGCGTGTGCGGCGCCCTCGGCCAGCTTGCCTGGGTTGGCGGCCAGGGCGCCGGGACGGCGGGCGTACCCGGCGTATCCGGAGGCCTCGGCCACCAGCGGGACCTCGGCCCCGGCCCGGGCCAGCGAGACGGCCACCGCCAGCAGCAGCGGTCCGCTGCCGGCCACCACCACCCGCCGTCCGGGCAGTACCAGGCCGGACTTGAGCATCGCCTGCGCCCCGCCGGCGCCGACCACCCCGGGCAGGGTCCAGCCGGGGAAGGGCAGCTGGCGTTCGTGCGAGCCGGTCGCGCAGAGCACAGCGCGGGCCGGGACGGTGAGGGCGGTGTCGCCCTCGGGGCCGCCGACCGCGTGCACCCGCCACTGCCCGGCGCTGCCGGAGACCGACCAGACATGGTGGCCGGGCAGGTAGCGCACGCGTCCGGCGGCGCGGTGCCGCTCCAGCCGTCGCAGCAGTCCGGCGAAGACCGGCCAGTGGTGGTGCAGCGCCTGCGGCTCGGCCGCGCGCAGGCCCGGCGCGGGCTGCCGGTAGAACTGGCCGCCGGGGAGCGCGCCCGCGTCCAGCAGCACGCAGCTCAGGCCCAGGTCGGCGGCGGCGTTCACGGCGGCCGTACCGGCCGGCCCGGCGCCGATCACGGCCAGGTCGGCCAGATCGTCTAGGCCGGTCAGATCGTCGGGGCCGGCCAGGCCGTCGAGGCCGGTGCCGGCCGGGTCAGCGGGGGAGTTCGGCATGGCCGGTCCCCTCCTGGCCGTCGACCCGCAGGCCGGGCTCGGCCGGGGCCAGGCAGGCCCGGACGTTGGGACGGCCGTCCACGACCACCAGGCAGTCGAAGCAGACGCCCATCCCGCAGAAGACCCCGCGCGGGCGGCCGGTCCGGCGGGTGCGGCGCCAGGACTGGCGGCCGCAGGCCCAGAGCGCGGCGGCGATGCTCTGCCCGGGCAGCGCCGGGACCGGTTCGCCGTCGAAAGTGAAGCTGAACCCCGGTCCGGGGTCGGCGCTGACCAGGCCGAGCGGGTCGCGGCTCACGAGGCCTCCTCGGTGCGATGCGGGGAACGGTGCGGGGAACGGTGCGGCGAACGGTCGGGTGACCTGTCGGGTGAACGGTCCGGCGTGCGCTCCGGGAACCGGTCCGGGCGGAAGGGCGAGAGATCCAGCTCCGGCTGCCGCCCGGACAGCAGCTGGGCGGTCAGCAGGCCGGTGGCGGGGGCCAGGCCGATGCCCGCCCCTTCGTGGCCGCAGGCGTGGAACAGTCCGGGGACCCGAGGGTCGGGGCCGATCGCGGGCAGATGGTCCGGCAGATAGGGGCGGAAGCCCTGGTAGGAGCGCAGCACCCGCACCCCGGCCAGCGCCGGGAACAGTGCGACCGCCTGTGCGGCGAGCCGCCGCAGCACCTGCGGCGCGGGCGAGCGGTCGAAGCCCACCCGCTCCCGGCTCGCGCCGACCAGTACCGGCCCGGCGAGCGTCCCTCGACCACGGCCGAGCTCTGCAGCCCGGCCGAGCCGCTGGCCACGTCGGCGACATAGTCGGCGGCGTACACCTTGTGCCGGACCAGCGGCGGCAGGGGCTCGGTTCACCAGCACGAAACCGCGTCTGGGCAGCACCGGCAGTTCCACCCGGCGAGTCCGGCGAGCCGGCCGCCCCAGGTCCCGGCGGCGTTGACCACGGCCCGGCAGCGCAGCTCCCCGGCCCGGTCGGTGTCCAGGCCGCGCACCGCGCCGTCCGGTCCCAGCCGCACCCCGGTGACCTCGGTGCCGAGCAGCAGCTCCGCGCCGCCCTCCCGGGCCGTGCGCAGCAGCTGCGCGGCGGCGAGGGCGGGCTGTACCTGGGCGTCCTGGGGGTAGTGGATGCCGCCGGCGAGTCCGGGGGCGAGCGCCGGTTCGAGCTCGGTGAGCGCCTGCGCGGTCACCTCCTCGGCGTGGACGCCGTACTCCCGCTGCCCGGCCGCCAGCGTCCGCAGGGCCTGGAGGCCGGAGCCGGCGGAGGCCACCACCAGGCCGCCCTTGGCCTCGTACTCCAGCCGGCCGGGCAGCGCGGCGGCCAGCTCGCGCCACAACCGCACTGAGAGCAGGGCGAGTTCGAGCTCGGCCCCGGGTTCCTTGTCCGACACCAGGAGGTTTCCCTCGCCCGCGCGGTGGTGCCGCCGGCCACCGGGCCCCGGTCGACCACGGCCACCGAGAGCCCGGCGGCCGTGCAGTAGTGGGCGCAGGCGGCGCCGACCATCCCGGCGCCGACGACCACGACGTCCCAGCTCCGATTCCCGATCACCTCTGTACTATGTCACACATCATTAGTACTGAACAGGGTTCGCCGGTCCGAATCGCACACGGCTGTCTGTTGGACGATCACCGCCGGGACGACCGTGGGCCCCGCCGTCACGGCGGGGCCCACGGGACTGTCAGTGGCCCGGAGGGCCGGGTCGGGTCAGGAGGCGTTCAGGGCGACCTCGCCGACCACGTAGCTGGTCTGGTTGCTGTTGGTCTCGACTCCGGTGAACAGCAGCGTCACCGTCTTGCCCGCGTAGGACGAGACGTTGAAGCTGTGCTCCTGGTAGCCGGTGGCCGCGTTCAGGTTGGTGTAGGTGCCGATCACGGTGCCACCGACGCTGACGGTAAAGGAGCCGTTGGTGGTCCCGGTCTGCGCGCTGTCGATGTGCAGCCACAGGTTCAGCGTGGCCGAGCAGTTGGCCGGGATGGTCACCGACTGGGAGAGCGTGTCGGTGTGCGAGGTGCCGTAGCCGTCGAGCCAGGCGTCGTAGTTGCCGGTGTAGGGGTTCTCGGAGGCGCCCACTCACCGATGACGTGGGCTGGAGGTCCAGCTGGTCGCGCCGCTGGCGAAGGTGCCGTTGGCGACCTTGTTGCCGGGGGAGGCGCAGCTGCTGGAGGAGCTGACGGTCCAGCTGAAGGTGGTGCTGCCGGTGGCGCCGGTGGTGTCCTTGGCGGTGACCGTCACCGAGGAGGTCGCGGCGGTGGTCGGGGTGCCGGAGATCAGGCCGCTGCTGGAGATGGACAGCCCGGCGGGCAGGCCGGTGGCGGAGTAGGTGAGGGTCTGTCCGCTGGCCGAGTCGGATCCGGAGATCTGCAGCGAGACGGCCTTCCCGACGGTGCCGGTCTGGTTGCCGGGGCTGGTCACCGTCACCGTGTTGCCGGTGGCGGCGCTGACGGTCCAGCTGAAGGTGGTGCTGCCGGTGGCGCCGGTGGTGTCCTTGGCGGTGACCGTCACCGAGGAGGTCGCGGCGGTGGTCGGGGTGCCGGAGATCAGGCCGCTGCTGGAGATGGACAGCCCGGCGGGCAGGCCGGTGGCGGAGTAGGTGAGGGTCTGTCCGCTGGCCGAGTCGGATCCGGAGATCTGCAACGAGACCGCTGTCCCGACCTTGCCGGACTGGCTGCCCGGGTTGGTCACCGTCACCGTGTTACCGGTGGTGCTGCCGCCGCCGAAGGCCGCCAGGCCGTTCGGGTGCCGTTGCCGGTCGGGCCGTTGTAGCCGCTGCCGGCGGTGCACAGGTAGGTCGGGCTGCAGCTGCCGTCGGCGCCGCTGGTGACCGGGTACAGGTTGCCGGTGTGCTGGTAGATGTCCTCGGCCGGGTTGCTGCCGGCGTTGCCCGCCAGCGCGTACATCGCGGCGATCATCGGGGAGGAGGCGCTGGTGCCGCCGACCTCGTTCCAGCCGCCGTTGCCGTTGGAGGTGTCGTAGACCGCGACACCGGTGCTCGGGTCGGCGTCGGCCGCGACGTCGTTGTCGGTGCGGAAGGTGCAGCCGGTGTCGGTCTGCCAGGAGGGCTTGGGCTCGTAGGCGGAGCAGCCGGAGCCGGTGCCCTCGCCGCCGGAGCTCGAACCCCAGACGGTCTCGGACCAGCCGCGGGAGTTGGACGCGGTGCTCAGGCTGGTACCGCCGACGGAGACCACATACGGCGAGGTCGCCGGGTAGATCACGCCGTAGCCGGAGTCACCGGCGGAGGCCGTGATCACGGTGCCGGGGTGGTCGAAGTACTCGGAGTCGAGGCTGGTGTCGGTCGACGCCTCGGTGCCGCCCCAGGAGTTGGAGACGTAGCCGGCCAGGCTGGCGGCGGTGTTCTCGGCGACGTACAGGCCGTCGCTGGAGTCGTCCTGCGCCTCGACCAGAACGATCTTGCAGTTCGGGCAGATGGCGGAGACCATGTCCAGGTCGAGCGACTCCTCCAGGGTCCAGTCGTCCGAGGTCGGGGCCTCGGCGGGCAGCGGCGAGGCCTGCCCGTTCTGGTTCACCTTGCTGAAGCTGGCGGTGGGCAGCCCGGCGGCGGACCGGTAGGCGGCCAGGTCGCTGGCGGCCGTCGGGTCGTCGTAGGCGTCGACCAGGGCGACCGTGGCACTGCCGCCGTCGGCGGACGCGGCGGAGGCGACGTTGTAGGCCGACTGGAGCTGGGAGGGTCCGTAGCCGTAGCCCGAGGGGATGGCGGGCGGGTGAGGAGTTCTGCAGCTCGGGGTGGATCGCGGTGCGCTTGAGCACCTGGCAGGCCATCTTGCCGGGCGCGGCGGTGGCCGGGCAGGCGGCGTGCACCGCGCTCGCGTTGGCGTTCTGGGCAGGGGTCAGGGCCTGCGCCGAGACGGGGGTGAGGGCCAGCATTCCGCCCACGGCGAGCGCGATCGGGGTGACGATCGCGGTGATGCGGCGCCAGCTGTGGCTGGCGTCCGGCTTGTTCGCGCGCAACGAGTTTCCTCTCTCTGGAGTGGTGCGTCGTTGCCCCGGGACTTCCGGGGGAATTCCGTGCCGGGGTACGCCGAATCAGCCCGTCTGCCGGGATGACGAGGCGGCGTGTCCGTACCAGTGCGGTGACGTCTGTCGGTACTGTGCGCGGTGCGGTGTGGCGCGGTGCGTGCTGTGCGCGTTACCAGGCGCAGCCTGGAATCAGACCGCGCGGACCGTGTTCAGGCGCTCGACCGTGGAGCGCGGTCCGGCGGTCCGCCGGTCCGGCGCTCGGGTCGTGGGGATGTGCTCGGGGGGTACGGACTGCTGCCTCATAGGAACGCATCTCGCCGGTGTGCAGTCAACGCTCAAGACAGATATTTTGATCTGCCATTGTCAAAGCGTTGCCGGGGGTTTCGGCTGGTTTGTCCACCCCTGGCGCCGGTTCGCCCAGGTCGGTGCGGTGGTGCCCAGTGGGGCGCGCGAGCCGCTACCAGTGCGCGGGACGGGTGAGGGCCGACGGCAGTGAGGTGGCCGCGCTGCCGCGGGCGGCGTTGAGTTGGGCCTGGGTGAGGAAGAGGCAGTCGCGGAGGTCGGCCCCGCTGAGATCCGCGTCCCGGAGGTCGGCCCCGATCAGGTCGGCCCGGCGCAGATCCGCCTTCCTCAGGTCGGCGGCGATCAGCCGGGCGCCGCGCAGGCTCGCACCACGCAGGTCGGCGCCGGTGAGCGCGGCCCCGATCAGATCCGCGCCGCGGTGGTCGGGCCGCCGGCCCGGCACCTCTGCCCGCGCCAACTCGCTTGCACGCAGCAGTAGTTCGCTGACCGACTGGTGTACCGCCGGCATGTCGATCCCGGTGATGGAATCGGCGCTGCCCCGGGTGAGCCGGTCGACCGTGCCGAATGTCCGGCGCAGCTCCCGGTGCAGCGGGCGGGCCTGCGGCAGTTCCAGCGCCTCGGCGAGATACCAGAGCAGTTCGTGCAGGTGCCGCATCACCGGCAGGACCTGGAACATCCGGCGGGCGCTCTTCGGCCGCTCGCGCCAGCTGTGTCCGCCGAATGTCAGCTGGGAGACCTTCTGTCCGGCCCCGAAGCAGTCGAAGACGGTGCAGCCGGAGAAGCCCTCCTGCCGGAGCCGGTCGTGCACCCCGCAGCCGAAGTCCGGCCCCAGGTTTCCGCAGGGCTGCCCGGCCCCCTTGTCCACCGCGAAGTCGGCCGAACGGGCGAACGGCAGCGCCACACAGCACAGCCCGAAGCAGCTCGCGCAGTCGGACCGCAGCCCGGACCGCAGCTCGGCCGGGAGCAGGGGATCGCCGCGGCCGTCGCGGCCGGTCGGTGCTTCGTGCTGCTGGGACAACGGGTCTGTGCTCCTGGGTACGGCGACGGGACAGGGCCTCCACTCTCGCAGACGGTGCGGACATCGCCGGACACGGGGCCGGTGGATCAGGCGTCCGTTCCGCCGCGCAGCCGGGGCGCGGGGCCGCCGTCCGGCGCGGTCAGCCCGGCGCCGGGGAGCAGGTCCTCCCGGTGCGGGCACGGGCGGACGGCCCCCGCTGATGATCAGTCAACTGACATTTCTGGGAGGCTGGTTGGTGACTACAGCAGGTTCTGGTAGATGCGGTCCACGATGCTGTCGTACAGATCGGACCACGGCTGCGGGGCGGCCACCCCGTGGGCGCCGGGCGCCGCCGCTGCCGCGACGGCGGCGGCGCGGGCCAGATCGAAGGCGTGGATCTCGGCCCGCAGCGGGTTGTAGACGGCGTGGGCCGTCACCGCGGGCAGGTTGATCAGCTCGTACTGCACCGCGTAGTGCTCCGAGATGAAGCAGCGGTGGTGGAACGGGTCGTAGCACAGGCGCCCGCCGGACAGCAGCCCCATCTTGCGGCCGATGGTCGGGAGGGTGATCTCGAAGTACGAGGCGACCCGGGTCGGGTCCGCCGCGAGCCCGGAGCCGGGATCGGGGGTGGTGGTGTGGCCGGTCGTGCTCGCGCCCAGCCAGGCGTAGTTGGCCTGCGCCCGGATGTTGCCGGCCAGCCCGGCGGGTGGGGCCGCCGGCAGATAGAAGGTCTGCGGCAGGCCGCGGTCGATCGGTGTGCCCGAGTGGGACGAGCGGATGTTGACCCCGCTGGAGGCCAGGTATCCGCTGTCGCCGGTGGGCCCGGCGGCGCAGTAGGCGATCAGGTCGACGCTGCGGTTCTCGTCGTGCAGCGCCTGGAGCGCCGCCTGGCGCCGCACGATGGAGCTGATCTCGGGTACCACGGCGAGCCGCAGCAGGCCCAGGTTGTCCTTGTTCGCCACGCTGACCGTGGCGTAGTTGATGCCGGGCCGCATTGGCCAGATCGCTGAGAAATGTCATCTCGCCCCCTGTTCGCCGCCCGCTCCGGGCGGCCGTCGGCTGCGCCTGGAACGCGACGGCCCCCAGCCGTCGCGCCCGTTCCCCCTGGCGATGCTAGGGCGTCGCGGGCCGGATGGGCCCGGCCGTGCAGGGTGCGGTGGGGGGCGTGCTCGGGGTACGACCGGCGTGCAGGAGCCCCGTGCGCGCCCCGCGGTGAGCGGGTGAGCGGGTGGCGCGCCGGGGCGACGGGGCGGGGACCGGTTCAGTTGCTCCGGAAGGCGAAGACGACCCCGACGATGAAGACCGCGGCCATGATCACGTACCAGATGATGTCGTCCCGGTCAGCGTTGCTGAGGGCGAGCTGCACGAGCCCAGAGGACATGACGACGACCTTCTTCCGCGAGTCCGAGCCAGGGGCGGGGCGATCCGCTGGGACGGCAGCGGCAGCCCGCCCCGACCGTCCCGCAGGCGACCCTACAGGCTGCGGGTGGGCCCGGGCCGGTGGTTCGCCACATGGTTCACTCCTGAATTCACCCGGACGGCGGAGCGTGCGCCGACCCGGCGACCGGAGCCGCGCGGTCTGGCCCGTGGTGGCCCCGGGAACGGCCCCGGCGACCGGAGTATGTTGGAGTTCAAGCGAGCGGGGAACGCGAACGGGCCTGGCCCGGGCACCCGGAACGCATCCCCACCGGTCCCGACTGCGGCGGGGGCTGATTCATGTACTTCGTCGATCGTCCCGATGCGGGGCGGCGGCTGGCCGCACGGCTGTGGCCGCTGCGCGGCGTGCCGGCGGTCGTCCTCGGACTGCCCAGGGGCGGGGTGCCGGTGGCGGCGGAGGTCGCGGCGGTGCTGGGCGTGCCGCTGGACGTGGTGGTGGTGCGCAAGCTCGGCGCGCCGGCCCAGCCGGAGCTGGCCATGGGCGCCATCGGCGAGGGCGGGGTGCGGGTGCTGGACGACTCGCTGGTGCGGCTGACCCGCACCAGTGCGGCCGAGCTGGCCGAGGTGGAGCAGCGGGAGCGGGCCGAGCTGGAGCGCCGCTCGCGCCGCTATCGGGGCGGGCGGCCGCGGGCCGCTCTCGGCGGACGGACGGCGGTGCTGGTCGACGACGGCGTGGCCACCGGTGCGAGTGCGCGCGCCGCCTGCCTGATCGTCCGTGGGCTGGGCGCGGAGCGGGTGCTGCTCGCGGTGCCGGTGGGGCCCCGGGATGTGGCCGCCCGGATCGGGGACGCGGCCGACGAGGTGGTGGCCGTGCACACCCCGCTCGACTTCTTCGGGGTCGGGCAGTTCTACGAGGACTTCACCCAGACCACCGACGAGGAGGTGCTCGCCTGCCTGGAGCGCGCCGCCGGGCCCGGCAGCTGAGCCCGCCCGCCCGGGGTGCGGGCGGGCGGGCTGTTCACCAGCTCCAGCCGTGGCCGCCGGTGTTGTGGCACAGCGCCAGGGCGAGGGTGAGCAGCAGCAGGCAGACGTCGGTACGGGCGCGCGGCAGCAGTGCGGCCAGCGGCCAGGCCAGGGCCGCGTACCAGGGCATGCACCAGGGCGCGGCCAGCAGCCAGCCGAGGGCCAGGGCGAAGGCGGCGACCAGTACCGGCGGCGCGCTCCCGGCGTGCCGCCGGGTGAACTCGCGGTGGATCAGCCAGGCGAACAGCAGCATCAGCAGCGGCCAGGTGACGCTGGTCAGCTCGGCGGTCACGGCCGGTCCCGGGAAGGAGTGGCCGGCCCAGCGCACCAGCTGCCACAGCGAGGGCACCGAGACCATCTGCGAGGCGTCGGAGAGGGGGTCCAGCGCCCCCAGGCCGACCGGGGCGTACAGGGCCACCAGGGTGAGCACGGCGGCGGGCACCCGCACCCCAAGCCGCCGCCAGTCCCGGGCCCGCAGCAGCGGCCAGCTCAGGCCGACCGCCAGCAGCCCGGCGCTGATCTTCACCCCGCAGGTCAGTCCCAGCAGTACCCCGATGAGCACTTCGTGCCACAGATGCCTGGCCCGCAGCGCCACATAGACGGCGCAGGCGGCGAACAGGGCCATATAGGTGTCCAGATGCCCGCCCCCCACCAGCTGTCCGAGCAGCAGCGGGTTCGCCGCCCACAGCAGCGCGGCCCGGGTGCGGTCGGGCGCGATGCGCACCAGCAGCAGACCGGTGAGCAGGTACACCGCCGCGTTGGCCAGCATCAGCAGCCAGATGGTCAGCATCGGACGGTCCCCGCCGATGGTCGCCGCCAGCTGCTGGACCCAGGTGGCGAGCGGCCCGTAGACCGAGGGGGTGTGCTGCCAGCTGCTGCTGACCAGACGTGCGTAACCCCCGCCGAGGTCGGCGGGGGCGGTCAGATAGGGGCTGCCGCCGAGCGCGGCTATCCGTCCGTAGGCGGCGTAGCTGGCCACGTCCGCCGAGCCGACCGGGGTCACCAGGCACAGCAGCAGGGCGCCGACGGCGCCCGCCCCGAGCAGCCGCCGGGTGGGCGGCCGCCAGCCCCGGGCGGCCGCGCGCAGCAGTCCGAGCAGCCCGATCCCCTGCGCGGCTATCGCGGCCAGGGTCAGAAAGGTGGACGTCCCGCCGACCGGCAGCGCCGGCAGCGCCAGCAGCGGCATCCGGCTGTCCAGGGTGTGGTCGTTCGGTGCCGCGGCGCCGATCAGGACCAGCAGCAGCAGCCCGGCCACCGAGAGCGCGATCGCGCCCACCGGCGCGGCGGAGCCGGGAGCGGCCGCCGGTATTCGCTCCGCGGCCGGTCCCCGGGACTGCTTCCGTGGCTGCGGCCAGGGCGGCGCCGAGAGCTGATCGGACGTCGGTGCGCTCATGGTCTCCTACCGGGTCGGCTTCGTGGCGGCCGCCGCCGGGAGCACTCCCGGTGGCGGCCGAACGAAGATCCTCGCAGGTGGACATGAACGACCCGTACGGCACCCCCCGGGTCGCCGGCTCAGAAGGCCAGGCCGGGGGCGGCGCGCGGGGCCGGGTCCCAGGGGGCGGAGCGGTGCAGGAAGGCGGGGCGCAGCTGGTCGTCGGGCAGGTCGTAGTAGCGGTGGAAGACCGGCGTCGCCGATCCGGACAGCGGCGGGACGATCCAGCTCCAGTCCGTGGGCACCGGCCGCCCGTGCCGCTGCTCGCGGTCGATGTGGGAGAGGAACCGGGCCGACTCGGTGTGGTGGTCGGCCATGGTCACCCCGGCCGCCTCGAAGGAGTGCAGTACCGCGAGGTTCAGCTCGACCAGCGCGCGGTCCCGCCACAGCGTCCGCTCGCTGCTGGTGTCCAGATCGAACAGCCGGGCCACGGTCGGCAGCAGGTTGTAGCGGTCGGTGTCGCCGAGATTGCGCGAGCCGATCTCCGTCCCCATGTACCAGCCGTTGAACGGGGCGGCCGGATAGCTGATGCCGCCGATCTCCAGGGTCATGTCCGACACCGCGGGCACCGCGTACCAGCGCAGGCCCAGCTGGGCGAAGCCGGGGTGTGCCGGATGCGTGAGCGGCACCTGGAGCACCGCGTCCGGGGGCAGCTCGTAGAACTCCGGGTCCCGGTCCGGCGCGGACTGCACCAGCAGCGGCAGCACGGCGAACTCCTCCCTGCCGCCGCGCCATCCCAGCTCCCGCGCCAGCCGCGCGCGTTCGGCGCTGCGGGGGTCGTCCGCGTAGCGGACCAGCTGTTCGCCCAGCAGCCGCGGCGCCGGACGCCCGGGGCGGTCCGGGGCGAAGACGCTGATGACGGGCCTGATCCGGCCGCCGTTGGAGGCCATGCGCAGGTGCTCGACGCACTGGGCGGCGATGTCGGGGTGGTCCAGGTGCCGCAGGTCCCGCACCGTGAGGTTGTTCCAGTACAGCCGGCCGATGCAGCGCGCGGAGTTGCGCCAGGCGGCGCGTGCGCCGAAGACCAGTTCCTGCGGGGTGTGCTCGTAACTGCCGTAGGCCTCGATCGAGGCGCGGACCTCGCGCAGCCGCTGCTCCGGGTCGGTCACGGCGGGGTTCTCCAGCGCGAACTGGCGGATGAACGTCTCGGCCTGGGCCAGCACGGCCTCGGGCGCGGGCGCGGCCACCGGCGTGGTCGCGGCCGGATGGCGCGCTCCCGTTGCTGTCCCCACGGCCGGGTACGGGCACTGGGACGGCGGCGTCACCGGCCCGGTCTCCTCCGGCAGCTGTCGGCGGAGCAGCGCCCGGCGGGCGGCACGGAACATGCGGGGGTCCGGGGGAGTCACAGCGCGCGGGCCTCCGCCTCGAAGCGCCGGGGCAGCAGCGCGGCCTCCAGCGCGGGCACGTCGAAGGGGTCGTGGTGGATCCGCGACGGTGTCACACCCTGGCGCAGCAGCACGCTCGCGGCCTGGGTGACCATCTCCACCGGCCCCGACAGGAACGCCTCGTGCCGGTACCACGGCCCGAAGTCGCGCAGGATCTCGGGCAGGTTGCCCTCCAGCCCGGGTATGCGCTCGTGTGAGACCGCGGCGCGCACCGAGAGCCAGTGGTGGCGTTGGGACAATCTGAGCATGTCGTCCAGTCCGTAGAGTTCGTCCGCCGTGCGCGCGCCGATGAACACGTCCGTGAAGCGTTCCATGCCGCTGCGCGCGGCCTGTTCGACCAGCGCCTGGATCGGCGCCAGGCCGGTGCCGCCGGCCACGCAGAGCAGGTTGCGGTCGGTGGTGGGGTCCAGCGTCATGTCGCCCTGGGCCGGTCCCAGCCGGATCATGTCGCCCACCCGGGCGTGGTGGACCAGCGCGGTGCTGACCCGGCCGCCGGTCACGGCGCGGACATGGAAGGTGAGGGTGGAGTCGGCGCGGGGGGCGTGCGAGGGCGAGTAGTAACGCCAGGCCTTGGGCTCCCAGGGGGTCTCCACGCTCGCGTACTGCCCGGCCAGGTAGGGGTAGGGGCTCTGCGGCCGCACAGTGATCTCGGCGATGCCGCGTCCCCGGTGCACATGGTGGATGATCTCGGCGGGCCAGACGGCCGGTCCGAGCAGCGCGTCGTGGTCGGCGCCCTGCGCCATCACCTGGGCGACCAGCCCGTAGGCACGGGTCCACACGGCCGCCAGCTCCGGGCTCCAGGCAGGGCCGGCAAAGCGCGCGAGCGAGTCCAGCAGACAGGCGCCCACGGCCGGGTAGTGGTCGTTCAGGGCACCGAACTTGCGGTGGTCGCGCCCCAGCCGGGTGCAGAACCGCACCAGGTTCTCCGGTCGTCGACCAGGTCCACGATCCGCAGCAGACCGCGGAGCAGCCGGTCCCGCTGCACGTCCATGTTTCCGGGAACAGCGGCGGACCTGGGGGTAGCGGGTGAACAGGATGGCGTAGAAGTAGGCGGTCATCTCGCCCGCCATGGTCCGACCACCGCCAGGCTGGCCCGCAACAGCGCGACCTCCTCCGGCCCGGCGGCTGAAGTTGTAGTAAGGCATCGTCAGCAAGGGCTGTGGGCGGCTCAGTTGGCGGCGGCAGCTGGCCGGGGGGTCTGCGGCTGCCACCGTCTGCCGGGGCGGCCGCGAGGACCGCAGGGAGAACTTCACCGGCCCTGCCGCGTAGCGCCGTCGGCCGCGTCGGTCGGCCTTACTCCATCGGCGCAGTGGGCGCAATGGGTGTTGCGGACATGACAACCAGTCAGATGGAACATGGGTGCGGGGGCTCCTTCGAGGGGCTACGCCGCGCAGAAGTGGCGGGAGCGACTCCGCTTACCCTATTTGATGCCTTTCAAGTCTTGACCGGATATCAGCGGATCTTGATGGATCTTCAGAACCCCTTCACAAATCCCGCACGGCGTCTTCGTAGACGGAATGCCCCTGAACGGTGGCCCTGGTGAGCGTCGTCGCGGTGTGCACGATGCTGGTGATGGCCTCCTCGGCGTCCAGGCCGTACAGATCGGTCAGGTTGAACAGCGCCTCGGCGCTGATGACGACCGCGAGATCGCGGTTCAGCTGCTCCAGGGCACGGGCCTGGTCGCTGCCCGGGGCGACGGGACGGCGGGCGAGCGGGGCCAGCGCGTGGTCGATCAGGCCGAAGCGCAGGCCGGGGCGGTCGGCGGCGCCGCCCGGCCGGGTGACGGTCGCCGCGATCATGGCGCGGACCACCCCCTGCCGGGCCAGGACGTGCCGCAGCAGGAACTCGGTCACCGCCGCGACCCGCTCCACCGCGTCGTCCGAGCCGGCGACCGAGGCCAGCGCCTGCTCCGGCGTGGGCAGCTGCCCGGCGATCGCCTCCCGGAGCAGGCCGGCCAGATCCGGGAAGTAGCGGTAGGCCGTGGCCTCCGAGACCAGGGCCGCCCTGGCGATCTCCGGCATGGTGACCTCGCGGCCGGTGCGGCTGAGCTCGGCCGCGGCCTGCACGATGGCATTGCGGGTGCGCAGCTTCTGGTTGGCACGGCCGCTTGTGGTCGGCGATGTCATCGGTTCACCTTTCGAACTGTTGCGGCTGTCGGCCTGCGGCTTTCAGGCTGCGGCTACTGTGGCGAGAGGCTCCAGTCATGCGAGGGTACTCGCACCACGGCGTGCGCCGCCCGGCAGCCGCAGCGTCCGTGGCTCAGGCCTGGCCCGGCCGTACGACGGTGTCGGCGAAGCTGCCGATGGCGCCGAGGGTGGCGGCCAACTGCTCGATGTGCGGGAAGTGGCCGGCGTCCGGCACCGGCACGAAGTGGCCGTCCGGGAGCGGCGGCCGCCCACTCCTGGCCGTAGCCGAGCGGGGCGATGCCGTCCTGCTCGCCCCAGACGACCAGTGCCGGAACGGTGATGCGGTGCAGTCGGCGGCGCAGCTTCGGGTCGTGGGTGAACTCGGCGCCCGCGTAGGTCGCCAGGGCCCGCTGGTTGGCGGCCATGACGGCCCGCTGCTCCTCGGGGAGGGCGGAGAAGTCGGGTCGGAAGGCGTCACTGGCCCAGGAGAGGCCGCCGATCTCGCCGGGCGCCATGCCCCGGACATCGATCACCTGCTCGGGGGCCCTGCGCCAGGATGCCGACCGCGTTGACGAGGACCAGGGCGGCTATCCGGCCGCGGTGTCCCGCAGCGCCATCTCCGCGGCGATCCAGCCGCCGATGGAGTTGCCCAGCAGCATCAACCCGGTCAGGTCGAGCTCGTCGAGCAGGTCCAGATAGGCCTCGGCGAGGTCGGCGACGTGTGTCGAGGTGCTCCGGCCGCGGCGTGCCGTCGAAGCCGGGGTGGGTCGGGCACGATGCCGTGGACGTGCTCGGCGAGCGCGGTCGCGATGCCGGTCATGGTCCGCGGCCCGGCGCCGCCGTGCAGGTACAGCACGGAGCCGTCGCCGGTGGCGCTGCCGTACTCCTGGAAGGTGATGGCCGCCCCGGCGGCCGTGTCGACGGTGCGGGCGGTGCTGGGAAGGGTCGGGGTGCTCATGGCAGGGCTCCTTGGTGCAAGTTCGTGAGAGCTGACTCTCATTAATATAGAGAGCTCGCATTCTTTGTGCAAGTGGACTCTCATGAAGCGTCGGTGCTCTCGAAGTGAGGCGTTCGGGCCGGCGGTCGGGACGGCCGTGACTACATCCGGTGGGTAGGTGTGGGCGCGCGGATCGCATCGCCGGGCCGACGCGGCGGCCGGGGAGGGGGCGCAGTATCAGCGGTATGGACACAGCAACCAGCACCCAGCCGGCCCCGGCGCTCGCCCTGCGCGGGGTGCACAAGCGCTACGGGCCGGTCCACGCCGTGCGTGGGATCGACCTGGAGGTGCCCCGGGGCTGCACCCTGGCGCTGCTCGGCCCGAACGGCGCGGGCAAGTCGACCACCGTCGGCATGCTGCTCGGCCTGGCCGAGCCGGACTCGGGCCGGGTCGCGGTCGCCGGGCTGCCGCCGCGGGCCGCGGTCGCCCGGGGCCTGATCGCCGCCATGCTCCAGGACTGCGGGGTGATGCCCGGGGTCACCGTCGGCGAACTCGTCGGGCTCGGGCACCGGCTGTACCCGCGACCGCTGCCGGTGGCCGCGGCGCTGGAGCTGGCCGGGCTTACGGCGCTCTCCCGCCGCCGGGCCGACCGGCTCTCCGGCGGCCAGACCCAGCGGCTGAAGTTCGCCCTGGTCGCCGTCGGCAACCCGGACATCCTGGTGCTGGACGAGCCCACCCGCGCCCTGGACGTCCGGGGCCGGCGCGAGTTCTGGAGCGCCATCCGTGGCTATGCGCAGACCGGCCGCACCGTCGCCTTCGCCACCCACTACCTGGACGAGGTCGAGCACAACGCCGACCGGGTGGTGGTCATGGCCCGGGGCGGGATCGTGGCCGACGGCACCCCGGACCGGGTCCGCGCCTGGCCGGGGGAGCCACCGTGCGCTTCCGGCTGTCCGGGGCCGACCGGCCGACCGCGCCGCCGGAGCCCGGCTGGCTCGGCGCCGGCGGGGTGGAGCTCCACGGCGACGAGGTCGTCCTGCGCACCCCCGACGCCGACGCCACCGTTCGCGCCCTCGCCGCCACCGCACTGGACTGGCGCGGCCTCAGCGTCACCCGCCCAGCCTGGACGACTCCTTCCTGCACCTCACCGCCACCGCCGCCACCGCCGCCACCGCCACCGAGGAGTGATCATGGTCGGCACCGGTTACTACCTGCGCCTGGAATGCGTCCGGATGCTGCGCGACCCGAAGTACCTGGCACTGGCCGTGGGGCCCCGATCGGCTTCTACCTGCTCTTCGCCTCGCTGTTCGGCGGCGGGCCGAGCACCCCGGGACAACTGCCCGGAACCGTCGAGATCATGGTCGCGATGGCCGCCTACGGCGCGATCTGGGGTGTGCTGTCCGCGACCGGCCCGCGGATCTCGCAGGAGCGCACCACCGGCTGGGCCGAGCAGCTGCGCGCCCTGCCGCTGAACGCCCGCCAGGTGCTGCTCTGCAAACTCGCCGCCGGGATGCTGGTCGCCCTGCCCGCGATCGCCCTGGTCTGCCTCACCGCCGCGCTGGCCGAGGATGTCCGGCTGGCGCTGTGGCAGTGGGCGGCGCTGGCGGCTCTGCTGTGGACCGGAAGCCTGCCGTTCGCGCTGCTCGGCACCGCCATCGGCTACGCCGTCGGTGCGGAGGCCGCCTTCCCGCTCAGCTACGCGCTGTACATGGCGGTCTCGGCGACGGGCGGGCTGTGGGTGCCCCGGCCCGGCTGTCCGCCTCCCTGCTGCGGGTCGCCCATCTGCTGCCCAGCTACCGTCTCGCCGACCTGGGCTGGAGCGTCGCCGCCGGGCACGCCCCCGGCTGGGGCGACGCCGCGGTACTCGGCGCCTGGACGCTGCTGCTCGGCGGCCTGGCCGCGCTGGCCCCGCCGGCCCTGGCCGCGCCGCCCCGCGCGGGCCGCACGGTCCGGCGGCCGCCGGACCAGGCCCGCGGTCGGCGGCGACACCGGATGAGCCCGCGCCGCCGGCAGCCCGCCGCCGCGTACGCTGCCGCTGTGGCACACGGAGCTGTGGAACACACCGCCGCGGAACAGGCCGCGGAGCAGGCCGGGAACGCGCGGCGGCCGCGGTCGGCCGCGCGGGCGGCGCGGGCCGCTCCCGGCCGCGACCCCCGAGGGCGCCGCGCCGCACTGCTGGTCGCCGGCGTCGCACTGTTCGCCTGCCTCGGCGTGTGGACCGAGATCCGCTTCGCCACCGGCACCTCCCCCCGCAGGGCTGGGCCTACCCGCTGACGCTGGCCGCCGCCGCGCCGCTGCTGTGGCGCCGTTCCCGGCCCCTCCTAGCGGCACTGGGCTGCCTGCTCGGCTGCGCGGTCTACCACGCGGTCGGCTACCCGGGCTTGCCCCGGGGTGCTGCTCTTCGTCGGCTGCTACGCACTCGCGGCCTACGGCCGGGAACGCTCCGGCTTCGCCCTGGGGCTGCTGCTGGCCCTCTCGGCTGGCTGGTGCCCGCCCTGCCACCACAGCAACTGGCCTGGTACGCACTGCCGTTGACCATGCCTCCGCTCGGCATGGCGGCCAGCGCGGCGCTCGGTGCCTCCGCCCTGCGCCGCCGGACCGAGCACGAGGAGCGGCTGCGGCAGACCGCCGCCACCGCCGAGGAACGCCTCGGGCGGCGGCTCGCCGAGGAACGCCTGCGGATCGCCGCGAGTTGCACGACGTGCTGGCGCACACCCTCTCGGTGGTGCTGGTGCAGAGCGGCGTGGCGCTGGACGTGCTGGACGACAGCCCCGAGGAGTCCCGGGAGGCCATGGCCAATGTGCGCGAGGCGCCCGGCAGGCGATGCCCGAACTGCGCGCCGCCCCTCGACCTGTTGCGCGGCACCGGCGGCACCGGCGGCGGTGTTACCGGCGGCAGCGGCGCGGGGGTGCGGATGCGGCCGCCCGACGTCCCCAGCCCGGCCTGGAGCAGCTCGCGGAACTCCTCGACCAGCTCCGCGGCAGCGGCCTGGAGGTACTGCTCCAGGCCGATCCCGGGCTGGACGCGACGCTGCGGCGGCTGCCCGCGCTGCTGCAACTGACGGTCTACCGCATCGTCCAGGAGTCGCTGACCAATGTGCTGCGCCATGCCGCCGGCTCCCGGGCGCTGGTCGAACTGCGGCGCGACGGACCGTCGTTGCTGCTGCGGATCAGCAACGACGGCCCGCTCCCGGCACCCACGCCGACCGGCAGTCCCGGCTTCGGGCTGGTCGGCATCCGCGAGCGGGCCGAGTCCCTGGGCGGCTCGGCCCAGGCCGGACCGCTGCCCGAAGGCGGCTTCCGGGTCACCGCCAGGCTCCCGATGGAGGAACCATGACCGTCAGCGTGCTGCTGGCCGACGACCAGGCACTGGTCCGCGCCGGATTCCGGGCCCTGCTGGCCCGGGATCCGGCGATCGAGGTGGTCGGCGAGGCCTCCGACGGCGAACAGGCCGTCGGACTGGCCCGGCGGCTGCATCCGGACATCGTGCTGATGGATGTCCGGATGCCCCGGCTCGACGGCATCCGGGCGACCGCGTCGATCTGCGCGGACCCGGAACTGGCCGGCACCAGGATCATCGTGGTCACCACCTTCGAACTGGACGAATACGTCCACGGCGCGCTGCGGGCCGGGGCCAGCGGATTCCTGCTGAAGGACCTGGAGCCGGCGGACCTGCGCGCGGCCGTGCACGTGGTCGCCCAGGGCGACGCCCTGATCGCGCCCCGGATCACCCGCAGGCTGATCTCCGAGTTCTCCCGCCGCCCCGCGCGCCACCCGGAGCAGCCCGGATCGCGCTGCTCACCGAGCGCGAAAGGGAGGTGGTGGCGCGGGTCGCGGGCGGCCTCAGCAACGACGAGATCGCCGCCGCGCTGGTGATCAGTCCGGCCACCGCCAAGACCCATGTCTCCCACGCGATGACCAAGCTGGCCGCCCGCGACCGCGCCCAGCTGGTGGTCTTCGCCTACGAATCCGGCCTGGTCACCGCTGGTGGCCAGGGCTGAGCCGGGGAAGGGCTGAGCCCGGGCAAGGCGGCTGAGGACGGCCCTCGACCGGAGCGAACCGCGGCCGGGAACGACAATGGGGCCGGGGAACGACAATGGAGGGAGACGGGGGCAGGACGCCGGGAAGGAGGCCGGAAGATGTCCTATCCGCCCAGTTCAGGGCACCTCATGTGGCAGCGGCTGCACGGCTGGTCGGCCGACCGGCACGCGCGGAGCGTGGCCAGGCGCTGGCGTCACGACGGCTCCGAGCCGCAGTGGGCCCGCAGCGATCTGCGTGCCCGCAGGCTGCTGGCGGCGGTCTTCGGGCCGCTGATGGTCATGGGCGCGGTGGCCTTCGCCCTGCTGGCCGCGAAGGGTCCGCAGCTGGACCGCGGGGTGAACCTCGCGGTGGCGGTGGTCTGCGCGCTGTGCGCCGTGGTCGCGGTGGTCGACCTGCTGGTGATCCGCCGCCGGATGGCCGAACAGCGGCGCTGGGGCCGCCACTGACCGCCTGGCTGTCGCCGACCGCACAGCCGCCGACCGCGTAGCCGCCGACCGGCGAACGGCCCGCTGCTAGCCTGCACCGCATGGTCGCGCGCGGCTCGGACGGCGAATATCCGGCGTGCTGCCGGAGCCGGGACCGCAGCGGGCGATGATCTTTTCCAGCTTCGTCAACCGGATCGGCAACGGGCTGTTCAACACCGCCGCGGTGCTCTACTTCACGCTGGTCGTGCACCTGCCCGCGGCCCAGGTCGGCGCCGGACTCACCATCGCCGGGCTGGTCGGGCTGCTGGCGGGGTGCCCGCCGGGATGCTGGCCGACCGCCACGGGCCGCGCCGGGTCATGCTGGCCACCCTGGTGGTGCAGACCCTGACCATGGCCGGGTTCGTACTCGTCCACAGCTGGCCGGTGTTCACCCTGGTCGCCACCCTGGACCTGCTGGCGGAGTCCGCCAACAACGCGGCGCGCGGCGCGCTGATCGCCCGCGTCGGCGGCGAGCGTCCGGCTGCGTTCCGGGCGCGGCTGCGCACTCTGGTCAATGTCGGCGCGTCGTGCTGGGCACCCTGGGCGCCGGGGTGGCCGTGCAGGCCGGAACCCGCGCCGCCTACACCGCGCTGATCCTGGGCAATGCCGCGAGTTATGTGGGCTGCGCGCTGCTGTTGCTGCGGGTGCCGGACTACCCGGCGCTGCCGCGTCCGGCGCAGGGCGGCCGGCCGGCCGCCCTGCGCGACCGGCCGTTCGTCCTCTTCGCCGTGGTCAACGGGGCGATGGGGATGCAGTCGCAGGCGGTCACGCTGCTGCTGCCGCTCTGGATCTCGCTGCGCACCCATGCCCCGCACTGGACCGTGGCCGTCGTCTACGCGGTCAACTCCGCCGTGTGCGTGCTGCTCCAGACCAGGATCGGCTCCTCGGTGGAGACCAACAGCCAGGGCGGCCGGGCCTTCCGCTGGGCGGGGCTGTTCTTTCTGGCCGGCTGCCCGCTGATGGCGCTGACCGCCGACGTCCCGGCCTGGGGCGCGCCCGCGCTGCTGGTGCTCGCGGTGGCCGTGCACAGCACCGGACAGGTGTGGCAGAACTCCGCGGGGTTCTCGCTGGGCTTCGGCCTGGCGCCGGACCACGCGCTGGGGCAGTACCAGGGCCTGCTCGGCCTCGGCTCCGACGCCGGGCAGGCCATCGCCCCGATCGTGCTGACCACCGTCTGCCTGGGCCTCGGGCAGGGCGGCTGGCTGCTGCTCGGCGTGTTCCTGGCCCTGCTGGGGCTGGCCGGGCCACCGCTGACCGCCTGGGCCGAGCGAACCCGGCCGCTGCACCGCCCGCCCGATCGGCAGGACCGGCCCAGGCCGAACGAACTTGTTCGTAACGAACATGTTCGTTACGGTGGAGATATGACAGCGTCCGCCGGAATCCCCCGAAGCCGCCGCGAGCCCGCCAAGCCGCCGCTGACCCGGGAGGGCATCGTCGGCATCGCGGTCGGGCTGATGCGGGCCGAAGGGCTGGAGCGGGTCACCATGCGCCGCCTCGCGCAGGAGCTCGACACCGGCCCGGCCTCGCTCTACGTCTATGTCCGCAACACCGCGGAGCTGCATGCGGCAGTGCTCGACCGGCTGCTCGGCGAGGTCGACCTCGGCCCCGCCCGTGCCCCGGGGGACTGGCGCGACCGGCTCACCCGGATCCTCCACTCGTACATCGAGGTGCTGTTCGCACACCCGGCCCTGGCCCGGGCGGCGCTGGTGGCCCGTCCCTTCGGCGAGCACTACCTCGACCTGGTCGAGGCGGTGCTCGGGCTGCTGGACGAGGGCGGGCTGCCGCCCGCCCGCGCCGCCTGGGCGCTGGACCTGCTGCTCCAGTACGCCACCGCCACCGCGGCCGAGCAGTCCACCCGCGGCCAGAGCGGCGGCGCCCAGGAGGAGCTGGACGCGCTGGCCCGGGCACTGCGCGACACCTCGCGGGAGCGGCACCCGCATATCGCCGGGCTGGGCGGGGTACTGCTCGGCGGTACCGGCCAGGCCCGGCTGGCCTGGGGCTTCCAGGCGCTGATCAGCGGAGTCCTGGCCGCACCCGAGCCCGACACCGGGAGCTGATCCCGGCCCCGAACACCGCCCGGCCCCGAACACCGCCCGGCCCCGAACACCGCCCCCCCCGAACACGCCCACCGCGACGCCGTTCACTCCGACGCCGCCCACCCGACATCGCCCACCCCGACATCGCCCACCCCCGACCGACGGGAGCCACATCATGACCACCCACCACCCCATCACCATCGTCGGCGCCGGACTCGGCGGGCTCACCCTCGCCCGGGTGCTGCACGTCAACGGCATCGACGCGGTCGTCTACGACCTCGACGCCTCCGCCACCGCCCGGGAGCAGGGCGGAATGCTGGACATCCACGAGGAGTCGGGCCAGACCGCCCTGCGTGCCGCAGGCCTGTACGACGGGTTCCGGGCGCTCATCCACCAGGGTGGCCAGGCCATGCGGGTCCTGGACCGGGACGCGGTGCTGCATCTGGCCGAGGAGGACGAGGGCGACGGCGGCCGTCCCGAGGTCGAGCGGGCCTGCTGCGCGCGCTGCTGCTCGACTCGCTGCCCGAGGGCACGGTGCGCTGGGGCGCCAAGGTCACCGCAGCCCGGCCGCTCGGCGACGGCCGCCATGAGCTGGAGCTCGCCGACGGCACCCGGTTCAGCACCGGCCTGCTGATCGGCGCGGACGGCGCCTGGTCCCGGATCAGGCCGCTGGTCTCCGACGCCCGGCCGGACTACACCGGCCTGTCCTTCGTCGAGTTCGACCTGCGGGACGCCGACACCCGCCACCCCGGGCGGCGGCCCTGATCGGTGGCGGGATGTTCATGGCCCTCGGCCCGGGCAAGGGCTTCCTCGCCCACCGCGAACCGGACGGCAGCCTGCACGTCTACACCGCGCTGGCGGTGCCCGAGGACTGGTCCGCGACCATGGGCCTGGACGACACCGGGACCGCCAAGGCCGCGCTGCTGCGGCACTTCTCCGACTGGGCCCCGGGCCTGCGCGCGCTGGTCGACGGGGCCGACAGCGGGCTGACCCGCGGCCGATCCACGCGCTGCCGGGGGCCACCGCTGGGAGCGGGTCCCCGGGGTCACCCTGCTCGGCGACGCCGCCCATCTGATGTCCCCGTTCGCGGGGGAGGGGCCAACCTCGCCATGCTGGACGGTGCCGAGCTCGGTCTCGCGCTCGCCGCCCACCGGGACGACCCGGAGGCCGCCCTGGCCGCCTACGAGCAGGCGCTGTTCCCGCGCAGCGAGGCGGCGGCGGCCGAGTCCGCCGACAACCTGGTGCTGTGCTTCGACGACGAAGCCCCGAAGGGCCTGGTCGAGCGGTTCAGCCAGTACCAGCAGGCGGCCGAACCGACGCGGTGACCGCGCCCGGGCCGGCGGTGGGCGCGGCGCACAGCGGCGTCCGGCAGGGGCCGGGTCAGGCGCCCTGCCACTCCTCGGCCAGCAGCGACCAGATCTCCTCGTCGTGCCTGACCCCGTTGTGCGGGTAGTACTTGCGCAGCACCCCGTCCAGGCTCATGCCCACCCGCTGGGCGACGGCCCGGCTGCGGGTTTGTGGGTGGTGTTCCACCACTCGATCCGGGCAAGCCCGCGCTCGGTGAAGCCCCAGTCCAGCAGCCTGCGGACGGCGGCGGTCACCAGACCGTGGCCCTCGCCGTCCGGCTCGGTCCAGACGCCGATCTCGCCGACCCCGGACTCGGCGCTGTACGAGACGAACATCGCCCCGCCGACCAGTCGGCCCTGCGCCAGATCCGACGATCCGGCCGCTGTCCTCCGCCTGCTTGTCGGCATTACCGCTGGAGCTGGCGCGGGCCGAGTTCCAGACGGTGCTGCGCCGGGCGAACGGGATCCACGGATCCATGTGCGCGCGGGCACGGTCCATGTGCTCCAGGAACTCGGCGGCCTGCCAGGGTTCCAGCGGGCGCAGGTCGGCATCGTCGGTGAGCGGTATCGAGTACACGGTGGGCTCCGTTCCAAGCAGGTGGCGGTATCGGCGGACGTACATACCAAGTGTTTGGTATGTAGAGTAGCGCCATGCCGCCAGCCCGTGGAGACCATGAAGCCCGCCGCCGCGATGTCTCCGAGGCGGTGTGGGGGGTGCTCGCGGAGAGCGGATTCGGCGGTCTCACGCTGCGCGCGGTCGCGGCCCGGATGGGCGCCAGCACCGGACTGCTCACCCACTACTTCCCCACCAAGCATGCCCTGGTGACCCACGCGCTGGAGATCCTGGACCAGCGCCGGGAGCAGCAGCGCCGCGTCGCCGGCACGGCGGCCGGGCAGCTGTCGGGCCTGGCCGAACTGCGGCGGATCCTGCTGGACATCCTCCCGCTCACCCCCGACGCCACCGCCGACAACCGGGTCTGGGTGAGCTCCTGGGACGTGTCGCTGGCCGACCCGGGGCTGGCCGAGGCCCAGGCGGAGCGCTACCGGCGCTCCCGGGGCAGGCTCCGCGACTGCGTGCTCCAGGCGGTGGACGCCGGTGAACTGCCGCCCGCGACGGACCCGGACCGGCTGGCCGCGGCCGCCATGGCCCTGGTGCACGGGCTGGTGGTGCAGGCCCTGTTCGACCCGTCGGCCTTCCCCGCGCGGGTGCAGCGGGCGCTGGTCGACGACTTCCTGGGCGCGGCCCGGGCCGCCGCGACGGCTCACCGCGAGCGGCCCGCCGAGGACGAGGCCGGTGCTGCTCCCGGGACGGCTCCCGCTACCAGGACAGGGCCCGCTACCGGGACAGGGCCCGGAGGAACTCCTCGACCGCCCGCGTGAACGCCGCCGGCTGCTCCATGGTGGGGTAGTGCGCCGCGCCGTCCACGGTGACGGTCCGGCCGTCGGCGACGGTACGGGCCAGGCGCCCGGTGACGCCGGACAGGCCGGGGAGTCCCGCGCCCCGTTGGGAGCCGGTACCGGAACCGTGATCCCGGCCGCGAACTGATCACCGGACCCGGGTGCCCGGTTCGCGGCCGGGGCCCGGATGGATACTTGAGCCACGGCACTGCGAAGATCGTCCGCGACCTTCGACCGCTCTGGATCCTGGAAGGACCGACGAGACCATGCGCCCGACCGTGGCCCACCCGCCGACCGGAGCAGCCCGGTGACCGACGACTGCGTACTGCGGCGCACCGAAGGCCGTGCGGCCCGGCTGACGCTGAACCGGCCCCGCGCCATCAACGCGCTCAACCACGCCATGGTGACCCGGATCGACCAGGCGCTGACCGCGTGGGAGCACGACCCTGCGGTGCGGACCGTGGTGATCGACGGCGCCGGTGAGCGCGGCCTGTGCGCGGGCGGCGACATCCGGGCCATCCACCAGGACGTCAGCTCCGGCGGCGGCGCGGCCTCGGCGGCGTTCTGGGCCGACGAGTACCGGCTGAACGCCCGGATCGCGCGCTACCCCAAGCCCTATGTGGCGCTGATGGACGGCATCGTGATGGGCGGTGGCGTCGGCATCTCCGCGCACGGCAGCGTCCGGATCGTCACCGAGCGCTCCCGCGTCGCCATGCCCGAGACCGGCATCGGCTTCGTCCCCGACGTCGGCGGCACGTATCTGCTCTCCCGGGCGCCCGGCGAACTCGGCACCCATCTGGCGCTGACCGGCGCCGCCATCGGCGCCGCGGACGCGCTGCTCTGCGGCCTCGCCGACCACTTCGTCCCGGCCGAGCTGCTGCCCGACCTGGCCGCAGACCTGGCCACGGACGAACTGCCCGAGGTGCTCGCCCGGTACACCCGGCCGGCCCCGGCGGGGAACTCGCCGAGCAGCGGGAGTGGATCGACAGCTGCTACGCGGCGGAAACCGTCGAGGAGATCCTGGAGCGGCTGGAGGCCGCCGGGGTCGCCGCCGCCAAGGAGGCGGCCGCCACCCTCCTCGGCCGGTCGCCGACCTCGCTCAAGGTCACCCTGGCCGCCTGCCGCCGCGCCCGCGCCCTCGGTTCGCTGGAGCAGGTGCTGGAACAGGAGTACCGGGTCTCCTGCGCCGCCCTCCGCTCGCCCGATCTGGTCGAGGGCATCCGCGCCCAGGTCGTGGACAAGGACCGCCGCCCGCGCTGGAACCCGCCCACCCTGGCCGGGGTCGGCGAGCAGGACGTCGCCCGGTTCTTCGCCCCGCTCGACGGCGACGGCCTCTTCGGCTCCGGCGGCTGACCGAGTCCGGCGGTCCAACTGCCGCGCGGTGGAGCGGAATCCACTCGCCCGGGCGGGCGCCCTGCCATGACAATGAGGTGACCGCCGGCCGACCACGGAAGGGACCCCCATGCACAGCCCGCACCGCGCGCATGCCAGCCTGGACGGCCTGGTGATGGGTGACGCCTTCGGCGACGGCTGGTTCATCCGCCCGCAGGAGAAGGCCGAGGAGCTCTGGGGCGCCCGGGAGGCGCGCCCCGCGCCCTGGCTGTGGACCGACGACTCCGCCATGGCCTTCGTCCTGTTCGCGCATCTGGCGGAGCACGGGGAGGTCCGCCCGGACCTGCTGGCGACGGAATTCGCCGCCGAGTACGCCCGGGACCCGGCACGCGGCTACGGGCCGTCCATGCACGGGGTGCTGCGCCGGATCGGTGCGGGCGAGGACTGGCGGGCGGTCACCGGGGAGCAGTTCGGCGGGCAGGGCTCATGGGGCAACGGTGCCGCGATGCGGGTGGCGCCGCTGGGGGCCTGGTTCCAGGACGACCCGGCCGCCGCGGCCGAGCAGGCCCGGCTCTCCGCGCTCACCACCCATGCCCACCCGAGGCCGCCGCGGGCGCCGTGGCCGTGGCCGTGGCCGCCGCGCTGGCCGCCTCCGGCCGGGGACAGGACGCCGCGCCGCGCTCCGGGTTCCTCCGCGCGGTCGCCGCCCGGGTGCCGGAGAGCAACGTGCGCTCCGGGCTGCTGGTGGCCGCGAGCCTGCCCGGGGAGACCTCGGTGCGCCATGCGGCGGCGGTGCTGGGCTCGGGGGCGCGGATCTCGGCACCGGACACGGTGCCGTTCGCGGTGTGGTCCGCCGCCGGGCACCTCGACGACCTCACCGAGACCCTGTGGCAGACCGTCGGCGGCTGGGGCGACCGGGACACCACCTGTGCGATCGCCGGCGGGATCGTCGCGGCGCGCACCGGGACGGACGCGCTCCCGGCGTCCTGGCGGCAGGCCTGTGAGGACATACCCGGCTGGAGCCGCCGGGACCCCCGCGCGGCCGCGGACGGCGACGCCGGCTAGCGCACCGGCACCGACCGGACGGCACCGCCCGCCGCACCGGACGGGTGCGGCGGGCGGTCGCGGCTCAGGCAGGTGGTCGCCCGCCGTGCAGGGCGTCCAGTCTGCGCTGGTACTCGTCGGTGTCGATCTCACCCCGGGCCAGCCGGTCGGCGAGCACCTGCTCCGGCGTGCCCGCCCCCGGTTGCGCCCCCGGGCCGGGCGGCGGCCCCCAGCCGAGCTGTCCGCCGCTCCGCCCCGGCACCTGCCTGGAGTGCCTGGCCACCATCCGCCACAGCAGCACGATCAGCGCCAGCAGCACCGCCCAGAACAGCACCATCGTGATCCCCGGGAAGATCCACACCCAGCCGCCGAGGTGCCTCCCGTGCCCGTAGTACCTCATGCCTCTCACCTGCTCCCAGCCGTCCGAGGCCTCGGCGGACCTCTACCCGGCGGGTGAAGGGAAAAGATAAAGGCGCCCCGGACCCCCACGACGGTCCGGGCGGCCTCAGGGCAGGGTGCTGGTGCTGACCGCCTGGATCTGGTTCGAGCTGAAGTCGGAGACGAGCAGGGTGGCCCCGTCCGGGCTGAGGGCGAACTCGCGGGGGAAGCCGCCGGTGGGGATGGACCCGAGGGTGGGCGTAGACCAGTCCGAAGGGCTGCGGCGGCGTGCTCAGGCTCGCGGTGCGGACGCCGGAGAGCCGGGGCTGGGAGGGCGCGGGGCCGGTCTGGCGGCCGGGCGCGGTCACCGTTGCCGCGGCGATGGCGGACTGCGCCGTGCTGCTGCCGCCGCTCGGTCCGTTGCCGGCCGCCTGACAGCCTGCTGCGCCGAGTGCCACGGCCAGAGCCAGCACCCCCGGACATGCCCAGGCCCTGGCAAAAATGCCATCAACTGCCCCCTCTGAGTATTGAATCGGCGGCGAAGCCGGTACGGCGGACGGGCCCCCGGAGCCGTCTAGTGGCTTGCGGCAGTGCCGCGCAGATACGCACCCGCCAGCTCGCGAAGCCGGGTCCGGTTGAAGCTGTGCCCGTGGCCCGGGTGGACGACGGACACGTCCAGCTGCGCGAGGAGTTCCATGCTCCGCCGGTAGGAGGCAAGGTCGGAGTCGGGCAGGTTGTCGATGAGGGAGCCGTCGTAGACCACGTCGCCGGAGTACAGCACCCCGGTGCGCTGCTCCAGCAGGGCGATGCATCCGGGCGTGTGGCCGGGCAGATGGAGGACGTCAAGTGTCCGGCCGCCCAGCTCGACCGTGTCTCCGTCCTTGAGCTGACGGGTCAGCGCCAGGCCGTCGAGGTGGTACGCGTGCGGGTCGTACCCGGGGTAGGGCAGTGCGTTGATCAGCAGGTCGGGGCCGGGCTCCCCGGCCACGTCGACGCCGAACTTCCGGTAGAGCTCGGCGCCGTACAGGCTCGCGGGGATGTCCCCCGCCAGGATCCCGGCCGCGGCCGCGTGGGCGGCCCGCTCACGGAACTCATGAGCTCCGCCGACATGGTCCAGGTGTGCATGGGTGAGCACGACCAGCGGATCCCGCTCGAACAGCTCCGGGATCTCCTGGCGCAGAGGGACCACGCCAAGTCCCGCGTCCACGACGATGTCGCGGTCCGTTCCACGCAGCCACCACAGGTTGGCCCTCAGCAGTTGATCGACATGCGGCTCGGTGACCCGAACCACACCGTTGCCCAGCTCGCAGACCTCGTACCAGTCACCCATGCCGCCAAGTCTGCGCCGGCGCACGCCCGCTGGTGGTTCAACGTCTCCACGGGCCGTGTTCCTCGCATCACATGCTGACCAGGCATCAACTGCCAAAGCCGGACGGACCGTACGCAGCAGGAGCGGGAACGGGGCGACCTGACGCCGGGGCAGGGTGCTCCGGGCCGCGAGCTGGAACGATCGCATACCCTGACATCTCTGATCGTGCTCATGGCGGGGGTGTCTGTGGACCAGGAGGGCGCGGAGCGGGCCGGACGGGCGGCAACCGTCGGCTACTGGCGGGCAGTTGAGCTGTTCACCGCGCAGCGGGTGGAGCAGGCCGATCCCGGGCGGGGCGTGCACGACGTGGGCGCGGACGGGCTGCTGCCCTGGGAGAGCGGCCATCCGCTGTGGCAGCGGCGGACCGGCAGCGGCATGGTCCGGCGGCACACCGTCTACCTCGGGATCCACCAGCTCTCGCGGGTGCGGGACACCCTGGCCGCGGTGTTCGGCGAGGACGACGGTCCGGGCGGGGACTTCGACGGCCGCCAGGGCGGGCAGGGCGCACTGCTGGCCTTCACCGTGAACGAGGCCGGGCTGCTGCTCAGGCAGAGCCCGGCCCTTTCCGGCTGCGCCTGGGCGGTCGGCCGGGCGCTGCATCCGGGGCCGGCCGATCCGCGCTGGCTGGAGGGGTTCGCGGAGGCGGAGCGGCGCTGCCTGGCAACGCTGCTGGAGCTGACGGACAGTGGCAGCCCGATGGGTGCTGATGATTCCGATGATCCGGATCAGTCCGATGCGACGGCGGCAGTGGATGACACCGATGGCACGGATGATGCCGCGGCGGGGCGGCCGCAGCCGCTGTCCGGCCCGGTCGGCGGCAAGCCGCTGGCGGCCGCTGATCTGGCCGCGCTGACCAGCCGGCTGGCCGGGCAGCTCGGGGTGGCCGAGGCGCTGCTGCCGGACGCCGTCCGGGTCAGGAGCTACCAGGTCCCGGCCGCGCGGGCGCAGCAGGCCGACGGGCCGCAGTTCCTGGACGGCGCTGTCGCGGCGCAGCTCGGCCGGGTCGCCGAGGCCCTGGCCGAGGGGCGCGCCGGGCAGGCCCTGGCGGAGTACCTGTGCCCGCAGGCGCGGCCGGACCCGGGGCCGCGGGCGGGTTGGCGCGGGCAGCCGCAGGCCCTGCTGGACGCGCTGGCCCCGGCCGGTGCCCCGCCCGGGCGCTGGCCGAGCCGGACCGGGCACCCGCCGGCCCTCGGTCAGCAGCTCGCGGTGAACACCGTCCTGCGCACCCTGTCCGGCCCCGGGGGCCGGGGCCTGTACGCCGTGGACGAGCCCCCGGGGAGCGGGACCGCCGCGCTGCTGCGCGACCTGGTCGCGGCCCAGGTGGTAGCCCGTGCCGAGCAGCTGGCCGCCCTGGCCCGGCCGCGCGACGCCTTCGCCGCACCGGTGACCTGGACCAGTGGCCGGCGCCGGCACACCGTCCACCCGCCGGTCCCGGAGCTGTGCGGCTTCGAGATCGTCGTCGCCTCCGCCGACGGCGGTGCGGTGGAGCACCGCACCGCCGCGATCGAGGCCCCCTGGCGGGGCGGTGCCGACCACCTGGCCGGCCCCGCCTCGCTGCTGCTGGAGGTGGAGGCCCGGGCCGCGGCGGCCGCCGACGGGGGCGGAACCGCGCCGGGCGGCGCCACGTGGACGGAGGCGGTGCGGGCGTTCACCGCCGCCCGGGAGCGGGTGCGGCGGCTGGCCGCCGAACGGCAGCAGGCGGCCGACGCGCTCACCCGCGCCCATGCCGCGGACGCCGCCGTGCACGCGGCCCGGACCGCCTGCCAGGAGGTCCGCCGGGACGCCGCGGCCGCCGAGCGCGAGGTGCGCGCCGCGGACGCTGCCCACGCCCGGATCGAGCAGCAGCTGCGGCAGGATCAGGAGGAGGCCCGGCAGGCGGGCGACCGGGTCGGCGCCGCCGAACTGGACAGCGCTCGCGCCCGCGGCCTGTGCGAGGCCGGTCTGCGCGACCTGCGCGCGCACGACGACGCCGGGCCCGGCGGGCTGCGGCGGCTGCTGGACCGCGGCGCCTCCGCCCGGCACCTGGGCGCGCGTCAGCTGCTCGCCGAGGCGGTGCGGCGCCGGGAGGGCTCCCGGCAGCGGGCCGAGGAGCACCGGGGGCACCTTCAGGAGGCGCTCGACCAGGCCCTCCAGCAGCAGTACCGCCGACAGGACCAGCTGGCCGAGGCGGAGCGCGAGCGCGCCCGTGCCCGGCGCCGGTGCACCGCCGCCCAGGCCGCGGCCCGCTGTGCCGGGCAGGAGGAGGCCGCGCGGCGGGACTCGCGGGAGGCGGACCGCGGCATCCTCGCGCGGGCCCGGCGGCAGTGGGGCGAGGCGGTGCCCGGGCCGCAGTGGGAGGGCGAACCGGAGTGGGAGGGCGAACCGGAGCGGGAGGGCGAACCGGAGCGGGAGGGCGGCCGCGGCTCGGCCGGGCTCCGGGAGTCCGCGCCGTGGATGGACCAGGAGTTCAGCTCTGCCCGCGGCGAGTTGTTCCTGGCCGCCCTGGACCTGCACCGGGCGCTGCCGGTCTGCGAGCCGGAGCTGGTCCGGCGCAGCCTGCTCGGCGCCATGGAGGTCGTCGGCGGCAGCGCCCCGGCCGGTCTGGGCGAGCACCGGATCACGGCGTGCTGGCGGCTGCTGTTCCTGCTCGTGCCGGTGGTGTCGGCCCCCTTCGCCGCGCTCGACCGCCTGTTCGCCGGCCTCGGCCCCGAGGCGCTGGGCTGGCTGGTCGCGGACCAGGCCGGGCAGGCCGCGCCGCAGCAGGTGGTCGGGGCGCTGTGGCGGTCCAGGCGCGCGATCGCGCTCGGCGGCCCGCTCCGGCCGGAGCCGGTGGCCGACCTGCCCCGGACGGTCCAGCGGCGGCTGCGCGAGCACTTCGGGCCGGCTCCTGAGCGGCGTGCGGCCGCCGCCCGGGTGGCTGACCGGCCGCCGCCGACCGTCTCCTCCGGCGCCCCGCTCACCTGGTGAGCGGGGCGCCGGGCTGTTCCGGGGCGTGGCGCAGGCAGGTGGGTGCCCGGCGCTTCGCGGTGCCGGGCAGTCGCCGTGCGAGCAAAGCGGCCCAAGCCCTTGTTTGTGGTATGTCATATGGCTAAAGTCTGTTGGGATTTGAGTGACCATGAGCAACAGAAGCCCAAGAGTCAACATTTACAAACGATCCACCGTCGGAGCTCTGCTCGTCTCCCGACCCCTGTCCAATCCCCGTTCAAGGACGTCCAAGGAGAAGGAATGCGCAAGACGTGGGCCGCGCTCCTCGCGGCCGCACTAACCGTGGCGCCTGTCGCCGTCGTCACCGTCACGGCCGCCACCCCGGCCGCCGCGCTCGACAACGGCCTGGCACTCACGCCCCCGATGGGCTGGAACGACTGGAACGCCTTCGGCTGCAATGTCAGCGAGAAGCTGGTCGAGGAGACCGCCGACAAGATCGTCAGCAGCGGGCTCAAGGCCGACGGCTACGAGTACGTCAACATCGACGACTGCTGGATGGAGCCCAACCGGGACGCCGCCGGCAACCTGGTCCCGGACCCGGCCAAGTTCCCCGACGGCATCAAGGGCGTCGCCGACTACGTCCACAAGCTCGGCCTGAAGCTGGGCATCTACGAGTCCGCCGGGACCAACACCTGCCAGGGCTACCCGGGCAGCCTGGGCCACGAGCAGCAGGACGCCGACGCCTTCGCCTCCTGGGGCGTGGACTACCTCAAGTACGACAACTGCTACAACGACGGCATCCCCGCGCAGACCCGGTACACGGCCATGCGCGACGCCCTCGCCCAGACCGGCCGCCCGATCGTCTTCAGCCTCTGCGACTGGGGCGAGGAGGACGTGGCCTCCTGGGGCAGCTCGGTCGGCAACCTGTGGCGGACCACCGGCGACATCAGCGCCTCCTACGCCTCCATGCTCTCCAACTTCCACACCAATGTCGCCCTTGCCGCCGGGGCCCGCCCCGGTGCCTGGAACGACCCGGACATGCTGGAGGTCGGCAACGGGATGACGCCGACCGAGGACCGGTCCGAGTTCTCGCTGTGGGCCGAGATGGCCGCGCCGCTGATCTCCGGCACCGACCTGACCACGGCCTCCCCGGCCACCCTGGCGATCTACGGCAACAAGGACGTCATCGCCGTCGACCAGGACAGCCTCGGCAAGCAGGGGGTGGAGATCTCCTCCGCCGGGGGACTGGACGTGCTGGCCAAGCCGCTGTCCGACGGCAGCGTCTCGGTGGCGCTGTTCAACGAGAACGACACGCCCGCGACCATCACCACCACGGCGGCCGCGGCCGGTCTGCCCGGCGCCAAGGCGTACACCCTGCGCGACCTGTGGGCGCACACCACCACCGAGTCCCGGGGCGCGATCAGCGCCTTCGTCCCGGCCCACGGCACGGTGATGTACCAGGTCGCGGCCGTCTCCCCGGCCGGGACGTACCCGCCGAGCACCACGCTGGCGAACGCGGCGCCGCAGCAGGCGGTCGCCGGGCAGCCGAGCACGGTGACGACCACCTTCACCAACAACGGCAGCGCGGTCAGCGGGGTGCGGCTGGGGCTCGGCGCGCCCAGCGGATGGAAGGTCAGGCCGCTCACCGGGACCGTCTTCGGACGGGTGCCCACCGGCCATGAGGCCATCGCCGCGTTCCGGGTCACACCCCCGGCGACCCTGCCCTCACCCATCGCCGGCTACACCCTGAACGCCACCGCGGCCGTGGGCTGGAGCGGCGGCACCGAGAAGGTCGCCAGCCCCGCCACGGTGACCATCCCGTCACCGGTGCAGGCACCCTGGCAGACCTTCACCGACAACACCGCCACCTTCGGGCAGCAGGGCGGCAAGCTCGCCGTCCAGGGCGCGGGCGCCGACCTGTGGGGAGCACCGACCAGTACAGCGCCATCTACCAGCCGGGCGCCGAGCACGACGGCTCCACCACCGTGGTCGAGGTGACCGGGCAGTCGTACACCGACGCCTGGGCCAAGGCCGGGATCATGGTCAGGGACGACATCACCCAGCCCGGTGTGTCGCCCGGCTATGTGATCCTGGCCGAGGCACCGGGCGAGGGCTATGTGGTGCAGTGGGACAGCACCGGCAGCGGACAGCTCGACAGCAACAGCGCCCCGTCGAACACCGGCAGCGGCACCGCGGCCTACCCGACCTGGCTGAAACTGGTCCGCTCCGGCGACACCTACACCGGCTACTACTCCACCGACGACAGCACCTGGACGCTGGTCGGAACGGCGACCGCACCCGGTGCGACCGCCACCCAGGACGTGGGAGTCTTCACCAGCTCCCACAGCGCGGGCACCATCGGCGAAGCCGACTTCTCCGGCTTCAGCCAGAGCTGACCCGCTGGGCGCGGGAGATCTGAGGGGTTCTCCCGCGCCCGTCGCCCCGTCGGGGTGTGGACCGGCCGCTGCCGCCGGACACCGCGACGGGGCCTCGGCATGCCGCCGCCCGGCTCCGGTCGGGCGGCCCCGCGGATGTCACGGCGCGCTCGGGTCGCGGCGCCCCTGGGTCGCAGCGCGCTTGTGTGACAGCGCACTTCACAGCGGCTTCGTCCACGGGGCGTCGGTGCGGGCGAGCACGGTGCCGGCGACGGTGCCCGCGGCCAGCAGCACCGCGGCGAACAGCAGCGGCAGCGCGGGGTGGCCGTGCAGCAGGGTGACCGCCCCGGCCAGGGCTCCGGCGAACATCGCCAGTGCCGAGAGCGCGCGGCGCCCCACCCGGCTGCCCCCGCCCCCGGCGGCCCGGCTGTCGGCGGCGATGCCGGTGATGGTGAGGGTCAGCACGGTGGTGGTCAGGTCCGGCACCGCCAGTGCCCGCGCGGCCGCGTTCTGGACGCCCATGCCCAGCCCGAGCAGTGCGATCAGCGCGTAGCGGGCGCCCTCCGGGAAGGGGCTGCCGGACGGCTGGGTCTGGGCCACCAGGTACGCCGCCAGCACCAGCACGGTCTCCAGCAGCAGCGCGGTGCGCAGCAGCCGGCCGCGGTGCGCCCGGGTCCGGTGCGTCACCCGCCGCCGATCAGCGCGCCGAGGCCGAACGCGGCGAGGGCCGCGAGCGAGGCGGCCAGCGAGAACCCGCTGGCCCCGGCGATGGCGAAGCCGGTGAAGACCACATTGCCGGTCATATTGGCCACGAACACATGGCCGAGGCCCAGATAGCTGAAGGCGTCCACCAGGCCGGTGACCAGGGTCAGCGCCAGCATCACCGGTGGCAGCGGGCCGTGCCGTCCCTGGCGGTCCGGAACCAGGACGGCCCAGGCGTCCCGCACTACGTCTCTCATGGCAGCGCTCCGATTCATCTGCGCGAGGCCGGACCGGCCCCGCCCGCTGAGGTCGACTCCAGGTTGCTGCGTGCGGGATGGTTCTGTCCAACAGATGAATACGAGCCCAGCGATCTGCTAAACAGATTGATCTACGAGATGCTGCTCGACCACATCGAGGAAGGCGGTGGCGGCGGGTGACATCCGATCGGCGTCGTAGACCACGGAGACCCGGTGCACAGCCGCCGGATCGGTCAGCCGGAGCACCCCGGTGCCGTCCGGAAGCCTCCCCGGGGCGGTGCCGGGGCGAGGACGGTGGAGCGCGGCACCACGGTGACGCCGACGCCGCGGGCGGCCAGCCGGACCATGTCGTGGAGCTGGCCCACCTCGAAGCGCCGCTCCGGCCCGAGCCCCGCCCGGGCGAAGGCGGCCTCGACCTGCCGCCGCAGCCCGGTGCCCCGGGAGAACTCGATGAGCTGCTCGCCCGGCGGGAGTTCGGACAGGCCGACGGTGCCGCGGCCGGCGAGCGGGTGCCCGGGCGCACCACCAGCATCAGCGGGTCGCTGCCCAGCGAGCGGTGCGCCAGGCCCCGCGGCACCTCCTCCGGGCCGAGGCCGACCACCGCGGCGTCCAGGTCGCCGGAGAGCACCGCGGCGGCCATCTCCGAACTGGGCGCGTTCCGTACCAGCAGGTCGATGGCGGGGTGGCGGGCGTGGTAGTCGGCCAGCACCTCGACCATGTCGACCGACCCGGTCAGCGTCTGGACCAGGCCCAGCCGCAGCCGGCCGCGGCGCAGGCCGGCCAGCGCGTCGAGGGCGGCCTGCGCGTCGTCCACCTCGGCGAGGATGCGCCGGGCCAGCGGTTCCAGCAGCTCGCCCGCGGCGGTCAGCCGCACCGAGCGGCTGGTGCGGGTGAACAGGGCCGCGCCGACCTGCTGCTCCAGCCGGGCGATCTGCTGGCTGAGCGCGGACTGGGCGACAAAGCACTCGGCGGCGGCCTGGGTGAAGTTGCGGGTCCGGGCGACGGCCAGGAAGTACTTCAGATGGCGCAGATCCATCCCGTCCACCGATCGATGCGAGGCGAGCCCGGCTGCGGGCGGCTCCCATCATCGCAAACCTGCCGGGTCGCCAGGCCCGTTGCCTCCGGCGCCGGGTGGCGGTCGGCAGGGTGATCACCCGCGTCCGACCTGCCGGGCTGCGCCGGCACCGGGTTCGTCCTGGGCAGCCTCCACCGCCCCGGGGACGCCTGCTTCGTCCCCGCCGAACCGGTCGGCACGCGCTCCGACGGCCGGCCGGGGCGGGCGGCGGTCTGCCGTCCGCCCCGGCCGGGGAGTGCCGCGGGGTCAGGCGTGCAGCCAGCTGACCGGGAACGAGGTGCCGCTGAGGGTGCCGTCCTGGGTCATCAGCACCCCGTTGCGCTCCAGGTTGGTGCTGTTGACCGTGCCCGCGGCGGCGAAGGTGCCGCCGTTGGCGGTGACGTCGCTGAACTGGATCGAGTGGAAGTCCGGGCAGGGCGGGATGGTCTGGCTGCCTATCGCCTCCACGATCACCTCGGCCGAGCTCAGGACGGCCGACTTCAGCGTCTTGGTGTACGTCTTCGTCCAGCCCTGGGTGGGGTCGGCCAGGACCAGGGTGAAGGAGCCGCTGCCGTTGGTCGTGACGCTGGAGGTCATCGTGTCCCCGGCCTTGACCGGGTCGGTGAAGTAGATGGAGTTGGCCGGGTACATCTCGACCCACGGGTTGTACTCGATCTGGCCGGACTTGGTGCACACCGCGTCCAGCCCGATCTGCTCCACCGTCTCGCTGGTCCATCCGTCCAGTCCGGACCAGAACGAGATGTCCCCGGCGCTGGCCGAGCAGTCCAGGGCCGGGACGACCCAGTTGCCGGTGACGGAGTGGTAGGTGCCCCGGTGACGGCGTAACCGCCCCAGCTGTTGTTGGCTCCGGAGTGGCGCGCCAGACTGTGGTCCAGCCTGGTCGACGGTGCGGCGGCGGCCTGCCGGGCGGCCGGTGCGTGCGGGGCGGCCGCGTCGGCGACGGCGGGGCTGCCCAGGGCGGCGATGGTGGCGCCTATCACGAGCAGACAGGCGGAGGCGGTCTTGGGCATGGGGGTCCCCCCTGAGGACTGTGCGCGGGGCGTGCGCGGCGGAGTGCCCGGTGAGGCGAGCCACAGCCTTCTATAGTGATCTGCACACGTCAATATGTTCGACGGTCGACGCCCGGCGCGGGTGATCCCGCCGGTGCTCGCCGCAGCTGGTCGCCGCAGCTCACCCGGTTCCCTGGCAGGGGAGTCGGGTCGGGCGGGCGACGTCGGCGGGCCTCCGCCGCGGGGGCCTCGGCCCCGGCCTGTGGCCCCGGCCCTCCGGCTGGCCGGGCCGGCTGAACCGCGGCGCGGCCGGGCCGGGTTACGCCGAGTACTGGTAGGCCGGATAGGTCAGATAGCCCGCGTCGCCGCCCTGGTAGTAGTGGGCCTCCTCGACCGGGGCGAGCGGCAGTCCCCGGCGCAGCCGCTCGACCAGGTCGGGATTGGACAGGAAGGCCCGACCGAAGCTGATCAGTTCGGCGCCCAGGCCGAGCCAGTGCTCGGCCTCGTCCCGGCCGGTCTGCTTCGGCCCGAGCGGGAGCACCGGGTTCATCACCAGCGTGCCCGGCCACGCCCGGCGCAGACCGGTCAGCAGGTCCTCGTCCGCCGTGGCTTCCAGGTGGACATAGGCCGGCTCCAGCCGGGCCAGCTCGGTCAGCAGCTCGGTGTACAGCTCACGGGTGTCGTTCTCCGCGACACCCCAGAAGGTGGCCCCCGGCGAGAGCCGGATCCCGGTCCTGGCCGCACCGACGGCCTCCACGGTGGCGGTGACCGCCTCCACCGCGAACCGGATCCGGTTGGCGACCGTGCCGCCGTAGCGGTCGGTGCGCAGGTTCGCGTTGCTGGAGAGGAACTGCGAGATCAGATAGCCGTTGGCGCCGTGCAGCTCGACGCCGTCGAAGCCGGCCTCGACGGCGCGCCGCGCGGCCCGGGCGAACGACTCGGCGTGCTCCGGGACTTCGGCCGTCTCCAGGGCCCGCGGGAGCGGCGGGGGCTGGGGGCCGCTCGTGGTGAACACGTCGCCGACGGCGGCGACGGCCGAGGGCCCGACCGGCTGCGAGCCGGTGGTGTCCGGGTGCGACACCCGTCCGCCGTGCATCAGCTGGGCGAAGATCCGGCCGCCGTTGGCGTGCACCGCCCCGGTCACCTGCCGCCAGGAGGCCGTCTGCGCATCGGTGTGCAGCCCCGGCGTGCCCGGGTTGGACTGGCCGACGAGGCTCGGCTGCACCCCCTCGGAGACGATCAGTCCGGCCGTCGCCCGCTGGGCGTAGTAGGCCGCCATCGAGGGCGTCGCCAGCCCGTCGGCGGTGGCCCTGACCCGCGTCATCGGGGCCATGACCAGCCGGTTGGGCAGGGTCAGCCCGCCGAGCCGGTAGCTGTCGAAAAGCGTCGTCATATCAGTTTCCCTAGCTGTGCGCTGACTTGTCGTACCCGCCGCCGGGGCACAACGGCTACGCTAAAACCTGACACTGACGTCAGAGGCAAGCCCTGTGACGCGGTACACAGCCGGGAGGGTGCCGTGCGGATCGGTGAGCTCGCGACACGGGCGGGGGTCAGCGTGCGCTCCGTGCGCTACTACTGAGGAGCAGGGGCTGCTGGTCGGCACCCGGAGCAGCAGCGGCCAGCGGCACTACACCGAGGACAAGGTCGAGCGGGTCATGTTCGTCCAACGGCTCTACGCCGCAGGCCTGTCCAGCCGCACCATCGCTGAACTGCTGCCCTGTGTCGACGCGCCCAGCGCGGAGCACTCCGACGCGGCGCTCACCCGGATGGCCCAGGAGCGGGACCGGCTCACCGAGCACATCGCCGCCCTGGCACACACCCGGGACGCCCTGGACCGTCTGATGGCCACCGCCCGGGAGCACCGCGACCTGATGCTGGGCGGCGAGGCCGTCCCGGCGATCCGCTGCTGACCACCGCCCGGGCCAGGGCTTCCCGGGCCGCGACGGCTGAGAGACCGGGTATCGGCCTAGCATGGGCGCTCATGGACAACGGTGAGACGGATCTGCGGAAGCTGCTCAGCGGCATGCGGCCGGAACTGAACCCGGGACGCTATGTCTTCACCACCGTCGCGGACGGCCTTCCGCCGGGGCTCAGCCCGGTGGTGACGGTCGCCGAGCCGGAGGGGCTGACGCTGGTCCTGGAGCAGCGGGCCGCCGACGCGGCCGGGCTGGCGTACGCGTATGTGGCCGGCTGGATCACCCTGCGGATCCACTCCGCCCTGGCGGCGGTCGGGCTGACCGCCGCCGTCGCCGAGCGGCTCGCGGCCGCCGGGCTGAGCTGCAATGTCGTCGCCGGTTACCACCACGACCACCTCTTCGTCCCCCATGAGCGGGCGGCCGAGGCCGTGGAACTCCTGGAGGACCTCGCCCGCCGCTCGGCCTGAGCCCCTCGGCGGCTTCCGGGCCCTCGGCGTCCGCGCAAGCCCGTTGCCGTTCTGGCAAGCTGGAGGTATGGACGACGACCTGGGCCGGGCGCTCACCGCGGTGGGGCCCCGGCTGCGCGCGCTGCGGCGCCAGCGGGAGACCACCCTGGCGGAGCTGTCGGCGGTGACCGGCATCTCGGTGAGCACGCTTTCCCGGCTGGAGTCCGGCGAACGGCGGCCCAACCTGGAACTGCTGCTGCCGCTCGCCCGGGCCCACGGGGTCACCCTGGACGACCTGGTCGGCGCGCCGCCCACCGGCGACCCGCGGATCCACATGCGTCCGATCTCGCACGGGGGATGACCATGGTGCCGCTGACCCGCCGGGCCGGCGGCGTCCAGGCGTACAAGCTGGTGATCCCCGCGGGCGGGCACCGGCTGGCACCGGAGCCCAAGACCCATGAGGGCTACGAGTGGCTGTATGTGCTCAACGGACGACTGCGGATGATCCTCGGCGAGCAGGACCTGGTGCTCGCGCCCGGTGAGGCGGCCGAGTTCGACACCCGGGTGCCGCACTGGTTCGGCGCCACCAGCAATGACGCGGTGGAGTTCCTCAGCCTCTTCGGCCGCCAGGGTGAACGCGCCCATCTGCGGGCCCGCTCCACCAAGGAGCACCCGGCAGACGAGGCCGACGACGCCGACGACTGAGACCCCGCCGCCGGTGCCCTCCCGGGAAGGGAGGCACCGGCAGCGGGGTCCCGGGGCGGGGCGGCGCTCAGAGCGTCCGGCTCCGGCGCGGCAGCAGCTGCGCCAGCGCCGCGAGCAGCAGCTCCACCCCGCACAGCGCGGCCAGGGCCAGCCGGGTGGCGTGCGGGTAGCCGCTCGCCGCGGCGGTCGCGGCCCCGGGCGAACCCAGCGCGCCGTAGAAGAGGATCCCGATCAGGGCGACCCCGACCGCTCCGGCCACCTGCTGCACCGTGGCCAGCACCCCCGAGGCGGAACCGACCAGCTGCGGCTCGACCCGGACCAGGACCGTGCTGGTCAGCGGCGCGATCACCATGCCCATCCCCAGGCCGTCGACAAACAGGCCCGGGGCCAGCCAGGCCACCTGCGCGGCACCGCCGCCCGCACCGATCGCACCGACCGCCGCCCACACCAGGGCCAGGCCCACGGCCATCACCAGCCCGCCGACGGCCGGTGCCTGCCGCTCCAGCCGTGCGGCCAGCCGGTGCGCGGTGGTCGAGGTCACCAGATAGCCGGCGCCGACCGCGGTGAAGACCACGCCCGAGCCCAGGGCGTCCAGCCCGCGCCCCTGCTGCAGGTACAGCGCCAGAACCAGGAAGAACGAGGCCTGCCCGCTCCAGAAGGCCAGCTGCGCCAGCATCCCGGCGCTGAACGCGCGGTCCCGGAACAGAGCGGTGTCGACCAGCGGGTGACCGTCGCCGCGGCGGCTGAGCCGGTGCTGGTGTGCGCCGAACACCACCGCGAGCACTGCCGAGCCCGCCAGGGACGCCCAGGTCCACACCGGCCAGCCCTGGCCCGGGCCCTGGATCAGGGGCAGTACCAGGGCGACCAGGGCGGCGGTGACCAGGACCACCCCGGCCCAGTCGAGCCGCGGACGCTCCGGGGCCATCGACTCGGGCACGCACCGGCGGACCAGCAGCAGGGTCGCCAGGCCCACCGGCAGGTTGATCAGGAAGCAGCAGCGCCAGTCCAGGCCGAACAGGTCGGCCCGGATCAGCAGCCCGCCGATGAGCTGACCGAAGACCGCGCCGACGCCCATCGTCAGCCCGTACATCGCGAACGCCTTCGCCTGCGCCGCACCCTGGTACGCCGTCCGCAGGATCGCCAGCACCTGCGGCCCCATCATCGCCGCCGACAACCCCTGTGCCACCCGCGCCGCGATCAGCGCGCCCGCCGTCGGGGCGAATCCGCAGGCCGCCGAGGCCAGGGTGAACAGTGCCAGCCCGAGGGCGAAGGTGCGGCGCCGGCCGATGATGTCGCCGATCCGGCCCGCCGTCACCAGACCCGCCGCCAGCGCCAGGCTGAACCCCGCGACGACCCACTGGATCGCCGACGGCCCAGCGCCCAGGCGCAGTTGGATGGAGGGGATGGCCACATTGACGATGAAGAAGTCGAGCGCGGTCATAAAGGTCGCGGTCAGCACCACCAGCAGCAGTCCTCTGCCCGGCGGTGCGGGATCGGGCGGTACGGGTCCCCGGGGCGCTTCGCGGTGGTGGCCGGGGCGGTGGCCGGGCTGGTGCGAGTGGGGCCGGCCGGGGCGGTGGCGGTGGTAGTCATCGGGTCACTCCTGGTGTGTGGTAAGGGAGTTGGCAGACGGAGCAGCGGAGGGAGGGCCGCGCGGGGCTGTGGGAGCAGCCCCGCGCGGGGCTGGTGGTGGTGCCCGCCGTCAGGCGGAGGGCACCTTGTCGAGGAAGCCGTGCACGTCCTTGATCCGGCCCTCGGCGTCGGCCACCAGCACGTCGAAGCCGACGATCAGTGCCTCGCCGCCGCGCGGTCCGAGCTCCCAGGTGAAGCGGGCGATGTCGTGGTGCGCGTCGACCGGGCCGCCGAGGACGAACACCATGCCGGGGAACTGAGCCTGCACCGCACCGAGGACTCCGTCGACGGCGTCCGCTCCCTCGGCGCGGACCAGCGGGTCGGTGTAGTTGCCGTCCTCGGCCCACAGATCGGCGACCAGCTGCCCGCGGGCGGCCGGGTCGGTCTCGTTCCAGGTGGCGATGTAGCGCTCGGCCAGGTCCTGGAGGTTCAGGTCGCTCATGGCTTGCTCCGCTTCTCTTTGTCGGGGACCGGTTGTCCCCGCAGGTCAAAAAGCTACGCAGCGGCGGCCGGGCGGGAATCTGTCGTGCTTAGGTACTTCGGGCGCCGGTACCGCGGGAGGTTCGGTCGTGCCCGGGTATTGCGCGTCCGGGCACCGCGCGTCCGGCTGCTGTGCGCTCAGGACCGCTGCGCCGCAGGGCAGTTCACGGCGCAGGGCAGTTCACGGCGGCGGGAAGCGGTCCGGCTGGATAGGGTTCACCGGACACCGGGACGTGGGGGGATGACCAGTGCTGTACGGGCGCGAGGACGAACAGGCGGCGATCGGGGCACTGCTGACCGCCGCGGGCAAGGGCGCGAGCGGGGCACTGGTGCTGCGCGGGGAGCCGGGCATCGGCAAGTCCGCGCTGCTGGAGCAGGCGGCCGCGGCGGCCGCAGCGCAGGGCTTCCGGCTGTTGCGGGCCACCGGCGTCGAGTACGAGGCGGAACTGCCCTTCTCCGGGCTGAGCCTGCTGCTGACCCCCGCACTGGACCGGCTCCCCGGCCTGCCCGGGCCGCAACGCCGGTCCCTGGAACGGGCCTTCGGCCTCGCCGACACCGGCAGCGACCTGCCCCAGGGCGGCGACCGGCTGCTGGCCGGGCTCGCCGTGCTCACCCTGCTGGCCGAACTCGCCGAGGAGCAGCCGCTGTTGTGTCTGGTCGACGACGCCCAGTGGCTGGACCGGGCCTCCGCCGAGGCCTTGCTGCTCGCCGCGCGGCGGCTCCAGGCCGAGGGCGTGGTGCTCCTGCTCGCCGCCCGCGAGGGGGAGGGGAGCTGGGCCGCTCCAGGGCTGCCGGAGCTGCGGCTGGGCCCGCTGGCCGAGCCCGCCGCCCACGCCCTGCTGGCCGCCACGGCCGACGCGCTCACCCCCTCGGCGCGCCGCCGGGTGCTGGCCGAGGCCCACGGCAATCCGCTGGCCCTCGGCGAGCTGCCCGCGGCACTCGGCAGCGGGGAAACCGGGAGCACGGCGGCCGCGCCGGACCGGCAGGCCGATGCCGTGCCGCTTGCCGGACGGCTGCAACTCGCCTACCACGGACAGGTCAGCCGCCTGCCCGCGGCGACACAGACGCTGCTGCTGGTCGCCTCGGCCGAGGAGACCGGCGACCTGGATGTGATCCTGCGCGCCGCGGCCGGCCTGGCCGCCACCCCGGACGATCTGACGGCAGCTCAGCAAGCCGGTCTGGTACAGCTGGTAGACCGAAGGCGGATCCGGCGGCGCCCGGGGCGGTGTCCTCGGGCGGGCCGCGGCTGGTCTTCCGGCATCCGCTGCTCCGCGCCGCCGTCCACCAACGTGCGCCGCTGGCACAGTGGTTGGCGGTGCACCGGGCCCTGGCCGAGGCGGTGGGCCCGGGCCCGGACGCGCCGTCCGGCGGGCCTGGCACCTCGCCCTGGCGGCGACCGGCCCCGACGAGGCCCTCGCCGCCGAACTCGAACGCACCGCCGAACACGCGGCCCGGCGCGGCGGCCATACCGGAGCCGCCGCGGCCTATGAGCGCGCGGCCAGGCTCAGCCCGGACCAGGCCGACGCCACCCGGCGCTACGCCCACGCGGCCGAGGCCGCCGCCGAGGGCGGTGAACCGGACCGCGCCGCCGAGTTGGCGACCAGGACCCTGCGCCGACTGGCCCAGGACTCCGGCCGGGCCGACGGCGCCGACCTGCTGACCCGGGCCCAGCTGCTCTTCGTCCAGGGCACCACCCAGTTCTGGCACGGCGACCACCAGGCCGCGCTGGACCTGCTGCTGCGCACCGCCGACCTGGCCGCCGACGTCGCGCCGCAGCAGATCGCCCGGGTGCTGTTCCAGGCCTTCCACGCCGCCTGGTACCTGGGGGAGGAGCCGCTCGCCCAGGTCAGGGACCGGCTGTCGGCGCTGCCGCTGGCCCCGGACGCGCCCGCCGCCCCACTGGTCCGCTACCTGGTGGACGTGACCGGGCTGCTGCTCGGATGCGCCGACACGCCCGCTCCGGCGCTGGCCGACACCGCCGACCGGGCCCGGCGGGCCGGCGCGCTCCTGCCGGTGGACCTGGTCACCGTCTGCGGCGCGGCGCTGATCCTCGGCGCGGACGAGGAGACCGGACGCCTGGCCGGTGAACTGGTCGCCCACGCCCGGGCGGTGGGCATGGTCGGCGCGCTGCCCACGCTGCTGTTCTTCCTGGCCGAGTCCGAGCTGTTCGGCGGCCGGCCGCAGGAGGCGCTGGCCCACGCCACCGAGTCGCTGCGCATCGCCGAGGACATCGGCCAGCGCCAGTGGAGCAGCCAGGCGCACAGCTTCCTCGCCCATCTGGCGGCCGTCGGCGGCGACGAACCCGGCACCAGGGACGCGGCCGCGCGCTCCCGGGCGGCGGGCCCGGCGGGCCGGGTCTGGACGCAGTGGTCGCTGGGCCTGCTCGACCTCGGTCTGGGCCGGGCGCAGGAGAGCCTGCTCCGGCTCGAAGCCCTGGTCCACAGCCCGCAGCGGCACCATGTGGCAGCGCTGCGGGCCGTCCCCGACCTGGTCGAGGCGGCGGTACGGCTGCGCGAACCACAGCGGGCCGCCGAGGCGTTCGGCTACTTCACCCGCTGGGCCGGGCGCACCGGGCAGCCCTGGGCGGCCGCGCTGGTGCTGCGCTGCCAGGCGCTGCTGGACGACGACGACCAGGCCGGGCAGCGCTACCTCGCCGCGCTGGCGCTCCACGCCGAGCAGCACCGCCCCTGGGACCAGGCCCGCACCGAACTGCTCTACGGGGAGTGGCTGCGCCGGGAGCGCCGCAGGTCGCAGGCGCGCGGGCCGTTGCAGTCGGCGCTGACCGCCTTCGAACAGCTGGGCGCCGCGCCCTGGGCCGAGCGGGCCCGCAGCGAGCTGGGCGCCACCGGTAACGCCGCCCCGCAGGGCCGGGCCCCCGGCCCCTCGGCGCTGCTGACGCCGCAGGAGGGGCAGATCGCCCGGCTCGCCGCCCAGGGCCTGTCCAACCGCGACATCGCCGCGCAGCTGTTCCTCAGCGCGCGCACCGTCGGCTACCACCTGTACAAGGCCTATCCGAAGCTGGGCGTCGCCTCCCGCGCCGAACTGGCGGCCGTGCTCGAAGCGAGCTGACCGGGCCCGGCGGAAGCCCGGCCCGGCGGAGGTCAAGCTCAGCGGAGGCCGGGCGACAGCGGCGGTCGGGCTCGGCGGAGGCCGCGCGGCGGCGGCCGGTCCCGGTCAGGGGTCGACGTACTGGAGTACCCGGCCCTGGCCGATGGGCAGGTAGACCAACGAGACGCTGCCGCAACGGCCGGGCACCCCGGGGCCGGACTCGCCCCAGGGGCCGGGGCCGGGCTCTTCCACGGCGTAGGCCATCCGGCCGTCCGGCGGCAGGGTGAGCGCGGCCGGATCAGGAACCCCGGGTAGTCCCGCTTGATCTCGGCCACCGTGGTGGTGCCGTCGGCGAAGTGGTCCAGGCCGCAGTAGTGGAACACCTGCGGCGGGCGCCACCAGGCGAAGGTGCGGTAGGTCAGCCGGTAGTGCACCGCCCAGCCCACCGGTACCGCCGCCAGCAGGACCAGCCCGGCCAGCCCGGCCACCGTCCAGCGGCGCGCACGGCGCCCCGGCCTCCAGCGAGTCACCGTTCCCCCTTGTCGTTCCCGGCCCGACGGCTCGACCGATGGCCGGTTGTCGATGCTGCCGGCGGCGACCGGCGCGGGCAAGGGCGTTCCGTCACGATCACGTCATAACCTCGGGCACGGCCCGCCGTACGGGCGAATTGCGGCTTCCGCTGCCGCTCCGCCGCCGCTCAGCGCGCCGTGGGGGAGCCCGTGCCGCCGGGGGCGGGGCGGCGGAGGCTGTGCAGATGCCGCTCGTACGGCCGGGTGGGCGACAGTGCGGGCTGTACGGAGGCCAGGGCGAAGCCGCTCTTCTCGGCCACCCGGCAGGAGGATTGGTTGCCCGTCGCGTGGTACAGGTCCAGCCGGGTCAGCGGGGGCTCCCGGTCCAGGCCGAAGGCCCAGTGCGAGACCACGGCCAGCGACCGCGGGCCAGGCCGCGGCCACGCCCCTGGGCCGACGTCCAGTAGCCCACCTCCGCCGAACCCGCCTGTCCGGAGGTCAGGTTGAGCGCCATATGGGCGATCGGGGGCCCGAAGCCGGCTCCGGGACCGGTCTGCTCCAGGACGGCGAAGCTGAACCGGATGCCGTCGGCCCAGCCCCTGGCCGCGTTGCGGAGCCACTGCTCGCCGTCCGCCTCGGTCTCGACCACCGTGCGCAGCCAGCGCCGGTGCAGCGGATCCCGGTACGCGCCCATGAGCGCGTCCAGGTCCCGGCCCGCCAGGGCGCAGGCGCAGGGCGGGCGCCGTGGCGGTCGGTTCCACGGACAGGATGACGTCGTCCACAACACTCCCCGGATCGGCTCCGCTGACGACCGGCAGTCCGCCGTCCCGGGGGGCGGGCGGGTGGATCCGCCAACCCGCTTGTGTGCACCAGGTGTTCACCTGTGCAGGGCTTGCCCAACAGGTTGCGGATGCTTCGGACCGCGAAGATTCCGGCGCTCAGCGGGTGACGGCAGCATGCCAATCCCGCTCCGCTCTCACCTGGAGATCACATGCGTCCGAGGTCCCGCAATATCTGGACCCTGGCCACTGCCGCAGCTCTGCTCGGCGTGGCCACACTCTACCCGCACACCTCCGCTGCCCCCTCCGCGAAGCTCGCGGCCAGCAGTGTCCCGGCCCGGCGCATGTGGTGGTGGTGATGGAGGAGAACCATTCGTACTCCGACATCATCGGGAACACCACTGACGCCCCCTACATCAACTCCCTGGCCGGTCAGGGTGCGTTGATGACCTCCTCGTACGGGGTGACCCACCCGAGCGAGCCCAACTACATGGCGCTCTTCTCCGGCAGCACCGACGGCCTGACCGCCGACACCTGCCCGGTGAGCGCCGGCAACACCGCGAACCTGGGCTCCGAACTGCTCGCGGCCGGTGACACCTTCAAGGGCTACTCGGAGGGCCTGTCCTCCACCGGCTCGACCAGCTGCACCTCGGGTGAGTACGCCCGCAAGCACTCGCCCTGGATCAACTTCAGCAACGTGCCGGCCTCCGACTCGCTGCCGTTCAGTTCGTTCCCGACCAACTACTCGACGCTGCCCACGCTTTCGTTCGTCATCCCGAACCTCGACGACGACATGCACGACGGCACCATTCAGCAGGCCGACAGCTGGCTCGACACCAACATGTCGGCGTACGCGACCTGGGCCAAGGCCAACAACAGCCTGCTGATCGTCACTTGGGACGAGGACGACTACACCGAGAACAACCAGGTCCCCACCATCGTCGTCGGCCAGCAGGTCAAGCCCGGCAGCTATGACGAGACCATCAACCACTACAACCTGCTGGCCACGCTGGAGGCCATGTACGGGCTCGGTCAGGTCGGCAGCAGCTCCGGCCTGTCGCCGATCACCGACATCTGGACCGGCAGCGGCGGCAGCGGCCCCGCCAACACGGTGACGGTGACCAACCCCGGTACCCAGACCGCGACCGCCGGCTCCGCGGCCTCGCTCCAGGTGAACGCCGCCGACTCGGCCTCGGGCCAGACGCTGACGTACTCGGCCACCGGGCTTCCGGCGGGCATGTCCATCAGCAGCTCCGGGCTGATCTCCGGCACGCCGACCACCTCCGGCACCGACAGCGTGATCGTCACCGCGACCGACTCGACCGGCGCCTCCGGTTCGGCGGCCTTCAGCTACACGGTGAACCCGGCGTCCGGGGCGGACACGGTGACGCTGGCCAACCCGGGCAGCCAGACGGCAACCGTGGGCACCGCGGCCTCGCTCCAGCTCAGCGGCGCCGACTCGGCCTCCGGGCAGGCGCTGGCCTACTCGGCGACCGGGCTGCCGCCCGGCCTGTCGATCGGCTCGGCCAGCGGCCTGATCTCCGGCACGCCGACCACCGCCGGGACTTACAACGTCGCCCTCACGGCCGACGACACCACCGGCGCCTCGGCGAGCACCAGCTTCACCTGGACCGTGAACGCGGCCACGGCGAGCGGCTGCACCGCCTCCCAGCTGCTCGGCAACCCCGGCTTCGAGACCGGGGCCATCACGCCGTGGACCTCCACGGACGGTGTGCTCTCCCAGTCCAGCTCGCAGTCCCCGGCGCACTCGGGCAGCTGGCTGGCCTGGCTGGACGGCTACAGCGCGGCACACACCGACACCCTGGCGCAGACCGTCACCATCCCGGCCACCTGCAAGAACGCCACGTTCTCGTTCTGGTACGAGGTCCAGTCGAGCACCGCCGCCGCCGGCAACACGCTGGCCGTCAATGTGCTCAACTCCTCCGGCACGGTGCTCGGCACCCTGACCACCGTCACCGGCGCGCAGAACTCCAGCAGCTACGCCCAGTACTCGGTCACCGGCAACCTGGACGCCTACATCGGCCAGACGGTCACCCTGCAGTTCACCGGCACCGAGGCCGCGGCCGGTGACACCAGCTTCTTTGTCGACGACAACGCGCTGAACGTCAGCTGACACCACCCCCCGGGGCCACCGCCAGGCGGTCGCCCCGGGGAGCGCCGCGCGTATCCGCGCGGGGGACCCGGCGATCCCGGTGTCCGCATTCCGGTGAGAACGGCCGGGATGCGGGCGCCGGGATTTTCCGTCCTTCGGTACGGTGTGCGCCGACCGGAATTCCATTCGGTCGCCGCAGGTCAGGATGGTGTGTACCGGAGAATTCGTCGGCGGAGCACCAGAAATCCGGGGCCCGGTCGTTCCGGAATTCCCGGCCGGGTGATTGGGGAACGGCCCCGGCCGTCCGGCTGCGGCGCCGGAAATCCGGAATTCGCCGGGGGATACCGGCCCGGGGGCCGGCGGTGGCGTCAGGCGGTGGCGCTGGTGATCACGGCGAACGGGGCGCCGAAGGGGTCGAGCAGCATCGCCACGCGGCCCACGCCCTCGGCGTCACCGGCCGGGATGATGACGGTGCCGCCCAGCTCCTTGGCCCTGGCCACCACCGCGTCGCAGTCCTCGACCTCGAAGTACGGGTGCCACTCCGAGCCCGAGCCGGCCTCCTGGTTCTCGGCCGGCAGCTGCAGGATGCCGCCGTGCATGGTCTCCTCGCCGCCGCCGGCCGGGCCGGCGATGGAGTAGGCCTCCTCGCCGATGGAGATGTCCCGGGTCTCCCAGGACAGCACCGTGCCGTAGAAGGCCTTCGCCGCAGTGGTGTCGGTGGTGTACAGCTCGATCCAGCTGGTGGTGCCGATCGCGTTGACGACCTCCAGGCCGTCCACGTCCCGGGGCTCCCACACGGCGAACTCGGCGCCGGTCGGGTCGGTGTAGCCGGCCATCCGCCCGGCGGTGAAGACCTCCATCGGCGGGAAGCGGACCGTGCCGCCTGCTGCCTCGACCGCCTTGCTGGTCGCGTCCGCGTCCGCGGTGCCGAAGTACACCGTCCAGGCGGCCTGCGCCCCCTCGTCGACCAGCGGGCCGATGGCGGCGAGGGTCCTGCCGCCCTTCTGCAGGAAGCCGTAACCCCCGGCGTCCGGGCCCGCGGACTGGAACTCCCAGCCCAGCACGCCCGGTAGAAGGCGACGCTGGCGTCGATGTCGGGTGATCCCAGGTCCAGCCAGCTCAGCCCGCCCGGGACATTCGTGGAAGTCAGCATAATGTGCTCCTGTCACGTGTGTGAGTTACATCGTGCCATTGAAATGGGGCGGGCGCGGAATAACCGCAACCCTCGCGGTGGATCCGGCGGCGGAGGTTGCCGGGGTATTTCGCAGGCACTCGTGCGCGCTCGGTGCGGAGTGCCGGAAACAGGAATCAGGGGTTCCGAAAAGCGCTGCCGGTCCGGGGGATCGGGCCGGTTCCACGGTCGCCACCGGCGGGAAATCCGGACAGTCGGCGGCTCTCGGGAGGTGCCGGGCGGGCGGTGGCGCCGGCTGCCGGGGGTGGCGCCGAGGGCGGCCGTGCGGGGTGGTCCGGCGGTGCCGGCGGTGGCCGGGGAGGGCGCTCGGCGGGCCGGGAGGATGCCCCTGAGCGGCCGAAACGGCGCCACGATAGCATGTACGTGCGCATTGCCTAGCTTGAAAGATGAACTTGTGACTGTCAACGAAGACGTGTTCACGAACTGGAAGAACCGCGAGGAGATCGCGGAGTCGATGATCCCGATCATCGGGAGGCTGCACCGGGAGAAGGACGTCACCGTCCTGCTCCACAGCCGCTCCCTGGTGAACAAGTCGGTGGTCAGCATCCTGAAGACGCACCGGTTCGCCCGCCAGATAGCCGGGGAGGAGCTCTCGGTCACCGAGACCATGCCCTTCCTCGAGGCGCTGGAGTCTCTGGATCTCGGCCCTTCCCAGATCGACATCGGTATGCTCGCCGCGACCTACCGCACCGACGGCCGCGGCCTGTCGGTGGAGGAGTTCACCGCGGCGGCGGTCGTCGGCGCGACCGGCGACAACAAGCTGGAGCGCGGTGAGTCCCGCGACGTCGTCCTCTACGGGTTCGGCCGGATCGGCCGCCTCCTCGCCCGCCTGCTCGTCGAGAAGTCGGGCTCGGGCAACGGGCTGCGGCTGCGTGCCATCGTCGTGCGCAACAGCGGCGGCGAGGACCTGGTCAAGCGGGCGTCGCTGCTGCGCCGGGACTCGATCCACGGCCAGTTCCAGGGCACGATCACCGTTGACGAGGCCAACAACAAGATCATCGCCAATGGCACCGAGATCACGGTCATCTACTCCGACGACCCGGCCTCGGTGGACTACACCGAGTACGGGATCAAGGACGCGATCCTGCTCGACAACACCGGCCGGTGGCGCGACCGCGAGGGCCTGTCCCGGCACCTCCGTCCGGGCATCGCCAAGGTGGTGCTGACCGCGCCGGGCAAGGGCGACGTCCCCAACATCGTCCACGGCGTCAACCACGACACCATCAAGCCGGACGAGCGGATCCTCTCCTGCGCCTCCTGCACCACCAACGCGATCGTCCCGCCGCTGAAGGCGATGGCGGACGAGTACGGCGTGCTGCGCGGCCATGTGGAGACCGTCCACTCCTACACCAATGACCAGAACCTCCTGGACAACTACCACAGCGCCGACCGCCGTGGCCGTTCGGCGGCGCTGAACATGGTGATCACCGAGACCGGTGCCGCCTCCGCCGTCGCCAAGGCGCTGCCCGACCTGAAGGCGAAGATCACCGGCAGCTCGATCCGGGTCCCGGTGCCGGACGTCTCGATCGCGATCCTCAACCTCCAGCTGGAGCGCGAGACCACCCGCGAGGAGGTGCTCGACTACCTCCGTGAGGTCTCGCTGACCTCGCCGCTCAAGCGCCAGATCGACTTCATCAGCGCGCCGGACGCGGTGTCGAGCGACTTCATCGGCTCGCGCCACGCCTCGATCGTCGACGCCGGCGCGACCAAGGTCGAGGGTGACAACGCCATCCTCTACCTGTGGTACGACAACGAGTTCGGCTATTCCTGCCAGGTCGTCCGCGTCGTCCAGCACGTCTCCGGCGTGGAGTACCCGACCTTCCCGGCCCCTGCGCTCTGAACCGGCAGACGGTCTGATCCACCCAGAATGGCCCGCCGTACACCGGCGGGCCGTTCTGTTTTCTTCTTCGCTCGCGGATATCCGGTTGCGCGCAGTGCCGGGCCTGATCACCATGGCGGCCATGGCCAGGACCAGGATGCACGCCGACGAGATCACGACCGACGCCGCACTGCTCGGCCGGCTGATCGACGAACAGTTCCCGCAGTGGTCCGGGCTGCCGATCGGGCAGGTCGACTCCTACGGCACCGACCACGACATCTACCGGCTCGGCGACGACCTGGTCGCGCGGCTGCCCCGGATCGGCTGGGCCACCGACCAGGCAGCCAAGGAGGCCCGCTGGCTGCCCGCGATGGCCGCACGACTGCCGCTGGCGGTGCCGGTGCCACTCGCACAGGGGCAGCCGAACGGGGAGTACCCCTTCTCCTGGTCGGTGTGCCGGTGGCTGCCCGGCCGGGACGCCAACGGCACGATCGGCGACCGCGAGCAGGCCGCGGCCGACCTGGCCGGCTTTGTGGCCGCACTGCGCGGCATCGACACCACCGGCGCCCGTCCACGCGGCAGGGGCGGCCGCGGCGCACCGCTCGCGGAGCTGGACGAGGGCGTACGCCGGTCGGTCCACGACCTCGGCGACCGGGTCGACGGTGCGGCCGTGCTGCGCCGCTGGGCGGAGTCGCTGGCCGCTCCCGCCTGGTCCGGCCCCGACACCTGGGTGCACGGTGACCTGCTCCCCGGCAACCTCCTGGTCCTGGACGGACGGCTGAGCGCCGTCATCGACTTCGGCGGGCTCAACGCGGGCGACCCGGCCTGCGACCTGCAACCCGCCTGGAACATGTTCGCGGGCGGCAGCCGTCACCGCTTCCACCGCGAACTCGCGGCCGACGAACCCGCCCGGCTGCGCGGCCGGGGCTGGGCGCTGGCCCAGGCGGTGATCGCCCTGCCGTACTACTGGGACACCAACCCCGGCCTCGTCCGCCAGGCCCGCCACTCCCTCGCCGAGGTCCTCGCGGACACCGACCAGCGACCGCCCGGGCGCCTGGGCGCCCGGCCCGGACGCCGGACGCCGGACGCGGCGGATCGTCCGTGATGGCCCGTCAGCGCTGCGGCGGGCACCGTCGTTCGCGCCCTGTGCCACTTGGCGCCGTCGGCCGCCGCTCGCCGGCCGGACGCCGGGTAGTAAACCCGCCCCGGGTAGGAGAGCTGTCAGGAACACAACCAAGAGGGGGGGGGCGCATGGGTGGGCACACAGCCGGCCGTTGGGGCAGGGCGGTCGTGGTCGGCGGCGGGTACGCGGGGCTGGTCGCCGCCCGCGTCCTGGCCGACCGGTCGCCGAAGTCCTCCTGCTCGAACAGGATCCGGTGACCGGGGAGACCGGGGTACACCCGCACAGCCCGCAGGGATACCACGCCCATGCCCTGCTCGCCCGTGGCGCCGAGGTACTGGAGCTGCTCTTTCCCGGGCTGCGGGACGAGCTGAGCGGCCACGGCGCGCCGGTCTACGACTACGGCGAACGGATCAGCTTCCTGCTGCCGGACGGCTTCGCCCCGCGCCACCCGGCCGGGGTGCTGATCCAGTCGTTCACCCGCGACCTGCTGGAGCGCACCCTGCGCCGCCGGGTGCTGAGCCTGCCGCAGGTGCGGTCGGTCACCCCGGTGCGCTGCGAGGCGCTGCTGCCCGGCCCGGGCGGGCGGGTCGGCGGTGTGCGCTGCCGCGACCTCGGGGACGAGTCGGAGACCGAACTGGAGGCCGACCTGGTGGTGGACGCCTCCGGCCGGGCAGGCGGGTTCGAGGACCGGCTGCGGGCGTTCGGCGTGCGCGCCCCGGCGCCGCTGACCGTGGACGTCCGGATCACCTACACCACCGTCGGCATCCCCCGGCCGGAGGACCCGGGCTTTGACATCGCCTACCAGATGACCATGGCGCCGGACCGGCCCACCGGGGGCGTGATCCTGGCCGTCGAACACGAGCGCTGGATCTGCTCCCTGGTCGGCTACGGCGAACAGGGCCCGCCCAGGGACTCCGCCGGCTATCTGGGGTTCGCCGGTTCGCTCAGCACCCCGGACCTCGCCGGGCTGCTGGCGAAGAACCTCGGCGAGGACGGGCCCGTCCACCGCTACACCAATGTCAACAGCCGCTGGCACCAGTACCACCGGGCCCGGAACTGGCCGGAGCGGCTGCTCGCGGTCGGCGACTCGGTCTGCGTCTTCAACCCCGTCTACGGGCAGGGCCTGACCGTCGCGGCCCTGGAGGCCGACCTGCTGCGGCGCGAGCTGGCGGGCCGCCGCCGCAGCGCCGGGGGACTGGACGGCCTCGGCCGCGACTACCAGGGCCGGGTCGCCCGGCTGCTGCGCGCGCCATGGGCGCTGTCCAGCAACTCCGACCTGATGTGGGACGGCCAGGACCCGTCCCTGGCGACCCGGATCGCGCACGGCTACAACCGCCGGCTGCTCGCCGCGGCCGTCCACGACCCGGCGGTGTGGACCGCTTTCGTCCGGGTGGTCAACATGGTGGCCTCACCGGCGACCCTCTTCCACCCGTCCGTCCTGGCCAGGGTCCTGCGGCGGTCCGGCGGCCGCGCCCAGGAGCCCGGCCGCTGACCGGCCGCCGGGTCAGCCGCGTCGGCGGAGCGGGTCCGCGCCTCCCGGCTGGCCCACCGCGGCCCCGTCCGCCCCGGCCTCGTCGCTGCCGGCCTCGTCGCTGTCGGCGCTGCTGACCGCGGCGGCGGCGAGCAGCGCGGCGGTGAGCACCCAGGCCACCACCGCGATCCACAGCAGCGCCTCGCCCAGCGGGCGCAGCCAGTGGATGTGCGCGGCCGCGCCGGCGGAGAGGGTGGCCACGGCGGTCATGCCGAGCGGGAAGACGGTGGCCCAGCGGCGGATGTTGTAGTGCAGCCGGGGCCTGCGGATCTCGGCCCCGAGCAGGACCGCGTACCCGGCCAGGTCGAGGGCCAGCAGCACCAGCGTGGTGGTCCGCAGGGCGCTGTGCGGGGCGCCGTGCCAGCCGGGCCAGAGGGTGAGTTTGGCGGCGGCCAGGGCGGAGATCGCCAGGGCGCCCGCGGCGATCCACTGGTCCCCGGCGCCGCTCTCGACCTGGTGCAGGTCGAACCGGGCGAGCGCGGCGGCATACAGCACGATGCCCAGGCAAAAGGCGGCCAGGGCCGGCCAGACCAGCCAGTCGCCCTGGTGTTCCAGCGCGAGCGTGCTGCCGAGGACGGCGAGGCCCTGGGTGGCGACGCAGACCAGGAAGGCCGCCCCGGGCAGGTGGCGCTGCCAGTGCCGGACGACCGCCAGCAGCAGTCCGGGCCAGGCCGCGGCCGCGAGCACCAGCAGCGCGGCGGCGACGGCCTGCCAGCCGAGCACCGACAGCCGGGTGCCGAGGACGGCGGTGGCGGCGACGGCGGTCAGCGCGGGCGGGGTGTGCGTGTTGTTCTTCCACCGCTTGCGGTCCCGCAGGAAGGTCACCGCGAAGGCGGGGCCGAGCAGCAGCCAGCCGCCCGCGGCCAGTACCAGCAGAATCGCCGAGAGCACCGACTGCCCGACCAGGTTCAGGCCGACGGAGATGATGCCGGTGGCCATCACGGCGGCTCCCGCCGCCGGCGGCAGCCGCTGCCACCAGCCGGACAGGTGCGGATGGTCGGCGGTGGACGCCGGGGCCTGCTGGTGCATGCGCACCATCACATCGCGCGCGCCGGGAACCCGCCTCCCGGACCCGGCCGCGCTGCGCCAGTCGGAGTCAGCGCCCGCTCCGCCCCACCCCGCTCCGTCGCCCATCCTGGGACGGGACGGGACGGGACATGATGGGACGGGACAGGGCCGCCCGGGTGGTGTTGCCGCCCGCCGTGGTGCGGCGCGGCGGCACCGGTCCGCGCGGCGGCTTGGATGAGTGATCACCAGGTGATCGCCGGGTGCCCCCGGCAGACAGCCGGGTCGGGGCAGTCGGCGGCGCAGGCGGCGGGGCAGCCGCCCGGGGCAGTCGGGAGGCCAGGGTGCGGGACGCCACGTTGGAGCCGGGCGCGCTGCTGCTGGAGACCGGACGGTTTCTGCACAAGGGGGAGCCGTCGGCGGATCTGCACCGGGTGGAGCTGGAGGGCGGCCGGAGCGGCGACGTGTTCTACCGGGACCGCTGGAGCCACGACAAGACCGTGTACTCCACGCACGGGGTGAACTGCACCGGCTCCTGCCGCTGGAAGGTCTACGTCAAGGACGGGATCATCACCTGGGAGACCCAGGCCACCGACTACCCCTCGGTCGGCCCGGACCGCCCCGAGTACGAACCGCGCGGCTGCCCGCGCGGCGCGGCGTTCTCCTGGTACACCTACTCGCCCACCCGGGTGCGTCACCCCTATGTGCGCGGGGTGCTGCTGGAGATGTTCCGCGAGGCCAAGGCCCGGCACGGCGGCGACCCGGTGTCGGCCTGGGCGGAGATCCAGGCGGATCCGGAGCGCCGCCGCCGCTACCAGCGCGCCCGGGGCAAGGGCGGGCTGGTCCGGGCGAGCTGGGACGAGGCGGTGGAGATCGTCGCCGCCGCGCAGGTGCACACCATCAGGACCTGGGGGCCCGACCGGATCGCCGGCTTCTCGCCGATCCCGGCTATGTCCCAGGTCTCGCACGCGGTCGGGGCCCGCTACCACGCGCTGATCGGCGCGCCCATGCTGTCCTTCTACGACTGGTACGCCGACCTGCCCATCGCCTCGCCGCAGGTCTTCGGCGACCAGACCGACGTACCCGAGTCGGGCGACTGGTGGGACGCGGCGTACCTGATGATGTGGGGCTCCAACGTCCCGGTCACCCGCACCCCCGACGCCCACTGGATGGCCGAGGCCCGCTACCGCGGCCAGAAGGTCGTGGTGGTGGCCCCCGACTACGCCGACAACGCGAAGTTCGCCGACGAGTGGCTGCACCCCCACCCGGGCACCGACGCCGCGCTGGCGATCGGCATGGGCCATGTGGTGCTCCGGGAGTTCTTCGTCGACCGGCAGGTCCCCTTCTTCGACGACTATGTGCGCCGGTTCACCGACCTGCCGTTCCTGGTCACGCTCACCCCCAGGGACGGCGGCTGGGTCCCGCACAAGTTCCTGCGCGCCGCCGACCTCGGCGACCGGGGCGAGGGCGCGGAGTGGAAGACCGTGGTCCTGGACGAGGCCACCGGGCAGGCCGCGGTCCCCGGCGGCTCGCTGGGCTTCCGCTGGACCGAGTCCGGCAAGGGCAAGTGGAACCTCGACCTGGGCGACCTCCGCCCCGCCCTCAGCCTGCACGGCCACGCGGCCGCGAGGGCCTGGAGGTGCTGCTGCCCCGCTTCGACACCGAGGGCGGCGAACACGGCCAGGGCCGGGGCGAGGTGCTGCGCCGCGGCGTGCCCGCGTTCCGCCTCGGCGGCGCGGGCGGCCCGCTGGTCACCACCGTCTTCGACCTGCTGCTGGCCCAGTACGGGGTGGGCCGGCCGGGGCTGCCCGGCAGCTGGCCGAGCGGCTACCAGGACGCGGAGCAGCCCGGGACCCCGGCCTGGCAGCAGGCGCACACCTCGGTCCCGGCGGCGGCCTGCGCCCGGATCGCCCGCGAGTTCGCGCAGACCGCGGAGAAGTCCCAGGGCCGCTGCATGATCCTGATGGGGGCCGGCACCAACCACTGGTTCCACTCCGAGACCATCTACCGTGCCTTCCTGGCGCTGCTGACGCTGACCGGGTGCCAGGGCCGCAACGGCGGCGGCTGGGCCCACTACGTCGGTCAGGAGAAGTGCCGGCCGTTCACCGGCTGGGCGACCCTGGCCGGGGCCCTGGACTGGTCCCGCCCGCCCCGGCAGATGATCGGCACCGGCTGGTTCTTCCTGCACACCGACCAGTGGCGCTACGACCACTTCCAGGCCGATGTGCTGGCGTCCCCGCTGGGGAGGGGCGGTTCGCCGGGATGGCCGCGGCGGACTGCCTCGCCCAGGCGGCCCGCTCCGGGTGGATGCCCTCCTACCCGACCTTCGACCGCAACCCGCTCGACCTCGGCGCGGCCGAGGACCCGGTCGCCTCGGCCGTCGCCGAACTCAGGGCCGGCACCCTCGGCTTCGCCTGCGAGGACCCGGACGCCGAGGCGAACTGGCCGCGGGTGCTGACGCTGTGGCGGGCCAATGTGCTCGGCTCCTCCGCCAAGGGCGCCGAGTACTTCACCCACCACCTGCTCGGTACGCACTCCAACCTGCGGGCCGAGGAGGCCCCGCCGGGTGTGCGGCCCAGGGACGTCGCCTGGCGCAAGCCGGCCCCTGAGGGCAAGCTCGACCTGCTGCTGTCGCTGGACTTCCGGATGACCTCCTCCACGCTGCTGTCCGACGTCACCCTGCCGGCCGCGACCTGGTACGAGAAGCACGACCTGTCCACCACCGACAGCACCCCTTCGTGCACTGCTTCACGCCCGCGATCGACCCGCCCTGGCAGGCCCGCACCGACTTCGACGCCTTCCACGCGATCGCCGCCAGGTTCAGCGAACTGGCCGCCGTGCACCTGGGGGTGCGCCACGACCTGGTGGCCACCGCGCTGGCCCACGACACCCCCGGGGAGACCGCCCAGCCCGGCGGTGTCGCCCTGGACTGGCGGCGCGGCGAATGCGAGCCGGTACCCGGCCGGACCATGCCGGCGCTCACCGTGGTGGAGCGCGACTACCCGGCGGTGGCCGCGAAGATGGCCACCCTCGGCCCGCTGGCGGAGCAGCTCGGGCTGCCCGCCAAGGGCATCACGCTGCACCCGGACGCCGAGGTCGGCGCGCTCGCGGCCCGCAACGGCACCGCCCGCGGCGGCCCCGGCGACGGACGTCCGCTGCTGGACACCGCGGTGAAGGCGGCCGACGCCATCCTGCTGCTCTCCGGCACCACCAACGGGCGGCTCGCCGTCCAGGGCTTCCGCACCCTGACCGAGCGCACCGGCCAGGAGATGGCGCACCTGGCCGCCGGGCACGAGGGCAAGCGGGTCAGCTACCAGGACACCCAGGCCGCGCCGGTCCCGGTGATCACCTCCCCCGAGTGGTCCGGCAGCGAGTCCGGCGGGCGCCGCTACACCCCGTTCACCCTCAACACCGAGCACCTCAAGCCCTGGCACACGCTCACCGGCCGCCAGCACTTCTTCCTGGACCACGACTGGGTCCACGAACTCGGCGAGGCGCTGCCGGTGTACCGGCCGCCGCTGGACATGCACCGGCTGTTCGGCGAGCCCCGGCTCGGCCCGGACGGGCAGCAGGAGGTGACGGTGCGCTTCCTCACCCCGCACAACAAGTGGTCCATCCACTCCGAGTACCAGGACAACTGGTTCATGCTCTCGCTCTCCCGGGGCGGCCAGCTGATCTGGATGAGCGACCGCGACGCCGCCGCGATCGGGTCCGCGACAACGACTGGATCGAGGCGGTCAACCGCAACGGCATCGTGGTCGCCCGGGCCGTGGTCTCGCACCGGATGCCGGCCGGCACGGTCTACATGCACCACGCCCAGGAGCGCACCGTCAACGTCCCGAAGACCGAGCGCGGCGGGCGCCGCGGCGGCATCCACAACTCGCTCACCCGGGTCCTGCTCAAGCCCACCCATCTGGTCGGCGGCTACGCCCAGCTGGCCTGGGGCTTCAACTACCTGGGGCCGACCGGCAACCAGCGCGACGAGGTCACCGTGATCCGCCGCCGCTCCCAGGAGGTGCGGTACTGATGCGGGTCATGGCGCAGGTCGCGATGGTGATGAACCTCGACAAGTGCATCGGCTGCCACACCTGTTCGGTGACCTGCAAGCAGACCTGGACCAACCGCTCCGGCATGGAGTACGCCTGGTTCAACAACGTCGAGACCCGGCCCGGACAGGGCTATCCGCGCCGCTGGCAGGACCAGCAGCGGTGGCGCGGCGGCTGGCGGCTGAACCGGCGCGGGCAGCTGACGCTCAACGCCGGCAGCCGGGTCAGACGGCTCGCGGAGATCTTCGCCAACCCGGTGCTGCCGGAGATCCGCGACTACTACGAGCCGTGGACCTACGACTACCAGAACCTCACCAGGCGCCGCTCGGCGAGGACTACCCGGTCGCCGCGCCGCGCTCGCTGCTCTCAGGCAAGCCCATGGAGATCACCTGGAGCGCCAACTGGGACGACAATCTCGGCGGCATGCCCGAACACGCCGACGCCGACCCGGTGGTGGCCGAGGTCCGGCGCCGGGCCTCGGACAAGGTGAAGTTCGCCTTCGAGCAGACCTTCATGTTCTACCTGCCCCGCATCTGCGAGCACTGCCTGAACCCGGCCTGCGTCGCCTCCTGCCCCTCCGGCGCGCTCTACAAGCGCGCCGAGGACGGCATCGTCCTGGTCGACCAGGACCGCTGCCGCGGCTGGCGGCAGTGCGTGACCAGCTGCCCCTACAAGAAGATCTACTTCAACCACCGCACCGGCAAGGCCGAGAAGTGCACCTTCTGCTACCCGCGGATCGAGGTCGGCCTCCCCCGTCTGCTCGGAGACCTGCGTCGGACGGCTGCGCTACCTCGGCGTCATGCTCTACGACGCCGACCGGGTGGCCGCGGCCGCCGCCACCAGAGACGAACAGGAGCTCTACCAGGCGCAGTTGGGTGTCTTCCTGGATCCGGAGGACCCGCAGGTCCGGCTGGCGGCCGAGCGCGACGGGGTGACCCACGACTGGATCGAGGCCGCCCGCCGCTCCCCGGTGCACGCCCTGATCAGCAGGTACCAGGTGGCACTGCCGCTGCACCCGGAGTTCCGCACCATGCCCATGGTCTGGTACATCCCGCCGCTCTCGCCGGTGGTCGAGTCGCTGACCGAGACCGGCTTCGACGGCGAGGACGCGGGCAACCTCTTCGGCGCCATCGACGCGCTGCGGATCCCGGTCGAGTACCTGGCCGAGCTGTTCACCGCCGGGGACGACGCCCCGGTGCGGGCCGCGCTGGAGAAGCTGGCCGCGATGCGCGCCCACATGCGCGCGGTCAACCTCGGCGACACCCCGGACCCGCAGCTCGCCGCGGCGGTCGCGATGACCCCGGACGGGGTGGAGGAACTCTACCGGCTGCTGGCCATCGCCAAGTACGAGGAGCGGTACGTCATCCCGACCGCCGCGGTGGCCGACGCGCGGCGGCTGGAGGAGTCGGTGGTGCCCTCCGAGTGCAGCGTCGGCCACCTCGACGGCGACCCGGACGGCTCCGGGCCGTTCGGGGAGAACTCCGGCCGCCGACGCCTGCCGCTGGTCAGCATCGAGTCCTTCCACGCGCTGCGCCGCCGGCAGACCGCCGACCGGGAGGAGGACGTCCGATGAGCCGCGCGACCGCCGCCTTCGGCACCGCCGTGCTGCGCCGGGCAGCCGCCCGCTGCCTCACCTACCCGGACGCCGGGCTGTGGGCCGAACTGCCGTTGCTGCGTGCGGCCGTGGCCGGGGTGGGCGGCACGGCCGGCGGCCGGCTCGCGGCCTTCCTGGAACACCTGGCGGCGACCGGGGAGCAGCAGGCGGCCGCGGACTATGTGGAGGTCTTCGACTTCAGGAACCGGCACAGCCTCTACCTCAGCTGGTGGACCGACGGCGACACCCGGCGCCGCGGCCTGTCGATGCTGGCCTTCAAGCAGGCGTACCGCGCGGCGGGTTACCGGCTCAGCGCGGAGGAACTGCCCGACTTCCTGCCGGTGGTGCTGGAGTTCTGCGCCGTGACCCGCGGCGACGCGCTGCTGCGCGAGCACCGCGCCGGGCTGGAACTGCTCCGGCTGGCGCTCGCCGAGTCCGGCACCCCGTACGCCGGGGTGCTGGCCGCGGTCTGCGCGACCCTGCCGGGCGCCGGTCCGGCCGACCGGGCCCAGGCGATGGCCCTGGCCAGGAGCGGCCCGCCGCGCGAGGACGTCGGCCTCGGCGCCGAACTCCCGCCCTACGGGCACCTCGCCCAACTGCCGCTGCTGGCGCCCGCGCAGCCGTCGGCCGCACAGTTCTCGGCCGGAGGCCGCCGGTGAAGACCTTCCTGTTCGGGGTGCTGCCCTACCTCGCGTTTCTCTCGCTGGTCTCCGGGCTGGTCTGGCGGCACCGCTACGACGCGTTCGGCTGGACCACCCGCTCCTCCGAGGTCTATGAACGGCGGATCCTCAACTGGGCCTCCCCGGCCTTCCACTACGGCATCCTGTTCGTGCTGGCGGGGCATCTGCTGGGGCTGTTCGTCCCGGCGGGCTGGACCGACGCGCTCGGTGTCGACGAGCACGTCTACCAGCTGCTCTCGCTGTTCGGCGGGACCCTCGCCGGGGTGATGGCGGTGGTCGGCCTGGCCACCCTGCTCTACCGGCGCCGGCGCAACATGCCGGTGCTCAAGGCCACCACGGTCAACGACAAGGCCATGTACCTGCTGCTGTTCGGCGAGATCTGCGTGGGCCTGTACACCAAGCTGACCAACTCGAACCTGCACAGCGGCTACAACTACCGGACCACCATCGCCCCGTGGGCCCGGAGCCTGTTCACCCTGCACCCGCGCACCGGGTTGTGGGACGCCGTACCGACCTCCTATCAGGTCCACGCCGTCATCGGCATGTGCCTGATCGGGATCGTTCCGTTCACCCGGCTCGTCCACATGTTCAGTGCCCCCTGGTTCTATCTGTTCCGGCCCTACATCGTCTACCGCGCCCGCCCGGCCGGGCAGGTGGCCGAGCGCCCGCCGCGCCCGGGCTGGGAGCGGCTGGACGTCTAGCGCAAGTGCTCGGGGAGGGTCTCGGCCGCCCACTCGGCCCATTCGCCGGAGGACTGGGTGGCGCGGATCCCGAACTCCAGCGCCAGCCACTCGCAGACCTGCGCCGGATCCCCTGCCACGCGGACTCGTTCCGCAGCCGCGTCAGTCCGGCGTGCAGCTCCTGGTTGCGGCGGGCGAACTCCTTGAGGTACGCGGCGCCCTCCTCGGGCGGCAGCGTCCACAGGAAGAAGACCCGCAGCAGCGCCGCGCTGCGGTAGGCGCCGTCCGCGCCGGGCCCGGTGAGCCAGTTCTTCAGCTCGGCGCGCCCCGCCTCGGTGATGCCGTACTCGCGGCGGTTGCGCGCGCCGGTGCCGGTGACCTCGATCAGGCCGGCCTCGCTGAGCTTGCCGAGCTCGCCGTAGACCTGGCTCTGCTGTGCGGGCCAGACGAAGGCCAGCGAGGAGTCAAAGCGTTTGAGCAGGTCGTACCCGCTGCTGGGGGTCTCGGCCAACAGGCCCAGGACGGCGTGACGCAGGCTCATGCGGCAACTGTACTACTGCACTGACGGGTCAGGCCTGGACAGACCAAGATCGACAGGTCATTCTTTGACTGTCCAACTTTGGAATGTCGAATCAGTGTCGAATTCAGTGTCGAATCAGAAGGAGATCGTTGCGGTGAACTATGTCCGCGGCTTCGCCCCCTGGATCTGCTACGGGGCCCTGAGCGCCTTCGACTGGCGCCTGGGCATGTGCACGGCCGCCGTCGTCGCCGTGCTACTGCTGCTCGGCGCGCGGCGCCGCGGGGACGCCGACCTGCTGTCCGCCGTCACCTGCGGCTTCTTCGTGGTGATGGCCGCCGTCGCGGTGGGCGACCCGACGTCCGGCCTGCACCGGTGGACCGGCGCGCTGGTCAACGCCGCCCTGGCGGTCACGGCCCTGACCTCGCTCGCGGTCGGCAAGCCTTTCACGCTCGCCATCGCGCGCAGCCAGGTCCCCCAGGAGTACTGGAACTCTCCGCGCTTCGTCCACGTCAACACGGTCCTCACCCGCGTGTGGGCCGCCGCGTTCGTCGGCGCCGCGGTCGCCTGCGCCGTCATTGTCGGCTACGCGGACTCGAACACGGCGGCGCTGGTGACCGCGCAGGTCCTCGGCTTCGTGGTCCCGCTGGTGTTCTCCACCAGGTATGTCACCCATGCCCGGGCCGCCGCTGCTGCTCACGGCGCCCAACTGGCGCCGTGAGCAGCCGTCTGGCGCGGTGAACCCCCGCGCACGGCCGCCGCCGCTCCGGGCCCGGCCGTGCGTCCGCCCGAACCGCGCTCAGTGCGGAGCGCGTCGGGCGGCACGGGTGAAGCGTTCACCCCACTCCCGCAGATAGTCGGCCAGTTCGGCCGGGGCGAGGACGGTGAACTCCGCGCCGATCGCCCCCAGGGCCATCGCGGGCCAGTCGAAGGTGTCGGTGGTCATCCGCAGCAGGCAGGTGCCGTCGTCGACCGGCTCCACCACGGCCCAGGCGCCGACCCGTTCGGCCACCACCGAGGCGGGGGCGTGCACCCGGACCTCCACCGCGTGGTCCATCCGCTGCGCCTTGATCCCGGCGCTGACAAACTCCTTGGCGTCGGGCGCCGGCAGATCCCGGGTGTGGAACCGGGCGCCGGTCTGCCGCGGCGCGGTGATCCGGTCGAGGCGGAAGCTGCGCCAGTCCTGCGGGCCCAGGTCGTAGGCCATCAGATACCAGCGGCGTCCCACCGTCACCAGCCGGTGCGGCTCCACCAGCCGGTGGGTCCGGGCGCTGTCGCGGGCGGTGTAGTCGAACTCCAGCCGCTCGCAGTCGCGGCAGGTCTGCGCGACCGTGATCAGCACGGTCGAATCCAGGGCGGCGGTGGCCGAGGCACCCCAGGCGACCGGCTCGGTGACCGAACGCAATGCGTCCACCCGGCGCCGCAGCCGGGGCGCCATCACCTGCACCACTTTGGTCAGCGCGCGCACCGCCGCCTCCTCGATGCCGGTGACCGCGCCCTGGGCCGCCGCCTGCATGCCGACGGCGATGGCGACGGCCTCCTCGTCGTCGAGCACCAGCGGCGGCAGCGCCGCGCCGGGCGCGAGCCGGTAGCCGCCGTCCGCGCCCCGGCTGGCCTCCACCGGGTAGCCGAGCTCGCGCAGCCGGTCGATGTCGCGTCGCAGGGTGCGGACCGAGACGTCCAGCCGTCCGGCCAGCTCCGTCCCCGGCCAGTGGCGGTGGGTCTGGAGCAGGGACAGCAGGCGCAGGTCCGGGAACTGGTGTTGGCCATGCCTCCAGTCTCGCCACATTCAGGTCGAGAACTGACCGCATTGGTGCCTAGGGTTGATTCCATGAACACGAACGAGCGAGACGACCTGTTGGAGACCCTGACCGCGCACCGGGGCTTCCTGCTGCACACGGTGCAGGGGGACGGACGCAGGCGCGGACCCGCAGCACGGTGAGCGAGCTCACCCTGGGCGCGCTGGTCAAGCACGTGGCGCGGATGGAGCAGGGCTGGTGCGACTTCATCGAGAACGGCCCGGTGGGCATGGAGATGAGCCCGGAGCGCTACGCGGAGCACGCGGCGAGCCTGGTCATGAACGAGGACGAGACCCTGGCCGAACTGGTGGCCGGGTACGAGAAGGCCGCGCAGCGCACCGACGAACTGGTCCGCACCCTGCCCGACCTCAACGCTGCCCACCCGCTGCCGGAGGCACCCTGGAACGAGCCGGGCGCGGTCCGTTCCGCGCGCCGGGTGCTGATCCACATCGTGGCCGAGACCGCGCAGCACGCCGGTCACGCCGACATCATCCGTGAGGCGATCGACGGTCAGAAGACGATGGGCTGGCTGAGCGGTGGTTCGAGCCTCACCCGGGCGGCCGTCGGCCGCCCGGGGGCTTCCGGCCCGGGCCCGCGCGAGGGCAGGTCAGCCCAGTCCGGGCAGGCTGCGCAGTTCGGAGATCCGCACCGGACCGCCGCCGCGCCCGGCCCCGGGGGATTTGCCGGGCCGTCAGGTCAGCGGACCGGGTGCCGCCTGCCGTAGCGCACGCGCAGGGCGGCGACGAGCAGGGCCGCGACGAACACCACCACCCCGATCACCAGCAGGTAGAACAGTCCCTTGGCGACGGCGCCGATGATGCCGAGCACCATCGCCACCAGGATCAGCAGCAGCACCAACGCCAGCATGGGGGACCTCCGGATCAGCGGCGGGCCAGTCGGCGCTCGCCGCGCGCCCGGCACATACTCCAGTTCGTAGTGGGCAAAAACCTCCGGCTCCTGCTCGGCCACCAGGACTCCGTCGGTGTCGATCGACGGGGCGTCCTTGACCAGCGTCTTGGCGAAGGCCACCTTCAGGTAGCCGGGGCCGACCAGCGCGCGCGGCCAGCGGTACGAACACCAGTCGCTGGCGGGTCAGCATCCCGACCGTGACCGTGGCGAAGAACGGCTCGTCGTCCACGGTGTCCACATAGATGGACTCCAGGCTGCCGATCCGCTTTCCGTCCTGGTCGACCACGTCGTGCTCGCGCCACTCCCGGATGTCGGCGATCTCGATCACCCATGCACCTCCGCTCATGCCCGTCCGTTGCTGCTGATTGCTCTCCATCCTGCGCCTCTGCGCATCCCGCGCCACTCGGCACGGACCCGCGCTCGGTAGACACCTGCCCGGGGAGCCGTTCTTCACTCGTCCGGGTGAGCTTGTTTGTTGGACCGGACCCGCGGATCGAGTGCGACACTGATCAGGATTCCTTAATCAAGGAGTCTTGATTAAGGAATCCTGAGGTCGTACTGTCGCCGTATGACCACCGACCCCCAGGCGCTGCGGGCGCTCGCCCACCCGCTGCGCTGGAAGCTGATCGATCTGCTGGAACGCGAGGACGAGGCCACCGCGACCCGCTGCGCCGCGCTGCTCGGCGAGAGCGTCGCGAGCTGCGCGTACCACCTGGGCATCCTGGCCAAGTACGGCTATGTCGAGGTCTCGCCGGAGCGCTCCGGCCGGGAGAAGCCCTGGCGGCTGACCGACCGTCAACAACGGCTCGGTGACGAAGGGCTGGACCTGGACGGGCAGCTCGCCGCCGAGGCCGCGACCGACGCCTTCCTGGAGCACGAGTTCACCCGGATCCGGCAGCGGGTCCGCACCCGTGACCAGGAGCCCGAGATCTGGCGCGCGGCCAGTTGCGTGGTCGGCTCCGCGATGTGGGTCACGGCCGAGGAGCTGAGCGAGATCAAGGAGCAGATCCTCGACATCGCCTACCGCTACGCGGACCGCGACCGCGACCCCGCGCGCCGACCGCAGGGCGCGCGCCACGCGCGCCTGTTCGCCGCCTCCAGCCTGACCCCCGAGGCAGGCGCGGCGGCACCGGAGCCACGGACGCCGGAGACGGAGTCGGCGACCGGATCGGAGCCGGAGCAGGCGACGGGTGAGCGGTCGTGAAGGGGCCGCTCGCCGACCCCCGCTTCCGGCGGCTGCTCCTCGGCCAGTCGCTCTCCAGCTTCGGCGACACCGCCCTCTACCTGGTGCTCGGCGTCTGGGCCAAGGAACTCACCGGCAGCAACTCGGCCGCCGGCGGCGTCTTCCTCGCCCTGGGCCTGCCCGCCGTGCTGGCCCCCTTCGCCGGCCAGCTGGCCGACCGGGTCCGGCGCCGCCCACTGCTGCTGATCACCAACGCCCTCGCCGGGCTGATGGTGCTGGCCCTGCTGGCGGTGCACAGCCGGGAACAGCTGTGGATCCTCTACGCCGTGGCCTTCGGCTACGGTCTGGCCTCCGGGCTGCTCAGCAGCGCGGGAGCGGGGCTGCGCAAGGCGCTCCTCGGCAACGACCAGGCCGTGGCCGCCAACGCCATGCTGCAGAGCGTCAGCCAGGCCCTGCGGGTGGCCGCGCCGCTGGTCGGCACGGGTCTCTATGTCGCCTTCGGCGGCGGCGCGGTCGCCGTCCTCGACGCCGCCACCTTCGCCGCGGCGATCGCCGCGCTGCTCTCGATCCGCGTCGACGAAGCCCGCCCCGCGCCCGCCCCGCCCGACGGCGGCTTCTGGACGGACCTCACCGCCGGGTTCCGGCACATCCGCTCGGTGCCGCTGCTGGTGCAGATCACCACGGTCACCGCCTGCGCCTTCGCCGTCATCGGCCTGACCGAGACCGCGCTGTTCGCGGCGATCGACCAGGGACTGCACCGGCCGCCGTCCTTCTACGGCGTGATCAACAGCGTCCAGGGCGCGGCGTCGGCACTCGCCGGTCTCGCGGCTCCGCGACTGATGCGCCGCCTCGGCGTGGCACGGGTGGTGGGCCTGGCCCTCGCGGGCTTCGGCGCGGCGGCGGCGGCCTTCACCTCGCACTCGGTGACGCTCTGTCTGGCCGGAGCGGTCGCCGACGGCTGCGGCCTGGTCTGGCTGGTCGTGGCCCTCGGCACGGCCGCCCAGGTCCACACGCCCGCGCCGCTCCAGGGACGGGTCAACTCGGCCTGGATGATGGTCGTACTGACGCCGCAGACCCTGTCGATCGCGGCGGGCACCGGTCTGATCGCCGTGGTCGACTACCGTGTGCTCTTCCTCGCGATCACCGTGGTGATGGCCGGATGCGCGGTGCTGCTCCTGGTCAGGCCCGCCGCCGAACCCGGTGCCCGGCCCGGTGCCCGGCCCGCCGCCGAGCCCGGTGCCCGAGCCGGTGCGGAACCGGCGCGTCAGCAGCAGGCCTGAGCTGGTCGGCCGCGCGGGAGGGCCTAGACCGACCCGAGGTGCTTGCTGAAGACCGTGGAGCTGTCGCGGACGGTCATGCCCACGCGCAGGTAGAGCGCCAGTGCGCCGGTCTCGGAGTGCGTCGCGAGGGTGCAGTTCCGGCGGCCCTGCCGGTGGAAGGCGCGGAAGGCGTGGCGCAGCAGCAGGCGGGCGACGCCCCGGTTGCGGTGGTCGCGGTGCACCGCGACCTCCTCGATGTGGCCCTCGCCGGTCCCCGGGAGGTTCAGCGAGAGCGCGGCGCCGACCAGCCGGTCGCCGGCGAACGCCAGCGCCGAGGCCGCGGGTGCGAAGCTGGGGCGTTCGACGGTCTGCTCGGCCCACTCCGGGAACTCCCGGCGGCGCTGCTGCCATTCACCGAAGGCGTCCTGGATGAGCTGGTGCGCGTCCTGCGCGTCGCGCTCGTCGCCGGAGCGGAACGGCCGCACGGTGATCCCCGTGGGCGGCTCGGGCAGTCCGGGCTCCTCGGACATGGGGAACTCCAGCAGCCACTGCTCCGACTTGGGCCCGTAGCCGTGGGAGCGCAGCAGCGCGACGGCCTGGGTGTCGCTGTCCGGCAGGGTCTGCACGATCTGTTCGTCGCCCGCCTGGCGGGCCCGGCGCTCGGCCCACTCCAGGAGCGCCGAGCCCAGGCCGAGCCCGCGGTGCCGGGGGTGGACGTCGATCTCGGAACGCCGGTTCGCCCAGGCCCGGGCGGCCGGCTGCCCCGTCCGGTCGTGGATCAGCAGCGTGTCCAGCTCCGGGACCAGCCCGGCCCGCGCGAAGACGGACGCGATCTGGCCGCGGTCGGTCCGGGCCCGGCCGGACAGCTCCTGCTCGCAGGCCGCGACCAGGCCGTGGATGCTGTCGATGTCGTCGGTGGCGGCCGGGCGCGCCCGGTAGCCGGGCGGAAGCGGGGGCACGAGGTCGGACATGGGCGGTCCCTCCAGGGCGTCGACTCGGAAACGGCCGGCGGTCCGCGGTACCTGGGGGTCCCTGCCGGGAGATGCAGGCGCAGGTGATGCAGGCACAGGTGACCCAGGCACAGGTGATCCGGTACCTGTAGGTCCGGCGGGCGACCGCGACAGTCTGCCGCGCGCCCTGCGGCGGATCAAGGCATTAACCCGCCGCCGGCCCCGACAGCAGTCCTGCCGGGACCGCCGGGCGGCCCGCCCCGCGCCACGCGGGCTCCGGCCGAAGTTCCGTCGCAACGGAGAGGTCGCCCGGGGGCGTGTTGCCGCCGGTCAGCCGAGGCCGAGTTGGCGGGTGGCGGCCTCGACCGTCTGGGCCAGCAGAACGGCGATGGTCATCGGACCGACCCCGCCGGGGACCGGGGTGATCAGGCTCGCCCGGAGCCGGGCGGTCTCGAAGTCGACATCCCCGACGTTGCCCGGGTTGTAGCCCGCGTCGATCACCACGGCGCCCGGCTTGATGTCCGCCCCGGTGATGAACCTCGGCCGGCCGACAGCGGCCACCAGCACGTCGGCCTGACGCACGATCGAGGACAGGTCGGCGGTGCGGGAGTGGCAGTAGGTCACCGTCGCGTCCCGGCCGAGCAGCAGCATGCCCACGGGCTTGCCCAGGATGGCGCTGCGCCCCACCACGACCGCGTGCTTGCCGGTGAGGCCGACGCCGTACTCGTCCAGCAGTCGCATGATGCCACCGGGCGTGCAGGAGACGAAGCCGGGCAGGCCGAAGCCCATCGCGGCGAAGGAGTGCATGGTGACCCCGTCGACGTCCTTCTCCGGGGCGATCGCCTCGAACGCGGCCCGCTCGTCGATGTGCGCGCCCACGGGGTGCTGGAGCAGGATGCCGTGCACCTCCGGATCCGCGGAGAGCGCGCCCACCGTCTCGACCAGCCCGGCAGTGCTCACCGAGGCGGGCAGGACCACTTGGCGCGACAGGATCCCGGCCTGCTCGCACCTGGCACGCTTCATCCGGACGTAGGTGACCGAGGCCGGATCCTCGCCGACCAGCACGGTCGCCAGGCAGGGCGCCGTCCCGGTGCGCCGGAGGATGTCCGCGGCCGCCGCCGCACTGCTCTCGGTGAGGCGGCGGGCGAGGTCGGTGCCCACCATCAGCCGTGCCTGCTGGATGTCGGTCATGTGCCGCTCCTGAGCTCTGTACGAGTCGCCCAGGCGCACGGCATTGACGGAATGTCAGGCCGCTCCCCGGTGGTACTCCACCTCAGCGCCAGTCACGGCCTGCCGCCCATTCTAGTCGACGGCGGCGCTGAGCAGGCTGCCGGGCACGGCGATCCGGCCGCAGGCCGGAACCAGGACCGACCAGAGTTGCGATGGCCGGTCTCGCACGGGGAGCGGCCGTGGTGCGGTGCACCACGGCCGCCCGCCGGTCAGCCGATCTTGGTCAGGCTCGCGGTGTCCATGTCGGTGGTCCCGCCGTTGGCCGTCGGGTAGACCTGGAACCGCAGCGTGCTGGTCGCCTGCGGCACCTCGAAGACCAGTATGTAGTTCTGGTAGCCGGTCGTGGAGTTGACGCTGTAGCCGCTGCAGGTGTTGGTGTTGGTGCCGGCCAGGCTCCAGAGGCAGAAGGTGCCGGTCGCGGGGCCGGACTGGGAGGAGAGCCACACCGAAGCCTCATACACCCCGCCGACACCGGTGGGGACCGGCACGTCCTGGAAGACGGAGCCGCCGACGATGTTGGTGTTGAAGGCCAGGTACCCGGTGCCGTCGTGGGCCGGCGCCGGGGCCGGTCGCTGTGTTGTAGTTGGCCCAGTTGACGATCCCGCCCGCGGGGATCAGCTTCTGCCAGCCGGCGGTGCTCTGCTCGAAGGATCCTGCGGTCAGCAGGTTCGGGCTGGTCGCGTCGAAGGTGCGCGACGCTGCCTGGTTCGTTACCACGTGCGCCGAGGTCGAGGGGCGGCGTTCGCCGGGGCCTCGGCCTGCGCCGGGCCGGCGGCGGCCAGGCCGCACAGGCTGACAGCGATGGCTGCGGGGAGCACGAGGGCTTTGAGGCCGGGGATTCTGCTGCGCATGATGACGTCCTTGTCGGCGATCGGATGGAAGCGTACGAGGGCCGGGCGTGCGGTGATGGCGCAGGTGCCCGCCGAAGAGCAGGCTGACGCAAGCATGACATCGGCGGTCAGCTGAAAGCAACGGCGCCTCAAGGGAGTTGGGGCCTGCGTGGGCCTTGCTGTGCGCGGCCGCGGTGAGTTGCACCGCAGCCGTCATCGCGCTCGGCCGGGTGCCCGGTGAGTTGCGAAATCCGTCGGCGATGAGAGTGCGGCGGCGTTGACGGTCATGTCCCCGAACGAGGGGGGGGGAGGAGGTCGGCCGCTCCTCGCCCCGCGGCGCCCGCCGGCATGGCGGGCGGTCAGGCGGCGCTGTCCCAGAGTTCGGTGCTGTGGGCGTCGACGAGTGCGCCGATGCGGGCCAGGACGCCGTCGGCTGGCTGCGGATCGAACCGGCGTCCGTCACGCAGCCGCAGCGCCACGCGGTCGTCCGCTGCCTCCTTGGCGCCGATGACGGCCTGGTAGGGCACCAGCCGCGCCGCGCGGATGCGGGCCGCCAGGGTGCCGCGCTCCGGACCGGCGACCTCGGCGCGCAATCCGAGGTCGTCGCACTGCCGGAGCAGCGCCGCGGCGTTCGGCAGTTCGTCGTCCGAGACCGGGAGGATCGCCAGCTGGACGGGGGCGAGCCAGGCCGGGAAGGCTCCGCCGTGCTGCTCGATCAGCTGCGCCACGGCACGCTCCACGCTGCCGATGATGCTGCGGTGCACCATCACCGGCCGGTGCTTCGCGCCGTCCGCGCCGATGTAGTGCAGGTCGAACTGCTCGGGCTGGTGGAAGTCGACCTGCACGGTGGAGAGGGTGAACTCCCGCCCGGCGCTGTCGGTCAGCTGGACGTCGATCTTGGGGCCGTAGAACGCGGCCTCACCCTCGGCCGCTTCGAACTCCAGGCCGGAGCGCTCCAGGACCTCGGTCAGCAGGGCGGTGGCGCGCTGCCACTGCTCCGGCGCGGCCACGTATTTCCCACCTGGGCCGGGCAGGGAGAGCCGGTAGCGGGTCGGGACGATGCCGAGCGCCCGGTACGCCTGCCGGATCAGCTCCAGCGCGGCCCGCGCCTCGTCGGCGACCTGTTCCAGGGTGCAGAAGATGTGCGCGTCGTTGAGCTGGATGGCGCGCACCCGGGTCAGCCCGCCGAGCACGCCGGACAGCTCGGAGCGGTACATCCCGCCGAGTTCCGCCATCCGCAGCGGCAGTTCGCGGTAGCTGTGCGAACGGGAGCGGTAGATCACCGCATGATGCGGGCACAGGCTCGGCCGCAGCACGACCTGCTCGCCGCCCAGGTCCATCGGTGGGAACATGTCGTCGCTGTAGTGCGCCCAGTGGCCCGAGATCTCGTACAGCTCCCGCTTGCCGAGCACCGGCGAGTACACGTGCCGGTAGCCCGCCCGCCGCTCGGCGGTGCGGATGTACTCCTCCAGGGCGTGCCGCACGGCGGCGCCGTCGGGCAGCCAGTACGGCAGGCCCGCGCCCATCAGCGGGTCGGTGTCGAACAGGTCCAGCTCGCGGCCGAGCTTGCGGTGGTCGTGCATGGCGGTCTCCTCGCGGAAAGGGGGGGTGACCGCAAGGCGAAGCCCCGGGGCACTCGCCCCGGGGCTTCGGACTCAAGACATCAGTCAGCGCGCCGGGACACTCTCCGGCGTCGTCGTCATAGCAGCGCGCTTCATGCCGCCCACGGTAGCAGAGCCGTATCAGGGGAACGGGTGGGGATGCGGATTGAGATCCCGGGGTGAGCAGCCGGTCCCGCCTGCCGAGTTGCTGAGGAACCGTCAGCACCCTTTCCAGGCCCTCGATCCGGCGCAGATGGTGGCCGAAGGTCATCGGCAGCAGGCCGGGGACCAGCGCCTTGACGCACGCGAGCCCGGAGGCGGCGTGGACCGGGGTGGTCTGGTCGACGACGACCGCCTCCAGCCCGCTCGCCGCGAACCGGCCGACCAGCTCGTCCAGATCCGCCCGCAGGTCGCTGTGCCGGGGCCAGGCACAGCGGGCGGCGAGATCCCGCAGGTCCAGCCGGTCGGTGTGCAAGGGCCTGTCGGGGAGAGCAGGAAGTCCAGCCGCCGGGCGGCGAGCGGATCGCAGTACAGCAGCGCGTGGTCGTCCATCAGCCGGACCAGCTCCGGATCCTCGCGCATCCGGGCGGCATCGGCGTGCCGCTGCGGATAGATCAGCTGGTACGCCTCGATGGCGGTGACGAGTTCGTGCAGTGCGCCGATGATGCCGCGTTCCGGGTCGAGGCCGGAGCCGCCGGAGCACAGGACACGGGGGCGGTGCGGCGCGCTCTCCGGCCGGGTGTCCACGGCGGCGGCCCAGAAGCTGGGGATGCCCTCCGCACCGGTCACGTCGAAGACCTCGACCCGGTAGCCGGTGCTCCGGTGGATGTGGTCGGCCAGCAGCCCGAGCCGCCGGTCACGGGCGCTGTACAGATCGACGGCGGCGGCCGGCATCTGGGCGTACCAGGTCAGCAGGAAGGCGTCGCGTTCGGCGAGTTCCAGCAGCCCGTACAGTGCGGCCTCCTCCACGCAGCCGCCGAGAGCGCAGCCGTTGGAGATCTCCGAGACGAAGGGATGGTCCTGCGGCCGGTGCCGGCCGACCCGGTAGTAGGCGAGGCTCTCGGGCACCAGGACCGGCTGTTCGCGGTGAGCGAGTAGCCCCAGACCCAGGGCATCACCCGTTCGGGCTGGTAGGCCCGGAGCGGGAACCCGGGCTCCTGGTACCGGTGCGGTTCATGGCCGCCGACCCCGGCCGGGTCCAGGACGCCGCCCGGGTAGCGGTCGGCGAGTTCGCGGTAGCAGCCCTCCACGGTGGTCCGGCGTCCGCCCGGGCGTCCGCCGCCCAGCCGTTCCAGGGCCTCGGCGATCGCGGTGACCCGGGCACTGCGGAAGTCGAACGCCCGCCCGTAACCGCCGTCCACCGACTCCCTGGGCCCGACCTTGGACTCGACGAAGGGCAGCGCGTGCAGGCCGCGCGGCTGGAGGCCCTTGATCACCCCGGTCTCGTCGTCGACATAGCGGGCGTCCAGCTCCGCTTCCTCCGCCCGCAGATCGCGTACCCGCAGCACGCCGGGGTCCGGCTTCGGGCGGGTGACCCGGGGGATCACCGCGGCGGCCGGGGAGTCCTCGGGCAGTGTGCCGCAGTGCGGGCAGTGCGGATCCGGCAGCAGGCGGTGGCGGCTGATCCGCAGATCGCGCAGGCGGAGCAGGACCACCTCGGGAGCGGCGGACCGGTCCCCGGCCGCCACCGGTGCCGCTTCCCGGAGTGCCAGGCGGGCGGCGAGGGCGGCGGCGAGCGGGGTGAGCAGCGGGGAGGGGCTGCCGTCGAGCCGGGCGCCGTGGGCCGCGTGCAGCGCCGCGTCCTCGGCCGCGTCGGCGCGGGCCCCGGCGCGGCGGGCGTCCAGGCAGCGGTCGCAGCCCGGCTGCCCGGGCCGGACCAGCGGCCCGATGACCACGCGGTCCAGTTCCCCGACGACCGGCAGCCAGGACTCGCCCGGCGTGGCCCGCTGGGTCCCGGCGAGCGCCGACCCGGCGCCGGGGGTGTCGGCGGCCAGGACCCGGATCGTGGGCAGCGGGTGCGGCGCGGCCGCCAGGAGCCCGGCGAGGGCCTGGCCCAGCTGTCCTCCGTCGTGGCGCAGCAGCGCGTCGGCCGCCGCGAGGGTCTCAGTCATGGGTGTCCACGGCCTTCAGCAGATAGGGCAGGACCCGGGTGGCGGCCGGGTCGTGGTCGAGCGGGACGACCAGGGTGCTCCGCCGCCGGGAGCCGGCCCGCAGGTCGCCGCGTGCGGCGTCCACCGCCTCGGCGAAGGTGGTTCCGGAGCCCAGCCCGCGCGGCGGCCGGGGACCGCGGCCGTAGACGGCCGTCGCCGGCACCAGCCGGGCGGTCCCGTCCTCCGGGGAGAAGGCCCAGACGGCCGGGCCCGTGGGCGTCGCGGTGAAGCGGCGCGGATCCGCCGCGAGCAGGCTGTAGACCTCCAGGGCGCGCCGGGCCGTGCGGACCCGCGCCGCGGTGAAATCCGGCCCGGTGCCGTGGACCCGGTGCAGGGCACCGGCCGTGGCCGGGTCACGGACCTGGGCCACGGCGGCGCGCCGGGGGAACTGCGGCAGTGCCTCCTCGTCCAGGGCGGCGATCAGGCCGGCCCGGGGATCGATGCAGCCCGCGGCCCGCCGCGAGAACTCCTCGGCGCCGATGACCGGACCGCCGCGCAGCGCCTCCAGCTTGGCCAGGAACCCGGCCTCGCGCTCCGGAGCCGCCGCCAGGGCCGTCGGATGCGGCTGGTAGCGGTGCGTGCCGGTGGTCAGGGTGAGCGGGTCCAGCCGGATCAGCTCGTCGGCGCCGGGAGCGGAGGCGGGGGCCGGCTCGGGGGAGGCGAAGACGCGCTGGAAGTGGTGCGCGAGCAGTGCCGCCGCCACTTCCGTCGACTCGCCGGTGACATCGCCACCGGCACCGGCACCGGCACCGCCGCTGTGGCCGGGTGCGGGTTCGCTGCCGTGCAGCCGCAGCCAGGCGCCCAGCCAGCCGCCAGGGGCGCGCCCCGGGCCGGGCCGCAGCACCGGCCCGATCCACCAGCCGTCGCTGCCCCCGACCGCGGCGGCGAACCACGTTCCGCTCCGACGGCAGTGCTGGTCGAGCCGGGCGATCTGGTGCGGATCCGCGCGCGGGGCCAGCAGCAGCAGCGCGTCACAGGCTCCGCCGCTCGCGGCCGCCCGCGCCTCGGCGGGGTCGGCGGTGACGGTGACCGGGCCGGTGTCGGTCAGCCGCAGCGCCCCGGCGAGGGCGTTGCCCTCGGGCGGCGCACCGAGAACCAGTACCCGCAGCCGCGGGTACGCCGAGGCGCGCCGGGCGGGGCCTGGATCCGCCAGATCCTCCAGCAGGTCATGGGCGTCCAGCCGTTCCAGGACGCCCAGCACCAGCGCCCGGCGGGTGTCGTCGAGACCGCCGAGCAGCTGCCCCACGGTGTGGGTGCCGTCCAGGAACGGGGTGATCCGGTCGAGCCAGAGGGCGATCCCCGGGGCCGCGATCAGGTCGGTACCGCGGCTGGACCGGACATAGGCGGTGCCGCGTCCGCTGGGCACCAGGAACACGTCGGGGCGCAGCCGGGGCGCGGAGTCCGGGGAAATCATCGATGGTCTCCGGTGAGGACGAGATGCTCCGAGGGGGTGCCGGAGCCGCGTTCGGGGCCGATCAGCGCGCTGAGCAGCGCGGTACGGCGGGGGGAGGTGCGCAGCAGGCGGTCGGTCTCCGCGGTGACGAAGTCGCAGCGGAGCCCGGCCCCGAGCCGGAGGTGCGCGGCGGCCAGGCCGAGGCGCTGGCCGACGATCCCGGCCCGGATGTTGAGCATGCGGTACCAGCGGTCTCCGTACGCGGCGTATCCGCGCTCGTAGTCGCCGACGACCAGGACCGCGCAGGCGGATTCGAAACCGGCGAGCTCACCGGGACCGCCGGGCGGGAAGAGGTCCCGGGGCCGCGCGTCCGGCGCGACCGGTTCGAGCCTCCCGGAGCGGGGATCGCGCCGGTGCACCCCGGGGGCCAGCCCGGTGATCCGCCCGGCCACGCAGTACAGGTCGGTGCGCAGGTCGGTGCGCGGGCCGGGATCGAGCTGGACCGCTGCCGCGGCCCGGTCCAGGATCCCGGTGAGGTGCGCTGCGGGGACCGGGACCGTCTCGAAGCCCGATCTGGGGGAGCGGCGCCCCAGCAGGGCGCGGCTGGGCCGGGGGGAGCCTGCGGGGCCCGAGGTGACGACCACATGGACGCTCTCGGCGCGGGGATCGAGCCCGAGCAGCCGTCCCAACGGCTCGTCCGCGAACAGGGTGTGCGCCACCGGGCGGGCGCCCACCGCGTCCAGGAGGGTGAGCGCCTGGCCCGCGAGGACGCCGCTGTCGAGCGCTTGCAGCCGGTGGCCGAAGGGCCCGTATCTGGCCACGTTCGCGTCGTGGCGGGCGGTGATCAGCAGCACGAGGTCCGCCGGGCCGGCCGACCCCAGCGAGGCGCGGACCTCCGCCCGCAGGTCGGCCTCGGAGAGCAGTTCCAGGGCGTGGACCGAGGGCAGGTAGTGGCAGAGCCCGAACGCGGTGGCCGCATAGACCTCGCCGGGATAGGCGCCGCCGCCCGACGGAACCGGGCGGCCCGCGCCGACCCCGAACCGCTCCAGTCGATCCGGGTGACCCCGTGCAGCAGCGCCAGCAGCCCGCCCAGGCTCTCGGGGGAGCCGGCGGCCGGGGAGCAGGGCCCGCCGGCCGGCGCGAAGGGCGGGAACGGCAGGCTGATCACCGGGGTCCCGGGATGCAACTTGGCCGGGGTGCTGCTCGCCGTCAGGTCGATGGCGGGCAGCACACTGCCGTACCGGGTGTGGTAGCGGCGCGCGGCGGCGGCGGGCCTGCCTGCCCCGCCCGGCTCGCCCGCCCGCCTGGCTCGTCGAAGCCGGGGAAGCCGGGGAAGTCGTCGCCCGGCCCGGTGATCTGATGCTTCGTCAATGTGCGGCCTGCGGATCGGCGGCGACCGTGGCGAGTACCAGTTGCAGGGCGCTGACGCCGTACACCTCCTCCACCGCGTTGGCGGCGAGGTGACAGAGCAGATAGCGGGTCAGGCCGGGGATGCCGAGACGGGAGAGGTGCAGGTAGGTGTAGTTGAGCATCAGCCGGTACCGCAGGAAGCGCGGATCCCGGTACATCATCTCCTTGTAGGCCGGGCTTCCGGCGATCGCGCGGTGCATCGGGCTGGCGGTGAGCAGCCCGCCGATGCCGTTCTCCACGTCGTCGGGGATGTCCGCCTCGGGGATCTCACCGGCCGCGTACAGCGCGGTCCAGCGCTCGCCCAGCGGGTCGATCGTCGCCACCCACTCGCGCAGCTCGGCCGCGGCCGGTTCCGCCGTCTCGGTGTCGAAGGCGGCCACCACGGCCCGGACCTGCGCGGTGAGTACCTCCCGGTTGGCCGAGTAGCGCTGCTCGAAGGCGTCCCGCAGCTTCGGGTCGGCGGTGCTCAGACAGCCCTCGGCGTGGGAGCGGAAGGAGACGAAACCGCGCCGGACCGAGGCGTCCTCGGGGTGGCGGCAGAGCATGTGCGCGGTCGCCAGCATCAGCCGCAGCGCCAGGGTCTCGCGGGGGACGCCGTTGGCGACCGCCTCCAGATGGCGGAAGAGCAGCGCGTTGGTTCCGGCATAGAACAGCGCGAGTTCGTCCGCGCCCACCGGGCAGCCGAGCACCTCGACCCGGCGGTCGTGCTCGGTCCAGGTGATCGAGTTGTCCTGGTAGAACGGGGTGAGCGGGCCCGGTTCCCGCTCCGCCTCGGCGAGCCGGCGGTGCATCGGCAGCAGCGCGGCCTCGTCGGGGGCGGGCGCGGTGGACGGATGCTCCCGCAGGTATCCGCCGATGATCCCGGCCACGGCAGGCTCCACGAGTTCGGCGAAGGTCGCCGGATCGGCCTGGACGACCAGCCGCAGATGCGGCCCGCGCCGCCAGTGCCGCAGGACGTAGACGGACCGGACGTGGCCGGCGCAGCGCTCGACGACTGGGCGCACCGCATGCAGCAGCAACTGGTCGGTGTCGGCCCCGAAGTACGCGATGTGCGCCGCGCGCCACTGCGGCTCCGCGGGTACCGCTGGGGTGGGCGGTGTCTGTGCCATGGCAGGTCCCTCGTCCTTCTCAGTCGTCGTCGGAGGTCGGCCGCTGTGCGGAACCGCCGGTCAGTTCGTGCACCGCCAGTGCGGCCAGCTGCCGCAGCGCGGCCTCCTGGTCCAGCCGCACGCCCAGACGGTTGCAGGCCAGATGGGTCAGATGGCCGGGCAGGCGCTCCGGCTCGGCGGCGAGATCCATCGCCCGCAGGAAGGAGGCGAACCAGCGGCGGCCGGGTCGGTAACGGGCGCGTCGGGCCCACCGGGCGGGTCACCGGCCAGCGCTGCCCGCGCCGAGCGAGCCACCGGCAGCAGCGACTCGCGGCGCTGCCGGTACTGCTCGGTAATCGCCGGTGCTGCCCGGGACATCGCGGGGCCCTGCGGGCCGAGGCTTCCGGCCAGCAGCGCGAAGCAGTGTGCCAGCCGCCGGGACTGGTCCCAGCCCGCCACGATCGCGTCGAGAGCCAGCTCACTGCACTCGCCGAAGCACTGCTCGGCCGCACGCAGTGCCGCACCCCGGCCGTACTTGGCGTGTTCGGGCCGGTAGTCGACAAAGGCGAGGCTGTCGTTGGGGGCCAGGGTGCCGGGCTCCGAACCCGGCTCCATGGCCGAGAACCGCTCGGCCAGTACACGATATTGACTCTCCGTCATAGTCGGTTCGGATGGCTGGAGTTGGAAGAACATGGCGGCCTGTCCGGCCAGTGCCGCGCGCACCTCGGGCACGGCCTCGGCCGTCCTCGCCCGTACCCGCAGCCGGAGATGCGGGCCGGACTGCCAGAAGAAGAAGCCGTCCGCTGCTCCCCGTTGCCGCAGGTCCTCGCAGACCCCGGGCAGCAGTTGCCGCAGCGCGAGGTCGAGCGGATGGGCGGTGAACACATGGGCGCTGACCCAGTGCTGCTCGGCTTCTCGTTCCAGCACGGTCAGCCCGTCCTTTCCGCCCGGGCCGACGCGGCGGTGAGCTCGATCACGAACTCGATGGCGCTGCCCGTCCCGGTGCGCCGGGGCGTCGTGCAGCTCCGGCAGGGCCTCGGTGAGCAGCAGCGGCCGTCCGGACGCGGCGCCTGCTCGAAGATCCGCAGCAACTGCGGCTGGGAGAAGTCGAGATACAGCGGCTTGCGTCGTGCAGCGCGGGAGCGGCATAGCCCTCGGCGGGCCTGGGGGTCAGCGTCCGCAGGAAGCAGCGCGACGGCAGGCCGTGGCGCTCGCGCCAGGCGTGCACGGCGACCAGGTATCCGGCGTCCGACACCCCGCGGCCGCGGACCGGCGCCTCGCCGGGCCGCACCAGCCGGCATGCCCGGCGCAGCACGACCGACCCCAGCGCGATCCGCGGCACCCGCACGCCGGGCCCGGTACTCGTCGCCTGTCCCGCCGAACTGACGGTCCGCCACAACTGCGGCCAGTCCGACCAGAAGGAGTAGGGGGTCTGGCCGAACGCCTCACCAGCAGCCGGGCGGGCAGCGGCAGCAGCGGAGTTGCCAGCAGCCCGGTGTGCAGCGGGCGCACTGTCCGGCCACTGCCGCGCAGTTGGAGGCGCAGCCGCCGGGCGGCGGGTCGTGCACCACTTCCAGCTCGGCCGGGCGGAGCAGCTGCGACCGGGGCCGGTCGGAGCCGAACCGTCCAGGTCGATCGCCCAACGGGTTTGCTGCGGAACGCTGGTTGAGTGTGCTCCCGAATGCGGCGTCGAACTCGGCGTAGAGCGGTGCGCCCACGTGCTTGTCCGCGCGGTCCTCACCGGGGCCCGGGCAGGGAGAGGGGGAGCGGCGCGGTGCCGGTGGCGGCCTCGATCAGCCGGGCGGTGCGGGTGCGTCCGGTGCCATGACCGCCGGTCATGGTGTTGAGCACCACGCCGAGCCCGGAGCGCCCGGCCGGCAGCGCCTGGACGTAGCAGGTGTAGCGGTCCCCGGCCGCGTCCGGGTCGATCCAGTCGCCGCACAGCTCGCGCACGTCCTGCGCCGGAGCCGGACCGTGCCGTCGGCGTCCTCGGGCGTGGCCGCGAGCAGGCCGTTCAGCAGCAGCGCCTGCCGCTGCGCGGTGCGCGGGTCCGGGACGTCCTCGGTGGTGTTGCCCCACCAGGCGCCGAAGTCCCGCAGCAGGGCGATGAACGGCTGCCGGAACCCGGCGCCGTACTCGGCCACGGCCCGCGCAGCAGGGCGTCGCGGCCGCGGCCGAGGGTGTCGAACGGGGCGAGCAGGCAGGGCACCAGGGCCAGATCGGCCCGGACCTCGCGCCAGCGGTCCGCATCCAGGGTCGCGGCGTTGCCGGTGACGACCGTGTTGTGGAAGTACGCGGGGCCGGGGCCGGTACGGTCGGCGCCGGTCAGCCCGAGCCGCTGGGCGGCGCCGGCGGTACGGGTGCGCAGCTCAGCCGTGATGTCCCGGTGCGCGGCCGGTTCGACGGGCCCGGGGGCGTCCATCCGGGAGCGGATCGCCCGCAGCTCGTCGAGTACCCGGGCCGGCCGCTCGGCGCGCCCCTGCCGCGGCAGATGGGCTTCCAGCCACTCGCTCAGGCTCGCCACATCGAGGCGCTGGTCCGGCAGGCCGAGCCGGCTTTCGAGGATGCCGAGCCGCAGCAACTGGACCAGCACGGCGTCGGTCCGCCCGGCCCCGGCGGTGTTGCCGTCCGGGCCGCGCAGCAGTGCGCGCAGTGCGGCCGGGCTCCCGGCCTCCCGGGCCGCTTCGAGGACCGCGGCGAGTGCGGCGGTGGCGGGGAGCGCGCGCACCTCGCCGGCCGGTCCGGGGGCGGTGAACAGCCAGTGGTCCCCGTCGGCCGACGGCACCAGCGTGGTGAAGGGGTTGACCCGCAGCCGGGCCGACCGGTCGAGCTCCGGCAGCTGGGCCAGGGCGGCCGCGATCCGGGCCGGCCAGGGCAGCCCGGCCTCCAGGACCTCGGCCCGGCCCGTGCTGTCCAGGACCGCGGCGGCCCCCAGGCCCTTTCCCCAGACGCCCAGGCCACTGGCCGCGAACGTGGTCAGCGGACTGGGCTTGGCCACCGCCCGGGCCGCGTACTTCGCCAGCCGTACCGCGGCGCTGTCCAGCGGCCGACGGCCGGGCCCGACCCGCTCGCGTCCGGCCCAGCGCACCACGTCGTCGTACAGGTCCGGGCTGGCGTAGCCGAGGCCGCGGGCGAACAGCGGGTCCTCGGCGAGCCCGGCCAGGGCGGTGCTCGCCGAGCGGACCTCCTCGGGCAGCTCCCGCTCCAGGCGTGCGAACAGCTGCTCCCGGGCCTGGCGCAGCGCGGTGTGACGGCGGATCCGGGCGGTGAGCTCCGCGCCGATGACCTCCGCCGGGGCGGCCCGGTCGAGGAGGGAGGACAGCCGGGCACCACGGTGCACCGCGCGGCGCAGACCGATCAGCGCCGGTTTGAAGGGCTGCGCCGGTGCCGTGGCCACCAGCGCGTACAACTCGGCGCAGATCCCCTCGGCGTCGGTGGCCAGCTCCCGGTCGGCCGCCGTGATCCGCAGCGCCAGGGCCGTGCTCAGCGGAATCCGGGAGCCGTCCAGGGCGTCCGCGGGAAGGCCCGCGACGCGCACCCCCACCTGCTCCGACCAGCTGTCGCGACCGGTTGGCAGGGCCGCCATCAGAACACCACCGGGAGCCGGAAGGCGGCGGACGGCCGGGCCGCGCCCACCGCGATCTGGAACAGCACCGTCTGGCCGGAGCCGGTCAGCCCCAGTGAGCGTTCGGCAGCGGCCGCGTCGTAGCCGTTGTGCACCCGGGCGCTGTGCCGGTGGGCTGCCGCCGCCACACAGATCCGGTGCGCCGCCGCCCCGGCGGCCAGGTGCAGCCGGCGGAAGGCGTCCGCCCCGTACGCGGCCACGGCCGCCTCGCGCCGCACGGCCAGATAGGCGGTGAAGGCACAGGCACGGAAGTTCATCGACACCCGTCCTTCGGTCTGCCCGATCCGCTCCAGCGCCGGGAGCGGATCGCCGGGCCGCAGCAGCCGCAGGCCGCCGTTCGTGCAGAGGTAGTGGCCGGGCCGCATCCCGGCGACGCGGTTGACCAGCAGATGGCAGGAGAAGTCCGGGAAGGGCGCATCGGTCAGCGCGTCGACGAGTTCGTCCAGCAGCTCGGCCGGCGCCGGACGCGGGTCCGGATCGAAGATCGCGGCACCGGAGTGCCGGGCCCGCAGCGCTCCGGCGAGATCCCGGGGCCGCCAGGACTGCCGCGCGGGCTGTGCGGCGCCGGGCGCGTCGGGTCCGGGTGCGTCTGCTGCGGGTGCGTCTGGGCCGGCTGTGTGGGGGCCGATCTTGAGACAGGCCATCGGGTGCTCTGCGCCCGCCTCCACCCAGCCGTCGCACAGCGCGAGCAGGGTCTGCCGGCCGAGACCGGCCCGGACCGGCAACCCGAGCGCGGCGGCGGTGAGTTGTACCGCACCGAGGAGCATCCCGGCCTCCTGCGCGCACAGCCGGGGCGCATACCCGCCGTACAGCCGTGCGGTCCGGGCGAAGCGGCTGGTGATCACCAGGACCCCGGAGGGCCCGTCCGGCTGGTGGTCGCCGCCCGCCACCGCCGGGCGCAGCGGCAGCAGTTGATGGTGCAGCGGGTCGAAGCGGTACACCTGCCCCGGACGCTGCCGGGCCCCGGTACGCGACGGCAGCAGGTAGAGCTCGCTCGGGTAGAGACATCGCGCGGACGCCACCGCCCGGTGCAGCGGCCAGCCGCCGGGAGTCAGGTCGTGCTGGAGCAGGCCGAAGGAGTAGTGCAGCAGCGCGGCCAGCGCGGCGGGGCCGACCGGGCCCGGCGGGAGCGGTCCGAGTTGCAACGGGGGCGGCGGAAGGGGCAGACCGCGACCGCCGGGCAGGGCCGCCGAGGGCCCGTCGTACGGGTCGGGGTCCGGCCGGCCGGCGGCGTACCCGCCGGTGGCGAGGGTGTCCGGGATCGACCGGCGGGAGTGGACCGTCTCGGACCACAGCTCCAACGGGAACGGTTCCGCGGCGTTCGCGGTGACAGCCCCGGCGGCCGTGGCGACCTTGGTGCCGGTCTCGCTGCGAACCTCGGCCGGGCCGGACCCGCCGGTGATGCCGTACCCGCCGGTCATGCCGGACGCGCCGTGAGGAAGCGGGCGGTCGCCAGGTCCAGCACCGCTTCTTCGGGCGCGGCCGTGCCGCCGCTGCCCTGCTCGCCCAGCCCGGCTGTCCGGTGGAGCAGTTGCAGGCACAACTGGTTGGCCGCGAGCGCCGCGACCGGCCCGCCGAGGTAGCGCCCGTCGTGCTCCGGGCCCTCCGGTCCGTCCTCGGGGCCCGGCACCGGATCGCCGTATGACGCCATGTCAAGGTCACGCAGTGTGCTCAAGTGGACACGTCGGCCGCGAACCACGGCCTGCGCGTAGGCTAGCCCCGAACGCGCCGCGGCAGCGCGGATCCGGGTCGATATTTCCGGGTCGAACTCGTCGGACGCGACCACCGCCAGGCCCGCATCCGCGGGCAGGCTGCAATCCGTTCCGGGTATTGCTTCGTACCGGAAGACCCCGCCTTCGCGACGGAGTAGTTCGACGCACTCGTCCAGTCGCGTCAAGTCCGGCTGAATCACCGTTCGTTCACGGGAATCCAGGGGAACCAGCCGGACCCGCTCCACGCCCGAGGCAAGCAGTGCGAGGATCACCGCGCTACCCATCCGGCCCGATCCGAACACGACCGGCGCACAGTTCCGGTACAACTCGAAGCGGTGCTCCGGAGAGTCCGCCCGCAATGCGATGAAGTCGATGAGCGCGGAGTGGCGCACGCGAATCTCCGGGCTCAGTCCGTGCGGCAGATCGCCCTCGGCGTCGCGCACAAAACCTTCCCGCGCCAGGAGTTGCACCAGCGTGCGGACGTGTTGTGCCGCTGCCGGAGGTAGTTCGGCGACCAGTTGGTCAATGCTCCGGCTGCCGTCCAGAAAGGGACGGATCCGCTCCAACCAGGCATACATTCCGGGGACGGGGAAGGCGGCGGTATGCCTCGGACCACGGATCACTATGCCCTGATCGGACGGCAGCAAATGCGTGTCCGGAAGCAGCCTGGGCCGCATTGCCACTCCCCTCGGGAGCCGGGCGGAATTTGTGCTCCCACCCGTGCGGGAACGCCGGACAAAGCTCCGCTCGCGGCCTCTCGGAAGCCGACCCTAGCGGAGTCATGTGGTCTAGTCCATCCCCTTCCGGTGGGCCCGTTCCTCCAGTACTGTCAACCGCTGACGCCACTATGGCGCCGATCAGTTGACGTATCGTTATATGTGGATTGGAGGTTCCGATGAGTGAGTTTTCGCAGGCTGTGCCGTCCCTGGCGGCGGCCGTCGCCGACCTGGCGATGGAGCTGGACCTGACCTCGCTGGCCGGTGACGAGCAGAGCCAGTCGCTCACAGCCGGTCACGGGATGACCGAGGCCAGCGCTTCATTCTGCTGCGCCCCGCCGCCGAACTGCTGTAACTGCAGCTGTTCCTGAGGTAGTGGCAGGTCGGACCGTGTGAGGCCGCACCTCGTCGCGGCCCGGCCCGCCACTCGGCCTGCCCGCTCGCCCCACGGCGAGCGGGCAGGCCTCCGTGTGTTCGCAGGGTTCGCAGGTTTGCCCGGAAGGGCAGGAGTTGTCAGCCGGCCGGGGCAAACAGCGTCCAGGGTGCGGGCACGGCCAGGGCCAGCCGGGGCTTGCACGCCGCCCAGTTGCGGACCGAGGCGGCCAGTACCGCCCCCGGGTCCGCGACCGTCCAGGTCGGTTCGAAGGGTTCGCTCATGCTGGTGTAGCTCTGGAACATCGCCAGCAGCCGCACGGCCTGGCCCTGGAACGGGGACAGGTACTGGTTCGAGAGCGGCAGGAAGAAGCGGTTCCAGCTGTCGACGGAGACCAGCGGCGGCCGCTCGATCGGAGCCACGCCCCGATCGGCACGGCACTCGTTGATGGTCCCGCAGACGATGTCCAGCAGCGAGTCCAGCGTCAGACTGCCCCGGCCTGCCGCGATCACCTCGGTGTGCGGTGTCGCGGGGGGCGTGCCGAGCACGGCGGCGGTGATGGCGTTGGCGACCTCGTCGACCGGACTGATCTCGGTGTAGCCGCCGGGATCGCCGACCACCACCGCGGCCAGTCCCGAGACCAGGGCCTGGAACAGCGTGAACGGACCGGAGAAGCGGGCGATCTCGCCACTGTGCCGGCGTCCGACGATCAGCGGCGGCCGGACCAGCGTCAGCGGGCCGCGGTGCTCCGTGCGGGCGACCTCCTCGCAGACCGCCTTGGACCACTCGTAGCCGTTGCGGTAGCCCTCGAACTCGTCGCCGCGCAGATCCTCGGCGTTGCGCACGCCGCCCACATAGGCGGTGGAGACCTGCACCAGATGGGTTCGCGGTCCGCCAGGGCGATCACCTCGCGCAGCGGCTCGACGTTGGGCGCGCGCCGCCTCCGTGCGGCTGAGCGTCCAGCGGGTGGACGCCGCCGCGTGCACGATCACGTCCCAGTGCCCGGCCAGCGCCCGCGGTGCCGGCTGTTCGCCGATCCGCCAGCACACCAGCTCGTCGTCGGCGGCGCGACGGGCGGCGCGGACGACCGTGCGGGTGGGGGCACCGGCGGCGGCCCGCAGCCGGGCCACCACCTCGGTGCCGACCACGCCGGTCGCACCGGTCACTAGGATTCGCATGGGCATCCTCATGGGTTGGGTCCCTGGTTGTGGAGAGCGGCGGGCCGTCCGGTGCGGCAGCCGTCGGCCTGCGCCTGGAGGTCGGCGCCTGGAGGTCGGCGCCTGTAGGTCGGCCTCTGGAGGCCTGCGCCTGGCGGTCGGCGACTGGCTACCGGCGACCGGCGGCGGGCGGGTTCACCCGGCCGGGCTGAGCACCAGGCAGGCGTTCTGCCCGCCGAATCCGAAGGAATTGGACAGCACCGGGCCCACCGGGACGCTTCGCGCCGCCCCGAGGGCCAGGTCCACCAGGTCGGCCTCGGGGCTGGAGCCGAGGTTGGCGACCGGCGGCACCACGCCCCTGGCCGCGCAGAGCAGCGCGAGCGCGGCCTCCAGCGCACCGGACGCCCCGATCAGATGCCCGGTGACCCCCTTGACCGCGGTGACCGGCGGCGACTGCCCGGCGAAGCAGCGGTCGATGGCCCTGGCCTCGGCCCGGTCGTTGAGCACCGTCGAGGTGCCATGAGCGTTCACATGGACGATGTCGTCGGGGCTGAGGCGGGCGTCCTTCAGCGCACTCCGCATGCAGCGGGTCGCGACCTCGCCCTCCTCGTGCGGGGCCACGATATGGAAGGCGTCGCAGTTGTCCGCGTAGCCGGACACCTCGCCGTAGATCCGCGCGCCCCGGGCCCGCGCCGACTCCCAGCGCTCCAGCACCAGGACGGCCGCGCCCTCGCCCATCACAAAGCCGTCCCGCTCCGCGTCGAAGGGACGACTGGCCAGCTCCGGGGCGGTGTTCCGGGTGGACAGCGCGCGCATCCGGGCGAATCCGCCCATGGTGACGATGCTGATCCCGGAGTCGGTGCCCCCGGCCACCGCCACGTCCAGTTCGCCGTAGCGGATCCGGCGGGCGGCCTCGCCGACAGCGACGGTGCCGCTGGCACAGGCGGCCGAGTAGGTGGTGCAGGAGCCCTGGTAGCCGTAGCGCAGCGCCAGCCGACAGGCGGGGGAGTTGGACATGGTCCGGGGCACGGTGTGCACCGGCATCTCCCGGGCCGGTCGCCATGGCTGCGGGTGACCGCCTCCATGCTCGGCAGGCCGCCGATACCGGTGCCGATCTGCACCCCCACCCGCTCCGGCGGCAGGCCGGACGGCAGCGCCGCGTCCTGTACCGCGTCCGCGGCCGCGCACAGCAGCAGCTCGGTGGGGCGGTCGATCTGCCGCGACTCCCGCAGCGTGAGGTAGGCGCCGACGTCGAACGGCGGCACCAGGCAGGCGAACCGCACCGGATGGTCCTGCTCGACCAGCAGGTCCACGGTCGCGGCGGTGGACCGGGCCTTCAGCAGCGCCTCGAACACCTCCTCCGGCCCGTGCCCCGCCGGGGACTTCAGGCCGATCCCGGTGACCGCGACCCGGGCCCCGCCGCCGGGGTGGCCGCCGCTCACGAGCGCCCGGCCGTACGCAGTTCGAGCAGGTCGATGGCGCGGCCCACGTCCCGGGCGGCGGTCAGGTCCTCGACCGGGATCGGCAGCTTCAGGGTCCGCTCCAGCCGGGCGCCGATCTCCATCAGTTCCAGGCTGTCGATGCCGTAGTCCTCCAGCAGGCTGGTGCGCTCCTGCACCTCGTCCAGCTCTGTGCCGAGGACGTCCGAGATGGCCGTCCTGACCAGGAGGGCCAGTTCCTCACGGGTGTGCATGTCCGTTCGTCCTTCCGAGTTGCTGTTCGTGCTTCCGGACCACCGGGATCAGTCCGCGCCCGGGGGGCGGTCGCGCTCGGCGACGGTGACCGCGGCGTCGAGGATCCGGAACGCCTCCGCGAGCTCGGCCTCGGTGCTGACCAGCGGCGGGAGCAGGCGCACGGTGGTGGGCCGGCTCAGGCACGGCGACACCAGCAGCCCGGCACCGGCCAGCTCGACCACCACCGCTCCGGCGGCCCGCGGCGTGCTGAGGTCGATCCCGCGCAGCAGTCCCCGGCCGCGCACCCGCGCACCACCGCCGGGTGCCGCTGCCGCAGTCCCTCCAGCGCGGTATCCAGCAGACCGGACAACCGGCGTCCGTGCGGTGCGAGTTCCTCGATCGCGGTGAGCGCGGCGGGCAGCGCCGCGCAGCTCAGCGGATGGCCGCCGAAGGTGGCGGAGTGCAGGAACGGGTCGGCGTCCAGCGGGGCGTAGAGCTCCGCCGAGCAGCACCGCCGACAACGGCGTCACCCCCGCCCAGCGGCTTGCCGACCAGGACCGCATCCACCGGCAGACCCTCGGCCAGCGCCACCGACCGCTCCCCGCAGCGCCGCAGGCCGCACTGGATCTCGTCGGAGATCACGAACGCGGCCGGCCGCGTCCTGGCACCACTGCCGCAGCACCTCCACCGGCAGCGGGACCGCCCCGTTCTCCCCCTGCACCGGCTCGAAGACCACCGCGGCCACCGGCCCGGAGCGGACCTCGCGGCGCACCGCGTCCGGGTCCTCCGGGTCCAGATGCACCACGTCGACCGCGCAGCCGCGCAAGCCCACCCGGTACAGCGGGTTGTGGGTCAGGGCCAGCGCGCCGAGGGACTTGCCGTGGAAGCCGCCGCGCACCGCCAGCACCCGCTCCCGGCCGCGGGCCAGCCGGGCCAGCTTCAGCGCCACCTCCACCGCGTCCGAGCCGTTCAGCCCGAAGTGGACCTTGGGCAGCGCGCCGCCGAAGTACTCCGAGAGCCGGGCGGCGGCCTCCGCCGCCACCGGGTTGGCCAGGCTCCGGGTGGAGGTCGGCATGGTGTCCAGCTGCGCGCGGACCGCCGCCAGCACCGCCGGATGCCGGTGGCCGAGCAGGGTGACCGCGTAGGAGCCGAAGTCCAGGGCCGAGCGGCCGTCGGAGAGGGTCACCCGGCAGCCCTCGGCCGAGTGCTCCACCGCGCCGCGCCCGGCGAACGAGCCGGTCAGCGCCAGTTTGGCGGACAGATGGCGGCGCAGCTGGTCGAACACCTCGGCGGCGGCCGGCTGCCGGGTCGGGGCTGTGGTCACCGGGCGGCGTCCGGGGCGGAGTCCCGACGGCTGCCAGGCACGGGCCGGAACCGGGCCCGGCGGACAGCAGCCGCTGCTCCAGCGCGGCCAGCATCTGCGCCGCGTTGTCCCGCAGGGCGTCGGCCGCCACCGAGTTGAGCATCTCGGCGAGCAGCGGGATGCCGATGTCGAACTCGGCATGCAGCGAGACCGTGCTCTGCCCGTCCGGGGCCGGGGCCACGGCCCAGTGCCCGGCGAACTCGCCGAGGTCGCCGCTGGTCTGCCGGAAGTCGAAGCGCCGGGCGACCGGGTCGATCACCTCGGCCTCGACCCAGTTGAGCACCGATCCCTTGAGCCGGACCGACCAGGCGGTGGTGCGGTGCCGCTCGTCGGTCCGCTCGGTGGTCACCACCGATTCGACGTTGTCCATGCAGTCGGGGTAGCTCTCCACGTCCACCACCGCCGCCCACGCGGCCTCGGGCGGGGCGGCGATGCGCAGTCTGACGTCAACCTGTGGCACGGGCGGAGCCTTTCTCGGTCGGGGGACGGCCCGGGGCGTGCGGGCCAAGAGCCCGGTCCAGCGCGGCGGACAGGGCGGGCGGAAGCAGCCGCCGCAGGGCCGCGCGGGGCAGCGGGCGCAGATGGGTCATCGCGTACCACTGCTCGACCAGGTCGCAGCCCAGTTCGAGCTTCGGCTGGTACGCGGTCTGGGCGAAGCGGATGTGGCGGCAGCCGGAGGCGATGGCCAGCCGGATCGCCTCGTAGTGCACGTTGTGGTAGAGCCGCGCGTCATGGGCGATCCGGTAGTCCAGGCCGATCCGGGCGCCGGTGGCCCCCGAACCGGCGAAGAAGCACAGCAGGAAGGCGACCAGCCGGTCGTCCTCGAAGCAGGCCACCAGCCGGCGCCGGGGATCGTCGCGGCCCTGCACATCGGCCAGGAAGGAGGCGTCGATGACGTCCAGGGTCTGCTCGGCGCGCGCCATCACCTGCTGGTAGAGGCCGAGCAGCTCCGGCAGCAGGTGGTCGAAGTCGTCCAGGACCTCCAGCCGCAGACCGGGCCTGGCCCGGAACGCGCGGATCTTGCTGCGGGCGTTGCGCCGCGGCTTGGCAGGCAGCGCGGTCAGGTACTCCTCGAAGGAGGCCTGCCCCAGCCGCAGCCGGGTGTCGGGCAGGCTGCGGACGAAGAAGAAGCCGGCCTGCTCCAGGGCCGTGCGCAGCGGGTCCAGCTCGTCCGGCGCGAAGTCCTTGAACACCACCGTGCCCAGCCGCTCGGCCCGGGCGACGTCCAGGACCGCCGACACCAGCAGCCGGCACACCTCCTCGCCGGGCGGACCCGGGGCCAGCACATGCCCCTGCCCGAGCAGGTTGCCGCAGAACAGCATCGGTACCCGCAGCAGCCGTGGCAGCACCCGGGCCAGCGGCGCCAGCAGCCGCCGCTCGCGGGAGCCCACCACCTGGTCCAGTCGCAGCTCCCGGAACAGGCACAGCGGCAGCACGGCCGCCACCGCCGCTCCCCGGCGGACCACCAGGTACGCGTAACCGTCGGGGCCGAGCCGGCTGTGCTCCATCGCCGAGAACAGCCCTCGCGACCACATCGGATCGTCGCCCGGCGCCAGCTCCTCCCAGGCCGCGCGGGGCAGCGAGTCGATGCCCGGCAGCAGCTCGACGCGGTAGCCCGAGGTGCCGACGGCATCCTGTTCCACGGTGGTCACCAGCTCTCACTGTCCTCGGTCTCGATACGGGCTGCGGTCTCGGTACAAGCTGCGGTCTCGCTACGGGCAACGGTCTCGGCGCTTCAGCCGATGCGCAGCGGGTTCCCGTCCAGGAACTCGCGCAGCGGGCCGGCCATCCGGTTGCGGGCCGGCGGATGGAAGGTGAGGCCGGAGGCGGCCGACGCCAGATAGGAGCCCTCGGCGCGCCGATGAAGGCCATTCCGCCCAGGGCGGCGAGGCAGTCGCGGGTGGTGCGGTGGATCGCGTCCTGCGCCGCGTAGCGGGCGGCGAGGGCGCGGACCAGCAGGCTGTCGGTCCACTCCTCGTCCGCCATGGCGCGGGCGACCGACTCCACCGCCAGCATCGCGGCCTCCACGCCGACCAGGAAGGGGGCCGGGTCGGCGTCGGAGCCGCCCTGGCGGTGCAGCACCCGCTCCACCAGCGCGCTGGCCACACCCAGATACCCGGCGGTCAGCAGCAGTTCGAACCAGAGGAACCCGGCCACATTCAGGGAGTCCGGCACCGCGTCGGCGGTGACCTCGGTGAGCACCACCATCTGCGGGTCCAGCTCCACCTCGGTCAGCACGACCTCGTCGCTCTCGGCCCCGGCCAGGATCGGTGTCCGCCAGAACGGCCGTACCTCCAGGCCGGGGCTGTTGGCCGGGATCAGGGCGACCGCCAGCCGGCCGACGCCCTGCTCGTCGGGCATCACCACCGACGCCGTCAGCAGGTCCATCGAACGTGACAGGCTGCACGGCTTCTTGCTGCCGTTCAGCACGATCCGCCCGGAGCGGCGTTCGGCGGTGATGTGCGGCCGGAGGATGTTCTGGCCCGCGTTGCCCTCGGCGAAGCCCGAGGCCAGCAGCAGCAGCCGGTCCTTGGCGATGGCCTCCAGCAGCAGCCCCTCCAGGCCCGCGCCGTCCTTCGCGGCCTGCACCAGACCGGCGACCGAGAAGTGGTGCATGGTGGTCGCGACCGCCAGCGAGGGGCAGCGGGCGCCGACCGCACGCTGCACCCGCACCGCCTCCAGCGGACCGGCGCCCACCCCGCCGTGCTGCGCGGGCACCAGCAGCCCCGGCCCTCCGGCCTCCCGGAACTCCCGGATCGCCGGGCTGGGGAGCTCTCCAACTCCTCCAGCGGGTAGCGGGTGAGGGCGTCGTCGAGCCCGGGCAGCGACGCCTCCAGGGCGGAGCGTTCGAGGTGGAGGAAGTTCATCGGCGAGCCCTTCGGGAGCTGATGTGCGGGAGTGCCTGAGAGCGGGAGTGCCTGCGGGGGCGTCCGGTCGGCGGCGGTCTGCCCGGGGGCGATCCGGAGCGGTCAACGGCCGGTGCTCAGCGGGAGGTTGTCGAAGGAGCGGAGGTTGACCGAGTCGCGTCGGCCGGGCTCCCCGGCGAGCGCCAGTTTCGGGAACCGCGCGAACAGCGGACCCAGCAGCGAGGCCCCCTCCAGCCGGGCGAGCGCCGCGCCGAGGCAGTAGTGCGGCCCGGCGCTGAAGCTGAGCAGTCCGATGTCCGGCCGCCGCACCAGGAACGCGTCCGGATCGTGGTTGCGTTCGGGGTCGCGGTTCGCGGCGGCGAGCACCGCGGTCACGCTGCTGCCCTCGTCGAGCTTCACCCCGCCGACCTCCACGGTGCGCGCGGCGATCCGTTCCGTCAGCAGCACCGGGCCGTCCCAGCGCAGCGACTCCTCCACCGCAGCGGTGACCAGGGACGGGTCGGCGTCGAGCAGGGCCCGCTGGTCGGGGTGGGTCAGCAGGGCGAACACGGTCAGGCCGAGCAGTCCGGTGGTGGTCTCGAAGCCGGCGACAAAGACCAGCAGCAGGATGTCGACCAGTTCACCGTTCGTCAGTTCCCGCTCTGGTGAGGGTGATTGGGAATTCTGGGCGAGCAGGTCGGAGGCGAGGTCGTCCGCCGGGCGCGAACGGCGGGCGTCCAGCAGGGTGGTGAAGTACTCGCGCAGCGCCAGCACCGCCCGGTCGGAGCGCTCCCAGTCCTCGGCCGTGCGCACCGGCTCCAGCAGCCGGCTGGCGTCCTGCCCCAGCTGCTGGAACTGCGCCTGCTCCGCGCGGGGGACGCCGATCAGCTCGCCGACCACCGCGACCGGCAGCGGATATCCCACCAGCGCCTGGAAATTGGCCGCGCCGCCGGCCGAGGTGGCTTCGGCGAAGCGGTCGAGCAGTTCGCCGCAGATCCGCTCCACCGCGGCCCGCAGCCCGGCCACCCGGCGGGCGCTGAAGGCCCGGCCCACGGAGCGGCGCAGCCGCTCGTGCCGGGCGCCGTTGCTGCCGAGCAGGGAGGAGTAGAAGAAGTCCGCAGCCGGATGCCGCCGCCACTCTGGCAGGTGGACCTCGCACCATTCATGGTCGGGAACGGTGAAGTCGGGCTGGTCAGTACGGTCTGACAGTCGGCGAATCGGGTGAGGAACCGGGTGTCGACGGTCTCGTTGTAGTGGACCGGTTCGACCCGCCTGAGCTCCGCCAGCGGGGGATAGGGGTTCTCCCGGCCCTCGGGGTGAAAATCGATAACAGAACCGACTCCGTGCTCACAGAACCGCCTTTGACCTCGCACAACACATCGGCCACGGCCGCAAGTTCGCGAACGCTCCAGGCTTGAGGGTAGCGGAAATAAAAGGAGCGCACCACGGCGCATTTCCCGCTTGCTCAACCACGGTTTGATCACATAGTCGTACTCATGTATTGACATTGTTTTGATACGAATGATTGGAGCGGACTGACGGGCGCGAAAGCGCCCGTCAGCCTCCGCCCGCGTGCCTGCCGGGACTCCGGCGGCGCGGCGGCGGGATCAGCCCTGCCGCCACCAGCCGTCGAGCGGGGTGACCGGCAGCGCCCGCTTGTGCCGGGTCGCCAGGTAGACCGACTCCAGCTTCTCCGCCACCTCCGGCGCGACCTCCGCGCCTTCCAGGTAGTTGTCGATCTGGGTGTAGGTCATGCCGAGCGCGGCCTCGTCCGCCAGCGCCGGGCGGTCGTCCTCCAGGTCGGCGGTCGGCACCTTCTCCCAGCTGCTCGACGGCGCGCCCAGCTCGCGCAGCAGCCGCGCCCTGGCGCTTGGTCAGCCCGGTCAGCGGGGTGATGTCGACACCGCCGTCGCCGTACTTGGTGAAGAAGCCGGTCACCGCCTCGGCCGCGTGGTCGGTGCCGACCACCAGCATCCCCAGCTGCCCGGCGACCGCGTACTGGATCACCATGCGCTCGCGGGCCTTGATGTTGCCGCGCACGAAGTCCCGCAGCCGGGGCTCGCCGCCCAGCACCTCGTGCAGGCCAGCGCCGCCTCGCCGGCGACCGCGTCCGCGCTCGGCTTGACGTTCACCTCGATCGACCGGTCGGGCTTGATGAATTCCAGCGCGATCTGCGCGTCGTGCTCGTCGGCCTGTACGCCGTAGGGCAGCCGGATCGCGACAAAGGCGGCCTCGTGCCCCTCGGCCCGCAGTTCCTCGGCGGCCAGCTGGCACAGCCTGCCGGTCAGCGTGCTGTCCTGGCCGCCGCTGATCCCGAGCACATAGCCCTTCGCCGGGGTCGACCGCAGGTAGTCCTTGAGGAAGTCGACCGTTGCGGATCTCGACCGTGGGTTCAATGGCCGTCTTGACGCCGAGCTCAGCGCGAATCTCTCCCGTAGGTTCATCATTCGCGTACTGTACTGGCCGGGATCGCAGCGGTGGAAACCGGCTCCGAGCTGGGGTTGCGCGCCCGCCGTGCTCCTGCGCGGTGACCCGGCGGAGCACCAGCAGGGTGGCGTCGTCGTCTGTTCCGGCCGGTGAGCGCCTCCACGACCAGCTGGCGAAGGCTTCGAGCCCTCGCGCCGGGGCGGACGCGGTCGCGGCGGCCTCCCGGATCTGCTCCAGCAGCCGGGCGGTGTCGGCGTCCGGGTCGTACCCGCGGCGCTCGATGAGCCCGTCCGAGTACAGCAGGATGATGTCGCCGGGCTCCAGGACGGTTTCGGTGAGGCCGTAGCTCGCGTCCGGCAGGACGCCGAGCGGGGGTCCGGCGGTGCCCGGCGTGTCGCCGAGCAGCACCGGTTCGCGGTCGCGCAGCAGCACCGGCCGCGGATGGCCGGCCCGGGTCCAGCGCAGCAGCGACCGCTCCGGGTGGTACCGGGCGATGACGGCGGTCGCGGTGGACTCCTCCCCGTCGTCGTAGGCGACGCTGCTCAGCCAGGCCGTGAGCTCGTCCACGCTCTCCCCGGTGAAGGCCAGCCCGGCGAGCGCGTAGCGCAGCTTGGCCATCAGGGTGACCGCGTCCAGGCCGTGCCCGCGCGCGTCCCCGAGCGCGATCAGGACCCGGTCGCCGGGCAGCACATGGACCTTGAACCAGTCGCCGCCGAGCCGGGCCGTCGAGTCCGGCCGGTAGACCGCGGCGGCCTCCAGACCGAGCGGTCCGATCTCGCCGCGGAACGCGGGGGCGAAGGCGTCCCGCAGGGTCCCGGCGACCTCGGCCAGGGCATGCGCCCGGGCCAGCTGCCGCCGGGCCTCCGACTCGGCGCGGGTGGCCCGCTGCTGGGCGCGCTGCCCGCGGGTGACGTCCATCAGCACCGCGGCAGGCTCCATACCGGCCCCTGCGGGAGCCGGACGGGCTGGGCGACCAGGTGCAGGAAGCGCTCGGCGGCCGGCAGGAACAGGTCGCACGCGGTGCGTCGGCCGCGCAGCACCAGGTCGTACAGGGCCTGGTAGAGGGTCTCTCGGCCGACCGCGTCGGTCATTTCGGCGAAGCCGAGCAGGCCGGGCACGGCCTGCTCGTCCGGCAGGCCGAGGACCTGCTGCGCGCTGAGCGAGCCGGACGCGGAGCCGTCGCCGAGATTCCACTCGACCCAGCACACCCGCGCCAGCCGCTGGGCCGCCTCGGCCAGGTGGGTGCGCTGTCCGCGTACCCAGCTCAGCAGCAGGTGGCGGCCGCAGCGGGTGGCGGTGACCTCGTTGTCCAGGCGCACCACCTGCCCGTCGGGCAGCGGCAGGTACCACTCCACCACCTCCGGCCCCTGGGGCAGCCCGCTGGTGTAGGCGTCGGTGAGCATCCGCGGCACGGCGGTGTCGGTCATCCGCGGGAAGCGCTCGAACAGCGGCACCGGCTCGTCGGTCCACACCGGCAGCACCGACGGGGCAGGATGGCTTCGGCGTAGCGCCAGGCGGCCCGGTTCTGCGCCACATGCAGGAAGTCGACCACCCGGCCGGCCGTGTCGGTCAGCGGGGCGACCAGCAGGGCGGGCAGCGGCAGCGCGTCGAACAGCTCGCGCCGTCCGGGCCGCCGTCGACGAACAGCCGGTCGGGTGGCCTGGCCGCGCGGTAGGACGGAGGCGCGGTGGGGTACCCGGCAGCCGTGGCGGCCAGGCGGCTGCGGTGTGCCGGGCGATCCTGCGGCGCTGCGAAGCCAGGAGCGCCTGTAGCGCGCCCAGCCGCAACCGCTCCTCCGGGTGGTCCTCGTGCCGCACATCGCCCGCTCTCGTGCACGGTGCCCCGCTCGGGCGGCGGAGCGGCGGGCGGGGCAGCCTGTCGTCCATCGGCAGACCATCAGACACACAGATTCCGGCGGGACGCCCGCGACACGCTGACAGCTGCCCCGCTTCGTCCGTCCGATGGCCCGGCCGGGTCAGTCCCCGGCCGCGGGCATCCTGCCGGTGTTGGCGCCGCGCGGCATGGACGGGAAGGTGTCCACGATCCGGTCGGAGCCGTGGACGAACGTCGCGTCCGGCGCGAGCGGGCGGCTGAGCCGGCCGCCGGGCCGGCCTGCGACGGTGACGGTTCAGCTGATGCGTTCGGCGGTCATCAGCTCGGTCAGGTAGCGCTTGGTGATGCTGCCGCCGTGGTGGGTGTCGATGAGGCCGGCGATGGCCGCCAGCAGCCCCTCGCGGTCCGGCGCGGGCAGGGCCCGGTGCCCCGAGTAGGTGCGCAGCACATCCAGGTACTCCTGGGTGGTGTAGCGCAGATCCCACTCGTACCGGCGGATCCGCGCCGGGCCGAAGCGGCCGGAGGCGGCCGGCTCGGCGCCGCCCGGGGCGATGTCCGCCGCCGGTTCCAGCCGCAGACCGGGCGGTGTCGCCGGGTCGAAGCGTTCGTAGACGGGCTGGCTCGCGGCGAAGAACTCCTCGCTGCCGCCCTTGATGTGGTGCGTGGAGACCACCGCCAGCAGGCCCGAGCGGCGCAGCGCGTCGGCGGCCCTGGTGATCCGCACCGCGGGGTCGATCCAGTGGAAGGACGTGGCCGCGAACACCAGGTCGAAGGGTTCGGGCGGCAGCGGCCATTCCTCGAAGGCACCGACCACGACCTCCGCGTTCGGGTGGGCCGCCAGATTCCGCCGTGCCACCCGCGCCATCTCCGGGCCGAGCTCGACCGCGGTGATCCGCGAGCCGGTCGCCGCCAGCGGCACGGTCGCCTGGCCGGTGCCGCAGCCCAGCTCCAGCACCCGGCAGCCGGGGCCGAACGGCACCAGCTCCGCCAGGTCGTCGTACAGCTGCTGCGGATAGCCGGGACGCGCCCGGTCGTAGAGCTCTGCGTCTTCGGTGAAGGTGGCACGGAGCCGTTCCCGGCTGGTCTCGGTCATGGATCAGGGAGGATAGCCGGACGGCCCGGGTGACCGCAGCCGGAATCCGTCAGCGGTGCGGGCGTGCGGATCCCGCCCGGCGACCGGGCGGGATCCGGGGCTGCCTGCGCGGGAGCGGGTCCAGGTCAGCCGAACACCTCGAACTCGGACACCTGGGCGCCGTTCTGGACGCTGTTGGCGGTGAAGTCGAGCCCCACGTACTGATCGGTGGTGCCGGCCGGCAGCGCTATGGAGACGGTGTTGCCGGTGGCCGGGTTCCAGGTGTAGGTGGCCGGGCCCGCCAGGGTGGTCCAGGTCGAGTCGTCGTCCGAGCCTACGACCGAGAGCGTCTGGGTCCTGGTGGACCAGGCGCCGGAGGGCGGCAGGTCCAGTACGACGGTGCTGATCGTCCGCGCCGATCCGAGGTTCACGGCCAGGGTGGTCGGCCAGGTGCCGTCGGCGCCCTCCCAGTAGGAGGAGGTGTTGCCGTCGTCCGCGTTGCCCGCCGGGTAGCCGGACGTCGAACTGGAGGCGGTGACCGGCTGGTTCAGGGCCAGGTTCGGCTCGGCCTGGCCGAACACCTCGAACTCGGACACCTGGGCGCCGTTCTGGACGCTGTTGGCGGTGAAGTCCAGCTCGACATAGCGGTCGGCGGTGCCCGAGGGCATGGCGACGGTCACCGTGTTGCCGGTGGCCGGGTTCCAGGTGTAGGTGGCCGGGCCTGCCAGCGTGCTCCAGGTCGAGTCGTCGTCGCTGCCCAGGACCGAGAGGGTCTGGGTGCGGGTGGACCAGGCGGTGGCCGGGGCAGGTCGAGGGTGACCGAACCGAACGCGTCCTGTGCGCCCAGGTCCGTGGTCAGGGTGGTCGGCCAGGTGCCGTCGGCGCCCTCCAGTAGGAGGAGGTGTTGCCGTCGTCCGCGTTGCCCGCCGGGTAGCCGGGGGTGCTGCTGGACGCGGTCACGGGCCGCCCGAGTGCCAGGTTCACCGGCGAGGAGGTGCTGGTCCCGGTGCCGGACAGGGCGACCGTCAGCGACGGGTCCGAGGCGTTGCTTGCCACCGTCAGCGCCCCGGAGGCGGTACCGGCGGCGCCGGGGGTGAAGCTGACGGAGGCGTCGCAGGAGGCGCCGGGGGCCAGGCTGGCCGGGCAGTTGCCGGTCTCGGCGAACGGAGCCGCGGTGCCGAGCGAGGAGATCGCCGCGGCGGCGGTGCCGGTGTCGGTGATCGTCACCGTCTGCGCCGCGCTGGTGCTGCCCACGGCCTGGTTGCCGAAGGACAGCGAGGCCGGTGACGCGCTGAGGATGGGGGCCGAACTGCTGGTGACGGACATGGTGACGCTCCGCACGATCAGGGCCGCGGCGGCGTCGGTGACATTGAGGCGCAGGTCGGCGCCGCCGTTCTGGGCCTCGTCGAACTGCGCGCCGGTGAGTTGCACGTCGGCCGTGGCCCAGGTCCCGGTTCCCGGGCTGCTCACGGTGGGGCCGTTCTGGTAGGCGTTGCCCGGGGTGTCGTACTGCACCACGAAGCCCTGCCCGGCTGTGGCCCAGTAGTTGACCTGCACGGTCACCGAGGCCGCGGCCTCGACCGCGGACATCGGGTCGAGTTGCAGATAGACATTGGCGTCGCCGGAGCCGCTCTGCGCGGTCGTCCAGGTCTGCACGGCCGGTTCACCGGCCTGGGTGATCTGGGTGAGGTTGCCGTCGGCGCCCGAGTTGCTCTGGCCGATGCCGAGGAACTGCAGGCCGCCGCCGGTCTGGCCGGCCGTGGCGGTCACCGAGTCGGCGCCGGTCCCGCTGACCGGGCAGGCCGAGGAGGCGGTTCCGGCGGGCGGGGCCCGCCACCACGGTCCACTGCGCGAGCGTCGCCGGGCCGATGTCCGCCGCCGCGCACAGCAGGCCGTCCGGCTGCTCGCTCTGCGGCACCACGGCGCCGGTCGCGGCGTCGACCAGGTGGTAGCTGCCCGGGTTGAGGCCGAGCCCGGACGGGCTGAAGGCGATCGGGTAGTCGTAGCCGGTACCGGAGGTGATGTCGGCGAGGGTGATGGAGGCGCCTGTGCCGTCGGCGGCCACGGCCGGCACGGTCTGTAGGACTCCCACGCCCGGGGAGTCGAGCTGCGCGTACGCCGTGCTGTACTGGGTGAGCTGCTCGGGCTCGGTCAGCACTGTGCCGCCCGAGGATTGATAGGCCGTCAGATTCGAATCCACGCCGTTCAACGGCAGAACCGCCTTGAACGCGGACAGGCTCACCGCGCCGTCGGCCACCTCCTGGCTGGTCACCACGGTGAAACCGGCCTGGTAGTTCAGCCACAGGTCGGCGATCTCGTCCTGCACGTTGTTCAGGCTGCCGCCGCCGGTGTTTCCGTAGCCCTGGGAGAAGTCGACGTACACGGCTGCCGGCTGCTGCGGATATGTCCCGGACAGACCCTTGAGGGTGGGCAACCAGCCGGTGTAGATGGGGAATCCGACGACATCCTTCTGCGTGCCGTCATGGATGAAGAAGTCCTCGCCGCCCTCGGGCAGCCCCATCGCATAGTTGGAGATCCACTGCACGGCCTGCGCCGCAAGCTGGCTGTTGTCGCTGGGGCGGTCCACTCCTGCGCCAGCTTCACGCCGTAGGCGCGGGCCAGGCTGGCGAAGGTCAGCGTGAGCCCTGGGAGCCCGCCGAGTCGTCGACGACGGTGACGTCGTACTGCTTGGCCAGCTGGAAGAAGGTGTCCGGGTTGTTGGCATAGGAGGTGGCGTTGCCGAAGCCGCCGCCGAAGTAGTAGTAGAGCGGCGTACTGGCCGTCACATCGCGTACATCAGCGGTGAGTTGGCCGTAGGTCTGCTTGACGCTCCAGGCCCGGAACGCCTGGAACACACCGAACAGGGCCTGCCCGGGAGCGGCGGCGGGCACCTGGCTGAACGCGCTGTACGAGGTGCTGTTGGCCGAGTTGAAGGCGGCGATGCTGCCGTAGGTCTGCGGCAGGTAGGTGTTCCGGAACTCGCTGAGGTCGTCCGCCGCCCAGCCGCCCCCGGCGCCGTTCAGGTCCCACTGGGCGTCCAGGAAGCCGTAGTCCAGGATCGCGCCGCCGTACCCGGCCAGGCCGGAGGCGTTCTGGACGGTGTCGGTGACATAGGTGAAGTACTCGGACTGCTCGGTCGGATCCCACCAGGCGGGCGCCGCGCCCTGCTGGCCGCCGCTGCCGGTCTCGAAGTCCGTGATCCAGGGGGCCGGGCTGCCGCCCCAGCCGGACTGCCAGAAGATGGGGATGAGGTGGATGCCGGCGGCGGCGGCATTCGCGAGCTCCTGGTCGAACTCGGTGAAGGTGAAGGTGCCGGCCTGCGGCTCGATCGTGCCCCACGGCATATTGAGCTCGGCCGTGGTCAGGCCGTCGCCGGCCAGCCCGGCGAAGAACGACTCCGACCAGGCGGTGCCGTTGTTGTCGAAGTCGAGCTGGGTGGACCAGATCGGCGTGGTCGCCGACGCGTCGGCCTTGGCACGCGGTGCGCCGGTACGCGGTGCCTGGGTAAGCGGTGTCCGGGTGCGCGGCGCCTGGGTATGCGGTGCGTCGGCGGGCGGGTGCGGCGCGGCGGATGCCGCGGTGGCCTGGACGCCGCCGAGCAGCGCGGTCGCCAGGGCGAGCGCGAAGCAGCGCGGCTGGTCTCCGCGTTCGGGGGCGGTGCTGTCGCGCTGTGGGCGTAGGTCTCCTGAGGTTCATGTCGCGTGCCTCCTGAGCGCAGGGGGGCCCGGCCCCGCCGTGCGCCCGGCTGCCCGGCGGGCGGGCTGGACCCGTGAGTCGTGCCCGGCGGACGGCCGGGCCGGGGTGGGTGACGCGGAGCAGGTCGCGACCGCCCTGGACACGGGAAAGCCGGGTCGCTTCGCCGAGGACTATAACCTCGGCAGCAGTGGACTGCAATATCCGAACGAAAACGCTGATGATTTTTGCATTCACCTGCAACACATAAAGGCGCAGGCCGAGAGATTCCCACGACTGGCAGTCGAAAGCATGCGGCATCAGGGCGGCCCGGCCGGACGGCCCGAGGCAGGCTCCGGCCTGCGGGCCGACTCGACAACGATTGGTTGTGCGGTGCGGGCACGACGGTTGTTTGATCCGAGGTTGCCCGCTTGCTTTGATGACTCCGGTCAATACGTGGTTGTTCGATCGGTTCGGTACGGGTGGCAGGGGGCACGGGGTCATGGCGGGACAGCGGTCGCTGGGGCGGCGCTTCGGATGGCTCTGGGCGGCGTATGTGGTCAGTGCGTACGGCTCGGGGTTCGGCTTCGGCGCGTTCTCGCTGATCGCGATCCTGGCGCTGCACGCCGGGCCGGCCGAGGTCGCGGCACTGGCGTCGGCCGGACCGGCGGTCGGTGCGCTGGTGGCGCTGCCGCTCGGCCCCTGGGTGGAGTTCCGGCGCAAACGGCCGGTGATGATCGCCATGGACCTGGCCAGATTCACGGCGATGATGACCATCCCGGTCGCCTTCGCACTGGGCCGGCTCAGCTTTGTCCAGCTCCTGGTGGTGTCGGTGGTCGTCGCGGCCGCAAGGATCACCTTCAGGTCGGCCGGCGGCGCCTACCTCAAGGCACTCGTGCCGCCGGAGGACCTCCTGGTCGCCAACGGCCGGTTCGAGTCCACCACCTGGACCTCCACCGTGGTCGGACCGCCGCTCGGCGGCGCCGCCATCGGCTTCTTCGGCCCGGTGACGACGGTGGTGGTCGACGCGGTCAGCTACCTGCTCTCGGCTCTCGGAATCGCCGCCATCGGCGGCAGCGAACCCCGCCCGGAACGTACCCACGCGGCGCGCTTCCGGATCGGTGACCTGCTCGACGGGTGGCGGTACATCCTGGGCCACCCCGCGCTGCGCCCGCTGTTCCTGAACACGATGCTGGTCAACGGGATGATCATGGCGACCGAGCCGCTGCTCTCCGTCCTGATGCTCGGCCCGCTCGGGTTCAAGCCCTGGCAGTACGGGCTGGTCTTCGCGGCGCCCTGCATCGGCGGCCTGATCGGCTCACGGCTGGCCCGCCGGGCTGTCGACCGCTACGGGCAGCAGCGGGTCATGCTCGTCGCCGGGGCACTGCGCTCCTGCTGGTCGCTCGGGCTGGCCTTCATCCGCCCCGGCGTCCCGGGCATGGTGCTGGTCTTCGTCGTCCAACTCGGCCTGGTCACCAGCGTGGGCCTGTTCAACCCGGTGCTCGCCACCCATCGGCTCGAACAGACACCGGCGCACCGGGTCGCCCGCACCCTGTCCGCCTGGACGGTCAGCAGCAGCCTGGTCACCGCGGCCCTGACCGCGCTGTGGGGCGTACTGGCCGGCGTCATCGGCTCCCGCTCCGCGATCGCGGTCGCCGGCGTCCTCATCCTGGCGGCCCCACTGCTGCTGCCGCGACACGAGCACCGGCCGCAACCCGAGCCCGAGCCGGCCCTGAGCCAGGCCTGAGGCGCCGCGAGTGACGCTCCCGCCCGGCCGGCGGAACGGGGCCTGGACTCCGGCCCTCAGCCTGCCTGGTCCATACTCACCTCGGCAATCCGACTCCAGGGGGACCCATGTACGCCGTCCGAGCCGTCACCGCGCAACTGAGACGCCGCACCCGCGGCGCCGTACGGGTACTGCGGGTGGTGTTCCAGTACGTCGCCACGCTGACCGCCATCGGGCTGCTGTGCAACGGCGGCTCCGGCCCCGACTGGCAGCTGATCAGGGACGCCGGACTGGCCCTGCTGGTCTTCGGCACGGCCCTGCCGCTGTGGCAGGCGCCCGAACGGGGCATACCGGAGCCGCTGCGCTTCCGCCGCCGGCACCGCCGGACAGTTGCGCGGACGACGCTGCTGCTGCTCGCCGGGGCCGGGGTGGCGGGCACCGCCCACGCACCTGGCCTGGCCGTGGGCCTGCTCTGCGGCGCGGTGGCCGTGGCCGCGCCGAGCCGTGGCTGTGGCAGCTCTGGCCCGTCGGCCTGCGGCGAGCCGCCGCCGCCTGCCGCAGCATGGAGTTGCTGTTCGAGAGCCAGAAGACCTCGTCGGCCCCGCTGCCCCCGTTCGAACCCGATCGGGGCGCGGCGGGCCGCCCGGCCGCCAAGCACTTCCTGCCCGCGCCGTCCGGGCGCGGGTACGCCTGTAGCAGCAGCCCGCGACGTGCGCTGCCCGGACGACCGGTTCCGGCCCGACCGCGATCGGGCTGCTGGTCGGCCTGGCCCCGCAGTTCAACGAGATGCCCGCACTGGAGTGGACCGGCAGCCAACTGCTGGTGCACGACGAGGCCGGGAACATCACCACGGTGCCGCTGGCCGACGCGGACCCGCGCGGCTGCGCCGAGGTGGTCCGGGTCCGCGAGTTCTCCCCGGTCCAGCTGCGCCGGGGGAGCGTCCCGCAGGGCAGGGGCCGCATCCACAGCCCTATGCCGTCTATCTGCTGGACCATGAGGGCTTCCGGCTGGCCCGGATCCCCGGCCCCTGGTCGTCCCGGGCCCGGACCGCCGATGTCGCCCAGGCCGCCGGACTCACCTTCACCGCCTACGACCTGGCCTACCGCAACGACCAGTTCATCCCGCTGACCCGGCACCTCTTCCCCTACCGTCACCCCGCCCCGCACCGCCTGCGCAAGCCCTGATCGGCGCCCGGCCCCGCTCCGGAGGATCAGCGTCCGGGGCCTTACCCGGCCCGCAAGGCGCGGCTGACCGGCCCCGACCCGCGTTGCCGGTCGTGCGGGTGCCAGTGCCGGGGACCGGCAGGTAATTGCGTTGCTGTCGCCTCGGCCGGGCTGTGATCATCACGCCCATGCCTACCTTCACGTCCTACGACGGAACCACGCTCGCGTACCACCTGCTCGGCGCGGGAGAACCACTGATCTGCCTGCCGGGCGGACCCATGCGGGCGTCCGTGTACCTCGGCGACCTCGGTGGGCTCCCCGGCTCGGCACGACGTCGGCTCCCTGGACCATCGCGGGACCGGGGACTCCGCGCTCCCCGCCGAGCAGGACAGCTACCGCTGCGACCGCCGTCGCGGACGTCGAGGCGCTGCGCGAGCATCTCGGTCTGGAGCAGATCGACCTGCTCGGCCACTCCGCCGGGGCCAGCATCGCCGTGCGCTACCTGGAGGCACCCCGAGCGGGTCCGGAAGCTGGCGCTGATCACTCCGAGCACCCGCGCCGTCGGCATACCCGTCACCAGCGAGGACCGGCGCGGGATCGCGGTGCTGCGCAAGGACGAACCCTGGTACGAGCAGGGGATCGCCGCCTTCGAAGCCATCGAGGCGGGCAGCGACAGCGACGCCGACTGGGACGCGGTCATGCCCTTCGGCTACGCTGGGACGAGGCGGCGCAGGCGTTCGACGCGGCCGAGGCCGAGCAGACCAACGACGACGCGGCCGACGTGTTCGGCTCCGAAGGAGCCTTCGACCCGGACGCCACCCGGGCGGCGCTGGCGGCCGCCACGGCACCGGTGCTGGTCGTGGCGGGGGAGTGGGACTGGGGCACCAGCCCCCGGCACGCCCGCGACATGGGCGCGCTGTTCACCACCGCCGGGGCGGACGGGAAGGTCGAGGTGGCGATCCAGCCGGGCGCCGGGCACTTCCCCTGGCTCGACGACGCCGACCGCTTCGCCGCGACCGTCGCCGGGTTCCTCGACCGCTGAGGGCAGCTCACTGGGTCTGTATCAGTGGGTGCTCCGGAAGAGTTCGAGTGCGGCCCCGAGCTGCGAGTGCTGCGGCTGGGGCAGCTCATCAGGGGTGAACCAGCCGAGCGCGTCGAACGTGTGCGGTTCGCCGATGGCCACCTGCTCCGGGGCGACCTCGACGGCGAACAGCACCGCGACCCAGTGCGACACCGGGGTGCCGCGCAGGATGTTCCGCACGCCCAGGGTCTCGATCGCGAGAGCCTCGGCGGTGTACTCCTCGCGGACCTCGCGGCGTACCGCCGACTCGAAGGACTCGCCGTGTTCCAGCGCCCCGGCCCCGGTGTCCCAGGCGCCCGGCTCGTCCCGTGCCCCCGCACTGCGTCGGGCCAGCAGGATCCGGCCCTGGCCGTCATGGCAGACGAAGACGCAGGACACAGTGGGCGCGGTCAGTGCCCGCTCCGCCGGGCGAGCGGGCGGGGACGGGGTGCGGTCCATCTGTTCTCCCATGGTGTGGCGTTCGCGTCGGAGACCGGAGACCGGAGACCGGAGACCGGAATCCGGCCGTTGCTGTGGTTCCGGATCCAACTCCAGCCTGCTGACTGTGCGTTGACCCTAACCGGGGTCCACCTCGGCCTGCTCGGAATTTCGGAGCGTCCGGACGGCCGGTCGCTGATGGACGAAAGCAGGTCGAAAACCACTGGGCAGCAGGTGGGTGCGGCTCGGTAGGTTGTGGCGGATGGGTTCGGTGCGAGGCAAGGGGTGGAAGTGGTGGGTATCAGGGTCATGGTCTGCCTGCCTCCGGAGGCAGCGGAGGATGTACCCGCGGCCCTGGCACAGGCCCTGGCGCCGTTCGAGCTGATGTGCGGCTTCGGCGAGCGCGGGATCTGGGACTGGTGGGCGATCCGTGGAGGCAGCGAAGGCCGTGGATTCTCGTCGCGCCCCGGTTTCCAGGACGACCCGCGGCTGATCCACGACACCCCGCGCAACGATACGGAACCCCTGCCGAGCCTGCCCGGGATGTGTGCCGGCGGGCCGCGGGGCCTGCTGGACCTGTCGGAGTACCAGGAGCTGTCCGAGCGGCTGGCGAGGCTCAGGGCCCGGGCCGAGGACCCGTGGGAGCTATGGCAGCGGCTCGCCCCCGACCATCCACCGGTCCTGCCACTGTCGCAGTTCCGTGGCCCACGCGGCGGGGCCGGACCTTCACGTTCCGTGCTGGCGATATGGGCGGACTTCACAGCTCAACCGCTGTGGCAGGCGTTCACCGCAGATCAACTCAGCCAATTGCCGGAGCTGGCAACGCCGTTGCCGCTGTGGCGGCATCCGAGAGCGGCCTCGCCTCGGCGCTCACCGGCGGCCGTGCGGAGTTCGTACGCCAGGTGATCGCGAACTTCGGCCAGCCCGAACGTGCTCACCCTCGACGGCTGGTGGATCGAGGACGGCCTCCACCCCCGCCACGGGACCTGCGACTCCGCCGAGTCCTGTCGGCACATGGCGGCGGGGCGGCGCTACCAGCGCGATCTCGGCGGCTATCTGGCCTCGCTCGCCGACGACGTACTGCTGGTGAAGCTCACATGCCATGGCTGAGCCCCCGCAAACCACCGACGGCCCTGAGCGGGCTCGTCGGACGATCCACCGGAGCCGCGCGGCGGGCGCTGCGGCGGCCTGGCGGTGGGGTGGCCGCGGGGCGTGGGGTGCGGGTAGCTGCGGCGGCCGGGGCCTCGGCAGAGTGCCGGCCGCCGCAGGGGTTCAGCCGATCAACAGGCGTTCAGCCACGTGGTGAAGTTCTCGTTGTTGGCGAGGCTGGAGGTCGAGTCGCAGAGCGTGCTGCCGTTCTGGATCTCCATCTGCTCGATGGTGTACTGCGAGCTGGTGTAGGACCCGACGGGCTGCCCGTCCACGGTGAAGCTGGTGAAGGGGTCCGTGCCGAACTTGGTCAGGTTGTTGGCAGCCATCTCCATCACGGCCTCGGCCGAGGAGTCGTCGGCTCCCGAGATCGACTTGGTGACGCTGTTCGTCCAGCCCTGCGTGAGGTCCTCCAGCACCAGCGAGTACTTCGTGCCGGAGGTGTGGGTCACGGTGCCGGTGAACTTGTCGCCAGGCTTGACGGTCTTGTTGATGATGATCACGTTCGCCGGGTACATCTCGTACCAGGCGTAGTAGTCCGGCGTGGCGCCGTCGCAGTCACCGGAGCTCCCGGTCTGCTCCACGGTGCTGGAGCTGAAGCCGTCGAGCCCGACCCACGGGGACATGTCCGTCTCGCCGTCGCCGCTGGTGCAGGTGATGGCGTTCTGTGTCCAACTCGCCGTCGCGGTGGTGAAGGTGCTGCCGGTGACCGCGTACCCGGACCAGTTGCCCGAGTAGTTGAGGACACGGCCGCCGAGCGCCATGGGGTGGGTTCCCGGGGACGGCTTGAACAGGCCGCCGGGCTCGAACGCGTGCGTCTGCGCCGCGGCGGCGGGACGCACAGTTCCGGCCGCCATCGCCGGCGCTGCGAGCGCCAGCGAACCGATCGCCAGCCCTGCCAGAGGTATTGACCATCGCCTGACCATATGTGGGGGCTCCTTCGGAGGATGGGCAGCTGAGGCGCACGGCGTCATTGCCTGGCCTCGGCATACCAGGGCACGGGGACACTACAGCCCTTTGAGAGAAATTTGAATGGTCACCGACAATCAGAAATCGGTGCTGCCGGAGGACTTGAAATTTCCCCGCCGATCCGCATCGGAGCCCCGGGCTCTCGCCGGTGCTCCGATGCGGATGATGCGGTGTCACACATTCGCTGTCCCGGGGCACTTGTTGGTGTGACCGGTCACTCCTGGCCGGCTCCGGCGGTGGACGAGTGGGTGGACGAGTGGGTGGACGGAGAGGTGGGTCAGGTGAGCACGGTGTGCAGGTCGGAACCGGCGGCAGTGGCTCCGGGGTTTCCCGAGGACTTCGCGGCGCTCTACCGGGAGCAGCGGTCGGCGCTGGTCTGGTACGTGCGCAGCCAAGGCGCGACGGAGCCCGAGGCCTGTGACGCGGTGCAGGACGCCTTCGCGGCCGCTCTGCGCGCCGCCGGTCGGATCCGGGACCGCCGGGCGTGGCCGGCCTGGCTGCGGACTGTCGCGGTGCGCTCGTATCTGCGGTCGGTGTCCGTCCACGGGCGCTCGCGCGAGGGCCACGACGGCCGGGCCTTGTCGGCGGCAGCCGGTGATCCGGCCGAAGCGCGCCGGGAGGAGGAGTTCGTGCTGTCGGTGCTCGCCGCGCTTCCCGCTCAGCAACGGCGCGTTTTCACCTTGCACTACGAGGGCTGGTCCACTGCGGAGATCGCGGTGCAACTCGACATGGAACGAGCCGCGGTCCGGCAGAACATCGCCCGTGCCCGCCGCACACTCAAAGCACTGGTGACACCGAGGGAGCCGGGATGAGCAACCATGATCCGCACGAGGAAATGGACGAGCTGGTCCGGGAGGTCCGGGACCGTTTCCTTGCCCGCGCCGATGCGGAATTCGACTTCGAAGCCGGTCTGGCCGACATCCGTGCGCGCGCGGCCCTGCCACGGCCCCCGGTGGGCGTGGGCACCACAGGTGTCGGCGCCGACCTCTGCGCCGCCATCGACGCGCTTGCCTCGATCCTGGCAACGGCCCTTCAGGCGAGTACAGTTGAGGAGCTGGCCAGGAGTCATGTCCAGCGTGCGCGCGACGTGCTCTTCGAGCTGCGGCGCGCTGCTGCTGCCCGGACACTCGCACAACTCGACGCCGCACGGCTGCTGGGCACCGTCAGCGGAAATCTGGCCCAGGCCGAGCGGATCCTGCGGGAGCGGCACGGGATGTCGTTGGACGATGTCATCCGGCACCACCTCAAGGATCTGGGGACGTGCATGTCGACACCGAGTCCCAGTTGCGTGTCCTGCGTGAACAGGCCGCCATTGGATCCGACTCCGCTTCGGCTTCCGCTGCTTCCGCCGGGCGCCACCAGGCCGACGAGCCACGGCAGTTCCGCAAGGGCCACCGGCCATGACCGGGGGAGGCAGGCAGCGGCCCGGCTCGCGGGAAAGGCACGGGGCCTGGAGAACCCGCGTGAGTGTGCTGAAGGAGCGTGACTTCCGCAGGTTCTGTGCCGGGTATGTGACCTCGCTGTTCGGTACGTCGATGGCCACGCCGGCGGTTGCCTTCGCCGTGCTGGACGGTGGCGGGGACGCGGTCGGCCTGGGCTGGGTGATGGCTGCGGGGATAGCGCCGCAGATCGTCTTCATGCTGCTCGGCGGTGTGGCCGCCGACCGGTTCGGTCGGCGCCGGGTGATGCTGGCAGCGGATGCGATCCGCTGCGCCGCGCAGGCGGCCTTCGCTGCCGTGCTCTTCCTGGACAACCGGCCGCACATCTGGGTGTTCGTGCTGCTGGCGGCTGTTCGGGGACGGGCGAGGGGTTCTTCAAGCCGGCGCTGACCGCCCTGACCGTGGAGATCACCCCGCCCGGGGAACTGGTCAACGCCAACGCGCTGTTGGGCGTGGGGAGATCGGTCGCCGCGATCGCGGGTCCGGCCCTGGCCGGGCTGCTGGTCGCCGTCAGCAGCCCGGCGGTGGTGATCATGGTGGACGCGGTGTCCTACGGGGCGAGCGTGCTGGCACTGGGCCTGCTCCGCCTCCCCGCCACCGGCCGGGGCGGGGGCGGATCGCTGCTCGGTGAGCTGTCGGCCGGCTGGGCGGAGTTCCGCGGCCGCTCCTGGCTGGTGGCCACCACGGTGCAGTTCACCGTCATCAACCTGGTCGTCTGGGGACCGTTTCTGCTGCTCGGGCCGGTCCTCGCGGATCAGCGCCCCGGCGGGGCGGAGGCCTGGGGCGCGATCCTGGCGGCATACGGCGCCGGCTCGGTGGCCGGGGGCTGCTCGCGCTGGGGCGCAGGCCCCGGCGGCCGCTTGTGCTGGCCACCGCTGCCACCCTCGGGTACGCCCTGCCGTGCGCGTTCCTGGCGCTGCACGCGGCGGTGCCGGTGATCGCCGCCGGTGCGCTGGTGGCCGGGACGGGTTCGGCGCTCGCCGCGGCGGTGGAAGGCGCCGTCATGCAGCAGCAGGTCCCGGCCGCGGCACTCGCACGCGTCAGTTCCTGTCAGACGCTGGGGACCTACTCGGTCGGCCCGCTCGGGCTCGTTGCCGCCGGTCCGGCGGCAGCCGCGGTGGGCACGGGGGCGGTGCTCTGGTTTGCAGCGGTTTGTGCGACAGTGGCCGGGCTTGTCGTGCTGACCCGGCCCGGGATCCGCGCGGTCACCTGGCCGCCGGCTCCCGGCACATCCGGCCGGCCGTAGCCCCGGGCGCGGGGGCTGACCGGCCGTGTGCCCGAGGCGTCATTGGGTCCCGGGCCCGGGTGTCTGGTTCGATGAGCTTCGAGGGGTCGGGCCCGGCTGATCTGCGAGGAGAAGAACCTGAACACGTCGGTGGCGGAGGTTGTGTCGGCGGTTCTGCTGCTGGTCGTGCTGGCCTGCGCGGTGGTGCGCCCCTGGGGCCGGCCGGAGGCGGTGTTCGCGGTCCCGGCCGCCGCGGTGGTGATCGCCACCGGGGCGATCTCGCTGGACCACGCCGGGGCCGAGGCCAGGCAGCTGGGGCCGGTGATCGGGTTCCTGGCGGCGGTGCTGGTGCTCGCCCAGCTGTGTGACGACGAGGGGCTGTTCCGGGCCTGCGGGGCCTGGATGGCGCGTACGTCGGGGCGGCCGCGGCGGCTGCTGGTGCAGGTGTTCGTGGTCGCCTCGGTGGTCACGGCGGTGCTCAGCCTGGATGCCACGGTGGTGCTGCTGACCCCGGTGGTGTTCGCCACCGCCGCGCGGCTGGGGTCCGGCCCAAGCCGCATGTGTACGCCTGCACCCACCTGTCCAACACCGCCTCGCTGCTGCTGCCGGTCTCCAACCTCACCAATCTGCTGGCGTTCGCGGCCAGCGGCCTGAGTTTCACCAGGTTCGCCGGGCTGATGGTGCTGCCCTGGCTGGTGGCCATCGGTGTCGAGTACGTGGTCCTGCGGCGGGTGTTCGCCGCCGAACTGGACGCCGGTGCCCAGGCGCCGTCCGCCGCCGGGCCCACCGAACTGCCGCTGTTCGCCCTGGTCACCGTCGGCTGTACGCTGGCCGGCTTCGTGCTCACCTCGGCCGTGGGGATCAACCCGGCGTGGGCGGCGCTGGGTGGTGCGCTGGTGCTCGCCGCCCGCGCCCTGGCCCAGCGCCGCACCACGCCCGCGGCGATCGTCGGCGCCGCCGGGCTGCCGTTCCTGGCCTTCGTCCTGGCGCTGGGCATCGTGGTCCGCGCGGTCGTCGACAACGGGCTCGCGTCGGCGCTGGCGCATCTGGTGCCGCACGGCACCGGACTGCCCGCCCTGCTTGCCGTCGCCGGGCTGGCAGCGGTGCTGGCCAATGTGGTGAACAACCTGCCCGCCGTGCTGGTGCTGCTGCCGTTGACCGCCCCCGCCGGGCCCGGCGCCGTGCTCGCGGTGCTGCTCGGGGTCAACATCGGCCCCAACCTCACCTATGCCGGCTCGCTGGCCACCCTGCTGTGGCGGCGCATCGTGCGCGAGCACGGCGCCGAGGTCGACCTGCGCGAGTTCACCCGGCTGGGTCTGCTCGTCGTGCCTGCTGCCCTGGTACTCGCGGTGCTGGCACTGTGGATGTCGCTGCATGCCATCGGAGGCTGATTTGTGACTGTCATCGTCTGGATCCGCGAGGGCACTTGGCCGGCCTGCGTCGACGCGGCCCGGAGCCATGCGCCGCACGATGCCGACATCGTCCTGCTGCACGTGTCCAGCCCGGACGTCCCGGGCGCGGCCCATGGCGCCTACGCGGGCCTGCTCGGTCGCGGCCACCGCGAGCGCGACCCCGGCTCCCGGCTGGAGGATCTGGCGGCGGCCTCCGCCCGGGACCTCCTCCAGGCGGCCGCCGACCGGCTGGACCGCCCGTGCACCCGGCTGGAGCGGGTGGGCCGGATCGAGCGGGAGGTCGTCGCCGCGGCCGAGGAGGCCGAGCTGGTCATCCTCGCCCGCGACGGCGACCGCACCCACCTGGGGCCCCGAAGCCTCGCCCCGCCAGCCGTTTCGTGGTCGACCACGCCCCGTGCCCGGTCCTGCTCGTCTGGCCCGAACCGGCGCCCGCCGTCGCCACCATCCCCCGCCCCCGCCCTCACCCCGGAGCCGCCCCCGCCGCCGCACCCGGCGCCGCCGCACCAGCCGTAGGCGTCCGGCCCGGCCGGGCAGTGCCACCCACTTTCCTGTACTTCGGCAGCGAGGCCAGGTACGTCATCCTCGCCGCGCTGCTGGACGGGGCCGCTGCACGGCTACGCGGTCATCGCCGGCCGGCCGCTACCAGCTCCCGGCCGTCCGGCTCGCCGCCGCCTGCGCCCTGGTCCTGCGTCGCAGGGCCCGCACCGTGCCGACATCCGGGCGCTGACCGCCCGTCACCGCCCACCCGGTCCGGCCGACCCCGGTCGGCGGGACCGGTCGGGCGTCCGCGCGAACGGGAGCGGGGCTGTCCGCCCCGGGTCGTAGGATGCCGCTGGACGGCCCCGCTCCCGACCGGGGCCGACAGCGGGAGGGCAGGAGTGCTGCTCACACTGACCGGCGGCGCGGGCGCCGGGAAGACGACGCTGGCCGGGGCCCTGGTCGCGTCGGCGACCATGAGTCCGCTACGGGTCCTGCACGGTGACGACTACTACGTCACCGACCCGGCGCGTGGCGTCTGGACCCGCGACGAGACGGTACCCGCCCGCCTGGACGTCGGCGACCCCCGCTCGGTCGACCTGGACGGCTCGCCGCCGACACCGACTCCGCGCGGCCGCGGCGGCCCTGGTGATCGTCGACGGACTCTTCGCCCGCCAGGTCGCCCCGCGGAGCCGCGGCCCGCGCCTGGACGTCTTCGTCGACCTGCCCGCGGACCTCAGGCTCGCCCGCAAGATCGAGCGCAAGTGCGTCCGGGGCGGCTTCCCGGTGGAGGTCCTGCTGCGCAACTACGTGCGGCACCGGCGCGATGCCCACGACCGCCACACGGAGCCGCTGCGGGACGGCTGCGACCTGGTGCTCGACGGCGCGTTGCCGCCCAGGAGCTGGCCGCCCGGATATGGTCCGCCCTGGGCGCCGACCGCTCCTGACCAGCCCTCCCGGCCGCCGCAACCAGCACCCCCGGCCGCGTCCGTGCCCGAACCCGTCGGCCCGCTCGGCTGCTCCGCGCCTTTCCGGCGGTACGGCCGGGGGTCGCGGCGACCGGTCGGTGTCCCGTACGGTCGTCAGTCGGCATTGGGTTTCCGCAGCTCAGCACCGCTGCCGTCCCGGGATCACGGAGCCCGGCGGCCGTTGTCGGGCCGGACACACAGCGACATCGGGCAGCCTTTCGCTCGGTGGTGGCCCGGCGAACGGGGGAGTCGGCGAGTACACCGCAGTGCGACCACCACCATCCACCGGCCGGTACTGGCGGGCACCGCCCGCGGAGCGGTAGGTCCGGTGCCCGCACTCCCGGGCGCCATCGCACCATCGAAGGGAAGCGAAAGTGATCAACCCCAGCAAGCGCGTGATGACGGCGGCAGCCGTGCTGACCCTGGCCGCCGGGGCCCTGGCCGCGACGGCCGGCAGCGCCCAGGCCGCCGTCGGCGTGCCCCAGATCGTCCAGGGGAACAGCGGCTTCGCGGTGTACTGCGTGCAGGAGGCCGCGGACTACATGCTCGACGACTCCGCCTACTACGCCACCCCGGACGGGTCGTTCGGGCCGCAGACGCTGAAGGTGGTCGAGCGGTTCCAGGAGCAGAACCAGCTCAAGCAGGACGGCCAGGTGGGCCCGCTGACCGGGACCGCCGTCTGGCACTGGACCCAGAACCTGATCGGCCACATCGAGGCCGGCGGCGGATCCATCCAGACCCCCTGGGGTGTCCCGCTCACCAACTGCTACCAGGTCCTGCCGACCACCAGCTGAGACGACCCCGTGGGGAGCCCGGCCGGTGACCACCGCTGGGCTCCCCGTACTGCCCCGGGCAGGCCGGTCCCACGACCGGGCCTGCCCGTCGGCGTCTCCGGTGGCCGGCCCCGGCTCCGGGGTGGCGCCGTCCGGTCAGCGGGCGGGCGGCGGCAGCAGCGGTCCGTGCGCCAGGCCGGTGCGGCGGCCGACGGCCGCGATGTGGGCGACCAGCAGGTCACGGGCGTCCGCACGCCGGGCCTCAGCCAGGGCGCGGGCCAGGGCCGCGTGCTCGTCGATGTCGGCGGCCGCATGGGCGGGCTGGGCGGTGGAGGCGGCGCTGACGCGGATCTGCTGGTCCCACAGGGCGGCGTGGGCGGCTGCCAGGACCGGGTTGCCGCCCGCCCGCATCAGCCGCGCGTGGAACTCCCGCGCGGTCTCCAGGGCCTGACGGGAGGAAGGGCCCTCCTGCGCGCCCTGCTCCCGGCGCGCCAGCTCCAGCAGCTCCGCGCCGGTCGTGCGGACCACCTCGTCCGGTCGCGCGGCGAGACTGTCCAGCGCGAACAGCTCCATCAACAGCCGGGCCTGGAGCACCGCCGCCGCCTCGCCCGGGGTCACCGGCACCACCATCGCTCCGCGCTTGGGGTAGAGCCGCAGGAAGCCCTGGGCCTCCAGGCGCAGAAAGGCCTCGCGGACGGGCGTGCGGGAGACACCCAGTTCGGTGGCGACCGCCCCCTCGGACAGCAGTTCGCCGCTGGGGAAGGCGCCGTCGAGCAGGCGGTCGCGCAGATGCGCGTAGGCGAGGTCGGCGGCGGTCGCGGGCTTCGGCATGAGCCCATTGTGACCTGCTCGAACCCTTTTTGCATCCAAGCTTGCATCTATCATTGCGTGCATGCTTGCATGGAGTGGTGGGGGACCGGCACAGCGGCAGGAACAGGAGGTGATCCGGTGGGCACTGGTACCGCGCTCTTTGTGACCTGCCTGAACGACGCGCTGTTCCCGCGCAGCGGGCAGGCGGCGGTGGCGCTGCTGCGGCGGCTGGGGGTGGAGGTGGACTTCCCGCCCGGCCAGAGCTGCTGCGGGCAGATGCACTGGAACACCGGCTACCGCGCCGAGACCGCCCGCCTGGCCCGGCGCTTCGTCGAGGTCTTCGGCGGCTACGAGGCGATCGTGATCCCCTCCGCCTCCTGCGGCGGGATGCCCGCCGAGGCCTACGAGGCCGCCGCGGCCTCCGTCGGCGATCCGGGGCTGGCCCGCGCGGTGCGCGAACTCGCGCCGCGCGTGCACGAGTTGACCGGCTATCTGACGGATGTGCTGGGCGTCGTCGAGGTCGGCGCGTTCTTTCCGCACCGGGTCACCTACCACCCCACCTGCCACAGCCTGCGGGCCCGGCCGGTGGGCGACCGGCCCTACCGGCTGCTGCGCGCGCGTGGCCGGGATCGACTTCGTCGAACTGCCCGCCCAGGAGGAGTGCTGCGGCTTCGGCGGCACCTTCTCGGTCAAGAACGCCGCCGCCTCGGGGCGATGAACGCGGACAAGGCCAGGCATGTGCTGGAGACCGGCGCGAGCGTGCTGGCCGCCGCCGACAACTCCTGCCTGATGAACATCGGCGGCCGGCTGGAGCACGACGGCCACCCGGTGCGCACCATGCACCTGGCCGAGATCCTCGCGCGCACCCCGCAGGACGGGCCGGTACCCGGACTGCCCCTGGCCGGAGCGGGGGCGGCCCGATGAGCCGCACCTTCGTGGGCTGGCCCGCGTTCCCCAAGGCGGCCGCCGCCGCGACCGGCGACCAGCAGCTGCGGGACAACGTCCGCCGGGCCACCCACACCATCCGCGGCAAGCGGGCCAGGCTGGTGGCCGAACGCCCGGACTGGCAGGACCTGCGCGACTCCGCCGCCGCGGTCAAGGACGAGGTCCTCGCCCACCTGGACCGCTACCTGCTCCAGGTCGAGGAGAAGGTCACCGCCGCCGGCGGCACCGTGCACTGGGCCCGCGACGCCGAGGAGGCCAACCGGATCGTCACCGGCCTGGTCACCGCCACCGGCGCCCGCGAGGTGGTCAAGGTCAAGTCGATGCTCACCGAGGAGATCGGCCTCGACAACGCCCTGGAGGCAGCCGGGATCAGCGCCCGGGAAACCGATCTGGCCGCCGCCATCGTGCAGCTGGGCGACGATCTGCCCTCGCATGTGGTCGTCCCCGCGCTGCACCGCAACCGTGCCCAGATCCGCGACATCTTCGTCCGCGAGATGGGCCGCCACGGCCGCCCCGCCCCCGAGGGCCTGACCGACGACCCCCCGCAGCTGGCCGAGGCCGCCCGGCTGCACCTGCGGGAGAAGTTCCTCAGCGCCACCGTCGCCGTCAGCGGCGCGAACTTCCTGGTCGCCGAGACCGGGACCGCGGTCGTGGTGGAGTCCGAAGGCAACGGGCGGATGTGCCTGACCCTCGCCGACACCCTGATCTCGGTGGTGGGCCTGGAGAAGGTCGTCCCCAGCTGGCAGGACCTGGAGGTCTTCCTGCAACTGCTCGCCCGCAACGCCACCGGCGAGCGGATGTCCCCGTACACCTCCACCTGGACCGGGGTGACCCCCGGGACGGGCCGCAGGAGTTCCACCTGGTCCTGGTCGACAACGGCCGCACCCGCGCCCTGGCCGACCAGGTCGGACGCCAGGCGCTGCGCTGCATCCGCTGCGGTGCCTGTATGAACGTGTGCCCGGTCTACGAGCGGACCGGTGGCCACGCCTACGGCTCGGTCTACCCCGGGCCGATCGGGGCGATCCTCAACCCGCTGCTCAAGGGCCCGGACGCGGATCCGCAGACCGCCTCGCTGCCCTACGCCTCGACCCTGTGCGGGGCCTGCAACGACGTCTGCCCGGTACGGATCCGCTTCACCGACGTGCTGCTGGAACTGCGCCACCAGGTCGCCGAGGGCGCCGGCGAGGGGCCGGGCGCGGCCGGGCACCGAGCCGAGAAGGCCGCGCTGGGCGCCGCCGCGACGGTGATGGCGCACCAGGCCCTGTGGGACGCGGCGGTACGCGCGGCCGGGAAGGCCGGCCCGCTGGTGCCCAGGCACAGACTGCCCGGCCCGCTGGGCGGACCGACAGCCGCACCGTCCCCGCGATCCCCAAGGAGTCCTTCCGCAGCTGGTGGAAGCGCACCGACGGAGGCACCCGATGACCCACCGCACCTGCACAGCCGGAGGCGGCGAATGAGCAGCGCCCGCGAGGAGATCCTGGCCCGCGTCCGCGCGGCGGTGGCGGACCTGCCGCCGGAGCCGGTGGAAGTGCCCCGCGCCTACCTGCGGCATGGCGCCCGGGGTGGACCCCGCCGACCGCGAGGCGGTGCTCGCGCTGTTCGCCGAGCGGCTGGAGGAGTACGGCGCGGCCGTGCACCGCACCGACGCCTCCGGCGCGGCCGCCGTCCTGGCCGCGGCGCTGCCCGCGCGCCGCGCGGTGGTCCCGGCCGGCTTCCCGGTCCAGCTGCTGGACAGCTGGACCGGGCAGCAGGTCGCCGACGAGCCGCCGCTGAGCAGGGAGCAACTCGACGGTGTGGAGGCCGTGCTGACCACCTGCGCGGCGGCGGTCGCCGACTCCGGCACGATCGTGCTGGACGCGGGGCCCGGCCAGGGCCGCCGCGCGGCCACCCTGCTGCCGGACCTGCACCTGTGCGTCGTGCACGCGCGGCAGGTCCACTCCTCCCTGCCGGAGGTGATGCCGCGGCTGGACCCGCGCCGCCCGCTGACCTGGATCAGCGGCCCCTCAGCCACTGCCGACATCGAGATGATCCGGGTCCAGGGCGTGCACGGCCCGCGCCGGCTGACCGTCCTGCTGATCGACGGATAGCACCCCCGGCCAGGGGCTCAGGAGGGAAGCTCCTGGCGGTACGGCTCCAGCGGCTGCGCGGTCTTGGTGGCGATGAACTCCGTGACCGCGTACTCGGCGACACCGGCCACGCTGAACGGGTCGCTGCTCACGATCTCCTCGATCTTCGACCGGTCCTCGCCGACGGCCAGGATGATCCCGCCGTCACGCGGCACCTTCCTGCCGGAGGCGATGAACACGCCTGCGGCGTAGTGGGCGTCCAGCCACGCCACATGCTCCGGCAGGGCGGCGTCGACGCGCTCCAGAGGCGCGATGTAGGTCAGCTCCAGAATGAACATGATCACCAGGATATGCCCACCGCCCGCGCCGTGCGGGCACCCACCCGCCGTCGGCCGCCCGAACCGTCCGACGTGCCGACGTGCCGATGTGCCGCACCCGGGCTGGGGTGCGGCCGGGCCACCCCGGCGGCGGGGGGCGCGGGGCGGGCGGGCGCCGCGCGGGCCCCCGGCCCCGCGGCTCAGGCCGGAAGGACCGGGGCCTGCAACTCGGTCACCCAGGCGTCGCGGTCGGGCGGGCACTCCAGGGTGACCTCGCGCGGGTAGGCGGTCGACCGGTAGCCGTTGGCGTCGATCCAGCGGACCAGGGTCTGCGCGGTGGGCAGCACGCCGTCCATGGAGCCGCGGTGCACCACGGTGGCGGCCTGCTCCAGGGGCTCCAGGTCGAGCACCCGGAAGCTGCCGTCCTCCTGGAGCGGCGCGCTGACCTGGATGGCGGCGTGGACGCTGATCCGGCCGCCGCCCTGCGGGAGTCCTCGTAGTAGGCGACCCCCGGGCCGGTCACGGCGATACCCGCCGCGTCCAGGCGGCTGCACAGTTCCGCGTACAGCGGCACGATGACCGGGCTGATGTGCTGGGGCTCGAAGCCGGCGGCGGTCGCGGTCAGCTCCGCCACCCGCACGGCCGGGACACTCTTGAGGACGACATCGTCGGTGGGCATCTGCCCCTCGCTCTCGATCGCTCGGAGTCTCGCCTCGACCTGGACCAGCCGCGCCGACGCCGCACTGACCGCGGCCTCCAGCTCGGCCTGCCGCAGCCGCAGCATGGCGCGCAGTTCCTCGGTGGTGACCTTCCCGTCCAGGATCTCCTGGACCTGCTGGAGGGTGAAGCCGAGGTCCTTGAGCGCGATGACGCGGTTCAGCCGGGCCAGCTGGGCCGCGGTGTAGTAGCGGTAGCCGTTGGCGAGGTCGACATGGGCCGGGCGCAGCAGACCGGTCGCGTCGTAGTGACGCAGCATCCGGACCGAGACGCGGCCGTGCCGGGCGAAATCTCCGATGGTGAACATGATGGCTCCAGCTGACTGCCTCACACCGTGTGAGGGTCAAGGCTATGCCCGGCCCGGCCTGGCGGACCGGGTGACCGGGCGGCAGGCGGGCGGCGGCGGGAACAGTGCCTGTGGTGCAGCCCGTTGGGCGGGTATGGAACTGCACATGCGAGCGGGATACCAGGGAACGGGCCCCGGGGCGATCACCCCGGACGGCTGCGCGGTCGAGTTCTGGTCGCGGCTGCCGGTCGGGGCCGAGCCGGGGATCGTGGCCGGGGCCGTGCCTCCGGGCGCGCGGATCCTGGAACTGGGCTGCGGGGTCGGGCGGGTCACCCACCCGCTGCTGGAACGGGGATTCGCGGTGACCGCGGTGGACGAGTCCCAGGAGATGCTGGACCGGGTCCGCGGGGCGCGCACGGTGTGCAGCCCGATCGAGCGCCTCGGTCTGGGTGAGACCTTCGACGCGGTGCTGCTGGCGTCGTTCCTCGTGCACGCGGGCAGCGTCGAGGTGCGCCGGGGGCTGCTGCGCACCTGCGCGCGGCACCTGGCGCCGGGCGGCTGTGTGCTGATCCAGCGGGAGGGGGCGACCGCGCACACCGACGTGCCGCGCGAGCAGGTGCACCCGGCCGGCTTCACCTCGCGGCTCGTGTCCTCGGAGCCGGTCGGCGACGGATCCCGCTCGGTCCTGGTGCGGTACGAGTTCCCGGACGCGGTCTGGACGCAGACCTTCCTGTCCCGCCCGCTGACCGACGAGCAGTTCGAGGAGGTGCTGGCGGAGGCAGGCCTGGAACTGGACGCCTACCTGACCCCGGACCGGACCTGGGCCCGGGCCGTCGCCGCCCCCGGGCCGCGCTGACCGGGCACCCGCGCGCCGGGGCGGTCCGGGCACCCGGGTGGTCCGCGCGCCGGGGCGGTCCGCGCGCCCGCACACCGGCGCGCGGGTGGTCGCGCCGGGTCAGCTCCGATCCGGAGCGGACGGCGCGCCCAGGGGGCGGGCAGATCGGTCGCGCACGCTCTACCGACGGCAACGGGCCCCGGCAATGATGAGCAGACCGCAAGTGACCCAGGCGACCGTGCACGCCTGCCCTCCGGCAGGCGCGGGCGCGGCGGAAGGAGTCCACATTGTTGCTGCTCATCTCCCCGGACAGCGTCGAGGAAGCCCTGGACTGTGCGAAGGCGGCAGAGTACCTCGACATTGTCGACGTCAAAAAGCCCGACGAGGGCTCGCTCGGCGCCAACTTCCCCTGGGTCATCCGGGAGATCCGGGATGCGGTCCCGGCCGACACGCCGGTGTCCGCCACCGTGGGCGACGTCCCCTACAAGCCAGGCACGGTGGCCCAGGCCGCGCTCGGCGCGGCCTGCTCCGGCGCCACCTACATCAAGGTCGGCCTCTACGGGTGCACCACGCCCGACCAGGCCGTCGAGGTCATGCGCGGAGTCGTCCGGGCGGTGAAGGACTACCGGCAGGACGCGCTCGTTGTCGCCTCGGGCTACGCCGACGCCCACCGGATCGGCTGCGTCAACCCGCTCGCGATACCCGACATAGCCCGGCGCGCCGGCTGCGACTCGGCCATGCTCGACACCGCGATCAAGGACGGCACGCGGCTGTTCGACCATGTTCCGCCGGACGCCTGCGCGCAGTTCGTCCGCCAGGCCCACCACGCCGGTCTGCTCGCCGCGCTCGCCGGCAGCGTCAAGGCGGCGGATCTGGGCGAGCTGACCCGGATGGGCACCGACATCGTCGGGGTGCGCGGCGCCGTCTGCGAGGGCGGCGACCGCAACACCGGCAGGATCCAGCCGCACCTGGTGGCCGCCTTCCGGGCGGAGATGGACCGGCAGGCCCGGGAACACGCCGCCGCTGCCGCCAGGTGACCGCCGGCATGCCGATACCCCAGCCCTCGGGCGCGCCCACCACCGGCGCGCGCTTCGCCGTCCTGGACCCGGCGACCGGCGAGGCCTTCGACCACGCCCCCGACCAGCAGCCGGACCAGCTTGACGCCGTCGTCGACCGGGCCCGCGCGGCCTGGCGCGGCTGGCGGGCCGACCCGACGCCCGCACCGCCGCGCTGCTCGCCGCCGCCGACGCGGTGGAGGCGGCCGGGGCGGAGCTGGCCCCGCTGCTCACCCGGGAACAGGGCAAGCCCCTGGCCGAGTCGTACGCGGAGGTCGCCCGCACGGCAGCCCGGATGCGCTACTTCGCCGAACTGGATCCGGCTCCGCAGCGGATCAGCGACGGCCGGCCGGTCCGCAGCGAGGTCCGCTGGCGGCCGATCGGGCCGGTCGCCGCGATCGTCCCGTGGAACTTCCCGCTCCAGCTGGCGTCGGCGAAGTTCGCGCCCGCGCTGGCCGCGGGCAACACGGTGGTCCTCAAGCCCTCCCCGTTCACGCCGCTGGCCACCCGGCTGCTCGGGCAGGTCGTCTCCGCGGTCCTGCCCGCGGACGTGCTGACGGTGGTCACCGGCCGCGAGCCCCTGGGCGCCCGGCTCGTCTCCCACCCCGGGATCCGGCATGTGACCTTCACCGGTTCGATCGCCACCGGACGGGCTGTCGCGCAGGGCGCGGCGGCCTCGCTCGCCCGGGTCACCCTGGAGCTGGGCGGCAACGACGCGGCCGTCCTGCTGGACGACGTGGACCTGGAAGGGGTCGCGGACCGGCTGTTCTGGGCGGCGTTCCGCAACTGCGGGCAGGTCTGCATGGCGGTCAAACGCGTCTACGCCCCGGCCCGGATCTACGCCCAGGTGGTCGAGGCCCTCGCGGAGCGCGCGAAGAGCGCCGTCGTCGGGGCGGGGCTGGATCCGGGCAGCCAGCTGGGGCCGGTCAACAACGCGCCGCAGCTGGCCCGGGTCGAGCACTACACGGCCCGCGCCCTGGCGGACGGCGCCCGCGCTGCGGCCGGCGGCCACCGGCTGGACGGGCCGGGCTACTTCTTCGCTCCGACCGTCCTGGCCGATGTCCCGCCCGACAGCCCGGTGGTGACCGAGGAGCAGTTCGGCCCGGTGCTGCCGGTGCTGCCGTACCGGGACCTGGAGGAGGCGGTGGAGGCCGCCAACGGCACCGGCTTCGGTCTGGGCGGCTCGGTCTGGGGGACCGACCTGGACTGGGCCGAGGCGGTGGCCGACCAGCTGGAGTGCGGGACGGTGTGGATCAACCATCACGCCGAACTGTCCCTCGCCCAGCCCTTCGCGGGGTCCAAGGACAGCGGTGTCGGCGTCGCGGGCGGACCCTGGGGGCTCTACGGGAATCTCCAGCCGTTCGTCGTGCACTGCCCGCGGGAGGCACGGCCGTGAGGTTCAGCGCCGCGGTCCTGCGCTCCTACCAGGGGCCCTTCGCGGTCGAGGAGGTGGTCCTGGGCGCCGGGCCGGACGAGGGCGAGGTCCTGGTCGAGATCGCGGGCTGCGGGATGTGCCGGACCGATCTCGCGGTCCGGCGCTCGGGGGGCCGCTCGCCGCTGCCGGCGGTGCTGGGACACGAGGGCTCCGGGGTGGTGGTGGAGACCGGCGGCCCGGACACCGGCCTCGGGGTCGGCGACCATGTCGTGCTGAGCTTCGACTCCTGCGGGCACTGCCGCAGCTGTCTGGCCGCGGCCCCCGCCTACTGCGACTCCTTCGCCCCGCTGAACCTCTTCGGCGGGCGCGAGGAGAAGGCGGCCCGGTTCACCGACGCGGCCGGGGGCGCACTGGCCCCCCGGTGGTTCGGACAGTCCTCGTTCGCCCGGTACGCGGTGGTCCCGGCCCGCAACGCGGTCCGGGTCGACCCCGCACTGCCGCTGGAACTGCTCGGACCGCTCGGCTGCGGCTTCCTCACCGGCGCCGGCGCGGTCCTCAACTCCTTCGGGGCCGGCCCCGGAGACACCGTCGCGGTGCTCGGCGCGGGGCGGTGGGCCTGGCCGCGGTGATGGCGGCCACCGCCGCCGGGGCGCTGGCCGTGGCCGTCGACCGGCACCCCGGGCGGCTGGCGCTGGCCGAGCGCCTGGGCGCGACCGCGCTCTCGGTCACCCCGGCCGACCTGCCCGAGCGCATCCGGCGGCTGACCGACGGCGGCGCGCAGTACGCCCTGGACACCACCGGCTCCGCCCCGTTGATCAACGACGCGCTGCGCTCCCTGCGCCCGACCGGCCACCTCGGCCTGGTGGCCCGGCTGCACACCGCGCTGCCGCTCGAACCGGGGACCCTGGACCGGGGCCGCCGGATCTCCCACATCTGCGAGGGCGACGCGGTGCCGGGACTGCTGATCCCCCGGCTGACCGCACTGTGGCAGGCCGGCCGCTTCCCCTTCGACGAACTGATCCGTATCTACCCGCTCGCCGACATCAACCAGGCCGAACGCGACTGCGAATCCGGCCGGGTGGTCAAACCCGTCCTGATCCCGTAGCGCGGCAGCCGGAAGCCACCCACGACCCGGCCGCCGCGGCGCCCCCGTCCCCGTCCGGGAGGGAGCGCGCCGCAGCGGCTCGCGCCGTTGCTACGGGGGGACTTGTCAGCGAACACCCACCGGTTGCCCTCCAGGGCGTCGTTCGGCTCGGGCAGCGGGCCGCGTCCGTGCCGACGGGTGAAGTCGAAGGGGGTGTGCACCGAGGTGGACCAGCCCCGGCCGGCCAGGTCGCCCGCGGAGTCGGGCCGCGGCTCCAGGTTGAACAGGTTGAGCAGGTCGATGCCGATCCGGTCCTTGGTCGCGGTGTAGAGCGGGCTGTCGCGGTACTGAAGCAAGTCCTTCTCCAGCTTGGCCTCGTACGCCAGGGCGCTTCCGTCCGCGCTCAACCGGTGGACCGTGTCGATGAGTTGGGTCTCGACGGCATGGGGCAGATAGAACAGCAGCCCCTCGGCCAGCCAGGCGCTGGGCGCGGCCGGGTCGAAACCGGCCGCGGTCAGCGCCGCGACCCAGTCGGCGCGCAGATCCACCGGGACCGGTATCCGGGTCGCCTTCGGGACGGCCGAAAGGCGGTCGAGCACCTCGTGCTTGAACGCGAGCACGCCCGGCTGGTCGATCTCGAAGACCACGCAGTCGGCGGGCCAGTCGAGGCGGTACGCCCGGGTGTCCAGCCCCGCTCCGAGCAGGACCACCTGGCGGGCGTCCGTCTGTACCGAGCGCAGCAGGAAGTCGTCGAGGACCCTGGTGCGCAGGCCGAAGTAGCGGGCGAACCGGCCCCATAACGGGTCGGCGTCCCCCTCCGGGACCTGCTGGATGCGTATCGGCCAGTCCACGGACGCCGGTGCGGCCTGGACGAAGTGCTCGGCGTAGATGTCGCGGGCCAGGCTGTCCTGGCGGTGGGTCTCGATCGCCCGTGCCGCGGCGACCAGGAGGGCGGTCAGACCGACCCCTCCGTCCACGCCGTCCACACCGGTGCTCCGATGAGCCGTGCCGACCATGTGTCCTCCCCTGGGGCGAATTGCGCGAAAGGCGACGTGCAAGGCGAATGGCGCGAAAGCAGGGAGTTCGGGAACGACCGGCCCGCGATTGAGGCCCGCGATTCCCGACCCGGAGCATCCCCACTATCCAACCGATGCCCGCCTCCGCAGGCGCACCTCAGTCCGGTTCACTCGAACGGGTTAGCTGGTCGGGATGACCCCATGAGGCGCCGGCCAGGCTTGCGGCCGGGGACCGCCGCGCAAGGTGTGGGTACGGGCACTCAGCCGGTGTCGTCGCCGTCCGTCACGGCCAGGACGGCGGCGACGGTGCGGGCGTGCCAGGTCCGGGCGTTGCGGAGCATGGCGTGGTCGCTGGGGACCGGCTCCCAGAAGGAGCGGGCGCCCGCCGCCCGCGCGCGCTCGGCGAAGTCCCGCGACTCCCCGGGGTCGGTGACCCGGTCCCCGGGGGCATGCAGGATGTGCACGGTCCTGCCCGCGAGGTGAGCCACCGGTTCGCCGGGCGGTGTCCACGGGGCCAGCACGACCACCGCGGTGACCTGCGGGTGCCCGGCCGCGGCCAGGGCGGCCCGGCCGCCCATGGAGTGGCCGACCAGGACGATCCGCGGCCGGTCCGGGCGCCGCGCCGCCCGGTCGACGGCGGCCCGGGCATCGACGGCGGCGTCGGCGCGGTCCCCGTTCCAGCCGCGCACCCGGTAGCGGACCGGGAGCACCGTCGCGTCACGGCCGGCCAGCGCGCGGCGCAGCCGACTGGTGAAGGGGCGCATCCGCAGCGCGGGCAGGCTCCAGCCGCGCACGGGGGCGAGGCTGTGCTCGTGCCCGCCGTGCAGCACCAGCACGACCACCGGACCGGCCCCGGCTCCCTCCTGGCCGGGCGACCGGGGCGACCGGGGCGACCGGGCGGAGCCGGGGGAGCCGGGTGAGGCGGGGGTCACGCGGCCGCCGGCTCCTGGTCGAGGCCGCGGGCGGTGACCAGGCGCGCGGTCCCGTCGACGAGGCGGTAGGACAGGCCCACCACCGCGGCGCGCCCGTCGGCGACCGCCTCGGACAGGACCCGGGAGCGATCCAGTATCAGATCGACGGAGCGCCGGATGTGCTCGTCTATGAAGTCGGCGTCCGCGGTGTACCCGGCCGCTCGTGCGGCCAGCACGCTGGGGTGACCCGCTCGATCACATCGCGCACGTAGCCGTCCGCGGTGCTCCCGTCGGCCACGGCGGCCCGGGTGGCCGCGACCGCGCCGCAGGAGTCGTGCCCGAGCACGACGACCAGCGGGCAGCCCAGCACGCTCACCCCGTACTCGATGCTTCCCAGCACCTCCGGGCCCATCACATGGCCGGCGGTGCGGACCACGAACAGGTCGCCCAGTCCCCGGTCGAAGATGATCTCGGCGGCCAGGCGGGAGTCCGAGCAGCCGAACAGCACCGCGAACGGGTTCTGCCCGGGCGCGACCTCGGCTCGGCGGGCGGCGTCCTGGTTGGGATGGTCGGGCGATCCGGTGACGAAGCGCTGGTTGCCGGCCAGGAGCAGTTCGAAGGCCGCTTGGGGGTCGGGGTCAGGGCATCTGTCATGACCGCAGAATACGGTGGTCGCCCGGCGGGTGCTTGGTCGGGTCCACCCCAACCGTCGGCCCGCGCTGTTCCGCCGCCTGTTCTCTGCCCGTGGGGAGTGGGAACCGGCGCTCTACGCCCGGCGCTCGGCTGTCGGCAGGAGCCGCGCCCGGGCCCGTGCGCGCCTCCTTTCCCTCGTCCCGCGCAGCGGATTAGCTGAGGCCGAGCGGCTCGGCGGGGGTGCCGCACGCCCGGGACCCCGTCGAGAGGCACTGCGTTGAAGGTCACCCGCACCATCCCCGGATCCCCGTGCTGGGCGCAGTTGAGCGCCGGCGACCCCGAGGCGGCCCAGCAGTTCTACGGGCAGCTCTTCGGATGGACCGCGGAGCGTGACCCGGACCCGCAGTACGGCGGCTATACGACCTTCCTCCTGGACGGCGTCCCCGCCGCCGCGCTGGCGCCGCTGATGAACCCCCAGCAGCCGGTGATGTGGCTGCTCTCCCTTTCCACCACCGACGCCGACGCCACGGCCGAGGCCGCGAAGAGCGCGGGCGCCCAGGTGTGGATGGGCCCGATGGACGTGGGCCCGCTCGGCCGCTGGGCCCTGCTCAGCGACCCGACCGGCGCACCGTTCGCGGTGTGGCAGGCGCAGCAGTTCAGCGGCTTCGGCGTGGTCAACGAGCCCAACTCCTTCGGCTGGATCGACCTGTCGACCAGGGACACCGGCAGCGCGCTGGAGTTCTACCGGAGCGTGTTCGGCTGGCAGGTCTGGCCGAGCGACGACTACCCGATGGTGGGCCTGGCCGACACCATGTTCGGCGGCGTGATGGACATGGGCGACATGTTCCCGCCGGAGGTCCCCGCCCACTGGAACACCTTCTTCCAGGTCGCCGATGTGGACGCCACCGCCGCCACGGCCGCGGCCCTCGGCGCCGACGTCCTGCACGGCCCGGAGACCGTGCAGATGGGGGAGGGGCCCAGGATCGCCGTTATCAGGGACCCCCAGGGCGCCACCTTCGGCATCCACACCCCGGCCGGTCCTGATCCCGCCCCTGGTCCGGGCCGCGCCGGGCCGCGGCCCGGACGCGGGCGGGGGAGCGGCCGGCGGTGGGAGCGGCCGGCGGTGGGAGCGGGCGGCGGTGGGAGCGGGCGGGCGAGAGCCGCCAGCTCGCCCTCGATATATACAGCCTAAACTGTGCAGGCTAGACTGGCTATATGAACGAGATGCCGCAGGGAGCCACCCTGCCCGCCCGGACCGCCCGCCGATGACCGGCAACCCCGCCCGCGCCCCGCGCCGGCTGCGCCCGGGTGCCGTCGGCCGGCCGGCGGACGCCTTCGACCGGCGACTGCTGGCCCCGATGATGCTGGGAGCGGTCCTCAACCCGGTCAACTCCACGATCATCTCCGTCTCGCTGGTGCCGATCGGCGCCGCCTTCGGCGCGCCCCCGCGCAGACGGCCTGGCTCATCTCCGCCCTCTACCTGGCCACCTCCATAGGCCAGCCCGTGGTGGGACGGCTGATCGACCTCTTCGGGCCCCGCCGCCTGTTCCTCGCCGGGACCGCGCTGACCGGCCTCGCCGGAGTCGTCGGCATGCTCGCCCCCGACCTGGGCACCCTGGTCGCGGCCCGGGTACTGCTCGGCTTCGGCACCTGCTCCGGCTACCCGGCCGCGATGTACCTGATCCGCGGCGAAGCCGAGCGCACCGGGCAGAAGAGCCCGGCCGGCGTGCTGACCGCGCTCGCCGTCACCGCCCAGACCATCGCCGTCATCGGCCCCAGCCTCGGCGGCCTGCTGATCGGCGTCGGCGGCTGGCGCGCCACCCTGGCCGTCAACATCCCGCTCGCCGCGGCCGGGCTCTGGCTCGGCCTCCGCCGCCTGCCCGCCACCCCGGCGGCAGCCGCCGCGGAGCGCGCCCCGGGCCGCCACCCCGCCGCCGACCTCGACCTGCCGGGCATGGCCCTGTTCGCCGCGGCCCTGGTCACCCTGCTGCTCTTCCTGATGAACCCCGGCGCGGACAACGGCTACCTGCTGCTCCTGACCGCCGTCGCGGCCGCCGGCTTCACCCGGCGCGAACTGCGCGCACCGCGGCCCTTCATCGACATCCGGGTCCTGGGCGGCAACCTGCCGCTGCTGACCACCTACGTCCGCGCCCTGCTCGCCTACATCGTCAGCTACGCCTTCCTGTACGGCTACACCCAGTGGGTCGAGCAGGGGCGCGGGCTGTCCGCCTCGGAGACCGGCCTGGTCCAACTCCCGCTGTTCGCCGTGGCGATCGTTGTCTCCACGCTGACCGGACGCCGTCAGGCCGTCCGCGGCAAGCTCCTGGTCGGCGCCGTCGGCCAGATCACCGGCTGCGCCCTGCTGCTGCTCCTGCACGCCGACAGCCCGCTGTGGCTGCTGCTGGCCGTGGTGTTCGTGGTCGGCATCCCGCAGGGCCTGAACAGCCTCGCCCTGCAGAACGCCGTCTTCCACCAGGCCGACCCGAACGCATGGGCTCCTCGGCGGGCCTGCTGCGCACCTTCGGCTACCTGGGCGCCATCGTCGCCTCCGCCGCCGGCGGCTCCTTCTTCGGCCGCCGCGCCGACAGCGGCGGCCTGCACCACCTCGCCTGGTTCCTGCTCGCCGTCAGCGCGCTGTTCCTGGCTGTCACCGTGCTGGACCGCTCGCTGCGCCGCGTAGGCGTCCCGCCCGGGCAGCCCCGGCGCCCCCGCCGAGGCCGCCCCGCCCCGCCGAGGCCGAGGCCGGGCGGGTGCGGCGCGGTCAGCTGAAGACGAACCAGTTGACGTTGACGAAGTTGCCGCCGGTACCGGTGGCGAAGGTGACGTACAGAGTGTGCGTGCCGCTGGGCACGGGGGAGGCGGGGACGGTGGCGGTGGTCCAGTCCTGCCAGCCGCCGGTGCCGTCGACGGTGACCGTGGCGAACGGCGCCGCGGTCAGTGAGTCGAGCCGGAACTGGATGCTGCCGAGCGAGCTCCCGGCCACCGCCGAGGCATAGCGGGCCTGGACCGTGCCGCCGCGGCCGGTGAAGTCGACGTTGTCGTACTGGAGCCAGCTGGCGGAGTTGATCCAGCCGACGTCGTCGCCGCCACCGGTGTCGCCGGTGGCCTCGGTGCCGGTGCTGTTGGTCGCCGAGTACTGGGAGGCGGTGACCCGCACCGGGGTGGAGGCGGTCCCGCTGCCGTGGACCGCGCCGACGGTGACCGTCAGCAGCGTGGGAGCGCCGTCGGAGACGAAGCCCGACTGGTCGGCGCCGCCGGTCGGGCCGACGTCGTCGTAGGGGAAGGCGTAGCCGCGGTGGTCCAGGGCCACCCCGTGCACGATCCGTGCGTAGTGGTTGGTCTGGGCGTTGCCGTAGTAGCCGGCGGGGTTCTCGCCGTCGGGCTGGTCGGCGTCGGAGAGCAGCGTGGTGCGGTTGAGTGCGGCGCTGATCCGCGGCACCAGCGCGCTCATCTCGGCGCCGTTGACCGCGAACGGGCCCGAGGCGCAGCTGAAGATGTCGGCGCTGGCGGGCTGGGCGAAGCTGCCGATCCCGGGAAGGTCAGCAGGCCGTTCACCACCTGGCCGGTGACGGTGCCCCAGGAGCCCTGGGTGTCCACCGACAGGGTGCTGGTCGTGTACTTGGACCACACCTGCGCCAGGTAGTTGTCGAAGTAGCCGGAGAGCAGCTGCGGGTTGTAGACAATGCCGTTGGTGGGGCTCAGGGCACGCAGGTTGGCCCCGCCGGAGGTGACCACCAGCTGGTTCCAGCCCGCGCCGTCGGCGGCGTTCTGGGCGTCGAGCTGGGCGCAGATCTGGTCCAGGCCGCCCGCGGGCAGGCCCTGGACGGTCTGGGTGCCGGCGCTGCCGGTCAGTTGCAGCGCGATCGGGATGCAGGCGAAGTCGACAAAGCTGATGTTGGCGTACACGCCGCCGTTGAAGGTCAGCTCGCAGAAGTCCCACTGGATGCCGATGTTGGCGTCGGAGGGGTTGGTCACCGAGGGCTCGACCAGCCCGGGGCCGGGGTTGACGAAGAACTGCAACGGCTCCCCGATGGAGAACCAGATCCGGGCCCCGGCCAGGTAGGGGATGGTGACCTGGGTGGGGGCCGAGCCGGAAGCCCCCAGCGGGATGGCGCAGTTGACGGCCAGCGGGGTGCCGTCGGCCGAGGGCGAGGCGGGGTAGTACGGGGTCCGCCCGTCGGCCTGGATCAGGCACAGGGCGTTGCCGTTGTTGAGCGCGATCCCGGTGACGAAGGCGTAGACGGTGTTGCTGCCGGTGTTGTTCTGCAGCGAGAGGGTGAGCGTCGACGAGGCCGCCGCCGCACTGCCGCTCAGTGGACCGATGACGGCGGGGGCGGCGAGCACTGCCGCCGAGACCGCGATGAAGTTTCTTCGGGAGATCATTCCGACGCTCCTGGTGCTTCTCCTCGCACGGACAGGTGGGGGTGGAGCAGCGCGGCACGAGGCTGGGAGCACTGCCTGAGAGCGCTCTCACAGGAGGATGGTCGGCTTTCCCGTCCATGTCAACAGATGTACGCGGACCGCTCCGGTGTACCCGGTCATCCTTCAGGAGTCGAAGGGCGGGGATCTGCCCGGGGCGTCAGCCGGCTGAGGCGACCGACTTGAGCTCGGCCAGGGATTCGTGGATGAAGTGGCTCACCGGAAGCTGCTCGGGGCTGCTGAGCCAGCGTCCGAAGGCGACCTTGAAGACGGCAAGGCCGGCTTCGGCGGCCAGGGCGGCGGCGGGGTCGGGGACGCCACGGGTGCGCAGGGTGTCGGCGAGCGCGGCGGAGAGCGCGGCGAATTTGATCAGCTCGCGCTCGCGCAGTTCCGTGGTGGCGCTGATGATCCGCTGGCGGGCGCCGGAGTGCTCGCGGCGCTCCTGGAAGAGGGCCGCCCCGGCGTCGAGCGCCGCCGCGACCGCTTCCATCGGCGTGGCCTGGGCGGGGGCCGTGGCGATGCTGGTCACGAAGACCTCCTGGAGCTCGGCCGCGCCGCCGAACAGGACCTCCCGTTTGTCCGCGAAGTGCCGGAAGAAGGTGCGTTCGCTGAGCCCGGCCCGCCTGGCGATCTCGGTCACGGTGGTCTGCTCGTACCCCGCTGCCCGTAGAGCTCCAGGGCAGCCTGCTCCAGTCTGCCGCGTGCGTTCGGCTCCCATCGACCCATGCCCTGATCCTACCGTGATGACAGCGGCTGACATCGGAGGTACGCTGATGGCAGTCGCTGACATCAAGCCTCGCTCGTGCCCTTCAGGTGCGGACGGGCGGTTATTCGGGAGGTTTCCCATGCGTGTGTTCATCACTGGTGCGTCCGGGTGGATCGGCTCCGCCGCTGTGCCCGAGCTTGTCGGCGCGGGTCACCAGGTCGTGGCCCTGGCCCGTTCGCAGGCCTCGGCGACGGCGCTGGAAGCCGCCGGGGCCGAGGTGCGCCGCGGCGACCTGGACGACCTGGAGCTGCTGCGGCGCGAGGCCGCCGCCTCGGACGGGGTGATGCATCTGGCGTTCAAGCACGACCTGGTCTACTCCGGGGACTTCCAGGGCGCCGCCGACGCCGACCAGCAGGCCATCGAGGCTTTCGGTCAGGCGCTGGAGGGCTCCGGCCGGCCGTTCGTGATCGCCTCAGGGACGCTCGGGCTGGCCCCGGGCGGCTCGCCACCGAGGAGGACGGCCTGAATCTCGACGACTCCGCGCTGCCGCCCGGCCCGCGCACCCGGCAGGCCAACGCCCTGCGGACGCTCGCCTTCGCGAAGTCCGGCGTCCGCTCGGCGGTGGTGCGGCTCGCCCCGAGCGTGCACGGCGACGGCGACCAGGGCTTTATGGCCATGATCATCGCGGCCGCCCGGCAGCACGGCGTGTCGGCCCACGTCGGCGACGGGTCCAACCGCTGGCCCGGGGTGCACCGGTCCGATGCCGCACGGCTGTTGCGGCTGGCGCTGGAGCAGGCCCCGGCCGGCTCCATGCTGCACGCAACCGCCGAGGAGGGTGTACCGCTACGGGCCGTGGCCGAGGTGATCGGACGCCACCTCGACCTCCCGGTGGTCTCGCTCAGCCCCGAGGACGCCGCCGCCCACTTCTCCGCCCTGGCCCACTTCGTGGCCCTGGACGGCCCCACCTCCAGCGCCCGCACCCGCGAACTGCTCGGCTGGCAGCCCACCGGCCCGGGGCTGCTGGAGGACCTGGAGAAGGGCCACTACTTCAACTGACCGCTCTGCAGGATCGGGGCGACGCGGATTCCCGGCGCGCTGACCTGTACTGCACCCTGTGCGTGGCCACCGGCGTCCGAGAGCCACAGCGGGCCCTGGCTCGCGCCCGATGCCTGCTCGCCTCCCACCACGCGACCACGCTGGTGGCAGCCGCCTGAGGAGTCGCGCCAGGAATCCCGCGAGCGTGGATTCAGCCGTCCATCGGCCGAATGTCGTAGGGGCCGAGGCAGCGGCCGCGGTGACTGCCGTGCCCGCTGACCCCCGCGTCGTAAGCGAGAAGGCCGGCCAGAAGACAGACGAGAAGCCGGCAGGCGAAAACCAGGCTCTGTGAAACTGGTGGGTCTCCTGAACGGGGGTAGGGGCCGGGGAGGACGACGACCGTCCGGGAACGTGAGGAGACCGCGATGAGCACCGGTGACAAGGCTGCCAACCTCAGCGAGAAGGCCAAGGGCAAGGTCAAGGAGACCGCGGGCAAGGTGGTCGGAAACGAGCGCCTTCAGGCGGAGGGCAAGGGCGACCAGGTCAAGGGCGACGCCAAGCAGGCAGGCGAGAAGGTCAAGGACGTCTTCAAGGACTGAGCCGCCGGTTTGGCGCCGGCGCGCGGTGGGTCCCGGATTCAGGGGTCCACCGCGCGCCGGCGCCAGTATCTGCTCAGGGTGCCGAGGGCGGAGATGGGTGTCCAGCAGGCCGAGCAGGTGAACTCGATTGCGCGGCCCTCGCCGCTGATTTGCTGCCGGAAGGCGCGGCACTGGCCGCGGTGATGTCACCCAGGGCCGAACTGGTCGCGTGGTCCTGACGCACTCGATGTCAGCGGGCAACGGCGCGGGAGGGCTGATGATGCTGTGCGACGCCCTGGACCACGGACCGATGGCGACCCAGGCGGCCCGCACGGGCCCTGCGGCCCGGACAAGCCCGCCTGCCCCAGGGAATCGATTTGGGGGTCGAGGGACATGATGAGGACTTTCCCTGAGCTTGCGAAACGCTGCTCGGACCCGGTCACCGCCGGGCCGCGCTCCATACGCACCCGCGGACTTGGCTCGGCGAGTGTCAGGCCCTGCCGGCAGCCACCGCGGGTGTCGCCGGCCAGATTCGCGACCAGCTCCGCAAGCCCGTCCGCCGTGAGTGAGCCGATTCCTCGGTGCGGGGCCGACGGCCCCGGGCAGGGCCCCGGGCCGTTGTCCGGCGTTGAATCGCCGGCCCTGGCTGCGCTGTCGTATGCGTTCTGGATGTGGGCCGGGGGGCGGTGCACAGGGTACGGGTCAGCGGGCGATCGAGATCGCGAAGGGTGTGAATCCGGTGGACCGGATGACGTGCGGGACGAAGAGGATCGCGGCCTCCGTGGCGCGGGCGGTCTGGATCCCGCCGAGATCGGTGATCCACTCCTTTTGCCAGCCGAGGTCGGTGAGCAGTTCACGGACGGTCAGCTTGGCCAGCGGGTCGTCGCCGGAAAGGAACACGGTCGGCGTCTGGGTGAGCGTGGCCGGCGCGGTCATCACCGGGAAGAGCATGGTGTTGAGTGTCTTGACCACGCGGGTTTCGGGGAGGGCAGCCTGGAGTTGCTCGGCGAGGCTTGAGCCGGGGTAGATCAGGTCGGCGGGCAGTCCGTCCGGTCCGTCGGTGGTGGCGTTGGAGACATCGACGAGGATCTTGTCGCGCAACTCCTCGCGCAGGGCGGCGAGCCGCTCCAGCGAGCCGGCTCCCGGGGTGGCGTTGATGACGATCTGGGCTGCCCGGGCAGCGTCGGCGGCAGCGCCCGGCGCGCGGTCTGCCACGCTCACCTCATGCCCGGCCCGGGTGAGGGCCGCGGCCAGGTTGCCGCCGACGCGGCCGTTTCCGAGAACTGCGATCGTGGTCATGATGATGTGGTCCTTTGGTGGGTGCGGGTGCGGGTGCGGGTGGTGCGCGGTCAGCGTGAGAGCGTGGTGACGGCCTCGACGTGGATGCCGGGGCGGCGGCCAGGAAGCTCTCGCTCTGCGGGGTCCAGGGGCGGCCCTCGGCGTCGGAGATCTGTCCGCCGGCCTCGGTGACGAGCAGCGCGCCGGGGAGCAGGTCCGCGCGGGCACCGGCGAACTGCCAAAAGGCGTCGATCCGGCCGGCGGCCACGTTGGCCAGGTGCAGGGTTGCGGGCACGGCGGTGCGCACGACGAGCGCGTCGAAGAGCATCGCGGTGATCGAGGAGCCGACGCGCCGCACGACCTTCTCGTCCTCGTCGGGCCGGGCCTGGGGTGGCCACGATGCTCAGGCCGAGGTCCGCGGACTGGGAAACGTGCAGCGGCCGGCCGTCGAGGTGGGCGCCCGCGCCGGCGAGCGCGGTGTAGGTCTCGCCGGTCAACGGCAGGTGGACCACGGTGAGTACCGGCTGGTTCTCCCGCACCAGGGTGGCGGTCACCGCCCACTCCGGCAGGGCGTGCAGGTGGTTGACGTTGCCTTCGGACGGATCCACGACCCACCACTCACCGGGGGGCAGTGCCCCGCCGTCCAGCTCGTCCTCCACCCAGCCGGCGTCCGGGCGCAGGCGGGCGAGGCGGGGACGCAGGATGTCGAGGGCGGTGTCGTCGTTGACGGCGAGCGCGCGCATCAGCTCTTCGCGGCTCTGGTAGCGGACCACCTCGCCGAAGCGCTCGCGCAGCGCGGAACCGGCTTCCCGCACGGCGATCGCGGTCTGGTCGAGCAGATCGGCGTCGGAGGCGGCGGCGCCAATGACACGAAGGGTCGCGGACATGGTGAACTCCCTTGCAAGTAGCGGATCATGAGGTCATTTGGGCTGAACCCTGCACTCTGTTCAGCGCTCTGGTTCCGACGGTATACAGCCCCTTGATTAACTTCAAATGCATGTTAAGCACGGCTAGGATTACTCGCATGCAATTGGATTTGAATTTGCTGGCTGCGCTCGACGCGCTGCTGGAGGAGGGCAGTGTGGCCGGGGCGGCCGCCCGTCTGCACGTCACCGCCCCCGCGATGAGTCGCAGCCTGGGCCGGATCCGGCGCACGACCGGGGACCAGATCCTGGTGCGCACCGGCCGCACGATGACCCCGACGCCGTACGCGATCGCCGTCCGGGAACAGGTACACGAGCTGCTGCACCAGGTCCACGGGGTGCTGGCACCGAGCCGTGAACTCGATCTGGCAACGCTGGAGCGCACCTTCACACTCCGCTGGCACGATTCCCTGGTCGCCATGAGCGGCCCTGCACTGCTCTCGGCCGTGCGTGAAGCGGCGCCGGGCGTGCGCCTGCGCTTCGTCGCGGAATCGAGCATCGACACCCCCGAGCTGCGGCGCGGCGAGGTGGACCTGGAGGCGAACGCCAACCGCCCGAGCGCACCGGACATCCGGGCCGAGAACGTGGGCGAGACCTGCCTCGTCGTCGCCGTGAGGCAGGGGCACCCCCTCGCCCGTGTCGGGACCGTCACCGCACAGCAGTACGCCGCCGCTGAGCACGTCACCGTCTCGCGACGTGGAAACCTCGGCAATGCCCTCGACGACGCCCTCGCGCAGCTCGGCCTCACCCGCCGGGTGGTGGCGACCGCGCCCACGGAAGCGTCCGCGCTGGAGTTCGCGCGCGGCTCCGACCTCCTGATCAGCGTCCCCGAAGCCACCACGCGCTCCGCGGCCGCCGGCCTCGGCCTGGTCGTACTTCCCCTCCCACTTGAACTTCCCTCGGCACAGGTATACCTGTCGTGGCATCAGCGTTACGACACCGACCACGCCCACGCCTGGCTGCGCGGGCTGGCGCGAACCGCGCTGACCATGGGCGGGGCGACGTCGTAGTCGGCGCCGTCCGGCCGTGGTTCAGGGGCCGCCGCGGGAACGAGGCGGTCGAGTCCTTTCGCGCTTCCCGTCGCGGCTTCGACCGCGCGGCAGCATGATCCTCTCGTAGGCGCGGACGGCGTCGCCGACGCTGGTGGGAGACGGGGCGGGCGCCCCGGGCTACCGGAGGGCGGTGAACGCGGCGAGCAGCCCGGCGACGCCGCGCAGCGAGCAGTACACGGCGACCGCGTTGAAGATGCCGAAGGTGAGCGTGCCATGGAACGGCGGCGTGACCTCGACGCGACAGCCGGAAAGCGGGGTCGTAGCACCCGCTGGTACCGAAGGTAGGCGTTCCGCCCCCGTGGCTGGCGGGCGGACTGCTCCGGGCTGCGCTGCCGGCCGGGTTGGCGCAGGCTGGGACGCAGGCAAGCGGGCGCAACCCTGGCCGGGGCAACCCGTCCTTTCGCCACCGAGGCCGACAGCCACGCGCGACAGAAAGACGTTTTTGATGAAGCTCACTGAGGTGCTCGGGGGTGTGCCGTGCTGGTGGCGGTGGGGCTGGTCGGGGCCGGTCCGGCGGCCTGGGCCGGCTGGGTGGACTGGGCGGAGTTGGACGAACGCGGGCAGCGGGTGGGTCTGGTGCACGCCGCGGCGAACGCGGTCGGCGTGGTCTGCTACTCCGCCTCGCTGCTGGCGAGGGTGCGCGGGCGGCCGATGCGTGGGCGTGCGCTGGGCTTCGCCGGGCTCACTGCCGTGAGCCTCGGCGGCGTGCTCGGGGGCCATCTGGCGTACCGTCAGGGAGCGCGCGCCAAACGGGCCGAGCCTGGTCACATCGCCGACGAACCGGTCACCGATGGCTCGGTGACCACGCGTCCGCCCGACGCGGCGTGAGCCGGACCGGACGGGGGAAAAGCGGACCATGACCAGGGAATCCAAGCGGGCGGCGGCGCTGTTCGACGTCGACGGCACATTGGTCGACACCTCCTATCTACACACGGTGGCCTGGTGGGAGGCGCTGCGCCAGGGCGGTCAGGTGGTACCGATGGCCGCTGTGCACCGGGCCGTCGGGCTGGGCACCGGGCAACTGCTGGAGCGGTTGATCGGCCCGGACCGCGCCCGGGCCCGCGACAGCGAGCTCGCCGACGCCCGCAGCGCCCTGGACGCCGCTTACTGGCCCGCGCTGCAACCACTCCCGGGCCGCCCGGCTGCTGCGCGCCTGCGCCGAACGGGGCTGAGCGGTGGTCCTGTCGACCTCGGCCAAGGCCGACGAACTTCACGCGCTGCGCGGTGCGCTCGACGTGGACGACGCTGTCCACCGTGGTCAGCGCATGTACCGTCGCCACCGGCCGCTGCACCAGCTACGTGGCCCCTGGGCGCCGGCAAGTGAGCCGGGGCGGTGTGCTGTGCGGATCTTGGGTGGTCTATAAGTGTGATCCTCGGACTCCGCCCCTGATGCGTGGAGTCCCGTGACAGGAGAGACATGCGTCTTCGTATAGCGGTGCCGGTCCTCGCCGGAGCCCTGGTCCTGGGTGCGATCGCAACCCCGGCCGAGGCGTTCGCCGCCCCCAAGGCCGCCCCGGCCAAGCCGGTCATCACCAGCGCCTCCTCGCCCTCGTTCGCCCTCGGCCTGGGCGGCAAGGTCACCGCGGGTGTGACCGTCTCAGCCACCGATCCCTCGGGGATCAAGGCGATCTACGCCGAGCCCTATCCGCTGGCGCTGGCCGCCCAGTACGGCGGCGTGCCCACCGCCTCCGACCTCCTCTCGGACCCCGCCGACGACCTCGTCCCGGCTGTGCACCGCACCGCCACCAGCGAGACCGCCTCGGTCGGTCAGTCCGCGACGATCCCCGCGAAGGACATCGTCAACCTGACCGACTCCATGAGCGGCGCCTGGGGCGTGGCCGTGCTGGTGGTCGCGGACAACGGAGCGACCACCTTCAAGGTCAAGGCCACCACGTACGACTGGCAGCGCGCCGACCTGCTGACCGTCAAGGCCCCGGCTACGGCGGTCAAGGGCGCCAAGGTCACCGTCAGCGGCCGGCTCACCCGCGTCGAGTGGAGTGCCGACCGTTACAACGCCTACGCCTCGCAGTGGGTCCTGCTGGAGTACCGCAAGGCGGGCACCAGCAACTGGACCGACGCCGCCTGGGTGCGCAGCGACAAGAACGGCAACCTGAGCGCCACTGTGAAGGACAACGCCAGCGGCAGTTGGCGCTACGTCTTCGCCGGTAACAGCACCAGTGGTGCCGCCACGTCAGTCACGGTCATCACGACCGTCCGCTGAACCCCCGCCGTACCGAAGGCCGCCCGCCCAGCAGGCGGCCTTCGGACTACTGACCTCCAATGGACTGTCGACTGGGCCCAGTGCCTCCGGTCAGTCCCAGCTGCGTGAGAGCAGATACCTGCATGAGGTGCGGAGGGACCGGCTGCCGCCGGCGTCGATTCCTGGTTCTCCGGTCCACCCGTGCGGACGGCCCCGGGGTGGGGATCGTTACAGACCCGGTCGACGCTCGGGTACCCCCACCGCCGATGCGGCCTCCATCCTGACGGGTGAATCTCTGGCGGAGGGATTTACCGCCAAACCGAGTCCTGCTTCGCTGCGAATTACCCGTGGGACCTGATCAGCCCGACCGCTGTCCTCCATGTTCCTGATCTCAGTGGTCAGTCCCGCTCCCTGTACTCCGGAGCGCCCACCTCCCGGGCGGTGCCCCGGTGCCGCCAGGCTCACATGCTCGAATGCGGCCGTCACGCCCCCGTCACGAGTCGCCTGGCGGGTTGTCCCCGCTTCCTTCATGGAAGCGGGGACAACACAAAGCCCGTCCCAGACAACACAAAGCCCGTCCCACCGGGTGCGGCTGCGCCCGCCTGCCACGTCAGCCCTGATCTTTCCTGGAGCTTGATCCGGGTCCGGCCAAGGTACGGGTTTGCCCTTGCTACGACCTGGCGGGGTCTCGAAGTCGCTGAGCGGGCGGGACGTGACCGTCTGCTCGGGAGCGGCCTGGATGGTTCCGGCTGCCTGGGAGGGACTCTGTGGTTCGGCGTCCGGGCTGTCCGCCTTCATCGCGCCCATTTCGGACTTGAGGACGCGCAGTGATTTGCCCAGGGCGCGGGCGGAGTCCGGCAGGCGGTTGGCTCCGAAGAGGAGCAGGACGACGGCTGCCAGGATGATGATTTCCAGTCCGCGGTTCTCCAGCACAGGGTTACCTCTTCCACAGTCTCAGGGCGGGTCCGAAGTGGTTCGGCCAGTGATTCTTCGTTGCCGGCAGCCTCCTGGACGGGTGGATGCGCGCACCTGTGCACCCGAACGGGGGACTGAGCGCGCTTTCGTGTCCTCGTCCGGGTGATCTGGGTTTGGGCGGGGCTGGGACCAATCCGTTGGCGGCATGGTGCCGAATCAAGTGTCAGAAGGTACCGCCGGGAGGCTGGTACGGCACCGGCTGGATGACCTTGTGATGCAGAGATGGGGCGTGATGGGCGAGGAGAACCTCGATACCCGGTTGCTCGTTGAGTTGACCGAGCAGTCGCAGGACCTGAACAGCGACGCGGTACGGATCACGCGTGAGGCGCTGTCGGAGTACGGGCAGCAGGAGCCCGTTCGGCGTTGGTGGCAGCGCGGGGGTACGGTGGGCGCTCGCGGTGGTGCGGCGCTGTGGGGGTTTCCCGCGCGGCGGCCGCGTCGAGCGGTGATGTGATGGCGTTGCAGACGGCGGCGTCGATCGAGAACTTGGCGGTGAGTGTGTACACCACCGCTGCCGGGCTGCCGTTCATCAAGGACGGCAACAAGACGGTGGCGGCGTTCATCGCCAAGACCACCAGTCAGCACCAGGCCCACGCACAGGCCTTCAACGCCGCGGTGACGCAGGCAGGCGGAAAGGCGCAGAACGCGCCGGATCCGAAGTACGCGGCGGTCGTCAAGCAGATGCTGCCGTCGATCAAGGGCCCGGGGATGTGGTCAGCCTGGCGATCACCCTGGAGGACGTGGCGGCGCAGACGTACACCAGCTATACCTCGCAGGTCTCCGACGCGCCCTTGCGCAAGCTGTTCGCGTCGGCGCGGTGGAGGCGCAGCACCGGGCGACGTTGTTGGCGGTGCAGGCGCTGCTGGCTGGTGGTGGCGCGTCGTTGATCGCGATTCCTACCGATGCGGCGAAGCTGCCCGCGGCTGCGGGCAGTGTCGGCTTCCCGGATGCCTTCTACTCGACGAAGAACGCTTCCCCGACCAGTGAAGGGGCTGTGCAGTGAGTGCTGGCAACGGTGGCTGGGAGCTGCCGATTTCCGAGGGGGAGCTGTCGCGGCTGACCCGGGAGCTGGACGAGGCGCATCAGGAGTACCTGCCGCGGATGAACGCTGCGGCTGCGGAGCTGACCGAGGAGTTGCGTGACACCCAGCCTGCGGCGGCGGGGGTGGAGCGGTTGCGGATGGGTTCGCGGCGCGGGTTCCTGCTCGGCGCGGGCGGCGTGGCCGCTGCCCTGGCACTGGCGGCGTGCTCCAGCAGTTCGACCAAGAGCTCGTCCAGCAGCCCCGGCGGCACCCCCATGGCCTCCGGCTCGCCCTCGCCGTCGATGAGCAGCATGTACACCGGGGACCTGCAGGTGGTGGCGTTGGCGACGGCGCTGGAGAACCAGGCTGTCGGTGCCTACACCGCGGCGCTGGCGGCCGCCAAGGCCGGCAAGCTGGGCACGGTCCCGGCGGCGGTGGGGACTTTCGCGACCACCGCGATGGCGCAGCACGCCGACCACGCCAAGGCCTGGAACGCGGTGCTCACCGGCGCGGGCAAGCCCGCGATCACCGGCGTCCCGCTGTCCAACCAGCCCGCCACGCTCAAGGCCCTGGGCGCCGCGACCAGCGCCGGCGCGGTCGCCCAGCTCGCCCTGGAGCTGGAGAACCAGGCCGCGCAGACCTATCTCTTCGCGACCTACAACGTCTCCAGCGCGGGCGGGATCGCCACCGCCGCCAGCATCGCCCCGGTGGAGGCCATGCACGCCGCCATCCTCAACTTCGTCCTGGGTCAGTACCCGGTCCCGACGACTTCCTGCCCACCGACAAGGCCGCCAGCCCCGCACTGCTCACCGTCTGACGGCACCAGAGTCACCGGCGTCCGTCGTATGGACAGGGCGGACGCCGGTCCCTGGTGCGCCATCACACCAGACGGTTGGTGGTGCATCTTCTCTCGCGCTGCTCACCTGGTGTGCTCGTCCTTTAGCCGGACCACCCGATGAGGAGATCCCCATGCCCGGATTCGCCCTTCGCTCAGCCGCCATAGCCGGCACGCTGGTGCTCGCCGTGGCGGGCTGTGGCAGCAGCGGCTCCCATGCCAAGTCCGCAGCGGCGCCGCGCGGAATGTCAGCCTCGGCTGTCGCCGGGTCGCAGATCGTGATCAGCAACTTCGCCTTCAGCCCGATGAACCTGACGGTGTCTCCCGGCCAGAAGGTGACCGTGGTCAACCACGACTCCACCGCGCACACCCTCACCGCCGGCACCGGAAGCGCCTTCAACACCGGCACCATCGGGCCGGGGCGACCGGAACGTTCACCGCTCCCGGTAAGCCGGGGAGCTATCCCTACATTTGCAGTATCCATCAGTTCATGCACGGCACCGTGCCCGTTCGCTGAGGAGAGCTGATGACTGTCGTCCACTCGATCCTGCGCGCTGTCGCCGCAGTGGGCCTGGGGATCGATGCCGGTATTCACGCCCAGCTTGCAGGACAGTACGGCGCGGTATCCGCCTCCATCAGCGAGGGAACGCTGTTTCGCATCGAATCCGGTGCTGCCGCCCTCGCCGCGCTCCTGGTCCTGGTGTGGCGCAAACCGGCTGGGGATCTCTTCGCTGCCTTGACGGTTGCGGCCGGAGTCGCAGCGATCCTGCTCTACCGCTATATCGATGTCGGCACACTCGGCCCGCTCCCGGATATGTACGAGCCCGTCTGGTTCACTGACAAGGTATGGGCACTCACAGGGCAGGTTCTCGCCCTCCTGGCGCTCATCCCCCTGCTGTCCCTGCGCACAACCGACCACATGTCTGTTCCCGGGCGAGGGCGGCGACAACAGAACCTGTCGCGATGAAGTATCCGAATTTCGCTGCTGAGTTGGGGAGTTGAACCGTGTTCTTCGACATCGGCCCGATCAAGCTGGTCGCTCTGGCGATCATTGCCGTGGTCGTCTTCGGCCCCGACAAGCTCCCCAAACTGATCGCGGACGCCACGCGCATGCTACGGACGATCAGAGAATTCTCCGACAGTGCCAAGCAGGACATCCGTAAGGAATTCGGCCCGGACTTCGAAGGCTTCGAGTTCGAGGACCTCAATCCCAAGACCTTCGTCCGCAAGCAACTCGCAGTCCATGGCGACTCCCTCGGCCTGAATGATGTCCGCGATCTAAAGAACGACATCAGTACTGGTGCGGCCGCAGGGCTTCGGCGTAGTCCGGTAGTGCCCGATCTGGGATCATCTGACCAGGCGGGGATGAGAGGTGGTCACGGATCGTGAGGTTCCGCCGCTTGGTCCCAATGCCGCAGCCTCAAGGCGTGCCCCAGTTGCGCTTGGGGATCCCATCCTGTGGGTCGATCGCTCTCGGGTCCGCGCCGGGACAGCCGGCCTCGATCCATGTGTCTCGCGCGGCTCTCACGCCTGCGTTCGTGCTGTCCTCGATCATGGAGTTCTCCACGCGCCGTGACCTGCCTGGAAGGCCGTGTCTGCCGACGAATCATCCCCGATCCCGCCTGTCCTTGACCAGCTCCGCAACCATCCGAGGGCATGCCGGGGATTGCCCGGCCTGCGCAGCCCGGCCGGTCGACCTCGCCCCGCTTCGCGACCTCCGCGATCAGACCCTCCAGCAGGGCCTCGAAGACGCTGGCGTCCCTCCACTGCCGGAGCGGTTGTGCACGGTCGGCCGGGCGCCGAACTCCCGCGGCATCTCCCGCCGCTGCGCGCCCGTCTTGAATCGCCAGACCACGCCATCGAACTGCTGCCGCAGCCGCGGGCTACCGGCCGTACCCGCCGATCGGCAGGTGCGGCTCGATGAACTCCCAGTCCTCATAGATTAGTTACACTCGCGTCATACAGAATGTGGTTGCGCCGATGTGCTTCAGCCACATGATCGAGCCCCGGAGACGGAGTCCGGCCTCGAAGCTCTCCGGGCTCTTGTCTAGCGTGTGGCCAGGCCGCAACAGGTCTTGAGCTTCTGGAAGCAGCGTTCGACGGCGTTGCGCTGCTTGTAGCTGTCGGGGTCGAAGGTGACGGGTCGACCGCCGGCCGAGCCCTTGTTCTTCCGGTTGCCCTGCTGGTCGCTCTTCTCGGGGATGACTGCGGTGATCCGGCGTTTGCGCAGGTAGACGCGGTTGGCTTTGGAGGAGTAGGCCTTGTCGGCGGCCATGGCATCCGGGCGGGTGCGCGGGCGTCCGACCGGACCTGGGACCCTGACCTTCTCCAGCACGGTCCGGAACTGCGGGCAGTCGGCCGCCTGGCCGGGCGTCAGGACGAAGGCCAGGGGGAACCCGGCCCTGTCGACTGCGGCATGGATCTTGCCGCTCAGCCCGCCCCGGGAGCGGCCGAGCCCGGCAGCCTTGGCCCGGGCCTTGCGACGGTACCGTGCCGCGGCACGATCCGCACCCGTGCGGCCTGCCTCGGCCGCGTCTGCTTCAGGCTGTGGTGCACCACCCCACACCGGCGGCTGCTTCGCAAGCGGCGCCCCCTTTTCCTCGGTCAGTGCCTGTTCGAGCGCGTCCAGGGTCTCCCCGGCAACGGCCAGCCCGGCTGAGTCCTGATGTGCGCGCACGATCGTGGAGTCCACGCTCACCAACTCCAGGCCGACCAGCCCGCGTCCGGCGGCCTCTGCGATCAATGCGCTCATCAGCCCCTGGAACACCCCGGCCCTGGCCCAGCCCTTGAGCCGGGAGTACACCGTCGACCAGGGCCCGTACCGCTCCGGGACATCACGCCACCCCGACACGAGATCTGAACTACAAACAGCCTCCAGAGGCCGTTGTGGACTCCTGGAAGTCCACCACGGCCGCGCCGTGCTCGTGAGCCCACTGGGTCAGCACCGCGATCGGGTTCACCAGCGTCCGGCCCAGGTCCGTCAGCACGTACTCGATCTTCCCGGCCTCGGTGCGGCGGTCGACCAGGCCGTACCCCTGCAACCGGCGCAGCGTCTGGGTCAGCACCTTCCGCGAGATTCCGCCGATCAGGTCGACCAGCTGGCCGTGCCTGCACGGTTCCCGACTCAAGGCGAACAGCACGACCACCGCCCACTTGTCGGCGACGATCTCGATCGCCAGCCGAGCCGGGCAGTCGGCGAGGAAGACGCTGCCGGAGTACTCACGCATGCCCCGACGATAGCCCGCCGCCAGGAACCCGGAGGTACCTACCGCCTCACTAGCGTCCACTGCGGAAGCTACCGAGCGGAGGAACCGAATGAGGGCAGGGACCGAATGGCCGGGCGGGCGGAAGGTCGCCGCGCTGGTCACCGTCGCATTGGAGCTGTGGTCGCCGGGGCACTGGCCGCCTACGCGCCGATGGCCGCGGCGTGGCCGCTGCCCGGCATCGACGACACGCACAGCACCTCCTGGGTGGACTACGGCGTCACCACCGGCATCTGGCGGCTGCTCGACGTCCTCGGTGACCTGCCCGCCACCGTCGGCGTCAGCGGGCTGGTGGCCGAGCGGCATCCCGAGACCGTCATGGCCGTGCACGCGGCGGGTCACGAGATCGCCGCGCACTCCTGGGCCCAAGACGTGGTGCCCGCGCTGCTCGACGCCGATGCCGAGCGGACCAACATCCGTCGCTGTACCGACCTCCTTCAGCGGGTCACCGGCGCGCGCCCGACGGGGTGGATGAGCCCACGCGCCACCGGTTCGAGGCACACGGCCGACCTGCTCGCCGAGGCCGGCTACCGCTGGACCGGCGACCACGGCGACCACGACCTCCCGCAGGTCCTGTCCACCGCTCACGGTCCGCTGGCCTCGCTCATGCACAGCGACCACTCCGACGTCCGCGACGCCGCGGCCGGCCCGTACGCCTACCGCGACCTGCACCGCGAGCTGCTGAACGAGCTGCTCGCCGCCCCCGGCCCGGGTGTCTTCCACCTGACCGTCCACGCCCACGTCGGAGGCCGACCGCTGCTCGCGGGCATGGTCGGCCAGATCCTCGACCACCTCCGCGAGTCCGGCGACGTCTGGGTCGCCACCCACGCCCAGGTGGCCGAACACGTCCTGACCCACCAGGGAGGAACACCATGACCCACGTCCTCGTCGTCGGCGGCACCGGAGCCATGGGCAGCCACGTGGTCCAGCACCTGCTGGCCACCACCGACGCCACCGTCACCGTCCCCACCCGTCACCCGCAGTCCGCCCGCGCCACCGGACTCGCCGCCACCGCGCCCGACCGCGTGCGCCTGGTCCACTCCGACGCGGTGGCCCTTGAGGTCCTGATCGGGCAGGCCGACCGCGTGTTCGCCAACACCGACTTCTTCGCCACGGGCAGCGCGGTGGGTGAGTACCGGCAAGGGCTGCACCTGCTGGCCGCCGCGGAGCGGGCCGGTGTGGAGCGTTTCCTCTGGTCCTCACTGGACAGCGCGGTGTCGCTGACCGGCCACCCCGTCCCGCACTTCGACAGCAAGGCCGCCGTCGCCGCCCACATCGACCTGATGCGGTCGGAGGAAATGCTCCGCAAGGACAGTGACGGCTGGTACACCGACCACGTCTCGGTGCTGACCACGGCGCCGTACTTCGAGAACCTGCGGGACCGGCTCACCCCCGGACCGGACGGCCGGGGCGGCCTGACCTTCAGGCTCCCCCTCGGCGCCGCCCGCTACCCACTCGTCGCCCTCGACGACATCGCCTGGTTCGCCTGCCACATGTTCGACAACTGGCAGTCCTGGGGCGCCCGCGACCTCGCGGTGATCGGCGACAGCCTCACCGGCGACGAGATCGCCGCCACCTTCGCCCGGGTCACCGGCACCCCCGCCGGCTACCTCCCCATGCCGCCGGACGACCTGCACGCCGCCGTCCCCGACTTCGGCCACGACTACGCGGCGATGTTCCAGTTCTTCGCCGACCGTGATCTCTACGCCCAAGACCGGGACATCGGCCTGCTGCGCCGCCTGCACCCCGACCTGATGACCTTCGAGGACTGGCTGCGCCGCACCGGATGGACGGGCGGAGCTCCCACCGCGTCTCCAAGGACCCGTACTAATAGTGCTTCGTTAGGTCTTCCGATCTTTGCTGGTCGGGAGGATGGTGCGGGTATGAGGGTGGGTGAGGTCGAGCGGCTTCGCGGTGAGCTTGCGGAGTTTGTTGCAGATGTCTTCGCTCCGGTTCGCCGGAGGGATTAGCGTCGTTGGGGCGACTGCTACATGCGGGGGCTGATGCTGGACGGGCGCCGCAAGTCGGTCCAGCCGATGGCCGAGCGGCTGCCGGACGGGAACATGCAGGCGTTGCAGCAGTTCGTGAACCAGTCGCCGTGGGAGGAGACCCCGGTGCGGCGGCGGATCGCCGAGCGGCTGACCGAGGTGGTCGCTCCGGCCGCGTGGGTCATCGACGACGTCTCGTTCCCCAAGTGCGGCACCGCCTCGGTCGCGGTTGCCCCGCAGTACTGCGGGGCGCTGGGCAAGCGGGCGAACTGCCAGGTCGCCGTGTCGATGCGCGCGGCCGACGATGCGGCGTCGTGTCCGTTGCAGTGGCGGCTGTTCCTGCCCGAGGAGTGGGCCCGGGACCGGGACAGGTGCAAGGCCGTGGGTGTGCCCGAGCACGTCGGGCACACCCCCAAGTGGGAGCTCGCGCTTCAGATCCTGGACGAGCTGGCCACCTGGGAGCTGGCCGCACCGGTGGTCCTGGCCGACGCCGGCTACGGGCGGAACACCCTGTTCCGGCTCGCCCTGGACAAACACGCACTGCGCTACGTGCCGGCCGTTCCCGGCGGCGCGGTCGCCCACCCGCAGGGCGAAGTGGCCTGGACGCCAGGGCAGCAAGGGCCCGATGACATCGCACTTTCGCATGCTGACCGTGCGCCCGGCCGGCAAGCAGTCCCTGCGCGCCGCCCAGGCAGGCGGCGGCCACTGCCAGTGGGACGGCGTCCTGCCCGAACAGGTCCTGCTGGCCGAGTGGCCCGCCGGTGCCGACGCGCCGACCGACTACTGGCTGACGAACCTGCCCGCCACCACACCCGTCGAGGAACTGGTGCGACTGGCCAAACTCCGCTGGCGCGTCGAACACGACTACCGCGAACTCAAACACGGCCTGGGCCTGGACCACTTCGAGGGACGCTCCTGGCGCGGCTGGCAGCACCACGTCTCCCTCGTCACCGCCGCCCAGGCCTTCCTGGCCTGCCACCGGACACACCCAAAAGCCCCCACGCCGGACTGACCCTCTATCAGGTCCTGGACACCCTACAGGACCTGCTGAGGTGCTGGACCGGCACCTGCACCACCTGCGGACGCCCATTACCCCGCCACGCAACCGAACCCGCGCCGCACCCCTCGTCCCAACCTAACGGAGCACTATCAGAGGCTGACCTGGCGGCTGACCTACCGGCCCACTACCGCGTCGCTGCACTCTGAGTTGGTGACTGTCTCGTAGCCGCTGAACGAGCCCCACATGGAGTTGTTGCCCGCACAGTCGACGGTGCGCTGGCCGATCACGGTGGTGTGGGCGGCGTTGGAGTAGAAGGTGACCGTGCAGTAGTAGTCAGCCTTGCACATGGGCGCGGCCTGGGCCGGGACGGCCGGAAGTGCGACGATGGCGCCGCCGAGGAGCACAGCGACGGAGAGACGACGGATCAAGGCTGCCTCCGGAATGGGAGCAATGAGGGTGAGTTGCGCGTATCAGGATACGTGCGTGCTGGGCGGTCGACAATGGTCCGGATCCGCCGGTCGCCCAGCCGCAACAGCAAGAGAATCTTGCGGGGTGCAGTAACTCTGCTGGCGCGTTGAATGGGGGGTACCCCGCGGCATCGGTAGGTGTCACACCGTCGAACGCTGCTTCCAGAAGGTCAAGACCTGGCGCGGCGTTGGGGTGTCATAAACCCCGCCCATACTGGTCAAGCTGCATGTTGGTACGCGTGCAGGATGCACCTGCCGGGTGGCGGCGATACCGTCCATCACCGGCATCACCAGGTCCAGCAGCACCACGTCGGGCAACTCCCCGGCCGGCTCCAGCACCGCGATCCGGTCCAGGGCCCGGCGCCCGTCCCGGCCTTGCCGACCACCTCGATGTCCTCGACCATGGCCAGATAGGCCGCCACACCACTGCGCACGATGCGGTGGTCGTCGACCAGGAAGACCCGGATCGGACCGGTCGACTCATGGCTGGCGCTCATCGGGTTCTCCTTCTGCGGGGATACGGGGCTTGTGGGGCAGCGTCATGACGACCCGGGTTCCCTTGCCCGGCGCGCTGGTGACCGTGAGGTCGGCACCGATGACCGCGGCCCGCTCGGCCATGCTGGAAAGGCCGATGCGCCCGGCACGCACCTCGTCCGGCTCGAAGCCGACACCGTTGTCACTGACCTCGATCCGCAGCACACCGCCAACGGTCTCCACCCGAACCGCGCGCAGTCGGCGCGGGCGTGTTTGACCATGTTGTGGAGAGCCTCCGAAGCGACCCGGTAGAGGTTCTCCCGACCCCGACCCCGCCCCCCGACCCCGAGGTCGAGCCGCCGGTCGGGACCGTCCACGCTGACGTCAGCTGCTCGCGCGCCTGCAGCGCCGCGGCCTGCTTGGTCAGGGCGGCCACCAGAGCTCCTGGACCGGACCTTCACCTGGCACCAGACACACCTCCCGCACGCAATCCGTGAGTCCGAGGACTTCTCCAACGGGCACCGGCCCCGCCGCACCCTTCGCAGCGCTGCACCCTACGTTGGCTGCCCGAAACCGGCCACCCCGACTCCACGACCACTCGAAAGCTGCTGGTCATCGAGCTACAGACCGGTTCACCACCACGCACTCATCCCCGTGCCCGCAGGAAGGACCACTTGGTCGCCGCCCTGTGCCGCGAGATCGCGGGCTCATCCCCGTGCATGCAGGGATGGTCCTCAGTTGTCGCAGGCGATGAGTGCTACGGCCACCCGTCCCCGCGGAAGCCCCGGGCCCGGCTCCTGTCGGCGCCACCCCGCTTCAAGCCACTGACCAGCACACATGACAGTATCCCCGGCATGAGAAGACGATGGTGGGCAGCCGCCTGGCGCACATCCGTCAGCTGGACCGTAGGACTGCTGTTCGTCATCGGCGGCATCACTTTGGTCACCGTTGACGCCGTCGTCGGCCACCAGGCCGGACAGCTCCTCGCCCACGGCACCCGGGTCACGGGGACGGTCGTACAGGTCACGCCCGGGAAGTCCAGCAACACCGACGAGGTCCGCTTCATGGACACCACCGTGGGCGTCGTAGAGGACGACTGGATCGACGACATCCCGACCCAGTACGGCGTCACAGACCAGCTGCCCGTCGTCTACAAGGCCGCCACGCCGTGGATCGCGTCGGCTGTGACCACGGCGCAGGCGCAGTCGGGCCGGGACGTGGTGATCGCGGCGGTCTTCGGAGTGGGCTTCGCCGGCCTCGGGCTGGTGATGCTGGGCGCAGTGCCGACACGCCAGGTCAGGTGGGTGTACCTGCTGGCGAGGCGACGCCGGCGGGCGGCGTGACGGCGCTACGGCCCGGCGCGGGGCGGCGCCACCTCAAGCAGCCCTGGACCCCCGAGCTCACTCCGTGAACCGCTCCGAGCTCAAGCAGGCCCTCGACGAAGCCGGCGTCCATCCGGCCGCCTACGCCCTCGATGGTTACCCCAGGAGACGACCCGTATCCTCGGCCGCGACGGGGACGGCTGGGTGGTGTACCACTCCGAGCGGGGCTCCGGCACGACGTTGAGACGCGACCTCAGCGGCGCCGTCAGCGATCGCCACCGCCGTTTCCCGGATCGTCGCCGACCACTGAGGTCGGCGACGATCCGCGCCCGCAGGGAGCCGCGTGGGGATCGGACGTGTGGGGATCAGACTGCTGTGTCGCTGGATCCGGCCGGGTCATTGGGGTGCGCCTGGACGCAGGTGACCGTCGCGGTCATCCACGGCCACAGGGGAAGTGTGCCCAGCCCCGCCCCGTACAGCTCGGCCTGGTCGGCAGCCCGCCAGAGGCCGATGCTGCGCAGCTCACCCACCGGGCGCCACAGCCTGACCAGGTGCCCGGCGCGGGCCAGTTCCGCGGCCCGGACGGCTTCGGCCACGCGCAGGCGCTCGACCTCGGCCGGATCGGTGCCCTCGGGCACGGTGGTGGTGATTTCGACCAGGAACTCGTTCACGGCTTCTCCTTCTGTTTCTGACGCTGATGCGACGATCGGTCAGGCGGCGCTGACCTTTGCGGCGGCCTTGAGCTGCGCGGCGATCCTGACGACGCGCTCGGCCTGGATACGGGCGGCGGTGCGGGTGGTCTCGCCGACGGGGTTGCTGCCCTGGGCGTCGACGTGGGAGGTGCCGTACGGGTTGCCGTCGACGAATTTGGCCGGGTCGGTGAAGCCGGGGCTGACGATGATGCCGCCGAAGTGGTGGATCGAGTGGTAGAGGGCGAGGAGGGTGGACTCCTGGCCGCCGTGGGCGGTGGCGCTGGAGACGAAGCCGCTGTAGACCTTGTCGGCCAGCTTGCCCTGGGTCCACAGGGCGCCGAGGCCGTCGATGAACTGCTTGAGCTGCGCGGAGACGTTGCCGAAGCGGGTGGGGGAACCCAGGAGCACCGCGTCGGCCCACTCGATGTCCCCGGCGCTCGCCTCGGGGATGTCCCGGGTGGCGGCGTGGTGGGCGGCCCAGGCCGGGTTGGACTCGATGGCGCTGGACGGGGCGAGCTCGGCGGCCTTCAGCAGGCGAACCTGGGCGCCGGCCTTGACTCCGGCGTCATGCAGTTCCTTGGCGATCTCGGTGATGGTGCCGGTGGAGGAGCAGTGGACGATGGCGAGCTTCACGGGGGTGGACACAGGGGTTCTCCGTTTCGAGGTGGTGGTGGGGGCTTGCGAGGGAACGGGTGTCCGGCTCGGCCGGATGTCTGCCGTTCGCATCAGGTCGAGGACGTGTTCACAGCACGGCTGAGGCCGAGTGCACGATCTCGTGTCGCCACTGCGCCTGCGGCTGCCGGTGCAGAGCCCAGTAGTGCTCAGCGATCAGGTCGGGGTCCGCGTCGGTGCCCGGCACGATGGCGCAGTCCACCGTGACGGCGGCCACGTGCACGCCGAGGTGGCGGTACTCCTGGTCGAGGATCTGGGTGAGCGCGCGTACACCGGCCTTGCCGAGGGACAGGCTCGTGCTGCGGCTGACGGGTTGCGGCATGCCGCCGGTGAAGATCACCGTGCCGCCGCCGGTCCGGGCCATGTGCGGGACCAGGTACGTGGCCGCGTCCATCGCGCCGAGGACGTTCACCGACCAGGCATCCAGGTGCTGCTGTGTGCTCAGTTCGCCGGGCCGGTCCGACTGGATGATCGCGGCGTTGTAGACGAGGACGTCGGGTACGCCGTGCGCGTCCACCGCGAGGTCGACGGCGGCGTGCAGCGCGGTACGGTCGCTGCTGTCGGCACGCAGCGCCAGCACCCGCGCCGAGGTCTGCGTGCGTACGGCGTCGGCGACCTCGTGTACGGCCTGGCTGCGGGCGATCGCCGCGACGGGCAGGCCCTCGCGCGCGAACCGCACGGCGACCGCAGTGCCCAGGCCCGGCCCGGCGCCCACGATGATCAGTCCTGGCACGGGAATCTCCTCCGACTCGGATGGTGTTCAACGCGACGAACGTAGGTCCTCTCATCGGTGTGAGGAGCAAGCCCTGCGGCATCACCGCAGGCCAGAGAGGGGGAAGTGCGGATGCAGATCGGCGAACTCGCCGCCCGTTCCGGTGTGCCGGAACGGCTGCTGCGGTACTACGAGGAACGCGGGCTGCTGGCCCCCGACCGGACGCCTGCGGGCCGACGCCGCTACCAGGAGTCGGACGTGGTGCGTGTCGACACCATCCGCGCGCTGCTCGCCGCGGGTCTGAACACCGCGAACATCGCGGTCATGCTGCCGTGCGTGGGGTACGACGCGGGGCGGCTGCTGCCGCAGTGCCCGGAGATGGTCACCCGCCTGGCCCGGCAGCGCACGCGCCTGGACGAGTCGATCGCGGGACTCGAGCACTCACGTCGTCTGGTCGACGCGCTCCTCGCTGAAGCGGGGTGATGCCGACACTGTGGGTGTCAGATACGCCATCCATCCATCCAGGTCAGGTGGCCTCCCGGTCCTCGCAGCAGGCACCAGCAGTGGGGCTCTGGGCCAACGGCTGGAGATCGCCGTTCGGCGACGGAGTCGGGCGGCAGTCGCAGTGGAGCAGGGCTGCGAAGGGTGCGGTGGGGCCGGTGCCCGTTGGAGAAGTCCTCGGACTCGCGGAGCGCGTGCGGGAGGTGGGTCTGGTTCCAGGTGAAGGTCGAAGAGCTTGGGGAAGAGTTCGTCGTGGATTCTGCGCCAGCCCCACGAGCTGTTCTCCCGCGCCAGCCGCAGGACCAGGGCCCGGATCGAGCGCAGGGTGCGCGGCCGGCCGGGCCGCTTGGGTGCACACGTCGCGGCGTGCCGACGTTTGAGCAGGTCGCGGTGCCGGCGCAGAATCGTGTCCGGGTTTCACCAGCAGCTGGAGTTGACGCAGCTTCGCCATCGGCAGATGGTGCAGGAGCGCGGCCAGCAGCGTGCGGTCGCGCGGAGTGAACACGGGCCTGCCGAATTGGCGTTGCAGGACGGCGAGCTGGTGCCGCAGCGCAAGGATCTCGACGTCCTTGTCGCGGTCGCTCATCGGCAGCAGGCGTATGAGGGCGAAGGTGTTCGTCATCGCGAGGCAGGCCCGTCGCAGCACCGAACCATCATGCCGCGCACGGGCCACGCGATCCGGCGAACAGGCCACTGCTGGTTTTCCCCTGCGGGGCAGCTGGGTCGGCACCCTGTGCGGGGAGTCGGGCGCCGCTCAACCAGGTCGCCGTCGGGCAACGGTGGCAGGTGGGCCGCCCGGAACGATCGGGCGGCTCACCGCTCACTTCAGACCCGAACCGTCCCCAGCATTCTGTGATCCATCAACTGCCTCAGCACCGTCCAGGACGCCGGTCGGCTCCAGGAACAGCTCGTCGGCGTAGCACCACGCCCACCGCTCTCCCGGCTCGACCGAGCGCGCGAGGTCGTGCCCGGCGCGGGCATGGCCGTGGGCGTGCCGGCCGGGCGAGGAGTCGCAGCAACCGACATGGCCGCACGTCAGGCATTGCCGCAAATGCACCCAGCGGGACCCCGCCCGTACACATTCCCAGCACTGCCGCACCGCTGGGACGGAAACGTCCAGGGCCTCCGCCAAGTGTCCGCACGTTCCCTGCACAGAACGGCCGGGGACTGCGGTGACCTGCCAGAAGCTCATCTTTTCAGAGTAGTCCCTTGCGTCGGTTCCCCGGCGGACCCCGAAGCCCCTCGATGCCGGCTGCCGCAGGAGCCCGGCCGCAGCCCGGCCTACGTCGGCTCCTCACCAGTAGCCCGCGCATCCGGCAAGAAGTCCGGCATCACAAGGGGGCGCCGCCGTCCCGCGCGGGCGTCGGGACGGCGGGGGCGGCTGTCGGTCCGGGTCCGCAAGCCGGTGGCTCCCGTCTCTCCATCCGGCTGTCGGGGCCTCCGTTCACGTGTCGTGAACGGAGGCCCTGCGACGATCCCTTGGACGGGCTCTGGCCTGTTGCTTCCGCCGACCGAAATTCGGGATTTGAGGCGGGGCGCGGGTGGTCAGGGTTCCGGCCAGTCGAACCGGGCGACCTGTCCGCCGGTGACGGTCACCTCGGCGACAGGGCGTGAGTCCGGGTTCCAGATCGTGTAGGTCCGGCGGTCAGGGAGGGGAAGACGGCGGCGTACCTGGTCGGCCCGGGGCCGCTTCGTTCCCGTACGGCCACGTGTGTCGTGGCCTCTGCGTGGCCTGCGGGGCTGATGTCGATCTCGGCTCCGTGGAGTCCGGGTGGAGTGTGGATGATCAGGGCGCCGACGTTGCCGCCGATGTCGACCATGACGCTGCCGTCCTGGCTGGGGCCGTAGGTCTGCCCGTGGGTGTGTCCGTGTGTGTGCCCGACCGGCGTGGAGGCGTGCTGGGCGGTCATGGCGCGACCGGGGAGCGGTCGTCGCTGGTGTCGCGCGTACCGTGCGTGCTGCCTGCGGTGGCGGTTGCGGTTGCACGGGCCCGGTAGCCGAGGGCGGTGGCTCCGGCGAGGGCGGCGGTGGTGGCCAGGGCGGTGCCGCCGATGACCTTGGCGGCGTTGGTGCTGTGCCGGCTGCCGCCGCGGCCGGTGTCCGGTCCGCCGAGGGGGTGGCGTCCAGGTCGGGGGCGGGGGTGTTGTCGTCGGGGTTGAAGTAGCCGCCGTGCGGGGTGCCCAGGTAGGGGAAGCAGGGCAGGTAGTGCACGGTGTTGTCGGCGGTGACGTCGGTGTTGCTGGAGGTGATGCCCTGGGTGATGGCGCCTGCGGCGGCGTCGGGGTGTAGGTCTTGTCGACCAGGGCGTAGGTGGCGCCGGCCAGGGCGCGCAGTTCGATGGTGGTGACGTCGTCGAAGACCCGGCGGCCGTTGGGGAATCCGGCCGGGTCCATGCCGATCAGCCCGAGGTTGCTGGGGCTTTGGAGGGTCGGCGGGATGGCCATGTTCAGCCGGAGCATGTCGGCCTGGACGGTGCCGTTGCCGGTGACGTTCTGGAAGCCGGGGACGATGCCGGCCGGGATCCCCGTGAGCAGGATCGCCAGGAGGTCGGCGCGGGGCTTGCCGGAGGCGTTGAGGGCAGCGAGGTTGGGGAAGACGCCCGGGTACAGGACGGGCAGCAGCTGGGACAGCTCGGGGGTGGCGACGTCGGCGGCGAACTGCTTGTCGTTGACCGGGGCTTGGGAGTTGAAGAAGTCCTTCTTCGAGATGGGGACCAGGACCTCGTTGAACAGCGGGTTGCCCAGGCGGGAGACCTGGACGAAGGGCCCGCTGTTGGTGCTGGTGCCGTCCGCCTCGAGCATCCGTGAGCGCTGGCGGCCGGCCGTGGCGTAGACCCCGATGGTGGAGTTGGGGTCGGTGACGCTGGTGGGCGTCCTGCCGTTCGCGGTCAGGTCGCAGGCGGGCACCTGTAGGGCGATCGAGTGGATGTTCTTGGCCTTGGGCCCGTTGACTCCGGGAGCGGCGGGCATGCTGCTGCCGATGTGCAGGTTCTGGAAGGGCCGCAGGTCGCCGAGGTCGAAGATCGCGCCGATGTCGACGTAGAATCCTTCGGCTCGCTGGCCGGTGAACAGCTTGCAGCCGCCGGGCAGGGTGTGGATGGCCTGCTCGGCCAGCGCCGCGTAGTTGGGCGTGGACAGCGGCCCGATGTTGCACGGCGGACAGGGCAGGTTGCTGCCCAGGACCTGGCTGCTGCCGTCCTTGCCTCCGCCGTTGCTGACCCGGGTGACGGTGGCGAACTGGCGGCGGTTCCAGTTCTTGCTGTCGATCGACTCGATGGTGCCGACGTTGTACAGGAACGTGTTCGGGATCGTGTTCACGGTGTTGAACCGGAACTGGTAGGTGATCTCCGGCAGCCCGTCGCCGTTGTTGTCGATGTGGATCTCGTAGAGCACGTCGTCGCCGAACTCGTCGAAGTTCGGGCCGCCCGCCGGGTCCTCGAAGGGACTGAAGTTGGCGATGAGAGTGACGGTCTCGGGCCGGTCGGGGCTGACGAATGCGTAGACGTCGGTGTTGTCAGCCACCGGGTCGGTCGAGATGGCGGGTGCTTCCTTGTGCGAGGACACGCTGCCTTCTTTCAGGATCGTGGGGGTGGGGCAGGCGGGGGAGGGGGTCAGGACTTGCTGGTCGCGGCTATGCGGCCGAGATGGGCGGCGAGCTGCGGGTCGTGGTGGACTATCTCGCGCTCGCCGGCCATCACCGCGATCTCGCCGGTGCGGGCGTTCTTGACGTAGGCCACCAGGGGCCCCTGGTGGACGGCGCCGCTGGTCGCCGCCGCAGTGCGGGTCTGGGCCGAGGCAGTGCCTCGGCCCAGGGCGACGGGGGTCAGCACGACTGCGCCGACAGCGGCCGTACCAGCCGTGGCGTGCCGCAGAAAGTTACGCCGGGAGGAGTGCTCAGCCATGGTGGGACCTCATCTGCTCGCGGAGCGCCGCAGCCACAGCCACGGCCTCGGACGTCGGAGCGCGGCTCGCGCCCGGTCATGTCTCGGCAGCGCCACGATTACAGGGCGCCATCGCCGATGACTCAACGAAAACACCGCGGGCACCTGGCCGCTCTCCGCAGTCCGCCAACGGGTGAACGCTCCGTAGCTGGGGACCTGGCATGCGGTTCAGCGAGGTGGGGACCTTCCCGAACGGAAGGTGCCACCGAATCCGTACCCGACCGGTCGGATCACAGGCACGGGCGGTGCGGCCGGGCGGCTGTACGCGCAGATGCGGGGACAGCCCGCCCGCGGATCCAGCGGATCCACGCGGACGGGCCGGCCTTCATGGGGGGCGCCACCCTTGAGCTTGGGCGGCTTGAGAGCGCGGGCTCGGCAGGCCAGGCCTACAGAGGCGGTGCCGGACGGACGGTTGCGGCCTCGGATACGTGGCTCGGAGCAGCTGGAGACGCCGTCTCGAAGAGGGCGGGCTGTACCGGCCCCAGCACGGGCGAGGAACTGCTGCTGTCGGGCTCGGTGGCAGCGGCGGTGTCGGTGCGCAGGGCCTGGGTCTCGGCCTTGAGGATGCGCAGGGACTTGCCCAGCGACCGTGCCGCGTCGGGCAGGCGTTTGGCTCCGAACAGCAGCAGCACGACCAGCGCGACGATCAGGATCTCCAGGGCACGGTTCTCGAACATCTGACATCCCTCGGCTACAAGTGCACGGGTCGCGGGCGGGTGCTTGGCGGACGACGGACCTCCGCGAGGTGGTCGGTCATGCTTGTCCAGCCTCACCCCAGCGGAGTGCCGCTGCCAGCCGCCCGCACCCGTACGGTCCGTTTCCACACCCTCCCGGCCCCTACGGCGCTGCACCCACCCCCACCCGCTGTGCCGGGCCCGGGGCGCGGAGCGGCGCACGAGTGCTTCCGTGTGCGTGAAGTTGTCATGGCCACGCTGACAAGGGTCTGGCTCAGGCCGCTCCGTGGCGGAGGGGGTCAAGTGTGGCGAGTTCTTCCTGCGACAGGCGCAGCGTGCTGACGGCGATGTTCTGGCGAGGTGGTCGCGGTTGCCGGTGCCGGGGATGGCCAGGACGTGGGGCCTTGGTGCAGGGTCCAGGCGAGTCGGATCTGGGCGGTGCTGACGCCGTGTGCGCGGGCGATCTCGTGTACGTGCGGGTTGGGGTCGGTGGTTGCGCCGGCGGTGCGGGCGGTGCCGGCGATGGCGTAGAAGGGCACGAATGCGATGCGCTGCCGGCCGCAGTGGTCCAGGAGTTCCTGTTGCTCGGGGGATGCGCCGAGGCCGTACATGTTCTGGACGCAGACGACCGGGGCGATGGCCTGGGCTTCGGTGAGCTGGTGGGGGTGGATGTTGGACAGGCCCAGGTGGCGGATGAGTCCGGCGGTGCGCAGCTCGGCGAGTGCGCCGAAGCGCTCGGCGATGGAGTCGGTGCCGACGATGCGCAGGTTCACCACGTCGAGGTGGTCGCGGCCGAGCTGGCGCAGGTTCTCCTGGACCTGGCCGCGTAGTTGCCCGGGGGCGTGGGGCAGCCAGTGGCCTGAGGGGTCGCGGCCCGGTCCGACCTTGGTGGTGATGACCAGGTCGTGCGGGTAGGGGGCCAGTGCCCGGTTGATCAGCTCGTTGGCCGAGCGCAGGGGTGAGAAGTAGAACGCGGCGGTGTCGATGTGGTTCACGCCCAGGTCCAGCGCGCGGCGCAGCACGCTGACGGCTTGGTCGCGGTCGCGTGGTGGGGCGTCGGCTGCGAATGCTTCGCCGTGCTGGGTCAGGCGCATCGCGCCGAAGCCGATGCGGTTGACGGTGCGGTCGCCCAGGGTCCAGGTGCCGGAGGCGGACGCGGTGGTTGTCTGTGGGGTCATGGCGCGATGATGTGCGTGCGGCGGGGTGTCCTGCCATTGATTTAAGGCATGCCTGAATCGAATGAGGGGGTGGCTGTCCTGGCAGGGCTGGCGTTCTCGGCGGGGGATCTGGCGCGGGTGCGGTTCGCGGTCTCGCCGATGTGGGAGGTGGCGCCGAGCTTTCGGCTGCTGAGGGCGGGCACCGCGCATCCGGTCCACCGGCCCTGGGCCGAGCAGGTGCGGCCGCGTCTGGAGGCCGCCGGGCTGGACCGGGGCTGGCTGGCCGAGCTGATCCCGGTTCCGTCCGTCGGGTATGTCCCCGACTTCCTCAACCCGGCCCCCGCCGGACCGGCTCCCGCGCCGGGGCAGGAGTGGGACGCGATCCGGGCCTGCCCGCCGAGCGGGTCCGCCAGGACCTGGACCACCTGGCCCGCCATCAGGGAACCCTGGGCCCACGGCTGCGCGCCCTGCACGCCGACCCGGCCACCGGCCTGGCCAGGGTCACCGAGGAGATCCGAACCTACTGGGAGCTGGCGCTCGCCCCCTACTGGGCGCGCATCCGGGCGGTTCTGGACGCGGACATCCTCCACCGCGCCCGCCTGGCCGCCGAGCACGGCACCGGCCGCCTCCTCAACGACCTGCACACATCCGTGAGCTGGGACGGGACCGCGCTGCGGATGACCGGACGGAAGCAGCCGCTGACCCGCACGACGGCCGGCCCGGGACTGCTGCTGATCCCCTCGGTCTTCACCGGACCAGGACTGCGCACCCGAACCACATCCCCGCTCCACCGCAACTCGCCTACCCCGCACGCGGAACCGGCGCACTCTGGCAGACCCGGCCCACGCCCCGGACCAATGCCCTCTCCGCCGTACTGGGCCGTTCACGGGCCCTGCTCCTGGCCGAACTGGAGACCCGGCGTCCACCACCCAACTGGCCGACCGCACCGCACTCTCCCCGGCCGGGGTCTCCCAACACCTCACCGCACTACGCAAAGCCGGCCTGGTCAGCGCCCACCGCGCCGGCCGCTCCGTCCTCTACGCCCGCACCACCACAGCCGAAACCCTCCTCCAGGCCCCACCGACTGACCTCACGTCAACCGCGAGAGGCGGGTCCGTGAGTGTCCGCCTCTGCCGGGTCACCGCCGCGCTGGCACAGGCAGCGGCCCGCGGCAGCCGGATGGTGTCCATCTGCTCGGGGGCGTTCGCCCTGGCAGCCGTCGGCCTGCTCGACGGCCGCCGAGCCACCACGCACTGGTGCTACGCCGCAGCGCTGGCCAGCCGGTATCCGAGGGTGACGGTGCAACTGCGCGAGCTGTACATCGATGAAGGCCAAGTACTGACCTCAGGCGGAGTCGCCGCGGGCCTCGACCTGTCCTTGCATCTCATCCGCCGCCACCACGGCGCCAGTGTACGAATGGGCCCTGCGCCACCTGCACAGCCGCTCACCGTCGACCAGTTGGCGCGCGAGGCCGGCATGTCCCGCTGCACGCTCATCCGTCGCTTCCACGCCGACACCGGTCGGCCGCCCATGCGCTGGCTGCTCGACGCAAGGCTCGGCCTCGCACGGGAACTCCTGGAATCGAGCGACCTGACGGTCGAAGCTGTCGCACGGCGTTGCGGCCTGGGCACCCCGGCCAACTTCCGGACCCTGTTCAAGGCACATGTCGGGGTACCACCACGCACATACCGCGAGACATTCAACCCCGCCGCTGTGAAGAGTCGTTGACCCGCTGCTCCCAGCAGGCCGCCGGTCGCGACCACGCCTCTCCGCAGCACGCCCCGGACGGCCGGTAGTGCCGCTCTCCACAGGACCACGCCGCCCCGGCGCCCGACGGCTCGTGCGTCCGCCACCCGGGGCTCGGTCCCGGTCTGTGCGGTGGCCTTGGGCGACGTGTGCCTGCTCCGGCCGCACCGATGCCAGGGCGGGTGGGCACGGGTCAGGAGAGGTGCGGCAGCCCCGACGGCGCGCTTCCCGGGCCGTCGCCCGCGCAGTCGCCCGTGCCTGCCGAGTTCGCGAGGCGGTACGCGTCGGAGAGGTCGGCGTTGAGCTCGTCGATGTCCTTGTTCGCCGTCGCGACTGCTTCGCCTGTCTGTTCCTGGGCCCGGGAGAGTGCTGATGCGGCCCCTGGGGTGGCAGGCAGGCCGGCTGTTCGGAGCGCGGCCTGGTCCTGCTCGACGGTCGTGATCTGTTGCCGTGTGTTCGTGATCGCGGTCTGCTCGGTCGACACGTCGTAGGACGCGGTGCCGAGGACGTCGTAGTTGATGGTGCCGGTCGCGTCGTAGTCGACGGTGCCTTGGATATTGTAGCAGTAGTCGCCGTTGCCGTTCGCTATGTCCGAGCGCTCGTGGGAGAGGTCGTTGTCGGTGCTGGTCACGTCGCTGGTGATCTTGGCGGCGTCGGTGAAGTCGCCGTTCGTGCTTTCAAGGTCGTCGAGGTCGCTGGTGGCATTGGACTCGGTGGCGGCCTGAGCGCTGGCCAGGGCCTGGGCCTGCGCTGATGCGGAGGCCTGCTGCTGAGCTTGCTGCTGAGCCTGCTGGGCTGCCGTGGCGGCTTGCTGCTCGACGGCGGCGTTCTCACTCCATCCGCCCTGGAGGAGGGCCGAGCAGACGGACTGGCCGTAGATCTGGTCGCCGCCGTCGCGGACCACTGCGGTCCAGGCACCCTGGCTGTCGGCACAGACGACAGCGACCGGCCCGCCGCCGGTGAGGGTCTGCGTGGTCCAGAAGTCCCCACCGGATGAAAGCAGCTTGGCGAGCGCCGTGCACTCCGGCGCCGGGTCTGAGCCGTTGTCAGCGGTGACGCTGACTGCGGCGTCGTGGCCGTAGAGACTGACGGTGCAGCCCGGACTCTGGCTGCTTGCGGCAGACGGGGTGCTGACTGACTGTGCGGCGCCGGTTGCCGTGACGGTCGCTGGGTGAGTGCGGCCGACTGCCTTCGCGGGGGCGGAGCAGCCGGCGAGTGCCAGCAGGCCGGTGATGGCTCCAGCGGCGCAGAGTGTGGTGGCGTGGGATCGCGGTGTCATGGTGTCCTTCGGCTCGTGCGCCAGCCCCCTGGCGGTGGCTCATTCTGTCGCCCGAAGGGGTGTTTTGGGATGTCTGTATCCATGCCGCAACCTTGACGTCGGGGTCCGGGCGAGACGTCGGTCAGGGCCGGGCGTCGGTCCGGGCCGGTGCCCTGGCCGCCGGCGACTCGATTTCGGGAAGCGATCACTTGCCGGGCGGGAATTGACCTTCGGACGGTCGCCATGGGCCATGGGCCATGGGCCGTGGCCGGTCCCGCTCGTCCCGACCCCGTGGACGGTCGGCCCCGGCGGGCGGGTGGCCGGGTCTCCGGCGCTATTCGCGGTTGGCGGCGCCGGGGCCGGACGCGGGGACCGGGCGGGCCAGGGATTCGATGAGGGCGATCATGGCGTCGAGGCCGCCGCGGATCGCGGTGTGCCAGCGTTCGAAGCCGGCGGCGATGTCGGCGCGGGCCTGCTCGTCGTGTTCGGCCAGTTCGCTGGCCAGGGAGCCGATCGGGCAGCCGCCGCGGCACTGGGCCCGGCGCTGCATCTGCACCACCGCGTCGCCAGGCGCGCAGGCCCTGGATGCTGTCGAGGCGTGCTAGGGAGGGCTCCTGGCCGCCTACGATTCGTCATGCTGCTTCCAGCTCGTTCCACAAGGAGTCCCGATGGCCCGCACTACTCCGGCACGCCCCGTGGACGTGGAGGCCGTCTTCCCGGAGCTCATGCCCTTCCGCCGGGAGGCGACGCGACTGCACCCCCGCGCCGGGGCGCCCGGGCCGTGGGAGAGTTCGGTGGGAGGACCACTGCTGTGGCCGGCGCCGGAGCCGTGGCCGTACTGCGAGGAGGAACACCCGGCGGTGGCGTTCGCCGCGCCGGAACCGGGCGCGAAGCCGCTGGTGCCCGTCGTTCAGCTCTTCGCACGGGATGTACCGGACCTCCCGTTTCCCGATGGCACGGATGTCCTCCAGGTGCTCTGGTGTCCCTTCGACCACCATGACGTCTACGCGCCGCGCCCGGCGCTGCGCTGGCGGGACTCCGCCGCCTGCGGGCCGTTGCCCTGCCCGCCGCCCCGGCCCGGCGATGCTCCGGACGACTACGTGCCCGGGCCCTGCGTGATTCATCCGGAGAGCATCGTGGAGTTCCCGCAATGGGATCTCCCCGAGGAGCTTCACGAGGTGCTTGAGGAACGCTTCGATCAGGTCGAGAAGGAGACGGGCTGGTCGTACTGGTACCACCTGTCCGTGGCGCCGGGCATCAAGACGGGTGGTTACCCGGACTGGACCCAGGAGGCCGCCTGGCCGCTCTGCGGCGGGTGCGGCGAGCCGATGCGGCACCTTCTGACGGTCGGCAGCGCGGAGTTCGACGGAGCCTCATGGCAGAGCTGGCTGCCGCTGGAGGACACACCGGCCTCGGGAACCGTTCTCGACCTTCCCTACGAGGATCGCGACCGGGTGCAGCGGGCCGCCGGTTTGATGCTCGGTGACATGGGCGGCGTGTATCTCTTCGTCTGCACCGCTTGTCCGGACATGCCGCACGCACATCGCTTCGACTGCTCGTGAGCCGCCTCGACGGACAGCCGAATCCGGTTGTGCACGGTGGCGGTCCACCGTCCGGGAAGGGCGCGCTCGCGGTTCCCGGACGGTGTCGGCGGCGGTGGTCTACTCCGGTGCCGCCAGCAACGCCACGAGTGAGCGGCGGAGGTCGGGACGGTTCGCGAGCGTGAGACCGATGCGGTGTCCGGCGTCGTGGAGGACGATCTCCACGAGTTCGGACCGGGTCGCGAGCGCGGCGCGCAGCGCCGAGGTCACGTCCGGCGGGATCACCTCGTCACGTCCGGGGACCAGCAGCACCGCCTGGCCGGCGAACCGGGCGTAGGCGGCGAAGGCGTCGGACGTCCGCCAGCTCCCGGGACGCCGGATCAGGTCGGTGAAGCCGTGGCCGAAGGGGACGTCCCGGGCCGCGGCGTCGTAGACCGCCGGGGCGCACAGGCACAGGCGGGAAACGCGGTTGCCGTAGGTGGCCAGAAGATCGGCCACGGTCTGGCCGCTCATGCTGAAGCCGACCAGCGTCAGCCGGTGGTCCGACGGGACGAAGCCTTCGACCAGTTCCACTGCCTGGGCGTGCCGTACGGCCAGGCTCTGGCCGGACAGTTCGCCGGAGCTGTCACCGTGGCCCGCGAAGTCCAGCGCCACCGATCCGACGCCCGCCTCGGCGAGGTCGAGGGCCAGCGGCAGCAGCCGTTCCTTGGAGGCCGTCCCGGCGCCGTGCAGCAGGACGGCGGTCCGGCCGTCACCGCCGTCCCGCGGGGCGACCGTGAAACCCGCGAGGGTCGCATCGCCGGCCCGGAAGGTGAAGCGCCGGAGACCCGTCGCGGCGCCGGCCGCCGCCTCGGCGGTCACGACAGCACCGGGCAGCCGCCGTGCACGACTGCGTTCTCGACTGCGTTCTCAACCGCGTTCTCGACCGCGTACGGGTCACGGTGGGCAACGGTGTGCAGCAACCGGCGGTCCGCCCGTCGAATCCCGCCACGGAGGAGCACCTCGCGTGGCACAGCCTGTAGTTGTCGACGGCCAGAATATCACTCGGCGTCAGACGGACGTCCGTGGTGGCCCGCTCCAGCGCCGGGTGCAACGCGCCGTGCGCGGCCGGACAGCAGTGGGGCGCGGGAAGCAGGCTTCCCGCGCCCCGAATGTCAGTCAGCCGTGATCAGGCCGGCTGTACATCTGCCGGCTGTGCGCCGGACTACCAGGTGGCCGAGCACTGCTGGCCGGAGGTCCACTCGACCTGGCCGGAGGGCGAGTAGTCGGTCTCGGTGGCGCAGACGTAGGCGAGAGTGCCGTTGTCCGAGTAGACCGAACCGACCGCCGAACCGCCGTTGCTCACCTGGTAGGCGGGGCCGAGCTGACCCCAGCCGCCGAGGTTGCGGTGCAGGGTCGCGTTACAGACGAGCCCGACGGCTCCGTTGCCCGCAGCGACGCTGACGTGCAGCTGGACGGTGTAGTTGCCGTTGTCCCAGGTGGTGTACATCCCTGCGGTGCAGTTCCGCAGGTTCGGGACGGCCTCGTTGCCCGACCCCTGCGTCATCGGGTGCACGGCGGCGTTGGCCATCGGGGCGGACAGCGCGCCGAGTGCGCAGGCGGACACGGCGAGCGTGGCGAGGCGGCGTGCGGTGGCGTTTTTGAGCAGGGTCATGCTCATACGGAAATCTCCCCCTTGTAGCCCGTGCCAGGACGGGCGACGGTGGTGCGTGGCAGGGCGGGTGGTGCCCTGTTGACGGTCCAAGAATCCAGGGTTCGAGGATAGGTATAGACCAACTGTTTGATACTTTTTGAGAATGTCAGGTATCGAACAAGCGGAACCCTTGTCGCTGACTTCCCTTGGCGGGTGTGTCGCAGGTGGCGGGCGGGGCTACCTCGATGCTGCCCGGCGCTGGGCGGCGGCGAGTATCAGGGAGGCCGCGGAGGCCAGTAGTGCCGCCACGACGACCGCCGTCCAGCCGCGTCGGAAGGCGTCCATTGCGGCCTGCGGCCTGCGGCCTGTGCGGGGTGCCGATCAGGCTGACCGTCAGCGCCACTCCGACCACCGCACCAGCTCTGCGCTACCGGCTCCGGCCGCGCAGAGCTGGTGCGAGCGCGCTCATGCTGGTCGGTTGCCGGGCTCGGCGGGTCTCGGCCCGGTCGACCGCCGTGGTGGAGGCTGAAAAGGGGCGCCGACCTGGCAGCCTGCTTCGGCTGGGCGGTCAGGTCGGCGCCCTTCGCGGTGGCGGTGGGGCTGATCGCGATCGCCTCGGACGGCGACCGCACCGGCGTGGGGTGCGGGCCGAGGTCAGAGCCGGACTGCTGTGAACAGCCCGTAGCCGACCTGTGGCAGGGCCCCGAACTGCTCGAACAGCCGTGCTGCGGCGGCGTGTTCCGGCCCAAGTTCGCCGAGCAGGGCGCGCAGGGCCCGGTGGAAGGCGGCGCTGGTGACGGTGTAGGAACGGCGTATGTTGGCCCGGATGTCGGTGACCTCGACCAGCTTCATGCCCGCCTGGTCCAGCAGCCCGCGGTACGCCTCCAGCGTGGCGAGCGGTGCGAACCGGAGCAACTCGCAGGTGGCCGCGATCACTTCGGCGCCCTCGCCGGGGGTTTGCGGGCCGTCCAGGAAGAAGTCCGCGACGACGAAACGTGCGCCCGGCCGCAGCACCCGGCCGACGTGCCCCAGGGCGGCCGCCTTGTCCGCCATGTGCACCAGGGACTCGATGGCGTACGCGCCGTCGAACGAGGCCTCGGGGAAGGGGAGTCGGGTCGCGTCGGCGGCCCGGAAGGCGACCTGCCCGGCGGACTCGCCGACCTCCGGGCGCGCGCCGGCGAGCTGGATCTGGTGCTTGCTGATGCTGATCCCCGTTACGTGCACCTCGTGCTCGCGCGCAATCCGCACGGCCGGTCTGCCGCTCCCGCAGCCGACGTCCAGCAGTCGTCCGCCGACGCCGGGTGCCAGTCGCTCGGCCACTAAGTCCGTGAGCCGGTCCGTGGCCTGCTCGATCGATCGCCGGTCGCGGTCGTCGTCCCAGTAGCCGAAGTGGATGTTGTCGCCGAACGCCGCGGTCAGCGCGTCGGTCAGCCGGTCGTACAGGGAGCTCACGGTGTTGGTGCCGGGTTCGGATGCCGTCATGTCTGATCCGTCCTCGAATCCCAGATGGGGAGGCCAGACTAGTTGCGGCGGAATCGGTACAGGAATGACTAGTTGAGGCTATTTACCTCATTGCGGACATCAGTCGGACGCCGGTGCGCCGACGGTGGCGCCGGTGATCAGTTCGGCCATCGGCGCTGGTGCGCGAGGACGAAGAAGTGGCCGCCGGGCAGCACTTCGAGCCGGAAGCCGCCGGTGGTGTGGCGGGCCCACGCCCCGGCCTCCCCGACGTGCGTCCACGCGTCGCCGTCCCCGGTCACGGCCAGCAGCGGAGAGGCGAGGACGGCGTCCTGCGGGCAGGTGTAGCGCTCGACCGCGGTGTAGTCGCCGCGCAGGGCCGGCAGGACCGTGCGCACGAACTCCTGGTCGTCGAGCAGGCTGCTGTGTGTGCCGCTGAGGGCCTGGATCTCGGCGATCAGGCCCGCGTCGTCCTTCAGGTGCACGACCTCGTCGTCGTCCCGCCGGCAGGAGGGCGCGCGGCGTCCGGAGACGACGCGAGCGGTGCGGCGCCGGCCGCCTCAAGGCGCAGGGCCACCTCGAACGCGAGGACCGCGCGCCATGCTGTGGCCGTAGAGGGCCAGCGGGCGACCCGTCCGTGGGCAGGGCGGCGTGGATGCGGTCGGCGTACTCGGCGATGTCCTCGATGCACGGCTCCCGGCGGCGGTCCTGGCGGCCGGGGTACTGCACCGTCAGCACGTCCAGGCGCGGCGCGAGCTCCGCCGAGAACGCCCGGAAGAAGCTGGCGGAACCGCCTGCGTGGGGGAGGACGACCAGCCGCGGCGCGCCCTCCTCGGCCGGATCGAACCGGCGCATCCAACGTGCGTCGCCGGTGCCGGCCGCGGTCGTGGCCATGGGTTCTTCCTTAGGTGAGGTGGGAGGTGTGCGGGCGCGGCGGCAGCCGCGGAGCGGGAGGCTCCGCGGCTGCCACCGCACCCGGACCGGGCTGCACGGAAGGGCTGCACGGACCGGGGCGCGCCCCGGCTCAGCGTGGCGTCACGACAGCGTGCCGGCTCACGACAGCGTGCCGGCCGCCAGCCCGGCGGGGAGCACAGGATGCCCGCCATGACCTTCGGCAGTTCCCCGGCCGACTCGCTGGTCGCCGCGCGCCAGGCCACGTGCCCGTCGGGGCGGACCAGGACGCACCCGTCGGAGGCGACCTCGCTCAGTCGCTCCCAGGCGCCGTAGGGGTCGCGCAGGCCCTCCGCGGCGCCGATGGTGCGCACGGTGACCTCGACCCCGGTGAACCGGCCGGCCTCGCGGGCGGCCTCGTGCCACTGGTCGCCGCCACGGCCGGTGAGCAGCACGAACCGGCCGCGCCCCACCAGGTCGAGGGTGGAGCAGCGGCGGGTGCCGTCCTCCAGCCAGGCGTGCGGGAGGCGGGCGCCCGGCCAGGTGGTCGCCTGGTAGTAGAGCTCGGCGTCCTGCTCCTGGGTGGGCTCCGGCGTGCCGTCGTCGACCCGGGCGCCGGCGCGGTAGCGGTAGCCGATCTCCACACCGTGCGCGTTCACCTGGTAGTTGATCCGGTCGGTCGCGGCGGCCAGGGCCGCCCGGCGCGCGGCTCCCTCCTCGGTGTCGTCGGCGAGGCCGCGCAGCAGCTCCCACTGCTCCGCCGCGCTCTGTCCGGCGGCGAAGCCGAGCGCCGCCGGGATGCCGAGGAAGTCCATCATGCTGCGGACCGCGCGGTCGACGATCTGGATGCCGACCGGCAGCCGCTCGGTCTGGTAGGTCTCCAGCAGGTCCTGGTCGGCAGTTCCGTCCAGGACGAGCTTGAGCTTCCAGCAGAGGTTGAAGGAGTCGGCGACGGCCGAGTTCAGCCCGAGGCCGTTGGTCGGCGGCATCTGGTGGACGGCGTCGCCGACGCAGAACACCCGGCCGTTGGAGTAGCGCGGTGCGACGACGGCGTTGACCTCCCACGGCGAGACGTTCTTGATCCTGATGTCGATCGAGGGGTCGCCGATGCTCTCGCGGATGTGCGCGAGGATCTCTCGTGGTCGGTCCCGTCGAACTCGCTGCCGTGCTCCAGGAAGCGCAGGTACACCCACTCGTTCCAGGGGCGGATGCTGACGAACACCCGGCCGTCCTCGGGCGGGTTGCCGGGCACGGCGCCCATGTAGAGGATCGCCGGGCGGTCCTGGCAGTAGCGGGACAGGTCGGCCTCGAACCAGATCGTGGCCACCTTGGCCAGGCCGGTCGGGCCCTCCACGGTGAGCCGGCCTGCTCCATGACCCGGCTCCGGGCGCCGTCGGCACCGATGAGGTAGTCGCAGCGGACGGTGTACTCCTGGCCGGACTGCCGGTCGGCGACGACGGCGGTCACGCCGAGCTTGTCCTGCTCCAGCCGCAGGAACTCGTGCCCGAAGCGCAGTTCGCCGACGCGGGCCCGCTGGACCTCCTCCACCAGCAGGGGTTCCATCAGGTGCTGCGGGAGGTTGCACATCTTGCTCGGGCTGGCCGCGAGGTAGTCCCCGATCCGGTCCGGACCGTTGCCGTACGCGTCCAGGCGGCTGACCTCGGGGCCGGAGAAGGTCGACATGAAGACGTGGTTGGCGAGCAGCGTGCTGGGGGTCGCCTCGGCCAGGATCCGCTCCTCCACCACCAGGTCGCGCAGGATCTCCCCGGTCCGCTGGTTGAGCAGGTGGGCGCGCGGCGTGTGCGCGGTGCCCAGGTACTTGCCGACCACCAGGTGGCGGATCCCGTACCGGGACAGGGCCAGCGAGGCCGTGAGGGCGGCCGGGCCGACGCCCACGACCAGGACCGGCACGCGGACGTCCGGGACGGTCGCGGCGGAGGCGGCGTCGGCGGTGGTGGTGGCGGTGGATGCTTCGGGCATGCTCACTTCTCGACCTTCTGGGAGTAACCGGCGTAGATGACGGAGGTGTCCTTGTGGACGCCGAGCTGGAAGCGGCGGCCGAGTTCGCCGTAGCTGATCTCGCCGCGGGCCCGCCGGCGCATCTCCTTGAGCAGCTCCAACTGCGGCCGCTGGAGGAGAAGCCGACCAGGTCACGGTTGCCAGGCCGTGCTTGCGCAGGACCGCGTGCAGTTCGGCGGGCTTGATGAAGCTCTTCCAGTCGTGCAGGTCCTTGGGCGCGAAACTCACGGACTTCCAGTCCTGGGCCATCTTGATCATGGCCAGCTTGGAGCGGAAGGTCCGGTTGATGGTGTCGTACAGGTAGTAGCCGCCCGGCTTGAGCACCCGGACGGCCTCGCCCACCGCCCGGTCGACGTCGGTGACGTGCTCCAGGGTGTCGCAGCAGTACACCAGGTCGAAGGAGGCGTCGGGGAAAGGCAGTTCCTCCGCCACGCCCTGCTGGTACTCGATCTCCAGGCCGGTCTGCCGGGCGTGCTCGCCCGCCGCCTTCAACGACGGGCCGGACGGGTCCACGCCGGTGACGCGGCAGCCGGCCCGGGTGAAGCGCTCGGCCAGCAGGCCGCCGCCGCAGCCGATGTCGATCACCCGCAGTCCGGAGAGGTCCAGCCGGAGCCGGTTGGTGAGCACGTCGTGGAAGTAGTCGAACCGCGCCGGGGTGAACGCCTCAAGTGCGGCGAACGGCTGGTCGTCGTCCCACCAGGTGTGGGTGTTGTAGACGTCGTTGTCGACAGCCATGGGTGTCGGGACTCCTCAGGAGAGCTTGATGGTCGGGCGGCGGACGTCGAGCCAGACGGCCAGGTCGAGCACGCGCTCGAAGGCCCCCGCTCGTCCCTCTCGACGGCCCCGGGCAGAGCCCCGGCGGCCTTGGTGAGGGCGGCGCGGTCGAAGAACTCCACCGCGCGGTGGTCGTCGGACAGCAGTTGGCCGACCTGGCGCTGCAACTCGCCGACGTAGCGCAGTTCCTGCGTGTGCGGGTAGAGCGCCTTGGGCCGCTCCACCACCGACTGCGGCAGGATGTCCCGGACCGCGGCGCGCAGCAGGCTCTTCTCCCGGCCGTCGAAGGTCTTCATCGACCACGGGGTGTTGAACACGTACTCCACCAGGCGGTGGTCGCAGAACGGGACCCGGACCTCCAGCCCGACCGCCATGCTCATCCGGTCCTTGCGGTCCAGCAGCATGCCGAGCAGGCTCGTCAGGTGCACGTAGCAGGCCTGGCGCATCCGCCGCTCGTGCGCGTCCTCACCCTCGACGACCGGGAGTTCGGCCACCGACTCGGCGTAGCGCTGGGCCCAGTAGCCGGGGACGTCCAGGGTGCCGAGCAGCAGTTCCGGACTGATCAGCTTGGTGGGGTGGGACTTGGGGCCGAGGCCGGAGGCCGTCACCCAGGGGAACATCTCGGCCTGCTGCACCACCGGGAGGTGGAACCAGGGGTAGCCGCCGAAGATCTCGTCGGCCGACTCCCCGGAGAGGGCCACCGTGGAGTGCTCCCGGATCGCCTTGAACAGCAGGTACAGCGAGTTGTCCGCCTCGCCGAAGCCGAACGGCAGGTCGCGGGCGGTCACCGTGGCCAACCGCACCTCCGGGTCGGCCAGCGCCTGGTGGTCCAGCCGGATGTCGCGGTGCAGGGTGCCGACGTGCTCGACCACCTCGCGGGCGAACGGGGCGTCCTGCGAACCGCGCAGCTCGTCCGGGCGGAAGGCGTCCGGCTGCTCGAAGTCGACGGTGAAGGTGCGGGCCTGCTCGCCCCGGGCCGCCATCTGCCGGCCGGCCAGCGCGGTCAGCGCGCTGGAGTCCAGCCCGCCGGAGAGCAGGACGCACTGCGGGACGTCGGCGACCAGCTGCCGGGCGACGCTGTCCTCCAGCAGTTCCCGGATCCTGCGCACGGTGGTGTCGGTGTCGTCACGGTGCTCGGCCACCTCCAGCCGCCAGTACACGTGCTCGCGCAGGCCGCCCCGGTCCAGGACCACCATGGCGCCGGGCTTCACCTCGTGCATGCCGGCCCACACCGCGCGGCCGGGAGCCTTGACGAAGCCGAAGAGTTCGCGGAAGCCGTCGTTGTCGACCACCGGCTCGACCGACGGGTGGGCCAGGATGGCCTTCGCCTCCGACCCGAACAGCACGCCGTCCTCGGTCGGGTAGTAGTACAGCGGCTTGATGCCCAGCCGGTCCCGCAGCAGAACCAGCTTCTGGGTGCGGCCGTCCCAGATCCCCAGCGCGTACATGCCGTTGAGCCGCTCCGCGACGGCCTCGCCCCACTCCAGGTAGCCCCGCAGCACTGCCTCGGTGTCGCTGGCGGTGCGGAACTGGTGTCCGCGGCGCCGCAGTTCGTCACGCAACTCGGTGAAGTTGTAGGCCTCGCCGCTGTAGGTCATGGCGACCGGGCCGTCCGGCGTCTCCACCACCATGGGCTGGACGCCGCCTTCGAGGTCGATCACGGACAGGCGGCGGTGTCCGAGTGCGGCGGACCGGGAAACCCAGGTGCCCCCGGCGTCCGGGCCGCGGCAGACCATGGTGGCGGTCATGGCCTCCAGGGCGGGCAGTTCACGCTCCAGGTCCCGCTGAAAGGCTATCCAGCCGGCGATCCCACACATGCGAGTCTTCTTTCGTTCGACGAGTCGGCGGGTCAGTCAGGTGGCACGGCGTGGTGTCAGAGCCGGGAGGGGGACCGGGAGTCCATGTAGCCGGGCAGCCCGTCGATGTGCGACCGCCCCACCGGGGCGAAGGAGAACCGGTCCAGCGCGCCCTGCAGGAACGACCACGGGCGGTTCAGCTCGGCCGCCCAGCGCCAGCTGAAGCGGGCACCGTCCCCGGTCGGCTCCACGACGTAGTCCTCGACCAGGTGGCGGAAGATCGGACGGGTCCCCTCGACCCCGCTGAAGGTCTTCCGGTGACCTTCCTCCCAGCGGAAGAACCGCTCGCGGAGGGTGAAGCCGCCACCCATGTGGATCTCCCGGGTGGTGCCGACCCCGAACGGCCGCGAGGAGGTCCAGATGAGCTGCTGCATGCCCTTGGTCCAGCTGGACACGCCGTCGCCGGTCAGGGCCGCCCACGTCTCCTCGGCCGAGTACGGCACCTCGACGGAGCGGGCGTGGTACAGAGGTGCCGAGGCGAACAACGAGTCGTCGGCCTCCTCGATCGGAAACCAGCGGGTGGCCATGGGGCGGTCCTTTCCGGCGCGGTCGAGCCGCGGTGCGAAGGGTGTGCGTGTGGGGCAGGGGCGGTCTGGGGCGGTCTGGGTCGGTCAGGTGCGGGCGGGTCAGCCCTTGCGGGCGCGGAACAGGCCCACGCTGCCGCGCACGACGAGGTCGAAGTCCTCGAAGTTCTGCTTCAGCTGGTCGCGCAGGTCCTCCAGGCTGTCCTGGTCGTTGTGGAACACGCCCTTCTTGTTGAGGTTGTCCATCAGCCAGCGGCCGGCCCCGGTGACCGGAACACCGGAGGAGAGCACCGTGCTGCCGAACACCGTGCCGCCGGGCCGTACGGCCGCCGCCGCGTGCCGGATGGCCGTGCCCTTCTCCCGCAGGCTGCCGGGAATGCAGTGCAGCAGGAAGCTCAGTGCTGCCGAGTCGTGGCTCTCCTCCGGCACCGGCAGCGGCTCCAGCGCGTTGCCGATCACCTTGGTGGTCTCGTAGAACGCGAGCCGGTCGGCCGTGAAGTCGAGCGTGCTGGGGTTCAGGTCGACCAGCGTGATCTTCGGGTTCGACACCGGGAAGCGGGTGTTGGCCAGCAGGTAGCCGGTGCCCACCCGATCTCCAGGTGCTTGGCGCCGATGCTCGTGTTGTACATCTGCTGGAAGTTGCGCGGCGAGCAGCGCCAGAACAGCGGTGCGCTGCCGCGGAACACCAGCAGGTCGTAGAAGTGGAGGGCGCGCCGGTGGTACGGGGCCTGACCGTCCAGGACCGCCTGGTCCAGAGTGCCGGGCCGGTGGTCGTCGTCGATTGTCATTCTGTGCTCACCCTCGGGTCGGAGTCGGGTTTCGTGGTCGTCGTGCTGTCGGCGTGGTCGGTCGTGCTGTCGGCGGGCCGGCGGGTGCGGCCCGTGGGTCAGGGCTGTGCGGCCAGGTGGTCGAGCACCGCGCGCAGGGTGGAGTCGCCGTGTTCGCCGGTCATGGTGAAGTGGTTCCCGGGCACCTCGACCTCGGTGTGCCCGGCCCCCTGCCACGACGCCTGCCAGCCGGTCTCCGGGAAGCCGGGCAGTGGCTCGGCCGCCCGCACCTGGAGAACCGGGGTGGACGGCTGCTGCGGCTGCCAGGACTCGAAGAGCCGGGCGCAACCGCCCATCGCGGTCAGGCAGATGTCGTCCCACTGTTCCCCGGCAGCTGCAAGCGATCCCTGATCAACCGTCAATTCCCTTGCCAGTGAGGCCTGGATTCGAGGAAGTATGGCACTGCCGGGGCGGTAGCTGTCCAGTAGCACGAGGCGGACCGGTGGGATTCCCAGTTTCTCCAGTTGCGCCGTGACGGCATGCGCGATCCAGCCGCCGGCGGAGTGCCCGAGGATCGCGAACGGCTCGCCGTCGGCGCACCGTTCGACGTCCTGCGCGTGCAGGCGCACCAGGGCGTCGAGGTCGGCGGGCAGCTCCTCGCCCCCGGTGAATCCGGGGGCGGGCAGCGCCCACACGTCCAGCTTCCCCCGGGCGGCCGCGGCAAGCCGCGCGTACTGATGGGCGCCCGAGCGGCTGGCGAACGAGGGGAAGCACAGCAGACGGGGCCCCGACGGGCCGTGCGCGAGCCTCACCGGCGCCGGGCGCCGGGTCTGCTCCGACGGTTCGGAGAAGGTCTCCCGGAACCGCGAGGCCTCCCGCAGCAGGCTGTCGAACTGCTCGAACTGGCCTAGCTGCGCCGCTCGTTGGGCCAGCAGGCCGAGCATGCCCAGGGCCGGGGCCGTAGTGCGGCAGCCGGTTCCGCGAGCGGACCGTCGGCCTTCCCCCGGGCGTCCAGCTCGGTGCGCAGCCGTCCGGCCAGGGCGTCGAGGGTCGGATGCTCGAATACCGCGGTGGTCGGCAGCAGCGCGCCGGTCGAGGCGTGCAGGGCTGCCCTCAGTTCCGTCGCCGTCAGCGAGTCGATGCCGAGCTCCGGCAGGCCGAGGGCGGCCTCGACCTCCGCGGTGGAGCTGTGGCCCAGCACCGCGGCCAGCTGCTCGGCCACCAACTCCCGCAGGACGGCGTCCCGTTCGCCCTCGTCGAGACCGGCCAGCCGCTCCCGGAGCCGGTCCTCGGCCCCGGGCGTGCGCGCGGGCTCGGCGGTCGTCGGCGTACCTGCCGCGGGCTGCGCGGCTCCGAGGGGAGCCGGCCCGTCGGGCCAGAAGCGCTGCCGCTGGAAGGCATAGGTGGGCAGATCCACGCGGGGGCCGCCGGTCCCGGCGAACACGGCGTCCCAGTCCACCGGCACGCCCCGGACGTGGGCCTGAGCCAGGGCCGCGACGGCGCTCTCCGCCTCCGGCCGGCTCCGGCGGAGCAGCGGTACGGCCGCGATGACCCGGCCCCGCTCGTCCGGCGCGTCCCGGACCAGGGCCGAGAGCACACCGCCCGGCCCGAGTTCGAGCACGGTGGTCACGTTCTGCCCGGCCAGGTACCGGACGCCGTCGTGGAACCGCACCGCGCGCACATGCCGCACCCAGTAGTCCGGTGAGCGCAACTGCTCGTCGCCGGCGGCGGTCCCGGTCAGGTTGGACAGCACCGGGATCCGCGCGGAGCGGTACGTCAGACCGGCCGCGGTCTCGCGGAACTCCGCCAGCACGCCGTCCATCAGCGGCGAGTGGAAGGCCCGGGCGACACGCAGCAGCTTGATCCGGCGACCGCGCCCGCGGAACACCTCCGCGACCCCGGCGACCGCCTCCGCCGTGCCCGAGACCACTGTGGCCCGGGGCCCGTTGACGGCGGCGATGCCGAGCCGGTCCTCCTGCCCGGCGAGCAGCGGCAGCACCTCGTCCTCCGTGGCCTCCAGAGCGGCCATCGCGCCGCCCTCGGGCGAGGACTGGAGCAGGCGGCCACGCGCCGCCACCAGACGGCAGGCGTCCGGCGTGGTCAGCACGCCGGCCACGCAGGCGGCGGTGAGTTCGCCGATGGAGTGGCCGCCGACCACGTCCGGCAGCACACCCCAGGACTCCAGCAGGCGGAACGACGCCACCCCGATCGCGAACAGCCCGGCCTGGGTGTACACCGTCTCGTCCAGCAGCAGGGCCTCGGCCGTGCCCTCGGGCGCGGACAGGATCTCGCGCAGCCCCGGCCGGCCGTCCTGCGGGAGGTGCCGGTCCAGCAGACCGCACAGTTCGTCCAGGGCCCGGTCGAACACCGGGTACGCCTGCGCCAGGCCCCGGCCCATGCCGGGCAGCTGGCTGCCCTGGCCGGGGAAGAGGAAGGCGACCCTGCCCCCCGCAACCGTGCCCCGGACCACGTCCGCGGCGGTGCTGCCGAGCGCCAGGGCGTCCAGCCCGGCCAGCAGTTGCTCCCGCTCCCCGGGCCCGGTCGGCCGCAGCACGACGGCGCGGTGCGTCAGCGACGCGCGGGTCAGTGCCAGGGCGCGGCCGACCGCTGCCGGTTCGAACCCGGGCCGCTCGGCGAGGTGGTCGCGCAGCCGCCCGGCCTGTGCCCGCAGCGCCTGCTCGCTGCGGGCCGACACCAGCCAGGGCAGAACCGGAGGTCCGGACTGCGCCTTCGCCTCGGCGTCCGCCGTGTCCGCCGGGTCTGCCGCGTCTGCCGCGTCCCCGGCCTGCGGCTGCGGGACCGGGGTGCCTGCTCCAGGACCACATGCGCGTTGGTGCCGCTGATGCCGAAGGCCGACACCCCGGCCCGGCGCGGACCGCCGTCCGGCCAGGGCACCGCCGCGGTGAGCAGCGCGACACTGCCTGACGCCCACTCCACGTGCGGGGTGGGCTCGTCGACGTGGAGCGTCGGCGGCAGGATGCCGTGCTCCATCGCCTTGACCATCTTGATCACACCGGCCATGCCCGCGGCCGCCGCGGTGTGGCCGATGTTCGACTTCACCGAGCCGAGCCACAAGGGCCGTCCCTCGGGCCGGTCCTGGCCGTAGGTGGCCAGCAGGGCCTGGGCCTCGATCGGGTCGCCCAGCGGGGTGCCGGTGCCGTGAGCCTCCACGGCGTCGACCTCGTTCGGGGAGAGCCGGGCATTGGCCAGGGCCTGGCGGATGACCCGTTGCTGGGCCGGCCCGTTGGGCGCGGAGAGGCCGTTGCTGGCGCCGTCCTGGTTGGTCGCGGTGCCCCGGACCAGCGCCAGCACCGGGTGGCCGTTGCGGCGGGCGGCCGAGAGCCGCTCCAGCAGCACCAGGCCCACACCCTCACCCCAGGCGGTGCCGTCGGCGGCCGCGGCGAACGGCTTGCACCGGCCGTCGGGGGCCAGGCCGCGCTGGCGGCTGAAGCCGACGAACGCCTGGGGCGTGGCGAGCACGGTCACTCCACCGGCCACCGCCAGCTCGCTCTCGCCCGACCGCAGCGACTGGCAGGCCAGGTGCAGTGCGACCAGCGAGGAGGAGCAGGCGGTGTCCACGGTGACCGCCGGGCCCTCCAGGCCGAACGTGTAGGACAGCCGACCGGACATCACGCTGGCCGTTGCCGGTCAGCAGGTAGCCCTCGACGCCGTCCGACGAACCCAGCACCAGCTGCGGGTAGTCCTGCCCGCTGGAGCCGGCGAACACGCCGGTCCGGCTGCCGCGCAGGGCGCCCGGGTCGATGCCCGCACGTTCGAAGAGCTCCCAGGAGGTCTCCAGCAGCAGCCGCTGCTGCGGGTCCATCGCCAGCGCCTCACGTGGGCTGATGCCGAAGAACGCGGCGTCGAACCGGTCCGCGTCGGGCACGAAACCGCCCTCGCGGGTGTACGTCCGGCCCGGTCGGTCCGGGTCCGGGTCGTACAGGGCCTGGGTGTCCCAGCCGCGGTCCTCGGGGAACGGGGTCACCGCGTCGGTGCCGTCGGCGACCAGCTGCCACAGGTCGTCCGGACCGTGTACGTCCCCGGGTACCGGCACGCCATCGCGACGATCGCGATGGCGTCGTCGGTGGTGCCCGTGGCGGCCGTGACGGCCGGTACGGCGGTGGAGGCCCCGGCGGCGGCGCCGGCCAGCTCGGTGAGCAGGTGGCGGCTCAGGGCGACCGGGGTCGGGTGGTCGAAGACCACGGCGGCCGGCAGCCGGACGCCGGTCGCGCGATGAGCCGGTTGCGCAGCTCGACCGCGGTCAGGGAGACGAAGCCCAGCTCGGCGAAGCTGCGGTCGGCGGCGACCGGGCCGTCGTCCAGCCCCAGCACCGCGGCGGCCTCGGTCTCCACCAGGTCGAGCAGCGCCCGCTCGCGGCCCGCCTGCGGCAGCTCGGCCAGCCGTCGGCGCAGCACAGCGGCGTCCGAGTCGTCGGCCGGGTCCTCGGCGAACGTACTCCGGCCGGCCCTGGCGGCCGGGTCCTGCGCGACGGTGTCGACCCAGTAGCGACGGCGCTGGAAGGGGTAGGTGGGCAGGTCGGTGGGGCTGGCGTCGGTGCTGTCGGTGGGCCAGGTGACAGGGGCGCCATGGGTCCAGGCGGTGGCGAGGGCGGTGCGGAGTTGTGCGGGGGTGTCGTGGTCGCGGCGGAGGGTGCCGGTGGTGAGGGTGGGGGTGGTGGTGTCGAGGGTTTCTTCGAGGGCGGGGGTGAGGACGGGGTGGGGGCTGCACTCGATGTAGGTGGTGTGTCCGTCGTTGAGTGCGGCTCGGACGGCTGTGGTGAGCTGGACGGGCTGTCGCAGGTTGGTGTACCAGTAGTCGGCGTCCAGTTGGGTGCCGTCGGTGGGGGTGCCGGTGACGGTGGAGTAGAGGGGGATGTCGCCGGTGCGGGCGGTGATCGGGGCGAGGGCTTGGGCGAGGTGGTCCTTGATGGCTTCGACGTGGGGGTGTGTGAGGCGTAGTCGACGTCGATGCGGCGGGCGCGGATGTCCTGGGTGGTGAGGTGTTCGAGGAGTTCGTCGAGGGCGGTGGCGTCGCCGGCGATGACGGTGGTGTGGGGGCTGTTGTGGGCGGCGATGTGGAGGCGGTTGTTCCAGGGTTCGAGCAGGGCGTGGGTCTGGTCGGCGTCGAGGCGTAGGGAGGCCATGCCGCCGTGGCCGGTGATGGCGTGCAGGGCTTGGCTGCGCAGGGCGGCGATGCGGGCGGCGTCGTCCAGGGTGAGGGCTCCGGCGATGTGAGCTGCGGCGATTTCGCCTTGGGAGTGGCCGATGACGGCGGTGGGGTGGATGCCGTGGGACTGCCAGAGGCGGGCGAGGGAGACCATGACGGCGAACAGGGCGGGTTGGACGACGTCGACGCGGTCGAGGCCGGGGGCTCCGGGTGTTTCGCGCAGGACGTCGGTCAGGGACCAGTCGACGTGGGGGCTCAGTGCTGCTTCGCAGTCGGCGATGGACTGGGCGAAGACCGGTGCGGTGTCCAGGAGTTCGCGGCCCATGCCGGGCCATTGGGACCCTGGCCGGGGAAGACGAAGACGGTGCGGTTGTCGCCGAGGGCGGTGCCGGTGACCACGCCGGGGGAGGCCTGGCCGGTGGCCAACGCGGTGAGCGAGGTGAGGAGTTCGTCCCGGTCGGTGCCGATGGCCACGGCGCGGTGGTCGTGGCCGGCGCGGCCGGTGCGCAGGGTGTGGGCGGTGGCGTGGAGGTCGGTGTCGGGGTGGGTGCGCAGGTGGTCGGCGAGTTGCCCGGCCTGGGCACGCAGGGCCCGCTCGCTCCGTGCGGAGAGCGGCCACGACACCACCGGTTCGGCGGGTTCGGCGGGTTCCGCGTCCGAAGTGCCGGCTGCGGGTGCCTCTTCGAGGATGACGTGTGCGTTGGTGCCGCTGACGCCGAAGGAGGACACTCCGGCGCGGCGGGGGCGGTCCTGGTGGCGGGGCCAGCGCTGTTCCTCGGTCAGCAGTTGTACCGCGCCGGTGGACCAGTCGACGTGCGGGGTGGGTTCGTCGACGTGCAGGGTGCGCGGCAGCTGTTCGTGCCGCATGGCCAGCACCATCTTGATCACCCCGGCCACCCCGGAGGCGGCCTGGGTGTGGCCGATGTTGGACTTCACCGAACCCAGCCACAGCGGCTGTGCCGCGGGCCGGTCCTGGCCGTAGGTGGCGAGCAGGGCCTGTGCCTCGATCGGGTCGCCGAGGTGGTGCCGGTGCCGTGCGCCTCCACCGCGTCCACGTCCGCGGTGGAGCTGGGCGTTGCTCAGGGCCTGCCAGATGACTCGTTGCTGTGAGGGGCCGTTGGGGGCGGTGAGGCCGTTGCTGGCGCCGTCCTGGTTGACGGCGGTGCCGCGGACGAGGGCGAGGACGGGGTGGTTGTTGCGTTGGGCGTCGGAGAGCCGTTCCAGGAGCAGGACGCCGACGCCTTCGCCCCAGCCGGTGCGGCGGCGGCGGCGAAGGCTTTGCAGCGGCCGTCGGGGCCAGTCCGCGCTGGCGGCTGAACTCGACGAACATGCCCGGGGCGGCCATCACGGCGGCGCCACCGCCAGGGCCAGGGCGGACTCGCCGCGGCGCAGCGACTGGACGGCCAGGTGCATGGCACCAGCGAGGAGGAGCAGGCGGTGTCCACCGTGATCGCCGGGCCCTCCAGCCGAAGGTGTACGAGATCCGGCCCGAGATGACGCTCGCGGCGCCGCCGGAGAGCAGGTAGCCCTCCAGGTTCTCGGTGGCCCGCTGCACGAGCGAGGCGTAGTCCTGCTGGCCGGTGCCCATGAACACGCCGGTGCGGTGCCGCGCAGGGTGGCCGGGTCGATCCCGGCCCGCTCGAAGGCCTCCAGGAGGTCTCCAGCAGCAGCCGCTGCTGCGGGTCCATCGCCAGCGCCTCACGCGGGCCGATGCCGAAGAATCCGGCGTCGAACAGGTCCACCCCGTCGATGAAGCAGCCCTCACGCCCGTAGGTCTTGCCGAGGGCGTCGGGGTCCGGGTCGTACAGGGCCTCCGCGTCCCAGCCGCGGTCGTCCGGGAACGGCGCGGCGGTGTCCCGGCCCTCGGCGACCAGCCGCCACAGGCCCTCCGGCGTGTCCGCGCCACCGGGATACCGGCAGCCCATGGCGACGACGGCGATCGGCTCGCCCTCGACGGACTCCAGCTCCTGGAGGCGGCGGCGCGTCTCCTGGAGGTCGGCGGTCACCCCGCTTGAGGAAGTAGCGGAGCTTTTCCTCGGTCTCGTTCGCACACGTGGCGCACCCTTTCGAAGAACAGGACGGCAGGACAGTGCAGGCGGGTGTGGTCGGACGGGTCAGGAGATCCCGAGTTCGTTGGTGATGTAGTCGAAGACCTCGTCGTCCTCGGCCGAGTCGATGGCCAGCTCGGCGCTCGCCGGCGTGCCGCCGTCGGCCCGCTGGTCGCCCAGCCGCGCGAGCACCGCCCGCAGCCGGGTGGCGATCCGGGCGTGCTGCGGATGGTCGGCGCCGACCTCCGCCAGCACGGCTTCCAGCCGGTCGAGTTCGGCCAGTACCGGCTCCGCCGTCGGAGCGCCGTCCTGCGGCAGTTCCCGGTCCAGGTATCCGGCCAGGGCCTGGGAGCTCGGGTAGTCGAAGACCAGCGTCGCGGGCAGCCGCAGGGCGGTCGCGTCGGCCAGTCGGTTGCGCAGCTCGACCGCCGTCAGCGAGTCGAAGCCGAGGTCGCTGAACGCCCGCTCGGCGGTGACCGCACCGAGGTCGCCGTGGCCGAGGACGGTGGCGACGGTGCTGCGCACCAGATCCAGCAGCAGGCGCGTGCGTTCCTGACCGGACCGCCCGGCGAGCCGGCGGCGCAGGTCCGGGGTCGCCGCCGGGTCGCGCCGGTCGGCCGGTGAGCCGGTCAGCGCACGCAGCAGCGGGGACTCGGCGGCCGAGCGGCGCAGCGCGGCCAGGTCCAGCCGGACGGGCAGCAGCGTGCGCCCGGTGCCGGCGAGCGCGGCGTCCAGGAGCGCCAGGCCGTCCTGCGGGAGAGCGGCAGGACTCCGGCGTGCCGCATCCGGCGCAGCGTGGCCTGGTCGAGGCTGCCGGCCATGCCCCCGCTCTGCTCCCACAGCCCCCAGGCCAGCGACAGGCCGGGCAGGCCCAGGGCGCCGCGGTGCTGGGCGAGCGCGTCGAGGAAGGCGTTGGCCGCGGTGTAGCCGCCCTGGCCGGCGCCGCCCAGCGTGGCCGTCGCGGAGGAGAACAGGACGAACGCGGCCAGGCCGGCGTCCCGGGTGAGCTCGTGCAGGTGCCAGGCGGCGTCGGCCTTGGGGCGCAGCACGGCGTCGAACTGCTCGGGGGAGCGTGGTGAGCGCGCCGTCGTCCACCACGCCGGCCGTGTGCACCACGGCGGTCAGCGGGTGTGCGGCGGGATGCCGGCCAGCAGTCGCGCCAGCGCCGTGCGGTCCGCCACGTCGCAGGCGGCGAGGGTCACCTCGGCGCCGCAGGCCGCCAGTTCGTCGCGGAGCCCGGGCGCGCCCGCGGCGTCCGGCCCGCTGCGGCTGACCAGCAGCAGCTGCCGGGCGCCGTGGGCGGTGACCAGATGCCTGGCGACCAGGGCGCCGAGCGCCCCGGTGCCGCCGGTGACCAGCACGGTGCCCTGCGGGTCCCATCCCGTCGCCGCCGACGGGGCGGCGGGCCGGGTCCGGAGCAGCCGGGCGTCAGCAGGCGGCCGCCGCGCAGGGCGAGCGCCGGCTCGTCGGCCCCGGCCGCCGCACGCAGCGCGGGAACGGTGCTGCTGCCGTCGTCGTCCAGGTCCAGCAGCGCGAAGCAGCCGGGTGTTCCGCCTGCGCGGCCCGGACCAGGCCCCACAGCGGCGCATGGGCCAGGTCCGGCACGTCCTCGTCCGGTCCGGCGGCCACCGCGCCGCGGGTGAGCACGACCAGCCGCGCGGCGGCGAAGCGTTCGTCCTGCACCCAGGACGCCAGCGCCGGCCCGGTCCACCGCACCGCCTCGCGCACCGCTTCGGGCAGCGGCGTGGCCGGGCGCTCGGGGGACAGCTGAGGAAGACGGCGTCGGGCACCGGCCGGCCCGCGGCCACGGCCGCGCCGAGTGCCGCCAGGTCGCGGTGGTGGTCGGCGGTGGCGCCCGCGACGACGGCCGCGGCCTGCGACTGCGGTTCGTCGGCGCCGACGAAGGCCCAGTCGCACCCGGCCGCGTCCTCGGACGTCCGGTCGACCGCGACCCAGCCGACCTGGAACAGCGAGTCGCCCAGCTGCGCCCGCGAGGCGGCCCGCAGCTGCTCGACCGAGACCGGCCGCGCCCGCAGCGACCGGACCGAGGCCACCTCGGCGCCGGTCTCGTCGGCGACCAGCAGCGACATCGCGTCCTGGCCCGCGGGCGCCAGACGCAGGCGCAGGACGGCGGCGCCCGAGCGGCACAGCGCGCACGCCGTTCCAGGCGAACGGCAGCAGCACCTGGTCGCCGGTGTTGCCGACCAGGCCGGCATGCAGCGCGGAGTCGAGCAGGGCGGGGTGGATGCCGTACCGGGCGGCCTCGGTCCGGTCCGGCTCGGGCAGCGCGACCTCGCCGAACACCTCCTCCCCGGCCCGCCAGACGGCCCGCAGGCCACGGAAGGACGGCCCGTAGACGAAGCCGTCGAGGGCCACCGTCCGGTAGAAGTCGGCGATGTCGACGGGGACGGCCCCGGCGGGCGGCCACACACCCGCCCAGCTCCCGGGACGGCTCGTCGTCGGCGGCCGCCAGCACACCGCCCGCGTGGCGGGTCCACGGCTGCTCCCGGCCGTCGGCCGGCCGGAGTGGACGCTGATGGTGCGGCGGCCGTCCTCGTCCGCCGGGCCGACAGTCAGCTGCACCTGGACCGCGCCGTCCTCGGGCAGGATCAGCGGGGCCTCCTGGTCGAGTTCCTCGACCGAGGTGCAGCCGGTCAGCCGGGCGGCGTGCAGCGCCAGCTCCAGGTAGGCGGTGCCGGGGACCACCACGGAGCCCAGGACCACATGGTCGGCCAGCCAGCGGTGGTGGCGGGGCGACAGCCGACCGGTCAGGACCAGGCCGCCGCCTTCGGCAGGGCTGAGCACGGCCCCCAGCAGCGGGTGCCCGGCGCCCTCCAGCCCCAGATCGGCGGGCTCGGCGGCCGGGCTCTGCGGGGCCGGCCAGTAGCGCTCGCCCTGGAACGGGTAGGTGGGCAGTTCCACCCGCCGGCGGGGGCGTCGTCGAGGTCGCCCAGGCAGGCCCGCCAGTCGACCGGGAAACCCGGACATGGGCTGAGGCGAGCGCGCCGAGCACGGTCTCCTGCTCCGGCCGGCCGCGGCGCAGCAGCGGCTCGGCGGTCACCGGCGCGGCCGCCTCGGCGGCGCCGTTGCGGACCATCGCGGACAGCACGCCGTCCGGTCCCAGCTCCAGGAAGGCCGTCACTCCCTGCCCGCGCAGATAGCCGGCGCCGTCATGGAACCGCACCGCCTCCCGTGCGTGCCGGACCCAGTACTCGGCGGTGCGCAGCTGCCCGGCGTCCACCGGCAGGCCGGTCAGCTCGGAGATGATCGGGATGGTCGGCTCGTGCAGCGTCAGCGGGGCGAGGACCTCGCGGAACGCCGTCAGCATGCCGTCCATGGCGGGCGAGTGGAAGGCATGGCTGACTGTCAGCTCCTTGGTCCGGCGGCCCTGGGCACGCAGCGCCCGGCGATCTCGCGCACGGTCTGCTCGTCGCCGGAGACCACGACGGAGTCGGGGCCGTTGACGGCGGCGAGGGACGCCAGTCGCGTCCGGTCGCCGAGCAGGGCCAGGACCTCGGCCTCGGGCCTCGACGGCGGCCATCAGCCCGCCGGAGGGCAGCTCCTGCATCAGTCGGCCGCGGGCGGTCACCGCGGTCACCGCGTCCTCCAGCGAGAACACGCCCGCGACGTGGGCCGCGGCCAGCCCGCCGATCGAATGGCCGAGCAGGTAGTGCGGGCGCACGCCCCAGGACTCCAGCAACCGGAACAGCGCCACTTCCAGGGCGAACAGCGCGGGCTGGGTGCAGGCGGTCCCGTCCAGCAGCCGCCCCTGCTCGGAACCCTCGTCGGCGAGCAGCGCGGCCCGCAGGTCAAGGCCGGTCCGGTCGGTCACCAGGGCGCAGATGCGGTCGAGCTGGGCGGCGAAGACCGGGAAGCACCGGTACAGCTCGCGGCCGGCGCCGGCCCGCTGGGCGCCCTGCCCGGTGAACAGGAACGCCAGCTTGCCGCCGTGCGCGGCGCTGCCGGTGGCCGTGCCCGGGGCGGCGTCGCCCTGCCGCAGCGCGTCCAGGCCGGACAGCAGCGCCGCGCGGCCGGTGCCGACCACGACGGCCCGGTGGGCCAGGCCCGCCCGGGTGGTGGCCAGGGCCCGGGCCACCTCGGCCGGTTCCCAGTCGGGGTGCGCGGTGACAGCCTGGTGCAGCGCTCGGCCTGCGCGCAGCGCCTCGGGGCTCGCGGCGGACAGCAGCCAGGGCGCCGCGGCGGTCCGGGGACCGGCGCTCCCGGGACCGGCGCTCCCGGGACCGGCGTCGGCGGCGTCGGCGTCGGCCGGGTCGGCCTGTTCCAGGATCACATGGGCATTGGTGCCGCTGATGCCGAAGGAGGAGACGCCGACCGGCGGGGCCGGCCGGTCTCCGGCCACGGCTGGGGCTCGGCCAGCAGACGGACCGCCCCCGCTCCCAGTCGACCTGCGAGGTCGGCTCGTCGACATGCAGGGTGCGCGGCAGCAGCCCGTGCCGCATGGCCAGCACCGACTTGATCACCCCGGCCACCGGCGGCGAGCTGGGTGTGGCCGATGTTGGACTTCACCGAGCCGAGCCACAGCGGGCGTTCGGCGGGCCGGTCCTGGCCGTAGGTGGCCAGCAGGGCCTGGGCCTCGATCGGGTCGCCGAGCCTGGTGCCGGTGCCGTGCGCCTCGACCGCGTCGACCTGGTCGGCGGCCAGCCGGGCGTCGGCCAGCGCCTGGCGGATCACCGCTGCTGTGCCGGACCGCTGGGCGCGGTCAGGCCGTTGGAGGCGCCGTCCTGGTTGACGGCCGAGCCGCGGACGACGGCGAGCACCCGGTGCCCGTTGCGCCGGGCGTCGGAGAGCCGCTCGACCAGCAGCAGGCCGACGCCCTCGCCCCAGGCGGTGCCGTCGGCGGCGGTGGCGAAGGCCTTGCAGCGGCCGTCGGGCCAGGCCGCGCTGACGGCTGAACTCCACGAACATGTGCGGCTCCGCCATCACGGCCGCCCGCCGACCAGGGCCGTCGAGCACTCCTCCAGCCGCAGTGCCTGGCAGGCCAGGTGCAGTGCGACAGCGAGGAGGAGCAGGCGGTGTCCACGGTCAGCGCCGGGCCCTCCAGACCGAAGGTGTAGGAGAGCCGACCGGAGGCGACGCTGACGGTGGTCCGGTCAGCAGGTAGCCCTCGGAGCCCTCGGACGCGGCCCGCGGGCCCGCGCCGTAGCCGAGCGGCGCGGTGCCGACGAACAACACCGGTCCGGCTGCCGCGGACCGAGGCCGGGTCGATCCCGGCCCGCTCGAAGACCTCCCAGGAGGTCTCCAGCAGCAGCCGCTGCTGCGGGTCCATCGCCAGTGCCTCACGCGGGCTGATCCCGAAGAAGTCGGCGTCGAAGCGGTCGGCGTCACGCAGGAAGGCGCCGCCGCACATAGCTCCGGCCCGGCCGGTCCGGGTCCGGGTCGTACAGCGCCTCGGTCCCAGCCGCGGTCGGCCGGGAACTCCGTGACGGCGTCGCCGTCCTGGGACAGCAACTGCCAGAAGTCCTCGGGGACCGGACGCCCCCAGGGAAGCGGCAGGCCATGCCGATGATCGCGACCGGCTCGTGCCGCGCTCGGTCAACTGGCGGTTCTGCTGCTGGAGCCGCTTGGTCTCCTTGAGGGAGAGCCGCAGCGCCTCCAGTGCCCTCTCCTGCGATGCAGGTGTCTGTGATGCAGCCATCTTCGTCTCCGCAGTTCGGGCGCGATCAGAGGTCGGTGGCCGAAGGCCAGGTCGATCAGGTCCTCGGGGTTCATCGCGTCTATCGGGTCCAGCTCGTCGTCGTCCTCCCACGGGCGCTCCCCGGCGGGCGCGCCGTCGGCGCGACCAGTTCCAGCAGGGCGGGAGCAGCCCGCAGCACGCAGCCGGGCAGGCGGACGGTGGCCAGGATCCGGCTGATCTCGGCGTCCGAGGCCGGCGCCGCACCTGTCCGCCGTTGCCGGGAGCAGCTCCTGGCGCAAGTGCTCCGCCAGGGCCGCGGAGCTGGGTGGTCGAAGACCAGCGTGGCGGCAGCCGCAGGCCGGTGGCCGCATTGAGCCGGTTGCGCAGCTCCACCGCCGTCAGTGAGTCGAAGCCGAGCTGCTTGAAAGCCCGTTCCGGTGCGATCGCCCGCTCGACGCGTGGCCCAGGACGACGCCGCCTGCTCCTGGACCAGCTCCAGCAGCGCCCGGGTGCGCTCGCCCTCCGGCAGTGCGGCAAGCCGGCGGGTCAGCGCCGCCCCGTCCGCCGCGCCCTCACCGACGGCCGCCGCGGGCGCCGGGCCGGGGCGCCGACCAGCTGCCGCAGCAGCGGCGGCACCGGGCCGGCGCCCAGGGAGCCGCGCAGCGCGGCGACGTCGAGGTCCACCGCCACCAGCAGCGCCTGGTCGGCACCCAGAGCGGCGCTGAACAGGTCCAGGCCGTCGGCGTCGGACAGCGGGCTCATCCCGGAGCGGCGCAGCCGGGTCAGGTCGGTCGCGTCCAGATGGCCGGTCATCGCGCTGGCGTGGGCCCACAGGCCCCAGGCCACGGAGAGGCCGGGCAGGCCCTGCGCCCGGCGGTGCTGCGCGAGGGCGTCCAGGAAGGCGTTCGCCGCCGCGTAGTTGGCCTGGCCGGGGCCGCCGAGGACGGCGGCCGAGGAGGAGAACAGCACGAACATGCCGAGGTCGGCGTCCCGGGTGAGCTCGTGCAGGTGCCACGCGGCGTCCGCTTTCGGCCGCAGCACGCTGTCCACCTGGGCCGGGGTCAGTGAGGTGAGGACGCCGTCGTCGAGGATGCCCGCGGCGTGGACCACGCCGGTGAGCGGGTGTGCGGCGGGGATCGCGGCCAGGACGGCGGCCAGGGCGTCGCGGTCGGCGGCGTCGCAGGCGGCGATGGTCACTTCGGCGCCCAGGGCGGTGAGTTCGGCGCGCAGCTCGGCCGCGCCCGCGCGGCCGGGCCGCGGCGGCCGAGCAGCAGCAGGTGCCGCACCCCGTGCTCGGCGACCAGCCGCCGGGCCACCAGGCCGCCCAGCACGCCGGTGCCGCCGGTGACCACCACTGTCCCCGCACCGGGCGGCGCGGGCGGCATGGTGAGCACCACCTTGCCGATGTGCCGGGCCTGGCTCATGAACCGGAACGCGTCCAGGGCGCGCGGACGTCCCAGGTGGACGCCGGGAGCGGGGTGAGGACCCCGCGCTCGAAGAGCGGCATCAGCTCGCCCATCATCCGGCCGATCCGCTCGTGGCCGGCCTCGATCAGGTCGAACCAGAGGTAGGACACCCGGGGGCGGCGGCGACCTCCCCGGCGTCGCGGATGTCGGTCTTGCCCATCTCGACGAACCGGCCGCCGGGAGGCAGCAGGCGCAGCGAGGCGTCCACGAACTCCTTGGCGAGCGAGTTGAGGACGACGTCCACGCCCCGGCCGCCGCTGGCACCGCGCACCCGCTCCTCGAATTCCAGGGAGCGGGAGGAGGCGATCCGCTCCTCGGCAGCCCCAGCGACCGCAGGGTGTCCCACTTGGCGGGGCTCGCGGTGGTGTACACCTCGGCGCCCAGGTGCCGGGCGAGCTGGATCGCCGCCAGTCCGACCCCGCCGGTGGCCGCGTGGATCAGCACCGACTCGCCGCTGCCGAGGCCGGCCAGGTCCACCAGCCCGTAGTAGGCGGTGAGGAAGGCGATCGGCACGGTGGCGCCCTGGGTGAAGGTCCAGTGCCCGGGCAGCGGGACGAGCAGCCGCCGGTCCACGACCGCGACCGGCCCGAACGAGCCCGGCACCATGCCCATCACCCGGTCGCCCGGGTGAGGCCGGTGACGTCGGGGCGACCTCCAGCACGACGCCCGCCGCCTCGCCGCCCATGACGTCCTGGTCCACCATGCCCAGGCCCAGCAGCACGTCCCGGAAGTTCATCCCGGCCGCGCGCACCGCGAGCCTGACATGGCCGGGCGGCAGTGGTGCGTCGGCCTGCGGGTACGGCAGCAGCGCGAGATTCTCGAGGGTGCCCTTGGCGGTGGTGTCCAGCCGCCAGCCGCCCTCGGCGGCCGGGGGCTCCAGCAGTCGGCCGGACGTCGCCCGGGTCAGCCGGGGCACCAGCAACCGGCCTTCCTCAAGGCCAGTTGGGGCTCCCCGGCGGACAGTGCCCGGGCCAGCTCGCGCCGGGAGGCGGTCGTCCAAGTCGGCGAGGACGAAGCGGTCCGGGTTCTCGGTCTGCGCGGAGCGCAGCAGGCCCCACAGCGGGGCGTGGACCAGGTCCCGCACGCTCTCGCCGGCGGCCGCGGCGACCGCGCCGCGGGTCACCACCACCAGCCGGGCGGCGGCGAACCGCTCGTCGGCCAGCCACTCCTGGGCCAGTGCCAGGAGGTGGTGCACGGCGGCCCGGGCCCGGCCGACCGTCTCCGCCCCCTCCGCCCCGGGCACCGCGTAGGTAGTCAGCACGGCGTCAGGCAGCGGCACACCACCGGCCACGGCTGCGCCGAGCGCCGCCAGGTCCGGGTAGGCGTCGATGCCGGGAACGTCGGCCGTGCCGTCGCCCAGCCCCAGGGCGTCGGGGCCGACCAGTGCCAGCCGACCGGCGGGTTCCCGGGCGCCGGTGACCGGCGGTTCGGTCCACTCCACCCGCAGCAGCGGTTCCTGGCCGCCGGTCCTGGCCGCCCGCAGCTGCTCGTCGTCACGGTACGGCTCACCAGGGACGCCACCTGGGCCACCGGTGCGCCGGCGGCGTCCGCCACCGCCAGCGACAGGCCCTGCGTGCCGTCGGGCGTCAGCCGCACGCGCAGCGCGGTGGCACGGTGGCGTGCAGGGTCACGCCGGTCCAGGAGAACGGCAGCCGCACCTGCACCGGGTCGCTCGCCGCGGCCGCGTGCAGGGCCGCGTCCAGCAGGGCCGGGTGCAGGCCGAACGCGCCGGCCGCCGGGTGCTGCTCGCGGGGCAGCCGCACCTCGGCGAAGAGCTCCCCGCCGCGCCGCCACAGCGCGTGCAGCCCCTGGAACGCCGGGCCGTACTCCAGGCCGCCCTCGGCCAGGCGCGGGTACAGGCCGTCGAGGTCCACCGCCTCGGCGCCCGCGGGGGCCAGGCGGCGAGGTCCCAGTCGGGCCGCTCGGCGCCCACGGCGATGAAGCCGGTCGCGTGGCAGGTCCACGGGGCGTCGGCCTGTTCGGCACGGGAGTGGACCGCCAGCGGGCGGCGGCCGGAGTCGTCCGGACCGCCGACGGACAGCTGGAGCTGCACCGCCGCGTCCCCGGCAGCACGAGGGGGGCCTGGAGCGTCAGTTCGTCCAGCAGGTCGCAGCCCACCCGGTCGCCGGCCTGGACGGCGAGCTCCACCAGTGCGGTCCCGGCACCAGCACGGTTCCCCGACCGCGTGGTCCGCGAGCCAGGGGTGCGAACGGACGGACAGCCGCCGGTCAGCACCAGTTCCTCACCACCGGCCAGCGGCAGCACCGCGCCGAGCAGGGGGTGTTCGGCGGGGTCCAGCCCGGCGGTGCGCACGTCGCCGGTGGCCGCGGGGCGTCGAGCCAGAAGCGTTCGCGCTGGAAGGGGTAGGTGGGCAGATCGACAGCGGTCGGGCCGGTGCAGGCCAGCTGACGCGGATGCCGTGGGTGTGCAGGTGGGCGGCGGACATGAGGAAGCGGCGCCGGCCGCCGTCCTCCGACGCAGTGAGCCGGTGATCACGGCCGCGCGGTCGGCGTCCTCGGCGGTGTCCTGGATCGGGCCGGTGAGGACGGGTGGGGGCTGCACTCGATGTAGGCGGTGTGCCCGTCGTCGAGGGCGGCCCGGACGGTCTGGGTGAGCTGGACGGGCTGCCGCAGGTTGGTGAACCAGTAGTCGGCGCCCAGCCGGGTGGTGTCGATCGGGCGGCGGTGACGGTGGAGTAGAAGGGGATGTCGCCGGCGCGGGGGGTGATCGGGGCGAGTCGGCGAGGATCTGCTCGCGGATCCGCTCGACGTGGGGGTGTGTGAGGCGTAGTCGACGTCGATGCGGCGGGCGCGGATGTCCTGGGTGGTGAGTTGTTCGAGGAGTTCGTCGAGGGCGGTGGCGTCCCCGATGACGGTGCTGCGGGGGCTGTTGTGGGCGGCGATGTGCAGGCGGTCGTCGAAGGGTTTGAGGAGGATCTGGGTCTGGTCGGCGTCGAGGGGGAGGAGCCATGCCGCCGTGGCCGGTGATGGCGTGCAGGGCTTGGCTGCGCAGGGCGGCGATGCGGGCGGCGTCGTCGAGGGTGAGGGCTCCGGCGATGTGAGCGGCGGCGATTTCGCCCTGGGAGTGGCCGATGACGGCGGTGGGGTGGATGCCGTGGGACTGCCAGAGGCGGGCGAGGGAGACCATGACGGCGAACAGGGCCGGCTGGACCACGTCGACGCGGTCGAGGTCGCCGGTGGTGCGCAGGATGTGGGTCAGCGACCAGTCGACGTGGGGGCTCAGTGCTGCTTCGCAGTCGGCGATGGACTGGCGAAGACCGGTGCGGTGTCCAGGAGTTCGCGTGCCATGCCGGGCCATTGCGAGCCCTGGCCGGGGAAGACGAACACCGGCCGGTCGTAGGCGCCGTCACGTTGCCCGGTCACCACCGAGGGGAGGCCGTACCCCGCCAACGCCGTTACCGCGGCCAGAGTTCCTTCCGGTCGGCGCCGATGGCGACCGCGCGGTGCTCGAACGTCGACCGGCCCGCCACCAGCGCCCGGCTCACCTCGGCCGGGGTCCACCCGGGCTGCGCCGTGACGGCGTCCCGCAGCTGCGCGGCCTGGGCGCGCAGGGCCTGCTCGCTGCGCGCGGACAGCGGCCAGGGCTGTACCCCGCCGTCCGCCGAAGCGTCCGGCCCGGACTCCCCGGACTCCCCGGACTCCTCCTCCGGCGCCTGCTCCAGGATGATGTGCGCGTTGGTCCCGCTGACCCCGAACGAGGAGACGGCGGCCCGTCGGGGCCGGCCGGTGCGCGGCCATTCCTGCTGTTCGGTCAGCAGCGAGACCGCGCCGGTGGACCAGTCGACGTGCGGGGTGGTTCGTCCACATGCAGGGTGCGCGGCAGTACGCCGTTGCGCAGTGCCAGCACCATCTTGATGATGCCGCCGACGCCGGCGGCGGCCTGGGTGTGGCCGATGTTGGACTTCAGCGAGCCGAGCCACAGCGGGCGTTCGGCGGGCCGGTGCTGGCCGTAGGTGGCCAGCAGGGCCTGCGCCTCGATCGGTCACCAGCTTGGTTCCCGTCCCGTGCGCCTCCACCGCGTCGACCAGGTCCGGCGACAGCCCGGCGTCGGCGAGCGCCTGGCGGATGACCCGCTGCTGGGACGGGCCGTTGGGGCGGAGAGGCTGCTGCTCGCGCCGTCCTGGTTGACGGCCGAGCCGCGGACGACAGCGAGCACCCGGTGCCCGTTGCGCGGGCGTCGGAGAGCCGCTCGACCAGCAGCATGCCCGCGCCCTCGCCCCAGGCGGTGCCGTCGGCCGCGGCCGCGAACGACTTGCACCGGCCGTCGCGGCCAGCCCGCCCTGACGGCTGAACTCGACGAAGGTGCTGGGATGGCCATCACGGTGACCCCGCCCGCCAGCGCCATGGCGCAGTCGCCGCGCCGCACGGCCTGCGCGGCCAGGTGCAGCGCCACCAGCGAGGAAGAGCATGCGGTGTCCACCGTCACCGCCGGGCCTTCCAGCCCCAGGGTGTAGGCGATTCGGCCGGAGGCGACACTGCCGGCCGTGCGCTGCCGAGGAACCCGGCCACGGCCTCGTCCACCGGCCCCAGCCGGGTGCCGTAGTCGTGGTACATCAGACCGGCGAAGACGCCGACGCGAGCCCCGCGCAGGGTGGCCGGGTCGATCCCGGCCCGCTCGAAGGCCTCCCAGGCGGTCTCCAGCAGCAGCCGCTGCTGCGGATCCATCGCCGGGGCCTCGCGCGGGCTGATGTCGAAGAAGGCCGGGTCGAATCCGTCGGCGCCGTCGAGGAAGCCGCCCTCGCACACATACGAGGTATTCGGCCGCACACCGTCCGGGTCGTAGAACTCCCCGACGTCCCAGCCGCGTTCGGCGGCGGGGGCACGCCGACGGCGTCCCGGCCGGTGGCCACCAGCCGCCAGAGGTCCTCCGGGGAGGCGACGCCGCCGCGGGAACCGGCAGCCCATTCCGATGATCGCGAGGGGCTCGTGGCCGGCCTCTTCCAGTTCGGCCACCCGGCGCCGTGCCTCACCGAGTTCGGTGGCGGCCCAGCGCAGGTTCTCCCGAAGCTTGTCCACGTCTGACACTTTGAGCCTGCTCCTAAAGCCGGTGCGGGTTCGACGTCGAGCCGCGTTCCGCGGTCCGCAACTGGTCGAGAACCTCGAAGAGTTCGTCATCGGTCGCCGAGCCGAGATCGGCCCGTTCGGTGCTGTCGTCCGGTCCGCCGCTCCAACGGGACGTCAGGTCCCGCAGCCGGTGGTGATCGCGCTCCGGGCGCGTCGTCGGCGGCGAAGCCGGCCAGGAACCCTCCAGGCGGTCGAGTTCCGCCAGGGCCGGGCCCACCGGGGTGCTCCTCGCCGTGCCGAACTCGGCGCAGAGGTGGTCGGCGAGGGCGGCGGCCGTGGGGTAGTCGAAGATCAGTGTGCTGGGAAGTTCGATGCCGGTGGCCTCGTGCAGGCTGTCCTGGAGTTCCAGGTTGGCCAGGGAGTCGAAGCCCAGATCGACGAAGCCCAGCTCCGGGGCGATGTCCGCCGGTCCCGACTCGCCCAGCACGGCCGCCGCGTGGGTGCGGATCAGGTCGAGCAGCACCCGTCGGCGCTCCGGCTCCGGCATCGCGGGCAGCCGCTGTGCCAACGACGGCGCCGGACCGGCCGCCGCGGGGGCGGCCCGCTCGGCCCGGCCGGGCTCACCGGCCCTTCCGGTGCGGCCAACTCGCCCATCAGGGAAGGGAGTCGGTGCTGTTTGGCGCGCAGCCGCAACTGGTCGGAGTCGAGCTGAATGGGCATCAGGACCGGCTCGCCGATCGCCGCGCGGGCGTGTCGAAGAGTCTGAGGGCGTCCGGTGTGGACAGCGCCCGTACGCCCTCCCGGCCCAGCCGGGCCAGGTCGGCGGCGTCCAGAGCGCCGGTGAGCGCGCTGCGTTCGGCCCACAGGCCCCAGGCCAGTGACAGACCGGGCAGCCCCTGTGCCCGCCGGTGCTGCGCCAGGGCGTCCAGGAAGGCGTTCGCCGCGGCGTAGTTGGCCTGGCCGGCGGAGCCGAAGGTACCGGCGGCCGAGGAGAACAGCACGAACTCCGCCAACCCCAGCCCGGCGGTCAGCTCGTGCAGGTTCCACGCCGCGTCCGCCTTCGGCCGCAGCACCGCCGCCAGCCGCTCCGGAGTCAGCGCCTCGACGAGCCCGTCGTCCACCACACCGGCCGCGTGCACCACGGTGGTCAGCGGGTGCTCGGCGGGAATCTCCCGCAGCAGCCCGGCCAGCGACTGCCGGTCGGCCACGTCGCAGGAGACCACCCGCACCTGGGCCCCGAGCCCGGTCAGCTCCGCCACCAGCTCGGCGGCCACGGGAGCCTGCCCGCCCCGGCGGCCGGCCAGGAGCAGATGCCGGGCGCCGCGCGCCACCAGGTGCCGGGCGAGCAGGCCGCCGAGGGTACCGGTGCCGCCGGTGACCAGCACCGTGCCCTCCGGGTCCGGCAGCTGATCTTCCGGGTCCGGGTCCACGGTCACGGAACCGGCGGCCGTCATCGGCAGCAGCCGCGGGGCCAGCAGCCGCTCCCCACGGACCGCGAGCTGTGCCTCGTCCTCGCGCAGCGCGGCGGCCAGGCCCTGGGGGACCCGGGCGGTCGCGTCCAGGTCGAGCAGGCCGAAGCGCCGCGGATGCTCGGACTGAGCGCTGCGCAGCAGGCCCCAGACCGCCGCGCCGGCCAGATCCGGCCCGCCGTCGCCCGGCTCGGCCACCACCGCCGTACGGGTCACCGCGACCAGCCGGGCACCGCTCAGCCGGGCCTCGCCCAGCCAGGCCCGCACCAGGCCGAGCATCCGGCCGGTCGCCGCCCGGACCGCGGACGGGACTTCGCCCGGCTCCGGCCCGACGGGCACGAGGACGGTCTGCGGCACCGCCGCACCGTCGGCCACGGCCGCGGCCAGCGCGTCGAGGTCCGGGTAGTGGACGGCGCCGTCCACCGGCAGGTCGCCCTGGCGGCCGAGGACGGCCACCGGTTCGGCCGGCGCCGGGGCCGGCTCCACCGGGACCCAGCGGGTGCGCAACAGCGACCCGTCGGCGTCGGCGTCGGCGTCGGCGTCGGCGTTGGAGTCCGCCGGGGTCCCGCATCGGGAGGGACAGCAGGCTCGCCGCCGAGGCCACCGGCACCCCGGCCGGGTCGGCCGCCTCGATCGCCACCGCGCCCGGCCGGCCGGGGACAGCCGCACCCGCAGGGCGGCGGCACCGGGCGCGTGCACCCGGAAACCCGCCAGGCGTACGGCACCAGCCGCTCCTCGGCTGCCTGCGGCCACGCCGCCTGGTACGCCTGGAGAGCGGCGTCCAGCAGCGCCGGGTGGACGCCGTAGCGGCCCGCCTCCTGCCGCAGCGCGCTCGGCAGGGCGGCCTCGGCGAACAGCTCCTCGCCGCGTCGCCATACCGCGCGCAGCCCTGGAAGGCCGGCCCGTAGCCGAGGCCGAGCTCCGCGGACCGGCGGTGCAGGCCGTCGATCGCGACAGGCTCGGCGCCCGGCGGCGGCCAGTCGGCCAGGTCGTACGAGCCGGACGGCCCCTCGGTGCTCAGCGTGCCGACGGCATGCCGGGTCCAGGCGCCGCCAGGACCGGCCGCCCGGCGCGACGAGAGCTCGACGGAACGGTGTCCGGACTCCTGCGGCGCGCCGAGGAGGAGCCGCACCTGCACGCCCGGGCCCGGCAGTTCCAGCGGGCGGTGCAGGGTGAGTTCCTCGACCTGCCCGCAGCCGCCGCGGGCACCCGCCCAGCTGATCAGTTCCAGCACCGCCGTACCGGGCACCACCACGGTCCCGAGGACACTGTGGTCGGCCAGCCACGAGGGGTTGCCGCTGTCCAGCCGGCCGCTGAACAGCAGCCCGCCGTCCGGCAGTTCGGCGACGGCAGCGAGCAGCGGATGGTCCGCCGGGCCAGACCGGCCGCGGCGCGTCACCTGTTTCCGGTCCGTCCTCCAGCCAGTGGCGCCGACGCCGGAAGGCGTAGGTGGGCAGGTCGACCCGACCGAGGCCGGCCGGGAAGGCGGCCGACCAGTCCACCGCCGCCCCGCGGACGTGCAGCTCGGCGAGCGCGGACAGCAGCGGATCCGCGCCCTCGTCGCCGACCGGGGCGACGACCAGGACGTCACGGCCCGCCTCCCCGGCGATCCGCCGGATCACCGGGGCCGGCTCCCGCCCGGCGGCGATCTCCACGACGACGGTGAGACCGCCGTCGAGCAGCTCCGCCAGGGCCGGTTCGAGGCCGCCCGCCGCCGTGCGCAACGGCACCCGGGCCGCGCCCGCGTCGATCGGCGCCGGCCCTCCGGACGCCGCTGCCCGGCGCCGTCCGCCAGGGACAGGGCGCCCGCGACACAGGCCCCGGCGATCTCGCTGACACCGTCGGCCAGCACGGCTGCGGGCAGCACGCCGTACTCCTCCCACAGGCCGGCCAGGCGACCGAGACGGCCCAGCGCACGGGGCGGAGCACCTCGGGCCGGTCCAGGGCGGGCGCTCCGGCGGAGCCGCGCAGCGCGTCCGACACCGACCAGTCCACGACGGCTCCGAGTGCCGCCTCGCACCGCGCCAGCCGAAGGGCGAACCGCGGCGAGGAGTCCAGCAGCCGGGCCGCCCGGTCGAGGTCCACCGGATCCGCGCCGACCAGGACGAACACGGCGCGGCCGGTACCCCGGGGGACGCCCTCGGCCACCCCGGGGCCGACCGGCCCGCCGCGAGGGCCGCCAGGCCCGCCGACAGCTCGACGCGGTCGGCGCCGAGCAGCACGGCCCGGTGCTCGAACACCGAGCGGGTGCGCACCAGGGCCGCGCCCACGTCGAGCGCGGTCTGCTCCGGGTGCTGCTCCAGATGCGCCAGCAGCCGCTCGGCCTGGGCCCGCAGCGCGGCCTCGGTCCGTCCGGACAGCACCCACGGCACTGCCGAGGCCTGGGGCTGTCCTTGCGGACCCTCCTCCGGCTCGGCGGGCCGTTCCGGCTCTTCCGACTCTTCCGGCTCTTCCGGTTCTTCCGGTTCTTCGAGGATGACGTGCGCGTTGGTGCCGCTGACGCCGAAGGAGGAGACCCCGGCCCGGCGCGGATGCCCCGTCCGCGGCCAGGGCCTGGCCTCCGTCAGGAGTTCCACCGCGCCCTGCGACCAGTCCACGTGCGGGTTCGGGGCGTCCACATGCAGGGTGCGCGGCAGGATGCCGTGCCGCATCGCCAGCACCGTCTTGATCACCCCCGGCCACCCCGGCGGCGGCCTGGGCATGGCCGATGTTCGACTTGAGCGAGCCCAGCCAGAGCGGCTGTTCGGCGGGCCGGTCCTGGCCGTAGGTGGCCAGCAGGGCCTGGGCCTCGATCGGGTCGCCGAGGGTGGTGCCGGTGCCGTGCGCCTCGACCGCGTCGACCTCGCCCGGCAGCAGCTCCGCGCGCTCCAGCGCCTGCCGGATCACCCGCTGCTGCGCCGGGCCGCTGGGCGCGGTCAGCCCGCTGCTGGCGCCGTCCTGGTTGACGGCGCTGCCCCGGATCACGGCGAGGACGCGGTGGCCGTGCAGCCGCGCCTCGGAGAGCCGCGCCAGCACCAGCATGCCGACGCCCTCTCCAGCGAGGTGCCGTCCGCGGCTGCCGCGAACGCCTTGCAGCGGGCGTCACCGGCCAGCCCGCGCTGCCGGCTGAACTCGACAGCGCCAGCGGGGAGGCCATCACCGTCACCCGCCGGCCAGCGCCAGCGAGCAGTCGCCGGCCCGAAGCGCCTGGCAGGCCTGGTGCAGGGCGACCAGACGAGGAGCAGGCCGTGTCGAGACTGACGGCGGGCCCCTCCAGCCCGAGCGCGTAGGCGACCCGGCCGGAGGCGACGCTGCCGGTGCTGCCGTTGCCGAGGTAGCCCTCGAACTCGCCGGGCGCATTGCGCAGGCGGCCGCGTAGTCCTGGTAGATGATGCCCGCGAAGACACCGGTGCGGCTGCCGCGCAGGGTCGTCGGGTCGATCCCGGCCCGCTCGAAGGCCTCCCAGGAGGTCTCCAGCAGCAGCCGCTGCTGCGGATCGGTCGCCAGCGCCTCCCGTGTGCTCATCCCGAAGAACGCCGGGTCGAAGTCGGCCGCCCCGTCCAGGAATCCGCCTTCGCGGACGTAGACCGAGCCGCGCCGGGCCGGATCCGGGTCGTGCAGATCACCGGCCCAGCCCCGGTCGGTCGGGAAGGGTGAGATCACGTCCCGGCCCTCCGCGACCAGCCGCCACAGCTCCTCGGGGGAGCTGACCCCGCCCGGGAACCGGCAGGCCATGCCGATGATCGCGATGGGCTCGCGGGCCTCCTGCTCGACCTCGTGCAGCCGCTGCCGGGTCCGGCGCAGGTCCACGGTGAGCCGTTGAGGGCGTCGAGGACCTTACCGTCGCTCGTCAATTCCGGTGTGAGCCTCTCTGTGCAAGGACGTGTCCGGGCCGGCCATGTCAGGACTTCCGCAGTTCGCTGTCGACGATGTCGAGGATCTCGTCGAGCGTGACGTCATCGAACTCGTCTCCCCACCGTCCGGTTGGGTCTCCTCGGCGGCGGACACCGGAGCGTCCAGCTGTGTCAGCAGTCCGCGCAGCCGGTCGGCGAGCCGCCCGCGGGCGGGATCGCCCGCGCGATCCCCCGCAGTCCGGCTTCCACGCCGTCGAGTTGCGCGAAAACTGCGGGTCGGGCGGGCCGCCTGCCCCAGCTGCTCGCCGATCACGCGGCGACCGCCGTGGGGGTGGGTGGTCGAAGGCCAGCGTGGCGGGCAGGCAGGCCGGTGGCCGCGGCCAGCCGGTGCGCAGCTCCACCGCGCGCAGCGAGTCGAAGCCCGCCTCCAGGAAGCCCCGCCCGGGGGAGACCGCCTCCGAGGAGGAGTGACCGAGCACCGCGGCGGCCTGGGCAGCCACCAGTTCCACCAGCGCGTGGGCCGTTCGGCCTCCGGCAGGCCGTGCAGCACCGGAGCGGCCGCCGGCCGTCCGCCGGACCGTCCTGGCGACGGGAGCGCGGCGCGGCGCGGGCGGCGCCGAGCAGGCCCAGCAGCAGCGGCGGACGCGGCGCGGAACCGGCCCGCAGCCCGCCAGGTCAGCCGGACCGGCAGGACCAGGGGTGATCCTGGGCCAGTGCGGCGTCGAAGAGCGCCAGGCCGTCCTCGTCGGACAGCGCCAGCACCCCGGAGCCGCGCATCCGGCGCAGCCGGTCTCGTCCAGGGCGGCGTCATGCCGCTGACGGCGGACCACAGGCCCCAGGCCACGGACAGACCCGGCAGGCCCAGCAGTCGGCTGAGCCGCCAGCGCGTCCAGATAGGCGTTGGCCGCCGCGTAGTTGACCTGGCCCGGGTTGCCCAGCACGCCACCCGCCGCCGAGAACAGGACGAACAGGGCGGTTTGGTTTCGCGGGTGAGTTCGTGGAGGTTCCAGGCGGCGTCGACTTTGGGGCGCATGACGGCGGCGAGTCGTTGGGGTAAGTGAGGTGAGGATGCCGTCGTCGAGGGTGCTGCGGCGTGGATGACGCCGGTGAGTGGGTGTTCGGTGGGATGGCGGTGAGGGTGCTGAGAGGGCGTCGCGGTCGGCGGCGTCGCAGGCGGTGATGGTGACTTCGGCGCCCAGGGCGGTGAGTTGGGCGTGGAGTTCGGCTGCGCCTTCGGCGGCGGGGCCGCGGCGGCTGAGCAGCAGCAGGTGCCGCACCCCGTACTCGGTGACCAGGTGCCGGGCCACCAGCGCACCCAGCGTGCCGGTGCGCCGGTGACCAGCACGGTGCCCTCCGGGGACGGCTGCTGCGCGCCGGTGCCCTCGGCGCCGCGCACCCTCGCCGCCGCGGCACCAGCAGCCGCCCGGCCGGACGGCGTACTGCGGCTCCGCTCCGGCAAGAGCGGTCGCCAGCACGCGGCCGGAGACCGCCTCGTCGTCCAGGTCGACCAGCACGAACCGGTCCGGGTGCTCGGCCTGCGCGGAGCGCACCGCGCCCCAGACCGCAGCTGCCGACGGATCCACCGCGCCGTCCGGCCCCTCGGGCCGGCCCGGGACACTCATGGCGTCGCGGGTCACAGCAACCAGCCGGGCCGCACCGAAGCGGTCGTCGGCCACCCAGGCCTGGAGCAGCTCCAACGCCTGCTCCACCGAGGCGTGGGCGGACTCCGCACGGCATGCCTGCTCCCGGAGCGGGCCGGCCACGGCACGACCACCGCCTGCGGGAGCGGGCCCCCGCGCCGAGCGCGTCGGCGAGCTCCGGCAGCGCCGCAAGGGCCGACACCTCGACCTCGACCCCTCCCGAGCACCGCGGCGGCCCCCAGACGTCGCGCCCAGCACGGCACACCTGACCACCGGAGCACCGGATCCGACGCGGGCCGGGTCCAGTCGACGCGAACAGCGAGCCTGCCGAGACCGAGGCGGAGGCCCCCCAGCTGTTCCCGGTTCACCTGGCGCACCGCCAGTGAGGTGACCGAGGCCACCGGTTCGCCGGCCAGGTCGGCCACGGCGACAGCCATCTCGTCCGGCCCGGTCGGTGTCAGCCGGACGCGCAGCGCGGTGGCGCCGGTGGCATGCAGGGTGACACCCGTCCAGGAGAACGGCAGCACCACCCTTTCCGCGCCTTCGAGCAGAGTGGTGTGCAGGCGGCGTCCAGCAGAGCGGGGTGCAGGCCGAACCGTCGCGTCGGCGTGCTGCTCCTGCGGCAGCCGGACCTCCGCGAAGACCTCCTCGCCCAGCCAGGCGCGCGCAGCCCCTGGAAGGCCGGGCGTACGCGAGGCCGTCCCCGCCAGCCGTTCGTACAGGCCGTCGACGGCGACCGGGACCGCGCCGGCCGGCGGCCATACCGGCCCGGGAGCCCATCCGGCGTCGGGTGTGTCGGTGGTGAGGGTGCCGGTGGCGTGGCAGGTCCAGGTGGGGGGTTGGTTGGTGTCGGTGGTGTCGGTGGTGTCGGGGTGGAGTGGATGGTGAGGGGGCGTCGTCCGGTGGTGTCGGGGTGTTGATGTGGATTTGGAGGCGGATGGGTTGGTGTGGGGGGAGGGTGAGTGGGGTGTGGAGGGTGAGTTCTTCGAGGTGTGGGTGGTGGAGTTGGTGGGCGGCGTGGAGGGCGAGTTCGACGAAGGCGGTTCCGGGGATGATGGTGGTTCCCCAGACGGTGTGGTCGGCGAGCCAGGGGTGGGTGTGGAGGGAGAGTCGGGTGGTGAAGAGGGTTGTCGTCGTTGGCGAGGGTGGTGCCGGCGGCGAGCAGCGGCGAGCAGGGGGTGGTGGTGGTCGAGTCCGGCGGTGCGTACGTCGCTGGTGGTGGTGGGGCGTCGAGCCAGAAGCGTTGGCGCTGGAAGGGGTAGGTGGGCAGGTCGCCGGGGTCGGTGTCGGCTCCGGTGGTGGGCCAGGTGACGGGGCGCCGTGGGTCCAGGCGGTGGCGAGGGCGGTGTGGAGCTGGGTCCGTTGTCTTCGTTGCGGCGGAGGGTGCCGGTGATGAGGGCCGGGGGTGTCGAGGGTTTCTTCGAGGGCGGGGGTGAGGACGGGGTGGGGGCTGCACTCGATGTAGGTGGTGTGTCCGTCGTCAAGTGCGTTGCGGACTGCTTGGTGAGTTGCACGGTTTGCGCAGGTTGGTGTACCAGTAGTCGGCGTCGAGCTGGGCGGTGTCGATGGGGGCGCCGGTGACGGTGGAGTAGAAGGGGATGTCGCCGGCGCGGGGGGTGATCGGGGCGAGGTCGGCGAGGATCTGCTCGCGGATCCGCTCGACGTGGGGGTGTGTGAGGCGTAGTCGACGTCGATGCGGCGGGCGCGGATGTCCTGGGTGGTGAGGTGTTCGAGGAGTTCGTCGAGGGCGGTGGCGTCGCCGGCGATGACGGTGGTGTGGGGCTGTTGTGGGCGGCGATGTGGAGGCGGTTGTTCCAGGGTTCGAGCAGGGCGTGGGTCTGGTCGGCGTCGAGGCGTAGGGAGGCCATGCCGCCGTGGCCGGTGATGGCGTGCAGGGCTTGGCTGCGCAGGGCGGCGATGCGGGCGGCGTCGTCGAGGTGAGGGCTCCGGCGATGTGAGCTGCGGCGATTTCGCCCTGGGAGTGGCCGATGACGGCGGTGGGGTGGATGCCGTGGGACTGCCAGAGGCGGGCGAGGGAGACCATGACGGCGAACAGGGCGGGTTGGACGACGTCGACGCGGTCGAGGCCGGGGGCTCCGGGTGTTTCGCGCAGGACGTCGGTCAGGGACCAGTCGACGTGGGGGCTCAGTGCTGCTTCGCAGTCGGCGATGGACTGGGCGAAGACCGGTGCGGTGTCCAGGAGTTCGCGGCCCATGCCGGGCCATTGCGAGCCTGGCCGGGGAAGACGAAGACGGTGCGGTTGTCGCCGAGGGCGGTGCCGGTGACCACGCCGGGGAGGCCTCGCCCCTGCCAACGCGGCTACTGCGGACAGGAGTTCGTCCCGGTCGGCGCCGATGGCCACCGCGCGGTGGTCGTGGCCGGCGCGGCCGGTGCGCAGGGTGTGGGCGGTGGCGTGGAGGTCGGTGTCGGGACGGGTGCGCAGGTGGTCGGCGAGTTGCCCGGCCTGGGCACGCAGGGCCTGCTCGGTGCGGGCGGAGAGCGGCCACGACACCACCGGCTGAGCGGGTTCGACGGTTCGGCGGGTTCCGCGTCCGGGTGCTCGCTGCGGGTGCCTCTTCGAGGATGACGTGTGCGTTGGTGCCGCTGATGCCGAAGGCGGACACTCCGGCGCGGCGGGCGCGGTCCTGGTGGCGGGGCCAGTGCTGTTCCTCGGTCAGCAGTTGTACCGCGCCGGTGGACCAGTCGACGTGCGGGGTGGGTTCGTCGACGTGCAGGGTGCGCGGCAGCTGTTCGTGTTGCATGGCCAGCACCATCTTGATGACACCCGCGACGCCTGCCGCCGCCTGGGTGTGGCCGATGTTGGACTTCAGTGCGCCGAGCCACAGCGGCTGTTCGGCGGGCCGGTCCTGGCCGTAGGTGGCGAGCAGGGCCTGGGCTTCGATCGGGTCGCCCAGCCTGGTGCCGGTGCCATGGGCTTCGACGGCGTCGATCTGGTGCCCGGCGAGCCGTGCGTCGGCGAGGGCCTGGCGGATGACTCGTTGTTGTGAGGGGCCGTTGGGGGCGGCGAGTCCGTTGCTGGCACCGTCCTGGTTGACGGCGGTGCCGCGGACGACTGCGAGGACGGGGTGGTTGTTGCGCTGTGCGTCGGACAGCCGCTCCAGCAGTACCACACCGACGCCTTCGGCCAGGCCGAAGCCGTCCGCGCCGTCGGCGAACGCCTTGCAGCGGCTGCTCTCGGACAGTGCGCCCATCCGGCTGAAGCCGATGAAGGCCTCCGGCGTGGGCATCACCACAGCGCCGCCGGCCAGGGCCATGGTGGACTCGCCGCGGCGCAGCGACTGAACGGCCAGGTGCAGGGCCACCAGTGAGGAGGAGCAGGCGGTGTCCACCGTGATCGCCGGACCCTCAGGCCGAAGGCGTAGCAGATCCGGCCCGAGATGACGCTGGTGATGCCACCGGTGATGACGTAGTCCTGGACGGCCGCGGCCGCCTGGCTCGACTGGACACCGTACCCGTGCGACATGGCGCCGATGAAGGCGCGCGACCTGGCTGCCGGCGCAGCGCGGTCAGATCGATGCCGGCCCGCTCGAAGGCCTCCAGGAGGTCTCCAGCAGCAGCCGCTGCTGCGGGTCCATCGCCAGCGCCTCACGCGGGCTGATCCCGAAGAAGTCGGCGTCGAACAGGTCGACGTCCTCGACGAAGCCGCCCTGGTACGCCGGACGGTGGTCGTCGGGGTGGGCGCCGAGCTGCCCGTCCGGGCTCCAGCCGCGCTGGGCGGGGACGTTCGAGACAGCGTCCCGCCGGCCGCGAGCAGCCGCCAGAGGTCCTCGGGGAGGCGATGCCGCCGGGGAGGCGGCAGCCCATGCCGACGATGGCGATCGCGTCGTCCTGCGCCGCCGGCTCCGCGTCGGCGGGAGGCGGGGCGCGGCGGCCGTGGCCGTGGCCGTCCCCGAAGGCACGGCCTGCGCGTGCAGTTGGGCCGCCAGGGCGGCCGGGGTCGGGTAGTCGAAGATCAGCGTCGCGGGCAGCCGCAGGCCGGTGGCGGTCGCCAGCCGGTTGCGCAGTTCGACGGCCGTGAGCGAGTCGAATCCCAGTTCCTTGAAGGCCCGTTCGGGACGGATCGCCTCGGTCGTGGCGTGGCCGAGGACGGCGACCGCGTGCTGGGCGACGAGATCGGCCAGCAGCCGTAGCTGGTCGCCGTCGGACAACCCCGCCAGACGGCCTTGCAGTTCGCTCTGCACGTCGGTGCCGGGGGTGTCGGAACGGAGCTTGGTCCGCTCCAGAATCCGCCTGGCGTCCGGCAGTTCGGCGAGCAGCGGGCTGGGGCGCAGCGAAGTGAACAGCGGGACGAAACGTTCCCAGTCGATCTCGGCCACGGCCACGAACGTGTCGTCGTGGTCCAGCGCCTGCTGGAGGGCGGCGATGGCCAGCTCGGGCCGCATCAGCGGCAGGCCCTGCCGCTGGACGCGCTGCCTGGTCCGGTCGACGTCGAGGTCGCCGAGGTTCTTCCAGGTGTTCATGGCGTCCTCCCAGACGCCCAGGCCACGGATGTCATCGGCAGACCGCGGGCCCGGCCGGTCTCGGCCAGCGCGTCCAGGGCGGCGTTCGCCGCCGCGTAGGCCGCATGGTCCCCGCTGCCCCAGAAGGCGGCGATGGAGGAGAAGAGGACGAAGGCGTCCAGCTCCTCGGGGTCGAGCAGTTCGGCGAGGTGCCCGGCGCCGTCGACCTTCGCGGCCAGCACGGAGCCGAGGCTCTCCAGCGTCGTGGTGACGACCGAGGTCAGCTCGATGAAGGCCGCCGTGTGCAGGACGGCCCGGACAGTGTGCCCGGCGTCCCGCAGCTCCGCGAGCAGCTCCGCCACGGCACCGCGGTCGGCCACGTCGCAGGAGGCCACGTCCACCGGGACACCTTGCGCGGCGAGTTCGGCCACCAGCTCGGCCGCGCCGGGGGCGTTCGGTCCCGAGCGGCTCACCAGCACGAGGTGCTCGGCGCCGTTGGCGGCCAGCCAGCGCGCGAGCCGGGGGCCGAGGCTGCCCGTACCGCCGGTCACCAGTACGGTGCCCCGCGGCCGCCAACGGCGTACCGGGCGGGCCGCGCCCAGCGGAGCTTTCACCATGCGCCGGGCGACCGGACCGGAGGACCGCAGGGCCACCTGGTCCTCGCCGGACGACCCGGCCAGGATCCCGGCGAGCATGCCGAACGCCTGCTCGTCCGCGTCCACGGGCAGGTCCACCAGGCCGCCCCACAGGTGCGGCTGCTCCAGCGCGACGACGCGGCCCAGTCCCCAGATCTGCGCCTGCACCGGATCGGCGGGGGCGTCGGACGTGCCGGTCGAAACCGCACCACGGGTGGCGCACCACAGCGGCGTCTGCCACTGGAGGTCGCTCATTGCCTGGACCAGGGCAAGGGTCAGCGCCAGCCCGGTCGGCAGCGCGGGATGCCGTTCGTGCGCCTGCGAGTCGAGGGCCAGGAACGACAGCACCCCGGCGGGCTGGTCGATGGGCTCGGCATCCTGCGGGTCGGCGAGCGCCTCGCGGAGCAGCGCAGCCAGCACGGTCCGGTCCGCGTCGGCCCCGGTCGGTTCCATCGGCACGACCCGAACTCCCCGGTCACCGAGCGCGCGGACCGCTCCAGCCACCCAGGGACTGTCGCGGTGACCCGCCGGGACAGCCAGCAGCCACGTCCCCGACAACGGCGTGCCCGAGGGCTCGGGCACCGGGTGCCACGCGATCCGGTAGCGCCAGCCGTCCACCGCCGACTCGTCCAGGCTCTGTCGGCGCCAGGACGACAGGGCCGGCAGCAGCGAGGTCAGCGACGACTGCCGAGCCTCGTCCTCGACGTTCAGGGCCGCGGCCAGAGCGGCGGCGTCCTGGTCCTCGACGGCCGCCCAGAATCTGGCGTCTGCGCCGTCGGACGGCGCCGGCTCCACAGCCGAGGAGTCGGCCGCGGGGGCGTCGAGCCAGAAGCGTTGGCGCTGGAAGGGGTAGGTGGGCAGATCGGCGGCGGTCCCGCTGCCGGTGCCGGGCCAGCTGACGGCGATGCCGTGGGTGTGCAGGTGGGCGGCGGAGGTGAGGAGCCGGGTCCAGTTGCCTTCGTTGCGGCGGAGGGTGCCGGTGGTGAGGGTGGGGTGGTGGTGTCGAGGGTTTCTTCGAGGGCGGGGTGAGGACGGGGTGGGGGCTGCACTCGATGTAGGTGGTGTGTCCGTCGTTGAGTGCGGCTCGGACGGCTGTGGTGAGCTGGACGGGCTGTCGTAGGTTGGTGTACCAGTAGTCGGCGTTTAGTTGGGTGCCGTCGGTGGGGTGCCGGTGACGGTGGAGTAGAGGGGATGTCGCCGGTGCGGGGGTGATCGGGGCGAGGGCTTGGGCGAGGTGGTCCTTGATGGCTTCGACGTGGGGGGTGTGTGAGGCGTAGTCGACGTCGATGCGGCGGGCGCGGATGTCCTGGGTGGTGAGGTGTTCGAGGAGTTCGTCGAGGGCGGTGGCGTCGCCGGCGATGACGGTGGTGTGGGGGCTGTTGTGGGCGGCGATGTGGAGGCGGCCGTCCCAGCGGGCGAGCAGGGCCCGCGTCCGGTCCGCGTCGAGGGGAAGGGAGGCCATGCCGCCGTGGCCGGTGATGATGTGCAGGGCTTGGCTGCGCAGGGCGGCGATGCGGGCGGCGTCGTCGAGGGTGAGGGCTCCGGCGACGACGGCGGCGGCGATCTCGCCCTGGGAGTGGCCGATGACGGCACTGGGCTGGACACCGAGTGACTGCCACAGGCGGGCGAGGGAGACCATGACGGCGAACAGGGCGGGTTGGACGACGTCGACGCGGTCGAGGCCGGGGGCTCCGGGTGTTTCGCGCAGGACGCCGGTCAGGGACCAGTCGACGTGGGGGCTCAGTGCTGCTTCGCAGTCGGCGATGGACTGGGCGAAGACCGGTGCGGTGTCCAGGAGTTCGCGTGCCATGCCGGGCCATTGCGAGCCCTGGCCGGGGAAGACGAACACCGGCCGGTCGTAGGCGCCGTCACGTTGCCCGGTCACCACCGAGGGGGAGGCCGTACCCGCTGCCAACGCCGTTACCCCGGCGAGGAGTTCCTCCCGTCACCGCCCAGGACGACGGCGCGGTGGTCGTGAGTGGCGCGGCCGGTGCGCAGGGTGTGGGCGGTGGCGTGGAGGTCGGTGTCGGGACGGGTGCGCAGGTGGTCGGCGAGTTGCCCGGCCTGGGCGCGCAGGGCCTGCTCGGTGCGGGCGGAGAGCGTCCACGACACCACCGGCACGGCGGGCGCGGCCGCCACGGGAGACGCCTGCTCCGCGGGCGCCTCCTCCAGGATCACATGCGCGTTGGTCCCACTGATCCCGAACGAGGAGACGGCGGCCCGGCGCGGCCGCTCCCCGGCCGGCCACTCCTGCTGTTCGGTCAGCAGCGAGACCGCGCCGGTGGACCAGTCCACGTGCGGGGTGGGTTCGTCCACGTGCAGGGTGCGCGGCAGTACGCCGTTGCGCAGTGCCAGCACCATCTTGATGATGCCGCCGACGCCGGCGGCGGCCTGGGTGTGGCCGATGTTGGACTTCAACGAGCCGAGCCAGAGCGGGCGTTCGGCGGGCCGGTGCTGGCCGTAGGTGGCGAGCAGGGCCTGCGCCTCGATCGGGTCACCCAGTTTGGTTCCCGTCCCGTGCGCCTCCACCGCGTCGACCTCGGCGGCGGTCAACTGGGCGTTCTTCAGCGCCTGTCGGATGACCCGCTGCTGCGCCGGGCCGTTCGGCGCGGAGAAGCCGCTACTGCTTCCGTCCTGGTTGACGGCCGAGCCGCGGACGACGGCGAGTACCTGATGCCCGTTGCTGCGGGCGTCGGAGAGCCGCTCCAGGAGCAGCACGCCCGCGCCCTCGGCCCAGCCGGTACCGCTCGCCGAGGCGGCGAAGGACCTGCACCGGCCGTCGGTGGAGAGCGCGCGCTGGCGGCTGAACTCGACGAATCCCACCGGTGAGGTCATCACGGTGACACCGCCGACGAGGGCCATCGAGCACTCGCCCTGCCGCAGCGCCTGGGCTGCCTGGTGCAGCGCCACCAGCGAGGACGAGCACGCGGTGTCCACGGTCACCGCTGGGCCTTCCAGGCCGAGCGTGTAGGCGATTCGGCCGGAGACCACACTGCCGAGGCTGCCGGTCATCAGATAGCCCTCAAGGCCGTCGGGGGCCTTGCGCAGCCGGGAGGCGTAGTCCTGGTGCATCACCCCGGCGAACACGCCGGTCCGGCTGCCGCGGACCGAGACCGGGTCGATCCCGGCCCGTTCGAAGGCTTCCCAGGCGGTCTCCAGCAGCAGCCGCTGGTGCGGGTGCATCGCCTGTGCCTCGCGTGGGCTGATGCCGAAGAAGTCGGCGTCGAACAGCGCGGCATCGCGCAGGAACCCGCCGGACCGGGTGTAGGTCTTCCCGACGGCATCGGGGTCCGGGTCGTAGAGCGCCGCCACATCCCAGCCGCGGTCCTCGGGGAAGTCGGAGATCGCATCGCGCCCGCTCGCAACCAACTGCCAGAGCTCTTCCGGGGAGTTGACGCCTCCCGGGTAGCGGCATGCCATACCCGTGATGGCGATCGGCTCGGACGCCGCCGCAGTCAGCGCGCGGTTCCGCTGCCGCAGCAGCTCGGCCTCCTTGAGCGAGGCCCGCAGCGCCTTGACGACTTCTTCACTCGACGCGGTCATCGAAATACTCCGAACCTCTGTGAATGGGCGGTCAGTTGTCACCGAGGGCGACCCGGATCAGGTCGTCCAGGTCCATCGTGTCCAGCGCACCGCCGTGGTCCTCGGCCTCGGCCGCGACAGGGGGCTCGTCGACGGATTCGGCGAGTTGCAGCAGGGTCCGCACCAGCCCGGCTTCCCGGAAGCGGGCCAGCGGGATCGCGGCGAGGGCGCGGTGGAACTCCGCCTCGTCGGGTTCGGCCCCGGCTTCCGAGGGGGCTTCGGCCGAGGGGAAGAGCGCGGTCTCCAGGAAGCGGGCGACCGCGGCCGGAGTGGGATGATCGAAGATGAGCGTGGCAGGCAGGCGCTGCCCGGCGTCGGTGCCGAGCCGGTTGCGCAGTTCGAGCGCGGTGAGGGAGTCGAAGCCGAGTTCCAGGAAGCCGCGTTCGGTGTCGACCCGGCTAGGTTCCGCATAGCCGAGGACCGCCGCGACCTGGCCGCGGACCAGGTCGAACAGAGCCCGGCCCGTTCGGCAGGCGGCAGTTCCACGATCTTCTGACTGATCGTCAATTCACCGGCGGTGGAGGCGACCTGGCGCGGTTGCGTCCGGATCAGCCCGCGCAGCAGCGGCGGCAGCGCGGACTGCGCGCGCAGGGCCTGGGTGTCCAGCCTGGCAGGCACCAGCACCGCCCGGCCGGCGTCCAAGGCGGCGTCGAACAGCTTGAGTCCCTGTTCGGACGGCATCGGGGACAGGCCGGTGCGGCTGAGCCGGTGCAGATCGGCCTCGTCCAGGTGCCGGGTCATCCCGCCGGCTTCCGCCCACAGGCCCCAGGCGAGGGCGAGGCCGGACAGGCCCTGGGCGTGCCGGTGAGTCGCGAGGGCGTCCAGGAAGGCGTTCGCTGCGGAGTAACTCGCCTGCCCGGCCTGGCCGAGTACCCCGGCGGCCGACGAGAACAGGATGAACAGGGCGGGTTTGGTTTCGCGGGTGAGTTCGTGGAGGTTCCAGGCGGCGTCGACTTTGGGGCGCATGACGGCGGCGAGTCGTTGGGGGTGAGTGAGGTGAGGATGCCGTCGTCGAGGTGCCTGCGGCGTGGATGACGCCGGTGAGTGGGTGTTCGGTGGGGATGGCGGTGGGGTGGTGGCGAGGGCGTCGCGGTCGGCGGCGTCGCAGGCGGTGATGGTGACTTCGGCGCCCAGGGCGGTGAGTTGGGCGTGGAGTTCGGCTGCGCCTTCGGCGGCGGGGCCGCGGCGGCTGAGCAGCAGCAGGTGCCGCACCCCGTACTCGGTGACCAGGTGCCGGGCGAGCAGGCCGCCGAGCAGGCCCGTGCCACCGGTGACCATCACCGTGCCGGTGCCGTCGAGGGCGCGCCGGCCGTCGTCGTCGGCGCTGTTGCCGTTGCCGGGCTCGGCCACGGCCAGCCTGGCGGCGGACGCCCGGCCGGAGCGGACGGCGAGTTGAGTCTCCGAGGAGGCGAGCGCCCGGATCAGTGCGGAGTACGCGTCCGCGCCGCCGTCCAGGTCGGCCAGCACCAGGCGGCCGGGTTCTCCGACTGCGCGGACCGTACCAGGCCCCACAGCGACGCGTGGACCAGGTCGCTGACCGCCTCGCCGGGACCGGCCGCCACCGCGCGCGGGTCACCAGCACCAGCCGGGAGGAGGCGAGCCGCTCCTCCGCCAACCAGCCCTGCACGGCCTCCAGTGCCCGTCGGGCCGCCGCATGGACCGCCTCGACCACCCCGGCCCGGCCAGGGCCCCGGAGAGCGGGAGGCAGGGGAGCAGCACGGTGTCCGGCGCCGGGGTGCCGGTCGCGACGGCGGCGACCAGCTCCGCGAGACCGGCGTACCGGGGCGTACCGCTGCCCGGCGCCAGGTCGTCGCCGCCGAGCAGGGCGGTGCGGTCGGCGGCCGGTGCGGGCTCCCCGACCGGAGCAGAGGGCAGCGGGATCCAGTCCACCTGGTACAGCGGGTCGTGGGAGCCGTGGGTAGCGGCGTTGAACTGCTCGGGGTGACCGCCCGCAGCGTCAGCGAGTCGACCGAGACGACCGGCTGCCCGGCCTCGTCGGTGGCGGTGATGGCCACGCTGTCCGGCCCGGTCGGTGTCAGCCGGACGCGCAGCGCGGTGGCGCCGGTCGCATGCAGGGTGACACCCGCCCACGAGAACGGCAGCCGGACGTGGTCGGTGCCCTGGAGCAGACAGGCGTGCAGGGCCGCGTCGAGCAGGGCGGGGTGCAGCCCGAAGCGGGCGGCGTCCGCATGCAGTTCCTCCGGCAGCCGGACCTCGGCGACGATCCCGGCCGCGTCCCGTCCCTGGGACCGCAGTCCCTGGAATGCCGGGCCGTACTCGAACCCGACGTCCGCCAGCTGCCCGTAGGTGGCCTCGGCCGGGGTCAGCGCCGCATCGCGGGAAGGCCACGCGTGGGCGGCGGGCACCGGTGTGTCGGTGGTGAGGGTGCCGGTGGCGTGGCAGGTCCAGGTGGGGGGTTGGTTGGTGTCGGTGGTGTCGGGGTGGAGTGGATGGTGAGGGGGCGTCGTCCGTTGGTGTCGGGGGTGTTGATGTGGATTTGGAGGCGGATGGGTTGGTGTGGGGGGAGGTGAGTGGGGTGTGGAGGGTGAGTTCTTCGAGGTGTGGGTGGTGGAGTTGGTGGGCGGCGTGGAGGGCGAGTTCGACGAAGGCGGTTCCGGGGATGATGGTGGTTCCCCAGACGGTGTGGTCGGCGAGCCAGGGGTGGGTGTGGAGGGAGAGTCGGGTGGTGAAGAGGGTTGTGTCGTCGTTGGCGAGGGTGGTGCCGGCGGCGAGCAGGGGGTGGGTGGTGTCGAGTCCGGCGGTGCGTACGTCGCTGGTGGTGGTGGGGGCGTCGAGCCAGAAGCGTTGGCGTTGGAAGGGGTAGGTGGGCAGGTCGCCGGGGTCGGTGTCGGCTCCGGTGGTGGGCCAGGTGACGGGGGCGCCGTGGGTCCAGGCGGTGGCGAGGTTGGTGTGGAACTGGGCAGGCGTGCCGTTGTTGCGGCGGAGCGTGCCGTGGGTGGTTGCGGTGATGGTGGTGGTGTCGAGGAATTCCTCGATGGCGGGGGTGAGGACTGGATGGGGGGTGGCTTCGACGAAGTGGTTGTGGTTGTGGGTGAGAAGGGTGTGGATGGTGGGTTGGAAGTGGACGGTTTGACGGAGGTTTGTGTACCAGTATTCGGCGTTGAGTTGAGTGCCGTCGAGGGGTGTGGTGGTGACGGTGGAATAGAAGGGGATGGTGGTGGGACGGGGAATGATTCCGTTGGTGGCGGCGAGGATTTGGGTGCGGATGGTTTCGATTTGAGGGGAGTGCGAGGCGTAGTCGACGGGGATGCGTCGGGCGCGTATTGCCTGTTCCTCGCAGTGGCTGTGGAGTTCGTCGAGGGCGGCGGGGGTCCCGGCGACGACGGTCGAGTGGGGGCCGTTGATGGAGGCGATGGAGAGTTGGTCGCCCCAGGGCTTGATCAGGATGGTGGCGTGCTCGTGGGTGGTGGCGACGGCGGTCATGCCGCCGTGGCCCGCGAGGGGGAGCAGGGCTTGGCTGCGCAGGGCGCTGATCTGGGCGGCGTCGTCCAGGGTGAGGGCTCCGGCGATGTGAGCTGCGGCGATTTCGCCTTGGGAGTGGCCGATGACGGCGGTGGGGTGGATGCCGTGGGACTGCCAGAGGCGGGCGAGGGAGACCATGACGGCGAACAGGGCGGGTTGGACGACGTCGACGCGGTCGAGGCCGGGGGCTCCGGGTGTTTCGCGCAGGACGTCGGTCAGGGACCAGTCGACGTGGGGGCTCAGTGCTGCTTCGCAGTCGGCGATGGACTGGGCGAAGACCGGTGCGGTGTCCAGGAGTTCGCGGCCCATGCCGGGCCACTGGGAGCCCTGGCCGGGGAAGACGAAGACGCTGCGGTTGTCGCCGTGACTGGTGCCGGTGACCACGCCGGGGGAGGCCTCGCCCGCTGCCAACGCGGCTACTGCGGACAGAAGTTCGTCCCGGTCGGCGCCGATGGCCACCGCGCGGTGCTCGAACGTCGGCCGGCCCGTCACCAGCGCCCGGGCCACCCCGGCCGGGGTCCACCCCGGGTGGGCCGCGACAGCGTCCCGCAGCTGCGCGGCCTGGGCGCGCAGCGCCTGCTCGCTCCGTGCGGAGAACGGCCAGGACACCACCGGCTGGGCGGGTTCGGCTTCCGGGCGAAGGCAGTGCCGGTGGGCGCTTCCTCCAGGATCGCGTGTGCGTTGGTGCCGCTGACGCCGAAGGAGGACACTCCGGCGCGGCGGGGACGGTCCTGGTGGCGGGGCCACTGCTGTTCCTCGGTCAGCAGTTGCACCGCGCCGGTGGACCAGTCGACGTGCGGGGTGGGTTCGTCGACGTGCAGGGTGCGCGGCAGCCGCTCGTGCCGCATGGCCAGCACCATCTTGATCACCCCGGCGACGCCTGCCGCCGCCTGGGTGTGCCCGATGTTGGACTTCAGCGAGCCGAGCCACAGCGGCTGTTCGGCGGGCCGGTCCTGGCCGTAGGTGGCCAGCAGGGCCTGAGCCTCGATCGGGTCGCCCAGCCTGGTGCCGGTGCCATGGGCTTCGACGGCGTCGATCTGGTGGCCGGCCAGCCGGGCATCGGCCAGCGCCTGGCGGATGACTCGTTGTTGTGAGGGGCCGTTGGGGGCGGTGAGGCCGTTGCTGGCGCCGTCCTGGTTGACGGCGGTGCCGCGGACGAGGGCGAGGACGGGTGGTTGTTGCGTTGGGCGTCGGAGAGCCGTTCCAGGAGCAGGACGCCGACGCCTTCGCCCCAGCCGGTGCCGTCGGCGGCGGCGGCGAAGGCTTTGCAGCGGCCGTCGGGGGCCAGTCCGCGCTGGCGGCTGAACTCGACGAACATGCCCGGGGCGGCCATCACGGCGGCGCCGCCGGCCAGGGCCAGGGCGGACTCGCCGCGGCGCAGCGACTGGACGGCCAGGTGCATGGCCACCAGCGAGGAGGAGCAGGCGGTGTCCACCGTGATCGCCGGGCCCTCCAGCCCGAAGGTGTACGAGATCCGGCCCGAGGCGACGCTCACCGAGCCGCCGGTGAGTACATAGCCCTCGACGCCGCCGCGCGCCTCGTGCATGCGCGGGCCGTAGTCCTGGCTCATGGCGCCGACGAAGACGCCGGTGCGGCTGCCGCGCAGGGTGGCCGGGTCGATCCCGGCCCGCTCGAAGGCCTCCCAGGAGGTCTCCAGCAGCAGCCGCTGCTGCGGGTCCATCGCCAGCGCCTCCCGCGGGCTGATCCCGAAGAAGTCGGCGTCGAACAGGTCGGCGTCGTGGAGGAAGCCGCCCTCGCGGGTGTACGTGCCGCCGGGGCGGTCCGGATCGGCGGCGTAGAGCGCTTCCGTGTCCCAGCCGCGGTTCGAGGGAAACGGCGAGACCGCGTCCCGGCCCTCGTCGGCGCACTGCCAGAGCTCCTCCGGCGTGCGGATGTCCCCGGGGAGCCGGCAGCCCATCGCGATGATGGCGATCGGCTCCTCGTCCACGGTTCGGACGGCCGCGACCGGCTCGTCGTCCGTGCTGCTGTGCAGGCCGAGCAGTTCCGACCGGAGGCGCTGCACCAGCGAGCCGACGGTGGGGTGGTCGAAGAGCAGGGTCATCGGCAGGGCCAGGCCGGTCGCCTCCGCCAGCCGGGTGCGCAGCTCCACCGCCGTGACCGACTCCAGCCCCAGCTCCCGGAACGGACGGTGCGTCGCCATGCCGCTCGCCGCGCCGGGGCCGAGCACACCGAGGAGCTGGGTGCGGATCAGATCCAGCCGAGCGCGCTGATCGGCCTCGGCGAGGGCGGAGAGCCGCTGTCCGAACGGGGTGCCGACCGGATCCCGGCGGGCGGCCGGGCCGCCGCGCCCGGCCGGCAGGCCCTCGGCGTGCGCCCGGAACGGGTAGGTGGGCAGCTCCACCCGGCGGGCACCGGAGCCGGCGAGGACGGCCTCCCAGTCCACTGCCACGCCGCGGACATGCAGCTCGGCCATCGCCGCGAGCAGCAGGGCCGGCCCGTCCTGGTCGCGGCGCAGCGACCCCAGCACGGACGCCCGGGCATCCGGGCCGGTCCCCTCCAGGGTCTCCTGGACCCCCGCGACCAGTACCGGATGCGGGCTGACCTCCAGAAACGTTCGGTGTCCGGCGGCCAGCAGGGCGCGGGTGGCCTCTCGAAGCGGATCTCCCGGGTGATGTTGCGGTGCCAGTACGCGCCGTCCAGCCAGCGGTGTCCAGCAGCCCTCCGGTGAGGGAGGAGTAGAAGGGCACCGGCGACGTGGGGGGGTGACCGGGGCGAGTCCGCTGATGAGCAGTTCGGCGTCCATGGGCAGGTCGGGGGAGTGCGCGGCCAGGCCGTTGCTGAGCTTCCGGGCCCGGAAACCCGCGGCCTTCAGCTCGTCCAGCAACTCGGCGACCGCCGCCGCTTCGCCGCTGAAGAGCACGGAGCGCGGCCCGTTGGCACCGGCGAAGGACAGCCGGCCCGGACGGCGGAGCAGCCGGGGTGCCAACTCCTCCCGGGTCATGACGGCAGAGGCGAGGTCGCCGAGACCGGCCCCCGCGGCCTGCCCCCTGCTCCAGAGCGCCACCACCCTGGCGGCGTCCTCCAGGCCGAGCGCACCGGCCACGTGCGCGGCTGCGATCTCACCCAGACTGGCGCCCACCACCGCGGCGGGTTCCACGCCGCAGGCACGCCAGACCGCGGCGAGCGACACCATCACCGCGAACAGCACCGGCTGGACGACGTCGACCGCCTCCAGTGCGGGTGCGCCGGGGGCGCCGCGCAGAACGTCGTGCAGCGACCACGGAACGTGGGGTGCCAGCGCCTCGGCGCAGGCCTGCATCCGCTCACGGAAGACCTCGGAGGAGTCCAGCAGGTCCAGTGCCATGCCCGGCCACTGCGATCCCTGGCCGGGAAAGACGAAGACCGCCCGGCTCCCCGGCTCACCCGCGGCCTTCGCAGCGGCAGCATCGGGCGGGCCGCGGAACGCCATCGGCGCGAACCCGCCTTCGGCCAGGGCACGCAGACCGCGTAAGGCCTGCGCGCGGTCCTCGGCCAGCAGCACGGCGCGCCGCGCGAACACGGACCGGGTGTCGCCAGTGACAGCGCGACGTCGGCGAGTGCGAGATCGGGACGGGACTCCAGATGTGCCGCCAGCGCCCCGGCCCGGGCCTGCAGAGCGGCTTCGTTGCCGGCCGAGAGCACCAGCGGGGTGAGCGGCGTGGCGACGACCGGAACAGCGGCGGCCGCTGCGGCCCCCCGGCCGCAGCGGCACCGTGGTCCGTTGCGGCCATGGCGCCGAGCAGTGCGAGCACACCAGCGGCGCCGGCCCCGGCCGGGCGGCTCGGTGAGTCTCCCGCGGCGTCGGTGGGCGTGCCCGGGAGCAGACCCAGGATCCGGTCCCCTGAGCGCAGCGCCTGCGACTGGCGCCGGAGGACGACGACGAAACCGCCCTCGCAGGTGTCGGCGCGGTCTGTCGCGGCCCCCGGTTCCACGGCTCCCGCGATGGCGAGGTCGGCCTCACCGCGCAGCAGGGCCCCGGCCGCCATCGCGACGGCCGCGTGGGCCGAGAGCTGGGCGTGGTGGAGCGTGGCGCTGGGGCCGGTCAGGCCCAGTACGGCGCAGACCCGCTCCGCGAGGTCGCCGGCCGTCGCCGCGGAGAGAAAGACGGCGGTCCGGGTCCCACGGAGACTGTCGGGGACGATTCCCGCGTGCTCCAGGGCCGTCCAGCCCAGTTCCAGGGTCGACCAGTGACAGGGGTCCAGCAGGGCTGCCTCGGCGGGCGCGATGCCGAGAAATCCGGGGTCCGCAGCCAGCGCGACCGCGTCCTGGGGCCGCTCATGCAGGGACACACCGACGACCGCGATCAGGTCGTCCTCACCACTCGACTGGGACACGGCGTACTCGGCTTTCTTCATCGACTCGTCCGCTCGCCGGACACCTGGCGACGTACTTCAGTTGGTGCTCACCGGGTCCTGTGAGCTGATGGGGCCTCGAATCACCGCCGGATGCCCCCTGCGATGCCACCCGTTGACGACAGCAGTACGCCCCGGGGCGCCCGGGGAACCGGGCCAGGGTCTGTTCCGCGATCCATCGAGGCTTCACACGCGACTGCGGTCGGTCTACTCCCGATGCAGGAGGGCGGCGTTGTACCGCCTTGCTTCATTCCCCCGCTCGATGCCGCCTACTGTGCCAGGGCGCTCTTGGCGGCCACTTGGAGCCGACTTGGCGGCAACTTGGAGCGATCGGTGAACCAGCAGGTGGCGGCTGATGCGGACGCCGCGGCATATGCCTTGCAGGCGCTCCGGGTCGATGCGATCTCCGGCGGATCGTGCGGGAACTCTGCCGCTCCGCGCTCGGTGGCCCGGCCGTCGCCGGGTTTACGGCGAGTGGTTGTTCCTTCAACTTCAAATCGGCCGGGACAGCCCGGAGCGCGGGTGGCGCCCATGGCCGGGCTGCGGCGGCAGGGGCGAGCGGGGGCCACTCCGAACGTCGATTCCCGACGCCGGGCCCGCCCGCCCACCGCGCCCGCCCACCGCGCCCGCCCACCGCGCCTGCCCACGGCGGCATCCAGCGGATCGACCGCATCCGGGCGGGAAGCTGACGCCCTCCGGCCGGCGGCCCGGGAGGCCTGCACCGGGGCCCGCCGAGGGCCGGCATGCTCCTATCCGGCGACGGTCTCCCCACGGAGTATCGAGCCGAACAGCTCCTGCAACTCCGCTCCCGGGTCGACGCCATACTCCTCTGCCAGCGTCCTCCGGGTGCGGTGGTACGCATCGATCGCCTCGGCCCGCCGTCCGGATCGGTACAGGGCCTTCATCAGCAGCCAGCTCAAGCGCTCGCGGGTGGGGAACTTCCGGCTCAGGGCGGGCAGCTCGGCCGCGATCACGGAGACATCGTGTTCCTCGGCCAGCCTGGCCTCCCACAGGCTCTCCTGGGCCAGCAGCCGGAGCTCCTCCAGCCGGGCTGCGACCTGCACGCCGAGGGTGAAGTCACCCACCTCCGGATAGGCGCAGCCCCGCCAGAGCGCGAGGGCGCTTTCGAGCGTCAGCACGGCCTGGTGGTGCAGGCCCGTCTGGAGAAGACGTCTCCCGTCGTGCAGTAGCCGCTCGAAGTGGGTGGCGTCGATGCTCTCCGGCTCCACGGTCAGGACATACCCCGCCGACTCGCGGCGGAGATAGGTATTCCGATTACGTGGTGGCTGGCTCGGCTCCAGTGCCCGTCTGAGATTGGACACGTAGCTGTGCAGGTTCGCCGTCGCCTCGTTGGGCGCCTTCCTCGGCCAGACGGCCTCGGCGAGCTGCTCCGTGGGCAGCGGCTGACCGGGCGTGAGGAGAAGTGCTGACAGTACTGCTCGTTGGCGAGCCGAGCCCAGGTTGACTGGACCGCCGTGCGACCAAGCAGCCAACGGTCCAAGGACATTGAATTGCACTGCATGCTCTGCAGCCAACGTGGCACCTCCGGCTGTGGTCAAGGGTTCAATGCTGATGATCAGTCAGAAACCTTCATGGGATGGGAATCAGCCTCGTGCGCGGCTTCCGGTGCGGCCAGTGACAGAGTATTACATGTGAGCCCGAAATGAAGATATAGATCTGTGACGTTTATATTGGTATAAGGAGCCGATGCCGGGCATCGCTGTGGAGTGGCGCAATATCGGCCCTGAGCGGCCGAATCAAGCCGGGTCGTTGAAGTCGTAGCACGAAGTGCCTGTTTGATTGCGCTGCGCGGCCGCTCTTCCGGCAACGTTGCCGGTCGAGTTTGCCGGATTGATCTGGTGGACCCTCGGGGTCGGCCGGATAAGACTTAAGTACTGCGCGTGCGTGTGCGCTCGGTGCAGTGGTGGCGGCGGGTGCGTGGCATGAGGCGAAGTGGAACCGACCGCGAAGGGGTCCGTGTCGTCGTTGCCCGAGGTCAGCGACAAGTTGTCCGCGAAGCCGGAGGCGGTGTCGGAACTGAGGTCCGTCGCACACGGTTTCGCCGACGAGGCCGGGTTCTCGATGACGCCGCACGCCGCTCGCGCGTGGGCCTGCATGGGCTTCTGCCGGGAGAACCCGCCTCAGTTGCCCACCCTCGCCCACCCCCGCCCACGCCGCCTTCGCCGACCAGGCCGACCGGGTTCCGTGCGCCCGGCTGGGACGGCGACGAGGCCCGCCCGAACTCGCCGTGCCCGCCTACCTGCTGGGTTCCGTCAAGGAGTTCCACAAGCCGCTGCAAGCGCGGGGCACGGCCAGGCGTCGCGGACGCCGGATGCCGCGCATGCCCGTGCTGCCCCGGCGTTGCGGATGGGCTTGCCGCTGCTGCCCCCGACGGCGCCGAGATGGCTTCGCTATCACGTGTTGGCGGCGTAGTCAGAACATACGCTGTCGCCGAATTCGCGCTTCAATGAATCGAGTTGATATCCACCAGGGGAACCGGTGGCAGACCCGGCTGAGGTGGCAACGCCTGCGCGGAGGGCGTGCCCACGGCAGCCCGTTGAGGTGACGATGTTGTTGATGCTGACGGCGAATGCTTCGCAGTTGCGCAGGCCGCGGCCGTTCATGAGTTCGGTCGGCCGAGGGGTCTCAACCCGTCTGCGGGGCGGGACCGGTGGAGTCGCGGGGGATCAGCCGGGTGGCCAGTTCGACATGGAGGGTGTCCACGGTGTGGCCGTCGAGCAGTCGGATGAGCAGTGAGACGGCCATCCGGCCCATCTCCTCCAGCGGCTGGCGCACGGTGGTGAGCGCCGGCAGGGTGCTGCGGCTGAGGTCGCTGTCGTCGAAGCCGGTGACGGACAGGTCCTGCGGGACGCGCAGGCCGAGCTCGTGGGCGGCGCGCAGGATGCCCACGGCGACCTTGTCGTTGAAGCCGACCAGGGCGGTGGGCCGGTCGGCCAGGTCGAGCAGTTCGCGGGCGGCCCGGTAGCCGTTGTCGGTGGTCGGCTCGACGCTGCGGCGCAGCTCCGGGTCGGCCAGGGTCCCGGCCTCGGCGAGCGCGGAGACATGCCCGGTCAGGCGGGACTGCCCGGCGAGCCATTCGGTCGGGCCGCCGACGAAGCCGATGCGCCGGTGCCCGAGCGCGGTCAGGTGCGCGGTGACACTGCGCGCCCCGGCGGCATTGGCCGCCGACACAGCGGCGGTTTCGCGGGGCAGTGCGGTCCTCGGGTCGACCACGACCACCGGGAAGCCGCGGGCCCGCAACTCCTCGATCTGCCGGCCGGGTTCCGGCGGCAGGATCAGCACCGCCCCGGCGACGGCCTCGTCCGCCGCGAGCCCGGCCGGCACCCCGCGGTCGCGCGCCGACTGCCCGGCGCCGAGCACCAGTCGGCGTCCGTGCAGGGCGAGGGTGTCGGCGACAGAGGTGACGATGACACCGAAGTACTCGGTGAGCACATAGGGGCAGTAGACGTACACCGCGCCGGGGCGTGCGGCCACCGGCCGGGCGGTGGGCGGGGAGAGCCGCTCCAGCGCCCGGCGTACCCGCTCCCGGGTCGGCGCCGCCACCCGGGGTGGTCGTTGATGACCCGGGAGACGGTCGCGATCGACACGCCCGCCTCGGCCGCTATCTCGCGTACGGTCACCTGCCCGGATCTGGGTCTAGCCATATGTTTCACGATTCTGTTTCACATTCCGCAGGCTACCGGGAATGCCCGGCCTTGGCATAAGTCGGGCTGCCCGGACGGGTTTTCCGGTTCCGGGACCCGGAGTATTCCTTGACAGTGCCCAGTCATTTCGGCTTTGCTGTGGTGCACCGGTGCAGTGTTTTGTTTCATTCATTTTCATGCCTGCATTTCCCGTCACCTCAAGGGAGGGAGACCCTTGTCCCGTACCGAAGCGGCCCCGGCGGTCCTGACAGCGGCAGCCCTGCTCTCCTGATCGCTCCTGGGGGCCCGGCACCGGGCACAGCGCCACCACCGCGCACGCCGCCGCCGCGGCCGGCAGCGCCGTCTCGGTCCGGGAGGCCACTGCGGACCAGAGCCGGTTGCCCGCCCGGCAGGAGGACGCCGCTCTGCCGGAGCTTCGAGCCGGATGACCCCGTATCTCGCTGCTCATCGAAGATTCCTGGAGCGGAGCCAGGCGCGGATGGCTTCAGTGTGTTGAGCCTTGCTCTCGAGCGGCAGCCGGAGTCCCGCAGGCACCCGCGCCACGGTGAGATCCGCGCAGGCCGCGCGCATCGGGTCGCCTTGGCTGTTGCCCGAGACGTTGCAGATCGCGTCCCACTCGCGGTCGACGAACAGCACCGACTGCGTCAGGCGCCCGCCGTCGGGTGCTTTGCGCACGTACGCCTGCACCAGGGTGTCGAAGTCCGCCGGTGGCCGGAGAGCCGGATCGGCCTGGCCAGCGGAAGCAGGGTGTTCGACGCGGCTACCTGTTCCTCTTCATCGACTGTCCGCATCGACTGTCCACGTTCATTTCCGAGCCCTGGCCACGCCCCGGCGAGAGTCTCTCCTGTGATCCACGACATGGATGACCGGAGTCCCTTGCCGGAATGGTTTTCAGTGCTGCGATCCGGACTCCGTCGTGGACAGGCTCTGCGGTGCCAGGCCCTGCGTGGCGCTCAGCTCCTGAGTCCCTATGACAGACAGCAGTTCCAGCTGCTCGGCTCCCGCGGTTCCGGGCGGGGCGGTGAACCACAGCAGGCGTTGCCGTCCGTCCTCGCTGAGGAGGTTGTAGCAGTCGAGTTCGATGACGCCGAGCATGGGGTGGACGATCCTCTTGCGGTCCATGCGGCGCACCGCGACGTCGTGGGTGTCCCAGAGGGCTGCGAACTCCTGGCTGCGCCGGCGTAGCGCGGCGACCATGTTCGTGACCTGGGCGTCGCGGCCGCGCCGGGCGGCCGCTGCCTGGAGGTCCGCCACGAACACCTGGGAGTGGTGCGGGTGGTCCTCGTGCGGGTAGATCTCGCGCGCCTGCGGGTCGGTGAACCAGCGGTACACGAAGCTGGCCGCCGGGCCGCTGTGTGCCGGTGAGGTGCCGAGCAGGGTCAGGGCCAGGTCGTTCTGCACCAGGGTTTCGTGCAGGTCGGTGATGAGACGGGCGGGGTGTTGGACAGCCGGTCCAGGAGGCCGAGGAGCGCGGGCTGTATGTGTGCCGATGGGCCGTGTGCTGACGGCGGGATCGGCCGTTCGGCCAGGTGAAACAGGTGGTCGCGTTCGTCGCAGTTCAGGCGCAGGGCTCGGGCGAGGGCGGCCAGGGTCTGGGCCGAGGGCTGCACGCCGTTCTTTGCGCTGCCGCGTTCCAGCTCGGTGTAGTAGTCGGCCGACAGTCCTGCCAGCTGCGCGACTTCCTCACGGCGGAGCCCGGGGACGCGTCGGCGCGGGCCTTGGGGAGACCGACCTCGGCGGGGCGGATGCGGTCGCGACGTGTCCTGAGGAAGGCACCGAGATCTGGAAGGTTCACCCCTCCATGATCGCTCGTACGCCGGAGCGCAGCCAGGGGGTGGCATCCCCTGGGTAGACGCAGCCCTGGCTGCGGCTGGGAGACCCGACGATCGTGGAGGACACCGCAGGGCGACGGCAAGCTGTCGGCCCGACCCCCCCACCCACCACAGGAATCAGCTGTGTCTGCCCCACTTCCCTCCGGACTGGACAGCCTGCTCACCGCAGGCAGCTCCCTGTAACGCCCCAACTGAGAGAAGGAACAACCGGCCATGCCCTTCGCGAACTTCAAGGTCCTCGAGAAGACCCTCACTGCGAAGCAGAAGGAGGAGATCGTCACCCGCACCACCGAGCTGTACGTCGAGATCTACGGCGAGCGTGCCCGCAACAACACCATGGTTCTGATCGAAGAGGTCGCCGACGGCGGCTGGGGCATCTCCGGCAACGTGCTGACCCTCGCCATGCTCGGCGAGGCGACAACGACCGACACCAGCAACGCCTGACCGCACCGGCCGTCATTTCCGCCAGGACAGCACCTTGAGACCGAGGGCCGCCGAGTCGAGCGTCCGCCTCGTCCATCCAGTGGATCGGTGAGATCAGCGCAACTGTGTCCCCGTCCCCCCGCTCCCGAAGGCCGGGGAACACACTGCGCGGGTACCGCATTGGCAGGCGGCAACACTGCTCTTGTCACCTGCCAGTGCGGTGGTCTCGTGAAGGCCCCAGTCACATGCCTGCGCGCGGAGGCCCGTACAGCCGGCCGACCGGTTCAGTTCCTCCTGGCCGTCACCACGTGCGTGCCAAAGCGGGCCACGCGAGGCAACTGGGTGGAGCGCCATGGGCCGCGCCCGGCAGCCGCCCGGCTGCCGGCGCGCGGTGGCAGCCCGGTCGCGTTGGCCGTCGCTCTCCCTCCGACCCGTCGTCCCGTTCGTCTCGGGAGGCGTACGACCGGCGCTTCCATCCGGCGGTTTGTGCCGCCTGGAGGATGACCTTGTCCACCACGGCCGGGGCTGCCGCAGGGACGTCGTGCCCCGAAGTCTCCCCCCCTGTCCGGGATGTAGGCGGCAACGTAGACCAGAGCCTTGACCTCGGTGTGTCTGCGGCAGCTGCGGCGCTGATCGGGAGCCCGGCGCGTAGTCAGGGATCGGTCGCGGACCACGTCTACGCCACGTGGCGCCCTCTTCGCGAGCCGGCGGCAGCGACGACGCCAGTGCGGTGGGACCTGGCAGCGAGTCTGTCCCGGACTGCCATGAACGCAGGCGCCGCCATCGGCAGAAGGGCGAGGACGCGCAGAAGAGGGCTCCAGAACCTGAAGCCAAAGGGAGAGCGACAGGCGATCGACGTCACGGTCCAACTGATAGTCCGCCAGGCATCGGGGATGACGAACGCGAAGAGGTAGACCGTGCCGATGACCACGCCGGCTGCGAACAGCCACTGATACCAGCGGGCAATCTGCAGGTCACGCCGGTCTGCGTTGTCGAGTTCCCGCTGCTGGGCCGCTGCCAGCCGACCGAGCCGGCGCAGGAGGAGCAGACGGGAGACCCGGGTGAGGTCGAGGCAGTCGAACGCGACAACCATCACCGCGTAGACATCGGTGCGCAGGAAGACCAGGAACTGCATCGCGAAGGAGCCGATCTGCAGCAGGGCCAGCCCGGCGAGGAACCTCGCCAGTCCTGGCGCGTGCCACAAGCCCGCCGCGATGATCTCGCGGACCGCGAGGTTGACCGCGATGGCGAGCGTGTCGAAGGCCATGCCGGCCAACAGCGGGCCGAACCTGCGTCGGCGTGGGAGCGTTCGTACGGCGCTGAGGTCTGTCTGCAGAACGAACAGGAACCCGCGCCAAGGGAGATCCGGGCCGGCAGGCCCTCATACCGGGCACCGAAGAAATGGGCGAGTTCGTGGATCGCGCCGAGCACGAGACCGCAGAGCGTCAGTACCGCGATACTGACGATGGGGTCCTTGAGAACGAAGAGATCCGAGGCGTGAGGCCTGAACCGACCGTCTGCGGCGAGCACCGTGATGATGAGGACGAAGAGGAGCGCGTAGCAGATCCACGCCACGCCGGATTGGAACGGACGAGTCAGCGCGAGGGCCACGTCGGCGACCCTGCCCCCGGTGACCAATCGGCCCGTCGTTGGAATGTCGATGGCGACGTCGCCGATCTGCGCGACGAATCCGAGGTCGACGAGTGCGGTGGCGAAGTCGACGACGTCGACCTCCTCGCCGGTCAATGACCGGACCTGCACGGCGACTTCATCGAGCGTGAGCCCACCGGCCAGCGCGGTGAGCACGGCGCTGGCCATCCCGGGCAGGACTACGAACTCGCCGCTGTCCCGCCCTCCGACCAGGATCTCGTCCTCGCCGTGTGGAGTGATGCTCAGCGGGCGGAGGGTCAGGCGAGTCAGCCCGGTGAGGCCCGGCTCGACGGTACCGGCGTCAGCCGTGGCGATCCCGCCGGTCCCGGCGGGCACACGCGGATCAGGCATGGACGGTCTTCAGTCGGTGGCCGCGAGGTGCCCCCGCCGTGCGGTCGGCCGCCGGAGGAGCTGATGCACAGACCTCACAGTGCTCACGCCGATTCCAGACCTGTGCTGTCCGGGTACCGGTCGCCACATCGATCGTATTCATGATGCCCGCCGCGACAGGTTCAGCGAACCCGGTCAGATAGCGCAGCGCCTCCATTGCCGCAAATCCCATGACCAGGCTGACCAGCGGTCCGGTAGCGGGGTTGACGAGGTCCTGGGCGAAGAGCAGGCGGCGGGCCCATGGGGCTCCACCGGGACCGCCGGAGTCCTCCTCCGAGGCCAGTGCGCAACTGAAGCAGGCCGATCGGCCGGGATCGACCGACCAGTAGCGGATCGACCTCGCCTGGACACCCATGCTCACGTGCGGGACCCCGTGGCTGACGCAGGCGTCGTTGACCCATTGAACGGCCTCAGCGGGTTGGTCGACCGTCCCGAAGACCAGATCGGCATCTACGAGAAGGGCTTCGATATCAGCACGCTCGGTGATGCGCGTGTCGACGGCCCGGACCTGGATCCCGGGGTTGAACTCCCCGATCCACTCCGCGGCACGCTCCACCTTCGGGCGGCCGATGTCCCGTTCCCGGTAGACGTACTGACGCACCAGGTTCTTGCGCTCGACCCGGTCGAAGTCCACCAGCGTCATGCGGCCCACCCCGGCGCCGGCGAGCGACTGGAGCCCGGCAGTCGTGCCACCGATCCGAGGAACACGACGTGCGAGTCGAGCAGCGCCCGCTGGAAGTCCGCAGGCCGGTCCGCCAACGTGCAGTAGTTCCCGAAGAACGCCAGGTTGCTCGCGTACCGCTCGAGCTGCGGCCCGGTCAGTACGCCGGGCGACGCGTCGACGAGCAGACCGAGCCCGTCGAGGGTCTCCAGGCTCTCCAGCACGTCCTCGGAGCTGATCTCGGATCCGGTCCGGTCACACAGCGCGTTCGCCAACTCCCCGACTGTACGGGTGCCGTCACCGAGCAGGGTCAGAAAGGTTTCGAGCAGCCCGGTCTCGTCGGAGAGCTCGATCTCCTCCATCGGTTCGGCGACGACGATGCGAACCTCGTCATCCGACCTCTCCCACACGACGTTCTTCAACTTCGGGTACAAGGTTCCCCTCCAGAACTTCGGATCGATCCGGCGACGGACGCCCGGTGGGTCCCGTCATCGAGCAGTAACGGGACCCACCGGACAGCGGACCAGCAACCTGCCGGTGCCTACCTCAGACCGCGTGCGCGGTGATGAGGTACGTTGCCTTGATCTTCTCGACCTTCTTGACCTGGATCTTCATCTGAGATCTCCCTCCACTGTCCGGTTGACGCCGGCCGATCGGGCCGACGTCGTCAGCCTGACAGCAGGGACCAACAGAGCACTAAGAATCGACTAACAGCCAGGCGGCCTGCGGCGCGCACATGCGCGGCGTGATCCCCGGAACGGCGGAGTGATGCCCAATCCCAGTGCGGTATTGGGGAGTCGGGAAGCGGTGGCGGATCCGGGCCGGAGTGGAGCAGCGCCATCGGGGTGCCCCACTCCAGGTAAGTACGCGAACACTGCGCGGAACCCGGGGTCGCTCGGCAGGGCGACCCCGTCGGCGGTGTCCGCCGGCAGGGACACCCAGCGGTGCCTGCCGCTCGTTGAGCCCGTGGCCCAGCTCAGGACCCGGAACGTGGAACAGTCTGCGCGCAGGACGGTGTCCACCGCACGCCAGTGCGCTGCGGGGTCGCCCTCCTCGGGCCGGTGACCTCTCGGGCGGTCCTGCCCGGCTCAGCCCATGGCTCCCGGCACGTCGCCCGCAGGCGCCTGCGGCATCGGCTCCGGGCCGGTCGCGCCCGTGCGCGCGTAGTGGTTGGCGAAGGCGCGGAAGCGTCGCCCCGCAGCGGTGGCGGGTCGGTCGTGGCGCCAGGCCAGGCCGATGGTGCGGAAGGCGTCCGGATCGGCCAGTGGGACCAGCCGGATCCCGGCCGGTGGAGGGCCGCCGTCGCCGGCCGGGACCACGGCCACGCCGATCCCGGAGGCCACCAGTCCCTTGATGGTGGTGATCTCCCCGCTCTCGGCCACCACGTCTGCGGCCACGCCCGCCCGATGGAAGATCTCGCAGGTGACCTGGCGCAGTCCCAGTGCCGGCCGCATGATGACGAACCGCTCGTGGGCGAGCTCGGTCAGCCGCACCGAGTCGCGCGCCGCCAGCGGATGCCCGACCGGTACCGCCAGCAGTAGCGGCTCGTCGCGCAGTGCCAGCCAGCCGGTCTGCGGGTCCGCCGGGCGGGGGCTGGTGACCACGGCGTCGGCGGTGCCGTCCTGGAGTAGCGCCAGTACCGGCGTGGCCGCGTCCTGGTGCAGGGTGAAGCGGGCGTCCGGTGCCTGGCGGCGGTAGGCGCCGAGCAGTTCCGGGATCAGCCAGCCGCCCAGCGAGTGCAGGAACGCCAGGCAGAGCGTGTCCTGCCCGGGAGTCAGCAGGGTGGCGATGCGGTCCTGCGCCGCGTCCAGCTCGTCCAGCGCCCGCCGCGCGTGGCGGCGGAACACCCGTCCGCAGTCGTTGAGCCGCAGCCGCTGCCCGTCCCGGTCGAAAAGTTGCGCACCGAGCTCCCGCTCCAGCCGCTGGAGGGCTCGGGAGAGTGTGGGCTGCGCGATCCGCAGGACCGCCGCGGCGTCGGTGACGTGCTCGGTCTCGGCCAGGGTCAGGAACCAGCGCAGTTCGTCGGTGGTCACGAGTGATTATGCGCGGGACGCATGAACCCACGTCAACTCCGGTATTTCCGGTCCGGTTCGGGCCGCGCCAAGGTTGGCCCATGAGTAACGACAGCAACAATCAGAAGATCTCCCTGGCCGCCGCCTTCCACCGGGCGCTGACGTCCGCCGACTGGGCCGCGATCGGCTCCCTGCTGACCGAGGACTGCGTATGGACGCTGCCCGGCGACAACCGCGTCTCCGGGCGGGTCGAGGGGTCCGACGAGGTGGTCGGGCGGGCCCGGCTGATCGCCGGCTACGGCGTCGACTTCGCCCTGCTGCACCTGCTGGAGAGCCGGGACAACATGGCCCTGTCGCTGCACAACACCGCGAACCGCAACGGCGTGATCCTGGACGAGCACCTGACCACCGTGTGCACACTGCGAGAGGGCAGGATCGCGTCGATCGAGACCTTCTTGTCGGACGTAGCCGGCATGAACGCCTTCTTCGTCTGACGGCGGGCCCACTCCCGCCCGCAGACCGGCGGTGCTCAAGAATCGGGCGACAGGGTCCCTCAGGGCGGACGGAGACGGTGTCCGAAGATCTGATCGACCTGCTGCTGCCACGTCGCCTTCCGCAACCCGGACGTTCGACCGCTCTGATCGAGCCGAACGCCGACACGGCCGACGCGCACACCTTCGACGTCTCCGACAATGGCCGGTACGTCGGCCCCTGGCCCCGTCGGCCGGCCTCGCGAGCCCCGGGCCGGGCTCTTGACAGGGCCGGGCCAATCGAGAGTCTTGATAGGAGGTGGTTCGTATTCCCCATGAAACCGCCTGCTTTTGTCTGAGAATTCCCTAGAAGCAGCCGATTCGGGCGGCAGCGGGCGCCGCGTGGCGAGGCTGGTGCCATGGCTACGAACAGCACTTCCCGCGGCGTCCGCGCCCGCGGCCGTCCCATCCGCCGGAGACCGCCGGGCACCCTGGCGGTCCCCGGCGGGCCAGCCCGCATACGCCCGTCCCACCCTCCTGGCCATCGCGGTGGCTGCCGCCGTGCTCTACACCTGGGGCATCGGCCAGAGCCAGTACCACTCGTTCTACTCGGACGCCGTCCGCAGCATGACCGAGAGCTGGAAGGCGTTCTTCTTCGGCTCCTTCGACCCCGCCAACAGCATCACCCTGGACAAGATCCCCGGCTTCCTGTGGCCGCAGGCGATCTCCGCGAGAATCTTCGGCTTCCACGCGTGGGCCCTGACTCTGCCCCAGGTGATCGAGGGCGTCCTCAGCGTGCTGGTGCTCTACCGGGTGGTACGCCGCTGGCCGGGGCCAACGCCGCGCTGATCGCGGCGGCCGCGTTCACCGCCACTCCGGTCGCCGCCGGACTCTTCCGCAGCGCCGTCGAGGACGCCGCCTTCACCCTGCTGCTCCTGCTGGCCGCGGACGCCACCCAGCGGGCCGCACAGCACGCCCGGCTGCGCTCGCTGATCCTGGCCGGCGTCTGGGTGGGGCTGGCCTTCCAGACCAAGATGCTGGAGGCCTGGGCCGTACTGCCCGCGCTGGGCCTGGTCTACCTGGTCTCCGCGCCCACCGCGCTGCGCCGCAGACTGATCCATCTCACGGTGGCCGGTGCCGTCATGGCGGCCGTTTCCGCCTCCTGGATGCTGGCCGTCACCCTCACCCCGGCCAAGGACCGCCCCTATGTGGACGGCACCACCGACAACTCCGCCTTCAGCATGGTTGTGGGCTACAACTTCCTGAACCGTTTCTCCTCGCTCGGCATCAGCGCCGCCGACACCGGCAGTGTGGACGCGACGACCGGAGGCATGGGCGGCGCGGCAGGGCACGCTGCCGCTGGAGCGGGCGGACACCGCGCCGTCGGCAGCGGCGGGTACGGCCCCGGCGCCGGGGTTACCCGGCCGGTGGCGGCACGGCTGCCACCGGGACGCCGGCCACCGGTACCGGGAGCGGCGCCCCCGGCGGCTACGGCTCCGGCGCGGGTGGCTACGGCTCCGGTGGGGGCAGCTTCGGCTCCGGGGCGCATGGCTCGGGTGGGGCGAGCGGCTTCGGCGGCGCCCGGACCGGGGCCCGCACCACCGCGGCCGGTGCGGGCGGGATGGGCGGCCAGAACGGCTGGGGCAAGATGTTCGGCTCCACGCTGGCCTCACAGGTCGGCTGGCTCTACCCGATCGCCGCCCTGGCCGCGGTCCTCGGCCTGGTCTGGCGGCGACGGCGGCCGCGCACCGACACCGTGCGCGCCGGATACCTGCTCTGGAGCGTCTGGCTGGCCATGTACTTCCTGGTCTTCAGCGCCGGCAGCGTCGCCGGGCACACCTACTACATGGGCGTGGTCGCGGTCCCGCTCGCCGCGCTGACCGGGGCCGGGGTCACCCAGTTCTGGCGGGCCTTCCGCGCCGGAGGTCCCGCGCCTGGGCACCCGGCGGCTGTCGCCACGACCGCCGGCTGGCCGCGGTGGTCGCCTGGGAGTACCCGACCTTCCTGCCGTGGCTGGCCCCGACGGTGCTGGGCCTTGGTGTGGTCGCGCTGGTGCTGCTGGCGCTGGGCCGCCCGGGCGGCGGGCCACCGGACGCCGGGTGGCGGTGACCGGGCTGATCGCCGGGCTCGCCGCGATGCTGCTCGCACCCGCCGCGTGGGCCTCGTCCGTGTTCGAGTCGCAGTACGGGCACAACACCATGGGCACGGTGGGACCGGCCTCCGGCTTCGGCGGTGGTGGCGGCGGCCGGGGCCTCGCCGCAGCGGGAGGCAAGGGCTTCCGCTCGCACTTCGGCGAGGGCTCCGGTGCGGGCTCCGGCTTTGCCGGAGGCTTCGGCGAGGGCTTCGGCACACACTCCGGCTCCGGCTCCGCTGCGGGTGCGGGTGCGGGGCGCTTCGGGGCGCCGGCGGCGGGATGGCCGCGATGACGGGCGGCGGATCGACGCTCACGGCCCAGCAGCAGGCCCTGCTCAGCTACACCGAGGGGCACCGGGACGGCGCCAAGTACGTCTTCGCCACCACCAGTTGGAGCACGGCCTCGCCGTACATCATGGCGGACGGTGCGGATGTGCTCCCGATGGCGGCTTCACCGGTGAGGTGCCCTCGCCCACCCTGGCCCAGGTCCAGCAGGACGTCGCCACCGGGCAGTTGCACTATGTGCTGCTCAGCGGTACCGGTGGCGGCGGCGGGTTCGCCGGGTTCGGCGGCAGCAGTGCCTCCGCGCCTTCGGCGAAGGTCGCCGACTGGGTCCGCTCGGCCTGCACGGTCGTCCCGGCGTCCGCCTACGGCGGTACTACGGGACAGGACACCGGCGGGACGGGAGTGCCCAGCAGCTCTACCAGTGCTCCGCCGCCGGCTGACCCGGCCGCAGTACCCTCCCGGACGGCCCGTCGACCCCGTGTCGGCGGGCCGTCCGTGCCCGCCCGCGCTCAGCGGGCGGCGAGGAGGGCCAGCACGTCCTGGGTGACGCCGGTCTCGGCGATGCGCGGAGGATCCGGGTGATGCTGTGGCTGTGCCGCTCGGCGTCGGGGTCCGTCATCGCGTCGACCGGCAGGGTGACGTGGAAGCCCTGCTCATGGGCGTCGCGGGCGGTGGACTCGACGCCGCCGCTGGTGGAGATGCGGTGACGACGACCTGGGTCACGCCCAGGCCGCGCAGTGCGTCGGCCAGCCCGGTGCCGGTGAAGGCACTGCGCGCGTACTTGGTGACCGTGATGTCGCTGCTCTGCCGTCCAGCTCCGGGAGCAGATCGGTCCAGCCGTCGTGTGGGGCGGGCGTGCCGGGTGGCGCCCGCGTCGGTCCGGCCGGGGGGAGCCCGCGACATTGACCAGCACCACCGGCAGGCCATGGCTGCGGAACGCCCGGAGCAGTGCGCTGGACTGCCCGATGACCTGGGTGATCGGTGCGCCAGGGGCAGCCCGACAAAGCCCTGCTGGAGGTCGACCACGACGAGGGCGGTCTTCGGGTCGAGCGCGGTGATCGGCATGGCGGGTCCTTGCGTCATGGAGCAGCAAAATCATGGTGCGGGCAGTCATGGTGCGGGCAGTCATGAACGGACAGGGCGCGGACGGCGGGGGAGCGGCTCAGGGGGTCCGGGCCAGCCGGTCCAGCAGCTCCGTGGCCTCGGCCAGCCGGGCCGCCTCGTCCGGGGTCAGGCAGGTCCCGATGGCATGGGTGAGCCAGTCCTCCTTCGCCGCCGCCCGGTGCGGAACTGCTCCGCCGCCGCCTCGGTCAGCCGCAGCAGGGTCCGTCGGCCGTCCTTGGGTCGGGGAGCCGCTGACCAGCCCTGCCTCCTCCAGCACCCGGACGGTCTTCGCCATCGACTGCGGGCGCACGCCCTCGGTCCGGGCGAGTTCGGTGGTCGTGGACGACCCCTCGCGCTCCAGGCGCAGCAGTACCGAGGTCTGGGACTTGGTCAGATCATGCCCGTGCGCCTGCTCCCGGAGCCTGCGCACGAGCCGGCCGAGGACCACCCGCAGCTCGCCCGCCAAGGCGGACGCCTGTGCGGATTCCGCCACGGCCGGCTCCTGCCACTGTTCACCCATGCTTGGACGCTAGCACACAGCGACAGGAAACTGTTCAGTTAGCTGTCTTATTCGCATGTCACTCGCTGTCGAAGTCGGTGCCGCGCGCGGTCTTCTCCCAGGCGGCGATGTCGGACGCCGTCCAGATGTCCGAGGATCGCGTCGACGCTGTCGCTGCCCAGGGGCAGCCGCAGCGGGGTGCGCTCGGCGGACAGGGCGGCCAGGATGGCGGCGGCGGCCCTGGCCGGGTCGCCGGGCTGGCTGCCGTCGCTGTTCTCGATCATGCGGCGGGTCGGTCCGACCGTGTCCGCGTAGTCGGCGGTCTCGGTGCTGGCGCTGCCGTTGCCCATCAGGCCGGTGCGGAAGGCGCCCGGCTCGACCACCAGCACCCGGATCCCCAGCGGGCCGACCTCGGCCGCCAGTGCCTCCGAGTAGCCCTCCAGCGCGAACTTGGTGGCGCTGTAGGCGGAGAAGCCGCTGAACGACATCTGCCCGCCCATGCTGCTCAGTTGCACGATCGCTCCCGAGCGGCGGGCCCGCATCTGCGGCAGCACGGCGCGCACCAGCGCGGCCGGGCCGAAGACGTGCACGTCGAACAGCGAGCGCAACTCGGCGTCGCTGTCCTCCTCGGCCGCCCCCACGTGGGTCCGGCCGGCGTTGTTGACCAGCACGTCGATCCCGCCGTGCTGCGCCTGCACCTCGCGCACCACCGCCTCGATCCCGGCGGTGTCGGTGACATCCAGCACGGCCTCCACCACCTGGCCGGGGTAGGCGGCGACCAGATCGCCGGCCGTCCCCTCGCGGCGGACCGCCGCGACCACGGTGTCCCCGGCCGCCACCGCGGCCTCGGTGATCGCCCGCCCGAAGCCGCTGTTGGCGCCGGTAACCAGCCATACCTTGCTCATTGACGCTCCATCAGAAATGGGTCCAGTAGTTTGCACGCGGGTCGAACTCTGCCACAGCCCGCGATCACTCCCGAAACATGGCGCGCGGAAAGGGAGTTAGCCAGACCCGAGCACGCCACCGGCTCGGTCGGCGGCCGGGGTGTCCGCAGATCGGCCCTTGCGTCGCGGGCCCGGCTTTGTAATAGTCTCCATCCACAAGCAGTCATTACTGGACAGGGTGGATGCCGTGCTGGTCGAGCGGGTCGGGGTAGTGCAGACCGAGCGCCTGCTGTTGCTGCGCCTTCAGGACGGGGACGCCGCGGCCGTGTTCGCGGTGCACGGGGACCCGGCCACCAACGCGTACAACCCGAACGGCCCGCACCGGTCGCCGGCGCAGAGCGAGGCTGTGCTGCGGGTGTGGCTGGCCGACTGGGAGCGCGACGGCATCGGCTACTGCCTGGTGGTGCCGCGCGGCAATCCGGCGGAGGTGTCCGGCTTCTCGGGCCTACGGGTCATCGAACTGGGGGGCGAGCGCGTGCTCAACCTCTACTACCGTTTCGTGCCCTCCGCCTGGGGCCGTGGTCTTGCCGCCGAGGCGGCCCGGGCCGGGCTGGAACTCGCCGGCCGGACGCTCCCGGAGCTGCCGGTGGTCGCCCTGATCGGGGTGGACAACCTGCCCTCCCAACGGCTGGCCCGGCGTCTGGGCTTTGCCACCGACGGCACCGTGGACAGTGAGAACCGCTACATCTACCGCCTGCCGTCGGCCCCGGGCCCCGCGCGCCCCTGAACGGGGTTGTCCCGCGGCGGGCCCCGCGCCGGCTGCTGAGCGCGGCCGTACCCGGAACCGGGACCTGCGAGGACGGCGTCATCCCGGGGTCATCCGAAATTGCGCGATCGGCCCGAAGGAGTCCGGCAGATGACGGGAACGGCCCCCCGGTACCTCTACCTGGTCCGGCACGGCGAGGCGGATCCGGCCGGCGGCGGTCTGTCGCAACAGGGACGCCGACGCGGTCCTGCTCGGCCGGCGACTTCGCGACCGCCCCCTCTCCACCGTGCACCACGGCCCGCTCCCCAGGGCTGCGCAGACCGCGCGCCTGATCGGTGAGCAGCTGGCCGAAGTCCCGCTACGGGTCTCGGATGTCGCCGGGGACTATCCACCGCACCTGCCGGAGCGGGACGAACTGCCGCCCGACAGCGCCGACTTCCTGCTGCGCTTCCTGGACGGGTTCACCGCCGGGGAGCGCGAACGCGGCCCGGTGCTGGCGCGCCAGGCCCTGGAGGCACTTCACCGGACCGGTGGCCGGCCGGGAGGAACGCCACGAACTCGTGCTCACACACAGCTTTCTGATCGGCTGGCTGGTGTGCCACGCCATGGCTGCGCCCACGTGGCGCTGGCTCGGCCTCAACCACGGCAATGCCGCGCTGACCGTCATCCGTTATGCGCCCGGCCGGCCGCCGTCGGTCCTCTGCTACAACGACACCCGGCATCTGTCGGCCGAACTGCGCTGGACCGGCTTCCCTCCGGGGCTGCGGGTGTGACCCGACCGGCGCGCTCCGGCCCGGCAGCTGCCCTCACGGGCCCAGGGTCTCGGCCCAGTCGCGGGTGAGGCGGGTGAAGGCGCGGGCGGCGGCGCTCTGGTAGGCGGTCTCGCGGCGCAGCAGGGCGACGGTGCGGGAGGGCAGGGCGGGGGTGAGCGGCACCGGGTGCAGGTGGGGGTGGTCGCGGGTGAGTGCGTCGGGCAGGACCGTGGCCAGCGGTGTGCGCCGGACGATCTCGGTCAGCGCGTTGATGGAGTTGGCCTCCACCGCGATCGACGGCGCCGTGCGGTTGCGGGCGAAGTGGTCGTCGATATGGACGCGGGTGGCGAAGTCGCTGCTGAGCAGGGCGAGGGGCTGCCGGTCGAGCTCGGTCACCGGCAGTGGCCCGGTACTGCCGCCCGGGGGTGGTGCGGGCCGACGACCAGGCTCAGGGTCTCGGTGAACAGGTCGGTTCCGGTGATGCCGGGCAGGTGGGGTCCCTGGAAGGCGATGCCGAGGTCCAGCTCGTCGGCCAGCAGCCCGGACTCGATCCGGTCCTGCGTCAACTCCCGGACGTCCAGCGTGATTCCGGGATGGCGGGAGTGGAGCTGCTCGACCAGCGGGCCGATCAGGTAGGCGGTGAAGGTCGGGGTCATGGCCAGCCGCAGGGCGCCCCGGGAGAGATCCTGGACGTCGAGCACGGCGCGTTCGGCGGCCGCCAGATCCTGGAGGGCGCGGCGGGCGTAGTGCACATAGCTCGCACCGGCGTCGGTCAGCCGCACCGCGCGGCCGGTGCGGTCCAGCAGCTGGACGCCCACGGTCCGCTCCAGCTGCCTGACCTGCTGGGAGAGCGTGGGCTGGGAGACCCGCAGCTCCTCGGCTGCGCGGGTGAAGCTGCCGTGCTCGGCGACGGCGAGCAGATAGCGCAGATGACGCAGTTCCAGGGCCATGCCCCGAACTATAGGTGATGCCTATAGAAAGTATGAGTAATGCGTCTTGGACACTATAGGAGCAGGTCATGCATGGTGGAACTCGTCAGCCCAACCGGGCAGGCGACCACCGAAGGGAGTGACCGTGCACGACCTCGCAGCAGGTGTCGCGCGTTTCCGGCGCGACGTCTTCCCGGCCAAGGCGGAGCTCTTCGCCCACCTGGCGACCACCCACACGCCCACGACGCTGTTCATCGGCTGCTCCGACGCCCGGGTGGTGCCCGAGCTGATCACCGGAAGCGAGCCGGGCGAGCTGTTCGTCATCCGCACCGCCGGCAATCTCGTCCCCGCGCACACCACCGGCGCCGACGGGGTGGCGGCGAGCATCGAGTACGCGGTCACCGTCCTCGGCGTCACCGACATCGTCGTCTGCGGACACTCCGCCTGCGGTGCGATGACCGCCCTGGCCGAGGGCCAGGACCTGGGCACCCTGCCGGCCGTCGCCCACTGGCTGCGCCATGCGGACGCCGCACTGGCCCGCACCACCGAGGGGGTGGACGCGCTGGTGCGGGCAATGTCCTCGCCCAGCTGGCCAGCCTGGCCACCCACCCCGCGGTGGCCCGCGCGCTGGCCGCGCACCAGGTCACCCTGCACGGCTGGGTCTACGACATCCGCACCGGCGCGGTCACCCAGCTCGACGACTCCGCCGCCACGGCTGCCCTGGCCGCCTGACCCCACACCCCGCCGCCCCGGATCCCGGACCACCACGAAAGGACACCACCGTCATGGTGCACGCCCAGCTCGACCCCACCGCCCGCCAGCAGCTCGCCATCGCCGCCGTCGAGGCCAAGACCCGCAAGGACCTCAGCTGGCAGCAGCTGGCCGACGCGGCCGGCCTGTCGGTCGCCTTCGTCACCGCGGCCGTCCTCGGCCAGCACCCGCTGCCCCAGGCCTCCGCCGAGGCTGTCGCCGAGCTCCTCGGCCTGGACGCGGACGCGGCGATGCTGTTGCAGACCATCCCCGTCCGCGGCTCCATCCCGGGCGGCATCCCGACCGACCCGACCATCTACCGCTTCTACGAGATGCTCCAGGTCTACGGCACCACCCTCAAGGCCCTGGTCCACGAGCAGCTCGGCGACGGCATCATCAGCGCGATCAACTTCAGGCTCGACGTGAAGAAGGTCGCCGACCCCGAGGGCGGCGAGCGCGCCGTGATCACCCTGGACGGCAAGTACCTGCCGACCAAGCCCTTCTGACCGGCCCCGATCCGACCGGTGGCAGTGCCCGGGCGGGCGGTGAACCCGCCCGGGCGCCCACACCCACCCTCCGCCTCTCCAGCAAAGGACCCCTGCAATGGACTTCGCGCAGCGCACGATCGACATCGCCCGCCAGAACGTCGCCGAAGGCGGCCGCCCGTTCGCCACCGTCATCGTCAAGGACGGCCGGATCCTGGCCGAGAGCGCGAACCGGGTCGCCCAGACCAACGACCCCACCGCGCACGCCGAAATCCTCGCCATCCGCGAGGCTGCACCAAGCTGGGCACCGAGCACCTGACCGGTACCACCATCTACGTCCTCGCCCACCCGTGCCCGATGTGCCTGGGCTCGCTGTACTACTGCTCCCCGGACGAGGTTGTCTTCCTCACCACCCGCGACGCCTATGAGCCGCACTATGTGGACGACCGCAAGTACTTCGAACTCGACACCTTCTACGGCGAGTTCGCCAAGAGCTGGGACCAGCGCCGGCTGCCGATGCGGCACGAGCCCCACGACGCCGGGGGGTCTACCGCGCCTGGCAGCAGCGCAACGGCGGCCGCCGCGTCCCCGGCGCCCCCATCGCCTGAACCGGGCCCCGGCGACCGCCGCGTCAGCCGGGGTGCCGGGGCGGACCAGGCCGGATTCGTAGGCGATGACCACGGCCTGGACCCGGGTGGTCAGCCGGAGCTTCGCGAGCAGCCGGTTCAGATGGGACTTGACGGTGGCGACGGTGACGAACAGGCGCTCGGCGATCTCCTGGTTGCTCAGGCCCTCGCCGACCAGCCGGAGCACCTCCAGCTCGCGGGTGGTCAGCTCCGGCCAGCTCGCCGGGGTCACCGGAGCCGGGACTGCTGGAACCGCCGGGACTGCCGGGAGCGGCGCGGGGGCCTGTTCGGCGCCGGGGCGCCGGTGGCGGTGTAGTGCTGGACCAGGCGGCAGGTGATGCTGGGGCTGAACAGCATCTCGCCGCGGCAGACGGTGTCGATCGCGGTCAGCAGCCGGTCGGGCGGCGTGTCCTTGAGCATGAAGCCGCTGGCACCGGCCCGCAGCGCCAGGTACACGTACTCGTCCAGGTCGAAGGTGGTGAGGATCAGGATCCGCGGTACCGGCTCGGGGCAGGTCGCCAGGATGCGCTGAGTGGCCTCGATCCCGTCGAGGTGGGGCATCCGGATGTCCATGACCACGATGTCCGGGCGGGTCGTGGCGGCCAGTGCGACGGCCTCCTCGCCGTCGGCGGCCTCGCCGCAGACCTCCAGGCCGGGCGCGGCCCGCACGATGGCGGCCAGTCCCGCGCGTATCAGTACCTGGTCGTCGGCGATCAGTACCCTGTTCATCCCTCGTACCTTCCGATGCAGGCGCCCCGCCCGCCCGTTCGCCCTACTCGGGTGAACCGTTCTCCTGGGCGGCTCCGGGGATGGCGGGAAGGGTGAAGACCACTTCGAAACCCCCGTGGACCCGTCGCTCGGTGCGAATGGTGCCGCCGAGTATTCTGACGCGTTCATGCATACCGATCAAGCCGTTCCCGGCTCCCGGGATCCTGGTCCGGCTCCCGTCCGCGCCCGCGCGTGGGCCTTCGTCGGTGATCCGGCCGACGAACTGTTCGGCACCGAAGTGCAACGAGACCTCGGCCCGGGTCGGGCCCGCGTGTTTGAGGATATTGGTCAGCGCTTCCTGCACGATCCGGTAGGCCGACAGTTCCACGCGCTGGGCCAGCGGACGCTGCTGCCCGGAGAGGGTCAGCCGGACGTCGATCCCCAGGGTGCGCATCCGGTCGACCAGTTCCACGGTCCGCGCCAGGGCGGGCGCCGGACGCAGACAGGGGACCGGGTCCGGCGTCCCGCATCCGGCGTCCCCGGATCGGCCCGCGCCGGATCCGCCGCCCCGGCCGGGCCGGAGCCGGGTGCGGGGTCGGTTCCGGTGCGCAGCAGCTGGAGCAGGGTGCGCATCTCCTCCAGCGCCTCGCCGCCGGCCTCGCCGACGGTGCGCATCGCGGCGCGGGCGGTGGCCGGGTCGGAGTCGAAGACATACGAGGCCAGACCGCTCTGGACGGACACCACGGACAGGTGGTGGGCGACGACGTCGTGCAGCTCCCGGGCGATGCGCAGGCGTTCGGTGGTGATCGCGTGGGCAGCCCGCGCCGCCTGCTCCCGGTCCAGCTGGGCGGTCAACTGCGCGAGCCGGCGGTTGCGTTGGGCCAGCCGGAAGGCCTGGAGCCCGAAAACTGCCATGACCGGCGGGACGACCAGCGCCTGCGCGGCAACGGTCGCCAGGTTCGCGGTGGTGTGCGGGGCGTGCAGGCAGCCGAAGACCCAGTCGGCGGCCAGCATGGGTGAGCCGGCCAGTGCACCGGTACGCCCCAGGGCCGCCGCGACGCTGTACAGCGCGAGCAGCGGGCCGTAGGAGCCGACGACCGGCCAGTAGTCCAGTGCGATCAGCACGGCCCAGGCCGCGCAGCACAGGCAGAGCGTGGTCCAGGGGGCACGTCGGCGGGCCGCCACCGGCAGCACGGTGAGGGCGGTGAGGGCGATGCCCGGCGCGTCCAGCCCGCGCCAGGGGGCGTCCGACTGGCCGCAGAGCAGCAGTGCGACCGTCAGCAGGCCCACGGCCAGGGCGGAGTCCAGCAGCCACTGCCGTCTCCCGGCCCCGGGCGCCTCCGCCCGGAACCCTGCCTCCCGCCCGCGCACGCTTGCTGTAGTCACCCGCGCACCGTAGCCGCCCGCGCCCGTCCGGGCGTCCACCCCTGGTTGGAAGCGCCGAGGCGGACCGGGCTGCTGGGACCGCCACCGCGGTTCACCCCGGGGTTGATGCCCGGGGGCACGGCCGCCGCCTACCTTCGTGACTCGTCGCCGCCCGCACCTGGCTCCGGCCACCCGACGGGCACGACCGCGGCCCGCGCCCCGCGCCCCGCCGATCCGGCGCGTGGCACGGGATCCACGCGTACCACCGGACCCGCAACGACATGCGAAGGAGACACCATGCGCCCCGCACCGAGGAAGGTCGCGCTGCCCTGGCCACCGGGCTGGCCCTGGCCGGCACGATGCTGGCGGCCGCGGGCACGGCCAGCGCCGATGCCAACGGCGGCTACACCACCAAGGCCGCGGTTTGAACGAGCCGGCTGCGGCCTCCGTCAGCTGCGGCGTCGTCGTCACCATTCCCAAGGGCCGGACCTTCTACGCCGACTGCTGGAAGCGCGGGGACGACATCGCCGGGGACAACGTCTGGTACTACGGCGCCTATATGAGCGGCGACAGCGCCTACTACGGCGACGTCTCCGGCGAGTACCTCGCCACCGGCCACGACCCGGTGCCCGGCATGCCCGAGTGCTGACTGCCGGACGCGAAGGGGACAGGGGGAGCACGCGGCGGCCGCCGCGGGGGAGAGGCCGCCGCGGTGGGACCGGGCACAGCAGTGCCCGGTCCCACCCCCCGCCGCCCCGGGCGGGGACCATGCCCGGGGGCGTCCGGTGCCACAAACCCCGTCAGCGCTATACGACTTGCGTAGGCGCGCGTACTGCTGGTTAATGGTCGTCGCACAGTGGGCGCGTACACGGAGAGATTGTTGCTCCCACGGCGTGGGGCATGCGCCGTGACGCTCTGCCACTGGATCGATGAACGACATCTCGGGGGAATCCGTATGCAGCCGACTCATCCGTCCTACTCGACCCAGGGCGATCCCCCGGCGCCGCCGCGCCGGGCCCGGTACGCCGAACCATGGCCGCGTCGGCGTCGGCTCCGCCGATGCCCGGGTACGCCCCCAGCGGTCATGGTCTGCAGGTATCGGTGAGCAAGCGCATTCTCTGGGTCGGGGCCGCGGCCTACCCGCTGGCAACGGTCGCCCGGGTCAGTCCCACCGTCATCGTGCCGAGGTACGGTGCCACCATCCGGCGATTCCTCAAGTTCACGGCGTTTGTCGTGCTGGCGGCCGTCGGTATCTACGTGCTGTCCTCCATCTCCAACGGGGTGGACTCGGGTGACGGCGGTGACGGCGGCCAGCAGTCGGCCGGCGGCGGGTGGATCGTCGCCCTGGCGCTGGTCACGGTGGTCGCCTTCTTCCTGATCGACACGCTGCCGGTACTGAAGCAGGGCCGGCTCTTCGCCCTGGCGGTCGACACGGCGGGACCGCCGACCGCGCTGCTGGCCTGGAAGACACCGGGGCCTCAGCTCGAACTGGCCCAGAAGATCACGCAGGCGATCGAGAACCCGGAGATCGAGTTCCACGAGATCATCAACAACAATATGATCGTGGACATGCGGCAGTTCCGTCTCGGCGACGACGTCAACATCTATGGCGGGCAAGGGAACACGGGGATCTCGAAATGAACCGCGGCAACGAGGGCAACGCCCCGGGCATCCAGTACGGCGACCGGGTCAGCATCTACGGCGGCAGCAACCATGTCGGCATCCAGCACAACACCGGCCGGGCCGACGACCCGGGCCTGCCGCCCGAGATCTCCGCCATGTTCGCCCAACTGGCCTCTCTGGTAGCCCAGTTGTCGTCCGATTCGGGATCGGCGAAGAGGATCAGCAGAGCCTCGCGGAGACCCTTCCGGTGCTCAGCCGGCCCACCACGGTCGAGCGGCGTCGCTGGCGGGACACCCTGCGCCTGCTGACCAGCCTGGCCAGGGAGATCGGCGACACCGCGCTGCCGGTGCTGAATGTGGCGACCGAGCTGATGAACCTCATCCGCACCTGACCGGCGCCGGCCGCAACCCGGCCGGTCAGCGGGTCAGTTCTGAGGGTGAGTGCTGGAGGTCAGTTCTGGCCGAGGAGTCCGCGATCGTAGGCCACGGCCACTGCCGCGGCGCGGTCGCGGACTCCCAGTTTGCCGTAGAGATGCATCAGGTGGGTCTTGATGGTGGCCTCGCTGACATGCAGTTCCCGGGCGACGGCCTGGTTGGTGGCGCCGGAGGCGACAAGCCGGAGCACGTCCAGTTCGCGGGGCTGAGGGCGCCCGGTTCGCGGGCACCGAGGCGGCCCATCAGCGTTCCGGCGACGGAGGGCGACAGCACCGGCTGACCGGCGTGGGCCGCCCGCACCGCCCGGATCAGCTCCTCGCGCGGGGCGTCCTTGAGCAGGTAGCCGGTGGCCCCGGCCTCGATCGCGGGCAGCACGTCACGGTCGGCGTCGAAGGTGGTCAGCACCAGAACCCTTGCAGGGTGCTTGAGTTCGCGCAGCCGGAGGATGGCCTCCACCCCGCCGGTACCGGGCATGCGGAGGTCCATCAGGACCACGTCGACGGTTATGTCGGTGCGCTGGGCCTGACGGACCGCTTCCGCTCCGTCCCCCGCCTCGCCGACGACGTCGAATCCGGCATCGCCGGCGAACACCCCGCGCAGGCCGTCGCGCATGACGGGGTGGTCGTCCACGATCAGCAGTCGGATCGGGCTCATCGGGTTGCTCCAGTCACCGGGTTCGGAACGGGGAAGGGGGTGGGGGCGGGCGCCTGGATCGGGACCGCGGCGTTGACGATGGTGCCCTCGCCCGGGGCGGACTCCAGGTTGAGTGTCCCGGAGAGGCGCTCCAGTCTGTGCCGCATACCGGCCAGGCCGAAGCCGTTGCCGTTTCTGCTGGCGGCGGGTCGGTCGGTGGTGGTGAACCCCACGCCGTTGTCGGCGACATCCAGCAGCAGGGTGTCGTCGAGGTAGGTGAGGGTCAGATGGACCTTCGACGCCCGGGAGTGCTTGGCGATGTTCGACAGCGCCTCCTGGGCCACCCGGAACAGCGCCGCCTCCACGTCCGGCCCCGCCGGGCAGTGCATCCCGGTGGTCTCGACCTCGGCGGGGACCGCGGAGTGCTCGGACCAGCTCCGGGCCAGCGCGTCGATGGCCTCCGGCAGCGTCGCCTGCTCCAACTGCTCCGGACGCAGGGCCCGCACCGAGCGCGGGCCTCGGTGAGGTTGGACCGGGCCAGGGAGACGGCGAGATCGAGGTGGCGGCTCCACTCGGCCTCGTCATGGCGTGCCTGCCTGGCCGCCTCGAGCTGCGCCACGATGCCGGTGAGCCCCTGGGCGAGGGTGTCGTGGATCTCGCCCGCCAGCCGCTGGCGTTCCTCCACGATGCCCGCTTCCTTGGCCTGGACCAGGAGTTGGGCGTGCAATCCGGCGTTCTCGGTCATCGAGGCCTGCAACCGGCGGTTGGCCTCGCCCAGTTGCTCGACCATCCGGCCCCGCTCGGCGTTCTGGGCCATCACCCGGTTGGTGAGGCCGGCCATGAGCAGGACCAGGGTCATATTGAGGCCGGCCATCAGCAGGAAGACCAGGGTGTGCGTGTTCCAGCCGTTCGGGTAGCCGTCCGTCTGCGCGGCCGCCAGGAAGGTGGCGGTCAGGGCGAACCCGGCCCTGCGTCGCCGGGGCGGCAGCTCGTCGGCGAAGAAGTAGCCGCTGATCGCGAACACCCGTACCAGGGGCTCAGCCCGACCAGCCCCCCGGCCAGCAGGGCGTGCACACAGAAGACCAGGGTCCGGGTGGACGCCGGTACGCCGGTGGTCGGGTAGCGGCTGAGAGCCAGTGACCACAGGGCGCTCAGGGCGACCAGGGTCACCCCGCCGGGCCGCCCAGGCCGGAGATCCAGGAGTGCGGACCGCCCGGCGCGGCGAGCACCGCCAGCACCGTGGCCACGGCCAGGATGGGCAGCAGGGCCAGTCTTCCCAGGCGGTCGGACCGGGCCTGCCACGCGTCGGGAGCGGTATCAGCGCTCATGGTCTCGAAGCTGTCCTGCGGTGGCTCGCACCGTCACTCCCCCTGTTGGTTCCGCCCGTTGGCCCTACTCCCAGCGGAACAGCCGTGCTGCCGCCGCACCGCAGATGATCGCATATCCTGCCAGGACCAGCAGGGCGGCGGCCGGCGGCCAGTGCCCGTCGATGGTCGCCTGGAGCGCCCGCACGCCGGCCCCCAGCGGGCTGTAGTCGCTGATGGTGCGCAGTACCGAATTCATGCTCTGGCGGGGGATCCACAGCCCCGCGAAGAACATCAGCGGGAAGAAGGTGGCCAGGCCGAGCGCGTTGGCCATCTTCTCGGTCGACGAGACCGCGGTGATCAGCATGCCGATGCCCAGCGTGGCGGCGGCGACCAGCAGCAGGGAGAGCACGAAGCCGGCGAACTGGTGCGGCGCCCGTGCGCCGAAGGCGGTGGCGACCGCCAGGATGACCGCGTCGATGACGATGCCGACGCCCAGATAGATCAGCCCCTGCGCGCCGAGGAGGCGGCTGGGCGGCACCGGGGTGGTGGACAGCCGGCGCAGCACGCCCCGCTCCGGTAGCCGGTGAGCGCGGCGGGGAGCATGTTCACCGCCGCCATCAGGAAGACGTACATCATCAGGATCGGGACATAGACCTCCAGCGGGCTGAGACCGCCGAAGGAGCGGCTGGCGTGCCGGGTGGCCGGCACGACGCCGAGCACGACGACGGCGACGACCGGCAGCAGGGCGGTCCACAGGACCGAGCCGGCCGAACGGAGGAAGAGCCTGCCCTCGGTGCCTGCCAGCAGCCAGAAGGCGCTGCGGCGGCGGGTGGCGTGGGTGTGGAGTGCGGCGGTGGTCATGGGGTGTTCCTCAGCTTTCCTGGTGCTCGGTGATGGCGAGAAAGGCGTCGTCCAGGCTCGGCTGCTCGACCCGCAGCCGGTGCGCGATCACGCCCTGCCGGGCGAGCTGGGCGGCGACGGCGGCCAGGGCGTCGCCGTTGCCGACCACCAGCACCTCCTCGCCGCGCCGGCTCACCGATTCGACCTCGGGCAGGTCGCTGAGCAGCCCGTCGTCGATCGGCGCGGAGGGCACGAAGCGGATCCGCTGCTGTACGTCCAGACGTGCCGTCAGCTCCCGGGGAGTGTCCAGGGCGACCACGCGGCCGGTGTCGATCACCGCCACCCGGTCGCACAGCCGCTCGGCCTCCGCCATGAAGTGGGTGACCAGCAGGATCGTTACGCCGCGATCGCGGACCGACTCGATCAGCTCCCAGGTGTCGCGCCGCGCGGCCGGGTCCAGGCCGGTGGTCAGCTCGTCGAGGATCGCCACCCGGGGGTTGCCGATCAGCGCCAGCGCGATCGACAGCCGCTGCTGCTGCCCGCCGGACAGCTTGCTGAAGTGGGTCCCGGCCTGCGGGCCCAGGCCCAGCACGTCCAGCAGCTCCCGCCAGTCGGCCGGGCGCTCGTAGAAGGAGCTGAACAGCCGCAGCGCCTCGCCCACCCGCAGGTTGGGCGGCAGCGCGCTGTGCTGGAGCTGCACACCCAGCTTGGCGACGACCCCGGCACGGTCCTTGACCGGGTCGAGCCCGAGCACCCGGATCCGGCCGCCGTCGGCCTTCCGCAGCCCGCTGACGCACTCGACGGTGGTGGTCTTGCCGGCTCCGTTGGGCCCCAGGATGCCGAAGATCTCGCCCTCGTCGACGGAGAACGACACATCGGCCACGGCCGTCCGGTCCCCGTACCGCTTGTGCAGCTGCTCCACTTCGATGACCGGCACCGACGCCATTTCCCGACTCCCCGCCCGCTGTTCGCGGCTAGCGGCCGGCGCTGTTCGCCGGCCTGCCGGATCAGTATCGAAGCGGGGGAGGGGGCGGCGAATCGCCTGACCGGCCAGAGCACGGCGGGCATCCGGTGGACGGGCGGCATCAACCGATCGGTTGATGCCGCCCCGGTCGCGGGGGGTTTCCGCCGTCAACCCGCCAGGGTCCACGGGCAGTCGGGGCAGACCCGAACGGTGGCGCGGATCTGCCCCGTCGCCGGGCCGCTCAGCGGCCGAGGGCGTCCAGGTGCCGGTAGAGCGCGTGGTGCCCCTCGGGGCCGGGGTGCAGGCCGTCGACCAGCAGTTCGGGCCTCCCGCGCAGCGGCTCCCACAGGTCGAGGTAGTCGACGTGGTTCCGGTCGCACCAGGCCCGCAGGGACTCGCGCAGGGCCAGCGCCCGTTCCCGAGTGAACCGCAGGCCCTCGTAGTCACCGGTGCGTGCTTCGTCGATCCAGGTCGGACCCACGACTACCAGGCGGGCGTTGTGACTCAGCGCGGTGGCGGCCAGCGGCTCCAGTCCGGCCGCGATCCGCGCCAAGCTGTCGCCGTCGGGGTGCGCGGCGTCCAGGGACAGGGCGGAGTCGTTGATACCGGCCGCGACCAGCAGGGTGTCGGGGCGTCGGGGGGCCAGCAGCGCGGGGGTCTGCGCGCTGACGTCGGCCAGCGTGCTGCCGGGGACGGCCAGGTTGAAGACCCGGCGCTCGGCCTCGTTGCCGGCGATATGGGCAGCGGCCAGCCGGGCCGCCCATCCGCCGTGCGGGTCGCAGCGCCCGTAGGCGATGCTGTCGCCCACGATCACGATGCGCTGCGCCGAGCGGAGCGGGTTGGCATCCAGATAGGCCCAGGTGGTCTCCCCGGAGGAGAGCACCACCCGTCGGCGGGTGTAGTCGTCGACCTCGTAGGCATCGGCCGCGGCGAGCTCCTGGTCGGTCAGGTGCAGGACGACGCCCTCGACCTTGGAGCCGAGCCTGCGCTCCAGCGTCAGGTGGACATCGAGGCCGCTGGCGGCGATCACGGCCTCGTCGGCTATCGGCTGCGGCCTGGTGGTCCAGCCGGCCAGCGCCGCCGGGACGCTGGGCACGGCCCGGCCGAAGAGAGCGGTCTGGACCCGCTCGTCTCTCAGGGTGCCGAAGGAGAACAGGGTGTGCGAACGTGACTCGGGCACTGTGAGCTGCACGGCCTTTCTTCAGGGTCTGATCCAGCTCACCCTAACGGCTGAGGCGGGGCCTGTTCCCCGGCCCTGCCGGGCGGTCCCGGCCGCTCGGGCCGGGTCGCGCCCGCACCCGGCGGCGGCGAGCAGCCGCCCGGCCGGGGGCACGGCCGCGGTCAGCCCGCGTACGCCTGCCGCAGCGCGGCGATGTCGAGCTTGCCCATGGCCAGCATCGCCTGGGTGGTACGGGCGGCCTTCGCCGGATCCGGGTCGCTCATCAGCTCGGCCAGCACCTCCGGGACGACCTGCCAGGAAACGCCGTACCGGTCCTTCACCCAGCCGCACTGGCCCTCCTGGCCGCCGTTCCCGGTGAGCCTGTCCCAGTAGTAGTCCACCTCCTCCTGGTCCGCGCAGCCGATCTGGAACGAGATCGCCTCGCTGGGTGAACTGCGGCCCGCCGTTGAGCGCCAGGAACCGCTGGCCGTTGATCGTGAAATCGGCGGTCAGCACGCTGCCGGCCGGCCCGGGACCGGCTTCGCCCCACCGGGTGATCCGCTCCAGACTCCCGCCCTTGAAGATCGAGACGTAGTAGTTCGCCGCCTCCTCGGCCTGTCCGTCGAACCACAGACAGGTGGTGAAACCCTCGGCAGCCATACGACCTCCACTTCCGCCCGAACATGTGCGGGCCGGCACCCGGCCCCGACATACTCTGACATACCATCAGCTCCACGGGTCCGTACGCCCGGCCGGAGCCGGGCGTGGTGGATCGGCGGTCGTGGGCGGGCGCGCCCTCGGTAGGCTCCCGGTACGCCGAGACGGGGAGGGTCCCATGGCCGGGTACATCGTCGTGCTGACGTACCAGGAGCTGGAACAGCTCATCAGGCGCGTCCGCAGCTAGGACACGCCGGAGATCATCTCCGTCGACATCCCGCGCGGCAGCGCCGGGTACCCCGGCTGGCTCGACACCGAGACCACACCGCGTCAGGCCGGGCCCGCCGGTGCGGGCGGGCCCGGCGTGGGCGGGGCGGGTGTCAGCCCAGGGTCCAGACCTGGTTGGACTGGGTGCCGCCGCCCGCGTAGCAGTCCCAGATCTGGAGCAGGGTGCCGTTGGCGGTGCCCTGGCCCACGGCGTCCAGGCACTTGCCGGACTGCGGGTTGGTGATGGTGCCGTTGGCGTTGACCTGCCACTGCTGGGCGCCGGTGCCGTTGCAGGTCCACTGGCGTACCTGGGTGCCGTCGGTGGTGGCGCCGTTGGCGACATCCAGGCACAGGCCGGAGTTGCCGTTCACCAGGGTGCCGTTGGCCTGCGTCCACTGCTGGTCGGGCCAGGTGCCCGAGCCCCCGTAGCAGTCGTAGAGCTGCACCGGGGTTCCGGCGGTCGTACCGCTGTTCTGGTCGTCGAGGCAGCGGCCGCTGCCCTGGCCGACGATGGTGGTGCCGCTGCTGCCGCCCGAGCCGCCTCCGGTGCCCGCGGTGCCGTCGGGCGTGTAGGAGAAGGAGTTGACGGCCAGTCCGGGGCCGCCCTGCCAGGGCTCGAAACCGAACTGCACGCTGGTCATGTACCACGCGGGATCCAGGTATCCGCGGGTGATCGAGTCGTTGGTGAAGTCCTTGATGTTCACGGTGACGGCGTTGGTGCCCTGCTCGCGCACATAGGAGACGGTGTTCCAGGCGGGGCTGGTGCCCTGGCGGCCGTACCAGACGTCCCAGACCGCGCCCTCGATGGTCACCGTGCCGACCTTCGTCCCGAACGGGGTGGGCGGCCCGGAGTGGTTGGCCCAGATCATCAGCTCCTCACCGTCGTTCTGGCCGGCCGGGTCGGCCTGGGTGTCGAACCAGATGTCATAGGACGAGTCCCAGGACCCGGCGGTGGTGCTGAAGTTGACGCTGGACTGGGGGTTGGTGAAGGACGAGACCTGCTGGGGCAGGCCGTTGCCGGTGGAGCAGTTGCCGTAGTGGCAGCCCGCGTAGATGGACGGGTAGGCGGCCGGGGCCCCGCTCGTCCCCACATTGTGGTCGCCGCTGGTGACGGTGAAGCCGTCGTTGGTCACGTCCAGGCACTGCGGGATGGTGTCGCCCCACTCGTTGTTCTGCACGATGTACTGCCCGCCCGAGACGGCCATGCTGCCGAACTGGGTGCAGATGGCGGTGTCGGCGTGGGCGGCGGTCGCGTCGGCGACCGGGAGGACCAGCGTCGCCACGGCGACCGCTGCCGCGGTACCGAGGCGCAGGGTCCGCACAAGGGATCTGAACACGGGACATCCTTCCGTGCACGGCGTCCTCCGTACGGGGAGGGCGCGGTGCCTGCCGGGGAATCGGGAGTTGCCTATGGGAGCGCTCCCAAAGGCGGGTCGAAGAAGCCATGGATGCGCGTTTCCGCGCTCACGGCGGTGAATCAGCAGGTGAATCCTGCGGTGGGCCAGGGGCGTTGATCCCCCGGGGGCGAATGCCCTGGAATGCCGGCCCGCCCGTCCCTGGCGGATCGGCAACCGTCCACATGAAGCCAGGCGCCGGACGAGGGTGTCAAGGAGCGTGCGTGGGTTCAATTCCTGAACGCGGACGTCGGAGAACGACTCTCCGAGGTCACTGCGGGTATGCACAAGGTCCCTGCGATTGACCATTTCTGACGCTGCGTCGTATCCGGGCTGACGCGACTTCACCGCACGGAGGCGAGTCCTCGCTCCGTGCGTGCAACTCTCTTGCCACGGGCACCCGTACGCCCTACGGTCTGGGGTGAGGTGAGTGGTTACTAGCTGCTCGCCAAGGCCTCCGGCGGCCGGCCGCGCCCGTCCGCCGCCGGGAAGCCGATCCACCGCGCCTGCGGTCGTCCCCGCCGCAGGGGTGGTGCAGGTGTCGTCCACGCCCTGGACGACCCCGTCCGTCAACCCCAACCTGTAGACAGCCGTGGAGGATTCGCGCCGACCGGTATGCGAAGCCCGCCGCTCACGGCAGCCGGTGCGCGCCCGCGCCTCCGGCGGAAGGGCCCGAACGCAATGCCCGAGGGAGCGATCCCGCACCGACGCGACCGGCTGCGCCTGCCGGCCGCCGACCGCCGCCTCATGATCGTGGAAGCCACCGCGGAGGTCATCGCGGAGCGCGGGTTCTGGGGCCTGTCACTGCAGGACGTCGCCGACCGGTGCGGGCTGACCGTGCCGGGCGTGCTGCGCCATGTCGGTTCCAAGTCAGGCCTGTTGCTGGCGCTGCTGTCGCACCGCGATCAGGAGGACGCCCGTTCCCTGCGCACGCAGCTGGGCGTCGGCCAGGAGCTGGTGCCCGACGACTGGGCGGAGGGCGGTCCGCAGGGGGTCGACCTGCGGCGGCTCTGCTCCGCGACGATGCGCCGCAATGCGGAGCAGCCGGGGATCGTGCAGCTGTTCACCGTGCTCCAGGCCGAGTCGCTGGCGCCCGGCCATCCGGCGCACGCCTACTTCGTCCAGCGGCAGCAGCGGGCTGCGGCCGCCTTCGCCGCCCTGGCCGCGGATGTCAGCGAGCAACCGGAGACCCTCGCCCTGCACATCATGGCGACCATGGACGGCCTGCAACTGCACTGGCTGCGGTCGCCCGACAGTATCGACCTGGTCGCGGAGTGGGAGACCGCGGCTGAGGCGCTCTTCGCCCGGCGTGCATACCGGTAGTGCCCCTCTCACTTGGGAAGTGGCGGTGCGTCAACTGCGGTGTGTACGTTCTGATCTGTCCCGGTGACCACCCTTTTGGTAGACGCTCCGCTGTCGAGTGGTGACACCCCGGGGCGGAGCGGTCCGTGAGCGGTGGCTACTGTTCGGTGCACGGAGCAGGACGCCCCCCGGACAACAGGGGCGTGCCGCTCCTGCTGAAGTTCCTGCGGCACCGACCGCAACACATTCAAGGGGGAATCTGTGCCCGTGCGCTCTCGCACTCTTGCCACTGCTGTGACGACGGCCCTGCTGGCCGCCGGCGCGGCGGTGGCGATGCCCGCCGCCGCCGCCGACGCCGCCACGCCCGCTCCGCCGAAGCTGCCGCTCGCGCTGACGGTCTCCGCCGACGCCCCGGCCAAGGCGCTGCAGCCCGGCGGCCCGGCCGGCTCGGTGACCATCAAGGTCAGCAACTCCGGTGCCAAGGCCGTGGATCTGAACCTCGACAGTGTCGGCCTGTTCAGCGGCCCGCTCACGATCCAGGCCGACCAGCTGACGCTCGGGCTGACCCCGGAGGCCGGCACGCCCGCCACTGGCTTCTCGGTCTCGCAGTCGCCGCAGGGCTTCCCGTCCTTCGGGGTGTCCGCGAGCGTCTACCCCGAGGGCCACCCGAACGCCGCCTTCGAGGTTCCCGCGCACACCACCTTCACCTGGAAGCTCTCCGTCGGCGTCGGCAAGTCGTGGACGGTCAACGACGGCCAGATCTACGCCGGTGTCGCGGTCGAGGAGCAGGGCCGGAGCATGCACGAGTCCCGGGGGGTCGACCTCCAGGTCGGCAACGGCAGGACCGGCGGTCCGATCCTGGTCTCGCTGGCCGGTGCCGGCAAGCTGTCCCCGGGCCACCCGGCCCTGGAGAAGCTGACCGTCACCAACCACACCGGTGCTCGGATCGCCCAGTCGATGCACTTCGACCTCAATGCCGTCGCCGGCACGCGCGCCGGCCAGGTGGACTTCAAGGTCTACGAGTGGGTCGGCGCCCACGGCAAGGCCAAGGCGCACTGGCAGGACGTCACCCGGACCGGCTTCGCGGTCGACGGCGTGGCCAACGGCGCTTCGGCCGCGGTCGAGCTGGAGGTCGCCGTGGCCTCCTACAACGTGAAGGCCGCTTCCGAAACCGGTTACCTCGTGGCCTTCAGCAACAACACCATGCCGACCTACAAGTCCGGGCAGTACCTGCCGCTGACGGTGCTCCGCTAGGTTCCCGGTGGCGGGCATTCGGCCCGCGGTCCGGCGGGTGGAGGGCGCGAGGATCTGCGACAACCGCTCCACCCGCCGGGCCCCGGCGGCCGGTCGGAATGACCGACCAGCCTTCGGCCGACTACCGGGACGCCGCTGGGCGCAGTCCCTGCCCCAGGTGCCGGGCGAAGAAGCGGACCGCGCTGTCGGCCTCGAACCGGGGCAGCTCCTTGTGCCTGCCCGCGTTGACGTGCAGGGTCTTCTCCTTGGAGGCGAAGGCGTCGAACAGCGCCAGCCCGGCCTCGCGCGGGATGTGCTCGTCGTCCCACTGCAGGTCGTACTCGATCGGGACGGTGATCTGCGCCGCCTGCTCGGCCAGGGCATCGGGCCAGTGCAGGCCGAAGACCGCGGCGGTGATCCTGGGCTCGACCGCCACCAGCGGGACGCCGATCGCGGTGCCCATGTTGATGCCCCAGAAGCCGACCGGCCCCTCGGTGCCGATCTCCGGCAGTTCCTGGAGGGCGTCCAGGGTTGCCCGGTACTCGGGTACCGCGAGCTCCGCCAGGTGGGCGTTGTAGCGCACGACGACCGGGCCTTCCGGCTCACCGGCCGCCCTCGCCCGGAACAGTTCGGCGATTTCCGCCTCGTCGTGGGCCGTGCGCGGCCGGTCGCCGTGACCGGGCGCGTCGAGGACCGCGACGTGGAAACCGCAGCCGACCAGGCGCTGGGCGCGGCCCGACATCGCGGGGTGCTTCTTGTGGTTGCCGCCGCCGTGGGCCATCAGGATCAGGGGCGCGCGATCCGCCGCGCCGGAGGCCGGCGACCAGAGCACGCCGGGGACCCCGGCCACGGTGAAGTCGCGCTCGGCCATGCCGTTCGCCGAGGACTCGGCTGTGAATCGGAGAGAGTACATAGGTGTTGCCTTTCGGGAGGGCCTCGTTGTCGGGGCGCTCCCGGCGACACCTGTGTCAGTCGCCGACCGTGACGACGAGGGGGAGCACCCACACGGATACTGCGTTCATGGGTCTCACCTCCTCGGGCGCTGTCTCGGTCAACTGCAAGATATCAACCGGACTCCCGCCCTGCCCAACCCTTTTCGCAGAGCCCTTTTCGCGGAGCCGCGGTGGCCGTAGTTCCGCCGGGGCCGTCCGCCCGCCGCGCGCCGGGGCCGGGTCAGCCGCCGCCGGTCGGGGCCTCCCGCAGATCGGCGACGGCGGCGGCGCGCTTGGCGCGGACGTGCGGATCGCTGCGGTCGTCGAACCGCAGCAGCGAGGGGACCGCCAGAGCCAGCGCACCCACGGCGGCCACACAGGCCAGGCCGCCGGCCGTGACCGAGGCGCGGACACCGAGGGCCGACGCCGTCCAGCCCGCCCGCACCCGGGCGCCGGTCGGCCCCATCGAGTAGCTGAGCAGCTCCACCCCGGCCAGTCGTCCGCGCAGCTCGTCGGGGATGCTCGCGTTCCACAGCACGCTGCGGAACAGGGCCGACACCTCGTCGAAGCCACCCGCCACGACCAGGCACGCCAGCACCGCCCACACCTGTGGGAAGAGTCCGGCGGCGGCCACTGCCGCACCCAGCCCAGCGCCCCGACCACCACCGCGCGGCCGTGCCGGTGCACCCGCCCGGCCCAGCCGCTGGTCGCGCTGACCAGCAGCGAGCCGGTCGCGAACGCGGCGTACATCAGGCCGAGCGCCCAGGGTGCGCCCAGGTCGTCGGCGAGGAAGGGGAAGACCGCGTCGGGCGCGGCCAGCAGCATCGCCGCCAGATCCACCGCATAGGTGGCGAGCAGATCCCGGCGGCTGAAGGCGTACCGCACGCCCGCCACGACCGAGCCGATCGACGCCCGGGTGCCCCCGGCGACTGCCCGTACCGGCCGCAGCCGGGCCAGCAGCGCGACCGAGACCACGAAGGTGGCCAGGTCCACGGCGTAGGCGGCGGTCACCCGGCGTCGGCGGCGATGATCCCGGCGATGCTCAGCGCGACCACCGCCCGGCCCCCTCGACCATCGAGTTCAGCGCGGTGGCCGCGGCCAGCCGGTCCGCGCTGACCACCTGCGGGGTGAGCGCGGTCAGGCTCGGCTCCTGCACCGAACTGGCGACCGCGGTGCAGGCCGCGATCAGGTACAGAGCCCACACCGCCGGGTGCGGCAGCAGCGCGTTCACCAGCAGCGCCACACCGCACAGGCCCTGCGCGACCTCTGTCCACAGCGCCAGCCTGCGCCGGTCCAGCGCGTCCGCGAGCGCGCCGCCCCACAGCCCGGCCGCGATCAGCGGCAGCAGCTGCACCAGGCCGACCGAGCCGACCGCCACCGGCGAGCCGGTCAGCTGCTTGATCTGGAGCGGGAGCGCGACATAGGTGAGGAAGCCGCCGAAGGAGGTCACCGCGAGCGAACCCCACAGCAGCCGGAACTCGCGCGACTCCCGCAGCGGGGAAAGGTCCATGCCTGTCTTCACAGCAGGCATGCTGACGTCTGCCCGCCCCTGCCCGCCAGCGGGTTTCCGCGACGGTGGGTGCGGGGGGCGCGGGCGGCGGTCAGCCGGCTGGGGCGCGCAGCCGGGCGGCCAAGGCGGTCAGGGTCGGGCCCAACGGGAGGTCCAGCCGTACTGTCGCCAGCGAATCCCCCGGGTCGGGCCCTGGTTGACGATCGCGACGGGCAGCCCCGCGCCCGCGGCGCGCCGCACGAACCGCAGCCCGGACATGACGGTCAGCGAGGAGCCCAGCACCAGCAGCGCGCCGGCGGCGTCGATCAGGTTCGTAGCAGTGCTGCACCCGCTGGACCGGCACGTTCTCGCCGAAGAACACCACGTCCGGCTTGAGGATCCCGCCGCACACCGCGCAGGGCACGGTCCGGAAGGTCTCGACCAGGGCCTCCGGCAGCTCCACGTCCCCGTCCGGGTTGATCGCGGCCCCCGCCGCCGTCAGCGGGCCGTTGGCCTCGTGCAGCCGCCGATCCAGCTCCTCACGGCCGCTGGTGTGCCCGCACCGCAGGCACACCACCCGGTCCAGGCCGCCGTGCAGCTCCACCGCGTCCGCGGTCCCGGCCGCCCGGTGCAGGCCGTCGACGTTCTGGGTGATCACGGCCGAGACGAAGCCGCCCGCCCGCAGCGCCTGCACCGCCCGGTGCCCGGCGTTGGGCGCGGCCCCGACGATGGTGCGCCAGCCGACGTGGCTGCGCGCCCAGTACCGGCGCCGGGCGTCCTCGCTGCCGACGAACTCCTGGTAGGTCATCGGCGTGCGGGCCCGCCGCCTGCCGGTCTCGCCCCGGTAGTCCGGGATACCGGACTCGGTGGACAGACCCGCGCCGCTGAGCACCACGACCCCGCGCCCGCCGAGCAGCCGGACCAGGTCCTCCGGCTCACCCCGGGGCTCCGTCGGCCCGCCTGGCTGCCATTCCGGGGTCGGACGTATGTACGTGGACATACCGGCAGCCTAGAGCTTGTCGTCCGGCAATGCCCCGGAGATTACGGCTGCGGTGATCGCGGCGCCCACCTTGGTCGCGGTGCCGATCCTGGACCGACGACGGGCCGGGGCCGTCAGTAGCAGACGGTGATCCGGCGGGCCGGGCCGTCCACGCGGACCCGGCCGCCGAGCGGTAGCACCAGCTGCGGGTCGGTGTGCCCGAAATCGACGTCGAAGATTGCCAGGGTGTGCGGGGCGTACTCGGCCAGCGCCCGCAGCACCGCCGCGCGCTGGTCGGCCTGGTAACGCGCCTTCGCCGCGCCGTCCAGCGGCCGGTCGAACGACCAGGCCTTGGCCCGGGCCATCAGCAGCGCCGGGAACTGCCGCAGCAGCCGCGCTCACCATGTTGCGCAGGATCCGGTAGACCTCCGGCGCGGAGGGCAGCTCCTCGGAGGTCTCCAGGACCAGCACGCAGCCCCGGTAGGCCTCCGGCTGCCGGATCTCACTGTCGGCCATCAGCATCCAGGAGAGGATCTCCAGGTTCCCGCCCCAGGCCGTCCCCTCGACCACCTGGTCGGCGTTGTGCCAGACCCAGCCCGCGCCGGGCTCCATGGCGGGCTCACCCTCGAAGCCGGCCGGGTCGTCCCAGGGGACGTCCTCGTCGCGGATCAGCGGCTGCGGGCGCAACTCGTACTCGCGCGGGTGAACAGCGCGGCCCGCAGCGACTCCGCCGTCGCCGGGTGCATCGCACCGGGCCGCCCCAGCTCGACCATCACCGACGCGCCGTGGTAGCCGACGATGCCCAGGTTCCACAGGGTGAGCAGCAGGTTGGTGTTGTCGGAGTAGCCGATGAAGGGCTTGGGGTTGGCGCGCAGCAGTTCGCGGTCCAGCAGTGGCAGCACGGTGATCTGGTCCTCGCCGCCGATGCTGGCGAATACCGCCTTGATCTGCGGGTCGCGAACGCGGCGTGCAGGTCGGCGGCGCGCTGCGCGGGCGTCGACCCCGGCAGCCGGGTGGTCGGGAACTCCACCGGCTCCAGCCCGAACTCCTCCCGCAGGCGGCGCACCCCCAGCTCGTAGGGCAGCGGAAGAGGCCGGGCAGTCCGGCGGACGGCGAGACCACCGCCACACGGTCGCCGGGCGCAGGGCAGGCGGTGCACGAAGTTCGGCATGTGGGGATCCTAGGCGCGGCCCCCACCCCCTGGCCACGGTTTCCGTACCTCCGGTGGGCCACCGTCGGGCGGTTCAGCCAGCCGGCGGAGCGGCCGGGGTGATCACCAGCACGGCCTGGTCGGCGCCGACGGAGTCAGGGCCGTTGCCGACGTGCGGGGCAAGGGTGATCGGCAGATCGACCCCGGCTCCGTTCAGTGCGGTGCGCAGGGCCTCCGCGACCGACCGCGCTCGTTGCGCGGCCAGCGACAGCGACTGCCCGAAGTGCGGTACACCGTCCAGCTCCACCGCAGCGAAGGTGTCGACCTGGACGGAGGGCAGCGGCTCACCGAGCCGGGAGCGGAGCGCGCTGAGGGCCGCCAGCCGGGCGGCCGCGCCGTCGAGACTGCTGAGCTGGTCCGGGTGAGGCCGGCGCCGTCGCCGGCGGGAAAGGTCAGCATGTGGCGCTCGACCGGCGGCGCGGGAGCAGGGGCCGGGGCGTGCCCGCTGGCCGGGGCGACCGGCGGCACGGTCGGCTGCTCCGGCGCCGTCACCGGCACCCGCTCCGGTTCCGGCTGGTGCTCCGGCTCCGGTAGCTGAGGTCGCTGCTGCTCAGGCCGTGCCTGTTCAGGCTGCTCCTGCGGCTGCTCCAGGGGGTTGTGCGGGTCCGCCGGTGCGGTCCGTGGCGCGGGTGTCGCGGTCCAGTAGTAGGCATGGCCGTCGGTGGGCAGGGCGGCGCCGTAGGGTCCCGCCGCGTCCGTCTTCTGCACGGTGACCCGGACCGGTTGCCGCATCAGCGACTGCGGTCCCTGACCTCGGCCTTTCCGGGCTGGTCGGCGGCGGGTGAGACCGTGCGGCAGGGTGGCCGGGGGCGGTGCGACGGCGGGCTGCCCGGGGCGCGGGTGACCGGAGTGCTGCGGTCCGAGCTGCCCTCGCCCGTGAGCTTGGGGCCGTTGAACGGGAGGGAGACCACGGGCTTGTTGGTGGTCAGCGAGAAGTTCGCGGGGCGACGCTCCACGCGTGGGTGCTGGTGGAGCTGGTGCCGGAGGCGTCCTCGGTGCTGACGGTGATCTCGTCCTCGCCGTCGTCACGGGTGCCGACCGCTTCGGCGGGGCCGGTGGGGGTGACCGTGATCTGGAGCGCGGTCCTGCCGTCCGACCCCAGCGGGACCGTCCGGTAGGGCGTGCCGGGGGCCTTCGCCTGGTTGAGCACGGACGGCAGCGACTGGCCGGAGAAGACCTGGCGCAACCCGAGGCGCTGGTCCAGCGGCATTTGCTGCTCGCTCTGGACGTCCGCGCCGAAGGGGTCGCGGTTCAGCCGGGGGTCGGCGATGAAGGAGTCGACCACCCGGTGGGCCATGTCCGACACCGCCTGCGGCAGCACCGCATGCGCGCCGGTGCTGACCGCGCCGCCCAGCCAGCTCGCGCCGGAGCCGAGCAGCGAGGTGGTGGCCTCGCCCGTCCGGCCGAGGAAGGTGCCGCTCCACGGGCGGGGTGTTCAGGGCGGTGGCGGCGTTGTCGAGCAGCGCGCCGGACCGGTCGAAGCCCACCAGGTCGTGGCCGGAGGCAAGTTGCTGCTGCCACTGGTGTTCGTCGGTGGGCGGGGCGAACGGTTGCAGCGGGATGTCCTCGCCGGGCAGCCCGTGCGGGCCCCCGGTCCCGGCGTCGACGGCGTTGTCGTTGCCGCTTCCGTTGCCGTTGTCGGGGGTGTGGTGCGGCGCGGCGGGTGCCGGAGCGCCCGCCGGATGGGTCAGCGACTCCGGCACCCAGGCCGTCACCCGGCCGGGGTGCGGCACTGTGCCGGGGCCCTTGGGCAGGTTGACGAACCGTCCGTAGTCGGTGGGTGACGACGACGGAGAAGTCCATGGTGTTGCTGAAGCCCAGACCCGGGCCGAACTTGGCGGTCTTGTGCTCCGTTTTCGCGGTGAGGCCGGACTCGGCGCCGCTGGTGCGGCCGCGTTCGCCGCCCGCGCTGGGGCCGTAGGTGGCGTTGGAGAGGTGCTCCACGGCCTTCGGGGTGCGGACCGAGGCGCTCGCGTTGGCGTCCGCGCCAGCGGACCAGCTGGAGCCGGAGTTGCCCTTGCCGGTACGCGAGGAGGTCACTGTGCGGGTGGTCTCCGTCCGCGAACGCTCGCCGTCGTCCTGCCAGTGCGGCTCCCGGGGGACGCCTCGGACCACGACCTCGGTGATGGTGCGCCCGGAGCGGGTCTCCTGGACGTGATAGTCGAAGATGCCCTTGCCGACCAGGTCGGGTAGTGCGCGGAGAGGTTGTGCGGGGCGAAGGTATTGGCGAACGGCAATGCGGCTGAGGGGAGTTCGCCGTCGTGGCCGGGGCCGCGCAGCTGGGCGTCGATCTCGTGCAGGATGCCGTCGGTTTTGTGGAAGGTCACCACGGTACCGGCCGGGAGGCCCTGGTCCAGGAGCGTGGCCCGGCGCTGCGGAGGGTCCGCCGGGTCCGCCGGGTCGGCCGGGTGGACGTCGACAGGTGGTGTCGTGGGGGCGGTCAGCCGCCGCACGTCCTCGTCCGAGAGCAGCACCAGGACCGGATGGTCGCTCTGCTGCGGGCGCCCGTAGTGCGTGTTCCCGCTGGCGTCGACCACCCGGCCGGTCGTGGTCACCCGCGCGTTGGCCGGTAGACATGCCAACTCCCCTTGTCCGTGCTGGTCTTGTGGGAGACGGTGACCTGTGATTTCACCGAGTCATTGCCGTCCCGGCCGATCGAGAGCTTGCCCTTGACGCCGCCGCGTACCTGGTAGGTGGACTCGTGCAGGCCCAGCGGGGTTTCCGGGTAGCGGACGAAGTCGGGGCCCAGACCGCCCTTGAGACCGCCGCTCCACTTGTCCACGACGGTTGTCGCCGAACCGGACTTGGTCTCCACGCTCAGCGTGCCCTCGCCGGGCAGGGTCTCCTGGTAGGTGAAGTCGGACAGGGCGGTCCGGGTCGACAGCCCCACTGCGTCCCGGTTGCGTCCGGAACCCACGTGCTCGGTACCGGTGTTGTGCCAGGCGTTGTGCGAGGCCGAGACCTGGCCGCGGAGCTGCTCCGGGCCGGTCAGCGAGTCCAGGGCCGTGCCGAGGTCCGGCGGTGCGCCGCCGCCCCTGCGCTCGAAAGCGCTGTCGAGCGCGGCTCGGGCCCGCTGCCGGAAGTCCTCGTCGTTGCCGACGTCGGTCACCAGATGTGCGTGCGGCAGCTCGGTGAGCGGGAGGTGCGTGGGCGGCGGGGTGTCCGGGGTCGCCTGCGGGCGCACCTCGGCCACCAGCCGGCCACCCGCCGCGGGCAGCACGGTGGCCGGCGGGTGCGTGCCGCCCTCCGGGCCGATCCGCACGTCGTAGCTGACGGGATAGCTGAAGGAGTCGGCCGGCGATTCCAGGGTGAACTCCCGCTTGACCTCCGTCTCGGTGCCGGTCCCGATCTGGTGGGTGGAAGAGTAGGAGCCGTCGGCACTGGCATTGAGGAAAGTCCGGCCGGTGTCCGGAGGGTTGAGCGAGCTGCGGAAGTTCCCGGCCAGGGAGACGGTGTGCTTGCCGCCTTGGCCGATCTGCTTGTCCGCGCCGGTCTTCAGGCCCAGGCTGCTCTTCCCGGTCGAGGTGGCGCTCCCGAGGTGCTCGGCCTGGTCGTGGTCGAGCCGGGCCCGCATGGTGATCTCATAGCTCCGGCTGGGGAATCCGGGCAGATGGGAGGCGTCCAGGCGGATGGTGTAGCCGCCGTCGAGCAACGTGCCCCGCCGGCCCGGAGTGCCGACGGCGTGAGCTGCCGGCGCAGCGCCCGCAGGTTCTCGACGGCCTTGGGAGTGATCCGGTGCGGACTCCGGGTGCGTGCACGGGTGGCGGGAGCAGGCCGGGGGCCTGCTGGTGCAGTCGGGCGACAATGTGCTGCTCCAGCTCCACGGACCCGGGCACGTCCAGGAATGAGGTGCGCTGCGCGGTCGCGGGGGTGCGCAGATCGGCGGCGGCCGGGGCCGGGGCGCCGGGGCCGGTTGCTGTTGCCCGCCGTTGTCGGCCGGGTGGCCCTCGGCGCCGCCTGTCGCGTTGGCTCTCGCGTCGTCTGTCGCGTTGTGTGCGGGGTGCTGTGGGGCGGGCGCAGGGGGACCAGGCGGAGCGCTTCCCCGGCCACCGGGTGCTCCATGGTGATCGCGACATAGTCCGGGTGCGGCTCCGGCGCGGGCAGCGGATCGCGCAGGCCCACCGTCCGGCTGCTGGTGCTGTGCAGACCGTCGCTGCCGGGGGAGAAGTGGCTCCTGATGACCTCCACCTGGAAGTGCACCCGGGTGGACACCAGGTTCGAGCTGCCCGAGTGCTCGCGGCTCTGCTGGGTGGTGAGCGAGGAGCTCAGCTTCGCCTGGTGCGCGGTGGTGGCGGAGTAGCTGTATCCAGCGGTGCCGGTGAGCCACTTGGTCTCGCTGTCGTGGGACGACGCCCACACCTCGCCGCTGGCGCCGCCGTTCGCGCCCAGTGCCCGGGAACTGCTGTTGCCCCGGCTGCCGGAGTACTCGGTGGTGGACTTGCTGCCCAGGCTTGTCCGGTGGTCCACGGACTCCAGGACCGTGGAGTCCTGGGGGTGGAGAGTGAGTCGCAGATAGCCGGTGCGGCCGTCCGAGAAGGTCATCGGCGGCGAGTCGAGGCCCCAGCCGGCGGCGTGTTCGAATCCGTCCACGACGTTCGCGGGGTCCAGGAAGTCCAGGATCGGCTGGTGCGCCAGTCCCTCCGGGTGCTGCTCGTCCGGCAGTTGCCGGAAGACCGCGTCCCGGATGCCGCCAGGCCGGTGACAGCCAGCGGGCGGCCCTGGGGGTGCGCCCCGGGCGCGGCGTCCCAGCCGCGCCAGGCGTGCGGGCCGTCGTCGGTCGGCGGGGTGGCGCGCGGGATGTCCGCCGTGACGTCACCGGTGATCGGCGGCGCCTCGTCCGGGTGCGGAAGGGGCGTGCCCTTCTCGTCGACGATGCGCACGTGATAGGTGAAAGTCGAGGTGTGGCTGTCGGACGGGCCGGTGAGGGTGACCTTGTTCGGGTCTCGGAGCTGGACTTGACGGTGGTGGTGGCGCCGTGGCTGACCCCGCCCAGGCTGAGCGAACCGGTGGCCAAGGCGCTGAGGTGCGGGTTCACCGGGACGGTGCCGGAGGGGGCGAGATCCAGACCGCTCTCGGCAGCGGTGGTGTCCACCTGGCGCGGCTCGGGCGCGTAGCCGGGGGACGACGACGCCTCGACGTCCGCGCTGTCCTTCTCGGTGCCGGGGTTGGCCCGCCAGGGTGAGGGGACCGCGCTGATCTGCACCTCGTGCGGCTTGCCGCCGACGGTGACCGGGAAGCGCCAACCGCCGTCGACCATCTGCGGATGCTGCGTGCGGAAGTTCGCAGGATCGAGCTGGGCGTTCAGACGCTGCTGCACCTGCTGCTCGTGCCCATGGCCGCCGAGGATGCCGGTGGCGCGGTCGCGGACCGCGTCCGGCCCGGGAGCGGCGATGATCTTCAGCCCGGCGAGGGAACGCTGATGGCGTGGGTCGGCGGGCGGCGGAGGTGCAGGTGCGGGCTCCGGTTCCTGTTCCGACGTCTGCGCCCGTTCCTGTTCCCGTCCCGGTTCCGGTTCCGGAGGGGGCTCGGTGGGGCGTGGCTCGGGCGGGGCTTCGGCAGGGTGGGGCTCCGGGGCCGGGGCCTCCACGGCCGGGGGTTCGGTCACCGGGGCCTGCTGGTGCTCCGGTTCTGTCGGAGCCGGCTCCAACGGGGCGGGCTGCTCCGGGCGTTCGGCGGGTGGGGGTGTCAGCTCGGGCCGGGGCTGGGGTTCTGGCCCGAGCTGGGGGCGGGTTCCGGCGCGGTCGGCTCAGGCGTGGTGGGTTCCGGCGTCGTGGGGTCTGGGGTGGCGGTGCGGGTCGGGTCGGAGACCGGGTCCACCCAGGCGTGCCGGCGGAGGACCGGCGGTGCCTGGTCGCGGGCCTGCTGCCAGCTCGCCTGCGGCCCTGGCGGGGCTACGGGCTCGGCCGGGGCTGCGGGCCCGGATGGGGCCGGGGGCTGTGCCTCCGACTCCGGCGGGGTACCGGCGGCGGAGGACGGACCGGGGGCGCGCGGAGCCGCCTCGGCGGATCCCCTGCGGATCCCTCGGTGACCTGCTGGTTGTGCGGGCGGGACCAGGCGAGTTCGGCGGTGTTCTGCTGGTCGGGCCGGAAGCGGACCAGCGGCTCCCCGTCGGGTTCGCCGTGCGAGCTGACGATTTTCTCGTAGATCCCCTGGCTGAACGGGAGCGCGGTTCGGGCCAGTACATGTGCGCGCCGTGCGCGACCGCCATATTGTTGGCGATCATGGTGTCCACGGTGTCCTGGTAGGTGACGGGGGTCAGCGGATGGCCGCCGGGGTGGTGATGTCGTAGATGTCATGGTCGCCGGTGATCCCGGTGAGCTCGCCCTCGGAGTTGTACCCTTTGACCAGCCCGCCCACGACATGGAACTTGTCCTGATCGGCCAGTTTCTGCATCTTCGGCGCGAGTTCGGCGAACTCGTCGGAGCGCTGGTTGTACCGCTGCTGAAGGCTGTTCCAGGTGCTGTCGTCCATGCCCGGCGGCCGCTCGTCGGGCATGGAGGGCTTGAAGTAGCCGACCAGGCCCTGGTGTTCGGGGTCGGCGCCGAGGTAGGTGTCCAGGGTGCTGATGGTCTTCGCCTTGATGTCGACCGGCTTGGGAAGCATGCCCTGCTCCAGCCATTTCACGGACTGGGGGTTGGTCGGCCGGACGTCGATCACCAGGTTCTTCTGCTGGGCGATCTGCTGGAACTTGGCGAAGTTGTCCTTCGGCATGCCGTACAGGCCGCTGGCGTCGGTGGCGGTGACCGGGTCCGGCGGGCGTACGGGTGCCTTCGGGGCGGCGCTGTCGGCGTCGGCGGTGGGCGCGGCCGAGCTGTGCGGCAGGCCGGTGGTGGCGCCGTTGTCGACCAGGGACTGGACCATCTCGTCCACCGAGTGGCCGCCCTGGAAGATGGTGTACATGTCGTCCGGGACGATCGGCCGGAAGCCCTGCTCCAGCAGCATTTTGGGCAGCACGATCTGCACGTTGGTGCGCAGATTGCCGTCCTCGAAGGGGTGGATGACATGCAGCGCGCGGATGGTGCCGGCGATGGAGCTGAGCTTGCCGTGGTCGTCGGTGCCCGGCTGGCTCACCGCGTGGTAGTGGCGCTGGAAGACGGCGTCCACCAGGCCCGGGGCCTCGCCCCTGCCGTAGTTGGTGGACAGCGAGTGGTTCTTGAACATGACCGTGGTCATGATGGTGATCGGCTTGGGGCCGGTCAGGCGCTGGGACCAGTCGTGCGTGGTGAGGTCATAGACCAGCGGACGCCCGTCGACGGTCTCGCCGAAGATGTCGGGGGAGAGCTTCATTCCGCGCAGCGGGAAGTGGGTCGGCCTGCCGCCGGACCAGTCGATGTCCCGGCCGAGGTTGCTCACGGCCAGGTCGTGGATGGTCCGGTACGAGCCGGAGCCGAGCGGCGTGTGCGCGGCCTCGGGTCGCCGAGGAACTGGTGGTACGCCTGGACCATGCCCTGCTGGTAGCCGGGGGAGCGGTCGTGGTCGTAGAACGAACCGGGGTCGTCCGGGAAGGCCTCGGCCGCCGCCGCATGGTTCTTGGGGTCGATGTAGAGCTTCCACCACTGGTCCTGCGGCAGATGATCGTGGAGCGAGGCGGACTGGTCGCCGCCCAGCGTCCGTGGCGTGACCTCGTCGCTGCCGCCCGGGGGGATGTGGGGCTGGTGGGAGGACGGCGGGTGCGGGGTGCCGCCACCGGTGAGTGCGTTCAGCAGATGCAGATGGCGGTCCCCGAGCCCGCCCTGGGGCAGCCCGTACTCGGAGGGGCTGTGGTAGTCGCCGAGCAGACTGCCGGGCACATGGGCGCGGTACGGGTTGAGGAGTCGCGGTACTCGTCCCGCAGGCCGAGCTGGTGGCCGATCTCGTGCGCATAGGAGACCGGGGAGGCCTGCGCGGGCCAGTTGCGCTGGTCCATCCCGTGGCCCGGACCGACCAGGCTGACGGTGAGGTGCGGCTGCTCGTGCGGCTGCACCGCTTCAATGGTGACGTGCAGTTGGCTGCCGCTGGGCAGTTGGTAGCGCGGGTCGTTGAAGTACTGTTCGACGCCCTGCTGAGCGAGGTCAAAGGTGTCGGCGTAGTCCTTGGGGTCGCCGCCCTGGAAGGCGACCCGGACCGTCAGATCGGTGTAGGGGACGCCCTCGTGGGTGAAGTCACGCTGATCGAAGCCGGAGCGGACGACGAAGCGCGGGGTGCGGTCGAGCTTCATCCGGGGCGGCGGGTTGCGGGGGCGGGGTGGGAGCGGGACGGTGGGACGTGCCGTCTGCGGCGGGTGCCGGTCCGGACGGTGCGGGAGGCGGGGCGGAGTCGACGTCGGGGTCGGTGTCGGGTCGGGGCGGGGTCGTCGTGGTCGCCGACCGTGGGTGTGGAGGTCTCCGCTGTCGGGATCTCTGCCTTCGGGATCTCTGAGGCGGGCTGGGGCTGGGCGGATTCGGTGCCCGGCCCTCGGCCTCGGTGGGCGGGAGCGGTGATTCCTCGCCGGTCGCGGTGGGGTGGGCGGGTGCAGCGCTCTCGGTGGCCGGGAGGTCGGTCCGGATCTTGTCCGTGCTGATGGCCGGGGGCGCGGAGGCCGGCCGTACCGGCGGTTGGACATTGTCGGCCGGGGCCTGCGATTCCGTCGGCTGCTGGCCGTGCGCCGGGCCTTGCCCTGCCCCCTGCCCCTGCTCGGCGACGGGCGGCGTGGCCGGGGCGACGGGTGCGTGCTCTTGCTCCACCGGGACCGGGACCGGGACGGGCTCGCTCAGCGGCGGACGGGTCTCGGCAACCGGGGTTGGCTGCGTCGGCGCGGCGAGCGACTCATGTGGGGCTGGCTGGGCTGGCGTGGATGGCTCGTGTGGTTGGGATATTTTGGGTTGTGATGGGTGATGCGGCTGATCTTGGTGTGGGGATGGCTGGCTGGTGGTGGATGGTGCGGGCGATTCGGGAGGGGTGTTCCGGAGCCGGGGAGCTGTCGTGGGGAGGGCAACGGGTTGCGAAGCCGGCGGCTCCGCGACCGGCGGCTGGGCGTGCGGAAGGCTGGCGGGCGTGCCCTCGGTCTCGGGCGGTGCGGTGACTGAGGGCTGCGGGGCGCGGGCGCGACCTCGAACGGTGCTGGTGCGGGGGCCGCAGTGCTCCCGGAGCGGTGGTCCGGGTGACGGGTGTGGTGGGTGCGGCAGGCGCTGTGGGCGCGTCGTTGTGAGCGGTGGCCGGGGGCGGGCTGCTGAGCGTGGTCTCGAAACCCGGCAGGCCGGTGGTGTCGCCCGTGTTCTCCGGCTGCCCGCAGCGTCCGACACCCGGAGCCTTCCGGGGCCTCCGAGGTCCCCGGGGTCTCCGTCGGGGCGCTGGTCTGTGCGGGGCGTGGGGCCTGGGGAGGTAGGCCTCCGCCGAAGTCCCGGCCGAGGTGGCCGGCGCGCCGCCGTTCGCACCGCTGTCCGAGTCGGAGCCCGAACCACTGCCCGCGCCGCTGTCCGAGGGCAGCGCCGGGCCGGTTCCCTCCGTGCCCCGGGGCTCTCCGTGCTCTGGATGTTCTCCGTGGTCGGGAAGTTGGCGCTGGTGGGGATGTCGTCACCGGCCGCCGTCGGCGGCTCGGCTCCCTTGAGGTCGAGGTCGTCGGGGAGGTGCGGGTCCATCGCGTCCGGGACCTGGATGGTGGGGATGTGCTCGTCGGGCACCTCCGGACCGTCGCCGTCCTTGTGCCCGCCACCGAGCATGGCGCCGACCGCCCGCCCGCGAACGCCTGGCCGAAGTCGTTGCTGCCGCCGAAGATGCCGGTCAGCGCGGCGGAGCTGGCGACGCCCGTCACGCCGCCGATGATCCCCTTGCCGATGATGTTCCCGGCGAACTTCGGCGCGAAGTGGCCGGCGCCCTCGCCGATGACGCCGCCGATCGCCCCGGAGATCGCGCCGCTCTCCACGGCGGAGAGGGTGCTCTGCCAGTCCCAGTGGGTGCGGTCGCCCTTGAGCATCTGGATGGCCTGGATGAGCGCGTCCATGCCGACCATGAAGCCGATGCCGCTGGCGATCGACGTCAGCAGCCGCCGCAGGATCATGATGACCGCGACCCGGGCAGCGGTGATCGCGGCCGGGACGGCCTCCGGCGCCCACCACGACAGGTCGACGATCTCCGCCGCCAGCCAGGCGAGTTGCGCCAGGATCATGTACTTGGCGTATTCGACCTGGACGCCGGTTTCCTTGCCGAGCGTGCCCATCTGCCCGGCGGCCTGGGCCATGTCGGGGAGGTTGCTCTGGAGCTGCTCGACGAAGGACTTGAACTCGGTGGCGACCGAGCCGCCGATGTTGGACAGCACGCCCTGCGTGGCCGGGCCGATCTCCTCGCCGATGTCGACGAGCTGCTGCGAGGCCGAGTCCCAGGCCTCGCCCAGCGCCCGCAGCCCGTCCTCGTCGCCCTTGGGCCAGTTCTGGCCGACGGCCAGCGCGGCCACCCAGGCGAGCCAGGGCGGGAGTTCGATGCTCATGGCTTCTCGGTGGTGCTGCGGGGCGTGGTCCCGCTGTCCGAGCCGTCACCGGTGTCCAGCGAGCGCGCGGCGGTGACGTTCTCGTCCTCCAGGGTCTGGTAGTTCTTCGCCATGGTGTCGATGCCGTCGCCGGTGCTGTCCAGCACCTCCCCGGTCTGGCTGATGCCGTCCAGGATCTGCTGGTGCGGGGTGTCGTAGGACTGGAGGAACTGCTGTCCGGTCGCGTCGCCCCAGGGCTGGCCGATCGCGCCGAGCGTCGCCTCCAGGGAGGTGCCGATGCCGGTGAACCGCGAGGCCAGCTCCCGCAGGTAGGGCATCTGGTCGTGCAGGCCCTCGGTGTTGACCTCGAACGCGTCGTCAGCCATGGAGTCCTCCGCTCGGGCGGCCGTTGGCGAGGTAGTCGCGCACGGAATCCGGCATGGCCGGGTCCTCGGGGAGCAGCGCGGTCGGGTCCGCCCGGCCCTGGAGCAGGTCGCCGACCCGTACGCCGGGCGGCAGCCGCAGATCGGTCAGCTCGGCGGCCTTCGTCATGGCGTCCGCCCTGGCCTCGGCGAGGGCCGCCAGCAGGGCGTCGGCGAGCTCCTTGGGGCCATCCGGCGGTAGGCCCCGGTGGGGAACTCGATCGCCGTGACATCGCCCTGGGCGCTGACGCTCACCTTGAGGGCCTGCCGGGGCGCGGTGGCCGTCCCGGTGACCTCGTTGATGCGGCGGCGGGTCTCGCCGGCCTCCGCGCGCTGGCGCTGGTAGAGCGCCAGCAGGTCCTCGATGCCCTGGTCGTACGGTGTGGTCATGCCGAATCCTCACTAGATGATCGCGCCGAAGTCGTCGTCGTTGGCGACGCCCCAGGTGTCGCTCTCCTGCACCAGCAGGTCGGCGGCCGTACGGCTGGGGGCCTCCTCGGCCGGGTTCCCGGCCTCGGGCTCGCCCTCCGGGGACTGCTCCTGCGGCTCCTCCCCGGCGGCGTACGAGGGATCCGCGCCGCTGCGGTAGACCACCGTGCTCTGCGGCGCGGCGGTGGCCGGGACCGACCGGTTGGGACGCCAGGTCGCGAAGCGCGGCTCCTCCTCCAGCGGTGCGGCGGCGGCCGCTGCCGGGCTCTCGCCCCAGGCTCCCTCCTCCGCCGTGCTGTAGCCGGGGGTCTGCGCCTCCTCCTCGTCCGTGGTCGCCAGGGCCCACAGCAGGGGCAGCGCGGCCGCCCCGCCGAGGTCCCAGGCCGAGGCGGAGTCGTCGTCGGTCCCGACCCCGACCCCGACCCCGACCCGACCCCGACCCCGACCCCCCCCCGGCTCCGGCGCCGGGCCGGGCAGCGGGCGCGGTGGCCGGCGCCGCCAGCTCGACCTCGGCGAAGGCGGACTCCTCGTCGGCCTCGAAGGCCTCCGTCCCGTCCGTCCCGTCCCCCGCATTCGCTTCGTCCGCATCCGCCTCGGCGGCGGAGCCGGCTGCGAGCTCGTCGTCGGCCTCGGCCGACGCCACGGCGTACTGCTGCTCCGGCACTGCGGCGACGGGGGCGGCCGCCGGCGCCTGCGGCAGGATCAGCGGCTCGCCGCCCGCTGCGGTGTGCTCGGCCTGGGGTTCGGTGGCCGGCGGCTCGGCGGACCAGGGATCGGCCTCCGCCTCCAACAGGCCGGAGGCGTCGCTGCGTTCGCCCTGCTCCGCACCGGCTGCGGCCGCGCCGCCGGTACCGGGAGGAAGGGCATGCCCTCGTCCCCTGCCCCTGCCCCTGCGCCTGCTCCGCCGCTTGCTGTTCGGCTGCTGCCGCCGACTCGGCAGGCAGGGCGAGGCCCTCGCCACCGGGCGTGGTGCCTTGGCCGGCTTCGTCGCCGAGTGCGGGGTCGCCGGTCCAGGGCTCGTTGGTGGGGTCGAGCAGGCCGGAGGCGTCGCTGGGTTCGCCGTGCCCGGCTCCGGGCTGGGCCGCACCGCCGCCCATGCCGGGCAGGTAGGGCATGCCCTCGCCGGAGGAGAGGTCGCCGCTGCCGGTGGACCGCGCGGCTTCCTCGGTGGGCAGGCCCAGGCCCTCGCCGCCTCGCGCGGCGCCGAGATCGTGGCCGGGTTCGCCGCCGACATCGGTGGAGCCCGCCCAGGGCTTCCCGCTGGAGTCCAGCAGGCCGGAGGCGTCGCTGGGTTCGCCGTGCCCGGCTCCGGGCTGGGCCGCGCCGCCGCCCATGCCGGGCAGGTAGGGCATGCCTCCGTCGGCGGCGCTGCCGCTGCCGTCCCCGCTGGTGAGGCTGGGCAGGGCGGAGCCGAGGCCGGGGTTCGGCAGCCCAGATTCCAGGGAGGTGCTGCCGGGGAACCGCGAACCCGCACCGAGCCCGTCACCGGCGCCGAGCCCACTACCCGCGCCGAGCCCACCACCCGCGCCCAGCCCGTCGCCGGTCGACAGCTTGCCCAGGCCGCCGACGCTCCCGGTCCCGGCGACACCGGTGTCGCCGGGGAAGGCCGATTCCTTGACGCCGGGCTGTCCCCAGGTGCCCGGGTCCTCGCTGCTGAGCCCGTCGACACCGGGGAGCTTGCCCGCGCCGCCGGTGCCGAGCCCGCCGGAGTAGGCGCCGGGCAGCCCGGAGCCCGCCCCAGCCCGAGCGGATCGGTGTCGCCGCCCAGGTCGCCGGTGCCACCGGTGCCGGTGCCGCCGTCGTAGGCGGTGGGATTGAGCGCGCGGTCGAGCGCGGTGGGGCTGAGCGCGCCGCCCGGATCGTCCCCGCCGAGGTCGCCGTTGCCGAGGCCGCTGTCGCTCAGCCCGTCACTGCCGGCCCGCCCGTGCCCAGGCCGCCCGGATAGGCGCTGAGCGCGCCGAGCCCGCTGCCGGGCCCGCCGGTGCCCAGGTCGCCGCTGTACGGGCTCAGCGCCGCTTCGGAGGTCAGCGGCAGCGCGCCGGTGTCCGTGCTGCCCAGCTGGTCCGGGGCGAGGGCCGGCCCGCCCGAGACGTCGCTGAGCGGGAGGCCGCTGAGCTGGGGACTGGCGGCATGTCGCCGGCGTCGGTGAAGGCGGGCTGGTCCGGCGGGCCGTCGCCGGTGGAGGGCGGATTGTTGCCCAACGGGGAGTTGATGGCGCCGGGGGAGCGGACCGAGTCGATGGTGACCTGGTACTCGCTGGCCAGGCTCTTGAGGACAGCACGCATGTCCTCGTCCATCCACTCCACCAGCTGCGGGCGCTGGCTGATCGGGATGAGGCCGTTGCTCATCGGGGTGACGCCGGACTTCACCGCCTCGTTGGCGTAGTAGGTGTCGATTTCGGAGATCTTCTGCTGCGCGTTCTGCAGGTTCACCGCGTTGTTGGCGAGCTGCTGCGGGATGGAGTCCGCGCCGGAGGTGCCGCCGGAGAGGACGTCCGCGGTCGCGGTGATCTGCTTGGAGAAGGTGTCGACCATGGTGAGGAAGGAGTCAGCCGCGTCGCCGCTCCACGGGCCGTTGTCCCCGGCGAGCGCCTTGGCCTGGTCGGTGAGCGCCTGCGCGACTCCGCTGAGCGCCACCTGCACCTGGTAGAAGATGTCGGCGGCGTTCTGGAGCGACTGCGGGTCGGAGACCGACTGCGCCTCCTCCTGGTTGGCGGAGTTGTCGACGCCCGCCGACATGCCGTTGATGGCGGCCTCGATCTGCTTCCAGTCCCAGGTGTTGTAGTCCTGGATGGAGCCCGGATCGGAACTCGGGTCGCCGAAGACCGTGCCGTCGCCGCCCTGGGTGAATCCGCCACTGTTGTAGTCGGTCGAGCTCATGCCGCCACCGTCCTTCCGAAGCCGCCGAGTTGGCCGCCCTGCCCGCGCCCCGGGCGGGCGCCCACCGGTACCGCACCAGTGGGCGCCCGCCCGGGCACGGGGTTCAGCTGCCGCTGCCTGAACCGCTGCCGGACGAGGAACCCGGGGTGCCCCGGCGTCCGTGACCAGGGAGGTGAAGTCGCCGTCGGCCGACTGGAACGCGTTCTGCAGATCCGTCGCGCTGGCCGAGTTGGCGTCCTCCGTGGTCGTGTACTTCGCGCTGAGCGTGCGCATCCCCGCGCTCAGGTCGCTCAGGCCCTGGCTGAGGTCGCCCAGGACCTTGATGAACTGCTCCTTGAGGCCGTCATCGGCGTTGGGCCCGTTGACGTTGATCCGCATCTCGTTGGCGTGGTAGAAGTCCCCGGGCTGCACGGAGACCGCCTGGAGTGCGGTCTGGGCCTGCTTCACCGGGGTGGTGAGCTGGTCCATGTTGTCCGCGAAGAGGTCCAGCGAGGGAGTGTCGACCGTGGTGCCGCTGCCGCTGCCCTTCCCGCTGGGACGGGCGGCGGGGTGAAGCTGCCCGGATTGCTGTAGGTGCCCTGTCCGTTGGGCACCGAGGTACCGCTGCCGTACTGCTGCGGCTGGTAGGGCGGCTTGGGCTTGGGCCGCGGCTGGTAGATCGGGCGCCGGGAGCCATGCCCTCACGCCCAGAGCTGAACGCCTTGGCGCTCACCGTTGGCGTAGTACTCGTTGATCTGCCCGAGCATCTGGATGGCGGCCGCCGCCTTGGCGGTCATGTCGGCGGCGGCGGTGTCCCACTGCGCCTTCACCTGGGTGTACGTCTGCTGGGCGTCGCTGCTCCACTCGGCCAGGTTGACCTTGGACTGGTTGTCCAGGTCGGCCAGGGACTGGTTGATCTTCTGCGTGATGGAGTTCATCTCGCCGACGATGTAGTCGACCTGCTCCATCTGCACCGTGTACGTGGTCACGCCGGGACTCCTTGCTGCTGGAAGGTGCGGACGGGTTGCGGAGAGGAGGGCCGTCGGTCAGCTGGGAAGCCGGGCAGCCCGGTGAAGTTGCCCGAGCCGATCGTCTGCGCCACCTGCCGGGCCACCTGCTCGGTGTCGGCGTGGGTGTTGGCATAGACGTTGGTGTTCTGCGAGAGCTTCTCCAGCATGGTGGCCAGGGCCTGGTTGACGGTCCGGAAGTCCTCCAGCCACTGGGTCATGGCCTGGGAGTAGACGGTCGCGGCCTCGCCGCTCCAGCTGGCCTGGAGGGCCTCGATCTGGCCCTCGACCTGCGAGTAGGAGCTGCTGGCGTCGTCCAGAGCGGTCTGGAAGGTGCCCTGGGCCGCGGTCATTCCCTGGAGTTCGACCGAGGTCAGCTGTGCCATGTCGGTTCCTTTCGTTGCGGGACGGGCTTGGGCTGAGCGAAGAGGGTCTGCGGGACCGGCCCGGGGCCGGTCATGAGTGCACCAGCGGTTCCGCCGGCTGCACCGTCGGGTGGGTCTGCGCCGGCTGCGCCGCGGGGCCGGGCAGGTCGTCGGGGGTGAGCGTCCTGGTGCGGGCGGTGGCCGCCAGCTGCTCCGCCAGCCGGTGCACCTCGTAGGCGCCGCGGGCCGGCGGCCGGGCGGTGAACATGGCGATCGCCGCCGCCGCTGCCTCGTCGCCCAACCGGAAGCCGGAGTTGCGGAGTTGACGGTCCAGCAGCAGCGCGAGCTGCTCCGCGCCGTACGGGTCGAGCTCCACGTATTCGGCGAAGGCCTCGGCGAGTTCCGGCCGCTCGGTGAGGACGTCCAGCAGGTGCGGGGAACTGCCGCTGACCACCAGTACGGCACCGTGCGGCTTGGGCGCCAGTCTGGCCAGCGCGTCCAGCACATGGCCGCGCTCCGCAGCCGGCCGCTGGACGAAGAGCGGGTCCAACTCGGCTACCAGCAGCCCTCCTTCGGCTTCCCTGAGTGCGGCGGCCAGGTGGAAGACCGGCTGCTCCGACCAGCGCACCGGCACCTGGGACAGCGGCAGCCGGTGCACCGCGCCGGTGGGCAGCAGCCCCAGTTCGGCCAGACAGCGCCCGTACACGCCGGCCAGGGCCCGGCGGCCGCTGCCGGGTGTGCCCTGGATCGCCACATTGGCCAGCCCCTCCACCGCGGTCCCGGCCTGGCGCAGGGTGGTCAGCTGGCGCAGCCGGGTGCGCAGCGCGGTCCGGGCGGAGTCCAGGCCCGCCATGGCGCCGAGGCGGCGCAGGCCCGGCGAGTCGAACCCGGCTGTGTCGGGCGCGGCCCCGGGATCAGCGGCGGCGGAGGCGGCGGAGGCGGCAGCGGGGGCAGCGGAGGCGGCCGGGGCGGTGGCCGGGGTCACCGCCTGGTCCGGGGGACGGTGAGCACGTCCGCCCCGGTGAGCACGGACAGCGCGCTGTCGTCGGCTGTCCCGTCGGCGGCCAGGCGGGAGGCCTGACGGCTGATCATCTCCTCGAAGATCTGCCGGGCGACGCGCCCGTTGCCGAAGGTCGCGCCCTTGGGCACCTCCTCGAAGTAGCGGATCAGGGCCTGCTGGGCGTCGTCGGTGAGGTCGTAGTAGTGCTTGGCGCACAGGCCGTGGACGATGGTGACCAGCTCGGCCGGGCTGTAGTTGGGGAACTCGACGCCGCGGGCGAACCGCGAGGCCATGCCCGGGTTGGAGGCCAGGAACTGGTCCATCTGAGCCGAGTAGCCCGCGACGATCACCACGATCTCGTCGCGGTGGTCCTCCATGAGCTTCATCAGCGTCTCGACGGCCTCTTGGCCGAAGTCCGGGCCGCTGCCCTTGGACTGGTTGGTGAGGGTGTACGCCTCGTCGATGAACAGCACGCCGCCCAGCGCCTTGGTGAACACCTCGGTGGTCTTGATGGCGGTGCCGCCGATGATCTGGGCGACCAGGTCGGCGCGGGCCACCTCGACGATATGGCCCTGGCTGAGGATGCCCAGCTCGGCCAGGACCGCCCCGTAGAGCCGGGCCACGGTGGTCTTGCCGGTTCCCGGGGGCCGGCGAAGACCAGGTGCCGGCTCATCGGCGGCATGGGCAGGCCCATCTCCTGCCGCCGCTGGGCCATCTTGTTCAGGTTGATCAGGCCGGTGACCTCGCGCTTGACGCTCTCCAGGCCGACCAGACCCTCCAGATCCGCGAGCGGCCCGGTCCCCGGGTGCGGCGCCGGGCCCGGATCGGCCGAACGCGGACGGGCCTGCGGGCGCTCGGGCCGGGCGGGCTGGACCTCGCGCAGCGCGCTGCCGCCGTTGTCCCGTACCTCGCACTGGTGCAGCAGCACCGGCTGGTCCGAGCTGGAGCGCACGCCGTCGCCGCCGTTGTCGACCAGCGCGCAGTTGGTCAGCTCGGCGCGGGCGTCGGCCTGGAGGTGCAGGCCGTGGCCGTGCGCCCCGGTGATCCGGCAGCCGACGGCGGTCAGCGTGCCGCCTGCCGCGACCGTCACGCCGTCACCGTCGGATCCGGTGAACTCGCTTTCCCGGGCCGTGAGCCGGCCGTCCGTGCCGACCTGCGCGCGCCAGCCCCGGAACACACAGGAGGACAGCTCGACCCGGGCGCCCCCGGCCAGGTCCAGCGCGGTCCCGCCGGTGCCGTGCAGCCGGACTCCGGACAGCCGGGCCTCGGCCCGCTCGCTCACCTCCAGGCCGGTCCCGGCGCCGCCGCCCTCGACCTCCCCGCCCTCCAGCACCAGCACGCTCTCGCCGACCGCGCGCAGGGCCACCGTGCGCGCCCCGCGTACCTTCAGGTCGGTGCCCTCCACCCGGCTGCCCGCCTCGACCAGCAGGCCCACCGGGGTGCCGGAGATCTCGCAGCCCTCCAGCCGGGGCTGGGCGCCGCCGGTGACCTGCACGCCGCCGGTGGCGGCCGAGTCGATCACGCAGTCCCGCAGCAGCGGGGCGGCGGGCCGCTGATGTGCAGCGACTGGCCGCGCGAGCCCTCGAAGCGGCATCCGGACAGCAGCGTCTCGCCGCTGCTGGTGAGGTAGGCGTCCAATGCGGCGCTGCCGCTCACGGTGAGCCGCCGTAACTGGGCCCGGCCCGCCTGCTCCACCGCCACGGCCGGCTTGCCGCTGCCGGTGATCCGGCTGTCCTCCACCACCACCGAGCCCTGCCCGTTGACACAGACGCCGTTGCCGCGCGCCCGGTCGATGGTGCAGTCGCGCACGGTCAGCCCGCCGTGCTCGGCGACCACCACCGCGGACGAGGCGACCCCGGTGATCCGGGTCCGCTCGATCAGATTTCCCTCGCCGGAGGTCACCACGATCCCGGCGCCCCGGCCGTTGGACACCGTGCACTCGCGCAGGGCCACGCTGCCGTCCTGCCAGGCGAGTACCGCCGACCAGGCGTCGCCGACGACCTGGCAGCCGTCCAGCGCGGCCTGGCCGCGCCGCACGTCGAGCACCGGGGCCTCGCGGTCCGCGCCGGACAGCACCAGGCCGGAGAGCTGTACCGCCTCGGCGTCCAGCATCAGCGTGCTGCCGGAGTCGGCGTGGATCCGGACCTCGGCGTCCGCGTGCTCGGCGGCCAGCGTCACCGGACGGGTGATGGTGAGCGTCTCCTCGTAGCGGCCCGCGGCGATGGTGATCAGCGCGCCGTCGGTGGCGTCGCGCAGCGCCTCGCCGATGGAGCGGTAGGCGCCCGCGCGGCCGCGGGAGACGAGCAGGACCTGTCGGCTCACGGTGTGGGTCCCTTCGGTGCCGGGGCGGTCGGTGCCGGGGCGGGCCTGCCGCGGGTGAGCAGCCCGCGGGGCGGCGAGCGCGGCCCGGGCGCCGCTGTGGCGCTCCCGGCGTCCGCGCACAGCGTCGCGGCGGCGGATTCCAGGACCCGGAGCGCGAGTTCGTCCAGCGGCGCGGGCTCCGGCGCGGGCCCGGCTGCCTCCGCGGGGGTGACCTCGCGGAGCAGCAACCGGGGGCTGTCGCCGGGCAGCACCTTGAAGACGGTGCCCGGAGGAAGACCACCCGGTCCGGCACTGCGGGGTCGAGCAGGCCGGTCCGACGCCCGGTCAGCGACCAGACCAGGATGTCGGTGGCGTCCTCCTGGGCCGGGAGCGGGCCGTCGAACACGGTGCAGAAGGCCCACTCGGTCACCAGGCGGCCCGGTTGGTACCAGTCGCGTTCGGCGGCGGTCAGCCTGGCCCGCAGCAGCGCGGGCCCCCGGAAGGACGGCAGCCGGCGCAGCCCGGAGGCCACGCAGCGGGCCAGTGGGACGTGCGGGCCCACGGTGGCCAGCCGGACCGCGGCGTCCACCTGGGCACTCTCGCCGGAGAGGTAGAGCCGTACGGCGACCAGGTCGGTCAGCGCGTCCGCCGGGGTCCGCGAGCCGTCGCGCAGGCCGGGCGACTCCGACATGACCCGCGAGACGCTTCCGGCGATCGCGTTGTACTGCGCGCTGAAGGTGCGCCGTACCCAGTCCCGCTCCTGCTCGATGCCGCGCTCCGGCGGTACCGCGCCCGCGCTCGCCGTGGGGACCGGCTGCACCCGCACGCCCGCGGGCGCGGCCGCGCGGGACAGGGACGCGGGTGCCGGTGCGGCCTCCGTGGGCACGGGGCCGGTCGGCGCGCCGGACTCCAGGCGGATGCCGGCGATCGAGGGCAGCGCCGGGCGGGCCCGGACCGGCGCCGGGAGGTCGAGGGAAGGGGCGTCGGGGGCGGGGCCGGGGGGGGCCGGGGCAGGGGCAGGGGCAGGGCGGCGGAGGGCGCGTGGCGGCTGTTGGGGCTGGGGCTGGGACTGGGGCTGGGGTTCCGGGGCCGGGGCCGGGAGATGCGGACCGCCGGTGGGGGCGATGTCGGGCAGGGCGGGGTGCGGCGCCGGGGGTGGCGGCGGGACGTCCGGGGGCGGGGCCATGACCGGGGGACGGAGGGGGCGGGCGAGGGCGGCTCCACGGTCCCGCTCCCAGGCCCGGCGGCGGGCCCGGCCGTGGCCGCGGTCGCGGTGGTCGCGGTTTCCGGTTGTGGCCGCGGGCCGGACGCCGGGGTGCCGTCGCCGTCCTGGCCCGCCCCGGACGAGACCAGCGCTGTGTCTGGTGTCACAGCCGGTGTCACAGCCGGTGCCACCACAGGTCCCGCCGCCGGTGCCGCCGCCGGGGTGGGGGACTCCGTCCGGGGCAGGGCGGGCTGATCGGGCGCCGCCGTCGGCCCGGGGCCGGCCGCGGAGGCCGCCGGCGCGCCCGCGGTGAGCTGTTCGTCCGGGCCGAGGCTGCCCAGCGCCGGGTGCTGCGCGCCGGCCGGCCCGCGGCTCTCGGCCGAGGCCGGCTGCGCGGTGCTGTGGGCTGCCGCGCCGGCCGCCCCCTCGGCCGCCCAGAGGGCCACATGCGCCGGGCGGCGGGGCGCGCTGCCGGGGCTGGTGAGCAGGGGTTCGGTGGAGGGCTCGGGGAGCGACCAGGCGTCCTCCGCGCCGGGCGGTGCGGCGACGGCCGGGTCGTCGGCGGGGGCGATCCGGAACAGCGGCCGGGCCGCGGGTTCCAGCCGCCACAGCATGTCCTCGGCCAGGGCCCGCATCCGCTCGGCGGTCTCCGGCGTGCTGCGGTCGTACAGCAGCGCGGAGTACCCGGCGGCGGCCGGGAGGCGGCGTATCTCGTCGCCGTTGGCCGGTTCGGTCGTCGGGCGCATCCACAGCCCGCACTGCACCACCTCCAGCACGGCCGCCGCGGTGTACTCGTACAGCCCGGTCCCGATCTCGCGGGCGCCGGGAAGGGGCGTGCGCAGCCCCAGCATCCGGGGCGGGGCGGTGCTGCCGGGGGCGTAGTCGAGGGCCTGGACGAACGGCATCCAGCCGGGCGCGTCGTCCCGGTCCGGCGGGCCGGCGCCGAGCGGCAGGCCGGTCCACAGGGTGACCGGCCGTGCGAAGGCGTCGGCCAGGGCCTGCCCGAGTGCGCGCCCGTCCGGTACGGCCACCGGTCCGAAGTGGATGAACCTGACCCGGGAGCGCACCGAGGGCAGGATCGAGTCCCAGACGTTGATCACATCGGCCAGCGGCACCGCCGGGCCGCCGGGGCAGCCGAGACGACGGTGAGCACCGAGGGGTCGCTGGGCAGCCGGTCCACCAGCCGGCGCCAGCTCGCCAGCAGGTGCCGGGGCGGGCGCTGCGCACCCACACCCCGCTGGGGACCGACTCGGCGACCCCGTAGGGGCTGGTCTCCCAGGGCCGGTCCAGGGTGGAGAACTCCCACATCGGCTTGGGGAAGCGCTGCGAGTCGCGCTCCGGTTCGCGGCCGGGCGCAGCCGCAGCCAGCCCGCGCCGTGGTCGGCGGGGATGAACAGGCCGCCGTCGGCGGTCGGCAGCAGCTCCCCGTCCGGGGCGAGCACCACCCGGTTCAGCTGGTCCGCGACGGCCTGCCCGGCGCGCCTGGCCTCCTGCGGGGTCGCCCGTCCGAAGATCAGCCGCAGGCTGCCGGGGGCGCGCGAGCAGCCGGGCCACCGCGGGCCAGGAGGTGTCCAGGGCGCCGAAGGGCAGGTCCACCACGACCAGCAGGTGCTGGGTGTCGCGGGCGAGCCCGGCGGCGAACCGGACCGCCTGCGGGTCGGCCTCGCCCTTGGGGTGGACCAGCAGGGCGTGTCCGGCACGCCGGGCCTGGAGGGTGGGACCGGCGCGTCCGACGCGGAGGGCGAGCGCCATCAGGGGGTGCCTCCCGTCGTCGCCTGCGCCGCGCTCCGACTGAGCGTGGGGCCGCTGGGCAGCGCGGCCAGCAGGCTCTGCGGCAGTACCACCGGGCTTGCGCCGCTGAGGCCGAGCAGCGTGGCGCTGCTGCTGTCGACCGGGTAGGCCGTGCCCTGATCGGTGATCAGGTACTGGCGGGGATCGGAGACCTGAGCCATCACGTCCTCCTGGTTGACCGCGTACACGCCGCCATTGGGAGGGACGAGCACGGGCGTGTCCCCGGTTGCGGCCGCGCCGTGTTCGAGTACCAGCGTGGACGCGAGCGACTGGCCGCCGTCGGTCGTGTGCTGGAGCAGGCACACCGCCTGGCCGCCCGCGTTCAGCTGGGGCGCGTCCAGTACGTCGGGCAGGTCCCCGCCCGGGGCGGCGCCGGAGTCGGCGACCGGGGCGGCGGCCAGGGCGGCCTGGCTGACCTGCCGGGCGGGGGCGGCCCCGGGCTGGGCGGCCAGCAGCGCCGCCTCGGTGGCGTCGACCGGGGCGATGCCGGCGGCGGTCATGACGTAGGAGGAGCGGCCGCCGTCGGCGGTGAACAGCTGCCCGATCCGTACCGGCGCGCCCGCGACGCTCCCGCCCGGGCGTCCGGCGTCCGGCACCGGGGCGGCCGCCAGCGGCGTGCCGGTCGGCAGCGCCCGCAGCCAGTTCTGCGGCGCGGCAACCGGCTGGTCGCCGTCCAGCCCGAGCGCGATCAGGGTGGCGGTGGACGGGACAGGGTAGTCGACCCCGCGCCACAGCAGGTGGCGCAGGCCGTCCGGCGTGGTGAGCAGGGCCTGGCGGTCGGCCGGGAAGCCGGCGGTGCGCCCGCCGGGGGCGAAGTCGACGGTCTCCGCGGACGGCAGGTCCGGGCGCAGGCAGCTGGTCCAGGAGCCGCTCACCAGGGTTGTCGGGGTGGGCAGTTCGTCGGGAGCGTCGGGGATCCCGACCGGCGGGCCGTGCGGGGTGTCGCCCAGGGAGGCCTCGGAGACCGAGCGCACGGTGGCGTCCTTCCCGGCGAGCAGCAGCGCCGAGGCGTAGTTGCGCACCGGGCGCAGTTCGCCGTTCAGGTAGAGGTAGCTGGCGCCGGTGCGCTGGTCCACCACGATCGAGCCGGGGGTGCGCCAACTGGTGGTCGGCGCGGGGGAGATGAGCCCGTAGACGCCGAAGCCCGCACACAGCAGCACCACGATGCCGGTGCCCAGGAAGGTGCCCAGCGCGGCGCGCCGGGTGGGGCTCTCGCCGCGCCCGGGGTCGCCGCTGACCAGGGCGGTGGCCAGGCGGCCCATGGCGAACTGGTAGGCCTGCTGATGGTCGCGCTGGGTCTGCACCGGTCCTCCCCTCAACCCGCCAGCGAGCGGAACCAGGCGTACACATGCAGTGCCTGGAGCAGCAGCGGCAGCATCGCGATCGAGGCCAGCGTCTCCAGCAGGTCACCGGTCTGGCCCCAGACCGGCAGCAGCCGGCTGGTCGGCAGCCGCCAGGCGGCCACCAGCAGCGCCGCCGCGGCCAGCAGCAGTACCAGCGCCACCAGCAGCCGTCCGGAGTGGCCCTGCGGCGCCACGCGCAGCAGGAGCAGCAGGATCAGCCCCAGCGCCCCGGTGGCGACCATCGGGACGCGTTGCAGCGTCCCGGTCAGCCGCGGGCGCGCAGCAGTACGGCGGCGGCGAAGGCCGCCGGCAGCACCCAGCCGATCCATCCGGACTGGTGGGCCATGAACCAGAAGCCCACGGCGTACACCAGCGCCGAGGAGACGCTCAGGGTGTTCAGGAGGGCGTTGGCGGCGGTGACCCGCCGCTCCACCCGCGCCTGCGGCTCGGGCTCGATGTCCTGCTGCAACTCCTCGGCGTTGTGCGGCAGTTGCGGGACCCGCAGCCGGGCCGTGCGCAGTGTCAGCCGCGGCCCGAAGTGGCCGAGGACAAAGAGCGCGACGGCCACGGTGGCCACGGCCTGGCCGCCGTGCAGACCGGCGGCCCGCATCAGGCCGCGCCCGCCCCGGCGGCCACGGCGGTGAGCAGCGCGGTGCCGGGGACGACCAGCGGCAGCGGCCTGAGCGCCAGCAGCAGCGCGGCGAGCACCGTCACCGACCCGGCGGCCACCAGCACCCCGGGCGAGCCGGGCGGCGAAGGCCCCGTGCGGGCCGCGCGGAAGCCCAGCCCGGCCGCCCCGGCGAACAGCAGCGAGGCGCCCCGGCCAGGCCCACCGCCGCCGGGTCGGCCTGGAACCGGTGCGCCAGGACGCAGCCGAGGGCGAGCAGTACCGCGACCGCGCCCGCGCCGCCCGCCGCCAGCGGGCCGGGGCCGAAGCCGTGCAGCGCCACGGCGAGCGCGGCCAGTGCCAGTACCGCCACGGCCAGCGCCAGCCGACGGGTGTGCTGCGGCTGCCAGCGGTCGGCACGGCCGCTGAGGACATGCGCGACGCCGTCCGCCACATCGTCGAAGTGCAGTGCGGGCAGCGGTTCCTCGGCCGGGCGCAGGTACAGCACCTCGCCGTGGCGCAGGCCCAGCGACTCCGGCGTGCCGTCCGGGTCCAGCGGTTCCTCGCCCAGGCGTTGCAGCGCCCAGGGGCGGCCGCGTGGTTCGGCGGGCCCCTCCAGCCGTTCCAGCAGCACCGGCAGCAGCGTCTGGACGCTGAGGGTGACCGGGACGGCGAGGTCGCCCGGCCGGTGGGGCCCACGACGCTGATCCGGCAGACCTCGGCCGACAGCAGGGGTTCGGTGTCATGGCGCGCTCACCAATCCGGTTTGGACGAGGCGGACGGACCGGCGGGTGACCAGCTGGGCGCGGCCCGCGGGCAGCGTGCGCGGCTTGGCCTCGCCGAGGAACTTGCCCTCCTCCTTGGGGTAGGAGAACAGCAGCGCGGGGTTGCCCAGCTCCCACAGCCGGCGCAGCAGCGGGTCCATCATGGCCCGCATCGCGCCGGAGGTGGAGCGGGCCACCACCAGGTGCAGGCCGATCTGGGCGCCGTGCGACAGCAGCGGAAGCAGCGGTGACAGCGGGGAGTTGGCGCCGACCCCGCCGGAGGCGAGCAGGTCGTAGTCGTCGACCAGGGCGAACAGCAGCGGCCCGGACCACCAGTCGCGGCGGGCCAGCTGCTCGGGGCTGATCTCCGGGCCCGGGACGCGCTTGCCGACCGAGACGGCCGCGTTGCTCGCCAGCGCGTCCAGGCCGTCGCGGTCCACCACATATCCGATCCGGTACTCCTCGGGATGAACGACAGCAGGCCGCGGCCCGGGTCGGCGGCGATGATCCGGGCCTGGTCGGGGGTGTAGCGGTCGGTGATGGCCCTGGCGGCCAGACGCAGCGCGTTGGTCTTGCCGGTCTCGCCGTCGCCGAACACCATCAGGTGGGCGGTGGTGGCGAAGTCGTGCCAGACCGGCTCCAGCCGCTGCTCGTCCCAGCCGAGCGCGACCCGCAGGTCGCCCTCGGCGGGCGGCAGGTCCGTGCTGGGCAGCCGGGTGGGCAGCAGCCGCACCCCGGGGGCGGTCCGGCCGGTCCAGAAGGTGCTGATCTCGGCGACGGCCGCCTTGGTCGCGACGGTCAGGTCGGCGATGCCGGAGGAGCTGTCCAGGCGGGGCAGCGCGGCCAGGAAGTGGTGTCCGGACGCGGCCAGGCCCCGGCCCGGCTGGTGCGGGACGGTCGCCGCGATCCGGGGCCCGACCTCGGACTCCAGCGCGTCGCCGAGCCGCAGTTCGAGCTTGGTGCCGAGCATGTCCCGCAGCCTGGGCCGGATCTCGGACCAGCGCACCGCGGAGGCCACCAGGTGGATGCCGAAGGACAGGCCGCGCACGGCCAGCTCCATGACCTTGGGCTCCAGGTCCTCGTAGTCCTGGCGGAGCGTGAACCAGCCGTCCACGACCAGGAAGACGTCGCCGTAGCGGTCCTCCAGCACGCCCTGGGCGCGCAGCGCGCGGTAGGCGGCCATCGACTCCAGGCCCCGGTCGGTGAACTCCTGCTCGCGGCGCTCCAGCAGCTGGGTCAGCTCGGCGACGGTGCGCAGCGCCCGGTCCCGCTCCAGCCGGGTGGAGACCGAGCCCACATGCGGCAGGCCGGAGACGGAGACCAGGCCGCCGCCGCCGAAGTCCAGGCAGTAGAACTGGATCTCCTCGGGCGTGTGGGTCAGTGCCAGGGACAGGATCAGGGTGCGCAGCGCGGTGGACTTCCCGGTCTGCGGCGCGCCCACCAGGCCCAGGTGGCCGTCGGCCGCCGACAGGTCGGCCACCAGCAGCTCGCGCAACTGCTCGTAGGGGCGGTCCACCATGCCGAGCGGGACCCGCAGCCGGCCCAGCGCCGGGTAGTCGGCGGCGCTCATCCCGCGCACCGGGTCCGGGACGATGCCCGGCAGCAGCTGGTCCAGGCTGGGCGAGGCGGTCAGCGGCGGCAGCCACACCTGGCGGGCCGGCGGGCCGCTCTCGTACAGCCGGTCGACCAGGACTTCGAGCAGCGACTCGTCGCTCTGGCCGCGCTCCGGTTCCTCGGCCGGGGCAGGCCGGGCGGCAGCACCGTCGCGGCGGCGGCCGCGCGCTCGCTCAGCAGCGGACCCTGCTGGTCCAGGGTGAACGGCTGCACCTCGTTCCGGGCGCCGGCCTGCTGCACGGACTCCTCGGCGGCGGCCGGCTCCGGCGCCGGGCCGGAGACATAGGCGGCCTTGAACCGGACCAGGTTGGTGGTGTCGATCTTCAGATAGCCGTTCCCCGGGGCGGAGGGGAGTTCGTGCGCGGCCGAGACGCCGATCACGCTGCGGGACTCCATCGAGGAGAAGGTGCGCAGGGCGATCCGGTAGGACAGGTGCCCCTCCACCTTGTGGATCCGGCTCTCGTCCAGCCGCTGCGAGGCCAGCAGCAGGTGTACCCCCAGGCTGCGGCCGAGCCGGCCGATGGAGACGAACAGGTCCACGAACTCCGGCTTGCTGGCCAGAAGTTCGGAGAACTCGTCGACGATGATCAGCAGCGAGGGCAGCGGGGCCAGCTCCGCGCCCGCGCCCCGCGCCTTCTCGTACTCGAAGAGGGAGGAGTGCCCCGACTCGCGCAGCAGCTCCTGACGCCGGATCATCTCGCCGTTGATGGAGTCCCGCATCCGGTCGACCAGGTGGATCTCGTCGGCCAGGTTGGTGATCACCGCGGAGGTGTGCGGCAGCCGCTCCATGTTGAGGAAGGTCGCGCCGCCCTTGAAGTCCACCAGCACCAGGTTCAGCACCTCGGAGGAGTGGGTCGCGGCCAGCCCGACCACCAGCGTGCGCAGCAGTTCGCTCTTGCCCGAGCCGGTCGCGCCGATGAGCAGCCCGTGCGGGCCCATGCCGCCCTGCGCGGACTCCTTGAGGTCCAGCTCGACCACCTCGCCGTCCTCGGTCACCCCGAGCGGTACCGTCAGCCGGGCCGCCTGCGCCTGGCGTGGACGCCACTTGGCGTCCACGTCGAAGGCGCGCGGGTCGCGGATGCCCAGCAGGGTGGTCAGTTCCAGGTCCGACTCCAGTGGCCGGTCCGGCAGTTCCACGCTGCCGCTGGTGCGCATCGGCGCCAGCAGCCTTGCCAGCGCCAGGGCCTGACCCTGACTCAGTGCGTCCGCCCCGGCCGAGACCGAGCCGCCGCCGGTGGGGAACTCCACGCTCCGGCCGTGGACGGTCAGCCGCAGCACCTTGGGGCCGCCGGTCATGGCGCCGGTCGCGTCCAGCAGGACCAGGTTGCGCAGCCCGCCGTGCAGCAGCCGGGAGGACTCGGGCAGCCGCACCCCCTGGGCGATGACCACCACGAACGGCTCGGCGACGCTGGGGGAGGCGGCCGGGTCGTGGTCGGGCCGGTCGCGTACCTCGGAGCCCAGCAGGTCCAGCAGCCGGTCGGGGTCGCCCGCGGCCAGGCGCACCGCCCCCGCCGCGTCCTCCTCCTCGCGGTGCGCGTTGTGCGGCAGCCACTTCACCCAGTCCCATGCGTCGCGCCCGGCGTCGCTGCCCAGCACCGCCACCCGCAACTCGTCCGGGGAGTGGAACACCGCCAACTGCCCTATCAGGGACCGGATCAGGGCCAGCGCCGAGGCGCCGTCACCGGCGAACTCGACGCTGGTGAAGCGGGGCAGCGCCACCGGGATCGGCAGGTCGGGAACGGTCTGGTGGGCCATGGTGAAGCGGCGCAGCGAGACCGCGCACAGCGGCTCCAGGTCCTCCACCGGCTTGGTCTGCGGCGGGACGAACTCCAGCGCGGCCCGGCGCCCCCAGGCCGATCCGCACCCGGCCGAAGTCCTCGTGCCCGGGCCGCCGTTCCCACAGCCTCGTCCCCCGGGCCAGCGCCCACAGGTCGCCGGGGTCGGGGTTGTCCCACAGCAGGGCCGCGCGCTGGTCGGCCGCGGCCTGCCGGGCCTGTCTGCGTTTCTGGGCCAGGTAGCGCAGATAGTCGCGGCGTTCGGCCCGCATCCGGCGCCGCCGTTCGCCGCTGGAGCGCCCGATCTGAGTGAGCGTCATACTCACCATGGCGACGCCCATCATGCCGGACATCATGTAGGTGGTCGGTCCGCCGCTGCGCATCGAGAACATCAGCACCATCGCCCCGGCCCCCAGGCCCATCGGCAGGTACATCAGTGCCGAGCCGAAGTCCGAGCCCGCGGGCTCGCCCAGTGCCGGTGGCTCGGCCAACTCGATCTGCCCGTCCGGCAGTTCAGGTCCATCGGCCCGCGGGGCGCGCTTGGCGAGGACCGTACTCACGCGAAACACCCCTTTGGCATGGACATGTCCTTGTGGTTGCCAACTATAGAACCCGGACAGCGCTCTCCCAAGGAAGTTGAGGAGACCTTGAGGAAACTCCTTCCGTGAGGGTCGCAAGCCCGCGGACCGGCGTCAATGTGCCGGTAGTGCCCGGAAACCGCGGACTTCACACCCGCTCCGGCGGACGACCGCCGGGCCCGCCGGCCCGAACGCCGACAAGCCCCGGCCGGGTGACGGCCGGGGCTGATGAAACGTCAGAGATGCTCGCCTCAGCCGCTGGTGAGGATGACGAGCTGCCCGGTCGCCCGGGTCATCGCGACATAGCGGTCCACCGCCCCCTCGATCCCGGTGCCGAACGCCTGCGGGTCGACGAGCACCACCAGGTCGAACTCCAGCCCCTTCGACAGCTCCGGGGTCAGCGACCGCACCCGCGTCGTGGCCCGGAACGCGGGATCGCCGATGACACAGGCGATCCCGTCGGCGTGCGCGGCCAGCCAGCCGTCCAGCACCGTCCCCAGCTCCGCCACGGAACCGTGCCGGACGGGCACACCGCCGGCCCGGATCGAGGCCGGCACATTGGCGTCCGGCAGCACCGCCCGGATGACCGGCTCCGCCTCCGCCATGACCTCCTGCGGCGTACGGTAGTTGACGCTCAGTGAGGCCATGCTGATCCGGTCCAGGCCGACCCGCTCCAGCCGCTGCGCCCACGACTCGGTGAAGCCGTGCCTGGCCTGGGCGCGGTCCCCGACAATGGTGAAGCTGCGGGAGGGGCAGCGCAGCAGCAGCATCTGCCACTGCGCGTCGGTCAGTTCCTGCGCCTCGTCCACCACGATGTGGGCGAACGGGCCGTCCAGCGGTTCCGCTTCACTGCCGGGCAGCGCGTCCTGGTCGACCAGGCTGCCCTGGAGGTCCTGCCCGCGCAGCATGGTCACCGCGCCCTCGCCGTCGGCGTCGGCCTGCAGCAGGTCGTCGATGACGTACGACATGCGCTCGCGCTCGGCGGCGACCGAGGCGCGGTGCCGGCGCCTGCGCCGCGACGCCTGCGGGTCGCCCAGGCGCTGCCGGGCCGCGTCCAGCAACGGCAGGTCCGCCACCGTCCAGGCCTGGGCGTCGGCGCGCTGGAGCCTGCGGATCTCGTCCCGCTCCAGCCAGGGAGCGCACATCCGCAGATAGGCCGGGACCGTCCACAGGTCCGACACCAGGTCGGCCGCCTCCAGCAGCGGCCACGCCCGGTTGAGGGCGCCGACCAGTTCCTCGTCCTGCGACAGCGACCTGCGGAACAGCTCGGGCGGGACCTCCTCGTCGTGCTTGTCCGACAGGATCGCGACCAGCTCCTCCCAGACCTGGTCGCGCCCCTCGTTGTGCGGGGTGCCCGGCTCCGGCGCGGCGAACGCCTCGGCCCAGTCCTCGGCGCTCAGCCGGATGTCGGACCAGTGCGTGGTGACGGTCATCCCCTCGGTGGGCGGCTCCTCGTAGAAGCGGACGGCCTTCTCGATCGCCCGCACCATGTCCGCGGACGACTTCAGCCGGGCCACCTCCGGGTCGCTCTCCTCCTTCGCCGCGGCCCCCTCGGCGACCAGGTCCCGCAGGGTGCAGGTCTGCACGCCCTCCTCGCCCAGGCTGGGCAGCACATCGGCGACATACGCCAGATAGGGCTGGTGCGGACCGACGAACAGCACCCCGCCCCGTCGCCGCCCCAGCCGCGGGTCGCTGTACAGCAGGTGCGCGGTGCGGTGCAGCGCGACGACGGTCTTGCCGGTGCCCGGGCCGCCGTCGACGACCAGCGCGCCGCGCGAGCCGGCCCGGATCACGGCGTCCTGGTCCGCCTGGATGGTGGCCAGCACATCGCGCATCCGGGCCGACCGGGCACCGCCCAGGCTGGCGATGAAGGCCGACTGGTCGTCCAGCGCGGCGTGCCCCTCCAGCCCCTCCGCGGTGAACACCTCGTCCCAGTAGTCGCTGATCCGGCCGCGGGTCCAGTGGTACCTGCGGCGGCTGGCCAGCCCCATCGGATTCGCGTGCGTCGCCGCGAAGAACGGCTCGGCCGCGGGGAGCGCCAGTCGACCAGCAGCCGCCGGCCCTCGCTGTCGGTCAGGCCCAGGCGCCCGATGTACACGGGCTCGGAGCCGTCCGCGCCGACGACCCGGCCCAGGCACAGATCCAGCCCGAAGCGCCGCAGCGCCCGCAGCCGGCCGCTCAGCCGGTGGATCTCCGCGTCCCGGTCCATCGCCTCCCGGCCCGCCCCGCCGGGCGCCCGGCGCTCGGCGTCGAGCCGGTCTGACAGCTCCCCGATCGCCTGCTCCAGGCTCTCCGCGACGGCCTTGAAGTGCCGCTCGTCCCGGCCGATCAGCGCCGGGTCGGCCTTCGCGGCGAGCCGCCCGGGCAGATCGAACGCGCCAGTGGTCACGGCGTCCATGTCACCGCCCCCCTTCGGAAGCGGCCCCTGCCCCGAACCACCCATATGCCAAAAAAACTGCACGCACCTCGTAAATCTCCAATTTCCGCAGCTTCCGGCCCAGAGGAGAGATTCTGCGCTACGACAGGGGCCTTGCCGCAAGCCCCCCGGTGCGCTATATGTTGAGAGTGGCAAGGGATGTGTTTTCCTCCCTTGCCTTTCGCTTGCGGCGCCTTCTCCACGGCGTACCGGAGCTGTCGCCGAGCCGGATGGCCCTGCGCCGAGCCCCCCGGCCCTACGCGGAACCCGGACAGGCGGGCGTCTGCCGGTCAGGGGGTGCGGCGGCGGGACTGCTGGACTTCGCGCTGGACTGCCCAGGCGTCCGCGACCGGGCCCATATGGCCGAGTTTGTCGGGGTTGATCACCAGGCGGACGGTCTGGATCTGCCCGTCGAGGATGTCGAGCGTGATGGCGTTGAGCACCCTGCCCTCCCGGTCGCGGACGATCGCACCCGGCTGGCCGTTGATCTCCTGCTGCTCCCAGGTCACCTCGACCTGGGCCATCAGGACGAAGAAGGAGGCGAGCAGTCGGGACACCTTGTCGGCGCCGAAGACCGTCCGGGCCAGCTGCGGGGCCTTGCCGCCCGTCGCCCATCACCGACACGTCGGCGGCGAGCAGCTCCTGCAACTCGGCGACGTCGCCCTGGCGCAGGGCGTCGAAGAAGCGGGACGCCAGTTCGTCGCGCTCCGCGCGGGCCGCCGCGAAACGCGGACGCCCGGCGTCCATGTGCCGCCGTGCCCGCACCAGCAGCTGGCGGCAGGCCGCCTCCGAGCGCCCCACCGCCGAGGCGATCTCGTCGAATCCGAAGCCGAACACCTCCCGCAGCACGAACACCGCCCGCTCCAGCGGGCTGAGCCGCTCCAGGAGCAGCAGCGCCGCCATCGACACCGAGTCGGCCAGCTCCGCCGACCGGGCCGGATCCTGGTACGGATCGCTCAGCAGCGGCTCGGGGAACCACGGCCCCACATAGGCCTCCCGTCGTACCCGGGCCGAACGCAGTACGTCGATCGAGATCCGGGTCACCGTGGCCGACAGGAAGGCCTTGGTCGAGGTGGGGCGGGTCGCCGAGCCGTCGAAGCGCAGCCAGGTCTCCTGCACCGCGTCCTCGGCCTCGCTCACGCTGCTCAGGATCCGGTACGCGATCGAGAACAGCAGCGGCCGCAGCTCCTCGAACTCCTCGACCTTGCCCACAACAACCCCTCTGTCCTTGGTAATTGGAACCGGAACCGGCACCGGAAGCCTGCCACCGGTCCGGGCCGGTGGCAGGCCGGCCCGGTGGCCGGGCCGGGCTCCGGGGCCGCCGCCGCAACCCCGGAGCCCGGCCCGGCCACCGGTGCGGGTCAGTTGAACTGGCCGGGCCGGTAGTCGCCGGACGGCTGCCGGGTGATGACATTCAGCCGGTTCACCATGTTCATGAAGGAGATCAGCACCACCAGGGCGGTGAGCTGCTCCTGGCTGTAGTGCTCGGCGGCGCGCGCCCACACCGCGTCGTCGACCCCGCCGGCCGCGTCCGCGATCCGGGTCCCCTCCTCGGCCAGCTCCAGGGCGGCCCGCTCGGCCTCGCTGAAGACCGAGGCCTCCCGCCAGGCCGCCACCAGGTTCAGCCGCAGCGCGGTCTCGCCCTCCTCGGCGGCCTCCTTGACATGCATGTCGATGCAGGTGGCACAGCCGTTGATCTGGCTGATGCGCAGCGACACCAGCTCCTGAAGGGCGGTCGGCAGCGACGAGGCCCTGAGCTCCTTGTTCGCCGACATGAAGTGCTTGAGCGCCTTACCGGCGTTGGGGGCGGCGAAGAAGTCCACTCGTGCGTCCATGTGATGCTCCTCTGCGGTGGTCACGGGCTACACACCCGAGACGAGGCAGCACGCTCCGCTGTGACACGGTCAGATGTGACCTGCGTCTCCTCCGGGCCGCCGGCGTGGACCGGCTCACAGCGGGGGACGGCGGAGGACGTCCAGCAGGTCCTCGGTGCTCCAGTGCCCGGCCGCGCCGGGGCGGGTGGCGAGGTAGTCGGCGCAGCGGGCCGGGGGCCAGCGGTGGGCCTCGGCCAGGCCTCCGGCGATGGTGCGCAGGTATCCGGCCGAGGGGGCGCTCAGTTCGGCGTCGGCCAGGGCCCAGGGCGCGGTGAACGTGCACAGGGGGATGCCGTCGAGGGCGCCGGGGCAGACCAGGGTCTGGTAGCGGCCGGGGCCGGTCCGGTCGCGGCCGGCCGCCAGCACCCGGGCCAGGTCGAGGTCGGCGCCGGGGGGCCGGTGCATCTCCTGGGCGGCGATGTCGGCGAACTGCCCGGCGGTGATCAGGTAGGCGCGCGCGGGAGTCCCCTGGAGCGGCTGCCCGGGCGTCGTCCCGGGCGTCTGCCCGGGTTTCTCCCCGGCCGGCGCCGGGTCGTAGAAGGCCATGCCGCCGGTCCACACCAGCGACTCCAGGGCGAAGTACAGCAGGCCGGGAAGCAGCACCGGCACCGTCCGCCTGGGCAGGCGGCGGTCGCGGCAGCCCGGGTAGACGCGGGCCGCGCCGGAGGGCCGCCCGCCGGCGATGTAGCACGCCAGCCGGTCGGCGTGCATGTTCGAGCCGTACGCCGCGTACCACACCGGCTCCTCCGGCCCGAGCGGAGCGGGGTCGTCGCGGCCGTACGGCGCAAGGGTGCTGACGGGCCGTCGGATGTCATCCATGGCAGTCGACGTTAGCCGCCCCCGGGCCGCACCGGCGGCAGGCCCGCGTCGCGCCGGTCATCGCGCAGCCGCCGGCCGGAGGTACTCGCGGGCCAGCAGCGCCGCCGCCGGCTTGCGGGGGCCGGCCGGGCGGCGGAGCAGGGCGGGGATGTCGGCCCGGGCTGCGGCGCTGGTGAGTTCGTCCAGGCGGACCATGCACCGGACCATGGGCCGGTGGGCGGGCGGGACCAGCTCGACCACGGCCCGGCCCCGGGCCAGGGTCCGGTCGACCTGGTCGAGCAGGCCGGTGATCAGGGCCCGCACGGTCGGCAGGTCCCGGGCCTGTTCGAGGTCGGCGCGGGTGACCCGGTGCTGCTCCAGCGTCTGCGAGGGTATGGTCAGCCGGCCGTCGGCCAGGTCCTCGGCGAGGTCGTTGACGAAGTCGAGCCGCTGGCTCGCGTCGATGAAGGTGCGGCATCCGGCCCGGTAGGCCGTCTGGTCGCGGTCGGGGCCGAGCAGGGCTGCGACCACCATGAAGGCGGGCAGCGAATAGCCGTCGAGGTACCGCTGGTAGTCGGCCTCGGTGGTGAAGCCGGTGAAGTCCAGGTCCAGGAGGGCCGTGTCGAGGTAGTCCAGTATCCGGTCGTGCAGCACCGGATGTGCGGCGACCGTGTTCAGCAGCGGACGCAGCTGCGGGTTGCCGCTGTCGCCGGTGGCCAGGCCGTCGGCGACCTCCCGCTCCCAGCGTGCGTACGCCTGCCTGCGTTCCGCCACCGGGCCGCTGTCGAGCAGGCCGTCGGTGCGGTGCATAAAGGCGGTCGCGGCGATGACGTGCGGGACCAGCCCGGGCGGCAGCAGCAGTTCGGCCGCCAGGACGGCCTCCCGCTTGTACCGGGCCGCCTGCTCGCGCTGCTGCCCGTACTCGCCGCGCAGCCGGGCCCCGTCCACCCCCGCGGCGTCCAGTGCCCGCTCCCACCTGCCCACTCGCCCCTACCTCTCCTCGCGCCGCTGTCGCCCCGAAGCCTATGCGGCGGGCCGCCGGACGCCGAAGCCGTGCGCTCACGCCGCCCCGGGAGTGAGCGGCGCCGCGGCCGCGGCGGTGTCGACCAGGGCGTGTGCGTGCGGAAGCCAGGGCCGGTCGCCGGGGCCGGAGAGGTACAGCTGCCGGTGGACGGTCGGACTCAGGCGCACCAGGACCGCGCCCCGGGGGAGCATGAACCGCGCCAGGCCCGGCACCACCGCCACCCCCGCCCCGGAGCTCACCATGTCCAGGACGGTCGCGAACTCGCGGATCCGCGGCGGCTGCGTGTACGGCGTGCGGTGCAGCCGGTGGAGCTCGCGCAGATAGCGCTCGACACCGCCGTCGGACAGCAGCATGGTGTCGTCCGCGAGGTCCGCGAGGGCGATCGCGGGCTCCGCGGCCAGCGGGTGGTCGGCGGCGAGCGCCGCCCGGAAGTCGTCGCGCAGCAGCGGCAGCGCGCCGTCCGGCACCGGGTCGGGGTCGACCAGGACCGCCGCATCGGCCACGCCGTCCGCCAGCCAGGCCGCGACCTCGCCGTCCTCCCCCTCGAAGACGCTCACCTTGATCCGGGGTGCTCGCGCCGCCACAGTTCCTCCAGCCGCGGCACCAGTGCCCGGCGGACGGTGGGCGTCACCGCCAGACGCACACCCCCGCCCGGGGCGGCGCGCCCGGCGGCGGCTATCGCCACCACCGCGTCCAGCTCGGCCACGGCGCGCCGGGCGTGGGGGAGCAGCCGCCGGCCGAGCGGGGTCGGCTGGACCGGCGCGGTGCCGCGCCGGAGCACCTGCGCGCCCAGGGCCCGCTCCAGCGCGCGGTGACGGCATGGGAGACGGCGGACTGGCTGATCCCCAGCCGCACCGCGGCGGCGCCGAACCCGCCGCTGTCCACGACCGCCACCAGCGCCCGCAGTTGCGCGCCGCTGACCGGGCCGACGGCCATGAGGATCCCTCATTCCGGAGTGAACGAGCTGTGTTGGACGTGATCGTCGCGGTTCCGCAGACTGTTGTCCATTGCCCGGGCCGTCCACGCCGCCCGGGTCGAACACGCCTGAACTGTCCACCGCCGCAAGGGCGGGACGCGCACGGCGACAGACGGAGGGCAGCGGATGGGGACGGAATTCGCGGAGCGGCTGGGCAGGGCGACCGTCCAGGCGCGGCTGGGCGGACCGGCCTACGGCCACCAGGTCTACCGGACCCTCGCGCAGGAGTGCGAGCGGGAGTCGGGGCCCGGGCATCGCGACACGCTCCAGGCCCGGCAGCTGGCCCTGGTGGAGCTGGCGCAGTCGGGCCGGCCGGCCCGGGCGGCGGAGGAGGCCGAAGGGCTGCTGCACGACGCGGGCGCGCACCTCGGCGCGGACGACCCGCTCACCGTGAGCGTGGCCGGAATGCGCGCGAACTGGACCGGCCTGGCCGGGGACCCGCGGCGGGCCGCTCAGCTGTACGGCGCGATCGTGGACACCCTGCCCGACCCGGACGCCCCTGGCGCGCCGGCGGGGAGGCCGAACGCCGGGCCCTGACGATCCGGCACCAGCACGCCCACTGGGTCGGCGAGGCGGGCGACCCGGGCACCGCCCGCGACCTGCAGCGCGAGGTCGCCGGATACTTCACGCACCGGTTCGACCAGCGGTTGCCGGAGGTGTTTGTCGCCCGCCACCAGTACGCGCACTGGACCGGACGCGCCGGGGACCCGGCCGGGGCCGCCCGGCTGTACCTCCGGATCGCCGAGGACTACACCCCCGTCCTGGGCCCGGACCACGAGTGGGTGCTCGACGCCCGCCACAACCAGGCCCACTGGTGTGCGGCCTCGGGCGGGCGCGCCGGGCGGCCGAGCTGTACACGGCCCTGGAACGCGACTGCGCGCGGGCGCTGGGACCGGCCCATCCGAAGACCCGGCTCGCCCGCGAGAGCCTGTCGGCCCTGGGGGCGGCGAGCCCCCGCAGCCGGGCCGGCGCCGGTGACCATGGCCCGCTCCAGCGGCGGGCGGCGGGTCAGGGGCCGGTGATCCGGCAGGGCACCACCAGGTCCTCGGTCAGATGGTAGGCGGCGCAGATCCGGTGGTAGCCGTCGGCGACGATCAGCCGGGGCCCGCGCACCAGCAGCACCGGGGAGAGCTTCGTCCCGGCCAGCACCTTGCCGATGTTTTCCCGCACATGCATGTTCTCGGCCGACAGCAGCTCCAGCTCACCGGCCCGCATCAGGTCCTTGGCCTTCTTCAGGACGGTCGTACCCCGGCGCAGGCCGTCGACCAGCCGCTCGACGGTGGCGCTGTCGAGGATCAGGTCCAGATAGTCGGCGGCCGCCGGGAAGTCGTGCTTCTGCGGATCGCCGAGCCACAGGTCCTGCCAGGTGACATGGCCCGGCAGCGGTTCGTCGCCCTGCGCGCTTCCCTTGCCCATGGCGGCACCTCTCCGGTCGGTACTCCGGCATCCGGTCGGGGCTCCAGGATAGGGCGGCCGGCCCCGGTGGGGCCGGAAGGACGCGTGGCGCGCTGCTGCACCGTGCCGGCGTGCGCGGGAACACGTCCGCCCGCCCGGTGGCCCGGGCGGGCGGTGTCGTGCTGTGCGGACCGGCTCAGCGCACGTCGCCGAGCATGGCCGTGATCCGCTTGCGGTACATCACCACGGCCACGCCGGCCAGCAGCGCTGCCACGCCCTGGATCGCGAACGACGGCGTGCTGAGGAAGGAGTTGCCCAGCAGCTGCGCCAGCACCGCGGCGAGGGAGTCGCCGACGGTCACGGCCAGGAACCACACGCCCATCATCTGGCTGGCGTACTTCACCGGCGCCAGCTTGGTGGTGACCGACAGGCCGACGGGGGAGAGCGCGAGCTCGCCCACGGTCTGGACCAGGTAGACCACCGCCAGCCAGAGCGGCGAGACCTTGGTGCCGCCGCTGGCCGCGGCCATCGCCAGCATCATCACACGAAGGAGACACCGATCAGGACCAGACCGTAGGAGAACTTGGTCGCGGTGCTGGGGTTCTTGCTCCGCCGCGCCAGCCAGACCCACAGCCAGGCGACGACCGGCGCCAGCGCCATGATGTAGAGCGGGTTCAGCGACTGGAACCAGCTGGACGGGAAGTTGAAGCCGAACAGCTTGGTCGCGGTGTTGTTGGTGGCGAAGACGTTCAGGGTGGAGCCGGACTGGTCGTAGATCATCCAGAAAATGGCGGCGGCGAGGAAGAACCACAGGTAGCCGGAGAGCTTGCCCTGCTCGTCCGCGGAGAGGTCCGGGTCGCGCTTCATGCGCAGGAAGACCAGGCCCGGGATGACCAGGCCGACCAGGGTCAGCGGCCAGATCACCCAGTTGATGGTGTAGCTGCCGGTGCCGATGATGACGGCGTAGAAGACGACCGCCAGGCCGGTCCAGAAGGCGGCCTTCTTCAGCAGCGCCCTGCGCTCGGCGACAGGCAGGGAGCCGACCTTCTGGCTCTCCTTGCTGAGGTGGCGGCCGCCGAGGATGTACTGGCCCAGGCCCAGGGCCATGCCGACGCCGGCCAGGGCGAAGCCCAGGTGCCAGTCGACCTTCTGGCCGACGGTGCCGATCACCAGCGGCGCCGCGAAGGCACCCAGGTTGATGCCCATGTAGAAGATGGTGAAGCCGCCGTCACGGCGGGCGTCGTTGCGGTCCGGGTAGAGGTGGCCGACCATCGTGGAGATGTTGGCCTTCAGCAGCCCGGAGCCCACGGCGATGAAGCCCAGACCGACGAAGAAGGACGCCTCGGCCGGCACCGCCAGCATGAAGTGCCCGGCCATGATGATGCAGCCGCCGATCAGGACGGTCTTGCGGGCGCCCCAGAACCGGTCGCTGACCCAGCCGCCGGGCAGCGCCAGCAGGTAGACCATGGCGTTGTACACGCTGTAGATGGCGGCGCCGGTGGCCGCGTTGAAACCCAGCCCGCCCTTGTCGGCGGGGGCGACCAGGTAGATCACCAGGAGCGCGCGCATCCCGTAGAAGCTGAAGCGCTCCCACATCTCCGTCATGAAGAGCGTGGCCAGTCCACGGGGATGACCGAAGAAGGTCCTGCCTTGGACAGCAGTGACCTTGGGCGTCAGCGCCGGATCGGCGGACAGCGACTGTGTGGGAGGCATTTGGTTCCTTGCCTGACTCAGCGGGCGCGTCCCCGAAAGGCACGCAAGCACGGTGCCATGGGGACCACTGGGGTGCAGCGGCGCCCCATGGCGGCGACACGGGATGTGCGGGTCACCCTAACTCAGTGCATTAGGTGACTTAGTCCGACAAGGCCGCGGATAGGTACGAACATCCCAATACTGACGATCCCGGCTCCCTGCCGCTCGTCGGGTGGCATCGAGGGGCTACCTTCGAATCATAGGTTATGTAGATCTTTGTTCACCAAAAAGATGGCTTCTGTTGGCTTGTGCCCGCGAATGCGGCGCGGCGGGCCCTGGTTCCCCGATGTGGGACAGGTCACAGAAAGTCACCGTCCGCAGCCGAACGCCTGACGCCGGACCGCGCCAGGGCGGCCCGAGGGCCGTCGGCGGCCCAGCGCCGGTGCGGTGGTGCCGTCCGCCCTCCGGGCTGAAGGCCGCCCTGCCCCTGGGCCGCTCGGCCGGCCCTCGGCCGTCCGCTCAGCCGGCCAGGAACGCCTCCAGGGTCGCGACCAGGGCGACCGGGGTCTCCTGCATGGGGTAGTGGCCGCTGTTGGCCAGTACCTCCAGTTCGGTGTTCGGGAAGTGCTCAAGCCAGGTGCCGCGCATCACATCGGCGGTCAGCGCGAGGTCGTGCTCGCCGACGATGACCTTGGTCGGGACCGGGTTGCCGGAGATCCGCTCCACCAGGTCGGCGGTGGTCCAGTCGCGTACATAGGCGCCGAAGGCCTCGCGGGTGGAGTCCTTCAGCGAGTGCTCGACCAGTCGGTCCAGCCACACCCGGCCGGCCCGGTTGCCGGTGACCAGGTCCAGGATCGCCAGCCGCTTGGCGCGGTCCTCGGCCGCGCCGTAGAACAGCTCCTGGCCGGCCGCGTCCAGGGGATAGGGCCCGCGGGCACCGGCGTCAGCCCGGCCAGCCGGCGCACCCGGGCCGGCTGCGCCGCCAGCACCTGCTGGGCGGCCTTGGCGCCCATCGAGTGGCCGACCAGCGAGAAGCTCTCCCAGTCCAGCTGGTCGGCCAGGGCAAGCGCGTCCTCGGCGATCTCGGCGAGCGTGTAGCTGCCGGGCACGTCCTGCCGGGTGCCGTAGCCGCGGTAGTCGAGGAAGGCGTAGCTGAAGGTCCCGCCGTCCAGGTAGTCCAGGACCGGACCCCAGCCCGCGCTGGTGCTGAACCAGTCGTGCAGCACCAGAACCGGGTGATCGCCGGAGCCGATGAGGCGGTGCGGGATTGTCATGGCCTGTTCCTCCTGTGCCGGTAGGCGGCCGAGCGGCATCAAGCAGCCTGGCCCCGTGATGCCGTACCGTCAACAGCACCCCGGGGGCCCGGCTGCCTGCGGCGCCCGACCGGATCGGCGGGGCGCCGTGGGGCGGATGCCGGTCAGCAGTGCTTGATGATCTTGCTCCACTGTGCGTAGGTCCCGGTGGTCAGGTACCGGTCGTTCACATAGCCGCTGAAGTTGGAGCCGTCCGGCTCCCCTTTCCCAGCCCTGCGGGGCAGGCGGCAAGGCGCGCGGCAGGGCAGGCGCAGGCAGGAAGAAGGCCCGACCGCGTGGCGGTCGGGCCCTGTATCGCCTCCGGGAGCCGGCGCGTCATTCGGGTGTCACCGGTTCGGTGCCCGGTGATCCGTGCCTCTTCCTGCCGCTCAGGACTGGGGCGGCGGCCATGATTGGCCTTGTGCTTGCCGCGTGCCTTCTTCTTGCGTCGCCGCTTCGATGACATGGCCACTCCTCTCCCGTGGGCGGTCTTCCCGCCCACCTCTCCAAGGTTGCACACGGGGCTCCGACGGCGCGTCGTCGGTGATCGCCGCCGCCCGATGAGCCGCGGTTGCCCTCGAACCGCCGCCGACCGCGCCAGCCCCGTTCCGCCGCTGTCGATGCGCCGCTCCGCGGCCGGCAGCACCGGTGCGGCCGACCCGCAAGCCGGGCGCCCGCGGCGGGGAGCCCTGCCGCACCCCCGCTGGGGCTCCCCGGAACAGCTCGGCCTGCCGGGTGGCCATGGCATGGGGCACGATTGAGCGAGCGGGTGCCCGTTGCCCCGCTCCAGGCCACCTCCGCGACCCCTGAACCGGCGCAGCCGGCCGGCTTCATCGGCAGACATCCGAACAGCACAGCTGGAATGGGGAGTTATGAAGTACATCAAACTGCGTGATCTGGACGTTTCCCGAATCGGCCTGGGGGCCATGGGAATGTCCCACGCCTACACCGGCGCCCGGAGCGACGACGCGGAGTCGATCCGCACCGTCCACCGCGCCCTGGAGCTGGGCGTCACCCTGGTCGACACCGCCGAGATCTACGGCCCTACCTCAACGAGGAACTTGTCGGCCGCGCCCTGAAGGGCCGCCGGGAGCAGGTCGTGCTGGCCACGAAGTTCGGCCTGGTGTCCCACACGGGCGGCGGTCCGGGGAACGTGGACAGCAGTCCGGCCAATGTCCGCGCCGCCGTCGAAGGCTCACTCAGGCGACTCGGCACCGACCACATCGACCTCTACTACCAGCACCGAGTCGACCCCCATACCCCGATCGAGGAGACCGTCGGGGCGCTGTCCGAACTTGTCGCCGAGGGCAAGATCCGGCACATCGGCCTCTCCGAGGCCGGGCCCGGCACCATCCGCCGCGCCCACGCCGTCCACCCGGTCACCGCCGTCCAGTCCGAGTACTCGCTGTTCACCCGCGACCCCGAGGCCGGGTGCTGCCGGTGCTGCGCGAGCTGAACATCGGCTTTGTCCCCTTCTCGCCGCTGGGACGCGGCGTGCTGACCGGCAAGCTGCGCTCCACCGAGCAGTTCGACTCCTCGGATTTCCGTGCCGAACCCCCGGTTCACCGAGGAGAGAACTTCCAGCACAACCTGCGTGTGGCCGACGAGGTCGCCGCAATTGCGCGCAGGCCGGGCGACCCCGGCGCAGTGGCCCTGGCCTGGCTGCTCGCCCAGGGCGACAGCATCGCGCCCATCCCCGGCACCCGGCGGGTGGCCCGCGTGGAGGAGAACACCGCCGCCGACGCGGTCCAGCTGACCGACGAGCAACTCGCCAGGCTCACCAGCCTGCCCCCGGCGCCGGGGACACCCACAACGAGGCCGGCATGCGCATGATGGAGCGCTGACCCGACCCCCCGGGCGCCGACGGAACCGTGCAGCCCGGCGCTCCTGCCCGCACCCTGCCCGACACCTGTAATACATTGCCGAATCCGGGCCCGCGCTCCTACGGTGAGCAGCATGACTGACGAACCCAGGCGCGCGGCAAAGCTGTTGGATGCCCAGGCCAAAGCGGCACTGCTGTTCACCGAAATAGAGAAGCGGCACCTGATCGCCGCAGGACAGAGCGAACGTGAGGTGAGCGACCGGATTCGGGATCTGGCGAATGAGCTGTTCGGCACCACGCACTACTGGCACAAGCGGATCGTGCGATCCGGCCCGAACACCCTCAAGCCGTACCGGGAAAACCCGCCGGACCTCGTTATCGGCGCGGACGACATTGCCTTCGCCGACTTCGGGCCCATCTTCGAGGAGTTCGAGGCGGACTTCGGCCGGACCTTCGTCCTGGGCGAGGACCCGGTCAAACACCGCTTGCGCGATGACCTGGCGACCGTTTTCGCATCGGCACGCCGCTTCTTCGAAGCGGAGCCGGACATCACCGGCAAGCAGCTCTACGCCGAGGTCGAGCGGCTGGCCGCGGAGGCGGGCTGGGAGCTGGGCGGCTGGCATGTCGGCCATCTGGTGGGGGAGTTCCCGCCCGAGTACAACAACTGGGAGGACGTCGACTCCCATATCGTGCCGGCCAATGACCAGCCGCTGCGCCGCACGGACGAGGCGGGGAAGCTTCTGCACTGGATCCTGGAGGTCCATCTCATCGACCGTGAGCGGAACTTCGGGGGCTTCTACGAGGAACTGCTGGATCTCTGAGGCGGTGATCGAGGGCGGTCGGCCTTCGCGGAGCTGCTGAGCAGGCGGCCACGGCCGCCTGCTCAGCCCCGCCGGCTCCGCCCTGACCTGCTGGGATGGGGCCGGGTCCGGCCCGCTCGGCCGCCGGTCATCGCGCCTCGCTCCCCGCGGAGTGGGTGGGCGCGGCGCTCGCGGCGTCGGCTGCTTCGATGGTCAGCGCGGGCAGGACGGCCAGGGCGGCAAGCAACGCGGCTACCAGGAATGCCAAATGATAGGCAGTCAGATCCGGTACGGAGTGGCCGGTGGTCGTTCGAGTGGTGCCGACGGCCGTGAAGGCGGTGGCGAGCAGGGCGATGCCGGCGGCGCTGCCGAGCTGGCGGGTCATGGAGAACAGCGACGAGGCGTGACCGGTGTCCGCGGCGGAGACGGTGGCGAAGGTCGCCGTCTGGGTCGAGACCACGACCTGGCCCATGGCCAGTCCCATCCCGAGCATCAGCAGCCGCATCCACCACAGGTCGCCGCGGGAGTCGACCAGGGCCATCAGTGCCAGGTCGGCCGCCAGGGCGGTCAGGCCGAGGACGATGAGCCTGCGGGGGCCGAGGCGGCGGTACAGGACGCGGGCGCCGAGCTGGGCGCCGAGCAGCACCCCGAGCGCCTCGGGCACGGTGTCGAGGCCGGATTGCAGCGCGGTGAGCCCGAGGCCGAGCTGGAAGAAGAGCGGGATGGCGAACAGCGCGCCCAGGAACGCGGCCGTGGCGACGGCCATGGCCGTGCTCGTCGAGCGGAACAGCCGGTTGCCGAGGAGCCGCAGCCGCAGCAGCGGGGCGGCGGAACGCAGCTCGACGCGCACCAGCAGCGCCAGCACCACGATGCCCGCGGTGATGCTGCCGAGGATCTGCGGGTGCGTCCAGCCGAGGCCCGGGCCCTGGCTGATTCCGTACATCACGGCGGCGAATCCCGCGCCGGAGAGCACGAAGCCGGTCAGGTCGAAGCGGCCGGGCCGCGCCTGTCGCTGCTCGGTGAGGAAGAGCAGTCCGAAGCCGAACGCGGCGATGCCGATGAACAGATTGACGAAGAACACCCACCGCCAGGACAGGCTGGTCACCAGCACGCCGCCGAGTACCGGGCCCATCGCCGGGGCCACCGCGGTGGGTACGGTCAGGATGGACGAGGCCCGCAGCCGCTCGTGCGGAGGGAAGGCGCGGTAGAGCATGGCCATGCCGACCGGGGTCATCAGGCCGCTGCCCGCACCCTGGAGCACTCGGAAGGCCACCAGCTCACTCAGGCTCCCGGCCAGTCCGCAGAGCACTGAGGCGGCGGTGAACAGGCCGATCGCCAGCAGCAGGACGCGCTTGGAGCCGAAGCGGTCGCTCAGGTAGCCGGCGGCGGGGATGAACACCGCCAGGCTGACCAGGTAGCCGGTGGCCACCGCGTCGAGCGAGGCCTCGGTGACCGCGAACTGGCGGCCTATCGCCGGCAGGGCCACGTTGACGATGGTGATGTCCATGATGTTCATGAACATCGCCGCCACGAAGACGACGCTGACGGTGACCTTCTGGCTGATCCGCCGGGTGGACCGGGGCGCCTCCGTGACCGGGGCGGTCGGCGTGAGGTGCTGGGTCATCGGCCCGCGGCGGTGCCGTCGGTGCCGCCGCTGCTCAGGATCGCGTCGATGACCTGGCCGGGGGTTTCGAGTTGCGGGGAGTGGCCGGTGGCCGGCAGTACCTGGAAGCGGGCCAGCGGGACGGCCCCGGCGTAGGCGCGCCCGTACTCGATGTCCACGATCCCGTCGCTCTCGCCCCACAGCACCAGGGTGGGGACCGCGATTGTTCCCAGGCGCCCGGCGAGGGTGGGGTCGCTCATCGCCGCTCCGGCGTAGACCGCGATCGCGGCGCGGTTCCCGCCGCGGCGCCTGCGCCGCCGGCGGGAGGGTGGACGGGTCGATGCGGAACGGGGCGGGGTCGTGGAAGCTGAGCCGGAGCAGCTGGTCCATGCTCAGGGCGAAGAAGTCGGCGACCGGGTGGGCGGGTACCTCGATGCCGACCGCATCGATCAGGACGATGCCGCTGACCCGCGGCGAGGCGAGCAGGGCGATCTCCGCGGCGATCCAGCCGCCGATCGAGTTGCCGATCACCGTGACGTCGGTCAGGTCCAGCCGGTCGAGCAGTTCCAGGTAGAGCGCGGCCAGACCGGGTACGGAGTCGAGGGCTTCGGGCCGGGCGGTGCCGCCGAAGCCCGGATGGGTCGGGACCAGCACCTGCACCGGGTGGGCGGCGGCGAACTGTTCGGCGAAGCCGGTCACCGACTGCGGGCCGGGCGCCGCCGTGCAGCAGCAGGAACGGCCGTCCCCCCGAAGCCGGTGACGGAGACCTCGGCCGGGCCGATCCCGGACGGGTCCAGGTGATGCGTGACAGTGGTCATGGTGTGCGCCTCTTTGTTCGACGGGTTCCGGGCGGCGAGCTGTCGGCCCGGGGCGGGCTGGTGGCACGGGCCGGTGGCACGGGCGTAGTGCGAACAGGCACGCTGCGAACAGGCATCGCGCCCGTAGGTCAGGCGAAGTCGGTGGCCGGTTCGGTGGCGTAGCGGCTCATCGCCTGGATCGTGGACTCGGGCGTCAGTGGCTGCCCGCCGGCGATCATGTCGCGCAGGTCCCGGAAGTAGTTGACGTAGAGGTCCGGGTGAAGGTGTTGAGGATGACCGTGGTCTGATCGGTCGGATTCGCGAAGGTGTGCGGCGCGCCCGGCGGGACCATCACCAGCGTCCCGGCCGGGGCGTCGTGGACGCTCTCGCCGACGGTGAAGCGCGCGGCCGGACACGACATAGAACCCCTCGTCGTGCCGGGCATGGCGGTGCTGGGGCGGGCCCTCGGTGTGCGGCGCGAGGGTGATCTCGCCCATGCCGAGCCGGTGCCCGGTGTTCGAGCCGTCCTCCAGGATCCGCATCCGGGTCGGGCCGAGCTGGATCGACTCACCGTCGGCCGGGCCGACCACCGAGACGTCTGCCATGGGACTCTCCAATCACGATATATGACTTTCGTTATGCGAGTTAACTCTTATAAAGATGGCACGCTTCCGCGCTTCGCACAAGCGGTGTCCGGGGAGCACAGCCGGTGGATCCATGTGTCAGGCGGGTCAGGAGCCGTGCCCCACCAAGTGGGCGATGTGGCGATCACCGATCTCAGCGGTGCGTCGGCCATCCGGACCGAGGGCCCGCTCAACGGGATCGAGGATGTCGTGCGGCCGTATGACGTGCAGCGCGGTGCGTGGAACACGGGCGGCCCGCACGGGCGCAGCGAGTGCACCGTTTCGGCCGGGCAGTTCCTGCTGCGGCACGTCGGGCGGCCCGCGCACTTCGAGACCAGGCCGGACACGACGGCGAAGATCCCGAGTACGCCCGCTCGACCGCCGGCGGGTGGCCGGGCTCGCGTGGATCAGGGCGTCAGATCCCGAAGGGCGCGGCATAGTGGACGGTGCCGCTGGGCAGCGGGCGGGAGTCGTCGAGGGCCAGGACCATCAGGGCCTCGTCCGGGACGTCGATGGTCAGGCTGATGCCGTGGATGGAGGCGCGGGTGAAGCCGAACCGCGGGTAGTACGCCGGATGGCCGAGGACGACGACGCTGTGTTCGCCCAGGCTCCTGGCGGCGTCCAGGGCCGCGCGGACGGCAGCGGCGCCGGCGCCGCTGCGCTGGAGCCTGGGAAGCACCGCGACCGGGGCCAGGCACAGGGCCGGGGTGTCGCCGATGTGGCAGCGGTCAGCAGTGCGTGTCCGACGGGCACGCTGTCCCGCCGCTGTCCTGGCTGGTGGCGACGAGCGACAGGCCGTCGATCCAGGCGGGATCGGTGCGCAGGGCTCGACCAGGTCGGCCTCGGGCGGGTGTCGAACGCGCGAGGTTGATGCGCGGACGCGCGATGTCGGCGGGGGCTCGGCGGGGTTTCCAGTCGGTCAAAGCGGTCGTCCTGTTCGCCGGGTCGTCGGGCTGTCGGGCTGTCGGGCTGTCGGGCTGTCGGGCTGTCGAGAGGGAGGATATCGGCGGGCGCCGGTCAGAGGGGCCGACGCGACGTCACCCGCCGTGGGTCTTGTGCGGGGGGCGGAAAGCGCCGATACCTGAGTGTGCGCTCCGCCGAGCGGCGGCGCGCTCTTCATCATGGAGGTGGCGCAGATGACGCGGCGTTCCGAGGCGGCGCAGCACCCGATCCCGCCCGCGGTCCAGGAGACGTACGGTCCGGCTGATCTCGGCTCGCTGTCGCTGTTCGGCGGAGGGTTCATCAACTTCGGCCACTGGCAGGGCATCGACCTCGACCGGCCACTGACCGAAGCCGACCGGATCGCCAGTCAGCAGGCCCTCTACCGCCAGGTGCTCGGCGTCCTGCCGCCCACCGCCGGGCGACAGGCCCTGGAGGTCGGCTGCGGGCTGGGGGCCGGCGCCGCGATGGCGCTTGAGGAGTTCGGGTTCGCCCAGGTCACCGGCATGGACATCCATCCGCAGCAGCTCGAACGGGCCGCCCGGCGCAACGCCGGGCTGCTCGCCCGCCGCCCCGGGCAGTTGCGCTTCGCACGTGGTGCCGCCGAGGAGATGCCGTTCGGTGACGGCGAGTTCGACTGCGTCTACAGCGTCGAGGCCGCCCAGCACTTCCGCGACCTCGACGCGTTCGCGCGGCAGGCCGCACGCGTGCTGCGTCCCGGCGGCACTGTCGTCGTCGCCAGCTTCTTCGTCCCCGGCGCCGATCCGGCCGCGGCCGGGCGGCTGGCGGAACTGCTGGACACGTTCGCCGACGGCCTGGACGTCGCGCACAGCATCCCCGCGCTGGTCGGCAGCCTCGAACGGGCCGGACTGGCCGAGGTCCGCCCCGCCTCGATCGGGGCCTCGGTGTGGCCCGGCTGGGACCGCTGGCTGGCCCGGACCTGGGAACCGGGCACCTGGCCCCGCAACTTCCTGCGGGCCTTCCAGGACGGCCTGCTCGACTACTTCACGGTCACCGCGGTGCGCCCGGGGGCTGACGAACCCCGCTGTGGGGGCCGTGCCCCGCCGACCGCAGGTGCGGAGCACGGCCCCGGCGTACGAAGCGAGCAGTCGCGGGTGTCCGGCCCGGCGGCGCTGCTCCATGGAACCTTCCCCGGCGTGAAGTTGGACGGCTACAGGTCGAACTGTGCGCGCTTGGACGCCGGAACCAGGTCCGTGCAGTCCGGGTGCTTCTTGATCCAGCCGAGGATGAACGGGCAGTACGGCAGGACGGCGAGCCCCTCCTCCCGGGCGCTGTCCAGGGCGGTCCGGGCCAGGAGTCCGCCCAGTCCGTGCCCTTCGAAGCGCGGGTCGATCTCGGTGTGGGTGAAGGCGATCTCGTCGCCGGATCGCTGGTACTCGGCGAAGCCGGCGAACTCCTCGCCGTCGAACACCTCGAACCGCGAACGGTCGTGGTTGTCCGTCACGCGCTGGTCCATTGTGTGCCTCCCTGGGTGGTCTGTCGCCGCACACTATAGTTGACGTATCAACTGTAGGATTCGGGGCGCGGCCCTGGAGAAGCGGAGGATGCTGATCGGGGCCGCCGGGCCTGGGAGACTGAGGGTCGGTCACCCCGGGGGCACACAGGCCGGTATAGAGGACGAGAACAGCGGAGGCCGAGGATGAGCACGGTGGACACATTCGATCTGATCGTGTTGGGCGCGGGGCCGACGGGGGAGAACCTGGCGGACCGCGCCGGAGCCGGAGGGCTGAGCGTGGCGATCGTCGAGCACGAACTGGTGGGCGGCGAGTGCAGCTACTGGGCGTGCATGCCCAGCAAGGCGCTGCTGCGGCCGGCCGCGGCGCTCGGTGAGGCACGCCGACTGGCCGGAGCGCGGGAAGCGGTGACCGGTCCGCTGGACCCGGCCGCGGTGCTGCGGCGGCGCGACGACTTCGCATCGCACTGGCACGACGACGGCCAGGTGGCATGGCTGGAGTCGGCAGGAATCCAGCTGGTGCGCGGGCACGGGCGGATCAGCGGCGTGCGGCAGGTCGAGGTGGAGGCGCCGGACGGGTCACGGCGGGTGCTGGAGGCACGGCACGCGGTGGCGGTCTGCACGGGTACCGGCGCGGCGCTGCCCGACCTGCCCGGGATCGAGCAGGCAGAGGTGTGGACGAGCCGGGAGGCGACCAGTGCCGCGGAGGTCCCGGCGCGCCTGGCCGTGGTCGGCGGCGGTGTCGTGGCGGTGGAGATGGCCACCGCCTGGGCCGCGCTCGGCAGTCGGGTGACGCTGCTCGTCCGCGGCACTGCCCTGCTGGCACAGATGGAGCCCTTCGCGGGCGAGTTGGTCACCGAGGGGCTGAAGGCAGCCGGGGTCGAGGTGCGCTTCGGCGTCCAGGTCGCCGGGGTCTCCCGTGAGCCCGGGCGCGAGGTGGTGCTCGACCTCGGCGAACAGGGCACGCTGACCGCGGACGAGGTGCTCTTCGCCATCGGGCGCCGGCCCGCGACAGGCGATCTGGGACTGGAGACGATCGGGCTGGAGCCCGGGAAGTGGATCGAGACGGACGACACGGGACTGGCCGTCGGCGTGCCCGGCGAGTGGTTCTACACGGCCGGGGACGTCAACCACCGCGCCCTGCTCACCCATCAGGGCAAGTACCAGGGCCGGGTGTTCGGGGGCGTGATCGCCGACCGCGCGGCCGGCCGGGAGCTGGACCTCCAGCCGTGGGGACGCAGCCGGGCGACCGCAGACCGACTCGCTGTTCCCCAGGTCGTTTTCACCGACCCGGAGGCGACCTCGGTCGGCCTCACGCTCGCCGAGGCCCAGGCGCAGGGGATGCGTGTACGCGCCGTGGACTACGAGATCGGCGATGTGGCCGGTGCCTCGCTCTTCGCCGACCACTACCGGGGCCGGGCCCGGGCGGTCGTCGACCTCGACCGCGAAGTCCTGGTCGGCGTGACCTTCGTCGGCCCCGGCGTGGCCGAACTGCTGCACTCCGCCACCGTCGCGGTGGCCGGTGAGGTGCCGATCAGCCGCCTGTGGCACGCCGTCCCCGCCTACCCGACCATCAGCGAGGTGTGGCTGCGCCTGCTGGAGACCTACCGGGGCTGACCGCCGCCCGTCCGGACCGCCCCGAGCGCGCCGCCCGGGGGGCGCCGCCGGGCAGCGCGGACACACCGTCGCGCGCTCGGCGGCCGGACCAGGGAGTCAGGGGAGTCGGGGGAGTCAGAACTCGAATGTGAGGGAGTCGATGTCCTCCGGCCAGGCATCCTTGCTCTGCTGTATCGCCCGCGCATAGGTGTCGGCATTCACCCGGTTCCCGGCCGCGAACTGGAGGAGCCCGTCGGACCACTCGTCGAACAGTGAGAACGCCCGGTCCGCCATCGACAGCGCCTCGACGCGCTGAAGGCCGTCGAGGAGCGGCAGGCTCGACTGCTCGACCTCCGGCGACTTGATGCTGTGCGACGCCTCGGCGGCATAGTGTTTCGTGCCGAAGAACTCACATTCCTGGCCGTCCCGCAGAGTGATTCCCCGGCAGTGTTCAAAGATGGTCACGGAGACCGCTTCGACGGCCTCCACCATCGCAAAAACGGCGTATGCGGGCGCGCCGGCGGCAAGCGCCGCGAGTTCCAGGCACAGCCGCCGGGAATGCGCAAACTCCGCTCCCCAGAGCACGCGGGTGGCGTCGGACAGCGGCATCCGGCTGTCCGCCCCGAGCTTCTCCAGGTCGTTGAGCATCCATTGCCAGTGGAAGTCCTCCTCGTAGGTGTGAGCATTCAGCAGGGCTTGCAGGGGATCCAGACCGGCGTCGCCCTCGCCCTTGCGGAAGACGTACTTGTTGAGATCCGAGTAGCCCATGATGAAGGGGACGACGCTCGGCGCCCATGCCAGGCGCTGCTCACCGGAAAGCGATTCGTCCGCCAGCAGCGTGACGAAGAAGTCGTGCTTCTCGTACACCTTCCGCCGCTCTTCGATGTGGTCGATGACTGCTTGCATCGTCAGCTCCGTGGTGGGTGCGGGCATCGCCTTGCCGGATGAGAATGCAAGATGAGCGAAGGGGGATAGGGCCGAGTCTAGCGGGCGGCCGTGGCGTCGAGGACGGCAAGGTCCCTGCCACCGAGGGGTCTTGGCCTCCGGACATGGCGCAGCCCCCGCTCGGCCGGTGGCACCGGGCGGGGTGGGAGTTGCTTGGGTGGGCGCCGGGCCCGACCTCTCAGCCGATGCCGGCGGCCTGCAACGCGGCTTCGACGTCTGCGGCGGTGTGCTGCTGGCCGGCCGCGTTCGGGTGGAACGGCGCGGAGGCACTGCCGGGGACGAGCGGCTCGATCCAGCGGCTGGACTCGCTCTGGCAGGCGTCGTGCCCGATGCTCGGGGTGTAGGTGTCCACGTAGGTGGCGCCGTTGTCCTGGGCGGCGGTCCGCAGCATGGAGTCGAGGGCCAGTTCGACGCTGTTGAGGTAGCGGGTGTCCTCGGTGGTGAGGGTCAGCTGCGGCCAGCAGTTGCCGCTCTGCGGCAGGATGTCCGGGTAGCCGACGACGAAGACCTGGGCCTGCGGCGAGAGCTGGTGGATCTGCTGGAGGGCCCCGGCGATGTTCGCCTCGTCCGAGGCGATGGCGTTGGTGAAGGTCGACCCGTAGACGGCCGCGCACGGGAGCCGATGTTGAACCCGTCCAGTGCGTCGATGGCCTCGCAGCCGGCGACGGCGGTGATGAAGGTGTTGTTGTCGTTGCCTCCGATGCCCAGGGTGACCACCGACGTGGACGGCGTCAGCGCATCGAACTGCGCTGGTGAATCCGACGACTGAGCGGTCGTCATGTCACTGGTCTCCGCGCCGGCGCAGCTGGCGTCGTCGAGTTGCAGCCCGAGGCTCCGGGCCACGTTGTGGGGGTAGTTGTCGACATCCTGCAAGCACAGGGCCGGTGTGCCGGGGGCCGGGTCCGTCAGTGTGCCCACGGCGGTGTAGGAGTCGCCGAGGGCGACATAGCTGCCTCCGGCTACGGACGCCTGGGCGGGGCCGGCCAGGGCCAGCGCCGCGGTGAGGGCGACGCAGCGGCGGCCGCGACTCCGGCGGTCTTGGTGAGGGTCATCGGGGTCCTTCCCGTTCTCGTGCCTACTGGTCAGTACCAGTAGGTGAGCGGGCACCGTTGTACGAGCGCGCCGGGGGAAGTCCAGAGATCGCGCAAGCGCCCTACGGAAACACGGAGTTGGATGACAGCCGACGGGGCGGGGCCGCCGGGAACCCCGTCTGCGGGTGAGTGCCGTACATCTAGCCGGGCGGACACCGGCCACGGACAGGTACGCGCCGCGGTGATCACTCCACAAGCCCCGTGCGTCATGTCGTACGGTCGGTATCCGCCCGGCCGTGGCTAGCATCGCAACCATGGACCGAGCGGCAGCCGGCTGAGCGCACAACCCGAGGGAGTCACCGACCATGCCGAAGACAGCCGCCGAAAAGCTCGGGATCAAGCCCGGTTCGACCGCGACCGTCATCAACGCCGCCCCGGCACCCCTCTGCTGGCAGAGCTGCCGGAGCGGGTGACCGTCGTCCAGGAGCCGGGACCCGGCGTGCCGGACGTCCTGGTGCTCTTCGCCGACAGCCTCGACCAACTGCACCACGACGCCCCGGGCCTGCTGGCCCCGCTGACCGATGCCACCAAGGTGTGGATCGCCTACCGCAAGAACGGCGTCTCGGACCTGAGCCGTGACGTCCTGATGCCGGCCCTGACCGGTATCGGCTGGCACGGCGTGAGCCTTGTCTCCATCGACCAGGCCTGGTCGGGCGCCAGGTTCCGCCGACTGGAGCACATCGGCCGCTGACTTCCCCCGCCCGCTCCCGGGTTTCCCAAAGTGGGCCTTCCCACAGCGGGCCTTCCCGCTCAGGGCCTTCCCATACCGGGGCTTCCCATGCCGGGCCGTCCCGCTCAGGTCTGTCCGAGGTGCTCCCGCAGCGCGGCGACGACCAACTCGTGGTCCTGGGCCTGGGTCAGGCCGGAGACGGCGACGGTGCCGATGACGCCGGTCCCGTCCAGGGTGACCGGGAAGGCGCCGCCGTGGGCGGCGTAGGTGTCCGGGTCCAGGCGGGACTTCTGCTCGAAGGTGCTGCCCTGGGCCACGTAGCGCAGCCCGACCAGGTAGGAGGCGTGTCCGAAGCGGTCCACGGTGCGTGCCTTGCGCAGGATCCACGCGTCGTTGTCCGCCGAGGTGCCGGGCAGTGCGCAGTGGAAGAGCTGCCGGCCGTTGCGGCGGATGCCGACCGTGACGGCGGCGTTCCGGGCCCGGGCCAGCTCGACCAGCCGGGTGCCCAGCTGCCAGGCGTCGTCGTTGCCGAAGCGGGCAGCACCAGGCGGCGCTCCTGTTCCTCGATCCGGGTGACCAGCTCGCGTGCCTCGTCGGGCGTCATCGGGTGACCTCCGGCAGTTCGACGGTGCGGCCCTCGTCGGCCGAGCGCCGGGCGGCCTCCAGCACGGTGAGCGCGGCCACGGCGTCGTTCGGGTCGACCGGCGCCGGGCCGCCCTCGCGCAGTGCGGCGGCCACACCGGCGTAGAAGGCCGGGTAGTCGCCGGGCCGGGACGGGTACGGCGCGGCGTCGTCCCCGGCGCCGAGCAGGCCCCACTGCGACTCGGCGGGAGCGCCCCAGCCGGGGCCGGGACGCTGTCCCTCGCGCAGCGCCGCCTCCTGCGGGTCCAGGCCGTGCACCGTGTAGGCGGAGCGGTCGCCGAGGACCCGCAGCCGTGGTCCCGGCTGCCCGGCGAGGGCGCTCATCCACAGGTGCGAGCGGACCCCGGAGCGGTGGGTGAGGGCCAGGAAGGCGTCGTCGTCCACCCGCGCACCGGGACGGCGGGCGTCGATCTCGGCGTAGATCGAGCGGGCCGGACCGAAGAGCTGGAGTGCCTGGTCGACCAGGTGGCTGCCCAGGTCGTAGAGGATGCCACCGGCCTGTGCCGGGTCGGCGGACTCCCGCCAGCCGGCCTTGAGCCCGGGCCGCCAGCGTTCGAAGCGGGACTCGAAGCGGTGCACGCGGCCGAGCCCGCCCTCCGCGAGCAGACCCTGGATGGTGCGGAAGTCGCTGTCCCAGCGCCGGTTCTGAAAGACAGTCAGAAGCAGTCCGCGCGCGGCGGCCAGCGCGGTCAGCTCGCGGGCCTCGGCCGAGGTAGCGGCGATGGGCTTGTCGACCACCACCGGCAACCCGGCCTCCAGGGCGGCGCGGGACAGTGGCACATGGGTGTCGTTGGGTGAGGCGATGACGACCAGGTCCAGCGCCGCCGGGTCGGCGAGCAGCTGCTCGGCGTTGTCCACCGCCCGTGCCCGGGGGTGGTCGGCGGCGAGCCGGGCGCGCCGCTGCGGGTCGGCGGTGGCGACGGTGTGCAGCCGGAGCCCGGGGGTGGTGGCGATGAGCGGGGCGTGGAAGGCGGCCCCGGCCAGGCCGTAGCCGATCAGGCCGACACGCAGCGGGGGCGGGGTGGTCTCGGTGGTAACTCCGTGGGTCATGGATCCGAGTTAAGCAACAGTGTTGCCGAAGTGCAAGGAGGCGGCACAATGGTCACCATGGACACGCAACAGCGGACCGGGACCAATCTCTCCGGCCTCCGGGACCACAACGCCGCGCTGGTACTGGCGCTGCTGCGCTCGGCCCCGCAGGGCAGCAGCCGGGTGGAGCTGGCCGCCGGGACGGGGCTGACCCCGCAGGCGATCAGCAAGATCGTCGCGCGCGGGACGAGGGTCTGGTCGCCGAGGCCGGGCGCGGCGCCTCCACCGGCGGCAAGCCGCGCACCCTGTTGCGGCTGCGGCCGCAAGCGGTCTGCGCGGTCGGCCTGGAACTGGACCGGCAGCAGAGCACGGTGCTGCTCGCCGACCTCTCCGGCGCGGTCCGGCACTGCGCCACGCTGCCGGTCGGGCTTGCTCCGCCACGCCGCAGGAGGTGCTCGGCCTGGTCGCCGCCGGGGTGCGGGAGGCGGTGGCGGCGGCGCCGGAGGGAGCCCGGCTGCTGGGGTCGGCGTCGGCTGCCGGGGGCCGCTGGATCATGTGGCCGGGGTGCTGCACCGTCCGGCCGGGCTGCCGGCCTGGGACCGCTTCCCGCTGCGCGCGGAGCTGGCCGGCCGGCTGGACGGCCTGCCGGTGCGGGTCGACAAGGACACCAATGTGGCCGCCCTGGGCGAGGCCGGCCCCGGCGGCACCGCCTATCTGCACTTCGCGGACGGCCTGGGCGCCGGGCTGCTGCTGGACGGCGCGGTCTACCGGGGCACCCGCACCAACGCCGGCGAGTTCGGCCACCAGGTCGTCCAGCTGGACGGCCCCCCGTGCGGCTGCGGCCAGCGCGGCTGCCTGGAGGCGCTCTGCCTGGCGGCCCTGGCGCGGGGCGACCGCCGTCGCGCGGCCGAGCTGCTCGGCCTGGGCGCGGCCAATCTGGTCCGGCTGCTGGACGTGGAGCGGGTGCTGCTCGGCGGCCGGGCCGTGTTCGCCGCGCCCGAGGTGTATCTGGCCGGGGTGGCCGCGCAGCTGGCCGAGAGGCTGCCGGACCCGGAGTGGCAGCGGGTCGAGGTCGCCCTCAGCCCCGCGGGCCCGCTGGCCGTGGCCACCGGTGCGGCCGAGCTGGTACTGGCTCCGCTGTTCGGGGCGCGGCCCTGACCCGGTCTCCGGCGGGTCGGTCACGCGGTCGGTCACACGGAGCACGGCGGAGGCCGGCAGCAGCGCCCCTGGACGGGGCACGGGCCTGCTGCCGGCCGGGTGCGAGGTCGGCCGAGTGCGGGGTCGGCCGGGTGCGGGTCGGCCGGGTGCTGCGTCAGGTGTTGCGGCGGGGTCAGGCGTTGCGGCGGCGTCGGGCGTACAGCAGCGCGCCGCCGGCGCCGACCAGTGCCGTTCCGCCGAGCGCCAGGTAGCCGAGGCCGGCGTCGGAGCCGGTCTCGGCGAGGTGGCCGGAGCCGGTGGCGCCGCCGCTGCCGCCGTCGGCGCCGCCGCTGCCGCCGCTGCCGCCGTCGGTGCCGCCGCCCGACAGGTCGGACGCGGTCGCCGAAGGCGTGGCGGCCGGGCCGGTTGCGGTCGGACCTCCGGCGGTCGGTGAGGCGGTGGGCGTGGTGGTGGCGGTCGGGGTGGCGGTGGGCGTTGACGGGGCGGCCACGACGGTGACCTTGGTGACCTGGGAGCACAGCGTCGTGCCTTCGAACGGGGTCGTACCCTCGTTGACGAACACACACGGGGAGAGCGTGGTCGTCCCGGCCGGGGTCCCCGCGCCGAAGGAGACCCGGACCGGGGTGGTGACCGTACTGCCCGCCGCCGCGGAGGAGTTGCGGCCGGCCAGGTAGAAGCCCCGGCTGGAGTCCGGCTCCGGGCCGGCCACCGGGCTGAGCGTGGTCCAGGATCCGTCGGCGGACCGCACCTGCACCGTGGCGTGCTCGTCCACGAACAGGACGTCCCCGAGGTTCACATAGTCCGAGGGGTCGGGTTGGTCAGGACCGCGTCGAACTCGATGGGCGCCCCACCGGCGACCGCCCGTGCCGGTACGTGCGTGAACGTGGACGAGATCGAGTCGACGTCGATGGTGTGCGTGTCCGACGCCTGGAGCACCCACGAGCCGTCCAGTGCGGTGACGTTGGAACGGAGCTTGATGTACGGGGTGCCGCCGTTGCTGTCCCCGTCGTGGGGCGTGCCCACCGGCAGGCCGATCCGGAAGGACAGGGTCAGCTGCGCGTGGGCGGCGACGGTGAAGCCAGGGGTCATCCCCTGGAACATCGTCCCTGGCTGACCTGGTTGAAGGAGAGCGGAACGTCGCTCCAGGCGCCGCCCGGCGCCCGGTACTGGATCACCAGGGCGTTCGACGGCGTTCCGGTGGCGGTCGTCGCGATGAAGTCGATGGCGAGCGGCCGGGCCTGCGCCTCGTTGTTGCCGACCGTCTCGGTGAAGGCGACCGGCTGTCCGGCGAAGCCCACCGCGGCCGGGGCGTCGACGGACACGGTGGTGCCGGGCGTGGACGTGGGCGTGGGTGCGGGCGCCGCGAACGCGGCGGCGCGGCAAGCGCCGTCCCGGCGGCGAGGATGCAGCCGAGCAGGCCTGCCCCGATGATGGTGGAGCGGGCCGGGCGTGGTCTGGCAATGGCGGTGAACTTCATGATGATCCCCCTGGATGCGATACGCGGACGCCCCCCGGCAAACCGGTGTCCGCTGGGCGCCGGCACAGCGCCTCGACAGTAAGGACGCCTGTGCGGCCGGACGGTTGCAGCCGGGCACGGCCATTTCCGTCCGCGCCGCGTCACGCCGGGTCACCGTCCCGCGCCGGGCCCGCGGACGCCCGGGCGCCGGGACCGTTCGGCGTCCGCGGAGCTGCGGGGGAATCAATTGAACACATGAAAGGTTGGTAACTGCATCGACCTCATGGTTCGATGATCGGGCAGACCGCTCGATGGACACCAGTACGCGCGGGCCCGGCGCCCGCCACACCGATGGGCCGGAGCCACCCGACCCGTTCCGACAGACGAGGCACCGTGAACCAGTCGTCCACCCCCGAACAGCCCGCCGACACCGTGGCCGCGGCTGCGTGCGGCCTTCGCCGCCGGCCGTACCAAGCCCGTCGCATGGCGGACGGACCAGCTGCGCCGCCTGCGCGAGATGCTCACCGCGCACGGCGACGACGTGGCCGCCGCCCTCCACGCCGACCTCGGCAAGAGCTCGACCGAGGCCTACCGCACGGAGATCGACTTCACGGTCCGCGAGATCGACCACACCCTGGAGCATCTGGACGCCTGGCTGCGCCCTCAGTCCGCCCCGGTCCCGGCGCGCCTGGGCGACGACGCACGGCCTGGACACAGTACGACCCGCTGGGGGTCGTGCTGGTGATCGCCCCCTGGAACTATCCGGTGCAGCTGCTGCTGACGCCCATGCTCGGCGCGCTGGCCGCGGGCAACGCGGTGGTCGTCAAGCCGAGCGAGATGGCCCCGGCCACCTCGGCGGTACTGGCCCGGCTGCTGCCGCAGTACCTGGACACCGAGGCGGTCGCCGTCGTCGAGGGCGGGGTCGCGGAGACCACGGCGCTGCTCGCGGAGCGCTTCGACCACATCTTCTACACGGGCAACGGCACCGTCGGCCGGATCGTGATGCGCGCCGCCGCCGAGCACCTCACCCCGGTCACCCTCGAACTGGGCGGCAAGTCACCGGCGTTCGTCGACCGCGACGCCGACCTGGCCGTGGTGGCCGGCCGTCTCGCCGCCGGCAAGTTCCTCAATGCCGGGCAGACCTGCGTCGCCCCCGACTATGTGCTGACCGACCCGGAGACCGCCCGCGCCCGGCCCTGGAGCCCGCGCTCGCCCGCGCGTCGAGTCGCTCTACGGCTCCGACCCGCAGGCCTCCGGCGAGTACGGGCGGATCATCAACGAGCGGCACTTCGACCGGCTCTCCGGCCTGCTCGACTCCGGCCGTCCCGTCACCGGGCGGCGGCAGCGACCGCGGCACCAAGTACATCGCGCCGACCGTCCTGGCCGATGTGGACCCCCGGTCGCCGGTGATGCAGGAGGAGATCTTCGGCCCGATCCTGCCGATCGTCACCGTGCCCGGTCTCGATGCGGCGATCGACTTCGTCAACGAGCGGGACAAGCCCCTCGCCCTATGTCTTCTCGGATTCCGACACCACCCGGCAGCGCTTCGCCGCCGAGACGTCGTCCGGCGGCCTGGGCTACGGACTGCCGCTCGCCCACCTCACCGTCTCCGACCTGCCGTTCGGCGGCGTGGGGGAGAGCGGCACCGGCAACTACCACGGCCGCTACTCGATCGAGACGTTCAGCCACCGCAAGGCCGTCCTGGAGAAGCCGCTGAGCGCCTGAGCGGACCCAGCCGGAGCACCGTCCCGGGCGGGTACGGCGGTCGTCACCGCCGTGCCCGCCCGGCTCCGTCGTACGCGACCGGCCCGGGACGAACGTGCCGCAGCATGGTGTCGGCTGTCGGTCGTCGGGGAACAGGGAACAGGGAACAGGGGAACCGGGATATGCAGGGAATTCGCGTGGAAGACCCCCGCTTCGGGGTGCGAGGACCGGCCGATCCCGATGCCGGGTACATGTCCGTACGGGGCTCCGGGGTGCCGCGGGCCAGTATCCGGCGTGGGTTCGGCACCCATTCGGATCACCGCTCGCCGATCGGCTCCCGGGCCCCGTCCAACCTGGAACTTGTGGTCGACGGGCACGCCCTTGCCGTCGACACCGGAACCGGCTTCCTCAGCAGGCGTTCCCGCCGGGTGGACGCCGACCACGACGGCCACCGCTACCGCTTCGTCCCCTCGGGGAAGAGCGCAGCGTGCTGACCCGTGACGGTCGGCGCGTCGGTGAGCTCGTCCGCGACCCGGCGGGCGGTGTCAGCCCGAGATGGGACCCGCAGGCTGAGGTCCGGCCTGCCGAGGCAGCTCTGGCGTATGTCCTGGCCGCTGCCTTCGGCGTCGGCGCACCCGGCTTGGTGAAATCGGCCATCGGAGCCGGCCTCGTCTCACCCCCCTTCTGATCCGGCACCCACGCCCCGGGTGGCGATGTCGTCGCGGACACGCTGCGGGCTTGCGCAAATCAGTTTGCAGTGCAAACCTGACGGTGTCGCAGATTATTCTTGCTCGCAGGGTTGGGGGAGTCCATGGACGACGCGGAAGTGAACGCGCACGAGTTGCTGGGTCTGACCGAGGCGGTACGGCGGCGCACCAGGGAGGCGATGGGCGGCCGGTTCTGGTTCCCGCTGGTCCTGTTCGGTGCGCTGGTGATCGCCGCCGCGCCCTGGTACCGCCAGCCGCAGCCGGCGCCCGCGAGCTGCCAGGACAACCTCTGCGTGGTCCGGATCCCGGCGGGTTCGATGCACGGTGCCACGGTCTACTGGGTGATCGCCGTGGTCCTCGGCTATGCCGCGACCCTGGGGTACTACCGCTGGCGCGCGGCCCGGGTCGGCGTGGTCCGCCGGGTCTGGCCCTACCCGGCCGTGGGCCTCGGCCTGCTCGGCGCGATGGCGCTGGTGGTGCTTCCGGTCGATCTGTCGATCCGGGGCATGGTGCCGCTGCTCGCACTCGCGCCAGGGCTCTTCGTACTCGCCTGGCTGGAGCGCAGCCTTCCGCTGGCCGCGTTCGGTGCGCTCTTCCTGGCGGTCGCGCTGACCTCCAACTCTACGATGTCGAGAACCGGACCCCGCTGATCGGCTGGAGCCCCTCGCCCGAGTGGAATCTGCTGCCCAACCTCTGGCTCTCGGCTTCACGCTGCTGCTCGGCGGGCTGGGCTTCGCTCTCGCCGCAGTTCTGCACCACCGGAGGACCGGGTGAACCACCCCACGCAGGGCCTCGACGACACCGTCCACCAGCGGGTCCGGCTCGGCATCCTCGCGTGCTGCACGAGACACCGCGCGCCGAGTTCGGCTTCTGCGGGAGACGCTCGACCTGACGGCGGGCAACCTCTCCCGGCACCTCCAGGTGCTGGAGGGCGGGCTGGTCGTCGTCGACAAGGGCTACGAGGGGCGCCGCGCCCGCACCTGGGCGCGCATCACCAAGCCGGGCAGGCCGCCTTCGACAAGGGATCGCCGGTCTGCGCGAGCTGATCCGCCGCGCCGACCAGGCCGTCCCACCGGCTGACGCCGGGCCGGTCACCTCACCTCGCTGACTCGCTGAACGGTCGCCGCATGCTGAGCTTCGCCATGTGATTTCGCAGGTGATGAGGTACCCGGACAGGTCGGCTCCGGGCGCGCGGACGGCCTCACCGAGTTCCAGGCCGCGCAGGGCGGCGGGACGCGGTCGGCGGCGTCGTCCGGGTACGTGGGGCGGCGCCGGGGATGCCGGACCGGCCGGCCGCCGCCCCCGTCGCGGTCTTCGGCGTCCGGTCCGGCGCCCGGCCAGGGGAGTCGTCCGGCTGCGGGATGCGTCCGGCTAGGGGACTTCAGGGTGGACGCCGGTGGCCCAGCTCGCCAGCGCGGTGATGATCACCGCCATGACCAGGCTCACCACCAGTTGGCCGGTGATCTGCGAGCGGGTCAGGCTGCTGGTGACGCTCACGCCGAGGAACGCGAGGTAGCCCAGCCCCATGATCGCCGTGAAGGCGAGGAGGGCTGGGGCGTGACCCGTTGCAGCAGCTGGAGCACCACGATGGCGAGCAGGGTGGCGATGCCGACACCGGCGCTCAGCGCGCCGCTGTTGGGGAAGCCCCCGTTGACGGAGGTGCCGTCCTGGAAGGCGTTGACGTTGAGCATGTCGCGGATGATGGGGGTGATCGCCAGCACGGCCAGGATGGCGGCGCCGATGGCGAGCACGCCGCGCAGCAGCACGATGCCCGGTGCCATGGCGGGCCGCCGGGCCGGCGGACAACGGGGAGATTGGTGTGCGGAGTGGTGGTCATCGCGGGCTCCAGGGGTCGGAGGAACCAAGGACTCCCTTTCCGGCATACGCTCCCGCGCGGGTTTCCGCGCGCCGGGCTGCGCCATCCGGGGACGACAGGGACCCGGCGGAGCTGACGGCCCCCGGCCGGGCGGGGCCCGGTGGCCGGCCCTGCTCGGTCCGGGCGCGGCAGGCGCGGACGCGGCAGGCGCCGGCGGTGCACGGCGCGGCCGCGGGGTCGTTTCACCGGGGGCCGAGCCCGTCCGGTCGACGCCTTCACGGCAGCCGGGCTGCTGGGCCGTCCGGAGCCTGCGGTGCCCTGCGCGGCTGCCGCAGCTACGGGGTCCGTCAGGACCCACCGGCACGCCTGTACGCTATGCCCAGCCGCTCGTGGTACCGCACGGCACGGATCAGGCGTCGAGCCGGAAGGGGACCAGATGACCGGCGTACCTTTGCGGGTGTTCGTCTCGCATTTGGCCGGAGTGGCCGTATTCGACCCCAATGGTGACCAGGTGGGCCGGCTTCGCGATGTCGTGGTCGGCCTGCGGCTGGCCGGCAAGCCTCCCCGGGTGCTCGGCATCGTGGTCGAGGTGGTCGGCAGACGCCGGGTGTTCCTGCCGATGAACCGCGTCACCAGCCTGGAGGCCCGACAGGTCATCACCACCGGGTGATCAATATGCGGCGCTTCGAGCAGCGCCCCGGCGAGACGCTGGTACTCGGGGAACTGCTGGACCGGCGCGTGGAGCTCAAGGCCGGCGGGGCCGGGGCGAGCCCGCCGGGCGGACGGCGGAGACCGTCACCGTGCTGGACGTCGGCATGGCCCGGACCCCCTCCCGCGACTGGGAGATCGACAAGGTCTTCGTCGAGAAGGGCAAGCCGGGCCGGCTGCGCCGCAAGGGCGAGACCCTGACCGTGGACTGGTCGGCCGTCAGCGGATTCGCGCTGCGCGAGGAGGACCAGGGCGCGGCGAACCTGCTCGCCACCTTCGAGCAGCTGCGCCCGGCCGACCTGGCGAGCGTGCTGCACCACCTGTCGGCGAAGCGCCGCAGCGAGGTCGCGGCCGCGCTGGACGACGAGCGGCTGGCGGACGTCATGGAGGAGCTGCCCGAGGACGACCAGGTAGCCATCCTCGCCACGCTGCACCAGGAGCGCGCCGCCGACGTGCTGGAGGCGATGGATCCGGACGACGCCGCCGACCTGCTGTCGGAACTGCCCCAGGCCGAGGCCGAGCAGCTGCTGCAACTGATGGAACCCGACGAGGCCGCCCCGTCCGCCGCCTGCTCAGCTACGAGGAGCACACCGCCGGCGGGCTGATGACGACCGAGCCCGTCGTCCTGGGGCCGGACGCGACCGTGGCCGAGGCCCTGGCCAGGATCCGCAACATCGACCTGAAGCCCGCGCAGGCCGCGCAGGTCTATGTGTGCCGGCCGCCGCTGGAGACACCCACCGGGCACTACCTGGGCCTGGTGCACTTCCAGCGGCTGCTGCGCGAGCCCCCGTACACCCTGCTGGGCGCGATCGTGGACGGCGACCTCGACGCACTGTCGCCCGAGACCGAGCTGCCCCGGATCACCAGCCACCTGGCCACCTACAACGTGGTGGCCGTGCCGGTCGTGGACGAGACCGGCCACCTGCTGGGCGCCGTTACCGTGGACGACGTACTGGACCACATCCTGCCGCGGACTGGCGCGAGGCAGTCCTGCACGGCGGGGAAGCCGGACATCCGGACGACCACTACGCCCAGGAGGTGCCCCCTTATGACGGCCGGTGACCGCCGCCACCCGCGCGAGCGCGACCTGCACGAACGACGCGACCAGCGACGGCGCGAGGCCGCGTCCCGCGCCCCGCGCGTCGGGAGGAGGACCGGCGCGGCCGGCTCGACCTGCCACAGCGCCGCCGCCCCCGGATGACGCTGCCCAACCCCGACTCCGAGGCGTTCGGTCAGCTCTCGGAGCGGATCGCCCGCTATCTGGGCACCGGACAGTTCCTGGTCTGGATGACCATCGTGGTCCTGCTGTGGGTGGGCTGGAATGTGGTCGCCCCGCCGGATCTGCGGTTCGACAGCTACCCGTTCATCTTCCTCACCCTGGTACTGTCGCTCCAGGCCTCCTATGCCGCCCCGCTGATCCTGCTCGCACAGAACAGGCAGGACGACCGGGACCGGGTCAACATGGAGCAGGACCGGGAACGGGGCGAGCGCACCGTCTCGGACACCGAGTACCTGACCCGCGAGGTCGCCGCGCTGCGGCAGAGCCTGGGTGAGGTCGCGACCCGCGACTACCTGCGCTCCGAACTCCAGGCCCTGCTCAAGGAACTGGACAACCGCCCTACGCCCAGGCCGCCGAGCAGGAGCGGGTCGGCTGAACCTGCCTGCCCGGCGCGGCCCGCGCCCGGCCGGGCACGGTAGCCGCGGCCGCGGCGTGGTGCCGCGGTTCAACGGCCGGATGCCGCACCGCAATCGCACAGACCAAGGCCCGGCCCTGTCGCTGCCGCGGCAGTGGTGTCGCTTTTGTGCCGACGCCACGGGAACGCAGGGCAGTTGGCGGGAATGCCGGTGAAGCAGCCCGTTGAACCCGTTGAACGCCGTGCTGCGGCGGATGACGGCGGAAGGGCTGCCGCGTGAATCCGGTACTCATCAGTAGGAATTACCGCCGCTGTTCCTTCGGGTGCTGCGGAGATGATGAGGCGGTAGATTTCCGGGATGGATTTTGAGAGTATGCCCACCCTGCCGCGCGGGCATCACCGGCTGACCCGGGACGAGGTCAGCACGGCGCAGCGGTCCCGGCTGCTGGCGGGCATGGTGGCGGTGGTGGCGGAGCAGGGTTATGGCGGCGCGACGGTCGGCGCCGTCCTCAAGCGGGCCCGGATTTCCCGCCAGACGTTCTATGAGCATTTCTCGAACAAGGAGGACTGCTTTCTGGCGGCGTTCGACGCCTCGGCCGACGTGTTCGTCGCGAGGATCGAAGAGGCGCTGGGCTCGCCGACCGATCCGGTGATGCTCCGGCTGGACCGGGTGATGGACGCCTATCTCGGGACGCTGGCCGCTTCACCGGCCTCGGCGCGGGTGTTTCTGATCGAGGTCTACGGCGCCGGATATGCCGCGGTGTCGCGTCGGATAGCGCGGCAGGAGCGGTTCGCGATGCTGGTCGCCGATGCGATCACCGAGGGTGGCCGGTGGCGTCCTGGGCTGGATCCGCGGTTCATCGGGCGCGCGGTGATCGGCGCGGTGAGTGCGCTGGTGACCGCGCGGATCGAGGTCGGCGACCTGGCCGGGCTGGCCGAACTGCGCGGTGCGATCACCGAGTTCGTGCGGGCGCTGCTGGAGGTCTGACGGCCGGTGGCAGGCCCGCCGCGCTTTGTGTACATCAATGTTCTCTGATCCATGTACATCAATGTTCATGGACGCTAGCCTGTTCTCCGGCATCCCCATCGATCCGCGAGGACAGCTGATGAGACTGCTCATGTCCGCCCTGCGCCCACGGGCGCAGGCGGCACTGGCCGCGGTGGCGATGGCCGCGGCGACGCTGCTGGCCGTGCCCGCACCCGCCGCACACGCGGACCCGTCCGGCCCGCCGACGCTGGCCGACGGCTTCGGGCTGACCCAGGTGAACGACCCCTCACTGCGGGACCCGGGTGTCCCTGCGCCACGCACGCACCGACTTCACGGTCACCGTGACCACACCCGACGTGGCCGACGACCCCGGCACGGTCGGGCACCACATCCGGATCGTCCTGCCCGCCGACTACTACAGCAACCCGACCGAGCGCTACCCGGTCCTGTACCTGCTGGCCGGCTCGCCGGGCGACCCGTGCGACTACTTCTCCGGCGCCTACTTCCCCCAGTTCGACGCGATCAAGAACACCTCGGGGATGATCATCGTCATGCCGGACGGCGGTGCGCGCGGCTGGTACTCCAACTGGCTGGACCAGACCACCGCGGCCGGCGCCCAGGACTGGGAGAGCTTCGAGATCGACCAGGTGATCCCGTTCATCGACGCGAACCTGCGCACCATTCCGGAGAAGCAGGACCGCGCCATCGCCGGCATCTCCATGGGCGGCTTCGGGGCCCTGCACCTGGCCGGGCTCCACCCGGACCTGTTCAGCCAGGTCGCCACGCTGTCGGGCGACAATGACCTGTCGGAGAACGAGATGGTCCTGCGCGAGGTGGTGGTCGCCTCGCTGACCGACGCGCAGGGCGCCCTTCCGGTCGTCAGCAGCGGACCCTGCCGGGGTCTCGGACTGGAGCGCCTGCCGCCCGACCAGCGACCCCTACCAGCCGGCCGTCAGCAGCGACGCGCTGTTCGGCTCGCCCTACCCGGTCTCGCTGACCCCGCCGTACAACGACTCCCTGTGGAACGCCGCCGACCCGACCCGGAACGCCGCGGCGTACGCCGGGATGAACGTCTCCATCTACGTCGGAAACGGCAGCGGCAGCGTCTCCGTGGCGGGCGGGATGGAGTCCTGGCTGGAGAGTTCCTCCCAGCACTTCGACGCCGCCCTGATCGCCGCCGGGCAGACTCCGTACTTCGTGGACTACGGCAGCGGCGCCGGCTGGGGCACGTGCGACGGCGGCCATGACGCCGGCTGCTGGGACCAGGACCTGGCCGACTGCTGCTGCCGCGCCTGCAACGGGCCTTCGCGGGCGCCGGCGGAACTGTCACCGGCGGAACTGTCACCGGCGGAACGGGCCGGGGCACCCCAGGCCGACGGGGCGCTGCTCAACCCGCGCTCCGGACGCCTGACTTGACGATACCGACCACGGGGGAGCCGGTATCCGTACCCGAATCGAACAGGACAGCGCTCACCGAAGGGAACAGATCCATGGGAATCCTCACTGCGAGGTTCGCCGTGTTCCGAAGGAGGATACTGGCCGCCGCCATGGCAGCCTGCTGTATCGTCCTCGGGCTCGCGGCAGCCCCGGCCGGCGCGGCAACCGTGCACCCGAGTGACACCTCCACGCTGAGCGGGGTGAGCATCACCTCGCTCAGCAACGGCTTCAGCCTGGACGACCAGAACGGCACCACCGGTGCCGGTTCCATCATCGTCACCGACACGGCGCCGGCTACGACGAGTCCTGGCAGATCGGCGCCCCGGCCGCCGACTCGTCCTTCACCATCGTGAACGGCGGCACCGGCCTGTGCATCGACGCGGGCCTGCCGCTGCGGCAGCAGCCGTGCGACGGGCGGGCGACCGAGGACTGGTACTTCCAGCCGATCGCCGGATCGACGCAGCACGCCTTCATGATCCGTCAGGAGGGCACCGACAACTGCCTGGGACCTGCTGCTCGGTGCCTCGTACAGCGACGCGTGGACCGACAGCTACGGCTGCAACGGCACGGCCAACCAGCAGTGGGCCCTGCCCGCGACCGCCTACCAGGCGGCGTGGAACCTGGCCCTCGGGCACGCCACCGTCACCTGCGAGAACGACTCCTCGACCTGCTCGTGGACCACCGCCAGCCAGGCCCCGGCCGCGCCACTGCCCAAGCAGTGCGTCTCGCCGGTCTGGTACAACGGCACCTCCGCGCCCATCACCTGGGCCTTCCAGCTGAACGACACCACGGGCTGGTCGGACACCATCGGCGGCACCATGGGGGTGGAACTCGATCCCGGAGGCAGCGGAGAGGTCGACGGCGGCGGCCCCGCCCCCGTCCCCAGCGGCAAGGGCACCATCACCCTCCAGGGCAAGGTCTCGGCCTCGGTCACCGGTTCGGTCACCAACAGCGTCAGCCAGACACTGGGCAACACACTGACCATCCCGGTGCCGGCCGGCCAGTACGGCTGGGTCGCGCTCTCGGAGCTGGCGACCCAGGTCACCGGCAACTGGACCTTCGACCTCGGCGGCTTCCCGTGGAGCGCCGCCGACAGCGTCAGCGTGCCGCTCACCACCGACCCCACCGGCGGGGCCAGCGTCTATGTCGCGGAGACCAGCACCACGTTCACCTCCTGCGCCGACTGACGCGCCCGCGCGCAAGCTCCACCCGCACCACCCGCACACCGTGCAGGCCGGGACAGGGCACCCACCCTGTCCCGGCCTGCGCCGCGTTCCGCGCCGGGCACCAGACGCCAGGCGCCGGGCACCAGACACCGGGCACCCGGCGGCCCGCGCAGCGGATCTCCGGAAGCCGCCCCCGAACACGCTGCGAGAGCATAGATTTGACGCAGGGTGATCAGCAGGGGGTGCCATGGGGCGTGATCTGCGGGCGGTGTTCGGCTCGAACGACCGGGGCCTGGCCGCGGACGAGATCTTCGCCGACCGGCAGACCCAGTGGCAGGCGGTCCGCGCCGTCCTGGGCGAGCACATCGAGCGGATCGGCCAACCCGGCTTCGACGTCGAGGACATCGAGGCGCCGCGGCGCAATGTGCTGGCCTTCCACGGGGTGGGCGGCATCGGCAAGACCGCGCTGTCCCGCGCCATCGAGGCGGCACTCGCCGACGACGCCCGCCGCCCGGCCCAGTGGCCGCAACTGACCTGGCCCGAGGGCCGGATCCTGCCGGTCCGGATCGACCTCGCCCGCTCCGCCGGGACCTCCTTCGAACAGGCGGTGCTGTCGATCCGGCTCGCCGTCGCGGGCCTCGGCCGTCCGATGCACGCCTTCGACCTCGCGCTGCACCGCTACTGGGAGCGCCAGCACCCGGCGAACCCCTCGAAGAGCACCTGCGGCGCAGCAGCAGCGGCTTCGCGCGGTTCAGCGAGGCGGTGGACCTGCCGGAGCAGATGCGGTCCGCGCTGGGGGAGGTCGCCCAGGCCCTGCTCCTGCCCGGCGTGGTCGGCAGCGTGGTCGGGCAGGTCACCGGGGCACTGGTACGGGCGCTGCGCGAACACCGGGCGTCGGTGCGGGCCCTGGCCGGGTGCGCCCGGCTGGCGGACCTGCTGGAGGCCGAGCCCGACCTGGAGATGCTCTCCTACACCCCGCACCTGCTGGCCTGGGACCTGGCGCAGCTCGCCCGCGAGCACCAGCAGCCGGTTGTGCCGGTGATCCTGATGGACACCTGGGAGGACGTCGGCGACCGCGCCCACCGGGACCTGGAGCGGCTGCTCCAGCGGATCGTCTGGCTGATGCCGAACGCCCTGTTCGTGGTCACCGGCCGTAACCGGCTCCAGTGGGCCGATCCGGGCCTGGCCGGGCTGCTCGACTGGACCGGGCCGGCCGCCTGGCCGGGCCTGGCCAGGCGCGGTGGCGCACGCGGCCGGCGGCCCGGGACCGGGCGGCAGCTCCTGATCGGGGAGCTGGCGCCGGAGGACTGCGAGGACTACCTCGCCCGCCGGCTCACCAAGGCCGGCCGGCCGCTGATCGGGCAGGACATCCGCCGCGTCGTCACCGAGCGCTCGCACGGCCTGCCCCTGTACCTGGACCTGTCGGTCGGCCGCTTCCTGGAGATCCGCCGTACCCGCGCCCCGCAGCCCGCCGACTTCGACCACGACTTCCCGGCCCTGGTCGACCGGACCCTGAGCGAACTGCCCGACCCGGAACGGGAGGTGCTGCGCGCCGCCGCGCTCCTCGACGCGTTCTCGGTCGACCTGGCCACCGCCGCCGCCGGCCAGGAACGCGAAGCCCCCGCCAGCCGGCTGGTCGAGCGCCCCTTCGTACTGGAGGACCCGACCGCCCCGTTGTGGCCCTACCACCTGCACCAGGCCGTGCGCTCCGCGATCCGGCACGCCACCGACGGCAGCGGCGACCACTGGACCCGGCGCGACTGGACCCGCGCCGCCGACCGGGCCTTCCACGCCATAGGCGACCAGTTCGCGCGCGCCCCGCACGACCGCGCCACCGTCGTCGCCTGCCTGCGCCAGGGCCTGCGGCTGGCCCGCGACTACGCCCTCGACCTGGACTGGCTCACCGACGCCGCCCTGGCCTATGTCACCGACTCGGTCTGGGAACCCCTGGCCCCGCCGGCCCTGCCCGGGACCGCGGCCGGGCGGCTGCGCACCGCCGCCGACGCGCTCGTGGAGACCCTCAGCGCCCTCGCCCGGCGCCAGCAGGAGCACCGCGAGCACACCGCCGACCGGCTGACCGCGGTCGTCGAGACCGGACTGCTGCCCGGCACCCTGGACGACATGGCCCGCTACTACCTGGCGAAGGCCCAGCGCGACCTCGGCCACAGCGAGACCTCCCGGCACGGGATGGGCCGGATCGCCTCCGGCGGAGGCCGCTTCGCCCCGGCCGCCCGTCGTGGCCTGGCGCACCTCGCCCACCTCGCCGGGGACTTCCCGACCGCCCTGGCCGCCGCCCGCACCCTGGGCCGGGAAGTGGGCTGGGAAGCCCGCCACCACAGCCTCCTGGGCGAGGTCTGGTGGCCCCAGGGCGACCTGGACCGCGCAGCCGAGTCCTTCGGCGCCGCGCGCACCCAGGCCGAACAGCACACCGTCGCCGGTGAGGCCGCGACCGCCCAGAGCCTGCGCGCCCTGGTCCTCGCGTTCCTGGACCCGGACCGGGCCGACCCCGAGATCGGCCTCGCGCAACTTCTGCTGGAACAGGCCGACCCGCGTGCCGCCGCGATCACCACCCGCATCGCCGCCCTGGTGCGCGACGCCGGCCAGCCCGGCCCCGAATTCGACGAACGCGTCCGGGCCCTGCGCGAGGAGATCACCGCCGCCGGACTCCCCGGGGCCCAGGCCACCCTCCAGCTCGCCGTCTGCTTCCACCACGCCGTCCTGGACACCGGCGCCGAACCTGACACCGGCGCCGCCGGACCTGACTCCGGCGAGGGCCGGGATTCCGGCGGGGGCCCGGCGCGGCAGAACCCTGCTCTGGACGCGGAGATCAGCCGGCTGCGGGAGCTGACCTCCGGCGGTGACCACGCCTACTACACCGACATCGCCCACTTCATGGCCGGCCGCCCGCTGCCGCCCGACCTCGCCTCGCCGGTACGCTGGCTCGATCCGCAGCACCGCACCCGCGAGCGCTGGCGCACCCTGGTCACCGCCCGGCAGGCCCGCCTGCGCGGGTGACACCCGACCGTCCGGTGGGACCTGGGGCCTGGGATCTGAGACCCGCGGCGGTACCGCTCCGCCGGGCGGGTTCAGCGGACCTTGAAGCTGCGCAGGGTGCCGATCTGCTCGCCGCCGGGGGTCAGCGTGGCGGTTCGGTGGGTGCAGTCGGGGGTGTCGTACATGGCGACGTCATGGCTGGTCGAGTTGCGGATCGCGAAGGCGGGCTCGTCGACGCTGGTGGCGTGGGGCGGGAGGGTGTCGTGGCACTGGCGGGGTGCAGGCCGGTCTCCCGGGTGCCGGCTTCGGCCGGGCCGGTGGGGGAGTGGGTGGCGTAGCGCCACAGCACATATCCGGCGGCGGTGTCGGCGGTGTCGCCGTCGGTGCCGGGCAACCCGGTGGTCCACGAGCGGGAGTCGGCGTCGGGCCGGGCGGCGGAGTCGCGGTCGCGGTAGACCTCGCCGGGGCGGAATCCGGTCCCGGCGAACAGCTGCGGGACCGTCACCAGCGTGTACCCGGCCGCCCGCAGGTTGCGGATGAGCTGGGGGACGGCTGCGAGGGTCTCGGGCTGGGTGTCGTGCATCAGGAGGATCGACCCCGCGCGGATCCCGGCCGCGGCCCGGCGCAGGACCATCGCCGGGTCGTGGTGCGACCAGTCCATGCTGTCGACGTCCCACACCACCAGCGGGAGACCGAAGGAGCGCACTGCCGCACTGTAGGAGCCGTAGGGCGGCCGCATCAGGACCGGCCGTACCCCGATGACCCGGTAGACCGCCTGCTGGGTGTCGGCGAGTTGGTCGTGCACCTGGTCCGGCGTCAGCGACGCCAGCAGCGGGTGGGTGTAGGTGTGGTTGCCGATCACCTGGCCGTCGGCCGCCTCCCGCCGCAGCAGCGAGGGGAAGGCCCGGACCTGCTGCCCCACCACGAAGAACGTCGCCTTCACCCGGGCCGCGTCCAGGTCGTCCAGCAGCGCCGGGGTCGCCGGGGAGGGCCCGTCGTCGAAGGTCAGCGCCACGCACGCCAGCCGGGCGCAGTCCGGTGCCGGGGGCCGGGACGCGTCGTCGTGGCTGGCGGCGGCGGTCCGCCCGGGCACCGGCTGCACCTCGGCCGTGCGCGGCGGTGCTCCGCCGTGCGCGGCCATCGCCGCCAGGGGCCAGGCCAGGCCCGCCGCGCAGACACCCGCCACCACCGTCCGGAACCGCACGCGTGCTCGCATCCCGCCAAGCTAACCGGCGGTGCCGGTGCGCGGCGGCAGGCGCGGACAGGCACCCATCCGTTCGGCCGAGCGGTTCACAGTACCGGCCGGGGCCCCGCGCGGGGCCCCGGCCGGTACTGCTCGGTGCGACACCTAGCTGCAGGGACTGTCGGCGGTCCACACGGCCCAGGAGGTCGGGGCTCCGGGCACGGCACCGGTTGAGACGTAGGTCGCGGTGTAGTTCTCGCCGTTGTAGGAGACGACCGCACCCTTGGTGTACGAGGTGGACGCGCTCCAGGCCGCCGCGCAGGTCCCGCTGCCCGTCGGCGAGGGGGAGGCGCTGGCGGTCGGGCTCTGACTCGGGCTCTGGCTCGGGGTCGGGCTCTGGCTCGGGGTCGGGGAGCCCGACGGCGACGCGCTTGCCGTGGGTGAGGCCGGGGTGGTCGGCGAGGAGCCGGTGCTGTACGGATCGGCGATCACGGTGACCGTCTTGTCCTGCACGCCCCAGTTGTTCGCCTGGTCACCGGGCAGCCAGACGTCAACCGTGTCGTTCTGGATCCAGGTGCCCAGATCGGCGGCGTAGCAGGTCCCGTACCCCGGTATGGTGAAGTACGTGCCCCAGGGGATCACCCGTGGGTCGGTGGCGCAGACCCCGAGCTGGGAGTTGTAGCCGGCGGCGGTCTGGCCGTCGTTGTCGTACGAGGTGACCATCATCGGGATCTGCGTCCCGACCGCCACATCGCCCGCGCCCGGAGCGAGCGTCCCGTTGGCACCGAGCCAGTAGGGCGTGGAGAGCTGGCCGAGCGAGGCGTCCGAGTTGCTGGTGTCGTACATGGCCACGACGTCGTAGTACGCGCCCTGGCAGGGCGAGCTGTCGGTGACGGTCAGCGGCCCGGTCTGGCCCCAGTAGCTGATGTAGCCGATGTCCACGCCGTCACGCCACACCTTGTAGGCCACGGCGTTCGGCACCGGGCTGACGGTGACGGTGACCTGCCCGTTCACCAGCGTGCCGGTGATCGTGGGAGCGGCCGGCCGGGTGGAGAAGTCGACGGCGGGGGCGGTCTGCAGCGGCGGCACCCAGGGCGTGGTGGTGCGCGGCGGCGGCGTGATCCCGGAGGCCCAGAAGGGGCAGGCGGGCAGGGAGCTCGCCGCCTCGGTCTGCCGGGTGGCAGTGGCGTTGGCCGGCGCGAGCGGCCCGAGGAGCAGGGTGCAGGCCGCGAGGGCGGCCGTGGCCAGTGCGACGAACCATAACCGGGCGCGTCTGGGCAGTGGAGGCATGGTGGTGCTTCCTTCTGGACGAGGTGTGGGGGAGAACCGGTGGGGCGGCATGGCAGGTGCAGCTTGAGGTTCTGCGGCTCAGTGAACCGGCCCCCGGAGTCGCAGTCAAGGGGTCTAGACCAATATCGTCTAGACCAATATCCGGTGAACTTCCCGGGCAGGGCCGGGCCTTCCGCGCGGTGGGGCCGGGCCCGCCGGTCGGACGAGTGCCGGGCCCGGCCGGGCCCGCGGGCGGCGACACCCGGGCCCGCCGATGTCCGCACCTATAGTGAGGTGCATGAGCGACCCGCGCCCCACCTCGGCCTTTCACGCGGTCAACGCCGACCCCGCGGTCACTGAGCGGATGATCGCCGCACTGGATGTCCAGGCCGCCAACCCGGGTGTGCGGCGGCTGCGGGAGTGGGCGCACGCGCGCCTTGCCGCGCGCCCGGTGAGCAGGCGCTGGACATCGGCTCCGGCACCGGCTCGGAGACCCAGGCCCTCGCTGCGGCGGTCGCCCCGACCGGCGCCGCGACCGGCCTGGAACCCCACCCCGGCCTGCGTGCCGTCGCCGAGCAGCGCGCCGCCGAGGCGGGCAGCCCGGCCCGGTTCCTGGACGGCGACGCCCTCGCGCTGCCGCTGCCGGACGCCGGCCTCGACGTGGTCTGGTGCGAGCGGGTCCTCCAGCACCTCGCCGACCCGGCGCGGGCCGTCGCCGAGATCGCCCGGGTCCTGCGCCCGGGCGGCCGGGTCGCCCTGCTCGACACCGACTGGGCCACCTTCGTGCTGCACCCGGCCGCCCCGGAGATCCGCCCGCGCTGGCGGCCGTCACCCAGGCCACCGCCGCCACCCCGGACGCCGGACGCCGCCTGGCGGGCTGGCTGGCCGAAGCGGGCCTGACCGTGGACGAGGTCGGCTCCGACGTCCTCCTGCACGACCCCCGCACCGTCAGTCTGCCGATCGTCCGCGGGCTCGGCGCGGCGGCCCTCGGGCGGGGCCTGATCACCGAGGAGCAGCGCGACCGGCTCTACGCCGACCTCGCCGCCGCCGCCGAACAGGGTGCCTTCCACCTGTCGGTGACCATGTTCGCCGCCGTCGCCCACCCCCCGCTGACCGCCACGGCCGCAGCCGGTCCCGGCCGGAGGCCCGACCGCCTGACGCCGGCTCAGTCGCCGTCGGCGCCGGTGGCCGGCGCCACTGCCCTGGTCCACTGGACGAGGCGGTCGAGAACCGCAAGCACCACGTCCTGACGTTTCGGCGGCAGGAAGGGCCAGGTCAGCCAGGCTGGTGCCGACAGCAGGACGACCACCAGGAGCGGCAGGGCGAACAGCGCGAGGAGAAAAGGGCGTGACAGCCACGCAGGCATGCGTCGACCTCCAGGTGAATCCCGCAAGGGGAACTGTGCTGGACGGCGACGCGAACTGGGCACACCACGCGCCTGGGCGCGTGCAGTCTCCGGCAAGAGCCGACATCCACTGATCCGAGCCGACTCTACCCGCAACGTCGCTCCGTTGAGCGCGAGTTCGAGGGGGCGGGGAGTATCGTCCGCCGGGACGGCCGAAGCCGACTGACGGGAGCACCCCCATGCCGCTCATCTGCCTTGTCCGCCATGGGCAGGCGTCCTTCGGCGCGGAGGACTACGACGCGCTGTCCGACCTCGGCCGGACCCAGGCTGTCGCCGTCGGCCACGAGCTGGCCCGCCGCGGCCTGCGCGATCCGCAGCTGGTGTCGGGCACGCTGAACCGCCAGTGCGACACCGCGCAACTGCTCGCGGCGGCAGCCGGATTCAGGCGGCCGGTACAGCAGGACGCGCGCTGGAACGAGTACGACCACCTGGCGCTGCTGGCGCGTTACGCCCCGGCGCCCCAGGGCGCGCGCCCGGTCCAGGAGTTGCTCGACCGGGCGCTGCTGGCGTGGATGGCGGACCCGGACGCGGCCGGGGAGCCGGCCTGGGCCGCCTTCGCCGAGGGCGGCGCGGCCGCCCTGGCCGAGCTGTCGGCCGCGCTCGGCCGGGGCCGGGACGCGGTCGTGGTCACCTCGGGCGGTGTGCTGGCGGCGCTCTGCGGCACCCTGCTGTCACTGGGGCCGGAGGCGGTCGTCGCGCTCAACCGGGTGACCGTCAACGCCTCCGTCACCACCCTGGCCGTGGGCGGTTCGGGGACCAGTCTGCTGACCTTCAACGAGCACGCCCACTTCGCGGCGGACCGCCGCCTGCTCAGCTACCGCTGACCGGGGCCGGCCGGCCGGCCGGGCCGCCGCCGGGAGGCGGCGAGCAGGGCGGCCGACGCGGGCGCGACCGGCGTGGTGCTGCCCGGCGCTCACGACGGTGATCAGACCACCGTCGTGAGCCCGCCGTTGTCGGCCGGGGGCGCGGCGGTGGCGCCGGACGCCTCCTCAACTCCCCTTCCCCTGCGCCGTGGTGCGATCAGTACCAGGGCCGCGCGCAGCAGCCGAGCAGCCGGCGTAGCCGCGAACGCGGAGACCGGACCGGTGCGGTCGACCAGGACCGCCCGGCCCCGCGGCCCAGGCCACGCCCAGGTTGTAGGCGGTGTTGACCCAGGCGCCGGACTCGGTGCGGGCTCCTTCGGGAACGAGCACCTCCACCAACTGGTAGGCCGTGATCAGGAGGACGTCCGTGCAGGCACCCGCGAGCAGCAGGCCACCCCCGCCGCCGGTGCGGCGTACACGAGCGCGGGAACCGCGTAGCCGAGGGCGGAGACGGCGGTCAGCACGACCGGCCGGCGCCGGAGAGCGCCGCGCCAGCGGTAACGGCCGTAGAGCAGACCGCCCAGGACGCCACCGGCGGAGAACAGCGTGGTCAGCACCCCGGCCGCCACCGTGCCCCACGCGGCGACGACCGCGATCTCGAACAGGGACAGCGCCGCGCTGCCGAACACGGGCAGCAGCAGCGGCAGGAACCCCGCGGCGCGCAGAGGACCGCGGGGGCGGACGGCCGTGGACGAGGCCGCGTGCACGCTCACCGGGCTCCGCGCAGGGCCGCCGCCAGCAGGCCGAAGCCGACCAGCACCAGTACGGCGCAGGCCGCCAGTACCGCGGGTGCGCCGGAGACCGAGACCAGCGAGGCGCCGAGGACCGGACCGAGCGCGAAGACGGTGGACTCCGCCGCCGTGTCCAGGCTCAGCGCGCACTGCCGCTGCGCCTCGTCGTGACCAGCCTGCCCCACAGGTGCGCATCACGTGCTGACCGGGGCGCGGACGCCCCGGTCAGCACGGTGAGGCAGATGACGACCGGTCGGGGAGGCGGAGGGCGCAGGCGGCGGCCACCGCGGCAGGAGCGCGGCGTAGCTGACGGCCAGCAGCACCAGCGCGGCATGGTGCCGTTCGACCAGCCGGGCCCTGGCGGGCCCGAGCAGGGCGGTGACCAGTCCGAACAGGCGGTCGCGGGGCCCAGGGCGTAGGAGCCGGTGCCCTCCCGCAGTGCGAGCAGCAGCGGCAGGCTCATCAGTCCTAGCAGACGCGCGAGCATGGCGGCGGTGAACAGGGATGGCATGGGGAAGCGTCAGGACAGCGCGGTAGGAAGCGCTGCCCCGGTCGGGCTGCATGGAGTCTCCGAAGTGGCATGCCGGGGCCGGGCCAGGGCCTGACCGGGCATGTGCGGCATGACGGGTCGGCGTGCCGCCCCACCGGCCGTTCCTCGTCAGGGACGGAGGGTGCGGGGGCGGGCGGACCTGTCAGTGCGGATCGGAGAGGTACAGGCGGCAGCATAGCCGTCGGCGCCGGCGGGCACTGGGGTTTTCCGGGGGTGTCCGGCAGCTGTCGTCGGGCCGCCGGGCGGTGCCCGGCGCATCGTCCATGTGTTCGTATATCACTTGTACATTCCAGATCCATCCTGCCTTCCTAGGGTTCCCCTGTAATCGCCGGAGGCAGGGGAGTGACAGTGGAGCGGAAAGCGGATCAAGCCGTGGCCGATGCGCACACGCAGGCACTGGAGAATGCGGCGTCGATGCGCGCGCTGATTTACGGGCACCTCCTTTCCCGGGGTATCTGCGTCGCCGCGAAACTGGGAATTCCCGAGCGGCTCGACAAAGGACCGTGCTCGGTGGAGGAACTGGCCGGGGCCAGCGGCGCGCATCCGCAGAACCTGCGCCGGCTGCTCGACGGCCTGGTCGCCTTCGACGTCTTCGCGCAGCGGGCCGACGGGACCTTCGAACTGGCGCCGCTGGGCCGGACGCTGACGGCCGGCGCCCCCGGCTCGGTGCTGCCGACCGCGCTGGTGGTGGGTGCGGAGATCGGTGACAGCTGGAACGGCATGGAGGCCTCGGTCCGGACCGGGCACTGTGCCTTCGACGTCACCTTCGGCACCGACTTCTTCAGCTATCTCTCGAGCCGGCCCCGGCTGCGGGAGGACTTCTACAACTCGCAGGCGGCGGGCCTGCGGCTGGAGCTCGACGGCATCGCGCAACTGATCGCGTCCGGCGGCGGGCAGCAGCTGGTGGATGTGGGCGGCGGTGACGGCGCCCTGCTCGCCGCGCTGCTGACACGCTTTCCGGAGGCCGACGGCCTGCTGGTGGAGCACCCGGACGCGGTCGCCGCGGCGGCGGAGCGGTTCGGCGAGAGCGGGCTGGCACGCCGCTGCACGGCCGTCGTCGGGGACTTCTTCGAGGAGGTCCCCGAAGGCGGGGACGTCTACCTGCTGCGGCACATCCTGCACGACTGGGACGACGAATCCTGTCTGCGCGTCCTGCGCACCTGCCGACGGGCGATGCCGCACTCCGCGCGGCTCGTGGTCATTGAGACCCTGATGGCGGCGCCCGACGCGGACGAGGCGACCAGGCGGGCCGCGGCCCTGATGGACCTCTACATGATGTCGGTGGTCGACGGACGCGAGCGGACGCTCGACGAGCTCGTCCGCCTGCTGGAGCAGGCGGGCTTCCACAGCCGGGACGTGGTCGAGGTGGCCGCGGCTCGTACGCGGTCGTGGACCGTCCGATGACCGCACCGGCTGTTCCGGCCATGCCGCGCCCCGCCGACGCCGAGGCGCTGCGGTGGGGGCGGTGGTTCGACGAGTACCTGGCGCGGCCGCATCCGCAGCTCGGGCGCCCGGGCCAGGTCTGCCCCTTCGTGGAATCGGCCGGCCGGGCCGGAACCCTGCTGCTGCACAGCCGTGGCCTGCCTGAGGCGCACTCCGGCGCCACCGCCCTGGCCACCGCGCTGGACCAGGTCGTCGCCGAGATGGAGCGGACGTTCCGGACCACCGCGTGGGCGCACCCGAACCGGAACCTGCGGGCGCTGGTGTTCGCGCTGCCCCGCCTGGCCCGGGAGCACTGGGGCGGGCTCGACCTGGTCCAGGCGCGTTCCAAGGCGAGGCTGGCGGAGGCCGGGCTGATGCTGGGCCAGTTCCACCCCGACTGCCGGGACGCGGCGGCCAGGAATCCCCGTTTTCCGGTGTCCCGGTCGCCGGTGCCGATGCTGGCACTGCGCGCCATGGCCTTTCACGACATTTTCTTCCTCGATTCGGAGCTGCAGCTCTTCCGTGCCTATTCCCGGCGTTACGGGCGGCACTACGGAAAGCACCGCCCCGGAATCGACCCGGTCTTCCGTCGGAGATTCGAATCGGCCCGGCAGAAATTCGAAGGAGCACACTCATGACCGATGTCTCGGAGAGACCCCCGGCGGCCTCGCCGCCCGACTCCCCGCCGCTGGAGCCGGTACCGCCGCCGCTGCGCCACAACCGCGCCTTCCGGCTGATCTGGGTCGGCTCGGCGTTCAGCCTGCTCGGGCTGGAGGCGGCGGATGTCGTCTACCCGCTCGTGGTGCTCGGCCTGACCGGATCCCCCGGCTGGGCGGGCCTGTTCGGGGCGGTGCAGCTGACCGCCTCGGTACTCGCCGGGCTCCCGGTCGGCGAACTGCTCGACCGGTACCATCCGCGCCGGCTGCTGGTCGCCGCCGAGGGCATGCGGCTGCTGGCCACCACCAGCGTCGCCGTGGCGCTGGCCCTGCACCAACTGACGCTGGTCCAGCTGTTCGTGGTGGCGGGAGTGCTCGGCCTGGTCCAGCCCTTCAGCGGCGGAGCCAGGATGGTGGCGCTGCGGACGGCGGTGCCCAAGGAGCAGCTCACCGCCGCGCTCACCGCCGACGAGGTGCGCAGCGGCGCCGCCTCGCTGGCCGGTCCGCCGCTCGGCGGGTTCCTCTTCGGTATCGCCCGGATGCTGCCCTTTGTGGGGACAGCCGCCTTCTTCCTGGTCTCCACCCTGACCGCGGTCTTCCTGCGGCTGCCGGAGCAGGAGCAGGCCGCGCCCGGCACCCCGGCCGGCCCGGCCCCGCGGTACTGGACGCGCACGTTCGCCGGTGTGGGCGCGCTCTGGCAGGACGTGACCGTGCGCGGGAGCGTGCTGCTGGTGGCGGTGCTCAACGCGGCCGGTGCGCCGCTGGTCCTGGTCGTCCTGGTGGTCCTGCGCAGACAGAGCACGCCCGCCTGGCAGATGGGCCTGGTGATGGCGGCCGTGGCCCTGGGCGGCCTGGCCGGCGCGGCGCTGGTGCGGCCGCTGCACGGGAGCCTGCGCCCCGGCGTGCTGCTGCTCGGGCTGGGCGTGGTGGAGGCGGCGATGTTCGCCCTGCTGGCCGTCGGCTGGGGGCCCGGCTGGGTCGCGGCCGTGCTCTTCCTGTCGATGCTGCCCGTGCCCGCGCTGCGGGTGCTGGTCGACGTGCTGATCTTCCGTCAGGTACCGGCCGAGATGCGCGCCGGGTGATCGCGGGCGTGATGACCCTGTTCACCCTGGGCGCCCGGCGGGCGTCGGCCTGAGCGGGCTGCTGTTGCAGACCCTGTCGGCCCGCTCCGCGCTGCTGGTGCTGGCGGGGTGGTGGCCGCGGCGGTGCTGGCCGCGCTGTGCAGCCGAACCCTGCGGGCGCGCGCTGGCCGCAGGCGACGGCCGCTGACCCCGCCGCGCCGCCCGCAGCCGAATGTCCCGGGAACCGGTCGCCGACCGGACCCGCGGCCGCAGTATCCGCAGCCCAACCGTATCCGCAGCCCGACAGCAGGGAAGGACAGCTGATGACCGACATGATCACGGAGGTCGGCCCGCAACGGGGCCGGGCGGTCGACAGACCGTCGCCGGGCTCCTGCCCGCAGCCGCCCGCCTGGACCGGCGCTTTCGACATCGACCTGGAAGCGGCCGCGGCCTGGCTGGCCGAGGAGGCCGGGAGCCCGGAGACCGGACCGCACGAGACCGGGGTGCGGATGCGCCGCGAGTTCCTCAGCCGGCACGCCGACGCCCTGCACGCGCGGCTGACCGGCGACGGCGCGACCGAACTGCGCCTCGACGAACTGTCCGAGGCGGCCGCCCGGCTGATGCCGGGTCTGGTGCCCTCCGGCCTGGACCTGGCGGCCGAGCGCGGCCTGGGACAGAGCACCAAGAGCGGGCGGGAGGTCTGGCAGGGCATCCTGTTCTGGGCTCTGCTGCGGGCTCCGCAGGCCGGGCCGCGCGTGGTGCACGCGATGACCCTGCCGACCCGCCGCGCCCAGCTGCTGCTGCCGGAACTGCTGGCGACGGACCGGGTCGACCTGGGCGAGGCCCTGGTCGAACGGGACGGCCGGGTCGGCCGGGTGACGCTGCGCAACCCGCGCTTCCTGAACGCCGAGGACGACGCGGTGGTCGAGGCCCTGGAGACGGCGGTCGACCTGGTGCTGCTGGACGACCGGATCGGGGTCGGCGTGCTGCGCGGGGGAGCCATCGACCACCCCCGCTACCAGGGCCGCCGGATCTTCAGCGCGGGGATCAACCTGACCGGCCTCTACGAGGGGCAGATCTCCTTCGCCGGATTCATGCTCCGCCGCGAACTGGGCTACCTGAACAAGCTGTACCGGGGCTGGGCGTCCCCGGCGACCCGGGCGCGGAGGGCCAGGAGAAGCCGTGGATCGGCGTGGTGGACACCTTCGCCATAGGCGGCGGCGCGCAGATCCTGCTGGCCCTCGACTACGTGCTGGCCGAGCGGGACGCCTACTTCAACCTGCCGGCCCTGCGTGAGGGGATCATTCCCGGCGCCGCCAATCTGCGGCTGCACCGGCACGCGGGCCCCCGGGTGGCCCGTCAGATGATCTTCGCCGACCGGCAGGTGTCGGCCACCGAGCCGATCGCGGCGCTGCTCTGCGACGAGGCACTCCCCGCGGCCGGACTGGACGAGGCGCTGGCGCGGGTCGCCGCGATGCTCGACAACCCCGCCGTCGTGCCCAACCGCCGGGTGCTGCGCCAGGCCGAGGAGCCGGTCGAGGTCTTCCGGAGCTACCTCGCCGAGTACTCCCTGGAGCAGGTGCGCCGCATGTACAGCCCCGACCTGGTGGCCAACCTCGAACGCGGCTGGATCAACCGCCGCCGCTGACCCGGCGCCCCGAACCGTCCGATCGCATCCGCCTGCGTCCGATTGCATCCACCAGAGAGGAACCCAAGATGTCCAACCCCTTCGAGAACGACGACGCCGAGTACCTGATCCTGGTCAACGACGAGGGCCAGCACTCGCTCTGGCCGGTCTTCGCCGAGGTCCCGGCCGGGTGGCGGAGCGTCTTCCGCGGACCGCGCCCGGCGGCCGTCGACTATGTCGACCAGAACTGGACCGACATGCGGCCCGCCGGCCTGATCGCCGCGATGGGCGGCTGAGCCGCAGCTCCGGTCGTCCCCGGGCAGCCGCGCCCGGGGACGGCGCCGGGCGAGCGCACCGCCTCCCGGCGCGGCACACCGCGCGCCGTACTCCCGGCGCCGCACCGCACCGCGCCGCACCAAGCCGCACCGCGCCGCACATTCCCGGCGCCGCACACTCCGAGCGCCGCACCTTGCGAGCGCGATGAGCGCCGCATTCCGAGCACCACGAGACCGCACGAGGGAGAAGACACAGGTGTCAGTCATTCAGGGGCTCGGTGCGATGTCGGAGCCGGGGGCCGGCGGCCGAAGAGCCGTTCGCACGGTCGTGGACTGGATCGAGGAGACGGTCGCACGCACACCCGGGGCCTGCGCGGTGACCGGACCGGACGGCGAGCTGAGCTACGCCGAACTCGACGAGCGCGCGGACCGGCTGGCACACCTGCTCGCCGCCCACGGCGTCGGCCACGAGCGCTTTGCCGCGCTGCTGCTGCCGCGCGGCACCGGGCTGCTGGTGGCGCAGCTGGCGGTACTCAAGGCGGGCGGCGGCTATCTGCCGCTCGACCCGGCCCATCCCGTCGAGCGGCTCCGCTACCAGCTCGACGACGTGCGCCCGCGCCTGGTCCTCACCACCGCGGAACTCGCGGGGCGCTGCCGGAGCACACGCCGCGGATCCTGCTCGACGCCTCGGGTCTCCCGGAAGGGCCCGACGCGCCCGCTCCCGGCGGCGCCCAGAGCCCGGGTGCGCCGCTGCGGGCGGGCCTGGCGGCCGCGCATCCCGCCTATGTGATCTTCACCTCGGGCTCCACCGGCAAGCCCAAGGGCGTCGTGGTCCCGCACGGGGCGCTGCTCAACTTCCTCCAGGCCATGGCGGAGCGGTTCCCGCTGGACGCCGACGACCGCCTGCTCGCGGTGACCACGTTCGGCTTTGACATCGCGGGCCTCGAACTGCTGCTGCCGCTCTGCCGCGGGGCCCGGGTCGTGGTCGCGCCCAAGGAGGCCGGCGCGGACCCGGACCTGCTCGCATCGCTGCTGGAGCGGCACCGGGTGACGGTCATGCAGGCCACGCCCTCGCTGTGGCAGGGGCTGGTCACCCAGCGGCCCGAGGCCCTGCGCGGCCTGCGGGTCCTGGTCGGCGGCGAGGCGCTGCCACCCGGGCTGGCCACGGCGCTGGCGCAGCTGAGCGCGGAGGCGACCAACCTCTACGGGCCGACCGAGACCACCGTGTGGTCGACGGCCGCGCCGGTGGTCGCCGGCGAGCGGCCGCACATCGGCCACCCGATCCTGCGCACGCGGGTGCACCTCCTCGACGAGCGGCTGCGGCCGGTCGCCCCCGGGACGGAGGGGGAGCTCTACATCGGGGGCGCGGACTCGCCCGCGGCTACCACCGGCGGCCCTCGCTCACCGCCGGACGCTTTGTCGCGGACCCGTTCGGCGGCCCCGGCGAGCGGCTCTACCGCACCGGAGACCTGGCCCGGCAGCGTGCCGACGGGGCCGTGGAGTACCTGGGGCGGGTCGACAACCAGGTCAAAATACGCGGCCACCGCATCGAACTGGGCGAGATCCAGGCCGAGCTGGAGCAGCACCCGGCCGTCGCGGAGGCGGTCGTGGCCGCCCGGGCCACGCCCGGCGGGCCGCTGCTCACCGCCTATGTGACGGTCGACCCCTCGGCCGCCCCCGCCCCCGACGACGACGCCGCTGCCGCCCTTGAGCAGGTGGAGCGCTGGCGGGAGACCTACGACCAGTCCGGGGCCGTAGCGCCGCAGCGCCCCGGGGCCGGAGCGCCCGCCTTCGGCAGCGACTTCGGGATCTGGACGGCCGGGCCGGACCGGGCCCCGATCCCGGTCGAGCAGATGGAGCAGTGGCGCAGCGGCACCGTCGACCGGGTGCTGACGCTGAAGCCGCGGCGGGTGCTGGAGATCGGCGTCGGCACCGGCCTGCTGCTCAGCCGGATCGCGCCGGCCTGCGAGGAGTACTGGGGCACCGACCTGTCCCCGGCCGTCGTCGCCCGGCTCCAGGGGCAGCTCGCCGAACACCCCGGACTCGCCGGCAGGGTGCGGCTCTCCGTCCAGCCCGCCGACGACTTCGGCGGACTGCCCGAGGGCCGCTTCGACCTCGTCCTGATCAACTCCGTCGCCCAGTACTTCCCGAGCGCCGACTACCTCACCGGTGTGCTGCGGCAGGCGATGGCGGTGCTGGCGCCGGGCGCGCGGTCTTCCTCGGCGACCTGCGCAGCCTGCCGCTCGCCCCCGTGCAGCACGCCGCGCGGGCCGCGGCGGCCGCGCCGGACGGGTCGGCCGCCACCCGCCGCGCGGCGGCCCGGGCCGCCCTCGCCGACGAGGTCGAGCTGCTGCTCGCCCCGGAGTACTGCACCGGGCTCGGCTCGGTCCTGGACGGGCTGGCCGGTGTCGACATCCAGCTGAAGCCGGGCCACTACCGCAACGAGCTGAGCAGCTACCGCTTCGACGCCGTGCTGCACAAGCACGGCGGCACGCTGCTGCGGCTCGACGACGCCCCGGCGCTCGACTGGAGCCGGGAGCCGGCCGGGCCGCAGGCGCTGGAGCGGCTGCTCGCGGTCCGGCGGCCGGACCTGCTCCGGATCACCGGCATCCGCAACGCCCGGCTGACCGCCGACCTCGCCGAGGCCGGGCAGCAGGACCCCGCGCGCACCGGCCGGGCCGCTGACGCCCCGTCGGGCGGGGAGGCCGCGCCACTGGCCCCGGAGACCCTGCTCGCGCTGGCCGAGGACTTCGGCTACGCCGCGTGGGCAGGCTGGACCGCCGACGCCGACGGCCGCGCGGACGGACGGTTCGACCTGCTGCTCGCGGACGTCTCGGACGGCCGCGACGTCTCCCGCGTGGCCGGCACCTACCGGCCCGCCGCTGCCGCGGGCACGCTCCCGGTCGCGAACGACCCGCTGGCCGCCCAGCGCCGGCTGGCGCTGCCGCAGCGGCTGCGCGGTCACCTGGCGGCGCGGCTGCCGCAGTACATGGTCCCGGCGGCGTACTGGTGCTGGACGCGCTGCCCCGCAACACCAACGGCAAGGTGGACCTCCAGGCACTGCCGCAGCCGCGGCTGGCGGCCGGCACCGGCGGCCGCGCCACCCCGCGCGCCCGCGAGCTGCACGGCCTGTTCGCCGAACTGCTGGGGCTGTCCGGGTTCGGCGTCGACGAGAGCTTCTTCGCGCTGGGCGGGAACTCCCTGGTCGCGGTCCGGCTGATCGCGCGGATCCAGGCCGGATCCGGGATCCGCCTGGGCATGCGTGACGTCTTCGGGGCGCCCACCGTGGCCGGGCTGGAGCGGCTGCTCGACGACCGGGGCGCTGCCACCGCGGCCGCGGCGCCCGCCGCGGACCTCGCCGAGCTGCGCCGCCAGGACCGCCCGGCGTCGCGCCCGCCCGCGCCCGCGCAGAACCGGCTCTGGTTCCTGCACGAGCTGGAGGGCGATTCGAGCGCCTACCACCTCCCGCTCACCCTGCGGCTGCGCGGCCGCCTGGACGCCGGGGCGCTGCGCGCGGCGGTCGACGCGGTCGTCGCCCGGCACGAACCGCTGCGCACCCTGTTCGGCGCGGACTCCGGCGGCCCGCGGACGGAGGTCCGGGCGCAGGTCCGGGCACAGGTCCAGCCCGTGGGGACGCCGGTCGAGTACACCGGGACCCAGGCACCGGACGGCGGGCCCCGGGCCCTCGCCGCCGCGGTGGCCGAGGCCGCCGCCCGGCCCTTCGACCTGGCCCGCGAACTGCCGCTGCGGGCCCGGCTGTTCCGCCTGGCCGCGGAGGACCACCTGCTGCTGCTGGTGGTGCACCACATCGCCGCGGACGGCTGGTCCATCGGCCCGCTGCTGGACGACCTGGCCACCGCCTACCGCCACGCCTGCGAGGCGCCCGGCACCGACCCGGCCGCCGCCTTCGAGCCGCTGCCGGTCCACTACGGCGACTACGCCGCCTGGCAGCACGCCTCGGCCGGACGGGAGGCGGACGAGGGCCGCTACTGGCTGGACCGGCTGGCCGGGCTGCCCGAGGTGCTGGAGCTGCCGGCGGACCGGCCCCGCGGACCCCGCCCGAGCGGCCGCGGCGGCTCGCTGCCGGTGGAGCTCCCGGCCGCCCTGCACCGGCGGATGGCCGACCTGGCCCGCGCGAGCGGGGCCACCGTGTTCATGGTGGTCCAGGCGGCCCTGTCGGCGCTGCTCACCCGGCTCGGCGCGGGCGAGGACATCGCCCTGGGCACGGTCCTGGCCGGCCGGGAGGACCGGCGCTGGACCGGCTGGTCGGGTTCTTCGTCAACACCCTGGTACTGCGCACCGACACCTCGGGCGACCCGGCCTTCGGCGAACTGCTCGACCGGGTGCGCCGCGGCGTCCTGGACGACCTCGACCACCCGCACCTGCCCTTCGACCGGCTGGTCGAGCTGGTCAACCCGTCCCGGACGGCGGCGCACCACCCGCTCTTCCAGGTGATGCTGGCCTTCCAGGACGACGAGGTCTTCCGGGTGCAGCTCCCCGGGTTGCGCACCGAGGCCGCGCTGGCGCCCACCGGCGGCGCCCAGTTCGACCTGCTCTTCGCGCTCTCGGAGCACACCGGCGCGGACGGCGCCCCGCAGGGCGTCACCGGCCAGGTCGACTTCGCCGCCGACCTGTTCGACCCCGGCACCGTCCGGCTGCTGGTGGACCGGCTGTCCGCGCTGCTCGACGCGGCCACCGCCGCCCCGCACCAGCCGATCAGCGCCCTCGACCTCACCCTCCCCGCCGAACGCCGCCTGCTGGCGGAGTGGAACCGCACCGGCCACCAGGACACCCCCACGACCCTTCCGGCACTGGTCGCGGCCCGCGCCGCCGCCTGCCCGGACGCGGTCGCCCTGGTGCACGGCGCCACCGTGCTGACCTACCGTGAGTTCGACCAGCGGGTGGAACGGCTGGCCCGGCGGCTGACCGCGCTGGGCGCCGGACCGGAGCGGACGGTCGCGGTCGCGCTGCCGCGGCCGTCGCTGGTCACCGCGCGCGTCGTCCGCCGATCCGCGCCGGCGCGGCCTATCTGCCGGTCGACCCGGACTACCCGGCCGACCGCATCGCCTGGATGCTCACCGACTCCGCGCCCGCCTGCCTGCTCACCACCGCGTCGGTGGTTCCCGCGCTGCCCGCGGCGGAGCCCGCCGACCGGCTCACCCTGCTGGTCGAGGCACCGGAGCAGGACCCGGCCGGCCGCGGGCCGGCCGGTCCGGCCGCCGGACCGGCGCCGGACCACCCCGCCTACGTCATCTACACCTCGGGCTCCACCGGCCGCCCCAAGGGCGTGCAGGTCACCCACCGGGGCATCGTCAACCGGCTGCGCTGGATGCAGCACGCCTACCCGCTCGGCTCCGGCGACCGGGTGCTGCAGAAGACGCCGTCCGGATTCGACGTCTCCGTCTGGGAGTTCTTCTGGCCGCTGATCGAGGGCGCGGCACTCGTGGTCGCCGACCCCGGCGGCCACCGCGACCCGGCCTATCTGGCCGCACTGATCCGGCGGGAGGGCGTCACCACGGTCCACTTCGTCCCGTCCATGCTCGCCGCCTTCCTGGACGAGCCCACGGCGCGGGAGTGCACCGGTCTGCGCACCGTCGTGTGCAGCGGCGAGGCGCTGCCCGCCGAACTGGTGCACCGCTTCCACCAGGTGCTGGGCCCGTGCGGGGCCCGGCTGCACAACCTCTACGGGCCCACCGAGGCCTCCGTCGACGTCACCGCCTGGCCCTGCCCGGCGCAGCCGGACCACGCCCCGGTGCCGATCGGACGCCCGATCTGGAACACCCGGGTGCATGTCCTGGACGCCGCGCTGCGGGAGCAGCCGCCGGGCGTGGCAGGCGAGTTGTACCTGGCCGGGGTCGGCCTCGCGCGCGGCTACCTGAACCGGCCCGCGCTCACCGCCGGACGCTTCGTCGCCGACCCCTTCGGGGCTCCGGGGGAGCGGCTCTACCGGACCGGCGACCTGGCCCGCCGCCGGGCCGACGGCGCGCTCACCTTCCTCGGCCGGGCCGACCAGCAGGTCAAGCTGCGCGGCCTGCGCATCGAACCCGGCGAGATCGAGGCCGCGCTGACCGCGCACCCGGCGGTCGCGCACGCCGCGGTGCTGCTGCGCGAGGACCGCCCCGGCGACCAGCGGCTGGTCGGCTACGCGGTACCGGAGGCAGCCGCGGCCGCGCCCGACCCGGAACAGCTGCGGGCCCACCTGGCCGCCTCGCTGCCCGACTACATGGTCCCGGCGGAGGTGCTGCTGCTGCCCGCGCTGCCGGTGGGGGCCAACGGCAAGCTCGACCGGTCGGCGCTGCCCGCCCCGGCGGCCCGCACCGGGGCCGGCTCGCGCCCGCCCGCGCCCGGCCTGGAGCAGCGGCTCGCCGCGCTCTTCGCGGAGGTGCTCGGGCTGGACGCCTCGGCGGTCGGCGCCGAGGACAGCTTCTTCGCGCTGGGCGGCCACTCCCTGCTCGCGACCGGGCTGGCCGGGCGGATCCGGACGGAACTCGGCTGCCCGCTCCCGGTCCGCACCGTGTTCCAGGCCCCGGACGTCGCCGCGCTGGCGCGGCGGATCGAGGCGGGGACGGCCGAGGGCGGTCCGGCCCGCGCCCTGGAACTGCGGGCCCGTCCCGACCGTCCCGACCCGCTGCCGGCCTCCTTCGGCCAGGCTCGGCTCTGGTTCCTGGACCGGCTGGAGGGCCCGAGCGCGGTCTACAACCGTCCGCTCGCGCTGCGGCTGACCGGCCCGCTCGACCCGGACGCGCTGCGCGCCGCCCTCGCCGACGTGCTGGCCCGGCACGAGGCGCTGCGCACCCTGGTGGTCGAACGCGAGGGCGCGCCCTGCCTGGTGGTGCTGGAGCCGGAGGAGGCCGCGGCCCGGCTGCGCGGCGCACCCTGGCTCTGCGGTGACACCGAGGCCCGCGACCTGGCCACCCGGCCGTTCGACCTCGCCGCCGACCTGCCGCTGCGGGCCGCACTGCTGCGCGAGGGACCGCGGCAGCACGCTGCTGCTGGTGCTCCACCACATCGCCAGCGACGGGGAATCCACCGCGCCGCTGCTCGCCGACCTCGCCGCCGGCTACCGCGCCCGGCTGGCCGGCGCCGCCCCGCAGTGGACCCGGCTGCCGGTGCAGTACCCCGACTTCGCGCTCTGGCAGCGGGAGTCGCTGGCCCCCGGGGGAGCCGAGCTGCCACTGCTCTCGGCCTACTGGAGCGGACGCCTCGCGGGCGCCCCGCAGGAGCTGGACCTGCCCGTCGACCGGCCCCGGCCGGGCACACCCACCCGCGGCGGCGGACTGGTCCGCAGCACGCTGGACGCCGCGGACCACCACGCGCTGCGCACGCTGGGCGCGCGGCACGGCGCGACGCCGTTCATGGTCGCGCACACCGCGCTGGCCACCCTGCTCACCCGGCTCGGAGCCGGCACCGACCTGCCGGTCTGCGCCGTGGCCTCCGGCCGCGAGGACGCCCCGCAGACCGAGGGGCTGGTGGGCTTCTTCGCCAACACCCTGGTGCTGCGCGCCGACACCTCGGGGGATCCCGCCTTCGGCGAACTGCTCGACCGGATCCGCACCGCCGACCTGGCCGACCTCGCGCACGCCGCGCTGCCCTTCGGCCACCTGGTGGACCTGCTGCGGGCCGAGCGCTCCCCGGCCCGCCACCCGCTGGCCCAGGTGATGCTCGCGTTCCAGTCCCCGCTGACCGCCCCGGAACTGCCGGGCCTGACCACCGAGGCGGTGGAACCGCCCACCGGTGCCGCCGCCTTCGACCTCGGCTTCAGCCTGCGGGAGCGGTTCGACCCGCTCGGGGCCCCGGCCGGCGTCGAGATCGAGGTCGAGTACGCCGCCGACCTCTACCACCCCTCCACCGCCCAGCAGCTGGCCGACCAGCTGGTGGCGGTGCTGGCGCAGGGCTGCGCCGACCCGGAGCAGCGCATCGGCGCGATCGACGTCCTCGGCCGGGCCGGCCGCGACCGGCTGCTGCGGCAGTGGGGCCGCGGTCCGGCCGCCGGGACGCCCGCGGTCTTCCCCGACCTGTTCGCCGCCGTGCTGGCCGCCGCGCCGCACGCCGCGGCGGTGCTCTTCGAGGAACAGCGGCTGGACTACACGGAGCTGGACGAGGCGGCCAACCGGCTGGCGCACCGGCTGATCGCCCGGGGCATCGGCCCGGAGCAGGTGGTCGCCCTGGCCCTGCCGCGCTCGGTCGAGCTGGTGGTCGCCGTGGTGGCGGTGCTCAAGTGCGGCGCGGCCTACCTGTCCGTCGACCCCGACTACCCGGCCGAGCGGATCGCCTTCATGCTGGCCGACTGCGCCCCGCGCTGCTGCTGACGACCCGGCAGGTCGGCGCCGACCTGGCCGCCCGGGGAGCCTTCGGCGCGGTCGGCTGCCCGACGGCGGAACTGGACGGCCCCGACCTGGCCGCCGAACTCGCGGCGGCCCCGGCACGCACCCGCGCGACCCGGACCGCACCGCGCCGCTGCGGCCGCTGCACCCGGCCTATCTCGTCTACACCTCCGGCACCACCGGACGCCCCAAGGGCGTGGTGGTCACCCACACCGGGCTGGCCGACCTGTCCCGGGCCCAGACCGGGGCCTTCGCCCTGGACCGTGCCAGCCGGGTGCTCCAGTTCGCCGCGCTCAGCTTCGACGCCGCGGCCTGGGAGGTGTGCATGGCGCTGCTCAGCGGCGCCGCGCTGGTCCTCGCCCCGGCCGAGCGGGTCCTGCCCGGACCGCAGCTGGCCGCGCTGGCACGCGAACACGGAATCACCCACGTCACCATGCCGCCCACGGTGCTCGCCGCGATGCCGGAGCAGGCGGACTTCCTGCCCGGCGGCACGCTGGTGGTCGCCGGTGAGGCCTGCCCGCCGGAACTTGTGGCCCGCTGGTCGCCGGGCCGCCGGATGGTCAACGCCTACGGGCCCAGCGAGTCGACGGTCTGCGCCACCATGAGCGCGCCGCTCGCGGGGCACACCCAGCCGCCGATCGGCAGCCCGGTGCACGGCACCCGGGTCTATGTCCTCGACGACCGGCTGCGGCTGGTGCCGCCGGGCGTCCGCGGGGAGCTGTACCTCGCGGGCGCCGGGCTGGCCCGCGGCTACCTGGGCCGGCCGGGGCTGAGCGCCGGCCGCTTCGTCGCCGACCCGTTCGGCGGCACCGGCGAGCGGATGTACCGGACCGGTGACGTGGTGCGCTGGCGGGCCGACGGCGGCCTGGAGTTCGCCGGGCGGGCCGACGGCCAGGTCAAGCTGCGCGGCTTCCGGATCGAACCCGGCGAGATCGAGGCAGCGGTGGCCCGCTGCGCCGGGTGGCCGCCGCGGCCGTCCTGGTCCGCGAGGACCAGCCCGGCGACCGCCGGATCGTCGCCTACGCGGTCCGCGCGACCGCGGACACGAGCACGCCGGAGCCCGAGGCGGTCCGCCGCCGGGTCGGCGAGCTGCTGCCCCGGCACATGGTGCCGGCCGCGGTGGTGGTGCTGGACGAACTGCCGCTCACCCCAACGGCAAGCTGGACCGGGCAGCCCTGCCCGCCCCCTCGGCGCCGACGGCCAGCGGCGGACGCGCTCCGCGCGGACTGCGCGAGGAACTGCTGACGCAGCTCTTCGCCGAGGTGCTCGACCTCGACCGGATCGGTGTCGACGCGGACTTCTTCGCCGCGGGCGGCCACTCGCTGGCCACCCGGCTGCTGCACCGGGTCCGCGAGGTCTTCGGCACGGAACTGGCGGTCCGGGACCTGTTCCGCGCCCCCACCGTGGCGGAGCTGGCCCCGCTGCTCGACGCCGCCGGTGCCGCCACCGGCGCCGCTCCCGCCCTGCCCGCGCCGACCGCCGGACCGCGTCCGCCGTACCCGCCGCTGGCACCCGCACAGGCCCGGCTCTGGTTCCTGGACCAGCTGGAGGGCCCGGCCGCGACCTACAACGTCCCGGTGGCGGTGACCTTCACCGGCCCGCTGGACATCCCCGTGCTGCGGGCCGCGCTCGGTGACCTGGTGGCCCGCCACGAGCCGCTGCGCACCCGCTTCCCGGCCCGCGACGGGCTCCCCTACCAGGAGGTGCTGGCGCCCGAGGCGGCCGAACCGGACTTCGCGGTGCTGGACCGCGGCGCGCGGGATCCCGAGCGGCTGCTCGCGGAGGAGGCCGCGCGGCCGTTCGACCTGACCGCCGCCCGCCGCTGCGGGCCCGGCTCCTTCCGTGGACCGGTGAGCGGAACGTGCTGCTGCTCGTGCTGCACCACCTCGTCTGCGACGGCGTCTCGATGGAGCCGCTGCTGCGCGACCTGGGGGAGTTCCTCCGGGCCCGCGCCGCCGGACGCGCGCCCGGGCTGCCGGCCCTGCCCCTGGCGTATGTGGACCATGTGCTGTGGCAGCGGCAGGCCCACGGCCCCGCCGGAGAGCCGGCAGAGCCGGAGGAGGACCTGCGCTACTGGCAGCAGCGGCTGGCGGGACTGCCGGAGCTGACCGAGCTGCCGACCGACCGTCCGCGCGGCGCCCGGCCGGGCCGCGCCGGCGGCCTGGTGCACCGACGGATCGGCGCGGAACGCCACCAGGCGCTGGTGTCCACGGCACGCCGGCACGGAGTGACCGTGTTCATGGCCGCCCACGCGGCCCTGGCCGTGCTCCTCGGCCGGCTCGGCGCGGGCGAGGACCTCGCCGTGGGCACGGCGGTGTCCGGCCGGGACACCCCGGCCTGCAGGACCTGGTCGGCTTCTTCGCCAACACCGTGGCGCTGCGCACCGACCTCTCCGGAGCGCCGACCTTCGCCGAACTGCTGACCCGGGTCCGCGAAGCCGACCTGGACGACCTCGGCCACGCCCGGCTGCCCTTCGACCGGGTGGTCGAGCTGACCGGCAGCGGCGGGACGAGCGAGTACAACCCCCTGTTCCAGGTCTCCTTCGGCCTGGCCGGGGAACTGCCGGTGCACGAGGCGGGGCCCGGACTGACCATGGCGGCGGCTCCGCTGGCGCTCGGCACGGTCAAGTTCGACCTGTCCTTCGACCTGACCGAGCAGCACAGCGCCTCCGGCGGCCCGGCCGGTGTCGTGCTGGCGCTGGAGTACGCGGCCGAACTCTTCGACCCGGCACCGCCGAGGCCCTGGCCGAGCGCTATCTGCAGCTGCTGTCGGCGCTCTGCGCCGACCCGCAGCGGCCGGTCGACTCCTGCTCGCTGCTGCTCCCGGGCGAGCGCGAGCGGCTGCTCGGCCCCGGCGCCGGCCCGGCCCCCGCCCCCGCCCGCTCGCTGCCCGAGCTGTTCCGGGCCCAGGTGGCGCGGACCCCGGACGCACCCGGTCCGCTGCGGGCAGCGGGTGCTCAGCTACGCCGAACTGGACGCCCGGGCCGACGCCCTGGCGCGGGAGCTGACCCGAGCCGGAGTGGGCCCGGAGAGCCGGGTCGCACTGCTCCAGCGGCATTCGGCCGGCCGTGGTCAGCACGCTGGCGGTACTGAAGGCCGGCGGCTGCTATCTGCCGCTGGACTCCCGCGCCCCGCTGCCCCGGCTGCGCGAGGCACTGCGGGAGGGCCGGGCGACCGTCCTGATCCGACCGGGATCCGCGGCAGCCGCGGCCCGGCGGGGGCGACGGGCTCCCGGTCACCGCTGCCCGGACCGGACCTGGACACCCTGTCCCGCAGTCCGACCCGGCGTCACCGTCGGTGCCCGGAACGGCAGTCGGCATCGCCCCGGACCGGCTGGCCTATGTGATGTTCACCTCCGGCTCCACCGGCCGCCCCAAGGGCGTCGCCGTCAGCCACCGAATGTCGCGCGCTCCCTGGACTCCCGGTTCCGGACCGGCGCCACCGCCGGGTGCTGTTCCACTCCCCGCTCGCCTTCGACGCCTCGACGTACGAGCTCTGGGCGCCGCTGCTGTCCGGCGGCGAGGTGGTCGTCACTCCGGTCGAACTGCTGGACCCGGTGACCCTGCCGGCGGTGCTGCGTGAGCAGCGGGTGACCGCGCTGTGGCTGACGGCCGGGCTGTTCCGGCTGATGGCCGAGGAGTGCCCGGAGGCGTTCGCGGGCGTCAGCGAGGTGTGGACCGGCGGCGATGTGGTGCCGCCGGACGCGGTGGCCCGGGTGCTGGCCGCCTCCCCGGGGGTCGCCGTCGTCGACGGCTACGGACCGACCGAGACCACCACCTTCGCCACCAGCCACCGGCTGACCGAGCCGCCGCTGCGCTCGGCCCGGCTGCCGATCGGACGGCCGCTGGACCACGACCGGGCCCATGTCCTGGACGCAAGGCTCCAGTTGGTCCCGCCCGGTACCGCGGGCGAGCTCTACCTGGCCGGCGCGGGCCTGGCCCGGGGCTATCTAAACCGCCCCGGGGCGAGCAGCGAGCGCTTTGTCGCCGACCCCTTCGGCGGGCCCGGGGGAGGATGTACCGCACCGGCGACCTGGCCCGCCGGCGGCCCGACGGGACCCTGGAGTTCGTCGGCCGGGTGGACCACCAGGTCAAACTGCGCGGCTTCCGGATCGAGCCCGACGAGATCGAGACGGTGCTGGCCGGACTCCCGCAGGTCGCCACCGCGGTGGTGGTGCTCCGCGAGGACCGGCCCGGGGAACGGCGGCTGGTGGCCTACGCGGTACCGGCCGCGGGGGCGGCCTGCGACCCGGAGGAGGTCCGGGCCCTGGCGGCGCGGACACTGCCGCAGTACATGGTGCCGGCGGCCGTGGTCGTGCTGGACGCGCTGCCGCTGACCCCAACGGCAAGGTCGACCGGGCCGCGCTGCCCGCGCCGCAGCGGCCGGACCGCCCGGTCGGGCGCGAACCGCGGGGGCCGCGCGAACAGGCCGTGGCCGGGATCTTCGCCGAACTGCTCCAGCTGCCCCGGGTCGGCGCGGACGACGACTTCTTCGACCTGGGCGGCGACAGCATCGTCTCGGTCCAGCTCGCGGGCCGGGCCCGCAAGCTGGGACTGGTGCTCACGCCCCGCGACGTGTTCCGGCACCGGACCGTGGCCGCCCTCGCCGCCTGCGCCGGCAGCACCGCCGGGGAGGCCGCCGGGGCGGCCCCCGCCGACGACGGCGTGGGCCCGCTCCCGCTCACCCCGGTCATGCGCTGGTCGGCCGGGCGGCACCGGCGGGTGTTCCACCAGTCCATGCTGCTTCAGGTCCCCGCCGGACTGGAGCGCGGGCAGCTGACGGACGTCCTCCAGCGGGTGCTGGACCGGCACGACGCGCTGCGGCTGCGGGTCGCCGACGGCGCGGCCACCGTGCGGCCGCCCGGCGCGGCGGCGGACCGGCTGCTGCGGACCGTCGCCCTCCCGGACGGAAGCACCGGCACCGCGGCCGACGCCCTGGTCGAGCGCGAGCGGGCCGCGGCCGGGGAACGGCTGGACCCGGCCGCCGGGGAGCTGCTCCAGGCCGTTCACCTGGACCGCGGGCCGCGGCGCCCCGGCCTGCTGCTGCTGGTCGCCCACCACCTGGCGGTGGACGCCGTCTCCTGGCGGATCCTGCTGCCGGACCTGGCCGCGGCCGCCCAGGGCCAGGAACTGGACCCGGTCGGCACCTCCCTGCGCCGCTGGCGGGGCTGCTCGCCGAGGAGGCGCGGCAGCCCGGGCGGTGGCGCGAACTCGACCACTGGACCTCGGTGCTGGCCGGGCCCGACCCGCTGCTGACGGACCGTCCGCTGGACCCGGCGGTGGACACCGTCGCCACGCTGCGCGAGACCGGCTTCACGCTGGAGCCCGCGCAGACCGCCCCGCTGCTGACCACCCTGCCCACCCGCTACCACGGCGAGGTCGACCAGGTGCTGCTCACCGCGCTGGTGACCGCCGTCGCCGCCTGGCGCGCGGAACGCGGCGGCGCGGCGCGCACCCTGCTCGCCGACCTGGAGCGGCACGGCCGCACGGACCTCGGCGGAGCCGACCTCTCCCGGACCGTCGGCTGGTTCACCGCGATCCACCCGGTCCGGCTGGACCTCGGCGCCCTGGACCCGGCCGCGGTGCTCCGCGGCGGGGCCGCCGCCGACCGGGCGCTCAAGGCGGTCAAGGAGCAGCTGCGGGCCCGGCCGGGCGACGAACTCGGCTACGGGCTGCTCCGCTACCTCAACCCGGACGCCGAACCGCTGCTCGCGGCCGCCGGGACGCCGCAGCTGGCGTTCAACTACCTGGGCCGCTACCAGGGCCCGGCCGCCGGGGCCGCCCCGGCGGACTGGGCGCCGGCCCCGGCAGCGCGGTGCTCTCCGCAGGCCAGGACCCGGACACCCCGGCCACCCATCCGCTGGACGTCAGCGCCTGGACCGAGGCCGCCGCCGACGGGCCGCGGCTGACGGTACGGCTGAGCTGGCCCGCGGGGCTGCTGGCGGAGCCGGCCGCGGCCCGGCTGGCCGAGGGCTACCGGCAGGCGCTGCTGGCGCTGGCCGGGCTCGACGACGACCCGGCCGCGGGCGGACTCACCCCTCCGACATCTCCCTGGTCCAGCTGGACCAGGACGAGATCGACCTCTTCGAAGCCGACTGGAGCAACCTGTGATGGCCACCAAGGGACTCGCCGACGTCCTGCCGCTGACACCGCTGCAGGAGGCATGTTCTTCCACGCCGGCCTGGCCGGGCGGAGGACGCCGACGTCTACACCGTGCAGTGTGTGCTGGGCCTGTCCGGCGCGGTCGAGCCGGACCGGCTGCGGGCGGCGCTGAGCACGCTGATGGAGCGCCACCCGGCGCTGCGCTCCGGCTTCCGGAGCAGGCCCAACGGCGAACCGGTGCGGCTGGTGCCGCACGCGGCCGAACTGCCCTGGACGCAGGCCGACCTGAGCGGGCGCGGGGCCGGGGGTTCACCGAACTGCTCGCCCAGGAGCGCGCCCACCGCTTCGACCTGGGCCGGCCGCCGCTGCTGCGGGCCACCCTGGCCCGGATCGGCGAGCGGGAGTGGAAGCTGCTGCTGAACTTCCATCACATCCTGCTCGACGGCTGGTCGCTGTCGGTGCTGCTGGCCGAGCTGATGACCTGCTACCAGCACGGCGGCGGCGCGCTGCCGCCCGCCCCGGCTATCGGGACCACCTGGTCTGGCTGGCCGGACAGGACCGGCCCGCAGCCCGCACCGCCTGGAGCGAGGCGCTCGCCGGACTGTCCGAGCCGACCCTGGTCGCCGAGGGCGCCGCCGCCTCCCGGGCCCGGCTGCCCGAGCGGGCGTTCCTGACGCTGACCCCGGAGCTGACCGAAGGGCTCACCGCGCTGGCCCGCTCCCAGGGGGTCACCCTGAACACCGTGGTCCAGGGCGCCTGGGCGCTGCTGCTCGGCTCGCTGACCGGCCGCTGCGACCTGGTCTTCGGCACCACCGTGGCCGGCCGCCCGGCCGAACTCCCGGACGCCGAAAGGATGGTGGGGCTGTTCATCAACACCGTCCCGGTCCGTGCGAGCACCCGCCCGGACGAGTCCGTCGGCGCGTTCCTGGCCCGGCTCCAGGACGAGCAGGCCGCGCTGCTGCCGCACCAGCACCTGGGACTTGCCGAGATCCAGGGCCTCGCCGGGCACACCGAACTCTTCGACACGGCCGTCGTCTTCGAGAGCTACCCGGACGCCGGCATCGACGAACCGCAGGACCCGGCGGCGGTCCGGGTCACCGGCGTGGAGGGCATGGACGCCATGCACTACCCGCTGGTGCTGGTGGCCGTCCCCGGGCCGGTGTTCTCCTTCCGGCTCGACCACCGCCCCGACCTGGTGGACGCCCGCCGGGCCCGGGCGCTCTGCGCCCGGCTGGAGAGCCTGCTCCGGCAGTTCGCCGACGACCCGCGCCGCCCGCTCGCCGGGCTCGCGGTACTGACCGCCGCCGAGACCGGTGAGCTGGACGCCTGGAACGCCACCGCCCGCGAGCTCCCGGCGGGCAGCCTGCCCGGACTGTTCGCGGCCCGGGTGGCCGAGGGACCGGAGCGGATCGCCGTGGCCGCGGGCGGGATCCGGCTCAGCTACGCCGAACTCGACCGCCGCGCCGAGCACCTGGCCCAGCGCCTGCGCGCGCTGGGCACCGGACCGGAGTCCCCGGTGGCGCTGCTGATGGAACGCTCGGCCGACCTGGTCACCGCCCTGGTCGGGATCGCCAAGGCAGGCGCGGTGTATGTGCCGCTGAACCCCGGCGACCCGGTCAGCCGGCTGAGCGGCTTCCTGTCCGAGGTCGCGCCGGTCGCACTGGTGACCGACGCCGCCCTGGCCGGTCACCCGCTGTCCGCCTGGGCCCGGGAGGAACTCGGCTGCGAGGTGCTGGAGGCCGCCGGGACCTGGGCCGGCCCCGGCCCGGCCGGGGCCCGGCCCGCGCCCGCGGTCCACCCCGAGCAGCTCGCCTACCTGATGTCCACCTCGGGCTCCACCGGGCGGCCCAAGGGCGTGGCGATCACCCACCGCGATGTCATCGGCCTGGCCCTGGACCGCTGCTGGGGCGAGGGCGCCGAGCAGCGGGTGCTGATGCACAGCCCGGCCGGCTTCGACCCGGCGACCTACGAGCTGTGGGCGCCGCTGCTCTCCGGCGGCCGGATCGTGCTCGCCCCGCCCGGCGACCTGGAGCCCGCGGTCGTCGCCCGGCTGATCGCCGAGGAGGGACTGACCTCGGCGCTGATCACGGCCGGCCTGTTCCGGGTCCTGGCCGAGGAGGTGCCCGGCTGCTTCGCGGGCCTGACCCGGCTCGCCACCGGCGGCGACGTGGTCTCGCCCGCGGCCGTCCGGGCGGTGCTGAGCAGCTGCCCGGGGCTGACCGTGCTGGCCGTCTACGGCCCGACCGAGATCACCCTGTGCGCGACCCACCTGCCGCTGGCCCGCGCGGACGAGATCGGGGCGCGGGTGCCGATCGGACGGCCCATGGACAATGTCGCCTGCCGGGTCCTGGACGGCTGGCTGCGGCCGGTGCCCGACGGCACCGTCGGCGAGCTCTACCTCAGCGGCACCGGCCTGGCCCGCGGCTATCTGCACCGCCCCGGCCTGACCGCGGAGCGCTTCCCGGCGGACCCCTTCGCCGCACCGGGGGAGCGGATGTACCGGACCGGGGACCTGGTGCGCCGCGGCTCCGACGGCGTACTGGAGTTCGCCGGGCGGGCCGACGACCAGGTCAAGATCCGCGGCTTCCGGGTCGAACCCGGCGAGGTGGAGGCGGTGCTGACCGGGCATCCGCAGGTCGCCGCGGCCGCCGTGGTGGTCCGGGACACCGGCTCCGGCGGGCTGCGGCTGGTCGCCTACCCGGTACCGGCGGATCCGGGCACCGGGCCCGGCGCGGCGGAGCTGCGCGGCTACCTGGCCGAGCGGCTCCCCGAGCACATGGTGCCGCTGGTGGTCCCGCTGGACGCGCTGCCGGTCACCAGGAACGGCAAGCTGGACCGGGCGGCGCTGCCGCTCCCCGAGGAGAGCACGGCGCCGGGCGCCCCCCGGGGTGCGGGCACCCCGCTGGAGGAGATCGTCGCCGGCCTCTTCGCCGAGGTGCTCGGCCTGCCCGGGATCGGCGTCGAGGAGGACTTCTTCGCCGCCGGCGGCCACTCGCTGCTCGCGATCCGGCTGATCGGCCGGGTGCAGACGGTGCTGGGCGTGGCGCCCGGCGTCCGGAGCCTGTTCGAGGCACCCACCGCCGCGGCCTTCGCGGAGCGGCTGCGGACCGCACTGGCGCGGGGCAGCGGCGAACTGCCCGGCACCCGGCCCGGGCCGCGTCCCCGGCCCGAACCGCTGCCGCTGTCCGACGCGCAGCGCCGGCTCTGGTTCTTCAACCAGGCCGGATCCGGCGCCGCCTACCACATCCCGCTGCTGCTCGACCTGGACGGACCGGTCGACGCCGGTGCGCTGCGGGCAGCCCTGGGCGACCTGGTGGTCCGGCACGAGGTGCTGCGGACCGTCTTCGGCGTCCAGGACGAGCAGCCGTACCAGCTGCCCCTGCCCGCCGACACGGCCCGGCCCGGCCTCACCGAACTGGACCTCGACCCGGAGCTGCTCCCCGGCACGGCCCGGGAGCTGGCCGCCCGCCCCTTCGACCTGGCCCGCGAACTGCCGCTGCGCGCCTGGCTGATCCGCACCGGCCCGCGGCGGCACGCGCTGCTGCTGGTGCTGCACCACATCGCGGCCGACGGCGGCTCGATGGAGCCGCTGCTGACGGACCTGGCCACGGCCTACGGGGCCCGGCTCGCGGGCGGGGCGCCCCGGTGGGCGCCGCTGCCGCTCCAGTACGCCGACTACACCCTGTGGCGGCGCGAGGCGCTCGGCACCGCCGGGACGGCCGGGAGCGTCGAGACGGTCCAGTCGGCGTACTGGCGGGACCGGCTGGCCGGGCAGCCGGTGCAGCTGCCGCTGCCGGTGGACCGCCCGCACCGCGAGCACGGCACCGGCCGCAGCGGCACCGTGCCGCTGGACCTGCCCGCCCCCGTCCACGCCGCCGTCCGGGCGCTGGCCCGCAAGCACCACATGACGGTCTTCATGGTCCTGCACGCGGCGCTGACCGCGCTGCTCACCAGGACCGGCAGCGGCGAGGACGTGACCGTCGGCACCGTGGTGGCCGGGCGCGGCGACGAGGCGCTGCGCTCCCTGGTCGGCTTCTTCGTCAACACCCTGGTGCTGCGGGTGGACACCTCCGGCGACCCGGACTTCGGCGAACTGCTCAAGCGGGTGCGCGAGGTCGACCTGGCCGCCTACAGCCACGCCGAACTGCCCTTCGACCGGGTGGTGGAACTGGTCAACCCGCCGCGCTCGGCCGCCCGGCACCCGCTGTGCCAGGTGGTGCTGGTCCTGGAGGGCGGCAGCCGCAGCCGGCCTGGCCGGCCGGCACCCGGATGGAGCCGGCGCCGGTCGAGCTCGGCCTGGCCAAGTACGACCTGCTGTTCACCCTGTCCGAGCAGTGGTCCGCGGACGGCGCCCCGACCGGCATCGACGGGACCCTGGAGTTCGCCGCCGACCTGTTCGACCCGGCCACCGCCCGGGACCTGGCGGACCGGCTGGCCCGGCTGCTGGGGCAGGCCACCGCCGAACCGGGGCGGCCGCTGAGCCGGATCGACCTGGCCGGCCCGGCGGAGCTGGAACAGGTCCGCTCCTGGGGCGCGGCGACCCAGCGGTCCGCGGACGGTGAGGAGACCCTGGTCTCGCTCTTCGAGCAGCAGGCCGCCCGCACCCCGCAGGCCGTCGCCGTCACCTTCGGGGCCGGGCACTCAGCTACGGCGAACTGGACGCCCGGGCCGACGCGCTGGCGCTGCGGCTGCGCGCGGCCGGGGTGGGCCCCGAGCGGCTGGTGGCGCTGGCCCTGCCCCGCTCCGCCGAGCTGGTGGTGGCGCTGCTGGCGATCCTCAAGGCCGGCGGGGCCTACCTGCCGCTGGACCCCGACTACCCGGCCTCCCGGCTCCAGTACATGCTCGACGACGCCCGCCCCTGCTGCGTGCTCACCACCCCCGGCACCCTGCCCACCGCCGTGGCGGCGGCCTGCGCCGGGCTGGGCATCCCCGAACTCGCCCTCGACGGACCGTCGCCATCGCCGGAGCCGGAGCCGGAGCCGGAGCCGTCGCCGGAGCCGTTGCCCGGCCGGGCCGTGCCGGGCAACGCCGCCTATGTCATCTACACCTCCGGCTCGACCGGGAACCCCAAGGGCGTCGTGGTCACCCACCGCAACGTGGTCCGGCTCTTCGGCGCGACCAGGGAGCAGTTCGGCTTCGGGCCGCGGGACGTGTGGACGCTGTTCCACTCCTACGCCTTCGACTTCTCCGTGTGGGAGCTGTGGGGCGCGCTGCTGCACGGCGGCCGGCTGGTGGTGGTGCCGTTCGAAGTGAGCCGCACCCCCGCCGAGTTCTGCGAACTGCTGGCCCGCGAGCAGGTCACCGTGCTCAACCAGACACCGTCGGCCTTCTACCAGCTGGTCCAGGCCGACCGCGAACGCCCTTCCGGGGCACCGCCGCTGACGCTCCGTCGGGTGGTCTTCGGCGGTGAGGCCCTGGATCCGGCCCGGGTCGCCCCGTGGTACGACCGGCATCCCGAGGACGCGCCGGTGCTGGTCAACATGTACGGGATCACCGAGACCACGGTCCACGTCAGCCAGTTGGCGCTGACCCGGGACCACCCCGGGCCGCACGGCGGCAGCCTGGTCGGACGCGGACTGCCCGACCTGCGGGTGCAGCTGCTGGACCAGGCACTGCGGCCGGTCCCGCCCGGGGTGCCCGGCGAGGTGTATGTCGCCGGTCCGGGCCTGGCCCGGGGCTACCTGGGCCGGCCGGGGCTGACCGCGCTGCGCTTTGTCGCCGACCCGGCCGGCGCCGACGGCGCCCGGATGTACCGCACCGGGGACGTCGCCCGCTGGCTGCGCGGCGGGAGCTGGAGTTCGTCGGCCGCGCCGACGACCAGGTGAAGATCCGCGGCTTCCGGATCGAACTGGGCGAGGTCACCGCCGCCCTGGCGCAGGCACCGGGCGTGGCGCAGGCGGTCGCCGTGGTCCGCGAGGACGTCCCCGGCGACCGCAGGATCGTCGGCTACGTGGTCCCGGCTGCCGGGGCCGACCCCCGGCCCGAGGAGGTCCGGCAGGCGCTCCAGGGCCACCTGCCCGGATACATGGTCCCGGCGGCGGTGGTGCTGCTCGACGCCGTCCCGCTGACCGTCAACGGCAAGCTCGACCCGGCCGCGCTGCCCGCCCCGGCCCGGGCCGGCGGCCCGGTACAGGCCCCCAGGAACGAGCGCGAACTCGCCCTGGCCCGGATCTTCGCCGAGGTGCTCGGCGTGGAGACGGTCGGCATCGAGGACGACTTCTTCGCGCTCGGCGGCCACTCCCTGCTCGCCGTCCGCGCCCTGGGCCTGGTCCGCGAACTCCTCGGCGCCGAACTGGGCATCTCCGACCTGTTCCGCGCCCCCACCGTGGCCGGCCTCGCCGCCAGGATCGACCAGGACGCCCCCGCTCCCCGCCGCCCCGCCCTGCGCCGCCGCCCCCCCGGGCACCGCCCCGCAGCCGACCGCCGAGAGGAACCCGGCATGACCACCACCACCGAACCCGCCCAGGTCGGCTACCCGCTCTCGTCCGCCCAGGCCCGGCTCTGGTTCCTCTACCAGCTGGAGGGCGCCGGGCCCGGCTACAACGTGCCCTTCGCGATCCGGCTCACCGGCAGCCTCGACACCGACGCCCTGCGCCGGGCACTGGGCGACGTGGTGGAGCGGCACGAGGTCCTGCGCACGGTCTACCCGCAGTCCGACGGGGCCGGCCGGCAGGCGGTGCTGCCCCTGGCGCAGGCCGGCCTGCGCCTGGAGCAGCGGGACACCGGCCCGGACGAGGCAGCCGTCCGCGAGGCCGTCCAGGCCTGCGCGACGGTCGCCCTGGAACTGGACCGGAGATCCCGATCCGCTGCACCCTGCTGCGGCTCGACCCCGACCGGCACGTGCTGGTCGTGGTCATCCACCACATCGCCTCGGACGGCGCCTCCATGCCGCCGTTCTGCCAGGACCTGGCCACCGCCTACCGGGCCCGGACCCAGGGCCGGGAGCCGGGCTGGGAGCCGCTGGAGCTCCAGTACAGCGACTATGCCGAATGGGAGGGCGAACTGCTGGCCGAGGCCGACCGGCCGGACAGCCTGGCCTGGCAGCAGACCCGGTACTGGCAGCGGCAGCTGGCCGGCCTGCCGGAGGAGCTCCCGCTGCCGGCCGTGCGCCGGCGCCCGTCGGCGCCGAGCTTCCGGCCGAGCGGATCCCGCTGCGGATCTCCGCGGCCGCGCACGCCGGGCTCACCGCGCTGGCCCGCGGCTGCGGCGCCAGCGTCTACATGGCCGCGCAGGCGCTGCTGGCCGCGCTGCTCACCCGGATCGGCGCGGGCGAGGACCTCCCGATCGGCTGCCCGACCGCCGGCCGGTCCGACCCGGCGCTGACCGACCTGGTCGGCTTCTTCGTCAACACGCTGGTGCTGCGGATGGACACCAGCGGCGACCCGACGCTGCGGCAGCTGCTGCTGCGGGCCCGGGAGACCAGCCTGGCCGCCTACGACCACGCGGACCTGCCCTTCGACCGGATCGTCGAGCTGGTCAACCCGGCCCGGGAGGCCGCCCGGCACCCGCTGACCCAGGTGATGCTGGTGGTCCAGGACGACCGGCCGCAGCAGCTCGACCTGCCCGGCCTGGCCGTCTCCTGGGAGGAGCCGTCCGCGGTCACCGCCCGCTTCGACCTGACGCTCTGCCTGATCGAGCGCTTCGACGCCGAAGGCGCCCCCGGGCTTCGGCGGAGAGCTGGTCTGCGCCGCCGACCTCTTCGACCCGGCCCGGCCGGGCCCGTCGCCGAACGGTTCACCCGGCTGGTGGAGGCGCTCGCGGCCGACCCGGACCTGCCGATCAGCCGGGTGGGCCTGCTGGCGCCCGCCGAACGGGAACTGATTTTCCGTCAGTGGGGCGACGGCGGCCCCGGAGCCGCCCCGCAGCCCTGGCCCGACCTGTTCGAGCAGGCCGCGGCGGCTTTCCCGGACGCGCCCGCGGTCGAGTGCGGGGGCCGGGTGCTGAGCTACCGGCGGCTGCACGAGGCGGCCGACCGGCTGGCGCGCCGCCTGGTCCGGCGCGGCATCGGCACCGAGGACGTGGTGGCGGTCCGGATCCGGCGCGGCCGGGAGTGGGTGGTGGCGCTGCTCGCGGTCGCCAAGGCCGGGGCGGTCTACCTGCCGGTGGACCCGGACTACCCGCAGGAGCGCATCGACGCCATGCTGGAGGACGCCGCGCCCGCCGCGGTGCTCACCGAGCGCGACGTCGAGGACCTCGACCTGCCCTTCATCGGGCTGTACCGCGGCCCGCTGCGCGACCGGGACCGGCGCAGACCCGTCCGGCTGGACAACACCGCCTACCTGATCTACACCTCGGGATCCACCGGCCGTCCCAAGGCCGTGGCGGTCACCCACCGCGGCATCGCCGCGCTGACCGCCGCCCACGCGGCCGGCCCCGCGCGCGGGTGCTCCAGTTCTGCTCGCCCAGCTTCGACGGCTCGATCGCCGAACTGTGCCTGACCCTGCTCACCGGCGCCTGCCTGGTCGTGCCGCCGCCGGGCCCGCTGGCCGGGGAGCAGCTCGTCGAGTTCCTGGACCGGCACCGGATCACCCACGCCGCGCTCTCCGCGGCCGTGCTCCCCGGCCTGCCGACGCGGCCGCTGCCGGCGCTGCGCACCCTGATGATCGCCGGGGACGCCTGCGCCCCCGCCGCCATCCGCCGCTGGGCCGCCGGGCGGAGCCTGCTGAACGTCTACGGCCCCAGCGAGAGCACGGTCACCGCCTCGCAGAGCGGCGCCCTGGACGGCCTCGGCACCGCCCCGATCGGCCGCCCCATCGCCGGCTGCCGGGTGCTGGTGCTGGACGACGCGCTCGGGCCGGTCCCGGCCGGCTCGGTCGGCGAGCTGTACCTGGCCGGGCTCGGCCTGGCCCGCGGCTACCTGGGCCGTCCCGGGCTCACCGCCGGACGCTTCACCGCCTGCCCCTACGGCGGCCCGGGCAGCCGGATGTACCGGACCGGCGACCTGGTCCGCTGGCGCCCCGACGGCCAGCTGGAGTTCGTCGGCCGCGCCGACGGACAGGTCAAACTGCGCGGATTCCGGGTCGAGCTCGGCGAGGTGGAGGCGGCACTGGCCGCGCGTCCCGGCGTCGCCGAGGCCGCGGCGGTGGTCCGCGAGGACCGGCCCGGCGACCAGCGGCTGGTCGGCTACACCGTGGCCCGCCCCGGGGCCGTCCTGGACGGCGCCGCCCTGCGCGCCGCGGTCGCCGAACGGCTCCCCGGCTATCTGGTGCCCTCGGCGGTGGTCGTCCTGGACGCCCTGCCGCTGTCCCCCAACGGCAAGGTGGACCGCAGGGCGCTGCCCGCGCCCCAAGCGGTCGCGCCGGCCGGCGGCCGGGCCCCGGCGACCCCGGGCGAGGAACTGCTCTGCGGCCTGTTCGCCGAGGTGCTCGGCGTCGAACAGGTCGGGCCCGAGGACAACTTCTTCGGGCTGGGCGGCCATTCGCTGCTGGCGACCCGGCTGATCAGCCGGATCCGCACCGCGCTGAGCCGGGAGCTGGACATCCGCGCGCTGTTCGACGCGCCCACCCCGGCGGCGCTCGCCCGGCGCGTCGAGCGGCCCGACAGCGGACGCACCCGCCCCCCGCTGCTCCCGCAGCAGCCGGCCGGCCGGATCCCGCTGTCCTACGCGCAGCAGCGCCTGTGGTTCCTGGGCGAGCTGGAGGGGCCCAACGCCACCTACAACATCCCGCTGGCGCTGCGGCTCACCGGGCCGCTGGACCAGGCCGCACTGTGCGCCGCGCTGACCGATGTGGTCGCCCGGCACGAGGTGCTCCGCACCGTCTTCCCCGCCGCCGAGGGAGACCCGTACCAGCGGGTGCTGTCCGCGGGCGAGGCCGCCCCGGAACTCCCGGTGCAGGACACGGACCAGGCCGCGCTCACCGCCGCGCTGGCGGCGGAGGCCGGCCCCCTTCGACCTCTCGCGGGAGATCCCGCTGCGGGCCGTGCTGCACCGGCTGGCCGGGCAGCACCATGTGCTGCTGCTGGTGGTGCACCACATCGCCGGTGACGCCGCCTCGCTGGCCCCGCTGAGCCAGGACCTGGCCGCCGCCTACCGGGCGCGGCTGGACGGCGCGGAGCCCGGCTGGGCGCCGCTGCCGGTGCAGTACGCCGACTACACCCTGTGGCAGCGCCGGCTGCTCGGCTCCGACCAGGACCGGGCAGCCTGGTCTCGGAGCAACTGGGCTTCTGGCGGCGGACCCTGGCGGACCTCCCGGAGCAACTGCCGCTGCCCGCGGACCACCCGCGGCCGCCGGTGGCCGGCCACCGCGGCGGTACCGTGGACTTCGGTATCGGCGCCGCCAGCCACGCGGGCCTGATCGCGCTGGCCCGGCAGACCAACGCGACGCTGTTCATGGTGGTCCAGGCGGCGCTGGCGGCGCTGCTGACCCGGCTGGGCGCGGGAGAGGACGTGCCGATCGGCTCACCGGTCGCGGGACGCGGCGACGAGGCGCTCGACGGGCTGGTCGGGTTCTTCGTCAACACCCTGGTGCTGCGCACCGACACCTCCGGCGGGCCGACCTTCCGGCAGCTCGTCGAGCGCGTCCGTGACGCCGACCTGGCCGCCTTCGCGCACCAGGACGTGCCCTTCGAGCGGCTGGTCGAGGAGCTCAAGCCGGCCCGCTCGCTGGGCCGCCACCCGCTGTTCCAGACCATGCTCACCGTCCAGGGCCCGGCGGCCGACGGCTTCGAGATGAGCGGCCTGCGGGTGGAGAGCCTCGCCGAAGGCCTCGACCTGGCCAAGTTCGACCTGTCGTTCGGCATGTCGGAGCTCCGCGACGCAGACGCCGGCGCCGCCGGAATGGCCGGTCAGCTCAAGTACGCGGCCGACCTGTTCGAGCGGGCCGGGGCGGAGTCGATCGCCGGGCGGCTGGTCCGGCTGCTGGACGCGGTCGCCGCCGACCCGGAGCTGCGGCCGTCCGCGCTGGACCTGCTCTCCGGGCCGGAGCGCGGCCGTCTGCTCGGCGAATGGAACGACACCGCCGCCGGGCTCCCGGCCGGGACGCTGCTCGACCGCTTCGAGACCTGGGCCGCGCGCACCCCGCCGCCCCCGCGCTGGTCGCCGCAGGGACCACTCTGTCCTACGCGGAACTCGACGCGCGCGCCGAGCAGTTGGCCCGGGCGCTGCGCGAGCGGGGGGTCGGCGCGGAGACGGTGGTCGGGCTCTGCCTCGGCGGGGCGCCGACATGATCGCGTCGATCCTGGCGGTCTGGAAGGCGGGCGGGGCCTACCTGCCGGTCGACCCGGAGCAGCCGGCCGACCGGATCGCCTTCGTCCTGGCCGACAGCGGGGCCGCGGTGGTCCTCGACGACCGCACCGGAGTTGTCACGCCCGGGCCCGGCGGGCCGGTCCGGATCACCCCCGACCACCCGCGGCCGACCGCCCGGCTTGCGCCGCCCGCGCCGGCCCGGGCCGCCACGCGGCCGGACAGCCTGGCCTACGTGATCTACACCTCGGGATCGACCGGACAGCCCAAGGGCGTCGGGGTGACCCACGGCTCGCTGGTGAACTACACCTCCAGCGTGCCCGGACGGGTCGGCTGGGGCGGCCCCGGCGAGCGCTACGCGCTGCTCCAGGCCCAGGTCACCGACCTGGGCAACACGGTCGTGTTCACCAGCCTGACCACCGGCGGCTGCCTGCACATCCTGGACGCCGACGCGGTGACCGACCCGCAGCGGGTGGCCCGCCACCTGGCCGAGGAGCGGATCGACCACCTCAAGGCGGTGCCCTCGCACCTGGCCGCGCTCGCGGCGGGGACCTCCCTGAAGGAGGTGCTGCCGGCCGGCTCGCTGATGCTCGGCGGTGAGGCGGCGTCCCCGGCCTGGCTCGGGGAACTGCTGGAGGCGGCCGGTGAGCGGCCGGTCTTCAACCACTACGGGCCCACCGAGACCACCATCGGGGTGGCGACCGGCCGGCTGCTGCCGGGCCCGGCCACGGCCGGGCGGTCCCGGTCGGCGGGCCGATCGCGAACACCCGGCTCTATGTGCTGGACGAGCGGCTCGCGCCGGTCCCGGTGGGCGTGCCCGGCGAGCTCTATGTCGCCGGTGCCGGGCTCGCCCGGGGCTACCTGGGCCGCCCGGGGCTGACCTCCCAGCGCTTTGTCGCCGATCCCTTCGCCGACCTCTTCGCCGGTCCGGGGACGGGGGCGGGGGCCAGGATGTACCGCACCGGCGACCGGGCCCGCTGGACCGCCACCGGCCAGGTCGTGGTCGACGGCCGCACCGACGACCAGGCCAAGATCCGCGGCTACCGGATCGAGCCCAGCGAGGTCCGGGCGGCCCTGGAAGCGCACCCGGAGGTGGCCCGCGCCGTGGTCGTGGTCCGCGAGGACAGCCCCGGCGAGCGGCGGCTGGTCGGCTATGCCGTACCGGCCGCCGAGCCGCCCGCCGACCCGGCCGGGTGGGCCGAACGGCTGCGGCGGTCGCTGCGGCAGACCCTGCCGGAACCGATGGTCCCGGCCGCGGTGGTGGTGCTGGCCGAACTGCCGCTGGCCTCCAACGGCAAGATCGACCGGCGCGCCCTGCCCGCCCCGCAGGCAGGCCCGCCGCGGGCCGGCCGGGCCCCCGCCTCCCCGCAGGAGGAGATGCTCTGCGGGCTGTTCGCGGAGGTGCTGCGGGCCGAGCGGGTGGGCCCGGAGGACAGCTTCTTCGAACTGGGCGGCCACTCGCTGCTGGCGACCCGGCTGATCGGCCGGGTGCGCGCGGTACTCGGCCGGGAGCTCAGCCTGCGCTCGCTGTTCGAGCGCCCACGCCCGCGGCCCTGGCCGAACAGCTGGGCGGACGCAGGGGCGGCCGCGACCGGGCGGGGGCGCCGGGCTCGGCGTGCTGCTGCCGCTGCGCGCCCAGGGTGAGTCGGCGCCGCTGTTCTGCGTCCACCCGGTCGCCGGCATCAGCTGGGGCTATGCCGGTCTGCTGCGGCACCTGGACCCCGCCGCCCGGTGCTCGGCATCCAGGCGCGGGGCCTGAGCGGCGGCGCGCTGCCGACGGACCTTGACACCATGGTGGACGACTACCTGCGGGTGATCCGGAGCACCCAGCCGCACGGTCCCTACCACCTGCTCGGCTGGTCCTTCGGCGGGATGGTCGCGCACGCCCTGGCGACCAGGCTGCAACAGGAGGGCGAGCGGGTCGCGGTGCTGGCGCTGCTCGACGCCTACCCGCTGCCCGAGCAGGGCCGCGCCGCCGGGAGCAGGCCGGACGAGGCCGAGGCGCGGGCCGCGCTCGCCGCCACCCTCGGCTACCGCTCGGGCCCCGGCACCGAGGCGGCCGACCCGCTGGCGGAGTTCACCGGGAGCCAGCAGCGCCGGCTCGTCCAGGTGTATCTGCGCAACCGGGAACTGGTCGCGCAGTTCCGGCCGGAGCGCTTCCACGGCGATCTGTTCTTTGTCCGCGCCACCGCCGACAAGGTGCTTAGCGACCCCACCGCCGCCAGCTGGCGTCCCTGGGTGAGCGGGGAGATCGCCGAGCTGGAGCTGGACTGCGCCCACGGCACCCTCACCCGGCCCGGACCGCTGGCCCGGATCGGTACCGCGCTGTCCGCCGTGCTCGACCCCGCCGATGAACCTGCCCGCGACAGCACCAGCGACAACACCCGCGATTTCGCCCGCACGTCCGAAGGGGAGAACCGATGACCGTGTCGGCCCGGACCGAGACCGGTCCGCTGCAACTGATCGACGAGCACGGGGTGCCGACGGGCCGGGCCGACGCCCCGCTGCCGACCGAGCGGCTGCTCGAGGGCTACCGCCGGATGGTGGTCGGCCGCCGCTTCGACGTCCAGGCCACCGCCCTGGTCCGGCAGGGACGGCTGGCCGTCTACCCGTCCTCGTACGGGCAGGAGGCCTGCGAGATCGGCGCGGTGCTGGCGCTGCGCCCCGCCGACTGGTTCTTCCCGACCTACCGGGACGGGATGGCCCTGGTCGCCCGGGGCATCGACCCGGTGGAGGTGCTGACCCTGATGCGGGGCGACCGACACTGCGGCTACGACCCCCGCCACTGGCGGACCGCCCCCCAGTGCACGCCGCTGGCGACCCAGCTGCCGCACGCCGTCGGACTCGCCATGGCGGCCCGGCGCGCCGGGACCGACACCGTGGCCCTGGCCCTGTGCGGTGACGGCGCGACCAGTGAGGGCGACTTCCACGAGGCGCTGAACTTCGCCGCGGTGTTCCGGGCACCGGTGGTGTTCATGGTGGTCAACAACCAGTTCGCGATCTCGGTGCCGCTGTCCCGGCAGACCGCCGCGGCCGCGCTCGCGGACAAGGCCGCCGGCTACGGAATGCCCGGCGTGCGGGTCGACGGCAACGACCTGGCGGCCGTGGACCACGCCCTCGGCGCGGCCGTGGCCAGGGCCCGGGCCGGCCAGGGCCCGACCCTGGTCGAGGCGGTCACCTACCGGATGCAGCCGCACACCAACGCCGACGACGACACCCGCTACCGGGACCGGGCCGAGGTGGAGGCCTGGCGCACCCGCGATCCGCTGGCGCGGCTGGAGGCCCATCTGCGCCGCACGGGCGCGCTGGACGCCGACACCGCCGCCGGTATCGCCGCGCAGGCCGAGGAGCTGGCCGCGGGCCTGCGCGCCGGCCTGGCGGACGCGCCGGAGCCCGAGCCCGACCCGGCCGCGCTCGTCGAGCACGTGTTCGCCACGCCCACCCCGCAACTCCTGGAGCAGGCCGCACTGGTGGCCGCCGAACTGGCCGAACTGGCCGAACTGGCCGAACAACAGGAACTGGAGCTGAGCCGATGACCGCCGTCCTGACCGCGGCCCCGGGCACGCACCCCATGTCCGCCCCGAAACAGCCCGCACAGCAGCGCGAGAACAGCCCGGCACGCCGGTCGCAGCAGACACCGCAGTACGGCCCGCAGGCCGGCCCGCTCTCCGGTGGTGGCGACGGTGACCATGGCCCAGGCACTCAACCGCGCGCTGCGCGACGCGCTCGCCGACGACGACAGCGTGCTGCTCTTCGGCGAGGACGTCGGCCGGCTCGGCGGGGTCTTCCGGGTCACCGACGGCATCGCCCGCGACCTCGGTGAGGAGCGCTGCTTCGACACCCCCCTGGCCGAGGCCGGCATCGTGGGTGTGGCCATCGGCATGGCGATGTACGGGCTGCGCCCGGTCGTCGAGATGCAGTTCGACGCCTTCAGCTTCCCGGCCTTCGAGCAACTGGTCAGCCAGCTGGCGAAGATGCGCAACCGCACCGCGGGCCGGCTGCCGATGCCGGTGGTGCTGCGGATCCCCTACGGCGGGGGCATCGGTGCGGTCGAGCACCACAGTGACTCCTCCGAGGCGTACTTCGCGCACACGCCGGGACTGCACGTGGTCGCGCCGGCCACCGTCCAGGACGCCTACGGGCTGCTGCGTCAGGCGATCAGCTCGCCCGACCCGGTGATCTTCCTCGAACCCAAGCGCCTGTACTGGGCCAAGGAGCAGCTGGACCGCTCCGCCCCGGTCGCCCCGATCGGCCGGGCGGTGGTGCGCCGTCCGGGACGGGACGCCACCCTGCTCGCCTACGGCGCGAGCGTCGCCACCGCGCTGGAGGCGGCGGAAGCGGCCGCCGCGGAGGGCTACGACCTGGAGGTGGTCGATCTGCGCTCGCTGGTGCCCTTCGACGACGAGACGGTCTGCGCCTCGGTCCGGCGGACCGGACGGGCGGTGGTGGTGCACGAGGCGTCCGGCTTCGCCGGTGTCGGCGCGGAGATCGCGGCGCGGGTGACCGAACGCTGCTTCCACCACCTCCAGGCCCCGGTGCGGCGGGTCACCGGCCTGGACATCCCCTATCCGGCGCCGAAGCTGGAGCAGCTGCACCTTCCGTCGCCGGGCCGGGTCCTGGCGGCCGTCCGCAACCTCGGCTGGGAGTACTGATGGGAGCGCTGATGGAGTCCAGGACGCTGACCGGCGGCACCGGTGAGGCCGCCTTCCTGCTGCCGGACCTGGGCGAGGGCCTGACCGAGGCACAGATCCTGACCTGGCTGGTCCGCGAGGGCGACCGGGTGGCCACGGACCAGCCGGTGGCGGAGGTGGAGACCGCCAAGGCGGTGGTCGAGCTGCCCTCCCCGTTCGCCGGCCGGGTGGTCGGGCTGCACGGGAAGGCCGGGGACTTCATCGCGGTCGGCCGTCCGCTGCTGACGGTGGCGCGCGAGCCGGTACCGCCGGTGGAGCCCGCCGATGCCGGGGCGGCCGACGCGGACGCGGGATCGGGCCAGGTGCTGGTCGGCTACGGCACGAGCCGTCCGGCTGCCCGTCCGGCTGCCCGTCCGGCCCGGGGACCGGCCGGGGTGCGGCCGCGGGCGTGGCCTCCCGGTGGTCCGGCGCCTGGCCCGCGAGGCCGGACTGGATCCGGCGTCCCTGACCGGTACCGGGCCCGGCGGCCTGGTCACCCGCCGCGATGTGCAGCGGGCCGTCGACGCCCGCTCGCCGGAGCGGCCCGCGGTGTCCCGCAGCCGGCCCCGCAGCTGTCCCCGCCGTCGCCGTCCCCGTCCCCGTTGCCGTCCTCGGAGGGTGAGCGGATCCCGATCCGCGGTGCCTTCAAGGCGGCGGCGGAGCAGTACAGCCGCAGTCACCGGGAGATCCCGGCGGTCACCATCTGGGTGGATGCGGATGTGACCGAGCTGCTGGCGCTGCGCGACCGGCTGAACCGGCCGCGCCCCTCCGGGAGTGGCGAGCGCATCGGCACCCTGGCCCTGCTGGCCCGGATCTGCCTCCTGGGGCTGTCGCGCTACCCGGAGCTGAACGCCCGGGTGGACACCGAGCGCGGGGAGCTGGTGCGGCTGCCGCAGGTCCACCTCGGCCTGGCGGCGCAGGGGCAGCGCGGCCGGTGGTACCGGTCGTGCGGGAGGCCGGCCGGCTGGGTCTGGCCGAACTGGCCGGACGGGTGCGTCAGCTGACCGAACGGGCCCGCGCCGGACAGCTGATTGTGGACGAACTCACCGGTGGCACTTTCACGCTCAACAATTACGGCGTCTTCGGTGTCGACGGTGCGACGCCGTTCATCAATCATCCGGAGGCCGCAATGCTCGGCGTCGGACGGATTGTCAGGCGGCCCTGGGTGGTGGCCGGGCCGCAGGGGGAGCGGCTGGAGGCACGTGACGTGGTGCAGCTGTCGCTGACCTTCGACCACCGGGTCTGCGACGGGAGCACCGCCGGCGGATTCCTGCGTCTGGTCGCGGAGCTCGCCAGTGAACCGGAGTTGATGCTCCTTCAGTACTGAGGCAGCCCCGAGACCTGCGCGTAACCGGCAGATTATCCCAATAATGCTATCCGTCCGCCGGGTCAGGATGGCATGCTCTGGGCGTCGTCCTGACTGTGGGGGAAGGGTGGGCACGGTGACTGCGCATGCCTTGCGTCTATCGCTGCTCGGAGTGGTTGAAGTGGTCGCGGCGGGGACCCGGGTCGACGTGGGTCCCCGCAGCGCCAGGCAATGCTGGCGGCGCTGGCGCTGCGGGCGGGGCGGCCGGTGTCGGTGGGGGAACTGGTCGACTGTCTGTGGGGACCGGAGGCCCCCGACTCCGCGGTGACCACGGTGCGCACCTATGCCTGGCGGCTGCGCAAGGCCTTCGACGCGGTCGGCGCCGGCGGGGTGCTCGCCAGCGTGGGGTCGGGCTACCGGCTCGCGGTGGAGGGCGCCCAGGTGGACGCGCTGCTGGTGGAGGACCTGGCCACCAGGGCGTCCCGGGCCCAGTCGCTCGGGGAGCTGTACGAGGCGGAGGCCCGGCTGGGTGAGGCGCTCGGCCTGTGGCAGGGCGAACCGCTGACGGGAGTGCCCGGCCCGTTCGCGGAGCGCCAGCGGGTGCGTCTGGCGGAGCTGCGGATAGCGCTGCTGGAGGACCGGCTGGAGGTGGAGCTCGACCTGGGCGGCCATGTGCGGGTGATTCCCGAACTGTCCGAGCTGATCGCGGGCCATCCCTTGCGGGAGCGTCCCTACGGGCTGCTGATGCGGGCCCTCTACCGCTCCGGCCGGCAGGTGGAGGCGCTGTCGGTGTTCACCGGGCTGCGCCGGCTGCTGGTCTCGGAGCAGGGCATCGACCCCGGGCCCGACCTGCTCTCGCTGCACCAGCGGATTCTGGCCGGGGATCCCTCGCTGTGGGCGGTCGTCCCGGCTGCCGCGCCCGCCCGCCCCCGGGTCGAGGCGCGGCGCCCGACGAGTCCTGCGGACATGACCGACGTCCTCCCGCAGGCCGCGGCGGAACCCCGGGCCGTGGACACCCCCCGCCCGGCGGCCGGGCGCCGAGCCGGCCGAGCCCGCGGAGCCGCCCGCCGAGGCGGCGGCCGGATCGCCCGGATCGCCCGCCGAGCTGGTGATTCCCGCCCAGCTCCCGGCCACGATCCATGACTTCGCGGGCCGGGAGGAAGTGGTCGCCCGGCTCTGCGCGGCCCTGTCGGGCGCCGGCCGCGCGGCGCCGGTCGTGGTCGCGGTGGTCGGCATGGGCGGCGTCGGCAAGACCTCGCTGGCGCTGCACGTGGCGCACGCGGTGCGGTCGTGCTTCCCCGACGGGCAGCTCTACGCGGACCTGCGCGGCGTGTCCGCGGACCCCGCCGACTCGGGCCTGGTGCTGGCGCAGTTCCTGGTCGCCCTGGGCGTGGCCAGACACACGGTGCCGCAGAGCATCGAGGAGCGGACCGCGCTGCTGCGATCGGTGCTCAGCGGCCGTCGGGTGCTGATGGTCCTGGACGGCGCCCGCGACGCGGCGCAGGTCCGCTGCCTGCTGCCGGGCACATCGGGCGCGGGGGTGCTGGTCACCGGCCGGGCCCAGCTGTTCGGGCTGCCGCTCGACCTGCATGTGGACCTGGCCGTGTTCGAGCCGGACGAGGCCCTGGCCCTGCTCGGCCGGGTGATCGGCCCGGACCGGCTGGCCGCGGAGGAGGAGGCCGCCCGGCAACTGATCGAGGCCTGCGGCTACCTGCCGCTGGCGGTGCGCATCGTCGCCGCCCGGCTGGCCTCCCGGCGCCGCTGGACCATCGCCTCACTGATCGCGCGGCTGGCCGACGAACGCAGCCGGATCCGGGAACTGCGGATCGGGGACCTGGCCATCGAGGCGGTGTTCGAGCTGGGGTACCGGCAGTTGTCGCCGTCCCATGCCCGCGCCCTGCGCCTGCTCGCGGCGGTGACCGGCCCCAACATCGGCGTGGTGACCGCGGCGGCGGTGCTGGAGCTGGACCCGGACACGGCGGAGGACCTGCTGGAGTCCCTGGTGGACACGGCCATGCTGCAATCCCCGGCGCCCGGCCGCTACAGCTTCCACGACCTGCTGCGGATGTTCGCGCGGCTCCAGGAGCCGCGCGAGTCGGCCGGGGCCGTCGCGCGCTGGCAGGACTTCCTGCTGGCGTCGGCGGTGAACGCGTTCGCGTGCGCGGTCCCGGGCGATCCGGTCGCCTCGGTGCTGGCCGGGGCGGCCTCGGTCGCCGACACGGGCCTGGTGTTCGGCAGCACGGCGGAGGCGCGGTCCTGGGCCGTGGCCGAGTGCGAGGGCGCCGCGGCGGCGGTGGAGCTGGCCGTGGCCCAGGCCCCTCTGGGCGGGGCCGAGCCGCTGCGCCGGGCGGTGACGCTGCTGATCGCGCTGAGCCCGTTCGGGCACGATGTGCAGTACGGGCTGCTGGCCGGGGCCGCGCGCTCCGCGGCGCTGGCCGCGGAGACGGCCGGCGACGACCTGGCCGCGGGCCGGGCCCGGTTCCTGTGCGGGAACGTGGCGTTGCAGGCCGGCCGGCTGGCCGAGGCGGAGCGGCACGCCCGCGCGGCGGTGGAGCGGTGCCGACGCGCCGACGATGTGGTGGTCCTGCGTCAGGCGCTGAACGACCTGGGCCTGGTGGCGCTGTATCTGCGCCGTTTCACCGAGGCGGCCGCCTGCTGGGACGAGGCCCTGGAACTGGGCCGTCGGCTGGGACACCTGGCCGGCGGGCGGGTGACCCGGCTGAACGCGGCACTGGCCCGGGTCCGCAGCGGCAGCCCGCAGGAGGCGGTCGGCGTCTGCGAGGAGGTCCTCGCGGACATCGCGGCCGACGGCGCGTGCGGCGACGTGGCCTCGTCGAGCCTGGCCCTGTACGTCCTGGGGCTGGCCCTGCATGAGAGCGGGGATCTGCACGGGGCGCTGGAGCGGTTCTCCCGCTGTCTCAGCCAGTGCCGTGCGGCCGGACTGCGCGGCCGTGAGGCGCAGGTCCGCTACCGGATCGCGGACACCCTGGTCGCCCTGGACCGGCCGGCCGAGGCGGTCGAGTGCGCGGCGCAGGCCCTGGGCCTGCTGGAGGGCTCCCCGGCCGAGCGGGATCTGGCGTTCGCCCTGCTCTGCTCGGGCCGCGCCCTGTACGCGGCGGGCTCCTTGGAGCGGGCGGCCGAGCAACTGCTCCGGGCCGAGAGCTGTTCGAACGACTGGGTCTGCCGGAGGCCGCGGACTGCGCGGTGGCCCTGGCGCGGCTGGAGGAGGGCGCGGTGGCGGCCCGATAGCGCGGGGGCGTCCTGCTCACGCGCCGCCGCTGTTCCACTCGCCGGGGGTGGCGGTGGTCTGGGCCGTCGCCCGGGTGACGCCCTGGCCGTGCGCGGCGGTGCGCTGGGCTGCGGTGCGCTGGGCTGCGGTGCTCTGGGCAAGAGCGGGGTGCGCACCGGTCAGCAGCAGCGCCGCCGCCACGGCGCAGCCGGCCAGAGCCCCCATCACGACACCGGAGCGGGACGGTGCGGCGGGGGCGGTGAGCTGGAGCATCGGAACCACCTTTGTAGGCGCTGACTTGGACATTCATCACTCTGGCAGCGGCCCATCTACGACCCATCTGTCAAGCGGGCACCAGGCGCACCGGACGGCCTGCTCGCCGTTGCGGCAACGAACTCCCGGGCCGCGGCCCGGTTCGGGACCAGGACCAGGACCGGGACCGGGACCGGGACCAGGACCAGGGTCCTGGTCCGGGGCCGTGGGGGACCGGGTCCCCTCCGCGATCTCGTTCCGGGCTCGGACGAAGGGCCCTGGCCCGGGTGATGGACTGGGGACCTACCGGGAATCCCCGGTACCTTCCCTGGCCCGCAGCCCGCGGGCGGTTCGAGTTGAGGAGTGATCGGCATGTCCGAGAAGACCATGGTGGGGCGACGCCCGTTGCTGATGTCGGCCGCGGGAATGCTGGGGGCACTGCTGATCCCCTCCGCGGCCCAGGCCGCCCAGGCGGCCCCGGCCGGGCCCGGCAGTCAGGACCCGCTGCCTGCCCTCCAGCGGGCGGCCCACCCGCTGCGGTCGACGGAGCCGGGGGCGGACACCGCCGACCTGCGTCCCCTGGGGGCGATGATCGGCGCGGCCTCGGTGGTGGGCCTGGGCGAGGCCACCCACGGGTCGCACGAGTTCTTCACCCTGAAGGAGCGGGTCTTCCGCTATCTCGTCGAGGAGAAGGGCTTCACCACCTTCGCCCTGGAGATCGGCTGGCCGTCGGGTCTGCTGATCGACGACTACATCCGGACCGGCCGCGGGAACGCGCTCCAGGTCGTGCAGGAGGCCCTGGGCGGATCCCCTTCGGGCGCAAGGAGTTCCTGCACCTGGTCGAGTGGATGCGGGAGCACAACCGGCGCAACCCCGGCCGCCAGGTCCGCTTCATGGGCGACGACGTCGGCGCTCCGCTGGTGGGCGACGCCTTCTTCGAGCGGGTGACCGGCTACGTCGGCCGGCACTACCCGAAGCTGCTGTCCCGCATCAACGCGCTCTACAGCGGCCTCCGCCCGCTGAACGACGCCATCGGCTACACCCACGGACCACTGGCGCAGCGGCAGCGACTGGCGGCCAACGCGCAGCAGGCGCTGGAACTGCTGGCAGCCCAACGGGGTTCGGGCGGCGAGGAGTTCGAGTGGACCGTGCAGCATGCCCGGTCCATTGCCCAGACCGCGCAGTTCCTTGCCACCGACTTCACCAACCAGAAGTCGGTGGACGCCGCGGAGCTCTTCCGCGACCAGCTGATGGCCGACAATGTGCTCTGGTGGCAGCAGCACACCGGCCACCGCATGCTGCTGTCGGCCCACGACCAGCACGTCACCTATGTGACCGCCCAGCCCGTGATGTACGCGAAGGTGCAGGGCACCTTCCTGCACGAGGCGCTCGGCAAGAAGTACCTCGCCATCGGCACCACCTTCGACCAGGGCTCCTTCCTCTCGGAGGCGGAGAGCCTCGCCAGCCCGTGGACGAAGTTCTCGGTGGGCGCGGCCGCCCCCGGCACCAACGAGTACACCCTCGACCGGGTCGGCCACCCCGCCTACTACCTCGACACCCGCACCGCCCCGGCGGCCGCCCGCGCCTGGCTGGACACCGTCCGCCCCCCGCCAGATCGGCACCGAATACCCCTGCGCGCTCGAAGACCTCGCGGTCGGCGCCTCCTGGGACATCCTGGTCCACCTGCACCAGGTACGCGCGGCCGAGCTGCTCTGACCCGACCCGCCGGGGCCGCCTGCTTGCCCCGCCCGCCGATGGGACTGAATGATCTCCGGGCCGGCGGCACGACCGGATGCGGGCCGGTATCAACCACCTCGCGGTGCGGGGGGCGGCGGGAGCCGGTGGCGAAGGCTGCCCTGGCCGCAGGATGGTCGGTGCGCACGGACACCGGCCGGGCCCTGCATCTGACCGACAGCCAGGGATTCGAGCTGGAGGTGGTCTACCGCGCGGACGGCGGATAGCCCGCGAAGTGCTGATGTGGCGGCAGATGAGTTCGTGAACAGCGCGGTTGTGCTGCCGGTGCTCGGGCGTTGATCTCCAGTTGAACGTGAATTGGGAGGCTCGACCTGTTCCGAACGGCGTGCGGTGCTGGTGAACACACTGCAAGAGGAAAGGTTGTCCACAATGACTCGTCCGGGGAGCAAGAAGGGCATCGGCGCGCGCCTGGCCGGGACCGCGCTGGCAGTGGCCTGCGTCGTCGTCCCGCTGGCCGGCGGCACGGCGTATGCGGCGCCGGCCGACGCGACGCCGACCACGGCCACCGTCCCGACAACTGTCCCGACCACGGACCCGACCCCGACCACGGACCCGACCCCGGCCCCGGGCACGGTGACGGGCACGGGCACCAGCGGCCAGGACTGGAACAGCGAGGGTGGATGGTGCGCCAGTTGCATCGTCCACCCGCGCCCTGACCCGGGCGGACGAGCGCGGACCAGTCCGCCGCGGGTCGGCCCACCCGGGCGGACCGGTCGGTCAGTTGGGGCCCGCGGAGGTGGTCAGCGGTGCCCGGCGTCCCCGCTCAGCAGAGTGAGAGCGGTGCCCGCCGGCTGCGCAGCGGGGCCGTCGGCGTCGTGGCCGCCGGCGTCGTGGGCGAGCTGGACCAGGTCGTGGAGCAGGGCCGCGACGTCCGCGGCGTCGGGCAGTTCGAGCGTCCTGAAGATCGTCCGGGCTTCTTCCAGCCGCTGGAGGCACTCCTCGCGGCGTCCCAGGTCGGCCAGGGCCCGCCCCAGCGCCACCAGCGCGTGGGCCTTGTCCTGTTCGAAGCCGGAGTCGGTGCAGATGCGCAGCGCCGTCTCGGCCTCCTGGACGGCCTCGGCGGGGGAGTGCAGGGAACGCAGGGTCTCCGCGAGGCGGAGGTGGGCCTGGGCTTCGCGTGCCCTGCGGCCGGCCGCGGCAGCCAGCGTCAGGCACTCACGGAAGCGCTGCGCGGCCTCCTGGTAGCGGCCCAGGTCGTGCAGGGCCAGCCCGAGGACGTGCAGCGCGTAGGCGGTGCCGCCCACGTCGCCCAGGTTCCCGGCGTCGGCCAGTACCGCCTCGCAGACCGGGATCGCGTCGGCGGGCCGGCCGCTGCGCACCCGGGCGAGTGCGGCGTTGACCGTGGTGGTCACCTTGCCGGAGCGGTGGCCCAGCTCGTCGGCGAGGGCGATCGCCTCGTCGAAGCAGCGGATGGCCTCGTCATGGCGGCGGTGGGACTGCGCGATCAGACCGAGGTCGTTCAGGGCCTGACGCAGGATCACCTTGTCCCCGACCTCGCGGCACGCCAGTACGGCGAGTCCCGCGTCCCGGCCGGCCTCGCCGAGCCGGCCGGCGCTGAGGGCGATGGTGCCGCGCAGGAACCGGGCGCGGCCCTCGGCGTACCGGTCGCGGGCCAGGACGGCGGCGTCCACCAGGGCGCCCGCGGTGGCTTCCAGCCGGTTGCCGGTGCTGCACCGGCCCAGGGGGCTGAGGGCGATCAGGGTGTCGATCCCGGCGCGCAGCTCGTCCTGGGCGATGCCGGCCGCCGGCGCCTGCGCGGCCAGCCGGCTCACCAGGGCGACGGCTCCCTCGGCTTCCGCGTGGGCCCACTGCCGTGCCGCGTCCAGGTCGGGCAGATCCGGTCCGGCGCCGGCCGTGCGCCGGGGCGTCCAGTTCCGGGCCAGCGCGCCGGCCGCGGGATCCCCGGGGAAGGCCAGTTGGAACGCCGTGCAGGAACCGGTCAGGAAGTAGTCCAGGAGCCGCAGTTGGGCGGGCGCGCGTTCCGGCGCCGGGGTGCGCCGGGCGAAGGCGCGGAGCAGGTCGTGGTAGTGGTAGCGGCCCACCTCGCAGGAGTCGAGCATGCCGACGTCCACCAGGGATTCCAGCAGGTCCTCGGCCTCGCGGTCGGGGATGTCCAGCAGGGCCGCCGCGGCCGCGGTGGTGAGGTCGACCCCTTCGGACCACACGGCGGTCCGGAACGCCCGGGCCTGGCCGGCGGTCAGCTGGCGGTAGCCGAGCTCGAAGGCGGCCTCGACCGCCAGGTCGCCGAATCTGAGCTCGTCCAGCCGACGGCGTTCGTCGGCCAGCCGGACGGTCAGGCTGTGCAGCGTCCAGTGCGGGCGGGCGACCAGCCGGGCGGCCACGATCCGCACGGCCAGCGGCAGGCAGCCGCAGGAGGCGACCAGCTCCACGGCGGCCTCCTGCTCGTTCGCCACGCGCTGCGCGCCGATCGCCCGGGTGAGCAGGGCGACGGCCTCGTCGGGGGAACACGTCCAGGTCGATCTGGGCGGAGGGCACGCTGGTGATCCTGCTGCGGCTGGTGACCACGACGGCGCAGTCGGCGGAGCCCGGCAGCAACGGCCGGATCTGCGCGGCGTCCCTGGCGTTGTCCAGGACGACCAGCAGCTGGCGTCCGTCGGACAGCGAGCGGAACAGCGCCGACCTGGCCTCCAGGCCGTCCGGGATGTCGGCCGGGGCCGCGCCGAGGGCCGCGAGGAAGGCGGCCAGGGTGTCGGCGGGTCGGCCGGGTCGGGGTCGGCCCCGCGCAGGTCGGCGTACAGCTCGCCGCCGGGGAAGGCGTGGCGAACCGCGTGGGCGGCGTGGACGGCCAGAGTGGTCTTGCCGACCCCGCCCATGCCGGTGACCACCACCACGGCCAGCGCCTCGCGCAGCGTGGCGGTCAGGGCCTGCCGGATCTGCGCGATCTCCACCGCCCGGCCGGTGAAGTCGGAGGGGTCATAGGGGAGCTGGGCCGGACGCGGGCCTTCGGGACGGCCGGCGGTGCGGCCGGAGACGTGGCCGGCGGGTCGGCCGGGGCGGTGGCAGGCAGGTCCATGACACTCGGATCCGCGACGCCGCCCGGCTCCGGCCCGGCGCGGTGCCGCTGACCGGATCCGACTGCGACCGGGCCGGCGACTGGGCTGCCAGTTGTGCCGTGGGCGGGGCCGGTTCGCCGCTGAGAACCCGGCGGTGCAGGGCCTCCAGCTCCTGGCCGGGCTCCAGGCCGAGCTGGTCGACCAGCTGCTCGCGGGCGCCGCGGTAGACCGCGAGCGCGTCGGCCTGCCTGCCCTCCTGCCACAGGGCATGCATCAGCAGCCCGTAGCACCTCTCGCGCAGCGGGTGCTCGATGGTCAGCGCGGTGAGCTCGGGTATGCACCGGGCGACCCGCCCCAGGGCCAGATCCAGGGTGATGCGCTCCTCCAGCAGAGCCAGCCGCAGCTCGCCGAGCCTGCTGCGCTCGCGCTCGGCGAAGGGCCCGGGGAGCCCGGAGAGCGGCTCGCCCTGCCACAGCCCCAGCGCCTGGTTCAGCAGGTCGCGGGCCTGCGCCTGCTTGCCGTCGGTGACCAGGGCCTCGGCGCGCGCCGCCAGCCGTTCGGCCTGGTACACATCCAGGGCGGCGGCCGGGAGTTTCAGCCGGTAGCCGTCACCGAAGGAGGTCAGTACCCGGGCCTGGCTCTGCTCCGGTTCCAGGACCTTGCGCCAGCGCCAGGCATAGGTGCGGATCGTGGTGACGGCCGTCCTGGGCGGGTCCTCGCCCCACAGCGCGTCCACCAGGTCGCCGACCCCGGCGGCCCCGCCCCGCCGAAGCAGCAGCACCGCCAGCATCGCCTGCTGCTGAGGAGCGCCCAGGGGCAGGGGCTCGGTGCCGCGCTGCCCACGCATGGGGCCGAGCAGCGAAAACCCCAGCTCGAACATGCCCGCTCCCCTTAACTGGCCCGCCGTAGTGATCTTCGAAGTGTATGCACGGAGATGCTCCTTGCCCAGACTTTCCAAGAATCCTCTGGATACGGAGCACCGGAAGTGGCCAGGCATCCGGCACGCGCACGACGGCCGGTCGGCCACTCGTCGCCCCGTCCACGGCGTTGATCCGCTGTTGACGGCCGGTCGACCGGGGCTGCCTACCTTGGTGCCGTCGGCAGGAGTGAGGGGCCGGCGGCGAACAGCCGAGATGCCGGCGCCGCACCCGCCCCCGCCGACCGCACCGAAGGCGCCCGAAACCCGGGCCGCCCGGACGGAACACGTGGAGGTTGTCCATGAACAGCACCTTTGAGTTCGGCATCCGCAGGACCAGGGCCGCGATGCAGGACACCCCCCGGTCCGGCACCACCTCAGAACAGGACGCGCGGCCGTACTCCTCCGGTTCCGCCCGCGACTTCCGCTGTCGCGAATAGCCTCCACGGTCACCGGTGGGGCCGCCGTGCGCGTCCGCCCCACCCGGCCCGGTCGACGTGCCGGGCCGCCGCACATGCCCGCCGGAACCGGGGCCGGGGCCGGAGCCGGGCCGGAGCCCGGAGCACCCGGGCCCTTCCGGCGTCCTATCCGCCCCGTACAGACAGGACCGATCCCCATGCCAGATGCGCCGCCCACCCACGGCGGTCCGACCACGTCGGCGGATCCCGCGCCGACGACGTTCGCGTGCGCCGACGCCGCCCTGCTGCGGGCGGCCGTCCGTCCGGGCCGGCCGCAGCCCGCACCCGGCGCCCGGACGGATCTGGAACAGCTGCGCGCCGCCGCGTGCGACGCGCTGCTGCGCGAGGCGATCCAGGTCTCCAGCCCCTCGCTCAGCCGGGTACTGGACCAGATCGAGACCGGAGAACCGGTCTGCCCCAGGCAACTGCGGCGCGCGGCCCGCGCGGTGAGCCGCTATCAGCTGCGGATGTCGGAGCGCGCCACGCCCTTCGGGCTGATGGCCGGGGTGGCCGTCGCCGGGTTCGGGGCCGAGCCTGCCGTCCGGTGGGGCGAGGCACACCGCAAGGCGGTGCGTCCGGGCGCGGAATGGCTCTCGGGCCTGGTCGGACTCCTGGAACAGGAACCCCGGGTGCTGCGCCGGCTGCGGGTCACCACCAACGACCTGGCCCATGTGCGCGGCGACCAACTGGTGCTGTCCTACCAGCCGCTGTCCGGGACCGGGCGCAGGGTGCCCGCGCAGGAGGTCGCCCTGCGGCTGAGCGCCGTGGTGCGGAACGTCCTCGAACACGCCGACCGCCGCCCCTGGCCTGGACGCAGCTGCGGCAACGCGTCACGACCGCCCACGGCCAGCTCACCGCCGACGAAGTCGACTGGCTGCTCACCGAATTGGTGAAGCATCAGATCCTGCTCACGGACCTGATGCCGCCACCCGACACCGAGGACCCGATCGGGCACATCCTGGCCCGGATCGGCGAACACCAGGAGCTGCCCCAGGCCGGCGAACTGCGCGCGGTGCGGTACGAACTGGCCCGGTACGAGGCCGCCCCCCCGGGCGCCGGGCAGGCGCTGTGGCGGCAGGCGACCGAGCGGATGCGCGCGCTGTACCCGGCGGACCGGCTGGTCCACGTCGACCTGGCACTGGACGTGGACGCCCGGCTCCCGCAGACGGTGCGTCAGGAGGCCGAGCGGGCAGCCGAGGCGCTGTGGGCGGTCTCGGCCGGCCGGCCCGGCCCGGCCCACCTGCGGCAGTACCACCAGGACTTCCTGGAACGCTACGGCACCGGGCGCGCCGTCCCGGTGCTGGAACTGCTCGACCCGCAGACCGGCCTGGGCGCACCGGCCGGATACGCGCTGCCGGGCAGCACCCGACGCCTGCGCACCGGCGAACCCGCCGACCCACGCGACCCGGTCCTGCTCGCGCTGGCGCAGCAGGCCGCCGCGGCCGGCGGCGGGCACGAACTCGTCCTGGACGCCGGACTCCTGGACCGGCTCACCGGCACCGGCACCCCGCCGCCCTCGCTGGACCTGCTCGCGCAGTTGCACGCGGACTCCGCCGAAAGCCTGGCGGCGGGGGAGTTCACCCTGGTGGTCACCGGCACCGGTAGGGTCGCGGGCGCCGCGGCCGGATGCTACGCGACCCTGCTACGGGGACCGGAGGGGAGCGGCCCGGCCGACGCGGCCGCCGCCGCACCCTGCGCCGACCCCCAGGCCCTGCGGGCCCAACTGAGCTTCCGGACCCTGAAGGCACACACCGCCGACACCGTCCGGGTCCCGCGCCTGCTGCACCACACGATCTCCCTCGCGCAGTTCGCCGACCGCGGCGCGCCGGGCGTGCTGGGACTCGCCGACCTCGCCGTCGTGGCCGAGCACGACCGGCTCGCGGTGGTCTCCCGCCGCCTGGGCCGCGAGATCGTGCCGACCCTGCCGTCCATGGTGGCCACCGACGCACACGCCCCCGACGCCGCCCGGCTCCTCGACGAGATCACCCGCAGCGGCGACAGCGCCTGGCCGCGCTGGCGGTGGGGAGCAGCCGAGTCGCTGCCCTACCTGCCACGGGTGCGCTACGGCCGCAGCATCCTGTCCCTGGCCCGCTGGCAGCCCGACGACCCGCGACTGCGCGGCGCCCCGGACGCCGAGGACGCCGACCGCTGGCTGGAGCGCTTCGGCGCCTGGCGCACGCGCTGGGACGTCCCCGGCTGGTGCAGAGCGTCACCGGCGAGCACCGGATCACCATCGACACCACCGACCCCGACCAACTCCGGGCGCTGCGCCGCGAATGGGCGCGGCACCCCGACTCCTACCTCCAGGAGGTCGCGCCCGGCGGCACCGGCTGGCTCTCCCCCAGGGACGCGCCAACGAACTCGCGTTCTCGCTGCTGCGGCGGGCCGCAGCCACCCCCACCACCCCGGCGGCGGTACCCGCCCGGCCGGGGACGGTCCCGACGCCACCCCCGCCTGCGGCCGACTGAGGTCCGGCCGACCCGCGGCCGCCGCCGGTACGGCCGCCCCCGGGATGCCGGTCGGGTCAGCGCGCCGACCAGACGGGGCAGCCGATCGCGTGGCGGGTCAGCAGCACGACCGTGCCGCCGTCCAGCACCTCCCGGGTACGCGTGGCCGCACAACAGGACACCGAGGACACCGGCGACACCGGCCGCGCCGTCCGGTCGGCGGCGCGGTCGGCCGGGGCGCGGTAGGCGTCGGCGCGGTGGGTGCGGGCATGGTGGGTGTCGGTATGGTCGGACCACTGCCGGTCAGGCCCGGGGCGGTCGGTCCAGTCCCGGTCGGTCCACTGCCGGTCGGACTCCGGGCGCTCGGACTCGGGGCGGTCGATCCACTCCCGCCCGGTCCCGGCGTGGTCCCTTTCGTCCCGGTCCGGCAGCGCGGTGCGCGGCCAGGAGGGCTCCGCGGGCTGCTGCCGCTGCTTCGGCCGGGCTGCCGGACGGCGGACGGCCTGCTCGATGGGGACCCCGAGGGCTCGGGCGCGGGCGTGGAGGCGGCGGCGGTCGCGTCGTTCGGACATGGACCCACCCTGCCCCGTCGCACCCCCTCCGCGCCAATGCGCGCCCGCGACACGCGCCCGGGGGTCGCCGTGCCGGGGCGCCGAGGCGATGCGCGGTGCCCGCGCCGGGGCGCCTCTATCGGTTCGTGACCGGATTCATGGGTTAACCACAGGCTGCCTCGCCAGCATGGAGCGGTGGATTGCCAAGGGCCTTTACCGCCGGGGCGCGTCCGGCCCGGCAACCGCGACGGCCGGGCGCCGCCGCGCCGAGCAGCATCCCGCCAGGTGTGCGGCGCCGGCCGGCGCCCCCTTGGCGGATTCCCCCGTCTCCCCTCTCCCGCCGACGAGTTCGGCTTCCCCCGGAGGTAGTTCGCCTTGTCCGCGATCGTCGACGACACCCTTCGAGACTCCTCGGACACTCCCAGTCCGGACGGTGCCGGGCGGCGTCCGTCCTGGCGCTTCTGGCGCTCCCCGGCCGGGCAGCCCGGCTGGGCCAGACCGGCACTGCTGGCCGTCGCCGCGGTGGCGGCGGTGCTGTACGCCTGGAACATCACCTCCTCCGGATACGCGTACTTCTACTCCGACGCCGTCAAGAGCATGTCGGTGAGCTGGAAGGCACTGCTCTTCGGAGCGATGGACCCGGGGGCGACCATCACCCCGGACAAGATCGCCGGGGCCTTCGTGCCGCAGGCGCTGTCCGCCCGGATCTTCGGCTTCCACGCCTGGGCGGTGACCCTGCCGCAGTGTGTCGAGGGCGTGATCAGTGTCCTGGTGATGTACCGGGTGGTCCGCCGCTGGGCCGGCCCGCGGGCCGGGCTCGCCGCCGCGGGGCTGTTCACCTTCACCCGGTGGCCGCCTCGATGTTCGGGCACTCCATGGAGGACGGCTTTCTTGTCTTCTGCCTGGTCATGGCCGCGGACTGCTACCAGCGGGCGGTTCTTGACGCGCGGTTGCGCTCGCTGCTGCTGTCCGGGTGTGGGTCGGCATCGGCTTCCAGGCCAAGATGATGCAGGCGTGGATGATCCTTCCGGCCCTCGCCGTGGGATACCTGGCGGCCGCTCCGGTACGGCTGCGGCGCCGGATCGGCCACCTGGCGGTGGCCGGGGTGGTGTGCGCGGCGGTGTCGCTGTCCTGGGTGGCCATGATGACCGTGGTGCCGGCCAAGGACCGTCCCTATGTGGACGGCAGCACCAACAACAACGCCGTCGCCATGGTCTTCGGCTACAACGGGCTGGAGCGCTTCGGCATCCATGTCCCGGGTGCCGTCGCCGCCATGGGCGGCGGCACACCGGGCGGTAGGGGCGGCGCGGCGGACGGACGGCGTGCCATCGGCACGGACGGCTTCCCCGGCGGGGCGGGCTTCCCCGGCGGGAGCGCAGGCGCCGGCCCCGCGACCGGCTCGGCGCCGGTCGGCTCAGCGCAGGCCGGTTCCGCGCCGGTCGGTTCCGCGCCGGTCGGTTCCGCGCCGGTCGGTTCCGGGCCGGGCGGGCGGCGGCGCCCGGAGGCTCAGCTGCCACCGGTACCGGCCCTGGCGGCGGCGCGCCGGGCGGTGGGCTCGGTGCCAAGGGCGGCGGCGGGATGGGCGGGTCTGGGTGGCTGAAGCTGTTCCAGGGCCGGTTCGCGCCGCAGATCGGCTGGATGTACCCGTTCGCCCTGATCGGGCTGGCCTTCGGTCTGTGGTGGCGGCGCCGGGCGCCGCGCACCGACCGGCTGCGCGGCGGATACCTGATGTGGGGGACCTGGCTGCTCGTCGTCGGCCTGGTGTTCAGCAAAATGGGCTCGATTCCGCACACCGCCTACATGTCGACGCTCGCCCCGCCCCTGGCGGCGCTCGCCGGGGCCGGCGGCGTACTGATGTGGGATGTCTGGCGCAAGGGCGCCCGCAGTGGCTGGGCGCTGCCGGTCGCGGTCGCCGTGGAGACGGCGTGGAGCTGGCGGCTCAGCTCCACCGAGAGCGGGTTCCTGCCCTGGCTGCGCTGGCTGGCCCTGGCCGCCGGGGTGGTCGGGCTGGCCGGGCTGGTGTGGAGCAGGGCCGGCCGAGGGGGACGCTCCCGGATCCTGGCCGTGGGTGTCCTCGCCGCCCTGACCGGCGCGGTGGTCACCCCTGTGGCCTGGTCGGCCTCGGTACTGGACGTCACCTACGCCGGGAGCGCCTTCGACGCGAGCGCCGGCCCGTCCGCGATGGGTGCCATGGGGACACCCGCAGGCGGCGGACAGCCCGCGGGCGGCCGTGCGGGCGCCGCGGGCGGCTTCTCCGGCCCTGGCGGCACGGTCGTCACTACGCTCAGCGTCGACCAGCGCAAGCTCTACGACTATGTCAAGGCCCACCGACAGGGCGCCAGGTACGTGCTGGCGACGGACGGCTGGAACGCGGCCTCCCCGTACATCCTGGCCACCGGCGACACGGTCATGCCCATGGGCGGCTTCAGCGGCTCGGTCCCGGAGCCGTCGCTGGACGCCTTCGAGTCCCTGGTGAGCCAGGGGCAGCTGCGGTACGTGCTGCTCTCCGGCGTGGGGACCGGTAGTGGAGGGAATGCCTTCGCGGGCCCGGGCCCGGGCGCGGGTTCGGGCTCCGGCACCGGCTCCGTCGCCCGGATCGACGCGTGGGTGCGGAGTCACTGCACCCAGGTGCCCTCCACCAGCTATGGAGTCGGCGCTGGTGACGCGGTGACGCCCGGAGCCCGGGCGTCCTCCCCGAACGCGGGCGGCGCGGGCGTCGGCACTCTGTACGGGTGCGGCTCCCGGCCCTGACCGCCACCGGTCTGCTGCGGCCGCTCCGCTGGAGCGGTTCGCCTGCGGTCGGCTGGAACCGGCGGGATGATGGGGGGTGGGGTCAACTGCCCTGCGGGTCAACTGCCCTGCGGGTCAACGGAGATCGCGTATGCGAGAGGCGAGGGGGTCATGCCGGATCCGGACCCGGTGATCGAGCTGGCCATGACCGGTGCGACGACGCTGGTGGCCGCCATGGCCACCAGCGCGTGGGAGGGAGCACGAGCGCGCGCAGTCGCGTTGTTCCAGCGCCGCGGCGACTCCCGACATGAGGTCGAGGCCCAGCTGGAACGCAGCGCCGCCCGGGTGGAGGGGGCCCAGGAGGCTGCTCCTGCCAGTGAGGGCGAGATCGCACGGTGGCGGAACGACCTGGTGGACCTTCTGCGGGAGCGAACGGACACTCAGGACGGCCTGCGCGAGCTGATCCACGAGGTCGCGCCGCTGCTGCCGGTGGTCCGGCAGCATTGGGCACAACACGTCGTCGCGCGTGACGGCGGGTCGGCCTTCGGCGCACTGGGCCCGGGGAGCAGCGTCAACGTCCACTACCACGCCGGCCCCGGACAGCAGCCGCCCGCAGCGGGAACGCCCTGATGCTCACCCCGCCGAGCCCGAGCCGCCGGGACCGGACGGCCTGCGGCAGGTGGTGCGTGCGGAGCGCGGCTTCGGCTACGGCGCGGTCGGCGCGGCGATCCACGTCTCCGGCGACGGGCTGCCCCTCCACCTCCTGGAGAACTAGGGTCCCGAGCCGCAGGCGGATCCGGAGTACACGACGCCGCCGCACACCACGAACCTGCCCTCGCGCGCTCGCTGTTGCTGCTCGGCGTTCTGCCGTTCGGCGCTGGGGCGGCAGGCGCGGGCCGCGACCGTGGGGCAGGAGGCGCCGGCCGTCCGGCGGCGCCCGGCACGCGCCGACCCCGACGCTTCAGGCCGGCCGCCGGGCTGCCTGCGGCGTTCGGATCTCCGCTGCACGTACTCCTGCTGCCGGGTGCTCAGCCTTTCACGCTGACCCGAGAGTTGCGCCGTTCGCGCAGGTCAGCCCGACTGCTCCAGCCGGCCGCGGCCAGGCTTCAGCGGGACCCGCCGCGGAGGCCGAGTTGCGGCACACCACACCCGGAGCAAGGGTGTGAACACTGCGCAATTCCCCTTCGGCTCCACACGTGTGACTGCGGATCGCGCACGCACGGGCGGGGAAGCGCTTGCGGAATGCCTTGTCCAAGCTATGTACAGCCCTACTACCGAAAGGTAACTTACTCGCCAGTTGACTCTGTGACCCACCTCACCACCCAGGGGAAGCATGTCCAGACAGTCTGTTCGACGGCTGACCGTTGCCGTCGCCGCCGTGATGGCGTTCACCGCCGCGCCCCTCACCGCGGCCACGGCCGCGAGCGCAGCGACGCCGAAGAGTGCGGCGAGCGATTCGTTCTACACCTATGACGGCAGCGCACCGCTCTCCTCCTTCGCGCCGGGGACCGTGCTCAACACGCGGACGCTGCAGTACCACATCGAGGGCATCCCCACGCCGGTCACCGCGATCCAGCTGCTGTACCGCACGACCAACGCCCAGGGGCAGCCGAGCGCGAATGTGACCACGGTGGTCCGCAGTCTTACCGGCGACAGCACCAAGGCCGTGTCCTACCAGTCGTTCTACGACTCGCTGAACCCGCAGGACGGGCCCTCCCGGGCCATCGCCGGCGACGTGAGCCTGGGCGGCACCATCGCCGCCTTCGAATCGGCGGCCGTGTCAGCTCTGTTGTTGCAGGGCTACAACCTCGTCATACCGGACACCGAAGGGCAGACGGCGGACTTCGCGGCCGGTCCGGAGTACGGCACCGACACCCTGGACTCGATCCGTGCCGCGGTCAACTCCCCAGTCACGGGGATGAACTCCGGAACCAAGTTCGGCCTGATGGGCTACTCCGGCGGTGCCATCGCGACCGACTGGGCGGCGGCCCTGGCCCCGAGCTACGCGCCGGACGTCAACAAGAACCTGGTGGGCTTCGCCGAGGGCGGCCTGCTGGTCGACCCGGCGCACAACCTCCAGTACGTCAACGGCGCCCTGACCTGGTCCGGCGTCATCCCGATGGCGCTCATCGGGGTCGCCCGGTCGTACGGCATCAACCTCACGCAGTACATGAGCGGCTACGGCAAGCAGCTGTACAACCAGTTGCAGAGTGCCTCCATCATCGACGCGCTCGCCCACTTCCCCGGCCTGACCTGGCAGGACATGGCGCTGCCGCAGTATTCGAACCCGGACTCGGCGCCGGCGTTCGTCTCGGCGGTGAACAGGATCAACCTGGGCTCGGCGCCCACTCCGACCATCCCCGGCTTCATCGCCCAGGGTGACGGCGGTGTCCTGGAAGGAACCTTCGGCGATCCGGCCGGCATCGGCACCGGCGACGGTGTGATGGTCGTCGGCGATGTGCGGGCACTGGCCAACCAGTACTGCGCCACCGGTGACAACTCGATCAGCTACGACCAGCTCGACCCGCTCAGCCACACCGCGGCGGCCGTGGTCTGGGCGCCCCTGGCGGTGTCGTGGCTCAGCGACCGCTTCGCCGGAAAGACGGCCCCGTCGAGCTGCGGCCAGATCCCGCGGGCAACTCGCTGGCACCGGAGCAGGTAGTGCCGACCTCCTGACCTTCCGCAGCCGCAGGAGGCGCCGGGGACGCGGCGCCTCCTGCGGAGGCCAGCGGGCCGCAACACGCACGACGACTCCCCCGGCGCGGTGTGCGCGCCGGGGGAGTCGTCGTTCGGCTGGTGCTGAGCGTGTCGGCTCAGTACCAGTTGTGGGCCTGCCAGAAGGTCCAGGCGGCGTTGGGGCTGCCGTAGCGGGAGTCCATGTAGTTCAGGGCCCACTTGATCTGGGTGGCGGCGTTGGTCTGCCAGTCGGAGCCGGCGGAGGCCATCTGGGAGGCGGGCAGTGCCTGGCCCAGGCCGTAGGCGCCGGAGGAGGCGTTGGTCGCGCTGACGTTCCAGCCGCTCTCGTGGGAGATGATCTGGTCGAAGGAGGCCAGCTGGCTCGCGGGGACGATCTGCGCGGCGATGGCCTGCGGGGTGTCGGCCGAGGCGGTGGAGGGGATGACGGCCGCGCCCAGCGCGGTGAGGCCGGCGGCGGAGGCAAGAAGGACAGCGGTGGTGCGCACACGGGTGGGGAAGAGCGACATGCGGGGTTCAACCTCATCTGCTTGCTGTGCCCGCACCCCGGGGATGCCGTGCCGCCGGACAAGGGCGGGACGAGGGGGTGGGCACGCGGCACCACCACAAGGGGGGTGGCTGCCGGGCGGTGGGCCTGCGGCGGATGCGCCGCGGCGTCGTTCGACTCAGCCATTGTTAGCGGGCCCGGAACCGAACTCCAAGGACCCTTGATACGACTCCGCGTCGTAGGACGCACGGCCCTTGACCGCCGCCGGAGGCCACGCTCTTCCCGGTCGAACGGGGCGCAAACCACCGGATCCAGAATTCTTGGAATCCCATCGGAATGGCCCTGAGCTGCGGGAATGTTTCTCTGTTGGGCTCGTGGGCGGCTCGGCGGCGACGGTGGCCGCCGGAAACGCCGCCGAGGGTTCCAAACCTGCCGGATCGATCTACTGCGCCGGATAGTGGACGCCTTCGGCCCTGTGAGGACCATCACCGCGGAGCCCCGTTCCGGGCCCCGGATTGCTGTCTCGCAGCCCCCGCGGCGCCGGAGCGGCGGCGCCTGCCCCCGTTCGGCCGGACGCCATACGGGCGCGATGCGACCGGCGCGGCCCCGGTGCCGACGGCACCCGTTCGGATGACCGATGCGCCGGTACGGCCCGGGCCACTCGTTCGGGTCCCGGTGGCAGTGGCGGCGTGACCCGGTCGGGATGGCCTGCGTTGAGGGGGTGTGATGGCGATGACAGCGGGCCGGCGGGAGCCTGAGCTCGACGAAGAAACGATCCTGCATGCGGTCGACGAGCCCATCTTCACGGCGCTCGCGCGGCAGTGGTCAGATGCGGGGCGGAGCGTGCCCGGCCGCGCGGACCGGGAGTGGACCGAGCTGGTGGGCTGGTCTCCCTGGCCCCGGGCGGCGCACCGCCGCCGGGGCGACCGGGCGGCCGACGGCCTGGCCCCGCCTGTCCCGGTTCCGAGGTCGCGGCGGGCAGGCAGGGCCGCGGACGAGGTGGAGGACGGCGCGGTGGTGGTCAACCTGTTCCCCGTCCGCAGGGAAGCCCCGGACCACGCGGCCGACGGCCAGGTCTGCACCTGTCCATGAGACCCGTCCATGGGACCTGTCCGCGAGCAGGCCCGGTTGCGGCAGCCACATACAGCTGCCGTCGGCGACCAGGCCGGGCCGGGCCGGGCCGGGCCGGGCCGGACCGGACGGGGCCGGGCCCCCGGCCCGGGAAGGCGCTCTCCGCGTCAGGCCTCGCGGGCGCGGGCGGCGAGGCGGTCGGCGAAGGCGATGACCAGGACACGCAGCTCGTCGGGGCGCTCGACGACGAACGGCCGGTCGAGGGAGGCGAGCAGCGGAGGCAGCCAGTCGAGCCGCTCGGCCCGCAGCTCGACGCGCAGCCAGCGCTCGGCCGCGTGATCCGTGGCTGCCGCAGGTACGAGCTCCGCGATGTCCGCGATGCTGCCGGGGAACCGGGCGCGGATCTGCTCGACCGTGCCGTGGATCCGCAGGGTCACCTCGTGCCGGTACTCGGCGGTGGCGAACCCGGAAAGGACGCGCTGTGCCGGGTCCTCTCCGGCGGGCAACTCGAAGGAACCGGTCAGGGCCCTCGCGTCGGTGACCCGGTCGAGCCGGAATGTCCGGTCCTCGTTGATCCCGGGATCGGTGCCGGTGAGGTACCAGCGGCCGGAGTGGGAGACGACACCGTACGGGTGCAGCGTCCGCTCGCTTCCGCGGCCGTGGCGGTCCGTGTACCTGATCGAGACCGGACGGCGGTGGCGTACCGCGTCCGCGACGGTGAGCAGGACGCCGGTGTCGGGGCGGCCGACTCGCCAGGCGGTGCGGTGAAGGCCAGGGCTTCCAGGACCGTGTCGAGCCGGCGGGCGAGACGCTCGGGCAGTACCCGCCGGATCTTGGCCGCCGCGGTCTCGCCCGCCGTGTCCACCGTGGTCATCAGCCCCGCGCGGCGGCCGGCCACCAGTCCGAGCAGCACGGCGAGCGCCTCGTCGTCGTCCAGCATGAGCGGGGCAGGCGGTAGCCGGCGCCGAGCCGGTAGCCGCCATAGCGGCCGCGCACAGCCTCGACCGGAATGTCGAGGTCGATCAGGTGGTCCACATACCGCCGCACGGTACGTCCGTCGACGCCGAGCCGGTCGGCCAGTTCGGCCACGGTCCGGATGCCGCCGGACTGGAGCAGTTCCAGGAGGGTGAGTACGCGGCTGGTGGGTCGGGACATAACTCGGAGCCTAGCCCCAGTACCAGTGACTTAATCGTCCCAGGTGCGCGGCACCTTGAGCGGGGGGTTGATCGGGGCGGTCTTGTGGTGGGGCGCGATGGTGACTGCCTCGACTGGGCTTCGGGTGGGTTGCGGCCAGTGCCGGTGCTTGGCTCGTTTGACGCCGAAGTTGGACATCTTGCGTTTGACGACCCGGGCGTTGGAGCGTCGGCGGCGGATCGGCAGGAGGTGGCGTGCTATCTCCTGCAGGCCGTTGGCGAGGGCTGCGGCCAGGCGCTCAGGGGGAAAAGGCCGCCTGCGCGGTCACCTGGCGGCGTACGAGGCGGAGGGTGCGGGTGAAGGAGAGCCGGTCGGGGTCGGCGTCGATGTCCTGTGCGGCGGTGTGCATGAGCGAGCGGATCGCGTGGTGGACCAGCAGGTAGCCCCAGACCTCCTGCTCGACGCCTTCGGGCGAGCGGGAGCGAAGGACCTGGGCGGGGCCGCGCTGGTGGGTCTTCAGCTCGTCCAGTGTGGTCTCGATCTCCCAGCGCTCGTTGTAGAGGGCCGCCAACTCTGTTGCCGGGCGGCCTGGTGGTCGAGGATGCTGGTGATCAGCCGGTACGGTGCCGGGTGCTGCGGGCGGCCGGGGTCCTGCAGGGTGTACTCGATGACCCGCACCACGGTGGGGTCGGTGCGTCTGCGGTGGTCGTGGGCGGCCACGATGTCGGACAGGTACGACCCGTCGGGCAGCTCCTGGCGCACGGGCAGCACGGCGCTGGCTTTGATGCGCCACAGCAGGTCGGCGCCGCCGGCCGAGGCGGCCCGCCACTGGTCCAGGCCGGCGAAGCCCCGGTCGGCCATCAGCAGGTCGCCCGGCCCCAGGGCCCCGAACAGCTCCCGTGCGATCACCGGCTCGGCCGTGGTGAACGGTCCCAGGGCCGCACGGGTGATGGCGTGCGTGCCGCACTCGGCCAGTGCCACCACCCTTACCTGCGGGAACGCGGTCCGCTCACCGCGGTGGGTCGCGGGACGGCCGAACCGCGCGTCGTTCTCCTCGCTGTCCGGCACGTCGAACGTGGCCCGTCGACCGCCATCAAACGCCAACGCCCGTACCACGCACCGGCGGTGGATTCGCTCGCCATCGGCGTGGCGGTTTGCTCGAACAGAGCCTTCAGCGGCTCCGGCCCGAGCTTGACCCGGGCCCGGGAGATCGCCGCGGTCGTCGGTACCTGCCACGACCCCGACCAGCGCCTGGCCCACGCGAGGCCCTCGGTCAGCAGCCTCGCGACCTCCTCGTAGCCCTCCCCGGAGAACAGGCACATGGCCAGCACGAAGTAGACCACCACCCGCGGTGGAAGCAGCCGGTTGCGCTGACCGGACCGCCCGCACTCCTCCACGACCGGTCCACCAGCTCCGGCGGGAACGTACGCGTCAGCAGTCCGATCGCGATCCGGTCCGACAACCGCTCATCCGTCGCCGGCTTGACCTGTCCAGGGCGTGGCATCCAGGCACCTCCTGGACAGGCAGCCTACCAGCAGCAATCCTTAAGTCACTGGTATTGAGCCTAGCCCGATAGTGGACTGATTCTGTCCGGTATCTCTTCTAACGTGAGGAGTGCGACAACCCGTCACAGCCAGGGAGCACATCATGGACTTTGTCTCGATCCGCATCATCACCGGCGACATCGTGCGTCTCGTCGAGTTCTACGAGCAGGCCACCGGCGTGCGGGCGGTCTGGTCCACCGAGGACTTCGCCGAACTCACGACCCCGAGCGCCACCCTCGCCATCGGCAGCACCCGCACCGTGCCGCTGTTCGCACCGGGCTCCTCCCGCCCGGCGGCCAACCACAGCGTGATCCTCGAGTTCCTGGTCGAGGACGTGGACCAGGTGCGGCAGAACCTGACCGGCGTGGTCACGGACTTCGTCAACGAGCCCACCACGATGCCCTGGGGCAACCGGTCGCTGCTCTTCCGCGACCCGGACGGCAATCTCGTCAACTTCTTCACCCCGGTCACCCCGGCGGCCATCGAGAAGTTCGCCTGCTGAGAGCGGTCGCTGTCTGGCGCCGATGCCGTTGCGGAGTGCGGCAACGACGAGATCGGCCGCCTGCGGAGGCTCCGTCTCCGGGAACCGGTGGGTCATGCCGTCGACCAGCTGATCGAGAACGCTGCATGCCCATCGGAGGTCGACGCCGGGATGCAGCAGCCCCTCGTCGGCGGCACGTTGGATGAACTCGTCCAGCCGCCGGCTCTGCGCCTCGCGTCGGAGGTGGGCGTCAGGGTTCCTGCCGCATCATGCGGCGCGCGTCGACCGGTCAGTCCCGGCTGACGGAATGATTCCTTCGAGGTAGCGATGCGGGGCGTCCGCGACGGGGGCTTCGTCCAGCCGCGCCTCGTCGAGGACGCTGTGCGGGTTTTCGGGGAAGCGGCGAGGGCCGACTGACTGCCGGGGAAAGCCGGACGGGCCGTCACCGGTGTTTCGGTGACGGCCCGTTGGTGGTGCGGGTATTCATGCGCTCAGGTTGGCCAGCGCCTGGCGGGCGCGCTGGGTGGCGCGCTCGGCGCGGTTCCTGAGCCGGACGGCGCGGACGAGGCGGTACTCTCTCGGCGTTCCGCAGGCGCTCCTCGTTGGTGGCCCGCACTGCATCGATCTGGTACATGGTGTTTCCCCAAGCGGTGGGTGGCCCGTCGGCATCACTGCGATGCCGACCCCGAGGCCGCCCTCTAGTACTTCAGATTCTACACCCGAACGCCTGCTGCGCCTTTCATTTTTCCTTCAGATCGGCAAGCAGCCTTCTGTTCGAATGGATGACACCCGCCTGACACCCAGATTGACGCCGCTTGCGGAGGCGCTCGGGCACGGCGGGAAGGCCGCCGCGCGCGGTGCGGATTCCGCGTGGGCTCGGCCGGGCCAGGCCGCTGACCAGGCAACTGACGCGAGCACGCCCGTCCTGGGTGCTCGGCTCGGTGGGCCGCCGGGATCCGGTCGGCGTACCGGAATCAGCGCCTCGGTCTCTGGCGTGCGCTCGGCGGTGTTAGCCGCATCACTCGGCAGGTTCGCGATCCTGCGGGCATGTTGACGCAACGTCAGTTCGGTGCGACGCCGCCACTGCGGGGCCTTGGCGGTGGGGTGGGGTCAGTCGGTGGGGAGGGCGTCCTCGGGGGCGTCGACCAGGCCCAGCCGCAAGTGCTCGACGTGGAAGATGGCCTGGTCCAGGAGTTCGGCGACGTGGTGGTCGTACAGCGCGTAGACCATGGAGCGCCCCTGGCGCTCGACGGTGACCAGGCCGAGGTTTTCAGCAGCCGAAGCTGGTGCGAGCAGGCCGAGCGTTCCATGCGGCGGCCTCGGCCAGCTCACTGGCCGCGCACGGGCCTCGACCAGGCGGGCCAGGATCAGCAGGCGGGAGGGGGTGGCCAGGGCCTGGAGCAGGGTGGCCACGTCGGCGCTGCCGACGCGGTCCAGGCGTTCGCGTGAGGTACCGCGCTGCTGTTCGACGATTCCGTGGCCCATGACCGCATCCTACTCAAGATGCGTGAATGGTTGTTCAATCACTCCGCTATAGTGAGTGGGTCGTCCGTCCTGCCTCCTGCGAAGGAACCCCGCCGCCATGTCGCTGACCCTCACCGAGCGCCCGGCCAAAGCCGCGGCTCCCAGGAGACCCCGGTCCCAGACGGCGCACGCGCGTGTTCGCGCTGGCCGAGGCCCGCTGGGCCGCGGTGGCCACACTGGCGTTCCTGATCGCTCTGCCGCTCCAGCTGACCGGCGCCCCGGCCTGGGTCTGGATCCCGCTTTACGCCGTCGCCTATGCCACCGGTGGCTGGGAGCCGGGCTGGGCCGGGTTGCAGGCGCTGCGCGAGAAGACCCTGGACGTGGACCTGCTGATGATCGTCGCCGCGATCGGTGCGGCCTCGATCGGCCAGGTCATGGACGGGGCGCTGCTGATCGTCATCTTCGCCACCTCCGGCGCGCTGGAGGCGCTGGCCACCGCCCGCACCCAGGACTCGGTCCGCGGTCTGCTCGACCTGGCCCCCACCACCGCCACCCGGCTGCTCGACGACGGTGCCGAGGAGACGGTCGCGACCGGGGCCCTGGCGGTGGGTGACACCATGCTGATCCGCCCCGGCGAGCGCGTGGGCGCCGACGGACGGGTCCTGGACGGGGCGAGCGACGTCGACCAGGCGACCATCACCGGCGAACCCCTGCCGGTGGCCAAGCAGACCGGTGACGAGGTCTTCGCCGGCACCCTCAACGGCACCGGGGCCCTGCGGGTCCGGGTCGAGCGCGACGCCTCCGACTCGGTCATCGCGCGGATCGTCAAGATGGTCGAGGTGGCGTCCGAGACCAAGGCCCCCACCCAGCTGTTCATCGAGAAGGTCGAACAGCGCTACTCCCTCGGCATGGTCTTCGCCACCCTCACCGTCTTCCTCGTTCCGCTCGGGTTCGGCGCGGCCGTCACCGGCTCCCTGCTCCGCGCGATGACCTTCATGATCGTTGCCTCGCCCTGCGCGGTGGTGCTGGCCACCATGCCGCCGCTGCTGTCCGCCATCGCCAACGCCGGACGACACGGCGTGCTGGTCAAGTCCGCGGTCGTCATGGAGCGCCTCGGAGAGGTGGATGCGGTCGCGCTGGACAAGACCGGCACCCTGACCGAGGGCACCCCCCGGGTCACCGACATCCGACCGCTGACCGGCTCTGATCCCACCGACTCCGGCCCCACCGGCTCTGCCCCGGCCGGCTCTGCTCCCACCGGCTCTGCCCCCACCGGCTCTGCCTCGGCCGGTTCCGGCCTGACCGGGGACGCCCTGCTCGCCCTGGCCGCCTCGGCGGAGCACCCCAGTGAGCATCCCCTGGCCCGCGCGGTGGTCGGCGCCGCCCGCGAACGCGGCCTGGAACTGCCGGTCGCCCAGGACTTCGTCTCCGCCCCCGGCATCGGCGTCACCGCCACCGTGGACGGCGCCGCCGTCGCCGTCGGCGCTCCGGCCCGCCTGCTGAACGGGGCCACCGGCGCCCTGGCGGCGCAGGCCACCGCCATTGCCGGGGAACTGGAGAAGGGGGCCGTACCGCGGTGCTGGTCGAGCGGGACGGTGTGCCGGTCGGCATCCTGGGTCTCGCCGACCGCCTGCGCCCGGACGCGGCCTCCACGGTCGCCGCGCTCACCGCGCTGACCGGGCGGACGCCGATCCTGGTGACCGGGGACAACCCGCGCGCCGCCGGACGCCTGGCCGCCGAAGTCGCCATCACCGACGTCCGCGCCGGGCTCCTGCCCCAGGACAAGGTCACCGCCGTCCAGGAGCAGGAGAAAGCCGGGCGCAGGGTCCTGGTGATCGGCGACGGCGTCAACGACGCCCCCGCGCTGGCCGCCGCCCACACCGGTATCGCCATGGGCCGGGCCGGCTCCGACCTGGCCCTGGAGACCGCCGACGCGGTCGTCGTCCGCGACGAACTGGCCACCGTGCCCACGGTGGTGGCATTGTCCCGCCGGGCGCGGAAGCTGGTGGTGCAGAACCTGGTCATCGCCGCCGTGTTCATCTCCGGCCTGGTCGTCTGGGACCTCGCCGGGCACCTGCCGCTGCCGCTCGGCGTGCTGGGGCACGAGGGCTCCACGGTCATCGTCGGCCTCAACGGACTGCGCCTGCTGCGCGACAGCGCCTGGCTGCGCGCCGCACAGACCGGCGCCGCCGGTCCGGTCGGTGAGGGCCGGTGAGCAGGCGGCAGCCACGCAAGCCCGCCCCCGAGCCGGGTGCGGCGAGGCCCACCGTCACCGTGTGCCGGGGCTGCTGCTGCGGCACACCCAAGATCCCCCGCCTGGACCACGAAGCCCAACTCGCCGACCTGCGCGGCTCCCTGGCCGGGGTCGCGATGGTGCGGCGGGTGGACTGCCTGGACGCGTGCGACCACGCCAATGTCATCGTGATTCAGCCCTCCGCCGAGGGCCGCCGTGCCGGAGGGCGGCCCGTCTGGCTCGGGCTGGTCAACGATCCCGACGCCAACGCCGACATCACCGCCTGGGTCGGCGCCGGCGGACCCGGGCTCGCCGATCCGCCCGACATCCTCGACCTGTATGTCTTCAGCCCGTCCCGGCGCGTCCGAGAGGAACTGGAGCACTGACCCCGCAGCCGTACGGCCGTCACCGGTCGGGGATGTGAGCGGCTGGCAGGTGCGGATCCGCCTTCGCGAGTCCGCGCCGGAGTAGAGTGTGAGTACCGAGGGCATTTCGCATGCGGTCGTTGAGATCGCGTCGTCCCCGGGGATTGACAGCGCTGGGCGGGTGACCGCCCGGGGGCAGGTCTTGCACCATGACCACAACCCTGATTACTCCGCCTCCGGCAACGGATCCCGCACCGCCGCTGCGGCTGTCCTTGACCCCTTCCCAGGAGCGGTGCCGACTGGACGGCGCCTGGTGGCCGCATTCACGTGATCTGCAAGCGGAGCTTCCCCCGCTTGTGGCCGAGCTTGACCACCGATGGGGCCGCATCACCCATGCGACGGTCAACCGGCAGCTGTGGCCCAAGATCCCCTATCAGGTCCGCACCGGGGCGCACACCGTGCGTCTGGGCTGGTTCGACGCCGAGCAGGACCCCTACGAGATCACCCTGCTCTCCTACGAGATCAACCGCTGGGACCTTCTGGTCCTGCCTCCGGAGACCGACCCCGCCACCGCGCGCCGTCTGATGGCGGCCGCGTCCCGTGCCGGGAATCTGGAGTCCGCCAGCGCTCTGTTCGATCCCGCATCCACCACCCGCTGGGGTGCGGCCCGCTGGGAGGCAGCAGCCCCTCGTGAGTGGCGGGCCCACGGGACTACGGTCCTGGAAGAGCGGTAGCACCTCCGGTGCGGCCAAGGGCCTGCTGTCGAGGCGCTGGGGCGGCCAGGCTGCCCCAGCGCCTCGGCAGTGGTCGGGGCACCGGGCGTAGCGTGGGAGGTAGGAGCGGAAGCAGACGCCTGTACGCGAGATTGATGTCCACGGCGATCGGTCGCCGGGGCGATGGCGCCGTGCTCTGGAGCTTGTTGACCGGTGATCCCGGCGACGCCGATGGCGACGCCGATTGAGGAGACAAAAGGATGTTCGGTTACCGGGTTCCCGCTCCTGACCAGGCGATGCTGATCTCAGGAGGTCAGCGTGGGATGGGCGTGGCGCCGTTCCGGGTGGTGACCGGTCACGGTGCGTTCGTGCTCCCGGTCTTCCGCAAGACCCGCTTTCTGACCCTGGCGATGTGCGAGGCGGAGGTCGACGAGACCTGCGTCACGCATCAGGGCATCGCGTTGACGGTGCGTGCGGTGATCGCGTTCAAGGTCGGCAACGACAAGGAGAGCATTGTCAACGCGGGTCAGCGCTTCCTGTCCGATCAGGATCAGATGTCGGTGCTGACCGGCCGGATCTTCGCCGGGCACCTGCGGTCCATCATCGGTTCGATGACGGTCGAGGAGATCGTCACCGAGCGGCAGAAGCTGGCCACCGAGGTGCTGGAGACCTCCAAGACCGAGATGGCCACCATCGGCCTGACCGTGGACTCGCTGCAGATCCAGTCCATCGACGACGGCCAGACCGGTTACATCGCGGCCATGGCGGCGCCGCACCAGGCCGCCATCCAGCGGCAGGCGCAGATCGCCCAGGCGATGGCCACCCAGCAGTCGGCCGAGGCGCAGCAGTCCGCGGCCCGGAACCAGGCGGAGTACCAGCGGCAGACTTCGGTGGTGCAGGCGCAGTACTCGGCGGAGGTGGAGCGGGCGCAGGCCGAGGCGGCGCAGGCCGGGCCGCTGGCCCAGGCCCAGGCGCAGCGGGGGGTGCTGCTGGCGCAGACCGAATTGGCCCAGCGCGCGGCCGAGTTGCGCCAGCAGCAGCTGCTGGCAGAGGTCGTGAAGCCCGCCGAGGCGGAGGCGGAGCGGATCCGGGTGCTGGCCACGGCCGAGGCGAACCGGATGAAGATCCAGGCCGAGGCCGCCGCCTCGTACGACCGGGTGGCGCTGGACCGGATGCTGATCGACCAGCTGCCGCTGATCGTGAAGGAGGCCGCCCAGGGTCTGGCCGGGGCCAACGTCAATGTGCTCAACGGCTCCGACGGCCTGAGCGAGATCGCCGCGGGCCTGGTCAGCCAGGGTCTGACGATCCTGGACTCGGTCCGGCAGAACCTGGGCACACCGCAGTCCGACGGCAGCAGAATCCCCGACGGCGGCAGCCCCCCGCCCCTGCGGGCCGCCGGTCCGACCGGGTGAGTTCGCCCCGAGCCGCAGCACGAAATGGGTCACGAAATTTCGGGACCAAGGTATCGGAATCGTGCTTTCGGATAGGACAGGAGTAGGGTGGATTATGTAAGGGAAATTGCCGGAAGAACGATCGTGAGGTGGTTGATATGCAGCTCGGCAAAGCAGGAGCCCTGATTGTGCGACTCGCGGTCGTGGGATTCCAGCCAGGTTTTTCGGGTGGATGACGGGGCCGCGTGGGGGGCGGGGGCACAGGTGAAATTCCTGTAGCCCGGTCCGGTGAGCAGGGTGCAGGCCGCTTCCGCTGAGATGCGGGGCGGCCTTTCTGTTGTTCCTGCTGACTCCCGCCGGCGGCGGGGGAGGGCCTCGGTCCCGTTGTGGCCACGAGCAGGGTACGAGCAGGGTATGGTGAGGCCACCGAGGGTCCTTTGAACACTGGCTGCCGTGCCCCTGTCGTTCTCGGCGAATGCTGACGCCGTTCCCGTTCGCGGGGCGGAGACGGGTCGCCACACCATGACCGTCGGGCCTCCAGTCAACTGTGCGTCCGTTCCGGCCTCCCGCGTCGCCACGGTCGGCCCTGGACAGCGTCCCGCCTCGAAGTCAGGGCCACTGCCACCGATTCGCCGGGCGGGCCGCCCGAGAGTGCCCTGATTGCTGCCAGGGAAGCCGGGGCGCTGCCGCTCCTGGCAGGCAGACAGGCCGTCAACCTGGGTCTGCTCACGCTTCGACAGCCACCGAGCGCTGCTCACGCAGGGCCCGAGCCACAGGACGCACCTCGACCCGGTCGCAGCTGCATCCGTACCCGTGCATGTCCGCGCCGGGGCTCCCCTCCCGGGGATCTCGATCAGGCGTGGCGTGCTCAACGGGGAACAATCAAAGGGATATTTTGCATCACCTCAGTCTCGGAATCATGGCGCAGTCGGGCAAGGAGAACGAGCACCGACTGCCGATCCATCCCGCGCATTTCGACCGGATCGACAGTGACCTTCGGGGCAGCATCCACCTTGAGCAGGGCTACGGGGCGTACTTCGGTGTCTCCGACGAGCAACTGGCCCGCTGGTTGCCGGATTCCTGCCACGCCGGGAGCTCATCGCCCGGTCCGACGTCGTCCTGATGGCCAAGCCGATGCCGGAGGATGTCGCCGGGCTGCGTGAGGACCAGGTTCTCTGGGGCTGGCCGCACTGCGTCCAGGACGCGCGGATCACCCAGACGGCGATCGACCGCCGACTGACCCTGATCGCTTTTGAGGCGATGAACCACTGGACCAGCGACGGTGCGTTCAACCTGCACGTCTTCCACAAGAACAACGAGCTGGCCGGGTACTGCTCGGTGCTGCACGCCATGCAACTGTGTGGTTCGACCGGCGACTACGGCCGTCGGATGCGCGCGGTCGTCATCGGTTTCGGCGCGACCGCCCGCGGCGCCGTGACCGCGCTGAACTCCCTGGGCGTGCACAACGTGGACGTGCTCACCGCGCGCGGCGTCACCGCGGTGAGCTCACCCATCCACTCCGCGCGCATCGTCCAGTTCGACCACGACGAGGCGGACGACACCATGGACCCGCGCCGCAGCCACGCCCTCACCGAGGACGGCCGGGTACCGCTGGCGGAGTTCCTCTCCGAGCACGACATCATCGTCAACTGTGTCCTCCAGGACACCGCGGCACCGCTGACCTTCCTGATCGACGAGGATCTGGCCACGCTCGCCCCGGGAACCCTGGTCATCGACGTCTCCTGCGACGAGGGTATGGGGTTCAGCTGGGCGCGACCGACCAGCTTCACCGAGCCCATGTTCACCGTCGGCGACCATGTGCAGTACTACGGCGTGGATCACAGCCCGTCCTACCTGTGGAACGCCGCCACCTGGGAGAACAGCGAGGCGCTGATCCCGTACCTGCGTTCGGTCCTGGAGGGTCCCACTGGCTGGGATGCCAACGAGACCATCCGCCGCGCGATTGAGATCCGCGCGGGCAGGATTCAGAACCCGGCGGTGCTGGCCTTCCAGCACCGCTCCCCGGCCTATCCCCACGCCAGGGTGTAAGCGCTCGCGGCCGCCGGATGCCGCCGCCGGGCGCCGGGATACCCGGCCGGGCCGGTCGGGATCTCCTGGCCGGGCTAGGTGCGCGCGACGGGGGACCGGGGCGCAGCAGCAGTCCGCAGATCACCGCGCCGGCCGCGAAGATCCCCGCGGCCCAGGTGAAGGCGGTGACGTAGCTGTGGATCGCCGCGTTGGCCTGGTTGACCTGGGTCGGCGCGCGGCCGACCAGGTAGGCGGTCAGGGCCGAGGCGGCCAGTGAGTTGAGCAGCGAGGTGCCGATCGAGCCGCCGACCTGCTGCATGGTCTGGACGGTGGCCGAGGCCACCCCGGCGTCCCCGGGCTGTACACCCGCGGTCGCGGTGTTCATCGACGGTGCGATCACCGCGCCGATGCCGAAGCCCACCAGCAGCAGCGGGCCCAGGATGTCCGCGGCGTAGGTGCTGTGCAGGTCGATGCGGGTGAGCCAGACCAGGCCGCCGCCGGCGAGCAGCATGCCGGAGGTGGCCAGGATGCGCGGGCCGAACTTCGGCAGCAGCCGGATGTTGGAGGCGGTGGAGGCGATCATCAGCGCGGCGACCAGGGAGGAACGCCAGCCCGTCCTGACCGGCGAGTAGCGCAGGATGTCCTGAAGGTAGTAGGTCAGGAACAGGAAGACGCCGAACATACCCACGCCCACGATGAAGACCGCGAGGAACGAGCCGCCCCGGTTACGGTCGAGCAGCACCCTCGGCGGCAGCAGCGGATGGCTGGCCCGGCTCTGCCACCAGGCGAACCCGGCGATCAGGGCGACCCCGATCGCGAGAAAGCCCCAGGTGCTGGGAGCGCTCCAAGGGTGCGATTCGACATTGGAGAAGCCGTAGACCACGCAGAACAGGCCTGCGGAGATCAGGGCGGCGCCGAGCAGGTCCAGCTTGGGCCGTTCCTTGCGCTCCCTGGTGCGGGATCAGTGCGAGTGCGCCGGTGACGGCGAGAAAGCTGATGGCCACGTTGACGAACAGGGTCCAGCGCCAGTTGAGGTACTGGGTGAGCACGCCGCCGAGCAGCAGGCCGATCGCCGCGCCCGATCCGGCGATGCCCCGAAGACGGCGAAGGCGGTGGCCCGTTCCTTGGCCTCGGTGAAGGTCGTGGTGAGCAGTGAGAGCGCGGCCGGGGCCAGGATCGCACCGGCTGATCCCTGGAGTGCCCGGGCGAGGACCAGGATCTCGAAGGTGGGTGACAGGCCGCCCAGCAGCGAGGCCGCGGCGAAGACGGCCAGGCCGGCCAGGAATGTCCTGCGCTGGCCGACGAGGTCGGAGATCCGGCCGGAGAGCAGCAGCAGACTGCCGAAGGCGAGCGAGTAGGCGGTGATGACCCACTGCCGGTCGCCGTTGGAGAAGCCCAGATCCTTCTGGGCGTCCGGCAGCGCGATGTTCACGATGCTCACGTCCAGCACGATCATCAGCTGGGCCAGGCCGATCACGCCGAGGATCAGCCAGTGCCGGGAGTGTGGTGCCTCGTCCTCGGGGGCCGGCAGCGGCCTCCCCGGCACTGGCGACTGGCCCTCTTTCCATGCGTCGGTCATGGATCCGTTCTCACCTCGCTGGGAGGGAGCCTGCCTGCGCCTTTGCGGAGCGGCGCGGCCCAGGCTCGATCGGACGACCGGACGGTGACAGCCCATGCGAGATGGTTTGCACCGGTATATCCAGGCTTCCACGGTCGCGCGGGTACGGCGATGTGAGGCCGGGGGCAATCGGCCGAACGGGGCTCGGGAGCGGGGGCTTGCGAACGGGGCCCGCGAACGGGGCCCGGGGGAGTGGCCGAGTGGCCGGTCGGCGTGCGCCGGGCGGAGCTGCCGCGCGCCCCCCCCCGTCCGCCGTGGCCGGGGGCTGTCGGGATCCTGAGCGCGTGCTCCTGCCGGGCAGCCGGATCGGCTACTGCCGCTGGGCGCCCGGTTCGCGCGCGGGGAGGCCGCGGAGCAGCGTGTCCAGGAACAGGTCGAACCGGGGGGCGGTGTCGCCGAGGTCGAGGGGCTGCTCCTGCACGGCGAGCCAGCCGGTGACGGACGTGATGAAGATGTACCAGCTCTGCTCGGCCAGGTCGGGGAGACTCCGGCGTCGGTGAAGGCGGTGGTGATGCCGCTGCGCAGCCGGCCGAAGGTACCGCTGGTGTGGCGGTGCGGCCGCGAGATGCGGGTGGCATAGCCGGGCAGGGCCAGGAACTGGTCGTGCATGCCCCAGGCGAGGTGCGCGAGCCAGGGGCGCCAGTCGCGGTCCTGCGGGCCCCCGGCGGGAAGGATGCGCTCGACCATGACCGCGTTGATGGTGTCGAACAGCTCGTCGCGGTTCTTGACCCAGCGGTAGAGCGCGGCGTGGGTGACCCCCAGCCGGGCGGCGAGCTCCCGCATGGTCAGGGTGTCGAGGATCCCGGCCGAGATGGCGGCGTCGACGATCAGCTCACGGCTGATCTGCGCGGGGCGTCCTCGGCGTGGTCGGGTGGTCGGGGCGTCGGCCATGGTCAGGACTATACGAAACCGCGGCCGTCAGGTGTCGGGTGCCCTGGTTTCCCCGGGGCCGGATCGCCGCGACAGAATAAGTGACCATTGGTAACTAAACTTGCTATGCTCGCAGTGCAAGGTTCAGAGCAGGCACATGTCGCGATCGAACCGGAGGGCAGTGATGAGCCGGAGGGCAGTGATGATGGACGAGAACGTGGTGCAGGGCGTGGTGGCCGACGGGTTCGAGCCGGTGCGTGCGGAGTTCGCCGCAGTCGCGGCCGGGGAGGGTGGCGACTACGCGGCGCAGCTGGTGGCCTACCGCCACGGCGAGCGGGTCGTCGACCTGTGGACGGGGCCGCAGACCACCGCGGATTCACTGATCGGCGCGTACTCCGCCTCCAAGGGCGCCACGCACCTGGTCGTGGCGTCGCTGGTCCAGGAAGGCGTGCTGGATCTGGACCGGCAGGTCGGTCACTACTGGCCGCAGTTCGCGGTGGAAGGCAAAGGGGCGCTGGTGCTGCGCGAGCTGCTGGCGCACCGGGCCGGCCTGGTCGGCGCGGACGGAGGGTTCACGATCGAGGAACTGGCCGATGACCGGATCGTCGCCGAGCGTCTCGCCACGCAGCGCCCGTACTGGCGGCCGGGTGCCGCGTTCGGCTATCACGCGCTGGTCATGGGGGCACTCAGCGGTGAGGTGGTACGCCGGGCCACCGGGCGCAGCGTCCAGGAGCTGTTCGCCGAGCGCATCCGTGACGCGTACGCGGTCGACTTCCACCTCGGACTGCCGCGGGAGCAGGAGCCCCGCTTCCTCAGCGCCCAGCCGATGACCGCGACCCCCGAACGGCTGGCCGCGCTGGCGGCCTCGACGAGCGGCCCGAACAGCCTGCCCGGCATCGCCTTCAACCGTAATCACCCGCAGAACCCGGGGGTGTGGGAGCTGCCGAACTTCCAGCCGGTCCGGACCCTGGGCACAGCCTCGTTCGGCGGGGTGGCCTCGGCGCGCGGTCTGGCCCGGATGTATGCGGTGACCATGGATTCGGTCGACGGCGCGGTCCCGCTGCTCAAGCCGGAGACCCTGGCGACGGTCGGGCAGATCCAGTCCATCGGCCACGACGTGGTCCTCGGTGAGCGGAAGGCGTTCACCGTCGGCTTCCACGCCACCTCCGAGTACTACCCGCAGCTCGGTCAGGGCGCGTTCGGCCACAGCGGCGCGGGCGGACAGCAGGCCTTCGCCGACCCGCGCAACGGCATCGCCTACGGCTACACCCGCAGGCGCACCCCCTTCCCCGCCGCCGCCGGACCGGAGAACGCCCGCCTGATCCGCGCCCTGTACGGAGCCACCGCGCGCTGAACCTTCGCGCGCCGCCCCCGGGCGCCCCAGGCGCCTGCGGTGCTCCCGAACGAGGGAACGGCACGTCAGGGCGGCCTGCCTGCCGCTTTCCCGGGCCGTGGCGCCCCATGGTGGTGCCATGACCACCGACTCCCCGAGCTCGCTGAACCGGCGCGGGCTGCTCACCGCGATCGGCGCCGCGATCACCGCGCTGACCAGCGTGTCGACCGCCGGAACCGCTCACGCCGCCACCGCCGCGACCGCCACCACCGACCCGGGCCTGCCGGAGCCCGCCGCCTTCGGGCCGGTGTCGGTCCGTCCGGCAGACTCCCGGTACCAGAGCCTGCTGCGCGGCAACAACTTCCGCTTTGTCGGCCGACCGGACGAGATCCGCGTGCTCGGCTCCACCGAGCAGGTGGTGCGCGCGGTCGCGGATGCCGTGCGGTCGGGGCGGCGGCTCGCCGCCCGCAGCGGCGGGCACTGCTTCGAGGACTTCACGGCAGGCCCGGAGGTGCGGATGCTGCTCGACCTGTCGCCGATGGACGCGGTCGGCTACGACGCCGGGCGCCGGGCCTTCGCGGTGCAGCCGGGCGCCACCCTGGGGCACGTGTACCGGACGCTGTTCAAGGGCTGGGGCGTCACCGTCCCGGCGGGCGGCTGCCCGGAGGTCGGCGCCGGCGGCCACTTCGCCGGCGGCGGGTACGGGCCGCTCTCCCGCCGGTACGGCTCCCTGGTGGACCACCTCCACGGCGTGGAGGTGGTGGTGGTCGACCGCGACGGCGGCGTGCGCACGGTGCAGGCGACCCGTGAGCCGGATGACCCGAACCACGACCTCTGGTGGGCGCACACCGGTGGTGGCGGCGGGAATTTCGGGGTGGTCACGCGCTACTGGCTGCGCTCACCGGGCACCACCGGCGACGACCCGTCCCAACTGCTGCCCGCCGCGCCGCGCGAGCTGCTGGAATGCCTGGTCGGCTGGTCCTGGGACAAGCGGATGACCGAGCGGGCATTCACCACCCTGCTACGCAACTTCGGCGTCTGGCACGAGCGCAACAGCGCCCCCGACTCGCCGTACACGGGCCTGTACGCGATCCTCATCCCGGCCCACCGCAGCGCCGGCGGCTTCCAGATGACAGTGCAGATCGACGCCGAACTGCCGAACGCGGACCGGATGGTGACCGACTTCGTCGCCTCGGTGACCGCAGGCACCGGCGTCACCCCGAGCCTGGAAGGCCGGCGTACCCTCCCGTGGCTGCACCCGACGACCTGGCCGGGCAGCGGTGAACCCGGCGACGTGGTCACCCGCCGCTACAAGGAGAAGGCCGGCTACCTGCGCCGCTCCTTCACCGACAGCCAACTCGCTTCCATCTACCGGCATCTGACGAATGACACCGGTATCCCCACCGGGGGCATGCTGCTGGTCGGCTACGGCGGCCGGGTCGGCGCGGTAGCGCCGCAGGCCACTGCGATCGCCCAGCGCGACGTGGTGATGAAGGCGGTCTACCACACCGTCTGGGCCGACCAGGCGGACGATGCGGCCAACCTGTCCTGGATCCGGGAGTTCTACCGCGATGTGTACGGCGACACCGGCGGCGTCCCGGTACCCGGCGAAGTGAGCGACGGCTCCTACATCAACTACCCCGACGCCGACCTGGCCGACCCTGCCTGGAACACCTCCGGCACGCCCTGGCACACGCTCTACTACAAGCAGAACTACCCGCGCCTCCAACGGATCAAGGCCCGTTGGGACCCGCGCAACGTCTTCCCCCACGCCCTGTCGATCGAACCCGCGCCTACTCGCTGACAGAGCCAAGTCGATCCATCCGGTGCAAACGCCTTACCGTCACGAACAGGGCGGCCGAAACGGTCTCCTGAACTGGCATTCTTTCCCTCGGGACGCGATCAAGCCGACCCCTCCTGTGAGTGGCGGCAGGCATGAGGCGGCCGACAGCGGAGGCTGCGACCGGCGCGCTCCGGGGCGTTCAAGGCGGCGGAGCGCACTCGTCGGCCGACTGCGTCGTGCGTTGCTGACCCGCCCGGACGGGCTCGCATCCTGTCGGCGCCCCGGCTCCGTCCGCACGCTGGCCACAGATGGTCAGCGCTGCCAAGACGCTGCATCACCGGCGCGCTGATCCCCGTCGACAGCGGCCGCACCGCCGTCCGACCCCCGCCCGCACGGCCCCTGATCCACCCCGCGGCACATCCCGCGTGCGGGCGCCCGATCCCTCGATCCCCCGGGCCGGGGCAGTCGGCGACATCGCGGACAACCGGGTCGGCCAGGTAGCAGCGGCCGAAGTGCTCAGAACATCTGCTGGACTTCGACGCCTGTTGCAATGTCAAGATCCCGGCCCTCGAGAACGTGCAGGGTCAGGCGTGCGCCTGTTCGTCGATGCCCGAGCGACAGCCTCCGAACGAGGCGACCAATGCGTCGGCGACGGCTGCCGCGTCCGCATCGGCTACGGAGGCTGGATACTCCGGCAGCAGGTCGTCCCAGACGGGCAGCCACGACCCGAACAACTGGGCCTGCCCCTGGGGCCGGGCGAAGAACCAGATGTGCAGGTGTGCCGCTCCGTCCCCGATCCGGTACACATGGGCCCTGGAGATGTGCGGCAGCGTCTGCACGTGCCGGACGAGATGTGTGGTGAGCACACCCAGTTCCGCCGCCATCTCGTCGGACAGATCCGCCATGTCGTAGTGCTCGCGCGAGAACAGCATCAGGACCAGCGGCACACCGACTCCACCGATCCGGGCCAGCCGCCAGCGCTCGTTGAACCAGATCCCCTCGTCCCGCTCACGGCACATGTCGCAGCCCGTGGGATCCTCGCCGTGCCGGGCCGGCTCAGGCAGCACCGGAGGACGGAGCGGCGCGACACGCAGCCCGTCCTGCTCGAATGGGCTGATGTTCCAGCCGGTCATCCGCGCCAACGGAAGCCGCAGCTCACCGTCCGCAGCCGCACGTGCGTGTTCGTAGAACTCATCAGGTCGCAAAGCCATGATCGAAAGATTAGCCCTGTCCGTTCGGTGCCCGCACGACGCTCCGAGGGAAGCGTTGAGCATTCGGTCGGTGCTCCGGCGCGGACGGTCGTGAGCTTCGGTTTCGGGCTGCCCCGGCGCAGGACCGCGGCCTCGTGGCGCAGCACGAGCAGTTCGACGTCCTTGGCCGCGACGCTGCGGTCCAGTGGCACCAGTCAGGACGCTGTCCGGCAGAACAGGAGGTACACAGGCGAGGGGGACACGAGCATCCGTCATCCCGCAATGGGTGCCGCTGCGGTTCGGATCATCCCAGGTGGATGTCACGGCGCTGTTGTTGAACCCCGCGCGGTCCAGCTGACGAAACGCACCCACACAGTGCAACGCAACCCAATCCGCCGCCGCACCACCCCGTCAGGGGCTCCCCGGTGCTCCACCGCTACCGCCGGCAGGCCGCGGCCGGCAGCTGGACCAATATCCCAGCACCCTGGCCTCGGCGAAGGCCTCGGCCGGGCCGGCGCGTACCTTGCAGGAGTCGCTGCTTCCTGTCTCACCCGCCTTGGGTCCCCGGGCTGGACGAGGCCGCGCTGCGCCTGTCCGCTGGTGGCACCCACGCCGAGGTGCGTTGCGGGGGATGAAGCCTTCGGGCCTGCATGGATTCGGCAATCGTCCCCTGCGCTGTCGTCAGGGCCAACGTGAGGTCCCGTCCGATCGCTCAGATCGGACGGGACCTTGTCAGCCGTTCCTGAAGCACTCAGGAGTAGCAGGGGTGCGCCTGCGGAAAGTCGGATGACGCCAGCGCATATGACGGGCAAGGACTCAGACACGAGCCGAGGCGGGAAGGCGGCGACGCCACGCGAAGACGGCGCCGCCGACCCCGATCACGGCCAGGCTCGTGCCCAGGCCGATCTCCGTGGGGCTGGCGCTGACCTGGGACCCGCCTTCGCCGGCACCGACGCCACCGTGCAGGCCATCACACTTGTCAGGGTGGTTGTCGCAGTAGCTGGCAACGGCGCCGTTCTGAAGCTGCGGCGTGGCCGCCTGGGCGGCGGGCACGCTGAGCACCGTGGCGGCCGCGGCCAGGGAGATGGCGGCAAGGGTGGATCCAGTACGGCTCATGGGTGTTTCCTCCAGAAGCGGGCCATGGCGGCAGGGCTTGGGCCGTGCAGTTGGGCGCCAGGGGCCCTTCTGGCCAAAGCTAACTTCTCATATGCTGACAGGCACTCAGAAGACGCCCATTTTGCATATAAGCGGATAAAACCTACCCATCTGGCCCTGTGTCCTGCGGCCGGCGTGAGCGCGGGGTCCCGGGGAGGAACACGCGCCGCGGACCCCGTCAGTCGCCTCGGCCCCTGCCGACCATGTGGGCGTAGACCACGACGTTGGACTGGTAGCCGGACCTCTTGGAGAACGCTCCGCCGCAGGTGATGACATGGAGTTCGGGATCATGGCTTGGGCCGTAGACCTGCTGGTCGGGGAAGGAGTTCTTCCGGTAGACCTCGACGGCGTCGATGGTGAACAGCGCCACTGTGCCGTCCCGGCGGTCGATTTCGATGGGGTCCTTTTTGCGCAGGGCCCCCAGGTTGTAGAAGACGGCTGGTCCGACCCTGGTGTCCACATGACCGTCCATCACGGCGTTGCCTGCTGACCCGGGAGCGGGGCCCGCGCTGTACCAGCCGGCCAGGTTTCTGTCGTTCTCCGGCGGGGTCTGCAGGTGGCCGGCGGCGTCCTGCCCGAGCGGGATCACCGGGGCGTTCACGTCGATCGTCGGGATCTTGATCCGGGTGGGAGCGGAGGAGGCCATCGGCAGGATCGCGGGCGCCCTGCCGGCGGAGACGGACGGCACAGCCGAAGGCAGCGTCCAGGCCGACGCGGTCGCGATGGGGAAGGCGTCCGAGCCGATCGGTTGGGGCGGCTGGCTGGTCTGTGACCCGTCGTAGATCAGCCAGCCCGCGCTGGTCATGACTCCGACGATGCCCACGGCTACCATCCGGTTGCGTTTCACACGACGACTGGTCATGTCCTCTTTCCTCTCCAGGAGTGGATGGCCAGGGAGCGATCGCATCGGAAATCGGCGACCTCGCAGGGGGTATGCGGGCGCAGGCGACCAGGTCGGGGCAGGGATCGGCCCGGGCAGGAAGAGGGCCGGAGCCCGCGTCGTCGTACCAGGGCTCGCTGCTCGTCGAGTCTGCCACCGGCATGTCACGGGTTGGGGGATTCGGCGTGCGAGCGTGCCTCGTGCCGTGACAGGCCGGTGGCCGCCGGCATCCCCGGCGGCGGATATTCCGTGTGCCTGAGTCTCCGTCACCACCGATGAGTCTCTCGATCAGCCGCATTCCGGTGGCGAGGCGCGACGCCCGCCCATAGCGTCGAATCGCGGGCCGCGCACACGGGTACGCGCCATGGCCGTGAGGCCGATGAGGCCGGGTCAGATCCACCCCGAGCAGGATGTTGTCTCGCGGGATCCCTGGAAGGGTTGGAAGTCATGTCCACACGACGCGCTCTATGTCTGGCGGCGGGAGGGGTCGGCGTCGCACTGTCCCTGGGCGTTGCACCGAACGTCCACTCACCGAAGGTCCACTCGCCGAGCCTGCACGTCGTCAGCCCTGGGGAGCCGATCCAGCGGGAGGTCGACCGGGCGAGGCCGGGAGACACGGTCTTCCTCCCCCGGGTACGTACCGCGGGAGTGTCCTGGTGACCGTCCCCGATCTGACCATTCGCGGGGTGGCGGGCGAAAGCGTGATCGTTCCGGCGGCGGGACGAGCCGGAGCCTCCAACCTCTGTGCCCGGGCCGGTCACGGGATCTGTGTCATGGGCAGGGAGGGCCACCGGGTCTCCGGCGTTCATATCGAGGCGCTCACTGTCGCGGGTTCCCCAAGAACGGGATCTCGGGCTCCGAAACCGACCGCATGAGCGTCAGCGGTGTCCTTGTCGAGCGGAACGGGGAGGAGGGGATCAGCCAGGAGAAGTCCACCCGGGGCGTACTGGTGGGAAACCGGGCCTGGGGCAACGGGCAGGCCGGCATCTTCCTCGCGAACATCGCCTATGGCAAGGGCGGCGCGATGGACACCGGAGGCGCGTTGATCAGCGGCAACGCACTCATCGGGAACCGGATGGGCGCCGTGCTCCGGCGGGTCCGCTACCTCTCGCTGGAGAACAACGTCATCGAGGGCAACTGCGGCGGAGTGTTCGTCGTCGGAGACCAGGGCCGCCCCGGGCGGGCGCGCTGACCGTACGCCACAACACCGTCAAGGCGAACAACAAGTACTGCGCTCCGAGCGACCGCCTCCCTGCCATCCAGGGCAGCGGGATCGTCCTGACCGGCGTTGAGGACACGCTGGTGACGCACAATCTCGTCGACGGCAACCTCGGAACCCGGCCCATGTCCGGCGGCATCGTCCTGTTCCGGAGCTTCGTCGGCGGTCCCAGCGCGGACAACACCATCAGCGACAACGTGGTGATGGGCAACAAGTCTGCCGACCTGGCCGACCGGGACCAGGGCCCGGGCAATGTCTTCATCGGAAACGACTGCCAGATCTCCCAGCCGGTCGGCCGCTGCTGACCCCCCCTTGCACAGCGAGCGCGACGACGCGGCCGACGCCCGCAAGCCCCTTCCGCATACCCAGGAGACCGGCGTCATGACCACCGCACCACCCTCCCCGCCCCAGGCCGCCATGCGGCTGCGCGAAATCGTCTTCGGCGCCGCCGGCGCCGCCGCTGTGCGGGCGGCAGCCCGGCTGGGACTCGCGGACGCCCTGGGCGACGAGCCCCTCACGGTCGAGGAACTGGCCGCATCCCTGGGCACACCGGTGCAACCGCTGCGCCGGCTGCTTCGGGCACTGTCCTGCCACGGACTGTTCGCGGCGAGGGAGGACGGCCGGTACGTCCACACCGACATGTCCCGGCTGCTGCGTGACGATGCTCCCGACAGTCTGCGGTCCATCTCGCTCTGGTGCACGGAGCCGTGGACATGGCACGCCTGGCCGCAGCTCGACGTGGCGGTCCGGTCGGGCCAGAACGTCTTCACCGACCTGTACGGCAAGGAGTTCTTCGACTACCTGCACACCGACGCCGCAGAGTCCGCTCAGGTCTTCAACCAGGCCATGACCCGCTCCAGCATGCAGTCCGCCCGAGACCTCGCCGAGCTCCTCGATCTCACCGGAGTGTCGACGGTCGCGGACATCGGCGGCGGCCAGGGGCATGTGCTCGTCAGATTGCTGGAGAAGCATCCGATGCTGCACGGAACACTGCTGGACCTGCCCTCGGTGGTCGCGAACGCGGACGCGCGGCTACGGGGCGACGGCCCGTTGGCCGACCGGTCGAGCTGATCGGCGGTGACTGCCGCAGCGCGGTCCCGGTCCAGGCCGACCTCTACATCATCAAGAACATTCTGGAGTGGGACGACGACAGCACCCGCAGGACCCTGCGGAACGTCGTCGAGGCCGCCCGCCCGGGTGCCAGGGTCCTGGTCGTCGAGAACCTCATCGATGACAGCCCGTCGATGAGGTTCACCACCGCCATGGACCTGATGCTGCTCCTCAATGTCGGTGGTGCGAAACACACGCAGGACAGCCTGACCGCTCTGATGACCGAGGCCGGCCTGGCGGTCGAAGGCGTCCGGCCGATCAACGCCTACCTGCACGGGTTCCACGGAACGGTGGCCGGGTAGGCCCGGCGGTCCGACTGGAACCACCGTGCCGGCCGTCACCCCGCACTTATGGTCTCCTCGCCGTCGGCCGACGGCTCGGCGATCCGATCGTCGGCCTCCGCGCTCATGCGGTCGACGAGCCCGGTGGTGTGCCGGGCCGTCTGGAACAGAGGGTGGGCCAGGGTACGCCGCAGAAAGCCGAGCGTGGTGCGTACACCTGGTCCGTCCACCCGGAACTCGCTGAGCGCACGATCCATTCGGGCGAGTGCCTGCGGACGGTCCGGTGCCCACACCGCCGTCTTGGCCAGCAGGGAGTCGTAGTCGGGTCCGACCAGCCAGCCCGCGTAGGCGTGCGTGTCGACCCTGACGAACGGGCCGCCCGGCGGTGTGAAGTCCGTCAGCAGACCCGGTGCGGGGGCGAAGTCACGGTCGGGATCCTCTGCGTTGACGCGGCACTCCACTGCCACGCCACGGGTCACGACCGCGTCCTGGCGGAACGACAGCGGCAGGCCGGCGGCGATGCCGATCTGTTCCCGGACGATGTCGATCCCAGTGACCAGCTCGGTGACCGGATGCTCCACCTGGAGACGGCAGTTGATCTCCATGAGGTAGAACTCGTGGTCCGGCGTCACCACGAACTCGAAAGTCCCCGCCCCGACGTAGCCGACCGCCGTGGCTCCACGCACGGCGGCGGACCACATCGCCGTGCGCAGGTCCGCGGGCAGCTGGGATGCCGGCGCCTCCTCGATGAGCTTCTGGTGCCGTCGCTGCACCGAGCAGTCGCGTTCACCCAGGTGCACGGCGGAGCCGTGGGTGTCGCACAGCACCTGGACCTCGATGTGCCGCGCGTTCTCGACGAAGCGTTCGAGGTAGAGCCGGTCGTCGCCGAAGACCGCACGGGCGTGGGCCTGGGTCTCGCGGTAGGCGAGCCGCAGGTCGTCGGGGTCGCGGACCACCGCCATGCCCCGGCCGCCGCCACCCGCGACGGCTTTGAGGATCACCGGGTAACCGACCTGCCGGGCGAGTTCTCCCGCCTCGGCGGCCGACACCAGCGCCCCGGTGCTTCCGGGCAGCACCGGGAGACCTGCCTGGGCCATCAGCGTCCGCGCGGCAGCCTTGTCGCACAGTTGCTGCATCACGTGCGCGGGCGGCCCGATGAAGACGATGCCGTGCGCCTCGCAGACCTCCGCGAAGTCGGAGTCCTCCGAGAGGAAGCCGTATCCGGGATGGATGGCCTCGGCGCCGGTCTGCACGGCGGCTTCGATGATCGCGGGAACGCTCAGGTAGCTGCCCTTCGAGGCGGCGGCCCGATGTGCACGGACTCGTCCGCGAACCGGACGACTGCCGAGTCGCGGTCCGCGGTCGAGTACACGGCGACCGTGCGGATGCCGAGTTCACGGCAGGCGCGGGCCACCCGCAAGGCGATCTCGCCCCGGTTGGCGACAAGAACGGTGGAGAACATGGGAGGTCACCTCGGTGGTCGGGGCTGCCGTTGACTCGTGCGCCGGGCACGGGCCGCTCCCGTGCCGGGGCGGCCTGTGCCTGTTCCTAGGGATGGTGGGCCGCGTCCTCGGACACAGGCTCCAGTGCGATCAGCCTTTCGTCGTACTGCACTGGATCGGCGTCGGGTCTGAGCACCTCGACGACGCGCCCCGCCGCGTCCGCCGTGATGATGTTCATCATCTTCATGGCTTCGACGACTCCCACGGCCTGGCCGGGCAGAACCAGATCGCCGATCGAGACGTACGGCTGAGCGTCCGGTGTGCTGGCATGGTAGAAGGTGCCCACCATGGGAGCACGCACGTAGTTGAGCTCGTCGGCCCGCGTGAGCGAACCGTCCAGGTCCGCGGCGTCGGGGCGCGGTCCGTCCGCCGGGACCTGCCCCTCCCGGACCTGCTCCGGCCATTCGACCTCAACGGTCGTCTGGCCGTCCTGCATCCGGATCCGCCGCGGAGGGTGCGGGAACTCGCGGCCAGCCGCGCGACACTGCGGCACACGGCTTCCAGTACCGCTCCCGGAACCACCGGGTCGGCACCGTCCGACTGGTCAGGGGATGGACTCACCGGGCACCTCTTCCTGCGATCGGGTCAGGGTCCAGACCGAAGCGATGGAACCGGTGGCTGCGTTCACGCAGCAGGCGTTCCGGATCCAGGGACACCAGCTCGTCCAGAGCGGCGGTCACCGCATCGCCCAGCTGGGCGGCGGCCAGTCGGTGGTCTGTGTGCGCGCCATCGGGTGGTTCCGGAACGACACCGTCGACGACACCAGCGAAAGCAGTTCCTCCGCGCCGACGCGCAAGGCCGCCGCCGCGGACGGTGCCGCCTCGGAGTCCTTCCACAGGATGGCCGCGCAGCCTTCGGGACTGATGACCGAGTAGATGCCGTTGAGGCAGATGAGTACCCGGTCCGCGATGCCCAGTGCCAGGGCGCCGCCGCTGCCGCCCTCGCCGGTGATCACTGCCACGATCGGTACCGGGAGCCGGGTCATCAGCCGGAGGTTCTGCGCGATGGCGACCGCCTGTCCGGTCCGTTCCGCGTCCGGGCCAGGGTGGGCGCCCGGCGTGTCGATCAGGGTCACCACGGGCAGCCCCAGCTTGGCAGCGAACCGCATCAGTCTGGCCGCCTTGCGATAGCCCCCCGGGCTCGGCATGCCGAACTTCCGACGCTGTCGCTCGGAGAGCTCGCTGCCGCCCTTCTGGTGACCGATCAGCATGACCGGACGCCCGTTCAGGCGCCCCGGACCACCCACTACGGCGGTGCAGTCCTCCGCCATTCGGTCGCCGTGCAGTTCGTGGAAGCCGTCCAGGAGGTGCGAGGCGTAATCCAGCGTCGTAGGCCGGTCGGGGTGTCGGGCGAGTTGCACCGAACTCCAGGGGTCCTTCCGTGGAAGCGTGCCCGGATCGCACAGGACACGCCCCGCTCCCGGGCCGGTCCGCAGGGGGCCGGTCGGCTCGCGGGCGATCGGCCCGGCGTGGACCGCCTCCACCTGCGGATGCTGCAGCTGGAGGAGCTGCCCCAGGGCGGGGCGCAGCCCCGCCCGCTGTACGACATCGTCGATCAGTCCATGGGCGAACAGGAACTCCGCCGTCTGGAAGCCGTCCGGAAGGCTCTCACCCGTGGTCTGTTCGATCACCCGGGGCCCGGCAAAGCCCAGACGGGCGCCGGGCTCGGCGACGATCACGTCTGCCAGGGTCGCGAACGAGGCGGCCACGCCCCGTAGGTGGGGTCGGTGACCAGCGAGACCACGAGGATGCCGGCCTCGTCGAGGTCGGCCAGGGCGCTGGTGGTCTTCGCCATCTGCATCAGGGACAGGACACCCTCCTGCATGCGCGCTCCGCCGGAGGCCGTGACGAGCAGGAGCGGGATCCGCAGCCGCAGGCTGGTGCGAGCAGCCTCGGTGATCAACGCGCCCACTCCGCAGCCCAGGCTGCCGCCGAGGAAGCGGAAGTCCATGGCGGCCACCACCACAGGCCGGCCCTCGATCGTGCCCCGGGCACAGAGCACCGCCTCGCGCAGGCCGGTCAGGTCCCGGGCGTCCTGCAACCGGTCGACATAGCGATGGGTGTCGACAAATTCGAGCGGGTCGCTCACGCAGGAGACCTCATCGAGCGGCACGGCGGAGCCGGGGTCGAGGAGTTGCTCCAGCCGTTGCTGCGCCGTGAGCCTGCTGTGGGATCCGCAGTCGGGGCACACCCGCAGTGCCCGGGTGAAGCGTTTGCCGTAGATCAGCGTGACGCATGCGTCGCACTGCACCCACGGCGGCGATTCAGTGGGGTGGCCGACCTCTGCCTTGGTCATGGAGGGTTGTCCTTCCGCCCGGTGCGCGGATTGTGCTCGGTAGGGCGTGAACATCCGGGTCAGGTGTTCACCTGGCCGCGGGGCGTTCCAGCGATAGAACTCGCGCGCCATGGCGTCCTTGGGTTCGCGCCAGGTGTCCGGGTCATAGGCCCGCACGTACTTCGCGAGGCGTTCGCTGACGTCCTGGAACTCCGGATGCCCGCTCAGTTCGGCGACCGCCGGCCCCGGTGGCCGATCGGCCTCGATCAGGTGCAGGTAGAGGTCTCCGAACTGGAACAGACTGCGGCCGGTCACCCCGATGAGGTGTGGAAGCTCACCGCTGTCGGAGGCGGCGAAGGTTTCCGCGATGCCCGGCGCAGCGTCGGGTTTCATCCGGGCGACGATCAGAGTGCGGTGCATGGTGTGCATCCCTTCGCTTGAGGAGGGCGGTCAGCGGCGTACGGCCGCTTGGGGCGCCGGACCCGCGTCCCGGGCGTGCTGCTCCACCTTGTTTCGGATGAGTTCCATCTGGATCCGGGAGTTGCGATTGATGTGCTCGGTCATCCCCGCGTCGTCGACCGGGGCAGTGGGCTTCATCGCGAAGTCCTGGATCCACCGCATGGCCGTGCCGGCCGTGGTCTCCTGGTACTCCCAGGTGATGTTCATGAACTCGAAGGGACCGGTCTCCACCGGCGGGCCCGGACGGTGAGCGAGGGCCGGTCGGCCTCCCGCTCCGAGACCCAGCTCCAGACCTGGCCGTTCTCGTCGGGGTGCATGGTCAGCCGGAACGTGGTCGGTGCCGTCCTGCTCCAGCACCTCGACCGACTCGTACTCGCTGAAGAGCTGTGTCCAGCGGCCGAGGTCGTTGGTGAGCTCCCAGGTGAGATCGAGCGGTGCGTCGATCAGGATCTGGTTGTCGGTGTGTCCGGTCATCTCAGGCTCCCTGGCTCAGCTGTGCGTTGACATGGTCGAGGAATTCGCTCGGGGTCTTGCAGGTCTCCGCTTCGTTGCCGATCGTCTGGCCGTAGCGGTTCTCCAGCTCGGAGACGATGCCCAGCAGGCCCAGCGAGTCGAGGCCGAAGTCCTCGAACAGCAAGTCGTGTCGGGTCTCCAGCTCCGTCTGGTCGACGGACAGCCCTGCCCGGGCCTTCATGAGTGAGGCGAGTTCTTCGTAGGTGACCGGACCGTTCATCGGGTGTCTCCTCGCTGGGTGCGGGTGCGGGTGCGGGTGCGGGTGCGGGACGGGTCAGGCGTGCGTCTCGGAGCCGTGGCGCAGTACCAGGGCCGAATGGCAGCCCATCAGTCCCCGGCTGAGGACCAGTGCGGTCCGTAGGTCGGCCGGGCGGGCGTGGCCGGTGACGAGATCCAGATCGTGGCGCACATCCGTGATGTTGGGTGTCGGTGGGATCACGCCGTGTTCCAGGGCGAGCACGGCTGCTGCGACATCGAGGGACGAGGCCGCGCAGTATGCCCGGCCGAAGCCGGTCTTGGGCGCCGTCACCGGGACGCTTCCGCCGCGTGCGCGCAGAGCGTCGGTGATCGCCAGGGCTTCGGCCTGGTCGGCCTCGGGCACTCCCAGGGCGTCTGCGAACACCACGTCCACGTCCTCGGCGCGGCAGTCTGCTTCGTCCAGGGCGCCCTGGATCGCCCGGGTGAGGCTTTCCCTGGACCGCTTCCAGTCCGAGGTGCCGGCGAAGGTCGCGGCGTGTCCGGCGACCACGGCTCGGATCCGGGCACCGCGGCGGCGCGCGGCGGTCTCGTCCTCCAGCACGAACATCGCGCCGCCTTCGGCGGGGAGAAGCCGCAGGCGTCCTCGGTGAAGGGAAGGTACGCGTGCCGTGGATCCCCGGCGAGGCTGAGCTGCGGGTAGCCGAGCTGGCAGACGACCGAATAGGGAGCCAGCGGTGCCTCGGTGGCGCCGACGACGATCGCGTCCGTGCCGTGCCGGATCGACCGGCATGCCTGCGCGATCGCGTCCAGGCCACCGGCCTCGTCGTTGGCCACCACTCCGCACGGGCCCTGGAAGCCGCCCCGGATGGAGATCTGGCCGGTGCTCGCGGCGTAGAACCAGGCGATGGATTGGTAGGGGCCGACGAAGTGCGGTCCCTGGCCCCACAGATGCTGGAGTTCGCCCTGTCCGAACTCGCCGCCGCCGGAGCCGGCAGCAGTCACCACGCCGATGGCGTAGGGACTGCGTTCGTCGGTTTCCAACTGCGCGTCGGCGAGGGCGAAATCGGCCGCGGCCATGGCGAAGTGCGTGAAGCGGTCGGTCTGGACCAGGTACCGGCTCTCGATCAGCCCGTCCGGGTCAAAATCGCTGACCTCGCCCGCGACGCGCAGCGGCAGGTGGGTGCAGCCTGCACGGGTGACCGGGCCGAGCACGGTCACCCCCTCCTGCACCGCCTTCCAGAAGGGTTCGGTGCCGATGCCGTTGGTGCGACGACGCCGAGACCCGTCACCACCGCCCGCCGGTGCTCCGTTCCCGGAATCCGGCCGCTCATGACGTCTCCTTCTCAGCGTGTGCGAGTACGACTGCGGACTGGAAGCCGCCGAATCCGCTGCCCACTGACAGGACCGTCCGCAGCGCTCGGGTGCGTGCGGTCCCGGGCACGTAGTCGAGGTCGCAGTCCGGGTCCGGTTTCCGGTAGTTGGCGGTCGGCGGGACTACTCCCGGGCGATCGCCAGTGCGCAGGCGACCAGTTCGATCGCGCCGATGGCGCCCAGGGAGTGTCCGACCATGGACTTGATCGAGCTCATCGGAACGGCGTATGCGTGCTCGCCCAGCGATCTCTTCACGGCCGCCGTCTCGTGGCGGTCGTTCTGCTTCGTTCCCGAGCCGTGGGCGTTGACGTAGTCCACCTCGGTCGGGCTGAGCCCGGCCTGCGCCAGGGCGTTGTCAATGGCCTGGGACATCTCCCGGCCCTCGGTGGTGAGACCGGTCATGTGATAGGCGTTGCCGAAGTTGGCGAAGCCCCGGATCTCGCAATAGACCGGGACACCGCGGGCGCGGGCGTGTTCCAGCTCCTCCAAACCAGCACGGCTGCCCCTCTCCCAGGACGAATCCGTCGCGGTCCGCGTCGAAGGGGCGGGACGCGTGCGCGGGGTCGTCATTTCGGGTCGAGGTCGCCTTGATCGCGTCGAAGCAGGCCACGGTGATCGGTGTGATCGGCGAATCCGCGGCCCCGGTGACGATCAGGTCGGCCTTCCCCTCCGCGATGGCGTGGAAGGCGTGGCCGACCGCGTCCAGTCCCGAGGTACAGCCGTGGACACGGTCTGCACGGGGCCGTAGGCGCCGACGAACTCGGCCACCTCGGAGCCCAGTGCGCTGGGCGAGAACGCCCTGTGCAGGTGCGGGCCGGCCCCCCGGGGTCCACCTCCCAGAGGTCGCCCGAGCCGCTGACCGCCACGTAGTCGTGCTCCAGCCGGGTGGTCCCGCCCACAGCTGTCCCGAGGGACACGCCGATCCGCCAGGGATCCTCCGTCGTCAGTTCGAGCCCTGAGTCGCGGATCGCCTCATTGGCGGCCGCCAGCGCGAACTGTACGTAGCGGTCGGCACGTTGTACCTGCTCCGGGTGGAGTCCGCAGGCCTCTGCGTCGAAGTCGCACTCTGCGGCGATCCGCGAGCGGAAGTCTTCCGGGTCGAACAGCGTGATGCCCCGGGTCGCGGTCCTCCCTGAGGTGAGCAGGTCCCAGAACGCGGGGATGCCTATGCCGCCGGGGGCGACCACGCCCAATCCGGTCACCGCCACCCGCCTCGTCACGGCTTCGCCCCCCACCGGTCCGCCACGGTCGCGCTGTCCATGTCGTCCTCCGTGTCCACATGGCCGAGCTCCGGGCGGGGCGCGAGCGGCCCCAGATGGAAGACCATCCGGGCCTGGGTGTCTCCCACGTTGCGGAACCTGTGCCGGACGTCGCGGGGGACCATGAGGCCCTGATCGGGCTGGAGCGGGTGGCTGACACCGTCGAGATCCACTTCCAGGGATCCGCTGACGACGAAGACGAACTCCTCGGAGTACGGGTGGTAGTGCTCGCCGATCCGTTCACCGGGACGAATGAGCGCCACACCCATGAAGCCGCTGGTCGAGCCCACGGTTGCGGGGGTGAGCAGAGCCCGCAGGTCCCCGCCTCGCCGGCGGTTGGGCTGCGTGTCCTCAAGGTGCACGATGCGGGGCGTCTGAGAGGTCATGGCTGTTCCCTTTCGGGGCTGCGGGGGCCGGGGCCGGATGCGTGCGCTCCGCGTTCAGGGGCGCTCCGCCCTGCGGTCGGTGACGGGATCCATCGGCCGACCGCCGAGATGGAGCCCGAAGTCCTCCTCGGACGCCGGGTCCCGGCTCTCGCCGTGGTCGAGCAGCCGGGCCAGTTCGGCCGCGGTGCCTTTCATGCGGGGAGCAACCTGGACAGGGCGCCGCCCGCCCGCAGGTCGACCACACGGACCAGAACGTCGTCGCGGAGGAACACGGTGCTGCTCGTCAACGGCTGTTGTGGATCCGCGACCGCGGAGTTGTCCAGCTCGGCGAGCAGGCTCGCCGCGGCGGCGCCTCGGTTCGCCCGGACCGGGTACAGGAAAGCGTGGCGGATGCTCTCGCCCCTCGGCCCGGTCGCGGGATCCGCCAGGATGTGGTGTACCGCTGGGAGGGCGGCGCGGGCGAAGAACGCTCGCGCGGACGAGGCGTCGCTCAGGTCGCGGGCCTCCTCCAGGAAGGGGTTGATGGCCTCTTCGACGGCTCTGATCCCGGGCTGGGTGGCGACATGTCGCAGCGCGTTGCCCAGGTCGCCGCTCACCTCCACGGCTCTGACGACCCGGTTGCCGCACATGAAGAGCGAGGTGCGCAGCAGCTGTGTCGTTTCGTCGACCCGGGCCTGGGGGGCCCGGTAGTCGGCCAGGAGCCCGGCCACCGTCCGCTCGCTGCCAGGCTTGACCGTGAACGTGATCGCGTGCCGGACGACACCGCCGCTGGTCAGCGGAGGAGCGGGCAACGGGTCGAGGCCGTGCTCCCGCGGCTCTCCGGACGCGCCGGTACGCTGACGGCGGCCTGCGGACCGGATGGGATCCTTGGCCGCGGACGAGAGGTCGGGCGTCTCCCGGGCGATGACGAACCGCAGCGACCTGGTGTCGTTCACGCAGCTGTGGAGGGGTTCCACCAGCTTGCGGTGGGCAGCACTGTCCACCCATTCCAGGAACGGCTCGGAGCTCTCCCACTCGCTTGTGATGAGCCACTGGGAGGAGTTCCCAAGAGACTGGCAGAGCTGGTCGCTGACATGGCCGGGTACCGATGCCACCTGGTGCCGGATCTGCTCGTAGGCGTCCAGGAACTGCTCCTGGTGGCCGTCGAGGACGTCCAGCAGGAGCACGACACGCAGTCTGGACGTCTCGACGGCGATGGGCGGGGCCTGGTGGTCATCCAGGGACGTCACGGTGGGTGTTCCTCTCGATCGCGCGGTGAATGCCGGCCTGCGGGCCTTGTGCGCCGAAGCGAGCGACCGGCGGACGTGGGCGGCCAGGCGGGTCATACCGCTCGTGCGCGCACCATGCATGGCTCACATGGCCTCCATGCTGGCGTCTCGCAACGAGGACGGCGCGACACGCGGTTCAAACGGGTGATGTTCCGGTCGGGCCGCCGTCTGCTGGGGATAGCCATACAGCCGTGTCGAATCCGCGGCGACACCCGCCAGTCCCCAGGAGAGATCATGACGCCGCAAACCGATCACGTGCCCGTCCTTGTCGTCGGCGGCTCGCTGGTGGGGCTGTCCACCTCGCTGTTCCTCGGCCGCCTCGGCATCGACCACCTGCTCGTGGAGCGGCACACCCGGACCTCGCACCATCCGCGGGGCGCGGCAACAACGTGCGCACGATGGAACTCTTCCGCACGGCGGGGGTGGAGCCCGGGATCCGCGAGGCCGCATCGGTGCTGGCCGGGAACCACGGAATCCTGCAGGCCGAGACCCTGACGGCGGGGAGCAGGAATGGCTGTTCAAGGAAATCGACCCGGGTGGGTCGCTGTCCCGGCTCAGCCCCACAGGATGGTGCCTGTGCAGCCAGAACGACCTCGAACCCGTGCTCCTGCGCGCCGCACGCGAGCTCGGGGGAGACATCCGGTTCGGAACCGAACTGGTCTCCTTCGAGCAGGACGACGAGGGCGTGACGGCCGTGGTCAGGACCTACGGGACAGGGGAGAGCCGGACGGTTCGGGCGGACTACCTGGTGGCCGCGGACGGACCGCGCAGTCCGGTCCGCGAGCGGCTCGGCATCGGCCTGGAGGGACCGGGTGACCTGTTCCACAACGTGAGCGTCACCTTCCGAGCCAAGCGGCTCGCCGACGCGGTGGGGGACCGCCGCTTCATCGTCTGTTATCTGACGAACCCGCGCAGTCCCGGGGCCCTGCTGCCCGTCGACAACGAGCAGGAATGGGTGTTCCATGCGCCTTGGCGGCCCGACCGCGGGGAGACGCTGGACGACTTCACCGACGAGCGGTGCGTGGCACTCATCCGCACCGCGACCGGCGTGCCCGAGCTGGAGGTGGAGATCACCGGGAGGGCGCCCTGGCACGCCGCCCAGCGAGTGGCCGAGCGCTACCGCGAAGGCCGGGTGTTCCTGGCCGGTGACTCGGCCCACGAAATGTCCCCGACCGGAGCGTTTGGCTCCAACACCGGGATCCAGGACGCACACAACCTCGCCTGGAAGCTCGCCGCGGTGCTCCAGGGCTGGGCGGGCCCGGCACTGCTGGCGACGTACGACGCCGAACGGCGGCCGGTGGCGCAGGCGACGAGCGCTCGGGCCGCGGACCGCTCCGCGGAACACCAGCACCCTGGATACGACGTCAGCCCCAGCAGCGGCCGGAAGGCGGGCATGCTCGCGGTGGTCCTGGGCTACCGCTACACCGCCGGAGCGGTTGTGGGCGCCCCGGACGAGGGACCGGTCGTCCCGGAGGACTTCCGGCCCGTCGCGGAGCCCGGTGGCCGGGCGCCGCACATGTGGGTGCGGCACGCCGGTGTCCGGCTGTCGACGCTGGACCTGTACGAGCAGTCCCCGGTGCTGCTCAGCGGGCCGCAGGCCGGTGCCTGGCATGCCGCAGGCCGGCGTCTGGCCGAGCGGGACGGGTTCCTCCTGGTCTCCTACCAGGTGGGCACGGAACCGGAGCACGATCTGGCCCCTGAACCGGGACCGGACTGGGCGCAGTTGCACGGCACGACGGCCGATGGGGCGGTTCTCGTCCGGCCGGACGGTTTCGTGGCGTGGCGCTCGTCCGCTTCCGACGCCGATCCGGAGCGCGTCCTGCGGGATGTGCTCGCCGCCGTGCTCTGCCGCGGCTGACGCCGGCGGTCGGTCATTCGGCGACCAGGTAGCGACCCACCATGCCGCCCATCATGTGCTCGTTGACGTGGCAGTGGTAGATCCAGTGACCGGGGTTGTCCTCGGTGTACTCGACGGTCAGCGTGGTGGACGGCCCGAGCAGCTCCGAGTCCACCCAGCCTGCGGGGCCCCGCCAACGGTGACCGTGCAGGTGGAAGACGTGGAAGTCGTTTCCGAGCGAGGCGATCCGCCAGCGCACCCGGTCACCGCTCTTCGCCCTGAAGGTCGGGGTGTTGTCGATGAAGGCACCGCCGTTGAACATGTCGAACGGATGTGCCAGTGACGGGACGTCGAAGGAGGAGGCGTCGTGGAGGAACAGGACGAACTCCCGATCCGCTTCGGCGGTGTGCTCGTCGGTGATGGCGAGCACACCGAACAGGCCGAGTTCCGCGCCGATCTCCATGACCTCGCCAGTCGCGGCCGGCGGCTTCGCCCCGTCGTGTGCCGACGCCGCGATGCTCTGCGGCAGCGAGTGGTCGTGGTAGGGCCACGTCCCCACGGAACTGGCGCTGCAGAACCAGGTGTAGGTGTAGCTGGAGCCATAGGCCACGGCCGTGCCCGGCTCGTGCGGGTCGTCGGCAAGCCAGGCGCCGTCGTTGGCACGGTCGTACCGCACACCGTGCGGGTGCATGCTGTGCGGCCATCGGTAGTGCTCGTCCATGTTGCGGAAGTGCACCCGGATGACGTCACCCACCTCCGCGCGCAGCACCGGACCAGGGATCCCGCTGTTGGCGCCGACGCCCTGCGGGCTGAGGTCGGCGTCGAGGGGCAGGACCAGCCGGCGGTGTACGCACGGAAGCCGACGGCCCAATAGGTGGTCTGATCGGGCGTGAAGCGCCGGCCGGTCATGCCGTCACGGCCGTTCGGCACCACATTGTGCTCGAAGGACTCGGCCTGGACCCAGTACTCGCGCACCCTGCCGCTCGGTCTGAACGCGTCGGCCGCGAAGGCGCCCACGCGGGTGCCGGCGCCAGGCATGGGCTGGGCCGCGGAAGAGCGGGCGGGCCGGGCCGAAACGGTCAGCGCTGCGAGGGCGCCGCCTCCGGTCAGGGCGCGGAGCAGCGTCCGCCGGCCGTGGTCTCCTGGCGCCGGGTCAACTGGCACACGGTCCTCTGGCACAGGGTCCTCTCAGGTGAAGCCGGAGGTCGCGACCGCCCGCACCTCGCTGACGTGTACCCCTGACATGGATCGGCGGGAAGCTTGGGCCGGGCATGCCGCTGATGACCAGTCCGCCTGGGGCGAGACTAATCAGAAGACCTGGTTGCTTTCGCTCGCCACGCGGCCCGCATCGTCCGAACGTGTGTCGAACGACCGGCGCGGCCGGCGTGACCGGCGCGTCAATACCGTCGCTGGCCCTTGGATACCGGCCGTGCACTTCACCCATGTGCGCGGCCCGGCCCGGACTGCCGCGCCCTGTAGTCACGGGAGGGGGTGCCTCCGCAGCGGCGAGCGCCCGGGTCTCGGCGGCACCTGCGGTCTGCGAGGTGTCCGGACGTGAGGCACGTTGGCACGGGCCGCTCAACGGCTGATGCCGAGATCGTCGAGCCTGTGCCGACGCGGGGATCGCTCGGTCGGCCGGGTGGCCAGGGAATTCGAGCTGACCGAGACCGCGGTGCGTGACTGGGCCGGACTGGCCGAGGTCGACGCGGGCGAGCGGGAGGGTCTGACCCCGCGTCCAGGGCCGGCAGCAGCGAGGCGGCGATCTGCCGTCCGTAGCAGCACGCCGATGTCCCCGCCGCGCAGCCGCTGCTGCTCGGAGCCGCACTCTTTGACGTCCCGTTTCGGGACGAGCCGTTGCGAGTGTTGGCGGCGCACGGCCACTAGCCTTTCTACTGTCCGAAATGTGTGGGTCTGCCATAGGCCTGTCCCTGACACTTGGAGAACACATGCGCAAGCTTCACAAGGCGGCCGTCGTGGCCGCGCTGCTCGGCATCATTGGTTTCACCGGATCCGGAATCGCCTCCGCCTCGTGCGCAGGCGCGGACGTCACTGTGCGGCAGAGCACCTCGTGCCAGTCGCACGACACGAACGCCGACGTCCTGGGAGAGTCGGCATCGGCAACGGCCTGGCCGGCAACGCGGTCAACGGTGAGGGCAGCCCGGGCGGCCAGTCCACCTCTCTGGGCTCAACGATGGGCTGCAGCAACAGCGCCTTCGGCGGCTGACGGACCGCTCAAGCACCCGAGAACGGCCCGGGCCCAGCCCCGGGCCTCGATGGCCTGATCAACGAAGGCTCTACGGCCCAGGAGCTGTTGGGATCTGAATCAGGTGGCTGAGGTGAGGAGCTTCAGCCACCTGATCGATCCTCGGAGGCGGAGTCCGGCCTTGCGGTCGTATGGGGATCACTGCCCGGATGCCGCGTCGCCGCAGGTGAGCACGGATCGCCTGCGAGGTGGATCGCAGTAGTCAGGCCGCCCGAACACGCCACTGCCCGCCCGCGCCGGGGCGTACGGTCCGGCAGCAACGGCTCAATCCGCGCCCACTGCACATCAGATAACGGTACAACCGGACCAACGACCACTCGATTCAAAAGAAACGGCCTAGGACGGCGCGAGCAGCGGAGCAAGGTCGTCGGTCTGTAGAGCCTCGATGATCAGGTTGGAGCTGCTCGCGCCCGCCTTCGGCTTCGCCGTGAGCTGTACGACGTCCGCCGAGCCGCCGAGGACCGTGCCGGCCGGGTCTGTCAGCTCCGCGGACCAGGGCTCGCCTGTTCTCCTGGACTTGAGCGTCGCGACCCGCTGCGCCCACGCGGACGCGAGCGACTGCGCCGCGGCTGCGCTGCCCGCGGGCACGCAGAAGGTGAAGGTGACGTCCGTCGCGGACGTGATCCGGTCGCCGATCCCGACCGTCGCGGGGTTCGCCGCCGATCCGGACGGGCTGATCATCGAGACCTGGTCCGTGCCGAGGCAGCGGGCCAGCTGGTCGAGCTCGGGGTTCGCGGCGATCGGCGAACTCACCGACGCGGCCGCCGCCTTGACCTCGCTGGTCGAACCTCCGTAGATGACGCGGCCCGAGCTCAGGTAGAACACGTTCTTCCGATCGCGTTCAAGGAGTCGTTCGTGCCCAGCGTGCTGTCGGCGGCGGTCGTCCAGATCTGGCCGCCGTCGGCCAGACTGCTGCTTGAAGCCCAGCGCCGCGAGCTTCGCGCCCACCGTCGACGTATCGAAGGTGCCGTACAGGCCGCCGTGACCGTGTTCGGCGGGAGGCCCAAGGTCACCGCGGCCGACTCCTTGTTCGGGTCGAAGCCGAAATCGAGCAGGCCCTCCGGCTGGGCGTACGCCGCGAGGTTCTCGTCGCCCCAGCCGAGCAGGGGCCAAGGCCCGTTGTACCGCTCTCCGCCGCCGTTGAGCGCGACCAGATCCGCATCCGCGCCGAACTCCACGTACGAGGAGTCCCAGCTCGTCTGCGGGGTCGACTTCAGAGCCGCCTCGATCGATCCCGGGACCGAACCGGATCCGGCGTCGCCACCGCCCTGGCCCGGTGCACTGCTGCTGCCGCTACAGGCCGCGACACCGGTCGCAGAGAGCAGCAGGCAGGTCACGGCTAAGAGGGTGCGCATACGCATACGCAGAGCTGTCACCGCCGTACACCTCATGTTCCAGGGACACCCCGCACCCCCACCGGGCACGATCGGGCCCTCGCTCAGACCATCCTGGACCAGCTCGGAGGGGAAGGGTACCCCGTCTCTCGAAGCTCCCCGCGTTGATGTTGCCGCCGGTCGACAGGCGGCAGGGTCCTCCAGGGGCTCCTGCCGATTCCCCCGGCGGCCCGCCCGCGATCGGGCGCCACCGACCCGCTGGGACGCGTGGACGGCGGACGCGGATGCGGCTCCGGGCCACAAGCCACCTACGAGGAACAGGGCGACTGAAAGGCCCTCCTGAGCTGGCCTTTTGCCCTCGGGGTGCGATCAGGTCGACTCCCTTGCTGGTGGTCTTCGGGGAAGGCCGGGCCAGTTGACGGCTGCGGTCGAGCGGCCATGGGCCGATCGATCAGCGAGCCGCGGCCCGGCGGTGGGTGGGGAGCCTGCCGTTCCGCCTCGCACACCCGGCCGCAACGGATACTCTTTTCCCGTTCTACACAATATATTTGACATCTACTCAGGTCAGGACACAGGTGCTGTACGACCGCGATGCTTTTCTCGACCGGGTGTCGTCGCTCGTCGGACTGGCGCTCACCCGCGAACAACGCATCAAACTCCCACGCCATGACGACATCCCCGTCCTGCTGCTCACCGGGGCCGCGGCATGGGGAAGACCGCGGTGCTCCGTCGGATCGCGGAGGCATACGGGGGGCGCTCCGCGTGCCTACCTGGACCTGGCAGCTCCTCGCCACTATTCCGCTTCGGAGGGCGGCCAGGCCTTCGGCGACGCGCAGTCGCCGCTGCTGCGATTACTGAGCGACGCCGTCTGGGAGCTGGGACTGGGTATCCGGCACACCCGGCGGGTCGCCTTCAGCCGACTGGAGTTGGGACTGCTCGCGCTGTCGCTGTGGGAACCGGGCGAGTATCTGACAGCCGACCAGGCCAGAGCGCTGTTGGACCGGGCCCGTCCCGGGGTCGGCAGGATCCTGGAGCGCGGACACCACGGCGACAACGTGGACGAGTGGGTCAGCGAGGTACTGGCCGAGTTGGCCGGAAGCGTGGCGCCCTTTCCGATAGACGCCTTCATCAAGGCGAGCGTCAAGGTCTTCACGAAGTCCGGGGCGGAGTTCGCACACAAGCACCGGGACAGAGCCCTGCACTGGTGGGCCGACCACCGGCGGGACCTGCCGGGCAACAGCTACGAGAGCCTTCTGATCACTGCGCGGGACTACCACACCGGCGGGGCCTTCCGGGAGAGCGCCGAACGCGAGCTGGTGGCGTCCTTCCTGGCCGACCTCACCGACGCGCTCGGGCAGCAGAACACCGCTTCAACCGCATCCGGCGCCCGCTGCTCCTGCTCGACAACCTCGATGCCGCACCAGCGGGTCCGCGCTTCCTCGATCTGGTCCTGGAGAACAGGTCCCCTGGCCACGGCCGCGCCCAGCACCACGACCCCTGGTGCTGATCGCAACCGCGGCCGCCGTGCCGGGCCGCCGGTCGGCAGCCGTCCAGCGGATCGCGGTCACCGACTTCCCACCCCGGTGGGAGTGGAGACGCACCGGGGACAGCCCCGACACGGCACTGCTGGTCGTGGAGCTGACCCCGTTGTCGGTCCGGGACACCGTGCGTATCCTCGACCGGCAGCTCGACGCCCAGCTCTCCGGATCCCGGGCCACACCTGACGACATGTTCCGGGGACCCTTCCCCAGATCATCCACCGCTTCAGCGCCGGGATTCCGCTGGGCCTCAGCACACTGGCGGCCGCAGCCGTGACTGCACTGGTCGACGGAACGCGCGAGGCCTCGCCCGGCGGCCGTGTGGCCCCCGGCCCGGATACCGGTTCGACCCGGCCTCGTTGCTGGACCTGAAGGTCATCCATCCGGCAGCGGAGCCGGTCAGCGGACGCACCGAGTCGCCCGTAGTGCCCCATCTGCTGGAGCGACTGATCCCGGACTCGGCCATCAGGTCCCAACTGACCACCTTCGCGCCCGCGCGAAGCGTCGAATCAGCCCGCGCGTTGGCGGAACGCTACCTGGAGCCGGACGCGGGCGCCGACGCGGTGCTGTACATGGAGGAGTTCCTGCGGAGCCAGGGCTGGCGCGACGGTGACGGCTACTTCATCGGCGACCGCTTCCTGCGCACCCTGCTGCTGCGCAGCCTGCGTGAGCGCACTCACGCGAACAGCGCCTACACGGAACCCACCTGGACCGAGGTGCAGGAGAGCCTGCGCGACCACTGCGGGCCGCCCGGCGGCGCTCTCCTGGGCCGAGCGCGAGCCCACGCGCCTCTACCACTGCCTCAGCCTGGGGCAGTCGGCCCAGGTGGTGGACCGGCTCCAGGCCAGCTTCGCGACCTCCGACGCACAGTCCTGGTTGCGGGCACTGTTCTGGATCGCCGAGGCGCCCGGTCCGGTGGGACCGCCGGGCAGCGACCGGCGTCGCGCCTCCGCCTTCGGCGCGGACCAGCACGACCCCTCGCTGGGGCTGGACACGGCCTCCACGGTCCACCGTTCCGTGTACCGGCTGCTGCACGCCGCCTGGTACCTGTCCGACGTACTCGTGGCACCGGAAGAGGATGTACTGGACCAGCTCTCCAACGAGTTGAACTTCCTGTCCACGCAGCATCGCGCGGGCGCACGCGAGTTGTTCGAAGCACGCAGGAACTGGCCGGCCGCGCTGCGCGGCTGGCGACAGGACAGCAGTTGGCTGGACGAAGGAAGTGACCGCCGGTGAATACGCCGTGGTACCAATCGGTGTGGTACTGGATCACCTACACCCCGGGCCGTAAGGCGGGGGTCGGGACGATGACCGTGGTGCTGGCGGCAGCGCTGGCGTTCGGCGGCTACACCTCGCCAACCCCGCGCCCCGCCGCCGCCCGACCTTTCCTGCGGGACCGGCGTGGCCCGGCCGTCGCTGGGCAGCACGGAATGCGAGGGGTCACCGACGGACAGTACATCTTCGCCCGGAGCTGAAGGCGGTCGAGGGGGAGATCCTCAAACAGAACCAGGCCGTGGCCGGCGAGCATCCGGCCACCATCGGCCTGCTGATGCCGATGACCTCCAGCGACGGATCCGTTCAGGCAGAGATCCTGCACGCGGTCCAAGGGGCCTACGTCGCCCAGTACCGTGCGGACAATCTCGACGACAACACCGTGCCCAAGATCCGTCTGGTGCTGGCGAACCCGGGCTCGGACAGTTCGGGTTGGCTGACAGTCGACCGTCAGCTGGACGCGATGACCGGCGCGCCGGACTACCTGCGGGTGGTCGCCGGGATCGAGGACAGCACCCAGAACACCCAGGCCGAGGTGCACTGGCTCACCCACCTGCCCGACCCGATCCCGGTCGTGGGCGGAACCATCACCGCGGACACCATCGCCAACACCGCGAACAGCCAGCCCTTCCCCGGACTGGCCAGGGTGTCCGTGACGAACGGCTCCGAGGCCGCGGCCCTCGCCCGGTTCGCCAAGGTCAATTCGAGCCAGGCCATGGTGGTCGAGGACACGCGCACCGATGACGACTACATCACCACCCTCAAGGAGGCGATCAGCAAGCAGTTGGGTGCCGGGATGGCCCAGCCTGTGCAGTTCACCTCACCCGAGGACATCTCCCAGGACGGCGACACCGAGAACCAGTTCGACCAGAAGGTCCTCAACATCTGCATGGCCGAACCGCGCTTCATCTATTTCGCCGGGCGGCACGTCCAGCTGCGGCAGTTCCTCAACGCCCTGGGACAGGGCTGCCCAGAACGCAAGTTCATCGTCCTCACCGGGGACGACGCCTCCCATCTGGCCAGTGACAAGCTGCTGAACCCGCGGACTTCGGCGGGATCACCCTGGAGTACGCGGCCCTGGCGTTCCCCGATGCCTGGACCAAGGCCCCGGTGCCGGCCACCGGTGGATCGACCGCCGACTACCAGGCGTTCCTCGACGCGATCAGCGCGTCAGGCCTCACACTCGGCCGGTCGGACCTCTCCGACGGCCAGACGATCATCGCTCACGATGCCGTGTGGACAGCCGTACAGGCGCTGGATCACGCTCACGTCAGCGGCCAGTTCCTGCCGCCGCCGCTGGCCGCGGTCGGCCAGGAGTGGCAGAACCTGCACGCGGAACTGCGGGTCGACGGCGCCAGCGGCTGGATCTGCCTGGACAACGGTGGCAACCCATGGGACAAGGCAGTACCCATGATCAGCTACAACGGGCGCACCTCGATCTTCCTCGGCATGGCCTGGCCCACCGGTGCGCCACCGCCGGCGGACTGTACCCCTCAGGCAGGGTAGCGCCTGACCTGGACGGTGCTCCTGGCTTGATGCCTGCTCCCGCTGGTCACCCGACCTGCTGATCCCGGGATCCCAGGACAGCGGAGGCGGCCGTTCTCCACGCTTCGCGACGCCGGGTCATGAAGCACGAGAGAGCGGCCGCTGTCTGCGTGTGCACCACCCCTGAGGAAACCGGCTCTAGGCATCGCAGGCCAGGTCGGCCGCGGGCGAAGGCGACGGCACATCATCAGACGGTGCACGGTTGTACTTGGACCGCAGGGTACCGGCGTGGGATGGCGGAGATCGTCGAGGATGCCCAGGGCCTCCGTCCGATGTCTGTTCGCCTGCTGCGCATGGCCGCTCGCCAGAAGGATGTCGGCCAGTTGGTCGAGAGCGTGCGCCTCCCAATAGCGATCGCCGAGCATGCGATCCAGGGCGATTGACCGCCGGATCGCCTCGCGGCGCGACCGTGGTTTCCCAGCTGGAATTCGACGGAAGCGATGCTGAGAAGGATGTCCGCCTCCCCTTCCACATGCCCTTGCCGTATGTAGAGCGTGAGCGCCTCCGGCTCACCGGCAGCGACTTCGCCGCGTCTCCGAGTTTCGCGTGTTGCTTGGCGACGGCCGTCAGCGCATCGGCCAGTGCCGGCGGATCGCAGTCCGCCTCGGCTGAACGCAACGCGCCTGCGCGTGGTGGAGGGCTCCGCGATGGTGTCCGGTCGACTCAAGGATCCTGACGAGGGAGAGTCGGGCGTGCCGTATCGCGGGCTCGTCCTTACCCGCCAGACTCCTGCTCAGGGAGGTGTGCACAAGCGCGAGCGCCTCATCCGAACGTCCCAGGCGGGCGAGTGCGTCGCCGAGTTGCCGCTCCGCGGTCGCACGGGCCGCGACGTCGTGCCGACGGGTCGCCGCGTCGAGCGCGATGCGGTGGATCTGCGCCCGGAGCGCCCGGTGACCAGATCGCCGTGTGAAAACGGTACACGCCTGCGCTTTCGCCAGGCGTAGGGTTCGAGACCTTGCTCGGCAGCCGCGCGCAGAATACCGACCAGCGTGGACAGTTCGCTGTCGAACCAGGCCAACGCGCTCTCGTACGAGGTGATCTGCGGCCCGGGCCATGTCCAGGTCTGCTCGGTTGTACGTGCCGACATCATGGCCATCGGTCCGAGGAAGCGGTCCGCCGATTCAGCGATGGAGAGGTAGTGGGCGGACAGGCGCTCCAGCGCGGCCCGTCGTTCCTGGACGGATTCCTCGCGGTCTGCCACTTCCGCGGCGTAGGCGCGCAGCAGGTCGTGCAGGACGAACCTGCCCGGAATCCGTTCGACGACGAGATGGGCGCCCACCAGGGTGTCGAGCAGGCTGCGGACCGGAAGGGCCGCGTCCAGCAACGCGCCGCAGGCATGGACGTCGATCTCGGGTCCCGGATGGAGACCCAGGAGTCGGAAAAGCCGAGCCGCCTCCGGTGGCAGCTCGGCGTAGGAAGTGGAAGACAGTCCGTAAATCGAGATCCTGCTCCGGGCGCTCAGCGCATCCAGTTGCGAGTCCTCCTCGCGCAGTGCACTGACCAAGGTGTCCAGAGACTCGGTGCTTTCGGCCCGGGCGGCGACCACCCCGAGCGCCAGCGGCAGTCGGCGCAGATCCGCGCCAGTTCCTGGATGGCGGACAGTTTCCCGCCACCCGGCTGGTCCGATCCGCAGGCCGATCATGGTCAGCGACTCCTGGCCGAGAGGCACGTCCAGCGACACACCCGAGCGCCTTCCCGCACGACGAGACTGTCGAGGCGGTCGCGGCTGGTCACCAGGCCGGGCAGGTCCGCACACCGGGCAGGAGCGGGCGAGCCTGTTCCGCAGAGCGCGCGTTGTCCACGACGACCAGGACGCTGCGGTCGGCCAGCAGGCTCCGGAAGAGCGCAGCCTTGGCGTCGGTGTCCGGTGGGATGGCCGTGGGGTCCAGGCCGAGCGCGAGGAGGGAAGGCGTCCAGGCGTACCGGGCTCGACCGGCGGCCCGCCGCTGAATCCGCGCAGGTCCACATAGAGTTGACCGTCCGCGTACGTGTCAGCCACATGGTGCGACCAGTGGACGGCCAGCGAGGTTTTGCCGATGCCGGCCGTTCCGCAGACCACCGCTATCGGACTGCCGCGTCCGGCGTCGGAGACCATGGCGTCGAGCCGTCGCAGTTCGGCCCGGCGCCCGACGAACCCGGACGTGGCGGCGGGCAACTGCCGGGGGAGGGCATGGCTCGAGTCCTGACGGTCTTCGAGCGCCGTGAACGCCGCTCGGCCTCGGCAGCGTCCCGCAAACTCGCCAGATGCCCGACCGCTCGGCCGGTCACTCCGAGTTGCTCCAGCAGACGGTCGAACAACCCGGCGCGGGGAACGGTGGAACCGCTCAGATAGGCGTAGAGACTGGCCGGGGAGATGCTCAGCTGCCGGGCCAGCCGCCCACGGTCGATCGACCGCCCTTCCCGCCGTTCAGCGCCCATCAGGGCAGAAGTAAGCTCCTCGGCCAGTCGCCGGCTGGCTGTCGCGGTAGGAACCGAGAGCGGAGCCGGTCTGAATGTCTCGGACACCTCAACCTCCTCGCTGATCGCCTGACAGAAAGCTAGCCGAGGCCGACCACGCGCAGCCCTCCCCATTCGAATATATTTGTCCCCTCGTTCTCCTGTGTGAACCGCAGCTGCGCCTCGCGCAGGGCTCGGGCCGGGGCGGTCCCGCGGCGCAGTTGACCGAGCGTGTCGGCGGCGATCCGGGCGGAGGCCAGCATCCCGATCGGGCCGGCGCCGGCAATGACCGTGTCGGCACCGCCGATCAGCGCTCCGACGGCCAGACTCAACGGGTCGCGGCCGTACCGGCTCTCGGCGGCCCCGGACCAGCACGAGGACAGGACGACGAGTTTCGGCAGCGGCGCGTCGGCCAGTCCGTGGAGCGTGATACCGGTGCCGAGCAGCTCGCCGCCGCCGCCGAAGGTGCGCCCGTGCGCGTTGACATAGAGCAGGGCGCACGGCGCGCAGGCTGCCAGCTCGCCCAGGCTCTCGATCGGGCGCCTCCCGCCGGGCCATGTGCCGAGCGCCTCGGCGGCGACCTCGCTGCCCGGCAGCGAGGCGTCGAGGATGCTGGCGGCCGAGCCGGGCGTCGGGGCCGGTGCGCGCTCGGCCCGCCGGCGCAGCACCTGCGTCGTGCGCAGACTGGGTGTCAGCGTCGTCTCGGCGACGTGGACGAGCCGGACCCCGTCGCGCTGAAGCGCGGCATAGGGAATCTGCCACAGGCGCGGGTCCGGGCACAGCAGGAGCGGTCCGGGGCTGCTCAGGCCGGTCTGCCAGATCTCGTCATGCGGCAGGAGCACAGAGCCGAGCGCCTCCAGGGTGCTGGTCCGAACCCCGCGGGACGGCAACTCCCCACCGGACACCAGCGTCCTGAAGATCGTGCCGACGGCTGCCGGGGCCGGGCGCACTTCGACCTCCCAGGTCGAGCCGGCCCGGCGATAGGCGCTGTACGACCACCAACGGCCGTAGTCGTCCTCGGCGATCTGGATCGTGATGATGTTCTGCCCGAAGCGGTCGAGCGTCTCCGGATCCGGGAGCGGGTCCGGGAGCGGGAGCAGCGGGCCGGGCGGGTGCGTCCGCGAGCCGCCCAGGGCCGCTGCTGTCGCCCGCGCCACGGCGTACAGGCCGGCAACGGTCCCGGCGGCCGGAGGAGGCTGGATCATGGGCAGGTCCGAAAGGCGGGAGGGGCCGGGTCGTGCGTCGGAAGTCAGCATGGTGTTGAGGACGTCCGCGCGCCCGGCCTCCATGATCTGCACCGCCGAGCCGTGGTCGCCGTGGGCATGATGGAACCGCATGGCCTCGAAATACACCGCTTCGCGCGAGCCGTGCATGGCCCAGCGCGTCTCCGGCCGGTCGAGCTCTTCCCGCTGCACTTCGGCCGCGATCAGGGCAGCACGGCTGACCACAAGGCGCAATTCGTCATCGACCGCCTCCAGCCGGGAGAGGTGGAGCACGTCGAACAGTCCTAGCAACGTCCGGGTCAGGTCGAGCCGCTCCTCACGTGCGGCGTTCTCCAGGACGATCCGCAGATGTCGTGCCGCAGTCTCCTGATCGGAGCCGGTGGCGATCAGATTGCGGGCGACGTGACGATGCCAGCGCAGAGCCTCAAGTGAGTCCGCGGCCTCGTAGATCGGCCGCAGCCGTTCCAGGGTCTCGGTGACCTGGCCGGCTTCTCCCAGGTCCTGGAGGACCTCGGCACGCTCCAGCAGGACCTGGCCGAGCCGGTAGGTGTCGCCCGTGGCCACGAAGTATTCGGCGAGATCGTCCGCGACCTCCAACGCCTCGGCGTTGTTCTCCAGGCCGCGCAGGCACGGGATCTGCCGCAACCGGGCGATGTTCCCATTGACCAGACTGACTCCCTCGAACAACTGCTGAGCCCTGCGATAGGCGTGCAGCGCGGCCTCGGCGTCTCCGATGACCAGGTGTACGCCGCCCGTGCGCAGCGCGATGAGGCCGTGGATGTGCGGATCATCCGGCAGCGTGGAGGCGAGGGCACCGGCCGCGCGGATGTCTCGCAGCGCCTCGGCTGACGAGCCGTGTAATCGGTGAAGTGAGGATCTTGCGAGCAGGGTCTGGACATGGGCTCTCACAAGTCCGGGGAGCCCGGCGAACTCCTGGCACACCTCGATGGATCTCGCGTGCGCCGCGAGTGCCTCCCCATAGGCGCGCGCGACTTCCTTCACGGCGCCGATCTCCCGCCAGGCCACCGCGTGGAACCGGGCCGTGTCCGGGCTCGGTGGCTCGGAAAGCAGCACTCGGTCCAGGGCTTCGGCGACTGTGAACGCGTCGTGCAGGCGGTGGCGTTCGGCGAGGTAGACCGTGGTCAGCGCCACCCGGAATTCGTCTCCGAGTTCCGTGGCGGTGGTGCGCTCGGCGAGCAGCAGCCGAAGGGCCGCAGCGGCACAGCCCGCCCGCCACGCCAGCTCGGATTCCTGCTTGTAGACATCGGCAAGAGCAGGCAGGTCCCTTGCCGCATAGGCGCGACGGGCCAGATCCAGACGCTCCTCAGCACACGAGTACGTCGCGGAGCCTCCCGGGCCGGCGAAAGCCGGTCCGGAGAAGGCAGTCCCGGGGTCGATCAGCCGGGCGAGCAGTGAGTGTACGGGTATGTCAGTTCTCATCAGACGGTCCTCTCGGCCAGAACTGTCCGCGCAGCCGATGTCGAAGTGCCATCATCGTCTGCATGAGCCAGAGCGTAGCGATTCCCGTCGTCGCCCGGTTCGATCCGGACGTGGAACCCGAGCGGCGTCGAGATCTGGTCTCCCGGCTTGCGCTTCCCGACGTCTCGCCGCGCACGGGCCTCGATCTCGGGGAGCTGGTCTCCCTGCCCTCCATCCCCAGACCCGCCGCGGTGCTGGCCTTCGTGGGCTCTGCCGCCTCGCTGGGAGAGCAGGTGGTCCGGCAAACCGCTGATGCGGCCCGGGCCTGGCTGGCCGGGTCGCAGCCCCTGGGGGCGGTGATGGAGATCGAGTTGCCCGGAGGGGTGGTGTTCCGGCTCAGCGCGAGCACTCCCGACCTGGCGATCAGGGATATGGATGAGACCTGGCAGACCATGGAGGCGGACGAGCCCGTCGCGTGGAGCGACCAGCAATGGACTCCCTTGTCTCGGACCGCGCCTGCGGCAGCAGCGGCGCCTGCCGCGTCCGCGCCCCTGTCGGGCGCTCCGTGCATCCTCTCGCTGGACACCGACTGGTCCTCGGCCAAGGGCGGGATAAGCACGGTCAACCGCCACCTGTGCATGGCCATGGCTGCCGCAGGCGCGAAGGTCTATTGCGTGGTCCTGCGGGCCACCCGCGAGGAGATCATGCTGGCCGCTGCCGGCGGAGTCGTGGTGATGGTCGCCGAACCGGTCCCGTGGCGCCATGAGGACACCGCTCTCAGCCGGCGGCCGAAGCTCCCCGAGGGGGTGATCCCGGATGTGGTCATCGGCCACGGCCGGGTGACCGGGCCGGATGCCCAACACATCGTCGAGGAGCACTTTCCCGGAGCCCGGCGCGTCCACATGGTCCACTCGATCCCCGACGAGGTCGAATGGGAGAAGGCAGGCACAAGGCACATCGCCGGTGAGCGGGCGAAGCGGACCAGAGAGGAATTGGACCTGCTGAAGTCCGCGGCGCTCGCGGTCGGTATCGGCCCGCGGATCTACGCACTGCTGAGCGGCAGAAGGTGGTCTTCCACAGTTCCACGCCACCGCATCAGTGCGATCCGGGATTTGACCCCGCCTCGGCCGTGTCAGCCGTCCGGCCCGGCGGCAGCCCGACCCAGGTGCTGATCCAGGGGCGTCTTGACGACGACGGGGTGAAGGGTCTGGACATCACAGCCGAAGCCCTGGAGGAAGCCGTCGACCTGCTCGGCGGCGAGGAGGTCGAACTCGTCCTGCGCGGAGTGCCCGAGGGTTCGCACACCAGGTTCTACGACCAGGTACGGGCGCTGTCGTCCCATCGCTTCCGGGTCAGCCCCGCGCGTTCACCACGGAACTCGGCGAGCTGAGCGACGAGTTGAAGCAGACCACCCTCGTGGTCATGCCGTCCCGCGCCGAGTCGTTCGGCCTCGTGGGCGTCGAGGCCATCGCCGCCGGCATACCCGTGGTCAGCGAGAAAAGCGGGCTCGGGATGCTTCTCAAGACGGTCCTGGACCAGTCCGCCTATCGCCGGACCGTGGTCGCCGTGAGCAGCGACGAGGCCGACAACCGCCGCCGCTGGGGCTACGAGATCGCGAGGGTGCTCGGCGATCCGGACACGGCCTTCGCCCATGCGGCGGCGCTGCGCGAAACCATGGCCGAGGCCCGTACCTGGAAGATGGCGGCCGCAGCGCTGCTGACTGCACTCGCCGGAACATCCTGATCAACGCAGTCGTCCCGCTTCGCCTTCGAACTCCTCATTCACGGCGGATGTTCCCCTGCGTGTATCAGTCATGGTCATTCTGTTGGAAGTTCTCGGCACGAGGCCGGATCAAGAGCCCTGACGGCATTCAGGGTCCGGCCCCCCTGACGGCTCGGGGGACTCGGGCGGATGCTCTTCCGCGTCCTCGGCGCAGCAGGCGTTCAGGTAGCGGTCGGGCTTCGTTTCCTGGGTGGGCCGGCGGAGCAGGTCGGCAGCAGCCGTTTCCAGCGTTTTCCAGTCCACGACATCTGCGGCCCACGGTGTTTTCGTAGAGGCGCAAAGCAGCTGGACCGGACATACCGTCCGCGATCGCTCAGTAGCCGTACTCTGCCAAAGGAGCTCAGATGAACCTCATCAACACCGTGCGCCGCATCGGCATCGCGGCGATCGCCGCCGGAGCCGCTACGGCCGCGCTCGGCACCCTGCCGGCTCAGGCCGACACGACCACCGCGGTGGTGCGGCCGATGGAGGCCGAGGGGTGCAACAGCAACATCTGCATCCAGGTGACCGGAGGCGCGGGCGGCACCGTACAGGTGATCGGCTGGGCGAAGAGCACCACGTACACCGGAACCCTGTCGCTCACGGGCCCCAACGGCTCTGGCACCACGTCCTCCGGCACCTGGCTCCAGAACAAGGACAATGACAAGATCTGGAACGTGGTCAACGCCCCGGCGGGAACGTACTGCGCCTCGGGCACCTCGACATCGGGCACTCACGAGGGCACAGCGTGCGAAGGCGTTAGCTGAGGTTCCCATGACCACACCGGCTTGACCGCCGCGGAACCTGTGGTGCTGGCCCAGGACGTCCTCGTGGGTCAGCACCACATCCGCCGGCGTAGACCCTGCTGCCGCAGGACCAGTGGCTCCGCCTGCACCGACGCCTCCCGCCGGGCCTCCCGCTGATCGGAGCAGGTGCCCGGCGTGGGGTCGGGGTCGGGCTGTCGGTTCAGGCGCCGGGCGGGAGGGTGAAGTCGTGGACGGTGCTGTCGAAGGCGTGTACTGCTGGTAGTCGAGGAGTTCGTAGAGTCGGGAGCGGGTTTGCATGCGGGGCAGCAGTGACTGCTGGGTGCCTTCGGCGGCGATGGTGCGCAGGCCGTCCTCGATGGCGCCCATGGCCAGGCGGAGCAGGGTGACGGGGTAGAGGGCGATGTTGTAGCCGAGGTCGGCCAGGTGCGGCGTTCAGCAGTGGGCTTTTGCCGAACTCGGTCATGTTGGCGAGCAGGGGTACGTCCACGGCCTTGCGGAAGGCCTCGAACTCGGCTTCGTCGGCCAGGGCTTCGGGGAAAAGGGCGTCGGCGCCGGCGTCGACGTAGGCCCTGGCGCGGTCGATGGCGGCGCTCAGCCCTTCGACGGAGCGGGCGTCGGTGCGGGCCATGAGCAGGAAGTCGGGGTCGCGGCGGGCGTCGGTGGCGGCGCGCAGGCGGCGGCCATCTCCTCTCGGGGGACCACGGCCTTGCCGTCGAGGTGGCCGCAGCGCTTGGGGTTGACCTGGTCCTCGAGGTGGAGTCCGGCCAGTCCGGCGTCCTCCATCAGCTGGACGGTGCGGGCCGCGTTCATCGGCTCGCCGAAGCCGGTGTCGGCGTCGACCAGTACCGGCAGGTCGGTGGCCCGGGTGATCTGCTGGGCCCGGGCAGCGACCTCGGTGGAGGTGGTCAGCCCGATGTCGGGCAGTCCGAGGTCCGCGGCCAGTACCGCGCGCGGAGAGGTAGACGGCGTCGAAGCCGGTGTCCTGGATCAGCCGCGCCGACAGCGGGTTGACCGCACCCGGCACCCGCAGCCCGACCGGAGCCGAGCTGCTCACGGAAGGTGCGGCGGCGCTGAGCGGGGGTGGTCCGGGTGTGCAGCATCAGAGCAGGCCCTTCGGTGTCGGGAGTCGTAGACGTCGCGGTCCTCGGGACCCGTGACATCAAGCAGAACTACCCAATCCTCCAATGGCCACGTTGCTCCATCCGGTGCGGAGCCGGTTGAGCTGGAGTCAGGAGGAGGCCACGTTGGCGGTCAGTTGACGCAGGATCCGCATGGCCTGGTCGAAGTCGCCGGGGGCGAGGTTCATGGCGTTCCCGATCGCTGCGGAACCGTCTGCGCCCGCTCCTTGAGAGCGGCTCCGTCGGCCGTCAGGGTCACGCGGACGGTGCTCGTCCTCGGGCAGGCGTCGGCGCTCCACCAGGCCGGATTTCTCCAGTCGCTTGATCAGCGGGGTGAGGGTGCCGTAGTCGAGCTGCAGCGCGGAACCGATGTCTTTGATCGACGCTCGCCGTTCTCCCAGAGTACGAGCATGACCAGGTACTGCGGATAGGTCAGCCCAGTTCCTCCAGCAGCGGGCGGTAGCGCGCGACCACCGCGCGGGAGGCCGCGTACAGCGCGAAGCACAGTTGGTCGTTGAGTACCAGCGATGCTCGCTCCCGCGCTGGTCCTGTGTCCCGTTCCCGTTCCCGCTCATCGCTGTGCGATCCTTCGTCGCTACCGCCCTGCCGACGGCACGCTCCATCGTACCCCGGCACGATCCCTCTTCAGCTCTAACTGTGCACGAGGTAATCGTGCACTAGGTTTCCTGATGTGAGGAGCCCGCCGGGCTCCACAGCGAAGGAGTCGATCATGACCAGCTACCTCCCTCAGTCCCCGGTCCTTGAGACGGCCGCCGCCGAGTTCGCCGCCGCGACCGCCAATCCGCCCTACCTGTTCGACCTGGGACCCGCCGAGGGCCGCAAGGCGGTCGACGAGGTGCAGTCCGAGGAGATCGCCGAGCCCGGGGTCGACGAGGAGTGGGTGACCGTCCCCGGCGGTCCGACCGGCCAGGTCCGGGCCCGCGTCGTCAAGCCCGCGGGTGCTTCCGGGGTGCTGCCGGTCGTGCTCTACATCCACGGCGCGGGCTGGGTGTTCGGCAACGCGCACACGCATGACCGGCTCGTGCGCGAGCTTGCTGCCGGGACCGGCGCCGCGGTCGTCTTCCCCGAGTACGACCTGTCGCCCGAGGCCCGGTACCCGGTCGCCATCGAGCAGAACTACGTCGTCGCCCGCTGGATCGTCGCCGACGGCGCGACCAAGGGGCTGGACGCCGACCGGCTGGCCGTGGCAGGCGACTCCGTCGGCGGCAACATGGCCGCCGCCCTCACCCTGATGGCCAAGGAGCGCGGCGACGTGCGGCTCGCCGCGCAGGTGCTGTTCTACCCGGTCACCGACGCCGCGTTCGACACCGCCTCCTACCACCAGTTCGCGCAGGGCTACTTCCTGCGCCGCGACGCGATGCAGTGGTTCTGGGACCAGTACACGACCGACCCCGCCCAGCGCGCCGAGATCACCGCCAGCCCCCCTGCGCGCCACCACCGAGCAGCTCACCGGCCTTCCCCAGGCCCTGGTGATCACCGGCGAGGCCGACGTACTGCGCGACGAGGGCGAGGCCTACGCCAACAAGCTGCGCACGGCGGGCGTGCCCGTCACCGCCACCCGCTACCAGGGCATCATCCACGACTTCGTCATGCTCAACGCCCTGCGCGAGACCCACGCGGCCCAGGCGGCAATCAGCCAGGCCATCGCCTACCTCCGCACCGCTCTCGCCGCCGGCTGACACGCCTCCTCACCGCGGTCGCAACCATCCCAAGGGAACGCAGAGATGACCACGCAAGACCACGGCACACCGTCCCGCTTCACCGCCTCCCGGAACTCGCCGACAGCCTTCAGCGCGTCCTCGTCGACCTGATCGCCCTCCAGCTCCAGGCCAAGCAGGCCCACTGGAACGTCGTCGGCCCCGGGTTCCGCAACCTCCATCTCCAGCTCGACGCAGTCGTGGACCTCGCCCGCGAGGGCAGCGACACGACCGCCGAACGCATGCGAGCGCTCGGCGCCACCCCCGACGGCCGCGAGGGCACGGTCGCCGCCACCACCACGCTCACCGCGTTCCCGGACGGCGAGCAGGAAACCTCGCGCACCGTCGAGCTCGTCACAGCCCGTATCACGGCCACCGCATCCACCATCCGCACCGTCCACGACCGGGTCGACGACGAGGACCCCACCAGCGCCGACCTCCTGCACGCGCTGCTGGCCGACCTCGAAAAGCAGGCCTGGATGATCGCCGCCGAAATGCCCTGATCCAGCAGGGTCCCGATGTTCGGCTGCGGCCGAGCCCACCGGATGCATACGGAGTGATTCAGCAGGGAAGTGAGATGATTGTTCGTCAACTGATGCCTGCCGACCGAGATGAGGACTTGTATGGCCAGCGATGAGGCGTACGAGGGGCTTGGCCTGGATGTGGTGGCTGCGGCTGAGGTCACTGCCGAAGATGTGGGAACGCTGAAGCTGGAGTACCGGAACGGCGCGCCCGTACTCGTGGTCAGTGACGGGAAGGCCATTCCCTCGGGCATCCCGGTCGTGGACGGCGACGGGCAGGTCGTGGCGGTCTACGAGACGGTCGCTGTGCCCAAGTCGACGGCCCTGAACGCGGCCAGTTTGATGGAGCAGGGCCTGCTTGGCATCAACGTGATGACCTACGACTACTTCGGGGGGCCGTGGACCCAGAAGTAGTAGGCACCTTGTCCGTGTCGCGTTGCCGTCATGGAGATCGCAGCGCAGCGCGACACGAGGCGAGGCGCAGGCAGAGCCCGGTAGGTGCCAGGCATGCCCAGTCCTGGGGCTGCTGAGAACGACAGCGGGTCGAGGCGCCGGCGCCGCAGCAGCGCTCTCCTGCCGGGCCGACGAGTTCCCGGCCAGGTCCAGCGCCCCACCCGGCTACCACGCGAGCTGGTGTGCACCTACGCCTCGTATGGGGCCTCCGCTTCCTTCGGTGCGGGGGTCCTGACTGTCTCCTCGGCTGTGGCCTGGATCGACCTGGGCTGCGGTGAGGGCCCTTCCGGTTCGGCGTCGGGTGTGTCCGCTTTCATGGCGCCCACCTCGGACTTGAGGATCCGCAGTGACTTGCCCAAGGCGCGGGCGGAGTCGGGTAGGCGCTTGGCTCCGAACAGGAGCAGGACGACGGCCGCCAGGATGACGATCTCCAGTCCGCGGCTTTCCAGCACAGGGTTTCCTCTCGCAGGCTTTCAGGGGTGCCGGTGCGGCACTTCACCCGGTGTTCGTCGCCGACGGGCGGCTGGACTGGTCGGCGTCGGTGCCTGTGCGGCGGATGGCGGGACGTCGTGCGGATTTCGCTTCTCGTTCGGGTGACGTGGGTTTGGGTGCCGATTGGGACCAATCCATCGGCGGGTCGGTAGCGAAGCAGTGTCAGAAGGTACCGCCGGGAGGCTGGTACGGCACCGGCTGGATGACCTTGTGATGCAGAGATGGGGCGTGATGGGCGAGGAGAACCTCGATACCCGGTTGCTCGTTGAGTTGACCGAGCAGTCGCAGGACCTGAACAGCGACGCGGTACGGATCACGCGTGAGGCGCTGTCGGAGTACGGGCAGCAGGAGCCCGTTCGGCGTTGGTGGCAGCGCGGGGGTACGGTGGCGGCGCTCGCGGGTGGTGCGGCGCTGTGGGGGTTTCCCGCGCGGCGGCCGCGTCGAGCGGTGATGTGATGGCGTTGCAGACGGCGGCGTCGATCGAGAACTTGGCGGTGAGTGTGTACACCACCGCTGCCGGGCTGCCGTTCATCAAGGACGGCAACAAGACGGTGGCGGCGTTCATCGCCAAGACCACCAGCCAGCACCAGGCCCACGCGCAGGCGTTCAACGCCGCGGCCACCCAGGCGGGGGGCAAGGCGCAGAGCGGACCGGACCCGAAGTACGCGGCGGTGGTCAAGCAGATGCTGCCCTCGATCAAGGGCCCCGGGGATGTGGTCAGCCTGGCGATCACCCTGGAGGACGTGGCGGCGCAGACCTACACCAGTTACACCTCCAAGGTCTCCGACGCCACGCTGCGCAAGCTGTTCGCGTCGGTGGCGCCGGTGGAGGCGCAGCACCGGGCCACGTTGTTGGCGGTGCAGGCGCTGCTGGCCGGCGGTGACGCGTCGTTGATCGCGATCCCGACCGATCTGGCGAAGCTGCCTGCCGCCGCGGGCAGCGTCGGATTCCCCGACGCCTTCTATCCGACCAAGAACGCTTCCCCGATCAGCGAAGGGGCTGTGCAGTGAGTGCTGGCAACGGTGGCTGGGAGCTGCCGATTTCCGAGGGGAGCTGTCGCGGCTGACCCGGGAGCTGGACGAGGCGCATCAGGAGTACCTGCCGCGGATGCATGCCGCGGCAGCGGGCCTGACCGAGGAGTTGCGTGACACCCGGCCGGATGCGGCGGGGGTGGAGCGGTTGCGGATGGGTTCGCGGCGCGGGTTCCTGCTCGGCGCGGGCGGCGTGGCCGCTGCCCTGGCACTGGCGGCGTGCTCCAGCAGTTCGACCAAGACCTCGTCCAGCGGAGCCGGCGGCACCCCCATGGCCTCCGGCTCGCCCTCGCCGTCGATGAGCAGCATGTACACCGGTGACCTGCAGGTGGTGGCGTTGGCCACGGCACTGGAGAACCAGGCTGTCGGTGCCTACACCGCAGCGCTGGCGGCCGCCAAGGCCGGCAAGCTGGGCACGGTCCCGGCGGCGGTGGGGACCTTCGCGACCACCGCGATGGCGCAGCACGCCGACCACGCCAAGGCCTGGAACGCGGTGCTCACCGGCGCGGGCAAGCCCGCCATCACCGGCGTCCCGCTGTCCAACCAGCCCGCCACGCTCAAGGCCCTGGGCGCCGCGACCAGCGCCGGCGCGGTCGCCCAGCTCGCCCTGGAGCTGGAGAACCAGGCCGCGCAGACCTACCTCTTCGCGACCTACAACGTCTCCAGCGCGGGCGGGATCGCCACCGCCGCCAGCATCGCCCCGGTGGAGGCCATGCACGCCGCCATCCTCAACTTCGTCCTGGGTCAGTACCCGGTCCCCGACGACTTCCTGCCCACCGACAAGGCCGCAAGCCCCGCACTGCTGACGGTCTGACCGTCTGACCGTCTGACGGTCTCCTGGACGACCGTCGTCCGTCGTAAGGACAGGGCGGACGACGGTTGCCGGTGCGCCACCACCTCAGACCCGTTGGTGGCGCACCTTTTTCGCATGCCGGCCCCGCCCCCGCCCGGGTGCCTCCGGCCGCGCCGCCACGTTCGGCCAGGGCACGGGCCCCGCACCGACGCACCCGCCCACCGCCGGCCCGCCGGGACGGTGTTCGTGGGCCTGGCCCGCCCGAGGACCGGGGGCGGGCCGTCGCCATCCGCATGTACGCGTTGCGCTGAACCGCGAGGACCGGAGCGGATCAGGACTCTCGCGGGGTGTTCCTCGGCGATCCATCGGGCGAGGGCGAGGAGGGTGGTCTCGGTGCTGTCGCTCATGTAGTCGCGCAGGGCGTCGAGGTCGTGGCGGGTGGTGCCGAGGACCGGGTCCAGGCGCAGGAGCTGCCAGGACTGCTGGACGACGGTTCCCCGTCCCTGGGCGTGCAGGGTCCAGCTCCAGCGGACGATGCCGTCCTCGGTGCCCCCGACCGTGTAGGTGAAGGCGGTGCCGGGGTCGGCCCGGGTGACCTGGGAGCGGGTGGTCCATTCCCTGCCGTCCTTGCGGTTGCGGCCGCTGAACCAGGCGCCGGCCTGGGGGCCGTCGCCCGGGTCGAAGGCGGCGTCGACCGCGTTCGGGCTCCACCGGCTGATCGCGGACACATCGCTGACCAGGTCGTAGACCCCGTCGGGTGAGGCATCGACCCAGGCGCGCCGGGTGAAGGCGAAGTCCGAGGCGTCCAGGGCCTCGTCGGGGGTGGGCCGGATGCTGCTGCTGGTGGTGTTCACGGCATTCTCCTGGGTGGGTCGGGCATGGTCGCCTGGTCGGCGGTACCCACTTCACTGCCGTTGCGCACGGAGTGCCACACCCGCCGGTGGGTACCACCAGCAGGGGCAGGCTGCGCCCCGACGGGCGGCCCATACTCGGTTCCATGAACGAGAAAGCACAGCTCGGGGATTTTCTGCAGGCACGGCGCTCGCAGCTCAGTCCGCGGGAGGCGGGGGTGCCCACCTATGGGGAGCGGGCGGCGGGTGCCGGTCTGCCGGCGAGGAGCTGGTTGCTCGCCGGGGTGAGCGTCTCCTACTACACCCGCCTGGAGCAGGGGCAGTCGCTGAACGCTTCGCCGCAGGTGCTGGACGCTGTCGCCGGGGCTCTGCGGCTGGACGAGGCAGAACGGATGCACCTGCACGAGCTGGCCCGGCCGGCGGGCCGCAGCGACCGGGCCAGGCGCCCGGCTCCTGAGCGGGTGACGCCCGCGGCACGTCAGTTGCTGGAGGCGCTGGTGGATGTTCCGGCGGTGGTGATCGGTCGCCGTAGTGACGTCCTGGCGTGGAACCCGCTCGGGCACGCGCTGTTCGCCGGGCACTTGGACCCCGACAGTACGGACTCACCGGCGCGCCGTCCCAACATGTCCAGGCTGGTCTTCCTCGACGCGCACACCCGCGAGCTGTACGCGGACTGGCCGAGCAAGGCCCGGGCAGTGGTGGGCAGTCTGCGCCTGGTGGCGGGCCAGTACCCGCAGGACGCCGCGCTGCACGCGCTGGTGGGCGAACTGAGCGCGAGGAGCCCTGATTTCGCCTCCATGTGGGCCGACCACCGGGTCAAGCCCTGCACCGTCGCCGAGTACGAGATGCGGCATCCGCTGGTCGGCCCGCTGACCGTCACCCAGCAGACCCTCAGCCATGGACCGGGCCCGGGCATCGTGGTCGCCACCACGGAGGCGGACTCGCCCGCACGGGCCGCGCTGACCCTGCTGGCCCGGACTGTCCGGCAAACCGCCGAACAGGACGGCCCGGTGCGACCGCAGGCCCGGCCGGTCTCCGGCTGACCGCCCCGCACCACCAGCGCGCATCCGGGCAGCTCCCCGGCTCACAAGCAGCCGTCCCGCCGATCCCATCTGTCCCATCTGTCCCACCCGCGCGCGGCCGACGGACCGGCCGCCGCTCCCACGGCCCCACTTTCCATGCGTCGGCGCCTCGCTGCCGCATGCCCGAAAACCTTGAAGGAACACCATGTTCAAGAAGATGTCCGTCAAGCCCGCCCTGTCGGCCGCCGCGGCGCTCTCCCTGGCCGCCGTCCTCGCCACGTCCCTCGGCGCGGGGCAGAGCTCAGCCGCTGCCGCCGCGCCCGGCAGCACGCGGACCGCAGTGCATGCGACCACCCCGTCTCACTCAGCGACGCCCGGACAGCCGTGCACTTCGACCTGACCGAGGGCCAGACGCCGGAGAACCTCACCCTGACGCGTGGCGGCAACGCCTATGTCACCTTCGCCAAGGCCCGCCAGATCGCCGAGGTCTCGCCCAGCGGCGCGATCCGGATCCTGGCCACGCTGCCCGAACCCGCCGACGGCGGGGTGCACACTCCGGTCCTGGGCTTCCCCCTGACCGTCGGCATCACCCGCACCCAGGACGGAACCCTGTACTTCCTGTACGCCACCGGCACCGCCGACCTCACCGGCGTGTGGCGGATGCGCCCCGGTGGCACCCCGCAGCGGATCGCCGCCCTGCCGGCCGACGGCCTGCCCAACGGCCTGGCCCTGGACCCGCGGACCAACACCCTCTACGTGACCGACTCCGTGCTGGGCACCATCTGGAGCGTGCCCGCCGCCGGCGGTACTCCCACCGCCTGGTCCACCGCCCCCGAACTGGCCGCCACCGGATTCCTGGGCGCCAACGGCCTGAAGATCCACAACGGGGCGGTGTGGGCGACCAACCTCGACCAGGGCACCATCCTGCGGATCCCCGTCCTCGCGGACGGACGCGCCGGCGCGGTCCAGACCCGGGCCACCGGGCTGGCCGGCATCGACGACTTCGCCTTCACCGGCCGGGGCAACCAGATCCTGGCCGCCCTCAACGGGCCCAGCGAAGTCGCCCTGGTCCAGCCCGACGGCACCCACTCCATCGTGCTGACTCCCGCCGACGGGCTGCAGAACCCCACCTCCATCGCCCTGCACGGCGACACCGTCTATGTCATGAGTGCCGCCTACGTCACCGCCAAGGACCCCAACCTCCTCCTCGCCCACCTCAACCGCTGACACCCTGGTGAGCCGTGGTCCGGGCTGCCGCCGCAGCGGGAGCCTCCGACAGCCCGGGTAATCGCCTGCCGATGGTTGTGGCCACCACCAGGTGGCGGGCGAATACGTGATGCGGCCACATGTGTCGACGCCAGCAACTTTCGTATGGTGGCGCTCATGCCAAGTCCCGTAGTGGGGCCTGGCCTGAATTGCGCCGCGCAGACCCGCTCGGCATTGCCTCCCCAGTCCCCAGGCCGGCGTCCTGACGGGGCGCGCGGCCTGGGGACGACTTCGCGTGGGCCGGATTTCTGCGGCGTTCACCAGTCCACCGTCCGTGAAACGGGGTTCCCGTGGCCAGTGCTCTCAATGTCGTGCAGCCTCCCTCGCCAGACCGGGACACCACTCCCCGGGGCCTGAGCAGGGTGGTTGCTGCCAGTCTGGTCGGTACCACGATCGAGTGGTACGACTACTTCCTCTACGGTTCGGCTGCCGCTCTGGTCTTCGGCAAGGTCTTCTTCCCGGAGTCGAACCCGCTGACCGGCACCCTGCTCGCGTTCCTCACCTATGCGATCGGGTTTGCCGCCCGACCGATCGGCGCCCTGGTCTTCGGTCACTTCGGCGACCGCGTCGGGCGCAAGAAGCTGCTGATCACCAGCCTGGTGATGATGGGGCTTTCCAGTGCGCTGATCGGCTGTGTCCCCGGCTATGCCGACATCGGCATATCGGCACCTGTCCTGCTCACCACGCTGCGGGTGATCCAGGGCTTCGCCCTGGGCGGTGAGTGGGGTGGGGCCGTCCTGCTGGTCTCCGAGCACGGTGACGCCCGGCGGCGCGGCTTCTGGGCCTCCTGGCCGCAGGGCGGGGCACCGGCCGGCAACCTGATCGCGGTGGGCGTGATGTCGTTGATGACGAGTGTGCAGTCCGAGGCGGCGTTCGTGGCGTGGGGCTGGCGGGTCCCCTTCCTGTTCTCCGCCGTCCTGGTGGGCATCGGGCTGTGGGTGCGACTGGGCGTTGACGAGTCGCCGCTGTTCCGGGCGGCGCGTGCCAAGGCGGAAGCCCGGAAGGCCACCGAGGCGGCATCCGAGCCCTCGCCACTCCTGTCGGTGCTGCGGTACCACTGGCGCGACATCCTGGTGGCGATGGGAGCCCGGATCGCCGAGAACATCTCCTACTACGTGATCACGGCATTCGTCCTCACGTACTGCGTGGACCACCTCAAGCTGCACGAGCAGACCGCTTTCAACGCGGTCCTGATCGGCTCAGCCGTGCAGTTCTGCCTGATCCCGCTGTTCGGCATGCTCTCCGACCGGGTCGGGCGCAAACCGGTCTACCTGGCCGGGGCCATCGGCGTCGGCGGGTGGGCCTGGGTCTTCTTCGCCCTGCTGAACACCAGATCGTTCCCGATGCTGGTCCTGGCAGTCACCGTCGGCCTGGTCTTCCACAGCGCCATGTACGCACCGCAGGCCGCTTTCTTCTCGGAGCTGTTCGCCACCCGGATGCGATTCTCCGGCGCGTCGATCGGAGCGCAGTTCGCCTCGGTCGCGGCCGGAGCGCCCGCCCCGCTGATCGCTGTGGCGTTGCTGTCGAGGTACGGCGACTCCACGCCCATCTCGGTCTACATCTCGCTGGCGGCCGTGGTCACCGTGATCGCGCTGCTCTGTGCCAAGGAGACCCGCGGACGCGATCTGGCCGAGGTCGAAGTCGAGCCCAGCACCGCCGACAGGAACGAGCCGCTCTCCGTGTAGCGCGAACCGCCGTCACCGACCGGAGCGGATTGCGGTGAGGTGTCAGTAGAACTACCTAATCCCTTACGGGAATTCCCGGAAATGGCGTCGCCGTGCGCGTGACCGGCCGGAGATCGCCTAATGTGCTGATCGCGTCCAGTGATCTGCACGGCGGCGCTGTATGCAGTGAGCCCGGCACGGATGGGGAGTTGACTGGTCCAATGCGGTCGGTACCTGCCGACCCCGAACGGCGGCGGCAACGGCCCGGCAGGCGGGGGAGAGGGCCGGGGCGTCGCGGCGGGCCGGCACGGGCCCGCCCGGACGTCAGGCACCGGCGCCGCACGGCAGCTCAGCCTGACAGCAGTACAGCAGCACAGCAGACGATCACTCGATCACTTCCCGCTGGAGCGTCAGCTCCTCGACCTCGCGGAGCTCAGCGGGAACCGGGAGTACAGCCGTACACGGTGCGCGAAGGGGCGCGGGCGCGGTTGTGCGGGGGCTCCTGGGGCCGCGGCCCGTTCGAGAACAACGGTGAAGGATGCGATGGTGACAGAAGAGCTGATCAGCGAGGCGTGGCGGTCGACAACCACGACGCGGCGGCTGCGGGAGCTCGCCTTCGGGGACCCACGGCTGGCCCGGATCGTGGCCGGCCGGATCGGCCTGCCCACCGAGCTCGCCGAGGAGCTGGCCGCCCGCGCGGGCGGCGCGGACGGCGATGAGGGGGACGTCGGGACGGTGCGGGCCCTGGCGTCCCAGCCGGCGACACCACCCCGGCTGGCGCTGTTCGCCCGCCGCCACCCCGACGAGCAGGTGCGCCGGGCCGTGGCCCTGCACCGCGGCACGCCGAAGGCGGCCCTCTGGGAGCTGGCCGCCGACGAGTCCCCGGTTGTGCGCCGGGCCCTCGCCGCCCGGGAGCAGCTCCCCGGGAAACTCGCCACCATCCTGCTCGGCGACGCCTCGGACCAGGTACGGCTGACCCTGGCCCGGCGATCCGAACCCAGCCCGGAGCACCTTCGGGCGCTGGCCGCCGACCCGGACCCGCGGATCCGCCGGGTGGTGGCCGCGCTCGGCTACGCCGACGGGGCCGACCTCACCGACGACGACCCCCGGGTGCGCCGGACCGCCGTCAAACGCCGCGGCGCCGAGGAGCTGGCCCGCACCTGGATCGGCTGGTCCACGACCCCGACGAGGGGGTCCGCGCGCTGTGCGCCCACATGCACCGCAACAACACCCGGGGGCCCTGGCTGTCCTGGCCGCCGACCCGGACCCGGCAGTGCGGGCCAACGCGGCACAGAACTGGTACACCCCCGCCGAGGCGCTGACGGCCCTGGCCCACGACGCCCAGCTGTCGGTCCTGGCCGAGGTCAGCGAGAACCTGTTCACCCCGCCGGACGCCCTCGCGGTGATCGTCGGGGCCGTTCCGGCCGACTTCGTCTTCGAGCGGTTCTCCGCCACCGGCGACACCGACAAGTCCCTGATGCGGGACATCATCGACAGCCTGCTGGACCACCCGGCGATCCCGCCGGAGGCGCTGCGGGCGCTGCACGCGAAGAACCCGCCCCATTTCCACGAGGGCGACGCCCTGCACCGGGCGAACTGGCCGGCCGACCTCGTCGTCCGCTTCGGGCTGAGCCACTGCGCGAGCACCGTGGAAGAGGGCGAGGAGCTCCGCAGTTTCACCGAGATCGCCGCGGCCCGGCACACCGAGCCCCTCGACCGGGTGCTCGAGCGCATGCTGCGCGGCCCCATCTACTACCTGCGGGGAGCCGCGGCCGCGAACCGCCACACCCCGCCGCACGCGCTCGCCGCATACGTGCGCACCGCCGACCCCGAACTGGAGGCTACCACCTCGACGACGTGGCGAAGAACCCGGCAACCCCACCCGAGATCCTCGCGGCCTGGGCCGCGGCCGGCGATCGGCGCTCCCACATGCTGAAGAACCCCTGCCTGCCCGATCCGGTCCTGCGGATCATCGCGGCGGGCGACAACGAGGACTACGCGCGGACCGCGCACCGGATCCTGGAGGTCCGGGCGTACCGGGCCGGAACGCAGGCATCATGCTGACTCTCTCCTCCTGGCGTGCCCGCTTCGACCGGCTGACCGACACCAGCGAGGTGGTCGAGCAGGTGGACGGCAGCATCGTCGACTACCTTCAGAACCGCAACATCGGCTGGTACCTGCACTCCGGTGACCTGATAGTCCCCGAGAACGTGGACAACGACCTCGCGCTCGTCGTCGACGGCGACATGATCGTCCACGGCTTCCTGGACGACTACGTCGCCGACACGGGCCTGCTGGTCGTGCTCGGTGACCTGGTCGTGCGTGACCTGGTCTCCTGGGGCTCCGTCTATGTCGCGGGGGACCTGCGCGCCGAGGGCGTGGTCTACGGGTACTACAACGACTACACCTTCGAGGTCGCCGGCGAGGTCCACGCACGTGCGCTGGTGCTGTCCGACAAGGACAGCAGCTACCGGACGGGCGAGGTGGAGGCCGAGATCGACTCCTACTGCCCCACCGACGACCAGTACCGGGCCGCCGCGAGATCTTCGTCCGCAGGTGTACGACGGCTGGAAGAAGCGCCTCCAGCAAGGGAAGCAGCCCAAACTCGGCTACCCGAGCTACGAGCGCGTGTGCGCCCGGCTGCACAAGGGCAAGCCGCTGTTCAAGGACGCGGGCCGTCCGGGGACGGAGCAGGACGAACAAGGCGCGGACGGATGACGGAGCAGGGCGTGACGCTGGTCGAGCGGGTGATCGCTGCGGCGACGGCCGACCCCGGTGGAGGCCCTTCCAGTTCAGCAGCCACGACTTCGCCGCCGGCCCGTGGGTGAACGAGCCACGGGAGCCCATGCCTGCCGAACTGCTGGCGTCCGCGACGTTCCCGAGCGGACGGGCGTTGCCGCCGAGCCTGCGGCGCTGGCTGGCATTCGACACCGGGATGCTGCGGAAGTACGGCTGGCTGGACGGCTCGTACGGGTTCACGCCGCTCACCTTCGGCGCGATCTGTGTCCGCCGCTACGGCGCCGAATGGGGAGGGTACTTCGCGCAGGCGCCGATGGCCGAGCGGTTCACGGAGTGCTTCCTGCTGCCCGGCGCGCCGATTCCTGCCGCGTCCTGATCACCGACTCGACCGACGAGCACGGCGAATGCCCAGTCCTCGCACTCGACGTCGACGACGTCCCCTGCGCGACGCTGATGTACCGGGCTTCGACGTCTTCCTCGCGGAGAAGGCGGGCCTGGTCGAGCTGCCGCCGCGCACGGGCTACGCCGGCCTGGCCAGGCACCCGCACTTCGCGGCGCGGATGAGCACGCACGCGCAGCGGTGTCTCGGCGGCAGCCTGGAGGAGGACTGTTTCGGGGCGCGGAGCACGGACTACTTCTGCGACCAGGCCGATTGAGGAGATCTGAATGGACACGTCGTACTCGCCCGTCCCGGAGCTCAACCTGCTCAAAGAGCTCCAGGACCGGCTCGGCTTCGAGAACTACGCCGACGGCTTCGGGCTGACCGACTACAACGACAACGCGGGGCTCGCGGCCGGATGGTCGAAGGACTCCGGCTTCCTCGCCCGGCTGCTCCCGTTCGCGCAGGCCAACGGGACCGGCTCGATCTACGCCCTCTGGCGCGTCGACGACCGGACCACCTGGCCACCCTCCCCGTGGTCGTCTTCGGCGACGAGGGCGGGCAGCATGTCGTGGCCCGCGACCTGCGCGAACTGCTGCGGCTCCTCGCCCTCGACTGCGCGGTCTCGGTGGACTGGGGCAGCGCCTGCTTCTCCTCCGGGCCGGAAGCGGAGGAGCACTGCGAAGGCCACGCCGACTATGTCGCCTGGCTGCTCCAGAACTTCGGCCTGACCACGCCGGAGGACCACACCACTGGTCAGGGCAGCGCAGCGGGAATTCGGCGAGCGGTTCGCCGACTGGCTCGGACCCTTCCTGCGGAGCTGACGCGCGGTGTGTGCCTGGGTCACCGGTATTGGCCCTGGCCCTCCCGGGAGCCGGACTGTCGTGCGGCGATACCGACGAGGTCCATCAACTGGCCGTGTCCGGTGGTGACTCCGAGCGCGCCCAGTGCCGCGGCGCGCGTCTCCCGGGCCGGGGTGACCCGGCCGGTGTAGAAGACCACGGGGCCGGAGTAGCGGCCCTCGCGGCGCAGGACCGGTAGGTCGGTGAAGCCGGCTTCGAGGTCCCCGCCCCGGGTGATGTCCGAGATCAGCAGGCCGGGCTCCGAGCTGCTGAGGGCCTCGACCGCTGCCTGGCGGGTACCGAAACCGTCACGTGCGCCCCTCCCGGCAGGCGTTCCGCCTCCGCCCGCACGGACGGGGGTGGTCGTCGATCCAGACGATGGAGATGCCGATCGGCCATGCCGTCGGAGCGGGTGTCTCCTCCAGGTGAGTGCTCTGCGGCGACAGCGTCAGCGGCTGTTGCTGGAGCCGCTGGAGCAGTGCGGCCGAGTCCGGCAGCCGGGTGAGGTCCTCGACCAGGGAGGTGAAGGAGCGGTCCAGGACCAGGCGTGGAAAGTCCGACGGCAGTTGCTGCTCCAGATCCGCCAGCGCCTGTTCACGGCCGGTGGCCTGGTCGGCGAGCCGGCTCAGGTCGACGATCACTTCGTGCTGGGCGAAGACCCGCCTCAGCAGGGCCTGATCCGGCTCGGCCGGCGTGTGGTGCTGTCTCAGGTACTGACGCACCTGACGGTATTCCAGGAACTCGGTGACGGCATCGACGCCGATGCTGTTGCTGCCGACCAGCGTGCGGTAGAAGTCGGGGTACAGGTTCAGCAGGAGCAGGGTCCTGATCGCCGCCTCGGGGCCGAAGTCCTGCCAGAGCGGGTTGAGGCCTGCCTCCAGCACGAAGCCGTTGATCAGCCGTTTGATGCTCCGCGGATTGCGGCGTGAGTGGTCGGTGAGCAGGGCGACCAGCTGCGAGTCCAACAGCTCCTCGATCCCGGCACGGCGCGCGCACCGGCGGATGTACTCGTCGATTCCACTGCTGTCGGCGGCGGGATGCGGTAGCTGGTCTGGAATCTTCTCCTGGAAGGCGGACCCGGCCGGTGAGATCCCGAAGCAGCCCGTTGGGATTCAGTGCGGTCTGGTCACAACCGATGACGAACGCTATTCCCGGACGTCCAGATACACCTTGATGGCCTCGCAGACCGCCAGCACGGTCTCCGGCGGGCAGCGGTCCAGGTCGTCCAGGAACACCACCAGCAGTCGCGGGAAGGCAGCCACCCCGCATTCATCCACTCCTCCGCCGCCTTCCTGATCTCCTCCCGTAGCTCGTTGCGGGCCTTCGCGTCGACCGAGACGCTCGTCCAGAGCTCGTCCACGAGCCGGGAGACACCCAGCGGGCCGGCCAGGAGAGTGAGCAGGATCCTGGCCACCCTGAGCAGCGCCCTGTGCTCGGTGGCCGCGTAGAGCATGCGCCGCAGCGACCGCCGGTCGAACTTGGTGAGCACCGACTTGATCAGCCCTTCAAGGGCATCGGGGCCCTTGGCGGTCCATGCGTTGAACCAGACCGTGTGCACTTCGGGGGCCCGGTCGAGATCGGCCTTGACCAGGCGCATCAGGCTGCTCTTGCCCATGCCCCAGCCCGCGTCGACCGCCAGGGTGAAGGGCGTGGACGCTCGTGAGTCGAGAAGCAGCGAGGAGAGATGGCTCGCCGCCCCGACCGCTCCGAGGAGGTCCTGCTCGGCGTGGCTCACCGGTTCGTCGTTGAGCAAGGAGAACTGCCGTGGCGTGAAGCTGCTGTCCGTCATGTTCCCCCGGTACCGATCTGGTCCGGAGACATCGTAGCCGGGCCGGCCCAGCCAGGATTCCCGCTCCGTGGCGCTGCCGGCTTCTGGGCAACGAGGCCGGGCGTGGGTGACACTGTTCCGGACGGAAAGGGGAATGATGAATCGTCAGAAGTGTTTGCAGTCAGCCAACTTGGCGGCATCCGGCCTGGAGTGGCGGCGGCTCCGGCGGGGGTTGGCGGCGTGACTCCACGCCTGATCACGGCACCGGACGGCCGGACCGTCGGCGCACACAGCACCGGGGACCGCAGGGACGGCACACCGTTTGGCTGTCCCGGCGGATCCCGGGGCCCAGGTCGTGATCGAGCCGTGGGCCGCGCACTTCGCCGCCTTCCGCTGCTGCCGCAGTTCCTGCAGCGGGCGGTGCGGGAGGGGCCGGCCGGGCGGTTCGACCGGACGGTCCCCGTCCGCTGAAGCCCGCCGGCGCGGGGCCCGCGGCTACACCGGCTGGACTTCCAGGGAGCGGCCGAGCCTGCGCCACGCGCGGCAGGCCCGGGTGGCCGGGTGCTCCTCGCCGAGCTGGCGGATCAGCTCGTCGATCACCCGGCTGCGCAGCTCCTGGGCCTCGGCGCGGCGGCCGGAGGCGCGCAGGGTCACCGCCAGGTTGGCCTCGCAGACCACGACATCCGGGTGGGTCGGGCCGTAGCGCGCCGTCAGTCCGGCCAGTGCGATCCGCCCCAGCTCCTCCGAGCGCACCAGGTCTCCCGCCTCACCGACCGAGTTGGCCAGATTCAGAAGTGAGGTCAGCGTGTACGGGTGGTCCGCGCCGACAACCCGCTCCAGGGCGCTGGTCGTGTGCTCGCCGAGCGTGACCGCCTCCTCGGCCTGGCCGCTGTCGCGCAGGTAGACGGAGACGTTCACGGCGACGGCCAGGGTGAACGGGTGCTCCGGCCCGAGCTGGCCCAGGTAGCCCTCGTAGACCGCCTGGGCGAAGTCCCGGGCCCGCTCCTTGTCGCCGGAGGCCGAGTAGTCCGCGGCCAGATTCAGCGCACAGGCCAGGGTGTCCGGCGCGGTCTCGCCGTAGTTGTCGATGAACCGGGCGTAGGTCTCCCTGGTGATCTGCCGCGCCTCGGCTTCGCGTCCGGCCTTGCGGAGGGCCACCGCGAGGCTCTTGGCGTAGCGCAGCGTCGGCAGGTCCATCACCGGCACCGCCCGGTACTCCTCCTGCAACTCCTCCAGCAGCTCCACCGAGCCGCGGTAGTCGCCGAGCGCCCGCAGGTCCTCGGCCAGGGCGGCCTTGGTCATCAGGGTGTACAGGTGGCGCGGGCCGAGCACGGCGGCGCGACGGTCCAGGGTTTCCTGGTCCAGTTGCCGGGCCGCCTCGTAGTCGCCGGTGAACCGGTAGTCGATGGCGAGGTTGTTGACCGTGGACAGGGTCTGCGGGTCCTCCTCGCCGAACTGCTCCTTGAATTTCTCCAGGATGTCCCGGTCCAGCCAGCGCCTCCTGGAAGCGGCCGAGTGCCCGCAGGTCGGCGGCCAGGCCCCGGGCGGTCATCAGGGTGTAGGGGTGGTCGGCGCTGAGCACTTCGCGCTGCCGGTCCAGGGTCGCCTGGTCCAGCGTCAGTGCCTCGGCGAACCGGCCCTGGCTGCGCAGCACGTTGCCCATGAGGAAACGCAGCAGCAGGGTCTGCCGGTCGTCCTCGCCGAGCTTGGCCACCCAGGTCCGGTGGAGGTCGTTGCCCAGCTGCTCGCGGCTGCCAGCTCGCCGCGCTTCCACAGGTAGCGGACCCGGTCCAGCAGCAGCTGGCGGGTGTCCGCCTCGTCGCAGGTCTCCGCCGGGAGGAGGTCAGGTCCGGCGGGGGCGGTGCCGCTGACCGCTACAGCTGGCCGCGGACCATGCGGATCAGTCGGTCCAGGACCTGGCCGCCGCTGACCCGCAGGCCGTCGTGCTCCCATTCGTTTGGTCACCCATGTCCGCAGCCCGCGCACCGAATCGGCGGTCGCCAGGGAATCCGCAGCGTCGACGTACATGTCGTCGTGGTAGACGCGGCGGCCACGGGACCTGGTTGGCCGCCAGGGCATCGGGCGCGTAGAGGTCGGGCCAGTCCGTGCGGTTGGCCAGCAGGTCCGCCGTCTCCGCAGTGGGCGCAGCGCCGGGTCGGTCTCGAACATCCAGGGGTAGATCATCTCTCCGGTGAAGCGCACCGGGGCGCCGCCCTCCACGCCCGGGCCGCGTCGAACTCGGGGAACTCCGAACGGACCTGCTCCGCCGCCCAGGCTGTCGGCCCGGGGTCCACCGACCGCTGCCCGTAGATGGACTCGTGCAGCACGGCGTAGAGCGGGCCTTCGGCAAACGAGAGCTGCGCCTGGGCGCCGGTCAGGAAGGTGTCGGACAGCTCCAGCCCGGCGCTGCCCCGGACCCAGGCGTCCTCCAGCAGGTAGTGCAGGGTGTGCGAGCCGCTGCCCGAGCCGAGCAGCAGGCCCAGCGACTGGAACGCCCGAACGGTCAGCTGCCCACCGCCGGGCAGCTGGGCGGGCGCGGCGGACAGGTGCCCAGCGATCCGCCGTACCGCCTCGACGTCCTGCGGGTAGCGCGCGTAGTGCGCCGCATTCTTGCGGGCCACCCGTGGATACGCGGCCCGGTACACATCCGCCGCGCTGCTGCGCAGCCCCGCCAGGCCGCCGGTGATCAGGGCCTCGCGCAGCCCTTCAGGGGCCAGTGACAGGTAGGTGAGAATACAGAAGCCGCCGAAGCTCTGCCCGAGCAGGCTCCACTGCCCCTGCTCGCCGAGCAGCCGGCGCCGGATCAGCTCGGCGTCACGCACGATCGAGTCGGCCCGGAAGCAGGAGAGGTAGTCGGCCTGCTCGGCCGCGCTGCCACGCAGCGGCAGGGTCTGCCGGGTCGCCGGGGTCGACCGCCCGGTGCCGCGCTGGTCGAGCAGCAGGACCCGGTAGTCGTCCAGGGCCCGGTCGAGCCAGCTGTCCCGACCCAGCGGCCGGGCCGCCCGGCCGCCCGGGCCGCCCTGAAGGTAGAGCAGCCAGGGCAGGTCGGAGCGCTCCTTGCCCGCCGCGGCCACCTCGCGGGCGTAGACCTCGATCTGCTCACCGTGCGGCGCCGCGTGGTCCAGCGGCACCTGGAAGAGATGGTCGGTCAGGACGACGCCAGGCTGGCGGATCACGACGGGCATGGGACTCCTCGGTCAGTGCTCGGTCAGTGTTCGGTACGGCGGGTGCGCGGGTCGTCCCGCGAGTGCCGACGCCGACAACGCCACCCGAACCGCTCACGGGTGCCGGTCGGCGCCGACTGACGGGGCCGCCGATCGCCGACGGCGCCACCACGGCACCGTATCCTGACGCCGGGCGCCGCACCGTCACCGGCCAGGGTCAGGGTCAGGTGACGCTGAAGTGCCGACTGGCGGGGTGTCCGTCACGCTGCGCCGAGATCGTCGCGCGGCCCCGCAAAAGCGTGGACCGACCCAACGCGGCGCCCGGCTTCGGACCCACGGATCGGGACCGGGCAGAATTCGCGAAGCGCGGAAACAGTGCGTGCCTCGCGGCCACCCAACGTGTGGGTCGGTGTGTGTGCGGCGAGGCGGCCGTGGGTTCCGCTGTGAGGGTCCTGTGCAGGAGGCCTCCACAAATGGCGGCCGCGGAGGTTGCCGCGTCGGCCGCATGGCCCGGCTGAGCTGGGCGGGGACGGGCGGGCGGGGCTGTCCGGGGTGGGCCGGGGGCGAGGGGCGGAGCGGGGTTGCTTCGTACCGGACCGGAAAACCCTTGTTGTCACCCCGAATCGGGGTGTTTGATGATGCCCAGTCAAATCGACTCCGGGGCTCCGGTTGTCAACGCGCTGAGAGTTTCCCGGCGCGCGAACCGGCCGCCCCTGCCCCCACGCAACTTATGGAGTTCAGCCATGACCATCCCCCACACCACGGCAGAGCCCGTCGCACTGTGGCCCTGCTGTCCGCGCTGGGCGGACTCGGCGCCGCCGCCCTCGCGTTCCCCGTCGGAGCCTCGGCGGCCGGCTACGGACCGCAGGCGCCGCTGACGGCCCACCAGATACGCGCGCACGACTCGGACGGCGTCTGGGGCGGCTATGTCGCCCAGGGCAGCGGGTTCACCAGCATCAGCGGTTCGTGGACCATGCCGCAGGTCCAGTGCAACAGCACCAACGACCTGTTCGCACCGTGGGTCGGCATCGACGGATACGGTTCGCAGACCGTCGAGCAGACCGGGGTGCAGGTCGACTGCTCCAGCGGTTCCCCCGTGCTGAGCGGCTGGTACGAGATGTACCCGGCGGCACCGCAGTACTTCAGCGACCCGGTCTCGGTGGGCGACAACTTCACCGGGTCGGTGACCACCGACGGCCAGGGCAACTACACGCTGACCCTGACCGACAACACCCAGGGCTGGACCGAGCACACCCAGCAGTACCTGGACGCGCAGAACGTCAGCGCCGAGGCGGTCATCGAGTCCCCGTCCAGCAGCTACCCCTCCTTCAACGAGCTGGACTTCTCGAACGTCACCGTGAACGGCCAGGTGTTCGACAACGTCAGCCCGCAGGCCATCGACAGCGGCGGCTACACCGAGACCGCGCTGAACAACGGCAACTTCTCCATCGTGCCGGGCAGCAACTCCACGCGGCGGCACAGCGAGGTGGCGGGCATCCGGCGCGGCGCGATCCGCTACTGAGACCGGCGGCTGCCGGGACCGCGAAGTGCCGGCTCCGGCAGCCGAACCACGGCCCACGGCCGTTCTCCCGCCCGGTGCGCACGGTTGCGCAGGGTTGCGCACGGCTGCGCATCGCTGCGCTCGGAGCTCACGGCCCGGGCGGCCCGGGCGGTCCGGGCCGTGGGCCCCACGCCGTGAAGACGGCGTGCAGCAGTACTGCGGCGATCGCGCCCGCGGTGACACCGCTCCCGGCGAGGGTGCCCGCCCAGGTGGGCAGCCCGGCGTAGAGCTGGGGCGCGACGATCGGCAGCAGTCCCGCCAGCAGCGCCAACGCGCAGACCACGGAGGCCGGTTGCTGATCCAGGCTGACACGGCCCAGCAACGAGATCCCCATGGCGGCGATGACCGCGCAGACGACGAGCGCGCTGCCGCCGACCACGGGGCCGGGGATGGCCGTGAGCAGGTTGCTGACCGGTGCGAGCGCCCCCAGCACCAGCAGCACGACTCCGGCCCCCGCGGTGACGAACCGGCTGCGGACACCGGTCAGCCTGATCAGGCCGATGTTCTCCGAGCTGGTGACCAGTGGCGGGGCGCCGAACAGGCCCCCGAGGGCGGAGACGAGGGCGTCCGCCCTGGCAGCCCGCGGGATGTCGCGGCCGGGCACCGGGGTGCGCCCCACGGATTCGCTGTTGAGTACGGTCTGCCCGGTCAGCTCGGCCAGCGAGGCGAGGCTGAAGACGCACAGCGGAACGGCCGCAACCAGATCGAACCTCGGGTCGCCGTAGGGGAGGAGACCGGGGAAGCTCCAGTGCCGGCCGGCGGCCGTGGCCCCGAGGTGGGCGTGACCGGTGGCGACGGCGACCAGGGCTCCGGCCACCATGCCGAGCAGGACCGCGCCCTGACGCCAGACCCCGCGCAGCAGCAGGAACAGCAGCCCGGTGACGCCGATGGTGAGGGCGCCCAGCCAGGGGGCGGGCGCCAGCAGTCTGGCGCTGATGCTGATCATGTTGATGCCGATCAGCAGCACCACGACGCCCATCACCAGCGGGGGAAGAGCCGTGCAATGCGCGTGTACAGCGGCAGCACCGCGACCAGCAGCGCTGCGGCGACCAGGACCGAGCCGGACGCGGTGGCCGCACCGTAGCTGTGCGCGGTCTGCAGGAACAGCGCGGTGGCCGCCCCGCCGGGCAGCATGACGAAGGGCAGTCGGGCGCCGATTCCGAACCGGCCCAGGGATTGCAGCAACGATCCGATCCCGCACAGCAGCAGCATGACGCTGAGCAGCGCCGAGGTCCGGGCCGCCGTCAGGTGCAGGGTGGCCGATCAGTGCGGCGGTGGAGATGGGGGTGGCTGCCATCGCCAGCACGTGCTGGAGCGCGAGCGGCACCAGCCTCCGCAGCGGCAGGCGCTGGTCCACGGCTTCCACGGCTTCCACGGTCGGCGCGGGGGTGCTCGGCTGCGCGGCGGCGGTCACAGCCATGGGAGTTCCTCCTGCGTGTATCTGTAGGCGCGGAAGACGGCGTTGGGTTCGCTGGGGAACAGGTTGCGGACGGCAGCTTCCCGGTAGGGGGCGAAGCAGGGGACGACGTACTCCCAGCACAGGTAGCCCTCGTGGGTGACCTCGAACAGCCGGCCCGAGGGGGAGTCCGTGACCAGGGTGTTCCCGTTGGGGAGCCGTTGGGCGCTGCCCATGAAGGGGCGAAGAAGGCCTCGCGGGCGGGGTCGTGGTACTCCCAGGCGACCGAGCCGTCCGTCCGGTCGAGTTCGACGACCCGCGAGTAGGGGACGTCGCAACCGGGCCGGAACACGCCGTTGTCGAACAGCAGGATGTTGCCGTCCGCGAGTTCGACAGTGCTGGGCGACCGAGCCGGGACGGCTCCGCCACAGGATCTCGCCGGTGCTGCGGCTGATCACCACGACCGCCGAGACGCTGCGCAGGCTGGCGAGGATGTTTCCGTCGGCGAGCGGGGCGACGCTGTTGATCAACGGCCAGTGCTCACGGGCGTAGGCGGGGTGCAGCGCGTACTCCTCCCGGTCGAGGTGCTCGGCCGCGCGCCAGGACCACAGCTCCCGGCCGCTCGCGTCCACTTCCCGGATGGTGTCGGCCCACACCGTGCCGTCCGCCTCGGAGCCGGGGACGCCGCCGCGCACGGCGGCGGCCGCGCTGCCGGTGAGCGGTTCGAGCGCGGCGTAGAGGATGCGGCCGTCACCCAGATGGTTCGCGTCGTGATGCTGCAACGGGTCGCGGTGTTCGCGCACGGTGGTGCCGTCCGGGTGACCTCGCTCATCACCCCGCCCCGGTACTTGGGCCACATCGGGAAGTGCGCCGGCTCGCCGGGCAGTACTCCGTTGTAGGCGAGGTTGCCGTTCGGCAGGATGCGCGCGTGCCGACCGGGCCGGTTCGGCAGGTTCCACTGGTGGACCACCTGGCCCAGCAGGTCGATCAGGTAGACCTCGCCGTCGCCGGTGAGCGGAGCGAAGAGGGTGTAGCCGGGGCTGGCGGCGTCCGGGTCGAGAGCGATCAGGCCGGTGCCCCGGCGACGGCGGGTGTTCTGGTCAACGAGAGCCATGGATCAAACTTTCTTTGATGAGATCAAATCTCTCAAACTCTAGCCCGGTGGTGTGACGGCAGTATGAACGGATTCAGTGGCAGGTCAGGCGTAGGGTGATGCCGCTGCACGGAAGATCCCGGTGCGGTGAGGACCGTCGGGAATGAAGGGCTCAATGAGCGAAGAAGCAACTCCGCAGGTGGGTGCGGGAATCCGCAGACGGAGGCGCGGCCTGGAGCTCACCCTGGCCGAGGTCGCGCAGCGGACAGGCCTGTCGGTGCCGTTCCTCAGCCAGATCGAGACCAACCATGCCCGGCCGAGCATGCGTTCGCTCCAGAAGATCGCGGACGCGCTGGACACCACCGCCGCGCGCCTGTTCGCCGTCTCCGACCAGGCCCAGCGGGTGGATGTGGTGCGCGCCGGGGAGGGCGGCGCACTCGCCGAGGGCGGAGGCGGCACCGCCCGTCCGCTGGTGCGCGGTCAGCAGGCCATCCAGGCGCTGGAGTTCGTCGGTACCCACGACTGGGAGCGGGAGTTCGTGCATCGCAACGACGAACTGCTGTATGTCGCCGAAGGAGCGGTGGAGGCGGAGGCGGACGGTGTCACCTACCGGCTGACCGGAGGCGACACCCTCTATCTCACCGGGGGCGTCAGGCACCGCTGGCGCTCGGTCCAGTCGGACTCCCGGGTGCTGGTGGTCGCCGTGGCCGACCACATCGAGCAGGCCGCCCTGGAGCGGTGACGCCCCGGGTTGCGGCCTGATCGACTGACCCCGGGGGCCCCGCGGCCGACCTCCACGACGTTGTGCCGAGCAGCGCTACAGGGCCGGGAAGTAGTCGCCCTTGTCGAGTTCGCCGAGCAGGCCGGGGCGGGTGGGCTCCCAGCCGAGGACGCGCTGAGTCCGGAGGCTGGTGGCGGGGATGCCGAGTGCGATCAGCATCGCCAGAAAGCCGAAGTGCTCCTGCAGCCGGTCGTCCGGGGCGCTCCCGGTCGGTAGGTCCAGGCGGTCGCCGATGCGCTGCGCGATCTCGCGCGCGGGACGCCTGGTCCCGTCGTTATTCACTCCAGCGGGCGATGGGACTTAGTCTCATCGCCTAGAATGTTGACCATGAGCCGATGGGAACCGAACACACGTGAACGCCTGGAGCGGGCCGCGGTCGCGCTGTTCGCCGAGCACGGCTACGACGCGACGACGGTCGCCGGGATCGCCGACCGCGCCGGACTGACCAAGAGCACGTTCTTCCGGCACTTCGCCGACAAGCGCGAGGTGCTGTTCGGCGGCCAGGACTGGCTGGCCGAGAGCTTCGCCGAGGCGATCCGGAGCGCCCCGCCCGGGGCGTCGACCACCGAGTGCCTCGCCGCGGTCCTCGCCACGGCAGCCCCCCTGTTCACCCCGGAGCGCCAGGACCTGGCCGTGCAGCGGCAGCTGGCGATCGGGGCCAACAGTGACCTGCGGGAACGCCAGCTGCTCAAGCGGGCCATGCTCACCTCCGCCGTCACCGACGCGCTGCTCGACCGTGGAGCCGACGGGACGACCGCCCGCCTGGCCGCCGAGATGGGCATCCTCGCCTTCGGCACCGGCTTCGCGCTCTGGGCAGAGCCCGGCAACCAGCGGCCCTACCTGGAGATCGCGCACGAGGCTCTGGCCGACCTGCGCGCCTGCGCGGCGCGGCTCGGCACCGACACCCCGGGCTGAGGCCGGCGCGGCTGCGGAGCGCCGCCGCGGTCAGCCGGCGGCATGCCCGGGCAGCCCGGCGACGTCTGCGAAGACCCGCTCTCCGGCCTGCGGGGCAGGCGAGCGGGGCCCGATCGGTTCGGCCGTGCCGGAGGCGGGATGCCGCCTTGACCCGAACCGCCCCCCCGGGCACATTCCCGGCGGCGTTGTCAGTCCCGTGTGGAAGGCTCCGTGGTAGTGGTCCGCTCGGGTGAGGGGTGATTGCGGTGTGGAACGAGGGAGATGTCTGGCAGCTTCGCCGGGGGAGGAGGTCCTCGGTGAGGTCCACGTCGAGGAAGGCGACTTCCCTGGCTGTCCGGGCGTTTTGTGCCGGCCGTGGGCTTCGCCGAGGTGGCGCCGTTGTTCGAGCGTGAACTGGCGCTGGTCGAGGAGGATGACCAGGACGAGTGGGAAGCGGTGGTCGGTGAGATCACCGGGAAGCTGCAACTGGTCGCCCCGCAGGGCCGGTCGCCGAGTTCCTGCTGCACATAGCCGGCGAACAGGCCTGGTTCCGGTGGAGCGACGAGCCGTTCGACTGACCCCTGCCGCACCGGACACCTCGGCCGGAGCATGCGGGCCGGTTACTTCGGGCGCTGACGGCGTTGGCGTCATTGGCAGCGCTGACAGCAGTGGCGGGTGGCTTGGTGGCGGAGACGAGGCGGGTCGCCGTCCAGGGGCCGCTCCACCACAGACGCCAGCCGAGGTTGCGGCGGGAGACGTCCCGCATGCCGAGTGCCAGGAGCCGAGCGCGACAACGCCGGGTGCCTGCGATGTCGGCGATCATCAGCCTGCCGCCGGGGCGCAGGACACGGACTGCCTCGTCGACGGCCTTGTCCCGGCCGGCGCCGGACTTGACGTTGTGCATGGCCACGTTGGACACCACCAGGTCGAAGCCGCCGTCCGGGAAGGGGAGGTCGGTCATGTCGGCGGTGTGCAGCTCGACCCGGTCCGCCACGCCCTCGGCCTCGGCGTTGCGGCGCGTCGCCGCCAGTGCGTTGCCGGACTGGTCGGCGCTGCGCCACAGGTCGATACCGACCGCCTTGCCGCTGGTCAGGCGACGGGCGGCGTCATCAGCACGGCGCCGCGGCCGCAGCCCAGGTCCAGCACGCGCTCGGTTCCGGTGAGGTCTGCCGCGTCGAGCAGTTCGGCCCAGAGCGCGAACTTGCCCCGGCGCGAGGCGTGCAGACCCAGGCACAGGCACACCAGGATCAGTGCCGCGCCGACGAACGGCCAGGGCAGGCCGGTGACGACCCCTGTACCACGCCCGCGACCACCAGGACGGCCGGGACAAGCAGCAGCCGGGGTGCGTCCACTCCGTAGGACGCGCGGTCGCCGGCACGGTCAGTCATGGTCGGTGCTCCTGTGTGGGTCGGTGCGCTCGGCGGGGCCCGCAGACGTCAGCGGTTCAGTGGTTCAACGGTTCAGTGGTTCAGCAGGTCAGGAGTTCAGCAGGTCAGGAGTTCAGGCCCATGACAGCACCGTAGGACTTCGAGCGCGCTCGATCACGAAGGCAGCACCGGCGCCGCGCGCCCGCCGGGAAAACTCCGTTGCACCCGCACGCCGCCGGCCATACCGTGGACGACGTACCTGATGCCGCCCGACAGGAGTAGGCCGTTGTTCGTCTGAGCCCGGAGACCGCAGTCCCACAGCCCCGTGCTGTGCCGCGCGCCCTGGCCCCGGCAAACAGCCAGCCCCCTTTCCGGCGGTATTTTTCATGCGCCCAGGCCGTCCGACGCCCGCTGCCCTGTCTCCACTCCGTGTTGTCGCTGGACCACCACCAACACCTGGAGCCGCTCCATGTCACATCCGTGCACGCCCCTGTCCGCCTCACTCGTCTGCACCGGACTCGGATTCTCCTGGCCCGGAGGCCGATCCCTGCTCCGGGACTTCGACCTGGTCATCGGACCCGGCCGGACCGGCCTGATCGGCCTCAACGGCTCCGGCAAGTCCACCCTGCTCCGCCTGCTCGCCGGTGAGCTGCGGCCCGACGAGGGCAGGGTGGACGTCACCGGGATCCTCGGCCACCTCCGGCAGGACCTCATCCTGCAGGCCGGACTCCCGGTCGCCGACGCCCTCGGCATCGCCGACACCTGCGCCGCGCTGCACTCCATCGAACGAGGAGAGGCCACCGAGGAGAACTTCGCCCTGGTCGGCGACGACTGGGACATCCGGGAGCGGGCCCGGGCCGCCCTCGACCGGCTGGGTCTGACCGCCGTGCAGCTGGACCAGCGGATCGGCCGGCTGTCCGGCGGCGAGTCGGTCCTGCTCGGCCTCGCCGGGCAACTCCTGCGCCGCCCTGACGTGCTGCTGCTCGACGAGCCCACCAACAACCTCGACCTGGCCGCCAGACGCCGCCTTAACGACGGTGGCCGGCTGGAAGGGCGCGCTGGTGGTCGTCAGCCACGACCGGGAGCTGCTGGACCACGTCGATCGCATCGCCGAGCTTCGTGACGGCGAAGTCGACTGGTACGGAGGCAACTTCAGCGCCTACGAATCCGCGCTCGCGGCCGGGCAGGAGTCCGCCGAACGGACGGTCCGCGCTGCCGACGCCGACCTGCGCCGGCAGCAGCGCGAGCTGGCCGACACGCAGATCAAACTGGGCCGCCGCAAGCGCTACGGCCAGAAGATGTACGACAACAAGCGCGAACCGAGGGTGGTGATGAGACAACGCAAGCGGCAGGCCGAGGTGTCCTCCGGCAAGCTGCGCAACGAGCACCAGCAGAAGGTCGCCGAAGCCGCGGAACGCCTCGCCGAGGCGGAGCTCGCGGTACGCCGGGACGACGAGATCCGCGTCGACCTGGCCGGCACCGAGGTCCCCGCCGGACGCACGGTGCTCACCCTCAGGGAGGTCCGGCCGCAGTACTCGGCCGAGGGCATCAGTATCGACCTCGACCTGCGCGGACCGGAACGGGTCGCCCTGATCGGCGGCAACGGTGCGGGCAAGACCACCCTGCTGCGCACCATCGCCGGGGAGCTCGCCCCGCTCACCGGCGAGGTGGACCGGGCGGTACCGCTGCGCTACCTGCCGCAGCGGCTCGACGTCCTGGACGACGAGCTCAGTGTGGTCGGCAACGTCGCCCGCTTCGCGCCGTCGGCCACCGACAACCAGATCCGGGCCAGGCTCGCACGCTTCCTCTTCCGCGGCGGGCGCGCCGATCAGCAGGTCGCGACCCTTTCCGGCGGGGAGCGCTTCCGGGCGACGCTGGCCGCGCTGATGCTCGCCGAACCGCGCCGCAACTGCTCCTCCTGGACGAGCCGACCAACAACCTCGACCTGGCGAGCGTCGGCCAGCTGGCCACGGCTCTCGCCTCCTACCGGGGCGCGTTGCTTGTGGCGAGCCATGACCTGCCGTTCCTGCGTGCCATCGGCCTCACCCGCTGGCTCCAGCTGGACCCGGCCGTCGGCATCAGCACGGGCCGGCCGACCGAGGGAGGACGCTGACGCCCACGCCGCGGGCCCGGGGGAGTGGGGCGGCGAGGCCTGCGCACCGGTAGCCGTCCAGCCCGCGCCCGGTAAGGAGCCGCCCCGCGAACCCGCCGCGGGGCGGCTCCGGCCTGCTGTCCCGGAACAGATCGTAAAGCAGCTTGATAAGTCAGATTGATAAGCTAGGCTTAGTACATGGATGACGAACTGGACCCCGGCGATGTCGCCGCGGCTCTGCTGGCGAGCATCAGCGTTCTGGTGCGTCGGGTGCGCCAGGTACCCACCGGAGGCGGGCTCACCATGCCCGAAAGGACCGCACTGGCGTGCCTGGACCGCTCGGGGCCCACCACCTCCTCCGCATTGGCCCGGGAGGTGCAGATCACGGCGCAGGCGATGGGGGCGACACTCAGCGCCCTGCGGGAGCGTGGCCTGATCGAACGCCGACCCGATCCGGTCGACGGCAGACGCGCGGTGCTCACGGTGACCGAGGCCGGCCGGCAGGCGCTGAAGGACAAGCGCAACGCGCGGGTCGAGCTCGTCGCCCAGGCCCTGACCGAGGGGGCGTTCACCCCGGCCGAGCTGGAACAGCTCACCGCGCCGCCGCTGCTGGAGCGGCTGGCCCAGAACATCTGACGCCCGGAGCACCCCGTGTCCGAGGCCTCCCATGCAGAGAAGGAACCATGAGGAAGCAAACCGATGGCTGATCCTTCCGCTGCGCCCGCGGCCCGCCGGTCGGCCGATGACCGGTACAAGTGGACGGCGCTGACCAACACGACCGCGGCCGTCTTCATGCGCGCTGGACGGCTCGATCGTGCTGATCGCCTTGCCAGCGATCTTCCGCGGCGTGCACCTGGACCCACTGGCCTCCGGCAATATCGCCTACCTGCTGTGGATGATCATGGGGTACCGGCTGGTGCAGGCCGTCCTGGTGGTCACCGTGGGCCGGCTCGGCGACATGTTCGGCCGGGTCCGGATCTACAACTCCGGGTTCGCGGTCTTCACCGTCGCTTCGATCCTGCTCTCCTTCGATCCCTTCGACGGCGCCCACGGAGCGATGTGGCTGATCGCCTGGAGGCTGTTGCAGGCCGTCGGCGGCTCGATGCTCACCGCCAACTCGGCCGCGATCCTGACCGACGCCTTCCCCAAGGAGCAGCGCGGCTTCGCCCTGGGCATCAACCAGGTCGCCGGGCTGGGCGGAATGTTCATCGGCCTGGTCGCGGGCGGCCTGCTCGCGGCGTGGGACTGGCGGGCGGTGTTCTGGGTGAACGTGCCCGTCGGCGTCTTCTTCACGCTGTGGGCCTACCGCACCCTGCGCGAGACCGGCCAGCGCGGCGGCGGCCGGATCGACTGGTGGGGCAACATCACCTTCGCGATCGGGCTGAGCGCGATCCTGATCGCGGTCACCTTCGGCCTCCAGCCCTACGGCGGACACACCATGGGCTGGACCAACCCGCTGGTCGACGGGCTGATCGCCGGCGGGCTGGTCCTGCTGGCCGCGTTTGTCGCCATCGAGCGGCGCGTCTCCGCGCCGATGGTGCAACTGAGCCTCTTCCGTCTGCGGGCCTTCACCTTCGGCAACCTGGCGGGCCTGGCGATATCGATCGGCCGCGGCGGCATGCAGTTCGTACTGATCATCTGGCTTCAGGGGATCTGGCTGCCGCTGCACGGCTACGACTACGGCAGCACGCCGCTGTGGGCCGGCATCTTCATGCTGCCGCTGACGGCCGGCTTCCTCGCCGCGGGCCCGGTGTCGGGGTACCTGTCCGACCGGATCGGCTCCCGGGGCCTGGCCACTGGCGGTGCAATGCTGTTCGGCGCCAGCTTCCTGGGCCTGATGCTCCTGCCGGTCGCCTTCAGCTACTGGATCTTCGCGGTGCTGATCGCGCTCAACGGGATCGCCAGCGGCATGTTCGCCTCCCCCAACTCCTCCTCCATCATGGGCAGCGTGCCGAGCCAGTTGCGCGGCGTTGCCTCCGGTATGCGGGCCACCTTCCAGAACTCGGGTACCGCCGTCTCCATCGGCGTGTTCTTCTCGCTGATGATCGCCGGACTGGCCGGAAGCCTGCCGCGCACCCTCACCAGCGGCCTGCAACAGCAGGGCGTCCCGGCCCACGTCGCCGCCCAGGTCGGCGGCCTGCCCCCGGTCTCCTCGCTGTTCGCCGCCCAACTGGGCGTCAACCCGATCCAGCACCTGCTGCAACCCAGCGGTGTGCTGACCCACCTGACAGCAGAACAGCAACAGGCGCTGACCGGACGCGAGTTCTTCCCGCATCTGATCTCCGGCCCCTTCCACTCGGGGCTGGTCATCGTGTTCGCCTTCGGCGCGGCCCTCGCCTTCCTCGCCGCGATCGTCTCCCTGCTGCGCGGCGCCAACCCCGGCGCCACCGGACTGAAGACACAAGCGGCAGCCGCCGACGGTGCTCCGGCTCCGGCGGCCACGCCGTCCTCCGACATCCGCACCATTTCGTCACCCGTAGGAGAAGCCACCATGGCACTGACAACCATCGACCCCAGGTCCGCACTGGTGGTGATCGACCTGCAGAAGGGCATCGTCTCCGGCCAGAGCGATCCTGCGGTCACCGTCGTCGTCAAGCAGGCGGCGCACCTGGCCGCCGAGTTCCGTCGGCACAGCCTGCCGGTGATCCTGGTCAACGTCACCGGCCGCGCGCCGGGACGCACCGAAGCCGGCTGGTCCCGGGGCGGCGGCGCGCTGCCGCCCGACTGGGCCGAGCTGGTCGACGAGCTCGACGTGCAGCCGACCGACCACCTGGTCACCAAGCGGCGGCGCAGCGCGTTCCACGACACCGGACTCGACACCCTGCTGCGGGACCTGGGCGTCACCCAGATAGTGCTCGCCGGGATCTCCACCAGTTCGGGCGTCGAGTCGACCGCGCGCTCCGCCTCCGACTACGGCTACCACGTCGTCCTGGCCACCGACGCCATGAGCGACCCCGACGCCGACTCCCACCGGCACAGCGTCGAGCGTGTCTTCCCCAAGATCGGCGAGACCGCCACCACCGCCGAGGTCATCGACACGGTGGAGGCCACCCGATGAGCCTGCTCGGCCGACTCCTGAAGAACCGCAGGGCAGGCGAGACCCATCTGGCCTGGAACCTGCCCAACCTGCACGGCCCCGAACTGCTGACCCTCACCAGCCGGGACTTCGGCGACGGCGGCTCCATGCTCCTGGAGCACTGCGGCAAGAACGTGGGCGGCGACAACCTGTCCCCGCAGCTGGCCTGGAGCCCGCCCCCGGCCGGTACCGCGCAGCTGCTCCTGGTCGTCGAGGACGTCGACGTCCCCACGGCCAGGCCCGCCGTGCACTGTGTCGCCCTGATCGACCCGACGACCACGCACCTGGAGCCCGGCGCCCTGGCCGCGAAGCAGCCCGGCCCCGGGGTGCAGGTGCTGCGGGCGGTCATCGGCCGCGGCTACCACGGTCCGGGGCCCATCAAGGGCCACGGACCGCACCGCTACATTTTTCAACTGTTCGCCCTGGAAAGCCCGCTGGGCGCGACCCGAACGCGCGCGCGGTGGACCGCGCACGCCCCCGGGCGCTCCTGGACGCCGTCAGCACACCTGTTCCTGGGCCGCGGCCGACTGACCGGCGTCTACGAACGCTGACCCCCGGCCGCGCCCGGCCGCCCGCTTCGGGCAGCCGTGGCGGATACCGCTGGGAACAGGGCCTCGTGACAACTCGCAGGCGCGCCCGCGCCCAGGAGCGGTCCACGAGGCCCTGTTCCCACAGCTGTGCTTCCCATCGGACAACATGGCGACGACCGGCCGCCCGGTCCAAGGTCCTGGCGCTGCCGGGGCCGGGCTCGGCCGACCCCGGCAGCGCTGTCGACCGATCGCGTATATCGCACGCATTCCGTCCGGCGGCTGTGGCAGCGTGAGCCGACATGGACGATCAAGCGCACAACACACCTTCCCCGGCCGGGCTCCGGCAGGACCTGCTCCACCGAGCGGTGCGACTGCGGCAACAGGGCACCGAACAGGACCGGATCCAGCTGGTGGCCCTCAGCGAACAGCACCCGCAGCAGGCCGGCATCGCCTACCAGACCGCCTGGATCCACGACACCCTCGGTCTGGAGGCGGAGGCCGCCCCGTTCTACTGCCGCGCCCTGGAGCTGCCGGGCCTGTCGCCGGAGGACCGGCACGGAGCCTTTCTCGGACTCGGCAGCACCTACCGGCTGCTGGGCCGTTACCAGGAGTCGCTGACAACCCTCCGTCTCGGCCTGACCGAGTTCCCCGACGACGCCGCGCTGCGCACCTTCCTCGCCATGACCCTGCACAACGCCGGGGAATCCGGTGAAGCGGTCCGAATCCTGCTGCTGGTCACCGCCGCCACCAGTGCCGACCCGCAGGTGCAGCAGCACCGCCGGGCCATCGCCCACTACGCCGATCACCTCGACGAGACGCCGTAGCCGGCGCAGGCGGCCGTCACCCCGCCCGGAGGGCGTCGGCCGGGGTGATGGTTCGTGTGCTGTTACATCGCTGTGACGATCTGCGGATCAAGCGCGGACAGCTGCCTGACAGGATTCTCATATCGCAGGTCGCGGCGGTAAGCGAAGCCCGGCCGTGCGGACTGATCATTTGCTCTCGCCACTCGCACTCCCTGGGGGACTCCCATGTCTGCTCGCACCTCCCTCCGCGTCCGCACCCTCGGCGCCGCCGCCGTCATCGCCCCCTCGCCGGTGTCGCCGTGCTCCCGGCCACCGCCAACGCCGCCGCGCCGACCACCGTGTCGGTCAAGGCCGCCGCCGCTACCGTCACTGCGCACAGCAGCACCTCCACCGTCGCTGCCTGGAAGCTGTTCCAGATCACCGGCCAGACCACCCACCTCAAGGCCGGCACGCAGCTGACGCTCCAGCAGCTGCGCGGTGGTCACTGGGTCTCGCTGCCCGCCACCACCACGGTCACCCGCAGCGGCGGCTACGGGCTGCACGCCGAGCTGGGCCTGAAGGGTGTCAACCACCTGCGCCTCGTCGGCGGCGGTGCGGTGTCCAACACCCTTGCGATCACCGTTCGCTGACCTGGCGTCAAATTTTTTTCGATCGCCCGTCTGCGCCACCTCGGCCCCGGTCAGCACTCGTGCTGGCCGGGGCCGTCGTTGTCGGCGCGGCCATGCGTACCGGAACCTGGTCCGTGACGGTGATGCCTCCGTCCCCGTGTCCGTCGGTCGGCCTGGGCAACGACCGTTGCTCGACGGGCCCTGACCTGCCGCAATACTTCAACCCCGCCTCGCCGACGGCCGTTGAGTGCGGGCCTGGTGTTCGGGTTCACCCGCCCGCCGGCTTTCTCGATCCGTCGCGGAACCTTGACAGGGCAGGGCTGCTGCCATAGACCTGAGAGAGCGCTCTCTCAGCTCTGTGCTCATGCTCGGGAAAAGCACGCTCCATGGTCGGCGGGACGACCTGCGGCGCGCTGAACTGCTGCTTTGCGGCAACTGCGGTTTGCCATGCCCTGTCACCACCCGCACCACCGCACCACCGCACTACTCACACGCCGCCTGCGGACATCCGCGGATCCGGTCTGCCCAGCCGTGCCCGACCGAGCTGACCCGGGCGCGTGCGTGCGGGCCGATCGTGGACGTCCGTGGGCGGCGTCCGGCCCGGCCGGGCCGTCGCCCCGTTGAACCACCGCCCCGTGAACCACCGCCCCGCCGAACCACCGCCCTGCCGAAGCACCGCCGACCGACCGAGCGGTCCGGCGCCGGAGATGAAAGTTCAGGCTACTGAAGGGAACGTCATGAGGCTTCCTCCCCTCCTGCGGTCGCGGCGCCCCGCGCGCAGACCGCGACCGCCCGACGCCGACCCACGTTGCGTGCGCTGGTGGTCGCGGGTCTGTTGGCCCTGTCACTGGTCGGTGTCCGCAGCTCGGCCTACGCCGCCGCAGCGCCCCTACGGCGGCCACCCGGCCGCCGTCCCGGGCACGGTGCAGGCGGCGAACTACGAACCGGCGGCCAGGGTGTGGCGTACACGTCACCTCCGCCAACGGCACCGCCGACAGCTACCGTTCCGACGGGGTCGATCTGGAGACCACCGCCGACACGCAGGGCACCAGTCCGGCCGGGGCACGTACGACCTGGGCTGGACCACGGCCGGTCAGTGGTTCGACTACACCGTCGATGTCGCCACCGCCGGGACGTACAGCGTCGCCCTCCGGGTGTCCTCGCCGTACGGGATCGCCGACGCGCTGCACATCGCCAATTCCTCAGGCACCAGCCTGACCGGCGCGGTCGCGGTGCCGAACACCGGCGGCTACGAGACCTGGGCCACGGTCACCGCCACCGTCACCCTGCCCGCCGGGCAGCAGACGCTCACCGTGGACCAGGACTCCAACGGCTGGAACTTCCACAACATGGCCTTCACCCAGGACTCGGGCGGCGGTTCGGGCGGATCGGGCGCGGCCCAGCCGTTCGGCGGGACGCCGCCGCCGTCCCGGGCACGGTCCAGGTGGCCAACTACGACACCGGCGGCCAGGGTGTGGCGTACAACGTCACCTCCGCCAACGGCACCGCCGACAGCTACCGTTCCGACGGGGTCGATCTGGAGACCACCGCCGACACCGCGGACGCCGGTGCGGCCGGCGGCGGGTACGACCTGGGCTGGACCACGGCGGGCCAGTGGTTCGACTACACCGTCAATGTGGCCACCGCCGGGATCTACACGGTCTCCCTCCGGGTGTCCTCGCCGTACGGGATCACCGACGCGCTGCACATCGCCAACGGCTCCGGCACCGATCTGACCGGCGCGGTCGCGGTTCCGGACACCGGCGGCTATGAAACCTGGGCCACGGTCACCGCCAGCGTCACCCTGCCCGCCGGCGAGCAGACGCTCACCGTCGACCAGGACTCCAACGGCTGGAACTTCCACTACCTGGCCTTCACTCAGGGCACCGGCGGCGGCGGAACCGGCGGCGGCGGAACGGGTGGCGGGAGCGGCGGCTCCGGCCCGACCGAGTACTGCGGTACGCAGGACCTCGCGCTGGACCAGCCGACCACGGCCTCCTCGACCCAGGACGCCACTGACTACCCGGCCTCCGACGCCACCGACGGCGACCCCGGCACCCGGTGGTCCAGCGCCTTCAGCGACCCGCAGTGGCTGGAGGTGGACCTCGGTTCCCAGCAGCAGATCTGCGATGTCGGCCTGCTCTGGGAGGACGCCTACGCCACCGCGTTCCAGGTCCAGGTGTCCAGCGACAACTCGACCTGGACCACGGTCTACTCCACGACGACCGGGGCCGGCGGCAGCCAGTCGTTCCCGGTCTCGGTGACCGCCCGCTATGTGCGGATGTACGGCACGGCCCGGGCCACCCAGTTCGGCTACTCCGTCTTCGAGTTCGACGTCTACGGCCTGACCACCGTCGCGCCGGTCACCGGCGGCAACGGCAACGGGGGCAACGGCAGCTGCTCGTGGGTCGGCTCCACCGCGCCGGTCGCCCAGCGGGTCCAGCAGGTGCTGGACACCATGGACCAGTCGGAGGAGCTCAGCCTGGTCGCCGGTGACGGCGGCTCGTCCTACATCGGCCAGATCCCCGGCATCCCCGATCTGTGCATCCCGCCGACCAATATGGAGGACGGCCCGAACGGGGTCGGTGACGGCACCGGCGGGGTGACGGCCTTCCCGGACGGCGAGAACGCCGCCGCGACCTGGGACCCGGCGCTGATCCAGCAGGAGGGTTCGGCCATCGGGAACGAGTTCGCCGGCAAGGGGGTGAACGTCTCGCTCGGCCCGACCACCAACCTGGTGCGCGACCCGCGCTGGGGCCGGACCTACGAGACCTATGGCGAGGACCCGTACCTGGCCGGGCAGATCACCTCGGCCGAGGTCGAGGGCCTGCAGAGCCAGGGCGTGATGGCCATGGTCAAGCACACCGCGGCCTACGACCAGGAGCAGTACCCCAACGGCGACAGCAATGAGACGGTCAGCCAGCAGGCGCTGGAAGAGCTGTACCTGGCGCCGTTCCAGTCGGCCATCGACAGCTCCGCCCCGGCCGCGATGATGTGCTCCTACGCCGTGGTCAACGGCGACGCCTCCTGCCAGAACGCCGACATCCAGCAGCAGGGCCTCGACGGCCAGGCGAACTTCGGCGGCTTCATCACCTCGGACTGGGGCGCCGACTACTCCAGCGTCCCGTCGACCGAGGCCGGTATGGACGTGGCGATGCCGTTCTCCGACGCGAGCGCCCTGTCCGCCGCGCTCACGGCCGGCACGCTGAGCCAGGCGACGCTGAACGGGAATGTCGCCCGGATCCTGACCCAGATGTTCGCCTTCGGCATGTTCGACAACCCGCAGACCGGTTCCCTCTCGGCCACCGTCACCAGCGCGGCGCACCAGCAGACCGCGCTGCAACTCGGGGAGGAGGGCACGGTCCTGCTGAAGAACAACGGCCTGCTGCCGCTCAACCCGAACGGCAGCGAGTCGATCGCGGTGATCGGCACCGACGGCGGCGCCGGGGTGGAGCTCGCCGGCGGCGGCAGCGGCACGGTCACCAGTTCCAACACGATCTGGCCGATCACCGGCATCCAGGACGCGGCCGGCCCGAACGTCAAGGTCAGCTACACCCAGGGCGACGACAACGGCACCACCGACATCCCGCAGGCCGTCGCCGCGGCCCAGGCCGCGACCGACGCGATCATCTACGTCAACGCCCCGGAGGGCGAGGAGACCGACCTGACCACCCTCGACCTGTCCAGCACGGACGAGACGATGATCGCTGACGTGGCCGCGGCCAACCCGAACACCATTGTGGTGGTCAACAGCGGTTCGCCGGTGGTCATGCCGTGGCTGGGCTCGGTCGCGGGAGTGTTCGAGAACTGGTACGGCGGGCAGGAGACCGGCGCCGCGACAGCCGCCCTGATCTTCGGCAGCGCCGACCCGTCGGGCAAGCTGCCGGTCACCTTCCCGGGCAGCCTGAGCCAGGTTCCGGCGCAGACCACCGCGCAGTGGCCGGGCACCTCGACCGGGGTGGACTTCAGCGAGGGCGTGGACATCGGCTACCGCTGGTACCAGTCCCAGAACATCACCCCCGCCTTCCCGTTCGGCTTCGGGCTGTCCTACACCAAGTTCTCCTTCGCCAACCTCGGTGTCGGCGCCTTCAACGCCGACGGCACGGCCACGGTGACCGCGACGGTCACCAACACCGGGTCGGTGGCCGGCGCGGACGTGGCACAGCTGTATGTCGGCGACCCGGCCGCCAGCCAGGACCCGCCGGAGCAGCTGAAGGGCTTCCAGCGGGTCACGCTCAGCCCCGGGCAGAGCACCACGGTCACCTTCCCACTGGACATCCACGACCTGGCCGCCTGGTCGCCGACGGACAACCAGTGGGAGGCCCACGCGGGCGGGTACTCGATCAAGGTCGGGGACGCGTCCAGCAACCTGCCGCTGACCGGTTCGACCAGCCTGGCGCAGACCCTGACCGGGCAGATCGCGGCGGGCGCCGCGGGCGCGGGCGTCTCCCTGGCCAACACCGCGGTCAGCGCGAACGTCACACCGAACTCGGGCGTGCCCGGTGCGGAGACGGTCGGCGTGGTCAATCCCTTCGGCTACAGCAGCCCCAGGGGCGCGGCGGTCTCGTTCGCCATGCAGGCCGTGGACTCCAACGCCTCGCAGACCCTCGCGTTCACCGCGACCGGGCTGCCGCCGGGCATCAGCATCGCGTCCAACGGCACGGTCTCCGGTGCGAGCGGCACGCTGGGGACCTACACGGTGACGGTGACGGCCACGGACAAGGAAGGAGTCTCCGGTACGGCCACCTTTGTGTGGTCCGTGGTGCAGTGAGCACCGGGTCCGGGCACCGTCGTGACCGGACACCCTGAGCGGGACGCCGCCGCGCGGACCTGGCCTCACCGCCGGGCCCGCGCGGCGGGCGTTCCGCCCCGGCGCCCCGAGCCGGAGCCGCCCCTCTCGCCCCGGGGCGGCCCCGGGGAGCCCGGGAGCCGCTCACTGGTCCCGGCGGTTCGAGGTGAGCACGGCCAGCGCCGCTCCGGCCAGTGCCCAGGCGGCCAGCACGCTCCAGGCTCCGGTCGTGGTCCACGGCCAGGGGGCACCGGGGGAGGGGTCGAAGCTCAGGCGCCGCCAGGCCTGAAGGACCATCAGGTGCAGGACGGTGACCGTGGCACGCTTTTGACTGTCCAGCAGCGACGGCAGGACGAAGAGCAGCGCGACCGTGGCCACGATGGTGAGCACACTGTGCCGGATGACCGCGGCCAGGCCCATGCCGACCAGCGCGGACACCGGCGCCAGCGCCGCGGACGCCGCGAGCAGGCGCGGTACGCCGTGATGGCCGAGCCCGGAGTCGGCGCCGCGGCCGGACAGGATCAACTGGGCCACGCCGAAAGAGACCAGTGCCACGATCACGCCGAAGGCGCCGGTGGTCGCGGTGACCACGCAGGCCTTCGCGGCCAGCACCGAACGGCGGGCCGGGACGGCCGTGAAGGTCGTGCGGATCATGCCGGTGGTGTACTCGCCGAGGACCGTGATGGCGCCGATGGCACCGGCGCCCACCATCAGCAGGGTGGCACTGCCCGTGGGGAACGAGTCGGTCACCGCCCCGAACACGCGGAAGTACTGCTGGTGCTGGGGGCCGTAGCCGCTCCAGTTGCGGTAGTCGGCGTATGCGGCAGTGGCGCTGACGCTCACGGCCGCCAGCATGGTCGCGACGAAGGCCGGGAAGGTCGAGCGCAGCGACCACAGTTTGATCCACTCCGCGGCGAGCAGATCGGTGAACCGGGCCCGGGGCTCCGGGGCCCGCGCGCCGGGCGCCGCGGTCGTCGTCGGTTCGGTCACCGGGTCTCTCCTGCGAGGTACTCGACGCTGTCGGCGGTCAGTTCCATGAACGCCTCCTCCAGCGAACCGGTGCGGCTGGTGAGTTCGTTCAGCAGGATGCGGTGCTGGAAGGCGGTCGCGGCGATCCGCTCCGCGCCGAGCCCGGCCACGGTGAGCCGCCCGTCGGCCCGCGCCGGACCGACCCTCCTTCGGCGGTCAGCAGCGGGGACAGCCGTTCCGGTTCCGGGGTGCGCACCGACACGCTCCCGCCGCCGCGGGCCGCGAACCGCGCCAGGCTCTCGGCGGCGATCAGCTCACCGCGGCCGAGGACGATCAACTGGTCCGCGGTGTGCTCCATCTCGGACATCAGATGGCTGGACACAAAGACCGTGCGCCCCTCCCCGGCCAGCCGGCGGAACAGTCCGCGCACCCAGCGGACGCCCTCCGGATCCAGTCCGTTGAGCGGCTCGTCGAACAGCAGCACCGGCGGGTCACCGAGCAGCGCGGCGGCGATGCCGAGGCGCTGGCGCATGCCGAGCGAGAAGCCGCCGATCCGCCGGCCCGCCGCGTCCGCGAGGCCGACCTCCGCCAGCACCTGCTCCACCCGGCCGCGTGGGATCGTGTTGCTCCGGGCCAGTGCGCGCAGGTGCGCCCGGCGGTCCGCCCGCCGTGCACCTCACCGGCGTCCAGCAGCGCGCCGACCTGCCGCAGCCCCCGGGGCAGCGAGCGGAACGGGCGGCCGCCGACGGTGACGGACCGCTGGTGGTGTGTGCAGACCGAGGATCAGCCGCAGGGTGGTGCTCTTGCCGGCTCCGTTGGGGCCGAGGAACCCGGTGACCCGGCCGGGATCCACGGTGAAACTCAGCCGGTTCACAGCCGTCTTCCGGCCGTAGCGCTTGGTCAGCTCATGGACTTCGATCATGCCTGCACCTTCGGTCATGCCTGCAACGGTGCCCGGGCCGGGACCGGGCGGGCATCGGACCGGAACTGACACTCCATGGCGGGGCGGGTCGACCCTGGTTGTACAACCGTGGTCCGATGCCTTCGGGAGGGCGGCTGGTTACGATCACCACATGTCCGTGACCCCGGCCCTGCCCCTGCTCAAGCGCGTGCCACCGAGTGCGTGGACCGCCCTGGCCTGGTGTGTGTCGGTCGGCTATCCCGTGGTCGTCCTCGGCGGGAGCCCGGAGCGCCCCACCGCCCACCGCGACTGGGCAGTCCTCACCGCCGCGTCCCTGGTCGCGTTCGGCGCCGCCGCGCTGCTGAGCCGGCGGCCGCTGCTCTCGACGGCCCTGCTGCTCGTCGCCACGCTCGCGGTGACGGACGCGACCCACGCGGACATACAGCTGCCGCTGACCGCGCTGCTGGCGGTGGACGTCGCGCTCTGCCTGGTCACCGGCCGCCGGGCCGGGCCGGACCTCCCGTGCCGCCCTGTGCTGTCGTGGCTGATTCTCTGCCACTGGGCGTGACGCCGGACAACGCCTCGACTGACCACCGCCACCTACGACGGCGCCCGGGCGCCGGGGACGGTGCTGGTCGTCGACCATGTCCAGCTGACCACCGCCTGCCGCACATCGGCGTCTCGACGAGGGCATCCTGCCGCCGTCATCGCCTGGCTGGTGGGACGCTCGATCCGCCAGTCCCGGGAGCACAGCCAGTGTTGAGCGCCCAGCTGGCCACCCAGGCGGTCACCGCCGAACGGCTGCGGATCGCCCGGAGATGCACGACACGGTGGCGCACAGCATGGGCATCGCCCCTGCAGGCCGGTGCGGCGAGGCGGGTCATCGACAGCCGGCCGGACCGGGCGCGGGACGCGCTGGCCGAGATCGAGACCGCGGGCGGGAGACACTGTCGGGGCTCAGACGCATGCTCGGCGCGCTGCGCCAGGCCGAGCAGGACACCGGAGGCGCACCGGAGGCGACGACGCCGCGGACGACGCCGCGGACGACACCGGAGGCGGCACCGCCGGGCGGCGCCGGCCGCCGGGCCTGGCCGATCTGGACCGGCTCGCCGCCGCGACCACCGCGGCGGGGGTAAGGGTCGACGTGCGCTGGCGCGGTGAGCGGTGCCCGCTGCCGCCGGAGGTCGACCTGGCGGCCTTCCGCGTCATCCAGGAGTCGGTCGCCAATGTGGTGCGCCACGCCGGGGCCGGTTCCTGCCAGGTGTCCGTCGACTGCCGCGGGGACGCCGAGGTGGCCGTCGAGATCACCGACCGCGGCCGGAGCGGGGCACTGCCCGGGGCGGCGGCTACGGACTGGCCGGACTGCGCGAGCGGGTCGCCCTGCTGGACGGGGAGTTCCAGGCCGGGCCGCGGATCGGCGGCGGCTTCCGGGTCGCTGCCCGGCTGCCGCTGACCGGGGTGCGCGATGAGCGTCCGGGTCCGCTGGTCGACGACCAGCCGCTGGTCCGGGCGGCTCTGGAGATGGTCATCTCCGGCACGCCCGGGGTCGAGGTCGCCGGGGAGGCCGGAACCGGCGCGGAGGCGGTCCGGCTGGCGGGGGAGTTGCACCCGGACGTGGTGGTGATGGACATCCGCATGCCCGGCATGGACGGTATCGAGGCCACCCGCCTGATCACCGCGGGCCCGGCGGCGGCGCGGGTGGTCGTGCTGACCACCTTCGACGACGACGACTGTGTCTATGCCGCGCTCCGCGCCGGGGCGTGGCTTCCTGGTGAAGGACATGGCCCTGGACGACATCCTCGCCGCCGTCCAGGTGGTCGCCGCCGGGGACGCCCTGATCGCGCCGAGCGTCACCCGCCGGCTGATCGCGGAGTTCGCCGGACGGCCCGAGCGGGCCGGCTCCGCCGCTGCTCCCGCACCCCGAAGGATCAGCGGCATCACCGACCGGGAGCGGGAGATCCTCACGCTGGTCGGCCGCGGCCTGTCCAACACCGAGATAGCCGCCGAACTGGTCATCAGCATGGCGACGAAGACCTATGTGACCCGGCTGCTGGCCAAACTCGGCGCCCGGGACCGGGTGCAACTGGTCATCCTCGCCTATGAGACGGGCCTGGTGACCGTCCCGCGCTGACCGCCGCGCCGGTGGCGGCACCTTGGCCGGCTGCACCTTGCTCGGCTACGCCTTGGCCGGCTGCACCTTGCTCGGCTCCGCCGGGAGCGGCGGGCGAAGGCCGGGGCGTGTTCCGGGCGCGGGCCCAGCGCGACCAGGCGGGAGGGGAGCCGGCGGAATCCGGGGAGGTACCGGGCGGCCAGGACGATCGCGGGGGCGCGCCGACCCGGCGGCCGGCCAGCACCGGGGCGAACACCCCGTCGTGCAGCATCAGTTGCACGCGCTGCACATCACCATGGGCCGCCACCGGCGCCGCTGCACCCTGGCCAGTCGGCAGGTGGTCAGCCGGCCCAGCCCGAAGCGCGGCCAGCAGGGTGGCCGCCCGCCCGCGTCCTGGACGGCGAGGTTATCCCCACTCCGCCGGCCGGGGACATCGCGTGCGGCGTCGCCGATGCACAGCAGGCCGTCGGTGTACCAGCGCGGAAGCGGTCGAGCCGGACGTCGAGCAGATGGACGTCGTCCATGCCGCCAGCTGGTCGACCCGGTCGGCGTACTGCGGCATCAGGCCGGCATCCGGGCCCGGAATGTTCGACGCCCTCGGCGCGCAGCCGGGCGTCGGAGCCCTTGGCGGTGAAGTAGCGATCTGGAAGTAGTCGTTCCGGGTGATGCTCAGGGCGAACTCGCCGTTCCGGAACGCCGGGGTCAGCCGGGGTTCCTGGCCCCTCGGCGACGGACCTGGGCAGCCGAACCCACCAGGTGTCGAACGGGACCGGGAACTCCTGGGCACCAGCCCCGCCTCCGGCGCAGCACGGAGTGGCGGCCTTCGGCCGCTACCGTGAGCGCGGCGCGGATCTCGCCCTCCTCGCCGTCCCGGGTGCGGTAGCGCACCCCGACTACCTTGTCGCCCTCCCGGATCAGCCCGGTCGCGGTGGTTTCATCCGCAGCGTGAACGACGGCTCCCGCCGGGCCTCCTGGCGAGCAGGTTGAGCAGGTCCCTGCGGATCATCGCGATGTAGTTGTACGGCGCGGGCAGGCCGCGTAGTCGGTCAGTTGCATCAACCCGCCGCCCGAGACCGGCAGTTCCAGGTTGCCGACCCGGCTCTGCGGCAGTGCGGCGAACTGCCGTCCCAGGCCCAGCTCGTCCATCAGCCGCACAGTGGACGCGTGGACGGTGTCCCGCGGAAGTCGCGCAGGAAGTCGCCGTGCTTCTCCAGCACGGTCACCTCGATCCCGGCCCGCGCCAGCAGCAGGCCCAGCATCATGCCTGCCGGTCCGCCCCCGGAGATGACGACACTCATGGCACTCTCCCCTCAGTCTGAGTGGAACTCACATATACAGACTGTTTGGGACCGTCTCAGATGTCAAGTCGTATGATGTTCCACATGCAGCAGGATGAGCAGTTCCCGGACCTGGTGGCCGCCGCCCTGGGCGCGGCCAGGCAATGCGGGCGGGACGTCGCCGACGTCCCGCTGACGGCGATCGCCACGGCGGCCGGAGTCTCCCGCAGCACACTGCTGCGCCGCCTCGGGGGCTCCCGGGCCGCGCTGGACGAGGCGGTCCGGCGGGCGGGCGTCGACCCGGGCGGACGCCGGCCGGTGCGTGAGCGCGCGATCGAGGCGGCGGCGCAGCTGGTCGCCGAGCGGGGCCTCGGCGCGATGACCCTGGACGCCGTCGCGGAGCGGGCCGAGTGCTCGCTTCCCGGACTGCACACGGTCTTTGACGGCCGGGACGGCCTGCTCGGCGCCGTCTACGAGCGGTACGGCCCGCTGCCCGACCTCGAAGCTCTGGCCGCCGACCCGCCGGAGCGCCTTGAGGACACCGTGCGCGGCGTCTGCCAGGCCGTGGTCACGGCGTTCGACAGCGAGCCGCGGGTGCTCCCGGGGATCTTCGCGGATCTCTTCAGCCGACCGGAGGGGCCCGCCGCGCGAGCGATGCAGGCACACCTCCGCGCCTGTTCGACAGCCTCGCCCGGCTGCTGCTGCCGCACATGGAGGCGGGCCGGATGAGAACGCTGCCGCTCCCGGTCCTGTTCCATCTGCTGGCAGGCCCGATGGTCACCCACATCCTGCTGAGACCGGTCCTCGGACCCGTGCTGGGCGACGGCCTGCCCTCGGTGGAGGAGGTCCGGGACCTGTGCGCCGAGGCATTCCTGCGCGCGGTCGCCCAACCCGGCTAGCCGGGCCGCCCGCCGCGCCTGCGGGGACCGGCCGGCCGGGAGACCGGACCGCTGCCCGCCCCGGCGCCCGCTCCGGCGCCGCACCCGGCCCTGGCGGCGCAGCCGGGGCCAGGTGCCCCCGCTCACCGGTTCCGCAGGACAAGGTGACGCCGTGCTACGGTGACCGACGGTCGGATTCGGACGCCAGACGTGCGGGTACCGGCAGCGCGCCAGGCAGCGAAGCCGGTGACGTCCACGCCCCTCCGGTGGACCATTCCGGCGCTGTCCCGCAACTGTGACGGCCCCACCGGGGCCCAAGCCAGGTCGCCTCCTGACGCGCGGACGACATCAAACCCTCGTGGGAAGGGTGGTACGTCCTGGTGGGGTCCATGCGCCCGCATGCGCCCGGCCGGAGCGATCGCCTGCCTTCCCGCCCCTGACGGAAGTACGGCGAAAACATGCTCGCTCGGCAACGGCACGACCAGCGCGGACCAGCGGTCCGGAGCCTGACAGCGGTCGGTACGGCCCTCGCCGTCGCGGTGGTGCTGGCCGGATGCAGCTCCAGCAGCTCCACCGGGACCAGCTCGACCGCCCCCGCCTCCCCGGGATCCGGCTCGTCCGCCTCGGCCGCGTTCCCGGTCACGGTCAGCCCGGCCAACGGGAAGGTCACGCTGAAGGCCCAGCCCAAGCGGATCGTGTCGCTCTCCCCGACCGCGACCGAGGACCTCTACGCGGTCGGCGCCGGCAAGCAGGTCGTCGCCGTCGACTCCCAGTCGAACTACCCGTCCGGCGCTCCGGTCACCAGCCTCAGCGGGCTCACGCCCAACGCCGAGGCCATCATCAAGTACTCGCCGGACCTGGTTGTCGCCTCGGCCGACTCCAACGGCCTGGTCGCCGCGCTGACCAAGGTCGGGGTGCCGGTGCTGATCGAGCCCGCCGCCGCGACCCTGGACGACGCCTACCAGCAGATCGACCAGCTCGGCACCGCCACCGGCCACGACGCCCAGGCCGCGCAGACCGTGTCGACCATGAAGACCGAGATCGCCGCTGACGTGAAGTCGGCCGGAACCGCGCACCAGAACCTCAGCTACTACTGGGAGCTGAGCGCCAACCCGTACTACTCGGCGACCTCCAAGACCTTCATCGGGCAGGTCGTCGGACTCTTCGGTCTCAAGAACATCGCGGACGCGGCGGACAAGGCCGCGGACGGCGGCTACCCGGAGCTGTCCCAGGAGTACATCGTCACCGCGAAGCCGCAGCTGATCCTGCTGGCCGACAACAGCGCGGCGGACGGCGGGCAGTCCCCGGCCGTCGTGGCCAAGCGGCCCGGCTGGGCGGGCATCCCGGCCGTCAGCACCGGCCTGGTGGTACCCCTGAACGACGACGTCGCCTCCCGCTGGGGCCGCGTCTGCCCGAGCTGGTCCAGCAGATCGCGCAGGCGCTGCAGAAGGCGCCCACCTCGTGACCCCTGCGCGAACAGGCCGCCGGAAGTGAGCGCGTCCACCGGCCCTTCCGCCGGCCCGTCCACCGCCCCCGCGGCTGAGCCGGGGGCGGATCCGGCCGCGAGGCCGGGGCGGCGCACCGCCCGCGCCTACGGCATCGCGGTGGCCTTCCTGGCCGTCGCGGTGCTGGGCAGCGCGCTGGTGGGCGCGGCCGACCTGAACCCCCTCGCCACCGTCACCGCCCTGCTGGACCGGATCCCGTTCGTCGACCTGCACTCCAGCCTGAGCCCGCTGGACCGCGCGGTGCTGTACGAGATCCGGATGCCGCGGATCGTGCTCGGTGCGCTCGTCGGGGGGCTGCTGTCGCTGGCCGGGGCCGGCTACCAAGGGGTGTTCCGCAACCCCCTGGTGGACTCCGGGCTGCTGGGCGCCTCCGCCGGGGCCGGGCTGGGCGCGACCGTCGCCATCGTCTACCTCGGCGGGGCCGGGCCCTCGGCCGTGCCGGTCGCCGCCTTCGTCGGGGCCCTGGCCGGGGTCGCCGTGGCCTACGCGGCCGGGGCGGCCGGGGCCCCGGCACCGCCACTCTGCTGCTCGCGGGGCTCGCGGTGGGGATGTTCCTGACGGCGGTCCAGACCTTCGTGCTCCAGCGTTCGGCCCAGGACCTCCAGCAGGTGTACTCCTGGCTGCTCGGCTCGCTGGCCACCGCCGACTGGCAGCAGACCGGGGAGATCCTGCCCTACGCCGCCGTCAGCACGCTGGTCGTCCTGCTCCACGGCCGACACCTGGACGTGCTCTCGGTCGGTGACGAGGAGGCCCGCAGCCTCGGCATGCACCCCGGCCGGGTCCGCTTCCTGGTGGTCGCCGCCTGCGCCCTGGCCGCCGCGACCGCGGTCGCCGTCAGCGGCCTGATCGGCTTCGTCGGGATCATCGTCCCGCACGCGGTCCGGCGACTGGCGGGCACCTCCTACCGGGTGGTGCTGCCGCTGTCCCTGCTCTTCGGCGCCGGGTTCCTGGTGCTCGCCGACACCCTGGCCCGCACCGTCCTGGCCCCCGGAGAACTGCCGATCGGCGTGGTGACGGCACTGATCGGCTCCCCGGTGTTCATCTGGATCCTGCGCAGCACCCGGTCGGTACGCACATGAGCGCCCTCACCGTGCGGGGCCTGGAGGTCGACCTCGACGGCACACCGGTCGTGCGCGGGGTCTCCTGCGGCGTCGGCTCCGGCGGCTGGCTCGCCGTCATCGGCCCCAACGGCGCCGGAAAGTCCACGCTGCTGCGCGCCGTCGCCGGACTGCTGCCGCACCGCGGCCAGGTCACCCTCGGTGCCACCGACACCCACGCCCTGCGGGGCCGCGCCCTCGCCCGGGTCCTGGCCTTCGTGCCGCAGAACCCGCTCCTGCCGGACGACATGACCGTCGCCGACTACGTGCTGCTGGGGCGCACCCCCCACCTGGGCTACCTGAGCGGCCCCGGCCGGCACGACCGCCTGGTCGCCGACAGCTCCGCGGACCGGCTCGACGTGGCCCGCTTCGCCGGCCGCAGGCTGGCCACCCTCTCCGGCGGCGAACGCCAACGGGCGGCTCTGGCCCGGGCCCTGGCCCAGGAACCCAGCCTGCTGCTGCTCGACGAGCCGACCTCCGCCCTCGACATCGGTCACCAGCAGCAGGTCCTGGACCTTGTCGACGAACTGCGCTGCGCCCAGGGCCTGACCGTGGTCACCACGCTGCACGACCTGACCACGGCCGGCCAGTACGCCGACGAGCTGGTCCTGCTCGACGCCGGCCGGGTGCGGGCGAGCGGCCCGGCGGTCGACGTCATCACCGAGGAGCTGGTGTCCGAGGTCTACTCGGCGCGCGTACAGGTCAGCAGCGACGACGGCGGACGGCCGGTGGTGACCCCGCTGCGCGGCCCGATCCCCGACGGCATGCGCGTCCACGGCCGCCGCGGGCAGGACCCGGCCGGGGACGGACCCGGCGCGGCCTGAGGCCCCCGGCGTCCCCCGGGCCGTGCCCCGCCCGGTGGGCTAGGCTGGGGGCGATGACGACCGGGACGGCATTGCGCCACGCACGAATTGGTGACCCGGCGCTCCGCTGAGCGCCGTACGGGCCGGTGACGGCCCGCTGTTCGGTTCGGGACCCGGCGCCGCCGCGGGCCCCGCCTCCGTCGTGTTGACCACAGGCTCGACACACACCACGACAGGAGAACCATGCCCACCAAGACGTTGACGATCCCCACCGCGGACGGCCGGGCCGATGCCTTCGCCGCCTTCCCCGACCACGGCGAGCGGCACCCGGCGGTGCTGCTGTACATGGACATCTTCGGTCTGCGGCCCGAACTGGAGCGCAAGGCCCGCGAACTGGCCGGGCACGGGTACTACGTGCTCGTCCCCAACCTCTTCTACCGGCACGGCCCGGCGCCGCTGACCCGACTGCCCGAGCACATCGGGGAGGAGGAGCGGCCCGGGGTCGTCGCCGAGCTGCTGCCGCTGCTCAAGGCGCACACCACCGAGCGGGTGCTGCGCGACGCCGACGCCTACCTCCGCTTCCTCACCGCCCAGCCCGAGGTGAGCGCCGGACCGGTCGCCGCCATCGGCTACTGCATGGGCGCCGTCTCGGCGATCCGCACCGCCGCGGCCCACCCCGGCCAGGTGGCCGCCGTCGCCGGATTCCACCCCGGCGCGCTGGTCACCGGTGCGCCCGACAGCCCGCATCTCCTCCTCCCCGGCTCCCCGCTCACGCCCATCTCGGCCTCGCCGAAGGCGACATGACGCCCAAGGCCAGTAGCGCACTCGACGGCGCCCTGGCCGCCGCCGACGCCGGCGACCCCACCGAGATCTACCCCGGCACCGTCCACGGCTTCACCATGTCCGACACGTCCGCCTTCAGCCCCTCCGGACTGCAACGCCACTGGGACCGTCTGCTGCCCCTCCTGGGCCGCGCCCTGGCCGCCGGCTGAGGCTGCGGCCCGCACCCATCGCGTCCGGACCCCGGCCCCGGTCGGCGAGGGCGGCCTCTGCCCGCCCTCGCCGACCGGGGAACCGGGGTCCGCACCGCCCGGATCACGACCGCCTCCGGCGGGAACCCGGAAACCGGCGCCCCCCTGCCGGGCGTCTCGGCGCGGGGCGGAAGATTTCGCGTGGGAAGGTCCTGCCGGTCGGCAGGGAGCGATCCGATGGGGAGTGGACAGTGACGGCGGGGACAGAGAGCGTGTTCCGCAGTGAGGCCGAGTCCGGGAAGGAACGATTCGAGGACTGGCAGAAACTGATCGGGCTGACCCGGGCCAGCAAGGTGATCAGTACCCACACCGAGCACTTCGAGGCGGAGGCGCGGCGTCTGGAGCTGGGGCCGGTGACCCTCCTGCGGACCTCGTTCCCTTCGGTGCGGTTCCAGCGGACCGCGGCCATGGTGCGGCGGTCGGATCCGGAGGTGTTCCATCTGACGCTGCTGCTCGACGGGGGCATGGCGCTGACGCGCGACTGCGCTCCCAGCACGACCTTCGGGCCGGGTGATCTGCACCTGGCCCACAGCTCGGATCCGTTCGACCTCCGGGCCTTCGGCGCACCCACCGCCGACCGCGGGAGGCGTCGCGTCGAAGCGCTGGGGGTCGACTTCCCGGCGTCGCTGCTGCCGCTGCCGCCGAACCAGTTGCGCCACATACTGGGCCCGGGGGTTCTCCGGGCGGGAGGGCACCTGTGCGCTGCTCTCGGAGTTCCTCATCGGCCTGGACCGGCAGGCCGCCGTCCTCGGCCCCGCCGAGGCACCCCGCCTGGGGACGGTTGTGGTCGACCTGGTGGCCGCCTGGCTGGCCACGGAACTGGACGCCCAGGGGGCGGTGCCCGAGGACACCCGGCGGCGGGCCCTGGCGGAGGAGATCCGGGCGTTCATCGGGCGGAACCTGCACGACTGTTCACTGTCGCCTTCCATGATCGCCGCCGCGCACCACATCTCCGTCAGCTATCTGCACCGGGTCTTCACCCAGCAGTCGGAAGGGGAGACGGTCGCCGCGTGGATCCGCAGTCGGCGGCTGGAGAACGCACGCCGCGACCTGGCCGACCCCGCGCTGCACGGCATGCCGATCCACGCCGTCGCCGCCCGCTGGGGCATCCACCGCGCCTCCGACTTCAGCCGCGCCTTCCAGGCCGCCTACGGACTCTCGCCCAGCGAGCACCGGCAGCAGACGCTGACCGGGGGCACGGGCGAGTAGCCGCCGCGGGCGACCAGGCACCGCGGGCGAGCAGGCGCCGATGGCGAGTAACTGCCGGGGGCGAGTGGACGCAAAGCCAAGGCACTGTCGACGCAGCGGCAACACCTCCCGACGGCGTCCTGAGATCCTCGACGAGGAGCAGAAAGGCGGCACGTCGCCTTCCGTCCCGTGACCGACCCCCGGCCGAGCGCCGAGGGCCGGCCCGGGTCGGCGGCCCGGCACTCCACGGGGGAAGAGTTCCGGGCCCGGCCCGGCACTTCAAGGGGAGACGCCGGGCCGACTGCCCCGCCCGGGCGGTCCGCGACGACCGCACCCGCCGCCACGCGGGCGCGGGCGGAGCCGGGCACTACCCGGCGACCGGGCAGCGGCGGGGTCAGGTCAGCGGCAGCGGCGCTGCCGGGTTCCCCTGGTTCTGCCGGTCCGTCACCGGACCGGCGCTGCCCGGCCGGGAGCGCCGGCGCCGGGCAGTCCGGCCCGACCAGCGGCAATGGCTCCTTGAGCCGCACTGGGTATGCACGTACGATCAGCCAATGTCAGACTTGACGGAAACCACGCCCGGCTGGCTCGCCTCCGACGAGCTGGAATCGGCGCGCGCCCGGATGCCCATCCTCTATGTAGAAGCCGTTCCCGTTCGGGTCGACGACAGCGGGGAAGTGACCCGGATCGGGCTGCTGCTGCGGATCGGGCCGGAGGGGACGGTCAGCCGCGCTCTGGTCTCCGGCCGGGTGCTGCACCATGAACGGGTGCGTGACGCCCTGCTGCGGCACCTGGAGAAGGACCTCGGTCCGGTGGCACTGCCCAGGGTCCCGGCCTCGCTCCAGCCGTTCACCGTCGCCGAGTACTTCCCGACGCAGGGGATCACCCCGTTCTACGACCCCCGCACGCCGTGTCCCTGGCCTACATCGTCCCGGTGAGCGGCGACTGCCGGCCCCGGCAGGACGCCCTCGACCTGGGTCTGGTTCAGCCCGCAGGAGGCCTCGTCCGAGCTGCTCCAGCAGGAGATGCCGGGCGGTCAGGGAATCCTGCTCAAGCAGGCCCTCGCCCATGTCGGCTGCCTGACCTGACCCTGAGGGCCCGTCGGCCGGTGCCCGCAACGGCGGGCACCGGCCGCTCGTGTGCCGTCCCCGGTCGCAGCCAGGCCGGGGGGCGCGCGCGGAAAACGAGCGCTGGTAACCCAACTGTCTTTCCGCACTTGGCCCATGGGCGAGGTGGCGTCTGGCATATGCTCGGGGCAAGAAGCGGCGGGGTGCTTGTACCCCCTGCACGCCGCCTACCGGACGCCCAACAGACAGGGGCATGCTTGTGACCAATCTGGACATCGCACTGAAGACCGCCATGACCATCGAGGGCGCCATGGGCGTGGCTCTGGTCGACTACCACAGCGGCATGGCCCTCGGCACGATGGGCAACAGCGGCCTGGACCTGAACATCGCCGCCGCCGGGAACACCGAGGTCGTGCGGTCGAAGCTGCGGACCCTGGAAATGCTCGACCTCCACCACGAGACCATCGAAGACATCCTGATCACCCTGACAGGTCAGTACCACTTGATCCGTCCGCTCACCAACAAGGGCAGCGAAGGACACTTCCTCTACCTCGCGCTCGACCGCAATCGTGCCAACCTCGCCCTGGCCCGGCTGAAGCTGCGCCAGATAGAGGACAGCCTCACGCTCTGATCGGAAGACGTGGACCTGTGGGAACCTCGGTCGCGTTATGGCGCCCTGACCCGTCGATGGCTGCCGTTCGCTCGCTGAGCGAAGCCCTGGACGTTCTGCTGCGCATCCCCGGCGCCGTGGGCGCCGTCATCGGCGAGCTGTCGAACGATGCCCTCCTCGTCGGCCAGGCGCCGAACATGCCGGAGGATTTCGCCCTTGCCGCAGGCAGAGCGTCACTCGATGTCGCCCGGCAGAGCCGGAGAGACGGCGAAACACCGGAAGAGATCATGATCACCGGGATGACCTACTGCTCGCTGCAACAGGTCAAGATCCTGGCCGGCGACGGCTGTGCGGTTGCCCAGGTCACCCTTGTCCGCAAGGAGGCCAATCCCGCTCTGGCCCGCATGCACCTGCGCCGCCTGCTTGAGGAGGTCCCCCGGCTGCTCCCGAAACCGGAACTTCCCCGCCGTCATCGCAGACCCGTCCCCGGCCCCGTGGAGCAGGCGGAAGAGGTGGAAGCCTCCTTCCTCCAGCGCATACTGGAACTCCTGCGCACACTGTGATGTCCCGGGCCGGGGCCCTGTCGGACCCGGCTGGCATGCTGAACCGCCATGGACACTCAGGAGTTCTGGAAACTGGTAGCCGAAGCCCGCCGTGAAGTCCCCGAACCCGCGGACGGCCGGCCGGTCGCCGAACGGGCCGCGGCCCTGCTCGCGGCCCGCCCCCGTGCCGAGATCGTCGCAGCGCAGCAGGCCCTGTGGGAGCTGATGGCCGACTCCTACCGGAACCCGTTGTGGGCAGCCGCCTACCTGATCAACGGCGGCTGCTCCGACGACGGATTCGACTACTTCCGAGGCTGGTTGATCACCCAGGGGCGGGATGTGTTCGAGCGGGTCGTCGAAGACCCGGAGACGCTCGCCGAGCTGCCCGTCGTCCGCGCCGCGGCGGCCGACGGAACAGACCTCGACTGCGAGGCGACCCTGGGCATCGCCTGGAACGCGCACAAGGCGGCGACCGGCGAACAGCTCCCACCCGGCAGCTTCAGCATCCGTTACCCGAAGCTCGACCCCGCCTGGGCCTTCGACTTCGACGACCGAAAGGAGGTGGACCGCCGGCTGCCCCGCCTCAGCGCGCTCTTCCGGGACTGACCCGGCGACCGGGCCGACGGCAGGGCGCCGGCCCGGCCCCCGCACGGCGCGGGTGACGCCGGAAAGGGCGCGCCGCGCCGGATGCACGGGACAACGCCCGGCTGCGGTGCCAGACTCGGATCATGCAGAAGTTCTCCCTGGAGGCACGCGCCCACGAGCACCTCGAAAAGGCCAGATCCGCCCCGAGCGGGCGCAGCGCCGAGACCGTCTACGGCGGCCACGAGCACCACCTGCGGCAGACCCTGGTCACCCTCAGGGCAGGCGCCGAACTGGCCGAGCACGAGAACCCCGGCGAGGCGACGCTGCTGGTGCTGCACGGCCGGGTCCGGCTGCGCAGCGGCGACACCTCCTGGGACGGCATGAGCGGGGACTTCCTGGTCGTTCCTCCCGCCCGGCACGCCCTGGCGGCCATCGAGGACGCCGCCGTCCTGCTGACCGTGGCCAAGGTATAACGCCCTGGCCGAAGCCGGACTCCGCGAGCGCCCTGTTCCCCCTGTTCTCCCCGCTTCCCGGCCCCGGGCCGTGGGCGCGCCGCTGTGCGCGGGTGCGACCCGCGGGTACCGGTGCCGCGCGCTGGTGACCGGTCCGGCACAGGGCGGCTAGTCTCGCCGTCATGAAGATCCGTATTGTCGACGCCTTCACCGACCGGCCCTTCGCCGGCAACCCGGCCGGTGTCGTGCTCCTGGGGCCCGAGGGCTTCCTGGATCCGGCCCTGATGCAGCAGATCGCGGCTGAGGTGAATCTCGCCGAGACCGCTTTCGCGCACCCGCTGCCACCCGGTGGCGCGAGCGACTGGGCGCTGCGCTGGTTCACTCCGGTGACCGAGGTGAATCTGTGCGGACACGCCACCCTGGCCACCGCCCACGTCCTGCACGGCACGGGCGCGACGACCGGCCTCGTTCGTTTCGCCACGCGCAGCGGCGTGCTGACCGCGCAGGCCGCCGGGGACGGCCGGATCACGCTGGACTTCCCGACCGCCCCGCTCACCGTCCACCCGGACACCGAGCAGGCCGCGGCCGCGATCGGCGCCGAGGTGCTGTCGGCCCACGACACCGGCCCGCATGTGGGTGACCTGCTGGTCGAGGTCGCCGACGAGGAGACCGTCCGCGGGCTCGCCCCGGATCTGTCCGCCATCGCCCGGCTCTCCAGCCGTGGACTGATCGTCACGGCCGCGGCTCAGGATCCCGCCGCGGGCTACGACTTCGTCTCACGCTTCTTCGGCCCCGCGGTGGGCATCGACGAGGATCCGGTGACCGGCAGCGCGCACACGGCGCTGGCCCCGTTCTGGTCCGCCCGCCTCCGGCGGCAGGAACTGACCGGGCTTCAGGCCTCGGCCCGCACGGGCCTGGTGCGCACTGTGCTGCGTGGGGACCGTGTGCTCCTGATCGGCACCGCCGTCACCGTCATCGACGGCGAACTCCTCGTCGGCGCTCCCTGAGCCGTACGCCCCTGAGCCGCACGCTCCCCCGGGCAGCTGAAGCAGCAGTTGCCAGGCTGTTACCCGAACGCTGGAAACCCCGCCGGGCCGGGTGCGTCTGAGGGAGTGTCACCGCGTCGCGGTGGAGGTCGGTCTGGGAGCATCGGGAGCGTTTCGGCTCCCGTGATCGAACAGGGGCACTACCGTGAAAGCCACCAGCGCTCATCGTGTCAGAGACATCCTCCGGGGACACGTGGGGAGCGACCGCGGTCAGCGTGGCACGGAACGCGCCGGCCGTGGTCTGCTCGCGGTGTCCGGTGCGCTCGCTGCCGCCTTGTGCCTCGCCGGCTGCGGCAGCAGCGCGGCAAAGCCCACGACCCCCACGACCCCCACGACCGGCTCGACGGCAGCCGCGGCCCCGTCGTCCCAGAGCCCCTCCGCCCAGAGCCCCTCCGCCCGGATCTCCACCACCCCGGTCGCGAGCGGGGCGAGCCCGTCCGCCACGCCCCGCCTACCGCGAGCCCTTCCCGGCAGTGCCTCCCGCCACCCCCGCCCCGCAGCAGGCCCAGGCCTCTGTGGTGATCTACGACTGCTCGGGCAAGCCCTCGCCGCGACCGGCCTCGCTGGTGCTGACGTGCGCCGACGCGGGCTGGGTGCTGGAGGGCCTGAACTGGACCGACTGGGGCCGACCGACGGCGTCGGCGACCGGCAAGTGGTCGGAGAAGAACTGCAAGCCGAACTGCGCGTCAGGCGGCATGTCCACGTACCCGGCCACGGTGACTGTGAGCGGACTGAACGGCGGTGCGTACAGCCGGATGTCGGTCAGCGCCCCGACCTCGCCCACTCCCAGGTCCGCCTTCGCACTCACCAGGACCGGCCCCGCGTTCCAGCCGACAAGCTGACGCCCGGGCTGCCCCGGCGGTGCCCGGGGCCAGGGCTCAGGGCTCGTCGGATGCCTGCCGCGCCCGGAAGGTGGCTGCCTTGACCCGGTTCTGGCAGGCCGTCGAGCAGAACTGGCGGCCGGCGTTGCGTGAAGTGTCCACATAGACCCGGTCGCAGCGCGGGGCCGCGCAGACCCCGAGGCGCCCGGCGTGGTCGCCGCCGAGGGTCATCGCCAGGCCGGTCGCGCAGCCCGCGCTCCAGCCGACGGCGTAGGAGTCGTCGGCGCCGTGGAAGTGGACCTGCCACGGCTCCCCGGGGGCCCGGTCGAGCTGCGGGCGGGCGCCGGTCTCCCGCAGCAGCGCATTGAGGGCGCGGGCCGCGTCGTCGGGCGGTCGGCAGCCACGGCCTCGAACACGGTACGCAGGGTCCGGGCGCTCTCGGCCAGCCGGTCGGCCTCGGCAAGCCCCAGGTCCGCCCCGCCCGCCAGCACCGCCCGGACCACGCCGACCCGTTCGGCGCCCTCCGGGGCGAGGTAGCGGCGACCGCGTACCTCACCGTCGGTCAGCGCGTTGACCAGTGCCACGGAGGCGTCGAGCAGCGTACGCATGTGACTGTCGAACAACACTTGACCAGTTACCCCTTGCTCTCCTACGGTATTCGTCACTGACATTAGTCGATTCAACAGTAACGGGAGCCGTGGTGCCGCCCCCGAACCGCTGCCCCGCACCGTCCGCCTGCTGCTGCTCGCCCGAGCCGTCAACCAGCTCGGGTCCTTCTCGCTGGCCTTTCTCACCGCACTGATCTGCACCGACCACGGCGCCGGCCTGACCACCGCCGGGCTGGTCGCCGCCGCCTTCGGGCTCGCGACGATTCCCTCGCGGCTGGCCGGGGGACGCCTGGCCGACCGGATCGGCCGACGCACGACCATCCTGCTGGGGCTCGGCGGATGCGCCACCGCCCAGCTGGCGATCGCCGCCTCCACCGCACTCATCTGGACGGTCGGCGGAGCAGTGCTGCTCGGCCTGGCCTTCGAGCTCTACGAGCCGCCGAGCCAGGCGATCATCGGCGAGTCCGTGCCGGAACGGCAGCGGGTACGCGCATTCAGCCTGTTCAGCGCCGCACTCGCAGCCGGAGGCATGGGAGCCGGGCTGCTCGCGGCCCTGCTCGGACACTGGGACCTGCGCTGGCTCTTTGTCGCCGACGCCACCAGCTGTACGCTCTGCGCGCTGATCATCGGCCTGGTTCTGCCCCGCGACCGTCCGGGACCACCGGAGGCGGGCCGGGTACGCCTCCCCGTGCGACCGCTGCGGGACCGCGCCCTGCTGAGCATCCTCGCCACCGGAACCGCCTACGCCCTGATCAACCAGCAGACCGTGATGACCCTGCCACTCGCGCTCGCGCGGCAGGGCCTGCCCGCCGCCGACGCCGGGCTGCTCTTCACCGCCACGGCAGCCACCACCGTGCTCGCCCAGCCGCTGCTCCGGCTGCCCTGGGCGAGCCGGCTCACGGCGCCGGCCGCGCTGGCCCTCGCCCATGTCCTGCTGGCCATGGGACTGGCGGGTTACGCCCTCGCCCGCACCCTGCCGGAGCACCTCGTCCCGGCCGTGGTGTGGAGCGTCGGCGACCTGATGGTCATGGGGCGCGCCTATGCGCTGGTCACCGACCTCGCGCCGGCCGGCGGAGCCCCCCGCTACCTCGCTGCCTTCGGCACCAGCTGGGGTGTCGCCGCGACACTGGCACCTGTCCTGGGCACCCAGCTGCTCGCCCGCGCGGGGACGACCGCCCTGTGGTCCGCGCTGGCCGCGCTGTGCCTCCTGCTCGCCGTACTCCATCTCCGGGTGACACCGCGGTCGCCCGGCCAGGGGCGGCGGAGCGTCCGGGCCGGGTGCTCCGGCTGACAGGAAAGCCTCGGGCAGCGCTCGGTGCTCAGCCCTTGTTGACGGCGGCGAACACGCCTATGGCGATCGGAGCCGCGAACAGTACCCAGGACACCGGGTGCGCGAAGTTCAATGTGCGGCCGAACCCCAGCCGCTTGGGCACCAGAATGCGAGGGTCGTCCCGGTTGAAGTAGAACTGGCCGGCCTTCCAGTTGCGCTCGTCGTCCAGGTTCATCCTGTCTCCTTGGAGCTCGATCCGGTGTCGCCCGGCAAGGTCGCGACGAGCTTCCCGCTTGCGTACAGCGGCCCCGCGCCATCACCTTAACTCCGCGCCGGTCCGGCAGAACCGCGCCGGTCGCCGTCACCGCCTTCCGCACGGGCGGGCCGTACCGGGGCTCACGGATCCACCCGGGGGGAGCGGGACAGAACGGCCCCGTTGCCCGTATGAGCCCTGCCGCCCGAGCACTACCCTGGAGGGATGCAGGCACACCGCCGCCATGTCCGCTATTTCGTCCTGATGACCGTCTGCGTGGGGCTGTTCGTCATGGCATGGGGATTCGTGCGCTTCTACTCGGTCGGCGCGGCGATCGGCATGTGCGTGGTGGCCATGATCATCCCCCGGTCGCGGCGATCCTCACCAATGCGCCCGACCGCGACGACGACTGGTGGGACGACCCGCGCTGGGACGACCCGGACTGGGACAAGCCCGGCCACGACCGGAACTCTCCCGATCACGAGAACAAGCGGTGAGCGCCGGGACCGTGAAACCGCCGATCGACAGGGCCGTTCGGTCAGCGTCGTCCTCCTTCCGGACACCGCCCCCGGCAGCGCCGGAGCCGGAGCCGGGGAGACCGCAGCAGGCTAGGTCAGGGCGCCCACGATGGCGCTGACCAGCGCGGACATCAGGGCTGTGGCCACCGCGCCCAGGGGCCACAGCCAACCCGCCCGGCGACGGCCGCGCCCGGTGAGGGCCAGGGCGGTCATGACCGCGGCACCCGCGAAAGCCACCCCGAACAGCGCCACGGCCAGCCACCCGCAGAAGGCCGCGACCCCCACGTCGTCATAGCCGCCGCCCGGGGTGCGCTGCATCGGGACGTCCGCGCCCACCGTGAGCGGCTGGTCGACGGTCGCGTCGGGATCCACGACCGTGCCGCCGTCGGACTGGAAGGTCCCGGTGCACTCGGTGTGCGACTGCCGCACAGCTCCGACGACGGCGCAGGAGCGGACGACGAACAGCCCCGGGGTCCCGGCCAGCCGGGTCGCATACGCCAGGTTCGGAACACTGGCCAGCAGCGTCGCGCCCGCACCGATGAGCAGGGCAGCCACGACCAGCGCGACCGCCGCGACCGGCTTGGCGCGCGACGGTCCGATCCCTGCGCCCCGGCGTGACATGCGGTGGACTCTATCCCGGCCGCACTGGCGGTCCCCGCCCGGCCTCGTACGGGCGGGGCCGCGAGCTGGGTCAGGCCGAGCGGACGATGGTGATCCGGTCGATCTCGTTGCCGTACTCGTTCACGCCGCGCAGCACCAGCTGCGGCGCCTTGCCGTGGCGGCCGGGCTCGCTGTCCACGGTCAGCAGCGCGTAGCCGGTGTAGCGCACCCGCGACCAGTCGACCACCTCCGGGGTCTTGCCGCCGGAGGAGTTCCGCACCCAGGTGTCGACCGAGGTGATGTGGTCGACGGCGCCCTCGTAGCTGTCGGCGGCCGGGAACTGGTAGAGGCTCGCGCCCGAGCTGCCGGCCACCACGTAGGTGGTGCCGTCGGCCGGGGTGTTCACCGTGGAGCCGATCGGCGCGCCCTTGGTCACCTTGCCGGCCCGCAGCGGGTCGGTGCGCTCGTAGACGTGGTTGTGGCCGTTGATGACCAGGTCCACGGTGTACTTGTCGAACAGCGGCGTCCAGAACGCGCGGACCCCGCCGTCGGAGGCGTGCTCCTCGGTGGTCGAGTAGGCGCACTCGTGGAAGTAGACGACGATGAAGTCGATGTTCCTGTCCGCGCGGAACCCGGCGAGCTGGCGGCCGAGCCACTTGGTCTGTGCTCCGCCGCTGTAGCCGAAGTTCGCCGGGAACTCGTAGGCGACATCGTTGGCGTCCAGCGCCAGGAACGCGACGTTGCCGTAGGTGAAGGAGTAGTAGGCCCGCTTCTCGACCGGCTGGGCGAAGCGCTGGAAGAAGCCGCCGTAGCCGTCGGGGGAGTACCAGGGCTCCATCTCGTGGTTGCCGACGACCGCCTGCCACGGGATGGAGGCGGCGAACAGCTCGTTCTGGGTCAGGAACGAGTCCCAGATCCGGGGGTCGTACGAGTCGGTGATCAGGCCGTCGCCGCTGGAGTTGGCGTAGGCGAGGTCACCGGCGTGCAGGTGGAAGGCCGGCTTCTGAGCGCGGATCAGGTTGGCCAGGGCGACCGCGTCATAGGTCACGCCCTGGTCGCCGAAGGCGGTGAAGGTGAACTCGGGACGGCCGGTGAGGGCGGTGGTGACGGCACGCGCCGGGTCCAGCGCCGGGTCGGCCGCCGGGTCGTAGCCGTCGTGGCCCACGACGTAGTAGTAGGTCCGGCCCGGCAGCAGGTGCTCGACCCGGGCCTGGAGGTAGTACTGCTCCACCTGGGTGGGCTTGACCAGCGGCACCGAGTCGACCGCCGAGATGTCGGCGAACGGCGTGGTCAGTACGGAGAGCGTGGCCGGAATCCGCTCGCCCAGGTCGAGCGGCGAGTGGCCGATCCGGATGAAGGGGTGATCCACCGGGGCCGGCACCTGCCAGGTCACCGACAGCGAGGTGGAGGGGTCGGCGCCGTAGGCGACGTGCCGCGCGAACGGGATCACCGACGAACCGGCCGGACGCTCGGCCCTGGCGAGCAGGGCGGCCCCGCCGGCGGTGGCGCCGGACGGGGCCGGCGTCCCTGCCGCGAGGGCCGGTGCGGCCGTGAGTGCCGGGGCCGCGGCGATCGCCGCGGCTCCGACCAGACCGCCGCGCAGCATCGAACGGCGAGAGGTGGCTCTCCGGTACCAGTCGTGCTGTTCCGCCATGGACAGACGGGCGGCCTGCTCCGGCGTCATCTTGGAGGTAGTCATGGGCGGCATGATAGAAGCGCGGTGTGGCCGGACAAGGTTGCCGCGGTGAACGGCGGCCGACCGCGTCGCTGCCGGAACGGCCCGGCCCGGCCGGCCCGGGGCCGTCCCCGCGACGGACGGGCTGCGCTCGGGGAACAGCCGAGCGTGTTGCTGTCGAGGAGCACGGCAGCTCTCTCCTGGGTCTTAATGAGCAACCCCTACGATGGGGGCATGAGGCGCACATCGTTCGCGAACTGGCCCTGCTCGGTCGCCAGGACCATGGATCTGCTCGGTGACTCATGGACGCCGCTGGTGCTGCGGGAGGCGTTCTACGGGGTCCGCCGGTTCGACAACTTCCAGCAGGAGCTGGGCATCGCCCGCAACACCCTGTCCGAGCGGCTGCGCCGGCTGGTCGAGGCCGGCCTGCTGGAGAAGCGCGTCTACGAGACGGCCCCGGTACGGCACGAATACCTGCTCACCGAGCCGGGACGCGAGTTCTACGAGGTGATCCTGGTCATGACCCGGTGGGGTGACCGGTGGCTCGCGGAGGCGGCGGGGCCGCCTGTCCTGACCCGTCACGAGGGGTGCGGCCACGACTTCCAGGCCGAGGTCGTCTGTTCCCACTGCAAGGAGCCGGTCGCCTGGCAGGACGTCACCGCCCGCCCGGGGCCGGGCTATCCGGCGAAGCTCCTCAACCGCCCGACGTCCGTGAGCGCTTCCAGCTGGACGCGCCGGAGCCAGGCGCACCGGCAGCCGGCTGACCTTCCCGTCGCACGGGGCCGTCGGGAAAATCCCGTCGGGAAAGTCCCGTCGACAGGATCCTGTCGAGAGGGTCCTATGTTGAGACCCAGCAGTCAGATAGGCCTTCTCGCTCTTGCCCCAGTGAGTCTCTTTACGCAACTATGGAGCTCGCGACGGTGACGGAGGGGAACACTGTGGAGTGGACGGGCAGGTCTATGCGGACATCCCGACGGTGGCCGCGGACATCTACATCGATGCGCCGCCGGAGCGGGTGTGGCGGTATGTCAGCGACATCCACCTGATGCCGCAGCTCAGCGGCGAGCTCGAACGCGTCGAGTGGCTCGACGGGGCGACCGGCCCGGGGCCGGGGAACCGGTTCACCGGCTGGAACACCCATGAATCGCTGGGCAGTTGGACGACGGTCAGCACCGTCGTGGAGTGCCGGCCGCCGTGGCGGTTCGCCTGGGCGGTGGGGACCCGGCCTTCCCGTCGAGCATCTGGCGGTTCGTGCTGACCGCCCGGGGCGAAGGTACCGCCCTGGAGCAGTGGACGCAGATGGGACCGGCTCCGTCGGGGTCTGAGCATCGCCATCAAGGCCATGCCCGACAAGGAGCAGAAGATCGTCTTTGTCCGGCTGCGGGAGTTCGAAGCCGGGATCAAGGCCAATCTGGCCGCCATCAGGGAACGTGTGGAGCAGGAGAAGTGATGCGCACCGCAACCACCATCGAGGCCTCCTCCGGCAACTGGCGGGAGACGGCCGACTTCGTCGTCGAAGCCGAGAAGCTGGGCCTGGACATCTGCTGGGTGGCCGAGGCCTGGGGCAGCGACGCACCCTCGCCGCTGGGCTATCTGGCTGCCCGCACTGAGCGGATCCTGCTCGGCTCCGGCGTCATCCAGCTCGGCACCCGCTCGCCGGTGACCATCGCGCAGACCGCGATGACGCTCGCTCAGCTGTCCGACGGCCGCTTCCTGCTCGGTCTGGGAGCATCGGGACCCCAGGTGATCGAAGGCCTGCACGGGATCCGCTTCGCCCAGCCGCTGGCCCGGATGCGCGAGACCGTCCAGATCGTGCGCAGCGCCTTCACCGGCGAGAAGATCGCCTATGCGGGACGCCACTTCGCCATTCCCCTCGCCGGAGGCGAGGGGCGACCGATGCGGCTGAGCGTGGAGCCGGTGGAGGTGCCGGTCTACCTGGCCGCCCTGTCGCCCAGGATGCTGGAGCTCACCGGTGAGACCGCCGACGGATGGCTGGGCACCAGCTTTGTCCCGAGGGCTCGGGCGCCTACTTCACCTGCCTGGACGCCGGGTTGGCCCGCGGCGGACGTACCCGCGCCGACCTCGACGTCTGTCAGGGCGCCGAGATCAACATCGTCCCCGACGAGGACCGGCTGGCCGGCGTCGTCGCCGGTCGCAAGAAGGAACTGGCCTTCTCCCTGGGCGGGATGGGCTCCGGATCGACCAACTTCTACAACAACGCCTACAGCCGCCAGGGCTGGGCGGAGGTCGCGGCCCAGGTGCGCGAGCGCTGGCAGGGCGGGGACCGCGACGGCGCCGCGGCCCTGGTCACCGACGAGATGGTGCTGGCCACCACCTTGATCGGCACCGAGGACATGGTCCGCGACCGGCTCAAGGTGTGGCAGGACTCAGGCGTTGACACGATCCGGCTCTACCCGGCCGGCGACACGATCGAAGCCCGCCTGGACAACCTCGGACGCGGCATCGACCTCGTCCGCGCCCTCGACCGCGGGTAACCCCCGCCGGCGGCCGGCCTGCTCTGTGACGGGCAGATGACACCGGCCCGGCGGACGGGGGGGAAGCCGTCGGCCGGGCCGGGGTGGTCGGGTGCCGCTCACGGAGCCTGGGGCGTCACGGGCGGAACTGGACCTCCTGCGGGTCGTGGTCGCTGGTCTGGTTGGCGTACTCGGAGTTCATGTGCACGACCTGGTAGACGGTCCCGTGACGGCCCGGCTCACCAGGATGTGGTCCAGGACCTCGGAACCCTCGTAGTAGGTGTACTGCTCGTCCACGGGCAGCTTGGTGATCAGGTCGGTGAGCAGCGACGGGCCGGTGCCGTCCGAGGTGCCGGTGGTCAGCGACATGAGCGCCGGGCTGAACTGGTAGTCGTTGAGGTCGCCGACGACGACCACGTCCGCGTTCTTCTTGATGGCCAGGATCTGCTGCACGAAGTCGTGCACCACCTGGGCCTGCCCGGAGCGCTGCACCTGCGAGGACTGCTCCGGGAACTGGAAGCGCCCGTCCTGGTTCTGGTCGCCGAGCTTGGCCACGAAGTGGTTGGCGATCACGAAGACCGGCTTGCCCTGGAAGTCGAACTCACCCACCAGCGGCTTGCGGCTGTCCTCCCAGACGGGTTCTGCGGGTCGATGCGGCCGGGGGAGAGGGTCAGCTGCGGCGGCCGTGGACCTTGGTCACCTCGGTGCCGGTGGTGCTGCGGTCGACGCCGGTCGGGCCCCGGTCCACGAAGGAGACCCGGGAGGGGTCGAACAGGAAGACCACCCGGATGTTGCCGCCGGGCGCGCCGCCGTCCTGGTCGTTGACCGGGTCGATCTCGCGGTAGCTGTACTGCGGCCCGCCGGCGGCGGTGATCGCGGAGGTCAGTTTGCCGATGGTCACGTCGGCGGCCACAGTGCCGTCGTCGGTCGCGCCGGAGTTGTCCTGGATCTCCTCCAGGGCGATGATGTCCGGCTTGGCGAGGTTGACCACGATGCCCTTGGCCAGCGCGGAGAACTTGGTGGCCGGGTCGGTGGGGCCAGGTTCTCCACGTTGTAGGTGGCGATCGAGAGGTCACGCGGCTTGGCGGCGGTGGCCACGACCGGGGCCAGGTTGTTGTGCTGAACGGTGCCCAGGGTGGAGGCCGCCAGCACGAAGCCGCCGTACTGGGAGTAGTCGACGGTGCCGATGGTGGCCCCGGTGAACTCGTCGCCGACGCTCACCTCCGGGTTGCTGCCGTCGTCGGCGACGACCTCCAGCCGTCCGGAGGGGGTGGCGTTCTCCGCGAGGAGCTCGCTGCCGCCGCGGTAGGTGGTGTCCTCGTCGGGCTTGACCGTGACGTACTGCTCGCCGTAGGAGTCGGACGGGCCGACGACCCGGGCGTTGTCGACCTCGACCCGCATGCCCTCGATGGACTCGTAGAAGTCCAGCACCGAGCGGCTCGGAGTGATCGGCGTGCTCTCGATGTTGCCGCCGCCCAGATCAGGGGCGTAGGTGGCGGGCACGTCGGCGGCGCTGAGCACGATCGGCGCGGGCAGCGGGTTGCCGCTGCTGAGGGTGACCACGGTCGGGCCGGTCAGCTCGGTGACGCTGAGGTTGGAGGTGGTCGCCGTGGTGTCGCCACTGGCCAGCGGGTAGTACTGCTGGACCTTGGCGGAGACCAGGACCGAGTCGCCGACCGAGACCGTGGGCGCCGCGTCGGTGTAGACGAAGATGCCCTCGCTGGTGGCCGGGTTGTTGTCGGGGGTGGGGTCCTGTATCCAGAATCCCTTGCTGCCGCTGGTGCGGACGGCGGTGACAATGCCCGGGACATTGCTGACGGCCTGTCCGTTCAGCGGTGAGATCCAGCTGGTGCCCTGGATGTCGTGGATCCGGACGCTGCCCGGCGTCGGTGTCGGGCTGGGGGTCGGCGAGGCCGAGCCGGTGCCCGAGGCGGAGTTGTGCGGGTCGGGCGCGACGGCGGTGAAGTCCGCACCGTTCTGCCCGGTGTCGGCGCCGTTGGCGTCGCGGGTGTCGGCCGTGGTGTTGCTGAGCAGGGGCGCGTCCGCGCTGCCCTGGTCGATCACCGCGGTGCCGTAGCCGACCAGGTCCCCGATGCTGCTGTCCGCCGCGCAGTCCGCTGCGGTCTTGCAGCTCAGCGGGGTCTGCGAGGTCACCAGGGCGACCGTGCCGGAGGTGCCGCTCAGGTTGACCGATCCGGTGGCGTCCGGCGCCGGCAGGCCCTGGGTGCCGGCCGCGCCCGCGGCCTCCTGGACCAGGTAGTAGCCGCCGGCGGCGATGGACCCGGTGAGGGGCGTGGACTGCCAGGTCGTGCTCGTCCCCGGGGCCGCCGAGATGTACTGCACCGACCAGCTGCTGAGATCCACCGGGGCGGTCCCGTTGTTGCGCAGCTCGATGAAGTCGTTCTTGAGCGTGGCGCCGGAGTTGCCGCCGCCGCCGTAGACCTGGCTGATCACCACGTTGGGGGACGCCGCCGCGCCTGCCGAGGGCACGAGGGCGACGGCGGCAACCAGGCCGCTCACCACGAGGGTGGCGGTCAGCAGCCGGGAACGGGATCTGGACACGGTCCTCCTAGACCTAAACCTCCACCCGTGATTCGGGTGAGGCAGAGCGGTTCTGAGCGACTGTCAGAAGCCAGGATGGGCCAGTCCGATGAACCGTGCATGACGAACGGGAAGACTGCCGCCGCCGTTTTTCTTCGTCCGGATGTCCTTGCAGGTCGCACGCTGTCTACGCGGGTGGCATCCGGGCCGCGCCCGCCCGCCGCGGCGGGCTTCGGCCAGGGTCACTCCTCGCCGGAGAACCGCTCCCACGCGGACTGGCGGGTGATTCCGAGGGCTTCCCCGATCCTGGCCCAGGCGACGCCGCGTCGGCGCAGCTCCTGCACCCAGGCGCGCAGGTCGGCCTCGGCCTGGTCGATGTGTGCGGCGACGCGGGGGATGTGGCTCAGCATCTCCCCGTCCGCCATCGATTCCCACATCGGCCCGCCTGCCCCGGCCGGGCTGCTGCCGGGGCTGCCCTCGATGATCGACACGGACAGTGCCACGCACTCGTTGCAGATGTAGACACCGGCGCCGGCGACGAGCTTGCCGACCTCGGCGCCCGGCTTACGGCAGAAGGAACACCGGGCGAGTTCGCCCAGGGGATCAGGAAGGGTCGTCACAGCACGCTCCTAGGCTGTCAGGGATTCCCTGACAGCCTAGAATGTCAGGGAATCCCTGACAAGAGGTCTCGTTGGCCCGCCTTGCCGACAGCACCCCGGCAGGGCACGGCTGTTGAGTGCCTCAGTCGCGGTAGGCAGTGGTCGCGATCCGGACGAACGAGTCGATCAGCGGATTGCCGTCGCCCTCGTTCCAGGCCGCCACCACGCGGCTGGGCGGCATGTCGACCAGTGGCACCACGGTGAGCCCGGCGGCGGGCCGGTGGTCCAGGAGGGTCATGCCGACCGTGCCGTTCCACAGAACGGCCTGCTGGCACTCCTGGACGGCGCGCACCACCGGGCCCTCGCGGGGTTCGCCGCCGTTCCAGTACGACTGCCAGAGCGGATCGGTCCCCTGCGGGAACAGGAACCAGCGGCGATCGGCCAGGTCGGCCAGCTTCAGCGTGCCGTGCCCGGCCAGCGGATCGTCGGCCCGCAGCAGTGCACCCACCGGGTCGGCGCGCAACTGCCGCACCGTCAGGCCGGTCTCGTCGAAAGGCGCGCGGGTCAGTGCGATGTCGACCAGCCCGGCGTGCAGCCCGCAGGTGGGATCGGCCAGGTCGGTCTCGCGGACGCGGACCTCGACGTTCGGATGCCGTCGGCGGTAGGCGGCGGCCAGCCGGGTCGCGCCCGGGTCGGTGCTGTCGCCCAGCATGCCGACGGTGAGGACCGCGGCGCCGGCCTTCGCGGCCACCCGGACCCGGATCCGCTCGGCCTGGTCGAGCAGGGCGCGCGCCTCGTCGAGCAGCACCGCCCCCGCCGGAGTGAGCGTGGCACCCGCGGACGAGCGGTCGAGCAGTCTGGCACCGAGATCGGTCTCCAGCTGCTTGATCGCCCGGCTCAGCGGCGGCTGGCTCATGTGCAGCCGGGAGGCGGCCCGGCCGAAGTGGAGTTCCTCGGCGACCGTCACGAAGTAGCGCAGAGTACGTAGCTCCATGACATCACGATACCGGTAGGGTATTGAGATCGCGGAACGGGTCTTGGACAGCAGCCGTGCCCGGCTGTGGAATCGAAGCATGACTGAGGAAGCCGGAACCGGCGAGCCGACCGTGAACCCCGCCGCTACCGTCTCGGTGGTCGGGCCGGACGAGGGAGAGACGATCCTGCTGGGCAGTACCCGGTTGCGTGTCCTCGAAGACGGCAGCAACACCGGACACCGCCTCGGGCTCGCCGAGTCCGTACTCGCGCCGCACACGCCCGGCCCGCCGCAGCACCGTCACGCCCAGCACGACGAGGGTTTCTACGTCATCTCCGGCGCGGTGCGGTTCACCGTCGGCGGGACGGACCACGACGCGACGGCGGGAACGCTGGTGATGGTGCCGCCCGGCGCCCCGCACACCTTCGCCAATGTCACCGACCAGCCGGCCGTCATGCTCAGCACCTTCACGCCCGATCTCTATGTGCGGTACTTCCGGGACCTCCAGGACATGATCGCCGGTGGTCGGGCACTGACCCCGCAGGCGAACCTCCAGGTGATGAGCCGCTATGCCACCGAGCCCGTCGCCGACATCGCCCGCGGACGGGAATCGTGAACATCGCCTACTGGATCGTCGCCGGCCTGCTTGCGCTCTTCTACCTCTACGGGGGAGGAGTGAAGCTGCTCCGGAGCCGTGAGCAGCTGCTGCCGATGATGGCCTGGGTGGACAGCACCCCGATGCCGGCCGTCAGAGCCATCGGGACGATCGAAGTGCTCGGGGCGATCGGACTGATCCTCCCGCCGCTGACCGGCATCGCGCCCCGGCTGGCCCTGGCCGCCGCCATCGGGTTCGTGCTCCTGCAGCTCGGTGCGACCAGGGTTCACCTGCGCCGGGGGGACCGCGGGATCGCCCTCAACATCGCGCTCCTGCTCACCGCGGCCGTCACCGTCTGGCTGGCCACGACCTGGCCCTGAGTTCAGCCGGTGCCGCCGGCTGCCAGGACCTCGGCATCCAGGACCTCGGTATCCAGGGGCCCGGCATCGTGTCGGGGCGGGCGGGGAGCTGTCGTCAGGCCAGGCCCGCACGGTGATGCCGGCGGCAGAGATTCTGATAGGAGTCCATGTCGCCGACCTCGACCAGATCGCCGGTGAGAATCATCACGCCGTCGCGTACCCGGGCGGTGTGGGTGGCTTCACGGCCGCACCAGCACAATGTCTTCACCGGCAGATTCTCGACCCGGTCGGCCAGCTCCAGAAGCCGCTTCGAACCGGGGAAGAGTTCTCCGCGGAAATCCGTGCGGAGCCCGAAAGCGTAGACCGAGAGGTCGAGCCCGTCCACGGCGTCAGCCAGGTGGTTCACCTGCTTTTCGGTATAGAACTGCACCTCGTCGGCGATGACGTAGTGCGGCTGTTTGCCTTCGCTGACGGACGCCAGATGGTCATACAGATCCAGGGCGTCATGCACCTCGAGGGCCGGCGCCCTGAGGCCGAGCCGAGAGGAGATGACCCCTTCGCCGTCCCGGCTGCCGCTGGTCAGCAGGACACCTCCGGCACCGAGCGAGTGGTGCATCTGGAGTGCCAGCGCGGACTTCCCCGAGTCCATCAGGCCCAGGAAAGCAACCAGCTCACTCATGGAACGACACCGCCGCCCCGACGGCCGCACGGACGGCCTCCGACTCGTGGCGCGGGATGACATGCATGGCGTGCTGCTCCTTGTTCGTTCTCGGCGTCCTCCATCATAAGGTTGATCATGAATGTGCTCTTCATGGCCCCATGGGACAGCGGAGTGACGACTCTGTGCCTGCGATATCCAACACCACTGGTCGGCTTGTCCGCGAACAGGTGACTACCGGATTCCGTTTCGTCTGCTGACGGGAGCGCCCCGGCCGGGAACCGGTTCTGCGGCCCGGTCCGGGCCGGCGGGGCCGGAGCGGTGCTGACGCGACATCAGAGTCAGGGGTGCTGTTCCGGCTGTTCCGGGTCCTGCGGGGTGCCGCCGAGGAAGTCCTTCAGGGAGTCCAGGCGGGTGCGCCGGCCGGGCGGATAGCGGCGCAGCGAGCGGCGGGCGCTGCGGGAGTCCGGGCGGTAGCGCCAGCGGGCCCAGGGCGAGTGCGGCTTGGCCAGGCGCAGGCAGCCGATCAGCGCCACCAGCGGGATGAACAGGCCGATGATCCCGAGGGAGGTCTTGCCCTTGAGGATCGTGCCGAGACACAGCAGCAGGTTGACGCCGAGGGCGATCCCGAAGACCAGATGGCTTTCCCCGCCCGGGTTGCTGAACGGGTTGCCGCCGAGCAGCAGGAGCAGCCCCGGCGGCGGCCGCGATGAACACCGCGTCCACGGATTTGCGGCCTTCGTGGGCCCAGTAGACGTCCTCCAGATGCAGCCAGAGCGCGAACTCGTCCAGGGTCAGTGCCGCACCGGCTCCGAACAGTGCGCCGAGGATCTGCGCGCCCGGTGTCTGCGGGCGGTAGGCGAACTCGATCGCCCCGGAGATCAGCATCGCCATGATCCCGTACACCTCGTGGTGCACATGGGTTCCGCCGACCTCGATGTTGCTGAAGGGCCCCGGCCCGCGCGGATCAGACGGGTGATCAGGCGGGTGAGCACGAAGGTGACGACGAAGGCCAGCAGCATCCAGGTGGCGACCCCGTGGTTGTCCGTGGTGAGGACCACGTTGATGCCGGAAGCGTGGTCCATGTCTGATCCGTCCGTGATCGCTCCTCGCCTGGCCTTGTCCCAGTCAGCTTCGCCTGACGCCGGAACCGGGGCAACCGCAGGTCGGCGGCCGGTTCGACGCTCCGGGAGGCCGGTGGCGGGGCGTGCCGGAGCGGGGTGGTGTCCGGCCGGGCGCGGGCAGGATTGACTAATGCGAGCCAGTGCTCGTATTTTATCGGGATCGACGAATGCGAGCTTGTACTCGCACTTTGCTCGCTTTCCTCAAGGAGACACGGACATGGACTTCCACGGTCGGACCGCCCTGGTCACCGGAGCTTCCACCGGCATAGGCGCGGTCTTCGCCCGCGAGTTCGCCGCGCGCGGGGCCGATCTCGTCCTGGTCGCCCGCACCGGGCCGGCCCTGGAGCAGCTGGCCGAGGAACTGCGCGCCGCCCACCAGGTACGGGTCGAGGTGCTGCCGGCCGATCTGACCGGAACCGGAACGGCCGCCGCGCTCGCCGCCCGGACCGAAGCCCTCGGGCTGCACGTCGATGTCCTCGTCAACAACGCCGGCTTCGCGGTCTACGGGAACGTGGCGGAGGCGGACCTCGACCGCCAGCTCGACCAGGTGAAGCTGAACTGCGCCGCCGTGCTCGACCTGACCGGGCGCTTCCTGCCGTCGATGCTGCGGCGCGGCACCGGCACCGTCATCAACGTCGCCTCCACCGCCGCCTTCCAGCCGCTCGGGCACATGGCCGTGTACGGTGCGACCAAGGCTTTCGTGCTCTCCTTCACCGAAGCCCTGTGGGCCGAGAACCGGGGCAGCGGCGTGCGGTTCCTCGCCCTGTGCCCGGGGGCGACCGACACCCCGTTCTTCGAGGTCGTCGGCACCGACCAGGCGGCCGTCGGCGCCCGGCAGACCCCGAGCAGGTGGTCGCGACCGCCTTCCGGGCGCTGCGCCGGGACCGTCCCACGGTCGTCTCCGGCCACCGCAACGCGCTGGTTGCCCGGCTGTCCCGGCTGGCGCCGCGCAGGACGGTCGCGGTCGTCACCGAGCGCCTGCTCCGCCCCGCCCCGGCACGCCGGCCGTGGTCCCGTCCACCAGCCGCTGACCCTTCGGCGGGCCCGCAGCGTCCACCGCATGCTTTTCGGGGGATGCGGAGGGACGCTGGAGGCATGAGCACCGACCAGCCCCAGCATCCGTCCCGGGTCCGACCGTCACGGGACTGCCGCCCGAGCGATTGGCGAGTCTCGCCACGCTTGCCCGATCGCGGGCGACCCTGGCACAGCGCGCCCTGCTCGCCGCCGTCGCCGAGAAGGAAGGCGACCGCGCGGTGGTCGAGACCGCGCTGATGACCGTCCCACCCATCCTGCACGCACAGGATCTGCTCCACGGCTGAACCCCGGGCCGCCCGCCGTCGCGCGCGCCTGCGCGCGCCGTCGCGCCCGCTCAGAACAGTGCCAGGCCCTCGCCGCTGGTGTCCGGGACGACGGGCCGGAACTGGGCGGGCACCGTCTCGTGGCGGCCGGGCCCGGCCGCCACGGCCACCTCCGGGGCGGCCTGAGGCAGCCAGGCGCGGAACTGTTCCACGGCCTGCCGGTACGGGATCTGCGCCAGGACGCGGTGCTCTCCGGTGGGGCAATAGTCCACGGCAATGGTGATCACGCAGGAGCCGGGTGCGTGGTGACTGCCGGTCCACGAGGCGCGCAGCTCACCGCAGGGCCTGCGGCCACGGGAGCTGCGTGGGTCGCGGTGGCTCGGACGCAGCGGTTCCCCGGCCAGCAGCGCGGTGAGCGCGGCGAGGTGGGGGAGCGGCAGGGTGTTGCGGGCACGGCAGCCGGGGCAGCGGTGCCAGTGCGCGAGCCAGTCCCCGGCGTGGGCGCGGAACAGCCCCGAGTAACGGTCGGTGACGTAGACGTCGTTGCTGTAGCGGTAGTTCGGCCGTTCCCGGGTGTTGCAGGACTGGCACAGGGAGCGCGGACGTAGCCGTGCTCGTGGCAGTGGTCGAGCGCGATGGCGGGCGCCTCCTGGCAGACGGCGCAGATCCACCCGGATATCCGTGACGAGCCGCGCTTCTTGCTGAGCTCGGCGTACCGGCGGCCCTCCAGCTCGCCGTGGTACGGGCGCGGCTTGGTGCCGCGGCAGTCGGGGCAGACGGTCCGCAGGTCGGTGCCTGCCGGGTCGCGCCACGGGCCGGGCCGGTCCGACACGGCTCCGCACTCCTGGCAGGTCCGTGCCGACCGCGCCCATCGCGCCTCGCTGTGCTCCGCCGCGTCGAGCAGCCTGACCAGGGCACGGGGCAGCCACCAGGTGTCCGGTGCCTGGTGTTCCGGCCGCGCCAGGAAGGCCCGGCGCCAGTCGATCCCCGCCAGATGGCGCAGCCGGCCGGTTCCGGACCGCGGTGCCCGGGCCGCGGTGCGGTCGTCCGGCGCGTCCGTCAGCTCCTGGCCGATGCGCTGCCGCCAGCTGAGCCCCGGCGGGGCGTTGTCCTGCGCCCGCGGCGGGACCCTGAAGGGCCCGACGCGGACCAGGTCCGCCCGGTCCACCGCGACCGTGCTCAGCTCCTCGGCCGCCCGGCGCACCCCGGCCCCGGGGACGTGCCAGTGGCCGTCCGCTCCCCGCACCGTCGGCACCGCCGTGCTGCCGAGCAGGACATACCCCGCCGGGGATGGGCGGGGGAGCAGGTGAGCGCCCCGCGGACGGTCGGGACGGCGCCGCCGCCCGTCAGGTCGGCCCACAAGGCGTCCGCGGCGGCCAGGGCGAGCAGGCCGTCGGCGCGATTCGGGAGGGCGCGGTGAGGCATACCCGGCAGCGTAGCGGCCCGCACCGGAGCCACCGGAATCCGTCGCGGAGTGCCGTTCGAGTGAGCGTCGGCCGCGGACGGTGCTGTGATGCGGGCCGGGCGTACCGGCAGGGGCCAGGATCGGGTGGACAACCCGCTGTGAGGAGCTGCCCGCGATGGACACGGACGCCCCCTTGGCGGCCCAGAGGTAGGGACAGGCTCGTGGACGACAGGACCGGCCCGGACGAACGCCCGGCCCGACGGCGTCCTCCCCGGGCCCGTCGGCTGCTCGCACGCGGCGGCCCCGGCGCCGCTCCGCAGCGGGTCCGGACGCCCAAGCCGGGCGGTGTCCGCCGCGGCACCGGGCGCGGTGCCCTGACGGTCCATCCGCTGCTCCGGTCGGCGGCCGGCTACGCCTGGCGGCTGCTGGTGCTCGGGATCGTCGCCTATGCCGTGTTCGTGCTGGCGGAGCGGCTGGAACTGATCACGACCGCCCTGTTCGCCGCGCTCGTACTGACGTCGGTCCTGCGGCCGGCGGCGGACCGGCTGTCGTCCGCCATGCCCAGGAAGCCGGCCGTGCTGGTGACTCTCCTGGGCGCGCTGGTACTGGTGGGCGGTCTGCTGTCCCTGGTCGGTGAGACCGTGGCGATCCAGGCGCCGGTGCTGGGGCGGGATCTGAGCAGCGGGCTGGGGCGGGTGGAGCGCTGGCTGGAGCGGCCGCCCTTCCGGCTCAGCCCGGCGACGCTGTCAGCCATGCAGAAGACGGCCGCCTCCTACCTCTCGACCCATCGCGCCACAGTGGTGAGCACGGCGGTCAGCGGTGCCGGGCGGGCTGTGGAACTGGCCACCGGCGCCGCCCTGGCGCTGTTCTGCTCGGTCTTCTTCATCCATTCCGGCGACCGCATGTGGCACTGGTTCGTGCGGCAGGTCCCCGGTGGCACCCGCCCGCGCTGGGAGCGCGCCGGTAGGGCGGCCTGGCGGACCTTCGCCGGTTACACCCGCGGGATCGTCATTGTGGCGGCGAGCAACGCGGCGATGGTCGGCATCGCCCTGTACCTGCTGCGGGTGCCGCTCGCGCTCCCGTTGACCCTGCTGGAGTTCTTCGCGACCTTTGTCCCGCTGGTCGGCTCGCCGGTCGCGATGGCGGTCGCCGCGGTGGTGGCCCTGGCCGCGCGCGGCCCGGTGACCGCCGCGATCGTCCTGGTGCTGATCGTGGTCATCGGCCAGATCGAAGGCCATCTCCTGCAACCGCTCGTGATGAGCTGGGCGGTCCGGCTGCACCCGGTGGTCGTGGCGCTGGCGGTGATCGCCGGGGCACCCTCGACGGGGTCACCGGCGCGGTCGTGGCGGTCCCGGTGGTCTCGGTGGCGTGGTCGGTCGTCTGTGAGCTGCGTGCCGGGCCGGCACCCGCGCAGGGGGCGCGCGGCGCGGCGGCCGACTGACCCCACCCGGGCCGGGAGAGGACGTCGGCGAGGAACCGTGGGTGCGCTTGTCCGGACCTGCCGAGGCAGGTTGGTGCCGGCCGGGGCTTGCTCTACAGTGACCTCAGCGCGCACCAGGGCGCCTCTCGTCCGCGGCAAGCACCGAGTGCACCTGGATTCCTCTTCACTGTGCGTAGCCATGCGCGGCTGTGTCCTGTCGCATCCGGCCGCAGCGGACCCGGGTGACGATGGAGCGCCGTATGGAAGCCGAAAATCCGCCGGGCAGGGATCTGCCGGGCAAGGTTCTGCCGGGCAATGCCGATCTCGGTCAGCTGCGGGCGCGGGCCAAGGAACTCAGGCGGGCCTACGCCGGCGGGAGCCCGGCCGCCGTCGCCCGGGTGCGGGCGGTGCGCCCCGACGCCGGCGCGGAGATCCAGCTGCGGGACGCCCAGCTGGTGATCGCCCGGGAGTACGGCTTCGACGGCTGGCGGGAGGTCGCCGCGGCGGTGGTCGAGAAGCAGAGCGGCGGCCGGGACCTGCACCGCTGGTTCGCTGTCGAGCTCAACAACAGCACCTGGGACGCCCTGGACAGCGGGCTGTCCGCGGACAGCCCGCAGGCCGAGCGGGAGCAGGCCCTGTACGCGGCCTATGCCTCCGCCTACCACTGGATGCAGGTCGGCACGGTCGCCAATCACGGGCGCGGCGAGTACCTGGTCGCCTCCGTGGCGGTGAGCACCGGTCTGCTGGATGTCGCGGCCCGGCACGCGGCCCGTTACGCCGAGCTGATCGACCAGCACCCGATGGCCTTCGCCGACTGGGACCGCGCGTTCGCCGCGGAGGGGCTGGCCCGGGTGGCCTCCTGCGCCGGTGCCCCGACGCCCCCGTGCTCAGGGCGGAGGCCCACCGCCTGGCCGAAGGCCTGAAGGATCCGCAGGACCGCCGGATCTGCCTGGAGCGGCTGGCCGCGCAGCCCTGGTAGACGCCGCACACCGCGGCGCCCGGCAGAGACCCGTCGGTCGCTGCCGGGCGCCGGGTGCGGCGGGCCGGTCGTGCCCGCAGGCTCCCGCCGGTCCTACGGCCTAGAGCAGGCCGTAGTAGTTCCCGACCTGCTCGTAGTAGGTGCGCTCGTCGGGGTGCTGGTGGGTCTCCAGCTCGGGCGAACCCTTGATCTCGTCCTTGGACCGGTTCAGGTGGACGGTCTCCTCGGCCGGGTCCACCCGCACGACGGTGCCGGCGGGGAGCACCACCCGGCGACCGAAGATCCACGGGCCGGTGTCCACCACCAGGAAGGACATCCCGGCCTCGTCGGAGTGCTTGTCGACCTTGCCGATCCGGCCGTCCGTGGCCTCGACGTGGAACCCGGCCAGATCCATCCCGGTCCGGTGTCCCGCGGTGGCGGAGTAACCCCACATGCCGCTCTGCATGGGAAAGCCCTTTCGTCCGGTGTGGGAGGGAGGGCAGCTCTCGCATTCCCCTGCTCCTCTGTCCGTCCGTCGCCTGCCCCGATCGGTGGCGTTCACGCGGCGCGACGCCGTGGGCGGTGCCGGGCACCGGGCCAGGGTCAGGGCTGGTCGTTGCTGTAGCCGCAGATCCAGACCAGCGCGTCGTGCGCGCCCTGGATGTAGTCGCGCGCCACCGTGTGCAGCGTCCGGTCCTCCAGCTGCACGGTGGCGGCGTCGACCTCCGCGGTGAGGTGCGCCAGGCTCGGAACCGCCGCTCCCCGTACGCCGGTGATCGGCGCCGCGTCGGCGCGGCCCAGCGCCCAGAGGTGCCCGGTCGTCACCCCGCGGTAGAACTCGGTCTGGGTCTGGTGGGAGCCCACCCGCTCCCGCAGCGCGTCGAGGGACCGCTCGACTTCCCGCCTCGACCGCGCGCCCACGGCATCCGGGTCGTGCCAATCGTTCCGAATCGCTTCCATGAGGGGTGTATAGCCGCTATTGCGCCGGGAATGCCCCACGGCCGCGTCGGCTTCGGACGGTCCGGCACGGGGGTAGCCGCACAGGGGTACGGCCGCGCCGACGCACACGGCTGTGGGGGCCCACCGTCCGGTGGGCCCCCACAGCCGTCGTCGCGGACGTCAGTCCTTGAGGGTGTCCTTGACCTTCTCGAACGCCTGCTTGGCGTCGCCCTTGACCTGGTCGCCCTTGCCCTCGGCCTGGAGGCGCTCGTTGCCTGTCGCCTTGCCTGCGGCCTCCTTGGCCTTGCCCTTCAGCTTCTCAGCGGCGTTGGCGGCCTTGTTCTCGCTGCTCATGCGTGCCTCCTTCGGATCGCGTGCGGACCTGCTCCGGTGCGGCGCCTACCCGGGATCCGGTCGTCCACCGGTCTGCGGCGCCGGGAACCTGCTGAGGCGGTGCGGCGTCCGTGGGGCGGTGGAGCACGGCCCCAGAAAGGTGGCGCGGGGTGTGCATGGGATGCCGGATCGGGGGGATACGGCCGGAGCGGGACACCGGTCCGGTACGACCGGGCGGCACCCGCAAGGCCGGCTGACCCACGGCGATCGGGAGAGACCATGCACACAGGCGTGAGGACCACCGAACGAGTGACTGCCCGGGCCGCCGTGGAGGCGGACCGCATCGACTACTTCCCTGACCTGGACCTGTCGGTCCCCGGCAAGGCATCGCCGACCGACGCACGGGCCATGTCGAAGGTGCTGTTCGCCCGGATGGCGGAGCTCGAGGAGGGGACCCACGAGTACCAGTACGTGCGCAACACCCTGATCGAGCTGAACATGGCGCTGGTGAGGTTCGCCGCGGGCCGGTTCCGGACCCGTAGCGAGCCGATGGAGGACATGGTCCAGGTCGGCACCATCGGCCTGATCAAGGCCATCGACCGGTTCGACCCCGCGGGGGAGCGAGTTCACCACCTTCGCGCTGCCCACCATCACCGGTGAGATCAAGCGGTTCTTCCGCGACACCAGCTGGGCCGTGCACGTGCCGCGCCGGCTTCAGGAGCTGCGACTGGTGCTGGCACGGGCCAGTGACGGCCTGGAGCAGCTGACCGGGCACCGGCCCACGGCCGACGAACTCGCCGCCCACCTGGAACTGTCGGTGGACGAGGTCCGCGAGGGCATGGTCGCGGCCAACGGCTACACCCCCAGCTCCCTGGACGCCAGCGCCCTCAACTCCGAATCGCAGGACGAGGAGTCCGGCTTCCTGTCCCGCCTGGGCACTCTGGACCCCGGCATCGAGGGAGCGGAGAACATCATCTGCCTCAAGCCCCTGATCGCGGAGCTTCCGGAACGCGAGCGCCGCATCCTGTCGATGCGCTTCGGTGCGGACATGACCCAGACCGAGATCGGCAACGAACTGGGCATCTCCCAGATGCACGTCTCCCGTCTGCTCAACCGCACCCTCGTCCAGCTGCGCACCGGCCTCCTCGGCGAGAGCTGACCTACTCCGCGGTCGCCGTGCAGGTCCGGGAGACGGATTCGGGCACGCGCACGGCGATCATGGCGATGTCGTCGGTGCTCCGGTCGCCCAGCTCGGCCATGAGGCGATCGCAGAACACGTCCAGCGGCGCCTGCGCCAGTGCGGCGGCCCGCGCGCGCAACCGGGTCATGCCATGGTCCAGAACCTCACCACGGCGTTCGATGAGCCCGTCGGTGTACAGCAGCACCGTGCTGCCCGGCGGCAGCGGAACCACGGCGTCCGGACGCTCGGCGTCCGGCCGCACCCCGAGCAGCAGGCTGCGCCCGGCCTCCAGGAAGCGGGCGTCGCCCTGGCGGGTGACCAGCAGCGGAGCCGGATGGCCGGCGGTCGCGTAGTGCAGCCGCCAGCCGCCCTCCGGTTCGGGCTTGGTGACCAGGGCATAGACGCAGGTCAGGGTCTGACCGGGGTAGAGGATGCCGTTGGCGGCGTCCAGCCGTGCCAGGATCCTGCTGGGCGGCTCCTTGCGGTCGGCCGCGATGCCGCGCAGCATGTTGCGCATCTGGCTCATGGCCACCGCGGCCTTCAGGTCGTGCCCGGTGATGTCGCCGATGATGACGGTGAGGGCCCCGTCCGGCAGCAGGAACGCGTCGTACCAGTCGCCGCCGACCTCCGCGCCCGCCCGCGCCGGATCGTAGCGGGCGGCCAGCTCCAGCGGCCCGTTCCGCGGCAGCGTGGGCAGCAGGGAGCGCTGGAGGCGTTCGGAGGTGCGCGAGACCAGGGCGTGCAGTCGCGCGTTGTCCACGGCCATGGCGATGCGGTGGGCGAGGTCGGCGATCAGCGGCAGCCGGCCTTGCTCGTCCAGCCCGCCCGGGCCGGTGCGCACCAGGGTCAGCACACCCAGCACCCGGTGCCGGGCGCGCAGCGGGACCAGTACCGCGTGATCCGCTCCGAGCAGGGCGAAAGTCTCCAGCTCCACCGGTGCAGGGCGTCGGCGGCCCGATCGGGTCCGGGAACTCGACAGCCGCAGCGGCTCCGTTCCCCGCAGCGCCCGCGCCAGCGGAGCGGACGAGTCGTCGGCCGCCTCCGGCAGCAGCACACCGGACAGCTCGTCGTCGCCGCCGCGCGTCCCGCGGTTCCAGCACCACCCGGCGCAGCCGTCCCGCGTCGTCGGCCAGGTCGACCGCGCACCAGTCCGCCAGGGCCGGTACCAGCACCCGGCACAGCCGGTGCAGTCCCGGCCCGACCTCCAGGGTGCTGGCCAGCGCCTCGGACGCGTCGGCCACCAGGGTGAGCCAGGCAAGGAGGTCCGGTCTGGCCCGGTCCGGGCCGAAGGGCCCGGCACCGTCGTCCTGCGGCTCGGCTCGCACCATGCCACGTCTCTTTCCGTCCGGATACGGCGGATCTCCCAGTCTGGCACCTGCGCCGGCGTATGTGCCCGGTGGCACCGGCTGCGCGCCGGGCACCGCGCAGGGCCCGGTCGCTCGCTACGGCTGGTTGCTACGGCCGGTCGCTGGCCGGCCGCTACGGCTGGCCGTCGATCCAGGAGTCGACGCGGGCCCACTGCGCCCGCAGCCAGTCGGCCTGCTGCCGGTGCCGCCGGGACGTCCTCCGCGGCGACCCGCCACCAGGTCGCGCGGACGGTCCGGCGCAGCGGGATGCCCTGCCACAGGGTGCGGACGGAGACCATGTCGTCCAGGCCGGTGTGGGCCACGAGCACCACATCGGCGTGCGGGGCGGCCGCCAGCGCCGCCAGCGTCCCGTCGGTCCTCGGCGGCAGCACATGGCTCAGGCCCTCGGTCCGTGCTGCCTCGCGGGACGTCCGTGGCGGCGCAGCCAGCGGATCGCGCGCTGTCTGCGGCGCTCGGTGAAGTTCCCGCCCTCGGGGAGATGACCAGGGCTTCGCCCGCGCCCAGGCCGGCGGCCAGTGCGCCGATCGCTGCGGCGGTGCGGTGCGGTGGGCGTCGGGCGCCACGAAGCAGTGCGGGACCCGCCGAGCAGCACGTCCAGACAGGGATCCAGCCGCAGCGCCTGCTTGAGGACCACCCGCGGCCGCAGCCGGGCGTGCGTGATCAGCGCGCGTGACCAGCAGGAAGGAGTCCCCGGGGGGCGTGCCTGGCGACCACCAGCAGCGGGCGTCACGCTGCCCGGAGCCGGCCGCCGGCGCCCGCTCGCCGCTCACCTCGACCCGCAGCCCGAACACCGGTACCGCCGCTCGGCACAGGAAGGCCAGCAGTGCGCCGAGCCGGGCATAGGAACGCCTCTGGAGACCGGCACGCGGGCCGAGCAGGTCCACCACCGACAGACCCAGCCCGACCAGCTCCGCCAGCAGATAGAGCACCAGGTAGCCTCTCAGCCGGACCGGGCGCCAGGCGCCGCGCGACAGCAGCGACACCGGGCCGGTGACCACCAGGCACACCGCGAACACCGCCACGGCGACCGGAACCAGCACGATCAGGCCGGCACGGTGACCAGTCGGCGGGCGGTGGTCGGAGCCGCTCCGGCCTCACCGCCCGGGGTCCGTCGGCGTCGGCGGGTCCAGCGACTCCAGATAGCCGCGGGAGGCCCGGTAGGCGCGGTCGATGCGCTCCCGGGCGGAGCCGAAGTCGCGGTAGCGCAGCTGCCGGGCTGCGGTGACCCGTCGGCCGGGATCGCTCCCGGTGGGCAGCACATGCACGGTGACATCGTCGGGCAGGTCGTCCATGTCCCGGGCGAAACGGTGCCTGCGGGCGATCTCGAAGCAGACCGAGGCGACCTCCCAGGGCTGCCGGGGCGCAGTCAGCGGCTGCTCGATCCGGCCGACCTGGAGCACGAACACGGTACGGGCGCCCAGTGCCACGGCCCTGCCGACGGGGATGCTGTTGACCAGGCCGCCGTCGAGGAAGTGCTCGCCGCCGAGGCGTACCGGCGGCAGCAGCCCGGGCACGGCCGACGAGGCCAGAATCGCCGGGACGAGCGGGCCGCTGCTGAACCAGTGCTCGGCCGAACGCTCGACGCAGGCGGCGACGCACTGGTACGGCACCGCGAGGTCCTCGATCGCCATCCGGCCCAGATCCTGTTCCAGCAGCGCGCGCAGCGGGCTGTCGGAGTAGAGGTGGGTGCGGCTGCGGACGGCCGTGCCGACCCGCCCGGCCAGCGAGCCGGCGAAGACCCCGCTGCGCCCATGCCCTGCCACAGACTGCTCAGCCGCTCGACCGCGTGCGGGCTCGGGTCGGCGGCGACCAGCGCTCCGTTGATCGCGCCGACCGACGTGCCGAGCACCAGGTCGGGTTTGACCCCGGCCTCCAGCAGGGCCTTGAGCATGCCCACCTCGTGGCGCCCAGCGAGCCGCCGCCGCCGAGGACGAAGGCACAGCCGGGACGGGCGGGAGTGGTGGCGTGGTCGGTCATGCGGTGCTCATTCCCTGCCTGCGGAGGTCGGAAGTCCGGGCGTCGGAGGTTCGTACGACGGGGGTCCGGACGTCGGGGGTCCGGACGTCGGGGGTCCGGACGGTCACGGTTCGTCGTAGTACCGGCGTTCCTCCACGACCTCGTCGCCGCCGAGGCGCCGGGACGGGAGGCGGCTCCGGTATACGCGGGCGTAGGTGGCCAGCCCCAGCAGTCCGGCTGCCATCAGGATCACCCCGACATGGATGTTCATCCCGGCCAGGTGCCAGTTGACGGCGAATGTCGCGATGGCGCCCGCGGCGATCACGATGATGCAGCCGCCGATTCCATGGTGGTACCTTCCGTCGTGGTTGGTGGGACCGCGCTCGTGTGCACGAGCGCTGCCAGCTGGGCGACTTGCCGGGATGCGGCCGTCCAAACCCGAACCGGCCGGGCGGGCGCCGGGAGAGGGCTAGCCGGCCGGGGGTTCGTGCGGCTGCTCCTGCGGGTCGGGCGGGGGTTCCTCGAAGTGGCTGTCGACCGACTGCTCCGGGCGGCGGCGCTCCTGTTCGGCGACCGCGTCCAGGACCCGCTTGTCCGCGTGGGTGAGCGGGGGCTGCATGACGGCCCGGGGCACAGGTGCCGGGCGCGGACGACATTGGCCTCGGCCGCGTAGACGGTCAGCTGAGCCCCGAGGTAGATCCACCAGAGCAGTCCCAGCACGGTGGCGAACAGGCCGTAGACCTGGGTGGAGTGGCGCAGCTGGTGGGCGATCAGCACACCGCCGAAGGCTTGCAGCAGGGTCCACGCGGGGCCGGCCACCAGGCAGCCGGGCAGCAGGCGGCGCCAGGCGACCTGGGACGGCGTGAGGATGCGGAAGCAGGCCAGGTACAGGCCGCTGTTGAGGACCGCGGAGGCCAACAGTCCCAGCACGGTGGCGGTGGGGCCGCGGCCGGTGCCGGCGAGCAGCGCGGTGGCGGTGGTGGTCAGCAGCAGGCCCAGCCCCAGGACGCCGATCAGGAGCAGGGAACGGGTCAGCCGCGGCAGGTAGCCCGGGCGCCGGGTGCCGGGGGATGTTCCAGACCTGGGCCATGGCGAACTGCAGGGTCTGCGCGATGCCCAGGGATCCGTAGAGCAGGCCCAGACATCCGACGGTCACCGCCAGCGCGCTGCCCTGCACGGAGTGCACATTCGCGCGCAGCTGGTCGCCGATGATGGGGAAGTCCGCCAGGGCCGAGTTCAGCACGTCGTGCTGGAGCTGCGGGTTGCCGCGCAGCGCGAAGCCGAGGGTGGTCGTCAGGAGCAGCAGCAGCGGGAACAGGGCCGCGAAACCGTAGTAGGTGATCAGCACGGCGAGCTGTCCGCCCCGGTCGTCCCCGTACTTCTTGACCACAGCGAACACGAAGGCCGCCGGAGTGTGCTGCTGCTGCCAGCGGTCGGCGCCCCGCAAGGCCCGCTCGGCCCCGTTCACAGGTCGAGCCGTCCTCGGAGCCACAGCCACAACGCCATTCCGGCCAGGGCTGTCCCGCCGAGCCCCGCCGCCAGGCGCCGAGCGGGTCGGTGTGCAGGAGCGGTGTGGGAAGCGGTCTGGGTCTTGACCATGTCGCGGACCTCCGTCGCTGACGCGCTGGACGTGTACCCCCCGGAAACCGCGCCGGTATCGGCACCCGCGGAGCCTGCCCCGGGTTGCCGGCGCTGTGGCGCGGGCACCGGGAGGGCCCGGCGCTCAGGCGGGCGGCTCCTCTGTCGGCTTATCGGCCGAGGGCGTGTTCGAGTTGCTTCTTGTTCATCTTCGAGCGGCCGTGGATGTTGCGCTGCTTGGCCTCGTTGTACAGCTGCTCCTTGGTGCGGCCCTGTGCGCCGCTGTGGGACCGCAGCCCGCCGCGCCGGGACGAGGAGATGTCCTGGACCGAGCTGCGGCTGGCGGTCCTGGACTCGTGGTGCCTCGCGCGTTCCTTGTTCACCGTGCGGGCGGCGATCTCCTCGGCACGCTGCTCGCTCTCACCGCGCTCCAGCACGCTGTCCTTGATGTGCTCGTACTGGCGTTCCCGCTTGGGTGATGATCCACGTGGCATGGCTACCCACTCCTTCGTGTGGCTGCGTGGCGCGTGTACCCCGGATCCGGGAAACAAACCCGGCAGCGGCGCCGGGCAAACCGGCTCTCACCTGTCCGGCTGTCCCTCACGGGCGGGCGGGTTCGGGCTCGGATGAGATGCAGCGACGGCGGCGGCCCGTAGGCTGCGGCACATGAACGTCCCCTGCGACGCCGACGTGGCCCACCGACCGGGTGGCTTCCCAGGGCTGGGGGAGTGAGGGAGAAGGAGTCCACGGTGGGAGCGGAGCAGCGGCGGGAGCGATGGACGCGCTCGGGGGTCAGACTGCGGCTGGCCGCCTCCGGTGCCGGGCGGTGGAACTGGCTGTTCGTCCCGGCGGTCCGGGCCTCGGCTCGCGGTCGCTGGAGGGGCTGGTGCAGGCGGTCCAGGTCCCGGGATCGGCCTGGCTGGTCGACCTGCCCGGCGACGGCTCCAACCGCGCTGTGCCCGCCGTCGCCGACCCCTACGCCCACTGGCCGGATGTCCTGGTGGAGGCCGCGCAGGCCCTGGACGAGGTGGTCATGGTCGGCCACTCGACCGGAGGCATGTTCATGCTCTCCGTCCCCGGACTCGAAGCACACCTGGCGGGGATGGCCCTGGTCAGCAGCGCCCCGCACGCGGGCTGGCAGACCACGTTCGCGCGCTACGCCGAGGAGCACCCGATCCCCGCCGTGGAGACGGCCGCTGCCCGCTACGCCGGGCACCCGGACGACGAGAGCCTGCGTGCCCTGACACTGGCCGCCGCACCGTGGAACTTCGGCGAGCAGGCCCTGGCCGAGGGCCGGTCCCTGCTGGCGGGTCTGGACTACAACCACGACGCGGTGGCATGGTCCGCGGCCCACTTCGACGACAGCTACCGGCGCGCTGGGCCCCGCAGGACATGCCTGCCCTGATCATCAGCGGTGGCCAGGACCATGTGGTCACCCAGACCCTGTGGCAGGACGAACCCGCCTTCGCCGGGCCGAACATCCTGCACCGGCAGATCGAAGGCGCCGGCCACTTCCCCTGGATCGAGAATCCGCAGGCGGTCCGGGCGGCCTTCGCCGACCTGACCGACCGGCTGAACAATCCGGTGCGGTAACCCGCAGGCTGCGCGAGGCGCGAGGCGCGAGGCACGGGGTGCGGGGTGCGAGGCGCTACGGGCTAGGCGGCGGCGGACCGGGGCCTGCCAGTCGATCCGGTAGTCGTACTGCCAGGCCATCTTCTCCGGCTTGACCAGCTTCATCGCCACCGGCATGGCCAGGTCCCGCAGCACCCGGCCGAACGGCCCCGCGGCCTTGTTGCCGTTGGTACGGGCCGCGCCGGCGATGATCCGCTCGACCCGGGGCGGCGCAGCTCCTCGTACGCGGAGAGCGCCTCCGGGCAGGGCAGGTCGCGCAGGCAGCGCGCCAGCTGCACGGCGCTCTCGACGGCCAGTGAGGCTCCCTGCCCCGAGCTGGACGACGCCGCGTGCGCCGAGTCGCCCACCAGGACCATCCGGCCCCGGCTCCAGTGCGGCACTCCGGCATGTTCTCCATCGGCCCGACAATCACCAGATCGGCCGGATCGGTTTCGCGCAGCAGCTCCAGCGCCGGGGTGCGGTCGTGCCGGAAGGCCTCGCCCAGCATCCGCAGCCACTCCTCGGTGCCCAGCGCCCGGGCCTCGGCGGCGGTCATCGCCTCCTGGCGCGGCAGATTGGCGAACCAGCCGCCGGAGCCGTCGGCGAACATCCAGTAGCCGAAGAAGGCCCGCTTGCCGAAGGCCATGTGCATCCTGCCGTCGGTGGAGGGCAGCCCGCTGCCCCGTACCGAGGCTCCGGCGCTGACCAGTCCGGCATAGCGGGGCTCCGGGGCTGTCGGATCGATCAGCGAGCGGACCGTCGAGCGGATGCCGTCGGCGCCCACCAGCAGATCCGCGCGGGCAGTGGTGCCGTCGGCGAAGTGCGCGGTCACGCCGTCGCCCCGGACGTCGTCCTGCGCGCCGACCAGCTGCTTGCCGTGCACGATGCGCACACCCCGGCGGGCGGCCTCGTCGTACAGGGCCCGGTGCAGCTCGCCGCGCATCACCAAGCGCATCGGCGCCACCCCGGCCGGGCTGCCGAACTCGGCCAGCCGTTTGCCGGTCCAGCTCTGCAGCACGATCGCGGTCATCGGCTCGCCGATCTCCCTGACCAGGTCGCCCAGGCCGACCACATCCAGCGCGTTCAGGCCGTTGGGGGCGATGCTGAGCCCCCACCGACCCCGTCGGCGGTGCCGTCGAAGGCTTCGTACACCGTCGGCTCCATCCCGGCCTGTTGCAGTGCCATGGCGGTGACCGGTCCGGCGATGCCGCCGCCGATGACGGAGACGGTGCGGGTGTTGCTGGTGCTGCTGCTCATGTCGGTGCTCCTCGGTGGGGTTCCGCTGGTGCGATGGCTCTGCGGGTCTGGCCGGTTCTGCGGGCTTGCGGGCTCCGCGGGCTTTGCGGGCTCCGCGATGGTTTGATAGTTGCAGTGAAACTAGTTTCAAGTCAACTAGTCACTTTGGGAGTAGGATGACCGCCATGAGCACCCCACTGCGCCGCTCGCCGCTCGCCCTGACCGTCCTGTCGCTGCTGCACTACCAGCCGCTGCACCCGTACGGCGTGCAGCGGCTGATCAAGCAGTGGGGCAAGGATCAGGTCGTCAACGTCACCCAGCGCGCGAGCCTCTACCGGACGATCGAACGCCTGCTGGCCGCGGGTCTGATCACGGTCCGGGAGACCGGGCGCGACCAGCTGTACCCGGAGCGCACGGTGTACGAGCTGACCGACGCCGGGCGCACGGCGGCCCACGACTGGCTGTGCGAGATGCTCGCCGCGCCCAAGCAGGAGTACCCGGAGTTCCCGGCCGCGCTCTCGCACCTGCTGCTGCTCGCCCCGCAGGAGATCCAGGAGCAGCTCACCCGGCGCGCTGACACGCTCGCTGCCACCCTGGCCGGGCTGGAGGCCGGCCTGGCGGCCGAGACCGAGGGCGGGCTGCCGCGGATCAGTCGACTGGAGATCGAGTACCTGCGAGCCACCACGGCCGCGGAGCTCCAGTGGGTCCGGTCGGTGGTCGACGACCTGCGGACCGGCCGCCTGGCCTGGTCCCGGGAGGAACTGCTTGCCTTCGCCGAGGCGCAGGAGCCGTAGGCCCGGCCGGGTATCCGGCCGGGCACCCGGCTTGTGGCACGGCGCGAGGTTCCTGGGGCCTGCGGTTCGATGTGGCGTTCACGCGGTCGCCGGGAGGTTGGAGGCCCGCAACCGTAGGGTCGAGGTGCGGCGCGGTACGGCGAAGACCGTCGGCCGTGCCCATGGTCTTGATGCGGGGGCCCGGCGCGGGTTTCTTCCGGTCGGACGCCGCATCGTCCGGTGGACCGGAAAAGTCTGCGAAAGAAAAGAGGGCGCTGCTGTCGGACCGGGGCGGCCGCGTTCGTCGTACGGGTGAGGGGTTGCCCGCCAGGGGCATTCCCGAAGCGCAGGAGATGATGCGAGATGCAGTATCTGATTTCCGTGATCACCGACACCACCGGTCTCGCCACCGCGGAAGAGGACGCCGCGATCGATGTGTTCAACGAGCGGCTCCGGACCCAGGGTCACTGGGTCTTCGCCGGCGGCCTCGGGGGCCCAGCATGGCCACGGTGATCGACAACCGCGGTGCGGAGGCCCTGGTCACCGACGGACCCTTCGTGGAGTCGAAGGAGTTCCTCGTCGCTTCTGGATCATCGAAGCTCCCGACCTCGACGTCGCACTCGAACTGGCAGCCGAGGGCTCGAAGGCATGCAACCGGAAGACCGAGGTGCGGCCCCTTCCTGTGAGTGCGACCGACGTCCAGGGAGCGATCATCCGGGCCCACCGCGAGGAGTGGGCCCGGATGGTCGCCACCCTGACCCGACGTTTCGGGGACCTCGACATCGCCGAGGAAGCGGCAGCCGAGGCCTTCGCGACCGCCGTCGAGCGGTGGCCGGCCGACGGCGTACCTGCCAACCCGGTGCCTGGCTGACCACCACCGCCCACCGCAAGGCCATCGACCGGCTCCGGCGCGAGCAGAAGCGCGGCGCAAGCAGAAGGAGGCTCAGCTCTTGTACGACGACGACTCGCCGGAGCCGCTCGGCGCCGTCGACGACGAGCGGCTCCGGCTGATCTTCACCTGCTGTCACCCGCGCTGGCGCTGGAGACCCGGGTGGCACTGACCCTGCGCATGGTCGGCGGTCTGACCGTGGCGGAGATCGCCCGCGCCTTCCTGGTGCAGGAAACCGCCATGAGCCGGCGGATCACCCGCGCGAAGGCCAAGATCAAGGCGGCCCGCATCCCTTACCGGTGCCGTCCGCGCAGGAGCTCCCGGCACGCCTGTCCGGCGTACTGACCGTGCTCTACCTCGTCTTCAACGAGGGCTACCTGGCGACCGGACCCGCCGCCGATCCCGTACGTCACGAGCTGACCGCCGAGGCGATCCGGCTCACCCGTCTGCTGCGTGCCCTGATGCCGACCGACGGGGAGGCGGCCGGGCTGCTGGCGCTGATGCTGCTGATCGAGGCCCGCCGCACCGCCCGGGTTTCGCCGGGCGGCGAACTGGTCGCCCTCGACGAGCAGGACCGTACGGCCTGGGACGCGGCGCTGATCGCCGAGGGACACCGGTTGGTGCGCGAGCGCCTGGCCGCCGGTGAGGCTCCGGGCCGCTACCAGATCCTGGCGGCGATCAACGCCGTGCACACCTCCGCCCGCGACCTGCCCGACACCGACTGGTCGCAGATCGTCGCTCTCTACGACCAGCTGGTCCGGCTCGACCCCTCGCCGATCGTCGCGCTCAACCGGGCCATCGCGGTCGCCGAGCTCGACGGCCCGGAGGTGGCGCTGGCGGCCGTGGAACGTCTTGACGACAAGCTGGCCGGCTATCACGCCTACCATGCGACCCGCGCCGAGCTGCTGCGTCGGCTGGGCCACGGTCGGAAGTCGCGCGCGGCTACGACAAGGCCATCGAGCTGGCGGACAACACGCCGAGATCGCCTCCCTGACGCGCCGTCGTGACCAGCTGGGGTAGCGCCCTACCGGCGTGGCACCTTCGGCTACTTCGCGTCGCGCGGCGGCAGCCCTCGGGTGATCCGATCGAACAGCTCTTCCAGGGGTTGGCTGAGATCCCGGCCGAAGTCGGTCAGTCCGTAGGTGACCTGGGGCGGTGTCGTCGGCTCGACCTTCCGCCAGACCAGGTTGTCCTGGACCAGCGCGCGCAAGGTCTGGCGAGCATCTTCTCGCTGATGCCCTGGATGCTCTCGCGCAGCTCGTAGAAGCGAAGGTCGTTCTTCCGCAGGGAGATCAGGACCCAGATGCCCCACCTGCTGGTCACATGGTCGACCACATCGCGCGCGGGGCAGTCAGTGTGAAACACCTCATACCGCGTCCCCGCCTCGGCCGGATGAGCTGCGAACCTTCCACCATTGTGCTGAGCTTACCTCAAGGTATGTCCTTACCAAGAGTTAGCCCGGACTCCTAGCGTGAAGGCCACAGGACAACGCGCAAGGAGCAGATCATGATCGTGGTGACCGGGGCTACCGGAAATGTCGGCCGACCGCTGACGCAGGCACTGGCCGGGGCGGGCGACAGGTGACGGCGGTGTCGCGGCACGCGGCAGCGGTGCCGGACGGCGTCCGCCACGTTGTGGCCGACCTGGCCGAGCCGGACGGCCTTGAGCCCGCGCTGGCCGGGGCGAAGGCGCTGTTCCTGCTGCTCTCCGGCGACCTGCACGCTGCCGGAGCCAACCCGGCCGACATCATCGGCCGGGCCGAGGCCGCCGGGGTCCGCCGGGTCGTCCTGCTCTCCTCGCAGGGCGTGGCGACCAGGCCCTTCGGCTCCACGCGGATCGCGATGCGCGCGCTGGAGGACCAACTGCGGGAGTCCGGCCTGGAATGGGCCATCCTGCGGCCGGGCGGCTTCGCCTCCAACGCCCTCTGGTGGGCCGAGTCCATCCGCACACAGGGGGTCGTCTTCGCACCCTTCGGTGACGTCGGAGTGCCGGTCGTCGACCCGGCGGACATCGCCGAGGTCGCGGCGGCCTGTCTGCTGGACGAGCGGCACACCGGCGGCGTGTACGAGCTGACCGGCCCGGAGGTGATCACACCGCGCCGACAGGCGGAGGCCATCGCGGCCGCACTGGGCTCACCGGTGCGGTTCCACGACCTCACCCGGGAGGAGGCGTTGGCCGCCATGACCCACAGCATGCCGGCCGAACTCGCCGGGGACACCCTGGACATCCTCGGCTCCCCGAACCCGGCCGAACTGCGGGTCAGCCCGGACGTGCAGCAGGTCCTCGGCCGCGCCCCGCGCCCCTTCGCGGACTGGGCCACCCGCAATATCGCCGCCTTCCACTGAGAGCAGTCAGCGCGCGGGGTGTCACCAGATCCGCCAAGTGCCCGGCATTCAAGCGGCGTTGACGCAACCCCTCACTCCGCCGTCGACTGACGTGGAATCAGCAGAACAGGAAACCAAACAAAGGCACCGCAGCTCCCGGCCGAACAGCCGGGGGCTGCGGGGGAGTTGCTCGGGCGCGGAGATGCTGAGGTACGGCCGCGCGTCCCCGGTTGCGAGGGTTTGCAGATTTGACTGGCCGTCAAGTCATCGCTCTGTGAGGCTAGTCGGCGTCAGTGATCTGTGTCTGTGGCCGGGGGTGGGTGTTGCGGGTGGTTTGGTGTGGAGGATGTCGCGGACTTGTTCGGCGGCGCGGAGCATGCTTTCGCTGATGAAGTCGCTGAAGCGGGCGATGTTTTCCAGGCGGGTGGCGGCGGGCGTGTCGCGGCCGAGGACGGGGATGCCCTGGCGTGCGGTGTGGGCGACTTGGGCGATGCCGTGGGCGGCGGCGATGGTGGACTGGTACCAGACGTCTTCGTCGACGTGGTAGCGCTCGCGGCGGCGTTCGTCGCGTTCGCGGCGGATGAGGCCCTGGTCGGCGAGGAAGGTGATGGCTTTGGAGACGGAGGCGGGGCTGATCTGGAGGTGGTGGGCGAGTTCGGTCGCGGTCAGGCTGCCGGTGTCGGCGACGAAAAGGCTGGTCAGTACGCGGGCGGTCATTTTGGGCAGGCCCTGTTGCATCATCAGGGTGGCGAAGGTTTCTTCGTAGGCGCGTACGGCCTGGTTGTCGCGTCCGTGGTCCTGTGGTGCGTGTGCGGTGGTGGGCTTGCGGCGGCGGGCGCGGTGTTCGGTGGCGCGGTGGGCGAGGTCGGCGCGGTAGCTGGTGGGGCCGCCGTTGCGGTCGACTTCGCGGGTGATGGTGGAGGTGGGGCGGTCCAGGCGGCGGGCGATCTCGGCGTAGGGGAGGTCGTCGGCCAGTCCGAGTGCGATCTGCTGGCGTTCCTGCTGGGTGAGTCTGCCGCCGGGCACCGCGGGTCTCCTGTCTGTGTGCTGCTGGTGCGGTCAGCATAGCGTTCACTCTTGACTCAATGCAACGCTCGGGGCGACGGGTCGTTGCGTTAGCTCCACGTTCGTTGCAATGAAATCCAGGCGTCTGCCTGCGGTGATGGGGTTTTTGCGCAACAGACTCGTTGCTTGATGTGCGAATGCAACGTAGCGTTTGCGGTGTCGGAAAACAGATGAGTGAGCTTGGGAGAGCATGATGCAGACGTTCCAGACCCCCGCCCCGGTCACCGCCGTCGTGGACATCGCCGCCGGACGCATCCAGGTCATCGCCGCGGACCGGGCCGACACCGTCGTCGGGGTCCGCCCCGCCGACCCCGCCAAGGGCCGCGACCTGAAGGCGGCCGAGGGACCTCGGTGGAGTTCGCCGACGGCGTCCTGCGGATCCGCAGCGCCGAGCCCGGGAACCAGTACTTCGGCCCCACCGGGGCGGTGGAGATCACCGTCCAGCTGCCCGCCGGCTCGCACCTGCGGGCCCGCACCGCCAGCTGCGAACTGCGCGGCGTGGGACGGCTGGGTGAGGTCGACTTCGAGGGCGCCTACCAGTACATCAAGATCGACGAAGCCGCAGGCGTACGCCTGACCGCGGTCGACGGCGATGTGGAGATCGGCCGGCTGACCGGCCCCGCGCAGATCACCACCGCCCGGGGCGCCATCCGCGTCACCGAGGCCGCCCACGGCACGGTCGAACTGCGCACCCAGACCGGCGACATCACCGTCGGCGCCGCCCCCGGCGTCTCCGCGGCCCTGGACGCCGGCACCGGCCACGGCCGCGTCAGCAACGCCCTGAAGAACAACGGCACCACCGAACTCGACATCCGGGCCACCACCAACCACGGCGACATCACCGCCCGCAGCCTCTGAGCCGGCGGGACCGGGTGAGGGCGCAACGCGCGCCGGCGTTCCTGTCCGACAGGGTTGTCGGTCTCCGTGCCCGGGTGCGGAGACCGACAACGCCGTCCAGCGACCTGTGCCCCCGACCTACTGGGGGCCGTCCGAGCGCCGGCCCTGCTCCGGGGTCAGCCCCAGGTGTTCGGCGAAGAAGCCGAGTTGGTCGAGCCACAACGGGATCGAGCGGGAGACGGCACGGGTCGAGTGTCCTATGCCGCGTCCCCGGCGCAGCAGAATCGGCCGGTCTTCCGGTGCGGCCGACGTGGCGTGCTGAAGCGCGGCGGCGAGCTTGCGCGCATGCATCGGGTCGACTCTGCTGTCCGCGTCGAACACGGTGAACAGCGTGGCCGGATAGCTGGCCCCTGTCGGACGGAGTGGTACGGGGACTGTGCGAGCAACCAGGCGAACTCCTCCGGGACGCTTGTCGAGCCGCGCTCGCCGGTGTGCAGCGCGCTGATCCCGGACAGTTCGTGGCGCACCAGATCCAGCAGCGGCGCGGAGCAGGTGACTGCCGCGTAGGCGTCCGGCCGCTGTGTCAGGGCCACTCCGACCAGGTGTCCGCCTGCGGATCCACCGTAGAGACCCAGCTGGGCGCGAGTCGTCCAGCCATGGTCGACCAGGTAGTCACCCGCCGCGTGGAAGTCGGCGAAGGTGTTCTGCTTGTTCTCCCTCATCCCGGCGCGGTGCCAGGCCCGGCCCTCCTCCCCGCCGCCGCGCACATGCGCGATCGCGTAGACGCCGCCGGCCTGGACCCAGGCCAGCTTCAGCGCGTTGAAGACCGGGGTCTGCGAGTTGCCGAACGCCCCGTACCCGTGCAGCACCGTCGGCCGTGCCCGGTCCGGCTCCCCCGTTGGCGACAGGATGGACATCCTGACGACAGTGCCGTCCCCGGAGGTGTAGGTGATCTGCTCGACATGGAGTGTGCCGACCTCGATCGCACCGGGTGACGGGGCCCATACGGTCACCTCGCCGCTACGGGCGTCGTAGCGGTAGACACCTGGCGGTGTTCCGAAGTCGGTGTAGCCGAACCAGGCGAAGGGGCCGCCGTCCGGATGGGACGTCAGCGCCTTGATGGTGCCCAGGCCGGGGAGCGGCACGGAGCCGACCTGTTCGCCGGTGGCCGGATCGTGCACGGTGAGCTCGCTGAGCGCGTGCCGGAACCACAGGGCCAGCAGGAGCGGCCGGTCCAGTTCCGGGCCGTCGAGGATCGCGAAGTCCTTGAGCACCGCTTCGGGATCCTCGGTCAGCAGGGTGCTCCAGTGTTCGTACTCCAGCTGATTGGGATCGACCACGCAGAGCCTGCGGTTCGGCGCGTCGCGGTCGGTGAGCACGTACATGCGTCCGTCGCGGCCGAAGCGCGGAACTGATATCGAGTCAACTCCCTTCTGCAAGGGGGAGAACCGGGGCGTCTCAATTCCGTCGGCGTGAAGGTCCGCCAGATAGGTGTCGATGCGCGGCCCCCAGTCCACGTCCAGTCGCAGCCATCGGCCGTCCCGGGACACAGTGGGGACGTAGTAGGACCTCAGCGGCATGCCTTCGCCCAGCGTCAGGACGTCGTCCCGCGGATCGCTGCCGACCCGGTGCAGGTAGACCGGCCGGTGCAGGTTTCCCTCCCCGGCCGGGATCTCCTCGGGCGCAGGCCGGCGCTGGTAGTAGAACGCTGTGCCGCCGGGCAGCCAGGCCACCTGCGAATGCGCGGTACGGTCAATCGGTCCGTCGAGCGTCTCGCCGGTCCTCACGTCCATCACCCACAGCATCGACTGCTCGGTACCACCCTCGGAGCGCAGATAGGCCAGCCGATCGCCCTCCTGGGAGGGGAACCACGCATCGAGCGTCGTGGAACCGGAAGGATCGAGGGCCACCGGGTCGATCAGCACCCGCTCCACATCGTCCGGGCCGGTGGTGAGCAGCACCTCGTGCTCCTGCCCGGGACCACGTCGGGTGAAGAACCGCCGCTCACCCCGCCAGACAGGGACCGAGACGTTCCCGGCGTCGGCCAGCACGGCGAGCCTTTGCCCCAGCCGCTCGGACACCACGTCGCCGAGCCGGCCCTCCCGCCACCGGGCGAAGAGTTCGTCCTGCTGCGCACACCAGCTCCGGGTCCGCGGGTCGTCCGGGTCCTCCAGCCATCGGTACGGGTCGGCGATCGGTTGTCCGTGGATTTCCTCGACGAGTTCGAGGCGTTCGGCCTGTGGATAGTCGGCGTGGATACGGTCCTTTGTGGCCATGGCTTCGATCCTCAGCTGCTTCGGATGCGACGGTGACGTGCGGCATCGAGGGCCTGTCGGCCGCGGCGGGTGCCGCGAAAGGCTGACAGGCCCCATGGGTGATCGCGAATGTGCAGACCGCAGTATGCAGTGGCCGTCGGCGGGCCGAGAAGGAGCGCACAGCCAGGCAAAAATCACATTCAGTCAGGGAACTCATGGAGCCGATGTGAAGTTGTATCAAGCAGTAAAGGCGCCGCACCGCCGCTCCGAAAACGCGGATGTGATGCCACGGTTGCTCGGTTGTGTGACCAGGTATGTGCCCCTTGTCCCGCCGTCGCCCCTGCTGCCTTCCGGTCCCTCGGGAACCCCAGGGACGGGATCGCCGTGAGCCGACGGGAGCGGCGAACTGCGGTGGGCGGTTTCAGTGTTCGGCCCGCAGCCAGTTGTCGAGAAGGGTGAAGTCCGCGTCGGCCAGGCCGCGACGGGGGTCGACGCGGTGGATCAGCGCCCGGCCCCCATGGTGCGCGGCGGTCCAGGCCCGGTCTGTGTCGGTGACCTCGTCGTCGACCCACGCGAATGCGCGCCCGGCCGCCCAGCGCAGAAGTGAGCGGGTCTTCCAGTGAAGTCCCGCCCGGGCATCGCGCTCGTCCTCATCGGACGGATCCGGCCACGCCACCACGTGCAGATCGGGAAGTCCGAGCCGCGGCGCTATGCACTCGTTGGCGTCGGCCATCCATGATGTCGCCCAGACCAACTCGCACGGAAGCGCCGCCAGCCTCGGTCCGAGTGCGGGGTCGATCCTTGCCAGGAGGGGTTCGAGTCGGCACTTGACGGTGCCCCCGGGCCTGCTGGGTAGGTCGGATGCCCGCCTGGGGCCCCGAATGGAATGAGCGGCCCGTCAACATCGAGAAAGAGGAGTGCGCGAGGCATCGCTGCACGATAGCGGATGACGACGGGCGGGCCCGCGCCCGCCCCGGCGGGACCGGCGAACGTGCGGCCGGTCCGGCCGGTCCGGCGGTCCGCCGGGGCGTTGTGGCCGGGGCGGGGGCGGGGGTCAGGCTCGGGTTCGGGCTCGGTCGGCGGTGGCGGGCTGGACTGCCTTGGCGGTCGGGGCGCTTGCCAGTGCCAGCCTGGCCAGCACGGCGGCCACCAGGCCGACGGCGGCCAGGGTGAAGGTGGTGACCATGAAGCCGTGGACTGCGGCGTCGTGTCCGCCGTTGGGCGCCAGGTTCAGGTACACGGTTCCGAAGACGGCGACGCCGAACACGCCGCCCACCTGGAGGGTGGTGTTGAACAGGCCGCTCATGTCCGGTGCGTACCGGTCCTCGACCGAGCCGGTCAGGTGGCTGAGCATGCCGCTGAAGGCCGCACCGTAGCCGAGGCCGCCGATCCCGAGCAGGAGCACCAGCAGCGCACCGCTGGTGCTCCCGGCCCGCAGGCCCAGACCGATGCCCGCGAAGGCGAGCGCCAGCAGCAGGGTGCCGACCGGTGCGGCCAGTCGCTTGCCCCGCTCGGGCATCCGGCGCAGCAGCGGGCCGGTGACGCCGAAGGCGGCGACCCAGGCCACCAGGACCACCCCGGAGTAGAAGGCGCTCTTGCCGAGCCCCTGCTGGAGGTACAGGGCCAGCACGAAGAGCAGGGCGAAGTAGGTGGCCCGGGTGGCCGCCTGCGACACCAGGGCCCACACCACCGGCGGGCGCCGCAACAGGGACAGAGTGATCAGCGGCTGCCCACCGGTCCGGCCGACCCGCCGCTCGATCGCCACGAACAGCCCCAGCATGGGCAGGCTCGCCGCGAAGCACACCCAGGTCCACAGCGGCCACCCGGCGTCGCGTCCCAGCACCATCGGGAGCACCAGCAGCAGTAGCGCTCCCGACAGGGAGACCACGCCCGCCAGGTCGACCCGCTGGGTGCTGCGGCGGCCGTCGGCGGGAAGGAAGTACCAGGCGACGGCGAACAGGGCGATGCCGATCGGGATGTTGATCAGGAAGACCGGACGCCAGCCGGTGCCGAACAGGTTCGCCGACACCAGCACCCCGCCGAGGACCTGGCCGACCACCGCGCTGCCCGAGAGCACCGCGGTGTACAGGCCCAGCGCCCAGGTACGGGCCTCCTCCTTGAAGTTCAGCTGAATGCCGGTCAGCACCTGGGAGGACAGCAGGGCCGCGCCGGCGCCCTGCACCACCCGGGCAGCCACCAGCACCACCGACGAGGGCGCGAGGCCGCAGGCCAGCGAGGCGCAGGTGAACAGGGCCAGGCCGATCAGGAACATCCGCCGGTACCCGCGCATTTCCCCCAGGCGGGCGCTGGTGATCAGCAGTACGGCATAGGTGAGGGTGTAGCCGGAGACGATCAGTTCCAGCTCCGCGCCCGACGCGTGCAGGTGTTCGTGGATCGACGGCGTCGCGATGTTGACGATCGCGATATCGACGTTTCCGAGGAACATGCCGCCCAGCAGTGCTGTGAGCAGCCACCCTGAGTCGCGGCCGCTGTGCTTCCTCGATCATCGTGCTCCTCGTGATTGTCCGGATCGGCATCGGCATGGGACTACCCCTTGCTTCAGCTAACCCGACCGGGAGCGCGGTGCTGGCGTGATTCGGACATGGAGTTCGATCTCGGTACGTATCCGTGCGGGCCGTGCGGGCCGTGCGGGCCGTGCGGGCCGTCCGGGCCGTCCGGGGCCGGGTGCCCGGCCGGCGGCCCGTTCCGGCCGGGTGTTCAGGCCCACTGGGCGGACTCCCCGTTCACCGCGAAGTCCTTGGGCGGTTCCGGCCCCAGAGGAAGAAGCCGTTTTCCGGCTTGTGCTGCCGGGCCGTCCAGTCCGTGTCGCAGGGAATGTAGTCCATGGCCGCCGAGTACTCCGAGTAGCTGCCCCAGGGGTCGCGGACGTAGTGGAAGTAGTTCGACCCGAGGACGTGCCGCCCGAGCCCCCAGCCCGCGTGGAACCCCTGGTCGGCCATCTGCATCGCGCCGAGGCGACCTCGTGCACCGAGGCGACGTCCCAGCTGCAGTGGTGGAACCCGGGCCGGTCCGACCTGGCGAACGCCAGCAGGTGGTGGTCGCTGCCGTGCACGCCGTGCATGAAGGCCACGTCGCCCGCCTGGTCCGACAGCCGCAGGCCCAGCGTACGGGCGTAGAACTCGACGATGCGGTCCACGTCGCGGGTGAAGACCAGGACGTGCTGGAGCCGGCGCGGCCTGACCTCGGTGGCCTCGTCGCGCGCGGGGCGCAGCGCACGCCGGGCGGGGAGACCGGCATGTGGGTCTGCGACTTCTCGTTGGGCGAGCTCTTCCGGGCTTCCCTGAGCTCGATCAGCAGGCCGTCGCAGTCGTGGAACCACAGGCCGTCGCCCTCGGCGTCGGGCGGGGCGCCAGCCGAGGCACGCCCAGCCGCTCCAGCCTGCGCTCGAAGCGTGGCAGGTCGTCGCCGAAGACGCCGAACGAGAGATGCCGCAGCTTCTTGGCGGGGCCCTCGGCGAGGCTGCCCAGCGGTGCGGGTGTCCGTCTGTGTACAGGCCAGGGTGCTGCCCTGGTCGGCCGTGGCCAGGCCGAAGGTGCGGTAGAAGCTCTCCGCCCGGGCCAGGTCCGGGACGGTGAGGCTGAAGTGGTCGAGTGAGTGCACACCGAGCAGGTCGGTGCGTCGATTGGGCTGACGGGTGGGTGGATTCGCTTCCATGGTCGTCTCCCGGGCCGCCGGTTGCATACCGATCTCCAGACCGTAGGCGAGCGGTCCGACGGCGCCGATCCGGTTCTTGCCGCCGAAGTCGGGCGCGGGGAGCGACGGCCGTCGGCCCCGGCTCGGGCCCCGGCTTTGGCCCCGGCTTTGGTTTCGGCTTCGACCGCAAGGGAGTGAGTGTCGCCGGGCTCGGGCAGACGCAGAATCGCAGCAGTGCCGGGCGTCGACGCCCGGTGGACGATCTGATTCCCGGACGGGCGCCGAGCCCGGCCGGCCGGCATGCAGGAGGCGGGACACGTGAAGTTGCTGCGCTACGGACAGCCGGGACGTGAGCGGGCTGGAGTGCTTGACCACGATGGACGGGTGCGTGACCTCTCCGGTGTCCACGCGGACATCAGGGCGGAGAGCCTGACGCCCGAAGTCCTCGACCGGTTGCGCGGGATCGACCCCGGGAGCCTGCGCTGGTGGACGCCGCTGAGCGGATCGGGCCCTGTGTGTCCGGTGTGTCGAAGGTCGTCTGCATCGGCCTCAACTACCGCGACCACGCGAACGAGACAGGCAAGGCCATCCCCACCGAACCGGTCGTCTTCATGAAGGCGACCACCTCCATCTCCGGCCCGAACGACGACGTGGTTCTGCCCAAGGACGCCGAGAAGGGCGACTGGGAGGTCGAACTCGGCATCGTGATCGGGCGGAAGGCGCAGTACGTGGCCGAGGAGAACTGGCTGGACTACGTGGCCGGGTTCTGCGTGGTGAACGACGTGTCCGAGCGGGCCTTCCAGATCGAGCGCGGCGGACAGTGGGTGAAGGGCAAGAGCAGTGACACCTTCTGCCCGATCGGCCCCTGGCTGGTGACGCCCGACGAGGTGCCGGACCTCCAGGCGCTGACGCTGACCGCCGAGGTGAGCGGCGAGATCATGCAGGCGGGCTCGACCGCCGACATGATCTTCAACTGCGCGGAGATCGTCTCCTACGTCAGCCGCTTCATGACGCTGCTGCCCGGGGACGTCATCGCCACCGGCACGCCCGCCGGGGTCGGCTTCGCCCGCAACCGCTACCTGAAGCCCGGCGACAGCATGCGGCTGTCGGTGTCCGGCCTCGGTGAGCAGTACCAGCGGGTGGTGGCGTACGAGGACGGCGCCCGCTGACCCGCACGTTCACGCAGGTCCGCCTCCGGCCGCCGCCCGCGAGGGCGGCGGCCGGAGGCGGACCTCCGCCCGACGGCATGCAACCCTTTGCCGCCCGCCGGTGTTTCTGTCAGTGCGTCAGTGCGGACAACGTCCAGGTGCGGACAACAGCGGCGCGGACAACGACAGTGCGGACAACAAGGGCGGAAAAGAAGACGGAGGGAGGAGGGCCGGAATGCCGAGAAATCGGCGACGAACCACGCTGGTGGGGCTCCGAGCTGCTGGCCCGGCAGCCCGACGCCGCGGTGTGGGCCCAGGCCGGCTGCCAGGTGACCTACCAGCGGCTGCGGGAGCAGGTCGGTTCGCTGCGGCGGCTGTTCCAGGCGCACGGCGTGCGGAACGGGACCACTGTGGCGCTCCAGGGTGCGCAGAGCTTCACCCAGGTCTGGTCGCTGTTCGCGCTGTGGTCGCTGAATGCCCAGGTCATGCTGCTGGGCCGGGATTCGCGGCCGCGAGCTGGAGCGGCTGCTGGATCAGTGCCGTCCGCAGCTGTATGTCTCCTTCCGGGGCTCCGGGCCGGGCCGGCGGACCTTCCACGACGAGTGCGAGGTCTATGTCCGCCGCCTGCGCGGCGGGCGCCGCGCGCAGAGCGAGCACTGCCTGGTCCACTTCACCTCCGGCAGCACCGGGTTCGCCAAAGCGGTCACCCGCTCGCCGCAGTCGCTGCTGCGTGAGCTTGAGACCTTCCGCCGGATCGAGGGTATGGCCGGTCCGGGATCGCGGGTGCTGCTGCTGGGGCCGGTGTCCCACTCCTTCAACCTGGTGGCGGGCTGCTGCATCACCTGGACGTCGGGGCGGTGAGCATCTTCCCGCCGCAGACCACGCGCGCCGCGGTGATCCGGACGGCGCTGCGCTCCGGTGCCGACACCGTCTTCGGCGCACCCGGGCACTTCGCCTCGCTGGCCCTGGCGAGCGGGCGGTGCGGCTGCCCCGGCTGCGCCACGCCGTCTCCGGCGGCGACTGGCTGGACGCCCGGGTGCATGCCCGCTTCGCCGAGCGCTACGGCGTCCGCATCGGCCAGGCCTACGGCACCACCGAGACTGGGATCCTGGCAGCCGACCCACCGGCTGGTTCGGTCCGGATCGGTCGGGGTCCCCGCACCGGGCGTACAAGTCCGGCTGGTGGAAGGTGAGTTGCAGGTCCGGATGGAGGCCTCGCCGTACCCGAGCCGGAGGCCGCCGGTGTGCTTCCTCCCGGACGGAGCGGCTGACGGCGCCGGCTGGTTCCGTACCCGGGACGCGCGGAACTCGACCCGCTCAGCGGCGCCCTGCGGGTTCTCGACCGGTTCGACCCGCTGGCGGACCGGCGCGGGCTGACCCGGGGCGCGGACCGCGAACTGCTCTCGGACCGGACCGTCTCGCGCCCGCTCACCCGAAGCGGAGCACCCGCTCGAAGCGAAGCACCCCCTCGAAGCGGAGCACCGGCCCGCGGCGGAGCGCCCGCCACCGACCCGCCGGGCCGGGCGGTCAGGAGTTGAGGATGCTGTACTGCAACTCCTGCATCAGATCGCTGGGTTCGATGCCGAGTTCGGAGACCATGTTCAGCCGCAGCTTGCTGAACACGTCGAGCGCGTGGGCGCGGTCGCCGGCCATGCTGAGCGCGCGCATGTACTGGTAGTGCAGCCCCTCGTGCAGCGGGCTCGAAGACGCAGCGGTGAGGTCGGCCGCGGCCTCGTAATGCTGACCTGTTTCGATCTTCGCGCTGGAGAGTGTCTCGATCACCCCGAGCTTCGATTCCTCCCATTGCCGCCGCTGGGCCTCAAGAGTGCACCCGGTCACCACGTCCACGAATGCGGGGCCGCGCCATAATCCCAGCGCCCGGTCGAGCAGCGGCACGGCTCTTTGTGGATCTCCCTGCCTGATCGCGTTTCGGCCCTCGGCGACAAGGCCTCCATAACAGTCGTAGTCGAACTTTGCGTAGGTGCTGCTGAAGGCGTATCCGCCTGGTCTGGTCATGAGGAGTTCAGCCGCGACCGCGCTCGTCGGTTTTCCGGTGAACCGCGACAGCACCTTGCGCGACTGGAAGACGTAGGTCTGGATGTTCCTGAGCGCGCTCACCGGGGGATCGTCCCCCACACCTCCCGGACCAGGGACGATATAGGGACGATCACGCCTGCGTTGGCCAGGAGGACGGCAAGTGCGGTCCTCGGTTTCGGGGCCAGTTCGATCTGGCCCGAAGCGCCTTCGAGAGAGATGTGGAGGGGTCCGAGTACTCCTATGTACATCAAGGCTCCATAAATCCTTGGTTGACCGACCGGGCAGGATCGGCTTGTGTCCGGAGCTCTGGAATCGCCGAGCGAAATGGACGCGTGGCGGCTGATGGTCCATCAAGAACACTACCCCGGGGTGGCCCTCTGTCAATCGCGTGTCCGAAAGCGGACCACGGAGGCGGCCGGTCGGCCGCTGGCCACGGCCGTGATGCTCCCGTTATTTCATAACATCGCACACTGACATCTGTCAGGTCCGTGGCTGATAGTCGTCGTCGGTCGTGGTTCGGGGCAATATCCGGAGCGTGGGCCGGTCTCGTGGTTTCGTACGGTTCCTGGGACGTCACCCCTCCGAGCCCCCCGTGAGGACGGTCGGCATGATTCTCCCATCCACCCTGTTCCGTGACCCGTTCGCCGCCGCGTTGCCGCCCGCCCGTTCGCCCGCCCGTCCGCCCGCGCTCCCCGGCGCGGGCCGCTGAGATGGCCGGCGCCGCACAGACCCCGGTCGCGATTGTCGGCGGCGGCCCGGTCGGGCTGGTCCTCGCGCTCCTGCTCGACGCCCAGGGCGTGCCGTCCGTGGTGTGCGACGAGGGGGACTCCTCCTTCGGCCACCCCGGGGGAACACGCACAACGCGCGCACCATGGAACACTACCGGCGGCTCGGCATCGCCGACCGGGTGCGTGCCCTCGGGCTCCCTCGTGAGCATCCCACCGACGTCGCCTACTTCACCCGCTACAGCGGTTTCGAACTGGCCCGGCTGCCGATGCCGTCGAGCCTGGAGAAGAGCAGCCAGGTCGCCTGCGCCCCGCAGACGGACCAGGTGCCCGAACCGCTGCACCGCGCCAACCAGATGTACGTCGAACGGTTCCTGGTCCAGCACGCCCGCACCCGGCCCCGGATCAGCCTGCGCCACGGCTGCCGGATCGAGGAGGTGCTCCCCGACGCGGACGGGGTGACCCTGCGCGACAACCGCGGCCGGACCCTCCGGGCCCGGTATGCGGTCGGCTGCGACGGCGGACGCAGCGTGGTCCGCCGTGCGGCCGCGATCGCCTACGCCGGACAGGCCTCGCTCGACCAGGACATCCTCGGCGGCCGGGCCGTCGCAGCCCACCTCCGTCTTCCGACCCTACGTCAGAAACTGCTGGACGGGCGGGAAGCGTGGAGCTACTGGGCTGTCAACAAGGAGGTCGTGATCAACCTGATCGCCCTCGACGGCGCCGACGAGTACTGCCTGCTGACCAGTTCCGTGGACCCCGACGCCTTCGACCCCGGGCGGCTGGCCCGGGTCGTGCGGGCCGCGGCGGGCACCGACCTGCCGGTCCAGGTCCTGGGCCGCCGGCCGTGGACGCCGGGAGTGGCGCTGGTGGCCGAGAGCTTCGGGGCGGGCCGGGTGTTCCTGGCCGGGGACGCCGCCCACCTGTTCACCCCACCGGCGGCTTCGGCATGAACACCGGCATCGACGACGCGGCGAACCTGGCCTGGAAGCTGGCCGCCCGGGTGCACGGCTGGGGCGGGTCCCGGCTGCTGGACAGCTACGACACCGAGCGGCGGCCGGTCGCGCTGCGCAACACCGGCGCGGCGCGGGCCCTGAACCAGAACCTCGCTGACATCGGCCGCCCGGCCGCGCTGGACCTCGACTCGGCCGCGGGCCGGGCCGCGCGCGCGGAGCTGGGCGGTCGGCTGGCCGGCCTCGGGGAGCAGTTCGCCTCGGTCGGGTGCAGCTCGGCGCCCGCTACGACGGCTCCGCCGTCGTCGCCGGCGAGGACGGCGACGACGTGCCGCCGGACTCGCTCACCCGCTACACACCGAGCGGGGTCCCCGGTGGCCGTGCGCCGCACCTGTGGCTGGGCGGCGGCCGGGGGCCGGGCAGCTCGCTCTTCGACCGCTTCGGCCCCGGCTTCACTCTGCTGCGCCTGGGTCGCAACGCGCCGCGGGCGCAGGCGCTGCGCACGGCGGCGGCCGTCAGGGGCGTGCCGCTCACGGTGCTGGACGTGCCGGATCCGGCCGCCCGCGAGCTCTACGGGCGGGACCTGGCGCTTGTCCGCCCGGACCAGCACCTCGCCTGGCGCGGCGACCGTGAACCGGGCGACGCCGACGCGCTGCTGGCCCGCCTGGTCGGCGGCTGACCCAGGGCCGGGCCGGCGGCCCGCTGGTCCCGGCGACCGGACCCGGCTTTCCGAATTCTTTCGGACGTAGGCGATCCGGTTCTCTGTAGCGGCTCTGTGCAGATCCTGGTGCGGGCCCTGGCAGCATTACTGCAGGGGTTGCCGCAGCCGCGCTTTCGCGTAGTTCACGACGGAGGCGGCCGCCATCGCTCGGCACCCGGTCATGCCGATTCCGGCCGGGAGCACAGCAGGTGGGCCGCCGTGTCGCCGCCGCTCCGTGAACGACTGCGCATCGCATCGGGAAGCCCCGCACCGAAGGCTTCAGCCTGCGCGCATTCCCTGTGAATTCGCCGCGGTGGCGCGCCGGTTCCAGGGGGCCGACATTTCTCAATTCCTGCACAAGGGAGTGTTCGATGGTGAGAACGGCTTCCACGGGAAAGTCCTTGCGGCTGGCCCGACTGTCCGATCACGGAGACGGCCGCTACCTCTTCGTGCCACTCGACCATTCCGTCTCCGACGGTCCGATCACCACCGCCGAGCGCTTCGGCGACCTGGTCCGTGACGTGGTCGCCGGCGGCGCCGACGGCATTGTCGTGCACAAGGGCCGGGCCCGGGTGATCGACCCCGAACTGCTGGTGGACTGCTCGTTGCTGGTCCACCTCAGTGCCAGTACCGCGCACAGCCCGGACGCCGACGCCAAGGTCCTGGTCGGCGACGTCGAGGAGGCCATCCGCCTCGGCGCGGACGCGGTCAGCGTGCATGTGAACATCGGCTCGGACACCGAGGCCGCCCAGCTGGCCGACCTCGGCGCGGTCGCCGCCGCCTGCGACCGCTGGGGCATGCCGCTGCTGGCCATGATCTACCGCGCGGCCCCCGGGTCACCGACCCCTACGACCCGGCGCTGCTCGCACACGTGGTCAATATCGCCGCCGACCTCGGGGTCGACATCGTCAAGACGGTGTTCGCCTCCCCGGCCGAGCGGATGGCCGAGGTGGTCGACAGCTCCCCGCTGCCGGTCATCGTGGCCGGCGGCGCCCACGACAGCAGCCTGGCGGACTTCGCCTCCTCCGCGCTCGCGACCGGCTGTGCCGGGCTCGCGGTCGGGCGGAGGGTGTTCGGCTCCGCCACCCCCCGCGCGACCGTCCGCGAACTGGCCGGGATCGTGCACGGCCCCGCTCGTGTCCTGTTCGACACTCCCAACCCGCGAATGGCAGGTGCTCTGTGAAGCTCAGCTGGATAGACGTGCGTTCGATCGGCTCGGCCAAGGAAGCCATCCTGGAGGAGGCGATCCACGCCCGGATCGACGGCATCCTCGCCTCCGACCCGGCCGACCTGGCCGTGCTGCCGCCCACGGTCAAGAAGGTGCTCTTCCCCAGGGACAGACCCTCCCCGAGGACTTCGGCACCGCTGACGTGGTCGTGGTCGACCCGGCCAAGCACGGCGAGCCGGCTGAACTGGCGCTGCTGCACCCGCAGCTGGAGTTCGGCCGGTATGTCGAGATCATCGACGCGGAGACGCTGGAGGAGGCCTGCCGCTCCGGCCGCACCGAGAAGTGGAGCCTGCTGGACTTCCGCGACCCCACGAAGATCCCGCTGGAGATCGTGATCGCCGCCGCCGCCCGCGCCGAGGGCAGCCTGATCACCGTCGCCAAGGACGTCGAGGAAGCGGAGATCATCTTCGGTGTCCTCGAACTCGGCTCGGACGGCGTGCTGATGGCGCCGGCCAGGGTCGGCGACGCCACCGCGCTTCAAGCGCTCCGCCGACAGCACCGTGCCCGACCTGGAACTGGTGGAGCTGGAGGTCACCGCCACCGCCCACGTCGGCATGGGTGAGCGCGCCTGCGTCGACACCGCCGCGTACTTCGGCAAGGACGAGGGCATGCTGGTCGGCTCGCACTCCAAGGGCATGATCCTCTGCGTCAGCGAGACCCACCCGCTGCCGTACATGCCGACCCGCCCGTTCCGGGTCAACGCCGGCGCCATCCACTCGTACACCCTCGGCCAGGACGAGCGCACCAACTACCTGAGCGAGCTCAAGGCCGGGAGCAAGGTCACCGCGGTGGACATCCACGGCAGGACCCGGCTGGTGACCGTCGGCCGGGTCAAGATCGAGACCCGGCCGCTGATCTCCATCGACGCGGTGGGCCCCGACGGGCGCACCGCCAACCTCATCCTCCAGGACGACTGGCACGTGCGGGTGCTCGGCCCGGGCGGGGTGGTGCTCAACAGCACCGAGCTCAAGCCGGGGGACAAGGTGCTCGGCTACCTGCCCGTCGCTGACCGCCATGTCGGCTATCCCATCAACGAGTTCTGCCTGGAGAAGTGAGCGTGGTGCGGGAGCAGGCGCCCGGTGCGGCGCGGTGCGGGCGACCGGCCAGGCGCCTGCTCGCGCCCACCGCGACCACCCAGGACCAGCCGCAGCCGGTCCCCGGGCCCGGCCCGGGACGGGAGTTCGGCGACGACGACGCCCGCTGGCACGCGGTACTGCACCGGGACCGGCGCGCCGACGAGGTGTTCTGCTACTCGGTGCTGACCACCGGCATCTACAGCCGTCCGTCCTGCGGCTCCCGGCACGCGCGGCGGGCGAACACCGTCTTCTTCCCGGACCCGGCGGCGGCGGAGCGGGCCGGGTTCCGGGCCTGCCGCCGCTGCCGCCCGGACCAGGCGGTGCACGACGCCAGGACCGAGGCAGTCGTGCGCTCCTGCCGGCTGATGGAGGCCCCCGGCCAGGCACCCTCGCTCGGTGACCTGGCCGCCGCGACCGGATTCAGCCGGTTCCACTTCCACCGGGTCTTCACCTCGCTGACCGGAGTGACGCCCAAGTCCTACGCCGCCGCCTGCCGTGCCGACCGGCTGCGGCGGGTGATCCCCGGCAGCCGGACCATCACCGAGGCCATCTACGAAGCCGGCTTCAACTCCAGCGGGAACTTCTACGCCCTGGCGCAGACGCTGCTCGGGATGACCCCCACCAGCTTCCGCAACAGCGGGCGCGGCGTGCGCATCCAGTACGCCTCGGCCGCGTGCGAACTCGGGGTGCTGCTCGTGGCGACCACTCCGGCCGGCGTCTGCTCGGTCCTGTGCGGCTCCGACGCCGACTCCCTGGTGCAGCGGCTGCGCGACCAGTTCCCGGAGTCCGGGCTGACCGCGGCCGACGCCGGGCTGGGCCTGCGGCTGGCCGCCGCACTGGACGGGGCCGCACCGCTCGCCGCCGGACAGGGCATCCCCCTGGACATCCGGACCAGGGCCCTGGAGGAGTGGCTGCGCAGCGCGCTCGGCAAGGCCCGGCCGTACCCATCGTCAACCCCAGGCTGAGAAAGGCACGCCCATGCTCATATTCGGGACCCAGCGGTCCGCGCTCCAGCGCCTGCGCCTGACCGCGAACCGGCGGCTCGGCGCGGGCAACTTCTTCTGGCACGCCTGGGAGACCGCGGGCGACCGGGACCGGCCCCTCCTGTTCCACCCCGACACCACCAGCTCCACCTGGGACGAGGGCGACCTCACCGGCGTGTCGCTGAACGACATCCGGATCACCGTCATCCGCTACGCCCATTGGTACCGCACCCACGGGGTGCTGCCGTCGACCCACGTCGGCGTGCACACCCGGGACGGCCTGCTCGGGCTGCTGCACCACATCGCGATCACCAGCCTCGGCGCGGTCGCCGTGCACTGCAACCCGAACATGCAGGCCGCCACGGCCGCCGAGTACTTCCGGCGGACCCGCACCACGATCCTGGTCGCCGATCCCGACCTGCTCGCCGGCTGTGTCGACGCCTGGACCCACTCGGACGCCGCGTCGGGCAAGACGCTGCTGGCCGAGGACATCCACCGGCTCGACCTGACCGCGCCCCGGCCGTCCGGGCCGCTGCCCGGCTTCCCCACCGGCACCACGGCGACGACCTGGTGATGATCTCGCACTCCTCCGGCACCACAGGGCGGCCCAAGGCGCCGGTCTTCACCCACGAGTCGTTCTTCGACGGCAAGCGGGAACGGCTGTGGACCTTCCCCTCGCTGCGCTCCGACCGGATGCTGACCACACTGCCGCACAGCCACTCGGCCGGCATCAGCTACCTCAGCATGGCCCTGATGCTGGGCATCCCCACCCTGGTCCTGGACGGGGCGGACGGCGACTCCACGGCGCGGGCGATCAACTGGTTCCGGCCCACCTTCGTGCTCGGCTTCCCGCTGACGCTGGCCGAGATCGACGTCACCCGGGTCACCCCGTACGCGGCGCGGGGCATCCACTCCTGGAACGGCATGGGCGACGCCTCGCACGAGCGGCACATCCGCCCGCTGACCGCGCTCGGCAGCCGCCGCGTGCGCGGCCGCAGGATCAACGGCTCCGCCTACATCGACGGCCTCGGCTCCTCCGAGATGGGAATGGTCCTCTTCAGGCAGGTGTCCACCCCGGAGACCAGCGGCTACGGGCGGCTGATCGGGCGTCCGGTCAAGGCCGTGCAGGACGCCGCGGTGCTCGACGAGCAGGGCCGCCGGCTGCCGGACGGCGAGGCCGGGCTGCTCGGCGTGCGCACCCCAGCATCACCCCCGGCTACTGGGACGACCCGACGCTCAGCCGTGACTCGCTGGTCAACGGCTACTTCCTGACCGGGGACGTGGTCCGGCGCGAGAGCGACGGCCAGTGGTACCACCTGGACCGCACCCGGACGTGATCCGCACCGCCGACGGCCCGGTGTACAGCCTCCCGCTGGAGGAGACCGTGCTGCTGGCGACCCAGGCACTGGACACCGCGGTGGTCGGCGTGGCGGACCCGGAGCACCCGCAGGCCTCCCGCCCGCTGGCGGTGGTGCTGTTCGCCGACGGCGACGGGCGCACGCCGCAGGAACTGCTGGCCACCTGCAACGCGGCGCTGGACAGGGCCGGCCTCGCCCCGCTGGCCGCCCTGGTGGTGGCCGCGGACCGGGAGGGGCTGCCGGTCGGTCCCACCGGCAAGGTGCTCAAGCGACGCCTGCGCGAGGACCACCGCGACCTGCTGCGCGGGCCGGTGGACCCCGGATCGCCGACCGCGGCTGTCCAGGCCGCGGCCCGATAGCAGCCACCCCTCACCCGACCGCCCGACACCCGACTGCCTCTCACCCGACCGCCCGACACCCGACCGCCCGACACCGAAAGGCTCGAACATGGCCGAAGCGCCCCCCGCACGCCGTGTGGTGGACATTCTCACCGGCGCCTGGCAGGCCCAGGCCCTCTACGCGGCCGCCGCACTCGCGCTCCCCGACCACGTCGCCGCGGGGCCGGGACCGCCGCCGCGCTCGCCGCCGCGGCCGGGTCCGAACAGGACGGCATCGAACGGCTGATGCGGCTGCTCACCGCCATGGGCCTGTTCGAGGACACGGCCGACGGGCTACCGGCTGACCGACGTCGGCGGGCTGCTGCGCACCGACCACGAGCAGTCGATGCGGGACCTGGCGGTGATCTACGGCGAGGAGTTCCACCGTGCCTGGGGCCAGGTGGTCCCCGCCGTCCGCACCGGCACCTCCGGCTTCGAGCACGCCTTCGGCACCTCGCTGCACGGCTACCTGGCCCAGGAGCCCGGCGCCGGGGCCAAGTTCCAGCGCGCGATGAACGCGGGCAACGCGTTCTTCGGCGAGGTGGCGACCGCCTTCGACTTCTCCGGCTGCCGCACCGTGGTGGACGTCGCCGGGGGCAGCGGGATGCTGCTCTCCGCGGTCCTGCGGGCCCACCCGGACCTGCACGGGACCCTGTTCGACCTGCCGAAGGTGACCCCGGTCGCGCGCGAGCACCTGGACCGCGCGGTCGGACCGGACCGCTACCGGGCCGTCCCGGGGACGTCTTCCACGCCGTCCCGGCGGGCGCGGACGCCTACCTGCTGTCCCGGGTGCTCCAGGACTGGGACGACGAGCGCTGCGTCCGGCTGCTCGGCAACCTGCGCGCGGCGATGCCGGACACCGCCCGGCTGCTGATCGTCGAGCGGGTCATCCCCACCGGCGGTCCGGAGCTGCTGGCGCTGCTCTGGGACCTGCACCTGCTGATGGCGGCGGGCGGGCGCGAACGCACCCTCGACGGCTACCGGGCCCTGCTGGACGCCGCCGGTCTGCGGCTGGAGTCGGTGACCCCGCTGGCCCTGGAAACCAGCCTGCTGGTCGTGGCCCCGGCCACGGCCGGACCGGCCGTCCGGCGTCCAGGCGAACCCAAGGAAGCGTGATGAACTCAACTCGTCGGCCCGAGCCGGCCGACCGGCACACCCCCGTCCTGATCGTGGGCGGCGGGGGTCGGGGCTCACCGCCTCCCTCGCCCTGTCCGGCCTCGGCGTGGGCTCGCTGCTGGTGGAGCGCCACCCCACCACGTCGCTGCAACCCAAGGCGCACATCCTCAACGCCCGCACCATGGAGGTCTTCGGGCAGCTCGCGGTCGCCGACGACATCTACCGCGAGGGAGCCCCGCCGGAGAACTGCGGGGCGATGGTGTGGCTGTCCAGCCTCGGCGGCAGCGAACCCTACGACCGCAAGGTGCTCTACCGGACCAGCGCCTACGGCGGCGGTGAGCTGGCCGAACGCTACGCCCGATCCTCCGCCTACCGGCACGCCAACCTCGGCCAGCGCTGGCTGGAGCCGCTGCTGCGCCGCCACGCCGAACAGCGCGCCCCCGGCAGCCTGCTCTTCCACCACGAGCTGACCGGCCTGGCCGAGGACGACGGGCGTCACCGCCACCGTGCTGGACCGGACCTCGGGCCGGACCCTGCGGATACGGGCGGCCTATGTCGTCGCGGCCGACGGCGGCAAGACCGTCAGCCGGCTGCTGGGCATCGGCATGACCGGCACACCGACCTTCCTGGAGTGGGTCAACCTCCATGTCCGGGCCGACTTCTCGCCGTTCATCCCTGCGACGACGCGGTGGTCAACCGGGTGTCGAGCCTGTCCGCCGAGGGCACCCTGGAGCACTGCGGGGTGGTGCCCATGGGGCCGACCAGGTGGGGCCGCCACTCCGAGGAGTGGACGCTGATGTTCTCCCGGCCGCCGGGCGCCCGGAAGGCCGACGAACTCGACGACGCGACGCTGGTGGCCATGGTGCGCCGCACCCTGAAGCTGCCCGACGACCACGCCATGGAGGTGCAGAGCATCAGCCGCTGGCCGGTGGAGGGGACCGTGGCCGACCACTTCCGCTCCGGCCGGGTCTTCCTGGTCGGCGACGCCGCCCACCGCCACCCGCCGTCCGGAGCCCTGGGCCTGAACACCGGCATCCAGGACGCGCACAACCTCGCCTGGAAGCTCGCCCACGTCGTCGACGGCCTGGCCGGTCCGGCCCTGCTCGACAGCTACGAGGCCGAGCGCCGTCCGGTGGCGCAGCGGGTGGTCGAGCGCGCGCTGTTCTCGCTCTTCAACCAGATCGCCTTCACCGCCGGGACCGGGGTGGTCCAGGGCGCGCGCCCGGAGTGGAACCGCGCCCAGATGACGGCGCTGTTCGCGGACACCCCGGACGGCGAGACCAGGCGGGCGGTCCTGCGCGAGTACTTCGCCACCAACCGGATCACCACCTCCCACCTCGGCCTGGAGATGGGCTACGACTACGCCGACGCCGGATACGTCGGCGACGACCTGACGGCGCGTCCGCGGGTCGATCCGCTCGGCCTGGACCACGAGCAGTCGGCCCGGCCGGGCGCCCGGCTGCCGCATGCCTGGCTGCGCCACCACGACCGGAGGCTGTCCACCACCAGCTGCTCGCGCGCCCCGGGACCTTCCTGCTGCTCGCCGGGTCCGACGGCGGTGCCTGGCTGGCGGCGGCGCGGGAACTCGCCGACGCGCACGGCCTGCCGCTCGTCGCGCACGCGGTCGGGAGCGGGGACGGCCCCCAGGACGACGACGGCACCTGGGCCCGGCTGCGCGGCCACGACCCGCGGGGCGCGGTGCTGGTCCGCCCGGACGGCTATGTGGCCATGCGCTGGACCTCGGCCCCGAGCGGCCGGCCGACGCCCTCGACGCCCTCGGCGCGGCGCTGGACACCGCCCTGGCCCGCGGCGCGCGCACCGCGGCGGCACCGGGAGGCATCCGGTGAGCGGTCAGCGGTGCACCCCCGTCGCCGTCGTCGGCGGCGGCACGGTGGGGCTGATGCTCGCCCTGCTGCTCGACCACCACGGCATCCCGAGCGTGGTCTTCGACCACGGCGAGAGCGGGCAGCAGCGGCCGGGCGGCAGCACCCCGGGCGCGCGCACCATGGAGCACCTGCGCCGGCTGGGCCTGGCTGGGCCGGTGCGCCGGCTGGGCCTGCCCGGGGAGCACCCCGGCGACCTGGCCTGCTTCACCCGCTTCGGCGGCCGCGAGCTGTCCCGGCTGCCGCTGCCGACCGCCAGCCAGCGGCTGCGCCGGGTGGCGGCCGCGCCGCGGACCGACCAACTGCCCGAGCCGGTGCACCACGCCGACCGGATGTACCTGGCCCGGTTCCTGCGCGAGCACGCCGGCACCCGGCCGAACATCACGCTGCGGCCCGGCTGGCGGGTCACCGCCCTGCGGCAGGACGCCCAGCAGGTCCGGGTGCGCGCCGAGCACCCGGACCACCCCGGCGAGGACTGGGCCGCCCGGTACGCGGTCGGCAGCGACAGCGGGCGCGGCTTCGTCCGCAGCGCCCTCGGAGTGCACGACGAGACGGCCGGCCCGCGCCGCCCGGCCGGCGCCGGGGCCGGCGACCGCCCCGCGACCGCCGCGCACCTGCGGCTGCCGACCTTCCACCGGGAGGTGCTCGGGGGCCCCGGGCGTGGAGCTACTGGGCGCTCAACGAGGACCTGGTGGTCAACCTGATCGCCCTCAACGGCGAGGACGAGTTCCTGCTGCTGGCCGCCCCGGCGCCGGACGGGTCCCGCGGCGGCCCGGCCGACCCCGGCGCGCTGCTGCGCCGGGCGGCGGGCAGCGACCTGCCGGTGCAGGTCCTCGGCGACCACCGGTGGACTCCGGGCGCGGCACCGGTGGCGCAGCGCTTCGGCAAGGGCCGGGTCTTCCTGACCGCCGACGGCGGCCCGGAGCCCGCCGCCGACGGCGGGCTCGGCCTGAACACCGGCATCGACGACGCCGCCAACCTCGCCTGGAAGCTCGCCGCGGTGCTGCACGGCTGGGGCGGCCCGGGACTGCTCGGCTCGTACAGCAGCGAGCGGCGTCCGGTCGCGCTGCGCAACGCGGTGGCCGCCCGCGAGCTCGGGGCCGGCCCCGGCGCGGTCGCGCGCCCGGCGGCGCTGGAGGCGGACACCGCCGAGGGCCGTGCGGCCCGCGAGGACCTCGACGCCCTGCTGCGCTCGCACGGCCAGCGCAGCCTGTCGTCCGTCGGCGTACAGCTCGGCGTCCGCTACGACGCCTCGCCCATCGTCGCCGCCGACCCGCACGCCGATCCGCCCGGCGACTCCTGGGGCACGTACACCCCGACCAGCCTCCCCGGCGGCCGGGCGCCGCACCTGTGGCTGGACGACTGGCACGGCCAGGGCAGCTCCCTGTTCGACCGGCTCGGCCCCGGCTACACCCTGCTGCGGCTGGGACCGGAACCGCCGAGCGGCAAGCCGCTCCAGGCCGCCGCGCAGGCGCACCGGCTGCCGCTGCGGGTGGTGGACGTCGAGGGCGAGGCCGCGCGCGAGCTCTACCAGCGGGACCTGGTGCTGATCCGCCCCGACCAGCATGTCGCCTGGCGCGGCAACCAGTTGCCGACCGACCCGGGCGACCTGGTGGCGCGGGTGTCGGGGGCCGGACAGCGGTGGTCGGGAGGGTGGGCGGCATGAGCCACCGGGACCAGGGGGCCACCACCCCGCCGACAGGGGCTGTGAGGACGAGGGCTGTGAAGACGAGGACTGCGAAGGGGATGGTCGCCCGATGAACGGGGACGGCCTGGAGATCTGCATCGTGGGAGCCGGACCGCGCGGACTGTCGGTGCTGGAGCGGCTCTGCGCCAACGAACGGGCCCACGCCTCGCACCCGTCGGTCGTCGTGCACCTGGTCGACCCGTTCCCGCCCGGCCCCGGCCGGGTCTGGCGGACCAGCCAGTCCGGGCTGCTGCTGATGAACACCGTGGCCTCGCAGGTCACCGTGTTCACCGACGCCAGCGTGGAGATGGCGGGAGCCGTCGAGCCCGGGCCGAGCCTGTACGAATGGGCCAAGTCCGAGGTGGTGCCCGGTGGTGCGCGGCGGTACGACGGCCCGACCCGGGCCGAGGCACGGGACCTCACCCCGGACTCCTACCCCACCAGGGCCTTCTACGGCCACTACCTGGAGTGCGCCTACCAGCGGGTGCGGGACAGCGCCCCGGCCCATCTCACCGTGCGCGAACACCGCACCCGCGCGGTGGCGCTGGAGGACGCCGGCCCGCGGCCGGGCGGCCCGCAGACGGTCACCCTCGCCGACGGCTCCGCGCTGACCGGCCTGGACGCGGTGGTGCTGGCCCAGGGTCATGTGCAGGCCCGGCCGACCGAGCAGGAGGCGGAGTGGACGCGTACCGCCGCCGCCCTCGGCCTCACCTATGTGCGTCCCGGCCACCCGCGACCTGGACCTGTCGGCGGTGCGGCCCGGCCAGACCGTGCTGATGCGCGGGCTCGGGCTGAACTTCTTCGACCACATGGCGCTGCTCACCCGCGGCCGCGGCGGGCTGTTCGTCCGCTGCGGCGGCAGGCTGGTCTACCGGCCCTCGGGACGCGAGCCGCGGATCCGGGCGGGCTCGCGCCGCGGCATCCCGTACCACGCGCGCGGCGAGAACGAGAAGGGCCCCCACGGCCGGTACCAGCCCAGACTGCTGACGCCGGCGACGATCGCGGCGCTGCGGCGCCGGGCCGCCGCCGGGGACCCGGTCCGCTTCGGCGCCGACCTGTGGCCGCTGATCGCCAAGGAGGTCGAGGGCGTCTACTACGAGACCCTGCTGGTGGCACGCGGTCAGCGGCAGGCCGCCCCCGGCTTCGTCCGGAGCTACCTGGCGGCGGCCGACGACACCGTCAAGGACGGCCTGCTGACCGGTCACGGGTTCGCCGAGGCGGACCGCTGGGACTGGGACAAGCTGCTGCGGCCGCTGGGACAGCGGCGCTTCGCGGACCGGGAGGCCTTCCGCGGCTGGCTGCTGGACCACCTCGACCGCGACGTGCGGGAGGCGAAGGCGGGCAACCTCAGCGGACCGCTCAAGGCGGCCCTGGACGTGCTGCGCGACCTGCGCAACGAGATCCGGCTCGCGGTCGACCACGGCGGCCTGGACGGCGACTCCTACCGCGACGAACTCCAGGGCTGGTACACCCCGCTCAACGCCTACCTGTCGATCGGCCCCCCGGCCTCGCGGATCGAGGAACTGCGTGCCCTGGTCGAGGCGGACGTGGTGCAGCTGATCGGGCCGGAACTGGAGGTCGGCATCGACACCGGCCGCCCCGCCTTCGTGGCCGCCTCCGCGGCGGTCGGGGCGGAGCCGGTCCGGGCCGCCGTCCTGATCGAGGCCCGGCTGCCCGAGCCCGACATCAGGCGTACCGGGGACTCGCTGCTGCGGCAGCTGCTGGCCAGCGGCCAGGCCGTGCCGTACTGCATCGAGGGCGAGTGCGGCGGCTACGAGACCGGCGGCCTGACCGTGACCGAGCGGCCGTACCGGACCGTGGACGCACTCGGCCGGGCCCATCCGCGCCGCTTCGCCTACGGGATCCCCACCGAGTTCGTGCACTGGGTGACCGCGGCGGGCATCCGCCCCGGGGTGAACTCGGTGATCCTGGGCGACTCGGACGCCATCGCCCACGCAGTCCTGGCTCTCGCCCCCGCCGGGGCCTCCACCGCCGCGCGCCGGCCGGGCGCCGGCCTCGCCAGACAGGGACAACGTTGATGCCCGCTCGCCTGTTCACCTCGGAATCCGTGACCGATGGGCACCCCGACAAGATCGCCGACCAGATCAGTGACAGCGTGCTGGACGCGCTGCTGCGCAAGGACCCGGCCGCCCGGGTGGCGGTGGAGACCCTGGTCACCACCGGCCAGGTCCACGTCACGGGCGAGGTCACCAGCGACGCGTGGGTCCCGGTCGTGCAGCTGGTCCGCGACAAGATCCTGGAGCTCGGCTACGACTCCTCGGACAAGGGCCTGGACGGCGCCTCCTGCGGCGTCTCGGTCTCCATCGGCGTCCGCTCCCCGGACAACGCCCGCGGCGTCGGCCGCGCCCACGCGCCGCGGAACGGTGCTGCCACCGGCGGGCCCGACCGCCGGGGCGCCGGCGGCCAGGGGCTGATGTTCGGCTACGCCACCGACGAGACACCGACGCTGATGCCGCTGCCGATCGACCTGGCGCACCGGCTCTCCCTCCGGCTGACGCAGGCCCGCCGGGACGGCGCCATCCCCTACCTGCGTCCCGACGGCAGGACCCAGGTCACCGTCGAGTACCAGGGCGCCCGACCGGTGCGCCTGGACACGGTCGTCGTCTCCTCCCGGCACGCCCGCGGGGTCAGCCTGGAGGGGCAGCTGACACCGGACGTCCGGGAGTACGTGGTCGACCAGGTACTGGCCGAACTCGCTTACGAGGGACTGAAACTGGAGACCGACGGGTACCGGCTGCTGGTCGACCCGGGCGGCCGGTCCGGGGACGGCGGCCCGATGGGGGAGGCCGGACTGACCGGGCGCAGGATCATCGCCGACACCTACGGCGGGATGGCCCGGCACGGCGGCGGCGGCTTCTCCGGCAAGGACCCCACCCGGGTGGACCGCTCGGCGGCGTACGCGATGCGGTGGGTGGCCAAGAACGTGGTCGCGGCCGGGCTCGCGGCCCGGTGCGAGATCCAGGTCGCCTACGCGACCGGCCGGGCCGCGCCGGTCGGACTGTTCATCGAGACCTTCGGCACCGGGACCGTCCCGCAGACCCAGCTCGAACAGGCCGTCGAGCGGGTCTTCGACCTGCGCCCGGCGGCGGTCGTCCGCGACCTGGACCTGCTGCGCCCGGTCTACGCGCAGACAGCCGCCTGCGGTCACTTCGGCCGCGGGCTGCCCGGCTTCACCTGGGAGCGCACCGACCGGGTGGCCGCCCTGCGCGCCGCCGCAGGCGCATAGCGCCGTCCCGCCGGCGCGGGCGCCGGGCGCCGGCCGGGGCGCGATCGCGGTGTCCGACCACCGCCAGACACCACGGCCGCGAAGGCGCAGATTGGGTGATGAGGAAACACCAGGAAGGGAGCGAACGGTGATCGTTCACACAACCGTGCAGAGCCCGCTGGGCGACCTGCTGCTGGCCGGCGAGGAGTCGGCGTCGGCGAGGGCGGGCTGGCGCTCGCCTCCGTGTCGATGACCGGCCAGCGCAATGCCGCAGTGGTCCAGCCCGGCTGGCGCCGCGCCCCGGAGGCGTTCACCGGGGTCGCCGACCAGCTCGAGGCGTACTTCGCCGGTGGGCTCACGGAATTCGACCTCGATTACGCCGTCCGCGGCACCGAGTTCCAACAGCGGGTCTGGGCCGCGCTGGAGACCATCGGGTACGGCACCACCACCAGCTACGGGCAGCTCGCCGAGCAGCTGGGCCTCCAGCGCGCGGAGGTCCGCGCGCTGGGTGCCGCGGTCGGCGCCAACCCGCTGCTGGTGGTGCGCCCCTGCCACCGCGTGATCGGCGCGGACGGGACGATGAAGGGCTACGCGGGCGGAGTGGAGCGCAAGGAGTTCCTGCTGCTCCACGAGGGCGCCCTGCAACCGCAACTGCTCTGACCGGACCGCGCAGACCGCGCCGACCCGACCCCGCTGGGAGAGAGAACCGATGACCCTGACCACGGCCCACCGCGCGGCCACCGCGCGCGAGCGCGTCGCCGAGGCCGACTGGCCGTCCGTGGCGGCGGAACTGAACGAGTTCGGCTGCGCGGGCACGCCCGAGCTGCTCACCCCGGACGAGTGCCGTTCCATCGCCGACCTGTACGACCGGGCCGAGCTCTTCCGCAGTACCGTCGACATGGCCCGGTACCGCTTCGGCTCCGGCCAGTACCGCTACTTCCGCCGCCCGTTCCCGGAGGCGGTGCAGGAGCTGCGTGAGGCGCTCTACCCCAGACTCCTGCCGATCGCCCGCGACTGGGCCGCCAAGCTGGGCCGGCCCGCGCCCTGGCCGGACACCCTGGCGCAGTGGCTGGACCAGTGCCATGCGGCGGGGCAGCCGAAGCCGACCCCGATCCTGCTGCGCTACCACGGCGGCGACTGGAACGCGCTGCACCGCGACCTGTACGGGGACCTGGTGTTCCCCATGCAGGTGGTGATCGGCCTGGACGTGGCCGGGACCGACTACACCGGCGGCGAGTTCCTGCTGGTGGAACAGCGGCCGCGGGCCCAGTCGCGAGGCACCTCGACCGTCCTGCGACAGGGGCACGGCCTGGTCTTCACCACCCGGGACCGGCCGGTGCGCTCCGTCCGGGGCTGGTCGGCGGTGCCGGTCCGGCACGGCGTCAGCACCGTCCGCTCCGGCACCCGCCGCACCCTCGGCCTGGTCTTCCACGATGCCGCCTGACGCCGTGCGTCCTGAGACCGTGCCGCCCGCCGCCGGAGGGCCCCCGCCGCGCCGGTACACCCTGGTCGGGGCGGACGGCCGGCCGTTCAGCAGCCCGGTGCCGGGCGCCCTCGGCGGGCACCGGCGGAGCCGGCTGTACGGCAGGCTGGACTGCCCGTCGGCGCTGCGGGCGGTGGCGCGCGGCGGCTACATCCGCGAGCGGGTCTTCTTCGCCGACGAGCGGAGCGCCCGCGCGGCCGGGTACCGGCCCTGCGCGGTGTGCCTGCCGGGGCCTACGCCCAGTGGAAACGGCTGATGCGGGAGCCGGCATGAATCCGGGCCGCCTGCCTGGGCCGTCCCGCCCCCGCTCACCGCTGCTCCGCCCGTCCGGCCCGGCCCCGGCCGCTCCCGCCGCACACACCGGCGCGGAACTCCGGGCCCTGCTGCGCCTGGTGGCGGCGGCCCGGCCGGTGGTCCGCACGGTCACCGTCGGCCATGGCCGGGACCCGGCCTCCGAGGCCGCCGCGCTCGCCTTCGCCGAGGCGTGGCAGTCCCGGGGCGGGCAGGTGCAGGCGCTGGTGGACTGGCCGGAGACGGCCGCCTCCTGGCTGCGCCCCGCGCGGCGGCTCACCGCCGGGGCCCCCGACGCCTGGGTGGTCGCCGCCGGCCCGCTCGGCTGGGCACAGCTGAGCCGACGGCTGCGCCACAGCACCGACTGGACGCCGCAACGCACCTTCGGCTTCGCCATGCTGGGGGACATCGCGGTGGTCGAGCTGGCTGGGGCGGGGACCCTGCGCGGCATGTCCGGCGCCACGCCCGACGGCGGCACCTGGCGTGTCGGCGGCGAACTGATCAGCTACCACCCGGCCGATCCGGCTCCGCCACGGCGGGGCGACGGGCCCCAGGAGTGAGGTGTTCATACCGCGATGGACGAAACCGCTGATCAGCTCACCGCCCGGCTGGCCGCCGACCTGGACGACGGCTTCACCGAACTGGTGCGGCTGCACTCGGCCGCGGTGCGCGGGTACCTGTTCCGGGTCACCGGCTCCGCCGCGACCGCGGACGACCTCGGCCAGGACACCTTCCTGCGCGCCTATGTGGCCCTGCGGCACTACCCGCCCGGTCGCCGCAGGCAACTGCGGCCGCGCAGCTGGCTGCTGGCCATAGCGGTGAACGTCTGGCGCAACCACGTCCGGGCCTGTGCCCGCCGCCCGGTGCACGCCGTCGAGATCGACGACGCCAACGGCAGCTGGGCCGAACCCGGCCCGGGCCCCGAGGAGCACGCCATGGCCGTCGACGACCGCGGCCGCCTGGTCGCGGCGCTGAGCCGGCTGCCGGACCGCAACCGCAGCGCGGTGGTGCTCCGCTTCGTCGTCGGCATGAGCAACTCGGAGGTGGCCGACCTGCAGGACTGTACGGTCGGCGCGGTCAAGGCGCAGGTGTCCAGGGGACTCACCTGCCTGCGGGAACTGCTGCTGGAGGAGACCGGAAGACCGAGGGAGGCCGCGCGATGAGCCAGGACGGCGGCGGGCACGGCCCGTCGGCGAAGCGGATCGAGCACGCCCTGGCCGGGCTGCCGGGGCGGCCGCGCCGACTCGAACTGCGCGTGCTGCGCCGGGCGGGCATACCCAGGGACCGGTACGACACCTATCTCCGCGTCGAACTGCCGCCGGTCGGGCTCTATGTCGCCTCCAGCGGGCTCGGTGTCTGCGGCGCGGCGCCGGCCGCGGCGTTCGCCGTCCCGGCGGAGTTCGAGGAACTGCACCGCCGCCGCACCGGGCGCCCGGCGATCCCGGCCCCGACGCCGCCGCCCGGCCTGCTGACCGCCCTGCGGACCGGCAGGGCCGGGCGGCTGCCGCTGGACACGACCCGGCTGCCGGAGCCGCAGCGGGCCGCGCTCGCCGCGGTCCGCACCGTCCCCAGGGGCCAGCTGCGGCCCGTCTCCTGGGTCGCGCGCGAGGCGGGGCTCACCGACGCCGGTACGGTACTGGCGGCGCTCGCGGCCAACCCGGTGTCCGTGCTGATCCCGCGCACCGGATCACCCACGACCACGCGGCCCCCTGCGACCTGGGCCCGTTCGCCGCGGTCGGCGCCGCCCTGCGGGCCGCCGAGGGCCTGGACATGGACGGGCTGGCGCGTTTCTCCGACGCCGGGCTGCGGCTCCTGGGCAGCGGCACCACCCGCATCTACTGCCATCCCACCTGCGCCCACGCCCGCCGGATAACCCCGGCGCACCGGGTCCCCTTCCGCTCACCCGTCGAGGCCCGCAGGGCGGGCTACCGTCCCTGCCGCTCCTGCCGCCCGCTCACCGGCTGACCCTGCCCCGGCCGGACACGCCTCCCGGCGGGGTGACCTGCCAGGTATTCCGGATCAGGTCGAGCGTCGCCGTGCGGTCGACGTGCTCCGGCGGCCTCTGGCCGAGACGCCACCGCTGCGGCAGCGCGGACAGGTGGATGGTCAAAAACGTTTCCGACACGGCCGCGACGACTCCGATCCAGTGCGGGCTCTCGCAGATCAGCCGGCCTGTCGTCGCGGTGTCCGGTTCGGGGATCAGCACTGATGAAGCCGCCCGGGCACGGACGAGTGCGGAGCCGGCCAGCAGGGCCAGCAGACGGCTCAGGACGGACGCGGGCATGGCCGGGTCCGTCGATTCGACCGCCAGATAGCAGTCGTCGTGCCCGGAGTACCGGAAGCGCGAGCCCTCGACGCGGGGCAGGACCGGCTCGTCGAGGGCAGCCGTGCCCATCACCAGGGCGATCTCGTCGAGCTGGGACGGGGTCGGCACCGTCGGCAGGTCGACCACGGACAGCTCGTAGGGCGACCAGCCGCCGTCCAGGAACCGGGGCAGGCTGTCGCGGTGCAGCACCAGGATCTCCGCGCCGAGTCCCGGGGTGGCCCGGGCCCATGCCCCGAGCGGGTGAACGGTGCAGTCGACGCCCTGTTCCGCCGCGATCAGTGAGGGCCGCCACTGCCGGTAGTCCTGGTGCAGGAAGCTGTTCGTCGCGAGGTCCACACCAGCACCGTGTCGTTCGCCGAGCCGGAGAGCAGGTCGATCAGCTCACCGGCCCGGGCCGCCGAGGCGCTGATCTGCCAGGACCCGTCAGCCTCACGGGCGGTGAAGGTCAGCGGGAACGGCAGGCGATCCGTCCCGACGCTGTTGATGCTGAAGGCCCCGTCGTTCCTGACCTCGATCACTGCCGCATCCCCCCCGTGTCCTCGCGGTCCGTGGCGACCTGCGGAGACCATCCTCCACCAGCGCGCCCGGGCCCCACGGCGCGGACCGGGCCGGCGCCCGTCAGCGGTCGGGCACGCGCAGGGCCAGCACCGCCACGTCGTCGAAGTGGCCGGCGGTGAGGCTCTCCAGCAGTTCGTCGCAGAACCGGGTGAGCGGTTCCCGGGCCAGGCGGGCGCCGTGCTGGCGCAGCCGGGTCAGGCCGCGGCCGATGTCCTCGCCGGGGCGTTCGATCAGGCCGTCGGTGTAGAGCAGCAGGGTGCAGCCCGGGGCAGGACGATCAGCGCGTCCTCCCGGGCCAGGGCCGGATCCACGCCCAGGACCGGCGCCAGGCCGTCCTCCAGGAGCCGGGAGGTGCCGTCGGCGAGGGCCAGCAGGGGCGGCGGGTGACCGGCGTTGGTCCACTGGAGCACCCAGGGGCCGGTCGGCGTCGCGTACAGCCGGGCGATGACGGCGGTGACCAGCTCGGTGCTGGTCAGGCCCTGCATCACGGCGTCCAGCCGGCGCATCACCCCGGCGGGGGAGTCACCGCTGTCGTACTCCAGCGCGCGCAGCATGTTGCGCAGCTGGCCCATGCGCACGGCGGCGGTCAGGTCGTGCCCGACCACGTCGCCGATGGCCAGCACGGTCGAGCAGTCCGGGAGGGTGAAGGCGTCGTACCAGTCGCCGCCGACCTCCGCGCCCTCGCGCGCCGGGAGGTAGCGGGCGCCAGGTCGAGCTTGCGGACACCGGACAGGTCGGGCAGCAGGGAGCGCTGCAACTGCTCGGCGGTGCTGCTGGAGGGCGTACAGCCGGGCGTTCTCCAGGGCCAGCCCGGCCCGGTGCCCCAGGTCGGCGGCGAGCGAGGCCTCCTGCTGGTCGAACGGGCCGGTCGCGGTGGAGCGGACCAGGGTGAGCGCGCCGAGGACGGTCCGGCGTGCCTGGAGCGGCACGATCAGCAACGTCGCGGCGTCCAGGCTGCGGTACAGGTCCTGCTGGGCGGCCTGGAGCGATCCGGGCTCGCCGGGCGCGCCGAAGTCGTCCACCACCACCGGCCCCTGGCCGCGCAGGACGGCGCCCAGCGCCGAACCCGAGCCCTCCGGCCCGGGCAGCAGCGTCTCGACGGCATACGGCAGCGACCGCGCCGGATCGTGGTGGACCACCGTCAGGCGGCGCACCACGTCATCCTCGGCCAGGTCCACCACGCATGCCTCCGCGATGGACGGGACGAGCAGGCGCGCCAGCCGCCGCAGCGCCTCGTCCGCGTCCAGGATGCTCGCCAGCGCCGTGCTGGAGTCGGCCAGCAGCCGCAGGCTGGTGTTCGCCCGCTCCAGCGCGCGCACGACGTCGACGGACCGGTCCTGGCTGTTCACGGTGTACTCCGGGGCTCAGACGAGGCCATAGGGCAGGGTGGGGTGGGTGGCGGCGATCTGGAGCAGCCGGTTGTACTTGACCACGCGTTCCCCGCGGGCCGGTGCGCCGGACTTGAGCTGGCCGCAGCCGGTGGCCACGGCCAGGTCCGCGATGAAGCTGTCGTCGGTCTCGCCGGAGCGGTGCGAGATCATCGCGGTGTATCCGCCCTCGCGGCAGACCCTGACCGCCTCCAGGGTCTCGGTGACCGTGCCGATCTGGTTCAGCTTGATCAGCGACGAGTTGGCGATTCCGTCGCTGATGGCGGCGCGGATGCGGGCGGGGTCGGTGGTGAAGTTGTCGTCACCCATCAGCTGCACCCGCGAACCGAGCCTCGTGGTGAGCCGGATCCAGCCGTCGTGGTCGTTCTCGCCCAGGCCGTCCTCGATGCTCCAGACCGGGAAGTCGCTGATCAGCTGTTCGTACCAGCGGATCATGTCGTCACTGGACAGTGACTGCCCGTCGACCAGGTAGCTGCCGTCGTCCCGGCGGAACTCGGAGGAGGCCGGGTCCAGGGCGATGGCCACGCCTTCCCGGCCGGGGGTGTAACCGGCGTCGGTGATGGCGCCGACGATCATCTCCAGGGCCTGCTCGGGGCGGTGCAGCGCGGGTGCGAAGCCGCCCTCGTCGCCCAGCCCGGTGGCATATCCGCTGTCCGCCAGCCGCCGCTTGAGCGTGGCATAGACCTCCGAGCCCGCCCGCACCGCCTCCGGCAGGCTGGGTGCGCCGATCGGGGCGATCATGAACTCCTGGAAGTCCAGCGGGTTCGGCGCGTGCACCCCGCCGTTGATCACATTGAAGTGCGGTACCGGCAGCCGCGCCGGCACTCCGTCCGGGGCCAGGTGCTGCCACAGCGGCAGCGCGGCGTGCGCGGCCTCGGCGCGCGCTGCCGCCATCGACACCCCGATGATCGCGTTCGCGCCCAGCCGCGACTTGTCCGGTGTGCCGTCCAGCTCGATCAGTGTTTCGTCGAGGGCCCGCAGGTCGGTGAAGGACTTTCCGCGCAGGGCGTCGGCGATCTCCTCGTTGACGTTCTCCACGGCCTTCAGGACGCCCTGGCCGTGGTAGCGGGCAAGGTCGCCGTCGCGCAGTTCCACGGCCTCGGTGGCGCCGGTGGAGGCGCCGGACGGCACCCCGGCCCGGGCGCGGCTGCCGTCCGCCAGACCGACGATCACGTCCAGGGTGGGACGGGAACGGGAGTCGAGGATCTCGGTGGCCTGGACGTAGACGACGCGGATTGCCATGGGGGAGTCCTTCCGTTGGAGAGCCCGGCGGTCGGGGGCGTCGGACCCGCGGTGACGTCGAACCCCGCGGTGACGTCGGACTCCATGGTCACTTCTCCTTGCAGCGCGGGACCTGGTCGGCGACGGCCGGGTGGTACGGCGGGGCACGGGAGGGCGCGGGAGCGAGGCGGCGGCGTTGCGGGCATGGGCTCTGCTACCTGTGAAAGGTAGGGACCGTGGGCGGCGGGATGCCGCGGTTGGCGGCGGGCCCCTCCGCCGTGCAACCTCTTCAGCCTACGCCGACCGACGCGGTCAGGTCAGCAGGCGGGCACGGGCGTGTCCGGGGACGCCCGCCCCGGCACGCCGCCGCCCGTCCGGTTTCCGGCAGCCGTCCGCAGGCCGCATCGCCGGGCCGGTGCCCGGCCGGCCCGCGACCGGGGTGTCGCTGGAGCCGGCCGGCCCCGAGGGGATGGATGCTGATGCCGCATCAGCTGACCGGGGCCCCTGGGGCAGATCCGCGCCGACGGGCGCGGCGGTGTAGGGGGTCGCGCCGACGGGCGCGGCGGTGTACGCGGGTGCCCTGGGCACGGTCAGTCGCGACCGATCCGGCGGTGGGTGGTCCGGTGCGGACGTGCGGCGTCCAGGCCCAGCCGTAGCGCCTTGTTGGCCTGGTAGTCGGCGTAGTTGCCCTCGAACCAGAACCAGTCGGCGCCGCCCTCCCAGGCCAGGATGTGGGTGGCGGTACGGTCCAGGAACCAGCGGTCGTGGGCGGTGACCACCGCGCAGCCGGGGAACTCCAGCAGCGCGGCCTCCAGTGAGGCCAGGGTCTCCACGTCCAGGTCGTTGGTCGGCTCGTCCAGCAGCAGCAGGTTGCCGCCCTGGGCCAGGGTCAGCGCCAGGTTGAGCCGGTTGCGTTCGCCGCCCGACAGGATCGCGACCGGCTTCTGCTGGTCGGGGCCCTTGAAGCCGAAGGTCGCGACATAGGCGCGGGAGGGATCTCGACCGCGCCGACCCGCAGCTGGTCCCGGCCGCCGGAGACCGCCTCCCACACCGTCCGCGTGTCGTCCAGCCCGGCCCGGGCCTGGTCCACATAGGAGACGGTGACCGTCCCGCCCAGGCGCAGAGTGCCGGAGTCTGGCTGCTCACGGCCGCTGATCAGGTGGAACAGCGTGCTCTTGCCGACGCCGTTGGGGCCGAGCACCCCACGATGCCGCCGCGCGGGAGCGAGAACGACACATCCCGCCACAGCGTCCGGTCGCCGTAGCCCTTGGTCAGGTGCTCCGCCTCCAGCACCAGGCCGCCCAGACGCGGTCCGGGCGGATCCGGATCTCCTCGAAATCCAGGGCGCGGGCCCGGTCGGCCTGCTCGCTCAGCTCCTGGAAGCGCTGGAGCCGGGCCTTCGACCTGGTCTGCCGGCCCTTGGCGCTGGAGCGGACCCAGGCCAGCTCCTCGGCCAGCCGCTGCTGCCGCTTCGCGTCCTTGCGGCCCTCGACCTCCAGCCGGGCGGCCTTGGTCTCCAGATAGGTCGAGTAGTTGCCCTCGTAGGGGTAGGCGTGGCCGCGGTCCAGCTCCAGGATCCACTGGGCGACGTTGTCCAGGAAGTACCGGTCGTGGGTGACCGCCACCACCGTGCCCCGGTAGCCGGCCAGGTGCTGCTCCAGCCAGGCCACCGACTCGGCGTCCAGGTGGTTGGTCGGCTCGTCCAGCAGTAGCAGGTCCGGCTGGGACAGCAGCAACCGGCACAACGCCACCCGGCGCCGCTCCCCGCCCGACAGCCCGCGCACGGGGGTGTCCGGCGGCGGACAGCGCAGGGCGTCCATCGCCTGCTCAAGGCGGGCGTCCAGGTCCCAGGCGTCCGCATGCTCCAGGGCCTCCTGCAACGCGCCCAGCTCGTCCAGCAGCAGCTGGGTCCGCGCCTCGTCCAGGCCGGCCGCACCGAGCCGGCCGGTCAGCCGGCCGTAGCGCAGCAGCTGCGCCCGGACCTCGGCCGCACCCTGCTCGACGGTGCCCAGCACGGTGGCCGAGTCGTCCAGCACGGGCTCCTGCTCCAGGATGCCGACGCTCACCCCGGGGGCCGCGAACGCCTCCCCGCCGGTCGGCTGCTCCAGACCGGCCATGATCCGCAGCACGGTCGACTTGCCCGACCCGTTCGGGCCCACCACCCCGACCTTGGCCCCGGGCAGGAACGACAGCGTCACACCGTCCAGGACGACCTTCCCGCCCTGGACCTTGCGGGCCTTGCGCATGGTGAACACGGACACCGGCGTACCCCCTTCGGCACGAGGGTAGAGGCGGGCCGCGGCAGGATCACCCGATTTCTGACCAGCACGAACGCAGTGAGGGAGCGGGCTCCGCCGGATGACGGGTGAGGTCGGGTCACTCGTCGTGCGGCGGAGCCCGCCGGCCGGCCGGACGGCAGGGTCAGCTTCCGGCGCCGTTGGTGTAGCCCTTCATGTTGTAGGTGCCGAATCCGTTCTCCACCGGGCCGCCGGTGGTGTTGACGCAGTGCAGGATGCCTCCGCCGCCCGGGCCGTTGAGGCAGACGATCATCAGGTCGGTGAAGACGACCCCGGGGGTGTCGGGCACCTCGTAGGCCCGGTCGGTGTAGATGTTGGCCTCCAGGTCGAAGTAGCAGTAGCTGCCCAGTCCCCAGGCCAGGTGGTCGGTGACGGAGTCGGCGACCTTGTAGGCGGCGTAGCCGTTGGTGCTGCCGTGGACCCAGGCGGACTGCGTGGGGACGTCGTAGGGGTGCTCGTTCTGGAAGAAGTAGGTGCGGCCGTGGTTTCCGTTCCAGAGCACCTCGTACTTCTGGTAGTGCTCGACGGCGAGGCCGTAGGCGGTGACCCGGTCGCCGTTGACCAGGAACCCGGTGTCGGCCGGGTTGACCGACCAGCCGACGGTGCCGTCGTTGCCGTGGTCGGCACGCCACAGCCAGAGATTGTCGCAGATCACGTCGTTGCTGTCGAGCTGGATGCTGACGGTGGCTCCGCCGGCGACGGCGCCACCGATGCGGGCGTAGACGTCGAACAGCACGGTGGGGTTGTCGCTGTGCCGGGTCCGGCTGCGGCCGTGCCCGACGCGGAGCAGGACGGGGGAGCCCGCCGAGGCGGCTTCGAGCAGCACACCGGCGACGGAGACGCCGCCGACGTCGGCGACCTCGATCAGGGAGTTGCCGTGGGTGGACTGGAGGGTGGCCAGGCCCAGGCCGAGGACGACGGTGCCGGGCCGGGACACGCGCAGGGCGGAGGCCAGGGCGTAGACGCCAGGGGTGAGCAGCAGGTGGAAGCCCCGGTCGAGCGCCTCGTTGATGCTCGCGGCGGAATCGCCGGGCCGTGCCACGTGGAAGCGGGACAGCGGGATGCTGTACCCGTCGGCCCTGCCGGAGGCCCAGCTCGTCCCGGCGGAGTCGCGCCGCAGCGCGGGCACGAAGACCTGGTAGCGACCGTCGCGGTCCACGGTGAGGAACGGCTTCTCGCGGACGGTCGGAGTCCGGTCGACCGTCGTGTAGGGGGGAGTGGGGAAGCTCTGGGCGGGAGCGCCCTGGGTGCCGACGAAGACCATGTTCCAGTTGGCGCCGGTCCAGCTGCCGAAGGTGTCGTTGCGGGACAGCCACTGCTGCTGCGAACCGGACTGGACCTGACCGTCCACCACGCTGTCGGCCAGGAAGCCGCCGCTGGACCACTGGTTGCCGGGCGGGCTGGGCCACAGGCTCAGGTCGCCCTTGATGTGGGCGCGGCGCATCGGGCCGGCCTGGGCGACCGCCCAGCGCTCCAGGCCGTCCGGCGGGACGATGCACAGGTTCTCGGCGGCGCGCCAGAAGTCCTGAGTGCCGTTGCCGTCCAGCCACTGGGCGTCGACGGTGACATGCCCGTTGATCACAACATCGTCCGGGCTCTCGCCGAGCCCAGCACATGGGTGTAGAAGCCGACGTTGACGTCGACGTTGTAGGTGCCCGGCAGGAAGGCCAGGGCGTACCGCTCGGTGCCGAACTGGTTGGACTGCTGAATGTTGAACACAGCGTCGACCTGCGCCTGGATCGCCGCGTCGCCCATGGAGGGTCGAAGAGCAGGACGCCGGGGCCCAGGACGCCGGGGCCCGGTTCGTCGCCTCCCCGGCCGGACGGTGCGGCGAGGGCTGATCCGGTGGCGAGGGTGCCGACCAGCGGCAGTGCGGCGGCGACGGCGGCACTGCGGAGTACGGCTCGGCGGGACGGGGTGACGGCCATGGCTCTCCCTGGTGTGGTGGGTGGGAGGGTGGTGAGGCTGCTCCAGGAGCACCAGAGAGCGCTCTCCCGGGGAAGTGAAGCAGGTGGGCTGCGGAGCGTCAATAGCCTGTATGCGGCCGGGCATTGGCCTCACCTGTGCGTTCACTTGGTGAATACAGGTGGCCGGCCGGCCGGGCCCGGGCGTGTCGGCCCGGGGTCGGTCCGACCGCGAGGCGATGCTGTGGGGAACCTGCTCAGCCCCGTCGGAGTCGCCGCTCATGCCAGGTCGGCCGCGTATCGCAAGGTGAACCACATCACGGTCTGCCTGCGTTGGCACACACCCGCATGGCGGGTAGGTTCCAACGACCAAAGGGAGAACCATTTCGTACCACTCCCTGATCGCGGATCCCCCGTCACTCCCTCCTCTGACGAGAGCTGCAGGACATGTCTGCTCAAGAACCCGCGCACCATCCACCCCAGCGCATCGGCGTGGTCGCCGAGTCCCTCCCCGGGGAGACACGTGTGGCCGCGACCCCGGCGACCGTGCGTCAGCTGCTGGGCCTCGGCTACGAGGTCGTCGTCGAGTCCGGGCCGGTGCGGCCTCCGGCTTCACCGACGAGGCCTATCTGGACGCCGGCGCGGCGATCGCGGAGGCCGGTGAGGCCTGGGAAGCGGACGTGGTCCTGAAGGTCAACGCCCCCGCCGAGGCGGAGATCGCCCGGCTGCGCGAGGGCGCGGCAGTCGTGGGGCTGCTGGCCCCGGCGCAGAAGCCCGAGCTGGTGCAGGCACTCGCCGCCGCCGGGGTGACCGCGCTCGCGCTGGACGCGGTGCCGCGCATCTCGCGTGCGCAGTCGATGGACGTCCTGTCCTCCATGGCGAACATCGCCGGGTACCGGGCCGTCATCGAGGCGGCGCACGTCTTCGGCCGGTTCTTCACCGGCCAGGTCACCGCCGCGGGCAAGGTGCCCCCGGCGAAGGTGCTCGTGGCCGGCGCGGGCGTGGCCGGGCTCGCGGCGATCGGCGCCGCCTCCTCCCTGGGGCGATCGTGCGCGCCACCGACCCGCGGCCCGAGGTCGCGGACCAGGTGAAGTCGCTGGGAGGCGAGTACCTGCCGGTCAACGTCGTCCAGGAGCAGAGCACCGACGGCTATGCGAAGGCGACCTCCGCGGACTACGACCGCGCCGCGGCCGAGCTCTACCACCAGCAGGCGGGCGACGTGGACATCGTCGTCACCACCGCGCTCATCCCCGGCCGTCCGGCGCCGCGCCTGCTGACGGCCGAGGACGTGGCGGTCATGAAGCCGGGCAGCGTCATCGTCGACATGGCCGCCGCGATGGGCGGCAATGTCGAGGGCACGGTCGCCGGCCGGACCGTGGTGACCGGCAACGGGGTCACCATCATCGGCTACACCGACCTGGCCTCCCGGCTGCCGACCCAGGCGTCGCAACTGTTCGGCACCAACCTGGTGAACCTGCTCCGGCTGCTGACGCCGGGCAAGGACGGGCAGCTGACGATCGACTTCGACGACGTCGTGCAGCGGGCCGTCACCGTCGTGCGGGCCGGTGACATCACCTGGCCGCCGCCGCCCGTCGCGGTCTCGGCCGCGCCCGCCGCGCAGCCCGCGGCCGCCAAGCCGGAGCCGACGCGGCCGAAGCTGACGCCCGCGGCCCGCTTCGGCCTGATCGGCGCCGGGATGCTGGCGATGTTCCTGCTGGTGGCCTTCGCTCCCGCAACTCGCCGAGAACTTCACGGTGTTCGCGCTGGCGGTGGTCATCGGCTACTACGTCATCGGCAAGGTGCACCACGCGCTGCACACGCCGCTGATGTCGGTGACCAACGCGATCTCCGGGATCGTCGTGATCGGCGCCCTGCTGCAGATCGGGCACGAGAGCTGGATCGTCACCACGCTGTCCTGCGTGGCGATCCTGCTGACGAGCGTGAACATCTTCGGAGGTTTCGCCGTCACCCGCCGCATGCTGTCCATGTTCTCGAAAGGCTGAGCCGAGATGACCTCCCTGACGGCCTCCAACTCCGCCGACCTGGTCGCCGCGCTGCTGTTCATCCTCAGCCTGGCGGGCCTGTCCCAGCACCGGACCTCCCGCGCCGGCGTCGTCTACGGCATCGCCGGGATGGCGCTCGCGCTGGTCGCCACGATCGTGGTGGCCGCGCAGAGCATCACCGCGGGCGCGGTCGCGCTGATCCTGGCCGCGATGGCGATCGGCGCCGTGACCGGCCTGTGGCGGGCGCGCAGTGTCGAGATGACGCAGATGCCCGAGCTGATCGCGGTCCTGCACAGCTTCGTCGGCCTCGCCGCCGTGCTGGTGGGCTGGAACAGCTACCTCGAAGTGGAGTCGCACGGCAAGGCGCAGACCAGGATCGCCGCCGACCTGCTGGGCATCCACCACGCCGAGGTGTTCATCGGCATCTTCATCGGCGCGGTCACCTTCACCGGCTCGATCGTGGCGTTCCTGAAGCTGTCGGCGCGCATCAACTCCCGTCCGCTGATGCTGCCGGGCAAGAACGGCCTGAACCTGGGCGCGCTCGCCGCGTTCGTCGCGCTGACCGTCTGGTTCACGATCACCCCGAACCTGCCGCTGATGATCGTGGTGACCGTGCTGGCGCTGGCCCTGGGCTGGCACCTGGTCGCCTCGATCGGCGGCGGCGACATGCCCGTCGTCGTGTCGATGCTGAACAGCTACTCGGGCTGGGCGGCGGCCGCGGCCGGTTTCCTGCTCGACAACAACCTGCTCATCGTCACCGGCGCCCTGGTCGGCTCCTCCGGTGCCTATCTGTCCTACATCATGTGCAAGGCCATGAACCGCTCCTTCCTCTCGGTGATCGCGGGCGGCTTCGGCATCCAGGCGCCGTCCGGCGCCGAGGAGGAGCAGGGCGAGCACCGCGAGGTGCGGGCCGACGAGGTGGCCGAGCTGCTGGCCACCGCCCGCTCGGTGATCATCACCCCCGGGTACGGCATGGCCGTCGCCCAGGCGCAGCACCCCGTCGCGGAGCTGACGCGCCGGCTGCGCGAGCGCGGCGTCGAGGTCCGCTTCGGTGTCCACCCCGTCGCCGGCCGTCTGCCCGGGCACATGAATGTGCTGCTTGCCGAGGCGAAGGTGCCGTACGACATCGTCCTGGAGATGGACGAGATCAACGACGACTTCGACGCGACCTCGGTCGTGCTGGTCATCGGCGCGAACGACACGGTCAACCCGGCCGCGGCCGAGGACCCGACCAGCCCGATCGCCGGTATGCCGGTGCTGCGGGTCTGGGAGGCGGAGCAGGTCGTGGTCTTCAAGCGCTCCATGGCCTCCGGCTACGCGGGTGTGCAGAACCCGCTGTTCTTCCGGGAGAACAGCAGCATGCTCTTCGGCGACGCGAAGGCGAGCGTCGAAGCGATCCTGCTCGCGCTCAGCGCCGACGGCCGCCGCGAAGCGGCCCCGGCCGCCCGCCAGGCGACGGTGGCCAGCCGCTGACGGCGCGGGTGCGGCGCGGTCGGCGGAGCCGGGCTCCGGCCCGGCATTCGTCGACGAGGCCTGGCCGGTACCGGACCTGGCGCGGCTGCGCCGCACAATGCCACCCGTGAGCTTTCTGCTGCTCCGGGGCCGGAGCGGGCAGTAAACGGGATTGCGGTGCCGATTAGTCATCCGGCCGGGCCGGTAGCCCTGCGGGCTACCGGCCCGGCCGGCGCCATACCTGGGTCCGTGCGGCCGCCGGTCCCGCAGGAAAAGCCGGGACAGGCAAGCTGACCAGGCGGTTCGCGTCCGGGATGGCGCGGGCGGGGCTGAATTCCGGCTCCTCCGGGGCCCCGGGGTGACGATCAACGTATGACGCCGGCCGGCCGATCGCCGTGGTGGCCGCCGAATTCGACAGACGTCGATTCATTGCGCTCCGTGTGCAGAGGGCGCTTTTCTTCATATTCGGCAAATGTATTGACATGTACGCGTAATTTAGGTTTAACCTAACGGTCCCTACCAATCGGTAGCCTCGATGGTGGACCCGGGGCGGGACGGTGCAATGGCGCGCCCGTACCCCGACGAACGGCTGCTGGTCGCGCTCATTCGAACTCGCTCATGCCCTGCCCGCACCATGACGCCCATCGGAGAGCCCATGCCGTCCCACAGCGCGCTGACCGACCTCGTCATCGGGATCACCCCGTTCCACTTACCGGACGCCGGGCTCGTCGAAGCCCTGTGTCGGGCGGGCGCGGTGGGCGTGCTGGACCTGGGAGCCGGTGACCGCCGCTCCCGGGAGGAACTCGCCAGGCTCCGGGAGCGGGCACCGGCCGGCTTCGGCGTCCGGCTGGCCCCCGGCTGCCGGCTGACCCCGCAGGAGCTCCGCTCCGCGGACGGCGTCGGCCCGCGGCTTGTCGTGCTGGCGGTGGGCACCCCGCGCCGCGAGATCGAGGCGCTCCGCGAGGAGTACCGGGTGCTGGCCGAAGTGACGGACCTGGCACAGGCGTCGGCCGCCGTGCGGGCCGGGGCCCACGGGCTGGTCGCGCGTGGCTGCGAGAGCGGCGGCCGGGTCGGTGAGCTGAGCACCTTCGTGCTGCTCCAGCAGCTGCTGGCGGACACCGGAACCGGGACGCCGGTCTGGGCCTGCGGCGGCATCGGGCCGCGCACGGCCCTGGCGGCGGTGGCCGGCGGGGCCGCCGGGGTGGTGCTGGACAGCCAGCTCGCGCTGCTGGCGGAGTCCGCGGTGCCGGAGGAGATCGCCGCGGCCGTCCGCGGCCTGGACGGCTCCGAGACCGTGGTGCTGGACGGGCGGCGGGTGCTGCGCCGCGGCCGTCCGGACGCGGCCCCGCAGGCGGAGCTGGTCATCGGCCAGGACGGCTTCCTGGCAGCGGGATTCGCCGAACGCTGGGGGACGGTCGGCCGGACGGTGCGCGCCCTGCGGGAGGCCGTCCTGGACGGCCTGCGGACCGCGGCGGCGCCCGGTGCGGCGGCGGACCTGCTCGGCCCCGGCGCGCGGCTGGCCGAGGCGCTGGGTACCCGGCTGCCGGTGGTGCAGGGGCCGATGACCCGGGTCAGCGACCAGCCGGGTTTCGCGGCGGCGGTCGCCGCGGCAGGCGCCCTGCCGTGCCTGGCTCTGGCACTGTCCGGAGCGGAACAGACCCGCGCGCTGCTCGCCGACACCGCCGCGGCGGTCGGCTGCCCTGGGGCGTGGGCGTGCTGGGCTTCGCCCCGGAGGAGGTGCGCAGCGCGCAGCTGGCGGAGGTGCTGGCCGCCGGACCCAGCCACGCGGTCATCGCGGGCGGGCGTCCGTCGCAGGCGCGGCTGCTGGAGGAGGCCGGCATCCGCACCTTCCTGCACGTCCCCGCCGGGGCTGCTGAAGCAGTTCCTGGAGGACGGGGCCCGCAGATTCGTCTTCGAGGGTTCGGAGTGCGGCGGGCATGTCGGACCCAGACACAGTTTCCCGCTCTGGGAGGCGCAGTTGGCGGTGCTGGAGGAGTACCTCGACGCCAACCCCGGGGCCGTAGGGCTGGAGGTGCTGTTCGCGGGCGGAGTCCACGACGCCCGCTCCGCCGCGATGGTGGCGGCGATGGCCGCGCCGCTGGCGGCCCGGGGGTCGCCGCCGGGGCGCTGATGGGGACGGCGTACCTGTTCACCGCGGAGGCGGTGACCCACGGGGCGGTGCGACCGCAGTTCCAGCGGCAGATGCTGGCGGCGTGCGGGACGGAACTGCTCCAGACCGCGCCCGGGCACGCCACCCGCTGCGTGCCGAGCCCCTTCACGGCGGAGTTCCGCGAGACCCGCGAGCAGCTGCGGGCGGAAGGGCTGGCCGACCGGGAGGCATGGGAGCGCCTGGAGCGGTTGAACGTCGGCCGGCTGCGGATCGCCGCCAAGGGCGTCGACCGGGTGGCGGGGTCGCTGACCGCGGTGGACGAGCAGGGGCAGCTGGACCGGGGGATGTTCATGGCCGGGCAGGTCGCCGTCCTGCGCTCGGCCACCACGACGCTGGCCGGGCTGCACACCGAGGTGAGCACCGGGGCCTCCGGCTTCCTGGCCGCCCGGGCCGCCGAGCTGACGGAGCGCCTGGGCGGGCCCCGGGCCGCCGGGACCGAGCCGCAGCCCGCGCCGTTGCAGATCGCGGTGATCGGCATGGCGGGCATGTTCCCGAGCGCCCCCGACCTGCCCGCGTTCTGGGCCAACATCGTGGGCGGGGTGGACGCGGTGTCCGAGGTGCCCGTCGAGCGGTGGGACCCGGCGCGCTACCACTCGGCGGACGGCGGAGCGGGCACCACGCCGTCCAAATGGGGCGGGTTCCTGCCGCGGATCCCCTTCGACCCGCTCAGCTACGGCATCCGCCCGCCGCGCTGGGCAGCATCGAGCCGGTGCAGCTGCTGGCGCTGGAGGCGGCGCGCCGGGCGCTGCTGGACGCCGGCTACGACGGCGGCGGGCAGAGCGGCGGCCGGGCCTTCGACCGCTCACGCACCAGCGTGGTGTTCGGCGCGGAGGCAGGCAGCGACCTGTCGAACGCGGGAGTGCTCTCGGCGGTGCTGCCCGCCTACCTGGACACCGTCCCGGAGGCGATCGCGCGGCAACTGCCCACGCTCACCGAGGACTCGTTCCCGGGCATGCTGGCGAATGTCATCTCCGGGCGGATCGCCAACCGGCTGGACCTGGGCGGCGCCAACTTCACCGTCGACGCGGCCTGCGCCTCCTCGCTGGCGGCGCTGGACGTGGCCTGCAAGGAACTGGTCTCGGGCAGCAGCGACCTGGCCCTGTGCGGCGGCGCGGACCTGCACAACGGGATCAACGACTACCTGCTGTTCGCCTCGGTGCACGCGCTCTCACCGACCGGCAGATCCCGCCCGTTCGATGCCTCGGCGGACGGGATCGCACTCGGCGAGGGAGTGGGCTGCCTGGTACTGAAACGGCTGGCCGACGCCGAACGCGACGGTGACCGGGTGTACGCGGTGGTCCAGGGCATCGGCAGCGCCAGCGACGGCCGCTCGCTGGGCCTGACGGCCCCGCGGCCCGAGGGGCAGCGGGCGGCGATGGAACGCGCCTACCGCGGCGCCGGGGTCGGACCGGCCGAGGTGGGGCTGGTGGAGGCGCACGGCACCGGGACGGTGGTCGGCGACCGCACCGAACTGGCCACGCTGAGCGCGGTCTTCACCGATGCGGGCGCGGCGCCGGGCAGTTGCGCGCTGGGGTCGGTGAAATCGCAGATCGGCCACACCAAGTGCGCGGCCGGCGTGGCCGGGCTGATCAAGGCAGCGCTGGCACTGCACACCGGGATCAAGCCGCCGACCCTCCATCTGGAGCAGCCCAACCCGGCCTGGGACAAGGACGTCAGCCCGTTCGTGTTCCAGGCCGAGGCCCGGCCGTGGGTGGCGCCGCCCGCCGAACGCGTGGCCGGTGTCAGCGCGTTCGGCTTCGGCGGAACCAACTTCCATGCCGTACTGCGCGGTTACGACGGTCCGGCTCCCGCACACGGGCTCCAGGAGTGGCCGGCCGAGCTGTTCACCTTCCGGGGCGCCGACCGGGCCGGGGCGCTGCGCGCGGTGACGGAGCTGCTGCGGCAGACGGAGGCGGAGGGCGCGCCGTGGCGGCTGCGCGACCTGGCCCTGGCCGCCGCCCGGCGGGCGGAGGCGGCCGCCGGGCCGGTCCAGGTGGCGGTGGTGGCCTCGGACCCCGCCGAGCTGGCCGGGCTGCTGCGCCGCGCCCTGGCGCAGGAGTGCGACCCGCCCGCCGGGCTGCACCTGGCCGGGCAGGACGACCCGGCAGCGGACGACGTGGCCCGGGGCGAGGTGGCCTTCCTCTTCCCCGGGCAGGGCAGCCAGCGCCGGGGATGTTCGCGGAACTGTTCACCGCGTTCCCCGGGTGCGGCGGCATCTGCTGCTGGGCCGGGCGTACGCGGACGCCCTGTACCGCCGACGGCGTTCACCCCGCAGGCCCGCGAGCAGCAGCGGACCGCGCTGACCGACACCCGGGTGGCCCAGCCGGCCCTCGGCCTGACCGGCCTGGCGGCCTCCGAACTGCTGGAGCTGGCCGGGGTGCGACCGCAGCTGGCGGCCGGACACAGCTACGGCGAACTGGTGGCGCTGTGCGCGGCCGGCGCACTGGCGGCCGAGGATCTGCCCTCGATCAGCGCGGCCCGGGCCCGGGCCATCCTGGACTCGGTCGGTGAGGGCCGCGACCCCGGATCGATGGCCGCGGTGGCGGCCGGGGCGGAGCAGGTCGAGCGGGTGCTGGCGGCCGGCGCACTGACGGACCGGGTGACAGCCGCCAACCACAACGCACCCGACCAGACGGTCATCTCCGGTGGATCGGCGGAGGTGGCGGCGGCGATCCGGCTGCTGGCGCAGGCCGGGTACGGCACCAAGCAGCTGCGGGTCGCCTGCGCCTTCCACAGCCCGCTGGTCGCGGGCGCGGATCAGCGGTTCGCCGCGGTGCTGGCCGACCACCCGGTGCGCGCACCGGAGTTCGCGGTCTGGTCGAACCGGACAGCCGCGCGCTACCCGCCGATCCGGCGGCGGTGCGCGGCGAGCTGGCCGCGCAGATCGTCTCTCCGGTGCGCTTCGCGGAGCAGATCGAGGCCATGTACGCGGCGGGCGCCCGGGTGTTCGTGGAGGCCGGCCCCGGTTCCGTGCTCACCCGGCTGGTCTCCTCCGTGCTGGGCGGACGTCCGCACCGGGCGGTGGCGCTGGAGGGACGCCGCCGCGGTCTGCCCGGCTTCCTGGACGCACTGGCCCAGCTGGCCGTCGCCGGGCTGCCGGTGCGCACCGGCCGGCTGCTGCGCGGCCGTGACGCGGTGGACGCGGGCCGGGCCCGGGCCCCGCGCCGTCCCGGCTGGACGGTGGACGGGCAGCTGGTGCGCACCGCAGACGGAGAACTCCTGCCCGGTGCGCTGGCACCGGCCCGACCCGTACCTGGAGCACTCATGACCACGCAGGAACTGCACGGAGCAGGCCACCAGTCGGCTGCGGACGCCCTGGTGTCGGAATTCCTGCGCAGCAGCCGGGAGATGATCGCAGCTCAGCGCGATGTGCTGCTCACCCATCTCGGCGGTGCCGGGGGCGTCCCGGCTGTCCGGCGTCGCCGCAGCCGGTGGCGGCGGTGGTGCCGCGGTGACGGCACCGGCCGGGCCCGCGGCGCTGCCCGCGCCCGCCGCCGCGTCGGCGGCCCGGCCGCAGGACGAAGCCCGGCCCGCCCTCAGCGAGGCCGAGGTGCTGCGCACGGTCGTGGAGGTGATCAGCGAGCGCACCGGCTACCCGGCCGACATGATCGAACCCGACCTGGATCTGGAGGCGGACCTCAGCATCGACTCCATCAAGCGCACCGAGATCATCGGACTGCTCGCCCGTCGGCTGACCACAGGACAGGGCAGCGAAGCGGCCGCGCTCGGCGACGACGAGGTGGAGCAGCTCTCCGGCGCCCGCACCACCGCCGCGATCAGCCGCTGGCTCAGCGAACGGCTCCAGGGCGCCGCCGTCGCAGGCACACCGGCGGCGCCGCCGGCGGCAGCCCCGGAGCCTGCTGCCGAGCCTGCCGCCGAGTCCCCCGCCGGGCCTGCCGCCGCGCCGACAGCCGAGCCGGGCGAGCTGCCGGACGTTGTCGGCCACGAGCCCACCCGCCTGGAGTTCTCCCGGGTGCCGATGCCCGGGCCCGCCCTGCCGCCGCAGTCGCTGGCCGGCCGGCGCTTCGTCGCCCTGGGCAGCGACGGCGGCCCGGTCCTCGCGGCCCTGACGGCGCGGCTCGCCGCAGCCGGCGCGCAGCTGCTGGCACTGGACACGGGCACGAGCTGGCCGCGGTGGACGGCCCGGTGGACGGCGTGCTGCTGCTGGACCCGCTGCGCCCGGTCGGCCCGCCGCTCCTGCCGGGCTGCGTGCCCGCGCTGAAGAGCGCGCTGGCGGCCGGCCCCCTGGCTGCTCGGCGCGCGCTTCACCGCGCCGTCCGGCAGTGGCCGGGCCGACGGACTGCGCGGGCTGTTCCGCTCGGTGAGCCGCGAGCACCCGCAGACCACCGTCCGGCTGGTCGAGTTCGCCGACGGAACCGGCCCGGAGCGGGCGGCGGAAGCGCTGGTCGGCGAGCTGCTCGCGGAGGACCGCGAGCCGGTGGTGCTGCACGGTCCGGCCGGACGCCAGGGCCTGGCGCTGGTGGAACGCGGCCTGGGCGTGCTCGGCAGCACCGGGGCCGGTCCGGCCGGCGACGGCGCGGCCGAGGCCGCCGCGCTGGGGCTGGACCGCGACGCGGTGGTGCTGCTGGTCGGCGGGGCCCGCGGGATCACCGCGCGCTTCGCGGCGACGCTCGCGGCGGCCTCGCGCTGCCGCCTGGAGCTGCTGGGTCGCACCGCCCTGCCGGACGGCAGCGAGACTCCCGCGGTGGCCGCCGCCAGGGACCGCGCGGCGCTGCGGGCCGTGCTCCCGCGCCAGGGCGTGCCGCTGGCCGACCGTCGACCGCACCGCCTCCCGGCTGCTGGCCGCACGTGAGCTGGCCGCGACGCTGGACGAGCTGTCCGCGCTGGGCTCGCCGGCCCGCTACCAGGCCGTGGACGCGGCCGATCCGGCGGTGCTGCCGCAGGTGGTCAAGGAGATCTACGCGGAGCACGGCCGACTGGACGGCGTCGTCTTCGCCGCCGGCGTGATCGAGGACCGGATGCTCGCGCAGAAGGATCCGGAGTCCTTCCGACGGGTCTTCGCCACCAAGGCGGAAGGCGCGCGGACCCTGCTCGACGCGCTGGCCGAACTGCCGACCGGGCCGCGGTTCACGGTGCTCTTCGGCAGCATCGCCGCCGCGCTCGGCAACCGGGGCCAGACCGACTACGCGGCAGCCAACGACGCCCTGGAGCACCTGGGCGCCCGCTGGTCCGAGCGCACCGGGCACCGGGCGCTGACCGTGCACTGGGGCCCGTGGGCGCCGTCCGGCGCGCACGCCGGCATGGTCTCGCCGGAGCTGGCCCGCGACTACGACCGGCGCGGCGTGCGGCTGATCGACCCGGCCGCCGGCACGCTGGCACTGCTGCGGGAACTGGCCTGGGGCGAGGAATCGCTGCGGTCCGTGGTCTACACCGCCTCGGCTGGTGAGCCGCACGGTGACAGACACCCAGCTGCCGCCGGTGGCCGTGGTGGGCATGGCGGTGCTGCTGCCGGGTGCCCCGGACCTGGCGTCCTACTGGCAGAACCTGGTGGACGGCGTCGACGCGATCACCGACCTCCCCGAGGGCCGGTGGACGCGGGCTACTACGACCCCGACGCGGCAGCCGGACCGGCCGAGCCGGACCGGATCTACTGCCGCCGCGGCGGCTTCGTGGACCGGTTCGCCGAGATGCAGCCGACCCGGTTCGGCATCATGCCCAGTTCGGTGCCAGGTACCGAACCCGATCAGCTGATCGCGCTGCGGGTCGCGGCCGCCGCCATCGAGGACGCGTGGCCAGGACCGGCTGCCGGACCGAGACCGGATCGGGGTGTGCTGGGCCGGGGCGGATACCTCACCCCCGGCCTGGTCCGGCTCGACCAGCGGGTCCGCGGCGCGCAGCAGCTCGTCCGCACCCTCGGTGAGCTGCTGCCCGAGCTGACCGCCGAACAGCTCGGCAAGGTGCGCACCGCCTTCACCGACCGGCTCGGCCCCGACCGGCCGGAGTCGGCGATCGGCCTGGTGCCCAACCTCGCCGCCTCCCGGCTGGCCAACCGGCTCGACCTGCGCGGCCCGGCCTACACGGTGGACGCCGCCTGCGCGTCCTCGCTGGTCGCGGTCGACCAGGCGGTCGGTGAACTGGCGAGCGGACGCTGCGACCTGGTCCTGGCGGGCGGCGTGCACCACTGCCACGACATCACGCTGTGGAGCGTCTTCGCGCAGCTGCGGGCGCTCTCCCGCAGCCAGCGCATCCGCCCGTTCCACCGCGGCGCCGACGGACTGCTGATCGGCGAGGGCACCGGGTGGTGGCGCTCAAGCGGCTCGCCGACGCGCAACGTGACGGCGACCGGGTGTACGCGGTGATCCGTGGCACCGGGTGGCCAGCGACGGCCGGACCGCCGGACCGGCCGCCCCCGACCCCGGCGGCCAGAGCCGGGCGGTGCGGGCGGCCTGGCGGGCCGCCGGACTCGACCCGGCGGCCCCCGGCGCACTCGGCCTGCTGGAGGCCCACGGCACCGCCACCCCGGCCGGGACGCGGCCGAACTCACCACGCTGGCCGAGGTGTTCGGCCCCGCGACGGCCGGGCAGGAGCGGGCGGTACTGGGCTCGGTGAAATCCATGATCGGCCACACCATGCCGACCGCGGGCATCGCCGGACTGGTCAAGGCCGCGCTGGCCGTGCACCACGCGGTGCTGCTGCCCACCTTGCACTGCGACGACCCGCACCCCGCGCTGGCCGCGACCCGGTTCCGCACCATCGGCGCCGCGCAGCCGTGGGAGACCGCCGACCGCGTACCCGCCGCGCCGCGGTGAACGCCTTCGGCTTTGGCGGGATCAACGCCCATGTGGTGCTGGAGCAGGCCCCGCAACCGGCCCGGGCGCACCTGACGGCCGTACGGCCGGCAACAAGCGTGCGGCCGACAACAAGCGTGCGGCCGACGGTCGTTGTGGCCGAACCCGAGCGGGTGCTGCGGCTCGCCGCCGACAGCCCCGAACAGCTCGCGGAACTGCTCGCGCCGACGACCGGACGCTGCTCGCCGCCGGCCTGCCGGAACAGGGCGGGCCCGCGCAGCGCTGCCGGGTGGCGGTCGCCGACCCGACCGGCAAGCGGCTGGCGCTGGCCGCCGGGCGGTCGCCAAGGGACGGCCCTGGCGCGGACGCGGCGACGTCTGGTTCGCGCCCGAGCCGCTGCTGGGCACCGGCGGAGGCCGGTGGCCTTCCTGTTCCCGGGCCTGGAAAGCGAGTTCGCGCCACGGGTGGACGACGTCGCCGACCACTTCGGGCTGGAGCGCCCGGCCCTGACGGGCGGGTGGGCGACGTCGGCCGCCACGGCGCCGGGGTGGTGGCCGTCGGCCGGCTGCTCGACGCGGCACTGCGCCGGATCGGGGTGCGGCCGGACGCCGTGGCCGGGCACAGCGTCGGCGAGTGGACGGCGATGGCCGCCGGCGGCCTGTACTCCGCCGCCTCGGTGGACTCCTTCCTGGAGTCCTTCGACCCCGACACGCTGCGCGTCCCGGGCCTTGCCTTCGCCGCGCTCGGGCTCCGGCCGCCCAGGTGGTCGAGGCGCTGGCCACGGTGGACGGCATGGCGCAGGTCGTGCTGTCGCACGACAACGCACCTCAGCAGTCGATCGTCTGCGGCCGCAGGAGCCGGTCGCGGAGCTGGTGCGCTGGTTCCGCGCCAAGGGCGTGCTGGGCCAGGTGCTGCCCTTCCGGTCCGGGTTCCACACACCGATGCTGCCCCCTACCTGGCGCCGATCCGGCAGGCGGCCGAGGGATTCGACCTGCACCCGCCTTCGGTGCCGGTCTGGTCCGGCACCACGGCCATGCCCTTCCCCGCCGCCGAAGCCGAGGTGCGCGCGCTGTTCCTGCGCCACCTGGTGGAGCCGGTTCGGTTCCGGCCACTGACCGAAGCGCTGTACGCAGCCGGCTTCCGGGCCTTCGTGCAGATGGGCAGCGGGCAGCTGGCCGCACTGGTGGGAGACACCCTGGGCGACCGGGAGCATCTGACGGTCGCCGCGAACTCCCGCACCGCGGCGGCATGGCCCAGCTGCGCCGGGTCGCCGCCGCGCTGTGGGCGGACGGACTGGAACCGGGGACCACCGCGTCGGCGGCCACGGGCGCCCGCACGGCTGCCGCGCCGGAGCGGGCCCACCCGGCGGTACGGCTGGACCTCGGCGGCGCGCTGGTCTCGCTGGACGCGGCCGCGCTCGCCGGGCTCCGCGCCGAACTGGCCGCCGCCGACGCGAGGTCTCGCCCGGCCCGCGCGGTGCCACCGGGGCCGGGCCTGAGCGACCGGCCGGAGCCGCCCGGACTCGCCGCCCTGGCCGGCCGGTTCCCGTTGGCGGCCGAACTCGACGCGCTGCTGCGGGACACCGAGCGGTCGGCGGTCGAACTCATCGGCGCGGCACGGACGCCGACGGTGCCGACGCAGCCCGCGCGGACGCCGAACGCACCGGCGCCGACCGCACCGTCCCCGACGGCGCCGACCCAGACGACCCCGGCTGTGCCCACGCAGTCCGTGCCCACGCAGTCCGGGTGGACCGGCAGACTGCTCGTCTCCTGCGACGCCATGCCCTACCTGCGCGACCACTGCTTCTTCCGGCAGCGCCCGGACTGGCCCGACCTGGCGGACCGCTGGCCTGTCGTCCCGGCCACCACGATCGTCCAGCACCTGATGGACGCGGCCGCACGGGCCACGCCCGGCCGGGTCGCCGGTGGCATGCGGGAGGTGCGGTTCGGGCAGTGGGTGCCGGCCGCGGTACCGATGGAGGTGGAGCTGACCCTGCGGGACGCCGGCCCGGGCCTGCTCGCCGCCACTTTCGGCGAATTCGCGCGCGGAACCGTCGAACTGACGGAAAATCATCCATCCCCGCCGGCCCTCTGGCCGGTGGACCCGGGCAGCGAGCGTGCCCCGGAACTGACCGCCGCCGAGCTGTACGAGCAGCGGTGGATGTTCCACGGCCCGGCGTTCCAGGGGCTGACCGAGCTGACCGCGCTCGGTGAACGGCACGTCCGCGGCGTGATCACCGCACCGTCCCCCCCGGCGCGCTGCTGGACAACGTCGGCCAGTTGCTCGGCTACTGGATCATGGCCACCCACACCGAGCGCACGGTTGTCTTTCCCGTCGGCCTGCGACAGCTGAGCCTGTACGGACCGCCGCCGCCGGCCGGCGCCGAGGTGCACTGCCACATCCGGATCACGGAACTCACCGACACCGTGCTGGAGGCCGATGTACAGCTGCGGTCGGGCGGCACGGTCTGGGCCCAGGTGCGCGGCTGGCAGGACCGCCGCTTCGACAGCCACCCCGAGACCCGCCCAGTCGAACGGTCCGTCGAGCGCAACACGCTGTCCGCACCGCAACCTGGTGGCTGGATGCTGCTGCACGAACGCTGGCCGGACCTCGCCTCCCGCGATCTGATCATGCGCAACCACCTGGGCGCGGCCGAACGGGCCCAGTACCAGCAGCAGCCGCCGCGTGCCCGCCGGGCCCGGCTGCTCGGGCGGATCGCCGTCAAGGACGCCGTGCGGCGGTGGCTCTGGGAGCGGGGCGAGGGTCCGGTGTACCCCGCCGAGATCGAGGTGCGCGACGACCGCGACGGCCGCACTAGGGTGGCCGGGCTGCACGGCCGGACGCTGCCCGGACTCGACGTCTCGCTCGCCCACTGCGGCGAGACGGCGGTCGCCCTGGTGCGGCCGTCCCGTCCCGGCGGCGGGCCGGGCGTGGGCATCGGTCTGGAGGAGGTGACGCAGCCTCCCCAGCGGACCCTCCCGGGCGCGCTCCCGGCGGCCGAGCTGGAGCTGCTGGCGGCCTGCCGCGCGGCCCACGGCGACAGCGAGGCGCTCTGGCACACCCGCTTCCGGGCCGCGAAGGAGGCAGCCGGCCAGGCCGAGGGCAGCGGCCTGCGGGGGCGCCCGGGCGACTTCACGGTGGTCCGCGCCCACCCCGGCGAACTGCTGGTCGCGGCCGCCGGACCGGGCGGACCGCGCACTCACCGGGTGCGCTGCACGCTCGTCAGCAACCCGCCGGGCCTGCCGGACCGCCGCTACGTGGTCGCCTGGACCGCTGACGCCGACCTGAACCACGCCGAGCCGAACCATGCCGACCTGAACCATGCCGACCAGCACCATGCCGACCAGCACCATGCCGACCTGAACCGCCTTGCCGAATCGCACGAAGGGGCAGCATCCACGTGACCGCCAGCGAGCAGACCACCGGGCACCACCCCACTGAGCAGGAGATCCTCGGCGAGATCGCCGGCATGCTGGCGGCCGTGCTCGACGACTACGGCCTGGACGAGGCCGAGGTCACCATGGAAGCCCGGTTCACCGAGGACCTCGAACTGGAGAGCATCGACCTGGTGACCCTGGCCGGCCTGCTCCAGGAGCGCTGGGGCGCGCGGATCAACTTCGCCGAGTTCATCGCGGACATGGAACTCGACGAGATCATCGGCCTGACCGTGGGCCGGCTGGTCGACTATGTCGCGGACCGGTTGCAGACCGCGGGGCGGAACTGACCATGGCCTTCCACGACCTCGACGGACTGCGCTTCCACGTGCAGCGGCTCGGTCCCACCGACGCGCGCCCGCCCGCCGCGACCGTCGTCCTGCTGCACGGACTGCTCACCGACAGCCTCGCCAGCCACTACTTCACCCTGGCCCCCGCGCTCACCGCCGCCGGTGCGGAGGTGCTGATGTACGACCAGCGCGGCCACGGCCGCTCCGACCGGCCGCCGACCGGGTATCGCCTGGAGCAGTTCGTCGACGACCTGGAGGCGCTGCTGGACCGGCTGGAGGTGACCGGGCCCGTCCACCTGCTGGGCAACTCCTTCGGCGGCACGGTGGCGTTCGCGCTCGCCGCCCGGCGGCCGGAGCAGGTCCTCGGCATCCTGGCCATCGAGTCCGAGCCGGCCACCGCCGCCTGGGCCGCCAAGCTGGACGACATCCTGCGGCGCGCCGAGACCGAGCTCGGCAAGAGGTCCACGCTGGCCTGGGTCGCGGCCAAGCGTGGCCGGCACACAGCCAGGCTGGCCCGCTCGGCCGGCGCGATGCTGGCCGGGACCTCGCTGGCGCGGGAGATCCCCGCCAGCCGGCTGCCCGAGGAGGCCGAGCTGCGGGCGATCCGCTGCCCGGTGCTCACCGTCTACGGCACCCGGTCCGACCTGGCCCTCCAGGCGGCCTGGCTGGACGGCCTGCTGCCCGACTGCCGCAGCGTCTTCGTCCCCGGGCAGGAGCATTCCGTCCTGGTCGAAGCCCCGGACGTGGTCCGCGAACTGACCCTCTCCTGGCTGCGCGAGCAGGGTGCGGTGCTGCGCGGCCCGGCCGCCGACGCCTTCCCGGCGGCGGTCGGGCACCCGGCGGCGGGCACGAGGACGACACCGGAGCCCGCCGGGCGGGGAGTCTGCGGTGAGCCGCTTCCTGTTCGTCGTCCCACCGCTGGTCGGGCATGTGAACCCGGCCGTGGGCGTCGCGGCCGAACTGGACGCCCGCGGCCACACCACCGCCTGGGCGGGGCTGCCGGAGCTGGTGGGCGCGCTCGCCGGACCGCACACCCAGGTCTTCCGCTGCGCCGTCCCGCGGCCGAGGAGGCACGGCGGCCGCCGGAGCTGCGCGGACCGGCGGCGCTGAAGTTCCTGTGGGAGACGTTCCTGGTCCCGCTCGCCGAGGCGATGGCCCCCGGCGTGGCGGACGCCGTTCGGCGCTTCCGCCCCGACGTGCTCGTGGTGGACCAGCAGGCGGTGGCAGGCGCGTTGGTCGCCGAGCGGCTCGGCGGCCTGGGCCACCTCCGCGACCACCCCGGCCGAGTTCGCGGGCGCACTGGACGGCATGCCCCTGGTGGACACCTGGATCCGGCAGCTGCTCGCCGACCTGCGCAAGCTCATCGGCGACCGGACGCCGGAAGCGACCCGCGCTTCTCGCCGCGGCTCACCCTCGCCTACACCACCGCGGAACTCACCGGGCCCCTCAGCCCGGCGCACGGCCCGATCCGGTTCGTCGGACCGTCCATCGCCGCCCGCCCCGAGGCCCCCGGCTTTCCCTGGCCCTGGCTGGACCCGGACCGCTCGACGGTGCTGGTCACCTCGGCACGGCCACACAGCGACGCGGGCACCGCCTTTCTGACGGCCTGCCGACAGGCGCTGCGCGCCCGCGCCGAGCGCGCTCCAGGCAGTCGTCGTCGACCCTGCCGCGACCCTGGTGCGCCCGCCCCCGCCCCGACCCGACGTGCTTGGTGCTGCCGTCGGTACCGCAACTGCCGCTGCTGGCCCGCAGCGCCGCCGTGATCTGCCACGCCGGTCACAACACCGTCTGCGAGGCACTGTGGCACGGCGTCCCGCTGGTGGTCGCCCCGATCCGGGACGACCAGCCGGTGGTGGCCGCCCAGGTGACCGCGGCCGGCGCCGGCGTCCGGGTGCGCTTCGGCCGGGCCGACGCCACCGCATCGGCCAGGCCCTGGACACGGTGCTCGACGAGCCGCCCACCGGGCCGCGGCCCGGCGGATCCGCGACTGCCTTCCGGTCGGCGGGCGCGCCGCGCCGCGGCCGGCCACCTCGAACAGCTGCTCCCGCAGGCCCGCGGCCCACCGACAGGGAGACCCGATGACCACGACCGAACCAGGCTCCTCCGCACCCGGCCTGTCCGAGCCCGCTCCGCCCGCACCCCGCGTCGCGGGCCGCAAGGCGGGGCAGCCCGGGCCGAGCAGGTCGCGCACTCCGTCCCGGCTACCGGAGCGACCTGGCCGGCGGCACCGACCGTTCTTCCAGCTGCGCCGCCCCGACTGCCCCTGGGTGCGGATCCACCCGGCTGCGGCTGCGGGGCTGCGCACGCGACCTGTGCAGCACAAACCGGGGGGAGTTCACGCTGGACGAGTGCCGCGACTGCGGGCACATCTTCCAGAACCCCAGCTGACCGACTCCGGCCTGGAGTTCTACTACCCGGACTTCTACGACGGCCTGGGCGAGCAGCGGCTCGGCCAGATGTTCGCGACCCGGGCCGGGGTCTACCGCAACCGGGCCCGCTCCGTGGCGCCGTTCGCCGCCGCGCCGGGCAGCTGGCTGGACGTCGGCACGGGGCACGGGCACTTCTGCGAAACCGCCCGGGAGATCTTCCCGACGACCGTCTTCGACGGCCTGGACCTCAGCGAAGGCGTACAACTGGCCCAGCAGGAAGGCCGGCTGGCCCACGGCATGCGCGGCTCGTTCCCCGAGCTGGCGCCTGCCCTGGCCGGGCAGTATGAGGTGGTGAGCATGTTCCACTACCTGGAACACAGCACCGACCCGGCGCAGGAGCTGACGGCCGCGCGACAGGCGCTGCGCCCCGGCGGCCTGCTGCTGATCGAGGTCCCCGACCCGCGCGCGCCGCTCGGCCGGCTGCTGGGACGGTGGTGGCTGCCCTGGTTGCGCCGCAGCACCTGAACCTGATGCCGGCCGCCAACCTGCGCCGGCGCCTCGGCGAACTGGGCTTCGAGGTGGTGCTGGAACAGCATGGCGAGCCGCACGACCCGGTGGACCTGCTGGCCGCCTGCTGGCTGCTGCTGGACGACCTGGCCCCGCGTGAGGACGCGCCCTGGCTGCCGCGGGAGCCGCCCGGAGGGCCGCGGCGGCTGCTGCGTGCGCTGCTCTTCCTGGCAGGCGTCCCGGTGCTGCTGCTGGCGACCGGGCTCGACCGCCTGGTGAACCGTTTCGCCGGCCGCACGCGCCTGTCCAACGCCTACCGGCTGCTGGCCCGCCGCGATGCGAGACCGTGAGCGACGATGTCGGCGAAGGCGCGGGCCGGCGGCGAGAGGGCGTCCCAGCGCCGCGCTGCCCGGCCCGCGGTGAGGGCGGGAGCGCGGGGATCGTGGGACAGCCGACCGCTTCGGCATACCAGGAGGCATGATGCCGCGACCCACCACAGGTGACGACCGTTCCGGGCCCGGCGGCTCCGGCCGGGCAGCGGTGTGGCCGGCCGTCGAGGACTTCCTGCGCACCCGGGGCACGGCCGGGATGCCTCACCCCGGCGGGACTCTGCTGGAACACCTGCACCGCGTCGCGGACCTGCTGGGCACGTGGGGCGCCGATCCGGAGGTTCAGCTGGCCGGGCTGTGCCATGCCGCTTACGGCACCGACGGCTTCGACCAAGGCCTGCTCCGGCCCGACGATCGCGCGGTCCTCTCGGCGCTGATCGGCGAACGGGCCGAGGCACTGGTCCACCTCTACGCCAGGTGTGACCGCGGCACCGTGTATCCGCGACTGGGCCGCGCGCGGCCGGTGGTCTTCCGCGACCGTCTCGCCGGCCGCGAGCACACCCCGTCGGAGCCGGACGTCCGCGCCTTCCTCGAAATCACCGCCGCCAACGAACTCGATGTGCTGGCACACAACACCGAGCTCGCCGATCGCCACGGCCCGGCCCTGCACCGGCTGTTCACCCGCGCGCGCGACCTGCTCCCCGCCGCCGCCCGGACGCCTGCGATCGGCAGCTGGGCCGGTACGCCCCGGAACCGGTGCCCGCGATCCGGATCACGGGCCTGGACCATCTGGTCATCACCGTTGCCGACCTGGAACGCACCGTCGACTTCTACGAGCGGGTCCTGGGCATGAGCGCGGTCACCTTCGGCGAGGGACGCCGGGCGCTGACCTTCGGGCCCGGCAAGATCAACCTCCACGAGGCCGGCCGCGAACTCCGCCCGCACGCCATGCGTCCCAGCAGGCAGCGCGACCTGTGCCTGGTCACCGACACGCCGCAGGAACACATCCTGGCCCACCTGTCCGCCTGCGGAGTGCCGGTGGAGCAGGGCCCCGTGCCGCGCACCGGCGCCCGAGGACCGATCACCAGCACTACCTCCGCGACCCGGACGGCAACCTGATCGAGATCAGCACCTACAACAACCCGCTCCCCAGCGACATATGAAGCCCCGGCTCACCGCCGGCGGTCACGGTCGGCTGGGCAACGGCATCACCACTGACAGCACTTCAGCCTCGCCGACTGAGCCGCCCGCTTTCCAGCGCCGGGAAACACCCGGGTTCCATGGTCGGGGCGTGTCACTTGTTCCCGCGCGCTCGTCAGGGTTCATACTCGCCCCGGCATGCTTTTCACGGGGAACCGTATATGTACGCCATCGATTCAGTTCGACCGCGCCTGCGCGGGTTGCTGCGCGCGCGGCGCGCCCGGTTCGAGCCGTCTTTCAGGCGGCGTCGCTGGTGGCCGGCATGGTGATGGTCACCAGCGGCGAACCGACCGGGCACGAGGTGCTGGTTCGCTACGGCGGAGTGCTGCTGCTGGCGTTCGGGCCGCTGCTGCCGCTCTGGCGTGCGCCCGAGCACAACACTCCAGGCCCGCTGCGCCTGCGCCGTCTCCTCCGGCGCGCCGTGTGGCGGACGGCGGTGCTGCTCGCCGCGGGGCCTGGGCGGCCGGCCTGGCCGGGCTGCCCGTCCTCGGCTGGTGCCTGGCAGGGGCGGTACCGGTGCTGCCGGTCGCCGAGCCGTGGGCCTGGCTGCTGTTCCCCGGGAGCTGCGGCGGAACGCGGCGGTCGCCCTGGCCATGGAGGAGTGCCAGAAGGGCTACCCCGACCCGGCCGTATTCCACCCCGAGCAGGGTGCCGCGGGCCGCCCGGCCGGAATCCGCACCCGCCCCGGCCGGAGGAGGTCGCGCCCCGCAAGTCCGTTCGGACCATCTCACCCCGGTCCTCCGACGGCTACCCGGCGCTGGTCTGGACCGGCGCCCAGCTGGTGCTGTACGACAAGCGCGGCCGGGCGCTGCGGGTTCCGGCCGCCTGCGCCGAGATCGTCCACGCGCGGGAGATCAACGAGCAGGGCGTGAAGGAGAGCCTCACTCTGACCACCGGCCCGTCCCGTGTCGGTGCCCCTTACGAGGCGTCCCGGAACACCCGCGCCATCTACCTCCTGGACCGGGACGGCTACCGCCTGGCCCGGGTACCCGCCCCTGGCCGGCCCGCGACCGCGTCGCCGCGGTGAGCCACGCCGCAGGCCTCCTCTTCTCCGCCTACGACCTCACCCTCCACGCCGGCAACGAGCGCTTCACCCGCCCCTCTTCCCTACCGCCGCCCCGCCCCCTGCGCCGCGGCCCGTGAACAGGGACGGTTGCCCAGCAGGCAGGGCAGGCAGGGCAGGCAGGCAGGGAGGCACCGTGGACCGCGCGGGCAGGGGGCCGCGGCTCACACCAAGGCAGCTGACCCGAGCATCCGCCCCGGGTCTCGGGGTAGCGCGATCAGCCCTCCCCGCCGGCCGCAGCGCGTACGCTCTGATCAACAGTCAATAAGCCTTGGGGCTTGGGTGACGGGCATCGAGATTGCGGTCGGGTACGTGTTCGCCTGGCTGGTCCGCAAGGCCAAGCGGGTGGCCGGACGAGCCGACGGGGAGGTCGACCGCACGCTGGACGAGGCGATGGACCGCCTCCATGACCTGGTCAGCGAAAAGCTGGGCGAGGACCCCGCGCTGCACCGGCTCGCCGACGAAGCCGGAGCCGGGCAGGAACAGCCCGGGGACCGCACCCGGCAGCGGGTGCGGCTCGCGCTGGAGGACGCCGCCGAGCAGGATCCCGGCTTCCGCGAAGCCCTGGAACGCGCGGTGGAGCAGGTGCGGTTCCTGGACCGCGCGGCCCCGGCGATGGGCGGGGTGACGGCGGGGACGGTGGGGCGGCGATCGGCGGGAACGCGCACATCGAGGCCGACCACGGCTCCGCCGCCGCCGTGAACATGGGGAATGTGACGCTGGGAAACCCTTCGCAGCCGGGTCCGCAGCAGGACTGAGCGTACCCGGAGCCACCTCCTCGGCGGCGACCCAGAAGATCACCAGCATCTTCGCCGACCACGGCAGCATCGCCGTCGGCTACGCCGAGCAAGTCCACCACCACGCCCCGCCCCGCGAACCGGCCCCCTGGCCGCACCAGGTCGGCGTGATCCCACCCCGCGCGTTGTCCTTCCAGCGCCGGGCCGAGGCCGACCAGCTGCGCGCGGCGGTCGACACCGGAGGCACCGCCGTTCTCAGCCAGGTGCTCGCCGGGACCGGCGGCACAGGCAAGACCCAGCTGGCCGCCGACTATGCCCGCACCGCCTGGGGCAGCGGCAGCGTGGACGTACTGCTATGGATCAGCGCGAGCAGCCGCCAGGCCGTCACTGCCGGATACGCGCAGGCCGGCGTCGAGCTGCTGGCGGCCGACCCCAGCGATCCCGAGCAGGCCGCCCGGGCGTTCCTGGCCTGGCTGGAACCGAAGCGCGGCCAGAAGCCGTGCCGCTGGCTGATCGTCCTCGACGATCTCGCCGACCCGGCCGACCTGCGCGGCCTGTGGCCGCCCAGCAGGCACGGCCGCACCCTGGTCACCACCCGCCGCCGGGATGCCGCGCTGACCGGGCACGGGCGGTGCCTCGTCCACGTCGGCCTGTTCATGCCCTGGGAGGCCGCCGCATACCTCACCTCGGTATTCGCCGCACACAACCGCACCGAGCCCGCCAATGAGATCGTCGCGCTCGCCGAGGACCTGGACTTCCTGCCCCTCGCCCTCGCCCAGGCCGCCGCCTACCTCATCGACGCCGCCATCAGCTGCGCCGACTACCGCCGCCTCCTGGCCGACCGGCTCAGGAAGCTGGCCGAGCTGGCGCCCAGCGCGCTGCCCGACGACCAGGCGGTCACCGTGGCGGCCACCTGGTCGCTGTCCGTCGAACGCGCCGACCGGCTCCGCCCTGTGGGTCTGGCCCGGCCCATGCTGCAACTCCTCGCGATGCTCGACCCGAACGGCATCCCCGCCGGAGTCCTGGCCAGCCAGCCCGTCCTGACCCACCTCACCTGCCACCGCACCCCGGGTGCAGGGCAATTGGCGGAGGTGACGGTCAAGGACGCGGAAGACGCGCTGACGGCCCTGGGCCGGCTCAGCCTGACCGACCACACCCCCGGCATCCCCATCAGTCGGTCCGTGTCCACGGGCTCGTGCAACGCGCCACGCGTGACACGCTCACCCCCGACCAGCACCACGAGTTCGCCCGCACCGCGGCCGACGCCCTGATCGCCGCGTGGCCCGACATCGAGCGTGACAGCGTCCTCGGCCAGGCTCTGCGAGCCAATACTGCCGCCCTGACCGCCCACGGCGGGGACTCGCTGTACCAGCCCTGCACCCATCCGGTGCTGCATCGTGCAGGCCAGAGTCTGGGCGAGGCCGGCCAGGCCGGCGCCGCTCGTGACCACTTTCGCCAACTCGCCGACGCCACCGCCCATCTCGACCCCGTCACCCCGAACCCCTCGTCGCCCGTATCGGGCACGCCGTCTTCCAGGGCGAGTCGGGGACCCGCGTGGCGCCGCGGACGCCCTCGCCGAACTTGTGGCCGACATGCAGCGAGCCCTGGGGCCCGACGCCCCCGACACCCTCGTCGCCGGTATCAACCTCGCCATCTGGCAGGGGGAGGGGGGATCCGCGTGGCGCGGCGGACGCCCTGGCCGCGCTGCTGCCGGACCTGACCAGGGTGCTGGGCAGCGATGCCCCCTTCACCCTTGTCGCCCGCGGCAACCTCGCCAGGTGGGGCTCGGCGGGGGACCCGCGCGGCGCGGCCGAGGCGCTCGCCGCGCTGCTGCCGGACCTGTCGAGGGTGCTGGGCACCGACGACCCCTTCACCCTCGGCGTCCGCAACGATCTCGCCGTGTTCCAGGGGCTGGCGGGGGACCCGGGCGCCGCGGCGCTGGCCCTCGCCCAACTCGTGCCCGGTCTAGGGCGAGTGCTGGGACCGGCCCACCCCCACACCCTCCTCGCCCGGCGCAACCTCGCCCTGTGGCAGGGGCGGGCGGGGGACGCGGTCGGCGCCGCGGGCGCCCTCGCCGGACTCCTGCCGGACCTGACCCGGGTGCTCGGAGCGGATCACCCCGAGACCTTCGCCGCCCGCACCGATCTCGCCTCGTTCCAGGGCGAGGCGGGAGACCCCGGCGCCGCGGCGCACGCCCTCGCCGAACTCCTGCCCCGGATGCGGCAGGTGCTGGGACCGGCCCACCCCCACACCCTCCTCGCCCGGCACAACCACGCCCTGTGGCAGGGAAGAGCGGGAGGCCGGCGGCCGACCGCGGGGTGATGAGCACGTTGCCGCTGACGCGGGTGATGCCGGAGTCGCGCACCTGCATGGCAGCCGGCCGGGTTTGACCTTGACACGGTGACAAGGTCTTCACTGCTTCCCAAGGAGGTCCCGATGACCATGACGAGACAGGACACGGATGCGGTACGGGCGCTCCAGGGGCTGGAGGACAGCCGTTCGTCGGTGCGGCTGCGGGCCGCGCTGGCGGTCGGTACGGCGCCTGACCCGTGCTTCGTCGACAAGCTCGTCGAGCGATGCGCGGTCGAGCCGGAATTCTTTGTCCGCGACATGCTGACCTGGGCACTCGCTCGCCACCCGGTCTCCCTGACGCTCCCCGGACTGCTCCGCGAAGTCCGCTCGGAGCGCGCGCAGGCACGCAGCCAGGCACTGCACACGCTGTCCAAGATCGGGGACCGGCAGGCGTGGCCGGCGATCACCCGGACACTGCTGTCCGACGCGGACGACGAGGTGGCGAGGACCGCCTGGCGGGCTGCGGTCGTGCTCGTGCCGGGAGGCGAGGAGCCCGCCCTGGCCGCGGTGCTGGCGACGCAGCTCGGGCGCGGTGAGCGGGAGACACAGCTGAGTCTCAGCCAGGCGCTGGTCGCGCTGGGCGAAGTCATCGAGCCGGCTCTGCAAGCCGCGACGACGGCCTCCGACCCGCGTGTGCGTGCGCACGCGCTCGCCACACAACGGCTGCTGCGCGACCCGGACACCGGATTCGAGGGGGCGATCGAGGAGGCCAAGCGCGTCGCGGCCCTCGCCGGTGCCCCGGGAACGGACGATGAGAACCATGCTGATCGGTGAGGTGTCGACACGGTCCGGGGTCAGTGCCCGCATGCTCCGGCATTACGAATCGCTCGGCCTGGTGCGGCCTTCGGGTCGTACGGGGACCGGATACCGGGAGTACTCCGCGCAGGACATCCGGCGGATCTTCCACATCGAGAGCCTGCGGTCGCTGGGCCTGTCGCTGCGTGAGATCGGGCGCGCGCTCGACGATCCCGGTTTCACGCCTTCAGCGCTCGTCGGCGACCTCATCCGTCAGACGCACGACCGTATCGCGGCCGAGACCGAGCTGCTCACCCGGCTCCGCCGGATCCATGCCGCGGACCCGTCGGCTGGGAGGACGTGCTCCAGGTCGTCGCGCTCCTCCAGGCACTGGGGTCGAAGAGCGCCGACGCGCGTCAGCGCGCGGTCCTCGCCTCGGGCGACCAGGTGCCGGTGCCGGTGGAGGCCCTGGTCGAGGCGGTGCTGAGCGAGACGGAGCCGAACGTCGCCGGGGCCCTGCGGTGGGCGCTGGCGCGATCGGACGACGGCGCCGTGGCGCTGCTGGCGCAGGGCCTCGGCTCACCGACGGCCGCGGTGCGGGAACGCGCCGTCCGGGCTCTCGTCGACATGCCCGGCGCCGACGCCACCGCGCGACTGCGGGACGGCCTCGCTCACCCCGACGCCGTGGTCCGCGGGCATGCGGCCCTGGCACTCGGTACCCGTGGCGTGGCCGACGCGGTCCCGACGCTCATCGACATGATCGTGGAGGGAAGGAACGACACCGACGCGGCCGATGCACTGGGCCTGCTGGCGAGCGATGCCGCGACGGCCGATCGGATCGCGGCCGGGCTCGTCGACCGCGCGGCCGACGACACCACCAGGGCACCTGCACGCGGGCGGCTGACCCAGGCGCTGGCCGATATTCCGGGCCCGACGGCGTCACGTGCCCTGGTGGAGCTGTCGCACGACGAGGACCGTGCCGTCGCGCTGACTGCCGTGTACCTGCTTCAGCTCCGCGACGCACGGTGACGGATCCCCCTCCGCCCCGCACGGGTTCCTCGGGGCGGAGGGGCCCGGACCTGTTGCCGTCCGCCGAGGAGGGACAGCGGGCCAGTGTGCGGCGACTGCCGGGACCGGCGCCGCCGCTGTGGCCAGTGCTGGTCGGTTCCGCCCGTGGTTTTGCCGACAGGCCCTGAGGCGGCCGAACCTGTCCGGGCACCTCGGTACTCGCGCTTACCGCGGGACGCCGGCGGCCTCGTGCAGCACCGCCGCCGCGTTCAGTGCAGCTCCTGGCCGAGGAAGTCGGCGATGCGGCGCTGCCATGCCACCAGCACGCGGGGCGGACGGGCGGACGAGTGGTTCCGGGTGCCGTTCCGCGAGTGGTCAGGCGCGGCGGCGGGACGCGGCGCGTGCTGGTGGGGGGAGTTGCCCTGGTGCCCGGCCTGGTGTCCGGCCGGGTGTTCGACGTGAGCGGGGACTCCAGGAACGCGATGGGTCGCCGCATGCAGCAGATCCCGCAGCGAGTGTTCGGCTGCCATATCTCATCCTCCTGGGATGTGCGACGTGCATGGCCACGCACGTCTCTATCGCTGATAGAGGAACTCTAGCACTGATAGAGTGCGCTCGGGAGGTGCGTCGAGTTGACATTGGACCGACAGCGGATCATCGACGAGGCGCTAGCGCTGCTGGACGCCGAGGGCCTCGACGGCGTGACGACCCGCAAGCTGGCCGCGCGGCTCGGCGTGCAGTCGCCGACTCTCTACTGGCACGTGCCCAACAAGGCGGCGCTGGTGACCGAGCTCGCCGAGGCCATCCTTGAGCAGGAGTTCGCCGACCTGACGCCGCCGGGCCCGGAAGAGCCGTGGCCGGACTGGCTGGGCGCACTCGCCGGACGGCTGCGTCGGGCTCTGCTGGCCCACCCGGACGGTGCGCGCGTCCTGTCGGCGGCCCAGCTCTGCCGCAAACTGGCCGCGATCTCCGAGCTGGCCATGAGCACGCTGGTGGTCCGGGGCGTCCCGCTGCGGCAGGCCCGGGTGATCGTGCTGACGGTGGAACGCTTCACCGTCGGCCACGTCCTCGAAGAGCAGGCCCCCGCCCGGACGCCGTCGCGCTGAAGGACTTCGACCTGGCCACGTTCACCGAGCAGCATCCGACGATGGTGGGCGGCATCGCCGAGTACTTCCAGGACGGCCGCACCGTCGACGACCTGTTCCGCGACTGCCTTGACGTGGTGATCAAGGGCGCCGCGGCACTCTGAGTGCCCACGTTGGTCGCCGCTGCCCACCGTAGCTACAGGGCGGCAGGATTGACAATGCGTCAGCTTTCTTTTCGTATGCCGAAAGAAGTATTGACGAGCCGTCAGGTCGGAGTAAGAGTGGGAGCGCTCCCGATGGTTGCCTCCAGCCGTGTGCGGCATCGCATCAAGCCCGAGACGGTCGGCGCCCCGCCGCACGCGGGATGCCCGCCCCGGTGGGCAGTGGTGCAACACGCGCAGGGAGTTCTGTCCTTCGTCCGACTCTCACGAGTCATGCCCCAGGCCGGGCTGCGGCGCACCGCAGGCCGCTATGGGAGCGCTCCCATAGCCATTCGGCACAAGCCAGGAGAGGACACAGCAAAGCCCAGGAACCGCCGGCCCTCCTACCCAAGGGATCCAGAACGTGACACGTCACAGGCCCAGTGGAATCAGAACCGCCGCCGTGGTGGCCGCGCTCGGCGCCGCCATGCTCGTCCCGATCGCCGGAACCCAGTCCGCCCACGCGGCCGCCGTCCGGTCCGGCACCGCCAAGCCGGTCGCCGCCGTCCACGTCGCCAACCCGTACGTCGGTTCGACGCCCTACCTCAACCCCGACTACGTCAGTGAGGTCAACGCCCAGGCCACCGCCGACGGCGGGAGCACCGGAGCCGCCGAGGCCAAGGTCGCGGGCTACCAGACCGCGATCTGGATGGACCACATCGGCGCGATCACCGGCGACAGCACCCACCTCGGCCTCCAGGCCCAGCTCAACAACGCCGAGGCGCAGTCGGCCTCCAGCTCCGCCCCGGTGCTGTTCGAGGTGGTGATCTACGACCTGCCGGGCCGCGACTGTGCGGCCCTCGCGTCCAACGGCGAGATCCCGGCCACCGCCGCCGGGCTGACCGAGTACGAGACGCAGTACATCAACCCGATCGCGGCCCTGCTGGGGAACAGCGCCTACAGCAACCTCCGTATCTCCGCGATCATCGAACCGGACTCGCTGCCCAATACCGTCACCAACCAGAGCAAGCCGGCCTGCGCCACCGCAGCGCCCTACTACGAGTCCGGTATCGAGTACGCGCTGAACGCGCTCCACCCGATCACCAACCTCTACACCTACCTGGACATCGGCCACTCCGGCTGGCTCGGCTGGTCCAGCAACATGACCCCGGCCGCCCAGGAGTACGCCAAGGTTGCCAAGGCCACCACGGCCGGCTTCGCCAGCGTCGACGGCTTCATCAGCGACACCGCCAACTACACCCCCACCGATGAGCCCTACCTGCCCAACTCCAGCCTCCAGGTCGGTGGTTCGCCGCTGGACTCGGTGAACTTCTACCAGTACAACCCCTATTTCGACGAGCACTCCTACGACGAGGCCATGCACGCCGCACTGGTCTCCGCGGGGTTCCCCAGCACGGTGGGGATGCTCATCGACACCTCCCGCGACGGCTGGGGCGGACCGGCCAGGCCGACGGCGCTCAACTCCGCGCCGACCACCGCCACTGCCTATGTCGCCGCGAACAAGATCGACCAGCGCCCGTTCCGCGGCGACTGGTGCAATATCGCCGGCGCGGGAATAGGGGAGGCCCACCGCGCAGCCCTACGGCGCCAGTGACCCGATCATCGCCTTTGTGTGGATCAAGCCTCCGGGGGAGTCCGACGGCGACTACCCCACCAGCACCCACGCCCACGGTGACCCCCACTGCGACCCAATGGCACGCAGACCGACGGGAACGGCGGTACCTACCCCACCGACGCCATCCCCGGCTATGACGTCCCGGCCGGACAGTGGTTCCCTGCCGAGTTCCAGCAGCTCGTCGCCAACGCCTACCGGCGCTCGGTACCACCACGGGGGGCGGTGGCGGCACCACCCCGCCGTCGGTTCCCACCGGGCTGACCGTCACCGGGACGACCAGCGGCAGCGTCTCGCTGTCCTGGACCGCCTCCACCGACAGCGTCGGGGTGACCGGCTACGACGTCTACCGGGCAGCACCAAGGTGGCCACGGTGACCAGCGGCACGACCTACACCGACACCGGGCTCGCCGCCTCCACCGCCTACAGCTACACGGTGGACGCGTACGACGCCGCAGGCAATGTCTCAGCCGCCTCCACCGCCGTGACCGCCACCACCTCGGCGTCCACCGGCGGCGGCACCGGCAGCGGCGGCTGCACTGCCGCCTACAGCATCAGCAGCGACTGGGGCAGCGGCTTCAACGCCAATGTCACCGTCACCAACACCGGAACCGCCACCACCAGGAGCTGGACGGTGTCCTGGACCTGGGCCGGCAACCAGACCGTCACCAACCTCTGGAACGGCAGCTACGCCCAGACCGGGAAGGCGGTGGTGGTGACCGACGCCGCCTACAACAACGCCATCGCGGCCGGGGCAGCACCAGCTTCGGTCTCGGCGGCAGCTACACCGGCACCAACGCGGCCCCGACCCTCACCTGCACGACAACCTGACCCGGCACCCCCTCCGGCGTACCGGTTCCGGCCCTGTCCTGGAAGAAGCAGGACAGGGCCGGAATTCTCGGCCCCTGTGATCAGGAGCAGCGGGTGCCGGCGCAACCGGAGCCGGCGGACGGCCCGGTACTGCCGGTATCCGTGAGTGCGGGATCCGGCGCGGGCGCTGGAACGGCCATGGGTGCAGGGGGGCGGCGTGCTAGCCCGCCAGCGTCGCCTCAAGGAGGCGGGCAGCTCCCTCCAGGGGTTTGACCAACTCGTCACTGACGCCGAAGCGGTGGCCCAGCTCGGAGGTGTCCAGGTAGCTGACCCAGGCCCGGTTCTGATCGTCAGCCCAGACCAACGCCTTGAGCGGCAGTTCGAGCCCGATCAGGGGCTGCTCGCGCATGGCGGGTGTGCCGGCGCGCGGATTGCCGAAGACCAGCAGGGTCATCTCATTCATGGTCAGTCCGGCCTCGCGGGCGGCTGCTGCCTGGTCGATCGACGCGAACAGGGTGAGGCCGTGGGCGATGATCGCATCGGCAAGCTCCGCAACGGTCTGCTCGACGCTGTGCCGACTGCGCACGGTGACCGTTCCGGGCGCCGCATTCGGCACCTCGGCAGGGGACGCGCTCTCCATGGACTTCCTTTCCCAATGTGCTTCGCCGCGCTACCGGGACAGGGCCCCGACCGTCGGCCAGGCCGTCCGGTCCGCATTCCATTTCCATCGTACGTGGAGCGGGCACCCGTGGCCCGCCCGCCACAGACCGTCTGCGCCCTCCCCGCGCCGGCTGCGTGCCCGACCCGGTACGGAGCAGATGAGCAGTCAGGTTGCCGACGGCGTCGCGTGTCCGGACGACCGCGCGCGGGCGGTGACGTGCCTCGACCGTGAGTCGTCCTCTGCCGCGGGCGGGGGCGGCCCATCGGCGCCTGCGCCGGTGGTGCTTCCTGAGTCCCGCCCCGGTGAGCCCGCCCCGTATGCCGTACTCCCTCCTGCTGCCTCCTGGTGGCGGGAGCGAAGGCCGCGCGCATCCTGCGGACCCCTACCGGCCGCCCTCATGCCTGACAAGCCCCCGGCAACCAGCGGGCCAGCGGCCGCCCCCGGTCGGCGGGGAGGTGATCGCCTCGCTAGGGTGGGTGCGGTGGCGGCCTGCTCCTGGCCGCGCTGTCGCGCGTCCCGAGGAACGGTGGAAGTGGATCGGCAGTCCGGCGGTTTCTGGCGAGTGACCTTCTCCTCGCTCAAGGTTCCGAACTACCGTATCTACTTCGCCGGGCAGTCGGTGTCGCTCATCGGTACCTGGATGCAGATGGCGGCGCAGTCCTGGCTGGTGCTGACGCTGACCCACTCCAGCACCGCCCTGGGCCTGGCCGTCGCCCTGCAGACACTGCCGGTGCTGCTGCTCGGCCCGTACGGCGGGGTGATCGCGGACCGCGCCGACAAGCGGCGGCTGATGCTCGGTCTCCAGGCCGCCATGGGGGTCCAGGCGCTGGTGCTCGGACTGCTGACCGTCCTCGGCGCGGTGCGCTTCTGGGAGGTCTGCGTCCTGGCTGTCGTCCTCGGGCTGAACAACGCCTTCGAGAACTCGGCCCGGCAGTCCTTCGTCCGGGAGATGGTGGGCAAGGAGGAACTGCGCAACGCGATCACCCTCAACTCGGTGACCGTCAACGCCGCCCGTGCGATCGGGCCCGCGGTCGGCGGCGTGCTGATCGCCACCGTGGGCACCGGCATCTGCTTCCTGCTGAACGCGGGCAGCTTTGTCGCCGTGGTGACCTCGCTGCTGATGATGGACCGCTCCGCGCTGCGTCCGAGCCCGCCGGCCCCGCGCGCCCCGCGCCAGCTGCGCGACGGGCTGCGCTACGCGGCCAGCGTGCCCACCATCGCCGTGCCGCTGGCGATGATGGCCGTGGTGGGGCTGCTCGCCTACGAGTTCCAGGTCACCCTGCCGGTCTTCGCCTCGCACACCTTCCACAGCGGCTCGGAGGCGTACGGCTTCCTGACCGCCGCCACCGGGGTCGGCGCGGTCGTCGGCGGGCTGTTCACCGCCGCACGCGGGCGGACCGGACTGCGCCCCATGATCGTCGCGTCCACCGGCTTCGGCATCGCCATGCTGGTCGGCGCATTCGCCCCGCTCTTCGCCCTGGCCTGTGTGGCGATGCTCTTCGTCGGCTGGGCGAGTGTGTCGTTCATCGCGATCGGCAACTCCACGATCCAGCTGTCCGCCAGGCCGGAGATGCGCGGCCGGGTCATCGCGCTCTGGCAGGTCGCCTTCCAGGGAACCACGCCGATCGGCGGCCCGCTGGTCGGCTGGATCATCGCGCTGTCGGATCCGCGCACCGGGATCGCCGTGGGCGGCCTGGCCTGCCTGGTGGCGGCGCTGGGCGCGTTCCTGTTCCGCCGCCGGTCCAGGGCGGCGGTGCCGCCCCTGGAGCACGGGGCGCCCGAAGCGGCCCCGGACGCCGCCGGCCCCGGCGCGGGGCAGCACCAGGACACCACGCGCTGACCGCCCGGTGCGGGCCCCGGCGCCGACCCCGGTGCGGGCCCGCTGCCGCGGTCACCTCAGGTGCGCGTGCTGGCCCACCGGGGCGCGGTGGGCCGGTGCGCATCTTCCCGTCACCGGCTCGCGCCCAGGCCCGCCCGGGGCCCTCCTACCCGCCGGCAGAGGGTCCGGGCGGCCGGATCCGGCGCCGGGGCTCAGCCCGTCTGCTCCTCCTGGCGGTCCGCCGTGGCCCAGAGGGTGTGGAAGCTCCCCGGACGGTCGGTGCGGCGATAGGTGTGCGCGCCGAAGTAGTCGCGCTGGCCCTGGGTGAGCGCCGCCGGCAGGCGCTCCGCGCGGAGGCTGTCGTAGTAGTTCAGGGCGGAGGAGAAGCCCGGCGCGGGGATGCCGAGCTCGGCGGCGGTGGAGACGACCCGGCGCCAGGAGCCCTGGGCGCCCTTGAGGGCCTCGGCGAAGGAGTCGTCGATCAGCAGGATCGGAAGGTCCGGGCGCGCGGCGAAGCTGGACCGGATGCGGTCCAGGAAGGTGGCGCGGATGATGCAGCCCGCCCGCCAGATGGCGGCCACATCGGCCAGGTCGATGTCCCAGCCGTATTCGGCGCTTCCGGCGGCGATCTGGTGGAAGCCCTGGGCGTAGGCCACGATCTTCGAGGCGTACAGCGCCTGCTCCACGTCCTCGGCGAAGCGGTCGTAGGCGGCGCTGTCCAGCATCGTCGGGGTGGGTCCCGGCAGTCCGTGGGCGGCGGAACGCAGGTCGGCGTGGCCCGACAGCGAGCGGGCGAAGACCGCCTCGGCGATGCCGCTGACCGGGACGCCCAGGTCGAGGGCGGTCTGCACGGTCCAGCGGCCGGTGCCCTTCTGCTCGGCCTGGTCCAGGACGATGTCGATGAACGGCTTCCCGGTGACCGGGTCCTGGTGGTCCAGGATCTGTGCGGTGATCTCGATCAGGTAGGAGTCCAGCCGGCCCTCGTTCCAGCCGCGGAAGACCTTGGCGATCTGCTCGGGCGGCAGCCCCAGCGCCTGTCGTAGCAGGTCGTAGGCCTCGGCGATGAGCTGCATGTCCGCGTACTCGATGCCGTTGTGCACCATCTTCACGAAGTGGCCGGCACCGTCCGGGCCGATGTGGGTGACGCAGGCGGAGCCGTCGTCCGCCTTGGCCGCGATGCGTTCCAGCATCGGCCCCAGCGACTGGTAGGACTCCACCGAGCCGCCCGGCATGATGCTCGGTCCGAGCAGGGCGCCCTCCTCGCCCCCGGAGACGCCGGTGCCGACGAAGTGGATGCCGCGTTCGCGCAGGTCCCGCTCCCGACGCGGCGGTGTCGGCGAAGTGGGCGTTGCCGCCGTCGATGAGGATGTCGCCGTCCTCCAGCAGCGGGGCGAACTCCTCGATGACGGCGTCCGTCGGCTGTCCGGCCTTGACCATGATCATCAGCCGCCGCGGCCGCTGCAGCGCGGCGACCAGTTCCTCGGGACTCTCCGCAGGAACGAAGGCACCCTCGTGGCCGAAGTCCCGCACCAGCTCCTGCGTCTTGGACGCGGTCCGGTTGTGCACGGCGACGGTGTAGCCGTTGCGGGCGAAGTTGCGGGCCAGGTTGCGGCCCATCACGGCCAGGCCGGTCACCCCGATCTGGGCCGTCCCGCTGCCGGACTGCCGCCCACTGGGCTGCTGCGTGGAACCGGGCTGCTGCGCGGAGGTCATCTGCACCATTCCTCTCGTCTGCGTCGCCATGACTTCTGCGGTGGCCCGGCGGGAGTGTGCGGCCGGCCGGACGCGGCGGACGGGCGGGCGCAGGGCTCCACCACCACCCTGCCGCCGATCCGCTCCTCCCGCACCTCAGCCGCGGGGTGCCGGCGCGCCCGGGACCCGCCTGTCGCCGGGCCGCCGGGCCGGAGCGGCGGCAGCGTGGGCCGGTTCTCGGTCTTTCACTCCATTGGATGATCTGCCGGGTTCGGGGCTCCGCCCGCCCCCCGGGCTGGACAAGCTGTCTGTGCACGCGGTCGGCACCAGGCCGGGCCGCCCCCGGAGAGCGGAGTACCCCGCTGTGGAGCAGCCCACGATCCCACCCGAGACCCTGCGCGGCGAAGGCGATCCCCTGGCCGACCGGGTCGTGGCCGAGTTGCTCGACTCGGGCGAGATCGCCCACGCCAACCAGGTCCTGCACAGCCTGCGGCGCAACGACCAGCAGGTGCAGGACGACCTGCCGCCGGTGCTGCGCGACTACCTGACCGCGACCAACCCGGTCCCCGCCTGGGTGGACCCGGCGCGGATCACGCGTGTCCACCGGTTCTTCCGGCATGACGGCGTGCATGTGGCCTCCGCCCTGTCGCTGGGCGGCATGGTCTCCAGCTATGCCTCGCCGGTGGGTGCGAAGCTGCTGCACACCACGCACCGGCTCGACCATCCGCACCGCAGACTGTCCGAGACCACCCAGTTCCTGCTGCACATGATGGCCAGGGACCCGCTGGGCCCGCACGGGCAGCTGGTCCCCGCGATCCAGAAGGTCCGCCTCATCCACGCCGCGGTGCGCCAGCTCCTGCTGCGTGAGCGCCACTGGGACGTCGCGCGGCACGGAGTCCCGATCTGCCAGGAGGACCTGCTCGGGGCCACCCTGATCTTCTCGGTGACCGTCCTTGAGGGCATGGAACGCATCGGGGTGCGCTGCACCGCGCAGGAGGCGGAGGACTACTACTACTACCTGGCGCGTGGTCGGGGTGATGCTCGGCCTGCGGCCGGAGGCGATCCCGGAGACCCTGGAGCAGGCCCGCCTGACCTGGGCGGCGATGGCGCCCCGCACCTCGGCCCTCGGCCGAGGGCGTCGCGCTCACCGGCTCCCTGCTGGACTTCTACCACCGGATCACCCCGCCCGGATCCCACGGCGCGGTCCCGGCGCTGGCGCGGGCCATGGTCGGCCCGCAGACCTCCGACTGGATGCAGGTACCCACCAGCCGGTGGGACAAGGTCCTGGCCCGGGCCGCCCGGTGGGAGGAGCGCCTCAACCGGGGCGAGGACCACCACGCTCTCGCCCGCGGCGTCCTCGACCATGTCGGACAGATCCTGCTGAACAGCGAGGTCCGCCGGGTCACCCACGGCCAGAGCACCGAGTTCGACATTCCCCAGGATCTCCACGCCATCGACGTCCCGACCGCCCGGGACGGCGGCAGCGGGCAGGAAGCCGTCGGCTGAATGCGCCGCCGGGCAGCAGTCCTGCGGCGGGCGGGTGCGTTCAGGCCGGAGCGAGGTCGGCGATGGTGTTCCAGAACATCAACTCGTAGCTCTGCAGCAGCCGGCCGTAGCGACGGCCCTCGGTGAGCTGCTCCGGGGTCAGCCCCCCGGCGGTGACCACGGCGAGCGCCTCGTCCTCCAACTCGGGTGCGGGCGCGGCGAAGTAGTCGAAGAACGCGCAGCCGGCCGGGTCGAAGCCGTAGTGCTCGCGCAGGGCCTGCGCGGTTCTGCCGCAGTAGGCGCCCCAGGCGGCGAAGTTGGCGGTCAGCGCGAGCACGACGGCGGTCGGCTCGCCGTTCAGTGCCAGCCAGGCCAGGCACCCCGGATAGGCCTGGCAGCCGGCCAGCGGCTCGCGGGCGCGGACCGCGGCCGCGTCCAGCCCGCAGGCGCTCGTGAAGCCCGCGAGCGCGGCGAGGGCGGCCGACTCGCCCTCGGCGAGTCGGCCGAAGTAGCCCCCGGCGGGGGAGTCGGCGCAGCGGGCGGCCAGCACCAGCAGGCTGCGGCGGTCGCTGGTGATGATCCGGTGCTGCTGCGCGCCGAGCTCACCGAGCAGGCCAAGGGGCGCCCGGCCCTGTTCGATCAGCGGCAGCAGGCGGTTCTCCCGCTCCGCCGGGGCGAGTTCGTGGCGGATCCCGCGGAGGGCCTCGTGCGCGGTCCGGGTCATCGGCTCTGTCCTTCCTCCGGCGGCGGCCCGGTCGACGGGCCGCCCCGCCCGACCGGACGGCACCCTCCACGGTGGCACGGAAGGACACCCTCCGCCGCCCCCTGTGCCCGGAATCACCCATGAGTGGCACGCCATGGTCACACGGAGCAACCACTGTCCGGCCCGGCCAGGGGAGGTTCCCGGCCCGAGGCGCCTCGCTCACAGCGCTGTCCGGTGAGCAGCGGTGTCCGTGCCCACGCGATGGCGTGGGCAGCCGCGTCGGCATCAGAGCGGCAGGAGCTCCGGGCGCTTGGCGCCGAGGTGGTCGCCGGACGACTCGCCCCGCAGTCGGACCTCGACCCCGGCGTCCAGCCGTGGACCGCCGCCCTGGACGCCTGGGCCCGCTCATACCGCTCCACCCTCGCCCGCCACTCGAACATGGTCCCGCTGTTCGCCTCCCGGCCCGCCGAGTCGGTCGCGGCCCTCCAGGGCTACGCCAGCGCCTTCGCCATGCTGCGCGCCGCGGGGCTGGCCGGAGGAGCAGGTGCTCTCGGTCGTCAAGTCCATCGAGTACCTGCTGATCGGCTCCGCACTCCACCCGAACCGCCCGCACGACGATGTCTGGGCGGACGAGGCACTCCCGCCAGGGCTCGGGCCGCTGCGCAACGCCCCGCCCGACTACCGCGAGCGGGCGTTCGAGACCGGCCTGGCCGCGCTGATCCGCAGCTTCCAGGAGACCCTGGACGAGCTCCGGGCCCAGGACGGGGGCTGACGCGCGGCAGCGGACGGTGCCCGACCTGTCCGTGGCCTCCCGGCGGGCCCCGGCCGCCTTCGTGGAGCTCCCGCACAGCCGTCCCCGCTGGTATTCGCGCCGCCGCCCGTTCCCCGGACCCTCCGTGCTCCACCGCGCTGCCGGAATCCGGGCACCGGGCGTGTGCACGGGAGCGGGAGTCCGGGCGCCGGGCGCGGGCGGGTCAGGCCGCGGCGCGGTCCAGGCCGCGGACGAACGCGGTGAAGGCGTCGGCGCCCGCGGCGTCGTCGATGTCGGCGCCGTGGGCGAAGCCGATGGCGCGGAGGTCCCCGGGCAGACGCGCCAGCGCCGCGGCACGCAGCGCGGGGTCGGCGGCAAACGCCGGCCGCCCGAGGTCGAGCCCGCCGCGGTTGAAGACCGCGTCGCCCACCAGCACCGTGCCGGTGCTCCCGTGGTGCAGCGCGATATGGCCCGGGCTGTGGCCGGGCGTGTGGATCACGCGCAGCCCCGAGCCCTCGATCAGCTCGCCGTCGGTCACGGTGGCGTCCGCGGTGAAGGGCTCCCAGTGGAGCTTGGGGAGCCGGTCCACGAAGCGGCCCAGCGCGCCGGAGCCCCGCCGCCGGGACGTGCCTGTGCTCCAGCCAGGGCGCGTCGGCGTGGTGGATGAGGATCGGCGCGCCGCTGAGGCGCCGCATCTCGGCCGCGCCCTGCACGTGGTCGGGGTGCGCGTGGGTGATGACGATGCGCTTGAGGTCACCCGGCTTGAGGCGGCGCTCGGCCAGGGCGTCCACGATGGCCGCGGGCGCGCCGGCCCAGCCGACGTCGACCAGGGTCAGGCCGTCGTCGCCGTCGACCAGGAACGCGCTGTCGCGCTTGGTGGTGGCGATGCTGTGCACGCCGGGAGCAAGCAGAGGCATGAGTGAGGGTCCAAAGAGGTGGTGGGTGTCATCCCCGGCCGGGGATCGGGACATAGCCCTCGCGGGCGAGCTTGGGCAGGATTCCGCCGGCGGCGAGGATGTCGAGCACCATGGGCGGCAGCGCGCCGCCCGCAAGACGGGTGCCGCCGCCGGTGTGCTCGATCCAGCCCTCGGCGAAGTCCAGCCGGGCCGTGTCGCCGTCGGCGAAGGCCGCGGTGACGCCGGGGACGGTCAGGGCCGGCAGGCCGTGGTTGATGGCGTTGCGCAGGAACAGTGAGTTGAACTCCTCGGCGACCAGCGCGGCCACGCCCAGCTCGCGGAACAGCGCGGCCACGGGGCGCGAGGACCCCAGGCCGAAGTTCCGGCCGGCCACGACGATGTCGCCGGGCCGGACCTGGTCGGTCCACCCGGGCCGCAGCTCGTAGAAGATGTGCCGGGCGGCCTCGGGCACGGGCAGTTTCATCGCGAACGCCGGGTACATCGCGTCGGTGGTGACGCTGTCGCCCACCACCCAGACGCGTCCGGTGACCAGGGTGTCCATCAGTGCGGTGCTCCCGTCGGGAGGGTGCGCGGATCGGTGACGCGGCCGGTCAGGGCCGAGGCGGCGACGGTGGCGGGGGAGGCCATGTAGATCTCCGCGTCCGGGCTGCCCATGCGGCCGGTGAAGTTGCGGGTGGAGGAGGTCAGGCAGACCTCGCCCGGCCCCAGCAGCCCCATGTGGTAGCCGAAGCACGCGCCGCAGGTGGAGTTGGTGACCACCGCGCCGGCGTCGGCCAGGTCCTGGAGGTAGCCGCCCGCATCGCCAGGCGGTACACCTCCTGGGAGGCGGGGGTGACCAGCAGCCGCACCCCGGGGGCGACCCGGCGGCCCCGGACGATCCCGGCGGCGATCGCCAGGTCCTCCAGCTGCCCGTTGGCGCACGAGCCGATGAAGCATTGGTTGACCGGGCGCTGCTCGATCTCGGTGACCGGCAGCGCGTTGCGGCTGACGGTGCCCGGCCGGGCGACATAGGGCACCAGCGAGTCCAGGTCGACGGTGCGCACAGCGGCGTACCCGGCGTCGGGGTCGGGGGCGGCTGCCCGGTAGGAGCCGGGGCCGGCGCCGTGCTCGGCGAGGAAGTCGCGGGCCAGGTCGTCGATGGGGAAGGTGGAGTAGTCGGCGGAGATCTCCGCGCCCTGGGTGGCGATGGTGCGCCGGTCGTTCATCGGGATCGAGCCGAGCCCCGGTCCGCCGAACTCCAGGCTCTGGTTCGTGGCGTCGCCCCAGGTACCGGCGATGTGCAGGAAGATGTCCTTCCCGGAGACGGCGGCGGGCCTGGTGCCGGTGAACTCGTAGCGGATGGTCGGCGCGATCTGGAACCAGGTCCTGCCGGTGCACAGGATCGAGTACACCTCGGCCGGGCCCAGGCCGCGGGCGGCGGTGTTGTAGGCGCCGGCGGCGCAGGTGTGCGAGTCGGTGCAGGCCAGGACCTCACCGGGCCGGGCCAGCCCGTTCTCCGCGATGACCTGGTGGCAGATGCCGTGCCGGCCCACGTCGTAGAACTTCTCGATGCCGAAGTCGGCGACGAAGGCGCGGGCCCGGGCGCCGCCCGCCGCGTCGTGGACCGAGGGCGCCGGACGGCGGCGTGGTCCATGATCACGGCGACCCGGTCCGGATTGCTGATCCGCAGCGGCTGGACCCAGCCGGTGGCGAACTGCAGGTCGATCATCACGGTCAGGTCGACCTCGCAGACGACGGTCTGACCGACGCTCACCTGCTCCAGGCCCGCCTTGCGGGCGAGGATCTTCTCAATCATGGTCATGCCCATCAGGCACCGGCCCCTTCCACGGTGAAGCGGTGGCGCTCGCCGATGGCGGACCACTCACGCAGGCCCACCAGCTCGAACAGGCCCTGCGGGCCGGGGGTCAGATCCCGGGGCAGGGTGCCGCCCAGACGTGCCAGCGACTCGAAGCCGGCCAGCACCACCGGACCCAGCAGCGCGCCGGGGTGGATGGCGATGCGGTAGCCGAGCCCGGCCAGCCGCTCGGGTGCGGTGTCCGGGGTCAGTCCGCCCTGCACCATGTTGATCAGCAGCGGGACGTCGCGGACCTCGGCGGCGATCTGCTCGATCTCCCGCACGCTCTGCGGGGCCTCGACAAAGACGATGTCGGCGCCCTCGCGGGCGTAGCGGTTGGCGCGGCTGACGGCCTCGGCGAGGCCCAGCGGCCCGCGGGCGTCGGTACGTGCGACGATCAGCAGGTCCGGGTCGGTGCGCGCGTCGAGAGCGGCGGCGAGCTTGGCGGCGAACTCGCCCGCGGGGACGAGTTCCTTGTCGGGAAGGTGCCCGCACTTCTTGGGGAACGCCTGATCCTCCAGCTGGATCGCGGCCACCCCGGCGCGCTCGTACTCCCGCACGGTGCGCACCACGTTCAGCGCGGTGCCGTAGCCGGTGTCCGCGTCGGCGATCAGCGGGATGCCGTCCAGGGCGGCGGCCACGATCCGGGCACGCTCGGCCATCTCGGTGCCGGTCAGCAGGCCGATGTCGGGCAGGCCGAAGCCGGCCACCGCGACCCCGGCGCCGGTCAGGTAGGCGGCGCTGAAACCGGTGCGGGCCACCAGGGAAGCGCTCAGGCCGTCGTACACGCCGGGCGCGGTGATCAGGCCGCCCTCGGCGAGCAGCGCCCGCAGGCGCGCGCCGGGGGAGGAGGCCGCGTCGCGGCCGGGCAGGGCGGGAGGCATGGCTACTCCTCGGATCGGGCGGGTGGAGGGTCAGTCGAGGAAGCCGCGGGCGGGAGCGGCAAGCAGGTCCAGGAGCTCGCCCAGATCGTCGGCCTGCTCCAGGCCCAGAACCAGCTCCTGGATCCGGGCGGCGCGGGCGGGATCGAGCACCAGCGCCGTCAGCGCCTGGTACTTCTCCCGGACCTCGGGCGTTGGTCAGCGGACGCCCGGACCGCCGTGCGGCAGGTTCAGGGCGTGCGTGAGCACCTCGCCGCCGCACAGCCCCAGCGTGACGCGGGTGTTGTAGCCGGCCACGGTCCAGCTGCTGTCCTGCGGCTCGTCGACCAGCGCGACCTCGGTGCGGGCGATCAGCTCCCACACGTCGTCGGCGTTCACGCGGGCGTCGGTGAACTGCTCGGGCCGCACCTGGCCGTCCAGCAGCGCCGCGGCGACGGCGTAGCCGATGTTCATCTGCGCGCCGATCGTGGTCAGCGGCCGCTCGGGCTCCCACCAGCCGTGGTGGTAGATCGCGTCGGGGACCTCGACCCGGATCGACTCGACCGAGGCGGCGTCCAGCACGCGGTCGGCGGTCATGGCCAGCACCGCGTCGATCGCGGGGTGCAGGCCGCCCATCGCCGCGTGGACCTTCACCGTGATCTCCCGGGTGTGCCACTCCTCGCCCAGTCCCTTGGTGATCTGGGACGCGTCGGGGTCGTGGCCCTCGCCGAAGGTGGACAGGAAGCCGCCGTAGGGGCGTTCGAAGACCCGCTTGATGCCGGTGTACCCGGCCTGCGCGAGACCCGCGGCGTAGAAGCCGTTGCGGGAGGCGAAGCCGTGGTGCATCCGCTTGGACATCGCCTCGTACTGCGCGGCCATCAGCCCCGCTGACTGGGTGCCCGCCAGGCCCAGCGCGTCCTCGAACGCGGCCGCGTCCAGACCGCGCAGCACCCCGGAGGCGGCCGCGGCTACGTGCGTGCCGAACACCGAGCCGGAGTGCCAGCCGCGGGAGAGCATCTGCGAGCCGTGCAGCGCCAGGCCGACCCGGGTACCGGTCTCGAAGCCCAGGACCGTCGCCCGCAGGAACTGCGCCCCGCTCACCGTCTTCAACTGCGCGGCGGTGGACAGCAGCGCGGGCAGGACCAGGGAGGTGCTGTGCAGCGGGGCGCGCGCGAAGTAGTCGTCCAGCTCGAAGCCCTGGATGAAGGTGCCGTTGAGCACGGCCGCGGCCGGTGCGCTCGTGGTGCGGCCCCAGCCGATGACCGGCACATCACCGGCACCCTCCAGGGCCAGCACGCCCGCGACCGCGGTACGCGACCAGGGCAGCTGCGCGCCGACCAGCGCGCAGCCGAGCCCGTCGAGCACCAGGTGCGCGGCCCGCTCCCGGACGGAGTCGGGAATCTGCTCCAGCGAGGTATCCGCCAGCCATGTGGCCAGCTGCCCGGTAGGGCCCTGCGGGTCGGTCGGCCGGCGGTGGGTCGTCGGCGTCGGTGCGGTCATCACGCACTCACCTCGTTCTTCTCCATCGGAGGGGGTGGCTCGGCCTCGTTATTAGAAAAATAACATCTATATTTGTCTAGAGGCGGGCCCGACGTGGCGGGCCAGAGGCGCCTGGGCACCTGCCAGGGTTCTGTGCGTGGGGGGAGAGGGAACGCGGGGGAGATGAAGCCCAGCAGATCCGGGCGTGCCTGTGTCCGCCTGGAGAAACGCGGTCGGGCCCTGGTCGTGGGCCCGGGAGTCTGCACCGGGCCGAGGCGCGGCACGGCGCCGGTGCCGAACGGATCACCCACGGGCACTACGACCGCTTCGAGGGCTCCCGCCCGTGGGCGGCCGGGCAGCTCGCCCGTCAGGCCGAACCCTGTCCGGCTCCGCGACGGTACGTCGGGCCGAGGTTCTGGTGACGACGGCGAGCTTCGACGGGGAGATCGGGGGAAGCCCCACGGGAGCGAAAACACCGTCAGGATCCACGCCCCGGCCTGCGCGATGCGCGCGGGCCGGGGGCGCGCCTACTGCCGGTCCGGGTCCGCCGGGTACAGCAGCCGCTGGAAGTCCGCCCGGCCCTCGCGCCGGTGCTCGGCGAGCAGGTGGAGCGCCCGAGGCGTGTCGCCCTCCTCGAAAGCCGTGACGATCGCTTCGTGCTCGGCGATGATCGCCTCGGCCCGCCTGCTGTCTCCGGCGGCGGCGCCCCTGCGGTAGGACAGCGCCCGGTGGGGCTCCAACGCCTCCCAGAGCTGCCCGACGAAGCGCAGCAGCCACTGGTTGTCGCAGCGGTCGAGCAGGGAGAAGTGGAAGCGCCGATTGCTGGTGATCATGTCCTGCGGGTCCGTCGTGGCGCGCTGCCGCTCCACGGCCGCGCGCATCGCCGCGATGTCCACCGGCTGAAGCCGCGCGGCGGCGTTCGCTTCCGCCACGTGCTCCAGCAGCTCACGGAGCTGGAAGATGTCGTCGACGTCGCCCGCGTCCAACTCGGTGACCGAGTAGCCCCGTTGGGGACATAGGTGACGATGCCCTCCCCGGCGAGGGTCTTCAGGGCCTCCCGCAGCGGGATGATGCTGATGCCCAGCTCCTGGGCGGCGGCGGACTGACGGATCTGGGCCCCCGGGGCCAGGTCGCCGCGCACGATCGCGTCGCGCAGCTCGGCAAGCGCGACCGCCTCGGCGGTACGCGGGAGCGAGGTTCGTTTCAGTGCCACGTCGCCAGCGTACCCAATGATCGACAGAACTATAATTTCTCACCCGGTGGTCCGGGCCGGGCTCGGTGATCCTGGCCCGGTGTGCGCCCCTGTACCCGTCGGCCCGAGCGGCCGTTCCGGCGCCGCCGCCACCCGCCCCTGTCGCGCCCCCGCCCACCACCCGGCTGCCGACCGGCGATGTCACATCCTCCGGCCCTGCCCTGTCTACCTGTTGGGTGCGCCCGATCCGCTGCGCCGCGGACCGGTCGGCACCGCACGGGAATCCTGACCTGGAAGGGGAATGATCATGAAGGCAGTCATCGTCTGCGCCTCTGTGTCTCACGGCAACACGAGGCGGGTCGCCGACGTCATGGGGCGGATCCTGTCGGCGCGGGTCGTGGAACCCGGAGAGGTCGACCCGGCAGAGCTGGCCGACTGCGACCTCGTCGGGTTCGGCTCCGGGATCTTCTCGGGGAGGTTCCATCCGCAGCTGCGGGAGTTCGTACGGTCGGTGCCGCAGACGGAACGGGGCAGGGCGTTTGTGTTCGCCACCAGTGGGCTGCCCGAACCAGGGTTTCGGCCCTTCACCCGGCCTCTGGAGCGGGGGCTTGAGCAGAAGGGCTTCGAGGTGGTCGGGACCTTCTCGTGCCGCGGCTTCGACACCTGGCTTCCCTTCAAGCTGGTCGGCGGCATCAACAAGACCCGACCCGACGCCGACGACCTCGCGGCCGCTCGTGCCTTCGCCGAAAGGCTGGCAGTCAGTACTGCCCTGTCGCTGTCAGACTGCTCGGATGATCATCAGACGTGCGGGTGAGCAGGACAGCGCGGGCTTCCTGGGCCTGGGGCCCAGGTGGAGCACTGGTTCGGTCCGATGGTCGGGGATCCCGGTTTCCGTGCCTCGGTGGACAAGCACATTCGCCGGTCCATGGCGCTTGTCGCCGTGTCCTCGGAGCCGGGTCTGCTCGGCGGCCTCCTGTTCGGCGTGAAGGCCACGACCTGTCACGTTCACTGGCTGGTCGTCTCGGAGCGCGAGCGTGGGAAGGGCGTGGGCCGGGCGCTGATGGCGGAGGCGGTGCGCAGCCTCGTAGACGGACCGGGCAGCATCGAGGTGGTCACCTTCGGGGCGGACCATCCGGGCGCCGTGGCCAGCGGGGCGCGGGTCTTCTACGAGAGTCTGGGCTTCGCTCCCGCCGAAATCGTGGCTCCGGGCCCCGAAGGCGGTTCACGGCAGGTCTATCGCCGGCCCGTCGGCTGAGAGCGGCAGCGATGTGCTGGACACCGTGCCCGCCGACACCGCTCGGCTCCTGTACGGAGCCGGCCCGGGCCATCGAGGAGGACCTCGGGCCGGCGGTACTGCCACCGGGGGCAATGCGACCGTCGAGGCCGGTGCGGCGGCGGCGAGGGCGGCTGTGGGGAGCAGCAGGGCGGTGGCGGTGGTCAGGGCGGCGACCGCGGCGGCCTGGGCGAGACGGGTGCGGATCATGGCAGTGGGCCTCTGCTGGAGAAGGGACGGGTGAAGTGCTCCGGTCTCGCGTCCCGCGGTGACGCTTCGTCCGGTTGCCGTTGGGGCTTCCCGGTGTCGCAGACGTGCCAGGTTCGAAGCAGACGTCATCTTGCGAGCATGCCAACCACCTGGACAGGCGCCGGTCGGGGCCGTTGGGCTGCGTGTGGCGGCTCAGCCGCCGGGATGAGGGAGTTTCCGCCCCCGGGGCAAGGAGGGAGAAAGGTGCTGCCGGCCAACACATATGAGGGAGCGTCGGACTATGATCATGGTCGGGTCCGGCGGGGAGGGGCATGCGTCAAGGGCTCGCGTGGGTGCGGATTTCCGGGGTGAGCGCGCAGCACGGCGGATGCCCCCACCGCCCTGTGCGGGCGTCGCGTGCGGCCGCGTCGTCCGGGCCCTGTCTGAGCAACTCCCTTGAAAGGAAAGCACATCATGAACACCGACAACCTGGATTCCGACCCGAGGGCCGTCGTTGTCCGCTATGTCGAGGCTGTGCGCAACGGCGACATGGCGGTCATCCGCGACAGTTTCGCCGAGGACGCCAGCTGGCACTACCTGGGTGAAGTCCCGGTTCTCGGCCGTGTCTGGCGGGGCCGGGACACCATCGTCGACGAATTCCTGGGAGGCGCCGGGGCCTTGTTCGCCCCGGGCACGGGAGCCGAGGTGGCGCTGGTCAACGCCTTCGCCGAGGGCGAGCAGGTGCTGGCCGAGTGGACGTCCAAGGCGACCGCCCGCAACGGCGCCGTCTACGACAACCGGTGCGCCGGGATCTTCACGGTCCGGGACGGACGGATAGCCTCGGTGCGGGAGTACGCGGACACCCTGCATGTCGTGCGCAGCCTCTTCCCGGATCAGGCGTGACGGTCGCCTGCCGCCGATACGAATTGACGTCGTGTCAACTCATCGGCTGATGCGGACGTTTCGCGGGCCGTGGGGAGGCGGCGGGAGCTGAACGACGTGCGTGTCCGCGGCGGGTCGGCCGCGTGGGCCGAGGCCGTTCAGAGCCAGCCCCTCTGGGCGGCCTTGATGCCGGCTTCGAAGCGGCTGCTGGCGCCGAGGCGTTCCATGATGGAAGCCATGTAGCGACTGACGGTGCGGCTGGACAAGCCCAGACGCTGTCCGGCTGCTTCGTCGGTGCGGCCGCTGCCGAGCAGGCGCAGGAGTTCGCGTTCGGTGTCGGTCAGGCCGGTGGCGGGGTCTTCGGCGCGGGTGGCGCCCAGCGGGACGGCGGTGTTCCAGGCCTGCTCGAAGAGTTCGGTGAGGGCGCTGAGAATGCCGGGCTCGGTCACGTGCAGGGCGCCCTTGCGGCTGTCGGCGGGGTCGATCGGGACCAGGGCCTGAGTGTGGTCGACGATGACCAGGTGCTGGGGCAGGACGGGGCCGGTGCGCACCTCGCTGCCGAGGCTGAGGAGCCAGTGGGCGTAGGCGGTGGTGTGCGGGTCGTTGCGGGTGCTGTCCTGGTAGAGGGACTTGATGGTGACGCCACGGGCGATGGATTCGGCGTTTGCGGTACGCCCGGCCGCCAGGTCCTCGGGCGCTGGCTGGCTCCGGGGTGGACGCCGAGGATCTCGGTGGTGGCGGCGCGGCCCATCTGCTCCAGGCGGGTCTGGATGGCGTCCATGCCCAGCAGGCGCTCGCCGTGCGCGGGGCGGGTGTCGGCGCGTGCGGCGACAAGGCGGGTGACGGCGGCCCGGGAGGCGGCGAGGTGGGCCTGGCGGGAGGCCAGGTCGGCTTCCTGGCGGGTGATCATGTCAGCCAGACCGATCTCGGGGGCGACCGCCCGCATCAGACCGGGGCGCTCGCTGGAGGCGCGGACGAGCATGAGCCGGGCAAGCTCGTCCAGGCAGTCGCGCACCTGCGCGGAGGGCAGACCGGTGCGTCCGGCGAGACCGTCGACGCCGTCGGCAGGATGGTTGAGCATGGCCTGGTAAACAGCGCACGCGGCCTTGGTCAGTCCCAGTGTCTCCAGCACGGTGTCCCCCCGTAGCAAGCTGATCGCCTTGATTCCGTGGCCTGGGCAGGGCAGCCGACCGACCGGCCTGGCCTACCCCCCGGGCCGCCCGGCCGCTGACCCGTGCCGATCCTCCACGCTCAGCCGATCGGTGCTCAGCCGATCGGTCCGACACGAAAGGAAGGCGGATTGCGGCTCCGCTCTCCTCCAGATGATGCCCCCACGCCGAGCCGCCGCCTTGGCACCGCGTCGACAGGTCCCTTCGCATTGCGTCTACTGCTCCGCGCTGCCGAAGAGCGCCCGGGCCCGGTGCCGGGAGCCGCCGTGGGGGATGCTCGCCATGACCACGTGAAGAGCACCTGCCGGGCAGCAGCGCCGGCGGAAGGCCGGGGCTTGGGAGACGGCTCGCCGACGGCGAGTGCTGCGGGAGCCGGTACGGGGCCGTGTGCTCCGGGTTCAGGGTGCGGACGGGTCGTCTGGCGGCCTTTGTCCGGCCGGTCTGACGTACACCTGTGCGGGTTCCGCGCGCGGGCAGTAGTGCCAGCCGTCGCTGAGGCCGTCGTCGGTACTGCCGCGCTCAAGAGCGTGCCGCAGGCCGTCGATCCATTGCTCGGCGGGCGGGGTCCGGCCGCCGTCCAGGTCGAGGAGGAAGATCTCTCCTTCGTGCGGGCCGGAGCAGATGCCGATGCGGGTCACCATGCTGGGGTAACGCCCGGCACCGCCCGGTGGTCACTGCTTCGCGGCGCGTGAGCGGACGAGGAAGGCCAGGCTGAGCAGCACGCTGGCCAGCGCGACGGCGCTGGTGGCGATGAAGCCCCAGCGGAAGCCGGCAGTCAGCGCCTGCGGCGCCGACTGTCCCAGCGCGGTCAGCTTCCGTGCGTGGCCCAGGGCCAGGGTGATCACGGTGGCCATGCCGAGTGCGGAGCCCGCCTGGCTGATGGTCCGCAGCAGGCCGGAGGCCAGTCCGGAGTCGGCGGGCGGCACGTCGGTCACGCCCATGGTCAGCAGCGGGACAAAGCACAGCGGCATGGCGAAGCCGATCAGTGCCAGCCCCGGGAGCAGCTCGCCGGGGTAGGAGCCGTGCGCGCTGAGCCGGGTGAGCGCCAGGGTGCCGGCCAGGAAGAGCACCGCGCCCACCGGGTAGAGCCACTGCGGGGACCAGCGGCCGACGATCCGCGGCAGTACCACGACCACGACCAGGGCCGGCACCCCATCGCCAGCATCCCGAGCCCGGCCTTGAGCGGGCTGAAGCCGAGCACCTGCTGCTGGTAGAGGCTGGCCATGAAGAAGATCGAGATCTGGCCCGCCCAGGTGAGCATCAGGCCGACCGAGCCGAACAGCAGCGAGCCCTGGGTGAGCAGCCGCATCGGAACCAGCGGATCGTTGCTGCGCTGCTCCGTCAGTGCGAAGGCGCCGAACAGCACCGCCGAGGCCGCGAACGAGCCGAGCGGCGTGGCGCTGAGCCACCCCTTCTCACCGGCGCTGATCAGTCCGTACACCAGGAGCAGCAGGGCGCCGGTGACCAGGCCCGCGCCGGGGATGTCGAAGGAGCGGCGCGGGCCGCCCGGCGCCGGGCGCAGCGTCGGCACCACCAGCAGTCCGCCGGTGAGCACCGCCGCCGCGATCGGCGCGTTGACGAAGAACGCCCAGCGCCAGTCGAGGTAGTTGACGATGACGCCGCCGGCGACCACCCCGAGCGTGCCGCCGAGCACCGACAGGCCGCTCCAGATCGACAGCGCGACCCGGCGCTCCCTCGGGTGCCGGAAGACGGTGACCACGATGGACTGGGCGCCCGGGGTGAGCAGGGCCGCGCCCAGGCCCTGGACGGCGCGGCTGGCGATGAGGACGGCGGGGGAGCCGGCCAGGCCGCAGGCGACGGAGGCGCAGGCGAAGACCACCAGGCCGGTGTGGAAGGTGCGGCGGCGGCCGAGCAGGTCGGCCATCCGGCCGCCCAGCAGCTGGAGCCCGCCGAAGACCAGGATGTAGGCGTCCAGGACCCATTGGAGGTCGCCGGCGCTCGCCTTGAGGCGGGCCTCGATGGCGGGCAGGGCGACATTGACCACGGTGCTGTCCAGCATCGCCATGAAACCGGCGATGCCGACCACGACCAGGATCGTCCAGCGCCGGGGGTGGCCGGGGTCCGCCGCGGCCGACTCCGTGGCCGGATCGGACGTGGCGACCGCGACCGCGCGCTCGGGGGGTGTCGGGTGCGGCATCTGAGGGTCCTTTGCGAGGTTCCGGGGTCCACCGCCCAGGGGGCGGGGCTGGCGGGCGGCGCCCGGCGTGAGGGGCCGGGGCGGCAGGGCGGGTCGAGCGGCGCCGCGCTCCGGGCGCGCGCGGCCGTCTCCGTCGCCGGTTCCATGCTAGACGCAATTAGGTGCCTGCGCACGCATGTTGACACTCTTTCGGGGTACTGCCTAGGGTGAACACCGCTCTTCCGCCCGAGCTTTTACGGCCGCCGACGACCAGGGCTGCCGTCCATCCCCGGGGCGGCAGCCCCTTCCGCGGACGTCCGCGCCACCCCGGCCGCCCTCGCTCCGACCGCCGCTCGCGCGCCCGCACCGCCGCGCCGGCGGCTGCGCCCACCACATCCGCGCCCACCACATCCGCGCCCACCGCGCCCCCGGCCGCACCCGCGTCCGCGATCGGCCGGCAGACCCAGGGAGACGAGTTGTCCGAGCAGAGCAGCGACCAACCCACGTACGCCGAGGAGCTGTTGGATGTGCTGGCCAGGGCCGGCGAGCAGGACGTGCTGAGCTACGGCACCCGGGTGATCAGCGGCACCGAGGCCGGCCGAACCGTGCTCCGGCTGGCAAACGCCCTGCTGACCAACGGCGTTCGCCGGGGCGACGGAGTGGCGGTGCTCGCCGTCAACAGCCCGGAGGCGGTGCTGCTGAGCATCGCCGTCCACCTGGCCGGCTGCCGAATGGTGTTCGTGCGCACCGACCGGGGCTTCGCCGAACAGGCGGCGTTCATCGGACACGCGCAGGTCACCGCGCTGGTCGGGGCGCAGGCACTGGCCGGGCGGACCGCCGAGCTGGTGGCCGCGCTGGGCATCGCCCGCGCCTTCTGCCTGGGCCCGGCCGAACAGGCAGCCGACCTGCTGGAATTGGCGGCGGGGTGCGAGCCCGTCCGGCCCGCCGAGCAGGCCCGCCGCGCGGAGGTGGTCACCCTGCTCTACACCGGCGGGACCACCGGCCGGCCCAAGCTGGTGGCCCAACGGCACGCGTACTACCAGGCGTTGGTGGCCGGATCGGCGCGCCAGCTGCTTGCCGACAGCGACCGCCCCAGGCTGCTGCTGCCGATGTCGGTGACCCACACCAGCGGCCACCTCGGCGCCATGGCGGGCCTGACGGCCGGCGGAACGGTCGTGCTGACGGACGGCTTCGACGCCGCCACGGTGATCGACGTGCTGCGCCACCGTCGGATCACCGGCCTGCTGGTCACCCCGCCCATGCTGAACGAGATCCTGGACCATCCGGACTGCCCGCCGGAGGGGTTTCCGCACCTCAAGCGGCTCTACTACACGGGCTCGGCGGCCGCGCCCGCCCGGCTGCGGCAGGCGATGGACCGGCTCGGCCCGGTGCTGCACCAGATCTACGGGACGACCGAGGCGCCGGGCATCACCGCGCTGCTGCCCGCAGAGCACGACGAGGCCCGGCCCGACCTGCTGCGCAGCTGCGGACGGCCCGGCCCGGGCATGGAGGTGGAGCTGCGCGACTCCGACGGCGCCGCCGTACCGGCAGGGGCGATCGGGGAACTGCACGTCCGCGGCGGGGTGGTGATGAGCGAGTACTGGGGGACCCCGAGACCACACGCACTGCCCTGCGCGACGGGTGGCTGGGCACCGGTGACCTGGCCTGGCAGGACGATGCGGGCTACCTCTACCTGGTGGACCGTGCCAACGACGTGATCGTCACCGGGCGGTCCTCCTCGAACGTCTACTCCCGGCTGCTCGACGACTTCCTGGTCACGCTGCCCGGGGTGCTGGAGGCGGCCGCTGTCGGGGTCCCCGACGAGCGGTACGGCGAGGCCGTGCACGTCTTCCTGGTGACCGGCGGCGAGGCCGCCCCGGACTTCGGGCAGCTGCGCGAGGCGGTCGCCGCGGAGCTCGGCGAGATCTACCGGCCGCGGGAGATCTCGGTGCTGGAGTCGCTGCCGTGGACCACCGTGGGGAAGGTCGACAAGAAGGCGCTGCGCGCCCTCGCCGGCCGGTAGAGCCCGTCGGCCGGCTCCGCGGACGGTGGCAGCCCGGCGGGCGCGGGTCCCGCGCCCGCCGGGCCGGGCCTCAGGCGGCCGGTTCGGCGGCGGGCAGGCCGGTTCTGCCCTGGAGCGCGAGCAGGCCCGCGACCTCCTCGGCGCTGAGTTCGGCCAGCACGGTGCCGGCCAGTGCCTGCTGCACCGAGGCCAGCGCCTCGGTGTGCAACCGCACTCCCGCGTCGGTCAGCTGGACCTCGGTGGAGCGCGCGTCCCGGGCCGAGGAGGTGCGCGTGACCACACCCCGCTCCTCCAGCGTGTGCAGCACCCGGCAGGTGCGGGAGGCACTGAGCGACACCTGGTCGGCGATGTCGGAGACCCGGGTGGGCCGGGCCTGGCGGGCGAGGAGGTCCAGGACCTCGAACCAGCTGATGGACAGCCCGTGACCCTTCGTCAACGTGCGGTCGACGGTGTCGCTGATGGCGTGGTGGGCCCGGTTGAGGCCTGACCACACGTGCAGGAGTCCGGTGCTTGCCATGGAGCCATGGTACCGACCGAACGGATGCCCGCGCAGACACCTTTCTGCCCGGCCTTTGCGGTGCCGGCCACCGGAGCGGTGGCCGGCCGCAGCCCGGCCTACCGGAGCACCGGCTGCCGTCCGGACCAGGGCTTCGCGACCTCCAACTGCGCGGCCAGTGAAAGGAGTAGCGCCTCCGCGCCGTAGCGCGCGGTGAGCATGGAGCCGATCGGCAGCCCCTGGGCATTCCAGTGCAGCGGCAGACTGATGCTGGGCAGGCCGGTGATGTTGGCCAGCGGGGTGTACGGCATGAAGGCCGCCATGGCGGCGAACTCGGCCCCGGGATCCTCGCTGCGCAGCGCGCCGATCAGGCCGGGCGGGGCGGCCAGGGTCGGCGAGAGGACCACGTCGTACCCGGCGAACAGGGTGTCGGCCAGCTGCTGTCCGGCCGCCTGGAACCGCTGGAGCGCCTGGAGGCAGTCGGCCCCCGAGACGCCGGGCGCAGCCGAGCGCAGCGACCTGGTGAAGGGCATCAGCAGGCTCTCGTCCGGCACCTGCGGCAGTCCCGCCAGCAGCGCCAGCACGTCGCCGAACGCGCCCACCAGCAGCGGATCCGTCGGTGCGTCGAGTTCGGTCACCCGGTGCCCCAGGGCGTCCAGCAGGCGGGCGGTCTCGCGCTGGGCGTCCTGGCAGTCGGGGTGCGCCGTCACCCCGGGAACCATCGGTCGCAGCACTGCGGCCACCCGCAGCGGCCCGGGTTCGCGCCGGGCGGCGTCCAGGAAGCCGCCGCCCGGCGCCGACGGGGCACTGTTGCTGTCGCCGGGCATGGGGCCGCTCATGACGTCGAGCAGGGCGGCGGCGTCGGCCACGGTGCGGGCCAGCGGGCCGTGCACCGACAGGCCGGACGCGTCTGCCGCGGGCCCGTTGCTGATCCGGCCCCGGCTGGGCTTGAGCCCGACCAGACCGCAGGCGGAGGCCGGGATGCGGATCGACCCGCCGGTGTCCGTACCGTGCGCGACCGGGGCCAGGCCGGCTGCCACCGCGGCGGCCGCGCCGCCGCTGGAGCCGCCGGGGAGCGGGCCGGGTCCCAGGGGTTGCGGGCGGGAGGTCCCAGGCGGTTTTCGGTGTAGCAGGGCAGACCGAACTCCGGGGTGTTGGTCTTGCCCAGTACGACCGTGCCGGCCTGCCGCAGCCGGGTGACCACGTGGTCGTCGCGCTCGGCCGTGTGGTCGGCGTAGGCCAGCGAGCCGAAGGTGCAGCGCACGCCTGCCACGTGCGCCAGATCCTTGACCGGTACCGGAACCCCGAGCAGCGGGGAGGAGCCGTCGCCCGCGCGCAGCGCCTGTTCGGCGGCGCGTGCCTGTTCGCGGGTGAGTTCGGGGACGACCGTCAGGTACGCGTTGAACCGCATGTCCAGCCGGTCTATTCGTTCCAGATAGTGATCGGCGAGTTCGAGCGGGGAGACATCTCGTGCACGGATGGCTGCCGCCTGCTCCAGTGCGGAGAATTCGTGAAGTTCAGTCACAGCGGATTCCGCTTCCTGTTCGGCCGACCGAATGGTCGGTGATTCGTCAGGGATGTTCATCGGGCCGGAACTGGTTTTCTGCACCGATCTCCCCCGCTGCGGCCGTCCCAAACCGTGGGTGCTGCCCGGTGCGCCGTGAGTGAGGTCACGCCCGGATGCAGCAGTGGAACAAGTCGGTCCTTGTGCGAATTTCCGCCCGAGTCGGTCGGCCTGACGGTCCGGCAAGCAGGGTTAAACCGGACGAACCAGGCGGCAAATGCCATGCTTGACGCATTGATGCGTACACACATAAGGTGGTTTTCGAAGGGCTGGTCGGGGGCTTGGCAACCACCCTGTAGGGCGACATCCGTGATGGCGGTGCGGGATCGAACAAATCGCGCCCGATTTTTCCGGAGTCGTTCCCCGTCGCGCATCTTACCGTTTCCGGGCTGCGTCAGACCGGTTCGCCGATGCGGCGGAATTCGACGGGATAACCCCTGACATGCCTTTCTCCGGTAACTGGCACACTGGTTCGGCATTCTAAGGAGTGACATGTCCAGCACGCCCAGCGCGTCCGTCGAGAATGTGGCAGTGGAGACCCTGAGCAGGCTTTTTGTGGAGCTCGCGGAGGACGAGCGATTCACGGCGGGACTACGGGAGAGCGGCATCAGCCTGCTCTGGGAGCACAGCCGGCCGGAGCTGCGGATCTTTGTCTCGGCCGACGGCGCTGTGGTCGGCGAGGACGCCCCGCAGTACGCCACCCACATCATCAAATCCAGCACCGGCACCGCCCACGAGCTGTGGCTGGGACGGACCACCTTCCCGGCCGAGATCACCTCCGGCCGCCTCCGGATCTTCGGCAAGGTGGCCAAGGTGCTGGAGCTGATGCCGATCCTCGCCCCGGCCTTCGGCCGCTATCCCGAGATCGTGGCGCGCGGCAACTCCTGAGTCCGCGCTCCGGCTTCCCGGGCCTGTGCCATGACTGCCCAGGCCTGTGCAACGGCCTCCCAAGCCCGTGTTCCGGCTTCCGAGCCCGCCCCCCGGCTCCCGGGTCCAGCACCCGCCGGCCGGTCCGACGCCTGGTCGGTCAGCGTGCGACGCAGGCGACTCTCGATCGAGGAGAAACATATGACGACCACCCTGGCTCCATCCTTCGAGCTCAACTTCGACGTCCTGCCGCCCGAGATCCAGAAGTTCAAGGAGACCGTGCGCGAGTTCGCGCAGGACGTCGTGCTGCCCCGGGCCCAGGAACTCGACCAGGCGCCCGCCGCGGATTTCGACTGGGAGCTGGTCAAGCAGGGCCACGCGCTCGGCCTCACCCGGGTCGCGGTACCCAAGCAGTACGGGGGCCTCGGCCTGGGCATGCTCGGCATCGCCGTCGCGATGGAGCAGGTCGCGGCGGCCTGCCCGGGCACCGCGCTCGTCTTCGGCGCCACCATGCTCGGCCAGACCCCGATCCTGTACTCGGGCGACCCGCAGTTACAGGCCCGCTACCTGCCCATGTTCGCCGGCGACGAGCCGGTGCTGGCCTGCAACGCGGTGACCGAGGACGCGGCCGGCTGCGACCTGATCATCCCGGAGAACGCCCGGCACGCCGTCGACGTGATGAGCGCCCGACGCGATGGTGACCACTACGTCCTGAACGGCCGGAAGAAGTTCATCACCAACGCCAGGTTCGCCGCCTTCGCCTCGGTGTTCGCCAACATGGAGGGCCACGAGGGCGCCACCGGCCTCACCTCGTTCATCGTCGACCTCGACCAGCCGGGGGTCAGCCGCGGCCCGGTCGCCGACAAGATGGGCTACCGGGCCTGCCTCGGCAGCGAGTTGACCTTCGAGAACGTCATCGTGCCGGTGGAGAACGTGATCGGCGGCGAGCTCAACGGCATGGCCATCAACATCGCGCAGAGCAACATGGCCCGGGCCTCGGTGGCCGGCATCTCCACCGGTGTCGCCCAGGGCGCCATGGACAAGGCCCTGAACTGGTGCGGCGAACGCGTCCAGGGCGGACAACTGCTGTACAAGCACCAGTTCAGCGCCCAGAAGATCGCCGAGATGGCCGCCAAGATCGACGCCGCCCGGATGCTCTACCTCTACGCCGCCAACAAGGTGGACAACCAACTGCCCGCCCCGAGTACGAGCCCGCAGTGGCCAAGCTCTTCGCCGACCGCGTGGCGATCGAGGTCGCCGACGCCGCGGTGTCGCTCATCGGCGCGCGCGCTACCTGCGCGACTACGGCGTGGAGAAGATGCTGCGCGACTCCTACGGCGCCCGCATCTACGAGGGCACCCCGGAGGTGCTGGCGCTGGCGATCACGGACTGCCTCTACCGGGCCGGTGAATCGTGACGACCAAGGTCCTGGCCGACGGATCGCGCACCGGGACGGTCGAGCGCTACACCGCCTCCATCCTCGACCTGCACCAACGGCTGCGCTACCCCGGCCTGGTGGACTCGGTCGTGGGGAGCCGCTGCACCGGCACGAACACGGCGACGGGCTGGTCACCATCGCCGTACGGGACTCGCAGCTGCCGCTCCGATACCTGCGGGGGGTACTCGGGTTCCGGCTGTCCCAGTATCTGCGCCTGGGCTGGATCTGCCCGGCCCTGGTGCAGCAACGCGCGCTCTACCACGAACCGGCCCGGCCGCCGTACGGAGTGGAGGACGTACACATCATCACCCTCGGGCAGGCGGACGGCCGGATCCTCGGCTACGTCGGGCTGTCCGGCTCGTACGACCAGGTCCCACTGGCGCTCGACGCACCCGACCGCCCGCGGCTGACCACCGAGACCGCCCACCAGGTCGACCTGCTGCGGCGCTACGCCGGGCCCGGCCTCGACACGCACCGGGTGTTCGAGGTCAAGCGGTTCCTGCGGAACCTGGACATGGAGCGGGGGACGCAGGCCTCGCTCGTCCCCTGGCACATCGTGCTCGGCTTCGGCAGGTCGCTGCTCGCCCTGGGCGGCCCGCAGCGCCGGGTCCTGGCCGTCGGCGATGCCAAGGAACAGGTGGCGATCCGTCATCTGCTGCTCATGGGACTGGACCTGGAGGTGGTCGGGGCACCTCGCCCAGCCTGCCCAGGACCGAGCTGATGTGGCCGATCTACCAGCAGGAGACGATCGCCAAGCCCTTCGTCGGCCGAATCCCGCAGACCTTCGCCGACGACATGGACACCATCGACGCCTACCTGGCCGAGTCCCGCGGGACCAGGGACGCCCGGCCGCTGGTCGAACTACTCGTTCGGCGACGGAAGGAGACAACCGCACCATGACATGCCAGCGCACCGAGCACCCGCCCGTCACGGAGCACCCGCCCGTCACGGAACACCCGCCCGTCACGGAACAGCCGGACACGTACGCCGAGTTGACCCGGCGCAACCTGGGCATCATCAGCCGGCACCAGCAGCAGGCGCTGCGCCGCGCCACCGTCCTGGTGGCCGGCTGCGGCTCGATCGGCGGTGCGGCCGTGCAGCCGCTCGCCAGGCTCGGAGTGCAGCGCTTCCTGCTGGCCGAGCCCGGCAGCTACGAGCTCAACAACCTCAACCGCCAGCAGGCCGGTGTCCAGGACATCGGGCGGAACAAGGCCGAGGTCGCGGCCGACCACGTGCTGGAGATCAACCCCGAGGCCGAGGTCCGGGTGTTCGCCGACGGGGTCACCGCCGACTGCGTCGACGAACTCACCTCTCCTGCCAGGTCGTCGTCGACGGGGTCGACGTGACCACCATGTCCGGGCTGCAGGCGAAGTTCCTGCTGCACCAGAAGGCCCTGGAACACCGGCTGCCGCTGCTGACCGGCTGGGACATGGCCGGCGTGCAGTACCTCCAGTGCTACGACTACCGCAAGCTCACCCGGCCCTTCGACGGCCGGATCACCGAGCGGGACCTGGACCGGCTCGGCGCGTGGCAGCTGATCATGCGGCTGATCCCGCTGCGCATGATCCCCGCCGACATGCTCGCGGAAGTGAGCCCGAACCTGCGCAACCCCGACTACAGCGTGCCCCAGGTGGTCTATGCCGCACTGATGTTCGGGGCACTCAGCTCCCACATGGTGGCCCGCATCCTGGCCGGCGAGGAGGTCCGCGACGAGGTGCGGTTCGACCTCCACCAGGCGGTCCGGCCGGCCCGCGAGCAGTGGCTCCAGCGGCTGCGCTGGCCGCGGGAGGCGCTGCACATGGTGCAGGCCCTGCAACAGCTGACCCGCGAACTCGCCCGCTGAGCAGGGACGGCAGGCGACCGGCCGTCCAGGCCCCGCGGACGCCGTCCGCGGGCCCGAACGAAGCCGCCTGTCCCGGGTGGGATTCCCGGTGTGCGCTGTTCGAGCGCTCCCGCTCCCACTCCCGGTCGCGCCGCGCCGAGGCGGACGGGCCTGCGAAGCAGATTCCGGCAGATATCCGATCATGATGGGACGGAATCTGTACCCGGGCACTGAGCGGAGGCGACCGATGACCGCCAGCACGGCATGCCGGAAGACCGGCCGTCAGGTGACGAGGAGGCCCTGGCGCGGTTCGGCTACGAGCAGCAGCTGACACGCAGCCTGCGGCTGCGGGACCTGCTGGTCTACGGCCTGGTCTTCATGGTGCCGATCGCGCCGTTCGCGATCTTCGGTGTGGTGTTCGACCTGTCCAGGGCATGGCGGCGCTCACCTATGTCGTCGGCCTGGTCGCCATGCTGTTCACCGCCCTGAGCTACCGCGAGATGTCCCGCGAGTTCCCGATCGCCGGCTCCGTCTACGCCTACGCCGGACGCGGGCTGCGCCCGAGGCCGCTTCCTGGCGGGATGGGCCATCCTCCTGGACTACCTGCTCGTGCCGACACTGCTGTACGTGTCGGGCGCGGTGGCCCTGCACTCGGTGGTGCCCCAGGTCCCGCAGTGGCTGTGGATCGTCATCTTCGTCGTGTTCAACACCATGGTGAACTTCCTCGGCATCGAGACCACGGCGGAGATGAACAAGCTCTTCCTGCTGGGCGAACTGATCGTGCTGGCGATGTTCGTGGTGCTGAGCATCTCCGCCATCGCACGTGGGGTGAACGGAGCGCACTGGGGCTTCGACCCCTTCTACAATCCGTCCGTGTTCCACCTCGGGCTGGTGTTCTCGGCCCTGTCCGTGGCCGCCCTGTCGTTTCTCGGCTTCGACGCCATCTCCACCCTCGCGGAGGAGGTCGCGGGCGGCCCACGGGTCGTCGGCCGGGCGACCGTCATTTCGCTGTGCCTGGTCGCGGCGCTGTTCATCGTGCAGACCTACCTCGCCGCGCTGCTCCTGCCCGGCCAGACCAGCCTGCCCGGCCAGAGCGCCCAGAACACCGCGTTCTACGACGTCGCGAGGGCGGTGGGCGGCGCCTGGTTCAAGGTCGTCGTCGCGGTCGCCAGCGCGCTGGCGGCAGCGCTGGCCAACGCGCTCGTGGCGCAGGCCGCGACATCCAGACTGCTGTTCGCCATGGCCAGGGACGGACAGCTGCCGAAGTTCCTCGCCCATGTCCATCCCGAGCGCAAGGTGCCCGAGCGCGCGCTGCTCCTGGTCGCGGCGATCAGCCTGGCGCTGGGCCTCAGCCTGGTGGGCCAGGTCGGGCTGCTCTCCTCGCTCGTGAACTTCGGCGCGCTGTTCTCGTTCCTGCTGCTGCACCTGTCGGTCGCGTTCCACTTCCTGGTCCAGCGGCGGGAACGCACATACGGAAGACACCTGGTCGTGCCGCTGATCGGGTTTGTGATCATCGGCTATGTGCTCTACAGCGCGAGCCCGCACGCCCAGATCGGCGGAGGGTGCTGGCTGGTGGTGGGCATCGTCATTCTCGTCATCCGCCGCCGGATGCACCGCCCGATCGAGCTGAAACTCAAGGAGTGACACTCACGACAGGCCGACGGTGACCCGGGCGCTCCCCTCGGGCGAGTCTGCCGCGCCCGGTGGGCGCGGGTCGGCGCTCCGGGCATGGGTGCGGTGGGTCAGCCGGACGGCCTCGGGCGGACGGCCCCGGCGTACTGGGGGCCGAGGGTGGGATGGTGGAAGACGTCGTCCAGGCGTGCGACCCGGGTGCCGGTGCGTTCGGCGTGGATCATGGCGTTGCCGCCCGCGTACAGCCCGACATGGTGCAGCGGCGCGTTGGGGCCGGAGAAGAAGAGCAGGTCACCGGGCATCAGGTTGTTGCGGGCGACCGGGGCCCCCTGATGGAACTGGGCGTCGGTGTAGTGCGCCAGGCTCACCGCGCCCGGCGGTGCCCTGATACCAGCAGTACAGGGCCAGGCCGCTGCAGTCGAAGCCGATGGTGTTCTCGCCGCTGCACACGCCGTTGAGGTAGCCGTTGCCGTCCGAGCAGAACCCGGGACTGGCGCCGAGCCGGTCACCGCCGCCCAGGCGTAGGGATGCCGATCTGCCGCTGCGCGACGGCCAGCACCTGCGCCCCGCGAGCTGGGGGCCACCGCCCGGGCGGCCGCGGCGGCCGGGCCGAGCAGGGCGGCGGGGCGGCGGCGAGGGCGAGCAGGCCGCCGAGGAAGCGCCGGCGGCCGCCGGCACCTGGGCGCGGGGGTCGGTGGGTGTGACCATGGACTGCCTCCTGTCAGCGTGCGTAGACGGCGACGAAGTCGCGGGTGGCCTGGCTGTAGTAGCGGTCGGCCGCTTCGCCGAAGTCGATGAGGTTGGTGGGGGTGGGGCTGGTGGGATGAGTGGTGGAGTCGTAGCTCATGAAGGAGGGCCAGGCGCCGTTCATGTCCAGGGGCATGGCGCGGACCGCACCGGCGCGCTGCATCAGTTCCGCCAGCGTCCGAGCGGACAGGGCCTGCCCCACCACCATGATCACGTCGCCGCGCGCGGTGATGCCGACTCCGGAGCGCTGCACGTACTTGGCCCCCTGGTAGGCCCAGCCGTAGGCGTAGGGGACGTCGATGTTGCTCGCGATCCTGCCGCCGTCGACCATCAGCGTCAGGCACTGGCGTACCCCGACGACGTCGGGGGTCATCCGGACGTCCCGGCCCCAGGTGCCGATCTGGATCGAGCCGTCGCGGTGGAAGACCTCCGAGGCGGCGCCGTCCTTGAGCGTCCCGTCGGTGGTGCCGTCGAGGTAGAAGCCGCCGTGCGAGGTGCCGTCGGTGATACGGAAGCCACCGTTCCAGGTCGCCATGAGGCCGGTGCGCTGCCCGACCGGGATCGTCGGAGGCACGGAGAAATCCCCGCCGGGCTCGCGGAAGCCCGGATGCAGCGCGAACCGCGCGTGGCCGGCACTGATCCAGGCGACGGCCGCCTCGTAGGAGGAGTGCTCGGCGTCGGGACGCACATAGGTGCCCTGCACCAGCGGCAGGCCGTTGTGGACCACCAGCGGCCGCCAGACGCCTTCGCCTGCCAGCGCCGGGGTGATGCTGGTCGGCATGGGGCGAGCATGGGCACGGCGCTGTTCTGGGGTGTCCGCCGAATGCGCCTTCATCTGCGCCAGTTCGCTCGGCGACAGCGCGCCGCCGATCCTGGGCGGGTCGAGCTCGTACTGCCAGTCTTCGAGCTGGTTGACCACCAGCCCCAGGTGGTGGTCGCGCGCCCATTCGGCGAGCCGGGCCTCGGTGCCGTCCTTGCCCGGGTAGGTCAGGGCCTGGCTGATCGACCAGCCGAGGCAGCCGGCCAGCAGCGCGCCGGTGGCCAGCACGCTTCGGGTGACGATGCGCCGTCGGCGGCGCTGGACGGGTGTCAGCACCCGTCCCCTGCGCCACAGCGGGCGGCGGTCGCGCGGGGCGGCGGCGATGGTGTCCTGGTCGTTCATGGGGGTTCCCTCATGCCGCGTTGTTCGGGTCGGTGTCTGTATGCGTGCCGTGTCCGGCGCCGGGCCAATCGCGACCGCGGGGTGAATCACCCGCCCGCCGAGGGCAGCGGGGCGGCTGCGGTCGTCGCGTCGCCGCTGTCCGCCGCCCGACGGGCAGCGGCGGACGGAGTACCCGCGGTCGGGCCGGGTGCCTGCGGCGGGGGTCGCGGATCAGTTGGCCCCCGGGGCACGGGGCGACGCCGAGGCGCAGTTGGGCGCTGCGCCCGGCGCGGCACCCGGCGCGGTGCCGGCCGGCGAGGTGGTGCCCGGTGCGGTGGTGCCCGGTGCGGTGGCGGTGAGCGGCCGCGCCGGCTGCGGCGTCAGCTCCGCGGGCCCGCCGGGATGCCGGCAGTCGACCGGGTCGGGCCGGGGATCGAACTGGGCGGCGGCCGGCGCGCCGTTGCGGGCGCGCAGCTGGATCCGGGCGGCCTGCTCGCGGACGCCGGGAAGGGACAGGTAGAGCGATGCCCCCGGGCACAGCGTGCAGTCGGCGTCGCGGTGCCCGGAGACCGCGTTGAAGGACTCCCGGCTGCCCGCGGAGAACCGGCTGAGCGGGTTGCTACAGGTGAGGGTCACCGAGGAGTGGGCACCGATCGCGTGCAGGCCCAGCTTCCACGCGGCCAGGCGGGCTATGGAGTCGAGCATGGCCTGGGGCACGGGGCCGTCGTCGTCGAAGCTGCCTATGGCGGCGATGCCGGCGGTGTCGAAGTTGAAGCCGCTGCTGTGGGCGCCGATCACCGGCCTGTCGATCCCGCCGCGGCGGCCTTCGTAGATCGTGCCGAACCGGTCGACCAGGAAGTTGTAGCCGATGTCGTCCCAGCCGCGGTTACCGGTCTGGTCACCGTCGATGCTGTAGATGATCTCGGGGACCTCGGCCGCCTGATAGGTGTTGCCGCTGTCGGTGTGGTGGACGAACACGGCCTTCACCGCGTTCGCGTACTTGGGCGCCGGTATGGCACTGCGGCTCGTGGTGGTGTCCCAGGTCGCCCTGGGGACTATCGGTGGCTGCGCCACACCCCATGCGGCGGTCATGGCCCGCACCGGTCGTGCGGGCGTGCGTGATATCGACTGCGGCTGTCCTGAGGCTCTGGCTGCTGTAGCTCCGACACCTACAACGAGGGCTGCTTGCGCCAAGCGCCGCACCACCAGACGCCGGTCTACCCGGTCCGCGAACATGGGACCGACGCTATGCGCGCTCGCCGGTGCGCGCATCCGGGAGCACCCGCACGGGCACTCCGCGGCGCCGCCGCCCGCGTGGCGAGTGGGGTACCGGTGCGTGCCGGGCGGCGTCAGGGCACCCGAAAGCTCTGAACTTGATCAAATTCCGTGACAGCGGCCTGCGGCGTGGGCACGCTGACCCCACGACGGCCCGGCATGCAGCCGTGGGCCGGTCAGCACAGCACGGGGGAGCACATGTTCAGCGGATACTTCTCGGACATCTTCGCCATCGGAGTCGTCTCCTTCATGGGATTCGTCGTCCTGTCGATCCTCTTCAGGATTGCCGGGGCCGGGGTCAGGCGCGGCAGGCGGCACTCCGTCGGCCGCACGGGATCCGGCCTTCCGCCGTACCAGCAGGACGGACTCCCCTTCGGCCAGAACGACACGTCCCCGCACACGGGTGATCACGGCCACGGACACAGCCACGGTCACTCTCACGGCAACGGCAACGCTCATGGCCACGCTCATGGTCACGGTCACGGCGGGCATGATGCCGGTGGGTTCGGGGGCGCGGAGCACCACGGTGGCGCTGTCGGGGGCGGGCACAGCGGTGGCGGCCACCACGGCTGAACTCGTGCGGGTTCAGCCGTGGGGCGTTGGGGACGGGGCAGTCGGGAGCGGTTCGGCCGCAGGCTGCTCGGGTCAGAGTCCGGCCGGTGTCGTCAACTGGGTCGGCGCCGACGCTGGAGCGAGGCGATGAGCCGCTCCGCCACCAGCAGGTTGATCAGCCAGGAGGTCCAGGCTCCGCTTCCGTAGACCTGGTCGAACGGCAGGCCGACGGCCGGCAGGACGGTCAGCCACAGGCGGAAGGTGACGGCGGCGAAGATCAGGGCGTAGGAGCGGATCATCCAGATCTGGTGGCGGACGACCGACCGCCGCCTGATGGTGACGTACGCCGCCGTGGAGGTGCCCAGGAGCAGGACCGCGAGTGCGGAGAAGCCCAGGGGCGCGATCGGGCCGACCAGTCCTTCGGGGCCAGCAGCAGGCCCCCGGTCCCGGCCGCGAGGACCCCCACGAGGTAGACCCGGCCGATCGCCCGGTGCACCACCGGGTAGCGGGTCCGCAGCCGGTTCGAGAACTGCCAGGGGCCCAGCGACAGGGCCAGGACGCCGCCGCTGATGTGGAGCAGCAGCGGCGCGAGGTGGGCGAGGTAGACCGCCCGCTGCTGCGGGAGGAAGGTTGCGGGGTCGAGTGTGAAGTAGCGGGAGGCGATCAGGGCTGTCGCGGTGGCCAGGACGGTCATCGAGATCCACCCGGACCGGCGGAGACCGGAGGCCGCCATCACCGGTCCCCCTTGCTACTGGCAGGGGGGCAAAGATGGCTGGGTGCAGGGAAGTTCATGGCCAGGACGCTACGGAGCGGGCGCTGCGGGCCGCGTCCCCTCGCCGGGGTCGTTCCGCCTACCCCGGCGGGGGTACGGCGCGGGCGGCTGCGGCGCCTGCCCCGTCCGGGGTACAGCTGCCGTACCCCCACAGGGCGATGTACGCCGTGGCCGGTAGCGCTATCGTTCCGAACCGGCACCGCGCGCGGCGGTGACAGACCCCCGGAGCTGCAATGATTCGCCCGATCCCGGCCAGGACCAGCACCATGGCCGGGCGCCTGCGGTCGCTGGGGGCCACCGCCCGGCGCGGAGTGCGGCCCGGTGCGGCGGCGGTCGACCGCGCCCTGGCCGCGGTGTTCCTGACGGCGATGCTGGTCGAACGGGTCGGCGCGGCGCCGCGGATCGGTGCCCGGATGCCGGAGGCCGTGGCCCTGAGCGTGGTCGTGGCGGGCGCGCTGGCCCTGCGGCGTACGGCCCCGCTGACGGCTTACCTGGCCGGTTCGGCGGCGATGTCCGCGGAGGCCCTGTTCGTCCTGCCCAGCCCCCTCTCGCCGTACGCGAACCTGATCGGCCTGTACTCGCTGGGCCTGTACGCGACGCGGGGCCGGGCGCGGCTGGGGCCGGTCATCGTGTTCCTCGGCATGGCCGCGTACTTCACCGGCTCCGCCCGCACCTACCCGGTGATACCCGCCGGGGCCCTGTTCATCTGGCTGCTGGCCTGGGCACTCGGGTACGGCACGGCCCGGCGGCAGGAGGAGCGGGAGGCCGCCCGGCGGCAGCTGCGGCAGCGGGTGGTCGAGGCGGAGCGGGCCCGGATCGCCCGGGAGCTGCACGACCTCGTCGGCCATACCGTCAATGTGATGCTCGTACAGGCCGGTGCCGCCCGGCGGCTCATCGACCGGGATCCGCGGCAGACCCGCGAGCTGCTGTCGGGCATGGAGCACACCGGCCGGGAGGCGCTGGACGAACTGGACCGGGTGCTGGGGCTGCTGCGCCGGGGCGGACCCGTCGCACCCTGTGCCGCGGTCGCGGACGGGCCGGCGCCGGTCGGCACGCCCGGGCCGGAGCCGGACACCGCCGCGGACGGGCCGAGCCTCCAGCCCGGCCTCGGTGAGCTGGCCAGGCTGGTCGGACGCATGGAGCAGGCCGGGATCCAGGTCACCGCCCGGATCGACCCCGGTGCCCGCAGGCTGCCGCGGAGCATCGACATGTCGGCCTACCGGATCGTGCAGGAGGCCCTCACCAACACCGTGAAGCACGGGCGGGCCAACTGCGCCGAGGTCACGGTCCGCCGCGACGGGGACATGCTGGACATCGAGGTCCGCGACGACGGGCTGGGCCCGTCCGGCGGATATGTCCCAGGGCGGGGGCTGCTGGGGATCGCGCGCGAGCGGGTGTCGATGTTCGGGGCAGCGTGGAGCACCGGGGCGGTGAACGGGGCGGGTTCCAGCTGCATGCCGTGCTCCCGATCCCGTGCTGATCCGGGTGGTGGTCGCCGATGACGACGCCCTGCTGCGGGCCGGCGTCGCGCTGGTGCTGGGCAGTGAGGACGGCATCGAGGTGGTCGGCCAGGCGGCCGACGGCCTGCTCGCGGTCGAGCTGTGCCGGACGCTGGCACCGGACGTGGTCCTGATGGATGTGCGGATGCCCGGCATCGACGGCGTCGAGGCGACCCGCCGGATCGTCGCCGCAGGCCTGGCGACGCGGGTGCTGGTGCTGACGACCTTCCACCACGACGAGTACGTGTGGGGTGCGCTGCGGGCCGGCGCCGCGGGCTTTCTGCTCAAGCGCGCCTCGCCCGAGCGCCTCATCGACGCGGTGCAGACCCTGGCCGCGGGGGAGGCGCTGCTGGACCCGGCCGTCACCCGTGACCTGGTCGCCCAGCTCGCCGGCCGGGGGGAGCAGGGCCCGGCCGCGCCCGCCGTCCAGGACCGGCGGCTGGCGCAGCTGACCGCACGCGAGCGCGAGGTGCTCCGGCTGGCCGCCGAGGGCTACTCGAACGCGGAGATCGCCGACCTGCTGATCGTGGCCGAGTCCACCGTCAAGACGCATATGAAGCGTGTCCTGGCCAAGGCCGGTGCGCGTGACCGCGCGCAGGCGGTCGCCCTCGCCTACCAGGGCGGCCTGATGACGTCCTGGGGCGGCATCCGCTGAGCCCGGGGGGCCAACACAGGCTTGCCGCAGGCGAATCACTGCGATTGGCTGGCCCCATGGACTGGGAAGAGCGGGTCGATGCGGACTTCTGGGCGGCCGTCGAGGCGAGGCAGAAGGGCGCCCCCGAGGAGGCTCTGGCGCTGGAGCGGCGGGCGGAGGCCCTGCTGCGGGAGCACCTCACGCCGGAGTTGCACGGGAAGCTGGCCGGGCTGCTCTACGGAATGGCCGGGACGCTGCTCGAACTGGGCCGGGCGGACAGGGCAGTTGGGGTGCTGGACGAGGCCGAGCGGCTCTACGAAGGCGCCGACGGTCAGGACGCCGACCGCAGGGCGCAGCTGGCGGACGTCCGGGTGCGGCGGGCGCGGGCGTACGGGGAGGTGGGGCGCGGGCTGCCGGCGTTGGTGGACGTGGACCGGGCGATCACGGAATACGCGCGGATCGGCGCGATGGAGGCCGCCGGGGGACCGCACGCGCTCGACGTGGCCCGCGTGCTGGCGCTGGCGGCGGAGGTGGTGCTGCGGTACGGCGACCCGCAGGCCGCCCTGGACGGCGCGAGCCAGGCCCTCGCGCGGTACGGGGACGCGGGCAGGACGACCGGCATCCGGCCGGAGGACCTGTTCTACGCACTCGGCGCGGCGTTCGTCTCCGCGCGGGTCGAGGCGGCGGCGGGGGAGTGGGACAACGCGGTGATGGTCGACCGCTGGGCGCTGAGCGTGGTCGCCTCGCAGCCCCAGGTACGCCCTGCGGTGCTGGCCCGGCTGGACGTCCACCTGCGCGCGGCGGGCCGGGCCGAAGAGGCCGCGTCGCTGCGGGCGTTGACGACGCTCGATCCGGCTGCGGTCGCCGTGGAGGAGCGGCTGCTCGCCGAGGGGGTTCCGGTCACGCTCCGGCAGGCGCTCGACGAGGCGGCCGCCCTGGACCCGACCGCGCTCGCGGTGGCGGCGGGGCTGCGCCGGGACCTGCTCCGGATGGCGCCCTCGACGACCGGCCGGGCGGCGTCGGTCGAGCACGTACGCCAACTCGCGGCCCTGGCCGCCGGGATGCCCGGCGCGAACCCGGCGGCGATGCGGCTGGCGCTGGAGAGTTACTGCATCCTGGAGAGCCTGGAACGCAACGGCAGGGCAGAGCCGCCGGCTTCACTGTGGAGCGACGTCCTGCGGGGCGCACTCCGGGTGGCCGACGCCCACGGCGACAGCGTCCTCGCCGACGACCTGCGAGCGGCGGCCAGGGACCGTGGCATCACGCTCGACCCGCTCCCGGCCGCCCCCGCCGAACCGGCACCCGCCTCCGCCGGCCCGGCCCCCGACCCCACGGCGGCCCCCGACCCCGTCCAGGTGCCCGAAGTGCGTTCGGGCGCAAGGGGATTGCTGGGCCGCTTCCGCCGCCGGACCGGCTCCTGAGGCCGGTTGACCGGTCGCGGTCCTTCCGTGGCGCGGCGGTTCGTGCGCGCTGGTATCACTGGCTCCGCTCCCGCACACACCGTTTCCAAGGACTTCCCGGCGGTGGCCGCCAGCATGTCCCGTACCCAGAGCGGCTCGATCGTCGACCAGCTCAACGCCGGCTCCCGCTACCTGGATCTGCGGCTGTGCAAGGAGAACGGCCTGTGGCACGCCTACCACGGCGGACCCTCCGGCGACCTCTTCTTCGACGCCGACGGCCAGACCGGAGAGGCGGACGCCATCGCCGCCTGGATCGCCGCCCACCCCCGCGAGATCGTCGTCATTCAGCTGAGCACCGCCGCCGCCCCGGCGGAGGCCGCCGCCGACGATGCCGAGGCGGTCAACCGCCTGGCCCAGCTGATCGGCACCGACGCCCTCGCCACCGCGCCCGGGCTGACACCGCAGTCCACCTACGACGACTACATGGCCGCCGGCAGCCACGTCGTCCTGATCGACAACGCCGCCACCGTGCAGGCCCCGTGGGCCTGGCCGGGCACGGTGGAGTCCGACCGCGGCAGCTATGTCGCCTCCAGCCCCAGCTGGCTGGACTACCTCAAGTCGGCACTCACCGGCTCCGATCCCCAACCGCTGTTCGATGCCGCCATCAACCTGGACCAGCAGACCCTGGCCGCCGACCCGGGCACCGACGCCGGCAAGTTCTTCGTGCTCCAGGGCATCATCGACCCCAGCCTCACCCTCCCCGGCGCCGCCTTCGCCCAGTTGGAGGCCGCCATCGGCGCCATCCCGTCCTCCCGCGCCAACAACTACCTCCTCTACCTGGAGGACCAGCTCAACCCCCAGCTGCTGCAGAAGCTGACCGGCGACTGGAGCTTCCCCACGCTGGCCGACCACATGAACATCGTCATGACCGACGACGTCAACCAGAACAGCGGCACCATGCCCCTGGGGACCCTGGCGCACGCGATCATCGCCGACAACACCCCACCATCCCGGCCGGTACCTTCTACCACCAGCCGCTCCACCGACGGCAGCTGGAGTGCACCGCAGCCGCTGGACGGCGCACACGGCTCGCCCTCCTTCGACGGCCCGCGCGCGGCCATGGCCGCCCTGCCCGACGGCACCGTGCAGGCCATCGGCATCGGCCTGGACGGCTCCATCTACCACAACATCCGCTACACCGACGGAAGCTGGCAGGGCTGGGTGGCCGTCTCCGGCTACAACGGCGCCCCCGCGTTCTCCGGTCCGGACTGCGCCATCACCGGCATGCCCGACGGCGACACACAGCTCGCCGCGATCGGGGTCGACGGCAACGTCTACCACAACATCCGTTACAGCAAAGGCAGTTGGCAGGGCTGGGCGCCGGTGGCCGGCAGTGGGGGCAGGACCGCTTCCATGCCACCAAGGTCGCCCTGGCCGGTCTGCCGGACGGATCCACCCAGCTGGTGGCCTACGGCCCCGACGGCACCTTGCAGCTGGACACACGCGCGGCCTCGGGCACCTGGAGCGGCTGGTCGACCGTCCCCGGAGCGGACGGCGCCGCCGCCTTCACCGGCAGCGCGCTGGCGATCGCGGCCCCGCCGGACGGCTCCACGCAGATCCTGGCCACCGCCGAGGACGGCACCGTGTGGCACACCGTGCACGGCGCCGACGGAAGCTGGCAGCCCTGGCAAGCACTGTCCGGCCCCGCGGGTGCAGCGATGACGGCCACCTCGGTTGCCATCACCGGTCTGCCCGACGGTTCCAGCCAGATCCTGGCGGTCGGCGAGGACGGCAACACCTACCACAACGTCCGCAGCCCCCAGGGCACCTGGCAGGGCTTCCGGCCGGTGGGCGGCATCGACGGCGCGCCCACCCTGCCCAGCACCACCGTCGCGATCGCCGGCCTGCCCGACGGCTCCACCCAGAGCCTGATCACCACCGGCTGAGCCGCCGACCGGGTCGGTCACCGCGCCGACCGGCGGTCTGCGGATGCCGGGTGTGCTGGAGGGACAGCCGATCGGTTGGTGGGGTGGGTCCACCGGTTCGGATGGTGGGTGCGGCCGGTCGGGCGATGCGGGGTCGGCGGTCGGGCGGGCAGTCCTGGGCTGTCGGCGCACCGGAACGGGTGCCCTGCCAAGGGAGTTACCGTGCCTGTCAATGTTCCTGTGCCCAACCTGGCTGTGCTGGCGATGGTCTCCTACGACCCGGCCTCCAGGAAGGCCACCTCTCACGCCGGCTGGCTGTACGCGCTGGTCTGGATCGTGGTGGTGGGGGCCCGTCTCTTCTTCGCCTACGGCTCGACCCACCTGTTCGGCAGTCAGCTCGTCCAGTGGGGGATGGCCAACCACATCACCGTGGACGCGCTCACCGACGCGCTCATCTTCCTGTCCGTGGCCATGCTGATCTCCCGCACCGGGGTACTGGCCGCCAAGGCCCGGCTCGCGAAGGCCGGGGCCACCAAGCGGCAGCCCGCCGCGGCACAGGTGGCCCCGTCCCGGGTCGCTGAGGCCACCGTGGTGCGGGCCGGTGCCTGACCGCTCCCAGTGCGGGACGCGCGCTAGCGTGCGACCCGGTAGCGGAGGTAGACGACCTTCGAACCGAAGGTGCGGTTCTCGACGAGTTCGAGATCCACTCGGCGCCGGTGCTGGGGAAAGAACGGAGTGCCGCCGCCGACCAGTACCGGGTAGACCCTGGCCCGGTACTCGTCGATCAGATCCAGCGCGGCCGCCTCGGCGGCGAGAGCCGCGCCGCCGATCGCGATTTCGCCCGCCGCCGGCTCGGCCCGCAACCGCTCGATCTCCTCCGCCAGGCCGCCGGAGGCCAGCCGGGCGTTGCCCTGCACCGCCGCCAGGGTGGTGGAGAACACCACCTTCGGCAGCGGCTTCCAGAGCGCGGTCCACTCACGCATGGGCTCGTCGAGGGACGGATCCTGGTCGGCGGTCTCCCAGTACAGCATCGTCTCGTACAGCCGTCCGTCCCAGCAGGTGGACCCCGACCCCGCGGATCTCGTCGGTGACGAAGCGAAAGAGTTCCTCGTCGGGCGCCGTCCAGTCGAAGCCGCCGTCCGGCCCGACGGTGTAGCCGTCGAGCGAGACGCCCATCGAATAGGTCACGCTGCGCATCGGAAGCCCTCCTCGTTGACGGGTCCGACACTACGACCACCGGACGCCGCAGGACTCGTCACGACTCGCGGGATCCCCTGGGACGGTCCGCGCCCGTCGCGGTACGGCTGTCCCGCTCCGCATGGGCTGTGCCGGGAGCCCGAGCGGGCCCGCTGGTCCAGCACGTGGCGGCCCGGCGGCCACGTGCTGGCCGTGCATACCGGCGGCGGCAACCTCCGGTAAGCTGGTCGCGATCGAAGGGGAGTAGCCCCCCACCGGAACGTCGACATACCGGCGCGCAGCGATGCGGGCCCGGCGCCCGGGGCACCATGCGCGAACCGCCGGGGCGGAGCGCGGGAGTGTCGGTGAGACCTTCGGCCGCAGTGTTCATCGCTGCCGTGCCGAAGCGTTCCCGGAAACAGGGGCTGCCCGGTGCGGCGCACCCGACTGATCGAGGACGATTCCTGCCGTGAGTCTGACCATCGCCGCCATTACCTTCGGCATCATCTTCCTGGCCGAGCTGCCGGACAAGACAGCCCTGGCCAGCCTGATGCTGGGGACCCGCTACAGGGGCAGCTATGTCTTCGCCGGAGTTGCCGCCGCGTTCGCCGTCCATGTGGCGCTGGCCGTCGCCGCGGCAGCCTGCTCACCCTGCTGCCGCACCGCATCCTGCAGGCCATCGTCGGTGCCCTGTTCCTGTTCGGCGCGGGGATGCTGCTGCTTCACAAGGACGAGGAAGAGGAACACGAGCCCGGCCGCGAGCCCTCCGCACCGAGCTTCCGCAAGGTTGCGGGCACCAGCTTCCTGGTCGTGCTGATCGCCGAATTCGGCGACCTGACCCAGATCATGACCGCCAACCTCGCCGCCCGCTACCACGACCCGCTCGCCGTGGGCCTGGGCGCGGTGCTGGGCCTGTGGGCAGTGGGCGGCCTGGCGATCGTCGGCGGCAAGACCCTGCTCAAGCCCCATGGTCTGGATCAGCCGTGTCGCCGCTGCCCTGATGCTGGTGCTGGCCGGCTTCAGCATCGTCGAGGCCATCGTCGGCTGACCCGGGGCCCGCGCCGCCGGTGTCGGCCCCCGTTGGACCGCCCCCGGGGGCTGGTACCGGCGCCCGGGGGCGGATGCGGCCGTGGTACTGGCCCTGACCGTGTCCGGCCGCAGAACCGGCGGAGGACGGTGCGCGTCGGCGGACCGATCCCCGGGTGCCGGGGCGACGGCGTCCGCAGCCGCCGCTGAACCCCGCTCTCTCGCTGCGCGTATCCCAGGTACGGCACGCAAGGAAGCCTCCGGGCCCGTTCGGCTTCGCCGATGTTCGCAGGGGCCGCGATGACCAACTGACAGCCGGGTGGAGGAGTCGGGCCAGCTGCCTTCGGGCCGGCGGCTGGTCCGCACCCGGTGCCGACCAGGCCTGCCGGGGCAGCCGGCCGTGGCGCCGGCGGGCCCGGTTCGCTCGACCTGTACGGATGCCCGCGCGGCCGTGCGCGGCTGTTACCGGCTCTCAGGAAGGCGCCCCATGTCCTCTCCCATTTCGGCCACTGCCCGGTCCGACCCGCGACGGCTGCTGTGGTTGCGGTGGACGCTGCGATTGCTCACCGCTGCCGCTCTGGCTGTCGACGCCTACATCCACGCCGATCTCGCATCCACCTACGACGCGGTCGGGACCCACATCAGCCAGGGCACGCTCTTCCGTGTCGAGGCCGGGGTCTCCGCCTTCGCGGCGCTGATGATCATCGTCGCGGCCGTCCGGGCGGTGTGGGCGCTGAGTGCACTGGTCCTGGCCAGTGCGCTGGCCGCGCTGCTGCTGTACCGGTATGTCGACGTCGGCGTGCTGGGCCCGCTGCCGAACATGTACGAGCCCGCATGGTTCCCCGAGAAGACCGCTGCTGCCATCGCTGAAGCAGCCGGCCTGCTGACAGCTCTCTCCGGCCTCCTCATCCTCACACTCCGCCCCGTACCCCGCGCCGTACCCGGTGGCTCGCTCGGCGCAAGGGTGCGCCGCTCCATCCGAACGGCTCCCTCGACTGGCCGTGCGTCTGCTGTTCGCAGAGCCTTGAGCGTGACGTTGGTGAGCTCCCATCGGCCTGCCACCCGGTGCAGCCTCGCCTGCCCCGCTCGCCGGTGGACGGGCTGCACCCTCCCGCGCCGCCTGCAGGAGGGACTGCCTCCGGGCCGCGCATGAGACGAAGGGCGGTACCAGGCATCATGGGCGAATACCTGGGCAGGAGCAGCTTTGTCTTCCCCGAGGCGCTGACCGATCAGGGGCTCCGCCGGATCGAGGTGTCGTTGGCTGAACACGGGGCGCATGTCGATGCTCAGAGCCAGACGTTCACCCCTGACCCCGAGCTTGCCTCCTACACGTTCGCCTGCCAGGTGAAGGTGGCGGACCAGATGGCGGCGGACAACACCGCCGGAGTGGTCCTGCGGCGGGCGCTGTACGACTGCGGCTATCTCTCCGTTCCGCCTGCGCCGCCGGTGAGTGACGGCATCGGCATCGAGTGGTGACCTGTACCGGGGCTTTGCGAGGCGCCTTCTTCACGCTTCACGCAACATTGCCCCGCCCGGTTCTGCGCCCTGACCGTCACCCGCTGTGCCCATCACTCGTGCGGGTGAGATGCCGTGTCATCGCTCCGGGTTGATCGGCCTGGCGCAGGAAACTGGCCTGGTCCGTAGGCCGTACACCGGAGGATCGTCATGGCGGAAGAGCTGTACGCGACGTTGAAGACCAACCAGGGCGACATCGAGGTCCGGCTCCTGCCGAACCACGCCCCCAAGACGGTACGCAACTTCGTGGAGCTGGCGAAGGGCGACCGGCAGTGGGTCGACCCGAATACCGGGCAGTCGAGGACTGACCCGCTGTACGACGGGACGGTGTTCCACCGGGTCATCGAGGGCTTCATGGTCCAGGGCGGCGATCCTCTGGGCACCGGGCAGGGCGGGCCCGGGTACAAGTTCGCCGACGAGTTCCACCCGGACCTGGCGTTCACCAAGCCCTACCTGCTGGCCATGGCCAATGCCGGACCGGGCACCAACGGGTCCCAGTTCTTCATCACCCTCGCGCCGACCACCTGGCTCACCGGCAAGCACACCATCTTCGGCGAGGTCACCAACGAGGCCGGCCGGAAGGTCGTCGACGCCATCGGCACGACAGAGACGAACTCCCGCAACGACCGGCCGGTGCAGGACGTGGTGATCGAGAAGGTCGTCATCGAGACCCGCTGACCTCCCACGACAGCCCGTCCCCGGTTTGCGCGACGCCGCTTACCGAGCAGCCTTATGAGGCCGCAGCCTGAACCGGGGCACGGGGCCCTCAACGGGCTCCTGCTGTGCGCAGGTGTTCCAGGTAGTGGGCCGGGTCCGCGCCGTGCGCCCGGTCCTGGGCTCCGTGGCGGACATGGGTCAGTGCCCCGTCGGGCGCGATGCGCAGCATGGTGGTGGCGGCATGGGGGTGCCGGTGTCGCGCAGGCTGTCGGCGTCCGTGACGGGGGTGCCTGGTCCGAACATTGCCCTGGCCTCGGCTGCGGTGGCTACCGGGGCTTGTCCGGTGCGGTTGGCACTGCTGACGTACAGGCGTGGGAAGCGCGCCAGCAAGTGGGCCAGGGGCTGCCAGTGGGCGCCGAAGAGCAGGAGGTGTCCGTCGCGCAGTGCGGGCAGGGCCCAGGCCGGTGGCGTGGTTCCGGCGTGCACCGGAACCAGCAGCGTGACGAGTTCCACCCGCAGCAGGTCCAGCGCCGTGCTAAAGGCGGCAGGCGTCAGGTCGAGCGTGGGGGCGAGGCCGGACCAGGTGGTGTCGCTGTGGACCCACAGAGCGACTTCCTGGTCGGCGGGCCGGGCCTTGGCGTCGTTGACGGCCTGCGGGCTGGTGGCGGCGACGACGTAGGTGAGCGGGCTGGGGTTGGGCAGGACGGCGGCCCGTCCGGTGGTCAGGGCGTCGGCGGCGGCGCCGGTGTCGAGCGGGGCGGTGGCCGGCATGGATGTCCGTTCAGGATGCGGGAGCGGGAGCGGATGCGGTTGCGGTGGTGACGGTGGTGAGGCCGTCGAGGTAGGCGGCGAAGTCGGTGTCCGCGACGACGGCCTGGCCCAGTCGGTAGGCGCGGTCCTTGACCCAGGCCAGGGCGGTCCGGGTCTGGGCCGGGTCCAGGTCGTGGCCGAGGCGTTCGGCAACCGCGCGCAGGACACGCCGGCTGGCGAGATGGGTCAGCACCACGGTCGGGGCCAGGCCCAGGTGCAGTTGGGGGTCGTACGGCTGGAACGTCTGCGGGTGGGTGAAGGGGTGCCGGTGGAGATTGTGGCGACCCCGGTGCCCACGATGGGCGTGGTGACGGTGAGCGGGACGCCGGTCTCGGCGGACACCATCCGCGCGATCCCCGGCAGCCGGGTCAGATCCGGCGCGGTCCACCACGGCTCGCAGCCGGGCCCCAGGACCTGTGCGGCCTTGACCGGGTCGTGGCCGAGCAGAAAGAGCAACTGCTCGGTGGCCACCATGCCGCTGCGCTCGGCCATGCCCAGCCAGGAGCAGGCAGCCACCCTGACCCCGCTCTCCAGCGCGGCCAGCGTGTTGGCCAGGCCCAGGCCGAGGTCGTTGTGCACGTGCGAGACGAGTACCGCATCCGCCCCGCACCGGCCGTGACCTGCTGGAACAGCGTGCGCGTCTGGCCCGGCAGCAGATCCCCGACCGTGTCGGCCAGCACAATCGTCCCCGCGCCCTGGGCCGTCATCGCCCCCGCGTACTCGCCGATCAGGGCGTGGTCCGCGCGGGGAGCGTCCACCAGGCACACGTCGACCGCGACGCCGTCGGCCAGGTCCACGGCCTCCTTGACCACGTCCAGCCCGTCGGCCAGGGCCTTGCGGGCGTCACTGTGCACCAGGGCGCGGGCGGTCGCCTCCGACGCCGCCACAATCACCATCACCCGTGCGTGGACAGCGCCTCGAACCGCGCTCAGAGCCAACCGGACGTCCTGCACCGTACCCCGGCAGATCGCCGCGGGACTCACCGAACCCTGCGCCTCCAGCGCGACCTGACGCGTGGCCTCGAACTCCTGTGCGCACACCGAGGGGAAACCCGCGGCGAACACCACATGCCTCGGCCCGTCCGCGCCGAACACCGCTCCCTGCTCACGGGCCAGCCGCACCCGGAAACCGGCACTCATCAGCGTCTTCGCCTGTGCCCCGTCGCGCGCGGACTCCTCGAAGAACACCACCCGGCCGGCCCGGGCCGACTCCCGCACCACGTCCACTGCCGCCACTGCTCCTCAACTCCCGTCCCGGCGTGGCGGCCATCCGTCGCACCGGGTACGACACCGCCCGTGCCGATCGTAGACGAGACAACCGACACATGCGTCAACACACGTACAGCACAGTCAGGTTGGATCCATCGCGGCACTCGCGTCGCGTGCGGGCGGCGGGGCCGGTCCGGGAGCGGACCCCGCCGCCGGCGGTGCGGACCGGGCAACGGCACCCACACCGACGGCTCCCTCCCGGCCCGGCTCGAAGGCCTCAGCAGGGTGGTCGCCATCGCCGCCGGGCTCAACCACAGCCCGGCCCGGTGCGAAGGCGGAATCGTCCGGGCCCGGGGTTGCAACGCCACCGGTCAGCTCGGCGACAACAGCACGGTCAACCGTTACGTCCCGGTCGACACCCGGGGATCGATCTGGCTCACCGTCGTCGACAAGATCGCCGCACCGGTGGACGGCGACTTCAGCCTCGCCGACCGAGCCGCCCGCGCTCCGGCACACAGCACGATCAGCCACCCCCCGCTCGGAACGCGCATTCCGGGACCGTCACCGCATCGGCGACGGTCCCGGAGGCGGTTCTGCTCCTGCTCGAGGCCCGGCATTCCGAGGGCCGACTTGTTCCCTCGCGTGGCCGGGTCCAGGCTGATGCTATGGAGTCCGGAGCCGAGACCACGGATCGCAGCGATGAACACACCCGCCGACAGCGCTAGCAGCTCCGACCTGCTGGCAGGCATGTTCACCCATGCCCCGGTGATCTTCGCTGTGCTCAGTGGCGCCGACCACGTGCTCGAAGGAGCGAACGAGGCGTTCTTCGAGGCTGTCGGAGTCGGCCAGGGCTCCGCCCTGCTCGGCCGTCCGGTGGCGAAGGCGGTGCCCGAGCTGGTCCACCAGGGCCTGCTGGAGCTGCTGGACGCGGTCTACCGCGACGGGGAGCCGTTCGTCGCCCGCGGCGCCCCCGTGCTGCTCGGACCAGCGGGCAAGGCGCGCCAGCGGTACTTCGACTTCAGCTTCGAACCCCGCCGCGACCCGGCCGGGCAGGTCCGCGGCGTGGCCTTTCTCGCGGTGGATGTGACCCGGCCCCGCGCCGCCCACCGGCTGGCCACCGAGCAGCAGGTACTGCTTGAACAGATAGCCCGGGACGCGCCCCTGTCCGAAGTCCTGGACGGCATGTGCCGGGCCATCGAGAAGCTCTCACCCAAGGTGCTCAGTTCCGTGCTGCTGCTCGACGCGACCGGAAGCCGACTGGTGCACGGAGCGGCCCCGAGCCTTCCCGACTTCTACAACGAGGCCATCGACGACACCGAGATCGGGCCGAGGGAGGGCTCCTGCGGGACCGCCGCGTACCGCCGGGAGATGGTGGTGGTCAGCGACATCGCCGTGGATCCGCTCTGGGACGACTACCGGGACCTGGCCCGCCGGGCCGGGCTCGCGGCCTGCTGGTCCGCCCCCATCATGACCGGCACCGGGGAACTGCTCGGTACCTTCGCCATGTACCACCGCACGCCACGGGCCCTGAACGAGGACGATCTCGACCTGAGCATCGTCTTCACCCGCACCGCGGCCCTTGCCATCGAGCGCCACCGGACCGAGCAGGCGCGCCGCCGGGCGCACGAGAGCGAGCAGGCCCTCAGCTCCGATCTGGCGTTCCTGCTCGACTCCAGCACCGCGGTCAGCGAGGAGGAGCACTACCCGCAGAACATGCAGCAGATGGCACGGATCGCGGTAGCGGCCCTGAGCCCGGTCTGCGTCATCGACGTGCTGGAGGAGGGCCGGATCCGGCGGGTGGCCGTCGGCGTCGCGCCGGAGCTGCCCCGCCAGGCCGAGGAGCTGCTGGCGGCCGAGACGCCGGAACACTCCCCGGACTCCCTGGTCGGGCGCGTGCTCGCGACCGGCGCGAGCGAGGTCAGCCGGACCGCTCCCTCGGGCCGTGGCAGGATCTGGGCCTGCGGATCACCGGGCAGGCCTGCTTCCCGCTCAACGCCCGGGGGCATACCTTCGGCGCGCTGACGCTGGTGGCGACCGAGGAGCAGCCGCTGGACGCGCGGCGATCGCCCTCGCGGAGGAGCTCGCCCGCATCGCCGCGGCCGGCGCCGAGACCACGCGCCAGTACGACCAGCGGGCGCGGTTGGCGCACGACCTCCAGGCCGGCGCTGCTGCTGGCGGCCCTGCCGGTGGTTCCCGGCGCGCAGCTGGCCGCCTCCTACCGGCCGGCGGGCGAGGGACTGGACATCGGCGGGGACTTCTACGACGTCTTCCCGCTCCCGGGGACTGGTGGGGCTGATCATCGGGGACGTCTGCGGCCGGGGTGCCTACGCGGCGACCACCACCGCGCTGGTCCGCAACACCGCCCGGGCGGTGGCTCCGCTGCTGCCGACCCGGGCGCGGTGGCGCAGGCGGTCAACGACGCGCTGCTGGGCCGGGGGACAACGGCGAGAGCTTTGTGACCATGATCTATGCCGAGCTGCGGCGGACGCGTGAGGGGATCGCCGTGAGCATGGTCCGGGCCGGGCACCCGCCCCCCATGGTGCGCCGGGCCAACGGCGTCGTGGTCAGTCCCAGCCCGGCCGGCCAGCTCCTCGGGGTCTCCGCCGACCCGGAGCTGGTCCTGGACTCGTTCACCCTGGGCAGCGGGGACAGCCTGGTGCTGGTGACCGACGGAATCCTGGAGGCCCGTGACCCGGCCGGGAATTTCTTCACCGAGGAACGCCTCGCCGCCGCCATCCGGTCGACCACCGGGATCAACGACGTGCACCGGATCATCGACGCGGTCACCGGCGCCGTCGACGCCTTCACCGGCCAGGTCACCGACGACGACCAGGCAGTGCTGGCGCTGGTCGCCGAGTAGCCGCAGCACGCTGAAGGTGCAACCAATGGTTGCGCGATCGCGGTCTCCGGACTAGCCTGACAGGCAACCAATGGTTGCAGGAGGGTGTCATGGAGTTCGGAGCCATCGAGCGCGAGATCTACGTCGAGGCAGCGCCCGACATCGTGTTCGAGGTGGTGAGCAGTCCCGACCATCTCAAGGAGTGGTGGCCGGACGACGCCCGGTTCGAGCCGGTGCCCGGGTCGGCGGGGGAGATCGTCTTCGGCGACCGCGACGCCGACGGGATGGTGGCGCAGTTCACCGTCATCGACGCGCGACCGCCGAAGACGTTCTCGTTCCGCTGGACACACCCGGCCGGCGAGGTCGCGGCCGAGGGCAACTCGCTGCTCGTCACCTTCGAACTGACCCGTCGGGCGGCGGGACGCTGCTGCGGATGACCGAGACCGGTTTCCGCGAGATGGGCTGGGAGATCGCCGTCCTTGAGCAGCAGTACCAGGAGCACGTCACCGGCTGGGACTTCTATCTGCCGAGGCTGGCACCGTATGTCGCGACGCTGGATGTGCGGCCGTGACCACCGTGGCGGCCGGGCACGTCGACGACGACCTCTGGTCCGCGATAGGCGATCCGACCCGGCGCCGCATGCTCGACCTGCTGCTCACCGAGGGCCACGGCACCGCGACCACGCTCGCCCAGCAGCTGCCGGTCACCCGCCAGGCAGTGGCCAAGCACCTCGGCGTCCTCGACCGGGTCGGCCTGGTCCGGGCGGAACCGGCGGGCCGGGAGAAGCGGTACCGGGTGGACGACGCCCAGCTCGCCCGTGCGGTCGCCCAGCTGGCCTCCGTCGGCTCGGCCTGGGACGCCCGACTGCACCGGATCAAGCGCATCGCCGAGCGATCCAGCGCACCCAGCACGACTGACGAGATCAAGGAGACCCGAAATGGTGGACATTCTGCACAGGATCGGGGTCAAGACCCCGACACCGGAGAAGGTGTACGACGCACTGACGACCGTCGAAGGCCTCGCCGGCTGGTGGACCGACGACACCAGGGGCAGCGCCGACGTCGGCGGCGTACTCGAGTTCCGATTCCCGGTCGGCGGCTTCGACATGGAGGTCGTCGAGCTGCACCCCGCGAGCGGGTGGTGTGGCGGGTGGTCGACGGCCCCGGGGAGTGGATCGGGACGACGATCGACTGGGACCTCCGCCAGGACGGCGACTACACCATCGTGCTGTTCAAGCACCAGGGCTGGCAGGAGCCGGTGGAGTTCATGCATCACTGCAGCACCAAGTGGGGCTCGTTCCTGATGAGCCTCAAGTCCCTGGCGGAGACCGGGCAGGGGGCTCCGGCTCCACGGGATGTGCAGATCAGCGACTGGCACTGAGGCCGTTGAACGCACGCTCCGGGCAAGGGCGCGATCCGTGTCTTGCCGTGAGCCCGGCTTCCTTGCGAGAGTGGCCGGACGTCCAGCAGCACCCAGGGGAGGTACCGCCATGGCGTTACGGGTGGAGATGGCCGACGAAGTCAGGGCCTGGCTGAACGGGCTTGTGGCCGACGGGCTTCCGGCGGCCAGGCTCGTCGGCGAGGCAGTGACCGCGCTGTTCGACGAGGGGGGCGGGCTGGAGCCGCCGCTGGTCGTCGCGGTGGAGCCCATGCTCCGCGCGCAGGATCCCCGGCGGGCTCTCGACCACACCTATCAAAGCCAGTTGGGCTTGTTGCAGCAGATCCGCCGAGGTGTCGCGGATGTGGCGACCTCGCGCAAGCGGCTGGAGCTCCAGCTCGAACAGCTCGGGCAGCAGTGCCGGACCCTGGCTGAACAGGGCCGCAAGGCCGCCGGTCTCGGTCGGAACGATCTGGCCCAGGAGGCACTGGCACGCCGATCGGCGATGTCCGCGGAGGTCACCAGGGTGACTGCGGCGTACGAGACGCTGCGGGGCGAGGAGGACAAGCTCACCGCGGCCGGCCAACGGATGCAGCAGCAGGTGGACTCCTTCCGGTCACGCAAGGAGACCGCGAAGGCCGTCTACACCGCCGGGCTGGCCCAGGCTGCGATCAGCGAGGCGTGCGCCGCTCTCGACGGTCCCGAAGTCCCCGGTCCGGATACGGACGATCCGGTCACCACCGCGCGAGCGCACGCCGAGGACGTACTGGGCAGCGCGCACGCCCGTGAGCAGGAACTGCGGCAACTGAAGCAGGAACTGGGCGGCACGGTCGAGTGGGATCCCGGTCGGCAGGAGGCCGACCTGCTGGAACTGCGGCCCGGATCGCCTGCCGAGGAGGGGATCCGGATCCTGTTCGCCGTCAGTCCCGCGCCTGCCGCCGACACCGTGGTGCTGCTCGCCGCCGCAGTGCGTCCGGGCAACTGGTTCACCTGGTACGACGAGGTGCTGCCCCAGGCCAGGAGCTTGCTGTTCGCGAGAGCGGCGGTGGTCGCGGCCGAAGCGGCAGGCGAGGCGCCGAGCCCGCCGTTCGGCGCCGCTTTCGCCTCGTACCGCAAGGAGTCGTTCCTCGACGCGTTCTTTCCGGGCCGGGCCGAGGAACTGGAGTCCGGCGCCGCCCGGCTGGTCGCCAGGAACCGGATGCGTCCGCTCTCCCAGGTACGCCGTCAGTCGGGCCTCACCGAAACGCAGTTGGCCGCAAGGATGCAGGTCTCGCCGGAGACAGTGGTGGCGATCGAGCGCGCCGAGTCCGGTGCCACCGAACTGCGCACCCTGGCCGCCTATGTCGAGGCCCTCGGCGGCCGGCTCGACGTGGTCGCGGACCTCGGCGGCGAACGCTTCCTGCTGAGCCGTCCGAACCCCGGGGAGTGACCGTCGGCGGCTGCGCCTGGTGATGCCCATCCGCGGCTCCTGCCTTCAGAGTTGAACGCAAGGGCGGGGACGCGCCGGTGAGGTGTGGATTTTCTGAGTGGTTCCTGTCGTCAAGTCGTGCAGATCGTCCATGTCTTGGCGACTTCACTTGACTGGTCTGGACCAATCGGGTTTGGTGCAGCCAGCACCGCTCACGTCGGACCCGGCGGAGCGGAACCACTCACCCCACACACACAGGAGTGGCAGATGACCCATGCGTACGCGACCTGGCGGGCCCGGCTTCTCTTGCCGCTGGCCCTGTTGATCAGCCTGGCCGGCCTGACCACGCTCGCCCTCCCGATACCGTCGGCCAACGCCGCGGCCACCCCGCCGCGAGCAGTTGCAGCAGCTACCGCAGTGGGTGGCCGGTCAGTCCTACGCCGTGGGTGCGATCGTGGAGTACCCGGCGAACGGCCAGTACTACATCGCGACGAATGCCAACCCGGGCTATGACCCGACGATCAGCACCTGGTACTGGTCCCCCTACAGCTGCACCGGTTCCGGCGGCGGCAGCACCAGTTGCAGCAGCTATCCGCAGTGGGTGGCCGGTCAGTCCTACGCGGTGGGTGCGATCGTGGAGTACCCGGCGAACGGTCAGTACTACATCGCGACGAATGCCAACCCGGGCTATGACCCGACGATCAGCACCTGGTACTGGTCCCCTACAGCTGCACCGGCTCGGGCGGCGGTTCGGGCGGCGGCAGCTCCAGCGGATTCGTCGTCAGCGAGGCACAGTTCGATCAGATGTTCCCGGACCGGAACTCGTTCTACACCTACAGCGGGCTGGTGGCCGCGCTCAGCTCCTACCCGGGCTTCGCCACCACCGGCAGCGCCACCGTGCAGAAGCAGGAGGCGGCCGCGTTCCTCGCCAACGTGGACCACGAGACCGGCGGGCTGGTGTACGTCACCGAGATCGACCAGTCGGGGGACTACTGCGCCAGTGAGTCCTACGGCTGCCCGGCCGGAACCTACGCCTACTACGGGCGCGGGCCGCTCCAGATCAGCTGGAACTTCAACTACGAGGCGGCGGGCAACGCCCTCGGCGTGGACCTGCTCGACAACCCCGGCCTGGTCGCGACCGACGCGGCCGTCTCCTGGGAGACCGCGCTCTGGTACTGGAACACCCAGAGCGGCCCCGGGAGCATGACCGCGCACAATGCGATGGTCAACGGCGCGGGCTTCGGCCAGACCATCGAGGCCATCAACGGCAGCGTCGAGTGCAACGGCGGCAACACCGCTGAGATGCAGGACCGGGTCAACGACTACGAGTCGTTCGCGTCGATCCTGGGCGTCTCCCCGGGCAGCAACCTCACCTGCTGAGAGCGGCCCGTACCGGCAGCGTTCCCCGGCAGCGCGACCGCTGCCGGGGAACGCCGTGCAGCAGGCGGACGGTCAGTCGAGCAGGGTCCGGCGATGTTCCCAGCCGAGGCTGAGGCACGCGGCACCGGCGGGGGCCAGATGGCTCTCCCCGAGGATCCGCTGGACGGTGGCCCCGGTGAAGTCGATGCCCTTGCCGTGCTTTCCCTTGACCACGCTGCCCTCGGGATTGCGGTCGACGATCCGCGGGAAGACCGCGTCGAACACCGCCGAGTCGAAGACGGTCGCGGTCAGCAACTCGACGTAGTAGGAGAGCGGATCGAAGGCAGCACCGAAGACCCACGGGCGGATGCTCCCGTTCCGCACGCCTGCCATGAGCTCCGCATAGGGGCTGGTGGACTCGTAGTCGAGCTGATCCCCCATCGAGCCGAACGCCTCGGGCAGGCCGAGCAGTTCCTCGGCGTACTCGCGACTGATGCTGTGCCACAGGTCGTAGTCGTCGGCCACGGCGAGCGGGTTCTGTGCGCTGGGCTGGAATCCGCCGCACGGGATCACATGCATCTGGCCTGCCGCGACCGGAACGTCCTCGGCGCCGCGCTTGTGCAGGAAGAACGTGGCGCTGCCCTGCGGCGTGAGCCGGATGGTGAGCGTGTTGACGGCGGCCAGCACCGGGCGTCGGGACAGGTCGGTCGGATCGCCGAGCTCCCGCCGGATGGGCAGAGTGCCCGGCAGTCGTGGCGCGAGCCGGCCGCGGGCCGGCTGCGGGACCACGGCTCGTCCTGCCGGTGACCGGGCGAACTCCAGGGCGAGCGGCTCGCCGATGTCGAGCATGTCGAAGTACCGGCACAAGGAGAAGCGCAGATGCGGCTCACCGGGTGCGGGCGTGGTGGTGAAGCCGAGCAGCCGGTAGCTCTCGCGGTTCTCGAACACGCCGGTGGGCGCGGCCAGAGCCTGAACGGCCGCGGTGTAGGTCGCGTAACGCCCCGAAGCGTGCTCCGGCAGGCCCTGACCAGGCGCCGTAGCCGGGGGCTGACCGGCGGGGTGAACTCGTGCATCAGCGGAGGGCGGATCGCGTTCAGTGGCAACGGGGTCGGGAACATCCAGGAGGGCTTGCTGAGCAGACTGGACCCGGCCACCCGCTGGAAGGGCTGTCGCCGACCTGCCGCGCGGCGGCCTCCGCCAGCCTGGCGCGGTCCGCGTTCACGGCCCGGCGTGCCTCCTGGAACGCGCGGCTGCTTGCGTCGATGGACGTCGAACGGGTCGACAGGCGCGTAGACCAGGCCCGCGACTCCGGAAAGGGCTCCGATGATGCCCAGCACCGTACCCAGCACTTCGTCCTCCATCACGCCGAGGTTGCCGTACAGCCAGGCACGCGGGAGACCACGCTATCCCACGAGCACCCCTGTGGCCGCATTGTTCGCCGCGCGGATGTCAGTGCCGCCTCAACCAGCCGTGGGGCGTGGTGATGTGACGCCTCGTCCATCGCCCGACGGGTCAGCGCACCCGGTCGTCGAACGGAGCCCGCCCGGCCAGCCAGGTCCGCAGTTCCAGCCGGGCCGCCTGCTCCTGTTCCACGGCACCCCACGACCAGGCGAAGGGCGATACGTCGATCCGCAGATCGTCCCACCACCAGTCGGCGCATTCCGCCAGGTGCCGGTCGGCCGTCGGCCCCCGCTCGGCATCCCAGCAGGCCAGCCAGCGCGTGACGGAAGATGTCGCAGTGGCGCAGCTCTCGAAGACCTCGCGGGCCGGGGTCGGCGGGGAATCCTGCCGCAGGGTCCAGCGCCACCAGGCCTCCAGGAAACCGAGCACGGCCCGGGCCTGCTCCGCGGGCCACCGGGACCAGTGGGCGCCGGCAAGTCTCCGGGCTGTCAGATCCGGCGACGTCGTGCCCTGCGCCAGCAGCTCGACGAGCTGCGGCAGCACCCGGCGGAGCACCGCCGGCTGGTCGTCCCAGTGGTCGGGAACCTCCTCCGCGACCCTGAGGACCAGCTCCGCCGGCAGCACGACATCGGCGGTCCGCAGCAGGGCGACCTCGTCCGGGCCGTGGCAGCGGCCGCAGCCGGTCTCGTCCGGGCCGATCGTCAGGCCGGCGAAGACCTCCGCGACCCGGGCGATCGCCAGCCGCATGGATCGGTCATCCGAGGTGGGCACGGCGACTCCAGGTGTCTGCTCCGCGAGCCGTGCCCGCCGGGGACAGCGACGCTAGCAGGTCGCACCCGCTGCCCTCACGCCGGGAAGGGCGGCGGGTCAACGCTCCGGAACCGGGCCATGATCACGGCGATGTCGTCCTCGGCGTCCTGCGTCTCCAGCGCGGCGAGCACGGCGTCGCAGATCTCCTCCAGATCCCGGCCGGGGCCGGAGAGGGTCTTGCACAGCAGAGCCATGCCCTCGTCGATGTCCTGGCCGCGCCGTTCGATCAGACCGTCGGTGTAGAGGACCAGGGTGCTGTCCTGCGGAAAGGTGATCTTCACACTCTGGTACTCGCCGCCGCCGATTCCCCAGCGGGATTCCCGGGGGCAGCTCGACCAGCCGGGGGTGTCCTCCGGGGTCACCAGCACGGGCGGCAGATGCCCGGCGGAGGCGATGGTGCAGCTCTGGTCGGCCGGGTCGTAGACCGCACAGACGCAGGTGGCGAACTGGCCCTCGCCGATGTCGGAGGCCGTCCTGTCGAGCTGGGTCAGGACCTGGTCGGAGGTCATGTCCAGGGTGGCCAGCGTGCGTGCCACCGTGCGGAGCTGGCCCATGGTGGCGGCGGCCCGGATACCGTGCCCCATCACGTCGCCCACGATCAGCGCGAGCCGGTCGCCGGACAGGGGCACGACGTCGAACCAGTCCCCGCCGACCTCGCTGGTCACGCTGCTGGGCAGATAGCGGTGGGCGATCTCCACGCCCGGAGTGGGGCTGGTCAGCCGCGGCAGGAGGCTGCGCTGCAGGATGAGTGCGGTCTCGTGCTCCCTGCGGTACAGGCGGGCGTTGTCGATGCCCACCGCCGCGAAGCCCACCAGTTCCTCGGCGAGCGCCACATCGGCCGGGGTGAACGGCTCGGGGTTGCGGGTCCGGAAGAACTCCGCGCCGCCGAGCACCGCGCCCCGGGCCAGGAGGGGCACCATCAGGAAGGAGTGGATGCCCGCGGCCAGCCCGGGCGCCACCCGGTCCGGGGAGCTGGCGATGGCGGCCAGGGACACCTCGTCCACTTCGGGCACCAGGATGGAGCGCCGGGAACGCAGACTCCTGGCGTACACCTCGGACGAGTCGTACGCCGATGCCTCTCCCACCGCGTAGGCAGTGGCGGTCAGCCCGGAGCCGTATGCCTCCCCGACGGCGACCGCGCGCAGCACCACCTCCTGGTCGTCACGCAGCATGAACGGTTCCTCGCCGCGCAGCACCGGGTCCAGCAGGTCGACGGCGACGAAGTCGGCGAAGCGCGGGAGCACGGTCTCGACGAGTTCCTCGGCGGTGCGCTGGAGATCGAGCGTGGTCCCGATGTGGATGCTTGCCTCGTTGAGCAGCGCGAGCTGCTCCCGGGCGGCGTTGGCCTGTTGCAGGGCCTCGTGCTCGCGCTGGTAGAGCCGGGCGTTGTCGAGGGAGACGGCCGCGCGGGTGACCAGCTCGTCACCGAAGGCGAGGTCCTGGTCGTCGAGCGGCTCGCGGCCGTTGTGCCGGGCGTAGACGACCACACCCAGCACGGTGCCGCGGGCGACCAGCGGCGATATCCGCACGGGCTGGGTCTCGTGCTGGAGGAAGAAGCGGGCCTCGCCGAACTCGGTGTCGGCCAGCGGCGGCAGGTCTCCTCCGGGCACAGTCAGCGTGCGGCCGGTCAGCATCGCCTCGGTGTAGGGCGAGCCCGGTGGGAGGCGGTACACGCCTTCGAGCGGCAGCTTGTCCAGGGGGTACCGCGGGTGGGTGGCGGTGAGCGCCAGGCGCCGCACCAGCATCGTGCCGTCGGCCTCCTGCGGCTCGGGGCCGGTGCTTGCGACCAGCCCCTCGCGGACCAGCACGGTGCACAGGTCCGCGAGCCGCGGCACGACCTCCCCGGCCAGCTCACGGCTGGTCTGGTGGAGGTCCAGCGTGGTGCCGATCCTCGCGGTGGCCTCTGCCAGCAGGGTCAGCCGTTCCTGTGCCCGGGCCGCCTGGGCCTCGGCGTTGAACCGCTCGGTGACGTCGATGATCGAGGAGGCGACGCCGAGGATCCGGCCCGAGGGGGACTCCATCCGAAAGTACGACGCGGACCAGGCCCGGTCGTGCTCGGGATCGCCGGGGGTACGGCCGTGCGACCTGGCGTCGACGACCGGTTCGCCGGTGGCCAGCACATGCCGCATGGCCTTCTCGATCTCGGCGCCGTTGATCCCCGGCAGGACCGCGGCGAGCCGTCTGCCGAGGTGCTGCCGGGGCGAGAGGCCGTTCATCTCGGCGAGCGCGCGGTTGATCCGGACAAAGCGCAGGTCGGTGTTGTAGACGGCCAGGCCGATCGGGGACTGGGCGAAGTAGCCGTCGAGAATGGTGAGGTCCGCTTCGATCCGGCCCAGCGCCCGCGCGTCGCACGCGGTGGCGAGGACGAGCAGCCGGCCGTCCGGTCCGACGACCGGATAGGTACGGAACTCCAGGTCGACCTGGTGGCCGTCCCGGTGCCGCACGGAGCAGGCCCAGGACCAGCCCCGGTCCGAGCTGATCCAGTCGCCCGGGTCGGGGCTCGGGGCCGGGCCCGGGGTCCGCGGATCACCGGTCCGAACGAGCTGGGTGGCGGGGTTGCCGACCGCCTCGTCCGCGGAGTAGCCGAGCAGCGCCTCGGCGTCCTTGCTCCACTGCAGGATCCGCCCGTCGCCATCGATCAGCGCGGTCGCGAGGGGAGGCAGCCGGTGCCCGCCCAGCCTTCCGGCCAGCGCGCCGACCGGCTTCCGGCGGCCCGCTTCAGCGGAGTCCGAGGTGCTTCGGTGCATAGCCAAGAGACCACCCAGTCATCGCCCGCTCGCATGCACACGCCCGCGATCTCCGCAGGCCGTACCTCCAGGGTGCAACCTCACCCGGCGCATGGCGAGTCCTCGCGCCCCCGACGCCGCCCCGGCCGCTCCCCAGCCGGGGGCGTGGACGAAGGCTCCGGGGCGCGCCGGATGGCAACCCGGAGTGACCGGCCATGACCGGGCTGCCGTCGGTCGGCAGGCCGACGGTCATGCCGCAGGGGCGGCTTGCGGCAGCGCGGCCCCACCGGGCGCTCACCCCCGTCCTCTCAGGGGGTGACGACGGCGAAGGACTTGTCGGGCTCGGTGACGTAGGAGAAGAGGCGGGCCAGGGCGGCGGGATCGCCCTCATGGTCGATGCCCTCCAGACCCTGGCCGGCCAGCGCCCCGAGCAGCTGCGGCCTGGTGAGGGTGAGCGTGAGGTCTGCCGGGCTCCTCGGCGTGGTGCCGAGTGCGGCGGCGCGGTGGGTCAGGGCGCCGTTGCGCAGGACGAGCCGGTGGCGGTTGCCCTCGTCGGTCAGGGCCAGGTCGACGGTCAGGGAGTCGTTCCAGGCGCGGGGGCCGTCGATGCGCACGGCGATGGAGTCGATCAGCATGTCCGTGGTCAGGGCCATCAGCATCTCGGGGTTGGCCGTGTCGAGCTCGACCGTGCCCGGCCCTCCCGCAGTTCGACCGCGGCCATCAGATAGAAGTTGCGCCAGGGGCCGTTCTCGCAGCCGTGGCCCAGCCGCTGGTACACCCCGGCCAGTTCCTCCCTGGCCTGCGCGTTCCGCGGGTCGGCGAAGACGAGATGGTTCAGCAGGGTCGCGGCGAAACGCAGGTCGCCGTCCGCGATGTAGCCACGGGCCTTGGCCAGGGCGGCCTGCGGGCCGCCGGCCAGGTCGACGTAGCGCGCGGCGAGTTCGACCGGGGGATGCTCCCACAGGTGCGCGGGGTTGCCGTCGAACCAGCCGAGGTAGCGCTGGTAGACCGCCTTGGCGTTGTGGCTGAGCGAGCCGTAGTAGCCCCGCGCGTGCCACGCCTGCTCCAGCGCGGGCGGCAGTTGCATCTCCTCGGCCAGCTCCGGGCCGGTCAGCCCGGAGTTGAGCATCCGCAGCGTCTGGTCGTGCAGGTACGCGTACAGGTCGCGCTGCTGAGCCAGCAGCTCGACCACGTTCTCCCGGCCCCAGGTGGGCCAGTGGTGCGAGGCGAAGGCCACGTCGTAGCTGTCGTCGAAGAAGTCGATGGCCTCGTCCAGGTACCGCGACCAGATCCTGGCATCGCGGACCACAGCGCCGCGCAGGGTCAGGATGTTGTGCATGTTGTGGGTGGCATTCTCCGCCAGGCACAGCGCGCGTCGCTGCGGGAAGGAGAAGTTCATCTCGGCGGGGGCCTCGGTGCCGGGGTGAGCTGGAAGACCATCCGCACCCCGTCGACGGTCTCCTCCTGGCCCGTGCGGGTGACGTCCACCGTCGGCGGGATCAGCGAGACGGTGCCGGTGGAGGTGGTCATCCCCAGCCCGGCACTGACCTGGCCCCCGGGGTTCTTGGGGAGTCGGTCGCCGTACATGTACATCGCCCGGCGGGTCATCGCGTTGCCCGCGTAGACGTTCTCGCTCACCGCGTGCTCCAGGAAGCCCACCGGTGCGATCACCGGCACACCCTGCTCGCTCCCCGCAGGCAGCACGCCGCGCGCGCCGCCGAAGTGGTCACCGTGCGAGTGCGTGTAGACCAGACCGGTGACCGGCCGCGCCCCGCGGTGCTCGCGGTAGAGGGCGAGCGCGGCGGCGGCGCACTCGGTGGAGATCAGCGGATCGATGACGATCACGCCGCGCTCACCCTCCACCAGCGTCATGTTCGACAGGTCCAGGCCGCGGACCTGGTAGATCCCGTCGGTGACCTCGTACAGGCCCTGCTTCGCGCACAGCTGTGCCTGCCGCCACAGGCTCGGGTTGACCGTGTCGGGGCACTCGCCCTTGAGGTAGTCGTAGGCGTCGTTGTCCCACACCACCCGCCCGTCCGCGGTGCTGACCACCGCGGGGACCAGCGCCCCCAGGAACCCGCGGTCCGCGTTCTCGAAGTCGGTCGTGTCCTCGAACGAGGGCAGCTGGCTCATGCGTCGCTCCGTTCAGCGGCGGTCAGCGGTTCCCGCAGCGCCGGCGACCGGCTCGGGAAAGCGCTCGATGTACCTTCGGGCAGTCTGTGCCACCCACGTGCTGCCCGCATTCCGGCACGATCACGGTGCGCCCGGCACCCGGGTGTGTCGGCGGCTGTGGCCGCAGTGCTGCTCCCGCGCGCCTACCGGGTGACGGCCTACCGCGCGCTGATCTCGCGCTCGGGCATGGGTATCTCCTGCCCGTCCAGCAGCAGCATGCACGCCAGGGCATGTGTGTGGTGCCGCAGGTGCTCGACGCGGACCGTGAAGGGCTGGGGCGGCTCCCCGGGGAGCTCACCGGTCAGCGTCGCCGCGTCGGCGGCGCGCTCGCGCCGTGAGCCCACCTCTTTGCCGTCGACCAGCATGTCGATCTCCCGCGCGTGCCCGGGACGGACGTCCACGGTGATCGAGTGTCCGGCCTGGTCGAGGTGGAAGTGGTGCTGGCGGGTCATGGCGGCCTCCAAGGGCGGCATCCTCACCTGTCAGCCTACGCTGACTCGGCGCCGGTGGTTCGGCTGTCCCGGCCGCCGCCGGTGGCGACCGGTGGCGACCGGGGTGTCCCGCGTGCCGGTGGGCGTCGGGGTGCTGGCGCTCGGCGTCTCCGATTCCCGCTCGTACCTGCCGCTGGTACCGGGGCTGATCGGCTACGGCTACGGCCAGGGGCTGGCCTGGACCGCCGTGTGGGTGGTCGGGGCGTCCGACGTGGAACCGCAGGAGCAGGGCATCGGCTCCGGCATGACCTCGTCCAGTATGCAGATCGGACTGGTCGTGTTCGCCGGGATCGCCGACTCCCGGACCGCCGGGCCCGTCGGCGCGCCCCTGCGGGCCGCGACTGCCCATGGCACGCGCACGGTCTGGGGCGTGGCGGCCGGTGCGCTGGTCGGGGCCGTCGCCGTGTTCCTGCTGGCTCCCCGGCCCGCGGGTCGCCCGGCCGACACGGAGGCCGAGCCGCCCGAGGCAGCTTCGCAGCCGCAGCCGACAACTGTGGAGCGCTGAGCGGCACGTGGCTCTGCCTGCCGTTCCCGGAGGGTCTTCTCCGACACGAAGGCTCCTTCGTCGGGAAATGCGTCGGGGAAGGGGTCGGTTTGTCGGGGCCGGACCTGCTCTGCTGGTCGGACCTGGTCTGCCCCCGGCCGTCGGCCGACCCGCGTCCGGGAGACGCTGCGGGCAAGGTGTGTCGGGCAAGGCGTGTCAGGCCGATCCCGTGCCGCCCGCAGGGCCGTGGCCGCGCTCTGCCGGCGCCTCCGGGCGCGATGGATCAGGTCGGCGGCCGCCTCCGGCCAGCGCTCGTACTCGAACGCGAACCCCGCCTCCAGGAGCCGGCCCGGCGTCACCCGTCGGCTCTTCAGCAGCAGTTCGGTGTCCGTGCGCAGGGCGAGCGCGCCCAGCTCGGCCATCCACCCGGTCGCGGGCAGGCCCACCGGAGTGCCCCAGGCCTCCCGCAGTGCCCGCATGAAGTCCCGCTGCGGGAGCGGCCCGGGCGCGGCCAGGTTGACCGGCCCCTCGATGTCCTCGCGCCGGATCAGCAACAGCACCGAGCGGACGAAGTCGACGTCGTGGATCCACGACACGTACTGCCGCCCGCCGGCGACCGCGCCGCCGAGGCCCAGCCGGGTCAGGCCGAGCAGGACGTCGAAGATCCCGCCCTGATCCGGGCTCATCACCATCGCCGAGCGCAGCGCGACCTTGCGGGTGTGCGGGGTGTCGGCGAGCTCCTGCTCGCGCTCCCAGCTCCGGGCGATCCGGACGCTGTACTCCCAGTAGTCCGGGACGCCCTGCTCCGCACCGCCGAGGATGCCGGTCGTCTCGTCGTTGGGGGCGTCGAACCGGTGGGCGTAGACGGTGGCGGTGCTCATCTGCAGCCAGACCTTCGGGGCCGCGCCGCGCCCGCGATCGCCTGGCCCACGACGCGGGCCGAGTCGACCCGCGAGGCCATCATCTCGCGCAGATTGGCAGGGGTGTAGCGACAGCTGACGCTGCGCCCCGCCAGGTTGACCACGGCATCGGCCCCGTCGATCGCCTCGGCCCAGGGGCCGAGCGTGCGGCCGTCCCAGGCCAGCTCGCACTCGCGCGTCGGCCGCCGGGTCAGGATCACGACCTCGTGGCCGGCCGCTGTCAGCGCACGCTCCAGGACTCCGCCCACCTGCCCGGTGCCTCCGGGAAGAACAATCCTCATCGCGCCCAGCGCCCCTTCGTCGGCTCCGGCACAGGAGCCTACGCGCATTCTTGAACGCGTTCAAAACGTCGCTGCGGCGATACCGGGCCCGCGCCAGATCGTGTCCCCTCGGTGCGCCCGGCCGGGTGACGCGGGTGCGTGGCACCGCCGGCACCCACTGGCCGGTCGGCAGTGCCTTGGGCTGCTTGGTGGACGTTGGGTCAGGTGGCCGTGGTGGTGCCGTCCGGTCGCGCGGACAAGCTCCTTGGATATGGCGTGAGCGCCCCGGGCGGGCCGCGGGCGGGTTCCTTCCTCCGGCAGTTGCCCCTTAGCCGATCCGCCCGGTGCGGCGTCTGCGCGAATCCTCGTCCGTCGGAGAGTCCCGTGCAAAGCCGACCACCCCGGCCGCCCTTCCGGCTCCAGCCGGTGCCCCGTTCCCCGTGTCGACGTCTCGCGGCAGTACCGGCCGGGCAGCGGATGCCCCGGGCCGCCGTGGCCGTCTGCACCCTGCTGTCCTGCGCGACCGCCCTGCTCCGCAGTACGCCCTCGCCGCCGGGCGGGAGCTGCCCGTAGCCGGGCGGCCGGGCTCTCCGCCACCGCAGCCTGCTGCGCCTACACCGGCGGGATGGGTGGACCCGCGCCTGGTGGTCGCCGCCGGAGGCGGCGGCAGCAGCGTCGGAGCAGTGGCACCGGCGCCGGCGCTGGTGGCGCTGGCACCGCGCTCGGCGCCGGTGGTGCGGGCGGCTGGTTCGGGCGGCGCCGGCGGCCTCACCGGTGGCGGTGGTGCCGGGTCGTCGTACGCACCGGCTGCTTCCGGTGCGTCAGCGGGGCCCGCGGCCACGACCGCCACCCCGGAGGTGGTGATCAGCTACACGCAGCCGGTGACGACGATGACCGGGCGGGCGTTCGGCGTGCGGTCCACCGGCCTCGTCACGGTGGCTGCGACGCCGGACACCGGCCAGATCTCCACCGCGAACGCCAGCCGTACCTTCCCCTGCGCCGACGCGCGGCACATCCGGGCCGGTCTCGACGGACGGGGCCTGTGCGCGGGCGTGGTCACCACGCCCGCCGGGACCAGCACCAGCGCCTCCTCGACCGCGAACGCGGGCGTCAAGTGGCTCGTGGTCGCCGCCAAGGGCCTGCCGCCGGTCCGGCTCGGGTGGGTCAGGGCCGACTCCCGCACCACCTGCAGCGGCTCCAGCGGCCGCAGCAGTATCGGCTACCTGATGGTCGGCAGCTACCCGGTCGCGGTCAGCTCGCCGCGTCCCGGCACCATCGTCCACCGGGGCGGACTGACCCTCGTCCTCAACGAGCAGATTCCCGTGCCCGGCGGACTCACCGTCAATGCCGTGCACCTTGAGGCGCCCGGACTCGACACTGTCATCGCCTCCGCCACCAGCGACATCCACAGCTGCCACAGCTGACCGCGGCGGGTCTGCACCATCTGTCCACCGGGAGCGGCCGGCCGTGCGATGCACGATGTCCGACCCGCTCCCGATGGCGGCAGGTGCCGCCCCCACGTCGGGTGCGGCCGTTCAGGGCCCCGTCACCGGTGCCACAGCTCCGGCCCGGCGGGGTCAGGTGACGGTGGTGCGGTGCCGGTGGCGGGGGTGGAGGTGCTCCTGGGCGGCCGTCAGGTCGCGCAGCCTGGTCAGGGCGGCCAGGATGTCGTGGTGGGTCAGGTAGAGCGCGTTGATGCCGAAACGGATCAGGTCCGGGGCGCGCATGTCGCCGATGACGCCGCGCTCGGCGAGCGCCTGGGTGACGGCATACGCCTCGGGGTGGCGCAGGACGATCTGGCTGCCGCGGCGCAGCGGGTCGCGTGGGGTGACCACGCTGAATCCGAGACCGTCGAGCAGCATGTCGGCGCAGTCGAGCAGGAAGCCGGTCAGCGACAGGCTCTTGGCTCTGACCTGGTCCAGGTCCACGCCGTCGAAGGCGGTGAGGGCGGCTTCCAGGGCCAGCAGTGACAGGATCGGCGGGGTGCCGATCCGGGCCCGGGCGATGCCCTCGGCCGGGGTGTAGCTGCCGTCGAGGCCGAAGGGGTCGGCGTGGCCGTTCCAGCCGGTGACCGGGTGGTCGAAGGACTCCTGGTGCCGGTGCGCGGCATAGAGGAAGGCGGGCGCGCCGGGGCCGCCGGAGAGGAACTTGTAGCCGCAGCCGACGGCGAAGTCCACGCCCCAGGCGTCGAGTTGGACAGGCATCGCGCCCGCCGCATGGCACAGGTCCCACAGCGTCAGCGCCCCGGCCTGCCGGGCGGTGCGGGTGACCGCCTCCATGTCGTACAGCTCGCCGGTGCGGTAGTCGACGGGGGAGTAGGACGTCACCGCCACCGTATCGCCCCGCGCGCGCAGGAACGCCTCCAGTTCGGCGGGCGGGACGCGCTCGACGCGCAGGCCGAGCAGCCGGGCGACCGAGTCGGCGATGTGCTGGTCGGTGGGGAAGTGCCCGGGATCGGTCAGCAGCAGCGGGCGCCCGGGGCGCAGCCGGGCGGCCGCGCACAGGGCGTTGAACAGCTGGACGCTGGTGGAGTCCCCGGCGACGGTCTGCCCGGGGGCCGCGCCGACGAGGCGGCCGATCCGGTCGCCCACCGCAGGGGTGCCTGCCACCAGTTCTCGTCGTTCCAGGAGCGGATCAGCCCGGTTCCCCACTGCCGGTGCACCGCGTCCGCCAGCGCGGGCGGCACCGCCGCCGGGAGCGCCCCGAGCGAGTTGCCGTCCAGGTAGACGACGCCGTCGGGCAGCAGGAACCGGTGCCGCAGGGCGGCCAGCGGGTCGGCCGCGTCGAGGGCGTCGGCCCGCCGGTCAAGGCTCTGGTCAAGGCTCTGGCCGAGGGATGGGCCGAGGGTGCGGGCGGTGTGCTCACGGTGCGGACTCCGCTGGTCGGGGGCGGCTGTGGGGCGGTGACGCCAGGCGGTCGAGGGTGTCGATCACCGCCAGGGAGGCGGGGGAGCCGGGCTCGATCAGGGTGTAGTGGCCGGTGCCGGGCAGGGTGAGCAGTTCCGCGTCCCGGTGCACGGCGGTGTAGTCGTAGAACTGGTCGAGCGGCACCTCCTCGTCCACCGCTCCGTGCAGGACCACGGTCGGCACGCCGGTGGTGCCGTGTTCGCGCAGCAGTGTCAGCGGGTCGACCAGCGGCAGTCTGTCCTCGAACTCGTCGGCACCACCAAGGAGTTGCAGGGCGGCGTCGTTGCTGAGGCGGTCGCGGGCGGTGGCGGCGAGGTCGGTGAGCGGGGCGAGCGCGAGCACCGCGGTGGGCAGGGTCCGGGTGTGCCACGGCGAGTCCTCGGGAAGCAGGCCGCGGGCGGCGGCCCAGAGCGCGAGGTGGCCGCCGGAGCAGTGCCCGGCCAGGGTGAACGGACGGCCCTGCGGCAGGGAGTCCACGGCGAGGGCGATGTCGTCGAAGGTGGCGGGGTAGCCGCCGGCTCCGCCCGAGCGCCGGAAGCCGGGGAGGACGACGGTGAAGCCCTGCCGGGCCAGGTACGCCGCGAAGGGAGTCAGGTGCATCCGGTCGTAGCGCCAGTAGCCGCCGTGCAGCAGCATCACCATCGGGGCGTCGTCCGCGCCCGGCCACAGGTCGTACACCTGGTTGGGGTGCGGGCCGTAGCGGTGGTGCCGGGGGCGATCACCGGCTTCAGGCCGAGGACCCGGCGCTCCTCCTCCAGCGCCCCGGGCGAGGGCGTCCGGGGCGTCGCGGGCGGCCGGGCGTCGGCAGCGGCAGCGGCGGCAGCAGTGGCGGGGGTGGCGGGGGTGGCGGGGGTGGTCGGGCCCGCCGGGGTCACCGAGGGTTCAGACATGGCCGGGGCCGTCCAGAGCTCGGGAACACCGGGCGTACCGAGCGCTTCTCCAGCCAGGCCACGCCCGCCGAGCCGCCACTGCCGGTCTTGGCGCCCATCGCCCTGCGGGTGGCCAGCACATGGTCGCTGCGCCAGCGTAAAACCAGTTCGGCCAGCTCGGTGAGCATCTCGGCCAGCCGCACCAGCGGATCGTGCTGCGGTCCGGCGTAGATCTGCCGCCATGCCTCCTCCACCCCGGGATCCGGCACATAGGCCAGAGCGAGGTCGCGCTCCAGCACGTGCTCGGGCACCGGCAGCCCGCGTCGCTGGAGGTAGCCGAGCACCCCGTCGTACAGGGACGGGCTGGTCAGGGCGCTCTCCAGCTGGAGCAGGACGCCCGCGTGCCCGCGATGCGGCTGCACCATGCTGCGGGACTTGTCCCCGAGCAGGAACTCCATCTGCCGGTACATGGCGGACTGGAAGCCGGAGGCCGCGCCGAACGCCGCACGGAATCCGTTGAACTGGGCGGGCGTCAGCGAGGCGATCGGGTACCAGCTGGCGTTCAGCGACCGGTGTGCCCGGCAGCTGCGGGCCAGGGCCTCCATCGCGTCCTCGAACTCGTCCTTGGCCAGGGCGTCCCGGGCGGTCCGCCACTCCTGGACGATCAGGGCGAACCACAGCTCCATCACCTGGGTGGTGACCAGGAAGGACGGCTCGACCGGGTCGCTGGTGAGCGGCTGCTGGAGCGAGCCCAGGACTGAGGCGTGGACGTATTCCTCGTAGGGCGTCGGACCGTCGAATTCCAGCAGGGGGCCTTCGGCGGAATCGCCGTGGGCGTCGTCGGACATGAGGGCTCCGTAAAGGGATGGGACGGAAAGGGAACGGCCGGTCCGGCGGGTCAGCCCCGCAGCCCGAGGTGCGCGCCGCCGGTCGCGTCCAGGCACTGGCCGGTGACCCAGCGGGCGTCGTCCCCGGCGACGAAGGCCACCACGTCCGCGATGTCCGAAGGGCGGCCGACCCGGTTGAAGGCCGACGCCGACGCCGCCGCGGCCAGCACCTGCTGGTTCTGCAGGGTCGGGTTGATCTCGGTGAAGGTGAAGCCCGGGGCGACCGAGTTCACCGTGATCCCGCGCGGACCGAGCTGCTCGGCCAGGGCGAGGGTGAGCGTCTCCAGCGCGCCCTTGGTCATCGCGTAGGCGGAGATGTGCGGAATAGCGATCCGGGTGACCCCGGAGGAGATGTTGATGATCCGGCCGCCGTCCCGCAGCCGCCCCAGGCCGTGCTTGATCAGGAAGAACGGGGCCTTGACGTTGACCGCGAAAAGCTGGTCGTAGGCTTCCTCGGTCACCTCGGTGATCGGTTTGGGCAGGGTGATCCCGGCGTTGTTGACGAGGATGTCCACGCCGGGTTCGCCCCCGGCCCCGGCGAGGCCCTTGTCGAAGGCCGTCCACAGTGCCTCGGCGTCCCCGGGCACCCCGAGTTCGGCGTGCACGGTGAAGGCCCGGCCGCCCTGCCCGGTGATCTCGGAGACGGTCTCCTCGGCGGCGGCCCGGTTGTGGCCGTAGTGGACGGCGACCAGCGCACCCCGGCCGGCCAGCCGCAGTGAGATGGCCCGGCCGATGCCCCGGCTGCCGCCGGTAACCAGAGCGGTGCGGTCGTGGAGTTCAGCGGTACCGGTCATGGTCGGGTTCTCCCTGGGGTCTGGTCAGCTGTCGAAGTCGAGGCCGATCCGGTCCGACTCGGGTCTGGCGCGGCAGGCCAGGGTGTAGCCCTGGGCCAGCTCGGCCGCGTCCAGGGCGTACTGGCGGTCCATGGTGACCCGGCCCGCGGTCACCTTGGCCCGGCAGCTGCCGCACAGGCCGTCGCGGCAGGAGTACGGGGTCTCCGGCCGGCGCGCAGCAGCGCGTCCAGCACCACGCGGTCCTGCGGACCGAGCGGCACGGTGGTGGTGCGGCCGCCGAGGCGGGCCGAGATCAGTCCGGTGGGGGCCGGTCCTGTGGACGGCTGCGGCCGGGACGTCGCCGCGCCGGTCGAGAAGAGCTCGAACCGCACCCGCTCCGGTCCGGCCCCCCAGCGGGCCAGCGTCTGCCGGGCGCCGTCCACCAGCCCGGCCGGCCCGCACAGGTAGAACTGCGTGCGCCCGTCGGGCTCGGCGGCCAGCAGCGACAGCAGGGCGGGCAGCCGGTCGCCCTCGATCCTGCCGGTCAGCAGCTCGCTCTCGCCGGCCTCCTGGGTGAGCACATGCAGCATGTGGAACCGCTGGACATGAGCGTCCTTGAGGTCGGACAGCTCGTCGGCCAGCAGCACCGACTGCGCGGTCCGGTTGGCGTAGACCAGCGACACCCGGCAGCGCGGGTCCTCCCGCAGCGCCGCGCCGGCGATGCCCAGCAGCGGGGTCACCCCGCTGCCCCCGCCGATCAGCACATGGTGCGCGCCGGGCTGCCCGGTCAGGGTGAAGTGCCCGCGCGGGGGCGAGAGTTCGAGGTGGTCACCGGCCGCCAGAGTGGTCGTGGCGTACTCGGCGAAGCCGCCGGGGCCCAGATACTTCACCACCAGCCGCAGCCCGGGACCGCCCTCGGGCGGGGGACAGAGGGAGTAGCTGCGGCGCAGCTCGCGTCCGCGGACCTGGGACCGGACCACCACGTGCTGTCCGGGCCGGTGCGCGAAAGCACCGCGCAGCGGCTCGGGGACGTCCAGCCAGATCGCGGTGGCGCGGTGGCCGGCCGGTGCGGTGCGGGTGACCCGGAGCCGGTGCCAGCCCGGTACCGGGCGGTCGGCGCCGGGCCTGGCCTGGGACTGCTCAGAGGCTGTGGAGGCAGTAGTCATGAGGGTGCGTCACACCGCCTTCAGCTGGGCGAATGTCTCCTGGCAGGCGGTGCAGACCAGGACGGTCTGGCAGCGGGTCGCGCCGAAGCTGCTCTGCGGCCTGGTCGCCGTCGAGCCGCAGTTGGGGCAGGCGACGCCGGTACCCAGCCGCAGCGCCAGCGGGCCCCGGCCGGGCCGGGCGGCGCGATGCCGTGCTCGCTGAGCTTGCGGCGGCCCTCGGCGCTGATCCAGTCGCTGCTCCAGGCCGGGCTGAGCACCTGCCGGACCCGCCCGCCCGGGTGGCCGCAGCCGTCCAGGACCGCCAGGATCTCGGACTCGATGGCAGGCAGCGCCGGGCAGCCCAGCAGCGTCGGCGTGATCAGGACCTCCAGCCCGCCGCCGTGCGCCCTGTCCTCCGGAGCGGTGACCGAGCGGACGATGCCGAGATCGTCCAGGGTGAGCATGGGCAGCTCGGGGTCGGCGACCGCGCCGACCCGCTCGCGCACCAGGCGCAGCGGCAGCGGAGGAGCCATGGGCGCGGTCACCAGCTGCCCCCGGGGAACTGGCGGCGGACCGACTGCAGTTCGGCCAGCAGCGGGTCGAGCGCCTCCGTGTGCAGACCGGCCCGACCACCGGTCGCCGCCCCGCGCGGCCGGGGCAGGGTCAGCCGGGCCCGCTCCAGGACGGCGGCGGTCTCCCGCTCCCACTCCGGTCGCAGCCGCGCCGGGTCGACCGCGGTTCCGGCCGCCTCCAGCCGCCGCAGCAGTTCGTCCGACTCGAACAGCTCCGCCGCGTAGGGCCAGACGTGGTCCAGTCCGGCCTGCATCCGGCTGCGGCTCTCGGCGGTACCCCGGCCCAGCCGTACCGTCCACTGGTCCGCGTGCATCCGGTGGTACTCGGCCTCCCGGGCGGCGCGTGCGCCGAACCCGGACAGCACCTCGTCCGCCGTCGCCGCCAGCGCGCCGTAGAGCAGGGCGCTGTAGTGGCTGTGGACCAGCTGCCGGGCGATGGTCACCGCGAAGTCCCGTTGGGCAGTTCCACCAGCAGGCTGTTGCGGAACGCGCGGGCCGTGCGCTCGTAGGCCAGGTCGTCCTCGCTGCGCCCGGTGCCGTCCAGCCGGCCGCTGTGGGCGAGCAGGGTGCGGGCGTGGCCGAGCAGGTCCAGGGCGATGTTGGCGAGCGCCAGGTCCTCCTCGATGGTGGGCGCCCGGGTCACCCACGCGCACAGCCGCTGGCTGAGGACCAGGGCGTCGTCGCCGAGCCGCAGCGTGTAGTCGGCCAGGTCCCGGTCCTGTGCGGGGCCGGCCTGGGCGGTGCTAGTCCGCATGGCCGCCCTCCTCGTTCAGCGCGAGGTAGTGCTCCGGATAGCGGTAGGGCTTGTCCGCCGCGCTGCTGAAGTACGGGTCCTTCTCGCTGGGCGAGACGGCGTGGACGGCGTCGCTGCGCACCACCCACAGCGACGCCGGGTCGCCGCGCCTGGTGTACAGGTCGCGGGCGTTGGCCAGCGCCATGGCGGCGTCGGCGGCGTGCACCGAACCCACGTGCTGGTGCGCCAGGCCCCGGCGGGGCCGGATGAAGACCTCCCACGGGGCGGCGACACGGGTGACGACGCGGGTGACGACACGGGTGACGACGCGGGTGACGATTCGCTCACTGGGCACCGTCCTCGTCCGGTTCGGCGGCCACCGCGGCCGCGTAGGCGTCCACGGCCGCACGGACCCAGGCGCCGTCCTGGTGCGCCGCCACCCGGTGCGCGCGCCGCCGGCGGCCGATCGGGGAGTCGTCGGCGAGCGCGTCGCGGAAGATCTGCCAGTCGACCGGGCTGAAGTCGTAGTGCCCGCGCTCGGCGTTCCAGGCGATCGCCGGGTCCGGCAGGGTGACGCCCAGCCGTTCGGCCTGCGGTACGCAGTTGTCCACGAAGCGCTGCCGCAGTTCGTCGTTGGTGTGCCGCTTGATGCCCCAGGCCATGGAGCGCCGGGAGACGGCCGCGCCCATGGCGGCGGTACGGTCGTCGGCCCCGCCCGCCGCAGTGTCCGGCGGCCCGAACATCAGCGCCACCGCCGGCAGCCACCAGCGGTTCACCGCGTCCTGCGCCATCTCCTGCTGGGCCGGCGTGCCCCCCGGCACAGCGACCACAGCACGTCGTAGCCCTGCCGGACATGGAACGCCTCCTCCTGGCAGACCCGGCGCATGGCCCGGGCATAGGGCCCGTACGAGGTCTGGCAGAGCGGGACCTGGTTGACCACCGCCGCACCGTCCGTGAGCCAGGCGATGGCGCCGGTGTCCGCCCAGGTCAGGGCCGAGTGGTTGAAGGTGGCGGCGTAGTTCTGCTGGCCCCGGTGCAGGGCGTCCAGCAGTTCGTCGCGCCGCACCCCCAGGGTCTCCGCCGCCGAGTAGAGGTAGAGGCCGTGCCCGGCCTCGTCCTGCACCTTGGCCAGCAGGCTCGCCTTGCGGTGCAGCGAGGGGGCGCGGGCGATCCAGGAGCCCTCGGGCTGCATGCCGATGATCTCGGAGTGGGCGTGCTGGGCGATCTGGCGGACCAGCATCCGCCGGTATCCGTCCGGCATCCAGTCCCGCGGCTCGATCTGCTCGCCCGCGGCCAGCAGGGCGTCGAAGTGCTGCTGGAGCTGCGGTGTGCCGGGCACGGGAGCCGTCTCGACGGCGCTGGCCATTGCGGATCACCCTCCGTCTGCGACTGGGACCGGAGGCTGCCGCGCGACAGCCTCCGACAGGAAAGAGTCGCCGTCGGCACGCCCCGATCCCCGGCATTTGTGTGATGAGCGTCACCTGAGGGCCGGGGAGTGTGCGGCGTCCCGGGCTCCTCTCTTCTCGGTAGTCAGTGAAGGAATCCGCGCCGCCCCGGCTCCCGCCGTCGGGTGGTCGCGCGACAGGCGCGGCGACAGCGCGCCGAGAGGGGTTGGGCCATGAGCGCCATCAGGACGATGCTCGTCGAGCTGACCGGGACGCCGGAGTTCGCCGACGCCGTCGGCGACGACGACGACCTCAGCGCCAGCGGCATCGACTCGGGGGACCTGGTCCGGTTGGTCCTGCTGATCGAGCAGCGCACCGGGCAGGAGGTCACCGCCCAGGACATGGAGAACCTGTCGAGCATCGCCGACTACGAACGCTTCCTGGCCGAGCGCGGCGCCGCCGCCGGTACCGGCAGCGCCGCCGGGGAGGCCTCCTGATGTGGCTGACCCAGTTACTGGCGCGCAACCGCCAGTGCTACCCGGGGCGCACCGCCCTGGTCGACGAGCGCCGGTCGGTGACCTGGTCGCAGCTCCACGACCGGACGATTGAGCTGGCCAGGGGCCTGGCGGCGCTGGGGATCGCGCCGGGGACCGGGTGGCGGTGCTGTCGCTGGACCGGATCGAGGTGCTGGAGTCGTACTTCGCGCTGGCCCGGATCGGCGCGCTCTTCGTACCGCTCAACCACAGCCTCACCCCCGCCGAGGTCGGCGGCATCGTGGAGCGTGCCGGAGTGGTCGCGGTGATCGGCGAGGACAGCCTGCTCGCCCGGCACCCGGACCTGCCGGTGCGGCTGCGGATCCCGCTGGACGACAAGGAGTTCGCGGCACTGGGCAGCGACGGCGGGCCGGAGCCGGCCGACGTCCCGGACGACGCCCTGGCCGCGATCCTGCACACCTCGGCGACCACCGGCCAGGCCAAGGGCGTCACCGTGGACCACGCCTCCTTCCGGGCGATCGCGCTCGGCTGGCTGGCCGTGGCCGCACCCACCGACGACATGGTGCTGGTCAACTGCTGCCCGCTGTACCACGGCAGCATGGTCGTCTCGCTGACCTACCTGGCGGCCGGGGCGACCGTGGTGCTGCTGCCCGGCTTCACCCCGCAGGCGGCCCTGGCCGCGATCGAGGACAACCGCGCCACGCACATGTGGCTGGTCCCGCAGATGCTGCGCTTCCTGCTCCAGGCCAAGGCGGCCGACCGGACCGACCTGTCGACCCTGCGGGAGATCCTCTACGGCGCCGCCCCCATGCCCATGGACATCTACACCGAGGCCGTGCGGCGCCTCGGCTGCGGGTTCCGGCAGGTGTACGGGATGACCGAGGTCGGCGGCCCGTTCGTGACCCTCGGGCCCGCCGAGCACCCGGAACCCGGACCGGCCGTGCAGTCGCTGCCGGCCGGGCGGGTCAATCCCGGGGATGTCGGCGCGGGCGCTCGGCGTGCTGGACGAGGAACTGGACCCCGGTGTCATCGGGGAGATCTGCGTGCGCGGTCCCGGAGTGATGCGCGGCTACTGGACAACGCGGCCGCCACCGCCGAGATCACCACCCCGGACGGCTGGATCCGCACCGGCGACCTGGGGTTCGTCGACCAGGACGGCTTCCTGCACCTGGTCGACCGCAGCAAGGACCTGATCGTCCGGGCCGGGCAGAACATCTACCCGTCGGAGATCGAGCGGGCGCTGTGCACCCACCCGGCGGTGCGCGACGCGGCGGTGCTGGGCATCGCCGACCGGGACTACGGCGAAGTGCCGCTGGCCTTCGTCGCGGCCGAGGAGGGCACCACCGCGGCCGAGCTGCAGCGCCACCTGGCGGACCAGCTGGCCCCGTACAAGCGTCCGCAGCGGATCGAGTTCGTCGACCAGGTGCCGCGCAATCCGGCGGGCAAGATCCTCAAGAAGCTGCTGCGTGCCTGACCTGTCCGCCGCGCCCCGCCCACCGGCCGGCCGGCGGCGCGGGGCGCCGGCCGACGCCGGACTCGCCTGCGTGGAAGAGGCGTTGGCGTCGCTGCGGCGGAGCTCGGCGGCCCGGGAGCGGCCCTGGGCCTCGCCCGGACGGACGAGCCCGAGGCCGAGGCGCTCGCCGGTCCCCGGGAGCTGGAGTCGGCGGCGGGGATGCCGGCGCTGCGCCGCCGCGACTTCCTGGCCGGGCGCCTGGCGATGCACCGGGCGCTGGCCGCCGCGCGCCTGCCGCAGGCGGAGGTGCTGCGACAGGGCAGGCGGCCACTGCCGCCACCGGGCTGCGCGGGCTCGATCAGCCACTCCGGGGCCTGGCGGTGGCCGTCGCCGGACCGGGCGCCCGGGTGCGGGCCCTCGGCTGCGACCTGGAGCTGCGCGGGCTACCGCTGCAGAGCGCCCATATCGTGCTGGACCCGGCCGCGGTCGACTGGCTGGACCGCGTCGCGGAGACGGCCGGGCCGGCCGCCGCGCAGCAGCGGCTGCTGGCGGCGTTCTCCGCCAAGGAGGCGGCGTTCAAGGCGTTCGCGGCACTGCTGCCGCCGGCCCTGGCCCCCGCCGTCCTGCTCGACCTGGCCACCCGTGCGGTCCCCGGCGGCTTTCTGGTGTGGCCGCAGCGACTGCCCGGCCGGGTGCTCAGGGTGCGGGTGCACCGGGCCGGGCCGGGGGTCTTCAGCTGGACGGCGGCGTCCGCGCGCTGACGCCCGGACGCCGCCCACCTGGCAGCTCCCGTCAGGAAGTCGCGTTGACCAGGACGGCCATGTTCCCGGCCGGGTGCTGGTTGTCGTGCATCAGCTGGTGCGCCTTGCCGATCTCCTCGAAGCCCATGGTCAGCGACAGGCAGGGGTCGATCAGGCCCTGGGCGATCAGCGTGGTCACCTCGCGGGCCTCGCGGGCGCTGGCCACGTGCGAGCCCTGCAGCCGCTTCTGCCGCATCCACAGGAACCGCAGGTCCACGTCGCCGTTGTAGCCGGTGGTGCCGCCGCAGATGACCACCATCCCGGCGTTGTCGCACAGGTACATCGAGGTGGGGACGGTGTCCGCGCCGGAGTGCTCCAGCACGACCCTGGGCGCCCGGCGCTCGCCGAGCACGTCCCAGAAGGCGCGGCCGAACGCCCGCGCGCCCTTGAGCCACTCGGCCATGGCCTGGTCGTCCGTGGTGTCCGGCAGCCGCCCCCAGTGGTCGAAGTCGCGGCGGTTGAGGTAGCCCTTGGCCCCCAGCTGCATGCAGTACTCGCCGCGCTCGTCGCTGGACACCACCGCGATCGGGATGCCGCCGGCCTGGCGTACCAGCTGGATCGCCATGCAGCCGAGGCCGCCGGCACCGCCCCAGATCAGCACCGGGTCCCCGGGCGGACGGTGTGCGGCTCCCAGCCGAACAGCTGGCGGTAGGCGGTGGCGCCGCAGGCCATGTAGCAGGCCGCCTCGGCCCAGGACAGCCGCTTGGGCTTGGGATGGCACTGGTAGGCGTCGACCACCGCGAACTGCGCGAAGGAGCCGTAGTTGTCCTCGTAGCCCCAGACCGTCTGCGAGCTGGAGGTGCAGGGGTCGGCGCCGAGCCGGATGTCCTCGGCGCTCTCGTCCCAGGTGACGCCGAGCAGCACGATCTCGTCGCCGACGTTCAGTCCGCGCACGTCCTCGCCGAGGGCCCAGACCACGCCGGACGCGTCGGAGCCGCCGATGTGGAAGTCCTCGGTCGCCCCGCGCTTCTTGCGGGCGGCGATCACGTCGAGCGGTTCTCCCAGCGAGGCCCAGACGTTGTTGTAGTTCACGCCTGCCGCCATGACGTTGATCAGCACCTGGCCGCGGCCGACCGGCGGCACGTCCACGACCTCGGTGCGGAAGGCGTCCACGGGCCGGCCGTAGCGCTCGGGGCGGATCACGGAGGCGTACATGCGCTTGGGGATCTGGCCGAGCGGGGGCGTGTCCCCGAGCTCGTACAGGTCTGCGGTCACGAAAGGCTCCTGACGGTGCGAGGGCGGTGATGGTCTGCGGTGGAACAGGGAGGGAAGGAGTGTGTGATCACCCGGACCCGGGTCGCCCGGACGCCGGTCATTCGGACGCCGGGCGCAGCGCCGCGGCCAGGACGGCGCCGATCCGGGCCATCGGCTCCGGCTCGGTCATCTCGTAGTGGCCGCACGGCACCGGATGGTCGGTGAGAGTGCCGCCGACGAACGGTCGCCAGGCGTCGGCCTTGTCCGCGTCGAGCGAGGGGTCGGTGCTCCCGCCGGGGCGGTCGGGCTCGGCGGCGGCGCTGAAGAAGAGCAGATCGCCGTCATAGGGCTCGGGGGCGAAGCCGGGGGCGATGTCCAGGTTGTTGCGCATCACCCGGGCGATGGCCGCCGCCTCCTCGCGGCTCACCGCCGAGGGACCCCAGCGGGGCCGGTCGTCCTCGGCGAGCAGCCGCAGCACCTCCTCGACGCTGTCGGCCGCGCCCTCGTCGGTGTCCAGTGCGGCCAGCCGCACCAGCAGCGCGCTCACCTGGCGCTCGGTCTCGCCCGCGCCCGCGGCCCGGCCGGACATCAGCGGGGCGTCCAGCATGGCCAGCAGCTCGACCTGCTCGCCCTGGCGTTGCAGAGCGGTGGCCATGGCGTGCACCACGAAGCCGCCGTAGGACCAGCCCAGCAGCCGGTAGGGCCCCTGCGGCTGGACCTCGCGCAGCAGAGCCAGGTACGAGTCGGTCATCTCCTTGGCGTCCGCGGCCGGCTGGTGCCCGCCGTCCAGGCCGTACGCCTGGATGCCGTACACCGGCTGCCGCGGGCCCAGGTGCGGCAGCAGCCCGGTGTAGCGCCAGGCGACGCCCGCGCCGGGGTGCACGCAGAACAGCGGGCGCTGGTCGCCGTCGGTGCGCAGTGGCAGCAGCGGGGCCATGGCCTCCTCGCCGGTCGCGCCGCCGCGCGCGGCCCGGGTGAGCAGGCCGCTGATGGTGGGCGCGGTGAGGAAGGCGGCGGCGGACACGTCCATGGCGGTGGCCGAGCGCAGCCGCCCGGCGAGCAGTACCGCCCGCATGGAGTCGCCGCCGAGGTCGAAGTAGTTGTCGTCGACGCCGATGCCCTCGATCCCCAGGGTCTCCTCCCAGAGCTCGGCGACCCGGCGCTCCAGGTCGTTGCGGGGGGCGGTGAACTCGCTGCCGAGGTAGGGGCGGGGCTTGCGGCCGCCGGTCGCGGCGGCCGCCGCCGCCGAGCGCGGGTCCTCGTCCGCCGTCCGGCGCCGCGCGGTGGGCGCGTCGATCCAGTGGCGGCGGCGGTCGAAGGCGTAGCCCGGCAGCGGGACCCGGCGGCGCGGTCCGCGTGGGACGCCGGCCGGGTCCAGGTCGAGGTCGACCCCCGCCGCCCACAGCCGGCCCAGGGCCTGCGCGAACACCTGCCCGTCCGGGCTGTCCGCCTTGGCGTGCCGCATGGTGAGCACGCTCGCGGGGTCTGCGGGGCAAGCCGGGCGGTGGCCAGCTTGGTGAGGCTGTCGCCGGGGCCGATCTCCACCAGCAGCGGGTTGCCGCGCTGCCACAGCGCGGCCACGCCGTCGGCGAACCGCACGGTGTGCCGGGTGTGGGCGAGCCAGTGGGACACGCTGGTGGCCTGCTCGTCGGTGACCCAGGTGCCGGTCACATTGGTGACGTAGGGGATCTGCGGCGGGTGCAGACTGACGCCGCGCAGGCAGGCCTCGAAGGCGGGCAGGACCGGTTCCAGCACGTGCGAGTGCGCGGCCGCCGGCATCCGCAGCCGCCGGAAGGCGACCTCGTCGGCCAGCAGCCGCCGCTCCAGGTCGGCGACCGCCTCCTGCCGCCCGGAGACGGTGCACGCCGCCGGTCCGTTCACGGCCGACAGCGACAGCTCGCCGGTGAGGTAGCCGCGCAGGTCGTCCTCGCCGAGCGCGACGCCGACGGTGGCGCCGCCCGCCGAGGTGATCAGCCGGATCCGTTCGGCGGCCAGCGGCAGCATGTCCTCCAGGCTGAGCACGCCCGCCAGGACGGCCGCGGTGTACTCGCCCAGGGAGTGGCCGATCAGCGCGGCCGGCCGCACCCCCTGCGCCATCAGCGCGGTGGCCAGGGCGTACTCGGTGGCGAGCAGGGCCAGGAAGGGGTCCGCGCCGACCGGTTCGCTGCCGCCGTCCAGGGTGGTGCGCAGGTCGCGGCCGGTCACCGGCAGCAGGATCCGGGCGCAGCGGTCGAGGGCGTCCCGGTAGGCCGGGAGGTCGCCGTGGAGCTGCCCGCCCATGCCGCTGTACTGGGTGCCGCCGCCGGGCAGCAGGAAGGCGACGGGCGGGGCCTGGCCGTCGCCGGCGCGGTCGGTCCAGGGCAGCGGGTGGGCCAGGATCCGGGCGGCCTGCTCGGTGGTCCCGGCCGCCACCGCGGCCCGGTGCGGCATCGCCGGCCGGTCGGTGCGCAGCGCGGACGCGATGTCGGCGAGGTCCAGCTCCGGATGCGCGCTCAGCTGCCGGGCGAGGTTGCGGGCCTGGCCGGCCAGGGCCTCCGGGCTCCGCGCGGAGAGCGTCAGGGTCTGCCAGCCGGGCCGGGGTCCGGCGGCCGGCTGCGGCTCCGGCTCGCGGGCGGCCGCCGGCGCCTCCTCGACGATCACATGGGCGTTGGTGCCGCCGACGCCGAAGGCGCTGACCGCCGCCGTGCGCGGATGCGGGCCCGGTGCCCATTCCTCCAGCGAGGTCGGTACCCGGAACGGGCCCGCGGCGAAGTCGATCAGCGGGTTGGGCCGGTCGAAGTGCAGGCTCGGCGGTATCTGCCGCTGCTCCAGGGCGAGTACCGCCTTGACGAACCCGGCCATCCCGGCTGCCGCGCCCAGGTGGCCGATGTTGGTCTTGACCGAGCCCAGGGCGCAGAAGCCGCTGCGGTCGGTGCTCTGCCGGAACGCCCGGGTCAGCGCCGCGACCTCGATCGGGTCGCCGATCCTGGTGGCCGTGCCGTGCGCCTCCAGGTAGCCGATCGCGTCGGCGCCGATCCCGGCGGCGGCCTGGGCGGCCAGCACCACCTCGGTCTGGCCCTCGGTGCTGGGGGCGGTGAAGCCGACCTTGCGGCGGCCGTCGTTGTTGATCGCGGAGCCGCGGATCACCGCGCGGATCCGGTCGCCGTCGGCGAGGGCGTCCTCCAGCCGCTTGAGCACCACCATGCCCAGGCCGTCGCCCGAGGAGGTGCCCCCGGCGTCCGCCGCGAACGCCCGGCACCGGCCGTCCGGGGAGAACGGGCCGTCCGGTATGTAGCGGTAGCCCAGCGCGGCGGCCGGGTTGAGCGAGACCGCGCCGGCCAGGGCCAGGTCGCACTGGTAGCCGAGCAGGTCCTGGCAGGCGGTGTGGATGGCCACCAGCGCGGTCGAGCAGGCCGTCTGCAAGGACAGGCTGGGGCCGGTCAGGCCCAGCTCGTAGGAGATCCGGGTGGCCAGCGTGCCCAGTGAGTTGGCGGTGGCGGCGTGCACCAGCGCGACCGAGCCGCTCTGCCCGGCGAACCGCGGGTGGATGTGCCCCGGGTAGTAGCGGCTGTCTCCCGCCCCCGCGTACACCCCGGTCTGCCGGTCGCCCTGGTCGCCCGCGTACCCGGCATCCTCCAGGGCGTGGTAGGCGCACTCCAGCAGCAGCCGCTGCTGCGGGTCGATCACCTCGGCCTCCGCGGGCGGGTAGCCGAAGAAGGCGGCGTCGAACCGGTCGATGCCCTCGACCACCGAGGCCATCCGGACCAGGTCCGGGGCGTTCAGGTCGGCCGGGTCGCCGCCGGCGGCCAGGAACTCGTCGTCGCCGACCGGACGGATCGACTCCCGTCCGGCCGCGAGGTTCTGCCAGAACTCCTCGACGCTGTCGGCGCCGGGAAAACGGGCGGCCATGCCGATGACCGCGACCGCCGGGACAGCCTCGTCGTACTCCGGCTCATCCATCGCTGCGCCCCTCCTCCTGCTCGGTGTGCGGTCCGGCGGGGTGTCCGCCGCTCTGGTGACGGGTACCGGGCGCGGCGGCGGGCCGGGCCGCCCGCTGCGCTGTGCCCGCTCCCGGGCCCGGTCGAGCCCGGACGCGTCCGCCGCCCCGGCCGGGGCGGCGGACGCCGGGGGATCAGGTGGCGTCGCGGGCGGGGCGTCCGTCCCGGTCGGCAGCACCGTGGCGAGATGGCGGGCCAGCGCCCGGACATTGGGGTGGCTGAACAGGTCCACCACCGTCAGTTCGCAGCCCAGCGCCTCGTTGACCGCGCCCTGCGCCTGTACCAGCAGCAGCGAGTGGCCGCCCAGATCGAAGAAGTTCTCCTCCACGCCCACGTGGTCGCGCTCCAGCACCCGGCCCCAGATCCCGGCCAGGGTCTGTTCCAGCCGCCCGGCCGTACCGTCGGCGTCGGCGGCGCCCGGCTCGGGTTCGGCCGCCGCGGTCGGGCCCGCCGCGCGCAGCACCCAGCCGTCGCCGGCCCCGGCGTCCCGGGCGCGCTCGGCCGCCGCCAGGTGCAGGGCGCCGAGGTCCGCGCCGTCCTCCAGCACCACCCGGCCCGCCAGCCGGTGCACCGGGCGGGCGGGAGCCTGGACGTGGCTGCGCACCCACGGCGCGCCGCGGTCGACCCCGATCAGGACGTGCGCCTCGTCCAGGGTCCGGGCCAGGTCGAAGGAGCGCAGCCCGGGGCCGGCCTCCAGCGCCTGGTAGCCGCGGGCCCGGGCCAGCGAGGTGAGCCCGAAGCCGGCACTGGTGCCCAGGCCGTCCCAGATGCTCCAGGCCAGTGCCTGCGCGTCCAGTCCGGTGCTGCGCTGGTGGACGGCCAGGGCGTCCAGGAAGGCGTTGCCGGCCGCGTAGGCCCCGCTCATCGAACCGCCGAAGTAGCCGTTGACGGACGAGAAGGAGACGAACGAGCGGACGCGCTGCTCCTGGGCCAGCCGGTGCAGGTTCCAGCCGCCGACCAGCTTGGGGGCGAGCGCGGAGTGCCACTCCTCCGGGCCGAGGTCGGCCACCGCCCGCTGCTCGAAGTGTCCGGCCAGGTGCACGATTCCGCCGAGCGGCGCCGACCAGGAACGGGACGCCAGCTCCACCGCCTCCCGCAGCCGGGGCAGGTCGGTGACGTCGGCGCTCTCGTAGCGCACCTCGCCCAGGGCCTGGAGCCGCTGGTACGTCTCGATCCGCTCGGCCAGCGGGCCGCCCTCGGCCAGGTGCTTGGGCCAGGCGTCCTCACTGGGCAGCGGGGTCCGGCCGACCAGCAGCAGCCGGTTGCCGGGCGCGGCGAGCAGGTGCTCGGCCAGCACTCCGGCCACTCCGCTGAGACCGCCGGTGACCAGCAGGAAGCCGTCGGTCCGCGGTTGGCCGCCGCGCGGCAGCGGGTCGGGCAGCGGGGCCAAGCCGCCGCACCCAGCGCTGCCCGTCCCGGAAGGCCACATCCGGCTCGGTCACCGGGCAGCGGGTCTCCGCGACCAGCAGCTCCGCGACCGCCTCGCAGTCCGCGACGCCCTCCGGATCCAGGTCCAGGTGGCTGGTGCGCAGCAGGGCATTTCCTCGCCGAGGCTCTTCAGCAGCCCGGTGGCCGCGCCGTGGGTGTAGTCCGGGCACTCGCCGGCCGCCACCCGCCGGCCGCCGACGGTGACCAGGCGCAGCGCCAGCGGCTCTGCGGGCGCGGTCCGTCCGGTCAGGGCGCGGGCCAGCGCGAGCAGCGACTCCGCCCCGTCCGCCTGCGCCGCCGACAGCTCCCCGGCGCTCTGCGGCTCGCCGCCGTCCGCGCCCAGGACGCCCAGGTGCAGCACCGCGTCGAGCGGCCGGCCGTCGCGGTCCAACTGCTCCAGCAGCGCGGCCCAGTCCTGGCTCCGGACCGCACGCAGCCGGTACTCGGCGGCGTTGCCGCGCTGGAAGTCCGCCCCGCTGGTCACCACGGTGCACAGGCCGCCCTGCTCGCGCAGCCTGCGGGCCAGCGCCTCGGCGATCCGGGCGGCGGCGGTGTGCCGCCCGGCCAGGACCAGGGTGTGACCGGCGGCACCGGAGGGCAGATGGCTGCGTTCGGCGCGCCGCCACACCGGGCGCAGGAACCAGTCCGGCACGCTGGGCGCGGTGCCGAGCAGGGTCGCCGACACCTGGGCGAGGGCGTCGAACTCGCCCGCCTCGAACCGCTTGCGCAGCTGGGTCCGCTGGATCTTGCCGATCTCGGTCTTGGGAATGACCTCCGGCTCCACCACCAGCAGGTGCCTGGGGGCGATCCCGATCTCCCGGGTGACCTTGCCGCGGATCGCCCGCAGCGCCTCGGCGACGTCCTGCCCGGGTTCCAGGCTGAGGAACAGCGCCAGCTCGTCGGTGCCCGCCCCGGGGTCGCTGCGCACCGCGCAGGCAGCCGTGAAACTGCGCACCACGAAAGGCAGTTCCTCGACGCAGGACTCGATCTCGTGACTGTAGTGGTTGACCCCGTTGACGATGATGACGTCCTTGGCGCGGCCGGTGATGTACAGCTCGCCCGCGCGCAGGAACGCCAGGTCGCCGGTCTCGAACCAGCCGTCGGCGGTGAACGACTCGGCGTTCGCCTTCGGGTTGTCGTGGTACCCGGCGGTGACCGTGCTGCCGCGCACCTGGAGCCGTCCGGCGGCGCCCTCGGCCACCACCTGGTCGCGGTCGTCCACGATCCGCATGGCGAAGCCGGGGTAGGGCAGGCCGCAGCTGACGAAGTGACCCTCGCCGGGCGGCGCGGTGGGCGCCAGCACGCTGTCGGTGACCACCGAGGAGGTCTCTGACATGCCCCAGCCCGGATGCATCACGTCCTGCGGCATCCCGAAGGGGCGCAGCACCTCCAGGAACCGGCGGGCGGTCGCGGCGACGACCACCTCGCCGGCGTTCATCACCAGCCGTACCGGCGACAGGTCCCAGCTGCGGCCGGTCATCCGCTGGGCCTGCTCACCGACCAGCCCGAAGGCGAAGTTCGGGGCCCAGGTGACGCTGACCCGGTGCCGGTCCGCGAGGTCCAGCCAGCGCAGCGGGTCCTCCAGGATCCAGCCGGTGGGGGCGTGGACCTGGCGGCAGCCCAGGTAGACGTCCCGCAGGTGGAACATCACCACACCGGTGACGTGGTCCAGCGGGATCCAGTTGAGTGAGACGTCGTACTCGGTGAGGGCGTTCAGCGCGGCGGTGGCGGCGGCCCGGGTGAGGACGTTGCGGTGACTGAGCCGGACCGCCTTGGGCAGGCCGGTGCTGCCGGAGGTCAGCAGCATCAGCGCGGTGTCCTCGGGGTCCGCCGGGTGCCAGGCCTCGTCGGCCGGTGCCTGGCGCAGGGCGTCCGCGGTGGTCAGCCGGAACCGGGTCCAGCCGCGCTGCTCCGCGAGGCCGCGCAGGGCCGCCTCGCCGGGGGCGGAGCTGACGATCCAGGGGCGCTCCAGCATCTGCCACACCCCCTCCAGCTTGGCCAGCGGCGCGGACGGGTCGGCGTAGGAGGCCGGGACGGTCAGCGGGACCGCCACGAAGCCGCCGAGCAGGCAGCCCCAGAGCACAGCCAGGAAGTCCTCGGTGTCGGCGCACTGCAGGATCACCTGGTCCCCGGGGCGCAGGCCCAGCGCGCGCAGGCCGCCTAGGGTGCGTGACGCCTCCCGCACCAGCGACGCGTAGCTGCGCCGGGTCTCGCTGCCGTCGGCGCGGACGTGGACGACCTCGGCGTGCTCCGGGCCCCGCGCGGCCCGCAGCAGCGCCTGCGCCCAGTCGGGCACTGACAGTTCCGGCAGCGGGGGCCCCTCGCTCAGGGCGAAGGGCCGTGCTTGCGGCTGCGGGGGGTCCGTGTGCTCGGCCTGCGGCTGGGCGCGGCGGGCCGGGCCACCGGCAGCGCCAACCGCCCTGTCGGCTCGCCGACCTCCTCCAGGCCCACGGTCGCCGAGCGCACCCCGGGCAGCGCGGCGAGGTCACGCTGCCACTGCTCGGCGCTCTCGCCGTCGACCACGGCCAGCGCGCCCAGGGCGGCGTGGTCGACCGTGCCGTCGTCGTTCCTCGGTATCACCGTCACCGCGCCGACCCGGGGCACGGACCCGGGCGCGCCCCGGCCCCGCAGTTCCCTGGCGGCCTGCTCGACGGCGCCCGACCGGGTGGGCACCACCAGGACCGCCGGACGTCCGCCGTGCGCCTCGGCCGCCCCGAGCACCTGCACGTCGCGGATGCCGGGCCGGGCGAGCAGCTCCCGCGCCAGGGCCTGCTCCGGTGCTTCTTCGGGGCCTGCTCCGCTGCCTGCTCCGCTGCCTGGGAATCGAGGGACTCGTCCGTGCTGCTCTGTCCGGCGTTGCCCTGCTGCGGCGCGGGCAGTGTGCTGACCCGCTGCGTCGGGTCGGCGGCGACAGCGGCCAGCACCCGGTGCAGAGCCTGTGCCAGCTCTCGCACCGTGCCCCGGTCGAACAGTTCGGTGCTGTACTCGACATGGCAGGAGAGCCCGTCCGCCGCGCCGTCCGGGCGGCGCCGTTCGGCCACGTCCACGAACAGGTCGACCTTGGCGGTGCCGGTCGCACTGGGCCGCAGCGCGACCTGGTCGTCCTCCAGCCGCAGCACCGCCTCGTCGGTGTTCTGCATGACCTGGAACAGCGGGTGCCTGCCCGCCGCGCGGGCCGGGTTGAGCTCGTCCACCAGCCGGTCGAAGGGCAGGTCCTGGTGGTCGTAGGCGGCCAGGTCGAAGGCCCGGACCCGGGCGAGCAGGGCGGCGAAATCCGGGTCGCCCGAGGTGTCGGTCCGCAGCACCAGGGTGTTGGCCAGCAGGCCGATCAGTTCGTCGGCGGCCTGGTCGGTGCGTCCGGCCACCGGGGTGCCGATCGCCAGGTCGGTGCCCGCGCCCCAGCGTGAGCAGCGCGGCGAGCGCGCTCTGCAGCACCATGAACAGGCTGGCCCCGGCCCGGTCGGCCAGCCCCAGCAGCGCCTGGTGCAGCGCGGGCGGAACCTCCACGGTCAGGTGCTCCCCGCCCGCTCGGGTCTGCGGGCGGCCCCGGTCGGCGGGCAGCCCGGCCTCCTCCGGGAGCCCGTGCAGCGCCTGCCGCCAGAAGTCGAGTTGACGCTCCATCAGTTCGGAAGCTGCCCGGGCCGGCCGGGGCCGATCAGCGAGCGCTGCCAGACGGCGTAGTCGGCGTACTGGACCGGCAGTTCCGGCAGCTCCGGGCCCGCCGGCTCGGCGCGCGCGCGGTACGCGGCGGACAGGTCGTGGGCCAGCGGACGCAGCGACCAGCCGTCGGCGGCGCTGTGGTGCAGCAGCAGGACAAGGGTCTGCGCCGGGGTGCCCGGGCCGTAGAGGACGGCCCGCAGCGGCAGATCCCGGGTCAGGTCGAAGCGCTGCCGCCGCGCGGCGGCGACCTGGGCGGCGACCTCCTGCTCGGGGCAGTCCACGACCTGGAGCAGGGGTGGGAGCGTGCCGGAGGCGAGGATGTGCTGCCGGGGCACGCCGTCGGTCTCGGGCAGCACGGTGCGCAGGCTCTCGTGCCGCTCGGCGACGTCGGCCAGCGCCGCCCGCAGCGCGGCCGTGTCCACCGGCTGCCGCAACGGAACCACCAGCGGGATGTTGTAGGTCGCGTCCGCGCCGCCCAGCCGGTTCAGGAACCACATGCTCTGCTGAAGGAGAGCGGCAGCGGGTCGGGCCGCTCGGCGCGGGCCAGCGGCGGCCGCCGGTGGGCGGCGGGTCGGCCGGCGGACAGGGGAGTGGCGAGGCCCAGTTGCCCGGCCACCGCGCCGGGTGTGGGCCGGGCGAAGAACTCGGCCATGGGCACATCGGCGCCGGTGGCCGTGAGCAGCCGGGCCAGCAGCCGGGTGGCGAGCAGCGAGTGGCCCCGAGGTCGAAGAAGCCGTCGTCGGTGCCCACGGTGCCGCCGGGCAGGTGCAGCAGTTCCTCGAAGAGCCCGCAGACCAGGGTCTCGGACGCGGTGGCCGGGCGTCGTCCGCCGGCCGCGGCGGCGAAGTCGGGCGCGGGCAGCGCCCTGGCGTCCAGCTTGCCGCTCGCGGTCAGCGGCAGGACGCCCAGGACGACGCAGGCACTGGGGACCATGTGCTCGGGCAGCAGTCCGGCCAGATGGCTCCGCAGTTCGGCGGGTTCGGGCCGGCCGGGTCCGGGCGCGGGACGGCGTAGCCGACCAGGATGCGTTCGCCGCCCTCCTCGGGGCGGCGGGCGATCACCGCGGCCTGGGCCACCCGGGGGTGGCTGATCAGTGCGGCCTCGATCTCGCCGGGCTCGATCCGGAAGCCGCGGATCTTCACCTGCTGGTCGGCCCGGCCGACGTACTCCAGTGTGCCGTCAGCGCCGTCAGCGCCGTCAGCGCCGTCAGCGCCGTCAGCGCCGTCAGCAGCGTGGGTGTCGGCGCGTCGGGCCAGGTCGCCGGTGCGGTACATGCGTTCGCCGGGCGCGCCGAAGGGGTTGTCGACAAAGCGCTCAGCGGTCAGCTGCGGGTCGCCGAGGTAGCCGCGGGCCAGTCCGGGCCCGGCCACGTACATCTCGCCCACCCAGCCGGCGGCACCGGTTGGCGGCAGTGGTCCAGCAGGTACACCCGCAGGTCCGGCAGCGCGGTGCCGATCCGGCTGCGGGCCGCCGGGTCCTCGATCAGCTCCCGGGTCAGCCGCTGGTGGGTGACATGCACGGTGGTCTCGGTGATGCCGTACATGTTGACCAGCGCGGGCGACGCGTCGCCGTGCCGCTCGACCCAGGGGAGCAGCCGCGCGGGCTCCAGCGCCTCGCCGCCGAAGACGACATACCGCAGCGCCGAGGATTCCGCTCCGGCGGCTCCCTCGCGGGCCAGGTCGGCCGCGATCAGCTGCTGGAACGCCGAGGGCGTCTGGCTGAGGACGGTGACCGCCTCCCGGTGCAGCAGCTCCAGGAACTCGCGCGCGAGCGGCTGGTGGCATGCGGGACAACGACCAGGCGTCCGCCGTGCAGCAGCGCGCCCCAGATCTCCCAGACCGAGAAGTCGAAGGAGTAGGAGTGGAACAGCGTCCAGACGTCGTCGGGGCCGAAGTCGAAGTGGGCGGCGGAGGTCTCGAACAGGCGGACCACATTGGAGTGCGGGACCACCACGCCCTTGGGGCGGCCGGTGGAGCCCGATGTGTGGATCACATAGGCGGTGGCGTCCGGGGTCAGCGGCGCGCGCGGTCCCCGTCGGTGAGGTCGGTGTCCGGGCGTGCGGCCAGATCCTGTTCGAGGCCGGCCTCGCCCAGCACGACCGGCTCGGTGGCGGTCTGCGGCAGCAGGACGCTGGTGGCGGCGTCGGTCACCAGCAGCACGGGCCCGGCGTCGGCGACGACCGCGCGGGTGCGTTCGGCGGGGTAGGCGGGGTCCAGCGGGAGGTAGCCGGAGCCCGACTTGAGCACCGCGAGCAGCGCGACGACCAGGTCCGCGCCGCGCGGTAAGGCCAGCGCGGTCAGGTTGCCGGGACCGGCGCCCCGCTCCACCAGCAGCCGGGCGAGCCGGTTGGCGCGGGCGTTCAGTTCGCCGTAGGTCAGCGCGGTCGTCCCGTGGGTGAGCGCGACGGCCCGCGGGTCGCGCCGGGTCAGGGCCTCGAACCGGGTGCTCAGCACGGCGTCCGGCGCGGTGTCCGCGGGCCCGGCGCCGGCGTACCGCGGGTCCTCGCCGGGCCGCAGTACGCTCATGCGGCCGATCGGCAGCCCGGTCCCGGTCCCGTCCCCGGTCGCGTCCCCCTCCCCGGCTCCGGCCCGGGCGAGCTGCTCCAGGACGAGCAGCAGCCGTTCCTGGTGCGCGGCCAGCCCGGCCTCGGTGTAGAGCTCCGGGTTGGCGTCGAACGCGAGCCACAGCCCCCGCCCCTGCGCCCCCGGCCGGACGTTGATCTGCAGGTCCTCGATGGCGCCGCCGGACAGGTGGTGATTGGTGGTGCGGTGGCCGCCGAAGGCCGGCTCGTCGTCGAACGGGACCAGATTGACCACCGGCCCGTACAGCCGCCGGTCCCCGCCGATCAGCCGCAGGTCCCGGCGCAGGTCCTCGCCCCGGTACTGCTGGTGCAGCCGCAGGTCGCGCAGGCCGGCCGCGACGGCGGCGACCAACTCCCCGGCGGTGGTGTCCGGGTGAGCGCCAGCCGCAGCGGCAGGATGTTGGAGGCCGTGCCGGGGGTGCGCAGCACGGAGGAGCCCAGCCGGCTCATGGTGGGCACGCCGAGCACCAACTCGGTTGCGGCGGTGACCCGGTGGAGGTAGGCCGCGACGGCGGCCAGCAGCAGCTCGTTGCGGTTGCCGCCGAGCTGCTCGGCCGCCGCGGACAGCTGCTCGGCCTGCGCCTGGGTGAGCAGGGTGGTGCGCCGCAGGAAGCCCGGCGCGGGAGCGGCGGCGCGCTCGGTCAGGCCGACCGCCTCGGGGGCGTCGGCGAAGCGTCCGGTCCAGTACGCCCGGTCGCGCTCGAAACGCGCGGAGGCGCGGTACGCCTCCTCTTCCTGCTGGAGCCGGCCCACCGGCAGGAAGGGCGAGGCAGGAACCTCCTGGTCGGCGGCCAGCGCGGTGTAGACCTCGGCCAGCCGCCGGGCGACGAGTTTGTAGCTGTAGCCGTCGAGCAGGATGTGGTGGGCCCGCAGGAACCAGAACCAGTGGTCGGGGCCGGCCCGGAACAGCGCCTGGGTGAACAGTGGTCCCTCGGCCAGGTCGGCGGCGCTCGCCATGTCGGTACGGATCCAGGCCATCGCCGCGGCGTGCGGATCGGCCTCGGCGCTGATGTCCACGAACCGCAGCGGCCAGTCGTCCCCGGTGAGCAGCCGCGCGCGCGGTCCGTCCGGCGTGTCCGTGAAGCGCTGGGCGAAGGTCTGCGCCTCGCTCACCGTCTGCCGCAGCGCCGCCTCGAACCGCTCGGGGTCGACGGGCCCGTGGATCTCCACGTACTCGGCGGTGTTGTAGGCGGGGTTCGCCGGGTCGAGCCGCTGAGCGAACCAGAGGCCCTCCTGAGCCCCCGACAGCGGGCGTGCGGCGCCTTCGTGGACAGACATGGAACCAACCCTCAGTAGGCGTCTGCGGTGGTCTTCGATGGTGGTCGCGGTGGTCGCGGTGATGGCTCGGGGTGGTGTACCGCCCTGGTGATCTGCGCGGGAACAACCCGCGCCGGCCGCACGGGGGACACCCCGGGAAATACCTCATCACGCCACGTGAATGCCGGAGTATGCGGCACTTCCGGAAATCCGTGAGTTCTGCGGCCGGGCGATGCTGCCCTGACTGAACCCTGCACGAAGATTCTGCCAACCGTCAAGGGATCCTTTTCTTGCCCGCCGCTTCGTCCGTCCCCCGGCGGGGGCATTTCTGGAACGGGTCTGTCCGGTTCCGGTCGGTTCCGGTGGCGGCCTTTTTCGGCCGCTTCCGCCTGGATTCGGCCGTCATCCGGTCGTCCGTCGGAGCCGGAGGAGGAGTCCTGACTCCGCATGTGCTCATGGAATATGCATTGTGCACCGTTTTCCACCAGCTGTGTTGACTGAACGTCAGTGAGTCCTGGCAGAACGTGCGGTACGGCCGGGCAGTCAGGAGCCCCTTGCGCAGTCTGTGGCGATTCCGCTTGAATGAACACGATCGAGATCTCCGCCCGCACCGGTCATCAGCTCGCCCACTATCGCCGAGTCTCCTCATTTTCAGGCTGTGGTCCTGCCTGCCGCCCCGTTTTCACCGTGTGTGCGTTTCTGCTGCCGGTATCACCTCGGCGAGCCCGAATCGGCTAAAAATCCAAAGCTTGCGGGGACTTATGTCTTCGCGCCGTACGGCCAAGAGAAGAAAGGCCCGCTGATGTCCCGCCAGCTCTGTCCCAGTGAGGTGCTCTACGTCGCGCAGCGAAGCCGTGCCGTGCTTTCCTGCTCGGTCCGCGGCGACCTCGACGAGGGCCTGTTCGCTGAGGCATTCGCCGCCAAGCTCGCCGAGCACCCCTCACTGCGCTGCCGGATCGCCGACGAGGACGGGCAGTTGGTGCTGCAACCGCTGGCGGAGCACGAGGTGCCGGGACTGCTGGTGCGGCAGCTCGGTGCCGACAGCTTCATCGAGGAGTTCAACACCCCCCTGCCGGTGGGCGGCCCGCTGGTACGAGCCGTGCTGCTGCGGGGCGAAGGCGGGGGCGAGTACGGCGTGGTGCTGAGTGTGGACCACACCATCACCGACGGGCACAGCGCGATCGCCCTGTTCAACGCCTGGTGGCGCGGCTACACCCGGCTGGTCGAAGGCGGGTCGCCGCCGGCCGCCGACCACCACGGCAGTCAGCCCGTCCCGGTCACCGACCTCCTGCCCGCCGCGTCGGAGCAGGAGACCCAGGAGTATCTGGACAGCCGGATCGAGCGGGCCCGCGGCCGCCGGCTGGACTTCCTGCCCTACCAGGCGGCTGGTATCGAACTGCCCGCAGGTGAACGGGAGTTGACGATACGGCGGATTCAGTTGCCGGCCGAGCAGACGGCACGGCTGCGGCAGGCGGCCAAGGAACACCGGGTGTCCGTCCACGGTCTGGTGGCCGCGGCCGCGTTGCTCGCCGTGCAGCGGCAGCTGGGCCCGGAGGCCCGCACCCTCGGCCTGCTGTCGCCGGTGGACCTGCGTACCCGGCTGGACCCGCCGCTGTCCCCGGAGGTCATGGTCCCTGCCGTCGCCTCCTGCGTGGACGTGCTGGAGGTCACGGCGCAGAGCGACCCGGTGGCACTGGCCCGGCAGGTCAACGACGATCTGCACGCCGCCATCGGGCGTGGCGACTTCCTCCAGGAGTTGCGGATCATGCCCCGGCTGGTCGAGTACCCCTGGCTGCTGGCCACAAGTGTCATCGTGACCAACATGGGACCGGTGTCCGGCCCCCCGGCCCCGAGGGCGTCGAGATCACCGATGTGCGGCTGGTTCCGGCCAGGGAGAACTACCACCCCGAGGCCGGCCGTGGTCCGCTGATGGCCTGTGTGGTCTCCTTCGACGGCTGCCTCGACATCGGGATCCCCTACAGCAAGGCGTGTTTCACGGACCGTCAGATCGACTCGGTCGCCTCCGAGTTGCGTCGCGTGCTGGACGGATTCACGTCCGCCGGCGAGCCGGTGCCGAGAGAGGCCTGAAACCGAGCCGTTCGGTGGACGGCCGCAACAGTCGGCGCCCCTACCCGCAGGCCGAGTGCAGGAGCACTGCTTAGATGACCACGACCTACGACTCGCAGTCCTTGGTCACCGGCGCACTGCTGCCGCGTGCTCAGGCCGGCGACCGCGACGCCATGAACGACATCCTGCTGCACATCGAACCGTTCGTCGGCCGTCTCTGCCTGCCGATCGCCGAGCGGCACAGCTCCGACGCCGCCCAGGAGGCGCTGCTCGCGATCTTCCGCGGCATCCGCGGACTGCGCGAACCCACCGCCTTCTACGGCTGGGTCCGCGCGGTCACCGTCCGCGAGGCCGTCCGCACCTCCCGGCGGCTCAGCCAGGGCCCCACCGACGACCTCACCGACCGCGCGGTGGAGGGTGACCCGCTGGACAGCGTGCACATCACCGACGCCATGGGCCGGCTCACCGACCAGCACCGCGAGGTCCTGGTGCTGCGCGGGGTGTACGGCCTGAACGAGCACGAGATAGCCTGCGCCCTCGACTTACCGGTCGGCACCGTCCGCTCCCGGCTCCACCGCGCACGCCGCAACTTCCACGCCGCCTGGCACCCCCGGTCTCGTCCAAGTAGGCCCGGACGACAGGAGCCCGGCTTCCGGGGCTCCGCTGCCGAGCGCGGTCAGGGCAGCAGGACGATCTTGCCGCGGCCGCCGCCCTGCTCGCTGAGCCGCTGGGCGGTGGACGCGTCCGCCAGCGGGAGCGTGGTGCGGACCGGGGCCGACAGGGTGCCGGCCGCGTGCAGCGCCAGCGCCCGGGTCAGGCCCGCCACGGCGGTTTCGGTGGTGCCGCCACCGGTGAAGGCAACCCCGAGCGGGCCCGCCTCCTCGGCGGCGGCGATGGTGATCACCCGTCCCGGGCCACCCACCAGCGCGACGGAGTCCGCCAGGACACCGTTGCCGCTGGTGTGCAGCACCGCCGCCACCGGATCACCGGCCGCGGCGGCGCGGACCCGGTCGATGACGCCGTCGCCGTAGCGCACCGGCGTGGCGCCCAGCTCGCGCAGCGCCTCCTGGTCCCGCTCGCCCGCCGTGCCGATCACCCGGACGCCGTCCGCGACCGCGAACTGAACCGCCAGGGTGCCGACCGCACCGGCGGCGCCGTGGATCAGCAGGATCTCGCCCGGCTTCAGGTCCAGCGGCTGCAGGGCCCGTACGGCGGTGTCGGCGGCGACCGGCAGTCCCGCCGCGGTCGTCACCGGGAGGTCGGCGGGCCTGGCCGCCAGGGTGGCGGCCTCGGCGACGGCGTATTCGGCGTAGGCGGCGAGCGTCATGCCGAACACCTCGTCGCCGATCCGCCAGGAGTCGGCCCCGGGACCGGTGGCGACGACCGTTCCGGCCGACTCCAGGCCCGGGACGTGCGGGAAGGTCACCGGGAAGGCCCCCTGGAGGAATCCGCGCCGGAGCTTCCAGTCGAACGCGTTGACGGCGGCTGCGGCGACCCGCAGCAGGACCTGTCCGGGACCAGGCTGCGGGACGGCCATGTCGGTGAACCGCAGTTCGTCGGCTTCCCCGTACGCGGCGAAGGAGACGGCCTTGGCTTCAGTCGGAAGAGTGAGGTCGGGCATGGTGATCGCCTTTGTCCCGGGATGCTGAGGCAACGCTCGGAGCAGGTGTTCCGCTCCCAGGACGAGAATTCCACGGCACCGCCGGGAGCGACAGCCGGAGTGCTCCGCTCCCGCCGGGCCCGCAGATCCCACGGCGGCACGGCCCGGCGGGCGGACCGCTGCGGCCGGGCGGGCACAGCACCGGGCCGAGTGCGCCCAGGGGTCCCGGGAGTACCGCATGGGAGTGCATGAGCAGGCCGCTTCCGTGATCGACGAGGACAATGGACGGCGGGTGCGCCACGGAGGACCCGCGGACATCCCTGGACGAGTTCCGAGTGGAGTGACATGGCAGAGCTGACCGACACCGTGCGGAGCGTCATTCTGACCGTGGACGACGATCCCGCGGTGTCCCGCTCCGTTGCCCGTGACCTGCGCCGGCGTTACGGTGACAAGTACCGCGTGGTTCGGGCCGAGTCCGGCGATTCGGCGCTCGATGCCCTGCGCGAGCTGAAGCTGCGGGGCTCCCCGGTGGCGGTGATCCTGGCCGACTACCGCATGCCGCAGATGGACGGTATCGAGTTCCTGGAGCAGGCCCTCGACCTGTTCCCGCGCGGCGGGTGCTGTTGACCGCCTACGCCGACACTGACGCGGCGATCGATGCCATCAACGTCGTCGACCTCGACCACTACCTGCTCAAGCCGTGGGAGCCGCCGGAGGAGAAGCTCTACCCCGTGGTGGACGATCTGCTCGCGACCTGGCGGACCACCGAAGGCCGGGAGGCGGGGATCACCAAGGTCGTCGGCCACCGCTGGTCGGCGCAGTCCTCGCAGACCCGGGAGTTCCTGGCCCGCAACCAGGTGCCCTACCGCTGGTACTCCTCCGATGAGCCGGAGGGCCGCAGACTGCTCTCCGCCGCGGGGCAGGACGGGATGCGGCTGCCGCTGGTGATCACTACGGACGGTGCGGCACTCGTCGAACCGCAGGAGCAGGAGCTGGCCACGCGGGTGGGACTCTCGACGACCCCGGCGTCCGACTTCTACGACCTGGTGATCGTCGGCGGCGGCCCGGCCGGCCTGGGCGCGGCCGTGTACGGCGCCTCGGAAGGGCTGAGGACGGTCCTGGTCGAACGCTCGGCGACCGGCGGCCAGGCGGGCCAGAGCTCACGCATCGAGAACTACCTGGGCTTTCCCGACGGCGTCTCCGGCGCGCAGCTCACGGAGCGGGCACGCCGACAGGCGGCGAAGTTCGGCGCCGAGCTGCTGACGACGCGCCAGGTCACCGCGCTGGAGGTGAACGGCGCCGCCCGCACACTGCGGTTCCCGGACGGCTCCGCCATCTCGGCGCACTGCGTGATCCTCGCCACCGGCGTGTCCTACCGGCAGCTGGACGTGCCGGGAGCAGCCGAGCTGACCGGACGCGGGCTGTACTACGGCTCGGCACTGACCGAGGTCTCCGCCTGCCAGGGCCAGGACGTGTACATCGTCGGCGGGGCGAACTCCGCGGGCCAGGCCGCCATGTTCCTGTCCCGGGGCGCCAGGACGGTCACCCTGCTGGTACGCGGATCGTCGCTGTCCGCCTCGATGTCGCACTACCTGCTTGAGCGGGTCGAGGAAGCCCCCACGATCTCGGTGCGCACCGGCACGGTCGTGGCGGCCGTCCATGGCAAGGAGCATCTGGAGGGGCTGACCCTGCACGACACCGTGAGCGGGGAGACCGAACAGGTCGACGCGCAGCTGATGTTCGTGTTCATCGGCGCGGCCCCGATGACCGATTGGCTGGAGGGCACGGTGAGCCGGGACTCGCACGGCTTCATCCCGACCGGACCCGACCTGACGGCCGACGGGCGCCCGCCGGCCGGATGGCCGCTGGACCGGCCGCCGTACCACCTGGAGACAGATGTGCCCGGAGTCTTCGTGGCAGGGGACGCACGCTCCGAATCCGCCAAACGGGTGGCCTCCGCGGTCGGCGAGGGCGCCATGGCCGTCATGCTCGCCCACCGCTATCTGGAGCAGTCATGACCGCCGGCCCGGTTCGCTGCGACGAGCAGGAGCTGCGTTCGCTCTTCCTGTTCGAGAAGCTCGACTCCGACCAGCTGGCGCGGCTGTGCCGGGAAGGCCGCGTGGAGTGGTTCGACCCCGGTTCCGTCTACCAGGAGGGTGATCCGGCGGCGTTCCTGTTCGTCCTCGCCGAGGGGACGCTGATCATCTCGCGCCGGGTCGGGGACCAGGACATCGATGTCACCCGGAGCTCCGACCGGGGAGTGTACGCCGGGGCCTTCCAGGCATATCTGGGCGACCAGGTGCCGCAGGTGTACAACAACTCGATGCGCGTCACCGAGCCCTCACGGTTCTTCCTCCTGCCCGCGGACACGTTCGCGCAGATCATGCACGAGTGGTTCCCCATGGCCGTCCACCTGCTGGAAGGGCTGTTCTTCGGAGCCAAGAACACCCAGCAGGCGATCGGCCAGCGGGAGCGGCTGCTGGCCCTCGGGTCGCTGACCGCCGGCTCACCCACGAACTCAACAATCCGGCCGCGGCAGCCGCGCGGGCCGCCTCCGCGCTCAGGGAAAGGATCGCCGGGTTGCACCGCAGGCTCGGTGAGATCGCGGCCGACCCGCGCCGGCGTGCGGCCCTGGAGGCCCTGACCGAACTCCACGCGGGCGTGGCCGAACATACCGCCCAGCCCCCGGAACTCAGCCCGCTCCAGGCCGCCGATCACGAGGACGCCCTGACTGGCTCGACGGGCACGACATCGCGGACGGATGGCAGCTCGCACCGGTATTCGTGCAGGCCGGACTCGGCACCGAATGGCTGGACCACATCGCCCGACCCTGCCGGCGGACGTCCTCGGCCCGGCCGTGCGCTGGCTCAACTGCACCGTCGAGACCGAACTGCTGATGAACGAGATCGAGGACTCGACCAGCCGCGTCTCGGCCCTGGTCCTCGCGGCAAACAGTACGCGCAACTCGACCGGCGCCGCAACTCACCGCCGACGTCCACGAACTGCTCGACAGCACGCTGGTGATGCTCTCGCAGAAGATCGGTCCACGCATCCGCGTCGTCAAGGACTACGACCGCTCGCTGCCCCCGATCCCGTGCTACCCGGCGAGCTCAACCAGGTGTGGACCAACCTCATCGACAACGCCGTCTCGGCCCGACAGCCAGGGCACCGACGGCACCCTGACCGTGCACACCGCACGGGACGGCGACCGTCTGCTGGTGGAGATCCGCGACACGGGCCCCGGAATCCCTCCCGACATCCGCGGCCGCGTCTTCGACCCGTTCTTCACCACCAAACCCGTCGGCGAGGGCACCGGGCTCGGCCTGGACATCTCCTGGCGCATCGTGGTCAACCGGCACGGCGGCGACCTGAGGTCGAGTCCGTACCCGGCGACACCCGCTTCCAGGTACGCCTCCCGCTGAACCCCGCCGAACCCCGCTGAACCCGGCTGATACCCGGCGCTCCGATGCTGGGCACGCCGTCGGTCGACGGCCGCCCCCCGGGCCGTAAGCAGCCAGGGCTCCGCCAGGGTTACGGACCGACGAGCAGGGCGGCCAGTTCGCCTCGGCTGCTCGACTGATGCAGGTCACTGACCTGGCCGTCACCGACTTCGACGACCCGCCACACCCCGTCCGAGCGAAGGGCCAGGTCGGTGGTGACGAACCGGCATCCCAGGCGCTGTACCGCAGGTCTGATGTGATCGAGACCGGGCAACAGCATGCGTTCGGAGGGACTGTCCGGATGGGGCGTCAGCAGCCTGGGTTCACCGTCCAGCCACCACACGCGCATTTCCGCCGCGACGGACTCAGGCTTCGCGAACGTCTCGAAGGCACGGAGCACGATCCCGCCGGCCAGGAACTCCTCCTGCAACTCCACAAAGCGCCGCACGACCCGGGTCAGCCCCGCGGCGTCGGTGAGTTCGGGAATGAAGCACGCCTGCTCCCACTCGTGCTTGCGGGATTTGACGTAGTCCTTCACGATTCCCGCGCCCGGCGGCAGCTGCTCGGCGAGCGCAGCCAGGTCGTCGGCGGTCGGCGTCTCACCGGGTCCGCTGGGGCGCCCACGCTCGCGGGCGTGATGTCGGCGAACACCGCGTACCAGCCGGGCAGTTCGTGAGCCGCGCGGTATCGCTCCGGCGTGACGAGCAGTTCGGTACCACGTCGGCTCAGGGCCTCGGCCAGCGCGGCATATCGATCGACGGGAATCATCCAGCCCCGGTACCAGGCGCTGCCGAGCCCGGCCGGAACCTGTGCCACAGCCTGCTGGGCGTCGCCCCGCAGCAGCGCGTCGTGGTCGATCAGCCCCACTGCCCCGCCACCGGCACGGACCTCCCGCGCCTCCGGCGCGAAGTGTTCGTCCACGCGTCGAGGGTTCAGCGCATCACGGCAGTACAGGACGGGCACAGGCATGACCGACACGCTACGGAACCCCCAGCCCCCGGGCCACCGGTTTCCCACCGCCAGGCCCGCCGCACCCACAGCGGACCGGCCCCGGGCCCGCCCTGGCCCCTCGGCCCTTGCCCTCGGGAGCGACGTGGGCGGTGCCGGACTGGCAGGATCGTTCGTCATGAGTTCTGGTCGGTGAGCACACACAGCGTCGAGCTCGAGCCCGGCAGCGTCACCAAACGCTTCCGGGACGGCGAGCGCGAACGAGGCGAGCGGGAATGGCGCGCTCTGACATTGCTTGCAAGGCATGCGCCCGGACTTGCTCCGGATCCTCGAACGGCAGATCTTGCTGGAGCACAACCCACTGTGGCGATGTCCAGGCTGGCCGGTGTGCCACTGCGTGGTGGCTCCCTCGACGGTGACCAGCTCAAAGCACTCGCGGCAGCAGTAGCGAGGCTGCATGACGCGGTGCCCGCCGAACGGCTTGCCGAGATTCCCCTCAGGCCGGGACATCAGCAAGAACTCATTGCGCACATCCATTCCTGGTTCCCGAGGGTTCGTGCCGGGTCACAGACGAGTTGGGCGGGGCGATGGACCGCGGCGTGGAGTGGCTGGCCCGGTCGGGCATGGAGGCCCCAGATCAGCCGGACGTTCCACCGGTCTTCGGGCCCGGGGACGGCAACCTCGCGAACTATCTGTGGGACGGTTCCCGCGTCCAGGTCGTCGACTTCGAGGACTCCGGCCGTAGCGACCGTGCCTTCGAGCTGGCAGAGATCACCGAACACGTGGCGAGCTGGGTGGAACAGCCGTTGGACGTGGAGGCCTTCCTGGAGTGCTTCGAGCTGACGGCATCCGAATCCGCCCGTTTGCTGCAGTGCCGTCGACTTCTCGCTCTGGTCTGGCTGTTCCTACTGGCTTTTGACGATCCCGACAAGCCGAGGAACCCGCCCGGCACGGCGGAACGGCAGGCCAGACGTTTGCTGGATCTGCTCGCCTGAGGTGCCCGTCGCATCGACGGTGAGGATTCTTCGTTGTCGGTGGCGGCCTGAGGTCACATCGGGTGCTTCGTGCGGGCTGGGATCGTAGGAACCCTCAGCGGCGGATACGCGTGCCGGGTCAATGTCAGTGCCGTGTGCAAGGCTGCTGAGCGATCCAGACAATCAGGAAGTTCGAGGGGTGCGGAATGGGTATGAAGGCCAGTGGGACGTTCGATCTCACGTCGTTCGAGCCGGAGGTGCTCGACGAAGGCCCGGGTGCCGCGCTCGGCCGGGTGCGGATCACCAAGAGCTTCCAGGGCGGTCTGGTCGGCACCAGCACCGTGAGCATGCTGTCGGTGGCCGACGTCGAGGGCAGCCCCGTGGCCTATGTCGCGGTGGAGCGGTTCACGGGCGAACTCGACGGCCGTAAGGGCTCCTTCGTCCTCCAGCACAGTGCGCCCGGCGGTCAGGGTGAGCGGCTCGCGATTCGCGTCGTCCAGGGAACGGGCTCCGGTGACCTCGCTGGGATCGCGGGTGCCTTCGAGATAGTCCAGTCGGAGGACGGCGGCCACTCCTACGTCCTGGAGTACACGCTGGGCTGAGACAATCCCGACCGTGACCGATGAGACCGCTGTCCCAGGCGCCGCGGAGTCCGTTCGCCGCTGGAGCTCTTCTTCGATCTGGTCTTCGTGTTCACGATCACCCAGGTCGCCTCGATCCTCACCACCGCGACCACCTTGCTCAGCCTCGGGCGGGTGGCCGTACTCCTGGTGATCATCTGGTGGATGTACTCCGGCTATGCGTGGCTGACCAACGCGCTCGACCTGGAACGAACCGGGCCCCGCCTGCTCCTGCTGACCGGTACGGCCGGGTTCTTCCTGATGTCGATGGCCGTCCCGAAGGCGGCCGGGCACGGCCCCTGGGCGCTGGTCTTCGGTGCCAGCTACCTCCTGGTCGTCACGGTCCACCTGGTCGGATTCATCGGCACCTCCGGGCACCGCGGCATCATGCGCGTCGGGCCGATGAACGTGGCCAGCGCCCTGGTGGTGCTCGCCGCGGGGGCGGTGCCGCCGTCCGCACGGTTGTGGCTGTGGGGACTGGCCGTCGTGATGGAAGTGCTCACGCCGCTGGTCACCGGGGTCGGCGGGTTCACGGTCGGCGTCGGGCACTTCGTGGAGCGGCACGGGCTGGCAGTGATCATCGTGCTGGGCGAGTCGATCACCGAGGTCGGTGCGGCGACCTCACGGGACAGCAGCGAGCTCACTTCCATCGTGGGCGCCCTGCTGGCACTGGTGCTGAGCGCTGAGATGTGGTGGCTCTACTTCGGCCGTGAGGAACGCGAGAGCGAAGCCCGCCTGGAACGGGTTTCGGATGAGCGCCGACCACGCCTCGCCGTCTACGCCTTTGGCTATGCCTACTACCTGATCATCCTTGGTATCGCGGTCGCGGCAGTCGGGATGCAGAAGTCCATCGGCGAGTTCCACCAGGCCTCCCATCAGCTCGCTGCCCTGCTACTGCCGCTCGGCACCTTCCTCTACCTGCTCGGCCTCGCCTGCTTCCACCGCACACTCGCGGGCAACTGGCCCCGGGCCCGGCTCGCGGCCGCGCTCGCCGCCGCCGCGCTGGTCACGTCGGCAGCGCTGTGGGGGAGCGGCGCCGCCGCGCTCGCGGCGGCAGTCCTGGTCCTCCTGGCATTGATCACATGGGAAAAGCACCAGCCGAACGGGGGTTGATGGGCTCCGTGCCGGCCGGATCCGCCGGGGCTGCTGAACTCACCTGTGCGGCTGGGACCCTCGCGCACATCACCGTTCGAGGTCTTCGTATGCTGCCGGTTGTGGCGAACCCAGGTGAGATGGTCGGTGGCCGGTACCTGCTTGTGCAGGTACTCGGCAAGGGCGGCATGGGCCGCGTATGGCGGGCGGCGGACACCGTTCTGCAGCGTGAGGTGGCGATCAAGGAGATCCTGCTCCCGGAGGACGACGGCGCGGACCAGGAGCTGCGCGCCCGGCTTGTGCGGGAGGCACGCGCGGCGGCGCGGATCGACCATCCGGGCATCGTGACGGTGCACGACGTGATCGAGCACGAGGGCTCTCCGATGATCGTCATGCAGTACGTGCCGGGCGGGTCGCTGGGGGCACTTCTGCGGCGCCAAGGGCCGCTGCACCCGCTGCGTGCGGCCCGATCGGAGCGCAGATCGCTGAGGCACTGGCCGCCGCGCACGCCGCGGGGATCGTGCACCGGGACCTCAAGCCGGACAACGTCCTCCTCGACGGCGACAGGGCGATGGTGACCGACTTCGGGATCGCCAGTGTGCAGGGAAGCCCAGGAATCACGAAGAGTCAGGCAATCATCGGGACGCTGCCCTACATGTCCCCGGAGCAGGCCCAGGGCCTGCGGAACGAGGTGACCGGGAAGACGGACGTATGGGCACTCGGGGTGACCCTGTATGTCGCCGTGGAGGGGGTCCTCCCGTTCGACGCCCCTGGGCTGGAGGTTCTGCCGCAGATCGCCCTTCAGCCGTACCGGCCGGTGCAGCGGGCCGACGTGCTGACCCAGGCGCTGGCGCTGATGCTCGACAAGGAACCCGGTTCCCGGCCCGACGCCGGACTGGCTGCCTCACTGCTGCGCAACCCGCACGGCGCAGTTCCCTGGCTGGAGGACGCAGCTGCGAAGTCGGAGGCGCTGACGTCGGTTGCCGAGGCACTTGCACGCCTCAGGGCGAAAACAGCAAGGGACGTTGTGAAGGCGGTGAGGGCAGAGGAGCGGAGGCAGCGACGGGCGGCCGCTTCGCTCCAGGCCGGCGCCCAGCTGCCGTCTGCACAGCCCCCAGTCCGGGTGAGGAAAGGGTTCTGGGCATGGCTGAAGGGAAAGTAGCGCGGAGGGCCGTGACGGCGTCAGCGAATTCAGCGCCAACGAAGTCGCCGCCCATGGGTGCGGTCCTGCGGTGCGGGAATCGAGCCCGCACCGCAGGGGCGGATCAGGACAGCAGGCCGTTGTAGTCGGGGAGCTTGAAGGTGGCCTCGGCGTGGCCGCCCTCCAGGTCGGTCACGTTGTTGCCGATGTTGGCGATGATCGTGTAGCCCTGGTTCTCGATGTCGGTCCGCATGTCGGTCTTGAAGTCCTGGACCGATTCGAAGAGGTCGCCCAGGTCGCGGCCGTACAGCCCGTCGACCGGGTAGCCCGCATTCTCCAGGGTGAACCGGGTTATCGACGCGATGAAGTCCGGGCGGGCGGTGACGAAGAGGATCGAGATGCCGTGCTCGTGCGCGTAGGTGGCCAGCTCCAGCACCTGCGGCACGGCCGGCTCGGTGATCGGGTGGAAGTACGTCTGCAGGCTGGTGTTGTCGATGTCGAGCACGATGGCCGGCCGGACAGCCGTGGGGTCGGCGACGTACTGCTCGATGTAGGTCCAGGCCGGGGCCAGATCGGTGCTGACATCGGCCAGCCACTGAGCCGGGGTCACCGTGCCGGTGGCGTCGGCCGGGAGCGCCACCGTACGCACCTGGGCGGGGGCGGGTGCGGCGACGGCCGGTGTCGCCGCACCGGCGGCCAGCAGGCCGGTGATGAGGGCGGCTGCGGTGACCTTGGCTGAGAGGTTCATGTGCGGTGGGGCCTTCCTGGCAGGGTGAAGAGCACGGCTCGGTCGGCGTCGGGGGACGCGGGTCGTGCGGGCACCGCAGACTCCCACAGGCGCAGCGCGTGCGAGCGGAAAATAAGTTACCGGCGGGTAAAGATCAGATGTAGCCGTGCCGTTGGCCCCGCTCAGGTCGGCGGGCTGCCATGCAACTCGGCTGGCTCGATCAGTGGGTGCCGCGCGTTTTCGGGAACGGCTCCGCGATGCGGCTGGGCGGCACGGGCGACCAGGTTCGTGGGCAAATGACGCGGCTGGACGGCGGAGGACCAGCGAAACTGGGTTGACGCAATCATCCCCCCGCCCGCTCTCCCGCGAAGAGGCACGCGAGCGGGCGGGGCGTAACCGCGGCTCGCACCGCTGGGTGCAGCCCTGGTAGGGAATGGTAATTCCGGCGAACAGTCAGCTCGCCGGTCCGGACCCGTGCGGGACGGAATCGGCGGGCATCCGGAAGCGCAGCGGGTCGCGGAACAGCGGTGCCAGTGCCGCGGTCCCGGCGGCGACCCGCATCAAGTCCCGTCCCGCGTGCGGGAAGCGCACTCGCTCCGGGGCCCGGGTGACGTTGGAGAACGTGGCCAGCTCCTGGCGGAACAGGGCCAGATAGTTCTCCGACAGCGCCACCGACGGCTCGGTCAGCAGGACCAGCTCCGGATTGAGCGCGTCCACCAGCAGCGCGGCGGCGCGCGCCACCAGCCGCAGCCGCTCACGCAGCAGGGTGTCGGCCAGGGCGTCACCGGCCAGCGCCCGGCTCACCACCGTGAGGGAGTCCGGGCAGTCCCGCAGGCCCGCCGACCGGGCCCGTTCGACCAGGGCCAGATCCGAGGCGGCGGCCTGCAGACAGCCGGTGCGGTCGCAGCCGCAGACGGTGGTGGTGTCCCCGGTGGGCAGATGGGCCACGTCCCCCGGCCGCGCCCGGGCCCTGGTGCACCACCCCGGCGATTCCGAAGGCCGCGTCCACCACCGAGCCCACGAACAGGTGCACCACGCTGCGCCTCGCCTCCGGCGAGCCGAAGAGCATCTCGGACTGGACGACGGCCCGGGCGTGGTTGTCCACGTGCACCGGCAGGCCGCTGATCCGCTCCAGCTGTTCCTGAAGCGGCACGTCGCGCCAGCCCAGCGGTTCGTGCCGGAGCACTGTGCCGCGTTCCGGGTCGACCCAGCCGCCGGTGATCGCGCCCAGGCCGATCACCCGGCGTCCGGCTGCGCCCTCGGCCAGGAACTGCGGCAGCTCCCGGGGCAGTTCCGGCGGCAGCCCGCTGCGGGCGCCGCCGCTCAGGGTGCGCTGGGCGACCACCTGGCCACGCAGGTCGATCAGGGCCAGCGAGGTGAACGGGACACCGATGTGCACCCCGGCCACCAGTGGCCCGCGCGCAGGGAAGTTGAGTGTTGTCTCGAACAACTGCGGTGTGGACGGCGGGGGCCTCGGCGTCCTGCTGGCGGCCGGGCGGATCGTCCGGGTGACCGGCTCCTACGTGGGCGACAACAAGGAGTTCGCCCGCCGCTACCTCAGCGGGGAGCTGGAGCTGGAGCTCACCCCGCAGGGCACCCTGGCCGAGCGGCTGCGGGCCGGCGGTGCGGGCATCGCCGCGTTCTTCACCCCGGCCGGCGTCGGCACCCAGGTCGCCGAGGGCGGCCTGCCGTGGCGCTACGCGCCCGACGGCAGTGTCGCGCTCGCCTCCCCGCCCAAGGAGGTACGCCGCTACGAGGGCCGTGAGTACGTCCTGGAACGGGCCATCACCACCGACTTCGCGCTGGTGCGGGCGGCCAGGGGGGACCGCCACGGCAATCTCGTCTTCGCCAGGGCCGCCCGGAACTTCAACCCGCCGGTGGCGACGGCCGGCCGGATCACGATCGCAGAGGTCGAGGAACTGGTGGAGGCGGGCACCATCAGCCCCGACGAGGTCCACCTGCCGGGCGTGTTCGTGCAGCGCGTAGTGGAGCTGACACCGGAGCAGGCGGCGGACAAGGCCATCGAGAAGAAGACGGTGAGCGCCTGATGCCCTGGACCCGCGACCAGATGGCCGCGCGTGCCGCGCGGGAACTGCCCGACGGCGCCTACGTGAACCTGGGCATCGGACTGCCGACGCTGATCCCCAACCACCTGCCCGAGGGCGTCGACGTCGTCCTGCACTCCGAGAACGGCATCCTGGGCGTGGGCCCCTACCCGAGCGCGGAACAGGTGGACCCGGACCTGATCAACGCCGGCAAGGAGACCGTCACCGTCGTCACCGGCGCCGCGTTCTTCGACTCCGCGCTGTCGTTCGGAATGATCCGCGGCGGCCACATCGACGTCGCCGTACTGGGGGCCATGCAGGTCTCCGCCCGCGGGGATCTGGCCAACTGGGCCGTCCCCGGAAAGATGATCAAGGGGATGGGCGGCGCCATGGACCTGGTCCACGGCGCCCGCAGGGGGTGGTCGTCATGGAGCACAACGCCCGGGACGGCAGCCCCAAACTCGTCGAGGAGTGCACCCTGCCACTGACCGGACGACGCTGCGTGAACCGCGTGGTCACCGACCTCGCCGTCCTCGACGTCACCGACCAGGGACTGCGCCTGGTCGAACTGGCTCCCGGCGTCGACCCGCGCCGGCTGCGCGAACGCACTGCCGCCACAGTTCTCGTCCTGGACCGCTGAGAACGGATGACCGAGATGACACCCACCCAGCAGACCATCGACGCCGAGATCGCCGCCGCGCGAACCAGCGGCGCCACCCACCCCGACCGCTCCTACGCCCCCTACCGCAGCAGCCTGCTGCGCCACCCGCAGCAGCCCCTGGCCGTCCTCCAGGACCCCGAGGCCCTCGAACTCACCGGCCCCGTCTTCGGCGTCACCGACGTCACCGACCTGGACAACGACCTCACCCGCCGGCACCAGGGCGAGCCGCTCGGCGAGCGGATCACCGTCAGCGGCCGAGTGCTCGACCGCGACGGACACCCGGTCCGCGGGCAGCTCGTGGAGATCTGGCAGGCCAACGCCTCCGGACGCTACGCCCACCAGCGCGACCAGCACCCCGCCCGCTCGACCCCAACTTCACCGGCGTCGGCCGCTGCCTGACCGACGGTCAGGGCCGCTACCGCTTCACCACCGTCAGGCCCGGCGCCTACCCCTGGCGCAACCACCGCAACGCCTGGCGGCCCGCGCACATCCACTTCTCGCTGTTCGGCACCGCCTTCACCCAGCGCCTGATCACCCAGATGTACTTCCCCGGCGACCCGCTCTTCCGCCACGACCCCATCTTCCAGTCCGTCACCGACCCCGCCGCACGCCAACGCCTGATCGCCGAGTACGTCCACGACCTGTCCGAACCCGAGTACTCGCTCGGCTACCGGTGGGACATCGTCCTGGACGGCCCCCGGGCCACCTGGACCGAAGGGGACCAGTGACCGGCCCGCAGCCCACCCCCGCACAGACGATCGGCCCCTTCTACGGCTACGCCCTGCCCTTCCCCGGCGGCGACCGGATCGCCCCGCACGACGATCCGCGCACCCTCACCCTGCACGGCACCGTGTACGACGGCGAGGGGCACCCCGTCCCGGATGCCCTGCTGGAGTTCTGGCAGGCATCCCCCGACGGCCGGCGCACCGGAGCGCCCGGCTCGATGCGCCGCGATCCGGTCACCGCCGTCCGTCGTCGGACGCGACGGCCTGGCCTTCACCGGCTTCGGCCGCGTGCCCACCGACGCCGACGGCCACTACGCGCTGCGCACCCTGCCACCCCCGGCCGACACCCCCTACCTCGCGGTGGTGCTCTTCGCCCGGGGCCTGCTGCACCACCTGCACACCCGGGCCTACCTCGACCCCGCCGGCACGGACGCGCTGCTCAGCTCACTGCCCGAGGAGCGACGCCACACCCTGATCGCGCACCGGGAACGGCCCGGCGTCCACCGCTTCGACATCCGCATCCAGGCGGACAGCCGCGAGGAGACGGTCTTCCTTGACCTCCGCTGACACCGCCGCGAACGCCGACGCCGGCCTGCCGCCCACGCCCCCGGAACACGCCGACCAGCTCACCCGCGACGACGACCTGACCGACCGCGCCCCGCGGCGCCGGAGGAAAACCGTGACCCCCCGCCCGCACCACACCCCCTGCCTGCACCACACCGTCGACGGCCGGGCCGACGCCCCCGCCCTGATCCTCGGCCCCTCCCTCGGCACCAGCCTGCGGCTGTGGGACGCACTGGTGCCGGACCTCGCCAGGAGCCACCGCGTCGTGCGCTACGACCTGCCCGGCCATGGCGGCTCGGCCGGTGAGCTGCTGCCCGAGCCCACCGTGGCGGCCCTGGCCGCCCTCGTCCTCGACCTGGCCGACAGTCTCGGCATCGACCGCTTCGCCTACGCCGGAGACTCGCTGGGCGCGGCGATCGGCCTGTGGCTGGCCGTCCACCACCCGCGGCGGATCAGCCGACTGGCGCTGGTGTGCAGCGCCGCCAGGTTCGGCGAACCACAGGACTGGCGCGACCGGGCGGCGCAGATCCTCGCGCAGGGAGCGGACTTCCTGGCCGCCTCCCCCCGGGCGATGGTTCACCCCCGCCTTCGCGGACAGCGACACCGCCCGCGCCCTGATCGCCGACCAGCGGGCCGTGGACCCGGCCGGCTACGCCGCCTGCTGCGAGGCCCTCGCCGGCTTCGACCTGAGCGGGGAACTGCACCGGATCACCGCCCCCACCCTCGTCCTCAGCGGACGCCAGGACCTGGCCACCCCGCCCGAGCAGGGCCGCCGGCTGGCCGACGCCATCAGCAGCGCGACCCTGCTGGAACTCGACGGCGCCGCCCACCTCGCCCCCGCCGAACAGCCCCTCAAGGTGCTGCACGCCCTGCGCGAGCATCTGGGCACCACCCGGGCAACCCGGGGCACGGCCGTGCGCCGGGCCGTCCTCGGCGACACCCACGTCGACCGGGCCACCGCCGCCACCACCCCCTTCACCGCCCCCTTCCAGGATCTGATCACCCGGTACGCCTGGGGCGAGATCTGGACCCGCCCCGGACTCGACCGGCGCACCCGCAGCTGCATCACCCTCACCGCACTTGTGGCCCTGGGCCATCACGACGAGCTGGCCATGCACCTCCGCGCCGCCCGCACCAACGGCCTGACCGTCGACGAGATCCAGGAAGTCCTCCTGCAGAGCGCGATCTACTGCGGTGTGCCCGCCGCGAACACGGCCTTCGCCATCGCCCGCCGCATCCTCGAAGAAGAGGCATGAGATGACCCCGCACCCCACCCGGACCACCGTCGGCATCGTCGGGCCGGCCCCGCCGGACTCCTGCTCGCCCGCCTGCTCCACCAGGCGGGTATCGACTGCGTCGTCCTCGAAGCGCGTGACCGCGGCTACGTCGAACAGCGCCAGCGCGCCGGGATCCTCGAACAGGGCACCGTGGACGCCCTGCGCGCGAGCGGCGCCGCCGAGCGCCTGGACCGCGAAAGCCTCGTCCACGAAGGCATCGAACTGCGCTGGAACCGACGCGGCCACCGCATCGACCTGTCCGCGCTGAGCGGCGGCCGCAAAGTCTGGGTCTACGCCCAGACCGAAGTCGTCAAGGACCTCATCGCCCTGCAACTGGCCGACGGCGCACCGCTGCTGTTCGAGGCACCGGTCACCGCCGTCACCGGCGCGGACACCGAACGGCCCGTCGTGCACTACACCCACAACGGCACCGCCCGCACCCTGGAGTGCGACTACCTCGCCGGCTGCGACGGATACCACGGCATCGTGCGCCAGGCCATTCCCCAGGGCGAGCTGCGCACCCACGGACGCGTCTACCCCTACTCCTGGTTCGGGATCCTCGCCGACGTTCCCCCTCCAGCGAGGAACTGATCTACGCCCACTCGCCGCGCGGCTTCGCCCTGCACAGCCTGCGCTCGAAGAGCGTCAGCAGGCTCTATCTTCAGGTGCCCAACGGCACCGACCCCGGCTCATGGACCGACGAGCAGATCTGGGACGAACTCGACTCCCGCTTCGCCATCGACGGCGACTGGACTCTCACCCGCGGACCGATCACGCGCAAGGCCGTACTGCCGATGCGCAGCCTGGTCACCGAACCCATGCGCTGGGGCAGGATCCTGCTCGCCGGTGACGCCGCGCACATAGTCCCGCCCACCGGAGCGAAAGGCCTCAACCTCGCCGCCTCCGATGTCATCGTCCTCGCCGGGCCTTCGCAGAGCTCGCCCGCACCGGCTCGACGCAGCAGCTCGACGCCTACTCCGACACCTGCCTGCGCCGCGTCTGGAGAGCCGAGCACTTCTCGTGGTTCATGACCACCGCGCTGCACACCGCCCCCGAACAGGGCGAGTTCGACACCCGACTCCAGCTCTCCCAGCTCGACCGGATCGCCGACTCCCGACACGCGGCAGCCGAACTCGCCGAGAACTACGTGGGTTTGCCCATCGGCGGGTGAGGCTCAGCCCTCTGTCCTGCCTGCCGCGTCCTGACCATCGCCGCGGGTGTCGAGCCGGGCGCGCAGCTCGGTTTTGAGGATCTTTCCGGCGGCGGAGGTGGGCAGTGCGTCGACGATGCGGATGTCGCGGATCTTCTTGTACGGCAGGACGCGTTCGGCGACGTAGGCCATGACCTGGTCGGGGTCGGGGGTGGCGCCGGCACGGGGGACGACGAAGGCGACGGGTTCCTGTCCGGTGGCCGGGTCGGGCCGGCCGATGACTGCTGCCGCGGCGAGTTGGGGGTGGTCGTGCAGGATGTCTTCCAGTTCGCGGGGGTAGATGTTGTAGCCCTTGTAGATCAGCATGTCCTTGGCACGGCCGGAGAGGTAGAGGAAGCCGTCCTGGTCCAGGTAGCCGAGGTCTCCTGTGCGCAGCCAGCCTTCGGTGAACTGGCCGGCGGTGGCCTGTGGCTGGTTGAGGTAGCCGGCGGCGATCTGCGGGCCGTGGATCCACAGTTCGCCCACCTCGTGCGGTTTGAGGGCGGTCGGGCTGCCGTCGGCGGGGCGGATTTCGACGGTGGTGTCGAACAGGGGCAGGCCGACGCTGCCGGGTTTGTCGGGTGCGCCGGGGAGCAGGGGTGTGGAGGCGACGACGCAGGTGGCTTCGGTGAGTCCGTAGCCCTCGACGACGCGGGCGGTGGGGAAGGCGGCCGCCAGGGCGTGCAGGGCGGCCGGGTCGATGGGGGCGGCTCCGGAGGAGAGCACGCGGACCGAGAGAGGTCGTGGTTGCCGAGTTCGGGGCTGTTGAGCAGCGCGTGCCACATGGCCGGGCTGCCGAAGAGGTTGGTGGCGCGGTGCTGTTCGACGGCTGTCAGCAGGCGTTCGGGTGTGAAGCGTCCGTTGAGGACGACGGTGGTTCCGCACAGGAGCATGGAGCTGAGGTTGATCAGCGCGTGCACGTGGAACAGCGGGGCGACGACCACGGTGACGGCGTCGCCGGGGCTGATCGCGGGGTTGGGCAGGTCCGGGAGGGGCTGGAGCCGCAGGTTGCCGTCCGGCCCCGTGGTGACCAGGTGGGCGGAGCGCCAGGTGGTCAGCTGGGTGACGTTGGCGACCATGTTGCGGTGCAGCATCCGCACGCCCTTGGAGACGCCGGTGGTGCCGCCGGTGTAGACGATCTGCGCGACATCGTCCGCGCCGGCGCCGGTCCGCACCGGACCGGTGTCGGTGTCGGTGTCGGCGGTGAAGTCGGCGAGGGCGACCCGCCCTCGCCGGGGGTGCGGTGCCGGTGAAGGGCGCGCAGTGGCTCGGCGGTACGACCACGACGGTGCCCAGGGCGGTTCCCTCGCGTGCCTCCAGCAGTGTGCCGAGGTGGGCGGGTGGCTGACGGCGAGCACCGCACCGGTGTCGAGCAGCTGCGCACGCAGCCCCGGCGCGGGCTGGAGCGGGTTGGTCAGCGCGACGGTCGCCCCGGACAGCAGCGCACCGTAGTAGGCGACCAGGAACCAGACACTGTTGGGCAGATGCATCAGCACCACCTCACCCTCACCGACGCCCGCGCCCCGCAGCCCCCGGGCGAACGCGGAGGCACGCTGGTGCAGCTCGGCGAAGCTGAGCCGCTCCTGGCCGTCGACCACGGCGGTCCGCTCGCCGTAGAGCTGGGCGGCGGCGGTGAGCAGTGCTCCCGCAGGCACATCGGGGTAGTCGAGCGAGGTCGGCAGTCCCATCGGCCAGTATGTGTTCATCGCAGGTGCCCCTTCCAGTGGCGGAGTCTCGCTCTCCCGGGCCGCTACCTCGGCCTCGGCCAAGGTAGCGCGATGCCCCTCGGTTTGGCTCGGCCGGGGCTGGAAGTGGAGGGATTCCGGTGCGTAGCTGTCCCGCGGCCGGCGCCGACGGCCCCCGGCGTCTCAGGGGCAGGCAGCCAGCAGGTCGGAGATGACGGTGCAGGTGGCCGTCGCCGTGTCGTTGGCGGGGTCGGGGTCGTTCGGCGTGGAGGCGGTACGGGTCGCGGTGACCGAGACCTGGCCCAGATACAGCAGCCGCAGCGGGAGCTGGAAGGACCGGCTCGCGTCGGCGCCGACCGCGATCGGGCCGTAGTCGCAGGTCACGCTCCCGGCGGCGGAGGTGCAGCCGGACGGCAGGCCGGTGGCGGTGGCACCGCCCGGCAGCGTCGCGGTGAGCGTGGCCGAGGCCACCGGACCCGGACCGTTGTCGTGGGCGGTCACGTAGGCGAGTTCTGCGAGCGCGCCGTCGAGATCGGGCAGGGGGAGGCAGGCGAAGCCGCCGAACCGCTCCGGCCGGTCGCGGACCAGCTCGGCGGACAGTTCGTTGCACCGTCGCGCCAGGGTCCGGGCCGCCGCGTCGTCGCCGGTGTGCGTGCCCGGGGTGCTGATCGAGGTGACCGCGACGTCGATCCGCGCGTCGTCGAGGAAGGCGAGCATCCCCTTGCGCGACCACGGGGGAGGGGCGATCCCGCCGACGGGGCTGGGCCCCTCATTCGTCGCCTGCCAGAAGAAATCCGGAAGCACGTGGTGGTGCACGTCCATGGTGAACGTCATGACTCTCCACCTCTTCGTTTGAATGTTCAACTCTGAAGCTGTGCCGGTTCGGCTCCCAGCAGCCGGAGTTCGCGGGCCCGCAGCACTGCCGAGGAGCGGTCGGTGGCCTGGAGCTTGGCGTAGATGTTGCGGACATGCGTGCTGACCGTGTTCGTCGACACGCGCAGCGCCTTGGCGATTTCGGGCCTGGACAGGCTGGTCGGCAGGTAGCGCAGCACCCGTAGTTCGCTCGGGCTGAGCCGATGATCTGACGGCAGCGGCTGCGCGCCCCCGGACCGCGCCGCCCGGCCGTCCACGAGGCTCAGGATCTCGGAGACCAGCGCGGCATGGCCCGGGTGGCGCGCCGGCGGGTGCTTGAGCAGATCTTCCGCACCGCTCATGGCGAACGGCAGGATCAGCTGGTCCGGCTCGGCGAGTGACAGCGCTCTCGGTGGGCGGGTCCCACTCACGACCGACAGGCCCCGTCAGGCGACAATGTGGCCGTTGCTGAGCCCCAGAGGGTGCCTGCGCTGCTCAGGTGTCGCGCTCGACGCTCCACTGCGGTACGTGCTCGAAGAAGGTCACCGCCTCCTCCCGCCACCGTGACCGCCAGCCGGCGGCCACCGCGGACGCCTGCTCCGCGTAGCGGCGCATGTCCGCCCGCATCCTGTCCGGCACCTGGCGGCGTTCGCCGATCTCCCGGATCGCGGCGACGGTCTGCGGCGTGCAGGACGGGTCGCCGAGCGCGGCCCGCACCAGATGACGCTCGGTGTCGTCGGCAGCCGCCAGCAGGGCACGGACGGTGTAGCTGTGCCTGCCGTCGCGGAGGTCGGTGCCGGTGGGCTTGCCCATGGCGGCCGCGTTCCCGAACAGGTCCAGGTAGTCGTCGCGCATCTGCCCGCAGATCCCCACCAGCCGCGCGTAGTCGCCCAGTTCCCTTGCGAAGAGCGCCGGCTGTCCGCCTGCGACCAGGAGCCCGAGCTGCAGGGGCGCGAGGATCGAGTAGCGGGCGGACTTGTAGTCGGCCACGCAGTGCAGGACCTCTTCGTCCGGTGCGGCGGCGAAGTCACGTTCCAGGTCGGCGATCTGGCCGATGAAGGTGTCGGTCGCCGCCCGCGTCTGCACCTCGACCATGGCCTGCCGTACCGCTACGGGTACCCTCGCCGTCAGCAGGACCTGTAGTGACAGGGCCAGTGCGAGGTCGCCCGCGAGTACGGTCAGACCGAGGGCGGTCTGCGGGTGGTCGCGGAACCGCTCGCGGTAGGCATAGTAGGTGGACGGGCCGCCGCGGCGGGTGGGGCTGTCGTCGATGAGATCGTCGTGGACCAGGCCGTGGGTCTGCAGCAGTTCGATGCTCAGTGCCGCGGCGTCCAGTCCTTCGACCGGCTGGTCGGTCACCAGCCGCGCCGCCTCGTACAGCAGCACGACCCGCATCCGCTTCCCGCCCCGCAGCGACAACTCCCTGAGCAGCTGGAGGCAGTCCGGGGTGAAGCGGCTGAACGACGGCGCATCGAGTCCGGCGCCCAAGGTGTCGAAGTACTCCTCGAAGAGCGTGCTGAACCGGCGCTCGTGTCCGACGACCCGCTCAGGAATCTGCTGGTCCATGACGCGTTCTTCCTGCTCGGGGATCAGGTGGCACCGCTGTGGACACGCGACGACAGAGGCCGCCGACCACGGTCCCCGGCCGGGGGACCTGCCGCGTCCGGGACCCGCGGCAGGGGTCCGTAGCCGGACGTGATCATCCGCTCAGTCTGCTGCCGCGCCCCGCTCGTCGGCAAATGCCCCGGATCTTTGCCGTCCCGGCTGTTGCGCAGGGCCGCATGCCGGAAGCGGGCGCAGCGTCAGGCGGGGAGCTTCGGGTCGGCCCAGCTGTGCCGGTAGTCCTCCCAGTCGGGATGGGGGCCGGGGAGCGGTGTGGGGGAGGGGCGGAGGCCTTCGAAGGTGAGCGCCAGGAGGCGGTGGCGGGCGTGGTCGTCGTGCGGGGTGCGGCGCGGGTAGCGGCTGAACATCTCGATGGCGTGGGTGATGTCGAGAGTCGTGACGTCGGGGCGGACGGTGCCGTCGGTGTGGCCCCGGCGCAGCAGGCGCTCGGCCAGGGCCTGGGCCCGGGAGTTGGCGGCGGTGACCTCCGGGGGAGGGTGAACGTGCCCGCCAGGGGGCGAATGCGCCGACGCGGGCGTCCACGGCGGCCGTCATGTACCGGGCCAGGACGTCCCAGCCGGTGCCGTCAGCGTCCAGTGCGGAGCTGAGGTCGGAGATCGTCCGGGCGATGCCGATGGCGCACAGGCGCTGGATGAGCTGCTCCTTGCTCCCGTAGCGCCGGTAGAGGGTGCCGATGCCCACGCCGGCCCGTTCGGCGATGGCCGAGACCGGTGCGTCGGCGCCCTGTTCGGCGAAGACGGCGCGGGCCGCCTCCAGTACGAGGGCGTCGTTGCGCTCGGCCTCGACCTGGCGGCCGAAGCGTCCGCCCGACCGGATTCCCTGGGCGTCCTCTTTTTTCATGCTGTCCAGCCTATTGCCTGCCGGAGTGTTTCGCTCCGATACTCCCTGTCGGAGCGAAACACTCCGATAGGAGACCTCATGGAATTCACGTCCCTGCTGGACCTGTCCACCCCGCTCTTCGCGGTGCTGATCATCCTGGAGATGGTCTACTACCGGCTGCATCCGGACGAGAACGCCAGCGGTTACGGGATCCGCGACACCGCGGCCAACGTCACCGTGGGCCTCGGCGCGGCTGTCACCGACACTGCTTTCAAGGCGCTCGCGCTGGTCGCCTTCACCGGTCTGTACGCGGTTACGCCGCTGCGCGTGGCCGTCACCTGGGCGACCTTCCCGCTGATCCTGCTGGCACAGGACTTCTGCTACTACTGGATGCACCGCCAGCACCACCGCGTGCGGGTGCTGTGGGCCGCCCACGTGGTGCACCACTCCAGCGTCAACTACAACTTCTCCACCTCGATCCGGCAGCCCTGGACCGGGCTGACCTCGCAGGTCTTCTACATCCCGCTGGCCCTGGCCGGCGTGCCGCCGTGGGCCGTCCTGCTGTGCGGCGGGATCAACATGCTGACCCAGTTCTGGCTGCACACCGACCGCATCGGCAGGCTGCCGCGGATCGTGGAACGGAGCGTCAACACACCCTCCAGCCACCGGGTCCACCACGCCTCACAGGGCGGCTATCTGGACCGGAACTTCGGCGGCATCCTGATGGTCTGGGATCGGCTGTTCGGCACCTGGGCCGTCGAGACGGAACGGCCCGTGTACGGTCTCACCAAGAACATCGACACCCACAATCCCCTGCGCGTGGTCTCGCACGAGTACGCCGCCATCGGCCGCGATCTGGCCCGGGCCACCCGCTGGCAGGATCGGGTGCGCCACGTGTTCGGCCGGCCGGGGTGGCAGCCGGGGCAGCCCGGGCAGGCGGGGCGGGCGCGCGGCGAACGGGCGCCCGTCGGAACCGGCTGAATCCACACGCAACTCGCTCGGAAGGTGACGGACGTGGACGGGAACGGCGGCAGCGCGGCCTCGCGGCTGTGGGAGCTGGATGAATCGATCGTCATCGCGGCACCGCCCGAGGTGGTGTTCCCGGCGGTCGGCGACGTTCGGCGGATGGCGCAGTGGAGCCCGGAGTGCGTCGGCGTGCTGGTGCTGCGGGGGCGGGGCGGGGAGCGGCCGACCTTCGTCGGGTTCAACCGCAACGGGCTGCGGTACTGGTTCACCATCTGCCGGGTGACCGTCGCCGACGCCCCGACGGAGTTCGCCTTCCGGGTCTCCGTCGCCGGACTGCCCATCGCCGCCTGGGGGTTCCGGCTCCGGGCAGTGGACGAGGGCACTGAGGTCACGCAGTACTGGCAGGACCTGCGCCGGGGCGGCGGTGGACGGGTCGCCGACCTGCTGGGCCGGGTCGCCGCCGGGACCTCGCCGCAGGCCCGGATCCGCACCAATCGCGCGGGGATGGCGACCACGCTGGGGCGGCTCAAGCGGGCACTGGAAGCCGCCCCGAGCGGCTCGGGCCGGGAGGCGCCGGTGGAGCGCGTCCGGGAGCCACGACAGGGGACGACCGGTCGGTGACCGATTCGCCGCCCGACCTGACACGGGAGGCCGGGCGGTTCCTGACTCCACAGGCTCCCGCCCCGGCCCTACCGGCGGCGGCTGCCCAGCCAGGATGCCCGCCCTGCGAGGGGCCGCGGTCCCCGGATCGAAGGACAGGTCACCACTCCCGTCAGGCCCTCGGCGGCTCCCTGTCGAGATGGCGGGTGTCACCGAGGCTGACGAGCTGGCGGTTGTGAAAGAAGTCGTCCTCGTGCAGCGTGGTGATGCTGCCGGCCGGCGCCCGGAAACTGGCGTAGCCGGCCGAGTCGATCGGCATCCTGATCCAGGACGCCACGACGAGCGTCAGGGAGCCGCCGTGCGTCACGATGATCTGGTGTGCGCACGGGCTCCGCAGGATCTCGTCCATGGCCGCGTAGACGCGTCGCGCCCACGCCGCCCTGGTCTCGGAACCCGCCACACCCTCGTCGTGCTCCATACGTTCCCCGACAGCCGGCGGCGGCACGAACCGCTGGTCCAGCCACGCCTGCGGCCTGCCCCCGGCCTCCCCGTAGGACTTCTCCCGCAGCCTGCGATCCAGGAGCGGCTGCCCGCCGAACAGCCGGCCCACCTCGTCGGCCGTCTGCCGGGTGCGCAGCAGATCCGAGGAGAACAGCTCCACCTCCGCGCCATGCGGGATCCGGTCCCGCAGTGCCCGGGCGATGGCAGTCGCCGCACGGACGCCGGCGGGTGTCAGTCGCGAATCGTGCCATCCGCCGACGACCCCTCGACGTGGTGCGTCGCTTCGGGGTGGGTGACCACGTAAAGGGTGCGCATGAGCGCACATCCTTCCACCCCATGGGTCCTGCCGGGCTCCGGTCATCGGGGCGAACAGGCGGCGGGGGCGTTGTCGTCGATCGAGCGCCAGGCGCAGGCCGCCCGTCCGTCCGGTGGACGTGGAAGCGCCCCCGGCAGGGGAGGATGCCGGGGGCGCTTCCGAACGTCAGGCCGGGGCGGTCCGGTGGTCAGCGGATCGGGCCCGGCGGGGCCGCGTGGCCGACCGGGCGATGCCGGGCCCGCCGGTCCGGGCCCTGGCTCAGAAGTTGAAGACCGCGCCGGTGGCCCGCAGCATCATGCAGGTGTTGGGGTAGGTCTGCTGGAAGGACACCTGCTGCCCGTTCCACACCCCGATGGCCTCGGCGGTGACCGGGAGGTAGAAGTCCGGGCAGATGCCCTTCGCGGCCGGCAGGGCGGCGATGTCGCCGTCGACCCCGAGCAGGGCCGAACAGGCGGAGGCCGCGTCGGGGTGGTCGCCGGCCGCGGTGGGCGTGCAGCTGAGCGTCGCCGCCTGCTCGACACCGGGGGAGGCGGTCAGCCCGGGGCCCGAGACGGTCAGAACCAGCGCGTCCGGCTCCTGGAGCATGGGCACGGCCTGGGCCTGCGGGACCGCCAGCGCCCACAGGCTGAGGGTGGCGGCGACGGCGGTTGCCAGGGTGGTGGCAAGGGCCTTGTGAGTGCGCATGAATGACTCCTTTGTCGGGGTGTGACGCTTTGGGTACGCCCCGGCAGTCTTCACTGAAGCGACTGAAATACGCACTTTCCGTAATGAACAGGTGCATTCATGTGGACCTTGGGCACGAGAGGTGACCGACCGGAAACCCTCTGTTCTTCTCCGATGCTGGCACCACTGCCAGTGGTGTCAGTTGGCCGATGTCTGGCCCTGCCGTATCATCAGGGCCCTGACCAGGGCAGGGAGCTGGCGAATGGGGTTTTTCCGGGCGGCGTCGGCGCCAGTCAACCCCCGGCCTTCGGCCACCGAACGAAGGCTGAAATCCGATCGCACACAGAAAGACGGGGATACGCTCCCCGGGGCCCCCGCTCCGGCCCTGTGCCCCAGCTGGGGCCGGTGCCCCTGGGCGCGGCACCCGCGACGGCCGCAGCACCGCGACGGGTACGGCTTCGCCCAGGGCAGAGCGCCGCTCCCTTCCCCCGGCGTTCCGGATCCCTAGGCTGAAGGGGTGAGCATTCCTGCGTCGAACGAAGCCCGCGTCATCCCCATGCGTCCGCAGGCCCGGCCCCCGGCGCCGAAAGGGGTACCGCCGCCGCGCAGCGAGCGGCGGGAGCGCTGCGACAGCCCCCCGCGCCGAAGGAACCGCTGTGGCGCAGCCTCGTCGGCGACGCGCTGCGGCGCGAGCGGCTCGCCCAGGAGCGCACGTTGAAGGACGTCGCGGAGGCGGCCCGGATCTCGATCCCGTACCTGTCGGAGCTGGAGCGGGGACGGAAGGAAGGCTCCTCCGAGGTGCTGGCGGCTGCGGCCCAGGCTCTCGGGCTCGGCCTCGCAGACCTGCTGTCGCTCGCCCAGGACGAGCTGGTCCGACACGCGCGGAGCCGGGCGGCCCGGGGTTTCCCGCCCTCCACGGTGCACAACAGCGGCCTGCGCCTGGTTGCTTGAGCGAACCGGTGCCGGTGCTGCTGCGGGTGCCGGTGCCGGTGCCGGTGCGACGACGCGAACCGCCGCCGCACCGGCCTGCTGGGACAGCCCTCCGTCACCGCCGCGCGGGGGTCAGCCGGACGCGAGCCGTCGGCACAGCACCTGGTCGGCGACTCCGTAGGCGACGGCGTCCTCGGCGGTGAGCACCTTGTCCCGGTCCATGTCCGCCCGCAGCGTCGCCACGTCGTGATGCGTGTGCTGCGACAGGATCTCCTCCACCTGTGCGCGGATGCGGGCCATCTCCTCGGCCGCGAGGCTGAGGTCGGAGACCGTCCCCTGCCTGCCGTTGCTGGCCGGCTGGCCGAGCAGCACCCGGGCGTGCTGGAGCACGAAGCGTCGTCCGGGATCTCCGCCGGCCAGCAGCACCGCCGCTGTCGAGGCCGCCTGACCGACGCAGAACGTGGAGATCGGTGCCTGCACGAAGGTCATGGTGTCGTAGATCGCCATCAGCGAAGTGAACTCCCCGCCGGGCGAGTTGAGATAGATCGAGATCTCCCGTTCGGGGTCCGCCGACTCAAGGTGCAGGAGTTCGCGATGACCGCGTTGGCAACCCCGTCATCGATCTGGGTGCCGAGGAAGATGATCCGCTCGTTCAACAGCCGGCTGAAGACATCGTAGGACCGCTCACCCTGCGCGGTACGCTCGATGACGTAGGGAACCGTGTACGACCCCATGTCACAACCCCGCCCGTGGGCGCGACGTGGCCGGACGGATGCTGGCGAGCGACTCCATCACCCGGTCCACGATCCCGTACTCCCTGGCCTCCTCGGCCGTGAACCACCGGTCCCGGTCGCTGTCCCGCGCGATCGTCTCCTCGCTCTGCCGGTGTGCTCGGCGGTGATCCTCTCGATGGCCCTCTTGGTCAACTGGAGGTTCTGCGCCTGGATCTCGATTGTCCGCCGCGGTGCCACCGATGCCCGCCGAGGGCTGGTGCATCATGATCCGCGCGTTCGGCAGCGCGAACCGCTTACCGGATGCCCCGCGGTGAGCAGGAACTGGCCCATGCTGGCGGCGAACCCCAGCACCAGTGTCGAGACATCGTTCGGGATGAGCCGCATGGTGTCGTAGACGGCGAGGCCTGCGGTGACCGACCCGCCGGGGCTGTTGATGTACAGGCTGATGTCGGTGCGCGGGTCCTCCGCCGACAGAAGCAGCAGCTGCGCGCACACCCGGTTGGCCGAGACCTCGTCGACCTGCGTACCGAGCAGGACGATCCGCTGAGCGAGCAGCTGGGCCGCGAGGTGGTCGTCGAAGCGGCTGGGCGTTGTCTCGCCCTCCTGCGCGCGGGGCCGCAGGGCGGTGGATGGAGTCATCTGGGTCTCCTTGTCGGGGCAGGGATGCCGTCGGCTCCACTCTCGGCCCAGGAGGAACCGCCGACGAGGTTTCTCTGCCTGCCGCAGATTCGCCACAGGCAGAAGCCGGCTCCCGCACGGCGCTGCGCCGCAGCGGCCCCTCGTCTGACGAGGCGCGGTGCCCCTCGGCGGAGGAAGAATTCGATGGACCACCGACTCCTTGGTCCCTAGCGTCGGGCCATGCAGCCGACGATCGCTCCCTTTGACCCGACCGGCGCCACTGCCGACGACTTCGTCGAGTTCCATGCCTTCGGGGTCGAGTACTTCACGGTGGAACGTCCGGACGCGCCGCTGCCGACGCTCGCAGGGACCACCGCCGGGCTGCCCGTCGTGATGACGACCCTGGGCCGCAAGCGGATCTGGACAGCTCGCCGGGCCGGTCAGTTGGTGGGCATGGTGCTGACGTTCACCCGGGTGACGAGAACAGCCTTCTCGCCACCACCGATGTCCGGGTCCTGCCCAGGTACCGCCGCGCCGGCGTCGGCACCATGCTGCTCCGCGCGGTGCTTCCGGTCCTGGCTGCCGAGGGACGCACGCTGGTGCACGGACTCGGTCTGCGGATCGGCGGTGACGGTGAGCGGTGGGCGGCTTCGCTGGGCTTCGCCCGGAGCCATGGCTGGGTGCGGCAGCAGCTTGTGGTGGCCGATGCCGATCCGGCTCTCTGGGACGTTCCGCTCCCGGCGGGCTACCGGCTGGAGCAGTGGAGCGATGTGACTCCCGAATCGCTGGTCGCTTCGTACGCGCGGGCGAAGGGGGCCATCCATGATGCCCCTTCAGGGGATTCCAGTTTCAGGTTTCCGGAATGGACCGTCGAGCGGGTTCGCCAGGCGGAGGCGGAGTGCCGTGAGCGAGGGGTGGAACAGCGCGTCGTCGCTGCCGTGCACGAAGCCGACGGAGAGGTGGCGGGCCTGACCGAGCTGGAAGTGCACCCCGCGAATCCCGGGGAGGCCGAACAGCAGCAGACCGCTGTCCTGGCCGAGCACCGGGGCCACGGTCTGGGTCTTTGTCTCAAGTCCGCCATGATGCTCCGTCTGCTGTCGGATCGCCCTGCGATCGTCCAGGTGGGAACCACCACCGCCGCCGACAACGTGCACATGCAGCGGGTGAACGGGCAACTCGGCTATGTCACTGTCAGGGCGATGACCGAGGTCGAGGCGGAGGTGGCCGCTTTGAGGAGGCGGTTGGAGTGAGGCGGTTGGAGTGAAGCCCTTGGAGTGAGGTGGTGCCGGAGCGGCCGAGGAATCGGCACCGGCAGGTCACGTCCCGCCGGAGGCGTCCGGGGCCGCTGTTCGCCTGTTGCCGTGGAGCTCGTCGGGGTCGACCGAACGAGGGTGAGGATCTCGCCGACAAGCCCCAACTGGGGCCCGCCGACCAGCTCCCAGGCGCGGGCGATGCCAATGAGGAAACAGACCATGATGATCTCGGCGATCGTGATGACCGAGCCTCGGGCCGCCGGATGGAACATGACCGTCTGGCCGGCCAGCAGTTGGGCGACGAAGACGGCACCGAGGCAGATCGGGAAGACGACCTCCCGGGGATGCTGCCAGGTCAGGGTCCCCTGCCGGATCAGCGAGATCAGCGACGCCGCCGTCGCCATCAGGCCGAGGAGGGAGACCACGAAAGCGACGGTGCCCACGTTCGTTCCGGGGACCAGGGCGAACAGCGACACGGTCAGCGCGTTGGTGAATACCGTCAACGCTCCCGCTGCCCGGACACGATGAGCTGGATTCCCGTGCTCACTCACCCTTTCGGCGGCCACCGAGATTGCCACGAACAGCAACCCGATCAGCGTGCCGGCCACACCGGCGGCCGCCGTGAAGAAGTCATGGAGGTCTTCCGAGATCATGACCGGAATCCTCACAGACAGGAGGCGCCGGCGCTCGTCGCCTCACCGCGTCCGGAGCGATGTCGCGTGATGCAGAGATCCGCGGGACTCAGGTCTCCTCGCCACCGCGACCCGACCGGCCCGGCGGACCCCTGCGGTCACCGCACCGGCGGCCCCCGGCGGCTATCCTGGGCGGCATGATCATCAGCAGGATGACGCGGTCCTTCGCCGGGGCCGACCGGGTCCTTGCCCTCGGGACGCTTCCTGTGGCCGGTGCCGTGCTGACCGCAACGGTGGCCCTCGATCTTCTCCTCGTGGTCCTGGGGAACGTCACCGACTTCGGCACCAATCAGCAGTACGTCCACCATGTGCTCGCGATGGACACCACCTTCCGCGACGGGAGGCTGATATGGCGAGCCGTCACCTCGCCCGCGCTACAGGACGCCGCCTACGTCGCGATCATCGTCTGGGAGGCACTCGCCGCACTTGTCCTGGCCGTTGGCGCCGTGAGCTGGTTCGCCGCGCTCGGCCGCCGACGCGACTGCACGCGGGCCCGGCAGGCAAGCACCCTCGGGCTGCTGATGGGGCTGGTGCTCTTCGGAGCCGGTTTCCTGGCGATCGGCGGAGAGTGGTTCGCGATGTGGCAGTCCAAGGCATGGAACGGGCTGGATGCGGCCATCCGCAATGTGACCTGGCAGGGGCTGGCGCTGATCGTCGTGCAACTGCCCTCTCAGCGCGCGGCAACCCCTCGGAGCGGCGACGGGGTCTGAGCGACTGTCGCCGAGGACCGTCGCCAAGGACCGTCGCCGACTGCCTGGGCGGGTCGAGCACCCACAGCTCCGGGGTAACACACCGTGCGGTTTCCGGGGCCGGCCGCCCATCACTGCCCGATGGCCGACGGTGCCTGGTCTAGAATGAAGCCGTCTGTGTGGGACGGGTTTCAACTGGCGGGCTTCCAGCGGGGGTTGAGGGCTGAGTGGTGCGAAGCTTCGCTGATGCCGATCCCGGGACGCCCGACACGCGCGGGGCGTGGCGGTATCTGTGGTGGATGGCGGTCAGACACTGGCCGGTCCTGGCTCTCGACTCCTTCTTCAACATGATGTGGTCGGCGGGACTCGCGTTGAGCCCGGCAGTCATCGGGGAGGCCGTCAACTCCGGTTTGGTGGCGAAGGACCAGACGGCACTGATCGGCTGGGGCCTGGCGGTCCTCGGTCTCGGCATCGTGACGGCGCTGTCCGCCCTGGCGGTGGAGCGCCTGGAGCTCAGGGTCAAGGTCGAGCCCGGCTATCGGACCATGCAGTTCGTCACCTGTAGGACCTGCGAGCTGGTACCACGGTCGACCGGCAGGTCTCCGCAGGTGACCTGGTCACCGTCGGCGTCTCGGACATCCGCCTGATCGGGGAGACGTTGCAGTACGCCGCCGCGGGTTGGGCGGGGTGGCCGGGTTCGTCGCCGTCGCCGTGCTCATGCTGGTCGCGTCCTGGCAGGTCGGACTGCTGGTGCTGGTCGCGGTCCCGGTCATCCTGGTCATCACCACCCGGCTGTCCCGGGTGCTGCGCAGCCGGCAGAGCGAGCTGCGCGCGCAGCAGCGCGAACTCACCGACCAGGCCGTTGACATCGTCCGAGGACTGCGGGTGCTGCGCGGGATCGGCGGCGAGGAGCAGTTCGTCGGCCGGTACCGCGACGGGTCGCAGCGGCTGAGGGCCGTCGCGCTGCGGCAGGCAGCTGCGACGGCGATGCTGGGAGCGGCCAGGACGTTCCTGCCGACCCTGCTGCTCGCCGGTGTGGTGGCCCTGGCCGGCGAACTGGTGCTGACCAGGCACCTGAGCGCCGGGCAGATGGTGGCCTTCTACGGGTACGCCACCTATCTGATACTTCCCCTCAACCGGATGACCTTCGCGGTCACCACGGCGATGCAGGGCCATGTCGCCGCCGAGAACGTCACCCGGCTGCTCACCCTGGAGCCGGACCTCGCGCCGGGACCGCCGGCCGGCCCGATGCCCGGGCCCGGCGTCCTGGCCGACCCCGACTCCGGCTGCGGGTGCCGGCCGGCGGGCTGACCGCGGTGGTGTGCTCCGCGGCCGACGCGGAGACGCTGCCGACCGGTTGGGGCGTTATGCCGACTCCGGCACGACCCTGGCCGGACGCGCGCTGGGCCGACCTGCCACTGGCCGGGGTCGCGAACACATCCTGGTCACCCCCGCCGACGCGACTGTTCGCCGGGCCACTGCGCCGCGAGCTGGATCCTGCGGGCAGGGCTGACGCCCGCGGATCCGACGACCTGCTGTGGGACGCCATCGACGCGGCCGCCGCGCGGGACATCGTCGAGGCGCTGCCGGACCGGCTGGACGCCGGCATGGCCGCCGGCGGCCGGGAGTTCTCCGGTGGCCAGCAGCAGCGCCTGCGGCTGGCCCGCGCCCTGATGGCCGATCCGGAGGTGCTGGTCCTGATCGACCCGACCAGCGCCGTCGACGCGAACACGGAGAGCAGGACGGCCGAGGGAATCGCGAGACTGCGCCGCGGGCGGGCCACCGTCGTGTTCAGCACGAGCATCCTGCTGCTGAGGCTGGCCGACCAGGTGGCCCTGGTGCTGGACGGCACAGTGGCGGCCGAGGGCGCGCACGAGTCGCTGATGGCGGACCCGCGCTACCGGTCCGTGGTCGAGCGGTGGACGGCCGCCGGATGAGTGAGCTGCCCGTCGCCGCCAATCGTCAGCTCCGCGCGTACGCGTGGCGCACCATACAGGCGCACCGCGCCGCCTTCGGCCTGGTGCTCTGCCTCCAGGCGCTCTCGGCGGCCGCCGGGCTGCTCGCCCCGTGGCTGCTCGGCAACCTGGTCGCGGACGTGGTGCACGGCCACGACACGGTGCCGCGCCTGGTCCCGCTGATCCTGGGCTGCCTGACCGCGCAGGCCGTACTGGTCCGGCTCGCCGGGTACGCCGCGGCCGCGCTCGGGGAGAGGATCCTGGCCGGGCTGCGCGAGCAGTTCGTCGCGGACCTGCTGGCCCTGCCGCCGGAGACGGTCGAGGACGCGGACCGCGGTGACCTGATCACCCGCACCACCCGCGATGTCGCGCTGATGTCCACCGCTGTGCGCTCCGCGATTCCGGCGACCATGACCTCGGTGGGCGTGGTCGGATTCACCTTCGGCGCCCTGCTGCTGATCAGCCCGGTCCTGGTGCCGCCCGGCATGGTCGCGATGCCGGTGCTGTTCGTGGCCGCGCGCTGGTACCAGCGGCGGGCGCACGCGGGGTACCTGCGCGAAGCCGCGTCCTACTCCCGGCTGACCGAGAGCCTCTCCGAGACCGTCGAGGGCGCCCGTACCGTCGAGGCGATGCGGCTGACCGCCCGTCGGATGGACCAGCTCAACGAGGACATCGCCAACTCCTACGCCGCCGAGCGCTACACCTTGCGGCTGCGCAACGTCCTGCTGCCGCTGTGCGACGCCAGCTACTCTCTGCCGGTGGCGGCGATGCTGGTCGTCGGCGGCACGCTCTATCTGCACGGCGTGGTCTCCCTCGCCGCTGTAACGGCCGGCACGCTGTATGCCTCGCAGCTGCTCAACCCGCTGGACCAGCTGGTGTACTGGCTGGACGCGTTGCAGTCGGCGGGCGCCGCGCTGGCCCGCCTGCTCGGTTTCGAGCAGCTCCGGGAATCCACCGAGGCCCCGGCCGCACCGGCCCCGGCCGAACTGCCGTCCGACTGGCACGGCACCGCGATCTGTCCGGGACCGCGGGACATCGAGGTGCGGAATCTGCACTACGCCTACCAGTCGGGGCACGACGTGCTGCGCGGCATCGACCTGACCATCAGGGAGGGCGAGTGGCTCGCTGTCGTCGGGCCCTCGGGCGCGGGCAAGTCCACGCTCGCCAAGCTGCTGGCCGGGATCTACCGGCCGCACACCGGCGGCATCGCCGTAGGCGGCCGGGAGCTCAGCGGCCTCGCACCCGCCGAGCGGCGCGCCACGGTGGCCCTGGTGACCCAGGAGCACCACATATTCCGCGGTACGTTGCGTGACAACCTGACCATCGCGCGCCCGGACGCCGACGACGAGGAGATAACCGCGGCCCTGACCGCCGTCGGCGCCTGGGACTGGGCCGGGCAGGCAGGTGTGGACAGCGCGGTCGGCCCCGGCGGAGCGGGGCTGGATCCTGCCAAGGCGCAGCAGCTGGCCCTGGCCCGGCTGATCCTCGCCAACCCCGGCATCCTCATCCTGGACGAGGCGACGTCGCTGCTGAACCCCCAGGCGGCGCGGCACCTGGAACGCTCGCTGGCCGCCGTCACCAGCGGCCGGACCGTGATCGCCGTGGTGCACCGGCTGCACACCGCCCAGGACGCCGACCGGATCGCGGTCCTCGACGACGGCCGGATCGCCGAGTTCGGCACCCACCAGGAACTGCTGGCCAAGAACGGCGCCTACGCGGGACTGTGGCGCGCCTGGCAGGGATGACGCCCAGCCCCCGAACCCGTCGACCCGAGCACCGGCGCCGGACGTCATTCCCGCGGTGCCGGTGGCGGTGGGGACAGCGGTGTCAGTCGGGCCGGTGACCGGTGGTGATGGCGTGGCGGCGCTGCCACACCCCGCGGGAGACGCGGGCCAGCAGCAGGGCGGCCGGGTCCTCGACGTCGTGGCCGCTGGCCAGCGGCCCGGTGTAGCACACGGACAGTACGTAGGGCGGTGCGTCGTCGGGGTGGACGAGGGCCGCGCTGAGCCGTGCTCCGGGGATCCAGCCGTTCTTGCCGGCCAGGCGGACGCCCGGTGGCAGGCCGGCGGGCAGGTCCACGCGGTGCGCGTTGTGCTCCAGCAGCGCCAGGACACCCGGCTCCAGCGACTGGAACAGCCTGGCCAGGTCCAGGGCGCTGACGCGGTTGTGCACCCCCGCGTCGCGGGCCGCCTGGTCCTCGATCCCGCGCGGACTGCCGCCCACCGCCCCGGCCCGCCGCCACACCTCGGCCACCGCATCGGACCCGACCTGCTCCAGGCACAGGTTGGTGGCCAGATTGGAGGAGTGGGTGACCATCCGCTCGGCCAGCCAGCGCAGGGGCACCCGCCGGCCCAGCTGCTCCCAGGGCAGGGGATCGCTGTCCCAGGCGCGGCTGTTGCCGTACACGCTGCCCGTCACCGACCGGAACCGGTTGACCACCGGCACCCGCGTGTCCCAGTCCACGGAGCTGCGGTACAGGGCGGCCAGCACCGCCGCCTTCATCGTGCTCGCCGCCTCGTGCAGCACCTGCGCGTTGCGGGCGAACACCGGAGCACCCCGCTCGGGCGCGACCACCATCGACAGCACCGGGCCATCGTAGGGCGCCCGGCACCCGGGCGGTCGGACCGGGCCCGCGGGTCCACCGGTCGGGTCCTCCGTTCGGGGAGGCCGGGACCACCGGCCGACCGGCGGATCGGGGAATCCCGGGGGAGCCCCGTGCGGGGGAGTCTGGAGACAGAGCCGGACGAACAGAGTCCCGGCAGCACCGACCAAGGCGGATCTCATGAACACCCCGACCGGCAGCATCCACATCTTCAGCGCCATCGGCCACCTGTTCCGGACGGTCGCCGAGGCCCACCGCGCCCAGACGGACGCCTGGGAGCGGATCCTCAGCTGCCCGAGGTCGACCCGCACCGGCCTGTGAGGGCCGCCGGGAGACTCACCGGCGGCTGTGGCCGGGCTGCCGCGGCGGCGGCGCTCCTAGAATGGTGATTGCCGCTTCGGAGCGCCGCGACCGCCCTGGCATCAGCCCGGGCGCGGGACGCCGGTCGGGCGGGCTGCCGGAGGTGGGTTTCCGTGAGCGCCGTGAACGACACCGTCACCGTCGTCCTCGCCGACGACCATCCGCTCTACCGCGAGGGCGTGCGCCGGGCGCTGACCCAGAGCGGCCGGTTCCAGATCCTCGCCGAGGCCCCGGACGGCCGCTCCGCGCTGCGGGCCATCGCCGAGCACCAGCCGGACGTCGCCGTCGTCGACTACCACATGCCCGACCTGGACGGCATCGCCGTCATCCACTCCCTGACCCGCGACGGCCTGCCGACACGGGTCCTTCTGCTGACCGCGTTCGACGACAGCGCGCTGATCTTCAAGGCCGTGCAGGAAGGCGCCGCCGGATACGTCCTCAAGGACTCGCCCCGCGACGCCATCGTCGACGCGGCCTGGCGGGTGGCCCATGGGCAGACGGTCATTCCGCCGGAACTGGCCGGCGCCCTCGCCGGAGAGATCCGGGACCGGCGCGCGGACGACGCCCCGCTGCTCAGCGACCGCGAGCGCGAGGTGCTGCGCCTGTTCGCGGAGGGGCTGAGCATCCCCGACGCCGCGGAGCGGCTGTTCCTGGCGCCCAGCACGGTCAAGAGCCACGCCCAGCACCTGTACGGCAAGCTCGGAGTCTCCGACCGGGCCGCCGCGGTGGCCGAGGGCATGCGGCGGCACCTGGTCGACTAGGGTCCAGGGCCGCCGGACCCCGGTGCAACCGGTTTCTCCTATCGGCGGGCATGGGGCCGCATACGGTGATCTCCTGGGATGCGACACGGCACACCACCCCGGAGGGAACCCCATGACCAAGCCCCTGATCGTCATCACCGGCGCCAGTTCCGGCATCGGCGCCGCGACCGCACGCCTGCTGTCCGCCCAGGGACACCCGCTGCTGCTGCTCGCACGGCGGCTGGAGCAGCTTGAGGAGCTCGCCCTGCCGCACACGCTGTGCCGCAAGGTGGACGTCACCGACCGGGCCGCTGTCGAGGAGGCCGTGCGCGAGGGAGAGGAGCGCTTCGGCCCGGCTGACGCGATCGTCAACAACGCCGGGGTCATGCTGCTGGGCCGTATCGCCGATCAGCCGGTTGACGAGTGGGACCGGATGGTCGATCTGAATGTCAAGGGTGTGCTGTACGGCACCCGTGCGCTGCTGCCCGGCATGATCGCCCGGGGCAGGGGCACGATCATCAACGTCAGCTCCGTCGCGGGCCGCAAGACGTATCCCAACCACGCCGCCTACGTCGCCACCAAGTTCGCTGTGCACGCCCTGTCGGAGAACTTGCGTGAGGAGATCGCCGCGACCGGTGTCCGGGTGGTGACCATCGCCCCCGGTGCCGTGGAGACCGAACTGCTGTCCCACACCAGCGACGAGCAGATCAAGGCCGACTACCAGGCATGGAAGACCGCGGCCGGAGGGGCCCTGGACCCGCAGGTCGTGGCCGAGGCCATCGCGTACGCCTACGGCCAGCCGCAGAACGTCACCATCCGCGAGATCGTCCTTGCCGCCACCGGCCAGGAAGGCTGAGCGTGGGATTCATGACCGAGCGTTTCGCGACCGTGCGTCTCGACCAGGCTCCTGAGATCACCGCTCCGGACGGCTCGGCGGTACGGCCGCTGTGCGTGCTTCCCGGGGCAGCCAGCTTTGCCCAGTTCGAGCTCGCCGCCGGTCAGGTCGCGAAGGCGGTGTCCCATGCGACCGTGCAGGAGGTCTGGTTCGTCGTCTCGGGGGCGGGTCGGATGTGGCGCAGTCAGGACGGCCACGAGGAAGTCACGGAGCTGGAATCGGGGGTCTGCCTGACCATCCCGCTGGGAACGACGTTCCAGTTCCGGGCGGGAGCCCAGGGGCTGCGCGTGGTCGCCGCGACCGTCCCGCCATGGCCGGTGGACAGCCCGGACGAGGCCAGGTTCGAGATCGGCCGCTGGTGACCCGGACGCAGTTCTCGTAGTCCTGGGAACATCACCGACTTCGACAGCAGCCGGCAGTTCGTTCATCATCTGCTCGCGCTGGACGCCACCTTCCGTGACGGGCGGCTGACGTGGCGCGCGATCACCTCGCCGGTGCCGGTCGTGCCTGGGCAGGCTCCGGGGGCCTGGTGCCCGGGGAAGGTCTGGCAGGGCGGCTCCGGCGCCGGCGTAGGCCCCCGGCGGCAGGCCGACCTTGTCTGGATGCACGACGACTCCCCCGGCGCCTTGTGGGTGCCGGGGAGTCGTCGGTGTGCCGTTACTGAGTGTGGTTGGCTCAGTACCAGTTGTGGGCCTGCCAGAAGGTCCAGGCGGCGTTGGGGCTGCCGTAGCGGGAGTCCATGTAGTTCAGGGCCCACTTGATCTGGGTGGCGGCGTTGGTCTGCCAGTCGGAGCCGGCGGAGGCCATCTGGGAGGCGGGCAGTGCCTGGCCCAGGCCGTAGGCGCCGGAGGAGGCGTTGGTCGCGCTGACGTTCCAGCCGCTCTCGTGGGAGATGATCTGGTCGAAGGAGGCCAGCTGGCTCGCGGGGACGATCTGCGCGGCGATGGCCTGCGGGGTGTCGGCCGAGGCGGTGGAGGGGATGACGGCCGCGCCCAGCGCGGTGAGGCCGGCGGCGGAGGCAAGAAGGACAGCGGTGGTGCGCACACGGGTGGGGAAGAGCGACATGCGGGGTTTCGTCCTCATCTGTTTGCTGTGGCCCGACCGGGGTGTGGTGTCGCGCCGCCGGACAGGGGCGGAAGCGAGGGGGTGGGCTCGCGGCACCATCGCGAGGGCGGATGGCTGCCGGGCGGAATGCCTGCGGCGGATGCGCCGCGGCGTCGTTTCGACTCAGCCATTGTTAGCGGGCCCGGAACCGAACTCCAAAGCCCTGTGATACGACGCCGCATCGTAGTGGGGGCAGCGTCCGGCGGCTGGTGCGGGCGGCCGCTATCCCGCGGTCGTCAGCCGTAAACCAACAACGCCAAAATTCCCCCGCACCCATCCTGAGCTGCGGAAATACAGTCCCGTTCGATGTCGGAGCGGGCAGTTGACGACGACGGTGCTCCCAGGCGGCGGCACGCGCCTCAAACCTGTCGGACCGGTCTACTGCCGCGGGTAGTGGACCCCTTCGCCCCTGTGAGGACCGTCACCGGAAACCCAGCAGCGCAGTGACCTGGACCACTACCTACTGAGCTCTGATGCGTGATGGCGCGGACAGCGGTCGATGGAATCCGTCGACGGTCCAAACCGAGGGGCCCCGAACGTCGGCCCCGCCCGCAACGGAGGCGCCGGGCTCGTCAGGGTCCGGCGTCGGTGTCGGCGGGGGCAGAAGCGGGGGCAGAAGCGGTGGCGGAAGCGGTGGCACGCCGGGCACGGCGCGGCAGGGTGACCACGGCCAGGGTGCCGGTGGGCCGGTTGGCGGACAGGACCAGGGTTCCGCCGGAACTCTCGATCCGGACCCGCTGGGAGGCGAGCCCGATGTGGCCCTGGCCGACCCGCTGCTGGAGGCCGTCCGCGGGCAGGCCCACACCGTCGTCGGCGACCTCCAGCCGGATCTCGTCCGTGGTCGTGTACAGCCGTACCCGGACCAGGTCCGCCCGGGCGTGCTTGGCTGCGTTGCCCAGCAGCTCACGCGCGCAGTGGTAGAGCAGCCGGTCGGTCTCGTACCCGGCGTCGGGGCCTGGCAGTCCACCTCGACCCGGCAGTGGGCGCGTACAGCGGTCTGCCGGGCCAGCTGCTCCAGTGCCTGTCCCAGGCCCCGGTGCTCCAGCACGGCCGGGTGCAGCTCGGACAGGCAGGACCGCAGCTGCCCGGTGGCCTCGCGCAGCGCCTGCTCGGCCCGTTGCAGTTCCTCGCTGGGGCCCTGGGCCCGGGCTTCGTCGACGTCCTGGCGGGCCACCAGCACGTTCTGCAACGCGCCGTCGTGCAGCGCCTCGGCCAGGTCGCGGCGGTCCCGGTCGCCGGCGGACATGGTCTGCGCGAGCAGGCTCGCCCGGTGCTGCGCCAGGTCGGCGATCATCGCGGTGCGCGACTGCTGCACCCAGGACAGCAGGACGGCGGCCACGCTGACCAGGGCGATGAACACCGCGTGCAGCGCGACATAGTGCGGGTCGGGTGAGGCGTGGACATGGCCTGCGGTGGCGGCGGCCGCGTAGACCAGGGTCGAGGCCGCGCCGCAGGCCGCAGTGACCCTGGGTCGCAGCTGGAACGCGGCCAGGATCGGGATCAGCACGAACGCGTCGTCGGTGAACGGAGTGGCCCAGGTGGGGTCGGAGAGGCTGCCGGAGACGGCCAGCAGCGTGGTCAGCACGGGCAGGTCGACCAGCAGCACCGTCCACACGCCCCAGGACGGCAGGGCGTCGCGCCAGGCTCCGGCCAGGAGCACCAGGCTCCACGCGGTGTAGAGCGCGGCGATTGGTGATGCTGGCGGCGACCTGCTCCCGGGGCGGGAAGAAGACCAGGTTGACCAGGATGCCGACGACCACGACCAGCCGCAGGACGCTGACGATCCGCCCGGCCCGGCGCTGGGCGATGGCGCGGATGGTCGCGATCGGCTCCTGTGCGCCGCCCGGCTGCGGTACCGCCTGCTCCGCGGACGGCACCGGCTGGAAGCGGCCGCCGAGGGCGGAGGCGACCCGGCGCAGGCGGTCGCCGGGGCGGGCCGGGGGTCGTGCCGGCCGGCCCTCTCCGGGTCGGTCCGGATGGGCTTGGTGGTGTCGCTGGTGTGGGTGTCCATGGTGCCCGCCGTTCGGGGAACGGTCCCGCTGGCTGCTGCGGTCGGCGCGGATGGTGGGGCGGCCCGGCCTCCCCACCATCATCGCGCGCCGACCGCGCTTTGGTCCGGTTCACGGTCCCGGGAGCCGGTAGCAGTGGCGGTGGCCGTGGGTCGGGTCGTGGTCGTGGTCGCGGGCCGGGGTCAGGGTGCCGGCCGGTACCGCAGCGGGACCATCACCAACAGGCTGCTCCCGGCCGCCGACGCGGGCCGGAGCGGTCCGGGTCCGAACGATTGTGCCAGGGCCGGGTGCCCGGGCGGGTGCCGGTCGTCGGTGCCGTACACAGCGGCGGCGGCGTAGGGATCCATCAGGGCCGCGCCTTCGACGAAGGAGGCCGCCGCCGAAGCCAGTCGGTCACGGATGCGCATGGGGAACTCCCTGAGCGGTGTGTCGGGCACCGGGTGGTGCCGGGCAAGAGGTCTGCCCGTGGCTGCGGAGCCGGTCTCTAACCGACGGTGACGGTGGTGGTGGCGCCGGCGGAGGAGTCCGGGCACTGGGCGTGGACAGCGAACGTCCCGCTCTTGGCGGCGATGGTCGGGAACCCCTGGAGGGTGGGCCGGTCCGCGGAGGGCAGCAGCGGGGCCGAACCGCCGACGAAGGCGCTCGATGTGGTGATCCCGCCCGGTGCGCCGCTGTTGCAGCCGGAGACCACCACTTCGGCGGTGTCGCCGGGCCGCAGCGTCCCGGGGACGGGGCCGTTGTTGGTGAATTTCGAGACGGACACCGAGATCGGGGCGGGGAGGCACCGGGCGGGGTCGCCGCGAGTGAGGTGACCTGCAGTGTCCCGGCGTTGATCGGCCCGGGGGCGAACGGGGTGGTCAGGTGGCTGGTCTGGTCGGGCGGGGTCACCAGCAGGTAGGCCGGGGTGACCGACCGGGTGCCGTCGGGCTGGTTCCAGGCCATGGCGGCGTAGGCGGACTGGCCGGGCCGCAGGGTGACCGGGTGCGACCCGGGGTCCTTGGCGAAGTAGGTCGAACCCCAGGCGACGTGGATGGACTGGTTGTGGTGGTGCGCGTTCTGCAGTCCCAGGCCGGGGTAGCCCTGCACGGTGCAGGTCTGGTGGGAGGTGTTGGTCAGGGCCAGGAAGGCCCCCACGTTGCCCGCGCCGACCTGGCCGGGCGCCATGCGCACCGAGGCGGCCAGCGCCCCGGTGCGGCAGGTCGGCGCCCGGAGCCGCGGGTCGCGGCGGACGCGGTGCCCGCGCCTGCTGCGACCAGCAGCGCGGCCGCAGCCGCTCCGGCCGCCACGGTGCCGCCCTTGGTGAACCGTATCGACATGATCTTTCTCCTGTGTCTGCGTCGGGTGTCTGCGTCGGGCCCCGTTCCGCCGGGGCTTTCCTTGCCTGCCTCCAAGTCTCGGCAGCCGCAGCCCCGGGCAGCACCCACCGATCGGAGGACCGACCGGATGAACCGCCGCTGACTGCGGCGGTGGACGGTCGAGCGCACCCGGGCGGCACACGTCTTCCGCATCATGGCTTTTGACCATCAGCACACGTACGCCGCCCCGCCCCGGTGCCGGCCGGGACAGTGGATGCCGGGACAGCGGACCCCCTCAAGGTCCCTCGGTCATGAGGGATTCTCGATGGATTCCAGGTCGCGCAGAACCACGCGTCGCTCCCGTGCCGCCGCGCGCGCTTCCGCGCCTCGCCCGAGCTGGTGCAGGGCATCTTCGAGACCGGCCAAAGCCCTGGCGAGCGGGCGCGAGTACCCGGCGGGATCCTCACGGGCCAGCGGTCGAAGGATCCCGGCAGCATGCTGTCCGGCTGTCAGGGCTTCGTCGGCGTCCAGCCGTAGCACGTTGCTCGCCAGGAGGGTGAGCGCGACGGCCCCGGAACTCCGGTGCATCGGGTCGTGCCCGGCCAGGCGCAGCCGGATCTCCGCGGCCTCCCTCGCCGCAGCCGCCGCTTCGCCGTGCCGCCCGAGAGCCCCCAGTGCCTCCGCGAGGTACTTCAGCATGTTGGCGAGGTGCATTGCGTGGTCGGCCGGATTGTCCTGGACAAGCTTGCGCCGGAGGATGACGGCCTCCCCGGCGGCAGTGACGGCTTGCTCCAGATGCCGCAGGCGTATCAGCGTATCGACGAGGATCTTCAAAGCGACGGCCAACTGGTTCTCGTACGCGGCAGGGTCTTGCCGCACGAGGCCCCGGTCGGCGGTGATCACCTTCCACCCGCCTGCGGCTGCCCGGGCCGCGATGTGACCGGCGAGACGGGTCTTGCCCTGTCCGCCTGGGGCGTGCAGCCAGTGGACCGCCCGGGCGTCGCCACCGTGGCACCAGGCGGTGAGGTGGCGGACCTCGCTGTCCCGGCCGGTGAAGTCGACCACCGCGGAGCGGGCGTCCAGCAGGTGGCTCGGCTGCGAGGGCAGCCCCGCCACGGTCCTGGGCAGGTGCTGGCCCGGTCGACCGGGGGAGAGGTTTGCGAGCCGGTACAACGGCCTGCCGTCACCGACGACATGGATGTCCGCCCCGATCACCCCAACGGCATATCCGGCCTCCGCCAGGACGACCTGTCGGATCACGTCCGTGCTGTGCGGATCGGCGCCCGCGGTCATCCCCGCGGCTCGGCAGGCGCTGACTCCAGCATCGCCTCGACCAGCATTCCCTCTCCCTCGACCGGCGGACGCCGTCCCCGTGCAGCCATTGCCTGCCTGGCAGGTGCCCTGACACATCATCACCGTAGCCGAGGGCAGTCGGGCTCTGCCGCCCGTCGCAGGACTGCCGACCCTTGATGCGGGAAGTCGCTCGCCGGAGCCGGCGATCCCCGAACCGAGTGTCACCGGGATTCGCGCTGGAGGCCGCGCTCCGAAGCCGTCCAGTAGCGTTTGTGCTTGCACCAGCCGCCACACCACCTCAGCCGAGTGGTACCAGTGGGCACCCTGAAGGAGACGAACGATGACCGACCCCGCCGCGACCGCCGGGCCCGGCTGCTGCTGGACGCCGTCGGCTCCGGCCGACCCCGGGAGATCCTGGCGTCCGCGCGGGCGGCCGAGAGCCGTGGCATGGACCGGCTGGTGGTGTCGGAGACCACGCACGACCCCTTCGTCCAGCTGGCCCGCGCCGCCGACGCCACCAGCACCATCGAGATGGCGACCGGCGTCGCCATCGCCTTCGCCCGGACCCCGATGACCCTGGCCTACCAGGCCTGGGGGCTGCACGAGGCCTCCGGCGGCCGGGCAGTCGTCGGGCTCGGCTCGCAGGTCAAGCCGCACATCGTGCGGCGCTACGGAATGCCCTGGGACCGGCCCGCCGCCCGGATGACCGAGTATGTGCAAGCAGTACGGGCCGTCTGGCACAGCTGGCAGACCGGCACCAGGCTCAGCTTCCGCGGCGACTTCTACGCGCACACCCTGATGACGCCCGCCTTCGCCCCTGACCCGGTCGAGGCGGGACCGCCGCGGATCCTGCTGGCCGGCGTCGGCCCGCGGATGGCGTCCGCCGCCGGCGCGGTGGCCGACGGCTTCATCAGCCACCCCTTCACCTCCGTGGAGCACCTCACCGGGACGGTGCTGCCCGCGGTGCGGGCAGCCCGGGCCAAGGCCGAGGCCGACGGCGCGGAGTGGACCGACCGGCCCTTCGAGGTCGTCGGCAACGTGCTGACCGCGACCGGTCGCACCGAGGAGGAGCTCCGCGCCAATCTGCTGGCGGTGCGCGAACGTCTCGCCTTCTATGCGTCAACACCGGCTTATCGGGCGGTACTTGACCGTCACGGCTGGGGCGAGCTGCACGAGCGGCTGCACGCCATGTCGGTGCGGGGCCGCTGGCAGGAGATGGGCGAACTGATCGACGACGAGGTCTATGACGCCTTCGCCGTCGCCGGGACCCCGGAAGAGGTCGCCCGCAGCATCCACCAGCGGTACGCCGGGGTGGTCACCCGGCTGGCCGTCCATTCCGCCCCGACGCCGACCCGGAGCTCGCCCTGGACGTCCTCGCCCGCATCCGCGCGCTGGAGACGGCCGGGCCGAAGCCCTGAGCGGTGCCGCCCCGGCCCGAAGGAGTCTCAGGACAGCTGGCGCAGCATCTGTATCACCTCGTCGACGACCACGTCCGGCCGGTCGATCGGGATGTCGTGCGAGCTGTGCTGCGCCACGACGAGGTGCCGGTTCGGCGCGGCGCTGACGAACTCCTGCTGGGCCTGGCGCCACAGCTGCGCATCCGCGGCTGTCGTGAACGGCGTCCGGGAGGAGACGATCGCGATGGCGGGAACGCTCGGCGGCCAGGTGAGCTTGTGGTACGCGAGGTGCACCAGGCCGTAGTCGTCTGCTTCGGCGAGGAGTTGGCGGGTCGCCCTGGTCTGCGGCTGCTGTTCGAGGGCCGCGATCTGCTGCTGGTTCCCGGCGACGATCCTGGCCGTCTCGCCGGGGGTGTAGAACTCCGGAAGGCTCGCGTCGACCAGGACCGCGCCGGAGATCCAGTGGGGATGCTCCCTGACGAAGTATGTCGCGATCTCCCCGGCCAGCGAGTGGGAGACCAGTACTACGTCCTTAGAGGGTCCGCCAGTAGGTCATCGCATTCGTGGGCTGGGAGGGCGAGTGTCCCAGCGGTAAAGCATCCAGGCGCGTCGGATGAGACAGCGGACAGTGATGATGGCGCTGGCCATGGCAATGAAGAATTCGGCGGGGGCTCTTCGTCGCTCGGTGCAACGTCGGAGCTTGCCGAAGTTGTTCATCCACGAGTTCGTCCGCTCCACGACCCAGCGCCCGCTGGTCTGGATCGGGGTCTTCGTGCCGCGCGCTGCAATCTTGCCGACGATTGTCCTGTCTATCGGAATGGTTCCCCGCATGGCTTGCGATGGTTCTCTACTGCGTTCGCGGGGGATTCTTCGGTGCGCGTAGGAGGCAGCCGATGGCGGCTGCGGCGACGATGGCGGCGATGGTGGTGAGGGATGCGGACAGGCCGTTCATGAAGGCGGTTCGCACGGCCTGGCCGAGGGCGGGGCTGTGGGTGCCGAGCTGTTCGGCGACGTGTAGTCCGGCGGCGGGTGAGTGGCGGACTGCTTCGGCGGCGTCGGCGGGGAGCTGGTCGACGGTGGTGGGCAGTGCGGTGCGGTAGTGGCCGCCGAAGACGGAGCCCATCAGGGCGATGCCGACGGCTGATCCGACCTCGCGGGTGGTGTCGTTCATGGCGGATGCGACGCCTTGCTGGTCGCGTGAGAGGGAGCCGGTGATGGCGGAGGTGCCGACGGAGCCGGTCAGGCCGATGCCGAAGCCGCACAGGATCAGGCCGCCTAGGAAGGGCAGGTAACCGGAGCCGACGTTAAGCAGAGAGATGGCGTAGAGGCCGGTGGCGAGCAAGAGCAGGCCAAGGACCATGACGGCTTTCATGCCGAGGCGTTGGACCAGGCGGGGTGTGGCCTGGGAGGTGGGCAGGACGACCACGGCGACGGGGATCAGGGCGACGGCGCTCTTGAGGGGGTTGTAGTCGAGGATGAGCTGCAGGTACTGCAGGCCGACGAAGAAGAAGCCGAAGACGGCCATGAACTGGACGAGGATGGTGACGGCTCCGGCGCGGAAGCCGTGGATCCCGAACAGATGCGGGTCGAGCAGTGCGTGTTCGCGGCGCAGCCCGAGGTAGGCGTAGGCGGCGAAGCAGACCGCGGTGGTGGCCAGGGCGGCGAGGACTGGTGGCTGGGTCCAGCCGCGGTCGTTGCCTTCGATGATCGCGTAGACGAGGGTGCCGATGGCCAGGGAGGTGCACAGTGCGCCGGTGCCGTCGAAGGGGCCGGGGTGGTGGTCCTTGGTCTCCGGTGCCAGCCAGGCGGCGCTGGCCGCGGCGAGCAGTGCGGCGACGGCGCTGGCGATGAAGATCGACCTCCAGCTGAACTGTTCGAGCAGGGCGCCAGCGGCGAGCATGCCGATGATGGCGCCTGCTGCTGCGAATCCGGACCAGGTGGCGACGCCCCGGGTGCGCTGCTGCGCGGGGAAGGCAGCGGTGATGGTGGACAGGGTACCCGGCATGATCATTGCGGCGCCGATGCCCATGACTGTTCGCCACAGGATCAGTGTGGTGGTGGTGTCGGCGTAGGACGCGGCCAGGGCGGCGGCGCCGAAGACCAGGGTGCCGGCGATCAGGACGTTGCGTCGTCCCAGGCGGTCGCCGATGGCGCCCAGGGGCAGGACTAGGGCGGCCAGGGCGACGGTGTAGCCGTCGGCGATCCAGGTCAGCGAGGTGTTGGATGCGGACAGATCGACGGCCAGGTCGGGCAGGGCGAGGTTGAGGGCGGAGACCGAGGCGACGACCAGAACTAGCGAGAGGCACATCGCGAAGAGCACGCCGCGGTGGCCGGCCCGGCCGGTGGCGGGGCCTCGGTGTCGGGGTGGTCTCAGAGGTGGTGGTCATCACGGTGCCTTAGGGGTGTGCGGGGTTGGACGAGTTTGAAGACCAGGCGTGCTGCTTGGCGCTGGGCGGCGCGGCGCAGGCGTATGACGGGGGCTGGTGGACCTGGATTGGGGGGGTGGTGGCCAGACGGGGGAAAAGGGTGGTGGCGTTGGTGCGGTCGATCGCCTCGCGGGTGGCCGTGTCGACGGTGGTGTCGAGACCGTTGGCGAAGTACTGGCCGGCGGCGGGGGGCGAAGGGCCAGTCGCTGCCGAACAGGACGTGTCCGGGGCGGGCGAAGGCGAGCAGGGTGGGCAGCGTGGCGGGGCTGGAGGACAGGGCGGTGTCGAAGTAGAAGCTGCGGAAGTCCTCCAGGACGTCAAGGAGGCTGCGGCCGGTGTCGCCGGCGATGGTCAGGGCCATGCGGTGGGAGGCGTAGGGGACGAATCCGCCGGCGTGGCTGAGGATGAAGCGGATGCGGGGGTAGGTGGTGAGGATGCCGTTGCGGACGAGCAGGAACGCCGCGCGGGAGGTGTCCAGGAGGAAGTCGGCGGCGAACGGGGGGATGTTGTCGACGGCGGGCGCGGGCAGTTCGGCGGGGTGGATGAAGACGACGGCGTTGCGGTCGTCCAGGGTTTGCCACAGTTCGTCCTGGTCGTGGCTGCCGAGGTAGGTGCCGCGGTTGTTGGCCAACAGGACGACGCCGTCGGCGCCCTGGTCCAGGGCGCGTCGGGCTTCGGTGGCCGCTGCGGCGGTGTCGGGAAGCGGCAGGGTGGCGAAGTAGCCGAATCGGCCGGGGTGTTCGGTGGTCAGCGCGGCGGTGTACTCGTTGAGCTGCCGGGCCAGGACGGCGGCTTCCTTGGGGTCGGTGAGGAATCCGGTGCCGGGGGTGGAGACGGACACCAGGGCGGTGGCCGTGCCCAGGAGGTCCATGAGGTCCACGGCGCCGCGCGCGGTCCAGTCGGGCAGGGCCCGCCCGCCGGCTGCGGCGATGCCGACTGCGGACAGGGCATCGAGGTAGAAGGGCGGGATCAGGTGCTGGTGGACGTCAATCCGCCGGGGCTGGTGGTCACGCGTTCTCCTGGGTGGCGAGCAGGTCGAGGGCGATGTCGGTGAGCATGTCCTCTTGGCCGCCGACCAGGCCGCGTCGGCCGACTTCGAGCAGGAGGGTGCGGGCGTCGATGCCGTAGCGGCGGGAGGCGGTCTCGGCGTGCCGCAGGAAGCTGGAGTAGACCCCGGCGTAGCCCAGGGTCAGGGTTTCGCGGTCGACCTGCACCGGGCGGTCCTGCAGGGGGCGCACGAGGTCGTCGGCAGCGTCCTGTAGGGCGAGCAGGTCACAGCCGTGGTCCAGGCCGGCGCGTTCGGCGGCGGCGACGAACACCTCCAGCGGGGCGTTGCCGGCACCGGCGCCCATCCCGGCCAGGGAGGCGTCGACGCGGCGGCAGCCGTACTCGACGGCGATCAGGGAGTTGGCCACGCCCAGGGAGAGGTTGTGGTGGGCGTGGATGCCGATCTCGGTGGCTGGGTCCAGAGCCTGGCGCAGGGCGTCGACGCGTTCGGCGACGCCGCGCATGGTCAGCGCGCCGCCGGAGTCTACGACGTAGACGCAGCCGGCGCCGTAGTCCTGCATCAGCTCGGCCTGCGCGGCGAGCGCGGCCGGGTCGGTCATGTGGCTCATCATCAGGAAGCCGACGGCGTCCATGCCCAGGTCCCGTGCGGCGGCCAGGTGCTGGGCGGAGATGTCGGCCTCGGTGCAGTGGGTGGCCACGCGCACCACCGAGGCGCCTGCGGCGCGAGCGGCGCGCAGGTCGTGCACGGTGCCGATGCCGGGCAGCAGCAAGGTGGCGACCTTGGCGCGGGTGACGGCGGCGGCGACGGCCTCGATCCACTCCAGGTCGGTGTGGGCGCCGAAGCCGTAGACGCAGGAGGAGCCGGCCAGGCCGTCGCCGTGGGCGACCTCGATGGAGTCGACACCGGCGGCGTCCAGGGCGGTGGCGATGGCTGTGACCTGGCCCAGGGTGTATTGGTGGCGGATGGCGTGCATGCCGTCGCGCAAGGTGACGTCGCTGATGTAGAGGCGATTCATCGCAGCGCCCCCGCCCGGTGCGCGGCGTCCAGGCTGTGCTGGGCGATGCGTTCGGCCGTGGCAAGCGCCGCGGACGTCATGATGTCGAGGTTCCCGGCGTAGGCGGGAAGGTAGTGGGCGGCCCCGGTCACCTCCAGCATCACCGTCACCTTCGTGCCGGTGAACCGGCCCGTGCCCGTGATGTGCAGGGAGTCGTCTGGGCCGTAGGTGTCGAACTGGACCTGCTGCTTGAGGCGGTAGCCCGGCACGTAGGCGCGGACCCTCTCCGCCATGGCCAGGATGCTGGCCTCGATGGCGGCGTGGTCACAGGGGCCCGGAACGAGGCAGTAGACGGTGTTGCGCATCAGCATGGGTGGCTCGGCCGGGTTGAGGATCATCACGGCCTTGCTGCGGGCGGCGCCGCCGACCTCGCGCAGGGCGCGTGCGGTGGTCTCGGTGAACTCGTCGATGTTGGCGCGGGTACCCGGTCCGGCGGACTTCGCGGAGATCGAGGACACGATCTCGGCGTAGGCCACGGGGGCGACCTGGGCGATGGCGGCGGCGATCGGCACGGTGGCCTGTCCGCCGCAGGTCACCAGGTTCAGGTTCGCAGCGCGCAGGTGGTCCTCGTCGAGGTTGACCACCGGCACGCAGTAGGGGCCGATCGCGGCCGGCGTCAGGTCAAGGACGCGCACGCCGGTCGGGGCGAGCGCAGCCCAGTTGGCGCGGTGGGCGCTGGCGGAGGTGGCGTCGAAGACGAGCTTGATGTCCTTGAATCCCGGCAGTGCCAGCAGGCCCGCGACGCCGTCGGTGATGGCCGCCACGCCCATGCGACGGGCGCGGGCCAGCCCGTCCGAGGCGGGGTCGATGCCGACCATGGCCGCCATAGTGAGGGTGTCCGCCCCGCGCAGAATTTTGATCATGAGGTCGGTGCCGATGTTGCCCGGGCCGATGATCGCGACCGGCCACGGCGGAGGTGTGGGGGCATGCGCGCTCCTCAGATGAAGGTCGCCGACACCGAGCCGAGGGAGCTGAAGCGCGCCTCGATCCTGTGGCCGGCGCGGACGAAGGGGGCGGTGGTCATGGCACCGGGCAGCACCAGCTGCCCGGCCTCCAGCAAGGCGTCGAAGCCGGCAAGGGTGTTGGCCAGCCAGGCGACGGCGGCGGCGGGGTGGCCCAGCACCTCGCGGCCGCTTCCGCTGGCGGTGCCGGCACCGTCGACCAGCAGGTCGACGCGGACGTCCGCGAGGTCGGGCACCTGGGCGATCGGTGTCCACGGTCCGCAGACCAGGCCCGCGGAGCTGGCGTTGTCGGCGACGGTGTCCACCAGCGTGATCTTCCAGTCGCGGATGCGGCTGTCGACGATCTCCAGGGCCGGGGCTACGGCCTCGGTGGCGCGCACCACCTCGTCGGCGGTGACGCCCGGGCCGCGCAGGGGCTGGGCCAGGCGGAAGCAGATCTCGGGTTCCACGCGCGGCCGGCAGTAGCGCGCCGCGGCAATCTCGGCGCCGTCTGAATGCACCATGTCGTCCAAGAGGTGGCCGAAGTCGGGTTCGCCCACCCCGAGCAACTGCTGCATCGCCAGCGAGGTCAGGCCCACCTTGTGGCCGACGACCGCCGCGCCGGCCGCCCGGCGCCGTGCGATGTTGTGCTGCTGGACGGCGTAGGCGTCCACTACGTCGAAACCGGGCCAGGACGCCGACAGCGGTCCGACCGAGGCGGCCCTCCGCTCCGCCTGCTCCAGCAGCGCGGCTGCCTCCTGCCGCTGGGCCGCGGTCAGGGTCATCGGCTCTCCCCCGTACCGCCCATGCGCACGGCGGCCTCGAACACCAGCTGCGCGTGCAGTTCGAACATCGCCACCAGGTCGACCCGGTCGCCCGCGATCTGCCCCTGGACGAACAGGCCGTCGGCCCCGGCCACCGCGTAGGTGGTGAGCTGGTCGACCGCGCCGGGGTCCAGCTCCGGCACGAGAGTCTGGAGCACGTCGGCGACCCTCTGCCGGGCGATGTCCCGCACTTGCAGGAACATCGTCCTGCCCTTGGGCTCCTGCGGGCGCCGCTCCAGGGCGAGCATCAGGCCCAGCCGCAGGAAGTCGGGCTCCGCCGCCAGCGACTTCGCCACCTGCGCGGCCATCGCCCGAACGCGCTCAAGCGGGGCGCCCGCCTCCTCGCCGGGCAGCTCGACCGCCGCCAGCCAAGTCTCGAAACTGCGCTCAATGACCGCCGCGATCAGGTCGTCCTTGTCCTTGAAGTGCCAGTAGATGGAGCTCGCGGGCAGTCCGCACTTCGCGCTGACCCCCGCGATCGAGGTGCCCTCGTAGCCGCGCTCCCCAGCGATTTCCACAGCGGCGTCGAGAATGCGCCGCCGGGACTCCACGCCGTTGGCGCGCTGCCTGCGCCCGCCCTGTGCACCATCCATGGGCTCCTCCTCCGCTCGTCCCGGGTCCTTGACCGCCCGCGCAACCCGAGCTTAACGTAGCGACCACTCCAATTGGAACAGTCACTACATCAACAGAGGTGAGCCGGAACGTGGGCCAAGACGACGCATACGACGTGGCCGTGATCGGATACGGTCCACCGGGGTCACCGCGGCCAACCTGCTGGGCGCCATGGGTTGCGCGTGGTGGTCCTCGAACGCGACGCTGACCTCTTCTCCCGGGCGCGGGCGATCTCCACCGACGAGGAGGTCCTGCGGATCTGGCAGCGCCTGGGCCTGGCTGAGCGCCTCAAACAGGACATGCTCGCCGAACGGCCCGTGGACTTCGTCGACGCCCGCGGCCGACCCTTCATCACCGCCAGCCCCGTCCCGCGCGGGCACGGCCACCCGCCGCAGATGTTCATCTACCAGCCAGCCCTGGAACAGGTCCTGCGCGACGGCGCTGCCCGCTACCCCGACGTCGAAGTCCGGCTCGGGCACGAGTGCCTGCACCTGCGCCAGGACCCCGACGGCGTGGAGCTGACCGTGACCGGCCCCGACACCGCCGCACCGAACCATCTGCGCGCCTCCTACGTGATCGCCGCCGACGGCGGCTCCAGCCGCACCCGCACCCAGCTGGGCATCGGCTACCAGGGACGCACCTACGAGGACCGCTGGGTGGTCATCGACACCAAGATGCTCCAGCCCTGGCCACACCACGACCGGCTACGCTTCCACTGCGACCCCGTGCGCCCGGCCGTCGACTGCCCCACCCCGCTGGGCCACCACCGCTGGGAGTTCCCGGTCCTGCCCGGCGAGGACGAGCAGGACCTGACCACCGACGAGGCCGTGTACCGCCTCGTCGCCCGCTACGGCGTCACCCGCGACAGCGTCAAGGTCCTGCGCGCCACCGTCTACAGCCACCACGTGCGCACCGCCGCCCGCTGGTGCACCGGCCGGGTCTTCCTGGCCGGCGACGCCGCCCACGCCATGCCGCCCTGGATCGGCCAGGGCATGGCCGCGGGTGTACGAGACGCGGCCAACCTGTGCTGGAAGCTGCACGCCGTCCTACGCGGCCAACTGCCGCCCGCGGCGCTGGACAGTTACGAGGCCGAACGAACCGCACGTCAAGGAGATCACCAGGCGGGCCGTGTTCGTCGGCGGAATCATCACCGACCGACGCCGCACCGTCAGCGCGGTACGCATCCCGCTCCTGCGACTCCTGGACCGCGCGCCAGGCTTCAGCCGGCGCCTGCAGTCCTCCACTGGATACCCCACGCCCGCTACACCACCGGACTGCTGGCCCCGCAACGCCACCGCGCCCGCGGCCGCCAGATCCCCCAGCCCTTCGTCACCGACCCCCACGGACACCACCGCCGCCTCGACGACGTCCTGGCCGGCCGCTGGCTGCTCCTGCACGCCCGCACCGCCACCCCCCAATCCCCCTGGGACCGCGCCTGCGTCCCCTCGCTGACCATCGCGCCCCCCGGCACCGCACCAGCCCGGACACCGTCACCGACCACGACGGCGTCCTGCTGGACTGGATGGACCGTCACCACGCGACCACCCTCGCCCTTCGCCCCGACGGCTACGTCTACGGCGCGGCACCCCAAGGCACCCCCCTGCCCCCGCCCCCCCGGATTCGCCGCCACAGCGCTGCCGGCCACCACCACCGCGTAAGGATTCCCATGACCACCCCCACCCAAGAACCAGCCCTGACCGAGCGGTCGATCGACATCGGCGGACGCACGCTCCACGTCACCGAGACCGGCGACGGACCCCCGGTCCTGCTCCTGCACGGCGGCGGCCCGGAGCCAGCGGCGTCGCCAACTACCGCCGCAACATCGCCGCCCTGGCCACCCGCTACCGCGTCATCGTTCCCCGACCTTCCCGGCTACGGCCGCAGCACCAAAGGCGTCGACGCCAGCGACCCCTTCGGCTACCTCGCCGACGCCATCCGCACCCTGCTGGACCGGCTCGACCTGACCGCGCCCACCTGGTCGGCAACTCCTACGGCGGCGCCTGCGCCCTGCGCCTGGCCTTGGACACCCCCGAACGCGTCGAGCGCATGGTCCTGATGGGCCCCGGCGGCGTCGGCACCAGTCGCGCCCTGCCCACGCGGGCCTGAACAGCCTGCTGAACTACTACAAGGGCGACGGGCCCTCGCGCCCGAAACTAGAGAAGTTCATCCGCCAGTACCTCGTCTTCAACGCCGCCCAGATCCCCGACACCGTCATCGATGAGCGCTACCGCGCCAGCAATCGACCCCGACGTCATCGCCGCCCCGCCCCTGCAACGCCCCACCGGACGGAGAGCCCTGCGCACCGTGTGGAGGATGGACTTCACCCGCGACCCACGCCTGACCCACCTGCCGGTACCCACCCTGGTGCTGTGGGGCGCCCAGGACAAGGTGAACCGGCCCTCCGGCGCGAAGATGCTCGCCGACCGCCTGCCCAACTGCGACCTGTACCTGGCCGCCAACACCGGCCACTGGGTCCAGTTCGAACGCGCCGACCTGTTCAACCGGCTGTGCGCCGACTTCCTGGCCGGCCACCGATGACCGCCCCCACCTCCGAACCCGCCACCGCCCACGTGTTCGGAGCCGTCCACCTCGGCTACATCGTCATCGAGAGCAACCGCCTCAGCGACTGGCGCCGCTTCGGCACCGACGCCATCGGCATGCACCACCAAGACCTCGACACGAACCTGATGCGCTTTCGCCTGGACGACAAGCAGTGCCGCTTCCTCATCCGGCGCGGCCCCGCCGAAGACCTCGTCGCCACCGGCTGGCACATCGACACCCACACCGCCTTCGAACAGATCCACTCACGCCTGCTCGCCCACGGCGTACCACTGCTCCCGGGCAGCGCCGAGGACGCCGAAGCACGCGGCGTGGAACGCCTCCTGCGCTTCCCCGGCCCCAAAGGCATCATCCAGGAGATCTACACCACCCCCGCACAGGCCCGAGAACCACTGACCATGCTCGCCTCCGGATTCGTCACCGGACTCCGGCCTGGGCCACGTCGCCCTGACCTCCACCCGGCCCACGAGGATCCACAGCTACTTCGACGCTCTCTTCGACGCCCGCCTGACCGACTACATCGACGAAACCATCAGCGGCGTCAAACTCAAGATCCGCTTCCTGCGCGTCAACGAACGCCACCACTCCATCGCCATCGCCGCCACCCGCGGCCTGCCCTGGATCCCGTCCGCACCCGCGTCCAGCACCTCAACATCCAGGCCGCCACTCTCGACGACCTCGCCCACAGCTACCAGCGCGTCCACGAACTCGGCTTCGACATGGCCCTGTCGGTCGGCCAGCACACCAACGACAAGGAACTGTCGTACTACGCCCGTAGCCCCTCCGGCTTCGAATGGGAAGTCGGCTGGAACCCCCTCACCATCGACGAAACCACCTGGCAACCCAGCACTCACCAAGGCATCAGCATCTGGGGCCACACCCCGGTCGGACAGACCATCATCGGCAAACTCGACCAGTTCCACCGCGGCGCCCGCTCCCTGGTCCGACGCGAGGAGACCGTGCCCGCCCTCAGCGGCCCCCAATGAACCTGGGCTCGCAACGCCGGCGATCAGGCCACGCCGGGCTGACGGGGCTCCCCGAACAGGTCCTGGCCGCCATCCCATGAATCCCAACGTTTCATGATCATCAGGGATCATCCGTGCCTGCCGTCCCACCATGCATCCTCGATCCGATTCGCGACCAGTTCCTCGCCCTGCTACCAGAGCGCGTGGACCTGCATCCATGGGGCTGCCACAACCCACGTATCAGTGACGCCGTGGTCTTCGACCGGCTGGTACAGGTCCTGGTCTTCGGTTGCGGATACGAGCGGGTAGCCGACAGTTCCTGCTCGGCCACGACCCTCGCTCCTGGTCGGTACCGCCTTGGCGCAGGGACCGCAGGGTGGTGCCGCGGCGTCGGCGGACCAGTGTCCGCAGGGTGCTGGTGTTGCGGTAGCCGACGCGGGCGGCGATGGCATCGGGGCTCAGTGCCGTCGTCCGCAGCAGGAACGTCGCCTGGTCGAGGCGGATCTCCTGGAGGAAGTCCAGCGGGGTCATACCGATCACCGACTGGGTGGTGCGTTGCAGCGTCCGTTCGCTGACGCCGAGGTCCCGGGCGGCCGAGCTGAGCGGGGGCGGGTCGGCCAGGTGGGCGCGGGCCCAGCGTTCGAACGCGGCCACCAGAGGGTCGGCCTGGGCCAGCAGGGTCGGGGCCGCGAACGCGGCCTGGGAGGGGCGGTCCCCGATCAGGAGGTAGCGGGCGACGGTGTCGGCCAGGGCCGGGCTGTGGCGGTGCACCACGGCCAGCGCGAGGTCGATGTGCGCGAAGGCGGCACCGGCGGTGGTGAAGGCGCCGTCGTGGACCAGGGTTCGTGAGTCGTCCAGCCGCACCTCGGGTAACGGGCCCGGAAGGCGGGACCGGCCCACCAACTGGTGGTGGCGCGCCGCCCGTTCAGGACCCCGGACTCCGCCAGGAAGAACGCGCCGGTGCATGCGGCGGCGACGTCGCTCCCGGCGGTGTGGGCCTGACTCGCGAGTGCCGGGACCCAGGCGTTGGCGTCCGACCGCACCGTCTCGATGATCTGGTCCGGGCTCTTGAGTCCGACTGCGGGCAGCAGCAGCAGGTCCGGCCGTTGGGTCAGTGCGGCGACCGGCTCGGTGGCCAGGGTCAGCCCGTTGCCCGTGCGGGCCTGGGCTCCGACGCCTACGGTGGTGACGGTGAACGGGGCGGGGCCCGGCTCCCGCTGCCCGATCAGCGTGTTGGCGGCTGCGAACACGTCGAGGACGGCGCAGAGCCCGGAGTCGAAGATTCCGTCGACGACGGCGACAGCGATCTGCATGTCGGAAACGGTATCAGGAGCGTCGTTTCCGCCACTTCAGGTCGGCTCCCAGCCCCGTACCTTCGTCTGTGGGTGTGCGGGAACGATCACACGGCACCACATCACCCCAGGAACGACGACCTCCGGACGAGACGTCCGGACGACACAGAGGACGACGACATGACGCTCAAGCTGGGTGTGCTGGCACTGCTCCAGGCCAAGCCGGGCAAGGAGAACGAGCTCGCGGCATTCCTGGAGGGCGGCGCGGGATCGTGGCCGAGGAGCCCGCCACCCGCGTCTGGTACGCGTTCCAGGTCGACGGCAGCACCTTCGGGATCTTCGACGCCTTCGAGGACGAGGCGGGCCGTCAGGAACACCTGAACGGGCGGATCCCGGCCGCTCTCGGCGAGGTCGGCGATGACCTGCTCGCCGCCGCACCCGACATCCGCCTGGTCGACGTGCTCGCCGTGAAGGACCCCGCCTGACGGTCCTGCCCGGGCGGGATTGCGCGGCTGCTTCCTGCCCCTCTCCTGGCGGGTGGCGTCGTTGCCGGCGCTCCCGCCCGGCCCGGGTGTCGCCCGGGCCACGTCCGGGTGGTGCGGGGCCGGTCGCGGACCGACCCGGCGGTGTGACCGCGGCGTGTGTCGCCGCGGTCACACCGGCGCGGGGCGTCCGGCCGTTCCACGGGCGCGGGGCCCTTCGGGAATCCAGGGGGTTGACGCGGGCCTGATGGGCCAGGAGGTCGGCGAAAGCGACGGTGAGGGGATCGGGGCGGGTGCGGGTGTAGGCGGTGAGGGTGCGGCGGATCGGCGGATCGGGGCGGAGCAGGACACCGTCGAAGTGCGGCGGGATGATGTTGGCCGGTACCAGGGCCGGACCGAGTCCGGCGGCGGCGAGCAGCGGTGGCGGCGGAGGTCTGTTCGGCGCGGATCGCGGCCTGGGGACGGAACCCCCGCCTGGACCTGGTCGAGCAGGTCGGCAAGGCCGTTGTCGGGGGCGTAGTGGACCCAGGCGCGGTCCGCGAGAGCGGCGAGGCGACCGTGCCGGTGCCGGTGCGACCTTCGGCCAGTGGGTCGTCGGAGGGCAGGACGACGGCGAACTCCTCGACGCCGAGGACGCGGATCGGTCCTTCCCAGGCGGTCGGTGCGGGGCCGATGGCGAGGTCGGCCCGACCGGCGGCCATGGCGGCCTGGAGCTTGTCGGCGTGCGGGTACTCACGTAGCCGGAGCCGTACGCCGGGGTGCGGTGGTGCCAGTCGCGCAGGACGGGCGGCAGGATGCCGAGACTGATCGAGTAGATGACGGCGCCCCTCCAGCTCGCCCTGCTCCAGCCGGCGACGGGCCGCCGTGTGCAGGCGGGCGGCCTCGGCGAGTGCCGCGCGGGCGTGCGGCAGTACGGCCAGGCCCATCGGGGTGAGCCGCACCGAGCGTGGCAGCCGTTCGAGCAGGGGGCCGCCGACCGTGCTCTCCAGGGCTCTCATCTGGTGGGAGAGCGCGGGCTGGGTGACGTGCAGTTGCTCGGCCGCCCGGGTGAAGGAGCCGGTGTCGACCACGGCGACCAGGTATTCGAGCTGGCGGAGCGTCGTTGTTGCCATGAGCAGATTTTATCGCTGAGGTAGAAAACAAGCCTTGGACTCATCGAGCGGGGCTGGGAGAGAGTCGTGGTGCGGCCGCCACGGGGAGCAACGGGCGGCCGATCCCGATGACTCGAAGGAGTTCTTCATGTCCGATGGCACGCTTCTCCAGGGGCAGCGGCTGGTCGTGGTGGGTGCGGGTTCACGCACCGGGCGCGAGCTGGCCAAGGCCGCTTCGGCGGCCGGCGCCACGCTTGTGCTGGCCGGTCCGGATCCGCGCAAGCTGGAGTGGACGGCCGGTGAGCTGTCCGGGCCGTGCGAGGTACTTACGCTCGACTTGACCGACGAGCGCTCGATCGCCGACTTCGCCGGGCGGGTGGGCCGCTTCGACCACCTGGTCTCCACCGCCGCCGCCCCGGCCAACGGCCCGCTGAAGGACCTCGACCCGGCGGATGTGCAGCGGGCGTTCTCGGCGAAGGTGATCGGTCCGCTGCTGCTGGCCAAGCACCTGGCCGGGCAGGTCTGCGAGCGCGGCTCGCTCACCTTCTTCTCCGGGGTGGCGGCCTGGCGCCCGGCGCCCGAGCGGACGGTGATGGCCACCACCAACGGTGCGCTGGCCTTCCTGGTCCAGGCGCTGGCGGTGGAGATCGCGCCGGTCCGCGTGAACGCCGTCTCACCCGGCATTGTGGACACCGGCTCCTGGGACGGCCTGGGCGCCGACAAGGAGGCGTTCCTGCGCGCGGTGGCCGAGCGCAACCCGGCCCGCCGGGTGGGCAGTCCGCAGGACCTGGTCAAGGCCGTGTTCTACGCCATCGACAACCCGTACGTGACCGGCACCGTGCTGCATGTCGACGGCGGCGGCCGCCTCGCCTGAGCAGGTCCGACGTCTTACCGGCAGCTCGGCACCAGCGGCTGACCCCTGCCCGTGCACCCACGCCCGGCCCGTGCCGCCGCCGGTACCGGCCGGGCGGCGACCGTTCAGCCGGGACCCGCGGGCAGGGCCGATGCAGGGCTCAGCATCCGGCGAGGGTGGTCCTGCCGACCGCGGTGCCCTCTTCCAGGAGGCGATGGGCTTCGCGGGGAAGCGCGGCCGCCTGGGCGAAGGACAGCGAGGCGGGCCCGGGGCCGACCGGCCTCCCGGCAACGGCTCCGCAAGCGTTCAGACCGCAGCCGGGCTGGGATCGGCGGTCTCCGCCGCCTCTTCCGCCGGCGTCCGCTTCTGGCGCAGGCGGTTCGCTGTCCATCCTGCGGCGCGCTCAGGAGCATGAGTGCGACCAGGACCAGTGGACCGCGGCTGGGGAACAGGTAGCCCGACGGGGCGGCCAGGAGCAGCGCGGCGAGGTCGAACCACAGGTCGGGGGGTCGGATGCGCCTTCGGCGCGGCCGGAGCCGGTGCCGGTGGGCCGCGCGCCGGAGCTGGAGCAACGAGACGACCGCGAGGATGTTGATGGCTGCGGTAGACGGCGACCGCGACCCCGTCGTGCGTCCCGTGGGTGCCCAGCAGATCGGCTGCGAAGGGCAGCGCGCACACGGCCAGAAGCAGGGAAAGCGTGCGCCGGGTCAGTGCCGGGTGGGCGGCGTCCGCGGTGCGCATCTCGGTCTTGTGGCGCTGCCAGTAGTCGGCGATCACGTAGAAGCTGAGCAGGAAGGCCAGGTAGTGCGGGCCCTGATCGAGCAGGGCGTGTGCGAGTGCGTGATCGGCCGGCTGGTTGCCGAGGTCGGGCACGCGCAGGTCCAGCGCGAGCAGGGTCATGGCTATCGCGAACACAGCGTCGGAGAGGCCGAACAAGCGCCCGTCCGCGCTCTCGGCCTGTGCGCTCACGTTCGTCACCGTGGATCTCCTTAGGCATGCCGGGGCTTGTGCTGCGAGCGAAGGTGCTGCGAACGGGGCACGGGCGGCGTCGGACCGGCCGGACCGGCCGGACCGCGCGCGGGTGCGGCCCGCCGGTCGGCCCCGTACTGCTCGCACCCGGAGCGGTCAGGCGCCGGTGCCGCGCGCCTGGCGGGCGTCGAGTTGCTCGATGGCCCATTCGGACCATTCGATGTTCAGGGCCATGAGGCGGTGGCCGTATTCGAGGGCCAGGTGGCCGTGGATCGAGACATCGTCGGCTTCCCAGTCCGCCGACTCCTCGATCGTGCGCAGCATGGCCAGCCGCTGTCGCGTGATCTCTGCTTCCTGGCGGAGGTAGTCGGTGGCCTGTTCGTGGGTCAGGTTGCCCAGGAAGAAGACCCGCAGCAGTGTTTCGCTGCGCCTGACCCGGTTGGGTTCGGTCTCGGCCAGCCAGTGCACCAGTTCGGTGCGGCCGTCCTCGGTGATCGAGTACTCCTTGCGGCCCCTGGGCCCCTCCGCGCTCACCTCCAGCAGGCCGTCCTCGGTCAGGCTCGCGAGCTCGCGGTAGACCTGGCTCTGGGTGGCGGGCCAGACGTTGGCCAGCGTCGAGTTGAACGCGGCGATCAGGTCGTAGCCGCTTGCGGGCCCGACGCCGAGCAGGCCCAGCATGGCGTGACGGAGACTCATGCCCTGACCATACATCCCACTATTGACAGGTCACAAGGCGACGTCCTACTTTGCACATGACACAAGTGGAATGATGCAGAGAGGCACTGCCATGACCCTCGTCCGAAGCGCTTTCCCCTGGATCGCGTTCGCCGCGCTGGCCTCGTTCAGCTGGCCCGCGGCCGCGATCGCCGGGTTCCTGATCTCCGTCGCGATCGTGTGGCACCGACGGGGCACCGGCGCCGCCTGGGAGGACCTGATCCTGGAGGCCGGCTCGCTCGCCTTCTTCGTCCTTATCGCCGCCCTGGCCTTCGCCTCGCCCCACTCCTCCCTGCGGGCCTACTCGGGGGCCGGATCGCAGGCCTGGCTGGCCCTGGTCGCGTGGTTCAGCCTGGCCATCCGCAAGCCGTTCACCATGGGTTTTGCCAAGCAGGGCACGCCCCCGGAGATCTGGAAGGAACCGCGCTTCCTGACGGTCAACATGACCATCACCACCTTCTGGGCGGCCAGTTTCACCGTCTTCTCCGGCCTGATCGCGCTCACCTACGCGGCAACCGCCAACTCCGGCGCCGCCGGAATCGTCCAGCTGATCGGCCTGGCCGTCCCGGGGTGTTCACCGTCCGCTACGCGGCCCGCGCCAGGCGAGGGGCGCGGCCGCGGCCGCCTGACCGGAACCGAGCCGGGCGAACCGGGAACCGAAGAACCGAGCAGGACGAACCGGAGAGACAGCGATGACCACCACCCTTCCCTACTTCCTCGCCGGCAACTACGCGCCGGTCGCCGAGGAGCTCACCGCCCACGACCTGCCCGTCACCGGCGCCGTCCCGCCCGAGCTCTCCGGCTGGTACCTGCGCAACGGCCCGAACCCGCACGACGCCGCGGCCGGGCACTGGTTCTTCGGCGACGGCATGATCCACGGCGTACGCCTCGCCGGGGGCCGCGCCGTCAGCTACCGCAACCGGTGGGTGCGTACCAGCACCTCCGCCGACGACACCCGGGCAACGGGTCCCTACGGCGAGAGCCTGGCCGCCGGTCCGGCGAACACCCATGTGGTGCGGCACGCCGGGCGACTCCTCGCCCTGGTCGAGTCCTCGTACCCCTACGAGATCACCACGGAGCTGGAGACCGTCGGGAGCTACGACTTCGGGGGGCGGCTGCGCACCGCCATGACCGCCCATCCCAAGACCTGCCCGACCACCGGCGAGCTGCACTTCTTCGGGTGCAGCCGGCACGCCCCGTTCCTCACCTACCACCGGGCCGACGCAGCCGGTCAACTCGTGGTCAGCAGGCCGGTCGAGGTCCCGGCATCCACGATGATGCACGACTTCAGCCTGACCGCCGGGCACGTGGTCTTCCTGGATCTGCCCGTGGTGCTGACCGGCACCCCGCCCGGCCCGGGCCGCATGCCCTACCGCTGGGACGACACCTACCAGGCGCGCGTGGGTGTACTGCGCCGCGACGACCCGCACGGCAGGGTCCGCTGGCTGGACGTGAACCCCTGCTACGTGTTCCACACCCTCAACGCATACGACGACGAGCACGGCCGGATCGTGCTGCACGTTCTGCGCTACCTGCGACGCTTCGACGACGAGCAGTCCGGCCACCCGCACGCCGCCACCCTGTGGCGCTGGACCGTCGACCTGGCCGCCGGACGCGTGCACGAGCAGCAACTCGACCGACGGGCGAGTTCCCCGCATCGACGACCGCAGGGCCGGCCTCCCCGCCGGCCACGGCCACATCACCACCGCCGGGGCCGGCGGTCAGCACGGCGCGATCACCCGCTACGACCTGCGGACCGGTGCGGCCACCAGCCACGAGTTCGGCGACGGCCACGTGCCCGGAGAGCCGCGTCGTACCCGCCGACGACACCCCGACGGCCCCGGCTGGCTGGTCAGCTATGTCTACAACCCAGCCACCGACACCAGCGACCTGGTCGTTCTGGACGCCGACCGGCTGGAGGCCGAGCCGGTGGCAGTGGTGCACCTGCCGGCCAGGGTGCCGTTCGGCTTCCACGGCAACTGGTTCCCGGACCGACCTGACCTTGCCTGAGGCAAAGCGGGTGCGTCCCGTCCGGATTTGAGTTGTCATGGACAGAGGACAACGGTCGGAGCGGGCAGTCCCGTCAACTGCCGGGCCGTCGTCGGTGACACGCGTTCCGCCCATGCTTCGCTGTACCGGGACCGAGCAGAACGGATCGACATGGTCGATGTGAATGTGGAGCCGTTTGAGGTCGAGGTGCGCGGCCGCACCGGAAACCTCCTGCGAGCGGACGTGTACCTTCCCTCAACAGCCGGTGACGGCCCCTACCCGATCGTCCTGGGCGCCTCGCCCTACCAGAAGGCCCTGCGTCACCTCCCGCCCAACCCGTCTTCGCGTTCACCGAATACCAGACCGACCTCGACGTCTTCGTCAAGGTCTCGTTGGTGTCAGCCGACCCCGACGCCGGCCTGCCGGTCAAGGTCACCCAGGGATGGCTGCGCGCCTCGCACCGCGCCGAGGACCCGGAACTGACCTCCGGCATGCGCCCGTTCCACCGGCACACGCAGGTGGAACCGCTCGTGCCCGGCCAGGTCTACGAGCTGCGCGTGGAACTCCTGCCGATGTCGTTCCCCGCCCGCAGGGGCGACCGGATCCGGCTGGAGCTCACCAACCAGGACTCGCTGATCACCGACGCGCCGATGACCCACTTCTACGGGACCAAGGTCGGCACGGACACCTACCACCACGACCGTCCGCACCCCTCGACACTTCGTCTGCACGAACGTCCCCGCACCTGATCGGAGCCTCCCATGAGCATGGCCTATCTCGCGCAACCCGAACAGCAGCAGCAACTCGAATGGCTCGACGGCGGCACCCTCGCCATGCTCCTCGACGGCAAGGCCACCAACGGCCAGCTCATGATGGGACGCTTCGACGTCGCCGAGGGTGAAGCGCCGCCGTATCACACGCACACCCGCGAGGACGAGGTCTTCCTCCTGCTCAAGGGCACCGCCCTGGTGTGGTGCGACGACCAGGAGTACGAACTGGTCGAGGGCGGCGTGGTGTACCTGCCGAAGCAGATCCCGCACGGGTACCGGATCACCTCCAAGCGGGCCGACCTGCTGATGATCAACACGCCGGCCGGCATCGAGGGGATGTTCCGGGAGACGGGCCGCGACAAGTCCACGCCGCGTCCGGCCGGTTTCCAGGTGAAGCCCGATCCCGGAATCGCCGACAAGTACGGCAACATCATCGTGGGCCCGCCGCGCTGACCGAGCCGCCGCCCCCTGCGTCGGCGAGCGGCGGCCATCGACACACACCGCCGGAGGGGCGCAGCCGTGACCGCGGCAGTGCGCCCCTCCCCGGCCCCGCCCGCACCGGCGAACCCCTCAGCCCGACACACCGCAAGCGCGAGAGGCATCACCGCAATGACCCAGCAGCAACGCCAGGCACTCGATGAACTCCTGCGGCACGGACCGCTCGACGTCGGCGGCGACATCGCCGAACAGCGGGCGATCTTCCGCGAGATGACCTCCTGGGTACCCCTGCCCGAAGACGTCTCCGCCAAGCAGGGCGAGCTCGGGCATGTGCCCGTCGTGACCGTCGAGACCCGGGACTGGACCCGTCGCTCGCCGTGCTCTACTTCCACGGCGGCGCATACGCCCTCGGCTCGGCCCCCGACTCCGTCGGTCTGGCCGCCGACGTCGCCCGGCGTGCCGGGGCAAGGGTCATCTCGGTCGACTACCGGCTCGCCCCGAGCACCCGTTCCCGGCAGCCGTCGACGACGCCGTCGCCGCCTACCGGGCGCTGCTCGACGAGGGCGTTCCCGGTTCACGGATCGCGTTCGTGGGCGAATCCGCAGGCGGCGGCCTGGTCGCGGCGACCCTCGTCGCGCTGAAGGACACCGACCTGCCGCAACCCGCCTGCGCCGCGGTCTTCTCCGCCTGGGTCGATCTGACCGTGTCCGGTGCCAGCGTGACCGGCAAAGCCGCGCTCGACCCCGCGCTCACCCCCGAGGCCCTGCGCACCAGGGCCCGCGACTACCTGGGGGATCAGGACCCGACCACCCCCTGGCCAGCCCGGTCTTCGCCGACCTCACCGGCCTGCCACCGCTGCTCATCCAGGTCGGCTCGCACGAGATCCTCCTCGACGACGCCATCCGCCTCGCCTCCCGCGCCGCCGACCACGACGTCGCCGTGGAACTACAGGTCTGGCCGCAGGTTCCGCATGTCTTCCAGGGCTTCGCCGCCCTCCTCGACGACGCGGACCAGGCCCTGAACGCCGCAGCCGCGTTCATCAGGCGCAACTGGGCTGTCTGAGGTCCACACAACAGGGCTGCCTGAGGTTCGCCAGGCTGCGCCGGGCGAGTGCGGCCAAGAAACCCATGGGTCTGTCCCGCACCCCGCCGGGCCGGGGTGCGGGTCAGATGCCTTCGCGGTCCTGCTGGAGCTCCCACAGCTCTCGGAACAAGTTGGGCCCCTGCTGGGCCAGGAGTTCCTTGTAGGTGCCCTGCTGGATGACCTGGCCCTTGGCCATGACGTAGATCCGATCGGCCAGGGCGACGTTCTGCATCCGGTGGGTCACCAGGACCACCCCGCGGTCACCGGCCAGATCCCGCAGGCCGGTGAAGACCCGGTGTTCGCCTCGGGCGTCGAGTGCCGATGTGGGCTCGTCCAGCACCAGGAGACCGCACGGGCGGTGGAACGCGCGGGCGAGCGCGAGCCTTTGCCACTGGCCGCCGGACAGCTCCTGCCCACCCCACCAGGTGCGCGCCAGCAGGGTGTTCAGGCCGCTCCGGAGCTTGGCGATCACGTCGTCCGCCCCGGCGATGGCAGCGGCCGCGTGGACATCGCGGTCGCCGCCGGGGGTCGGCTGGCCGAAGGTGATGTTCTCGCGGGCCGAGAGCGGCCAGCCCATCTGGGTCTGCGGAACGACGGCGGTGTGCCGCCACATGCTGTGCGGGTCCAGCGCGCGGGTGTCGGTGCCGTCCCACAGCACCGAGCCGCCCGTGGGGATGAACAGCCCGGCCAGGAGCCGGGAGAGCGTGGTCTTGCCCGAGCCGTTCTCCCCGATCAGCGCGATGATCTCGCCCTTGCGGACCTCGATCGTCACGCCGTCCAGCGACGGCTCGTCGGACTCGGGGTAGGTGTAGCTGACGTTGTCGGCACGGATCACGAGCGGGCGGCCGGCGGCCTGGGTGCCGCGGTTCAGCTGGTGGCCGCCGGCCTCGTCGAGGAAGGCAGCCCAGTCGTCGAGGAACAGGCCCATGCGGAACAGGGTCGTCCCGTAGCCGATGATGCCCTGCATCGACTGCGAGGCATTGCGCAGGGCGAACACGGCGGTCCCGGCGGACGCGATCCCGATGTGGCCGGTCGCGAGCAGCAGGCCCAGGACCACCCAGACCAGGCCGGAGGCCAGGCCGCCGCACAGGGCCCCGATGACTCCGTAGCGGGCGGAGGCGAGGGCGGCCCGGTCGTTCATCTCGTCGACCCGCGCGCCGACCCGGTGGTAGCGGCCGAGGAGGAACCCGGACATGGTGTTGGAGCGGATCTGGTCGGCGACCATCTTGTCCGCCATGTACCAGCGCAGCACGTCCAGGGCCCGGCGTTCGTTCGAGGTCTCGACGGTGGCCACGTAGCTGGCGACCGCTCCCTTGACCCCGGCGATGCCCTGCGGGAGCGAGGCGAGGAGCAGCAGCGGCAGGAGCCCGGGGTAGAGCAGGGTGACCACGACGAACGAGGCGATCAGCGACGCCATTGAGGCGGTGACGTTCTGGGCGGTGCTCAGCAGGTCCTGCGCGGTCTGTGCGCCCCGGTTGGCCGCGTCCCAGCGGTCGTTGAAGCCGGAGTGGTCGTAGGCGGAGAGCTCGGCGTCCATCACCGCCTCCAGCAGCAGGACTTCGGCCTGTCGGGAGATCTTCGGCGACAGGCGCAGGCCCAGACTCGCCACGGCGATGCCCAGCAGCGCCCGCAGTCCGGCCGCCACCGCCAGCACCGCGATGGACGGCAGGGCATGGTCCAGGCGGGTCGCGATGTGCCCGGGAGCGATCAGCGCGGCGATAGCCCCGGTCATCGCCAGCAGACCGCCGGCCTGAAGGGCGCCGGAGGCGATCTGACAGGCGAGCAGCCATCCGGTCGAGCGGGAGTCGGTGCTCCACGCCAGGGCCATGGCCCGGCGCACCAGCCTGGGTAAGCGCAGCGCCATCGTCCGGCTGGACGCCTTCATCGCCGCCAGCGCCTGCTGGTCGGCGGACAGCACCCAACGGATCTCCTCGTCCGACTGCCCCGAGCTGCTGTCGTCCGCCGCTTCCGGGGGTGGCTGGTGGTGGATTCGGTGGTCATCGCGGGTCCCTCCGTGTAATGGTGATCATCCGTGCGCGGGTCGTACCTTCTTGGTCTCCACGAAGCCGTTGCTGTCTCCCCGGATCCGGTCCTCGGCCTTCTGGCGGCTTCGGCCTCGTCCGCGGCGATGACGCCGGCCGCTGCGGCTCGGTCCTCCTTGTCGGCGCTGCTCACGATGGCAGTAACGGTGCAGGCGGGCACGTGGTCTCCATGGCGTATCCGGTCGACGGCGCCGCCACAAGGCGCGCGGCGGGGGCGCTCATTCGCCGCGGTGGTGTCAGCGGGCGACCACGCGCCCACCGCCGAAAATCGAGGAAGCCCTGGGCCGGGCAGCTCGGGGTATGCGGTCCTGGCTGTGGCGGCTGATCTCGATGGGATTCGGATGGGGCATTTCACACGCATGTCGGTTGCGGGAAGCACCGGACGACCAGTCCTGGCCCCACCCCGCCGGCGGTGCGAGGACGGGGGCTACGCTGCATCACCACAACGACCGAGGAATCCACGCCCAGCCCTGCGTCGCACCGCAGTGATCAGCCCAAGCACCGGCATTCCCCGCACCCACGCGACTCCAGGAGAGCGGCGCATGCCGAAACGAAGACCCCATCTCAGCGCGTCGCGCCCGGTGACGACACGCCCGGCGACCCTCACCAGGCGTGCTTCCGCTGCTCCCCGCGGCACTGATCGGGAGACGCGCATGGAGGATCAGGCCCGGTTCTGGTGGCGATACATGTGCGGCCCCACAGCAGGGTTTCTCCTCGCTCTGTCCCTGCTCAGTCTCGGCCCTGACTGGGCCGCGGTGCTCGGGTACGGGCGCCCGGGCACATGGACCGCCACAGGAACCACCTGCGGAACGAAGTCCTGCACCACTCAGGGCACCTTCGTCGCCGACAACGGCGACGACGTCCGCACAGCTGTCAACATGGACACGAAATCGGCAGTCGCGGTAGGTACCCGGCTGCGCGATCGACAGCGGAGCATCGGGCGTGTTCCCGCCCGGCGGGGGACACGCCTGGATCGGGAGCACTCTGGGCGTAGCTGTCACCGGCCCGCTCTTCGGGTTGTGGGCCTGGACATTCCCGATCGCTGCCGTCAAGCCGCCGCCGCCGACAGCGCTCCGCGCACGACGAGCCCGGCATCGCCGGCATCGCCGGATGAAGCCGCAGCGGCCGGCCCCGGCCGGGTGGAGCGGACGCGAGCTGTCCAACCGCCTTCGCCAACCGGCGGGTTACGGGGCGTGTGCGACATGACCACCAACATCTGCGTGGACGTGCAGCACGCGACGTCAGCGGTGAGCGGCTCCGCCGAGTGGATCACCGAAGCCCCGCTGGGCGGCGGCGTGGTGGCCCCGCTGCCGAACTACGGCACGCTCACCTCCACCGACGTGGCCCGGTCTGTCTCCGGTCCCCTCAACTCGGCCGGTACCGGCTTCACCGACTACTTCCTGCGGTAGCGCCGGTCCGGGCTCTCGTCAGTCCACCCGGAACCGTCTGCGGGCCGGGGATGCTCTCCCCGGCCCGCGGTGTCGTGGGTGTCGTACACCCGTCCAGACTGGTTGCGCTGAATATCGGTACTCCTGCCGGATGTTCAGCCCTTGGCGACCGCCGACGCCCAGTCGAGGTTCACTCCCATCTGGGCGTACATGGCCGTGTACCCGACGTAGCAGTCGAACTTCTCGATCTTGCCGTCGTGCAGGTACCAGAAGTCGGCGGTCGGCGCGTTGATCTTCGCCCCGTTCGGCTTGAGGGTGCCCGCCGGTGTCTGTAGCGGCCCCTCGAACGTGCCCTGGATCGACAGTTCGAGGCTGATGACGTCTCCGTTCACGGTGATGCTCTCAAGGTCACGGTGGACATCGGGGAAGATGGCGGCCATGCCGGTCAGAACGTCACCGAGCGCCTTGCCCTGGTAGGTCTTGCCGGCGACCTCGTCGTTGAAGACGCCGTCCTTGGTGAAGCTGTTGATGAACGCGTTGACGTCCAGGCTGTGGCCCTCCGCGTCGTGGTACGCGTTCAGGACGACTGCGAGATTGGCGATCTCGTGCGCGGTCAGGTGGCGGTTCGTGAGCGGTAGCGCCGACAGTTCGCGAGGGCTCAGGGACGCCTGGGCAGGTGCGCTGCCGGCGGTGTGGGGCTGCGTGCCGCGGGTGACGGGGCTTGCGGCCTGTGACGGCGCGGCGGCAAGGGCGAGACCGCTGAGGCTCGCGACCGTGGCCGTGGTGACGATCGTCTTCCATCCGAGCGACTTCATGTCGTGTTCCTCCCGGTGGGTTCTCGGGATCCGAGGATCCGTCGAATCGGCTGCGCCGTGTGCGGCGCTCTCAAATCAAACGCTTGCTTGACTGTATGAGCGGCGAGTCGAACTCGTCAAGCGAATGATTGATTTAATGCCGTCGGATGCGCCTGCCGGATGCGCCTGTCTGATGGGCCGGCTGATGGATGGTCAGTGGGCGGCCGGTGCTCGGCCTGCGGGGGCGGAGGCCCGGCGGGTGATGTGAGGGGGGCTGGCGGACCCAGTGTGTCCTGGCGTGACCCCCGGCTGTCTGCGATCGCCTGCGGGAGGGTCCGGCGGGCGATGCGACGGAGTGCGGAGGGAGTCACGCGCGACGGTCCGCTTGACGGTTAAATCAATCGACTGTTTGAATATGTCCATGGCGACAGAACGGGCGGATCAGCGCCGCGAGGCCGGTCAGCGGACGCGGGACGGCCTGCTGGCCGCCGCAGTGGAGTTGCTCGCGCAACGCGGGCAGGAGGGTGTGACCCTCCGTGAGATCACCGACCACGCCGGAGCCAATGTCTCCGCGGTGAGCTACCACTTCGGGTCGCTGAAGACGCTGTGCGATGCGGCGATCGAGCACGCACTGGAACAGTATCTGGACGCGCAGATCAACGAGGTCGCTTCGCTTGACGCCACGTCGAGCATCGAGGATCTGGCTGCGGCCTTCACCAGGCCGATGATGCGCGCACTGGCGGCCGGTGGACCGGATCTCGCGGTCATACGGACGGTAGCGCGAGTCGGGATCGACCCCCCGAGGGCTGGGATCGGCTGACGGCGAAGTTCCAGCAGTCCCGGCGGGACCTGGTCGGAAAGCTCTCGGCGAACCTTCCCGGAGTGGGCGGGCAGGAGTTGGACTTCCGCATCCGGTGTGCGGCCGGTCTGCTGAACTGGCTCGCATTGGCGCCCATCGGTGCCGAACTGGCCACCGAGCCCCCCGAGCAGATCGAGCGGTGGCTGGTCCCCGTGCTGGCCGGGGCGTTCCGCGGCTCGCCGGACATCGGCTGAACTGGGTCGGCAGGGGAGGGCCGGCGCCGAGGCCCGCATCAGCCGGCTCAGGCACGCCTTCGGCCGCGGCCGTACTCGCCTGCGCGGCCTGGCCGGCGCATACCGCTGGGTCTGACGCGGGATCTTCGCCTACGACCTCCCCCGGATGGCAGAACTGACCGGACAGCCTGGGGCGCTCCAGTCAGCGGAGTGCCAGGCCGTCGAGTTTCCGGATCAAGTAGCTATGCCTCCAGGGCCTTCGCGGCGTCGCGGATGACGTCGAGGACGAAATCGGGGTGCGACAGCATGGGCACGTGGCTGCTGTCCACGCTGTAGGTCTTCGCGCCCATGCGCTCGGCGGCGGCGCGCTCCAGCTCCGGGTTCACGGTGCGGTCGTTGTTCGCGACGATGTACCAGCTCGGTTTCGTACGCCAGGCGGTGCCGGGGACCTGCTGGGCGAACAGGTCGGCGACCGGTACCGCGCCCGTCGCCAGGACCAGCTGCTGCTCGGCCGCGGGCAGATCGCCGCAGAAGTCGCCGATGCCCGCCTCAAGCAGCCAGAGGCGGCCATCGACGACGTCCAGGTGCTTGAAGACGGGGGTGCCGGGGAACTTCTCCTGCTGGCCTTGCGAGGTCTCGTCCTCGTCGGGCGCGAGCGCGGAGATGTAGACCAGGGCGCCCACGCGGTCGTGCACGCCCGCCTTGGTGATCAGCGTCCCGCCGTAGGAGTGGCCGACGAGCACGACCGGGCCGGGCACGTGGTTGATGGCCCGGGTGACGCACGCGACGTCGCCCTCCAGGGAGTCCAGGCCGTGCTGTGAGCTGTAGACCTGGTGGCCCTCGGCCTGCAGGGTGGGGATGAGCTTGCTGAAGCACGACCCGTCGGCCCAGAGTCCGTGCGCGAAAACGATGCTGGCCTTGCCTGCCATGACGTCCTCCTTCGTAGCTGTCAAGCCATGGCGCCACCCTACGCCGAGCCACTGACAAGTTACTCTTCGTGATGGTCCCATCGGGCCTCGACCGAGGCGTCGGGCCGCCTCGCGGTTGGGCTCGCGCTCAGGGCAGGTCCATTGGATCTTGCCTGGTCCAACTGGTCCCAGGTGTTGGGGGCATGCGCCTCGCCGCGTCGCCGGTCGCCGATGCTCCGGGCTCGTGCCCGCTCGGGCTGGGAGCACGGGAGTCGCCGTTCGCGGGCTGTAGCCAGGGCCTTGGCGTCGGAGGACATCGGCGCGACTCGTGCACGAGCTCCCCAACGATGATCCTCCCCGACGGGGCGTCGGTGCCGGGGCCGGCCGGTGGCGCCTACTCGACGAACGCCTGGGTGCCGAGAACGACGGCGAGTGCGAGGCGCTCGGCGTCCGCGGTTCCGGGCTCCGCGGTGTAGACCATGATCCGCAGGTCGTCCACGGCGACGATGAGTGTGTCGCAGTCGAGTGTGATCCGGCCGACCGCGGGGTGGTCGATGACCTTGCGCTTCGAGGTGTCGGGCAGCGGTGGCGGGGCGTCGGAGTCCCAGAGTTCCGCGAAGCGGGAGCTGGCGTCCGCGAGCTTGTCGATGAGCCCGCGCAGCGCTCGGTCGGCCGGGTAGCGGGAGGCGGTCAGACACAGGTCGGCCACAAGTCGTGCCTCATGTTCGGCCTGTTCCTGCGCGGTGTGCTCGGTGCGGTTGCCGGGCCCGAGGAGGTTGCGCCAGATGGCGTTGCGTTCGATGCCGTGCCAGGTCGAGGTCTCGCCCATGAGCGCGTCGTAGGGAGCGTTGGCGCGCACCAGCGTCCAGGTGGCGTCGTAGACGGCGACCGGGGTGTTCGCCAGGCGGTCGAGCAGCCGCTGCACGCTCGGTGTGACGCGCGCGGGGACGACGTCGGGCCCGGGTGCGGCGTGGCCGGCCAGCCGGTAGAGCAGGTCGCGCTGCGTGTCGGGGAGACGAAGCGCCTGTGCGAGCGCCTCGACGACCTGTGCCGAGGGCGCGGTCGCCCGCCCTTGCTCCAGCCGGGTGAGGTAGTCGGTCGATATCCCGGCGAGCGCGGCGAGTTCTTCGCGGCGCAGCCCGCTGGCTCGCCGGCGGCGGCCCGTCGGCACGCCGACCGCTTCGGGGGCGACCCGGTCGCGCCACTGGCGTACCAGCCGGCCGAACTCCCAGTTCTCCTGCATTTCTCCAGTGTGCGCGAGGCCACCGCGGTTGTCCTGGCCCTGCTGTTCCCAGGACAACGGGGCGTCTGGCTGGGCGGCCGTGGCCGGGCCAGGCTGAGGTCATGACTACGGCATTGATCACCGGGGCGAATCGCGGTCCATGGACAGCCTCTCCGCGATCGTCCACGGCGCGAGCAGGGCGGCGGTGTTCATGACGACGGCGAACCCGGCTGACGACCAGAGGCATGGGAAACAACGGAGGTACAGATGACTGCCACCGGACGTGGAACCGTCCTGATCACCGGCCCGACCGGGGGTCTGGGCCGTGCTGCCACCCTCGCCATGGCGGGCCGCTCGGACAACGAACGTCCCGATCTGCTGTTGGTGGGCCGCGCCGGAACGGCACTGGCGGAAGTGGCCGACGAGGCCCGCGCCCGCGGCGCGACGGTCCACGAGCTCGGCTGCGACCTGTCCCGGCTCGCCGAGGTGCGGACCGCGGCCGCTGCCGCGCGGCACCTGCTCGAAAGCGGAACGGTAGGGCCCCTGCGGGCGCTGGTCGCCAACGCCGGCCTCATGTCGGCTGACACCCGGGTCGCCTCCGCCGACGGGTACGAGCTGACGTTCGCTGTGAACTACCTCGCGCACGCCCAGCTCATCGGCGCCCTGCTCGGTTCGTTCACTTCCCCCGCGCGCATCGTGCTGCTCGGCTCGAACACCTACCACGTCAACCTGTACCGGCGGCTGCTCGGTGTGCCCGGTGCGCAGTGGGCGACCCCGTCGAGATGGCCCGGCCCGCGACGGGTGAGAAGAGCCGGGGCATGGACGCCTCGGGCGTCGCCTACTCCAACGCGAAGCTGGCGATCCTGTACTACGCCCATGAGCTCCAGCGGCGGATCGGGACCGGTATCGGCGTCTCGGTGTTCGAACCCGGCTGGATGCCCGGAACCGGACTGGGCCGTGAGGCGCCCGCCTCCTTCCAGGCGATCTCGCGCGGCATCGCGCACCTGCCCGGCGTGGCCACCCCGGAGCGTTCCGGACCGGCGCTGGCCTCGATCGCGCTCGACGACAAGTGGGCGGGCCTGCGCGACGGTGCGTTCGTGGTGCGGGAGAAGCTGACCGAGGTACAGCCCGTCGCCCAGGACCGCGACCGGGAACGCCGACTGTGGGAGGCCACCACCGAACTCCTGGAGAAGTCAGCCACGACCGCTTGAACGCCCCGCTCGTACTCCACCGCCGCCGGCGACGCATGAGAGCGCGAGGCCGGGGGCTTCGGATTCGGATGCCCCCCGTGCTCGGGCCGGTCATGGGAGGGCGGCCCCCGTCGCTCGCCGCACTTGGTGGGTCCAGGGTCTTTCGTTGCCTCAGCGGCGGTGCTCCTTGCCGGGGTCGGTCGTGTGGCCGTGGTGGTGGTGATCCATGTGCGCGGCGGGATCGGGGTGCTGCTCCGCGCTGTGCGTCTGGTCGTGGCCGGGTGTGTGGCCGGTGTCGGGGGAGCCGCCCATCATCGACAGCATCGCGCGCCCGCCGGTGCGCAGGAATCGCACGACCAGGGCGGCGGCAAGGACGAGGAAGGCGATGTTGAGGAACGTGGTGTAGTTCCAGCTCACCCCCTCCGTCGGGATCCTGGCGGAGGCCTGGTCGGGGATCAGGCCCAGGCCGCCGAAGGTCAATTCGACGACGTACCCGGCCGTGACCATGGCGGTGTAGAAAGTGGCGGCAAGGAACACGGTCATCCGCCAGCCGTAGTACTTCTTGTAGATGCTCAGGATGGGCAGGATCAGCAGGTCGGCGAAGATGAAGGAGACGACGCCGCCGAAACTGATCCCGCCCTTCCACAGCACCACGGCCAGCGGGACATTGCCGATCGAGCAGACGAAGGAGACGACGGCGACCAGCGGGCCGATGACCGGGCCCCAGATCTTGGATGCGAGCGGGTGGCCGTTGAAGAAGAAGGCGCGCCAGAAGGAGTCGGGCACCCAGGCGGCGACGGCTCCGGCGATGAGCAGGCCGATCACCAGATCGCGCAGGATCGCGGCCCATTCCATGACGAACACGTGCGCCACCGAGGTGTATCCCTCGCGGGAGAGCAGCCGCTCGGCGAAAGTACCCTCGCGCTGCACGGACATGTCCATCGCCGCATGGCCCTCCATGGAACCGGCCGCACCGCGGTCGGCCTGCTCGCGGGCCCCGCGCAGGAGCCTGTCGCGCAGGAAGACCCGGAAGAGCACGGCCAGTACCACGATCATGACGGGTCCGCCGACGAACTCGGCGGCAGTGAACTGCCAGCCCATCAGCAGCGCCAGGATCACCCCGAGCTCGACCACCAGGTTGGTCGAGGCGATCTCGAAGGCCATCGCGGCAGTGAAGTTCGCGCCCTTGCGGAACAGCGAGCGTGCCAGCGCCACCGCCGCGTAGGAGCAGGACGACGAGGCTGCGCCGAGCAGGGAGGCCCGGGCAAGGGTCCTGGGCCGGTCGTCGCCCAGCAGCCGGACGATCGTGGACTTGCGGATCACCGCCTGGACCACGGCGGACAGGGCGAAGCCCAGGATCAGCGCCCAGGTGATCTCCCAGGTCATCGAGCCGGTGATGGACAGTGCGTGCAGGATCGCGTGCATCGTCGCCCCTGAGGTCGAAGGCCGCCTCGCGTCGGCCGAGGACGGGACAAGCATACCCCCCAGGGGTATTACGACAGTCGGACAAACGAGCGGGGAGTATCGGTCGCGGTGCCCAGCCGGTCCGGAGCCGTGGGAATCGCCGGGGTCATCCGCGTCGATCCCTGAGGCAGCAGCGGGCAGGTGGGGCCAGGGCCCGAGCGGAGGCACGATCGGCTGTCCGCCGGGAAATGGAGCTGCGAGCAGACCCGCGGGGAGAAGATGAAGTCCTACGAACGGACGGCCCTGAGCCCAGGAGGAGCAGCATGACTGAGCGTTCCCGAACCCTGGTCGAGGCCATCGGCGGGATGGATGGTCTCCGGCGGCTGAGCGGTACCTTCTACGAAAGGGTCCTTGCCGACCCCTTGCTCGCGCCGGTCTTCGTCGACTTCACACCCGTCCATGTCGAGCACGTTGCTGTTTGGCTCGCTGAGATCTTCGGCGGGCCCGCCCGCTTCACCGACGAACTCGGCGGCCACCAGGCCCTCCTGCGCGCGCATCTCGGGCTGTCGATCACCGAGGAGCAGCGCCTGCGTTGGATGGAGTTGATGACCAGCGCCGTCGAGAAGGAACTTCCGGACGACGAACTGCTGCGCCGCCGGGTCATCGAGTACTTCGACTGGGGTACCCGGATCGCCCGTGACGCTTCCGCCGGCCCGGTCGACGAGGACCTCGGTGACCCCGGGCCTACTCCCCGCTGGGGCTGGAACGGCCTTGCTGCCAGGGATGAGCCCTGACCTGAACCTCCCGCCGACGTGTTCGAGGCCGTCCTGCCGGGAGCGGTTGCCGGTGTTTCACAGGGCAAACGGCTCCGGCCCCCCGCGCGGTGCGGGAGCCGGAGCCGTTGCGGTCGGTGGTGGTTCAGGAGTTGTAGATGTCCGCGACCTGGCCGGCTGTGAGGGCGTTGGGGTAGGTGCGGACGTCGCTGACGCTACCGGCCATCTGACCGTAGATCGCGGTGGATCCGGCCGCCTGGACGGCGCCGACGGTGAGGACCCCGGAGGGCACGTACTGCGGGGTGGTGTTGGTGGACGTGCCCTTGGCGACGCCGTTGACGTAGAGGGTCATGGCGCCGTTGGTGGCGTTGTAGACGCCCACCAGGTGGGTCCAGACACCGGCGGTCGCGGGTGCGGAGGCGGTGGGGAAGCTGGTGGTCGCGCTGCCGTCCGCGGTGGTGGTCTGGAAGATCCAGCCTCCGTTGGTGTCGTGGTAGCCGAGGTAGAAGGCCTGGTGGGCGATGGTCCCCTGGCCGAGAGCGATCTGGGTGCCGCCGAGGGCGTTGAGCTTCACCCAGGCGGAGACGGTGTAGCTCTGTGCGGTGTCGACCGCCGGTGCCGCGGCCCGGATGACCGAGTCCGTCCCGTTGAGGACGGCGGCCGCACCGGCATTCGCGTTGCGGTCGGGGCCCCAGGTGACGCTGCTGCTGGCGATGCCGGTGTTGGTCCCGGCCGAGTCAGCGGCCGTGCCGTTGAGCTGCCAGCGGTCGGCCCCGGGGTTGTTGGTGGCCGAGGCCCACACCACTGCGCCGTCTGCCGCGTAGATGACGAGGTTTCCGTCGGCCTGCAGCAGCATGGCGGATCCCTTGGTGTCGGCGGTGCTGCCGTCGGTCTTGGTCGACCACAGGGCTCCGGTGCCGTTGGCGGCTGCGGCGTCGGCAGCGTTGTCGTAGGCGACGAGGTTGCCGTCGCTCTGCAGGGTGAGCACCGCGCCAGGGCTGGTCGGCGTGCCTACCTGGTAGAGGGGTGTGCCGGCGACGGTGACGGTCATCTGGCCCTGGTTGAAGGTCATCGTGTTGACGCCCACGTTCCAGGAGCTTCCGCTGGGGTAGGTGGCGCTGTTGGCGGCGAAGACGGCGTCCTGGGTGGTGTTGGACAGCCCGGCGACCTGGGTGGGGGTGAGGGTCTGGTTCCAGGTCTCGACCTGGGAGATCTGGCCGTTGAAGTAGGAGCTGGCGGCGTTGTTGTAGAGGTAGTCGCCGATGGTGAACTTGCCCGTGAACGGGTCGGGGCTGAGTGCGGTGTGGGTGGTGGTGGCGACGTTGATCCCGTTGATGTACAGGGCCATGCGTCCGCTGGTGTTGTAGGTGGCGGTGATGTGCACCCAGGTGCCGAGTTGCACCGGCGCGGCGGCGCCCGAGGCGCAGTTGTAGCTCCAGGCGGTGGTGTCGCCGGTGGCCAGGCAGAAGTGCCACTGGTTGGTGCCGGTGTCCGGGTAGATGATCATCCCGGAGGAGTGGGTGCCCGGCTGGGAGAGGGCGACGCCGCCGTCGGCGTTGGGTTTGATCCAGGCCGAGACGGTGAAGTTGCTGTTGACGGACAGGGCGGGGCCGGGGCGGTGAGCGTGCCGGTCTTGCCGTCCAGGGTCACGTCGGGGCTGAACAGGTCGCCGCTGTTCCAGGTCGCGCCGCTGGTGCCGGTGAGGCTTGTGCCGCCGGTGGTGTCGGCGGGCTGGGTGCCGGTGCTGTTGGTGGCGCCGGAGGTGTTGTCGTTCAGGGCCCAGCTGTGGGTGTCGGTGGCCAGGACGTCGCTGGAGGTGGTGACGGTGGCCGGGCCGGCGGTGGTCAGGTTGCCGAACAGGTAGGCGGTCTCGGTGCCGGCACTGGTGGTGCCGGTGGCGTTGCCGACGGCCCACAGGTCGGGGGTGCCGTCACCGTTGATGTCGGCCGCCTGCAGGGTGATGGACTTGCCGGTGTTCCAGCCGGTGGCGATCTGGAACGGGGTGTAGCTGATGTCCGGCTGTCCGTTGGCGGTGTCGGTGGACTGGCTCAGCCCCTCCCACAGGTCGAGTTCCCCGCTCTTCTTGTTCCACAGGAACATCGCGGTGCCGGGGGTGTTGGGGCTGGTGACGGTGCTGGGCAGCTGGGTGCTGGTCAGCGTCCAGTCCGCCCAGTCGGGGTCACTCGCGGGTGCGGGGTTGTCCAGGGCGACGGGGTTGAAGGAGCCGGTGAACCCCGCGCTGGGGAAGAGCATCAGGGTGTCGGTGCCGGTGCCTGCCCCGTTGTCCTCGGTGCCGATCAGGTCGGCGTAGGGGGAGCTGTTGCCGCCGGTGGTGCTGTGGCTGGTGAAGCCGGCGTTGGCGAGCTGGAGCGGGTTCAGCGCCGAGCCGAACGGCGGGTACAGGCCGTTGGCGGTGGTGCTGTCGGCGATGGTCAGTGGCGAGCCGTCACCGTTGCCGTTCAGGACCCTCGCCGACGCCGGTGGAGGGTAGTAGGCGAAGACGTCCTGAAGGCCGTCGTCGGTGAACTGGCCGGAGAAGGCGGTGGCGCCGTTGTAGTCCGAGGGCGAGCCCAGGCCGTTGGGGCCGGTCGTGCTGATGCCGCTGCCGTTGATGCCCAGGTCGCTGATGGAACCGCTGACGTGCCCGGTCCCGGTCCTGCGGCCGGTGGCGGCCTGCCCGGGGGACAGCCACAGGCCCGGCGCGAGGCCGTTCTGGCCGCCGACGGTCATCAGGTCGGGGATGCCGTCGCCGGTCAGGTCCTGGTCGGCCTGCTGGGTGGAGTTGATGGTGGAGTTGAAGGTGGCACTGGCGGCCTGGGCGGCGTAGTTGCCGCTGGCGGACACCGCGGTGACCGTCAGGGTGTTGGTGGGGCGGGTCGGTGTGATGGTGACAGTGGCGCTGCCGTTGGCCGCGGACACGGTCCTGGGCGCACCGCTGTTGACCTCGTAGACGAACCCGGCCGCGGCGGTCGTGCCGGTGGGGGTGCTGAAGGTCACGCCGATGGGGTGTTGGTGGTGCCGAAGGTCGCCGGGTTGCTGCCCGAGCCGTAGGCGGAGAGCTCGACGCCGTGTGGGGACCGGGGTGCCCGGGCGGTGTCGGGTGCAGGGGGTGGTGGTGGTGCTGTTGAGCTTGAAGTCGGTCGACTGGACCGTCCAGGTGAAGGGCGTGGCCGTGCCGGGAGCGGTGGCCGTCTTACCGGCCCACGATTTCCAGGCGGCCTGGCTGAGCTGGTAGTCGATGGTGCCGTTGGAGCCGACGGTCAGCAGGTTGGAGTTGCTGGTGGCGACGACCTTCTTGTCGGTGCCGCGGGTGACGGTGAAGGTCGCCCCAGGGTGCCGCCGTCGGGGTCGGACAGCCGGGCGTACAGCGACACCTCGCCGTCGCCGACCACTCCGCCTCCGGTGCAGCTGGTGGCGGGGGAGGTGCTCAGGGCGGTCGGGGTGCTGGGGCGTGGTCGTAGGTCGTGGACACGCTGATGGTGTTTGCGAACTCCTTCCAGCCGTTGGGGTCGCTCTCGTCGGATGCCCGCAGCCCGAAGGTGATGTTGGGCCACTTGCCGTTGGCGGCGGAGGTCATGGCGCTGGAGATGTCGAACCCGACACCGGCGGCCGGGCACGAGGAGTTGTAGCCGTGGGCGACGGTCGCGGTCGCGCCGACCTGGCCGGCCAGGGCCGGGGCGTTGTCCCAGGTGCTGGCCGAGCTGATGGCGCCGGACTGGTAGAGCTGGACCCCGGTGGCGGTGCAGTCGGGCGACCACTCCTCGGTGAAGTTCAGCTGGGAGCTGAGGATCTGGGAGCCGTAGACCTGGGAGGGGACGCCGATCTGCACGAACGAGCGGGCGACGAAGGTGGGCGACTCCCAGGCCTGGTCACCGACCCGCAGCAGGTCCGAGGACTTCCAGTAGCTGGCCGAGTGGTAGTAGGAGTTGGTCTGCGTCCAGGCCTGCAGCGGGCTCGAGGCCGAGGGGGTTGAAGCTCGGTCGACGTACACCGGGTAGACGGTGCTGGAGCCGGTCAGCAGCGAGGCGGCCGGGTGAGCTTGATGTCGTCCCCGGAGACGGTCGCGGCGATGGCGGCGGTGTGCGCGCCCTCGCCGGGGCTGGCGGCGGAGGAGGAGACCGGCAGTCCGCTGGCGGAGTCGACCTGCTGGCCGGTGATCGGGTCCTGCACCGTGTCGTTGGACCGCACCAGTGCCCGTGCCCGCGCGTTCGGCGCGGCCGTGCCTGCCGAGGAGGCCGTGCTTGCACTGGGGGTGGGGCTGGGGGAGGACGCGGCGGCGGTGGCGGAGTCCCACATGGTGGGGGCGGGAGCGGTGAACACCGGCTGGTGCTGCGGGTCCGAGGCCGTCAGGTTGCCGGCAGCGTCGGAGGTCAGTGTCACGCCGGTGGTCTGTGTGGCCAGGGTCAGCGACTTCAGCGCGGGGTCGGCCGCGGCGGCCGCGTTCTTGACGACCAGGACTTCGGAGAAGCTGCCCTGCGGCGTGGCCGTCACGTCGAGGTCGACACCGCTGAGGACGTTGCTGTAGGTGGCCGTGGCCCCGGCGAGAGTGGGGGAGGGCAGGACATCGGCAGGCTGACAGCCAGCTGCCTGCCCTGGCTGTTCATCGTCGCCAGGGGACCGCTGCCTCCGCTGGACAGGGTCAGGTCGCTGCTGGTGACAGCGGTGGAGATGGAGCCGTCCGGGTTCTTGACCAGGTCGGGGTTCAGCGGCTGCCAGCTTCCGCCGACGTTCTTGCGCACCGGGCCAGGGACTGGCTGACGGTGAATGTCCGTCGGGATGGGCGGTGGTGGTGCTGCTGTCCGTGGTGGCGGCGCCGACCGCCACGTCCTTGCCCGTCGCCTGGGCCTGTGCCGATGCCTGTTCAACGCTCAGCTGGGTGGCGACCTGGGCGCTCGCGGGCGGGGCGGCCGTGTCTGCGGAGGCCGGCTGGGCCTGCAGGGTGCCGGCGGCGGCTATCAGAACGCTCAGCGCCGCCGATGCGCTGAGGACACGGCGGGTGAGTCGCCGTCCGGGGGTGAGGAGGACACAGTTCGACCACTTTCGTTCGGGAGCCCACCGGATCCTGGCCGACGGGCTCGGCGCCGAGCAGGCGCTTCTGGGACATCGTCATGCCCGTCCCTGCCAACGCGGTGCGCGATGTCCGGAATTGAGTGATTCGCTCGTCGATCGTGATCGAATCGAAACTGGAACTGTGAGTTCCGTATGAGAGTGTTCACTCGCCTGTCCCAGGTAGATCGCTGTGGCATGGCGTCAGGTGCGGAGATCGCACGCTCTTTTGGCAGGATGAGGAAAAGTGCACAAGGCAGGGCGGGGATCGACCCGGCGCGAACGCCGGACGATACAGGCAGTACTGACAGCGGCGCTGTGTGCGCTATCTCTGGGGGCCTCACCGGGGCTGGCTTCGGCCGCACAGTTCGCCCCCACACATCAGGCCCACCCGCCGAAGACCACCGCGACTGCGGCCGTGAAGGGCGTGGTGCCGGTGCCCTCGCACTTCACCACCCCGCACAGCGCGGCCGACCGGAACTACAAGCCGACCGCGGCAAGCTGGCCCTCCGCGTCGAGCGTCACCGGTGCCCGGCTTGCGCCGAGCGGCACCGGCGCTGCCGCCGAGGCCGCCACCGGCCCGGTGTCGGTCCAGCCGGTCACAGCCGGGAAGGCCCCCTATGCGGGCCCCCGGGCGGTGGACATATCCGTCCAGGGGCAGGCCGCGGCCACCAGGGCCGGAGTGAACGGCGTCCTGTTCCAGCTGACGGCGACCGGGCCGGGCAAGGGCCCGGCACAGGTCCACCTGGACTACTCCTCCTTCGCCCAGGCCTACGGCGCCGGCTACGGCGGGCGGCTGCACCTGGTGGAACTGCCCGCCTGCGCGCTGACGACCCCCCAGGCCCCGGCCTGCGACAAGCAGACCCGCTGGCCTCCAGCAACAACGCCGCGGCCAAGACGCTGACCGCGCGGATCCAGCTCACCGGCAGTGCACCCGCCGCGGCGGCCACCGCGGGCAAGGGCAGCAAGGACGCCGCGGTCCAGGCGTCGTACACCCGGCTGAGCGCGGCTGCCGCACCGCAGGCCGCCGCGACGGGCATGGTCCTGGCGGCGGTCTCCGGCTCGACCGAGGGCGACGGGGGCGGGCCCTCGGGCAACTTCTCCGCCACCACGCTTCAGCCTTCCGGGTCCTGGAGCGCCGGCAGCTCAGGCGGCTCGTACGACTACTCCTACCCGCTGACCGTTCCCGACAGCCCGTCCAGCCTCAGCCCGAAGCTGTCCCTGGACTACGACTCGGGGTCGGTGGACGGCGAGACCTCCGCCACCAACGCCCAGGCCGGCTGGATCGGTGACGGCTGGAGCATGCCCGACTCCTACATCGAGCAGTCCTTCATCCCCTGCTCGGACAGCCCGGAGGGCACCGCCTCGCCGAGCTCGACCAGCGACGAGTGCTGGGACGGCGAGATCCTGACCCTGTCGCTCAACGGGGCCTCGACCAGCTGGTCTACGACTCGGCCAAGGGCACCTTCACCGCGGCCGACGGCGGTGGTGACGTCATCAAGCACGTCACCAACTCGAACAACGGGACCGGGACCTACAACACCGACTACTGGACGCTGACCGAGACCAACGGCGACGTCTACGAGTTCGGCCGCAACGAGCTCCCGGGCTGGGCCACCGGCAAGCCCACCACCAACTCGGTGGACACCACCCAGGTGTACTCCGCGCACTCCGGCGACCCCTGCTACAAGAGCACCTTCGCCACCTCGGGCTGCACCACCGCCTACCGCTGGCACCTGGACTACGTCAAGGACGTCCACGGCAACGCGATGGCCTACTACTACAAGCAGGACACCAACAAGTACGGTGCGGACAACAGCAGCACCCGGTCTCCTACGTCCGCGACTCGCACCTGGACCACATCGACTACGGCTTCACCGACGGCAACGCCTACGGCACCGTGCCCGACAAGGTCCTGCTGACCACCGGTGACCGCTGCGTGCTGGGTGCCTCCAGTTTGCGACCCGCTCAGCTCCACCACCAAGGCCAACTGGCCCGACGTCCCGTTCGACCTGGTCTGCTCCTCGACCACCTCGTGCAGTGTCAACGGCCCTCGTACTTCTCCACGGTGCGGCTGACCTCGATCGCGACCGAGCAGTACTCCGCGGCCCAGGCCAAGTACCTGCCGGTGGACTCCTGGGCGCTGAACCAGACCATGCCGGTGGCCGGCGACGGCAACGCCACCCTGTGGCTCCAGTCCATCACCCGCACCGGCTCCGACGCCCTGGGCGGCGGCTCCACCACCCCGATCGCGCTGCCCGCCGTGACCTTCGGCGCGGTCGACCTGCCCAACCGGGTGGACACCGTCACCGACGGCCTGCCCCCGCTCTACCGCTTCCGGGTCAGCTCGATCACCACCGAGTCGGGATCCGTGATCGGTGTGCAGTACGGGCAGACCAATCCCTGCACCGCTCCGGTGACCACCAGCCCCTCGGCGAACACCACCTCCTGCTACCCGGTCTCCTGGACCCCGCAGGGCTACACCGCCCCGATCATGGACTGGTTCAACAAGTACGTGGTCCAGAAGGTCACCCAGACCGACCCCACCGGCGGCGCCCCGGTCCAGGCCACCTCCTACACCTACAGCGGTCCCGCCTGGCACTACGACGACAACGAACTGGTCAAGCCCAAGTACCGCACCTACGGCCAGTGGCGCGGCTACGCCGATGTGAAGACCTACACCGGCGACGGCGTCAACGACCCGCAGACCGAGTCCGAAGTGCACTACTACCAGGGCATGTCGGACGACGACAACACCACCGCGGTGAGTGTCACCGACTCCCAGGGCGGCGTCCACGACGACACCGACCAGCTGGCCGGTGACGTCCTGGAGTCCACCGGCTATCTGGGCTCCGGCGGCCCGGTCGACCACTCCACCATCACCTCCTACTGGGTCTCTCCGGCCCTGGCCACCCGCACCCGCACCGGCCTGCCGGCGCTGACCGCGAACGCCGCCGTGCCGGTGGAGAGCTGGACCCGCCAGGCGCTGACCTCCACCGGCAGCACCACCTGGCGCGTCAACGAGACCGACACCAGCTACGACACCGGCAGCACAGACCCGGCCTTCGCTGAGCCGATCGCCCAGTACAGCCACACCGTGCCGGTCGTGGCCGCCGACGACCGCTGCACGACCAGCAGCTACGCCGCGTCCAACGCGGCGGCCAACCTGGTCGCACTGCCCTCGCTCACCGAGACCGACGCGGTCGCCTGCGGCGGCTTCACCGAGGGCAGCACCAGCAGCGTGCCCGGCTCCGTGAACACCCTCACCGCACCGGCCTCGGTCTCCCGCCCCAGTCAGGTCGTCTCCGCGACCCGCAACTTCTACGACGACGCCACCGACGCGGCCAACCCCTCCTCCTGGAGCACGCTGGCCTTCCCGCAGACCACCGCACCGACCCTGGGTGAGGTGTCCGTCAGCCAGACCGCCTCCGACTACACCGGCGGGGCCTTCGTCTGGAAGACCACCAAGGCCCAGGTCTTCAACCCGGTCGGACTGGTGACGGCGTCCTACGACGCCGCCGGGAACAAGACCACGGCGGCCTACACCACCGACGCCAACGGGCTGGTCACCGGCACCAAGACCACCAACCCGCTGGGCCAGAGCACCTCCACCACGATCGACCCGGCCCGGGATCTGACGCTGACGTCCGCCGACGCCAACGGGGTCCTCACCACCGACCACTACGACACCCTGGGGCGGCTGACCTCGGTGTGGCGCGACTCGCGCGCCACCACGACCCCGGCCAACACCACCTACACCTACGCGGTCTCGGACACCGGAACCACCGCGGTGACCACGGACACGCTCAACAACGAGTCCGGGTACGTGGTCTCCACCGAGATCTACGACGCCATGATGCGCCCCGGCAGACGCAGACCTCGACCCCCACGGGCGGTCGTATGGTCACCGACACCTTCTACGACACCCGCGGCTGGAAGTCGGCCACCTACAACGGCTGGTGGGACTCCACCGGCCCGAACACCACCCTGGTGTCCGCGGCCAACCTCAAGGACGAAGTCCCGAGCCAGGACTACTACACCTACGACGGGCTCGGCCGGGTCGTGGTCGACACCTCCGAGAAGGACAACCTCGCGGTCTCGGCGACGACCACCGTCTACAACGGCGACCGCACCACCGTGATCCCGCCCAGCGGCGGCACCACCAAGAGCACGGTCACCGACGCCCTCGGCCGCACCGTCGAACTCGACGAGTACACCAGCAACCCCACGCTCAACACCCCGGCAACACCTTCACCGGCATCTGGACCGTGTCCGGCGGCACCCCGCAGGTGACCGGCTACGGATACGACGCCCGGCAACCAGAACACCGTCACCGCCGGCGGCAGCACCTGGACCAGCACGATCAACCTGCTCGGCCAGACCACCGCCAAGAGCGACCCGACGCCGGCGCCAGCTCCATGACCTACGACGCCGACGGCAACCTCCAGCAGAGCACCGACGCCCGCGGCAAGACGGTCAGCTACACCTACGACGCCCTCGGCCGCCAGACCGGCGAGTACGACAGCCCGGCCGGCAGCCAGAGCACAGCCAACGAACTCACCTCCTGGACGTACGACAACTCCAACAGCGCCGTGGCGGGCATGACCGACCCCGTCGGACAGCTCACCACCCAGACCGCCTACAACAACGGCGCCGCGTACACCACCCAGGCCCTGGGCTTCAACGTCTTCGGCGAGTCCAAGGGTGAGACCGTCACCATCCCGTCCGCGGAAGGGGCCCTGGCCGGTACCTACACCTTCCAGGACGCCTACACCCCCACCACCGGCCTGCTGTCCGCAGAGCAGTACCCGGCCGCGGGCGGCCTGCCGCTGGAGACCGTCAACCACACCTACACCGGCGCCCTGGACCTGCCCAGCGGGGTCGGCGGCAGCAACCCCTACGCCCAGAGCACCAGCTACGACGCCTACGGCCGGATCACCCAGGAGGCCATCGGCACAGCGAACAGCGAGGCCTACCTCACCGACACCTACGACCCCACACCGGCAACCTGACGGACCAGCTGGTCACCCGGCAGACGGCCACCCGCCGACGTGGACGACGAGAGCTACACCTACGACCCGGCCGGGAACATCACCGAGCAGACCAGCACCCGCCTGGGATCCGCGGCGACCAGTGAGACCCAGTGCTACCAGTACGACCAGCTCGACCACCTCACCCAGGCGTGGACCGCGACCGACTCCTGCCGCCGCCACCCCGACCAGCGGTAACTCCGCCACGGTCGGCGACCAGATACCCGGCGGCGCCTACTGGACCAGCTGGACCTACGACACCCTCGGCAACCGGCAGGCCGAGACCGACCACTCCACCCGGCGGCACCGACAGCACGACCGGATACACCTACAACGGCAACGGTTCCGGCCAGCCCGACACGCTGACCTCCACCTCCACCACCGGCGGCAGCACCGGCACCGCCTACAGTTACGACGCCGACGGCGACATGACCAGCCGTACCGCGCCGGGCACCGGGACCCAGACGCTGAACTGGTCCGACGACGGCCGGCTCACCTCCATCACCGGCGGCACCGCAGGCAGCAGCAGCTTCGTCTACGACGCCGACGGCACAGTCCTGCTCCAGAAGGACCCGACGAACACCACCCTACCTGCCCGGCGAAGAACTCATCCTCACCGGCAGCACCGTCACCGGCGTCCGGGACTACACCCTGCCCGGCGGAGGTACCGCCGTGCGCACCGCCGCCGGCGCCAACTACCAGTTCGAGATCGCCGACCAGCACGGCACCAGCGGCCTCGCTCTGGACAGCACCGCGCAGAACCCCAGCTGGCGCCAGTTCACCCCCTTCGGAGCCCCCGCGGCACCACCACCAGCTGGGTCGACAACCGGGGCTTCCTCAACGCGCCCAACGACACCAGCACCGGTCTGACCATCCTGGGCGCACGCGAGTACGACCCCACCACGGGCCGCTTCATCAGCCCGACCCGTCTTCGAGCCCACCAGCCCGCAGCAGCTCAACGGCTACAGCTACGCCGGCAGCAACCCGGTGACCAGCAGCGACCCGAGCGGCCTGTACATCGACGGGTGCAGCGGTGACGACGCCGGATGCAGCCTCAGGAGATCGTCCCGGTCGGCCCGGGCAGCAGTGGCGAAGGCAAGGGCGTGATCACCGGCGAGTCCAGCAACGAGTACTGGGACCGTCAGTACAACGTCCGCATGGCCGACATCTACCTCGGCGGCCGCGAGGCCAACCTGGTCAACAGCAACTACCACAACACCTATCTCAAGTACCAGCCCAGCGCCGAGGAGAAGTACTTCGAGAACCTGAAGCTCGCAACACCGGATATGCCGCTCCGAAGCTTGAGTGGACGCCGAGCAGCTACTATTTCCGAATATTCGGAAACTACCTTTCGGACGCAAGTACAATTTCCGGCGCCGCAGCAGTTGTACTGGCTCCCATTCCCGTCCTGGATGTCGCGAGCCCGTTCCTCGGAGGGTTCTCCACGATGACCAGTGCAGCGGCAACGGCATCCTATGCAGTCGGTGGAGACTGGAAGGACGCGGAGGCGAATGGTACAGTCACGCTGATCGCGGGAATTACCGGCGGTTATGGCGGTTGGCTTGAGAAGCCGCTGACGAGGGGCGGGCCTGGGCTTCTTCAGCCATGGGGCGGCCGGGCTCATCGAGGAGAGCGGCCTGGCGGCGAAGGCCGCATCGCACGGCCTACAACCGGGATCCGGCGACAAGCTCGCAACCTGTTCGTAGGCGCCCCCGGTACGCTCGGTGGCCTGGCGGGACTCTTCCTCAATCCGCACCCGAACCAAGATCCAGGAAAGAGCCCGATCTTCTGATGAGCAAGCAGTCGGCGTTTGAGGCGCTGCCTCTCCCCGTCATTGTCGGCGCGGCCTCGGTGAGCCTCGTGCTCCTCCTGGTGATCAGCTTCCTTCTCTACACGGAGCCCAGGTCCCGCCTGCGGTCGTGCTGGGGATCGGGCTGGGAAACGGCCTGGATCATTCCCGTCGGGGCGTTCAAGGGTGACACGGAGCGCATATCCTCCTGCTGTATGTGGACATGATGCTCGGTATCAGCGCCCTGATGCTTTTCCTGCGCTCCGATATCCAAGACCTCATGGAAAGGCGGGCCGCGGCGAGGCGGACCCCGAAGAGCAGGTGCCGCAGGAACGGGCCAAGGTCGGGGCCTTCATGTTCATTGCGATCATCTGCGTGCTCCTGGGCCTGGAATACCTCCCGGTCTGGTAGATCCGCACGGGGTGCGGCGGTCCATCGCGGACCGCCGCACCCCGCGGCTGACATGACCTGTACGGACACCGTCGGCCCCGGTGCCGGATCGACCGACCGTGGACAGTCGAGCCCGTCGAGGGGCTTCGGGATCCGGATACCCATTGCCAGTCATCTTTCGTGTGTGGCATGAATTTCATTCCGGCGCGCACTCTTTTTGCCGCGCAACCAGGGTGCGAACTGACATAGAAATGAACCCATGGCCCTGATTCAACTGTCCCAGCAGGGCGCATGGATTGTTTCCGCCGCCGGCGCTGCCCTGGTGGTTCTGGCCGCCTGGTGGGCGGCCGGTAGAAAACTCGCTCTCGCGTTCATTCCGGTAACGCTGGTCATGTTCGCCCTGATCGTCGGCACCTCGTTGCTCCGCGGCCGTCCGATCGGCACGCCCTCGCTTTTCTTTGCCGACGCGATGATCGTGGGCGCGCTCTTCCTCGCCATGCTGAAACGTCTCCTGGAGAATCCGGATTTCATTCAGGCCGGAGAGGACGAGAAGCGGGACATGGGGGCTGCGTTTGTGAGGAAGGCGGGATTTGTGAGCATCGGAGTGCTGGCCGCACTCCTCCTGGTGGAATTCCTCGCCTGAGACCGGCCCGACGGCAGTCGCCAACTGCCGTTGGGCCTTTCCCTTTCCCTCCGAGTCCTGCCGCCGCAGTATGTGCTTCGCTCCACCGCCTCCTGGACCGACAGGCGAAGGGAGACATCCGCGTCGACGTCACCGAGCAGTCGGCTGACCGCTACCGGACCTGCCAGCGGCTGGAGACCGTGATCTTCACGGCTCCCGGCGGGCTGCTGTCCGCCCGCTGCTTCTGGCGCATCCGCAGCCGGCTCGCCCGACGGCGCGATCCCGGGTGGCACACGAAGAGCCTGGGCGCGGTGAAGGTTCCCGGATTCCCTCCTGCGGTACGCGGAACTGACGGAAATCGGAGACCTCGGGGCCGCCGGGAACGGCGCCCCACGCGGCTTCGCCGGGGCCACCCACGGCCCCAGCGGGCCGCCCTGGAGATCGGCCTCAGGTTCGAGCGGATGATCGTCCAGTTCTGGCACGGGATCGCGGAGTCGCCCGCGCACCAGCCCAGCACCGCGGAAGGCGGAGGTGCTGCGGACCCCAGCGGCTGACCCGGAGCCTCGATCGTGTTGAGGCAGGTGCTCCAGTGAGCCGGCCCCTGCTGGCCGCCTCAGCCGGGCGCGGTCCGGCGCCGCCGCCGCGTTGCGGCCCTGTCCGCACCCGCCTGGGCCGGCCCGACCGTGTCCGCTGCGGCCTGCGGCACACCACCACCCGCCACACCGGCGGCTGGTGCCGCAGCGGGACCCCTTTTTCCTCGGTCAGTGCCCGTTCGAGGGCGTCCAGGGTCTCCCCGGCTACGGCCAGCCCGGCTGAGTCGTGGTGTGCGCGCACGACCGTGGAGTCCATGCTCACCAGTTCCAGGCCGGCCACCCCACGTCCGGCGGCCTCCGCGATCAACGCGTCCATCAGCCCCTGGAACACCCCGGCCCTGGCCCAGTTGTTGAACCGGGAGTACACCGTGGACCAGGGCCCGTACCTCTCCGGGACATCACGCCACCCGGATTCGTACGAAAACGCCAGATCACCCCGTTGAACTGATCCCGCACCCGCCGGGGCAAAGGCCCGGTAGCCGCAACCGGTAACAAAGGCTCGATCAACATCCACTCGGAATCCGTCACATCAAAACGCGTCACACCCAGTTCTATCAGCGGCCGGCATGAAAAAGAGATCCGAATCCCGAACGGCTGCTGATGCCGTATCAGGTTACGTTCGCCCTGTGCGCCGGGACCTCTCACACATGCAGGCATGCCGCCCGGACAGGCCCGGGCGGCAGCCGTGGTTACCGCGTCTGCGGCGACGGCACCGGCCTCAGCGGCCGGGACCGCGATGGTCCGACCGGTCGGCTCCTATCGGCGCCGTGTCGCGGAGTGCGAGGCGGCGGGGCTATTCGTAGCTGCAGAGTGCCTTCATGTACGCCCACCACGACCCGTCGGACTCCTGGCCGTTCGAGACTCCGGTCGGGTTGCTGTTGGTGCCGTAGGTGCAGCCGGAGTTGAGGATGTTCTCGGCATCGGCCTTGGCGTCGGCCAGGGTGGCGCCGTACCCGGTCGCGTACTCCCAGTACGGCTGGTTGATCAGGAGGGGGTTGTGCCCGGCTACGACCCTGACCGATCCCGGCTGGGCCGCGCTGCTGGTGGCCGCGCTCGCGCTCGTGACGGGTACGCAGGCGACGGCCGCCGTACCGAGCAGCGCCGCGACGGTGTACGCGGTGATTCTCGAAACTCTCATCAATGCTCCCTTTGGGCGGAGAAGCGGGCGATCGAGGAGAGATTAAGTCAGCGTGCTCATGTTGACAATGGACGCTTTCGATATTGCCGGTAGGGCAGGGCAATTTTCCTCGGCGACGACGGCTGCAACCGGCCGGTCCGGTCTGCGGTCCGAATGGTGTGGCTGGAAAACGGCAAGCGTTCTCAGCCACGCCCATTCGGAGCTGTTCGGGGTTCGGATCTCTTTGCCGTGGATGTTGATCGGGCCTTTGTTGCCGGTCGCGGCTACGGGGCCCTGCCCGGCGGGTGCGTGATCAGTTCACACCTCAGCTCAACCGCATGATCTGAACCCCAGACAGCTCCTGGTGCGAGGACAGGTCGTTTCGGGACATCACGATGAGGGCCGGTGCTCGTTCGGCCGACCGGTGCAGGGTTCGAATGACGATTCGGGGCCGATGATGTGGGAGCTGCCCGTGACGGCCAGGCACAATTGGGAGACGGAGTTCCAGATCTCATTCCATCTGCCGATGATGAATTGCTGGTTCTGCCCGCCGTCGGACCGGAAGAGATCGCTGGGAGTACCGACGATCGTCCCCTGCTGCTACGCGTCGAGGCACAGGCGTTCGCGCGGAGGGCGCCGTCCCAGCCGTAGCCCCCGAGTCGTAGTGGGCGACAGACCAGGAGTCCGAGGGGCAGGTGGGGTACCAGGTGCACACGGCGGTCCAGTGGCTGGAGCGAACCACGGGCTGGTGGAGTCGTGAGGCGCTGCGCTGACCGCGTGCGGGCCACCGGTCGGCGATCACCCTCGCCCGGACCGGGCCTCGGCTCGCGTCTGTGGCCCGGGCGGGATTCCGCCACGGTCCCGGGAGCGATGTCGGGCTGGGGCATCCCCATCGGGACAGCTGCAAAGGACCCCCCGGGCAGCGGCAGCCGCCCAGGGGGTCCTCCCTCATGCATGTCGGGCTCAGTCCACCAGGTCCGGCGAGACGTTGAGGTCCCCGTCGACGATCAGCTCGTGGTAGCCGAAGCGCTCGCCGAGTGTCACGAGCCGCTGGTTCCGGGCCTCGCTGACGTCCACGAAGTACGCCCTGAGCGTTCGCAGCAGGAGCCTGAACCCGAGGTCGTGGTCGACGTCGGTGACCACCCGGCGCAGCGCCGGAACCAGATCGGGCAGGGGCGCGGCGTAGAGGCTGGTGACAACGGCTTGCGTGAGCGCCGGGCCGACACCGTCGAGCTCGGCCAGCACGGCATCCCGCAGTCCCTCGTCGGCCGGTTCGCCGGAGATCCGGTATGTCGTGTCCCGGCACGCGCCGGCGACGTCCGCGAGCTGTTCGAGCCAGTCACGGATGCCGGCCCCCTCCCGCTTCGGGTCGAAGCGTTCCTGGGTGGCCCCAGCCACAGGGTGCGGAGGGTTTGGTCGGGCAGGGGAGAGTCCAGCAGCCGCCGCAGGTCCGCGAGCAGCCAGTTGCTGAGCCAGGGCCCGTAGCACTCTCCCAGCCGCGCTGCCAGGTCGAGAGCTGAGGCCTGGTCGTGCGGCTCGGGGAACTCGAAGTACTTCGCGAACCCGGTCAGCCCGAAGTCGTACAGGTCGGTTTCCTGGTCGGTCGTGCTGGTGTTCCTGCTGGTCATGCCGCTGCTCCTACTGGGGGTATGCCGTGTAGACGACGTACTTCTCCGGGTGGCCCCTGCCGACGTACTTGAGGAGCACCTGCACGGTGTTCCCGGTCGGTGTGCCGACCTGGTTGCCGCCGCGCACGAACAAGGTACCGAGGGACGAGCCCTCGTCCCGGACCTGCCAGCTGATCGGCAGCAGGTCGACCTTCGGGTTGAAGGCGCCGCCGCGCTTGGACTGGGCGATCAGCCAGTTCTGCAGTCGCTTCACGTTGGCGGGCTTGGACATCCACCCCTGGAAGGCCTTGTTGACCGCGGTGACGGCGGTGTTCTGGTCGTTCCACCGGGTCGCCCTGCCGTCCTCGTCCGCCTTCGCCTGCAGGTCCTTGTCGTTGATGTCCACGTGGTCCTTGAGGGTGTGGGCGCCCCGGTGCCCTCGTCGTTGACGATGTCCAGGCAGTTGTGGACCAGCACGTCCTGGCCTGCGGTGGTCCGCACGTAGAAGGTGTGCAGGCCGTCCACGGTCAGGTCGTAGACCTGCTGCGGCGGGAGGCCGGAGCGGTCGCGCAGTGCGGTGATCCGGTGCGGCGAGCCGTCCGCCGCGCGCAGCCGGTCACCGCTGTGCAGGTCGGCGACGTAGGTCCAGCCGCGCCCGTCCACGAACACCCGGTGCCCGGCGGTGCTGGTCAGTGTGCCGCCGTCGGCCAGGGTGATGTCGACCAGCCGGTCGGTGGAGTGCGAGAACGCATCAGTGACCGGCTCCGGACGCAGGGCTCCGGTGTCCGGTCGTCGGTGGCGAGCAGCAGGTCGCCGTTGTGCACCTGGCTGATCGCCTTGTGCGTGCCGTCGGCCAGCAGCACCTCGGTGGCGCCGGGGAAGCTGTTGGTCGTGCACGCCTGGAAGGCGTCCTCGGCCAGGTGCACCTCGGCGTCGATCGCGGCCATCGCCCGGGCGTCCAGGTTCAGAGCCTGGAGCGCCTTGTAGGCGTCCGTGATGCCGACGCCGGTGTGCACCGCGGCATCCAGCGCACGGATCCCGTCGAGCGCCTTGGCGATCGTGCCCTCCGGGACGAACCAGGTGGCCGCCCAGGCGCAGCCGCTGACACTGCCGTGGCGCAGTCGACGAAGTCCTTGGTGAGCCCGTCCCACAGGCCTTGCAGGATCGCGGAGTCGATCGCCTTGGCGGCGTCCCACTCGGTGAACGTCTGGTGGACCTGACCGGACTGGTTCTTGTAGTACTGCGGGCCCAGGAAGACGGTGCTCTCAGCCGGGCAGGTGGCGGCGGTGACGTCGGCCGGGGCCGAGTCGCTGTCGCACAGGTAGAAGTCGACCTCAAGGTCGAAGTGCATGGTGAATGTGACGTCGCAGCTGCTGTTGAACAGGCCGTTGAGCACGCACGGGTGTCCTGGTGCGGGTCGCCGATCGGGGTGATCTTCTCGGTGGTGAAGACGTGCGCGAGTCCGGTCGCCCCGCCGTTGTCGAGCTGTTGCGTGTTCTGCTGCTGCTCGGCCAGGGTCGCGGCCTGCTGGGCAGCGGCGGCCTGGGCGGCGGCGTCCTTGGCCGCGGCCGCGGCCGCGGTGGCGTCCTGGTCGGCCTGGGCCGCGGCCTGCCGGGCGGCTGCCGCGGCGGTGGCAGCGCTGGTGGCGGCCTGCTGCGCGGCTGTGGCGTCGGAGTCCGCGGCGGTGGCCGCGTTCTTCGCGGCGGTGGCGTCGCCCTGGGCCTGGTCGGCGTCGGCCTGCGCGGTGGCGAGGGCGGCGGCCGTCTGGTCGTCGTACTGCTGGCGGCGGCGTCCGCTGCCTGCGTCTGGTCGGAATACTGGCGGGCCCGGTCCGCGCTCGCCACCGCCTGCGCCGCCGAGGCGCTGGCGGCCGCCGCCTGCGCGGCGGCGTCGGCCGCGCTGGTGGCGGCGTCCTTGGCGTCCCCGCTCGCCGCCGCGGCAGCGGCCTGCGCCTGCTGGGCGGCCTGCTGGGCAGCCGCGGAGCGGGCCTGCGCCGCGGAGGCCTGCTGCTCGGCGATCGTCTTGGACGACTGGGCCGTCAGCACCGCCAGCCCGGCAGCGGTGTCGCCGTCCTGGTAGGGGGCCCGAGCTGGATCGCGTCATTGGCCGGTGCCGCCACCTGCTGTGCCGCGTCGGACGCGGCGGTGGCGGCCTGCGCGGTCGCCCACGCGAAGCCGGCCGCTGTCGCCGCCGCTGCCTGGGACTTGGCGGCCTGGGCCGTCGCGGCCCCGGCGTCGGCATGGGCTGCCGCGGACTGCGCCTTCGCGGTCGCGGCGTCCTGCTGCGCGGCGGCGGCAGCTGCGGCGGCGGTCTGCGAGTCGCTGATCGCCTTCGCAGCTGCGGCGTTGTCGGTGGCCACGGCCTGGTCGGCGGTGGCCTTCTGCGCGGCGGCGTCCTGCGCGGCGGCCTGCGCCTGGTCGGCCGCCGCCTGCGCCTGGGTGGCGGCGGCGTCCGCGTCGGCGGCCTTGCCGGTCGCGTCGGTCGCGGCCTGCTGCGCGCCGGTCGCGGCGGTGGTCGCGTCCGCGGCGTCCTGGTCGGCCTGGGTGGCGGCCTGCTGGGCCTGTCCGGCATCGGAGTTGGACGACTCGGCGTCCGCGTACGCGTCGGCGGCACCCGCCTTGGCCTGGAGCGCGTTCTGCTGCTGCTCGGCGTCCGACGCGTTCTGGCGGGCGGTCGAGGCAGCGGCGTCCTGCGCCTGGGCGTTCTGCTTGGCCGTGGCGGCGGCGGTCTCGGCCGTCGTCGCGGCCTGTTCCTTCGTGGCCGCGGTCGCGGCGTCGGTCTGCGCGGTGGCCGCGTCGGCGGCGGCCTGGGACTGGTCGCTCTGCGCCTGCTGCATGTCCGAGGAAGCCGCGGCGAGCTGGGCTGCGGCAGTGCTCTGGTCGGCCTGGGCCTGCTGGGCGGCTGAGCAGTGGCCTCACCGGCCTGCGCGGTCGCGAGCTGGGACTTGGCGTCCGCCTCGGCGCTCGCGGCGGTCTGCGCCTGCTGCGCCGCACCGCCGGCGGCCGCCTTGGCCTGCTGGTCCGCGGCCGCTGCCGCGGCGGCGTCGAACGCGGCCTTGGACTCGTGCGCCTGGGAGAGCGCGAGCGCCTGCAGGGTCTGCCCTGGTCGGCGGCGGCCGAGGTGGCCTGGTAGGCGGTGGTGCCGGCCTTGTCCACGGCCGTGAGCGCCGCGGAGGTGGCGAGGGTGACCTGCGCTTCCTGCTGGGCGGCGAGCAGGCCGCGTCCGCGCGGCGCGCCCTCCTGGTCGGCGATCGCATAGGCCTGCTGCTGGGCGGACTGCACCTGGGTGGCGTCCGCCTGAGCGGCGGTCAGCTGAGTGCCCAGGTCGTCCAGACTCGACTTGGCGGCGGCCCGGGCCTCGCTCAGCCCTTGGCGACATTCGCGAAGTCGGCCTTGCTCGGATAGCTGGGGGATCCGGTGCCGGTCGCACCGGCGCCGGTGTCGTTCTGCACGGCGGTGAAGCGCTGGGTGGCGCCCCCGTCGCAGGTCGATGCCTGGGCGTACTGCTTCAGGCTGGTGGTGTGCAGGTCCACGCACAGGCCGGTGCCGATGTTGCGCAGCACGGTGCCGCCCACGGTGAGGTCCCACCGCTGGGAGGCGCTGCCGTCGCAGCCCCACAACTGCACGGCGCTGCCCGGGTGCGGGGCGCCGTGGGCGTTGTCCAGGTCCATGCACAGGCGGGCGCCCTGGTCGGTCAGCGCCTGCGTGGTCTGGTTGTAGGTCCAGTTCTGCGCCGCGGAGTTGTTGCAGGTGTAGAGCCAGAGCCTGGTGCCGGCGTGCTGGTTGGTGCCGGGGTCGTCGATGCAGCGTCCGGACGAGGCGGTGAGGTGGAAGGTGATCGGGGCGACGCCGACCCGGCCGGGCCCGGTCCAGTACTGCTGCCAGGTGGCCAGTCGGCCGGACTGCCAGGAGCGTCCCAGCAGTTCACCGAGGTCGTCCGAGGCCTTGGCCAGGGCGGCGGTGGCGGACCGGGAGGCCGTCAGCACAGCGTCGCGCTGGGCCTGCTGGGAGGAGACCTCGTGCTGCCACTCGTCGGTGGCGGTGCCCACCTCCGTGCCGAGCACACTGTCCGGGTCGCCGGGGTTGCGCCAGTCGCAGGACGCGAAGCGGGCCTTGAGGTCCTCCACCGCGATCCGGAAGTCGACGGTACCGGCGGCCGGGGCCGAGGTCGGGAAGCCGCCGTTCTCCAGCAGCATCCGGCGTCGTCGGCGGCCAGCGGATAGTCGGGGGGTCGAACGTGAGCGCGCTCCAGGCGCCCTGCTCGGCGGGGTTGCCGCCGGAGGCGTAGCGCGTGTTCCCGAGCGCGAGCGCGGCGTCCTGGGCGGCCTTGTCCGCGACCGGGATGGTCGGGTCGGTCAGGTCGGTCGCGACGGGGAGTAGTCGTCGGCGACCCAGCCGCTCAGCCCGACGGTGTCGAAGAAGTTCGGCGCGAACCCCCACTGGGCTTCGGTGTACCCGGGCGGGGTGCTCATCGGCAGGTACTGCTGCCACACCTGGCCGCGGCCCTCCAGCCCGCTGTTGATGGACATCGAGGCCTGGAAGTCGGTGTCCCAGGCCTTCTGCAGCGGGGATCCGGTGGTGTCGGCGGCGACGGCGCGCAGTTGCGCGGGCGTGCCGTCCAGCGCCTGCTGGGCCACGGTCTTCTCGGCCGGGCCGCCGATCCGCAACGGTGCCCATGGCGCACTGGTCGGCGCGCAGCTGCTCGGCGTCGGTGACCGCGGACGTGGTGGCGGCAGTGGTGGGCGGCGCGAGGCGGCGACCGCCGGCGCGGCTGAGGCGGTCAGCGCAGCCGCGGTGGCCAGGGCGGTGGCGGCGGTCAGCTGCCGCCAGGCCCTCCGCAACCGGCGCGAGGCCGGGCGGACAGTCGATCTCATCAAAGTATCGGATCCCTGTGCGGGCGCGCGTCCCGATGAGCCGGACACGCACCCCCGTTCAGCACGCCAAAGCGATGGGGACACACGTATCCCGCATCACGCGTCGAACGAAAGCCCCCCGTGGACGCCCCGAAATTCACACCCCGGAGACAGATCCACAGTTTTCACACAGCATCAGCACAGCGTCAACGCCCCCGACCGGCGGGGCGGCCCCGCCATCCGGCGGACCGTCCAGTGATACCAATGCCCCGGCGGCCCATCCGCGCCGACTTCGGAGACGCACGTCACACGCCACCCCGGAACCCGAACCCCCAGCTCCGCGACGACGTCCGGGCCTGCCCTGCCGGGCGCCCGGCCCGCGGCAGGCCCGGACCGGATCGGCCCGGGCCTGCTCCGCCGTGGTCGGGACAGGTCGGTCAGCGGTAGTCGCCGGGGTGGCCCTGCATCCAGCCGTTGATCTGGTCGCGCGTGTCCTTGAGCAGGGTCTGGTGCTTCTCAAGATTGGCGACGGAGAAGTCGCCGGCCAGGGACGTCTGCATCTGACCCACCCAGGCGAGGGGCTGCTTGAAGTGCCCCGGCCCTCGGAGCTGGCCTTCATGGACGCGTCGAGGTCGTCGAGGTTCTCCAGCAGCCGGTTGACGAAGTACGCGCAGTTCCCCGGATCCGCGCAGCCCGCGTCGGTGTAGGTGGCCTGGAGTTCGGCGAACGCGTCGCGGACCTGCTGGGGCGGCGTCCCCGGTGCGGCCGGCGTGGTCGGGAAGACGACTGCTGCGGTCGTGGGCTGCGCCGTCGGGGCGGTCACCGACGACGGGGAGGAGGAACTGCTGCCCGAGGCCACGGCGAGTGGGCGGGACGGGACGGAGGCTGCGGACGGCCGCGCCGTCCCGCTGGAGCAGGAAGTGAGAAGCGCCGCGAGGACGGCGGCGGAGACTGCGACTGTGCAAGATCGTATACGCATGGTTCCCCCGTTGAATGTGCCGGAGTGCGATCATAAGGCACCGGAACAGGCGCAGACCGACCGCGCGCCACCCCTGGGCCCACCGGGCTGCGAACGTGCGGCAGCTGACCAGCGCGAGCAGGACCGAAACCACCCGGCCGACCAGTTCCAGGGAGTCATGAGCGAGCCTTCTGCCGTTCTGCCTGCCGGCTCGGGTCAGACGCCCTGGTCGCCGGGAACCGGCTCGGACGACGGCAGCCATTCCCGCCTGATCAGCCCGTAGATCCAGGTGTCGGAGACCTCGCCGTTGACGACGCACTCCTCCCGCAATGTCCCTTCGCGCACGAAGCCGAGCTTCTCCAGCACGCGGGCAGATGCCTCGTTGCGCGTATCGACCTCAGCTTGGACGCGGTTGAGGTCCAGCGTGTCGAATGCCCACCGCAGCAAGGCGCGCGCGGCCTCGGTCGCGTAGCCGTGGCCCCATGCCGCCTCGTAGTAGCAGTAGCCCAGCGACGCGCTGCGGTAGTCGGGATTCCAGCTGTTCAGGCTGCACCAGCCGACGAACGCCCCGTCGGAGACGCGATCCACGGCCAGCCGGGCCCCGGTGCCCTCCTGTGCCATCTGCCGGCAAGCCGTGATGAACTTCCCGGCGCGCGCGGGTTCGTCCCACGGGCGGCGCGTCCCAGTAGCGCAGCACGTGGGCGTTGCTGTGCAGCGTGAACACGTCGTCCGCATCGGTGTCTTCGAAGGCGCGCAGTCGAAGGCGAGAGGTGGGCAACGAGGGGTGGGCAACGACATACTCATGCTCTCTCCCATGATCGGTAGACGGTCAATCAGACATCTGATGCCGGTCGCCCGCAATGGGTTTTCCCGGTGACGACCCGTACGACCGCAGCCGGCTACCGCCGACGCAGGGCAACGGCAACTGCCAGGCCCTTTCGCGGACCTGACTGCCGCGTGCCGAGGGCGCTGCTGTGGCGGACACGGATACGGGATCACCGGGTCGGGCTGGGCTGCGTGGGGGCTCAGGCGGGTGGTTGCGAGGGGTGGGGACGTGCCAGGCGGCCCTGCCCGCTCCCTACGGCTGTACTGAGACCGTCTTTTCGAGCCAGCGGGCGAAGCGGTCGGCTTGGTCCGGCGGGTTGAGGCGGCGGATCCACTCCGCTTCGCGCGTGGAGTTCTCGTCATCGGGTCGGAGACGGCGAAGACCACGACGTGATCGGTGCCCGGGCCGAAGGTACCGGCGGCGACGAGCGATTCGAGCGCCCCTACACACGCGTCGTACACGGTGTCCCGGAAGGCCGTGAACTCCGTGCCGTCGTCCCGCTCCACGGCGTACAGTCGTCGGCAGATCGACGTGAACTGCTCGGCGGCGACGCCCTCCAGCGCCCACTCCGCCGGAGTCCATTCGTAGTACTCCGCCTCATCCGGGTATTCCGCGCACAGTTGAGCCAGGTGCGAGACGGTGTTGGCCGCGCAGCACACCGTCATCGCACCGGCGTCGGAATACAACGCGAACCCGCAGTAGTCCGTCGGGACGGGCGTCGAGCAGCCCGATGAAGGCGGCCCGGGCTGCCCGTTCCACCTCGACCCGCAGCCAGTCCTCACCGTCGGGCACGACGACACCGGTCACGACCATGCGATCTCATGACCCCAGTATCCCCGGATCCGCCAACCGGGGAAGATCACCAGCGCGCGGCCGGGGCTCGCAGGCGGGGGCGGCGGCACCTGGCTTGCGGCGATCCGTGCCCTGCTCCAAGCGAGGCTGTCCGACGCCGCCGGGTATCTTCGCTGAGATCAGGGAGCCGGTCGAGGATCCTGCGGCCATGCGGGCGAACGGCGGCGGCACCTGTGTCCGTGTCCAGGCGCTCACCGGCGGCCGCGCAGCCTGGCAGGAAGGAGGGGCCGCCGCCGTTCGGTGTTGTCAGTTGTACGACCGGATCCAAGCGGCGCCGTGTTCGTCTTCCTCGGTGAGATCCATGCCGAGCAGGCGCAGCTGGTCGGCGCTGATCGTGGCGGCAGCTCGGCTGTCCGCCAGTTCCTGCACTGTGCCCTGCGCGCCACGAGGGTGGGCGCTGGTCTGGCTGACCGTCACATGGGCTTCGTCTGTCGTCGGCATGTGTGCATCTTCTCTCTGGGAGCCGGGTTCTTCGAGTGGATCTTGTCTCGCCACGTCGGCACTGGTCCGCCGGTCGGGTGACCAGGCGTCCTCGGTCGTGGCGGGGTGCTGCGGGCGTTGCCGCACTGCTCTCGGGACCGGCGCGCGGCCCCGGCCCGCACGTGGCCTTCGTCGGTGCGAGGTGACCCGGCCTCGGACGCGGTGGGGAGCTCGGGCCGGGCGGGGCCGGTTCCGGGCGTGGGGCCGGAAGGGGTCAGTCCGTGCGGCCGAGCAGCGCGGTGATGTGGGGCGGCGCGGTGATGCCGGGTGCGAGCTGCGGGTCCGGGACCGGTGGTGCCCAGGTGAGCCGTACGGGGAGCTCGCCGGCCCACAGGCCGAGCTCGGCGTCGGGGCCGTCGCCGTCCTCCGGCGGCCCGGCGCTGATCTTGACCGATGCCTCGTCCAGGGGCAGCGCCAGGAGTGTGGTGGCGGCGAGTTCCTTGCGGTTGGGGCGTCGGGCGTAGTCCCACTGGCCGGGGGCGGCCTGCTCGGTGAGGACCCGCAGCCCTTCCAGCTTCTCCTCGGCGTCGGTCACCGTGCGGGGCGTGCCGTAGATCATCGCGCAGCGGTAGTTCACGCTGTGCTCGAACACCGACCGGGCCAGCACCAGCGCGTCGACGTGGGTGACGGTGACGCACACGGTCGCCTCGGGGTCTGCCGCCAGGCTGCGGCTGGCCACGGAGCCGTGCAGGTAGAGAGTCCGGGCGGTGGCGCCGTAGACCGTGGGTACGACCATGGGAACCCCGTCGAGGACCACGCCCAGGTGGCAGATGAAGCCGGCCGCGAGCACGGCGTCGAGGTCGGCCCGCGCCGTGCTCCCGTTCTCGCGCAGCCGGCGGTGTCGGGTGCGGTCGGTGACGGCAAGCTGTCCACTGCCTGCACTACTACTGTTTACGTCCATGGATTGATCTGCTTCCAACGAAATCAGTTGCCTCTTGTCGATCCTTGCATGGAATCCGCAGCTTGCCTAGAGTGATCGACATGCGAGTCGGGCTCGGGGCGGACGCGGCGGATCGACGCCATGGAGATGCCCGGCTCACGCCGTGACGATCGAGTCCGCCTGACGATCGCGGTCGACCTTCTCCGGCCGCGCAGGAGATCCCCCGGCGTGGCGGCGGCGACGTCCCGCCGGTCCGGATCGCGGTCGGTCAGGGCTTCGAGTCCGGACAGAACGCCCGGGGCCGGACAGGGTGGCCCGGGCGGATCAGGAAGGGGTTTCGGTTGTGCCGGCCATGCCCCGGCCACAGTCTGCTCATCTCCGACCTCCCCGTCAGGCGCCGGGTGGGTCGTGGCCCGGTCGGACCGTCGACCGCTTGGCGCGCTGTCAGGGTAGGCGCAGCAGCCCCTGCTCGCACCGCCATTCGGCCAACGTGGCCCGAGCTGGGCGGCTTTGCGCCCAAACGACCGTGCCTGCCGACCACCCGCGTCAGGGGAGTGTTCCGCCGTGCCCGCCCGGTGGGCGTTGCCCGTGCCCGCGCTATGGTCGGCGCGGGGATGACGATGCGACAGGGCCTGCCGCTCGTGCGGGCATGGGCGGATACTTCGTCGGGTGCGGGACGGGGAGCGGGGGATGGCATGAGCATGGTGTGGCGTGGCCTGATGTCGCGCATGGAGCGGCGGAGGCGGCGATGGGCGCGGCCGTTGCGGCGCGTCCTGACGGCGCTGCTGGGCGCCGGTGGCTTCGCACTCGCGACGGCGGGTGCCGCGCAGAAGTCGGCCGGGCCGCAGCATGCGCTGATGGCGGAGTCGGTGCCGGTACTGCTGGTCGCTGTCGGATGGCAGGTGTGGCGGCCGCCGGAGCACGGCCTGCCGGACGCCCTGAGGGCGCGGCGGGTGAGCAGGCTGGTCGGCCTGCGGGCGGCATTCTCGCTCGGGCTCGGCGCAGCGCTCGGACTCGCGTTGGACAGTGGCCTGCATGGCCGACCTGGCCACGGCGCGGGGGTGGTAGCGCTGTGGCTGGCAGTGGCCACGCCCGTACCGGTGCTGGCCGAGTCCGTGCTGTGGCGGTTCATGCCACGGCAGCTGCGGCTGGCTGTGCGCACCGCCCGGCTCGGGAGGAGGTCCAGTCACTCAATGTGAAGTTCAACATCCGTCCGGCTCTTGTGTTCGATCCCAGCCTCGGCCGCATAGGCCGGGTGACGCCCAGCTGGCCCGTTGAACCAGTACCCGACGAGTACGGCGGCCGGGCCCAGGTCGGCCCGATCCGGCGCGAGGCGTGGCTGGCCCGGCGCGAGGGCGTGTTCAGCGCGAAGGAGGAGGACTGGCTGCGGTCCGCGTCGCTCAGGTGGAGTGGACAGACCCTGGTACTGGTCGACGGCACCGGAAAGGTGCTGCGGATTCCGCTGCGGCCGGAAGCCGTTGAGCCCTCGCCCCTGGCGGACCGGCCGGTGGAACTGATCCTCCTGCGCGAGCTGCCCTACGGGGAGGTCGAGTACGAGCTGCGCATTCTGCTGCTCGATGCCGAGGGCCGGTGCCTGCTGACCATGCCCGGCTTCGGCATCCGTCCCGGCGACCTCAAGGAATTCGCCGCGGCGGCACGGCTGCGCTTCAGCTACTACATGCTCCGCGCTCCGGTGTGGGAGATCTCCCGGCTGGGCCTGGCGGCGAGGATGTTCCCCCGGCATCGCCGTCACGTCCGGCTCCGGCTGGGCCGTCACCACTGGTCGCTGATGCCTCCGCCCGAGGGTTCGCCGGGCAGCACGGATCGTGGCCGTATCTGATCCGCGGTTCGGGCCCTGGAGGGCCCTGGCCGGAGCCTCAGGAGAAGGCGCCGTCAGCCGTGGTGTGGCCGGAGCGCCGCCCCCTGTGATCGCCTGAACACTGAAGGCAAAGCACCGCCGGCGGCAGCGGTGGCGCGGGCGGCCCGGCACCAACTCAGCTGTCCGGAACCCGCGTTGTCCGGTGGTTGCCGCCGTGGCGGTGGGGCGTCCGGGTGCGCCGGTCGGCGGACGCGCATAGGCTCGCACAGGGGGAGAAATCCGGCGGGTGGATGAGGTTTTACGGGTCGTACTGCCGGGCCCCGGTGCATGGTCTCGGAAAGGAGATCCTTGGCATGGCGAAGGTGCTGTTCATCGTCAGCGGAGCAAGCTACTGGGTACTGAAGGACGGCACCAGGTACGCGACGGGATACTGGGCCGAGGAGTTCGCGAACCCGTACAAGATCATTACGGGAGCCGGTCACGAGGTCGTCGTCGCGACGCCGAACGGCGTGGTCCCGACCGTGGACATGATGAGTCTGCGCCCCGAGATGGTCGGCGGCAACGACGGCGCCCTTGAGCTGGAGGCCGTCATTCGTTCCGCTGAGGCGATGCGCAGGCCGCTGCAGCTGTCGGACGTGCGCCTTGAGGACTACGACGCGGTGTACCTGCCGGGCGGACACGGCCCGATGTCCGACCTGGCGTTCGACGCCGACGCGGGGCGGCTGCTGACGCAGCAGCTGGCCTCGGGCAACCCGCTGTTCATCGTGTGCCACGGGCCGGCCTCATTGCTGGCCACCAGGATCCACGGCGAGTCCCCGTTCAAGGGCTACAACATCACCTGCTTCACCAACGAGGAGGAGGAGGGCGTCGGGCTGGCCTCCAGGGTGACGTGGCTGCTGGAGACCGACGTCCAGGAGAAGGTCGGGGTCAACTTCAGCCGCGGCCCGATGTGGGAGCCCTACATGGTCGAGGACCGCAACCTGGTCACCGGCCAGAACCCGGCCTCGGCCGCAATCCTGGGAAAGCGGATGCTGGAGATCATCAAGTGACGCTGTAGCGGCGCGGCCCGGCCCGGCCCGGGCAGGTGAAGGAAGTGCGGCATGAACGACACGACGGGTGTGGGCACCGGTCAGAAGGTCGCGATCGTCACCGGTGCCACCGGAGGGATCGGCTCTGCCATCGTCACCGCCTATCGCGGCCTCGGTACGCGGTCGTGGCCACCAGCCGCTCCATTCCGCAGTCCGAGGACCCTCAGCTGCTCGCCTTCAGCGAGGATCTGGTGCGGCCCGGTGCGGGCGAGCGGATCGTGGCGGCGGCGATGGATCGCTTCGGTCGGATCGACACCGTGGTCAACAGCGCCGGCGTCTACATCGGCAAGCCGTTCACCGAGTACACGGACGAGGATTTCGACCTGATCGTCGGTGTGAATCTGCGCGGCTTCTTCAACGTCTCGCGCAGTGCCGTCGGTGCGATGCTCTCCGCCGTGAGGGAGGCGGTCACTTGGTGAACATCTCCACCTCCCTGGTCGACCAGCCCAGTTCACAGGTTCCCTGCGCACTCGCGTCGCTGACCAAGGGCGGGCTGAACGCGGTCACCAGGGAACTGGCGATCGAGTACGCGGCGCACGGCATCCGGGTCAACACTGTCTCGCTGGGTGTGGTGCGCACCCCGATGAACCCCGACGCGACGCCCGAACTCGCCGCACGCCACCCGCTCGGGCGCATGGAAGAGGTCGACGACGTCGTCCAGGCCATTCAGTACCTGGAACGGGCCGCCTTCGTCACCGGCGAGATCCTGCACGTGGACGGCGGCCAGAGCGCCGGCCGCTGAGCTGCGATGAATGACAGCCTGCACCTGCCCTACGCCCGGGTGCAGGCACACGTTCTGCTCAGGATCTGGAACACGGTTCCGGTCGCGGCGCCGTAAGCGAGATGGGGCCGAGGTCGGCAGCGAGGGTCTTGGCGTCGTATTTCCAGATGGGCTTGTAGAGCCCGGCGATCGGCAAGGTGACATAGCTGCTGATCCATACGAGCGCGCCGAACGGCACGCCGTAGACCGCGCGGGGTCTGCGCAGCGAGCCGACGAGGAGGCCGTAGACCGCCGCGTTGGCCGCGCCGTACGACCAGTGCATGAACGTGCTGACCGGCCAGGCCGCGGCATCAGGGAGTTCGCGCTGGGTGAAGCCCTCGATCAGGCGCTTGCCGACCTGTCCGGGGTCGGGAGCCTCCTGCCAGGTGGGAACGGGAGCGAACTCCCAGCGCAGGGGATTGCGCTCACCGCCGGACCGGCGCTGCCACAGGAACCGGACGGTGTCCATGCACACGGTGCCGACCAGGCCGGCGGCCAGACCCGACGCGATCGCGCCGAGCGGAGTCAACTGCTTCGGAGTGCGCATGCGGCATCGCTCCCGCTGGTTCTCGGCGATACAGGACCGATTCGCCCGGCATCGCCCGAGCGGCCGACGCCGACCTCATAGGCATGCTCACATGGATACGCCCATGGCACCATTCGGATCCGGAAGGCCCGACGGCGGATGAGGAACCCCGACGGCGGCGGATGAGGAACGCAGTTCCGCAGGCCCTCGCCGGCCCTTCGCCGGAACGGAGGAAGTTCGCCGGAACTCGCCGCGGTGCGTTTGCGGACAGGGTTGCGCGGTTCGAGGGTGGGAAGCGAAGAGCCGCACGGAGGACCTGCGGGCGCGGCGACGTGGCCGGCCCGCAGTCCTGCTCCAGCACACGTCAGGAGACTCGACCATGGCTGCTGTGCCCGTCCCGCCCGCTCCTGTGCTGGAGGCGGCCGCGAAGCAACTGGCCGAAGCGGCCTACCCGCGCCCGCGGATCTACGAGTTGCCCGTCGAGCAGGGCCGGGCCCTGCTCGACCAGGTGCAGGCCGGCGACGGTGTGACCAAGCCCGAGGCCGACGAGGAATGGGTCGACGTCGACGCGGGCGAATGGGGAACGGTGCGTGCGCGCATCGTGCGGCCGAAGGGCGCGACCGGGACGCTGCCGGTGTTCATGTACATCCACGGCGGCGGCTGGGTGTTCGGCGACGCCCACACCCACGACCGGCTGGTCCGCGAGCTGGCCGTCGGCGCCGGTGCGGCAGCGGTGTTTCCCGTCTACGACCTGGCGCCTCAAGCGAAATACCCGACCCAGATCGAGCAGAACTACGCCGTCGCCCAGTGGATCATGCGCGAGGGCGCACAGCACGCCCTGGACGCCTCCCGGCTGGCGGTGTGCGGGGACTCCTCCGGCGGCGGCATGTCCGCGGTGCTGGCCCTGATGGCCGAGGAGCGCGGCGACGTCACCCTCAAGGCCCAGATCCTGCTCTACCCGACCATGGACGCGAACTTCGAGACCCCCTCCTACCAGCGGTTCGCGGACCACTACTACAACACGCTGGAGGGATGAAGTGGTTCTGGGACCAGTACACCAGTGACCCCGCGCAGCGCCGCGAGCCGTACGCCGCTCCGCTGCGCGCGAGCCTGGACCAGTTGCGCGGCCTGCCGACGACTCTCGTGATCACCGTCGAGGCCGACGTGCTGCGCGACGAGGGCGAAGCCTACGCCGCCAGGCTGCGCGCGAAGCAGGGGTGGCTGTCACCGCGGTGCGGATCCTCGGGATGGTGCACGACTTCCTCATGCTCGACAGCATGCGTGACGCCCACGGCACCAAGGCCGCCCGCCAGCTGGCCATTGACGCACTCAGGACCGCGCTGGACACCTGAGAGCAGACGCTCCCGAGGCGTGGCGGCGAACGCCGCGCGCCCCGGACCGGTATCCCGTCCGGCCGTGCTGCGCCCGCCGGCTGCGCCAACGGCCGGTGCGGCTTGACGCGTTGAAGGTTCAGCGGCGGCCCCGGCAGGCCGATGCGGACGGCGGGACAGGTCCGGGACCGGTCGGGACCGGCGGCTCAGGTGCCGGGGACCGCGGGGCGCCCAGACTGGGGTCAGAGCAGCGGCTGAGGGAGTGCCCAGCCGCATCGCCGCCCGGAGGGAGAGGAGGTGAGCACCATGGTGCAGATCAAGATCCGCAAGCTCGACAAGCTGGAGACCACGGTTCCGCGCAAGCCGGCCGACGGTTGACCACCGAGGAACAGCGGCCAGGAACAGTCGTTCTTCGTGCTGACGGGCGTCGCGCCGACGCCCATGGGGCCGACGGCCTCGTGCCGAGGTCCGACAGTGCCCGGCCGGATGCGGTCGGAGCACTCCGTGGGCCGGGGCTGCCACGCGGCAGCCCCGGCCCGTCGCGGCCGGATCCGTGCGGGTCACGGCCCCGCGTCGGGAGGTACCTCATGCGGAATCCACGCATCAAGACGCCCCATCGGCCCCATGTGCGCCCGGACGGGGCACTGTGCATCGGGAGCCTGCACTACGGCCTGGCCACCGAGCTCCTGGACGAGTCGGGTCTGGTCCGGTCGCTGTGCGAGTTGATGGACGGAACCCGGGGGCAGCCGGAGATCACTGCCACGGTGGCGGTGAGGCACGGCACGACGGAACAGGAGGTCGAGGAGGTCTTTGCCTTCCTCGTCGCCTCAGGCTGGGTCGAGGACGCCGGCGCGGACCTTCCGGTCGGCCTGTCGGCGCGGGAGGAGGAGCGGTACAGCCGCAGTACGCAGTTCCTCTCCTGGATCGACACGACGCCCCGGACCAGCCCGCTGGACCTCCAGAGCCGGCTCAAGGCGGCCGTGGTCACCGTGCTCGGCGTGGGCGGGATCGGCTCGGCCGTCGCCTCAAGTCTGGTGGCCTCGGGCGTCGGCCAGGTCCGCTGCGTCGACCACGATGTCGTCGAACTGGCCAACCTGAACCGGCAGTTCCTGTTCAACGAGGACGACTTGGGCAGGCCCAAGACCGCGGTGGCGGTCGACCGGCTGTACCGGCTCAACCGCGACGTGCAGGTGACGGGTGGTCCTGGCCATCAGTCTCGGCGCTCCGACCGGCTTCGCGCTCCGGTCGCTGAATGCGCTGATCCTCGCCCTGCTGATGTCGGTGGCCCAGCAGTTCGCCTTCTACATGCGCACCGACATGTACTTCGTCCTCCAGGAGTGCCTCGACTGCAAGAACCTCTACGCGGATGCCTGGGGATACACCCGGTACGCAGCTGGGACGCTCTGGGCCCGGGCGGCCGGACGACGGCCCCCGGCCGACCCCACGCTCATGCTGCCACGGCACGAACGCCGACCGGTGAAGCTGTACGCCGCCGTGATGCCGCTGGGATCGCTCGTCACACTGGCCGTCTTCGCCTATGTCACCGGCCCGATCCTGGTCTCCCTCTTCGTCGGCTCCGTCCGTGCCCTCGCCGACGGGGCCGGCTCCGGGAACGCTCGGCAGATCCTCGACGGAGCCCTGGTCATCGGGGTCGAGGGAACCCTGCAGGTGCTCTTCCTGTGGCTGCTCCTGGCCAAGCACGGACCGAAGCTCCGCCGGGCCGCCGCCCGCCTCCTGCGTGCCTGCGGCCCGGGCCGCAGTGACGTCCCTGACCGCGCACCGGGCCGACCGGTCACCGCTGAGGTGAGGGGTCCCGCCGATCTCGGCACCCACCCAGCCCCTCAACCGGACGTACCCGAGGCCCAGTGAGCAGGTGACCAGTCCCCATCCGGATCCGTGGTCTGCCCCACTTCGATCAGATGACCGTCGGGATCGCGGAGGTAGCAGCGGATCTCGTACTGGTGCTGTTTCGGCGGCGTCAGGAATTGCGCACCCCGGGCGCTCCATTCGGCGTACACGGCTTCGATGTCCTTGACCCGGATATTGAGGAAACTGCTGGCCCGGTCGGGATCGCCTGGCGTCTCCAGGACGACCGTCGGCTTGTCGTCGGTCGGACCTCCACCGAGATTCATGACGATCCAACCGTTGGACAGCGCGACAACGGTCGGCTCTCCGGAGAAGACCACCCGGCCGCCGAGCACTTCGGTGTAGAAACGCCGAGAGCGCTCGACGTCGCCCGAGACGATGAAGTGGGTTACCAAAATTCCCTCTGCGGGCGGTGGGAGCTCGGCCATCTGGCACCTCCACTGCTTGGGTCTCGCACCCCTCCTGCTGCGGGGCCTACAGCCAGTCTTGCTCCCCGTAGCCCTCGCGACCACTCGACACCTTGCCCTGCTCGTGTCGGCATGTCCTACGAAGCGATGCTGGAACCCGTTGCCCAGCACTATGCCGAGCAGGGTCTCCTCGTCGCAGTCGACGCTGTCGGCACGTTTGACGAGATATCCGGGCGCGCGATCGCCGCGCTCCAGCAGCGCAGTCTGTGAGTGCGTTGCTTCCCGATGATCATCAGGATGTCTGAGGGCAAGCTCAGCAGTATCCGTCGACCCCGGTGCTCCCCTCGGGGCGGGGCTCGGCCAGAGCTGCCCAGCACGTTCTCCAGCGGCACATCGAAGGAGGTCAAGGAGTGTGCCGCCGGGGTAGCCCCGAAAGCTCTGGAAGGCGTTTCGGTAGTAGCAACTCCAGTAGCTCACGACCCGGCGCTGAGGTTCCGCGGGGCGCGTGGCCCGCTGTAACTGTGGGCCAGCCGTCCGGCGCGAGACCCGGACACGGGTCACATGTCGTGGCAACCGGCTGTCGCCGGCCCGCCCCGGGCTCGAACCGCCCTGCCCGCCCCACAGCCTGATCAGCAACGACCGTGAGGCTGCTGGGCGCCGACACTGCCCGCAGGCGGGGCGTCAGTTGGTGGCGAGCAGTCGTTCCAGCCAGTTGTGGCGCGCGGCGACGGCGGCGATGCTGATCCGTGCGTCGGGGACTTCCTGGTCGAAGACGTGGGTACCGCCGGGCCACACGTGCAGCTCGGCTCTGCCGCCGGCCTGCCAGATCCGGCTCGCATAGGAGAGGACCTCGTCGCGAAGGCACTCTGCCGAGCCGACATCAAGGAACGCGGGCGGCAGCCCGGTCAGGTCGGTGGCGCGGGCGGGCGCGGCGTACTGAGCTACGTCCACTCCGCTCCGGACCGTGCCGAGCAGCGCGTCCCAGCCGAAGCCGTTGTAGCTGCGGTTCCACGGATCGATTCCGTCCATCTGCACGGCCGAGGCGCTGTCATTGCGGTCGTCGAGCATGGGGCACATCAGCAGCTGGCCGAGCAGGCGTGGACCGCCCTGGTCGCGCACGGTCAGGGCGAGCGCGGCACCGAGGCCCCCACCGGCGCTGAGGCCGGTGACGATGATGCGCTCCGGGTCGATGCCGAGCTCGTCCGCGTGCCCGACGACCCACTGCAGGCCTGCGTAGACATCGTTGATCTGAGCCGGGTAGGGGTGCTCGGGCGCGAGCCGGTAGCCGACCGAGACCAGAGTGGCCCCGAACCGCTCGGCCGTGTCCAGTACCTGGTCGAGCCCGATGCGGTGGTCGTTGCAGAAGAAGCCGCCACCGTGGATGAAGTACAGCACCGGTCGCGATGCGGACGCTCCGGCAGGCGCGCAGACGAGCAGTGGGATCTCGGGGGTCGTCGTCCAGGCCGGGCACCGAGGGCTGAGAGACGGAGAAGCGTCCGCCACGGCCCAGGTCCGCGAGCGCCGCCACCTCGGCGTCGACCTCCGCGCGGATCTGCGCCAGCATCTCAAGGCTCATCGCCGGCGGCTCCGGTTCCTGCGCCAGGTAGGCGTCGTAGGCGACCTGGAGTTCGGCGTCGAGCGGAACAGGTACGGCGGGCACGGTCTTCCCTTGATCAAGATTCACGCGCGCACGCTAGCGCCATCGTGCCGGAGGCGCCAGCCGAATTTCTCGGAGGGTGTTGTGTGGGGGTTCGCCAGGGGTCGGTTTGAGTCGCTGTCGGGTGGGGCGGTGGCGGCTGGGGCAGGGTGAATGGGCCCGGGGTTGACCAGGCGTTTCGGCTTGGTGCGGATGCCCTGCCTGTACCGTGTTCCAGTCCGGCGTCGAGGGCCCGGCAGACGTCCGTGGCCCGCGGGGCGGCGGTGCTCGGGCAGCGGGGTGCTGGCCCGCTCCGGGGGTGGGGCGTCAGCGTCGCAGCAGGGCGCAGACGAAGTCTTCCTGGAGCGAGCGCAGGGGGCGAGGAGCGTGGGCTTGTCCCTGTTGATCTGTGAGGTGACGGAGAACGTCAGCGACGGCTGCCGTCGGCCGTGCCGAGAGCCAGCTGGGTGTAACCGGGTGTTGCGGTGTGGCCGTATACGACTCCGCAGCGGGTGCTGTAGCGGAAGATCGCCAGTCCGGCGGAGTTGCGGCCCGGCCCGGCGGGTTCGGACGCGCCGTCGATGAACGTCAGCTGCTGCCGGTGGACGGCGGGGGAGACGAGCCGGCCGCCGGCGTAGGCGCGCATGAAGACGCTCATGTCGTCCGGGGTGGAGACGATGCCGCCCGAGGCCCAGCTGCCGGATGCGCCGAAGAGCGTGCTGACGTCCTCGGGGGCGGCCGGCGGCTGGATGGCGTAGCCGTGCAGATAGGGGGTCGGCAGCAGGTAGCCCTGGGGGAGGCTGGTGCCGCGCAGACCGAGCGGCCGGTAGACCAGTGTGCGGAGCAGTTCTTCGTAGGGGCGGCCGGTGGCGGCCTCGGCCATCAGAGCGACGGCGATGTTGTCGGAGTTCGAGTACTCGTACTTGGTTCCCGGGTGAACTTCAGCCTCTGGTCGGCGACGAATTCCAGGAGGCAGTGGGGTTGGAAACGGTGGTGGGGGTCGTCCGTGAGGATTGCCCGGAAGACTGGGCTGCCACTGTAGTCCGGCAGTCCACTGGTGTGCTGGAGCAACTGGCGCAGAGTCACCGCGCCCCAGGCGGCCGGGAGCCCGGGGAGGCGTCGGGCGATGGTGTCGTCCAGCCCGAGGCGTCCGCGGCTGACGAGGCTGAGTGCCACCGCACCGCTGTATGCCTTGGCGGCGCTCGCGATCCGCATGTGGTCGTAGGGCTGCGGCTCACGCCTGGTGCCCACCTCGGCGACCCCGGCCCGCAGCACCTCGGTGCGGTCCCGCGCCGCAGCACGGCGATGACGCCGGGCGGGCCACCCGGCGTGCGGACCAGTTGCTCCAGGCCGCGCTGGAGCTGTCGGTCGCCGCTTGGCTGACCCGCTTGCGCGGGTGCGGGGGTCAGCGCGGTCACCGAGGCGACGAGGAGTACAGCGCTGATCCACAGGGATCGCGGGCGGGGCAGCAGCACGGGCGCTCCTGGGCAGGGCCGGCGGACGGGCCGACGGACGCTTGGGACCTGCCATACCTACCGGCGGTGGCGGCACGGCTAACGGTCCGTCGGTCAGCGCCGCCCACTCGGACCAGCGCCGTACGCAGACCACTGCGGCTCGCTTGCCACGCCGACGGTCCGGTGGCCACGGGTGCCTCCGGACGGCTTCCCGACGGATGCTCGCGCTGAGGTCTTCTGCATGACTCCCCCACTGCCCAGGGAAGCGGACACAACCTGGCCGCTTCCCCTGCGACCGTGGGAGCACCGGGCAGGGCCGGCCGAGCCCGGCCATTGACCGGGACGTCCGGGCCCTGCCCGGACACGATGCATCGAGAGCGAAGGAGCGAATCATGTCTGTCAACGTGTCCTGCACCCCGCAGCCGATCGCCGGCGCGGCCCTGCGCCGGCGATCGGCCGAGGAGCGTGAGGCGGCATGACCGCGATCGCCGTTCTCGATGCCCGAGCCCTCAACCGCTCGACGCTGGCCCGGCAGTTGCTGCTTGATCATGCCGACATGCCGGTCCTCGACGCCGTCGCGCACCTCGGCGGCCTGCAGGCGCAGGAACCGCAGGAACCGTTCGTCGGGCTCTGGTCGCGGCTGCGCGCGTTCGACCCGGCGGTCCTCTCGGACCTGCTGCTCCGGCGGTACGTGGTGCGGACCCACCTCATGCGCCGCACCGTCCACCTCCTCACCGCCGAGGACGCCCTGGCCTGGCGGGCCCGCCACGACGCCATGCTGCGGCAACGCGTACTCGGGAACTACCGCCACGAGCTGGACGGGGTGGATCTCGACGAACTCGCGGCGGCGGGACGCGCGTTGCTGGCCGATGGCGAGCCCCGCTCGATGACCGAGCTCGGGCGGGCGCTTGCCGGGCAGTGGCCGGCGCCGGGACCGCGGGCACTGGGTGAGGCGCTGGTCGCCGCCCTCGTCCCGGTCTGCCAGGTACCACCGCGCGGGCTGTGGCGCACGAAGGCGGGGGTGCGCAACGTCCCGCTCTCGGCCTGGCTGGGTCGCGAGATCGATCCGCCGGCCCCGGACCGCTCCGATCCCGTGGGCCAGGCGCTGGTGCGCCGCTACCTGGCTGCGTACGGCCCGGCCTCCTCGGCCGACCTGCGCGCCTGGTGCGGGCTCGCCGGGCTGCCGGCCGCGATCGCCGCGATCCGCGGGGAACTGATCGCCTTCCGCGACGAGCGCGGCCGGGAACTGCTGGACCTCCCCGACGCACCACGCCCCGACCCCGACACGCCTGCCCCGGTGCGATTCCTGCCGGCGTTCGACAACGCGGTCCTCGGCTACCACGACCGCACCCGGATCATCGACGACGCCCACCGCGGCCTGTCGGTCACCGGCGCTCGCTTCGTCCTGGTCGACGGCCGGGTCGCCGCGACCTGGAACGTCGAGGCGGGAACCGTGAACGTCACCCCGCTGCGCCGCTTCTCCCCAACCGACCGCAGCACCGTCGCCGAACAGGGGCAGGCGCTGGCGTCCTTCCTTTCCGACGACGAGAGCTGCCGTATCAGAATCGCCGCGTCTCCCCGCTGAGCGGCCCAGCCCGGCAGCCGCAAGCCTGCGACATCGGGCAGGCGCGCCATCACGTGCTGGCGGGACTCGCTAAAAGGTGATCTGTGGCGGGTGATTCGCGAGGAAGACCACGAGGGCCACCGGCAGCACAGCGTGGACCAGCAGGGCGCCCACCATGGCAGACCGGAAGCGCTGGGCAAGTGGTGCGTAGCGGTTCCGCAGCCCGACGAGAGCACCCACGACCGCTCCGGCGAACACCAGTACCCCGAGCTCGGCCGTGCCGGTCATGGCGGACCGCCAAGCATCGTGGAGGGCGTACATGGCCAGATACCTGTTGCTGATTTCGGGCGATGACTTCATCTTGAAATACGAACGCCAGATGAAGCTGACGAGCTGCCAGTCGATCACAGCCACGGCAGCAGCCAGGACCGCTGCGCCGAGCCATTCGGCTCGACTTGCATTCGGCGCCGGTGAGAGCCTCAGGTCGGTCACGGGCATCATTCCTAGTGTCGTACTCGGACGAAGAGGCGTGGTCACTGACCACTGAAGGCGTGGTTGATCCGGTCCCGCAGATCAGGCCTCGGCGCTGCCCCTCAGCGCAGCGAGAGTCTCCTCCGTCAGCGCCCGCGCCTGGGTTACCGTCGCCGCCAGAAGCTCGGCATTCGCGCCGGGCGCCCCCAGCAAGCCGCGTACTCGCGGGCCGAAGCCGGGGGCGCGCACGGAAGTGTCTCGGCGACAGCCAGCGCACCCTTCTCATTGAGGCACCAACGCCGGTCCGCGGCGAACAGCGCTTGGACCAGGACGCCGATGGCCCGGGACAGGCAGAGCGACACGTAGAGCGTGTCCGCCCGTGCCGCGCCCTTTGCCGCGGCGCCGACCAGGAACTCCGCCTCCCAGGCTCCCGCTGTCAACGCCTTTCGCAGCGGCTCAGGGTAGGCCGTGGTCCGCCGTCGAAGGTCCGTCAGTTCGCCGGTCGGGTCGGCCAGCAGCTGACCGAGCGCCACCTCGCCTGCGTAGCAGGGCGACCAGAATCCGAGGGGGTGCCCCGCCTGCACGCCCACTTCATACCGGCCCTCGCAGCAGTCCGCCCACACCTGCCCGACCCGGTCCAGATCCCGCAGGATCCAGTCCACCGCCACGCCGTCGACCCGCAGCCACGCACCACCGTTGACCCAAGGCCCCAGCCACCTGGGCCGGCCACCTCCACACCGGGCCCGGCCAGCGCGCGCAACGCGGCGAGGTCGAGCCCGCCACGGTAGTAGACGCCGAGATCCCAGTCCGATTCCGGCCGGTGCTCTCCACGTGCCCTGCTGCCGCCGAGCATTACTCCGACCACGCCCGGCACCTTGGCCAGGCGGTCGGCCATATCCTCGATGATCACTCGCACGGAGCGAGTCTGGCAGTCGCCAACGCGCCAGGCCACCCGTTTCCGCCGGTGGTCAGCGGATGCGGGGACTTCCTGGACAAAGCCCCGGAAGTCCGCCTCGGGCGGCGAGCGGGTAGCGGAGGCTTGGCCAGCGGCGTCGCGGCCCGCGTGGTGGTGGGCTGCGGCGCCGTCGGGTCGCGCTGCCTGTGACCTTCGGGCGGTCAGCGGTGTTCTGGGTTGGCGGAGTCGAATCGGCAGCCGGCGTCCCACTCGGAGCGCTGGTTGCCGTGAGCGGGGATGCCCCCGTTGTCCTTGAGGAGGCGGGCGAGGTGGAGCTGGTTCCAGGTCATGAAGGTGGTGTTGCGGTTGGTGAAGTCGTTCTGCGGACCGCCCGAGCCCTCGTCGAGGTAGGAGGGGCCGGGGCCGGCCTCGCCGATCCAGCCGGCGTCGGCCTGGGGCGGGATGGTGTAACCGAGGTGTTGCAGGCTGTAGAGGACGTTCATCGCACAGTGCTTGACGCCGTCCTCGTTACCGGTGATCAGGCAGCCTCCCACGCGGCCGTAGTAGGCGTACTGGCCGTGCTGGTTCAGCAGGCTGGAGCAGGCGTAGAGGCGTTCGATGACGCGCTTCATCACCGAGGAGTTGTCTCCCAGCCAGATCGGCCCGGCCAGGGTGAGGATGTCGGCGGACATCACCTTCTCGTAGACACCCGGCCAGGCGTCCGACTGCCAGCCGTGCTCGGTCATGTCCGGCCACACACCGGTGGCGATATCGAGGTCCACCGCGCGCAGCACCTCCACCTGGACGCCCTGCCGCTCCATGATGGTGCGGCTGAGGTCGATCAGCCCCTGGGTGGCTGCGTTCCGGGAGCGCTTGAGCGTGCAATTGACGACCAACGCGCGAAGGTCGGCGTAGGAGGCGGCGGAGATCGTCATGCGTGGGCCTTTCCAGTCATCGGGCAGCACAGGTGCGCGCCTACTCCATCAGGTCAGCCTCCACCAGGCCGGCTGCGCCAGGGAGACACGGCGCGTGCTTCGCCCGAACTGCGTAGCCCCTGCCCCGGGCTGTCGGCTACCGTCCTTACTGCGAACCGGCGGCTCCGGCGTTGCATCATGGGAGACCTCCCACAGCCGTCCGGCAGCAGCCGCCCGACTGTCCCCATGTCACGTCAACGAACTCCAGCCGATCGAGACGTAGTCTGAAACGTCACCATCAGGCACTGTCGCGCGAGAGAGCGCGTTCCACTCGGCGTGAAGGATTTCGTACTCTCCCCGCAGCCGGCGCCAGGTATCCAGCGGCTTTCTCGGGATGACGATGCCACCGGTGATTTCCTCCTCAGATCGGAACTGCTCGCGGGTGAGGTCGATCTCGACTCCCGTTTCCAGGCGGTTCCACCAGTGGAAGTCCCTCCACGCGTCGCCGACCTGGACATCCCCGCGAATCAGCTCCCCTCCGAGGAGATCGTTCAGGACCATGGCGGTGACGCCGCATTGGGCCCGTGCCGGGTTGTCCGGACTCCAGCGAGAACGGAACTCCGGTGAGCAGGTATCGGCGCCCCAGCTGCCGCGGACGGCGGCTTCGATGTCGGCAAGAAGTAGCGGAGTTCTGACGGGGCTTGGGCGAACGGGCGATGTCATGGTCCCGACCTTAGAACCCTCAACTTGGCCGAGGGCAAGCAACTCGAACTTGTCGTGCAAACGAACCCCCGTCGGGCCGGCCTGCGCACCGCCCCAGCTCCCGGAGGTGGGGCCACGGGCTGGGGCTCATGTTGCTGCGCGGCCGTATGCGGCCGTACTACGCGTCGTTCGCAGGCCAGAGGCCCGGGCCGTTCCAGCGGTCGCCCGCGGTACTGCGTCCGTCCCGGCCGCGGGTGGCACCGAAGCCGGTTTCATGGTCCCACGTGGGTGCAGCCCGGGCACTGCAGATGCAGGGTGCTGCCGGAGTGTGACAGCAGGTATCGCCAGTGCTCGCCGCAGGTCCGCCGCTCCTGGCAGGGCGTGCAGTGTCGGGCGTCGTCGCAGCGCGGACATGCCACCCAGGCGCGGCGGCCGTCGTCGGCCTGCGGGTCAATCGGCAGCACGGCCGGGCTCCCGTTCGGGCAGCACGCCTGCCGCCACCAGGTCGGTGTAGATGCGCTGCTGCTCGGTGTCCAGCCCCGAGTACAGCAGCGCGTATGCCGCCTCCTCGCCGCGCATGACCTCGACCGGGTCCCAGGCCGGCCCGAGCGCGGCGAGCACCTCGGCCCGCCTGCGGGCCTCTTCGAGGGTCAGGTCTATGTCGAAGGCAGTCAGGCTGCCGGGCTCGTCGGCGCTGTTCGAAGGCATACAACCCACGCTGCGTGAGGACCACCCTTGCAGTCAACGTTACCTGCGACACAGCGGGGAGTGGTTGCGCGGATCGCGGCGGCACCAGCGGTCGGCATCCGGAGGGCGGGGACGATGAGGCGGGCGTGCCGGGGACGGTTCGGCCGGTCCGGCCCGCTGCCGTGCGGACCGGACTGGGGGCACATCCCTCACCGACCGAAGGCGGCCTCACGGACAACGCCGTCGGCCCAGCCGCATGCGCGCGTGCGTTGCTCCCGCGGCGGCAGGGCGCGACCGGCCTCTCCAGGAGGAAGACATGGCACCCACGCGTTGGTGCTAGCTCTTTGTCTCGCGAACGGCGGCCAGCCAGAGCTGACACTCGAAGTCGCCGACGCCGCCGACATTGATATAGGACTCCAACACCAGCCGGACGTCCGGGAGTTGCCACACGGCGCGGTCGCCGTTGCCACCCCAGCGCAGCTCGACATCGCTCGCCACCGGCTCGCCGTAGCGGGCGGTCAGGTGATCGCGCAGCGTGCCGAAGCACTGGTCGTAGGCTGCCGGAAGCTCGTACTGGAGCTCCTGGTCAGCGTTGTGCTCGTCGTCGCTCACGTACTCGCCCGCCAGCACCAGCATCGCCCCGAGCATGTACGCACCTCTCGAACTGCTCCTCGTCCGCCTCCCGGCCGGCTTCGGCTTCGGCGAGGTGGTAGAGGTCGCGCTCACCGCCGTGGATCAGCGAGTAGGCGAAGAAGCGCCTCGGCCGCGTGCGCGCCATCTCCGCCAACTGCTGTGCGGCGGCGGCCGGATCCCCGGTACGGGCCTCGATTTTGTCCGCGAGGTCGGCCGCGCTCCGGCTGAAAGGTGAAGCGGACAGGTCGGCGGTGGACATGGACGGCTCCCGGCAGCAGCTCAACGGTGTCACGCACGGATGACAGTAGGCCCGGTGCACGAGTGCATCGGGCCTACTGGATCGTAGCGGGGACAGGATTTGAACCTGCGACCTCTGGGTTATGAGCCCAGCGAGCTACCGAGCTGCTCCACCCCGCGTCGGTAGGCACGACTCTACGGCCTCGGCCCCTCAAAGCGAAATCGCGTGCCGGTTCTCCGGCTGGATGCCCCGGCTGGATGCCGTACCCGTCGAGGACCACAGGCTGACGACGACTGCGACAGGATCCGCAGGAGCAGTACAGCTTCCACGGGGCGGAGGGGGCGGCCGGGCCCGGCGGCGGCCCGCAGCAAAGAGCCGTGGCCGGGGCCTCGGAGGTCAGCGTTCGCTGATGCCGGTGATGCGGCCGCGGGCGAGTACCGGTACGTCGAGGGAGTTCAGGAGGCGGCGGGGCCGGGTCTTGACGAGCGTGTCGCGATCCGGGCGGCCCAGCAGGCTCTCGCCCAGCGCGTAGAGCTCGAAGACATAGCGGTGGGGGCCGTGGCCCTTGAGCGGCTCGGGTCCGTAGTAGCCACGGCTGATGAAGGAGCGCAGCAGCGTCACTCCGGGCGCGGGAGCGCTCTTGCCAAGGGCACCGGCGGCGAGCTCGTGCGGCTTGGCAAGCCGGGCATCGTCGATGACGGCGAGACAGTGGACGGCGGGGTTCGCCCCGAGGGGAACGTCGACGTCCTCGACCAGGAGCAGCAGTTCGGCGGTCCCCTCGGGGGCGTGCTCCAGGCGAGGTGGGGGGAGACGTTCTCGCCACCGACACGCGTGCCGCTGTGCCGGGTGGGCAGGGGGCCGGCGTCGGTGAAGTCCTGGCTGGTGAGGGTGAGGGTCTCCGGGCCGGCCAGGCCGGCCTGGTTCCAGGCATGAGTGCGCTCGTGGGGGCGCCGGTTGCGCAGGAGGGTGCCGAGTACAGGCATGACACGTTCTCTTTCTTGGTCTCTTGCTGCCTTCTCAGCGGCCTTCGGCGGGCGGTGCCGAATCGGTCGTTGAGTTCAGCGCGGCGAAGATACGGGCGACGGCGGCCAGATCGTCGGCGTCGAGTTCGTGGAACCCGGGGGGCGCCTCGGTGAGTATCCGTTGGGCGGCTTCGGCGGTCTGCCGTCCGAGGTCGGTCAGGTGGACAACTTTGCGGCGCTTGTCGTCGGGGTGACTCTCCCGCCGTACCAGGCCACGACGCTCCAGACGGTCGATCGCGACGGTGGCGGCGGGGGAGGGGTCGACCGCGGCGGACTGCGCGATCTCGCGCATGGTCATCGGTGCCCGCGTGAGGTTGATCAGCTGCTCGGCATTGCCTGGACCGAGGTCCAGCTCGCGGCGCAGCCTGCGGCGGCGGTCCTGGCCGGTGATGAACGTATGCAGCGCGGCCCATGCCTGTACGGCCGGGGTGCTGTTCGGCTCGGGACTCAGGACGCCCTCCCTGTGTGTGAGGAGACCGTGGTGGAACTCCACAAAAAAGATTGTTACATATCAACTACTTTCTCGCCAGGCGGCTCATCGCTCTTGCCCGGCCCTCGTGACCGCCCCGGCCGTACGGCAGGCCGCTCGCCGTCAGCGGCCGGCGTAGTGGCTGGTCAGGGACGACCAGACGATGAGCAGATCCAGGGCCTGGCGGGGGTGGTGGCCGCGAAGCGCACGGTACGGGGGGCGGTCCGCTGGGTGCCGGGTACGAGCGAGACCAGTTCTGCGGCGCCGCTGGGCCGCAGATCCGCCTCGATGACCAGTTCGCTGGGTACGGGCAGCGGCTGAGCCGCCCGCCGGCGGCGTTGGCCACGGCGCGTGCCGCTCCGGCGGTGATGGCCTGCCGGGCGGCCGCGGGGTGCAGGCTGCGCGCCGCCGTGCGCCCGCGCGCGGTCTTCACCGGGACGGTGACCACCCGGGAAACGCCCTCCGGGCGGTGGCGCAGACGGCGTCGTCGCCTGTCACCAGCCCCAGCGGTACCCCGGCCTCCGCGACGATCAGGGCGTTGAGCTCCGCTTCGCTGATGGAGGCCGCATTGAGCCGCACGTCGGTGAACGCGCCGCCGCTGTAGGTGTGCCCCAGCACGCCGCAGGGGTCGGCCGCCCCGGCGTGGTAGGCCGACGAACAGCACGACGCCGGTCTGCGCCGTCAGTTCCTGGAGCATGTCCAGGGGCTTGGGATCGCCGACCACATACTCGGCACGCGGGTCCAGCTGCTCGCCGAGGAGGTTGTCCGCCGACCCGTGGCTGTCGTTGACGACCACGGAGGTCGCGCCGCCCTCGAAGGCTCCGGCGACGGCGGCGTTGGCCTCCGCGGTCATCAGCGCCCGCGATGCCGTAGTCGTGCCCGCCCGGTGGGTCTGCTGCCGAGTGGCGATGCCCGCGACGCTTCAAGATCCACTGATATCAGCACGTCCACCGGGAACTCCGTCTCTCGCCGCACTGTGGTCTCCGCGGCCCCAGGCTACTCAGATCCTCCGGGCGGTATCGGGCGGCGGGAGTGACTCCGGTCGCGGACGGGAAGGGAGGTCGCCGGACAGGCGGCCCCGGCGCCGGCTTCGGCGCCGGCTAGGGCTTCGGCCTCGGTCAGAGCCTGGCGTGCGAGGTGATGTCCGCGGTGAACTCGTCGATCATCGCGGGGGACGGTCGGCCGGCACTGCTGGAGTGCGGCGAGGTAGTCGCTGGTGCTCGCCCCGGCCCGGGCGTCCGCGACGTCCGGGTGCGGCTGTGCCCCGGCGCGCGCGAGGTCGCGCTCGAACGCGGACTGGGCCGCCGTGCGGGCCGCGTGCTCGATGTCCGCCGGGGTCAGCAGGTCGCTGGCGCGACCAGCGCCGCCACGTCGACGTCGTCGTGCTGGGCGGTGAACCGGGTCCAGATCGCCGTCCGAGCCGCCGCGTCGGGTGTGCCGATCGGGACCAGGTAGTCGAACCGGCCCGGGCGCAGGAACGCCGGGTCGAGCGACCGGACTGAGTTGGTGGCGCACACCAGCAGCCGCTCCTCACCCTCGCGGAACCCCGGGATGAGCTTGAGCAACTCGTTGGTGACGCCGTGCCGGCCGGGCCGGCCGTCGCGCACCGGCGCGATCTCCTCCACCTCGTCGATGAAGACCAGCACCCGCTCCAGCTCGGCCAGCCGGGCGAAGGCCGTGCGCAGGGCCGCGGCGAGGTTGCCCTCGTCGGCCAGGCGCGACGGCAGCAGCTCGACGAAGGGCCAGCCCAGCCGGGAGGCGATGGCCCGGGCGAAGGTGGTCTTCCCGGTGCCGGGTGGCCCGAACAGGGTGATCGCACGCGGCGGACGCACCCCGTGCCGGGCGGCGCGCTCGGGCTCGGCCAGCGGCAGCACGATCCGCCGCTCGATCAGATCCTTCTCCGTCTCCATCCCGGCGACCTTGGCCCACAGGTCGCCGGGCAGCAGCCTGCCGCCGAGCTCCTCCAGGGGGCCGGTCACCGAGCCGCTCGCCGGTTCGGTCTTCTCGAAGTACGCCGCAGCCGGCCGCCGCGTGTACCCGGCGTTGTGCAGCCCCTCGCCGAGCAGCTCCTCCTCGGGCAGCACATAGGCGATCCGCCGAACCCGGGCCGCCACCAGCCGCCGCTCCAACTCCTTGAGCAACGCGCTGGCCAGCCCCCGGCCGCGCCAGGCCGGCGCGATGGCAACCCGCATCACCCAGGCCCGCTCCCCGGTCACGCAGGCCAACGCGGCACCGATGGGCACGCCGCCGCTGACGGCGACCACTGTCGGCTGCCGCGTGGTCAGGGCGCCGATGCACTCGGCGATGGAGAAGACCGACTCCTGGCCGAGCTCCGCGGTGGTGTCGATCAGATGGACCACGGCCGCAAGGTCGTCCTCGCGATAGTCATGGATGAGCCAGTCCACGGGTTCCGCCTCTCGCCTGGGGTGGGTTCGAAGAGGCTAGGGGCGGCAGTCGGCCCGCACCCGCTCCGCGCGGGACAATCCGACCCAGGGGACCGTACACGGCGTCGGTAGCGCTCGGGAGCCCACGACCGTAATCACGCGGAAGCAGACCCTGCGGCGGTGGCAAGCCGGTGTCCGCAGGCTCCGGCCCCTCGGCTGGGAGGGCCGACGGACGGACGGGCGGCGGGCGGCGGGTGGCGGGCATCTGCGGAAGTCCCGGGGAGGCGGTGTACGTTGGTGACCGAGTCAGTCCGCTGATCAGGGAGTGGTGCCATGGACGCGCGCATCGAGGACCGGTCGGCCATCGCTGCCCTGATGAACGGCTGGATCCACCGGGATCTGGGCGAGTGGGACCAGTTGCGCGATCTGTTCCACCCCGGCGCCACCATCGAGATCACCTGGTTCGAGGGCCTGGCCACCGACTTCGTCGACGGCTCGGCCCGCATGGGCGCCTCCGAGCTGCGCAGCAAGCACCTCATCGGCGCACCGTCGATCACCTTCAACGGCGACCGGGCCCTGGTGCAGACGAATGCCATGATCATGGCCGAGAACGTCGCTCTTGATCTGGGCTGCACCGCCCACAACCGCTTCTGGGACCAGGTCGAGAAGCGTGACGGTCTCTGGCGCATCGTCCGACGGCAGAGCATCTACGACATGAGCTCCTTCAGCTTCCCCGGGCCGGTCCAGGAGATCGACCAGCAGGTGGTGCGCCGCTACCCACGCGAATACGCCGCCCTGGCCTACCTGTTGGAGAAGTCCGGATACTCGCTGGCGCGTGAGTTCCCCATTCGCGGCAGCGCCCTGGAGGCCGAGATCAAGAGCGCCGGTGCCGCCTGGCTCGCCCGGACCTGACACTGGGGAAGCCGCCTGCACCCCGCAACAAGTCCGGCTGACGGGCGACATTCGAGGCATGGCGCGCTCAGGGTCGTGGTCGGGCGCAGCGGGCAGTGCGGTGATCAGTCATCGGCCGCGACGAGGAGAGTCAGGATCTGCCGATGGTCGTCGATGGCGACGAACTCGTGGAAGTCGATGTGAACCCCGCCCCAGTCATGGAATGCGGTACTGCCCAGGTCCCGCAGACGGTAGAGGCGACTGGCCGAGTTCACCGCCGTGAAGAGCGAGGCTTCGAGTGCGTTCTCCAGCGAGCGCGGAAGGCTGCCGTGCTGATCCGCCCACTGCCTCAGCACCTGCGCAGCCTCTGTACACGTGACTGGCCGGTAATCATCGGAGCTGGCGGTGCGAAGCCAGTAGGGGCCGTGGCGAGTACCGCCGGGATCCACGCCACCTCCCGCGTAGTCGTCCCGGAACTGCTCGTGGGCAACAACAGCGGCCAGCAATGCGGCGTCCTGGCTGTCTCGCGGGAAGCGGAAAGTCTTCACGTCGACCCAGCGATAGCCGTGGCCGCTTCCGTCGGGGAATGGATGATCCCGGAAGTTCACGAACGTCGGGTCAACGAAGTGGAGCTCAGTCACCGCAGTACGCTACCCCGACTCCGACGGCCCGCAGGGCGGCATCAGGGACTTCCGTCACGCGACTTGATCCCCGGCATCAATTCGGTTCTCCGCGCCTGCTCCGCGCCTGCCCCTGGCTGACCCGCCGGTTGCCAGGGCCCGGTGAGCTGACGGTTGCCGGGCCGCACGGCCGGTCGTCAGGCGGGTGACGCATCCGCGGCGGGGAGTCGTTCGGTGCTGCCACCGAAGGGGAGGAAAACGGTGCGGCCGGCGAGGAACCAGGCGCCGTCGATCCTGCGGAAGGTGTCTTCGTAGTGGCCGACGTTCGCCGGGAGCCTGGGCTCGATCATCCCGCCGGTGTAGCCGTCGACCCGGTAGGTCGTCAGATACGAGACGGCCCGTGCTGTCGTCCCGGAATCCACTGTGACCAGGATGTTCGTCATCAGACGACGCGACAGCCTGTCCGCCGGGCGGGAGGCGAAGTAGGCGCGCAGGGCCTCGCGTCCCTCGATGCGCCGGTCTCCGAAAGGCCAGTGCCAGAAACCGTCGGGCGTGAACAGCTCGGCCACCGAACCCGGGTCGCCGAGGTCAAGGCGGTGGATGAAGTCCACGATGATGCGCTCGCAGGCGCGCTCCGCGAGCATCCGCTCGACCGGGGGAGTGATCTCGTCGTCCATGCCCCCTTCTATCAGCCCGGGCAGGTTCCGGGGCAACCGCTTTTCCCCATCAGCACCAGCAGGACACGTTCTTCGTGCGAGGCGGGAGAGGCCCTGTGGATGCGCCCGGTCACTTCTTCGGCCCGACCGGGCGGGCCGTGTCCACCGCGGGCCAGGCCTATGCCGCCGGCGGGTCCGATGGGAGCCGGCGGCAGGAAACCGGCCGCCGGGGGTCCTGGTGGACGCTGCTGACCAGCATCCGCACCTCGTCGGCGTCGCTGATCTCCGCTCGGACGATTCCTGTCTCGTCGCAGTAGACGGGATGTCCGCCCGGGCCGGACACCTGTGTGCGGCGGACGATGACCGAGTCCCCATGGTCGCGCGCCTCGCCGGGGACCGAAGGGGGAAACACCAGCTCACGTGCGTTGTCATCCGCGTCGTACGGCGACACAGCGACCCTCCTGACTCGTTGGTTCGACCGGCGAAGAAGGACGGCGGCCTGCTGGACGATCCCCATTGCTACCTGGTTGTACCCGCCGGAGGAGGAAATGACCCCTTCGTTCGGTATTGGGTGCCCCCGGCCGCGCGGGTTGCGCGGCACCCCTTGGTCGGGCCACTGCTCGGCGGCGTCGAAGTCCCGGTAACGGCGGGTGAGCATGCCGACAACCTGCGGCGCGAGCGTGCGCAGCAGATCCTCGACGGTCGGTTCGAGAGGCGTCACCGGGGTGCGCTCACAGCTCCGTGGCCGGGGGCGCCATGACCTGGGGCACCTCGATCGGCATGTCGAGCGGCCTGCCCCCGGGACCAGGAGCGGCGGAGACGGCGGCGGCGATCTCGATCGCGCGCCGCTCGGTGTCGCAGTCCACGAGCCACCAGCCGGCCACCCACTCCTTGGATTCCGGGAACGGCTCTCACGGGTAGGGAGAAGGCAGGTCCACCGTTTTCGATATCCTCTCCGGGAATCCGCGAAAAACCTGTCCGCCATCCCGCAGGACCGGGTCGCGGCACACCCCGCGCCGCCGACACCCACCTGCCCAAGCCGAGCGGCCCGGAGGGTGCGTGCCTCGCGTTTCGGTTTCGCCACGGTCCGGGTTTAAGTCCCTCCCCGGCTCCGGTGCTGCGCGTAGTGTGTGTCGGAGGGACGTCGCGGGCAGGGGGAGCCATGGCGGAGTCGAAGTGGTTGCAGTTGCGCAAGGCCGTCGACACGGTCCGTGGCGAACTGCGGGAGGGCTACCGGCAGGTCACGGACCCCCGCAACCCGGATCATTCGCCGAGGATGGCCCTGCACATCGGCGTCCGGTGCCAGCAGGCCGGGGACATCCAGGGCGCGTGTGCCGCCTACCGGACAGCCGTCCGTTCCGAGGATCCGGACTGCGCTCCCCAGGCGGCCTACAATCTGGCCGGTCTGCTCGACGGGCTGAACGACCCGGACGGCGCGCGTACGGCGTACCGACTCGCGCTCGACTCCGGGCACGTGAAGGCCGCCCCGATGGCGGCGGTCAGGCTCGGCCTGCTGCTGGCCGACAGCGGCGACGTCGCGGGCGCCGCCGATGCCTTTCGTCGCGCGATCGCCGTCGGCTCCGCCGACGTGGCGGCGGAGGCCGCGTGCCGTCTGGGTTTCCTGCTGGCCGGGACCGACGACCAGCACGGCCGGGAAGCCAGGGTCGCGCTCGGGTCCGCCGCCGCCTCGCGTCATCCGCAGTGGGCGCCGTGGGCCGCGGCCACCCTGGGTGACATGCTGCGCGAGGACGGGGATGCCGAGGGCGCCCGTGAGGCCTACCGGATCGCCGTCGACTCCGGGCACCAGGACTACGCCCCGATGGCCCTCTTGGGTCTGGGCGAGCTGCTCGACGAGACGGGTGACCGTGTCGGTGCTCGCGCCGCCTACCAGAACGTCGTCGGCTCGGGCCACGCGCGATGGGCCGCGAGGGCCGCGATCAGTCTGGGCATCATGCTGGCGACCGACGACACCGGTGCCGCCGCGGCGGCATTCCAGTACGCCGCCGACTCCGGTGCCCCCGATCTGGCTGCCCGGGCCTCCCGTAACCTCGGGCTCCTCCTGGAGCGGGCGGGGGACCTGCCGGGTGCCCGCACTGCCTACCAGTCCGCAGTCGATTCCGGGCACGCGGATCAGGCCCCGAAGGCCCTGGACAACCTCGGCGGCCTGCTCGAAGCGCAGGGCGACACCGTGGGGGCGCGGTCTGCCTACCGGCGGGCCATGGCTTCCGGCCATGCCGAGGTGGTGCCGATGGCCGCGTTCAATCTGGGCCGGCTGCTTGAGGCGGCCGGCGAGCGCGAGGACGCGGCGGCCTCGTACCAGCACGCGATCGACAGCGGCCACCGGGAGCACGCTCCCCGGGCGGCCGTCAACCTGGGAGTCCTGCGGCAGGAGGACGGCGACACGCAGGGAGCGCGCAGCGCCTACCAGCTCGCCGTCGACTCGGGCCGCAAGGGCACCGCGGCCAGGGCTTCACTGGCCCTCGGACTGCTCCTGCAGAAGACCGACGACCCGACGGGAGCCGAGATACAGTATCGACTGGTCATGGATTCCCTTCACCCGAAGCTGGCGCCCATGGCGGCACTTCGCCTGGCCGATCTGCTGAGATCGAGGGGCGACGCAACCGGCGCGCATCTGGCTCTGGCGACTGCGTGCAGCTACCCCGACTACCCGCGGGCTCCCCAACGAGCCTTCGACCTGGGCCTGTTGCGGTACAGGGAGGGCGACCTCGCGGGAGCACGGGCCGCCTACCAGCTCGTCATCGACACCGGCCACCAGGATCTGGCGCCCCGGGCCGCAGTCGACCTGGGGCTGCTGCTCGACGAGGCCGGGGAACCGGGAGCGGCGCGAGCCGCATTCCAGCTGGCCATCGACTCCGGACACGCCACCCACGCAGCCCGGGCAGAGCAGGCCATCAAGTACGTCAGGCCCTGACTGAGCAGGCCGCCCTTTCTGCCCGTCCCCGCTGGTGAGCACGGGCAGGGTGACGCCGGTGCGGCGTCCGGCACCGGTCCGCAGGCAGGAGCTGTGTGAGGTCGCCGCAGTGGCTAGCTGACGGTGTTCTGTCCGATCGCCCGGATGACGTCGGCAAGCCAGACCACGTGGTATCCCACGGCCCGGTCCTCGTCGCCGAGCTGGCTCTCAAGGTGCTGCCATGACTCGGAGAGCTGCCCGATCGTGAGGGTGCTCGGTTCATTGGGGGTCACTGGCCATGTGCTCATCCTGGCCGGTCCAGGGCCGCGCCGGGACCACCGGGTACGGCGTCGGCGGGTCCGGGCGGTTGGGGCGCGGGTCCGCGCTGGGGTGAAGACGCGCGGGGGCGCAGGGCAGGGCACTGACCGGTTCCGTGGGGAGGGGCGGGCGCTGTCGAACGCGGCGGTCAGACGCCGGTGGGTGTCGGGGCGGGGCGCGTTCTGTCCTCTTCGACGGTTTCGACGGCTTCGACGGCTTCGGCGGTGGTGGTGCGGTGGGTGCGTTCGATGGACTGGCCCCAGTACGTTCCGGCGATCATGAGCACAGCGCCGAGGGAGGCCCACACGGTGAGCCGTTCTCCGCCGAGAGTGATCCCGACCGCGACGGCCCAGATCGGCTCGGTGCCCAGCAGCAGGCTGGCCCGGCTGGCGGAGGTGCGCTGGACGGCCCAGGTCTGGGCGAGGAAGGCGAACACGCTGCAGAACAGCGCGAGATAGATCAGCTGCGACCAGGTGGTGGCGCTGCTGTGGGCCAGGTCGGGCAGGTGAACGAGGGCCGGCGCCAGGAACAGCGCTGAGCCGACCACGGTCTGGGCGGTCGTCAGGTGCAGCGGGTCCATGGGGCGGCGGGCGGTGAGCCGTCCGACAAGTGCGACGTGACCGGCCCGTACCACCGCGGCGGCAAGCATCAGCGCGTCGCCGAGCCGTAGTGCGTGCAGCCCGGTGCTGGAGGTGAGCAGCCCGACCGCCAGCACGCACAGGCCGGCGGCGAGGAAGAACGTCCGGGGCAGTCTGCGGCTTCCCGCAGTGCGGTCCAGCAGCGGCGTCAGCACGATGGTCAGGCTGATGATCAACCCGGCGTTCGCGGCGCTGGTGTGCGCGACCCCGTAGGTCTCCAGCACCAGGACGGCTGCCTGGGTGACCCCCAGCAGCGACCCGGCGCGGACCTCTGCGCGGGTCCAGCGCCGCGCCCGGCGACGGGAGGCGAGCAGGGCCGCGCACGCGAGCGCGGAGATCGCGTACCGGGCGAACAGCACGGAGGTGACCGGGAGCGCGGCAGTGGCCGTCTTGGCCGCCAGGTAGCTGGAACCCCAGACCACCGCGACCAGGAACAGCACTGCATCAGTACGACGGGCAACAGGCATGTGCCCACGCTGCACCACCAGCAGATTGAAGACAATCACCAGCTTCTAAAGCAAAGCTGTAGCAGCCCTACACTGTCCGCATGGACGAGCGGCAACTTCAGATCCTGCGGGAACTGGGAGAACTGGGCAGTGTCAGTGCGGTCGCCGAGGCACTGCACGTGACGCCTTCCGCGATCTCCCAGCAGCTGCGCCTGTTGCAGCGCTCGATCCCGGTCCCGCTCACCGAGCGCGCCGGGCGCCGGGTGGTGCTGACCGAAGCCGGGCAGGCCCTGGCCCGCGCTGCCATAGAGGTGGAAACGGCCCTGGCCCGGGCGCGGCACACCGTCACCGACTTCGCCGGGCAGCCGGACGGCGACGTCTCGCTGGCGGCGTTCCACAGTGCGGGCTCCGCGTTCTTTCCCCTGCTGCTGCGCGGCCTGGCCGGGCCGGGCCGCCCACGACTGGCTCTCGCCGACGAAGACGTCGCCCAGGACCGCTTCCCCGCCCTGACCCGCGACTACGACCTCGTTCTCGCCCATCGGCTGGACCACGGCCCGCCCTGGCCCGGTACCGTCACCGCCGGCACCCTGCTGCGGGAGCCGCTCGATGTCGCCCTGCCGGCCGGTCACCCGCTGGCCTCCAAAGCGCTGCTCTTCCCCCAGGACGTGGCCGACCAGCCCTGGATCACCGTCCACGACGGCTTCCCGCTCATGTCCACCATCGAGGCCATCGCCAGTGTCGCCAACCGCCGCCTGGACATCGTCCACCGCATCAACGAATTCGCCGTGGTCGCCGAGGTCGTGGCCGCCGGCGGCGGCCTCGCGCTGATGCCACGCTGGACAGCCCGCGAGCACCCGAACCTCGTCCTGCGGCCGCTGGGCGCGGTCCACGCGCGACGCCACATCGACGTCCTGCACCGACCGGAACGTACCGCACGACGGGCCGTGCGAACCGTCCTCGCCGAACTGCACCGCGCCGCCGCGGAGATCCAGAGCCGGGACACCCACGCGCCTCCACCGCCGACCGGCAGTGCGGACCCGTCGGCGGGCTGACCGGCCCCGATGGCTGCTGTCCCCGGTCACGTACCCGACGGTCGATCCAGGTCACCCCGCCTTGACGGCAGTCCCCGGCACGGGCTGGGGCTGCGGCTCGGGGGGTGCGAGTCGGAGGGAGACGACGAAGGAGACCGTGACGGCGACGATCACCAGGGGCATGACGGTCAGGCCAGGTGTTCCGAGGAGCAGGGTGGCCAGCAGGACCGCCGTCATCGGAAGCTTGAGCATGGCGACGCACATGGCTCCGATGCCCATGGCGAAGCCGGCTACGAGCGGGAGCCCGGGCAGATGGGACATGGCGATCCCGCCTGCTGCTCCGAGGAACATCGACGGGAACACGGGGCCTCCGCGGAAGCTGCTGAGGGAGACGCAGTAGGCCAGGCTCTTGCAGGCGACGAGGAGCGTCAGAGCGCCCACCGAGTAGCCCGCGCTGTTCTCCAGCAGCGGGTTCAGCGCGGATTGTCCGGAGTAGAGCACGTCGGAGACGGGCTTCGAGCTGCCCTGGGCGTAGGCGATCGCCAGTGCCGCCACGACCAGCCCGGCGGCCACGGTGACCGGAACCCGCCGGCGCTCGACCCGGCTCCTGAGGGCCAGGCTGCCCCGGTGGATCCCCGCGCCGGTCAGGCCGGCGGCCAGTCCGATCACCAGCGCCCAGCCGAACTGGGCCGCGTCCAGAGGCACGGCGGAGGGGACATGGTGAAGCACCAGCGAGTAGGTGCCCAGGCCGGTCCAGGAGCCGAGGCGATGAAGACCAGCGCGCCGACACCGGCCGAGAGCAGACCGGGGAGCAGCACGGTGGAGAGCATCGCACCACCGAGACCGGAGGCTTCCATGAGCAGGAAGGCCCCAAGGGAGGGAGCCCAGCAGGGCGCTGACGGCGGCGAAGCTTCCGGCGGCACCACCACCTGTGGTGCCTGCGCGGATGTCCCGTTTGCGAGCCGCACCGCACCTGCGCCAGTCCGCCGCCGAGCGCGATCAGAGGCGCTCGGGTCCGAGGACCGCGCCGAAGGCGAGGGCCACTGCCGCAGCACGATGCCGGGCAGCTCGGCGAGGGCGTGCCCTTGGCGGACATGCCCTCGGTGGGCTCGTGGCCGGCTGTTCCGGGCAGGTAGCGGATGGTCGAGGCGACCAGGGCCCCGGCCACGGCCAGCATCGGCAGTGGCCACCACGGTGGTGTGCCGTGGAAGCCCAGGGCCTTGGGCAGACCGGTATAGATCTCCGATTCGAGTTTGCTGACCAGTGCGAGGAAGCCGAAGGCCACCGCCGACACCGGAGCCCCCAGAGCCGCAGCCAGCACCAGCAGTCCGACGTAGCTGCGGGTGCGCACCAGGGCGTAGGGATCCTGGGCCGTGGGGGGTGTGGCGGGTGCGGCGGGTGTGCCGCCGCTCTGCGTCGACATGGGTGGTGCCTCCTGCGCCCGGACGGTGCGACGGTGCTGTCTGTGGGATCGGCGTCCAGGTGCAGGTACCACGACCCGCGCGGTTTCAGGGAAACTCCCGCCGGAAGGGTCCCTATGGCGTACATCGGGGGCTGTCCGATCTGCCGGTTCCCGTCTGCCCGCTCAGCGGTCGGTGCGGACGGGCACGGGTGCGGCCACCGGCCTAGAGTGGAGAATGCGGCCTCTGGAGGCGACGCGGGTGCCGTCCCTGCGACGAACAGCACGAGCGCGTCGGCTGCCGTGGCCGTGGACGGTGCCTGAAAGCGCTTCGGTCACCGTCCGCACCGCCGACGAGCGGGGATCCAGGCAGGAGGGCCCTTCCATGAGTGCGACCATCACGGGGGCACGGCGCGCCCCCTTGACCGCCAGGGAACGCGCGGCCAAAGGCAAGGCAGCGCGGGCGGCCGCTCCGCGAGCGAGCCATGGCGAGTTCGAGCCGGCGAGCGACCGGCCGGACCCGGTGGCCCTGCTGGAGCAGCAGTCCGCGGAGAGACTGCCCGAGCTGGTGCCCATCCGCTACGGGCGGATGACCGAGTCCCCCTTCCGGTTCTACCGGGGTGCGGCGGCGATCATGGCTGCCGACCTGGCGCCCACCGCGCGGTCCGGGATCAGGGCCCAGCTGTGCGGTGACGCGCATCTGCTGAACTTCCGGCTGCTCGCCTCTCCGGAGCGGCGGCTGATGTTCGACATCAACGACTTCGACGAGACGCTGCGCGGACCGTGGGAGTGGGATGTGAAGCGGCTGGCGGCCAGCATGGTCATCGCCTCACGCGAGAACGGCTTCACGGACAAGGAACGTACTGCCATCGTCCGGGCCACCGTGCGCTCCTACCGCGAGCAGATGCGTCGTTTCGCCACCATGGGCAACCTCGACGTCTGGTACTCCCGGGTCGAGGCGGACAGCCTTCGGGACCTGGCGACCGACCACCTGGATGCCCGCCGGGGCAAGCTCGTGTCGCGGGTCCTGGAAAAAGCCCGCGCCCACGACACCCTCCAGGCGTTCGACAAGCTGACCCGGGTGGTCGACGGAAAGCGCCGGATCGCTGCTGCCCCGCCTTTGATCGTGCCGATCGGCGACCTGCTGCCGGAGCTGGAACGCGATCGGGTCGAGCAGGAGATCGAAACCCTGATCGAGCGCTACCGCCGCAGCCTGCAAGAGGATCGCCGCCTGCTGCTGGACCAGTTCCACCTGGCCGACGTGGCCCGCAAGGTGGTCGGTGTGGGCAGCGTCGGCACCCGCTGCTGGATCGTCCTCATGCTCGGCAGGGACGACCAGGACCCGCTGCTGCTCCAGCTCAAGGAGGCCGACACCTCGGTTCTGGCCGCGCATGTCGGCGAAAGCGAGTACGCCAACCAGGGGCAGCGCGTCGTCACCGGACAAAGGCTGATGCAGGCGGCCAGCGACATCCTCCTCGGCTGGGAGCGGGTCGAAGGCATCGACGGCCGACAACGCGACTTCTATGTCCGCCAGCTGCGTGACTGGAAGGGCATCGTCGAACCCCAGACCATGGTGCCGGACGGCCTGGGGGTGTTCGGCGAGGTGTGCGGCGCCACCCTCGCTCGCGCCCACGCCCGGTCCGGCGACCGGATCGCCATCGCCGCCTACCTGGGCAGCAGCGACGCCTTCGACCGGGCGCTGGCCGTCTTCGCGGAGAGCTACGCCGACCAGAACGAGCGGGACCATCAGGCCCTGGTCGAGGCCGTGCGCACCAGCCGGGTCAGTGCCCGGGCTGCCTGAACCCGGCTGGGCCGGCCCCGGGGCCCATTCGACAGGCCTGACCGGGCCGCCACGCATGGCGATGGGTACCGGCGTATCGGGTTGCCACCGGCGGATCAGTGCGGACCCACGACGACCGTGGCGACCACGATCCCGCACAGGACCAGGAAAGCGAGGAGGACCGTCAAGGTCGTGCTGGTGTGGCCCAGCGGCTCGCGCCGCCGCATGCGCAGCTGCCGGGCTCGCCATTGCCCGTACCCCGCCACCGCGGTGCCGACAGCGAGCAGGATCAGGTAGCAGGCCAACGCGAGCCGCAGCCCGTACGGGGCCACGCCACTGAGCCGGAGCACCGCCAGCGAGCCGGCCAGCAGTGCCAGGGCCGTGCGGGACCAGGACAGGAAGGTGCGCTCGTTGGCGAGCGTCGCCCGGTAGTCGGGCTCCTCACCGTCCTCCCATCGGCGCCGCGTGGCGGGCGGCCCCGTGGGCCCGTCTTCGTCCTGTCGGGGGTCTCCCTGGGCACCGGCCGCTCCTCGTGCTCCCTGGTCCGCTGTCTGCCGTTCCACGCGCACTGCCGGCGCGCCGCCGTCGACCGCACGGCTGCCGCCGCAGGCGCCACGGCGGCAAGGCGGTGGAAGTGGTTCCGTCGCGGCTCAGCCTTCGGGCTGTTCGAGTGGGCCGAGCGTGCGGCGCCGCGGTGTGACGGGCGTGCTGAGGCTCTCCCGAAGCCCGGGGTCGACGGCGGCGCGCTCGTACCAGCGGCCGTAGCCGGCGGCGAGCACGGCCGCTGACATCCCGTGGAGCAGCACGCTCAGCCCGACGGTGACGGCGACCACCTGGCCGATCAGCTCCACCCCGTGGGTGTGTTCCTCGGCGACCAGGAGCCCGAAGACCACCGAGGCCAGGCCGCGCGGGCCGAACCAGCCGATGTACGCCACCGTGGGCGGCCTCAGCCCGCTCCCCGCCAGGGCGACCGCGACCGGGACCATTCTGATCACGGTGAGGCTGAGCACGGCGTACCCGACGATCCGCCAACTGAGATGCTGCAAGGCGGGCCCGAGCAGCACGGCGCCGAAGAACAGCAGGCTCAGCATCGCCAGCAGGCCGCCCAGGGCTTCAGCCAGTTCGGTGGTGCGGGCAAGTTCGGTGGCGCGGGCCGCCTCGGCCGTCGGGTGTGCGGCGCTGCGCAGGGCGTATGCGAAGGCGAACCCCGCCGCCCACGCCGCGATGAAGCCGCTTCCGTGGGTGACCGCAGCCAGGGTGTAGGCGCCGGCGGCCGCCGCGAGAGCGTAGATCTGACGCCATTCCGCAGTGGCCCAGCCGTGGTGGAGCGACACTGTCAGCAGCCGGCCGCCGGCGCCCCCGGCCGCCAGGCCGAGAGCCGGGCTGAGCAGCAGGGCGCGCCAGAACACCCCGCCCATGCCCTCGTGTGCGTACGAGGTGCCGGGAACGGCCGCCAGGAAGAGTACGAAGAACGGCAGCACCATGCCGTCGTTCAGTCCGCTCTCCACGTTCAGTGCCTGGCGCACCAGGCCCGGGACGCGGCGGTCGGAGATGGCGCTCTTGCCCAGGGCCGCGTCGGTGGGTGCGAGGATCGCGCCCACCAGCGCCGACTCCCAGACGGTCAGTCCGGGCAGGAGCGCCCAGGCCAGCAGCCACCCCGCCCCGATGGTGAGAATCAGCCCGACCGACAGCAGCCGTCCGGGCAGCGCACCGCCGCTGCGCAGGTCCCGCGCACGCACCGTCGTCGCGTCGGTGAAGAGGACCAGGGCCAGGGCCGCTTCCACCAGCGTGCGCAGCGGACCGGCGTCCTGCCGCCGGCTCACCAGGTCCAGGCCCAGGGGCCCGATCGCGATCCCGAAGCCGACGAACACCATCGCGGCGGATACGGGCGTGTCGGCCAGCCGTCGTGACCCGAGCGCATAGACGGCGGTGACCCCGGCCACCGCCACCCCGGTCCAGGCAGCGCCGCTCACGCGAACCCCGCGCTGCCGCGTCCGGATTCCGTCGGTGCCCCCGTTGGCGCGTGCGGCCGCCGGTGGGCGCTGCCGTCGGTCACAACATGCTCTCCCATTGCGCCGCGGGGACAGTCCTGTCCGCCCAGGGTGCGGCAATCCCCTCCGGGGAACGGGGTCGACACGCGAGGTGTCACGTTCAACGCCCCGGATGGATGGACGCTGTCGCGTACGTGGGCGGACCGGACCGTGGGTTGCCGCCCGGTCCGGCACGGCCGCGGCCGGGCCGCCGCGCGTGGGGCCGAACCGGTGGCGCCGCCCGGTCGCCTCGTCCTCCGGAGGGGTCACCGGTCCACCCGGCCGGTCCAGCACCTGTCGCGATTGCGGCGGGGGGGGCTTCGCTGGGACGGAGCGGCCGACGCAGTCAGGACGGAGCGGGACATGCCACCATCGGTCAGCGACCCGGACGGTGGGTTCGAACCAGGGTCGCAGCCCGGGGATGCCCGCGAGGGGGATGCCCGCGTGGGAGGTGCCGGCGAGGGGGATGCCGGCGGGCTGGAGGAATCACTTCGGCGGATCGCCCGGCTGGAGGCCGCCGGCCCGCCCGAGCCGCGGGGCCACCACCGGATCCGGGCCACCGGACCGGACGTGCTGATCGTACTGACGGTGTTCCGGTTCACGGTCGTGGTCCTGGCCGCCTTCGGGATCCTGCCGCAACTCGACCGACGGGAGAACGATCGTGGAAGCCCCGCCCATCGGGCCTTTCGGCCCGGGCGAACCGGCCGAGCGCGTGGTGCGACCACATCGGCGGATGCGCTCCGGGGCCGCCCAGGCGGTCGGGTTGCTGCTCGGTCTGGCTCTCGGCCTGACGCTGCCCCGGATCGACGGGGACCGAGGGTCTCCGCCTCCCGGACGATCGAGGTACTCGGGGGCCTCAGCATCGCCATCCTCGGCATCACCAGCGTGATCTTCTCCCTGCTCTTCCTGGTGGCGCAGTGGGTCGCGGGCAGCTTCAGTCCCAGACTGGCCCTGTTCCGCTCGGACCCGGTGGTGTGGCGGGTCTTCGCCTTCATGGTCTGGCTCCTCGCCTTCGCGGTCAGCGCGACGCTCACCATCGGCTCGCGGACCACGGTCTCCCTGGCCGTCCCCGTCGTCGCCGGCCTCGGCGCGCTGGCCTCGCTCGGTCTGGTGCGCACGCTCCAGCTCCGCGCCTTCCGGGCGATCCAGCTGGCACACGTGCTCACCACCACCGCGGCACAGGGGCAGGCCGCGCTCGACGTCTTCTACCCGCGTGCCCTGGCCGCCACCCCGGCCGCCGCCGGGCAGCCGTCTCCCGACCTGCCGCCGGTACGCTCCACCGTTGCCTGGCCCGGCCCCACGACCGTGATCGAACAGGTGGATCTGCGGCGTCTGGTCGCGTCGGCGACCCGCGCCGACGCCGTGGTGGTGCTGCGGATCCCGGTCGGCGCCACCGTCCACTCCGGCGAGCCGGTCGCCGACGTCCGCGGCGGCGACCTGGCGGCCGAAGAGGTGACGGGCGCTCTCATCGCCGGGCTGGAGCGGAGCTTCCACCAGGATCCGCTCTACGCCTTCCGGCTCCTCGCCGACATCGGCCTGCGGGCACTGTCGCCCGCCGTGAACGATCCCGCCACCGCGGCCGAGGCGCTCGACAGCATCGACGGCCTGCTCCGCCGCCTGGTGGACGCGAGGCTGGACGCGTCCGCCGTGCCTGACGCGAGCGGGGCCGTCCGGGTCACCCTGCGCCTCCCCGGCTGGACCGACTTCGTGAGCGTCGGACTCGACGACCTGTGCCGGGCGGCGCCCGGCAGCCCCCTGGTGCTGGCCCGGGCCGCGCGGCTGCTGCGCGACCTCCTGGCGCAGGCGCCGCCGCACCGGCGCCAGGCCCTGCACGAGCGCCTGGACTGGGTCGAGCAGCAGCTGCGCGAGCGGCACCCCGCATTCATGCGCGGAGCGGAGCCCTGACGCCCGGCACCGCTCACTCTTCCGGACGCCCCAGGCCACGTCCTGCGGGGTGTCCGCAGACGCCGCCCTAGATTCGGAACACAAGAACAGTCCGCGCGCAGACGGCCGCGAGCCGCACTGTCCCCGCTTGGCGCGCGGCGAGCGAAGGACAGATCATGACCAGTCGCCCCAACATCCTGCTGATCGTCACCGACGAGGAGCGTGTCTCCCTTCCCCGGCCGCAAGGGTTCTCCCTGCCCGCGAGGGAGCGCATCGCCGCCCGGGGGACGACTTTCGAGCGCTACTACACCGCCTCGGCGATGTGCAGCTCGGCCCGGTCGGTCCTCTATACCGGACAGCACCTGCCCATCACCGAGATCTACGACAACGACAACATGCCGTACATCCGCCCGCTCGACCCGAAGCTGGGCACCCTCGGCACCATGCTGCGCTCCGCCGGCTACTACACCGCCTACCAGGGCAAGTGGCACCTCTCCAACGCCTACATCACGCCGGAGCACCCCGGCCCCACCACCGACGCGCTGGAGCCCTACGGGTTCAGCGACTTCAACGACTGGGGCGACATCGACGGCGGCGCGTGGGCCGGACTCAAGCTGGACCCGGTCATCGCCGGGCAGGCCGTGAGCTGGCTGCGCAACCGGGCACCGGTCGTCGCGCAGGACCAGCCGTGGTTCATGGCCGTCAACTTCGTCAACCCGCACGACATCATGAGCTTCGACTACGGCGGCAGCCCCCAGGTCCAGCTTCCGTTCGGCCTGGCCCACGCGGTCGTGGCCCGCGCGGCCGCGAACATCCCTGTCTACCAGCGCCGTTGGGACTTCGACCTGCCGGCCAGCCTGCACGACGACCTCTCCGGCGCGGCACCCGCCGTGGCGGAGTACGCGCGGATGCTCGACACGGTCTTCGGGCCCGTGGCCGACGACCAGCACTGGTACGACGGCCTGAACTTCTACCTCAACGCCATCCGCGACGTGGACCGCAGCGTCGATTCCGTCCTGGACGCCCTGGAGGCCTCCGGCCAGGGCGACCGCACCGTGGTCGTCTTCACCTCGGACCACGGGGAGATGGCGGGCTCCCACGGCCTGCGTCAGAAGGGCAACCTCGTCTACGACGAGAACTTCCACGTCCCGTTCATGATCGCGCATCCGGACGTGACCGGCGGAACCACGACCGCGGCCCTCGCCTCCGCCGTCGACCTGGCACCCACGCTGCTGGAGATCGCCGGACTCGACACCGCCGCGCACGCCGACCGCCACCCCGGACTGAAGGGCAGGTCGCTGATGCCGGTACTGCACGGCGGGTCCGTGCGCGAAGGAGCCCTCACCGCCGTCGAGTCGATCACCACCCTGGACGCCTCGTTCTGGTTCGAATTCGCCGACCCGGAAGCCCCCGGGCGGATCGCCTCCGGCGACCTGCGACCCGACTGGGACAAGCGCGGCTTCCTGCGCGGCTACACCGACGCCCGCTACACCTTCGGACGCTACTTCTCCCCGCTGCGCCCCAACCGCCCCGACACCACCGAGGCCCTGCTGAAGGACAACGACGTCGTCCTCTACGACCGAGCAGGACCCCGCCGAGATGCGGAACCTGGCCGACGACCCGGCCCACCGCGACCTCGTCGACCGCTACCGCGCCCTGCTCGAAGACCTCATCGACACGGAGATCGGCGCGGACACCCGTGCCTGGGTCACCGAGCGCCCGCGCCTGCTCGGCTGGCCCACCTGGCACGGCGACACCGACCGCCCCGAGGCAGTTGCGGCGGCGCAGGGAGAACACTGAGCAGGGTCGCGCCGGAAGCGGGTCGGGAATCGGAAGGATGATCAGATTCCCACCGGGATGCCCGCGAGACGACGAACGGGCAACCGCCGGCGCCAGGCCCTTCGCCCCGCCCGGGCATCCCCGCACCCGGGCATCCCCGCACCTGGGCGGCCCGGCGGACGGTGCCTCGTCCGCCGGGCCGCCATCGGCGCACCCGGGGTGGTGGGCCGTCAGCCGAGGTTGTCCTCCAGACGGGTGCCCTTGGTCTCCTTCACGCACCTGAGTACGAAGGGGATCGAGAGCGCCGCGAAGACCGTGTAGATGATGTAGGTCGTGGTGAGGTTCCAGCCGGCGAGGCTGGGGAAGCTCGCGGTGATGGCCCAGTTGGCGATCCAGTTGGCGGCGGCGCCGATCCCCAGGGCCGCGGCGCGCAGCCGGTTCGGGAACATCTCGCCGAGCATGACCCAGACCACGACCCCCCAGGACATGGCGAAGAAGAACACGAAGACGTGTGCGGCGATCAGCGCCACCACGCCCTGCGCATGCGGGAGCGTGGCTCCGCTCTTGGCAGCGAAGGCCCAGGCCTCGAAGCCCAGGGCCACGGTCATGCCGCAGGAGCCGATCAGGATCAGGGCCCGGCGTCCGATGCGGTCCACCAGGATCATCGCCACCACGGTGCCGATGATGTTCACGATGGAGGTGGTGAACGAGTAGAGGAAGGAAGAGCTCGGGTCGATGCCGACCGACTGCCACAGGGTGTTGGAGTAGTAGAAGGCGACGTTGATGCCGACCAGCTGCTGGAAGACGGCCAGGCCGATGCCGACCCAGACGATGGGCTTGAAGCCGACGCGTCCGCCGAACAGGTCCTTGAAGGTGGACTTCTGCTCCGAGTCCATGCCCGCCTGGATCTCGGAGACCCTGGCGTCCAGGTCGGACACGGAGGGCTCGACCTCGGCGATGACGGCCTTGGCCCGATCGATCCGCCCGGCCGAGATCAGAAACCGCGGGGACTCGGGAATGACGAAGGAGAGCAGCCCGTAGATCACGGCCGGTACGACCATGACGCCCAGCATGACCTGCCAGGCCTCCAGGCCGAGCAGGTGGCCCCGGTCGTTGCCGCCCGCGGCGTTGAGGATGCCCCAGTTGACGAGCTGGGACAGGGCGATGCCGATGACGATCGCGGCCTGCTGGAAGGAGGCGAGCCGGCCGCGGTAGGCGGGCGGCGCGACCTCGGCGATGTAGGCCGGGCCGATGACTGAGGCCATGCCGATGCCGAAGCCGCCGAGGATCCGCCACAGGGCGAGGTCCCACACGGCGAAGGAGAGCGCCGAGCCGACGGCGCTGATGGTGAAGAGGACGGCGGCGATCTGCATGACCCGGATCCGGCCGATCCGGTCGGCTATGCGTCCGGCGGTGGCCGCGCCGATGGCGCAGCCGATCAGCGCGATCGCCACGACCTGCGCGAGTTCGGCCGATCCGATGCCGTACTTGCTCTGGATCGCGCCGGTGGCGCCGTTGATCACGGAGCTGTCGTAGCCGAAGAGGAAGCCGCCCATGGCCGCGGCGGCGGTGATGAAGATGACGTGTGCGAGGCCGTCGCCCGAGCCTGGGCTTGGGACGACGATGCGGACACGGAGTTGGCTGTGCTGGTCACGACGATCTCCTGTGTGTCCGGCATCCGTACCGGACCTGAATGCTGTGGGCAACTTTGGAAGGATATGCCTTCAAGTTCTGAGGTCAAAAGGCGGGGTGGCCTATAATGTCACGTACACTTCACGTCATTACTTGAACAACTCCAATGATCCAGAAGGGCGGGCCGTGCTCAGGCTTCGTCTCTCCTGGACGGCCTGGATCAAACCGCGCCAGCCGGAGGAGCCCGCCACCGCCGGCCTCGTCCCCGATCCACAGCCACCGCCCGCCCAAGCCACCGCCCGCCCAACGGTCGGCACGCGAAGTCACCGCATCCCCACCGCAATGGCGCGCGAGGTCGTCAGCCCGACTGGTGCTCGTCGTTTGCCCGTCGGATGGCGCGGCGGGTGACAGTGGCACCACTGAGGGTGGCGCGACGCCAGGGTGGGATGCCTTCGATCTCGATTTCGAGAGAGAAGCTGAGGAAAGGTGCGGATCAGCACGTCAGGCCGAGCACTCCGACGTTCTCCAGGGTCGGTGCCACGGCCACGGTGCGGATGAGGTCGGCGGCGACCAGGATCTCCAGGCCGAGCAGCAGCGTCCCCCCGAAGCAGGCCCGGAGCGCCTCGTAGCCCGCCGCGGCCTTCCCGGAACGGTGCCATGTGCGCACGGCGACGCCCAGGGAGAATACGAAGCCGATGCCCAGGACCGATGCGCCCACGGCCTCGAAAACCTGGGCGGCGTGGTCCATGGTCTCGGTGAATGTCATGACGGGCCTCCGGATCGTGCGGGCCTGCGGTCAGGGGGTCTGGCAGGGGGTCAACTGCGGCAGGCGGAGGTTGACCATGATCAGGTCGACGCCCGGCACTGCCGGAAATGCGATCAGCATGGAACAAGCCTCTCCCGGACCCGGCCCAGCCGCCCGGTCACCTGACGCCGTGCCTCCATCAGCGCCGGGCCGGGACGCCACCGGGCAGCCCCAAGCCGGAGCCGTGTCCGGAAGGCATGACAGCGGGCACAGCGACTTCGCGGGGGATGCGCACCCGGGTAGTGGCGACCGCTGTCGGGCTTCTGCCCGCCGTCCGCACCCCGGCGCCCGCACCTGCAGGGGGCGCGCCGCAGGCACCGGACACACCGCGAGGCCGCGTGCCTGGTGGATGGCCGCGCTCTGCCGGGCGTAGGGTCGGTCCGGCGGCGCCTCCGCAGGCTCGGTGCGGCACGCATCGGTGAGGCACGCATCGGTGAGGCACGCAGCGGGATCGCGAACAGCAAACAGGAACAGGCACAGGAACAGGAGCAGTACGGTGAGGCGACCGCCGGTCGGCCCGTCCCCGGAAGGGCCCGTGCAGCAGGAGCTGTTCGGCTGGGAGGAAGCGGTCCCCACGGCCGCACCCCGTAGCGGGTTCCGGGACAGCCGCCAGGCGAGAAGCCTGCTGGACGTGCGGGAGGTGTACGCCGAACCCGCCGCGCTGGCATCTCCGCGCGGCAGGCAGATCCTGGCCGGCCTGCCGGGAGCACGCGTCATCGAGGTCTCCAGCCACTGGCGTATTCCGTCCCTGCACGGCAACGACGGCAACGTCGCCCGCTGGGCCAGGATCAAGACCGAGACCCTGGTCCTGGGGGTGAAGCAAAAACTCGCCACCCGCCCCAACGGCAGATCGGCCGACTGGATCGCCCCCGGAGCCTCCAACGGCTGCGCCATGGCCTGCGCCTACTGCTACGTCCCACGACGTAAGGGCTACGCCAACCCGATCACCCTGTTCACCAACATCGAGGCGATCCTCGCGCACATCGTCAGGCACGTACAGGCACAGGGGCCCAAACGCGAGCCCAATCAGTGCGACCCGCGATCCTGGGTGTACGACATCGGCGAGAACGGGACTGCTCCGTCGACGCCCTGCTCAGCGACAGCACGGCCGATCTGGTCACCGCCTTCCGGCGGCTGCCGACCGCCAAGGCCTCGTTCGCCACAAAGTTCGTCAACCCCGACCTGCTCGACCTCGATCCGCAGGGCCGCACCCGGGTGCGCTTCTCGCTCATGCCGCCCAACGACTCCCGCTGGACGTGCGCACCGCCCGGTGGCCGACCGGATCGCCGCCGCAGGTGACTTCCTCGACGCCGGCTACGAGGTCCACTTCAACCTCGCCGGTTGCTGCGCCCGGCTGGGCAGCGCGACTGGGCTGATCTGCTCGTCCACCTCGACGACGTCCTGCCGGAACGGGTGAAGGAGCAGGCAGCTGCCGAGATCATCATGCTGACCCACAACCGGGAGCTGCACGAGGTCAACCTCGGCTGGCACCCCCGGGCTGAGGACGTGCTGTGGCAGCCGACTGTCCAGGAGACCAAGCGGTCGCAGAACGGCGCCCTCAACCTCAGGTATGCCCACGAGGTCAAACGCGGCGCCCTCGTCCGTATGCGCGAGCTGATCGCGCTCCACACACCGTGGCTGCGGGTCCGCTACGCCTTCTGACCTCCGCCCTCGGGCCGCCGTGGCGCAGGGCGTCGATTTGTCCTGGCTGACCTGCGCCGTACTGTATGGACGTGCGATGGCAGCTCTCCCACGACTCGGGACTTCAGCGGGCCCGGTCCTTCCTCATCCTGGCCACCGGGCTTTACCGGGCGAGCCATCTGACGGGTGGTCTCCTCGCCGTTGCCGAGCACGAGCGGAGCCGGGCGGGAGCCTGGGCAATCCTTGGCGCCGCGATGGCGTGCAGCGTCCTGGCCTTCGGGCGGGCATTGCGTGACGGCGCCTTCGACGACCGGCTGGTCTGGCTGGACGTGCTGGTCAGCGGCTGCCTGCTGCCCTTCGCGACAGTCGACTGGAGCCCCGCCGGAATGACCCAGGGCCAGGCCGCCTGGGTGCTGCTGCTCGGCGGCTCGGCGAGCGCCATGGCGGCCGTCTCCGGCTCGGGGCGCCAGGCATGCGGTGCGGTCGCACTGCTGATGGCTGTTCATCTGAGCTGGCATCAACTGGTCAGCACGGGTGCGGCTGTGCCCACTGGAGACCTCGAAGCCCTGGTCTACTCCGCCGTGCTCGCCCGCGTCTTCTGGTGGTATCTGCGTCGTCAGGGCAGGATGCTGGACGCGGCCACCGGGCGCGCGCTGGCCGCCGAGGCCGAACAGGCCAGGTACGCCGAGCGGTTGGACCATCACCGGGCCCTGCACGACACCGTGCTGGCCACCCTCACCGTGATCGCGGCCGGGGGCGTGGACGCCAACGCCGCCCCGCTGCGCGAGCGCTGCGCCCGCGACGCCGCCTACGTGCGCCGACTGATCCAGCGCGGCGCCGAGCCGACCGGCTGTCCGGAGATCGGCGCGGCCCTGGAACAAGCGGTCCGCTCCGCGGAGCAACTCGGCCTCACCGTCACCACTCAGTACCGGGCACTGCCCGAACTGCCCACTCAGGTGGCCGTCTCGCTGGCCGCGGCGGCCAGTGAGGCACTCACCAACGTGCTGCGGCACGCCGGTACCCGGCGCGCCCTGCTGACCGCCACCGGCGCCGCCGACGGAATTCGGATCACCATAGCCGACCAGGGGGTGGGCTTCGACCCCGACCGCACCCCTCCCGGCTTCGGGCTGCGCCGGTCGGTGCAGGCCCGGCTGCACGAGGCCGGAGGGCAGGCCGCGGTGGACAGCGCGCCGGGCGAGGGCACCTGTGTGGAGCTGCGATGGCCGAGCTGATCACGGTGGCGGTGGTGGACGACGACCGGATGCTGCTGGACGGGATGTGCCACTGGCTGGGCCAGGTACCCGAGTTGCGGGTGACCGCGGTCGCCGCCACGGTGACCGGGCTGCTCGAAGGCGCCGCCGACGGGTCAGCGGCGGACCCCGCGGCCGTGGTGCTGCTCGACCTGGTCCTGCGGGACGATTCGTCGCCGGCCGACAACATCCGCCGACTGCGCGCGATCGGCAGCCGCGTGCTGGTGATCAGCACCGTACCCGACCGGGACCGGATCCTCGCCGCCCTGGCCGCCGGCGCCGACGGCTACCTGACCAAGGACAATGATCTGCCGACCCTGGTCGCCGCGATCAGGCAGATCGCCGTCGAGGGCAGCGCGCATTCCCCGGAGCTGGCTTTCGCCTGCGCACACGACGACCGGCCCGACCGGCCCCGACTGGCGCCGCGTGAACTCCAGGTGCTGCTCGACTACGCCGCCGGGCTCACCCTCAAAGCCACCGCCCGCCGGGCCGGCATCACCCCGAACACCGCCAAGGACTATCTGGACCGGGTCAAGGCCAAGTACCAGAGGATCGGCCGTCCCACCTACACCAAGACCGACCTCGCCTGCCGGGTTCGTGAGGACGGCCTGGACCCCGGGCGGGCGCCCCGATGATCCGCCGCTCCTCCCAGGGCGGTGGGCCGTCGGCAGGCCGGGGCCTTCGGACGGCGCGGGCCGCTACCGGCGCGCGGCGTCCCGGGCGTCCGCCGATGGGGGACGCCCGGGACGCCGCTGCGAGCGGGGCCCGCATCAGCTGTTGCGCAGAACCTCGGCCTGGTACATCCCGCAGGCGGCGTTCTGGATGCCGTTGGCGGAGATCCAGTAGCCGGCCGGGACGGGGGAGTCGGCGCAGGCGGTGACGCCGTTGTAGACCGTGTTCAGCCGGCCGCCCAGGTACATGCCGCAGGACGCGATCGAGTAGTTGGCCGTGATCACATAGCCGGCGGGGACCGGGGAGTTGCCGCAGAACTGCATGCCGTTCGACGCGGTGTTGATATTGGCGCCGAGATAGATGCCGCAGGACGCGAACTGGTAGTTGGCGGTGATCACATAGCCGGCCGGGATCGGGGAGTTGCCGCAGATCTGGCTGCCGTTGCCCGCGACGCGGATCACCTCGGCGTACCACTGGGCGCAGGTGCTGTTCGGGCTCTCGCTGGTGATCACATAGCCGCTGGGAATGGACCCGTTGGAGTTGCCGCAGATCTGGATGCCGCTGTAGGCGGTGTTGATCCGGCCGGTCTGGTACGGGCCGCAGCTGTTGGTGGTGTAGGTGGAGGTGATCACATAGGGGCTGGGAACCGGGCCGTTCTCGCAGATCTGCAGACCGTTGGACGGGGGCTGGATGGTCTCGGTCAGGTAGCCGCCGGTACAGCTGTTGGTCAGTGACTCCGAGACGATCACCTGACCGGGAGGCACAGCCACGCTGCCGCATACGGTGGCCGCCTGCGCGGCGCCGGCGAAGACGACGATTCCGCCTGCCACCAGGGTGAGCGCGGACAGCAGCCGGGCCAGCCAGATGCCGATGGACTTCATGGAGCTCTCGCTTTCTCTTGGTTGAGGGCGACGCTAGCCGCGCCCGCCGCCACCCCGCCGCCCCCCGTTCAGGGGGCTTGAGCCGCCCCGCATCAGCACCGCATCCACCCCCGGCCTTCGGGCAAAGGCCGCGTCGCTCCCGGTCACCGCGGTGAGTCCGGGGCCGAGCGGTGCGCCGGCGAACTCCTCCCCAGCTACCGGCAGTGCTCTCCGCCGCGCCCGCTGTCGCGTGTCCGGCGGCCGGCTGTGCACCCCCGCGGAGCACGGGTGTTCAACTGCGGACTCTCAATAGTTGAATGTCGTTCGGTAACACTACGTACGTCACGGGCGTCGGGAGTCCGCATCCAGGTGGGCGGCGGGACGTCCGGAATCACCCTCGTACCTGGCACCACAGTCCCGGAGGACTCCGTGAACACATCTGCTCCGTACACCCGCCGTATTGGGCCGGATGAGTGGACGTACATCGGAATGGGCATCCCGAACGTCTGTCAGCACGTCTATGAGGGCCACGGGGACCTGACCGCCGAGGCTCTGGCCGCAGCCGTGGAACAGGCGGGGGAGGCCTGTCCCGGTACGCGCCTGCGCCGCAGGAAGCGGAGCTGGATCGACAGCGGCGTCGCTCCGGCCGTGCGCGTGGTGAACCTGGAACCGGGCGAGGATCTCCTGGCCCACCCCACCCTCCAGACGACGCTCAACGACGGCGGAGCGACCTGTGAGGTCCTGCTCGTCCCCGGCGAAGCCGGCGGGGAGCACGCCGACGGCGCCGACGGACGAGGCCGCCCCATCCGGCTGGTCTTCCGGGGCTTCCACGGGATCACCGACGCGCGCGGCATGCTGCTGTGGGCAGCCAACGTCTTCCAGGCACTGCGCGGCGAGGAGCCGCTGGGGGCGACCTCCACCCTCAACACCGGCGAATTCCTGCGGCAGGTGATGCCAGAGGGTCTGCCGCCCATCCAGCACGGCCTGGGCAAGGCGGAGTGGACCACGACGATGGCGTCGATCCCCCGGGGCGGCGCAGCCATGTCTGGCGCAGGCGGACGGTCAGCGGCAACCACGCCGCGGTCACCGCCAAGGTGATCGCCGCCGTCGCCGCGATGACTCCGGACCAGCCCATGACCCGGTTCTTCGCACCCGTCGACCTGCGCCGCCACCAGCCTGACCTGCGCACCACGGGCTGGCTGTCGCTGGCCGTCAACCTCGACGTCAAGCCGGGCACCGGCTGGGAGCAGGTGCACCAGGAACTGCTGACCGGGCTGGCCGAGCACCGGGAATTCACTCTGCGCACCGCTCCATGGCTGCTGAGGATGCCCTCCCGGTGATCCGCGTCTTCGCCGACGGCATGGAGGACACCGCCCGCCGCAAGGAGCTCTACATGGGCACCGCGTTCGTCACCAGCATGGGCTCGGTCGATCTGGCGGACTACAGTGCGGAGTCGTTCCAGGCCTCGACGGTGTACATCCTGGGCGGTTCGGGCCCCTCGGCGCCCCCGGCATCGATGTCATCGAGAGCTCCGGCCGCACCGAGATCGTGCTCACCTGGCGGGACGTGCCGGGAGCAGTTGAGCGGATGGATGCCTTGCTGGATGTGATCGTGGAGGCGTTGTCGCCACGGGCCGACCGCGAGCAGGCCGTCAACCGCACCGACCGGGAGCCCGCCTCGTCGCTTTCGCTGCTGCGGTTGTTCCGTGATCAGGTCGAGCTCGCCCCCGATGCGATTGCCCTGACAGGCCCTCACGGTGACTTCAGCTACCGCGAGTTGAGTCAGCGCGCGGACGCCGTGGCGGCGGAGCTGCGGGCCCGGGTGTGGGCCGGGGGATGTGGTCGGTCTGCTGGCGGAGCGGACGCCGGGAGCGATCGCCGGAATCTGGGGGATCCTCCGCGTGGGGGCGGCCTATCTGCCGCTCGACGTCCAGCACCCGGACGCGCGGCTGGCCGACCTGCTCGGCGACTCGGGCGCCCGCCACTGCCTGGTCCAGGCTCCGCACCAGATCCGGGACTACCGTCCGAACGGCTGCGAGCCGATCGTCCTGGACGAACTGCTCACGACCGTGACGGCGGCGAGCGCCCCGGAGCCGGACGTCGACCCGAAGCCCGACGACCTGGCCTATGTGCTGTACACCTCGGGTTCCACCGGACGTCCCAAGGGCGTCCAGGTCGAGCATGCCGGCCTGCTCAACTATCTGCGCTGGGGGCCGAGGAGTTCGGGGTCGATGCGAGCACCCGGCTGCCGCTGCTGACCTCGCTGTCGTTCGACGTGTCCGGTACTTCGATCTTTCTGCCGCTGATCAGCGGCGGGACGGTGGTCCTGGTGCCGGAGCAGCCCACCCATCTGACGCTGCGCCGCCTGCTGGAGGAGTCCGGCGCGACCATGCTCAACCTGACCCCCTCGCACCTGGAGCTGATCGGCCGGCTGGACATCGCGCCGACCGGATTCCGCAGCATCGTGGTGGTCGGCGAGCAGCTACGGGTGGAGGTGGCGGCGCGGGCGCAGCAGATGTTCGGCCCGGACTGCCGGATCATCAACGAGTACGGCCCGACCGAGGCCACCATCGGCTGCACCGCCCACACCTTCGACCCGGTGCGGGACGCCGGCCGTGCCGCCGTGCCGATCGGCGTCCCGGCCCACAACACCCAGGTTCACCTGCTCGATCCCCATCGCCGGTTCGTGCCGAACGGCGAGGCGGGCGAGATGTACCTGGCCGGAGTGCAACTGGCGCGCGGGTATCTGGGCCGTCCCGACCTGGACGCCGAGCGCTTCCCCCGGCTGGCCGACGGCACCCGGGCGTACCGCACCGGGGATCTGGCCCGGCGGCTGCCCGACGGCGGCCTGGAGTTCCTGGGCCGCATCGACGACCAGGTGAAGGTGCGCGGCCACCGGGTCGAGCCCGCCGAGGTCGCCACCGCCCTTGAGGAGCACCCCCGGGTGGACCGGGCGGTGGTGGTGGCCCGCAGCCGCCCGGACGGCTCCGCAAGGCGCTCTACGGCTATGTCCTGGTGAACGCCGAGGTGAGCGCGGAGGAGTTGCAGGCCCACGCCGCCCAGCGGCTGCCCGCGTACATGGTTCCGGCAGCGACCTTCGTGGTCGAGCAGATCCCCTACAGCGTGGCCGGCAAGGTGGATGTGCGAGCCCTCCCCGACCCCTTCGCCGACCGGACGGACACCGGTCCGACCGCCATCGATCCGGACCGGGACGCGATCGAGGCCCAGGTCGCCCTGATCTGGTCGGGCATCCTCGGCGTCGACGGGAGCCGAATCGACGCCCACACCGACTTTCACCAACTCGGCGGCGACTCGCTCTCCTTGCTGACCATGCTGGCCGGTGTCTGCCGGGAAGTCCTGCCCACGCGGACGGAGAGCGAGTTCATGTCCCAGCTCGGCCGGGTCATCGCCGAACCCACCCTCAACACCGTCTCGACGATCGCCCGAGAGGTGTCCCGCGTACCGCTCGGATCGCTGTAGGCGAACGGTACGTGCAGGGCGGCGACGATCACCCCGCAACGAGGCACTCAGTCAGGAGATCTGATGCATCGGGTTCCCTGCCCCTCCTGTTGCTGCACTCCGGCGTACTTGCCGCGCCGTGTCAGGTCTTCGGGAGTTCGGCCGGGTGCTCGGGCCCGTCGGCCGGATGGCACAGGAGCAGCTGCAGGGCGTTGCCGGGTTCGGCGTCCCGGTGTTCCCAGCGTACGTCCTTCACCGTGTACCGGGGTCCCTCGCGCAGCCAGTCCGCGGCTGCCGCGAACACGGCCACGGGGTCCTGTCCGGCCAGGGTCAGGGTGCCGTCGTCCTGTACGGCGACCCACAGGTCCACGTGCTTGTCCACGAAGACCCCGGCCCGCGCCCGCAGTTCCTCGGCGACGCTGTCCTGTCCGATGTCCATCCGGTCCTCCCACGGTGATGACGGAGCCTGGCAGAGCGCTCATGCCCCGGTGGCAGCGTGGTAGTCCCCGATCTCCCGCCGCAGGGGTGCACGGATGACGGGGGAGACCTTCGCGTTCCCGAGCGCCGGGTCCCGCGTCGTCTCAGCTGCCAGGTCAGGGACGCTGCCGTGGTCAGGGGACCGGAGCGGGCTTGCGGGCCGGTTGTGTCTGTTCGTATGCCCGGCCGATCCGCAGCAGCGCTTGCTCGCCGAACGGTCGGCCGAGCAGTTGCATGCCGATCGGCAGGCCTGCCCGGTCCAGGCCGACGGGGAGGGACAGCGCGGGTACGCCGGTGATGCTGGCCGGGGAGGACAGGCGGACCAGGGCGTCGGCGACGCCTTCGACCGTACCGTCGGGCCAGGTGACCGCTTCCGTTCCGGCCGCTACCGCGGTCATCGGGACAGTAGGGGCGGCGATCACGTCGACCTCTTCCATCAGGCGGGCCCACTGCCGCGGATCAGGGTGCGGGCGCGCTGGGCGCGCAGGTAGTCCCCGGCTCCCATCAGCGTGCCTGCTTCCAGCAGGACCCGTACGTCTGCCTGGTACAGCTCGGGGACTGTGCGCAGAGTGTGCTCGTGGTAGGCCGCTGCTTCCGGGGCCACCAGCGCCCACAGGGTGGCCTGGAAGTACCTGCTCATCGGGATGCCGACCGCTACCGGACGCGCGCCGAGTTCTTCGAGCTGCCCGATCGCGCGCCGCACCGCAGTCGCCACCTGCGGGTCGACGTGGTCGACGTAGTAGTCGCGCGGCACGCCGACGCGCACGCCGGTCAGGTCCGAGTCGGCGTCGGGCCGGTAGTCGACGGTGCCGGGGGGCGGGTCGGTCGAGGAGGCCGGGTCGCGCGCGTCGTGCCCGGCAAGGACGGTGAGCACCAGGGCCGCGTCCTCGACGGTGCGGGTGATCGGGCCGACGTGGTCGAGCGACCAGGACAGCGAGGTGACGCCGTGTCGGGGGACGAGTCCGTAGGTCGGCTTGAGGCCGACGACGCCGTTGAGTGCGGCGGGTACCCGGATCGACCCGCCGGTGTCGGTGCCCAGCGCGAAGGTCGCGGTGCCCGCGGCGACCGCTACGGCGGAGCCGCCGCTGGAGCCGCCGGCGACTTTGCCGTGGTCCCAGGCGTTGTTGGTCTGCGGGGTGGTCAGGCCGTAGGCGAACTCGTGGGTGTGCGTCTTGCCGAGCAGGATCGCTCCGGCGGCGCGCAGCCGGGCGGCCACTGTGCTGTCGGCCGCCGCACGGTGCCCCGCCCGGACCCGGGAGCTGGCGGTGGTCGGTGAGCCGGATACGTCGATCAAGTCCTTGAGTGCGGCCGGGACACCGTGCAGGGGGCCCCGGTAGCGTCCTTGGGCGGCCTCGTGTTCGGCCTCACGCGCCGCTTGGCGCGCTTGCGTCGTGGCGACCTCGACGTAGGCGTTCAGTCGGGGTTCCACCTGCTCGATGCGCCGGAGGACCGAGTCCAGTAGTTCCACGGGCGACAACTGCCCGGTCCGGATCTGCGCGGCGGCTGCGGCGAGCGAGAGCTCATAGGGCTGCATCGCGCGTGCCCTCCGGGCTCTGCGTGCCTTCTTGCGCGCGGTAGGCGGCGGCGGGCGGTGTTTCCCCGAAGTCCAGCTCCCGCAGGACGGCTACGAGGGACAGGAGCTGGTCGGCGGTGGCCGCGACGGGGCGTGGCGCTCGGCAGGTCCAGCCCGGCGCGCGCGCCCAGCGGGCCGCCTCCGGCGGCGTGAGTTCGGCGAAGGACAAGGTTTCGCTCCTGTGGTCAGGACGGGAGACTGCGCCAGGGGGGATCATGCTTCCCGGCCAGGTGCCAGCTGCTCGCTCGGATCGACTGTAGGCCACGGCGGCGTGATGGGGGCCGGTCGCCCTTCGGTGGGTGTGCCGGACGGCATCGGCTGGGCCTTCCGTTCGAAGGTCGTTCACCTGTGCTGTCGGATGATGGGGTCGGCCGTGCGCGTCGGCCGCTGCGGGTGCGGTGGATCCGCCGTCAGCGGATTAGCCACGGGCGAAAGCGCGGTCCGCGGGCCGCCTTTCGCGGGCACGATCAGCGCATGCGAATCCTCATCCTGGGCGGGTCGGTTTTCCTGGGCCGCGCCTTCGTCACCGAGGCCCTGACACGGGGCCACGAGGTGACCGTGTTCAACCGCGGCCGTTCCGGCCCCGACCTGCCGGGCGCCGACACGGTGCGCGGTGACCGCGAGAGTGCGGAGGACCTGGCCGCGCTGGCCGGCGGGCGCCCGGTCCCGATCGCCGTTGGGACGTGGTGATCGACACCAGTGGACAGCAACCGCACACCGTCACCGCCTCGGCCCGGGTGCTGCGCGAGCACGCCGCCCACTACGTCTTCGTCTCCTCGATCCACGCGTTCAGCGACTGGCCCGACCGGCCGGTCGACGAGCAGTCGCCGCTGCACCCCTGCCCCGCTGCTTCGCCGCCCGGTCTGCCGTTCAGCACCGCGCTGAAGGCGGGCTGCGAGCGTGCGGTACTCGCCGAGTTCGGGACCGACCGGTCGACCATCCTCAACTGCGGCCTGCTGGTCGGCCCGTACGAGAGCATCGGCCGGCTGCCCTGGTGGCTGGAGCGGATCGCGCGCGGCGGCCGAACACTGGCCCCCGGCCGTCCTGACCTGCCGATCCAGCTGATCGACGCCCGGGACTTCGCGGCCTTCGGGCTGGATCTGGGGGCGTGGCGTGGGCGGACGGTTTGTCACCACCTCGCTGTCGGGGTCGAGCAGCTACGGTGAACTGCTGTCGGCCTGCGTGGCGGTCACCGGCTCGGATGCCGAACTGGTCTGGGTGGACGACCAGCCGGTGCTCGCGGGCGGGGTCGAGCCCTGGAGCGAACTTCCGCTCTGGTACCCGGAGTTCAAAGAAGGGAAGCCCAGCGGTATCTGGCGGGCGGACGCACGCGCGGCCGCCCGGGCCGGTCTGCGCTGCCGCCCGATCGCCGAGACCGTGCGCGACACCTGGGCCTGGGTACAGGAGCGCGGCCCGCTCGACCACCCCTACACCCAGGGCCTGCAAGGAGCGGTGCTCGGCATCGCGCCGGACAAGGAGCTGCGGATCCTGGCCGGTGAGCCGGAACCACGGTGAGTCGAGGACAGATGGACGCAGACGTCTGGACGCCGACGCGCCGCCGGCCTTGACGCCCACGTCAGGGCGTAGCTTCGGGAAAGCGGCTGCCGTACACCTGTGGCAGCCGCTCTCTCACGGAGCGGAACACACGATCATGCCCACAGTGACTGACTCCTGCGACGGCGCAGCCCTGACCGAGCTCGACCAGCGCTTCTTCGACGCCCTGGTCGCCGCCGACGCGGGCCGCCTGGGCGAGCTGCTCGCGGACGACTTCATCCTGGTCAGCATCGAGGACGGTTCGGTCGTCCACCGGTCCACGCTGTGCTGATGCGGACGACAGCGGACAGCCAGTCGGGCCTGTCGGTTCCCCCGACGGTGGGAATACTGTGGCCTGGTGACGCCTTCTCAACTGTATGAGAGGGAGGATCGGCTTGGTCTGCCTCCCCGTATCACCCGATCGTGAGGGACAGGAGTTTCGGCATGGACGACGCGCACGCCTGGAACACGAAGATCATCGAGGAGTTCCGCGCCAACGAGGGCAACGTCGGCGGGCCCTTTGAGGGTGCCCGATGGTCCTGGTGCACCACCGCGGCCGTAAGAGCGGCCAGGAGCACGTCACTCCCATGATGTATCTCCCGCACGAAAGCGACCCGGACATCGTCTACGTGTTCGCGAGCAAGGGCGGGCGCCCGTCAACCCGGACTGGTACCGCAATCTGACCGCCGCCGACGAGGGCAGCGTCGAACGCGGCACCGCGACGTACCCGGTGACTGTCCACGAACTGACCGGCACCGAACGGGACCGCGTCTACGCGGAACAGGCGCGGCGCTACCCGCGGCTTCGCGGAGTACGAACGTCAGACCGCCGGAGTCCGCGTCATTCCGGTGCTCGAACTACGACGGGCATAACTGATCGTTTCGGAATGAGGACACCGCATCATCGGTGTGCGCGGCCCGGTGCCGCGTACGCCGCTGAGGCTGTGAAAATCGCTGTCCCTTCGGTGGAGTGGGGTGGTAGACATTCGGCGTGCATGAGACTCTGGACTTCCTTGACCTGCTGCGACTGATCGACGAGCGATCGACCGCCTTCCGTGCCGTGGTGACCTCCGCGCCCGACCTCGACGTCCAGGTGCCGACCTGCCCCGAGTGGACGCTGTTCGACCTGGCGCAGCACCTGGGTGAGGGGCCCGCGCCTGGGCCGCCACCATCGACGCGGGGCCCGACGCCACAGCCAAGGCCGCACCGCAGGGTGCCGCGACCGCACCTGGGGAGCGCGAGGCCCTGCTGGGCTGGCTGGCCGAGTCGACGCAGCTGCTGCTGGACGCGCTGCGTCAGGCCGGACCGGATCGTGGCTGCTGGACCTGGTGGGGCAAGTCTCAGTCGCCACGGACCTGCGGTGCCGTTGCCCGGCACCAGCTCCACGAGATCGCGGTGCACACCTATGATGCCCAGCTGGCCGTGGGCGCCCCCGCCGCTGCCCGAGGAGGTGGCACTCGACGGCGTCGAGGAGTTCCTCTTCACCCTCTGCACCACGACGGCCGCCTGGCCGCACGAGCCGGCCGTCATCGAGTACCACGCCACCGAGGGCCGTTCCTGGCGCAACTGGCTCTCCGGCGACGGCGCCCGCGCCGCCCGCCTCTCCGTCCCCGGCACACCTGCGGCCACCGCCACCGCCGAGGTGCCGGAGGCGTCCGATGCCTCCATCGAGGGTTCGGCCAGTGAGCTGGTCCTTGCCATGTACGACCGCACGTCGCTCTATTCCCTGAAGCTCGACGGCAGCCGGGGTGTCCTCGACCAGTTCGTAGCCTGGCAGCCGGAGTAGGAGCACGTGACGGCGCGCCACCTCTCTGGCCGCCTGACGTCTCCCTCAGGAATCGGTGCCTTCGTCGTTCCGGCCCTGGACAGCGGGCGCGCCTGGGAAGACCCGTTCCACCGAACCCCAGCCGTTGTCGTGTTCGCGCTCGGCCGCCAGTGCCCGGCCGCCGCCGCGCAGGCCGAACAGCCGTTTGGCGATGAGCAGATACACCACGACGGCCACGTTGATGATCAGTGCGATGATCCGGGTGGCCGTGATGCGCCTGCTCAGCTCGTAGATTTCGGGGACGAGCAGGATGGCGGTCGCGACCAGGGTCAGGTACTCGGCCCAGCGCCTGCCACGCCACAGTCCGACCGCCTCCACGGCCTCCAGAACCGCGTAGCCGGCCAGCACCAGGCCGACGACCCAAAGGGTCGAGTTCCTCGTGGCGAAGGCCTTCTGCAGATCGGTGAGTACACCATCGCCCCGATGTCCCGCCAGGTCCGCCGACAGCGTTCTGCAGGGAGTCCAGGACCCGGTAAAAGGTGCCGCGAAGCTCACTGCGCGTGGCGGCAAACCCGAGGATCCCGACTGCGAGCAAGGAAAGCACCAGGAAATGGATGATCCGGTCCAGTGCGATCAGTCGCAGGATGTACAGCTCCCGGAGCTGCTTTCCGCGCCGCGGGAGCACGATCTCGTCCCGGGGCGGCGGGAACCGTCTGCCCGGTCGCTCCGGCAGGGGCAGTGCGAGCCACGCGTCGCAGCGCAGGCAGCGGTGCCAGCGCAGTCCGTCCCCGCTCTCCCGCACCAGCAAAGCGTCCTGCGGCCGAATCTGCGCCGCATCCACGCCCACCAGCCGGTGGCCGTGCAGCGCACAGTCGAAGAGCTCGAAGCGAAATCGGCGCCGCTCCGGAGGCACGCCTGCCGCCGTCGCGAGCCTGCCTTCACCCACCACCGTGATCTCCCCTTCTCCGCCGGAACCCGCGCGCTCGGGACGCTCTCCCGACGCATCGCGCTGTCCACGACCAGCACACCACTTCGGCAGCTGTTCCCTGCTGACCGACGCGTGCCACGACCGGCAGCACCGGGTCGTCGGACTCCCGGCCGGGTGGCTGGGGCTGAGAAGGAATCAGGGGCCGGCGTCGGTGTAGTAGGGCGCCTCCTGGACTGTCAGGCTGACGAGGTAGGCCTGCGACGGGGCTCCAGCTGTCAGTTCAACGGCTGACACCTGGGTGAGGGCCCGGAAGACAAGACCACCCGCGGGCGAAGCGTTCGGCGCCGGGCCGGGAGGCGCCGGCGCTGCGCGGCCGTCGAGAGTGAACCCCTGCGGGTCGGAGACCGGGGTGACGATGACGCCGACCCCTGGCACCTGGACATCGGCCTCCGGGGCATCGTAACTGCCGTAGGCCGCGTCGACTGTGGGGCTTCGCCCGTGGTCCAGCGTGTACAGCCGGCTGATCGGCGTGCCGTTCGGTTTCATGCCCGCACGTTCCATCGCCTCGTCGACGCGGGACAGCTGACCGGCCAGCGGGCCGTCGAAACTTCCGTACCAGGTCACTGTGCGGTCGCATTCGATCGGCCCCCAGGAGGTCCTGCTGATGAAGTGAATGCCGTTGGGCACTTGCTCCTGGGAGTCGCAGTAGTCGGTCACCTTGCGCGCCACCGGATGTATCCACGGGAGGAGCTGCCGAAGGCGCGTGATCTGGCTGTCAAGACCGATCGTGGCGTTGCTGTCGGCTTCGTCGACGGCACCGGATCTGGCGACGGCGGAGACATCCGGCATGGGCGCCGATGTGGACAGGTCGTGAGCGGAATGCAGGGCGTACTGCAGGCCGAACACGACAAGGCCGAAGAGGGCGAAGACGCCGAGACAACAGCCGCCCGCAAGAGCCGGCCCACGCCTTCGCCGGACCCGAGGGTGCGAGTCTTCCACTGGCTGACTCACGCATCCGCTCCTCTGCTGACAGGTGTGGTTCCGTATTGTGCCCGGGGCCGTGAGGCGTTTGCCTGAGTACAAGTACTCAGATCGGAGCAGCAGTTCACGGCATCCGCTCGGGTGTCCAACCCTGCGAGACCAGGAGGCCCACCCGCACGCCGTCCACGGTGGTGCCACGATCTTCCGGGGGACCGCATAGGAATCAACTGACGCTGAGCTGACCGGCCCCGCCTGGTCAACGATGCCCGGTGAACACCACCGCTGGAGCCGGGCCGCGTGCTCGGCTGTGAACCGGGCGCGGGGTCGGGTGTCGTCGTCAGAATCTGTCGTGGACTACGTCTCTGCCGGATTGGCAAGGCCGCTGGCGTCCCGTCAGGTACTCCGCAGCCGATCGGCAAGGACTTCGCGGGCTGCCCTGCTGCCCGAGGCCAGCGCTCCTTGGACGGAGCCCGTGGCCCGGTGGTCTCCGCAGACGTAGCGGCGCGGCCCCACCCGGGTGCTGGAAGTCAACTGGTGCGGCGCCGGCATGGCCGGCAGTGCATCGACAACGGTGCGGCTGCCGAGGTATTCCCAACCGGTGGTGTCCGTCCGGTAGAGCTCGCCGAGCCGGGCCCGCACGGCTGCCTCCTGTCCAGGGATGCCGGTGGCTTCGGTGGCTTCGGCGGCTTCGGCGGCTTCGGTGGCGAGCAGGGAACTGGAGACCAGGGCCCGACCGTCGGCACTGTAGGTCGGTGAGACTTCGGTCAGGACGGCGGTGTGGAGCAGGGGGCCGCTCCCGTCCACCAGGAGTGTCGGTTCGGCCAGTGGTGAGTGCGTGGCCGCGTGGTAGTGCGTCGTGGTGCTTCGGCCGCCCGGGATCCCAGTCCCGGGAGCAGCGCGCGGGCGTCGCGCGCGCCGGTGGCCACCACCAGTGCGTCGGCGCTCAACTCGGTGCCGTCGCCCAGGACGACTCCCGTGTCCTCAAGCCGCAGCACCGGGGCTTCCAGGCGCAGGGTCCCGTTCGGCAGCGCGGCCGCCAATTGCTCGGGAACTGCGCCGATGCCGCCCGCGGGCAGGCACAGGCTTCCCCGCAACATACTGCGCCAGACCAAATGGAAGAACCGGCTCGATGTCTCCAGGCTGTCCTCAAGGAACACGCCGGAGAGGAACGGCCGGAAGAAGGACTCGACCAGCCCGTCGGAGATGCCGGCCGCGGACAGCGCCTCGCGTGTGGTGGTTTCCGGTCCGCGACGCAGCAATGCCGCGGGCGCGAGCAGGTCCCATGTGCTGAGCAGGGCGAGCGCGCCCAGATCGCGCGCGGAAGCGAACCGGCCCGGGAGCAGGTCGGCGCTGGGGCCAGGACGGCGGGTGGGGTCGCCGAGCCGCACGCGCCTGCCACCGTGCTCCAGCAGCATGCCCGGGGTGAAGGGCCGAAGCATCAGCGTCGACAGCTCAAAACGTCGTTTCACCTGCGGGTACGAGGTGTTGAACACCTGGAAACCCCGGTCGAGCCGGAACCCGTCCACAGTGTCGGTCCGCATGCGGCCGCCGACCGCGTCCGAAGCCTCCAGCAGTCGCACGGTGAGTCCGGCGCGAAGGAGGTCCGCAGTGCAGGCAAGCCCGGCCAGTCCGGCTCCGATGACGATGACATCGCTGTGCGCCGTTCCTGTCGATGCCACGGGTCCGCCTTGTGCCGTCCGACGAATGCATTGGGTAGCCAGAAGACTACCCTGAGCAGTCATCTCGTCGTGCCACGACGCAGCTTCGGACTCCGGCGCCTCGCGTACGGCTCTGGGGGGGCGACGCCTTGCGGCGCTGCCCGGTTGGCTGCGGGGCGAGTCGCGTGAACCCGGCCCCGGGAGGCTCCCTGCCCTGTTCACCTGCGCGCGCGGGCGCCCGGGGACGAGCCGGTGGAGGGCGAGCGGGATCACGGAGCCGACGAGTTGCCCGGCCGGCCGTGAGGTGGGCCTACTCGCCCTGCGGGCCGTGCTGACAGCTCGGGCACCAGAACACGATCCGCTGCTCCGGGGGCGAGCCGATGGTGGACGTCCGGATGCGTGTGCCGCAGCGGCGGCACGGCTGCCGGGCGCGCCCGTAGACCCAATGCCGACGATCAGCCCTGGAGTCGCCGGTGGTGACCCGGTGGCTGCGCAGGCGGTTGACCATCAGCAACTGGTGGGCGAGCCGGACCAGGCGCTCCAGCCCTGGGGTGAGGTCCACTCGGGTCCAGGGGCTTGCGCGGGCCAGGAAGCAGAGCTCGTTGGCATAGACGTTGCCGATGCCGGCGAGATTGCGCTGGTCCAGGAGTGCCAGGGCGAGCGGCCGATCCGGTTGCGCGGCCAGTCGGCGCAGTGCCTCATGCGGGTCCCAGTCCGGTCCCAGGAGGTCGGGCCCAAGGTGTCCGAGGGCCGACTCCTCCTCGGTGGTGCGCAGCAGCTCGACCACTGGCAGGCGATAACCGACCGCCGTGGCCTCGGCGTTACCGAGCACGGCTCGGACCTGCCAGTCCGGGCCGCCGCTCCACCGTTTCCCTGCCGGATAGACCCGCCAGCTGCCGTCCATGCGCAGATGGGTGTGCAGAGTCAGACCGCCGTCGATCCTGGTGAGCAGGTGTTTGCCCCTGGGCACCACCTCAAGCACCGAGCGTCCGGACAGGTCGGCGGTGGCATGAGCGGGGACGCGGAGGTCGGAGAATGTCAGCGGACGACCTGCCAGAGCATCCTGCAACCGACGGGCCACCTGAAAGACGGAATCCCCCTCAGGCATGGCCCGCGCTCCCTCCATCAGCGGCCCCGGACCAACGCGCACGGCTTCAGCCGCATCCCGACTTCCTGGCCGGGACTCGCCCTGAGGCCGCGGGCTTCGACACCCGTCCTGCCACGTCCGGCCGACCGACTGAAATCCGCGTCGCAGTGTCTCTTGCGCCGGCAGCCACCACCCACGCAACCGCGGCAGCCGCTGCGAGGCCACTGGCCTCGAATATATCGCGCACGGTCCCTGGAACCGGGGCTACCCGCACAGCGGAATCCCGTTCGGTGGTGCGAGGGGCGTCACGCGGCAGCGGGGCCGACGTTGGTACAGGTGAACTCGTCGTGCCGACCCATCTCACTGTCCTGATCCCGGATCAGCGAGTGCCGGTGCACAGTGCGATCACGATTTTGCCGTGGACGTGCCTCTCGGCCTGCATGGTCACGGCTTCGCGGATCCGCTCGGCCGGGAAGGTCGCCGCGATCGGAACCGTGATCTCGCCAGCGTGGATCGCGTCGGCGATCCGTTCCAGGGCGCCCGGAACCGCATCGAGGGCGCCCGTCCTGCGCACGCCGGGCGGCGGGGCGGGGCCGTCGGCTATGACGGAGATCCGCTCGGGTGCCACGCCGAGCTTGAGCGCGGTCTCGGCCGTCTCCCTTCCGAACAGGTCGGTTGCGGCGGTGACCCCCTCGGGTGCCAGAGCCCGCACCCGGTCCGCCAGGCCAGGGCCGTACGCCACGGGTTCGGCGCCGAGCCCGCGCAGGAATCCGAATGTGCGCTCGGAGGCGGTGCCGAGCACCCGGGCACCCGCAAGCTTCGCCAACTGCACGGCGAAGATGCCCACGCCGCCCGCCGCCCCACCGATCAGGACGGTGTCCCCGCTGCGGAGCCCGATCGCGGCGAGCGCGGCGGCGGCCGTCAGGCCGGACACCGGAAGCGTGCCCGCCACCGCGTCGCTGATGCCCTCCGGGGTGGGCCACAGGTGTGCCGTGGGTGTCTTGACCAGCACGAAATCGGCGACGGACCGGCCGATCGCAGCCCCGTACACCCGGTCGCCGGTCGCGAACCCCGTGGCTTCGGCGCCCACCTCGTCCACCACTCCGGCGAAGTCGCTGCCGAACCCGGCCGGCAAGGTGATGCCGAACCGCGCCGCCACGTCGGGCTGCGCGCTGATTTTCCAGTCCATCGGATTCAGCCCGGCGGCCGTGACCCGGATGCGAACCTCGTCCGGCGCGGCGTGCGGCTCGGGTATCTCCTGGAGTTCGAGTACTTCGGGACCGCCAAAACGCTGGTATCGGACAGCTTTACTCATCGGTGACCTCTCCTGGCCAGTGATGGGACTTTGTCCTATGACCGTACCACCAGTGATGGGACAAAGTCCCGTACGCTGCTCCTGCGGCTGGCCTGGGACCGGGCATGGTGGTGGCGGCGCCAGTCCGACCAGCCGAGCAGATGGGCGGTGTCGCGGGCAGGGCGGACCGCCAGGCCGATGAACAGGCGTGGGAGCTCGAATACTGCCGAGGTGGGCGAGTGGCAGCAGTAGTAGGCCAGTTCGCCCGTGCCGCGATTGCGCCCGATCAACAGCCGGCAGGTGCCGGAGCGGGGGTCGCCCAGGTCGATGACGGCTTCATCAGCAGCAACATGCTTGCAGCCGACCCCTGACAGCACCCAGCCCCGCCCTCACAGAACGGCGTTGGTTCTGGAATCCAAGCCGGAAGAGTGGGGTCGGGGCAGGCCGTTGAAGCGGCCCGTTGTCCATTCTGACGACGGTCTGGCCGGTGCGTCGTCCTGGTGGGCGAATTGCGCCGGCCCCTCCTTTCCGGAATGTGTACACCAGTGCATGCTCAGGTCACGCCTCTTAATTCCGAGGCTAGATCGGGCTTCCCTGTCCTGCGTATCGCGGGCAGGCGGACTCGCTGAGCGTAGCCGGGGTCTCGGTGTTCACTCCGAATCGCCGGTGCGTGTACTTGGCGGCCAGTGGGCGGGCGTCCAGTCTCCATCCGGGTCGGTGGTTTGCCCTACCTCGATCAGATGGCCGTCGGGTCGCGGATGTAGCAGCGGATCTCGTACTGGTGCTGTTTCGGCGGCGTCAGGAACTGGGCACCCGGGCGCTCCACTCCGTGTACAGGGCGTGGATGTCCTTGACCCGGATATTGAGGAAGCTGCTGACCCGGTCGGGGTCGCGCGGTGTTTCAAGGCTGACCGACGGCTTGTCGTCGGTCGGGCCTCCGCCGACATTGATGATGATCCAGCTGTTGGCCAGTGCGACATAGGTCAGACCTCCGGGGCCGGAGTAGGCCAACCGGCCGCCGAGCACTTCGGTGTAGAAGCGTCGAGAGCGCTCGACATCGTCTGAGACGATGAAGTGGGCCAGCACAATTCCTTCTGGCGGTGGCGGGAGTTCGGCCATCTGGTGCCTCCACACGTCGGTCTCATTACCCCGTTCACGGCGAAGCCTGCACAGGCGGCGTTGCCATGATCGGGATTCAGCGTTGGTGGTAGCGTGCCCTTCGAGGCAGTCAGTAATTCACGGCATCACCCTCCTGGCAGAATGGCGGGCCGCCGCCGGGTGAAGGCGCCGTTCCCGTCCGAAGTCTCGTGGCTGCGCGCGGCCGCTCTGCCAGTTGCCCACGCGGGTCACGGCGCTTAAGGCTTTCGGGTGAGGCACAGGTGTGGGTGCAAGCGCCGAGGGGGACATCCTGCCGTCAGGCATGCGTGTGCCTGCGAATGCGGTCAGGTCCTGACTTACAGCAAGCAAGCAAGCAAGCAAGCAAGCAGGCAGGCACGTGCGTCGTGCAGGTCGCACCCGGACCTGCGGCGCCGGAGGAGAGGCGGTCATCCTGTGCGTTCCGACATCGTCCCCGGTGGGACCTTCCCTGATTATGCGCTGCCCGACCACACCGGCACCGTCCGCACGCTGAGCGAGCTTCAGGGGGGACCCGTTGATCCTGACGCTCGCGCGTGGCAACTACTGCCCTAAAGAGCACCGGCAGCATCTGGAGCTGGCCGAGAACTACGCGAAGATCGCGGTGGCGTACACACAGGTGGTCACGATCGCCACCGACGACCATCACACGTTGCAGGAGTTCCGCGCCTCTGTGGGTGCTCAGTGGCCCTTCCTGTCCGACCCCGAGCGGAGCGTCCAGCAGGATCTGGAGATCCAGGAGTACACGGACCCCGAGCACAACCCGATGATCCCGCACACGCTCGTGCTCAAGCCGGGACTGGTCATCCACAGCGTCTACAACGGCTACTGGTTCTGGGGGCGCCCGTCGTTCTACGACCTGTGGCACGACCTGCGGACCGCGACTGCCGAGATCCGCCCGGACTGGGATCCGACCGTCCCCGGGCTGCGCGAGGCCTGGGACGCCGGAGACTACTCGAGTTTTCACGGCTGGGACCGGCGGGCCCCCGGTTCAGCGCCCAACTCGTACGTCGATCCAAGCAAGGGTGAACGCGATGCCCACGCCGGTGTGCGAGTTGCTCGGGATCGAACAGCCGATCGTCCTGGCGCCCATGGTTGCGTGTCCTCCGCTGGCCGCGGCGGTTTCGAATGCCGGTGCGCTCGGTATGGTGACGCTGACCTGGTCGGAAGACGTAGGAGCCGTTCGTTCGTGAGACGGCGGCGCTGACCGCGCGGCCGTTCTGCGGCAACCTCGTGCTCACCGAGGACCGTCACCGTCGCCTGGAGCAGGCGCTTGAGGCAGGCTTGCGGATCGTGTCGTTTTTCATGGGTGATCCCAGCGGCTACACCGAGCAGGTCCACGACGCCGGGGGGATCGTCATGCACACGGTCGGCACCGCCGAGGAGGCACGGCGGGCAGTCGCGGCCGGCGTGGACGTGGTCGTCGCGCAGGGCTGGGAGGCCGGCGGGCACGTGTGGGGCGACGTCGCGACGCTGCCGCTGGTGCCGGCTGTGGTGGACGCGGTGGCGCCGGTGCCGGTGATCGCGGCGGGGGATCGGCGACGCCAGGGGAGTCGCGGCGGTGCTGGCGCTGGGTGCCCAGGCCGCGTGGCTGGGAACGCGGTTCCTGCTTGCCGAGGAGATGCCTATCCACGAGGACTACCGGCGCCGACTGATCGCCGCGGCCGAGACCGATCCTCAGCGGTACCCCAACCTGTACTCGGTCGGGTGGCCCGACTCTCCCCACCGCGCGCTGCGCAACTCGACCGCCGACGCGTGGCAGGCCGCGGGCCGCCCTCCGCTCGCGCAGCGGCCAGGAGCGGGCGACGTGATCGGGCATTTCGCCTCCGGTGAACCGATCGTGCGCTACGAGCCGGCACCGCCAATGGCCGGGACCACCGGTGACATCGAAGCGCTCTCGATGTGGGCCGGACAGAGCGTCGACTCGCGAACAAGGCACAGCCGGCGGCCGACATCGTGGCCGAGCTCACCTCCCACCTGTGACCCGGGCCGCATCTGTTTGTTCTCGGCCGGCAACAGGCTCGTCAAACGGCCGCTCCCCAGGCCGACAGCCGGCATCGGGCTGAAGCAGTGGGTTCGGGCGGCCGGGGTCGAGCCCGGCCGCCGGGCTGGCGAGCACGGGTGCCCCGCCCCGGCAGCGGCGATGGCCAGGTCCCCAGCCCGCCATCCGGCAACGGGACGCACAAGAAGTGACCATCGACGACTGGCGTCGGCACCTCGACGACGCCATGGAGCAGCGCGGCAGTTGGCCCGGGCGGTCTCCCTGGATCCGGGACGCCATCGCCGCGCGGCCCCGCTACACCTTTGCGCCCGACCGGCTGTACGACTGGGACGGGCACACCTACCAGCCCGTCGACCGCGGCGCCGACCCCGAGCGCTGGGCCGGGCTGCTATCCCTGATCGACCTCCTGGGCGACGGCTTCGTTGGCGCGGTCGATCTCGGCCATGTGCTCCTCCGCCCAGGTCCGCAGTCCCGCAAGCGCGGCTTCCAGGGACAGCCCGAGCCCGGTGAGCCGGTAGAAGACCCGAGGCGGCACGGTCGGTTCGACCCGACGAGACACCAGCCCGTCGCGGGTCAGGCTTCGCAGCGTCACGGACAGCATCTTCTGTGAGACGCCGGGCATCCGGCGTCTCAGCTCTGCGAAGCGCACCTCGTCCGGGGCGGCGTCGGCGAGCGTCCTGACGGCCATGGACGTCCACTTCGTACCGATGCGGTCCAGCAACTGCCGCGTCGGACACTGGGGATCGAACAGATCGCCGCGTACCCCGCGACCGGCGGCCCGGGGTTCTCCGGTGGTCACCTGTGGCTCACCACCTTCCCTGAAAGTGCCGTCTAGGAAGCGGCCCGACAGTTACCTATCGTTCTGTAGTCACCAATGGTAACCAGTCGCAGGAGCCGTCATGCCCGTCACCGCCGCACACCAACTGCGCCGCATCGCGACGAACGGCGTCCAGCTGAACGTCGCAATCGCCGGGGACGGACCCGCGGTTCTCCTGCTGCACGGCTTCCCGCACACCTGGCAGCTCTGGAGCGGCATCATGGGCCGACTGGCCGGACAGTACCGGGTCATCGCCCCGGACCTGCGCGGCCTCGGTGCCAGTGCACGTGCCGTCGGGGGTTACGACGCGGGCACCCTGGCCGCCGACGCCGAGGGGCTGCTCGACGCACTCGGCGAGCCCTCGGCAGCGGTGGTCGGCATCGACGCGGGCACCGCCCCCGCCGTCCTGCTCGCGCTGCGCCGGCCCGGACTGGTCCGGCGCCTGGTCGTGATGGAGGCACTGCTCGGCCGCCTGCCCGGAGCTGAACACATCGTCGCGGGCGGCGCCCCGTGGTGGTTCGGCTTCCACGCCGTCCCCGGCCTCGCCGAGACCGTCCTGGCCGGCAACGAGGCCCCGTACATCGACTGGTTCCTCGACTCGGGGACGCTCGGGCGAGGAGTACCCGACGACATCCGTGCGGCTTTCGTTCACGCGTACACCGGGAGCGAAGCCCTTCGCTGCGCGTTCGCCTACTACCGAGCCCTGCCCACCAGCGCGCAGCAGATCCAGGACGCCGTTGCGACGGCCCGGCTGACCATGCCCACCATGGCCGTCGGCTCTCATCCCGTCGGCACCGGGCTCGAACGCCAACTCCGTCCCATCGCGGACGACCTGGTCGGACACCATCTCCAGGACTGCGGCCACATCATCCCCGACCGCCCCGACGCATTGTTCGCGCTCCTTGCTCCCTTCCTGTCCGCTGATCTGCCGAGTGACCGGAGCGGGGCCGAAGGATCACGGTCGGCGGTCCGGGCGTTCGACCCAGCGGTGAGTTGTCCAGGACCGCCGGATCAGGCCGCGCGCGGTGATGACTGGACCGGCGAGGTCGAAGAAGGCATCAATGACAGTGACCCGACGTTCGGATCAGCGGCGGGCGTCCACCGTCATGCGGGCGTAGCCGATGATGTGGCGCTCATGGTGAAGGCGGCCAGCGCGGGTGGCGTGGTGGCGGGCAGCCCAGGGTGGCGGTGTCCAGCGCGTAGACGGTGATCTGGTAACCGTGGTTCACGTCACCGGCCGGCGGGCACGGGCCCAGATATCCGGTCAGACCGGCATCGTCGGTGCCGGAGACCGCGCTGACCGGGGCGGTGGGGCCCAGTGCGGTGGCACTGCTGGGGATGTCCCACTCCAGCCAGTGCCAGAAGCCGCTGCCGGTGGGGCGTCCGGGTCGTACATGGTGACCGCGAAGCTGCGGGTCCCGCCCGGCGCGCCGGCCCACTCCAGCGTGATCTGCCGGTCGCCGCCGGAGCATCCGAAGGCGTCGGCCCAGGCGCTCGCCGGGAACGTCCCGCCGTCGTGGACCTGGGGGCTGGTCACGGTGAAACGGCGGCGGCGTCGGGGATGCCGCTGCGTATCGTGGTGTAGCCGTATCCCGTCGGCGCGGGTGCCGGGACGCCGGTCGGCGCTTGCGCCGTGCGCCGAGGCGGCGCCGCCGACGGCAAGGGTCAGCGCAACTGCTGCCGCGGCTGTTGCGGCGATACTGCGGGCAGGCTTCTTCAAGGTGACCTCCAGGGTCCAGACGCGGTGCGGTGGGTACGACGGCAACCATCGCGGCCGGTGGCGGCGGCGAGGAAGGCCTCGCGCACCCTGGTGTCCGCAGTACCACCCAGCCCCGTGGACGCGGCCCGGGGGAGTGGAGATCATGGCGGCATGACGAACGGGCGAGAGCGGCGGCAGAGCGAACTGGCGCAGTTCCTGCGCGCGGCGCGGGCACGGTGGCGCCGGCCGACGTCGGCCTGCCGTGCGTCGGCAGACGCCGCACCCCGGGGCTGCGCCGCCAGGAGGTGGCTCAGCTGGCGGCCGTCAGTATCGACTGGATCCGTCTGGAGCAGCCGGGGGGGACCCCGGGGTCGGCGTGCTGGACGGTGTCGCGGCCGCGCTGCGTATGTCGCAGACCGAGCGGGAACACCTGCACTGATCGCGCGCGCCAGGTCCGCCTGCGGCGCATGTGCCGGACCGGTGAGCCGCTCGCTGAAGGCCCTTCTGGACGGCATGCCGCTGCTGCCCGCCTACGTGATCGACTTCCGCTTCGGCATCCTGGCCCACAACAGCGCGGCCGCGGCCCTGTTCGGGGAGGGCTTCGGATCTCCCGGTGCCGACAACGCCGCCCGAATGATCTCGCTGATCCAGACGTACGCGCCGCGCAACTGGACTGGGAACAGATCGCCCGCGAGACAGTGGGGAATCTGCGTGCCAACCTCGCGCGCCACCGCGAGGACCCGCCACTCAACGCGCTGATCGCCGAACTGCGCGCCGTCAGCTCGCGATTCGCGGCCTGGTGGGAGGATCACACGGTCCAGGAACGCGCGCACGGGAGCAAACGCATCCGGCATGCGGTGGCCGGCGAACTGACCGTCTGCTACGACGCCATGGCCGCGCTGGACGGTTCCGACCAGCGGCTGGCCGTGCTGACCCCGGCCGACGCCGCGGCCGAACAGGCACTCCGCTCGCTGATCACCGCACGGGCCAGGTCCATGACGCCGCACGGGCTCTCCGCGATCGGCGCCTGACGCCCTGTCGATGCGGCGGCACCGGGTCGAGTCCCGGGGTCGGCCTGGGTGACCGCCTCGGGCCGTTGGTGAGGCCCCAGCCGCAGGCCGCCGCGTGGACGTCCAGTTCCAGTTCCCGTGCGAAGCACCGGATGCCGTCCCGCCGGGATTCGTGCCGCCCCCGAGCACCGTCGATGGCGGGGCCGAGAGGTCAGGGCTCCTGACCGGCGGAGGGCTGGCGCTGGCCCATGTAGTCGCGCATGTGTGACACACGGCCTTCGTGGTGGGTGATGAACCAGATGTAGCTGACATCGAACGGCATGTCCTCGGCGATGCGGTGGTGATGGCCGACCGCCTCGACGATGAGTTCGTCCCCGGCCTCGCGTACGCGCACGTCGGTGAGGGCTCCGAAGCGGAGTATCCCGGGGAGCCGGCTCATGTAGGCCGCGATCTGTTCGCGCCCCTCAAGGCGCTGCGGCCGGCCCTGGGGTGCGAAGGGGATCTCGTAGACGGCGTCGGGCACGAAGATCCCCGTCCAGCCGTCGATGTCGCCGGCGGCGAGGCTGCCCACGGCGTCGGACAGCCACTTGGGCAGGGTGGAAGCAGGGGACATGAGATTCCTCCGGTATAGTTACGGACTATGAGTCCGGATAATGCTAACACCGTTTCGGACCATCAGTCCGACAAGAAGCAGCCTCGACGCGGCCGTCCGCCCTTCCCCCGCTCTCTTGTGCTCGCTGCCGCGGATGCGCTCTTCGCCGACACCGACGCACCGCACACGGTCTCCATGGACGACATCGCCGCCGCGGCCGGCGTCGGCAAGGGAACCCTGTTCCGTGCGTTCGGCAGCAGGGACAACCTCCTCGACGCCCTGTTCGCCGAGCGGATGGCCTCACTGCGCGAGGCCATCCAGGACGGCGCCCCACCGCTCGGCCCCGGCACCCAGCCGCGCGAGCGCGTCCTCGCCATCCTCGACGCGCTGCTCACCTTCAAACTGGACAACCGCCACCTCGCCCGGGCCAGGGAAGTCGCCTCCTCCGGGATGCTGCGGGCGGAGTACTACCGGCTGTCGCACGCAACCCTGCGTGACCTCATCGAACAGGCCGGTTCCGGCGCACCGGACCTCGACGCCGACTACGCCGCCCACGTCCTGCTCGGCGCACTGCGCCCCGACCTCATCGACGAACTGCTCGCCTCAGGGCAGTCGCCGCAGTCGATCCGCAGCACGCAAGCAGCACTTGTCCGCCGGATCCTCAACTGACGCAGGCACGCAACCCGTCACCACCCGCGCCACCACGGCCCGACCCGCGACGATGTCCGCTGCCGGGCGCAGCTGGAGATCGCGGCCACCGTCACCGCCCGCGTCCAGGCCCTGCACCCCGGCCGCCGTCGCGGTCGACCGCACCGTCACCGGCCCGCCCGGCCCGGTCCTCAGGACAACGTGCCCTCAGCGGTGACGACCGCGGTACCGCCGGTGAAGCTGGTGTTCGGGCACCCGGCCACCTCGCTGTGGGTGACCGTGAATTTGCCGGTGACGTCCAGCACGATCCGACCGGACGCATCAACCAGGACCACCCGGACCCACGGTCGGCCCGTCGGCAGATCGCCCACATCGATAGAGCCGTCAGCGACCGTGACCGGCACCAGATGCGCTTCGGCCTGCGTCGCTCCGCACACTGCCGGGGCGCCGAGGCAGGCCCCCATCTCGGCGACGAGCCCGGGGTGCGCGGCCATGTAGGCATGGGCGTTGACCACGGACCTGCTCTGCACCTCATACATGGGGCACGCCCCCGGACTGCCGCACCCGCTCACCGACAGTCCGACCGTCAGCACCGCCGCCACGACGACGGCCCACATCAAGACTCTCCTCATAGCCCTTGGACGGATCCGTAAATCGGACGGTTCCCCGAGCGGGTAGCGAATTCTCGTTCGGAGTGAACGCGCGTTCCATGGCAGCGGCTCGCGCCCACGCCAGGCCCTGGGTGGTGATCCACCATCAGCTCACGTTCGATCCCACCGGCGAGCGCCGACACCGCCTGGAGACGGCCGCCGACCGGGCGCGCCGCCGCTCCGGGCGCACCGCCATCAGCTGACTGTCCCCGCCCGGTGGTCGAAGGATGTTGCCGGATGGCGACGTTCTCCGAACACCGGGCTCAAGGTGGAGCAAGCGGGGTTGCCGCCGCCTCGATCAGTCCGGGTAGGCCGGCTGCCACTGGTTCGCGCGCAGTGCGGCGCGCAGTTCGTCCTCGCTCGCCGACGGCGCGACCCCGTCCGTGACGGCAGCCAGCGCCGCGGCGAGCGCCACCTCGTGGGCGACCTCGCGCATCGTGCCGACCGGCGGCAGCAGTGTCCCGGCGGCGCCATGCCGCGCCGCTGCCGTGCCCAGGGCCTTCGCGGCGGCCACCAGCATGTTGTCGGTGACCCTGGTCGCCCGAGCCGCGGTCACCGCCAGGCCCACCGCGGGGAAGATGTAGACGTTGTTCGACTGCGCGACCGGCACCTGACGTCCGTCGATCTCCAGCGGCGGGTACGGCGATCCAGTCGCGATCAACGCGCGGCCGCCGGTCCATTCGGCAAGGTCCGCGGGGGCCGCCTCGGAATGCGAGGTCGGGTTGGACAAGGGGAAGATCACCGGCCGGTCCACCTTCGAGGCCATCGTCCTGACCACCGACTCGGTGAACGCGCCGCCGACCGTGGACAGTCCGATCAGGACGTCGGCGCTGATCTGCCCGACCAGCTCCTCCAGCGAGACCGGATCCCCGTCCCTGGCGTAGCGGCGCTGTTCCGCACTGAGATCGTCCCGCGACTCGACCAGCAGCCCGTGTACGTCGATGACCCAGAAGTTCTGCCCGGCCTGCTCGTCGGTGATGCCCTCCGCGACCATGGCCGCCCTGATCGTGTCCGCGACCCCGATGGCCGCCGAACCGGCACCCAGCATGACCACCCGCTGCTCGCGCAGGCTGCGCCCGGTCACGGCCACCGCCGAGGTCAAGGCGCCGACCACGACGGCGGCGGTGCCCTGGATGTCATCGTTGAAGGTCAGCAGCTGATCGCGGTAGCGGGCCAGGATGGGCCGGGCATGCGGGGTGGCGAAATCCTCCCACTGCAGCAGCACATCCGGCAGTTCGGCCCTGACCGCCTCGACGAACCGGTCGACGAACTCGTCGTACTCCTTGCCGCTGACCCGGCGCTCGCGCCAGCCGATGTAGCGCGGATCAGCCAGCAGCTCCTCGTTGTCCGTGCCGACGTCGAGAAGAATCGGCAGCGTCCGCGCCGGATGAATACCACCGACCGCCGTGTACAGGCCGAGCTTGCCGATCGGGATGCCCATCCCACCGGCACCCTGGTCGCCCAGGCCGAGAATCCGCTGGCCGTCGGTGACGACAATGACGTCGACCTCCCGATTCGGCCGGTTGGCGATGACCTCCCGCAACCGGTCGCGGTCCGGATACGACACGAAGAGCCCCCGCGGCCGCCGGTAGATCTCACTGAACCGCTGACAGGCCTCGCCGACCGTCGGCGTGTAGACCACCGGCAGCATCTCTTCGAGGTGCTCGGTGACCAACCGGTAGAACAGCACCTCGTTCATGTCCTGCAACTGGCGCAGGTAGATATGCCGATTGATCGGCTTGTCATAGGCCAGGAACGCGTCATAGGCACGGTCCACCTGCTCCTGAAGCGTCTCGACGACCGACGGCAGCAGCCCGACAAGGCCGAACTCACGCCGCTGCGCCAAGGTGAACGCCGTACCACGATTGTCCAGCGGCGACTCCAGCAGCCGGATACCCCGCAACGTCGTGTCGCCCGTCTTCGCGCCCATGACACACCCATCCCAGCATCGGTTCCATCCGGTCGGCGCCTCGGCCGGCGTCCAGCCGAAGCCCATCCTGGACCTTTCACGGACCGGTTCGCCATCCATGGGCATGGTCGGAGCAGCGTGTCGGTGACCGATGACCGCACCGTCACCCCCCGGTTGCTGCCCGTCTCCAGCCGGACGGGCTGTTCGTCGGGCCGCCAGCGGACCGGCTCCACCCGGCCAGCCCTGGGAGTCTGCACGACGAACATGTCCCGCACGAGGTCCTCGAGGCGGGCTGCCTGGTTCAGCGCTGAGGTCGTCGACGTGCCTGACCGCCTCCAGCGCCGGTACCAACTCGTAGTACTCCTCGGCGAACTCACATAGGCGAACTCACATACGGGATCTCAGGACGTCGACCTCGCAGCCCGGCGCGAAGGGGTCGAAGCCGTGCTCGGTCAGCCAGCGAACTGCCAGCAGGCTTCGCAACGACCACCACGCGTGGATCACTTCGAGGTCGATGTCGGTGCCATAGCCGGCGATGACGTCGTCGAGGTGCTCCTCGTGTCCGAGCGTGAAGCTGGCGAGGTCGTACAGGGCATCGCCCTGGCCCGCCTCGGACCAGTCGATGATGCCGGTGACCTCGTCGCGGTCGACGAAGACGTGCGCGATCTGCAGATCGCCGTGTGTGAACGCCGGAGTCCACGGCCGGAGCGCGGTTGCGGCGACCTGGCGGTTGCGGCTGACCAGGTCAGCGGGCAGGACACCGTTCCTCACGAGCAGTTCGCACTCCTCGTCGAGTTCCGCCGCCAGCGCGACGATGCTCCGGCCAGCCCGGCCCGCCCAGGGCGGCAGTGGCGCTTCGTGCAGCTTCCGGACTGCGGCGCCTGCCGCGGCCCACGCTGCCGGCGACCCGCTCGACGGCCCGCCGAGGCGCCCGAGCGTTGTCCCCGGGAGCGCGGCGATCGCAAGCACGGGCGGCTTGCGCCACAGGACCTGCGGGGTCGGGACCGGTGCGAGGGACATCGCCTCGACCTCGGCGTCGATGCGTGCCTGATCGGCGTCCACCTTCAAGAACACGTCACCGACGCGCAGAGTCGCGCGCTCGGAATGGGCGACGACGACTTTGACTTCATTCATGGGCGACCAGTATCCCCGGGACGATCGCCGATGTCGCCAGGTTTGTCGTGTGCGATTGCGCGGCTGGTCACGTTCCGCTTCCCGGCTGGCTCGTGTGCAGGTGCAGGTCGCCCACAGTACGGCGACGTCCGCGCGGCCGTCGCGTACTGCCTGCGCCTGTTCGCCACCGGGGCCTACCGGATGGGGAACGGGCTGTCTCGGGGGACTGCCTGTTTCCATGGGCTCCGTTGCCCTGCGTCAACAATCGGTCAACTGCTCTTGCGTGACCTGCGAAACGCTGGTCACCCGGCCTTGGCGGAACTTCGGCCACCGCTTCACCCCAGGGGAAGCGTCACCCCGGTGAGCTCCTCGGAGACGGTCCACAGGCGCTGCTGAACGGCCTGGTCGTGGGAGTCGGGGCTGGAGGTGACCAGCTTCGGATATCCCCGGATCCCACCCCGGCTGCCGGGACCGTAGTACTGGCCGCCGCGGACCGCCGGATCGGTGGCGGCGCGCAGGGTGGGCAGGGCACCCATCTCGGCCTTCTGAGTGAGCAGCGGCCCGAGCCAGCTTGCGGGCACCCGAAGCGCGGCGGGTGTGTTGCGGGTGAGTTCGGTGTTGGACGCGCCGGGATGAGCGGCCACCGCGACCGTGGTGCCGTGCGGTGCGAGCCGGCGCTGCAGTTCGTACGTGAACATCAGGTTGGCGAGTTTGGCCTGGCCGTAGGCGGCGATGCGGCTGTACGAGCGCTCCCACTGCAGGTCGTCGAAGTGGATGGCGGCCCGGATGCGGTGGCCGACGCTGCTGACCGTCACGATGCGGGAGCCGGGAACGGGCAGGAGCCGGTCCAGCAGCAGGCCGGTGAGGGCGAAGTGGCCCAGGTGGTTGGTGCCGAACTGCAGCTCGAAGCCGTCGGCGGTGGTCTGTCGCGGGGTGTACATCACGCCCGCGTTGTTGATCAGAAGGTCGATGCGCGGGTGCGCTGCGCGCAGGTCGGCCGCCGCGGACCGGATCGAGTCCAGGGAGGCCAGGTCGAGGGCCTGGACGGTGACGTCGCCGGCGATGCGGGCGGCTGCCTGCTTGCCCTTTTCGACGTCGCGGACGGCCAGGACCACCGCCGCCCCGCGCGCGGCGAGCATCCGGGCGGTCTCAAAGCCCAGCCCGGTGTTGGCGCCGGTCACGATCGCCACCCGGCCGTGCTGATCGGGGATGTGCTGCTCGGTCCAGTTGCCGCTCATGACACGCTCCTAAAAAACCGCTGGTCTGTTATTAGGCCAACGTAAAAGACCGCCGGTCTCCCGTCAAGGGACCGGCGGTCTTTAAGCTAGGCTGAGGGCGTGACATTCCAGCGGGCGCGAAGCGAGGAGCAGCGGGAGATCCGCCGCCGGGCGATCCTGGACACGGCGGCGGCGATGCTCGATGAGATGCCTGTGGCCGACGTGAGCCTCAATGAGCTCAGTCGGCGGGTGGGCCTGGCCAAGTCGAACGTCCTGCGATATTTCGAGTCACGCGAGGCGGTACTGCTCGAACTGCTGGACGACGCCATGGGAAGCTGGCTCGCCGAGCTGGCGCAGGAGCTGGCTGCGGGCATCGAGCCGCACACGGCACCGGAAGTGCGGGCGGGCCGGCTGGCCGAGATCCTCAGCCGGTCGCTGGCGGGCCGGTTGGTGCTGTGCGACCTCTTCGGCGCGCAGGGCGGCGTCCTTGAGCACAACGTCTCGGTCGAGGTGGTCAAGCGGCACAAGCGTTCCTCCCTCGCGCGGCTCGCGACCATGGCCGAGCTCGTGCGCAGCCACGTGCCCGAGCTCGGCGACGGCGCGCAACTGTTCTGCCTGATGAGCCTGGTCTCGGCGGGCGCCCTGTCGGCGTACGTTCCGCCGCCGCCCAGCCTGCTCGCCGCCTACGCGGACGAGCCTGCTCTCAGCGTGCTCCATCTGGACCTGGGTGACGCTCTGCGGATCTCCTTCACCTCAACGCTGCTGGGCGTGCTGCCACGCGCCTGAACCTTTCCGACTACTGGGAAAGACGGCCGGGCGTATCAAGCAGCCGGTATGACGGGCCTGCTGCGCGGCCAGTTCCCCGCTGATGCCAGGCACAGTGGCCGACGCGCTGTGATGGAACCCGGGATCGTCCAGCGCCATGGCCATGGCGTACTTGACATCGATGCGGCATCGGACGGCCTCCGCTGCCTGCCTGCCTGTCCGAGACGCCGATGTGCTGGGGAGCGGGGTCTGCGACGTAAAGCCCCTTGACCGGGACCGCACCGGGTGGGGGCGGCCGCCGGAGTCAGGTGCGTTCGATCAGCAGGGCCGGCCCCCGACCACTGGAATCCGCCAGAGGCCGGGGTAAAGCTGCTCGACCACTGCTCAGGAGTCGTCGCGGTTACCCAGGGAGTCCCTGACCCCCTGGGCGCGCTCCTTCACGTTCTCCATGGCGTCCTTGGCCTTGCCCTTGGCCTGGTCGGTTTTGCCCTCGGCGGCCATTCGGTCGTTGCCGGTGGCCTTGCCTGTGGCTTCCTTGGCCTTGCCCTTGATCTTGTCCATGGCGCTGTCGCTCACGGCGAACTCCTACTGGTCGGGATCACTGACCACGCCAATCTAGGGCATATCAACCCAAAGCACCCGACGAGGGCGAGATATCGCGCTTCGGGACCACCACCCCAGTCGGCATGTCAGGCGGAAGAACACGCTGGGCCCGCAGACCTCGTTCGAGGCCGTCGCGGTCGGCGGACTGGCAGCAGACCGGTCGGTATCCGTAGCGTCCTGCTGCACGAGTGGAGTGCAGGCAGACAAAACAGTCTCACTGTGCGTATTGTTGTCATCACCCTCCGATATCGCAACAGTTCGGGTCCTGGAGTGTGATGAACGCGCTGGAACGCGGCATGCTGGCGGTACCGGGCGCCACGCTGTACTTCGAGGTACGCGGGTCGGGTCGGCCCCTGCTGCTCATCCCGGGCAGCGCCTCCGACGCGGCTGTCTTCGAGTCCCTGGCCGCGGTCCTCGCCGCAGATCACCGCGTCATCTGCTACGACCCGCGCGGCATCTCACGCAGCCCGCTGGACGGACCCCCGGTGGACCAGCGGGTCGAGGTGCACACCGACGACGCCTACCGCCTGCTGGAGCGACTCACCGAGCCGGACGAGCCGGTGACGGTGTTCGGCAGCTGCGGAGGCGGGCTGACCGCGCTGGAACTGGCAGTGCGCCACCCGGAGCTGATCCGTACGGTGGTGGCGCACGAGCCGCCCACCATGGAAGTGCTCCCGGACGCCGATCGGTACCGGGCGCTCCTCAAGCGGGCCCACGAGGTGTTCCAGCGCGAGGGCGTCGCGCCGGCGCTCCGGGTGCTGCAACCACTCTTCGGTGGCCGGCCCGCGCCGCCACTGCCCGAGTTCCAGGACAACTACTCGTTCTTCCTGGCCCACGTGCTGCTCCCGTTCACCCGCTTCGTCCCCGACCCCGCCGCACTCGCCATGGTGGCGGACCGAATCGTGGTCGCGGGCGGGCACGATTCGCGCGGCTATCCGGTGCACCGTCCAGCAGTGGTCCTCGCAGAGTGGCTCGGCCGCCGACCGGTGGAGTTCCCCGGCGGCCACGTCGGCTATGCGAAGGACCCGGGCGCGTTCGCGACGCGCCTGGTCGAGGTGCTCTCCGCAGCTCCCGAGCCGACGACGGTGCGGAGTTGACGCTGTGCGCATCCTGATGAGCGCCCAGAACTGCGGCTTCGGCCCGGCCGCCGAACTGGTGGCAGTCTCCCGGCTGCTCCCGGGCACCAACGGGTCTTTGTCGGCGACGGGGTGGCGGCGATCTTCGCGCGCCGCCACCCGGACGCCTTCGACGAGATCCAGGAGAGACCCGAGGCGATCGACAGCCTGCTGGCGGGCTGCGACCAGGTGATCTCGGTGATGGACGCCGAGCTGGTGCTGCGGGCCGCGGTGGCGGGACGACCGGTGATCATGGTGGACAGCCTGTTCGGCTTCTGGCAGCTCACCCGCCCGCTGACCGGGATCCGTGACCTGTGCGCCACCCTGCCCCGCACCTCCTTCGCCGCCGCCGGCGACCACCTGAGCGGGCTCACGCCGCACGAGCAGGTCCTTGCGGCCCACCTGCTCGCAACACACAGTCTGGTGCAGAACTTTCCCGGCGTAGCCGAGCGGATGGCCGAGTTCGCCGCACTCGGAGACACCGGCGCAAGGCTGCACCTCACCGGCTCGCTGGTGGACCTTGAAGGCTTGCGTGACGCGCCGCGTGACGCCGAGCCCGGCTGCGACCTGCTCATCAACGTCGGCGGGTTCCAGAACTTCCTGCTGGGCTTCGAGAACAACAACGACTACCTGCACCTGCTCCGTCGCTGGCTGCCCGATCTGCTGCGCGACTGGCCGCGCTTCCCACGCGTCCTGCTGTGCGGCGGCCCCTTCGCCGGGCACCGCGAGCACACCGTCACCGCCGCCGGACGGCAGGCCGTCTGCTGCTTCCTGCCCCAGCGCGAGCTGCTGCGGAAGGTGGCGACCACCCCGCACTACCTGCTCACCCCGGGTCTGACCGCGCTCCACGAGTCGCTGGCCCTCGGGCGTCTGCCACTGGCCCTGCACGAGCAGCATTACGCCCACCTGTTCACCGTTCGCCGGCTGGGCGGCACCCTCTTCGGCCGGACGGCAGGCCGGTTCGCCGACGTCCTGCCGGACCACACCGTGCCCGAGGACGACTTCGCCGGAACGGCGGCCCTGGTGGAGATCGCCGGGCGGATCCGCGAGGACGACGCGCTGTACGCGAAGTTCCGGCGGACGCTCAACGAGCGGATCGAGCAGTACGTCTCACTCACCCCGACGCAACACCGCGACGGCGTCGATGAGTTGCGGCCGGTACTGGACGGCGAGCCGCTCCCCGAGGCGCTGGCCAGAACCATCCCGGCTCCCGCCGGGGGATACCTTCTGTGAGCTCCCCCTACTTCGCGCTCCGCGAGCGGCTGCTCGGGCCGTTGCGCGACCAACCGCTCACCACCGACCAGCTGTACGAGGCCGGTCGGATCATCTGCGGCCACCCCGAGAGCCTCTCGCTCTACGGCGTCCCTGCCGCCGAGCTGACCGCGCGGGGGCTACGGGTGCTGGGGCGGACCGCGCTGGAGTGCACCAAGGACCCCCACCCCGCCGCCATCGCCGAGCTGATTGCCGAAATCCAGCACCCCTTGGGCCAACGCCCCATGGTGGTCGACCTGTTCTGCGGCTCGGGGAACATCGGCCACCACCTGGGCCGACGCCTCGGCCACCCCGTGTACGCCGCCGAGCGAGACCCGCTGGTGTACGCCACCACCCGCCACAACCTCGACCGCCTCGACTCCTCCGTCGCCCTCCACCACGCTGACTACCGCGAGATGCTGACCGCGCTGCCCGCCCTTCCCGCCCGCAGCGAGGGCGACATCTACGTCGTCGATCCGCCGTGGGGTGCGGCGGCCTTCACCCCGGACGGTCTGGACCTGACCCGAACCGCGCCGCCGCTCCCGGAGATCCTCGACGACGTCCGCCGATCCCGCGATCACCTGCCCTGCCTGGTCGTGATCAAGACCAATGACCGGATCGTCAACAGCTCTCTGGACAACTCGCTGGGGGGCGCCGTCCATCTGCATACCTTCACCCCGGAGCCGATGCTGCCGCCGGGCCTCAACGCGGAGTTCCACATCTACCGCCTCAGCGAGCGGTCGCCAAGCTCGTCACGGTGACCCGCGGCAGGGCCCGCACTCTTCCGCCCGGCCTATCGGGACCGCTGCTCATCCCGGGTCCGGTGCGGGTGTCGAGTTTTCGCAGAGGAATCTCTGCAAAGCCTACTATGCAGAGAGTTCTCTGCAATATACGCTGCTGCCATGCCCGACGAACCGACGCCCGAGACCGGTCCCACCCCCCGCAGCATCGACGCCCGCAGCCTGCGAGCCCTCGCGCACCCCCTTCGCATGCGCATCCTGGAACTGCTCGCCAGCGACGGACCAGCGACGTCCACCACGCTGTCCGCCCGGCTCGGCGAGAGCACCGGGACCGTCAGCTGGCATCTGCGCCACCTGGCCGAGCACGGCTACATCGAGAGGAGGACAGAGCGCGGTACCAAGCGCGAGCGCTGGTGGCGGCGGGCCGAGGGCACCTGGGTGCTCAACACGGCCGAACACCGCGAGGACCCGCAGGGCAAAGCCGTCCTCGACACCTATCTCCACGAGACGCTCCAGCAGCAGTTCCGGCGGGTATCCGACTACCTCGCCCAAGACCTGGGCGCCACCTGGCGCGGCACCGGCACCCTGTCCGCCTGGGACAACCTGCGGCTGACCCCGGACCGGCTGCGGGCCCTGAACGCCGAGCTCCTGGCAGTGATCGAGCGCTACTCCGCCGTGCCCGGCAGCGTTCCCGAGGCAGGCTCGCTGCCAGTGGTCGTCCAGCTGCAGAGCTTCCCCCGAAAGGACACCCCGCGTCATGAACCGCCCAGCCACACCCGCCTCGCCCGCACCACGCCCCGGCCTGCTGGCCCGCCACCGCGACTTCCGCCTGCTGTGGTTCGGTGAGACCACCGGCCAGTTCGGTTCCTGCATCACCGGCGTGGCCATGCCCCTGATCGCCGTCACCGTCCTGCACGCGAGCGCCTTCCAGGTCACCCTGCTCACCGCCGCCAACTGGCTGCCCTGGCTGCTGATCGGCCTGCCCGTCGGCGCCTGGGTCGACCGGCTGCGGCGCAGGCCCGTCATGATGACCGCCCAGGCTGTCTCGCTGCTGCTGGTCCTCAGCATCCCGGTCGCCATATGGACCGGAACACTGAGTCTGGGGGACCTGCTGGCTGTCGCCCTGCTGCGCGGATTCGCCCAGGTGTTCTTCCAGACCTCGTGGAACGCCTACCTGCCGGGGCTGCTGCAGCCCGCCGACCGGGCGGAGGGCAACGCCAAGCTCCAGGGCAGCGCCTCCGCCGCGCAGATCTCCGGAATCGGTGCCGGCGGCCTGATCACCCAGTTCGCCGGAGCCGGCGGTGCCATGCTCGTCGACGCCGTCACCTTCGTGGTCTCCCTGCTCAGCCTGGGCGGCATCCGCCACCGCGAACCACTGCGCGCCCCGGCCGCGGGGCGCCGGGCGCTGGCCAAAGAGGTCGGTGAAGGGCTGCGGCTCGTCGCGAGCGACCCGTGGTTTCGCTCCTTCACTCTCAACGGAGCCACCGCCAACCTCTTCCTGACGGCCTACCAGTCACTGATCGTGGTGTTCCTCATCCGCGACGTCGGCATCCCGACGGGGCGGTCGGCGCCCTGGTGGCCGTGACCAGCCTGGGCGGCGTCGTCGGGGCCTTTGCCGGACGCCGGCTCGCCGCCCGCACAGGCGAGGCCGCGCCCTGCTCACACTCGGACTCGGACTGCCGCCTTCGCCCTCCTGATCCCCCTCACCACCCCGGGCGCGGGACTGATCCTCTACATCGTCGGCGGTGGCTGCGTCGCACTCGGCGTCGTGGGCGGCAACGTCATCAAGACCGGATTCCAGCAGCGCTACTGCCCACCGGAGCTGTTCGGCCGCCTCAGCGCCAGCACCGCCTTCCTCAACTACGGCACCATTCCCGTAGGAGCCCTCCTCGCCGGAGTCCTCGCCGACCGGCTCGGCCTGCACACCGCACTGTGGATCACCACCGCGGGCGTACCGCTGGCCGCGCTGCTCCTGCTGGCCTCGCCACTGCGCAGCCACCGCGACCTACCGGCGCACCAGCTGAGGGCATACGTGCCAACCGCTACCCCCGCTATCCCCGCCACGGCGCAGTAGACCCGAGCGAGAAGGGCGCTGACGAGGAGGAAGACGCCCGGGTCGATGCGGGACGGCACAGGAGCGGTGCGGCCGAGGGCGGGCGTCCCCGTCGTAGAACGCACCGCGCCCCCGGTCGAGGGCGCGAGGGAGATACCCCCCTCGCGGTGCTGGCGCTGACCTCCGATCAGTTCGTCACGGCCCCGGCCTATGACGCTTCAGGTGACCGTCCCGACGATGTGAGCTTCTTCACAGACCTTGCTCTGGATCTGGGCGGACCCGGTCCGCACCATCTGGTCGGGGGTACGCCCTACCGATCCAGGACCCGGTGGAACTCGAAGTGGCGCAGTACAACCACGTGCGGGCCCGGCCACAAGTCCGGCAGGCCCGTGGAGGTAGGATGAGCGCCTATCTCATCCCACTTCACTACCAAAGCAAACCCCTTGACAGAACGATTTTCCCGCATGTGGTGACAGATTGATAACATTCACACTAGTCTCGGGTTTCGAACCTCTGTACTGACTATCGCCCGACCGGGCGGAGCAGGGGTTCCCGCTTCAGGACCCGGGTGCCGCTTATGGGGGATGCACCTCAAGGACCTGTAGCGGTCGCAGGAAGGGAAACGCCTCTGTGGCCTCACATCGTCGTCCCAAGCCGGTAAGTCGTACCCGGGTCTCGATCCTGACGATGGCAGCCGCCTCCGTTGTGGCACTCTCCACGCAGAGCGCCGCCCAGGCCGCTCCCAAGCTGACCTTGGGGCAGGCCACGGCTGAGGTGGGTGCGGACCGCAAGGCAGCCGACGCGGCGACGCAGCAGTACGACTACGCCCAGAGCACGCAGCAGGCGATACAGCAGAGGGTGAGCTTCCTGCAGGAGGGCATAGCCCAGATGCAGGGCACGATCAACCTGGAGTTCAGCCAGCTCGGCGCGGTGGCCGCGGCGCAGTACCGCACCGATTCGTTCGACCCGACGATGCAGTTGATGCTGTCCTCGAATCCCGAGACCTTCCTGAATTCGGCCTCCGCGCAGAGCGAGGTCGCCGCCACTCAGGAGGGGGCGCTGACCCAGCTCGCGGGCCAGGAGGCGACCTTGGGTCGCGAGAAGACCGCTGCCACCCAGGAACTCCTCCAGGAGCAGGGGCTGCTGAAGCAGATGCAGACGGCCAAGAGCACGACTCTGGCCAAGCTCGCGCAGGCCCAGTCCATTGTCCAGTCGCTCAATGCGGCCCAGCAGGCGCAGATCAACAAGTCCCTCGCCGGCCCCGGCCCCGGCACGGGCAAGGGCACCGGCACCGGCAACAACTCCGGCACCGGCAGCAACTCCGGCAGCGGCAGTTTTGGTCCGCCGGGGCCGAGCGGTGCCTACGGGGACGCGGCCGAGGAGGCTGCCTTCCGCGCCGCGGAGAGCAGGGAGGGCGACCCCTACAGCCTCGGTGCCGCGGGCCCGGACATCTTCGACTGCTCGGGCCTGGTGATGTGGGCCTTCGAGACGGCGGACAACATCCAGCTGCCGCACTACTCCTTCTCCGATGAGACCGTGGGCACCGCCGTCCCCTCGCTCGCCGATGCGAGGATCGGCGACATCATCGTGGCGGAGGGCGGCGACCACGTGGGCTTCTATGCGGGCAACGGCATGCTGCTGAGCGCACCGGAGTACGGCGTTCCCGTCGATGTCCAGCCCCTCAGCTACTTCGGCGAGCTGGTGGCCATCCGCCGCATCTAGGCGGGTGTCGGCCCACACCGTGGTCTGGCTGACCGACCCGATGCACGGGCCGTGACCGCTCTCGGCCCCCCGGGACAGCTGGAACTCAGGCACCCGGGGGGCCGTCGGCCGTTCGCTACTCGGCGGACGGGCGCAGCCAGCCCTCCGGGTCGGCGGCCAGGCCGTGGTGCAGGTCGGTCAGGGCGGTGCGCAGCCGGCGGGTGACCGGGCCGGGCTTGCCGTCGCCGATGGTGAAGTCCCCGTCGCGGTCCCGGACCTGGCCGACCGGGGTGACCACGGCGGCGGTCCCGCAGGCGAACACCTCGGTGATGGTCCCCTCCAGGCACTCCTGGCGCCAGCGGTCGACGGTGATCCGTTCCTCGGCGACCTGGTACCCCAGGCGCTCGGCCAGGGTGAGCAGGGTGTTACGGGTGACGCCCGGCAGCAGAGTGCCGGTGAGCCTGGGCGTGACGACCTGGTCGCCGCGGACCAGGAACATGTTCATCCCGCCCATCTCCTCCAGGTAGCGGCGTTCCATCGCGTCCAGCCAGACCACCTGCGCGCAGCCGGCCGCCTCGGCCTCCCGCTGCGCGAGGAACGACGGCGCGTAGTTGCCCGCGATCTTGACGTCGCCGGTGCCGCCGGGGAAGGCCCGGGTGTAGTCGTGGCTGACGTGGACCGAGACCGACTCGGTGTTCTCGCCGAAGAAGCCGCCCGCGACGAAAGCCATCAGCAGGAAGCGGTAGGTGCGGGAGGGCCGGAGCATCAGCGAGACGTCCGTTGCGAAGATCATCGGGCGGATGTAGATGCTGTGCGTCGGGTCGTCGGAGAGGCTGCCCTGGTCGGCGCTGATGAGCTGGTCGATCGCCGCGACGAAGGTCTCGACGGGCAGTTCCGGCATGGCCAGCCGGCGGCAGGAGCGCTGGAAGCGCAGCGCGTGGTCGCCCGGGCGCCAGACGCCCATCGCGCCGTCGGCCCGGCGGTGCGCCTTCAGGCCCTCGAAGGCGACCTGGCCGTAGTGCAGGCCGATCATGCCCGGGTGGATGGTGAGGTTCTGCAGCGGGGTCATCTCCGGGGCGGACCAGCCGGTGGCCTCGGTCCACTCCATGCTGATCATGTGCTCGGTGAACGCCTCGCCGTGGCCGGGGTTCTGGATGACGGTGGTGCTGGATTCGAGCGTGGTGGTCATGACGGTTTCTCCTTCAGGGATCGGAGCTCAGACGAGCGGGGTGAAGAAGTACGTGGCGCGGTCGGCGAAGAGGCCGTCCGGGCGGACGGTGAAGCTGTCGGCGAAGCGCAGGTCGACCGGCTCACCGGAGTGCAGGACGCCGTGGAACTCGCCGAAGACGCCGACCGTCGGGCCGTCGGCGACGACGGTGGTCAGGGTGTGGTTTCCGGCGCGGATCGGCCGGTCGCGGCCGTAGAAGCCGAGCAGGCCCGCCGGGCCCAGCATCGGCGGGTGGCCGGGCCGGTGGTAGACGGAGTCCGGGGCGAACAGCTCGGACAGGCCGACCGGGTCGCCGCTGTCGACCAGGTCGTAGAAGCGGCGGACCACGGCGATGGCGGCCGAGGACGGGACGGTGAGCTCGGGGACGGAGGTCATCGGATTCCTTCGGGTCGGCGGAGCGCGGCGGAAAGGACAGGGGCGATGCGGGCGAGCGCGTCGGGGCGGGTCATCATGGCGTGCGGGCTGTCGACGGTGTGGACATCAATCCGCCCGTCCACGTACGGCTCCCAGAGGGCAGGCGAGGGCGCGTCGGCCGGGCGGTCGCCGGTGGCGAGGAAGAACAGCACGTCCCCGTCGAACCTGCCCGGCCGGTGGTCGGCCAGCAGGTTGAGGTTGGCGGCGAAGACACCCGGGAGGGCGGAGCGCAGCGTGGCCGGCACGGCCTGCCGGTACTCGGTCGGCGAGTAGCCGAGTGTGCCCAGCAGAGCAGAGCGGGTGTCCTCCCCGTCCGGCTCCCAGGTGCGTCGCTGGGACGGCAGCGGCGGGTAGCCGTCCAGCATCGCCAGCAGCGCGACCTGCTCACCGGCTGCCCGCAACTGGACGGCCATCGCGTGTGCGACGCCGCCGCCGTACGACCAGCCGAGCAGGTGGTAGGGGCCGGTGGGCTGCACCCGGCGGATCTCCTCCAGGTAGTCCTTGGCCATCTCCTCGACGCTTGCCGGCCGCGCCTGCGGGTCGGCGAAGGCACGGGACTGTAGGCCGTGGACGGGCTGCTCGGGTCGAGCACGCTCAGCAGGCCGCTGTAGACCCAGCTGATGCCGGCGGCCGGGTGCACACAGAACAACGGCGGCCGATCGCCCCGGGCACGCAGCGGCAGCAGCACCGTGAGCGCGTCGGATTCCTCCACCGAGTCGAGCCGCGCGGCGAGTTCGGCGACGGTGGGCGCCTCGAACAGGGTACGCAGGCCGATCCGGGCGCCGGTCGCTGAACGGATGCGGCTGGTCAGGCGGGTGGCGAGGAGTGAGTGGCCGCCGAGGTCGAAGAAATTGTCGTCGATGAAGACCTCGTCGACGCCCAGAAGGGCGGCGAAGATCTCGCAGAGCACGTGTTCGCGTTCGTCGCGGGGTGTGCGGCCGGTGGTGCGCTCGACGGGTGCGGGGGCGGGGAGGGCGCTGCGGTCGAGTTTGCCGTTGGGGTGAGCGGGAGGGCGTCGAGCCGGATGAAGGCGGCCGGGATCATGTAGTCGGGCAGCCACTGTGCGGCGAAGGCGCGCAGCGCGGCCGGGTCGTGGGCTTCCTGGGTCTCCAGGTAGGCGATGATGGTTTTGTTGCCGGGGTGGGTTTCGTGGATGTGGGCGGCGGCTTGGGTGATGGTGGGGTGGCGGGTGAGGGCGGCTTCGATTTCGCCGAGTTCGATGCGTAGGCCGCGGATTTTGATTTGGTGGTCGGTGCGGCCGTGGAAGGTGAGTTGGCCGTCGGGGTGTTGGTGGACGAGGTCGCCGGTGCGGTACATTCTTTCGCCGTTGGTGCTGTAGGGGCAGGCGGGGAAGCGTTCGGCGGTGAGGGCGGGGCGGTTGAGGTAGCCGCGGGCGATGCCGGTGCCGGCGAGGTAGAGTTCGCCGGTGGTGCCGAGGGGGACGGGTGTGAGGTGGTCGTCGAGGATGTAGGCGCGGATGTTGTCGGCGGGGTGTCCGATGGGTGGTAGGCCTGGTGTGTGGTTGTTGTTGAGGTCGGTGGCGGTGGAGGTGACGGTGAATTCGGTGGGGCCGTATTGGTTGGACATGCGGAAGGGGAGGTTGGGGTTGGGCCAGCGGCGTAGGGTGTCGCCGCCGAGGTAGATCAGGCGGAGGGTGCCGGGGTTGGTGGTGAGGTCGTCGAGGGCGGTTTCCATGCGTGGGGTGGGCATGTAGCAGGTGGTGATGGCGGTGTCGGCGATCCATTGGGTGAGTGCTTCGGCGTCGTCGAGGAGTTGGGGTTGGGGTAGGCAGGCGGTGCCGCCGGCGGTGAGGATGGGCCATAGTTCCATGACGGAGGCGTCGAAGCCGGGGGTGGCGATCTGGCTGGAGCGGTCGGTGGTGGTGAGTTGGTAGTTGCGGATCATCCAGGCGCAGAGGTTGCTGAGTGCGGTGTGTTCGCAGATGACGCCTTTGGGGTGGCCGGTGGAGCCGGAGGTGTAGATCACGTAGGCGGCGTCGCGGGGGTGGACGGCGATGTCGGGTGGGGTGCTGGGGTGTTGGGGCAGTGGTTTGTCGAGCAGTACGAGGGCTGGTGTGTCGTGGGGCAGGCGATTGGTGAGTGTTGTTTCGGTGACTATGGTGGTGAGTTGTGCGTCGTGGACCATGTAGGCGAGGCGGTCGGTGGGGTAGGTGGCGTCGAGGGGGACGTAGGCGGCGCCGGTTTTGAGGATGGCGAGCAGGGTGATCACCTGTGGGATGCCGCGGTTGAGGCAGACTCCGACGAGTTGGCCTGGTCGGGCGCCGTGGTTGATCAGGTGGTGGGCGAGTTGGTTGGCGCGGGTGTCGAGTTCGGCGTAGGTCACCTGCTGCGGGCCGCATTCGAGTGCGGGGGCGTGCGGGGTGTGGCGGGCGTGTTCGGTGATCAGTTCGTGGACGCGGTGGTCGGTGGGGTGTGGCACGGTGGTGTTGTTGAATTCGACCAGCAGGGTGTGGCGTTCTTCGGCTGTGAGCAGGTCCAGTTGCCCGATGGGGAGGGTGGGTTCGGTGAGTGCGGCCTCCAGCAGCGTGAGCAGGCGTTCCAGCAGGCCGGTGACCGTTTCGGCGTCCAACAGCTCAGTGGCAAAGTCGGCGTTCAGGCACAGGCCCGCCGGGTCGCCGTCGCGGTAGGACTCGCCGACGGCGAGGGTGAGATCGAACTTCACCGTCCTGGTCCCCACCGGCACGGGCTCGGTTTCCAAGCCGGGGAAGTTCGGGCCGGTGCCGTTCCCTGCGCTTGGGGGCTGGGTCAGCAGCATGATCTGGAAGAGTGGGTGTCGGGCCAGGCTGCGGGCCGGGTTGAGTTCCTCCACACAGGCGCTCGAACGGCACGTCCTGGTTGGCGTACGCGGAGAGGTCTGATTCCCGCACCCGGCTGACGAGTTCCGAGAAGGTGGGGTTGCCGGATACGTCGGTGCGCAGCACGAGGGTGTTGACGAAGAATCCGACCAGGTCGTCGAGTGCGTCCTCGGTGCGGGCCGGCGATGGCGGTGCCGAGGGGGATGTCGGTTCCTGCGCCGAGTCGGGTCAGTAGTGCCGCCAGTGCCGCCTGCGCGACCATGAAGAGCGTGGTGTTGTGTTCGCGGGCGAAGGCGAGCAGTCGGTGGTGGAGCTCGGGGCTGCTGGTGAGTGCTACGGCGGCGCCGCGGTGGGTCGGAACGGCCGGGCGCGGGCGGGCTTGCGGAAGCGGGATCTCCTCCGGCAGTCCGGCCAGCGTGTCGTGCCAGTAGGCGAGTTGCCGGGAGAGCGGGCTCTGCGGATCGTCGTCCTCGCCCAGTACTTGGCCCTGCCAGTGGGTGTAGTCGGCGTACTGGACGGGCAGCGGCTGACAGGTCGGCTCGGTGCCGGCGGACCGGGCGTGGTAGGCCGCCGCGAGGTCGCGCGCCAGTGGGCCGAGCGACCAGCCGTCGGTGGCGATATGGTGCATCACCAGCAGCAGCACCTGCTCCTGCGCCCCGAGCCGGAACAGATATGGGCGGATCGGCAGGTCGGTGGCGAGGTCGAAGGCGAGCTCGCAGGCCCGCGCCAGCTCACCCGGCAGCTCCGTCCTCGGTGCACGTGCGCACAGCCAGGCTCACCCGGTGGTCCGCTGCCGACAGGACGAACTGGCGGGGTTTCGCCGTGGATCTCCCGGAACACCGTGCGCAAGCGTCTCGTGCCGGGTGATCACGTCGGCGACGGCCGACTCCAGGGCGGCGACGTCGAGTTCACCGTGCAGCCGGAGCGCGTACGGCAGGTTGTAGGCGGAGCTCGGCCCGCTCACCCGCTCGTGGAACCAGAGCCGGGCCTGCGCGGGCGAGAGCGGGCTCTCCGGGCCGCGCTCGACCGGGCGGAGTGCCGGCCGGGCGGTGCCCTCGGCGCCGAGGTGGTGGACCAGTTCGGCGATGGTGGGCGCCTCGAAGACGGTCCGGATGGTCAGTTCGGCGCCGGTGGCGGTGCGGATGCGGCTGATCAGACGGGTGACGAGGAGCGAGTGGCCGCCGAGGTCGAAGAAATTGTCGTCGATGAAGACCTCGTCGACGCCCAGAAGGGCGGCGAAGATCTCGCAGAGCACGTGTTCGCGTTCGTCGCGGGGTGTGCGGCCGGTGGTGCGCTCGACGGGCGCGGGGGCGGGCAGGGCACGGCGGTCGAGCTTGCCGTTGGGGCTCAGCGGCAGCGCGTCGAGCCGGACGAAGGCGGCCGGAATCATGTAGTCGGGCAGCCACCGCGCGGCGAAGGCGCGCAGCGCGGCCGGGTCGACGGCCTCCCGGGTCTCCAGGTAGGCGATCAGGCGCGCGCTCCCGGGGCGGTCCTCGTGGATGCTGAGGGCGACCTGGGCGACAGCCGGGTGGCGGGTGAGGACGGCTTCGATCTCGCCGAGCTCGATCCGTTGGCCGCGGAGCTTGACCTGGTGATCGGCGCGGCCGAGGAAGTGCAATTGGCCGTCCGGGAGCCGGCGGACCAGGTCGCCGGTGCGGTACATCCTTCCGCCGTTGGTGCCGTACGGGCAGGCGACGAAGCGTTCGGCGGTCAGGCCGGGGCGGTTGACGTAGCCGCGGGCGAGCCCGGTGCCGGCGAGGTAGAGCTCGCCGGCCCCCCCGATCGGGACGGGCGCTAGGTGCTCGTCCAGCACGTACACCCGGGTGTTGTCGGCGGGGCGGCCGATCGGCGGCAGCACACCGGGGCGGGCTCCGGGCCGAGTTCGGCGCTGGTGGCGGCGACCGTGCACTCGGTCGGCCCGTACTGGTTGGAGAGGACGAACGGCACCCCCGGCGCCGGCCACCGGCGCAGGGTGTCCCCGCCGAGGTAGAGCAGCCGCAGCGCGCCCGGGTTGGCCGTGAGGTCGTCCAGGGCGACTTCGAGCCGGGGCGTGGGCATGAAGCAGACCGTGATGCCTGCCGTCGTGATCCAGGTGGTGAGCGCCTCGGCGTCGTCCAGCAGCTCCGGCGAGGGCAGGCAGGCGGTGCCGCCGGCCGCCAGCACCGGCCAGAGCTCCACCACCGCGGAGTCGAAGCCGGGGGTGACCAGCTGGCTGGCCCGGTCGGCCCGGTCGAGGCCGTAGTGGCGGACCATCCAGGCACAGAGGTCGCCGAGCGCGGCGTGTTCGCAGACCACGCCCTTGGGGCGGCCGGTGGAGCCCGAGGTGTAGATCACGTACGCGGCGTCGCGGGGGCGGACGGCGACCTCGGGCGCGGTCACCGGGTGCGCGGAGAGCGCCTCGTCGTCCAGCAGCACCACCTCGGCCGTGCTCTGCGGCAGCCGTTCCAGCAGCTGCTGCCCGGTCACCACCAGGCTCAGCCCGGCGTCCTCGGCGATGAAGGCGACCCGCTCCGGCGGGTACGAGACATCCAGCGGGACGTACGCGGCGCCCGACTTCAGTACGGCGAGCAGGGCGACGATCCGGTCCGGACCACGATCCAGGAAGATGCCCACCAGTCGCCCGGGGCCCGCGCCCAGCGAGATCAGGTGGTGGGCCAACCGGTTGGCCCGGGTGTCGAGTCCGGCGTAGTCGAGGCTGCCGTCCGGGTGCTCGACGGCGGTCGCCGCCGGGGTCTGCCGGGCGCGGTCGGCGATCAGCTCGTGCACCGGCCGGTGGTCGGGGAGCGGGTGTGCGGTGTCGTTCCACTCGACCAGCAGGGTGTGCCGTTCCTCCGCCGAGAGCAGGTCGAGCCGGCTGATCGGCCGCCCGGGGTCGGCGAGCGCGGCCTCCAGCAGCCGCAGCAGCTGCGCCAGCAGGCGCCGCACCGACGCGGGGTCCAGCACGTCGGTGGCGAAGTCGGCGTTCAGCCGCAGGCCGACGGGACCGCCGTCGCGATACGCCTCGCCGACGGCGAGAGTGAGGTCGAACTTCACCGCGTCGGTACCCACCGGCACCGGCTCACTCGCCAGACCGGCGAAGTCCAGGCCGGTGCCGTCGCCTGTGCCGTCGCCGTTGCCGGAGCGCTGGGTCAGCAGCATGATCTGGAAGAGCGGGTGCCGGGCCAGGCTGCGGACCGGGTTGAGCTCCTCGACCAGGCGCTCGAACGGCACGTCCTGGTTGGCGAAGGCCAGCAGATCCGACTCCCGGACCCGGTCGACCAGTTCACCGAACGAGGGGTCGCCGGAGAGATCCGTGCGCAGCACCAGGGTGTTGACGAAGAAGCCGACCAGCTCCTCCAGCTCGTCCTCGGTGCGACCAGCCGTGGCGGTGCCGAGCGGGATGTCGGTGCCCGCGCCGAGCCGGGACATCAGGGTCGCCAGCGCTGCCTGCACCACCATGAAGAGCGTGGCGTTGTGCTGCCGGGCGAAGCCGAGCAGCCGGCGGTGCAGTTCGGCGCTGCTGGTCAGTGCGACCGCCGTGCCCTTGTGGGACGGCGTGGCCGGGCGCGGCCGGTCCAGCGGGAGCCCGGCCTCCTCCGGCAGCCCGTCCAGCGCGGTGCGCCAGTGGGCGAGTTGCTGCGAGAGCAGACTCTCCGGGTCGTTCACCGAGCCGAGCAGTTCGTGCTGCCAAAGGGTGTAGTCGGTGTACTGGACGGGCAGCGGCTCCCAGGCCGGCTCGGTACCGGCGGAGCGGGCGCGGTAGGCCGCCGCGAGGTCGCGCGCCAGTGGGCCGAGCGACCAGCCGTCGGTGGCGATGTGGTGCATCACCAGCAGGACGTGCTCGCGTGGGCCGAGGCGAACCAGGTGGGGTCGGATGGGCAGGTCGGTGGTGAGGTCGAAGGGCAGGTTGCAGGCGTCGGCGAGGTGCTCGGTGAGCCCGGGCTCGGTGCAGCCGGCGACGGTCCAGACCGGCTGGGCCTGCGCCGCCGGCACCACCCGCTGGTACGGCTCGCCGGCCGCCACCAGGTAGAGGGTGCGCAGTGCCTCGTGCCGGATCAGCACATCGACGAGTGCCGAGCGCAGGGCGGCGGTGTCGAGGTCGCCGCGCAGCCGTAGCGCGTACGGCAGGTTGTACGCCGAGCCGGCGCCCGCTACCTGCTCGTAGAACCAGATTCTGGCCTGGGCGTAGGAGAGCGGGATCACGAGGAGACCTCCTTGGAGCGGGCCCGCAGTGCCGGGCGGGCGCGGGTGGCGGTGGTGAGCCGGCCGACCAGTTCGGCGACGGTGGGGGCCTCGAAGACGGCCTTGATGCTCAGCTCGGCGCCCAGCACCGAGCGGATCCGGCTGATCAGCCGGGTGACCAGCAGTGAGTGGCCGCCGAGGTCGAAGAAGTTGTCGTCGATGCCGACGCTCTCCAGGCGGAGGATCTCGGCGAACAGTCCGCAGAGCTTCTCCTCCCGCTCGTTGCGCGGACCGCGGCCGGGTTCGCGCTGCGTGTGGTCGGGCGCGGGCAGGGCGCGGCGGTCCAGCTTGCCGGTCGGGGGTGATCGGCAGCGCGTCGAGCAGACGACGGCGGACGGCACCATGTACTCCGGGGCCGTTCGGCGACATGGGCGCGCAGGCCGGCCGGGTCCAGCCCGGCCTTGCCGACCACATAGGCGATCAGCCGCTTGTCGCCGGGGTTGTCCTCGCGGACGACGACGGCGCTCTGCCCGACCCGGGTGGCTGTCCAGTGCGGCGCGCACCTCGCCCGGCTCCACCCGGAAGCCGCGGATCTTCACCTGGTCGTCCGCACGGCCGAGGAATTCCAGCGTGCCGTCGGGCAGCCAGCGCACCAGGTCCCCGGTGCGGTACATCCGTTCGCCCGCGGAGCCGTAGGGGCAGGCGACGAACCGCTCGGCGGTCGGGCCCGGTTGGCCGGTGTAGCCGTGGGCCAGGCCGATGCCGGACATGTAGAGCTCGCCGGTGACGCCCGGGGCGACCAGACCGAGGTGCTGGTCGAGCACCCAGAGCCGCTTGCCGTCCAGCGGCCGGCCGACCGGGACGGACGGACGGGCGCCGTCGGCCGCGGTGATCCGGTGGGCGAGCGTGAAGATTGTCGACTCGACGGGGGAGTAGCCGTTCACCAGCTTGATCTGTGGGAACTCCTCGACCAGGCGCAGTACATGGCTGACCGAGGCGGCCTCGCCGCCGGTCATCACCTGCCGCAGTCCGCGGAAGGTCTGCGGGTACTCGTCCAGCAGGAAGTTCAGCAGGCTGGCCGAGACGTGCAGGGTGGTGACCGCCTCCGTCCGGACCAGCGCGGCGATCACGGCGGGCTCGGGCCGCTCGCCCGGTTGCAGGACACACCTGCCGCCGGAGAGCAGGGGCGCGAAGAGTTCCAGGGCGAAGGCGTCCCAGGAGATCGGGGAGCACTGGAGCCAGATCTGGGAGGGTCCAGTGAGGCGAACTCCTGGCCGAGCAGGGTGCCGACCAGTGCCCGGTGCGGGGTGATCACGCCCTTGGGGGTGCCGGTGGAGCCGGAGGTGAACATCACGCAGGCCGCGTCCGCCGGGTCGGCGATCGGTGCGAGCGGGTCGGCGGCCGCCGGGCGATGGCCGCCGTCCCGGTGTCGATCAGCACCTTGCCGGGCACCGCGAGCCGGTCCGCCAGGCCCGAGCGGGTCACCACCAGGCGGGTGCGGGTGTGCGCCAGCACCGCGTTGAGCCGCTCGGCGGGGAACTCCGGGTCGAGCAGCGTGTACGTGCCGCCGGCCTTGAGCACCGCCAGCACCGCGACCACCAGCTCGATCCCGCGCTCCAGCTGGATGCCCGCCACCTCGCCGCGGGCCAGGCCGGCCGCCACCAGGTGGTGCGCCAGCCGGTTCGAGCGCTCGTCCAACTCCTGGTAGGAGAGACGGGAACCGCCGCAGACCAGGGCAGTGGCCGCCGGCGCCCGGCGGGCCTGCGCGGCGAAGAGCTCGTGCACGGTGCCCTCCGCCGTGGCGTCCGGCGCGCCGTTCCACTCCGTCGCCAGTGCCCGGCGTTCCGCCGCCGAGAGCACGTCGACCAGGCCGACCGGCAGCTCGGGCGCCGCCACCGCGCTTTCCAGCAGCCGCACCAGACGATCCGTCAACTTCTTTACGCTGTACCGGTCGTAGAGGTCGGAGGCGTAGTCGACGTTGATCCGCAGCCCGGCGGGTGCCCCGGCCTCCCGGCGCTCGGCGACCGAGACGGTCAGATCGAACTTGATGGTGTCCACCCCGGCGGGCACCGACTCCGCCTCCAGGCCCGGTATCCGCAGCTCGGCCGTGCTGTTGTTCTGTACCACCAGCATGATCTGGAAGAGCGGGTGCCGGGCCGGTGTGCGGACCGGGTTCAGCTCCTGGACCAGCCGCTCGAACGGCACGTCCTGGTTGGCGTACGCGTCCAGGTCGGCCTCGCGGACCCGGCCGAGCAGTTCACGGAAGCCCGGGTCGCCGGAGACATCGGTGCGCAGCAGCAGGGTGGACGAAGAAGCCCACCAGGTCGTCGGCGGCCTCGTCGACCCGACCGGCCACCGGGTGCCGAGTGGGATGTCGGTGCCCCCGCCGAGCCGGGAGAGCAGCGCGGCCAGGCCCGCCTGGAGCACCATGAAGAGAGTGGCCTGGTTCTCCCGGCGAAGCTCAGCAGCCGGCTGTGCAGCTCGGCGCCGACCGTGACGTGCACCGCGTCGCCCAGATGGGTCGGCGCGGCCGGGCGCGGCCGGTCCAGCGGCACGTTCAGCTCCTCCGGCAGCCCGGCCAGGGTCCCGCCAGTAGCCGAGCTGCTGCGCGATCAGGCTGTCCGGGTCGTCTGCCGAGCCGAGCAACTGCTGCTGCCAGAGCGTGTAGTCGGCGTACTGGACGGGCAGCGGCGCCCACTGCGGTGCCTCGCCGGTGGTGCTGCGGGCCGCGTAGCCGGCGGCCAGGTCGCGCACCAGCGGGCCGAGCGACCAGCCGTCGCTGGCGATGTGGTGCATCACCAGCTGCAGCACATGCTCTGCGGGGAGCGTGAACAGGTGGGCCCGCAGCGGCGGTTGCGCCGTCAGATCGAAGTCCAGGTTGGCGGCCCGGGCCAGCTCGGTGCCCAGCTCGGCCTCGGTGCAGTCCGCCTCGGTCCACGGCAGGACGACCTCGGCGGCCGGCAGGATCAGCTGGTACGGCTCGCCACCCACTCCTGGAACACCGTGCGCAGCACCTCGTGCCGCGCCATCACATCCGTCAGTGCCGCCCGCAGCGCCGCGACGTCGAGTGCGCCGCGCAGCCGCATGGTCATCGGCACGTTGTACGCCGAGCCCTGTTCCTCCAGCTGCCCGAGGAACCAGAGCCTGCGCTGCGCGAAGGAGAGCGGCAGCCGCTCGGGCCGTTCCCGCACGGTCAGCGCGGGCCGGGCGTGCTGTGCCCGGTCCACCCGTTTGGCGAGCCGGGCCACCGTCGGGGCCTGGAAGAGGTCACGGATGCCCAGCTCGACACCCAGCACCGAGCGCATCCGGCTGACCAGCCGGTGACCAGCAGGGAGTGGCCGCCCAGGTCGAAGAAGTCGCCGTCGATGCCGACCTGGTCGAGGCCCAGGATCTCGGCGAACAGCCCGCAGAGCAGTTCCTCCTGGGCGGTGCGCGGGCCGCGGCCGGGTTCGCGCTGGGTGTGGTCGGGGGGGGCAGGGCGCGGCGGTCCAGCTTGCCGGTCGGGTGAGCGGCAGCGCCTCCAGCAGCACCACGGCGGACGGGACCATGTACTCGGGCAGGAGCTCCGCGACGTGTGCCCGCACGCTCGCCGCGTCCACCGGCCGATCGGCCGCCGGGTCGGGCACCACGTACGCCACCAGCCGCTTGTCACCGGGGTGTCCTCGCGGACGATCACCGCGGCCCGGCCGATGCCCGGTGGCGGGCGATGACGGTGCGGACCTCGCCCGGCTCGACCCGGAAGCCGCGGATCTTCACCTGGTCGTCGGCCCGGCCGAGGAACTCCAGGATGCCGTCGCCCCGCCAGCGCACCAGGTCGCCGGTGCGGTACATCCGCTCGCCCGGCTCGCCGAACGGGCAGGCGACGAACCGCTCGGCGGTCAGCGCGGCCTGGCCGGCGTAGCCGTGCGCGAGGCCGACGCCCGACATGTAGAGCTCGCCGCGCACGCCGGGGGCGACCAGGCCCAGGCCCTCGTCCAGGACGTAGAGCTGCTTGTTGCCCAGCGGCCGGCCGACCGGGATGGAGGGCGCGGCGCCGTCCGCCTCGGTGATCTCGTGCGAGACCGTGAAGATCATCGACTCGGCGGGGAGTAGCCGTTCACCAGCTTCAGGCCGGGGAAGCGGTGCACCAGGCGCATCACATGGTCGACCGAGGCGGCCTCGCCGCCGGTCATCACCTGGGTCAGACCTCGAAGGTCTGCGGATACTCGTCCAGCAGAAGTTCAGCAGGCTCGCGGAAACGTGCAGCGAGGAGACCCGGTAGCGGGCCACCAGGTCGGCGATCACCGCGGGCTCCGGCCGGTGGCCGGGCTGGAGCACGCACATCCCGCCGGAGAGCAGTGGGGCGAACAGCTCCAGGGCGAAGGCGTCCCAGGAGACGGGGAGCACTGCAACCAGACCTGGGTCGGGTCGAAATCCACGAAGCCCTGGCCCACCAGGGTGCCGACGATCGCCCGGTGCGGCGAGACCACGCCCTTGGGCACGCCGGTGGAGCCGGAGGTGAACATCACGCAGGCCGCGGCGCCCGGATCGACCGGGCCGCCGGGTTCTGCGTGGAGCACGCGGCGATCTGCGCCGCCTCCGCGTCCACCAGTACCTCGTGCGCCCGCCCGCCAGCCGGCCGGCGAACGAGGTCCGGTGACGACCAGCCGTGCGCCGGCGCGGTCCAGTACGGTGGTGAGCCGCTCGGCCGGGAAGTCCGGGTCGAGCATGGTGTAGGTGCCCGGCCTTCAGTACGGCCAGCACCGCGACCACCATCTCCACCCCGCGCCTCCAGGTACACCCCGGCCACCTCGCTGCGGCCGAGTCGCTCGCCCGCAGATGGTGGGCGAGTCGGTTGGCGCGGGTGTTGAGCTCGGCGTAGCCGTACTCGACGCCCGCGAAGACCAGTGCGGTGGCCCGCGGGGCCCGGCCGCCTGCTGCTCGAAGAGCTGGTGCACGCCAGCGGTCGGCGGGGAAGTCCACGGCGGTGTCGTTCCAGTCGACCAGCAGCGCCTGCCGCTCGTCCCCGGAGAGGATCTCCAGCCGGCCCACCGGCAGGTCCGGCTCGGCGAGCTGGCCCTCCAGCAGGCGCACCAGCCGGTCCAGGATGATCCGTACCGAGCCGCTGTCGAACAGGTCGGTGGCGTACTCGATCATGGCCCGGATGCCGGCGGGCTCGCGATTCGGCCCGAAGGTCTCGGTGAAGCCCATGGTCAGGTCGAACTTGGCGGTGTCCGTGGTGACCGGCGCGATCTCGGCGTCCAGGCCGGGCAGGTGCAGCTTCGCCGCGGTGTTGTTCTGCACCACCAGCATCACCTGGAACAGCGGGTGCCGGGAGAGCGTGCGGACCGGGTTCAGCTCCTCCACCAGGCGCTCGAACGGCACGTCCTGGTGCGCGTACGCGTCGAGGTCGGTATCCCGTACCCGGCCGACCAGTTGGCGGAAGGTGGGTCGCCGGAGACGTCCGAGCGGAGCACCAGGGTGTTGACGAAGAAGCCGACCAGGTCCTCCAGCGCGTCATCGGTGCGCCCGGCGGTCGGGGTGCCCAGGGGAATGTCGGTGCCCGCGCCGAGCCGGGTCAGCAGCCCGGCCAGCGCGGCCTGCATCACCATGAAGAGGGTGGCGTTGTTCTCCCGGGCGAAAGCCAGCAGCCGCCGGTGCAGCCCGACCTCCAGGGTGGCGGTGAGCACCTGGCCCCGGTTGCTGGGCAGCGCGGCCGGCCGCGGTCCGCCGGGATGCTCAGCTCCTCCGGAAGATCGGCCAACGCCTCGCGCCAGAAGGCGAGTTGCTGGAGAGCAGGCTCGCAGGGTCGTCCGCCGAGCCGAGCAGATCCTGCTGCCAGAGGGTGTAGTCGACGTACTGGACGGGCAGCGGCTCCCAGACCGGCACGGCGTCCGCGCAGCGCGAGGTGTACGCGGCGGCCAGGTCGCGCATCACCGGGCCGAGCGACCAGCCGTCGGCGGCGATGTGGTGCATCACCAGCAGCAGCACGTGCTCCTGCGGGCCGACCACGAAGATGTGCGCCCGGATGGGGAGTTCCACCATCAGGTCGAAGGCGTGCCGGGAGACCATGTCGAGCTCCAGCGGGAGCTCGTCCGGCTCGCTCTCCAGCACGGTCACCAGCGGGTGCGCGACGCCCGGCGCCACCACCCGCTGGTACGGCTCGCCGTCCACTTCCAGGAAGACGGTCCGCAGCGCCTCATGCCGGCCCACCACGTCCGTGACGGCCTGCCGCAGCGCGTCCACGTCCAGCCGGCCGCGGAGCCGGATGGTGTGCGCCACGTTGTAGGTGCTGTTGGGCCCCTCCAGCTTGTTGAGGAACCACAGCCGCCGCTGCGCGTACGACAGCGGTATCTCCTCCGGTCGGTCCATGACGTACGACGCCTTCCTGGCCCGCTGGGCATTGCGGACTCGCTCGGCGAGGCGCAGCACCGTGGGCGCCTCGAACAGGTCTCGGACAGTCAGCTCGACGCCGGCGGCGGAGCGGATTCGTGCGATCAGGCGTGCGGCCAGCAGGGAGTGGCCGCCGAGGCCGAAGAAGTCGTCGTCGATGCCGACCCCGTCGAGGCCGAGGACGTGGGCGTACAGGGCGCAGAGCTCGGCCTCCCGGGCGTTGCGCGGCGGGCGTCCGGGCTCCCCCGCCCGACCCGCCCGGGCGCGGGCAGCGCGCGCCGGTCCAGCTTGCCGGTCGGGGTGAGCGGCAGCGCGTCCAGCGCCACGACGGCGGACGGGACCAGGTACTCGGGCAGCTGCCGGGCGGCGTGGGCGCGCAGCTCCGTGGGATCGAGCCCGGCCCCGGCGACCACGTAGGCGACCAGCCGCTTGTCGCCCGGGACGTCCTCGCGGACGATCACCGCGGCGCGCTCGACGGCGGGGTGGCGGGTGAGCACGGTCTGGATCTCGGCCGGCTCGACCCGGAAGCGCGGATCTTCACCTGGTCGTCGGTGCGGCCGAGGAACTCGACGGTGCCGTCCGGCAGCAGCCGCACCAGATCGCCGGTGCGGTACATGCGTTCCCCGGGCGCGCCGTAAGGACAGGCGACGAACCGCTCGGCGGTCAGGCCCGGTTGACGGGTGTAGCCGTGGGCCAGGCCGAGGCCCGACATGTAGAGCTCGCCGGGGACACCGGCGGCAGCAGGGCGAGGTACTCGTCCAGCACCCAGATCCGCTTGCCGTTCAGCGGTCTGCCGACCGGGACGGTCGGGCGGGCCGCGTCGGCGGCGGTGACCGGGTGGGCGAGCGTGAAGATCGTCGACTCGACCGGGGAATAGCCGTTCACCAGCTTGATCTGGGGGAACTCCTCGACCAGGCGCAGCACGTGCTCGACGGAGGCGGCCTCGCCGCCGGTCATCACCTGCCGCAGTCCGCGGAAGGTCTGCGGGTATTCGTCCAGCAGGAAGTTCAGCAGGCCGGCGGAGACGTGCAGCGAGGTGACCCGGTGCCGGGCGACCAGCTCGGCGATCAGCGCCGGCTCCGGCCGCTGCCCCGGTTGCAGCACGCAGGTGCCGCCGGAGAGCAGCGGGGCGAACAGTTCCAGGGCGAAGGCATCCCAGGAGACCGGGGAGCACTGCAGCCAGATCTGGGAGGGGCCCAGTGAGGCGAACTCCTGGCCCAGCAGGGTGCCGACCAGCGCCCGGTGCGGGGTGATCACGCCCTTGGGCGCGCCGGTGGAGCCCGAGGTGAACATCACGCAGGCCGCGTCCGCGGCCCGGCGATCCGGTCCGGGGCGTGGGCCGGGTACGGACCGGCGGCGTCAGCTCCGGCCAGCAGCTCCGGCGTGACGAGCAACTCGGTGTGCGCGGCCAGCGCCCTGATCCGCTCGGCCGGGAAGTCCGGGTCGAGCAGGGTGTAGGTGCCGCCGGCCTTGAGCACCGCCAGCACCGCGACCACCAGCTCGACCCCGCGCTCCAGCAGGACCCCACCACGGTGCCGCGCTCCAGGCCGCACCCGGTCAGGTGGTGCGCCAGCCGGTTGGCCCGCTCGTCCAGCTCCCGGTAGGAGACCCGGCGATCGCCGAGGACCAGCGCCGCGGCACCGGGCGCCCGCGCGGCCTGCGCCTGGAAGAGCTCATGGACGGTACCGGGCGCGGTGGCCGCCGGCGCGCCGTTCCACTCCACCAGCAGCGCCCGCCGCTCCGCCGCCGACAGCACCTCCAGCCGGGCCAGCGGCACATCCGGTGCCGCCAGCGCGGCTTCGGTCAGCCGCAGCAGTCGATCGGTCAGCGCCCGGACGGACCGCCGGTCCCACAGATCGGTGGCGTACTTCATCAGCACGCCGATCCCGTCCGGCGAGCCGTCCGCCGCGAAGCTCTCGGCGAGCTCGGCGATCAGGTCGAACTTCGCCACGTCCAGCTCGACGACCTCGGCCTCGGCGGTCAGCCCGGCGAAGTCGACGCGCAGGCCGGCGGTGTTCTGCAGCACCAGCATCACCTGGAACAGCGGGTGCCGGGCCGGCGTGCGGAGCGGGTTGAGCTCCTGGACCAGCCGCTCGAACGGCAGGTCCTGGTTGGCGTAGGCGTCCAGGTCGGCGGCCCGCACCCGGGCCACCAGCTCGCGGAAGGTCGGCTCGCCGGACAAATCGGTGCGCAGCACCAGGGTGTTGACGAAGAAGCCGACCAGCTCCTCCAGTTCGCTGTCGGTGCGCCCGGCCACCGGGGTGCCGAGGGGGATGTCGTGGCCCGCGCCGAGCCGGGAGAGCAGCGCGGCGAGCGCCGCCTGCACGACCATGAACGGCGTGGCTTCGTTGGTTCGGGCGAACTCGGCCAGCCTGCCGTGCAGTTCGGCGCCGATCCGGGTGGCCAGCAGCTTGCCGTGCCGGGACGGCGCGGCCGGGCGCGGACGGTCCGTCGGCAGCCGCAGCTCCTCCGGGAGTTCGGCCAGCGCCGCACGCCAGTAGGCGAGTTGCCGGGCGAGCAGGCTCTCGGGATCGTCCGCCTGGCCGAGCAGATCCTGCTGCCAGAGCGCGTAGTCGGAGTACTGGACGGGCAGCGGCTCCCGGCCCGGCGCCGAGCCCGCGCGGCGCGCGGCATACGCCTCGGCCAGGTCGCGCAGCAGCGGGCCGAGCGACCAGCCGTCGGCGGCGATGTGGTGGATCACCAGCAGCAGCGCGTGATCCTGCGGGGCGAGCCGCAGCAGGTGTGCCCGCAGGGGCAGTTCGGCCGCGAGGTCGAACCCGTGGGCGGCCAGGACCGCCAGTGCGTCGGGCAGGTCCGGCTCGGCGCAGTCGGCGACCGCCCACGGGACGTGGGCCGCTCCGGGCGCCACGATCCGCTGCCAGGGGGTGCCTTCCCGCTCCAGGTACACGGTGCGCAGCGGCTCGTGCCGCTCGACGAGGTCGGTGACCGCGGCGCGCAGCGCGTCCGCGTCCAGCGAACCGCGGAGCCGGACGGTCAGTGGAACGTTGTAGGTCGGGCCACCCCCTCGACCTGGTCGATGAACCAGAGGCGGGCCTGTGCGAAGGACAGCGGAATCATGGTTCGCCCCAAATCGGAAGGATGTCAGGCGCTGTGCGGGATCAGGGAGGCCGGCCGCAGGTCGGTCCAGTGCGCCTCGATGTACGCCAGGCAGGCGTCCCGGGTGTCCGTGGTCTTGACGGTGCGCCAGCCGGCGGGCACCTCGATGCCCGCGGGCCAGAGCGAGTGCTGGAGCTCGTGGTTGACCAGGACCAGGAAGCTGCCGTCGGCGTTGTCGAAGGGGTTGCTCATGATGACCTCCGGAAGGTGTCGAAAGGCTTGACGGGTACCGAGCAGGCCGCGTCCACGCGCAGCGCCACCGGCAGCAGCCGGCCGAGCGTGGGCGGGCCGAAGACCGAGATGCCGACCGGCAGGTCGCGGAAGTACCCGGCCGGCAGGGAGATGTTGGATAGCCCGCCAGTGCGACGGGGGTGGAGCTGCCCGGGTTGCCGGGATCGCCGAGCTCGTACTCGATCACCGGCGCGGGCTCGTTGCTCGCGGCGATCACGGCCTGCACGCCGCACAGCCGCAGCGTGCGGTCCAGCAGCTTGCGGGCCCGGGCGCGCGCGCTGCGCCGGGCCAGCACGGCCCGCTCGCGCTCCGCGTCACCGATCAGCTGGGCCTGCTCGAAGAGGTCCTGGCCGAACAGCGAGAGCTCGACCGGGTCGGCCCGGTTGCCCTCGATCAGTTCGGCGAGGGTCTGCGGCACGCCGTCCCGGTGTGCAGGTACGCCTCCACGGAGGGCCGGAACTCGGCGTACATGGCCAGCAGCCCGTCGTCGAGCATCTGCTTGTCGAGCGGGACGTCGACCGGTACCACCGCGATCCGGCCGCCCGCAGGGCCCGTGCGGCGTCGTCCAGTACCGCGTCCACCGCGGCGGGCATCCGGGGCACCCGCACAGGCCGATCCGCAGCCCGCCCCGGTCCGGAAGCGGGGCGCCTGCCCGGCAGTACCGCCATCGCGAGCGCCGCGTCGGTCAGCGCCGGCGAGCACCCCGACGGTGTCCTGGGCCGGGTGATCGGATGACCCCGTCGGTGGGCAGCAGTCCGGTCTCCGGCTTGATGCCGACCACACCGCAGATCCCGCCGGGGCGACGATCGAGCCGTCGGTCTCGGTGCCGAGTGCCAGCGGAGCCATCCCGCAGGCCACCGCGACCGCCGACCCGGCGGAGGAGCCGCTCGGGGTGTGCTCCGGCCGGTGCGGATTGCGGGTCCCGCCCGACCCCGGACCAGCCCTCGGTGGCCCGGGTGGAACGGAAGTTGGACCACTCGGAGAGATTGGTCTTGCGAGGACCACCGCCGGCCGCCCGCAGCCGGGTGACGATTCCCGGCGTCCCGGGCCGGCGGCCGGCCCGCCAGCAGCCGCGAGCCCGCGGTGCTGGCCAGGCCGCCGTGTCGATGTTGTCCTTGACCAGCACCGGGACGCCGTCCAGCGGCCCAGCCCGGCGCCGGCGGCGTGCCGGCGGTCCGAGCGCCCGGCCTGGTCGAGGGCGGTCGGGTCGAGGGCGAGCACGGCGCAGACGGTGGGTCGAGTTCCTGGATCCGGTTCAGGCAGCGCCGGGTGAGCTCACCGCTGGTGAGCCGGCCGGTGTGCAACTGGTCGTGCAGGTCCAGCAGTTCGGGGAACGAGCCGGTGCGGCCGCGGGCTGGGCGTCGGTGTCAGTCAAGGCGGGCTCCTCGCAGGCTCGGGGGTGGCGAGCACGACCGCCGCGGCCGCGGCCCGACGGCGGCGAAGACGCTCATCGCGACGCGAAGCCGAGCAGTTGGATCATCGAGCCGACCACCAGGTTGGCCAGCGGCGCGGCGGTGAAGATGATCGAGAAGACCGACATCACCCGTCCGCGCATCGCGGCGTCCGTCCCCCGCTGCACCATCGAGACCAGCACCAGGCTGAACTGCCCGCCACCAGGCGAGGACGGCGTACGCGGCCATCCCGAGCGGCAGCGAGGGCCAGGCCCAGGGCTCCAGGCAGCCGGTCGAGGCGAGCGTGGCCAGCATCAGGACCGTTCCGCCGCGCCGGCCGGGCGGCCAGGTCAGCGACACGGCCGAGCTGGCGACCGAGCCGACGGTGTAGGCGGTGAGCAACAGGCCGGCCCCGGCCGCCCCGGCGTGCACCCGGTCCGAGAACAGCACCAGACCGAGGTTGACGGGCGGCGCGCAGCTCAGCTCGGTGAGCGCGATGACCAGCATCACCAGCCGGAGCTTGCGTTCGGCGGCCAGATAGCGCAGGCCTTCGACGAGCAGCTGCTTGAACGGTGGTTTCGCGGGCCCGGTGGCCGGAGCGGCGGTGGCGGCGGCCGGCTCGCGCAGGTACTTCACCCGCCAGGAGGCCGCCGCCGAGAACAGGAAGCTGAGCGCGTCGGCCAGCGCCACCAGCGGCACCCCGCCGGCCGAGATCAGCCAGGCGCCGATCGGGGCACCGGCCGCCATTCCGCCGCGGGTCCCGAAGACGAAGAGCGCGTTGCCGCGCACCAGGTCCTTGTTGTCCAGGACCAGTGGCTTCACCGCCCCGGACGCCGGATGAAGAAGGCGCTGAGCAGGGCGAGCAGCACGGCGGCGCCGAACAGCAGCGGGACGGACGGTGAGGTCAGCACCGCCAGGGCGGCGGCGGCCAGCATCACCGCGCAGCGCAGCAGGTCGGTGACCACCATGATCTTGCGCGGCCCGTTCCGGTCGGCGATCACCCCGCCGCCGAGCAGGCCGATCAGCCGGGGCAGCCAGCGTCAGCACCACGCCTGCCGCGGCCGGGCTCGCCTCCCGCACCAGCGTCCAGGTGAGCGCCACATACCAGGCGGAGTCGCCGAGCTGGGACAGGCTCATGGCGCCGGTGTAGGAGAGGTAGTTCAGGCCCAGTGGACCCGGCCGGCGGGTCGTACCGGCGCGGTCTTGGGGAGGGTGTCAGTCATGGCGGACCGTCCGCGGGGGTCGGTTGGGGCACGGATGGGTATGCGGGCCGGGCGCGGCCTGCGGGGTGCGGAGCCGGGTGTCAGACACCGTGCACCGCCCCGGGCAGGAGGCCGGGCAGGCCCGCTGCGGTGGACGGCCCGGCTGCGGGGGCGGGGTGCGGCCAGAGGTCCTCCAGGCCCAGCGCGGCGGGCTGGTACTTGCCCAACGCGCTGATCAGCAGCCGCAGTTCGAAGGAGAGGCAGTCGACCAGCCGGGTCAGCCCGGCCGCCGGGTCCTCGTCGGTGGCAGCCCGGCCCAGGCCGACCGCCCGGGCGCCGAGCGCCAGGCACTTCACCGCCCGGCTGCCCTCCACATCCGCCCGGAGGCGCAGCAGGCAGTCGGCGCGGTTGCCGATCCGGGCCAGGCACTCGCCGAGCGAGGCCGACGTGCGTGATCGAGGCGAGCGGCGCCCAGCCGTGCCGCCTCCGCGCCGTCCACGGTGACCGCGTCCGCGCCGCCGCCCAGGCGGTGGCGGCGGCGTGCCCGATGTCCCGGCCGGGTGCAGTTTCACCCACACCCTGACCCGCGGTAGTTGTTGCGCATCAGCCGGATCTGCTGGCGCAGGATCTCCTCGGTGAACGTCCCCACCGCAGCACCTGCTCGGCGTCGGGAAGACCGGGTCGATGGCGAACTGCTCGTCGACCCCGGCGGCGGCTCCCCGTCCGAGCACGGTCATCCCGCCCAGGCCCGTTTGGCGCCCTGGCCGACCTTCAGCTCGAAGGCCAGCCGGCCGGATTCCAGCAGCGGCTGGGCCGACGGGTCGCTGTAGACCAGGTTCCACACCTCGGCGTCGGCGTCCTCGGTGCTCTGCTGGACCGCCACCCGCCCAGCGCGTCCGGGAGTTCGTCCAGGTAGGCGGCGATCCGGCCGAGCGCGGTGCGCCGGGTCTGCTCGCCGGCGCGGCCGTAGCCGGTCATCGGCACGATGTTCTCGCGATCACCATCGGGATGCCCAGCCGCCCGGCCTGCCGGCTGGCCCCCAGCACCTGATCGGTGCCGGCCGCCCGGGTCGAGCCGAAGGCGGAGAGGTAGAGCGGCAGCGGGGAGCGCAGGCCGCCGATCACGGTCTCCAGCGCGACATCGGTGTGCAGCGGCTCGCGGGCCAGCTCGATGAGCCGCTCCAGGCGTTCCGGCATGAAGACCGGCGGGGTCAGCCGCAGGCTGTCCAGCGGGTCGGCGGAACGGTCGGCCGGGTCGGCGCCGAACAGCGCCTGCCCGTAATGCTCCTCGGCCGGGAAGGCCGCCGCCGCCCCGAGCCGGGCCCGGCGCCGCACCGCCTCCTCGGGGAAGCCCTGCGCTTCGAGCGTGCTCACGGCGAGACCACCCCGGCAGCTTCGGGAAGGCGTTGGCCTGCCAGGCCGCGTCCAGACCGCACAGGTAGCGGGTGAAGCGCTCGACGCCGATGCCGAAGCCCGCGCTGGCCGGGATGCCCTCGCGGGCCAGCGCCAGGTACCAGCCGTACTTGGCCGGGTTCTCCCCGGTCTCCCGCATCCGGGTGACGATCCGCGCGTAGTCGTGCTCCGCTCGCTGCCGCTGCACAGCTCGCCGTACCCCTCCGGCGCGAGCAGGTCGAAGTTGCGCAGCACGCCCGGATGTCCCGGCTCTCCCGGTCGTAGAAGCCGCGCGAGCCCTTCGGGTAGTCGGTGACGAAGAACGGCTGCCCGGCGCGGCCGGAGATGAGCGCCTCACCGGCCCAGTCGATCTCGGCGTCCGGGCTCTGCGGGTGGCCGGTCGAGCGCAGCTCGGCCACCGCCTCGGCGTGGGTCATCCGGCCGAAGGCGCGGGTGAGCAGGCCGGTGAAGGCGGCGGTGTCCCGGCCCAGCAGCCCGAACTCGTCCGGCAGGTCGGCGACCACCCGGGCGACCATGTGCTTGACCAAGCCCTCCAGCACCGCGGTGATCTCCTCGCGGGAGGCGCCTGCCAGCTCCACGTCGATCTGGTGGAACTCGGCCAGGTGCCGACGGGTGCTGGCGGTCTCCAGCGGCTCCAGCCGGACGTTCGGGGCGATGCAGAAGATCTTCGGGAAGGCCAGCAGGGACGCCTGCTTGTAGAGGATCGCGCTGGACATCAGCTTGTACTTGTGACCGTAGAAGTCCAGGTCGACCTGCTTGGAGCCGCGCGCCCCGGGGTCGGTGACCGGGCCGATGATCGGCGGCAGCATCTCCACGAAGCCCACCGAGGTGAGGTGTTCGCGGGCGGCGGCCAGCAGGTGCCGCTGCAGGGTGAGCACCGCGCGGGTGGTCGGCGAGGTCAGGTGCTGCCGGGGATCGGAGGGCGGCAGCGGGGCGGCCGGTGCGAGCGGGCGATCGGCGGTGGTGGTCATCGGGTGAACTCCTCTTCCAGGGGACGGATCGGGCCCAGGGGACGGATCGAGTGCTCCAGAGCGAGCCGGTCGAAGCGCTGCTGCACGTAGCGGAGCGAGCTCAGCAGGTCGGCCGAGGTCATCCGGCCGCCGCCCGAGCCTGCGGCGCCGCGCAGCGGCATCGCGCCGACCTCGGACCAGTGCAGCCGGCCGCCCGGGTCGAGATAGCTGCGGGCGCGCCCGGCGTTGTCAGGGTGCAGGCAGTACGGGACGTCCAGCACCCCGTGCGCGAAGGCCCGGGTGAAGGCGCGCCCGAGGTCCGGGTCGAGGCCGAGGACGGCGTGCACCAGGGCGAGCGCCTCCGCGTACAGCCCGGTGTCCGGGACGGGCCGACAGCGGGCCCGGCCTGCTCGGCGGCCCGGGCGGCGGTCTCCAGCGCGCGGACGTTCTCGGCGATGGTGGGGATGCGGTGCGCCTCGGCCTCGGTCTTGACGACCAGCCGGGCCGCACCGGTGCGCACCGCCAGCCGGGCGGCCTCCTCCAGCAGCAGCCGGGCGCCGCCCGCGCTGTGCGGGTACACGCCCATGTAGGTGTAGATGACGATGTGCCAGTCGAGGCCGACCAGCAGTTCGCCGGCCAGCCGGCGCAGCGCGGTGACCGCCTCGGCGTCCTGCCCAGGGTGGGTCTGCTGGGCGTAGCTGAGCGAGACGCTGCGCAGCCCGTGCTGCCGGAAGAACAGCGCCTCCAGCACGCTGAGCGCCACCAGCAGGCTCGGCGGGCAGAGCTGGCCCATCATGCAGCCGCCGAAGGTCTCCAGGTGCGGCTCGGCGCCCTCGGCACCCAGCCGGGCGAGCACCGCGCAAGCGGCCTCCCAGTTGGCCACCGAACGGGCCACCGGGGTGCGGCTGTACGGCAGGCAGTACGAGATCGGGCCGCCCTCGCTGGCGCTCAGTCCGGCGGCGACCACCGCCTCGAAGATGTCCTGGGGCGCGGCCGACCCGTGCCGTACCTGGACGGGGAAGGAGGCGCCCGCGATCCGGTCGGTGACCGCCCGGGTGATGGCGGCGCTGTGCGCGACGATCGGGTAGCCGTTCAGCGCGACCCCGGTGGCCAGCGCCCGGCGGGCCTCCCGGTGGTCGCCGACCCGGGTGTAGCTGTCCAGGGTGATGGTGCCCACGGTGGTCGCGTCCGCCCGGCGGGTGGCGAGCAGGCCCTCGCGCATCAGATGCGGGTCGCTCATGCCCATCCGGGGCTGGACCACCAGACGGCCGGCTCGCCGCGCCTCGGCCACAAAGCCGCCGAACGAGCCGGCCTGTGGCAGGAGCGGCCGTGCCGCTGCGGTCATCTGCCCACCCCGCTCGGCAGGGCTCTGACGAAGTCATGGAAGCCGACGATGCCCGCGCTGTCCTCGAACACCGCGTCGAAGCCCGCGTCGACCAGCGCGCCGAGGCGGTCGCCGTGTTCCACGCCGGCGATGCCGAGCTTGCCGCCGATCACGATCGGGGTGGCACGCAGCTCGTCGCAGGCGCGCAGCTTGCGCACCACCGACGGCCGTCGTTGAGCCCGTGGCCGTTGACGCTGGAGATGACGATCAGATCGGGCCGCCGGGTGCGGCACTCGTCGACCATCAGCCGGTCGGGCACGCAGGAGCCGAGGTTGACGACCCGATGCCCGAGCTCTTCGAGGAAGAGCTGAAGAAAGATCAGATTCCAGGTGTGCGCGTCGGAAGCCACGCTGGTGACCACGACGTCCAGCCCGGCGCCGGCCCGAGCGGCGGGCGGACGGGGTTGAGCTCCAGCTCCATGATCGACTCTCAGTGGGTGGGGAGGGGACACCGAACGGGAGATCCCGTTCGGAGCGCACATCGAGCGCCGCATTGCCGGCCGACTGCCGGGGCTTCCGGGCCGAATACCCGGTGAAATTCACGGAGCCCGCGGAATTCACGGAGCGCTTCGAAGAACGCTCCGGAAATCAACGCGCCGGCCGCCGCCCGGTGGTCGCGCGGCGCTTCGCGGAAGGCGTGCCGGAAGGGGTGCTGCTCAGCCCCAGCCCAGGTCGGAGGGGGTGGAGGTGGCGGCCGGTACGGGGGTCGGGGTGCCGTCGGCGGCGCTGACGGTGGAGCTCGGGAGCAGTGCGGCCACCATTGTCGCGATGACCGAGGCAGCGAAAATCCCGACGGTGGCGAGCATGGTTGTCCGCATGGCTTCCTCCACACTGGTTTGGTTTCCGGTTTTCCCGGCGGCATTGATTCTGGCGCAGCCGGAATGCCGTGTAAGGAGGCGGAAGGGGCCGTGAGTACGCCATGACGCACATGCGAGGGGGTCATTTTCGGGCATAACCGGGCAAACGAGGCAGGTGTCAAGGGTGTCCGTCCGGGCGCCGCTCCGCCGCCGCCGCGACGTCGCATCGTCCGAACGTGCCTTTCTGGTAAAGAAAGTGAGTCCAACTCGGGTGTTGCTGCCCCCTCGGCGGCGCTACGATGACGCGCGCTTCCGTCGGAGCGGCATGCGACCTGGGATGGGACTGTGAACGCGAGCCCCGCAGATGGAGTCACCGCGATACTGGGCCTGCTCGGGCCCGAGGCACTGGAGCTGTTCCAGTGCGTGGTCGAGCAGCAGCAGGCCGACGGCGACGGTCTGCGCGACCGCTTCGGCCCCGCCGCCGTCGACCGGCTGCTCGAACTGCGGCTGCTCAAACGCTCGGCGACCCGCCCCGGCATGCTGGTGCCCGGCATCCCGCAGCTCGCCGCCACCGAACTGCTCGCCCCGATGGCCCAGGAACTCGACGCGCGCCGCCGGGAGATCGACTCGGCGCGGGAGAAGCTGACGCTCTTCCAGTACATCTACGACCGGGCCAGATCCGCCGCCCCCGAGCCGGACGACATCCGGCGGCTGACCGACCTGGACGCGGTCCGCTCGGTGATCACCGAACTGGCCGACGGCGCCGAGCACGAGATCCTCACCTCCCAGCCGGGCGGGGCCCGCAAGGACGACGTCCTGCGGGAGTCGCTGGAGAAGACCGAGCGGGTGCTCGCCCGCGGCGTCCGGATGCGGACGCTCTACCAGCACACCGCCCAGTTCAACACCGTGACGGTCGAGTACGCCGACCACGTGACCCGGCTCGGCGCCGAGATCCGCACCCTGGGCGACGGCTTCATGCGGATGCTCGCCTTCGACCAGACGGCGGCCATCATCGCGCTCCGCGACAGCGAGACCGGCGCCCTGCTGGTACGCGACCCCAGCCTGGTCGACTTCGTCATCGGCGCCTTCGAACGGGCCTGGACCACCGCCACGCCGTTCCCGGAGAACTACAGCCAGGAGCGGGTACTGGCGATCTCCGACGAGATGAAGCTCTCCATCGTCCGGCTGCTCGTCCAGGGACTGGAAGACCGCGCGATCGCCCGCCGGATGGGTATGTCGCTGCGCACCTGCCAGCGCCACGTCTCCGACATCATGGACAAGCTCGGCGCCCGTAGCCGGCTGCACGCCGGCTACCTGATCAGCGAACTGGGCCTCGACCAAGCTCCGAGCCGGCCCACGGCCGATCCCGCCGCCGCGCCCGGTCCCGATCCCGCGCTCCCGCCGCAGGCCGCGCGCGGCGCCGTCCGCCGGGCGTCCTGAAGGGAAGCGGTGACTCGCTGATCCCGCGCCGGTGCGCAGCGGGGCTGCCCGGGGTCGGCCTGTCCAGCGGCCGTGCCAGCGGTCTCCCGTGACCGGCTGACGTGCCGTCACCGACTGTTCTAGGATCGGTGGTCTCTGGACGATCGGTGCCGGGATCACAGGGCGGGGGCGCGGTGTGCGGCTGAGGATAGAGGTCCGCGAGGGGGACTGGGCGGCGTTTGACGGGCCGTACGGGGGGCGGATCGCCGGCCGTGTCGACGAGTGGGTCGGTGAGCCGGACGCCGACCCGGTTCAGCGCTGGCGCGATCTCGATGCCCGGATCATCGGCTCGACCTTCGAGATGCCCGTGCTGGAGTCGATGACCTTCGGCGAGCTGGAACTCGCGCTGATGCGGCGGATGGGTCTGGATCCGCAGGCGGATCCCGCGAAGCTGAAGGTCTGGCTGGAGAGTCCGCTGGCAGACGGTCGTCCGGGCGGCAGCTGCGGCTGGCGGACGCCGGGCTGACCGACGGCGACCTGCTGCAACTGTGCGTCGAGCGCCCCGCCGACGTGGGCTACATGCTCGGCCCGGCCCGGAACCCGGCCGCGCTGCTGGAGCGGCTCCAGCTGACGATGAACGCCGATGCCGCCGCCGACGGTCCCCGGCTTTGGGGGTGCTCCTCTACACCAGCGTCGACCAGGAGCTGGCCGCCTATGTCCGGACCAGCTTCGACGACCTGCACGCGCTGTCCGGGCCGTACACCCGGATCTTCGTGGTGGAGCGGTTCGGCCCGGTGGCCGAGGCGGCGAAGTACTGGCGCTGGAAGCTCGATCCGGAGGTGCGCCGGATGATGACCACCTTGCGCTGGCTCCGCTGGCAGCCCTATGACCCGCAGAGCGCGTATGAGATCGCCTCCTTCCTCGGGTGGACCCGGACCAACTGCCCTGTCTGGTGCTGTTCCACGCACTGGACGAAGCGGAACAGGGGCCGGAAAAGATCATCTTCCGGATCGAGGACACCTCTCCCCGCTACTTCCGCACCCTGTTCGGCGGGATCGCGCGCGCACTCAAGGCGGAGCTGCCGCCGGAACCGAAGGCCGGGCCGTACCCGCGGTTCCACCGCCTCGACTACCACCGGCGCGACCAGGACCAGCGTGAGGGCGACCAGATCCCGGCGGTTCGGGAAGCGCTGGCCGGGCTCCAGGCGACGCCCGGGGACACCGTCCCGGTCGGGCCCGGCGACCCGGAGTGGCAGTCGGGGTACCCGCGTGGACAGCAGCAGACCAAGCCGGTCCCGGCCGAGGCGTTCGCCAGGGTTCGTGCCGCGGAGCGGTCCATCAAGGCGTCCCTGCGACCCGTCGGCGGCAGTCCGTCCGGCAGCGGCCAGGGCGGCGAGTCCCATGTGATCATCAGCTACGGAGTTTCCATGGTCGAGAACTTCAATTTCCACGGCGCCGGCACCACCTTCATCAACCACCCGAAGGACACGGTCATCCGCGACTTCCAGAACACGTACCGCTCCGGACCGGCCGTCGAGGACCTGCGGAGTCTGCTGGACCTTGTCCTCTCCAGCCGGGACCTGGCGGACGCCGACCGGGAGGCCGCCGCGCAGGAGGTTCACACCGTCGCCCGCCTGGCGGAGGACCCCCAGCAGCCCCGGGCAGAGGTACGGACCAGGCTCGAACGACTGCGGGCCGTGCTGGCCGGCGCAGCGGACATTGCCCAGCCGGCCCTGGTCCTGCTGGCCGCGATCGCCTCCGCCTTCACCGGCTGAGCGGGGGCCGGTGGGAGCGGCCCGGAAAACCGGCCCTGCTGTCACCCCGTAGGGCGTCACGCGGAGGTCATCGGTAAGCGTGTGCGCCGACGGAAAGGCGTGTACCGACAGCAACTTGAACCATCCCTCAACTTGTGGCAAGTTGAGGGATGGTTCAAGTTATCTGCTGCGGCCCTCCCGCTGCCTGCGGCGGGAGGGTACGCACGCCCTTTCCCCCTTTTTCGGAGTTGCGTCATGGCGACACTGCTGCACATCGACTCGTCCGCGTTCGCGGGCCAGGCGTCCACCTCTCGGGCCCTCACCGAGGTCTTCCGGCGTACGTGGCTGGAGGAGCACCCGGGTGGCGAGGTGATCTACCGGGACCTGGCCGCCGAGCCGGTCCCGCACATCACCGCGGACGCCCACGTTGCCGGGTCGCTGGACCCGGCGGAGCACACCGAGGCGCAGGCCCGGGCCTTCGCCGGGCGTCTGGCCCTGATAGCGGAGCTGGAGGCGGCCGACGCGGTGGTCATCGGCGCGCCGATGTACAACTTCACGGTGCCCTCCACCCTCAAGGCGTGGCTGGACCAGGTGATCCTGATGGGCCGCACCGCCGGTTCGCCGGAGTCGAAGGTGAAGGGCACGCCGGTGACGGTGGTGACCAGCCGCGGCGGCTCCTACGCCCCCGGCACGCCCCGGGCGCCGCACGAGCACGTGCTGAACTACCTGGAGTCGGTGCTGTCGGTGATCTTCGAGATGGAGGCGACCTTCGTCGTCGCTGACCTGACGCTGGCCGCGCACATCCCGGGCATGGAGCACCTGGTCCCGCTCGGCGAGCAGTCGCGGGCCGACGCGTTCGATGCCGCCGAGAAGGCGGCCCGCGCCGCGTAGTCGCGCGCGACCACGGTGTCGGCCCCCGCCTGGGCGGGGCCGGCGCCGTCGTCGTTCCCGGCCGGGCCCGGATCCTTGATTCCGGCCGGGCTCAGCCGGGCAGCGGGTGGCTGCCGGCGCGGGCGCGCAGGCCCTCGAAGAGCAGGGCCAGGACGCGGCGGCGCCCGGCGTCGTCCCCGGCGCGCACGAGGTCACCGTTGACCTGGAAGAAGCGGGCGATGTCGTCCATCCGGGCGTCCTCGCGCAGAGCCCCCTCGGTGCGGGCACCGGCGGCCAGCCCCGTGGCGAAGGCCAGGGACTGGTCGCAGACCGCCTTCAACGCGGGGGCGTTGGGGTAGCGGCGGGATATCGCGTCGTTGAACGCCGGGTCGTCGGCCTGCGCCTGGCAGATAGCCCCGACGTAGGCCACCAGCTTCTCCCACGCGCTGCCCGCCGTGCCGTCCGCGATGGCCATCGCCGCGCGCACCTGCCGGTCGGCGAGTTCGTTGACGACCTCGTCCAGCAGCGCGTCGCGGCTGCCGAAGCGGTTGTAGATCGTGCCGACGCTCACTCCCGCCAGCTTCGCGATCGTCTCCAGCGGCGTGTCGAGCCCGTGCTCGGAGAAGGCGTCCGCCGCGGCCTGGCGCAGCTTCTCGACGTTGCGGCGGGCGTCGGCGCGCAGCGGCGGCCGCTGGGGTGCCTCGGGCACAGTGCTCACCTCTCCTGAGTTGAGGAATCCGTCATTGGGCACGTGGGGACAGTGAAGTTGAGATTACCTTCATCTTGCGACCCGCCGTCCCACCACCGCGCCCGCACTGTCCCTGCTCGCAGCGCCAACGCCACAGACACCACCGTCTCCCCAGGCGTCGCCCACAATGGCAGTATGCGATTGCGGATCGAAGGCCACACCCTGCCCGGACGCCATTGCGGGCCCGGGCCCGATTTTCCCGGGGTCAGCGGGATCGAGGTAGCGGTCCAGCGCAAGGACCGGCCCGCCGAGCTGCTCGACCCGCAGCCCGGCGACGCTTTGACGGCGACGTGGACGTTGACCTGCACATTCACTGCTGACGGCGAGCTGCGCGGCCCGTATGTGCACAACCGGCTCGGCGGACGATTCGTCTACCTCTCGTGGGTCGGCAGCCTACCCGGCGAAGAGGGGACCCGAATGTTCCGGCGGGCCAAGCTCATGCTGGCCGACGTTCCGTCCGGGGTCCTCGCCGATGCCCGGCGGCACGGGGTGCTGGTGGGCCGGCTCGCTCTCACCGATGCCAAGGGCAATCCGGTGTGCGGGCGGGTGGTTCCCCCGGCCGTCGAGTGGACAGCGGGCGAGCCGTCCGTGGCGTGACCTCCCGGCCTCGCCCGCCGCAGGGATCCTGGGCGGCCCGGAGTGCCGTCGTGCGGGTCGGGCCGCTGCTCTTGGCAGTGATCTGTTGGTCGGTCAGTTGAGCAGGGAGTCGATGGCGTTCAGGATCTGCTGCGGCTCGGTGCGGGTGGTGTAGTTGGGATGGACGTCGATCCAGCGGATGGTGCCGTCGCCGTCCACCAGGACGGTGGTGGGCATCGGCAGGTCCGGGGTGCCGTCCGCGTTTGCGGCCGCGACATCGAGGCCGATCCTGGCCTGGGCCTGACGGGCGGCGTCGGTTCCGCGGGTGAGCACGCCCAGGCCGTTGGCGAGCTGGTTGCCGGGGTCGGACAGCACGGTGAGGGTCAGCTCGTTGGTCTGCTGCACTGTCAGTGAACCGTCGGGCTTCTGCGGACTGACGGCGATCAGCCGTACGCCGCGGTCCTGGAGCGCGGGGACCAGTTCGGCCTGGTAGGTGCGCAGGGCGATGTTGCAGAAGGGGCACCACGCACCTCGGTAGAGCACGACCACGCAAGGGGCGCCGCCGCGGGCGGCTGCCAGGGTGGTGGGAGCGCCGTGGAGGTCGAGCAGGTCGCCGTCGGGCATGGGGGCCCCGGGCGCGCGACGCCGGAGGGCACGCCGGCTGCGTCGAGTGCGGCCTGCTCCTCGCCGAAGCTGGTGAGGACGTCGGAGGGCAGCTGCCCGGTGACGGCGGCGTTGAGCTCGGCGACCTGCTCGGCGATGGGCCGGGTGCTGGTGGTCATGGCGGGCCTTTCCCGGAAGAGGAAGTGAGGGGGTTGGCGGCGCGGTCAGGCGGCGGTGCGTCCGCCGTCGACGGGCAGGACGGCGCCATGGATGAAGGAGGCCGCGTCGCTGGCGAGGTAGACCACGGCGGAGGCGATCTCCTGCGCGCTGGCGGGCCGTCCGGCGGGGGCCATGGCGGCGAGCTGGTCCAGCTGTTCGCCCATGGCGGCGGTGCCCTCGGTGCGGGTGGGGCCGGGGTTGACGGAGTTGACGCGCACGCCTCGCGGCCCGTACTCGGCGGCCCAGGCCTTGGTCAGCAGGTTCAGCGCCGCCTTGCTGGAGCCGTACAGTGCCATGCCGGCCGCGCCGAACTCGGCGACCATCGTGCCGACGTTGACCACCGCGCCGCGGCCCCGCTCGGCCATGGCCGGTGCGAGCGCGGCGACCAGGAAGAACGGCGCCTTGACGTTGACGGCGTAGGCGGCGTCGAAGTCGGCTTCGCGGTGGGACTCGGTCGGTCCGAAGGGGAAGATCCCGGCGGCATTGACCAGAACGTCGACGGTTCCGCCCAGGGCCTGGGCGGTGCGTGCCAGCTCGCGCGCGCGAGGCCTCGTCGCGCAGGTCGGCCTGGAGGAAGTCGGCCTTGCCGCCGGCCTCGCGGATCGAGCGGACGGCGGCCTCGCCGCGCTCCCGGTCGCGTCCCGTGAGCAGGACGTGCGCGCCGTGCTGGGCCAGGCTGACAGCTACCGCGCGGCCGATGCCGCTGGTGGCGCCGGTGACCAGCGCGGTGGTGCCGGACATGTCGTTGGTGGGCATGGCCATCCTCTTTTCTGTAGTGCTCGCTCCATAACAGTAGCGCACTTTTTGGAGCATGCACTACAGAAACTGCGCTGTGGCATGGGTTGCAGGTGGGCTGTACTGGCGTTTGTAACGTTTACTCCAAAACGTCTATCCTCATGGCATGTCCACTGATGAGGTTGCTGCCACGGTCCCGCGTCTTACGCGCAAGGGGCGGGCGACGCGCGACCGGATCGCGCTTGCGGCCTCGAATCTGATGTTCGAGCGTGGCGTCGCCGCGACGAGCATCGAGGACGTGCAGTCGGCGGCCGATGTCAACCCTCGCAGGTGTACTACTACTTCAAGGACAAGCGGGACCTGGTCAGGGCCGTCATCGCGGTCCAGACGGAGCAGGTCCTGGGGGCGTTCGGCAGCGTTGAACCCCGTTACGGACGACTGGACAGCATGGAGGCGCTGCGGGCCTGGCGTGACTTCGCGGTCGGCTTGGAGCAGTCCCTCGACTGCGCGGGCGGCTGCCCGATCGGCACTATGGGCAGCCAGCTCGCCGAGACCGACCCTGAGGCGCGCCAGGAGATTGCCAAGGGCTTCGCCCGCTGGGAAGCAGCCATCTGCGCGGGCCTGCGCGCCATGCAGGAACGCGGCGAGCTACGCGCCGACGCGACCCGACCCCGACCGCCTGGCTCTGGCCCTGCTCACCACGCTCCAGGGCGGCCTGCTGCTGACCCAGATCCGACGCGACACCACCGCACTGGAGGTCGGCCTCGATGTGATGCTCGACCACATCGAGGCCAACCTCGTGCACTGAAGAGCGGCGAAGCGACAGGTGGTGGCAGCCCAGCCTGGTGGAGCGTGAGTGCGGGCGGCGGTTGTCCTGGCGCATTGACCCTGTCAGCGGGTCCCTGACTGAGCTGCGGAGCGGCCAGTTGGATTTCCCGCACCCGCACCCGCACCCGCACCCGCTACCGTCATGCAGTGGACAGAGCCACGCTGCGCACCCCGCTGGAGGCGGTCTTGCGCTGGTGGGAGTATGTGAGCTGTGCCCCTGGAATCGCCTCTGCGCCTGATGCGTGCGCGCTTTTCGCCGCCGTGTGCCTGGTGCTGTCCGCGGCGGGGCACTGGTGGATGTCCGGGCAGGTCCTCCCTGTGCAGGCGCTGGTGATCGCCTATGCGGCGTTGCTGCTGGTGGCTGGCGTTGGCCCTGACTGGGCGGGAGCGGTCCTTCTCCGGTATTGCCGCGGTTGTGCTGCTGAGTGAGCTGGGGCTGCACCTTACTTCTCGTCGGCCCAGGCCGCGGAAGGAGCGCGGCTACGACGGCTGCCGCGGGTGCGTCGCCGCCTCGATGCCGATGCCGATGGACATGGGCTCGTCCCACGCCATGGTCGGTATGGCGATGGCCGGCATGAAGCGGTTCCATGCCGATGAGTTCAGCCGGCGGTATGGCACCGATGGGCCATGGCCTGTGGGGTGCTGGCCGTGCACGTGGTGGCCGGTCTGGTCAGTGCCTGGTGGCTGCGCCGGGGCGAGGCATCGGTTCGCGGTGCTGCCGTGGTGGCGATGGCGGCTTTGCAGTTGGTGCTGCGGTTGCCCTGTTCCTGCTGGGGCTCGTGTTCGCCATGTGGACGCCCGCCGCTCCCGTACGCCGCCGCGCCAGGCACGCCTGGCGTTGCCGCAGCCGGGGCCGGTGCGCGCTGTTGGACGTGGTTGTCCGTCGTGGTCCTCCGGCGGTCGCTTTCGTGGTTTGAACACCTTGTCACGTCACCGCCGGCCCTGAACTGAGGGCCTGGCCGGACGGTTTCCTCGGCGTACCCGGACTCGTACGGATGGGCCGGGACCGTGCCGGTACGTGACGGGTGGCCATGGTGTGTGCCCCACTGTTGCCAAGTGCCCCGTTCGCGCGGGTGTTCAGGGGTGGGCACCGCGGTCCGAGACACCCCCAGGTCAGGCAGATGCTCGCCCGGGTGGCACCGGTGGCAGGACCACCGGCGTGCCACCGCGAGTGGCCATGGCCGGGTCAGGCGTGTCCGCGACTTCTCGGGCCGGATGGCCGCAGATGCGGCCCGGCCTGCCACAGCACTGCATGAGGACCTGCCAATGACATACCCGGACGCGCCCTCGGGGCGCGCATCCTTCGACAACAACCCTGCCGCGTACGCGGTCGCCGACCGCGAGTTGGGGAGCGGCGATGAGTGAGACGACCCTGGGCGGCCCCGAGGTCGCCCTCAGCCTTGGCCGGGCGCATTCCGTGCCGAAGGTCCGGCGGACCCCTGCTGAGATCCGCCGACTGCTGCAACTGGCGCTGGCCGCGCTGTGGTTGCTGGACGGGCTGTTGCAGTTGCAGCCGTTCATGTTCACCAAGGCGTTCGCGACGCAGATCATCGACCCGACCGCACAGGGAAACCCGTCGGCGGTCGCGCACTCGATCACCTGGTCCGCAGGCATCATCGGGCACCACCCGGTCGGCACCAACGCCGCGTTCGCCGCCGTCCAGCTGCTGCTGGGCCTGGGCATCGCCTGCCGGCCCACCGTCCGCGCGGCGCTGGCCGCCTCGATCGGCTGGTCGCTGGCCGTGTGGTGGTTCGGCGAGGGCCTCGGTGGCATTCTGACCGGTGGCGCGAGTCCGCTGTCCGGGGCCCCGGGCGGCGTGATCCTGTACGCGCTGCTCGCGGTGCTGCTGTGGCCCACCGACCGTGAGGGCCCCTTCCCCGCCGCCCGCCCGGTTGGGGCCGTGGCCGCGCGGGGGCTGTGGCTGCTGCTGTGGGGCAGCCTGGTGTTCTTCACCCTTCAGTCGGCCAACACCGGTCCGCAGGACATGAACGCCATGATCGCGGGCATGGCCGACGGCCAGCCGGACTGGCTCGGCGCGATCATCAAGCACTCCGCATCGCTGGTGGCCCACCGCGGCCTGGCCGCTTCGATCATCCTGGCGGCCGTACTGGCCCTGGTTGCCGTAGCGGTGCTCCTGCCGCCAGCGGTGCGGCGCGCCCTGATCGTCCTGGCCCTGGTGCTGGCTGCGGTGATCTGGGTCGTCGGTGAGGCCATGGGCGGAGTGTTCGGCGGGCAGGGAACCGACCCGAACTCGGGTCCGCTGCTGGCGTTGATCGCGCTCGCCTACTGGCCCGCGACCCCCCGACGACCGGGCCGAAGGCGACCGGAGACCTGGAGAGGACGACCTCGTGAACATTCCCCACTGGCTCGCTGACATCTTCGCCGCGATCATGCTGGCCACCGCCGCCTACTGCGTGGGCCGACTGGTCTTCGCCCGCCTGCGGGGACGCCATGTCGACCACGACACCGACCTCGTCCACGTGCTGATGGGGGTGGGCATGGCGGGCATGCTCGTATCGGACCTGAACCCGCTGGACGGGACGGTCTGGAAGGCCGTGTTCGCGGTGACGACCCTGTGGTTCGCCGGGCGGGTGGCCCTGGGCCGGCACGGGGACGACCGGGCCCGGTTGGCGCTGCGGCACCACGTTCCGCACCTGGTCCTGTCCGGCGCGATGCTCTACATGTACCTCGCGCCCTCCGGAGCGCGCGCCGGCTCGGCCTCGGGCGGCGGCATGGGGGATGCCATGGGCGGGTCTGCGTCCATGGTCGTGCACTACCCGATCCTTGCCCTGGTGCTCGCGCTGTTCCTGTGCGGCTACGCGGTCATCGTCATCGACCGCACTCCGCTGGTAGCGGCGTCCGGCGGTACACCGGACGCACGCGGCACGGCCCCGGCGGCTCCGCTCGGCGCGTGCTGTGCGGTGGCCGGGGCTGGCGACACCGAAGCCCTCCCGTCGGCATCGGGTGCCGGTCAGGACGGTGGCCGGGGCCAAGGCCGCGGCCAGAATCCGGTGCGGAGCCTGCTCGCGCCGCGCGCCGCGAACTGCTGCGACATCGCTATGAGCGTCACGATGGCGTTCATGCTGATCACCCTCCTGCAGTGAGCGGTCGGGCTGTCCTGGCGGTGCCCGCGCACCGCCAGGACAGCCCCTGGACCGTTGATGCCCGGGGCGACAGGCACCCGGCCGTCTCTCACCCGCATCGGTGCGCTTCCCCGACCGCGTGCGCCGTGCGCCCCCCTTCCTGAACCGGAGTTGGCTTGACCATGTCCCTCGCTCCTCGCCCACCGCGGCGGCTGTCCAAGCGGCAGCCCGCTGCTGCCGGCCAGTCGGCTCCCGGCCGCGTCCTGCTGGCTTTCGCTGCCGTCCTCCTGCTTCTGTTCGCCGCGTCCTTCACGGTCGGCCGCCTGGTCGGGCCGCTCTCACCCAGGGACTTCCCCGGCTCCGGAGGCCACGGCGGCGGCTCCGTGCCCGGCATGACGATGCCCGGCATGGGCGCCGTCGCCCCGCGACCGCTCAACTCGGCTGCGGGGAGCGGACGATGAGCGCCGACGCAGCCAGCCTCCCGGCCCCCGACGAGCGCGGTACCGAGCTGCTGACCACCGACCTGTTCGTGGGCGGAATGACCTGCGCCGCCTGCGTGTCCCGCGTGGAGAAGCGGCTGGCCCGGCTGGACGGTGTTACGGCCGGGGTCAACCTGGCCACCGGCCGCGCCCGGGTGCTGCACCCACCCGGCGTCGCGGTCGACGACCTGGTCGCCGCGGTCGAGCGGGCCGGATACACCGCGCAGCCCGCCGCCGATCCGACGCACCATGCACCTGCCCCGGACGCTGACCCGGCCGCGGAGCAGGAAACGGCACGGGTCAGACACCTGCTCGGGGTGGCCGTGCTGGCTCTGCCGGTGATCGCGCTGTCGATGGTGCCCGGCTGGCAGTTCCGCAACTGGCAGTGGCTGTGCTTCGCGCTGGCCGTCCCGGTCGTCACCTGGGGCGCAGTGTCGTTCCACCGGCAGGCGTGGGCGGCCCTGCGACACGGAACCGCGACCATGGACACCCTGGTCAGCCTCGGTGTGGCGGCGTCCTTCGGCTGGTCGGTGTACGCGCTGTTCGCGGGCGGAGCCGGGCAGCCGGGGATGCGGATGGGCTTCTCGCTGACCGCAGGCGGTGGCGGCGGCGCGCACATCTACCTGGAGGCGGCAGTCGCCGTGCCGTTGTTCGTCCTGACCGGACGGCTCCTGGAGAACAGGGCCCGGAACCGCACCGGATCGGCGCTGCGCTCCCTGGCAGAACTGGGCGTCAAGGACGTCTGCCTGCGTCAGGAGGGCCGGGAGCGGACCGTCCCGATCGCCCGGCTGCTGCCGGGCGACGAGTTCGTCGTGCGTCCCGGTGAGCAGGTCGCCACCGACGGCGTCGTGGTCGAGGGCAGCTCCGCGCTGGATCTGAGCCTGCTGACCGGCGAGAGCATCCCGGTGGAAGCCGGTCCCGGAGACCCGGTCGCGGGCGCGACCCTCAACGTCGGCGGGACGCTGGTGGTCCGGGCCACGGCCGTCGGTGCGGACACCCAACTCGCACGCATCACCGCCCTGGTGACCGACGCCCAGGCCGGCAAGGCCCGGGCGCAGCGGCTGGCCGACGCGGTGGCCGGAGTGTTCGTGCCGGCCGTGCTGGCCATCGCGGTCTGCGTGCTGGGCTTCTGGCTGGGCGCAGGAGCCAACGCCCCCGACGCGGTCTCCGCAGCCGTCGCCGTGCTCGTCGTGGCCTGCCCCTGCGCGCTCGGCCTGGCCACACCCACCGCGCTGCTGGCCGCCACCGGGCGCGGAGCCCAACTGGGCATCCTGGTCAGGGGACCGGAAGCACTGGAGTCACTGCGGCGGGTGGACACCGTCATCCTGGACAAAACCGGCACGCTCACCAGCGGCCGGATGGAACTCCTCGCCACCACGGTCGCCTCCGGCCAGAACAACCGGGCTGCTGCTGCGCCTGGCCGGAGCTGTCGAGCACCATTCGGAGCACCCGGTCGGCCGGGCCATCGCCGCCGCGGCCCGGCGCGCGAGTGATACCGCCCTGCCCGTGGCGCTGGGCTTCCGTGCCACCGCCGGGCGCGGCGTCAGCGCCGAGGTCGAGGGTCAGCAGGTCCAGGTTATGCGGCCGGACCAGCACCCCGTGCTTCCGGCCGCACTGGGCACGGCCCTGGAGGAAGCCCAACAAGCAGGGCACACAGCCGTGGTGGTGGATGTGGACGGGGATCCGGTCGCAGTGCTGGCGGTGGGTGACCGGGTGCGCCCTGGCAGCTGGCGTGCTGTGCACCGGCTGAAGCGGCTGGGCCTGCGCCCCGTGCTGGTGACCGGCGACCAGGACGGCGCGGCCCGCGCGGTGGCCGCGGACTTGGGTATCGCCGAGGTTCACGCGGCGGTCACTCCCGAAGGAAAGCAGCAGATCGTCGCCGATCTGCAAAAGGCCGGACGGGTGGTCGCCGTGGTCGGTGACGGGGTCAACGACACCGTCGCGCTGGCCGCCGCCGACCTGGGCATCGCCATGGGCAGCGGCACCGACGCCGCGATCGGCGCGGCCGGGATCACTCTGGTGCGCGGCGACATCGAAGCGCTGCCGGACGCGGTCCGGCTGGCCCGCCGCACCCTGGGCACGATCAGGGCCAACCTTGTCTGGGCGTTCGGGTACAACCTGCTGCTGATCCCGCTGGCCGCGGTGGGCCTGCTCAACCCGATGCTCGCCGCAGCGGCCATGTCCGCCAGCTCGGTCCTGGTCGTCGCCAACAGCTTGCGCCTGCGCGCCTGGCGACCCGACCCCGTCGCCGGCCCCCGCCGCGGCGGATCCCGGGGCCGGGGACCAGTGCTGTGGGGCGACGCCGCCGCACCAGCGGTGCGAAACCATGACACCACTCGCCCCGGCAACTGGGGGAGTGGCAACGCGGCGAGCGACCAGCCGGTACCCGCGTTGGGCGACCGTCTGGATGACCAGCCGCGCGGGCTCGGCACAACGACCGTAAGGACGATGCTCCCGCCGCCGACTCCGCAGCAGACGGCCAACCGGACAACGACTCGGGCGAGCGGGAGGTGCTCGAACTGGAGCGGCAGGCCGCAGAGCTGGAAGCACACGGCACCACATCTGCCAGGCACAGCAGGCGCCGTCTGCTGCTGCTCCCCGGAGCGGCCCTGCTGGCCGCCCTGCTACTGGCACTCGGAGGCCAGGCCGCCTTCGCCGGCCACCGCACACCGGGCGTCCCCGTACTCGGGATGGTGGACGCCTACCTCAAGCCGCCCACCAACGGCGTGCTCCATGCCTACCTGACCATCCACAACACCGGCGACGCGTCAGACCGGCTGCTCAGGGTCTCCACGCCGTCCGCCGCCCGGGCGGGCCTGGTCACAGCCGCAGGCTCGGCACTGCCCGGGATCACCATCCCTGCCCATGGCACGGTATGGCTCGCCCCGTACGGCGACAGCATCGTCCTGTCCGGACTGACACCACTGGACAAGCCCGGCGCCACCATTCCGCTCGACCTGACGTTCGCCACGTCCGGGACGGTGTACATGTTTGCGCCGGTGGGGCCGCCCGGCTCCCTCACCATGCAGGGCGTTATGCAGGCCACGATGGCGGAGCCCGGTGCGATGAGGCACGCAATGACCCCACAACAGATGAACGACACCGGCCAGTGACCATCGCACACCACAGTCGCTTGCGCGGAGGTGCCTGCGAGGGCGCGGAAGGTCGTTGCCCGCACGTCATACCGTGTATCGGTCCCGACAGCTTCCCGGGTTCCGGCTGACGAGGGGACGGCCGCGCTCGGCCCGGAGTTCGCAAGCAGGGTCGGGCGCGGCCGGGGCGGTCAGGGGCGCCGGGCGTCCGGGACCAAATGGTCGCCCGGGATACCGGCCTTCTCCGGGTGGTAGTAGTCGCGGATGGACTCCGCCCAGGCCGACACCAGGACCCGGCCGTCCACCGGTTCGAGGGCATCGAACAACGACTCGATGTTGGGCTCGTCAAAGCCGACTGCCGCCAACAGGGCATGGAAATCCCGGTGGGTGACCAAGCCGTCCCCGGAGCGGTCGCCCAAGGACGACAAGGCCACGGCCAGCTCCGCCAGAGCGGCTTCGAACCGCTCCGGATGGAGCACGGTGGCCACGAAGTCCGCCAGGCCGATCCGGCCCTCCATGGCTGGGTCCAGCTCGGCCTCCAGGGTCTGCCAGTACAGGTCGAGGGACCGGAGGATCCGCTCCTTCGCGGCCTTGTCGGCCTCCGGCGCCGCCGTGATGATGCGGCTGCCCATCCGGTCGAAGTCGCCGGCATGGAGGCTGCCGCTTCCGTGGGTGTCGAACAGCGAGAAGATGTGCTCGGCGCGATCGGTTGCTTCGGCGTTGGGCATGACTGCACACCTCTGCTCTCCCGGGCCGGCAGCGCCGGACCCGTTCGGGGGACAGTTCACCCAATTGTCCGATCGTCAGGGTGCGGGAACCGGCGAATGACAACGAATACACACGAAAGGATGAATCCGCTTCCCGCTCCAAGCGGGAGAGGGCAGGCGGTGGGCGCGGTGCCGAGCTGGAGGAAATCCGCTGCGACGATGCCCTCGGCCTGGACGGTCAGGAGCACTGACCAGCTCGGTCCGTGACGTCTTGGCGCCGGGTCGATCCCGGCCGTCGACTCCCACGTGCCCCACCTACGGCGATGACTTCTTGGGCCCCTCGGGTTTTTCTGCCACGAATCGTCAATCACCTTCCGAAGCATGAGCATCGCCACTTATCTTCTTACCTTGTGATAATCCATCGATTCCGCTTGATAACGTGGGTGGCCACGCTCCTCGCCGTGCTCGCCACCGGGCTGCTCGGCCCGGCGACGGCACACGCCGCCGGCGTCACCACCGGCACGACCTGGCCTGCCGGCACCGTTCGGAATGGCGCCAGTCAGCCCGTCGACTCCTACGCCAACGCCATTCGGGAGACCGTCTGGGTCGACACCGGCCTCGACACCGACCACCACGGCAGCGACGACCGGGTGGCGGCCGACATCATCCGGCCGCGTGAGGCGGCCGCCGCAGGCCTGAAGATCCCGGTCATCATGGACGCCAGTCCCTACTACTCCTGCTGCGGGCGCGGCAACGAGAACCAGGTCAAGACGTACGATGCCCAAGGCAGGCCGGTGCAGTTCCCGCTCTACTACGACAACTACTTCGTCCCGCGCGGCTACGCCGTGGTCCTGGTCGACCTGGCCGGCACCAACCGGTCCGACGGTTGCGTGGACGTCGGCGGACAGTCCGACATCACCTCCGCGAAGGCGGTCATCGACTGGCTGAACGGGCGGGTCCGCGGCTACAGCGCCCTCAACGGCGGCAGCCTCATGAAGCCGACCTGGGCGAACGGCTCGGTCGGCATGATCGGGAAATCCTGGGACGGCACGATCGCCAACGGCGTTGCCGCGACCGGGGTGGAAGGACTGAAGACCATCGTCCCGATCTCCGCGATCAGCTCCTGGTACGACTACTACCGCTCGGACGGCGCCCCGCTCTACAGCGGCACCCCGCCGACCTCGCCGGCGAGGTGGAGAACACCGCCGCCACAGCGAACTGTGCCGCCGTGGACAGGCAACTCGTCGACGGCGCACCGTACAACGGCGACTGGTCCGGTATGTGGCAGCAACGCGACTACGTCGCCTCGGCGGCCAAGGTGCGTGCCAGTGTCTTCGTGGTGCACGGAATGCAGGACCTCAACGTCCGGGACATCAACTTCTCCCAGTGGTGGGACGCGCTGGCCAAGAGCGGGGTGCAGCGCAAGATCTGGCTCTCCCAGACCGGCCACGTAGACCCCTTCGACTTCCGTCGCAGCGACTGGGTGAACACCCTGCACAGCTGGTTCGACCACTACCTCATGGGCGTCAACAACGGCATTCAGAACGCCCCGGTCGCCGACATCGAGCGCGCACCCGATCAGTGGACCACCTCCCGGACCTGGCCCGCGCCGGGCACCGTGACCAGCAGGATCGACCTCAGGCCCGGTGCCCTCACCACGGTGGCCGGCAGCGGCAGCAGCAGCTTCACCGACAACCCCGCCCAGGGTGAGGACAACTGGGCGGCCGCCGTCGACCAGAGGACCCCGGACAAGACGGCCTTCACCACCGGCCCGCTCACCAAAGACCTCAGGATGTCGGGCCAGGGCTCGATCACCCTCACCGTCACATCGTCCACCACGAGCGCGCATCTGAGCGCGGTACTGGTCGACCTCGGACCGGCGACCATCCGCAACTACGAAGACCCGGGCGAGGGCATCAACACGACGACAACGCGATCCTGCTGGGGCGAGAGCACCGCGGGCGACAGTGCCTGCTTCCTCAACACGACCGCCGACACCGAGCACGTCGGCTACACCATCTTCAGCCGGGGCTGGGCCGACCTCGGACACTACGCGGGGCTGAGCCGCGCGATCGCACTCGTCCCCGGCAGGTCGTACTCCATCACCTTCAACCTTGCCGGGACCGACCACGTGGTGCCCGCCGGACACCGGCTGGCCCTGATCGTGGCCGGAACCGACAACGGGCTGATCGACCCGCCCTCCACGAGGCCGACCGTAACCATCGACCTGGCCCACTCCTTCGTGCAACTGCCGGTGGTCGGCGGAGCGGGCACGCTGCCGCAGCCCGGAAGTCCCGCCCGTCCCTCCGGCGCGGCCCTGCTGCCCGGGCCGACCGGGCCGAACGGCCTGCTCGGAGACCTGGTGGGCCCGAACGCCCTGCCGTAACCCCTACGTCCCTACACCGTCCGCCCGGTGCTGTCCCTGACCCTGCCGTCAGAAGCGATTCCCAAACCGAGGGACACGACTGACACTCGAACTTCCGTGCCTATCAGGCTCGTTCGGGTGATCGCTCCGCGGCCGGCGCATAGAAGAAGGGCCTCCTGCGCAGTTCGGTGATGTCGAGTCAACGAACCATCAGGAGGCCCTGGTGTCCCACTGTGCCGTGTTCGCTCCGTCCGCGTCCAGCTCCGGCATGTCGTGCGATTGCCTCGCACACCGGCTCGGGAATGCCGCTGACCAGCCCGACCGAACCCGCCGCTACGGCTCCGACCTGACCGACGCGGAGTGGGCGATCGTGCGGCCGCTGCTGCCGGTCCCGGCCTGGCTGAACGGACGCGGCGGCCGCCCGGAGGGCTATTGCCACCGGCAGATGATCGACGCCGTGCGCTACCTGGTCACCGAGGGCGTGCGCTGGGCCGGCCTGCCCGCCGACTTCCCCAAGTGGCGAGCGGCATACCGGTTCTTCCGCCGCTGGCGCGACAACGACTACACCAAGGAGCTCTACGGCCGACTGCGCAAGATGCTGCGCGAACTGGCCGGCAAGAAGGAAGAACCCACCGCCGCGATCATCGACTCGCAGTCGGTCAAGGCTGACGCCACCGTCGGCGCCGCCACCCGCGGCTACGACGCCGGGAAGAAAATCAACGGCCGCAAACGACACATCGCCGTGGACACCCTCGGCCTGCTGCTGGCCGTGATCGTCACCGCCGCGTCGGTCAAGGACAACGACGCCGGCCGCGACCTCCTGGAACAACTGCGCGCCGAACACCACCGCATCACTCTGGTCTGGGCCGACGGCGCCTACACCGGCTGGCTGGTCACCTTCGCCCACGCCGTCCTGACCCTCGCGCTGACCGTCGTCAAGCGCAGCGACGACGCCAAGGGGTTCGTGGTGCTTCCGCGCCGCTGGGTCGTGGAGCGCAGTTTTTCCTGGCTGATCCGGGCCCGGCGGCTGGCCCGGGACTACGAGACCCGCATCGACAGTGCCGAGGCGATGGCCTGGTGGGCCGCGAGCATCCCGGCCACCCGCCGCCTGGCCCGCTCCGGCCGACCAGCACCGCGCCGCGTCAAGCGGCCCGCGGCCTGAACAGCCCTGGCCGCCCCTCGGTCAACCAGCCCCGCTCGACCAGCCGCTTCGCCCGAAACCGCGCTGCCTGCTCCCGCGCATCACTGGCTGACCAGCCCAGATGCTCGCGCATCGCCCGTGCCCGCACTCCGTCCCCGCCACCGGCGGCATCCTCCTGGACCAGGGCCACGATCCGCGCGCACTCGGGCGGCAGCACCTCGATCCCCACCCCCTCGCACCACAGCGGGACCTCCACCCGCGGCCCAGCAACACCCGCGGCCGGCAAATTCACCGGCACACCGACCACGACGGCTTCCTCGGCCGCCTCAGCCAAGGCCACGACCGTCTCCTCGCGGGCGATAACCGCGCGCCGCGCGGCCTCATCCGCCTCGGCCACAGCAGCCTGAAGCCGCTCCAACTCGGCCCGCAACTCCTCTGCCCGGGCCAGCGCCACCCGCTCGCGCCGCTCCAACACTCCCAGCACCGACGGCATCCGCCACCTCCCAGCACGCCCCGCACCGACACGACGCTCCGAGCATGCCTACCGACCGACGGCCACACACCTCACCTGGGAAAACGTGACCCTACCTTCGGTTTGGGACTCGCTTCTCAGGACAGCACCGGGCAGACAACCCGGTGGCTGCCGAAAAGTCATCCGTGCAGGGCCGCATGCGGATTCTCCTCGTCACTGCCGGTTCGCGGGCAGACGCCACCCGGATGCGGCGAGGGGTGGAAATCCGCGTTGACTCCAGTAACGCGACAGCACCGCCTCCACCCTTGATCTCGGACATCTGCTCACACGAGCCGACTGCCGGGGCGATCCTTGTCTGTGTCAGCATTCTGGGGGGGACTGGTGCGTGATGGGGAGTGCCGCATCTCAAGGCGGCGGTGAGGGCCGGGACGGGGCGTGGCTGCGGCGGTTGAGGATCAGCGCGGGGCTGACTCACGCGCAGCTTGCCGCGCGGGCCCGGGTGGGTGAGCGCACGGTGCGTGACCTGGAGCGGGGGGCGCGGCCTCGGGCCGTCACGCTGCACCGGCTCGCCGCTGCGCTCGGTGTGGACGCCGTGCAGCTCGACGCGCTCGTTCACGCCGCTGAGCGGGAAGACCCTCCGGGAGGCGGCCGGAACGGTGGCAGGAAGACGGGTACCGGCGCCGCGGACGACAATGCCGGCGCGGAACTTCGCGTGGATGTGCTCGGGCCCCTTCAGGCGCGGCGCGGGCGAGATTCTGTCGTCATCCCGTCGGGGTTGCAGCGCACGCTGTTGGGCCTGCTCGCCTCCCAGCCGGATCGGGTGGTCGGCGTTGAGGAGATCATTGACGTGCTGTGGGACAGCGAACCTCCGCGCACCTGTCGCGAGCTCGTGCGCTCGCATGTCAGCGGCCTGGGTCGGCGCCTCGTGATGCCTGGTGTGCCCGCGCCGGCCGCGCCGCTGCGGCGGGAGCGGCACGGGTACCGGCTGCGGCTCGGGCTGGACGGCTCGGACGCGGCGCGCTTCGAGGATCTGGCGGCACGGGCCCGTCGTGCGGCGGCGGCCCGGGATGCGCAGTCCGCCTGGCAGCTCTACGGCTCTGCGCTCGACTGCTGGCGAGGTCCGCTACTGGTGGGCGAGGGCCCGTGGCGGCTGCATCATCCGGCGGCGGTCGCCCTCACGGCACTGCGGACCGCGGTCGCAGTGGAGTGGGCCGAAATCGGTCTCGGGCTGGGCAGTTACGCGCCCATGGCCCAGATGCTGCAGGTGCTGTGCGCCGAGGAGCCCCTCCACGAAGGTCTGGCCGCCCTGCTCATGCTCGCCTGGGCGGGCGAGGGGCGCCAGGCCGCGGCTCTCACCCTCTACAGCGACATGCTGCGGCGGTTGGACGCGGGGCTCGGGGTGGAACCGGGTCCGGTGCTGCGTGAGGCGCACCTGCGGGTGCTGCACGGGCGGCTTCCGCCGGTGACGCGATCGGTCGGGGACGGCCGCACGTCTGCGCCGACCGCGGAGGACGCCGCGGTCGCGAAGGCGCTGTCGAGCGTGGCGGAACCCGAGAAGCCCGCGTTGCCTGTGGGTCCCGCAGGGCCCACGGTGTCCGTCGTGCCTCCGGCGGAGGTCGTCGGGCTCACCGGGCCCCGCAGCCGGGAGGGAACCGTGCTGCTCGACCGGACCGAGCAGCTCGCGGTGGTGGAGCACGCGGCCGCTGAGGCCCGGGCCGGGCAGGGCGCGGTGGTGCTGGTGCGGGCCGGTGCGGGGATGGGGAAGACCTCGCTGCTGAATGTCTGGGCGTGCGCCGAACAGGTCCGTGGGATGCGGGTGCTGCGGGCCGACGGCGGCGAGCTGGAGCAGGACTTCGCCTTCTCGGTGCTGCGGCAGCTGGTCGAACCGCTGCTGGCCCGGGCCGACCCCGCCGGGCGGGAGCGGCTGCTGTCGGGCCCGGCGGAGTTGGCCTCGTACGCCCTGCGGGTGGACGCCGCCGCCGGGGGAGAGGGGTTGTCGCCGGAGGCGTCACTGGGTGTCCTGCACAGCCTGTACTGGCTGATGGTGCACGTCGCCGACGACGGGCCGATCGCGCTGGTGGTCGACGACGCGCACTGGGCGGACGTGCCGTCGGTGCGCTGGCTGGAGTATCTGGCCCGGCGGGTGCGCGGCCTGCCGTTGCTGGTGGTGCTGGCCGCGCGCGCGGACAGCGGGACGCGGGCCGAGCCGCTGCTGGAGCGGATCGGCGCCCAGGCGCACTGCCGACCCGTCGAGCTGCCGTCCCTGGCCGCGGACAGCGTGGCCGCACTGGTGCGAACGCGGCTGGGCGACGACACCGATCCGCAGTTCGCCGCCGCCTGTGCCGAGGCGACCCGGGGCAATCCGCTGCTGCTGCGCGAGCTGCTGCGGACGCTGGCCGACAACGGGGTCAGGCCGGCCGGCGATCAGGCGTCCGTGGTGGAGGAGTTCCGGGGCCGGATCCTGGCAGGCACCGTCGTCAGGCGTCTGGCGGGCGAGCCGGAGCCGGTCCGCCTGCTGGTCCGTGCCCTGGTGGTGCTGGGGGACGGCGTCGGCTGGCAGGTCGCGGCCGAACTGGCGGGGCTGGGAGAGGCGAGGGCCCGGGAGCTCGGCCACCGATTACAGCGGATCGGTGTACTGGCGCCCGGTGGGACGGCGCGGTTCGCGCATCCCCTGGTCCGCGCCGCGATCACCGAAGCCGTCGTCGGGCCGGTGGAGCTGGCCGACGGGCATGCCCAGGCGGCCGGACTGCTCCGGCGCGAGGGGGCGTCCGAGGCCGAGGTGGCAGCCCATCTGCTGCTGGCCGAACCGAACGGTGAGGCCTGGCGGGTGGAGGTCCTGCGGGAGGCGGCGCGGGCGACGCGCGGCCGGGGGGCACCGGAGGTCACCGTGACGTATCTGCGCCGCGCCCTGCGCGAACCGATGTCGGTCAAGGAACGCGGCCCGCTGCTGCTGGAGTTGGGCGCGGACGAGTTGCAGGTCGACGCCGGCACGGCCCGGCACCGCCTGGCCCAGGCCGCCGACGCGCTGACCGACCCGTACGCCCGCGCCCAGGCGGCCCACCTGCTCGCCCACGCGCTGTTCCTCGAGCAGCAGCACGAGGACGCCGTCGAGGTACTCGCCCGCGCGGTGGAGGACCTGCGGGAGGCGGAGGACGGCAGTGGGCTCGCCCGCGAGGTGTCCTGGTACCTGCACGCCCAGATGCTGCTGATCGGCTACGACCAGCTGCCCACCCTCTCCGCGGTCCGGCTGCGGGCCCGGCGGCTGCGGGACCACGTACTGGCCGGTGACACCCCTGGGGAGTGCGCGGTGCTCGCCGCGCTGTCCGTGGCGGCCCTCAGCGGCGACGGCAGCGCCGCCGTCGTCGGTGACCTCGTCGACCGGGCGCTGCGCGGCGGGTTGGCGGGCGCGGACCAGTCGCAGATGCTGCTGAGCCTGGCCGGGCTGGCCTTCGTGGCCACGGACCGGCTCGACGACGCGGCGGCGCGGTTCGACCAGATCGCCGACGTGGCCGGGCGCTGGGGTTCCTTCCTCATGGTGTCGGCGGCGCTGACCTGGCAGGTGTCGATCAGCCGCCACCGGGGACGACAGCTCGCGCTCACCCCGGGCTTCGGGCACCCGGCCATGACCGACGAAGGTATGGAACTGCGGGTCAGGACAGCCATGATGACGCAGGTGGGCGAGTCGCTGATCGAGCGCGGCGACCTGGCCGGGGCGGCGCGGGTACTGGCCCCGGACGCCGACAGCGACCGGGTGGGCTGGGCGTGGCAGGGCCCGCTGCTCGTCGTCCGCAGCCGGCTGCATGCCGAGCGGGGCCGTCCGGCCGCCGCGCTCGCGGTCCTGCTGGAGTACGGCGCGCAGGAGCGGTGGGCCCGGGTCACCAATCTCGCCCTGGCACCCTGGCGTTCGCAGGCGGCGTTAGCGCACCATGCGCTGGGGCAGCGGAGGACGCACTGCGGCTCGCCGTCGAGGAGTTGGAGCTGGCGCACGGCTGGGGCACCGAGCGGTCGATCGGGGTGGCGTCGCGGTGCCTGGGCGTCGTGACGGGCGGGGCCGAAGGGGTCGCCCTGCTGCGCGAAGCTGTCGCCGTGCTGGAGCGGTCCCCGGCTCGGCTGGAGCTGGCCCGCGCCCAGTACGACCTGGGGATCGCCCTGTCGCGCGGCGGCGGGGCCGACGAGACCCGGCGGACCCTCGTCCGGGCATTGGACCTAGCGGAGGCCTGCGGCAGCGTCCTGCTGGCGGGTCGGGCGCGTCGGGCGCTGACCGGGCTGGGCGTGCGTCTTCGCCCGCCACCACTGCCCGCCCCCAGCCTGTCGATGACCGAGCACCGCGTGCTGGAGCTGGTCGGCGCCGGGCACAGCGACCGGCAGATCGCCCAGGCCCTGCTGCTGACCCCGCAGGACGTGAGCGTACTGATCGGCCGAGTGGTCCGCACCCTGGGTGTCACCGGCCGGGCCGAACTGGCCGGCCGCGGGCAGGGCACCGCACCCGCGAGCCGACCGTGACCGCGGGACGACGGCCACATCGCACCGGTCGGCCCGGCACCGGCACCGGGAGCGGCAGCCGCAGCCGCGGCGTCCCGGATCCGGGCGGTGGGCGGGGCCGTGCGGGCCGACTCGGAGATGACGCGCCGCAGGGCCGCGCGGACCTTCGCCTACGTGACCTGGAGCGCCGTCCGAGCGCCGCATCCTGCCGGTTCCTGCCGCCTGGCAGCCGTGACCTGCAACGTCGTGCTGCACGCTGCTTGCACGGGCGCGGCCCTGCCCGGCTTCTACCGTCGGAGACGTCGCAAGTCAGCTTGCGGAGCCAGCAAGATCAGGGGGATGGGGACGCCGGCGAAACCCGTAGCGGCCCCCTTTGCAGCGGCGACGTGCGGTCCACGTGACCGTCGCCCGCGACAGGGCCCTGTTCCAGGTTCCGCACGAACCGCAAGGGGAGTCCTGAAATGAAGCGATCAACGTCTCCGTCAACGTCTCCGTCGCGCGCCCGGCGCCAGGCTCGGCTCTGGCTCGGCGCGGTGGGCGTCGCCACCGCGGCGACCCTCGCCACGATCCCCACGGCATCGGCTGCCACCCGCCCCGCCCCGTCCGTCGCGCACCCCGCCACCACCCCGGGCAGCCCCAACCTGAGCGGCGCCTACACCCTGTCCACCGGTGGCCAGGCCCTCGAGGACCCCGACTGGAGCTTCAGCGGCGGCGTCCAGCTCGACACGTACGCGCTGACCGGCGGCAACAACCAGCAGTGGGTGCTGCTTCCGCAGACCGACGGCTCCTACCTGATCATGAACTGGTCGTCGAGCATGTGTGCGGTTCCCGTGTCCACTGCCTCGGGCGCTGCGGTGGTCCAGACGCAGTGTGTCGGCGGCGCCGCCCAGGAGTGGGTCTTCGCACAGCAGGTGACCGGCTCCTACACCATCACCTCAATGTCCAGCGGACAGGTGCTCACAACCGCCTCGAGCAGCAACTTCGCCGCGGTCACGCAGCAGGTGAACACCGGGGCGCCACTGCAGCAGTGGCTGATCAAGCCGGCCGGCCCCGCCGTGAGCGGAAGCCACTCCCTGACCACCGGCGGCAAGGCCCTTGAAGATCCCAACAGCAGCAGCGCAGCGGGAACCGCGCTCGACACCTCGTCCACGAACGGCGGCGCCAACCAGAGCTGGCAGTTCCTCCCGCTGCCCGACGGCTCCGACCTGCTCGTGAACAACGCGTCGGGTCTGTGCGCCGACGTCTCCGGCGGGACCAGCAACCAGGGCGCCACGGTCGACCAGTGGGCGTGCGTCGGCAGCACCAACCAGCGCTGGAGCTTCAGCCAGCTGGCGAGCGGCTTGTACAACATCTCCTCGGCGCGCAGCGGACTGCTGCTCACCACCGCCTCCGGCGCCGACGGGTCCCTGGTCACGCAGCAGGGGAACAGGAGCCTGGCAACGCAGCAGTGGACGATCGGCTGAACAGCTGATCCGCGTCCGCACGCGGGGCGCACCTGACGGTCGGGTCCCGGGGAATATCGTTCCCGGGGACCCGACCGTTTCGGCCAGGGCGTGCACCGACTCGCAACACGCGCCTCCGCCTCCGCCTGCGCGAAGACGCCTGTTCGGGTAGCGCAGCCCGCGTGCCTCGGAACGGACGCCGAACAAGGGTTCAGGAGCTCTCGGCAGGCTTGGTCAGTCCTCCGGCTCGACCGCGACCCAGAGCTCCGCGAGGGCACCCTTGCCCTCCGGGTCTGTCCCGACCTTCAGCAGCGTCGGGCCCGGCCGGTGCCGGTAGGGGTTGGACGGGAACCATTCGCTGTAGACGTCGCCCCACATCAGCTGCAACGCGGCCGGGAACTCGCCCACGGAGGTGAACACCGCCCACATCCCGGCGTCCTGCGTCAGCACGTCCAGCCCCGCGGTGTCCGCGCTCTCCGCACGCCCCGGGGCGGCCACCACCGCGTGGTAGTAGTCGAGCGGGCTGCCCTCCTGATGGTTGTCCTCGTCGTGCGGCCGGGTTGCCGAGACCACGCCGGAGGGTTCCTGGTCGGACAGTGAGGCGATCCTGGCCATGGTGTCCGGATCAATCTCCTTGACCATCTCCATGATGTGCGGGTTCACCCCCTCGTTGATCTGCGAAACCGTGGCCATCCGGCCTACGATCGCAAACCGGTCCTTCGTCACGATCCGGTACTGCATGACACTCCTTCCCTCGATGACGAGCCGGAAGGACATCCGCGGCTGCGAGCGCAGCACGAGACCGTCGCGCCGCGCTTCCCCGGGCCCGACCCCATGCATCGCGCGGAACGCCGCGCGAACGCCTCCCCGGAGCCGTAGCCGTACCGCACCGCGATGTCGAGCAGCGTCCGCTCCCCCGAGACCACCTCGGCCCCAGCCATCGTGAGCCGTCGGCGCCGGACGTACTCCGACAGCGGCATCCCGGCCAGCGCCGAGAACATCCGCCGCAGGTGGTACTCCGAAGTCAGCGCGATCCGCGCCAGCTCCGCGACGTCGATCGACTCGCGCAGGTGCTCCTCGATGTACCCCAGGGTCTCGTTCAGCGACTCGAGCACGCAGAGTCCTTCCTGGCTTCTTCTCGGACATCCCTCGGGACGTCCTTCCTCACGTCGTCCACATTAGGAATCCTCCCTGGTCCCCGACCCGACTTCCTGTGCCCGCTCCGGTCGGGTCGGCGTTTGCAAGGGCCCCAGCTCGGGCGGCTGTCCCGCCCGGACGATGTCGACGTACCGTCAGCACAGCGACCAGTTCGCGCCTTCTGCCGGCCTCACTCCCGAACTGTCGGGAAGTGGACCCACCGCATCCTGCACCCGCCGCGGGTGCAGCGGAGGCCCTGGAGCCCGGGGTTCGCCTCGGCCCAGTTGCCGACGCGGGTGTCCTTGTTCGTGCTCAGGCGCGGGGAGTAGTTGTCGGGCACGATCGCGATGAGGGTCCGGGGCTGGTGCGGGCTGCGCCGGTAGCGGCAGAACTCCAGGAACCCGGTGCGGTGCTTCCTGGGCTTGATGTGGCCGTAGAACTGGTCTTTGCCCAGGTCGGGGCATGAGGAACATTTGTATGCCGGATCCGTGCGCCAAGCCCTGGCGTTTGCCGAACCGGCGGAGGCCTGGGTGCTGCCGTGCTGCCCGGGCGCAGTTCAGCGGAGGGGGGTGGGCGCTCGTCGTCCGACGGTGAGGCGGCCGACGAATGTGGCCGTCACCTCGCGCACGCTGCGGGAGTCCAGGCGGTGTCGCACCCGGTCGAGGAATTCGGCCGAGCGCTCCGGGCCAAGGGCGCGGGTGCCCGACTGGGAGGCCAGGATGCCCAGGTAGTCCTCGGCTCGATAGCGGACGGTGAAGGGGTGGCGTACGGCCGCCACCTCGTCGAAGTGTTCCGCGCCTCGGGTGGGAAATGCCAGGGGCCGATCGCCTCGGGAGGGGGAGGCGGGTCGCCTTGGTAGCCGACGGCCCGGTAGTCCGCCTGGACGTCGAACCAGAAGCGGTCTGCGTCCGGTGGCCGCGACCAGGGGCAGCTGCCGACGGCCAGGACCGCCGGGGGTGAGGAGGGCGGCGGGCTTGGCGTAGCGCAGGTGCGGATCGATCCAGTGCAGGGAGTTGAAGGCGGCGACCGCGTCGAAGGGGGCGGCACTCCCGGGCTCCCAGTCCTCGAACGCTGAGGTCACGACCGTGGCGGACCCGTAGGCGGCCAGTCGGCGCCGGGCCACGGCCGCCAGATCGGCGCCCAGTTCGACGGCGGTGAGGGTCAACCCGCGCTCCGCCATCGGGACGCTTGCCTGCCCGGTGCCGCAGCCGATCTCGGCCACTCGGTCGCCAGGGGCGAGTCCCGCCGCGTCCATCAGATCGTCAAACAGCTGCGGCGGACACACCGGCCTGGTCCGCTCGTACGCCTCCGCCGCCTCGTCGAATCGCGCGCGTAACAGTCGTCGCTGCCTGTCCTCGTCCATGCCGGCCATCTTCGCATCGCGGGCTCAGCGCCTGCTGCCACCGGGCGCAAGCAGGCTCGTGACTTCGACTGTCGGCCGTCGCGGTGCCCACAGCAGCTCCAGCGCCTCGCCGGCCTTGTCGTCGGTGACGGCTGCCAGCGGCCGGCCCGTGCCGGGCCGTTCGGACGCCTTCCCGACTCCGATGCCGTAGCCGCGGGCGGTGTTCGCGTTGGCGAGCAAGAAGTGGTGACAGGCAGTCACTCCGGTGGCATCGTCCGTTCTGTGTGATGACTTGCAGGGCATCGTGTCTCCTCGGACTGCCCGCGCCGGACCTTCGTCGAGGGCCTCGGCGTCCGATCCGCGCGCCGCGGCACCCATGCGCGGCGGCCCTGCCCCGGGCCGGATGTCCGGCCCGGGGCAGGGGCGCGCTTCGCCACTGCTAGCCGGCGATGACGATCCCGGCTTCGCCGTTCCCGGGTATGGGGCGGCCTGGCTGGTGGCGCAGACCAGTCCCACCGTGCCCGGAATGACCGTCGGTGTGTTGACCGGGCCGGCCATCACGCCGAACTTGCAGGGCGCGGGGAGCGACTGACCGATCCGGTCCCAGACCGGCGATGTGACGATCGCCGTCATCTGCTGCGGCGTCAGCGCCTGCGCCGCGGGCTGCGTCGCCGAGTGCGAGGCGTCCGTGACCTCGGTCCAGGTGCACCGACTGACCGCTGGGGCCGTACCAGTACACGTCCCAGATGGTGGCGCCCTCACCGTTCAGGGAGTTCTTGAAGCCCAGGTCCACGATCAGGGTGCCACCGTCGACGGACGTCTTGGTGCAGCTCTCGTGGGGCGCCTCGGCAGCGGTGGGGCAGTGGACCTGGTAGTGGTCCATCGAGGTGATCAGCACGACCGCGGACGTGCCGGTGGAGGTCTTGAGCCCGGTCTGCACCCGGCCCGCCCACGTGCCCTTCAGATTCACCAGCGTGGGCGCCGAGGCCTGGACACGGCCGGTGTCCCCGGAGTCGTCCTTGACCGAGGTGTCGGAACCGGCCGGGAGCAGCGACTTCAGGCTCTGCTCCAGGTAGGCCGGCATCCAGGCCGTGCCGGCCTGGGCCGCCGCGGCCTTCGCGGCCTCGTCGGCCGTGGGGGTGGTCTTGATCTTCACCGTGGGCGCGGCCGCGGCCCCGACCGCGGTCGGTCCGGTGCCACCGCTCAGCAGCGGCACTCCCACGGCAGCGGCCACGCCGAGCGCGGCCACGCCCGCCATCGTCCGCTGGACGATGGCCGTGCGCCGGATCCGGCGACCGCGCATCACCGCCCCGGCGTAGATGTCCCCGGGGGCGGGCTGGACAGCCGACTCGGCCGCCGCTCTGAGCTCCTGTGCGAGATCAGCCTCAATGTCAGATGACACTTCATATACCTCTGTCTTGTTTGTCGTAAGAATTCTGAACCCCTGGGACAGGAGGTCAGTGCTCGGCGATCTCGGCCATGCTGCTGCCCAGTACCCCGCGCAGCCGCTCCAGCGCCCGACTGCTGCGCGAGCGGACCGCCGTGGATGAGAGCCGCAGGGCCGTCGCCGTCTCCTCGATGCTCCGGTCCTCCCAGTACCGCAGCACCAGCACCGCCCGGTCCTGCGGTGCGAGCTGCCGCAGCGCGGCCAGCAGCGTCACCCGCAGGGCGGGATCCTCGCCCACGGCTGTGCTGCTCTCCTGCTCCGCGAGCATCCCGGTTGGTCGCTCGCTGCTGCTGTGCTTGCGGCGCTGCGATATGAAGATGTTGACCAGTACCGTCTGCGCGTAGCTGACGGGGTTGTCGAGCCGAGGCAGCCGTCGCCGACGGGCGAACATCGCCCCAGCGTCTCCTGTACCAGGTCCTCGGCCAGATGTGAGTCCCCTGCCGTCAGCAGGAATGCCGTCCGGAACAGTTGCCCGCCCCGAGCTGTCGCGAATTCCTGGAAGTCGATCGGTTCCGGTGCCCGGACCCGCGACTGTGCTGCCGTACCGAGGGCTGTCGTGTGCTCCATGACCAACTGACGTCGCGACTGGACAATTCTGTTGCAGCCGGAGCCTGAGAATCTTCTGACGGGTCGGACCCGTTCAGCACCTGTCGGAGCATTCGGGGGTTCCGTTTCCCCCTGTGGTCTGCTGCAGAGCCTTCCCCCGAACGTTGTGATCACCTTTCAGTTCAATAGACGTGCCGAGAGGGCCGTTGTGTCGCAGCCACATTTGTGACGGGGGTCACGCGACCGCTGACGGGCGCCCCCGGACCACGAGGCCGGGCCGGGCAGGGCGGCGAGGACAAGGGTGGGAGGCGGCCGTCGCCCAGGGCCGAGAACCAGAACCGGGCCGGGGGTTCGTAGCGGACCGGTGCCTTGGGCTGGCGGCGCAGCACTGTGTTCTCGTGTCGTGGCACCAGGATCCGAGCGGTACAGGATCACCAGCCTCTGACGTGATCAACTGCTCAGGCAGTCACGGGTCGACGTACGGAACGCGGCTACCAGTCGGCTGGGGTCCGCGGCCCGGGTTGCCAGGACGACGTGGCTCGGTTCGACACCGTGCAGCGGGACGGTGGTGAGGTCGGGCCGGGTGCCACCGGTGTGCAGGGCGGCCGGGATGATGGCCACGGCCTGCCCGGCGGCTATGCATTCGAGCTTGTCCTCGATGGTCTCGACCGGGGGTCCGTCGGGTGCGGGTCGGCCTCCCGGCCGCGGGTCGACGCGCCAGTACGCGTTCCACTGCGGATCAGGGAAGCAGGGGATCGGCTCGTCCGCGATGTCGTCGAGCGTGACCGACTCCTTACCTGCCAGCCGGTGCCCGACGGGTACGAGCAGCATCTTCGGCTCGGCGTAGAGGATCGTCACCTGCAGGCCGTCGGTTTGCAGCGGGAGCCGGGTGATCGCCGCGTCGACCCGCCGTTCGAGCAGGGCATCGCGCGGCTCGTTCCACTCCAGGTGCAGTGTCCGTACGTCGGCGTCAGGACGCTTGTGCCGCAAGTCCCGGACCGCCGGGGTGACGATCAGCCCCGCGGTGTAGCCGACGGTCATCCGGGTGGGCTGCGCGGTGGCCCGGGCGGCACTCACGGCCTGTTCCGACGAACGCAACAGGGCGCGTGCGTGGGGGAGGAACGCCTCTCCCGCTTCGGTGAGTCGCGTTCCTTGCCGCGTGCGGTCGAGAAGTCGCGCACCCACCCGGCTTTCGAGCTGGCTGATCTGCCGGCTCAGCGACGGCTGCGCGATGCGCAGCTCGGCCGCGGCGCGGCCGTAGTGCAGGTGTGACGCGACGGCGGTGAAGTAGCGCACCAGTCGAAGGTCGAGATCCGTCATGTCTCAATCGTATGACGTGCTGCGGAATGGGTCTTTGATTACCCAGGGTGGTTGTCCCTAGCGTGAGTTGCATGACAACGAACAATGAGATCGCGGTCCGCCGCTTCTACGAGGCCCTGTCCACCGGTGAGACCGCGCTGGTCGACGAGGTCCTCGCTGCCGACTGGGAGGCAGTCCCGCCCTTGCGCACGGGAGGCGGCCCGAAGGGATGGAAGGCGGGCATCACTCACCTTCGTGGTGTTTTCAGCGACCTGACCATCGAGATCGAGGACGTCGTCGCGAACGGGGACACGGTCGCGGTGCGCGCGGTCAACCGCGCGAAGCAGACCGGCGAGCTGCTCGGCGTCGAGGGCACCGGCCGTGAGGTCGAGTTCCGGGCGGCCGACTTCCACCGGGTGGTCGACGGCCGCATCGTGCGGACCTGGCACCTCGAGGACTACTTCGCGCTCGCCACCCAGATCGGACTGGAGTTCACCCGTGGGGCTTGACGGGAAGACGGCGGTGGTGACCGGGGCAGCTCGGGGCATCGGGTACGCATACTGCCAGCGGCTTGCCGCGGACGGCGCCAACGTGGTCGCTGTCGACATCGACGGCGCGGCGGACGCCGTGCGGGAGCTGACGGGTGCTGGCGACAAGCTGGGGCTGGCATGCGACGTCAGCGAGCCGTCGCAGGTCGACGCCGTAGTCGGCACGGTACTGGAGCGTTACGGGCGCTGTGACATCCTCGTCAACAACGCCGGCATCTTCCCCTTCACCAGCCTCGACGATGTGACGATCGAGCTGTGGCGCAAGGTGCAGGCGGTCAACGTCGAGGCGATCCTGCTCTTCGCCCAGGCGTTCGCGCCGGGGATGCGGGCCGCCGGATGGGGGCGCATCGTCAACACCGGCTCGGGCATCACCACGACGCAGAACCGGGACCTCGCGTATATGACGAGCAAGGGCACCGTGCATGCGCTGACCCGGGCGCTTGCCAACGAGTTGGGCGACAGCGGGATCACGGTCAACGCGATCGCGCCCGGCCTGGTGGCGACTGCGGGCTTCCTGAGCCGAGCCAGGACGAACGGCCCGACCGCCGACGAGGTGTTCGCCCGCACGACGGCCGCGCAGACCATCAAGCGCCGGTCGGTCCCCGCGGACCTCGGCAACGCCCTCAGCTTCCTGGTCTCGGACGACGCCGACTTCATCACCGGCCAGATCCTGCACGTCGACGGCGGCGTGACACGTACGGGAGCCTGACCATGCCCGACGTACTCGCCGACCGTCTCGGCCCACCGCATCCGGCACACCGGCGGCACGCAGCTCGCCGAGGGCGGCGCGCAGATCCAGGCCGTCATGGCAGTCCCCGCGAGGTGGAACGGCGCGCCGCGATCTCGGTCCGGATCTGCGGGCCCTCGCGGACCTCAGTGAGTCCGCTGCCACTGACGCGCTCGGGGATGCGTGATCTCCGCTTCGGGTCGGCGGGGCATCGGCGAAAGCCGCCGGCCTGTGCTGCGCGGGTGACTGCTGAAGGACATGGCTGAGATCCGCTGTCGGCCCTTCCCGAGGGTGAGCCGGAGAGGTCTTTCGGCGGGCGCCGGGAGGACCGCGTCCGGCAGAACGTTCCCGGTCCCTTCTGTACCGGCATGTCCGACAACTGCTGGACTGGCCGTCTGCACGCTCCCCGCCATGTGCTCTATGGCGGGGAATACCTCGCCGAGTACATCTACCGTCAGCTGACGACATCGGCCGACGTCCTGGCCTTGCTGACGGCCGCGCGGAGGACCCGTTCGCGGGTTACCCCTGCGACGGGGAGCGTTGGTGGACTCCGCGAGGTGTTCGCGACTGGTGGCAGGAACGCGGACGGGTCGTGGACTACCTGTCGGCGCTGTTGCCCGTGTGGTCCTCCAGCGAGAGGCGCGAGGAGCAAGAGGCTGCGGACGGGCTGCGAGACTACGCCGGATACATCGCGGACGGACTCGCCGACGACCTGCGCAGGTACTTGTTCCCTCTTGAGGAGGGTCAGTATCCGGGGGCCTCCGCCTTGCTCCCCGATCTCTGACCGTCGCAGATCTCGGCCCAGAGTGTCGGGGTCGAAGGCGCCCTGCCGAGCTTCCTGAGCCTCACGACGGCTGGCCGGAAGAGCGGGGCCAGGTCGGCACTTGGACGGGACGGACCACAGAGCCGCGGCCCGGAACGGACCCCACCGCGAAGCCGCGGCCGTGAGTGTGCCCGAGTTGCAGCAAGGTCGGGCTACTTCGCTGGTGTGCCCACCGGTCGTACGTGCGAGGCTGGGGGCCTGCGCAACCGATGTTCGGGAGGCGAGCGGATGGGCCGGGGTCGAGACAACGCCAGGCGTTACAAGCAGGGTCGCGGCCGCGGTGCCGGGGAACCGGAGGCTGCGGGGGTGCGGCCCAACGGGCTGAACCGGGCGGAGGTGTTCAGCGACCACGAGCAGTACGACAGGATGCGCCAGGACTACCTGGCCGGCACCGTCCTCGCGGCCGGGGCCGGGGTGGCTTTGCCGACCAGCGGCTTGGGCGCGCCGCTGCTGCCGGGTATGTTCACGGTCTACATCAACGACGACGACTCGACGTACGGCCCGGCTCCGCAGCTGCGGACGCTGCTCGACCTTGTCGACAGGTACGGCGCTGTCAAGGTGCACGAGATGGCCACGATCGGTGCAGCCTGGTCGGGTCTTGATCATCCGGAGGAGCCGATGATCAAGCTCACGTTGGACATTCAGGCACCGCTGGCGGCCACAGGCAAGGTGGAGATCGTGCTCTTGGCGCAGAACTGCGCTGACGCCTGGCAGCACATCGCCGGGGGCGGGATGATCGGGATCACGACGTTCGAGCGAATGAAAGCCAAGACGGAGCGGCCCGGGGTGACAATGGCGGACGGGCGCGAGGCCGGCGTCCTTGTCAGCATCGGCTCCTCGGCTGTCGTCGAGACAATCATGCGCAACCACGATTGGCCTGGGGCCTGATCAGCTGACGGCGTACCCGTGAAACCCACGCCACCGAGTGAGATGGGGTGGCTGCCGGGCTTTCGCCCGCAGCAGGTCGAGACGCCGCAAGGGCGTTGGACAGTCCGTCACCGCAGGTGACAGGATCCCGATTCATGGAGCTACTGGACGTCCTGACGGAGCTCGCCCGATCGGGGACCCTGGGTCCGGTCGCGAACGGCGCAACCTTGGACACAGTCGCCCAAGCACTCGGCGAACCCTTCGAAGTGGTGATCGGAAAACGCCGGTCATGGCCGCGTCTGTTCGCCTATGGCGACCTTGAGATCAACGTCTGCAGCTGCAAGAAGATCATCCTGGTCTGTCTCCAGACCTGGCGTGACGTCGTCGATCTCCCGGCCGGCTTGCTCGGCAGGGAGACATTCCCTGGCCAACCCAAGTACGCCGACGTGACCGAAGGCCTCGACCGAGCCGGTCTCCTCTGGCAGCCCTGTGAACCCCTGACCTTCGGCACCCAGCGCTCGATCCAGGTCCCGTCCTCCAGCGTCAACTTCACCTTCGAGATCCCGGAAGGGGAAGATCCCCTCCTCAACATCGTCAGCATCCCGCCCTGCCCACATGACTGCCCAGCGTCCAGCCAGATCCAAGCGACACCATGAGCATGAGACCGACACTGTGCTCCTAAGTCCCCGGCGGCCTGACGGCCGGCGGGGTCACCCGAGGGCTTCGTGGACGAGTTCGGGGGCGTCGAAGCGGCGGTTGCCCACTGGGATGGTTCAGCGGCGGTACGAAAGCGGCTGGAGGCGATCGGCCGGTCCTCCTGCAGTCTGGTGCTCTTCTTCGGTTGGTCAAGTTGTCTCGCTCATAGGCAAGATGATCTGGGTGGAACTTCGCAGCTGGCATCGGAGGGGCAACGTGTATGAGGTTGAAGTGCGAGTTGCGGGTCTGTGGAATATGGGAGCGAAGCTCTTGCGGGACGTGATCAGCTCGTATCTGTGGCGTCCCAGGGTTTCAGGGGAGGGATCCGCGTTGGGCCACTCGGCTGACCTGCGCGTTGTCGTCTATCTCCTGGTGGGAGCCGAAGTTCTCGTGGAGGGCCTCATGGACGTCTCGATGGTCCCGCCCGCCTGGAGGCTCGTGCACCTTCTCTGGATCGCCTTGCTGATCGAATCAGCCGTCACATTCGGTGCCGTGACGCGCCGTAACCCGCATCGGGTGACGCAGACCGTGCTGCGGGTCCGTGCCGGGCTGTTGGACGAGTTCGCATTGCCGCTGGCGCTTGTTGAGGGCGTCCGCCGTGAGCGGTTGTCCGTCAAGGGCCGAGGGGTGAGGAATGTTCCCGGTCGCTCTGAAGCGGTGGCGTGCAATGTGAGCGGGACGGCCGAACTGGTTGTGGATCTCCGTGAGCCTGTGATCCTGCGTCTGGCTGATGGTGGAGCGCTGGTGGCGCGACACCTGCACCTTGCTGTCGATGATCCTGCCTCGGCTCACCGGGTGTTGCGGGGGCTTTGGCCGGTTGAAGGCAGGGGGCCGCTGCGGGCTGCAGGGGTTCTCGTGGAGTGCCGACTGAGGCCGGTCCTGGCGTCGCCGCTGCCCGCGTGGCCGGGATGACCGGAGCAAAGCTGACGTCCGCTGTGACCGGCGTTGGTGGCGGCGACAACTGACGGGCCTCGGCTTTGGCGCTTACGACGAGGACGGCCCGGTGACGCCCCCGTACGTTGTGCCGACCAGGCAGGTACGGAGAGTGGAGCCCAGGATGACCGAACTGATCCCGTCGCAAGTCACGCGGTCGGCGCCCGGGGTGGGCAGACGCACGCTCGGCGTGCTGCCCCTGGTCGGAATCTTCTTCTTCACTGTGTCCGGGGGCCCCTTCGGGCTCGAGGCCTCGATCTCCAGTGCCGGTCCTGGCATGACCCTGCTGCTGATCGTCCTGGTGCCGCTGGTCTTCGGCGTGCCGAACGCGCTGGTGGCAGCGGAGTTGAGCGCCGCGATACCGGTCGACGGCGGCTACTACTACTGGGTGAAGATCGCGCTCGGCAGAGGTGCGGCATTCGTGTTCGGGGCCTGGAACTCGGTCGGGTCGGTGCTGAACCTGGCCCTCTACCCGATCATGCTGGTCGACTACCTTGCCACCTGGGTCCCGGACATGGCCCGTGGGAAGGGGCTGGTGATCGTGGATCTGTTCCACGGCGCTTTCGTCGTGGACCTGCACTGGATCGTCACCGTCGCCCTCATCGTCCCGATGGCGTACCTGAACTACCGCGGCTCCAAGGCGGTGAGTGAGTACTCGGTCGGGATGATGCTGCTGATCCTGGCACCGTTCGCGGTGCTGACGGTCCTCGGCATCCGGCATGCGGTCGGCAGCGGGATCAACGTGCTCTCGCCTTTCATGGTGCCGGGGCTGAGCGTCCACGAGTCGGTGGCCGGCGCGCTCAGCGTGATCGTGTGGCTGTATCTCGGCTTCGACGGCCCGAGCACCGTGCTGGGCGAGATCGCCGACGCGCACCGGACCTACACCCGGGCGCTGCTCATCTCGGTTCCGCTGATCATCACCGCCTACCTGCTGCCCACCGCGGCTGCCATCGGCAGCGGGCTGCACCGGGGTTCGCCCGCCGACTGGGTCGACGGCGACTTCGTCGTGGTCGGCGACGTCCTGGGTGGAATCTGGCTGAAGGTGCTGATCTCCCTGGGATCGGCGCTCTCCCTGGTGGGGCTGTTCATGGCGATCCTGCTGACGACCACACGGGTCCCGCGGGCGCTCGCCGCAGACGCGTACCTGCCGCGCTGGGTGGCCCGGGACAGCAGACGGTTCCACACGCCGGTGGGTGCGCTGCTGGCGAGCACCACCGTCGTCGTCGTGCTCTCCGCCGTCGACTTCAGCTCGATCCTGCAGGCCACGGTGCTGCTCAGCCTGGCCGCGATCCTGTTGGAATTCGCGGCCTTCCTGGTCCTCCGCTGGAGGTATCCGCAGATGCTCCGGCCGTTCCGGGTCCCCGGCGGCTGGCCTGGCGCGGTCCTGGTCGTCCTGCTGCCCACAGCGATGATCGTGTACATGGCGTGGAGTACGGCGGTCGACGACGCCGCGATGTTCGGCACGAGTCTCGCGGTGGCGCTGCTGGCCGTGCTGCTGTACCCGTGGTGCCGACGGTTCGTCAAAGGCGACCGGCCGGACGCGGAGATCGACTTCTCCCAGGTCGAGCTGGGTCCGGACCGGTTCGCGGGATACGGTTCGCGGAAGGCGGGCGTCTGATGGATGTGCAACAGGATGTGCAAGAGGTGCTCTGCGGGCTTGCGGAGCGGTTGCGGAGCTGGTGGCCGGTGCCGGGAATCGCGATCAGCGTCGTCGACGGGACCGGCGAGTCCGCGTTCGTCACCGCCGGATTCGCCAACGCGGAGTCCGGGGCGCCGGTCTCCCGTCACACGCGGTTCGAGATCGGTTCCATCAGCAAGACCTTCACCGCCTTCCTGCTCGGCATACTGGCGGACGAGGGGAAGGTGGACCTCGACGCGGCGGTCGCCGACCACCTGCCCTGGTTCGCCCCGAACGGCGGCTCCCGCGCGATCACCGTCCGGCACCTCCTGCAGCACACCTCCGGTCTGGTGGCCGGGGCCGACGCGCTGCCCGATGCCGCCGCACGCGGCTACGCGCTGCGCGATGCGAGGACCTGGGCCGAACCGGGTGAGCTGTTCCACTACTCCAACGAGGGCTACAACCTGCTGGGGCTGATCGTCGAGCAGGTGACGGGGGAAGCGCTGGCGGATGCCATGGCCGGACGGCTGCTCAGGCCCCTGGGCATGCGCGACTCGGCGGCGCGGATCACCCATGAGGACGGCACTCACGAGGACATCGCCGACGGGGACATCAACAGACTTGCCACCGGGTACCGGTTCCAGCGCGACGACCGCCCGCCGCTGCCGTCGGCCCCGCTCGCGCCGGCCGGTTTCTTCGAGTATTCGGCGGCCGATGGGAACGTCCTGGCCACCGCTTCCGACCTGGGCCTGTTCGCCCGCATGCTGCTGGGCCGGGGCACCCTGGACGGCACCAGGATCATCGATCCTGAGCGCTTCCGAGAGATCGTGACGGTGCCTGCCGACGCGGCCGGCCCCGGCCCCGGCCCCGTTTCCGGACCTGGCCCCGGCTCCGGTTCCGGCTACGCGCTCGGCGTGGACGTGGAAGTGGTCGACGGCCGCACCTGGCTGACGCACGCCGGCGGGATGGTCGGGTACCGCTCGTACCTCGCCGTCGACACCGACGGCGGGCACGGTGTCGCCGTGCGACCAACGCACCCGGCGAGTGCCAGATCATCGACCGCTTCGCCCGCCATGTGCTCGCCGTCGTCCAGGGAGCCCCGGCGGACCCGGTGCTGTTCGACCCGGAGCGGATCCCCGACGCCCAGCGCTACGTCGGGGTCCACGGAACGGCGCCGCGTCAGATCCGCGTCGAGGCCACGGGGGACGACCGTCTCTCGCTCACCTCGGACGGGGTGAGCGGCAGGCTGTACGACGCGGGTGACGGGCGGCTGGTGTGCGATCACCCGAGCTGGTCCGCCTACCACCACTGTCTGGACGGACGCTGGCTCCACGGACCCGAGTCACTGGGCTCCAGCCCCGCTGTGCCGACCGCTGCCCCGCATGCACTGGCAGGTCACTACCGGAGCTACACCCCCTGGTATCCCAGCTTCAGGATTGTGCAGAGGGCGGGACGACTGCACATGATTGCCGCGACCGGCGTGGAAGCGCCCTGCGACGAGCCGGAACTCGTCCCGCTCGACGACGGAACGTTCCGCATCGGAGCCGACCCGCGGCTGCCGGAGCGCCTGACGTCCGGCCCCTCCCTGGACGGCGCGGTGCTCTGGGTCGACCTGGACGGGTGCCGCTACACGCGCTCGTTCCGGGATTAGCCCGGGCCCTGGGAAGCGCCCGTCCGCAGCTCGCGCACCCGCAGCTGGAGGTGCGCGAGCAGCATGGCGTCGGCATCGGCGAAGTCCAGCCCGGAGACCGTACGGATACGGCGCAGCCGGTAGCGCATGGTGTTGGGGTGGATGTGCAGGGCCTCCGCCGCGGTGTCGGTGGCTCCCGCGGCGGCGAGATAGGCGGCCAGCGTCTCCGCCAGCGGACCGTCCTGGCCCTCCTCCTGGCGCAGCCGGTACAGTGCGCCGCCGGCGTCCGGCAGGCCGAGCGCCTCGGTCGCGTCGGCGAGGTGCAGCAGCAGCACCGCCAGCGCCATGTCCTCCACGGTGCGCACGGCCGGACCGCGGACGGCCGGGTGCCGCAGCGCCCGCAGCGCGGCGTCCGCCTGCGCCCGCACATCGGCGATCCGGCCCATCGATTCGGCCGGGCCGCCGACAGCGACCACGTAGTCACCGGCCAGTGGGGTCCGCGCGAGGAAGTCGCGGGCCAGGGCGAGCGCCGACTCCAGGGCTGTGGTGTGGTTCGGCGGCCAGGCCGCCAGTACGTACACCGCTCCGGTGCCCGCCACCACCGCCGAGCGCGGGTGCACGGCCGCCAGGAAGTACTCCAGCGTGTCCGCGAACCGGCGCAGACCGGCGGCGTCCAGCGCGTCGGAGCCCGTGCTCCCGCTCCCGGCCAGCCGCGGGGCCGCGGCCAGGACGCAGACCGGGCCGGAGCCCAGCTGGAGCCGGCTCGCCTCCACCGGGTCGGCCGCCCCGCCGAGTACCGCGGCGGCCAGCTCGCCGCGCTGGCGGCGGGCGTAACTGGTCTCCGTGCGCAGGCCGACCAACTGCAACGCGACCACGGGCGCCAATTCGCGCAGCCGTGCTGTGGCCGCCTCGTCGAGCGGCCCGGTGACGGCGGCCCAGATGTAGCCGAGGACGTCCGAACCGGCCCGGACCGCGATCGCCACCCTGGCCAGCTGATCAGCCCCGGTCGCCTCCATGTACACCGGTTCGCTGCTTGCGTGGAGCCGCTCGAACTCCTGACGCTCGCGCTGTTCGGCGAGCGTCCGCTGGTGCACGGCCCGCCCCAGGATGGTCTCGATCCGCTCGGAGTCAGTCCGCTCCTGCCCCTCCGACCAGGCGACCAGCGCGGAGAAGCGGTCCTCGATGGTGACCGGGGCGCCGACGGCCTCACAGACCGCGTTCGCCAGGGCGAACAGCTCCGCGCCGCTGCCGGCCGAGCGCACGCGCGTCCTCGCGTACTCGAGCAGCTGCTCACGGACGGTCGTCGCCACGTGCATCCAGGACGCGTCCCGGTTGACCTCGATGATCGCTGGGTTGTCGTCGGCCGACGGCGGCACCGGGGTCTTCACCGCCAGCACCTCCGCGCCGGCCTGCCGCATGGCCGCGGTCAGCTCGCGCAGCTCGGCCTCCGTGGTCACGCCGACCCCCAGCACCACGCACCCGGGGCCGAGCTGTGTCGGCGCACCCGGGGCATGGATGGCGATGTCGGTGAGCGGCCCGCCGCCGCCGGTCCCCTCCTGGACCAGGCGCAGCAGCGCCGGGCCGATGTTGTCCACGAGCTGACGGACGGACAGGTGTCCCGAGCGCCGGACTCCCGCATGGTGCACCCCCGACTCGAAGGACTGTTGTGTGCGACAAGTCTGGGAGACCCGTATTGACGTTGTCAACGATGATCCGAAGCGGCCGTAGCGGGAGCATGGCGGAGAGCGGGACGGATCAGTGGCACAAGGAGAGCCGATGGCAACGACGCAGACGCAGGCAGGCCGGGAACTGCTGGGACTGTTCCCGCCCGGGACCACCCGGGACGGGAACGGCGCACTGGTGATCGGCGGCGTACCGGCAGCCGAACTCGCCGAGTCCTACGGCACTCCCGCGCTGATCCTCGACGAGGCGTCGGTCCGCGCCCGCGCCCGCCGGTACGCCGACGGCCTGGCCGTCCGTTGGCCGAACTCCCGCGCTGTCTTCGCCTCCAAGGCCTTCCCCTGCACCGCCGTCATCCGGCTGCTCGCGGAGGAGGGCCTCGGCATCGACGTGGCCGGCGGCGGCGAGCTGACCCTCGCCCTCGCCGCAGGCGCGGACCCGGCCGGCCTGGTCGTCCACGGCAACGCCAAGACCGAGGAGGAGCTGCGCCTCGCTGTCGAGGCCGGTGCCGGGACAGTCGTCGTCGACAACTTCGACGACATCGACCGGCTGGAGAAGATCCTCGCCGGCACCGCGGCGGAGCAGGGAGTACTGGTCCGGGTCACCCCCGGCATCCGCCCCGACACCCACGAGGCCGTGTCCACCGGCCAGAACGGCTCCAAGTTCGGTCTGCCCCTGCCGCAGGCCCGGGCGGCGATCGCGCGGCTGCGCGGCAGCGACCGGCTGCGTCTGGACGGCGTCCACGTGCACGTCGGGTCGCAGATCCTGGACCTCGCACCCTTCGCGCAGGCCGTCGAGGCGGTCGCCGAACTCGGCGAGTTCGCCGTCTACGACCTGGGCGGCGGCCTCGGCTCCCGCTACACCTACGCCGACCGGCCGCCCACGGTGGAGGCGTACCTCGACGCCGTCACCGACGTCGCCCGACGCCTGCTGCCCGCCGACGCCCGCATGCTCATCGAGCCGGGCCGCTCGATGGTCGCCGAATCCGGCGTCTCGCTGTACCGGGTCGTCTCCGTCAAGCGCGGCGGAGGCCACACCTTCGTCGCCGTCGACGGAGGCATGGGCGACAACCTCGAAGTCTCCCTGTACCAGCAGCGCTTCGAGGCCGCCGTCGCCGGCCGCCCGACCGGTGACGGCGAACTGTGCCGCCTGGTGGGCCGGCACTGCGAGTCCGGCGACATCCTCAGCGCCGGCGTCCCGCTGGCGGACCCGCGCGTCGGGGACCTGATCGCCGTGCCGGTCACCGGTGCCTACACCTATGCGCTGAGCAACAACTACAACGGCGCCCGCCGCCCGCCGGTGGTCTTCGTCCGCGCCGGCACACACCGCGCCGTGGTGCGCCGCGAGACCTACACCGACCTGATGCGCCGGGACCTGCCGTAGCGGCGCAGCCGACCGGTCCGGGCCATTCCCAAAGCTGCTGTCAGGGCTTGGGGCCAGGGGCACTGCGGTCAGCGCAGTCAGGATATTGATCCCGACCGTGCAAACGGCTGCTGATCAACGGCTTACGTCGGCGGACCCGGACCGGCGCGCCCTGGCAGCGGCCGCCCTCCGGGTCAGTCGAGACGCAGGCGCTGGGCCCACGTCCGGGCCCAGGCAGCATTCCAGACGGCCTCCCCAACGTCGGTGAAGGTGCAGCTGACGCCGACGCCCCAGGCGTCCCCGTCGTAGCGGACAGTGGGGTCGGCCAGAGCCGTGGGGAGTTCGTCGAGGCCGATCACGGTGAAAGCGTCGCTGTCCTCGACGGGGTGATGACGGACCTCGATCCAGCCGTCGCGGACGAAGGGCACCAGCGGGGCGATCTGCTCCTTGACCCAGGCGAGGCGCTGGTCGGCGTCCAGCTCCCGTGGCGGGTCCTCCCAGACACCGAACGGCCCGGTGAACCAGCCGCTGGCCTCCTTGGCGCAGACCAGGACCTCGCGCTGCTCCAGGGAGAGTTCGTCCCAGGTGGCAAGCACACTGGTGTCGACCGGCGGAAACCTGCCGTCGAACCAGTCTTCGTCAGCGGACGGCGGCACTGTGAGGGACAGCACCCACTGAGCACCGGGGACCACAGCCAGTAGGACGAATCGGCCAGGGTCTGCCGGAGTTCCGTCTCGGCCACCACCGAGGCGGCAGGGTCCCGGAACATCTTCCCCCTGAGAACGCTCAGCAGTCCCCGCTCCACGAGATCGACCGCCACAGCTGCGAGCTGCGGGACCAAGGCGCGCTGCTCATCCTCGGTGTAACTGCGCGGGGGCGGCGCCGTCCCCGCACCCGCCCAGCGCAGGGCCGCGCCGTAGTCCTGGATCACTGCAGTCAGGGACCAGTTCCAGAGGGCGTGGCGCATGAGTGCCTGCTCGGCAAGGTTCAGAAGCGATTCCCAAACCGAGGGACACGACTGACACTCGAACTTCCGTGCCTATCAGGCTCGTTCGGGTGATCGCTCCGCGGCCGGCGCATAGAAGAAGGGCCTCCTGCGCAGTTCGGTGATGTCGAGTCAACGAACCATCAGGAGGCCCTGGTGTCCCACTGTGCCGTGTTCGCTCCGTCCGCGTCCAGCTCCGGCATGTCGTGCGATTGCCTCGCACACCGGCTCGGGAATGCCGCTGACCAGCCCGACCGAACCCGCCGCTACGGCTCCGACCTGACCGACGCGGAGTGGGCGATCGTGCGGCCGCTGCTGCCGGTCCCGGCCTGGCTGAACGGACGCGGCGGCCGCCCGGAGGGCTATTGCCACCGGCAGATGATCGACGCCGTGCGCTACCTGGTCACCGAGGGCGTGCGCTGGGCCGGCCTGCCGCCGACTTCCCCAAGTGGCGAGCGGCATACCGGTTCTTCCGCCGCTGGCGCGACAACGACTACACCAAGGAGCTCTACGGCCGACTGCGCAAGATGCTGCGCGAACTGGCCGGCAAGAAGGAAGAACCCACCGCCGCGATCATCGACTCGCAGTCGGTCAAGGCTGACGCCACCGTCGGCGCCGCCACCCGCGGCTACGACGCCGGGAAGAAAATCAACGGCCGCAAACGACACATCGCCGTGGACACCCTCGGCCTGCTGCTGGCCGTGATCGTCACCGCCGCGTCGGTCAAGGACAACGACGCCGGCCGCGACCTCCTGGAACAACTGCGCGCCGAACACCACCGCATCACTCTGGTCTGGGCCGACGGCGCCTACACCGGCTGGCTGGTCACCTTCGCCCACGCCGTCCTGACCCTCGCGCTGACCGTCGTCAAGCGCAGCGACGACGCCAAGGGGTTCGTGGTGCTTCCGCGCCGCTGGGTCGTGGAGCGCAGTTTTTCCTGGCTGATCCGGGCCCGGCGGCTGGCCCGGGACTACGAGACCCGCATCGACAGTGCCGAGGCGATGGCCTGGTGGGCCGCGAGCATCCCGGCCACCCGCCGCCTGGCCCGCTCCGGCCGACCAGCACCGCGCCGCGTCAAGCGGCCCGCGGCCTGAACAGCCCTGGCCGCCCCTCGGTCAACCAGCCCGCTCGACCAGCCGCTTCGCCCGAAACCGCGCTGCCTGCTCCCGCGCATCACTGGCTGACCAGCCCAGATGCTCGCGCATCGCCCGTGCCCGCACTCCGTCCCCGCCACCGGCGGCATCCTCCTGGACCAGGGCCACGATCCGCGCGCACTCGGGCGGCAGCACCTCGATCCCCACCCCCTCGCACCACAGCGGGACCTCCACCCGCGGCCCAGCAACACCCGCGGCCGGCAAATTCACCGGCACACCGACCACGACGGCTTCCTCGGCCGCCTCAGCCAAGGCCACGACCGTCTCCTCGCGGGCGATAACCGCGCGCCGCGCGGCCTCATCCGCCTCGGCCACAGCAGCCTGAAGCCGCTCCAACTCGGCCCGCAACTCCTCTGCCCGGGCCAGCGCCACCCGCTCGCGCCGCTCCAACACTCCCAGCACCGACGGCATCCGCCACCTCCCAGCACGCCCCGCACCGACACGACGCTCCGAGCATGCCTACCGACCGACGGCCACACACCTCACCTGGGAAAACGTGACCCTACCTTCGGTTTGGGACTCGCTTCTCAGGGATTTCCAGGAGCGCATGACCGGCATGCTTCCACAGTCGGCAGGACGGGCTGTAGCCGATTAGGGCCTGCTTCAAAGGCCCCTTCGAGGGAGCGTTCAGTCGACAGTCAGGATGTCGGAAAGGCTCAGGGCGGGGCGACCAGGCATGTCTGTCAGCGTGCGCTGTTGGCGCTCGGTCAAGGAGGCCAGGAAGATCACTGCGTCAGCGTTGGCGCGGTCGCAGGTCTGAGCTGCCTCGCGGACTTTTCCGTAGCTCAGCAGGGTCCGCGAGGAGTAGGGCAGACCCATCTTCTGGACCCCGCCGTCCGAGACGCCTCGTCGTTGCACAATCTGCACGACGACCTGAGCGCCGCGCGCTGCCAGTCGCATGGCTGCCGACGCCATGAGTGTTTCGAAGTCCTTCTGCTTCGCGGAGAAGTAGCCAACCAGGACCACGTCAGCGCCCACGAGTGTGTGCCGGAACGCGGGGCGCGGGGCCGGCTCCGACGGAACACGGCGGCCAGGTGCCGGTCGCGCCTGCGGGGCTGATGCATGCGTCACAGGCTAAGCGCTTGGCGAGCTGCAGCGACACCGCGTTTCTCGCTGACCGGGCTTGGCCGGCGAGGTCACGGCTACTCGTTGATGACGGCGATGGTGACGGTCGCTTCGTAGCGGACGGCGAGTCTGTCGTACCTGGTGGCCACTGCACGGTGGCGCTTGAGGCGGTTGATCGCGTACTCGACCACGTGGCGCTCGCGGCGGTCGGTCCTGTCGAACTTCGGCGGCGGCCGCCGTGGGCGCCCGGCTTCCTGCGGTTGCGGATCTGATCGGACTTCTCCGGAATCGTGCAGCGGGTCCCACGTCTACGTAGGTAGTCGCGTTGACTCGGACCCGTAAGCACTGTCCGCTGGCACCCGGTCCGGCCCCGGCGCGGCCTGCCAACGCCTGTGCGGGCACCCGGATGCGCTCCAGGACCGGTGTGGCGTCAGCGAACGTCTTCAACAGCGGATTTCGCCGGCGGCAGGACGGTGACTCCAGCGGGGAGTGTCTGACCCGGTGTGAACCATTCGCACCGGGCCTGCGTCCTACCTCGCGACGTCACCGCCACCGCCGCCGCATGCCCAGGGGGAACAGACTATGACCGACAGTGACGCCGAGCAGGCCGGACAGCGGGTTGCGTCCCGGGGCCCTGGTGGGTGGGGCTCGGGATGTGGGGGCGCTCGTAGCGATCGTCTTCGGGGGAGCCGCGGCGGTGTGGCTCTTCTTCCGGCTGCCCGGCACCCCGGAGGACCTGGCGTCCGGCTACTACGGTGCCGCCAAGGTCGTCGCCATCGGCCTGGTGACTGTGGGATGCACCGTGTTGGGCCGCCGCCGCGCCCGGACCGCAGCCGTCGAGGATTCGGGCGAGCAGGAACATGTCTGACGTCACAGGCCGGTGAACGACGTTCAAGGTCCCCGGGGTGGCCGGGGTGGCCGGGGTGGCCTTGAGGCCCTTGGCCGGGTCGGTTGATGGCGCTGTCTGGTTCTCGAAGTGCGCCGTCACCGCGGCAGCGCCTGCGGCTGGTGGCACCTCACCTCCCAACCCCAGCCGCCCCACAGCACCCCAGCAGCGCGGCCCTCGTCCACCCGACGACGCACCGCCGTGCGTCTCGTCCGGTGCGCTACCGGGCCGCACCGGCTGACGCCGGGTCCGCTACCGGCCGTGCCCGGCGGGAGGGCGGGGAGGGCCGGGGCCAGGCCCTGGCCGAGCAGCCGGAAGGCATGGTCGGCCTCGGCCACGGCTTCCGGGTACCTCTCGTCCGCCGGCCGGCCCGCCTGCAACTGGCGGCTGTTGCGCTCTGCCAGCGCGCGCAGGACGGTGATGATCTGCTCTGCCGCCAGCCGGGCGGTGAGTTCGTCGGCCCCTGCCTCCCGGAGTGCCTCGGCGAGGAGTGCCACGCTGCGCCGCTGGTAGCGGGTCAGCCGCTCGGTAAGCCGGCGGTCTCGTTGAGCAGCCGCAGGAAGGCCAGGCTCTGCGGGTCGGAGGTGAGCCCGGTCACCGGGTCCTGCCGGGACAGGCCGTCGAGGTGGTGCGCGTGCAGCGCGCTCAGCGGGTCGGTCGCGACCGGACGCGCTCGCACCACGCGGGCGGATTCGTCCTCGTGGTCGGCGAACCGGTGCAGGACCAGGTCTTCCTTGGCCGGGAAGTAGGCGAACAGCGTGCGTTTGGAGACCTCGGCGGCCTCGGCGATCTCCGCCACCGACACGTCGTCGAAGCCGCGGCTCAGGAACAGTCCGATCGCCGTGTCGGCGATGGTCTGCCGGGTGCGCTGCTTCTTCCGCTCCCGCAATCCGAGCTGCTCAGCCATGCCCCCACGGTAGCAGTGGCGCCACTCGGACGATAATTGCCTCAAGTATAGTTAGAGTCCTGGTGAATAAATCTTCCGAGATGTGCCATGTGAGGCATTCCCCATGAGCCCCGAACCGCCCGCCCGCAGTCGCCGCGCAGTGGACGCCCTCCTGGCTGCCGGGGTCGCCCGGGCGCTCGCCACCGCGCTGCCGGACGCCCCTCGGTGTTCGTGGTGACCGGGGAAGGGGGCGCGGGCAAGAGCCACACGCTCCGGCGCGCGCAGGTCGGGGCGGGTGTGCCCGTGCGGAGCGCCGCTGCGAGCGAGATGTCGGTCCGTCGTCCCTACGCCTTCGCGGCGGACCTGCTGGGGACGGTGCCGGACCGGCCCTTGCTACCGGATACCGACCGCCGGCTGCTGGACCGGCTCGACGCGATGTGCGCGAGCGGCCCGCTGGTGCTGGCCGCCGACGACGCCCACCTGGCCGACGCGGCCTCGCTGGCCGTCCTGGACCTGATCGCCGCCGCCGCCCGGGACCTGCCGCTGGCGCTGCTGGTGACCCGGCGCCCGCTGCCGGAGCGCGAGCATCTGACCCGACTGCTGCGCCGGTCCGATGTGCGCGAGGTGGCCCTGCCCGAGATGGACGCGATCGACCTGGACGCACTCGTGCACGACCGCACCGGCCGCTGGCCCGGACCGTCCCTGCGGCCGGTGCTGCTGCGGCACCCGGGCAGCGCCCTGCACGCCGTCACCACCCTGGACGACCTGCGGCGCTCCGGCGCGCTCACCCCGGACGGGCCGCTCGACCTGTTGCCCGGGCAGGCGGCGTCCGCCGCGGCGGCACGCGGGCCGCAGGACGTGGTCGAGGCGCAGCTGGCGGCGCTGGAGGGCCCGGCCCGGCAGGTCGTGCGAGCACTGGCGGTGGCCGGTGGGCCGGCCACCGTGGAGGATGTCGCCGCGATCGGCGGGCTGGAGCCCGTCGCCGCGGTCGAGCCGGTGCAGTGGCTGCTGGACCGCGGCGTCCTGGTCTTCGGGTCCGGCGGAAGGCTCGCGTTCACCCATGACGGCTACCGCGAAGCGGTACGCAGCCGGACCCCCGCGCCCCTGCTGCGGCTGCTGCACACCGCCGCCGCCCGGCACATCGACGCCGCAGGCCGGGCCCACCATGTGATCGCCTCGGGAGCGCCGCTGGAGGAGGTGCTGGCGGCGCTGCGGGCCGCCGGACCGGAGCTGGAGTACGCGCCCGCGGTGGAGGCCGACCTGCTGGCGGACGCGTCCGGCTCCGCCGACGGGTCGGCGGCCGCCGCGGTGAAGCTGGCGATCGGGCGTACCCGGGCGCTGGCACGTTCCGGGCAGATGCGCCGCGCGGAGGAGACCGCGCGGACCGCGCTCGCCCTGGCCACCGATCCGGCGGACGCCGTCGCGCTGAACCGGGTGCTGATCTTCGCGGCCACCACCCGCGGCGACACCGAGTCGGCGCTGGAGATGGTCGACCGCACGCTGGCACAGCCGACGCCGGAGCACGTCCGCGCCGTCCTGACCGACCACCGCCGGCAGTTGGTGCAGCTCGGCGGCCTCGAACCGCTGGCGCTGCACCCGCCGGTCCCCGACCCGCACACACTGACCCTGACCGGCCTGGTCACCGAGGCCGTCCGGAACTGGCTGACCGGCGCTCCGCAGGTCGCCGTCGAGCTGGCCTGGGAGGCGTCGCGGCTGCACATGGCCGCTCACGTCGACCCGTACGAGGGCAGCTCCGGCGACGTGTGGCCGCCGCTCATCGAGCTGTACCGCGGCGGACCGGCGGCCGCGCAGGTGGCGCTGCGCGAGGTCGAGCGGCTGCGCCAGGAGCGCGGCGCCGCCTGGCAGACCACCGCGCACCAGTTCATCGCCGCCTCGATCGACCTGGTCTCGGGCCGCCTCGCGGACGCCGCCGCCACCTTCGACACCGCCCTGGACCTGGCCGAGGCCGGTGAGATCGCCTGGGTCTCCTCCGCGGTCGGGGCCCGCGCCCTGGTGGACGTCCTGCGCGGGGAACTGGACGCCGCCGAGCGGCGCTTGGACCAGTGGGACGCGCAGCCACGGCCGCTGCAGTTCGGCATCCCGCAGCCGGACCGGGTGCGGGTGCCCTGCTGGAAGCCAGGCGGCGGCACACCGAGGCGGCGCGGCTCGCCCGCACGGTCTGGGAGCGGGCGGCGGCGCAGCACTGCTTCATGTGGCTGGGCACGACCGCCCCGGAGCTGGCCCGGGTTGCCCTGCGGGCGGCCGACGAGGGCCTGCGGGCGGCGATCGCCCGCGACCTGGCCCGGCTGCCCCGGCCGCTGAGCCCGGCCACCGAGCCTTCCGTCCTGCTCGCCGAGGCCCTGACCGGCGCCGACCTGGACGGGATCGTCGAGGCGGCGACCTCCGCCGCGGCCCGGGCCGCGGCCGTGGACGACGCGCTGACCGAGCTGGCCGCCTGGGAGGAGGCCGCTGTCGCCGCCGCCGGGCTCGGTGACAAGGAGCTGGCCCGCAAACTCGGCCGCCGGGCCCTGGAGCGGGCCGCACAGGCCGGGGCGGACGCCGTTACCGCCCGGGTCGTCGGCCGGCTGCGCGCCGCGGGCGTGCGCTTCGGCTCCGGGGTGGGCCGCCGCCGCCCGACGGCCGGCTGGGAGAGCCTCACCCCGACCGAGACGCAGGTCGCCCACCTGGTGGCGGAGGGGCTGTCCGGGCCCGACATCGCCCGGCGCCTGCACATCTCCCCGCGTACGGTGCAGACCCATGTCTCGCACGCGCTGGTCAAGCTGGGCCTGGGCAACCGCCTGGAACTGGCCGCCGCCACCGCGGCCCGGGCCGACGGCGCGCAGCCGCGCTGAAGTCGCGGCCCGCGGCGCGCAGCCGCGCTGAGATCGCGGCCAGGTCCCGCGGGTACGCGCCAGGCGCAGGTCAGCGGCGCGCGACTGGCACGAAAGTCTCTGCCATCCGACGGATGATCGCGCCCGCCGCGGCACGGAGAGTGGGAAGCGTCCCACCCACTCGATCCCGGAGACCACGATGAAGTCCAAGAACCTGCTCCTCGGCCTGGTGCCGTGGGTGCTGTTCTCGATGATCGCCCAGCGCCTCGGCGCCGGCGCCGTCGGCTACGCCGCCCTGGCCGCCTGCGTCGGTTCACTGCTGCTGACCATCCGCGGCGCCCGGACCGACGGCCTGAAGACCATCGACGCCGCCGGGGTCGCCACCTTCGGCGTGATCGCGGCCGTCGGGTTCACCGGCGACCACCACACCCAGAGCCTGCTCGTGGACTACGGCCGTGGCGGCTCGGCCCTGGCCCTGGCCCTGATCATGCTGGTGTCGGTGTTCACCGTGCCGTTCACCGAGCAGTACGCGCGCGCCGGTATCGACCGCCGCTACTGGGGCAGCCCGCTCTTCCGGGCCGTCAACCGCCGCATCTCGCTGCTGTGGGCCGGCGTCATCCTCGGCACGGCCGCGTGCCACCTGGCGGCCGGCGCTGCCATCGCCGCCGGCCACGGCGGCCAGGTCAACCTCCTGCTCAACTGGGTCGCGCCGATCCTGCTCGTGCTCTTCGGCTTCCGGCGTACCGAGCAGATCGCCGGCGCCGGCGGGTCCGCGAGAAGCCCGGGGCGGGTGCGTGAGCGCGGTCACCACCCGGCCGGAAGCCGGGACCGGACGGCCGACCCGGGCCGCGTGGACCGTCCTGGTGGCCATGACCGGCGGCCTGTCGATGATCATGCTGGACCAGACCGTCGTGTCGGTCGCGCTGCCGACCATGACCCGCGAGCTGCCCTTGTCCGCGTCCGGCCAGCAGTGGGTGGTCAACGCCTATGTGCTGGCCATGGCCGCCACCGTGGCGCTGGGCGGCAAGCTGGGCTCCAAGCTCGGACCGGTCACCACCTTCCGGGTGGGAGTCGCGGTGTTCTTCACCGCCTCGGCCCTGTGCGGGCTCGCCCCGGCAGGCTCCAGCGGCCAGGCCTGGCTGATCACCGCACGGGTCGCGCAGGGCTGCGGCGCGGCGCTGATGATGCCCGTCAGCGCCAGCATCGTCATGGACGCCTTTCCGGCCGCGATGCGCGGACGCGCCATGGGTGTCTACACCGGCATCAGCCAGATCTTCCTGGCCCTCGGCCCGCTGCTGGGCGGCACGTTGACCGAGTGGGTCAGCTGGCGGGCAGTGTTCTGGATCAACGTGCCGGTCGGCCTGGCGGCGCTGCTGCTGGTGCGCCGCGCCCGCCCGGCGAACCCGGCGCAACCAGGGCTGTCGCTGTCCCCGGTACACGTCGCGCTGCTGATCTCGGGCATCGGGACCACGGTGTACGCGTTGCAGCAGTCCGGCCAGTGGGGCTGGGACAGCGCGCGCACGCTGCTCGTACTGGCGGTCGGGCTGGCGGTCACCGTCTGTTTCGTGCTGATCCAGCTGCGGTCGGCGGATCCGCTGGTCCGGGTCCGGCTGCTGCGGCACCGCGGCTTCGTGGGCGACGTGGGGGTGCTGCTGGCCACACAGTTCAGCCTGCTGGCGATGGTGCTCTTCTCCACGCTGTACACCCAGGACCTGCTGGGCTACAGCCCCGTTCGGGCCGGGCTCGCCTCACTCGCGATGATCGTGCCGCTGATGGCCGGCGCCCAGATCGCGGGCCGCTGGTACGACCGGTCGGGAGTGCGCGCGCCGGTACTGACCGGGCTCGCCCTGGCCGCCGTCGGATCGTCGCAGTGGGCGTTGGCGTTGCCGCACATCGAGTACTTCTCGAAGCTGCCGGGCATGGTGCTGGTCGGTCTCGGCCTGGGGCTGGTCTTCTCGCCCGTGAACACCGACGCGCTCAGCCGGGTGCCGGCCTCCGAGCGGCCGCAGGCCTCCGGCATCGTCCAGACGGTCCGCCAACTCGGTGGGACGCTCGGGGTCGCGGTGGTGGGTGCGGTCATCCTTGCCCACGAACACGTTGTCCGCCCCGCCCTGCGCGCCCACGACACAGCGGAGGCGATGCAGACCGGCTTCCTGGTCGCGGCGGCTGTCTTCCTCGCGGCACTGGTCGCGGCCTGGTTCCTGCTGCCGCGAGAGCGGGCCACGGCACAGCGCTGAGCCCCGCCGGGCAACGAGTCCTCAAGCCGCCGACGCGGTGCCCGAGGCCACCCGAAAACCGGGGTCCTGCAAGACCCGAAAACTGTGGACACATCTCCTGAGAGGACCCATGCAGACCATGGACATCGAGGCCACCGAGGTCGTCATCGTCGGCGCCGGCGGCACCGGGCTCACCCTCGCCGCCGAACTGGCCCTGGCCGGCGTGCCCGCCGTCGTGCTGGACCAGCTGCCCGGCCGCAACCCCCAGTCCCGGGCCGGGGCCGTCCAGCCCCGGACCGCGGAGCTGTTGCAACTGCGCGGCCTGCTCGACAGCGCCCTCGAACGGTCGGTCGACCACCGTTCCGTCGGCGGCCACTTCGCCGGACTGCCCGCCCCGCTGGACTACTCGGTCTGGGACACCCGCTACCCCTCCCCGCTGAGCCTGCCGCAGGACCGGCTGGAGGCACTGCTCGAGGACCGGCTCGCCGAACTGGGCGGACGGGTACTGCGCCGGCACCGCCTGGTCGACCTCCAGCAGGACGCTGAGAAGGTCACCGCCATCGTGGCCGGCCCCGACGGCATCCGCTCGATCCGGGGCCGCTACCTGGTCGCCTGCGACGGCGCGCACAGCAACGTGCGCAAGCTCACCGGCGCGGCGTTCCCCGGCCAGGCCGGTACCGTCCGCAGCGCCAGCGCCGACCTGGTGCTCACCGGGGACGTAGCCGACGCCGACCACATCAGCGGCAACATCCGTACCTCGCCCCAGGGCCACTTCACCCTGCTCACGCCCCTGGGCAACGGGCTGCACAAGCTCACCTTCTCCGGCCCGCAGACCTCGCGGGCCGACGCCGACGCCCCGGTGACGGCGGAGGAGGTCCGCGCGGTGCTGCGGGCGACCCATGGCGGCTCCGTCGACGTGGCCGAGGTCCGCTACGCCTCACGGTTCAGCAACGCCAGCCGTCAGCTGGAGCAGTACCGGCACGGCCGCGTGCTCTTCGCCGGCGACTCCGCCCACATCCACCTCCCGGCCGGCGGGCAGGGCCTCAACCTCGGTGTCCAGGACGCGTTCAACCTCGGCTGGAAGCTCGCCGCGCTCATCCGGGACGGGGCGGCCGAGCAGCTGCTGGACAGCTACCACGCCGAGCGGCACCCGCTGCCAGGGTGCTCACGCTCACCCGGGCCCAGGGCGTGATCATGGGGCCGCAGCGCGACAGCGGGCTGTCCGAGCTGCGCACCGTGCTCACCGACCTGATCGCGCTTCCCGACGCCAACCGGCACCTGGCAGGCATGATGTCCGGGCTCGACCTGCGCTACCCCATGCCCGACGCCGGCCACCACCCGCTGCTCGGCCTGCGGATGCCGGACGTGGACCTCCTGGTCGCCGGCCGCCCGGTCCGCTTCAGCGAACTGACCCGGACCGGACGAGGCGTACTGCTCGAACTCGGGGACGCCCCGGCCGCCGACACCCCCTGGAGTGACCGGCTGGTGCAGGTGCGGGCGAAGACGGACGCCATCATTGCCGAGTCCGTCCTCGTGCGGCCGGACGGGTACATCTGCTGGACCGGCGGTACCGGCCTGACCGACGCCCTCAGCCGCTGGTTCGGCCCGGCCGCCGGCTGAACCGAGGCGGGCGACCGCCGCCCTGCCCGCTGGGGCCGGACCGGGCAGCGCCGCCCGTACGGTGGTCAGGGCGGGGCGGTGCCCGGCCGGGGCGGGGTGCCCGCGACATCCGCATCGGTCAGCGGCTCCAGCTTGCCACTCGTGTCGAGGCGGTACAGGACCACCAGCGCGGGTACCACCAGCACCACGGCGATGACCGTCACCACAGCAGCCACTGCAACGGCTCGGCTGCCCCGGCCGCCTGGCGCACAGTCAGGGAGGTGGGCACCAGGTAGGGGCGCTGTGCGCAGCCCCAGGCCGCGACCGTCAGCGCCACCGAGGCGACAGAGGTGAACCGCCCCAACCGGTGTGCCGTCCGGTGACCAGCCAGGCCGTGATCAGGGCGGTCACCGCCGCGGCCAGCACCAGGGCGAGCCCGCGCCATGGGTGAGGCCGTGGTACACGTAGGAGGTATGCGGACGGGTCACCCCGAGGCCGACCAGGGCCAGCACGACGATCCCGAGCAGACTGCCCCAGACCCGCAGCCGGAAGTATCCGACCAGGTCCCAGGCGTCATATCGGCGGGCGTCCGCAGTGAGGAACACCGCGCCCAGGAAGGCGGTGGCCGCGACGGTGAGCAGCCCGGCCATGACCGAGGTCGGGTTGGCCCAGGCGTCGGCCGAAGCGGTGGTGGCCGTGGTGACGCGGCCGGAGGCCACCCCGCCGACCGCGGCCCCCAGGAAGAAGGGGTGAGCAGCGAGGAGATGGCGAAGGCAGCGCCGTAGACCCGGCGCCGGGCCAGCCGCCGGGTGGGCTTGCGCAGGGCGAATCCGGCGCCGCGCAGGACCAGGCCGACGGCGGCGAGGGCCAGGGGCAGCCACATCGCACTGAACACGGTCTCGAAGAAGACCGGGAACCCCGTCCACATCAGGATGAAGACGAAGATCAGCCAGACGTTGTTGACCTCCCAGACCGGCTCCATGGCATGGTCGATCAGCCAGCGCGCACGCCTGCCGCGCTCGGCGCCGCCGGCGAGCAGGTCCCAGAACCCGGCGCCGTAGTCGACGCCTCCGCCGCAGGCATACGCGGCAACCGCGAGCAGCAGGATCCAGGCGACGACGTCGGCGGTCACCGCGGGTCCCCAGGCCCTCGCCGGCCGGGGGAGCCGGACCGCAGGGAGGTGGCCCCCTGGCCGACAGCGGCCGCCCGCAGGCGCGGCCCGTAGGGGGTCGGTCTCCGGGCCTCGTCCTGAGGGCGCCGGGGCCGGGCCCGGCGTGCCGCCAGCGCCGGCTCATCGCCAGCACGACGGCGAGGAAGGCGCCGAAGATGAGCACATACACCACCACCACGATGCCGAACATGCTCCAGAGCGAGGCGGCCTTGGTGGCTGTCACCGCGTCCGAGACCGCATGTACTGGTAGACGATCCAGGGCTGGCGTCCCACTTCGGTGGTGATCCAGCCGCACTCCACGGTTGCCACGCTGGCCACACCGGCGACGGCGGCGGCCCGGAAGAACCAGCGCGACCTCGCAGGTCCGGCGGGCGCAGCCAGCACCAGCCGTACCACACGGCCAGCAGGATGAGCAGGCTGCCGATGGTGGCCATGACATCGAAGGCCCAGTGCGCGACGGTCGCCTCCACCGGTGTCGGGCGCTCGTCCGCCGGCACCGAGGTGAGTCCGGTCACCTGGGTCCCGCGGCTGAAGCCGGCCAGGAACGAGTCCAGCCCGGGGATCTTCAGGCCGCCCTTGACGGTTCCGTCGGATTGCAGCCGGCCGAAGAGGTACTCGGGCACATGGGTGCCGGTGTTCCAGACCAGTTCGGTGGCAGCGAACTTCACCGGCTGCTTGTGGTAGACCTGCCGGGCGATGTTGTCCCCCAGGAAGAACTGCACGGGGGTGAGGATCGCGGCGACGGTGAACGGTACGCAGAACCCGAGCCTGTGGTAGCGGTCCCGGCGTCCGCGCAGCCAGCCCACCGCGTAGACGCCGGCGACGACATAGCCGGCGGTCAGGAACATCGCGACCACGAAGTGCCAGTACTCGGCGCCGAAGATCGGCGTGAACACCGCCGACCGCACCTCGACGCTGTCAGGCCTGCCCGTCGCGTCCAGGGTGAAGCCCCTGGGGGTGTTCATCCACGAGTTCGCGGCGATGATGCCGAACGCCCCCATCAGCGCCGCGCAGCGGCGTGGCGATCCAGAAGTGCGTCCAGGGCTTGAGCCGGCGCCATCCGTACAGATAGACCGCGATCAGGATCGCCTCCAGGAAGAACGCCCACGCCTCCACGCCGAATCCCAAGCCGAAGACCCCCCAGCGGCCCATCATCTTCGGCCACCAGCCCGAACTCGAACGTCAGGACCGTGCCGGTGACGATGCCCACGGCGAACTGGACGGCCATGACGGCCGACCAGCGCCGGGCGAGCAGGAGGGCGACGGGGTCCTTGCCGCGCAACCCCCGGTAGTGCATCACCAGGGTGATGAACGGCAGGGCCACCCCGAGCGGCACCAGGATGATGTGGGAGGCCAGAGTGAATGCCATGAGCTGACGCGCCGGCAGAACCTGCGCGGGAGCGCTCGCCAGCACATACGCTGCGTTCTTCACGGGTTAACGGTCATCTCGGTGATGGCAGCGTCCCGTTGCAGTCCCGCGTCGGCCACCGGCATGTCGATGGTGCCGCACTCCTCGACCACCTTCGCGACCTGGTGGGCGTAGGCGCGCACGCCGAAGCCCTGGGTCTCCTGGACGACCTCATCGGCGGCTTCCGGGTCGAAGGCGTAGTTGACGACGACATCGGCCCCCGCCCGGCCCAGGGCGACCGCCGCCGCCTTGCCGATGCCCGAGTTCGCCCCCGTCACCAGCACGTTCCGGCCCCGCAGAAGCGGAGGCGACATGAGCTGTCGCCCACTGTCCACGAGTGAGTTCACCACTGTCTCCCGGATGTCGGTGCGCCGGACCGTCAACGTGACCTAAACATCCCAGGAGGGGTCGGCCGCGGAGCGAAGTCCTTCGTTCGGCCGTTGGAGGCGTCACGCCCCTCCAACGGAGCAACGTGGAGGGCTGCGCCAGGCACGGGGCCGGACGGCTCAAAGGGTCGACAGCACCTCGGAGTTGCCGACTGCCGCTGGTGGGTCCGACGTCCCGGCCGGACACGGCGGACGGGCACATCGGGCACACGGCCGCAGTGGGTCCCCAAGGAGAGCCCGTGTCCGCAGCGGACGATCCAGTGCGGGTTGCGCGTTCATCCGTCGGGTCGTGCCCCAAAAGGATCGGGGCGTGATCGGGGCCTGGGCGGACAGGGCCGCGTCGATCGGCACGCGGGCGGGCGGCGGCCGGGATCGGCGCAGGCCCCGCACCTGGGGTGCGGGGCCGCTGGCGTACGTGCTGTTCAGGAGGGGCTGCCGACCGGGCCGCGGTGCCGGCGTCACCGGTCCGGCGGGCCGGGCCGGTCACCGTCGCCGTGCTGCCTGTGGTGGCGCGGGGTGACGCAGGGTCATCCGACCGCGAGCCCCGCGATGCCGTCCGGGGTGCCGATGCCGGTCGGGCCGTCGTAGCCGGCCTGGGCGGTGCACAGGTACGACGGGCTGCAGGAGCCGTCGCTGCCGCTGGTGACGTCGTAGAAGTTGCTGGTGTGGGTGTAGATGGCGTCGGCCGGGGAGTTGCCGGCGTTGCCCGCGAGGGCGTACATGGCCGCGAGCATCGGGGAGGAGGCGCTGGTCCCGCCGACCTCGTTCCAGCCGCCGTTGCCGTTGGAGGTGTCGTACACCGCGACGCCGGTGTTCGGGTCGGCGTCGGCCGCGGTGTCGTTGTCGATGCGCTTGGAGCAGCTCGACATCTTCAGCGCGGTCTGCCAGGCCGGTTGCGGCTCGTAGCTGGAGCAGCCGGAGCCCGTGCCGCCGAAGTACGAGCTGAGCGACCCGTCACCCCAGGCCGTCTCGGTCCAGCCGCGCGAGTTCGAGGCTGTGCTCAGGCTGGTGCCGCCGACCGCCACCACGTTCGGGGAGGCCGCCGGGTAGCTCACGCCGTAGCCGCCGTCACCCGCGGAGGCCGTGATCACGTGGCCGGGGTGGTTGAAGTACTCGGAGTCCAGCGTGGTGTCCGTGGACGCCTCGCTGCCGCCCCAGGAGTTGGAGATGTAGCCGGCCAGGCCAGCCGCGGTGTTCTCGGCGACGTACAGGCCGTCGCTGGAGTCGTCCTGCGCCTCCACCAGCACGATGTTGCACTTGGGGCAGATCGCGGACGCCATGTCGAGGTCGAGCGACTCCTCCAGCGTCCAGTCGTCCGAGGTCGGTGCCTCGGCCGGGAGGGGCGAGGCCTGGCCGTTCTGGTTGACCTTCTTGAAGTTGGCGGCGGGCAGGCCGCGGCCGAGCGGTAGGCGGCCAGGTCGCTCGCGGCGGTCGGGTCGTCGTAAGCGTCCACCAGGGCGATGGTGCGGCCGGCTCCGTCGCTGGCCGAGGCCGAGGTCAGGTTGTACGCCGACTGCAAGTTCGCCGGGCCGTACCCGTAGCCGGACGGGATGGCGTCGGGGGAAGCCTTCGCGGTCGTCGGGCGGATGCCTTCGCGCTTGAAGGCGAAGCAGGACTCCTTCCCGACCACGATCACGGCCGAGCAGGCGGCTTTGGAGTGACTGTCGGCGGTGGTCAGCGCCGGCTGGGCGGCGTGGGCCTCGTGTGCCTGCTCCGCCGCGATCAGCGTCTGGGCGGATGGCGTCTGCGTCGAGGCGGTGGCGGATGCCGCGGCGCCGAAGCTGAGCGCGCTGCCCAGGGCCAGTGCGGTCGTGACGCGCGCTGCGGTACGCAGGCTGTGGCTGAGTCTCACTACGGTGTTCCTCTTTCGGGTCTCGTCTCGCGTCTTGGATGGGAGGAGTCGGGCTGGGGTGCGGCCCGCCGCACAGCTGTGCGGGCGACCGGGTTCCGGGCGTGCGGGACGGCCGAGGCGCGGTACCGGCTGAACCGGCCGTGTCTCGGTTGGATGGACGGCGCGAAGCAACCGGGCGCGAGCGTGCGGCGCGAACGGTGTGCTGCCGCGAAGGTTGGAAGCCTGACTGGGCCGACCGTGCCGGTGGTGCCCGAACTGTGCGGTGCGCGCGCGGACGGCCCCGGGCTCGGGGCGCGTCCGGTCGATCAGGTGCCTGATGGCGCTGTGCCTGTGTGCGGCGCGGGTTCAGCCGTGGAGCCGACCCGCTCCGCCCGCCGGGGCGGACGCGGTCCCGCCCGCCGCTGTCGGCGAGGCGACAGTCCCGCAGCCGCCCACCGCGGACCGTCTGCCGTCTCCCGGCCGGTCGGTCGGAGCGTGGCACAGAGGTGACCGCGGCGCGTGGAACAGGATTTCGCTTCGCTGACTAACGATTTTGACCGTGACATGACTAGTCGTCAAGTGTGCACGCAGGCCGATGCCCGTGGATGATCCGATCCACCCGATCGGTCAGATCCATCGCCTCGCGGGTGCCGCGCCTATAGCGGACTGAAATCGGCTCCGGCTTGTCGTGCCCGGCCGGGGAGAGGCGGATGCCGCACCAGCTGTGCGCCCAGCCGATCCATCCGGCCTGAAGGCCGTACAGGTGCGGCAGGAGTCGATGAAAGGGTGCGCTGACCTGCGTCTTTCACCTCGGTGGGGCGGGCGCGCTGGAGCCCGGCGTGCCCGGCGACCTGCAGTGACCGCCAGCTGCGCGTGGCTCATGAGCATGGTGTCCTGCGGTGATCGCTTTCTGTCACCATGCCGCGGCATTGCGCATCACCGGGGAGTGGTCCAGGTCACACCCCGCAGGCCATCGCCGCGCAGATCGTCCCCGCGAGCCAGCTGGCCTCCTTCGACCAGATCATCTCCCACGAGAGCGGCTGGAACGTCAGCGCGACCAACGCCTCCTCCGGCGCCTACGGCCTGGGCCAGGCACTGCCCGCCTCCCAGATGGCCTCCGCCGGCTCCGACTGGCAGACCAACGCCGCCACCCAGATCAAGTGGGCCCTGAACTACATGGACTCCCGCTACGGCAGCCCCAACGCCGCCTGGACCTTCTGGCAGGCCCACAACTGGTACTGAGCCAACCACACTCAGTAACAGCACACCGACGACTCCCCCGGCACCCACAAGGCACCGGGGAGTCGTCATGTGTCCACCCACGCGGTGCGCGGGGCAGAGCCGACCACGCCCCGGCTGTCACCGTTGAAAACCGGTGCTGGCCGGGACTGGGGCCGGGCTGATCCGGACCGGGCAACCGGTACAGTCCGGGCATGGGTGATGCGTTCCTGACGGAGGACGACAGCGACGCCTGCTGGATCTGTCCGGCGCTGCGGCTTCCTGCCGGGGGATTCGACGTCTACGAGCGGCCGACCCGGGACTGCCCGTTCGACCCGCCACCGGCTTCCGGTACGCCGGGGACATCCCGGTGTGCGTCCACCCGTACAAGGTGGGCCTGCCGCCGGGGAACTACGCCAGCGCCGGAGCCGTCCTGCCGGACCTTCCCCGGCGTCCCCGGCCCCTGGAGTCCGCCCAGGCACGACCGGCACCGGCGAGCGTGTACCCGGGTCCGCTACTGCGGTCGGCACCGCGGCCCGCGGGTGAGCCGCAGGCCGACGACGCCGTGATCATGGCCGGGGCCAGACCGGCTGTCCCGGACGGGCTGCTGTCGTGGGTGCGCGGGCTGGTGGCCGACGCCGCCCCGGGCGAGCTCTCCGACACCCTGGCGCAGGCCGAGGAGGCCGCCCTGCTCCGGTTCAGCGCGGAATCGGTCGTCGAGGCGCTGCGTCAGGTCCTCAGCGGAGCCTGCTGACCCGGCACCGGTCAGCGGGCGGATGCCGGATCGCCACGACCGCCAGTCGCATCGCGAACCAGCTGGGCTGCCGTCTCGCGTTCGATCACCGGCGCAGCACCCTCAAGGGCCCGGATCGGGCCAGCGAGTTTCGCGCTGACTTCAGGGGCGCAGGTCTCTCAGTGGGCGTTAAGTCCCTTTTCTCTCGGTTCGTGATTGCTCGTACGTGTGAACGTCGGCCGTACTGGCGTGCGAGCTCGGGTTCGGGTGATGTTCTGCGGCACATGGACAGACGGGCGTATCTGAGCGACTGAGGCCGACCGGCAAATGGATCACTTGAGGCGGCGGGGGTGGTGGGCCGGCCGTCCCAGCGGTAGCGGCTCGTCGAACGTCGGATGAGCATGCGGAGCGTGATGAGAGTGGCGGCGAGGTAGAGGTAGAAGTCCACGACCGCGCCGCTCCTCTCGGTGCAGCGTCGGAGCTTGCCGTAGTCGTTCATCCCCGAGTGGGTGCGCTCTGCCACCCAGCGCTTGCCGGCTTGGATCGGGGCGGGCACTCCCTTGCGGGCGATTTCGGCCGTGAATCCCAACTCGGCTATCAACGCACGGGACTTGGCGCTGTCGTAGCCCCGGTCGAGGTTGACGTTCACCGACTCTGGCATCGCGCCGACCTGTGCCTGCGCCGCGTCCAGGGTCGGGCCGAGCAGGGGTGAATCGTGCCGGTTGGCCCCGTCGGAGACGATCCCGAGCGGGACACCGCAGGCATCGGACGCGACTGAGCGCTTCAGTCCCTGCTTGCCCCGATCCACCGGCGACCGCCCGGCCTTGTTCACCGGCCGACGGGGCGGGTGATGCAGCCGTCCACCGAGATCTCGCCCAGCCCGAGGCCGATCATTCGGTCGTACGCTTCGAGCGCCAGAGCGTGTACCTTCTCGGATATCCCCAGCTCGGCCCACTCTTTGACACGCCGCCTGATCGTGCGGTTGGCACATCCGGGAGTGGAGATGCGCTCGTAGCCGGAGCCGTGGACCAGCGCGTGCACGATGTGCTCGAAGACCGTCCTGTCGGCGATCCGGCGGCGGTGACAGCCCAGCGGATGGTCGGCGACGAACGCTCCTCTGACGGGCAGGAGTGCGGCGAACGGGTCCCACAGGGGTTCGAGCAGGCAAGATGGCAGCGCGGGCACGGCCGGAACTGGCGCGGCTTCGGGGTTTCCCGGAGATCGACCGGGCTGAGCTGATTCGGTACTTCACGTTGACCGGCGCGGACGAGGCGTTTGTGCGCCAGTTCCGTACGGGCCGCAACGCGAGCACGTCGAAATAGCGGCCCTCCACGAAGGCGGGCAGCTGCAGGGATGCGAGCAGGTGCCCCCAGACGGGCGGGAACGCGTTCCACGCGTCGCTGCACCCGACCGTCGTCGTACGTCTGTCACGCTGATCGCGGAATCACCCTGTTCGCCAGACGCTGGCCCGATTCACTGGATGCCGGCTCGTCTGCGATCGATGTGCCGGCGCGGTCGCCGGTGTCCAGCCGGTCCTTGGCGAGCCGGCCTGCGGGTGCGCTCACCGGGCATCGACCGGGTGAGGACGCCGAGTGTGAGCAGAGCGAGCGCCGGCAGCACGGCGACGATGATTCCCATCGGCAAGGCGTCGGTGGCGCCACCCGCGCCGGCCAGCGGAGCAAGTGCCCCGCCGAACATGAACTGGCTGAAGCCGAGCAGAGCGGCGGCCGACCCGTGTCCGCCGTGGTCGGCCAGGGCCTGGGCCGCGGCGTTCGGCATGACCAGGCCCACGCTGGAGACCAGGACGAACAGGCCGATCAGGAGCACGGACAGGGGTGCCCGTGTCAGCACCGCGCCCAGGACCGTGGTGCCACCGGCTGTCGCGCCCAGCAGACCGGCGAGCAGCAGCACGCGGGCGCCGGCCCGGGCCACCAGCCGCCGCTGATCTGGGCGGCCGCAATGAGTCCGGCGGCGTTGACGGCGAACACGGCGCTGTACTGCTGCGGTGACAGGCCGTGGATTTCCTGCAGGACGAACGGCGAGCCGGAGATGTAGGCGAACATCGCCGCGAAGAGCAGGCCGTTGGCCAGGACGTACCCGGTGAAGACCCGGTCGCTGAGCAGTTGCCCGACGACAGCGAGCAGCGGCTGGCGTGATGCGGAGGGCCGGGTTTCCGGCAGTCCTGCGGCGGAGGCCGCCAGCATCACGGCGCCGAGTACGGCCAGGGCCACGAAGATTCCAGGCCAGGCCGTGACGCGCAGTAGCTGGCCGCCGAGGACCGGTGCGAACACCGGCGCCAGGCCGGTGATCAGGGTCAGTGTGGAGAAGAGACGTGCGGTGCGGGTTCCGGAGGTGCGGTCGCGGACCATGGCGTTGGCGATGACGATGCCGAACGCCCCGCCGATGCCCTGGACCAGGCGGAGGCCGACGAAGGTCCGGATGTCGGGTGCCACCGCGCAGAGCGCGCTGGCGATCGTGTAGAGGGCGAGGCCCGCCAGCAACGGACGCCGCCGGCCGTAGGTGTCGCTCAGCGGCCCGGCGATCAGCTGCCCGATGGCCAGCCCGGCCAGGCAGGCGGTGATGGTGAGCTGGGTGGCCGCGGCGCTGGCGCGCAGGTCGCCGGCGAGGTCCGGCAGTCCGGGCAGGTAGCCGTCGATGGACAGTGGTCCCAGGGCCCACGAGCGCTGCGAGCAGGACGATGAATCGGGTGGCCGGCGGCGGCGTCGTCGCTCATGGCTCAGTACGCCACGGTGATGCGGCGGCGGATCGCGGTGCCGCTCTCGATCGTGTCGGCCAAGGCGATCGCGTAGTCGGCGTACGAGATGCGGCTGTTGCCGTCGTCGTCGGTGAGCAGGGTGTCCCCGGCGCTGCGGTAGCCCCGGTCCGCTCGCCCGCTCCGATGACCGCGGCGGGCGACACGTACGTCCAGTCGAGGTCGTGCACGCCGCGGTAGAGGTCGAGCGCTTCGGACTGGGCCTCGGCGTTGGCCTTCCACAGCGCGGGGAAGTCCGGGTCGTCCATGACCCGGGCGCCGGTCGGCGTGCGCAGGCTACCGGCGCCGCCGATGGTGACCAGGCGGGTGACGCCGGCTCGGCGGAGTCCCTCGATCAGCGCACGGGCGGCACCGACGATCGTGGCGCGGTCGTTCTCCTGGCCGATCCGGGGGCCGACGGCCGACAGTACGGCGTCGTGGGAGGCGGCGAGGCCGGCGACCGCGGCGGCGTCTGTGACATCACCGGTGGTCACGGTCAGGGCCTTGTGCTTGAGTCCGTCGACGTGGCCGGCTCGGGTGACCGCGGTGACGGTGTGGCCGCGACGCAGGAGTTCCTCGGTGGTGGGCCGGCCGATGTTGCCGCTGGCACCGAACAGGACGATCTTCATGTGTTGCTCCTTGTTTCTGATGGTCACAGGACGGGCTGGCCGTCGGCGATGATGGCCGCGGTGATGCCGCGCTCGGCGGCGGCGTGCTGGAAGCGCTGCTCGATGTCGGGTTGTTCGGTGTAGAACGGCGGGTTGTGGAACAGGCCGTAGTGCATGGCGCAGACGGTGTCGGCACCGAGTGCGACGGCGGCCTCGACGCCCTGCTCGGGGGTCATGGTCGCCGGGACGTTGGCCGCGTAGCCTCGAAGTGGGCGATGACGCCGTTGACCGGGACGAACGCGACGTCGAACGGGCCGTGGTCGCGGGCGATCTGCCACCAGCTGCCGTGCCACTGGGTGTCGCCGCAGTGGATGACCCGCCGGCCGGCGCCTTCGACGACCAGGCGACCTGGTCACAGTCGTTGCCGCGCCAGTCCAGCGAGGTCACCGGGGTGACGGTCAGCGCTCCGATGCGACGTGGCTGGCCCAGGTCCTGGGCAACGGGGGTGATGCCCGCCTCGCGCAGCCCGGCCGCGCTCGGGTGTGGCAGCCGATCGTGCCGGTGGCCGCGATCCGGGCGATCAGGTCGTGGTCGTAGTGGTCGGGGTGCAGGTGGGTGATGAGGGCGTGGGTGCCGGGCGGGGTGTCGACCGGGTCGACCGGCCGGTGCGGCGGTCCCATCACCGGCGCCAGCGGAGCGACGTTCTCGAGCGGGTCGATCAGCAGGCGGGTGTCGCCGAGACGGATCTCGACGCCGGCCCAGGCCAGCCGACGCACGGAAAGGGTGGTGGTCATGGGCAGCGACGCTAGACCGACGTTGTTGAGAAAGTCAACAAGAGAGTTTTGAATCTCAACACCGCGATGTAGGGTGGTGGCATGCGCACCTACGGGCAGTACTGCGGCATCGCGAAAGCACTGGACGCCATCGGCGACCGATGGACCCTGCTGATCGTCCGTGAACTGCTCGCCCTGGGTCCGTGCCGGCACACCGACCTGCGCAACGGGCTGCCCGGGATCGCCAGCAACCTGCTGGTCGACCGGCTCCGCGAACTCGAGGAAGCCGGCCTGATCCACCGCGAGGCCGCCCCGCCACCGGTGGCCACCACCCTGTTCTCCCTCACCGGGCGTGGCCGCGCGCTGGAGCCGGTGCTGCAGGAGCTGAGCCGGTGGGGCGTGCCGCTGTTGCGTGAGCCGGGCGGCGGCGACACCTTCCGCACCCACTGGCTGGACATGCCCGCCCGGGCACTGACCGACCACCGCCCCGAACAGCCGGCAATCGCCCTGCAACTGCACGCCGACGGCAACGAAGACCTGGTCATCGAAGTCAAGGACGGCTCGGTGCACACGCACGCCGGCCGGGTCGACCACCCCATCGCATCCCTCACCGGACCGCCGCACCTGCTGGCCGCGACCCTGCTCGGCGACCTCGATCTGGGCGCCGCAGTACAGCAAGGCCTGCGGCTCAGCGGCGAACGCGAGGCAGTACTGCGCATCCTGCCCCGCTGATCGACCGGCCGCTCGCGGGCCTGCAACCTCAAGCTCTACCGAGTCTCGCCGGTCTCAGTGAACGTTAAGTCCCTTTTCTCTCGGTTCGTGATCGCTCGTACGTGTGAACGTCGGCCGTACTGGCGTGCCAGCTCGGGTTCGGGTGATGTTCTGCGGCACATGGACAGACGGGCGTATCCGAGCGACTTATGGGACGAGCAATGGGCGTTGATCGAGCCGATGATCACGGCCTGGAAGCAGGAACGGGTGACGCGATCGGCGACCGGGGCCCCGGGCTCCTGCGATCTGCGGGAGATCGTGAACGCGATCTTCTACCAGAACCGGACGGGCTGTCAGTGGCGTTACCTGCCCCATGACCTGTCGTCCTGGTCGGCGGTGTTCTACTACGTCGGCCTGTGGCGCCAGGACGGGCTCGACCAGCGGATCCAGGAACTCCTGCGCTGCCAGGTACGGGAGAGAGCCCGCCGATTAGAGGACCCGTCCCTCGTGATCATCGACACCCAGTCCGTCCGCGCGGCCGCCGGTGTCCCGAAGACCACGACGGGGCTGGACGCGAACAAGAAGGTGTCGGGGCGCAAGCGGGGACTGGCCGTGGACGTCATGGGGCTGATCATCCGCGTCGTCGTCCTGGCCGCGTCCGCCCACGACAACGCCGCCGGCACCGCCCTGCTCGACCAGGCCGCCGAGCGGTGCGGGATGCGTCTGGAGAAGGCCCTGGTGGACCAGGGCTTCAAGGACGAGGTCGTCATCCACGGCGCTCTGCTGGACATCGACGTCGAGGTCGTCCGCCGCAACCCGGCCGACCAGGGCAAGGGTTTCGTCCCGCAGCCGAAACGGTGCGTGGTGGAGCAGACGAACGGCACCTTGATGCTGCACCGGCGCCTCGCCCGCGAGTACGACCACCGGCCCGACACCTCCGCCTCACGCGTCTACTGGGCCTCCACCGCGAACATGACCCGCCGCCTCACCACACCGGCTCCGGCCTGACGCGACACCCTCGGACTGGCCGCGTGAACATCGCCGAACTCCTGGCAGACCTCCAGACCCGGCAGGACGAGGCCACCACCCGGGCCGCAGAACTGCGCGCCCGGATCGAAGAGCTCGCCACCGACCTGACCGACACCGAAGCGCGGCTCACGGACCTGGCCACCACCCGAAAGATCATCGCGGAGGTCACGCCGGCAGGAACCGAACCCGAACCACCCGAGACGAACACCACCTACCAGGCCATCGTGAACGCCTTCAACCAGCACCCCAGCCGGGCATTCCGGGCGCGCGAGCTGCACGAACTCCTCGGCATGCCCACCGACGAGGCATCCGTCAACATCACCCGCAGCCGCCTCGGACGCCTCACTCGACAAGGCTTCCTCACCCAACCCGGACGAGGCCGCTACCAGAAACGGACTTAACGTCCACTCAGAGATGGCCGTCCAGGAACGTCCGTACCTCGGCGATGGTCATCGGCCCCGTGCCGTGCGCCACCGCCTCTCCCTCCTTCAGCAGGACGCAGGACGGGGCTCCGGTGATCCCGTATCGCTCGGTCGCAGCCGGACAACGCGTGATGTCGGCGCGGACGGCTGTCAGGCGGCCTGTGTAGTCGTCGGCGATGCCACTCACGACCAGGTCCATCACCCGGCAGGGCTCGATCGCCTTGGGCCATGTCCCGGTGAAGTACGCGAGGACCGGAACTTCGCTCATCCCGAGGATGAAATTGAACTCCGCGTCCTCACGGGGCCGGTGCACCCGCTTCGCCATAAAAGCTCCTGACCTTGCATTCCGTTGTTCCATCCGCATTATCCCTCGCGCGGTGTGCCAGGCCGGCCCGCTCGGTCGGTCGTCCGGTTGACCTGCCGGAAGTGCGGCACGGGGACGTCGCAGAACCACGGTGGTCCCCAGCGCGAGCGGCCCGGCCCCCGTCCCGGGTGACCGGGCCTGCCGCCCCGCCGGTCACCCAGCTGCCGCCCGCCCGGGTGGTGTTCCAAGGGGGGGGAGATGCGGGCGAGGGAGTTGCGGAGGCCGTCGGTGTTGTGGGGTGGAAGGTGCTGGTCCAGGAGCTGGGCGGCGTCTCGGCGCAGTAGGGTCTGTGCATGCTCTTGTGGATCAATGGCCCTTTCGGCGGTGGCAAGACACAGACCGCGCACGAGATCCAACGGCGGCTTGCTGACAGCGTCATCTGCGACCCCGAGCACGTAGGCTTCGGCCTTCATCGGATGACGCCCCCGCCGCTGCGCGGGGACTTCCAGGACCTTCCCGCCTGGCGGCAGGGCGTTTATGAGGTGCTGGACCGTGCTCTCGCCGAGCACGACGGTGTGGTGATCGCGCCGATGACGGTCGTGGAGCCGGCGTACTTCCGCGAGACCGTCGGCCGGTTGCGGGAGCGCGGCCATGACGTCCGGCACTTCGCGTTGCTGGCCGAGCGCGGGACGGTGCTGCATCGGCTGCGCGAGCGTGGCTTTGGGCACGCCGTGCAGTTCGTCGCCGGGAAGGATGCTCCTTTGCGCCGGGAGAGCTTCGCCCTGTCGAAACTTGATGTGTGTCTGGAGCGCCTGCGCGAGGCCGAGTTCGCCGAGCACCTGTGGACCGACCGTCTCACGATCCCGCAGGTCGCCGACCACATTGCCGTCTCTTCGGGCCTGACGCTCACCCCGAACACCGACAGCGCACTACGAGGGCGTCTTCGCCGGGCCTGGACAGGGGCCAAGCACATCCGGTTCGACTGAGCCACCGCCTTTCAGGCCCGTTGGCCGAAGCGACCGCGGACTGACCGCTGAGGCCACGACATCGTCGCGGCCGGGGCTGCCGCTTTGCCGGCAGGGCGTTGCGGCGCTCCGGCGGCATGCGGGCCAGGATCTCCCGCTCTGAGACGGAGAGCGGCTGCGGATCCGGGGAAGGCGGCTGCGGGTTGTAGACCGCGATGGGGTCGTCCGGATCCGACCAGGACCCCACCACCCACAGGTAGTAGATGTGCGTGCCACCGCTCAGCAGGTCCACCCTGAGCGTGTCCGGCGCGGGCGGTCCCGGAATGCAGCGACCCACATCGTCCCCGTACGGGCCGCCGTTGAAGATCGCGTGCATCCAGCCGGCCGGCGGGCGTCCAGTCGTGTCGAAGACGTCATCCATCGCGGTGACAGTACCTCGTGCCTCCTGCCTTGCGGCAAGGCGGGCCAGTCCCCGGACCGGCCTGCCGCCGACGGCCAGCGGACAGCGACGCGCCGTCGCCCACAGGGGCTGCCCGGGTCCGGTGTGAGGGCGAGGGCGTGCGCCGAGCCGGTCGAAGCAAACGGTGCGCGCCGGTATCAGGGGTCGCTACAGGAGCAGGTACGGCAGAACAGCGCCGTGCGTGCCACATCCATCCGCATTCCCCCACTGCCTCACAGGTCACGGAGCGGACAGCTCAAAATCCCTTCTAATACAACGAAGTCGACACCAGAACTCCCACTCGGTGGGGGTGTGCGGGGAGCGAATATGTCGCTGGTGTATTCCGGCGCGCGCCGCCGTGCGCCGGGCGTGTCAGCGGCCAGGTGCGCCGGGGGAGCGCATATTCCCAGGGCGTATTCCATGGACTGCGCCGTTGCTTTTGCGCTGGTGCCGCCTCCATATTTTCGGATAGTCGCATCCGACGTGTGCGGGTGCTTGGTCGGTGGTTGCCGGTGGTTGCCGGTGTGCGCGGATGTGTGGACGTTGCCCGGTTGACGGTGGCGGCGGTCTGTTCTTCCTGCTTCTCATGCTCGTTGTTTTCTCGTGCTCTGCGCACTCTTCGTGCTTCTTGTTGTCCGGCTTGTCAGGTGGCCTGCGTGCCTTGTGTTGAGGAGAGTTTGATGGACAACCGCTACGAGGCTCATGCATATGCTGATCCGTTGTTCTATGACTCGCCGAGGCGTTGGGGTGCGGGTGAGGAGTTCGCAGCCGTGGGCCGTGCGCTGCCGGCCGGCTGGGAACGCGGGAGCAGGAGATCTGGGCGGTGGTGCGGCCGGTCGGTGTGCGGTTGCCCGCACAGGGGTGGAAGGTTCATGTGTCGGCGCGGGCGAAGGACGCCGAGGAGGTCCTGGAAGCGGTGTTCGCGTTCTGCCTGGGGAGGGGGTCGCGTTCAAGTTCCTGCGGGGGATGCCCATTTTGCAGGTGCAGAACTCCAAGTACGCGCCGCGCGGGGCCAGCGGAAAGTTCTGCACGCTGTACCCGTTGGACGAGGGGCAGTTGGAGCGATGTCTGGTGGGCCTGGGGGGTGCTGGCGGGCCGCAAGGGCCGTACATCCTCAGCGATCTGCGTTGGGGGACGGTCCGCTGTACGTGAGGTACGGGGGTTCACGGAGCGGTACTGCCGTGACGAGGCCGGGGCGCGGGTGCTGGCTCTGGAGGAACCCGGTGGTCGGCTGGTGCCCGATGTGCGCGGTGCCGGGTTCGCCGTGCCCCCGTGGGCTCCGGTGCCGGGGTTCATCGCGGCCGCGGTGGCCGAGCGGGCGGCACAGAGGAGACCGGGCTGCCGTACACCGTCGAGGGGTGCTGCACTTCTCCAACGCGGGCGGGGTGTATCTGGCCCGGTACGGGACACGGGGCCGCAGCTGGTGCTGAAGGAGGCACGGCCGTACGCGGGACTGGACCAGCGCGGGACCGACGCGGTGGCCCGGCTGCGCAACGAGCACGAGGTCCTGGTGCGGCTGGCGGGCATAGGGTGTCCCGGCCCAGCACGGGCTGCTGACGGCCTGGGAGCACGAGTTCCTGGTCCAGGAGTTCGTCGAGGGCCAGTCCCTGAGCCAGTGGCTGGCGGCCCGCTACCCACTGGTCCACCCGGACGCCGACCCGGCGGCCGTGGCCGAGTACACCCGTGAGGCGCTGAGGATCGTGGAGCGCATCGAGGGGTACTGGCCGCGATCCACGCCCGCGGGGTGGTCTTCGGGGACCTGCATCCGCGCAATGTGATCGTCCGGGACAGCGGTGAGGTGTGCTTCATCGACTTCGAACTGGCCAGCACTGTAGGGGACTTTGTGCGCCCGGCGCTGGGCGCGGCGGGCTTCACGGCTCCCCGCGGGATCAGCGGGCAGGAGATCGACCGTTACGGCCTGGCTGCCATCCGGCTGTGGCTTTTCTGGCCGCTGGCGCAGCTGCCGGCCCTGGACCCGGGCAAGGCCGGAGAGCTCGCCGACGCGATCGAGCGGCGCTTCCCGGTGCCCCGGCTACACCGAACCCGTCCGCCGCCTGCTGGGCCCGCCCCCGCGACGTCGCACCCGGCGTCCCGAGCTGGGGCGCGACGCGACCGGCTCAACGCGCTGCTCGCCGCGCCGGACGCCGACTGGCCGGATATCCGGGACTCGCTGGCCGGGGGCATCACGGCAATGGCCACCCCCGAGCGGGCCGACCGTCTGTTCCCTGGCGACGTGGCCCAGTTCACCCACGGTGGCCTGGGCCTGGCCCACGGTGCGGCCGGCGTGCTCTACGCCCTGCACGCCACTGGGGCGCGATCGCTCCCGACCACATCAGCTGGCTGGTCCGCGCCGCCCGCGCCCAACCGGCCGAGCCCGGCCTGTACTACGGCGGACACGGCGTGGCCTACGTGCTGGACCTGCTCGGCGAACGCGACGCGGCGCTCGGGCTGCTGCGGCGGCTGGCCCCGGCCGCACAGGGCGAACCCGGGCCGGGCCTGGCCGCGGGTGCGCCGGGAATCGCGCTGACCATGCTGTACTTCGCCACGGCCACCGGTGAGCAGGCGCTGCTGGACCGGGCCCTGGCCCTGGCTCTGGACTGCGCCGACATGGCGCACAAAGCGGGCCGGGAGGTCCCGGGGCTGTTGGGCGGCGCGTCCGGTGCCGCGCTGGCCCTGGTCCGCCTCTATGAGCACACCGGTGAGCAGGCGCTGCTGGACCGGGCCCACCGGCTGCTGGAGCTGGATCTCGACCACTGCACGAGCGTGGCCGACGGCACCTTCCAGGTCGTCGACGGCCGCCGGGTCCTGCCCTACCTGGAGACCGGCAGTGCTGGAATCGGCCTGGCGCTGAACGCGCTGCTGGCCCACCGTCCCGGCCTGGCCGCGGCCCGGCACGAACCGGCGATCCGCCGGGCAGCCGAGCCCGAGTTCATCATCCAGCCCGGCTTGTTCAACGGCAGGGCGGGGCTCCTGGGCTACCTGGCCCTGACCCGGCAGCGGGCCGCGGACCCGGCCGACACGGTGCTGCTGGAGCGCCAGCGCGCGCTGCTGAACCTCCATCAGATCTCCTATCAGGGGCACCTCGCCTTCCCCGCGACCAGCTGCTGCGGCTCTCGGCGGACCTGGCGACCGGCTCCGCCGGGGTCCTGCTGGCCCTGGGCACGGCCATGGCCGGCACCCCCTTCCTGCCCTGGACCGACACCCCCGGCACGACCGCGACAGGTGCCCCCCTGACCGCGCCGATCACCGCTACCGCTACCGCTACGGCGCCGAGCGTCACCGCTCCCGGCGACGCCGCCCCGGCGGTTGCCGGCCCGGGCTGACAGGCCGCGGGCCGGTGCCCGCTGGGCCTGACGCCCTCATGACTCCCGGCCGCCGGCCGGGTGATTCACCCACCAGTTAGGAGAACAGTCATGGCGATCCTCAACCTCCAGACGATGGAGCTGCCGGAGACCGAGGCGGCCCCGATCGACGACACCCTCGCGAGCGTCAGCTCCCTGAGCGCCGTCAACTGCACCACCAGCACGGTCAGCACCCTGCTCTGCCTGTAACCCGCACCCGCGTCCGGTAGGTCGGGCGCGAGCAGTACCGCACCGGCGGCCGGGCCCTTCCTGGGTCCGGCCGTCGGCCGGGCCGTGGCGCGATCCGCGCCGCGGCCCGGCACCGGCGCGCCACGCCGTTCGGGGCAGCGCGACCAGGCCGCCCAGGGCGGCGCATCTGCCGCACAAGCCGAGAGAGGACACTGTGGCTGTTCAGCTCACCTCCACCGCCCGTCGCGTAACGGGCCGGGTCCGGTTGCGCCGTGAACTGACCGCCGAACCCATGCGCCTCGCGTGCGCGCTGCTGCTCGCCCTGGCTTCCACAGCGGCGGCCCTGACTGTCCCGCTGCTGGTCCAGAGAGTCATCACAGACTTCTCCGACCACCGTCCGCTGGGCCCGGACGTGGTGACGATGTGCGCGGCCGCGGCCGTGGGCGCCCTCACCCAGGCCCTGTCGGGTTTCCTGCTGGCCCGGATCGGCGAACGGATGACCTACCGGCTGCGTACCCGCATCATGGACCACGCCCTGCGGCTGCCGCTGCCCGTGGTCCGGGCCCAGGGCACGGGGGAGCTGACCGCCCGGATCACCTCGGACGCACTGCTGCTGCGGCAGGTCGTCGATGTGGCCAGCCAACTGCCGCTGGCCGCGTTGACCGTGACGGCGACCCTGGGCGGTGATGGTGTGGATCGACTGGGTGCTGACCGTGGTCACCGTCGTCGCCTTCGCGGTGCTGACGGTCCTGGTGCTGCTGATCGTGCGCCGGATGAAGGCGAATGTGAGCGGCCAGCAGGACGCGGTGGGGCAGATCGCCCAGCGCTTCACCGCCAACCTGGAGGCCCTCACCACGATCAAGGCCTGCCGCGCCGAGGCGATGACCGCCCACGCACTGGCGGCGGACGCCGAGCGGCTGCGGGTGGTCTCGCTGGAGGGCGCCCGCCTGAACGCCCTGATCCCGCCGGTACTCTCGTTGGGCAACCAGCTCGCGATGATCAGCGTGATCCTGACCGGCGGTGCCCGCCTGGCCGCCGGGAACCTCAAGGTGGCGGCTTTCGCCGCGTTCCTGCTCTACCTGATGCAGACCGTTCCCTCGGTCAGCGCCCTGGCGACCGGCTTCGGCCGGTTGCAGGCCGGGCTCGCCGCCCGGGACCGGTGCAGCGAACTGCTCTCCCTCGCTCCGGAAACCGACTCCTGGCCCGACCCCAGGCCGACGCCCGTACCGCTCCTCGCACCGGTCCCCAAGCCGATTCCCGCACTGGGCGTCCGGCACGGCTTGCCCCGCTCCCGCAGGCCCCTTCCGTGGTCTTCCGCGCGGTGTCCTTCACCCACGCCGGGTCCGCGGGCCCGGCGCTGCGGGAGATCTCCTTCAGCACCGCCCGCACCGGCCTGACGGCGTCGTCGGCCCTCGGGGCCGGCAAGAGCACCACGCTCTCACTCATCGACCGGTTCATCCGGCCCACGTCCGGGTCGATCACCGTCCTCGGCCACGACACCCGGTACTGGCCCCTGGACGAGCTGCGCGCCCGGATCGCCTACGTCGACCAGGCCTTCACCCTGCTCGAGGCCACGGCTCGGGAGAACCTGCAGGGCCGGGACAGTGACGCCCGCCCCGGCGAACTCGAACTGGCGCTGGACGCCGTCGGACTCACCGAGGACATCGCCCGCCTCCCGCAGGGCCTGGACACCCTGCTCGGCGCGAATCGGACCTGTCCGGGGGCAGCGCCAGCGCATGGCCCTGGCACGCGCCCTGCTCTCCGACGCCGACATCGTGCTGCTCGACGAACCCACCAGCCAGCTCGACGGGATCAACGAGCTGAGGTTCCGCGCCCTGGTGGACGACCTGGCCAGGACCCGCGCGGTGATCGTGGTCGCCCACCGCCTGTCCACCGTCCAGCACGCCCGCCACGTGATCATGATGAACCAGGGCACCGTGCTCGATGCGGGCGCCCACCACACCCTCATGGAACGCTGCCCTCCGTACCGGGACCTGGTCGCCAGCCAATTGCTCCCTCGTCCTACTGAGCTTTTCGGGGTGCTGTCGGGCTGTGCCCAGAGATTTTCAGCCGGGGGCGCTTCGGTCGGCGGGTGAGTGTTGTAGATGGCGAGCTGAGCTCCGGCGGCTGAGACAACTGGGCGCCCCGGCCTTGTGCTGCCAGGGCGCCTGCGGCCGGTGCGCGGTCGATCGTCCGGCTCCGCGCTCAGCCGTCCAGGCGGCGCTTGCTGAGCCAGGCGACCATCTCGGGTCGTGGTGGTCGAAGAACAGCGTGGTGCCGGTGTCGAGTGCTGCTACGGCTGCCATCTGGTCGGCGGTGAGTTCGAAGTCGAAGACGTCGATGTTCTGTGCCATCCGGTCGGGGTTGACCGACTTGGGGATAGTGACGATGTCGCGCTGGATGAGCCAGCGAAGCACGACCTGGGCCACGGACTTGTCGTGGGCCCTGCCGATCTCGCTGAGGACGGGTGGGTGAACAGGTCGTTCCTGCCTTCGGCGAAGCCGCCCCACGCCTGGTGCTGGACGCCGTGCTCGCGCATGAGGGCGTGGTCGGTGGTGCGCTGGAAGAACGGGTGGGCCTCGATCTGGTTGACCTGCGGGACGATCTCGTTGTTGACGATCAGGTCCAGGAGGTCGGGGTAGAAGTTGGCGACGCCGATCGCCTTGGCCAGGCCCTCGCGGTTGGCGGCCTCCATGGCGCGCCACTGCCTGTAGACGTCGCCGAAGGGCTGGTGCATCAGGTACAGGTCGACGTGGTCCAGGCCGAGCCTGGTCAGCGAGGTCTCGATGGCGCGACGGTGCTGTCCTGCGCGGGGGCGTCCTGGACCCAGAGCTCGGTGGTGACGAACAGTTCTCGCGGGGGACTCCGCTGTTCTTGATGGCATGGCCTACGGCATCCTCGTTGCCGTAGGCGGCGGCGGTGTCCAGCAGCCGGTAGCCGGCGGCCAGGGCTCCGAGACTGCTGCTCGGTCTTGTCCGCCGGATCTGGTAGACGCCGAAGCCGAGGATCGGCATGTGAACGCCGTCGTTCAAGGTGACGTGCCGCACGGTGGTCGCTGGGTCAGTACCACCGGCCTCAGCGCCCGCATGGCACAGGGTGGGCAGCGCCAACGGGAGCGGGCAGGCAAGGAGGGACGCCCGTCAGCGGCGGCCGTGGCGAGGATACCAGGAACTGGCGCCGCCGGCCTCGATATCCGGTCACGGCAGTCCCGGTACCAGTCGGAGAACCGGTCCACGAGCCAGTCGCCGCCTCCTGGCGTCCTTCCTGTCGGACAGCGGCCCCCATCTCGCGGCCGCCCTTGCGCTCCAGCCTCCGCAACAGTGATCAGCGGCGCGGGTTCGACCACGTACAGGCGGTCCGGCCAGGCGATGACGACCTTGACCGCGCCTTGCGGGTGTTGCACCCGCGGTGTGCGAGCCCTCGGCGACCTTGGCCTTGCGGTCGGCGGTCCGGCTGTCGACACTGGGCCCGCGGGTCGTTCACCGACATACCGGGGTCGACCGCCTCGTCGCACACCCAGCACCGCCAGCCATCGCGCTCGGCCACATCATCAAGGAGACTCACCCGGACAAACTATCCTGCCTGACCACCACCGCACACCAGGGCCTCGGCTGGTGCCCCGCCCTACCGACGGTAACCGGTTGAAGTCACCGATCCGTAGCCGGCAAGTCGACGCCCCCCTGATCACCTCGCGCCAAGGGCCTCGTCCCGAAAGGCAGCCGCTGTTCGCGTGGCTCGTCCGGTCAGCGACAACGCAGTCGATTTGAGGGCTGCCGGTCACCCTGACTGACGAGTCCGGCTCGGAAGCTGTTCCACTGGAAATCGTTGACGCGTTCCGCTGAGAAGTGACCCTGATCGCCAAGTCGGCCCGCTTCACGTCCCGCTGACCGCCCGTCGTCCGGGCGGATGAACCCTTCACCACATCGAGCAACGAGGCTCGGGGGCTGGGTCAGGGCAACTTTGACCCAGCTACCCCACCACACCGACCTGGTGGCGGGATCAATATCAGCCACATCGATTGAATGTTCGAGTCGGAAGCGAAATGGCTGGATCGCAGAAATCGGCCATTCTGTGCGTTCCGGCAGCGCGGGGATGACGGTACGTCAGTCTGGATTCTGGGGCCGGACGCCATCGACTCGCATTCGCGAGACGTGGCGGATCATCACGACCTGAAGGCGGCCTGCAACGATGATCGACGTGAGGCCGTACTGGATACCTACAGGACCGATGGAAGCAGTCGGGGCCACCCGTCGCCGGGCTTCGGGCCCACCGGGCCATCTCGCGCACGAAGGAGGCCGAACATGTCCACATGGGAGAGCGTGTCAAATCTCTCGGTGGTACTCCAGAGCGGCGGCCAGAATTGCCACATCTACGCGAACGGGCAGAATAGAATCGGCGTGACGATCACCGTCGAGCCAGTCGATGAAGACGGAAATCCCGTCCAGGTCGACTCCCGGCACCTGGCGGGGAACCTGTGGCTCATCGACTACGCCGACGGGTCGACACTCGACTGGAATGGCAGCTCGGGATGGGCCTATACGGACACCGCGAACGAGTTCACCGCGATCCCCGGCGGGTCCAGCGAGCCCGCCGGAGCCACGATCGGAAACGACGGGATCCAGCACGTCACGTTCTACGTGTACTGCTCGCCCGAGGTGAGCCAGAAGTCGATCGGCGTTCGCGTCAAAACCGACTCCGACGCTACCATCACCAGCTCCCAGGACGGGACATATAACAGCTGTGTCACGTTCAATCCACGGGCAGCCGTAACGTACACGTGGGACGACATCACATGGGATTGCTCGCGTACGCCAACGCAAGAAGGTGGCAACACAGGGTATGTGACAACAGAGGCCTGGAACTATTATCTGTCCTTGAAGGTCGAAGATAACTACTTCCTCACGTTCCGGGTGCATGGCTATGCCAGCCAGTCCGTTATGACGGGCTCTTCGCGTGGAACATCACTCCCGAGAACCACCGCCGGAATTTCTACGGCGGCTATGTCTGGTATCGCGAGCCGCACGACTGCAGCACAGGACGGATCGTCAACTTCCCCGACGGGAACGACTGGCATGATGATGCAGATATCTACGACAGGACGTATCCCGGACGCTACCTGTGCTTCACCTGGGTGCACTCCATTATCGGCGGCGACGGATGGCACATCCCCAACGGGCCGATAGATAAATGGAAGGCGTATTACAGCCCGAAGATTGTCGCGTTAGACAGGTACGGCAACACGGGCACGTTCTGGGTGGACGGGGGCCACATCACTGATGCGCTCCACGGCTACGACCACCAGCCGTAGTAACAGGGCTAAGCGATCCGCAAACCCACCACGGGGCATGGGATCAGCACGAACGTTCGCGGGATCCCGATTCGGGTGATATCAGCGTTGCCGCCGGATGAAGGCAGGCCCTGTGCAGCTTGGAGGTTGCCGAGTGCTCCCGGGTCGGTGGTGCGGCGGGCGTAGCGGGCGGCCCGAGAGCCCTCCGGCAGTTCACAAGCGCGCTTGAGGTTGTGGCCGCATCGGTCAGCTCGACGTCTTTGGCCACCTGGCCGACCGAGCGGTCCCCGCGCCGACACAGCTCGACGATCCCGGCTTTCAACTCCAGCGTGAACAGGCGGCGAGGGCGCGGCTTCTTCTTCCCCCGTGCTCTCCATGGTGGACATCATCCTTCTGGAACCGAAGTGCGGTCAGCAGGGTTCGGGCATAGGGAGTTCGTTGTCGGAGTCGGGTCCGGGGGCGGCCGTCGGGACAGCATCGGTGCCGCTCTTCACGGGACGGGCGGCCACAGCAGAGCGGGGGCCGAATTCCGGACTCCGGCTCGCACGCTTGGGGTGGCGCGAGGTGACGGCCTCGTCGTCGGGCACGTGCAGAGGAGTGCCGTCCACGGCCGCCGTGCGAAGGCCGCGGTGGAACGCGCCGGCCTGGTCTGGTCTGGCCACGGGTCCGGCCGGGATGTGCAACAGCCGCCGCAGCGGCGTGACACCTGTCCGCCGCCGTGCCCGCGACAGCGAGGATGTGGCAGGGTGCGCCAGGGGCAGGCGTTCCGGACCTGACGCCGGCTTGCCCCGGACGCCCCGACAGGGGTGGTCCTCGCACAGGGCCAGCGCGAGGACGAAGTCCACCACCACCCGCGACGACAGCCGCAGCCGCCGTTCACGCGTACCGGTCTCTTCCAGCACCGCGTCCACCAGTGCGAAGTCCACGGTCTGGGTCAACTCGCCCAGATGCCCAGGCGCGTATACAACCCGGGCTGCCCCGACGGTCCGCGTGATGACAGCCTTCTCCTGCAACGGGACTCCCGGTGAGGTGTGAGGAGATATCCCGGGTCGGCATGCCGGCGCGTACAAGGACGGCACCATGTCGTCGATATCGGTGGGATCGGGTTCGGGTTCGGGTTCGGGTTCGGGCTCGCGGCGCCCGGCAGTCGAGGGTCGATTTCTGGCCGTTTCTGCTGGATTTCGCTGATTTCTGGAATCAGTGGTGGCGCCCGCGTCCACCGGCTACTGTGGGTGCCGCATTTCAGTGTACGAAGTTCCAAAGCGTGCACCGGGAAGCCTCGGGGCATGCCCCACCTGGGAGGAACGGAAGTTGGCAAGTTTCTCGCACAAGTCCCGCACACTGATAGCGGCCGCCTGCGCTCTGGTGGTCATGGGATCCGGCGCGGTGACGGCTTCGGCGGCGGTGAAGCCGGACGTCGCACTCGCCTGGAGCAGCCAGCAGGAGATCGGCGGCAGCGGTACCACCGGGGCTCCCGCCATGGCCGTGTTCAACAACGAGCTCTACGCCGTGTGGAAGGGTGTCAACGGGGACGACAATCTCTACTGGGCCACCAGCAACGGCACCACCTGGTCTGCTGCGGCAGGAGATCAGCGGGCCTCGAGCGGCACCGGCCCCAGCCTGGCCGTCTTCAACGGGCGTCTCTACGCCACGTGGCAGAGCAGCAACGACGACATCTACTGGGCCAACACCACCGGGTCCAGCTGGTCCGACATACAGCTGATCCCCAACCGCGGCAGCAGCGCCGCTCCGGCCCTGGCCGTGCTCAACGGGCGGCTCTACGCCCTGTGGAAGGGCACCGGCAGCGACCAGGGCCTCTACTGGTCCTCCAGCGACGGCTCCAGCTGGACCGGCCAGCAGGAGATCAGCCACTCCGGCTCCAGCAACGGGCCGGCCATGACGGAGTTCAACGGGCGGCTCTATGCCGTTTGGAAGGGCAGCGGCAGCGACAGCGAGCTGTACTACTCTTCCAGCGACGGGTACTCCTGGAGCAGTCAGGCGGAGATCTACAACGTCGGCACCAGCACGGATCCGGCCGTCACCGTGTTCAACGGCCAGCTCTACGCCATGTGGAAGGGCGGCGGCAGCGACCAGGGCGTGTACTACTCTTCCGGCGACGGGTACAGCTGGGCCGGCCAGACGCAGGTCAGCAACGTGGACACCACCGAAGGCCCCGCCATCGCGGGGTTCAATGGGCAGCTCTACGACCTGTTGAACGGCCCCAATGCGAACACGGCGCTGTACTGGGCTTCTGGCTCCTGACACTGGCGGGAGCCGGGGTGGGAATTCAGGACGTGTTCTGAGATCGCAGTGCTTCGCAATGATCGTCGCGTGGGGCGGGGAGAGCTGTCAGGCGATTAAGCCCTGTCCGGTTGATCAGGTTCTGAGCCAGACGTGGGTGGCTGCGATGGTGACGGTGCCCAGATAGACGTAGGCGCGTTTGCCGTACCGGGTCGCGACGGCCCGGTAGTTCTTGATCTTGTTGATGGCGCGTTCGACGGTGTTGCGCTTCGCGTAGCGCTCCTTGTCGAAGCCGGGTGGGCGCCCGCCTGCCCGGCCCCGTCGTACGGGGTTCGCGGCCTGGTCCCGCTTCTCCTGGATGACGTGGCGGATGCCGCGTCGGCGCAGGAAGCGGCGGGTTCGCCGGTTGCTGTAGGCGCGGTCGGCACTGACGCTGTCGGGCTTGGTGCGGGCGGCCACGGCCCAGTCGCGGTACGCGGATGCGTTCCATCACAGCCTCGAACTGCGTGCAGTCCGCGTAGTGCCCCGGGGTCAGCAGCAGGGACAGGATCCGGCAGCGCCCGTCGGCGCTCAGGTGGATCTTGGTGGTGAAGCCGCCGCGCGAGCGGCCGAGAGCCTCACCTCGCGCGCCTGATACAAGTGCCAACGACCCACCACCCCAACCGGATACGGCCAGCGCATCAACCAGCCCCGACCTGATCGACCGGAACAGGACTTAGGGCATCAAGGGGAATCTGCTCACGCCGGATGCCCTCTGACGGCAATTTCACTGACGCCGGGCTGGCATGTCGCCTGTGGCTGCTGCTGACTTGTGTGACGTCCTGTATGCGAAACCCGGGCCGGGTGCCCGGCCCGGGGCCGGGCGGCGGCTCCGCCGCGGACGGCGGGTGGGCTTCCGGTGGCTCCGGGTCGGGCATTCGGGCTGTCCGGGCTGTCCGGGGGCGGGTGTTACCGGGTGGCGCCGGGGCCGGATGCCGGGTCCAGTGAGCGCAGGATCAGGGTGAGGCCGAACTCGAAGCGTTCGTCGAAGGCGGTGTCCTCCAGGTGGGCCGCCACCCGGCTGAGTGACGGGTAGCCGCCCGGGGCCAGGGCGGGGGCCAGGGTGTGCGCGCCGTCCTGGGCGGCGAGCGCCTGCTCTTCCTGGGTCAGGCCCAGGGTCAGGTACTGGATGGTCCAGAAGGCCCACGTCGCCTGCCGTTCGTCCAGGCCGCCGCTGAGCAGTGCCGCGACCATCGCGTCGGCGAGGCCGAGGGTCGCGGGTTCGGCGGCGTAGGTGCCGGCGACCACGACCGCTCCGTCGCGGTGGGCCAGCAGGCCGCGCCGGTAGCGGCGGGCCAGCTCGCGCACCCGCTCGTCCCAGGGCTCGGGGAGCTGTTCGAGCGGGATCTGCCCGACGATCGCGTCGGCCATCAGCTCCAGCAGCCGTGCCTTGGTCTTGGCGTGCCAGAGCACCGTGTTCATCCGGACGCCGAGGCGCTCCGCGGTGCCGCGGACCGAGACCGCGTCCGCGCCCTTCTCGTCCAGCAGATCCAGGGCGGCCCGCACCACGGAGTCGGGGTCCAGCCGGGGGCGGGCGGAAGCCGGGGCTTGATTCTTGGTCACTGACCTAGTCTACTGGTGCTGGCAATTGGTCAGTGACCAAGGAGGAATCATGGAACAGGTCGTCATCGCCGGCGCGGGCCCGGTCGGACTCTGGCTCGCGGCGGAACTGCGGCTGTACGGGGTCGAGGTCACGGTGCTGGAGAGCCGCGCGGAGCCCGACCCGCACTCGCGGGCGCTCACGCTGCACCCGCGCACCCTGGAACTGCTGGCGTGCCGCGGTGTGGCGGAGCCCTTCCTCGCGGAGGGGCTGCCGATCCCCAGCGGGCACTTCGCCGCGCTCTCGTCGCGCCTGGACTTCAGCGGGCTGGACACGCCGTTCCCGTTCACTCTCGCCCTCCCGCAGGCCCGCACCGAGGAGCTGCTGGCGGAGCACGCCCTGGCGGCCGGAGTCCGGCTGCTGCGCGGGCACCGGGTGACCGGCCTGACCCAGGACGGCGACGCGGTGACCGTGGACGTGGAGACGCCGCACGGGACCCACCAGCTGCGGACCGCGTACCTGGTGGGATGCGACGGGACCCGCAGCCGGGTTCGGACGGCGGCCGGCATCGAGTTCCCCGGCACCGACGCGACCGTCTGGGCCTGGATGGCGGACGTCGTCCTCGACGAGCCGCCGCACCAGCGCTCCGTCTCCAACGAGCACGGCGCGGTGATGGTCTTCCCGCTGCCCGGCGGGGTCCACCGGGTGGTCGGCAACGACGCAGTGTCCGTCCGCCACCGCCCCGACGTGCCGGACTTCGAGGAACTGCGCGCGCGGGTACGCCGGGTCGCCGGGACCGACTTCGGCATGCACGACCCCACCTGGATCTCGGTGTTCGGCAACGCCACCCGCCAGGCTGCCCGGTACCGCGAGGGCAGGGTGCTGCTCGCGGGCGACGCCGCGCACATGCACTTCCCCTCCGGGGGCCCGGTCTCAACGTCGGGCTCCAGGACGCCGCCAACCTCGGCTGGAAGCTGGTCCAGACGCTGGCCGGAGCCGCTCCCGCCGCACTGCTCGACAGCTACCACGCCGAACGCCACCCGATCGGCGCCGAACTGCTGCGCAGCACCCGCGCGCAGACCGGACTGATGAACCACGTACACCCCCGAGGTACTGGCCCTGCGCGAGCTGATCGGCGAACTCATCACCACCGTCGACGCGTTCTCCGCGGAACTGGCGGTCCGGGCGGCTGGTCTGGCGGTCGCCTACCCGGCCGCCTGCCCTCCCGGCGACGGTGCGGCGGCGCACCCGCTGACCGGCTCCCGGGCCCCGGACCTGGAGCTGATCGGTCCTGGCAGGCTGTTCCCGCTGCTGCGCCGGGGCCGCTTCCAGCTGCTGGACCTGACCGGCCGCGCCGGACTCGCCCCGCTCGCCCACCAGGGCCGCCCGGGGCTGGACGTGCACAGCGCGCCGCTGACCGGGACCCGGCCGACTGGTCCGCCGTCACCGCCGCTCTGGTCCGCCGGACGGGCACCTGGCCTGGCTCAGCGGGAACCGGCCGCGCCGCGCTGGCCGGCGCGCCGCTGGCCGGGCGGTCGCGGCGGCTGTGCCAGGCGACCGCGGAGACGCGGCTGTCCCGGACAGTCGGGCCGCGGTGCGCGCCGACGGCTCCTCCGTCCCGGCCCGCCAGGGGGCGTGAACCGGAGCCGGCGCCGGGCCCGTTGCCGCCACCGGGTGCGGACCGGCGGGACGCGGACCGCACCGCCCGGCCCGGCGCCGGCGGTGAAGCTGTAGCGGCCGAGCATCTTCAGGTTGCGGTGCTTGAGTGGCGAGAGACGCTCGTTCTCCTCCTCGCGCGGCTCGGGCAACGTCTGCCCTGGTGACGGCTTCGCCACGCCGCTCGTCGGTGGCGTGCCTGCTCCGCCGGACGATCCAGCGGCGGATCATGCCTCCCTGCTCGACTACCGGCTGCGCGAGGGATCCCACACCGACCCTGACGGAGACCTGATCCGGTTCGGCTCACCGATGGAGCAGTGAGCCGGCCGAGCCGCGCAAGGCGCCGGGCACCTCGAGGTCGGCGTACAGGCGGGCGCGGACGCTGGCCCGTCCCTGCGGCCGCGTCCCGGCCCGGCGGGTGGTCCGGCCTGGCCGCGTCCCGCCGGGCCGACGGCACGGGCGCTCGACTCAGCCTTCGAGGACGATCCAGGTGCGCCCCGGCGTGAGGTTCATGGGCGTGCCGTTGACGGTGTAGCTGGTAGGCGCGTTGTCGTTGGGCCTGGACCACTGGCCGTGCCAGACCTTGCCGTCGCGGTAGAAGTCGGCGCTGCCCTGGCCGGTGGTCTGGGAGAAGACCTCGTTGTCGGCGTGGCCGGCGTTGTAGTCGGTGTACTTGCCGGGCACACGTGGACGTGCTGGATGATCACGTTGTCCGCGCTGGCCTGACCGGCGTCGATCGTGGTGACCGGGTGCCCGTCCACCGAGACCAGCCACTTCGCGCCGGACGCGGTGAAGGTGAAGGCCGCCGCGGGCATGTTCGCGCGGACGAGGAGGCGCCCGTGCCGCCCGTCGGCTCGGGGCCGAAGCGGAAGCCGACGTCCTTGGTCTGCGCGAGGTCGGAGAAGGTGGAGAAAATCTGGCTGGGGCGGATGTAGGTGGGCGCGCTGCCGCCGTTGCTGAACAGGTCGTTGTACTGGATGGCGTTGATGTCCTGGAGATCGGCGGCCGCCAGGTCGCGCTTCAGCCCAGATATCGAGCCGGAGTAGACGAAGCCGACGCGCGTCCGTAGGGCGCCAGCAGCGGGATGTCGGTCTGCCGGGCGCTGCGGACGGGGCCTACCCTGGCCGGTGCGTGACTGCTGTCGAAGACGACGAGGTAGCGGCTGAGGCCGCCCTCGACCTGGATCACATAGACGAGGTCGGCGGAGTTCAGCCCGGACTGCTGGAACTGTGCGTCGCCGACGTTGTCGATCTTCACGGCGATCACGTGCCCGCCCGGCCCCTGGCCGGTCAGTGGGTTCACGACGGGCATCGGGGAAGGGGACGGGGAGGGTGCCGCGGTCGGCGAATGCGACGGCGAGGGGCTGGGGCCGCCGCCTCTCCCGGACACCGCGAACCAGATGCCTGTTGCGGCGACGGCGGCTCCGGCCACCAGGGCCACGATCCTTCCCCTACGGCCCAGGACAGGTCGTCCGCTGCTGGATTGTCCGTTCCCGGGTGGTCCGCCGTCCGGGTTCGCCCCTGAGTTCCGGCTCTGTTCGTCCGCCATCTGCGCTCACCGTCCTCGGGTCGCGAACAGGCGTATCCCCACCATGCGCCTGTCGTATCCAGAGGTAAAGCCGGGCCGTCGACTTCGGGGCAGCGCCCGCCGTCCGCCGCTGTTCACGTTCTGTGGCGCCACGACTGCGCCTTGACGCGATCGTCATGGACACCGCCGACGAGCCGGACGTTGCTGCCGCCACCGCGGCGGAGGAGCTGCGGGCCGCCCCTACGACGCCCAGGCGCTCGCCCATCAGCTCGCCGTACCGGCGCCCACGCTGTACTCGATGGGTCACAACGGCTGACACATCCGGCCCGCCGTTTTCGCGAAGGCGACGGTCAGCCGGCCGCTGCAAGTACGCTGACCCCGCTGGACGAGCCACGGGGCCGTGCAGCCGAACCTCCAGCGGAGAGCGACTCCACCTGGGCGCGGCCTGGCAGCCGGAGCTCACCGAGCACCAGCTGACCGCGCTGCGGCTGCTGGCCCGCGGCCACACCCACACCGGCATCGCCGAACTGCTGAGGATCCGGCCGGAGGCTGCCGGGCAGCTGCTCCACCGGGCCCAGATCCGGCTGCACGCCCGCACCCTGTCGCACGCCGTCGCGATCGGATTCATGACCGGTCTGCTCGGAGCGCAGCCTGTCGGGCAGCCGCTGCCTGCTGCCCGCCGACGGATTCATCGAGGGAGCCGGTGCCCGCGAAGGACGGCGCGAAGGCGTCCAAGCAGCCGTACCTGATCGGGCCCGAGGGCGGGGCGAAGGCGGTGGCGAGGGCGACGAGGCGTTCTGGGTGCGGGTCGTGCGTGGGTGCGGCGGCGGCTGTGGTCTGGTGTTTCCAGATCTCGTGGTCCAGGGCGTGCTGCTCCCTGCCGTGGTGTGCGGCGGCGGCCTGGACGAGGCGGAGGGCTTGGTCGGTGGGGAGTTGCTGCTCGTCGGTGCTGAGGGCGGCGGCGATGAACTGTTTGACCGTGCGGTCGGGTTTGGCGTCGGGGACGCCCAGGAGCATGCGCGGGTAGCGTCAGGAGATGCCGGGGCGCTGGCCGGGGACTGCCCGCCAGGCGGTCTCGGCCTGCGTGCCGAGGTCGGTGCCCTGTGCTTGGCGGAACCGGGTGGCGGTGTCGATGCCCAGGCCCGGCAGGGCGGTGGCGGCTTGGTGGGCCGCTTCGCCCTTGAGCGCGGCGCCTGGCTGGGTGGAGACCCGGTTCAAGGTGCCGACCGTGGTGTGATGCACGCCTGGCTGAGCGCCGCCGCGTCCGGGACCGGGGGTCGACCGCCCTGTACCGGCTCTACGACGCGACCGGGTGCCTGCTGTACATCGGCACCACGGTCGACCCGCTGGGCCCGGTGGAGTTGGTGGCCGCGGACGGAACCGTGGTGTCGTTGGCGCCCAAGCGGCGCATCGTGCTGGCTGTGTTGGCTGTCGACTTGGACCGTGTGGTGTCGGTGGATCGTCTGGTCGACGCGGTGTGGGAGCAGGAGCCGCCGGTACATGCCCGCCAGGTCGTCCAGGACCATGTGGGGGCCCTGCGGCGGGTGCTGGCCGGCGGGATGTCTATTGCCACCAGCCCGTCGGCGTACCTGCTGGGCGGGGACCCCGGGCGGGTGGACCTGTATCAGTTCACCGCCCGGGCGGCCGTGGCCCGTGCCGCGGATCCTGAGCGGCCGCAGGAGGCGATCACGCGGTTGCGTCGGGCGCTGGGGCTGTGGCGCGGGCCGCCGCGCACCACGGTGCCTGAGGCGCCCTGCGCGTCCATGCCGAGCTGCGGGCTGGCGGCGCGGTGTTGGCCGCCCCGGGGTCTTCACGCACCGCTCCTTTGTGGGTACGCTCCGTGCGTCATGGCGGGATTCAAGTGGAGCCCGGACTCGGGGGATGCTTCGTGATCGAGCAGGCGCACGTTAAGGCTGACGACAAGCCCACCCCGGCGCTCAAGGACATCAGGGACCGGATCGCGACGGCGGTGGCGGGACGGAGTGCAGCACCGGCCTCGAGCGGCTCACGTGCTGGCTGCAGATGCCGGTCGATTCCGCGTTCGGGAAGATGATGGACAACAACTGCCAGAGGCGCGCCAAGGAGGTCGGTGCTCTGCTGAGCCCCGGGAAGGAAGGGCTCTTCACGCCCGCAGACCTCGGGTCGGTGCTCAGTCCCCCGAAAACGTGGGCCGGCATCGACACGGCCCTCAAGTCCGAGCGCGCCGTGTACGTCAACGGTCCGGCCGGGCACGTGGGCGGGGCCATGAGCAACTTCACCACCGGATTCCACGTGATCGTCTTCCTGGCCGTCGGGAAGGACGCCGACGACGGCGCGCGTCTACTACCTGGGACTTGACCCGGACGTCAGTGCCACGGCGGAGTCCCGGTGGCCTGGAAGAAACTGGTCGCGCGGGAGCCCGAGACGAAGCCGGAGGAGTTCACCGCGACGGACAGCCTGGGGGTCGTCAAGTCGATGATCCTCGGTGACGAGGAGGGCGGCTTCGGCCCGCTGGTCCGTAAGTACTACGTCGACACCAGCGCGAAGTTCCCCAGGATCAACCGCTTCGGCTGAGCGCGTCCGGCGCCGTGACCGTCACCGCGCCCCGAGGCCTGCAACTGCCCCACCGCGTATCGCACCCCCGCAGCAGCCGCTCCGCCGCCTCCGCGCTGCGCCCCGCGAAGCTGCTGTCTCGCACCGCTGTGAGCAGGGTTTTCTCATGTAGATCGTGAGGTTTGCTGCTCATTTCGATGGGGTTCCAGAAAGGACGTTTGATCATTTCTGACCGGGGGTCACTCCCGCTTGCGCGGGCTGGATCTGCGCCGATGCCCTGATCGTGGATGGGAGCGTGTCGCTCCCGTTTTGCGGGCCGAAGACGAAGGTCGCCGTGATGCGATCGCCCAGGTTGGTTCACTCCCGCTTGAGCGGGCTGGAGATCGACGCTGCTGTGCGCGCCCAGGTGCCGCTGGGTGAATCCTGCTGGCGCGGGCTGGGGTTAGCCGGGGTATGGCCCGGTCGGCCTCGACTGGGTGACTCCCTGCTGCGGGCTGGAGAGGTCCTGGGCGGTTCAGCGTTTGGTCGGCGTGCCGGGACGGGGTCTGGCGGGCGTTCGGCAGCTCGGGCCAGGACCTGCGCCGCTACAACGCCGTTTGGCGAGTTCGCCAAAGCCAGGCTCGGGCCCGGCTGCACGACCGGCTCGGGATCCGGTTCGAGCGCGAATCCCAGGACCCGCGAGTCGAGGCGGTCGGGATACCGCTGAAACTGCGCGAGGCCTGGTCCCGGCGCGACCGGTCAGCGGGCGTGGGATCCGGTGGTGCTGCTGGACCTGTGGCGCACCGAGGCCCGCGCGGTGGCCGGCGACATCGACCAGGCCGTCGCCGTCACCGCCCCCGGGCCGTCCCCGCGTACCCGCCCGGCCGACCCGATGGTGGAGGAGGTCCTGGCGCGGTTTGTGGCTCCCGCGAAGGGCGGCGGTGCGCCGCAAGGGCTGTGAGCGGCGCGAGGTCCTGGCCGCCGTCATCGCCGCCTACCCCGTATGGCTGCTGACCGCAGTCGTCGGTTGGCAGATCCTGTGGACCCGGCGGACACGCCTGTAGCGAGTTGAACTCGCTAGTAGCAATGGTTTGACGATAGGTCAGGACGGTCGTAGTCCGGGGTGACGGGCGTGAGTAGTTCCGGGGAATTCACGATGAGAAGGATCAAGTCGCCTGGGCTGACCCGACTGCTCCCGAACGGGTAGCTTCGGCTTCGGCTAAGTCCTGTCCGGTCGATCAGTTGCGGAGCCAGACGTGGGTGGCCGCGATGGTGACGGTGCCCAGGTAGACGTAGGCGCGTTTGCCGTAGCGGGTCGCGACGGCCCGGTAGTTCTTGATCTTGTTGATGGCGCGCTCGACCGTGTTGCGCTTCGCGTAGCGGTCCTTGTCGAAGCCGGGTGGGCGTCCGCCTGCCCGGCCCCGTCGTAGGCGGTTCGCGGCCTGGTCCCGCTTCTCGGGGATGACGTGGCGGATGCCGCGTCGGCGCAGGTAGCGGCGGGTTCGGCGGTTGCTGTAGGCCCGGTCGGCGCTGACGCTGTCCGGTTTGGTGCGCGGTCGGCCCCTGCCCCGCCGTGGCACGCGGATGCGTTCCAGCACCGCTTCGAACTGGGTGCAGTCCGCGTAGTGGCCCGGTGTCAGCAGCAGGGACAGGATCCGGCAGCGCCCGTCGGCGTTCAGGTGGATCTTGGTGGTGAAGCCGCCGCGCGAGCGGCCGAGAGCCTCACCTCGCGCACCACCTCCGCCAGGCGGGTGCACAGCCTTTCGTTCTGGTGTGCACCCGCTCGTGCCCCCTTTGAAACGACAGGCGGCGGAGCTTTGCGTGCGCCGGCCGCGTGCTGGTGGGCGCGGATCGAGGTCGAGTCGACCGACACGTCCCAGTCGATCTGCCCGGCCGCATCCGCGCGCGCCTGCACCTGCTGGAGCAACCGTTCCCAGGTCCCGTCCGCCGACCAGCGCCGATGCCGCTCGTAGACCGTCTTCCACGGCCGTAGCGCTCCGGCAGGTCGCGCCACTGCACCCCCGTCCGCACCCGGTGCAGAATGCCGTTGATCACCTGCCGGTGGTCACGCCACCAGCCATGCCGCCCGTTGTCCACCGGCAAAAGCGGCTCCAGGACACGCCACTCAGCCTCCGACAGATCACCTCGACCAGTCATACAAGTGCCAACGACCCACCGCCCCAACCGGATACGGCCAGCGCATCAACCAGCCCCGACCTGATCGACCAGACAGGACTTAGTGCACGGTACAGCGAGGCGACTGACGGGCTGGTGCCCGCGTTCTTCCCTGTCTTGATCGTGAGCTTCTTCGCGATCTCCGGGACGGGGGTGCCCTTGTCCTTGAGCGCGACGGCGAAGGTGAGCATGTCGTCGTCGGAGAGCCAGGAGATCTCCATGCTTGCCCTGCACCTCCTCCAGTCGGCCCTGGTCCACGTCAACACGCTCCTGGTCCAAGAGGTACTGGCCGAGCCGAAGTGGGCAGACAAGCTCACTGAGGCAGACCGGCGCGCCTCTCCCTGCTTTTCTGGGCCCACGTGAACCCCTACGGCAGGTTCGAGCTCGACATGAACCGCCACCTGCACCTCGGCCCGCTCCTCCCGCAGCAGCGCACCCCGCAGGGCCACTCCACGCAGAACTCGGACGTGACGGCATCTTGATCCTTTCGGTTCCGGGCCTGTTCAATCGGCAGATGAGTGAGAGCGATGCTGATCTGGATGGCTGGGCTGCGCTGTCCGAGGACTACCGGCCCTCCGGGGAGACAGCTGTCGCGTGGTTGCGCGGGTTGGGTTCCAACCGGGGTGCGTCGGCTGAGGTTCTGGTCAGCCTCTTCGACACTGGGAGACCGCTCGTGCACTTCCTCTACCGTGATGACCTCCCGTTCGGTGTCCTGGACGCGGCAGTGGCCCATCCCGTGAAGGCAGTACGCGTCACGGCGGCAGAAGCGGGAAGGCTTTCGCCCGAGCAGTGGAGGCGCCTGCTCGCCGCCGCCGAGAGTCCGAAGCTCCGCAGCGCTCTGGCGGAGCTGGCAACGGAGCAGGCAGCCCACAGGTCCTCCGGAGCACGGGTCGGGATCGAGCGAGCGTCTGACTCCGAGCCTCGATCTCCTGCGGGTGCGGCTGAGATCGCGGCGATGGCGGCCACTGTCCCGGATATCACCTCCGATCAGCACAGCGCGCGGTGCGATGGATCGCCGACCTGCACGACGACGCCGAAGCCATGCGCCAACTCGCGGCCTCGCCGAACCTGCATATCCGCCGCAGCGTGGCCGCGCCCGGCACCTGCCGCCGGACGTGGTGGAACTCCTCGCGCACGATCAAGACCGCGTCGTACGTCTGTTCCTCACCGAGTCCTGCGACGACGCCCCGGCGGAGGTGCTGCTGGACGTGTGGAGTTGGTGGGACGGCAGCTACTCTTTCCCCGGGCGCCCCCGCAACCACCCCAACTTCCCCCGCCACGACCTGCTCCGCTTCGCCCACGACCCGGAACCCCGCATCCGCCTGCTGGCGCTCGACGTCGACCACGCATCCGATGCCTCCCTCGTCGAACGGTTCAGCCGCGACCCCGACGCCGAAGTGCGACGCGCCGCCGCCGGTGACCCGCGCCTGTCTCCCGATTCCGCAGCCAGGCTGGCCGACGACGCCGACTGCGCTGTCCGCCGATCGGCCTGGCGAAACCCGGCCCTGCCGCCAGAGGTTCTACTCCCTCTGCTTCTCGACGAACACAGTGCCGAGGACGCGCCCGGAACCCGGCGATCCCCACGGCCGGATGCCACCGCATGATCGCCCTGGCCATTGGTGGGGCCGCACTCAACTGGTCGCTTCGAAGGGCCGCCTCGGCGCCAGTTGATCCGCCCGCCCCAAAGCCGTGCCAGTGACAGCGAGTCGAGGCCGACGACGGCCAAGGAGTGACCAGGACGGCGGGGCCGAGGATGTCGTCCTGCTAATCCTGGAGTGGCTGGGCGAGCAGCAACTACTGCTGGTCTGGCGGTGGCATCACTTGTGGCACGAGATCTTGAAACCAGGCACCGGTGTCACGCGAGGACTACGGCCGGGGCTTCTACTCCTAACCCAGCAGTGCACCACACGGTTGACCAGGGAAGAACGTGCGAGGCCCTGACAGCATCGAGACCCAGCGCTACCGCGTCCCGCCCGAGCTTGTCGTCACCTCCAAGAACCCCCTGGGCTGACGCGAATCCTGACACCGTTCCCGAGTATCGGCACCGAACACCCCGGCCCCGGCCCGAGAGCAGCAGCAGGACCGGGCGCAGCCCGCGCTGCCGCTGGCGGTGCCGACCCCGCTGCTGCCCGGCCGCCGACCCGCCCCGGCACCACGCCCAGCGGTCTTCGCGGACCGGGTGTACCAGGTGGAGCTGGACCTCGGACTGGACCTGGACCCGGACACGGCCGTAGCCGCCGCGCTCGCCGAGCGGTACGGGGAGCAGCTGACGATCGAGGTCGCCGACGGCCCGCCGGTCGCCGAGCGCACCCACGGGATGACCGGCGACCTGGACCTAGCCGACCAGGTCGCCGCCGCCGAGGCCGCCGCCCACACCGAGGCCGCGCTGCAGATGCTCGCCGCCGCCGAAGCCGCCTCGGGACGTCGCCGTCGCGCTGCGCCGCGTCCGCTCTGCCCTGGCATCGGCAGCGGCGATGAAGACCGATGCGCTGAAGCTGCTGGACAGGGCCGCTACCGAGCGCGGGAAGGCGGATTCCGAACGGGAACGGGCCACCGCCCTGGAGGAGCTGCGCGGCAAGCGGTGGCCCCCGTTGGGCGGCGACAAGGAGAAGGCCGCCCGGCTGCTCCGGGATCCGAATCAGCCGTTCGACTTCGCGACGGCGCAGCGGATCACCCGCAAGGGCCTGCCCGGGCAGATCGAGCGCCTTCAGCGCAGCGCCGGGGCCCGGGACGACGCCGCCGACACGATGGAGGAGGCGGCGGCGAAGCTGGAGCGCAGCGCCGAAGGGGAGGCGCGCGGGTGGGCGAGACGGTGGAGGCAGCCCTTCTGGCCCAGAGCCTCACCGGGCAGGAGATCGCGGACCACAGCGCGGTGGCGGTCGCGCAGGATGTGGCGGGCGCGCGCGGCGAGCAGGACACGGGGGCCGCCGCCGATCGCGTGCTGATGGAACAGGCGCGCGGCGCGGTGGAGCGGCTGCGTGCGGAGGTGGATCTGCGGGTGCGGATGACCGCGGGCTAGCGGGTGGGTGAGATGCAGGAGCGACGCAAGGCGCGCGAACGCGAACGCGCCGCCGCAGAAGCCGCGCGTCCCACCGGAAGGAAGGCTCCGGCCCGGAAGCCGCGCGCCCCGCAGCAGGGCACCGGACCCACCCAGTCCACCGGAGAAGTGAAGTACTGAACCGCCACTGGTGCGGTCCACGGTGCGGCGGGGCGGGCGGGCGGGGCGGGGCGGGCGGGCGCGGCGCGGCCCGGTGCGGGCTCGGTGCGGTGCGTCCGCACCTGGTGCGGTGCGCCTGTGCGGGGCGACCGCACCGAGCCGCCGCTGATGCTTTGTCCATGACTTGACCTGCGGGTTCACCGCACTCCTTCCGGCCGTTCGGAAGGGGTTCGCGCACGGGCCGGAAGGGGTTCGGTGCGGTGGACAGAACCCGCCGGTGCGCCGGGTGCGGCCCCTCCAGCGCCTCGGTGCGCCGCACGGCAGCGGCGACCGCACCTGGTGCGCCGCCCGCACGGCACCCCGGGGCGGTCGGCGCACCGCATCGACCGCACCAGGTGCGCTGTCCGGTCCAGGCAGCCAGTCCACCGGGGTCCTCCGCGCGCCGCGCCGGGCTGACCGCGCCGCGTCGACCGCGCCGCGCCGGGTCGACCGGACGCGCGCGCGCTGCCTGTGCCCCTCGCGTTCCAGCAGCCTCAAAAAGTACGCGAGTGGTATCGGCTGTCTTCTGCTGCCGCGCGCGGCCTGTCTGCGGGCGGGTCCGAGGGGATCGACGAGGACGTCGGGAGGCGGCAGCATGAGCACACTGCGCAGCGGTTCGAGGTGGCAGGGGTCGGCGGTCTGTCCGACGCCGGCGAAGTCGCGGTTCGCGACGAGCGAGGCCGCGCAGCTGGCGGCCCGCCGGGCCCGGCTGGCCCTCGGCAAGCAACTGCACCCCTACCGGTGCCGCAGCGGCGCCTGCGGCTGGTGGCACCCCACCTCCCAGCCCCAGCCATCCCGCACACTCCGGCCGACCCGCTGGGCAAGACACCTCACGTGTTTAGTGGTTCAAGCTGGCAGTTCGAGGAGGAGCAGTGAGCGGAACTACGCGGGGTCGCTGCCCGGGAGGCCTCACGTAGTCACCGGGCTCCTTCTGTACCGGATGGGGCTGTCCAGGACATGGCCAGAGCGAAGCCCAGATCGTCGAACCGGGCTCCTGGAAAGACGCTGCCGTAGAGCTTGCGGAACTGTTCACGCGACAGGTACCGGTCGCTGAGCAGGTGGTTGAGCCACTGCTTGTTGTGCCAGAAGCGCAGCTGGAACCATGCGTCGCGTAGACCGATCCGGAGCGCCTCCTTGGGGAACTCTCGGACCGCTGGCCAGGTGTATGCCTCGCGCGGAGGTGTCGGGTACAGGTCGCAGACGTTGTCGATCACTGCCACTGTGCCGCCTGGTCGCACCAGGCCCTTGAGGTGTTCCAGTCCGGCTTGGTAGTCCGGGACGTGATGCAGCATCGTGTGGCTGTAGACCAGGTCGAAGCCGTCGTCGTCGGTCAGGTCGAAGAGGTCGCTGTGCAAGTAGCGCGCATTGGGATGGGCTCGCTGGGCCCTGGCGATGTCGAGCAGCGGAGCACTGAGGTCCAGGCCGACGACCTCCTCGAAGTCATCGGCGAGCCTGTCGACGGCGTGCCCTGAACCGCATCCTGCGTCAAGCGCCCGTGCCCCTTCAGACCCAGTCCGACGAGCCAGCTCGTGTTCTGGCCGGGAAGCAGGCCTACGAAACGGTCGTAGTCCAGGGCGAACCGGTCAAAGGACTGGGGGTCGATCATCTGCGTCATACCTCTCCCTACACGGCACGCTCGCCTCGGCGCAACGGATCACGACATCGGTTCACAGCCTGGGCCGTGTTCCAGGTCGGCATCAGCGCTATGCGGCGTTCGGGAGCATGGTTCCGAGCACTTTGTCGCAGGCAGGTGCCGGTGCGGCTGCGCTCGGGCCTTGTTCGATCGCAGGGGCGGGGAAGGCGGTGGTTTCGCTGTAGAGGGTGTTGGTCTGCAGGCAGTGGTGGAGTTGCCCGAGGAGCTTGTTGAAGAGGTGGCGTTGGGCGGCGGCGTGCCAGTCGCCGGATTCCCGGCGGCCGCGGTAGTGGGCGCTGGCGCCGGGTGAGTTGTTGAAGGCGCCGAACCTCTATGCGCGCCCCACCAGGTCGCCTGCTTGCTCTCGGGTTCGCTCCGGCCGCGAGCCACCCCTCCCGCTCCAGGGCCGCTCCCGCCCTGTCCGCCTCGCGCTGCTCGGCTGCGCCCGGCCAGGTGTCCGGCCGCCTGGCGGTCGGCCACCTGGGACAGTCCGCCCCCAGTGTCGTCACAGGCGCCGCGTATGCTGCCGCTCCTGTGATCCATCCTGTTGGGGGAATCTTGAGAACACCTGTACGCCGGGCCGTGGTTCTTACGGCCGCGGCCGGACTCGTGGCCGTCCTGCCCGGAGCCGCCGCAGCATCCACTGCGAGCACTACCCAGAAGCAGGCCCGAACCGTCACCCTCGCCGTCGGCGCTGCCGGAGTGCCCCACACAGCGAAGCAGGGCCAGACCATCAACATGGTCATGTGGTACCACCAGAACTCCGGTCTGCGCATGGTGCTCGACGGGGCCTGCCTGTCGATGTGGAACTTCTCCGCGCCCGGGACCAGGCAGAACAAGGGCGTCACCGTGTCCTGGCTGAGCCCGGTGACGCACAAGTGGGTGCCGTCCACCTCCGTGGACGACAACGGCACCTGGGAGTTGGACCTGTCCCAGACGCCCACCGTGATCGTTGCGTCGAACTACTGGGCCCACATCGACGTGCGCATCACCTTCAGCAGGTCCTCGTACACCGGCACCTGGCATGTCGGCCCGGAGCCCGCCGGCGGCTCCACCTACCTCGCGAAGAACGGCAGCTGGCTGTTCCTACCGACTTACGACCAGTCGCCGCAGTACACGTTCAGCCTCAACCGCTGAACGAACGGCCGTAACCTCGGGTGGCCGGCAGCAGAGGGGCCGGCCCCCGAGTCGTTGCGTCCGCCCGAACCGTCCGTGCCGCAATCGACCAGGCCCAGGAGAAGCCCCACCGGATCCGCCGCTCGGCGAGGCCGCACTGGCCGATGCCGAGCGGGAGTCGGGGGTGGAATTCCCGCTGGAGTACCGCACCCCACCAGGTCGCCTGCTTGCTTCTCGGGTTCGCTCCGGCCACGAGCCACCCCCTCCCGCTCCAGGGCCGCTCCCGCCCTGTCCGCCTCGTGCTGCTCGGCTGCGCCCGGCCAGGTGGCCGGCCGTGATGAAGAGGAGGCGCGGAGGAGAGCGGCGCGGGCCGCGGGCCCGGGCCGGGGCCGGGGGAGGGAGCGCGGGTGGTCGGGTGGCGGGTGACGGGTGTCGGTGGCGGGGGAGAAGATCGCTGGACTGCTGCTGATACCAGGGGGAGCGGACGTGAGCGATGCGGATACGCCGAAGCCGAAGCGGCGGAAGCTGAACCCGGGCGGGTCGACGTCCAAGGTCCGCGCGGACCTCCTCCTGGCACTGGGTGTCCTGAAGGTCGTCAACGCCAACCAGATGTGGCAGCTGCTGAACCCGGCCGGGACCTCGGAGAACAAGACCTTCCGCGCGGGGCTGAACGACCTGGAGAAGCACGGCCTGGTCCACTCCGAGCGCTACACCGAGGCCGGCCTGAAGACCTGGGGCCTGACACTGGCGGGGAAGAAGGCCGCCGAGCAGGTCCTGCCCGGCGGCCGCGAGGTCGGCAGCATCGCCCGGGGAGCCGGCACCCACGGCGCGGCCCACGCCATGGCCGTGGGCGACACCATCGTCGCGTTCATCCGCGGCGCCCGGGCCCCGCCGCCAAGGGCGAGCGCGCGGGCGCGATGAGCTCGCTCCTGTCCTGGTACACCGAGTACTCCATCGAACCGCGCCCCGGCCTCAAATCCCAGCCCGACGCCGTGCTCTGGGCCCCCGAACACGACCTGCCGCTGCTCCTGGTCGAGGTCGACCTGCACACGGAATCGCCTCCCGTCCTGGTGGCCAAGCTCCCCAAGTACGCCGCCCTTTCGCCCACCAGTCCAAAGTCTCCGACCCCGCCTCGCGCAGCGGCGGGACCAAGCTGGTCCCGGCCTGGCAGGAGAAGCTCAATGTCCCGGTGCGCGAGCGGGCCGCCCATCCGCCGGTCGCGGTCGTCTTCAGCGGCGGCGGCGGCGTCGGCCGGCTGGCGGTCCGCAACCGGATGCGGGGGCTGACGAAGGCCACCCGCGCGCAGTGGCGGGGCGACACCCGCTCCCACCCCTACACCGACTACACGAACGCCATCCCGATCGTCGTCACCACGCTGGCGCTGCTGGACGAGTGCGGGCCGCTCGCGCCGATCTGGTGGCGCTTCGGACACACCGGCCGGGAGACTCTCCACGACGCGCTGCTCGACCACGACGACGCCGACGCCTACTGGCGCGAGCGTGACGCCCGCGAGAAGGCGGAGAAGGCGGCCCGGATGGAAGCCGGGCGGCGCAGACGCGAGGCGGAGCGGGAGGCGAGCCGCTGCCTGGTCTGCCGCCGGCCCGCCGAGGACTACGAGCAGCGCGGCCAGGCCATGCGAGCCGTGCGCGGTCGCCCAGGCCGAGGCCGATGAGCAGGCCGCCCTCCAGCAGGCGCGCCAGGACGCCGACACCGCCGCCGCCTTCCCCGCCCAGTGGACCCAGGACACCGCCCCACGCCACGTCCTGGCCCGCCAGGCCGCCGACTGGGCCCAGCAACTGCACACCGCCTGGACGACCCGGCACAGCACCGCACAGCCCCCCGCCGCCCCGGCCTGGTACCCCGGGATTCAAATTTGCGGTTATAAGAAATGTGAACGTTGGAGGTTGTGATGTGAGGTATCAAGCAGTGCAGACTCCTGGTGGCGTCTACCGTCTCTCCGATTACTTTCTTCCATAGTGGAGGTTATTGTGCCTGACTTGGGAATTGTCACCAGGGAAATGATCGAGGAAGTTGAGGGGGGAGAATCGGTTCCGGACAAAGCACGTGTATTCCTTGAGAAGATCGCGTTTGCTGATGCCGATTCCATTGTCATGGCTCTCTATGCAGCCCTGCATGATGACTGGATGGCCATGCCGGTTTGGGCGCGAAATCTAGCGTTTCGACTTGCCTGTCTCCAGAGGCCTGACGATGCCATGCTTCTTCGGGAGGCGGCTGCAGACCTGTCCTGCTTCGGAGAATGGGAAGAAATTGCCCGCGCGATGAGTGAACGATCGGAAAGTTCTTCGAATCTCAGGGGGATTCTGAGGATTAAGAGCTTGTAACACGATCATGGTGCGGATTTCTTGAGGAGCGACCAGCCGATGCTGGTGCAGCGGACGGTGGCGAGGGCGGCTTGGGGGCGTGTGGACCACGTCGGTCACCAGTGGGTTCCCGCCCTTCAATGGCAGTCACTGCGAAAGTCCAGCGGCATCCCCGGGCAGGCGGTGCAGGTAAAGACGTAGAAGCCGCCGTTATCGCCGAAGCTGACGTCCAGCGGGCCCCGGTTTGCCCGCGCCTCGGGCCCCTGGCTGGCGGCGGGTTCGATTCCGCCCGCATAGCCGTTGACGGCCCACTCCTCGCGCGGTATCCAGTTGCGGTCGCCCTCCCAGCCGGTGAGCGTGACCAGGTGTTCGGTCCCGCCTCCGCAGCGCTCGCAGGTAGGCCAGTCCGGGTCGTGCGTCCAGGATGGGAAGCCATCGACCTTGCAGCCGGGGACGATTAGCAGGTCCCACATGCTCCAGCCCTCTTCCTCCTCCTCGACGAAGGGTTCGTCGTGGGCGAAGAGCCGCTCGCGAAGCTCCTCCGGGGCGTCCGTATAGGGGTAATCGGTGACCGGCTCGGGGTCGAGCACACAGGGGCGCGGCACCACGTTGTCGTCCGCGTCCGGGTGCAGCGCAGGCGGGAGTTCCAGCAGGGGGTCGAGCGCGGTCGAGTCGCGCCACAGCAGGAGCGGGCGGTCCAGCGCGTGGAATTCCTCCACCGGGCACCACAGTAGCTGCAGCAGGTCAGTGTCGCCGGGTGCGGCAGTGTCGGCACGTCCCGCAGGAACAGTTGCAGCACCGGCACCAGCGCCACCGGCCCGGCCACCTCCCGCCCCCATATGTCCGGTGTGAGGCTTCCGGGGCACACCGGCCAGGGCTCGCCTGCCGGCCACAGCACCAGGCCGCCGATGGAGCTGTGCTCGACTGTCGGCATCCCGCGCTGTGGGTGCAGCCGCGTGGCGTTCCGGGCGAGCGGCGCGAGCGCAGGGAACCGCGCCTCGACATCAACGGGGCGCGGCGGGGTGGTGCGTGCCATGGCGGCACTCCTGACGGCGGTTCAACAACGACGTTGATCGTCTCGGCTGGCTGACGGCAGCCTAGGTCACTCCGCTGACACACCAGCCGGCCGCGAAAAGCTCGTAGCACAATCACCGTGGAACCTTCTTGAGGCGTCGCCAGCAGATGATGGCGACGCCCAGGGCGACGAGCGCGTCGTGGAGGTCGAGGCGGCGTTCCCAGCGGGTGGCGAGCCGTTTGAACTGGTGCAGGAGGGCGAAGGTCTGCTCCACGACGTAGCGGAGTTTGCCCAGGCCGTGGATGTTGGGTGCGCCCCGGCGGGAGATGACGGGCAAGATGCCGCGGTGCCGCGGTGCCGCGGTGCCGCAGTGCCCGGCGGACGGCCTGGCTGTCGTAGGCCTTGTCGCCGAGCAGGGCGTCTGGGCGCTTGCGGGGGTGGCCGACCCGGCCAGCCACCGGTGGAACGGCGTCGACCAGGGCCACGGCCTGAGTGATGTCGTTGACGTTGCCGGCAGTGGTGATGACCTTCAGCGGGCGCCGTTGCCGTCGCAGATCAGGTGGTGTTTGCTGCCGTTCTTGCGGCGGTCGACCGGCGACGGGCCCGTCGCGGCACTCCCTTTTTCGCGCGGACGTGGGAGGCGTCCACGCACGCCGCTCCAGTCCAGTTCACCGGCCGCGTTCAGCTCCGACAGCAGTATCCGGTGCAGCTGGTCGAAGACGCCAGCCTCCTGCCACCGCTCCAGCCTGCGCCAGCAGGTCTGCCCCGAGCCGAAGCCCAGCTCCAGCGGCAGCTGCTGCCACGGGATCCCGGTATAGAGCACGAACAGCACCCCCTGCAGACACAACCGGTCCGACACCGGCCGCGGGCCCGGAGACCGCTCCGGCCACGGCGGCAGCACCGGCTCGACCACCGCCCACAACTCATCGTCCACGACCCACGGCTTCACGCTCACATCATCACGAACGTCCCAATCGTCGTACCGGTTACTGCTGAACTGCACCGCACCACAAGATCGTGTTACGAGCTCTTAGGTCACTGGTATTGAGGCTAGGTCCGCCTTGACAAGCAGTACGAGGTGCTGGCTGGCCTTCTCCAAAAGCCAGACCAGATTCGAGAGGTCAGCAGCTGGCTGTACCCGGAGGTCTTCGACGAAGGACCGCGGCGGGAGGTCTGCGAGGTCATCCTGGCTGTCGAAGAACGTGGTGAACCGGTTGACCAACTGACCGTCGAGTGGGAGATCTACCAGCAGGACGCGCAGACCTGCTCAGAGAATGCCAGGCCCTCGTCGGCGTGCACCCCAGGAGCGGGGTCGCGCACGCCTCGCCTGTCATCGGGTGCCCCACGCAGCGGGACGCCGTCCCGGCGTTTATGGATAGGATGTCGTTTCAGGGGAAGAAAGGAATGCACACCATGGAGAAACTTCCTGAATTGCGCGTGGGGGCGGTCGAGCGGGATGACGCGATCGAGGCGCTGAGCGAGCACATGGCCACCGGGCGCCTGACCGTGGAGGAATTCGAGGAGCGCATGGGACGCGCGCAATCGGCCACTTCGAGGTCCGACCTTCAAATGCTTTTCAGCGACCTTCCCGCACCCGGATGGGAAACGGGTGGGGTGCTGGCGGAACACCCGAGGATCGACCGCTTGGCTGTCGTGGCCAAGTCTTTGCTGCCCGCGGCGGGAGTGGCCGCCACCGCCCTGACGGTCCTGACCGACACCTGGTACCCGTTCGTCGTGCTGCCGCCAGTCGCCTACGGAGTCCAGGAATTCATCAAGAAATTCAGGAGCTTCAAGAAGAGCAGCGCCGACGCGCCGGAGCTGCCGTAGGAACGGCGTTCGGGCAGTGCTTCCAGGGGTGTACTGCGACGCCACTGGAGGCACTGCCCGGGAAATCGGGAAGCCGGGGGAATCGAGTCAGAGCTTTGGCAGTACCTCGTCTACGAACAGCTTCAGGCTCGGCTGCATGTGCTCGTACGCCTGGCTGCCGAAGTCGACATTCCACAGGAAGGTGTCCGCGCCGTAGGTCTCCCGCAATTCGAGGATCTGCTCGACCGCCGACTCCGGCGACCCGATGACGGCCGTGCCGTACCGCTTCACGTCGAAGTCCCCGAGGTATTTCATGTCACGGCCCATGCCTTCGTAGCCGACGTAGTTGCTTGACGTCGTGGTGCGCCAGGAGCTCGCCGCCTCGGTCCAGACCTGGAGGTACTCGCGGTAGAAGGGCTCGGCGATGCGGTACGCCTCGGCATCGGTCCGGGCGATGTACAGCGGGGTGCTCATGGCCATCCGAGGAGGGACGGCGGTGCCGTGGGTGGCACGGAAGACATCCTTGTAGTGTTCGATCAGGTGGCGGCTCACCCCGACGTACTGGCGGGCTGGGGGCAGTGCCAGCATGACTCCGAACCCCTTGTTCGCCAGCCAGGTGAAACTCTCCGGGGACTTCACTGCCGCGCCCCACACGGGGGGATGGGGCCGCTGGGTCGGATGCGGGAGCGAGTTGGCACCCTCGTAGGCGAAGAACGGGCCGTCCTCGCTCACGTTCTGTTCGGTCCACAGGCGCACGACTGCTTCGATGGTGGCCTCGTAGCGGGCCCGGCTCTCATCCATCGGCACCTTGAAGGTGTCGAATTCGTAGGGCAGCCATGCACGCCCGAAGCCGGCATCCACCCGGCCGTTACTGATGGCGTCTACTTGGGCGATGTGCGCCGCGAGTTGGACGGGGTGGTGGAAGGCCGGCAGCAGCGCCCCGGTCATCAGCCGGATCCGCAGGTCTGCGCTGCCACGGCCGCCAGGAAAGTGAGCGGGCTCGGGCAGTAGCCCCGTAGTCGCCGAGATAGTGCTCGGTCATTTTGACGTAGTCCAGCCCCACCTCATCACTGAACTTGCTGATAGCGATGGCATCCTTGTAATACTCGGCGGCCGATCGCTGCTGCGGCCGGCAGTCGGGGAGGAGGGAGATGCCATGTTGCATGGGTCTGTTCACCTTTACTGCTGTCTGTGGATCGGTCGTGCGGCGCCGGCTGCAAAGTCGGCGCCGCACGACCAAGGGGTGGAACTCAGCCGCACGAGCTGGTGCACGAGGTACTGCTGGACGTCGTACTGCAACTCGTGGTGCTGGTGGCTGCCAGCATCAGGCCGCCTTCACTGTCGCTGTAGTCCCTGATCTCGAAAGTCTCCAGTTCGAGATCGAGTATCTCCTGCGCCAGATCGGCGAGATGCGACGGAGGCGTCATTGGGATGCTCCTTGAAATGGTGGTCGGACACCACCGGCCGGCGTCAGGCGCAGGAAGTGCAGCTGGTCGTGCTGGACGTGGTGCTGCAACTCGTCGTGCTGGTGGACGCCAGCATCAGCGAGCCGTTGTCGTCCTCGTAGTCGTTGATCTCGAAAGTTTCCGACTCGAGATCGAGCAGCTCTTTCGCCAGGTCGGCGAAGTTGCTTCCGTGGGCCATCTTCTCTTCCCTTCTGATGGTTGGTCAGGCGGTCGAGCAGGAGGTGGTGCTGGTGCAGGTGCTGGAGCTGCAACTGCTGCTGTCGGAGCTGGTGGACGGGACCGAGATCAGCATCTTCCCGTCGAACTCGTTGTAGTCGTTGATCTCGAAAGTTTCCGACTCGAGGTTGAGCATCTCGACGGCCAGATCGGCCAGTTCAAGGTTGAGAGCCATGGAAGGCACCTTTTCTCTAGTTGATCCGCACGGGGATCGGCGCACGAGTCATTCCCTGCGCATGACTCAGTTCTTTCACACCGCATCGCCAACGGGCTGACCGTCGGCTGTCACCTGGCTGTCATCCAGACAGGCGAGCGCCGCAGCCGCCATGGCGCCGATGCCGGCTCGGAGCACAGGCACCGCGTCCGGCCGGAAGTAGGGCGAGTGGTTGGGCGCGAAATGGGCGAGCTTTGCCAGGAAGTCCGCTCCTGGCGCTTCCGCCCACTGCCGGGGCCCCACGCTCCCCAGCATCCAGTACACGAACGGCACGCCGCCGTCGCCGCCGCACAGGACGGGGAAGTCCTCTGCGGCCATGGACGTCCGCCAGTCCAGGACCGCCCCGGCCCCGAGCGCGGCCTGGTGGGCGCGGCGTACGACTGCCGCGTAGCCCGGGTCGTTGACCGTCGGCACAGCGCTCGCAGTCCTGCTCACATCCGTCCGCATCCGGGAGCCGAACCGCGCGCCGTGGCGTCGACCAGATCCCGGACGGCGTCCTCCGCAGCGCGGACTCCCGGAATGTCCGGAGCTCGGAGGCTTACCTCCAGCACGGCGCTCTCGGGCACCACGTTGGCGGCGGTTCCGGCGCGCAACGAGCCGACGGAACAGGTGGCCGGTGAACCAACGAGGCCCGTAGACCGATCACCAGGTCCGCGGCCGCCTCGATCGGATTCACCGAACTCGTCGGGTCGGCGGCATGCCCGCCGACACCCTGCATGTGGATGCGCAGCGAACGGCTCGCCGCCAGGACGACATCGCCGTGCGCCACCCGTCCGGCCGGGAACACGGCAAGGTGCTGGGCCAGAGCCACATCCGGTCTGCCGAACCGCTCGTACAGTCCGTCGGCCACCATGGCGGCCGCGCCGGACAGCGTCTCCTCCGCAGGCTGCGCGACCACCATGACAGTGCCCCGCCATCGGTTGCGTGCTCCCGCCAGCACCTCCACCGCGCCCAGTACGGCGGCAAGGTGCGCGTCGTGACCGCAGGCGTGCATGACCGGAACGGTGAGGCCGTCCCGGTACCCGGTCGCGGTACTGGCATACGGCAGGCCGGTCTTCTCCTCGATCGGCAGCGCGTCCAGTTCGGCGCGGAGCATGATCCGCCTACCCGGTCCGTTGGTAAGCGTCGCCACGACACCGTGGCCGCCGACACCGTACGTCACCTGGCAGTCCAGGTCCTCCAGGACCGCACCGAACAGGGCGGCGGTCTCCTGCTCGACATCCGAGAGTTCCGGATGCCTGTGCACGTTGAGATAGACCTCAAGTGCCCGGGGGAGGGCCTTCGCGACACTGGTCGCCAGCCACTTTCGCATGGTTGTGCTCCTCACGGGAACGGATGGGGTACGGCGTGCAGGTCTGCCGACGTGAGGTCGTCCTTGCGCCAGCCTGCGCGTCGGTAGGCGCTGAACATGCGCGGCATCTCCAGGGCGCGCTGGCGTGACCAGCCGAAGTCGAGCGGCAGTAGCCCGGGCACGATGGTCGCTACCGTGTGCACGCCCAGTGCGCGCTGTTCCGGGGACGTCTGCTCGACCACGACGGCGTCGAGTCCGGCGCCGGCGAGGTCGGAGACGATCAGGTCGATGTCGGCCGTGACGTCCTGGTTGCGCGGCCTCGACTGCTGCCACTCCCGGTAGACGTCCTGGTAAGGGGAACGCTTCGCCGGATTCAGATAGCGATCGGCCAGCGGTGCCATCTCCGGAAGGGAGAACAGCGTCGGGTGGTCGCTCAGCTGGCGTACCAGGAAGTAGTCGTCCATCATCGCGCGGACGTCGTCCTCCCGCTCACTCAGCCGTATCGGCAGTGCCGGCAGATAGGTGAGGATCTCCGCCATCGCCCCCAGCATCGCCGCGCGCGGGTCGAGACTGGCGCCTGCCGCGAAGGACAGCATCCCGGGGCCGCCGTCCCGCCGGACAGCGACGCCGGTGACCGCCGGAACTGCGAGGTCGATCCGATTGTCGAACAGGTGGACGTCGTAGCCATGGAGTTCGGCGCGATCGAGCATCATGCGTAGTTCCGGGTCCGGCATCTGCGTGGTGTCGATCTCCGTCAGCTGTGCACCGCCGTACCACCCGAGCACGAACGAGTCGCGCTCGATCAATCGAGCAGACCGAAGAGGATGGCCTCCGGCAGGCTCGCACCGCTGGCGCACCCGTTCGACGAGTCGTAGACGAAGTTGTCCTCCGTGCCGTCACCCCCGTAATAGACCATCCGCCGGGGCACCAGGACGGGCTCTCCGGAGCCCAGGCGAACGCCCTGCACCCACGGGATGGGCTTGCGGGGATCGAAAGGAGCCAGATAGGGTCGAGCTCGTAGGTGCGCTCACCGTAGGAACCGCACTTCGCGGTCGATTGCCCGATCGGCGACGTCTTCATAGGCGGCGATCAGCGGTTCGGCGCGGTGCCGCCGGGCGATGCCGGCGTAGCGTTCCAGGCCTTCGAGGTAGGCCAGGCCGCGGCTGGCCGCGAAGGAGTTGCCCTGGCCGCTCCAGGTCAGTTCGGCCAGGCGGTGGTACCCCTTGAAGACCACCCGGCCGTGGACCGGGGCGGTGGTCGGTGAGGTGACACTCAGAAAAGAGCTCCGGCCGAGGATGCCACAGACGGGGTTGACAAGTGACCGGTCCGGAAGGGCGAGGCTCTCGACCGACCGCGCCCGGTACTCGTCGTCTCCGCGCTTCGGAGCAGGGGGGAGCTCCGCGGTAAGCGGTTCGGGCCGTTGGTCCGCGCAGGCCGGGCACAGTGGATCGGCGACCAGCGGAAGGCGGCGGGTCAGCAGCGTCTGCCCGTCCAGGACCCAGACCCAGGCCTCCTCCATGACCCCGCCCGTCCCACTCGGCCGGCCCGCCACCTCCAGGTACAGCTGCCACACGCTGTCGAGCAGGTTCCCGGTCAGGATCGGCCACTCTCCCGTGGATTGCAGTCCGGAGCCCAGTTCGATCGCCTGGCGCTCGAACTGGGCCCGCAGCCGCTGCCAACGCGCGCCGAGACAGTAGCCGCACGGCCGGGCGCCGGTGGAGGTGCTCGTGAACGGTCCGATTGCCACGACGGACGAGCCCAGGTGAACTGTCGCGTCACGGCGGGCACGCACCCCGTCCTCACCCGCGGGTGCCTCGACGTTGTCCGCGCCGAGGGTGACCACCGTGGGCGGTCGGATCGCCACGCGTTCGTTCCCGTCCAGTGCCCGGCGCCGGGTGAGTTCGGCTTCGAGTGCCTGCGCCACCACAGTTCTGGACTCGACGGCGGGGCAGTGTCAACCCGGCTCATGGCTTGTTCTCCCAGCGGAAGTTGTTCAGAACAGGCAGCGTCACGACCGCCGCGAATACGAGCAGGACCGAGCAGCACAGGGCGGCGTTGCCGATGTGCCCCTCGCCGTCCAGCACACCTGTGACCGCTTGATTCATGTACCGGAGCGGCAGCAGGTAGGACACGTCCTTCAACCATGCCGGGGCCTGCGACAGGGGCATGAACGAGCCGCTGAGGAAGGCCATGGGCACCATCATGCAGTTCGATATCGCGGCCACCGCGTCGGAGGTGCGTGACACGTTGCCTACGAGCATGCCGACGGCATAGAACGCCAGCACTCCGCAGCACAGGATCGGTACGGTCAGCAGTAGCCCTCCGACGGTCACGTGCAGGCCGAAGGGGGCAGCATCGCCACGGTGAGGAAGAGGGCGGCTTGGAACAGGGCGACCAGCAGCACGATCGCCAGGCGGCTGACAAGCAGCGTGAGAATGGAGGTGGGGGTCCGTCGGATGAGCCGGAGCAGATCCGTTTCACGCCACTTGACCAGTGAGTATCCGACTCCGAAGACGGCTGCGTTGCCCACACCCCAAGCCATGACGCCTGGGGCCAGGAAGTCGATCGTCTTCTTCCCGTCGCCCGCGGACTGGTTTCCGAAGAGCAGGCCGAAGACGATGACGAAGATCAACGGGAACGCGAAGGTGAAGAAGATCTCCGTCTTGTTGCGGCTGGAGGCCAGAAAGTGGGCCCGCACCAGAGGCTTGAGACCTGTCACTGCACATATTCCTTTCCGGTGAGGCTCAGGTACACGTCCTCCAAGGACGGCCGCCGGGTCTCCACCAGGCTCAGGTCGACGAGGGGGCCCAGTGCTGCCAGCACCTTGGCGGTGGTGGCGGTGGAGAGCACGACCGCTTCCCCTTCCGGGCATGCTTCCTCGACCCCGGGAAGCGACCTGAGCTGTTCCAGGGGGAGCAGGTCGGCCGGGACGATCACCCGCTCGGCCCCGCCGTGGGCCGCTACCAGGTACCTCGGTGCGTCCAGAGCGACGATCGAGCCCTTCTGGACGATCGCGACCCGGTCGCAGAGCGCTTCTGCCTCGTCGAGGTGATGGGTGGTGTAGACGATCGAACAACCCTGGGACTTCAGCTCGCGCAGCAGCGCCCACAGACCCCGGCGGGCCTCGGGATCCAGGGCGGCAGTGGGTTCGTCCAGGAAGAGCAGGTCCGGCCCGTGGACCAGGGCCGAGGCGATGGCCAACCGCTGGCGCTGACCACCCGACAGCGCCCTGACGCGTACCTCGGCGGACTCGGCCAGCCCGACCATTGCCAGGGCCTGGGCCGCCGCCGACCGGGGCAGCCCGTAGAGCCCGGCTACCGTCTCCAGGTGCTCCAGAGCCGTGAGTTCCGGAAAGAACGAGGACGCCTGGGTCTGGATCCCGATCCGGTTGTTGATGCTCGGACTCCGGGGCCACGGTGGGACCCCGAATATCGTCGCCGAACCCGCATCCGGAGTCCGCTGCCCGGAGAGGATCTCGATGAGCGTGGTCTTCCCGGCGCCGTTGGGGCCCAGCACACCGAAGAACTCGCCGCGGTGGACCGAGAAGGACGTACCGGCCACGGCTTCGACGTCGCCGTACCGCTTGCGCAGGTCCTCCACCACGAGCACCGGCTCGCCGGTCGACCAGGACGGGTCCGCTGCGGCTTCCGGCCGGGGTTCGACGTGCTGGTTCCCTGGCATGCGGGTACCACCCTTCGTAGGTTGTCCGGGCAGCGCCGCGCCGGCCGCTCCCGCTGCCGGGGCAGTGGTGCCCTTGGAGAACAGCCGTGGCGCGGCGGCGAGGAGTCCCACTGTGGGCAGCGCCGCCAGCAGCACCACCCTGGCCGGACCGGACAACTGCGTGAACGCGATCAGGACGTCCACCAGGACCGCTGCCGCGAGCAGCAGGGCGACCAGGGCGGCGTACCCCGTGTAGATGCGCCTGGCCCGCTTCGGGTATGTCGCGACGAGCTGGCTGCGGGTGACCACGCGACACACGAACGTCCAGGTCTGTGGGCCCAGTTCGATGACGTTGAGAAGCGAGTCCCAAACCGAAGGTAGGGTCACGTTTTCCCAGGTGAGGTGTGTGGCCGTCGGTCGGTAGGCATGCTCGGAGCGTCGTGTCGGTGCGGGGCGTGCTGGGAGGTGGCGGATGCCGTCGGTGCTGGGAGTGTTGGAGCGGCGCGAGCGGGTGGCGCTGGCCCGGGCAGAGGAGTTGCGGGCCGAGTTGGAGCGGCTTCAGGCTGCTGTGGCCGAGGCGGATGAGGCCGCGCGGCGCGCGGTTATCGCCCGCGAGGAGACGGTCGTGGCCTTGGCTGAGGCGGCCGAGGAAGCCGTCGTGGTCGGTGTGCCGGTGAATTTGCCGGCCGCGGGTGTTGCTGGGCCGCGGGTGGAGGTCCCGCTGTGGTGCGAGGGGTGGGGATCGAGGTGCTGCCGCCCGAGTGCGCGCGGATCGTGGCCCTGGTCCAGGAGGATGCCGCCGGTGGCGGGGACGGAGTGCGGGCACGGGCGATGCGCGAGCATCTGGGCTGGTCAGCCAGTGATGCGCGGGAGCAGGCAGCGCGGTTTCGGGCGAAGCGGCTGGTCGAGCGGGGCTGGTTGACCGAGGGGCGGCCAGGGCTGTTCAGGCCGCGGGCCGCTTGACGCGGCGCGGTGCTGGTCGGCCGGAGCGGGCCAGGCGGCGGGTGGCCGGGATGCTCGCGGCCCACCAGGCCATCGCCTCGGCACTGTCGATGCGGGTCTCGTAGTCCCGGGCCAGCCGCCGGGCCCGGATCAGCCAGGAAAAACTGCGCTCCACGACCCAGCGGCGCGGAAGCACCACGAACCCCTTGGCGTCGTCGCTGCGCTTGACGACGGTCAGCGCGAGGGTCAGGACGGCGTGGGCGAAGGTGACCAGCCAGCCGGTGTAGGCGCCGTCGGCCCAGACCAGAGTGATGCGGTGGTGTTCGGCGCGCAGTTGTTCCAGGAGGTCGCGGCCGGCGTCGTTGTCCTTGACCGACGCGGCGGTGACGATCACGGCCAGCAGCAGGCCGAGGGTGTCCACGGCGATGTGTCGTTTGCGGCCGTTGATTTTCTTCCCGGCGTCGTAGCCGCGGGTGGCGGCGCCGACGGTGGCGTCAGCCTTGACCGACTGCGAGTCGATGATCGCGGCGGTGGGTTCTTCCTTCTTGCCGGCCAGTTCGCGCAGCATCTTGCGCAGTCGGCCGTAGAGCTCCTTGGTGTAGTCGTTGTCGCGCCAGCGGCGGAAGAACCGGTATGCCGCTCGCCACTTGGGGAAGTCGGCGGGCAGGCCGGCCCAGCGCACGCCCTCGGTGACCAGGTAGCGCACGGCGTCGATCATCTGCCGGTGGCAATAGCCCTCCGGGCGGCCGCCGCGTCCGTTCAGCCAGGCCGGGACCGGCAGCAGCGGCCGCACGATCGCCCACTCCGCGTCGGTCAGGTCGGAGCCGTAGCGGCGGGTTCGGTCGGGCTGGTCAGCGGCATTCCCGAGCCGGTGTGCGAGGCAATCGCACGACATGCCGGAGCTGGACGCGGACGGAGCGAACACGGCACAGTGGGACACCAGGGCCTCCTGATGGTTCGTTGACTCGACATCACCGAACTGCGCAGGAGGCCCTTCTTCTATGCGCCGGCCGCGGAGCGATCACCCGAACGAGCCTGATAGGCACGGAAGTTCGAGTGTCAGTCGTGTCCCTCGGTTTGGGAATCGCTTCTGACGGTTCATCGACTTCGGGTCGGGTGCGGCTGGCCTTGGGCTACCGACTCTTCGCCACGGCCTTCGGCGGCGACTGGGCCTCGCGGCTGCGCCTGACCGAGTTGCCTGCCTGCGCGCTGACGACACCGCAGCTGGCGGCCTGCCGTGTCGGCGTCCCGGTCGCGGCTACGAACTCCGCCACCGCGCAGCAGTTGTCCGCCGACATCACGCTCCCGGCACGGCTGCCGCGGCCGCGACGGCCGCCACGCGCCTGGCCGCCAGGGCCGCGACGGCGGTGCCGGTGGTGCTGGCCGCTACGTCGGCCGCGGGCGGCGGCGGCGGCGACTTCACCCAGACCAGCCTCAAGCCCAGTTCCTCCTGGCAGGCGGTGGCAGCGCCGACAGCTTCACCTGGTCCTACCCGCTCCAGACGCCGCCGGTTCCCGGCGGGCTGTCCCCGCAGCTGTCCCTGAACTACGACTCGCAGGCGCTGGACGGGTTGACGTCGTCGACCAACACCCAGGCGTCTGTGGTGGGTGACGGGTTCAGCCTGCCGGAGGCGTTCATCGAGCGCTCGTACGCGAGTTGCCACCAGAACCCGGCCGGTTCGACCCAGAGCGACGACAACTGCTGGTCGGCGAACAACCAGCTGACCCTGTCGATGAACGGGCAGAGCAGCGTCCTGGTCAAGGACGACACGACCGGTGCCTACCACCCGCAGAACGACATGAACGAGCGAGTGCAGTACGAGACCGGTGCCACCAACGGGGCGCAGAGCGGCGAGTACTGGGTGGTCACCACCGCCGACGGCACCCAGTACACCTTCGGCTTGAACCGGCTGCCGGGCTGGGCGAGCGGGGACGGGACCACGAACTCGGTGCTGACCGAGCCGGTCTATGCCACCGCCTCGGGACAGCCCTGCTACAACGCGACGTTCGCGGACTCCTACTGCGACCAGGCATACCGGTGGATGCTGGACTACGTCAAGGACACCCATGGTGACGTGATGTCGTACTTCTACACGCCGACCACCGGCTACTACGCCATGGACATGGGCTCGACGGCGACGGCCGCCTCGGCCTACACCCGGGACGTGTCGCTTGCGAAGATCGAGTACGGGCAGCGCGACGGCTCGGTGTACACCACCAGCCCGGCCGCCCAGATGTCGTTCAGCTACAGCGGCCGCTGCGACACCTCCTCGACCGGCTGCGCCACTTCCACGCTGGCCAGCTCGACGGCGTCGGCCTGGCCGGACGTGCCCTACGACCAGAACTGCGCGAGCGGGGCGGCGTGCAGCGTCGACTCGCCGACGTTCTGGTCTGAGAACGAATTGACCGGAATCCAAACCCAGGTGCTGGTGGGTTCGACCGAGACGAACGTCGACTCCTGGGCGTTCACCTACAGCTTCCCGGCCACCGGGGACGCGACCACGCCCTCGCTGTGGCTGAGCACCATCGTGCGCACCGGGCAGGACACCTCGGCCGGGGGCTCCAGCGCTTCGATCGCGATGCCGCCGATCACGTTGACCGGCCAGGCGCTGTCGAACCGGGTGAACCTGACCGACGGCTACCCGCCGATCACCCGCTACCGGCTGAACAAGATCGTCACCGAGACCGGTGAGATCATCAATGTGGACTACTCCTCCGCCGCGTGTGCGAGTGGCACCCCGAGCGACCCCAGCCGGAACACCTCGCTGTGCTATCCGGACTACTGGACCCCGGCCGAGCAGACCACGCCGATCGAGGACTGGTTCAACAAGTACATCGTCACTGCCGTCAGCGAGCAGGACCCGACCGGCGGCGGGGTCAGCGACACCATCACCACCACTTACACCCCTGTCGGCTCACCCGCCTGGCACTACGACGACAACCCGCTCACCCCGGCCTCGCAGCGGACCTGGGACCAGTGGCGCGGCTACCAGACCATGCAGGTCTCCACCGGCAGCGCCCCCGACCCGGTCACCCTCACCCAGGACACCTACTTCCGGGGCATGAACGGTGACACCCTGCCCAGCGGCCTGCGCACGGCCACGGTCACCGACTCGCGCGGTGACCCGGCGGTCACCGACCTGCCCCAGTACGCCGGGATGACCTACGAGAGCGTCGTCTACAACGGGCACAACGGCACCAGCCCCGGCCCGGTGGTCTCCGACACTGTCACCGATCCGTGGACCAGCACGGCCACCGCCACCCACGCGCTGACCGGCCTGCCCAGCCAGCAGTCCTTCATCACCGCCACCGCCGACACCAAGACCTACACCCCGCTTGCCGCCGGGGGTACCCGCGAGACCGAGACCGACTACACGTACGACTCCTACGGCCGGGTCACCCAAATCAACGACCTTGGCGACGACTCCACGTTGAGCGACGACCGGTGCACCACCACGACCTACGCGGACAACACCACCGCCTGGATCCTGGACGCGCCTGACGAGGTCAAGACCGTCTCCGTCAACTGCGGCAGCACACCCTCGCTTCCGGCTGACGCCGTCTCCGACACCCGTACCTTCTACGACAGCTCGACCACCTTCGGTACGGCACCGACTGTGGGCGACGCCACCGTGACCCAGGAAGCCACCAGCTACACCGGCAGCACCCCCAACTTCAGCACCACGGCCGGCCTGACCGTGGACGAGTACGGGCGGGTGCTGACCTCCACCGACGCCGACAACCGCACTACCACCACCAGCTACACCCCCGCCACCGGCGCGGACCCTACCGCCGCCACCGCCACCGATCCGATGGGCCACGTCACCAGCATCACCCTGGACCCGCTCCGCGGTCTGACCCTGAGCAGCACCGACGCCGCAGGCTACGTGACCTCCGGCCAGTACGACGCGCTCGGCCGTACCACCGCGGAGTTTGCCCCCGGCGTCACCGCGGCGGCCGTCAAGTACACCTACAGCGTCTCCGACTCCGTGCCCTCGACCGCCACCGCTGAGACCCTCGACAACGACGACAGCACCTACCGCAGCACCGAAACCCTCTATGACGCGCTGCTGCGCACCCGCGAGACGCAGACCTCCACCGAGGACGGCGGCCGCGACGTGGTGGACACCGTCTACAACACCGACGGACTGACAGCGTCCACCACCGCTCCCTACTACAACAGCGGTGCCCCGAGTGGGACGTTGGTGCAGGCCCAGGCCGGGAAGGTGCCCTCCGAGACCGGCTATACCTACGACGGCGCCGGGCGGCAGATCCAGGCCACGGCCTACAGCGATGGCACGGCCACCTGGGACACCCAGACGGTCTACAACGGCAGCGACATCACCACCACCATCCCGCCCGCCGGAGGCACCGCGCAGAGCGTGGTCACCAATGCCCGCGGCCAGACCACGGACCTGTACCAGTACACGCCGGAGTCACCCCGGACCCGGTCAACGACCCTGCCTCGGACTACTCCGACACCCACTACACCTACACCCCGGCCGGACAGCAGGCGAGCGAGACCGACGCCGCGGGTGACTCCTGGTCCTGGGGCTACAACCTGCTCGGCCAGCAGACCAGCGCCGACGACCCGGACACCGGCGCCTCCTCCAGCAGCTACGACAACGCGGGCCAGCTGCTCAGCACGACCGACGCGCGTGGCAAGCAGACCAGCTACACCTACGACCTGGACGGCCGCAAGACCGCGGCCTACGACACCACCGGTGGCGCGGCCGAGTCCACCGCGGACCAGATCGGCGCGTGGACCTACGACACCCTCAAGAAGGGCTTCCCCACCGCCACCACCTCCTATCAGCTGGGCACCGCCAGCCCGTCGGAGACCAGCGCGGTCCTGGCCTACAACTCCTTCGGTGACGCGGCCGCGGTCAAGACCACGCTGGCGAACCTGCCCGCCGACGAGGCGGCACTGGCTCCCAGCGTGGGCTACACCAACTCATACGCCTACAACACCGTCGGTGCCCTGCTGGACCAGCAGGACGCGGCCTCCGGCGGCCTGCCGGCCGAGACCATCAACTACGGGTACGACACCTACGGGCAGCCCACCAGCCTGGGCAGTAACGGCAACTCCTACGTCACATCCGTGGGCTACGACGATTACGGCAACCCACTGCTGTACAGCATGGGCACCAGCACGGACTGGGTCGACCTCGCGCTGACCTACGACCCGCAGACCTCGGCCGTCACCAGCGCCGAGACCACGGACTCCAGCAGCAGCGGCGTGGTTGACAACACCTCCTACGCCTGGTCGAACAGCCAGATATCCAAGGGCGCGGGGCTGCTGACCTCCACCAACGACGTGCAGAACGGCGGGGCCACCACCGACACCCAGTGCTTCCAGTACGACTGGGACCAGCGCCTGTCCCAGGCCTGGACCGCCACCGACAACTGCGCCGCCACGCCTGCCAACGGCAGCAGCAGCACGGTCGGCGGAGTCAACCCGTACTGGCAGTCGTGGACCTACACCGCCGACGGGCAGCGGTCCACCGAGATCGATCACGACACCACCGGCAACACCGCCAACGACACCACCACCAGCTACAACTACCCCGCCGCCGGATCCGCCACGGACCAGCCGCACACCCTCAGCAGCACCACCGCCACCGGGCCGGGCGCCTCGGCCCAGACCGCGAACTACACCTACGACGCGGACGGAAACACCCTCAGCATCAGCGGCGGCGCGGCGGGCGCGCAGAGCATGACCTGGAACGACCAGGGCAAGCTCGCCGGTGACAGCAGCTCCTCCGGCAGCACCAGCTACCTCTACGACACCGACGGCAACCTGATCCTGCGCACCGATCCGGGCACCGCCACTCTGTTCCTGGGCGACGAGCAGATCGTCGAGAACACCGCCACCGCGTCGCTGACCGCCACCCGCTACTACAGCCTCGGCGGGACATCCGTCGCCGAGCGCTCCAATACCGGGGATGTGCAGTACCTGATCCCGGACCGGCAGGGCAGTGACACCCTGGCCATCGACGCGAGCGCCATGCAGGCCGTCACCCGCCGCCAGTACACACCCTTCGGTCAGGTCCGCGGCACCGCGCCCGCCAGCTGGCCCGGCGACAAGGGCTACGTCGGCGGCACCACCGACGCCGCCACCGACCTGGAGAACCTCGGCGCCCGCGAATACGACCCCGCACCGGGCGCTTCATCAGCGCCGACGCGGTCCTGGAGACCACCGACCCCACCAGCTCTCCGGTTACGACTATGCCGGCAACGACCCCGCCACCGGCAGCGACCCGTCGGGCAACTGTGTCTCCGTCGACGGCGGCACCTGCATGAACAACCAACACGGCATCGCCGCGGGCGGAGGCCAGCCGGCCGGGTACACCCCGCCCCAACCCGTATCGGAAGGTGGTGCCGCGGGCAGCGGCTCCGGGGTGGTGCAGATCAGCGCGCACGTTTCCGTGGCGGCGAACAACCCCTACCTTCCGGTACTCCAGGCAGCATGGTCTCGCGCCGTCGCGAACATGGGCCACGAGCCGACCAATGCCGCCGAAGAATATCGAATGTGGACCATGGCATGTGTCATGTCCCCCGGCGCCTGCTCGCCCTCGATGGCTGGCGCCTTCAATCTGGGTGGTGGTGGCCCGGACCAGAGCGGTACTTTCTTCCGGCACAATGCCGCATACATATCCGCCAGCGGCGCCATCGTCACCCTGACCGACTTCCGTTCGCTGACCGGTATCTCTCAGGACGCATTCCGAAAGCTGGTCACCGACGCCGGGTTCACCGAGACGGAAAAGCCAGGGCTCGGATTTCTCTACCGGCTCGCCGACAATCCCGGCGTCACGTTCCTGTTTGAATTCGCCAAGACCGGGAGAAGGCCGAACGGCCTGATCGAGATGGGCGATTACATCAAGATTCAGCTGTCGAAGGCGCTTACCGGGGGCAAGGAAAAGGCATACCGGGTCGGCGCCGAGGGGAATCCTTACTCCGACGAGGGGTTCAAGGGCCAGACCCCGCCAGCGGTAGAGGACTGGTTCAACAATTTGAACAGCCCGGCTGGAGGCGATGGTGATGCGGACGGGGGCGCCCCGGCGGCGATCTCAGTTCCACCGGCGACGGTGCGGCGGCGCCCTAGGCCTTCGGCTGCGGTACGGTAGCTCCGTCCGACTGTCGATCCGCAATGGTTTCCTTGGGATCGGATGAACTGATCGAATGAATTGGGGGTGATCTGAGTGGTGGACGAAGGAAGGCTTCCCATCCCGGAGGACAGCGAAGAGCTCTACAGGTTCCTCATGCGCGGTGCCTATCCGTCCTTTGAGCAGGAGGCGGCGGCTCGTCTGGCATTTCGGGTCGAAGCTCTTCGCGACTGGCTGCTGCGCAACGGGCTGATCGAGGCGTACGAAGGCCAGGAGGGGATGGTCGCTTCGCGCCCGCACGCCCGCATCCGCTTCGCGGAGGCCCTGGTCCGGGCGAAGGAGGCCATGGGCGCGGGGCACACCGATCCTCCGCTCGGGCCGGGGAATTCCGGGTATGTGGCCCTGGCGGTGGCGGCTGACCTCGACGGGATCGAGGAGGGCGGGTACTGGTACGGGCGGCTGGTCGACCTGGAACTCGACGACGCCCGGCACGTTGCCGAGGCCATGCTGTACGGTGCCGGATGCCTGGACGGCACCGCCGATCCCGCGGGCGGTATTCCCGCCGATGAGCTCGGGCCGGCTTCCGTCGAGTACAGAAGTCGCGTTCTCGACGAGTACTGAGCCCGGCGTTTCACCGCCTTTCGGTAAGGCTGCGACAAGGGCGGGGTCTCTTGTCGGCTGCTCCGGGCTGGATGACGTCCTGTGGGAGAAGGCCCGAGCAACAGCGCCATGAGTGCCAGGACTTGGCTGATCACCGGCGCGTCACCGGGCATCGACGCGCGGGAACCGTGTGGTGGGCCACCGCGCGCACGGTCAAGGCGGTGCAGGAAGCCTTCCCAAAGGCAGACGCCGAGTGCCGGCTCCAGGCCGAACCACCGCGCAGTCGGCGCGGCCCCGCTCGTAGGGCCACCGGGAACTGCCCCGGCGACCGGATGACGGCGTGAGCACCGCCACCCGGTCGTCGGGGCGCAGGACAGGAGGGTGTACGAAGTTCGGCTCGCCGGGGATCCTAGGAGAAGAACCCGGTGATCCGCCGCACGATTTCCTGGTCACCTCCGCTGTCCTGCCCGCCGCCGAGGACGTACTCGCGCGCCTCGGTCCCGGACTCCCGCACCCGGTACCCGTCCCCGTCCTCGCGGATGGAGAACACCCGTGCGTCCGGCCGGGGCGGCGGGAACGCAAAGCTGAGGTCTCCGTAGCTGATCGACGGGAACAGCCGACGCAACTCCTCGTGAGCGGCCAGCCGCAGCAGTAGCGGCCGGCACGACGACGGGTGCTCCGAGGCGAGCAGGGCGTCCCACCGGGCCTCTGCGATGCGGCCCTCGGCGAACGCCTGCGCCAGCTCCCCCGGTTTCATGAAGGGGAAACTCGACACGTACTGGTCGAGGGGCAGGCCGTCACGCCAGGCGGCGACCGCGCGGACCACCTGCTCGACCTCCGTCGTGGATCCCGTCGCCCACTGGACGCCGGGCTCCCGACCACCAGCAGGAACACCCTGCGCTTCGCCCCGACCTGGACCGAGACGACACCGCGACCGGTGCAGAGCTCAGCAGCCCCGCCGAACCCGTCGACCAGTCCCTGCAGTGCCGAGCCGAGAGCGGCCGCATGCCGCCTCAGCTCGGCGGCCAGGCCCTTGGTCAGGTCCATCTCGGGGTACAGCGGGCGCAGCTCCGCGGCCTGCTCCGACTCCTTGCCGTCACTCATCCCAGGGAACCGATCCCTCGCAGGTGCACAGCGTCATCGTGCTCCTCACCGGTTCGAGGTCGCCGAAGGTCGACCAGTCCGGCTCGGCGCCGCGTCCCACCTCGGTGATGGTGCCGTCCGCATCGGCGGTGTAGAAGTTCACCGAGTCCCAGGTGCGCTGGCCGTTGGAGACAGCCTGGCGATCCAGGACATCTCCAGGTTGGTGGCCGCGCCGTCGCCCTGTTCCCCGGCGAGGCCCGCGCGGACCGCGGCCGGGAAGTCGCCCCACCCCGTCGTGTTGACGTGCAGGGTGACGTTGGGGTCGCCGATCATGCGTTCCGTCGGTTTCTTCCAGCCGTCGTCGGGGTTGGCAATCATGTGGTTGAAGCCGTTCTCTCCCGCCCACTCGGCAGTGCCCTTGGTCCGCCAGCCGAGCGCCAGTTGGCAGTTGTGCACCAGTACCGGCGTGCTGCCGGCCAGTACATAGTACGTGTGCAGCTGGTCGACGGTCAGGTTGTAGCGGTAGGCGCTGCCGTGGCCGCGCTGTACGTCGGCCACCACGGCACGCGTGCCGTCTGTCCGCAGCGCGTGGCCCGGCTGCAACTGGTCGGCGGGCACCCAGTCGCGGCTGGTCGCGTCCCAGAACAGGTGCTCGTGGTGGTGTCCAACGTGCTGGTGCGGCCGCGCCCGTCGCGTACGCCGACGCTGACGAGGTTGCTGTCCAGGTGCACCAGGGTCGCCTGGACCGTGCGGGCGCCGACCGGCTTGCCGGTGGTCGGGTCGGCGGATTCGACCCGGTCGCCGACCTTGATCCGGCCTGATCTGCTCGGTCTTCCCGTCGGCCATGACCACTCTGGTGTCGGCGGCGAAGCTGTTCAGGCAGGACGCCTCGCTGACCTCGGCGTCCCCGCCGTCGAGGGACGCCGTCGCCAGTGGGGTGATCGACATGCCGTGCGACTGGCCGGAGCCACAGCCGCCCTCGAACCCGCAGTTGTTCAGGTAGAGCTCGGAGGGCAGGACCACACCGGGCAGGAGTCCGGTGGTGCCGATGTCGTCGCGAAATGAACGCGTCGCGAGTGCGGCTGTCGCACAACCCGCGTTCTCGTAGCAGATCTCGGTCCAGAGGGCCGCGTCACTGTGCTGGCTGAGCTCCCCATGCTCTCGTGCGGGAAGTACGCGTGGAACGCCTTGGTCCACAGGTCGGAGAGGTGGGAGACGAGCCCGTCGCCGTTGTCCTGGACGAAGACCGTCGGGCTGATCTGGACGTAGACGGGGCGGCGCGGCCTCGGCCGCGGCGATCCTCGCCTCCTCACCCTCCAGCGCCTGGATGCTGCCGGCGCCGACGCCGTCCTGGAAGTACATCAGGCCTGACGGGTCGCTGCCGGTGACCGGGTCGTTTCCGGCGTAGTCGTAGCCGGCCGTCTGGTTCGGGTCCGCCTCCAGGACGGGGTCGGGGGAGATGAAGCGCCCGTCGGCCGCGTCGTACTCGCGGGCGCCGAGTTCTCCAGGTCGGTGGTGGGGTCGGGAGTGCCCCCGACGTACCCCCGGTCGCCCGGCCAGGTTGTCGGGTGGTGCCGCGGGCCTGTCCGAAGGGGGTGTACTGACGGCGGGTGACGGCCTGGCTTGCGGCGTCGACCGCGAGCGTGTCAGTGCCCTGGCGGTTCGGGATCAGGTACTGCACGTCGCCGGTGCTGGAGCGCTCCGCGAGGACCGTGCCCGCAGCCGCGTAGTAGCGGGTGGCGGTCAGCGCGCTGCCGGTCAGCGTCTCGACGATCTGGGTGTCCCCGATGAACAGCGTGGCGCTGCCGGGGTCGGTCCGCAGGATCAGGTTGCCGTCGGTGTCGTACAGGTAGGTGGTGCTGCCGCTGACCGTAGTGTCGGAGGCGATCTTGCCCTGGTCGTTCCAGACCATGCTCTGCTCACCGGCCGCGCCGCCGCTGATGCTGAGAGTGTTGCCGTCGGCGTCGTAGGTGTAGGTCGCGGTGTCCGGGCCGGCGGCCGGGCCGGTGGCGGTGGTGTCGGTCAGGGTGTGCGGTTGGTCGGTGGCAGACGCGGCCGCCGGATAGGCGTAGTCGGTGGTCGTGTTGTTCGCGGTGTTGCCGGTGGTGTCGTAGTCGGTCTCGGTGGAGCGCTGCCCGTCGGCGGTGTAGGTCCACGACTGCCAGTACGGGTTCGGCCCGCCACGGTGCTGCTGCTCCCCGGTGCGGGGGTGGCCGCGCAGTTGTCGGTCGCGGTCCAGGCCTGGTCCAGCTGCTCCTGGGCGTTGTAGTTGAAGCACTGGGTGTCGGTGACCGCTCCGCCGTTCTGGCTGTCCGTGGTGGAGGTGAGCAGCCCGGAGCCCTTGGAGACGGTGCTGTTTCCGTAGGTGTAGCTGGTGTTGTCGACGACGCCGGTACTGCTGGAATCGGTGGTCTGGGCGCTGGTGACCGAGCCGGTCTGCGGGTCGTAGGCCAGGCCCAGGTTCACCCAGTTGGTGGTGGGGCCCATGCTGTACTGGACGACCCGGCCGTACTCGTCGTACCCGATCGCGGACGCGTAGTCCCAGGAGGCGCCGCCGGTTCCGGTGACGCTGGTCTGCTGGCCGTAGTTGTCGTAGCCGTAGTCGATGTTCTCGGCGGGCAGGCCGCCCGCGGCCGGGTCCTCCTGGGTGGTCAGGTTCCCCGCCGTGTTGTACTCGAAGGAGGTCGTGTAGCCCCCGCTGGGTGCCAGCCCGGCCTCGTCGGCGGGCAGGTTCGCCAGGGTGGTCTTGGACGCCGCCGGCTCCGCGAAGCTGTTGTAGGCCAGCACCGTACTGGTCTCGGACGGGCTGGTGGTGCCCATCCGGTACGAGGTCGTGGCGGTGGGGTAGCCCTTCTTCAGGGTGTCGTAGGTCCAGGCGCCGATCTGGTCGGCGGTGCTCTCGGTGGCGCCGCCGCTGGTGTCGTAGGAGGCGGTCTTGCGGCCGTCCAGGTCGTAGGTGTAGCTGGTCTGCTTGCCGTCGCCGTTGGTGGTCGACAGCAGCTGCCCGGCGTTGTCGTACACGCTGCTGCTGGAACCGCTGTCCGGGTCGGTGGTCGCGGTCTGCTGGCCGAGGAGGTTGTAGCTCCAGGTCCAGGTGTTGCCCGCGGGTCGGTCTCAGCGGCCTTCTGGCCGGCCGGGGTGTAGCTGTAGTGGGTGTCGGAGTAGTCCGAGGCGGGGTCGTTGACCGGGTCCGCCGGGGCGCCCGCGTGGTACTGGTACAGGTCTGTGGTGCGGCCCCGGGCGTCGGTGAGCACGGTCTGGACCACTCCGCCGGCCGGGGGGATGGTGGTGGTGAAGTTCCCGCCGTAGACGGTCTGGGTGGACCAGGTGGCGGTGCCCAGGGCGTAGGCGGTGGCCACGGTCTGCCGACCGGCCCCGTCGTAGGTGTACCCGGTCTCGGAGGGGATCTTCCCGTCCTGCGCCTGCACCAGGATGCCGCTCAGGGCGCCGGTGGTGTAGTAGGCGGCGGTGGACTTCACCACCTGGCCCAGGGTGTTGTAGACGGTGTCGGTCACGTCGCGGCCGCCGTCCTCGGTGGCGGTCTGCGTCTCCCGGGGCCGCAGCATCGCGTCGTACAGCGTTTCTGAGACCCGGTAGCTGCTGCCGTCGTTGTCCAGCGTCGACGTGGTCACCACCGACGGGGTGCTGTTGGAGAGGGTGTAGCTGTAGGTAGTCGCCGCGGGGGTGATGCCGGGCTTGAAGTCCGCCGTGGTGCGCCCGAGCGCGTCGTACTGGGTGCTGCCGGCGTACCCGGCGGCGTCGGTCGAGGACAGCACGAGGCCGCGAAGTGGGTCGTAGGTCTGCGTCGTGGTGTGGCCCAGCGGGTCGGTTACGGTGACCCCGGTGGGATTGGCGCCGGTGGCGGGCGTGTAGCTGATGGTGGTCTTGCGGCCGTCGGCGTCCGTGCTGGACAGAGTGCGGCCGTACTCGTCCGCGCCGGCCACCGTCGACATGGTGCTCCAGGTCGGGGTGCTGCCGGTGTATCCGGTGACCTTCTGGACCATGGTGGGGTTGCCCACGGTGGGAGCGGCACCGAAGGTGGACGAGCCGTCGTAGTAGGTGCGCGTGTCCGAGATCGCGTCGGCCGGCAGGACCGGCGTGGTGGCGCAGTTGACCGACACGGTGCTGGTCTCGTCGGGCGCGTCCAGGATCCAGGCGGTGGTGTTGTCGGCGTAGCTGACGGTGGTGCACAGGTCGTCGGCGGTGGTGGAGGTGTCGCCCTGGTCGTTGGTCTGGGTGACCCGGCCGTAGGAGTCGTGCGTGTAGTCGGTTTCGGTCTCCCGGGTGCTGCCGGAGGCGAGCGGCGTGTAGGTCCTGGTGTCCGCGGCGCCGGTGTGGAGGGCCTGCTGCGACGGCAGTCCGCCGGAAAGGACGTGGGTGGCGGTGGCCGCGCTGCTCCAGGGGTCGCTGATGGTGTCGGTGACGACCTTGCCGCTGCCTGCGCCGTCGTAGACGACCGTCTCGTAGACCATGCCGGCGTACTGGTCGAGGTCGGTGACCGGCGCGTCGCCGCGGGAGTCGGTGAGCGTGGCCGAGCGGGTGCCGCTGGGCAGGGTGTCGCCGTCCATGCCGCGGAAGAACGTGTAGTCGGTCTCGGTCACCGAGTCGTTCGGACCGGTGCCGGTGGTGACCTTCATGCCCTGGTAGCCGCGCCAGTCGTCCCAGGTGCGCTGGCCGGAGGGGTGAGCGGGTTGTCGTTGTAGTGCCAGGCCGGACTGCCGACGGGGTGTAGGAGGTGCTGATGGTGTCGCTGACGCCGCCGCCGGTGGGGTCCTGCTCGGTGACCGCGGTGACGATGTACTTGTTGAACCAGTCCTCGAACGGGGTGTTCCCGCTGGGGTACCAGTACACCGGGTAGCACAGCGAGGTGTTCTGGCTGGCGTCGGAGGGGGTGCCGCCGGAGCAGCCCGGACTCGAGTAGTCGACGCTGATGATCTCGCCGGCCTCGGTGGTGATGGTGTTCAGCCGGTAGCGGGTGATCGGTGAGTACCCGTCGGTCAGGTCGACCCGGTTGGACAGCGGTGTCCCGGAGAAGGTGACCGGCTCGGTGGAGACCGGCGCGCTCGACCCGCCCGCGCTGGTGTCGTCACCGGTGCGGGTGATCGAGGACAGCCACAGCGAAGGCGTGGTGGAGTCGCCGGTTGCCGGGAAGGAGTAGTTCAGAGCCCAGGAGTCGACGTCGGTCTCGGTGCTGCCGACCAGCACCTGGGTCTGGATACCGGTGAGCTCGTTCTCGGACCAGAACGTGGGCGAGGTGTTGGAGCAAGCCGCGTTGTCCACGCAGTTCTGGTCGTAGGGCACGTCCGGCCATGCGGAGGCGGTGGAGGAGGACAGCGTCGAGGTGGCGCAGCCGGTGGGGGAGGTGTTGCAGCGGCCGCTGTACTTGAACAGGATCTGCGCGGCGGGGTTGGTGCTGTACACCGACCCGTCCCGCTGCCCGTACTCGATCTTCGCGAGGCTCACGTCGCGGGTGTAGGGTGCGGTCGCCTTGGTGCCGAGGTCGGCGGAGTAGTAGGCGGTGTCCGGGGTGTAGTAGTAGGACATCGTGTCGCCACGGGCGTCCTTGACGTAGTCGAGCATCCACCGGTAGGCCTCCTGGCACCAGGAGTCGGTGAATGTCGCGTTGTAGCAGCCCTGGCCGGAGGCGGTGGAGTAGACCGGCTCGGTGAGTACCGAGTCAGTGGTCGCGTTCCCGGTGGCCCAGCCGGGCAGTTCGTTCAGGCCGAAGGTGTACTGGGTGCCGTCGGCGGTGGTGACCTGCCAGTACTCACCGCTCTGGGCGCCGTTGGCGGCACCGGTCAGATAGCTCACCCGCTCGTTGCTGTCGTTCTGCGGGTGATAGGCGCCGGTGGTGTCGTCCTTGACCAGGACGGTGGTCTGCCCATTGAGCGACAGGGTCAGCTGGTTGTTCGCGGACCAGCAGTTGTCCCAGGTCTGGGTGGTACCGGCTGGGTTCTGGTGGCAGGACTGGTAGGAGCGCTCGACGTAGCCCTCGTCCAGGGAGAACCCGTCACCCACCGTGGACGCCTGGTTGTTGGTCGAGGAGGTCAGCCCGTCGACCGACTGCGAGTCGTAGCCCAGTGACAGGTCGGGGACAGGCCGCCGGGGACGCTGGGTGCCGACAGCGGGTAGGACCAGGTGAACGAGTCCGAGCTGCCGCCGGCCTGCCAGGAGCCGGAGGCCTTGAGGCTGGTCGCGGTGAAGTCGCCACCGCCGCCGCCGGCGGAGGCGTCGGCCGCCAGCAGCATCGGCGCCGTGGCGGCCGGTCGGACGGCCGTGCCGGTGGCGCGGCCGTCCGGGGTCGCAGCCGTGGTGCCGGGCAGGTCGGCGCTGAGCCGTCCGGCGCGCGTGTCGTTGCTCGTGTCCAGCGGCCGCTGGATTCGGCAGGAGGCGAGTTGGGGGAGGTCAGGGCGCATCCGGGCAGCTGGACCAGGCGCAACCGGGAGGCCCAGTCGCCGCCGAAGGCGTCCGCGAAGGACTGGTAGTCCAGCGTCAACTGCACCGGTCCCATGACCTGTTGCGGGGTCACTTGGAGCAGCAGGCCGTCGATGCCGGCGGCCTTGGCCGCGCTCTGCGGCAGCACCTGTACCTTCGCCCGGCCGGTGGCCGGTGCGGCCGGCGCGGTCCGCGCTGACGTGCCGGCCGGACGCGGGGTTGCGGTCGGGGCGGTGCCGAGCCAGACCGGCAGGCTACCCGCGCGCACCGGGGCAGGAGCGGAACTACCGCTCGCCGCAGCGGTCTTGGCTGTCGCGGTCGGGCTCGTTGCGGTCCCGGCCGCCGCTGCAGGTGTGGTGGGCAGGGTGACGACGGCGCTGCCGACGGGCCACACCGGGGCCGGAAGGCGGGCGCTGCCCAGGGTCTTGGCGGCACGGTAGTGCGAGACGACAGCGGTCACCGGCACCGGAGCGGTGTGCCCGGGGCCCGCCGGCAGCGCCGCCGCGGCGACCGCCGTGGCGCGGCGGACAGGGTGCCCGCGGCGAGGGCTGCGGTAGCCAGGGTGGTGATGAGGCCGCGTGCCAGGGTGAGCCGACTCCGCGGTGGGAAAGGTGTTTTGACGGATCGTTTACTACCGGGTGTCACTGTGGTTGTCCCTCGCTGCCGCTTTCGTGATCTTGTGAGCAAGCCGGACAATAGCAATGAGCAGGCCCTATGAGCGGATGGAGTTCCTCCTCTAACCGAATCCTTGGGACGGACACATCCCCCATGTACCGACCTGGGAAGGCACTTACCGGCCAGTGGCGATGATCTCGGCCGGTACGGCGGGTGGCGGAGCGGTCGGCATTATTCTGATTCTCCGTCAGATTTGTTTCCTGTGAGGGTGATCGGGTCGGAGGCGCCGGGGTGCGGGCTGGGCGGGGGAGTCAGGTACCACGGTCTGGAAAGGGCGTCGAGCGAGCCCGGCCGGCCCGCGTAGTGGGGCGTGAGAGCAGCGGGCAGGTTCTGCCCCTGGTTCGCTGTGGGAGTCGGAACGGGCCTTCATGGTGCGGGGCGCGTGGTGACGTGAGTGCCTGGCGCCGCCCGCGGTCTGTCCGTGTCCGTGGCGCCGACCGGGGAGGCCGCAGCGGGCGTATGCAGCGTATGGGCCTTCGGGGCCGTGCGATCGCAACGGTATTGGAGATGCCGCCCAGGTCGATACCGCAAACCTCCGAGGTCGCTCCTCGATAACGGGAGGGTCGCATTGGTCGGTCGGTAATTACCCCCGGCACTGCATTGCCGGCGATAGAACCACCTCTTACTCAATTCATAGAATGGACATGTCACGACATGGATCGAATCGGCTGTACTCGTGCCGACGTCCCGTCATGAAACTTGCTGGTGAGCCGGACCGGCACGCTCTAGCGTCGAGCCGTGCTGGGATTCCGGAGCTCTATCCAGAAAGCGATCTGATGACGAATCGTCGAATAGTTCCGGCCGGGGTGGTCGACTGCGCACCGCCGCGGTTGTCGCGCTCACCCTGGTCGGTTCCGCCGTGGGCTTGAGCCCTGCGCAAGCCGCCGCCCCGGTCGGGGCCAAGCCGGCGCATCCCACGTCCGGCCAGTCGGCGCCGCTGGCGCCCGCAGCCAAGGCTTCCGGTTTGCCGGCATTGCCCAGCGGTTACGGGACCACGCCGACCGACCAGGTGTCGATCGACAAGGCTGCAGCTCAGGCCCGGGTGACGGGCAAGCCGGTCATGGTCGCCGCGATGACCGGTCCGACCAGCGAGGTCGTCGCCCTGCCCAAGGGAGGCCTGTCGCTGATCGCGAATGCTGTTCCTGTGCGCGCCCTGCAGAACGGCTCCTGGGTCGCAGTCGATACCGCGCTGCACCGCGACAGCAGTGGATTGCTCGCACCGGAGGCCACGGCTTACGGCAGTGTCGAATTCTCAGCCGGCGGTACCGCCCCGCTGGCGGTGACCCGCGACAATGGTGTGACCCTCAGCTTCTCCTGGCCCACAGCACTGCCGGCGCCGGTTGTCTCCGGCTCCTCCGTGACCTACCGCAACGCCCTGCCCGGCGTCGATCTGGTGCTCGCGGCCACCCCATCCGGCGGGTTCACCGACACCTTGGTCATCCACACCCGGCAGGCCGCCCTGAGCAAGCAGGTCTCCGACCTGCACCTGGGCACCAGCGTCAGCGGGGGCGCCTGGAAGGCGGCACGGCCGGCGGCCTGAATGTGATCAACTCCAATGGTCAGGTCGTTCTGGACGCCCCGTCGGCCGTGGAATGGGACTCCAATACCGTCCTCCCGGCCCCGCCGAAGGGAGCGGAGCGCTCTGCCGCTGCCGCGGCGAGTACCGCCCACATCGGCGTGGACGCCTCCGACGCAGCGCACCCTGGGCTGGCCGCCCGCATGGCGCAGGTCCAACTCAAGGCCACCGGAACCTCGCTGGCGCTGGTCCCCGACGCGGCCCTGAGCATGGCGCAGCACACTGTCTACCCGATCTATGAGGACCCGACCTTCAACTGGCACCCCGATGACCCGGGCGCTCCGGCGTTCGACGAGGTCAAGCAGGGCTGCCCCGGTACCTCGTTCTACAACTCGACCAGTGATCTGGCCGACAGCGGTTACCTGGGAGTCGGCTACAACGGCTGGCAGGAGGGCGACTGCTACACCGGTGACGAACACGCGGTGTACCAGTGGAACCTGGGCAGCACCCTGTACGGAGCCACCGTCAACAGCGCCGAGGTCGACGCCACCGACATTTTCTCCGCGTCCTGCAGCACCACCGCCACCGTCAACCTGCACTGGTCCAAGGGCATGGGGTCGGGCGTGGACTGGAGCAACCGCCCCGGCTACAACAACTACAGCACCTCGGCGAGCTTCGGACCGGCCTACAACCCCACCTACTGCGCGAGCAACGGGTCGGTCAGCAACGGTCTGAACGTGCAGCCTGTGATCCAGGACTTGGCGAACCAGCACGCCTCCACGTTCACTGCCACGCTCACCGAGGACTCCATGGAGTCCTCGTACAACGACCTGGGTTTCAAGCGGTTCTCCAACAACCCCACCCTGCAGGTCGAGTACAACAAGCCGCCGAACAACCCGACTGCGGAGACCATGTCGGCGGTGACCGGTGCGGACGACGCCGCCTGCTCGACCACGGCTCCCGGTGCGTACATGGGCAAGACCATCGCCTCGACGCCGCCTGTGCTCAAGGCCAAGGTCAGCTCGCCGCTGGGCAACGAGCTGCAGGCCACGTTCCAGTACTGGATCAACGGCTCCACGACCATGAACACCGTGACCAGCGGTGACAACCTGGCCTCGGGCAGCTATGCCACCGCCGGCATGTCCAGCACCTTCGTCAAGGCGCTGACCAGCGGCCAGGTGGTGGACTGGAACGTGAAGATCACCGACGGCCAGGCCACGACCTCTTACAGCGCCTCGCCGACCTGCCACTTCACCGCTGAGCCGACCGCACCGGATGACCCCACGGTCACCTCGGTCAGCAACCTCTACCCCAACACCGACACCACAGCGGGTACCGTCGGCGCGGCCGCCGGTACCCCGGGCAGCTTCAGTATCGCCGGTAACGGGACCACGGCGACCAAGTTCGTCTACAACCTCGACCAGCCCCCGGCGACGAGCAACCCGCCGACCTCCGAGACGGTGACCGCCAGCTCGAACGCTGCGACCATCAGTGTCACCCCGCCCTCCCCGGGCCCGCACACCCTGTACGTGTACAGCGTGGACGCGGCCGGTGACGTCTCCGGTGATCTCGCCTACCCGTTCCTGGCGGGGCATGCCGGGATCACCTGTGCCTCCTTCGGTGCCTGCCTGAACAACACCGCCATCAGCCCGGACAGCAGCATGGGCGAGGGCGACGCGGACGGCTACTCCAGCATGTCCGCAACCGACCTGACCAACGCGGGCTGGGGCAGCGGCGGGAACATCACCGTGGACGGTGCCCACTTCTCCGTGCCCACCTACGGCTCCGGGCAGAAGGACAACGTCCTGGCGGCCAACCAGACGATCACCTACAGCGGCTCGGGCAGTGCCCTGGTGTTCCTCACCAACTCGACCGACGCCGCCCTGTCCGACCCCGGCGCCATCGCCGGTCAGGACACCGCGCCGTACGTCCCCGCCGGGACCGGGGTTTCCGGCGAGTACTGTTTCACCGGCACCACCCCCGATGGGGTCTGCCCGGCTACCGGTACCATCAACTACACCGACGGCAGCAGCAGCAGCTACACGCTGACAGTGCCCGACTGGGTGACCGGTCCTGGCGCTCTGGCCGCAGTGTCGCTGCCGCACTGGAACCGGCCCTCGGGCCAGGTCACCGCAGCCGCGGGTCAGGGCATGAAGATCTACGCCTTCGCAGTCCCGCTCACCGCGGGCAAGACCATCGCCTCGGTCACCCTGCCCGACCTCACCCAGAGCCCTGTGAACAACCAGGCCCTGCACATCTACGGCATGGGCGTGCGCAGCCACCACCAGCACCGTCCAGCCCTCGGGCAGCAGTGTGAACACGCCCAGTGGGCAGACTTGGACCGGCGCATGGGGCAACCCCAATGAGGGTGCCTACAACTACCAGGGCGGTAACTTCAGCAACCAGACGATCCGCGTCGCGCTGAAGCCCTCACTGTCGGGAAGCACCATCCGGTTCAAGTTCGACAACTCTCTGGGAACCAGCCCCCTGAACATCGGTCACGCGACCGTGGCGCTGGACTCCGGCTCGCTGTCGGACACGCCCACGGGCACGCCGACCACGCTCGACTTCGGTGGCAGCCAGACCACGTCCATCCCGGCAGGTGGGATGGTCTACAGCGATCCGCTGGCGTTCTCCGTGACGGCGAACCAGTACCTGCTCGTGTCGTACCAGATCACCAACACCGTTCCGTACCTGGTGCAGCACTCGTATGCCAACGGTTCCTACGAGTGGATAACGGCCACCGGAGCCGGTGACCAGACGGCCAACACCACCGGCACACCGTTCACGGCAACCGGAAGCGACAACGGCAACTTCACCGACCTGGTCACCGACCTGGACGTCCAGAGCGCCAACACCCCGACCGAAGCGGTCCTGGGCGACAACCTCGTTGACCCGTTCCAGCCCGGCACCACCCTTCCGAACTCCAACGGATACCGGCTCTCCGACTCGCTGTCGGCTGCGGAGCCCAGTACCGCCCAGCCCTACGGCGTCGTGGCGGAGGGCATCGAGTCCAACCAGCTCATGACCGACAACCCCGAGACCTACAACAGCGTGAGCATCGGCGGCCCCGCGGTGATGTCCCGCATCGACCGGGACATTCTGGACCAGCCGAACATCAACACCGTCGTCGTCGACGAAGGACTCGAAGACCTCCTGGCCGGCTCCAGCGCCACGACCCTGGAGAACAACGGCTACACCGCTCTGGTCCAGCAACTCCAGGGCTGGGGCATCAACGTCGTGCTGACCTCGCTCACCCCGTGCGACGGCTTCACCGGCGACGGCGCCACCCCCAACGACCCCTGCACCACCACCGTCGACGCCAATCGCACCGACGTCAACGCCTTCCTCGGCGGCATGAACCTGGGCAACCCCTGGGGTACACCGGCCGTCTACTTCGCCGACTTCGACAGTGCGGTGGCTGTCCCTGACACCACCGTCAACGTCGGTGAGGAGAAGCTCGCCGCCGGCGCCGACGGCGGCGACCACGCCAACCTGTCCCTGGCCGGCTTCGGAGCACTGGCCAACACGCTCCTCTCCCCCCAGGACACCTGGAACCTCAACGACGGAAACGGGATGACCGTCGCCACCGACACCGCCGCCACCGACGGAGTCAACCAGGTCCTGACACCCAACGCCATCAACAACCCCAACACCGGCAACAACCCGCTCACCCTCAACGGCGCGGCCACGTGGAGCACCGACGCGACCCGCGGCACCGTACTCTCCTTGGACGGCACCACGGGCTACGCGTCCAGTGCCAACACCGGTGTCATCAACACCACCGGCAGCTACTCGGTCTCCGTCTGGGCCAAGCTCAACAGTGGCTTCAGCAGCACCAGCTACTACACGGTCGTGGGCCAGCGTGACGCGACCGGGGTGCGCTGTGGCTTCTACCTCCAGTATTCCGGCGCCTACAAGGGCTGGTCCCTGGTCTCGCCCAGCACGGACAACGCGAACGCCCCCACGTACTACCACGCGGGCGGCAACTGCCACTGCGGGGACCTGGTACCACCTGGTCGGCACCTATAACGCCACCACCGGCACCATGAGCCTGTACGTCAATGGCACTCTGGCCGGCACCGCGACCAACAGCAGCCCCTGGGCCGCCGGCGGTCCCCTGCTCATCGGCGCGGAGGACGGCGGGAGCACCCCCGGGACCGTCGCCAGCTTCCCCGGTGAGATCAGCGACGTCCAGGCCTTCGACTATGCGCTGACGCCCAATCAGGTAGGAGCGCTGTACCAGCAGATCCAGTAACTTCCACCCCTCCAATCCTGGTGCGGTCCGCTCCTGTGAGCCGGGCCGCACCAGTCCCGTTCCTTCACACAAGAAAGTACCTACCTCTGATGTCTTCCTCTTCCGGGCGCCACGCCCGCCCGCGCACCCCGATGGTGCGGAAGGGCGCCGCCACTGCGGCCGTGGCCGTTGCCGGCGCGGGCGCGAGCCTGCTGGGCACCGCTGCGGCCCAGGCCGCCACCACTCCCACCGGGACCACCCGGTCACCAGCTACACCGTCGTCAGTGGCGACACCCTGTCCGGCATAGCCGCCAAGGAGCACGTCCCCGGCTATGTCGCGCTCGCCCAGGACAACCACATCAGCTCCCCCTACACCATCAGCCCGGGCGAGAAGCTCAACCTGCCCGCCGGCTCCTACATCACCACCACCAGCACCCCCGCCTCGCCGTTCCCGGTTCCGGTCACCGTCGGCAACGCCACGCAGGTCATCACCGTCCAGGCCCGCGCCAACTCCGATGCCACCGTGCAGCTGTGGCAGAAGACCGGCAACACCTGGACCTCGATCTACACCACCGTCAACGCCCGGGTCGGCGCCAACGGCATCACCAACGGCGCCACCCGCGTCCAGGGCACCGACACCACCCCCACCGGCACTTACAGCATCACCCAGGGCTTCGGTGTCGGCGCCAACCCCGGCACCAAGATGCCCTACCACGTCGTCACCAGCGACGACTGGTGGGACGAAGACCCCACCTCCGCCTACTACAACCAGATGCGCACCTCTGAACAGGGCGGCTTCCACCTCACCCAGACCGGCCCCGACGGCAGCGAGCAACTCATCGACTACCCCGTCCAGTACCACAACGCCCTGGTCATCAACTTCAACATGGACCCGACCGTGGTCGGCCGCGGCGCCGGCATCTTCCTGCACGACCTCGGCCCCGAAGCCGGCCCCACCGCCGGCTGCGTCGCCGTCCCCGAAGTCACCATGACCCGCATCATGCAGTGGATCAACCCCGCCGACCAACCGGTCATCGCCATCGGATGACCGCAGGTTGCGGGCGGTACACGGAAGTGGACCGGTACCGCCCGCAGCCCACCGACAGCCTGTCCCGCGTGAAAACCTGGTTCGGTTCGTTGACCAGGTCGTTTTCCTGGGCGGGGTCAGGCTGCTCGTTGGTACTTGTTCCCGGCACGTTGCCTGTTGAGTCACCCGCTCCCGGCTCGGGTGTGCGGCGGCGCCCAGGATGTGCACCCGTCGTGTTGCGGATTCCCTCACGAACAGCACGTACAGGCGTCGCAGAAGGCGGGGTCCACGTGGAAGAAGTCACAGGCCGGCAGGCCTGATCCCAGGGCAGCGGTCTCGGCAAGGCCGCCAGGAGTACCCCGTCGCCCGGCTCCAGCCCCGGTCGACCGAGCCGGCCCGGTCCCGCAGGGAAATGCTTCAGCACAACGCCCCGAGCTCGGATCTTCACGCCGGACACGCCCGGACACGCCCGGACCCGGCATTCCCGGGCCCGGCATTCTTCGCTCTGGCGGAGCTGATGATTCCGATTGGGGGGCCTTGTAATCGGACGTTGACTCTGTGTTTATCGGTCGTCGCCAATCTTGCCAGCACGCACCGCCGATAGCACCCCGAACCGGGGCGGACCGCAACGGCGGCACCCGCGTGACTCGCCCGTACCGCGCGCTCCCGCGCGAGTGCGCGCTGCCCGCACGAGAGGTGGACCAATGTCCGGTAAAGCCCAGAACACCCCCCGCCGCCGCGCCCGGCGAGAAGTCCGCTGTGCTGATGCAGGGTGTGGACACGATCGTGGCCATGCCCCAGTGGTACATCAACTTCAACCTGAAGAACCTGCTGAGCCGTGGGACCACCAAGGACGGCAAGTCGCTCAAGGACGTGAAACTGACCGTCGGCTCGGGTGCCGGGGCCGGCGTCCTGTGGCTGGAGGGGACGCTCTCCGCACTGCGGACCGCGGTCTTCGTCCCGGGCTCGGTCAGCAAGGTCACCTTCGTCCTGGAGTTCCAGAAGGGGACGATGGACTACTACGACATCACCGTCGAGCCGCCGGTGAAGAAGACCTGCGCGATCGACGGGCTGACGTTCGGCTTCGACGTCGACCTCAGCCGCACCGCGGTCCAGGACAACCCCGACCTGCCTCCTGACGTCAAGGCCAGAGTGCTTGAGCTGCTGGGGCAGCTCGGCGCGGGTGCGTTCAGCATCCAGCAGCTCTTCATGGATCTGCAGAACGCCGTACTCGACACGTACAACCCCGGCGTGACCGTGTTCCCGGCGACCATGCCCCGCCGCGCGCAGCTCCTTCGCCCTCTACCTGCGCACCTATCTGACGGAGCTTCAGCAGGTGGGCGGGAACACCCTCGGCTACTCGATCCTGGTGAACGCGGACGCGGACCTGCCGGCCACCTTCCCGCCCACCGGGCTGTGGTTCGTCACCAACCAGTACCGGGGAGGCGCGGACGGCAGGACCCTCCAGCCCGACCTGGACACCGTCAACTACCTGATGATGACCGGCGGCAAGCCGTTCCCGGCGAACCTCCAGCCCTGGTGGGGCAACCTGGTCGTGCCGGACGACGCCAAGGACGGCTGGTACGGCACCATCGCCGTGGCCGACCCGCTGATCGTCAAGGACTTCCTGCTCGCCCGGCTGGCCCCGCTGGTGCTGGCGCACTGGCAACTCCGCGACCAGGACGGCAGCCTGGCGCCCGAGTACACCGAGGTCGTCGGCACCTTCACTCCCACCGCGCTCGGCGGCACCTGGACGTCGGGGCCGCAGACGAGCAGGTCCCACGTGACCAACAGCTTCAGCAACGACGACGTCGACTACGCGATGACCGTCTCGGTGGACCTGGCGGTGACGCCCGGCAGCAACGAGATCGTGATCAAGCGCACCACCGACTTCGACGTCCACTACACGCACTGGTACGGCATCGACGGCCACGCCCTGAGTACCGAGTACCACGTCTGGTACGACGTCCCGCTGACCATCACCGTGCAGTTGCTCGGAGTGCAGGACGGCAAGCTCCAGGTGGCCGTCACCAGTGTCACCCGTGAGCCCGAGCCGCACACCGCGTACGCCGAGCCGTACGGCTGGGACATCACCCGCTCCGAGGGCGACAGCTCGATCTGGCTCTCCGTCCAGGACACCTTGGACGCCGCCGTCGACGGCGCGGTGGAGATGGCCGTGCCGAAGGCGCTGCTCACCGGCATCGAGACCGCGATCGCCCAGGACCTGAACCTCAAGCCCTTCGTGTTCCCGGGCAGCGCGCAGCTGTTCATGGCGAACCCGCTGTTCAGCGCCGAAGGCGACCTGCTGCTGGGCCTCCAGTACAAGGTCTGACCCGTACCGGGTCCGGCCCGCCCGCAGCAGTGTCCAGTGTCTGAACACATCCATCAGGGGGGTTCACCATGCCGGTGACCATCAGCTCGACGCTCATGCCCAACCACGTGGCCGGAAAGCCGCTGAAGCCGCAGCGCTCGCTGGCCGTCGCCTACTCCGACACCCGCTCTCCCATCCTGATCGCCCTCGACGACGAGCACCGGCTCACCGTGACCCTGCCCTCGGCCACCCGCACCACCGGCTGGGCGCAGGTGGACCTGACCGACAAGCTGGCCGCGCAGGGCGGGCTGGGGGCGGCGCCCGCGGTGCAGTGCTTCGCCGTCTCGCAGGACTCCGACGGCTCGATCTGGCTGATCGTGGCCGCGGCGGACGCCGTCGGCGCCGACTCGAAGCTGTTCCTGAGCCGCAAGCTGCCGAACACGGCCCAGGAGGGCGACTGGCAGGACTTCGCCCGGGGGCTGGTGCCGCGCGCGGTGCCCGCGGGCAACGTCTTCAGCTCGCTGGTGCTCGGCTCGGCCGACGACACCGGCGCCGCGCCGCACGCCGTCGGGGTCGCCATGCAGGCCGGCCAGATGAAGCACTACCAGGTCAACCCGGACACCACCGACGACTCGTGGACCTGTCTGCCGCTGGTGCTGCCGCAGAACGCCACCCGCTGCCTGGCCGCGGCCTGCGGCTCGCTCGCCGATCTCGGCCGGGGCGTCTACGCCCTGTGCGAGCTCGGCGCCGGGGTCAATCTCACCTTCACCACGCTGCCGGAGGTGGTGGGCGGCGTCCCGATCACCGAGTCGCGGCAGCTGGGGCTCCCGGCCGGCTTCACCGCGGGAATGACCGCGGCCCTGGCGGCGCTCCCGGTCGAAGGCGGCCGGAGTGAGCTGTACCTCTCCGGTGACGGGCTCTACCGCTACTCGTCGGCCGCCCAGTCGAAGTCCGGCCTGCCGGGCGAGCGGATTGCCGACAGCACGCTGTTCACCGGCACCGCCGGGCTGGTGGTGACCGGCAGTGCCGGCCACGGCATCGACGCGTGGGCGCTGAACAGCGCCGACCTGCTGGTGCACACCTCCGGTACGGACAGCGGCGGCGCGGCCGGCTGGCAGCTGCCGGTCCGGCTGGGCAACGAGGTCACCGCCTTCGCCGCCTACCGGACCGCCCCCGCCGACGGTGACCTGGGCTCCGCCGCCATGGCGCTCGGCCGCTCCGACGGCAGCCTCGCCCTGCTGACCAGGGACTACAGCACAAACCTCTGGCGCACCCGGACCGTCTCCCTGGAGCAGCCGGACACCGCCCTCGAACTCCAGACCTACACCACCAGGATCACCGTCACCGACGCCGACGGCGTGCCGCTCGGCGGCAAGGAGGTTCGGATCAGCTCCGGCTACGACGTCGGCGCGCTGGTCAACGGCCAGTACATGGCGCTCAAGCAGGCGGTCGCCAAGCCGGTCGGCACCGACCCCGGCGGGGTGATCACCATCGTGCTGGAGACCGACGGCGTGACCGCGCCGACCTACACCGTCACCGTGGACGCCACGTCCACTCCCGCCGACCCCGCCCAGGCGGTCAAGACCCTGCTGCGCGGCATCACCGACGGCACGCAGATCGCCGACGCCCGGCGCAGCGACGGCAAGCCGCTGTTCCCGGACGGCGGGAACGGCGCCGCCTGCGACGTGGCCGCCGCCGGGGTGGAGCAGCTGATGAAGGCGTACGACGACCTGGCCGGCAAGCCGCCGACCGGGCCCGCCCGGTCCCGGCGCACCGTCCGGGCCGCGGACCTGGTCAGTTCGGTGGGCGTGCGGCACGGCGCCGACGGGATCGAGGTGCTGCGCGGCGAGTCCGCCCTGGCCGCGCGCGCGGCGGTGGACTCGGTGGAGTACCTGTCGCCCGGTGACCTGCTGGCCGCGCTGTGGGCCGGGCTGGAGTCGTTCGGCGACTGGCTGGTCAGCGAGATCAGCTCCGGCTGGGAGTTCGTGGTCAGGATCGGCAAGCAGTTCGTCGGCTTCTTCATCACCGTGGCCGAGCAGGCCGTCGCGGCGGCGGACTGGGTCCTGCGGCACACCCTGGGCATCTCGCTGGAGGACGTCGTCGCCTGGCTGGGCTACGTGTTCGACTGGTCCGACATCCTCAAGAACCACAAGGTGATCGCGCACCTGATCGACCTCGGGCTGGACTGGACGGTCGGCGAGGCCGGGCGGCTCAAGGACGCCCTGGGCGGGCAGTTCGACACCGTCCGGTCGCACCTGGTCGGTGACCGGATCGTGGTCGACCAGTCGAACGAGATCTTCGCCGAGCGGCTGCGCAAGGCGCCCGCCGCCGAGGCCGGAGCCGACGACCAGCCGCAGTCCAACTGGGCCGCACAGCAGTTGGGCGGGAACGTCGGCGGGATCACCGTGCAACCGGTCACCATCAGCGACGTCCCGGGCTGTTCGACGACCTGACCGTCACCGAGCAGGCCATCCTCGAAAAGCTCTGCGGGCAGCTGCAAACCCAGGTCGTGGACCGGTTCGCCGAGCTGTCCTGGGGCGAGATCCTCGACGAGTTCCTGCAGATCGCCGGTGCCGCCCTGATCAACACCGCGGAGAACGTCGCGATCACCCTGCTGGACGCCCTGCCGCTGCTGGTGCGGCCGCTCAAGGCGATCCTCCAGGCGCGCTGGGACATCCCCGTGCTCACCTATGTGTACGAGGAGGTCATCTGCGGCGGTGACGGCTCCCGGCTGACCCTGCTCGACCTGATCGCCCTGCTGACCGCGATCCCCAGCACCGTGGTCTACAAGGCGCTCGTCCCCGGCCACCGGACCTGTTCCCCACCGGCGCGGCCGCCGCCGTGCTCAGGACCTCGACCTGGGACGAGGCGATGCGGGCCCTGATGACCCCGGACCCGGCCCTCGCCGCCGCCGACGCGGACCGGTTGACCCTCGCGGTGCAGGCGAGCCTGCAGACGGTGGCCGCCACGGCCCGGGCCGGCTCGTGCCTGCTCATGTGGCTCGGGGCGCTGGATGTGAGCGAGAAGCTCACCCCGGAGGTCGTCGCCTGGGCCAGGATCGCCCTCGACATCCCCTGCTGGAGCTTCAGCATGGCGGCCCTGTCGATGACCCCCTCTCACCTCGACTGGGCGCTCTACGACGTGGCCCAGATCTGCTCGCTGGCGTATGTCCTGTCGAAGACCCTCGGGGCGCTCGTCAACGGCTGGACCATGAAGGACAACCCGGTGCTGATGCGGCTGCTGTCCCTGGTCGAGGTCCTCTACGGCGGCGCGATGCTCGTCCTTGCCTCGCTCTCCATCTGGCGGCAGACGGCAGAAGGGTGCCGGAGGGAACCGACCCGCTGGACTGGAAGATCCGGATGGGCCTGAAGTTCACGCAGAACGCCATGACCGGCCTCTCCGGCTTGCTGGGCTTCGTCCCGTTGATGGCGGAGGGCCCCGCGAAGGAGGCGTGCAAGGGCGCCAACATAGTGGCGGTGACCGTTCGCTCCATCGCCAGCGACGGCATCGCGGCCTTCAACTGCGCGACCGTACCCAGCTCCTGACCCGTGCCGGTGCTGCGCTCCTGACCTGTGTGTGCCGGTGCTGCCCCGTCGACGGAGGGGCAGCACCGCGGCGAGGTCCGGCACGGCCTGCCGGACGGCCGCCTCCGCGTCCAGGCCGCTCCCGCGCTGCCTGCCCTCGGCTCACCCCGCGAGTGGTCCTACGGGAGGGGGAGCACTTCTTGGCCGCTTCATAGAGGTCGTCGGGCAACGGCCCCTTCTGTGCGACGGCGATGTTGCCGACCAGGTGGGCCGCGTTGGAAGTGCCGACGATCGTGGTCGTCAGGCCGGGGTGGCTGAGCGTGAAGCGCAGGACGAACTCCATGTTGCTCATGCCGGCCTCGCTCAGGAGGTCGGCGATGCCGGAGGTCTCCCAGTTCCGCTGGGCGACCCCCGGGGGCTGGCTCAGCGGCCCGCTCCGCCAGTTCTTGTCCTCCGACGCGGCGCCGCGCGCCGCGCCGCCCCGGATCAACGTGCCCGCGCCCGCGTCGGCAGCCTGGGTGATGAGTGCCTCGTGATCGCGCTGGACCGCCGAGTACGGGATCTGGAAGACGTCGAAGACGCGCATCGCAAGGTGATCGGGCAGGTTCGGCAGGATGCCCGACATGCCGATGAAGCGGATCTTGCCTTCGGCCTGGAGGTCCCTGAGCGTCTCGACCGTGCGGTTCTCCCCGAGCGTCGCCACACTCGGCGACATGTGCACCTGGACCAGGTCGAGGCGATCGGTGCGCAGCCGCCGCAGCGAGCGCTCGACGTTGGCGCGGACGTTGCCGGGAGTGAAGTCGTGCGGGTAGGGCGGCGGCGCGTCGGTCGGCACCTCGAGCGGGCAGCCGCACTTGGAGGAGAGGAAGAACTCGTCCCTGCGACGGCCGATGTGAGTGCCGATCAGTTCCTCGCTGCGACCGTAGTCGGGGGAGGTGTCGATCAGGTTGATGCCGCCGTCGAGGACCGCGTTCAGGACACGGCCCGCCTCGTCGTCCGCGATCTCGGGACCGCGCGGCACGCCCCTCAGCTCCATGGCGCCGTAGCTGAGAATGGTCACGTCCTCGCCGGTACTCCCGAGGGTCCGCTTCATGATCGTCATGCTTCCTCATCTTACGCTCCGGGGATCCCGAGACCCTCTGTAACCGCTCAGCGGGATCCGTGCCAGAACCCGACTCGCCTACCTGGCCGGCCCGGTGACTTGGGTGGCCGAAACCCGTGTTTCTACTGGTGCCCTCGGTGCCGGCCGCCAGGAGACTTGCTCGGTGACAGGAGCAGCAGCTGACCGGAAGGGAGCTGGGGGACGGGCTGTTCGGGCTGGGTGACCGGCTTCATCCCGCCCGCACCTCCAGCCCGTCCGGAGCAGAAGCCGGACGCAGTGTGCAGGTACTGCGCTGCATGTCAGGCGGGCCAGGTCCGGTTTTCGCACTTCTGTCCTTGGCCGTCTGAAATGTGACGTCGTGAAGGAGCTTGGGTTGGCGGGCATGGAGATCGCAGTCGGATACCTGTACGCGCGGGCGGTCCGCCGGGCGAATGTGGCCGACCCGGCGGGGACGGAGGCCGACCGCACGGTGGATGCCGTGCTGGAGGAGCTCCACGACCTGGTCGGCCGGAAGCTGGGCGAGGCCCCTGCGCTCAGGACGCTGGCCGGGGAGGTCGAGGCCGGGCGGGACGTGCCGAGCGAGGACGCCTGGGGGCTGGCGATGGAGGCACTGGAGGAAGCCGCAGCGCAGGATCCTGCCTTCGGCGAGGAACTCGACCGCGTGGTAGAGCAGTTGCAGTTCCTGTTCATCGGTTCCCGGAACAACCTCGCCCACGAGCGGGGCAGGCGGGGACGCGGAGGGGGCCGCCATCGACTTCGATGCGTTGGTGGACGATATGGAGCGGATGCTCGGCGCGGACCACCCCGAGACCCTCATCGCCCAGACCGGCCTCGTGCGCCGGCAGGGGCAGGTGCGGGGCTAGTTACCCGCGCGAGAGTTCTTCGTACGTCCTGTTCGGCGGCCTGGTGACGGTGAGGCCGGCCGGGCCGCAACGGGGCCGGAGGCAGTGTCGCGGGCTGGCACGCCCGGCGGCAGACACGCCGGAAGGCTGCTCGTGACCCGAGTGGCTGGAGGCGGCGAGGAGTCACTGTCCGACGCCGGGGCGCCGGCGCGCGGATTGCCGAAGATGAGCAACGGGGTGTCGCCCCTCGCAAGCACCACCCTGCGCGGATGCCATTCTCGGCAGGCGCAAGACCTGCTCGTCGGTTTCACCACTGATCTCCTGTTTTGTCCCCTCTGCAAGTCGCGGAGCTGTGCGGACGCTCCTCGATTAGAGATCGAGTAGGAAACGGATAGGACGCCTCGCAATTCTGTTTCTACACAGCGCGGCCCACGTGGAGCGGCGCTCCCGTTGCCATCCCTGGTCTCCAGCGTCGACCTGGGTCGGCCCGGGCGGAGGTGGGCCTGATCAGGCCCGTCCTGCTCGGCCGGGGCCGCGAACAAGTCAGCCGGAAAGGAAGCTCCGTGATCATCGGTCCCGTGGATCCGAGAACTCAGATCTTCGGCGCCCGCCCCGGGGGGAATGGATTCCGATCCTGCGACCAGGGCCGGCCCTGTGGACCGTGAATTCGATGCAGAAGAATTGTCGGGTGAGGCGGTGAGTCGACCGACTTTCGCGGCTGGAGTCGGCCCGGGCGGCCGTGGCACTGTGTACATGGTTGCGGGCGACCCGCAGGGCGACAAGGCTGTGGAGATATGAATCGCAACCGTATGGGGGACATCGTGTTGATTGGTGTTCGGTCGAATCAGCGGCAACTTGCACTGCCCGTCGACCCAAATCTCCATTTTACGCTCAAGGTACTAGTGGCACTTCTGGCCATACTCCTGGCTTCGGCACTCTGCGGCCGGCTGGCTCTGGCCGTCAAGCAGCCACGAGTGCTGGGCGAGATGATCGCCGGAGTATTGCTCGGTCCGACACTGCTGGGGCAGCTCGCACCCCGCGCGGAGCACGTCCTGTTCCCCGCCGATGTCAAACCCGCGCTATATATGCTGAGCACGCTCGGCCTGACTCTCTATATGTTTCTGGTCGGAGTGGGATTTGACTCCCGGGCGGACGGCATCGGCGGTGGCGAAGCACGTGGCGGCGAAGCTCGTCGCGCTGCCGTTCTGGCGGTCTCGGGTGTCGCACCCTCCCTGCTGCTGGGCGCCGGGGCAGGGCTGGTCGTCTATCGGCAGTTGTCCCCACCCGACGTCTCTCCAGCGATGTTCGCGCTGTTCGTGGGCGGGGCATTGTCCGTCACCGCTTTCCCCATGCTGGCCAGGATCCTCTACGAACGGCGGATCGAGAACTCCAGGATCGGCAAGCTGGCCTTGTTGGCCGCCGCAGTCGACGATGCCGTCGCCTGGTGCTTCCTGGCGTTCCTCACTGCCGTCCATGCAGGCAGCGGGCCGGCCGCTGCGGCGCGAACCCTCGCGCTGGGTGCTCTGTTCGCCGCAGTGATGCTGCTTGTCGTGGCCCCGCTGCTGCGGCCGATGGGCGCGCGAGTGGCTCGTACCGGCAACGTCGAGCCGGGCCAGATGTACCTCGTCGCCCTGATCGTTCTGGGTGCGGGGTGGTTCACCGATTGGATCGGTATCTACTCGGTCTTCGGGGGATTCATCGCGGGAGTCGCCATGCCCAGGAACCCGGAGTTCCGGGAAGCCCTGCACGGCCGCATGATGGATTTCGTCAGCACCTTCCTGGTGCCCGTCTTCTTCGCGTTCTCCGGCCTTAATACCGTACTGTCCGGATTCACCCGGCCGGAGATGCTTCTCGCCCTGCTGGCCACACTGGGAGCAGGATTCGCAGGAAAGTACCTCGGCTGTGGACTTGCCGCGAGAGCAGTTGGACTTTCCTGGCGGGAATCCTGGTCACTGGGCGCGCTCATGAACGCACGCGGCCTGATGATCCTCATCTTCATCAACATCGGGCTTGCCCAGCACATCATCTCCCAGAAGATTTTCTCCGTCCTGGTCCTGGTGGCCGTCATCACCACGGGGGTGGCCGTTCCACTCTTCCGGCGCTCGATGCCCCGGAGATTGCCGGGAACAATCAACAGCAGGCCGCCGCCGAGCAGGCACCCGATTCTTCTGCCTCTCCTGTCGTGGCCTGAAGAGATCGTCCATCACCTAGGGCGAAAAAATGCGCTTCGAACCGAATCTCTATCATTCCGGCGAGTCCCGGCGGAGAGGACCGAGCAGTCTCATGGCAAATTTCACCAAGGATCCGGTCTGCCCCGGTCGGCACGACTCGTCCCAGGACGAAGCTCACCTGGAGTTCTGGCGCTCGGTGATGGCGGGGGCCGATGCCTCTCCCCTTCCTGGAGCAGTGCGCCCGGGCAGCGCATGGAGCCCTGTTTCACAGGGCCCCGTCGCTGTGCCGGACGCGATCAGCAGTGCCCTCTACCACCTGGCAGATCATCACGGACTCCCGTTGCGGGTTCTCCTCGTCGCGGCTCACCTGCGCGTGCTGGGATCCCTGACATCGAGCGCTGAGGTTGTGACTGCCGTCACCGGAGCAGGGAAGGGCCGTGCGACAGGCGCCTCGCCGAGTCCCCTGCCGATGCGTGTCGACCTGACCGGAAAGTCGTGGCTCGACCTGGCCCGTGAGGTGCTCTGTTGGGAGAAGGCAGCCGAACCCCACGCCCACCTCTCCGCTGAACGCGTGTCGGACGCCATGCCGCACGTCGTTCTCGACAGTCACCTGAGCGTCGGTGGGACACAGCAAAGCACGGACGCCCAGGCCGACCATCGGCAAGCGCCGCGAGAACCGGCCGGCGTCCCGTTGAGGGTGCGCATCGTCCATGACCATGCGTCCCGGCTCCTCCTTCTCGACGTCGTCTGTGACCCGGGCCAGGTGCACCCGTCGATTTCCACGCGGGCGACCGGCTACTACGAGCAGGCGCTGGCAAACCTGGTGGCCGCTCCGGCAGCGGTGGCTGCCCGTGCAGATCTCCGCAGCGCCGGTGACCGGGAGAACCTGACGAAGTGGTGCGTCGGTCCGCTCCCGCAAGGGACGGCGTTCACTGATGTGTACACCCTCTTCCGCGAGCAGATGAACAGGCAGCCGCATGCCACCGCCGTCTGCGACACCGACGAGTCGGTGAGTTACGCGGAACTCGATCGCAGGATCCTCACGGTCGCTCATCGTCTGCGAGCCGTGGGGGTGGACCGAGGGCACCGGGTCGGCGTGCACGTTCACCGCAGCGTCGATCTCGTGGTGGGCCTCCTTGCGGCAATGGCGATCGGTGCCGCCTACGTACCGTTGGATCCTGACTTTCCCTCAGCGCGCCTGGAGTTCATCGCCCGGGACGCGGATCTGCGGTGCATCATCGCCGAGCCGGCTGCCAAGCCCCTTGAGGTGCAGGCCCCGACGGTCTTCCTGGCTGATGGTCGACCGGCCGCCGTGCCGACGGGCACGGCTCTCCGACAGGGCGACATCGCCAGCCAGGACGCCGCGTACGTCATCTACACCTCCGGCTCGACGGGACACCCGAAGGGCACGGTCGTCGGGCACGGCAACCTGCTGAACTTCTTCCTCGCGATGGACCACGCGATCGGCCTGTCGCCCGACGACCGGGTGCTGGCGCTCACCAGCGTCTCCTTCGACATCTCCGTTCTGGAAATCCTGTGGCCACTGGTGCGGGGGGCCTGTACGGTCATCTGTCCGGAGCGCATGATCGAGAGGCTCGCACACGGGAACAACTCCCTGACGGACCTGGTCGGCCGATTCCGGCCGAGCCTCCTTCAAGCAACGCCGTCGTTCCTCACGGCTGTGGCCGCCCAGCCGGCGGCGCTTGAAGCGCTGCGCGGCTTGGAGACACTGCTCGTCGGTGGCGAGGCTCTGACCATCGGGCTTGCCGGGGACCTTGTTGATGCCCTGCCAGGCGTTCGCATCCTGAACATGTACGGCCCGACTGAGACGACGATCTGGTCCCTGGCCAACCAACTCGACCACGACGGTGCCCCCGTGTCGCCACCTCCGATCGGACGCCCACTTGCTCATACGGTCGTCAGGGTCGTGGACGGCCTTGGCAACGATGCCTGCGTGGGCGTGGCCGGCGAGCTGTGGATCGGAGGCCGAGGGGTGGCTCAGGGCTACTTCCGGCGCCCGGAGCTGGATCGTGAACGCTTCGTCCGCCATGCGGACTCGTCGGCCGGCCGCTACTACCTGAGCGGCGATCGGGTGCGATGGCGCGAGGACGGGACGTTGGACTTCCTCGGGCGCAACGACCGTCAGGTGAAGGTGCGTGGTCACCGGATCGAACTGGACGAGATCGAAGGCGTGCTGTCCGAGCACCCACAGGTCGAAGCGGCCGCTGTCGTCATGTCGCAACACCACGAACGCGGCGACGAATTGGTGGCCTATGTCTGCGCGAGGCCTGGACAACACGCCCCGTCTTCGACGGAACAGGCGACCTCTTCAGGCGTCCCGTCGGGAATGATGCACCCGGATGCCCTGCGAACCGAGCTACGCCGGTTCGCACGGGAGCGCCTGCTCGAAGTCATGGTGCCGACGCGGATGGTCCTGTTGGACCGTCTGCCCACTGCCGAACGGCAAAGTCGACCGCGCCGCGTTGAACACCGTGGACGCTGGGGAGGAACGGCTGGCCGGCCAGGTCGATCAACCCCTGCCCGCGACGCCGGCCGAGGCCGCCGCCTGCGCCCTGTGGGCGGAATTGCTGGGCCGCAAGCAGGTGGCCCCGATGTCGACTTCTTCAACCTGGGTGGCACCTCCCTGATAGCGGTCCGGATGGCCGCCCGGTGGGTCGCCGAGAGCGGCGTGCCCTTCGACCTCGAGCAGTTCTTCCAGCGGCCGACCGTGCGTCATCTGGTCAGGCTGACCGGCGGGGATTCCTCGGATGCCCGCGGCGTGGACGGCGCCCGAGTGTCGGCGGAGCAGAGCAGGCCGGCGGCGTTCGCTGCCTTGCCGCCCGGGATCCGTCCGACAGGCCTCCGCGAACCGGCCGGGCCGCCGTATCGGAACATACTCGTCACCGAGGGAGCGAGCACTGCGGGGGTGTTCCTGGTCCGGGCGTTGCTGGATCAGTCGGATGCGGCCGTGCACGTGCTCGCGCGGCCGGCGGACCACAGTCGCACCATGCAGCATCTTCGCGCCCGAATGCAGCGCTTCGAGCTGTGGCGGCCCGGGGACGGCGAGCGCATCCGCACTGTGACAGGTGACCCGGCATTGCCGAACCTCGGCCTGGAAGCACCGCTGTATCACCAGCTCAGCCGCACGATCGACGTGATCATCCACGAAGGGGAGTGTTTCGATCACAAGGCATCGTTCGAGCAGCTGGTCCCGGTCAACATTCTCGGCACGCAGGAGGTGCTCCGGTTCGCTGCCACCGAGGTGGTCAAGCCGGTCCATTTCCTGTCACTGCGGGCCCTCGGGCGGTCGGAGGCGCCCGCCGGGGACAGCGAGCCGCCAGGCTCGCCGGAGGACCTTGCCCGGTCCGCCGCGTCGCTCGTCGGCGGCCTTCAGCAGAGCAAGTGGCTGGGCGAGAGCTACATGCGTGAAGCAGCGGCCAGGGGGATTCCCACTCTTACGTACCGGATAGGACAGGTCGTCGCCGTCCAGCGGCAGACCATGGAACTCGGCGACGATTTCCTGGCGGCCCTGGTCAAGACCTGTCTCCTCCTCCGGACGGCGCCGGATCTCGACTTGCTGCTGCCGGTGACGCCGGCAGACCTGTTGGCCGAGGTCGTGGTGCACACCGCGCTGAGCGGCCAGTGGCAGGACGAGGTCTGTGACGTCGTCACAGGTCCTCCGGTGACCTGGCGGGAAATGGTCTCCGACATCCGCTCGACCGGGCGCTCGGTCGACGTCGTGCCCTACCGGCAATGGCGGCGCGCGCTTCTCGAGACTCTGGAGAAGGGCGAGGCGAACGACCTGACCCCCTTCCTCGCTGTGTGGAGGAGGAGCTGTCACCGCAGCTCGGACACCTCACAGCCAGGCACCCTTCCGCCCGGCAGGAGCTCCCGTCCCACCGGGCCGGACCGGACGTCTCGGACACCGATCGTGAAAGGGGCCGAGATCTGCTGCGCACGTACCCGTCGCGCCTCGAAGGCGTGGTGACCGTCCACTCCGACATCATCCTTCGGGACCACCGGATCATGGTCCCCCTTGACCACGGACGACCGGATGGCCTGGTCATCGAGGTATTCGCCCAGGAGGTCGTAGCCGCCGAACACGAGCACGACGATCTGCCATGGCTGCTGTTCCTCCAGGGAGGACCGGGGGGACCGTCACCCAGGCCGGCCGCCGCCACCGGTTGGCTGAGCGCGGCCCTGGAAGGACACCGTGTGCTGCTGATGGACCAACGCGGCTGCGGTCGCAGCTCCCCCGTCACCGCGCAGTCAACGGAAGCAGGCGCCGGGAACTGGCAGCGCGCCTGCGGTACTACAGGATCGTCGCGATGCTGAGATACTGCGCGCGCGGGTCGCCGGCGGCCGCCGGTGGTCGCTCCTCGGGCAGAGCTACGGGGGGTTCATCGCACTGACCTACCTGTCGGTGGCTCCCCAGGGACTGCGTGCGGCTTTCGTCTCCGGCGGACTCCCCGGGCTGGACGCGACCGCCGAGGAGGTCTTCACACACACCTGCTACGTCAGAGAACCGGCGTACTACGCGGAATATCCGAACGACGCCCAGGCCGTCCGGCGGTTCGGATCACCTCGACACCCACGACGTCCGGCTGCCGGACGGAGACGACTGACCAGTCGGCGGCTGCGACTACTGGGCCGGAACCTCGGTATGAGCAAACGGCTTCGAACGGGTGCACAAGCTCATCGAGGACGCGTGGGACGACACCGGGATCTCGGACGGCTTTCTTCAGGCAGTGCTCGCCCACACCGGATTCGTGGACAGGGTGCTTTTCGCGATGCAGGAGTTCGTCTATGCCAGAAAGGGATACAGCACCAGGTGGGCAGCACACCGCGCGCTTGCGGCGCTTCCTGAGTTTGCCGACGATGCCGATCCCCTGCTGCTTTTCGGCGAGATGATGTTTCCGTGGATGTTCCAGGAAATTTCCCACCTCAAACCGTTCAGAGAGGTGGCGGACCTGCTCGCGGAAGCCACCGACTATCCGGATCTGTACGACTCGGAAGTCCTGGCTGCCAATAAGGTGCCGTTGGTCGCCCTGGCGTATGCGGAGGACCTGTATACGCCGCTGGAGCTACAGCGGCGAACAGCTTCGGTGGTCGGCAGCACGCAACTCCTCATAACCGAAGGCTTCTGCCACGACGGCCTTATGAGGAGCGGGATTCTATTGTCCGACCTGTTCCACCGGGTGAACGACGGGTCGTTGGGCACGGCCATCTGCTCGGCATGATTACCATTCTGGCCTTGACGTGTTCGAACAGTCCAAGATAATCTCTATCCTATGAAGGGAGCGGCGGTGGTCCACTACGATCCACTAGACCCCGATACGCTGGAAAACCCCTATTCCTTCTACCGGCAGTTGCGCAAGAATTCTCCGGTATTCTGGCACGAGCAGATGAAGTCATGGGTACTGGCCGGATATCATGACTGCCGTGAAGTGCTCCGCGATCATGAGGTTTTCGCCAGGGACCGGGGGCGGCTGGGAATAGAGGTTCCGGAGTTCCAGCAGAATATTCAGTCACTGGACCCCCGGACCAGGCGCCCTTGCGAAGTCTTTACCAATGCACTGCGCCGGCAGGACCTGGATTCCGTCGCTTCCGCGGCTCGCCGGCAGATCCTGGCATTGCTGGAAAGCCTTGCGGACCGACCCAGGTTCGACTTCATGCTGGAGATCGCGGCGCCGGTCGCGCTGACCATGACCTCACAGCTGCTGGGCGTGCCCGAGCCGGATCTGGCGGAGTACGTCGACATTTCCGACTGGCTCGCGCAGCGCATGGACGCGGGGCTGCGCCCGGAGGCCGTAGAGTCGGGCGACCTGGCACGGAAGAAGCTCATCAAGCTGGTCGACCAGTGGTTCGATGGCGCCGGGGTGGACGGAGGACTGGCAGGTCTCCAGCAGGACGCCAAACGCGATGAAATTCCGGAACACTATGTGCGCAACACTGTGGGAACGGTGTTCAACGCCAGTTTCGGAACCCTCTATGCTACCGCGGGAAACGTCCTCCTGACTCTTTTCCAGCATCCCGAGGCATTCGAGCTGCTCAAGGACAGCAGTCTCCTTGCCAGCGGCACCGACGAGCTCATCCGCTTTGACGGGCCGGCCCAGGCGACCAGCCGGGTTGCGGTGAGCAGGACGAAGATCGGCGGCATCACGATCGAGCGAGGGCAGACGGTTGTCGCTCTCCTCGCCTCCGCCAACCGCGACCCGGAGCAGTTCGACCGGCCCGACGAGCTCGTCCTGGATCGGAAGCCCAATCGGCACCTGGGCTTCGGCTGGGGCCCGCACGCCTGCCTGGGCTCGATGTTCGGGCAGATAGCCGTGAGGGCGCTGGTCGAAAGCCTGGTGGAACTGCCTGCGCCCTTGCGAATGGCTGGCAGTCCGACTCGCCGGAGAACCGCCACTGTGCGCACCATCGGCGTCTTCCCTGTTTCGCTCGACGGCCGAACAGGTCGTTAGACCGGGGAACCATCCCGGCGCACCTGCGCCGCGATTGCTGACGCCCCCTCATACCGCGGGAATCGATTGCGGGGTAATTCTGCCCCGTTGAATTCCCGTGCCCTGTACCCAGTCGCACGAAAGGAGTATCCGCCATGGATTACAGCCACTGATGAATCGCACGCTGTCGGGCCCGGCGCGCCGGGCCCGACAGCCACATCAGCTATCAACTAAGGGGACTTGGTGAACTGGGCAGCAGGGTCGGGGCGTGTTCTGTGTGAGGTCGCGGCGACAGTCGCGCTGTACCGGCTGCTGATCTCGCCCGCGACCAAGTGGGGCTCCTCTCGGCTGGGGGCCGGTGACTACCCCGCACGAGCACTGAACGGGACCTACCCGGTCAAGCCCCTGGCCCTACGAGCCGGCCTGACCGTCAGTCCGATGGTCATCGCGTTCACCGTGAGCGCCCTGGCCTTCGGTCGAACGCCGCCGGGATCTCTGTGCTGGGTCTCCACCACGGCTCTGGGAGTGGTCCTCTGGAGGTGCCTCACCTTCGACTACGACGCGGCTCACCCGCTCGGCTGGCAGCGCTGGGACCGGGCGTCGGTGCTGCTCATCGGAGCCGCCGCGCTGATCTACGAGCCCCTGGCCCTCGCTGCCCTGGTTGCCGTCTGCGGTCGCCTCGGCGGATGGACCCATCACGCCATGGCCAGCCTCCGCATCGTCCGGGTCACCTTCGGCTGGTCCCTGATCGCCGGCGGCCTCGGTCTGTTGACGGGAACGCACGATGCGTCAGCCGACGCGGCCGCTCTGCTGGTGCTGCAAGGCACCGTCTTCCTGTCGCACTACGTGACAGCCCTGCGGAGCAAGTTGCGCCTCGGTCCGAGGCCCTGGTCCTGGGCGACAAGGAATCGTCCGGAATTCCTGGTGGCCGCCGCGTATGCGTGGGGGTGGGGGCGGTTCCTCCCCGAACGGACGGCGAGGTCGGTCGTGCGAACGGTCGGATCGGCGGCTCGTTGGCTGAACTGGGGCACCCTCGCGGTCGAAGCGCTGGGCCTGGTGGCATTCGCACAGCGGCCGCTGGCGGTACTGGCCATCGGCTGTGCGATCTTGTTCAACGTCGTCGTGGTTCTCTGCTCCGGACTGTTCTTCCTGGAGAACATCGTGACCGGTGCGGCTCTGATCGTTGCCATCGCCTCCACCCCGACCGCCGTTCAGCTGCTGGCATTCGACTCCACGTCGTGGCTCGCCAGCCTCGCCGTGCTGCTGCTCGTGCTCGGGGCCTCGCATGGCAGCCCACTAACCTGGGCTGGTGGGAGACTCCGCTTTCGGAACGCGTCTACTGGACGGGTACCACGGAGGCTGGAAAATCCGTGGCGATCCACAACGGGTTCATGAGCCCGTTCGATCGCGAGTACGGGCGGTCGCTGGGAAACTTCCTGGCGGCCGAACCCTTCGTCACCTACCCTATGGGCGGCGTCGAGAACCCCATCCTGAGGGACCGTCTGCACGCACTGCGGCCGGAGAGCACCGATCTCCGCGAAATCGTGGCGGAATTCGGCATGACCTACTGGGATCCGGCGAAGGCCGATCAGCATGTGGCCTATCTTCGGCAGCTTTTCGGCAGGCTCCGCGCCGGAGTCCGAAAGAGCCCGCTGCCCCGGTGGCTGCACTGGATCAAAGCGCCCGGCAGCCATCTGTACTACTGGAGCGACCTACCCCGGTACCGAATCGATGACGGTCCGCTGGCCGGCATTGAGATACGCCGCAAGGAGATCTATTTCTGCATCAGTCGGTATGAATGGCTGGTGCTGAGGGACGACCTCCTTGTAGAGATGGAAATGAAAGGGTCGGCAAGTGGAAATGTTCGTTGACTATCTTGTGATCGGCGCGGGGCCGGCCGGCCTCCAGTTGGCTCATCTCCTCCACGCGAGTGGAGACAGCTATGTCGTACTGGAGGCCGGCGACACGCCGGGGACGTTCTTCCGCACTTTCCCCCGCCATCGCCGGCTCATATCGTCCAACAAGCGGTACACCGGCACGGACGACCGGGAATTCAATCTGCGCATGGACTGGAATTCTCTGCTCTCCGACGATCCCGCGCTCCTGTTCACCGACTACAGCGAGCGCTACTTCCCCGAGGCCGACGACCTGGTGCGGTACCTCGCGGATTTCGCGGCCACCCCGGAGCTGCACATTCGCTACGGCAGCCGTGCAGCCCGGGTCAGTCGGGCCGGAACCGGGTTCACGGTCATCGACGAGACGGGGAACAGCTTCCACGCGCGGGCCGTCGTCGTGGCCACCGGGGTGAGCAAGCCCTATGTGCCGGAAATTCCGGGGATCGAGTCGGCCGAGCAGTACGCGACGGTGTCCGTGGATCCCAAGGAGTTCACCGACCAGCGGGTGCTGGTGATCGGCAAGGGCAACTCCGCTTTCGAGACCGCTGACAACCTGCTGGAAACCGCGGCAGTGATCCACGTGGCCGGACCGAGTCCGGTCCGGCTGGCCTGGCAGACCCATTTCGTGGGACACCTCAGGGCGGTCAACAACAACTTCCTGGACACCTACCAGCTGAAGTCGCAGAACGCGGTCCTCGACGGTGCGGTGGAGCACATAGAAAGGGACAATGACGGCTACCATGTGCGGATCCGGTTCCGGCGGACCACCCGGGTGCACAGTTACGACCGCGTGATCTGCTCCACTGGTTTCCGGCTTGACACCTCGATCTTCGACGAGGGGTGTCGACCGCGACTGGCGGTCAAGGACCGCTTCGCCGAGCTCACCGAGGCCTACGAGTCGGTGAACGTACCCGGACTCTACTTCGCCGGCACGCTGACCCAGCAACTCGACTTCAAACGCTCCACAAACGGATTCATCCACGGATTCCGCTACGGCGCCCGCGCGCTGTATCACATCCTGCAGGAGCGCTACGCCGATCGGCCGTGGCCCCACGCTCTTGTGCCGGCCACCGCATCGGAGCTGTCCGCCGAGATCATCGGCCGGATCAACCGGAGTTCTGCCCTGTGGCAGCAGTTCGGAACCCTGGCAGACCTTCTGGTCACCACTCCGGCGGGATCCGCGCGCTACTACCGGGAAGTACCGATGGGTTATCTTCACAACCCTTCCTTCGGCGCGGACCGGGACAGTTTCGCCATCACGCTGGAATACGGGCCGGACCATGGAGAGAACACCCTCTTCAGCGGGGACTCTTCCGGGATGCCGGCCGAGAGCTACTTGCACCCGGTGATCCGGCACTTCCGCTCGGGAGAGCTCGCCGCCCACCCACCACGTGGCGAGTGACGTCGAGAACAAGTGGGACGACCAGGATGCCCATGTCCGCCCGCTCGAGGAATTCATCGAACGTGCGATCGCGAGCGAGTGAGGATCCGGCCCATGATCACGCAAGCTGATATCGAGCGGTATGAACAGGACGGACTGATCGTCCTGCCGTCCCTGTTCACTCCTGACGAGGTCCACGCTCTGAGTGCCGCCTTCGAGAGGGATGCGGAGATCCCGGGCGAGCACCGCATCGTGGAGCCGTCATCCAGCAGGTGCGAGCCGTGTATGCATCGCACCTGCGGCAGCCCGAGTACTCTGCCCTGGTTCGCTCCCACCGTCTTGCCGGTCGGCGCAGCGACTGCTCGGCACGCAGATCTACCTGTACCAGTTCAAGGTGAACGCCAAGCCGGCTCTGGGTGGGGACGGCTGGGCATGGCACCAGGACTTCGTAGCCTGGTCCATCGCCGACAACCTGCCGGCGCCGCGGCTCGTCAATGCCGTGGTCTTCTCGACGACGTCAACGAGTCCAACGGGCCGCTGAGGTTCATCCCGGGCTCGCACATCGCCGGTGTGAGCCGTGCCGACTCCGCCCGCGAGCGCCGTTCCGGCCAGCACCTCGATCCGGATGACATCGCGCTGTCGCCCGAGACGCTGCGTGCGCTGGACGAGCGGTACGGCTCGATCACGGCCACCGGTGGGGCCGGCACCGCCGTCTTCTTCCATCCCGAGATCGTGCACGGCTCGTCCCCCAACCTGTCGTCACGCCGCGCCGGATCGCCATCGCCACCTACAACGACGTGCTCAACACACCACGGCTGGAGGGCGATCCGCGCCGGAGTACTTGGTGAGCAGGGACACCCGGCCACTCTCCCTCGAGCCCGACCGGCCCATCGCGAGCATGGCGTGAGAGACCGCGCCCGGGTGGCAGTGCCGAACACTGCCCAGAAAGGAGCCACCGTGACCACCACGGCCCGCGCGGTCGTTCTGCAGGACTTCACGACGCGGCCGTCCCTGGCCGCCTTCGAGGTCCCCCGCCGGAGCCCGCGCGGCCTGACGGTGGCTTGCCGGTACGGCGGGATCTGCGGGACCGACCTTCATTTGACGCATGGTCATCTCAACGTGCCCACACCGCTCGTGCTCGGCCACGAGGGCCTCGGCACCGTTCACGAGCTCGGCCGGGGCACCGTCCGGGACAGTGACGGAAACCGGCTCGAGTCGTGACAGGTCATGTGGGCGTCGTCGATCGCGTGCGGCACCTGTCCCTCATGTCGGCTGCGTGAACCCACCCTGTGCGAGGCTCGACGCACCTACGGCGTCAACCGGCCCATCACCGAGGCGTCACCGCTACGGGGCTCGTGGGCGGACTTATCAGCCTCGAACCCGGTACGACGGTCTTCCGGGTGCCCTCGGGCGTCGATCCCCTGGCAGCGATGTCCTTCGCCTGCGCGGGCCCCACCATGATCCATGCGCTGTGGGAGCGACGCCCGGTGAAGCTCGGCGAGACCGTCGTGGTCCAGGGCAGCGGTCCGGTCGGGCTCGCGGCTGCATGCCTCGCGAAGCTGGCCGGTGCCCACGTCATCCTGATCGGCGGCCCGCGGTCGCGGCTGGCCACCGCCCGCGCCGCCGGCATCGGCGATCACCACATCGACGTCGACTCCGGCGGCGCTCACCAGGCGCTCGAGGCGGTGCTCGAGGCGACCGGCGGTCGCGGGCAGACCTGGTCATCGAGTGTGCAGGGGTACCGGACGCGGTTGAGCAGGGCACCAGGATGGTGCGCCGAGGTGGCGCGTACCTGATTGTCGGCCAGTACACGGATAGCGGGAACACCTCGTTCAACCCTCACCAGATCGTCTACCGCCAGCTGGACGTCATCGGTTCATGGGCATTCAGCGGGGCGCACCTGGGCGAGTACATTCGTATGCTTCCGGAGCTGGTCGAACGCTTCGGTCTTCGCAGTCTGGTGACGGAGTTCCCCTTTCCGACGTCACGTCAGCCATGGCCATGGTGGCGGACGGAGCCGTCCTGAAGGCCGTGCTGACGGCCTGATCCCGCCATGACCGGCCGATGTGCTCGTGGTCGCAGAACGAATGACTGCCACCGCTCCGGAGAATGAGAGAGACGTACAGTGCTGTCAGTCGAGGATGTTCACTTCTATCACGAGCATGGATATCTGGTGATGCCGGGCCGGTTTTCACCGCAGGAGACGGAGCTGTTGCTGAGCGAGTCACGGCGCCTGTCCGGCCTGGAGATCCCGCAGCGGATTCTCGAAAGTGGAGGCGAGCAGGTCCGTTCGATCTACGCCGTTCACCGGCACAGCGACGCGTTCGACCGGTTCACGCGCGACATCCGCAATCTCGAGCCGGCTCGCGCCCTGCTGGAGAGCGAGGTGTACATACACCAGACGCAGCTCAATCCCAAGGCGCCCTTCCTCGGCGATGTCTGGGAATGGCACCAGGACTACCTCTACTGGCAGCGCGACGACGGGATGCCGACGCCACGGGCGTTGAACGTGTCCGTCTTCCTGGAAGAGGTGACCGAGTTCAACGGTCCGATCTTCGTCATGCCGGGCTCCCATCGGCTCTCGTTGGACGAGGAGACGGTGACCCACCAGAACGGGTGGGAGAACACCCTGACCGCCGATATCCGCCACAAGATCACCCCGGACATGCTCCGGGAGCTGGCCGACCGCCTGGGTCTCGTCTCCATCAAGGGCGCACCCGGGACAACCGTCGTCTTTGACGGCCGGTTGCTGCACTGCTCACCGCCGAACCTGTCGGGCAAACGGCGCACTGTGATCTTCATCCGTTACAACAGCACACACAATCGCCTTCTGCCCATGGAGAATCCGCGCCCCGAGTGGCTCGCCTCCCGCGACCCCACGCCGTTGAGCGCTCTCGACCGGCCATTCGCGAACCCTGAGTGGGCGCTCAGCCCTAAGCCGACCAGCAACGAGGAGAAGATATGACCCATGACCAGCAAGTGCGTCACCGGCTGGCCCGATTGCTCGAAGAGTCACCCATTGCCATGGAGGACCTGGTCGACACGATGGCGCTGTACCTCAGGCGCCGCCCTCTCCTCGACATCCTCGTCATGGATTCCCTTTACCAGATGGCGATGGAAGTTCCGGGCGCCATGATGGAGTTCGGGGTCCTGCAGGGGCGCCATCTCGCGATCCTGGCCGAGCTGAGGGACATCTACGAGCCGCACAACGTCCACCGCGACATCGTCGGATTCGACACGTTCACAGGATTCGCGGGTGCGGTGGACGTGGACCGGAAGAACCTCGCCGAACGTCCGGACAAGTTCGCCCTCCCGCCGTCGTTCCAGGAACACATCCGGGCGGTCCTGGACGCACGGCACGACGACGGATCGGGCAAGAGTCCGGTGCAGCTCGTCAGCGGCGACGTGAGCACATCGGTGCAGGGGTATCTGGAAGCCAACGACCACACGGTTGTGGCGCTGGCCTACTTCGACCTTGATCTGTACGTGCCCACGATGGATGTCATCAACGCCATCAAGCCGTACTTGACCCGGGGCAGCGTCCTGGCCTTTGACGAGATCTCACACAGCGGCTGGCCCGGCGAGACCGCGGCGCTGCGTGACGCTCTCGGGCTGGACCGCGGGCACTCAGGTACGTCCTGCCGGGCCGCGGTAAAACCACCTATCTGCGGTGGCCGGGGTAAGCAGTCGCTGCGCGCGCTTCCCGTCCTCACGCTACTCAGGAGAGAGATGCACATCGTTGTTCTGGGCCCGCAGGCGGAGGCCCTGACTGAGCTCGCCGATCTGGGCCACACGCTGACGGTGCTCTACACCGAGCGGAACAGGGCGATAGTCGAATCGCTGGGGGAGCGGATAGCACACAGCGGTTTTGTTCCCTCCTACGACTGCCCGGAGCTGGCCTGGTCCGTCCTCCTGCACCTCGGCGTGGCCGACGAAGTCGACGCGGTGATTCCCCTGCACGAGATCGCAGTGGTAACGGCTGCCATCCTCAGCGGGCTCCTCCGGATTCCTGCGAAGCTCGACCCGGCCACCGCGATGGCCGGGCGGACAAGGCTCTGCAGAAGTCACTCTGGGCCAGGCACGGCGTTCCGACGTCGCGCTTCGCGACCACCACCAACGCGCCGTGCGATCTCGCCGAAACCAGAGCGGTGCTTGCGGGCCTCTCGGCTCCGTTCATCGTCAAACCGCCTGCTCTGGGCGGAAGCAGGCTGGTCTTCTCATGCCCGACCGTCGAGGACGTCTTCGAGCTCCTCAGCACGAACCCGGAACTGCGGCATGCGGTGATCGAGGAAAGGCAGCAGGGGCCCGAGTGGCACCTGGACGGCACCATAGTTGACGGTCGGATCGAGCACTTCCTGGTCTCCCGGTTCCTGGAGCCGGCGATCGAGGCAAAATACGGTTCGACACTCCGCTCGGTCGCCTATCCCGTCAAAACCAATCCCGGTCTCTACGCACAGGCCCGTGAGTTCGCCCAGGCAGCGGTCACCGCGCTCGGTGGACGCTGGGGGCCTTTGATCTCGAAGTGTTCGGCGAGCCGGTGGAATTCATCGCCGGAGAGCTGGGCTGGCGGCCTCCGGGGATTTTGGCGAGCCTGTCCGCCCAGTACACGATCGGCGTGAATCTCTGGGCTGCCCATGCGAGGCTGCTGGCCGGCGAGGATGTGCCGGCGGAGCATCCTGGCAGCGAATCCGTCTTCGGATTTGCCTGCCTCCCGGTCAAGCCCGGAGCCAGGAACGGGGTGAGCCGCGCGGACATCGAGGAATTTCCCGGCGTGCGCCACATACAGATGAGGGTCGGGCTCGGCGACACCATGGGGGAAATCATCTCCAGTACCGCCGGAGTGGCCATGGTGCTCTTCGAGGCCCCGGACATGGATTCCTGCGAAGACCTCATCAACAGTGCCGTCCAGCAGACCTACCGACTCCACGACGACAAGTCACTTCGCCTGACAGCAGGTCTTCCAAGATTCTCACGGGCGGCCGCCTGCCCGCCGCCCCGATCCGCATGAGGGAATACAACCATGGCTCCAAACGCCTATGACGTGGTAATAGTGGGAAATGGCATCCTCGGATGCGCGACTGCCCTGGAGCTGGTGAGATCCGATGGCAAGCTCAAGGTCGCCGTCATCGGTCCAGGAGGGCGTCCGGGTGCCGCTTCCACAGCGGCCGGAGCGATGCTCGGCTGCTTCTCCGAGGTGACTCACCGGAGCCTTTCCTCGTCGGTGGGAAAGAAAAGCTGAAAATGTCCCTCCAGGCACTCGAGGCATGGCCGTCATGGCTGGAGGAACTCAACGAGGATGTGGCCGTCAAGCGTCGGATCGCCATCCGCAACGGCACCTACGTCATCCTCAACAGCAAGGGCGGGCGACTGGACAGCCTCAACTATCAGGCGATCCTGGACGCCCTTCAGAGCTACGGTCGCAAGTTCGAGACGGTTCCCTTCGGCGACGTTCCGAACCTGGACCCGGTGGTGGACGCCCGTCCGCTGGCGGCAACCTACATCCCTGACGAAGGCGGTGTGGACGCGCGCGAGGTTCTGGAATCGGTGGTGGCCGCCGCCCGCGGCAGGGGCGTGACCTTCCTCGACGACATGATCACTGGATGGAACCGGAACGGTGACCGGGCCACCTCGGTCGTCACCGCAGCCGGCGACGTCATCGAGGCTGATCGTTTCCTGGTGGCGGCGGGCGCGCACAGCGGCGCGCTGCTGAACGACCTGTCGGACGGCGATCGGTCCATGCCGCCAGTGCTGGCCGGCAAGGGCATCGCCATGACGTGCGAAAGCAGCGCTTCCGGCATCTCCCACGTCGTTCGTACGCCGAACCGCGCCGGGGATGCGGTCTGCACATGGTTCCCGGCGACGGAACGGTCTACCTGGGCGCGACCAACGACCTGGCGCTGAGCCCTGAGTCGTCAGCGACCACCGGTATGACGCACTTCCTCATGACCTGTGCCCTCGAACAGCTCGACAGGGGTCTGTTCTCCAGCAGGATCCTCCAACTGCATGTCGGTAACAGGCCGGCGAGCATCGACGGCTTCCCACTCATCGGACGGGTCTGGCAGGACAACGTCTGGGTGCTCTCCGGGACTTACCGGGACGGCTTCCACTGCTCGCCGCTGTTGGCGCGGCACCTGGCTGAACTGCTGCTCGGAGGAGGCGGGCTCCTCGGTGACCACTCCTTCGAGCCACTGCGCAGGCCCCTGGTCACGATGAGCCGGGAGGAGGCGATCGACGAGGTCGCACTGCACGCGGTCGCGCAGCTCTACGAGTTCTCCGGCAAGCCGCCCACGTACATGAAGCTGGCTGAGAGCGTGGAACGACAGACGCGCGAGCGCACACAAGCGACTTACGAGAAGCTCGGGACCCACATGGGGCTTGCACCCGAGGTGCTCGGGGTCCTCAACTGGGGACCGGACCGGGAGGAGAACATGCGCTACTTCCGGAGTTACCTCGCGCGCCTCTCCTGAGGTGCCTCCACGTGGCCGGGCCGACGGTCACGGTCTCTCGTCGGATCGACCGTCGTCCCCAGATGATCCGACGAGAGCGTCGCCCTTTTGGGTGCGCCGGTAGACCACGCGTCGGCCCACCCTCGTCCCCACGACCATTCCCGCGTTCCGCAGGACGGCCAGGTGGCCTCCGACCGTGCCGAGCGACTGGCCGAATTTCGTGGCGAGCTCGCTGCTGGTCGCCCCCCACTCGAGGTCGCACAGAATTCTCGCGCGGCCGGCACCGATCAGTTGGGCGAGGGCCTGGGAGGGGGTGGCCCAGGTCGCGGCTGCCGCCCGCGCGCCGGGTACACCAGCGCGTACTGGGCCGGCGGTGCCTCGCAGAGCCAACTGCCGCTCGACGTACTCACGGGCACGAAGAGCATCCCCTCGTCGCCGACAGTCCGGTCCGGGGAGGGCTGGTCGCTGAAGCGGATCGAGTCCACGCCGACCCAGGCGCTGACCCGGCTCATGTCCTGGAGCGCCCTGGGCCACCCGTGCGCGCCGATCAGCCCTGCCCGGTAGGTGACATCCCGCTCCAGCAGTGCCCGGCGGCGCCCCCAATCCGGTGCCACGTGGAGATCCCAGAGGGACCTCATCAGGTCCGCGGCCCTGGCGCCCCATCCACGTCCGGACAGCCAGGCCAGGTCATGCTGTTCCCAGCTCTGCGCCGCGGCATTCTCGAAGTCGGCGTGCACCTCGTCGTCCGACACGCCCGTGAACATCGCGAGTTCGAGGTCGAGGGTGGTCTTCATGCCATCGCACGGGGGGACCGCAACCAGGTCGGGCAGGAGCTTGGTCGAGCCGAGAAGTCTCACCATGCCCCTTGCAAAGGGGTCGGCCTCGAGGCGTGTCTCGAGGGCGCTCCGGTGGCGGCCGTGCCAGGAGGCCAGCCAGGGATCGGTACACGGCTTGCTCAGCACGATCAGGGAGCCGACCGTCTCGGCCAGGGGGGACAGCGCGAAGCGGGATCGCGACAGGGCTATCGGGGACATTCGCAGCAGGACCATCTTTCGCCTCCTGCCGAAATATTATCGCCCGGCAGGGCTACCCATGAGACTGAGGCGCATGCTTTCACTACCCGCACGCCGAAGAGACTTCAGCTGGTTCTTCAGCGGTCAGCTGGTCTCCCTGCTCGGCAGTTCCATGGCCCCGATCGCGTTGGCGTTCGCGGTGCTGGACGCCTCGAGCAGCGCCGTCGACCTCGGCATCGTCCTGGCCGTGCGGATGGTGCCGATGCTGGCGTTCCTCCTGGTGGGCGGAGCCGTCGCTGATCGCTTCTCACGTCGGACCGTGCTGGTCCTCTCGAATCTCGGTTCGGCACTCACCCAGGGCGCGGTCGCGGCGATTCTGCTCACCGGTCACTACACGCTGCTCCTGGTCGCCTGCCTCGAGTTCCTGAACGGCGTTCTCAGCGCGTTCACGTCGCCGGCGCTACGGGGCATCGTCCGCAGTTGGTCGGGAGCGCGGAACTTCAGCGAGCGAACTCCCTGCTGAGTTCGATGCGCAACGCGACGAAGATTCTCGGCCCGAGCCTGGCGGGCGTGGTCGTCGCCACGGCCGGCAGCGGACCTGCGATCGCCTTCGATGCGGTCACCTACCTCCTCGCGGCCGGATGCATGGCAGGGCTCACCATCACCACGCACACCGTCACCGAGAGGAAATCGACCATTGTGGCCGACATCCGCGATGGCTGGGGCGAGTTCCGGCGCATCCGTTGGGTGTGGATGGTTTCGTTGTCCTTCTGCGTCGTGAATCTGGTGCAGACCGGTGCCTGGCAGATCCTGGGACCCTCGCTCACCAAGCAGATCAGCGGCGAAGCGACCTGGGGCTTCGTCCTCAGTTCGCGCGGCATGGGCATGTTGCTCATGAGCGCGCTGATGTACCGCATCGTTGTCAAGCGCCTCCTCCGCCTGGGGCAACTGATGAGCGTGCTTGGCGCGTTGCCCTTGCTCGCCCTGGGAGCCCACCTGGGGGCTCCCTGGCTCATCATGGCGGCGTTCGTCGCCGGAGTGGGCACCACGGTGGCAGCCGACGGGTGGGACACGTCACTTCAGGAGCACGTTCCCGCCGATGTACTGTCGCGTGTTGCGTCCTACGACGACCTGCTGGCCTATATCGCCATTCCGGTCGGCCAGCTCTGCGTCGGTCCGCTCGCCACTGCCGTCGGTGGCTTCAAGGTGGCCGTCGGCGCAGCAGTCATCTACGCCGTCGCCACCGTCGTACCACTGGCCTCCTCCGCAGTTCGGCAGCTGCCCCATCAAACGGCCGCGCAAGGAGAAGCTGCTCCGGCCTAGCGTGTCCTCGCAACGTGGTTCTTGCATGGCTGCCGTGAACGCGGCGCTCCCCCGAAGGCGGGGGCGCCGCTGTGTCCGGTACGGCCGGGCGACCGGCGACGTCGTCAGCCGGCCAGGGCTACTGGGGTGTTCGGCGCCATCCCCGGGTAGGCGTCGGTGATGAGGTTGAGCTCCTTCTGGAGGTACCAGACGTTCAGGCCGAAGACGAGGGCGAGCCAGCAGCTTGCCGCCGGGCTGCACGTGGGCTCGAGGCCGGCCGCGCGCTGGGCGGCGGCGACGGCCTTGCCGGTGTTGTAGTACGAGACCAGCGGGGCGACCACGGTCCAGCTGAGGAAGAGTATGACGCAGAGGCTTCCACCAGGGCTGAGCTGCTGGCGCTGGTCGAAGTTCCGGAGCTCCTTGTGAATCTTGAAGTACCAGACCAGCGAGTAGATGCCCAAGGTGATGATGGGCAGGCCGAGCCATACGGCGACCGAGCCGCGGTGCTTCATCGCCAGGCCGGTCGGCGGGGCGAGTACGGGCGTGTTCTGCACAGGGGACTCCCAAGATCGCTTAGGTGCGGACGGGGCACAGCATCGCAGGGTTGTGGGGGTTCTGTGGACGTCGTTGCCGGAGCGTGATCTGTACGTGCCGCGATGGTCATCCCTGCGTCGGTGTCACCAACGGAAGTCCGCCCGGCAGGCCACTGAGCTGTCCCGATCGGGCGACATATGTGACATGCAGTCAGTGCGGTATGCCCAGCGACCAGGTGAATTCCACCGACTTCCTTAGCACCCGCCGCCTTCCCCGCGCTGCCCGGCCCGGTATTCCCCCGCTTCCGTCCGCCCCGGCGGCCGGGTTGGGCAGCCTGCTGCTCGCCGTCCTGGTGCTTCGCGCAGATGATCCCACCCACCTCTTCGCTCGCCGTCGCGCAGAGGTGGTCGGTCCGGCGGCGAACCGGTAGCGGACTCGCGCTCCGCAGTTGCCGCGCGGAAGCACCCGGGGCCCGCTGAGCAGCGAGTACCTCCGTCGGATCCGTTCACGACGCCTGGAGTTGACAACTTCCTCAAGTCCGGTTGACAATCCTGCGACTCGCGATTCGGTGAGCACGAACGATTCGCCACCTCGCGCGGTTCCGTGCTTCGCATGCGCGCGACCGCGACAGCCGGAGGGGGAAGGCGATGAAGTACGGGCTGCTGGGCCCACTGACCATCGAATCCGGGGGTCAGCAGGTCCAGATTCCAGGCCCGCGCCTGCGCGCGGCCCTGGCCATGCTTCTGCTCCAGAACGGTTCGCCGGTCGCTGTCGAGCAGTTCATCGACGGTCTCTGGGGCGAACGCTCACCACAGACCGCGCGAGCACAGATCCACAACATCATCTCGAAGCTGCGCAAGGCCCTGCCGGCCGAGGCCGGCGGGCAACTTCAACTTGTGAACGGCGCCTACCAGTTCATGGTGCCCCCCGACGCGATCGACGCCGCCCGCTTCATCGCGAGCGTCCGCGCCGCCCGGGCCGCTGTCAGGACAGGCCCGACCGGGACGTCCATCGTCGAACTGCGCACTGCCCTCGCCCTGTGGCGTGGCGAACCCCTGTCCGGCATCGAAGCACCGTTCGTGAGCACCGCACGCACGCGGCTCCAGGAAGAACACATGGCGGCCCACGAGGCGCTGGCCGACCTGGAACTCGCCTGCGGGAACCACGCCGCGGTCATCGCCGAAATGTCGGCCCTGCTCGACGAACACCCGTTCTGGGAGGGGATCGCGGAGCGGCTCGCCATCGCTCTCTACCGGGCCGGGCGTCAGCGGGATGCCCTGGCGGTGCTGCACTCCACCCGCACTCGGCTGGCCCAGGAACTGGGGCTCGACCCGGGGCCCGGGCTGGCCGCGGCGGAACAGGCCATTCTGTCCGCCACACTCGACATGCCGGCCCCTGCGGCGCCGGCCGTCACGCCCGAGACCGGGACCGCCCCGAAAGGGCCGGTCAACCAGTTGCCCACCGACACCCGTCTCTTCGTCGGGCGTGAGGAGGAACTGGGACAGCTCCTGCGCCTGGTCGACCTGACCACGGCGGGGGATGCGCCGGGAACGGTGGTGCTGTGCGCGATCGACGGACTCGGTGGCATAGGCAAGTCGGCCGTGGCAGTACACGCGGCCCACCGGGTCCGGGAGCGGTTCCCGGACGGACAGCTCTTCCTCGACCTGCGCGCCCATTCGGCGGGCACAGCCGCACTGAGCGCCGAGGAGGCACTGGACGCCCTGCTGGGCGCCCTCGGAGTCGCCGCCCAGCAGATCCCCGCGAGCTCGGAGCCAAGGCCGCGCTCTACCGCGACACGCTCAGCGGGACGAGGACCCTCATCCTGCTGGACAACGCGGTGTCCACGGCGCAGGTCCGGCCGCTGCTCCCGGCTGCTCCGGGCTGTCTGGTCATGGTCACCAGTCGAAGGCGCCTCGTGGGTCTGGACGACGCGCACACCCTGGCCCTGGGGGTGCTCTCGCTGACAGAGGCGACCTCACTCATCCGCATGGTTGCCGGACCGAACCGGCTCGCCGAGGACGACCCGGACCTTCCGGAGCTGGCGCTGCTGTGCGGCTGCCTGCCGCTGGCCCTGCGGATCGCCGGCTCGCGGCTGCGGCACCGTCGTACGCTGACCGTGAGCGACCTGGCCGCCCAGTTGCGCGACGAGCAAAGCCGTCTGACCCGGCTCTGTGACGAGGAACGGGATGTCGCGGCCGTCTTCGAAACCTCCTACCGAGGCATGCGCCACGACGAACAACAGCTTCTCCTTCTGCTCGGCCGGATACCCGGAGGCGACATCGACCCGTATGCCGCTGCCGCGTTGCTGGGTACCAGCCACTACCTCGCGGAGTCGCTGCTGGAGTCCCTGCTCGACAACAACCTGGTCATGCAGCGGACCGCCGGCCGTTATCTGCTGCACGATCTGGTCCGCCTCTACGCCCGCACCCTCGGCACCACCGACCAGGCCGACCCGGAAGGCTCCGTCGAAGCCGGGGGCCACGATGCCGCGCTGGAGCGGTTGCTGGACTACTACCAGTACATTGCCCACCTGGCGGACAGTCACATCGCCCCCCGTGCCAGCCGCGACCGGACCGTGGACTGCCCGGTGCCCGGCGTCGTGCCGCCGCTGCCCGACCTCGGTGCAGCCCTGCAGTGGATGCGGGCCGAGCGGGACAACCTGCTTGCCGCGGCGCTGTCCACCGGGCCCGCGCGGACGGCCGCGTTGAGCGGCTCCCTGAGCGCCTTCCTGGTGCAGGAGGGCCTGCCGTCGCAGGGTGCGGTCCTGCACCGCGCCGCGGCCGCTGCCGCGCAGGAGCTGGGCGACCTCCGCGGCCAGGCCGTTGCGCTGGACCGGCTGGGGCGGTCCAGGATCATGATGGGGGACTACCAGGGCGCGGCCGAACTGCAACGACAGACACTGGCGCTGCACCGGGGCCTGGGCGACCGCTCCGGCGAGGCGACCGCGCTGTGGCAGCTGGGCCGCGTGCACCACATGGAGCGGGACTATCCGGCTGCGGCCCGGTGCCACGAGCAGGCCCTGGCCATCTTCCGCAGCCTGGGTGACCGCCTCGGCGAGGGCAACACCCTCTGGGCGCTGGGGCGGGTCCGGCAGCAGGCTCTCGACTACGAGGGCGCGACCAGCCTCGGCCAACGGGCCCTGGTCATCTACCGGGAGCTGGGCGAGGGCCTGGGCGAGGCCAACCTGCTGTGGAACCTGGGTGCCATCCACCGGGCGCAGGACGACCTCCCGGCCGCCGCCGACCTGCTGGAGCAGGCCCTCCAGGCCTACCAGAACCTGGGGCACCGCCTGGGCGAGGCCAACGCCCGATGCGAGCTGGGGTACCTGCGAAGCAGTACCGGCGACTACCCGGCCGCCGCCGCACTGTTCGATGCGGCCCTGGAGACCTACTCGGAGATCGGCGAGCGCAGCGGCCCGTTCCTCGTCCGCCACGGCCTGGCCCGGCTCCGGCTGGAGACCGGCCAGGCCCTGGCCGCCGAGGAACTGCTGCAACAACTCCTCATCGACTACCGGGAGGCCGGTGTCCGCGACGAGGAAGCGAGTGCCTTGCACGACCTGGCGCGGGTGCGGCTGGCGCTCGGGGACCGCGCGGGCGCGGCGGGGCTGCTGGCCCGGGCGCGAACACTCGTCGAGGAGATCGGCGACCGCCGGCGCGAGGCCGCGGTCCTGCACACCACAGGCTCGCTGCTGCTGGACACCGCCCGGCCGGACGAGGCGCTCACCTGCTTCCGTCAGGCCCTGGACCTCGCGCGCGAGATCCGCAGCCCGTTGGCGGAGGCACGGGCCCTGGAAGGCGTGGCCCGCTGCGCCGTCCGCTCCGGCGACCACGCCGCCGCCCTGCCCGACCTGCGGCAGGCGGTGGCTCTCTACCGACGCAGCGGAGCGGCAGAGGGCGCGGCAGCAGAGTCACTGCTGACCTCGCTGGAGCCGGCCGGACTCACCTCCACGGTTCGGTTCTGACCCCGGGTTGCCGAGCCGGCCCCGGCCCCGGCCTGTCGGCAGGCATCGGGGGCCGAGGTGGTCCCGGCGGTCGAGCACGGGGCCTTGGCCTAGAGTTGCGCCGTATGATCTCCGCTCGCCCACCTCGCCAGCAGGCGCCTCTTCCGCCTGCGGTGTCCCCTGCAACGGTCTCTCCGCATTCTTCTCTCGGCGTGCTGTTGCAGCGCTGGGTGGATACGTCGCAGCGCGCGCTCTCGGCCTGATTGTCCTGGTGATCTACGGACAAACGTGCCACATATCAGCACTGGCACGGCTGGGAGGCGCTTGGGATGCTGCCTGGTACACCCGGATCGTCGAAATCGGCTACACGGCCCGGATTCCCTATGCGACTCCGAACGGCACGATCGGCGCACATGGCATCCCCTATTCGCCGCGTGCCTTCTTCCCGTTGTATCCAGGTCTCGCCGAACCGCTGTACCGGATTCTGCCGATCAGTGCGGGTACGGCGCTGGTGATTGTGTCCGGGGCGGCCGGGATCGCCGCGGCTCTGGGGATCTACGCCTGCGCCGCGCACTGCCACGGCCACCGCGTGGGCGTCATCGCGGCAGTGCTCTGGGGCGTGCTGCCGCTCGCGGCAATCGAAAACATGGCCTACTCGGAATCTCTGTTCACCGCGCTCGCTGCCTGGACGCTGTATGCGGTGATGACCCGCTGCTGGCTTTGGGCCGGGGTGCTGTGTTTCCTCGCGGGCCTGACAAGACCGACCACCATGGCACTCACCGCGGCTGTCGCAGTGGCCGCCCTGGCCGAGTTGCGCAGCGAGCGAGGCGCTGACGACTACCCTCTCCTCCGGCGGCGCCTGCTGGCTCTCTGCCTGGTCGCTCCCATGGGCTGGGTCGGCTACATCCTGTGGACGGGGTGGGTGGAGGGCTCCTGGCTTGCGTATTTCCACATCCAGGACGCCTGGGGGTCGAGTTTCAATGGCGGCCTGTCCTTCTTCGGGCTGCTCATCCATGAGGCTGCGGCAACCGGACTGCGTTCCCCTTTCTCTCATGGCACTTCTGCCGCTGTTTCCGCGGTCATGCTCGTCACGCTGTTTGCCTACCTGGCCCTGTTCATCCGCACCCTGCGGCGCCGTCAGCCCCTGGTACTGCTCGCCTACAGCGCGGCACTGATAGTCATAGACCTGGGAAACGCCTCCCCGGCACCACCGCTGGCGCGCTTTCTCCTGCCTGCGTTCACCCTCCTTTTCCCGATAGCCGAACGGGTGGCGAAGATCCGCGGCAGATGGCGGCCGGCTTTCCTGCTGGGCGCGTTCGCGCTGCTCTCCGGGCTGTATGGAATCGTCGTGGTATTCGCCGGCGAAGTACCCGCCTGAGCTCCGGTGCCGACGGCTCCGCCCGGCTCAGTCGGCAGCCGCGGAGAGCGGGACGGACCGGCCGGCGCCGTCGAGGAGGCCGGTGACGAAGGCGAGGCGGGCGATGTCGGGCCCGTCCTTCTTGGCCAGGCGAAGTGCCTTGTCGGCGTCCGTGGTGCGTCCGGCGCGGTGGAGAGCCACAGCCAGGGTGCAGCGGGTCATGCAGCGGCGCAGCGGCGCACTGCCGACCCGGGCCGCAGCCCTGGCCTCGTCGACAGCCACCTCCACATCCCCTTGACCAGGTAGTACAGACTCTGGAGATCGCTCCCGGAGGTGACCCCGGCGGGTGCGTCACGAAGCTCCCGGCACAGCGCGAGGAAATGCTCGCGGTCACCGGGCTCGCTCGGACCGGCTTCCATCTGGTAGGCGAGCGCCCGGGCCAGACTCAGTTGTACGCCGGCCCGGTCGACGGGGTCAGGTCGGCGGCCGGAGCGAGCGCCTCGGCCAGGGTCATGGCTTCGCGGTAGCGGCCTTCTCCCATCAGCACCAGCAGTTCGGCCATCCTGCCGTTGGTCGACCCGCGCAGATCCGGATCCGACCAGCCGTCGATCAGGCGTCGCGCCTCCGGCAGGCTCCGCTGGGTCGCGGCTATCACCTGTAGGGCCGGGGCGTCACCGATGCGCTGCGCCGGCGCAGGACCTCCCGGGGAGTGCGCGCCCGCGGTGCGCCGAACTCCGACGAGCCGGACCAGCGCCGTCCCCAGGCACGCGGTACCAGCCGCCACACCGAAGGGGCCGGGTACCAGCAGGAGTCCCCAGCCGGCCAGTCCTTGGACCGCCGCGGCGACAAGCACCAGCGGCGCAAGCCGGAGCATGGTGATCCGACCAGGATCCTTGACCGAGCGGATGCTGAGGACGGGGAAAGGAAAGCGACGCACGATCAGGATCCGGTGGTCGACGAACGAGGTCCGCAGGGCCGGCCCGATCCCCAGCGACATGATGGTGGGGGTGAGCCCGACGCGACGGCCAAGGGTGAGGGCGGCAAGGGACCAGAGCGTCACCGGCAGTGAAGCGCCCAGCCAGGAGCCTCCCAGAGCCGCTGTGACGCGCACCGGGCTGCTCGGCGAGCCGGATACGGCACACAGATACCCGGTCACGACGACCAGGACGTAAAGAAAGCGGAGGACGATCGTGCGGTCGGATGCGGAGGTGTTTCGGTCTGGCATGGCGGAGATCGTCTCAGAGCCCCTGGAGGGGCCGCCCCTGCGGGGTGCCCCGGACGAGCCGGCCCGGTGCCCGCGCGAACGCGGGGGCTGACGTGGGACGACCGGAGAGGTGCCGCTGGAGAAGTGCCGCTTGAGAAGTGCCGCCGGAGAAGTGCCGCCGGGAGGGCTAGAGCACGCCTGCCTCCATCACCCGCTGGCCGAGCTGGAACCTGCTCTGCGCGCCCAGTTGCTCCATCAGGTCGGTGATCATGCGCCGCTCGGTCCGCAGGGACACCCCGAGCTGGCGTGCCGCCGCCTCGTCGGTGAGGCCCTTCGACAGCAGCCTCAGCAGTTCCCGTTGCTGGTTGCTGATCTCGCCCTTGGGGGTGGAGGAGGCCTCCCCGAACGGCTCCGCCGCCTCCCACACGGACTCGAACAGCGCGCACAGCCCGGTGAGCACCCCCTGCTCCCTGATCACCGCCGCGCCCTTCGAGCTGTCGTCCGGGTCGAGCGGGACGACGGCGACCTTCCGGTCCACGATCTGCATCCGCATCGGGAGCGCCGGTCTGGTCCGGGTTCTGGCTCCCTGCTCGGCCAGCCAGTCGGCATGGGCGATACTGCCCGGGTCGTTGCGGACGCTGCTGAGGTAGATGGTTCTGACCTTGACCCCGCGGGCGAGCAGGGCCTCGGTCACCGGACGGCTGGCGGCGCGGTTCTCCGGGGTCTGCGGCCCCCCTGGGGCGAACGAGAGCGTCTCCTCCCGGGTCTGCCTGCCCAGCTCCTGGAACATCATCCTGACGTCCTCCATGCTGTGCAGCCGCTGGATGCCGTCCCGGTCGGTGCCCAGGTCCGACGCGGAGTACTCCTCCATCAGCGAGGCGATGACCGCCCGGCTGACCTCCACCTCCTGGAGCTGGCGGGTGAGGTCCGCCTGGCGGCGCGCCAGCAGTACCTCGAAGGCCACCTGGGGGTTGGCCATCCGCGGTGTGCCGTCCGCCGTCCAGGACGGTCTGAGCAGTTCCAGGTCGGCCAGCTGGTCCAGGACTGCCCGCACCGAGTCGTTGCCCCAGCCCAGTTCCCCGGCGAGCTGGGCGACGGTCCAGTCCGGCTGGGCGATCATGAGGCGGTAGACGGCTTCACCCTCGTCGGTCAGCCCAAGCGCACCCAGCATCTCAGCATTCCCCATGCTTCTCGTCGTCCGCCCGGCCGTTCGGCGACTGCTCGGGCGGCTGCGGGTGTCCGGCGTCCTACCTATCCGTCCGGGCGATCACTCGTCAAGATCCGAATCAGCTCGACCGGCCACCTGGCACGTATGAGCCATGTCATTTAAGTGACTCGGGATTGCCTTCACTGGGCCCACGATGATGCGCGACAGTCGATTCATGCACGTAATCTCGTTCTCCATGAGCTGTCCTGATGGAGTGTCAGATGAGGCCCGGAGGATCCTCACCCCTGCGCTCACCCGCTCCGGGGAGGAACAGAAGGGGTTCGAGCACCTTCGGGTCCACACCTCCCGGGCCGGTGCTCGCGGTGTGATGTTCCTGATCGCACCGGCCGTCGACCGGGCCCGCCTGGACTGCCTGGCCATCTGCGAGCGGGCGATCGCGACCACGGCCGAACTGGCCGGCTGGACGGCCGCCCTGCACCCGCCCAAACCGTCCTGACCCGCCGTCCTGACCCGTCCCGACCCCTCCCCGCCACCTCCTCGGCGACCCCTCCCTCTCTCCCTGACCTGGAAGGACAAACCATGGGCGACCTACTCGCGCAACCGCGGATGCGCCTGTACTTCCTCGGCAACACCCTCAGCACCATCGGCGACTACGCGCTCTGGCTGGCCGCCGGTGTCTGGGTCAAGGAGCTGACGGGTTCGACCTCCAGAGCCGGCCTGTGCATGCTCTGCCTGATCGCGGGAACCCTGCTCTCCCCGTTGACCGGGGTGCTCGTCGACCGGGTCCGCCGCAAGCCGCTGCTGCTGGTGTCCAACGCGGCCACCTGCCTGCTGGTGCTCTCGCTCACCCAGGTCCACCATGCCGGGCAGGTCTGGCTGATCTACACGGTGATGTTTCTCTACGGTCTCTCCAGCGACATCACCAACTCGGCCATGTCCGCCCTGCTGCCCACCATGGTCCCGGAGGAGCAGCTCGGCTCGGCCAACGGACTGTCCCAGGCGCTGACCCAGGGGCAGCGGCTGATCACCCCCGCCATCGGGCTCGGCCTGCTGGCCGCCTACGGCGGTGGCGCGGTGGCCGTGCTGGACGCCGCCAGCTTCGCGGCCGGGCTGGTCTGCTGGGCCCTGATCAAGGTCGACGACCCGAAGCCCGTCCGCTCCGGGCAGAGCTGGCGCGCGGAGACCACCGCCGGATTCCGCTTCCTGGCCAGGACCCCGGTGCTGCGCCAGCTGACCACCGCCCTGGTGCTCGGCCTGTTCGTGATGGGGCTCTTCGAGACGCTCGGGCTGGCCGTCGCCACCGTCGGCCTGCACCACGCGCCGACCTGGGCCGGGGTGATCGTCACCGCGATGGGAGTCACCGGCATTCTCGGCGGGCTGCTGGCCGGCCCGGCCATCAACCGGCTCGGGCCCGGTCGGCTGACCGCCCTGGGCATGGCGCTGCTGAGCGTCTCGGCGCTGGCGATGGCGGTCCCCTCCGACGCCGTGGTGGTGGCGGCCGCCCTGGTGTTCGGGCTCGGGCTGCCGTTCCTGATCGTCGGTTCGATGACCGCGGTCCAGCTGAACACCCCCGGTGAGCTGATGGGCCGGGTCGCCGGAGCCGACGGGTTCCTGATCACCCTGGGACAGTCGGTGGGCATTGCCAGCGGATCCACGCTGATCGCCTTCCTGCCCTACCGCGACCTCGCCTATGGCGCCGCCGCCCTGCTCGCCCTGGCCGCCGGCTACCTGCTGACCCGCCCGGAGCAGCGTCAGCAGGCCGCAGCCGACAGCAGCTCTGGAACCGACAGCGGCTCCGGGGCCGGTGTTTCGGAGCCGGTGGGCAGCGCGGTGTGATTCCCGGGCCCCTGCGGGCGCGGTCCGGGCACACCGGGCCGCGCCCGCAGCACGTCCGCCGACAGCCACCGGACCGAGACGGACGTGGGCGGGCCGCCCAGCACCGCCGCGGCGGCGGCGTGTCGCGGACCGCAGCTGATGTCCAGCACCGTCCAGCCGGGCGGGCGCGCCGCCAGGTCGGCCCCCAGGAAGTCGGCGGCCGGATCGCGGGCCAGCCCGGTGCCGATGCCCTTCAGATAGGCCTCCTTGCGGGTCCAGATCCGGGCGAACGCCGCGCTGCGGGCAGCCGGCGGCAGGGCCTGGAGCTCCGCCTGCTCCTGTGGGTGCAACGCCGCCGAGCAGGTCTCGACCGTCTCCGGATCGGGCAGAGCCTCCACGTCGGCCCCGATCGGGACGGGTGCCACGCCGACCAGCACCATCCCCCGCCCGTGGGACAGCGAGAAGTGCAGCCCGGGCTGGGCCGCCGCGACCGCCGGGCGGCCGTGCAGCCCCTCGCAGCAGGGGCAGGGCTCGCGGACGAAGCCGATGCTGCCGGGCTGGATCCCCAGGTAGGCGCTGAGCACCCGCCGCAGGGCGATGTGCGCGCTCGCGTAGAGCCGCCCGTCCTCCGGACGCCGGCAGGCCCCCGCCCGCTTCAGTTCCCCGCCGTCCAGGACCGCCAGGTCCAGCTCGTCCCCGGCCCGCCGGGCGTCCGGCTGGCGGAGCAGCCACAGGTCCACCTGTCCCGCCGCCAGGGCCGGCCGCTTCCCCTCGTCGAGGCGCTCCGGCTGGTCGCGGAGGCCGTACCGGATCATCCGGGTGCCGTTGCCGCTGTGCGGATCCGTCCGGTTCATGTCCTCTTCCCTTCTGCTTGCCTGTCCTCGTTCCGACCGGTGCCGCACCGGCCACCGGTCAGACCCCACCAGCTCGCGCTGCCGCAGGAAGGTGCCGTCGAGCGGGCTCAGCGGCTCGGTGTCCCGCACACCACATAGTCGGGGCGCGGCTCCCCTGCCAACTGGGCAGGTTGGAGACGTCGTTGTAGGTGGCGATGAGCAGCGCCGAGCCATCGGGGACATGTTGGGGGCCGAGCCGTGCAACTCGGAGGAGAAGAAGACCACCGATCCCGCGGGGCCCTTGGGGCTCACCATGCCGCGCGCGGGCGACATGACTGGCAGCTGCTCCGGGGTGAGCGCGATGTCGTCCGGGTCCAGGTGCTGCTCCGACTTGGCCCGCTCGGCCCGCCGGTCGTTCAGCAGGCGCCGCGCGGTGCGATCGGGCAGGTAGATGACCGGTCCGTTGAACTCGGTGACGTCGTCGAGGAAGATCCCGATGTTCACCTGGAGCGGCGCGGGCAGGTTGTCCGCGATCTGCCAGGCCGTGAAGTCCTGGTGCCAGGACCACTTCTCGCCGCCGAAGGCCGGCTTGGCATTGATCTTGAACTGGTAGACATAGCTGTCCGCGCCGAGCAGCTGCTCCACCGGCCGCAGCAGGCGCGGATCGCGAATCAGGTCCGCGAACTCCGGCTGGCGCTGGTGCGAAGCGTAGACGGCGCGCACCGCGGCGCCCCCGTCCTCGGCGATCCGCTGCGGACCGGGCACCTCGCAGTCCCGTACGAAGGCCGAGCGCAGCGCGTCCACCTCGGCCGGCTCCAGCAACGACTCCATCAGCAGGAACCCGTCCCGGCGGTAGCTCTCAAGCTGATTGCGGGTCAACAACATGGTGGTACTCCCTGGTCATCAGAATCGGAGGTGAGCAGAAGCGAAGGTCAGCTGAAAGTGAAGGTCAGCAGAGTGTGGCGCTCGTCGGGATGGCCCCGACGGTGGGAACCGGGGCTGTCAGTCGCGCAGCCGGAGGGTGCAGCACTTCACGCTGCCGCCGCCCTTGAAGAGTTCGGAGAGGTCGACGCCGATGGGAGTGAAGCCGCGCTCCCGCAGCCTGGCCGCGACCCCGGTGGCGGCCTCGGGCAGGACCACATGCAGGCCGTCGCTGACCGCGTTCAGCCCGAAGACCTCGGCGTCGGCGCGGGAGACCTGGATCGCGTCCGGGTACAGCTGCTCAAGTACCGCCCGGCTGCCCGGTGAAAAGGCCCCGGGTAGTACATGATCTCGTCGTCGCTCAGCACGGTCAGCGCGGTGTCGAGGTGGTAGAAGAACGGGTCCACCAGGTGCAGCCCGACCACCGGCCGGCCCAGGAACTCCTGGGCCTCGGCGTGGCTCTCGGGGCTGCTCCGGAATCCGGTGCCGGCCAGGATCCGCTCCCCGGCGACCAGCAGGTCGCCCTCGCCCTCGTTCACCTGGACCGGGTCGTGGGTCTCGGTGTACCCGTTGGCGCGGAACCACTCCAGATAGGCCGGCCCCTCGGCGGCCCGCTCCTGGTTGCGGAAGCGGGCGCCGAGCACCCTGCCGTCGGCCACGGTGGCGCCGTTGGCCGCGTAGACCATGTCCGGGTATCCGGGGAGCGGGGTGATCTCCTCCACCTGGTGACCCAGCTGCCGGTAGAGGTCCGCGAGCTGCTCCCACTGGGTGACGGCGAGGTCGCGGTCGACCGGCTTGGCCGGGTCCATCCAGGGGTTGATCGAGTAGGTCACCTCGAAGTGGGTGGGGCGGCACATCAGGTAGCGCTGGCGTTGGGCGGTGCGGGCGGGCGTCGCGGGGTTCATGAGGTTCTGGGTTTCCCTGCCGGGTCGGGTGCTCGGGTGGTGGGGCGGCCGGATGCGGACGGAGGTGCTCACGGCCGGCCCGTGGGGGCGGAGCCGACCGGGATCCGGGGCAGCTGCCCGGAGGCGATGAAGTAGGCGAAGTAACGGTCCAGCAGTTCGGGGCCGACCTCGGGGCTCTCGATCCCGGAGCCGTCGAGCCCCTGGAGCAGGTTGCGGCGGTCGAAGTCGCGCGGCTGGCGTCCCCGGCCGGAGACGGCGGCGGTGGCGCTGCTCATCAGGGCGACTGCCCGCAGCGAGCTGTCCTGCGGGACCCCTTCCGCCCGGGCCGCCGCCTCCAGCCGGTGCCGCCACTGCTCGTAGGGCAGGTCCTCCAGCTGGTAGCCGAGGGTTCTGGCGTGCTCCAGGACGGCGCCCAGGCGGACCGGGGCGGCGGCGGCGAGGTTGACCGTCCGGCCGTCGGCGGGCCCGGAGCGGGCCAGCCGGACCAGGGCGGCGGCGGCGAAGTCGACCGGGATCAGGTTCTCCTGGAGGTCGTCGTCCGGGTGCTCCGGGAGCGGGCGCGCCCCGATCTCGACACAGGCCCTGACGTAGTGCCAGAAGGCGTCGCTGCCGGCCACGGCGCCGGTGCGGGAGTCCCCGCTGAGCCGCGCGGTCCGGTAGATCGCGGTGGGGATCCCGCGCTCGTGGGCGAGCCGGGTGAGCCGCTCGGCGACCCACTTGCTGCGGACGTAGCCGCTGCCGCCCAGCAGCCGCGGGTCGCTCTCCCACTCCTCGGGGAGCAGCTCCGGGTCCTGCGGTCCGGCCACGACCGTGCTCAGGGTGGACACATAGTGCACCGGCTTCAGCTGGTGCAGCACCGCCAGCCGGAGCACCTCCTGGACGCCGGCCGCGTTGGCGTCCCGCATCTGGGCGTAGGACTCCATGATGTGGACCCTGGCGCCGTTGTGGTAGATCACCTGGACCTGCTTGGCGAGCCGGTCGAACCGGTCCGGGGTGAGGCCGAGCAGCGGCTGGGCCAAGTCGCCGGGCACCGGCCGGATCCGGTCGCGCAGCCGCTCCTCCCACAGGCCGTAGCCGTCCAGGCTCTGCTGGATCCGCTGCTCGGCCGCCTCCAAGCCGGAGGCCCTGACCAGGCAGAACACCTCGGCGGTGGTGCGGTCCAGCAGTTCCCGCAGGAGGAAGGGGCCCAGGAAGCCGGTGGCTCCGGTGAGCAGGATCCCGGCGGGGTCGGCCGCCTGGGCGCCGAAGGCCGGCGCCGGGTGGCCCTCGGCGGTGATCGCCCGGTCGAGCACGGCGTCGGCCGCGAAGTCGTCGGCGCGGACGGGTGCCGCCTCGACGCCCGCGAAGGCGTCCAGCATGGGATCGAGCGCCGCCACGGTGTCGCGGTCGAAGACGATGCTCAGCGGCAGCGAGACGCCGAGGCGCTGGTTGATCAGCCACACCAGCTGCGGGGCCAGCAGCGAGTGCCCGCCGAGGGTGAAGAAGCTGTCGTCGACGCCGACCCGGGCGAGGCCCAGGACCTCGGCGAACACCTCGCAGAGCAGTTGCTCGCGCGGCGAACGCGGCTGCCGGCCGGCCGACCGGGAGTACTCCGGCGCGGGCAGGGCGCGCAGGTCGAGCTTGCCGTTGATGGTGAGCGGGAGCGCGTCCAGCACCACGAAGGCCGCGGGCATCATGTGGCCGGGCAGGGTGGCGGCAAGTGCCGAGCGCAGCAACGCCGTCTCGATCCCGGCGTCCCCGGCGCTCCCGGCGTCCCCGGCGTCCCCGGCGCTCCCGGCGTCCCCGGCCGGAACGACGTAGCCGACCAGCCGCCGGTCACCGGGCGTGTCCTCCCGGACCACCACGGCGGCCTGCGCGACCTGCGGCAGCGCGGTCAACGCGGCCTCGATCTCGCCGGGTTCCACCCGGAAGCCGCGGATCTTCACCTGGCTGTCGGCGCGTCCCTGGAAGGTCAGGCCGCCGTCCCGGTCCCGGCGGGCCAGGTCGCCGGTCCGGTACATCCGCGCGCCGGGAGCGCCGAAGGGGTTCGCCACGAACCGTTCCGCGGTCAGCGAGGAGCGGTTGTGGTAGCCGCGGGCCAGGCCCGCGCCGGCCAGGTACAGCTCGCCGGTCACCCCCGGCGGCACCGGCCGCAGCCCGGCGTCCAGGACATGGACCTGGGTGTCCCGGACCGGGCTGCCGATGGTCGGGGTGGTGTTCCCGGACAGCGGCCCGGTGAGGGTGGCGCACACGGTGGACTCGGTGGGACCGTACGCGTTGATCATCAGCCGGCCCGCGGACCAGCCGCGCACCAGCGCGGGCGAGCACGGCGATCCGCCGACGGTGACCACCCTGAGGTCCGGCAGCCCGCCCTCGGGCAGCACGGCCAGGGCGGCGGGCGGCAGGTGCACATGGCTGACCCGGGTCTCGGCGAGCAGCTCCGCCAGCGGCGCACCGGGGGCGAGCCGCTCGGCAGGCGCCAGCACCAGGGTGGCGCCGGACACCAGCGAGATGGCCATCTCCCAGATGGAGGCGTCGAAGCCGGTCGAGGCGAACTGGAGGAACCGGTCCCCGGGCCCGACCTCGAACCGCTCGACGGTCACGCCCAGCAGCGCGGCCGCCCCGGTGTGGGTGACCACGACCCCCTTGGGCCTCCCGGTGGATCCCGAGGTGTAGATGAGGTAGGCGGGATGCCCGGGCGGGCCGGGACGGCGGCCGGGAGCGGCCGCGGGTCCTCCTGCGGCGCCGGGTCGTCCAGCAGCAGCACCGGCCGGGAGGCCGACTGCGGCAGGTCCGCCGCCACCGAGCGCTCGGTCAGCAGCAGCACCGGCCGGGCGTCCGCGAGCAGGTACCCGAGCCGCTCCTCGGGGTAGGCCGGGTCGATCGGGAAGTAGGTCGCGCCGGTCCTGAGCACCGCCAGGAAGGCCACCGCGGTGTTCAGGCCGCGCGGCAGCGCCACGGCCACGGCACGCTCCGGCTCCGCGCCCAGCCGCACCAGCCGCCGGGCCAGCCGCTCGGCGGCGGCGTCCAGTTCGGCGTAGCTGAGGGTGGCGCCCTCGAAGAGCGCCGCGGTGGCCTGCGGGGTGCGCAGCACCTGCGCCTGGATCATGGCGGTCAGGGTCGCCGGGGGACCGCCCGCCCGGTGTCGTTCCAGGCCAGCAGCTGCCGCTGCTCCGCCTCGGTGAGCACGTCGACGCCGGTCACCGGCAGGTCGGGCTGCGCGGTGACGGCCGCGAGCAGCCGCTGGAAGCGCACCGTGAGCAGTTCCGCCGTCTCCGGTCGAACAGGTCGGTGGCGAACTGGAGTTCGCCTTCCATCCCGGCCGGCTGCCCGTCCGGGCCGAGCAGCTCGCGCAGCGCGAAGGACAGGTCGAACTTGGCGGTCTCCGTGCGCAGCCCCGCGAACTCGCTGACCTGGAGGCCGGGCAGCGGCTGCTGCGAGTCGACGGCGTTCTGGAGTACCAGCATCACCTGGAACAGCGGGTGACGGGTGGTCGAGCGGGCCGGGTTGACCAGCTCCACCAGCCGCTCGAACGGCAGGTCCTGGTGCTGGTAGGCGGCCAGGTCGGTCTCGCGCACCCGGTCGAGCAGGGTCCGGAAGGTGGGGTTGCCCGAGGTGTCGGTCCGCAGCACGAGGGTGTTGACGAAGAAGCCGACCAGGTCGTTCAGGGAGTCGTCGGTGCGTCCGGCGACCGGGGCGCCGACGGGGATGTCCTCGCCCGCGCCCATCCGGGTGAGCAGCGCGGCCAAGCGGCCTGGAGCACCATGAAGGCGGTGGTGCCGGTCCGGCGGCCGAGGGCGGACACCCGCTCATGGACGTCCGCGCCGATGCTGAAGCCCAGGGTCTCGCCGCGCTGCCCGGCCGCCTCGGAGCGGGAGCGGTCGCGGGGGAGCGCCAGCTCGTCGGGGAGCCCGGACAGCGCCGCGCGCCAGTAGCGGGACTGCTGGGCGATGACGCTCGAAGGGTCGTCCTCGGTGCCCAGCTGCTCCCGCTGCCAGGCGGCATAGTCCGCGTACTGGACCGGAAGCTCCGCCCAGTCCGGGGCGGCCCCGGCCAGCCGGGCGGCATAGGCCGTGGCCAGGTCGCGGCGCAGCGGGCCATCGACCAGCCGTCGCAGACGATGTGGTGCAGCAGCACCAGGACGTGCCGGTCGGCGCCGGTGGACAGGACCGACACCCGCAGCGGGAGGTCGACCGCGAGGTCGAAGGCGTAGCCGCACTCCCGGGCGACCAGCTCGTCCAGCTCGGTTTCCCGGACCTGGTGCCGGACGAAGCTGGGTTCGGCCGCGGCCGGCTCCAGGATCCGCTGGGCGGGCTCGCCCCCGTCCGAGGGGAACAGCGTGCGCAGGCTCTCGTGCCGGGTGAGCAGGTCCTGGACGGCCAGCCGGAGGGCGTCATGGTCCAGCGGGCCGTTCAGCCGCAGCACCAGGGGCGCGTTGTAGGCGCTGCTCGGGCCGTTCAGCCGGCTGAGGAACCAGAGCCGCTGCTGGGCGAACGACAGCGGCAGCCGCTCGCCGCGCGGTACCGGGACCAGGGCGTCGCGGGCCTGGCTCCGCTCCTGCTCGATGTGCCGCGCCAGCTCGGCGACCGTGGGCAGGTCGAACAGCGTCCTGATCCCCAGCTCGTGGCCGAGCTCGCTGCGGACCGCGCTGATCAGCCTGGTGGCCAGCAGCGAATGGCCGCCCAGGGTGAAGAAGTTGTCGTGGATCCCGACCGACTCCAGCCCGAGTACGTCGGCGAAGAGTTCGCACAGCCGGGACTGCTGCGGAGTGCTCGGGGCGCTCGGGGCGCTGCCCCCGTAGACCGGGGCCGGCAGCGCCTTGCGGTCGATCTTGCCGTTGGCGTTCATCGGCAGCGTGTCCAGGACACCACGGCCGAGGGCACCATGTAACCGGGCAGCGACCGCGTCGCGAAGACGCCGAGCTCCGCCGCCAGGTCGGGGGCCGCGGCGGCGGGGTGCAGTAGGCGACCAGCCGCATGTCGCCGGGCTGGTCCTCCCGGGCCAGCACGATCACCTGTCCGACGCCCTCGTGCTGGGCGAGCACCGCCTCGATCTCGCCGAGCTCGATCCGGAAGCCGCGCAGCTTCACCTGCGCGTCGACCCGGCCGACGAACTCCAGCGCGCCGTCGGCGCGTCGGCGCACCAGGTCGCCGGTCCGGTACATCCGGCCGCCGGCGGCGTACGGGCACGCCACGAACCGCTCGGCGGTCAGCCCGGGCCGGTTCCAGTACCCGCGGGCCAGGCCCGCGCCGGCGATGTACAGCTCCCCGGGAACCCCGGGCGGGACCGGGAGCAGACTGCCGTCCAGGACATAGGTCTGCATGTTGTCCAGCGGACTGCCGATCGCCACGCGCACCCCGGCCAGGTCGTCCTGGGACAGCTCCTGGAGCGTCGCGAAGGTGGTCGCCTCGGTCGGGCCGTAGACATGCGCCAGCCTGAGGCCGGGGACCGCGTCGAGCACCCGGCGCATCATCGCCGCGGAGGCGGCCTCACCGCCGGTGCACACCTGCCGCAGGCCCAGGAAGACCTCCGGGTTCTCCTCCGCGAAGAGGTCGAACAGCGCCTTGGTGATGAACAGGGCGGTGACCTGGTGCCGCTCGATCGCGTCGGTCAGCGTCCAGTCGTCCAGCCCGCCGGGGCGGCCACCACGACCGTCCCGCCGGACAGCAGCGGCACCCACAGCTCATAGGTGGAGGCGTCGAAGGCGTGCGGCGAATGCAGCAGCACCCGCTCGTGCGCCCCGCCGCGCCACTGCCGGTCGGCCGTCAGGTCGACCACGTCGCGGTGCCGGACGGCCACGCCCTTGGGCACCCCGGTGGAGCCGAGGTGAACATCACATAGGCCAGCTGGTCCGGGTGGACCGAGGGGAAGGGGGCCGGGGCGAGGTCGCCCGGGGTGATGCCGTCCGGGGCTGCGAGGCCGCCTGCCTGCTCCGCCTCGGCGTCCGCCACCCGGACCACGCGGGCGTCGTGCGGGAAGCCGACTTCGCCGCGGTCGGTGACGAGCACGGTGGCGCGGGTGTCGGCGATCACCCAGGCCATCCGGTCCGGCGGGAAGCTGGTGTGCAGCGGCACATAGAACCCGCCGGCCCTGATGATCGCCAGGGTGGCCACCACCAGGTCGACGGAGCGGTCCATCAGCATCGCCACCGGCGTCTCCGGGCCGACCCCGAGCCGGACCAGATGCCGCGCCAGCGCGGTCACCCGGGTGTCCAGCCCGGCGTAGCTGAGCTCCTCCTCGTCGGAGGCCAGCGCCACCGCGTCCGGGGTCAGTGCCACCTGCCGCTCGAACAGCTGCGGCAGCGAGCCGCTGGTGACCGGGGCCGCGGTGTCGTTCCAGCCGTACAGCGCCTGGTACCGCTCGTCCGCGCCGAGCACGTCCAGGCGCCCGATGGGGCCTGCGGATCGGCGACCGCGGCGGCCAGCAGCCGCACCAGCCGCTCGGTGAGCAGGTCGACGGTGGCCGTGTCGAACAGGGCGGTCGCGTACTCGACCGAGCCCTCGATCCCGGCCGGCTCGCCGTCGGCCCCGAAGCACTCCCGCAGGCCCATGGTCAGGTCGAACTTGGCCACCCGCAGGCCGATCGGCTCGGCCGAGCAGGCCAGACCGGGGAGCTCCAGCTGCGCGCCGTCGTTGTTCTGCATCACCAGCATCACCTGGAACAGTGGGTGCCGTGCCAGCGAACGCGCCGGATTGATCTCCTCACCAGCCGGTCGAAGGGGATGTCCTGATGGGACAGGGCCTCCAGATGGGTCTTGCGGACCCGGCCGACCATTCCGTGAACGAGGGGTCGCCGGAGGTGTCGGCGCGCAGCACCAGGGTGTTGACGAAGAACCCGACCAGGTCGTTCAGCGCCTCGTCGGTCCGGCCGGCCACCCCCGTGCCCAGCGGGATGTCGGTGCCCGCCCGAGCCGGGACAGCAAGGCCGCGAGCCCGGCCTGGAGCACGGTGAACATGGTGACCCGCTGCTGGAGGGCGAAGCCGCGCAGCCGGGCATGCAGTTCCGCGTCCAGGCGGAAGTCACGGGCCTCCGCGCCGTCGCCGGACGCCGAGTGCCTGGGCGGTCGACGGGCAGCTCCAGCTCCTCCGGCAGCCCGGCCAACTGCTGGCGCCAATAGGCAAGTTGACGGTGCTGAAGGCTCTGCGGATCCTCCTCGGCGCCGAGCAGCCGGCGCTGCCAGAGCGCATAGTCGGCGTACTGGACGGGCAGCGGCTCCCAGTCGGGGCTCCGCCCGCGTGCGCGCCGTGTAGGCGCTCCCCAGGTCCCGCAGCAGCGGTGCAGCGACCAGCCGTCGCCCGCGATGTGGTGCAGCACCACCAGCAGCACGGCCTCGTCCGGGCCCAGCCGGAACACGGTCGCCCGCATCGGCGGGTCGCGGCGCAGATCGAACGGGCCGGCCGCGCCGCGTCGCAGCGCCGGGTACTCCTCCGGACCGCAGTCGACCACCTCGAAGCGCAGCGGCGCCTCCGCCACCGGGAGCACCTGCTGCACCGGCACGCCTGCCAGCTCGGGGAAGACCGTGCGCAGGGCTTCGTGCCGGCCCATGACGTCCGCCAGAGCAGTGCGCAGGGCGGGCAGGTCCAGCGAGCCGTGCAGCCGAAGGGCGACAGGGAGGTTGTAGAGCGGGCTGGGGCCCTCGATCTGGTCGACCAGCCAGAGGCGTTGCTGTGCAAACGAAACCGGGATCACGAGTCTTCCTTCAATCCAACGTCATGGGGGTTTTCCGCGCGGCGCGCGGGACACCGCGGGAACCCGGGTCGTCGCTCCGGCTACCGGGCGAGGGCGCCGAGCAGGCTGGCCGGCCTGATGTCGGTCCAGTTGGCCTCGATGTAGCCGAGCAGTCCTGGCGGCCGGCGGTGCCGAAGACCACGGACCATCCGGCCGGGCCTCGATCCACGCGGGCCAGAGCGAGTGCTGGTTCTCCTCGTTGGCCAGGACCTGGTACTCGGCGTTCTCGTCCTCGAACGGGTTCGTCATGGTGGTGGAGCCTTTCCGGTTGCGAGCGGGAGGGGGACGGGCTGTGTTCAGCGGGCGGTCAGCAGCGCAGGGAGGCGTTCCAGGCCGAAGTTGATCAGCGAGCGGTTGTACTGGGGCTCGCCGAGCAGCTCGATCGAGGCCAGCCGCTCGGCGGCGGCCGAGAAGACCGCTCCGAGTTCGGCCTTGGCCAGCGGCGCCCCGATGCAGTAGTGGGCCCGAGACCGAGTGCCAGGTGCCGGTTCGGCGACCGGCCGAAGATGATCTCGTGCGGCTGTGCGAACGCCTCGGGGTCGTGATTGGCCGGCCAGGTCCAGACGACCACCCGCTCGCCGCGCCGGATGGTGCGCCCGCCGAGCTCCACGTCCTCGGTGGCGGTGCGCAGGGTGTGCAGCCCGACCGAGGTCCACCGCAGCAGCTCGTCGACCACGCCGTCCATGTCGACCGATCCGCTCTGCACCAGCCGCCACAGGTCGGGCCGCTGGGCCAGCGTCAGCAGCCCCATCGCCGAGGCGTGCCGGACCGTCTGCACCCCGCCGACCACGATGTTGTCGAGGTTGAGCACCACGTCCTCGATCGGCAGCAGCCGCCCGCCGATCCGGTGCGTGGCCATGGTGCTGATCAGGTCGTCACCCGGGTCGAGCCGCCGCCGCATCACCTGGTGCATCAGATACGGGATCAGCTGCTGGTGCCCGGCCCGGCGCTGCTCCGCGGTGTCGCCGAGGAAGGCCTGGTCACAGACGCGGACCACCATGTCGCGGTCCGCTTCGGGAACGTCGAGCAGGTCGCACATCACCGCCAGCGGCAGCGCCGAGACCACGTCCACCAGGTCCACCCGCGCTTCGGTCAGCGCCTGGTCGAACAGCCCGCGGGCCATGTCCAGGATGCCCGGGGCGGCCGCGCGGAGCGGCCCGGCGAGAAGGCGGCGGTGGCCGGGGCCCGCAGTTCGCGGTGCCGGGGCGGGTCGCACAGCGCCATCATCTTGCCCACCCCGGCCGGGGTCAGCCCCTCCCGCTGCCAGCAGCGAGCCCTGCTCCGAGCTGAAGACCACCGGGCTCCGGAGCACCTGGACGGCCTCCTGATAGGAGATCACCGACCAGACCGGGCCGTCCTGGGCCGTCCCGGTGAGCTGGACCGGGCCCTCGCGGCGCAGATCGTCGATGATCTCCGGCAGGTCCGGGCGGGCCCACAGGGCGGGATCGCTGAGATCGGTCACGGCGTTGAGCACTGGAGCTCCCGGACAAGTCGGTCGGGGCCACGCCCGATGAGGGATGCGAGCAGGTCCACCGGACCCGGCTGGGCCACGGTGGCCAGCAGATGGCCGCCGGGGACGACGGAGCGGCCGAAGCGGCCGGCGGTCAGCTCGGCCCAGCCGTCCAGCTGCGCCGCGCCGACCATCGGGTCGGCGTCCCCGGCGACCGCGTACAGGTCGGACTCGATCGGCGGCCGGGGCCGGTAGCGGTAGGTGCGGCGCAGGTCCAGGTCGGTCTGCACGGCGGCCAGCGCCAGCTTCCGCAACTCCGGTTCCGCGAGGATCAGTTCACCCAGGCCGGCGTTGCGGAGCAGGGAGTCCGCGTCGCGTTCCTCGGGAATCCCCCGGCCCACAGCTGGGGTGGTTCGGACGCGGCCGCCACCACCAGCTCGGGGCGTTCCCCCGGCAGTGCCCGGGCCACCTCGAAGGCCAGCAGCGCCCCAGGCTCTGCCCGTAGAAGCCGAAACGTTCGCCGCGGTGTCGGCGTACCTGCGCCGCGACGGTCCGCACCAGGGCGTCGAAGCTGCCCGGCATGGGGTCCAGGTGCCGCCGCCGGGCCGGCATCCGCAGCGCCCGGACCTCGGCCAGCGGGGCCAGGGCGTGGGCCAGCGGGGTGTAGGCCGTGGCGTCGCCACCGGCGTGCGGGAAGCAGAACAGCTGGAACACCGGGCCCTGCTGCGGTGCCGGGATCAGCAGCCAGTCCCCGGCGGTCCCGGGCCTGCCCCCGGTCACTGGGCGCCGCCGGAGCGGGGTACCAGCGCGGGCCGACGCGGTGCGGCGCTGCCCAGGCTCGCCCGGACGGTCTCGGTGAAGTCGGCGAGGTCACGCGCGTTGAGCAGGGCCAGCAGCTCGATCTCGACGTCCAGTCGGCGGCGGAGCACATGCACGATCCGCAGCGCGTGCAGCGAGTGGCCACCGCAGCTGTGGAAGTCGTGGTGCGGCTCGACCGTCTCCAGTCCCAGGACCTTGCGCCAGGTCTCGGCGACCAGCTCGTCCAGGGTGGTGCCGTCGTCCGGACCGGTCACGGGGGCGGTCGCCAGGGGGGCGTAGGTGGTGTCCATCAGGGGAGGAGCCTTTCTTCGTCGGTGTCGCCGTTGGTGTCGCCGTTTCCCGCGGACGCGGCCATCTCGTCCAGGGCGGCGCTGAAAGCGGTGATGTAGTCGAGGGCGACCGTGTCGGGCACCAGCGAGCGCTGGTGGTCCACGGCCAGCAGCACCCGCTGCGAGGCCGAGTCCTGGATCAGCGCGGCGGTGAAGGGGAAGCTGTTCGGCTCGTGCCGCAGCGTGGGCTCGCAGCCGATCTTTCCGTCCACGATCCGCGCCGAACTCAGCCGTCCCAGCGCGTGGAAGCTCAGATAGCCGAACTGGCTGTCGAGCCGGGTGCCGTCCATCAGCTGTGCCAGCTGGGCGATCGGCACCCTGCGGTGCGGCATCATGTCCAGCTCGGCCCGGTGCACCAGGCGCGCCAGGTCCAGCGGGGAGCAGCCGTCCGGTTCGGTGGTCAGCGGGACCGAGTTGACGAACAGCCCGTAGACCTCGGCCCCGCCGCGCCGTTCCAGCCGGCCGTTGGTGGCCAGACCGGTGGTGATCAGGGGGCTGCCGGTGACCTGTCGCAGGGCCCGGACGTGCGCGGCCAGGGCAACCGCCTTGACCGGCACGCCCGCGGCGGCGGCGACCAGCCGCAACTGCTCCGGCGCGCCGGGAGCACCCGGTCATGGGTGACCGGCACGTCGTGCGGGTCACCGGTGCCCGGCCACAGTCCGCCGCGCACCCCGGCCAGCCGGTCCCGCCAGTAGGCCAGGGACTCCTGGTCGGCCGCCGCCTGCCGCTCGGCCGCCACGAACTCCCGGAAGGTGGACTCCGGTGCCGGGGCCGCGCGGCCGGCCGGATCCGCCGAGAGCTCGGCGTGCCGGTCCAGCAGCTCGGACAGCAGCGAGGTGAAGCTCCAGCCGTCGAGGATGGCGTGGTGCTCCGAGATGGTCAGCTGGAAGGCCTCCTGGTCCAGCCGCTGCACGGTGATCCGGAACAGCGGCGGCTCCAGCAGGTCGAACGGCGACCGGCGATGGCGTTCGAAGACCGCCCGCACCGCGTCGTCCTGGCCCTCGGCGTCGTGCCCGCTCAGGTCCTCGAACTCGACCGGCGCCGGGACCTCGGCGTACACCAGTTGCAGGGGTTCGCTGAAGCCGGAGATGTCCAGGCCGGTCCGCAGCACCGGGTGCCGTCGGACGGCCTCGGCCACGGCCCGGGTGAAGGCCTCCTGGTCCAGGCCGGCCGCGATCCGGTAGCTGTTGACGTTGTGGTAGCTGGAGGTCACCCCGATCTCCATGTGGAACACCATGCTGAGCTGCATGGACGCCATCGGGTAGGCGTCCGCGACGCCGGGCGGCAGGGCGGCCCGGTCCTCGGCTGCCAGCAGCGAGAAGGCCTGCGCCGCGAGCTCCTGCCCCGGGCCCGCGCCCGGCCGCAGCGGCTGGGCCAGAGCGGCCAGACCGGCGACGGTGGGGGCGTTGAAGACGTCCCGCAGCGACACCGTCCAGCCCTCGTCCCGCAGCGCCGCGACCAGTTGCACGGCCCGGATCGAGTCGCCGCCGAGGTGGAAGAAGTTGTCGCCGACCCCGATCCGGGACACCCCCAGGACCTGGGCGAAGCCTGCGGCCAGGGCCTGTTCGACGGCGGTGCGCGGGCCACCACCTGGTCGTCCGCCCCGCCGCTGCGGCGCCGGGGCCGGCAGCGCGGCCCGGTCGGTCTTGCCGTTCACGGTGACGGGCAGCGAGTCGAGCACGGTGACACTGGCCGGGATCATGTAGCCGGGCAGCGAGCGCTCCAGGAACTCCCGCATGTCCTCGGGGGCGCGGCCGGTCACATAGGCGACCAGCCGGTCCTCGTGGACGTTCACCACGCAGGCCTCCACCTGCGGGTGCGCGCCGAGCGCGTTCTCGATCTCGCCGAGCTCGATCCGGAACCCGCAGCTTCACCTGGTGGTCCGCCCGGCCCAGGTACTCCAGTCCGCCGTCCGGCAGCCGCCGGGCCAGGTCGCCGGTCCGGTACAGCCGGCCGCCGGGCTCCGGCCCGAAGGGGTCGGCCACGAACCGTCCCGCGGTCAGGTCCGGCCGGCCCCAGTAGCCGTGGGCGAGGCTGCCGCCGCCGACATAGAGCTCACCGGCCACCCCGACCGGGCAGGGGCGCAGCCAGTCGTCCAGGACCCGCAGCCGGAGGTGGTCCAGGGCGGAGCCGATCAGGCTCCGCTCGAAGCCGTCGGCGGTGCCGGGCACCTCGAAGGTGGTGACATGGACCGTGGTCTCGGTGATGCCGTAGAGGTTGCACAGCGCCGCCGGGGGCAGCGGATCCAGCTGGAACCAGCGCCGGACCACGGCCGGGTCCAGCGCCTCGCCGCCCAGCATGATCTGCCGCAGCGCGGGCAGCGCCCGGGGCCGCTCGCGCAGTACCGCCTCCAGCTGCCGCAGCGCCGAGGGGGTCAGGCAGAGGAAGGAGACCCCTTCGCGCTCCAGCAGTTCGGCGAACTCCTGCGGCGAGCGGCTGGTCAGATACGGCACCACCACCAGCCGGGAGCCGTGGTGCAGCGCGCCCCAGATCTCCCAGACCGTCCAGTCGAAGGCATAGCTGTGGAACAGCGTCCACACCTGCCCGGGGCCGAAGGCGAACCTCTCGGCGCCGGAGGCCAGCAGCCGGCTGACATGCTCGTGGGCGACCGCCACCCCCTTGGGACGGCCGGTGGAACCCGAGGTGAAGATGACATAGGCGATGTCGCCGGGCGCTCCTGGGCCGGTGGCCTGCTCCGCGGCAGGGCCGCCAGCTCCGGCTGCCGGTTGGCGGGGAGTACACCTGCCAGGGCCCCTCGGGCACGCGCTCCGGCTGGTCGGTGACCACCACCGCCACCCCGGTGTCGCCGAACACCACCGCCGCCCGCCCGGCCGGCCCGGCCGGGTCCACCGGCACATAGGCCGCCCCGGTCTTGAGCACGGCGAGCACCGAGACCAGGATCTCCGGCGTCCGCTCCAGCAGCAGACCGACCCGGTCGCCGCGGCGCACTCCGGCCGCGATCAGCGCGTGGGCGAGCCGGTTGGCCCGCTGGTCCAGCTCGGTGTAGCTCAGCTGCTCCGCGCCGTAGCCGACCGCGATCCGCTCGCCGTGGCGGTCCGCGGCCTCCTCGAACAACTGGTGCAGGCAGCGGCCCGGCGGCAGCTCGGCCGGAGCCGACGCCCGCTCCGGCGCGTCCGGCGCGGTCAGCCGCAGCACCGGCTGGGAGCTGTCGTCGAGCGCGGCTTCGAGCAGGGTCTGCCACTCCCCGGTCATCCGCAGCACCGACTCCGCGTCGAACAGGTCGGAGCTGAACTCCACCTCGCCGCGCAGCTCGCCGTCGTCGTAGACGGACCAGGTCAGGTCGAACTTGGTGGTGCCGTTCGGGCGGACGCCGCGGGTCGCGGCGGCCTGGCCGAACCGCACCGGTTCACGGTCCTCCGCGTGGGCGCCGAAGACCACTTGGACCAGCGGGGTGCTGGGTGGCCCGGTCCAGCGCCAGATGGTCGACGATCGCGTCGAACGGCGTGTCCAGATAGGCGTATCCGTCGAAGGCGGTCTCCTGGACCTGCTCCAGCAGCTCGCGGAAGGTCATCCCCGGGTCCAGCCGGATCCGCAGCGGCAGCAGGTTGACGAAGTAGCCGAAACAGGTTCTCCAGCTCCGGCCGGTTCCTGGTGGTCACCGGGGTGCCGATGACCAGGTCCGTGGCCCCGGTGAAGCGGTTCAGCAGCAGCGCGAACGAGGACAGCATCACGATGAACGGGGTCACCCCCTCGGCCTCGGCGAGCTCCCTGACCCGGGCGGCGGTGCCGGTGGCCAGCCCGAACGGCTCGGTGTGGCCGCGGTAGCTCTGGGCCGGCGGCCTGGGCCGGTCGGCCGGCAGCTCAAGGAGCGCCGGAGCCCCGCTCAACTGCCGTTTCCAGTAGGTCAGATGCTCCTCGAACGACTCCTCGGCCGCGGCCTCGGCGCAGTCCGGGTACTGCATGGTCAGCTCCGGCAGCCGGGCGGCGCGCCCTTCGAGCAGGGCGCTGTAGCACTCGGACAGCTCCCGTTCGAACACGTCGGACGACCAGCCGTCCCAGACGATGTGGTGCACCACGATGGCCAGGGTGAGCCGCCCGGCGGACCGCCGGATCGCGGTCACCCTGATCAGCGGCCCCTTCTCCAGCTCGAACGGCGTCGCCGCCTGGGCCGCGATCAGCGCCTCCGCCTGCTCGGCCTGCTCGGCCGGGGGCAGTGCGGAAAGGTCCGCCGACACGATCCTCGGAGTTCCGTGCTCATGGACCAGCTGGACCGGAGCGCCGTCGCGCAGGCCGAAGGTCGTCCGCAGCGAGTCGTGCCGCCGGACCACCGTCCCCAGCGCGGCCTCCAGCAGCGGTAGTTCGAGCGGACCGTCGAACTCGAAGATCCAGGGGATGTTGTAGGTCGCCGCCCCCGGGTTCCACTGGTCCAGGAACCACAGCCCGCGCTGCAACCCCGACAGCGGCGCCTGTCTGACCACTCCCGCGAACTCTCCGTACGAGGTCACTGCCGTGCTCCTTTCGCTGCGGCCTGCGGCGCCGGGGCCGCTCCGGTCTGCTCCTGCGCGGCCAACTGCTCGGCGATGGCCCGTACTGTCCTGGCCCGGAACACCAGGTGCGGCGGAACCCGGGTCCCGGTCTCCCGGGAGAGCCGCATGGCCACCCGCAGGGCCGCGAGCGAGTTGCCGCCGATCCGGAAGAAGTTGTCCTCCGGGCCCACCTGCGGCCGGTCGAGCACCTCGCGCATGGTGTCGGCGACCACCCGTTCCATCCGGCCTGCACGGTCTCCACCACGATCTGCGGGGGACGGCGGACGCGGGGGCGGCGGGAGCCGGCACGGTGAGTGCGGGGACCGTCGGTGTGGGGACGGCCGGCGCGGGTGTCAGCTCGGCCAGGGTCGCGAGCCAGTCGTCCCGCAGGCCGGCGATGGTCGCGGCCTCGAACAGGTCGCTGTCGTACTCGAACCGACCGGTGAAGCCGGTGCCCCGGTCGTCGACGGAAATGGTCAGATCGAACCGGGAGACGTCGTTGAGATGGATCTCCCGGGAGACCGGCACCCCGCCCACGGACAGCTCGCGGGCGTCCGTGGGATGCAGCTCGAAGACGATCTGGCACAGCGGAATGCGGTCTCCCGTGCGGTCGTCCAGCACCAGCCCGGCGATGTCGTCGAAGGGCGCGTCCTGGTTCCGGTAGCCGCCGACGCAGACCTTGCGCACCTGCCGTACCAGCTCCCGGAACGACGCACCGGGGTCGACCTGCATCCGCAGCGGCAGCAGATTGACGAAGTAGCCGATCAGATCCGACAGTTCGGCGCGACCGCGCAGGCTCACCGGAGCGCCGACCACCAGATCGGTCCGGCCCGAACGGCGGTGCAGCGTCAGCGCCAGCGCCGCCAGCAGCACCATGTACGGGGTGGCGTCCTCGCTGCGGGCCAGTTCCCGCACGGCCAGCGCGGTCTCCCCGGGGAGCGCGTAGCGGTGCTGCGCGCCCCGGAATGCCTGCTGGTCGGGGCGGGGGTGGTCGGTGGGCAGCGCACTGTCCGCGGCAACCCCGCGCAACACCTCCTGCCAGTAGCCGAGCTGTGCCTCGGCGGCACCGTCGGTGTACTGCGCGGCGCTGTACGCCGGGTAGTCGACCCGCAGCTCCGGGAGCCGGTGCGGACGGCCTTCGGCCAGCGCCTGGTAGGCCTCTTGCAGCTCCCGCTCCAGCACCGGCAGCGATCCCTCGTCCCAGACCAGGTGGTGGAAGGTGAACACCACGGTCAGCCGGTCGTCGGGGGTGCGCACCGCGTCGACCCGGAACAGCGGGCCGGTCTCCAGCTCGAACGGCTGCCGGGCCGCCTCGGCGATCAGCCCGTCCACCCGGTCGGCGGCGGCGTCCACCAGCGTGAAGGGCAGCGTGATCCGGTCGCTGATCCGCTGCCGCGGCCCGGACTCCTCCAGGACGAAGACGGTCCGCAGCGGAGCGTGCCGGGAGACGACGACCTCAAGGGCGCCGCGCAGCAGCTCAGGGTCCACCGAGCCCTGGAAGCGGAAGACCCAGGGCACGTTGTAGGTGGCCGCCCCCGCGTTCCAGTGGTCCAGGAAGAACAGGCCGCGCTGGAACTTCGACAGCGGGGCGGTGCCCGGTGCGGCCGGCTGCGCCTCCTGCGGCAGCGGAACCCCGGCGGAAACCCCGGCGGGTTCCTCGGTGGCGCTGACGGCCGCGGCGAACGCGGCGAGGGTGGGCGCGTCGAAGATCGCGTAGGGCGACACCATGCCGAAGTCGTCGAAGACCCGGCCGATCATCCGGACCGCGGTCAGCGAGTCGCCGCCGAGATGGAAGAAGTTGTCCCCGGCCCCACCTGGTCGACGCCCAGCACCTCCGACCAGACCTGGGCGATCAGCCGTTCCGCCCCGGTGCTCGGGGCGACGAAGCCCGCCTGCGCCACCGGCGCGGCCGTCGGCTCGGGCAGGGCCGCCCGGTCGGTCTTGCCGTTCCCCGTCAGCGGGAAGGCATCCAGCGCGACCACGGTGCTCGGGAGCAACTGCTCAGGAAGCCGCTCCCGCAGGAACTCCCGGAGCTGTCCGTACTCGGGTACCGCCCCGGTGGCATACGCCACCAGTCGGCCCTCCCGCTCGACCACCACGCACCCGGTGATCCCCGGGTAGCCGGCCACCGCCTGTTCGACCTCGCCCGGTTCGACCCGGAACCCGCGGATCTTCAGCTGGTGGTCGGTCCGGCCGAGGTACTCCAGCGCTCCGCCCTCGGACTGCCGCCGGACCCGGTCCCCGGTCCGGTACATCCGCGCACCCGGGAGCGTGGAGAAGGGATCCGCGACAAAGCGCTCGGCGCTCAGCCCGGACGCCGCCGGTAGCCCCAGGCAAGCAGCGGGCCGCCGATGAACAGCTCGCCGGCGGTGCCCGGGGGCAGGGCCGTAGCTTGTCGTCCAGGATGTGCAGCGTCCGCTCGCCGACGGCGGCGCCGATGCCGACCGGCTCCCCGACCGCCTGCGGCCCGACCCGTGGACCGTGGCGGTGATCACCGTCTCGGTGGGCCCGTAGGCGTTGAGCAGCGGTATCCCGGTCAGCTCGCGCCAGGCCGCGGCGGCGGCGGGCTCCAGCCGGTCGCTGCCGGAGACCATCAGCCGCAGCGCCCGCGGCGAACCGCCGCGCTCGCGCAGTTCGGCCACCAGGTCGTGGAAGTACCCGGCAGGCAGGTTGGCGACGGTCACGTCCTCCGCGTCCAGCAGCGCCAGCAGCTCGCGCGGGGAGAGCAGCTGTCGATCGGGGAGCACCAGGCAGGCGCCGGCCGTCAGCGCCACCAGCGTCTGCTCGATCGAGACGTCCACGGTCGGCCGGGCGAACTGGAGCACCACGTCCTGCGCGGTGACGCCCATCCGGTCGGCCGTCGCGGCGATGTGCTCCGACAGGGCGTCCACCGGGACCCAGACGCCCTTGGGCAGCCCGGTGGTCCCCGAGGTGTAGATCACATAGGACGGCGCACCGGCACGGCCGCGCTCCTCCGTCAGCGGAGTGGGAACCCCGTCCAGCAGCAGCACCGCGGCTCCGGCGTCCGCAAGCATGAAGGCATCGCGCTCGGCCGGTGCCCCGGCGTCCAGCGGCAGATAGGTCCCGCCGGAGCGGAAGGCGGCGAGCATCCCCACGATGTAGTCGAGGCGGTCGCTGCTCCGCACCGCGACGGTCTGTCCCCGGCAGTGCGGAATCGAGCGCTCGCACCCTTTCGTCGAGCTCGCGATAGCTGACGATCCGGCCCGAACTGCGGACCGCGGGCCGGTCCGGATGGCGGAGTGCCATGGACGTGAAGGGAAGACTGTGTGACGACATCATCAGACCCCGCTGAATTGATTGCACCGAACCAGGGCGATTGCCGGCAGAGCGCCTGATATGAGCCCAGACCGGAGAAGAGGACCGGAGAAGAGGACCGGAGAAGGGAGAAGTAAGGAGGACCGCGGCAGGCGGCTCAGTAGGGCCGGCCCGGCGCTGGTGGCTACTGCCAGCCCATGTCCCCGGCGCAACCGTGCCGGCGTCGGTCGGCTGCGCGGTGGTGGTCGCGGTCGCCGCGGCGGCCGCCTGCGGCTGCCGGACATCCGAGTGAGCCGTGGTGGTCAGGCAGGCCCCCGCACCCAGGAGGACGGTTCCAACGGCCAGGCCCAGAACAACGGTCCGAAGCTTCGCGGCAATCATGACGGCCTCCTCTGGGCATAGGGATGCCCGGGTCAGGTGGTTGGGGGGACTGGACCGGAGGGCTTTTCGTTCTTGGCTTTCCCTCTCGGCGCACTTCAATTCTGTACGCCCGGCAACCACGGTGTCCCGGCTCCCGGCTGGCACAGATGTGCACTGACACCTATGTGTCGTCCGCGCCCTGACCAGGGTCTGTGCGGATCTGGCGCATGGTCAGCAGCCGTTCCAGGAGCCGGAATCGCTGGTTCCGCCCGATATCGGATACGCCTCTCGGTCTTATCGCGTGATCCCGGTCATCTGTACCAGAAATGGTCAAAGCCAACGGCGCTGCCGCTCACCTCAAATGGACGGTCGGCAGAACCGTGCCAGGCACCAACTGCCCTGCCTGTTCCGGCCCGGGGGCGGAATCGGCTCAACTCCATTCGGGTTGACCATATCTGAGTGTGAATCAGATCAACGGTACGCCGGTCCTGATGCCCGGAACCACTGCGCCCGCGCGGATCCGTGCGAGCCGGCCGTGGACGGGGCGAACCGCTGAACGGTGTACCGCCGATGCCTCCCCGGTCGCGCTCCCGCGCCGCTCCGGGCCAGCTCGGTTGCCGGGGACAATAACGATGGGATGACGACGCCTTGGGCGGTGTCGGTGGAAAACGGACATGGCCCGCAACGATCGTCACAAACTCCGCCTATCCTCATGCGCGTACAAACGTGTTGTTGGCTTCTCAGGGGGTTTCCGAGCGTGATTTCCCGCTCCATCGTCATGCGCGCCGTTCTCACGTGCGCGGTTCTGGGCTCGACGGCTGCGCTTCCTGCCGTCAGCGCCACGGCGGCCGCCGTACCGGCCCCGGCCGGGGCCGCCCCGGCGAACACGCCTTCCGCTGGGCCGTCGGGCACGTCCACTGCTTCGTCCGTCAAGCCGTCGACCGATGCCTCCGCCTGGCTGAACTCGGTCGGCAACTCCTGGCCGGACTACTGGAAGCTGTCGTTCGCCGCCTGGACGGCCAGCTCCATCACCGGCGTCACCGCCCACTACGTTCCGGTCGGCGCCGCAGCGGGGACCCCTGACGCCGGTACCTCGACCGCCTTCGTCCAGAACCCCTCGACGCCCTCCGGCTGGGTCTCCAGCTCGGAGGTGTCGCTGCCGCACCTGGGCGTGTACGAGGTCTCCTTCGACGTCACCGAAAGCGACGGGGACGTCGACCACTTCGCGGACGCGGGTACCTTCACCTACGCGGCCAAGGTGCACGTGGGCGCGCTGACCGCGAGCCGGTCCTTCGTCACCTACCAGAACCGCACGTACACGATCACCGCCCCGGTCACGGTCACCGACCCGTCCACCGGTGCCACGCTCGATCCCACCGGGATCCCCGTGACCGTGTCCGACCCCGACAACCCGCTGGACCCGGGGAGAGCGACACCCTCGGCTCCGACGGACGGTTCTCCGTCTCGTACACCGCGAAGGGCAGCGCCAGCTTCTGGATCGGTATCGCCAACAAGGCCAGCGGGCAGACCGCCACGTACCCGTACGCCTTCGACGGTACGTACCCCAGCACGCTCACGGTGTCGGCCAAGGCCGACCCCACCCGCATCCGGCTGCTCACCCCACCGACGTGCGGCTCGCCGCCGGCGGCCGGACCGTGATCCGGGGGTGCTGGAGTACCAGGAGAACGGTGTGTGGGCGCCCGCGCCCGGGCAGGGAATCGACAGCGGCGCCGGAGGCTGCGGCGGCGGCAGTACGGTGACCACCGCTGCCGACGGGACCTTCGCGCTCAGCGTGAACACCGCCGGCGCGTACTACTTCTGCAACTACTGGGACTACAACCCCTTCCTCGCCGACTCCGACACCAACAGCAGCCCGGTTGTCGTCCACATCCCCGTGCCGACCGCCATCAGCCGCTTCTCGGTCAGTGAGGACGCCTACGGCGAGGCAGCCGTCGACGGCTACCTGACCGGGGGCGACTGGGGCGTGGGCCAGGCCTGGGTCATGCTCCAGTACTCGCCCGACGGGCGCACCTGGCACAACGTGGGGTGGACCCAGGTCGGCCGGACCAACCTGGCCTACCAGGAGTTCGCCGCCTACGCCACGTACGGCAGCCAGTCGAACGGCTACTGGCGGGCCTACTACGAGGGCGGCGCCGACTACCAGCCCGCCTACAGCAAGGCAGTGAAGATCTACCGCGCCCCCACCAGGGTCACCGGCGGCCGGCCCAGCCAGACCCACGTCGGCCGCAACGGCTGGGTCAGCTTCAGCGGCCACGTCCAGCAGCGCCTCACGTCCGGCGTCTGGGCCACCGAGCGGGGCGGTTCCGTCACGCTGGTGTTCCGTCCCTACGGCAGCAGCAGCTGGTACGCCATGGCCAAGGCGGGCCTCAACTCGTCGGGCGGATACTCGCTCGGCTCGCGGGCCCCGCTCGGTGGGACCTGGGCCGTCGTCTGGCTCACCCCCGACAACGGCCACATCGACGCAACCGGCCCGCAGAGCTACGTGTACGCGTAGGTTCCGTGCGATCTGAAGCGAAAGGGCGCCCCACCCGGGGCGCCCTGATGTACGGTGCCGGATTCCTGGACGGAGTCGCCGATCCCGAGGGAAATCCCCCGCCGACTGACTCGGGCCGGACTTCGTGGAGTACGCCGGGGTCTTTCTCGCGAGTACTGAGCCCGGCGAGTACTGGGTCCGGATCGAATTCGGCGGAGCGGGTTCCGATTGCGGCTGCCTTGCGCGGCCAACGGCTCTGCGGCTCAACAGGATTCGAGCGTACAGGGGAGTGGAGTATGGTACGCGGATCGGCGACGTCTGGGGGGACGTATGCGTTTTGCGTTGTTGGGTCCGGTGGCGGTATTCCACGGGGGCAATGCCGTTGAGATCCGCGGTGCGATGCCACGGGCCGTGCTTGCCACGCTGTTGTTGAACTGCAATACCGCTGTGCCGACGGATCAGCTCATCGACGCCGTGTGGGGTGAGCAGCCGCCGCCCTCGGCGAGTGCGGCGCTGCACAACCATCTGGCCCGGCTGCGGCGATGGCTGGGCGGGGAGGGTTCGCGGATCCGGGCGGTGGCGCCCGGCTATCTCATCCAGGTCGAGCCCGGCGAGCTGGACCTGCACACCTTCGTCGACCTGTGCGCCAGCGGACTGGAGGCGGTCCGCGGCGGCCGGTGGGCGACGGCGTCCACGGATCTGTCGGCGGCACTGGAGCTGTGGCGTGGCCTTCCGGTCGCCGACGTGCCGCGATTGCACGGACAGGACGCCCGGATCCAGCAACTGCTCGAATCCCGGTTGCATGCACTCGAAGGACGCATAGAGGCCCATATCCACCTGGGTCGGCAGAACGAAGTGATCGGTGAGCTGCGTGCGCTGACGACGGAGCATCCGCTGCGGGAGGTCTTCCACGGGCAGTTGATGCTCGCCCTGTACCGTGCCGATCGGCAGGCCGAATCGCTCGACGTCTTCCAGGGGCTGCGGCGCGTCCTCATCGACGAGCTCGCCGTGGAGCCCTCCGCGGCGGTGCAGGACCTCTTCAGCCGAATCCTGCGCGGCGACCCCGAGCTCGCCCTCGGGGCACCCGACCCGACCGACGACATGCCCCCGCCGGGCCTCGCACCCGGCGACCCCGGGGTGCAGCAGCCGGTGCCGCACAGACCCGCGCAACTCCCGGCGGACATCGCCGCCTTCACCGGGCGCGTCGACCAGGTCCGCCAGGCACTCTCCGCGCTGACCGCAAAGCCCGGAGCGATGCCCGAAACCGGCGAGCCGGGAACCGGCGTGCCCGGTGCCGGGCACGAAACCGTTGAACCCGGGCCGCCCGTGCCCGTGGTCTCGGTGATCTCCGGCACGGCCGGGCCGGGAAGACCACCCTCGCCGTCCACGTCGGCCACCGCCTGCGGGCGGACTACCCCGACGGCCAGCTCTACACCGGCCTGGGTGGCAGCGGTTCGTCGCCGCGTGACCCCGGCGACGTGACCGGGGCCTTTCTCGCCGCCCTCGGCGTCGACGCCGCGGTGATCCCGCAGGATCCGGGCGCACGCGAGGCCGCGTACCGCAGCGCCCTGTCGGACCTGCGCATGCTGATCGTTCTCGACGACGCGAAGGATGCCGCGCAGGTCCGTCCGCTGATCCCCGGATCCGGCGGCTGCGCGGTCCTGGTGACCAGCCGGTCCCGGATCGCCGGACTGCCCGGCAACCAGCTGATCCACCTGGACGGGCTCGGCGACACCGACGCCCGCACTCTGCTGGAGCACAGTGTCGGCGCCGACCGCCTGGCCGCCGAGCCCGCGGCCACCGCCGGGATTCTCTCCGCCTGTGCCGGGCTTCCGCTCGCGCTGGCCGTCGCCGGAGCGAGGCTGGCCTCCCGGCCGCAGTGGAGGGTCCAGGATCTCGCCGACCGGCTCCGCCCCGCGCACCGCAGGCTCCGGGAACTGGCCTACGGCGACCTCGCGGTCCGGGCGGCCATCGACCTCAGCTACACCGCGCTCGACGATCAGGGCCCGCAAGGTGTCCGGCTCGCCCGGTCCCTGCTGCTGCTGGGCCTGTGGACCGGCCCCGACCTCGCTCTGGAACCGGCGGCCGCGCTCCTGGGCGTGGACGAGGCCGAGGCGGAGCAGGCGTTGGAACGGCTGGTCGACCTGAACCTGGTCGAATCGCCGGTGGCGCTGCGCTACCGGCTGCACGACCTGGTCCACGCCTACGCCCTGGAACAGGCCGTCCAGAGCATTCCGGAAACCGAACGAGCCGCCGCGGTGGGCCGCCTCGCCACCTGGTATCTCTGCGCGGTCGACCGCGCGAACGGCGCCGCGGAACGCAAGCGGCGGCGCCTCGCCCTGCTGGAGCGGGACGAGGAGCCGGTCCCGGGCCCGGTCTTCGCCGATGCCGCCGAGTCCTTCTCCTGGCTGGGTGCCGAGCGGCTGAACCTGATGGCGGTCATCCGGCTCGCCGCCGACCACCGCCAGTTCGCGCTTCGCCTGGCAACTGCCCTGGCTGTTGGAGGAGTTCCACCTCAGCCGCTGGCACCATGCCGACTGGAGCGAGCTCTGCGCGATCGCGATCGAGAGCACCCGCAACTCCGGCGACGTCGCGGCCGAGGCCCGGATGCTCTCGTGGCGGCGAACCACCTCCAGGCGACCGACTGCTACGACCAGGCGCTGGTCTACCGCCGCAGGTGCTCGACCTCCACCGCCGGGTCGGCAACCGGGAGAAGGAGGCCAACACGATGGTCTCCATCGGCATCGTGCACCTGGGTGCCGAGCGCTACCAGGAAGCCATCGACTGGTTCAAGGAGGCCATCCCGATCGTGCGCTCCGTGTCCACCCCGTTCGCGCTCGCCTCGGTGCTGAACGCCCTCGGTGAGGCGTACAGCAGCGCGGGGTCCTTCGACGACGCCATCACCTCGTTCCAGGCGTCCCTGACCGCGGCCCGTGTGGCCGACAGCCGGTTCGCGGAGGCCGCGACGCTGGACGGCCTCGGTGTCACCTACCAGCGCTGCGGACGGACCGCGGAGGCCATCGAGTGCCTGCGCCAGGCCGTCGACATCCAGCAGGAGCTTGCCGAGGGGCAGGGGGAGGGGCGGAGCCTGGACAATCTCGCCGCGTCCCTGCTGGCCGACTGCCGTCCGGCGGAGGCCCGGTCCTGCTGGGAACGCGCGCTGGGGATCTTCACCGAGCTCTCCCACCCCAGGCCGACGCGGTCGCCGGGCGCCTGCGGGAGCTGGCGGACGCGGGGAGCTGAGGCAGCCCCCCGGTTCGAACCCGCGCACGGTCTGCCTCTCCGGCGCGGGTGCCCGCTGCGGGGCGGGCCTGCCAAGGACCTGGCCGGCCGGCGCGGCCTCGTCCTGTCCTGTCCTGTTCTGTCCTGGGCGCAGACGGCCGCGGGGCCGGACCCTGTTCGGTCCGGCCCCGCGGTTGTGAGGTGGTGCTTGCTGTCAGTCGAAGTAGCCGCTGCAGTCGAGGATGAAGTCGACCGTGCCGCCGCTGTGGTTGTAGATGCTGATCTCTCCGTGGGAGTCGGGGGGTGAAGGTGAGGTCAGCCCTGGTGGAGCCGCTGGCCCAGTTGATGTTGGCCGTGCCGGGCGAGCCCGCCGCGGTCGGGTAGACGATGCCGTTGCCGGCGCCACCGGAGGTGTCGGTGACGGTGAGGGTCGCGGCGAGGGTGGGTGTGGCGGCGGTGGTGATGAGCTGGGTGTCGGCCGCCGTCAGGGTGTACGTGCCGTAGGTGGTCACGCCGCCCTGGCTGCCGCCGATGCCGCTGCGGGTGTCGACCAGCCGGGTCGGGTTGACGGTGTGGTACTTCTCGCCGCTGGTACCGGTGGTGTAGTAGCCGGCGATGTCGGCGATGACGGCGGCGGCGCCGTGGACGCTGATGGTGACGGTGCCGTCCGCGGCGATCGGGACATCGCCCGCCATGGAGGTGGAGGCACTGCTGGTGTCGAAACTGAGGCTGGTGTCCGCGCTCGGCGCGGCACCGGTCGCATAGGCCTCCAGGAAGCCGACGCCGGTCTGGTTGGCGGCGGTGAGGCTGAGGGCCACTGCCGACGCGTCGGCCGGGACGCCGCCGTTGCCTGCGATCTTCAGGGTGAAGTTGGTGCCGGAGGCCACGACGCCTGTGCCGGCCGTGTACTGACTGCTCGTCAGGTTGGTGTAGGTGGTGGCGGTCCGGGTGTCCAGGAGCCGGGTGGCGCTGGACAGGGGGTGTAGGTCTGGTCGCCGGTCAGCGTGCTGTCACTGGTGAAGTAGCCGGTGACGTCGACGATCAGCGCCGTGGTGTAGCCGCTGCCGCCGAGTGTCAGGTCGATCCTGCCGTCGCTGCCGACCGGAACGATCTGGTAGCTGGTGACGGTGTCGTTCGGACTGAAGTCGGTGGACGACGTCTGCGGCTGCTGAGTTCCGTCCGCGTAGGCGGACAGGTAGGAGGTGGCGGTCTCGGCAGTGGCGGTGAGGTCCACGGCCACGGCGGTCACGCTGCGGGATGGTGAGAGGCGCGTTGCTCACCGTCGGGGAGACGGCGTCGCCGGCGATGTTCAGGATCGTGGTGGTACCGCCCTGGACGGTGCTGGCGCCGACGGCGACGGCCGAGGACGCGGTGGTGCCGGCATAGCCGGCCATGGTGCCGCCGGTCCGGGTGTCGAGGATGCGGGTGGGCGTGACGGACTGGTGGTAGCCGGCGGCCCCGGACATCTGCGTGGGCGGCACCGCTGTGCCGGCCACGACCTGGACGTCGGCGACCCGGCCGGAGAAGTGGTCCTGGTACTTCCCGCTGCTGTAGTCGTCGCCGATGTGGAAGGGGCCGGTGGCGCCGGTGGCGGGCGCGACGTGCCTGCCGGTGGCGACGAAGACATTGTCGACGTAGAGGTTCATGACGTCGGTGCTCTGGTCGTACGTGGCGGTCAGGTGCGCCCAGGTGTTGAGCTGCGCGGTGCCGCCGGTGATGCTGTCGAAGGTCCAGGCGGTGCCCGGCCCGGTGTTGAGGCTGAACGACCAGGTGCCGTTCTGGACGGCCAGGCTGAGCCCGGAGTCGGCGGTGCCGCTCTGGCTCAGGATGGAGGCGTCCCAGGCGGCGGGGTCCGCCCAGACGGAGAGCGTGAAGCTCTTGGTCAGGTCGACGGCGTTGGCGGTGGTGGACAGGTCCCCGGTGCCGCCGCTGGGGGTGACCCCGTCGCTCGTGGTGTTGAGCAGCACGTCGGGGTCGAAGGTGTCGCCGGTGTTCCAGACGGCGCCGGCGGTCCCGGTCAGCGGCAGGGTGCCGAAACTGTCCACGGTGCTGGCCACCTGAGTGCCGGACGGGTTGCTGCCGATGTCCTGGAAGCTCCAGGCATGGTCGGCCGAGCTGGGCTGGCTGCCACCGGAGGTGGGCAGCGGCATGCTGGTGCCCAGGGCGGGGGGCAGGTAGCTGGTGGTGACACCGCTGGTGGTGTCGGTGGCCCACAGGTCGGGGATGCCGGAGCCGGTCATGTCCGCCGCCCGCAGCACGATCGGGTCGGCCGCGTTCTTGTTCCAGAAGGTGCTGACACCGTCGGCGATGGTGTACTGGCCGGTGGTGTTCAGGCTCGTGCCGGTGCTGTTGAGCGCCAGCCCCGTCCACAGGTCCAGGGCTCCCGTGCCGCGGTTCCACAGGTACATGGCGGTCCCGCCGGCCAGCTGCGCCGTCGCGATCGTCCAGTTGCCCCAGCTGGTGCCGTCGGGGCTGGCCAGGCCGCTGAGTTCGTAGCAGCCGCTGTTGCAGCCGAAGGAGTTGCCGTAGCCGTTCGCGGTGGTCGAGTAGAAGAGGTAGAGGTTTCCGTCGGGGCCGGTGGCGAGCAGGTCGGGCAGGCCGGTGCCCTTGCCACTGGTGGCTCCGGCTGCGGCGACGTCGGTCACGTTGTCGCCGAAGTCGTCGGTCAGCGAGCCTGCGGTGATGACGAAGGGCGCGCTGGAGCTGTTGAGGTCGGTGCCGTGCAGCGGGCCGCTGGTGCCGTCGTTGCAGGCGACGTCTCCGCCGCCGGCGTTGGCGCCGGTCGGGAAGTACGCGAGCACGTCCTGGGCGCCGTTGCCGCAGAAGCTGCCGGTGACGGCCTGCGCGCCGTTCCAGTCGGTCGGGGTCCCGTTGGAGTCGGTGCCCAGACCGCTGATTCCGATGTTGACCGGGTGGGTGCTGACGCCTCCGTTACCGGTGCCGTCGGCCAGCCACAGGCCCGGGGCGAACTTGGTGTCCGTGCCGCCCGGGCCGGGACGATCAGGTCGGGCACGCCGTCCAGGTTGAGGTCACCGTCCTTGGCGGGCGGGCTCAGCGCGGTGCCGTCGAACCACACGGTGGTCGCGGAGCCGATGTTGCCTCCGGCGGAGAGCGCGCTGACGGTCAGGGTGTTGACCAGGTTGGTCAGCGGGACGGTGATGTCGGCCGAACCTGTGCTCGGCAACTGGATCGGGGCCGCCTGGTTGATCTGGTACAGGTAGCCGGAGATCGCGGTGCTGGTTCCGCCGGTCGTGGGCGGGCTGAGGGTGAAGCTGCAGGTGCTGCCGATCGGCTCGATGCTGCCGGGGCTGCCGGCGGGGCTGCCGACGGTGAGGCAGCTCTGGGCGCCGGCCGGCGGCGTGGGGTTGGTCGTGACGGTCGGCGAGCCGGGCCGGGTCGGGTCCCACAGGAAGGTGCAGGCGGTGCCGCTCCAGCCGGAGGTCAGGGTGGAGTCGGTGCTCTGGCGACGAAGGAGAAACTGGTCGCCGCGCCGTTGGCCAGCTTGGAGAAGAAGGACTCGGGCAGGGGGAGTACGGCCTGTTGCCCCGATGCTCCGGCCAGGTGTCGGAGGCGACCTTGTTGGCGGTGGTCAGCAGGTTGGTCTTGGTGCTGTCGGAGGTCTTGTAGAGGTTGAAGGTGGTGGTCAGCGAGCTGTTGGTGGGCGTCGACTGGGTGGCGTAGATGGTGACGCCGGTGTCGCCCAGAGTGCTGCCGGCGCAGTTGGTGGCCGGGACCGTCTTCAGCGCGGAGGGGGTGTTCGGGTACTTGTCGTAGGTGATGACAAGGTGCGCGCTGGTGGGGTCGAACTTCTTGAAGGCGTAGTTGTCGCTGTGGTCGTCGGCGCGCAGCGCCAGGGTCTGAGTGTGGGTGTTGTCGGCGATGTCGTTGCTGATGTCAGTGGTCAGCGTGCTGCTGCTGAAGGCCGGGGTGGGACCGGTGGGGCAGCTGGAGTTGTAGCCCAGAGCGAAGGAGTCGGAGGCGACGCTGCTGCCCAGACTGCCTGACCAGGCGTTCCAGTTGGCGTTGGAGGAGGTCAGCACCTGGGAGGGGGCGTAGAGGTCGACGCTCTGGTCGTGGCCGGAGGTGAGGCAGGCCCAGGAGTAGGTCTCGGTGATCCCGAAGGAGGCGCTGTAGATCTTCGCGCCGTGCAGGGCCGAGTAGGGGACCGGGAAGTCGAACAGGCTCATCGCCTCGTCCTGGACCGAGCTGCTGTTGCCGACCTCGGAGCGCAGCGGGGTGTCGACGGCGTCGACGGTGCTGTTCCAGTAGTTCTCGGAGGCGACGCCGGCACCGGGGCTGGACCAGCCGCTGTTGCCGTAGCTCGGCGAGTACGTCGGGTCGACGTAGACGGGGTAGTGGGTGCCGGGTGCGTCGAGCAGTGCGGTCGGGGTCGCGAGGTCGATCGCACCGGTGCGGGCGGTGGCGGCCAGGGTGGCGGTATGGGCGCCGTGGGCGGGTGCGCCGGTGCCGGAGGCCGCCGGGGCCAGGGCGGAGCTGCGGGTGCGGGCCGCGGTGCCACGGGCAGCGCGGTGGCGCTGGAGTCCCAGGCCTGGGGTGCGGGCGCGGTGTAGACGGGCCGGCCGTGGGCGTCGGTGACGGCCAGGTCGCCGGTCCGGTCCGTGGCCAGGTGCAGCCCGCGGGTGGTGGTGGTGCCGGCGTCCAGCAGAGCGGGCAGACCGGGGTCGTGGGCCGCGGCGCGGTACGGACGGTGAAGACGTCGCTGACGGCGCCGTCGGCCAGGACGGTGACGGTCAGGTCGACGCCGGGCAGGATGTCGGCGTAGCGGGCACTGGGGCCGGACAGGGTCGGGCGCGGCAGGGTGACCGGCAGGGTGAGGGTGAAGCCCTGGCCGCCGGTGTACAGCTCGGCGACCGGTCCGCGACCGCCCCCGGACAGGACCACCGCGTCGGTGGTCGCCACCGGCGACACCGTGCCGTCGGCATTCGCCCGCAGGGTCGGGTTCAGGTCGGCCCACGCTCCGTGCTGGAACACCCGGCTGGGTACCGCACTCTGAGTGAGCGTCAGTGAGCCGTCCGGGTTGGCGGTGGTCATCGCGGTCGCGGTCGTCAACGCCGAGGCCACCACCGGGCGGTGGGACGACCGGGCCTGTAGTACGGCCTGATCCGCCGTCAGGAACCTTGATGCGGTGGTGCTGCCGGTACTGGTTGCGCCGACCGTGTGGCCGGTGGGCACGGACGCGGCGTTGGCCCCCGGTGCGACGGCGAGTGCGGTCGCGGCGAGTGCTCCCGCGAGCAGCGCCGCCATGCCCCCGTTCGACGCGCGTGCGCGTTTTGTCTTTCCCATGATGCCTTTTCTCTCTGATTTCTCTGTGCGGACCGGGGCCGACAGCGACCCGGCGCGAGTATTGCGAAGCATTGCCTGCCGCCGGCCGTTTCCGGAGTGCGGTGATGCGGAGGTGAGCACCTATAACGGCTTGCTTCGGATTGCTTACCTTTTTCTCACCCTCGGAGTCTGTCAGCTGCGGCCGGGGCGGGAAGTCCCGAACAAATCCGGTGAAGGCCGGGAATATCTCCGATTCGGGCAATACCGGACCTTTTGGAAGCGCGCGGCGCCGTTTCCGGGGGGCGGAGCCGGCCGGAGGCCGAGGGATTCGCGGCAGGCGGCGCCACGCGCGGTCGGCGCCTGGCGGTCCAGGGGATGGCGTGGTCGCCGCGGCGGGGCAGCTGAGTTGCTCGGGGTCTCGAAGCCGGCCGCGGAACGGTGCTGGGTCGGGCCGCCCGGTGCGGCGGCGACTACTGCGTGGCCCGCGTCGGAACAGGCCACGGGCAGGGCGGCGGATCAGGCTCGCCGGCGCACTGAGCAGGCATGATCGGGGGGACGGCGGCTGTCTTCCCGGATCCGGCCGGCCCGCCCGTCACTACGTCGCAGGCCGGGCCGGTGGAACGGCTGCGGCGCACGGCCGGAAGTGGTGAGCACCAGGTGATGCTCACCAGCAGGTGCTCACCAGCAGGTGCTCACCGGCTGGTGCTCACCAGGGGGTGCGGCGGTAGCGGCGCATGGGCCAGGTGCCCAGCAGTTGGTGGAGCTGGCCTGCCTCGGCGTCGGTGAGCAGGTGGGTCGGCAGGGGACGGCGGTCCGCCCCTTGGCGCCGACGAACAGCCAGCCACTCTGGGCCTTGGTGGCGTGGGTGACCTCGTCCCAGGTCAGTTGGGTGCTGGCGTCGGTCCCACCCGCGGTGATGCCCTGACTGGTGAGGGCGATCGTGTAGGTGCCCGCGTAACCTGGGCCGTGGTCGTTGCCCGCTGCGCGGTCCGCTGCCAGCTGAGGGCCAGCGCGGCGACGCCGAGGAACGCCACGACACCGGTCGCCGCCGGAAAGGGCGGCATTGCCAGCAGGGCCAGCAGAGCCATCGCGCCGACGATGACCAGGGCGGGAAGGCTGCGCATGCGCTCGAAGCGCCGTAGCGGCTCGGTCAGGGCGCCTATGTCCTCGCTGGTCAGGGTGGCGGTCGCTTGGATGCGCATGCGTCCTCGGGAGTGCTCGTCGGGGCGGGGTCGGCTGCCGGCCCCGCCCCGCAGTATGGCCCAACCGGTTCCCGGATCCCCAGGCCCTGCCCGGAATGCGAAGTGGCATCCGGAATGGCCCTTTTGTCAAAGAACTCCGGCCGTGCCGCTCCCGGGCCCTATTTGCCGGATTGCGGCGTTCTGCTGTATCGGGGGATGAATAGGGCGGAGCTGATCCCTTGCTAGGCCGATGCCCGGACGCCGATGCTCGGAGATTGCAAGTCGTTACCTTTCCGTTGTCGCTGAGGGCGCTGTGGGCTGGATATGGTGCTCATGATCATCGCCATATTCCGGTGGAGTATCCGGACTGTGGATCTGTGAGCAGTCCGGAATTCTGGAGGGCAAGTCGTGCGGGCGAGATCGTGGTGGGCCAGGCACTGGTCCGCATGGGGATGGATCGCGCTGACCGTTGTCGGCGCGCTGGTCGTGCAACTGGGGATCGCTGACGGGGCGCAGGCCCTGCCGTTGCTGTCCAGGCCGGCCGTCGCGGCGCCGAAGGCGGACCTCGGGACCCCGGTGAAGGTGACCCCGGTGCCGGTACGCCACCTTCCGCAGCCCAAGCCCCCGGCCAACTACCAGGCACCGGCCCCCAAGTGGCCCGGGGCGTCGACCACGAGCGTGCCCGTGGCCAAGGCCGCGAGCGGTACCTCCAGCAGCTCCGCGAAGAGCCCGGTGTGGGGCCAGGTGCTTCCCGGCACCCATGGTGCCGACACCGGGCCGTCGTCGCTGGCGTGAAGGTGCTGGCGCGCAGCGCGGCGGCGTCCGCCGGGGTCAGCGGTGTCCTGGCGCAGGTGACCCCGGTGGGGGGCGGCCGTGGCCCGGTGCGCCTCGGCATCGACTACGGGTCGTTCGCCCAGGCCTACGGTGGTGACTACGCTCAGCGCCTGCACCTGGTGGAACTGCCCGCATGTGCGCTGACGACCCCGCAGCTCGCGGCATGCCGGGTGCAGTCGCCCCTGCCGAGCAGCAACGACGCGGCGACGCAGTCGGTGTCGGCCGACGTGACCATGGCCGCGGCCGCGCCCGCTGCCTCCGGTACCTCGGCTGCCTCCGGTGCAAGGGCGAACGCGGTCGCCGGTGCGGCCACGTCGCCCGCCGCGGCGTCGGCCTCCGGCAGCGGGGATGGTGGTCGCGCTGACCTCGTCCACCACTCCCGACGGCGGCAGCGCCGGCGGGCAGTACGGTGCGACCTCGCTCAAGCCGTCCGGCAGCTGGAGTTCGGGCGGCTCTTCCGGCTCCTTCGACTACACCTATCCGCTCACGCTGCCGCCCGCGATTTCGTCGCTCGTCCCACGGTGCAACTCGGTTACGACTCGGGCAGCGTGGACGGGCAGACGGCCGCGACCCAGGCGCAGTCCTCGTGGATCGGCGACGGCTGGTCGATGGCGGACTCGTACATCGAGCAGTCCTTTGTCACCTGCGCCGACCAGCCCGAAGGGGTCACCCTGCCGGCGTCGGAGCAGACGGGGGACATGTGCTACGACGGGCCGATCCTGACCATGTCGCTGGACGGCTCCTCGGTCTCGCTGATCCAGGACGCCAAGGGGCACTGGCACTCCAGCAATGACAACGGCGACGTGGTCACGCAGGTGGCCAACTCCAACAACGGCTCGGGCACCTACAACACCGACTACTGGACCGTGACCGACCGCTCGGGACGGTGTACGAGTTCGGGCTCAACGAACTGCCGGGCTGGTCCTCGGGCAAGCCCACCACCAACTCCGTCGACTACGAGCCGGTGTACTCCTCGCAGTCCGGCGACCCGTGCTACAGCTCGGCAGGGTTCACCTCCTCCGAGTGCACCATGGCCTACCGGTGGCACCTTGACTACGTCAAGGACCTCCACGGCAACGCCATGTCCTACTACTACACGCAGAACACCAACTACTACGCCGGTGACAACGGTGCCAAGAACGGCGCCAACAGCTACCTCTATGTCCGCGACAGCCAGCTGAACCACATCGACTACGGGTTCACCGATCCCAACGCCTACGGCAATGTCGCCGACCGGATCGCCTTCACCCCCGGCGACCGCTGCTTCACCGGGAGCTGCGGCACGCAGACCGCCGCCAACTGGCCGGATGTCCCATGGGACCTGTCCTGTGCCAAGGGTGCGACCTGTAGCAACTACGGCCCGGCGTACTTCTCCACGGTACGGCTGGCCAGCATCGCCGCCGAGCAGTGGAACGGAACCAGCTACAACACGGTCGACAACTACGCGCTGACCGAGGGCATCCCGACGACCGGGACCTACAACACCTCCACGCTGCAACTGGACACCATCACCCGTACCGGGGAAGACACCACCGCGGGCGGCACGTCCCCGCCGGCCCAGAGCGAGTCGTTCGCCTACGAGATGATGGCGAACCGGGTCAACTACACGACGGGGGCGGGCAGCGGCCTCGGCCCGTTGAACCGGTACCGGCTGACCGCGATCACGACCGAGTCCAACAGCGTGATCAGCATCGTCTACGAGCTGGTCGACCCTGTACGCCCACCAGCATCGCCTCGTTGAACCCGTCCTCCAACACCAGCTCGTGCTTCCCGGTGGAGTGGAGCCCGGCGGGCGACAACTACCTGGACTGGTTCAACAAGTACGTCGTCAAGTCCGTCTCCCAGTCGGATCCCTCCGGCGGATCAGCGGGCCTGTTCACCCAGTACAAGTACCCAGGCCCGGCCGCCTGGCACTACGACGACAACGAGCTCGTCCAGGCCAAGTACCGCACCTACGGCCAGTGGCGCGGCTACGGCGACGTGCAGACCCTGACCGGACAGGGCGTCGACCCGCTCACCGAGTCCGAGTCGTGGTTCTACCGGGGCATGGACGGGGACTGGCTCTCCTCCACCCAGAACCGCTCGGTCACCCTCACGGACTCGCAGGGCGGCAGCCACACCGACAGCGACCAGCTCGCCGGAGACGTCCTGGAGACGGCCTCCTACACCTACAACGGCGGCCCGGTCGACAGTTCCACCATCAACTCGTACTGGGTCTCACCGGCCACCGCCACCCGCACCCGCTCCGGCCTGCCGGCCGTCACCGCGAACGTGGTCGGGCAGGTGGAGACCTGGAACCGCCAGGCGATCACCGGCAGCTCACCGGGCTGGCGCACCACCGAGACCGACGTCTCCTTCGACACGACCGCGGGCTCACCGACCTTCGGCATGCCGCTGCTCAGCTACAGCCACGGTGACCTGTCCCTGGCCGGGCCCTCCAGCACGCAGGAGACCTGCACCCAGACCAGCTACGCGCCCGCCAACATCAGCCTGAACCTGGTGGGCCTGGTCTCGGAGACCGAGACCGACGACAAGCCCTGCGGCGGAACCTCCCCGGCGGGGGCGAGCGCGCCCACCGCCGCGCAGACCAACGCGCTCACCGCGCCGTCGTCGCTGAACAAGTCCACCGACGTCATCTCCGACACACGCACCTTCTACGACAGCCCGGCCATGGCCACCACCTGGCCGCAGCCCGCCTCGCCCACCTGGCCGCAGGCGGCGCCCACCCTCGGCGACGTCTCCGTCGTCCAGGACGCCAACGGGTACAACGGTTCCGCGTTCACCTACCAGACCGCCACCGCCACCACCTACGACCCCTACGGCCGGCCGGTCGTCGCCTACGACGCCGACGGCAACAAGACCACCACGGCCTACACCGACACCTCCTACCTGACCACCACCAGGATCCAGGCCACCAACGCGCTCGGCCAGACCTCCAGCACCACGCTGGACCCCGAGCGTGATCTGACGCTGACCTCGACCGACCTGAACGGGGTGGTCAGCACCGTCCACTACGACGGCCTGGGCCGCAGCATCGCGGTGTGGGAGAACTCGCGTGCCACCACCTCCCCGGCGAACGAGCTGGACAGCTACAGCTACCCTGCTGCCGGCACCACCGCGCCCGTGGTGGTGACCACCCAGACCCTCAACGACGAATCCGGCTACTCGACCGCCACCACCCTGTACGACGCGCTGATGCGGGTCCGCCAGACCCAGGCACAGGCCGTGTCCACCACCGCCGGCCGGATCATCAGCGACACCTTCTACGACACCCACGGCTGGACCTACAAGACCAACAGCGACTACTGGGACAACACCTCCAGCCCGAACGGCACGCTGGTCACCGTCCCGGACAACAAGTCGACCGAGCAGACCCAGACCTCCTTCGACGGTCTCGGCCGCCCCACGGTGGTCACCTCGCTCGACGACTCGGTCGTCAAGCAGACCGCCTACACCCAGTACCTCGGCAACAGCACCGTCACGGTGCCGCCCACCGGCGGCAGCGCCAGCGCCACCCAGACCGACGCGCTGGGCCGCACCACCGAACTCGACGAGTACTCGGTCGCGCCGACCGTCACCACCGGCACCACCGGCGGCTTCACCACGGCGGCGGTCACCGGCGGCAGCACCCAGGCCACCAAGTACACCTTCAACCCGCAGGGCCGCGCCTGGCAGACCATCGACGCCGACGGTGACACCTGGGCCACGAACTACAACTTCCTCGGCCAGACAACCAGCACCACCGACCCCGACTCCGGCACCAGCGCGTCCCCGACCGTGTACGACGCCGAGGGGAACGCGCTCCAGAGCACCGACTCCGCCGGGCACACGCTCTCGTACACCTACGACGCGCTCAACCGGAAGACCGCCGAGTACGACGCCACCACCGCCAACCAGTCCGCCGCCAACGAGGTCGCCTCGTGGGTGTACGACAACAGCAACGGCGTCGCCGGGGTGACCGACCCGATCGGTCACCTCACCACCGAGAGCTCCTACACGCCGGCCGGTACCTTCACCACGCAGGAGAAGGGCTTCAACGTCTTCTCCGAATCCACGGGTGAGACGTACACGGTGCCCGGCACCGGCGGCCTGTCCGGGAGCTACGCGTACCAGCACACCTACAGCCCCACCACCGGTCTGCCCAAGGCCACTCTCGTCCCGGCCGCGGGAGGCATGCCGTCCGAGGTGCTGACCACCGGCTACTGCGCCTACAGCGGTCTGGACGAGCCCTGCACCCTGGGCGGCACCAACGGCTACGCCCAGAACACCTCGTACACCGGCCTGGGCCAGGTCGCCCAGGAGGTCATCGGCTCGGCCACCAACAAGGCGACCGTCTCGGACACCTACGACGAGCACACCGGGGCGCTGACCGACCAGAACGTGGTCAACACCGCCGTGTCCAGCACGCCGATGGACGACACCAGCTACGGGTACGACCCGTCCGGCAACGTCACCTCCGAGACCGACGTCCGCAACGGCTCCGCCACCGAGACCCAGTGCTACAACTACGACGCCCTGGACCGGCTCAGCCAGGCCTGGACCACCAGCACCACCGCGGGCAGCTGCGCGACCCAGCCCAGCGCCACCACCGTCGGTGACGGCATCGCCGGAAGCGCCTACTGGACCAACTGGACCTTCGACGCCATCGGGCAGCCCAAGACCCAGGTCCAGCACTCGCTGACCGGCGGCACCGACACCACCGTCAACTACAACTACGGCGGCAGCGACCCGAGTTGCACCGGCACCAGCAGCGGTGTGCACACTCTGGCCAACGCGGTCACCACCGGCGGCAGCACCTCCACCAGCAGCTACTGCTACAACGGCCTGGGCCAGACCACCTCCCGCACCACCCCGAGCGGCACGCAGTCCCTCGCCTGGAACGACGAGGGCCAGCTGTACACCGCCACCACCGGCAGCAGCACCAGCAGCTACTACTACGACGCCGACGGCAACGTCGTCGAGCGCACCGACCCCAACATCACCACCCTCTTCCTGCCCGACCAGCAGGTCACCTACGTCACCAGCACGAACTCCCTCAACGACGTGCGTTCCTACGCACTGCCCGGCGGGGGCCAGGCGGTCCTGACCAACTCGAACTACAGCTTCGTCCTGTCCGACAACAGCAGCACGGCCACGCTCAGCCTGGACAGCACGGCCGCGAATCCCTCCTGGCAGCAGTACACCCCCTACGGTGCCCGCGCGGCGCCAGCCCGGGCAGCAGCTGGCTCGACCCCAACGGCTACCTCGACAAACCCCAGGACAGCGCCGACCAGCTCACCACGATCGGCGCCCGCGAGTACGACACCACCCTCGGCCGCTTCATCAGCCTCGACCCGGTCCTGGGCAGCGACCCGCAGCAGTTCAACGGCTACACCTACGCGGCTGACAACCCACCAGCAGCAGCGACCCCACCGGCCTGCACGTGTACAACCCCGGCCCGGACGGCTGCGACGCGGCCTGCGAGCAGGAATGGGTTCAGAGCGGCCAGCAGGCCACCGAGAACATGAGCAAGATCTACGCCAGCGAAACGCCCCAGCAGCAAGAGGCGGCGACCCTCGCGGCGCAGGCATACGACGCGGCATACGCCGCAGCCGAGGCCCAGGCCGAGGCCCAGGCCAAGGCGCAGGAACTGGCCGAGGAGAAGGCCAAGGCGCTGGCCGAAGAGAGGGCGAGGGCTGAGGCATCCGCAGCCCACCGCCACTGCTCCTGGTACAACGTGGTCTGCCAGGTGGAAGTCCATTCGGCGGAACTCAAAGAAGAGATGCTGTTGCTGCTGGTCGCCGCAGCTGTTGTTGCTCTCGTGGTCTTCGCACCTGAGGTCGCCATAGCCGCAGGTATGGCTGCAACTGAGTCCATCGGGGTGACTGGCTCGGCGCTGATGGCCGGAATAGCCGGGAGCTCCGCGGCAGTCAGCGCAGCTGCCGCAGGAGCCGGCTACGAAGGCCTCTCGGTCGGCGCCGCCGTTGTCGCCAATATCGCCGGAGCCGACAGCTTCGAGGCAGGCGGCGGAGGCGGGCCCACGTGCAGCTTCGCCCCGACCACGCTGGTGCTGATGGCGGACGGCACGACCGTGGCCATCAGCAGCCTGAAGGTGGGCGACAAGGTCGAGGCGGCCGATCCCACCACCGGCAAGGACGAGGGCGGCCGGACCGTCCAGCACGTCTGGATCAACCACGACACCGACCTCCTCGACCTGACTGTCGGCAACGGCCACGGTCACACCTCGGTCATCCACACCACCGCCAACCATCCCTTCTGGGACGACACCACCCACACTGGACCCGAGCCGACCACCTCAAGCCCCACGACAAGCTCGCCAGCACCAACGGCCAGCACCCCACCGTCGTCGCCACCAAGGTCACCCCCGGCGCCGCCGACCGCTGGAACCTCACCGTCCAGCAGCTCCACACGTACTATGTACTGGCCGGTACAACGCCGGTCCTGGTGCACAACTGCAATACCGTCGACGAGCCACATGTTCACATCTCGAACCTGAACGATGCTCGAAGTGCGGCCCGTGCGTCGGCTGGCCTGGGGATGACGCGGTCCCATTCCTTCAGGAGCTTGGTCCACTGAAGGGGCAGTACTATTCTGGAATGCAGAGTCCGGACGGGCTGCGCGGCTGGCGCATGGACTTTGATCCAGACCCTGAATCGGGTAAGGGTGTCCATATCAACTGGTGGGACAGGACGAGCGGCCCGAAGCGCAACTCGGGATGGCGCGGAGGGGCGATCATCCTGGGTCAATCCACTGAAGGCGAGTTTCGCCAGATGATCAGCCACTTCCCGTTGAACTGAGCCGAGACATGAACTATATCGACAGTGATCACTTGGTCGACTGGGTGGCCTCTGGGCGCGCATCAGTGGCACCCATCAGTACTTGTACGGTTTTTCATGAATCGTTGATTGAGCTTCCATGGTCGCCGACTCGCGTTGATTGGAGGGCTGTCAATCACGTGACGATCAATGTCGCTGAAGTGGGAGAAGAAAATCTTGCGTCCGAGGCCGTGAATCGAGGTGTCGTCCCTCCTATCCAAGTTTGCTGGTCCTCTTCTCTCCGGAACAGCCAGGGCTGATCTGCTCCACGGAGGATGGGCTGGCAAATCTGGACTATATTTACTGGAAGGCCCCAGGGGTTCGATATTTCTGCGGGGTTGATGCTAGTGCGGAGATTGCCAAGTATCACTATCGGAGCCTTGGTGAATTTGATGGGTTCTCCAGGGTGACCTTCCGAGTATAAATTTCCGCGCGCGCCTGCGGCTCGTGCGAGCATGAGAGCGCAAATATGAAGCCCCGCCAGATTGCCTCTGGTGGGGCTTCTGTGCATCGCTGACATCAATTTCGTAGCCGCGTCATTCGCACGAAGTGGAGCCGTCGTATTCGTTGATCGGTCCGCCAGGGCCTTCCTCTGGGCGAACTTGTCGGACTGGGTGCGCGGGACAGCTGGGTCGTTCGGCGGCGCGGGGCCAAGCTGTCCCCTTGTTGTAGGCGGTGGATGGTGTAGCAGAGCCAGTCCATCCGGGCGGTGTGCGGAGCGTCCTGGGTCTGGATTGTTGGCTCTGGTCCTGATATATCTCTTTGTCATGGCCATGAGCACGATTGAGCTGCACAGTGTCAATCGTTGGGAGGCGTCCTTCCTGCGTGAGGAGGTGGGGGCTACTTCACCCATGGGGTCGAGTGTCCGCCGGGGGCGGTGGTGCTTGATGTGGGTGCCAACATCGGGGTGTTCTCGGCGGCCGTCTTCGAGCGGCTGGACGGGGATGTGCGGATCTACGCGTTCGAGCCGATGCCGCCGCTCCACGCGACGCTCGAACGCAATGCGCGCGAGTTCTTCGACGGGCGTCTGACCGTGCTCCCTTACGGGCTGGCTTCCGGTGACGACGAGCTCGATTTCAGTTACGTTCCGGCTGCCACGATCTTCTCGTCCGCTCTGCGGGACCAGGGGAACATCGATGCCGAGTGTCGGCGGGTGACCGCGAGCGTTGTGGCGATGATCCGCCAGGGCGGGCTGGGGCCGGTGCTGCGCCGGATGCCTGCTCCCCTCCTCACGCTGCTGGTCGGCCGCAGGCTGCGGGTGATGCGGCGGCTCGAGACGCACCGGGTGACGGTCAGGCCCCTGTCGTCGGTGCTCGACGAGCAGGGCATCGACCGGATCGACCTGCTCAAGGTCGATGTGGAAGGCGCGGAACTCGATGTGCTCGCAGGCATCGAGGAACGGCACTGGCCGCTGGTGCGCCAGGCCGTGGTCGAGGTGGAGCGCTGGCAGCAGAACGGCGACACGGTCCGCGAGGTGTTCCTCAGGCACGGCTTCGCGGTCAGCGCCGAACAGGACCCGGTGCAGCAGGCCGGCGACATCGGCATGGTGTTCGCAGTCAGGCCCTGATCACGCCCGGCGGTGGACAGGTGTGGACACCGGACACCGGTGCGCCCGAGGCTGTTCCGGTTCACCCCACTGTCCCCGCCGCGGTCAACGGCAACCGCTCGGCGCAGGCCGACCCTGATCGAGCAGCAGCCGGACGACGTGTGCGCTTCCCGGATCCGCCGACCGGATCTGGCCCGGGGTCACCCCGGCCGTCACCCGGCGGGACTTTGTCAGGGGGCGACCAGGCCCCGCATCCGGGGGACGACGGTCCCGGCCGCTGCCCGGCCGGTTGACGCGTCGGCGCCCGCGGCCTCGCTGAGCAGGGCGCGGGTGAGGCTGGCCCGGTTGGAGACACCGAGTTTGCGGTAGATCCGGCCGAGGTGGCTGTCGACCGTGCGCACGCTGAGGAACAGCGCGCCGGCGATGTCTCCGCTGGTCAGGCCGGTACTGGCGAGGTGGGCGATCTCCCGCTCCCGTCCGGTGAGCAGGTCCAGCACGGTCGGCGCGCCCGGCACGGCCGGGACCGCACCGCTCTGGGTGCCGGACGCGACGGGAGCGGAGGGAGCAGCATGGTCGGTCGGCGTGGTGCACAACCGGGCCCGCTGCCGGGCGACTTCTTCGGCCAGCCGGGCCGAGCCGCACTGCTGGGCCAGCGCCCCGGCCTGGTCCAGCCAGCCGTCGACCTGCTCGGTGCGCAGGGCGTCCAGCGCGAGCCTGGCCACCGCGACCAGGGTGCGGGCCACCTCGATGCGCTCACCGCCGGCGGTGAAGTCCGCGACCGCCGCCAGCCCGCTGAGCCGGGCCCGCTCGACGTCCCCGCGCATGGCGTGGGCCCACATCCGTGCGCGCATGGCGTACCCGCGCCGGCCGGCGGAGGGCAGCTCGTCGACCCGGGCCTCGGCGAGATCCGCCCAGTGCTCGGCCATCGCCAGTCACCCTCGGCCATCGCGACCCGCGCCAGGGTCTCGTAGCAGCGTGGTTGCCGCCAGGTGGTGATCCGGGGCAGGCCGGGGCCGCCCGCGGCGTCCAGCAGCAGCCGGCCCGCCCGGGCCGGCTCGCCGGTGATCAGCACGAGTTCGGCGAGGAAGCAGCGGATGTTGACGGCCCAGGTGACGAACTGGCCCTCGGCGAGCGCCGCGGCGCGATCGGCCGAGGCGAGCGCCTCCCGCACCTCGGCGGCACCGCCGCGCCACAGCAGGACCTCGGAGCGGATCATCGCCAGCACCGACTGGATCGCCGGGTCGCCGGCGAACCCGGTGTGCCGGTCGGCCTCGTCGAGGGTGGCCAGCGTGCGGCGCAGGTTCCCGCAGCGCAGCTGGGCGTTGGCCAGCGCCATCAGCAGCGCGGGCTGGATGTACGTCTGCCCGGTGCGCCGGGACAGTGCCGCGCCCCGGGTGAGGTGGCGCTCGGCGGCGGCCAGGCGGCCGAGGATCCCTCGGTCATGCCCACCTGGTACAGGGCCTCCAGATTGGTCAGGAGGACGGCGTCGGAGATGGCGTCGACAAGTTCGACCGCGCCGTCCGCCGTACGTTCGGCCGCGGCCAGGTCTCCGGTGAACAGGTGCGCGAGTGACACCTGGGCCAGGGACTTGGCCTCGCCGACCCGGTCACCGTTCCGGTGCGCGATTGCGGCGGCCGTCTCGGCATGCTGCCGACAGCTCGCGTAGTCCTGCAGGTCGTAGGCGCAGTCGGCGAGTTCGGCGTGCAGGGCGCCTGCCGTGGCGCAGTCGCGGTCGGCCAGGGCCGCGAGCCCGGCGCGGGCCACGGCGGCGGCCTCGGTGTGGCGGCCGAGCTGCCGTTCGACGCGGCTCGCGTCGGCGAGTGCGGCCAGGTCGTGGTTCCGGTGCGGCGGCTCGTCGGCCACGGGGCGGCGCAGCGCGTCGAGCAGGGCCCGGCTCTCGGCGGCGTCGCCGGTCAGCAGCCGGGTCTGGGCGAGCAGCACCCGCGCTTCGTGCCAGTGCTCCCCGTCCTCCCGGAGCAGCGGCAGTACGACCTCGAGGTACCTGGCCGATGTCGCCGGCGAGGTGTGCAGCGCGTCCCGTGCGGCGGCGATCAGGGTGGTGAGGTGTTCCGGCTCGTTCGGGTCCAGGGACCGCGCCACATGGTGGGCCCGCCGGGCGATCGGTACCGCCAGCTTGGCGAGCGCGGCCGCCGAACGGCGGTGCAGATCCCGGCACCGGTTGGTTCGAGCTGCTGGTAGACGACCGCACTCACCGCCGGTGGCGGCAGAACCATCTTCGATCTGACCTCGGCCGGCCGCAGCAGGTCGAGGCCGGTGAGCAGGTCCAGTGCCCGCATGGTCTCGGCCGGCTCCATTCCCAGGGCCGAGGCGAGCAGCTCCGGGTGGAACGGGTGGTCGAACACCGCTGCGGCCTGGAGCACGGTGAGCGCGGTGTCGTCGAGACCGGCCAGCTCACCCAGGATCGCGGTGCCGGCCACGGTGATCGCCTGGCCGTCGGCGGCCATGATCTCAAGGTACTGCGGATTGCCCAGGCCCTCCCGGTGCAGCTCCGCCAGGTCGGGGCGGTCGCCGAGCAACTCCCTGGTCGCGTCCGGGGAGAGCGGACCGAGCTGCCACACCTCAAGCAGGCCGGCGGACATCGCCCGGGACAGCACGGCGGCGAGCGCCGGCGAGAGCTGGCGCTGCCGGTAGGCCAGCAGGCAGAGCAGCGGACCGGTGGCAGTCGCCTGGAGTATCCGCTCCAGGTCGGGGATCTGATGGGCCGTCAGGCGGTGCAGGTCGTCCACGGCCACTACCGCGGCGCCGCCCCGCGCCGTCCGTTCGGGTACGTCGCGGGGCTGGTCCGGCAGCGGTGGCAGGCCCGGGAGCACGGGTGTGACCGCGCACTGGCCCTGGGCCGCGTCCACCCGGACCCCGGCGGCCCTGGCGTGCGTGACGGCCGCGCGCAGCAGCGCGCTCTTGCCGATGCCCGGCTCCCCGACCAGCGCGATCGCCCGCCCGCCGGCCGTCTTCAGCCCGTCCAGCGCCCCCAGCAGGGCCTCGGTCTCCCGCGCCCGCCCGACCAGCCGACGACCCCCGGCGGCCACCCCCGTGCCGGCGAACCCTTGAGGGGAGATCCGCCGTCGCGTATTCCATCCGACATGACCGGCACATTAGTCGCAACGACTGACAGAAGCACCAGCCGTCCGTGGCATCCGCGGGCCCGGAGGCAGGTCACCGCCCTTTCGTCGGCTCAGGGCTCCTCGGCCAGGAGGTGCTGGACGGCGCGGGCGTAGTCGGCGAGGTGGCTCTGCTCGAAGATCAGCATCATCCGTACCTTGCGGGTCAGGGTGCGCTTGACCAGGCTGGTCAGCTTGGCCGCCCGCATCGAGTCGCCGCCCAGGTCGAAGAAGTTGGCGGTGGGGCGGGGCGCTTGCCCAGGACTTCCTCCCACAGGTCGGCGAGTACTTCCTCGGTGGTCGGGGAGTTGGTCATCGGTCAGCCTCCACGCTTCATCAGGTCGGTGGTGAACGCGAGGTCCTCGCAGATCATCCGGGCGGCGTTGATCCCGCTGGCGGCCGCGCCGGTCCACATGAAGTACGGCGAGCCCTCCACATTGCCCGCGCTGTACACCAGGGGGTCGGAGGTGAGGCCGTAGAGGGTGGTCTCCGGGAATCCCTGGGCGGTCAAGTCGAGTTCCAGGGCTTCGGGCAGGCGGCGGTTGGCCCGGGCCACGTCGGCGAGGAGCAGGGTGTCGGCGGTCAGCGCGGTGCCGAGGGCCGTGGTGAGTTCGAGGCAGCCGGAGGGCAGCAGGGCCGACCGCGCGACCGTGTCGACAAGGATGTCGGTGCCGCGTTCGGCGAGCAGGCCGGCGAGCGGGCTCCGCGCCGCTTCCGGGTCCGAGAGGACGACGGTCAGCCGGGTGGCGTACTGGCCGACGAGCGCGGCCAGCTTCAGGGCCTCGGCGTTGTGTCCCACGCAGACATAGGCGCCGCCGTCGCGCTCGTGGGTGTGGCAGTAGGGGCAGTCGAAGGCGGACCTGCCCCAGACCCCGTCGGGGAGCCATGACGGCAGCTCGTCCACCCTGCCGGCTGCCAGCAGCAGCCGCCGGGCCTGGACCGGCCCGCTCCGGGCGCCCTCGACGACGACGTGGTCGTCCCGGGTGCTCGCGGTGAGGGCCTCCTCCCAGCGGATCTCGACGCCGTAGCGCAGTGCGTCGCTCTCCATTTTGGCGTAGATCTCGGCCGGGGCCGCTCCGTCGGCGAACGGCACGTTGTGCACGCTCGTCGCCGACGAGTTGCGCCGCCCGGGCAGGGACAGCAGCAGGACGCTGCGCTTCGCGCGGCCCAGCATGACCGCGGCCGAGAGGCCGGCCGGCCCCGCTCCGACGATCACCACGTCGTACCGTTCGGTGTTCACATCTCCCCCAGGGTGTAAGGCTGTTGGTCAGGTGTCGAGGCCGGAGCCGGCGCCGTCGGTGAAGGCCTGGCGCAGCGCGGCGCGGTCGACCTTCCCGGTGTTGCGACCGGCAGCGCCTCGGAGATCAGCACGCGGGCGGGGCACATGTACGAGGGCAGCCGCCCGGCGAGCTGGACCCTGACGGTCGCCAGGTCCAACGCCCCGGTCGTCCGCAGCGCGAGCGCGACGAACGGGTCGCGCGGGTCGCCCGCGGCCACGGCCACCGCCTCGTCGACGCCGGGGACGTGCCGGGCGGCCTGCTCGACCTCGCCGAGCTCGATCCGGTAGCCGCGCACCTTGACCTGGGAGTCCAGCCGGCCGAGGAACTCGACCAGGCCGTCGGACGTCCAGCGGGCACGGTCGCCGGTCCGGTACATCCGCCGGCCCGGGTCGCCGTCGTCCCACGGATCGCGCAGGAACCGGCGCGCGGTCAGCTCGGGGTCGTTGAGGTAGCCCTGCGCGACGCAGACACCGGCGATGAACAGCTCCCCGGGCTCGTCGAGCTCACAGGGGGTCAGATCCTCGCGCAGGACGTAGTAGCGCGCGTTCTGCATCGGCGTGCCGTAGGGGATGCTCTGCCAGCGCGGGTCCACCTCCCGGACCGGGAAGTCGTTGGACCAGACACATGCCTCGGTGGCGCCGCCCAGCGCCACCAGGGTCGCCCGGGGAAACTCCTCCCGGACGAGTGCGGGCGTGCCGAGCGGGATCCAGTCACCGCTGAGGAAGATCCGGCGCAGTGCCCGCGCCGGTCGCGGGAGTCGTCGGTGAGGAAGAACGACACCGTGGTGAAGAGGGCGGGCGCCGAGTTCCACAGGGTCACCCCGTGGTCCACCAGCGCGTCCGCGATCTGCTCCGGATCGCCGAGCTCGGCGGCGGGCAGCAGCAGGATGCTGGCTCCGGCGGCCAGCGTGCCGAAGAGGTCGTAGACGGAGAGGTCGAAGCTGAACGCGGCGGTCTGGAGCAGGACATCGTCCGGCCCGACCCCGTTGCGGCGGTTGAACCAGTCGATCAGGTTGACGACGCCGGTGTGCTGGATCGCGACGGCCTTGGGGAGCCCGGTCGAGCCGGAGGTGAAGATCGTGTAGGCGAGGTCGTCCGGCTCCGGGACGTGGGCCGGGCGCCAGGTGTCCGGGCCGGGCAGCAGCTCCGCCACGACGACCGACGGTGCCTGCGCGAGAGCGTCCTGGAGGTGCGCGGCGGCGGCCCGGTGGCCGGCGGTCACCACCAGGTGCCGCGCACCGATCGACTCCATGACGTCGGCGGTGCGCCGCACCGGCCACCTGGGGTCGAGCGGGACGTAGAACGCCCCGGCCCGGACGATCGCATGGACGGCGGCGACCGCCTCCGGCAGATGGTCGACGAGCAGCGCGACCGGGGTGCCCGGCCGGACCCCGGACGCGACCAGCGCCCGGGCCATCCGCCGGCTCGCCGCCGCGAGCTCGCCATGGGTGAGCGCGACGCCGGAGGTGGTGCGGACGGCGGGAGCGTCCGGATGCGCCGTGGCGGCCGCGTCCAGCAGGACGGGCAGGGTGGCGCCGGTCGCGAACTCCCGGTCGGTGGCGTTCCACCGCTGGATCAGCGGGGGTGCGGGGGCAGGGCCGTCGTGCTCACGGGGCGGTGCCCTTCCCCGCCGCGGCGGTGAGCGGACGCCGGTTCTCCGGGAACGGGTAGCTGGACTGCCGCAGCTGGATCCCCGGGTCACGCGGATGCGGCTGGTGGGTGTCGGTGACGCGGAACCCGCAGCGTACGAGCACCGCCAGGGCCCGGTGGTTGGTCGCGACCGTCCAGACCGAGAGCGAGGCGGAGCCCTGCTCCCGTGCCCACGCCACCGCGTCCGCGATCAGCAGACGGGCCACGCCGTGGTCGCGCCGGCCGGGCCGCACCCACAGGCTGTGGCCCTCCGCGACCGCCGCCGCTTCGACCGCCGCCGCTCCGCCCGCCTGTTCGGCGCCCGATCCTGCTCCGGCGGGAGCCAGACGGCTGCGAGCCCCACCGGTTCCGTGCCCGCGAAGGCGACCACCTTCATACCGAAGCCGGGGTCCAGCAGCTCGCGCCACTCCTCCTCGCCGAGGTCGTGCAGCCCCTCGGGGGAGGGGCCGAAGAACTCCGGTGCGGAGGTCAGGGCGGCGGTCCTCAGGTCGCGCCACAGCTCCCAGTCGTCCGCCGTCACCCGGCGTACGGTGATCAGGTCCATCTTGTCTCCTCGGATCAGCGTTGCCGCGCGACGCGGCGCTCGTCCCATACGGGGGTGTCCGTCTCCACCACGCGGCCGTCGGCGCGGAAGACCAGAAAGCGGTCGAAGGACTTCGCGAACCACCGGTCGTGGGTGACCGCGACCACCGTCCCCACGAACTCGGTGAGTGCCTCCTGAAGGGCCTCGGCCGAGACCAGGTCCAGGTTGTCCGTCGGCTCGTCGAGCAGCAGCAGCGTCGCGCCCGAGAGCTCCAGCAGCAGCACCTGGAACCGCGCCTGCTGACCGCCGGACAGGGTCTCGAAACGCTGGTCGCCGCCCGCCGCGAGGCCGTACCGGCCCAGCGCCGCCATCGCCGTGCCGCGATCGACACCGGCCCGGCCGCCGTCGCCGTGCCCCAGGATGTCCACCAGGGCGCGCCCGAGCCACTCCGGGTGCTGGTGTGTCTGCGCGAAGAGCCCGGGCACCACCCGTGCCCCGAGCCGGCGGACGCCGGAGTGTTCCACCGTCCGCGGTTCGCCGGGAGCGGCCTCGGCGAGCAGGCGCAGGAAGTGGCTCTTGCCGGATCCGTTGGAGCCGAGCACGCAGACCCGCTCGCCGAAGAACACCTCGAGGTCGAACGGCGCCATCAGACCGGCGAGTTCGAGCTGTTCGCAGACGACGGCCCGGACACCGGTGCGGGCGCCCTTCAGCCGCAGTGCCAGCCGCTGCCGGGTGGGCAGTTCGGCGGGCGGCCCGGCCTTCTCGAACTTCTGCAGTCGCGTCTGCGCCGCGTGGTAGCGCGAGGTCATCGCGTCGCTGATGGCCGACTGCTGCTGGAGCCGGCGGACCAGGTCCTTCAGCTTCTGGTGCTCCTCGTCCCAGCGCCGGTGCAGTTCGGCGGTCCGCTCCCAGCGGGCCTCGCGTGCGGCGTGCCAGGTGGCGAAGGTGCCTCCGTGCGTCCAGGCCGTCCTGGCCTCGACGGCCACGATGTGCGTGGCGGCCTCGGCCAGCAGTTCCCGGTCGTGGCTCACCAGCAGGACCGCCTTGTCCGTCTCCGCCAACTGCTGCTCCAGCCAGCGCTTTCCGGGCACGTCGAGGTAGTTGTCGGGCTCGTCCAGCACCAGGACCTGCTCGGGGCCCCGCAGCAGCACCTCCAGCACCAGCCGCTTCTGCTCCCCGCCGGACAGCGTGCTGACCTCGCGGAACCGGGCCTGGTCGAAGGGCAGGCCGAGCGCCGCCGTGGTGGCCTTGTCCCAGCGCACTTCGAGCTCGTAGCCGCCGGCGTCGCCCCAGCCGGCCAGGGCCTCGGCGTAGCCCAGCTGGGCCGGCTCCTCGTCGCTCTCCAGCAGCGCCGACTCGGCGCGGTCCAGCAGCCCCGCCACCTGCCGCAGCCGCGCCGGGGCGGCGGCCAGCAGCAGGTCGCGCACCGTGCGGCTGTCCCGCACCGAGCCGATGAACTGGGGCATCACCCCGAGCCCGCCCTGCACCTGCACACTGCCCTCGGCGGGGTGAGCTCCCCGGACAGCACGCGCAGCAGCGTGGTCTTCCCGGCCCCGTTGGCGCCGATCAGCGCGACGACGTCACCGGCCGAGACCCGGAACGACACGTCGGAGAACAGCGTCCGGCCGTCCGGCAGGGTGTACGAGATCCCGTTCGCGGATAGATGACCCATGACCGCCCGCTAGCCCTTGGCGTCGTGCGTGCGGTCGTCCATCGAGTCGTGCAGCACCGATGCCAGGTGCCGTGACTCGAAGAGGAAGTCGTGGTCGCCGGAGAAATTGTGGACCCGGACCGGCGCATGGAACCTGTCGTCGGATTCGACGGCGACCCGCACCAGGTCCTCGTCGCTGACGAAGATGTCGACGGTGACGTCGAGTTCGGGCTTGGCGTAGGCCAGCATGCCGCGCATATTGGCCACCCAGACCTCCACCCGCCAGTCGAGCTGCCGGACCTGGTCGGAGGAGCGCAGCCGTCCGAGTTCGCGCAGGGTCCGGACCAGTTCCGCCTTTCCGGTGTCGGTGCTCACGTCGAGTTCGCCGAGGTCACGTCCGGACTCCCGGCAGACGTCCAGCAGATCGTTCAGCCGGTACTGCCGCAGCGCGTTGTCGTCGTAGTCCCGCGCGGAGTAGTCGCGTACCGCCGGGTCGAAGACGCCGACGAAGGAGACCCTGTCGCCCTGCGCGCGCAGTTTGGCGGCCATCTCGTAGGCGACGTCGCCGCCGAGACAGTATCCGGCCAGGTAGTAGGGACCTTCGGGCTGCACCGACCGCACCGCGTGCAGATAGTGGTCGGCCAGTCCGGAGAAGGTCCGGAACGGCTCGCGCTCGCCGTCCATGCCGGGTGCGCGCAGCCCGAAGACCGGCCGGTCGAGTTCGGCCATGTCGAAGAGGTCGCTCATGAATCCGACCTCGCCGTTGATGGGGTGGACGCAGAACACAGGTTCTCGGCCGCCTTCGTCGATCAGCGGGACGAGTGGTGAAACCCGGTCGGTCGGTGATGCTGCTGCGGCACTCGGAATTGCCATCTGTTGAATCCCCAATACTGGAACCGGAGGCATCGGAAGCCGGCCCGTCGTCAGGGGAACTCCAGCACAGGCCCGGCCGGCTGAGCGAGCGCGATCGACGCCTTGGTGGAGCCGCACCCGTTCCCACCTCGCGTTCTGCTCCCGAACGTGAACTATCGAAGATCGTTGACGCGCCGTCGGCGGGGCCGCCGGGTGCGACCGGAGCGCCTCAACGAACGGCCATAGTTCGTATTCGAGAGAAAAAGACCAGGTCGGAGGGTGTGGGAGTCCAGCAAAGCGGCGATTGTTCTCGCTCCGGCGCGGGGCATTGTGCTGGAGTTCCCCCGACGGTTCTGCACCAGTTCACCCGCTCGACTCTGACTGACTGGAGATCATCGGTGGCCAAAGTCTTTCTCGCCGGTCCCTATACGCAATGGATGGACTGGTCTGCCGGGCGGCTCCTGCCGGACAAGGCCGAATTGCTGGAGCGGCTGCGCACACACCTCCTGTCGCACGGGCACGCGGTTTTCAACGCCCACCACAACGAGTCGTGGGGCGAGGGGTGGTTGCTGCCCGAGATCTGTACGCCCGCCGATCACGTCGCGATGCAGCACGCCGACGTGGTGTGTGCGATCCTCGGTGACCCGCCCTCGCCGGGCGTCCTGATCGAACTGGGCTGGGCTTCGGCGCTGGGCGTGCCCATCGTGCTGCTGTCCGACCAGGAGCGGCCTTCCCGCGGCTGATGCCGGGATGGGCGCGGTGACGCCGATGAGCGTCCGGCCCCTGCCCGAGCGCTGGGCCGAGGACGAACTCGACTCCCTGCTGGCGGAGTTGGACCGCCTGCGGACCAGCGCCCGGGAGTCGCGGGACGCCTTCGAGCTGATCGGCTACCCGAGTACCTCGGGCCCGTTCGGCTACGAGCAACTGGCCGGAAGCGGCAGCGATGTCCGCCGCTGACCGACGGCTGCGCATCCTGGTCGTCGGCGTGGACTTCGGCTGGGGCAGCGCGGGCAAGCTCTCCAGCATCCTCAGCGCGTTGCGGGCCGGTACGCCGGCCGAGATCACCGGGATCGGGACCCGGCTCGGCCGGCCGGTGTTCGGCGAGGGCCTGCTGAACTCCTGGGAGGAGTGCGACGTCGGGGATCCGGCGGACATCCGCCGCGTGGTCCGGGCGGTCCGGCCCGATGTCGCCCTCGTCGTGCTGGATCCGCATGCCGCGACCGCGCTCGAAGCCGCGGGCTGCCCGGTCGTGTATGTCGACAGCCTGCCCTTCCTGTGGACGTCGCACGACCCGGTCCCGTTCGACGTGAGCGTCTACTGCGCGCAGCGGACGCTGCCGCTGCCCGGGCCGGCCGCGCAGGTGATGGCCTCGGTGGCCAACCTCCGCTGGGTGGAGCCGATCGTGGGCCGGGCGGTCGGCAGGGAGCACGTCGGTGCCGACGCCCGGCGCGGGCACGCGCTGATCAACGTGGGCGGCCTGCACTCGCCGTTCTCCGGGCCGGGGGACAGCAGTTACCTGGATCTCGTGCTGTCCGCCGCGCTGACCGCGCTGGCGTCGAGCGGCATCACCGATGTGGTGATCACCGGCAATGTCGACGCGGCCGCGCTGTCGCTGCCGGAAGGACTTCCGCGGCCTGTTGTCGGGCCGCAGCCGCACCACCGGTTCCTCACCCTGCTGGAGTCGGCGGAGGTCGTTCTGACCTCGCCCGGTCTCACCACGATCCTGGAACTCGCGGCGATGGGCCGGACCGCCGCTCTGCTGCCGCCGCAGAACCTCAGCCAGGTGCTGAACGCCGAACTGGTCGCGGCCCGGTGCGACCCCTCGTTCGTGGTCGGCTGGCCGCAGTGGATGCTCGCGCGCGACACGGTCGCCCGTTGGCACGCGCGGGGCGAGGACCACGCGGTCGAGCGCATCCAGTCGCGGATCACCGGCGTCGCCCGCTCGCCCGTGGACCGGGCCCGGGCCGGCCGCGCGATCACCGACGGGCTGCGGAAGGCGCTGAGCGCGAGCGCGGCCCCGGGCCGGAGCTTCTCCGCGCTCACCCCGAAGGCGACGGGGCCGACCAGGTGGCCGCGGCGATCGTCGGACTCGCCCGCCGGAGCGCGGTCGCGACGCCCGCCTGAACCGGCACATCTGAACGGCTTGCCGGAACCGGCCTGCCTGAACGGCCCATCTGAGCCGGCCCGCCCGAACGGCCCTTCCGGACGCCCGACTTGAACACCTGACCCGAACCAGGCAACTCAGCCTTGACGGACCACGAGAGGACTTCCCGCCCATGCGCACACCCGACGAGCTCCGCGCCGACCGCCGCCTCGCCATCAACGGCGGCACCCCTCGCTTCGACGAACTCCCTTATGAGGAAAGCGGTATAGCCCGGTCGGCCGCGGACACCGTGGCCGAGATCGTGCGCAGCGGCCGTACCGTCCACTGGGGCGGCGGCCCGTACAGCAAGCGCCTGGAGGAGCAGTTCGCGGCGTACACCGGGCGCGGCAAGGCGTTCTTCCACAGTTCCGGCACCGCCGCCCTGCAGACCGCGCTGTTCGCCCTCGGTGTGGAGCAGGGTGACGCCGTGGCGCTCAGCGACTCGGGCTTCGTGGCGAGCCTCAACGTGATCTACCACCTGGGCGCCAGGCCGGTGTTCCTGCCCACGGATCCGACCACCCTGCTGTGTGTCGACGACGTCAGCGCGTGGGTGGAGGGGCACGACATCCACACGTCGCTGATCACCCACTTCCTCGGCAATGTCGCCGACGTGGAGGCGGTCCACCGCACCGCGGGCAGCCGGTTCCTGGTCGAGGACGGCGGACAGGCCCACGGCGCCACGCTGCGCGGCCGGCCGGTCGGCTCGTTCGGCGACATCGGCTCCTTCGCCGGGAGCCACAAGAAGCTGGTGACCGCGGGCCAGGGCGGACTGAACGTCTACGACGACGAGCAGATCGACTGGCGCATGCGCACCTTCGCGCACCACGGCAAGAGCGGCAACTTCGAGGGCGTGTTCCCCGGTTACAACTTCCGCGGCGGTGAGATGGAGGCGGCGCTCGGCCTCGCCGCGCTCCAGGAACTGCCGGAACGCGTCGCCGCGCGCAACAGCACCGCCCGGGCCCTCACCGACGCGTTCGCCGAGGCCGGACTGCGCACCATCCAGGTCGCGCCCGGACTGGACGCCACCCCGGCGTGGTTCGACATCGCGGTCGTCCTGGACGAGGAGTGGGACGGGCACCGGGACTGGCTGGTGGACGCGCTCACGGCCGAGGGCATCCCCGCCTGGGCGTACCCGGCGCTGATCTCGATGCCGTGGGTGGAGCCGTGGATGCGCGAACGCGGCTGGTGGGGGGAGCGCGAGCAGCACCTGGCGGCGGTGGAGACGGCGCTGTGGAACCGGGTGCTGGTGCTCGGCACGCAGATGTCGCCCGAGGACGCCAAGCGGGTCGCCACGGCCGCGGCGGACATCCTCACCCGATGAGCGGGTCCGGCCCGGCTGGGGACGGCGCGGCGGCGGACGGCCGGCGGCGGACGGCCCGGCGGCGGACGGCCCGGCTGGGGACGGCCCGGCGGGGGACCGTCCGGCGGCGGACCGCCTGGTCGAGCAGGCGGCCGCCGTGCTCGCGGCGCTGGAACCGGGCGGCGTGTTCAGCACCCGTTCCGGCAGCAACTGCGTCGTGCTGCTCGGCGCCGGGCTGGTGGTCCGGGTCGGGGTCAGCTTCGCGCTGCGGGTCGCCGCGGAGGAACGGCAGTGGGCGGAGGCACGCCGGGTGGGGGTTCCGGCGCCGTACGGCCGCGCCTCGGGCGTGCTCGCCTGCGGCGCCCCCTACCAGGTCTACCGTCGCGTGGACGGGCGGGAGCCCGCGTCCGACGCCGACTGGGCGCTGGTGGGCGGGGCCGCGGCCCGGCTGCACCGGCTCGCGGATCCGGCGCCGTTCGACCGCGGCGCCCATCCGCTGCCGCGCCGACGCGAACGCTATGACGTGGCGTCGGAGCAGGTCCGCTCGGCCGGCCTCCCCGGCCGGGTGGTGGAGCTGGTCCGGGCCGCGCGCGGGACTCCGGCGCCCGGACGGTCCGCGGGTGGCGCCACGGCGATCTGCGGGCCTGCAACGTCCTGGTCGCCGACGGGGCGCCGGCGGCGCTGCTCGACTGGTCCGACGCGGGCCTCGGGTCGCCGGAAGCCGAGTGGGCGGCGTCCCGCCGACGCGGTGGGCGGCCTTCGAGCGCGGCTACCGGCGAGCCGGCGGCCGCGCCCCGACCGCCCGCTGGCCGCCGGCCACGCGCTGGCCCGCGCCGCGGCCCTGGAGCAGGCCGGTGTACTCGCGGCGGGGCGACCGCCGGCTCTGGGACCAGCTCCAGCCCCTGCGCACGCACACCCGGGCGGGCAGACCCGGCACCACGACCATCGACACCACGGAAGGCACAGCGACATGAGCACAGCCGCCGCACTCGCGGTATCGCCGATCCGGCACGCCCGGCGGCCCGCCCCCCTGTTCATCCGGGTCTGGAGGCCTGCAACGCGGACTGCTTCATGTGCGAGTTCGCCGCTCGCGCGACAGCTACCGCTTCTCTCTCGACGACATGCGCACCACCGTGGAGCAGGCGTGGCGGCTGGACGTCCGCGTCATCCGCTTCACCGGCGGCGAACCGCTTCCACCAGGACGTCGTGGAGCTGGTACGGATCGGCGCCGACGCCGGCATGGCGATGTCGATCATCAGCAACGGCCACCGGCTGAGCCGCCTGGCGGAGCCGTTGGCCGACGCCGGACTGGCCCAGATCATCGTGAGCATCGACGGCTCCGGACCGGAAACCACGATTCTACCGCCGTACGCCCGGCTGTTCGAGTCCGCGGTCGAAGGACTGGTCGGTGCAAGGAACTCGGTGTCCCCGAGGGTGAACACCGTCGTCGGCCCCGCACAACTACCGGCAGATGCCCGAGCTGCAACGGATCCTGGAGGATATCGGGTCGAGCAGTGGGAGCTGTCCGCGATCAAGCTGGACCGCGCCGTGCACTACCCCGAACCGGACGACGTGCGCGCCATCTGGCGAACCGCTGTACGACACCTCCGGCCCGGCGCAACTGCGCCGCTCGGCAGGCGCTTCTACGGTGACACGCCGCCGAGCGCGCGGCGTACTTCGACGACGGCATCACGCCCCGCGCCGACGGGCCGGTCTGCCATGTCACCGATGACGTGATCTATCTGGACCCAAGCAGGGCAAGCTTCGCGTGCAGCTGTCTGCCGCACCGCGATCCCGACGAGCGGGGTTCGGGCGAAGCGGCCGACTCCTCCGGCGCCGTCTGGCTGGACCAGCCGAGCTTCCGCACCCACCGCGAGCACTTCCGGGTGACCGGACCGCTGTCTGCTCCGGGTGCTCGACCACGGCCGCCGGCTACAGCGACGACATCGCGCGGCTCGGCACCAACGCGAGCTGGAGCTACTGAGCAGATGAACAGGACTGAATCCACTGGATCACCGACTGCTCAAGGCGGTGGTGGGGATCGAGGCCGGCCGCGCTTCCCGATCCTCGGCGATCGATTCGCTCCGGATCATGCAGCTGCTGGCGCGCGAGGCCCAGGTGGACGTCGACGTCTCGGACAGCTTCGCGCTGGACCGCTGTCCGACGTCACCGCGCTGGCCGACCACCTGTGCGGCGCACGCGACGGCTCGCCCCCGCGCCTGGTTCGCCTCCGGCACCGAGCCGGTGCGGCGTCCCGTCCTGCCGAGGGAGGGCCTGCTCACCGCCTCGGCCTCCGGCGAGCACCTGGTCGGACTGCCGGTCACCCCGGTCGACTTCGAGCGTCCGCTGGGCTCGGTGCTGGCCGTGGGCGAGGAGGCGGTCGCGGTGCAGCGCTTCGCCGACCGCCTGCTGTCGGCGCTGGCCGACTTCGACGTGGTACCGGTCTGGTACCCGATCATCACCGACTCGGCCGTCGGCGCGGACCATCCGCAGAACGTCGACAGCGCCTTCCAGTCCGGCCGCCTTCCGCACGCCGCCTGCCTCCAGTTCCTCGAAGGCATCGGCGACCGGCCGGACGGGGTCTTCGCCGGCATCGGCTACGCCTTCCGCCGGGAGCCCGCGCGGCGCTGGGAGCCGGCCGGCCGGCTGGAGGCGTACCGGGTGTTCGAGATCGTCTGCTGCGCACCGCCCGATCGTCTTGCGGTGCTCCGCGAGGGCGTCCTCGAGCGGGTCGGCGACCTGCTCGCGGGGCTGGTGCCGGGGGAGTGGCGCGGGGCTTCCGACGGATTCACCGAAGGGATCCGGCGCAAGCTCGAATGGACCACCGGCGACCGGCCCATGGCCGTCGCCTCCTACAACGATCACGGCAGCGCGTTCACCGGTGACGCGGGCCGGACCGGCTTCTGCGTGGGTGTCGGACTGGACCGGTTGCTGTCCTTGGGAGTGTGGCGATGACGACGGTTGAGACAGCGCACTGGGGAACCGGTGCCGTCCGGGCGGCCGAGGCGGGCGAGGGCGAACCGCGGACCTGGGCGTCGGCCGGGCTGCGCCCGGCCACCGGCCAGGTGCCCGCGGCTCTGGCCGGTCTGGTGGTCGCGCTCGCGGACGGGACCTGGCCGCGGGAGGTCAGCTCGGTGGTCTGCCATCCGTGCCTGGGCCGGTCGGCGGGCGAGGTCGCGGAGCTGCCGGTCTCCGTGGTCTGGGAGGCGGCGCTCGGCTGGATCGCCGCCAAGTCCTTCGACGTGCCGGTCCGGGTGGGCCTGTGCGTGGCCGAGGAGGCGATGCAGCACCCGGCGCGGGCAGCGGCGTTCCACGCGCTGGGCGACCGGCTCGCCCCGGCGCTGGACGAGGTGGCCGCGGGCCTGGGGCTGCGCGCCACCACGGCCGTGCACCACGACCTGCCCGCCGCCGTGCTGCCGCTGCCGGACTCCGCCCTCCACGGGCTCTTCACCCCGTTCCACGGCGGCAGTTACCCGCAGGGGTTCCCCAACGCCGACGCGGTGCTGGACGCCTTCCGGATCTACTGCTCGCGCTATGCCGACGCGCTGCGCGAGGACCCGGGCACGCTGGTCTTCGAGGGGGTGCACCTGAGCCGCTCGGTGCTGCTCGGCGCGGGCGCCGCGCGCCGCTATGTCGCCGCGACACCGCTGCCCGACCCCTCCGGCCGGCCCCGGCTGGCCCAGGACGCCCCGGCGGGGGAGCGGATCACCTTCCGCCGCTGGGCGGAGCTGCCGCTCGACTGGTGGCCGGAGCAGGCGTGCCGTGACGCGCTCGGCGTCGGCTTCCGGGAGCTGGCGGGCCGGGTGGCCGTCCGCCTGCCCGGCGGGACGGGGGCGCGGTGAGCGGCATGTCCCCGGCCCAGCGCCGGGCCCTGTGGGCGTACCGGTTCTTCATGGGCACCTCGAACGCGCAGTTCACCCGGGGCGTGTTCCTGATCTACCTGGTCGCGCACGGACGTTCGCTGTTCCAGATGGGTCTGCTGGAGGCCTGCTTCCACGCCTCCAGGCTGCTCACGGACGTCCCGCTCGGCTCGCTCGCCGACCGGATCGGCCGCCGCGCCGTGATCACCGGGGCCTGCTGGCCGGCGCGCTGGGCGCGGCGCTGATGCTGGCGACGCCGCTGTGGGCGCTGGTGATCGCCTTCGGGTTGCAGGGGGTCGGCTGGGCGGGCCAGCGGGGAGCGGACAGCGCGCTGCTCTACGAGCTGCTCGACGACATGGGCCGCAGCGAGCAGTTCGCGCGGGAGACCGGGCGGGCCATGGGGCTGGGCTTCGCGGTACTGGCGCTGACCACCTTTGTCGGCGGCGTGATGTACGAGCAGCTCTACTGGCTCCCGTTCGTCGCGCACGCGGCCTGCGTGGCCGCGGCGAGCTGGTTCGTGTGGCGGGTGCCCGAGCCGCCGCTGTCCGCGCAGCGGCGGGCGACCATGGTGGCGACCGTCACCGCGGGCTGGCGCGTCCTGCACGGCAAGCCCCACCTGCTGAACGTGCTGCTCTTCACCGCCCTGGTGAACGCGGGGCACCGCCGTCAGCATCTTCAGCCAGGACTACTTCGCCGACATGGGCCTGCACCCGACCACGGTGAGTTTCATCATCGGCTTCATCACCCTGGTGGCCGCGGGAGTCTCCGCCGTCGCCCACCGCCTGGCCGCGCTCGGGTCACCCGGGCGATGCTGATCGCCGCGGTGCTGTTCGCCCTGGGACTGCTGGGGATGTACTCCGAGCAGCCGTGGCCCGCGGTGATCGGCTACTACTGCGTCTTCCTCACCATCGACCTGATCTATCCGCTGCTGAGCCAGTTCGTGAACGACGCCACCGACAAGGAGGTGCGCGCGACGGTGCTGTCCTTCGGCGGCCTGATCGGCAGTCTGGCGACCACCGTCTGCTTCGTCCTCACCGGCAGCGTCGTCGCCGCCTTCGGCTACAACTGGGTGTTCGCCGGGCTGCTCCTGCTCAGCCTGCCGCTCTTCGGCCTGCTGCTGCGCAGCCGGCCCGGCGCCGGGCCGGCCGCCGTGCCGCGCACGCCCGTCGTATCGGGGGAGCAGCGGTGATCGCCCTGTACCTGGAACCCGAGGCCCCGTTGGAGGATCTGCTGGTCGCGTCGGCGATCCTCGCCCACCTCGACGTGCCGGTCGCACCACCCGGGGAGCGGCTCCGCTGCCCGGCTGGCTGACCGCGCGGAACACGGTGGCGGCCGGTCCGCCCCAGGCGGCGCTCGCGGTGGGCGGCGGCGCTGCCGTGGCCGCCGCCGCGGCCTGCGGCCTGCCGGTGGTCGCGGTGCCCCGCGACGTCGAGCAGGGCGCCGCTCTCACCGCCGGGTACGGCGGGCGCGTCGTGGTGTGCCTGCCCACCAGCCCCGGATCACCTCCAGCGCCGCTTCCGGCCGGGGCGCCAAGACGGTCGGACCGTTCCTGCCCGCCCGCCGCGCCGTCCCCCGGGGCAGCGCGTGGTCCTGCTGGCGGACAGGCCAGGCCCGCGCCGGGCGGGGTACTCGGGCTCGCCGAGGAGACCGGTACGGCCGTCAGGGTCGTGCGTCCCTGGCACGACGACGTGCTGCGGGGCATCGCCGGGGCTGCGGTCGTGTACGGGCCGGACAGCACCGCGCTGCGCGACCTGGCAGCGCTCTGGGGCCGCTTCGCGGTGCTGGCGCCGGGCACCGGCCCGTCCGCCGCGGACCGCGCCGCGGACTACGGCCCGGACCGCGCCCCCGACTGCGCCCGGACCGCGCCCGGACCGCGCCCCGGACCGCGCCCCGCTGCCGGAGGTCGAACGGCGGTTCGTCGGCCGGCTCGCCGCCGGGGACGTCGTGGTGTCGGCGCCCGACGGGCGCTCCGGCAGTGGCCCGGCGGCGGCCCCGGGTGGCGCGCCAGCTGCGCCAGGCCCTGCTCGCCCCGTTCTGACCACCGGTTCCCGGCCACCTCCAGCTGACCCCTCCGACCGATTCGAGAAACGAGAGCCGTGATCACTTTCAGCCGTCCGGCCGCCACTGCGGCCGGCGAACTCGCCGACCTGACGCAGCACGAGATCGAGGCGCTGGAGGCCAGGCAAACCTGGCCGACGCGCACACCCACCAGAGCCAGTCACCGACCCAGCGCGAGATCGTCAGCTCGCTGCCGCGGCTCTGGTACGAGGCCGAGCGCGGCACCCAGGCGCAGGCCGAACAGCGCTTCACGGAGGCGTTCTTCCGGCTGCACCGGCAGCCGACCGCGTTGCAGGGCAAGCCGCCGCTGCTCTCCTACGCCGCCTCGATCTCCACCCTGGTCGTCGCCATGTACCTGCGGGCCGCCAGGCGTCGGTCACCCTGATCGAGCCGTGCTTCGACAACCTCAACGACGTGCTGCGGAACTCCGGCGTCAGCACCCTGCCGATCGCCGAGCAGAGCCTGCACGACGTGGCGCACCTCTACGACAACCTCAGGGACTCGGTGCGCGGCGACGCGCTGTTCCTGGTCGACCCGAACAACCCGACGGGCTTCAGCCTGCTCAAGCACGGGCGCGCGGGTTCGCCGAGGTGGTGCGCTTCTGCCGGGACTACGACAAGCTCCTGATCATCGACCTGTGCTTCGCCGCCTTCACCTTCTGCGGCGAGGAGCCGGCCGGGCGGTTCGACCTCTACGAGCTGCTGCGGGACTCCGGCGTCAGCTACCTCACCATCGAGGACACCGGGAAGACCTGGCCGATCCAGGACGCCAAGTGCGCCATGCTGCTGGCCAGCGACGACATCTACGAGGACGTCAAGAACCGGCACACCAGCGTGCTGCTCAACGTCTCGCCCTTCGTCCTCAACCTGCTGACCGCCTATGCGGAGGACTCGGCCGCGACGGCTTCGCCTCGGTGACCTCGGTGGTGGAGACCAACCGCCGACTGGCGCGCGAGACGCTGGCGGGCAGCGTGCTGGAGTACCAGGAGCCCGAGGTGGCGGTCAGCGTCGCCTGGTTCAGGATCACCTCCGAGCGGCTCACCGCCACGCAGCTGCAACAGCTGCTGCGCGAGGAGGACGTCCACGTGCTGCCCGGCACCTACTTCCACTGGTACACGCCGAGCAGGGGCGAGCGGTTCGTCGCCTCGCGCTCGCCCGCGACCGGAGAAGTTCGCCGATTGCGGTGACCCGGCTGGCGACGGCGCTGGAAGGGATCGCCCGGTGACCGGCCGGCGGGCTGATCGTGCCGCTGGTCACGCCGGTGGGCCCGGACGGCGCCGTCTCCGGGCCCTGCGTCCGGGCGATGATCGACAGCGTGCGGTCCGAAGCGGCCGCGCTGATGCCCGCCATCAGCTGCGGGGAGGGCTGGCTGCTGTCGGAGCAGCAGTGGAGCGACATGCTCCGCTTCACCCTGCGGTTCGCGGACGGCCTGCCGTGCCTGGTCGGCGCCCAGGTGCCGACCGCGGCCGGGGCCATCGCCCGGGCGGCCGTGGCGGCGGAGCTAGGAGCGGACGCCGTGGTGGTCTCGGCGCCGTCCGGCCGGCCTGCCCCGCTCCCGCAGGAGGAGATCTTCGAGCACTTCGCGACCGTCGCCGCGGCGTCCGCGCTGCCCGTGTTCGTGTACAACGAGTCCGCCGTGTGCGGCCAGCGGATCGAGCAGGAGACCCTGCGCAGGATCCTGCGGATCGACCGGGTCAGCGGGATGAAGGAGTCCAGCCGCTCCCCGCGGACCACTCGGGCGCTGGCCGGGAGGCCGCGGGCACGCCGGTGTTCCAGGGCTGGGAGGACCTGCTGCTGGAGACGCCGGAGGCCGCGGGCCTGGTCGCACCGCTGGCGCACCTGGACCCGGCGCTGTGCTCGGCGCTGCTGCGCGACCCGACCGCCGCGCGCCAGCAGGCGGTCACGGCGGCCTGCCGGCGGTACGGGCTCTTCGAGGACGACTATGTGGCGCGGGTGAAGGCCGAACTGCACCGGCGGGGGATCATCGGGTATCCGGGACCGGTATGAGCGCCTGGGCGTTCTCCCGCAGCCAGGCGCGTTCCTCCGCCATCGCCGCGGTCCCCGCGGTCCAGAAACGTCAGCCAGGGCTCGACCCGCCGCCCGCCCCAGTGCTCGATCCGGGCCGACTCCCGCTCCTGGAGCGCGGCGACGGCGGTGAGCAGCCGGGCCGGATCGGCGCCGTAGGTGGCGCACAGCAGCTCCAGCCGGTGGCGCAGCTGGGCGAGGCTGTCCGGACCGGCCGCCGCCCCCTCCTGGGAGCCTCTCAACGGAACCGCGTACCAGGCCAGTTGGGCCAGGTCGTCGATCGCCTCGCCCGGCTCGGCGAAGTCCCAGTCGATGAAGCCGACCAGCTCAGGTCCGCGCCAGATCGAGTTCCACGGGCCGAGATCGCCGTGCCGCACGATCTGGCCGGGGCGCCGGCTCAGCTCGGGGACGAACCACGCGCTGTCCGGCGGCGGGCTGAACCCGGCCACTGCCGCGTGGTACTCGCGCAGCCAGCGCGCCAGCGCCACGACACCGTCGTCGCCGCGCAGCACCGCCGGCCACGGCCGCATGGCGACCTCGCCCTCCAGCAGGGACAGCACCTCGCAGCCGGAGTCGTCGATGCCCAGCACCCGTGGGACCCGGGTGAAGCCGACGTCGTGCAGATGCCGCAGCAGCGCGTGCACCAGCGGCGTCCATCTGCCGCACGGGCGCCGGATGGTGTTCCCCACCCGGCGCACAGTGGTCACGCTGCCGCTGGCCTGTGCGCCGTCCTCGATCATGCGGTCAGCGTAGTACCCGGGTGGCGGGCCGGGCGGAGTTTCCACGGGTCTAGGCCATGGGGGAACGGCACCCCGGGCCGGCTCCCGGGCCGACGACGCCAGGGCGCGCGGTGGCGGGCCGGGCAGCCGGCGCGCTCCGGTGGCCAGGACCCGGCCGCCGTGATGGCCCGAACGCAGCGCCTGAAGCTGGAGATAGGACTCGCCCAACGCGCTCTTGAGCATGGTGATCTCCTTCAGGAGCTGAAGCTCGCGGCTGTGCTGCTCCCCGCTCCCGGCGTCGAAGCCCTCCCGGCCGGCCTCGATGAAGCGGCGCTTCCAGCTGCTGATGGCCTGCCCGGAGACCCCGGCCCGCCGGGCCGCCTCGGCAGCGGTGATCCGGCCGGCCAGGACCGACAGGATGATCGAGGTCTTCTGCTCGGCGGTGAGTGCGGGTGGACGTGGCATGGGTTGTTCTCCTTGCTTCGGCTGGGGACGCCGGACATGTACGGCCGTCAGGCCGGGCCTAGCCGCGGATCCACCCGCGCAGCTCCGGCCGGGAGAGCGCCGCGTCGACGGCGTCCAGGGCCGTCCCGGCGGCGGGCTCCCCGGTTGCGGGCTCCCCGGCCGCGGCGAGCGTGAGCGTTGCGGTGGTCCGGGTCACCCCGGTGAGGACGGCGGTCCAGGGCGGCGGCAGGAAGAAGATCAGTCGTACCGCCGCGGTCTCCGGCGCCGCCCCGGGCGGGGCCTGGTCGGTCGCCTCGATACTCACCTGATGCTGGACAGGCACGCCGGCTCAGCCCCAGTCGTGGACGCTGGGGGCGTTGACGCCCGGCGCCCCGGCTGCCGCCGAGGTGACCGCCCGCGCCGTCCGGCCGTCCTGTGCGGCAGCCACCCCGGTCACCACGAGCAGCGCGGCCAGCGCCGAACAGACCGACAGCGGAAGCGACTTTCCGGGCCGAAAAGGGGCGGATGCGATGGATTCCATGCGAATCATCAACTGAATCACCCTCTGGTTCCTCTGATGGTTCTTCCGGCAGATCTTCTGACGGATCTTCCGGGAAGAGCGAGGATGTCTGGCTCCCCGCTCCAACAACTCTGGCGGCTGGGCGGGGCAAGGACGAGCCTCGGCCGGTGCAGGTTACTGCATGCCGGTGTGCCGCATCGTGCAGTCGGTTCCGGCTGCGGGTATCCGGCACCGGGCACCGGGCATGGGCCGGTAGCCGGGCCGGATTCGGGCCGACAACCCCTGGCGGAGAAACTACGGGCCCGTACTAAAGTGGCGCCGTGCTTATTCTGGTCAGGCGTCGCCACGTGGACCTGCTCCGCGTCACCAGCATGTCCTGTAGACATTCCGGCTGACCCTCGCTCCCCGCCCCGAAGGGCATACACACCTTCCCCCGGCCCGCCGCCCGCCCGTCATCCACGGGCGGGTGCCGCGGTGTCCCCGGCGACCGCCGGGCCCGGCCGGGCTGTGGCACGGGACCTCAAAGGGTCTGGACCAGTAGTCACGAACAGCACCAGTACGGGGGTAGGCATGAGACAGCGGCATCTGGCATTCCTGGGGGTCGCCCCGGACGACGAGGAGGCGTACCGGCTGTTGCTGCGCCGGGGCGAGGCCGACCGGGAGGAACTCGCGCGGCACATCGCCCACGCGGACGGGAACGGCGACGAGCATCCGGGTCTGCGGCTGCGCGGCCTCGGCCTCGCCCGGGAGACCGGGGACGGCGTGCTGCATCCGGTCTCGCCGGCCAGGGCCGTGGAGCACCTGGTGGACACCGCGGTGGGCGCGCTGCGCAGCCGCCTCGAGGAGCAGGTGACCAGTGGCGGAACGGTCGACTCGCTGATCGCCGAGCGGGGAGTGCTGGCCGCCCAGCGGCCGCCGGGCGGCGCCGACGCGACGATCCAGCGGCTGGAGGGGATGGCGGAGGTGCGCGAGATCATCGACGAACTCACCTTCTTCACCTGGACCGAGAGCCTCACCACGCACCCCGGCGGGGTGCTGAGCGCGGACAGCATCGCCCATGCGCGTCCGTTGGACGAACGGATTCTGCGGCGCGGCGTGCACATGCGGACCCTGCTGGGCGCGGCGGCCCTGGACGACCCGGCCACGATGGCCTACGCCCGCGAACTGACCGCGCAGGGAGCGCAGATCCGCATCTCGCACCAGCCGCTGGAACGGCTGATCATCTGCGATCGCGCCGCGGCGCTGACCCCCTCGACCCCACCCACACGGCCAAGGGCGCCATCCTGGTCCGGGAAACGGGTCTGGTCGCCGCACTGGCCTCGCTCTTCGAGCGCATGTGGGGCGCCGCGCAGGAGCTCCCGTCCGAGGAGCCCAGCGCGGGACCGTCGGGCGGGGGCCTCAGCGAATGGGAACGACGGATCCTCAAAACCCTGTACACGGCCGAGAAGGACGAGACCGGGGCCCGGGATCTCGGCATCGCGGTGCGGACCTACCGGAAGTACGTGGCGTCGCTGATGCGACGGCTGGACGCCTCCAACCGCTTCCAGGCAGCCCTCCTCGCCCGGGAACGCGGCTGGATCTGAGAAACCGTCAGCGATGACTGGCAGTCGGGCTCATTTCAGCACGTCCGAGAGTCTGACGAACCGGCGGCCGGAGGCGAGCAGTGGGGGCACGGCGGCGGCGATGCCGTCGGCCGTGCCGTGACCCGGGTGGTTCATGTGCGCGATCACGATGGCGCCCGGTGGCGCGGACTCGACCTGTGCGCGTACCTGCGCGGCGGTCAGGGTCGCACCGGCGTCGCCGTTGACGGTGAATCCCGCCACCCGGTGGCCCAGGTCGGCGACGATCCGGGTGGCCACGTCGTCGTAGTGCGCGGTGCCGGAGCGGAAGAACCGGGGCCGGTGGCCGAGCAGCCGCGTCAGTCCGGTCGCGGTGCCCTCCACCTCGTCATAGACCTCGCCCGCGTCCCGGGTGCCGGTGATGCCGTACGCGGCACGGCCGGTGACCGAGAGCGGACGGTGTGCGGTGCCGTGGTTGGCGATCTCGAAGAGCGGGTCGGCGGCCAGCTGCCCGAAGCGGGCGGGGTTGGCGGCGATCCAGCGCGCGTTGAGGAAGAGCGTTGCCGGAACGCGGGTCGCCCGCAGGAAGCCGATCAGCCCGGCGTCGTATCCGGAGCCGCCCGGACCGCCGCAGGCGTCGAAGGTCAGGGCGAGCAGCTCCCGGCCGCCCGGGAGGCCGGTGGTCACGCCCGGGACGCTCATTCCCCAGGCGTGGGGCTCGACCCCGGCGTACCGGGCCACCGTCCGGGCCCGGCTCGGCAGCGTCGGCCCGGCGGCCGTCCGCCGGACCGCCGCGACCCGAGCCGACGCGACCGGAGCGGCGCCGCCCGGCGGTCGCGCGGGACCCGGGGCCGTACCCGGGGACGCCTGACACCCTGTCAATGTCGCCCCGGTCAGGGCCGTCAGCACCACCCGCCGGCTCACCGCCATACCCACCTCCGTGCTCCGTGGACAAGCCCCCGGTTCCACCGAGGGTAACCACCACCCGTCCTGCCTCCCGGCAGCCACGACGGGCCCGTTGCGCTCGGCCTGAGCTGCGCGAACGCGCGGAGGGGGAACCTGCCCCATGGTGCTGGGCGGGTTCCCCTTCCGGCGGGCCGGCGGTTCAGGCCATCGTGACCACGGGCTTGGAGCAGAGGATGGCGGCTCCGGTGACGACCAGGATGGCGGCGGTCCCGGCGAACATGGCCTCCGGGTGGGCCTTGGCCAGTGCGCCGCACAGCACCAGGGAGACGGGGGCGGCGATGTAGCCCGCGACCATGTCGACGGAGATGACGCGGCCGAGGATCTCACCGCGGATGTTGCGCTGGATCCAGCTCATCCCGAACACGCCCTGGAAGCCGATGCCCAGGCCCATCAGCAGCACCACACCGACGGCTTCGACCAGATTGCCGAGCACCCCCAGGGCGAGCATCCCGGCGCCCAGCCAGCCGGTGAGGGCGGAGATGAGCAGACCCACGCGCAGGTGGCGACGGGTCTTGCCGCCCAGCAGGGCGCCGACGATGGCTCCCGCGGCCAGTGCGCCGTCGAGCAGCCCCAGGGAGGTCGCCCCGCCGTGGAGCCGGAACTTGGCCAGGCTGGCGAAGCCCACGGTGAACGGACCGGCGTAGCAGAAGGTCACGGCGGTGTCGATGACGACCATGGCGCGGATCCGCGGGTCCGTCCAGACGTAGACCAGGCCGGCCCGGATCCGGCTGCCGAGGGAGTCCTTGGCGGTCCCGGCCCCGCTCTTCACCGCCGGGGCGGTCACGCGGCGGGTGGCCCGGCTGACGAACAGGGCGACCAGGGCGAAGCAGGCGCCGTCGACGGCGAAGGCGGCATTGGGGTCGGTGGCGGCCACCACGATGCCGCCGACGGCCGGGCCGAGCACCGAGGCGACCCGGCTGCCCACGCTGAGCAGGGCGTTCGCGGGCTCCAACTGCTCGGGCTCGACGACCGAGGGCAGGATGGAGCTGCGTGCGGGCTGGAAGAACGCGTCGACCGCGCCGAAGAACGCCGCCGCCCCGTACAGCATCCACAGGTTGAGCAGGTGCGCGAATCCGGTTGCCGCCACCCCCGCCATCAGGGCGCAGCGCAGGAGGCTGGAGAACATCATCAGGTGCCGGGCCGACAGCCGGTCGCTGAGCGCTCCGCCGAGCAGGGTGAGCAGGGCGCGCGGCACGGCCTGGCAGGCGAGCACCACGCCCAGGGCCAGGCTGGAGTGGGTGAGGGTGAGGGTGATCCAGGCGAAGGCGACCGTGCTGAATCCGTCCCCAGCAGCGAGAAGGCCTGGGCGGTCCACAGGTTGCGGAAGGAGGGGTGCGCAGGGGGGCGCGCAGCGAGGGGCGTTCGGTGGGGGTCTCGGTCGGAGCCATGGTCTGAGTCATGCGCTGGTTCTTCGCCTTCGTCGGGGTGCGGAGGTCGGATCCGGAGGTGGGGCCGCGGAGGCCGGGCTGCGGCGGACGTCAGTAGCTGACGGGGAGGTCCTTGAGGCTGCGGTTGAGCAGCGACAGCTGCCACTCGTGGCGGGACGGGAGCAGCCGCAGGTCCGGGTGCTCCCGTACGAGGACCCGAGCGCACTTCCGGCCACCAGCCGGGCCAGGGGCGCGCCGATGCAGAAGTGGATGCCGTAGCCGAACCCGAGGTGCGAGGTGCGGCCGCGGTGCACGTCGAAGGTGTCCGGGTCGTCGAACTGCCGCGGGTCGCGGTTGGCCGCGGCGGTCACCAGGAAGATCCGGTCACCGGCGTGGATGTCCTGGCCGTCGAGCTGGAGGTCCTCGGCGGCGATCCGCACCGACATCTTGGAGGGGCCGTCGAAGCGCAGGGCCTCCTCGACCGCGCCGGACAGCAGCTTGGGGTTCTCCCGCGCCGCTTCGAGCTGCTCGGGATGCATCAGCAGGGCGCGCAGTCCGTTGGCGATGAGGTTGCTGGTGGTCTCCCCGCCGGCGAAGGCCAGGTGGGTCAGCATGCCGATGAACTCCTCCTCGCTGACCGTGTCCCCGATGGCGCCCCCGGCCAGCACCGCGCTGATCAGGTCGTCCTGGGGCTGCTCACGGCGCTGGCGGACCAGGTCGCCCAGGTAGTCGTAGAGCTTGACCAGGGACTGGAGCGAGGTGCGGTACTCCCGTTCCTCCTGGGCTGCGCCCAGCACCAGGTCGCCCACCCGGGCGTTCCAGTACCAGAACGAGGGGGCGTGCGAGTGCGGCACACCGAGCCAGCGGGCGAAGACCAGGCTGGGCAGGGTCCTGGCCACATCGGCGACGGCGTCCCCGCTGCTGCCGGGCGCGGCGCGGCGGGCCAGCAGCGACGTGGTGGCCTTCTCGATCAGCCCCGCGTAGCGGTTGATGGCGCGGGCGGAGAACTGGTCCTGGAACACCCGCGCAGCCGGCGGTGCTGCGGCGGGTCGTTGAAGACCATCCAGTGCGACAGCAGACTGACCGCGCGCCGGGCCTCGTCGTCCAGGACGCTGGCCGGGATGGCCTCCATCAGCGGCCGGACCCGGTCGGCGGACAGGGACGGGTGGCCCAGGGCCTCGGCCATCTGCGCGTAGCCGGTGACCAGCCAGGCGCGGTGGATGCTGCTCCAGTGGACGGGCCGGTGCTCACGCAGCGCGTTCAGGTAGGGGTACGGGTCGGCGTTGACCTCGGGGTCCAGCAGGTAGCGCTCGGTGAAGCGGGTGGTGGTCAGCACGGGGTACCTCCGGAGGTGAGAGTGTCGAGCAGCGCGGCGACGGTGCCGACGCCGGGATCGGTCAGCATGGTGCGGTGCCCTCCGGGGAGGTGGTGCACCTGGAGTCCGCCTCCCGCCAGGCCCTGCCAGGCCGACAGGTACTCGCGGTAGGGGACGCCGATGTCGGGCATCGGGGTGTCCTGGGGCCGGTCGGCGGTGTCCTGGCCGATGACCAGGTGGATCTGCCCGGGGTAGGGGCGGGCCTGGTAGCCGGCCAGGGCCTGGAGCAGTGAGTGCCACACCTCGATCGGGGCGTCCTGGGCCAGGTCGACCTCCTCGTCGACCATGCCCGCGTCGCGCAGAAGGGTCCGCAGCCGGGCGTCGGCCGCGGCGCGGGCCTCGGATCCGGCGGTGGCCCGATCGTCGGCGGACCGCGGTGGCGGCCCGGCAGTGGGTCGTTCGCGACCAGGACCAGCGGTGGGTGTCCGGGGTGGGCAGGTAGGGCTCGACCAGGACCAGCGGCGCGACCTCGGCGCCGGCGTCCAGGAGCTGGGTGGCCATCTCCAGGGCGATGTTGGCGCCCATCGACCAGCGAGGATCGCGTGCGCCCCGCCGTCCTGGTCGGCCGTCAGCTCGCGGACGTAGTTGGCGGCGACTCGATCTCCGGATCGTGAGCGGGTCGGTGCCGCCGGCCAGGCCCAGGGCCTGGTAGCCGTGCACCGGCCGGGCGCCGCCCAGGGCCCGGGCGAGCGGGAGTACCAGGTGACGCTGCCGCCGGGGGTGGACGCAGTTCAGCGGCTGCCGGTGCCCGGGCGCAGCAGCACCCGGGAGCGCGGGCCCGCCACCTGGCCGGCGGCCGCCCGGAGGGAGCCGATGCCGGCGATGGTCGGGGTTTCGACCAGGTCGCGGACGGTCAGGGCCAGCCCCTGGGCGCGCGCCTTGGCCACCACCCGGACCGTGGAGAGCGAACTGCCGCCCAGCGCGAAGAAGTCGTCATGGATGCCGACCCGCTCCACGCCCAGCACCTCGGCCCACACCTGCGCCATCGCCTGTTCGGCGGGGTGCGCGGGGCGACGAAGTTCTCCGCCAGATCGGCGCGGACGCTGGGCACGGGCGGCAGCGCCCGGCGGTTGACCTTGCGGTTGGCGGTGAGCGGTATCGCGTCGATGACCACGTAGGCGGTCGGCACCATGTGGGCCGGCAGCCGGCGGCGCAGCGACTGGCGCAGCTCCTCGGCCTGCGGGGAGCTGTCCTGGTCCTGCGGCACCACATAGGCGACCAGCCGCGGTTCGCCGCCGTCGGTGCGCACCATCGCCACCGCCGACCGGACGCCGGGGTGGGTCAGCAGGGCGTCCTCGACCTCGCCGAGCTCGATCCGGAATCCCCGCAGCTTGACCATGCTGTCCTGGCGTCCGACGTAGTCCAGCGAGCCGTCGGCGCAGTAGCGGACGATGTCGCCGGTGCGGAACAGCCGGGCGCCGCTGCGGCCGCTGAAGGGGTCGGGGACAAAGCGCTGCGCGGTGACGCCGGGGCGGCCCAGGTAGCCGCGGGCCAGGCTGAGGCCGCCGATGCAGAGCTCGCCGGGGGCGCCGACCGGAACCGGCTCCAGGTCCTCGTTGAGGACATAGGCCTCGGTGTTGCGGATGGGGGTGCCGATGGAGGGCCGGCCGCCGCCGGGCAGGCACTGGGCCGCGGTCACCCACACGGAGGTCTCGGTCAGGCCGTAGCCGTTGAGGAAGCGCCGCCCGGGCGCCCAGGCGTCGACGGTCTCGGCGGGGCAGGCCTCGCCGGCGACCATCAGCGTGCGCAGGTCCGGCAGTCCCCGCGGGTCCATGACGCTCAGGGCGGTCGGCGGCAGTACCGCCGCGGTGATCCGCTGGGTGCGCAGGGTGCGGGTGAGGTCGGCGCCGGGCGCCAGGTCCATGGCGTGCGGCGGTGCACAGCTGCGCGCCGTTGGCCAGCGCCCAGGTCATCTCGAACACCGAGGCGTCGAAGCTGCTGGAGGCGAACTGAAGCACCCGGTCGTCCGGGGTCGGCGCCAGCACGTCCTGCTGCGCCCGGACCAGGTTCAGCATCCCGCGGTGGGTGACCGCCACCCCTTGGGCGTGCCGGTGGAGCCGGAGGTGTAGATCACATAGGCGGTGCTGTCCGGTCCCACCCCGGACTTGGGGCAGCCGGCCGGGAGCTGCTCGGACTCCGGGCCGGGCTCCGCGGTGAGTGCGCCGATCAGGAGCGTGTGCTCGACCGCGGGGGCGGCGTGGGCCAGCTCGGGCTGGGTCAGCAGCACCGTCATGGCCGAGTCCCCGGCCATGAAGGCGAGCCGCTCCCCGGGGTATTCCGGGTCCAGGCAGAGGTAGGCGGCACCGGACTTGAGCACGCCCAGGATCGCCCGCGCGAGGTCCGGGCCCCGTTCCAGGCAGATGCCGACCACGGTCTCGGTGTCGACGCCCAGCGCGCGCAGCCGCCGGGCGATCCGGTCGCCGGCGCGGTCGAGCTCGCCGTAACCGGTGACGTCCTGGCCGTGGAGCAGGGCGGGGGCCTGCGGGCGCTGCTCGGCGTGCTGCTGGACCAGCTCGTGGAACAGCCGCCGGTCGTCGTCCTGCTGGTACGGCTCCTGCTCCCGTGTGTGCTCCCGGTCCTGCGCGGTGGCGGCGTTCCAGCGGTGCAGCACCAGGTCGCGGGCGGCGCCGGTGAGCGCGGGCCGGGTGACCGGGCCGTGGGGCTCGGCGGCCATCGCCTGGAGCAGGCTCCGGTAGGTGTCCGCGAGCTGTTCGCAGGCGGTGGCGTCCAGATAGCGGGGGTCGGCGTCCAGGGTCATGCCGCCCGGGTTGGCGTTCAGGCTGAGCGGGAAGTTGGTGCGGGCGACCTCCAGGGTGTCCTCCCACACGTCCTTTTCCAGCCGGTGGAAGTTCACGAAGTTGAAGACGGCCTCGACCGCCACCCCGCCGAGGGAGCGCTGCATCTCGGCGAGCGGGAACCTGCGGTGGGGCATCAGGGCGCGCTCGGCGGCGAAGGTCTCGCGCAGGTAGTCGATCCAGCTGCGCGGTGGAGTGGAACCCGAGCCACCGTGTTGAGGAACAGGCCGCGCAGCAGGTCCGCGTTGGCGTGCTCGGGGCGGCCGTTGGTGACCATGCCGATGCTGTAGGGTCGTCGCCGGCGAAGAGGTCCATCAGCCGGTAGAAGGCCGCCAGGAACACCGTCCGCACCGGGACCCGGCCAGGGCGGCGATCTGGGCCAGCGGCTGGGCCAGCTCCCGGTAGGAGCGCTCGGCCTCGTGCGGCGGCTGGTCGCCGGTCAGGACCGGCCCGGGGGCCGGGGCGAAGTGGACCGGCTCCAGGCCGACCAGCGCCTCGTGCCAGAACTCGCGGGACGCGGTGGAGGCCAGTGCCTCGCGCTCCAGCGCCACATAGTCCGCGAAGCGCACCGCGGGCCGGGCCGCGGCGGCGGGCTCCAGCCCGGCCGCCCCGCGGTGGTGCAGCTCCATCAGGTCCGCGATGAACGAGGTCAGGCTCCAGCCGTCGAGCACCACATGGCAGTCGGTGATGGTCAGCCGGAACTGGTCCTCGCCGAGCTGGTGCACGAACAGCCGTACCAGCGGGGCGGCGGACAGGTCGAAGGGCAGCGCGGCCTGCTCGCGCACATGGGTGGCGGCGGCCTCGCGCTGCTCGGCCGGTGACAGGCCGCGCAGGTCGGCGAAGCCCACGGGCAGGGGACGCCGCCGGTGCACCAGTTGCAGCGGCTCGGTGTCGCGCAGCAGGTCGAACGAGGTGCGCAGGATGTCGTGCCGCTCCACCAGGACGTCCACGGCCTGCTGGAACGCGGCGAGGTCGAAGCCGGCGCGGTCGCGCAGCTTGAAGCTGGTGACATTGTGGTAGGCGCCGCGCTCAGGATCGCTCATCAGCTCGTGCAGCATGCCCGCCTGAAGCATGGTCAGCGGGTAGGCGTCCTCGACGCCCGCGGGCAGGGCGGCCGCCTCGGCGCCGTCGATCATGGACAGGGCCGCCACCGGCGCCGTCTCCACGGTCGCCGTCGAGTGGTCCGCCAGGTCCGCCAGCTCCGCCAGGACCTGGGCCCGGAAGATGTCCGGGATGCTCAGCGCCAGCCCGGCCTCGCGGGCCAGCCCGATCACCCGCAGGGCCAGGATGGAGTCGCCGCCCAGCCGGAAGAAGTTGTCGTCCACGCCGACCCGGTCCAGACCCAGGACCGTGCCCCAGATTCCGGTCAGCAGTTCCTCGGTGGGGGTGCGCGGCGCGGTGTACTGCGCGCTGAGGTCGGCCTCGCGTGCCTGGAGCAGGGCCAGGGCCTTGCGGTCGACCTTGCCGTTCACGGTCAGCGGCAGCGCCGGGTGCTCGGTGATCAGGGCCGGGACCATGTAGTCGGGCAGGCCGCGGCCGAGGTGGGCGCGCAGCTCGCGGGTGTCGACCGGGGCGCCCCCGGTGTCGGCGCCGGTGGCGATGTGCCCGACCAGCCGGCGCACGCCGCCCGGCTCCTCGCGGACCACGACCGCGGCGTCGACCACCCCGGGGAAGCCGCGCAGCGCGGCCTCGATCTCACCCAGCTCGATCCGGAATCCGCGGATCTTGACCTGGGCGTCCACCCGGCCCAGGAACTCCAGCTGCCCGTCGGGCAGCCGCCGGACCCGGGTCCGGTACAGGGCCGCCGGCCGGTCCGTAGGGGTCGGGCACGAAACGCTCGGCGGTCAGCGCCGGGCGTCCGAGATAGCCCCGGGCCAGACCCGCCCCGGCGACGTACAGCTCGCCCGGGACGCCGACCGGCACCAGCCGCTGGTGCTGGTCGAGCACATAACCGCGCAGGTCGGCCAGCGGCACCCCGATCGGCGACAGGGTGTCGCCCTCGGCGTCCGCGCGGGTCAGCACCCGGTGGGTCACGTGCACCGTGGTCTCGGTGATCCCGTACATGTTCACCAGCTGCGGCTGCCGCGGCGAGGGGTCGGCGAACCAGTCGCGGAAGTCCCGCGCGCTCAGCGCGTCGCCGCCGAAGACGACGGTCCGCAGCGCGAGTTCGGCGAACGAGCGCCCGGACTGCGCGGCCTGCGCCCGCAGGCCCTGGAAGGCGGCGGGGGTCTGGCTCAGCACGGTGACACGCTCGGTGGCCAGCAGGTCGAACACGGCCTCCGGATCCCGGACCACGTCCTTGGAGGCGATCACCACCCGCCCGCCCCTGGCCAGCGCCCCCCACAGCTCCAGACCGAGAAGTCGAAGGCGAAGGAGTGCAGCAGCGACCAGACGTCGTCCGGGCCGAAGTCGGACCACGCCTCGCAGGCGGCGAACAGCCCGGCGTTGTGGTGGGTGACCAGCACGCCCTTGGGACGGCCGGTGGAGCCGGAGGTGTAGATGATGTAGGCGGCGTTGCCGGGCCGCAGCGCGGTGCCCGGGAGGCGGTCCAGATAGGGGCAGCCGGAGCCCTCCAGCGCGCCGGGCGCGTCCAGCACCAGCACCTCGGCGCCCAGGTCAGCGACCTTGTCGCCGGTGGCGCTGTCGGTGAGCAGCAGCTCGGCCCCGGCGTCCTCGACCATGAACCCGAGCCGCTCGGCCGGGTGGGAGCCGTCCATGGGCAGATACGCCCGCCGGCCTTCCAGATCCCCAGCACCGCCACCGCGAGCCATTCGTTGCGGCCCACGCAGACGCCGACCCGGGACTCGGGGCCCACCCGCGGACCCGCAGCGCCGACGCCAACTGCTCGGCCCGCTCGTCGAGTTCCGCGTAGGTGAGGCGTGCGTCCGGGGACACCACCGCGATCTGGTCCGGGCGCAGCCGGACCTGCTGCCGGAAGGCGTCCAGCAGCAGCGGCACCGTCACGGCCGTCGCCGGTTCGGGGTTCCCCGCCTGCGCCAGCAGCAGGGCGCGCTCCTCCCCGGCCAGCGGCTCCAGCGCGGCGATCGCCGTCGCCGGGCGGGTGACGATCGCGTCCAGCACCCGCTGCACATGGTCGGCCAGGGCCGCGACCGTCTCCGGGTCGAACAGGTCGCGCCGGTAGACGAAGGAGAGGGTCAGTCCGTCCGGCTGCTCGGTGGCGTGCAGCGACAGGTCGAACTTCGCGATGTCCGCGCCGACGGACACGCTCTCGCCGCGTGCGCCGCCCAGCGTGAAGCTGCCGCCGTCGGCGTACTCGTAGGCGAAGAGCACCTGGAACAGCGGGTTGCGGCTGAGGTCGCGGTCCGGGCTGAGCACCTCGACCAGGCGCTCGAAGGGGACGTCCTGGTGGTCCATCGCGCCCAGGGCCGATTCCCGCACCCGCTCCAGGTAGCCGGCGAGCGTCGGGTTCCCGGACAGGTCCCCGCGCATGACCAGGGTGTTGACGAAGAATCCGACCAGGGACTCGGTCTGCGGACGGTCGCGGTTGGCCACGATCGTGCCCACCGCGATGTCCTCCTGCCCGGTGTGGAAGCCGAGCGCGATCTGGTAGGCGGCCAGCAGCGTCATGAACATCGTCGAGCTGCTGCGCTCGTTGAGCTGCCGCAGCGACTGGCGCAGCCCGGAGGGGAGGCCAGCTTGAAGACCGCCCCTCGTGCGAGCGCTCGACCGGCCGCGCCGGTCGGTGGGCAGCTCCAGCGGGGCGAGGCCGGCCAGCCGGGTCCGCCAGTAGTCCAGGTGCGCCTCCGCCCGGGCCCGGCCGCCCGCGGCGGACTCCCAGGCCGCGTAGTCGCGGTAGGTGATCGGCAGCTCCGGCAGCGCGCCGGGCCGGCCCTCGGCGCGGGCGCCGTACAGGGCCGCCAGGTCGCGGCAGATGATGCCCAGGGACCACGCGTCGGACACGATGTGATGCATCGCCAGGACCAGGATGTGCTCCTCGGCCCCGAGGCGCACCAGCGTCGCCCGGAACGGGGCCTCGGCCGCCAGGTCGAAGGGCCGGTTCGCGGCGGCTTCGGTGGCCGCCGCCGCGGCCTGCTCCCGGGCCGCCGACGCGACACCGGACAGGTCCACCCACTCCAGCAGGAGCCCGCCGACCGGCAGTTCCTCCTGGAAGGCCACGCCGCCACGGCTGGGGAAGCGGGTCCGCAGCTGCGGGTGCCGCCGGACCAGGTCGCCGAGGGCGAGCTCCAGCGCGGAGCGGTCGAGCTCCCCGGACATCCGCCAGACGGCCGGCATCAGGTACTCGGTGCTTCCGGGCTGCAACTGGTCCAGGAAGTTGAGCCGCTGCTGCGCGCTGGACAGCGGCACCTCGGTCGCGCCCGGGGCCAGGCGCGGGATCTCCGGAGCGGCCTGGCCGGCGCCCTGCAGGCCGCGCAGCCGCTGGTTCAGCAGGGCGCGTGCGGCGGGCGTGAGGGCCTGGCGGGCACGGGGCTTTGCGGTTTCCTTGATGCTTGTCATGTCAGATCCTCGTTCGGCTGGTCACTGGAGGTGGAGGTGGAGTGACAGGTCGATCTCGTCGCCGCTCATGGCGGCGATCTCGTCGATCAGGAGCTGCTCCACGGTGACCGCCAACGCGGAGACGGTCGGGTTCTCGAAGATGTGCCGGACCTGGACGGCGCAGTCGAACGCCTGGCGTATCCGGGAGGCGACGACGGTGGCCCGCAGCGAGTGGCCGCCGAGTTCGAAGAAGTTGTCCTCGACACCGACCTGGTCGATGCCCAGGGCGACGGACCAGATACTGGCGATCACGTCTTCGGTGGGCGTGCTGGGCTCGACGAAGGAGGAGCTGGTGGCGCCCTCGTCGGTGGTGGGTGCGGGGAGGGCTTTGTGGTCGATTTTGCCGGTGGGTGGTGGGGAGGGTGGTGAGGTGGATGAAGCTGGTGGGGATCATGTGGTCGGGGAGGGTGGTGGCGCACCAGGTGCGGAGTTCGGTGTGGTGAGGGGGTGTGGGGGTGGTGTAGTGGGTGGTGAGGCGGGGTGTCCGGGTTGGTCTTCGCGGATGGTGGTGATGGCTGTGGTGATGTGGGGGTGGTTGGTGAGGGTGGTTTGGATTTCGTCGAGTTCGATGCGGTAGCCGCGGAGTTTGATTTGGTTGTCGAGGCGGCCGAGGTAGTGGAGGTGCCGTCGGGGGTTCGGCGGCGCGGTCGCCGTGGGTAGATGCGGCTGCCGGCGGGTCCGTGGGGGTCGGGGGAAGCGGTCGGCGGTGAGGGCGGGTCGGTGGTGGTAGCCGCGGGCGAGTTCGGGGCCGCCGATGCACAGTTCGCCGGACGCCGAGGGGGTGGGGTACCGTGGGTCGAGGATGTAGGTCCGCCGGCCACCAGCGCCGTACCGATCGGGATGCGCTCGCCGGTGCGCCCGTGACGGTGTGGGCGGTGGCGGCGATGGCGGTTTCGGTGGGGCCGTAGGTGTTGACCACCGGGACCTGGGGGAGGTGGGTGAACCAGGCGCGGTGGGAGCGGGCGGGAGGACCTCGCCGCCGGTGATCACCAGGCGCAGCGTCGCCAGGGCCTGGGCGGAGGTGTGGTCGAGGCTCGCGGCGAACTCGGCCCAGTAGGTGGGGACCAGCTCCATCACGGTGATGCCGTGGGTGCGGATCTGCTCGCAGAGTTCCTCGGTGGTCCACATCTGGTCGGGGCGGATCACGATCCGGGCTCCGGCGGTGAGGCCGGGCAGGGTCTGTTCGAGCGAGGCGTCGAAGGAGTAGGAGGCGAATTGCAGGATGTGGTCGTGGGGGTGAGTTGGTAGTGGTGGCGGATGGTGTGGGTGTGGCGGGTGAGGGCGGGGTGGTCGACGGCGACGCCCTTGGGTTTTCCGGTGGAGCCGGAGGTGTAGATGAGGTAGGCGAGGGTGCCGGTGGGGTGGGTGGTGCGGGTGCCGGTGGTGGGGAGGTTTTCGACGAGGACGGGTGTGTGGTGCAGGGAGGTGGCCAGGTCGGTGAGTTTGTGCTGGGTGACGATGCAGGTGAGGGCTGCGTCCTGGGCCATGTGGGTGAGGCGGGCGTGGGGGTAGGCGGGGTCGAGGGGGACGAAGGCGCCGCCGGCTTTCCAGATGCCCAGGAGTGCGACGGGTAGCCAGGTGCTGCGTTCGAGGCAGACGCCGACGCGGGTTTCGGGGCCGACTCCGGCGGTGTGCAGGGCGTCGGCGAGTGCGTCGGAGCGGTCGGCCAGTTCCTGGTAGCTGAGCTGGTGTTCGCCGCAGACCACGGCTACCGCGTCGGGTTCGCGGGCTGCCTGCGCCGCGAAGGCCTCCAGCACCGAGGCCGGCTCACCGGTCACCTCGCCCGGCGCACCGAAGGCGTCGACGATCGACCGCTCCTGCTCGGACAGCATCCGCAGGTCGCCGACCCTGGTGCCGGGCGAGTGCGCGATCTCGGCCAGGACGCTCTCGACGTGCGAGGCCAGGCGCAGCACGGTCGCCTCGTCGAAGAGGTCGGTGGCGTACTCGACATGGATCGAGAAGCGGCCCTCCCTGCCCGTGCCGAAGGACAGGGAGAGGTCGAACTTCGCTGTCTCCCGCGGAAGTTCGAAGGGCGCGAACTCGGCCCCGGCAGCCGTGACCAGGGTGGCGGGCCGGTCGTTGACGTCGAACAGGACCTGGAAGAGGGGGTTGCGGCTGAGGTCGCGTTCGGGTTTGAGGTCTTCGACGAGGCGTTCGAAGGGGAGGTCCTGGTGGTCGAAGGCGCCGAGGACGTTGTCGCGGACGCGGGTGAGGTGGGTTGCGAAGGTGGGGTTGTCGGTGAGGTCGGCGCGGGTGACCAGGGTGTTGACGAAGAAGCCGATGAGGCCTTCGATTTCGGAGCGGTTGCGGCCGGCGATGGGGGTGCCGATGGCGATGTCGTTCTGTCCGGACCAGCGGGCGAGGACGGTTTGGAAGGCGGCGAGCAGGACCATGAAGGTGGTGGCTCGGTGCTGTCGGGCGAGGGTTTCGAGTGGGGTGATGAGGGTGGTGGGGAGGGTGTAGGTGATGGTGCCGCCGCGGCCGGTGCGGGTGGTGGGGCGGGGTCGGTCGGTGGGCAGGTCCAGGACGGGGAGGTCGGCGAGGGAGTTGCGCCAGTAGGTGAGTTGGTCGTCGAGGAGCTGGCCGGTGAGTCGGTTGCGTTGCCAGGTGGCGAAGTCGGCGTACTGGACGGGCAGGGGTGGCAGGGTGGCGGTGGTGCCGGTGGTGCGTGCTTCGTAGCTGGTGGTGAGTTCGTCGGTGAAGATTTTGGCGGACCAGCCGTCGGAGGCGATGTGGTGGAAGGTGACGACGACGAGGTGGTCGTCGGTGTCCAGGGTCCAGGCGGCGGAGCGCAGCAGGGGGCGGTGGCCAGGTCGAAGGGCTGGGTGGAGAAGGTGGTGGCCAGGTCGCGGGCGTGGTCCAGGCGCTGGTCGGTGGGGGTGGTGCTGAGGTCGTGCCACTGGAGGGGGACGGTGGCGTGGTCGGCGATGCGTTGCAGGGGGCGTCCGTCGACCTCGGTCAGCGCGGTGCGCAGGACCTCGTGCCGGGCGACCACGTCGTCCAGGGCCTGCTGCCAGGCCACCCGGTCCAACGGACCCCGGACCCGCCACACATGGCTGAGGGTGTACTCGTCGCGGGTCGTCGAGAGGCGGTCCAGCAGCCACAGCCGCTCCTGGGCGAAGGAGACCGGCAGCGCCCCGACCCGCTCCACCGGCACCATCCGCTCACCGACCGTGTCGCCGGCGGCGGCGACCTGCTCGGCGAAGTCGCGGATGCAGGGCTTCTCGAAGAGGGTGCGCAGTTCGACCGAGCGGCCCAGCTGTTCGGCGATCCGGGAGACGGCCATGGTGGCGAGGAGCGAGTGGCCGCCGAGCTCGAAGAAGTTGTCGTCGATGCCGATGAGGGTGGTGCCGAGGACCTCGACCCAGATGTCGGCGATGGTCTGTTCGACGGGGTTGCGCGGGGCGGTGTAGTCGCTGTCGGTGCTGCTGCGGTCGGTGGTGGGTGCGGGGAGGGCTTTGTGGTCGATTTTGCCGGTGGGGGTGGTGGGGAGGGTGGTGAGGTGGATGAAGCTGGTGGGGATCATGTGGTCGGGGAGGGTGGTGGCGCACCAGGTGCGGAGTTCGGTGGTGGTGAGGGGGTGGTGTGGGTGGTGGTGTAGTGGGTGGTGAGGCGGGGGTGTCCGGGTTGGTCTTCGCGGATGGTGGTGATGGCTGTGGTGATGTGGGGGTGGTTGGTGAGGGTGGTTTGGATTTCGTCGAGTTCGATGCGGTAGCCGCGGAGTTTGATTTGGTTGTCGAGGCGGCCGAGGTAGTGGAGGGTGCCGTCGGGGGTTCGGCGGGCGCGGTCGCCGGTGTGGTAGATGCGGCTGCCGGCGGGTCCGTGGGGTCGGGGGTGAAGCGGTCGGCGGTGAGGGCGGGTCGGTGGTGGTAGCCGCGGGCGAGTTCGGGGCCGCCGATGCACAGTTCGCCGGGGACGCCGAGGGGGGTGGGGTAGCCGTGGGGGTCGAGGATGTAGGTCCGCCGGCCACCCAGCGCCGTGCCGATCGGCACCCTTCCGGTGATCTCCCCCTGGACGGTGTGGGCGGTGGCGGTCACCGTGGTCTCGGTGGGCCCGTAGGCGTTGATGACCGTGGTGCCGGGGAGGTGCTGCTGCCAGACCGCGAGCGCGGTGGTGGGCAGGACCTCACCGCCGAGGATCAGCAGGCGCAGCGTCGCCATCGCGGGCACCTGCGCCGCCGACAGACCTGACACCAGCTCCGCCCAGTACGCCGGTGGGAAGTTGGCCACGGTGATGCCGAACTGCTCGATCACCGACGGGAGATGGGCCGGCAGCCAGGGATCGTCCGGCCGGATGACCACCCGCGCGCCGCTGAGCAGCCCCGGGAGCAGCTGCTCCAGGAAGGGGTCGAAGGAGTAGGAGGCGAATTGCAGGATGTGGTCGTGGGGGGTGAGTTGGTAGTGGTGGCGGATGGTGTGGGTGTGGCGGGTGAGGGCGGGGTGGTCGACGGCGACGCCCTTGGGTTTTCCGGTGGAGCCGGAGGTGTAGATGAGGTAGGCGAGGGTGCCGGTGGGGTGGGTGGTGCGGGTGCCGGTGGTGGGGAGGTTTTCGACGAGGACGGGTGTGTGGTGCAGGGAGGTGGCCAGGTCGGTGAGTTTGTGCTGGGTGACGATGCAGGTGAGGGCTGCGTCCTGGGCCATGTGGGTGAGGCGGGCGTGGGGGTAGGCGGGGTCGAGGGGGACGAAGGCGCCGCCGGCTTTCCAGATGCCCAGGAGTGCGACGGGTAGCCAGGTGCTGCGTTCGAGGCAGACGCCGACGCGGGTTTCGGGGCCGACTCCGGCGGTGTGCAGGGCGTCGGCGAGTGCGTCGGAGCGGTCGGCCAGTTCCTGGTAGCTGAGCTGGTGTTCGCCGCAGACCACGGCTACCGCGTCGGGTTCGCGGGCTGCCTGCGCCGCGAAGGCCTCCAGCACCGAGGCCGGCTCACCGGTCACCTCGCCCGGCGCACCGAAGGCGTCGAGAGCCTGCCGCTCCTCGTCCGTCAGCAGGTCCAGGCTGCCGACCGGGACGTCCGGGGTGACCGCCACCGCCTCCAGCAGCCGGCGCAGGTGGCTCGCCAGACGCTCGACCGAGTCGGCGTCGAACAGGTCCCTGGCATAGGTGAAGTGGAACTTCATCCCGCCTTCGACCGGTCGCGTGATCAGCGAGATGTCGAAGGGCGAGGAGGGGTCGCCGGTGTCCAGGGTCATCGGTGACAGCTGGATGGAGCCGTGGTGCGCCTCGGCCTGCTCGAAGTTCTGGGTGACGAACCAGGCCTGGAAGAGGGGTTGCGACTGGGGTCGCGTTCGGGTTTGAGGTCTTCGACGAGGCGTTCGAAGGGGAGGTCCTGGTGGTCGAAGGCGCCGAGGACGTTGTCGCGGACGCGGGTGAGGTGGGTTGCGAAGGTGGGGTTGTCGGTGAGGTCGGCGCGGGTGACCAGGGTGTTGACGAAGAAGCCGATGAGGCCTTCGATTTCGGAGCGGTTGCGGCCGGCGATGGGGTGCCGATGGCGATGTCGTTCTGTCCGGACCAGCGGGCGAGGACGGTTTGGAAGGCGGCGAGCAGGACCATGAAGGTGGTGGCTCGGTGCTGTCGGGCGAGGGTTTCGAGTGGGGTGATGAGGGTGGTGGGGAGGGTGTAGGTGATGGTGCCGCCGCGGCCGGTGCGGGTGGTGGGGCGGGGTCGGTCGGTGGGCAGGTCCAGGACGGGGAGGTCGGCGAGGGAGTTGCGCCAGTAGGTGAGTTGGTCGTCGAGGAGCTGGCCGGTGAGTCGGTTGCGTTGCCAGGTGGCGAAGTCGGCGTACTGGACGGGCAGGGGTGGCAGGGTGGCGGTGGTGCCGGTGGTGCGTGCTTCGTAGCTGGTGGTGAGTTCGTCGGTGAAGATTTTGGCGGACCAGCCGTCGGAGGCGATGTGGTGGAAGGTGACGACGACGAGGTGGTCGTCGGTGTCCAGGGTCCAGGCGGCGGAGCGCAGCAGGGGGCGGTGGCCAGGTCGAAGGGCTGGGTGGAGAAGGTGGTGGCCAGGTCGCGGGCGTGGTCCAGGCGCTGGTCGGTGGGGGTGGTGCTGAGGTCGTGCCACTGGAGCGGGACGGTGGCGTGGTCGGCGATGCGTTGCAGGGGGCGTCCGTCGACCTCGGTCAGCGCGGTGCGCAGGACCTCGTGCCGGGCGACCACGTCGTCCAGGGCCTGCTGCCAGGCCACCCGGTCCAACGGACCCGGACCCGCCAGACGTACTTGAGGATGTACTCGTCGCCGGTCGCGGAGAGCCGGTCCAGCAGCCACAGCCGCTCCTGGGCGAAGGAGACCGGCAGCGCCCCGACCCGCTCCACCAGCTCCATCCGGCCACCGACCGCACCACCGGCGGCCGCGGACTTCCGGCCGGCCAGCCGCTTGGCGATGAGTTCCCGGCGCAGGGCGTCCGCCGTGGCGGGCGTGTTCTCGGTCTCGTTCACGACGCATCCATTTCGGCGAGCATGTCTCGGAGTTCTTCCTCGGTCAGGTCGGACATTTGAGCGGTGATCAGGTCTTCGACGGCGGTGGCCAGCTCGGCGATGGTGGGCGCCTGGAAGAACTCCCGCAGCGGGAAGTCGACCTGGAACTCCACCCGGATCTGCGAGATCAGCTGGGTGGCGAGGAGCGAGTGGCCGCCGCTCTCGAAGAAGTTGTCCCGGATGCCGGGGTTCGGCAGCCCGAGCAGGCGGGCCCAGAGGTCGGCGAGGGTCCGTTCGACTTCGTTCGTCGGAGGTTCGTGCCCGGCTTCCGGGCCCTCAGGAGCGCTGTCGGGGTCGGGGAACCCCTGGCGGTCGAGCTTGCCGCCGGGGTCCGGGGGACGGAGTCGATCAGCAGCAGGCGTGCGGGCACCATGTGGGCCGGCAGCTGGCGGGCGCACACAGGCGCGCAGCTCCGCCGGGGTCACCGAGCCGGGCGCCTGGGGAGGACGTATCCGATCAGGCGCTGCCCGCCGGCCGGGTCCGCCCGCACCACCACCGCGGCGAAGTCGACGCCGGACAGGTGCCGAGCACGGTTTCGATCTCACCCGGTTCGATCCGGAAGCCCCGGATCTTGACCTGGCTGTCGAGGCGGCCGAGGCACTGCAGATTGCCGTCGCGAGCCAGCGGACCCGGTCGCCGGTGCGGTACATCCTGGCCCCCGGGGGCCCCAGCGGGTCGGGGACGAAGCGCTCCGCGCTCTGGGCCGGGCGGCCCAGGTAGCGCGGGCGACGATGCCGCCGCCGATGTAGAGCTCGCCGGTCACCCCGACGGCACCGGCCGGCCGTCCGGGTCGAGGACGTAGTGGCGTGCCCCGCCGATCGTGCGGCCACCGTCGCGGCATCCGGCCGCCGCCGTGATCTCCGCGAGCGAGGACCAGACCGTGGCCTCGGTGGGGCCGTACAGGTTCCAGACCCGCAGACCGCGTTCCAGCAGCCTGGCGGCCAGCTCGGTGGTGAGCGGCTCACCGCCGGACATCGCGTGGGTCAGCTTCCCCCAGTCGCCGCCCGCCTCGGTCAGCATCCGCCAGGAGGTGGGCGTGGCCTGGAGGACGGTGACGCCGTGCTCCCGGACCTGCCCGGCGAGCTCGCGGGCATCCAGGGCCTGCTCCTTTGTGATCACGACGATCCGGCTGCCGAGGACGAGTGGCAGCAGCAGTTCGACGGTCGAGATGTCGAAGCAGATGCTGGTGAGCGCGGCGATGGTGTCGTTCCGGCCCAGGGGGCAGGACTGCTCCATGCCCGCGAAGAACCGGATCAGGCTGCCGTGGTCGATGCCGACGCCCTTGGGCAGTCCGGTCGAGCCGGAGGTGTAGATCACATAGGCGAGCGCGGTCCCGGACGGCCGGTGCAGCGCGGTCCCGTGGGACGCGGCGCGGGGGAGGTCCTCGACCAGGACCGGCGCGGTGTGCAGCGAGGCGGCCAGCCCGGCGAGCTCGCGCTGGGTGACGATGCAGCCGAGGGCCGCGTCCTGGGCCATGTAGCTGAGGCGCGCGGGCGGGTACTCGGGGTCGAGCGGAACATAGGCGCCGCCGGCCTTCCAGATTCCCAGCAGTGCGACCGGCAGCCACTGGCTGCGCTCCAGGCAGACGCCGACCCGGGACTCGGGGCCGACCCCGGCTGCGAGCAGGGCCTCGGCCAGTGCGTCGGAGCGGTCGGCCAGCTCTCGGTAGCTGAGCTGCTGCTCCCCGCAGAGCACGGCCACCGCGTCCGGATCGCGTGCCACCTGCGCCGCGAACCCCTCAAGCACCGACCTCGGCCCGTCGGCGCCGCCGTCGAAGCCCGCCTTTCCGGGCAGGTCGTGCAGCACCGCGAGCTCGCCGGGGACGAAGATGTCGAGGTCGCTGACGGGCGAGTCGGGACTGTCCAGGGCCGAGCCCAGCAGCCGCAGCAGCCGGGCGCCGATCAGCTCGACCGTCTCCCGGGTGAACAGGTCGGTGGAGTACTGGAGCAGGCCGGACAGGCCCTGCGGCGCACCGGTCGCCGAGAAGCGCTCGCTCAGCGAGAAGGTGAGGTCGAACATCGCGCCGCGCAGGTCCAGCGTGTCGGAGTCCCGGCTGGGGACGGCCGCGGTGTCGGTGTTGTTGAAGGCCAGCATGATCTGGAACAGCGGGTGGTGCGCCGGCGAGCGGTCCGGATTGACGGCCTCGACGACCTCCTCGAACGGCAGGTCCTGGTGCGAGTAGGCGGCCAGGTCGGTCTCCCGCACCGCCGCAGCAGCTCGGTGAAGCTCGGGTCGCCCTGGGCGTCGGTGCGCAGCACGAGGGTGTTGACGAAGCAGCCGACCAGGTCGGCGAGGCCCTCCTCGTTGCGGCCGGCGACGGGGGTGCCGATGGGGATGTCGGTGCCGGCCCGAGCCTGGTCAGCAGCGCGGCGATGAGCGCGTGCAGCACCATGAAGGTGGTGGCCTGGTGGGTGCGGGCGAACTCCGCGGTCCGGGCGTGCAGCTGCGGGTCGATCGCCAGGGCGACCCGGCCGCCGGAGTGACCGAGCACCGGCGGCCGGGCGTGGTCGGTGGGCAGGTCGACGGCGCTGGGATCCCGTCCAGCGCGGTGCGCCAGTAGCCGGCCTGCTCGGAGCGCAGGCTGGCCGGGTCCGAGAGCTCGCCCAGCAGCTCCCGCTGCCACAGCGTGTAGTCCGCGTACTGCACCGGAAGCACGTCGAACCGCGGCGCGAACCCCTGGCTGCGGGCCTGGTAGGCGGTCGTCAGGTCGCGCGCCAGCGGCGCCTTGGACCAGCCGTCGACGGCGATGTGATGCGCGAGCAGCAGGACGGTCGTGGTGTCCGGTTCGTCGGACGGGAACATCCAGGCGCGGAACGGCGGCTCGGCGGACAGGTCGAACACGTGGGCGGAGGCCTCGGCCAGCGCGGCGGCGAGGCCGCCGTCCGGGACCACCGAGAGCGCGGGGACGGTGGACTCGGGCAGCACGGACTGGCGGGGACGGCCCGCGTCGGGTCCGGGCAGGAACACCGTGCGCAGGCTCTCGTGCCTGGTGCTCACGTCCTGGAGGGCCCGGCGCAGCACGGCGGGGTCCACCGGACCGGGCAGGGACAGCTGGAACGGCAGGTTGTACACCGCGCTGGGCCCCTCCAGCTGGTCCAGGAACCAGAGCCGTTGCTGGGCGGGGGAGAGCGGGAGCACGGCCGGGCGCGGCGCGGCGGCGAGGGCCGGCCGGGAGCGGGTGCTCCGCAGCAGCCGCGGCGCCAGCAGTCGTACCGTGGGGGCGTTGCTGAGCGTCCGCAGGTCGATCTCCGCGTGGAGGGTGGACCGCACCAGGCCGATGAGCCTGAACGCGAGCAGCGAGTGGCCGCCGAGGCCGAAGAAGTCGTCGTCGAGGCCGACCTCGGTGACCCCGAGCACATCGGCGTAGAGATGGCACAGGACTTCCTGGACCGGGGTGCGCACGTCGCTCCCGCTGCCGGTGGTCCGGTACTCGGGGCCGGCAGCGCGCCGCGGTCGACCTTGCCGCTGCTGTTCAGCGGCAGCCGGTCGAGGACGACGACGGTGCTGGGGACCATGTAGGGCGGAAGCAGGGTGCCGACGAACTCGCCCAGCGCCGCCGTGTCGACGCTCGCGCCGGGCTCGGCGACCACGTAGCCGGTGAGCCGCCGGTCGCCCTCGCGGTCCTCGCGGACCGTCACCACGGCCTGGGCGACCGCCGGTCGCGGCGCAGGGCCGACTCCACCTCGCCGGGCTCGATGCGGTACCCGCGCAGGTTGAGCTGACCGTCCGCGCGGGCCAGGAATTCGAGCTGGCCGTCGGCGTTCCAGCGGGCGAGGTCACCGGTGCGGTACATCCGCGCCCCGGGGGCCCCGTCCGGGTCCGGGAGGAAGGCGGCGGCGGTGGGCCGGGGCGGTTCCAGTACCCGCGGGCCAGGCCGGGCCCGCCGACGTAGAGCTCGCCCACCGCGCCCGGCCCGACCGGCCGCAGGTCGGCGTCCAGCAGCCGGACGCTGGTGTTCCAGGCCGGGCGCCCGATCGGCAGCGGGCCGGCCGGCAGCGGGCTGCCGGCCTCCACGCGGTACTGCGTGCAGGCCACCACCACCTCGCTGGGGCCGTAGCTGTTGACCACGGCCGCGCCGGGGTACCGGGAGCGCCAGCCGGCCAGGGCCTCCGCGGTCAGCTGCTCGCCACCGAGCATGAGCGCCCCGCTCGGTGCGAACTCGGCGCCGAGGTCCAGCAGCTGGGGAGCAGGCTGGGCGTGCCCTTGAGGAAGGTCGGCGGGTGCTCCAGCAGATTGGCGCGGGTCTGCGGGTCGTTGTCCAGATCGGCGAGCAGGATCACCCCGCCGGAGACCAGCGGTCCGAAGAGGGCGGTCGCGGTGCCGTCGAAGGAGACCGAGCCGTGGAACGGCACGCTCCCGGAGAGCTCCTGGTTGAGCTGGACGGTCCACTGGAGATAGGCCGCCGCGGCGTGGTGCTTCGACCACCACACCCTTGGGCGTCCCGGTCGAGCCGGAGGTGTAGATCAGGTAGGCCGGATGCCGCGGGGACAGCGGGGCGACCCGGTCGGTGTCGGTGAGATCGCCGGGCGACTGGGCGGCGCAGGCCGTGCGGTGCCCGGGGGCGTCCAGCTGGAGGACCGGCCGGTCCCAGGCGCGGTCCGGGGACGTCGCGGTGTCGGTGATCAGGCAGGCCGGCCGGGTGTCGTCGAGGATCAGGTCGATCCGCCGGGCCAGGTGCCCGGGGTCGAGCGGGACATAGGCCGCACCGCACTTGAGGACCGCCAGCAGTGCGGTGAGCAGGTCGTGGTTGCGCGGCAGCAGCACCGCGACCCGGTCCTCGGGGCCGATGCCGCGGGCCGCCAGCAGCCGTGCCAGCCGGTTCGCCCGGGGCGTTGAGCTCCGCGTACGAAGCTGGTGACCGTTCCGCAGACCGCGGCCGGGGCGTGCGGGGTGCGGGCGGCCTGCTCCTCGAACATGGACACGAGGGTGGTCGGCGGGCCGGGCACGGTGGTTCCCTGCGCCTGAGCCAGGAGGTCGAACTCGTAGGGAGTGCGGGCAGTGCGGGGGATTGCGTCCATGGAACTGTCCGACTCCAAGCTTGATGCAGGCATGTCACCTTCTGGGCAGATAGGGCCGAGGGCTTTCTCCGATCACCCGGGGCGGGGCCGCCGGTCTGAGCGGCCCGGCCCGGGTGCTGTACGCGGATCGTGCGGAGCGGTGATCGGGTCAGCGGACGCTGAGCGGACGCATGTCCGTCCACTGCTCCTCGATCTGCGCGAGGCACTCGGCCCGGCCGGCCGGCGATCCGACGGCCTTCCAGCCGTTGGGCAGCTCGCGGTCCGCACGCCACACGGAGTACTGCTCCTCGTGGTTGACGACCACCAGGTAGGTCTGAAGGTCCTCGGTCTCGTCAGTCATTGCTTTCTGTTCCTCTCCCAAGAGCAGGCGGGTGCTGTGAAGATGAGCAGGGAGGCAGCCGGTGTCCCGGGTGGGGTCGCTGATGTCGGTCGAGGTGCCGTTCACCCCTGCCCGGTCGCTGCGTCCCGGCCGGGGGCCCTGCGGCCTCCGGGTCGGTTCGTTGTGATGACGATGTTCCACATCGGCGATATACGCCGGATCGCCTGGCCTTGGGCGGGCCGATCGGAGCGGGAGAGGAGCCCGCGATCACGCGTGTATCAGCGTGAGATCGGCCGCGAGAAGACTGTTACTCGAACCCAGCCCCCGAGTGAACGGACACTCTGATGAAGCGATCGACTCAGTCCCTGGTGCTGCGTGCTGGTGCGACCGTGGCCGCGGCCGGATGCGCCCTGGCTCTCGCGGTCTCGGCGGCCCCGGTTCACCTCGGCGCCCCGGCGCCGGGCCGGTCGGTGAGCGTGCAGGCCGACACCTCGGACCCGGTGACGTCCCCCTCGCCGACCCCGACCCCGGCGCCGGTCACCCCCGGCGAGTGGAACAGCAAGGGCTGAAGTCCGGCCCGGTTACCGGAAGAAGCTGGTACCGGAAGAAGTGCCGCGATTCAGTCGTTCGCCGGCTCCAGAGCCAGTTCGAGGCCGGCGACCAGGGTTCCCGCCTGAACGGCGTCCGGGAGCCCCAGCCCGATGAACACGGCGCGTGCCTGCACCGCCCGGGCCAGTGCGGACCGCAGCTCGCCCAGATCGGCGAGCGCCTGGCTGAGCACGACCAGCGCGTGTCCGCGCTCGCGTTCCGCGCCCAGCTCCTCGCAGAGGGCCAGTGCCTGCTCGGCCTGCGCCAGTGCCTCGACGGACTTGCCCGTCATCCGCAGGCTGTCCGCGAGACGGTGCCTCGCCTGCGCCTCCTGGCCCCGGATGCCCTCGGCCTCGCAGAGCGCCAGACAGATCAAGTAGCTTGCGGCGGCGTCCTCGTAGCGCTCCAGCTGGTGCAGGGCCAGGCCGCGGACATAGTGCGCGTAGGCGATGCCGTGATGGTCCGCGACCGCCCGCAGCGCGACCAGGGCCTGGTCGCAGGCCAGCAGTGCCTCCTCGGCCCTCCCGCTGCGAAGACGGGCCTGCGCGGCGTTGAGGACAGTCGTCAGCTCGCCCGAGTGGTGGCCCAGCTCCCGCGCCAGCAGCGTCCCCTGGTCGTAGTAGCGGACAGCGTCGGCGTAGTTCTGCTGGAGCTGGGCGATCAGGCCCTGGTCGTTGAGGGTCTGCTGGAGAATGACCCGGTCGTCCACGCGCAGGCAGGCCTCGGTCGCCAGCCGGATGTGCAGTTCGGCCTCCGCCAGCTGGGTGTTCTGCAGAGCGGCGTTGCCGCACACGAAGCGGGCCCGGCCCTCGGCGCGGTCGTCGCCCCGCAGCGCCGCCGTCTCCGCCACCGTCCGCGCGGCCTCGGCCAGTTGGCCGTAGGGAATGCCCTTGCCGTACGGACTCAGGGAGACCAGCAGGTCGGTCGCCGTGCGCAGGAGCCGGCCCTCGGGACCGGCCGGGCTCTGGGTGGCCAGGGTCACCGCATTGGTGATGCAGTCGAACTCGGTCGCCACCCAGGCGCGGGCCTCCGCCAGGGAGTCGAGCTGCGGACCCGCGGCGGGGCTGCGGACCAGGAAGACGCCGACCGGGTCGCCCGGAACCATGTGCCCGAAGGCGGTGGATCCTCCGGCGAGCAGGTGGTCGAGCATCCGGCCCAGCGCCGCGACGCGCTCGTCGTCGTCCTCGGAGGGCGGGGGAGCCGGGAGTTGCAGCGCGAAGGAGCGGACCAGGTCGTGGAAGCGGTACCGGCCGGGCAGCGGCGCCTCCAGCATGGCGGCGTCCACCAGCGCCTCCAGCAGGTCCTCGGCATCCTCCTCGGCGAGATCCAGGGCCGCCGCGGCGGCAGCCAGCCCGACGCCGGTCCGGGTGGTGGGCGCGAGCAGCCGGAACGCCCTGGCCTGATCGGTCGTCAACTGCCGGTAGCCCAGTTCGAAGGCCGCGGCCACCGCCAGGTCCCCGGCCCGCAGTTCACCGATGCGGCGGCGCTGGTCCGCCAGCCGCCGGGTCATCGTCTCGACCTGCCACTGCGGGCGGGCGGCCAGCCGCGCGGCCACGATCCGGACGGCCAGCGGAAGATGCCCGCAGGCCGTCACCAGCTCGGTGGCGGCCTGCTCGTCGGTGGCCCGCTCCCCGCCGACGATCGACCGCAGCAGGCCGATGGCCTCGTCGGTGGTGAAGACACCCAGATCGGCCTGGGCGGAGGTGGGCAGTCCGGCGAGCCGGGCCCGGCTGGTGACAATCACCGCGCAGTCGGCCGAGCCCGGTAGCAGCGGTCTGACCTGCGCCGGATCCCGGGCGTTGTCGAGCAGGAGCAGGATGCGCCGCCGTCGAGCATGGAGCGGAAGAGGCGCGCGCGGTCCTCGGTCGCATTGGGGAGGGCGTGCCCGGGGACCCCCAGCGTCGTGAGCAGGCTGCCCAGGACCGTCCTCGGCTCGGCGGGCTCCAGCCCGTTGCCGCCCAGGTCGGCGTACAGCTGTCCGTCGGTGAACTGCGGCTTGGCCAGATGGGCGACCCGCAGCGCCAGGGTGGTCTTCCCGATACCGCCCATGCCCGCGACGGACACCACCGGCAGCGACGTCCTGGTGGCGCTGGTGAGCACCCGGCACAGGTCGACCACCTCGGCCGCGCGTCCGGTGAAATCGGCCGTGTCCGCCGGAAGCTGGGCCGGCCGGGACACCAGGTGGGGTCTGCCGCCGCTCCCGGGCAGTTCCTCCGCGCCCGCTCCGGCTGCTCCGGCCGCTCCACCCGCTCCGGCCGGTGCCGACGGGTCGTCCGGATGGGCCTCCTGCGGTGCCGGGTCCGGCTCTGGCCCCGGCTGGGCCTGCTGGTACCCCTGTCCCTGCGGGGCGGCGCTGAGCAGCGGGTCGCCGGCCAGGATGCGGGCATGGAGCGCGCTCAGCTCCGGCCCGGGATCGACGCCCAGCTCCTCGGCCAGGATGTGCCGGGCCCGGGTGAACACCGCCAGCGCGTCGGCCTGCCGGCCGGAGGAGTACAGCGCCCGCATCAGGAACCCGTAGGGTCTTTCCTGGAGCGGGTGTTCGGCGATGAACGCGGTGAGCTCGGGTATCACCGCCGAGTTCCGACCCAGCCGGAGGTTGTGGTCGAAACGCTCCTCCAGCAGACCCCGCCGCAGTTCGTTGAGCCGGGAACGCTGCTGGTCCGCGTAGGGTCCCGGAACACCTGACAGGGGCTCGCCCTGCCACAGCCCCAGGGCGTCGCCCAGCAGCCGGCTGCAGTCGTCGTCCCGGCCCTGCGCCCGGGCCCGCGCGGCGTCAGCGGCCAGCTTCTCCGCGTAGTTCGCGTCCACCGAGTCCGGAGGAACCACCAGCTGGTATCCGTCGTGCAGTGAGATCAGTACCTTGGGGTCGGTACGGTCGATCTCCAGGGTCTGGCGCAGCCGCCACGCGTACGTGCGCAGGCTCGCCAGCGCGGTGTCCGGCGAGGAGTCGCCCCAGATCGCGGTGATGAGTTCGTGCGCCGAGGCCGATCGTCCGGGACGGAGCAGCAGAGCCACCAGCAGAGCTTGCAGCTGTGGCGACGGGAGGCGAGAACGGTCTCGCCCCGGTGTATGCGCACGGCCCCGAGCACTGAGAATCTGATGTCCTCCGCCATGTTCCCTTCCCCCCCACCAGCTTTGACCACGAGACCTGGATGCCCTCGGGAACGGCGGCGTCGGGACACGAACGGCAGCCGGTCGCACGGGCCGTCAGAAGAGGGTTCTCCCCAGCCCGAATCAATTGCATGGCAAGCCAACTTGAGCTGCAGTGCAGTCTGTCGGGCACCCCCCCTAACTCTGACAATGTAGTGCACCGCATCCTCGGCGGGAATATCACAGCAGAGAGAGGCAGATTGCCGGTTTTCCCGTAGGCGTCCGGATGTGCCATGATCGGGCCGCTGATGTGCCCCCGAGGATTCCGAGTACGTGGATCCCGCTTCCCGTCCGGGCGGTTTTCGCCGACGCCCCGGCAAATGCGTGTGATTCCGCGCCGACCACATTCTCAGGTCCCCCTGTTCTCAGCGTCTCCCCGCCGCCGGCCCCGAGCCGGCCGGCCCCCGATCAGCAACCTCCGCGAGCGACCCGGGCTGCCGATGCGAGGACTTCACCTCGCCTCACCCCGCCTGCGTCCGCGCGCCGGGAACCGGGTGACGCCTCCGCGCGTGCCGCATGCCACATCCCTCGAAGGAAGCCCTGCCATGAACGAGTCCCGCGCAGGTTCCGCACCGCCCACCCGCGCCGACCTGATGTGCCGGCCCACGTACTTCGAGGTGACGTACTCGATCAACCCGTGGATGGATCCCGCCAAGCCGGTGGACACCGGCCTCGCCGTCGCCCAGTGGGAACAACTGCTCACCCTCCACCAGTCGCTGGGCCACCAGGTGGAGCTGATCGACCCGCTGCCCGGCTACCCCGACATGGTGTACGCGGCGAACGGCGCGACGGTGGTGGACGGCCGGGTGCTCGGCGTCCGGTTCCGCAACGCGGAGCGTGCCGCCGAAGGCCCCGCCTATCTGGACTGGTTCCGGGCGCGGGCTACCAGGAGCTGTGCGACCCGGTCCATGTGAACGAGGGCGAGGGCGACTTCCTCGCCACCGCGGGCTGGCTGCTGGCCGGGACCGGGTTCCGCAGCACTCCCGAGGCGCACGCGGAGGCCCAGGAGTTCTTCGGGCGCCCGGTGATCAGCCTGGAGCTGGTGGACCCGCGGTTCTACCACCTCGACACGGCCCTGACCGTGCTCGACGGCGACGAGATCATGTACTACCCGGAGGCCTTCTCGGCCGGCAGCCAGGCCGTCCTGCGGCAGCTCTTCCCGGACGCCATCCAGGTCAGCGAGGCGGACGCCGAGGTGTTCGGCCTGAACGCGGTCAGCGACGGCCTCCATGTGATCCTGCCGGAAGCCGCCACCGGCGTGATGAGGCAGCTGCGTGAGCGCGGCTTCCGGCCGATCGGCACCGACCTGTCCGAGCTGCTGAAGGGCGGCGGCAGCGCGAAGTGCTGCACGCTCGTCCTCCGGGACAGCGCCCGGGAAGGCACTTATATCGCGGGGTGATCCGGCGGATATCCAGCCCGTGTTCCATGGTCCAAGAGGCTCACCGACAGCGGGAGCCCGAAGGAGGGAGGGCCATGGAGCTGCGATCGGACGCCTCCGCCGCGGACCCGCACGGCGGCAGTCGGCAGGGGATCACCCAGGCGGAGGCGCGGGCAGCCTTCCTGCAGCGCATCGGCGGGGAGGCGGTGGACGCCGGGCAGTTCCTCGCCCGGGCGGACGGGGTGGCCCGATGTCACACCGGCCTGCTGGGCGCGGTGCTCGGCGCAGTCGCCGCGTCCGGCGGGCAGGGCGCCGGTGAGGATCGCACGGCCACCGTCCTCACGGCTCTCGCCGCCTACGGCGCGCTGGCGGCCCACGGGCCGGAGACCCGGCCCGAGGAGCAGTCCCCGGCCTGGGGGCTGGACCTGGCCACCGGCTCCCTGCGCCGGATACCGCGCGAGGACGCCTTCGGCGCGGCGCGGCTTCCCGCCCCCCGTTCCGCCCCCCGGTGGGTGCGGCGGCCGGGCTCACCTGGATCTCCGCCGTGGAGAACGGGCTGGCGCAGCACTGCGAGGCGCTGCTGGCACAGAAGTCCCGGGTCGGGGCGGCGTCCGGACCGGTACCGCCCACCGTCCCGGCGACCGGCGCCGGGCAGGAGCCGGCCGCACCGCGGGCCCCCCTCGGCCCGCCGCACTGGGCGCGCCCGGTCGAGGCGCTGCGGGCCCACGGCCGGACACCGGTCGCCGTGCTGCTCGACCACGACCCCCAGGCGGTCGCGGTCCTCCCCTATCTCGTCCAGATCGTGCTGGTGCGGACCGCCGGATGAACTGACCCCGCACTTTCACCGGCGAGCAGCTCCAGGCCTCGACCGGATAAGCAGGAGAGCGCTTCTGAATTGCATCGATGGGATTTGTCATGTACCTGCCAGTAGCATCAAAGGCACACTCTCCAGGCGCACAAGCGTATCGGGTTCATTCCTGTGCGGCTGATTTGTTTCCCCCCGTAGCGGCCCGGGCGGAATAGCGGTACATGTCGACCGCCCCTCCAACCGCGCGAGTACCCGGGTGCGCGGCAGCCGGCAGTTCTGGACGCCCATTGCCCTGCCGACGGCGTCCGCCGCGCGGCGATCACCGGCAATCGCCCGCGGGATCGCCGCGGTTGATGTGCGTGGGGTGACCCGGGGGCCGGGGCAAGGGGCGAGCCGTCGTGGCTTCCCGTCCGGTGGTGGCCGGGGACGTCCGGGGTGACACCGTGGAGGACCCCGCCGATCGGTGGGGCCACTGCGACCGCCCCCGCCGATCGGCGGGGTTGACCGGACTCATGGCAAGCTCATAGCTTCTGCTCATAGGCAGCCTCTGAGCTGCGCAAACGGGGAAGGCAACACCTTGAGCAGCACGTTTCACCCGCACCATCCGCGGTCTGAGCGCCACCGTGTTCTGCGCCGTCGTGGCCACCGGCCCGGCGGCCTACGCGGACACCGGTCTCCAGAGCGACAGCGCGTCGGGCGGCATCCCGGTCATCGACACCACGTCGCTGGGCGGTCCGGCCACCACCGGGCTGGTCCCGGACACCGGCGCGGACAGCGTCACCGTGGACGCCACCGCGGCCGCGGCGGCGCCGCACGCCGGGACGATGCACAGCGCCATCTCCCCGCAGATCTGCACCACCGGGGAGCCTCGCACTGGACGACGATGACCAAGAGCTCGACCTTCATGCCCATCTCGCTGGGGACCTCGATAGTTGGGCCCGCGACGCTCCACGGCTCGGTAAGTGCCGGGACAAGCCTCAGCGCCAGCATCACCGGCGGCGTCAAATCGGAGATCAACGGCCTGATCGTCAAGGCCGAGGCGAACTTCAGTCTCACCCTGTCCGCGAGCGTGACCACGGGGATGTCCTACTCGGTCGACAAGCCGGTCCCCGGCCGTGTGGTCGGACACCTGCAACTGGGCATCAGCGGCGAGAAGATCACCTTCAACAACTACCAGCTGGCCTACCCCTGCCGGGCTGTCCTGGTCTCCTCCAAGACCGTCACCGCGCCGCTGACGCACTCCGAATTCGCGTGGAACTACTGGCAGACGAACGCATGAACCGTCAACTGCGCGCCGTGGGACTGCTTGCGCTGGCAGCTGCGCTGTCGAGTTGCAGCAGCGGTGGCACTCATCCCGCGCCGCCCGGACATCCGCGGTTCCCCACGCCACGCCGTCGACCAGTTCGCCGACCGCCGGCGGCGGGACGAGCATGGGCGCCACCACGACCACGAGCGCGACCAAGCCCGCCCGGTTCTCCATCGCGGCCCCGGGCATCCCCGAGGCCGGCGGCCAGTTCACCCTCTCCTGCACGGACGCCGCCACCCTGCGCGTCCAGGAGGCCGGAGGCCAGGGGCACACGGTCTCCTGTCCGGGCAACGTCAGCTGGCACGAGGGCCCAGGACCCCGCGCCTTCACCGTGCTCACCGCCAGCACCCAACCGGTCACCATCACCTGGAGCATCGCCACCAGCGCACAGCCCTGAGCGGTCGATCGATCGCGGATCACCGCACCAGCATTCCCAGTCATCGCCGACAGCCACGGTCACCACCGTTCAGCTGCGGCGATGACTTTGCGCGTGTGCGCGCCCGGCCCGAGGCACAGCGGCCCCGGGTGCAGAGTCCTCGTTGAAGGAAGTCGCGGGGAAGCCCGGAGAACGACAGCGGGGCAACCGGCAGCCTTCAGTACGTCGCAACACGCACTGGCCACCATCAGGCAATGGATCCGCGGCACCCACACCACAGGAGATATGTCATGTCCACGAGCGCACGCAGCCGTAAGCTGATCGCCCTCTCCATCGCCGTCGTCGCCGGCGCCGGCATCGGTCTGGGCAGTGCCGGCTCCTCCTTTGCCTCCACGTCGTTCGCCCCCCCAAGTCCGCTGCGGCCACCAAGAGTTCCAGCCGGAGCTTCACTCTGGACAACGTCGCCCTGAAGGTCAGCAGTCCCGACATCCCCTCGGCGGAGTTCCAGGTGTCCGCCCCCGGGACCAGTGTCCAGCAGGCTTCGGTGGTTCAGGACTCGCCCTTCAGCTACTTCTCGGTGACAGCCGTCCCGTACGGCGAGAAGTTGCCCGAGTCCACCTTCCCGGTTTCCCGAGATCAGGACACCCACGCCTGGCAGGCGACGCTGCACGGCAGCCAGAACGGTCCGATCGCGTCGATCTTCGGGCAGAAGGTCCGCGGCACGGCACCGTGCTGCACACCACGGGCGACATGAGTGGGAAGAAGGGCTCGGTCGCCACGCTCGAGTCCGTTCAGTGGATTGTCGACCAGGGCGGGCGCACCTGGGTCGTGAACCTCCAGCACGACCAGGGCCGCCTGTCCCGGGACTTCGGTGCGGGACTGGAGATCGGCAGCGGCAACGTGAATGCCCGGACCACCGTCGACCTGGCCAGGCTCGACGCGTCCCCCGAGGCGGGCGCTGCGGCGGCCTCCCCCGGGTCCGGGCGAATACCGTCTCCCTCGGCGGGAACCTGGGTCAGCCCTCCTGGTGGAGCGCGACCTGCGACGGCAACGGGAGCGAGTTCAACGACGGATTCATGGGGCTTCAGGTGTGCGGCGGGGGCGACGGCGGGTACGACCACGTTCCCGGGGACCCAACTGGAGTGGCAGTGCGCGGATCTGAGCGACCGTTATCTCGTTCAGCGCTACGGCATCACCGGCCAGGGCGGCAACGGAAACCAGGTCGCCCAGAACGCCTACAACGCCTACTGAGCATGTTCGACCTGTACTCCAACGGCGACAAGACGGCGCCGGAGCCGGGCGACGTCCTCAGCTTCGGCGTCAACGGAAGCGGCGCAGGCCACACCGGTGTGGTCTACCAGTCCGACGTCGACTCCTCGGGCAACGGCACCGTCTACTTCGTCGACCAGAACTGGACCGGGGACGGGGGATACAACTCCGCCAGCGTGTCGGACTGGAACGTCGAAAACCTGGTCAGCACGCAGGGCGGAACCGTCCAGTGGCTGCACAACCCCTCGGACACCCCGACTCCTGCCGCGTCGTACGAGGTGGCGTTCCAGGCGAACGCGTCGACCTTCCTTTACACCAGGGGGTCGGACGGGACCGACACGAACACGGAGGAGGGGATGATGGCGGGTACCAGTCCGGCGATCACCTATCTGTCGGGGGGTTGCGAGACGGCGTTCCAGGCCAACAACGGTTTCCTGTACACCTATACGTCCGCCGGTGCGGTGTCGAACACGGAGTACGGGATGATGGCCGGGACCAGTCCGGCGATCACGACGCAGTCCAATGGTGATCCGGAGATCGCGTTCCAGGCCAACACCGGGATGCTGGAGACGCGTGATTCGGACGGCAGCACGAGCAGTACGCAGTACGGGATGCTGAGCGGGACCAGTCCGGCGATCACGGCTCTGTCCTCGGATGGTTACGAGATCGCGTTCCAGGCCAACACCGGTTTCCTGGACCTGCGCGACTCAGCCGGCACCACCACCGGCACCGGCGAAGGCCTCGACGCCCCCACCAGCCCCGTCATCGTCGGTAACTGACGCACCATCTGCCCGGGACCGCTGTCGACGCAAGGCGACGGCAGCGGCCCGGGGCCGTCATCGCGCCAGTCCCGGGGGTTGCACCATGTCCGCTCGTTCCCGCAGCACGGCCGTCGCCGTCATCGCCCTCACCGCGGCGGCCGTCGCCGGTGGCGCCCTGCCCGGGCGCTGACGCCCGGTGGCGCCGAGGAGTCCTTCACCGTCGAGGTCAGCAACACCTCCGGCCGGTCGCAGCAGTTCGAAGGCGCTCTGGGTGCCACGGTCGAGGGAGCGCTGGCGTTCGCGGGCAACCAGATGTCCGCCCAGGTGACCGCGCTCGGCGCGACCCCGGCCACCGCCGTCCAGCTCGTTTCCCAGGAGCCCGGCGTGGTGGGCTCGTTCTACCCCAAGGGCCACTCCTCGTCCAGCGAGTTCACCCTTCCGGCGCACACCAGCTTCAGCTGGAAGGTGAGCCTGGGCGCGACCAGGGCCTGGCGGGTCAACAACGACGGGATCAGCCTGGAGGTCGCCGCCTATCAGCCCGGCCACCCGGTGTTCGGCAGCCGCGTCGTCGACTTCCAGGTGGGCAACGGCAGGACCGGAGGTCCCGTCGTCGAGACGCTGACCGGCAGCGACAGCATCGCCCCCGGCCCCGCCTACCTGACCTACACGGTCACCAACCGCACCGGTGCGGCCATCGGCACCACCTGGGCCTCCGCCCTCGTCGTGGACAGCGGGAGTGAGCCGACCCAGTTCGCGGAGGCCGTCTGGGTGGGCTCCGCCGCCAAGGGCCACTGGCAGCCGCTGGCCTACGACGCACTTCCCACCATCGCCGCCGGCTTCGGCAACGGCTCCAGCCGTACCTTCGAGCTGCGGGTGGAACTGGTGAAGTACGCGGGCAGCACCGCCTCCCAGCGCGCGGAAGCATGACTGCTGAACTCCGGCTCCGCCGACAACCCGTCCAGCCCGCAGAAGCTGCTGACCGTCTACCGCAAGGCCTGACCGCAGCACCCACCCCGGGGCGCGGACCGCACCCGCGGTCCGGGCCCTGATCGCGCGCTGTCGCGGCCGCCCCAGGGATGTCAGGGCTCCCCAGTACGCTGCGACCGTGACCGAGGCGCTGCCGCGCGACGGCGGCGCCAACTCCTGAAGAACCAGCCGCGTCAGCAGGTGAGTTGGGCTCCAAAGCGCCGGCAGTACGCGGGTGCGGGTGCTGCCCGCGGCCGCTCACGTCAAGGCCGGCCCGTCGAGGAGAAGCCATGGCCGACAGGTTCGCCGACCGGATCGCGACGGTCACCGGCGCGGGCGCCGGACGGCCGGACCACTGACGACTGCGATGAAGACCGAAGGGGAGACATGAGCACCTATGACTACGTCATCGTCGGCGCCGGATCCGCGGGCTGTGTGCTGGCGGCACGCCTGACCGAGGAACCCGACGTCCGGGTGGCGCTGATCGAGGCCGGCGGCCCCGACACCGCGCCGGAGATCCACATCCCCGCCGCCTTTCCCCAGCTGTTCAAGTCCGGCCTCGACTGGGACCTCGACTCCGACCCGGAGCCGGGGCTCGGCGGCCGCCGGGCCTACCTGCCCCGCGGCAGGATGTTCGGGGCTCCAGCTCCCTCAACGCGATGATCTACATCCGCGGCAACCGCGCGGACTACGACGGCTGGGCCGCGGCCGGGGCCACCGGGTGGTCCTACGCCGAGGTGCTGCCCTACTTCCGCCGCTCCGAGGACAACCAGCGCGGCGCGGACGAGTTCCACGGCGCCGGTGGGCCGCTGACGGTCAGCGACGGCAGGTCCGAGCACCCGCTCGCCTCGGCCTTTGTCGAGGCCGCCCAGCAGGCCGGACACAAGACGAACCATGACTTCAACGGCGAGACCCAGTTCGGCGTCGGGCGCTACCAGCTCACCCAGCGCGGTGGCATGCGGTGCAGCGCGGCCGTCGCCTATCTGCATCCTGCCCTCGGCCGGCCGAACCTCACCGTGCTCTCCTCGGCCCGGGCGCACCGCGTGGTGGTTGAAGGCGGCCGGGCGACGGGTGTGGAGGTGGAGCGCGGCGGCACCGTCGAGGTGGTCCGCGCCGAGCGGGGGTGATCCTCTCCGCCGGCACCTACGAATCCCCCAAGCTGCTGATGCTCTCCGGGATCGGGCCCGCCGCCGCTCTCGCCGCCTTCGGCATCGACCCGGTCCGCGACCTGCCGGTGGGCCAGGGTCTCCAGGACCACTACATGACGCTGCTGAACTTCCGTACCGACGCCGAGTCGCTGGCCAGTGCGGCCAGTGCGGAGAACGCCGCGCTGCTCCAGACGGAGGGCCGCGGCCGCTGACCTCCAACATCGGCGAGGCAGGCGGCTTCTTCCGCAGCCGCGACCACCTCGACGCCCCGGACCTCCAGTTCCACGCCGCCCCCGTGCTCTTCCATCAGGAGGGACTCGGCGCGGCCACCGAGCACGGCTTCGCCTTCGGCCCCTGCGTGGTCGCGCCGACCAGCCGCGGCCAGGTCGGCCTGCGCTCCCCGCGCCCGGACGCCGCGCCCCGGATCGTCCACAACTACCTGACGACGGAGGAGGACCGGGACTGCATCGTGGCCGGAATCCGCATCGCCCTGGAGATCGCGGAGCAGCGGGCGGTCGCGGACATCGCCACGGGACGGTTCGGCGACACCCCGGCCTCGGGCTCCGACGCGGACCTCCTCGACTGGGCGAAGCGGTCCGGGCAGACGCTCTTCCACCCGACCTCCTCCTGTGCCATCGGCAGGGTGGTCGACCCCGAACTGCGGGTGCTCGACATCGCGGGCCTGCGGGTCGTCGACGCCTCGGTCCTCCCGGCGGTGCCGCGCGGAAACACCAACGCGCCCACGGTCATGGCCGCGGAGAAGGCAGCCGACCTGATCAAGGGGATCCACCGGGTGGCAGGGGCGGGACGATGACGGCTCCGGTACCGGCGGCCGAGCGGACCCGGGCCGCGGACCAGGCGCTCGACGACCTGGCCCGCGGCGAACTCGCCTGGGCCGGCTGCGACCTGGCGAAGCGGCGGGCACTGCTGGAGCAGGTGCACCGGGCCACCGCCGAGCAGGCCGAGGCCTGGGTGCGCGCGGCCGTGGCGTACAAGCGGCTGCCGCCGGGCAGCCGGCTGGTCGGCGAGGAGTGGATCACCGGTCCCTATCCGGTGCTGACCTCCACGGACGCGCTCGCGGCCAGCATCCGGGCACTGGAGGAACGCCGGAGCCCGACCGACGGATTCCCGGTCCGGCGGCTTCCCGGCGGGCGCGTCGGGATCCGTGTCCTGCCGCACAGTGTCTGGGACCGCCTGCTGCTGAACGGTTTCAGCGCCGAGGTGTGGATGCCGCCGGGTGTCACCGAGGAGATGCTCCGGGCCCGCGCGGGCCTGGCCCTGCACCATCCGGCGGACACCAGGGGAGTGGGCGTCGTCCTCGGTGCGGGGAACGTCACCTCGATTCCGATCCTGGACGTCCTGTACGAGCTGTATGCGCACAACCGGGTGGTGGCCCTCAAGCTCAACCCGGTCACCGACGGGCTGCTCGACGTCTTCAGCCGGGTACTGGCCCCGTTCATCGACCTCGGCGCGGTGCGGATCCTCACCGGTGGCGCCGACGTCGGCAGCTACCTGGTGCACCATCCGAAGGCCGGTCACGTCCATATGACCGGCAGTGCCACGACCCACGACGCCATCGTCTTCGGCACCGGCACCGAGGGCGCCGCCCGCAAGCGGGCCGGGAAGCCGCTGCTGGAGAAGCCGGTCACCAGCGAACTGGGCGGTGTGTCCCCGACGATCGTGCTGCCGGGCGCCTGGACCGAGGCGGACCTGCGCTTCCAGGCCCAGCACATCGCCACCCAGCGGCTGCACAACGGTGGTTACAACTGCGTGGCCGGCCAGGTGGTCGTGATCGGCTCCCAGTGGGCACAGAAGGACCGGTTCCTCCAGCACCTGCGTGCGGCACTGGCCGCCGCCCCGGCCCGCCCCGCCTACTACCCGGGCAGCGACGACCGGACCAGCCAGGCCCTGGACTCCTATCCCGGCGCGGAGCGCATCAGCCAGGGCCGGGTGCTGATCAGCAACCTGGACCCGGACGAACCAGGCCCGGCGCTGACCACCGAGTACTTCGCCCCGGTCCTGGCTGTTCTCGAACTGCCGGGCGACACCGAACAGTTCCTCGACGAGGCGGTCCGCACCGCCAACGCGAAGTTCACCGGAACCCTCGGCGTGAACCTTGTCGCCAGCCCGGGCACCATCACCCGGCTCGGCCCCGCACTGGACCGCGCGATCGCCGAACTGCGGTACGGCACGGTGGCGTTGAATGCCTGGACCGGCGTGGGTTATCTGACCGCGACCGCCACCTGGGGAGCGTTCCCCGGGCACACCCTCGACGACGTGCAGAGCGGCATCGGCGTGGTCCACAACGCCCTGCTCCTGGACGGCCCCGAGCGCACCGTCGTGCGTGGTCCGTTCCGCCCGGCACCGCGGGCGGCTGCACGGGCAGTTCGTGCTGTCCCCCAAGCCCCCGTGGTTCGTGGACAACGCCACGGCCGCCACCACCGGCCGACGGCTCACCGGCTTCGCGGCCTCCCCGCGCTGGTCGGCACTGCCGGCCGTGTTCGCCTCGGCTCTGCGCGGCTGACCAGGCATGTCGGCCCTGGATTTGATTGTCGGGGGTCATCTTGATAAGAGAATACGGTCGACCGCATACTAGGTTCATGGCTTCCATGACATCTGATCTGACAGAAGAGTCCGACCCGTACTGCCTGCGGCCCGCGGACGCGGCGGCGCTCCTCGCCGGCGCCCCGTGGCGCCGGTTCGGGGTGATCGGCGACAGTCTGTCGGCGGGCACCGGGGACCCCTGCCCCGGCTACACGGACCTCGGATGGTCGGACCGGGTGGCCGGGATCCTGCGACTGGTCCGGCCCGAGCTGGAGTACCTCAACATCGCGGAGGTCGGAGCCACCACCGCCCAGGTGCTGGCGAAGCAGGCGGAGCCCATGACCGGGTTCGCCCCGGACCTGCTGCACCTGTCGTGCGGCGCGAACGACATCGTCCGACGGCAGCCGGACTTCGACGAGATCGAGCGGACCATGCGGCGGCAGTACGACCTGGCGGTCGGCACCGGCGCCCAGCTGACGACCTTCACCCTCGGCCGCGCCTATGTCGTGCCGGTCTTCCCGGACTGGACCGAGCGGATCACCAGGCTGAACGCGATCGTCCGCACCGTGGCCGCCGAGTACGGCGCCGTGGTCGTCGAGTTCTGGGACCACCCGGTCAACGCCCGCGCCAACCTGCTGAGCGAGGACCGCATCCATTTCTCGGCCTCCGGGCAGGCGGTGATGGCGGCCGAGGTCGCCAAGGCGCTGGCCGGCGTGCTCGGCCGCGAGGACGCCGGCTGAGCCGGGAGCGGGAAAGGCGAAAAGCGGGAAAAAAGGAAGCCTGCGGACGGACCATGGTCCCGTCCGCAGGCTTCCTGTGCGCGGAGGAGCGTGTGCGGCCCGCTAGCGCGAGGTCGCGGATCGGTGCTCGTGGTACGCGTTGACCTGCGTCGAGATGTTCTGCGCGGTGTTCCTGGCGACGGCCTGGACGAAGGGCTCCAGGGTCTTCTCCATGGTCCGGCCCACGATGCCGCCGGGCAGCGAGAAGGCGATCCGGAACTCCACCGTGCAGCGGGAACCGCCGAGGGCGGTGAAGACAAAGCTGGTCGCCGACTCCATGCCCGAGATCGACTTGTACGCCAGCAGGGCGTTCTGCTCCCACTGCACCGCCTTGACGGTGGAGCGCAGCGTGGACGGACCCACCCTGGAGGCGGCCTGGAAGACCGCGCCGAGGCCGTGGTCGGATTCGCCCACCGGCTGGTAGCTTTCCATGCCGTGCCAGTACCGGTCACATTCCGGTAGTTGTCGATATATTCGAAGGCGGCGTCAACGGGGGCGTCACAGGTCGCGACGAAACTGACTTCGGTCATTCCGGGTCCTATTCCTTTCGGCTTCGATACGTCGGTTCCGGCGGAAGGAGCAGGATTCGAACCTGCGTGGGCGTGAGCCCGATCGAACGGATCCGATCCTCGTTGGGCCGCTTCGAGTACCCTTCCAGAACTGCGGGGTTCAGAGCACGTTGGTCACCCGGACCACGCTCCACAGGGAGCGCGGCGAAATGCCGCCGTCGAATGCGAAGTATTCCGGCAGCACGGCCGTCGGGCACCACTTCATCTTGTATTCGAGCTGGCTCTTCGCCGGGTACACACTGTCTCCGTGGTCGGCGATGAGGCGCACGATCCGGTCCGCGACCGGGCTCGCCGTCGGCAGCCGGTGGCTGTCGTCCAGGCTGGTGAACGGCGTGAAGCCGAAGTGCAGCCAGGGCGCGCCCAGGGAGCGGAAGAGGTCGATGGCGTGGGAGTTGATCGCCTCCATGACCCCGGGGGGCAGTCCGGGAGCCGTCGGCTGAGGTCGTGCAGCCAGCCGGGACGTGAGCCGTAGACCGGGGCGAAGGAGATGTACCCGATCGGCCTGCCGTCGATCTTCCCGACGAAGAGCTTCCGCAGCGGCTGCCACGGACCGCCGATCTCACCGATCAGGAAGGCCAGCTCCTTGGCGTGCTTGCCCTTCTCGCGCAGCCAGAGCCGGTCGATGTGCTCGATGTCCTCGCTGACCTTGGTGGCGTCCACCTCGGTGATCTCCAGGCCTTCGCGCATGGCGCGGGAGATCTTGTTGCGCAGCCGGACGAAGCGCTTTCCGCGGAGGGTGAAGTCGGTCAGCTGCACCGCATAGGACGCGCCGACCTGAGTGACGGTCATTCCGAGTTCGGCGAAGAGTTCCGCGTCCGCCTGCTGAAGCTGCACACCGACGATCCGGAACCGCTCCCGGTGGGCGTGGGCCACGAAGGCCGCCTCCAGCTCCTTCCTGCTGCCGCTGTCGGTGAACGGCCGCCGAACTGGATCCACCGCCGTCCGTGCGGACGGTAGCAGATGAATCCGTCGACGCCCGGGCTGGTGAAGTACTCGTTGCCGGAGTTGAGCGCGAGGAATGCGCTCGGATTGTCTGCGTAGCGTTCGAGATCAGGCAAAGCCCTGATATCCGCGGGCGACTGTTCCGTTCCAGACACATTCACGCTGCTGCTCCCCGCTTCCGGTAATCCGTTGGGGCGTTGGTGAGGACCATAGCGAGTTCCGCCTGACGCCGGACCGACGTTGCCCCGGAGAGGTGTCAGGGACGTTTCAGAGCTGCCGTTGATACTGCTAGTCGATCACCGACAGCAGGCTTTCGACAGGCGCCGGCTGTCATCGGCATCGAGATTGCGGGGGTCATGTTGACAGCCAACGAAGCCGGCCGAATACCCTCACTGGGCAGTTATGTCCGCGGCAAGGACATTGAGAGCGGCCGATGGGTGTACGAGCTCTCGTCGCGTGCGGTGCTCGATGACTCGTTTGCGAGCCTGACGCTCAAGCGGAGGCTGGAGGCCGGAAAGGTCAGGCTCGACGAGGTGCCCGAGGGCACGGTCGTCGGCCGGGTCGCCGTAGCGGAGCAGGAGACCATCGTCGACGCGCTGGCCGCGGCGGCCGAGGCGACGAAGATCTGGCGGGCGGTACCGCTGTCGACCCGGTTCGACGGCTGGATGGAGCTGATGCGCAAGACCGTCCTGGAGCACGAGGACGAGCTGGTCGGCCTGCTGACCCTGGAGGGGCACCCGCTGGAGCTGGCCCGCTGGGAGATCTCCGGGATGCAGGAGCTGAGCCGCAAGGAGTCGGCCGACTTCCTGCGGGGACAGCTGTGGCAGGAGTTCGAGATCGACGGCCGCCGCCGCAACATCGTCCGGCGCCAGGCGGACGGAGTGGTGTGCATCAGCCCGCCGGCGAACGCGCCGCTGGTCAGCGCACTGCTCGGGACCATGAGCATCCCCGGTGGCAATGCGATCGTGGTCCGCGCGCCGCGCACCGCGCCCTTCGGGACGCAGGCGCTGCGGAACCTGATCGCCCCGATCCTGGACGAGCTCGGTGCCCCGCCCGGCGTGCTCAACATCGTGTGCGGTCACCCCGGCCCGATGCTGGACACCTGGATCGACAGCCCGCACGTCAACGACATCATGTTCTTCGGCGACGTCCCGCTCGGACTCAAGGTCGAGCGCAGGTGCGTCGAGGCCGGCAAGAAGCCGATCCTCGAACTGGCCGGCAACGACGTCGTGCTGGTCTGGAAGGACGCCGACCTCGACGGCGCCGCCGCCGCGCTCGCCGAGGCCTTCTACGGCTCCGGGCAGCTGTGCATGGTGCCCAACCAGGCCGTGGTGCACCCGGCGGTGGCGGACGAGCTGATCGCCCGCGTGGTCGAGAAGGCCCAGGCGCTGCGCCCCGGCTACCCGGACGAGGCGGGCACCCTGCTCTCGCCCGTCCTGCGGTTCGACAAGTTCAACCGCTTCCTGTCCGAGGCGGTCGAGGGCGGCGCGACCCTCGTCACCGGCGGCCACGGCATGCAGCTCGACGGGACCAGGGACAGCGCCGGCTTCTTCCTGGAGCCCACGGTGCTGCGGGTCGACGGCCTGCGGGACGCCCGCCGGCTGGACGTGGTGAAGCACGAGACCTTCTTCCCGCTGCTGCCCATCGTGGTCCCGAGGCCACCGACGACGAGAGCCTCTTCGACAGCCTCATCGACTTCGTCAACTCGAACCTCTACGGACTGCGCAACTCCCTGTGGGCCGAGGACCCGGCGCTGATCGACCGGTACGTCGCGGAGACGGTCGGGGGCGGGCTGCTCAAGGTCAACGACTCGCACATCGCGTTCACCTCCCCGCTGCCCTCGCACGGCGGCACCGGGCTGACCGGCGGAGCCTTCGGCGAGGCCAACTTCCCGTTGCTCCGCACCACTCACATCCAGGGCGTCTCCATCGTCCTGGACCGTTCCCCACGAACTGCGGTCGAGGAGCCGGACGATGCGAACTCTTGATGAAGCGCGTGAGGTCTGCGAGCGCTATCTCCCGGGCCTGCTCGGCAAGTTGTCGGACATCCCGCTGCTGGAACTGGAACAGCCGGGCAATCCCGGGCTGGAACTGTTCAAGGCGAGCGGCGGTCCCGCCCTGGTGATCCCCACGGCCTACGCCGGGTTCGGCGCGACACCGCTGGAGGCGATCCAGGTCACCCGCGCGATCGGAGCGGCCTCGCCGTCGCTCGCGGTGGCCTCGACGATGCACCACTTCTCGGTGGCCACCATCTTCACGCTCGCCGAGAGCCTGCGTTCCAGCGGCGTCGAGTGGGCGCTGCTGGAGGGCATCGCCACGCAGAACCTGCTGGTCTCCTCGGGCTTCGCCGAGGGCAACCCCGGCCAGGGCATCCTGTCGCCGACCGTCGGCGGCAAGCGGGTCGAGGGCGGCATCGTCGTCAACGGCTCCAAGCGGCCCTGCTCCATGGCGAAGTCGATGGACCTGCTCTCCGCCAGCCTGTCCCCACCGAGGACGGGGGATCGGAGATCGTGCTGATGCTCGTTCCGGCCGAGACGCCGGGCGTCTCGGTGCATCCCTTCTGGCGCAGCAACGTGCTGGCCGGCGCCGAGAGCGACGAGGTGCGGCTGACCGAGGTCTTTGTCGACGAGCGGCTGCTGGTGCCCACCGAGATCAGCGAACAGGGCGAGCTGGACGAGCTGCAGACCATCGGGTTCATGTGGTTCGAGATGCTGATCACCTCCTGCTACCTCGGCATGGCGAGCGCCCTGGTGGAGCGGGCCTTCGCGAGCGGGAAGACCAGCCCGGAACTCCAGGCGGAGCTGGGCGTGCGGCTGGAGACGGCGACGCTGCTGCTACAGGGCATCGCACGGCAGCTGATGGCGAAGGAGGGCGACAACGCCGCCCTCACCAACGCCATGATCGCCCGCTACGGCGCGCAGGAGGCGATCGTGGACGCCGCGAACCGGGCGGTCGAGGCGCTCGGCGGGATGGCCTTCATCTCCTCGCCCGAGGTGGCCTACCTCGCCGCCGCCTGCCACTGCGTCAAGTTCCACCCGCCGTCCAAGTCCATCGCCAACCGCGAGCTGGCCGCGAACTTCGCCGGCGACATCCTGCGACTCAAGTGAGGGCTGACCATGGATGAGGACATCAACCCCGAACAGGTGGCGGCGCTGTACCGGCGCACCATGAGTTCGGGGCGCGCGCGCCTGGCCGACGTGCTGGGCGGCCAGGTCGAGGTCGAGTCCTCCGGTGCCTGGATCACCACCAGCACCGGTGAGCGGATCCTCAACGTCGGCGGCTACGGCGTGTTCATCACCGGAGCCCGGCACCCGGTCGTGGTCGACGAGGTGCAGCGGCAGCTGCACCGGCACCCGATCGGCACCAGGATCTTCCTGGACGCGGCCGCGGCACGCGCCGGCGAACTGCTCACCTCGGTGACGCCGCCCGGCCTGGAACGGATCCACTTCTCCGGCTCCGGCACCGAGGCGGTGGAGGCGGCGATCAAGATCGCCCGGCTGAACGGCCGCCGCCACCTGGTGTCGATGATCGGCGGCTACCACGGCAAGACCATGGGCGCGCTGTCGGTGACCGCGCGGAACGTGTTCCAGGAGCCGTTCCGGCCGTTGCTGCCGAACGTGTCCCATGTGCCGTTCGGTGACGCCGAGGCGCTCGTCGGGGTGCTGAAGGAGCACCCGGGCGAGGCCTGTGTGATCGTCGAGCCGGTCCAGGGGAGGGCGGCGTGGTGATCCCGCCCCCGGATATCTGACCGCGGTGCGGGCGGCGTGCACGGAACACGGCGCGCTGCTGGTCGTCGACGAGGTGCAGACCGGCTTCGGCCGGCTCGGGCACTGGTGGGGAGTCGACGCCGAGGGCGTCCGGCCGGACATCCTGACCTCCGGCAAGGCACTCGGCGGCGGGGTGATGCCGGTGGCCGCGACCATCACCACCTCGGAGACCTTCGCGGTGCTCGACCGTGACCCGGTCCTGCACACCTCGACCTTCTCGGCGGCGCCGATCGCGATGGCCGCCGTGTGCGGAGCCGTCCGGGCCATCCGCGACGAGGGCCTGGTGCAGCGGGCCGCCGTACTCGGCACCCAGCTGCTGTCCGAGCTGGAGCGGATCATGGCCAAGCACCTCGCGCACCGGGTGTACGAGGTGCGCGGCGCGGGCCTGCTGATCGGCATCGACTTCGCCGACCCCGCGATGGCGGCGGACCTCTTCCTCTCGCTGGTCAGCAACAACGTGGTGGCCAACCTCTCGCTCAACTCGGACCACGTCGTCCGGCTCACCCCCGGCGACGATGACCGACACCGACGTCGAGTTCCTTTTCGACCGTTTCGACGCGAGCGCCGCCATGGTCGCCGAGCGGAACCCGGACTACGAGGTGATTTCCTAGTGCGCAGCCTGGAGCTGAAACTGAAGTCGTCCACCGCGGACGCCGAGTTCGCGTTCCAGCGGATCGCCGAGTTCGAGCGGTACGCGGAGTTCGTGGACGAGGTGCGTTCCGTCGTCGTGCGCAACAAGGGCACCGACGAACCACTGGTGAGCGAGTGGGACATCTTCTTCCGCAGCGGTCCGCTGCGCTGGACCGAGGTCGACTACTTCCAGCCGCCCAGCGGCGGATCGTGTTCGAGCAGACCGACGGTGACTTCGAGGTCTTCCGGGCTCCTGGCGGGTCGAACCCGACGGCGAGGGCTGCGAGGTGACCTTCGAGGCCACCTTCGACTTCGGGATCCCGAGCCTCGCCGGTGTGCTGGAGCCCATCGCCACCAAGGTGCTCAAGGAGGCCATCGCCACCATCGTGCACCAGCTGCTCGGCGAGGCGGCCGTGGTCGGCGACCCGGCCACCGCCGCGGCCGTGACCGCACGGATCGAACGCAAGCGGGAGACCGCCGCGCTGTCCGGGTCGGGGGTGAGCTGACGATGGACCACATCAACCGCTTCGAGAGCAAGACCACCTACCGGCTGCTGCGTGCGGAGTACGGGGTCGCGCTGGCGGTCTGCGTGGGACTGTTCGCCTGGCACCTGAACAAGGTGCACTGGTGGCCCGCGGTGCTGCTGTTCGTCTACATCGACGTGATCGGGTACTTCCCCGGGGCGATTGCCTTCCACCGGGCCAAGGGCCGCCGGATCCCCAAGGCCTACTACGTGCTCTACAACACCATGCACAGCTTTGTGACCCAGGCCGTGGTGGGGGGTGTGGGCGGCGATCGGCGGGTTCGAATGGGCCCTGCTGGTGGTGCCCATCCATCTGTGCGGCGACCGCGCGCTGTTCGGCAACTTCCTGAAGCCCTTCGGGGCCCTTCGAACCGGGCGAGGTCCCCGGGTTCGCGGAGTTCGAACGACGCGTCGCCAGGCCGGTCGGCGCGAACGCGGCGACGCCGGAACGGTCTGAGTCCGAGCCGATGAGGAATGCCATGGCAGTGATGAGCGAACGTCCGGGCGCCCCCGCGCGGGCCCCGGCGCCGCGCGGCAGCCCGGACGCCGCGGCCCGGCGTGCCGGGGGGCCGGCCATGACCGGCTACGGGCGCCCTGGGCCGGTGACGGCGCCCACCGGGTCGCGCGGCCGGCTGCGCGGCGTCCGGCGCTGCGACGTCGCCGTCATCGGCGGCGGCCTCACCGGCCTGTCCGCGGCGGTGGAACTGCTGGAACTCGATCCGAACCGCCGGGTCGTGCTGCTGGAGGCGGACCAGGTGGCGGCCGGCGCGAGCGGCCGCGGCACCGGGCTGCTCGGGCCGCGGGTGGGCCCCGCGCTGACCGTCGCCCGCAAGCGCTACGGCGACGAGGTCGCCCGGGCCGCTCATCTGTGGTCGGTCGAAGCGGTGCGGCATGTCGTCGGCCTGGTGGACCGTCATGGCATCTCCTGCGACCTGACCCCCGGCGGCCAGCTGGTGGTCGCCGCCGGTGGGCGGGCCGTCGAGGCGCAGCGGCGCGAGGCCGAGGCCGCCCGGTCGCTGGGCCTGCCGGTCGAGCTGGTCGAGCGCCGCTCGCTGCCCGCGGTCGCGGCACGGTACGACAGCGGGCTGCGGTACGAGTCGGCCGCGACCCTGGACCCGGCCGCGCTCACCGCCCAGCTCGCCCGCATCGGCGAGCAGCGCGGACTGACCGTCTTCGAGCGCAGCCCGGTCCGGCGCGTCCGGCGCGGGCTGCTGACCACGGTGAGCACCGACGACGGCGAGGTGGTGGCCGGGCACGTGGTCGTGGCGCTCAACGCGTACGGGTCCGGCCCGGGCGCGCCGGGCGGCGTGGTCGGACTGCGGGTGCAGGCCGGGGTGACCGGGAAGCTGCCGGAGGCGGCGCTGCGCGCACTGGACGGCCTGACCACCGAACCACTGATCGAACAGGGCGAGCTGGCACCGTACTTCCGGCTCACCCCGGACGGACGGCTGGTGGTCGGCGGAGTGGTCGAGCGCGGTACGCACGGCTCGGTCGCGCCCGCGCCCGGACGGCTCCGGTCGGCGGTACGGGCGCTGTCCCCGGCCCTGGCCGGGGTGGAGCTCGACTCCGCCTGGGCCGGGCCGATCGGGATGACCCGGGACGGCCTGCCGGTCCTCGGCCACCACCCGGACGATCCGCAGCTGCTGCACGCCGGCGGCTGCAACGGCCACGGGCTCGCGGTCTCGGCCTACCAGGGGGCGCTGCTGGCGCGCTGGATCGCCCGCGGCGAGCTGGAGCCGCTGACGCGGGCCCTGCCCTGGGTGCGTCCGAGGGCCCCCTGGGTACCGCGCGGACGGCTCGCCGACCTGGCACTCGACCGTTACCTGGCGCATCTCAGCAACGCAGCATGACGGACGGAGACGGATCACCATGAGCAGCGTCGGACGCGACCCCGCCAACGCCGAGCAGCGACTGCTGTCCTCGGCGACCATCAGCAACGTGTCGATCGCCGAGCCGCCGGACCGGCTGCCGCCGGGCCCCTCGGACTCGGTGCTGGTGCAGACCATCCGCTTCAGGCGCGGCCGCCAGCACTACATGCCCCGGATGCACGAGCGGTTCGGGGACGTGGTCACCCTCAAGGTCGCCCCGGGCGGGCCGTTCGTCGTCCTGCGCAACCCGGACGACATCAAGGAGGTCTTCAAGGGCGCGCCGGACGTCTTCCACGCCGGCGAGGGCAACTCGATCCTGATACCGATCGTGGGCCGCCACTCGGTGCTCACCCTGGACGCCCCGAGCACAAGCCCGCGCGCAAGCGGATGATGCCGCCGTTCCACCAGGAGCGGATCGCCGCGCTGGTCTCGACGATGCGGGAGATCACCGAGAAGGAGGTGCTCAGCTGGCCGGTCGGACAGCCGATCAAGCTCCTCGACCGGGCCTACACACTCACCCTGGAGATCATGGTCCGGGTGGTGTTCGGCGTGGACGACCCGCACCGCGCGGCCGCCCTGAGCCGCGCCCTGCGCCAGGTGTCCGACATCGGGCTGAAGGACATCCTGGTGTGGATCCGGCCGGGACTCGGCAAGGTGTGGCCCTGGCGCAACGTGGTGCGCAACCTCGAACACGCCGACGAGCTCATCTACGCCGAGATCGCCCGGCGCCGCCGCGACCCGACCGGGCCGCCCGCGGCGACGCGCTGTCCATGCTGCTGGAGGACGAGCCCAGCGACGAGGTCGTGCGGGACGAGGTGATGACGCTCCTGGTGGCCGGGCACGAGACCACCGCGGTGGCGCTGGCCTGGCTCTTCGAGCGGCTGCTGCGCCATCCCGAGGCCCTGGCCCGGGTGCGGGCCGGCCTGGACGACCGCAAGGACCCGTACCGAACCGCGGTCTTCAAGGAGGCGCTGCGGGTGCGGCCGGTGATCACGAACGTCGCCCGGCGCCTCACCGAACCGGTCGAACTTGCCGGATACCGACTGCCCGCCGGGGTCGCGGTGCTGCCTTCGGTGGTCGCCCTGCAACTGGACCCCCGGTACTGGGGCGCCGACGCCCACCTGTTCCGCCCGGAGCGCTGGCTCGACGGCAGTCCGCAGCAGAACGCCTGGATCCCGTTCGGCGGCGGCGCCCGGCGCTGCCTGGGCGCCATGTTCGCCCAGGTGGAGGTGGAGACCGTGCTGGCGGCCGTGCTGCGCACGGTGGAGCTGGAGGCCGACCGGCCCGCCGACGAGGGCTCCGAGATGCACCACATCACGATGATCCCGAAGCGGGGCGCGCGCGTCCGCGTGCTGCGCCGGCTCGGGAACCAGGACGTGCGGCCTGCCGCGACCGAGAGCTTTGGAGAGGTGTGACCATGGAACGGAACGTGCGGGTGACGGCAATCGTCAACCCGCCGCCGGCGGTGACGGCGAGCAGGCGGTGGCCGCGCTGCGGGCGGTCGGGAGTGCGACGGTCGAGGTCCTGACGACCACGGCCGCGGGCGACGCGGCCGAGCTGGCCTACAAGCTGGCCCGACGCCACGGCCCCGGACATCGTGGTCGGTGTCGGCGGCGACGGAACGGTCTCCGAGGTGGTGACCGGTCTGGTCCGCGCCGGGAGGCGGGCGTCGTGGCCGTCCGCCGCTGCTGATCGCCCCGGCCGGCACCGGAACTCCACCTACCGGGGGCTGTGGAACGACGAGCCCTGGGCGGCGGTGGCCGGTCTGGCGCTGCGCGGGCAGGCGGTGGCCCGGCGCATCGACCTGGCCAGGATCGAGCAGAACGGCGACTTGGTCGTGCTCGGGTCCGGCAGCGGCCTGTTCGCCGCGAGCCTGCTGGCCATCAGGAACCGGCCGGAGAGGGGCCGGGAACTGCTGATGGCGGCGGCGCTGGCGGCGATGGAGACCTATGTGCCCTACCCGGGCCGGGTGTCCGTGGACGGCGAGGTCCTCTACGAGGGGGACATCGTCGAGACCATCGTGGCGGCTTCCGCTACCGCGGCGGGCTGCTGAACCTGGTGCCCGAGTCGGTCGTCGACGACCGGCTGCTCGACGTCACCCTGGTCACCGCCCCGGTGGACATGAACGCCTTCGCCAGGCCGCCCTCCAGGGCAATGTCTACCAGGTCCCGGGGATCAGGCTCGGGCGGGGCGAGCGGATCACCCTGGAACGCCTCGACGGACAGCCGATCCTCTTCGAACACGACGGTGAGGTCATGCCCCAGGACACCCCCCGCTACGACATCCATGTGCTCCCGGCGGCGCTGACCGTGCTCACCCGGCCGACACGCAGCCGTGGTTCGGCGGGCGGTGAACCATGCCTCAGGTCAGCCTCTGCGACGATCGACTCGGAGCTCAGTGACGCCTCGTTCCGTGGCTACTGCCGCAAGCTGACGGCCGGTGTCGCGGTCGTGACCGCCTGCGGGGACACGGGATGGACCGGCACGACGGTGAGCACGGTGACGAGCGTGTCGATGGAACCGCCCATCCTGCTCACCTGCTTCGCCAGCACATCGCGGACCCTGTCCGCGATCCGGACCGCCCGGCGCTTCGCCGTCCATCTGCTCGCCGACGAACAGTGGATCTGGCCGACCGGTTCAGCCGCGGGCCAGCGACGGCACCCGCTTCGAGGAACTCGGCTACGACGTCCGGCTGAGCCACGGCACGCCGGTCATCGGCGGGGTGCTGGCGGTCGCCTGGTGCGATCTGCGCTCCGCGGAGGAGATCGGCGACCACTACGTGGTGTACGGACGGCTCTCCGCGGTCCGGGTCGGCAACGGCCGCCCACTGGCCTGGCACGAAAGCAGCTACCAGGCGCTGGACGGCCGGCCCGGCCTGGTCGGCTCGACCAGGTGACGGCCGTCCCCGCGCCCGACCGAGGATGGATGCCCACTGATGACCACCACTGAACCAGCCGCCACCGGCGCCGGGCCCGCGCCCGACCCTTCGTCCGGGCCCGCGTCCGACCCTTCGTCCGGGCCCGCGCCGAGCCTGACCGCCAGGCTCGGGGCCTGGGCCCGCACGGTGGACCACGCCGGTATTCCGCGTGCCACCGCCGCGTCGGCGCGCAGCCAGCTCATCTCGAACCTCGCGGCGGTGCGGGCCTCGCTGAACCATCCGGTCGGCCAGGCGATCGTGCGGGCCTTCGGGCCCCCGCTCCAGCCCGACCCCACGCGGTCCGCCTATGTGCTGGCGGCCCTGGCCACCGTGCTCGACTTCGACGAGGTGGCCTACTCGGGCCATGTGTCGACCGGGGCCGTCAATGTGGCGGTCGCGGAGGTGGAACGCAGCCGGCTGGACGGGAAGTCGCTGCTCGCCACGATCGTCACGGCCAACGAGTGCGCCGCGCGGATCTCGGCCGCGACCATCCTGAGCCCGTTCTTCCGCGGCCAGACGAACACCCACACCCACCTGGCCAGTGCCGCGGCGGCCCGGCTGCACGCCCGCAAGGCGTCCGCCGAGGAGTGGACCGCGGGTCTGGGCCTGGCCCTGGGAGTCCTGGCCGTCCCGCTCCACCACGGCGTGGTGACCAGCGACATCAAGGCGCTCAGCGCCGCGGCGCCGGTCCGGATGGCGCTGGACGCCTGCGACGCCGCCGCGCACGGCCTGTCCGGCGCCGAGACCATCCTGGAGCACCCGGAGGGCCTGCTGGCCCAGCTGTCGGCGGTCCCGCTGCCGGACGCCGTGGTGGCCGGCCTCGGCCGCCGCTGGCACACCGACACGCTGACGTACAAACGCTGGCCGGGCAGCGCCTACCTGCACGCGGCCTTCGACTGCGCGGAGCGGCTGCACCAGCGCCTCGGCGCCCTCGACCCGTCCCGGATCCGCCGGATCACCGTCCACGGCTCGCTGCTGACCTGGCAGTTGCAGAAGAAGGTGGCCCCGGCCCTGGCGGGCCCGCGGACCAGCGTCTCCGCGGCGACCCTCTCGGTCGGGTACGGGGTCGCCACGCTGCTGCTGACCGGATCCCTCGGACCGGAGGACTACGCGGCCCCCGCGTTGGGCGACGAAGCCCGCTGGGAACTCGCGGCCAAGGTCTCGGTCGAGCACGACATGGGGCTCTCGACCCGGATGGCGCAGGCCACCTCCCCGCTGGGCGAGGCACTGCGCCAGGCCGGCGACCGCGCGCTCGACTGGCCCGAGTTCATCGCCTGGGTCGGCGCCGACGCGCCCCGGCTGCTGGCCGGCCTGGGAGCACCGGAGGAGACCTTCGAGCAGGCGACCATGGCGATCGGCGCCCGGGTCGAGCTGGAACTGGCGGACGCCGAAACCACCGGCGAGGCCTGTGACGCGTTCATCGGCTCGGCGGGGCCGGAGACCAGGCGGGACCACGCGTCGATCGTGCGCCGGAAGTTCCTGGCCACCGGCGGCTCCGCGGAGGTGCTGGCCGAGCTGGAACGCATCGAGTCGCTCGACCAGGCGCGGACCGCCCGGGTGCTGCTCCGTGCGCTCAGCGCTGACCCGGCGGACACAGCGACTGCTGGGGCGGACTCAGCCTGGGCGATGAACTGGCCGAGCATGACCCGGGTGGATATCGCGAGTTTCCGGAAGACCTTGCGCAGGTGGAAGTTGACGGTGTGCGAGGAGACTCCCAGACGGAGGCCGACCTGCTTGTTGGTCAGCCCGCTGCCCACGAGCCGGGCGATTTCCAGCTCCCGGCGGCTGAGCGAGTCGAGCGGGTTCGGCGGCTGCGGGACCTCCCTGGTGCCGGTCAGCTGTTCCGGCCCGGAGTTCCGTCCGACCGCGAGGAAGTTCCGGGGCGAAACATCGTCTCGGAACCCAGCTCCAGAAGAGCGGCAGCTCCGGCCGCTCGCCGGCGAACGCGGCCTCTGCCTGGACCGCGCAGTCCAGCACGGAGATGCCCCGGTTGTTCGCCGCCAGGTGCTGGACCGCGCCAGGGCCTGCTCGGCGAGGGCGGGGTCCGGCCGGCGGGGCGATGGTGATCAGCCACGGGGGGTCGGGTCCTCCAGAAAGCACGCCGACCGGGTGGCGAGCAGATTCCAGAATGACCGGATCCGGTCGGCGGCCGCCACCGGGCCGTCCTGCGCGCGATCAGGCCACCTCCGCGAAGGCGGCCCTGGCGACGGGTCGGTCAGGCGTAGGTGCGGGGGAGCGCGTGGAACGACCAGCGAGGCGCGGGCCGCGTCCCACTCGCCCAGCCCCAGCTGAGCCATCGCGGCGACGACAGCGCGAGCGGCAGCCCGACGACGGTCCCGCGGTGCTCGCTGGCCACGGCCATGGCGGCGGCCTGCTGCGCCTGGTCGAGCTGGTCCGACTGGAGGTACAGCACGAACGCAGGGATTCCAGTACGGCGCCCAGTGCGTGCAGACCGCAGGACTCGATGAGTTCTCGGTCGCCGGGTCTTGTCGGCGAGATGCGGGACATGGATGTCGGTGAGTTCTTGGCGAGCAGGAAATAGTGCAGAAATGTATCAGCGGGCTTGCTTCGCTGCCGTAGCGGACCGCCGACTGGTTGAGCGCGAGTCCGTGGAACAGATTTCCGGAGTGCCAGTACCGATCTGATCGACAGGACACCGCCCTGACCTGTTTTGGTGCGAACTGAAGACGGTCGTGTGCTCCTGCCGCCGGATCCCGGATTTCTCGCCGGCCATGAACCCATGAAGAGCTGGTAGGCGGCGAGGTCCGCGTGCCGGATGGGCCGGGTCCAGCTCGGCGATGGCCTGTCGAGCGCCACCGAGGTCCGGACATCCCTTTGATGAAGCGGATGTTGGCGCCGTTGAGTTTATCAAGAATGTCAGGGCCGAGCGTTTCCTGAGGGCTGGCGGCGATGAGATAAAGGAGGTCGCTGACGGAGGAAGGAGTGGAGTTCCGGGCCGCGGTGAGCGCTTCGGAACCCTGTTCGGCAGGTCGGTCCAATCCATCCGTACCCTCCGTGAGCGAAGTGGACGACAACTTGTTCCACAGTAGGTCACGGGAAGTTCACGCTGTCTGTGTCATGAATCACTGTTTGTGCGCCGGAAGGGGCGGGGCCGGAAATAGCCGTCAGCTCCCGGCTGCCCGCCGTGGGGCGATCCGCAGCATTCTGGACATAGCACCCCGAATCGCTGGAGCCGGACGGGTGATCCGCCGAGCAGGTCGAGCGCCTTGGCCTCCGCGCCGACGACGCGCGGGCACGCCCCGGCGCACCCCGGCCAGGATGGTCTCAGCGCCGTCTCGGGGCTGTGCAGGGCCAGCCTGCGGTCGAAGTTCCGCGCCACCCGGGCCTGGTCCAGCCCCTCCGCCACGGTGCGTTGCGGGCCACGCGGTCTTGATCCCGCCGGGGTGGACGCAGGTCACCCGCACCGGGTGGCGGCGAGCAGCATCTCCTGGCGAAAGCGCCTCGGTGAACCCGCGGCGCGAACTTCGAGGCGTTGTAGGGCTCTGGGCCGGGAAGGTGATCAGGCCGAACAGGCTGGAGACGTTGACGACATGGCCGTCGCGGATTCGATCAGGTGCGGCAGGAAGGCCTTGTCACGTTCACCACCCCAGAAGTTCACGTCCACGATGCGTTCGATGTCCTTGAACGTCTCGCGCTCCACCTCGCCGAGTACGCCACACCGGCGTTCGCGTAGCTGGTTGACCTTGCCGAACCGGCCGGACGGCGTCCGCGTACGTCAGGACGGCGGCCCGCTCGGTACGTCCAGCCGTTCCACCGCACTGCGGCCCAGTTCCTCGCACGGCGGCCGTGGTCAGGACGCCGGCGAGGTCGACATCGGTGAGGGCGAGCCGGGCGCCCTGCGCGGCCGGCTCACCGCCAGCGCGCGGCCTATTCCGCGCCCGCCGGTGATGACGACGACCTTCCCGTCGAAGCGGTAGTCCGCGGTCCTGTCGCTCATGCTGCCCCTCCGCCGGAACGTCTACGCCGATATGTCGACTTCCTTGTGATCTTGCCGGAATTCGAAGGTGGAAGCCGGGCCACAGTGTGTGTTGTCGCCGTGCTTGTCGATGTACCAGCTGGCGCAGCCGCCGGTGTTCCAGACCGTCCTGGACAGCCTGCGCTTCAGCATCCGGGCGTACTCCGCCTGCGCCTCGGCCCGGACTTCGAGCGAGCGCAGCCCCGTTGCCGCATGGTCGCCAGGGCTCGGCAGGTATTGGTGGGACTCGATCATGAAGATGATCGAGCTGTGGCCGAGCCCGGTGTTCGGGCCGACCAGCGAACATGTTCGGGAAGTTGGCGATCGCGGTGCCCTTGTAGCATTGCAGGCCCACCTCGTCGAACACCTCGCTGAGACTGCGTCCGTCCTTGCCGAAGACCTTGTGGTAGGTGGGCGAGTCGGTGACGTGGAACCCGGTCGCCAGGACCAGGGCGTCGGCCTCGTGGACCGAGCCGTCCGTGGTGACCAGGCGGTCCTCCTTGATCTCGGCCACCCGGTCGGTGACCAGACGGACGTTGTCGCGGTTGAACGCCGGGTAGTAGCCGTTGGACAGCAGGATCCGCTTGCAGCCCAGCCGGTAGTCGGGGGTCAGGCTCCGGCGCACCCGCGGGTCGCGGACCTCCCGGCGCAGCTTGGCCCGGGCGAGCAGTTCGACCGGCCTCAGCAGCGCGGGGACCCTGGCCAGGGCGATCGCCTGGGCCTCGTGCGCCCAGTAGATCCCGGAGCGGGCCAGCCGCTGGTAGAACGGGACGAACCGGCAGGCGAGGCGTTCGGGCAGGGAGTAGCGCCGGTCCAGGCGGGGGAGCACCCACGGCGCGGTGCGCTGGAAGACGGTGAGTTCGGCGACCTTGTCGGCGATGGCCGGCACGATCTGGACGGCGGAGGCGCCGGTGCCGATGACGGCGACCTTACGGCCCGTCAGATCGACCTCGTGGTTCCACCGGGCGGAGTGGAAGATCTCCCTTGAACCCCTCGATGCCCTTGATGTCGGGGAGCGCCGGCTCGCACAGCGCGCCCCACGCACCGACCAGGATGCCGGCCGTGAACACCCCCTTGGTGGTCTCGATCCGCCACCGCGCCGCGCTCCCGATCCACCGCGCGCTCAGCACCTCGCAGCCGAAGACATGGTTGTCCCGCACCCGGTAGCGGCGGGTGACGCGCAGCAGGTACTCCTGGATCTCGCGCTGCCCGGAGAACGACCTGCTCCAGCCCGGGTTCATCGCGAAGGAGAACGAGTACAGATGTGACGGTACGTCACATGCCGCGCCCGGGTAGGTGTTGTCCCGCCAGGTGCCGCCGATGTCCGCACCGCGTTCGAGGACCAGCAGGTCGTGCCACCCTCCCGGCGGAGGCGGATCGCGGTCGCCAGGCCGGCCAGGCCGCCGCCGATCACGACGATGTGCGCGTGACGGCTCTCGGCCGCGGGGCTGCTCGCCCGGGAGGTCCTGCTCGGGGCATCTTTCGGCATATGCAAGTCCGTAGCGCTCAAGGGCGATCGGATCTCCGGTCACGCCCGTCCCGAATCATCGAAGAGCCCGAGCATTCCAGAAGGGACCTGACGAGCCTCTGAACCGGGCGTCCGGCCATGGACAGCAGGGTTTCAGAGGCGCCGCTGATGATGGGGCCCGGAAATCGACCTCGCTGTTCTTCGGGGACTGCGGATTGGGGAGCGACTGATGGGATCCAGGCCGACGGAGGCAAGGACGGTCGAAACGCCGGAGGTGCTCATCGTGGGCACCGGGTTCGCCGGGCTAGGCATGGCGGTCAAGCTGCTCGAAGCGGGCCAGCCGGACTTCGTCATCCTGGAGAAGGCGGACGGGGTCGGCGGAACCTGGCGGGACAACACCTACCCCGGTTGCGCGTGTGACGTCGCGAGCGTCATGTACTCGTACTCCTTCGCCCAGAATCCGGACTGGAGCCGGATGTACGCGAAGCAGCCGGAGATCCTCGACTACATCCAGCGGGTCGTCAAGGACCACGATCTCGAACGGTACATCAGGTTCAACACCGAGGCCGTGTCGTACGAGTTCGACGAGGCGAGCGACCGGTGGCGGGTGCGGACCAGCTCGGGACGGGAGTACCGGCCGCGGGTGGTGGTGATGGCCCACGGGGCGCTGCACCTGCTCAACACCCCGGAGATCCCGGGAATGGACCGGTTCCAGGGCACCATCTTCCACTCCGCCGAGTGGGACCACTCGGTCGACCTCAAGGACAAGCGGGTCGCGGTCGTCGGCACCGGCGCGAGCGCGGTGCAGTTCATTCCGGAGATCGTCGACACGGTGGCCCAGCTGGACGTCTTCCAGCGCAGCGCGCACTGGATGCTGCCCAAGGCGGACCGGCCGCTGTCGGATTTCGAGCGGCGGCTGTTCAAGGCCGTCCCGCTCGCGCAGAAGGTGTACCGCAACATCGCGTACTGGACCCACGAGATACCGGTGCTCGCGTTTCTGAACCCGAAGTTCGTCAGGATACTGGAGCTGGCCTCCCGGCGGATGCTGGAGAAGCAGGTGGCGGACCCGGCGCTCCGGGCGAAACTGACTCCCGACTACCAGATCGGGTGCAAACGCATCCTGCTGTCGAACGACTACTACCCGGCGCTGCAACGGCCGGGGTCGAGCTGATCACCCATGGGATCGCCGAATTCACCGAGACCGGCATCACCACGGTGGACGGGCGCCATTTCGAGGCGGACGTGGTGATCCTCGGGACCGGGTTCTCGACCGAGAACCGCTGCGCCGACGAGCACATCGTCGGCCGCGGCGGGCTCACCATCCAGGAGGCCTGGCAGGACGGCATGGTCGCGCACCTCGGCACGACCGTGGCGGGCTTCCCGAACCTGTTCATGCTGATGGGCCCAACTCCGGCGGCGGGGCCCAGTCGATCCTGTTCGTGATCGAGGCGCAGCTCCACTACGTCGTCGAGTGCCTGCGGATGATGAAGTCGCGCCGGGCGACCCGGCTGGAGGTGAAGGCCGACGTGCAGCGGGAGTTCAACGGCCGGCTGCACGGCAGGCTCGCCCGGTCGGTCTGGAACACGGGCGGCTGCGACAGCTGGTTCCTGGACAGCACCGGCCACAACCGGCAGTCCTGGCCCGGGACCGGAACCTCGTACTGGCGGGCCACCCGCCGGCCGGATCCGCAGGCCTTCGAGCTGAGCGACTTCCGCGGCTGACCCTCCGGCTTCCGGGGCGGCTCCCGGAGTGGCGGCGGGCGGGCGCGGGACGGTGCGGTGGACCGCTGGTCCACCGCACCGTCGTGTCGGCGCCGGCTCAGTCCGGGGCGGTCAGCAGACCCTCGACAATGCGGCGGACCTTGTCCACCGCACTGTCGTCCCCGGTCTGCAACGCGGTGTTCGCGGCGCACATCAGGGCGTCGATCTGGAAGGCAGCGAGCTCCACGTCCTGGTCCGCGATCTCGCCCTGGTCGACGGCGTACCGCAGTTCGGCGGCGATGACTTCCAGCCAGGCGCGATGGTCGCGGAAGAGCGCGTCGTGGACGGGTCCGGTGCGGCTGTCGAAGGCCGCGAGGTTGGCGGCCCGGAAGCAGCCGCCCGCGCACAGCGGCGTCGAGACGTAGACGACCCATTCGTCGAACAGCGCGCGGACCCGGGCCACGCCACGTGGTGCGGACCTGGCCGGCTGGACGACATGGTCGACGAACAGCTCGCGCGCGTACTCGACGATCGCCAGCTGCAGCGCTTCCTTCGTCTTGAAAAGCGTCTGAATGCCGGCCTTGCTGAGCCCGGTGTCCGCGGCCAGGCGGCCGAAACTGGCCCCTTCGAGACTGTCGAGCGAGGCGATGTCGATCGCCCGCTGAAGTACCACCTTGCGGGTCTGGGCGCCGCGCAGGAGGCGTTTGTCGGTGACATCTGCCATAGCACTACCCATACGGTCGATCGTACACCAGGTCGGCCGACTCGGTCATGAAGGCGGAACGGGCAATTACCCGTGGTCGAGGCACCCGGCTACCTGATCGGACAGGGGGCGTCTACTCGAACGTGTGGGATGCAGGCCGCCATCAATCGAACGTACGCTCCCGGAAGCCTATGGGGAGGATCGACGTGGTCGTCACCGGCGGACTGAGCATTTTAGGACCTTTGCGCATAGAGTTCCAAAACGTCGAGGTCGAGTTGAGCGGATCGAGACTGCGGATGATTCTCACCCTGCTCGCACTCCGGGCCGGCACCGAGGTTCAACGGGACGAGCTGATCGAGGAACTGAAGCTCACCGAGACCACGGACGATGCGATCAACGCCCTGCATGCCCATGTGGCCAGGCTCCGCCGGTGGAGCAGACGGCTCGGCGGGCAGTTCGACCTGCTGAAGACGGTGAACTCGGGCTACCGCCTCAACGTCGACCGGAACATGGTCGACGCCCACCAGTTCAACGATCTGGTCAAGCGGGCGCTGAACCTGGCACCGGCCACTCCCTCGGTGGTCGCGACCATCCTGGAGGACGCGCTCTCGCTGTGGCGCGGCAACGCCCTGATCGACGCGCTCGACGGCCCGATGGGCGCGGCCGCGGCCGATGAACTGCACCACTGGCGGGCCGCCGCCCGGGAGGCCCTGATCGACGCCTGGCTGGACCTCGGTGACAACCAGAAGGTGGTGCTGAACGCCAGGAAGTTCATCGCCGAGGATCCGTTGAACGAGACCATGCGGGCCCGCTACATTGCCGCCCTCCGCTCGATGGGCAGGCACGCGGAGGCAGTCGAGGCCTACCAGAGCGCTGTTCGGGTGCTGAGCGAGGAACTGGGCGTCAGTCCGGTGCCGAGCTGCGCACGGCGGCCGAGATGACTCTCGATTCGACGTTCCGGCCCGCCGTGTCCGCCATTCCCGCCCGCGCCACCGGGCAGGCTCGCCTTCGAGCGCTGAGTGCGCCGAGTGCGCTGATTTTGCTGGGACCCCTGAGTGCGTTGAGAGCCGGGCGGGCGCCCCGAACGGCCGTGGTGGCTGCTCGGGGCGCCCGGCTGCGTGCGGTCGGGCGCCCGCGCTCCGCCGTCCGGTCGGGCCGCGGCTTACGGCGGTGGCCATCGGCGCGGTTCAGGCCTGGGCCGGCGGCCGCTTCGCAGCAGGTAGACGACGACGCCCGCGATCACGGCGAAGATCGTCACCCCGAAGGACGCGACCGCGAAGGCGTGGCCCGAGGCCACGGCCCTGCCGACGGTCCCGGGTGGAAGGAGCTGAAGGGCCGCGCGATGATGGCGACGCCGAACGCTCCGCGCGCACTGCTGGGCGGTGGACAGGACACCCGAGGCGACACCCGCCGACTCCGGCTTGATCCGGCTCAGCACGGTGTTCAGCGCCTGCGGGATGACCAGTCCGCCGCCGATGCCCTGCAGGATGAGGGTCGGGACCAGCAGCGGGGTGATCCGCGGGCCGGACACCAGCAGGATGCCGGCCCCCAGGTAGCCGACCGCCATGATGATCACTCCGGCTTCCAGGACCCGCCGCCCGTACTTCGGGATGATCCGGCTCGCCGTCATGCTGAAGATGAAGAACGCCGTGGCCTGCGGAGCCTGGACCAGACCCGCATCCAGCGGCGACAGGCCGAGGCCCTGCTGCATCGTCACCGACAGCACCAGGTTGTACGAGTAGACCAGCGCGTACAGGCGAGGACAAGGATGATCCCGAGCGAGAACGAGCGCTGGCTGAACAGGGACAGCGGCACCAGCGGGTCGCCGCCCCGCCGTTCCATACCCCGCTCGACCACGACGAACAGGCCGAACGCCACCGCGCTGCCCGCGAAGCAGGCCCAGACCCACCACGACAGCCGGCCTCCTGCCCCTGGATCAGCGGGAGCGCCAGCAGGAAGAGGGCCGCGCTGAGTACCAGGACGCCGGGCAGGTCCACCTTGCGGGTGGCGGCCTTGCCCCGTCTCGGCAGATACCGCGGGGCGAGCAGGAACAGGACGATGCCGATCGGCACGTTGACCCAGAACACCAGCCGCCAGCCGGAGTCGAACACGTTGGCGCCGATCAGCAGACCGCCGATGATCTGTCCCGCCGATGGTGGCCATGCCCAGCACGATGCCGACCACGCCGTAGACGCTGTGCCGCCGTGCGGCCGGCACCAGCACCGTGACATAGGCGAAGACCTGAGGCACCATCAGAGCTGCGCCCAGACCCTGGACGACCCGCGAGCCGATCAGGGCGCCCGCACTGGGCGACAGTGCGCAGGCCACCGAGGCCAGGGTGAACAGGGCCACCCGAGGAGGAAGATCCGCTTGCGGCGTAAGGTCGGCCAGCCGGGTCGCGGTGATGATGAAGACGGCGTAGCTCAGCTGGTATCCCGCCAGGACCCACTGGATGTCGCCGGTGGAGGCGTGCAGGTCCTTCACGATCGAGGGGTCGGCGACCACGACGATGAACGAGTCGAGGACCGCCATGAACATCGCGGCCATGACCAGCGACATCGTCGCCCACGGAATGGCGTCAGCTTGAGCGGCCGCCTCCGGCCGGGTAACTGCTTGCTGACTACTTGCCATGATCAGAGACCTCTTTACTCGTCGGGGTCCGGCAGTGCGTGAACCCGGGATGCCCGGCCCGGCGCGCTTCGCCGGACGACGGTCGGGCCCCGGGGTGAGGGTGACGCCGATGCGGTGTGTCCCGGGGACGAGTCGGCTTCGCGACCACCCGGACCGCCATGACGGCCGGGGCGGGACCGCCGGTCCCCACCGGACAACGGGTTGCTCCACCATGAAGAGCATACGGTCGTCCGTACGCTTTCTCAAGGGCTTTCCCCGGCCCGGCGCGCGCCGGGCACCTCCCGACCTGATTTCCTGTCGGCCCGCGAGGCCGGGTATCAGGGCCGCGTCAGAGCCGCCCTGGAAGATGAGCACGTCTCGACCGCGCGGACCGGGAGAGACCGGGCCGGTGGCCAGGGCCGCGAAGTCCCGGGCGCCGACGGCGACAGCGGGCCCTGCGCACGCGTCAGCCGGTGCGGCGGTCTCCCTTCCGCCTGTCCGCCCATTCCTTTGTTCCTTCACCCCAACCCGAATGGAACTGCCGCCATGCAACCTCCTAACGGACAGTCGGGAAGCAGCACCGATACGTCGCAGATCATCACCGAGGTGCTCGACGGGATATATTCCGAATCCGGCCGCGCCAACCCCTACCCGCTCTACGCCCGGCTGCGCGAGCTCGGGCCGGTGGTCACCGCCCCCAACGGCACTGTCCTGATCACCGGTTACCACGAGCAGCTGGCGTTCATGAAGGACCACCGGCTGCTCAAGCTCCCCGGACGCCGGCTCGCCGCCACCGGGTGGCCGGACTGGAAGGAACACCCGTCGCTGCGGCTGATGTTCGACAGCATGATGTTCCTCAACCCGCCGGAGCACACCCGCCTGCGGCGGCTGGTCTCGGCGGCCTTCACCCCCGGCCGGGTGCAGCGGCTGCGCCCGGTCGAGCAGATCACCGAGGGCATGCTGGAGTCCTTCTCCCCGGGCACGGTGAACTGGGTCGAGCACTTCGCCCTGCCGATGCCGATCGCCGTGGTCGGGGCGCTGCTCGGGGTGCCCGCCAGTGACTGGCCGCTGTTCCAGTCCCTGGCCGCGGCCTGGACCCTGGTGCTGGACGACGTCAGCCCGGCCACCGTCGAGCGGGCGGACCGGTCGGCGATCGAGATGGAGGAGTGCGTGGCCCGCCTGGCCGAGGACCGGGCCAAGCAGCCGCAGGACGACCTGATCTCGGCGATGGTGGCCGCCCAGGGGGACGACAAGCTCACCCGCCGGGAACTGGTCACCATGGCCGCGCTGCTGCTCGTGGCCGGCTTCGAGACCACCAGCGGCCTGCTGTCCAAGGGCCTGGCCGCCCTGCTCAACCACCCGGAGCAGGCGGACCGGCTGCGGGCCGAGCCGGAACTCGCCGGACCGGCGATCGAGGAACTGGTGCGCTACGACGCGCCCGTGCAGTTCGTGGCCAACCGGACCGCGGAGGAGGACCTGGAGGTCGCCGGGATCAAGCTCGCCGCCAGGCAGCCGGTGTGGGCCCTGATCGGGGCGGGCAACCGCGACCCCAACGTGTTCAGCCGTCCGGACGAGCTGGTGCTGGACCGGCAGGAGGCGCCGCCACTGTCCTACGGCGGCGGCATCCACTACTGCATCGGCGCCGCCCTGGCCCGGCTTGAGGCCCAGGTGGCCCTTCCCACCGTCCTGCGGCGGTTCCCCGACATCGAGCTGGCCGGCCCGCCGGTGCCCAGGGCCAGTCACCTCATCAGCGGCCTGCTCAGCCTGCCGGTCTCCGTCTAGGGCGTGGCCGGGAGGCTGCGCCGGCCTGGGTCCGGGCCGCTCGGCGGGCCCCGGCCCGGGCCTGGCCGCGCCGTTCGGTTCGTTCGGGCCGTTCGTGGACCGGGCGGGTGATTCCCCGGGCGGCCCGGCGGAGGGGTCGCGCGGTCAGTCCTTGTCGTTCTTCGGTTCCAGCAGCCCGGTGCGGGCGGCGATCACCCCGGCCTGGAACCGGCTGCGGGCATTGAGCATCTCCAGCAGGCCCGCGATGTGGCCGCGGCAGGCACGCACGGACAGGCTCATCCGCTTGGCGATCACCTCGTCCTTGAGGCCGTTGGCCATCAGCGTCAGGATCGCGGACTTCATCTCGCTGACCGCCTCGCGGAGGCGGAGGGGCCGGTCTGGTACGGCGTGCCCAGATTCCAGGCCTGTTCGAATGTTGAACACAGATGGTCGAGGATGGACGGCTCGCGTACAATGATGGCCCCGGAGCGGAACTTCCGGTGTGGCAGGAAAGCGGTCTGACGGTCGATGATGATCATCTGGCCGGGGAGGTCGGCGACGGTGCGGATCTGCGAACCGGCGGCGAGCACGGTCTCCGCGTAGGACTGCGTGGCCGCGTGGAAGCGCGCGGTGTGCTGGTACAGGCTGCGAAGGGTGATCCCGCGACGCAGCAGGTCGAGGTCCCGGGGCAGCGCGTCGGCCAGGGCTCCGGGCGGTCTGCCGCCGCCGGGCTGACAGGCCATGATCTCCTTCTCGCAGGTCGCGGTCAGATCCGTGAGGAGTGCGCGACGGCGAACTTGTCCTCCAGGACGTCCACGCTGTTGGAGGCCCCGTGGTGCTGTGGGCCGGAGTACACGGGCTTCAGCGCGGCGAGCTGGGAGCGCAGCCGGGTGGTGCGGCCGCGTTCGGTCAGCAGGTCGATCTCGGCCTGCCGGTGGGCGCCCTCCCGTGGGCCGACCAGCGCCGCGATGGCGACCTCCGGGCTGGCGGCGACGAGCCCGCCCGGATCGGGGACCAGTACGTGACGGTCTATCAGTGCTGTCAGCGCATGTCTGCACTCGTCGTCACTGAAACCCAACTCCTTGGCCATGAGCGGGATGTCCTCTTCCGGCAGGCCGTGCTGCATCACCACCCATGCATAGATGTCGGACAGGACGTCGTCATCCGGCTTCGTCACGGTTCCCCCGAAATCTGCCTTCACTTTGCCCTCTTCGGGCGGTTATGCCTGCCTTCCCGTTCTGCCCTTGCCACAAGCTGACCCCTCGTACGTGTGGCGGCGAGATCCTGGTCACAGGCAGTGTTGAGCCTATCCAAGCGGTACGGGGTCGCCGACCGCCAGGACGATTGTCAGCCATCGCGCTCGGGGGGAACCTGCTATGCGTACGTTCGCATTGTTCGGTCTATCGGCCGTCGCCATACTCGGGTCACTTCGGGCGTCAACGCCGTTGCTTCCGGCCAGTCCCGGCCGCGCAGCGTCCTGGCGGACACCGGCTGGGGAGACCCCTGTAGCAAGTGGGTGCCCGGCACGCCGCCACCGGTCTGTGGCGGCAAGCCGATCGGCAGCCACTAGCGCCCCCGGGTTCCCGCCCGGGTGCGGTGTGATGGCGGCAGCCAGTCGCCGGAGGGTGGGAGGTGGGTCCTCGCACTCGGGAGGGTCCCTCAAGGACCCGGAAGGCCGGCCTGTTCGCGCGGTCGTCCGCGTCGGCCGGTGCGGTGTGCGGCCAACACTGCCTGGATACAGGGACTCTGTCGACCAGTCAGAATCTGTGCGGCGGCATGGCGGTAGTGTGTCAGTTGCGGCATGCCGGGGGGCAGGCCGTGCGCGTCCCCTGTAGCGCGGGCGTCCTTCGCCGGCCGCCCTGTACCAGCGCCGGGAACGCGGTCCAGCTGGGCGGCCACCCGTCGGTGCCGGGTCGAACGGTGACCGGCCCGGGCTGCGGCGGGCTGTCTGCTGAAGCCGTCCCCGCCCGCCGGGCGCTGTCCGTGGGTCAGGCCGCGACGGCGGCTCCGCGGTGCCGTGGCGCTGCGGTTCATTTCTTTGAGTTCACGTGCGACTGTTCCGTGTGCCCGCTGGCCATACGTCGGTGCACGGGCGCCGCGGATTTCTCTGGCACGGCCACATTCAGGTGACAATGCGTTTCTTTTCCAGGAGGATGAACGGGGAATGATACGAAGAAATGCCTATGAATTGGTGACGGACGACATGTTCCTCCAGTTGTCCGACGTCCTTCAGGGCAGTGATCTTTTCCTGAAGATAGAGGGCCTGAACCCGGCGGGCTCGGTCAAGCTCAAACCGCGTCGTCTGATCCAGGACGCCGAGGACCGCGGGCTGCTGGGGCCCGGCGGGCGCGTCGTCGAGTCGTCGTCGGGCAATCTCGGCGTGGCGCTGAGCGTGGTGTGCGCGGCCAAGGGCTACGCCTTCACCTGCGTCACGGACCCCAATGTCTCCACCCAGAGCATGGCCGCCATGAAGGCGCTGGGGACCCAGGTGGTACTGGTGACCGAGCGGGACGCCAACGGGGGTTCCTCGGGACGCGGATCTCCCTCATCAAGAAGATGCTCGCCGAGGACCCCGCCCTGCTGTGGACGAACCAGTACGCGAACGCCGCCAATCCGCACGTGCACTTCACCCGCACCGCCGCCTCCACCGCGGCCGAGATCGGCGCGTGGACCAGTTGTTCGTCGGGGCGGGAACCACCGGCACGCTCATGGGGTGTGCCGACTACTTCCGGCGCTTCTCGCCGAACACCCGGATCATCGCCGTGGACACGGTCGGATCCGTCACCTTCGGCGGCGCCAGCGGCCCGCGCTTCATCCCGGGCCTGGGCACCAGCCGGCGCCCGGAGGTGTTCCGGCCGGAGATGGTCGACGAGGTCATTCTGGTGAACGAGATCGACGCCGTCCGGGCCTGCCGGGCGATCGCCCGGCAGTACGGCGTCCTGGTCGGCGGATCCACCGGCTCGGTGTTCGCCGCGGTCCGGGAACGGGCCGCCCGGATTCCCGCCGGGTCACGCGTCGTCGCGCTCTCGCCCGATCTCGGCGAGCGCTATCTCGCCACCATCTACGACGACGAATGGGTCAAGGCCCGGTTCGGCGTGGACGCGCTCAATGCGCTCAACCATTCAGAAATTCCCCTTGCCTCCTGGGAGATGAACGTTGTTTAACTTCGATGTTGTCAGCGGAACGGTCGCACGAAAGATTATCCAGGAGTCCCGCTCCGACCTCGTCGCCGTGGTGAAAGAGGCATATCTGACGCACTACGCGGGTGCGTCGGTGAATCCGAACAGCTACTTCCTGCGCTTCCCGGAGAATCCGAGCGCCCGCATCATCGCGCTCCCGGCGTATCTCGGCGGGGAGCACGACGTCGCCGGTATCAAGTGGATCAGCAGCTTCCCCGAGAACATCAAGAACAACGTTCCCGGGCATCCGCCGTCCTGCTGCTCAACGACTACGCGACCGGCTACCCCTTCGCCTGCCTGGAGGCCTCGCAGATCAGCGCGGCCCGCACGGCCGCCTCGGCCGTGCTCGCGCGGCGCAGCTGCTCGGCCGCACCAACGCGGAGCGGATCGCGGTGGTCGGCTCGGGCATCATCGCCCGCAACATCATCGAGTTCTTCGCGGCCGAGGAGTGGAAGGTCGGCGAGTTCGCCATCGTCGACCGCAAGCCCGAGTACGCGGACTCGCTGGTCACCCATGTGCGGGACGAACTGGGCTTCTCCGCAAGCCGGTTCGATGACCTGCCGACGGCCTTCGACGGTGCCGACGTGATCGTGCTGGCCACCACCGCCCCGGAGCCCTACATCGTCGAGCCCGGCGCGTTCGCCCCCGGTCAGGTGGTCCTCAACATCTCGCTGCGGGACATCTCCGCCGACCTCGTGCTGTCCTCGCACAACGTGCTGGACGACATCGACCACTGCCTGACCGCGAACACCTCGCCGCACCTGGCCGAGCAGCAGTCGGGCAACCGCGACTTCGTCTCCGGCGTGCTGGCGCAGGTGATCCGCGGCGAGGTCAGCCTGGATGCCGAACGGCCGCGGATCTTCTCGCCGTTCGGGCTGGGGATCCTCGACCTCGCCGTGGGCAGCCACATCCACCGCCGTGCGGTGGAGAGCGGGCAGACCCAGGCGATCGACGGCTTCTTCGGCGAGACGGAGCGGTGGGGCTCGTGAGTGTCGCCGCGACCCCAGCCGCCCCTGGAACCGCTGCGGCGGCCCCGACCAAGCACGCCATGCTGCTCGGCGCCCTGGGCGTGCTGGCCTTCAGCCTGACGCTGCCCGCCACCCGGGTCGACGACCCGGTCTTCGACAGCTGGACGGTCGCCTTCGGCCGGGCCCTTCCGGCCGCGCTGGTCGCCTGGTGGTGCTGTCGGCGAAGCGTCAGCCGCTGCTGCCGCCCAAGGAGGCACGCGCGGGCCTGCTCCAGATCGCCGCGACCGTCGTCGTGGGCTTCCCGCTGCTCACCTCGCTCGCCCTGCAATCGGTGAACAGCGCCCATGGGGCCGTGGTCACCGGACTGATCCCTGCGTCCACCGCCGGCTTCGGTGTGCTGCTGCCGGGGAGCGCCCACGCGCAGCTACTGGATCGCCATGGCCGTCGGCCTGGCAGGGGTCCTCAGCCTGCCGGTCATCCAGGGGGCCGGCCGGTTCCAGGCCGGTGACCTGCTGCTGATCGTGGCCGTGGCCGTGGTCGGCTTCGGCTATGCGCGCGGCGGCGTGATGGCGCGGACGTACGGCGGCTGGCGCGTCATCTGCTGGCGCTGGTCTCTCGCTCCCGGTGACCGTCCCGTGCACCGTGCTCACCGTGGCGCTGCGGCAGCCGCACCACGTCACCGCGGCCTCGGTCGGCTCGTTCGCCTATCTCGGACTGGTCAGCATGTGCCTGGGCTTCTTCGCCTGGTACGAGGGCCTGGCCCGGGGCGGCGTGGCCCGGGTCGGACGCCTTCAGCTCGCCCAGCCGGTGCTGACCCTCGGCTGGTCCGCCCTGCTGCTCGGGGAGCACCTGGACGCGGTGACGCTGGTCGCCGCGGTGGTGGTGCTCGGCGCCGTGGTCGTGGGCCGCAACGCCCGTCAGGCGCCGGCCCCGGCCCCGGCCCCGGCGTCGTGCCGGTCCGCCGGCCGGATCTCTCCGCCGAGGAGAGCACCGCCGGGGAGAGCGCAGCCGAGGAGAGCGGTGCGGCGCGCCATGGCTGACCGGCACCGATCGGTCCTGGTCACCCGCCGGCTGGCGCCGGGGGTCCGAGCGGCTGGCGGCGGCACATCGACTGGTGCTGCACGACAGCGACGCGGCGATGCCCCGGACCGAGCTGCTGGCCGCGGTGCGGGGCGTCTCGGCGGCGCTCACCACCTGGACGACCGCGTCGACGGGGAGTTCCTCGACGCGGCCGGCCCGGATCTGCGGATCGTGGCCAACCACGCGGTGGGCCTGCACAATGTGGACCTGGAGGCCTGTGCCGCGCGAGGTGTCCTGGTGTCCGGCACGCCGGGCGTGCTGACCGAGGCGACCGCGGACCTGGCCATGGCGCTGCTGCTGGGCGCCGCCCGGCGTATCGGCGAGGGCGAGCGGCGGGTCCGCTCCGCGGTCCCGTGGTCCTGGTCGCCGAACTTCATGCTCGGCACGACCCTGACCGGCGCCCCGCTGGGCATCGTCGCATGGGCCAGATCGGCCGGGCCGTGGCCCGGCGGGCCCGGGGGTTCTCGATGCGGATCGGCTACCACAACCGCAGTCCACTGTCCGGTGACGACGAGGCGGGCGCCGCCTGGCGGCCGCTGGACGAGTTGCTGGCCGAGTCCTCGCTCCTGGTGGTCAGCTGTCCGCTGACCGAACAGACCCGGGGGCTGCTGGATGCCCGGCGGCTGTCGCTGCTCCCGGCGGTGCCGTGCTGGTCAGCATCACCGCGGGCGTCGTGGACGAGGACGCCCTGGCCGCCGCACTGGGCTCCGGCGCGCTGCTCGGCGCGGCCGTCGACAACCACGCCCGGGAGCCGGTGGTGAACGCCGCCCTGCTGCGCCAGGAGCGTGCGGTGCTGACACCGCACCTGGGCAGCGGACCGTCGAGACCCGGATCGCCATGGGCAATCTCGCGGCCGACAACATCCTCGCGGTCCTGAGCGGCCGTCCCGCCCTGACACCGGCCGGCTGAGGCAGCACACCCGCCGGACACAACCGGCTCCGGTCGCTGAGGCGCTGCTCCGGCACGCCCTCGGCGGCGCCGGTGCCCTGATCCACCCGATACCCGAAAGGACTCACGTCTCATGACGAGTGCTGTCACGACACGTCCGAGCTGGATCAGCCAGCAGGAACCTCCTCGCTGCGAAGGGACGGCTCAAGCAGCTGCCCGAGGAGACCGCCCGGCTGTACGACGCGCTACTGGCCGCCGGTCGAGAAGTTCGAGGGCTTCGACCCGGAGCTGGCCGGCTTCATGGCCCCGCTCCCGAGGAGCAGCAGCGGATCCTGGCCGCGCTGCGCGCGGACACCGAGGCCCATGGCCGTTCCTGCACCGCCATCTGGCCTCGGTCTACGCGCACTGGTTCGGCTACCGCGACGGCGCCTTCACCCGCACCACCGACGACGAGGCCGAGAAGGCCCAGTACGCGGCGAAGATCACGCTGGAGCGGGAGCTGTTCGACGCTGGGCCACGCCACCGAGGCTCCGCACTCACCGACCAGTACACGGCGGCGGACCATCTCGACGAGCTGGCCGCGACCAATCCCGCGTGGTCCACCCGCTCTTCGAGTTCATCCGCGACGAGGCCTCGCGCGCGCAGATCGAGCGGTTCCTGCAGTGCGAGCTGATCCGCAACGAGGTTGTCGACGACGAGGTCGCGCTGCTGGTGGTGGGCCTGCAAGGGATGCAGAAGGCCGTCGCCGCGCGAACCTGTGGGACGAGTGCGGGCGCGCAAGCTGGAGAACTTCCACACCTACTGGCTGCGCCGGCTGCTGGAGGCGACCGAGGACGGCTGCAGAAGCTCGACGACTACCGGGACGGACACCCTGGTTCGCCAAGTTCACCTCGAACTCAACGCGGCCATGCTCACCCGGCCTCGCGCAAGATGATGGCCTACGGCTGTTCCTGGTCTTCGAGAGCTGGGTCGAGCCGCACTTCGTCCGCATTCTCGACGGCATGACCCGGGTCGGCCTGCCGACGACGAGATGCGCGTCTACTTCACCGCGCACGTCAAGATCGACCCGCGGCACAGCCGGGAGCTGTCCGACGGCATGCGGCTCCGCGCCCGGAGCTCGCCCCGACGAGTGCGCGACATCCTCCAGGGCGCCCATCTCGCCTCGGACACCGGCCGTCGCCAGTTCGACCACATGCTCACCTACCTCCGTCGATCTCCTCGAGGGAGCCGCAGAATGACCACCACCCCGTCCGTGCGTCGGTCACCGCGCCATCCTGCCCGAGCTCGCCCCGACGACCAGGAGTTGCTGCACGCCTGAACCGGCTGGCGTTCCCACCGAGGTCGCGGTCTGGGACGACCCCGAGGTGGACTGGTCGCTGCCCCGGTCACGGTCATCCGCTCGGTCTTCGACTACCACCTGCGGCACGGGGAGTTCATCGCCTGGCTCGACCGCATCGCGCCGCTGACCGATGTGCAGAACTCGCCGGAGATCATCCGGTGGAACTCGCACAAGTCCTACCTGACCCGGGTCGCGGACGCGGGCTTCCCGACCATCCCCACCGAGTGGGTCCGCAAGGGTGAGACCGGCGACCTGGCGGAGATCCTGGACCGCAGGGGATGGCAGGACGCGGTCGTCAAGCCGGCGATATCCGCCTCCGCGCACGGCACCATCAAGGTCGACAAGGACAGCCTGGACGAGGGCCAGGCCCACCTGGACGGCCTGACCCACAGCGGCGACGCGCTGATCCAGCCCTACCTGCACGACTTCACCACGACCGGCGAGACCTCGGTGATCTGGCTGGGCGGCGAGCAGTCGCACAGCGTGCGGCGCCCCTCGGGCATGCACACCTCGCTCGAAGTCGCGCACCTGGGCGCCCCGCTGGAGCCCTCCGCGGAGGAGCTCGCGCTGGCCGGCGCGGTCTACGACTGGATCACCCCGGCGCCGCTGTACGCCCGGATCGACGTGCTCAACACGGTCGACTACGGACTGCTGGTGCTGGAGCTGGAGCTGGTCGAGCCCGCGCTCTACCTGCGGCACTCCCAGGCCATCGCGGACCGCTTCGCGCTGAGCGTCAAGCGCCTGCTGGACGCCGCCCGGTAACACCGCCCGGTAACACCGCCCCCGGTGCGGGCGCGCCGCCGCGCGCCCGCACCGCCGGCCCCGGCCAGGCGCCCCGCCGAACCCCGGCGGCCTCCGGCACCAGGCCCGAACCGCAACTCCCGCCATTCATTGGAAGGATCGTTCGTGCCAAAGCCCGTCGTTCTCGTCGCAGACCCACTCCCGGCCCACGTCCTGGCCGGGCTCGAACCGGACTTCGACCTGCGCCACTGCGAGGGCGCCGACCGCGTGGCGCTGCTGGCCGCCGTGCCGGACGCCGCCGCCCTGCTGATCCGCAGCGCCACCAAGGTGGACCAGGAGGTCCTGGACGCCGCACCGCGGCTGCGCATCGTCGCCCGCGCGGGGGTCGGCCTGGACAACGTCGACGTCGCGGCCGCCACCAGGGCCGGGGTGAAGGTCGCCAACGCGCCGCAGTCGAACGTGGTCAGCGTGGCCGAGCTGACCGTCGGCCTGATGATCTCCCTGGCCCGCGGCATCCCCGCCGCCTCGGCCTCCGTCCACGCCGGGGAGTGGAAGCGCGCGGCGTTCCAGGGGGTGGAACTGGCGGGCAAGACCGCCGGCATCCTGGGCTTCGGGAAGGTGGGGCGGCTGGTGGCGACCAGGCTGCGGGCGCTCGACATGCGGATCGTCGCGCACGACCCGTTCGTCCCCGCCGAGGCGATGCGGCAGGCCGGTGCGCAGCCCGCGGCGCTCGACGAACTCCTGCGGGAGAGCGACTTCCTGACGATCCATCTGCCGCTCACGCCACAGACCCGGGGATCATCGGCGAGGCCGAACTGGCCCTGGCGAAGCCGTCGTTGCGGCTGCTGAACACCGCCCGCGGCGGCATCGTCGACGAGTTCGCGCTGGCCCAGGCGCTCAAGGAGAAGCGCATCGCGGGCGCCGCGCTCGACGTCTACGAGATCGAACCCCCGGAGTCCTCACCGCTGCTGGGCATCGGCTCGGTGATCGCCACCCCGCACATCGGGGCCGGCACCCCGGAGGCCCAGGAGCGCGCCGGCCAGGAGGCCGTGCAGGCCGTCCGGCTCGCGCTGACCGGGCAGGCCGTCCCGGGCGCGGTCAACTGACCTACGGGGCAGGCAGAGCCGCCTGGCGGAACCGGCCGGGACGGCGACCGCGGTCGCCGTCCCGGCCCCGGACGGACCGTCCGGATGCGTCGGCCGTCGGGCTCAGCCGACGCGTACGTAGACCGAAGGCCCGTCGGCCATGACGTCCCAGCGCGGGGAGCCCTGGTAGAACACGCTCCAACTGCCGGACCCGTCCCACGCCCTGGCGCTGACGGTGAAGTGCCCGTGGGCGTCGGTGGCGGTGTGGGCCATGATCGCGCCGGTGCCCTTGGCCGGCTGGAAGACCAGCACGACCGTGCCCCCGGACAGGGCGCTCCACGGACCCAGGCCCTGCTGCCACAGGCTGCCGCTGACGGTGACCCACTGGCCCGGGTGGACCGTGGTGCTGGCCGGGCGCCCGCCGGTGATACGGGTGGCGAAGCGGAAGCAGTGCACGACGTTGCTGTATCCGGCCTGGAACGCGCCCACGGCCGGGGAGTAGAGCCGCCAGCAGCCGTGCGGGTCGGTCACGTCGAACTGGACCTGGAACTCTCCCGGGTAGCCGGCCGGCACGGTTCCGATGGTGCTCCACCCGCTGGTTCCGTTCGCGGACTGCTGCACATACACCCGCCCGGCGGGGATCTGCCCGTTCGCGTGTGCCACTGGGCGAAGTCGGAGACGTTCTCCTGGGCCCCCTCGACCGGGGTGGTGTCCAGCGTCAGCGAGACCGGAACCGTCAGACTCTGCCGGGCCGTGCTGTGCCCGCTCGCGGCGGTGTCGGCCCGGGCCTGGGCCGCGAGCGGGAGCGCCCAGGTCAGGGCGGCGGCAGCGGTCACGGACATGACCGTACGAAGCCTCATAATGTCCAAATCCCCCTAAAGATAGCCCCACGCGGGCAATCCGGCATCGCGGCCTGCCCGTTGGCGAGGTCGGCAGATTAGCGCACGCGCAGGTGGTGTCGGCACCGTCCCGGCCGGTGCGGGCCGCGGCGTCAGCGGTTGAGGTGGGCCAGGACCGCGAGCACCCGGCGGTTGTCGTCGTCCGACGGCTGGAGGCCCAGTCTGAGGAAGATGGACGCGGTGTGCTTGGACACCGCCCGCTCGGTGATGACCAGCTGCTGTGAGATGGCCGCGTTGGACCGGCCCTCGGCCATCAGCGCCAGCACCTCGCGCTCGCGCGGACTGAGTGCGGCGACCGCGCCGCTGCCCGAATGGTGGGTCAGCAGCCGGGAGATGACCTCCGGGTCCATCGCCGTGCCGCCGTCGGCGACCCGGCGCACCGCGTCGACGAAGGCGGTGCTGTTCAGTACCCGGTCCTTGAGCAGGTAGCCGATGCCGCCACCGCCGCCGGCCAGCAGCTCCCGGGCGTAGAGCTGCTCGACGTACTGCGACAGCACCAGCACCGGCAGGCCCGGCGCCTCACGCCGGGCCTGGAGGGCCGCCCGCAGCCCCTCGTCGGTGAAGGTCGGCGGAAGCCGGACGTCCACGATCGCGACGTCCGGCTTGTCCGCCGCCAGGGCGGTGAGCAGATCGGGCCCGTTGTCCACGGCGGAGGTGACCTCCAGGCCGTGTGCCTCCAGCATCCGGGTCAGGCCGTCCCTCAGCAGGAAGAGGTCTTCGGCGATGACAACACGCAAGGGATCTCCATGTTCACGATGGTGGGGCCGCCCTGGGCTGCTGACGGCGATGACGCCGTCGAAGGCGGCCAGCCGCCGTTCGATGCCGACCAGCCCGCTGCCCCGGCCCGGGTCGGCGCCGCCGCAGCCGTCGTCGGTGACGCCGATCCGCAGCGTACCGCCGTCCCGCCCGGCGACGTGGGCGATGTCTATCCACACCTGCCCGGCCTGCGCGTGCTTGGTGACATTGGCCAGCAGCTCGCTGACGGCGAAGTAGGCCGCCGACTCCACCGGCGCCGGCGGACGGTCGGCCAGCTCGCCGTCGAAGTGCACCCGCAGCGGCAGGTCCAGGGCCATCGCGTGGACCGCGTCGGCCAGACCGCGATCGGCCAGCACCGGGGGGTGGATCCCGCGCACCAGATCGCGCAGCTCGGCCAGGGCCTTCGCCGAGGAACCCCTGGCCTCGACCAGGATCGCCCGCGCGACGGCCGGGCTGGTGTGTCGATCAGCTGCTCGGCCGCGTCCAGGGCCATGCCCAGCGCCACCAGCCTGGCCTGCGCCCCGTCGTGCAGGTCCCGCTCGATCCGGCGCAGCTCGGCGGCACTGCTGTCGATGCTGTCGGCCCTGGTCCGGTCCAGGTGACTGACCCGCAGCGCCAGCTCCGCCTGCCGGGTGGGCCCCAGCAGCAGCCCGGCGAGCCGGCCGTAGAGCGACAGCAGCCACGGCGCGCCGATCAGTCCGAGCGGCCCCAGGAGAAGGACCAGGGGGCCCAGCACGTGGACCGACCTGAGGTGCGCGAGCCCGCCGACCAGCACCGCGCCCAGCAGGATGTGCAGCACCGTCCACACAAATCGCGCCAGGTCGCCGGGTCGGTCAGCAGCCACCCGGTGCGGCGCCACACCCGCTGCGCCAGTCGGCGGGGACGCCGCCGGTCACCGGCCGGCAGCACGCGGTAGGGCTCGGCTATCGCCTGTTGGCACCAGTCACCGACCAGTCGCCGGGTGGTCACCGCCAGCCGGCGCGCGGCCAGTATGTTGCACGCGATCAACGGCAGCGCCAGCCACACCAACCGTGAATGCCGACCGGAAGCACTCCGCCGCGGTCCACGACGGCGGCCAGCAGCAGCACCGGCGGCAGCAGCGTCGCGCCCCCGGCCGCCCAGTCGGTGCGTCCCACCGCCCAGCGTGCGCTCAGCACCAGGCAGGGCAGGAAGGAGAGAATCAGGGCCAGCCAGAGGTCGCCGCCGGCCGGGCCGCCGGCGGGCTGCCAGCCGGTATGCGACCCTGCCTCCAGCAGCAGGCAGGGGGCGGCCAGCATCGAGCTCGCACCGACGAATGCCAGCCCGCCGAACCCGGCCCAGCGGACCGCGGCGAGCAGGCAGGAGCCCAGCCGGTCCACCGGGCGCGGCCGGGGGATCCGCGGGTCCCTCCGATTCGGCGCCCGCACTAGGGTCTGGTCTGTCACCGCGTCGCTCACGCCGGTCTCCTCCGTCGATGCCGCTGCCCGCAGCAGCTGCCGCCCAGTCTGCCCGCGGCCTGCCCCGGCCCGCTGGGGCGCTGAACCCCGAACCGGGGGTGTAGCTACCTACACCCCCGGATGTCCGGTCCGCGGGGAGGCCGGCCCTGGCGGCCGGGCCGGGTTCGGTCGGCGGGGCCGGTTCCGCTACGGCTCAGTGGGCTCAATGCCTGCTCACAGCGCCTGCGGGGGCCCGGCCGGTGATCGCGGAGTCTGCTGGCTGCAATCGGCCAAGTATCGAACGGATTCGGCCTTGTTCGTCATGTATATGCCGAACTAGCGGTACACAGGGGCGTTGCCGTCGACCACTCGCCGGCAGTGGTGGACACCCATCCTTCGGAACGAGACAGGTCGGGAATTATGGACAGCAACCTCGCCACGGAATCGGCTACCAGAGCGGAGACGGGGTTCGACGAGCTCCAAGTACCGCTGTACTACTCGAAGAAGACGGCTGACATAGTCCACAAGTACGGGCCGGGGCGCGCATCCACTTCCACATGGGGCTGTTCGAGGCGGGAGCCGAGCCCAACACCACGGTGGCGCAGCATGTCATACGGCGGCGGCTGATCGACGCGCAAGGAGGCCATGCTCGACCAGGCGGCCCGGTCGTGGGGCGTCCTGGAGCATCCTCCGGCCGATCTGCTGGATGTCGGCTGTGGCGTGGCGGCGGGTCGATCTACTGGGCGCAGGAGCACGGCGCCGCGGTCACCGCGCTGACGAACACCCCGAACATGTGCCCGTGATCTCCGAACTCGCCGGGAAGGCCCTGGTCGGGGCGCGGGTGACGCCGCTGCTGACCGATGTGCACGACCTGCGGGAGCAGCAGCGGTACGACGCGGCCGTGGCCCTGGAGAGCTCCGGCTACATGGACCGTGAGCGGCTTTCTCGGTCATGGCCCGGGCGCTCCGGCCGGGCGGCTGTTCGGGATCGAAAGACACTTCCTGTGCCGCACGGAGTGGACCCGGTTCATCGACGGCTACTACAAGACGCGCCTGGGGACCCTGGCGGAGTATGTCTCGGCCGCCGAGGCGGCGGGGTTCGTGCTGGAGCAGGACGAGGACATCACCGAGCGGGTCGCCGAGTTCTGGTGCAGAGCATGGCGTGGACGACGCTGGAACTGGAGAAGTCGCGGGAGGGGAATGCCTCCCCGATCGCGCGGGAACGGCTGACCGAATCGGCGCTCGCGCACGGCAAGTTCTTCCGGGTGTGCGTGAGGTCGTCGAGACCAGGCTGCTGAAGTTCCGTCTCCGGGCGCAGGAACCCACGGGCGGACCAGATGACCGCCGACGCGCCCGCCACAGGCTGGCAGCTGCCCCCTTCTACTGCCGATCGAATCCTCTCGTCCGGCGGCGGGCTGCCTGAGCAGCGCGCCCTCGCCTGGGTGGACTCCTACGGCCTGTACGAGGACCCGGTGGAGCGCGCCTGGGGGCGTCGCCACCCACAGCACGGATTTTCAGCTGCCGGATCATCCCCAGCGGGGACGAGGAGAAGCTGCTGCTGTTCATCCTCTGGACCACTGGGCCCTTCGCGCTGGACGACACCTGGCACGACACCGGGTCGGCGGACATCACGACAGCCGACATCGTCGACTTCAACTCGCGCGTGGCCCGCAGCCTGGAGGTCCCCGGCTCGGCACGCTCGGCACCGGACCGCTGGCCGCCGCTCTGGCGGACCTGGTGGCGCGGACCAGGGCCGCCGCGACGCCGACGGAGTTCCGCCGTATCACCGAGGGGCTGCGGGACTGGCTGTTCGGTGCCTCCTGGCAGGCCGGGAACACCGAACGCGGCATCATGCCGACCCTGTCCGACTACGTCGCCATGCGGCCCTCGATCAACGGGACCCGGTTCTCGCTCGCCTTCAGCGCCCTGGCCGCGGGCATCGAGGTGCCGGGGGAGGAGCTGTACTGCGATCCGGTCCAGGCGCTCACCGACGCGGTGGGCTTTGTCGTCAGCTGTGACAACGACCTGTTCTCCTACGCGAAGGAGGACAAGCAGGACGCGCTCGAGCAGAACATCGTCAACGTGCTGGCCCAGCAGAACGGTTGTGCGCCGGGCCAGGCCGTCGCGGACGCGGTCGCGGTACGCGACCGGGCCATGGTGCTCTTCCTCGAACTCCGTGACCGGATCGCCCGGGACGCGGGCCCGGAACTGCGCCGCTATCTGGACGCCCTGGGCCACTACGCCGTCGGCTGCATCGAGTGGATGAACACGGCTCCGCGCTACGCCAGCCCCCGGAACCGGAACCGGCTCCCGGTCCCAGGGGCGAGCTGGAACATCACCTGGGCGGATCGGCCCGCCGACAGCCGGACCGATCCGCTGCCCGCCCCCGCAGCCGCCTGGTGGTGGGCCCAGCTCGACGCCTAGGTTCAACTGCCGCGGAGCCACCGGGTCAGCCGCTGCCACCGGGACGTGCGGGTCCGGGGCTGCTGGGCCGGCGGCTCGGCCGCGCGAACCGGCGCGGTTGCCGCCACCTGGGCGGTCCCGGGCACTGGCTGCTCCTCCGGTGCTTGGGCCGCGGGCTTCGGCCGCACCGGTGTGAACTCCACCGGCAGGGCCACCAGGTTCCGGGACATGAGCGAGGAGGCCCAGCTCAGGTCGCTCTCGGGGACGGCCAGGCGCAGGTCGGGCAGGCGGGTCAGCAGAACGTCGATGCCGGTGTCGGCGATCGCCCGGCCGATGTCCTGGCCGGGGCACTCGTGCGGCCCGCCGCTGAAGGCGAGATGCGAGCGGTTGCCGTGGGTGGGGCCGAGGGGTCGGGCCGGATGGCCGGGTCGTGGTTCCCGGCGGCCAGGCCGAGGAGGAGGATGTCGCCGCCCTTGATCTGCTGGCCGCCGAGCTCGGTGTCACCGGTGGCCCAGCGGCCGAGGATGGTGGTGAACGGCGGCTCGTCCCACAGCACCTGCTCCAGCGCTTCGGGGAGGGTCATCTGGCCGCCGGCCAGGTTCGCCCGGAACCGCTGGTCGGTGAGCACCAGCCGGAGGGTGTTCGCGATCAGGTTGGAGGTGGTGGTGAACGCGGCAATGAGGACCAGTCGCAGGTGCTCCATGACCTCGTCGTCGGTGAGTCCGGCCTCGTGGTTGGCCAGCCAGGAGGCGAAGTCGCCGCCCGGGGTGGCGCGTTTGCGGTCCACGAGCTGACGCAGGGTCTGCACGACGTAGTCGTTGCTGGCCAGGGCCGTCTCCGTGCCCTGGAGCATGTCCCGGGCGGCCGCCAGCAGCCGCGGACCGTTTTCCTCGGGCATGCCGAGCAGCTGGGTCATGGTGAGCATGGGCAGGTGCTCGGCGAACTGGGCCACCAGTTCGGCCTGCCCCGTGCCGGAGAAGCCGTCGATGAGCTGGTCGGCGAAGCGGGTGACCCGGCGCCGGATGCCGCGGCGGTCGAAACGCGAGAGGCTGTCGGTGACCGCGCCCCGCAGCCGTTCGTGCTCGCTTCCGTCGGCGAAGTTGCACAGGGGCTGCCAGGCGGCGATGGGCGCCAGCGGGTGGTCGGGGGCGACCCTGCCCTCCTGCATGTCACGCCAGCGGCGGGAGTCCCGGGAGAAGCGGGAAGGGGTGCGCGCGACATCCAGGTTCTCGCGGTGGCCCAGCACCAGCCACGCCGGAAGCTCACCGTGCAGCAGCACCGGGGCGACCGCGCCGTGCTCGGCCCGCAGCTTCTCGTAGAGGCCCATCGGGTCGCTCTCGGCCTCGGGCCCGTAGAGTCGCCGTATGCCTCCCGCGCCCAGGGCGTGGGCAGGGCACTGCGGGGCGGAACCGGCGTGGTGCCGGCCGGACCGAGGTCGGCGGCCGGCGTTGCGGGTGGAGTGGTCACAGTTGCTCCGGAGATACGACGATGGAGTGCGGACAACGCAGTCGGTCCCGGCCGGGCCGCACACAGCATAGCCGCTGCCGAAGGGGGTTGATGTTTACTCAAAGCTCAATGGAGAAAGCCCAGTTCACGGCAGGTGCCGCAGGCCGGGTCAGGCGGCACCCGGGCCCGGCACGGGGGCGGCGGACCTCGCCCGGAAGAGCACCTTGGCCAGCATCCGCGGGGCCCCCATCGCGGTGGGCGGGGTCAGCATGTGATACACCCTCAGAAAGGTGTGGAAGACCTGGGGATCGTGCACGACCAGATAGACCAGCCGCTGCTTGTACCAGTTCGCCACCCGCAGCAGCAGGGGCAACTTCCCTTGGTTTTCCCGGTGATGATGCCAGACCAGATCCTCGCTGGTGGACATGAGCCAGGGCAGGCGCAGGATGCGCTGCGCCTGGCGCTGGAACTCCCGCGCCAGACCGGTCAGTTCGCCGGAGCGGCGGCGGGTGAGCGCCTGCCCCAGCGCGGCCGTCTCCAGGACCGCGACCGTCATCCCCTGCCCGAAGACCGGGTTGAAGGCGCAGACGGAGTCGCCGACGGCCACCAGCCGGTCCGGCCACCTGGACATCGCGGCGTACTCGGTCCGGCGGTTCTCGGTCCGGGTGAACTGGCGCACCCCGGAGGCGTCGGTGCTGGAGGAGATGAGCTTGTCCAGGTCGGCGTTCCCCAGGCTCCTGGCGAAGTCCACCCACGCGTCGGGCCGGGTCGGCGGATGGTCCCCGCCGGCGCCGAAGAGCGTCACGATCCAGCGGCCCTGCTCCACGCCCGCGACAAAGGTGCCCCGCGGCCGGTGCGGAGCGCTGTTCATCTGCTGCAACCCCAGATAGTCCTGCGCGGGTGCCTCCAGGATCCGGGTCGCGTAGGCGAGTCCGGCATCGACAACCGTGGTCCGCGGCCGGGGGTAGCCCGCCGCCTCGAGCCAGTCCGGCAGGGCGGAGAACCGCCCCGACGCGTCCACCACCAGATCGGCCGGCAGGGTTTCGGCGTCCCCCTGGAGGACCACCCCCTCCACACGGGAGCGCCCGGCGTCCCAGAGCAGTCCTTCGGCCGTGCTCCCGGCCCGGATCCGCACCTGGGGCAGTGCGGTGACCCGCCGGCGGATCGTGGACTCCAGCAGGCCGCGGCTGAACGCGTGCGCCTGCACCCCGGACCGGCTCCGCGGGACGGTCCCCGCCCACACGGTGGTCGAGGCCAGCTCCGCATGGTCGAACAGTGGAGCCCCGGCCTCCAGCAGCTCACCCTGCAAGCCGGGGAAGAGCTCCTCCAGCTGCTGCGCGCCCCGGGCCAGCAGGCCGTGCACGTGCCAGCCCTGGGGACGCCCTTGCGGGGGCCGCTGCCCTCGGGCACATCCCGCTCCACCAGCACCACATCCGCGAAGTGCTCCGCCAGTACGTGTGCTGTCACCAGGCCGGATATGCCGCCACCGATCACCACCGCACGGTCCCACCGCTCACGCGCCATGACATCCTCCACCGCTGGGGCCGCCCTGCCAGGCCGGGACCGGATCCAGCCGCAGGCCGGGGGAGCCTGACAGAGGATCTGATCCACCGCTCCCACGAACGATGGGGCCCGCGGGACTGTCCGAAAACCTTGTCAGGGCCCCATCATAATGCGCCGGGGTGACTTCGTGATCACTTGCGCCGGATCTGTGCGGGAGCCGTTCGGCGCCGCCCCTCCGCCCGGCGTGCGACGCCGCTGCCCGGCGATGCCTACCTATACGTGACAGATTCCCGGGCCCGGCGGGGCTCCTAGGTTGTTCCTGTCGGCACGACGACCCAACCAGCCAGGAGCATCCCGATGACTGCCTACGCCATCATGCACGTCCGTGCGGTCCGTCCCAGCCCGCAGATCACCGAGTACCTGGAGCGCATCGACGCCACCCTGGACCCGTTCCAGGGCCGGTTCCGGGCCCATGGCGACGATTTCACCGTCGTCGAGGGCGAGTGGGGGCCCGCGGTGATCGTCATCGAGTTCCCCGACCTGGAGCAGGCGCGCGGCTGGTACGCCTCACCGGACTACCGGCAGATCGCGAAGCTGCGGACCGACAACATCGACGGCGACATCATCCTGGTCAACGGGGTCCCGGAGGGGTACCGCGGGGCCCACGCGCTGGACCACTGAGCCCGGCCGACCGGGCGGTGCGCCCAGTGGGCCCCGGCCTGCCGGTCACCCGACGGCGGCGTGGCCTAGGATCGCCGCCACGGACTCCCAGGACCTGGGAGCGGTCCTGCACCGGAAGTGGCACATGGTGAGGTTCTGCCTGCTCGGGCCCCTGACCGTCGACGACGGCGATGCGGCGCCGGTCGTGCTGCCGACCGGCATTCCGCGCACCGTGCTGGCGGTGCTGCTGCTGCACGCCAACCAGGTGGTGTCCGCGGAGCGGCTGGCAGAGGCGGTGTGGGGCAGGACCGTCCGGTGTCCGCCGCGCCGGGGCTGCGCAACCATGTCTCGCGGCTGCGCCGGTCGCTCGGGCCCGGCGCGGCGGCGCGGGTGCGTACGCTGGCTCCGGGCTACCTGGTCGAGGTGGGCGAGGGCGAGCTCGACGAGCAGGAGTTCCGGCAGGGGTGCCTGCTGGGGCGGAAGGCGCTCCAGGACGGCGACTTCGCCTCGGCCTCACGGATCCTGGCCTCGGCGCTCGGCCTGTGGCGGGGCGAGCCGCTGGCCGACCTGCCGCACAGCACGGACGCGGCCGTCCAGCTGCGACGGCTCCAGGAGACCCGGCTGCTGGCCCTGGAAGGGCGCTTCGAGGCCGACCTGCGGCTCTCCCGGCACCGGGACCTGCTGCCGGAGCTCCGCGCCCTGGCCGGCGCGCACCCGCTGCGGGAGGCCCTGCACGGGCAGTTGATGCTGGCCCTGTACCGGGTGGGCCGGCCGACCGAGGCGCTGGAGGTGTTCCGGGCCCTGCGGCGGGCCCTGGTCCAGGAGTTCGGCGTGGAGCCCTCCCCCTCCGTCCAGGAACTGCACCGGCGGATGCTGGACGGAGATGCCACCCTTGCCGCACCGGCCCCCCTCGACGCGGCGCCTGCCCCGGAGCCGTCCGCCGGCACCGGGACCACCGGGACCACCGGAACCACCAGGGCGGAGGGTGCGGGCTCCCGGGCGACGCCCGGCAGCCCGCGGCACCAGCTGCCCGCGGACACGGTCGCGTTCACCGGGCGCAGCCGCGAGCTCGACGAACTGCTCGGGCTCGCCCGGCAGGCGCCCCAGGACGGCGAGCCGGGCACGGTGGTCATCTCCGCGATCGACGGCATGGGCGGCATCGGCAAGTCCACCCTGGCGATCCACGCCGCCCACCGGATCCGCGCCCGGTTCCCCGACGGACAGCTGTTCATCGACCTGCACGGCCACACGCCCGGCTCCGCCCCGCTGGGCGTCGGCGAGGCGCTGGACTGGTTCCTTCGCTCGCTCGGGGTGCCACCGCAGCTCATCCCCCAGGACCTGGACGAGCGGGCGGCGTTCTACCGCGACCGGCTGGCGGACACCCGCACCCTGATCATCCTGGACAACGCCGCGAGCACCGCCCAGGTACGTCAGCTGCTGCCGGCCACCCCCGGCTGCCTGGTGCTGGTCACCAGCCGTCGGCGGCTCACCGGCCTGGACGACGCCCACACCATCGCCCTCGACGTGCTCTCCGGCGCCGAGGCCGTCGCCCTGCTGCATGCGGTGGCCGGCCCCGGCCGGATCCCGCCCGACCATCCGGGCGTCCTCGAACTCGTCGGCCTGTGCGGCCACATGCCGCTGGCCATCCGGATCACCGCGGCCCAGCTGCGCCGCCGGCCGTCGCTGCGGGTGGCGGACGTCGTGCGGCGACTGCGCGACGAGCGCGACCGGCTGGACCACCTCCAGGACGAGGATCTCGACCTGGCTGCCGTCTTCGAGTCGTCCTATCTGGCCCTGCCCGCCGCCGAGCAGCAGCTGTTCCGCCATCTCGGGCAGGCTCCCGGACCGGACATCGACGCCTGCGCCGCCGCCAACCTGATCGGTGCCGACCACCGCACGGCCGAACGCCTGCTGGAGTCGCTGCTGGACCACAACCTGCTCACCCAGCACGCGCTGGGCCGGTACCGCTTCCACGACCTGGTCCGCCTCTACGCCCGCACCGCCGGCTCCACCGGACACGTCGCCGGTTCCGCCGCCGCGCTCGAACGGCTGCTGGACTACTACCAGCACACCGCCCGCACGGCCGATCTCCTGCTGGCCCGGGTCACCCGCCCCGGCCCGGCACCGGCGGGGGCGCAAGCAGGGGCGGGGGCAGGGCCTGCGCCGGCTGTCAGGCCCCGGCTGTCCGACCGGGCCCAGGCCCTCGCCTGGATGCGCACCGAACGGCACAATCTGCTCGCCGCCACGGCACATGCCGCCGCCCGCGCCGCCGCCCTCGCCTGGTCGCGCTCACCGCGGCGCTGTCCACCTTCCTCCAGGGGGAGGGTCCCTGGCCCCAGGCCGCCACCATGCACGACGCCGCCGCCCGCGCCGCCCACGGTCTCGGCGACCGGCTCGGCGAGGCCAACGCCCTCAGCGATCTCGGCCGGGTCCGCCACATGTCCGGGGCTGTTTCCGCCGCGGCCGCCCTCAGTGAACGGGCGCTGACGATCTATCAGGAGATCGGCGACCGTCTCGGCGAAGGCAATGCCCACTACGAACGGGGCCGGGTGCGGCTCGGATCCGGGGATCTCGCGGGCGGCGCGGCCCTGTTCGAGCAGGCGCTGACGGTCTATCAGGAAGTCGGCGACCTGCTCGGCGAGGCCAACGCCGTCTGGAACCTGGCCCGGGCCCGGCTCGCGTCCGGTGAGCTCGCGGCCGCGAGCGCCCTCAGCGAAAGGGCGCTGACGGTCTATCGGCTGATCGGCGACCGCCACGGTGAGGCCAACGCGCTGTGCGACATGGGCCGGGCCCGGCATTCCACCGGCGACTCGCCGGGCGCGGTGGCCCTGATGGAGCAGGCGAGGGCGCTCTTCCGCTCCCTCGGTGAGATCCAGGGCGAGGCGCACGTGCTGTCCGACCTGGGGTACATCGCGGTGGCCTCCGGCGACCTGGCGGCCGCGGCGAGCGTCTCCGAGCGGGCGCTGGCGATCTACCAGGACATCGGCAACCGCCACGGCGAGGCCAACATCCTGCACACCCTCGGGCGTCTGCGGCTCGCGGCGGGGGACGTGCCGACGGCGACCGCCCTCCTGGAACGGGGCCTGGCGATCCATCAGGAACTGCGCAACCGCCAGGGCGAGGCGGCTTCGCTCCATGACCTGGGCCGGGCCGGGCAGGCAGCCGGGGACCTCCCGGCCGCGGCCGCGCTGCTGGAGCGGTCGCTGGCCCTGTACCAGGCCGGCGGTGGCCGCCAGGGCGAGGTCGAGGTGCTCAACAGCCTGGGCGGCCTGCTGGCCGAATCCACCGGACCGCGCGAGGCGCTGGCGGTGTACCGGCAGGCCGTCGTACTCGCGCGGGACCTGCGCAGCCCCGTCGACGAGGCCAGGGCGCTGGAGGGCGCCGCCCGCTGCGCAGCCGCCCTGGGGGACAACCGGGCCGCCCTGGCCGACCTGCGGCAGGCCGTCGCGCTCTATCAGCGCACCGGGGCCCCGGAAGCCGCGGCGGCCGCCGCGCGCCTCGCCGTCATGCGTGCCGAGGAGGCCGGCGACTCCTGACAGCGGCCCCGGGGCCATGGCGTGGTGCCGACCTGTCCGTCGGCTGTCCTGGCAGAATGGCGGCATGGAACGTGTGCTGGGAGTCGGGGGTTACTTCATGCGGGCCGCCGATCCGGCGGCCCTGGGCGCGTGGTACCGCGACTGCCTGGGCTGGACGCCGACGAGAACGGCCTGTGGCGGCAGGAGGCCGGGCCGACGGTGTTCGCGGCGTTCGAGTCCGAAACCGACTACTTCGGCTCCCGCGCCCAGCAGACCATGCTCAACTTCCGGGTCCGCGACCTGGACGCGATGCTCGCCCAACTGCGCGCCGGCGGAGCGGACGTGGCCGCGGAGACGCAGGAGATGGACGGCGTCGGCCGCTTCGGCTGGGTCACCGACCCCGAGGGCAACCGGGTCGAGCTGTGGCAGCCCGCCTGACCAGGTGGTAGCGCCCCCTGCGGTGGCGACCACGTGGCGCGTGGCGCGTGGCACATGGTGCGTGCTGCTGTGCGGAGAGGGCAGGATTTGAACCTGCGTGGGCGGTTGTCCGCCCGGCTGGGGGCTGGGCCCCGGTCCCCGATAAGCCGCTCCGGGCACCTCTCCCTGTTGCGTGGTGTTGCGCGGAGAGGGCAGGATTTGAACCTGCGTGGGCGGTTGTCCGCCCGGCTGGGGGCTGGGCCCCGGTCCCCGATAAGCCGCTCCGGGCACCTCTCCTCGGACCGGCCCGGTGTTGGTTCCCCGTGCCGTTCACAAGGACAACATTGCCAGCCCGCTCTGAAACCGCGCTGACGCCCGCCTGACGGGCGTGGGAGCCCGGCGACAGGGGCAGGCGACAGGGGCAGCCGCCGGCTGCGGTCCGGCGCCGCCCGGCCGGGCGGCGCGTGCCGGACCGGCGGGGAGCAGGTCTCCGCGTTCCCCCGGGTGGACCCCGCCCCCGACGGGGCCCACCCGGGGATCCGGCCCGCGTCAGCTACGAGACGGAGACCCGGGGGCTCTGCGCGCCGCCGTAGTAGGCGTAGTTGCCGTTGACGGTGGCCCAGAAGCCGGTCTGCACGACATACGTGCCGGACGACGCGCCGATGTCCGGGGTCTGCCAGGTGAAGCTGCCGGAGACCCAGCCGCTGCACCCGTAGTCCGCGACCTGGGTGGTGCTGCCGTTCGAGTTGACCCGCAGCAGCTGGGCGCACTCGTCCACGGCCAGCCCGGACGGGTCGCTGACGTGGATGACCCCGTAGACGCCGCTGCCGCCGTCGCCGTAGCCGCAGGGCAGCAGGTCCACCCCGCCGGCCTCGCCCACCCAGCCGTTGCGGCAGCCGCCGCCGCCGGTGGCGGCCGAGGCCGAGGTGGCGGCGACCATCCCGCCCGCGAGGACGGTCCCGGCGATCACCGCGGTGGTGGCGGCGAGCCGGGCCTTGCTGCGGTGGCCCGCGCCGTTGGGAACGAGAGATCATGGTGTGCCTTCCTTCTCCGAGAGTGCTGGGGCAGAACGGGAGTTGAAGGTTCACTCCCCCGTGGCGGAGCCTGTGGCGTCCGCTCGAAGAACAGTCTTCTGCCGCCGGCGGTGCGTCGGCGGATTTCCCGGACGGACCCGGATGGAACCGGATGACTTCGGTTGGGGTGTTCACTACTGTGTTCACAGACCACGCCTAGGGTTCACGGGGGGACACATGGCAGCGGTGGGTTCAAGCACGCCCGATGAGGTCGGGGTCGCCGACTTCGTCCTGGCACTGCGCACGATGAAGGTGGGCGCGGGCAATCCCTCGCTCCAGGAGTTGCAGCGCCGGAGCGGGGTCGCCCGCAGCACGCTCGCCGATGCGCTCAACCCGCGTCGGCACGAACTGCCCAAGCTGGGAACCGTGCTGGCCCTGGTGCGCGCCTGCGGTGGCGGGCCCGCCGAGGAGGCGCGGTGGCGGGCTGAGTGGCGGCGGGCCGCACGCGCCGCGGACGCCCGCCGGACCACTCCTCCGGCGCGCGCCGACGAACCGGCCGCCGCCCCGGCGGTGGCCCCGGCGGTCGGCACCGGCCCCGACTTCCTGCCGCCCGGTCTCGCCGACTTCACCGCGCGCGAGCGTGAGTTGCAGGTGATCGTCGGGGCCGCGGAGCGGACCGGGGCGCAGGCCCCGGTGCTGCTGGCGATCGACGGGATGCGGGGGTGGGCAAGACCGCGCTCGCCGTCCAGGCCGGTCACCGGGTGGCGCCCCACTTCCCCGACGGCCGGTTCTATCTGGATCTGCACGCCCACACGGTGGGACAGACCCCGGTCGACCCGGCCACCGCACTGGCCACCCTGCTCCGGGCCCGCGGCCGCGCGGCCGACACCATCCCGCTGGACCCCGGCGAACGGGTCGCCGCCTGGCGCGCCGAGACCGCGGGGCTGCGGGTGCTGCTGGTGATCGACAACGCGGTCGGCGCCGACCAGGTCAGGCCGCTGCTGCCGGGCAGCGGCGGCAGCATGGTCCTGGTCACCAGCAGGCGCCGGCTGACCAGCCTCGAGGGCGCGCGGAGCCTGCCGCTCGGCCTGCTGCCGATGGCGGACGCGACCCTGCTCTTCCGGCAGGTCCTGGGCGACCGGGCGGACAATCGGCAGGACGCGGTCGAGGAGATCGAGGAGATCGCCGAACTCTGCGGACGGCTGCCGCTGGCCATCCGGATCGCCGCGGCCAGGCTCAGGCACCGCCCCTCCTGGCCGATCACCGCCCTCGCGGGCCGGCTGCGCGACGAGCGCCGACGGCTGGGCGAACTGGCGACCTCGGACCTGGCGGTGTCCGCCGCGTTCCAGACCTCGTTCAGCCATGTCGGCGAGCAGGAGCGCCGGGTCTTCGCCCTGCTGGGGCTGGTCCCCGGCCCGGACATCGACGCCCGGGCCGCCGCCGCGCTGACCGAGCTCCCCGCCGACGCGGCCGACCGCAGTCTGGAGGAGCTGCTGGACATCCACCTGGTCGAGCAGGTCACGGTCGACCGCTACACCCTGCACGACCTGCTGCGCATCCACTGCGCCGCGCAGGCGGCCGAACTCCCCGAGCCGGAGCGCAGACAGGCGTTGCGGCTGCTGCTCGACCACTACCGGTACCGGGCCTCGCTGGCCATGGACGCGGTCTTCCCACTGGAGCGGAACCGCCGTCCGGAGGTCAAGCCGGCCGAAGCTGACGCTCTGTCAATTACCTTTGCCGACAGTGCCGCCGCCGCCGAGTGGCTGGACGCGGAGCGCACCGCGCTGATCTCGGCGAGCAGCCTCGCCGACTTCCCGCAGCACATCATCGACCTGTCCGCGATCCTGGCCCGCTATCTGGAGCTGGGCGCCCACGGGAGCCAGGGCCGACTGCTGCACGAGCGGGCGCTGGAGTCGGCCCGGGCCGTGCGCGACCCGCTGGCCGAGGCCGGGGCGCTGCGCTATCTCGGGCTCACCCATCTCCAGAACGCGGACTTCACCGCGGCGCTCGCGGTGCTGCGGGAGTCACTGACGGTGCTTCAGAAAACTGACCAGCAGCGGCTCCTGCCCTCGACCCTGAACAATCTGGGCGCGGTCTACGGGCGGCTGGGCCGGCTCGAACAGTCCGCGGACCACTTCGAGCAGGCCCTGCGGGTGGCCAGGGAGCAGGACGACATCCCCAACGAGACCAGGGCCATCAACAACCTGGGCCTCGCCCGCAGACGGCAGGGCCGGCTGGACGAAGCGCTGCTGCTGCACCACGACTCCCTCGACCTGGCCCGGCGGCACGGCGACGCGCTCCTCCAGAGCATCGCCCTGGACAACCTGGGGGTGCTCCACCGCCTGCTGGGCCGACTGGACGAGGCACTGAGCCGGCACCGCGAGGCGCTGGTGCTCGACCGCGAGGCCAATGACCACGCCGGCGAGGCCGTCACCATCGACAACCTGGGCCTGGTCCACCTGCGGATGGGCGACCACGCCGCTGCCCTGGAGCACTTCCAGCAGGCGCTGGCGCTCGGACGACAGCTGGACAGCGCCTCCACCCAGGCCATCGCCCTGGGCAACATCGGCAGCGTGCTGCGTGCGCAGGGCGACCTCGACGCCGCCCTGCGGCACCACCGTCAGGCGCTGGAACTGTTCCGGGAGAGCGACGACGCCCTCAACCTCGCCGAGGCCCTGAACAACCTCGGCGAGACGCTCCTGGCCACCGGGTCGGCCCCGGAGGCGCTGGCCCTGCACCGGAGGGCGCTGGAACTTGTCGAGTCCTGCGGCGACCCGATCGAGACCGCCCGCACCCGCGATCTCCTCGGGCACGCCCACCACGCCGTCGGCGACCATCCGGCCGCCCGCCACGAGCACACCCTCGCCCTCCAGGCCTACCGCCGGATGGGCCTCCCGCAGGGCGCGGCCGCCATCCACACCTGCTGACCGGGCCGACGCCGACGGCAGCGGTGCCGATCGGCCTCGCCCCGTCAGGACTTCATGGTCGAGGTGGCGAGCACCTTCCCCCCGGCGCCGTAGGCCACCAGGGTCACCCCGTCCAGGGGGTTCTGCGGGGTGTTCCCCTGCGGGTTCCTCGCCGCCGAGGGCAGCGGGGCCCGGACATATCCGGTCGTGTAGCTGTGGGCGCCGGCGAGCACCACCGGCGTGGCCCAGTAGGTGGTTCCGTCCACGTCGACGGTCAGCCGGGTCACCTGCTCCGAGCCGTGGTACACCGGCTGGTAGACGCCTTCCTCGTACTGGAGGGCGATCCCGGTCGACCCCGCCGCCCAGCTGTACCCGCCGCAGCCCGGGCCGTTGCCGTACGCGGCCACGATGTGGGTGCAGATCTGGTCCGAGGTCAGCGACATCCAGTCGCCCTGCCCCAGCTGCACCTCCTGGCCCGGCCGTACCGCCACCACCGCCGGGGGCGTCCCGGTCGGCAGGACACCCGCCGACGCCGCGCCGACCTGTTCCCCGCCGCTGCCCCAGCCGGACGACAGCGCCCCCGCGCCGAGGGCGACCCCGGCCACCACCGCCGCGCCGGTCAGCGCCCGTACCGCCCGGAGCCCGCGCTGCCGCGCCGCGCCCGCTCGCGGACGGCCCCGGCCGGCCATGCGCCCGGCTCGACCCCGGCCAGCTCGGCGCGCAGGGCGCCGCGCACCATGTCCTCGGTGTCCCTCACTTGCCACCTCCATCCGTGTTGTCGCTGATGTCCATGCCGTCGCCGCCCATGCGGCCGGGCCCGCTCCCACCGGAGTACCCGGCCAGCGCCGGATGGGCGCGCAGTTTTGCCAGCCCCCGGCTGGCCTGGCTCTTCACATTCCCCACCGAGCACCCGAGTGCCTCGGCCGTCTGCTGCTCGCTCAGGTCGTCCCAGTACCGCAGCACCACCACCGCCCGTTGCCGGGCGGCAGCTGGGTGAGGGCCCGGATCAGCTCCGACCTCGCCTCGACGGCGCGGATCCCGCCGTCCGCCGGCTCCGCCCCGGCCCGCTCCGGCAGCACCGGGGTGAGGAACTGGAGGACCCGGCGCCGCCGGTACCGGCTCAGGTTGTTGTTGATCAGCGCCCGGTGCACATAGGCGTCCGGTTCGTCCAGACGACGGATCCGGGACCAGCCGGTGAAGACCTTCGCCAGCGTCGCCTGCACCAGGTCCTCGGCCTCGTGGTGATCCCCGGTCAGCAGGTACGCGGTCCGGACAAGTCGCGGCCAGCGCGCGGCCGCGAATGCCTCGAAGTCCATCGCCCGGTCCGACAGGTCGGTCACCGCCCTCGGTGGTGCCGCAGCGGTCATTCCATTCACTGCCATGCGATTCGTGGTCCCCTGGTCACTTCCTGGTTCGTCCCTCTGCCCGTACTCACCTCCGGCCGGCCCGGAAGGTTGCACCGGACGACGTGCGGATCCGAAGGCCGGGCGGATCCGGCACGGGCGCGGACAGCGCCGGTGTTGGTAGCGTGCTGCCGAGACGGTGTCTGTGGAGCAAGCACGTACGGGGGTACGGAATGGCGATCGAGCTGCCCGGTGAGGTGGTGTCGTTCCTGCAGTTCATCGGGTGAAGTGGCCCCAGGTCAACGAGGACACGGTGCGTGAGTTCGCCACCCATGTGCGGACCTTCGCGAGCAGTATCGAGGACACCCACCAGCAGGCCACGGCCACCGTCCAGGCGATGGGCGCCGCCTACCAGGCCAACTCCTACGACCTGCTGGTGTCGAAATGGGCCCATCTGTCCCAGGGTCACATGAGCGACCTGCTCTCCGCCTGCGGCACCCTGGCCGGCGCGCTGGACGCGGCCGCCGACTACATCGTGACCTTGAAACTCCAGTGCATCGGCGAACTCACCCTCATGGCCGTGTCCTTCGTCGCCGACCAGGCCGCCGCGGTGGCCACCTTCGGCCTGGCCGAGGCCGCCGAGGCGCTGGTGGTCGAGGGCGCCGAACAGGCCGTCGACTTCCTCGAACAGCAACTCGTCCAGTACCTCCTCGGTGAGGTCATCCAGGCCGGACTGACCCCCCTGCTCGGCATCGTCGAGAAGGCCGTGTCCGGCATGACCTACGCCGCGCTGGAGGACATGCTCGGGGTGTCCGGCAACGGCATCGGCGACGGTTTCGCCATCGACCCCACCGTCCTGCGCACCCACGCCAAGACCTTCGCCCAGCACGCCCAGACCGTCCAGGGCCACGCCGGCACCCTGTCCGCCAACATCGCAGGACTCGACTTCACATGAGCGGCCCCGTATCCGACGCCCTCGACGAGGTCGCCAAGAAGACCGAGCAGAGCCTGGCCAAGGACTTCAGCGGCGCCTACCACGACATCCTCAAGGACACCGAGGACAAGACCGGTCAGATCGCCGACCAGGTCGCCGACAACGAGTCCAGCACGGTGGAGCATGTCCACCAGATCCACGAGCCGCAGCCCACCCAGGCCGAGCTGCGCGCCGGACTGGGGGAGACCCCGGTCTACCGGATGAAGGACAACAAGGTCATCGAGCGGCTGACCCCTGACGGACCGGCCGCGCTCACCGACGAGGACCGGGAGATCCTCGGCGACTCACTCAATCTCAACAGTCACGACGCCGTCGGCAGACCCCCAAGAACCCGGACAACCCGTATTCCTGGGACCACGACGACACCCCCAGGGACGAACGGCCCCGGGCGGATTCGGAACAGGTGCCGTTCAACGACGACGAGCTCTCCCGGGCCACCCAGCTCGCCGCCACGAGGACGGGAGCTACGGCAACTACACGTACAACAAGAAGACCGGTGAAATGGACTTCACCAGCAACAACTACGCGGCGGTCCGCGCCGGAGCGGCAGCGGGGACGACGCCCGCTCATTCATCCTGGTCGGCCGCAGCAGTCGGCCCTACCATTCCGAGAAGAACCTCGGCATACCTTTTCTGCAGAACGGCACCGGAGACCACGTCAAAGCGCTCTACACCGAACGCGAGCCGTGCAGCGGGAGCAGCGACTGCGGGCCTGGGTCAATAAATGGCTGCCGGTGCGAAGATCTCGCACAGCGTCGAATTCGGTTCCAGCAAACGAGTCCACATGGCAATCGGAAACAGGGCGATGCAGGACCACCTCGACCGCATCATTCCCCAAGTCCGCATACCCTCAAGGCATCCGCTGCGCCCGCTCATGGGGAACTGATATGTGGCATGATGCCCGGACGGGACCAGGGGAAGGAACAAGCGGCGCATGACCTCTCGGATGGATCGGGAACTGATGGAATCGGTCTTCGGGGAGGAGGACCTGGTCACCCTGGACGCCGGGGCACTCGCCGCGGTGCCGCACCCCCGCACCCGGGCCTTCCTCGGCGAGGTCGGCCTGCCGAACCAGTACGGCCGCTGGCTGGAGCTGGACGAGTCGCTGGAGGAGGGCGAGGTCACCCTCGTCGGCCCGGAGGGCGCGACCAGGCTCGCCGCCAAGTACCCGGGGATTCCGCAGGCGACCGCGAGCTGGATGACCGTGGGCAGCATCGGCTACGACAATGTCGCGGTCGACGTGCTGGACGGCGCCGTCTACTGCATTCCGGAGAGCGGCGCCATGCCCTGCCTGCTCAACACCGGTCTCGACGAACTTGCCTGCTTCCTGGTCGCCCTGGAGCAGGAGCGCCCCAACTACGACTTCGAGGCGGCGGGCGACAGCTACGACCCCGATGCCGAGGAGCGGCTCAAAGCGGTGATGGAGGGCATTGACCCGGCCGCCCTCGCCTCCCCGGACTCCGCCTGGCACCGGGTGCTCACCGACGTGGAGCGCAAACTCCAGTAGTCCGCGCTCCCCACCGAGCCGATCTTCCGCTCTTTCGCTCTTTCGCTCTTCCGCACGGGCACGGGCACCAGTGCCGGCCAGGCAGCCAGGAGAACCCAGGATGACGACGCCTCCCCAGCCCTCGCCAGGCATCAGCGAACGCCTCACCGAGCGCTTCGGCGGGACCGGGGTCCGCAGCTTCGGCTCCGGCCCGGACAGCGGGCCGCGGCTCGCGGACCTGGTGCTGCCCGGCCGGCTGCTGCCCTACTTCCACACCGGCCCCGAGGAACCCGTCGCCCTCGCCGAGTACGCCCACTTCATCGGCCGCACCGTCGCCCCCGAACAGCGGTCCTGGGCCCGGCTGGGCTCCGACCGCGCCTTCGACCTCTGCGTCGGCACCGACGGCGCCGTGCTGGGCCTGCTGATCGGCTACCGCGAGCCACTGCGGTTCGTCAGCACCACCGCGGCCGCCTTCGCCGCGGGCCTGCTGGAGCTGGACCTCCTGCTTGAGGTGGTCACCCGCACCGACGACCCGGCCGAGGCAGCCCAGGCCTTCCGCGGCACCAGCGAGCGGCTGCACACCGCCGACCCGGCCGCTTTCGCCGACCCCGGCAACTGGTGGCCGCTGGTCCTGGAGGACATCCGCACCACCGCCGGCGAGCGCAGCTACGCCGCCTTCGAATACACCACAGCGACCGGCGAGAGCCAGATCCTCTCCCAGGCCGGATCGGTCTGCGTCCACGCCGAGCAGCGCACCTGGGCGGCGCTCCGGGCGGCAGGGGTGCAACCGCAGCAGGTCACCCGCATCCACACCGAGCTCCAGGCCTGCTTCCTTCCCGGCCACTACTGCTCGCTCTGGCTCAAGCAGCAGTTCCCGGACGCCCGGCTGACCCACAACTTCCCCTACGGGGACGACGCGCGGCAGCGCGCCGACAGCCTGCGCCGGCTGCGCGAGGCCGCCGCGCAGGCCGAACAGGGCCGATGAGCCACCCGGCCGGGCCCACACCCGTTCCCACCGGCATACCCGAGGCGGCAGCCCACAGCCTGGCCCGCTGGGCCGCCGACGACGCGCCCGGCGCACCCCGGCTCTGCGTCGTGGCCGGCGGCCCGGGCAGCGGGAAGAGCGCCCTGCTCGCCTGGCTGCTCGCGCGGTCCGCCGCCGGACAGGGCCCCGACATCCACGCCCTGGGTCTGGCCGAGGGCCAGACCGTGCGCACCCTCTGCTGGCAGCTGGGCCGCCACCTCGGCTACGGGCCACTGGACCCGCCCGCCCTGCTCGAACGCCTGGCCGCCGACCCGCGCCAGGTGCTGCTGCTCCTCGCCGACCTGCACCGCGCCGGGCACCGGGCGACCCAGTCCACCGCCGGGCCGCGGACCGTGGTCGACGAGCGCTCCGGCCGCTGCTGGCGCTGCCGCAGGTCCGCGCCGTGGTGGAGACGGACAGCGTGGACCTGCTGGGCGGGGCCCCTGGCATGCCGCCGGGACGCACCTCGTGGACCTGCCGCAGCGCCCCGCGCCGCAGCCGCCCGCGTCGCCCCAGCCGCCCGCGCCGCCGCAGCCGCCCACGCAGCCGCAGCCGGTGTCCGCGACGCCTTCCGCACCGGCGTATCCCGCGCCCGGCAGCGACTGGTCCCGGGCGACGGCCGAGGACTGCCGGGACGCGCTGGACCGGGCCCTGGCCGCGGGCAGGCCCCGGGCCGGGCCGCGGCGCTGCTGGCCGACCCCGGATACCTGATCCACGGCCCGGTGACCGCGATCACCGCCGCGACCGCCGACCCGTCGCTGCACATGCCCGGGAGGCTGCGCCAGGTGTGGCAGCAGGCCGCACCGGCCCTGTCCGAGCCGGGCTGCCGGTCAGCGCCCGCGCGGCGCTTGCTGCACGCCGTGGCTCTGGGTCAGGACCCCAGACTCGCCGACTTCCTGGCCATCCCGGCCGGCCGGCACCACTGGACGCGCGTTGGTCGCTCCCCGGCGCGCCCGCCGCCGCACTCACGCTGCGGCCCGCGCCGCCGACCGCCCCCGCGGCGGTGTCGCTGGTCAGTGCCGACTTCCTGGGCCGACTCACCGAACGCGACCCCGGCCACCCGGCGGCGCAGCGCCGCCTGGACACCGAACGGGTCTCGGACGTCGCGGGCCTGGCCGCACTCGGCCCGCACTGGCTGCTGCTGCTGGACCGGGACGGTCTGCTCCACACCGAGCCGGGACCGGCAGCCCCGCGGCCGGTGTTCCGCTGCCGCCCGGCGCCGTCCGGCTGATGCGGCATCACCATGCCTCGCTGCTGGGCCCGGTACCGTCCAGGGCGGTCGCGGTGGCTGCGGGCAGCCGCCATGCGGCGGTCGGGGACGCCGACGGGTACCTCCATCTGTGGCCGCTGTCCGGCGCCGACGGGCCGGACGCCGGGCCGGCTGCCGGGGACGCCGCCGCCCGGCCGGTCCACAGCCGGCGGATGCACGGGCCCGGTCGCCGCGCTGGCCTGCCTGGACCTGCCCGGTACCACCACCCTGGTGGTGACCGGCGGCCTCGACGGCACGGTGCGCCTGTGGGACTCCGTCACCGCCGCACCCATGCCGCAGCCGGTCGAGGCCCGCCCCGCGCTGCCGCTCGCCCTCGCCCTGGCCGACACCCAGGCCGGTCCGGTGCTCGCCGTCGTCTGGTCCGACCAGCGGCTGCACCTGTGGTCACTGGCGACCGGACGGATGACCGCCACACCGCTCCCGTACCGCTACCAGGCGGCCGCGCTCACCCACGACGGCCTGCTGCTCCTGGCCGGCGCCGACGGTTCCACCGCCTGGGGCCTGGCCCTGGACCGTCTCCGGTAGACGGAGCGGAACCCGCCCGGCTCCCCGCCCGGCTCCCCGCGCGGCTCGTCGGCCGGCTCCCCGCCCGCCTGTGGTCCGGGGCGACCGGCCCCGGGCCGGGTGCGGCTCCGGCGCCGACCTTCGCGTGCGTACCGCTCCCGGCCCGGCGACCGCACCCCGGTATCTGCCCGCGCATTGATGCAGATGGCAGATGATTTATTTACCGGGCCGGTTCAGCGCATTGATGCGAGGGCCGAATAACTGGGGCGATCCAGCTATTTGCCCCCGCCCGGACTCCCTGGCTAGCTTCTTGTTGGTGAACGGTGGAACCGCGGAGCCGTGTTCCGTCCGTCCGCAGAGAGCGGTGAAACAGGAATGTGCGGAGGCCCCGCGTCCACGGGCCTTCTTCGTCGATCGGCCGGACGGCCCCGTGCGCCGGTGGCAGGTCGCGGTCCTCGATGCCCGGTCCCACCATTCGAAGGGGAATTTGCATGGGTAGTTCAAGCCCTGCCAAGTACAAGCCCTACAACCGTTCGTCGATTCAGCGGGCACCACAGTGGGACCGTATTCCGGCCGACCTCCGTGAGGCGGTCGACGTGGTTTCCCATGTGCTTCCGTTCAGGACAAACCAATACGTACTGGACGAGCTCATCGACTGGGACCGCATCCCGGACGACCCGATCTTCCGGCTCAACTTCCCGCACCGGACGATGCTGGCCCCGGACGACTACGCCACCCTCCAGGATCTCCTGCGGTCCGGGGACAAGCAGCAGCTGGCCAAGCAGATCTACGTGATCCGCTCGCGCATGAACCCGCACCCGGCCGGCCAGCTGACGCACAATGTGCCGGAACTGGACGGAGAGGTCGTCCCGGGAATCCAGCACAAGTACGCGGAGACGGTTCTCTTCTTCCCGAGTGCGGGGCAGACCTGCCACGCCTACTGCACGTTCTGCTTCCGCTGGCCGCAGTTCGTCGGGGGGGGACCTGCACTTCGCGGCCCGGGACGCCGAGGGGCTGGCCGCCTACCTCAAGCAGCACCCCGAGGTGACCGACGTCCTGATCACCGGGGCGACCCCATGATCATGCGGACGGCGAACCTGGAGCGGTACCTCGAACCGCTGCTGTCGCCCGAGCTGAGCCACATCCAGAACATCCGGATCGGCACCAAGGCCGTGGGCTACTGGCCGCAGCGCTTCACCGGCGACCCGGACGCCGACGACCTCATGCGCCTGTTCGAGCGCGTGGTGGCCGCCGGAAAGCACCTCGCGCTGATGGGCCACTACAACCACCCGGCCGAGCTGCGTCCTGCCATCGCGCAGCAGGCGCTGCGGCGCATCATCGGGACCGGTGCCGTGGTCCGCATGCAGTCACCCGTGCTGCGGCACATCAACGACGACCCGGCCGCGTGGCGGGAGCTGTGGACCCTGGGCGTGAAGCTGGGCGCCATCCCGTACTACATGTTCGTCGAGCGCGACACGGGCGCACGCTCCTACTTCGAGCTGCCGCTGACCGAGGCGTACGACATCTTCCGCACGGCCTACGCGTCCGTTTCCGGCCTGTCGCGGACGGTGCGCGGCCCCTCGATGAGCGCCTTCCCGGGCAAGGTGCTCATCGACGGTGTGCCGACGATCCGGGGCGAGAAGGTGTTCGCCCTGCAGTTCCTCCAGGCACGCCGGGGCGAGCTGGTGCGCCGGCCCTTCTATGCGAAGTTCGACCCGGCCGCCACCTGGTTCGACCAGCTCGTCCCGGCCTTCGGCGAGCGCAGGTTCTTCTTCGAGGACGAGCCGTCGGCCGAGGTCCCCGCCCTGGTCGGCAAGCCGCTCGACGTGGTGGGGGTGTGAGGCACATGGCCGAGCAGACTCATCCGGTGTACGAGGTGCTGGCGCTGCGCTTCGGCACCCACGCCGAGCGGACCGGGCGGGACAACTTCCTCGTCGACGAGGGGCAGTTCGAGCCGGGCGTCGGCATGCCCATGGACTTCTACCTCTGGGTGGTCCGCAACGACCGGCACTTCCTGCTGGTGGACACCGGATTCCCGGAGGAGATGGCGTTGCGCCGGGGCAGGACGGTGTTCCGCTGCCCGGTCGACGCCCTGGCCGATCTCGGTGTCGCGGCCGAGGACGTGCCGGACGTCGTGATCACGCACATGCACTACGACCATGCCGGAAACCTGGACCGCTTCCCCTCCGCCCGCATCCATCTGCAGGAGGATGAGCTGCGCTTCTCGGGCCCGCCCACGTGGTGCGCAAGCCCTTCGAGCCGGTGAACGTGCACACGGCCGTCCAGGGACTCTACGAGGAGCGGCTGGTGCTGCACCGGGGAGAGGCCGAGATACTGCCCGGAGTGACGGTGCATCAGGTGCCGGGGCACACTCCCGGCACCCAGGTGGTCCGGGTGCCCACCGCGCGCGGCTGGGTCGTGCTGGCCAGCGACGCGAGCCACCTGTGGGCCAACATCCGGCTGCGCAGCCCCTTCCCCATCCTCGACCAGCTCACCCCGATGGTGGAGGGCTACGACACGATCGAGGCCCTGGCCGACGGTGACGACCACATCATCCCGGGCCACGACCCGCAGGTGGCACGGCTGTTCCCGCGGCTTGCCGGGGCGCCCGACTGGGTGTGCCTGCACGAGCCCGTCCTCGACGGCAGCGCGGTCACCGCGGCGGTGGGCGGAGCGGTCCGATGACGGCCCTCCAGGTGTCCATCGTCGGCATGGGGCCACGTGGCCTGAGCATCCTGCAACGGATCTCCGATCTCGCCTCCGAACTGCCCGAGGGATGCCCGCTGGACGTGCATCTCATCGACCCGGGCGACGCCGGTCAGGGCGCGCACTCCGCGCGCCAGCCCGGCCACCTGCTCACCAACACCGTCGCCAGCCAGGTCACCATGTTCGCCGGCGAAGGCGGTCCCTCGTTCACCGAGTGGGCGGCGCGCAGCGGTTACCGGGAGTTCGGCGAAGCGGTCTACCCCACCGGCGCGGACGCGGGCGGGGTGGTCGGGGAGCACACCTACCTCCCGCGGCAGATCCTCGGCAGCTACCTCAGCTGGGTCTTCGACCGGACCGTCGCCTCGCTGCCGGCCTCGGTCCGGGTCGTGCACCACCGCGACCGGGCGGTGGACATCGAGCCGCGGGCCGGCGGACGCTTCGCCGTCCACCTGGAGCAGGGCTTCGTCCTCCCCAGCGACTACGTGTTCCTGGCGACCGGCCACTGCGAGCGGATCCCCACCCAGGCGGACCGCGCCTACGAGGAGTTCGTGCAGGAGCACGCCGACCGCAACCCCTGGCTCGTCTACTGCTCCAACCCCTACCCGGTCGAACGGCTCCAGCGGATAGCCCCGGGCTCGACCGTCGCGGTCCAGGGGCTGGGGCTGACCGCGCACGACGTCATCTCCGAGCTGACGGTCGGCCGCGGTGGACAGTACCGCGGGTCGGGGTGGGAGATGGAGTACGTCCCCTCGGGGCGTGAGCCGGTGATCCAGCTCTTCTCCCGCCAGTGCCTGCCGTTCAGCGCGCGCGGCGTGAACCAGAAGGGCCTCACCGGGCAGCACCGGCCGAGGTTCTTCACCACCGAAGCGGTGCGCAGCCTGCGGGAACGGGCGACGCGACTGCGCAACGACCCCCGGCTCGACTTCGAGGAAGAGGTCCTGCCACTGCTGCTGCGGGAGATGGGCTACGCCTACCGGATGGCGGAGGAACAGCGCGTCATTCCGCCCGAGGAGTACGACCTCACCCCGGACGACCGGCGCGCGGTGGAGGACATCATCGATCCGCTGCGGGGGCGGGAGTTCGCCAGCCAGGAGGCGTTCACGAAGTTCTTCCTCGACCACGTGGCCGTCGACCTGGAGCAGGCGGAGCTGGGCAACACGACAAGTCCGGTGAAGGCGGCCACCGATGTGGTCCGGGACACCCGGGCGAGCCTGCGGGAGGCCGTGGAGTTCTCCCGGCTCACCCCGGACTCCCACCGGACGTTCAACGCGACCTACGTCCCGGTCATGAACCGCGTCTCGTTCGGGCCGCCCCGGCACCGCAACCATCAGCTGCTCGCGCTGATCAGGGCGGGGGCCGTGGACCTGGCCGGCGGCCCGGGCAGCCAGGTTGTCCTGGACCGGAGCGCGGCGCGGTTCGCGATCCGCACCCAGTACCAGGACGGTCCGGAGGTCCGGCACGCCGACGCGCTGGTCGTCGCCCGCCTCGACGCGTTCCACCCCGAGCAGGACCGGTCGCCGCTGATCGGGAAGCTCGTGCAGCGCGGCCTGGTCCGCCCCTACACCAACGGCTCGTTCAAGCCGGGCGGCATAGACATCGACGAGGTGGGCCGCCCGGTCACGGCGGACGGCGAACCGCTGCGCACCGTCTGGGCGGTCGGCTATCCGTCGAGGGGCCGCGGTTCTACACCCACGCACTGCCCCGGCAGGGGATGGCCTCGCAGTTCACCCGCGAGGCCGACATCTGCGTGCGCGACCTGATCGAGCACGTCCGACACCGCCACGACGTCACCGGGAGGAGAGCATGCGGTACAGACCGGGAGTCACTTTCCGTACCCTGAATTCCGCAAGCGCCATGTGCAGGACCGGCCCAGCCCGGTGGTCTGGCAGTGGCAGACCCTGGCCGGGGAACTCGAAGCAGCCGAGCACACGGAATACGGCACGCTCACCCTGGCCGCGCCCGACGGTGACCACCGGATTGTCCCGGGCACCTCGATGACCTTCCAGGTCGTCCGCCCCGGCGACCGCACCACCCCGCACGCGCACTCCTGGTGGCACCTGTATTTCGTCCGGTCGGGAGCGGGGACCGTGATATTCGACGAGACCGAGGAGGCGACCGAGCTGAGCGAGGGCGACGTCATGCACATCCCGGCCTGGTGCGCGCATCACTTCGAGAACCGGCGTCCGGACGGGAATCTGCTGCTGCTCAACATGTCGAACCTGCCGCAGCTGGCAGCAATGCAACCAACTTGTCAAAGAGTACGTGTAGACATACCGGCGCGAACGGAAGGCATCCATGTTCAAGCGGATCGACCACATCGGCGTGATAGTGGACGACATCGACGAGGCGAGGTCGCTCCTGGAAAGCCTGGGGATGCGGCTGGAGCGGGCGCAGGAAGTCCCCGAACGAAACGTGCGGATCGCGTTCTACCAGTGCGGGGACGGCCGCATCGAGCTCATCGAGCCCACCTCCGAGGAGGGCCGGCGGCGCAGGCTCGGCGACGGCAACCAGGCCCGGATCGAGCACATCGGTGTCGAGGTCGACGACGTGCCGCAGATCATGGAGGCGGTCCGGGCGCTCGGCATCGGGCTGACCACCAGCGAACCTGTCCCGGTGGGTCCGAATCTCAACGCCTGGACGCAGCCCGAGACCTCCGACGGAATCCAGTTCCAGCTGGTCCAGCGGGACGCGGTCTGACGGTTCGGGGGCGGAGCCGGAGGCGCTGCGGCGCTTCCGGCTCCGCCCCGTCGGTTCGTTCCCGTTCCTCCGGTTGTTCGCTCGCAATCAGTGCTCCGGACAGTCCCGCCGGTATGGCGCAGCCCAGTTGATGTACCGGAGGGCCCGCACCGCTCAGTCCCGGCGACGCGCATATCCTGCTTGCATGAGTATCGAACTGCACCACCTGCGCGGGTTCCTGGCCTTGGCGGACGAGAAACATTTCACCCGCGCCGCGAAGCAGATGAACGTCTCACAGCCAACTCTCAGCCGTAACATCCGGCGTCTGGAGGAACTTCTCGGCCGGCGCCTGCTGGAGCGGACCACGCGTCAAGTTGCCCTCACTTCGTCCGGCGAGAAGCTGTATGAGCAACTCTGCGCCGTCCTGCCGAGGTTAGACGCGGCATTACGCCCTGAAGCCGACGATACCTTCCGTGTGGGTTTCGCCTGGGGTTTCCCCACCGGATGGCCGCAGGAGGCCATTGCGAGATTCGAGGAGCAGACCGGCATGTCGGTGCGTGTGCACCGGTACGATGCCAAGCTTGCGGGAGTGGACCGCGGCAAGACCGACCTGGCGATCCTGAGAGGCCGAATACACGCCCCCAGCGTCAGAGTTGTCACGCTGCTGCACGAACAGAGAATCGCGGCAGTGTCCACCAGATCGGCACTCGCCACCCGGGAGGAGATCCACTGGGGCGAGATCGCCGACCATCACCTGGTCCTCAACGAGGTGAGCGGGACCACCAACCTCTGCGACTGGCCGGCGGACCACCGGCCCGGGGTCTCCGTTGTCTGCTGCAACTTCGACGAATGGCTGGAGGCCGTGGCGGCCGACAAGGGGATGGGCCTGGCTCCGGAGTTCGTCGGACGCCATCACGTCCACCCCTTTGTGTCCTACCTGCCCATTCCGGATGCGCCGCCCGTGCCGCTCAATGTGGTCTACCCCGTCGCGGCGGACACCCCCTGGTGCCGCGCTTCGTGGCCCTGGCACGCGCCGCCGTCGGCACATGGGCGCCGCCCGCCGACCCGAGCGGCCGGCCATAGCGGGCGTCGGACCTGACGTGGTCGGCGGCCGGGTGGCCGCCGACCACGTCGGCCGGTACCGGCCGGGCCTGCCTCATGTGCCGGGCCGCCCGGGCCGCCCGGGTCAACGTGTGTTTCTGCGAAGGCAGTTGCTGCCTGGCTCGGTCGCCTTCCCCGGTCACGACTCGTGCAGTTCCTCGGCGACCCGCTGCGCGGAGCGCTGCGCCGCGCGGCGGGAGGCGATCGTGCCCAGGGTGATGATGGCCAGTCCGGTGGCCGCGATGATGAACCAGCCGGGGCGGCCGCGCGAAGCCGCTGTAGCTGGTGGCGAGGCCGGTGCCGAGGAGGGTGCCGAATACGGCCACGCCCAGGGACTGGCCCAGCTGGCGGCTGGAGGAGGCGATGGCGCCGGCCACCCCCGCCTGGCTGCGCGGCATTCCGGCCATCGCGACGTTGTTGACCGGGTGTTGGCGGCGCCGAAGCCGATGCCCAGCACGGTGTATCCGGCGAGCAGCAGGACCGATCCGCTGCCGCCGACCCCGACCATGATCATCGCTGAGGCGCCGGTGACCGCGGCACCGGCGACGATCAGGGCCGTCCGGGAGCCGCTCGCCCGCATCAGACGCGCCGACAGCTGCGCCCCGACGGATGTGGCCAGGGCCATCGGCAAGGTGTACAGGCCGGCCTTCAGCGGGCTGTAGCCGCGGATGTCCTGGAGGTAGATGGTGTTGAGGAAGAGGAACCCGGCGATGGCCGAGTAGTTGAGCACCGCGATCAGCATGGAGGCGGAGAACGGCACGCTGCGGAAGAAGCGGAAGTCGATCAGCGGATCCGCGCGGCGCCGCTCGACAGCCCACAGGCCACCCGCGGCGCACACGGCAACTGCCAGGCCGGTCAAGGGAAGTGGCGACGACAGGCCCAGGTCCGGGGTCTCGATGATGACGCAGATCACGCTGGCCAGCAGCAGGAGCACCAGCACCTGACCGAGCAGATCGGGTCTGCGGTAGTGCGGCGACTTGCTTTCCGGCACGAACAGCCGCGTGCACAGGGCGACGGCCAGGGCGATGGGGATGCTGGTCCAGAACACCGAGCGCCACCCCACTCCTGCACCAGCAGGCCGCCCAGCACCGGCCCCAGGGCCATACCGAGCCCCACGGCCCCGCCCAGGTCCCGAACGCCCGGGCGCGCTCCTGGGCGTCGACAAAGACATTGCTGATGATGGACATACCGACCGGATTGAGCATGGAGGCCCCGACCGCCTGGAGCACCCGGAACACCACCAGCCACTCCGCGCTCGGGGCCAGACTGCTGAGCAGGGAACCGGCGGCGAAGGCGAGCAGCCCGCACTGGAAGACCCGCCGCCGGCCGAAGCGGTCGCCAGGGATCCGCTGAGGACCAGCAGCGAGGCCAGCGTCAGCATGTAGGAGTCCAGGATCCACTGCAGCTCCGGAACGCTGGGATGCAGATGGGCGCGGATGTCCGGCAGGGCCACATTGACGACGGTGTTGTCCAGGTTCACCAGGAAGGTGCTCATGCAGGCGGTGACCAGCACCAGCCCCTTCCGTACCTGCGGCTGCGCGGTTTCGGTGGGGAGCGACCGGTCGCCGCCGTCTTCGGCGGCACCTGCCGGGCGGTCCTGGTTCCGTAAGGGATGTCTGGCCATGGGCTCAACCTCTCGGCAACGCTCTACGGTTCCACCGTGTGCCAACAAGAAGCTAGCCAGGGAGTCGGGCGAGGGCAAATAGATTGATCGTCCCAATGATTCGGTCCCCGCATCAATGGAATCGACGGGCCACCGGGCCCGTCGTGCGAGCGGGACGACTCGGGCGCAGGCGATCGGCCCGGAGTCCGGCACCCGGACATTTCCGCCGGCGGGCCGCCGGCTGACGGTTTGTGTCGCTGAGCGGCGGCTCCGGGCTTCCGTGAGAGCTTGGGAGGACGGGTCGTCCGTGGCCCGGGGTGATGGCACGGCCTCCCGAAGGGGTGAGCGACGATGACCGGCAGAGAACCCGTCGAGGCGACCAACCTCGACCGCTATGAGAACCCGCCGCTGCTGTGGAGCAGGGCCGACGAGGCGCTGGCCGCCTCCATGCCGAGCCCGGCCGTCACCTCCTTCCTGGGGACGGTCCGGCCGGACGGGCGCCCCTCCGCCGCGGGCGTCGGGGCGGTGTGGCTCGACGGCGCCGTGTACTTCACCAGCGGCCCCGGCACCCGCAAGGCCCGCAATCTGGCGCGAATCCGGCGTGCACCTTCTCGGTGCGGCTGGAGGGCATCGACCTCGTGGCCGAGGGCGAGGCCGCGCGGGTCACCGACGAGGCCACGCTGCGGCAGCTCTCGGCCGTCTACCGGGACGCGGGGTGGCCCGCCGAGGTGGTCGGTGACGCCTTCACCGCGCCCTTCAGCGCCCCCAGCGCGGGCCCGCCGCCGTGGCACCTGTACCGGATGCGGATCCGCACCGTCTTCGGCGTCGCCACCCGCGAGCCCTACGGTGCGACCCGGTGGCGGTTCGCGGACTGACGCCGTCGCGGGCCGGGTCACCCGGGCGGCTCCGGCGGTGCGGTGATGAGCTGCTCGGCCAGATGGTCTTGCCCTCCCGGCCGTGCCGGCAGCCCCAGCGGCGGTGAGCTGGGCGACCAGGAACAGGCCGCGACCGCCCTCGTCGGTGGTACGGGCCCGTCGCAGCCTGGGCTGGGTGTTGCTGGGGTCGGTGACCTCGCAGACCAGCACGTCGCCCCGGATCAGGCGCAGCCCGATCGGCGCGCCGCCGTAGCGGATGGCGTTGGTGACAAGCTCGCTGATGACGAGCTCGGTGGTGAAGGCCAGCTCGTCCAGGCCCCAGGCGGAGAGCCGGCCGGCGGCCGCACTGCGGGCCTCCGCGACCACGGTCGGATCGGCGGGGAACTCCCAGCTCGCGGTGGACTCCCTGGGCACCGCGCGGGTGCGGGCCAGCAGCAGGGCGATGTCGTCGCGGGGGCGGCCGGCCGTCGCAGTCGGTCAGCAGGGCCCGGCCGACCTCCTCCAGCGACTGCCCGGAGCGGCACAGCGCGGGCAGGCAGTCCGCAGCCGTTGCAGCCCGGCGTCGGCGTCGTGGTCGCCCCGCTCGATCAGGCCGTCGGTGTAGAGGGCCAGGACGCTGCCGGGCTCCAGGTCGATCGTCGTGGTCTCGTGCGGCATCCCGCCGACGGCGAGCGGCGGGCGGGCGATCCGGACGATGTGGGTGCTGCCGTCCGGCGGACGACGACCGGTGGCGGGTGCCCCGCGCTGGCGAGGGCGCAGCGCCGGGTGACCGGGTCGTAGACGGCGTACAGGCAGGTGGCGCCGATGGCGTCCTGCTGGCCGGCGGTGCCTGGCGCTGAGGTGCTGGACCAGGTCCTCGATGTGGTGAACAGTTCGTCGGGTTCGAGTTCGAGGTCGGCGAGGGTCTGGATGGCGGTGCGCAGCCGGCCCATGGTGGCGGTCGCGTGCAGGCCGTGGCCGACCACGTCGCCGACGACCAGGGCGACGCGCAGCGAGGGCAGCGGATGACGTCGAACCAGTCGCCGCTGATCTCCGCCCTTCGCCGCGGGCGCTAGGCCCGGTAGACCCCGCGGTCTCCGCCGCCAGGGTGTCGGTGGTCGCCGGGGGCAGCAGCCGCTGTTGCAGGCCATCGGCGTACGGTGCTCGCGGTGTAGCGGCGGGCGTTGTCGAGGGCGAGCGCGCGCGCGAGCGATCTCTTCAGTATGTCGCGTCCTCGGCGGTGTAGGGGCGGGGTCGCTCACCCCGCACACGGACAGGCCGCCGAGCACCATGCCGCGCGCGCGACAGCGGCGCGTTCATGATCGAACGCCCGGCGGGCGGTACCAGCACCGCACAGCCGGGGTCGCCGCCCAGTTCGGAGAGCACCTCCTCGCGCTGAGCCGGGTGGTCTCGCCGCGCTTGTAGCGGTGGACCAGGAGCGGGAGGTCGGGCAGCCGGGAATCAACCTCGCCCTGCTGGACCAGACCGGCGGGCCACTGGCCGTCGACCGAGGCGACCGCGACCTTGCGCAGGTGATGTTCCATGCCCCCCATGAGTGGTGAGGGTTCGTCACCGATGAGCACCGCCTCGGCCAGGTCGACCGACGCGAGCTCGCCGAGAGCGGGAACCAGCATGTCCACCAGCTCCCGTGCGGTGCGGACAACGCTCAGCGAGCCGCCGACCCGTACGGCGGCCTGATGGACCAGGTCGAGGTGGCGGCGGGCCCGCTGCCGCTCGGTGACGTCGGTGAACACCGCGGCGACCCCGGCGGGGCTGCCGCGGGCGTCCTCCAGCCGGAAGGCCGACAGCGAGAAGGCCTTCTGCCCCCCGAGGGTCTGCGGTGAGCGCACCCACTGCACCGTGTCGACCAGTGGTACGCCGGTCTCCAGGACCTGCCGCAACGCCGTCTCCAGGGCGTCGGCGTCCGCCGGGCGCAGCACCTCCCGCAGCCGGCTGCCGGGCGGCACGGACGGACCGCCGAACATCTCGGGCGTGACATTGGTCCGCACGATGCTCAGGTCCAGGTCGTGGATGCCGATGCCGATGCGGTCCTGGGAGAGCAGTGCCCGCAGGAACGACACGCCCTGTTCCCGCTCGGCCACGGCGCGTGCGGGCACTGCCAGAGCCAGTACTTCGGAGCCGCTCCCCATCGGCACCAGCCGGAAGGAGACCTCGACCGGGCTGCCGGAAGGGTGCCGCAGCCGTACCTTTCCCGCCGTCGGGATCCCGGCCCCGCCGGTGGTTCCGCGCGGCGCGTCCGCGAGCAGTTCCCGGACCGGGCGGCCGCAGATCTCCTCGGCCCGGCGCCCCACCAGGTCCGCCGCCGTCCGGGAGCACCGCAGCACCGTGCCGTGACCGTCCAGTACGGCGGCGGCCAGGGATCCGAAGGCGAACGACCGGTCGTCGGCGTAGTCGCTGAGCGGGCTCATCTCGCTCCTCGCTGATGGATTTCAACCCATCTGAGGCGTTGAACCCATTATCGGCGAGTCCGGACCGCCCGCGCCGGTTGATCTTCGTCGGAGCCGGTGGAGCCGTCGCGCGGGGATATGTCTTGTGCATATGCCGTGAGCCGGCATCACTCCTGCCACCCGCCGGCCCGCGGAGGGCCTGGCCTGCGGCGTGCGGCGCGGGCCGCCGCGGCGAAGCCGGCCGCGCCCGCGCAGATCAGGACGCAGCCGCCGAGCAGCAGCGCGTCGGGCCAGGCGCTGTCCTGGGTCCCGGACTGGGCGCTGGAGTCGATGTCCTGGAGTCCGGCCGGGACCGTGGCGCCGCGCAGCTGGGCCACGGCGTCCAGGTAGGAGTACCCGTACTCCTTGGACGGTTCGATGTACGAGTTCTCACTGAACTCGTTCCAGCTGATCAGGCCGAGCATGTCCGGGGAGGAGCCCACGGCCGCGGTGTACTCGGTGCGCAGGACCTGGGCGTTGTCGCGTGGCACGGTTCCGGTGCCGCCGACCAGCTTGGCGTCGAAGCCGGGGGCGAACGGGGCGATCCAGTAGCCGCCGTGGGCGTGCACGGTCGCGGCCATCTGCTGGAGCTTCTCCGGATATCCCTTGTCGGTCTGCGGGTCGACCGAGGACCAGTAGTAGGCGTCGCCGTCGGTGTAGGCGGCGATCTGGTTGTAACTGGCCACGCTCTTCTGGGTGTTGAGCACCAGCAGCTTCCCGCGCAGCGGGCTGGTGACGGCCTGCACGTCGGCCGCGCTGTACTCCCAGGTGCCGCTCCAGATCGTCAGCGCCTTGCCGCCGACCTTGTAGAACACCGGGTTGGGCGCGTACGTCGTCTCGAACGTCCGGAAGTCCTTGGCGACCTCCGCCTCCGGCAGCGGCTTGCGTGTGAAATCGAGTCCCTGGTAGATCATCGCCAGTTTGAAGTTCTCCTGGGCGGCGATCCGCATCACCAGTTGCAGCCGGCTGTCGTTGAGGGCGGTGTCCTTCCAGCTCACGATGAAGCCCTGGATGCCGGCCGCCTTGGCCCACTCGATCTGCTGTTTGACGACGGCCGGGTTGCTGCTCGAATAGTCACCGAGCAGTGGGTAGTCGAGCTTGGCCCGCCGCCAGGAGTCCGGGCTGAACCAGATGTAGTAGTAGGCGAACAGCGGCAGCGCGTTGCCGCTGGAGGCGACGGAACCGGGCAGCGGGGCGAGCTCGCCGGGCGTGGACGAGCCGGAGCTCTGCGGTGCCGCGGAGGACCCGCCGGACTGGGTGGCCAGGCCCGCGGCCAGTGCCGCGAACCCGAGCGCGGCGATCACCAGGAACAACAGCCCCCGTCGGGGCAGCCGGTGCGGTGCGATGCGACTCACGGTGGTGTCAGCTCCTCGGTTCGGTTCCCGCTTGCGGTGCGTCGGCAGGTGCGCCGCTGTCGGCGCCGGGTTCGGCATCAGGTCCGGCGCCGGTGGGTGCGACGGGTGCGGGCCCGGGGCCCGGGCCCGCCGGGTCCCCGCCCGGATCGGCCCCGCCCGGATCGGCCCCGCCCGGCGTGGGGCCCGTGGTCCCGCGGCGGCGCACCGCGCGCACCGCGGCGGGCGTGAACGGGGCCAGCAGGAACAGCAGCAGGCAGAGCAGGCCGAGCCCGAGATCGTCGTCGCTGATCATCCGCAGGGCCACGGTGCCGTCCCGGGAGAGCCGGATGGTCTTGGCCATCGCGACGCCGCCCCCGGTCGAGCTGACCGAGTAGGACGCCCGCGGCAGGTGCTCGAAGGAGGCCTGTCCTGCGGCATCGAGCCGCGCGGCCGCCGTGCGCCCGTCGGGCAGCGTCAGCGTCACCGAGCGGCCCGCCGATCCGCCGAGAAAGGCGTCCTGGACCTGCACCGCCAGGTTGAAGTAGTACCCGGTCAGGATCGGGTGGGCGTCCTTGACCGGGGTGAACGACTCCTGCCCGTCATTGGCGATGTTGGCGCCCTCGGACACCAGCTCCTTGAGCCGGTAGCTGACCGGCCGGCTCTGCGGACCGGACGGGGTGAGCGTCGGGGCCGTGCACGGCAGCCAGGCGGCGCCGCTCAGCGGCAGCCGGTAGTCCTGGCCGGTCTGGCTCTGCACCTGGACGGAACTGAGCGAGGCCGGCGCGATGGCCCGCCCGTTCTGGTCGGTGAACGAGGGGGTCACCTTGCACTCGGCGGCGAAGGACACCTCGATCGTGTGGTCGGCGCGCCAGGGCAGCGCGGTCACCGTGGGCTGGTACGCCTCGTCGGGCCAGGGCTGGCCGGTCCAGCGGTAGAACGCGTAGTGGTGGCTGCCGAGGTCGACGTTCGTGCTCAGCACGGCGAGCGTGTGCGGGGTCCGGTCGTGTTCCATGGTCACGCTGACCGTGCCCTGCGGGCCGACCGTGTACCGGGTGCCGTCCAGGCTGAATTCCACGCCGGGCAGCGGTGGCACGGTCCTGAGGACCAGGGTGACCGGCCAGGGCTTGCGCTTGGGGTGCGGCCGCGGATGTTTGTGGGGGTGCGGTCGCGGGTGCTTGTGGGGATGGGGCCGCGGGTGCTTGTGCGGGTGCGGGCGCGAGCTCTTGTGCGGATGCGGGCGGGTCGGGCTCGGCGACGGCCTGGGCGTGGGCGATGACGTGGGTGATGTCGTGGGCGACGGCGTGGGCGTGCCCGTGGGCGCGGCCGGGGCGGAGCCGCCCGGGCTCGGCGTGGGCCGCTTGCCCGGCCCCGACGCCGTCGGCACCGGCCGGGCGAAGGAGACGCCCTGCCCGTAGGGGGTGACCGCTGCCGTCAGGCTCAGCACCACCAGCACGCCACTGGCCGCGGCCATGGAGGTCTTCCATTTGTTCACGGCTGTCTCCCGAAGTCCGCCCGGGGACCGGCCGGCCCCCGGCCCCGTCCCGGCGGCGCAGCCGGCGGACCCCGGCGGCCGCGGCCGCGGTGGCGAGGAGGACCGCGCAGAGCGTCGCGACCAGGGTGTAGAGGGTGATCGCGGTCCCGCTGTGGACCACGGCCGCGGACAGCGGCGCCGGGGCCGACGCGGGGCCCGGCAGCAGGTCCGCCCGCCGCGGCCCGGCAGCGAAGTCGAAGGCGCCGGCGAGGCCGGCCGCGTGGGCGTCGCGTGCGGTGAGCGGGGCGAGCCCCCAGTTCTGTTCGATGAAGTGCAGGGCGCTCTCCGGGTCGGAGAGCGTCGAGTCGACCGCGCCGACCCGGGCGTAGGGGCTCACCAGGATCGCCGGAACCCGCAGGCCGAGGCTGCCCGCGGCGGTTTTCGGCGGCGGGTTCTGGTCGTACCAGCCGCCGGCCTGCTCGTAGGACCAGAAGAAGGCCGAGGAGTCCCAGTACTTGCTGACCATCAGCTGGTTGACCATGGTCTGGATCAGCCGCTGTCCGGCCGTGATCGAGTGCGCGGAGCGTTCGTCCGGTCCCGAGCTGGCCACATAGGCCACGGCCGGCAGCCTGCCGTCGGCGAGGGCCGTGTAGTACTGGCTGAGGTCCTCGATGTGACCGCGCAGCGCGGGGTCGTCCAGGAAGCGGGGTAGTCCAGCAGCGGGACCCGGGCCGCCTGGTCGTCGGTGGCCGGGCCCGCGGAGGTGTTCTTCGTGGTGTAGTTCTGCACGTAGAACTTCCAGCTGATGCCCGCGGCGTCGAGCCGGTCGAAGATGGTCTGCAGGTTCCCGTAGCCGCCGGACGGGAGCCGGTCGCCGTCCGGGGCGGCCGCCGCGACCCAGTAGGACCGGTTGGCGACCGTGCCGTACTGCGCGTCCGAGTAGAACTGGTCGAACAGCACGTAGCGGTCGGCCGCGGCCCAGTCGGTCGGCAGGTCGGTGGCGTTGTAGTAGCCCATGGCGTCGGCGCCGGGCCGGCCCTGGTCCGTGTAGGCACTGACGAAGCCGTCCATCCGGCCGCCGTCCACCTCCGCCGAGACCAGGCCCGCGTCGGTGCCGGGCAGGCCGGCCGTGGGCAGGCCGTGCAGCGGGTGCGGTGCGACGCAGGGGCGGCCCTTGCCTGCGCTCTGGCAGGCGTGGGCCGGGAAGCCCTCGGCCCCGGGATAGGTGCCGAAGTAGTTGTCGAAGCTGCGCGGGCCCTGCATCAGATAGATGAAGTGCTTGATCGGCGTGGTCGTCGTCACGGGCTGGGCGTCGGCCCTGGGCAGCAGGCCCGTCGGCCCCACGACGGGCAGCAGGGCCGCGCACACGGTCAGAGCCGCGCGGCGGCACCAGCCGGGTCGGCGCGGGCGCGCGGGTGGCAGGCGGTTCACGGATGCACCTCGTAGATGATGATGACCGGGACCGGGGCCGGGCCGGCCTTGGTGGCCACCGTGACCGTCCCTGTGTAGACGGCCGTCCCGTGGTACCTGTTCACGAGCTTCTCCAGTTCGGAGGCGAAATACGGCGTGCGCGCCGCGGTGTAGGAGTCCCAGACGAGGTACTGGTACTCGCCCCGGCGTACGGCGAGGTCCGGGTTGGGGACCGGCCGGTACACCGGATTGCGGTCCCGCGGATCGCTGGACACCGACAGCGCCCACCTCGCGGCCGCTGTAGTACTCCAGGACGTTCGCGATCGACGGTCCGCTGCCCAGGAGTTCGGCGCCGTGCGGCAGGTGCGCGGCGATCCACCGGCCGGCCTCGCGTCCGCCGGGCAGACCGCCGGTGCCGGCCAGGAAGGCCGTCGAGTCCGAGGGGTCGGTCTGCCGCCAGGTCGGCACCAGCAGGGTCGCCATCGCGACCAGCGCCAGCGCCGGCCCGGCACAGAGGGCCGCGCCGCGCCGCGCCCGGCCGGGCGCGGCCGATCCTGGCCGGATCCCCAGCCGCTTCCGGGCGTGCCAGAGCGCGGCCACCGGCAGCGCAGCCAGCACGGCCAGGGCCGGGGCGATCGGCAGCAGGTACTGGTAGCCCTTGACCGGCCAGAGCGTGAAGAACGCCACCGGGACCGCGATCCACGCCAGCAGCAGGCGCTCGCGCCAGCCCAGCAGCCGTCGCCGGAGCACCAGGCCCAGCAGCGCCAGCACCAGCACGGCCACGCCGACGGCCCCGGGCAGCGTGCTGAAGTAGAACCAGAACGGGTGGTTGGCGCGTCGCAGCAACTGCCAGAGCAGGAAGTTCTGACCGGTCCCGGACGCCCCCGCCAACCGCACGGCCAACGGGTAGGTGAGGAAGACCCCCGTGAACACCACCAGTCCGAGCAGTAGTTGACGCGGCCTCAGCCGTCCGGCCGCCCCCATCGCCCCGAAGACGAACACACTGCCCACCCACACCGCCGAGGTCTCCTTGCACAGGGGGACAGGCCGAGCGCGGCGCCCGCCGCCATGGCCCAGCGCCGCGGCGCGTCCTCGGTGGCGCGGGCCAGGCAGTAAAGGCAGAGCACGCCGAAACAGGTCATCGGCCCGTCCAGCAGCACCTCCCGGCTCACCACCACGTGGTACGGCATCACGGCCAGCAGCCCGGCGGCGGTGCAACCCGTCGCCCTGCCGTAGAGCCGGCGGCCGAGCAGGTAGGTCAGCCCTACCGTCACCACGCCGAAGCCCGCGGTCACCGCGCGGGCCGACCAGTCGCTGTCGCTGATCCGCAGGGCCTGGGCGATGATCAGCTGCACCAGGATCGGGTGCGCCCGGAAGACCGGGAACATCGATTCGAGGCCGGTGTGACCGCTCAGCGCCTGGGCACTGCCGGTGTACACGGCCTCGTCGCTGTTGAAGCCGACCGCGGTGAGCTGCCGGAAACGCAGCCAGGCGGCGAGCGCGAGCACCGCGCCCGGCGGCAGGAAACGTCCTGCCGCCGAGCGGGCCACCGCGACCGCCGTCCGTGGAGCGGGTTTCCGGGCGGTCCCGGATGCGGAGAGTTCCAGGGTCACGCGGTCTGCCGATCCGCCAGCGCCGCCGCCCACCGGGGCCAGGCATCGGCGGCCTGCGCCGCGAGCAGCGCCGCCTCCCGCGCGTCGGGCAGGTCGTCCCCGCCGAGGACGAGTGCGGCGATCTCGTCGGCCCAGCCGAAGGTGTTCGAGGCCAGCACGCGCGCCCGGCTGTGCTTCAGGAACGACTCCAGGATCTCCCGCTCCCGCTCACGCAACTGCGGGTATTCGAGCCCGCCGATGGCGATGCTGGGTGCGAGGTTCTCGAAGGGCGGGAACCCGTAGGCGTCGTCGGTGTTGGTGATCAGCCGGTCGGCCGTCTCCGCGGGATCGAGCGGCGCCAGCCGCGGTTCGCCGCGCTCGATGACGAACAGGTCCCCGACCCGGACACCGGCGCCGAACCCGCAGGCCACCAGCCGGTCCGCGGTGTACTTGGGCGGCGGACCAGGCGCTGCACGATCGCGTTGATGCCGATGATCGGGAGGTTGAAGCGGCTGAGCGCGACCGCGAAGGAGCGCCCCGACTTCGAGTGCAGCCGGCTCTGCAACTGGAGCCTGCGCCACTCACGCGGGGTCAGGTCGTCGGCCTGCACCGCCCGCAGCGTGTGCGCGCTGATGGTCAGCGGCTTGGGGAAGCAGTAGGCGTTGCCCTGGGCGTCGATGACGGTCATGTCGTCGGACAGGAAGCGCCCGCCGTGCTCGCGCAGCAGCCGCAGCACAGTTCCGGTCTTCCCGGTGTCGGTGAGGGCGGAGAGCATCACGCCGTGTCCGTCGATCTCCACGCAGGCCGAGTTGCAGCAGCATCCGGTCCCGGGAGACCATGACGAAGCGCAGCAGCGCCTCGACGATGTTGGTGTACACGACGTGCGGGGAACGCGCGAGCAACGGCCCGACCTCGATGTCCACCCGCTCCCCGAGGGTGATCCGGAAGTTCGAGCCGAACCGGCCGAGGTGCTCCTCGTAGTCCAGGACGCGTGAGCCCGCGGCCGCGCCGGCCGTGGTCTCGGCCCGCTCGGTGAGCTTGGCCCGCCGCCGCGGCCCGCGCCGGCCGATGCTGGCGACCCGGACCGACATGTCGAGCTCTTCCTCACCGGTCCACTGGGCCCGGAAGAACTCCAGCTCGGGCAGCATGATCTGGGAACCGATGCGGACCACGCCGGCGATGTCGTAGCGGTAGGGCAGGTGCCGCGAGCGCTTGGAGGAGGCGGATCCGTCCGTGGCGGTGGTGGCGGCGAGGTCGACCAGCAGGCGGACCGGCGTACGGCCGCCCTCCCCGCCCACGCCGTAGATCACCCGGTCGCTCATCAGGAAGCGCAGCAGGAACAGCAGCGCGAGGGTGACCGTGTTGGCGGTCAGCAGGCCCACGCCCAGGTGCATGAACAGCCACAGCACCGGCAGCCGTCCGAGCATCAGCACATTGTTGAGGACGAAGAAGCGCGCCGTGCGGCCGCGCAGCCGGCCCTGGCCCTGTCCGCGGTAGACGACCGCTTCCAGCAGCAGCAGGTTCCACGAGGTGGAGACCTGGGTGGCCAGGGCCGCGCCGAGCAGGCTGGGGGCCCCGAGGGAGTGCACGAACAGCCACAGCGCCAGGTTGTTCGCCACGATGCCGGTGGCACCGACCGCGGCGAAGCCCAGCATCCGCACCCAGGACGAGGAGAGCTTTCCGCCCTGCCGGATCTGGCCGCTGAGCCTGGACAGCCGCAGCCGGGTCAGATGGCGCAGATAGTCGATCACGGTGCCGAGACCGGCTTTGGAACCGCCGGCCGCGCGCGGCTCGAAACGGTAGCTGGCCTCGGCCACCCGCAGTTCGGGGTGGCGTACCAGGATCTCCAGCAGGACCTTGAAGCCGGTCGGCTTGAGCCGCCCCAGGTCGACGGCCGCGCGGCGCACCGCGAACAGCCCGGAGAGCGGGTCGGTCACGGTGGCCAGGCGTTTGGGGAACAGCAGCCGGCACAGGCGGGTCGCGCCGCGTGAGGCCATGACCCGCACCGGGCCGTCGAGCCCGTCGCCCACCGAGCCGCCGCCCGTGTACCGGGTGCCGACCAGGAGGTCGTAGTCGTGGCCGAGGGCGGCCGCGGCCAGGCCGGCCGCGGCTTCCGGGGGATGCTGCAGGTCGGCGTCCATCACCAGCACCCACTCGCCGCGGGCGAGCCGGAATCCCTCAAGGACCGCGGTGGCCAGGCCTCCGCGCCGCGGGTCGGGTTCCCGGTGCAGCATCCGCACCGGGATGCGGAGCCCGTCGGCGGCCTGCTCGGCCGCCCGCGGGCAGTCGGGGGTGTCGCTGTCGTCGACGATCAGGATCTCGACCGGCTGGTCCCGGAAGAGCTCGCTGAGCCGGTGCAGCAGCGGGGTGATGGTCAGCTGTTCGTCACGCGTGGGCAGAACCACGGTCAGGTGCTCGGGGGGTATCGCGGTGTCGGCCGATCGCGGGTTGAGCAGGGGGCCTCGTCCAGTTCCTGGTCGAGCAACTCCCGGTTTCCGGGCAGAACGGAGCTCATGGTCACACCTTGTCGTCGTCAGATGGGCACTGACTGTGCTGGTGCCTTGCCGGCCGCGCAGGGAGCAGTTTGCGGCGCTGCGGGCAAGCCGGTCCTGCGCCTCGTCCATGAGTGGCTCGGGCGGGTGAACGCGGCTCGCGCTCACCGTGGACCGGGAAAGATCTGCGGTGCTGAAGTGGGCATGACCATACCGGCGGTGACCAGAAGATGAACAGAAGAGGTCTGGTAAAGAAACGATAAAGGTGAACAATAGGGAAAAGCTCGGACATCGACATGTTGAAGACCCGGGGATGGCGCGCCCGGATCTCCGGAAGCCTTCCCCGGTTCAGTCGAAGGTGCCCCGGTGGATGCCATCTGACCTGCGGCGACGTTAGTTGTCGAGGCGCTGTCGCGCGGCGCGGGGGAGGGCGTCTCCCGGTGGTATTCGTCCGCACGTGCCTTGCGCGAACGAGCCGAATTCGATGACGGTCGAATCGGCGGCGGGACGGCGATCCGGAGGCAAAGGTTCGCCCCGGATACACCCGATTCCGCAGTGATTGCTTCGGGTCCCGGCGGCCGCCCACCGGAAGGAGCGGCCGCGGGGCGCCGCGACGGCCCGCGTGGTTCCGTTGCCCGGCCGGCGCGCCGCCGGCCGCCGCCCGCCGTGGCGACCCCGTCCCGAACGCTGCCGGATGCCGCCTGTTCCGTTTCGCCCCGGGGTGCCCCCGGATGGCGCCCCGGTTCGACCACGCCCGTACCCGTGACCTGCTCCCGAAGGGCTCTTCGAAGGTGATGCCCTTTGAGTCGGCCTCCTCGCGCACTAATGTCTCTGTGATAGAAACAATCGGAAGGTGTCTAGCGTTTGGGGAGAGCGGTGGGGACCGGCTCGCTTTCAGGATTCTCGGACCATTAGCAGTCATGGTGGAGGGCGAAAAGTCAATATCGGCGGGCCGCGGCAACGGACGATCCTCGCGCTGCCTGCTCAATCCCGGACGAATCGTCTCCGTGGACACCCTGGTCGACGGGGTGTGGCAGGGACGGCCGCCGTTACCGCCCCGCAGGTGGCCATCTGCATAGCCGCGCTGCGCAAGCAGTTGAAGGCGGAGGATTCGCCGAGGAGATCATCGCCACCGCGCACCCCGGATATCTGCTGAACACCGAGGGCCATGACGTCGACGCGACTCAGTTCGCCCAGCAGATCGCCCTCGCCGAACAGGCCGTCGCCGAGGCGCGCTCGGCCGAGGCCGCCCAGGCGTACCGGCATGCCCTCGGGCTGTGGCGGGGACCGGCGCTGGCCGGAGTGAGCGGCCGGCTGGTCGAGGACGAGGCCCAGCGGCTGGAGGAGTTGCGGCTCAACGCCTGCGACGACTACTTCGCCGTGCAACTGGACCTCGGCAACCATCAGGAGCTGATCCCGAACTCTCGGTGATGGTCCGTGAGCATCCGCTGCGCGAGCGGCTGCGGCACCACCTGATGACCGCCCAGTACCGGGCCGGTCGGCGGGCGGAGGCGATGGAGACCTTCCGCAGCGCCCGCCGGCAGCTGATCGACGAGCTCGGCATGGAGCCGGGGCCCGAGCTCCAGGAACTGCACCGGGCGATCCTGCGGGACGACCCCTCGCTGCTGATGGCCTCGGACACCGATCCGCAGCCGACGGCGCCGGTGGTCCCCTCCGAACTCCCGCCCGACGTACCCGGGTTCACCGGCCGGGCACGGGAACTCGCGGCGCTGGAGTCGCTGCTGATCCCGCAGCAGTCCGGCGACGGGCCCGCGGTCGGGCTGGTCAGCGGGGTGGCCGGGTGGGCAAGACCGGGCTCGCGGTCTGCTGGGCGCACCGCTTCTCGGAGCACTTCCCCGACGGCCGGCTCTTCGCCGACCTGCGCGGCTACGACGAGCACCACGAGGCGACCCGGCCTACGAGGTACTCAGCCGGTTCCTGCGCTCGCTCGGAGTGCCCAGCGACAACATCCCGGCCGAGCAGGAGGCCCGGATCGCGCTCTACCGCAGCGTCCTGGCCGATCGCCGGGTGCTGATCGTGCTGGACAACGTCCATGCCTTCGCCCAGATCCGGCCGCTGCTGCCGGGCAGCGAGAGCTGCTGCGTGCTGGTCACCAGCCGGGACCAGCTGGAGCAGCTGGTCACCTGGCCGCCGCAGGCCCGGGTGCACCTGGGGCTGCTGCCGCCGGCGCACGCGCTGGAACTGCTGGGGCGGATCGTCGGCGAGGCACGGATCGCCGCCGCCAGGAGTGACGCGCTGCGGCTGGTCGAGCTGTGCGACCGGCTGCCGCTGGCCCTGCGGATCGCCGCCGCCCGGCTGGCGTCCAAGCCGCACTGGATGGTGCGGCACCTGGTCGCGCGGCTCGACGACGAGCAGCGGCGGCTGGACGAGCTGAGCCAGGGCGAGTCGCAGATCCGGGCCAGCCTGGCGCTCAGCTACCGCTATCTGCCCTCGGACGCCTCCCGGCTGTACCGAAGACTCGGCCTGCTGCCGGTACCCGACTTCACCGACTGGGCCGCCGCCGCCCTGCTCGACATACCGCTGCTGGACGCGGAGGTGCTGATCGAGCACCTGGTGACGCCCAGTTCCCTGGAGGTGGTGGGCCTGGACGCGACCGGACGGCTGCGCTACCGCTTCCAGAACCTGCTCCGGCTGTACGCCCGCGAGCGCGCCGGGGAGCAGGAGTCCGCCGCCGAGCGGCGGGATTCGGTGGAGCGCTTCTACCGCACCTGCCTCACCCTGGCCGAGCTGGCCCACCGGCGCGAGTACGGCGGGGACTACTCGGTGATCCACGGCGCCGAGCCGCGCCGGGAGCTGGACCGGGCACTGCTGGACGAGCTGCTGCGGTCGCCGCTGGAGTGGTTCGAGGCCGAGCGGCTGTCGCTGCTGGCGGCGATCGAGGGCGCGGCCGACTCCGGACTGGACGACCTGGCCTGGGATCTGGCCATGTGCATGGTGCCGCTGTTCGAGACGCACAACTACGTCGACGACTGGCGGAAGAGCTGCCTGACCGCGCTGGCCGCCGCCGAGGCGGCCGGAAACCTGCGCGGCCAGGGGGCCATGCTGCACGGCCTGGGCGCGGTCGACCTGCGGCTGCGCCGGCTCGAAGCGGCGCAGCAGTACATCTCCGCGCGCTGGAGCTGTTCCGGGCCGCGGGGGAGGAGCACGGCCGGGCGCTGGCGCTGCGGAACCTGGCGATCGCCGACCGGATGCAGGGCCAGCTGGGCAAGGCCCGGGTGAGCCTGGAGGAGGCCCGGGAGACCTTCCGCCGGGTCGGTGACCACTCCTCGCAGGCGCATGTCCTGAACAACCTGGCGCAGATCGAACTGGACCTGGGCCACCCGGACGAGGCCATGCAGTTCGCCCGGGAGGCCGTCAGTCTGTCCGAGACCATCGGCGCGGGCGGGACCAGGGGCGTGGCGATGGGCCTGCACCGGCTGGCGCGGGCGTATCTGGCGAAGGGGATGCTGGACGCCGCGCAGGAGGCCTTCCTGCGGGTGGTCCGGATCGTCAGGGACAAGGCCGACACGGTCGGGCTGGCCTACGCCCTGCTCGGGCTGGGCGAGGCCCGGCTGGAGGCCGGCGCGCTGGAGGAGGCCGAGCGGACCCTGGTCGACGCGCTGGACATCGCGGTGGGAATCGACAGTCCGCTGGTGGAGGGGCAGATCAGACTGGCCCTCGGGGAGGTCTGTGCCAAGCAGGGAGGTCTGGTGGAGGCCGCCGGGTATCTGTCGGCGGCGCAGGAGATCTTCACCCGCATCGGTGCGCCGAACTGGCAGGCGCGCGTGGCCGGTGTGATTGCCACCCTTGGGCTGGTCGAGTCCGATACTACGGAATTCCTCCGGTAATAACGGAGGATATCCGGGTATTGCCGGACCGCTGTGGCGCGTAACGTCGTGAAACCTGGAGCGACAGGCTCACGGTCTGGGCGCGGCGGGTAGGGAGAAGACAGTGGATGCCACAGGAGGTGCCATCATCGCGAGTGCGGTGATGCTGAGCAGTACCACGCTCGCCGTCGCGGGCATGTTCTGGGCGTCCATGGGGCACAGCCGCGAACGGCGTGAACTGGAGCGGCGGGTATCGGAGTTCCAGTCGGAGGTGCGTGGTGAACTGGCGGAGGTGAACGCGCGGGTGTGGCGATCCAGCGGCTGCTGGAGGACGCGGTGGAGTGAGCGCGCGGGTGGGCGGGCGCACGCCGACGGCGGCGGGGCGCCCTGCCCCGCCGCCGTTCCGTGATCGCACCGCCCTGGGCCGCATTGCCGTTGGGCCGCACGCCATTGGGCCGCACCGTGGTGGGTGCTGGACGATGGCGTGCCCGGCCGTCGGTCAGACGTCCCGCCGCCGCAGCAGGACCGAGGCGACCAGCAGCAGGCCCAGGCCCCAGGCCGCGCACACCGCCAGCCCCTGCCACGGCGACAGCAGCTGACCCGGGGATTGGTGCACGAACAGCACCAACTGCCCGGCGTTGGTGGGCAGATAGGCGGCGAAGTGCTGCCCCGCCGGGCCCGGCAGGCTGTCGGCCAGCGGGGAGAGCACCAGCACAAAGGCGATCACCCCGGTCACCGCCGCGGCGGTGTGCCGGATCAGGGCGCCCAGCCCCATGGCGAACACGCTCATCGCCGCCAGGAACAGCCCGCCGCCGGTGACCGCCCGCAGCACGCCCGGGTCGCCCAGGGACACCGGGACGTCGTGGCGCAGCAGATGCGCCCCGGCCAGGAAGGAGCCGAAGGAAGCCAGTTCGCCCACGGCCAGCGTCGCCAGGCCGAACGCCCCGGCCTTGGCGGCCAGCACCGGCCAGCGCTTCGGCACCGCCAGCAGGCTGGCCCGGATGGTGCCGCTGGAGTACTCGCTGGTGACCACCAGCGCGCCCAGCGAGCAGGCCACCAGCTCGGCCAGGCCCATGCCGCCGAAGATGGTGCCCATCGGGTCGCGTGCCACGCCGCTGCGGGCCGCCGCGCCGGAGCCGGCCCAGTTGTGGGCGGTGACCGCGGAGATCAGCACCGAGACGCCGACCGCGCCAGCAGCAGCATCAGCACCAGTGCCCACACCGTGGAGCGCACCGAGCGGATCTTGATCCACTCGGCCCGCAGCAGCGAGCCCGGGCCGGCCGGGCGGTTCGCCGCGGGCAGGAGGGAGGCCGGCGCGATGGTGGTGGTCATGCCGCACTCCTGGAGGGGACGTGGCTGTCGGTGTATTCGACGCTGTCACGCGTCATCCGCATGAAGGCCTCTTCCAACGAGGCCCGCTGCGTGGTGAGTTCGTGGATCGCGATGCGTTCGGACGCGGCCAGCTGGGCGATCCGGGCGGTGGCCATCCCACTGACGGTGAGCAGGCTGGTGCCGTCACTGACGGCCTCGGCGCCGTTCGAGTTCAGCAGCAGGACCAGTCGTTCCGGGTCGGTGGTCCGCACCAGCGCGGCGGGGTTCGAATTGCGCTCGATGAACTCCGCGGTGGGGCAGTCGGCGAGCAGGCGTCCGCGGCCGATCACCACCAGGTGGTCGGCGGTGACCGCCATTTCGTTCATCATGTGGCTGGACACAAAGACCGTGCGCCCCTCGTCGGCGAGGGACTTCATCAGGTTGCGGATCCAGAGCACGCCCTCCGGGTCGAGGCCGTTCACCGGTTCGTCCAGCATCAGGATCCGCGGGTCGCCGAGCAGGGCGGCGGCGATGCCCAGGCGCTGGCCCATGCCCAGGGAGAAGCCCCCGGCGCGCCTGCGGCCCCGCGTCGGCCAGCCCGACCTGCTCCAGCACCTGGTCCACCCGGGAGAGCGGCAGGCCCTGGGTGCGGGCGAGGAAGCGCAGATGGTTGCGGGCGCTGCGGCCCTTGTGCACGGCCTTGGCCTCCAGCAGCGCACCGACCGTGCGCAGCGGGTTGACCAGCTGGGCGTAGGCCCGGCCGCCGATGGTGGCGCGGCCGTGGTCGGGCCGGTCCAGGCCGAGGATCAGCCGCATGGTGGTGGACTTCCCCGCCCCGTTGGGGCCGAGGAAGCCGGTCACCTTGCCGGGGCTGAGGGTGAAGCTGAGCCGGTCCACGGCGAGCCGGTTGCCGTAGCGTTTGCTGAGTTCGACTGCCTCGACCAGCGGGGCTGGTGCGGTCACGTTCTGACTCCTCGTCATTTTCATTGGCACACAGCCGTGGTGGCGCGTGCGGTGGGGTGTCCGGTGGGGTGGCCGTGGTGGCGGACCGGGTCAGCCGCCGGGAGAGGTCGCCGACCAGTTCGGCGGTGTGCGGCACCAGGTAGAAGTGGTCACCGGGGTAGCCGAGCAGGTGCGACTCCCCGTCGGCCGCCTCCGCCCAGGCCGCCACGTCGGCGACCGGGACGTCCGGGTCCTGCTCGCCGTAGTAGGCGACCAGGTCCAGCGGCAGCGGACGCAGCCGTGCCTCGTCGGCGTACGCGTCCAGCAGCCGGTAGTCGGCGCGGATCGCCGGGAGCACCAGCTCCAGCAGCTCCGGCTCGTCCAGCGCCTGCGACAGCGGGCCGCCCCGGCGGCGCACGTCGGCCAGCAGCGCCGCGTCGCCCGTGCCGGGGTCGGCGATGCCGGTGCGGCGCAGCCGGTGCGGGGCCGCGCGGCCGGAGACGGCCAGCAGCCGGGGCAGCGCCCGGCCGGTGTCCGCCAGCCGGTGCGCGGTCTCGTACGCGACCGACGCGCCCATGCTGTGGCCGAAGAAGCCGGTGGGCAGTTCCGGTAGTGCCGCCAGCGCGTCCGCGACCGGCTCGGCGAGCTCGGACATCCGCTCGGCGAAGGGCTCGGCTATCCGGTCCTCGCGGCCCGGACAGCGCACCGCCAGCAGTTCGGTGAGCGGGTCGGCCCACTGCGGCCAGTCGCGGAAGAATCCGGCGGTGCCCCCGGCGTGCGGGAAGCACACCAGCCGGGCCCGGGGCTGCGCCACCGGGCGCAGCACCCGCAGCCAGCGTCCGGCCGAAGCTCGGGTGTCAGTCACATAAATCAGCCCCTGCGCTGGAATTGACGGATCGACAGCGGAACCAGGACCACGGTCATGCCGAGTATCCAGAGCAGCGCGGTGACCGTGCTGGCGGCGGCCGGGCCGCCCAGCAGCAGCGCCCGTGCCGAATCCACCACCGAGGTCATCGGGTTGTGCGTGACGATCAGCTCCAGCCAGTGCGGCATGGTGCCGGGCGGCACGAAGATGGAACTGCCGAACTGGAGCGGGACCATGGCCAGCATGCTGACGCTCTGCACGGTCTCCACGCTGCGTGCGGTCAGCCCGATCAGGGCGTGCAGCCAGGACAGCGCGGTGCCGAAGAGCAGCACGATGCGAGGGCCGCGGCGGCCTGCAACGGTCCGGTGTGCACCCGGAAGCCGATCAGCAGGGTGAACGCGAAGACCAGGATCAGCCCCAGCAGCATCCGCACGCTGTCGGCCAGGATGCGGCCGGCCAGGACCGCGATCCGGGCCATCGGCAGCGAACGGAACCGGTCCATCACGCCGTTGTTGAAGTCCAGGTTGAGCCCGACTCCGGCGGCCCGGGAGGTGATGGTGGTGGTCAGCGCCAGGATGCCGGGCATCAGGAACTGCCGGTAGGCGCTGCTGCCGGAGATCGCCCCGCCGAAGACATAGGTGAAGATCAGCGCGAAGACGATGGGCATCAGCGCGGCGTCCAGGATCTGACCCGGGCTGGACCGCACTTTGAGCAGATTGCGCCGGGTGATGGCCAGCGAATGGCGCAGGGCCTCGCGTGGACTGGCCGGTCCGAGCCGCGGCGCCGCGGCGGTGACGGTCATGCTGCGCTCCTCGTGGTGGGCATGCTCTCGGTGGGCGCCGCGGCGGCCCCGCCGTCGGTGTCCCTGGCCCGCACGGCGCTGACGTCGGTGAGGGCCAGGAAGACGTCGTCCAGGCTGGGCAGTTCGGTGGCGATCCGGTTGAGGGCGATCCCGGACTCCCCGAGCGCCCCCACGCGGCGGTGAGCCGGTCGCTCTCGTGCCCGGCGGGCAGCTGGACCCGGACGTCGTCCCGTTCGTCGTCCGCGGGCTGCTCACCCGCGGTCGGCCGCAGTCCCGCGCGGTCGAGCGCGCCGAGTACCGCGCCCACGTCGGCCGGGCGCTGCGGGGCCACCCGCAGTGCCTGGCCGCCGATGCGTTCGCGCAGTTCCATGGTGGTGCCGGCGGCGATCACCCGGCCCCGGTCGATGACCGTGATCTCGTCCGCGAGCGCCTCGGCCTCCTCCATGTACTGGGTGGTCAGCAGCACCGTGGTGCCCTCCGCGGCCAGGCCCCGGACCTCCTGCCACAGGGCCTTGCGGCTGGACGGGTCCAGGCCGGTGGTGGGCTCGTCCAGGAAGAGCACCCGGGGCTCGCCGATCAGGCTGGCGGCCAGGTCCAGCCGGCGGCGCATGCCGCCGGAGTAGCCGCGGGCCGGCGGCCGCCGGCCTCGGTCAGCTGGAACCGTTCCAGCAGCCGGTCGGCGGAGGTGCGCGCGGCGGCGCGGGACAGGTTCAGCAGGCGCCCGATCAGGTAGAGGTTCTCCCAGCCGGAGATGTCCTCGTCCACCGAGGCGTACTGGCCGGTCAGGCCGATCAGCGCGCGTACCTGGCGGCTCTGGCGGACCACGTCGTAGCCGTGGACCAGGGCTCTGCCCTGGTCGGGCCGGACCAGCGTGGCCAGCATTCTGACGATGGTGGTCTTGCCCGCCCCGTTGGGGCCGAGCAGTCCGTGCACGGTGCCGGCCTGGACGTCGAGGCTGACACCCCGCACGGCTGGGGTGTCCCCGAAGGCCTTGGCCAGATCCTCGATCCGAATGGCAGGGGTCATGAGTCCTCTCCGGTTCCGCGAAGGGCGGTGGTTGAGGAAGGTAGGGCCCCCGACTATTGAAGGCATATCGAGCGCCGATAACGCGGTGAAAGCCCCGGTCCGTAGGTTCCACAGCCAGGTTGAGCGAGCTGAGGGGCAGACCCATGGCAGGAGTTGCGGTTCGGGGTCCGGAGCGGGCACCGGCGCGGACGACGGGCACCGGCAGGACCGGCAGGACCGTCCTGCTGGACCGGCTGGTCCGGCAGGCCGGGCGGACGCCCGAGCATCCGGCGCTCGAGGGCGGCGGACGAGTGTGGAACTACGCCCAGGTGCTGCGCGACACCGAGCGGGTGGCGGACTGGCTCCGCGCCCAGGGTGTGCGGCCGGGGGACGTGGTGGCCGTGCACGCCCGCCGGGTCCCCGAACTGGCGTTGGCGCTGCTGGCGGTGGCGCACACCGGTGCGGCCTTCAGCGTCTTCGACGCGGCCCACCCGGCCGGGCGGCTCCGCGAGTACGCCGAACAGGTGCACCCCCGGGCCTGGCTGGACTGCGGCGCCGGGGGCCTGCCCGCCGGTGTGCCACAGGCCCCGCTGCTGGACCTGCTGCGGCCGTTCGACGGTCCGGGCGTCCCGGCATCCGGACTGGTGTCCGCCCGACGGGCGGCCCGGTCACCGCCGCCTATGTGGCCTTCACCTCGGGCACCACCGGACGGCCCCGGGCCGTGGTCGGCGGATGGGAACCGGTCGAGCACTTCCTCGACTGGTACACCCGCGAGTTCGGGCTGAACCGTACGGACCGCTTCGCGGTGCTCTCCGGGCTCGGCCACGACCCGCTGCTGCGGGACCTGCTGGCCCCGCTGTGGGTCGGCGGCACCGCCTGCTTCCCGGACGCCGACCCGCGCGAGGCCCGCAAGGTGGCCTCCTGGCTGGCCCGGGCCCGGGTGACCGTGGCCCACCTCACCCCCGGTCTGGGCGACGCCCTCGCCGAGAGCGCGCCCGAGGGCGGCTGGCCGGCCCTGCGGCTGGCCGGGTTCGGCGGCGAGGCCCTGGGCTGGCACACCGTGGACGCCTGGAGCCGGACCGCCCCCGCCGCGCGACTGCTCAACCTCTACGGAGCCACCGAAACCCCGCAGGCGGTAGCAGTGCTGACGATCCCTCAGCACGAGCTCTCCCGGGACGGCGGAACCGTGCCGCTGGGGACCGGTATCGACGGCGTCCGGCTGCTGCTGCGCGGCGCCGACGGCAGCGAGACCCCCGCCGCCTCGGCCGCCGCCGGGCAGCAGGGCGAACTCGTGGTCCGCACCAGCCGGCTGGCCCGCTACGCCGACCCGGCCGGCGGCCTCGGCGGCTTCGCCGCGGAAGGCTGCTACCGCACCGGCGACCTGGTCCGCGCCCGGCCCGACGGCACCCTCGACTATCTGGGCCGCGCCGACGACCAGCTGAAGATCCGCGGCCACCGGGTGGAACCGGCCGAGATCGAGGCCGCCCTGCTGGCCTGCCCCGGCGTCGTCGCCGCCGCGGTCCTCGGCACCGCCGGGGCAGCCTGACCGGCTATGTCGTCCCGGCACCGGGCACCCGGCCCGACCCGGAGGCGCTGCGCCGCGAACTCGCCCTGCGGCTGCCCGAACACGCGGTCCCGGCACGGGTGCTGAGCCTGGACGCGCTGCCGCTGACCCCAACGGCAAGCTCGACCGCGCCGCCCTGCCCCGCCCCGACGCCGTCCCGGCGGCGGAGCCGGGCCGCTCCCCGCGGACCCCGCACGAGGAGGCGCTGACCGGGCTGTTCGCCGAGGTCCTCGGGCTGCCCCGGGTCGGGGTGGACGACGACTTCTTCGCCCTCGGCGGCCACTCGCTGCGCGCCAACCGCCTGGTGAACCGTGTCCGCCGGGTCCTCGGCGTCGGCCTGGACGTCATGGACGTCTTCCACGCGCCCACCCCCGGGCTGGCCGCCCGGATCGACCACGGCGACCCGCGGCCGGAACTTCCCCGGCTCGCCCCCGCCGTACGGCCCGAGCGGCTGCCGCTCTCCGCCGCCCAGCGCCGGCTCTGGTTCCTCCAGCAGCTCGACCGCACCGACACCTCCTACAACATCGCCCACACCCTGCGCCTGGACGGGAAGCTGGACCGCGCGGCGCTCCAGGACGCACTCGGCGACCTGGTCGAGCGGCACGAGGTGCTGCGCACCTGCTACCGCGACGACCAGGCCGAGCCCTACCAGCTGGTGCTGCCCGCCGGGCAGGCCCGCTTCGACCTGCCGCCGACCCGGACCGACCCGGGCGCACTGGCCGCGGAACTGACCCGCGCCTCCCGGCACAGCTTCGACCTGCGCAACGAGATCCCGCTCCGGGCCCAGCTGTTCGCGCTCGACGAGCAGCAGCACGTGCTGCTCCTGCTGCTGCACCACATCGCCGCCGACGGCGCCTCGCTCGCGGCCCTGGGCCGCGACCTGTCCACCGCCTACGCCGCCCGGCTGCTCGGCCACGCCCCCGACTGGGAGCCGCTGCCGGTCCAGTACGCCGACTACACGCTGTGGCAGCACCGGCTCGCCGCGAGCACGGACACCGCCGCCGAACTCGACTACTGGCGGCAGCGCCTGGCCGGCCTGCCCGACGTGCTGGAACTCCCCACCGACCGGCCGCGACCGGCAGTGGCCGGCCGGGACGGCGGCTCGGTCGCGTTCACCCTGGACGCCCGGTTGCAGCAGCGCCTCACCGCGCTGGCCCAGAGCACCGGCAGCACCCTGTTCATGGCCGTCCAGGCCGCCCTGGCGGTACTGTTCACCCGCCTCGGCGCGGGCACCGATATCCCCCTGGGCACGGCCGCCGGCGGCCGCTCGGACGAGGCGCTCGACCAGCTGGTCGGCTGCTTCGTGGACACCCTGGTGCTGCGCACCGACACCAGCGGCGACCCCGGCTTCCGGGAGATGCTGCGCCGGGTCCGCGGCGCCGACCTGGCCGACTTCGCCCGGCAGGGGCTGTCGTTCGAGCGGCTGGTGGAGCACGTCAACCCGGCCCGGTCGCTCGCCTACCACCCGCTGTTCCAGACGATGCTGACCTTCCAGGGCGCCGAGCGCGACGAGTTCCGGCTGCCCGGCCTGGAGGTCAGGGTCAGCACCGCGGACAAGCAGGCCGCCAAGGTGGACCTCTCCTTCCTGTTCCAGGAGCGGGCCCCCCCGAGGGCGCCGCCGCCGGAATGGACGGCACACTGGAGTACGCCGCCGACCTCTTCGACGCGTCGAGCGCCCAGGCGCTGGCGGACCGCCTGGTGCGGCTGCTGGAGTCCGCGGTCAGCGAACCGGACCTGCCCATCGGCGACCTCGACCTGCTCGCCCCGCACGAGCGGCAGCAGCTCCTGGTCGAGTGGAGCGGCCCCCGGCACGCACTGGACGACGCCACCCTGCCGCAGCTGTTCGAGGCCCAGGTACGGCGCACCCCCGACGCCGACGCGGTCACCCACGCCGGTCACACCCTCAGCTACACGGAGCTCAACCGCCGGGCCAACCGGCTGGCCAGACAGTTGCTCCGGCGCGGCCTCGGCCCGGAGCGCTTCGCCGCCATCGCCGTCCCGCCCTCGCTCGACCTGGTCGTGGCCGTGCTCGCGGTGCTGAAGACCGGCGCCGCCTATCTGCCGCTCGACCCCGGCCACCCGGCCGACCGGATCGCCGGGCTGCTGGCCGAGGTCTCCCCGGAGGTGCTGCTGACCGTCCCCGGGCTCGCCGGGACCCTGCCGCGGACCGTGCCGCAACTGCTGCTGGGCACCGCGGACAGCGAACCCGCCGGCCTGAGCGACACTGATCCGGACGACGCCGATCTGGACGACACCGATCCGGACGACGCGGAGCGGACCGCTCCGCTGCGCTCCGGCATGCCGCCTTTGTGATCTACACCTCCGGTTCCACCGGCCGCCCCAAGGGCGTGGTGGTGGAGCACCGCTCGGTGAACCTCTACCTGGCCTGGGCCCGCCAGGCGTACGACAGCGTCGGCGGCCGCGCCCTGGTCCACTCGCCGATCTCCTTCGACCTCACCGTCACCGGCCTGTACGCCCCGCTCACCTCCGGCGGCTGCGCGCACCTGCTGGCCGTGGACGGCAGCGCCCCCGCCGCCGAGGTCGCCGGAGCGGCCCGCCCGACCTTCGTCAAGGCCACCCCAGCCACCTGCCGCTGCTGCTGGAAGTGGACAGCGGCTTCTCACCCACCGCCAGCTGGTGCTCGGCGGGGAGTCGCTCATGGGCGAGGTGCTGGACGAGTGGCGGCAGCGCAACCCCGCGGCCACGGTGATCAACGAGTACGGCCCGACCGAGACCACCGTGGGCTGCACCGAGTACCGGATCGAACCCGGGGAACCGGTGCCCTCCGGCGTGGTCACCATCGGCCGTCCGGTCTGGAACACCCGCATGTACGTGCTGGACGCCCGGCTGCGGCCGGTCCCGGCCGGCGTCACCGGCGAGCTGTACATCGCCGGTGAACTGGTCACCCGGGGCTATCTCGGCCGTCCCGAACTGACCGCGGCGCGCTTCGTGGCCGACCCGTACGGTCCGCCCGGCGCCCGGATGTACCGCTCCGGCGACCTGGGCCGGTGGCACGCCTCCGGCGGCTGGAGTTCACCGGACGGGTCGACCACCAGGTCAAGCTCCGCGGGTTCCGGATCGAGCTCGGCGAGGTCGAGTCCGTGCTCGGGGCCCACCCCGACGTGCTCCAGGCCGCGGCCGTGGTCCGCGAGGACCGGCCCGGCGACCGGCGGCTGGTCGCCTACGCGGTCGCCGCCCGGCCCGGGGTGGACCCGGCCGCGCTGCGCCGCCACGCCGCCGCGCAGCTGCCGGAGTACATGGTCCCGGCCGCGGTCGTACTGATCGACCGGTTCCCGCTCACCGCCAACCGCAAGCTCGACGCGACGCCCTGCCCGCCCCCGAGGCGGCCACCGTCGTGGAGAGCGGCCGGCCCCGCGCACCGCCCGGGAGGAGATCGTCTGCGGCCTGTTCGCGGAGCTCCTCGGCCTGGAGCGGATCGGCACGGACGAGAACTTCTTCGAGCGCGGCGGACACTCGCTGCTGGCCACCCGGCTGACCGGCCGGATCCGCGCGGTCCTCGGTGTGGAGATCTCGCTGCGCATGCTGTTCGAAGCACCCACCCCGGCCGAGCTCTGCGCCCGTCTGGACGAGGCAGCAGCGCCGGGACGGCTGGAGCCCGGCCGCGCCCGGCGCGGATCCCGCTCTCCCGGCGCAGCAGCGGCTGTGGTTCCTGCGCAACCTGGACGAGTCGGCCGCCACCTACAACGTGCCGATGGCCGTCCGGATCGACGGAACGCTGGACGAGACCGCGCTCCGGGCCGCCCTCGGCGACCTGCTCGACCGGCACGAGGGCCTGCGTACCCTCTTCCCCGAGTCCGAGGGGGAGCCGGTGCAGCTCATCCTCCCGGCCGGTGGCACCGCCGCCCGGCTCGACGTGGTGGAGGTGCCGGAGCCGGAACTGCCGGCCGCGCTGGCCGAGGGCGCGCGGTACGGCTTCGCCCTGGGCGAGGAGCTGCCGTGGCGGGTGACCCTGCTCCGGACCGGCCCGGGACGCCAGGTGCTGCTGCTGGTGCTGCATCACATCGTGGCCGACGGCTGGTCGGTGGGGCCGCTGCTCGGGGATCTGTCGACGGCCTACGCGGCACGGTCCCGGGGCACGGCGCCGGACTGGGCGCAACTGCCGGTGCAGTACGCCGACTATGCCCTGTGGCAGCACGAACTGCTCGGCGCCGCCGCCGATCCGGACAGTCTGCTCGCCCGGCAGACCGCCCACTGGCGGGACCGCCTGGCAGGCCTGCCCGAGCTGCTGGAACTCCCGCTGGACCGGCCGCGTCCCGCCGTCGCCGACCACCACGGCGCCAGATCGGCTTCGAACTGGGTGCGGTGTGCATGCGGGGTTGGTGGGGCTGGCGCGGGAGTGTGGTGCGACGACTTGTTCATGGTGGTGCAGGCGGGTTTGGTTGCGTTGTTGTCGCGTTGGGTGGTGGGGTTGATGTGTCGGTGGTACGGCGGTGGCGGGTCGTGGATGAGGTGTTGGACGGTGGGGTTTTTTGTGAATACGTTGGTGTTGCGGGTGGATGTGTCGGGGGATCCGGGGTTTCGTGGGTTGGTGGAGCGGGTGCGGGAGGTGGATCTGGCGGCGTTCGGGCAGGCGGATGTGCCGTTCGAGCGGTTGGTGGAGGCGGTGAATCCGGTTCGGTCGCTGGCGTATCACCCGTTGTTCCAGGTGATGTTGGTGTTGCAGAACGCGGGTGGGGGGGTTGTCGTTGCCGGGTGTGGAGGTGTCGGAGGTTGAGGATCTGAGTGCGGGTGCGGCGAAGTTCGATCTGACGTTCAACCTGCGGGGGGGTCGGAGGGGATTTCGGGGACGTTGACGTATGCGACGTCGCTGTTCGACCGGGGTACGGCTGAGGGTCTGGTGGAGCGGTTGGTGCGGGTGCTGGAGGCGGTGGTGGTGGATCCGGGGGTGTCGGTGAGCCGGTTGCCGGTGCTGGGTGCGGGGGAGCGGGAGCGGGTGCTGGCGCAGTGGAACGACACCGCGCAGCCGGTTCCCGCGGCCTCGCTGCCGGAGCTGTTCGCCGCCCAGGCCGCCCGCACCCCGCGGGCGATCGCCCTGCGGCTCGGCGACGACACCCTCAGCTACGCCCAACTCGACCGGCAGGCAAACCGGTTGGCCCACCGGCTGATCGCGGCCGGCGTCGGCGCGGAGACCCGGGTGGTGCTCGTCCAGCAGCGGTCCTTCGAGGCCGTCGTCGCCATCCTGGCGGTGCTGAAGGCGGGCGGACCTATCTGCCGATCGACACCGTTACCCCGCGGAACGCATCCAGGTGATCCTGGAGCAGGAGCGGGGCCGACCTGGTGCTGACCGACCGGAGCACCGAGGGTGTCACCCTGCCCGAGGGCGTCACGGTGCTGGACGTCCCGGCCCTGACGGCCGACCCGGCGGGGCCCGGACACGACCCCGGCCTGCCGATCCACCCGGACCGGCTCGCCTACGCCATGTTCACCTCCGGCTCCACCGGCGTCCCCAAGGGCGTGGCGGTGACCCACCGCAACATCGCCGCCCTGGCGTACGACACCGCCTTCCGCGCCGACGCCCACCGGCGGGTGCTGCTGCACTCGCCGCTGGCCTTCGACGCCTCCACCTACGAACTGTGGGTGCCGCTGCTCTCCGGGGGCGAGGTGGTGATCGCGCCCCCCGGCCCGGTGGATCTGGACGCGCTCCGCGAACTGCTGCTGACCAGGCGGCCGACGGCGGTCTTCCTCACCACGGCCCTGTTCAACCTGCTGGCCGAGGACCCGGCCAGGCCGTTCTCCGCCCTGAGCGAGGTGTGGACCGGCGGTGAGGCGGGTTCGGTCTCGGCGCTGCGCAGCGCCGTGGAGCAGAACCCCGAACTGCTGGTCCGGCATGTCTACGGCCCCACGGAGACCACCACCTTCGCCACCTTCCACCCGCTGGCCAGGCCCTTCGGCTACCAGGCCGTGCCGCCCATCGGCGCGCCGATGGACAACACCACCGCCTATGTCCTCGACCAGCACCTGCGGCCGGTCCCGGCCGGCGTCCCGGTGAGCTCTACCTGGGCGGCCATGGTCTGGCGCGGGGTATCTGGGCCGTCCGGAACTGACGGCGGGCCGGTTCGTCGCGGATCCCTTCGGCCGTCCGGGCTCGCGGCTGTACCGGACCGGCGACGTGGTGCGCTGGACCGCCGGCGGGCAGCTGGAGTTCGTGGGCCGTGCGGACCATCAGGTGAAGGTGCGTGGGTTCCGGATCGAACTGGGCGAGGTGGAGGCCGTCCTGGGGGCGGTGGAAGGCGTGGCCCAGGCGCTGGCGCTGGTGCGCGAGGACCGCCCCGGCGACCGGCGGCTGGTCGGCTATCTGGTGCCGTCCGATCCCGGAGCCGGGCTGGACGCGGCGCAGGTGCGCTCGCTGGCGGCGGCGCGGCTGCCGGAGTACATGGTGCCCTCGGCGCTGGTGGTGCTGGACGAAATGCCGCTGACCCCCAACGGCAAGACCGACCTGAAGCGCCTGCCCCTGCCCGACACCGCCCCGCGGCAGGCCGGCCGGCCCCCGCGCAACGCCCGGGAAGAGGTCCTCTGCGGCCTGTTCGCGGAACTCCTGGGCCTGGAGCAGATCGGGCGGACGAGAACTTCTTCGAGCGCGGCGGCCACTCGCTGCTGGCCACCCGGCTGATCAGCCGGATCCGCGCAGTCTTCGACGCCGAGCTGTCGATCCGCGCCCTGTTCGAGAACCCCACGGTGGAGGCCCTGGCCGACCGCCTGGTGGGAGCAGAAAAGCACGCCCGAAGCTCAGGCCGATGCGTCGGACCCAGACCCCGAGGAGATGTCATGATCCCGCTTTCCTACACCCAGCAGCGTCTTTGGTTCCTGCACCGCATGGAAGGTCCGAGTGCGACGTACAACGTGCCGTTGGCGGTGCGGGTTGCGGTGAGTTGGATGTGGTGGCGTTGCGGGCTGCGCTGGGTGATGTGGCGGTGCGGCATGAGGTGTTGCGGACGGTGTTTCCTGAGGTGGATGGGGTGCCGCGGCAGGTGGTTCTGGGTGTGGGTGAGTGGGTTCCTGGTTGGATGTGGTGGATGTGTCGGAGGGTGGGTTGGAGGGGGCTTTGCTGGGTGCTGCTCGGTATGGTTTGTGTTGGGGAGGAGGTGCCGTGGCGGGTGACGTTGTTCCGGTGGGTGCGGGTTGTCAGGTGTTGTTGGTGGTGTTGCATCATATTGTGGCTGATGGGTGGTCGGTGGGTCCGTTGTTGGGGGATTTGTCGTGGCGTATGGGCGCGTTGGGTGGTGGGGTGCCGGGTGGGAGGAGTTGCCGGTGCAGTATGCGGATTATGCGTTGTGGCAGCGTGAGGTGTTGGGGAGGAGGGTGATGCGGGGAGTTTGGTGTCGCGTCAGTTGGAGTTTTGGCGTGGGGAGTTGGCGGGTGTGCCGGAGTTGTTGGAGTTGCCGTTGGATCGGGTGCGTCGGTGGTGGCTGATCATCGGGGTGCTGAGGTGGAGGTGCGGTTGGGTGCGGGTGTGCATGGGGTTGGTGGGGTTGGCGCGGGTGTGGTGCGACGTTGTTCATGGTGGTGCAGGCGGGTTTGGTTGCGTTGTTGTCGCGGTTGGGTGGTGGGTTGATGTGTCGGTGGGTACGGCGGTGCGGGTCGTGGGGATGAGGTGTTGGACGGGTTGGTGGGGTTTTTTGTGAATACGTTGGTGTTGCGGGTGGATGTGTCGGGGATCCGGGTTTCGTGGGTTGGTGGAGCGGGTCGGGAGGTGGATCTGGCGGCGTTCGGGCAGGCGGATGTGCCGTTCGAGCGGTTGGTGGAGGCGGTGAATCCGGTTCGGTCGCTGGCGTATCACCCGTTGTTCCAGGTGATGTTGGTGGCAGAACGGGTGGGGGGGGTTGTCGTTGCCGGGTGTGGAGGTGTCGGAGGTTGAGGATCTGAGTGCGGGTGCGGCGAAGTTCGATCTGACGTTCAACCTGCGGGAGGGGTCGGAGGGGATTCGGGGACGTTGACGTATGCGACGTCGCTGTTCGACCGGGGTACGGCTGAGGTCTGGTGGAGCGGTTGGTGCGGGTGCTGGAGGCGGTGTGGTGGATCCGGGGTGTCGGTGAGCCGGTTGCCGGTGCTGGGTGCGGGGGAGCGGGAGCGGGTGCTGGCGCAGTGGAACGACACCGCGCAGCCGGTTCCCGCGGCCTCGCTGCGTGTTGTTCGAGCGGCAGGTGGGGTGTCGCCGGGTTCGGTGGCGGTGGAGTTCGGTGATGTGTCGTTGTCGTATGCGGAGTTGAATGCGCGGGCGAATCGTCTGGCGCGGTTGCTGGTGGCGTCGGGGGTTGGTCCGGAGCGGTTGGTTGCGGTGGGTTGCCGCGTTCGGTGGAGTGGCTGGTGTCGGTGCTGGCGGTGGTGAAGGCCGGTGGTGCGTATCTGCCGGTGGACCCGGGTTATCCGCGGGAGCGGATCGGCTACATGCTCGACGACGCCGCCCGGTCTGCGCCCTCACCGACTCGGACACCGTCGGCGTGCTGCCGGCACGGTGACCCCGCTGCTGGTGGACAGCCCGGAGACGACCGGCCGGCTGGCCCTGCCGGACGGGGATCTGACGGATGCCGAGCGGTTGTCGCCGCTGCTGGTGGCGAATCCGGCCTGGGTGATCTACACCTCGGGTTCGACCGGGCGTCCCAAGGGCGTCGTGGTCACCCACGAGGGTGTGGCCAGCCTTTCGCTGTCCCAGATATCGGCCCTGGGGGTGACCCCGGAGAGCCGGGTGCTCCAGTTCGCCTCGCCCAGCTTCGACGCCGCCTCCTGGGAGGTGGTCATGGCGTTGTTGTCGGGGGCCGGTTGGTGTTGGCGTCGGCGGAGGAGTTTTGCCGGGTGAGGGGTTGGTGGGGGTGCTGGCGCGGCATGGGGTGACGCATGCGACGTTGCCGCCGGCGGTGTTGCGGTGTTGCCGGAGGGTGGTCTGCCGGTGGGGATGACGTTGGTGGTGGCGGGTGAGGCGTGTGCTCCGGCGTTGGTGGAGCGGTGGTCGGTGGGTCGGCGGATGGTGAATGCGTACGGGCCGACGGAGACGACGGTGTGCGCGACCATGAGTGGTGCGTTGTCGGGGGTGGTGCCGCCGATCGTGGTCCGATTGTCAATGCGCGGGTGTATGTGCTGGATGACCGGTTGCAGCCGGTGCCGGTGGGTGTGGCGGGGAGTTGTATGTGGCGGGGGCGGGTCTGGCGCGTGGGTATCTGGGTCGTCCGGAGCTGACGGCGGGCCGGTTCGTGGCGGATCCGTTCGGTGGTGCGGGTTCGCGGTTGTACCGGACCGGTGATGTGGTGCGCTGGACCGCCGGCGGGCAGCTGGAGTTTGTGGGGCGTGCGGATCATCAGGTGAAGGTGCGTGGGTTCCGGATCGAGTTGGGTGAGGTGGAGTCGGCGCTGGTGGCGGTGGAGGGTGTGGGGCAGGCGGTGGCGCTGGTGCGTGAGGACCGTCCTGGTGACCGGCGGTTGGTCGGGTATCTGGTGCCGTCCGATTCCGGGCCGGGCTGGATGCGGCGCTGGTGCGGTCGCTGCGCGGCGCGGTTGCCGGAGTACATGGTGCCTTCGGCGTTGGTGGTGCTGGAGGCGTTGCCGTTGACGCGAACGGGAACGGATCTGAAGGCGTTGCCGGTGCCGGATGTGTCCTCGCGTCCGGGGGCGGGCACCGCGTGGGGTGCGTGAGGAACTGCTGTGCGGGTGGTCGCGAGGTCCTGGGCCTGCCCCAGGCCGGCCCGACGACGGCTTCTTCGAACTCGGCGGTCACTCGCTGCTGGCCACCCGGCTGATCGCCCGGATCCGCGCGGTGTTCGGCGTCGAGCTGCCGCTGCGCACGGTGTCGAGGCGCCGACCCGGCCGCCCTGGCCGAGCGGCTGGACGGTGCGGATCAGGCCCGCACTCGCCGGGGCGGTCCGCCGGCCGGAGACCGTGCCGCTCTCCCCGCCCAGCTCCGGCTGTGGGTCCTCAGCCAGGTCGAGGGTCCAGTGCGACGTACAACGTGCCGTTGCGGTGCGGGTTGCGGGTGAGTTGGATGTGGTGGCGTTGCGGGCTGCGTTGGGTGATGTGGCGGTGCGGCATGAGGTGTTGCGGACGGTGTTTCCTGAGGTGGATGGGGTGCCGCGGCAGGTGGTTCTGGGTGTGGGTGAGTGGGTTCCTGGGTTGGATGTGGTGGATGTGTCGGAGGTGGGTTGGAGGGGCTTTGCTGGGTGCTGCTCGGTATGGGTTTGTGTTGGGGGAGGAGGTGCCGTGGCGGGTGACGTTGTTCCGGTGGGTGCGGGTTGTCAGGTGTTGTTGGTGGTGTTGCATCATATTGTGGCTGATGGGTGGTCGGTGGTCCGTTGTTGGGGGATTTGTCGGTGGCGTATGGGGCGCGGTTGGGTGGTGGGGTGCCGGGGTGGGAGGAGTTGCCGGTGCAGTATGCGGATTATGCGTTGTGGCAGCGTGAGGTGTTGGGGGAGGAGGGTGATGCGGGGAGTTTGGTGTCGCGTCAGTTGGAGTTTTTGGCGTGGGGAGTTGGCGGGTGTGCCGGAGTTGTTGGAGTTGCCGTTGGATCGGGTGCGTCCGGTGGTGGCTGATCATCGGGGTGCTGAGGTGGAGGTGCGGTTGGGTGGGGTGTGCATGCGGGTTGGGGGTTGGCGCGGGAGTGTGGTGCGACGTTGTTCATGGTGTGCAGGCGGGTTTGGTTGCGTTGTTGTCGCGGTTGGGTGGTGGGGTTGATGTGTCGGTGGGTACGGCGGTGGCGGGTCGTGGGGATGAGGTGTTGGACGGGTTGGTGGGGTTTTTTGTGAATACGTTGGTGTTGCGGTGGATGTGTCGGGGGATCCGGGTTTCGTGGGTTGGTGGAGCGGGTGCGGGAGGTGGATCTGGCGGCGTTCGGGCGGCGGATGTGCCGTTCGAGCGGTTGGTGGAGGCGGTGAATCCGGTGCGGTCGCTGGCGTACCACCCTTGTTCCAGGTGCTGCTGACGCTCCAGAGTCACACGCCGGCCGGCATCGACTTCCCGGGGTCACCACCGAGGTGACCGACCTCGACCGTCCGCCGCCAAGTTCGACCTGGGCTTCAGTCTGCGCGAGCACGAGGACGAGCACGGCGCGCCCGGCGGCATCACCGCAGCCTGGTCTTCGCCACCAGTCTGTTCGACCGGGGTACGGCTGAGGGTCTGGTGGAGGGTTGTGCGGGTGCTGGAGGCGGTGGTGGTGGATCCGGGGTGTCGGTGAGCCGGTTGCCGGTGCTGGGTGCGGGGGAGCGGGAGCGGGTGCTGGCGCAGTGGAACGACACCGCGCAGCCGGTTCCGGTGGCTTCGTTGCCGGTGTTGTTCGAGCGGCAGGTGGGGTGTCGCCGGGTTCGGTGGCGGTGGAGTTCGGTGATGTGTCGTTGTCGTATGCGGAGTTGAATGCGCGGGCGAATCGTCTGGCGCGGTTGCTGGTGGCGTCGGGGGTTGGTCCGGAGCGGTTGGTTGCGGTGGCGTTGCCGCGTTCGGTGGAGTGGCTGGTGTCGGTGCTGGCGGTGGTGAAGGCCGGTGGTGCGTATCTGCCGGTGGACCCGGGTTATCCGCGGGAGCGGATCGGCTACATGCTCGACGACGCCCGCCCGGTCTGCGCCCTCACCGACCTGTCGCACAGCGAGGCCGTCGGTGAGCATGTCGCCCAGGTGCTGGCGGTCGACTCGCCGGCGCTGCCGAGGCGCTGGCGGCCTGCCGGACGGGGATCTGACGGATGCCGAGCGGTTGTCGCCGCTGCTGGTGGCGAATCCGGCCTGGGTGATCTACACTCGGGTTCGGGGCGCCCCAAGGGCGTCGTGTGTCACCCACACCGGCATCGCCAGCCTGGCCGCCGGACAGATCGAGCGCTTCGGCGTCACCCGGAGAGCCGGGTGCTCCAGTTCGCCTCACCCAGCTTCGACGCGGCGCCTCCGAGGTCTGTATGGCGTTGTTGTCGGGGGCGCGGTTGGTGTTGGCGTCGGCGGAGGAGTTGTTGCCGGGTGAGGGGTTGGTGGGGTGTGCGGGGCATGGGGTGACGCATGCGACGTTGCCGCCGGGCGGTGTTGCCGGTGTTGCCGGAGGGTGGTCTGCCGGTGGGGATGACGTTGGTGGTGGCGGGTGAGGCGTGTGCTCCGGCGTTGGTGGAGCGGTGGTCGGTGGGTCGGCGGATGGTGAATGCGTACGGGCCGACGGAGACGACGGTGTGCGCGACCATGAGTGGTGCGTTGTCGGGGGCGGTGGTGCCGCCGATCGGTGGTCCGATTGTCAATGCGCGGGTGTATGTGCTGGATGACCGGTTGCAGCCGGTGCCGGTGGGTGTGGCGGGGAGTTGTATGTGGCGGGGGCGGGTCTGGCGCGTGGGTATCTGGGTCGTCCGGAGCTGACGGCGGGCCGGTTCGTGGCGGATCCGTTCGGTGGTGCGGGTTCGCGGTTGTACCGGACCGGTGATGTGGTGCGCTGGACCGCCGGCGGGCAGCTGGAGTTTGTGGGGCGTGCGGATCATCAGGTGAAGGTGCGTGGGTTCCGGATCGAGTTGGGTGAGGTGGAGTCGGCGCTGGTGGCGGTGGAGGGTGTGGGGCAGGCGGTGGCGCTGGTGCGTGAGGACCGTCCTGGTGACCGGCGGTTGGTCGGGTATCTGGTGCCGTCCGATTCCGGGGCCGGGCTGGATGCGGCGCTGGTGCGGTCGCTGGCGGCGGCGCGGTTGCCGGAGTACATGGTGCCTTCGGCGTTGGTGGTGCTGGAGGCGTTGCCGTTGACGCCGAACGGGAAGACGGATCTGAAGGCGTTGCCGGTGCCGGATGTGTCCTCGCGTCCGGCGGGGCGGGCACCGCGTGGGGTGCGTGAGGAACTGCTGTGCGGGCTGGTCGCCGAGGTCCTGGGCCTGCCCCAGGCCGGCCCCGACGACGGCTTCTTCGAACTCGGCGGGGACAGCATCCTCTCCATCCAACTGGTCAGCCGGGCCCGGCGGGCCGGACTGCGGTTCAGCGCACGGGACGTGTTCACGCACCAGTCGCCGGCCGCCCTGGCCCTGATCGCCGAGGACGCGGACGACTCCGCCCAGCCTGTGGCGGAGCCGGACTCGGGCGACCCGGTGGCCACGCCGATCATGCACTGGTTGCGCGAACTGGGCGGAAGCCACCAGGGGTTCAACCAGTCGATGGTGGTGCACACCCCGGCCGGCGCGGATCGGGCCCGCCTTGCCGCCGCGCTTCAGACCCTGCTGGACACCCACGAGGCGCTGCGCACCCGCTGCGTGCTCGAAAGCGTGCCCGAGAGCGTTCCGGAAGGCGGGAACGGAGGCGGGAACGGAGGCGGGAACGGAGGCGGGAGCGGCGGATGGCGGCTCGGCGTGGGCGGGCCCGGCACGGTCAGTGCCGGGGACTGCCTGCGCCGGGTGGGACGGCGGGTCTCGGCTCAGCCGAGCTGGACGCCGTGGTCGCCGAGGCCGGACGCCGGGCCCAGGACGAACTCGACCCCGCCGCCGGGGTCCTGGCCCGGTTCGTCTGGTTCGACGCCGGCCCCGACCGGACCGGACTGCTGCTGCTGGTCATCCACCACCTGGCCGTGGACGGCGTCTCCTGGCGGTCCTGCTGCCCGACCTGGCCGCCGCCTGGCAGGCGGCGGGTACCGTGCCGATGCCGGTGCTGGGCTGGACCCGGTGCCGACCTCCTTCCGGCGCTGGTCCCAGCAGCTGGCCGCGGCAGCGGCCGATCCGGCCCGCAGGCCGAACTCCCGTTGTGGCAGGGCATTCTGGACACAGCGGATCCACAGCTCGGCCGTCGGCCGCTGGATCCCGAGCGGGATCTGGCGCGGACCGTGGAGTCGCTCACCCTGCGGCTGCCCGGCGAGCTCACCGAGGCGCTGCTGACCAGCGTCCCGGCCGGATTCCACGCCGGGGTGAACGACGTCCTGCTCACCGGGCTGGCCCTGGCGGTGCACCAGTACCGCCTGCGGCGCGGGACCGGTGCGGACTCCGCGCTGCTCCTGGACCTGGAAGGGCACGGCCGTGAGGAGGTCGGGCCCGGTCTCGACCTCTCCCGCACGGTCGGCTGGTTCACCTCGCTGCACCCGGTCAGGCTTGACCCGGGTGAGCTGACTGAATATCAACTGTCAGCCCCTGGGCAGGCTTTCGGGAACGCGCTGAAGCGGATCAAGGAGCAGCTGCGGGAGCTGCCCGACCACGGCCTCGGCTACGGGATGCTCCGCCACCTGTGCCCGGGACCGCGTCCGCCCTCGCCGGGCGGCCGGCGCCGCAACTGGGCTTCAACTACCTCGGCCGCTTCCCCACGGCCGCGAAGGCCGACCCGCAAGCGGGAGCTCGGGCGGCCGGACCGGCCGTCGCCTGGGAGGTGGCGCCCGGGGTCGGCGGGCCGCCGCCGTTCGACCCGGGCCAGCGGGCCGGCCACGCGTTGGAGATCAACGCGGTCACCGAGGACCTGCCGACCGGGCCGGAGCTGAGCGCCACCTGGAGCTGGCCCCGGGAACTGTTCGACCACGCCGAGGTGGAGGAACTGGCGTCCGGCTGGTTCACCATGCTGCGGCTGCTCGCCGACCACGCGCAGGCCCCGGACGCCGGTGGTCACACCCCGTCCGACCTGTCCCTGGTCTCGCTGAGCCAGGACGAAATCGACGACCTTGAAGCCGAATTGAGGGACATCGCATGAAGACATCCGCCATTGAGGACATCCTCCCGCTGACCCCGCTCCAGGAGGGGCTGCTCTTCCACACGCTCAGCGAGGAGTCCGACGCCGAGGTGTACAACACCCAGCTGCTGCTGGAGTTGCGCGGGCCGCTGGACGCCGGACGGCTGCGGGGCGCGGCCGAGGCGCTGCTGCTGCGCCACCCGAACCTGCGGGCCGCCTTCCGCCAGCGCAAGAACGGCGAGCCGATCCAGGTGATCCAGCGCAATGTGCCGCTGCCCTGGTCGGAGGTCGACCTGGGCCGGCACCCGGCCGCGGAGGCCGAGCGCCTGCTGTCCGAGCTGCTTGCCACGGACCGGGTGGCCCGGTTCGAGCTGGCCACCGCGCCGCGCTGCGGTTCACCCTGCTGCGGCTCGGGAGGGCGACCACCGGCTGGTCATGACGGCGCATCACATCCTGATCGACGGCTGGTCCGCGCCGCAGCTCCAGCGGGAGCTGCTGACGCTGTACGCCGACCGCGGGGACGATTCCGGGCTGCCCCCGGTCACCCCCTACCGGGACTACCTCGGCTGGCTGAGCCGCCAGGACCCGGAGGCGACCAAGGACGCCTGGCGACAGGCACTGGAGGGGCTTCCGGGCCCGAGCCTGGTGGCCGACCCCGGCCAGGACCGGCCCGCGGTGCTGCCCGGCCTGCTGGCGGCGGACCTCCCGGAGCAGCTGACCGGTGAACTGCTGAGCGGCGTCCGGGGGTTCGGCGTCACGGTCAACACCCTGCTCCAGGGCGTGTGGGCGCTGGTGCTGGCGGAGCTGACCGGGCGCTCGGACGTGGTGTTCGGATCGTGGTCTCCGGACGCCCGCCGGAGCTGCCCGGGTCGAGACGATGGTCGGGATGTTCATCAACACCGTCCCGGTCCGGGTCAGGCTGGAGCGGGGGACACCCTGGGCGCCAACCTGGCCCGGCTCCAGCACGAGCAGGCGCTGCTGCTGGGGCACCAGTACGCGCGCCTCGGCGACCTGCAACGGCTGGTCGGCCGGGGGACCTGTTCGACACGGTGGTCACCGTCGAGAACTACCCCGGCGGAGAGGCGGCGCCCGTCGAGTACGCCGGGCTGCGGGTCGCGGGCGTGTCCGGCTGGGACGCGGCGCACTACCCGCTGCGGCTGATCGCCGGACTGGCCGGACGACGCCTGCTGCTGCGCCTCGAATACCGTCCGGACCTCTATTCCGAGACCGTCGTGCGGAGCGTGCTCGACCAGGTGGTCCGGCTGCTGGAGGCCGTGGCCGAGCGGCCCGGCTCCGCACTGGACGCGCTTCCGGCGTTCCGCGCCGGGGAGCGGGCCGCGCTGCGGGTGCCGGTGGCCGCCGACGCCGACCGCGCCCCGGCCCGGCCGGCGGCGACCGGGGCCGAAGCCGGGTCCGCGGAAGCGCGGGGAGGCCGCACTGCGGGCCAGGAGCCGGTGCGGGAGCTAGGCCCCGGGAGGAGATCCTCTGCGGCCTCTTCGCCGAGGTGCTGGGGCGGCCGCAGGTGGCGCCGGACGACGACTTCTTCGCCATCGGCGGACAGTCGCTGTCCGCGCTGAAACTGCTCGGGCGGGTGCGCGCGGTCTTCCAGGTGGCGCTGCCGGTGCGCGCGCTGTTCGAGGCGCCCACGGTCACGGCGCTGGCCCGCAGGCTGGCCGAGGCCGACGGCGGCCCGCAGCAGCAGCCGTTGCGTCCGGTCGCGCGCCCGAACTGGTGCCGCTGTCCTACGCCCAGCGCCGGCTGTGGTTCCTGCACCGGATGGAAGGGCCAGCCCGACTACAACATCCCGATGCCCCTGCGGCTCACCGGCTCGCTGGACCTGGCCGCGCTCACCGCCGCGCTGGGCGACCTGACCGACCGGCACGAGATCCTGCGCACGGTGATCAGCGAACGCGAGGGCGTCCCCTACCAGTTCGTGCGCCCGGCGGAGGCGGGCCGGGTGCCGGAGCTGGTGCAGGCCACCCCGCAGGACCAGGCCGGGCTGCTGCTGGAGGCCTCCCGGTACGCCTTCGACCTCTCCGCGGAGCCGCCGCTGCGGTGACCGTGCTGCGGGTCGGCCCGCAGGAGCATGTGCTGCTCCTGCTGCTCCACCACATCGCCGGGGACGGCGGCTCGGTGGCCCCGCTGCTGCGGGACCTCACCCGCGCCTACAACGCCCGGCGGACCGGAACCGCCCCGCAGTGGGAGCCGCTGCCGGTGCAGTACGCCGACTATGCGCTGTGGCAGCGTGAGCAGCTCGGCGACGAGCGGGACCAGGACAGCCCGCTCGGCCGCCAGCTCGGCTACTGGCGGCGGGTCCTGGACGGCGCCCCGGAGCTGCTGGAGCTCCCCGGCGACCGGCCGCGCCCGGCCGTGGCCGACCACCGGGGCGGAACCGTCGGCTTCGCCCTGGACGCCGCCGCGCACCGCGGACTCGCGGAGCTGGCCAGGGCGGCCGACTCGACGCTCTTCATGGTGGTGCAGACCGGTATCGCGGCGCTGCTCAGCCGCCTGGGCGCGGGGGCGGACATCCCCCTGGGGGCGGCCGTCGCGGGCCGCTCCGACCCGGCCCTGGACGAGCTGGTCGGCTTCTTCGTCAACACCCTGGTGCTGCGTACCGACACCTCCGGCGACCCGTCCTTCCGGGAGCTGCTGGGGCGGGTGCGCGAGGCGACCTCGGCCGCCTACACCAACCAGGACGTGCCCTTCGAGCGCCTGGTCGAGGAGCTGAACCCGGTCCGTTCGGCGGCCGCCCACCCGCTGGTGCAGGTGATGCTGACGTTCCAGAACAACGCCGAGCCGGAGATGGAGCTGACCGGGCTGACCGTGGGCTTCGAGGAGTTCGGGGTGGGGGTGGCCAAGTTCGACCTGACCTTCAGCATCGCCGAGACCCGGGCGGCCGACGGTTCCCCGGCCGGGCTGCGCGGGTGGTCGAGTACGCCGCCGCGCAGTTCGACCAGGAGGGCGCGGCGGCCGTGGCCGACCGGCTGGCCCGGCTGCTCGCCGCCGCGGCGGCCGACCCGACACGGCCGATCGGCTCGCTGGAGCTGCTCTCCGAGCAGGAGTGGCGATGGCTGGGCTCCGACTGGCAGGGCGCCCCGCCCCGGCCCCGGCCACCCTGCCCGACCTGTTCCAGGCCAGGGTGGCGGCCGCGCCGGACGACCCGGCGCTGGAGTGCGGCAGCGAGACCCTCAGCTACGCCGCGCTGAACACCCGCGCCAACCGGCTGGCCCGACGGCTGATCGCGGCCGGCGCCGGACCGGAGACCTTTGTCGCGATCGCGCTGCCCAGGTCGGTCGAGCTGGTCACCGCCGTGCTGGCGGTGGCCAAGACCGGCGCCGCCTACCTGCCGCTCGACCCGGCCTATCCGGCCCGGCGGCTGGAGCTGATGCTGGCGGACGCCGCGCCGATCGCTCTCCTCAGCACCGGCCCGGTCGCCGCAGGGCTGCCCGCACCGGGGTGCCGGTGCTGCTGCTGGACGACCCGGACCCGACCACCGACACCGACGTCACCGACGCCGAGCGGAGTGCGCCGCTGCTGCCGGACCACCCCGCCTATGTCATCTACACCTCCGGCTCGACCGGCACACCCAAGGGCGTCGTGGTCAGCCACCGCGGCCTGGCCGGACTCACCGCCAAACACGTGGTCACGCACGGCGCGGGCGCGGGCAGCAGGGTGCTCCAGTTCGTCTCGCCGAGCTTCGACGTCTCGGTCTCCGAGCTGGCCATGGGGCTGTTCACCGGGGCCTGCCTGGTGGTGCCCGAGAGCGTGCCGGTCGGCGCGGAGCTGGCGGCCTTCCTGGCCGAACACCGGATCACCCACGCGCAGATGCCGCCCGCGGTGCTGGCCGGGGTACCCGAGGCGGAGCTGCCCGAGCTGACGACGCTGGTCACCGGGCGGCGAGGCCTGTTCGCCGCAGCTGGTGGAGCGCTGGGGCCGGGGCCGGAGCCTGGTCAACGGCTACGGACCGACCGAGACCACGGTCGAGGCGGCCTGCGCGGTCACCGACCCGGACTCCGGGCGGTCCGGCAGCCGATCGGCCGGCCGCTGCCGGGGGTGCGCGTGTATGTGCTGGACGAGCGGCTGCGCCAGGTGCCGCCGGGCGTGCCCGGGGAGCTGTTCCTGGCCGGGGCGGGGTCGCCCGCGGCTATCTGAACCGCCCGGCGGTGACCGCGGGCCGGTTCGTGGCGGACCCGTTCGGCCCCGCCGGATCGCGGATGTACCGCACCGGTGACCTGGGCCGGCCGACGGGACGGGCAGCTGGAGTTCCTCGGCCGGACCGACGGGCAGCTGAAGCTGCGCGGCTTCCGGATCGAGCCGGGCGAGGTGGAGGCCGCGCTGCTGGGCTGCCCGGAGTGACGGCCGCCGCGGTCGTCGTCCGCGAGGACCGCCCGGGCGACCGCAGGCTGGTCGGCTATGTGGTGCCGGCGCGGAGCAGCTCGACCCGGCGGAACTGCGCGAGCTGGTCCGCGCCGACCTGCCCGACCACATGGTCCCCTCGGTGGTGGTGCCGCTGCCCGAGCTGCCGCTGACCCCGAGCGGCAAGACCGACCTGAAGGCGCTGCCCGCGCCGCCGGAGTCGGCCGTCGCCGGACGGCCGCCGCGCTCGGCCGCGAGCAGGTGCTGTGCGAGCTGTTCGCCGAGGTGCTGGGCGTGGCCGAGGTCGGCGTGGACGACAACTTCTTCGACCGGGGCGGCCACTCGCTGCTCGCGTCCAGGCTGACCGCGCTGGCCGGGCCGGTGCTCGGGGCGGAGCTGCCGGTGCGTGCGCTGTTCGAGGCACCGACCCGGCCGCCCTGCTGCGCCGGCTGGACGGCGAGGGCGGGACCGGCGGGTTCGAGCCGCTGCTGCCGCTGCGCACCTCCGGCTCGCTGCCGCCGCTGTTCTGCCTGCACCCGGTGGGCGGCCTCAGCTGGTGCTACTCCGGCCTGCTGCGCAGCCTGGACCCGGAGCAGCCGGTGTACGGGCTGCAGACCCGCGGCCTGAACGGCACCGACGGCTTCGCGCAGTCGCTGCCGGAGCTGCTGGCCGACTTCGTGGAGCGGATGCGCGCCGTCCAGCCGGTCGGCCCCTACCACCTGCTGGGCTGGTCGCTGGGCGGCGGGCTGGCCCAGGCGCTGGCGGCCGAACTCGAACGGCAGGGCGAGAAGGTGGGCCTGCTGGTGCTGCTGGACTCCTACCGGTCGCCGCCGGATGCGGGGCGGCGTCCGAGCAGCAGGTCATGGCCGACATGTACGAGGCCTATACCCGCATCCACGGCGATCCGCAGGAACTGCCGGACGACCCGGCGGAGGTCCGTGCCCGGCTGGTGGACTACCTGGGGCGCAGCGACGGCGAGACCCGTCATCTGGACCCCGCGCAGCGCGGGCTGGTGCTCGACGCGACGGTCAACAACGTCCGGCTGCTCCAGGCGGCCGAGCCGGAGCCGGTGGTCGCGCCGACCGTGCTGGTCCGGGCCACCGAGAATGTGCGTGAGTGGGCCGACGCGGAGTCCTGGGAGCCCTACCTGCTGGGCGGGCTGCGGATGCACGAGGTGGCCGCGACCCACGAGGGCCTGCTGGCGCCGGAACCGGCGGCGCGGATCGGCGGGCTGCTCAGCGGCCTGATCTGAGCACCGCACCCTGAGCACCGCACTCTGACCGGCGCACTGTGGCGGCCTCCCCTGGGGAGGCCGCCGTTCGGCGTGTCCGGAGCCGGACGGCAGGCCCGGGCGCCGCGGTATCCGCGGCCGGAAGTCGATCGATACTCCGACAATAATCCGCCTCCCTAGGGTCGGTCTCGAAACTCCGGGTGGGTCGGTGACCCGTCGGACCGACCGTTTTCCAAGGCGTTTTCCCAAGACGTTTTCCCAAGACGTTCAAAGACGTTCAAGACGTTCCCAGGCGTTTCCAGGCGGAGGTGAGGCTCGTGACGGACGCGACGGACCAGGACGGCGATGCGGGCGGCCGCCGCCACTGGCACGGGATCCTGGACGCGGGAGGCGGCAGCCGGCTGCCGCGCTCCGCGCGGCCGGACAGCTCGACGCGCCCGTCCGAGAGCCGGGCGCCGATCCGGAGCGGGTGCTGGCCGGGCTGGACGAGCCGCTGCTGCTCGCCGCGCACGCCAAGGTGATGGCGGCGCTCACCGCGGACCGGGAGACGGTCACCGGCTGGCTGCCGACCGTGCCCGGAGCGCCGGTGGCCGAGCCGCTGCCGGTGCGGATCACCGTGGCCGACGGCAGCTGGCGGGAACTGGCCGGGGCGGCTGAGCGGAGCCGGGAGCTGACGCTGCGGCATGCCGCCGCCGCGCCCGCCGCGGACATCCGGGCCCGGGTCTGCACGAGGGCCTGTTCGAGAGCGTGCTCTCCTCGGCCGGGGGCCTGCCGCCGGCCGGCGACCTGCCCGAGGGCGTGCTGCTCTGGCTTGCCGTGGACGGCCCGGAGCTGGTGCTTGCGCTACCGGCCGGAGGGCCCTGGACGCCGGCGGCGGTGAACCGGATCGCCGGCTACCTCCTGCGGGCGCTGTGCCGGGCGGTGACCGCGCCGGACCACGACCACCATGCCCGCAGCCTGCTCTCCGAGGCCGAACTCCATTACCAGCTCTATGAGTTGGCCGGCCCGGTGCGCGAGCTCCCGGACCGCAGGTTCCACCAGCTCTTCGAGGAGCAGGCGCGGCTGCGCCCGGACGCGGTCGCCGCCGTCCAGGGCGGCCGCAGCTGGACGTATGCCGAGCTGAACCGGCGGGCCAACCGGGTCGCCTGGGCGCTGTGCCAGGACGGCCCGCGACGGAGCAGCCGGTGGCCGTGGTCGCCGAGCGGAGCCTGGAGTGGCTGGCGGCGGTCATCGGGTGTTCAAGGCGGGGGCGGTCTATCTGCCGGTGGAGCCGAACTTCCCGGCCGTCCGGATCGCCTCGGTGCTGCGGCGCAGCGGCTGCCCGCTGGTGCTGACCGGCCCGGGGAACGCCCCGGGGCTGGCCCCGGCCCTGGCGAGCTGGGCCCGGAACAGCCGGTGACGGTGCGTCAGCTGGACGAGATGCTGACCGGGGACGGCCGGCAGGACGACCCGGGGATCCGGTCGGAGCGGACCAGCTGGCCTACATCTACTTCACCTCCGGCTTCCACCGGCGAGCCGAAGGGCGCCATGTGCGAGCACGCCGGCTTCCTCAACCACCTGCTGGCCAAGATCGAGGACCTGGGCGTCACCGAGGGCACGGTGGTGGCGCAGACCGCCCCGCAGTGCTTCGACATCTCCCTGTGGCAACTGGTTCCGCGCTGCTGGTCGGCGGGACCACGCTGAAGTCGAGCAGGAGGCGGTGGCGGACTCGCCCGCTTTGTGGAGGTGGTCCGGGCCGGACAGGTCGGGGTGGTCCAGCTGGTGCCTCCTACCTGGAGGTGCTGCTGCCTACCTGGACGGCGACCCGCTCGGGCTGCCCGGTCTGAGCTGCGTCTCCGCCACCGGCGAGGTGCTCAAGCGGGAGCTGGCGCAGCGCTGGTTCGCCGCCTTCCCCGCGGTCCGGCTGGTCAACGCCTACGGGCTGACCGAGACCAGCGACGACACCAACCACGAGGTCTGCTGGCGCTCCGGACTCCGGCGTGTGCCGCTGGGGCCGCCGGTGCGCAACGTCCGGGCCTATGTGGTGGACGAGTGGCTGCGGCCGGTGCGCTGGGCGCGGGGGAGATCGTCTTCTCCGGGTCTGCGTCGGGCGCGGCTACGTCAACGATCCGGAGCGGACCCGGGCGGCGTACTGCGCCGACCCCCACCGGCCCGGTGAACGGCTGTACCGCACCGGCGACTTCGGCCGCTGGTCGGCCGGGGGCAAGCTGGAGTTCGGCGGCCGCAGGGACGCCCAGCTGAAGATCCGCGGCTTCCGGATCGAGATCGGCGAGATCGAGGACGGGCTGCTGCGGGCGCCCGGGGTCAGGGACGGCGCGGTCGTCACGGCCGGGAGCGGCGAGGACCGGCACCTGGTCGGCTTCTTCAGCGGCTCCGCCGACGCCGAGCAGGTGCGCGACGTCCTGGAGGTGCTGCTGCCCTCGTACCTGGTGCCCACCCGGCTGGTCCGGCTGGAGCGGCTGCCGTGACCGCGAACGGGAAGACCGACAAGAAGGCGCTGACCCGGCTGGCCGAGGCCGGGCTGGGCGAGGCTCCGGCGCCCGGAGCCGGCTGGAGCGAGGGCGAGCAGCGGCTGGCCGCCCACTGGGGCGCGGCCCTGCGGACGCCGGTGGACCGGATCGACCGCCACGCGCACTTCTTCCGGCTCGGCCACCTCCCTGTCCGCCATCCGGCTGGCGATCCTGCTGGACCGGATGGTCACCGTCAAGGACATCACCGACACGCCGGTCCTCGCCGACCTGGCCGTGCTGCTGGAGCAGCGCTCCGGCGGCGCGGCGCAGCCGGCCACAGCCGCCGGCTGACACCGGACCGAATCGCACCCGTTGCACGCACTCCCCATTGCACCCACCCCCCCATCGCACCGAACTGACCGGACCGAACCGACCGCGACCCAAGCAAGGAGACACAGTGACTGTGACCACCCTTCTCCAGGACGCCACCCCGTGGTGGAGCACGCCCACGGCGTGAGCGGGGGGCGCCGGGGCCCGCTGGGCCATCGCCGAGCGTGACCGGATCCGCGCGCTGCTGGCCGAGCGCGGCGCGGTGCTGCTGCGCGGCCTGGGCATCGGCTCAGCCGCGGAGGTGACCCGGTGCGCCCTGGCGCTCGGCATCACCCCGATGGACGAGAAGCAGCGCTTCGCCACCCGCAGGCAGTTCCCGGACGGCGGCTGGTCCGCCACCGAGTGGCCCCCCGACGAGCAGCTGTGCCTGCATCACGAGCTGAGCTATGCCGCCGAGATCCCTCGGTCCTGCTGATCGGCTGCCTCACCGCCCCGCTCCACGGGGGCGCGACCGTGGTCGCCGACGGCGCCGAGGTGCTGCGGCTGCTGCCGCCCGAGCTGGTGGCCCGGTTCCGGGCCAAGGGCTGGCAGCTGGTCCGCAACTACCGGGAGGTCGGGGTGCCGCTCGGCGAGTCCTTCGGCACCGAGCGGGCCGAGGCGATCGCCGACTACTGCCGGGCCGAGGCGATCGGCTTCGAGTGGCTGCCGGACGAGGTGCTGCGCACCCGCCAGCGCCGGGCCGCGGTGGTGACCCACCCGGTCACCGGTGAGGAGGTCTGGTTCAACCAGGCGGCCTTCCTCAACGAACTCACCCTCGACCCGATGATCCGCGCCTACCTGACCGAGGTGTACGGCCCGGACGCCCTGCCGTTCACCACCACGTACGGCGACGGCACCCCGATCCCGCCGGAGGAGGTCGCCGCCATCAACGAGGCGTACCGGCTGGCGACCCGCCGTGAGTCCTGGCAGCGCGGGGACCTGCTGCTGGTGGACAACCTGCGCACCGCGCACGGCCGCGACCCCTACGAGGGCGAGCGCGAGCTGGCCGTGGTCATCGGCGACCCGGTCCGGCTGTCCGGCCATCTCCTCGGCTGACCACATGTCAGCTGATTTGTCATCAGAACCAGTTCTGGAAAACCGCACTGAGGAGTCAGTTGTGCCTCCTGCTCAAGTCCCCTCCTTCGCCGTGATCCCCGGCGCCCAGGTCCACCGCGTACTCGAAGACCGGCACCAGGAGGTCGTCGGGCTGATCGAGGACGCCTACCGCACCCATGGCGCGGGGGACACCGTCAACCCGCCCTCCTACTTCCTGCGCTTCCCCGACCGCCCCAGCGCGCGCATCATCGCCCTCCCGGCCTCCATCGGCGGCGAGGTCCGCACCGACGGGCTGAAGTGGATATCCAGTTTCCCGGAGAACGTGGAGTCCGGGCTGCCGCGCGCCTCCGCCGTGCTCATCCTCAACGACCACGACACCGGCTATCCGCTGGCCTGCCTGGAGAGTTCCATCATCAGCGCCGCGCGCACGGCCGCCTCGGCGGCACTGGCCGCGGACCGGCTGAGCGGGACGCGGCCGCCCGGCGCGGATCGGCTTCGTCGGCACCGGCCTGATCGCCCGCTACATCCACCAGTTCCTGCGCGGAACCGGCTGGACGTTCACCGAGACCGGGGTGTTCGACCTGGCGGCGGAGCACGCGAGGGCTTCGCCGGCTACCTGGCCGGCGCGGACCCGGACACCTCCGTGGTCGTGCACGACAGCGCGGAGAAGCTTGATCCGCGGGTCCGACCTGGTGGTCTTCGCCACCGTGGCCGGCGCCCCGCACATCGAGGACCCCTCCTGGTTCGACCACCACCCGCTGGTGCTGCATGTCTCGCTGCGCGACCTCGCGCCCGCGGTGGTGCTGCGCAGCTGCAACATCGTGGACGACGTGGAGCACTGCCTGAAGGCCGACACCTCGGTGCACCTGGCCGAACAGCAGGTCGGCAACCGGGAGTTCATCGACGGCACGCTCCACGACGTGCTCACCGGAGCACTCCGGCCGCCGGCCGGCCGGACCGTGGTGTTCTCGCCGTTCGGCCTCGGCGTGCTGGACCTCGCCCTCGGCAGACACGTGTACGAACGCGTGCTCGCCTCGGGCGAACTGGCTGTTGTCGACGGCTTCTTCCACGAGACCCGCCGCTACGGATGAGCGGCAGACCCTACCCCATCGCCCACCGCGGACCAGGGAGGACGCATGCCGATCATCTCGGCCCCACATGAATACAACGAGGACGACCTCTTCGTCGACCTCAGCGGCATCCTCGGCACCTCCCTCTATCTCAAGTGCGAGGGCTTCAACTTCTCCGGGTCGGTCAAGCAGAAGGCGGCCCGCGCCATGGTCGACGCCGCCGAACGCAGCGGGGCGCTGCGCCCGGGATCAGTGCTGGTGGAGTCCTCCTCGGGCAACCTCGGTGTCGCCCTGGCGGTGATCGCGGCCAGCAAGGGCTACCGCTTCCGGTGCATCACCGACTCCCGCTGCAACCTGGCCACCCGTCGGCTGATGGAGGCCCTGGGCGCCGAGGTGCAGGTGGTCACCGAGCCCGACCCGGAGGGCGGCTTCCTCGGCGCCCGCCTGGCGCAGGTGCGCCGGCTGTGCGCGAGCGACAGCCGCTACCTGTGGGCTCAACCAGTACGTCAACGCCGACAACTGGCGGGCCCACTTACCGGTGGACCGCCCCCGCCATCGCCCGCCGCTTCCCCGGACTGGAACTGCTCTTCGTCGGCGCCGGCACCACCGGCACGCTGATGGGCTGTGCCCGCTGGTTCCGGGAGCACCGTCCCGGGGTGCGGATCGTCGCGGTGGACAGCGTCGGCTCGATCACCTTCGGCGGACCCCAGGGCCCGCGGATGATCCCCGGCCTGGGCTCGGCCGTGCGGCCGGCGCTGCTCGACCCGAGCTATGTGGACGACGTGGTGCGGATCCCCGAGACCGAGACCATCCGCACCTGCCACCGGCTCGCCGCCCGGGGGTTCGTCTTCGGCGGCTCGACCGGCACCGTCGTCGCCGGGGCGCTGTCCTGGCTGGAGGCGGACGCGGCCGAGCGCGGCGGAGCCGCCGCCAGGACCGCCGTCGCCATCTCGCCCGATCTGGGCGAGCGCTACCTGGACACCGTCTACCACCGCAACTGGGTGCAGGGCGTCTACGGCGCCGACGCCTGGCAGGAGAACGACTCGATGCTGGCCGGCAGCGCCTGAAGACCGGCCGCACACACCTGAACTGACAGTACGTCATATTCCGTCGCAGAAAGGAACCGGTCATGGCCAACCCCTTCGAGGACCCCGAGGGCCGCTATCTCGTCCTCGTCAACGACGAGGGACAGCACTCCCTCTGGCCCACCTTCGCCGATGTGCCGGCGGGCTGGAACGTCGCGCTCGCCGAATCCGGCTACGAGGAGAGCCTGGCGTGGATCACCGAACACTGGACCGATCTGCGTCCGCGGTCGGTCGCCGAGGTGATGGACCGTGTCGCCTAGTACCGAGAACACGAGCAGTACCGGGGGCACGAGCAGCGCCGAGAACACCAGCAGTACCGGGAGTACGAGCCATGCCCGGCTGATGGCGGCGCTGTCCGCCGGGCAGGCCCGGTACCGGCTGCTGGAGCATCCCCGGCCGGTCAGACCGAGGCGGCCAGCCGGCTGCGCGGCCACCCGCTGCACCAGGCCGCCAAGTCGCTGGTGATCCGGGTCGGCCTGGGCCGCAAGCAGTCCCGCTATGTCCTGGCCGTCGTCCAGGGGGACCGCCGGGTCGACCTGGACGCCGTCCGGGAGTGCGTCGGCGGCACCCGCGCCGGCATGGCCGACCAGGTCACCGCCGAGCGGCTGACCGGCTGCGTCAGCGGCTCCATCATCCCGTTCTCCTTCCACCCGGCGCTCACCCTGATCGCCGACCGGGACCTGCTGGAGCAGGAGGAGATCTACTTCAACGCCGCCCGGCTCGACCTGTCGGTCGCGCTGCCGACACCCGAGTACCGCGAGATCGCGGCCCCGCTCAGCGCCCGGGTCGCCCTGTCCGCGGCCGCCGCGCCGCCCGCCGCCACCGCGGCCTGAACGAGAGACAAGAGAGGAGACGACCATGCCACCCATGCCAGTCACCTATGAGCCGCGGGCGACCCCGCGGCTGGAGCGCGACGCCGAGATCCCGGTTGTCCCGGTCGATCTGGAGAGCCGGATCCGGGTGCACGCCGTCGCCGAGCGGCTGACGGGCGCCGCCGGAGGGGTGATCGACGATCCGCGCTGGGCCGCCGCCGCCCGCGACGCCTGGTCCGACCTGCCGGCCGGGGTGCGCCGCGAACTGCTCCGGTTCCGCCGGGACAGCGGCCCCACCGGCACCCTGCTGGTCCGGGGCCTGCCGGTGGACCAGGAGACGCTGCCGGGCACCCCGACGGTGCCGGGCTCGGTGCAGCGTCGGGCCACCGTCCCGGCCGGGACGCTGATGATGATCGCGGCCGGGCTCGGCGATCCGGCGGCCTTCCGCCCGGAGAAGTCCGGCGCCCTGGTGCAGGACGTGGTCCCGGTCCCCGGCCAGGAGGACTTCCAGGGCAACGCCGGCTCGGTGCGGCTCGGCTTCCACAACGAGAACGCCTTCCATCCGCACCGCCCCGACTTCGTGATGCTGCTCTGTCTGCGCAGTGACCACGAGGGCGTGGCCGGACTGCGCACCTCCTGCGTCCGGCAGGTGATCCCGCTGCTGACACCGGAGGCCCGGGAGGCGCTGTCGGCGCCGGAGTTCGTCACCGCGCCGCCGCCCTCCTTCGGCGCCGGAAGCGGCGGCACCGAACCCCACGCGGTGCTGCACGGCGCCCCGGACGACCCCGACCTGCGGGTCGACCTGGAGGCCACCCGGCCGCTCACCCCGCGCGCCGCGGACGCCCTGCTGGAACTCCAGCGGCTGTTCGACCTGACCGCCTCGACGGTCCTGCTCGTCCCCGGCGACCTGGCGATCGTGGACAACCGGGTGACCGTCCACGGCCGCACCGCCTTCCGCCCCCGCTACGACGGCCGCGACCGCTGGCTCCAGCGCAGCTTCGTCCTGGCCGACCTGCGCCGCTCCCGGCAGCACCGGGCCGGTGACGGGCTCGTGCTCGACTGACCGGCCGCCACCGGGGAGCGCTCCCGGACATCCACAGGACCGACAGGGGCCCGCGTTGAACGCGGGCCCCTGAGAAGGGAGTAGGCCATGCGCCTGATCGTGGCGGAGGGCAGCGCGGTGCTGCGCTCGGGACTCGCGCAGGTACTCGACGGCCACGGCCACCAGGTGGTCGCGGCCGTTCCGCATGCCCGGCGGCTGCCGGAGCTGGTGGCGGCACACCGTCCGGACGTGCTGCTGCTCAACGCGGTCCTCGGGTCGGCCCACCCGGGTGAGGGCCTGTCGGCCGCGCTGGCGGCGGTCCATCTCGCCCCCGGCACCGGAGTGCTGATGTTCGCCGCCGAGCCCCGGATGCAGGACGCCGCGGAGCTGTTCGCCGTGGCCGGGAGCGCGGGATACGTGCTCCAGGAGCGGGTCTCGGACGTCGCGGAGCTGCTGGACTCGCTGGCCCGGGTCGCGGCCGGGCAGACCCTCCTGGATCCGAGGGTGGCCGGGGCCGTCGCCCCCGCCGCCCGGCCCGGAGCCGGCCGCGGCGCCCTCGGCGGGCTGAGCCAGGGCGAGTCCGAGGTGCTCGGGCTGATGGCCCAGGGCAGCTCCAACCAGGCCATCGCCGAGCAGTTACGGGTCTCCGAGGGGACGGTGGAGAAGCGGATCGCGTCGGTCTACACCAAGCTCGGGGTCGCCGTCGACGGCGGCCGGTACAACCGGCGGGTACTGGCGGTGCTGCGCTTCCTGGCCCAGCAGCAGCAGCCGCCGCAGCAGCCGCAGGCGCCGCACCACAGCCACCGCCGGCGGCAGTCGGGCCCGGCCGCCGCCCCGGTGCCGGCCCGGGTCGGCAGCAGGAGCTGCGGATGCCGATGAGCCGTTGCCCCTCGGGGGGCAACGGCTCGGCGCTCCGCCCGCCGCCGGGCACAGGCCCGGCCGCGGGCGTCGCGGATCGTGCGAGCAGGGCGGAACGCGCCGCGTTCCGCCGCTGCCGGGTCAGCTTCCGCTGCCGTCGTCGCCGATCAGCCGGCGGTCGACGGTCAGCTGCCAGCGGGTGATCCGGACACCGCCCACGGCAGCAGGAAGAACAGCAGCACACCGGCGGAGAAGTGCAGCAGCACCGCGCCCAGCGGCGTCGGCCCGCCCCAGGCCGGGTCCGGGTAGGGAGCCCAGCCCCAGATCGGGTAGCTGAGGTTACGGATGGAGACGATCACCCAGCCGGCCACCAGCAGAAACATCACCGCGGTGAGCACCAGGTTGAACAGGAAGAACAGCGCGCCGCGGCCGATCCCCCGCGGCCGCGACCGCGGCGGCCGACGTCCTCGCCGAGCACCAGCCGGGCCCGCAGCCGCTCATAGGCCGGGCCGACCAGCACCACCGCGACCAGGACCACGGCCAGCAGCAGCACATTGTGCGAGTTGCCCTGTCCCGAACCGGGACGCAGCACCCGCGCGGTGCCCTCCAGCGCGGCGATGCTGAGCGGTCCGAGGGCGGCGAACAGCAGATGGCGCCAGGTGTTCAGCTGGAACGGAGTCCGCAGCACCTCCTTCACCCGGTGCAGGGGGATGGACGAGCCCCGGGTCTCGGAACTGGGAGGGGGGTCATGAGCGGGTCCTTTCGACGGACACGGAGTGCGGGTGGGGTGATGCTTCGGCGGTGTGCCCGGGGAGCGCGGCCCCGCGGGGTACGGGGCGCTCCCCGGGCACAGCCGGTCGGGAGCCTTCAGGCGGCGGCCTGGTCCCGCGCGGTGGTGCGCGACTGGGCCAGGGCCAGCAGCGCCAGCCCGATGTCGGTTCCGGAACTGCCGAAGGCCTCCCGGTAGCGGGCCAGCAGCCGGTTGTCGTCGGCCAGTTCGGACGCGGGCAGGGAGGAGGCGCGGCGCAGCGCCCGCAACTGCCGGGCGGCCAGCCCTCTTTCCTGGAGCAGCGCGATGACGGCCTCGTCGAGCCGGTCGAGCTGCCGCTGGCGCTCGGGCACTTCCTGCGGTGGGGTTCCGGACATGTCGGTCCTCCTCGGTCTCGGTCGGTGGTGCCGGGCGGGTCGGCGGCAGTGCGGCGGTGACCGCGCTGGTCACCGGGCGGGGCCGCGCCGGGCGGATGGGGCGGGCGCCCGGCCCCGGTGGCCACCGGTTCGGTGCGGCCAGGCAGTTGATATCGGTGGGCGGCGGCGGAAGGCGGCGGCGGAAGGCGGCGGCGGTCAGGCCGGCCGGCCGTACCGCCGGCAGCGGCTGCCCGAAGCCGCCCCGCCCCTTGCCGTGCTCCCCGGCGCCGCGCACCGCCCGGGCCGGGCCCGGTGACGGACGGGGTGAGTCCGAAGAAGACCGCACAACCGGGTCGATACCCGTTCGTGCCCGACCGCATTCCTGGCGCCGCCGGTGACGGCGCCCCTGCGGTCGGCGGCGGCAGGCTGCCACGGTCGCGCGCGGGAGGCGAGCGGGCCGGCCCGCGCCCCCACCGGGCCCGCGCGGTGGCCACGATGGCTGCCGCGCCCGCTCCCGTTCCGGAATCCGGCTCCGGACCCGTCGGAGCCCGTATATTCGGACACCCATTCGTGTCCGTCCGGTCCGATCCGGCCGGGGAAATTCCGGACGGTGCCGGATGCGGTCTTTGTGACGCGGATGCCCGGTATTCGGCCGGATTCGACCGGGGTGACTTCGGCCCGGCCGCCGAAAGCAGCCTTCGCGCAGGTGGCGCTCATCCACCCCGCGGTGCCGCCGCCGATCATTACGGCTGACTTGATCATGCTGTGTCTCCTGGGAGCTCGGAAGCAGCAGCCGGTGGGGTGGGAGCCGGCCGACAGGATGACCCTAGACGGCGGCGATTTTCTTTCGTTATCGGTGTGCGGAAGCCCACTTGGGGGCGGGAAGCCGCAGCTGGGCGGGCCGGCCGGGGCGGGAGCGGGAGCAGCTCGGGGGCTCCCGGCGGGCGGCGCCGTCCGGCCGCGGAACGCGCCGGAAAGGGCGGCCCCGACCGGAGGAAGCCGATCCGCTTTCGCCCTCCGGCACAGGCCGGTGGCATTTGCGAGTCCGGTTATCGTCCGCCGGGCAGCCCGAAGCGGAAACGATAAAGGTTCGAAGCCGGGCCCGCCTAATGTCTTCCTCATGCAAACCGGGACCGATCGGAATGGACGAATTCTCATGGCTGCCAGCACCGAATCCTCCGCCCGCCGCCGCGTCGCCGCCACGCTGGGCACGGCCGCACTGCTGCTGACACTGTGCACCGCCCTCGGCGGCGTCGGCGGGCACGGCCACGCCGGCACCCTGCACCGTACCGCCGACACGGTCGCCACCACCGCCGCCCCGACGCCCAGCGGCAGCGCCCAGCCCAACGACGAGGACTGGGGCTGAATCCGCCCGCACCACTGAGCCAGGCACCCTCCGCACCCCGCCCGGCCCTGCCCGAGCCCTTACCCGTATCCGCCCAGGGGAGTCGACCTTGTCCTGTAGCCCGCCGCCAGAGGCCCACCGGCCGCATGCGGCCCACAGCCACCGCACCGCCGAGGACCCGTCATGACCCGGGTGCTGGTCCGGGCGGACGCCCGCATCCGGGAGCTGGAGTCGGAGGCGATCACCGTGATCCGGGAGGCCGCCGGCCTGGCCCGCCCCGGCCTGCTGTTCTCCGGCGGAAAGGACTCCGCCGTCGTGCTGGAGCTCGCCGTCCGGGCCTTCGCCCCCGCTCCGGTCCCGTTCCCGCTGCTGCACATCGACACCGGCCACAACTTCCCCGAGGTGCTGCGCTACCGCGACGCCCGGGTCGCCGAACTCGGTGTGCGGCTGATCACCGCCTCGGTGCCGGAGGCCGCCGCCCGCGGCCTGATCCCGGCCGCCGCCCTCGACCAGGGCAGTCGCAACCGGCTCCAGTCACCGGTGCTGCTCGACGCGATCCGCGAGCACCGCTTCGACGCCCTCCTCGGCGGCGCGCGCCGCGACGAGGAGAAGGCGCGGGCCAAGGAGCGGATCTTCTCGGTCCGCAACGCCTTCGGCCGCTGGGAGCCCCGCAGCCAGCGCCCGGAGCTGTGGTCCCTGCCCAACACCCGGCTCGCGCCCGGCCAGAACCTGCGGGTCTTCCCGCTGTCCAACTGGACCGAGCTGGACGTCTGGCGCTACATCGAGCAGCGCGGCATCGAACTGCCCCGCTCTACTTCGCCCACAGCCGGCCGGTGTTCCGCCGGGACGGCATGTGGCTGCCCGACCTCCCCGGCGTCCGTACCTCCGCGGACGCGCCTGTCGAGATCCGCACCGTGCGCTACCGCACCGTCGGCGACTACACCTGCACCGGCGCCGTCGAATCCGACGCGGAGACCGTGGCCCAGGTGATCGAGGAGGTTGTCGGCTCCCGGCTGACCGAACGTGGCGCCACCCGCGCCGACGACCGGATCAGCGCCTCGGCCATGGAGGACCGGAAAGCGGAAGGTTACTTCTGACCATGGACCTGCTACGCGTTGCCACTGCCGGATCGGTCGACGACGGCAAGAGCACTCTGATCGGCCGGCTCCTGCTGGACACCGGCTCCGTCCTGGACGACCAGCTCGCCGAGGCGAGACTGGCGAGCGCCGCCGCCGGACTGACCGAATTCGACCTCTCCCTGCTGACCGACGGCCTGCGCGCCGAGCGCGAACAGGGCATCACCATCGACGTGGCCCACCGCCACATAGCCACCGACCAGGCTGTTCGTCCTCGCCGACGCCCCGGGCCACGAGCAGTACACCGCAACATGGTGACCGCCGCCTCCGGCGCGGACCTGGTCGTGCTGCTGACCGACGTCGCCGCCGGGCTCACCGTGCAGACCCGTCGCCATCTGGCGGTCACCGCCGCCATGCGGGTGCCCGGCGTGGTCGTCTGCGTCAACAAGATGGACCTCGTCGATTTCGCCGAGGGCCCGTTCCTTGAACTTCGCGCCCAACTGGGCGCCGCCGCAGCCGAGTTGGGCATCCAGCGGTTCGACCTGGTGCCGATCTCGGCCCGGCTCGGCGACAACGTGGTCACCCGCTCCACCCGGATGCCCTGGTACCACGGCCCTCGCTGCTGGAGTACCTGGAGCAGGCCGAACCGGCGACACCCGCCGCGGACGCCACCGCCACCCGGCTCCCCGTGCAGCAGGTGCTGCGCGACTTCCGGCCCGGCGGCGCCGACCGCTGGTACGCGGGGCGGCTCACCGGCGGCGGACTGCGGGTCGGCGACCGGCTCGCGGTACTGCCCGGCCGGAGGGAGACCACGGTCAGGGCCATCCGCACCGCCGACGGCGACCGACACCGCCGACCACGGCGACGCGGTCGCGGTGGCGCTCAGCGACGAGGTCGACCTCTCCGGGGCGGCATGCTGGCCGCGGCGGGGCTCGCCCCGGCCGCGACCACCCTGCTCACCGCCCGGCTCTGCTGGCTGGGCGAGCAGCCGCTGCGCCCCGGCCGGGTCTACGCGCTGCGCCACACCACCCGCTGGACCAGGGCCCTGGTCGAGTCCATCGACCACCGCATCGAGATCGTCGACGGCCTGTGCGACCCGCTGGCGGACCAGCTGGCCGTCAACGACCTGGGCACGGTCACCCTGCGCCTGGACGACCCGGTGTTCACCGACGCCTACCGCGACAACCGGACCACCGGCAGCTTCATCCTGGTGGACGAAACCGACGCGGAGACGGTCGCGGCGGGCATGGTCACGGCCCCGCTCGCGGACGGCCCGCTCCACCCGGGAACGGCCCAGGGCACGGCCCGGGCGCGGGACAGGAGGGCCGGGGCATGGCCGCTGACCTGCTCACCGAGGCCGCCGTCCGGCTGGACTCCGCCGCCTGCGACGCGCACGAGCTGTTCGCCTGGGGCACCCTCGACCCCTCGGCGGCTACCTCTCCCGGGCCGACCACCAAGCGGTCCGGGAACGGGGCCGCCTGGCCGACGGCACCCCCTGGCGCTGGCTGTGGTCCCTGCCCGCCGACACGGCCCTGGGCCGGCCCGACTCGGTGGCCCTGGTCGAGCCGGAGGGCCAACCGCTCGGCCGGGTCGAGATCCGCGAGAGCTGGCAGCAGGACGACCGGCTGCTGCTCTCCGGGCCGGTACGGCTGGACCACGCGCCGGTGACCGGCGCCTTCCGCGCGCTGCGCCGGTCACCGGCCGAGGTGCCCGGGGCCGAGGGCAGGACCGCGCTGCTGGTGGACGGACCCATCCCGCCCGCGGCGCTGCTCGGCGCCCTGGCCGAGGCCGCCCCGGCCCCGCTGCTGCTGATGCCGGTCCTCGGCGGCGGCAACGGCTACGGTCCGCGGACCGTAGCCGCGGTCCGCTCCTGCCGGGCGGCCGCGGCGCACTACGGCGACCGGGTGGAACTGGTCGGCCTGCCGCTCCCCGGCGGCTGCTCCGGCGCCCCGGACCAGCTGGCTGGCCGCCAAGGTGGCCTCCGGCTTCGGCGTCGGCACCCTGCTGGTGCCGCGGGGCTGCGCGCCGGACCAGTTCGCCGCCGCGTTCGGCCGGACCGTTCGGCCCGGACCAGTTCCGGCCGCTTCGGTGCCGACCGGGGCACCGCCGTGCTGCGGCGCTGCCCACCGCCACGGCTGGCGGCGCCCTGCCGCGGTTCGCGACGCCGCCGACGGCCGCGCACCGGAGCGGCCCGCGCACCGGAGCGGACTGGTGGTGCTGTTCACCGGGCTGCCCTCGGCCGGGAAGTCCACCGTGGCCAGGGGCCTGCGGGACGCCCTGCTCGGCGAGACCGAACGGACCGTCACCCTGCTGGACGGCGACCTGGTCAGGCTCGCCCTCTCGCCCGACCTGTCGTTCAGCCGGGCGGACCGGCTGCGCAACCTCACCCGGCTGGCCATGGTCTCCGCGGAGTGCGCCCGCCACGGCGGTGTGGTGCTCTGCGCCCATCGCGCCGCACGAACAGGGGCGGCAGGAGTTCCGCCGCATCGTCGGCGAGGCCGCGAACCTGCTGCTGGTGCATGTCGCCACCCCGTGCAGGAGTGCTCACGCAGGGACTCCAAGGGTCTCTACTCGGCCGCGGCGGAAGGCCGGATCACCGGGCTCACCGGCGTGGACGACGCCTACGAGCTGCCCCACAAACCCGATGTGACGATCAATCAGACCGGGCAGAGCGTGACCGACGCGGTCCGCACGGTGTTCGCCGAGCTCACCGACCGCGGCTGGATCCGTCCGGCGGCGTGGGAGCACGGCAGCGCCGGGGACAGCAGCACGGCGCACGGTAGCGGGGCGGGCCGGTGAGCCTCGCCCTGGCCGGGTGCCTGGTCGGCTTCCTCGTCGGCGTCTCCGGGATCGGCGGCGGCACCCTGCTCACCCCGCTGCTGGTGCTGGTCTTCGGACTGCCCCCGACCGCAGCCGTCTCCAGCGACCTGGTGGTGACCGCGGTGCTCAAACTCGCCGGATCGGCCGTGCACGCGGTCCGCAGCAGCGCGCATCTGGGCCTGGTCGGCTGGCTGTCGCTGGGCGGCGTGCCCGCCGCCCTGGTCGGCCCGCTGGTCACCCGCCTCTGCGGGCCCAGCCCGGCACTCCAGAGCGGGCTGCGCACCGCCCTCGGCGGGGTGCTGCTGATGGTCGCCCTGGCCACCGCCTGGTCGCTGGCCCGGCGTCCGCCGGAGCAGCCGCAACCGCTGTCCGAGCTGCGGATCCACCGCGGCCGGACGCTGCTGCTCGGTCTGGTCGCCGGGCTCCTCATCGGCTTCACCTCGGTCGGCTCCGGCTCGGTGGTGGCGGCCGTGCTGCTGCTCAGCCATCCCCGGCTGCGCCCCACCGAACTGGTCGCCACCGACCTGCTCCAGGCGCTGCCGATGACCCTGGCCGCGGCCTGGGCCAGTTCTTCCTCGGCGACTTCAGCTCCGCCGTCGCCTGGCCGCTGCTGGCCGGCGGGCTGCCCGGGGTGCTGCTCGGTGCCTACCTGGCCCCGCACGTCCCGGTCCGGGCGCTGCGCGGCGTCCTGGTCGTGCTGCTCGCGGCCTCCGGCGTGGCCATATTCACCAGCAGTGAATCGGCGCTGCTGCTGTCGGCGGCCGCCACCGCCGGGCTCTTCCTGGCCGTCCACCTGTACTCCTCCCGCAGTTCCTCCGCCCGCACCCCTCGGCCCGCGCCACCCGTCCGGGCCTGAATCCGGGTGCCCAGCCGGTCCGCCGAAGCGCGGCGGACCCCACGAAAGGAATCACCGACATGCTGAAGGTCATCGGAGCCGGTTTCGGCCGCACCGGAACCAACTCGCTGCAGATCGCCCTGGAGCAGCTGGGCCTGGGCCCGTGCTACCACATGCTGGAGATCATCCGTCATGCCGACCATCTGCCCCGCTGGCAACGGGCGCTGGATGCGGCGCAGCCGGACTGGGAGGACGTCTTCACCGGCTACCGCTCCAGCGTCGACTGGCCGGGCTGCGCATTCTGGCGCGAGCTGGTCGAGACCTTCCCCGAGGCCAAGGTGGTACTGACGGTCCGTGACCCCGAGGAGTGGTACGCCAGTGTCAAGCGCACCATCTTCGCCTCCGGCGGCGAGGACGACGCCCCGGCCCTGCCGCCGGGCGGCCTCAGCCCGGAGGCCATGGAGTTCGCCGGCTTCATGGGCGGGCGGCTGCTGCCCCGGATCATGGACGACGGTCGCGGCGGGCGCCTGGACGAGGCCGGCAAGGAGCAGGCCATCGAGGCCTTCCTGCGCCACAACGAGGAGGTCCGCCGGGTGGTCCCGGCCGACCGTCTGCTGGAGTACCAGGTCGGCGAGGGCTGGGAGCCGCTCTGCGACTTCCTCGGGGTTCCGGTCCCGCAGGGCTCCTTCCCGCACGTCAACGACTCGGCCAGCTTCCGCGACACCTTCCAGTCCGCCTTCGCCGCCCGGCTCGGCCTCGTCCCGGCCGCGGCCTGACCCCAGGCCCCGCCGCCCGCCCGACCCGCGGTCCGCCTGAGACCCGCCGCCCGCCTGAGACCCGCCCGCTTCGTCCCCCGAACGAGCCAGGCAGGGCTGCGGCCCGCCCCGCGCCCGCCCCCGCGCACCCCCACAGTCCGCTCCGCGACCCGAGGCCGCGGAGCGGCCCGCGCGCGGGGGCGGGCCGGTGCGCGTTGCCGGCCCGGTCGCCGGTGGTCAGCGGCTGACAGTCCCCACCCGGTCCACCGCGGCGTCGGGCTCCGGCCGGCCGGACGGCGCCGGGCGGCCCGGCGCCGGCCGCGGTGCGAGCAGCCCGCGCCCGGCGGCCAGCCCGGCCAGCCCCAGTGCGGATCCGGCCAGCGGCGCCAGGAAGCCGCAGGCCGGCCCGTGCGCATCGATCACCAGCCCGGCGACGGTGGAGCCCACCGCCAGGCCGAGCCCGATCGCGCCGGTCAGCCAGGTGAACGCCTCGGTCTTGGCACCCGCCTCCACCAGCGCCTCCACCAGCGTGTAGGCGGAGATGAGCGTCGGCGCGATGGCCAGTCCGCAGCACAGCCCGGCCACGGCCAGGGTCGTCAGTGACGGCATCGCCCACAGCGTGGAGCAGCCGAGAACCAGCAGCGCGTAGGAGAGCAGCATCCGGTGCTGCGGTGAGCGCTTCCACGACACCATCCCGAAGGCGACGCCCGCGCACATGCTGCCGCAGGCGAAGAGCCCGTAGATCACCCCGCCCATGGCGGGGTGCCCGGCTGCTTTCGCGGCGGCGGTGATCGAGACCTGGAGCCCGCCGAAGACCGAGCCGACGCCCAGCAGCGAGCCTGCGAGCAGCCGTACACCGGGGTGGGCCAGGGCGGAGGGCCGACGGGTGTCCGCCGCGGCCCGGACCGGCGGGGCGGTACGGCGCTGCGCGGCGAACGCCAGGCCGCCGACGGTGGTCAGCGCGGCCTCGGCCACCAGCCCGGCGGCCGGTGCGACGGTCGTGCACAGGGCGGTGGCCAGGACCGGGCCGATGACGAAGGTCAGCTCGTCGGTGACGGATTCGAGCGCGAACGCCGTGGAGAGTCCGGCCGGCGGCCGGTCGCGCAGCGCGTGCACCCAGCGGGCCCGGGTCAGCGCGCCGATCTGCGGCACCGAGGCCCCAGCGGGCACGGAGAGCAGGCAGAGCGTCCAGGCGGGGGCGTGGCCGAGGGCAAAGGCGATCAGCGCGGCGACGGACACCGCATGCACCACGATCATGGGGATCAGCACGGCCGCCTGGCCGTGCCGGTCGGCGAGCCGTCCGGACTGCGGGCCGACCAGCGCCTGGGCGACGGCGGCCACCGCGGCCACGGCTCCGGCCAGGCCGTAGGAGCCGGTGGTGTCGACGACCAGCAGCACGATGCCGAGGCTGAGCATGGCGAACGGCAGTCGGGCGAGGAGTGCCGGAGCGAGGAAGGTCCATGCGCCGGAGGTGCGCAGGAGCGCGCCGTATCCGACGCGGGTGGGGCAGCCGACTCGGCTGGGGCGGCCTGACCTGTGCGGGCCATCGCGGTACTGACTTCCTGCTGCCTGGTAGCGCCCGGGCGGGATGGGCCCCGGTGCGCCGAGGGCCGTCCTCTGTGCGCCGACCGCGGTGGACACCGGGCCCGGCGCCGCTTGTGGCGGGTCGCGGGCCACGGCCGCCGTACGGTCGTGCCGACTCTGCGTCAGGCAGGTGTTGCATGTCTGGGTAAGCAGGTACCAGGGTATCGGGTCGGCGCCGCGGCTCCGGCACCCGGTCGGCCGGCGCGCGGTCGGCCACCCGGACGGCCGCCTCGGGCCCGCCCGCCCGCCGCCGGCGGCGCGGTCAGCTGTCGGGGGCGCCGCTGCTCCGGTCGAGATCCGCGGTCCCCTCGGTGTCGATGTGGGGGAGGATGCGGTCGAGCCAGCGGGGCACCACCAGGCATGTCTGCCCATGAGCATCATGACGGCGGGCACCAGGAGCAGCCGGACGACCGTGGCGTCGATGAGGACGCTGACGGCCAGGCCCAGGCCGAGCATCTTGACCACGACGTTCTCGTTGAGCAGGAAGGCGGCGAAGACGCTGACCATGATCAGGGCGGCGGCGGTGATCACCCGGGCGGTGATCTCCAGCCCGTGGACCACGCTGTCGTGGGCCTGCCCGGTGCGGGACCAGGCCTCGTGCACCCGGGAGATGAGGAAGATCTCGTAGTCCATGCTGAGGCCGAAGACGATCGCGAACATGACCGTCGGCACATAACTCTCGATCGGCACCTTGCCGTTGACGCCGAGGCCGGGACCGCCCCAGCCCCACTGGAAGACGGCGACCAGGACGCCGTAGGAGGCGGCGATGGAGACCAGGTTGAGCACGGCGGCCTTCAGGGCGACCAGGGGGGCGCGGAAGACAGCAGGACGATCAGGAACGCCAGAAAGACGACGACAGCGATGATGATCGGCAGCCGGGCGGTCATGATGTCCAGGAAGTCGATCTGCGCGGCGGTGGTGCCGGTGATGTAGGTGGCCGCGGGAGTGCCGGAGACGGCGCCGGGCAGGACATCGTCCTTCAGGTGGTTGAACAGGTCCGTGGTGGCGTGGTTCTGCGGGGAGGTGTCCGAGATCGCGGTGGCGATCAGCACGTCACCGTCCGGGGTGGCCTGCGGCGGAGTGATGCTGGCGGCCCCGGGGACATCGGTGAGTGCCTTCTGGACGCTGGTCGCCAGCGCGGGACGGTCGGAGCCGGAGACCTGGCTCTGGTCGACGACGATGGTCAGCGGACCGTTCGCGCCTGGCCCGAAACCCTCGCTGATCAGGTCGAAGGCACGTCTGTCGGTGAAGCTCGTCGGGTCGGCGCCGTCGCCGATATGGCCGAGCTGGATGGAGAACACCGGGATCGCCAGGACCCCGATCACCACGATGCCCGCGGCCAGGAACCACCAGGGGCGGCGGGCGACCTGGTGGGCATAGCGGTAGAGCGAACCGGGGTGTGCGGGATCGGGGGCCGGGTCCGCCTCGGCGATCAGCCGGCCCAGGTGGAAGCGGTCGATCTGGCGTCCGACCAGTCCGAAGAGCGCCGGGACAAGGGTGAGGGCGCCGATGACGCCGGTGACGACGGTGATCGCCGCGGAGATACCGAGGCGTCCGATGAACTGGACGCCGGAGGCATAGAGGCCGAGGAGGGCGATGATGACGCTGCACCCGGAGACCACGATCGCCCGGCCGCTGCTGGTGGTGGCGGTGCCGGCGGCGTGGACCGGGTCGCTGCCGTCCATGAGCTGCTGCCGGTGACGGGTGATCAGGAACAGCGCGTAGTCGATGCCGACGCCGAGGCCGAGCATGGTGGCCAGGGTCGGCGAGACGGTCGCGAAGGTGAACGAGATCGCGACCAGACTCAGCACGCCGAGCCCGCAGATGACCGCCAGCAGTGCCGAGAGCAGCGGCATCACCGCCGCGATCAGGCTCCCGAAGGTGGCGACCAGGACCACGATGGCCACCGCGAAACCGATGGCCTCGCTGGTGAGGTCACCGCCCTTGGGCCGGGCCAGCTCGCCGAGCGACCCGCCGTACTCCACCTCCACCCCGGCCGCCCGCAGCGGCTGGGTCGCCGTGTCGACCTTGGGGATGTAGTCATTGCCCAGCGAGGACGGGGGCTCGTCGAAGCGCACGGTGATGAAGGCGATCTGCTGGTTCTTCGACAGCGCCCCGGTCCCGCCGGAGGCCCCGGAACCGGAACCCGAGCCGGACGTGCCCGAGCCGGACGTGCCCGGGGGCGGCGGCAGCGGGTTCTGCACCGACAGGACGTGCGGCAGGTGCTGGAGGTTGGTCACCGTCGCGTTGATCTGGCTCTGGAAGCCGGTCAGCGGACTGTTGTCGTGCAGGACCACCTGGGTGCCGTAGCCGCCCGCGGCGGGGTCGTGCGCGGCGAGCGCGTCCAGGCCCTTCTGCGACTGGCTGTCCGGCAGCGTGAAGTTGTCCGAGTAGGTCCCCCCGAACGCGCTCTGCAACCCGTGCAACGCCCCAGCGACAGCAGCCAGATCACGATCACGATGAGGAAGTGCCGAGCGCACCACTCACCCAGCCGGCGCAGTCTGCCCGTGTGCGGTTGCCCCGTGGGGCTCCCCTTGGCGTTGTGCGCGGCCATCTCGTTCCTCCTGGACAGTGCAGCAGGGCTACCGCGACAGCACGCCGGTACTCGTCGTGGCGGCCGCCGTGGAGCGCGGCCGGGCAGCGTGCTGTGCCACTGCGCCTCGGAGCGTTCCGGGAACGGAGTGTCCGGGAGCGGCGCAACTGATCCAGATTCTCCCTGTGACCGAACCGTCGCGCATGGTGAGCCTGTCGTACTGCGTCCATCGGGGGCATGATCCGCCCGGCAGCGGACGGTCAGGGGCGCAGGTCGGCGAGGGCCTCCAGGATCCGGTCGACGTCCTCGTCGCCGTGGTAGTGGACGAGCCCGAAGCGCACGGCGCCCTCGGCGGGGGAAAGCCCGAGGGTCCGGGCGCACTCCGTCGCATAGCTGTCGCCGGCCGCGACGAACACCCCGCGGTCGGCCAGTTGCGACGCGACCTCGTGGGTCGACCGGCGTTCCACGGTGACGGCGAAGATCGGCTCCCGCCCCTCGGCGCTGTCCAGGCCGTGCAGCCGGACGTGGGGGAGGCCGCGGAGTCCGTCCAGGGTGCGCACCGTCAGCTCCCGCTCCTGAGCGCAGATCGCCGGAAAACCGGTCGCCGTCAGGTAGTCGACCGCGGCGCCCAGCCCGGCGATGGATTCCAGGGCGGGGGTGCCCATCTCCCAGCGCCGGGGGCCGCTGCCGGGCGCCGGGCGGATCCGGTCGGGGGCGAGGCGGTCGAGCAGGTCGGGGCGGGCGCTCAGCAGGGCGAGGTGCGGTCCGAAGAACTTGTACGCCGAGCAGACGCCGATGTCGATGCCGTGGGCGAACTGGTCGAGCGGGCGGTGCGCGGCGGCGGCCACGCCGTCGGCGAAGGTGAGCGCGCCGACCGACCGTGCGGCCTCGACGAAGGGCTCGACCCGGACGATGGAGCCGATCAGGTTGGACGAGCGGGTGAAGGCGATCAGGCGGGTCCGCCCGTCGACGAGCCGGGGCAGGGCGGCGTAGTCCAGGTCGTAGGTCTTGGGGTCCAGCGGCACCAGCCGCACCTCGGCGCCCCGGCTGCGGGCGACCGCCAGCCACGGTGACAGGTTCGCCTCGTGCTCGAGTTGCGTGCACACGATGTTGTCGCCGGGCTTCAGTGTCGCGGCGAACGCGCGCGCGAAGTGCCAGATCAGCATGGTCGAGCTGCCGCCGAGGACGACGCCGTCGGCGGCGGCACCGAGCAGGTCCGCGCACCGTTCGCGGACCGAGGCGATGAGTTCCGCGGTTTCGACGGAGGTCGGGAATCGCCTGGTCGGGTTCGCGTTGGAACGGCGCAGGTAGTCCGCCATCGCGGTGATGACGCCGTCGGTGACCTGGTGCCGCCCGGCGCGTCGGCGTGCACGAAGGGCGGCCGTCCGCGCCGACGCGCTCAAGGCCGGGAAAGGCCGCGGCGAACCGCGAGGGGCGAGGGGAGACGGAGAGGGAAGCGGAAGAGGGGGCCATGCCGTCCATCGTCACCGTGGCCGGTCGGGCCTGTCCCATGTATTGACAGAGATGCATGCGGGCCGGGGATCGTGCCCGCTCGGCTCTGTTCGGTCAACCGAAAGGGCAGGAAGGGGAGTTGAGGCACTGACAGATCAAGTCGGGACTTGTAACCTGGCAACCTTCCTAACCAGATCCGTCACGCCAGTCATGAGGACCCTATGAAACGACGCCATGCACCCTCCGCCGTGCCCGTCTGTGGCTGGCGGCGGTGCCGTGCGCCGCCGTCGCCGGAGGGTCGCGCTGCTGCTCGGTGCGCAGGGCTCCGCGCTCGGTTCCACCACCTCCAGACCCGTCACCTCGCGGCCCGTCACCTCCCCGCCCGCCGCCGGGAAGCTGCTGTGGTCCGCCGTCCCGGGAAGGAGTCTCAAGGCCTTCGCGTCCGTCCAGTGCGCGACCAACACCTTCACCAGCACGACCGACCGGACGATGGGCCAGGTGTGGCGGGTGGTCCAGCCGGCCCACCTGGAGCGGTGCGAGGCGATAGGCCCCACCGTGTCCCCGCACAGCGTCTACTACCTCGGATGGTCGTCGAAGTTCGACATCACCGACTCGATGAGCCGCTACCTCTTCCAGCTGAAGTGCGACCCCAGCACGGGGACCGCCAACCACCCGATCGACCTCGAAGTGGTCAACGGCAAAATCGAGTTGGAGGAGTGGTCGCACCAGCACAGGTCGACCGTCCTGTGGAGCGTCCCGGCGGTGAACAACCGGTGGAACACCTATGCGCTGAGGATCTCCGAGGGCCGGAGCGACGGCACCATTCAGTTCTGGTTCGACGGTGCGCCGCAGAAGCTCTCCAACGGCTCCAGCACCTTCACCGGAACCACCTACGACGGCACCACCAGCTACCTGAAGTGGGGCCTGTACCACGTGTCGAAGGGCACCGCCCACGCAGTGGCTCAGCACCATCAGGATGGGCACCAGCCTGGCCGCCGTGGCCGGCTGACGACCAAGCTGAGCCGTTCCCCGGCTGCTGAGCAGGCCGGTTGCGGGGCCGTGGCCCCGCGAGCAGTCACAGCGCCCCGGTGCGTAAGACGGCGTACCGCCGCCGCACCGGGGTCGGCGCCGCCCCGGCCCCGTACTCCGCGCCGGCCGCGACCTTGTCCGGCCCCGGCGCCGGGGGTTCCTGCCGCCGGCGCGCCGCCCACCTGCCGGGCGGCCGCGGTGATCCCGTACCCGCGGCTGGTCCCCGTAGCGGTGATCTCCCGTTGATCTCGCGTTGATCGCCCTGGATGAGGCTTTCCAGCAGACCCTTTGATGGCGCACCGGATATTCGCCGCGGATCGTTGCGGAAATTCCCGGGGTGACTCCTGTGTACCGTCACTTCGAGGCTCCGACAGCCAGTCAGGCTGCCCAGGGTATTGGCACGACGTAGTCATGCCGTCATATTTCTCACAAGGAAAGGGTGTGATGTTATGTCTCCCTTCTCGAATATATCGGAAACACTGGAATGGACCCTCGCGGAAGGTGAACCGGCGACCGCCGTCGTCCCCGGGTTCGAGGACATCGAGGATGCCTGCCGCTGGCTGACCGCACGGCTGCCCGACCTGCGTCCGGCGCTCCAGCGGTACGGCGCGCTCTACCTGCGCGGGCTGCCGGTCGCCACCGTCGAGGACTTCGCGCGGATCCGGGACGTCCTCGTCCCGCAGCGAACTCCCTACCGGGAGAAGGCGACGCCGCGCAGCAGCTTTGGCAACGACGTCTACTCGTCCACCGACCTGCCGCCCGCCCAGCCGATCCGGATGCACAACGAGAACAGCTACACGCTGACCTTCCCCGGGCTGCTCATGTTCGCCTGCCTGGTCGCACCGGAGGAGGGCGGGGCCACGCCGGTGGCGGACTGCCGGAAGGTCCTGGACCTGCTGCCCGCCGACCTGGCCGACCGGGTGCGTGCCCATGGCTGGCTGCTGCGGCGGAGTTACTCCGAGCACATCTCGGTGAGCTGGGAGAAGGCATTCGCCACGGAGAGCCGGCAGCAGGTGGAGGAATACTGCGCCGAGAATCTTATTTCCTGCCGGTGGGACGGCGAGGGAAATCTGCGGACCGTGCAGCGGCGGCCCGGGATAATCCGGCACCCGGAATCCGGTGAAGAGGTCTGGTTCAATCACCTCGCCTTCTGGAGTTCATGGTCCCTGGACGAGGAACTCAGGGAGACGCTCGTGGACGAATTCGGCGCGGAAGGCCTGCCGTTCGAAACCGGTCTGGGCGACGGTGCGCCGCTCACCCGCGAGGATCTGCGGATCCTCAACGCCGCCTACGAGGAGGCCACCGTGCGGCAGGTCTGGCAGCAGGGCGACGTGCTGCTCGTCGACAACGTGCTCACGGCCCACGGCCGTGACCCGTTCCGCGGGGACCGGAAGATCGTCGTGGCGATGGGCAACCCGGTCGAACTCGCCGCCTGCCGGCCGACGGTGGCGGCGTCCGCGGAGCCCGGGGTACGGCATGAGCGTCATCGAGGACACTCCGGCGGTCGCCCGGACGACGCCGGTCGATCCGCTGACCCGCTTCCGCCAGGTGGTCGAGGCCACCCCGGGACGTACCGCCGTCCACGGCCCCGACCGCACCCTCACCTTCGCCGAACTCGACCGCAGAACCGCCGGGTTGGCCGAGCTGCTGGCTGCACGCGGGATCGGGCGCGGGACCAGGGTGGGCGTGAGCCTGCGCCGGGGCGCGGACCTCGTCGTGGCGCTGCTCGCGGTGTGGCGCACGGGCGCGGCCTATGTGCCGCTTGACCCGGCCTACCCGGTGGAGCGCCTGGCCCACATGGTGCGCACCGCCGGGCTGCGGACCGTGCTGGCGGAGCCCGACAGTACGGTCAGGTGGCCCGCGGGGGTCGAGGCGCTCTCCCCGGCGCGGGACGACCGCACCGCAGGCGACTTCGCGGCGGGGACGGCCGCGGCCGGGGTCTCCCCGGCGGACCCGGCCTATGTGATCTTCACCTCCGGCTCGACCGGGACACCGAAGGGCGTCGAGGCCACCAGGGGTGGCGTGGCGTCCCTGATCGCCGGGCTGGAAGAGGCCGGCCTGTACGCCGACCAGCCGCGGGTCGTGGCCTGGAACGCCAGCATCTCCTTCGACGCGTCCGTCCAGCAGTGGGTACGGATCTGCCGCGGCGACACGGTCGTGGTGATCGGCGAGAGCGAGCGCACCGACCCGGCGAGGCTGCGTGCGCTGCTGGACGAGCACGCCGTGGACGACCTCGACCTGACGCCGTCCCACTGGGAGGTGCTTCGCGAGGCCCTGCTCGCGCCCCGAGCCGACGGCCGCAGGCTGCGGCTGTTCATGGGCGGGGAGCCGGTGCCGGTGGACATCTGGCGGGAGCTGGACCGGACCCGCGGCAACGCGGCCGTCGAGGCGATCAACCTGTACGGCCCCACCGAGTGCACGGTGGACTCCACCGCGACCTGGATCAGCGGCCCCGAACCGCACATCGGCCGCCCCCTGCCGGGAGTCACCGCCCATGTGCTGAGCGATTCCCTGACCGCCCTCGGCGTCGGCGGGACCGGCGAGCTCTACCTGGCGGGGCCCGCCCTGGCCAACGGCTATGTGGGCCGGCCCGCGCTGACCGCCCAGCGCTTTGTCGCCGACCCGTTCGCCGCCGGTGCCCGGATGTACCGCACCGGTGACCGGGTACGGCTCCGCTCCGACGGCGGCTTCGACTACCTGGGCCGGGTCGACCGGCAGATCAAGATCCGCGGGTACCGGGTGGAACTGGGCGAGATCGAGTCGGCGCTGGGCGGCCACCCGGATGTCCGGGCCGCCGCCGTCGTCCTCAGCACACACGCGACGGCCGGGGACCAGCTCGTCGGCTACCTGGTCCCGGCGGGGGAAAGCGCCCCGCAGGCACGGGAGTTGCAGGAGCACCTGGCCGGCCTGCTGCCGCCGTTCATGATCCCCACGGCGTTCGTCACGCTGGAGACCCTGCCGCTGAACCTGAACGGCAAGGTGGACCACCAGGCCCTGCCCGCAGCAGCCGACGCCCTCTGGGCCGACGGCGCCGAGCGGGCGGAACCGGCCGACGCGCCGGCCGACGCGCTGGAGGGCGAGTTCGAGCACCTGATCGCCGGGGTGTGGGCCGAGGTCCTCGGGCGTCCCCGGATCAGCCCCGCCGACAACTTCTTCTCCCTGGGCGGTCATTCGCTCATCGCGCTGCGGGTCATCGCGCGGCTCAAGAAGCAGTTCGGCATCACCGTCTCCACGAAGGAGGTCTACCGGCACCCACAACTCCGTGAGCTGGCAGCCTTTGTGGCGAAGCGTCAGGCGGAGACCCAGTGAACACGCCGCAGGACACCACCGTCATCAGCATCCGCCGTCCGGCCGACACCGCCCCCACGCTCATCTGCCTCGGCTTCTGCGGCGGCCGGGACCGCCTCCTACCACCAGTGGGGCGACTGCCTTCCGCCCGACACCGCGCTGTCCGCGATCTGCTACCCGGGGCGGGAGGGCAGATTCCTGGACGACTTCGCCACCGACTGGGAGGAACTCGCCCTGGACGCCACCGCCGCGGTGCTGTCCGCCGTCGACGGACCGTATGTGCTCTTCGGGCACAGCATGGGCGGCTGGATGGCGTTCGACGTCGCAGCCCGCATCGAGCGCGGCGGCGGCCCGTCCCGCAGAGCCTGGTCGTCTCCTCCTGCAACGCGCCACCGGGCTGACCCAGGGACATGTTCCCCTGCCAGCAGACAGCGACGAGGACCTGTTGCTGTGATGAAGACCCACGGCCTGATGCCGCCCATGTCCTGCGGACCCCGACCTCCAGGAGATGAGCGTCGAGCTGATGCGCCGGACATCCGGGTACGCGACACCTTCCGCCACACCCCGGCGCCACGGTCGGCATGCCGGTGCAGATGCTCTCGGGCGCCGAGGACGACGTGATCGAGGCGACTGCGGGCGAGCAGTGGCAGGCCCTGGCCCGCGGTGAGTACCGCCACGAGGTGCTCCCCGGCGGGCACTTCTACACACCGGAGACCTGGCTGACCCTGCCCACCCGGATCGCCGCTCTCAACTCCCCTACGGAGGACCGTTCATGAGCGCCGACGCAACCCTCGACGTGGTGGTCAGCGGCACCGAGTCGGACTCGCACACCTGGAACCTGGTCTTCCTCCAGCTGCTGCTGGAGGACTGGGGCCACCGGGTGGAGAACCTCGGCCCGTGCCTCACCGGCGACGAACTGGCGGCAGCCTGCCGCAAGAGCGCCCCCGACCTGATCGTCCTCAGCAGTGTCAACGGGCACGGCGAAAGCGACGGACTGCGTGCAGTCGCGGCCCTGCGTGCCTGTGCCGAACTCGCCGACACACCGGTCGTCATCGGCGGCAAGCTCGGCACCGGCCGCCAGCTCCAGGGCGGCGCGGGTACCGGGGGGCGTCGGGGAGTCGGCGGAGGGCATGTCCCGGCGGCTGTCGGCGGCCGGATTCTCGGCGGTGTTCCACGACCCTCCGAATTCCGGGAGTTCGAGCAGTTCTTTCAGCTCGTCTCGGCGGCGAAGCGGGACAGGCTCGCGGGCCGCACCTTGGAGGACCTCCGAACGACCCCGGCGTCATGACCGGCCCGGACCACGGCGTACCGGCACCGGAGCACGGGCCGGCGGTCCCGGAGAGCGGCGCGCCGGTCAACGCCTTCGCCGACTTCGTCCGACGCTCGCACACGCGGGGCAACCTGGTCGTGCAGCCGAGAATGGGGTTCGGCGATCCCCGGGCGATGCGCGAGGGACTGATCGCCGTCAAGGCGGCCAACGCCACCACGGTCGGCACCATCACCCTGGACAGCTACACCCGGCTGAACAAGCTCGCCGACGCCCGCCGGGCCCTGGACCAGGGCGGCGACCTCAACGGGTATCCGATCAGCACCCACCCCACGGCGACCAACCTGGCCGTGCTGGAGGGCGTGCGCGAGCGGGACTTCCCGGTACAGGTGCGGCACGGGTCGGCCGGCCCCTACGGCATCATCGCCTCCTCCCTGGAGGCCGGGCTGGACACCACCGAAGGCGGACCGGTCTCCTACTGCCTGCCGTACGGCCGGCTCCCGCTGCGGCAGTCGGTGCGCAACTGGGCGCAGTCCTGCGAACTGCTGGTCCAGGCCCGCGACCGGGGACTCGAACCCCACGTCGAGACCTTCGGCGGATGCATGCTCGGCCAGCTCTGCCCGCCCAGCCTGCTGGTGGCGATCAGCCTGCTGGAAGGCCTCTTCTTCCGCCAGCACGGAGTACGCAGCATCTCCCTGAGCTATGCGCAGCAGACCAGCGCCGCGCAGGACCGGGAAGCCGTGCTGGCACTCCGCCGGCTCGCCACGGCACTGCTGCCGGACGTCGACAGCCATATCGTCATCTACAACTACATGGGGTCTACCCGCGCACCCGGGCCGGTGCGCTGCTGCTCCTGGAACAGGCCACCGAGCTCGCGGTGCACACCGGAGCGGAGCGGCTCATCGTCAAGACGGCGGCGGAAGCCCACCGGATCCCCACCGTCGCGGAGAACGTCGAGGCACTGGAGATCGCGGCGCTGGCCGCCCAGAACGCGGGCGGGTTCGCCCCGGCGGCCATCGACGCGGCAACTGCCGGTACCGGCGCCTGGGCGGGCAGCGAAGTCCTCGACGAGGCGACAGTCCTCGTGCACACCGTCCTCGGCCTCAACGAGGACATCGGCGCGGCCCTGGTCGAGGCGTTCGCCAGGGGGCTGCTGGACGTGCCGTACTGCCTGCACCCGGACAACGCCGGGCGGGCCAGAAGCTACATCGAATCCGACGGCCGCCTGCGCTGGTCGCACACCGGCGCGCTGCCCGTGCGCGCCTCCGCACGGTCCTCCGCCGACCGGCGGATGACCGCCACCGACCTGTTGCAGGCGCTGTCCTACGTGGAGCAGTCGTTCGACCGGACGGCAGCCACCAACCTGGACCGGGCACTCCAAGCCCCGCGCTGACCCGACCGCGGTCCGACACCACAACTTCCGGAAAGAAGAGAGACTTTGACCAGTCAGCCCGACCAGTCACGGCCCAGCGCCCTGCCCGACCACCTGCAGAACCCCGTGACCCAGTCCGTCCTGCGCGTGCAGAACCAGATCGTGCAGGCCGGCCCGCGAACTCCTGCTCGCACAGGGATTCGTGGAGCTGCTGCCGCCGATCATCGGCCCGGTGACGGACCCGGGCGGCCGCGGGGCCAAGCAGGTGGACATCGACTTCTACGGCCACCGCTACAAAGCTATGACCAGCGCGATCCTCTACAAGCAGGCATCGCTGCTGGCCTTCGACAAGATCTTCTACGTCGCCCCCAACGTCCGCTCGAACCGCTGGAGACCGCCGCACCGGCCGGCACCTGGCCGAGTTCCACCAGTTCGACGTCGAGATCGCCGGCGCCTCGCAGCAGGACGCGATGCGGGTCGGCAGGACATCGTGACCGCGGCCGTCGCCCGGGTCGTACGGACCCTGGGCAGCGACCTGGAGGTACTGGGCCGGGACCCGGACGCCTTCACCCCGCTGCTCACCAGGTCGACCCCGTTCGAGCAGATCAGCCACACCGACGCGATGGCGGACCTGGCCCAGCTCGGGCACGAGCAGAACACCGAGGCCGAGATCGACTGGGAGGGCGAGGGCATCCTCTCCCGCAAGTCCGACTCGCCGTTCTTCATCATCGACTACCCCAAGGGCTCGCGCGGCTTCTACGACCGCGAGGACCCGAGCGGCCCGAGGTGCTGCGCAACTTCGACCTCATCGCGCCCGAGGGCTACGGCGAGCTGATCAGCGGCAGCGAGCGCGAGTACGACTACGCCAGGATCATTGCCCGGATGCGCGAGACCGGGGAGAACCCGGCCAAGTACGACTGGTACCTGAAGATGGTCCGCGAAGGCATTCCCGGCAGCGCCGGCTTCGGCATCGGCATCGAGCGGCTCACCCGCTATGTCGCCGGGCTCGGAGCCGTCTGGCAGGCCACCGCCTTCCCGAAGGTCCCGGAGTGGTGTCCCCGTGAGCGGCGTACTCAGTGCTCCGGGCTTTCCCGAGGCATCGATCCGCTCCGGGCCCGGGACGGCGCCGCCGCGGCGCCTTCCCGCCCATGGACGGCTACGGGCTGACCCTGTTCGGAGCCGGCGGGGTCACCCCGCCCGCGCGACCACGGACCGGCTGGACGCCATGCGGCTGGTCCCGCCGGTGTTCATGCCGCAACGGCTGGAAAGCTGACCGACCTGGCCCGCGAACCGCTCTACGGCGACGTCGAGCTCGACACCGAGGTCGGCGGCTTCCGCTCGCCGCTGCCGCTCTACGTCTCCGCCTTCGGCTCCACCCAGGTCTCCTCCTCCGGACTGGGCCTGGCGGTCAGCCGCCAGGCCGGGCGCCTCGGCATCCCGCTGGTCATCGGCGAGAACGTGGTACTACCAACGGCTACACCGACTCCGCGAGAAGGGCGGCAACGGCATGCTCGCCCGGGCGCGCCTACGAGGAGGAACTCCCGGACGGCCTCGGGGGACTGGCCTTCAGCAGAGCACCGAGGACGCCGACCGCGGAGGTCTGGAACCTGCTCTACAGTGCCCCGGCGCCCAGCCGCTGCTGGAATCGGGCCGGCTCGCCTTCGAGCTCAAGGTGGGACAGGGCGCCAAGCCCGGGCTCGGCGGCATGACAGTGCTCCAACGCGCCACTGCCGCACGGCTCGCGGAGCAGTACAGCACCGACGGGACCGTGTTCGACGGGGACGAGAAGGTACTGCGTTGCAGCAGCCCCGGCACCTTCACCATGGAGATCCTCCGCCAGCAGATCCGGTTCATGCGCAACAACTATCCGCGCGCCCGGGTCTGGGTGAAGCTCCCGCCGGGCCGTGACATCCAGGAGGCCGCCCGCGTCGCCTGGGACAGCGGCGCCGACTCGGTCACCGTCGACGGCGCCGAAGGCGGCAGCGGCTGGGCACCGAGCAGCTTCCTCGACCACGTGGGCCTTCCCCTCGCCGAGTGCCTGCGCCGCCTCGGGACGCAGCCCCGCAACCAGTGCCTGCTGGTCTCCGGCCGGATGTGGGAAGGCGCCCGGGCCGTGAAGAGCCTCGCCCTGGGCGCCCGCGCCGTGGGCCTCGGCCGAGCAGCCCTGCTGGCAGCGGACGAGGACCCGGAGCAGGGCCTGCCCCGCCTGGTCGCCTGCCTCGCCTTCGAACTGCGGATGCTGATCAGCGCGTTGGGCAAGTACGCGCCCGCCGCCCTCGATCAGGACGACGTCTGGCTGCCCGGAGCGTAGCGCTCCAGCGCCCTGCACACCCCTCATTGACACTCCAACACTGCGAAGGAGACCCCGCCATGACGAATCCGTTCGAGGACGCCGCCGGCACGTACGTGGTTCTCGTCAACGACCAGAACCAGCACTCCCTCTGGCCGAGCCGGATCGAGGTGCCGGCGGATGGACCACGGCCCTCGCTGAGAGCGACCGCCAGGCATGCCTGGACTACATCGAGCAGCACTGGACCGACCTCGCGCCGCAGCGGGCGACCGCCAACTAGCCCTGCTCCGAGGCCGTTCTTCAACCGCATGGAACACCTGGAACACCTGCAACACCTGGTCCCCCGGGACCGCAACTCAGCATGCCCCGGCCGGACGGGAACCTCCGGCCGGGGCAGGCGAGCGCCGGCTTCAGATCATCACCAAGACAGGAACCAAAGGGAGCGTCATGGCTCAGCCGAACGAACCTACGATCGGGCAGAACCACCGGGTTGATGGTGCGGTGTCGCTTCCGGAGGTGACTCTGGTTGAGTTGTTTGCGGAGCGGGTGGTGGCTGCTCCTGGGGCGGTTGCGTTGGTTTTTGGTGATCGTCGGGTGTCGTATGGTGAGTTGGATGGTTTGTCGGATGTGGTGGCGGGTCGGTTGGTGGGGTTGGGTGTGGGGCGTGGGGTGTTGGTGGGTGTGCATGTGGAGCGTGGTGTGGATTTGGTGGTGGTGTTGTTGGTGTGTTGAAGGCTGGTGGTGCTTATACGTTGTTGGATCCGGATTTTCCGGCGGAGCGTTTGGCGATGGTGGTGGCTGAGGGGATGTTGCGTTGGTGGTGTCGCGGGTGGGGTTGCGGGGGGCGGTGGATGGTGCTGGTGTTGCTGTGGTGGTGGTGGATGAGTTGGTGGTGTCGGTGGGGGGGCGGGGGTTGTTGCCGGTGGTTGGGTCCGAGGATGTGGCGTGTGTGATGTTCACTTCCGGTTCGACGGGTCGGCCGAAGGGTGTGGCTGCGCCGCATCGGGCTCTGGTGGGCACCTATCTGGGTCAGGACTATGCCGGTTTCGGTCCGGGTGAGGTTTTCCTGCAGTGTTCGCCGGTGTCGTGGGACGGGTTTGCGTTGGAGTTGTTCGGTGCGTTGTTGCATGGTGCGGTGTGTGTGTTGCAGCCGGGGCAGAGTCCGCAGCCGGAGGTGATTGAGTCGTTGGTGTTGGAGCAGGGTGTGACGATGCTTCAGTTGTCGGCGAGTTTGTTCAATTATCTGGTGGATGAGCATCCGGGGGCGTTTGAGGGTGTGCGGGTTGCGTTCACTGGTGGTGAGAGTGGTTCGGTGGCGCATGTCGCGAAGGTTCTTGCGCTGTATCCGGGTTTGCGGGTGGGTAATGGGTATGGTCCGGCGGAGAGTATGGGTTTCACGACCTGTCATGCGGTTGCTGAGGCTGATCTGGCTGGGGTGGCTTTGCCGGTTGGGCGTGCGGTGGCGCATAAGCGTGTGTATGTGCTGGAGGGGTTGCGGGTGGTGCCGGTGGGTGTGATGGGGAGATTTATGTTGCGGGTGCGGGGTTGGCGCATGGGTATACGGGTCGTCCGGGTTTGACGGCGGAGCGTTTTGTGGCGGATCCGTTTGGTGGTTCGGGTGAGCGGATGTATCGGACGGGGGATCTTGGTCGTCTGCGGGTGGATGGGGTGTTGGAGTATGCGGGTCGTGCTGATGATCAGGTGAAGATTCGTGGGTTCCGGGTGGAGCCGGGTGAGGTGGCGGCTGTGCTGGCCGGGCATGGGCGGTGGGGCAGGTTGCGGTGGTTGCCCGGGAGGATCAGCCGGGTGGTAAGCGGTTGGTGGCGTATGTGGTGCCGGCTGAGGGTCGGAGCATTGAGGTTGCCGGGTTGCGTGGGCATGCTTCGGGTCTGTTGCCGGAGTACATGGTTCCGTCGGCGTTTGTGGTGCTGGAGGTGTTGCCGCTGACGGCGAACGGCAAGCTGGACCGTCGGGCGCTGCCGGTGCCGGTGGTGGTGGGTGAGCAGGGCGGCCGCGCCCCGCGTACCGCGCAGGAGGAGATCCTGTGCGCCCTGTTCGCAGAGGTCCTGGACGTGCCCTCGGTCGGCGTCGACGACGACTTCTTCGCCCTGGGCGGGCACTCCCTCAAGGCAGCCCAGTTGCTCAGCTGGGTCCGGTCGACGCTGGGAATCCAGCTCGGGATCCGCGACCTGTTCGACTCTCCGACCGTGGCCGGGGTGGCGGACCGGCTCAAGCAGGGGCAGCCGGTACGTCCGGCGCTGGTGGCGGGCGATCGCCCGGAGGTGCTGCCGCTGTCGTTCGCGCAGCAGCGGCTGTGGTTCCTGGGCCAGATGGAGGGCCCGTCGGCCACGTACAACATCCCGGTCGCGGTCCGACTCCACGGTGCTGTCGACGTGGATGCGCTGCGTGCGGCGGTCGGTGACGTGGTTGCCCGGCATGAGGCGCTGCGCACGCGCTACCCGTCGGTCGAGGGCGAGCCCCGTCAGCTGATCGTCCCGGCCCAGGAGGCCCGCGTTCGTTTCACGGTCGTGGAGAGCGACAGTGACGCCATCGCGCGGGAGGTGCGTCAGGAGGCGTTCGCGCCGTTCGACCTCGCCGCCGAACTGCCCATCCGGGTAACGCTGTTCCGCTTGGGCGAGGCCGAGTGGACCCTTGTTCTGACGCTGCATCATATCGCCAGTGACGGCTGGTCGAACGGGCCGCTGTGGGAGGGCCTGTCGGCGGCCTACCGGGCCCGGCTCGGTGGGCAGGCGCCTGAGTGGGAGCCGCTGCCGGTTCAGTATGCGGATTACACCCTGTGGCAGCACAACCTGCTGGGTGACATCCTCGACGAGCAGCTCGACCACTGGCGGCAGGCCCTGCAGGGCATCCCGCAGGAGCTGGTGCTGCCCACCGACCGGTCCCGGCCTGCGGTTGCGAGCCATGACGGTGACCTGGTCGAGTTCCACCTCGACGCCGAACTCCACGCCGAACTGGACGCCATGGCGCGCCAGTACGGTGTGACGCTGTTCATGGTGCTGCACGCGGCCCTCGCGACCCTGCTCACCCGGATGGGTGCCGGCACCGACATTCCGATCGGCACCGTCGTCGCGGGACGTTCGGACCAGGCGCTCGACGAACTGGTCGGGTTCTTCGTCAACACCCTGGTCCTGCGGACCGACACCTCCGGCGCGCCGACGTTCGGTGAGCTGCTGGACCGGGTGCGGGAGACCGACCTGGCGGCGTTCGATCACCAGGATCTCCCGTTCGAGCGGCTGGTGGAGGAACTGAACCCGGTCCGTTCGCTGTCCGTGCACCCGCTGTTCCAGGTGATGATCGCCCTGCAGAACAACTCCGAGGGCGCGCTCCAACTCCCCGGCGTCGCCGTGCGGGACGAGTCGTTCGGTCTGGCCCCGGCCAAGTTCGACCTCAACTTCACCTTCGCGGAGGAGCGCGACAGCACGGGTGTCCCCGCAGGCATTCACGCGGAACTGCAGTTCATGACCGACCTCTTCGACCGGGCTACGGCACTCGCGCTGTCCGAGCGGATGCTGCGGTTGCTGGAGGCAGCTGCCGGTGATCCGGAGGTGTCGATCGCTGAGCTGGATGGGTTTGACGTTCCGGGAGTTGGGGTCGATGCCGGGCGCCGTTGCCGGAGGTGACTCTGGTTGAGCTGTTCGCGGAGCGGGTGGTGGCTGCTCCTGACGCGGTTGCGTTGGCGTTCGGTGAACGTCGGGTCTCGTACGGTGAGCTGGACGGCCTGTCGGATGTGATGGCGGCCCGGCTGTCGTTGGCGGGTGTGGGTCGTGGGGTGTTGGTGGGGGTGCATATGCAGCGTGGTGTGGACCTGGTGGCGGTGCTGCTGGGAGTACTCAAGGCCGGCGGCGCCTACACCCTGCTGGACCCCGACTTCCCCGCGGAACGGCTGGCTACCGTGGTGACCGAGGCGAGCGTGGGGCTGGTTGTCTCATCCCCTGACCTGGCAGGGGCAGTGGACGCCCTGGCGGCCGATGTGGTGCTGGTGGATGCGCTGCGGGAACCGGTGGCGGGGTGGGTGCCGCCGGTGGTCGGGCCCGAGGACCTGGCCTGCGTGATGTTCACCTCCGGCTCGACCGGACGCCCCAAGGGCGTGGCCGCACCGCACCGGGCCCTGGTGGGCACCTACCTGGGCCAGGACTACGCCGACTTCGGCCCGGACGAGGTCTTCCTGCAGTGCTCGCCGGTCTCCTGGGACGGCTTCGCGTTGGAGCTGTTCGGCGCGCTGATCCATGGTGCGGCATGCGCGCTGCAACCTGGCAGAGTCCGGTTCCCCCGGTGATCGAGGAGCTGGTGGCAGAGCACGGTGTGACCATGCTCCAGCTGTCGGCAAGCTTGTTCAACTACCTGGTGGATGAGCACCCGCGCGCGTTCGACGGGGTGCGGGTGGCGTTCACCGGTGGTGAGAGTGGTTCGGTGGCCCACGTCGCCAGGATCCAGGCGCTGCATCCGGGCCTGCGGGTGGGGAACGGGTACGGCCCGGCGGAGAGCATGGGCTTCACCACCTGCCACACCGTGGTCGAGGCGGACCTCGCCGGCGCGGCCCTGCCGATCGGTCGGGCGATCGCGCACAAGCGTGCGTACGTGCTGGACGCCGGACTGCGGGCGGTGCCCGCCGGTGTGACGGGTGAGATCTATGTTGCGGGAGCGGGCCTGGCACACGGGTACGCGAACCGCCCGGGCCTCACGGCGGAGCGCTTCGTCGCCGACCCGTACGGCGGTCGTGGCGAGCGGATGTACCGGACGGGTGACCTGGGGCGCCTGCGCGCGGACGGAGTGCTGGAGTACACGGGACGTGCCGATGACCAGGTGAAGATCCGCGGCTTCCGGGTCGAACCCGGTGAAGTCGCCGCGGCCGTCGCCGGGCACGAGTCGGTCGGTCAGGCCGTGGTGGTCACGCGTGAGGACCCCGGGCAACATGCGCCTGGTGGCCTACGTCGTGCCGGCTGCCGATCAGGTCATCAACATCGCTGATCTGCGCGTCCACGCGTCGGGGGGCTGCCGGAGTACATGGTTCCGTCGGCGTTCGTGGTGCTGGATGTGCTGCCGTTGACGGCGAACGGCAAGCTGGACCGCCGGGCGTTGCCGGTTCCGGTGGTCGAGTCGGGTGGGCGTGCCGCGCGTACCGCGCAGGAGGAGATCCTGTGCGGCCTGTTCGCCGAACTGCTCGGCCTGCCCTCGGTCGGTGTCGACGACGACTTCTTCACCCTCGGCGGACACTCGCTGCTCGCCGCTCGGCTGATCGGCCGCATTCGTACCGCGTTGGGTGCCGAGTTGGGTCTGCGTGACCTGTTCCGCAACCCCACCGTGACCGCCATCGGCGAAGCCCGGGGCAGGCCGTCCGGCGCGTCCGGCGCTGGTTGCCGGTGAGCGCCCGCAGGTGCTCCCGTTGTCGTTCGCCCAGCAGCGACTGTGGTTCCTGGATCAGATGGAGGGCCCGTCGGCCACGTACAACATTCCCTTCGCCGTCCGTCTCCAGGGCCGGACGGACGTGGACGCGCTGCGTGCGGCGGTCGGTGACGTGGTAGCCCGGCACGAGACCCTGCGTACGCTCTACCCCACCGTGGATGGCCGGCCCCACCAGCTCATCATCCCCGCGGGGACGCGCGGGTTCCCTTTGTGGTCGCCGACTGCGACAGCGGCACCCTCACGCGCGAGTGAACGAGGCGGCGTTGGCGCCGTTCGCCCTCGCGACCGAACTCCCCATCCGGGTGGTGCTGTTCCGCCTGTCCGGGGCCGAGTCCGTGCTCCTGGTGACGCTGCATCACATCGCCAGCGACGGATGGTCGAACGGCCCGTTCTGGGATGGCCTGTCCGTCGCCTACCAGGCCCGGCTCGACGGGCGGGGCCCGAGTGGGAGCCGCTGCCGGTGCAGTACGCGGACTACACCCTGTGGCAGCACAACCAACTGGGCGACGTCCTGGAGCGGCAGCTCAGTCACTGGCGGCAGGCCTTGGAGGGCATTCCGCAGGAACTCGCCCTGCCCACCGACCGTCCCCGGTCGGCGGTCGCCAGTCAGCAGGGTGACCTGGTCGCGTTCGGTCTCGACAGCGAGCTGCACAGCCGGCTCGATGCCGTTGCGCGGCGGCACGGGGTGACCTTGTTCATGGTGCTGCACGCGGCTCTCGCGGCGCTGCTGACCCGGATGGGCGCCGGGACGGACATTCCCATCGGCACGGTGGTCGCCGGACGCTCGGACGAGGCGCTCGACGACCTGGTCGGGTTCTTCGTCAACACACTCGTCCTACGGACCGACACCTCCGGCGCGCCCAGTTTCAGTGAGCTGCTGGACCGGGTGCGGGAGACCGACCTGGCCGCCTTCGACCACCAGGACCTGCCCTTCGACCGGCTGGTGGAAGAACTCAACCCGGTCCGCTCGCTGTCGCTGCACCCCTGTTCCAAGTGATGCTCGTGCTCCAGAACAACTCCGACGGCACGCTCCAACTCCCGGGCATCACGGCACACGAGGAGCCGATCGACTTCGCCCCGGGCAAGTTCGATCTCTACTTCACCTTCGTGGAACAGCACGACAGTACCGGCGCTCCGGCCGGTATCCGTGGGGCACTGCAGTTCCTGACCGACCTCTTCGATCCGGCCACCGCGCAGGCGCTGGCCGGCCGCCTGCTGCGACTGCTCACGGCCGCCGCCGGTGACCCCGCCACCCCGATCGACGCGATGGATGTATTCGACCACGCCCCGAGCGCCGTGGCCGACCTTCCGCAGGTGACCCCGATCGAGCTGCTCGCCACGCATGTGGTGGACCGACCCGATTCGGTGGCGCTGGTGTTCGGTGACCGCCGGTGACTTACGCACAGCTGGCCGACCTGTCGGACGCGGTGGCGGGGCGGCTGTCGTTGCTGGGCGTGGGACGTGGGGCGCTGGTGGGTGTGCACCTGGAACGCGGCGTGGACCTGGTGGCGGTGCTGCTGGGAGTACTCAAGGCCGGCGGCGCCTACACCCTGCTGGACCCCGACTTCCCCGCGGAACGCCTGGCCATGATGACGGACGAGGCGAATGTCACGCTGGTGGTCTCCCGATCCGGGATTTCGGCGGCGGTGGACGGGCCGGCGGTCGATGTGGTGCTGTGGACGCGCTGCGGGAACCGGTGGCGGGGTGGGTGCCGCGGTGGTCGGGCCCGAGGACGTGGCCTGCGTGATGTTCACCTCCGGCTCGACCGGACGCCCCAAGGGCGTGGCCGCACCGCACCGGGCCCTGGTGGGGCCGTACCTCGGCCAGGACCCCGCCGACTTCGGCCCGGACGAGGTCGTCCTGCAGTGCTCGCCGGTGTCGTGGGACGCGTTCGCCATGGAGCTGTTCGGCGCGCTGACCTACGGAGCGGTGTGCGTGCTCCAGCCGGGGCAGAACCCCCAGCCGCACCGGATCCAGGCGCTGGCGGCCGAGCACGGGGTGACCGTACTGCTGCTGTCCGCGAGCCTGTTCAACTACCTGGTCGACGAACACCCGCAGACCTTCGAGGGCGTCCGGACCGCGTTCACGCATGGTGAAAGCCCCTCGGTGGCGCACGTCGCCAAGCTGGTGGCCCGGTATCCGGGCCTGCGTGTCGGCAACGGCTACGGCCCCGTCGAGAACATGGGGTACTCGACCTCCTATGCCGTTCGCGAGGGGGACCTGACCCACAGCACACTGCCCGTCGGGCGGCCGATATTCCACAAGGCCGTCTATGTGCTGGACGAGCGGCTGCGGCCGGTGCCCCGGGGTGAACGGCGAGATCTACGTCGCCGGTGCGGGCCTGGCTCTCGGATACCGCGGGCGGGCAGGCCTGACCGCGGAGCGATTCGTCGCCGACCCCATCGCCGGCCCGGGCCGGCGCATGTACCGCACAGGAGACGGCCGGCTACGCGTCGACGGGGTACTGGAATACGCGGGGCGCGCGACGACCAGGTCAAGATCCGCGGCTTCCGCATCGAACCCGGCGAGGTCACCGCGACCTGGCCAAACACGACGCGGTCCGACAGGCCGCCGTCGTCGTCCGCGAGGACCGACCCGGCAGCAAGCAACTCGTCGCGTACATCGTGCCGGCCACCGCACAGCACATCGACACCGCCGCGTTGCGATCGTACGTCTCAGGGCTCCTGCCGCGGCACATGGTCCCGTCGGCGATCGTCGTGCTGGAGGCGCTCCCGCTGACAGCGAACGGCAAGCTCGACCGCCGCGCCCTGCCCGCGCCCGCCGTCCCACCGAAGCGGACGCCGCGCACCGCGCACCGCACAGGAGGACATCCTGTGTGCCCTGTTCACCGAACTGCTGGCCTGACCTCGGTCGGCATCGACGACGACTTCTTCACCCTCGGCGGACACTCCCTCCTCGCCGCCCGCCTCATCAGCCGCATCCGCACCACCCTCGGCACCGAGCTCAGCGTCCGCGACCTGTTCCGCAACCCCCGTGGCCGGAGTGGCGGAACGGCTCAAGCACGGCCGGCCGGTCCGACCGGCACTGGTGGCGGGTGACCGTCCGGAGGTGCTGCGCTGTCGTTCGCACAGCAGCGGCTGTGGTTCCTGGACCAGATGGAGGGCCCGTCGGCCACCTACAACATCCCCGCCGCCATCCGGCTCCACGGTCCTGTCGATGTCGAGGCGCTGCATGCGGCGGTCGGCGACGTGGTGGCCCGGCACGAGGCCCTGCGCACGCTCTACCCCACCGTCGAGGGCAAGCCGCGCCAGCTGATCGTTCCGCCCAGGAGGCGCGGGTCTCCTTCACGGTCACCGAATGCACCGGCGATGCTCTGGCGCGTGAACTGAACGGGACGGCGTTCGCACCCTTCGCCCTCGCGACCGAACTCCCCATCCGGGGTGCTGTTCCGCCTGGCCGAAGCGGAGTCGTCCTTTCTCGTGACGCTGCACCACATCGCCGGCGACGGATGGTCCGCCGGTCCCTGTGGCAGGGCCTGTCCGAGGCCTACCAGGCCCGACTCGACGGGCAGGCGCCGCAGTGGGAGCCGCTGCCGGTGCAGTACGCCGACTACACCCTGTGGCAGCACAACCAGCTCGGCGACATCCTCGCCCAGCAGCTCACCCACTGGCGGCAAGCCCTGCAGGGCATACCGCAGGCGCTCCCGCTCCCGGCCGACCGTCCCCGGTCGGCGGCCGCGAGCCATGACGGTGACCTGGTCGAGTTCCACCTCGACAGCGAACTCCACGGTCGCCTGGACGCCGTTGCGCGGCGGCACGGGGTGACCTTGTTCATGGTGCTGCACGCGGCACTTGCCGGGCTGCTGACCCGGATGGGCGCGGGCACGGACATTCCATCGGCACGGTGGTCGCGGGACGCTCGGACGAGGCGCTCGACGACCTGTCGGGTTCTTCGTCAACACACTCGTCCTGCGGACCGACACCTCCGGCGCGCCCAGCTTCAGTGACCTGCTGAGCCGGGTGCGGAGGCCGACCTGGCGCGTTCGACCACCAGGACCTCCCCTTCGACCGACTGGTGGAGGAGCTCAACCGGATCGCTCCCTGCCCGTGCACCCGCTGTTCCAGGTCATGCTCGTGCTCCAGAACAACTCCGGCACAGCACTCCAACTCCCCGGCACCACATCGGAGCTCGAACCCGTCGGCAACCCCCGGCCAAGCTCGACCTCAACTTCACCTTCGCAGAGGAGCACGACAGCGCCGGCATTCCAGGCCGGCATCACGGAGCACTGCAGTACACAACGGACCTCTTCGACGCCGCCACCGCACAAGCCCTGCGGCCGCCTGCTGCGACTGCTCACGGCAGCCGCCGGTGACCCCGCCACCCCGGTCGACGCGATGGACATCTTCGGACACGACCGAGCAGGAGCGGGAGTTCTGGACCGAACCGGGCGTTCCGGGGCCGCCGCGAGCAGCGAAGAGCCCGAGACGGTGCGGGCGAACCGCGCTCCCAGGTCGGCGCAGGAGGAAATCCTCTGTGCCTTCTTCGCCGAGGTACTCGACCGGCCCTCGGTCGGCATCCACGACAACTTCTTTGCCCTGGGCGGACACTCCCTCCTCGCCACCGCCTCATCAGCCGCATCCGCACCACTCTCGGCGCCGAGATCGCATCCGCGACCTGTTCCGCAACCCCACCGTCGCCGGGATCACCGAGAAGCTGAAGGACAGCCGGCCGGCACGTCCGGCACTGGTGCGGGCAGCCGTCCGGAGGTGCTGCCGCTGTCGTTCGCGCAGCAGCGGCTGTGGTTCCTGGACCAGATGGAGGGCCCGTCGGCCACCTACAACATCCCCGCCGCCGTCCGGTTGCAGGGTCACGTCGACGTGGACGCGCTGCGTGCGGCGGTCGGTGATGTGGTGCCCGGCACGAGGCACTGCGTACCCGCTACTCCACGCACAACGGTGAACCGCACCAGCTGATCGTGCCGGCCCAGGACGCCCGGGTCCGCTTCACGGTTGTGGAGTGCGACGTGATCTCCTCGCACAGGAGGTGCACGAGGCCGCGTACGCGCCGTTCAGTCTCGCGAGCGAACTGCCGTCCGTGTGGCGCTGTTCCGCCTGGGCGAGGCGGAGTCCGTGCTGTGGTGACACTCCATCACATCGCCAGTGACGGCTGGTCGGCCGGTCCGCTGTGGGAGGGGCTGTCCGCCGCCTACCGGGCCCGGCTCGGTGGACGGGCGCCGCAGTGGGAGCCGCTGCCGGTCCAGTACGCGGATTACACCCTGTGGCAGCACAATCAGCTGGGCGACATCCTCGCCCAGCAGCTCGACCACTGGCGGCAGGCCCTGCGGGGCATCCCGCAGGAGCTTGCGCTGCCTGCTGACCGTCCTCGGCCCGCGGTTGCCAGCCATGACGGCGACCTGGTCGAGTTCCAGCTCGACGCCGAGCTCCACAGCAGCCTCGACGCCCTGGCGCGTCGGCATGGCGTGACGCTGTTCATGGTCCTGCACGCGGCCCTCGCGGCGCTGCTGACCCGGATGGGGGCCGGCACCGATATCCCGGTCGGGACGGTGGTTGCCGGGCGCTCGGATCAGGCGCTGGACGATCTGGTCGGGTTCTTCATCAACACCTTGGTCCTGCGGACCGATACCTCCGGCGCGCCGACGTTCGGTGAACTGCTGGACCGGGTGCGGGAGACGGACCTGGCGGCGTTCACGCACCAGGACCTGCCGTTCGAGCGGCTGGTGGAGGAGCTGAACCCGGCCCGTTCGCTGTCCGTGCATCCGCTGTTCCAGGTGATGCTCGTGCTGCAGAACAACTCCGAGGGCGCACTCCAACTCCCCGGCATCACAGCGCAGGAGGAGCCGATCGGCATCTCCCCGGCCAAGTTCGACCTCAACTTCACCTTCGCGGAGGAACGCGATGCCGCCGGTACGCCTGTCGGCATCCACGGGGCATTGCAGTTCATGACCGATCTGTTTGATCGTGGCACCGCGCTTGCGTTGTCCGAGCGGATGGTGCGGTTGCTGGAGGCGGCTGCGGTGATCCGGAGGTGTCGATCGCTGAGCTGGACGGGTTTGATGTTCCGGGTGCCGGGGTTGCTGTCGGGGCGTCGTTGCCGGAGGTGACTCTGGTTGAGTTGTTTGCGGAGCGGGTGGTGGCTGCTCCTGGGGCGGTTGCGTTGGTTTTTGGTGATCGTCGGGTGTCGTATGGTGAGTTGGATGGTTTGTCGGATGTGGTGGCGGGTCGGTTGGTGGGGTTGGGTGTGGGGCGTGGGGTGTTGGTGGGTGTGCATGTGGAGCGTGGTGTGGATTTGGTGGTGGTGTTGTTGGTGTGTTGAAGGCTGGTGGTGCTTATACGTTGTTGGATCCGGATTTTCCGGCGGAGCGTTTGGCGATGGTGGTGGCTGAGGCGGATGTTGCGTTGGTGGTGTCGCGGGTGGGGTTGCGGGGGCGGTGGATGGTGCTGGTGTTGCTGTGGTGGTGGTGGATGAGTTGGTGGTGTCGGTGGGGGAGGCGGGGGTTGTTGCCGGTGGTTGGGTCCGAGGATGTGGCGTGTGTGATGTTCACTTCCGGTTCGACGGGTCGGCCGAAGGGTGTGGCTGCGCCGCATCGGGCTCTGGTGGGCACCTATCTGGGTCAGGACTATGCCGGTTTCGGTCCGGGTGAGGTTTTCCTGCAGTGTTCGCCGGTGTCGTGGGACGGGTTTGCGTTGGAGTTGTTCGGTGCGTTGTTGCATGGTGCGGTGTGTGTGTTGCAGCCGGGGCAGAGTCCGCAGCCGGAGGTGATTGAGTCGTTGGTGTTGGAGCAGGGTGTGACGATGCTTCAGTTGTCGGCGAGTTTGTTCAATTATCTGGTGGATGAGCATCCGGGGGCGTTTGAGGGTGTGCGGGTTGCGTTCACTGGTGGTGAGAGTGGTTCGGTGGCGCATGTCGCGAAGGTTCTTGCGCTGTATCCGGGTTTGCGGGTGGGTAATGGGTATGGTCCGGCGGAGAGTATGGGTTTCACGACCTGTCATGCGGTTGCTGAGGCTGATCTGGCTGGGTGGCTTTGCCGGTTGGGCGTGCGGTGGCGCATAAGCGTGTGTATGTGCTGGATGGGGGGTTGCGGGTGGTGCCGGTGGGTGTGATGGGGAGATTTATGTTGCGGGTGCGGGGTTGGCGCATGGGTATACGGGTCGTCCGGGTTTGACGGCGGAGCGTTTTGTGGCGGATCCGTTTGGTGGTTCGGGTGAGCGGATGTATCGGACGGGGGATCTTGGTCGTCTGCGGGTGATGGGGAGTATGCGGGTCGTGCTGATGATCAGGTGAAGATTCGTGGGTTCCGGGTGGAGCCGGGTGAGGTGGCGGCTGTGCTGGCCGGGCATGGGCGGTGGGGCAGGTTGCGGTGGTTGCCCGGGAGGATCAGCCGGGTGGTAAGCGGTTGGTGGCGTATGTGGTGCGGCTGAGGGTCGGAGCATTGAGGTTGCCGGGTTGCGTGGGCATGCTTCGGGTCTGTTGCCGGAGTACATGGTTCCGTCGGCGTTTGTGGTGCTGGAGGTGTTGCCGCTGACGGCGAACGGCAAGCTGGACCGTCGGGCGCTGCCGGTGCCGGTGGTGGTGGGTGAGCAGGGCGGCCGCGCCCCGCGTACCGCGCAGGAGGAGATCCTGTGCGCCCTGTTCGCAGAGCTGCTGGGCCTGCCCTCGGTGAGCACGGACGCGACTTCTTCGCCCCTGGGCGGGCACTCGCTTCTGGCCCGCGCGCTGATCAGTCGGATCCGTACCGCACTCGGTGCCGAAGCTCGGGATCCGTGACCTGTTCCGCAACCCCACCGTCCCGCCATCGGCGAAGCCCTCAAGAACAGTCAGTCGGCGCGTCCGCCCTGACTGTCGGCACCCGTCCGGAGGTGCTGCCGCTTTCGTTCGCGCAGCAGCGCCTGTGGTCCTGGACCAGATGGAGGGGACCTCGGCCACATACAACATCTCGTTCGCGGTGCGGTTGCTGGGCGAGATCGACCGTGAACGCGCCTGCGTGCGGCGGTCGGTGACGTGGTTGCCCGGCACGAAGTCCTCCGCACGCTCTATCCTCGGTCGAGGGGCGAGCCCCGCCAGCTGATCCTCCCTGCCCAGGAGGCCCAGGTCCGCTCACGATCGCGGACTGCGACAGTGGCGCCCTCGCACGGACGGCGCACGGGGCGGCGTTCACCCGTTCGACCTTGGAGCCGAACTGCCCATCCGGGTGGCGCTGTTCACCCTGGGGAGGGGGAGACCGTCCTTGTTCTGACGTTGCACCACATTGCCAGTGATGGCTGGTCGACCGGTCCGCTGTGGGATGGTCTGGCCACTGCCTACCGGGCTCGGATCGGTGGGCGGGCGCCCGAGTGGGAGCCGCTGCCGGTGCAGTACGCGGACTATACGTTGTGGCAGCACGCGCTGCTGGGCGATGTCCTCGATGGGCAGCTCGACCACTGGCGGCAGGTGCTGGAGGATGTTCCGCAGGAGTTGGTGCTGCCGACCGATCGTCCCCGGCCTGCGGTTGCAAGCCATGAGGGTGACCTGGTGGAGTTCCGGCTCGATGCCGAACTGCACAGCAGGCTGGAGGCGTTGGCGCGTCGCCATGGTGTGACGCTGTTCATGGTGCTGCACGCGGCCCTCGCGGCGCTGCTGTCCCGCTTGGGTGCCGGCACTGACATTCCGATCGGTACGGTGGTCGGGGCCGTTCGGATGAGGCGCTGGACGATCTGGTCGGGTTCTTCGTCAACACGCTGGTTCTGCGGACGGACACCTCGGGTGCGCCGACGTTCGGTGAGCTGCTGGGGCGGGTGCGTGAGGCGGATCTGGCGGCGTTCGATCACCAGGATCTGCCGTTCGAGCGGCTGGTGGAGGAGCTGAACCCGGTCCGTTCTCTTGGCCGGCATCCGCTGTTCCAGGTGATGCTGGCGCTGCAGAACAATGCCGAGGGCGTGCTCGAACTGCCTGGTATCACCGCACTGGAGGAGCCGGTCGGCACTCTCCCGGCCAAGTTCGACCTCGATTTCACCTTCGCGGAGGAGCGGGACGCCGCCGGTGCGCCGGCGGGGATCGCGGGTGTGCTGCAGTATGCGACGGATCTGTTCGACCGTGGCAGTGCGGTGTCGCTGGGTCAGCGGATGGTGCGGTTGCTGGGTGCGGTGGCCGTGGACGCGGGTGTGCCGATCACGGCGGTCGAGCTGCTCGGTGGTGCGGAGCGGGAACTGCTCGTGTCGGGCTGGAACGACACCGCGCACGTGGTTGCGGACACGCGGACGCTGCCGGAGATCTTCGAGGATCACGTGCGGCGCACACCCGACGCGACAGCCTGGTCCACCAGCAGGCGTCCCTGACGCTGGGTGAGCTGAACGGTCGGGCGAACCGGCTGGCCAGGCTGTTGGTCGGCCGTGGCGTGGGTCCGGAGGACCGGGTGGCGGTGCTGCTGCCACGGGCGGCGGACCTGATCGTGGCGCTGCTGGCCGTGATGAAGGCCGGTGCCTGCTACGTCCCGGTCGACCCGGAGTACCCGGCCGACCGGATCGCCTACATGCTGGAGAACTCCGCCCCCACCCTGCTGATCACCAGCCGTACGGACGCGGAACGCACCACAGCCGACAGTGTCCTGTGCCTGGACGACCCGGCGGTCACTGCTGATCTGGCCGGCGGAGTGCGGGGGATGTCTCGGATGCGGAGCGGGTGGTGCCGTTGAGCGGGAAGCATGCGGCGTATGTGGTGTACACCTCGGGTTCGACGGGGCGGCCGAAGGGTGTGGTGGTGGAGCACGGGTCGTTGCTGAACCTGTTCCACGCGCATTTCGAGGAGGTCTACGCGGCGGATCTGACGGCTGCCGGTGGCGGGGTTCTGCGGGCGGGGCTGGTCGGGGCGATGACCTTCGACGCGTCCTGGAGCGTTGCTGTTCTGGCTGCTGGGCGGCCATGAGCTGCACCTGATCGACGACGAGGTCCGGCGCAGCCCCGAACTGCTGGTCGACTACGTCGGCGAGCAGCGTATCGACTACCTGGAGATGACCCCGACCTACTGCCGTCAGCTGATCGAGCTGGGTCTGCTGGACGAGACGCGTCCGGCCCGGCCCCGGATCCTGGAGATCGGCGGCGAGGCGCTGGACGAATCCCTGTGGAACGACCTGCGCCACCGTGCGGCGGCCGGGACGGTCGCCTACAACACCTACGGCCCCACCGAGGCCACGGTCTACATCACCCAGGCCCGCATCGCCGACCACGCCCGCCCGCTGATCGGCCGGCCCCTGCGCAACACCCGCGCCTACATCCTGGACGATCACCTCAACCCCGTCCCCGCCGGTGTCCTGGGCGAGCTCTACCTGGCCGGTACGGCCCTGGCCCGCGGCTATGCGGGCCGGCCGGCCCTGACCGCCGAGCGCTTCGTCGCCGACCCCCACAGCACCACCGGCGGGCGCATGTACCGCACCGGCGACCTCGCCCGCCACCGCGCCGACGGGACCCTGGAGTACGGCGGACGCACCGACGACCAGATCAAGATCCGCGGCTTCCGCATCGAACCCGGCGAGATCGCCACCGCCCTGACCACCCACCCCGCCGTCGCCCACGCCGCGGTCGTCGCCCGCGAGGACCGCCCCGGCGAGAAGCGCCTGGTCGCCTACGCCGTGCCCACCGACGGCCACCCCCTCGACCCCCAGGAGCTGCGCCGACACCTGGCCGCACGGCTGCCCCGCCACATGCTCCCCGCCCACCTGATCACCCTCCCCGCCCTGCCACTGACCGGCAACGGCAAACTCGACCACCGAGCCCTGCCCGCACCCGACACCACCACCGGCGACCTCGGCGGCCGTAGCCCACGCACCGCCCACGAGCAGATCCTGTGCGCCCTGTTCGCCGAAGTCCTGGACCAGCCCGCCATCGGCATCGACGCCGACTTCTTCACCCACGGCGGACACTCCCTCCTCGCCGCCCGCCTCATCAGCCGCATCCGCACCACACTCCACACCGAACTCGGCATCCGCGACCTCTTCGAGGCGCCGACCGTCGCCACCCTCGCCGGCCGGCTGGGCGGTTCGGGGGACACCGACGGTGCGCTGGCGACGCTGCTGCCACTGCGCCGGAGCACGAAGCCGGAGGCGCGCCCGCTGTTCTGCGTTCACCCGGCGGCGGGTGTGAGCTGGGTGTACTCCGGGCTGCTCGGTCACCTCGACCAGGACCGGCCCCTCTACGGCCTCCAGGCACGCGGACTGGTCGATCCGGAGGCCGCTCCGGCCGGCATCGACGAGATGGTCGACGACTACCTGGGGCTGATCCGGTCCGTGCAGCCGCACGGTCCGTACGCCCTGCTGGGCTGGTCCTTCGGCGGGATCGTCGCGCACGAACTCGCCGTCCGGCTCCAGGAGGCGGGTGAGGAGGTCGAAACCCTGGTGCTGCTGGACAGTTACCCGAGCGACTCCGCCCGTCCGGTTCTCGAACGGGCCACTTCGTCCGCGGACCCGTCGCCGCTCCCGGCGGGTCAGGAGGCCGTTCGGGCACTCCTTGAGTCGCTCGGGCACGACCCCGACTCCCCGGAGTCGGCGGACAGCCCGTTTGCGCTGCTCGACCAGGCCACGCTGGAGGCCATGGCCGGAGTCTTCCTCGGGAACGCGATGATGCAGGACTCGTTCAAGTCCCGGATGTTCCTCGGTGACATCCTCTTTTTCGAGGCGGCCGGGGAGGAGTCGGGCCGTCCGTGGCGGCCTGCTGACTGGGAGTCATATGTCACCGGCCGGATCGAGGTTCACCGGGTGACCGGACGGCACGGCGAGCTGACCCGGCCGGACCAACTGGCCCAGATCGGACCGGTGCTGGCCGCCCGGCTCGCCACCGACAGTCTCTGACGGACGCGACTGACGACCGCGACTGACGACCTCGACGGACGACCGATGCGATGGGCCGTGCGCCGCGCCGTGAGCGGCGCACGGCCCCCACCCCCTCGAAGCAACTCTGGAGTGACCCATGAAGCTTCCTCTGACCGCAGCCCAGGCCGAGATCTGGATAGCGCAGGTCTTCGAACCGCTGAATCCGGTGTACAACATCGCCGACTACTACGCGATCAACGGGCCGGTCGACGCCCGGATTCTGGAGCAGGCGGCCCGCCTCGCGGTCGATGACGCCGGTACTCTCGGCGCCGTTTCGTGACCGCACGCGGCGGCTCCCCGGCGCAGATCCTCGGCCCCGCCAAGTGGACCTTCCACAACGTCGACACCAGCGCCGCGCAGGATCCCCACGCCGAGGCCGTCGCCTGGATGCGCCCGACATGCTGCAACCGGTCGACATGGGCAAGGGATCGCTGTTCACCTCGGCCCTGTTGAAGCTGGATCGATATCGTGGTACCCGGCGCGCGCATCACATCATCGTGGACGGGCACGGCTTCGCCGCGCTCGCCCGGCGGACCGCCGCCCACTACACGGCGCTCCAGCACGGCCTGCCGGCCGAGCCGAACCCGTTCGGGGCCATTGCCGACGCGGTGGAACACGACCAGAAGTATCTGGGCAGTTCCGCCCAGGAGGCCGACCGGGAATTCTGGCTGGCGCAGTTGGCCGACTGGCCGGCGGCGGCCGGGAACAGCCCCACCCGACGCCCGTGACCACGAACAGGCTGAGCCCCACCACCACCTGCCGGATCCCGGTCTGCCGTGCGCTCCTGGAACAGGGAAGCAGGCTGGACATCTCCCCCTCGCAGCTGCTGATCGCCATGACCGCGCTCTACCTCCGGCAGTCGACCGGTTCGGACGAGGTGGCGTTCGGCTTCGCGGTGTCGGGGCGGCGGACCCGCAAGCTCCAGGGCATCGCCGCGCCGATGGCCGGCATTGTGCCGCTGCGGGTGGCCTTCGATCCGGCTTCGAGCATCGAGGAGGCGTTCCAGCGCGTCGTGACCGCGTTCCGGCAGGCCCTGCGTCATCACCGCTACCGCTACGAGGACCTCCGACGCCACCTGACGAAAACTCAGAACCGTTCGGAAATAGGCCCGGTGGTGAACATCCTGGACTTCGACCGGAGCCTGAACTTCGGGAACTCCAGGGGAGTCGTGCACACTCTGGCGACCGGGCCGATCGACGACATCGGGTACTTCTTCGACTACCGGCCGGGCGAGGGCAGCATCTCGCTCTGCGCCGAGGCCAGTCCCGCACGCTACACCGACCAGGAAGCCCATGACCGCGCCGACGGGCTGGGACGGTTCATCGCCGCCGGTGCGGCCCTGGACAGCGGCTCGCCGTTGAAGGATCTCAACTCGTGAGCGCAGAGCGCCGATCGAGCACAGGTGTGCGGGGCGGTCTGCTGCGCCGAAGCCATGACTTCCGGTTCTTCTGGCTGGGTGAGGTCGCGGCACGCTTCGGCGAGTCCGTCACCGTGCTGGCCATTCCGCTGATCGCGGTGTCCACCCTGCACGCCAGCACTTTCGAAGTGGGCCTGCTGAACGCGGCCCCCTGGCTGCCCTGGCTGCTCATCGGCCTCCCGGTGGGCGTCTGGGTGGACCGCTGGCGCCGTCGGCCGGTGATGCTCTGGGCCGACATCATCTGCTTCGTGCTGTTCGCCAGCGTTCCCGTCGCGGCCTGGGCCGGGGTGCTCGGCGTGGGCCAGCTGCTCGTCGTGGCCCTGCTGACGGGCGCCGCGACGGTGTTCTTCCAGACCGCGTACAGCGCCTATCTCCCCGGGCTGCTGGACCCGGCCGACCGGGCCGAGGGCAACGCCAAGCTGCACGGGAGCGAGTCGGCCGCGCAGATCGTCGGCCTCGGCGCCGGCGGTCTGCTGATCCAGCTCGTCGGCGCGGCCAACGGGATGCTTGTCAACACGACGACCTTCCTGCTCTCGTTCCTGCTCCTGTACCGCATCCGGCACCGGGAGCCGGTGCCGGAGCGGGCCGAGCGGTCGCGCGGTGCACTCGGGAAGGAGATCCGCGAGGGGCTGCGGCTGGTTTCCCACGACGCCTACCTGCGGACCCTGACGCTCTTCGGGGCCACGTCCAACCTGGCGCTGACCGGGTACCAGTCCATCCTGGTGGTCTTCCTGGTCCGCGAGATCGGCCTGTCCGCCGGGATGATCGGCGCCCTCGCCACGGTCGGCGGCATCGGTGGCGTGTTCGGCGCGCTGGTCGTGCGCCGGGTCGCCGACCGGCTGGGCACCGGCCGCACCCTCCTGTTGTGCCAGCTGGGACTGGTGACGCCCGCCGTGCTCATCCCGCTCACCGCCCCTGGCGTGGGTCTGCTGCTGCTTGTCGTCGGCTACGGCTCCGTGTCGGTCGGCGTGGTGGCGGGCAACATCGTGAAGTCCACCTTCATCCAGCACTACTGCCCGCCCGGCTGGCTCGGCCGGGTCGGCGCGAGCTCCGCGTTCCTCAACTACGGCACCATGCCGCTGGGCGCGCTGCTCGGCGGCGCGCTCGGCACCTGGCTGGGCTTCCGCCCCGCTCTGTGGATACTCACCGCCGGTGTTCCGCTGTCCGGGCTCATCCTGTACTTCTCCCCGATCCGGCGGCACCGCGACCTGCCGGCCGAGCCGCTTCAGCTCGACGACTCGCCCACGCCGGAGACAGCCCTGGTGTAGCCGCGACAACTCCTTCGGCCCGGGCCCGGGTGCACCCCGGCCCCGGGCCGACCCGTTTCACCGGCGGTCGGGCCCAAGTGGCCGCTCCCGACCGCCGGTCACGCATGTCCAGGTCGGGCCGGCGGAAGCAGATCGATCACGTCCGGAGTGTCGTCCGCCGCTTCGCCGCGACCTGATCTACTACGTTGAGAGTGTGCCAACTGGATGGTTAGACTCGCGACGAAGATGCCGGGGGCAATGCAGCGAGTACGGGGAACATGATGGTCAGCTCCGGAAGCGCCAGCGTGGAGAATGCTGGGCGGTTCGGCCTCTGTCCGGGCCACAGAATCCGTTGAGCTTCCGCTGGGCTGTATGACGCGCCCTGCGGCAAGAGACCCCTACCCGTCTGAGATCAGCCTGCCCGGTGACCGTCATCCAGTGCACCAGGCGGTTGTTTTTGCCTTCCCGGAAACCGAACTGCGGTCAGCGGTCAGCCGACGGGACGAGTCAATGACGCCGCCGTGCCACTGCCATTTTGTACCGGTGCTACGCAGGGACGCCGCCCCCTTGTCCCGGGGCGCCGTCCCGCCGACGAATCCGGCTGCTGCCCCGAAACCCGGGGGAGACCCGGCCGCGGCAACGGGAGCACTACCTCTCCGCTCGGGCCCGCAATGACGCCTGCCCTGAGCAGTACGCGCCGGGGCGGCAGATATGCACTGGCAGGGATCTCGAATCATGTCATTCATTTATGGAAACGACCGAGTCGAGGATGGACCACGCCATGATGAACTCTCAGCAAACTCTGCTGATGATTTCGGAGTTCGAGCGGGAGCTGAGGGAGTGCCCGCCCGACTGGTCGGCCGAGATGCACCGGGCCAATGACCTCTCGGAGCGCGAGGAGCAGGTCTTCGCGTACCTCGGCTTCGGCTATTCGAACCGGACGATCGCGCAGCGGCTGGGCATCACCGAACGCACCGTCAAGGCCCATGTGGCGCAGATCCTCGCCAAGCTCGGCCTGGAGTCCAGGTTGCAGGCCGGGATCGTCTCCCACCAGCGCAGAGTGAACCGGCGGCCGTCCAGCTGACCGGGGCCGGGCCCGCGAGCTGAGAGCGGTGTTCCGGAGGTGCTTGGACGAAGGTTCAATACCGGTGGCCGGAAGGGATTGGTAGAAAATAACTGCACACGAAGTCCGACCGGGGCAGGGGGAGTAATGCAGATCACACTTTCTTGGACGCGCGTTGTGGATACGGCAGCCGACGAGGGGGAGCGGGTCACCCGGGAGGCGCTGTGGGAGGCCATGCTGCACAAGGCGGAGAATCCGGTCGGATATGTCCCGGCGATCACGGAATGCCGGGTCGTGGAACGCTACCCGGACGGCGGATACCTCCGTGAAGCGCACCGGGGGAAGCGAATCCTGCGGCAGCGGGTAAAACCGGACAAGGCGGCCTGGCGTATCACTTTTCGGAGTTCCGACACCACTGACTTCGCGGAAATCGCCAACCAGGTCGGCGAGACCGGTGACGGCAGGCTGACGCTCACTCTGCTGCTCACGCTCACGGAGGACGCCTCGGCCGCCGCGGCCGGTGTGAGTCGCGGATATCTCGGGAGCTGACCGCGGACTTCTCCTCGACCGCGGACGCGATGACGGAAAAGCTACGGGTGGCCGCGCTCTGAGCGCCTGTCCGGCTTCCGCCCGTACCCGCGGTATCCGCGCCGTCAATGAATCAGAAACCCGCAGGCCTGCCTGTCACAGGCCGACTTCAACGCCGAACGATGATTATCTCGTAGGGGAATGATGAATCGCATCTCGCGTCGCAGCTTTCTGGCCGGAACCGCGGCTGTGGGCGGCTCCGTAGCCGTGCTCCCCCGCTTTTCGGGCCGGCCCAGGATGCCGCTGCGGCGACCGCTGCGGCCACCGCCTCGCCCACCGGGTTCGGACCGGTCACGGTCGATCCCGCCGATCCCCGCTACCCGGACCTGGTCTGGGGGCACAACCGCAGATGGGTGGGCACACCCGACCAGGTCAGACTGGCCGGTGACGCCGACCAGGTGGTGCAGGCAGTACAGGAGCTCACCTCGTCCGGGAAGCAGTTCGCGGTGCGCAGCGGCGGGCACTGCTACGAGGACTTCGTCACCAACCAGGAGGTGCGCGCGGTCATCGACCTGTCCCAGCTGGACGGCGTCTACTTCGACCCGCGGTACCCGGCCTTCGTGGTGGAGCCGGGCGCCGTGCTCGGTGATGTGTACAGCAAGCTCTACAAGGGCTGGGGCGTCACTCTTCCGGGCGGTACCTGCCCCACGGTCGGAGCCGGCGGGCATATTGTGGGCGGCGGCTACGGGGCGCTGTCCCGCCTGCACGGTCTCACCGTGGATCACCTGTACGGCGTGGAGGTGGTGGTCGTGGACGCCTCCGGCACCGCTCGCAAGGTTGTGGCGACCCGCGACGCGGCGGACCCGAACCGAGAGCTGTGGTGGGCCCACACCGGGGCCGGCGGCGGCAACTTCGGCGTGATCACAAAGTACCTGCTCCGTTCCCCCGGGGCGACCGGGTCGGATCCGGCCACCCTGCTGCCGCGCCCCCCGGCGAACCTCCTGGTCAGCTCTGTCTCCTGGGACTGGGCGTCGATGACCCAGGCCGCCTTCACCACCCTGCTGCGCAACTTCGGCGAGTGGTGCGCCGCCAACAGCTCGGCCACCGGGCCGTACGCCTCGCTGTTCAGTCAGCTCAAGCCGACCCATGTGTCCGCCGGGTCCTTCTCCATGTCCACCCAGATAGACGCCGGTCTGCCGAACGCCGCCGCCCTGCTGGAGGACTTCCTGAGCGCGGTCAACTCCGGTGTCGGGGTGGCCTATCAGGTCCAGGACCAGCGGGTGATCTCCTGGCAGCATGCCGTCACCCTGTGGCCCGGATTCACCGCGCCCGACACACGACCCGGTTCAAGGCGAAGTCCGCCTATATGAAGCAGGGTTTCCCGGACGAGCAGCTGGCCGCCTTCTGGAAGCATCTGACCCGGACCGACTACAACGGGCCATGTCCATCGTGATGCTCACCACGTTCGGCGGGAAGATCAACACCGTGGATCCGTCGGCCACCGCGGTCGCCCAGCGTGAGGCGGTCCAGAAGCTGCACTACATCAGCTTCTGGTACGACGAGGCCGACGACGCGGCCCACCTGTCGTGGATGCGTGAGTTCTACCAGGACGTGTACTCCGCCACCGGCGGTGTCCCGGTCCCCAACGATGTCACCGACGGCTGCTTCATCAACTACGCCGACGCCGACCTGGACTCCACCGAGTGGAACAGCTCCGGGGTCCCCTGGCACCAGCTGTACTTCAAGGACGGGTACGAGCGGCTCCAGCAGGTCAAGGCCGCATGGGACCCGGGCGACGTGTTCCACCACGCCCAGTCGATCGCCCTCCCCGGCACGGCCCCGGCAGCGAAGCCGACCAAGCCGAAGCCGACCCAGGCAAAGTCGAGCCAGGCCAAGCCGACCCAGGCCGCGCCCGCCGCGGCCGGTCCCACCGGGACAAAGTAGCCGTACCGCACATCCCCAAGCGCCCGGACCACAGCCGGTCCCGGGCAGGCTCCGGCAGGAAAGAGAGGCGTCCATGCCCCCCAGCGGCAACCGGACCACAGCGCGGCCCGGCAGGTGCCGGCAGCAGGCCCGGCGGGGCCGAACGGGCCGGCGGCAGCGCGGCGGATTCCTGCTGCTCGCCGCCGTCCATGGTGCTGATCTCTCATCCATGCTCTCCCCGGTACTGCCGCTGGTCCAGCACGACCTGCGGATGTCGGACGCGCAGCGCACCCTGGCCAGTACGGCCTACGGGCTGTCCTTCAGCGGCCTGCTGATGCTGGGGGACGGCTCGCCGACCGCGTGGGCAGGCGGCAGGTGCTGGTGGTCGGCCTGGCCGTGTTCGGCGCGGCCTCGGCGGCGGCGGGCTTCGCTCCGGACGGGATCGTGCTGATCCTGGCCAGATTCGCCCAGGGAGCGGGGCGGCCCTGGCTGCCCCCGCCGCGATGTCCATGGTCGGGCTGCTGTACCCGGATCAGGACGACTACTCCCGGTCGATGGCGGTGTGGGGGACCCTGGCCGCGCTCGGGGCCACCTCGGGGACGGTCCTGTCGGGGGTGCTGTCCGCCGCGGTCTCGTGGCGCTGGGAGTTCGCCGTCCCGGTCCTGCTCTCCCTGGCCGGCCTGGTGTGGGCCGGGCGGCTGCTGCCGGCCTCCCAGCCGGCCGCGAAGCGGACGCTGGACGTCCCGGGAAGCGTCCTGATCACCGGCGGCCTGACCGCCCTGACCTACGGGCTGGCGGGCGTGGGCACGGCCTCGGGGGCGGTCGTCTGGGGGCCGATCGCCGCGGGCTGCCTGCTGCTTGCCGCCTTCGTCGTCGTCGAGCTGCGCACGGCCAACCCGCTGGTCCCGCTGACGTTCCTGGTCGAACCCAAGCGGGGGCTGGCCCTGTGGGTGGTCATGCTCGGCTCGGCGGGCATGTCCTCGATCTTCTACTTCCTGTCGCTCTACCTCCAGCAGGTCCGCGGGGCGTCGCCGCTGCTCACCTCGGCCGCCTTCATCCCGTTCAGCTGCGCCCAGCTGACGGCCGGTTCCCAGGCGGGCAAGGCGATCCGGCGGTTCGGGGCGCGGACGGTGCTGGCCTGCGGCCTGCTGCTGTCGGGGGCGGGGCTGCTGCTCATCTCCCGGCTGGGACAGCACTCGAGTTACGCCGGGCCGATCCTGATCGGCCTGCTGCTCTTCCCGATCGGGATCGTGGGGTCTTCTCCGGGGCGACGGTCTCCGCGACAGCGGGGGTGCCGGACCACGAGGCGGGGATGGCCGGAGGGGTGCTGAACACCTTTATGGAGATCGGGCCCGCACTGGGGCTGGCGGGGTTCGCCTCCGCCGCCGCCGAACACTCGCTCCATCTCCGCGCCACGGGTTCGGCCCCGGGCGCCGCCACGGCCGGCGGCTACTCGTTCGCCCTGGCTGTCGCGGGAATTCTCTTCGCCGTCAGCGGAGTTGCTGCTCTGGTACGCCGCTCGGCGGCCGAGCGCGCCGACCCCGGCCGGTAGCGGCCGTCGCCAAGACCACTACGTCCCAGCAATTCAGACACAACCGCACGTCAAGAGGAGAGTTCTCATGTCCGCACGCTTCGAGGGCAAGGTGGCCCTGATCACCGGCGGGGGCACCAACATCGGCCGTCGCACCGCTGCCGCTTTCGCCGCCGCAGGCGCGACCGTGGTGGTGGCCGGACGCCGTGAGGAGATCCTGGCCGAGACGGCCAAGGACATCCGCAACGCGGGCGGAGCAGCCGACTACGTCGTCGCCGACGTCACCAAGTCGGCCGATGTCTCCCACCTGGTGAGCGAGGTGGTGCAGCGCCACGGCGGGCTGCACATCGCGTTCAACAACGCGGGGACCGTCGGCAAGCCGGCTCCGACCGCGGAGCTGGAGGAGGACGTCTGGGCCTCGGTCTTCGCGGTGAACACCACCGGCATCTGGCTGTCCATGAAGTACGAGATCGCCCACATGCGCGAGCACGGCGGCGGGGTGATCGTGAACTGCGCCTCGAACATCGGCTTCCACGGCCGCCGTCCGGGCATGTCGGCGTATGCCGCCTCTAAGGCGGCGGTGAGCGTGCTCACCCGGAACGCGGCGCGCGAGTACATCGGCTCCGGCATCCGGATCAACTCGGTCAGCCCCGGCGGCACGGACACCCCGATGTCCTACCGCTCCGGTGAGGACCAGGCCGCCCGGGACGCCCGGGTCCGTGACGCGGTCCCGATCGGCCGGGTCGCCGAGACCCGCGAGATCGCCGACAGCGTGCTATGGCTCGCCTCCGACGAGTCCAGCTTCGTCGTCGGCCACGACCTCGTGGTGGACGGAGGCGCGACTGCCTGACCTCACCGGTCCGGGCGGCTGCCGCACGGCCGCCCGGAACCCGCACCGCCCGCCCGGGCGACCCACCGCTTGTCCCGGGCGCTTCCCGGACAACTCGCCGGACAACCGCTGACGGCGCCGAAGCGCCGTACCCCGTACGGCCGGGCCCACGGTCCTGCCCACGGCCCTTCCGTCACCGCCGCCCGCCGGCCGCGGACAAGCAGCACTCCCGCGCGGCCCGCACAGCGGCCGCGCCTCCCGGCCGGACCAGGCCGGGGTCCGACAGCGCGGCAGGCCCGGACGAACCGTCCGACGTGCGCCCCCGCCCCGCCTGCTCCGCGCTCTCGCTCCGCGCGCCCCTGCTCCGCCGCGCGCCCACACGCAACCCGGCACCGGAACCGGTCCGACGCGCCCAGCGACGTCCGGGTTCCGCCCTGCCCGGGTTCCGTCCTGCCCAGGCACCCCTTTTCCATGGAGGATTCAGTGAGTACAGCCATGACATGGCCAGGCGCGCCGAGCCTGAGCTCGATCCAGGCCGAACTGGAATTCCTGAGGTCGTTGCCCGCCGCCCAGCAGCCCGACTGGGCGGCGTCGCCGGACCTCGCCAACGCGGTCGGCGAACTGAGCTGCATGCCCGGGCTCGTCAGCTGGGACGAGGTCGACTCGCTCGGTGGAATCCTGGCCGAGGCCGCGGCCGGCCGGGTCCAGGTGATCCAGGCCGGTGACTGCGCCGAGGACCCGACCGAGTGCAATCTGTTCCATGTCTCCCGCAAGGCCGCGCTGCTGGACACCCTCGCCGGGGTGATGAAGCTCAACACCCAGAAGCCGGTGGTGCGGGTGGGGCGGATCGCGGGCCAGTTCGGCAAGCCGCGGTCCCGCCCGGTGGAGACCGTGGACGGCACCGAACTCCCGGTCTACCGCGGGCATATGGTCAACGGCCCGGCCGCGGACGCCGGGGAGCGGCGGCACGCGCCGGAACGGCTGGTGAGCGGCTACCGGGCGGCCCGCGCCGCGACGGACATCCTGCGCAACCGCACCGTGGTCGGCGCGGGCCCGGTGGAGGCGCCGGTCTGGACCAGCACGAGGCGCTGCTGCTGGACTACGAACTGCCGATGCTCCGTCACGACGAGCGGGCGGGGGCCTTCCTGGCCAGCACGCACTGGCCGTGGATCGGGGACCGGACCCGGCAGGCGGACGGCGCGCATGTCGCCCTCCTCGGCGCCGTGGCCAACCCGGTCGCCTGCAAGGTGGGCCCCACCATGCAGGCCGACGAGCTGCTGTCGGTCTGCGGCAGCCTCGACCCGGAGCGCGTCCCGGGCCGGCTCACGCTGATCGCCCGGATGGGCGTCGGACACGCGGCCACGGCCCTGCCGCCGCTGGTCGAGGCGGTCAGGAGCGCGGGACACCCGGCGCTGTGGCTGTGCGACCCATGCACGGCAACACCGTCGGCGGACCCGACGGCCACAAGACCAGGTTCGTGGACGCCCTGGTCGCCGAGGTCCGGATGTTCCAGGAGGCGGTGACCGCCGCCGGGGCGTGGCCGCGGGCCTGCACCTGGAGACCACGCCCGCGGATGTCCTGGAGTGCGTCTCCGGCCCGCACGAGCTGTCCGGTCTGGGATCGCGTTACACCAGTCTCTGCGACCCACGGCTCAACCCCGCCCAGGCGATCGCCGTCGCGTCCGCGTGGGGATCTGATGGCCGTGGAACGAACCGTGGCCGTGGTGACCGGTGCCGCGGGCGGCATCGGAGCGGCCGTCGTCGACGCCCTTGCCGGTCGCGGCGTCGCGGTGGCCGCGCTGGACCGCGACGCGGACGCGCTCGAAGCGCGGGCCGCGGCGCATCGCGCCGCCGGGGCCACAGTGGTGGGCTTCCCGGTGGACATCACCTCGCATCCCGCCGTCGAGGCGGCGGTCGCGCGGATCGAGGACGAGCTCGGCCCCATCGGGCAGCTGGTGAACGCCGCCGGGATCCTGCGGCTGGGGCAGGTGAGCGAGCTCGACGAGGACTGGGCGGACACCTTCGCCGTCAACACGCACGGCACCGTCACGGTCTCCCGCGCGGTGGTGGCCCGGTGGTGAGCGCCGCTCCGGCGCCGTCGTCAGCGTCGCCTCGAACGCCGCCGCCACCCCGCGGGCGGACATGGCCGCCTATGCCGCCTCCAAGGCCGCGGTGGCGATGTTCACCAAGTGCCTCGGCCTTGAGGTGGCCAGGTACGGCATCCGCTGCAACGTGATCGCCCCCGGCTCCACCGGAACCCCCATGCTCACCGCCCTGTGGGCGGAGGGGAGGGGCCGCAGCACTCGATCGACGGCTCGCCGGAGCAGTACCGGCTCGGGATCCCGCTCGGCAAGATCGCCACACCCGAGGACATCGCGGGGGGTGCTCTTCCTGCTCTCGGAGGCGGCCGGCCACATCACCCTGGAGACCCTCACCATCGACGGCGGCGCCACGCTCGGCGTCTGACCCTGGAGGACAGCATGACTGGAATACCCGCAATCAAAGCCTTCCGCTGCCCACCGAGGCGGACCTGCCCGGCAACATCGCCACCTGGGAGGTGGACCCGGCCCGGGCGGTACTCCTGATCCACGACATGCAGCGGTTCTTCCTGCGGGCCTTCCCCGCGGAGACCGAGCCGGGAACCGGGCTCGTCCGCAACACCGCCCGGCTGCTCGAAAGCGCCCGGGCCCTGTCGCTGCCGGTCGCCTACACCGCCCAGCCCGGTGACATGACCCCGGCCGACCGCGGCCTGCTGCGGGACTTCTGGGGCCCGGGCATGCACAGCACCGACGACGACCGCCGGATCGTGGACGGCCTGGAGCCCGCGCCGGACGACTGGCTCCTGGTCAAGTGGCGCTACAGCGCCTTCTTCCGCTCGGACCTGCTGCGGCGGATGCGGGAGGCCGGACGCGACCAGCTGGTGCTGTGCGGGGTGTACGCCCATGTCGGGGTGCTGGCAACGGCGTTGGAGGCGTTCACGAACGACATCCAGCCCTTCCTGGTCGCCGACGCGACCGCCGACTTCTCGGCCGAGCACCACCGGATGGCGCTGGAGTACGTGGCCGAGCGCTGCGGCGTGGCCACCACCACCGGCACCGTGCTCAAGCAGCTCCAGGCCGCGGCGCCCGCCCTGGCCGGGCTGGGGGTCTCCGGTGACCGCCGCCGACCTGAAGCGCCCGACCGGCCCGGCCCTGTTCGAGCGGCTGCTGGAGAGCCCCGCCCAACCGTTCGCGCTGCTGTACCGCCCGGAGGCCGGGGGCAGGAGACGCTGGAGGTGCTCACCGGACAGGTGTCCGTGATCGAGCTGCTGGCCGACATCCCGCTCCCGGCCGAGCCGGCCAGGGCCGGGGCGCACCACGAGACGCTGGTCGTGGCCCCTACCGGCAGATCACCGAGCGCGGGTATGTCGCGCGGACGACGGCGCGCCGCTGATCGCGATGACCGTGGCGGAGCAGGAGCGGCTCCCGCTCGCCGACGCCCTGCGGCTGCTGCCGGACGAGCCGATCAGCCTCGGCGAGGGCCGGTTCGACACCCGGACGAGGAGTACGCGGAGCTCGCCCGGAAGATCATCTCCGCCGAGATCGGCAGCGGCGAGGGCGCCAACTTCGTGCTGCGGCGCACCTACAGCGTCGACATCACGGACTACTCGCGCCGCAGCGCGCTGTCCTTCTTCCGGCGGCTGCTGCTGCGCGAGCGGGGGGCCTATTGGATCTTCCTGGTGCACACCGGCGAGCGGACGTTCGTCGGCGCGACCCCTGAGCGGCATGTGAGCCTCCAGGCGGGCAGGGCCGTGATGAACCCGATCAGCGGCACCTACCGCTATCCGGTGACCGGACCGCTGGGGGGGTGAACGCGTTCCTGGCCGACACCAAGGAGGCGGACGAGCTCTACATGGTGGTCGACGAGGAACTCAAGATGATGGCCCGCATCTGCGAGGACGGCGGGCGGGTCATCGGCCCCTACCTGAAGGAGATGGCCAGGCTCGCCCACACCGAGTACTTCATCGAGGGCCACACCACCAGGGACGTCCGCGAGATCCTGCGGGAGACCCTGTTCGCCCCCACGGTCACCGGCAGCCCGCTGGAGAGCGCCTGCCGGGTCATCAACCGGTACGAACCGGGCGGCCGGGGCTACTACAGTGGCGTCATGGCGTTGATCGGACGCGACGAGGCCGGTGTCCGGGCGATGGACTCGGCGATCCTGATCCGCACCGCGGACATCGACGCCTCGGGCCAGGTGCGGATCGGCGCGGGCGCCACCCTGGTCCGGCACTCCGACCCGGCCTCGGAGGCGCAGGAGACCCGCAGCAAGGTGGAGGGCCTGCTGGGCGCGCTGGCGCACCGGGAACCGGTCGCGCTCGCGGCGGAGCCGGAGGTGCTCGACGCCCTGGGGCGCCGGAACGACATCCTCGCGGACTTCTGGCTCGCCGGCGCCGCCGGCCGCACCGACAGCAGGGGCCGCTGCCGGGCCGCTGACCGGCACGGTGCTCATCGTGGACGCCGAGGACACCTTCACCTCCATGATCGGTCATCAGTTGTCCTCCCTGGGACTGACGGTGACCATCCGCCGCTACGACGAGCCCTACGAGGTGCGCGACTTCGACCTGGTGGTGATGGGGCCGGGCCCGGGGACCCGCGGATCGACGACCATCCCAAGATCGCCCGGCTGCGCGGCACCCTGGAGTCCCTGCTGGCGGAGGACCGCCCGTTCCTCGCCGTGTGCCTGAGCCACCAGGTGCTCAGCCGTGCTGGGGCTCCGGATCCAGCGCCGGGACCAGCCCAACCAGGGCGTCCAGCGCGAGATCGACTTCTTCGGGCGGCCGCGCCGGGTGGGCTTCTACAACACCTTCGCGGCCCGCAGCGACAGCGACCGGCTGGAGCATCCGCGCTTCGGACCGCTCGACATCTGCGCCGACCCGGAGAGCGGTGAGGTGCACGCCCTGCGCGGCACCCGCTTCGCCTCGGTGCAGTTCCACGCCGAATCCGTACTGAGTCAGGACGGCCTGCCGATCCTGGCGGAGCTGATCGCGGGGGTGCTGCGCTGATGCACGCCGTCATCGCCTGGTGGGATCTGACCGAATCCGGGCAGTCCGCCGAGTCGCTGCGGCAGGTGCTGCGCGACGAGGCCCTGCCGCACTTCGCGCAGATGCCGGGCCTGCGGGTGAAGTTCTGGATCTCGGATCCGCAGACACAGCGCTGGGGAGCGGTCTTCCTGTGGGAGTCCGCCGAGGCGGCCGCCGCGGCCACGCCCAGCCGCATCGGCGCCCTGATCGGCTACCCGCCGGTGTTCAGCAGCGCGTTCGAGGTCGAGGCGGTCACCGAGGGACTCTTCGGCGACCCGGCCCTGGCCGGTCGCGGCCTGGCCTTCGGCGGCTGAACCCGGCCCGCTGCTCCGACCGCGCGGCCCGCTGCTCCGGCCACGCGGCCCGCGCACGGTCGGCCGCCGGACCCGGAGCCCGCCCGCACCAGCAATCAACTCCCCTGAAGGGCAGTACGTCTGACTATGACTCACATCATCATCGCCGGTGGTGGCATCGGCGGCCTGGCGGCCGCCCTGAGCGTCGCCCGCCACGGTCACCGGGTCACGGTTCTGGAACGGCGCACCGAGTTCACCGAGTTGGGCGCCGGAATCCAGCTGGCACCCAACGCCTTCGCCGCCCTGGACGCCCTCGGCATCGGTGCGGCCGTGCGCGAGCGGGCGGTGTTCATCGACGAACTGCGGCTGATGGACGGCGCCACCGGCGAGCGCATCGTCAGCATGTCGGTGACCGGCGGCTACCGTTCCCGCTTCGGCAACCCCTATGCGGTGGTCCACCGCAGCGACCTGTACCAGCCGCTGCTGGAGAGCTGCCGGGAGCACGACGGGATCGAGCTGGTCCCGGCCGCCGAGGTGACCGGCTACCGGCAGGAGCCCGGCCGGGTCGGCGTGCTCACCCCGACCGGTCCCGGCCTCACCGGTGACGCGCTGATCGGCGCGGACGGCCTGCGCTCCCGGGTCCGCGCGCAACTGGTCGACGACGGTGAGCCGCGCCTGTCCGGCCACACCATCTACCGCAGTGTCATTCCGATGGAGCGGGTCCCGAGGAACTGCGCTGGAACACGGTGACCCTGTGGGCGGGCCCCAAGTGGCACTTCGTGCACTACCCGATCGGCGGGGGACGCTTTCTGAACCTGGCCGCGACCAAGGACAACCAGGCCCAACAGGCACTGACCGGGGTGCCGGTGAGCACGCAGCAGGTGCGGGCGGAGTTCGCCGGTATCGGCGGTCCCGCCCGCGCGCTGCTGGAACTGGGCGAGGAGTGGAAGAGCTGGGTGCTGGCCGACCGTGACCCGGTCGACCGGTGGACGGACGGCCGGGTCGCGCTGCTGGGCGATGCCGCCACCCCATGCTCCAGTACGCCGCCCAGGGCGCCTGCCAGGCACTGGAGGACGCGGTGGTGCTGGGCGCCCTGCTCGACTGCGGCCCGGAGGCCGTCCCGGAGCGCCTGGCGCGGTACGCCGACGCACGCCGGCAGCGTACGGCCGGAACCCAGCTGGTCGCCCGCGAGATGGGAACGCAGGTCTACCATCCGACCGGCGACAGCGCGGTGGCGCGCAACGCGATGCTCTCCGCACTCAGCCAGACCGAGTTGCACGACAAGGTGGCCTGGCTGCACGGCATGCGCCTGGAGCCGCTGGCCGCACATGCGTGAGCGCCGCACCCCTGGGTGGTGACCGGTGCGGGCCCGTCCCCGCACCGGGCCCGCCGGTCACCGCTGCCGACGGAGGCCGACCGGCCCGTCGAGCCCCCGGAGCCCGTCGAGCCCTCGCAGCCATCAGGGCCCTCAGAGCCCTTCGAGCTCGGCGATGGCCTCGGCCTCCTGCGGGCTGCGTACCTCGGCCAGGGACTCGCGGGCGGCGAGGAGGATCGGGCGGGCCTGGTCGCACCGACCGAGGCGGGCAAGCACCCGGCCCAGGGCGAGCTGGCAGGGGCCGAGCCAGGTCGGCATGCCCGCGGGCTCGAAGGCGGTGAGGGCTTTCCGCAGCCACGGCTCGGCGTCCGCCCACCGTTCGAGGGCCGCCAGGTCGTTGCCGATGTGCAGGCGGGTGGCCGCACGGTAGAGCGCGATCAGCTCCGGCGGCTGGTCCGGCACTCCGGCGCGGCAGATCGCGTCGCTGCGGTGGTGCAGGTCCAGGGCCTCCCCGGGCCGGCCGGCCTGACGCAGGTGGCTGCCGAGGGTGTTGAGCGCGTAGAGCTCGGCCAGCCGGGCCGAGCCCGCGGTCAGCGGCTCCAGCACGTCCACGGCCAGCCGGAGCCGCTCCATGGCCTCGTCGACCCGGCCCAGGCGGTGCAGCGCCGCGGCCCCGTGCGCCAGCGACCAGCTCAGCTGCTCCGGGTCCGGGTCCGAGCGGCGGGCCACCGCGGCTGCGGCGTCGGGACGCGCCAGGGCCACCTCGGGTCGTCCGCGGAGACACGGAGGACCAGGCGAGATTGTTCAGCTGCTTGGCCTCGTCGCGGTGGTCGCCCAGCGCGTTGGCCGCCCGGGCCGCACAGCGGAACACCTCCACCCACACGTCCCAGTGCTGGTTGAGTTCGGCGAACCAGTGCAGTCCGTCGGCGGTGGCGATCACCTCGCGGTAGCGGCCGACCGCCAGCATCCGGTACAGCGCCGCCTGCCACTCGGGCCGTTCGGCCTCGAGCCAGGCCTTGGCGCTGTCCCGGTCGGCGGGCGCGGTGGCGGGATCGGGGTCGACGATCGAGCTGTCGTGCCGGCGTTTGGCGTCGAAGTGCGAGGCGGCGGCCCTGGTGCGGGCGAGCAGCCACTCGGCGAAGCAGTCCAGCGCCGCGTCGCGCTCCCCGGCCGCCTCCTGGCCGGCCGACTGCTCCCCGGCGAACACCTTGAGCAGGTCGTGGAAGCGGTACCGCTCCGCGGTCGGATGGGGCAGCAGCAGCCCGGCGTCGACAAGTTCGTCGGCGTGCAGCGCGGTCTCGCGGATCGACAGCCGGGCCAGCCGCGCGGCGCTCTCCAGGCTGAAGTCGACGCCGACGGTCATCGACGCCCGGCGCAGCACGGTCTGCGCGCCCGGTGACAGCTGCCGGTACGACAGCTCGAAGGCACCGCGCACCCGCAGGGTGCCGGCCTGGAGCAGGTCGAGCCGCCGCTCCTCGCAGGCGAGCTGTACCGCCATCTTGTCCAGCCGCTCGTCGGAGCGGCTGGCCAGGCGCTGCCCGGCGATGCGCACGGCCAGCGGCAGCTGCCCGCACAGCTCGGCCAGGCGGCGCGCCGCCTGCTCCTCCTCCCCGACCCGTTGCGGACCGACGATGCGGGTGAGCAGTTCGACGGACTCCTCGGGCCGCAGCAGCGCGAGTTCGACGCGGTGCACCGCCTCCAGCCCGGACAGGGCCCGGCGGCTGGTGACAAAGGTCAGCGAACGGCCGGCGCCCGGCAGCAGCGGCCGGACCTGCTCCTCGTCCGCCGCGTTGTCCAGCAGGAACACCGCCCGCAGGTCACGGACGATGGTCCGGAACAGCCCGGCTCTCGCCTCGGTTCCGGCCGGGACGGCGCCGGCCGCCACCCCAGGGCCGAGAGCACCCGGCCGAGCGCCTCGTGCGGGCTGGTCGGCTCCTCGTCCATGCCGCGCAGATCGATGGAGTACTGCCCGTCGGGAAACCGCGAGGCCAGCTGGTAGGTGGTGTGCACGGCGAACGCCGTCTTCCCCAGGCCCGGCTGTCCGCAGGCCAGGACCACCGGGGCATGGGCGACGTCGCCCCGCCCCAGCATCGCCGTGATCTCGGCCACTTCGCGGTCGCGGGCGACGAAGTCGGCGACCGCGCGCGGCATGGGCAGTGCCGTGCCGACCGCGGTGATCACCGGCCGGGGGCCCGGCCGCAGGCGTGAGCGTCCCAGGCTCGCGGCCTGTTCCAGCCGCTGCGCCTGTGCCGCGTCCAGGCCCAGGCCGCGGGCCAGCGCCTGGACCGTGCGACGCTGCGGGCCACGGGCCCGGCCGCGTTCCAGGTCCGCCAGCGCCCGCACGCTCACCCCGCCCGCGTGCGCGGCCCGCTCCTGGCTGAGGCCGGCGGCGAGCCGGAACTCAAGCAGCAGCCCGGCAAAATCCGGGGCACCAGCCGTCTCCCGGCCCCCGGCCTCTGCCTCGCTCATCCGACTTCCCCGTCTGCCCACGCACCATTTCGGGAGAAGTATGCCAGTCGGGGCGGCCCCACCTTTCTGGCCTGCGATTTCTGTCGCGTCGCCGGTCCGCCGCCGGGCCCGCGCGGGGGCCGCCGGAGGCAGCGGGGTCGCCCGTCGGCCGCTTTCCGCGACGGCACCGGGTGACCGGGTCACCGGGGAAGGCCGGCCACCGCCGTCAGCCGTCGCACCTGCGGCGCAGCTCGTCGAGGTGCTTCAGACCGCTCAGCACGGCGTCCGTGTCACCGACGAAGTCGATCAGGCAGGCGACCTCGTCGACCCCGGCCGCCTCCAGCCGGCGGACCACGCGCTCGGCGTCCTCCACCGTGCCGAACAGGCCACTGGTCTCGAAGTAGCGGTTGAAGGACTGCTGCACCAGGAACTCCACGTCCTCGGGATGCAGGTCCTCCGGGCCGGCGTCGCTGGCGGTGCGCTCGAACAGGCGGATGGAGCTGCGCAGATAGTCGCTGAACGGCTTGCGCACGGTTTCCCGCACGGTCTCGCGGTCGGTGCCCACGAAGGTGTGCAGCATCAGCACCACATGGCCGTTCGACGCCGCCGGCCCGCCCGCCGGAGCGCCCTGCTGTGCCTCGGCGAAGCAGCGCCGGTACTCCGCGATGCTCAGGGCGAGCTCGTCGAGATCCTGTCCCAGCAGATGCGTGAGGACACCCACGCCCATCCGCCCGGCCGCCCGGAAGGTCTCCGGGCTGCCGGAGGTGGTGAGCCAGATCGGCAGTTCCGGCTGCACGGGCGCCGGGTAGGTCCGCACCTGGACCGGCTCCCCACCCCGTCGACGAGCTCGATCTCCTCCGCCGCCAGAGCCTGCGCACGGTGTCCACGGTGTCGATGGAGACCTGCTTGCGGTCGGCGTAGTTCCCCGGGCTGATGGCGAAGTCGCCGCTGTGCCAGCCGGAGGCGAAGGAGACGCCCACCCGGCCGTGCGACAGGTTGTCCACCACCGACCACTCCTCGGCGATCCGCACCGGCGAGTGCAGGGGGGCCACCACGCTGCCGGCCCGGATGGCGACCCGCTCGGTGACAGCGGCCACGGCGGCACTGGTCAGCGCCGGATTGGGATATCCGCCGCCGAAGGGATGGAAGTGCCGCTCGGGCGTCCACACGGCGGTGAAGCCGTGGGTGTCGGCGAAGCGGGCGCCCTCCATGAGCAGGCGGTAGCGGTCCTGCTCGTCCTGGGACTCGTCGGCGAAGTAGAAGAGGCTGAAATCCACGGGGGTTCTCCACGTCGGGGTTGTTCACTGGGTGGGGGTGCGGTCGGCGTCCGCCGGTCAGCGGAGCAGGCTCAGGGTGTGCAGCTCGTCGACCGTGCAGCCGCGGGTGAGTTTCATGTCGATGGACTCGGGGCCCACCCGGATGCGCCGGACCCCGCGTGCGGTGGCGCGCCCGACGGTCTCGTAGAAGGCCATGTTGAAGTAGATGAACTCGCGGTCGGTGCGGGCGTAGTCGCACCCCCAGCAGCGGAGCACCCACTCGTCGTCCAGTGCCTGGACGACCACGGCCCCCACGATCCCGGTGCCGCGCCGGGCGACCAGCGCGAAGCCGCTGTCGTCCATGGCGAGCCCGAGTCCGGTGAGGTAGAACTCGAGCTGCTCCGCCGTGGTGGCCCGCCCGTAGCGCTGCTCGACCTGGAAGACGAGCGGCGCGATCTCCTCGCAGACGTCCAGCACGTCTTCCTCGGTCACCACGATCCCGCTCTCCAGGAAGCGGCGCCGCTCCCGGCGGATGCTCCGGCGGCGGGTCTGCCCCTGCGCGGCGACATATTCCTCGAAGCTGTTCCAGCTGACGTCCAGCACGGCCACGGGCTCGGAGCGGGCAACGGCCCTCTCCGCCCAGGACGGTGGCAGCAGCGCCAGCCGGTCGGCGTCGAGGTAGGGCAGCAGCACCGGCCCCTGGCCGTCCCGGTCCGCGATGCGCAGGCCGTGTTCCAGCAGCAGGCGGGCGCAGGCGGCGCGTCCGGCCGGGTCCAGGTCCAGGTCGACGGCCAGGTGGCTGCCGACGGCGCCGGGTGATCCGAGCAGGTGGACCGGCTCTCCGGCCCGTTCCGCCGCGAGACCGGCGATCCCCGGCGGAGGGCCGCCGTGGTGCGGTACACCGGCAGTACCCCGACGCAGCGGCCGCCGTCCGCGCGGGCGAGGACGTAGCGGACCTGGGTCCCGCGCAGGGTCTCGGCCAGTTCGAGCCGGGCGACCTCGGCGACGAGGTGCGCGGTGCCGCCGGGCGCCCGCAGTGTGCCGCGGAGTTCCGCCCCGAGCTCCTCGATGCCGCCCGCCTCGTGGGTGGTGATGTTCATGAGGTCTCCTGTGTGTCAGCGGGAGGTGTCGAGTCCGCCGCTGCGCCGGTCCCGCTTGATGAGTACGGCCAGCAGGAGTGCCGCGGCGGCCAGCCAGCCGACGGACACCGCCGCCTCCAGCGCGACCTGGCCGAGGACGCTGCCGGCCGGGGCGCCGGCGAGCAGGTGCCGCAGCGCGCTCAGCCCGTGGGTGACCGGGAACAGCGCGGTCAGGCCGCCGATGGCGCCGGGCCAGTAGGAGACCGGCACGTCGATGCCGGTGAAGGCCATCAGCAGCAGGTAGGAGACGTTGAGCGCGCCCCAGCCCGCGTTGGGGAAGCGCATCACGATGGCCCCGATGAACGCGCCGTAGCAGTACACCGAGAAGCAGACCAGCGCGATGATGGGCGCGACGGCCAGGGTGGCCGCCCCCGGCAGCGGGATTCCGAAGACCGGGACGATGACCAGCATGACGGCCATGGAGCTGATGAATCCGGCGAGCACATTGTCCAGACCCCGGCTGAGCAGGGCGACCAGGTGGTCGCCGGGGGCCGCGATCAGCAGCGACATGGTGCCGTTGCGGCGGTCCCGCACGATGGACAGGACCGAGGCGGCCGACTCGATGGTGCCGACCCCGACGATGTTGCCGATCGCCAGATAGCGGACGGTGTCCTCGCCGCCGACCACTTTGCCGATGGTCGCGAAGAAGATCACCTGGAAGACCAGGCGCAGTCCCCAGCCGAAGATCCAGGACCGCAGGGTGTAGCTCGCGCGGTACTCGGCGAAGCCGAGGCCGGCCGCCTTGCGCGTGATGGCCAGTCGGGAGGTGAGCGCGCCGGTCATGCGGCCATCACCCGGCCCGTGCTGCGGATCCGGTTCAGGACGAGACGGGCGCACCAGATGCCCGCGCCCAGGGTGGCCGCGCTGAGCAGCAGGATCGCCGTCAGTTGCAGCCAGGGTTCGCGCATCGGTCCGGGCGCGGCGGCGGCGCGCAGCAGGTCGGCGCTCCAGGAGAGGAAGATCATCCGGGACAGCGGGTGCAGCCATCCGGGCAGGACCGCGATGGGCACGAAGACTCCGCCCAGGACGTAGATCGGATAGTTGAGGGCGTTCTTGAAGGCCAGCGCGGTGCGGCCGAGGACGAACACGGTGGCCATCACGGTGGAGGTGGCTGCCGTGGCCAGGCAGGTGGCGAGCAGTCCGGCGGCGAACCAGCCGGGGTGGCTGAAGGACAGGTCGGCGCCGAAGAAGACCGTGGCGCACACCCAGCACTCGCCGAAGCACACCAGGCCGAGGGCGCCGACGGCGGCGCAGCGGCCCAGGAGGTTCGCGAAGAACGAGGCGGGCGCCGAGAGCACCACATCGAGCACCCCGCTCCAGCGGTCCGAGTCGATGATGTCGCCCGCCAGCATCAGCGACATGGTCCACACGCCGGCCAGCGCCGGTGCCAGTACGGCCTGTTGGTCCAGGCCCGGGCGGCCGCCGTAGCGGGTGATGGACATGAAGATGAGGACCTGGAACGGCAGGGCGATGACGATGGACACCCGCCCGATCGCGTGCAGGAAGATCGTCAGTTGCAGCCGGAAGGCCGCGGTGAAGACGCTCATGCCGACACCTTCAGACCGCGTTCGCCGAGCATGTCCACATAGACGTCGTCCAGGCTGGGACGGCCGGTCCTGATGCGGGTCACTCCGGCTGCCACCAGCAGCGAGAGCACCCTGCCCGCGGCGTCCCCGTCCTGGAGCCGGATCCGGGCCGCGCCCTGCTCCGCGGGCTCGACGGAGGCGATGCCGTCGAGGCCGGCGATCTCCTTGAGCAGCGCTTCCGGGGCCTCCTCGACGTCGATGTGCCCGTGACGCGACATCAGGGTGCTGAGCGCCTCGGGCGACTCGGTGGTGAGGATCCGCCCCTCGTTGACCAGGGTCACCCGGTCGCAGAGTTCCTCGGCCTCGGCCATGTCGTGGGTGGCCAGCAGCAGCGTCCTGCCCTCGTCCCGCATCGCCCGGACCAGGTCGCGGAAGGCGCGGGCGGCGACCGGGTCCATGCCCATGGTCGGCTCGTCGAGGATGATCAGGCGGGCGTGTCCGACCAGGCCCCGGGCCAGGTGGAGGCGCTGCTTCATGCCCCGCGAGAAGGTTTCGACCTTGACGTCGGCGCGGTCCGCCAGACCGAAGCGCTCCAGCACGTCCTTGAGCTGGCGCTCGGTCTCCTTCCGGTCGAGCTTCTGCAGGGCCGCCCAGTAACTCAGATTCTGACGTGCCGTCAGTCCCTGGTAGAGGCCGCGGTCCCGCCGAGGACCAGGCCGATCTCCCGGCGCACGGCGGCGGCCTGGGCCACCACGTCGTGGCCGTAGACCCGGACCGTGCCCGAGGTCGGCAGCAGGGTGGTGGCCAGGATCTTGACCAGCGTGGTCTTGCCCGCGCCGTTCGGGCCGAGCAGGCCGTGCACCTCGCCGTGGGCGACCTGGAGGTTCACCTCGTCCAGCGCGGTCCGGCTGGTGCGCGGGCCGCGCCACCCCCGGGTCTCGTAGACACGCCGCGCAGGTCGCGGACGTCCACCGCCAGGGTGTTCTGCTCCGAGGCGTTCAGCTGCGGCATCTCAGGCCTTCTCGGGGGACGGGGACTGCGCGTGGGCACGCAGCAGTTCGGACAGGGCCTGGCCCACGCCGGGGTGGCGCAGCAGGTCCAGGCGGGGTACGTCGAAGGACTGGTGCTGCTCGGCGTGGCGCGCGGCGGCACCGGGGACGGCGGAGGTGACGGCGACGTGTGCCGGGCTCGAAGGGGGGTGGTGCTGCGGCTCGCGGCCAGCAGGTAGGCCAGGAAGCGGTCGAAGCGCTCGGCGGCCTCGGCGGCGAGCTCGGGCCCGAGCTCGGCCCGGGTGAACGCCAGCAGCGACAGCTCCTGGTAGAGGCCGGTCAGGGTGGCGCAGGCCTCGGCGGGGTCGGCGCTGTCCACCGCCTGTCGCCCGCGTGCGAGGGACTGCGCCAGCTCGTCCTCGGTCAGTTCGTCGGCCAGGTTCTCGACGGAGCCGGCGAACTGGGCGAAGAAGCTCTCCGGCACCGGGAGTTCGGGGTCGACCAGGATCACCGCGGGCGGCACCGTCTGCCGGGTGGCCAGCCGCGCCGCCCGGCCCGCGCCAGTGCGGCGCCCATGCAGTAGCCGAGTACGGCGTGGACCGGTGCGCCGTCCTCGGCCAGCGCCTCGGTCCAGCCCAGGGTGTAGGTCTCGGGCGAGAGCGCCTCGGGGTCGTGCACGCCGAAGGCCGGGGGCACGGTCTCCAGCACGGTGTACGCGGGGTCCAGATGGGCCAGGAGATCGGCGAATCCCGCCTCCGACCGGCTCTTCCCGAAGTCCACCGCGACTACGGTGCCGGGCGCTCCGGGGCCGGCCGGGACGCCTTGCCGCAGTACCCGCCAATGGGTCGTCATGGTCATTCAGCTTCTCCTTGTATCGGTCATGGCGGTCATGGCCACTGTCTGCGGCTCTGCCTCGTCCACTGCCACCAGCCGGAACTCCGCGGTGCACTGCCCGCCGTCCTGGTCGGCGAGCCACAGGTGCTCCGGGCCCGGCAGCATCTCCCCGAGGTCGAGGCACAGCCCCTCTCCTGCGGCGGCCAGCCGGATCGCCCGTTGCAGATTGCGGACCAGCAGCGGGGCTTCCAGGTCCACATAGAACGGCTTCGGTTCGGCCGGGGTGCGGGCGAAGAGATGCCGGGGCACCCCCCTGGCCGCCAGCTCGGCGGCCAGGGTGCCGGGCTTGCGGGCCGCGGCCTCCAGCTCGGCGACCGGGATGCGCCAGCTCTCGCGGCAGATCACCAGGTCGTCCAGGAGCACCCGGGGGGCGTGGGCGCCCTTGGGACGGAGCTGGAACCGGTTCACCACCAGCGCGGTCAGGAACTCGCCGAGTACCTCGGTGACGGAGGCGGACCACGAGCCGTCCGGCGGCTCCACCGTCAGCGTGCCGCCGTCCTCGCGTACCCGCAGCGCGGTCGCCGGCCAGGTGACCGCCCCTCCGGGGCCCCGGAGTCGCGGCCGAACGACCAGTAGGCGTAGGCACCAGGGACATGCACCGCCAGCGGGGGATAGGTGCGCGGGGTGACCTCGGGTGAGTCGTTGGGCTGCAGGGCGAGTACGCGCCCTGTGCCCATGTCCGCCGCGACCGCGTCACGCAGCTCGTCCCGGTCGTCGGACTGGGTGTGGAAGACCCGGCTCTCCAGCGTGTTGAGCGCGACGTGCAGCTCCCCGAGGACCCACTGGACGGGTCCGTCCGGGCCGCCGGTCCTGGCCAGCATCAGGTCAGGACTGTGATAGCGGGCACCGGACCACGCCGGGCGGCGGTGCGGGAAGAGGACGGCCGCGAGCGGGGCGATCCGGTCCGTGCTCAGCCGCACCTCGCCGTCGGAGGATCCCCCGGCGGTCCGGTCCGCGGCGTCCAGGAGTTCGGCCCAGCGCAGCCGGAAGTCCTCCGACACCTCGTCGACGACGGTGCCCGGCGCGCCGGCGAGTACGTCCGCCACGCCCAGGTACAGCTCGCTCAGCCGCACGTCCTGCGAGCGGGCCCGCAGCTCCCGGAAGCGGGCCCGCACCTGCTCCGACACCGCCTCCGCGGCCTCGGCGGCCAGCCAGCGCGCGCTGTCCAGCAGGATCGCGAGCGGGGCGCGCAGCGCGTCCACCAGGTCCCCGCCGATGGTGACATCGAGGTCCCGGCGGCTGTCCTGGTAGAGGAACGAGCGGCCGTACAGGGTCTGCCGCTTCTCGCGCGCGGCGGTCCGGCCCGCCGCCTCCCCCAGGTAGTTGCCGAGTTCCTCGAGCGCCTCGTGGGTGCCGAGCGGGTCGCCGGCGGCCGCGGCGACCGTCCGGCGCAGCCGGTCCAGCTGATCCAGCTGCTCCAGCGGGGCGCGGGCGGCCTCCGGGTCGGGGATCCGCCCGAGCTGCTCGCGCAGCCGCAGCTCCGGGCTCGTCCAGCGGCACGGTGAAGCCGACGTCGAGCACGCCCAGGCCGCGCAGCCGGTCGAACTCCGCGGCCGCCTCGGCGGCGGAGAACCCGCCCTCGGCGGCCGCGAGCAGGGCGCGGCCGGTGACCCCCGGCGGCGACCGCCGCGAGCACGGCTGCGGCGAGGGCCCCGGCCTGCTCCGGCGGCCGCCACGGGCGGTGGATCGCCGCGCCGTCGAAGTACACCGCCGGGTGCAGGCGCACCGGCAGGTACGGGGTCAGCGAGGCGTCCTCGCTCCACGTCCCGGCCAGGGCCTCCAGTGCCCAGGTCTCGAAGTGCGAGCTCCGGCTGCGGATTCCGCTGCCCCGGTCTGCCGCAGCCCCGCCGCCCGCTCGTCGAAGCGGGCCCAGGCGACCGGGCCGAAGAACCCGATGGTGTCGTTCTTCGCGCAGTAGCGCTGTGCGTAACGGGCCAGCAGCGCCTCCCGCTTGGCGCCGCGCGACAGCTCCTCGCCGTCCCGCAGCGCCGCGGCGTGCCGGGCCACCCAGTTCCGCATGGCGGCAGGGTTCTGCCAGGCGAGCGCCTCCAGGAAGCGCTGCTCGGCGAGGAACCGGCCGGCTCCGCCGCTCCCGGCGGGCGAGCCGTCGGCGGCGGTGAGGGACTGGAGCCAGTCGAAGGGCATGCCCGCGCCGCGCAGCGCCGTCAGCCGCCAGATCCCCAGCCGGGAGCGAGCCCGAGCAGGTGGGCCGGCCGGGGGCCGGGACCTTTGTCGGTGTCGGTGCGGTGCCGGTGTCCCGCCATCAGTGCGCGCCCCTCGTCCGCAGTTCCGCCGCCAGGGTGCGCAGCGTCGGGTAGTCGAACAGCGCGGCGATGCTCAGGTTGAGCGCGTAGTGCTTGCGGATCTGGGACATCAGCTCGACCGCGGTGAGCGAGTTGCCGCCGAGGTCGAAGAAGTCGTCGTCGGAGCTGATCGACTCCATGCCGAGCGAGGCGGCCCACAGCTGCCGGAGCCGTTCCTCCACCGGATCGGCGCCGGCCGCCGGCTCCTGCGGGGCCGGGGCCGGGGCCTGGGCGGCTGCCCGGGCCGGAGCCGCGGGCGCCGCGACAGGTGCCGCGGGCGCCGCGACGGAGGCCGCGGCCGGGGCGGGGGCCACCGCCGACTCGGTCCGCACAGCCGGACTGCGGGGTGCGGCGACCGGTATCGGCGCGCCGTCACGGAAGGGCGCGACCGCGACCTGGCGGGGGTCACCGAGTCGAGCAGGTCCAGCAGCAGCCGGGCGCCCGTCCCGGGGTCGATCCCCGACTGCACGGCGAGCGCGCCGTCCAGCGGAACCCCGGCCGGACCCGGCGCCGGGCCGTCCGCAGGTGCGGACGGCGCGGTGGACGCCGGTGCGGAGGGCGCGGCGGCGGCCTCGACAAAGGTGCCGTCCTCCACCCGCCGCATGGTGAAGCCCTCGATCGCGGCGAGCAGCTGCCCGTCCTCGGACAGCAGCGTCACATCGGCGACGATCAGCCCGTCCGCGCTGTCCTGGCGGCGGATGTGGCTCAGCAGCCGGGGCGGCAGCGAGGCCACGTGCAGCGTCAGCGAGCGGTACATGAACGGCAGGTGGAAGGAGTCGCGCTCCGGGTCCCGGGCGTGGGAGGTGGCCGAGTCCAGCAGCGCGGGGTGCAGGGCGTGACCACCGGTCTCGTCCGCGAAGACCTCGGGCAGCGCCAGCGAGACCAGGTGCTCGGCCCGGTCGCCGGGCACGCTGTCGATGGTGACCACATTGTTCCAGCGCGGGCCGAGGGAGAACAGCCGCTGCGGCTTCTTCCGGCCGGTGGCCCGGGCCCGCCGCTGGGTGTGCCGGGCCCGCAGGTCCGCCGTGTCCACCCGGCCGGCCGACGCGGTGCTCTCGGCGGCACTGCCGGTCACATGAACCTGCCGCCCGGCTTCCCCGCTCCGGCGGGAACCGAGGCCACGGTGAAGCGCCACTGCCCGTCGGTGGACTCCTCGGGTTCCCAGGAGACCTCCAGCCGGGCCCGGGTCTCCACCAGCGGCCGCAGGAAGACCACGTCTGTGAGCTGCACCGGGGCCGGGCGTCCGCCGAGGACCTCGGCCCGGAAGGCCGGACCACGAGGTCGAGATGGCCGGTTCCGGGCAGCACGGCCTTGCCGGAGATCCGGTGCTCGTCCAGCGCGGGGCATTCGGACGGCGCAGCTCGGTGCTCCAGATCCGCCGGGCGGCGTCCTTCGGCAGGCCGTCGCGTGTGGCCAGCGCGGGCACCGCCATGCGACGGTGTTTCCACGCGGGCCAGTTGATGCTCAGCATGCGCATCCGGCCGGCGCGGAGGTGTGGGCGAACCCGTCCAGGAACGAGTTGGCCGCCGCGTAGTCCCCGCCACCGCGCAGGCCCATGACCGAGGCGCGGCTGGAGAAGGAGACGAAGAAGTCGAGCTGGGCGGTCGGCGAACAGCTCCGCCAGTGCCAGCGTGCCGGAGACCTTGGGCGCCAGCAGCGGCGCTGGTCCGCTCACGGTCCGGAAGGCCAGCATGCCGTCGCCCGCGACGCCCGCCAGGTGCAGTACCGCTCACCGGGCCGAAGCGGGCCACCGCGACGTCCGCCGCCCGGCGCAGCGAGCGGGTGTCGGTCACGTCGCAGAAGCCCGGTACTCCGCACCTGACGCGGCCAGTTCCGCCAGGTCCGCGACGAGCCGGCCGTCCGCGCGTCCCCGGCGGCCAGCGCTCCAGCTCCAGTTCCTCCCCTCCGGTTGCGGCCGAGCAGCACGAGCCGGGGACGCAGCCCGGTCCGGGCCAGGCCCTTGGCGACCTCCATGCCGAGGCCGCCGAGCCCGCCGGTGATCAGGTAGACGCCGCCCTGCCGCAGCGCGGGCCGGGGGCTGGGCAGGGGTGGAACTCCTGCTCGGTACGGGTCCAGCGGCGGTCGCCGCGCAGCGCGACGACCCCAGGGACCTGCCAGTCGCCCAGCTCCGCCACCAGGGTGTCCGGCCGGACACCGCCGCCGATGTCCACCAGCTTGCAGACCACGCTCTCGTCCTCCAGCGCGATCGTGCGCACCAGGCCGTGCGTCATCGCCTTCGCGGGGTCGACCGCTTCGGCGCCCGAGACGTCACGCAGTCCTGGGTGAGCCCAGCAGCGCGGGCATCCCGGCGCCGCGCCGCATGCCGGGCGCCCTGCTGGGTGAGCGTCCAGGCTGTGGAAGGAGTCGTCGAGCCGCTCGTGCACGGTGGACGAGGTCAGCGGCTCCGCCGTGCCGTGCGTCCAGGCGTGCACCAGGACCCGGGGCTGTGCGCCGCGGTCGGCCAGCGGCGCGAACATCCGCTCCTCGAAGTCCTCGGCCGCGCCCGGACGGATCCGGAAGCCCGAGCCGTTTCTCCTCGTAGCCGCCGCCGGGCTGCACCGGGTCACCCGCATCCCGGCCGCTGCAGGGCGACGGTAGCTCCAGGGCGCGGTCCGGGTCGGCCGGGAGCAGCGCCACCACCGGAACGTCCTTCGGCGGCCGCGGGCCGGCCGGGCGGGCGTCTCCACCCAGGACAGGGTGGTGAAGGGCGAGGCGGCGGCTTCCGGCTGCCCGGCCTGCGCCGCGCCGTCGGCCGGCCAGGTCCCGGCCGTCCCCACCGGTTCGGTGCCCGCCGACTGTGTGCTCAGGGGTTCCGTGACCGGAGGGATGTCCTGCCCGCCGGGGAGAGCGGCCTGCCCGGCCCCGCCCCGGGCCGCGGGCGTCTCCACCCAGTGCCGTACGGACTGGTACGGGTAGCCGGGCAGCGGGATGCGCCGGACCGGCACCTGCTGGCCGACCGCGTCCCAGTCCACGTCGTGCCCCGGTCCAGATCACCGCGAGCGCGTCCATGGCGGAGCGCCAGTCGCCGCTGTCGCCGGCCTCGCGCTCCCGCGGCAGGGTGGCCGTGACCGTGTGCCGTGCGGGATCCAGCGCCGGGTGCCGGGTGGCCAGCGACGCCAGCGTCCGTCCGGGACCGACTTCGAGCAGCAGCAGATCGGCGTCCGCCAGCAGGGTGCCCAGCGCCGGACCAAGCGGACCGGGTCGACCAGCTGACGCGCCCAGAAGCCGGGGCTCATCGCCTCGGCGTCGGTGACGAGGCGCCCGGTGGCCGCGGAGTGGATGGGGATGGCCGGTGCGTGCAGCTCGACACCGTCGAAGGCACGCTCGAAGGTCTCGGCGGCCGCCGCCATCATCGGGCTGTGGAAGGCATGCGAGGTCCGCACCGGCCGGGCGGAGATCCCGCGGGCCTTCAGCACCTCGGCGAACGCATCGAGTTCGGGCAGGGGGCCGGCGACCACGGTCTGCCGGGGCCCGTTGTCGACGGCCAGGCTCAGGCCCTGCGGCAGCAGCGGTGCGACCGTCTCGGCGGACGCCGCGACGGCGTACATGCCACCGGTCTGCGCCTGCGCCATCGCCCGGGCCCGGGCCGCCACCAGGGCGGCCCCGTCGGTGAGACTGAACACTCCGGCGACCGCGGCCGCGGCCAGCTCGCCGATGCTGTGGCCCAGCAGCCCGGAGGGCCGCACACCCCAGGACAGCCACATCCGGCTGAGCGCGTACTCGACCGCGAACAGCAGCGGCTGGGCCAGCGCGGTGCCCTGGAGCTCGTCGCCCTCGGCGCCGTGCCAGGCCGTACGCACCGCGATCCCGTGGTCGTCGAAGAGGTCGAGGCACTGGTCGAAGGCGCGGGTGAACGCGGCGTCGGTGCCGTACAGCCCCCGGGCCATCCCGGTGTGCTGCGTGCCCTGCCCGGGCAGCAGGAAGACGATGCCCCGCGGTGCCGCGACGCCGCGCCCCAACACCACCTTCGGCGCCCGCGCGTCGGTCAGCGCGGATTCGGCGGCGTCCGCGTCGGCGGCGACCAGTGCCGCCCGGTGCAGATGGGCGGTCCTGCCCCGCTGGAGGGTGGCGGCGGTGTCGGCGAAGGCGGCCCCGCCCGCCCGGGCCAGGTGCTGGGCGAGCCGGTCACGGTAGTCGCGCTCGGCCTGCGGAGTCTTGCCCGACCAGACCAGGACCCGTTCCCTGCCGTCGGGAGCGGTCAGCGCGGGCGAGGGCCCCTCCTCGACGATCGCGTGCACATTGGTGCCGCCGATGCCCAGCGAACTGACGCCGGCCAGTCGCGGCCGGCCCGCGGTACGCGGCCACGGGGTCAGCTCGGTGTTCACCCGGAACGGCGAACTCTCAAGGCCGAGCTTGGGGTTGGGCTCGTCGCAGTTGATGCTCGGCGGAAGCTGCTCATTCTCCAGCGACAGCACCACCTTGATCAGGGCGGTGACGCCCGAGGCGTGCCCGAGGTGCCCCACATTGCCCTTGACCGAACCGATCGAGCAGCTCCCCGGGGCCAGCTCCCCATGGGCGAGCTGCTGGTACGCCTGGGTGAGGGCGGTGACCTCGATCGGGTCGCCCAACGGAGTACCGGTGGCATGCGCCTCGACGTAGGACATCTGGGCGGGGTGGACGCCCGCCTCTCCAGTGCCTCGGCGATCACCGCGGACTGACCGGTGACGCTGGGGGCGCTGAAGCCGACCTTGCCGGACCCGTCGTTGTTCACCGCGGTTCCGCGCACGACGGCCCGGATGGAGTCGCCGTCGGCGAGCGCGTCGCTGAGCCGCTTGAGCACCACCACGCCGGCGCCGCTGCCGAAGATGGTGCCGTTCGCGTCCCGGTCGAAGGGACGGCAGTGGCCGTCGGGGGTCATCGGGCTGCCCGGCGCCCACCAGTGGCCGTGCCCGAGCGGGAACTCGACATCGGAGCCGCCCGCCAGGGCGATCTCGCACTCGCCGTTGCGCAGCGCCTGCGCGGCCAGGTGCACCGTCAGCAGGGAGCTGGAGCAGGCTGTCTGCACGGTCATGCTGGGGCCGTGGAAGCCGAACTTGTACGAGACCAGGGTGGCGACGTAGTCCGAGTTGTTCAGCACACCGACGGACATCCCGGACGCGCTGCGCACCGTGCTGTGGTCGGACCCGGTCAAAAGGTCCACATAGCGGTTGACGCCGACCGAGCCGAAGACGCCGACGTCGCTGATCCCCTCGGGGTCGTACCCCGCGTTCTCCATGGCGGCGTGCGCGGCCTCCAGGAAGATCCGGATCTGCGGATCGGTCGAGGTGGCGTCGCGGGGGGAGAAGTCGAAGAAGCGGGCGTCGAACTCGTCGATACCGGGGGCCGCGGCCACCGCCTTCACATAGTCCGGGTCGCTGAGCGCCTCCGGTGGCACTCCGGCCGCGGCCAGCTCCTCGTCGGAGGGGAAGTGCACCGACTCCCGGCCCTCGCGCAGATTGCGCCAGAAGGCGTCGGTGTCACGTGCGCCGGGAAACCGGCCGGCGAGGCCGATGACTGCGATCGGCTCCAACTGCTCATTCATGGGTGCTTCGCCCCTCGTGGTGGATGCGTCGGCGGATCGCCCTGCGGCGTTCTCCGGCGTTGTTCAAGTCGGCGATGCTCACGCCGGTGCGGCGGTGCCGTGCTGCTTCGTCCCCGGTGCTCCGGTCGGACAGGAACCGCAGCAGCGCCCGCGGACTCGGGTGCGTGAACAGGTCGGTGACGGTGAGTCCGGTGATCGCGGGCTGGTCCGGCAGCGCGTGCCGCAGCGACTCGTGGAGCCGCAGCAGGGTCATCGAGTTCAGTCCGATGTCGAAGAAGTTCTCGTCGGGGTCGATGTCCCGCCCGGTCAGGGCACGGAGCTGCGCGGCCAGGACCGCGGCGGCCGAACCGGCGGCCAGGGGCGGCCGGGCCGGGTCCGCGGTGTCGTTCTTCGCGGCGGGCGCAATGGGCGCAATGGGCGTGGCGGGCGTGGCCGGATCGACCACCACCTTGTGGTTGGCGTCCACCCGCAGTCCGTCGGCCGGCACGATCAGGGAGGGCACGGCCAGCGGCGGCAGCAGCGCCGACAGCTGACGGCGCAGCGCGGCCTCGGTCAGCGTGCTGCCGGGACGCGCCACGACCCATACCGCGAGCCTGCCGTCCTCCGTCAGCGCGGCGGCGGCCCGCAGGACGTCCGGATGCCGCAGAGCGGCGCCCTCGACCTCCTCCAGGCCGACCCGGTAGCCGTTCACCGACACCTGCCGGTCCATCCGGCCCTCGACATGCACCCGCCCCGCAGGGTCGAGCCTGCCCAGGTCCCCGGTGCGGTAGGCGCCCGCGTGCGGTACGCCCCCGGGGTCGGCCACGAACCGCTGCTGCGGTCCGGAGCCGTCCAGGTACCCCCGCGCGAGCAGGGCGCCGCGGATCAGGATCTCGCCGCGCTGCCCGATCCCGGCCGGACTGCCGTCGGGAGCCAGGACCACCGCACGGGAACCGGCCGCACCCGCTCCGACCGGGACCGTCGTCTCGTCCGGTCCGGGCGCGGCCACCGGTCCGTAGCGGTGCGCGACCAGGTGGTGGGCCGCTATCTGCGGGGTCTCGGTCGCCCCGTAGGCGTTGACGACGGCTGCCTGGGTGAGCCCGCGCAGCCGCCGGACCAGGCCGGTGGTCAGCGGAGCACCGCCGGACATGACCAGCCGCAGTGCGTCCAGCCGCAGGCCGGGCCGCTCCGTGTGCCCGGCGACCAGCAGCTCCAGCAGCGCGGGGTGGCATGCAGCAGGGTCACCGCGCGGCTGTGCAGCAGCTCCAGCAGCTCGCCCGGCCGGCCCGCCGCGCCTTCCGGCGGCAGCACGACCGATCCGCCCCGGCTCAGCGGCACGAACAGGTCGCGCAGCACCGGGTCGTGTCCCAGGCCCGCCAGCAGCGCCGTGCGGTCGGTGCTCCGCGCGCCGTAGGCCTCCTCGTACCAGGCCAGCGCGGCCTCCAGTGCCCCGCGCGGCACCACCACCGCGGACGGCGTGCCGGAGGTGCCGGAGGTGAACAGCACATGGCTCGCGCCGGGCAGCGTACGGGGCGTCGTGGCGCCGGCCAGCAGCTCCGGGGCCTGGTCCGCGGCGGTGTGCAGCCGCAGTGCGCGCAGCGGGCGCAGCAGGTCGCGAGCAGGCGGCCAGGCGCAGCGCCGGGAGGGTGCCGTCCAGCAGGGCGGCGACCGCTCCGGTGCGCCACACCGCGAGCAGCGCCACCGGCAGCCAGGGGCCCCGGGCCGCCTCCACGGCGACCACGCTGCCGGCTTGCACGCCGTCCGCCGTCAGCCGGGCGGTCAGGGTCCCGACCTGCTCGGCCAGCCAGCTGTACGGTACGGCCGTGCCGTCCGCCGCCAGCAGGGCGGGCGCCGCGGGGTGCCGCGCCGCGGCGGCCAGCACCTGCTCGACGATGCCGGCTCCGGGCCCCGGCGCGACGGGCGCGGGCAGTGGCAGTCCGAGGTCGGCGCCCGCGGCCCGGCCCCGGCCGGTGACCAGGTCCAGCTCGGTCAGGGGTGTCGGCCCGTTCCAGCACCTGGTCGAGCACCGCGAGGCACTGGTCCGCCAGTTCGTCCGCGACCTCCGCCGGTACCCGGTCCAGGGAGCGCACCAGGTCGAGCCGGTAGCCGGAGTCCGAGCGCCGGAGGTAGAAGTTCGCGTCGAACAGGGCCGCGGTTCCCGGCGTGTCGACCAGCTCGGTGTCGAGGCCCGGCATCGACGGCGCGGGGGCGATGCCGCTGAGATCGTTCACCCAGACCTGGAAGAGCGGGTTGCCGGTGGGCCGGGTGGGCACACCAGCGCTTCGACGATCGCGTCGAAGGTCGGCGTACCGTGCTCCAGCGCCTCGACCTGCCGGTCCCTGACATGGCGCAGCAGCGCGGCGAAGTCGGCGTGCCCCTCCAGGTCGATCCGCACCGGCAGGCTCTCGACCAGGAACCCGACCAGGCCGTCGTCGTCCGAGCTGCGCCGGCGGGAGGCGGGCATGCCCAGGACCACGCCGGCCCGGCCCGACCAGGCCGCCAGCACAAAGGCCACACAGGAGAGCACCAGCACCACGGGGTGACCGCGTGGTCGCGGACGAACGCCGACATCCGCTCGCTGCGCTCCTGGCCCAGCGGCCGGGCGTGGGTCAGTCCGGCGAAGGAAGGCCGGTCGGGGGCCGGGAGCAGGAAGGGCAGCGAGGAGTCGCGCGGCGCGTCGCCGAGCAGCTCCCGCCAGTGGTCGAGGTCCGCCGTCCAGCGGGCGTCGCCCACCGCGTCGGCCTCTGCCTCCGCGTGCTGCGCGAACCGGGGTGCGGCAGGCAGCCGCGCCGGACCGCCGTCCGCACCGCACCGCGCGGTGTAGGCCGCGGCGAGGTCGGCCAGCAGCAGGTCGAGCGCGTGCTGGTCGGAGATCATGTGGTGCAGCGAGAGCACCAGGCAGCTGTCCTCGGCGGTACGCGAGCGCAGCAGTGCCACGTTCCACATGGGTGCCTGGGTCATCGGGAGCGGGCGTTCGGCCGTCTCCCGGACAAAGGCGTCGATGACGCCGTCGAGGGCTGCCTCGGTCGTGCTCACCCGCAGCTCGGAGTGCACGGTGTCGGCGTAGACCAGCTGCGGCTCGCCCTCGGCGGAGCCAGGGTGGGGCCGGGACTGGTCGACGCAGGCCCGGAGTGCGTCATGACGGGCAGTCACATCGGCCAGTGCTGACCGGAGTTCGGGGAGCCGGACACTCCCGCGCAGCCGGAGCGCGGCCACCACGTTGTAAGCGGCGGAGTCGGGATGGATCCGGCCGAACATCCACATCCGGCGCTGCGCGGGGGCGAGCCGGGAACGGGTGTGGACCGCGGCCGGACGCGGGCCGGCCGGGCCGTCCTGCGCGCGGCCCGCTCCGGGCTCCGCCCCGGGGGCGGCCGCCAGGTGTTCGCGCAGCCGCGCCAGCGAGACATTGTCCTTGAGCAGCAGCGTCAGCGGGATCTCGGCGCCCAGGTGCTCGCGCACGAGTGCCCTGAGCCGGACGGCGGCCCAGGAGGTGCCGCCGAGGCTGAGGAAGCCGTCCTGCTCGCCACAGCTCGCCGCCGACAGTTCCAGCAGCTTCCACCAGTGCTCGCCGAGCAGGTCGGACGTGGTCCGCCGGTCGGTCACGGGTCCGTTCACGTCGTCTCCCCGGATGTCGCCCGGGCAGCCCGGTGGGCCGCGAGATGGACGGCGAGCCCGGCGGGAGTGGGTGCGTTGAAGATGTCGGCGAGCCTGACCGCGGCGCCGGTGCTCTTCTCGACCCGGCGCGCGAGACGCGCCGCCAGCAGCGAATGCCCGCCGCTGGAGAAGAAGTTGGTGTCCGGGGTGACCTGGTCGGCGGTCGTCTTGAGGAACTCCGCCCACAGCTCGCGCAGCGCCTCGACGAACCCGTCACCGTCCGGCGCCGGCGCCGGCGCCGCTGCCGGAGCGGCGGCCGCGGCCGCGCCGGGCACCGGTGCCCGCCGGGTGCCGCGGGCCAGGGCCGCTTCGGTCAGCGCGCGGTAGTCGGTCTTGCCGTTGGGGGTGGTCGGCAGGCTGTCGACCGGTACCACGTCGTTGGGGACGAACGAGGCGGGCAGTACCGCCCGGGCGTGCTCCCACAGCTTGGGGACGATCTCCTCGCCCTGCGCGGTGAGCACGAAGAGCGTCAGTCGCCCGTCCGCCGTCGGATCACCCGCGATCACCGCGGCCGCCGCGGTCACACCGGGGAACGCCGCCGCGGCCGACTCGACCTCGCCCAGCTCGATCCGGTTTCCCCGCAGCTTCACCTGGCGGTCGGCGCGGCCCAGGATCTCCAGGGTGCCGTCGTGCCGCCACTTGGCGAGGTCCCCGGTCCGGTAGTAGCGGCCGAAGCGCGGGTGCTCGCGGAAGCGGTCCGCGGTCAGCCGCTCGTCGCGGTAGCCGATGCCGACACCGGCCCCGGCGACGCACAGTTCGCCGCGCAGCCCGAGCGGCAGCTCCCGGCCGTCCGGGTCGGCGACGAAGACCGTGGTGTTGGCTATCGGCACACCGATGCCCACCGCCCGGCCGGCTCCTCGCGCACCTCGGCGGCGGTGGACCAGACAGTGGTCTCCGTCGGCCCGTAGACATTGTGCAACGAGCATCCGGTGCGCAGGAGTTGACCGGCGAGTGCGGAGGGCATGGCCTCGCCGCCGCACAGCACCTGCCGTCCGGCGAGCCGGCCGTCCGCCTCGTCGACCACCAGCCGCCAGGTGGTGGGCGTGGCCTGGACGACCCGCACGTCGTGCTGGTGCACGAGCCCGAACAGCACCGTGGCGTCGGTGCGCGCCTCGTCCGGTGCGACCACGACCCGGCCCCCGCGCGCCAGCGGGAGGAACAGTTCCAGCGCCGAGATGTCGAAGGCGAAGGTCGTGAGCCACAGGACGGCGTCGCCGGAGGCCACCGACAGGCTGTCGGCGAAGTGGCCGACCACATTGGCGAGGTTGCCGTGGCTGAGCTCGACACCCTTGGGGCGGCCGGTGGAACCCGAGGTGTAGATCAGGTAGGCGCGGTCCGCCGCCTGCGACAGGCCGGGGGAGAGGTCCGGCGCGGCCTCCGCCGCCGCGGCCGGGTCGGCCGCGGCCAGCGGCAGGCGCTCGCACCGGCTGTCGAGCCACGCGCAGGGGCCGTCCGCCATCAGCACCCGGGCCCCGGAGTCCTCGACCTGGTACGCCAGCCGCTCGTGCGGGTGCCCCGGGTCCAGCGGCAGATAGGCGGCGCCGGTCAGCCACACCCCGAGCACGGCGGCCGCCAGCGCGCCGCCGCGGGCCGCGGCGACCGCGACCACGTCGCCGGGGACCACGCCCGCGGCGTCCAGCGCCTCCCGGTTGGCGGTGGCGGCGTGCCACAGCTGACGGTAGGTCAGCGCCTGGTCGCCGTCCTGCACGGCCACCGCGTCGGGCTGCTCCGCGGTGCGCCCGGCGACGGCCGCGAGCACGGTGGCCGGGGTGACGGCCCGCTCGGTGCGGTTCGCCCGGTCCAGTACTGCCTGGTCCCGGCCGCTGAGCAGGGACAGCGTGCCCACCGGGCGGTCCAGGTCCCGGGCGGCGGCCAGGAGCAGGCTCTCGTAGCGTTCGAGCAGCAGCCGGATGTCCGCCCCGTCATGGATCTCGGTGCTGTAGGCGGCCTTGATGCGGATCTGCCGCGGCGAGGAGGACACGAAGAACTCCAGGTCGAACCGGCTGTGCCCGCGGTCCACGTCCAGCGTGCGGGCCTGCTGGCCGCCGAGGAGCAGGGCCGTTCCGTCCTCGTCGGGCAGATAGTTGAACATGTGCCGGAACACGGCGCCGCGCCAGGACACGTTCTCGCGCAGGATGTCGGCGAGCACGAGGTCCACCGGGGTGTCCGCGTGCTCCACGGCGCCGAGGAAGGCCCCCTGCGTCGCCTGGACCAGGGCCCGGAAGCCGCTGCCCAGGTCGACGTTCACCCGGCAGGCCAGCGTGTTGACGTGGTATCCGACCGGTCCCGCGCCTGGGTGCCGCGGACGTCCACCGGGGTGCCCACCACCAGGTCGGGACCGGCCCCGTGGCGGGCCAGCAGCAGGTAGTACGCGGCGAGCAGGACGCTGCTCTCGGTCGCCCGCAGCTCCTTGCGCAGGCGGTGGACCACCGCCCGGGCCTCGGCCGAGAGTTCGTGCGAGAGCCGGGCGCCCGCCAGCGTGGGCACGGTCGGCTCGGGGCTGCCGCACCACAGTTCCAGCCCGGTGGGGTCCGCCCCGGCCAGGTGTTCGCGCCAGTAGGCCGTGCTCCCCTCCGCGGGTGCGGCCTCGACCAGGGCCGGAACCTCCCGCAGCAGGGCGGCGGCGGGCTCGGTGTCGGCGGCCAGCGCGCTGTACAGCCCGGCGAACTCGGCCAGGACCAGGTTGGCGGACCGGGCGTCGAAGACGATGTGGTGGACGACGAGGCAGAAGACGTCACCGGTCTCGCACAGCAGATGTGCGGCGCGCAGGAGTGGCTGCCGGTCCAGGGAGAACGGGGCCGCGGAGAAGGCCCGGACGTCGTCCTCCAGGCTCTGCGGGGTCGAGTGCACCACCTCCACGGCGATGTCCACGGCGTCCGGCTGGAGGATCTAGCATCCAGGGCTCGCTGTGGAACTGCGCCCGCAGCGCCGGATGGCGGTCGGTCAGGACTTTGACCGCCGCTGAAGCGACCACCAGCGCAGCCGCCCCGGCACCTGGACGGCCAGGGTGACGTTGTTGACGCCGCTTCCCTGCACGATCTCGTCCAGGAGCCACAGCGCCGTTCTCCTTTGCGGAGGCCGCTGCCGAAGCGCCGCGACTGCCCGTACTTCCGCTTTCTGTGTCCAGCACATTCACTGTCGTTACCCAACCATCCCTGGAAACACGAACATCAACTGAAGCCGAGAAGCCGGCGGCCGAACCGGATGAAAAGAGCGGGGCAGGTCGGAGGGAAGGACCGGTACCCGTTCGGTGCCCGGGCCGATCAGGCCGTGCCTTCGACCTCGCGCAGCCAGGCCTCGATCGCGTCCAGCGTCGGTTCGTGCACTGTCTGCATCATTCCCGGGTCCGCGGAATCGATCTGCCGGAAGTCTGCGAGCCCCAGGTCGGCCCAGTCCGTCACCCCACGGGAATCCGCGAGATCGGCGTTGAAGCGATCGGGCAGCGAGAAGAGCGCGACCGGCAGCGCCAGGGGCTCGGGCTGGTATTCGACGACCACCCGCCAGAGTGCCGCAAAAACCTCGTGCCGCCGCCGGAAGGCGTCGGAATCCTGTTCCAGCAGATCCTTGCCCGAATTGCGGAGCTGCTCGAAGAGTTCGTCGGCACTGGCTGGAACGTCCGTTCCGGCCGGCCCGGCGAGTTCCCTGAGCCGCCGCGTGACGATCTCCTCGCGCGGTATGTCGGGAACCGCGAGCGTGGCATTCAGCAGCGTGACGCTGAGTATGTCCCAGCCCTCCCCGGCGAGGACCGACGCCAGGTGGTAGGCGAAGACGCCGCCGGAGCAGTACCCCGCCAGGTGGATCCTCCTGGGGACGGAGGAGGCGTCGAGCATCTCGGCGAACCCCTGGCTCAGCTCCGCCATGTCGGCGGCCGGCAGCTCACCGGCGGCCAGCCCGCGCGCGTGCAGCCCGTGGACCGGCCGGTCGAAGCGCGGGCCGGCGAAGGCGCCCAGGCCCACCAGGCTCCCGCCGCCGCCGGGGAGCAGCACCAGCGGCGCGTGCTTCCCGTTCGGCTTGAACGTCATGATCTGCTGCTTGGCGCCGGCCTGACCGGTGCGCAGCCAGTCGCTCTGCGCCCGGACGGTGGGCATGTCGAAGATCACATGCAGGGGGACGTCCCGCCCCATGGCCGCGCGCAGTCCGCCCGCGAGCCGGGCCGCCTTGAATGAATTCCCGCCGCACTCGAAGAAGTTTTCGTCGATCGACGTCGGACGCCGGCCGAGAATACGGTCCCACTGTGCCGAGACCACAACCTCGATCGAATCACGGCCTACCGTAAAAGTCATGCCTGTTCCCATTCCCGGAGAATTGTTTTTACGGATCGCAGGCCGCGAGCGGGCATTCATATCCCGTCGACGGCCTTGAAATTCAAACGCCCGACCACTGCGATGGCATCCGCCGCGGAGCGCCACATATGCCTGCGATGTGTGCCGGCCGGAGGGCTGGAATGCCAGCTTCGGAAACAATAGGTCGGGACGCTAGCAGCGGGCTGTTGCGCATGTCAACGGCCACGTGCGGGGGTTTTACGGCCCTGCGGCCCCGCTGTCCGCCGGCCGGGGGCCGTGCAACAGGCGGACCGGCCGGGGCACGGGCGAGTTCCGCCGTCCGTGCACCCGCGTGTTGACTGATTTTCGGGCAACAGGCAACACCTTGATTGCCCGGTCCGGATACCTGAGGCTGTCCATAGGGATCAGCAGCAGGAGTTATTTCCGTGCCGCAGTTTGCCGTGGACGTCCGTACGTCCCGTCGGACTCACTTTGTGGACCGGTTCTCGCGGACGGCCGGGTGGTGACGATGCCACGACCGACCTCCCGCCTGGAGAAGGATGAGCATGCAGTTCGATGAGACAGCCCGTCCGCTGGTCAGCCTGACCACCTTGCAGTCGGGCCCGACCAGCCACGCGGTCGTCGTCGACTTCATCAAGTTCAGCGGCCAGCCGTCCGCGGGGACTTGGTGACCACGGCCCTCGGGGACTGGTCGGTGCTGCGGGTCGATCCGGTCGCCGACCTCAGCGACAGCTCCAGCTGGCTGCCGCTGTGCGAACTGGCCGAGGAATACGCCCGGTTGATCGCCGCACTCGACCGCACGCCGGCCGTGCTGGTCGGCTACTGCAGTGCCGCGCCGCTGGCGTTGACCATCGCCGCACGCCTGGCCCACGGAGGAACGGACGTACCGGTGCTGCTCCTGGCCCCGCGCTTCCCCGACCGGCGGCAGGTGCTGGACGATCTGTCCTACATCCGGCGTTCCATCGGCGGCCCGGCCGGCCGGGAGGCCGCTGAGCCGCCGACGGACGGCGCCGCCCTCCCGGACGACCCCGTCGACGTCGTGCGGCACATCGGGTCGCTGCTGTGGAGCGACCTGACGGCCGCGACCGCGGAGCCGTCCGACGCCCCGGCCACGGCTCTGATCGCCGACCTGGTCTCGCGGTACACCGCCTGGCTGGGCTATCTGCTCTCGGCCGCGGACGCCGCGCCCGCGGTCCCGCCGGCCGATGTCCGCGTCATCGCGAGCCCCGATCCGTTGGAGCACGCGGCGGAAGGTGGCCGGCCACCGCCCGGATCCACCGGACCACGCTGACCGGGGCCGAATTCCTCACCAGCCCGGAAACCGTCGCCTTTGTCGCCGCCCAGCTCGGCGGCTCCCGGTGAGCGCCCCCGGCCTCCGCCGGGAGCACACCGCCGGCCACCGGGCCGCGGACACCCGCGTGACGCGCCGGCTGATTCTCGCCGACCGCCTGGTGAGCGCGGTCGGCGACCAGGTGATCCGGCAAGCGGCGGTGGCCGTCGAAGACGGGCTGATCACCTGGGTGGGGCGGCGCGACGACGTCGGCGGCTCCGGCTACGAGCAGGCCCAGGTGCTTGACCTCGGCGCCCGGACGCTGTTGCCCGGTCTGATCGACGCACATGTCCACCTGGGCTTCGACGGCGGATCGGCCCCGGTGGAGAGCATGACCGGAGCCGACGACGAGCAACTGCTCGGACTCATGCTGTCGGCGGCGGGCCGTTGCCTGGAGGCCGGCATCACGACCGTCCGCGACCTCGGCTTTCGGGGGTGCGCGCGCGGCAACTGCTCGCCGAGGGGGCGGCCGCCGGCCCCGGCTGCTGGTGGCGGGCCGGCCGATCACCACCGTGGGCGGCCACTGCTGGTACATGGGCGGGGAGTGCCACGACCGCGACAGCCTCGTCGCCGAAGTGGAGCGCAGCCACGCCGAGGGCGCCGACCTCATCAAGATCATGGCCACGGGCGGTTTCCTGACCACCGGCACCGCCCCGGGGCACCGCAGTTCGACGAGGGCCGGCTGAGGCTGGTGGTGGACCGCGCGAACCGGCTGGGCATGCGGGTCGCCGCCCACGCGCACGGCACGGCGGGCATCAGGATGGCCGTCGCCGCGGGCGTCGACACGGTCGAGCACTGCAGCTGGGTGGGAGCGGCGGGCCTGGAGTTCGATCCGCGCGTCGCCGAGCGGATGGCGGCGCAGGGAGTGTTCGTCTGCCCCACGGTCAACCGGAACGCGCGCAACCCCGAGGGCCGGCTGCCGTGGGACCAGCGGGCCGAGCACATCGCGGCCCTGCACGCGGCGGGCGTGGCGGTGGTGGCCGGCACGGACGCCGGCATCGAGCACATCCCCCATGACGGCCTCGCGACCGGCCTGGAGATCCTGCGCGACGCCGGGCTCGGCCCGCTGGAAGTCATCCGCGCGGCCACCTCCGTGGCCGCGGCGGCCCTGGGCGTCGCGGACCTGACCGGCAGCGTCCGGGCCGGGCTCTCGGCGGACCTGATCGCCGTGGACCGGGACCCGACCGCCGACCTGGGGGCCCTGTCCGAACCGTCGTTCATCCTGCTGCGCGGCCGGCCCGTACGCCTTCCGCACCCCGGCCGCTGAGCGCCGGACCCGACGCATCCAGCGGGAGCCGATCTGATGCGGCGGCCCGCACCTGAACAAAGAGGAAGCTTCATGGCAGACGAGAGAGCCGCTGTCCCGCGGTACCCCTTCGGGCGGGAGCACCGCCTGGAACTGGAACCGGAGGTCGCCGCGATCCGGGCCGAGGGGAAGCTGGTCCGGGTGGAGATGCCCGTGGGCGGTGAGACCTGGCTGGCCACACGTTACGAGGACATCCGCACGGTCCTCGCGGATCCGCGCTTCTCCCGGGCGCTGGCCAATGAACGCGGACGGCCGAGCCTGGCGTCCGAGCCCCTGCCCGCCGGTTCCATCTCGGCCCTGGACCCGCCCGACCACACCCGGGTCAGGCGGGTGGCCGCCGGGGGTTCACCGTACGCAGGGTGCGTGAACTCGCCGAACGCACCGGCGAGGTGGTGACCGGACTGCTGGACGGCCTCCAGGCGACCGGCGGCCCGGCGGACTTCATCGCGACCGTCTCCCGTCCGCTGCCCCGCATCATGATCTGCGAGATGCTCGGCATTCCGGTGGAGGACCGCCCGCGGTTCGAGCAGTTGCTCAGCGATCTGCGCTCCTGGCAGGCGCCGCCGGACGTCCTGGCCGACCCGCGCTCCGCCATCGAGCGGTTCATCGCCGATCTGATCGAGGAGAAGCGCCGGAACCCCGGCGACGACCTGCTGAGCGTGTACGCCGAGGCCGGCGCACAGGGCCGGCTCTCCGACGACGAGCTGCTCAACCTGGGTGTGGCCATTCTCGCCGGCGGTACGGGCACGCCCACCGACTTCCTGACCGGGGCGGTCTATGTGCTGCTCAGCCATCCCGACAAGTACCAGGCCCTGGTTGCCGATCACGAGCTCATCCCGGCAGCCGTCGAGGAGTTGCTCCGCTTCATTCCCATCGGAACCGCGGGCGGCAAGGTCCGGGTGGCGACGGAGGATGTCGAGCTGGGCGGGGTCACCGTCAAGGCGGGGGAGTCCGTCCTGCCCGCCATGGGATCGGGCAATCGCGACGAGCTGGTCTTCGAGAACCCCGACCAGCTGGACTTCGGGCGCGAACGCAACCCGCATCTGGGGCTGGGGCACGGCGCGCACCACTGCGTGGGCGCCCAGCTCGTCCGCCTGGAGATGAAGGTCACCATCGAAGCCCTGGTCTCGCGGTTCCCGGACCTGCGGATCGCGGTGGAACCCGATGAGCTCACCTGGATGACCGGCCAGGTCGTCCGAGGCCTGGAAACGCTGCCCGTGACCTGGGGAGGTACGGAATGACCCGCGATCTGACCGTTTCTGTCGACGCCGGGCTGTGTCTCGGCTCGGGCGTCTGCGTCGCCAGCGCGCCGGATGTGTTCCACCTGGTCGGCGGGGTGGTCGCGGTGCGCGAGGACGCGGACACCTCCGATGACGTCCTGATCGAGGAAGTCGCCGGGTGCTGTCCCACGGAGGCCATCTCGATCCGGAGGGACTGACCCTCCGTCATCCCCTCCGGGCCGCTGTCGTGAAAGGCCCCGACTTCTCAGCCAGGCCGTGTTCAGAACGCTAGGAGCGAAGACCCATGCCGTCCGATCTGTTGGCCGGATTGCCCCCGAACATCGACTCGAAGTCAGCCGTTGTCGCCACCCTCGGCCCCGCCGGAACCGATGCCCAGGCCGAGGCGAGCCGGTTCTTCGAAAGGGTCGTCCTGGCCGAGTCGTTCGACGGCGCCATGCGGTTCGGCCAGGCCGAGAAGTCCTATGTCCTGGTGGCCGCCGGGTTCCTGGAAAAGGAGGGCCGGGACGTCACCGACAGCTGGGTCGACATGCACTTCCGGGTATTCGGACGGATGCGTCTGGTGGCGGCCTGGGAGAACAACACCAAGGTCATGTGCGTCGCCACCAATCCGGCGATGGCCCGCACTCCGGAGGAGGCCAGGACGCTGGCCATCCACCCGGCCACCGCGGCGTTCGCCAAGCGGTTCGCCCCGCTGGCCAGCCACGTGTATGTGAACGCGAAGCCCACCGCGGTCCGGTGGGCGTCGGACGGCCGGGCGGACGGATGCGTCGGCTCTCTCGACGTGGTCGAGCAGGCCCAGGGGCTGGTGGTCCACCAGATCTTCCGCCCCACCATGCTCTGGTGCCTCTACGAGCCCGTCAACCGGCCGCGGACGGGGGAGCACGGTGTCGGCTGACCCGTCCCGGCCGGACCCCGACGCCCGGCGCCCGCTCACCCGCGGCGACACCGTCGCCGTCCTCGGGGCCGGCACCATGGCCTCGCGGATGATCCCGCACCTGCGGCGAGCGGGCTTCCAGCTGCGGCTGTACAACCGGACCCGGGCCCGGCTCGACGGGCTGGCCCAGTACGCCGCCGCGGTCTGCGCCACCCCGGGCGAGGCAGCGCGGGGCGCTCACGCGGTGCTCAGCATGGTCGCCGACGACGAGGCGAGTCGCTCGGTCTGGCTCGGCGCCGACGGCGCCCTGGCCGCCGCGCGCCCGGGGACCCTGGCCGTCGAGTGCTCGACCCTGTCGGCCGGATGGACGGCCTCGTGGGCCGACGCCTGCCTGGACCGCTCGCTGGCCCCCGTGGACGCACCGGTGACCGGAAGCACCCCCCGTGCCTCGGACGGCAGCCTGATCATGTTCGCCGGTGGCTCGGCCGCCGCGCTCGACGCCGCCGGGCCGCTGTTCGCCGCGTTCACCGAGCGGGTCTTCGCTCTGGGGCCGGTCGGTGCCGGAGGCCGGTTCAAGCTCGTCAACAACATGCTCGCCGGATCCTTCCTGGTAGCCCTGGGCGAGGCGCTGGCCATGGTCGGACCTCTCGGTCTCGACCCAGGCCAGGCACTGGAGATCCTCTCGGAGTTCGGCTGGGCCGGCGGGGTGGCGTCCGGCAAGGGCCCGGCCATGCGGGACGACACCCACACCGACGTGAGCTGCCGGCTGGCCCTGCTGGCCAAGGACCTCGGGTACGCCGCCGACCTGGCCCACCAGGCGGGCCTGGAGCTCCCGGTGGCGTCGGCGGCCGGAGACCGGCTGGCGGAGGCCGTCTCGGCGGGGTTCGGCGAGCTGGACATGTCGGCCGTGAGCGCCGGGGTGCTGCGGGGCGGCCGCCGATGAGAACAGCGCCCTTCTCCGCGCGGTGGACCGAGTCCGCCGGTCTGGGCACCGGGCTGATCGCCATGTCGCACGCCGACATGGACCTCCCCGTCGACCCGCTGATAGCCGAGGCGATCGCCGAGCGGCTGGCGGAGCCCGTCGGGTACCCGCCGCCCTACACCACCAGCGGTGTGGCGGCGACGCTCGCCGACTACTACCGGCGCGCGCACGGTCTGGAGGTGCCGGTCGAGACCTTCTGGCTGGCCACCGGAGTCGTTTCGCACTCCGCGGCGATGCTCGGCTACCTGCTGGAGCCCGGGGACGAGGTCCTCTACTTCGCACCGTCCTACCACGGCGTCCCTTCGCGATCACCGACGCCGGCTGCGTGCCCGTCGGCGTGCCCCAGGACCCCGCCCAGCGCCGGTGGACACCCGAGTTGCTCGCCGCTGCCGTGACCCGGCGGACCAGGGCGATCTACCTCTGCAACCCGCACAACCCGACCGGACACGCCTTCACCGGGCAGGAACTGGAGTGGATCGCCGAAGCCGCCGAGCGCGACAACCTCCGGATATTCAGCAACGAACTGCATTCCCGGACCATGCTGGACCGGCCCCACATCCCGGTGGCAGGCATCTCGGAATCGACCGCCAGGCGGACGCTGACCTTCTCCGGCGCGACCAAGTCGCATAACATCGCCGGAATCGGCGGAAGCTTTCTCTTCTCCCACGACGCGGAACTCGTGGACCGGGCCAGAAAGGACCTGAGCATACGGGTCCCGACTGCCAGGTCCCTTCAGCAGGCGGCACTCCGCGCGGCTTACCAGGAAGACAGTCCGTGGCTGCTCCGTACACGCCGGACAATACGTGAGTCCCGCGACCTGATCTGCCGGGCACTGTCCTCCGCAGCCCCCTGGATCAAATTCGACCAACCCCTGGCGACCTATTTCCTGTGGTTGCGCTGGGGCGATTCCGGAAGTAATTTCGACGCCCGTGACGAGCTCTTCCGCAGATGCGGTATAGTAGGCCTGCCGGGCGCATATTTTGGTGCGGACAAGTCGTTCGCGCGAGTGGCGTTCGCCACTGATGCGGCGACCATTGAAGACGTTGTCGGCCGACTTCACCTCGGCCTGGGTCTCAAGGAGGAACTGCTATGAAGGTTCTTATTTCGGGCGGGGCCGGGTTCATCGGCAGCACGATCGCCTCCGCCTGTAATCGACTCGGGGATCACGCCGGTTGTCCTGGACAGCCTGGTCACCGGCCGGCGGGAATTCACCGAGGGGCGGATCTTCTTCGAGGGCGACATCGCGGACGGTGCCCTGGTCGACACCATCTTCGCCGAGCACCCGGAGATCGAGGCGGTCGTCCACTGCGCCGCCCTGATTGTTGTCCCCGATTCGGTGAGCAACCCCGTGGGCTACTACGAGGCGAATGTCTCGAAGACCCTCGCATTTGTCTCGCACCTGCTGCGCAACGGCTGCGAAAAGCTCATCTTCAGCTCCTCGGCCTCGTTCTACGAGCCCGGCCCCGACTTCGCCGTGGACGAGAACTCGGGCATCGCCCCGGGGAGCCCGTACGCCCGCACCAAGGCGATCTGCGAGGCGATGTTCACGGACATCGCGGCCACCCAGGACATCCGCATCCTCTCGCTCCGCTACTTCAACCCGATCGGTGCGGACCCGAAGATGCGCACCGGCCTCCAGCTGCGCCGCCCCTCGCATGCCCTCGGAAAGATGATCGAGGCACTCGAGGAGAACACCGCTTTCGCGGTCACCGGGACGGACTACGCGACGCGCGACGGTTCCGGAATCCGTGACTACATCCACGTCTGGGACCTCGCGACCGCTCACCTCGCCGCGCTCGGCGCGTTCGACACGGTGCTCGCCGACGGGAAGCGCTCCACCGCGATCAACCTCGGGACCGGCGAGGGCACCACGGTCACCGAACTGCTCCATGCCTTCAACGCCTCCATCGAGACCCCGCTGACCTCGGTGAACACCGTGCGTCGGCCCGGCGATGTAGTGGGCGCCTTCACCCGGAGCAGCCTCGCCCAGGAGCTGCTCGACTGGAAGCCGGCCTACTCCCTGGCCGAGGGCATCCAGCACTCGCTGGAATGGATCGAGCACCGCGACCGGATCCTCGCCGACTGACCGCCGGCCCCCGGCCGACCACTGCTTGATATTTCCTGTCGCTGAGCCTGGAGGCGAGATGACAACAGTCGACTGGTTTGCGAACAGCAAATTCATACCCAGTGCCGTCCAAGAGGCCGTGAGCCGCGATCTCGACCAGTATTTCGAGAACCTGGCAACCTGTGCCAAGGACCTCGGTATCACGGACGCCAATATATATGTGGGCGGCTCCCTGGCCCGCCAGGAGCCTTCGGTCACGCAGCTGTCCGGAGAATGGCGGCTCTTCTCCGACCTCGACCTGCTGGCGGTCGTGCGGGGGCCGGTGCGGCCAGGCCATCCGATCCATGGCCTGGCCGCCGAGATGCGGTCCCGCCATCCCTCCTTCGAGACGACGCTGTTCGTTGTCGACTCGGCGGACTTCGGGAAGCTCCGCTCACTCGTCGGGCACGACGCGTGGCCCATGTTCGGACATCCGGTGGTCGAGGCGCTCCAGCTCGACCTGCCCGAGCGCGCGCGCATCGGGCGGGTCGAGCAGTTCGAGATCTTCACGCACCAACTGAATTCCCTCGTCCTCTTTCCGCACGACGAGGGCGGGGTGCCCGGGCAGCGGTCCAGGCATCAGCGGGAATTTGCCGGGGTCCATCTTCTCAAGACGCTGATCGAGGCCCTGCGGATTTCACTTCCGGGCGCTCGGGCGGAGAATTTCGGGGACCTGTGCACCGAGCCTTTCCGCTCCGGCCTGGCCCCCCTGGCGACGCGGCAGAGGTTTCCCGGATCATTCGCGCGCGCGAGCTGTACGCCGAGGAGCCGGTGGCGTCCGACCGTGCCGGGGAGATAATAAAGAAGGGCCTCACGGTATTCCTCGGACTCGATCCCGAGGAGGATTTCGGGACTGCCGTGGCCCGCTCCGCGACGAGTCGGGCGGAAACCCATTCAGACCTTCTCACTCTCTTTCAGCTCACGGTTCCGCTGCTCTTTGCGATGACCCTTCCCGAATGCCAGGGCGACAGCGCCGTCCCCGCCGCGATAATCTCCGCGATCTCCGCGGCAGAGCCCTCGGACCTGGTCGACTCCGGGGCCTCCGCGGCCCGGCTCGCCGCCATGACGCCGATGGAACTCGGCAACGGGTTCCGGGCCCGGGACGAGCAGGTCGTTTCCGATCTGCTGGCCGTTCGCGGTGACTATTACCACCACCTCGGAAATCACAACTTCGGCCGCGCAGTCGACGGCCGCTATGCCACGAATTAAGGAAGGGCGTCGCTGATGTTCCCCCACTGGGTCGAGGAACTGCCTGATGTCGACATCTCGTTTCCCGGCGCCTCCGGCCGACTGATCGAGGGACCGCACGGGCAGGTTGTCCTGTGGACCTTCGCCGAGGGCGGCTCGGTACCGCCCCACCAGCACGGACCCCAGCTCGGCATCGTGCTCGCGGGCCGGGTGCGACTGACTGTCGACGGTGTCGAGCGCGACTGGACATCCGGTCAGATGTTCGAGCTCGCGGACGCGCAGGTCCACTCGGCGGTGATCGATCCCGGGACGTTCGTGATCGAGATCTTCCAGGAGTCGGACCGCCACCGGGCGCGGCAGATCCCCTCCGCGGTGCCCGCGGAGTAGCCCCGGGGGTTGACGGAGCCGGTCGCGGACGGGCCCGTCAGGGGCCAGGCCGTGCGGCGGCGGCCGTGCCCGGGGGCTGCCCCGCCCGAAGGAAGGGCCCGGTGGAACAGCACCCCCACCGAGCCCCGCCCGGCGCAGCGCCCGTGATCAGGGCGACGCCTGATCCGCCGCCCCTGCCCCCGGGCCGTCCCGGATCCCTCGTATCCGCGCGGAGACCACCCGGGCCTCCGCTCCCTGCTGGGAAGAACTGCCCCGCAGGCCTACTTCTGCCGGTGGTTCTGCCTGGTCTGCCCGCATGTGCCCGTGATCGACTCACCGGAGCCGGAGAGCAACGGCGCGCAGGCCGCAACCGGCCCCGCGCCGAGCGCGAGCGGTGGTCACGGATCTCCCCGGCCACCGACGTCTGCTGGTCGGCGGAGCACCATGCACAGCAAGGGAGCAAGCACATGCGCAGGACCGAGGCCGCCATCGGCGCCGCCGCCGTCGCGGGAACGAGTGGCGCCGCGGCGCCGAGCGGGGACCGCCCCGACAGCGACGGACACGGGTCCGTCCTGCCCGTAGCGGCACAGCCGTAGCGGCAGAGCGTTGCGGACCGCGTCGCGGCCGCGCTCCGGGCCGGCAGCCGATGGCTGCGTCTGAGGCTCGTTGAAATCCCCACCCCACGGTGCCGGCTGACCTGCCGGCGGACGGCAGGCCTTCCTGCCGGGTCGAGCGGGCAGAGCCCGGCGCGCGGCGACGTCGCAGACGTCCCCGGCCTGCCGGTCGGCCCCGCGCCCGACGGCCTGCCAGGGCAGCGGGCCGCGCCTGGACGGCCGTTGCCGCCGGACCGGGGCAATTGGGTTGGTACAGGCTTTACAGGGCGGCGCGCACGGCGGGCCGCCCGCAATGAGGATGAGGGCTCGGGTGCTGATCGGCGAGAGAATTCGTACGCTGCGACTGGAGCGGTGCTGGTCGCTGTCGCAGATGTCAGAGCAGATCCACTACAGCAGAAGCTACCTGAGCCGAATCGAGAACGGCACCCGGTTCGTCTCCCTTGAGCTCGCCGAACTGTTCGACCAGATCATGGGCACGCAGGGGGAGTTGGCGGAGCTGGTCGCGGCCGAACCGCAGCCGCAGGGCCGCAAGGAGCCGCAGGCGCAGACCCCGTCGGCGCGGACCCGCCCGGTTCCGGCGGAGTTGCCTGCCATCGGTGAGATGTGGGGCCGGGACTCGGAGCTCGCCCGGGTCGAGGCTCTGATCACGCGGCACCCTGGTCCGGCCGTGGTGGCGGTGGACGGGAGGGCGGAGTGACCACCTTCGCGGTCTCCCTGGCCCGGCGCCTGACCGTCCTAGGGGGGTGCTCTTCGCCGACCTGCACACCCACAGCCCGGCGGACAGCCCGGCGACGCCCGGTGATGTGGCGGTGCGGCTGCTGCGTGCGCTCGGACACCCCCGGAGGACATCGCCGTCGAACCGGCCGACCGGACGGCACTGCTGCGCAGCCTCCTGGCGGAGCGCCGGGTGATCGTGCTCCTGGACGACGTGAACTCGGCCGCCCAGGTCGCGCCGCTGCTGCCGGGGACGGGCGGCAGCCTGGTCCTGGTCACCAGCAGACGGCGGCTGACGGGCCTGAGCGTCCAGTACGGCGCGCTGCGGCTGACCCTGGAGGCGCTCACCGCCGACGAGGCGGTGCTGCTGCTGCGACGGGTCCTCGACCGGCGCGCCGCACCGGCCTCGCAGCGGGTGTCCGACGCGGTGCTGGCGGCGGTCGCCCGGCGCTGCGCCTACCTTCCGCTGGCGCTGCAGATCGCGGCCGAGCACATGGCCGAGCGAGGCCCGGTCTTCGCTGTGTCGCTGACCGAGGAGCTGCGCCGCGGGGCTTCCCGGCTGGACCTGCTGGCCATGCCGGGAGAGGCCGAGACCGCGGTGCGTTCGGTGTTCGCCTGGTCGTACCGGGCGCTCACCAGTGATTTGGCCCGGGCGTTCCGACTGCTGGCGCTCCATCCGGGCGATGTGGCGGGGATGGGCGCGGTGGCCGCGCTCTGGGGCGAGTCGCCCGCGGTCGCCGCGCGGCTGATCGGCGAGTTGCACGCGGCGCATCTGGTGGCGAAGGTCGCCCCCGGCCGGTACCGCATGCACGACCTGCTGCGGGACTACGCGATGGAACTGGTCAAGGCCGAAGCGGGCGCGGAGCGGACGGATTGCACCGAGCGGGTGTTCGCCTGGTATCTGCACACGGCCGAGGCCGTGGCCGATCAACTGCTGGGGGACGGACGCCGGCGGGCACCGCTCGGTCCCTCGCCCGACGGATGCCGGCCCCTGCACTTCACCTCCGCCGCCGAGGCACTGGAGTGGTGCGAGAGCGAGCGGGAGAACCTGCTGGCCTGCGTACGGGCCGCGCAGGCCGCGGACAGCCCGGTGGCCTGGCAACTGCCGCGCACGCTCTGGGGTTTCCTGCTGCCGCGCCCCACCACTACGAGCAGTTGGGCTGCGGGGGAAGCGGGATACGGGTTCCGGCCGTGCCGTGAAATCACCGCGGCGAACTCGCCGGATACGGCCCCGCGCATTCACGGCCGGTGTTGTCCGCTGTTGCCTGGATTCCGGTCAACGGGCAACACCTTGATTGCCCGTGCCGGGTGGCACAGGCTGTCCGTGGCCGACCGTTGGACCGGGTACCGGCGCAGGACCACACGCAGGCGATGATCTGTGCCGCCCGGATGCGGCTCACATCCGGGCCGGACCACCCACCGGCGCGCATCGGTTGCTTCTTGTTTGGCTAAGGAGATGTTGTGCGGGAAGCTTCTGGGAACGATCCGGAAATCCGGTGGAGCGGGGTGGTCTCGCTCGAAGAGAACGCCAACGGCTTTGTCGCGCCGTGGCGGGTTCCGTACCAGGACACCGACCTCTACTTTCCGCTGGGCGGCATCGGACGCGCGGCGATGACGTCGGGCGTGCGGTTCAGCTTTCTGACGGACAGCGACGTCGTACAGGTCGAATACGGGCTGACCCCTCCGACCTACGATCCCGACCCGCCCGAACTGCCCTGGCTGGACGTGCTCTGCGACGGCGTGCGCCTGGAAACCGTGCTCCTGGAACGGGAGACCGAGGCGGCGTGGTTCACCGTCTCCGGGCTGCCCCACGGCACCAAGCGGCTGGAGTTCTGGCTGCCGGTGTACTCGCAGGTGCGGATCGGCCGGATCCGGCTCGCCGCGGGCAGCAGTCTGCAGGCGGACGAATCGCAGGCTCCGGCCTGGACGCACTACGGATGTTCGATCTCGCAGGGCCGGGGCTCCCTGTCGCCCAGCCGGACCTTCCTGGGCCGGCTGGCACGTGCCGAGGGCCTGGACCTGACCTCGGTGAGCATGGGCGGCACCTGCCACCTCCAGCCGATGTTCGCCCGTCTGGTCTCGGGCCTGCCGAGCGAACTGATCTCGATGCACGTCGGTTCCAACATCTACTACTACGGCTCGCTCAACCGGGAAACGCTGCACGGCGCGGTGGTCGGTTTTGTGTCGCGGATCCGGGACGAACAGCCGGACGTCCCGATAGTTGTCATCTCGCCGACCTTCGCGCCGGGCTGGGAGGGCAAGCCGGGCCCGTCCAAACTCACGCACAAGCGGGTGCGCACCGAGATACGCAACGCGCTGGACTGGCTTCTCGACCGCGGGGACCAGCGGCTCCACTACATCGACGGAACGGAACTGTTCGGCGAGGCGGACGCGGAGTACTTCCTCGAACCGCCGGACCGGGAGCAGATCCACTTCGGCCCGAGGGCCACGAGCTTGTGGCGCGCCGGCTCGGCGCCCGTTTCGCCAGTCTCGGTGTGCTGCCCTCCGGCCGTTCGCAGGCCGCGGAGTTGACCGCATGACGGCGCCGGACCTTCGCGACGTGGAGCGGATGCTGGCCATCCGGGTCTTCGAGGAGAAGCTGCTGGAGCTGTTCGCCGCCGGCAAGGTGCCGGGGACGACGCACACCTGTCTGGGCCAGGAGTACATCCCCGTGGCCGTGCTCGATCTCGTCCCCGACGCCGACGTGTTCAGCAACCACCGCGGGCACGGGCACTATCTGGCCCGCTACGACGATCCGCGCGGCCTGCTGGCCGAGATCCTGGGCAAGGACGAAGGGATCTGCCGCGGGGTCGGCGGATCACAGCATGTCTACCGGCCGGGTTTCATGTCGACCGGCGTGCAGGGCTCCGGTGTTCCGGTCGCCGCCGGGGTCGCGCTCAGCCGCAAGCAGCGCGGCACCGGCGGGCTGAGCCTGTGCTTCGTGGGGGACGGCACCTGGGGCGAGGGGGTGCTGTACGAGACGCTCAACATCGCCGCGCTGTGGAACCTGCCGTTGCTGATGGTCGTCGAGAACAACGGCATCGCCCAGACCACCCCTTCCGCCGACGCGTTGGCCGGGACCATCGGCGGACGTGCCGCGGCCTTCGGCATCGAGCACATCCTGATCGACGGCTGCGATGTCGACGCGATCCGCTCGGCGCTCGCCGGTCCGGTGGCCCGGGTGCGATCCGGTGAACCCCTGGTGGTGGAGTTCCGCACGGAGCGGCTCGGCCCGCACAGCAAGGGTGACGACACCCGCGATGCCCAGTGGCGTGCGCGGGCCGCGGCGGCCGACTGGTACGCGGTGTACGACGTGCAGGGCAACGAGTCCTTCACGGCAGCGGAGCGTCGCCAGCGCGAACGGATCGACCGGGTCGTGGCCGAGGTGCTCGCGATGGAGCAGTCACGTTGGGAGCACAGCGCATGACGCGTCGTATGCGGTTGGGCCGGATGCTGAACAGCGGCCTGCACAAGGCAATGGCCGAGGACGATTCGGTCTTCGCGCTCGGTGAGGACGTGGTCGACCCCTACGGGGCGCCTTCAAGATCACAGCCGGTCTGTCGACCGCCTTCCCGTCCCGGGTGTTCAGCACGCCGATCAGCGAGGCGGCGATCGTCGGCATCGCCAACGGGCTGGCGCTGACCGGCGAGAAGGCAGTCGTCGAGATCATGTTCGGCGACTTCATGACCCTCGCCTTCGACCAGATCGTCAATATGTCGAGCAAGCTCGTGTCGATGTACGGCCGGACCCTGCCGATCCACCTGGTCGTGCGTTGCCCGGTGGGAGCCGGGCGCGGCTACGGCGCGACGCACAGCCAGTCGTTGCAGCGGCACTTCCTCGGCATTCCCGATCTCCACCTGTTCGAGCTGAGCCCGGTGCACGACCCCGCCGAACAGCTCGCCGCGGCGATCGGGCTCGGCCGGCCCAGCGTGCTCTTCGAGCCCAAGGCGCTCTACGGCCAGTACCCGCTGGTCTCCGGAGCGGACTCGGGCATCGAGGTGACCGGGCCGTTCGGCGAGTCCCAGTGGATGCGGCTCGTGGTCGGTACCGCGGGCGGGCCGGTGCCCTGACCGTCTTCTGCGCCGGCGGGACGCTCACCCGGACCGTCGAGGCCGCCCGGGCCCTGGCTGCGACGGGTGTGGCGGTGCAGATATTCGTGCCCTCGCGTCTGTTTCCGTTCGACCTGGAACCGGTCGTGGGCTATGTCGAAGCAGGCAGCCTGGTGGCCGTGGTCGACGACGGACCCGGCCCGGCCGGCTGGGCCAGCGCCGTCGGGGCCGGGCTGGCCACGCATCTGTGGGGGGTCATCCGCAAGGCTCCCGTGCTCCTCACCTCCGCGGCCTCGGTCATCCCCGCCGCGAAGGAACTGGAGAGCAGAGTCGTGCTCTCCGCCGAAGACATCGAAACCCGCCTGGCCCGAGAACTGGAGACAGCGTGAACCCCGACCAGAAGACCGCGGAACAGTCACAGCTTGCCCCGGTCGTCCTCGAACAGATCACCGCCAATGACGACACGTACATCCTCATCGAATGGCTGGTGCCGGAGGGCGACCTGGTCTCGGTGGGCGAGGTGATCTTCTCGGTGGAGTCCTCGAAGGCCATCGAGGACGTGGAAGCACGGCATGCCGGCCGCCTGGTCGACTGCGTCGAGGCCGGTGGGGAGTACGGGGTGGGGGATCAGCTGGCCCGGATCGAACTGGTGCACTGACCCCCTGGGCCGGCGGGGCGGCCGGGGGCCGCGGGCGGCCACCAGGCAGTCGTAAGTCCGGGACGCCGGCGCCCGCCCCGGCCGGCCGGTCAGCGGGCCCGGACCTCCGCTGACGGGCGGTCGCTCACCCGGCGCTGTCCGGCGGGAAACGAGCAGGGGAGCCCAGCCGGGCGTCGAGCGCGCCGACCTCGGCCTCGACGCCGGCCAGGGTGTAGTCGGTCGTGTAGCCGAGCCGGCTGTTGACCCGGATCATCGGGAGGTTCGCGGTGGCCGTCATCGTGTGCACCCGCTCCAGCCGGGGCAGGTCGGCGACGAGCCAGCGGTTCATCGCGGCCTTGACGGCCCGGCCGAGCCCGAGCCCGCGGAACTCCGGCAGTACCGCCGTGTCCACCTGGCGGCAGTGGCTCTCCTGTCCGGGGAGCGTGGAAACCTCGGTGAAGCCCGCCACCGCGCCGCTGTGCTCGTGCACGGCCACGACATAGCGGCGCGACTCCCCGAGCTTGAGCAGCTCGGCCTCACGCTTGCGCACCAGCTCCGCGGTCCAGACGGGGGGCCGGTAGCTGGCGGTGCCGATGGGCTGGTCGGCCATGGCACTGCGGGCCAGGGCGAGCCCCTGCACCAGGTCGTCCGGTGCGGTGTCGACCCACCGCCGGAGCCGGAACCCCGGCGCCGGGTCCACCTGCCAGAGCGCCCGGTCCGTGCCGGTGATGTCCAGGTGGTGCGCGGAAAGCTCCAGGACCGTGCGGAAGCCGAGGCTGTCCGTCCACTTCTCGCCGTCCGTACCGGCCCCGACCTCACCGATGACCGCCCGGCGGCCGCGCTCGCGGATCTCCGGCAGCATCGCCCGGAGCAGCTGTGTTCCGACGCCGACGCCGCGCTCCCGGTGCGGCACGCGCACGGCGACGATGGCGATTCCGCTGTTCTCGGCCTTGGGGAAGATCGCGTGCGCCGTGCCGAGCAACCGCCCGCGGTCGCGGGCGGCCCAGCACCGTTGCAGCATGCGGTGCGACTCGGGCGCGCGCAGCCGCTGCGCCCAGGCGTCGTACGCCGGAACCGGGGCGCCCGGGAAGTCCGCGGCGGACACCCCGGCATAGGTCTCGTACCAGGCACGCAACTCATCCGGCAGGGCGAGTTCCGGTGCGAACGGCGCTGTCTCCAGGCTCATGGCAACGCTCCCTTCCTTGCTCCCGATAGCGGCTGTCCCGCCGATTATGGTCACCACTCGACTGGTAGGCAGGCAAATCAGCGCAGGCGGTCAGCAGCAGCGCAATCATGACCAGTCCGAAGCTGAACAGTCCCATCAGCAGAATGATGGCTCCGTGCAGCAGTATCGCCAGGAACAGGCCGATTCTCCGCATTCTGCGGCCAAAGGCCATGGACAACGCAATCAGCGTCTCGATCACCAGGACCGACCAGGTGAGCAGGTCCGCCGCCCAGGCGTGGGAGAGCAGTTGCTGTGCGAACGGCCGTACCGCGCCGGGGAAGCCGAACTCCGGATCGTGGGCGAGGACGGCCATCGCGGTGCCGTGGCGCCAGGCGGGGGAGGCGAGTTTGGCTCCCGCCGCGTTCAGATAGATGATCGCGATCTGGCAGCGCAGGGCGGCGTGCGCGGCGAACGCGGCTCCGCGCCAGGCGGGTCGCAGCGGACGGGTCGGCCTGCGCCAGGCCCAGCTCCGCCGGTCGTCCAGGCACAGGGGAGCAGCAGCATGGTGAGGATCTCGGCCGCACGGTCCCGCCGTTGGTCACCGTCATGTCGACGGCGATGCTGAACGTGAGGTAGTAGTGCGCGACGCAGGACCATCGCGGACAACAGCCGGCGATGACGACGACCAGCACCGCGACGGCGATCGCGCGCGCCAGCGGGTCGTCCTGGGCGCTGCCGCCGGTGAGGCACCAGAGCGAGACGCCTTTGAGTCCGGCGCAGCGTTCCTGCGGGGCGGTCCCGGGATAGGCGGCGAACAGCAGCCGGTCGGGGGACAGCAGGATGACCGTCAACTGGGCGAGGGCCAGCGTCGAGCGGGCCAGGGTGAGTGCGGTGCCGCGCGGTTCGAAGGAGTCGACGGCCTGCCAGAAGCGGTTCACCGGCAGGTCACCCTGACCCTGGCCACCGCCGCCGACCTGGGCACGGTCGTGGTCGGCGGAGTACGGACGAACAGGAGCCGGCCGCAGATGATCCCGGGTCGAACCCGTTCCGCAGCAGCGCGACCGGAGCCCCGGCCGCGCACCGCGCGGACTGTCCGGCGGGGCAGGGGATCCAGTCCGCCGCCGGGATCTCCGCGGCCAGGGTGAGGGCTTCGTCGAACTGGACAGCGCTGGTGCGCCCCAGGCCCCACCGGTTCGCCGGGGACATCTGGGGCGCCAGCAGCGCGTCGGGGGGCTCGCCCCCGGGGCCGATCCGGTAGGCGGAGACCACCGCCGAGTTCGGCTGCGCCGAGAAGAAGGCCCAGCCCTGCGGCCAGACTTGAGCGTAGGTCGTGCGCCGTGCACCGAGCCAGGACGGTGTCCAGCCGGCGGGCAACTGCGCACCGAGGGTCACGGCGAAGAGCGTGCCGAGTACGGCAAGGGTCAGTGCGAACCCCCGGCGGGCCGGGCCCGGCCCGCTCGCCTCCGCAGCCGCACGTTGCGAGTGCGTCATCAGGCCCCGAAGTCCACCCATCCCTGGGGAACCGCGTGGTGGGCCTGTGCGTGGGAACCGCCGGAGGCGGCTGCGACCGTGAGCAGGGCCAGCGCCGCGAGCATTCCGGCCAGAATCGCCTTTTTCACGTTGATCTCTCCTTTTTCCCCGTCAGAACCCTTATTGGGGCTCCGTGTTGTGGCGGATGGATCGCTCAGAACGATCGGCGAGCTGACTACCGTCCGGCTACCGAGCTGCTACCGGGATACCTTCGAAGCCGACACTCGGGCATGTACCATTCAAAACAGGAGGTATGCGATCTGCGATGCACTCGGCAGCCAGGACTGGAAGCATGGGGGATAGGCTGTGGTAGGCGCTGCTGAGCGCGCCGCGTGGCAGTTCCGCGTGGGCCGGCTCGGCTGGACGGGTCGGGGGAGCCGTGTCGCGGATCAGGGTGCTGGGACCGTTGGAACTGTCCGTCGCGGGCAGGCAGGTGACACCGCGTGGGCCAGGGAGCGCAAGCTGCTGGCGCTGCTGGCGGTGAACGCCAACTCGATCGTCGCGACCGAGCGGATCGTGGACGCGCTGTGGGAGAGCCCGCCCAGCTCGGCGCGACAGCAGATACACAACGTGGTGGGGGCGCTGCGGCGGACCCTGGTCCCGGCGGTCGACGTGGAACTCTTCACGGACAGCAGCGGCTATCAGCTCAATGTGCCGGTCGAGGCGCTGGACGCGCTCCAGTTCCGGGCCGCCGTCGAGGAAGCGGACAGCGCGGAGCAGCAGGGGCGGCCGGAGGAGGCGGCCCGGCTGCTCGACGGAGCCCTGGGCCTGTGGAGAGGCGGTGCCCTGCGCGGGCTGGACGGCTGGGTGCTGACCAATGCGGCCACCCTGCTCGACGCGCAACGGCTCACGACGGTCGAGCGGTGGGCGGAACTGCACCTGCGCTTGGGGAGCGCGGCCCGGGTGGTGGACGGGCTGAACGAGATGCTGGCCGAGCAGCCGCTGCGGGAGCCGTTGCGGGCACTCCTGATGACCGCCCTCTACCAGTGCGGACGGCAGTCCGAGGCGATGGCCGTGTTCGAGGACGGACGCCGGCTGCTGGCGGAGGAGCTCGGGCTGGATCCGGGTCCGCAGCTGCGGGAGGCCCATCGGCAGATCCTGCACGCGGAGCCCGCGGCTCCGGTGGAACCGCGCGACTCCCAGGCCGGGGCCGAGAAGCCGCCGGAACGGCGGCGCGGGCAGGACGACGGCCCCCGGTCCTTCCTGCCCCGGGACATCGCGGAGTTCACCGGCCGCGAGGACGAACTGCGGCGCCTGCGCGGCCGCACGTCCGAGCCGAACGGTCCCTCGATCTCGGTGATCGACGGGATGGGCGGCGTGGGAAAGACCTCGCTCGCCGTGCACCTGGCCCACCTGCTCGCCGAGGACTACCCGGACGGGCAGTACTTCGTCGACCTCGCCGGCTTCAGCGACCAGGCCGAACCGATGAGCCCGCTACAGGCGTTGAACCTGCTGCTGCGCTTCGACGGGATGGCCCCCGAGCTGATCGCGCCGGATCTGGAGGCGCGCAGCGCCCAGTGGCGGTCGAGACTGGCCGGGCGCCGGGTACTGATCCTGCTGGACAACGCCGCCGATCCGACCCAGCTCAGATCCCTGCTGCCCGGTTCGGCGGAGAGCCGGGTGCTGATCTCCAGCCGACGGCGCATGGCCGAACTGGAGGGGGTCACCGCGCTGTCGCTCGACGTCATGACCGAATCGGACGCCGTGGCACTCTTCGCCCGGATCGCCGGGCCGGAGCGGGTGGCGGAGGAGCCCGGGGCGGTCCTCGTGGCGGTCGAGCTGTGCGGGTACCTGCCGCTCGCGGTCCAGATCGCGGCGGCCAGGCTGCGGGAGCGCAGCAGCTGGCAGGTGTCGTTCCTGACCGACCAGTTGCGCGACAACGAGGCGCGGGCGCGGCTGCTCGCGGCGGGGGACCGCGACGTGATGAACATCGTGGCCTGGTCCTACCGCCATCTCACCCAGCGCCAGCAACGGCTGCTCGGCCTGCTGAGCCTGCACGCCGGGCCGGACTTCGACGCCTCCGCGACCGCGGCCCTGGCGGATCTGCGGGTTGCCCAGGTCGAGGAGGACCTCGACAAGCTGTTTCAGCTGAACCTGCTCAAGCAGCACGCCGCCGACCGCTACCACCTGCACGACATCGTCCGCGACTGTGCGCGCAGGCTGCTGGAGGCGACGCTCGCCCCCGCGGAGGTGTCCGACGCGGTGGGCCGCCTGGCCGACTACTTCCTCTGGTCGGCCGGCGGTTGGTGCGACCTGGTCTCGACCAACCTGCTGCGGTTCCGGCCGGAGGTCGAGCGCCGGCCGGAGTCCGCGCGGAGCGCGGCGGACGCCAGGGACGCGATGCGCCTGCTGGAGACCGAGTTCCGCAACATCGCCGCGGCCCTGAGGTCCGCCGCGGACCTGGAGCTGCACAGCCGGGTCTGGCAGCTGGTGCGCACGCTGCTGCCGTACTTCCGCGCGCTGAACTACCCGGTGGAGTCGGAGTCGCTCTTCGAGCTGGGCAGGCTCGCGGCGCTGGCCGCCGGGAGCCTGACCGGTGAAGCCGCCTGCCTGGCCGGGCTGGCCGCCGTCCAGCGCGTGCACGGCTCCCTGCCCGAGGCCGTGGCACTCAGTGAGCTGGCGCTGGAGCGCAGCCGCCGGGCCGGGGACCGCATCGGCGAGATCGCGCAGCTGACCAGTCTCGGAACCTGCCACTGGACGGCGCGCGACCTGGGCCGGGCGCAGGAGTGCTACCGCGAGGCGCTGGCCGTCGCGGGTGAGCTGGAGGACCGGCAGTTGCAGGCCGGTCTCACCAACAACCTCGCGATCATCAGTACCGAGCTGGGCCGCAACGACGAGGCCCTGCGGTACTTCCGGGAGTCCCGCTCGCTCGGCGAGAACTTCGCGGTTCCCAGCGCGCAGACAGGCACGCTGAACAACATGGGTCTGGTCTCGGTGCTGCTCGGCGACCGGGCGGGAGCCGCGGCCAGCTACGAGGAGTCGCTGGAGCTGAGCCGGGCCGCGGGTGTCGAGCAGAACGAAGCACTGGCGCTGGTGGGGCTGTGCATCGTGCTGCGCGGCACGGGTGACCGGGCCAGGGCGGTCACCTGCGGACGCGAGGCGCTCGACATCGCGCGCCGCACCGGTATGCACGAGGTCGAAGCCCAGGCGCTCAACGCGCTCGGCGACGTCCATGTCGGCGACGGTGAGCTCGCCCTGGCCGAGCAGGTGTTCCAGCAGTCCCTGGAGTCGGCCCGGACCCGTGGCTCCGCCCGCAACGCCGCGCGCGCCCATGAGGGCCTGGCCCATGTCGCATCCGCGCGCGGCGACCTGGAGCAGGCCCGGGGGCACTGGGAGGCGGCGCTGTCGACCAATCCGGGCGGTGTCGCCGACCGCGCGGCGGCCCGCCGCCACGCCGCCACGCCGGAGACCGGCGCGGCGACCTGCTGGCGCTGCGACGTGGCAGACGGGGCGGTGGCCCCGGCGCGGTGACGGCCGGTTCCGCCCGGGCGGTGTGCGTACGAAGGTGCCCGGGGACGAGGTGGCCCCCGGCCGGGACGGATCAGTCATCGGTGCGGCGCCCCGGCAGCCACTCGCCTGTGGCCCGGCCGAATTGCGCCGGCGCCTGGGGGCGGTGCCGGTACACCCGCTCGCCGCGCCTGATGGTCCACTCCACCCGGCCGGTGAACGCCCGCCCCTCGTAGGCCGACCAGCCGCAGTGGCTCTGGACCAGGCCCGCGCTCATGGACCAGTTCGCGTGCGGGTCGAAGACCACGAGGTCGGCGTCCAGGCCGGGCGCGATCCGGCCCTTGCGGTCGTCCAGCCGGAACAGCCGGGCCGGTCCGCTCGCCAGCACCTGGGCCACCACACCCAGGACCTGCTCCTCGGTCAGGTCCGGTCTGCGGGCGCGCAGACCCGTGTGCAGTGCGGTCAGCAGTTCCTGCACTCCCGGCAGGCCGGGTGGGGCGTCGGGCACGGGCAGCAGCTTCAGCTCCTGCTCGTGCGGCGCGTGGTCGCTGCCGACCGTCGTGGCCTCGCCGTTCAGCACCGCCTGCCACAGCCGGTCCTGGTCCGCCTGGTCGCGGATCGCCGGGCTGAGCCGGAGCCTGGTGCCCAGCGCGGAGGTGTCCGCGGCGGTGAAGGTCAGGTGGTGTGCCGTCACTTCGAAGGTGACCGGCAGGCCGGCGGCCGGCCGCGCTGAGCAGGTCGACCTCCTCCCGGCTCGACACATGCAGGACGTGCACGGCCGTGCCGTGCCGACGGGCGAGTTCCACCAGCCGCGCGACCGCCACGATCGCCCCGCTCCGCGGACGGCGCGGTTCGTAGTCCGCGTAGCTTCCCGGGGGGCCCTGCCAGCTGTCCAGCAGGGAGAAGACCGCGTCGTCCTCGGCGTGGAAGAGCAACTGCATGGCGTTCTCGGCGGCCAGCCGGAAGACGGTCTCCAGCGCCTCCGGCTCACGCAGGACATGGGGCGCGGTGTGGTGCCCGGCCAGGAAGACCTTGACAGAGGTCGCCTCACGCGGCCGAACTTGCCGATCAGCTCCGGGCGTTCGGGGTCGACACCGGCATGGAAGCGGTAGTCGACCAGGCTCTGGCCGTGGATGAGTGCGTTCCGCTCGTGCGCGTCCTGGGGAGTGAACAGCGGCGGACGGGTGTTGGGCATGTCGATCACGGTGGTGATGCCGCCGGCCACCGCCGCCCGGGATCCGGCGGCCCAGTTCTCCTTGCCGGTCAGCCCCGGGGTGCGGAAGTGCACATGGGAGTCGATCAGTCCGGGCAGCACATACAGCCCGGTGGCGTCGACCGTACGCGTCGCGGAGACCGCCGTGCCCGGCGGGAGCAGCCCGGCGATCCGCCCGTCGGCGACGGCGATGTCGAGGCGCTGGGCGCCCTGTTCGAGAATGACGGTCCCACCGACGACCGCCAGGTCGTATCCGGCCACGCCGGCTCCTCTCAGTTCAGCTTCCGTCATCGGACTGCCGCTCCCACGGCTGTGGGGATGTCCACCGGTCCGAGGTCCCGGACGTGCTTCCCGCGCACGCCGGCCCGCAGCAGCAGGCCCGCGGGGTGCGACCGGTCGAACTCCGCGGACACGGTGGTCGAGCCACCGGCCGTGCGGATGCGCAGCCGCAGTTCGGCCGGGAGCTCACCGCCCGCTTCCGGTCCGTGGGCCATCCGCGCCGGTATGGTGCCGGGGATGCCCGCGGCCACCGGCGGTGCACACCGCGCCGGTGATGGCGACGGTGGGGTGCCACGACGGCACCGAGATCGCGCGTACGGCCACGTGTCCCGCGCCTTCGCGCAGCACTGCGGCGATCTTGGGGAAAGCGCCTTCCAGCGGCCAGCCGAGTAGGTGCGCCACCTGGCGTCGCAGGGAGGACATGGTCTCGAACAGCGCCGGGTCGTCGGCGAAGAGCTGGTCGGCGCCGCGCACACCGAGATCCGCACCGTCCACGAAGACATAGGGGTTCCCGGCCGAGACGATGGAGACCGGCAACGGGGGCGCGCCCGGCGTTCCGCCCGCCACCAGGGTGGTTCCCTCCCCGGTCGGCAGCATCTCCCGGGCGCTCACCGGCGGTGTGCGCAGAAAGTGCGCGCCGATCGTGAACCCGGACGCGGCGGTGCCCTCGATCTCGCACGCCACCCGGTCGCCGTTGTTCAGCACGTCGACCTGGTACGAGCGCCCCACGCCCAGCCGCGGGACCCAGCCGTAGCGTGCGGCGGCGATCAGGGCGGACAGGATGGAGTGTCCGCAGCTGCCGCGGAGTTCGATGCCCGGGTCCTTGCCCGGCAGCAACTGCACGAAGCGGTAGGCGATGCCGGGCTCGACGGTGTCCGACGGTGCGATGAGTGCGATCTTGGTGAGTGCTCCCAGGCCGTTGTCGGCAAGCCACCGCCGGACCGGCCGCAGCGCCTGCGGCAGCTCTTCCACGTGGGAGGGTAAGTCGGCGGCGGACAGCACCAGGGTGGTACTGGGACTGCCCTCGGCGTAGGCCAGATGGCCGCGCATCAGGCGGTCCCCACCAGGGGCCGCGGCAGCCTGTGGGCCCCGCGGCGGCCGCCCTCCAGGGACAGGCGCCATTGCTGATACACCATCAGGGACCAGATGGCCAGGGCGCTCGTGTGGTCCGGATACTCGATCTGACGGTTAATCAATTTTGCCACCGCATCCTTGTCGAGTTGTCCGTCCGAGCGGAGCCCGTCCGGGCCAGCAACCCTCTGGCGTGCTCGAGCAGCGGGCTGCCCGCGCTGAGCAGGGCAGTGATCGGCAGGGTGAACGGCTGCTTGGGCCGACGCAGGACCGGCTCCGGCAGCAGCCGGTCCGCGGCCTCGTAGAGCGCGGTCTTGCCGCGCTCCCGGGTGATCCCGCCGCGGTCCGGCAGCGCGGCGGCCAGGTTCGTCACGTTCGGCTGGCAGAACGGGAGGCGGGCCTCCACCGATGCCGCCATGCTCAGGTGATCCACTCGCCGCAGGTGGTAGGCGGGCAGGCGCTCCTCCAGTTCGAGGGCGGTGACCGCCGCCAGCCGGTCCGCTCCACCGTCGAGGAGCCTGAGCCTGAGCCGTTCTTCCTCGGTCTGAATGCTCCGCAGGTAGTCGCGGTAGGCAGGGGAGTAGAGCTCCTCGCGCAGGCCGGCCGGCACCGCGGCGAGGGCGCCCACATAGGCGGAGGCCCAGTCCGCCCCCGGCGGTGCGAAGACCGCGTCCCTGGTCCGGTCGTAGCCGCCGAACAGTTCGTCGGCCGCGTCACCGGTGAGGGCCACCTTGAAGCCCGCCGCCCGGACGGCACGGAACAGCGCCAGTGTGCTCACGGTGATCGGGTCCGCGTTGGGCTGACCCAGGTGCTCGACGGTGTCGGCCAGCAGGCGCGGCAGATCCGCCGGATCGACCTCGACCTGGTGGTGCGTCGTGCCGCAGTGCCGGGCGACCTGTTGCGCGTAGGCCCGTTCGTCCATCGGCCAGCGGCCGGTGTAGGCGATGTTGAAGCTGTGCAGCGGCTGGACCCGCTCGGCCAGCAGCGCGGTGATCAGCCCCGAGTCCAGTCCGCCGCTGGTGATCACGGCGAGTGGCGCATCCGCCTGTGCCAGGCGGTGCGTCTCCTGCCGCAGGGCCTCCAGTACCTTCCCGGGGCCGGGGCGCCCTGGGGACGGACGCTGATCCGCGGCTCCGAACCCGTGGCGAAGACAGCGGTGGCGGCCCGCGGCAGGCATCTGGCGTCGGCGAGCATGGTCTGCTCGCCGAAGGGGGTACGGGTGGTCAGATAGGCGTCCAGTCCGGGCAGCCACAGATCCCGCCCGGAGCCCGAGAGTTCGGTCAGAGCGGGAAGCTCGGAGGCGAAGGAGAGCGTCCGCAGACTCCTGTTCCAGGAATAGTAGAGCGGTTTCATGCCCGACGCGTCGGTGGCCAGCAGCAGCCGGGGTTCGGCCCGCAGATCGAGCACGGCGACCGCGAACATGCCGTCCAGGTGCTCGGCGAAGGAATCCCCGTAATGGTGGTAGAGGGCAGGCAGCACGGAGCCGTCGCAGTGGTCGCCGAAGCGGTAGCCGACGCCGGTCAACCGGGCGCGCAGCGCCTGGTGGTTGTAGATCTCACCGTTGTAGACCACATGGACGCGGTCCAGCGAGAACGGCTGCCTCCCGCCGCGCGGGTCCATGATGGCAAGGCGGTTGCTGCCCAGTGCCCAGCCCTCGCCCGACAGCAGCCCGGCTTCGTCCGGCCCGCCGGTCTGCATGAGCTCGGCTGCCGCGCGCAGGCGGTCGACCGGGACGGCGCCCCCAAGTTGCCCGTAGATCCTGCACATTGAACAGTCCTCTCATCCGCTCGCGACGGTGACTGATGCCAGACGGCGCGCTCGTGCGGCGCCCTTCGCCAGCTGCGCCTGCCAGTCGGCCGCTTCCTGCGCGGACACCGGACCGTCGTCCGGCATGCGCAGATCCGCCTGCTGGTACCGCGCGGCCGCCAGTGCTGACGGTTCGTCATAGCGCTCGCGGTGAACGCAGAGCTGCGGATGCAGCCGGGGCCTCGCCGACGGCCGCGCGGCCGGGTGTCCCAGACAGAGGGCAAAGGTGGCGAGCACCCCGGGCGGCAGCCCCAGGATCTCGGCCACCCGCGAGGGTTGTTGCGGATGCCGCCCACCATGACCGTGCCCAGGCCGAGGGACTCGGCGGCCAGGCTGGCGCACATGCCGGCGAGAGCGGCGTCGGTGACGCAGCCGACCAGCAGATCGAGGTCCGCCGCCGGATCCGCCTCCGGTTCGAAGCCGCACCAGCGACGTACCCGGCCAGATCCGCGCAGACCGCGAGCAGGACCGGTGCCTGCCGCACATGGGCCTGGTTGCCCACGAGCTCCGAGAGCGCCTGACGGGTCCCGGGGTCGCGGACGACGACAATGCTGTAGGGCTGGAAGTTGAATGAGGTGGGAGCACGCAGGCCCGCGGACAACACGCGGTCCACGACCTCCTCGGAAACCGGTGCCGAGGTGAACTCGCGTACGCTCGCCCGCCGTTCGAGCAGGTCGAGCAGGGGCGGTGCGGTCATGCCGATCCTTCCGTCGCTGGTTCGGCGCCCGTGAACGCCGCCTCGGCCGCAGGGGCCTGAAGGCCGAGATAGCGCCGGCGCGCCCGTCGGCCGTCCCACACCCACCACGCCGCGCCCACGAGCACGGACGCGGCCCCGGTCGCCACCCCGACCGCCTCGACCCGGCCACCGCGAGAATTCCGCCGAAGGCTGCCAGTGCCAGCCGGGACACCGCGCTGTAGGTGGTCATGTGCAGACTCGTGATGCGTCCGCGCAGGTTGGCCGGCACGGTCGCGAGCAGGATCGTCATGTCCAGGGCGATGATCACTCCGCTGGCCACCCGCATGACGGCCAGGCACGCGGCCCCGGCGGCAGGCAGGCCGGGCAGGAACATCGCACCCCAGCCGACTCCCTGGACGACATAGGCGAGCGCGTAGAAGCCCAGATGGCGCCGGGCGTGGATCCGGGCCGCCAGGGTCGCGCCGACCAGCACCGCAACCCGTCCACGACATAGAAGGAGCCCAGCATCACCCCGCTGCCGTGCAGTTGCTTGGTCACATACGCGGCCAGCAGCACGTTGTAGGCGCCGCCGATGAACCCCCAGGCGATGCCGACCCAGATCACCGAACGGGCCAGCGGGAGGTGCCGCAGTGCGGTGAAGCCCTCGATCAGGTCCGCGCGCATCGTCCGGTTGGCGGGTGCCTTGGCGCCGGCCTCGCCGGGGACGGTGCGCTTGAGCAGGACGAGCGGAAGCACGGCAGCGAGCTGGACCAGTGCCGCGACCGCTATCGCCGCTGTCGTGCTCCAGGCGGACAGGATGCCGCCGAGCGCCGCGCCGATGATGGTCATCATCCCGCTCACCGAACCCAGGGCAGCGTTCGCCGCGGCACGCCGTTCCTCGGGGATCACGGCGTACAGCCAGCGCTGGCGGGCGGGCGGCCAGAGCGCGTTCGCGGCTCCCTGGAGTCCGTAACAGGCAGCCAGCCCCCATACGTTCACCGACAGCATCACCAGGATGGCGAACACGCTGACGGTCTGCACGGCCATGGAGGCAAGGGCGAGTCGCCGCGGATCACGACGGTCCGCGAACGCGCCGCGAAGGGCATCCACAGGAGGGAGGGTAACGTCCCGATGAGTTCGACCAGGGCGAGCGTGGTGGCGCTCGAATGATGCAGGACATGGACGAAGATGCCCACCTGCATGACCCAGGAGGAGGCCGCGTTCAGAGCGCTGGCAGACCAGAGCAGACTGGTGTCGCGGTTGCGGGGCGGGACGAGTCGCAAGATGAGGCTCCTGGAACAGAGAGTGCGGTGTCGAGTTTGCTGGGGCCCTGGGCGGGTGCGCTCCGTCTTCCTCCGGCGCGGAAGACGGAGCGCACCGTCACTCAGACCGTCGCCAGCTCACGCTCGACGACAGTACCGGGAACAAAGCCGCGGTCTCGCCCTTCATGACGACCGTGCCGGGGCCGAAGCCGCCGGTCTCGCCCTTCATGACGACGGTGGGGCCGAAGCCGCCGGTCTCGCCCTTCATGACGACGGTGCCGGGGCCGAAGCCGCCGGTCTCGCCCTTCATGACGACCGTGCCCGGGCCGAAGCCGCCGGTCTCGCCCTTCATCACGACCGTGCCGGGCCGAAGCCGCCGGTCTCGCCCTTCATCACGACCGTGCCCGGGCCGAAGCCGGGCTCGCCCTTCATGACGACCGTGCCCGGGCCGAAGCCGCCGTCTCGCCCTTCATCACGACCGTGCCCGGCCGAAGCCGCCGGTCTCGCCCTTCATCACGACCGTGCCCGGGCCGAAGCCGGGCTCGCCCTTCATCACGACGGTGCCCGGGCCGAAGCCGGGCTCGCCCTTCATGACGACGGTGCCGGGGCCGAAGCCGGGCTCGCCCTTCATCACGACCGTGCCCGGGCCGAACTCCGCGCTGTCAATCTTCTCCACGGTAGATCTCCTCAATCGTCTCTCGCTTGCTGATGCGGGAACAGGAACTCCGAGGTCCGACCTTCTGCGGCTGTACACCACCTCCTCTCACACGTGACTGGCCGACTCCGGCTTGGTCGTCCCCGCGAGCAACTCGGCGGGGGGCTTGGCGTGCAGACGTCCGCGCGCGTGCCCGTCGCGGACCAGCTTCAGGACGGTTTGGTGGCTGAACTCGGGGAGCCTGGCGGCGAGTTCGAATACCTCAAGCGGACCCTCCGTCAGGCAGGAGAGCATCGGGTGGTCGCGCAGCGCCAGGGCGAAGGTGCGCTTGTGCTGGCGCCAGTCGCGTTGCAGCAGCAGCTGGGTCCTGCGCGGCGAGGGTCGAGCCCGTAGACGTCCTCCTCGTCGGCGATGCGCAGCACGTCGTGCCGGAATGTCAGAACCCGCGACGGCTGCGGCAGGCTGATGACATAGTTTCCGCGGATCTCTTCCGTGGCCACCGCCGTGGTCGCTTCCCCCGGGTCCACTTTCGGGGTCTCGCCGAGCTCGCAGGCGATGGAGCAGAACCGGACGAGGTCCACCAGGTACTCCGGCAGCCCGTGTTCGAGGATGTAGTCCAGGGCGAAGTTGTCGAAGCGGCGGAGCTCTTCGAGCCGCTCTCCCTGACCGCCGGTCTCCGTCTGGTGGTAGTCGTGGAAGAAACGCTCACGGTCCCAGAACCGCATCAGGTGGTTGAGGAAGAGCCCGTACTCGGCCTGCCGTCGCTTCACCCGCTGGAACCGCGAGTACTCGGCGAACTTCCCGAACTCCGCCATGTCGATGGCGCGGATCTGCTGCCGGTCGCTGGGGTCCAGTGCGAACTCGTCGGCCAGGGCGTCGAATTCGGGGCCCTGCACCAAGGCGCGGAATGCCGCGTCCCGCATCATCCGGGTGATGAATGCCTGGCTCTCACGCAGCGTCATGCCAGTTTTCCCGCAGGCACGTTGGCGGTCATCAGGCCACGGGCCCAGTCGAGCATCTCCTTGGTCCGGCCCGGTTCCGCGGTGGCCACGGTGCCGCTTGCCTCGACCTCGAAGACGATGGCCGAGGGCCGGAACCCGGGGTCCTTGTACATCTCTTCCAGGGTGCGGAACGCCCACTGCTCGTCGGCGCGAATCTTGTCCAGCCCCTTCTCGACCAGCTCGGACCAGTTGCCGAGCGGCATGTGCACTTCCCAGACCTGATCGAGCGGTATGACGGCCAGTTCGCTCTCGCGGTCCTGTGGATGCCATTCGCTTGAAATGATCATGTTCGAGAGGCTGAGCAGGATTCCGGTCTCCGCCTCCAGGGCGATGTCCCGGACCTGCTCGCAAATGGTGCGCGGGCCGATCTGGTTGTAGACCTGTGACTGGTTCTCGATGATGACCGGGCAGGTGAGTTCCTCCCGGGCCCGGAGCAGGTTGTCGACGAACACCTGTGTCTGCTCGTGGTGCCGAAGGGCTGCAGGAAGGTGCCGCTGTAGTCGTCCCTGGTGCCGACCATTCCCACATGCTCACCGATGTACTGGCAGTTCGAGTTCTGCGACAGCTGTTGCAGTCGGCGCAGCGTCTCGGGGCGTGGCCGTTCGACGGAGCCGATCATGTACTCGTAGCTGTGCAGCGAGGACGGGATCGAACCCTGAGCGGCATTGATCTCGCCGAGGTACGCCGGATCACCGGAGAAATGAGCGGCCAGGTACTCGATGAAATCGACCTGGCCACCGAGGCGCAGCAACTCCTCGTGGAACACCTGGTGTTTGGGGATGCAGTGGTACAGGTAGCCGGCTCCGATTACTGCCGGACGGGTCGTCTGCATGTCCATCGCTCCGAATCACTCAGTCCTGCAACAACTGGTCGACGATCCGATCGTTGATCAGGTCGTTGGCAGGCCCCATCAGGGACATGGCCTGGCTGTCACGAAAATGCCGCTCGATCGGGAAGTCGGCACTGAAGCCGCGGGAGCCCACGGCCTTCATCAGCCGACGGCTGGTGCGTTCGGCCGCACCGGTGGCGACCAGCTTGAACTTTCCGGTGACCACGTGGGCCGTCGGGCTTCCCTGGGCGGCGGTTGCGTGAGCACCGTAGAGATATGCCGATTCCAGGTCCACCAAGGACTGGGCCAGCAGCGACCGGACGTTCTCGCTCGCGGTCCGGTCGGGTGCCCCCGGTACTCCGCCCGGCACATGAGATACGCGGTCTCGAAGGCTGCTGAGGCCGCCCCAGCGCCAGCAGCCCGGGGTTGAGGCACACCTGGTGGTTCTCCTGCATCAGCCGGCCGCCCTCGCCGACGCCGCCGACCAGATCCTCCTCACCCACGGGCACGCCGTGCAGTTCCAGCGTCCCGGTGCCGGATCCGCGCAGTCCGAGCAGTGGGTAGCTGTTCCCGACCGCGACCCCCGGAAGCTTGGTGTCCACCCGGACGAAGGTCGGTCCCTGCCGGCCGTCGGGGAACTGTGCCTGGGCGAGGACGTGGACGACCCCGGCGCCGGGGAGGCCGGTGCAGAACGTCTTCTCCCCGGTCAGCAGCCATCCTTCGGCGGTGCACTCCAGGCGGGTCGACACATTCTTCTTCCCCTTGCCGCTGTTGGGCTCGGTCCAGGCGCTCGCACCGATGGACTTCCCGATCGCGAAGGCGGAGAGGTCCTCGTCGCACCGGGGTGTCGCGCCATGCATGAGGGCGCGCCGGACGACCTGGTAGTGGAACATGAGCACAGCCGCCGTGGACGCACAGGCGCGGGCCACCCGCTCCACCACCAGTGCCGCTGTCCGGTCGTTGAACCCCAGGCCGCCGTTGGACACCGGGACCTGCACGCCCAGTGCGCCTATCTCCCCAGCGCGGCGAGTGCGCGGGCGGGATAGCTCTGCTGCCTGTCGACCAGGCCGGCGTCGGGCGCGACCACGGTTTCGACGACCTCGTCGAGGGTGTGCAGCCAGGGGTGAACCGCTTCGGGCGGCAGGCCGGCCGTGCAGGCGGCGACGAAGGGAGCGCGGTAGGTGTATTCCGTCGAAGAGATCCGAACTGTCAGAGGACTCACCCCAGGGGCTTCGCGGACTGCTGGAAGACAGCAAGGGAAGGTCGGACCTGCCGGCCTCGGCTTCCGGTGGAACCAACCCTGAGCCGGGTGGCTACCTTCCGGCTCATCCGTCGCTACTCCGTCTGGCGTGCGGTGCGGTAGCGCCATGATGTGCACCGCGGTAGCCGGGGCCGGGACGCTGGTGCGCAGGTTCTCCGGCTGTCCACGGCATCCGGTTCGCTCGTCGCAGGTCATACCGGTGGAGGGTCACTGCCCATGTGGATCAAGTGGATCAATTGCACTGTGCCGGCCGCCACCCGGGAGCAGTTCTCCACCGCTCAGTGCGGCTGGTCGGTCATCAGCGACCAGCCTGGTCTGGTCGGGCAGGCGGGCGGCTGGGACCCCGCCGGCGGCCACGCCCGGCTGCTGGCGCTGTGGGCCGACGCGGATGCCTACCAGGGCTTCGTACGCGAGCGGCACGCCGCGGTGGTCGCGGACATCCAGCAGGGCGACAGCTACACGGCGCTCGACATCGCCGCCGGTGAGAGCCTCTTCGAACTGTCCGGCGACAAGGACGATCTGCCCCGTGCGCTGGAGCACGCCACGCTGCTGCGGGTCTGTGACGTCCGGCTGGTGCCCGGGCGGGAGACGCACTTCCTGGATGTGCTGCGCGGGTCGGACGTACCCGGCACGCTCGCCGGGGTCGTCACCCGGATCGACCCGCAGCGCTGCCTGGTCGCCACGCTGTGGTCCGATCCGGCGACCCACGGGCACTACGTCAGCGAGGAGTTGCCGGGCCTGCGCTCCGCGCCGGGCTCGCAGGCGATATCCGGTCGACGACCGTCCAGGTGGTGCCGCTGGAAGCGGCCTGGCGCATCCTGCCCGAGTCGTGATCCGCGCCGTCGTCACCTCAGCCGGCCGGCAGGGACCCGGCGGACACCGGGGCCCCGCCGGCGGCGGTGGGCGTGGGTCAGGATGCTTCCGGGGCCGGGGTGAGCGAATAGAGGTAGCGCATCAGCGACAGCAGCACATCCCGGCTGGAGTCCCGGCTGCGGGCGTCGCACTCGACGATCGGGACGTCGCCGGGCAGGTCGAGAGCGGCCCGCAGTTCTTCGAGGGGATGGGAGGGCGACGTCGAGAAGGTGTTCACCGCGACCACGAAGGGCACGCCGCGTTCCTCCAGCAGTCCGATCACGTCGAAGCTGACCTCCAGCCGGCGGGTGTCGACGAGGACCACGGCGCCGAGAGCTCCCTCGAACAGCCCGTCCCACAGGAACCAGAACCGCTGCTGCCCGGGCGTGCCGAACAGGTACAGCACCAGCTGTTCGTTGATGCTGATCCGGCCGAAGTCCATGGCGACCGTGGTCTCGCTCTTGCGCTCGACCCCCGCCGTGTCGTCGACGCCGGCCCCGGCCTGCGTCATCGTCTCCTCGGTCGTCAACGGCCGGATCTCGCTCACGGCACCGACCAGGGTCGTCTTGCCCACCCCGAATCCGCCCACGACGACAACCTTGACCGCTGAGGCGACCGTCGACGGCAGAAGGTCCTCGTGCCGGGGCCCGCTGTCAGAGCTTTTGTAGTCCATGCATCACCGCCTCAATCAGCGCACGGTCAGGAAGGAGGGCCTTGGGACGGGGGAGCGTGCCTCCACCTGCTTGCCTTCCAGCAGGTCGGCGAGCAGGACCACGGTCACGCTCACCGGCAGTCCCAGGTACGCGGATATCTCCGCGACGGAGAGCGGGGAACTGCACATCCGCAGGATGGCCGTGGCCTCCGGCGGCATCGAGGGACGCGGCTCCGCGCAGGCCACCACCAGGGTGACCAGGTCGAGGGCGGGGCGTCCCGGTGCCGCTTGTGCCCGTAAGGCGCTGCGTCCGCCGGTGATGACATAGAGCCGCTCGGGCCGGTCCTGGCCCCAACTGTGGTCCGTTCCACTCATGCGCCCAGCTCGCCCTTGGCGCGGCGGGGTAGTGAGGTGCTCACCGATCCGGGCCACCAGGTCCCGCATCCCCTGTCCCATCAGGCCCGCGTCGACACCCTCGTCGGCCAGCACCGCGAGATAGGCCCGGGCGCCGGCCGCCATCAGGTAGAAGAAGCCGCCGCTCATCTCGATCACGACCAGCCGCATCCTCCCGTCCCCGTGCGGCAGTTCGGTCGCGACCGCGCGGGCCAGACTCTGCAGGCCGGCGCATGCCGCGGCCAGCCGGTCGGCGGTATCGGTGTCCGTGCCGTACTGGGCCATGCACAGTCCGTCGGAGGACAGCACCAGCACGTGCCGTGTCTCCGGTATACCTTCGGCCAGATCTTTGAGCATCCAATCCATGCTGGCCTGCTGCATCACTGCTGCCCATCCTTAGCTGATGACTCGTCACTGATACGACCCGCGGGGGTGGGGTCCGGCGTACGTCCGCTCACCCCGCCCTGGAACGCGGTCAGCCACATTCCGGGCTGGACCGGGTCGGCCACGGACGACGGCGGGAGCCGTGCCGTTCCCGCGGGCCGAGGGGCTGGGGCCGAGGTGTGACGCCGCCGCTGCGGCAGCCCGTTCTGCGTCCGCTCGTACTCCTGGCGCTGCTCCGCGTGGTTGCCCGCTGCGGACCGGCGGCCGCGGCGCGGGCGCCGGGGCGGGCTGTGCGGTGGCGCGCGGGCCCGACGAGGCACCGATGCCGTGGGCGAGCCCGGGCGCGGAATCGGTGGTGAGCAGCCGCTGCGGCACCACCAGCACCGCGCGCACCCCGCCGTACGCGGACTTGCGCAGTGAGACCTGGAAGCCGGTGGTCCGGGCGAGGCGCCCGATCACGGCGAGTCCAGGCGCGGCGTCTCACCGAGATCGGTCAGGTCCAGTCCCGCCTGGGCCATCTCAAGCATGCGCTCCGCGCGCTCCCGGCCCTCTTCGCTCAGGCTCAGGCCGCCGTCCTCGACCTCGATCGCGATCCCCGTCTGCACTCAATGGCGGTCAGGTGAACGGAGGTTGTCGGCGGCGAGTACGCGGTCGCATTGTCCAGCAGTTCGGCGAGCGCGTGAATCAACGGCTCGACCGCGTTCCCGACCACGGCGACCTCGGACACGGGATCCAGTTCGACCCGGTCGTAGGCCAGGATCCGGGACATGGCGCCGCGCAGCACGCTGTACAGCGGCACGGGCTTCGGCCACTGCCGGCCGGGCCGGGGCCGCCGAGGACGGCGATACTGTCGGCCAGCCGGCCCACCAGCGCGTTTCCGTGGTCGAGCTTCAGCAGGTCCGCGAAGATCGCACTCTCCGGGTCCCGCCCGTGCCGGTCCTCCATCTCCGCAGGCCCTGGGCCTGGCGGTTGACGATCGCCTGGACGCGCCGCGCCAGGTTCACGAAGGCCCGCTGTGCGGACTCGCGCAGGCCCTCCTCCGCGTCCACGGCCTGTAGCACCGTCCGCAGCAGTGCCTGCCGGGACGCGCGGAAACCGGCCGAGACGGTGCTGTCGTGGGACTCGGCCTCCAGCAGCAGGTCCTCGACGGACTCGCCCTGCTGGAGCCGCGCCATCATCTCGGGCAGCGTGACGTTCGCCAACTGCTCGGTCGATGCCTCCTGTTCGGCGAGGCGCTCACGCAGGCTGCGCATCGCGCCCCGCGCCTGGCGGCCTCGGCTGCCATCAGGCTCACCAGCACGGTCGCAGCCGCGCCGCACCAGGCGACTTCGGCCCTGGCCCCGGGCGAGGCCAGGGATATGGTGGCGGCCGCTACCGCCGCCATCAGTGCCGTGGGGAGGAGCCACACCAGCGGGAGCGAGGCCCCGGCCTCCGGGTGGTGATCCAGCACGAAGCATGAGCGTCCTCAAACGATCGAAGAATATGGAACGACCAGCGGAAACGAGTCCAGCGGTGCAGGCGGCGCACAGAGTCGGGCAACCCGGGTTCCGGGAATGATCTGACCTGGTGTCATGAATGCACCATGCTGGGACGGATGCAGCATAGCGGGTGCCATTGCTGGTCCTGATGGCGTCCCATCAACTCCACCCACCGGCGAGATCGCTCGCTGTCACCGCACATCTTCGCACTGCACCGACCTGCCTCGTGGGCGCGGGCCGTTTGCCGATGTGATTGTTCGTCAGATATTCACAGAGGGTGAGTTTCCGACCGCGGCGGTCGGCCGCCGCCCGCCGGCTCCGGCGCCGCCCCGGCGGCCCGGGTTCCGCGCCCGGCGCCCGGGTGGGGTGCACCGGCCGGCCGGACGCGGCCTTTCCGGCCGGGAAACGGGCAACTGCACCGGATCTGCGTCCAACTTGCCTGCCGCGAAGGCAAGGCGTGCATATCGATGGTGCGGAATCCGGCAGGCGGCGCTTTGCTCGTACGGCAACGAATTCACGCGGTGCGGAGCAATGTCCCGTCGCGTTTGCCCGCCGGCGGATCTTGTGGTGACAGTCGCGCCGGTTCATTCCCGATCCGGCGATGTTGGCCCACGCACTCTCATGGTGGGATCTCAACTCCGTGGCTCGGGTGCCTCCGGCGGCGTCCGGGCGGGTTGCTGGGTCGGCGGCGGGCCGAAGCCACAGCGAACTCACCTCAGCTCCACCGGAATTACCCATTCCTCAGGAGGCGCGCCGGGGTTGAGGAGGTCCGGCGCGGCGCCGTCCGGGGCGGGAGCGGTAAAGCCGTTCCGGCTTCAGAACTGCCGCTCAGCTGCGGCGATTAATCCACCAGCCGGTGGTGCGCCGCTCGGCGGTCAATAAGGCGCCCGGGAGCGTCATGCCCAGGGCAGGCTTGCCGGTACGCCCAGTAGTCCGGGCGGGTTGCGCCAGGGTGCCCAGACGGTCGAGGTCCTCGGGTCCAGCCGCAGCTGTGCCGCGGCGAGATTGCTGCCGAGCTGCTGGAGGTCGGCGGCCCCGGAGAGCACCACGTCCACCCATGGCCGGGCGGCCGCCGCGGCCAGTGCCACGGCGTCGCAGGTGGCTCCGGCCGCTGCCGCGGTCTCCCGCAGGGCGGCGGTGTCCGGCCGGTCGCATGGCGGTCGGCGAGGCGGCCGTTGGCCATGCCCTCTTGACGATCACCGTGAGTCCGGCGGCGTGGGCCTCGGCGAGGGCCGGACCGGCCGACGGCTCCAGCAGGTTGTAGGTGGCCTGGACACTGCGGAAGAGCGGCAGGCCGTCCACGGTGACCGCCAGCGCGGCCCGGATCGCGTCCGCCTGGGCGGACCGCTGGAGGAGAAGCCGATGGTGACTCCGGCACCCGCGAGCCGCGCCAGCCGCCGGTGCAGTGCCGCGTCGGTCAGTGCCGGACTGTCCGGGGTGAGCGAGTGGATCTGGTAGAGGTCGAGCCGGGGCCGAGCAGCGCACGGGTCTCGGCCAGTTGGCGCGAAGGTGGCCGTGCTGTGGTCCTTGACCTCGTGCACCTCGGCCTGGGTGCGCCACCCGGCGGTATAGGTGTATCCCCACTTGCTGCCGACCACCGCGTCCCGGCAGCGGGGTGCCCGTCAAGCCAGGAGGCGAGGAACTCCTCGGCGCGGCCGTACGAGCGGGCCACGTCGAAGTACCGCACGCCCTGGGCGTAGGCGGCGTCCAGCAGCTGGTGGCTGCGCTCCCGCAGCGCCTCGACCGAGCGGTCGGCCGGCAGGTCCTCGCGCGGCCCAGGGTGATGTATCCGGGCGGGCGACCGCAGCCAGGCCCAGCCCGAATGCGGCAGTCGGGCCGCGGAGGCAGACGTTCCAGCGACACGTGCGGCATCCTTCGTGATCCGGTCAAGCACCTGCTCGGGCCGCCCGAGTCTACCCCGGAGGGCGTGACGGCCGACCCGGCGGCGCGGGTCCGGCGTCCGTGTCTGCCCGCAGGGCTAAGCTCTGCCGTCAGTCGCTCAATCCATGGGGAAGCATGATGATCAGAGGGGTTCGCCGCGCTGCCGCGCTCGCCGCGGCCGCGGCGGCGCTCGCCGTCGCCACCGGACCGGGTCCGCGCAGGCCGCACCCGTACGTCCGGCCGTCGCCGCCGCGGCGGCGAAGGCTCCGGCCCTGAGCCCGGGCCAGGTCGGCACGCTCCGCATCGGCGAGGCCGGTCTGCCGAGCACCGTCAAGATCGGGCAGACCGTCACCATGACCGTCTGGTTCGACCAGAACTCCCGCTACCTGCTCGACGTCGGCGGGTACGGGACCGGCGTCTGGACCCGTACTACCCGGGCACGGACGGCAAGGGCGTGACCGTCAGCTACCTCAGCCCGGTGACCAACCGCTGGGAGAGCAGCGTCACGGCCCCTACGGGAACTTCTGGTTCTACCCGGAGCGCGCCGTTTATGTGCGGCCGAACTTCTGGGCCCACATCCAGGTCCGGATCACCTTCACCGCCCACGCGCGGCTCGGCGCCTGGTACATCTCGCCCGGCGGGTTCAGCTACATGCTGACCAGGTCGGCCAACGGCGCCGCGGCCCCCGGCTCGCTCGCCATCCCTTCGGCCCCTGGCCCGGCTACAAGATCACCGTTCAGCGCTGATCACCGTTCGGCGCTGATCAGCCCGGCAGGCCGCCCGGACCGGCCGGCCTTCGTCGTCCACCGGCAGGGGGCCGGCCGGGGCGGCGCCCCCGTGGCGTCGCCCCCGGGCCGGCCCCCGGTTCAGCCGCCGACGCGCTGCGCGAGGGCGGTGAGCTGGTCCCGCATCACCACCACGTGGTTGAGCGAGGTGGACACCGGGGGAAACCCGCGGTGCCGCATGACAAGGCGATGCTCTGCCCGTCGCCGACCAGGTGCACACCGGAGGCCGTGAACGGCGCGAAGCCGGCCAGCATCTCACCGAGCACCCCGGCCATCGCCGGCGCGGTCGTGGAGACCCGGTAGGCCGCGTCGACAGCGACACTGCCGGTGCCCATCTCGGGCAGCGGCCGAACCGGATCGATTGCCCCGTGCGGTAGCTGACGTGACGTCACTTCGAACGGCGGGAACGGCCTGCTTGCCCGGACGGTCATCCGGCAGGCGGACTCCTCCTGCCGGACCTTGGTCACCACGCCCTGGGTCTGCTCCCGGTACTCGTAGTACAGCTCCACCGGAACCCCCTGCGGCGCGCCACGGAGCACCCGCACCTCCAGCGGGCTGTAGTGGCCGCGGCGCATCTCCGGGTTGGCGATCCGCATGCCCAGGTCGTCGGGATCCCCTCCACCACATCGAGCCCGAGCTGCCAGGCGACGTGCGCCGCCTGGTACTGCGCGTACTTCCGGCTGCTTCCGCGCATGAGCAGGACACCCCGGACGGCGAAGAACAGCAGGACGAAATGCCGACCGGGTAAATGAACACGATCATGGGTTGTCGATCTCCTCGGACCGGTCGCGGATCAGTGGGTCGCCGGAGGCTGCCAGGCAGGCTCCGGGCAGGTGCCGGACCGGACAGCAGCAGCGCCAGTTGCGCCACGTTGTGCACCGAGTTGACGGCCAGCTGCCGCCCGTCGACCAGGGTCACCAGCAACTGGTCGTAGGTGCCGCTCAGCACCCGGGTGATCCTGATCCGCTCGACGCGCTTGATCTCCGGGTTCAGAACCGTTCTACTGCCCGTCAGTTTCCGCCACACGAAGCCGTTTTGTAGACCACGAGCTCCTGCTGCCAGCGCAGGAGGTACGGCGACAGCACAATCGTGCCCAGGACCAGGCCGTACAGCCCGTCCAGCACCGTGCCCCCGCCGCCACGGCCCAGCCCGGTGACCCCGAGCACCCCCCGCCAGCAGCAGACCGCCCAAGTACTGCTGGTACGAGCCGAATACGAACATTCCCCGGTGCCGCGCCACACGCGCACCCAACTGGGTGTCCATCATGCTTCCCTTGCCGTTGACCGTTGACCGTTGCACAAAGCGGGTGACTACTTCAGGACCGAGCCGACGAGCTGGTTGCCGGTTCCGTTGTCCACGGCGCAGGTGACCGTGCGGTCGAAGTCGTCCCAGTCGTCCGAGGTGGGGTGAAGTAGATGACGTTCGCGGTGACACCGAGCTTGCTCTGGTCGACCGGCGGCTTGCCGGCCATCGCCTGGCAGCTGTTCCCGGCCTCGGTGTTGATCGTCGACTCGTCGTACAGCGTGTCGGTGAGCAGATGGGTGCCGATCACCTGGGCGTGTGCGGCTGGGAACACGGAAGGGCCTTGATGGACGACACGTCCCGGTGGGGTCGCTCGGCTCGTCGAAGCACTGGCCGGTGGTGAGCGCGAACACGTCCATGGCACCGCTCCTGGTGACATTGCCGTGACTGTCGACGGCCGGGTGCCCGGTTCGCGAAGCAGTAGGCGAGATAGCCGCCGAAGCCGATTACCGCCACGGCCAACAGGCCCAGTTTCAGCCGCAGTCCGGGGACGGGCCGACGCTTGACCGGATGTATCCGGGCGGTGTGGTCGGCGCCGTGCCCTGACCACCGGCCTGGTTGCCGGGGTACGCACTCCCCGGCGCGGGCGGTTCCCACTGCTCGCCGAAACCCCCGCCGTACTGCTCCTCGCTCACCCGGGTCCCCTGCGTCCGCACGTGCCCACGGAACGCCGATGGGGCGAGCGGCTGCTGGCCGTCCCGCTCTCCGGGTTGTCTGGCCTGGCCATCGCCTGTCGTCGCCTTTCCTCGCATGCTTCTCCGACACGGCAGACTGTGCCCGGCACAGCTGCCCCGGACATCGTAGAAGTACGCTGTTCGCTACGGAACGAGGTGGGGACGCCGGTGCGGGCCGGACCGGATGACCGCTCAGGTCGCCGCGGCCGGTACGAATCCGTTCCGGAACCCGTGCAACCCGCGCGGCCCCGGCCCTGTTTTAGACAGTAGCTACGCTGTACTGCCGAAGACAGGACCACCGAATGCCGACCACCAGGCGTGATGCCGAGTTCACCGAGTACGTGCACGCCGGACGCCTTGGCTGCGTCGGATCGCGTACCTGCTGTGCCACGACTGGCACCGTGCGACGACCTGACCCAGGCGGCATTTCTCAAGCTCTACCTGCGCTGGGACCGGGTTCGCGGAGTCGACAACGTCGACGCCTATGTGCGCGCGATCCTGGTCAACGTCTTCCTCAGCGAGCAGCAGACGACTGGTGGAAACGGATATCCCTGCACAGATCCGATCCCGTCGAACCGTTCGACGAGGTGGTGGCGGCGGCGATGAGCCTGACCGGATCCGCCGCCGGCGACGTCGACGGCACGCTCGACCTCCTGGCCGCCCTGGCCACGGTCCCGCCGCGGCAGCGGCCGCGCTGGTGCTGCGCTACTACTGCGACCTGTCCGTGGCCGAGACCGCGGCGCTCCTCGACTGCTCGCAGGGCACGGTCAAGAGCCAGTCCGCACGTGGTCTCGACACGCTGCGCCTCGCCTTCGGGGTCGAGTGTGCCCTAGGGCGTGACCGCCACCCGCCCGCCCGGAACACCTCGCAGCAGACTGTACAAGGAGCGTCCGCGATGACCTTTGATGCCGACCGACTCACCGAGAGCTTTGCCACCGTCCTGGCCGAACCCGCGCCCCCCAGCACCGTCGACGTGGCCCGGCTGCTGCGGGACGGCCGACGCGGACTGCGCCGCCGCCGCGCGGCCGCCGCCCTGACCGTGGCCGCCGTGGTCGGCCTGAGCGGCGCGCTGGTGCTGGCCCTGCTGCCAGGGTCCGGGGAGCGGGCCGTGCCGCGACCGGCACCCCCAGCGGCCGCGGGACGCCCGCTGAGCGTGTACGGGTCCTTCGGCTGGCTGCCGCCCGGGATCGGCGGCATCACCTACGGGTTCAAAACGAGATCGCGCCGCCGCGCTGGACGAGGCCGTGGCAGGCCAGCCGATGGTGGCCGGAGCGCCCATGGTGATGCTGATGACCAGGTTTGTGTCGGGCCCGCCACTGGGCACCACCGGTGTGCCGTCGGTCGGTGACATCAACGGCCATCCGGCCTACTGGCAGCCGACGCAGGCAACCGGGAAAGTGGCGGGCTCACGGTCCGCACCGGCGGGAACCTGGCCTTCCAGTCGCCACCGGGCAGTGGGCCGAGCTGATGGGCCAGGAGGTGACCGAGTCGGACCTGCTCAGGATCGCGCGGACCGCGGTGCTGACGCCGAGGACGATGCCGCTGCCGATCCGGATCACCGGCTCACCACTCACTGACCGGTGCCTCCGCCCTCCTCCACGACCACGGCGCCTGGGCGGGTGCGGAGGTGAATGTGCTGGTCGGCGCGAACGAGATCACCTTCGACGCGGCCCGGGCCGGCGCGGTCCGGTCCCGTGCGACCCGGGGTCGCTGAAGCCGTCCAAGGTGCCCTACACCAAGTGCGCGACCACGGTCATGAACGGCCTGCAGATCACGGTCACGCTGAGCACCCTGATGTACGGAGGGACGGCGATCACCGGGGTTCGAACGAGACCGCGCAACCCGCTCCGGAGCGCGGGAACCCGGCGTCGTACTTCCGGTATGTCACCTCCCTCGGCCCGGACCAGGCCAACTGGACCAGCGACGTACTGGTCCCGTGACGGGCGCGCCGGCCGGCGACGGCCGGCCGCCCCCGGCCGCCCGCGCACCGGGCCCGACGCACCCGGCCCGACGCCTCCGCCGGGTGCGCGGGGCGTCGGGCCGGGGGGGTGGCTCAGTTGGAGAAGTCCTGGGTGAGCCAGACGGTTCCCGAGCTGTCCCGGATCACGGATATGCCGATGTGCGTGTAGGACGTGCTCAGGATGTTGGCCCGGTGGCCGTCGTTCGGCGGCTTCTCGGCGAGCATGGACTGGGTCAGGCCGACCGCCATCGATGCCTCGTCCGAGGAGTCGTCGCCCACCGGGCCGCCCTCGCCGATGTTCTGCCGCAGCCGTCCACTGGACGCCTGGTCGGTCTCCCGCTGGCCACCGGGGTTCCCGGGCACTGGTGGGACAGGCCGCAGCCGTCGGCCATGGTCGCGCTGTGCTGGGCCGAGCTGGCCTGAAGACCGGAGGTCACCGTGAGCGGGGCCAGCCCCTGTGGGCCGGGCCTGGTTGATGACGTCCAGAACCTGCTGCTCGGGCCGGTCAGCGCCGGGCCGAGGAGGAGCCCGGGCAGAGCCGGGCGGAGCCGGCGGTGGGGCCCGCGGCGGCGGCCGGCGCGGTGGAGGCCGGGCGCTGGGCCGGGGCCGCGGCCGGGGCGTGGCGGACGGCGCGCTGCGGTGGGTGGGGCTCGGCGAGGCGGCGTCGGGTGGCCGTCGTGGCCGCCGGTGACGGATCCGGTGCTGGTGATCGCACGACCCGGGCGGCGGCACACTGGCCACGGCCTGCGCGTGCGAGAGCGAATGGTCCAGGGCGAGCACCCCCGCCGCGGCCGCGGCGGTCACCCGGTCGCGACGACGAACCTTCCACGGCGACCGGGCCGGATGGCCGCGACCCCTGGCCCGGCCGCGCCGAACGGGGCGGGCCCGGCCCGGCCCGCGCGCAGACGGACGTGTGCGGCCCGGGTAGTGCGCCGACGCGGCCGGCGGCGGCCGGTCGGGCCGTAGGTCGACGGGAGCGGGACCATGGCCAGACCGGCCAGCAGCCCTCAGCCGGGAACAGACCCTCCGCTGGCGCCAGCAGGCCTCGCACTCGCGGGTGGCGGCCTATTCGCTTGCGCCAGAGCGGCTGGGCACCTCGTCCAGTCCGAGGTGAGCGCCGACAGGGTCGGACAGCCGGCCCGGTTGCAGTGCCGCACCACCACCCGGGCCGTCTCCAGCTGCCCTTCATCCGCTGGACCCGCACCGCCGCGTGCTGCGCCGAGAGCTCCATCGCGGCCGCCAGGTCCCCGCGGGAGAGCTCCCCGGCGGTCTCCAGCCACCACAGCGCCAGCAGCTCGCGTCGTCCTGATCCAGCCAGCGGGTCGCCTCCACCACTGCGCCGCTGGTCGGACAGGCCGAGCCGGACGATGGTCAGCTCGGCGAAGTCCGCACCCGGGTCGCCCAGGGAGTGGCTGTCCGCCGGCTCCTGGGCCGGCTGCTCCCCGCGTCGGCGGCGGCGGATCTGGTTCATCGCGATGGCCACCGTCCAGGATCGGAAACTCGCCGGATCGCGGAGCGCGCCCAGCCCGCTGACCACCTGCAGCAGTGTCTCCTGGACGACGTCGTCGGTGTCGGATGCCCGGCCACGCCCTGCCGACGATGTTGTACACCAACTGCAGATGGTCACTGATCAGCTGGTCCAGCGCGTCGCGCTCGCCGCGCTGCGCCGCTCGACAGTCCGCGACCCGATTGCCGGGCACCGTGCCAGCCACTTTCGTGGAACCCCCACCGGATGTGTTCTTCATGCTCTGGAGAGCCTGTACCGGGACAGGGATAACACAATCCGCAGCCGGGTCGTCAGCCCGGCTCCCGCCCGGGTGCGCGCGGACCGGACAGTCCGGGCCGCGCGAGCCGGACCCCGAACTGGCCCCGAACCGGCCCGAACCGGGCCCGAACCGGGCCCGGGCCGGACCCGAACCGGGCCCGGGCCGGACCGGGCCTGCCGGCGCGGCCCGACCGGTGCGGGCACCGGATATCCACCTGCACCGGGGCGCCGCGTAGGCTCGTGGGTATGCTTCTCGCTTCCATACCGTCCCCGTCGGTGAACGCTTCCATGTCGGGCCGTTGTACGTTCACTTCTACGCGCTGATGTACATCGTCGGGATCAGCATCGCGGTCATGATCGGCCGGCGCCGCTGGCGTGCCGTCGGGGCAACCCGGAGATGGTCGAGGAGATGGCCCTGTGGGGCGTTCCGTTCGGCATTCTCGGTGGCCGCCTCTACTTCGACCTGACCACCCGGCCGAGATCCCGCCGCACTGGTGGGGCCCGCTGGCGGTATGGGACGGCGGCCTGGGCATCTGGGCGGTGTGGCGCTGGCCACCGGGGTCTGCATCTGGCGGCTGCGCCGGGCGGGCGCCAGCGTCACCGGGATGATGGACGTGCTCGCGCCCTGCCTGCTGGTGGCCTCCGGGATCGGGGATCGGCAACTACTTCAACCAGGAGCTGTTCGGCGGCCCGACCACGCTGCCCTGGGGGCTGGAGATCGCCCCGCAGTTCCGTCCGCCCGGCTACACCAGTACACGACTTCCACCCCACGTTCCTGTACGAGCTGATCTGGGACCTCCTGCTCGCGGGCGTCCTGGTGTGGCTCGGCCGGCGGGGAAGGTCGCCCCGGGCGGCTGTTCGCGCTGTATGTCGCCGGCTACTCGGCTTCCGAATGTTCGAGGAGTCGTTGCGGGTCGACTACTCGCAGCACTTCCTGGGTCTGCGGCTCAACTTCTACATCGCCTCGGTGATGACCCTGGCCGCACTGGTGTGGTTCGTCCTGCTGCAACGGCGCCACCAGCGCGCGCCGGCCGCCCCCCGGCCGAGGCACCGGCGACGAGCGGCCCGGGAGCCTGCCCGGAGCGGAGCCGTCGGCCGAGGCCGAGCCTGTCTCCGAAGAGACCCTGTCCGCAGAGCCGGTGCCCGCAGAGTCGGTGTCCGAAGAGACCCGGACCGGCGCGGAGAGCAGCAAGGCGGCCGCAGGAGGCGTCCCGGAGTGACCGAGGTCACTTTGGCTCAGGCCCGCGCGGCCTGAGCCGGCCCGGTCAGCGCCCGCGCTGCCGCTTCTTCGACGGCGCCGCCGCACCGCCGCCGGGAGCGCTGCTCGTCCGCGTAGAGCTGCCGCCCGGCGCGGGCGGCGCTCTCGCCGGGGAAGTGGGCGCGCAGGGTCGCGGTGAACATCGCCAGCACCAGTCCACCGGCGATGGACAGAAACGGCAGCGCCAGCGGCAGGAGCAGCCGGCCGGTCATGAACCCGGTCGGGGCCGGTCCGTCGAGCAGCCGGTCCCGCCGGTAGCCGTACAGGACCAGCGAGCGGTACATCATCAGGTAGGCGGCCCCGCGGGTGCGTACCAGACGACCAGCAGAGCGATCTTGGCGAGCAGCGGGATGTGCCGGTTGAACGCGTAGTCGTGGCTGAAGAGCAGTAGGGGCCCAGGCCGAGGAACATCGAACCGATGAAGAAGGCCAGCACGAAGTAACGAGGTCAGTGCCACGCGCCGGGGCCAGTAGAGCCGCCGCGGTCCACCCAGGTGCGCCCAGATAGCCGATTTCGGGCTCCCCGTGCCGGGTGGTCGCGTAGGTCTGGATCAGCCACTCCCGGCGCTGGAGGTGGTCCCGCCTGGACCACTCGCGCAGGAGGTTCCCGAGCCACTCGCTGTTGGATGAACATAACTCGACTTCCCTGGATCGGTGGGCGCGGCCTGGACCGGAGGAGCTGGATCAGAAGATGCTGTGCCAGAGGTTCTTGACGCGAGACGGGGTTCCACCGACTGGCCGATCTGCTCTCCCGCGCCCTTCACATCGTTCTGCCAGAAGTCCTTGAACCCCTGTCCGACGCCCAGGCCGACACCGGCGACGACCCCGTGATTATGCACGTCCAGGTCCCACGGCACGTTGTGGGTGTACTCACTGAACAGTGAGGTGACCGAGTACCCGATGACCGGGGCGAACGGCCCGGTCTCGGCGCTCAGGATCTCCGCGCCGATGCCAGCAGATTCGCGCCGCCGTCCACGGCGACGCGTGCGGCCAGCTCCAGCCGAGCTCGTGGTCGTACTTGGCCTGGGCGTAGGTCCCGACGGTCGCGGCGAGGACGTCCAGTACCGGCAGCTGGTCCCCGATCTTTGATGAGCCGGCTGTCGACTTCTCCTCGTCCAGCAGGTCGGAGATGGTGGTGTTGAACCACTTCCCCTTGAGCTTCTCCGCCTCCAGCGTCTCCACCGCCGCCTGGTCGGCGCCGAGGGCTTGATCACCTGCCGCACGTCGGCGCGCGCCAGCTGCGCCTCGCGCCGGGTCAGCGGGGTCTGCCCGGTCTTGAGGTCGTGGTAGTAGCTCTGCAGCGAGCTGATGTCCTTGGCCAGGGCGGCCTGCTTGCGACCGGTGGGCAGGTAGAAGTAGTCGTGCATCAGGGCCGCTTCGACGACCCCTCCGCGATCCCAGCAGGTCCGGGCTCGCGTCGGGTCGAGGATGGCCAGCATCGCGGACAGGTGCGCCTTGGCGTCCTCGCGGGCCTGCTGGGCCTGGGTCTGCGCGGCGGTGACCGCGGACTGGTAGGTGTTCCAGGGTCAGCGCGGCCCCGGACAGCTTTGCCCCGGCACCGGATCACCGGCGGCGTCGAAGGCGACCCGGCCGCGGCGGCGGTCCGGGCGGCGCCGTCGCACTGGCCCTGGGCCGCGCTCAGCGCCGCGCTGAGCGTCCCGAGGGCCGCGCAGGCGCTGCCGACATTGGACGCCAGGACGCTCACCGCCGCCGCGTCCTGCTCCCAGGCGCCGGTGAACTGGGTGGCCACGTCGCCGTTCCAGCCGGTGTCACTGACGAGGTGCGCCACGACGCCGTCGATGTAGTTCACCACACCGTTCAACGGGTCCTTGGCCTGCCCGAGTTGGAACCTGATGCCGTTCAGGCCGCCGACATCCCCCGCTATCTCCGCCATGTCTTCCCTGCTAGGTGTATGCGTCGATCATGGTCTGGAACAGCCGTGCCACATCGGCGTCACTCGCGCTGTAGTTGTCGTGGCAGGTCTTCAGGGCGGCGCCGTGCGCGGCCAGTTGTTTCACGATGCCGTCGTGGATCGCGCCGATCGAGATCAGCAGGTCCCGCAGGACGGTGTCCAGGGTCGGGTCCCCGGTCTCGACGGGGGCAGGTGACAGGAATCCCTGGAGGGACTGGACCTCCGCCGACTGCGCGGTGAAGGTGCTCGCCGCGTTCGCGAGGTCGTGCAGGACCACCTGGTAGCCGGCGCCCATTCAGACCACCTGCCCGACGGCGTCCCGCACATGCTGCGCGGTCCAGCGGGCGGCGCCGGGATCCAGTACCGGGTCGATCAGCACGCGGTCCACCTGTAGGGCATCGGCCAGGGCGCTGAACACCAGGGCCGGCAGCCCGATCCAGGGCTGGTTCGGGCCGAGGGAGTCGACCAGTCGACGGGGCTGCTGAAGCCGATCGCGACGACCGCCCCGGTCGACAGACGCCGCAGTTCAATGCCTGCTCCGACCGGGCCCATCGCGGGATGCGCGGGCACGCAGAGCAGGTCGGAATCGCGCGGCAGGTCACCGCGCCCGGTCGGGTCCCCGGCGGACGCCGCCGGCCCGGACCGCCGTTCGCTCAGACGTTCGTTCGACATCACGTGGCACAGGGTATCCCAGCGCCCGGGAGCGGCCAGCGCGGTGAACGGCGGTCGCCGCGGCGTCAGAATCCGGACCCCGGGACGGTGTCAGTCGCGGTCCGGCTGGGATCCGGGCCGGCGCAGCAGCCACTGGCCGAACGTCCGGCGCGGGGAACGCACCACGATGTGGCCGAAGCTCTTCCTGCCGACCAGTTTCACCCGCAGCGTGACCGGCGTACCGGCGGCCGGGGACTGACGGATCCTGACCTTGCAGAACTCCAGGGTCAGGTCATCGGTGTCGACGACCATGCCCGGCCGGGTGATCAGCGTCAGGTTCTTGCCGCGCATCTTCATGTCGATCTGCAGGGTGTCCTGGGTGATCACCGCCTGGGTGAAGTCGAGCGTCACCTCGCTCCACTCCGCGGTGAGCTCCAGCCGCCGCGGTACCACCCAGCGCCCGGCGCGTTCGACCGTGCTGAACTTCTGGTCGATCCGGAGCAGATCCCTGACCTCCGCCACCGCCGCGCCGTCCCAGGCCGACACCGGCGGCAGGTCGGTGGTGAGCGCCGTGAGTTCACCGACGGTCCGCGCCGACAGGGCGGCCTCCAGCCGCTCGTCCAGTTCGTCCGAGGTCAGCCGGCCGTCCCCGGCCGCGACCCGCAGCACGTCCACCGCCCGGTCCCGGTCCGCGTGGGAGGCCCGCAGCTCGGGCGCGGATGCGGGGCCGGAGCTCTTCCCGGCGGGCGGGATCTCTCGCGACATGCTCGGGATCTCTCGCGACATGCTTGGGTCCTGGTCCTGTCGAAGGTCTCGTGCCGCGGCCGGCGGCGCGACTGACAAGACTAACGCTATATCGCGATATGGTTCCCGGCCAGGCCCCGCCGCCCGGCCGTGCTCCGGCCGACAGCCGACCCAGCGCACCCCCGTGTCACTGGGTCGGCCGTCGGCCGGAGCCGTCGGCCCTGATCCGGGCCCGGGGGCTCAGTGCAGGTTCTTGGTCAGCCGCTCGGCCAGCGCGACACCGGCCGAGCCGGTGTTGTTCTGGTCGTTGTCGAGGGTCGTGGCAATCAGATTGCCCACCCGGACGGCCACCAGGGTGGTGCCGCCGTCGAGTTCGGGGGAGCTGATGACCGCCTTCAGCGCCTGGTCGCCCACGCCGGGGAGACTCTTCCAGCTGAGGCCCTCGGTGAAGGAGGAGCCGCTCTGGGTGATCTTGAACGACTTGCACTCGGTGAAGACGTGCTCCAGCTGGGTCATCGTCGCGGTGGCGTTGTCGCCCCGGAAGGCGTCGACCTCCTGGGCGAACATGTTGCCGTAGCTGTCGGTGTAGTCGTTCTGGGCGAAGGATCCGCTGCCGATCCCCGTCGCGGTGATCCAGCTGGTGCCGCCGAGGAGGGAGCAGGCCTGGGTCTTGGAGACGTTGCCCATGGACGGCGCCGAGAACACCTCCAGCGTTTCCCGGGATCCGCTCGGGTCCAGCTTCAGCGAGCTCGGCACCTCGTGGACGGGCAGAAGCATGGCCTCCAGCTTGGCACCCGTCTGCAGCCCCGCGTCGGGGTCGGCCGGGGGCGCTTTTTGATGCCGCCGCGGTGCTGGTGGCCGTCCCGGCGCCGGTGGCGGGGGTGGCCGAGCTGCACGCCGCGAGGCCGGCAACTGCCGTGGCGCAGAGGGCCCCCAGGATGACGTGACGGAGGTGCTGAGGCATGCGGAGGGGGCCCCTTCTGGGCTATGGGTGAGCGGCAGGACAATGTGATTATTGGCTGTGAACCGCGTCAACACAAGTTCGACCCGTGAAGCGAGAATGTGAATGGTGGGCTGTGTAATGATCCCGGTGAGCTGTCCAGCTGTCGCGAGGGGGTCCGAGCAGTGCCGGAGCACAGGACAGAGGTGACGGGTGGAATCGCCCGGCTCGCCGGAGTCGGCCGGGCCGCCGTCAGCAACTGGCGGCGCCGGCACCAGGACTTCCCCAGGCCGGTCGGCGGCACCGATGCCAGCCCCACCTTCGACCTCGGCGAGGTCGAGCAGTGGCTGCGCGCACAGGGAAAGCTGACGCTTGTCCCGCTGCGCGAGCGGATCTGGCAGCAGGTCGAGCAGGCTCCGGGCGGAGCCGCCGCCGCCCTGCGGCAGATCGGCTGCGCGCTGCTGCTGGTCCGTGAACGTCCGGATCTCTGGCGCGAGTTGGACTCGGGTGCGGACCGCGCGCCGGCCGCCGGGCTGCCCGGGGCGTTCGCCGCTGTGCTGCGGGAGCGGCTGGGCGAGGGGCATCCGGTCCCGATCGAAGTTGACGATGCGTCAGTGTCCGTTCCGCTGCTGCGCGGAAGCGTCGAGCTCGGTCAGGAGCTCGGCCCCCGGCAGGCGTACGAATTTCTGATGGGGCGTCATCTTGACTCCGGGGCACGGCAGTACACGGTGACACCGGCGGAACTCGCGGAGCTGATGGCCGCGCTCGCGGGACCGGCGGCCGAGGTCTTCGACCCGGCCTGCGGCTCCGGCGGGCTGCTCCGCGCCGCCGCCGTCGGCGGCAGCGCCGTCCGCGGCCAGGAGGCCGACCCGGACCTCGCCGCGCTGACCGCCCTGCGGCTGGCCCTGCACACCGACGCACCGGTCCGGATCCACGTCGGCGACAGCCTGCGCGCGGACGCCCTCCCGCCCCGGACGGCCGACGCGGTGCTCTGCCACCCGCCGTTCAACGAGCGCAACTGGGGCCACGACGAACTCGCCTATGACGCCCGCTGGGAGTACGGGTTCCCGCCCCGCACCGAATCCGAGCTGGCCTGGGTGCAGCACGCGCTGGCGCACGTCCGCGAGGAGGGCACCGTGGTGCTGCTGATGCCGCCCGCGGCGGCTTCGCGCCGCTCCGGCCGCCGGATCCGGGCCGACCTGCTGCGCCGGGGGCGCTGCGCGCGGTGATCGCCCTGCCCGCGGGCGCGGCGCCGCCGTACGGCCTCCCGCTCCACCTGTGGGTGCTGCGGCGTCCCGGCGCCGGGCGACCGCTGCCGCAGCGGCTGCTGCTGGTGGACGCGGGCGGCCCCGCCCCGGCGGGCGGCGGGAAGCTGCCCTGGCAGGCCGCACGCGCGGCCGCGCTGGACGCCTGGCAGGAGTTCGACCGGCAGGACACCCTGCCCGAGCAGCCCGGCATCAGCATCACCCGGCCGCTGGTCGAGCTGCTGGACGACGACGTCGACCTCGCGCCCGCCAGGCATCTGCCGCAGCCCGTGGTGGGCGGCGGGGCGAACGGCCTCGACGACGTCCGGGAGCGCTTCACCGACACGCTGCGCCGCACCGCCGAGCTCGGGCCGGCCGCCGTCAGCCGCGGCGAGCCCGTCAACTGGCCGCTGACCAGCGTCGGCGAGCTGGCCCGGGCCGGTGCGCTGGTGACCTACGCGGGTGTGGCCGCGACCACCGGCGGCACCGGGGCCGGCGGCGGTGACACCGGGGCCGGGGGCGCCGCGACCGGCCCCGGGGTCCTGGTGCTGACCGAGCACGACCTGGCGACCGCGGCCCCTCCGGCGTGCTGCTGGAGGACACCGCCGAACCGCCGGTGATCACCCGCGTCGGGGACGTGGTGCTACCGGTGCTCGGCCGGGGCCATGTGACCCGGGTGATGGACGCGACGACAGCGGGGGCCGTGCTGGGGCGCAATGTCCAGCTGCTGCGGCCCGACCCGGCGGCGCTCGACCCGTGGTTCCTGGCCGGGTTCCTGCGGGGCACCGCCAACAACCGCCGGGCCAGCAGCTACACCACCACCTCCACCCGGCTGGATGTGCGCCGGCTCCAGGTGCCCCGGATGCCGCTGGCCGAGCAGCGCCGCTACGGCGACCGGTTCCGCGACCTCGCCGCCTTCGAGGACACGCTGCGGCTGGCCGGACGCCTGGGCGAGCAGCTCGTCCAGGGTCTGTGCGACGGCCTGACGGAGGGCAGCGTCCGCCCGGACTGACGCCCGGACTGACGCCCGGCGCGCCGGGCGGATCGCGGCCCGGGCGGACGCCGCAGGTGAGGGCATGTCCAGAGCCGGCACACAGGATCGGTACGCTGCTCCCCAGCGCCGGTGGCCCCCGCCCGTCACCGGCCCCGCCCGCGCCCGCCCGAGCACCAGGAGCTGTGCCATGAACGGCCCCGGCCCGATACCGCCGAAGCGCCGCAGCACGGCCGTGCGGGCGACGGTGATCCTGCTGCGGGTGGTGCTCGCGGCTGTTCCGCTGGTGACCGTGGGCATCCTGGGCTGGGTGCCGCTGGTCTGGCTGGCGGCCACCCGCCGCCGGACCCGGGACTGGGTCATGCTCTGCCTGACGGCCTTCCTGTGCACCGCGATGCTGATCCTGTGCGGGGCCACCGACAGCTACACCAACTGGGAGAGCAATATCGGCGGGGGCGGCCTGATGCTGATGGCGGTGTTCTGCTCGGTGTACTTCCTCGTCAACGACCTGCGGCGGGCTCAGCGCAAGCCACCGGCCACGCTCCTGGGCCCGGCCCTGGCCCCCGCCCCGGCCCTGGGCCTGGGCCCGGACGGCCGGCCCTACCCGCAGCCCTACCCGCCGCGGCCGACCGGGTACCGCCCCGCCCCGGCCCCGGCGGCCCCGCCGGTCCCCGCGCCCAGCGGCCGGATCGACCAGGTCCGGGCGGAGCTCGACGAACTCAGCGCCTACCTGCGGGAGCAGGGCCACGACCGGGAACGGGAGTGGCGTTGAACGGCCGGATCATCGCCGGGCGCTACGAGCTGGTGTCGCTCATCGGCCAGGGCGGCATGGGCCAGGTCTGGCTGGCCCGCGACAGCCACCTCGACCGCAAGGTCGCGGTGAAGCTGCTCCACCCCGACCGGGCGGCCCGCGCGGCCGACGGCGACGGCGACGAGGTGCGCCGCCGCTTCGTCCGCGAGTGCCGGGTCACCGCCCAGGTCGACCACCCCGGCCTGGTCACCGTGCACGACGCGGGTGGCGACGGCGTCGACCTCTACCTGGTGATGCAGTACCTGGAGGGCGCCGACCTGGCCGACCATCTCGCGGAGCACGATCCCTACCCGTGGCCGTGGGCGGTCGCGGTCGCGGCGCAGCTGTGTTCGGTGCTGGCGGCGGTGCACGCGGTGCCGGTCGTGCACCGCGACCTCAAGCCACGCAATGTGCTGGTCCGCCCGGACGGCACGCTGACCGTGCTCGACCTCGGCGTCGCCGCCGTGCTGGACACCGACACCACCGGCTGACGCGCACCGGATCGCCGATCGGCAGCCCGGTCTACATGGCCCCGGAGCAGGCCATGGGCGGCCCGGTCGGACCGGCCGCCGACCTCTACGCACTCGGCGTGGTGCTGCACGAACTGCTCAGCGGCACCGCCCCGTTCACCGGCTCCTCGGCCCTGGGCGTACTGCACCGCCACGTCTACGAGCAGCCGGTGCCGCTGCGCCAGGTCCGGCCGGAGGTGCCCGAGCCGCTGGAGGAGCTGGTACTCCGGCTGCTCGCCAAGGACCCGCGGGACCGTCCGGCGAACGCGCAGGAGGTCTACCGGGCGCTCGCTCCGCTGCTGCCGGTGCCCGCACCGGCCCGCGCGGCGGGCCCGGGCGGACCGATGGACCCCACCCGCCCGTTCCTGCGCCCGTACGCCCCCTGGCCGGACCGGACCGCCGCCCGAGCCCAGCCGCCCGCCCAGGAAGAACGGCCGTCCGCCCCGGCCCACGCGCCGGCCCCTGTCCGGGGCGACACCGTCGCCGCCGCCGTGGACCGGGCGCGAGGGCTGCTCGACGCCGGCCGGATCACCCAGGCCGTGGACGTCCTGGGCGGCGCCCTGCCCGCCGCCACGGCCGAGCACGGCCCGCGCTCGCCCGTCGTCCGCATGCTGCGCAAGCAGTACGCGGCGACGCTGATGGAGGACGGCCGGTTCCAGGCCGCGCTGCCCGAGCTGCGGCGGCTGGCCGAGGACCGGGCGGCCGAGGCCGGACCGGCCGACCCGCAGGCACTGCGCTTCCGCTACGAGGCCGCGCAGTGCCTGGAGCAGCTCGGCGAACCGGCACCGGCGCTCGCCGAGTACCGGGCGCTGCTGCCGTACGCCGAGCAGCAGGCCGCCGCCGACCCGGCCTTCCCGCTGGAGATCCGCCGCCGCACCGGCCGGCTGCTGCTGGCCACCGGCGACCGCGCGGCCGCCCGGGAGACGCTGCTGCACCTGCTGTTCGAGGCGGAGCGCGCGCACGGCCGCCACCACCCGCTGAGCGTGGAGACCCGGCAGGCGCTGGAGTGGCTGGACCAGGCACGCGGCTGACCGCCCGGGGCCTGCGACGTCCGGTCGGAGGCAGCCCGGGGATCAGAGCGCGCCGGGATCACCGCAGAGCGGGCTCAGGGCACCCCGGGTCGGGGCACCCCGGGTCAGGGCGCGGCGCGGAAGGTGATCGGCAGTGACGAAAGCCCGCGCATCAGTGTGCTGTGACGGTAGGTCAGCTGGTCCGGCGGGATGTCGAGGCTGATCTCCGGCAGTCGGCGCAGCAGCGTCTCGAACGCGATCCGTGCCTCCAGCCGGGCCAGCGGCGCGCCCAGGCAGAAGTGCAGGCCGTGGCCGCACGCCAGGTGCCCGCGCGGCTCGCGGCGCAGATCGAGCCGGTCGGGGCCGTCGAACGCGGCGCCGTCCCGGTTCGCGGATCCCAGCACCACCGAGACAAAGCTGCCGCCCGGAATGTGCGTGCCGGCGATGTCGAGATCCTCGACGGCGAACCGGGGGTGGCGCGCTCCACCGGCGCGTCGTAGCGCAGGAACTCCTCGACCGCGGCCGGTATCAGACCGGGCTGCCCGCGCAGCTGGGCGGTCTGCTCGGGGTGCAGCAGCAGCGCCAGCAGGCCGTTCCCCAGCAGGTTGACCGTGGTCTCGTGCCCGGCGAGGATCAGCAGCAGCACGCTGCCGCTCAGTTCCTCCGGGCTGAGCCGGTCCTGGCCGTGGTCCGCGATCAGGGCGCTGATCAGGTCCTCGCCGGGCTCCTCGCGCTTGCGGGCGATCACCGCGTCCACATAGTCGATCAGCGCGACGGAGCCGCTGCGCTGTGCCGGGTCGTGCGCCGGCAGCAGGCTGTCGGCGGACCACTGCCGGAACTGGTTGCGGTCCTCGGCCGGCACGCCGAGCAGCTCGGCGATGACCAGCGTGGGGAGCTGACCGGCGAAGGCTTCGACGAAGTCGGCCTTGCCGGCGCTGCCGGCCGGGCGAAGCCGTCGATCAGTTCATCGGTGATCTGCTGGATCCGCGGCCCGAGCAGGGCGGTGCGGCGCGCGGTGAACTGGCCCGCGACCAGCCGGCGCAGCCGCTCGTGGTCCGGCGGGTCGGACGAGAGCATGTGCTCGGCGGGGGTAGGAGTCGTCGCCGCGGTTGATCTGCGCGACCGGTTCGGGCGTCCCCTCCCTGACGTTCCGTGGGTTCTTCGCCAGCCGCGGGTCGTTCAGCGCGGCCTTGGCGTCGGCGTACCGGGTGATCAGGAAGGCCTTGACGCCGCTCGCCTGCTCCACATGCGCCACCGGGCACTGCTGCCGCAGGCGCGCGTACTGCTGGTAGGGGTCGAGCGGGGCGTCCTCTTTGAAGTCCGGCTCGGTCATCCGTGCCTCCTGGGCTGTGCCGCGGTTCCGTTCACGGTCACCTCACGACTGGACGGGCAGGTTCCGGTGGACGGCTCCACCGATGGGGGTAGGGGGCGTCCAACATCCGTGTGTGACGACAGAGTTGAATGCCCGCGCAATCGAACTGCTTGATCGAACTGTAAGGGAAAGCAGGCGACCAGGCAGTAGTTCGCGCCGTCTGCCCTCAGCGGGCTGCGGTCACCGGGGGGTTGCGCAGGAGCGCCCGGGTGGGCAGCGCGGTCGCGGCGAGGCAGAGCAGCACGGCTCCGGCGGCCAGCGGCAGCACCAGGCCCGGCGGGACATACGGTCCGGTGCCCGCGACGCCGCGGGCGATCGGGACCAGGGTGGTCCAGGCGATCGCCCCGCCGAGCGCCAGCCCGGCCACGGCGACCAGCAGCGCCTCCCAGCACATCATCCGGCGCACCTGACGCCGGGTGGTACCGGCCAGCCGCAGCAGGGCGACCTCGCGGCGCCGCTCGAACACCGTCATGACCAGGGTGTTGGCGGCGTTGACGGCGGCGAACCCACCCAGCACACCCGCCATCACGGTGTTGGCCCAGGCGCTGAGCTCCGCCGCCTGGTCCGCCTGGGCCGCGAATCCGGCCCGGCCGGTGACGGTCACGCCCCCGCCGGGACCGCTCAGCCCGGCCGCCACGGCCGCACGGTCAGCGCCCGGCGCGTCGGCGACCAGCACTTGGCTGTCGTACCCGTCGGTGACATGCGCGGCGACCGCCGCCCGGGGCAGCAGCACCTGGCCGAGGCCCAGCCCGCGGGCGTAGGTGGCCACCAGCACGGGCCGCACCGCGGTGCCGTCCCCGAGCCAGAGCGGCACTTGGTCGCCGACCCGCACGCCCAGTTCCTGGGCCAGGCCCGCATCCAGGGCGACGGTGCCGGGCGAGCGGCCGAGGTCGGCCGGCGAGCCCGTGCGCACCCCGAGGTCGAGCACCTCGGGCAGCATGGCCAGGTCCCCGTCGACGCCGAGTGCGGTGGCGGAGTCGATCTGCTGGCTGTCGGTGAAGAGCACGGAGGTACGCAGCACACCACGGCGGCGCCACGCCTGGCACCCGGGCGCCCGTCGGCGCTGCCCGCGGGCAGGCCGGGCCCGGTGGAGCCGAGCACCTGGTCGGCGGTGACACCGGTACGCAGATTCTGGTCACCGGTGTGGGTGATGGTGCTCTGGAGACACAGCAGGGTCCCGCAGAACGCGGTGACCAGGACGATCGGGTGATCGCGGAGGCCAGTCGGCGGGCGTTGGCCCGGGTGTTGTCGGCGGCCAGCGAGCCGGGCGCACCCAGGGCCCGCAGCGGGGCGCCGAGTGCGGCGGCGGCCAGCCGGGCCACCGAGGGGCCGAGCAGGGCGACGGCCATCATGAAGCACATGACCACGCCGAGCGCGGTGTTGGCGGCGGTCGAACCGTTCAGGGTGGCGGCGAGGACGGCCACCACCACGCCCGCGGTGAACAGCAGCCCGAAGCAGATCCGCACCCGGCCGAGCCGGCCCGGCTCGATGCCGGCCCGGCCGATCGCCTGGCCGGGGCGCAGCCGGGAGGGCCGCGGGCGGCCAGGAAGCCGGCCGCCAGCGCGGACAGGGTGCAGCAGAGCACGGCGGCGAGCAGCGGCAGCGGGCCCACGTCGAGCCGGACGCCGGGCGGACCGTCCCGCGTGCCACCAGCTGGCCGAACCACCAGCGGGCGAGGGCCAGTCCGGGCAGCAGGCCGAGTGCCCCGGCCAGGGGGCGAGCAGCAGCGCCTCGGTGGCGATGGTCCGGCGGATCTGCCGGGGAGTGGCGCCGATGGCGCGCAGCAGGGCGAACTCGCGGGCCCGCTGACCGGTGGCCAGGCCGACGGTGCTCATCACCACGAAGACCGCCGTCAGGCCGGCGTAGCCGCCGAAGGAGCCGCCGATGCCCATCAGCAGGGTGCGCGCTCCGCCGATCGCGGGCTGCTCGACGGCGCCGCGGCCGTCCCCGGTGAACACCTGGGCGGCGCCGCCGACCGCCTGGCGGACCTGGGCGGCGAGCGCCTGGACGCCGACGCCGTCGCGCGGTTGGACGGCGATCGCGTCGATCAGGCCCGGATGGGCGGAGAGGCGGCCGGCGGTGGCGTCGGCGAACCAGGCGGTGGGCCCGGCGGACTGTGCGGCGGCCAGGCCGCAGACGCGGAAGCTGCCCGGTGCCGCCGGGAGCGGTGAGGGTGAGGCGCGCTCCGGGCGCCAGGCGCAGCGTGCGCGCCGTGTCGGCGTCCAGCACCACCTCGCCCGGGCCGGGCGGGCGGCCCTCGACCAGCCGGTCGGCGGGCCCGGCGATGCCGAGCGCGGCAAAGCCCCGGCCGGTCAGCGCCGGGTGGCCGCTGCCCGCCGGCAGCGGGAAGGCACTGTCCGGGCGGGCCGCGGCGACCCCCGGCAGTCCGGCGATCCGGGCCACCAAGGTGGCGTCCATCCGGGCCCGTTCGGGCACCGCCTGGCTCACGGTCTCGGTGTCCTGCCCGTTGCGCACCGTGGTGCTGACATCCGGGTCGGCGGCGACGACCACCGGGGTGCCGGCGTACCGGACCGGTGGCAACTGCGCGGTCAGGCCGGTCTGGAGCAGGATGCCGCAGGCCGCCATGACGGCGGTGCCAGCAGCAGCGCGACCAGGGTGCCCGCGAAGGAGGCGGGCCGGAAGCGCATGGAGGCGCGGGCCAGTCGTTCGTCATGCGCTGCTCCCATCCGGCGGGTGGTCAGTGCGGCCAGCCGGTCGGCGACCGCCTGCGGGCGCGGGTGGTGCAGCTGGTCGGCGAGGGCACCGCCGACCAGGAAGAGCACCCGGTCGGCGACCGAGGCCGCCACCGGGTCGTGGGTCACCATGACCACTGTCGCGCCCATCGCGTCCACGGCGTGCCGCAGCAGGTCCAGCACCTCGTGCGCGGTCCGGGTGTCCAGCGCGCCGGTGGGTTCGTCGGCGAACAGCACGTCCGGGCGGGTGATCAGGGCCCGGGCGATCGCCACCCGCTGCTGCTGCCCGCCGGACAGCTGGCCGGGACGCCGTCCGGCATGCTCGCCGAGACCCACCTGGGCCAGCAGCTCCAGGGCCCGCGCCCGGTCCTGACGCACCCCGGCGAGCCGCTGCGGCAGCAGCACATTCTGCTCGACCGTCAGCGAGGGCAGCAGGTTGAAGGACTGGAAGACAAAGCCGATCCGGCCGCGGCGCAGCTCGGTGAGCCGGTTCTCGCTGAGCCGGGTGATCTCCTCGCCGCCGAGCCGGATCTCGCCCGCGTCCGGCCGGTCCAGGCCCGCCGCGCACTGAGGAAGGTGGACTTCCCGGAGCCGGACGGGCCCATCACGGCGGTGAAACTGCCGCGGCCGAGGGCCAGGTCGATCCCGCGCAGGGCCTGCACCGCCCCGCGGCCCCGGCCGTAGGAGCGGCACACCCCGCGCAGCTCGATCGCATACGGGGCCGCCTGGTGCGGGGCCGTGCCGGGCCCGGGGGAGGCGCTGGTCTTCCTCCGCTTGCTGGTCGCGGAGCCGGTCAGGGCGCGGATCACAATCTCCTCCTGGGACGGGGTGGTGCTGGAGCAGCCGGTGTTTCCCGGCTGCTCTCAAGCTCACCAGCCGGACGGCCCGTTTTCCTCCGAGCGCGGGACGAGAACGACCGGGGGAGCAGGGCCACCGGCAGGCCCGACCAGGACCCTGGTCCTACTCCGGGCTCCACCCGCCGGGCCTGTGGCCTGCGGCGGCGCGGTGGAACAATGGTTCACGCAACGCCGGTTCCGGGCCGCCGCAGGCCACAGCGGGGCGACACCCGCAGACCCGCCGGCACCCGCAGAGACCGATACCGCGAGACCCGCCGACACCGCAGAGACCGACACCCGCAGAGACGCTGACACCCATAGAGGGGGAGCACCATCATGGCGACGCGCCGACCGCTGCCGCCGGACACCCCGAAGGCCCCCGCTGAACCGGGCGCCGACTTCCGCTTGACCCGCAACGACCTGCTGGTGGCTGTCGGTTCGGCCGCCATGGACCTCTTCGACTACACCATGACCAGCCTGGACAGCCATCGGTCGTTGAACGCCCTGGGGCTGGTGCTCAGTGCGGTGGCGGCGCTGCCGCTGCTGCTCCGGCGCCGGTACCCGCCGGCGGTCCTGGCCGCGGTGCTGGCCGTGAACCTGGCGCTGAACCTCACGGCGCCGCTGGCGGCCACTTCCCCACCAGCACCATGGTGGCGCTGTTCACCCTCACCGGGTACTGCCCGCTCACGGTCGCCGTGCCGGCCGGCCTGGCCGCCTCCCTGGTCGAGCTGGTCCAACGCGGGCCGGGCCTGAGCCTGGCCAGGGACGACCTGCGGCAGCCTGCTGGTGAGTGCGCTGATGGTCGGCGCAGGCGCGGCACTGGGCCGCTGGCAGCACGAGGTGGAGGTCCGGCGCCGGCTGCTCGCGGAGCGCGCGGTGGCCGAGGAACGGCGGCGGATCGCCCGGGAGTTGCACGACATCGTGGCCCACCAGATCACCACCATGCAGCTGTTGGCCGGCGGCGCCCGGGCCAACCTGGGCGGTGACATCGAGGTGGTACGTGAGGCCCTGGTGACGCTGGAGAGCTCCGGGCGGGTGGCGATGCGCGAGATGCGCCAACTGCTGGACGTACTGCGGGCCGACGACGAGCGCGAGGACGTCCCGGCCGCGCCCCAGCCCGGCACCGCCGACCTCCAACGGATGGTCGACGAGTCCCGTCTGGCCGGTCTGCCCACCGAGTTCACCGTCGACGGCACCGCGCTGCCGCTGCCGCCCGCCGTCGACCTGGCCGTCTTCCGGATCGTCCAGGAGTCGCTGACCAACGCCCGCAGACACGCCGGCCCGGCCAGGGCGCGGGTCCGGCTGACCTATCAACCGCGTTCGGTCACCGTGGAGATCAGCGACGACGGCTCCGGCCGACCGGGCCGCACCGGCGCCGGGGCACCCGGCCATGGCGCGCGGCCGCAGGGCCGGGGGCGGCCGGGAGCCCGCGGATACGGTCTGATCGGCATGCGGGAGGGCCGCGCTGCACGGCGGCAGCCTGGAGGCCGGGCCGCTGGCCGAGGGCGGTTTCAAGGTCGCGGCCACCCTGCCGCTGACCCCGGCCGGAAGCGTGTCAAGGAGAACGCGGTCAAGGAGAACGTAGTCAAGGAGAAGCAGGAGTTGCCCGGATGACAACGACCGCGGAGCCGATCAGGGTACTGATCGCCGACGATCAGCCGCTGGTCCGGCGCGGACTGGCGCTGATCCTGGCCCCCGCCCCGGGCATCGAGGTGGTGGCCGAGGCGAGCACGGCGAGCAGGCCGTCGGGCTCGCCCACCAGCACCGCCCTCGGTGGTGGTGATGGACATCCGGATGCCGGTCCTCGACGGTGTCCAGGCCACCGAGCGGCTCAGCCGCGAACTGCCGACTGCCGGGTGCTGGCGCTGAGCACCTTCGACATGGACGAGTACGTGGTCGCCGCGCTCCGGGCCGGTGCCTGCGGCTTCCTGCCCAAGACGTCTCCCGGAGGAACTGGTCGCCGCGGTCCACACCGTGCACACCGGCGAGGCCGCGGTGGCGCCCCGGCTGCTCACCCGGCTGCTCTCCACCTATGTCACCCCGCCCCGCCCGCCGCATCGGCCCGGCCCGGCGCCGAGCGCGGCCGCCGACCTGACGGCCCGCGAGGTCGACGTGTGCGCCTGATCGCGGCCGGCCTGGACAACACCGAGATCGCCCAGACCATGGAGATCAGCGTTTCCACCGTCAAGAACCACATCACCAGCATCTTCGGCAAGCTCCAGGTCCGCGACCGCGCCCAGGCGGTGATCGCCGCTACGAGTCCGGCCTGGTCGCCCCCGGCTCCTGACCAGCCCGCCGCTGCGTTTGGTGGTGGCGGCGGCGGGCTTGGCCAGCGTGGTGCTGCTGCCGATGGTGGGCAGGACGAACTCCTGGATCATGTCGACCGCGTCGCGGACCAGCGGGCGGAAGACCCGGTAGCGCGACAGGGCGACGATCTTGGCGACGAACGGGGCGCAGCGCTTCACGAACGCGCGGGTGCGCTCGGTGTCGTCGGTGCGGTCGAAGACCCAGTACAGGACCACGACCATCAGGTGCAGCCAGAGCAGGTCGGGCAGCAGCTCGTCCAGCTCCGGGTCGATCTTCGGGCCGAGGTCCGAGCCGTCCAGCACCTCGCGGAAGAGCTGGACGGCGGTCTCGCGGGCCGGGTGGGACTCGTTCGAGAAGGGGCTCAGTGCGCTGTTCGGGTCGGCCGCGGTGCGGAAGAACTGGGCCGCGAACTCGTGGTACGGCGCGGCGCAGTCCACCCACGAGTCCAGGGCGATGGAGAGCCGCTCCGAGAAGTCGGTCCGGCCCTCCATTCGCCCCCGGGCGTCGGCCGCGTGCTCGCGCGTCATCCGGTCGTAGAACCCCTGGATGAGGAATTCCTTGCCCTCGTAGTAGTAATAGGCGTTTCCCACCGATACGCCCGCTTCGGCCGCGATCGCCCGCATGGTCGTCTTGTCGTAGCCGCGCTCCTGGAACAGGCGCATCGCGGTCTCCAGGATCAGCGCGCGGGTCTGCTCGCTCTTGGCCGTCTTCGCCTGGACCCCGGCCGGGCCGGCTCCGGCCCCCGTCGGCTCCGACCCGGGCGCCCCGGCCCTGACCGGCTGCTCGTTCTCAGGCATCACGTCGTCCATGCTCCCCGACAGTACCGGCGGCGCCGACGGGAGCCTGCCGGGGGCCGACCGGCGGGTGTCGCTAGTGGTGCGACGCCGAGCAGCGCTCGCCGCACGGCGGCGGCTCCCAGGCCGTGCCGTTCCAGGCCCAGGCTCCCGGGGCCGGCGTCCGACTGGCTGTCCCCTGTGCAGTCAGTCGGAGCGCCGCCCCGGTCGCCCGGCGCCATTTGCTGGCCGCCAGGACCGCGGCCCGGGCGAGCCCGGCCCCGGCCGGGGTGCTGAGCCGGTGGGCCATGGCCCGGTGGGACTTCAGCGCCCACAGGCAGACGACCCAGGCCGCGGCCGCCTCGTACACCTCACCGCCGTCGCTGATCACGGTGATCTCACGAAGCGTCCTTTCCTGGTCGAGTTCCGGGAAGCGCTGGGCCGCCTGCGGTGATCCGGCCGGGACGAACTCCAGCGGGACGAGCTGCCACTGGCGTTCCAGCCAGCCGCGGACATGGCGGCAGAGCGGGCATTCGGCGTCGAAGAGCACGGTGAGCCCGTGGACCGGTGGCGCGTCAGCCATGGTCCGGACCTCAGGCCTGCGGCGCGAGCGGCGGCATCGGCACGGTGCGGGAGCGGGCCGCGACCGGCGGGCGCTGCTCGTTCTCCATCAGGCCGCGCCTGCGGATCCGGTTCAGCACATAGACGTTGCCCAGGCAGGACGCCGAGGACCAGCAGCACCGTGCCGACCTTGACCGAGAGCGCCGTGAAGACGGTCTTCGTGTCCGGCACGTCGTTGTCGCCGCCACGCATCCAGAGCGCGACAAAGCCCAGGTTGACCAGGTAGAAGCCGACCACCAGCAGGTGGTTGACGGCTTCGGCGAGCTTCTCCTCGCCCCGGAAGACATCGGCCAGGAAGACCGTCCCGCTGCGGCTGAGGGTGCGGGCCACCCAGACCGTCAGGCCGATGCTCAGCGCCAGATAGACGACGTACGTGACCACCGTGAGGTTCATGTTCCATCCCACTGGAGAGTGTTTTGAACGCGTTCAATTTCTGCGTCGATCGGGGACTGTAGACCCGTTTTTGAACATGTTCAAGTCTCCCTGGGGAGGTCCCGAGGGAGTGGTCGCGGTCATTGGGGGTCGGCGGTCCGGTGCGGCGTCCGGGCCTCGGTCGGCCCCGGGCCCGGGGCGCGTGGCGGGCCGGTGGGGTCAGCGGGTGCCGGTGGCGATCAGTGCGGCGACGGGCAGGGCCACCCGGCCGTCGCCGGTGGCGTACTCGGCGACCAGGCGGTCATAGGCGCGCTTGACCGCCGCGGCGGTCTCCCGGTCCTGGCCCTCGATCAGCGAGGAGGTCAGTACCGTCCCGCTGAGCAGGTCGCGCCACCAGCGGTCCGGGTCGATCCGGTGGATCCAGGACAGTTCCTCGACCCGCACCTCCCGGAAGCCCGCGCCGCGGAGCAGAGTGCCGAAGCCGTCCGGGTCGCTGTGGGCCAGGAAGGGGGAGCGCTCGGGGACGCCGGCCGGACGCGCCGCGCCGGATGCGGCGAGGGCGGCGGGGACGACGCTCTGCGCCACGTTCCGCTCGGCCGCCCCCCAGCACGACAGCGCCACCCGCCCGCCGGGGCGCAGCACCCGGGCCAGGTCGGCGACCGCCGCCTCGGGCTCTGCCACATGGTTGATCACGAACGCGCCCACGGCCGCGTCGAAGGCGGCCTCCGGGAACGGCAGGCCGGGCAGCACCGCCTGCCGCACCAGGGCGCCGGGTGCCGCCGCGGCCGCCACCGCGACCATGCCGGGCACCGCGTCGGTGGCTGTCACCCGCGCGCCGCGGCCGAGCGCGGCCGCGGTCAGCCGGCCGCTGCCGCAGCCGACCTCCAGCACCGAAATTCCGGTGCCGACCCCGGCGGCGTCCAGCAGCGCGGTGTGCGCCCCCGCCGTCAGCAGCCCGAAGCCGTCGTCGTAGGTCTGGCTGCGGCGAGCCCAGCCGTCATGTTCGAACGCCTGGAACCTCGCCTGGAAGCCGGCGGGGTCCTCGTGGGTCGGCTGGGTGTGGCGGGCGGTCATGGGACTCCTGAGGGCGGGATCCGGCGGCCGCCGCCCGTCCCGGCGTCGGAGCGCCACAGCCGGCCGGTCGAGCCCGTGGATGTCATGATGCGGAAAAGAAATTCCATTATACGATCCGCGCGGGCCCTGGCCGCTCCGTCTGAGGTCCGACCGGCCCCCTGTCGGCCCCGGCTCGTCCCCTGTCGGCCCCGCGGTGGCTCGTTTGCGGCAGGGGGCCGGGCCGTCGCCGGCTGCCCGGCCCCCCTGCTTCCTCAGGCGCGGCCGAGTGGCCCGGAGAGCAGGCGCGCGCGGGTCAGCCGGATGGCGGTGCCCAGGAGTGCCGCGCCGACAAGCGGCGCACAGATCAGCACCGTCTCCCCGGTAGCCGCGTAGAAGCTGAAGATGGAGTCCATGAGCACCACCACCCAGGGCAGTGCGCTCAGCGCGATCCCCAGGGCGCGGAGCCGGTCGGGGCGCGGGGCGGACAGGACGACCAGGACCGCGGCCGCCGCGGGCAGCGCGGGCCAGCAGTGCGAGAGGGCCCAGGGCAGGCTGTCGACGGCGTGCGCACCCCCGAGCGTCGTGTTGAGCACCAGGATGGGCGGGACGGTCAGCAGCGTCATCGTGCCGATCAGCAGCCGGCTGGACCGCTGGCTGACATCGACGAGGTCGGGCGGGGCCGCCACCGCCAGCACTCCCAGGGCCACCATGCACAGCAGCGAGTTGTGGGACTCCCCGTTGATCTGGATGTCCAGGAGGAGTGCGGCGATCTTCCACGCCGTGCCCGCCAGGAGCAGGACCCGGGCCGCTGCCCGGCGCCCGGCCAGGGCGCAGACCGTCGCGGCGATCCACGGGAGGGTCTCCGCGCAGGCCAGGGCCAGGAAGGCCGGGCTGAAGACCTGGTGGGCGGCGGGATAGGAGGGCACAAGCACGGAGGCGGTGAAGTACAGCGCGGTCACCAGGCTGTAGCTCGCCGCCCCCGCGAGGGCGAAGGGTGCGGCTCCGGCGACGATGCGCCCGGCCGGGTCGGTGGAACCGAGCCGCGTACGCAGCCGCAGCGCGTGGGCGGCCAGACTGGCGTGCTCGCGCAGCAGCGGCAGCCCGCTCAGGCCGGCCGTCGCCTCCGCGTGGACCTCGGCGATCTCCTCGCCGTGCGCGGCGCGGTACCGGGAGGGATACAGGCGCAGCAGCAAGTCGGTTATGCGATACCGAAATTGATGGAGCGTCATGCTGTCACCGTCCCCGGGCCGAAGCCGTGGCCCGGCTGTCGTCGGGCCTGCCGGCCGGGGCGTGTGGAGAGGGCGAGGCGGCGTTCGGCCTCGCGCACGGTCAGGCTCAGCCGCCGGGTCTCGGCGGTCAGGGTGTCGCGGCCGGTCCCGGTGAGCGCATAGCTGCGCCGCAGCCGGCCGTCGACCACCTCCTCCGCGTGGATCTGGATGAGCCCCTGCTGCAACAGCCGGTCCAGCGCCGTGTAGAGGGTGCCGGTGCGCAGTCGTACCTGGCCGTCGGAGATGGCGAGTACCTCCTGCACGATCGCATAGCCGTGCCGTGGGGCGTCGGCCAGTGCGGTGAGCACCAGCCGTGTCGGCTCCTGTAGTTGACGATCACTCATGGAGCGACCATAGGTCATCCGATCGACATATGTCGATGGTCTGCCTATAGGGGTGGGCGAATGCCGGGCCTATGCGTCTTTCGCCGGTCTTGTGAAGGAACGTCATCCGGTCGACGGTCGTGGGGTGTCTGTCCGTACCCGGTGCCGCGTCCGCCGGGTGATCTGAACGGGCGAACAGGATCAAGCGGTTGGCGGGTCCTGGCGGTAACGTCTACCGGGTGACCGCACTTGATCCGAGCATCCTCGCCGCGCTGACCCGCGCCCGCTATGTCAGCCTCACCACCTACCGCAAGGACGGCACGCCCGTGGCGACCCCGGTCTGGCATGTGGTGCAGGACGGCCTGCTCTATGTGTGGACCGAGGCGGGCTCCTGGAAGGTGAAGCGGCTGCGCCGCGACTCCCGGGTCAAGGTGGTTGTCTGCGACATCCGCGGCCGGATCGCGCCGGGCGCGCCGGAGGTGGCGGGTACCGGCCGGGTGCTGGACGCCGAGGGGGCCGAGATGGTGCGCCGCCTGCTCGGCCGCAAGTACTTCATGGCCCGGGTCGGCGACTGGTACGCCTCGCTGACCCGCCGTCGCCGCAAGCACCCGATCGCGGCCCTGGAAATCAGCTTCTGACCGGGTAGTGCCCAGGGCGGAGGCGAGGCCGACTGCGCTCCGCATGGATGGAACTGCGTAGAGTGACGATCTGAAGGTGCTGTCGGCGACAGATCAAACGTTCACCCGCCGCCGACGGGCAGCCCGGCGGCAGCGGGTCGTTACTTGGGCGTGGGGATGGTGAGGGCGACAGCCCGGCTGGTGGCGCAGACGAACATGCCCAGCTGCTCTTCCAGCTGTTGCTGCGTCGCGTGCGGGTTGGGCATGACCCCGTACTGGCAGGTCGCCGGCAGCGACTGCCACACCCGGTTCCAGGCCGGTGCCGTGAAGAGGGCCTCGGCCTGCTGCGGAGTCAGCGCCTGGGCCGGGCGCTGGTCGACTCACTCCCAGGTAGAGCGACTGACCGCCCGGTCCCTGCCATTCCATCGTCCAGATGGACATGCCCGTACCGTGGGTGTAGTCCTTGGACGACTTGTCGACATAGAAGGTGCCACCGTCGACGGGCGTCTCGGTGCAGATGTCGTGGGGTGCGACCGCCGTGCTGGGGCATGTGAGATTCCCGGCGTACTTTCCCACGCTCATCGAGATGGTGGACGCGCCGTTGGGCGTCACCAGGTCTGTCCGTACCAGTGCCAGCTGGTTGCCGCTGACGCCGTCCACCTCGGGTGCGGCCACCTGGAGCGGAACCTGTCCGAGGTAGGACTGCTTGGCCATGATGGACCCGGTCGGCAGCAGGGACTTCAGGGTCGCCACTATGTAGGCGGGCATCCAGGCCGTGTCCGACGACGTTCCGGTGGCCGCCGCCGCCGTCGGCTTGGCGGTGGCGGTGGCGGTGGCGGTGGCGGTGGCGGTGGCGGAGGCAGTGGCGGTCCTGGTCCGGTCCGGCGTCGCGGTCTTCGCCAGGGAGGGGGTGGCCGCCCCGACCTGGGCGGTGGCGGAACTTCCGCTCGCCAGCGGCACCCCCACGGCCGTGACCACTCCGAGCGCGGCCACACCGGCCAGCGTCCGCTTGACCAGGGTGGTGCGGCGGATCCGGCGGCCCCGTTCCACCGCCCCCGCATACAGATCCGACGGAGCGGGCTGCGCGGCCGAATCGGCCGCCTCCCTCAGCTTCCTGGCGAAATCGGCCTCGAGGTCCGATGACATGCCGTATACCTCTGCTTTCCAGATCGGTGAGTCAGTGAGTCGGTGAGTCGGTGATCCGTGATCGGTGGGAGCTCTGATTTCCGGGACGGTCAGCGCTCGGAGATCTCGGCAAAGCTGCTGCCCAGCACCCCGCGCAAGCGCTCCAGCGCCCGACTGCTGCGTGAGCGCACCGCCGTGGAGGTCAGCCGCAGGGCGGCCGCTGTCTCCTCCACGCTCCGGTCCTCCCAGTAGCGGAGCACCAGCACCGCGCGGTCCTGCGGCGCGAGCTGCCGCAGCGCGGCCAGCAGGGTCACCCGCAGCGCCGGATCCTCGTCCTCCGCTGTGCCCCCTGCCCGCTCCGCCAGGGACTCGGTGGGCAGCTCACCGTTACTGCGCTTGCGGCGCTGCGATATGAAGACGTTGACCAGCACCGTCTGGGCGTAGCCGGAGAGATTGTCGATCTTCGACAGCCGCCCCCAGCGGGCGAACATCCGCCCCAGCGCCTCCTGCACCAGATCCTCGGCCAGGTGCGCATCCCCCGCTGTGAGCAGGAACGCTGTCCGGAACAGCTGCCCGCCCCGGCCCACCGCGAACTCCTGGAAATCGACAGGATCCTGCGCGCGGGACGGGAAGAGTGTCGCCGTACCAGTGGCTGTCATGTGCTCCATACCTCACTAACGCCACGACGCCGCGTTTCTGTTGCAGCCTGACTCCGGGTTCATTTTTGCAGGTGGCAGGCGGGGTGCCCGGCGAGGGGCCGGTCGGGTGGCGGCCGGAGCCGCGCCGCCGCCCGGGGCGGCTGGTAGATTCCTCCGGTGAGCGAGCAGCTTCCGGACGGCGGCGCCGAGTTGTCGGCCGCCGAGATCGAGGCCCTGGACGCCAGGTGGTCCTCCGCCTGGACGCCGGGCGAGGTGGCACGCCGGCTGGTCGGCCTGGACGCGCCCTGGTGCGTCGCCGCCGGCTGGGCGCTGGACCTCTTCCGCGGCAGGCAGACACGCGCCCACGGGGACATCGAGGTCGCCGTCCCGGCCGCGGGCTTCCCGGAGGTGCGCGACCGCTTCCCCGGGTACCACTTCGACGGGGTCGGCAGCGGCCGGATCTGGGAGAGCCCCACGCCGGAGGTGCTGGCCGCGGTGCACCAGACCTGGCTGCGCGACCCGGCCACCGGCAACTACCTGCTCGACGTGTTCCGCGAACCGCACGACGGCGACACCTGGATCTGCCGCAGGGATGAGACGATCCGGCTTCCCTACCGCGACATCATCCACCGCACCCCGGACGGCATCCCCTATCTGGCGCCGGAACTGGTACTGCTGTTCAAGGCCAAGCATGCCCGCCCCAAGGACCAGGCCGACTTCCACGGCACCCTCCCGTATCTGACGCCAGGTCAGCGCGGCACCCTCGCAAGCCTGCTCACCCAGGTACACCCGGGCCACCCCTGGCTCACGGACCTCTGAACCCGCCCCCGGCGGTCGCGCCCGCCTGCGCCCCTACTGGTGTGCCCGGCAGGCCAGAAGCATGACCCGGCCGGCGTCGATCCCCACTGAGCGAGCGCCATCTGAAAGCAGTTCCGCTCGGTCTGCGGCGGTGTCTTTCCCGGGGCCCGGTGAGCCCGCTTGGCGGGGTGTTCAGATGGCGCCGGTGCGTACGGCGTAGACCACCGCGTGGGTGCGGTTGCGCAGGTTGAGGCGGATGACGACGCTGTGCACGATGCTCTTCACGGTCCGCTCCGAATAGCTGAGCTTCTCGGCGATCTGCTTGTTGCTCAGGCCGTCGGCGAGGAAGCGCAGTACTTCGATCTCACGGTTGTCCAGACCGGCGATATTCAGGCCGTGCGGGATCAGTACATTGTCCCTGATCGCCTTGATGTGGCCGATCAGTGCCTGTTGCAGGGCCGAGGGTGAACTCCGGCCGCCGGAGGCCGCTTCCACCACGGCGCGTCTGATCTCGTCGAATCCGTTCTCCTGCCGGTGCAGATAACTCACCAGCCCGAGGTCGACGGCCCGGAGTATGTGGTGCTCGGGGAACTCGTGGGCGACCATCACCACCGGCGGCATCCGCTTCGGGTTCTCCTGCCGGAACCGCTCCACATGGGACAGGGTGTCCCCGGATATCTCCGTGGCCAGCACCAGGAGAACGTCGGCGGGGGGTGCCGTCTGTTCCCGTGGCAGGCAGTGATGTCAGTGCATGCTGAAAGCCAGCTGACAGTCCCTCCCCGGTCACCGGGTCATTGGCGAGAACTGCCACGGTGATGGGCTTCGTGGGCTTGTCACTCATCAAGTCAGCCCCCGGCTGTGCGTCGGACGGGAATTCCCGGAAGGCCTCCGGAGTGCGCCGTCACAGTGCTTCCGAGCATCGTCCGGGCCCTCGGACCAAAGCGGTCAGAGTGGCTCCAAGCGACGGTTGAAGGCTAGAACGATCATGATGTGGACGCAAGTTGACATCAGCTGTGACGCAGGTCCCATCTGTCGGAATGCCATCGCCGGGCGGTCGGACCCGCCTTGTCCGGCGGAAGGGTCGTAAGGGCTGGCCGCGCCGGGGGAGCCGGGCCGCTGACGTGCTGTCGCGCACCATCCCCGGCCGCCGCCGACCGGTTCGCTCCGTGTCCAATCAGCCGCCTCGTCCTTGCCCTTTCGGGCGCTTTCGAACTGCCGGCCGAAGCCCTGTCGGCGGTTCTTCCGTAAAGCCCCGCTCTGAACGGTCCTCCCGACGCGATCAGTCCTTGCCGGCGGCGTTCACGGCGCCACTGCCCCAATGTGAAGCTGTCGCTGCCTCAAGGGGAAGTGCTGTTGCCTTTCGCCCCCTTCGCCATTCATCTTGGGATCGGCGCCGAGCCCGGATGCGGTGCGGGCGGGGCTTTGCGGCAGGCCCGAATCGAATCGCCTCAGCCAGAACATCGGACAGAGAGGAAGCCTGCGGCCATGACCCCCAGGGGCAATCGACGAACAACGCAGTGCAGCAGCAGCCGGAGGCGACATCCGGTGATACCCGGGGTGACGCTCCTGGCCCTGCCGGTGAAATTCCGGATGAACTTATTTCCCTGGACGAACTTCAGCGTTCGATCACCCGGATCTGGGAGGACGTCCTGCGCCTGGACGGGCTCCCCGCCGACGCCGACTTCTTCGAGCTGGGCGGCCATTCGCTGACCGCCTCGCAGGTGATCTCCCGCATGCGGCGGGCACTCGCGGTGGAGGTACCCCTGGGGGCTTTCTTCGACCACCCGACAATCGGTGAGCTCACCACCTTCACCGCGCGCCGGCTCGCCGGGGCGGACGCCGCGGCCGACCCGATGGAGAGCAATGTCCGATAGTGCCAGGCAGGAATCCTCGCCGCTTTCGTCGGCGCAGCAACGACTCTGGTTCTTCTGGCAGTTGAGGCCGGACGGCAGCGAGTACAACGTGCCGAAGGCCACCCGGCTGCACGGTCCGCTGGACCCGGCCGCCATGGAGCGGGCCGTCGCCCGGCTGGCCGAGCGCCACAGTCTGCTGCGTGCCACCTTCCCGCTGGTGGACGGCGTGCCGGTGCTGCGGATCGCCCCCGGCGCCACCGTGCCGTTCACCGTCACCGACCTGTCCGACCTGCCCGCCCCGGCCCGGGAGCGTGCGCTGGACGAGCAGGTGGACCGGCTCGCCCTCGGGTCGTTCGACCTGGTGCACGGGCCGGTGTTCCGGGCCGGACTGATCCGGCTGGCCGCGGACGACCACGTCCTGGTGCTCGCCTTCCACCACATCGTGGTCGACGGCTGGTCGATGGGCATCGTCGAACGCGATCTGGGCCTCGACTACACCGCGGCCCTCGAAGGCCGGACCGACGCGCCCCCCGCCGCCCCGCACGACTACCGGGACTACGCCGCCGAGGAGCGGCGGATGCTGGCCGGTCCGCGCCGCGCCGAGGCCATGGCGTACTGGCGCGGGCAGCTGGACGGTGCGCCCGCGCAGCTCTCGATGCCCACCGACTGGCCGCACCCGGGCGTGCAGAGCAACGCCGGTGACGCCCGCTCCTTCCAGCTGCCGCCCCAACTCGCGCAGCAGGCACAGACGCTGTCGGTCCGTCAGCGGGTCACCAAGTTCGTCCTGCTGCTCGGCGCGTATGCCGCGCTGCTGTCCCGGCTGAGCGGTGCCGAGGAGGTCGTCATCGGCGTACCGGTCAGCGGCCGCACCACGCTGGACGTCGAGGGAATCGTCGGGCTGTTCGTCAATATGCTGCCGGTACGGGTGCGGCTGCGCCCCGGCATCACCTTCGCCGAGCTGCTGCTCCAGGTCCGGGACACCTTCCTGGCCGGTCACGAGTACCAGGACCTGCCCTTCCAGCAGGTGGTCGAGGAACTCCAGCCCGACCGGCTGACCTCGCGGCACCCGGTGTTCCAGAGCGTGTTCACGTACGAGGACGTGGTCGCCGCGCCCTGCGGCTTCCCGGTCTGACCGCGAGCCCGGTGCCGATCCGGACCGAGACCGCCAAGTTCGAACTCACCCTGCACCTGGCCTGGGGCGCCGACCGGGCCGAGGGCTGGATGGGCTACCAGAGCGACGTGTTCGAGCCGGCCACGGCGCAACTGCTCGGCGAGCGGTTTCTGCGGCTGCTGGCGGCGGCCCTGGCCGCGCCGGACGCCCCGTGTCCGCGCTGCCGGTGCTGGGCGCGCAGGAGGAGCGGACCGTACTGGCGGGTTCCCTGGAACCGCCGGTGCCGGGCGCCGAGTGCGTCGACCGGCTGGTGGAGCGCCGGGTCAGGGAACGGCCCGACGCCATCGCGGTGCGGACCGACGAGCTGGCCCTGTCGTACGCCGAACTCGACCGGCGGGCCGAGCGGGTGGCCGCCCGGCTGCGCGCGCTCGGGGCCGGCCCGGGCAGCCTGGTGGCGACCCGCCTGCCGCGCGGCGCCGACCTGGTCACCGCCCAGTTCGGCATCCTCAAGAGCGGCGCCGCCTACCTCCCGCTGGACCCGGCCAACCCGCCCGGCAGGCTGGCCGCGGTGCTGGCCGAGGCCCGCCCGCTGCTCACCCTGACGGACCCGAAGAACGCCGCGATACCCGGCCTCGGGCAGCTGCTCACCCTGGACGCGGTCCTCGCCGGGCCGGAACACCCCGAACCCCGGTCCGCCGCCGGGCAGCCGGACCGGGCGCAGCCCACCGACCTCGCCTATGTGATCTACACCTCGGGTTCGACCGGCGTGCCCAAGGGCGTGATGATCGAGCACCGGGCGCTGGGCAACCTGGTCGCCTGGCACCACCGGGAGTTCGGCCTGGGCCCGGACGACCGGACCGCGCTGATCGCCGCCCCGGGCTTCGACGCCTCGGTCTGGGAGATCTGGCCGGCGCTGGCCGCCGGAGCCACCCTGGAGATACCGGACGCGGGCACCGTGCTGTCGCCCTGGGAACTGACCGACTGGCTGGTCGACCGAAAGGTGACCTGCTGCTTTGTGCCGACCCCGCTGGTCGAGCGGATGGCCGAGGTGTCCTGGCCGGCCTCCGGCGCGCGCCGCGCGCGTGCTGACCGGCGGCGACCGGCTGCACGGCATCGGCCGCCGGGAACTGCCCTTCCGGCTAGTCAACAACTACGGGCCGACCGAGGCCACGGTCGTGGCGACCTCGGGACGGTCACCGCCGCCCCGCACGGGCGCGAGGCCCTGCCGGACATCGGCCGGCCGATCCCGGGCACCGAGGCCTATGTGCTGGACGAGCGGCTGCGGCCGGTCCCGGTCGGGATGTCCGGCGAGCTGTACCTCGGCGGGGTCGCCCTGGCCCGGGGCTACCTGGGCCGGCCCGAGCTGACCGCCGACCGCTTCGTGCCGCACCCGTTCAGCCGCACCCCGGGGGCACGGCTGTACCGCACCGGCGACCTGGTCCGCCGCCGCTCCGACGGCACCTTCGACTTCCTGGGCCGCAACGACCACCAGCTGAAGGTCCGGGGCTTCCGGATCGAGGCCGGTGAGATCGAGAACGTGCTGCGGGCCCACCCCGGGGTACGGGACGCCATCGTCGGCGTCGTGCCGACCGCGGCCGGCGGCTCCGAACTGGACCTGACCGCCTATCTGGTGCTCGCCGACCCGGCGGCCCCGCCCGACCGCGCGCAGCTGCACGAGCATGTGGGCCGCCGGCTGCCGGCCTATATGCGCCCGCACGACTACCAGGTGCTCGCCTCGCTGCCGCTGACCTCCAACGGCAAGGTCGACCGGGCCGCGCTGGCCGGACAGGCCGTGCCGCTGGCCGCACCCGTCGCCGCCACGGCCGGCGCCGACGCCCAGCGGACCCCACTGGAGCAGGAGATCAGCGGCGTCTGGGCCAAGGCGCTGGGCCACGACCGCTTCGGCAGCCACGACAACTTCTTCGACATCGGCGGGCACTCGCTGCTGCTGGCGACGGTCCGCGACATCCTCGGCCGGGAGTCGGGGCGCGAGGTGTCCGTCCTCACGCTCTTCGAGTACCCCACGGTCGCAGCACTGGCCCGGCACCTGGAAGCGGCGGAGACCCCGCCCGGCCAGGACGTCCCCACACCCGCCCGCGGGGAGGCGGCCGACCCGGCCGACCCCGCGGACGATCCCGCCGCCGCACGCCTGCGGCGCGGCAACGCCCGGCTCAGGGCCATGCGCGCCCAGAACCGGCGGACCAACCCCACCCCTGTTGGAAGGACTGACACATGATCGGCGAGGACAACGACACGCACATCGCCGTCGTCGGCATGGCCTGCCGCTTCCCCGGCGCCTCGACGCCCGAGGAGTACTGGGAGAACCTGGTCGCCGGCGTCGACTCGGTACGCCCCTTCTCCCGGCAGGAGCTGGAGAGTGGGGCCACGACCCCGACGTGACCGACCCGCGCTATGTCCCCATGCACGGGCCGTCGACGGATCGGGGAGTTCGACGCCGACTTCTTCCAGTTCTCCAACCGGGACGCCACCTGCTCAACCCGCAGCACCAGGTGTTCCTGGAGTGTGCCTGGGAGGCGCTGGAGCGCGCCGGCTACGACCCCCGGGCCACGCCCGGGACGGTGGGCGTCTTCGCCGGGGCCGGCCGCAACGCGTACGGCTCGGTGGTGGAGGCCCAGGCCGACCGGTTCCCCGGGCTGGACGGCCTCGCGCTGCTCATCGCCAACGAACCCGAGCACCTGTCCACCCGGGTGTCCTACAAGCTCGGCCTGACCGGGCCCAGCATCGCGGTGATGACGGCCTGCTCGACGTCGCTGGTCGCCGTGCACGAGGCGAGCCGGGCGCTGCTGGCCGGTGAGTGCGACGTGGCGCTGGCCGGCGGCGTCTCGCTGCGGATGCCCCGCTCCGGCTACTACTACCGCGAGGGCGGCACCATGTCGCCGGACGGCCGCTGCCGTACCTTCTCCGCGGACGCCAAGGGCATTGTCGGCGGCGACGGGGCCGGTGTCGTGGTGCTGCGCCGGGCCCAGGACGCGCTGGACGACGGCGACCATGTGCACGCGGTGATCCGGGCTCCGCGGTGAACAACGACGGGCACGACCGGGCCGGTTTCACCGCGCCCGGCGTCGCGGCCCAGGCCGAGGTGATCCGGCTGGCGCACGCGGCGGCCGAGGTGGAGCCCGAGACCATCTCCTATGTCGAGGCCCACGGCACCGGGACCCCGGTCGGCGACCCGATCGAGGTCAACGCGCTGACCCAGGCGTTCCGCAGCCCGGCGGTGACCCCCGGATCGGTCCTGCTCGGCTCGGTGAAGACCAACATCGGCCACACCGACACCGCCGCCGGCGTGGCCGGGCTGATCAAGGCCGTCCTCGCGCTGGAGCACCGCACGGTGCCCGCCACCCTGCACTTCGAGCGGCCCAACCCGGCCATCGACTTCGCCACCGGCCCCTTCACCGTGAACACCGAGCGCCGCGACTGGGAGGCCTCCGCGTCCCCGCGCCGGGCCGGCGTCAGCTCCTTCGGCATCGGCGGCACCAACGCCCATGTGGTCCTGGAGGAGGCCCCGCGCACTCCGCTCCCGGCCGGGCCCGCCGGGCGCAGCCGGCTGCTGGTGCTCTCCGCCCGCAGCCCGCAGGCGCTGGCGGCGGCCTCCGAGCGGCTGGCACAGCACCTGCTGCGGCACCCGGAGCTGTCGCTGGCGGAGGTCGCCGGCACGCTCCAGCTGGGGCGGCATGCCTTCGCGCACCGCCGCTACCTGGTCTGCGCCGACCACGCCGCCGCGGTCGCCGCGCTGACCGCCCCCGCCGCGGCCCCGGCCCCGGTCGACCCGGCGCTGCCGCAGGACCCGCAGGCACTGCTGGACCTGCTCGGCGCGGAGCAGCCCGACCAGGACCTCCCCGAGCAGGAGCGGGCCGCGCTGCTCGGCGCGCTCGGCCGGCTCTGGCAGGAGGGCGCCCAGGTCGACTGGGAGCGGCTGTACACCGGCGCGCGCCCGCGCCGGGTGCCGTTGCCCACCTATCCCTTCGAGCGCCGCCCGCACCTGGTCCGGCCCGAGCCCTTTGTCCGCGACCGCCCGGCCCAGGCGGCCGCGGTGGCCGGGGACCTGGCACCCGACGCCGGGGCAACCGCCCCGGAGGCCGTCGAGGACCGGCTGGCGGTGCTCTTCAGCAAGGTCCTGGGCGACAGCGAGGACCAGGGCGACCGGGACTTCTTCGAGCTCGGCGGCGACTCCCTGAGCGCGGTCCAGCTGCTCTCGCTGGTCGAGGACGAGTTCGGGGTCTCCCCGCCGCTGGAGGCGGTCTTCGACGCGCCCACGGTCCCCGAGTTCGCCGCCGTGGTCGTGGACCTGCTGGCCCTCCTGCACGCCACCGACAGCGAAACCCGGGGGACGGCGTGACGCACACAAACGGCCACAGCGGCCCGGCCCGGACCGCACCGGTCTCCATCGCCCAGCGCCGACTGTGGTTCCTGGACCACTTCACCGGCGGCAACAGCGCCTACAACCTGGTCCTGGCGCTGCGGCTGAGCGGCGTCCTGGACACCGGCGCGCTGCACCGCTCGCTGCAACAGCTGGTGGACCGGCACGAGTCCCTGCGCACCACCTTCCGGGTCGCCGACGGCGAGCCCTACCAGCACATCGCCGCCGCGATGGAACTCGCCCTGCCGGTCACCGACCTGAGCGGCACGCCCGGGCCGGAGCGCCTCGCCCGGGCCTCCGAACTGGTCGAGGACGACACCCTGCACGTGTTCGACCTCGCCGAGGGCCCGCTGATCCGGACCGGCCTGCTGCGCCTGGACGAGCAGGACCATGTGCTGTCGGTGATCTGCCACCACACCATCAGCGACGGCTGGTCCATGGGGCGCTTCCTCCAGGAGCTCTCCGTCCTGTACTCGGCTCAGCTGGCCGGCGCCGAAGCCGGACTCGACCCGCTGCCGATGCAGTTCGGCGAGTACGCGGCCCGCGAGCGGGAGGAACTCCTCGGCGAGCGCGCCCGGACGGCGCTGGAGCGGCTGCGGGAGCGGCTGGCGGGCGCACCGCCGGTGCTCGACCTCCCGACCAGCCGCACCCGTCCCGCCGTGCAGGGCTTCGAGGGGGACGCCTGCAACCTGGAGCTCAGTCCCGAGCTGTGGCAGCAGGTCGCGGCCGTCTCCCGGCAGCACCGGGTCACGCCGTTCATGACCACGCTGGCCGCCTTCGCGCTGCTGCTCTCCCGGCTGTCCGGCGCGAAGGACCTGGTCGTCGGCAGCCCCTCGGCCGGGCGCACCAGCTCCGCGGTCGAGCCGCTGATCGGCATGTTCGTCAACACCATGCCGCTGCGGGTGGACCTGTCCGGCGACCCGACCTTCGCCGAACTGCTGCTGCGTGCCCGCCGCACCGCCCTGAACGCCTTCGCCGACCAGGGCGTGCCGCTGGACCAGCTGGTGACCGAGCTCCGGCTGGACCGCGCCACCAGCCACGACCCGCTGTTCCAGATCATGTTCGCGCTCCAGCAGCCGCTGACCGTACCCGAGCTGGACGGGCTCGTGGTCGAGGTGCTGCCGGTACGGCCGCCGAGCACCTTCACCGATCTGTGGCTGGAGATCCGCCCGTTCCGCGACCGGGCCATGGCGACCTTCCGCTACCGCACCGAGCTGTTCGACGCGCCGACCGTGGAGCGGATGGCCGGGCAGTTCCGCACCCTGCTGGGCGCCGCACTCGACGCGCCGCAGTCCCCGGCCGCCGGGCTCCCGCTGATGGGCAAGGACCAGGCCGACGAGATCCTGCACGACTGGAGCCGCGGCGCCGACGAGCACCCCTGGGACGGCCCGGTCCACGAGCTGATCGAGCGCCAGGCCGGCGCACGCCGACCGGGACGCCGTGGTCTTCGAGGGCTCCGCGCTGAGCTACGCGGAGCTGGCCGGGCAGGCCGGGCGGATCGCCGGCCGGCTGGCCGGGCGGGGCGCGGCCGCGGGCGGTGTGGTGGCGCTCTGTCTGCCGCGCGGCCTGGAACTGGCCCCCTCGGTCCTGGCCGTGCTGCGCGGCGGCGGAGCCTGGCTGCCGCTGTCGCCCGAGGACCCGCCCGCCGGCTGTCCCGGCTGGTCCGGCTGTCCGGCGCGGCCCAGGTGCTGACCACCGCCGCGCTGGCCGGGGTCTTCGCGGACGCCGGGGTCCCGGTCCTCGCGGTCGACGACGACGACGCACGGCGTTCGGGTGCCCGCCCGGCCGCGGTGGCGCCGCTGGACCTGGCGTATGTCAGCTGTACCTCCGGCTCCACCGGCGAGCCCGGGATGGTGGGGGTGCCGCACGCGGGGCTGGCCGACCGGATCCACGGCGTCCAGCAGTCCCAGCAGCTCACGCCCGAGGACCGGGTCCTCCAGCACAGCCCGTCCGGCTTCGACGTGTCGGTCCAGGAACTGCTCTGGCCGCTGACCGTCGGCGCGACGCTGGTCATGGCCGCGCCGGGCGAAGGCCCCGGCCCCGGCGACCTGGTCGACCTGATCGAACGCGAGGCGGTCACCACCGTGCATGTGGTGCCGCCGACGCTGGAGGCCCTCCTGGACCAGCCCGACCTGCACCGCTGCGGCTCGCTGCGGCGCGTGCTCGCCGGCGGGCAGGCCCTGCCGGCCCCGCTGGCGGCCCGCTGCCTGAGCCGGCTCCCGGTGCGGCTGTCCCACCTGTACGGCCCCGCCGAGGCGTCGACCGGGGTGACCGGGTGGCTGTGCCGCTCCGAGTCCGACGCGCCCGGGTCGGCCGGTGAGGCCCGGGTGCCGATCGGCCGGCCGACAGCGGGAGCGGAGGTGTATGTGCTCGACGAGCTGCTGCGGCCGGTCCCGGTCGGGTGCCCGGCGAGCTGTACCTCGGCGGGTCGCCCTGGCCCGGGGCTACCTGGGCCGGCCCGAGCTGACCGCCGACCGCTTCGTGCCGCACCCGTTCGGCCGCACCCGGGCGCGCGGCTGTACCGCACCGGCGACCTGGCGTGCTGGCGCGCCGACAGCACCCTCGACCTCCTCGGCCGCAACGACCAGCAGCTGAAGGTACGCGGCTTCCGGATCGAGCCCGGCGAGATCGAGCACGTGCTGCGTACCCACCCCGGGTGCGCGACGCGGCGGTCAGCACCACCCGGCCGCCCAGGCGGGCGCCGAACCGGCCCTGACCGCCTACCTGTGGCCACGGGCGAGCCCGAGCCGGAGGCGTTCACCGCCGCCGTGCACGAGCGGCTGCGGAGCAGCTGCCCGCGTACCTGGTCCCGAGCCGGCTGGTGTGCTGCCCGGCCTCCCGCTCGGCCCGAACGGCCAGGTCGACCGCGCGGCGCTGGCGCTGCACGACCGGAGCCGCCCCGGGCAGGCCCAGGAGCCCCAGGACGAGCTGGAGCGGACCCTCACCGACATCTGGTGCGAGGTGCTGGGCCGGCCGCAGACCGGTGTCGACGAGGACTTCTTCGAGATCGGCGGGACTCGCTGAAGAGCATCCAGGTGGCCCACCGCGCCCGCGAGGCAGGCCTGGTGATCCGGGTCATCGAGCTGTTCCACCACCCCACCGTCAAGGAACTGGCGGAGCGGCTGCGGCAGCGGGCGGACACGTGAGGAGCCGCTGGCTGCTGCGCTTCCCACCGCGTCCGCAGGCCCGGGTGCGCCTGCTGTGCCTGCCCGGGGCGGGGGCCGCGCCGGCGATGTTCCGCTCCTGGAGCGAACACCTGCCGGACGAGGTCGAGGTCTGCGCGGTGCAGCTGCCCGGCCGGGGCGCCCGGCTGCGCGAGGCCCCGTACACCACGATGGCCCCGCTGGCCGACGCCCTGGCCGAGGTGGTCCGGGCCGAACCCGGCTGCCGACGGTGGTCTTCGGGCACAGCCTCGGCTCGCTCGTCGGCTTCGAGCTCGCGCACCGGCTCTGCGAAACGCCCGAGTACGCTCCGCTGGCGCTGGTGGCGCCGCGCACCGGGCCCACGGCTCGGCAGCGCCGGCCTGCCCGGCCACCTGCTGCCGGCCCGGCAGCTGCTGGAGGGCCTGAACGCGCTCGGCGGCATGCCCAGGAGGTCCTGGCCAGACCGGAGATGCTGGAGCTCGCCCTGCCCTCGATCCGGGCCGACTTCGAGCTCGACTACACCTACCGCTACCGGGAGCGCCCCCCGCTGCCGATCCCGGTCAGCGTGTTCGGCGGGCGGGCGACCAGATCGCCACCGAGTCCGAGCTCGCGGCCTGGGGCGAGCACACCACCGCCGGATTCCGGCTGCGGGTCCTGCCCGGCGACCACTTCTTCCTCACCGGTCCGAGTGGCGCCGAGATGCTCGCGCAGATCCGCGCGGACCTGCTGCAACACGTCTGACCGGCCCCACGGCCGAGCCGGACACAACCACAACCGACCGCAGACGCAAGGGAATCAACCGTGTTCGAGGACGGCGACGACCGCCAGTACCTCGTGGTGCGCAACCACGAGGAGCAGTACTCCATCTGGCCCGAAAGCCAGGAGCTTCCGGCGGCTGGAGAGGCGTCGGGGTGTCGGGCGACAAGCCCGCCTGCCTGGCCCGCATCAAGGAGACCTGGACCGACCTGCGCCCGCTCAGCGTGCGCGGCGGCGACCGTAACCGCACCGGGAGCGACAACTAACGTGTCCGTCAGAACTCTGCCTTCACCAGATATTCGCGCGGCAGGCCGCGCTGCGGCCGACGCACCCGCCGTCTCGGACACCCGGGAAGAGCTGACCTACCGTCAACTGGACGAGCGGGCCTCCCGGCTGGCCGCGGTGATCCGGCGCGAGACGGGCGGCCCCGGCGCCGGGTCGGGCTGCACCTGCGCGCGCAACGCGGTGGTGGTCGCGATCCTGGCGTACTGAAGGCCGGCTGCGCCTATGTCCCGCTCGACCCCTCCTACCGCCGGAGCGGGTGCAGTACATGCCGACGCCTCGGTCGACCTGCTGCTGACCGACGCCGACAACGGCTCCGCCCCGGCCGCCGCGCGCACCGTCGGCCTGCCACCCGGACTGTGGGCCGAGGACGCACCCCTGGCGGCCGAGGCCGAACTGACGCCGCAGGCCCGGCCTACGTCATCTACACTCGGGCTCCAGCGGCGCACCCAAGGGGGTCGAGGTCTCGCACCGCAGTGTGACCGCGCTGCTGGACGCCTGCGGCCGGGTCGTCGACACCGACAGCAGCGATGTGTGGACCCTCTTCCACTCCTACTGCTTCGACTTCTCGGTCTGGGAGCTGTGGGGCGCGCTCGCGCACGGCGGCAAACTGGTCGTGGTCCCGGCCGAGGCCGCCCGCTCGCCCGAGTCCATGCTCGCCCTGCTGCGCAGCGAGCGGGTGACCGTGCTCAACCAGGTCCCCTCGGTGTTCCGCTACCTCTCCCGGGCCGCCACCGACCCGGACGAGGCCACCGCCGGGCAGGAGCCGCTCGCGCTGCGCTATGTGATCTTCGGCGGCGAGGTGGTGGACGTCGACGCGGTCCGCGAATGGCGCGAGGTGCACGGAACCGCGACCCAGTTCATCAACATGTACGGCATCACCGAGACCACGGTGTTCGCCACCTGCCGGCGGCTGCTCCCGGCCGAGATCGACGTGCCCCCCGGCACCCCGGTCCAGGCCGGGGCCGTCGACCCCGCGCTCAACATCGGCCTGCCGCTGGACGGCCTCGAACTGGCCCTGCTGACCCCGGAGGGACGTCCCGCCGAACCCGGCGAGATCGGCGAGATCCACCTGGCCGGAGAGCAGTTGGCCATCGGCTACCTGAACCGGGCGGAGCTGACGGCCGAGCGCTACCCGGTACTCACGCTGCCCGGCCGGGCCCCCGCCGCTACTACCGCAGCGGCGACCTGGCGGTGGCCCGGCCCGACGGCAGCTGCGAGTTCGCCGGACGCGCGGACGACCAGGTGAAGATCAACGGGTACCGGATCGAGATCGCCGAGGTCGAGTCCGCGCTGCGCACCGCGCCCGGCATCGGCGACCTGGTGGTGGTGCCCACCACCAGCCGGATCGGCGAGCGCATGCTGGTGGCCTTCTACACCGCGCCCGAGGGCGCCGCCGACGGCCTGCACGAGCGGCTGGCCGCCCACGCCAGGACGGCGCTGCCGGCGTTCATGGTCCCCGGACGGTTCGTCGGCGTGCCCCTGCTGCCACTGAGCCCCTCCGGCAAGACCGACAAGCGCGCGCTCGCCGAGCAGCTCCGCTAACCCACCCACAGGAGGACGAATGGACCAGTCCGAGTCGACGCGGCAGCTGCCCCTGTCGGTCACCCAGGAGGCGATGTGGGTGACCTGGCAGCTCGACCCCGCCAAGTGGGAGCACGTCATCCCGGTCGCCCTGGAGGTCGACGGCGAGCTGGAACTCCCGCGCCTGCGCGCGGCCGTGGCCCAGCTGCTGCGACGCCACCCCGCGCTCGGCGCGCGGGTGCGCCGGGGCGCGGACGGGATGTGCCTGGACTGGTCCGTCGAACTCCCGGTTCCGGTCACCGTGCGCGAGGTGTCCGGGCCTCGGGCACAGGCGCTCGCGGCCGCCCGGATCCCGTTCGACCTGAACGCCGGCCCGCTGGCCCGGGTCGAGCTGCTCACCGGGCCGGACTGGACCGTGCTGCTGCTCACCGTGCACCACATCACCCTGGACAGTGCCTCCTTCCCGGTCCTGCTGGACGACCTGCGCCGGGCCTACGCCGGGGAGGAGCTGGAGCCGCCGCAGGACCTCGCGCCGATGCTGGCCCACGCCCGCCGCTCCCGGGCGGCAGCCGAGGGGGAGAGCGGCGAGCCGCTCGGGCGTTCTGGCGCGGGGCACTGGCGGACCTGCCGCCCGCCCACGCCCTGCCACGGCCGGGACAGCCGGACAGCGCGGCCGACGGGGGGATGTGGCCCGGCGTCGTTGACCCCGAACTCGCGCAGCAGGTCCGGGAACTGGCGCGGGAGCTGGGAATCTCCTACTTCACCGTCATGCTCGGCGCGCTGTTTGTCACGCTGCACCACCACACCGGCAGCCCGGACCTGATCGTCTCCGCGCCCTACCACGGCAGATCCGAGCGGGAACTGGACGGGCGGGTGGGGTTCTTTGTCAACGTCCTGCCGTTCCGCCAGCGGATGCGCCCCTCGGACAGCTATGAGCAGCTGCTGCTGGAACTGCGTGCGACCGTGCGCGCGGGGCTGCGCCACAGCGCGCTGCCGCTGCCCTCGATCCTGCGCTCGGCCGGCCTGCTCGGCCCCGACGCCCGCGAGCAGAGCCACCAGGTGGTCTTCCAGTACTGGGACTCGACGGCCGGATCCGGCCTGAATGTGTTCGACTTCGAACTCGTCGGGGAGTCCGGCCGCTGCCGGCTCGGCATGCTCGACCTCACCGACGTGGCCGACTACCGGCTCACCGTGATGCTGACCGAGGGCAGCAACGGGAGCAGGATGCTCTGGAAGGACTTCAGCGGCTCGGTCGGACGCTCCGCCGCCACCGCGCTGGCCCGCGACTACCTGACCGTCGTGGCCGACATGGTGGCCGACCGCCGCCGCACCCTCGCCGAGGCGACCGCGCTGCTGCCCGCCGTCACCCACGCCGTACGGCCCGCGACCGGGGCGGAGCCGGCGCGGTCGCCGCTGCCTGCGGCGACCGCCACCGAGGTCGCGGACGGGACCGTTGCCGAGCTCGCCGCGATCTGGACCCGGGTGCTGCGGGTCCCGGACATCCGGCCCGACGACTCCTTCTTCGAACTGGGCGGCCACTCCCTGGTGGCGGCCCAGCTGCTGGCCCGGATCGCCGAGCGGACCGGCGTCGAACTGACGGTGCGCGACCTGTTCGGGCACCCCCGGCTGCGCGACCTCGCCGCACTGCTCGACAGCCGCCGTGCAGGCAGCCGCCGTGAGGGCAGCCCGGACGCCCCGGCGGCCGAGGAGCGGCAGCCCGAGGAGGTCCATGGCAGCGCGCGCCCCGGCCGGCCGACGACTGGGACGGGGTCTTCCCGGCCTCCGCCTTCCAGGAGGGCATCTGGCTGGCCGAGCGGCTCGACCCGGAGCACGCCCGCTACCACATCCCGCTGTCCTGGAACGTGCGCGGCGAACTGGACCCGGACCGGCTGCGCGCCGCGCTGGCCCTGCTTGTCTCCCGCCACGAGATCCTGCGCACCCGCTTTGTCGACCACGACGGCCGGCTGGTGCAGGAGGTCGGCCCGGCGTGGGCCCCGGAGCTGGACGAGACCTGGCCGGGCAGCGTCGCCGAGCCCGACCGGCGCGGATGGCTGCGCAAGTGGTCCGACGCCGCCGCGAGCGGGTTCGCCCCGGCCGACGGACGGCTGATCGCGGCAGGCCTGTTCGCCGGGCCGCCGGGAGAGCAGCTGCTGGCCCTGTGCGTCCACCACCTGGTGCTGGACGGGGAGTCGGTCCCGGGCCTGGTCCGCGAGCTGGGCCGGTGCTACCAGCAGGCCGGCCAGAGCGCCGCCCCGGCGGCGCCGCGACAGTACCGCGAGCTGGTGCGGGCCCAGCAGAGCGGCCCCGGCCGGGAGCGGGCGACGGCCGACCTGGAGTACTGGGCGACCAGGCTGGAGGGCGCGCCCAGCACCCTCGGCCCGGCCCGGCCCGCCACCGCGCAGCCGCCCGGCAGCATGGCCCTGCCACTGGCCGCCGACCTGACCGCCCGGCTGCTCCCGGTGCTGGAACAGTGGCAGGTGTCGCGGTTCATGGTCACCGCGGCGGCGCTGGCGGCGGCACTCCACCGGTGGTCCGGCCGGACCGACCTGACCTTTGGACTGCCGGTGGCGAACCGGGCCGGCGGCGCCTTCGCCGACGTGCTCGGCCCCTGCCTGAACACCCTTGTGCTGCGCTCCAGTTGCGACATCGGGACGACTCTCGGGGAGCTGCTGGCAGCCACCCGCGAGGTGGTCATCGGGGCATTCGAGCACCAGAGCGCACCCTTCGACGAGGTGGTCCGCCGGCTGCGCCCGGCGCGGTCGTCCGGGCGCACCCCCTATGTGGACTGCATGCTGAACAGCGTCAGCACCGGCGGCTGGTCCGGCACCCTCGGGCCCGCGCAGCTGTCCCCGCTGGACCACGACCTGTGGGACGAGGGCACCAACAAGTTCGGCCTCACCGTCACCTTCGCCGCCGCCACCGACGGCGTCCTGCTCGGAAACCTGGCCTACCAGGGCGGGTTCCTCGACGCCTACGGCGCACGGCAGTTGACCGGCGAGCTGGCCGGAATCCTGAACCCTTCCACGACCTGCGCGACCAGCAGGTCTTCGACCTCCGACTCACCGGGACGAGCTGACCATCATGAGAGACTTCCGTTTCGGCGTCCTGCTGACCCCGGCCGCGGGCCGCGACGAGTGGTGGGCGAGCTGTCGCCGCGCCGAAGAGCTCGGGTACGACGTGATCGCGGTCCCCGACCACCTCGGTGTGCGCTCCCCGTTCCCGGCGATGATGTCGGCGGCCGCCGCCACCGAGCGGGTGCGGCTGACCACCTATGTGCTCAACACCGCCTTCTGGAACCCGGTGCTGCTGGCCCGGGAGCTGCTGACGGTGGACGTGCTGACCGAGGGCCGGGTGGAGGCCGGGCTCGGCACCGGCTATGTGCGGACGGAGTTCGAGAAGGCCGGACTGGAGTGGGGCACGCCGGGCAGCCGGGTCGGGCACCTGGCGCGGACCGCCACCGACCTGCGCGGCCTGCTGGCCGATCCGCGCTCCCTCGGCTTCGCCGAACCGGCCAAGCGGGTGCCGCTGCTGATCGGCGGCAACGGCGACCGGGTGCTGCGGCTGGCCGCCCAGCACGCGGACACGGCCTCCTTCGCGGGCGCCGTCCTCGCGCCCGGCTCCTCGCGTGGCACCCTGCAACTGATCGACGCCGAGGCGATGGACGAGCGGGTGGCGTTCTTCGCGGAGGCGGCGGGCCCCCGCGCCGCCGAGGTGGAACGCAACATCCTGGTGCAGACCGTCCTGGTGACCGATGACCGCCGCGCCGCCGCCCAGGCCATGCGCCGCCACCTGCCCTATCTGACGGTTGATCAAATCATGGGCGTACCAACCTTGTTGATGGGAACCCAGGAGGAGATCGCGGAAACCCTGCTGGCACGCCGGGAGCGCTTCGGCATCTCCTATGTCTCGGTGCAGGAACGCGACATGGCCGCCTTCGCCCCCGTCGTCGGCCTGCTGGCCGGCCGGTGACACCGGGCGCTCGGGAGCGGTCGCGTGTCGGCGGACCAGGGGGGTCTGAGGTGACGGTAAGTCAGCTCCTCGGTGGTACTGGCTTCACCATCGGACCGGGTCCTGGGCGCATGGCACGCGCTGGTCGTGGTGCTCTAGGTTCGAGCCGTGATGATTCCTCCCGGGCTGCGGCGCCCGGTCCTTCGGGCGCGGCGGGACGCCGGCTTCCTGGCTGCCGGTGTCCTGCCGCACCTGGGGCTGATACCGGTGTGGAGCTGGGGCGTGACGATCACTGCCGAGACCGGGAACTGGCTGCTCACGCTGCCGGTCTCGATCGTCGTGATCCTGCTCGGTGTGCCGGTGCTGACGGCTGTGCAGCGGGCCCGGCACCGGGCGCTGCTCGGCGTGTTCCTCCCCCGGCCGACGCCCGCGCCGGAGCGGCAGTGGTCGTGGGCGGCGGCCGCCCGTTGGCTCCGCGCGCCGCGCATCTGGGGGCAGCTCGGCTACCACCTCCTGCTGGGCCCGGTCCTGGCGGTGCCGGAACTGCTGGTGCTCATGGCGCTGCCCGTGGGCCTTGCGGGCGCCACCTGCTCCGCCTGGGCGTGGGAGCTGCCGGTGCGGGTGCGTGCGGAGTGGTTCGGCGACACGACGCAACTGCCGTGCTACACGCTGGGCGGACTCGTCCTGCTCTGCGCCGTACCGTGGGCGGCGGGGGTGGCGGCCCGCAGCGAGTCGCGTGCGGCGACGGCTCTGCTCGGGCCCAGCCCGGCCCAGCAACTCCGGGAGCGGGTGGACCAGTTGGACCAGAGCCGGACCGGCCTGATCGAGGCCGTCGACGCCGAGCGTCGCCGCATCGAGCGCGATCTGCACGACGGCACGCAACAGCGGTTGGTCTCGCTCGCGGTCAACCTGGGCCTGGCGATGGCCACCCAGCCCGACCTGCCGGCCGGGGCCCGCGAAGCGCTCGCCGGGGCACACCTGGAGGCCAAGCAGGCGATCGAGGAACTCAACGACCTGGTACGGGGCTTGCACCCGGCCGTGCTCGAAGACCGGGGCCTGGACGCGGCGCTGTCCGGACTGGCCGCCCGGGCGCCCCTGCCGGTGCGCCTGCGGGTCGATCTGGCGGAGCGGGCGGCGCCCGCCGTGGAGTCGGTCGCGTACTTCGTGGTCTCGGAGGCGCTGACCAACGTGACCAAGCACGCCCGCGCGACACGTGCCGAAGTGACCGTCCGGCGGGTCGGTAAGGTGCTGCGGGTGAACATCACCGACGACGGGCTGGGCGGGGCCGACGCCCGAGCCGGCACGGGACTGAGCGGGCTGGCCAAGCGGGTCGGCTCCATCGACGGCACCCTGAAGGTCAGCAGTCCCGTCGGTGGACCGACCACAGTGACGGCGGAGTTGCCGTGCGAGCGGTGATCGCCGAGGACTCGGTGCTGTTGCGGGTCGGCCTGGTCAAGGTGCTGGAGATGGGCGGGTTCCAGGTCGCCACCGAAGTCGGTGACGGCGAGGCGCTGTTGGCTGCGGTGGAGGAGCACCGGCCCGAACTCGCGCTGGTCGACGTCCGGATGCCGCCGGGCTTCACCGACGAGGGGGTGCGCGCCGCGGTGGAGATCCGCCGGCGCTGGCCGGGGACGGCGGTGGTGCTGCTGTCGCAGTACGTGGAGGAGCGGTACGCGGCCGAGCTGCTCTCCACCAGCACCGGCGGGGTCGGCTACCTGCTCAAGCAACGCGTCGCCGATGTCGCGGAGTTCGCGGCGGCGGTGCGGCGAGTGGCGGAAGGCGGCACGGCACTGGATCCGCAGGTGGTCTCACAGCTCCTGCTGCGCCGCGACCTCGACCCACTGAACCGGCTCACCCCGCGCGAACGCGACGTCCTCGGTGTCATGGCCGAGGGCCGGTCCAACGCCGGCATCGCGCAGGCGCTGGTGGTCAGCGAGAGCGCGGTGGCCAAGCACATCAACAGCATCTTCGCCAAACTCGACCTCCCACCGCCGACGCGGACCACCGCCGCGTCCTCGCGGTGCTCAGGTTCCTGGCGGCGTCGGGAACCTGACCCGCCGTCCCCGGGCCTGACGGGCCGTTGGCCGAGGAGAGCCTGGACGGGACGGCGACCGGCCGCCGGAGCAGAGCAGCTCCGACGGCCGGTCCCGGCTGGGCGGGGAGGTTCAGCTGACGTTCAGGTCCGCCTCGCCGACGACGAACGAGGTCTCGGTGGAGGAGGTCTGCACACCGGTGAACAGCAGCGTCACCGTCTGGCCCGCATAGGCGGCCAGGTTGTAGGTGTGCTCGGCGTACCCGGTGTTGTGGTTCAGGTTGGAGAAGGTGGCCAGCGTCCCCAGGACCGTGCCGGAGCCGTTGACCAGCTGCACGTTCAGGGTGTCAGCGGCGTTGGTGGTGGTCGTCCGTGCCGTGTCGATGTGCAGCCAGAAGCTCAGCACATAGTTGGTGCACCCGGTCGGGACGGTGATCGCCTGGGACAGGGTGTCGGTGGTGGCGCGGTCGTAGCCGTCGAGCCAGGCGTCGTACTTGCCGACGTACGGCGGCTCCTTGCTGTTGTCCGCGATCACACCGGAGGTGGCGGTCCAGGGCGCCGCGGTGCCGGTGGAGAAGCTGGGGTTGCCGATCAGCTGCGCCGCGGTGCACGAGCTGGTGGCGGGGTTGACGGTCCAGGTGAAGGTGGTGCTGCCGGTGGCGCCGGTGGTGTCGGTGGCGGTGACGGTGACGGTCGAGGTGGCCGCGGTGGTGGGCGTGCCGCTGATCAGGCCGGTGCTGGAGTTGATGGTCAGGCCGGCCGGGAGTCCGCTGGCGCTGTAGCTGAGGGTCTGGCCGGTGGCGGAGTCGCCGGCGCTGATCTGCAGGCTGGCGGCGGTGCCGACGGTGCCGGTCTGGTTGCCCGGGCTGGTCACCGTCACCGTGTTACCGCCGCCCGTGGCGGGGTTGACGGTCCAGGTGAAGGTGGTGCTGCCGGTGGCGCCGGTGGTGTCGGTGGCGGTGACGGTGACCGTCGAGGTGGCCGCGGTGGTGGGCGTGCCGCTGATCAGGCCGGTGCTGGAGTTGATGGTCAGGCCGGCCGGGAGTCCGCTGGCGCTGTAGCTGAGGGTCTGGCCGGTGGCGGAGTCGCCGGCGCTGATCTGCAGGCTGGCGGCGGTGCCGACGGTGCCGGTCTGGTTGCCCGGGCTGGTCACCGTCACCGTGTTACCGCCGCCGGTACCGGGGTTGACGGTCCAGTTGAAGGCGGCGCTGGCGGCCGCTCCGGTGGTGTCGGTGGCGGTGACGACCACCGTCGGGCTGCCCGCGGTGGTCGGGGTGCCGGTGATCAGGCCGGTGCTGGAGTTGATGCTCAGGCCCGCGGGCAGGTTGGTGGCGCTGTAGGTCAGGGTCTGGCCGGAGACCGAGTCACTGGCGCTCGCCTGCAGGCTCACAGCGGTGCCGACCTTGCCGGTCTGGTCGGCGATGCTGTTCACCGTCACGATGTTGGCGGTCGTCCCGTTGAAGTCGGCGTCGAACGTGGACTCGACGACGTTCTCCACGCCGGTGTCGTTCAGGATGATGCCGAGTTCGCGGTTGCTGCCCAGCGAGTTGGAGGTGATGTTCATCGAGCCGACCTCGACCGCGGCGGTGGACAGACCGTAGTCCGCGACGATCGCCTTGGCGTGGATGTAGAAGCCGGTCGAGGAGGTGTAAGTGGTGACCTTGCCGCCGGCCGCGGTGACCTCGTTGATCTCCGACTGGTAGGAGGAGGACTCGTTCTCGATCACCATGCGCACGGCGACGCCGCGCTTGGCGTCGGCGACGATCGCGTTGACGACCGCGGTGTCGCTGAACTCCTCCTCCTGGACGTCGAGGGTCTTGGTCGCGCCGTTGATGATCGACAGCAGCCGGGACTGGGCGGTGGTGGGGGACCACAGCAGGTTGTCCCCGTCGCTCGGGTGATCGAGGTGTGGGTGTAGTCGTCGCCGAAGACCGCCTCGATCGCCGCGACGTCGTTCTGGTCGCTGTCGAAGACGCCGTAGTCGCGGCTGGTCGGGTAGTACTCGGAGGTGAGGTTGCCCGACAGGACCAGCGACTCGTCACCGTTGACGGTGATGGTCTTCTGATGGGTGTAGGTGAACGCGGTGGACGACCAGACCACGCCGACACCGGCGGCCGTCAGGTCGTTGTAGGCGGTCTGGTTGGTGCTGGACTCCGCCTGGTCCAGGATCACCCGGACCTTGACCCCGGCGTTCTCACGCGCGATCAGGTCGTTGATCGCGGTGGTGTCGTTGAGCTCGTACATGGTCATGTCTAGCGTCGTGGTCGCGGAGTTGATGAAGTTGTAGATGACCGGCTCGGTGGCGCCGAGGTTGAACGCGAACGCCGAGTACGGGTCAGTGCCGACCGCGGGACGGATCGCTGCCTGGGCCTGGGTGGCGCCCAGGGAGACGGCGAAAGCGGTACCGCAGGCTGCTGCGGCCGTGAGCGCGCGTCTGAGGGGGGATATGGGGCGCATTGCTCTCCTCGGATGTGACGTTGTGGGGATCCGCTGGGAGGTGCCGGAGTTGTGGTGCTCCTGCCATTGCGCCACAACTCGGCATTCAGGACACCCGTCCCAGGCGACCACTGAGTGACTATCTGATAACGGTACGGTCTCGCCTCTTATTGAACATTGACTGGATTGATAAACTGAAAGGCTGATGGTATTTCTTACCGCACGCCGTGCAGGGGGCTGGGGCGGTCGAGGAGCCAGGCGACGATTCCCCGGGAACCCCGCCCGAGGCGGTCGGGCTGTGACAGCGACCTGAGACGAGCAGTTCCTTTGCCGCCGGTGGAGACCGCGCTGGGGACGGTCGTGGAGGTTCGGTGTAGGCCACGCAGTCCGTCACCACGCCTGCGCCCAGGGGCTCCGTCAAACCTGCCCGGCCGCGGCGCGGCGGCGCCCCCGGGGGCCGGGTGCCCGGGGGAAAACCCCCGGGGGAAAGCACCCGGGCTGCCCGGGTGGGCGCTACATGGTTCGGGTGCGCCGCTGTTCATAGGTTTGCCGGCAGGGCCGTTCGACGGCCACCAGCCGCACCACCCTGCAGACCCCAGGAGATCCGTATGCCGCCCACGGCCGCGAGTACCGCCGCACCAAGCACGCAGCGCACGGTGGGAGCCGACGAGTTCAGCCCGCTGCTGCGGACCGTGCGCGCGGCCGGGCTGCTGGAGCGGCGCACCGGCTGGTACGCCCGCAGTATCGCGCTCAACCTGCTGCTGCTGGCGGCCACCTGGGGCGGCGTGCTGCTGCTCGGCAACTCCTGGTGGGCGCTGGTGCTGGCGCTGCCCGCCGCGGTGCTCGGCGCCCGCACCGCCTTTGTCGGGCATGACGCGGGCCACCAGCAGATCGCGGCGAGCCGCAGGGTGAACCGGGTGCTGGGCCTGATCCACGGCAATCTGCTGCTGGGGCTCGGGATGGGCTGGTGGACCGACAAGCACAACCGCCACCACGCCAACCCCAACCACGTCGACAAGGACCCGGACGTGGGTGTCGGCGCCCTGGTCTGGACCCGGCGCCAGGCGGCCGTCCGCCAGGGCTTCGCCCGTTGGCTGACCTGTCATCAGGCCGCTTTGTTCTTCCCGCTGTTGCTGCTGGAAGGGGTCGCCCTGAAGGTCTCCGGCATACAGCACCTGCGGCGGCAGCCGGTACGGGTACGGCTGGTCGAGGGTTCACTGCTGGCGGCCCATCTGGTGGGCTATGCAACGCTGTTGCTGCTCGTCATGAATCCGCTGCACGCCCTGGTGTTCGCCGCACTGCAACACGCCCTGTTCGGCCTGCACCTGGGCTCCGCCTTCGCGCCCAACCACAAGGGCATGGCCATGCCCGACCCGGACGGCGACCGCTGGGGCCACCTGCGCCGCCAGGTGCTCACCTCGCGCAATGTCCGTGGCGGCCTGCTCACCGACTTCTTCCTGGGCGGCCTCAACTACCAGATCGACCACCATCTTTTCCCCAGCATGCCCGCCCCAACCTGCGCGCCGCCCAGCCGCTGATCCGCGCCCACTGCGCCGCCCTGGGCCTGCCCTACACCGAGACCGGTCTGGTCGAGTCCTACCGGCAGGGGCTCCAGCACATGCACGAGGTCGGCGCGGATCTCCGGCACTGAGGCCGCGGCGCGGGGCTGCCCGTCCGGGGCGCGGATGTGCTCGGTAACGGCTCAAGGTCAGTTCAAGAAACTCGGCCAGACAGTCTCAGCATATTCATTCCCGATACCGAGCATGCCGAGCCGACACCCTCCAGGCAGGTGCCTCCGCGGTGGAAGCGACATGGAATCCGGTGCACCGTGATCGCCCTTGGACCAACCGGAGGGGACAACAGTGAACCTTGAGGTCGCCAGACCCCGCACCAGAGCCTGGGCGGCGGGGTCCGCCTGGCCAGGAGCACCTACCAGGCCCAGTTCGGTGCCGACATCGCGCCCGCCCCCGGCGCCGTCCTGGTCCTGACCGACCAGGACCTGCGCACCGTGGAGCCCGAGGACGGCCTCAGCGGCGCCGTGGCCGGGCTGAACTTCGCCGGGGAGCGCCGGCTGTTCTGCGAGTACTACCTCGACGCGCCGGTCGAGGACGTCATCAGCGCGCTGACCGGGGAACCGGTGTCGCGCTCCGAGATCGTCGAGGTCGGACCGCTCGCCTCCACCACCTCCGGCGCGGGCAGCGAGCTGATCTCCCTGCTCGGCCCGATCTGCTGGTGCAACGGCGCCAAGGCCGCGGTGTTCACGGTGACCCGGCCCCTGCATGTGATGCTGCGCCGGATGGGCATCCGCACCCAGGTCATCTGCCACCCCAGGGAGGAGCAGCTGCCCGAGCGGATGCGCGGCAGCTGGGGCAGCTACTACGAGATGTCCCCGGTCATGGTCTACACCGACGTGACCCGGCACATGGGCGAGGCGCTGTCGCTTCTGAGCGGACGGCCGCGCGCGGTCGCGGAGGCGGGAGCATGACCATGCGCAGCGTGGAGGCGGGACTGACCGATCCGCTGCGGCAGCGGCAGCCGCTCATCGAGGTCACCGACCCGGCCGACGGTACGGTGCTGACCAGTCGCAGCTACGGCTGGGTGCGCGCCGAGCGCGACCGCCTGGCCGCGCGGCTGCGCCGGGTGGCGGCCCCGGGCACGGCGGTCGGCCTGGTCGCCGGCAATACCCCCGAATGGGTGGTCGCCGACCTGGCGCTGCTGGCTGCCGACGCCGTCGAGGTGCCGGTGCCGCTGGCGTTCTCCGCCGAGCAGGCCGGCTCGCTGCTCTCCGCGACCGGCGTCTGCCTGGTGGACGAGCAGGGCGAGCGGCGGCTGAAGGAGTGGGGGCTGGGCGCCGGGCGCAGACTGCTGCGGATCGACGCAGCCGATCCCGAAGAGTCCGAAGCAGCCAGCCAGCCCAATGACATCAGCGACACCGCTCATACGGGTGGTCAGGCTGATGCACATACGGATGGCCATATGGATGGCCGGGATGGCACCCCGGCCGTCGCGGCGACCGTACGCGACGCCGACACCGTGAAGATCATCCACACCTCGGGGACCACCGGCGCGCCCAAGGGCGTGCTGATCCGCCGCTCGGGAATCGACGCGCTGATCGGCTCGCTGCTGGAGATGCTCCCGGCAGGCACCCTGGACCGCTATGTCTCCATGGTCCCGTTCAGCCTGCTCATCGAGCAGATCGCCGCGCTCTACATGCCCATCGCCACCGGCGGCACAGTGGTGCTGCCGCCGGAGGCCGCCCTGCTCGGCACGGCCGGCTCCCGGGTCGAGGACGCCCTGGGCTGGCTGCGGACGCTGCGCCCGAGCGCCGCGGTGCTGCCGCCGGCCGTGGTCTCCGCGCTGGCCAAGGCGGCGGACCGGGCGGCGGAGGCAGGCGTGGCCCCGGTGCGGGCGCTGTTCGGCGCCGAGCGGCCGCCGCTGCTGATGGCGGGCGGCGCCCCGGTGGCCGCCGCCGCGCTGCACACCCTGGCGGCGGCCGGTATCGAGGTGCTTGAGGGCTACGGCCTGAGCGAGAACACCTCGGTCGTGGCCTGGAACACGCCCGGCGACGCGGTGCCCGGCACGGTCGGGCGGCCGCTGGCGCACTGCCGGGTGCGGATCGGCGCCGACGACGAACTGCTGGTCAAGTCCGGCTCCCTGTTCGCCGGCTACACGGTCGAGGACCCCACCAGCCGTCCGCTGGACGAGGACGGCTGGCTGCACACCGGGGACCGCGCCTCGATCGACGCCGACGGACGGCTGCGCATCCTGGGCCGCCTGAAGAACATGATCATCACCGGCTTCGGGCGGAACGTCTCGCCGGAGTGGGTCGAGGGCCGGCTCCGCTCCTGTTCCTCGGTGCGCGAGGCCGTCGTCTTCGGCGACGGGCTGGAACACCTGGTGGCGGTGGTGCTGACCGACGGCGCGCAGCCCGACGCGGAGGTGCGCGCGGAGGTCGCCGGCTACAGCGCCGGCTCGCTGGCCGAGACCGACCGCCCGGCCCGGGTGCTTGTCCTCAAGGACGAATCGGCACTGCGGGAACGCTACTTCACCGTCACCGGGCGGCCGCGCCGGGAACTGCTCTACGCCGAGCGGGTCAGCCAGTGGCTGTCCGAACCGGAACCGACCGGCACGGCACCGACCCACAAGGCGCCGACCGGCAAAGCGCCGACCCACAAGGCGCCGACCGAACCGGCACCGATGGACGATGTGGAGAGGACCACCCTGCGATGACCGCCACCGTACCCCTGGACCGCGCCCCGCTGGGCGAGGGCACCGGGCTGCTGGTCACCCCGGCCGACCCCGCGCTGACCCTGCTGGACACCGCTCCGCTGCTGCTCGACGACCTGCGGGTGGCCGGCCATCTGCTGCTGCGCGGATTCCGGCCCAGCGTCGAGGACTTCAACGAGCTGGTGCGCATGTGCAGCGCCCGGGTCACCCTGGACCCGGCGCGCCGGTTCCACGGCGACGTGGCCCAGCTGGTGGACTCGGGCACGGACGCCATAGGTCTGCACATCGAGAACGGGGCCACGCCCTACCCGCCCGACCTGCTCTGGTTCCACTGCGTCACCGCCGCCGCCTCCGGCTCGCAGACCACGGTCTGCGACGGACGGCGGGTCTGGGCGCGGCTGGACGGCCCCACCCGCAGGCTCTTCCTCGACACGCCGGTGGTCTTCGCCCGCTCCGTCGGCGAGGAGCAGTGGCGGCAGTTCACCGCCTTCAGCCTGGGCGGCGGTCGGCGTCCGGCCGAGGTCACCCTGGACGACCTGCGCGAACTGGCCGCCCGCGGCAATGCGGTGATCACCCCGCGGGCCGACGGCTCCGTCCACTACGCCTTTCCGACCCGCGCCGCGCACCCCAGCCGCTGGTCGGACCAGCCGGCCTGGGCGAACAGCATCTTCGGCCCCTCCTACAACTACGAGGTGCCGCAGATCGCCTTCGCCGACGGCCGGGAGATCCCCAGGGACCTGCTCGCGGAGCTGGAGCGGATCACCGAGGAGGTCACCGAGGAGATCGCCTGGCAGGACGGCGATGTCGTGCTCATCGACAACTCCCGGGTGATGCACGGCCGTCGGGCGATCACCGACAGCCGCCGCACCATCGTCAACGCCCAGAGCTTCGCGGCCTGAGCGCCCCTCCGGGCCGTCCGGGCCGTCCGGGCCGCCCGGAGCAGATGGCCGGGGGCGCCGCGCCGGGTCACCCGCGCGCGCCACCGACCCGCCGGCCGTCCGGGGCAACCAGTCGCCCAGCCGCTCACCGGAGCGGTGCAGGCGCTGGACGAAGGCGCGGGCGCCCCCGACCACAGCGGGGTCGGTGAACAGGGTGGCCCCGTCCGGGAACCCGCCATCGGCGTAGTGGACCTCGTACGCCGCCTCCGTGCCGAGCACGACCAGGTCGGGCAGCTCCCCCTGGCCCCGGAGGCTGCCGCCCGGTCGGCGCGCACCACCACCTCCTCGCCGCACTGCTCCCGAAGGCGCAGCACCCGCAGCTCCCACTGGACGTAGGCGGAGAGCGGCTCGTCGACCACGCGCACCCGGTGCAGCCGGAAACCGGCGGCGGCGATCCGGCGGTAGTACTCCTCGAAGTCGGGCCGCAGCTCGTCGATCAGCCGCAGCGAGCCGGCCCAGTCGCCGCCGCGGAACGCCTCCCAGCTGGGGAAGCCCGTTTCCTGGTAGTCCTGGAGGCACTCCAGCTTCCAGCAGCCCTCGCCACCGATCCGCCAGAACCGCTCGTCGAAGTCCGCGGTGTACGAGGCGAGGTCGAGGCGTATGCCCCGGGCCCGGTCGAGGAGTTCACGCATGTGCTGGGTCCGCCTTCCGTGCTGCTGTCGCGCTGCCGATCCCCGGTTCCTTCCCCGACGCCGGTGATCCGACGCCGGTGATCCGACATCGCTGATCCGACGCCCGCGAACCGGCCCTGTACATCGCAAGGTCCAAGTGGTGCCATGTACGCGCCAAGGCGCGATGGCGCTGGGATCGGCGTGGCGTCCGCGCGCGCAGAGGACGGGCCGGTACGACCGGAGGACCCGTACGGCTCGCAGCACCGCAGGAGGATGACCATGAAATCGACGTTCGTGTTCTCGCGGCTACCCGTAGTGCTGGCCGGTGGCCTGGCGCTGGTCGGCCTGGCCGTGGCGCCCGCCTCGGCCGCCAACACCTCGCTGGCGATCGCCTGCCAGGCCACACCCCCGATCGGCTCGGCGCAGACCTTCACCCTCAGTGCCGGGGTCAACGCCACTGCCCCGGCCACGGTCGCGTCCGGCAGCTCCTTCGCCGTCTCGCTGGCCCCGGACGCGCTCACCGTGCCCAGCTCGGTCAGCGGCTACACGATCAACTCCATCAGCGGCATCAAGCTCACGGTGCCGGTACCGGCCAATGCCACGCTCACCAAGGAGACGCTCTCGGGCGGCTCCGGACTCGGCTCCGGCAAGCCCGGCGTGGCCGTGAGCGGCAGCAGTATCGTGCTGACCGTACCCGGGCCGATCAGCGGCGGGAGCACCTTCACCTTTCCCGCGATCACGCTGACCCTCACCGCGGGCGCGTCCGGCAAGACGGTCACCACCCAGCTCGGCGGCAGCAGCTACACCAGCCCGGGCCTGACCTTCACGGCCAGCGTGCCGGTTCTCTTCTTCACCGCCAGTGTGCCGACGACCTGCTACCCGTCGGCGAGCCCCGCGCTCAGCTCCACCAGCATCGACTGACCGGGCCCGCACGCGGCCCGGAGCCAGGGACCGCCGCGGCCCTCCCCCGGGGGACCGCCGTGGCGGAGGGCGGTGCCGAGGCCTACAGCCAGCCGCGCTCGTCGGCGACGCGCAGCGCCTCCATCCGGTTGCGTGTGCCGGTCTTCGCTATCGCGGCCGACAGATAGTTCCGCACGGTTCCCTCGGAGAGATACAGCTCGGCGGCCATCGCGGCGACGCCCGCGCCGGAGCGGGCCGTGTTGAGCACATCGCGTTCCCGCGCGGTCAGCGGGGACTCGCCGGCGGCGAGGGTCGCCGCCGCCAGCGCGGGGTCGATGACCCGCTCGCCCCGCATCACCCGGCGGACGGCGTCCACCAGCGCCTCGGGCGGGGCGTCCTTGACCACGAAGCCCACGGCTCCGGCGGTCATCGCCCGGCGCAGATAGCCGGCGCGGCCGAAAGTGGTGAGGATCACGACCCGGCACCCGGGCAGTTGCGCGGCGAGGGCCGACGCCGCGTCGAGGCCGTTCAGGCCCGGCATCTCGATGTCGAGCAGGGCCACGTCCGGCCGGGCGGCGCGGGCGGCGGCGACGACCTTGTCGCCGCGGTCCACGGAGGCGACGACCTCGAAGTCGGGTTCCAGTTCGAGCAGCGCGGACAGGGCCCCGCGGATCAGATCCTGGTCGTCGGCGAGCAGCAGCCTGATGGTCATGCCAGGGTGTCCTTCGCGGGTCGGCGGGGTTCCGGCGGTTCGGGCGGGCCGACCGTGGCGCGAAGCCGCCAGCCACGGGTGCCGATCGGTCCGGCCTCCACCGTGCCACCGGCGGCGGCGACCCGCTCCCGCAGCCCGGCCAGCCCGTTGCCGCCCGAGGTGGACGTGGAGGTGGAGGCGGAGGCCGGGGTCAGGCCGGGGACGCCGGTTCCGTCGTCACGGATCTCCACCCAGGTCGCCGACAGCCGTACGCTGCACCGGGTGGCCCGGGCGTGGCGCACCACATTGGTGACGCCCTCGCGCACCACCAGCCGAACAGCTCCTGCCGGGCGGCATCGACCACGTCGGTGGCGGCGGGCAGGTCGGCCACCACCCCCGCCGCGCGCAACAGCTCCCGGCCCTGGGCGAGTTCGGCGGCCAGGGTCACCTCGCGGTAGCCGGACACGGCCGCCCGCACATCGGTGAGCATCTGCCGGGACAGGCCCTCGACCGCCGCGATCTCCTCCCACGCGCGCGGCGACCCGCTCTCGGCGAGACGGCGGGCCAGACCGCTCTTGACCGCGACCACGGTCAGCGAGTGCCCCAGCAGATCGTGCAAATCCCTTGCGATCCTGGCCCGTTCGGCCTCCGATGCCAGATGGGCGACCTGGGCGCGGGCCTCCAGCAGGGCGCGGTTGGCGTTCGCTATCTCGGAGAACCCGAACACCGTCAGGCTGGTGAACACAATCATGAACGCTTCCACCCAGCCGGGCCCCTGCTGCCACGGCCGCACCGCCCACGGCACCACCAGTGCGGCGAGCGCACCGCCCCCGATGATCAGCGGCATGGAGCGGCGCCGCACCATCGCCGCGAACGAGACGACAACGGCGGCGAGATAGAAGGCGTAGTTCCGGGCGATGGGCAGCTCGGCCGCGAACAACGCGGCCGTGATCCCGAGCAGTACCCACATCCGGGCCCGGTGCCCGGCGACGAAGGCGGCACCGGCGAGGACATACGTCACGCAGGAGGCAACCACCATGGCGTATCCGGCGCTCGCGGTGTCGCCGCTCGCGAACTGGTCGACACCCAGGGCGGTCACCCCCGGATAGATGAGCATCCCGGAGGCGAGCAGCAGCCGCCGCCAGCCCCGCGCCCAGCGCAGCGGATCACGCTCCGGCACGTCCGTCCCGTGCGCCGCGGCCGGCTGGGTCCGTGCTGTCCGTGCCTCCGGCGGTGGTGTTCCCGAAGGCCCTGGTTCTGAAGGCTGGTTTCCCGAAGGCCGAGCTCCTGTGACATCCCCATGCCGGGCACGCTAGCACCGGCGTGCCCAGCATGGGCCCGCCGCCCGGCGGCCTGCTCACGGGGCGGTGAACAGGGTGCGCAGTTGCCTGCGGTTGACGACCGCGACGACACCGGCCAGCAGCACTCCGCAGACCACCTGTTCGGCCTTCATCCACAGCGGGAAGGTCCCGGGCAGCGAGACGATCGCGACGATGGCCGTCACCATGGCCGTCGAGACGACGCGCAGTCTGCGGTACGCCCGCCGGGAGCCGCGCGCCGCGCGGGCGGCGAAACGGCGGGTGAGCAGCGCACTGCCGACGACGACGGTGCCACGGACCCAGACGGCGGAGTTCACCACCGACGCGTTGTTGCGGAGCAGCACGATGGCCGCGAGGGTGGCCAGACTGAGGGCCAGATAGCCGCCGACGAGCACCTTGACGGTGCGGAACGCCTGCCGGCTGACGGGGTGAGCGAGTTCCGTCCTGATACCGGGTCTGTGTGCTTGTCCATGCCCCTATGGTCATCGCGGGCACCGGGCTCCGGGCAGTGAGTTCGCCCTCGTCCGCCCATGACATTTGTCAGGCGCCCGGACCGGACCTGCCGGGTGGCACGGCATGATGCTGCCGCCTGCCGGTCAGTCGGTGAATCCCGCGTGGACGTGGTCGTGGTGGGTGTTGTCGCTGAAGAACTGGTCGGGGCACCGCCGGACAGCAGGTAGGGGCCGCCGACGTTGTAGGAGCCGGCCGCGGCCGCTGCCCGCATAAAGCCCTCGACCAGGGGCTTCGGGGTCCCCGGGTCGACCACTTCGTGACCGTCGATGCGCCACACGTCGAAGGCCTTCCCCAGGGGATGGTCGCTGGGCCGGTCCGTGCCGAAGACGTCGAGGGGATGGCCGGAGCGCACCACGCTCAGCTCCATCCGGTAGCTGCGGGACAGCGTCAGCAGCGCGTCCAGCGCGCTCGCATGGATGTTTCCGCTGCGGATGTCGGCCTCGGCGGCCGGCGGCAGGGTGATCGCGTCCGAGGCCAGCACCTGCTGCGCCCGGCCCGGGCAGTGCGGCGGCGGCCGGACCGGGCTGCGCCGGGTGCAACGCGGTCACCGTCCATCTCGGCTGCGCCTGGAGAGCCGTACGTCGACGGTGGTGCCGCCCGCCAGGATCCGCCCGTCCGCCCCGGGCCCACTGCCGGCAGACCACCAGAACGCTGGCCGAGTCGGTGAGGATCCCGCCGTACTGGGCCTCCAGCACCTGGAGTGCCGCCGCCCGCGCCGGTCCGAGCAGCGGGCCGGCCTGGGCCACCAGCGCCGGATCGAGCCCCAGCGCCGAGGTCCGCGCCCGGGCCGGGACGCTTCCGCCCTGCCCCGGACCCCAGTTGCCGAGGGCCTCGATCAGTTGCGCGGCCCGTGCCTTCACCTGCGGGTCGATGTCATTGCTGCTCGGCTGCCAGGCGGTGACGGCGGGCAGCGCCGCGGCGGAGGAGGACGCCGCCGGGGAGTGCTTCCGCTGCCGCCGGAGGCCGGGGGTGTCGCGGAGCCGCCGCCCCCGCACCCGGCGGCGCCGAGCATGCCTGCCGCCGCCCCGCGACCAGTGTCCGCCTGCCCATGCCTGCCATCCCAGCAGTGTGCGCCGCCGAGGGCAGGGCCGGCCGCAACGACCCGGCGGCAGCCGCCGGGGTTCGGCCGAACGGGCGGGCCCGGACGGTGGACGCCACCGCCCGGGGCCGGGGTCAGGACACTGCCTGGGTGTGCCACTTCTGGTTGCTCTGGCCGTTGCAGTCCCACAGCTGCAACCTGGTCCCGTTGCTGGTACCGGTGTTGGTGGCGTCCACGCACTTGTTGGCCAGGATGCTCACCAGGTCGCCGGTCTGCGTGTTCAGCGTCCACACCTGAGCCGCGTCGCCGCTGCAGTTCGCCAGCTGGACGGTGGTTCCGTCGGCCGTCGACGCGTTGGCGACATCCATGCACAGGCCCAGGGAGTGGATGGTCCCCGGTAGTACGGCGGCCCGCTGATGTCGAAGGTCCACTGCTGCCAGACGTTCTGGCCGCAGTCCCACAGTTCCAGCGGCTCGCCGTCCTTGCCGCCCGGGCCACGCCGTTGGTCACCGTCACGCACCGGCCCGAGCCGTAGCCCAGGATCTCCACGCCCGGGCTGGGCTGGCTCGCGGGCGACGCCGGGGGGTTGCCGCCGCCACCGCCACCACCACCGCCGCCGTTGCCGCCGCCGGGGGGCTGCTGCGCGGGCGTGGTGGCCGCGGCCGGGGCGGAGCCTGGGTCTGCGCGGCCGCCGGGGTCTGCCCCGGTGCGGGGACGGTGGGCGTGCTGGGCGTGGGCGCGGCAGGCAGCGGCGTGGCCGCGCCGGGGTCCGGCTGGTTGACCGCGGTGGGGGCCGTCTGCGCGAGTGCGGTGGTCTGTGTGGCGACCGACGGCTGGTGGGTGAACCACAGCCCGATGAAGACCATCAGCAGCGCCAGGGCGAAGCCGAACACGGTGGTGAGCCAGCGCGGCATCGCCGCACGCTGGACGTACATGCCGCTCACCGCGAGCGGGGCGTGGCCGGAGCGCTGCACGTTCAGGCTGTACGGCCGGTTCTGCTTCCGCCCGAACCAGATGATCTGATGCGGTGTCAGTTTTGCTTTGACAAAGGCCGCCCGGCCGGGCTTGATCTGGACGTTCGCGGGGTGGATCTCGTACCCGAGCTGGTCGCCGTTGTCCTTGCCGGTGAGGAAGGCGGTGAGCTCGGTGTTGCCGAGGTTGTCGATGGCCAGCTTCGGCCTGCCCCGGAACCGGCCCTTGACGGTGTGCGGGACCAGTTCGGCCCGCAGCTCGGTGAACGGCGTGATGGTGACATTGCCCTCCGGGACGGTGGTCGCCTCGGGGTGCTCGGTCGGGGTTATCTGCACCGCGTAGGGGTTCGGACCGGCGGTGGCGTCCGGCGTACGCGGTGGCGCGAAGGTGAGTTGGATCTCCCCGGTGGTCCCCGGGAAGAGCCGGAGGGTCGGCGGCTCGACGGTGGCGTACGGGGCAAGCTCGCCGGCCACGGTGAAGCGGTACTCGTCGACAACGTCGCTGGTGTTGCGCAGGCGCAGTCGCACAATGGCGGTGCTGCCCGCGTCAACGGTTATCGATGCCGGTTCCAGGGAGGTCCATAGGCTCACGGGCCCACGATAGTCCACTTGGTGACTGCGCGTATGCGGCGGTCGGCGGGGTCCGCCAGTGGACGGCGGTGACCAGGGGTGACCGGCGCCCGGCGGCAGCCGCGGCCAGGGCGGTGACCTCCCGGGTTTCTTCGGCCGCCCGTTGCCTGGTGTTCTCGGCGGCTACAGCTGACCCTGCTAGCTATGAGCTGCACATGGCAAGTTCACTCGACGCAAGTTCACTCGACTCCGACCACCTTCGACGGGATGAGGCAACGGGCATGAGAATGCTCTGGAGAGCGCTGGGCGGCGTACTGGCGCTCGTGGGCGCGCTGCTGGTGACCGCCCCGGCCGCGACCGCGGCCACGACCAGCGGCAATCTGATCGTGAACGGCGGTGCCGAGGCCGGCTACTGCACCAAGGACTGGACCGCGGCCACCACCATGCCGGGCTGGACCGTCCTGAACGGCAGCCCGGACGTGGTCTGCTACTCGGCCGGCAGCTTCGGCCACCCGTCCAGCCCGGCTCCCGGCAACGCCTTCTTCGCCCCCGGTGACCAGGGCGACAGCGCCATGGAGCAGACCGTCGACGTCTCCTCCGCGGCCACGGCGATCGACGGCGGCGCGGTCGGCTACAACCTGTCCGGCTGGCTGGGCGGTTGGACCGTCTACGCCGGATATGCCCAGGTCTCGCTCCAGTTCGAGAACAGCGCGGGCAAGCAGCTGGGGGCGACCGCCGAGCTGCCCACCGTCTCCGCGACCGACCGCGGCGACCTCACCTCCTTCCTGGCCCGCAGCGCCACCGGCACCGTCCCGGCGGGCACCCGCTCGATCCTGGTCGAGGTGCAGTTCCTGGAAAGCAGCGACGAGGCCGGATACCTGGACAACCTGTCGCTGACGCTGGACACACCGGTCACCGCGGCCACGCTGACGCCCCCGGTGTCGCGGGTGCCCGGCTACGACCACGTGTTCATGGTGATGATGGAGAACACCGACTACTCGGCGCTGATGGGCGACCCCACGGACACCCCGTTCCTGCACAGCCTGATGGCGCAGGGCGCGACCATGACCGACTACCACGCCGTCTACCACCCCAGCGACGAGAACTACCTGGCCATCGCGCGGTGGTGACACCTACGCCGACGGCGCCGAGTACTGGCCGAACATCAAGGACCCCGGCACCAACCTGGGCGACGAGCTGGAGGCCTCCGGCAAGACCTGGAAGGCCTACGAGCAGGGCATGGGCACGCCCTGCAACACCACCACCCAGTACGACTCCTACTACGAGCCGGACGACGCGCCGTTCATCAACTACACCGACGTCAGCGGCAACGCGGCCCGCTGCGCCGCCCACCTCTTCGACACCAGCCAGCTCACCACGGACCTGAAGAGCGCCGCGACCACCCCGAACTTCTCCTGGATCGCCGCCGACGACTACTACGACGGCGAGTCGTCCGCAACGGCAGCCCGACCAGCCTCAAGGCCCAGGACGGCTGGTTGCAGCAGACCCTCGCGCCGATCATCTCCTCCCCGGCCTGGACCACACAGAAGTCACTGCTCATCGTCACCTGGGACGAGGACAGCTCGGACCCGGACAACCATGTCGCCGCCATCGTCGACGGCTCCCAGGGCACGGTACCGGCGGGAACCACCAGTGCGACCCGCTACGACCACTACAGCACCGGCCGCACCATCGAGGCGGCGCTCGGCCTGCCCGGCATCACCGCCAACGACACCTACGCCACCCCGCTGAACGACGCCTTCGTGCCCTCCGCGCCGGCGCCCGCCAACACGCTGACCACCAGCACCGACCGTCGCCAGTGGCTCGACCGTCACCGTCCAGTACACGACCCCGGCGGCCACCACCAGCTCGGACAACTGGATCGGCATCTACCCGGTGGTGTGACGCCGGCAGCAAGGCCTCGCTGACCTGGCAGTACGCCCCGAGCGCGGCGCGGCAGCCTGAACTCGCCACCAGCAGCTCTCCCGGGCAGTTATGACGTCTGGTACCTCTATGACAGCGGCTACACGGCTCTGGCCGGACCGCTCGCCCTGACCGTGAGCTGACGGCCCCGGCACCGACCCGGCCGTCGGCCGCCGCCCACCGGAACGGGGGCGGCGGCCGACGGCTTTCCGCTGACCGGAGCCGCTGCCGCGCTGCCGGAGCACCCGCGGGCGGAATCGGGGGACCCCGTTGAACCGATGTTTATTCGGCTCTGCGATGCTCCTGCACGTATCAACCAGCGAGAAGAGGGCAGCACATGACCGCGCCTGAGGCCGTCGAGCCGACTGCAACCGAAGAGAAGTCCGCTGTCGAAGGCGGCGAGGCGGGGACCCTCCAGGAGCGCTCCGGGCTCCCGGGCCTTCCGCTGGAGTCGGACCGGCGAGAGGGGACGCCGAGTCCGGCAGAGGTCTCCACCCACCCGTGAGCCCCCGGTCCTGAGCCGGGTCCGGGAAGGCACCTTCCCGGCCCGCAGCCGCTCAGCTACAGGACCGGGCCGTTCCGGGGAGCGACGGTTGGGTGTGAGAAGGCTTTGGGGCTCCTCCGACGGTCGGGGGATGGCCGGAGGGGCCCCGGAGCCGCAGTACCGGACGCCGTGCGGTGAGCTACACGCTCACCGCACGGCGTCACTCATTTCGGCGTTGATCCGCTGTTTAGCCCCTGGTCGCAGGATGTGCGTACAGCATGTTCCAGACGACGCAAAGGACCACGCCATGACCCAGCGCACCGGTGACGGACACCGTCCGGAGATCAGACACCTGGCGCAGGTGATCCCGCTGCACACCGCGCTGCGCCCGCGGCCCCGCCGACGGAGGCGCCCGACGCGGCGCCGGCCGCGGTGCTGCCGGGCCCCTGGGAGTGGTTCACCCACCGGGACATTCCCTGGGTCGGCGGACCGCACTGAGCTCAGCCGCCCGCGGCACCCGGGCCGGGGATCCGGGCCAGCAGCTCGCGGGTCCCGGCCGTCTCCGGAGCCCGCAGGCGCTCGAACGCCTCGGCCGCCGTGTGCAGGCATTCCCGGGCACGCTCGGTGACACCCTGCTCGGCCAGTGCGCGGCCCAGCGCCGCCAGCGCCAGCGCGCGGGCGTACTGGCTGTCCAGCTCCTCGGCGATCACCAGCGACTGCTCGGCCGAGGCCACCGCCTCCGACCAGAGCGCCTGGTCGCCCAGGCACTCGGCGAGGCGCATCAGCGCCAGCCCCCCATGGAGCGCCGCTGCTGCTTCTGGAAGTAGTCGAGGGCCTGCCGCTGCCGCAGTACCGCCTCCCCGGTGCGTCCGGCCGCGCGCAGCGCCACGCCCAGCTGGTAGTAACTGTCCGCGACCCCGGCGGTGTTGCCGGAGGCCTCGGCGATCCCGGCCGCCTGGGTGGCGCAGGCCACCCCCTCGGCCGGGCGTCCGGCGTTGAGGTGCACCCGGGCGATATTGCCCAGCACCCGGGCCTCGGCGGTGGTGTTGCCCAGCTCGCGGCAGAGCGCCAGTGACTCCTCGAAGTAGGTCAGCGCCTCGGCACTGCGTGAGGTCAGGTTCAGCAGCAGTGCGATCTCATTGGTCACCGTGAGCCGCAGCGCCTGGTCGACAGGGTCGCCGGGGGCCAGCAGTTCCAGCGCCCGGCGCAGCGTCGGCTCCGCCTCACTGTGCCTGGCCGCCGACCGGTCCAGCAGCCCGCTGAGATAGCAGACCCGGGCCTCGGCGGCCCGGTCGCCCCGGCTCCGCGCGGCCACACCCGCCGGGCGCAGCACATCCCGGAACCGGGCGGCATGCACCTGCCCGTCCAGCAGCCACACCAGGCCGAGCAGCAGATCCACCGCCGAGCGCAGTTCGGAGCCGGGGCCGCGGGCGCCGCGCCCGAGTGCGGGTCCGCCGCGTTGCGCACCACCTGCTCGGTGACGGCGAAGATCAGCGCGCTCTCGCCGTGCGGCCAGCGCGCCGCCTGCTCCCGGTCGGTGAACCGCAGACCCGCGGTCCTGGTCGGCTGGAAGTGCCGGAACAGGGCCCCGTCCGGATCCAGCACCCGGGAGACGCTGACCATGCCCGCGAGCAGGTGGTCCAGCAGCAGCAGCACCGCCTCGGCCCGCTGCGCCGCGCTGTCCTCGCTCTCGCTGCGCCGCCGCGCGAACAGTCGCAGCAGGTCGTGGTACTGGTAGCGGCCAGGGGTACGGGAGAGCAGCAGCCCGGCGCTGTGCAGCGACTCCAGCACGTCCTCGGTCCGCCGGTCGGGCAGCCCGATCACCGCGGCCGCGGCGGCGGTGGTCAGCCCCTGCCCCTCCGGGAGCGCCAGCAGCCGGAACGCGCGGGCCTGTTCGGGGGACAACTGCTCGTAGCTGAGCTGGAAAGTGGCCTCGACCCCGAGCGAGCCCAGGTGCAGCTCGTCCAGGCGGCGCTCCTGGTCCGCCAGCCGTTCGGCGAGCGCGGCCGCGCTCCAGGCCGGGCGCACGGCCAGCCGGGAGGCGAGGATGCGCACGGCCAGCGGCAGGTACCCGCAGGCCGCGACCAGGGCCTCGACGGCCTCGGGCTCGGCGGCGGCGCGTTCGGCGCCGATGACCGCCGCGAACAGGTCCAGCGCCTCGGTCCGGCGGAACGGCTCGATCTCGAACAGCCGGGTGCCGGGCAGCTCCGCCAGTTGCACCCGGCTGGTGATCAGCACGGCGCACCCGCGGTGCCCGGCAGCAGCGGCCGCACCTGGGACGCGGCCCGGGCGTTGTCGACCAGGATCAGCATCCGCCGCCCGGTCAGCAGCGAGCGGAACAGCGCGGAGCGCTCGTCCAGCCCCTCGGGTATGCCGCCCGGGGCGACCCCCAGGCTGCGCAGGAAGTCGACCAGCACCAGTCCGGGATCGGTGGTGAGCTGCTCCCCGCCGCGCAGGTCCGCGAACAGCTGGCCGTCCGGGAACTGGTCGCGGACCTGGTGCGCGCGTGCACGCCAGCGTGGTCTTGCCGGAGCCGCCGATGCCGAACAGCGCGATCACCGGCACGGCCTGGCGGCCGGCGCCCGCAGGGCCGCGACCACGCCCTCCAGCTGCTCCTCGCGTCCGGCGAAGTCGGGTATGTCGGTGGGCAGTTGGGCCGGTACCACGGACCGGTACACGGCGGCCGTGTCCGCGTCGGGCGCTGCGGGGGTGCGGCCAGCTCCGGGTCGGCGTTGAGGATGCGCTGGTGCAGTGCGCTGAGCTCCGGGCCCGGGTCCACACCGAGCTCCTCGACCAGCAGCTCGCGGATCTCGGCGAAGCAGGCCAGCGCCTCGGCCTGCCGGCCGCCCCGGTTACAGGGCGAGCATCCGCAGCCCGCGCAGGTGCTCGCGCAGCGGGTTGCTCGGAGACCAGGGTGTCCAGCGCGTCCAGCACCTCGCCGTGGTGGCCGAGCTCCAGGCCGAGCTCCAGCTGGCCTCGGCGGCGGACAGCCGTCGCTGGGCCAAGCCAGCCGCGCTGCTGTTCGGCGTACCGAGCCGGGACGCCCAGCAGCGCCTCGCCCTGCCACAGCGCCAGCGCGGCGCCGAGCCGGTCGTAGGCGGCCTTGGGCTCCGCGGCCGCCCGCAGCCGCTCGGCCTCGGCGACCTTGGCGGTGAAGGCGTGCACGTCCACGGAGAGCGCCGGGTCGCCCGGAGTGCGCAGGGTGTAGCCGTCGCCGACGAGACCACGACCGCCCCGGGGGCGCGGCGGGCCCGCCCGGGCCTCCAGCACCGCCCGCAGCCGCGAGGCATAGGTGCGCACCGCGCCGACCGCGTGGTCCGGGACCTCGCCGCCCCACAGATCGCCCAGCACCTGCTTCAGCGGCACCGACTGGCCGGTCTGAGCAGCAGCGAGGCCAGCAGCGCGACCTGCTGGGGTGAGCCGAGCTGTAGTTGCGCCCCGTTCCTCCAGGCGGCCACGGTTCCGAGCAGCTGGAAGCGGAACTGTGCGGATTCGGTAGCACTGGCGTCCGTCATGGTCCTCTGTCGGCCTCCCGCTCGCCCGTTCGAACCGTGGCGAAGGTACCACTACTGCCCCAGCGGTCCCCAACCCGTCGCCCGCCCCAGGGGGTGATCCCAGCCCGCGCGCGCGGTGGCCCTAGAGTGTCGCCGTGCCCCGAGAAGCCCGCTACCGCGCGATCGCCCGCGAGCTGGCCCAGCGCATCGACTCCGGTGACCTGCCGCCCGGATCCCGCCTGCCCACCGAGGACGCGCTCGCCGAGCAGTACGGCGTCCACCGGCTGACGGCCCGCCAGGCCATGGTCGAGTTGCGCACCAGCGGCCTGGTGGAGACCCGGCAGGCAGCGGCAGCTATGTACGTGTGCTCCAGCGCCGGCTGGAGGTGTCGGTCGATCCGCACACCCGGCTGCACCGGCCGGAGGAGATCGACGAACTCGCCGGGAGTTTCGCCGACGGCGAGCAGTTCCTCGGTGGCACGCTGCGCCGTGACCCGGCCGCCGCCGCGCGGCTGGGCCTGCCGGACGACGAGGTCTACGAGGTGTCCACGCTGCTGCGGATGAACGGCGTGCCGTGCATGGCCAGCCGCTACTGGCTGCCGCCACGCCTGGCGGATCTCCCGCAGGACCTGCGCGAGGGCGTCCAGGGCACGCTGCTCAGGCTCGGCTACGACTGCCGCTACCGCAGCCACACCATCTCCGCCGACCTGGCCGGACCGGCCGACCAGGACGTGCTCGGCGTCGAACCGGGCTCGGCGATCCTGGTCCGCGAGGGCCTGCTGACCTGCGAGGGGGAGCCGCTCTGCCACTTCGTCCGCCGCTGCCGCGGTGACCTGGTCGCCTTCACCACCCGCTACGACTGAGACCGACCCGCCCCGGGCCGGCGGCCGGGCCGGCCGGTGCCGGGCGTCACCCCTCCAGGGCGCGGGCCATGGGAGGGTGTCGGAGGTCTGCTGGAGCCGGACGATCCTGCCGTCGCGCAGGGTGAAGAAGTGGGCGAACCTGGAGTCCACGTCCTTGCCACCGCGGGTGACGCCGACATAGCGGCCCAGGGTGATCACGTGATCGCCGTCCTCGAAGAACTCGTCCGCCACCACGCGGAACTCCGTGAACTCGGCGACGAAGCCGAAGAAGTCGCCGAGGATGGCGTCCAGACCGTGGTAGACGCCGCCGCGGGGGAAGCCCCCGGCCACGTCCCACTGCGCATCGGGAGCCACCACCGATCTGATGACCTCGGGATCCCCCTTGGCGTCGTAGTACCGGCGTACCGCTGCGACCTGAGGTGACTCGGACATGTCGACCTCTATACCCCGCCCCCGGTGGTTTCAGTCGCGGGCGACGGCCGGGCGGCGCCGGTGCGGCGGACCGTGCCGATCAGCGCCCACAGCGACAGCAGCGCCCAACTGCCCTCCAGCAGCAGGAATCCCCACTGGGAGGTGAGTGCCGCGTCCACTGCCAGGGTGGCCGAGCCGACCAGATTCAGGCCCAGGTAGCCGAGCGAACTTGGCATCCAGCCGGCCGGCCTGCGCCAGCGCGAAGGGGATGAGTATCAGGACCGATCCGAGGATCTGCACCAGCTGCTCAGTCATGACGACGCGCCTCCATCAGCAGCGTCGTCTTGTCTGACCGGGTACGGCGCACCTCGTCCGGAAGCGGACGTCATCCTGCCCGCTGTCTCCAGTCTCGCACGCCTCCGGCGCCGCCTGCCGTCGGGCGGGCGGCATGGGGCCCGGCCGCCCTTCAGCTGTCCCTCAGCTGTCCCTCAGCTGTCCTGGGGCTGACCGTTGGCGCGGGTCCACAGGGCGGCTATGGCGCGGGTGTCCTCGTCGAACCTCGGGTCGTACGCGATCGTCGACAGGACGCCGGCCAGGACGGTGTACCTGGGCCCGGAGCGGGAGTGCTCCACCACGCGCATCCCGCTGCGCCCGGCCCCCGGCCGGGTGACCTCGATCGAGCGGACGTCCGACCAGGCGATGGTGCGGACCCGCAGCAGGGTGCGCACGGTGATGCCGGACGCGGTCACCGTGGTCGACCCGACGGAGGGGCCGACCCGGACGGCGGTCAGCACCACGACGCCGGTGATCGCCGCCGCACCCACGATCTGCCTGACCATGATCCCCGAGGTGTCGGGGGGTGTGCTCAGCGCCCAGATGTCGAAGACAAGGGCGAGCAGCGCCAGGGCCCCGAGCACGGACCAGCCCGCCGCGCGGGTGTGGCGGTCGCCGACGTAGGTGGTTGCGTGCATGGAGAAGAGGATAGGGGGGGCCGGGGCGCCGACCAGCATCGATGGTTATGTCACATGTGCAATGGTACTGTCATGGTGTACTCCTGCGCGCCCCAGTACAACCCCACCGACCAGCCGCTCCCCGAAGGATTCCCCTGTGAGTGCCAGCAGCCCTGTGCGTACCGGTGGCCCGGACACCGCTACGGCCGAGATCGTCAGCCGCAACCCCGCCGACCCGGAGGACATCGTCGTCCGGACCGCGCCCGCCGGCCCGGCCGCCGTCGAGCAGGCCGCCGGGCGGGCCCGGGCGGCCCAGCCCGACTGGCTCCGGTCCGGGGCGGCCCGGCGCTCGGGCGCACTGGACGCCGCCGCGGCCGCGCTCGCCGCCGACGCCGAGGGCTTTGCCGCGCTGATCGTCCGCGAGGCCGGCAAGCCGGTCGCCGAGGCACGGGGCGAGGGTGGCCCGGGCGGTGTCGATCCTGCGCTACTACGCCCAGGCGCCCTACCTGCCCGGCGGCGAGGTGCACGACCCGGTGGCCGGTGACGGCCTGCTTTCCCCGGCGCCCGCACGGCGTGGCCGGGCTGATCCCCGTGGAACTTCCCGCTGGCCATCCCGCTGTGGAAGCGCCGGCCCGCGCTGGCACCGGCAACTGCGTGCTTCAAGCCCGCCCGGAGGCCACCGCCTGCGGGCTGCGGCTGGCCGGGCTGCTCGCCGGGGTGCTGCCGCCGGACGTCCTCAGCGTGCTGCCCGGCGGTTGCCCGCGAGGCGTGAGGCCCTGATCGCCGTCAGCGACGTGGTCTCCTTCACCGGTTCCACCGCCGTCGGCCGGGGCGTGGTCCTCGCCGCCACCGCGCGCGGCATCCCGGTGCAGGCCGAACTCGGCGGCCAGAACGCCGCGCTGGTCCTCCCGGACGCCGACATCGAGCAGGTGGCCGGTCAGATCGCGGGCGCGGTGGCCGGCTACGCGGGCCAGAAGTGCACCGCCACCAGCAGGGTCATCGCGGTCGGCGCCGCCGCCGGACCGCTGCGGGAGGCCCTGGCCGCCGCGCTGCGGGACTACCCCGTCGGCGACCCCACCGATCCCGCCACCGGCTGCGGGCCGCTGATCTCCCCGGCCGCGCTGGACCGGGTCACCCGGCTGCAACAGGACCTGCCCGGCTCCGGCGGCCGGGTGCTGGCCGGCGGGCACCGGCTGGACCGGCCCGGCTGGTACAGCGCCCCGACCCTGGTCGAGGGCGTCCCCGACGGGCATCCGCTGGCCACCGAGGAGGTCTTCGCGCCGATCGCCCTGCTGCGGACCGCGGCCACCGTCGAGCAGGCCGCCGCTCTGGCCGACTCGGTCCGGCACGGGCTGGTCGCCTCGGTCCACACCCGCGACCTCGACGCGGCACTCGCGCTCGCCGGAAAGCTGCACGTCGGGATGGTCAAGGTGAACGCCCCCAGCACCGGCGTGGACTTCCACCTCCCCTTCGGCGGCAGCCGGGAGTCCAGCCACGGGCCGCGCGAACAGGGCCGGGCCGCGCTGGAGTTCTACACCGAGAGCCGCACCGTCAGCCTGCTCCGGCCGGCCCGCGCTGACCGGCCCGGCACCGGCACCGGGCCCGGGCTGACCAGCCAGGCACCGGCACCGGGCCCGGCGTCCGTCGCCGTCGCGGCGGCGCACGCCGGGCCGGCCTGTGCCGGGAGCGGGCCACGCCGCCTCATGCCGAGGCGAGCAGCCCCGGCAGCGTCTGCGCCAGACGCCGGTACTCCTCCGGGCGGTTGTAGACCTGGGCGCTGATCCGCAGCAGCAGACCGCCGTGCCACTCGCTCACCGCGGTCTCGGCGCCGGCCCGGTCGGCGATCAGCATCTGCACCCGGTCCGCGCCGCCCGGCTGCCCGGTCAGCCGCCCGGTCAGCCGCCCGGGCAGCGGCAGCGCCGCCATGGACAGGGCCGGCTCCGCGGGACCTGCTCCGGCTCCAGGCCGAGGGCCTGCGCCAGCACCGAACGGCCGTATCCGGCAAGGGCGTTGTTGCGGGCCATGACCCGGTCCTGCCCGCCCAGCCGTTCGAACAGGTCGAGCGCGGCCGGCAGGGCGAGCACGGCACTGCTGTCGGCCGTGCCGGGCAGGCTGAAGCTGTGCGGATAGCCCTCGTCCTCCCGCCAGGAGACCACCGGGCGGCCAGCCAGGAGCGGTGCCGGGGCGCCGCCCACAGCGCGGCCGCGCCGCGCGGCGCGCAGACCCACTTGTGGAAGTTGCCGACCCAGAAGTCCGGGCGCAGCGCGTCCAGGTCCACCGGGAGCATGCCCGGGGAGTGGGCGCCGTCGACCAGCACCGCCACCCCCCGCGCCCGCAGCGCCGGGACCAGCTGCCCGACCGGGAGCAGCCGGGCGGTCGGCGAGGTCGCGTGGTCCAGTACGGCCAGCGTCGTGCGCGGCCCACCGCGGCCAGGACCGCCGTCCGGATCTGTTCCCCGGTGGCGGTGAGCGGGAAGCAGACGGTCACCAGCCGGGCACCGGCCCGGGCACAGGCGCGGCGCGCGGCGGCGGCCACCGCGCCGTAGCCGTGGTCGGTCACCAGCAGTTCGTCGCCCGCGCGCAGCGGAAACGCGGCGAGCACGGCGCTCGCGCCGGCCGTGGCGTTGGGGACCAGGGCGAGCCCGTCCGGGTCGGCGCCGAGGAACGCCGCCGCCCGCAGCCGCGCGTCCGCCACGGCCGGCTGCCACTCGCGGCGGAAGAAGCGGACCGGGTTGGCGTCCATCCGGGCCCGCCAGCGGTCCTGCTCCTGCTGGACCGGGCGCGGGACCGCGCCGTAGGAGCCGTGGTTGAGGTGTGCGACCGCCGGGTCCAGCGGCCACAGGGCGCGGACCTGCTCCTGCCCCCGCTCCCGGTCCCAGGCGAGGACCTCCTCCGGGACTTCGGCGCCGCCGGGCTGTCCGCCGCTCATCCGGCGGCCGGACCGGGGAAGTGGCATGCCGTCACATGGGTCTCCAGGTCGCCGGGCCGGTTCTCCAGCGCCGGCTCCTGCTCGGCGCAGAGGTCCCGTGCCCGTGGGCAGCGGGTGCGAAACCGGCATCCGGAGGGCGGGTCGACCGGGCTCGGCAGGTCGCCGGTGAGCCGGATCCGGCCCGCCGAGGCGGCCGCCCGCGCGGCCGGGCGCGGATCGGGCTCCGGTACCGCGGACAGCAGTGCCTGGGTGTACGGGTGCTGCGGTGACCGGTACAGCTCGTCGCGCGGCGCGCTCTCCACCACCTTGCCCAGGTACATGACGACCACCCGCTGCGAGAAGTGCCGCACCACCGACAGGTCGTGGGCGATGAAGACAAAGGCGATCCCCAGCTCCCGGCGCAGCCGCTGGAGCAAATTCACCACCTGCGCCTGGATCGACACGTCCAGCGCGGACACCGGCTCGTCGGCCACGATCACCCTGGGTTCCAGGGCCAGCGAGCGGGCGATGCCGATCCGCTGCCGCTGGCCTCCGGAGAACTCGTGCGGGAAGCGGTTGATGTGCTCCGGGTTGAGGCCGACCGTCTCCAGCAGTTCCTGGACCCGGGCCCTGCGGCCGCCCGGCGGGTTGATCCCGTGGACCTCCAGCGGGGTCGAGATGATGCCGCCCACCGTCTGCCGGGGGTTGAGCGAGGCGTAGGGGTCCTGGAAGACCATCTGGATCTGGGACCGGATCGGCGCCAGCTCCCGCCGGGAGGCGTGGGTGATGTCCTGGCCCTGATAGCGCAGGACCCCGGAGGTCGGCTCGTGCAGCCTGGTGAGCAGTCGGCCCGCGGTCGACTTGCCGCACCCGGATTCGCCGACCAGGCCCAGGCTCTCCCCGGCCCGGACCGTCAGGTCGATGCCGTCGACGGCGCGCAGCACCGGCCGGGCGGAGCGCCGGAACGGCAGCAGGCCGGCGGCCGGTACCGGGAAGTGCTTGGTCAGGCCGACCGCTTCGAGCAGCGGTGCGCCGGTGCTTCCGGGGCCGGTGCCCCCGGAGGCGGTCGGGGCGGTGGTCGGCGCGGTGGTCGGCGCCTCGGCGCGCTGGGTCATGGTGCGGTCTCCTCGGTCCGGCGGAGCGTGGCGCGCTGGGTCTGGTCGAGGTGGCAGGCGGCCAGGTGAGGGGCGGTGCCGCTGAGCTCGGGACGCTCCCCGGAGCAGCGCCCGGGAGGCAGCAGCGCCCCGGCCCGCGCGCGGGTGGAAGGCGCAGCCGCCGGTATCGCCAGCAGGCTCGGCGGATTGCCCGGCACCGGCCGCAACGGCCGGTCGACGTCCCCGCCCAGCCGTGGCGCCGAGGCCAGCAGCCCTGCGGTGTAGGGGTGTTGGGGGGTGATCAGCACGTCCTCGACCGGGCCGTGCTCCACGCTCCGGCCGGCATACATCACCAGCACGTCGTGCGCGATGCCGGCGATCACCCCCAGGTCGTGGGTGATCAGCACGATCGAGGTGCGGAAGGTCTGCTGCAACTCGGCCAGCAGGTCCAGGATCTGCGACTGGACGGTGACGTCCAGCGCCGTGGTGGGCTCGTCCGCGATCAGCAGGTCGGGGTCGCAGACCAGGGCCATGGCGATCATCACCCGCTGCCGCATGCCGCCGGAGAACTGGTGCGGATAGTCGTCGATCCGCGTCCGGGGGAGGGGATGCCGACCACGCCGAGCAGTTCCACCGCCCGCTCGGCGGCGGCCCGGCGGGTGCACCGGGTGTGCCGGCGGTAGGTCTCGGCGATCTGGTCGCCGACGCTGTAGTACGGCGACAGGGCGGTCAGCGCGTCCTGGAACACCATGGCCATCCGGCTGCCGCGCAGGGTGCGCAGCCGCGCCTCGGCGGCCCCACCAGCTCGGTGCCGTCCAGCCGGATGCTGCCGGTGACGGTGGTGCGGGCGCGGTTGTGCAGGCCCAGTACGGCGAGGCTGGTGACGGACTTCCCCGAGCCGGACTCGCCGACGATGCCGAGCGTGCGTCCGCGCTCCAGCGAGAACGACAGCCGGTCCACGGCCTGGACCGGGCCGCTCTCGGTCGCGAAGCGCACCGAGAGGTCCCGCACCTCCAGGAACGGCCCGGCGGACGCCGGTTCGGGCTCGGTGGCGGTTTCGCCGGTCATGAGGCACGCACCCTGGGGTCGATGAGGGCGTAGCAGGCGTCCACCGCGATATTGGCCACCACCATGGCGGTGGAGGCGACCAGTACCGTGCCCATCAGCATCGGCAGGTCGGAGTTGGCCACGGAGTCGACGGCGAGCTTGCCGATGCCGGGGATGTTGAAGGTGGTCTCGGTGATCACCGCGCCGCCCAGGAAGAGCCCCAGGTCGATCCCGAACATGGTGATCACCGGTGTCATGGCTCCCCGCCAGGCATGTTTGATGTAGACGCCCCACGGGCTGAGGCCCTTGGCGCGGACGGCGCGCACATACTCCTCGTCCAGGGCCTCCAGCATGGAGGAGCGGGTGAACCGGGCGTAGGTGGCGACGTTGACCACGGCCAGGGTGATCCAGGGCAGCAGCATCCCGCCGGCCCAGCCGGTCAGTGAGCTGCCGGGTGAGGTGTAGCCGGGCAGCGGCAGCCAGGCGAGCTGGTCCACGAAGATGTAGCGGACGACGATGCCGAAGAAGTAGATCTGCACGGACGCGCCGATCAGGGCGATTCCCATGGAGGCCTTGTCGACCGGGCGGCCGCGGCGCAGCGCGGCGATCATGCCGAGGCCGACGCCGAAGGTGAGCACCAGCACGGCCGCGCCGAGCGCCAGTGACAGGGTCGCCGGGAAGCGGTTGAGCAGCGTCTGGAGCACGGGCTGCTCGTTGACGAAGGAGTAGCCGAGGCAGGGCGCGGCGCAGTGGACCGCGCCGTACTCGCGCCCGGCGAAGATCCCGCCGAGGAAGTGCCAGTACTGCACCCACAGCGGGGCGTCGATACCCATGGTGTGCCGGATGGTTGCCAGCAGTTGCGGGGTGCACTGCTTGCCGCAGGCGAGCAGTGCCGGATCGGACGGCAGGGCGAAGAAGAGGACGTAGGTGATGGCGCTGATCACCAGCAGGATCAGCGCCGCCCCCGCGGTCCGGCGGATCAGGAAGCGCAGCACGGGTGCTCCAGGGCGGGAGAAGGCAGGGCGGGAGATGGCAGGTCGGGAGGTGGCAGCTGGGGACGGGGCAGGTGCCGTGCGGTGGTGCTCACTTCACATAGACGTCCAGCGGGTAGACCGTGCCGATGAAGCCCAGGTGCACGCCGCCCAGGCCGGGCCCGTAGAGGGAGACCTGGCGCAGGTCGACCCAGGGGATGATCGGGGCCTGGCCCATGATCGTCTTGTCCAGCGCGGCCCAGTCCTTGTCCTGCTGGGCGAGATCGGTCTCGGCGTTGATCCGGTCGATCTCGGCGTTCACCGCCGGGTCGTCGAAGAGCATGGTGTCCGAGCTGTCGGGGGCGATCAGCCGGCCGTCGAAGAGCGGCGGGATGACCGTGTCGGCGCTGGGCCAGTCGGGGCCCCAGCCGGCCCAGTAGAGGTCGAACTTGTTGTTCACGTCCCCGATCTCGTCGTAGTAGTCCTTGCTGTCCACCTCGTCGGCCACCACCTTGAAGCCGGCCTTGTCCAGCGCGGTGGAGACGGCGACGGCGGCGGCCTCCCACTGGGTGGTGCCCTGGTAGGCGAAGACGATGGTGGGGTGCGGGTCGCTGCTGGCGGCGAGCAGTTTCCGGGCCGCCGCCGGGTCGCCGGCGACCGGGGCGTGGTAGAGGTCGTAGTTCTGGTAGCCGTTGGTGACCGGGAGAGGATGGTGTTGGTGTAGTCGCCGTAGAGCGGGCCGCCGAAGATCTGCCGCACCTGCTCCCGGGGGAAGGCCATCAGCAGCGCCTGGCGGATCCTCGGGTCCGTCACCCGCCGGTTGTTGATGTCGAAGAAGGTGGAGAACGGCGAGACCTGGTCGACCGTCCTGGCCATCAGCGACGGGGTGCTCAGCACCTGCTCGGCGACGTCGCTGGTGACCAGGGTGCTGAAGGTCATCGCCGTGGTGTCGCTGCCGTTGGCGGCGATCAGCCGCTGGTCGATGTCCAGTGCCTGCCCGCCGAACTCGAACTTCCACTCGTCGGGGTAGGCGTGCCGGACCGGGTCGGTGGCCTGGTTCCAGCCGGGGCTGCGGACCAGCACCATCGACTTGTCGGGCTGATGGCTCTGGATCATGTAGGGACCGGAGGAGAAGGGGGCGAGGTCGAAGGCGGACCTGGTGTCGTGCGCCTTGGGCACCGGGCTGTAGGCCTGCATCGCCACCGCGTAGGGGAAGTCCGCGTGCGGGCTGGTGAGGTGGAAGACAATGGTCCGGGAGTCGGGCGTCTGGATGGCCGGGAGGTCCTGGCCGTTCCAGGGCCCGGGGTAGGCGGCGGAGTAGTCCGCCTTGCCGGTGAGCCAGGTCTGGAGATAGGTCGGGCCGCCGCTGAGCGTGGCCTCGAAGGTCCGCTCGACGCCGTACTTGACGTCCTGGGCGGTGATCGGGGAGCCGTCCTGGTACTTGATCCCCTGCTTGAGGGTGAAGGTCCAGGTGCGGTCGCCGTCGCTGGGCGTGCCGGTGCCGGTGGCCAGGTCGCCGACCAGCCGGGTCACCCCGCCCACGTACTGGTAGCTGGTGAGCTGGCGGGCGAGCAGCAGGTCGGCGGTCTGGTTCGGGGCGCTGTACACCCGGGCCGGGTCCAGGTGGCTGAAGTCGGTCTCCTGGAGCACGGTGACGGTGCCGCCGCTCCTGGCCCCGGGAACGGCCGGGTCGGGGGTGTCGGACTCGGCGGCGGTGCCCAGGGCCACCGCCTGCTTGGCGACCGGGCCCGAGGTGGCGTCGGCCGCGGCACCGGCGCCGGCGGAGCCGTGGCAGCCCGAGACGGTGACCAGGGCTCCGGCCGCGACGGCGCAGGCGATGGCATGGGCGGTGCGTCTGTTCAGTGGCATGGCGGTGTCCTTGGGCTGGGAGGGAGGTGGTCGGCGCGGTGCCGCCTCGGGCGGTCAACGGGCCTTTCAGCGACTGGACTTGGGGTCGAGCGCATCCCGTACGGCGTCGCCCAGCAGGTTGAAGGCGAGGACGAAGACCAGCATGGCCAGACCGGGGAAGAGCATGTAGCTGAAGTCCGCGTTGTAGACCTCGGCGCCGCGCTGGATCATGCGGCCCCAGTCGGGGGTGGGCTCGACCATGCCGGCGCCCAGGAAGGACAGGGCGGCCTCGGTGGTCACATAGCTGGGCACGGCGAGCGAGACCGAGATCAGGATCGGCGTCCACAGGTTGGGCAGCAGCTCGCGCAGGATGATCCGGTGTGCGGGTACCCCGATCACCTGGGCGGACTGGATGAACTCCCGCTCCCGCAGCGACAGCACCTGGCCGCGGAGCAGCCGGGCGGTGGAGGCCCAGCCGAAGGCGGAGAGCACCAGGACGACCGTGGTCGCCCGCATCCAGGTCGGCACGGGCTGGGTGGGGCTGACGAAGGCCGACTGCGCGACCGGGATGAACGCGACGAAGAACAGGGTGGCCGGGAAGCAGAGGATCAGGTCGATGAGCCGGCTCGCCGAGTAGTCGATCCAGCGGCCCGCGTAGCCGGCCGTGATGCCGACCAGGGTGCCGATCACCGTGACGATCAGGACGACGGCCAGGGAGATCAGCAGTGAGGTGCGGATGCCGTAGATGAGCTGGGTGAAGACGTCCCGCCCCAGGCCCGGCTCGATGCCCAGCCAGAAGTGGCTGCTCATCCCGCCCATCGGGCCGACCGGGTAGCCGAAGGCGTCGAGCAGGCCGGGCTGGTTCTGGCCGTAGGTGGTGTAGGGGTTCTTGCCGTAGAGCCGGGAGATCACCGGCGCGCCCAGGCCGACCACGAAGAACAGGGCCACCACGATGCCGGAGGCCACGCCGGTGCGGTCACGGCGGAAGCGGCTCCAGGCGAGGGCGGCGGGCGAACGTCCGGCTAAGGCCGCGGTCGCCGCGGCGGCCGCGGGCGGAGGATCGTCGGTGAGGAGTGCGGACATAGGGGCTCCCCGGGGCGGGGTGACGGCGCTGGCACCGTGTTCAGTACCAGTGCAATGTCACGTTGCTCTGTTCTGTTGGAGTGACTGTGTCCGCTCCCGGGGATGGCGTCAAGCGTTAGGTGTCAAATATGACACTGCAATTGCATAACCTCCCGGAATGTGCGCTGAGGTGCCGCGTGATGGTGCAGGATGATGTTGCACAGCCGAGGAGGAGTCATGAGTATGGAACCGCCGAGCGGTCTCAACCTGCCGTCCATGCACGAGCGGCGCAGCCTGCGGGAGATGATCACGCACGAGCTGCGGGCCGCCCTGGTGGCGGGCAGGCTCCGTCCCGGGATCGTCTACTCCGCGCCGATGCTGGCGGCCGAGTTCGGCGTCTCCGCCACGCCGGTCCGCGAGGCGATGCTCGACCTGACCAAGGAAGGCCTGGTCGAGGTGGTGCGCAACAAGGGCTTCCGGGTGGTCGGCCTCACCGACCAGGAGCTGGACGAGTTCACCGAGATCCGCGCGCTGATCGAGATCCCGTCGACGGTGTGGGTGGCCGCCTCGGTGCCGCCGAGGAGCTGGAGCCGCTGCGGCCGCTCGCCGCCGACATCGTCACGGCGGCCCGTTCCGGTGACCTGATCGGCTATGTCGAGGCGGACCGCCGCTTCCACCTCGACCTGCTCGCCTTCACCGGCAACCGGCACCTCGTCGAGACGGTCGGCGACCTGCGCAAGCGCTCCCGCCTCTACGGGCTGAGCCAGCTGGCCGAGGCCGGCCGCCTGGTCGCGTCGGCCGAGGAAGCACGAGCAGCTGCTGGATCTGATGATCGCCAGGGATCTGCCCCAGGTGGAGCGGGTCATCAGGCTGCATCTCGGACATGTGCGCTCGCTCTGGGCCGAGCCGCAGCAGGACTGACCGGCCCGCCCGCCGCTCCGGGCGGCGCGCCCGGCCGGCCGCCAGGGTGGCGCCCGCGCCCGGCCCGCGCCCGTGGCTGCGTCGGCGCCCGGCGCCCGGCGCGGCATCCGCTCCGGAGGCCGCCCCGGAGTGCTCGATGATGGTGCAATGTTACATTGCATATGGGATCCTGGAGCTCCCGCCTTTCCAGAGCTCTGCGAAGGACTCCCATGGGGATATTCGCCACCCCGGATCTCGGCCCCGGCCCGTGTGCCCGCCGCCCGGTCGCCGGACTGGACCTGCTGATCGAGGGCGCCGACTGCGCCGAGCTGCGCACCGAGGTACGGCAGCGGGGACCGGGCGCGGAGGAGCTGCGGGTGACCGCCCCCGGCGGTACGGAGGCCCTCCCGGCGCGGCTCCGGGTCAGCTGGTCGCTGCCCTGCCTGGACATCGCCGCGCACTGGACGCCCCGGAGCCAGGAGCAGCCGTGGATTCCACCGGACTGGCTGCCGCCGCGCACCACCTCGCTCACCCGCGACGCCCCGGTCGGCTGCCTGATCGGCGCGGCGGACGCCAACCGGCTTGCCTACGCGCTCGCCGAGACCACTCGCCCCGTCCGGATCTGGGCCGGTGTCTCCGAGGAGACCGGCGAGTTCGGCTTCCGGATCGAGCAGGAGGTCCACCCGGGCGGGCCGCTGCGGCTGCTGCTCGACCGGTCCGCGGACCACTTCGCCGACGCCCTCGACCGGATCGCCGGCTGGTGGGCGGAGCAGCACCCGGCCCCCGCCGTCCCGGCCGCGGCCACCCGGCCGGTCTACTCCACCTGGTACAGCCACCACCAGCGGGTGGACGCGGCCGAGGTGGCCCGCTGCGCCCGCGCCGCCGCCGGACTGGGCTGCGGCACGGTGATCGTCGACGACGGCTGGCAGAGCGCCGACACCGCCCGCGGCTATGCCACCACCGGCGACTGGGAGATGGACCCGGCCGCCTTCCCCGACCCGGCGGCCCACATCGCCGCCGTGCGCGCGGACGGTACCGCCTACCTGCTCTGGTACGCCCTGCCCTTCCTCGGTCGCCGCAGCCGCGCCTGGGCGCGCTTCGCCGGCCGCACCCTGCGCTACGACCACGAGCTGGACGCGGCCGTGCTGGACCCGCGCCACCCCGAGGTCCGGGCGCACCTGGTCGACCGCTGCGCCGGGCGGTGGAGGAGTGGGGCGCGGACGGACTGAAGCTCGACTTCCTCGACGCCTTCTTCGTGCCGGACCCGCCTGCCCCGGCCCCGGGGCCGACTGCCAGGAGGTGCACGAGGGGGTGCGGCTGCTGCTGGACCGGCTGCTGTCACGGCTGCGTGCGGCGCGGCCGGAGGGAGTCCTGATCGAGTTCCGGCAGCAGTACATCAGCCCCGCGCTCTGGCCGCACACCACCATGCTGCGGGCCGCCGACTGCCCGCTCAGCCCGTCCGAGCACCGGCGCCGGATCGCCGACCTGCGGCTGGTGGCGGGCCCGGTCCCGGTGCACTCGGACATGCTGACCTGGCACCGGGAGGAAACGCCGGAGCGGGTGGCCGCCCAGCTGATCGCGGTGCTGTTCGCGGTGGTGCAGCTCTCGGTCGACCCGGAGCAGCTCACCGGCGGGCAGCGGGCCACCGTCGAGTTCTGGTTGCGCACCGCGCGGCGCTACGCCGCGGTGCTCCACGGCGGGACCTTCCGGCCGACCGCGCCGCAGCTGGGGTATCCGCTGCTGGTCGCGGTGCGCGACCGGGTCCGCTTCGCCGCCGTCTTCGCCCGGGTCGCCGTGCCGTTCGAGGCCGCGGAGGAGACGGAGCTGCTGGTGGCCAACGGCTCCGACCACGGCAGCGTGCTCGTCGAGACGGCCGGTGATCCGGGCTGGGCCCGGGTCCGCTCCTGGGACTGCCGGGGCCGGGAGGTCGCGGAGCCGGTGACGATGCCGCTGGGCCGCGGTCTCCAGGTGCTGTCGGTGCCGCTGGGCGGACTGCTGCGGGTCAGCCTGCTGAACTGATACAGCGTCAAAACATGTGCAGGCATGTGGCTACGGGCGCGTCCAGGGTGCTGGACGCGCCCGCAACCCGGTCGGCGGCCGGTGCTGCCGGTCCTCACGTCCCGCGAGGACCGGCAGCAGGGGTCAGTACTCGGTGGCCGAGGTGTCATCCACCAGGAAGGCGGTGGCCGGCGTGCTGCCGGTCTCGTTGGAGACCAGCTCCAGGCCGATGGTGGTGCCCCAGCCCACCTGGGCGATGAAGGGCGAGAGGTCCACCGACTGCTGCTGGTAGCCGGGGCTGGAGCCGTAGCTGGACCAGGTCTTGACCGTGCCGATCGGCTGGCCGGTGTACTGGTCGATGGCGACCAGCGACAGCGTGTCCGGGGTGGTCGCGCTGGTGTTGGTGGTCTCGGTGTCCAGCCAGAAGGAGAAGTTGGCCGAACTGTAGCCCGGATAGGTGTCCAGGTACTGGGTGATCGAGTCGGTGTTGCCGGTGTCCTGGCCGAGCCAGGCGTACCAGCTGCCGGAGTGTGCCGAGTGCAGGCTGGAGGGGGTGATGATGTTGTACTCGGACGGGCTCCAGGCGTCGGTCATGACGGTGTGGTTGACGTCGGCCGAGCCGTTCTCGAAGCCCGGGTCGATCAGCTGCTGGATGGCCGAGCAGCCGTGCTGCCCGCCGGGGAACAGGCCCTCCCAGAAGCTGGTCGTGGCCGTGTTCCCGGCCGTGTCGGAGGCGTTCACGGTGATCTGCGACCAGCCGCCGGCGGAGGCGCCGGTGGTACCGGAGATGACGCCGGTGGTGCGGTCGATGGACAGTCCGGCGGGCAGGCCGGTGGCGCTGTAGCTGACCTGGCTGTCGGTGCTGTCGGCCGCGACCGCCGGTATCGACAGCGGCTGGCCCGGTGGGTCGGTGCGGCTGCACATGGTGCTCAGGGTCAGGGCCGGCCCGGTGGACACGGGGTCGGACGCCATGCAGAGGTGGTCCTCGTCGGACCAGAGCGTCTGGAGCGGGAAGGAGCCGGTGGAGAGGTTCTCGAAGAAAGGCCGCCGTTGGAGCCGTAGGGTATCCAGGCGCACTTGTCGGCGATCTCCTGGCCGGTGGCGTCGGTCCAGCCGCCGGGGGTGTCCGGGTCGCTCAGGGTTTCGGCGTACTCGTGGCCGCCGATGATCCCGTACCCGTCGAGCAGCCCGCGGGGTGTTCTCACCGAACCAGTTGGACCCGCAGCCCGCGACGTCGGGCAGGTACGGCATGTTGGTGTAGGCGAGCTGGCCGTACGAGGAGCGCTCGAAGTCGTGCCAGGCGCAGTAGCCGAGCTCCTTCCACTTGTCCGGGTCGGTGCCCTGCGGCGAGTCGATGACGTACTGCACATTGCGGTTCTGCGCCTCGGTGGTGTTGCCGAAGTGCTGCGCCGCGGCCGCTGCCTCGACCCCGAGCTGGACCTCCGTCGCGGACTGCGGTGCGACGGCGCTGTTGTCCACCCACACACCGGCCAGGACGCTTCCGGCCTTGGGGTACTGGATGTGGGCCGCCGTCGACGGGCACTGGATGGTTCCCGCCGGGATGCCCTCGCAGTACTGGGTGAGCACCGCGCTAGCCGTCCCCGGGGCTGCCCAGGCCCTTGAAGAAGTCCTGCTGGTAGGGGACCGCGCCGTCGGCGTCGCCCGAGAGCACGGTGTCACCGCTGGAGTTGGTGGACGCGGTGCCCCACTGCGAGCCCCAGACCACCAGGTACACCTTGGGGGCGCCGGTGATCACACCGGCCGAGTCCTGGCCGCCCTTGTAGGCGACCTGGAGGTCGTACTCGTTGGCCACGGAGCCGTCGCCGTCGTTGCCGTCGCCCGGGTCCGAACCGTCCGCCAGCTGCGGGGTCATGTGACCGCCGGTCTTGCTCGCGGCCGGTCCGGGCGGCGTGGCGCTGCGCTTGCCCAGGAGCGCGGCCGTCTTCGGCCGGGCCTCGGTCTTCGCGATGATCGGGGTGCCTGGCTGGACCTGCACCCAATTGCCGTCCGCGGTCCGGCTCCAGCCTGCTGAAGCGGGATGCGGGCTCTTCGCCGCGGCGGTCAGCGGATTCGTCAGGCCCGCGGCGACCACGGCGGCGACCAGGCCACCGAGAACGATGGTTCGGCCGCGTCCGAGGACGGAGGCGGATCTTGATCTGCGCACGTGACACATTCCCCTCTGGGATTGGCTGAGCGTTTATGACTCAGTGTCAGTGCAATACCATATTTGACGTGTCGTACTTCACACAAGGCTCCGGGGATGGCCGGAACTCCGGTCAAACCGGGTGGAGTTGGGGTATGCGGGTCAGCAGGTGACCACGGGGACGCCGTCCGGGCGGTCGGCGAGCAGGGCCGCGACCTGGTCCGCGCACCGGAGCGCGGCCGTGGCCATGGCGCTCCGGGTCATCCCGGCGAGGTGCGGGGTCAGCAGGGCGTTCGACAGGCCGAAGAGCGGCGAGGCGAAGGCGGCGTGCTCGTGCTCGAAGGTGTCGACCGCTGCCGCCGCGAGCGGATGGGCCGGGTCGGCCAGCGCCTCGGCGAGTGCCTGTTCGTCGACGATCCCGCCCCGGGCGGTGTTCAGCAGGACCGCCCCCGGCCGCAGCGCCGCCAGCTCGGCCCGGCCGATCAGCCCGCGGGTCTGCGGGGTCAGCGGAAGGTGCAGCGAGACCACGTCGCTGGTGGCCAGCAGGGCGGTCAGGGACTCCGCCGGCGGTACCGGGCCCCCGGCCGGGCGCCGGGACAAACCCCGGACCGCCATGCCCAGCGCGGCTGCCCGCCCGGCCAGCGCCCGGCCGATCCGGCCCAGCCCGACGATGCCGAGGGAGAGCTCCGACAGCTCCCGCGCCGGGGCCGCCGGCGCGGTCCAACGGCCCTGGTGCGCGGCCGCGTTGTGCGCCGGGAGATTCCGGAGCAACGCCAGCAGCTGGGCCAGGGCGAACTCCGCGACCGCGTCGGCGTTGGAGCCCGGGGTGTGGGTGACAACGACGCCGTGGCGGGCCGCGGCGGCGAGCTCGACATGGTCGGTGCCCGCACCGGCCCGGCCGACCACCCGGAGCCGGTGGGCGACGCCCGGGCCGGTCGCCGCCGCGAGGAACGCCGCCCGCAGTGGCACGCCCGCACGGGACTTGACCGCGTGATACCCGATCCCGTCCCGGACGGTCCCGGCGATCAGCGCCGACTCGTCGAAGGCGTCGAAGTCGGTGAAGCCCACCCGACCGCCCCACTCCGCCCGCACCGCCGCCGGATCGTCCACCCGCCGGAGGTTCAGCGTGACCGCCAGCCCGTGGCCGAGCAGCCGCTCCAGCTCCCGGCCGAGCAACTCGCCCGGGGCCGCATCCAACAACAGGACCCGTGCCTGCCCCACCGCGTCTCCTCATCCGGCACGGACCCCGCTGTGCCCTGTGCCCACCGTGTCCGTAGCGGCCGGGCGTTCCGGCCGCGGAAATCCCGTAGGAGTGACGTGTCCCGCGGAGCTAGGGTGACCGGCATGTCTGCCACCGACGCGTCCTCGCCCCGCCCCAGTTCGGTCGTCTTCAGCAATGCGGCGGAGGTCCTGCTCGCCCTGTCCGGCGAGCGGCGGCTGGCCGTGCTGAACGCGGTCGTCGAGCTGAACGCGACGGTCGGCCCGGTGTCGCTGCCGGACCTCGCCCGGAAGCTGGACCTCGACCTCAGGCAGCTGTCCAAGGAGGTCTCCCGGCTGACCGGGGCCGGCCTGGTCAGCCGGGAGAACGGGCTGCTCACCGCCCGGATCGCGGCCCTGGGTGAACTCGCCTCCGCCCTCGCCGAGTTCACCGCGCTGTCGCAGGCGGTCCGGCCGGCCTCGCCGCTGCGGCGCCATCTCGCGCACGGGCGGATCGCGGAACTGCCGAAGCGCTCGGAGGAACTCGATGAGATGGCCGCCGCCTGGCCGGGCTGCTGCCCGAGGACCGCACGCTCACCGAGGCCGAGGTCAACGCACTGCTCAGGCACGCCGGTGACGATGTCGCGCGGCTGCGCAGGCTGCTGGTCGACCTCGGGCTGGTCGACCGCTCCGGCTCGGCGGAGTACCGACGCCGCCCGGCGCCGGCCGCTGCGGTCACACCCTGACCGACCCGGCTCCGACCCGGCCCCGGACCGCCCCGGCCCGCTCCGACCGGCCCCGGACCGCCCCGGACCGCCCCGACCGCTATGGCAGGGCCGCTGCGGCCGACGGGGCCGCGGCGGGGGCGGCGGCCTCCCGAAGGGTGACGTCGTCGCCGCTGAAGTGGTGGGTCTCGGCGCGCTTGCGGGTCAGCACCGCGAACAGCACACCCATGGCGATCAGTACCAGCAGGATGTAGTCGATCGAGGAGCCGATGGCGGCGGGCCCGTAGACGAAGAAGCCCACCAGCGACGCGCCGAACATGGCGGTGGCCACGGCCGAGGCCACCAGCAGACCGCGGTGCCGGTGCGGCGGCGCAGCGGGGTCGTGCCGGTTGCGGTGGACCCGGCGCAGGAACACCGTCGCGGTGAGCGAGTCCAGGAAGAACTCCGCGACCAGGAAGAATCCGGCGGCGGAGAGCACCACGCCGAAGAAGGCGGACACCGAGGGGAAGAGCAGCTCGACGGCCACCACCCCGAGCGCGGCGCCGAGTGCGCACAGGGTCGCGGCCTGCGGGACCCGGCGCCGGTTGACCCGGCCCAGACCACGGGGCAGCAACCCCTCGCGGCCCATGGAGTACAGGGCGCGGCTGAGGATGTAGGTGGTCAGCCACAGGCCGCCGGCGGTGGAGGCCAGCACCGGCACCAGCATCAGCCACGGGGCGCCGGGGACCAGTCGGTCGCCCCAGACCGCCATCGGGTTGTCCGCCCCGGCCAGGTCCTTCAACGGGGTCTCGGCGAACATCAGCGGGTAGAGCAGCACATAGAAGCCCAGGGCGAAGAAGACGCCGATGATGCCGCCGGTGCCCGGGTCGGTACGCGGTCGGCGGGCCTCCTCGGAGGCGAAGCTGTCGATCTCCCAGCCGTCCAGGATGGTCGCGGCGACGACCGCCACGGTGACCATGCCGCCGACGGGTGCGTGGCCGAAGTGCACCGGCACACGCAGGGTGTTCCAGCGTACGGCGCCGATCACCACCAGTGCGGCTACCGCGAGCAGCTCCAGGGCCAGGAATGCCTGGGTGATCCGGGCCGTGGGCCGGGCCCCGGCCAGCAGCGGGACCAGGGCGAAGCCGACCCAGCCCGCGCTGACCGCCAGTTGCAGCAGCCCGGAGGGGTGGGCCCCGGGGTCGACCAGGGCGAGGGTGTAGGTGGACGCGGGGATGATGATCGGCGGGATCGAGGTGAAGTAGGCCAGGATGAGGATCCAGGCCTGGAAGCGGGAGGCCGCCGGCCCCATCACCCGGCGGGACCAGTGGTAGGACGCCCCGGCGTGCGGGAAGTGACGGTTGAGCAGTCGGAAGACAAAGGCGGCGATCAGGAACGGCACGGTGATCACCAGGATCGCCGGCAGCGTCCACCAGCCCGCCAGTCCGGCCATGACCCCGCCGGTGGCGGCGATGCTGAACAGCGGCCCGACGCTGGACACGGACAGGGCCACCAGATCGCGCACATGGTAGACCTGCGCCAGCCCGTCCCCGGCTGTCCCGGCTGCCCCGGCCCGTTCCCCACCGCGGGCCGGCCGTCCTGTGTCCCTGTCCGCGGAACCATCCGCGGAACCATCCGCGGAAGCACCCGCGGAACGGAAGCGATCCGGCACCGCCACCTGGACATCCCCACCCTTCGACAACCCGGCCTGACCTGGGCGCGCCGCCCGCGCGACACTATCTGCTGTCGATAATCTCCTGCAACTAATATGCAATAGCGAGGAGCTGCCAGGGAACCCCGCGTCCCGGATCCGACCCGACCAGGCATCCGGCCCCAGCCGCGCGTACCGGCCGCCCCCTGACGCGGCCGGGTTCCGGGCAGGTTGCACGGCCCCGGCCCCGGACGCCGCTGGAGGCGCACGCGCGCACGACCGGGCGGCGGGGTGGTGCCCCGCCGCCCGGTCGTGGACAGCTGTGCTGGCGGGCGCCCGCCGGGGGCGCCGCGTCGGTCAGGACAGCAGTCGGTCAGGACAGCAGCTTGTCCTTCGCCCGCTGGAACTCCTCCTCGGAGATCGCGCCGCTGGTCCTCAGGTCGGCGAGCCTGCCCAACTCGTCCACGTGCGAGCTCGCGGCATTGGCTCCGGTCGGCCCGGCGGCTTCGCGGACGTACTGCTTGAAGGCCGCGTCGGCCTGCTCGACCTGTTCGCGGTCGCGCCTGGCCATGGAGCCGCCGCGGATGATGACATAGGCGAGCACACCGACGAACGGCAGCAGGATGACCAGGATCAGCCAGCCGGCCTTGCCCCAGCCGCTCATGCTGTGGTCCCGGAAGATATCAGTGATGATCTTGAACAGCAGGAACAGCCAGAGGATCCACAGGAAGAACTCCAGCATCGTCCAGAAGAGGTTGAGTAGCGGGTAGTTCGACACCGGGGGACTCCTTCGCGTCGACGGCCTGAGTCGGAAGCGGCTATAGGGAGTAAATCAGACAAATCACCCACCGGCATCACGGGAAACTCAGGTCAGACCCTGGGTGAGCGCGACCGAGTCCGGGACCTGGACGCTGTCGGAGACGGCGAGCTGAATCTCTCCCTCCATCTGCCCGATCACATAGTGGGCCGACATCATGGCCCCCTCCTGCCAGCCGGGCAGCGGGGAGGCCTGGTCCCCGGCGACAAAGAAGCGGCCTTCGCCGTCGGGCTGGAGCAACTGCTTGTAGGCCTTCATGTGCGCCTGGTTCGCCGGATCCCAGGCGGCCCAGCCGCCCAGCTGGTGCGGCACCTCGTGCCAGGCGATGGAGACGCCCTTGCCGGTGGGCACGATGTCCTCGCGCTCGAACTGGGTGTGCAGCTCGACGGCGCCGGCGCGGGCCTCGGCCAGCCGCTGCTGCGGATCCAGCTTGCCCAGTGCCTCGGCCCGGTCGCCGAAGTTGTAGGCGCCGGTCAGCGTGCCCTTCGAGGTGAAGTAGTCATTGGAGGGATACCACATCTGGGTGATGTTGTGATCGGTCCAGCTGATGCCGCCGAAGATGTTGTCCGGCTCCCGCTCCCAGAAGCGTTCGTTGGCCTGCCAGCCCACCTTGCAGGTCTTCGCGAACTCCACGGCCTCGATCGCGCGGCGGAACTCCGGGGAGAGGCCGCCGGTGAGCTCGTGCTTCCGCAGTACCGGGTACGGGTTGGTGCTGATGCAGTAGTCCGCCTTCGCGACGTGCTCGCCTGCCCCTGCCGGTAGGTGACCTGGACGCCCTTCTTCCCGCGCAGCGCGATCCCGGTGACCTCGGCCTGGAGCTGGATGACCTGGTCGCCGAAGCGTTCGCTGATCTGCCGCCGGAACGCCCCGACGATCCTGCGGGCCGTGCGGTTCCGGCCGCCGACGCGGTTCTGCGCTTCCAGGACGGTGCAGGTGTAGCCGCGCCGGCACAGTTCGAAGGCGGCGGTGAGCCCGGCGACGCCGGCTCCGAGGATGAGCACCGACCCGCGCGCACGCGGTTCCCCGGGCACGCTCAGCGGGCCGGTCCACCCGGTGGCCTCCGGCCCGCCGTTGCCGATCATGGCCCGGTACAGCGCCTGCGCGGCGGCGTCGGCCACCGCCGCCGCGGATTCCCGCGGCCCGCGTGGATCGCTCATCTGCGGCCCCCCGCAAGGCAGTTGGCGTCTGCCGGGGGAGCGGCCGCGCCCCTCCTGCGATCGATGGCCATCGCGCACTCCGTTCTGCTTGGGGACAAGGCGTGAGCAGTGCCTGGCTCCGATCTGCGTTCCCGCCCCTGCCGCCGCAAGCACACCCCCGGTCGAGTTCATCCGTATACGTACGATCGGCGCGCCGCCGTCCGTGGGCAGCTGCCGAAGGAAGGGCGTGGAGGGGCGGGTGGGGCGTTACCTCAGCGTTAGGTGGTGTCGGCGATTCTGTGCCGGTTGACACTGGTGGGCACCGTCCCGCCGTCCGCCGCCGAAACGTGGACCTCTGCCCGGGGGCAGGGGCCCCGGGGGCGGCCCCGGGCCGGTGAATAGGCTGTACGCAGTGCGTCGAAGCTGCGCCGGGAGGGCGGGAACCTATCACTACGAGTCTGCTGCGGGCTGCTCCCGAGGTGGCACCGCCCACGATCCGGCGGGGTTCCCCGCGCCTGCACCCGCACATACCCAGGGGCGAGTCCCGTCGGCTGCTGATCCTGACGGTGTCGGCGGCGGCGCTGCTCGCCGGGCTTCTGCAAACCGGGTGGGCGCTGTGGGCGGCCACCGACGGCGGGGACATGGCCGCCCAGTACGCCTGGGCCGGTTTCGCCGCCGCGCATCCCGGTTCGGCGTACGACCTGGCCTGGTACGGAGGGATGCACCCGGTCTCGTACAGCGTGCTCGCGCCGTATCTGATGGCCTGGCTGGGGTACGCGTCACGGCCGTGCTCTCCGGCACGCTGTGCGCGGCGGTCCTGGCCGCGCTGCTGGTGCGCTCCGGTGTCCGGCGGCCGCTGCTGCCCGCGCTGTGCGGCGCGGCGGCGGTGGCGTGCAACACCGTTTCCGGACGGACCACCTTCGGCCTCGGCCTGCTCTTCGGGCTGGCGGCGGTCCTGGTCGTCCACGAGTCGCGGGGGACCCCGCGGGCCAGGGCGCTGTGGGCGGCGCTGCTCGGGGTGCTCGCGGTGCTGTCCAGCCCGGTGGACGGCGTGTTCCTGCTGGTGGCGGTCCCCGCGCTGGTCCTGTCCGGGCGGCGGTGGGCGGCGCTGGCGCTCGCCGCCGCTCCGGTCGCCGTGGTCGGGGCCACCTCCCTGCTGTTCCCCTTCTACGGCGTGCAGCCTTACTCCCTGGGGCAGTTGGCGCTGGTGCTGGCGACCGCGCTGCCGGCCGCGCTGCTGGCGCCCCGGGCCTGGTGGGTGGTGCGGGTCGGTGCCTGGACCTACAGCCTGGGCAATGTGCTCACGCTGATGATCCCCTCGCCGGTGGGCAGCAATGTGGAGCGGCTCTCGCTGCTGTTCGCCGGACCGGTGCTGCTGGCCGCGGCGATGGCCACCCGCGGACGGCGGGCGGTCCTGCTGTGGGTGTCGCTCGCGGTCGCGCTGTCCTGGCAGGCCGTCCAGCCCCTGACCGACCTGGAGACCTCGGCCCCGGCAGCCGGGTGGACCCAGTACGCCAGGCCCCTGGTCTCCGAGCTGGACCGGCTGGGGGCCGGGCGGGGCCGGATCGAGGTGGTGGACGCCGCCTCACATGTCGACACATCGACACTGGCAGCCCACTTCGAGCTGGCCCGGGGCTGGAACCGGCAGGTCGACACCGTCCGCAACCCGCTCTTCTACCAGGGCCGGCTCACCCCCGCCGGCTACCACGCCTGGCTGCTGAACTGGGCGGTGGGCTATGTGGTCCTGCCGGATTCCGCGCTGGACTACGCCTCGGTGGCCGAGGGCCGCATCGTCACCGCCGGGCAGTCCTGGCTCCGGCTGGTCTGGCACGACGCCCACTACCGGGTCTACCGGGTCGCCGACGCGGTGCCGCTGGTCTCCGCACCGGCCGCGGTGCTGCGTGCCGGGACGGCCGAACTGACGGTCAGGGTGCCGCGGGCCGGCTCCACGACGGTACGGGTCGCCTGGTCGCCCTGGCTCCAGGTGCTCGGCGGCGGCCACGGCTGCCTGGCGCCGGACGGCCCGTGGACCCGGCTGACCGCCGACGCCCCGGGCGTCTATCGCATCGGCGCCGGCTACACGCTCCCGCGCGGCACCCTGTGCCGCGCGGGAGGCTGAGCCCGGGGGCCCGAGAAGGGGCCGGTCGTGGTCAGCCGGCGGTGGTCAGCCGGTCGGCCGGGGCCGGCTGACGGGTCGGCAGCAGCGAGGGCTGGACTGCAGGATCTGCCGCTGGAGCCGGCCGATCGCCGGGGAGGGCTCCAGTCCGGCCTCGGCCACCAGCATGTCCCGCAGCCGCTGGTACACCTTCAGTGCCTCGCTGCGGCGGCCCGAGAGGTACAGGGCCACCATGAACTGGCCGTGCAGGCTCTCGTGCATCCGGTAGCGGCTGACCAGCACCGTCAGCTCGGGCAGTAGTTCGCGGTGCCGGCCCAGCCGCAGGTCGGCGTCGATGCGCTGGTCCAGCGCGCAGAGCCGGGACTCCTCCATCCGGTCCACCTCGGTGCGCAGCCGGGAGCCGACGGAGACGTCGGCCAGGGCCGGGCCGCTCCACAGTGCGAGCGCCTCCCGCAGCCGCCGGGACGCGCCGGCGTGGTCGCCCGCGTCCATGGCCCGGTAGCCCGTTCCGGCCAGGCGCTCGAAGTCGTGGAAGTCCACGCTGCCCCCGCCGAGGTGCAGGCAGTAACCGCTGGGCAGGGTGGCCAGGACGTCCTTGGGGCTGGTGTGCCCGTCCCCGCGCGCCACCAGCGCCTCACGGATCCGCTCACGCAGATTCAGCATGTAGGTCTGGAGGGTGGTCCTGGCGCTGCGCGGCGGACTGCCGTCCCACAGCTCCTCGACCAGCTCCGCCACCGGGACCACCTGGTCGGCGCGGAGCGCGAGCAGTGCCAGTACCTGCCGGGGTTTGGGAGCGGTGGGCACGATGGAGAGGCCGTTGTCGCACACTGACAAGGAGCCGAGCACGTTGATATCGATGATCTCCCCATGATCGATAGGTCGGGCCATGATCGATGGATCGGGCGGATCCGTGGCGCATCCTCACCACGGTCTGCCGGTCAGCCAAACCCTCGGTTGAAAATTGAACGAAAAGGTGGCAGGTGGCCGCTGGCGGCCGTACTCCACAGCGGCTCAAGTCCTCCTCGACCGGCCTGGCGGAGACCACACTCGCCGATCGGGAACTGTGACGCCAGAGATTGACGGTGTCCGGGGTCGGCCTGGCCGGATGCGGACAGCTTCGGGCCGGTCGGCCCCGCTCATGGATCGCGTGCTGACGAATCGCCTGCTCACGGATCCTGGTCCAGCAGCGCTCCGCCGCGGGCAGGAACAGTCCCGCCTCGCAGGAGGCGATGGTCAGCGCCGGGCCGGTGGCGGCCAGCGCCTGCTCCAGCGCGGTCCGCGCGACCGCCTCCGCCGACTCGACCGTCTCCGCCGCGACAAAGAGCACCAGATCCATTCCGGTCGCCGCGGGGCGGGCGTAGACATGGGCCGGCCCCGGCCCCCGGGCGTCCGCCTGTGGGATGGCCTGCGACAGCAGCCGGCACTCCGCCTCGGCGGCCGGAGCGCCCCCGAGGAGCCGTGCAACGATGAAGTACATGGTGTCCGCCACGATCTGTCTCGGTCGGGGTGTGCGGGAGCCGAGGTCGTCTCCCGCTCGGCATCCCTGACCGGCGCGCGCGCGGCGGGGCCGGAACCGCGCCGTGATCGCCCTCGCCGGGGGCGGAAACGGTCGGCGTCCCGGTCGGCACACCGGTGTCCGTGCGCGGCGACGGGAACACCATGCCAGGGAAAAACCCGTGCGAACAGGCACACCGGCCGCCCGGTTTCCGGCTGGCCGCAACCGGACGCTCCGCCTCTACCGGCGCCGATGGGCGGGACGGCCGGAAACGCTGTCCCCAAGGGCCGCTGTCTGCCTATCCTCAGGGCGTGGCTGCCACCTTGATCGTGCCTGCCGACCGGCGTTCAGCACCACCGACGAACGCGCTGCGCGCAAAGGCGTCGTACCGGGTCCGATCCGGGGGAGCGACCGATACCTTCGGGGAGAAGCAGATGCTTGAGGCATTCGGAGTGGGGAGAACCGCGGAGGCGGTCTACCTGGCCATGCTGCACAGGCCCGAGGCCGGGCCCGACGAGCTGGCGCTGTGCCTCGGCCTCAGCGCCGACACCGTCCACGGCGCCCTGGACGAGCTGGCCCTGCTCGCCCTGTTACGGCCCTCGCTGGAGGATCCGCTGACCCTGCGCCCGGTCACCCCCGAGCTCGGCCTGGAATCCCTACTGGCGCGCCAGCAGGCGGAACTGTTGAGCCGTCAGCACCGGATCGAGCAGGGCCGGGCGGCCCTGGAGGTGATCCGGGCCGAGCAGGCCGGGCGCCGGGACGGCACGGCCGCCGACATCGAGGAGTTGGTGGGCCCGGACGCGGTCCGGGACCGGCTGGAGCTGCTGACCTCGCAGACCCGGTTCGAAGTGCTCTCCTTCTGCCCGGAGGGTGCGCACACCGAGGATGCCCGCACCGCCGCCCGCCCCCTGCACGAGCAGGTCCTGGACCGCGGAGTCCGCGTGCGCTCCCTGTATCTGGACTCGATCCACAACGACCCGGGGAACATCGGCTACGCCCGCTGGCTCGCCGAAAGCGGCGGCGAGGTCCGCACCACGGCGACCTTACCGCTGCGTCTGGTCATCGTGGACCGGGAGACGGCCGTGGTCCCGCTCGACCCCGAGGCCTCCGACACCGGGGCCGTGGTCCTGCACAGCGCCGGTGCGGTGGCCGGTCTCTACGCACTGTTCGAGCAGACCTGGGCCGCCGCCACCCCGCTGGGCAACTGCCGGGAGCGCGACGAAACCGGACTGACCCAGCAGGAGAAGGCGCTGCTCCGGCTCTTCGCCGAGGGCGACACGGACGAGGTCGCCGCCCGCAAGCTGGGCGTCTCCGACCGCACCGTGCGCCGGCTGACCGCCGACATCATGGGCCAGCTGGGCACCCGCAGCCGGTTCCAGGCCGGTGTCCGGGCCGCCGAGCGCGGCTGGCTCGGCAGTGGCCGCCGCGACCACCGGCCGCCGGGCAGCACCCCGGCGGGCAGCACCCGGCCGGTGCCGACGGCCGGGGGCCGGCGGCGCCCGACCCGTCCGCGCCGCGGTACGGCGGCCCTCCGGCGGTGTACCGGATCGAAGAGGCTGACCAACAGGTACAGGGCTACTTCTCCGGAGCTGTCCGGCCGGTGGGGGTCACCGTGGGCGCGGAGCGGGTCGAGGTCCCCGGGGATCTCGGCCGGGCGCTGCTCGCGGGACTGCGCGGCGACCGGCGGGTGTGCCCGCCGGACGCCGCCGGGTTCGAGGAGCTGACCGACCTGGTCGCCTGCGCCGGCCGGCTGGTGGCGCAGCTGTCGGTCTTCAAGGAGGTCGCCATGGCCCGCGCGGACGCGGGGGACTCCTACTCCAACCGGCGCGCGCTGGGGGTCGCCGCGGCGATGTCCCCCTCGCAGCTGGGGCGGGTGCTGGAGGGCCACGGTCTGCCCCGTGACCGCCGCGCGGGCGGGGTGGACGTCGCCGTCGCCTTCCGCACCAGCGACGACGGCCGGCTGCATCTCGCGGACGAGCCGGAGGTGGCCGGACTGCCCTGCTTCACCCTGCCGTTGTCCCGCTTGAGCCGGACGACGGCCCCACGGCCTTCGCCGGCCGCGGGCTCACCGTCTACTACCGCGAGCAAGTCCCGGTCGCCGCAGCCGACTTGGGCCGGGCGGCGGGCTACACGCTGCGCGCCGCCGGGCAGGGCGTGGTGGTCTGCCTCAGCGAGCCGGTCTTCGACGCGCTGTACGGGGATCCGCGGGTGGACCCGACCAGGCGGTCGCACAACCCCGGGACCGCTGACCCGGCTGCCGCCGGACGGCCCACTGAACGGCCCACTGAACGGCCAACTGAACGGCTCGCCGCCCGCTTGCCCGACCGGCCCGCCCGGCGCCGGTGCCGGATCAGTCGGCGGCGGCGCCGAACCAGGTGCGGAGGCGGTCGAGCAGCTCCTGCTGGTCCTCGCCGATCCAGGCCACATGGCCGTCCGGGCGCAGCAGGGCCGCAGGAGCGTCCAACTCCTCGGTGGTGTCCACGACATGGTCGACCGGTCCGCCCAGCGCTACCGAGACCGGCCGTCCGTCCAGCAGCAGCCCGCGGCCGCCGTGCATCAGCCCGTAGAGGTGACCGTGTTTCAGCTCCAGGTCCCGCAACCGCCGACCGAGCAGCCCGGGGCCCTCGCCGAGGTCGTAGCGGATCCCGATCGCGGTGATCTTCTCGATCAGGTACCGGTGCACCTCCTCGAAGTCCATCAGTTCCGACAGCAGTTGCCGTACCGCCCGTGGGCCCGGTTCCGGGGAGAGCAGTTGCATCTGCGCGCGGGTGTTCTCCAGCACGTCGGCGGCCACCGGGCGGCGTTCGGCCTGGTAGCTGTCCAGCAGTCCTTCCGGGGCCCAGCCGTTGACCTCGGCGGCCAGCTTCCAGCCCAGGTTGAACGCGTCCTGGATGCCGAGGTTGAGCCCCTGCCCGCCGGTCGGCGGGTGGATGTGTGCCGCGTCCCCGGCCAGCAGCACCCGGCCGCTGCGGTAGTGCTCGGCCAGCCGGGTGGCGTCGCCGAAGCGGGAGAGCCAGCGCGGTGAGTGCATGCCGAAGTCGGTTCCGGCGTAGGCCTGGAGCTGCTGCCGGAACTCCTCCAGGGTCGGCGCGACGGTGCGGTCCTCGGCCACCCCTCGGCGGGCACGATCAGGCGGTACACCCCGTCCGTGAGCGGCATGGCGCCGAACCGGACGTGGGTCCTGCGGACTTCGGCCACCCGGGCGGTCAGCGTCTCCGGCGGCACACCCACCTCCACCTCGGCCAGCAGCGTGTCGACCCGGCTCGGCTCGCCGGGGAAGCCGACGGCCGAGGAGCCCGCGCACGGTGCTGCGGCCGCCGTCGCAGCCGACCAGGTAGCGCGAGCGCAGCCGTGTGCCGTCGGCCAGTTCGGCAGTCACCCCCTGCTCGTCCTGGCTCAGTCCGACCAGTTCGCAGCTGCGCCGCAGCTCGGCTCCGAGCCCGGTGGCGTGCTCGGCCAGCAGCCGCTCGGTGGTGTTCTGCGGGATGCCGAGGATGTACGCGTGCGCGGTGTCCAGCTCTCCGGACCACGGCTTGCCGATCCCGGCGAAGAAGCCGCCGACCGGGTACTGCTTGCCGCGTGCGAGGAACTGTTCCAGCAGCCCGCGCTGGTCCATCACCTCCAGGCTGCGGACATGCAGGCCGAGCGCGCGGGCGTGCGTTGTCGGCTCGGCCAGCCGGTCCAGCACGACCACCCGCACGCCGTGCAGCCGCAGTTCACCGGCCAGCATCAGGCCGGTGGGCCCAGCGCCGACAATGATCACGTCATTCATGAAAAAACGCCCATTTCCACAGGTTCCGACCTCGGCCGACCATTCTGCGGCACGACCGGGGCCTTGCCGCAAGGCCCCCTGTGGGCTATAAGTTGAGAGTGGCAAGGAGTGGGCATACCTCCTTGCCTTCGCTTTTTTCTCCGGGCCTCCGCCTCCACCACTTCCCCGGCCGACGCCGTCCGTGCCGGGTGAGGTGCGTCTCGACATGCTTAATGAAAACGATTATCCTTTCATTGAGCGGCCTCTTCGAGTCGCATACCCGCTTCAGGGGGACTTCATCATGAGCATGTACACATCATCCAGTCGTCGTCGCGCCGGGGTGGCGGGGGTGGCCGGGGCTGCGATCGCCGCCTCGGCACTGCTGACCGCAGGCTGTTCCAGCGCGTCGAAGAGCGATGACGCCGTCACCACCGGGGTCGCAGGGATCGGCGAAGAAGATCGTGGCGGTGGGAGCGGAGAACGAGTACGCCGACGTGATCGGCCAGATCGGCGGCCAGTATGTGTCGGTGACCGGGATCATGAGCAATCCCAACACCGACCCGCACACCTTCGAGGCGGACCCGAAGGTCGCCCAGGTGGTCAGCGCCGCGCAACTGGTCGTCCAGAACGGGGTCGGCTACGACGACTTCATGACCAAGATCGAGCAGGCGTCCAGTGGCTCCGGGCGCCAGGTGATCAACGTCCAGAAGCTGCTCGGCCTGCCGGACTCCACCGCCAACCCGCACCTGTGGTACCAGCCGACGACCATGCCCGCCGTCGCCCGGGCGTCGCCACCGACCTGTCCACGCTGGACCCGCGCACAAGGCCTACTACGCGGCCAACGTCGCCGCGTTCGACAAGTCCCTCGGGGCGTACACCTCGGCGGTGGCCGCGCTGAAGGCGAAGTACGCCGGGACGGCGGTGGCCACCACCGAGCCGGTGGCGGACTACCTGCTCCAGGCGGCCGGGATCACCAACCTCACGCCCTGGTCCTTCCAGGCCGACGTGATGAACGGGGTCGACCCCTCGCCGCAGGACGTCTCGCTGGAGAAGAGCCTGTTCACCCAGCACAAGGTGAAAGCCTTCGTCTACAACCAGCAGGTCACCGACAGCCTGACCGACTCGCTGCTGACCCTGGCGCACCAGAACCACATCCCGGTCGTCGGCGTGTACGAGACCATGCCGACCCCCGGCTACAGCTACCAGACCTGGATGGTGGCCGAGACCTCCGCACTGACCGGCGCCTTCGCGCACGGCACCTCGGCCCGGTGCTGTGATGTCCGGGCACGCAGCGGGAACCCCGTCCTGGACCTGGACGGGTCGGAGTGCAGCTGGGCGGACGCCGGATCCTGGACGGGTCGGGTTCGGCGTCGGCCCGGGCGAGTTCACCGGGCTGATCGGCTCCAACGGCGCGGGCAAGACCACGATCCTGCGCATCGTCATGGGCCTCCAGGCCCCCGACCGGGCCGGGTGCTGGTCGACGGCCATCCGCTCGGGGCGGCGCAAGACATCCGTCGGCTATGTCCCGCAGAAGGTCGGTCGACCCCGACGCCCGCTGCGCGCCCGCGACCTGGTCGCGCTCGGCCTGGACGGCGAGCGCATCGGCCCGCGCCTGCCGTCCAGACGCAACCGGATGCTGGTCGAGGAGATGCTCGACGCGGTGGACGCCGGCCGCTTCGCGGACGCCCGGGTCGGCACCCTCTCCGGCGGCGAGCAGCAACGCGTGCTGATCGCGCACGCGCTGATCAGCCGTCCGCGACTGCTGCTGATGGATGAACCGCTGGCCAATCTGGACATCCGCAGCGGGCAGGAGATCGTGGACCTGCTCGCCAGGATCAGGGACGAACAGGGCGTGGCGGTGCTCATGTCCGCCCACGACATGAACCCGCTGCTGCCGGTGCTCGACCGGATCGTCTATGTGGCCGGCGGCCGGGTGGCGGTGGGCACCACCGACGAGGTCGTCCGCACCGAGGTGCTCAGCCGTCTGTACGGGCACCGGGTGAGCGTGCTGCGGGGGACGGGCGGGTCCTGGTGGTCTCCGGCCAGGCCTCCCTGCCCGACCCCGCCCACCGGCGCGCCGGCCGTGACACCGATGCCGACGCCGTACGCGGTGCCGGGACCATGGAGCGGCTGTGATGGGAATCATCGTCAACGCCCTCTTCGCGCCCGGGTTCTTCAGCAGCGACCCGGTCCGGCTGGCCGTGGTCACCGGGCTGGTCGTGGCCCTGGTCTCCGGAGCGCTGGGCGTGTTCACCGTGCTGCGCGGCCAGTCCTTCGCCGGACACGCACTGTCCGACCTGGGCACCCTGGGCGGCTCCAGCGCGGCCCTGGCCGGCGTCGGCCCGCTGTGGGGCTTCGTCGGCGTGGGGGTCGTGGTCGCCGGAGTGATGGAACTGTTCAGCACCCGGCAGCGGCGCAGCCGCGACGTGGCCACCGGGCTGGTGCTCAGCGCCGCCCTGGGCCTGTCCGCGCTGCTGCTGTACTTCGACACCACCATGGACAGCACCACCGGAGTGACCATCACCATCCTCTTCGGCTCCCTGTTCACCGTCACCGGCGGCACCGTGCCGCTGCTGGTACTGCTCGGACTCGGCGCGCTCGCCGTGCTGACCCTGCTCTACCGGCCACTGCTGCTCAGTTCGGTCAGCGCCGACCTGGCCGCCGCACGCGGCATCCCGGTCCGGGCGCTGGGCCTGGCCTTCCTGGTGCTGCTGGCACTGGCCACCGCCCTGTCGTCGATGAGCGTGGGCACCATCCTCAGCCCCGCGCTGCTGGTCGGCCCGGCCGCGACCGCCCTGCGGCTGACCCGCCGTCCGGTGGCCGCGATGGCCCTGGCCGGAGCCATCGGCACGGCCGCCACCTGGCTCGGGATCGTGCTCGCCTACGACAGCTACCAGTGGCCGCCGACCGGCCGCGGCTGGCCGGTCAGCTTCTTCGTGGTCACCCTGGTCTTCACGCTCTACCTGCTGGCCGACGCCGCCGCCAGGATCGGCACCGCCCGCGCCCTCCGCCGCACCGGGGACCCGCACCACCCGGTCGCCGCGCCGACCCCGGCGGGGGTGAACTGACCATGTTCGCCTCCTACATGCTCAACGCCTGGGTCGTGGCCGGCATCGTCGCCGTGGTCGCCGCCGTCGTCGGGTTCTTCGTGGTGCTGCGCGGTTCGACCTTCGTCGCCCACGCCGTACCGCAGTCGGCCTTCGCCGGAGCCGCCGGAGCCGGCCTGCTCGGTGCGAGCACCCTGCTCGGCCTGGGCGTGTTCTCCCTCGTCGCCGCGCTCGGCATCGGCCTGCTCGGCCGGCGCGGACGCCACGACGTGGTCACCGCCCTGGCCGTGGCCATGCTGCTGGGCACCGGCTCGCTGTTCCTGAGCTGGAGCACCGAGTACGCCCCCGAGATCTACGCCCTGCTCTTCGGCGAGGTGCTCGGCGTCAGCAGCAACGAGATCGGGGTGACCGCGCTGCTCGGCGCACTCTGCCTGCTCGCGGTGGCGGTGCTGTACCGGCCGCTGCTGCTGGCCTCGGTGACACCGGAGGTCGCGGCGGCGCGCGGAGTGCGGGTGCACCGGATGGAGATGGCCTTCCTGGTGGTGGTCGCCCTGGCCACCACCACCGCCGTACCGGTGGTGGGCGCGCTGCTGATGTTCAGCCTGATGGTCGGCCCCTCTGCGGCCGCCCGCCGGCTGACCCCGCATCCACTGCGGGCCATGGCCCTGGCCGTACTGATCGCGCTGGCCTGCGTCTGGGGCGCGATCGCCGCGTCGTACCAGACCGACTGGCCCATCGGCTTCTATGTCACCGCGTTCGCCAGCGGCAGCTACCTGCTCGCCCAGCTCTGGTGCTGGGCACGGCAGTTGCTCAGCCCGGCGAGAACCCTCGCAACCGCCGCGGGGGGGGGCAGCCGCGTGAACCGGGGGAGGTAGCGCTGATGGCCGACACCGACGAGCAGACCGGGCCCGGCAGCCACGCCGGGCCCGGCGCCCCAGGAGGCCGGTCCCGGCCGTACGCCCGGGACGTCGCCCTGCTGGGGCGCAGCACCCCGCAGCGCTCGGAGATCCTGGAGGCGCTGGCCGCCCGGCCCGACTTCGCCAGCGCCCAGGCACTGCACCACGCCATGCAGACGGCCGGCACGCAGACCGGCCTGAGCACCGTCTACCGGGTCCTGGCCGCGCTGACCAAGGCAGGCAGGACCGAGGTGGTGCGCGACAGCAAGGGCGAGCGGCTTTACCGCTACCGGCCCGACGCCGACCATGCCCACTACCTGCTGTGCCGCCGGTGCGGCCGGAGCCTGCCGCTGGACGCCGGCCCGGTCGAGGCCTGGGCCGAGCTGATCGCGCGGAGCTACGGCTTCGCCGAGGTCCAGCACACGGTCGAGCTGACCGGCACCTGCACCACCTGCACCGCGGCCGAGAGCGCGGCGGGCTGACACAGGGGAAGGCCCCGATGGACACGACCACCACCGCCACCGGCGACGGGATCCGCATCGGGGCCTTCCTGCCGGCCGCGCAGTTCCCCGGTCAGAGCCACACCCAGGCGCTCACCCGAACGGTGGACGCGGCGACCGCCGCCGAGGCGGCCGGACTGGACAGTGTCTGGCTCGCCGAACACCACTTCGTGCCCTACGGGGTGTGCCCGTCCGCGATCACCCTGGCCGCGCTGCTGCTCGGCCGCACCCGCCGGATCACCGTCGGGACCGCCGTCAGCGTGCTGTCCACCACGCACCCGGTGGCGCTGGGGGAGCAGGCGGCGCTGCTGCACCTCACCACCGGCGGCCGGTTCCGCCTCGGGGTCGGCCGCGGCGGGCCCTGGATCGACCTGGACGTCCTCGGCACCGGACTGCGGGCCTTCGACCGGGACTTCCCGGAATCCCTGGACCTGCTGCTGCGCTGGCTCGGCTCCGCCCGGGTGGGCGCCGCGGGAGCCCGCTACAGATTCCCCGAGGTCGAGGTCGTACCCCGGGCCGACCCGGCGGCCGACGCGGCCGGGCCGCCGGTCTCGGTGGCCTGCACCTCGCCCGGCACACTGCGGCTGGCGGCCGAACGCGGCCTGCCGATGCTGCTGGGCATGCACTGCGGGGACCAGGAGAAGGCCGAGATGGTCACGGCCTACGCCGCCGCCGCACGCACCGCGGGCCACAGCCCGGAGCACATCGACCGGCTGGGCGGACAGCACCTGGCCGTCGGCGTGGTCCAGATCGCCGACACCACCGCCGACGCCCGCCGGCTGCTCACCGGGTCGCTGCCCGGCTGGCTGCGCGCCGGGCTGGGCGCGCACCGTACCGTCGACGGACGCGAGCAGCGCCCGCGCGACCCGTACGGCTACACCCGGCTGCTCTGCGACCTGCACCCGGTGGGCACCCCCGCGCTGTGCGCCAGGCGCCTGGCCCGCACCGCCGAGCACACCGGCATCCGCCGCTTCGCGCGCTGGCGGAGGGCAGCGGAAGCCGCAGCGGCACCCTGCGCAACCTCGCCCGGCTCGGCGCGGAAGTCCTCCCGCTGCTGGGCTGACCACTCTCAGCGGGGCCGGGCGCGGCCGTTCACACCGGCTGGGGCGCCCGCTCGGCCGACTGCCCGGCAAGCGGGGCGTGCTGGCCGTGGTCCAGGTGGTCGGCCACGCGCTCGGTCACGACTGCGCCTGCGGCTGGGCGAGCCCGTAGCGCCGCTGGAACCGTTCGACCCGGCCGGCCGTGTCCAGCACGCGGGACTTGCCGGTGTAGAACGGGTGGCTGGCCGAGGAGATCTCGACGTCGATCACCGGGTAGGTGTTGCCGTCCTCCCACGCGATGGTGGCGCTGCTGGTGGCGGTGGACCGGGTGAGGAAGGTGAGGCCGCCGACCCGGTCGCGGAAGACGACCGGACGGGTACTCGGGTGGATGCCGTGCTGCATCTGAAAGCTCCTGTGGTGGTGGGCAGTTGGCGGGTCAGCGCTCTTCGCGGAAGAGCACGTGCCGGCGGACGACGGGGTCGTACTTGCGCAGCGTCAGCCGGTCCGGGTCGTTGCGCCGGTTCTTGCGGGTGACGTACGTGTAGCCGGTTCCGGCGGTGGACCTGAGCTTGATGATCGGGCGCAGTTCATTGCGGGCCATGGGCTCCTCCTCGGGTGGTTCCTCGGGTCGGTGACGAACGGTCGGGCCGGGACGAGACTATAGCAAAATGAATTCCATTTTCATTAGGGTAGAGTGCGAAGCAGCCCGGCGGAGCCACACGTCCGCCCCGGGAGCGTTGCCCTGTCGCGCCCCGGCACCCTCCGTCCACAGGAGCCCCGATGTCCGCCCACTGCCAACTGACCGGCCGCAAACCCGGATTCGGCAACGCGATCTCGCACTCGCACCGCCGAACCAAGCGTCGCTTCGACCCCAACATCCAGCACAAGCGCTACTGGCTGCCCAGCGAGGGCCGTCACATCCGGCTCACCCTCAGCACCAAGGGCCTCAAGACCGTCGACAGCATCGGCATCGAGGCCGCGGTGGCCCGCATCCGGGCGCGCGGAGGGAAGGTCTGATGGCAAAGCAGAGCAAAATCGCCAAGAACGAGCAGCGCCGCCGGATCATCGCCCGCTACGCCACCCGCCGCGCCGAGCTCAAGCGGGTCATCGCCGCCCCCGCCAGTACGCCCGAGCAGCGCGCCGACGCCCGGCGCGAACTGGAGCGCCAGCCGCGCGACGCCAGCGCCACCCGGCTGCGCAACCGCGACAGCATCGACGGCCGCCCGCGCGGCTACCAGCGCACCTTCGGCCTCTCCCGGATCAACCTGCGCGAACTGGCCCACGCGGGCCGGCTGCCCGGCGTCCGCAAGTCCAGCTGGTAGGGAGGCCACCTGTGTCCGCAGACATCGAACCCCGGGCCGCCGAACCCCGGGCCGTCAGACTCCCGGTCGTGGTGGTGGCCGGGCTGCATGAGCGCGAACGCCAGGAGACCGTAAGGGAGTTGCTCCGAAACTGCATCAACGGCATCGTCCTGCGCCATGACCTGCGGGACGCCTCGGCGGGCCTGGTGCGCCGCGAACTCCAGGACCGCAGCCGCACGTTCGGGCAGGCCGAGGTTCCCTTGACCAACGACTGCCCCTGCTGCGCCCTGCGGGTGGACCTGCTGCCGGAACTCGTGCGCATCTCGGAGGAGGGGCAACACGGGCTGGCGATCGTCGAGCTGTGGGGCGGCAGCGACCCGCATCCGGCGGTCGAGCTGATCGCCGGTGGCGAGACCGGCGGCCGCTGTATGCACGAGGTGGTCGAACTCGCCGGAGTGGTCACCGCGGTGGACCCGCTGCGGCTGGTCGAGGAGCTGTCGGTCTCCGACGAGCTGGCCGAGTGCGGCCTGCACACCAGCTCCGGCGACACCCGCACCCGCGCCGAGGCGCTGGCCCACCAGGTCGAGTACGCCACGGTCCTGGCCGTCCCTTTGGTCGGCCGACCGGGCGGATCGGCCGAACGGACCGCCGGTCTCGCGATGCTCCGGCAGCTGCACCCCACCGCCCGCACGGTGCGGCTGGGCAGTGGCGCGCTGGTCCGCGCGGCGCTCGGCGGCTTCGACGTGCCCGCGGCCCGGGACCGGGTCAACCCGGCGCTCGCCCTGCTGCCCCAGGAGCAGGACGAGGACGGGGTGGCGACCGTGGTGTGGGAGCGCCGCCGCCCGCTGCACCCGGCCCGGCTGCACCAGGCGCTGGAGCTCCTGGTGCCTGCCGCGCAGCGCAGCAGGGGCCGGTTCTGGCTGGCGAACGCCCCGAGCTGATGCTGGCCTGGGACTGCGCGGGGCCAACCTCGCGATCGAGGAGTGCGGGCCCTGGCTGGCGGCCCTCCCGGACGCGGTCTGGGAGCTCTACCCGCCCACCCGCCGTGCCGCCGCCGCCCTCGACTGGCACCCGATGCACGGCGACCGGGTGCAGCAACTCAGCTTCACCGCCGAGGGGCTGGACGCCGACGGGATCCTCGGGCTGCTCGACTCCTGCCTGCTCACCGACGAGGAGCTCGCTGCGGGGGAGCCGGGCTGGAAGGCCCTCCCGGACGCCTTCGAGGACGTACTCGACCCGGTCTCCTGAACGCCCGCGCTCCACCCGGTCATTGCGGCCACCGACAAGGACTGCCCGCAACGACCGCCGACAACGACCGCCCACAACCCACGAACGGAGCAGCCGAGATGGCCAAGCGCGCCGCACCCGGCCGACCGGCCCGACCGCGCCCGAACCCGCTGATCGAGGCCGGAATCACTACATCGACTACAAGGGCACCCTGCTGCGGAAGTTCGGTTCCCGACGGGGGATCCGAGCCCGCCGGAACCCGGCTCGACGTCCAGCAGCAGCGGGCGATGGCCCGGGCGATCAAGAACGCCCGCGAGATGGCCCTGCTCCCGTACTCCTCCACCGCCCGCTGACCGACTTCCCCGCCGGAGACCTCCCATGGCCGTTCCCAAGCGCAAGACCTCCCGCAGCAACACCCGCCACCGCCGGGCCCAGTGGAAGGCAACCGCCCCGCAGCTCGTGCCGATCACCATCGACGGAAGCACGCACCTCGTTCCCATCAACCTGGTCCCCGCCTACGAACGCGGACTGCTCACGCCCTGAGCCGCGCGGGGCTGGCTGTCCGTGCCGCCCCACAGCGCCGGTCCCCGGCCGCGGCCCCCGCCGCGGCCGGGATCAGAAGGCGGCCGGGATCAGAAGGCGGAAACCGTCTGCGGTGCCCGCTCGGAGCGGGAGAGCGCCCGGAGTACCGCCACCGGCCCGTGCCGGCGCGCCGCGAGGCGTACCAGCAGGTCGTTGACCCGCTCGTACGCCGAGTCCGTCACCGCCGCCGTCGGCACGTCGACGCTCACGGCCAGGTCGTCGCCGTGCACCAGCAGCTCCATCAGCCGCGTGGAGAGCAGGACTGCCGCGGTGACGGCCCGGCCCTCGATCCACGGCATCGCCACCACATCCTCCGGTGCCATCGCCGCCAGCTGCCGGGCGGCCTCGTCCCGCGCCTCGCGGGTCAGCCGCAGGACCTCGGCGGGGCCCGCCTTGGAGCGCTCCTCCTCGGTCTCCTTGATCGTGACATTCACCGGCGCGTCGAGATCGGCGCCGACCCAGGCCGCGCCCGCGTAGTGCTCCAGCAGGCCGGTCAGCGGTGCGTCCGGGCCGGGCGCGGGACTCCAGCGCCCACGCGCCGACTGCACCTGCCACCCGAGATGCGCCGCCAGCCCACCGACCGTGAAGCCCGCGCACGCACTCGGCTCGTCCCAGCGGGCTGCCACCTCGTCCGATGCCAGCAGTGCCATCGCCGCGTCCGCCGCTGCCAGGTAATCCTCGAAGATCGTTGCCATGGCTCCGGAGACTACATGTCCAGGACCGCGCGCACGTACGGCCGAGTGGCCGCCCACGACTACTGATCTGTCACGAACTTCTCGTCTACACTGCTGAATTCCCGTGGCATTACCGGTTGGTAGGTAGGGGTCGCATGGCAGGCGAACGGGTGCACGCGTTCGACGACGACGCGCTGGCTGACTATGACGCCGTGGGCCTGGCGGGCCTGGTGCGCAGCGGCGAGGTCAGCCCGGACGAACTGGCCGCGGCCGCGGTGGCGCGGGCCCGGAAGGTGGATGCGGCCCTGGCGCCGGTCGCCTTCACGGCCTACCACCGGCCGCACCGGGCGCCGGTCGGCTCCGGGACGGCGCTGTTCGGCGTCCCCACGTACCTGAAGGACAACGTGGATCTCCGCGGCATGCCGACCAACTACGGCACCGCGGCCTTCCGGGCGCGTCCCGCCCGGCGCAGCTCGGGCTTCGCGGACCAGTTCCTGAGCACCGGTCTGGTGGTGCTGGGCAAGACCAGGCTGCCGGAGTTCGGGCTGAACGCCTCGACCGAGTTCCCCACGGCCGTGCCGGTGCGCAATCCCTGGGAGCCCTCGCGCTCGCCGGGGGCGTCCTCGGGCGGCTCGGCGGCACTGGTGGCGTCCGGGGTGGTGCCCATCGCGCACGCCAACGACGGCGGGGGCTCGATCCGGATCCCGGCGGCCTGCTGCGGTCTGGTCGGTCTGAAGCCCACCCGCGGACGGCTGGTGGCCAACGACCAGGGCCGGCGGCTGCCCATCGACCTGGTCACGGACGGAGTGCTCACCCGTTCGGTCCGGGACACCGCCGCCTTCTTCGCGGAGGCCGAGCGGTACCACCGCAATCCGGAGCTGCCCCCGCTGGGCCTGGTGGAGGGGCCGGGGGCGCGACCGCTGCGGGTCGGCGTGGTCCTCGACTCGCCGACGGCGAAGACGGACGAGCCGACCCGCCGGGCGGTCGAGCAGACCGCCGCCCGGCTGGCGGCGATGGGCCATCAGGTCGATACGGTGAGCCTGCCGTTCAGTCCCGAGTTCGCCCGGGACTTCACGCTCTACTGGGGTCTGATCGCCTTTCTGATCGCGGCCACCGGCAGGCTGCTGCTGGATCCGGGCTTCCAGGCGCGCAAGCTGGACGGGCTCACCACCGGACTGCGGCGCAGCTTCCGCCGCGAGTTCCCCCGGGTCCCGGGGGCGCTGCGGCGGCTGCGGCAGGCCGAGACCGCGTACGCGAGCCAGTTCCGCGACCGGGATGTGGTGCTCTCGCCGGTGCTGGCCCATGTCGCGCCGCCGATCGGCCATCTCAGCCCGAATGTGGCCTTCGACGAACTGATGGACCGGCTGAACCGGTATGTGGCGTTCACGCCCTTGAACAATGTGACCGGCACGCCCGGGATCTCGCTGCCTGCCGGGCAGACCGAGGACGGCCTGCCGATCGGCGTGCACCTGTCGGCCGCGCACGGCCAGGACCGGATCCTGCTGGAGCTGGCCTTCGCCCTGGAGGCGGACCAGCCCTGGCAGCGGATCCAGGACTGAAGACCGGCAGCCGGGCGCCCGCGCATCCCGATCCGTCGACCTGCCGACTCGCCGACCTACCGACCCAGCGACCTGTCGACCCAGCGACCTGTCGCCGTGTCGGCCTGCCGGCGCCCGGCGGTGTGATTGGCTGGGCCGTATGGGTGGTTCAGGGCGGGTGCGCGGCAGACGGGCGTGCGGGCGGCGGCCGGTGGTCCGGCCGGGGAGCGCGACATGAGTCCGGGCCTGGAACCGCGGGAGCCCGCCCCCGCCCCGGCTCCGCCGCTCGACCCCGAACTGGCGGTCGTGCTGGGGCCCCCGGGCGGCAGGCCCGGGGAGCCGCTGACCCCGGAGAACCTGGCGGACCGGCAGCGGCGGGACGCCACCGCCCGGCCCAGGCCGACGGTCGAGGACCTCCGCGCCGGCGGCCGGTTCGAGGTGACCGAGCTCCGGGTGCCGGGACCGCCGGACGGGCCTGAGGTGACCCTGGTGAGCGCCCGGCCGTCCGGGCTCGCCGGGCGGCTGCCGCTGCTGTACTACCTGCACGGCGGTGCGATGGTGATGGGCAACGCGTGGTCCGTGCTGCCACGGATCCTGCGCGAATGGGCCCTCCCGCTGGGCGTGGCGGTCATCTCGGCCGAGTACCGGCTGGCACCGCGGACGCGCTACCCGGGACCGCTGGAGGACTGCTACGCCGGGCTGGTCTGGGCGACCGGGCACGCGGCCGAGCTGGGCATCGACGCGGACCGGATCGTCATCGGCGGAAAGAGCGCGGGGGCGGTCTCGCCGCCGCGCTGGCCCTGCTGACCCGGGACCGCGGCGGCCCGGTCCCGCTGGGCAGCTGCTGCTGTGCCCGATGCTGGACGACCGCGGCGACACCTTCTCCAGTCGGCAGCTGTCGGGTCTTGGCGGCTGGGATCTCACCTCCCATACGACGGCCTGGCAGGCGCTGCTCGGCGACCGCTACGGCGCCGCGGACCTGCCGCCCTACGCGGCCCCGCCCGCGCCACCGACCTGCGCGGACTGCCCCCGGCCTATGTCGAGGTCGGGTCGGCCGAGATGTTCCGGGACGAAGGCGTGGCCTACGCGAACGCGATCTGGCAGGCCGGCGGCCGGGCCGAACTGCATGTGTGGCCCGGCGGCGTGCACGGCTTCGACAGCCTGGCACCGGGGATCGCCCTCACCGGGGACGCCCGCGCCGCCCGCACCCGCTGGCTCCGCCGCCTGCTCGCCCAGTCCGGCCACAAGCAGTCCGGCCACAAGTAGCCCGGTCGCAAGCAGCCCGGTCGCAAGCAGCCCGGTCGCAAGCAGCCCGGCCGCAAGTAGCGGACCGCGAGGGGGAAGGCGCGAAGGAGCGGGCGCGGACGCCGGTACGTCGCCTGCGGGGCGGGGTCACCGGCGGCGCGGCTCCGGCCCGGGGTGCGGCGACTGGCCCTCCCGGTGGGCACGCGGGCGGAGGGCGTCGACGATCAGGTCGAGCAGCCGGCCGGTCTGCTCCGAGGTGGCGCCGGGGCTGGTGGAGAGAAACACCCCGAGCAGCATCGCCACCACGTCCTCGGGGTCGGTGTCCGCACGCAGCGAGCCGGCTTCGGCTCCGCGCGCGAGGAATTCGCTGATCGCGGCCACTATCCGCGCCCGGGTGGTCGGGGTGAACCGGCCGGAGGCGATGCCCGCGCAGGGTGTCCATCATCCCGTGCTTGGTCGCCACGAAGGCCGCATAGCGATCCATCCAGGCCCGCAGCGCGACATCGGGCGGGAACCGGTCGAGCAGCACGCCGACGGTGGCCGTGACGTCGTCGAGTTCGCTGGCGTAGACCGCGTCGACCAGCGCCTCGCGGGTGGGGAAGTGCCGGTAGAGGGTCCCGATGCCGACCCCGGCCGACGGGCGATGGCCTCCAGCGACACCGGCCCTTCGGCGGCCGCGAACGCGGCCTGGGCGGCGGCGAGGAGCTTGTCCCGGTTGCGCCGGGCATCGGCGCGGCCAGGAGCAGGCGGCCCGGGCCGGGGGCCGTGGGCGTTCCGGGGTCGGGGCCGGGGCCGGGGCCGGGCCGGGGCCGGGCCGGGGCAGCGCGACGAGCCGCGCGCGGGGGGGGTCGGTTCGGAGCGAGACAAAGCGGAGGGGCCTCCGTTAGTGCTACGGTGAAGTGAAGCGGAGGTTCCTCCGTTTCCCCTCCATCATCTCATGAGGACGGCCGACATGACCTCCGAAGGCATCCACTCCTCCTCCGTCACCGCCACCGGTGTCCCGCGCCCCGGGGGCGCCTGGTCGCTGGCCGGCCGCGATGTCTCGCGCGTGGGCTTCGGCGCCATGCAGCTGGACCGGCTCTCCGGCGACCGCCCCGCCGCCGTCGCCCTGCTGCGCCGCGCCGTCGAACTCGGCGTCGACCACATCGACACGGCCGAGTTCTACGGCTACAGCTTTGTCAACGGGGTCATCCGCGAGGCACTGCGCCCGAGGACGGCGTCACGGTGGTCAGCAAGGTCGGCGCCACCCCCGACCCCGAGGGCCCCTACCCGATGCGTCCCGCGCAGCGTCCGGAGGAGCTGCGGGCCAGTGTCGAGGACAACCTCGCCAGCCTCGGCCTCGACTGCATCCCGGTGGTCAACCTGCGCCGCCTGGACGCGGGGCCCGGCCTCCGGGCCGAGGGCGACCAGGTGGTCGACCTCGACGACCAGCTCGCGGAGATGGTGGCGCTGCGGGACGAGGGCAAGATCGGTGCCATCGGGCTGAGCAGCGTCACCCTCGACGTGCTGCGCCGCGCGCTCCCGGCCGGCATCGTCTGCGTCCAGAACTCCTACAGCCTGGTCGCGCGGGGACGAGGAACTGCTCCGGCTGTGCGCGGACGAGCAGATCGCCTGGGTGCCGTACTTCCCGCTCGGCAGCGCCTTCCCGGGCTTCCCCAAGGTGGTGGACGAGCCGGCCGTCGTCGCCACCGCCGAGGCCCTGGGCTGCACCCCGGCCCAGGTCGGCCTCGCCTGGCTGCTGCACCGCGCCCCCGGGGTGCTGCTCATCCCGGGCACCGCCGACGCCGGGCACCTGGAGGCGAACGTCGCCGTGGGCGCGATCACCATCGACCCCGTCGCTCTCGCCGAACTCGCCGCCGTCCCTTCCCGCTCGCCCGACTTCCCGCGCGGCTGACCCCACGCGCGGCCGACCCCGCGCGGCCGAGCGGGCCGGGCGGGGCCGACCGCGGCCGACCGCGGCCGGGCCGTCGCGGCCGCTGCGGGGAATTCGAACTACGGGGCTGCGCACCGGTGTTACGATCCGGCTTTCCATCGACCCGGAACCCCACCGGAATCCCATCGGAGATCCTTGGTGATACGTCGTACCCTCGCAGTCGCCGCCGCGACTGCCGCGCTGGTCATCGCCCCCGCCACGGTGGCCTTCGCCAGCAGCCCGCTGCCGTCGGTGAACACCGCGCACCGCTGCGTCCCGCACACGACCGGCCTCTGCGGGTGGACCCACCGTCAGCGGCCCGCCAACAAGTGGGAGACCGCGCAGTGCCGTGACTCCAGCGTGAGCTACAGCGCCCACAGCTCGGGCACCTGCTCGTACCACCACGGCGTGCGCTACTGGTTCAAGTAGTACCGGCGGCGGCGCGGTCCGGTGACCGTGCCGCCCTCCCCGCCCTCCCTGCCCGGCCTGTCGGTCGCGGTGGGAGGGGTGGCTCCTGGGTAATTGATTGTATACCCCAAGTACTTGTGGTATACAAGTAGCCGGTAGGAGTACGTAGGGGGCGATGGTGGACCAGGCAGGGGCGGTACCTGTGGCGGGGCAGGGGGTGCGGAGTCCCCGGTCGGGGCGAGTGGCCGAGTGGCCGGGATCGCCTCGGTCACGGACTCGGTGGTCGACCTGCTGCGGACGGTACGGCGGTCCAAGGCCCGGCTGATGGCCGCGGCGAGCGACGATGTCGACTCGGCCATGCAGATGCTGCTGCGCACCGTGGCCGCCGAGGGTCCGCTGCGGGCCAGTGCGCTGGCCGCCGGTGTCCAGTCGGACCTGTCGACGGTCAGCCGTCAGGTCACCACGCTGGTGACCCGCGGTCTGCTGGAGCGCCGGGCCGATCCGGTCGACGGCCGGGCGAGCCTGCTGGTGCTCACCGATGCCGGGCAGGCCGTGATCGCCGAGCACGAGCATGCCCGCACAGCCTTCTTCGAACAGGTGCTGAGCGGCTGGTCGCCGGACGAACTCGGCCAGTTCGCGCACCTGCTGGAGCGGTTCACCGCGGCCTACGACACCACCCACACCCATTGGATGACCGACGCGAAGCGACACTCCGCTCGCACCGGCGACCCGGAGGAAGGCACCACCGCATGAGCGACACCGCGACCCGACCAGGGGAAACACCGTCGGACGGCACGCTGTCCCATCGTCAGATCATGACCATTCTGTCCGGTCTGGTGCTGGGCATGTTCCTGGCCGCCCTGGACCAGACGATCGTCTCGACCGCGATCAAGACGATAGGCAACGACCTCAACAACCTGTCCGCGCAGGCCTGGGTCACCACCGCGTTCCTGATCACCTCGACCATAGCCGCGCCGCTGTTCGGCAAGCTCTCGGACATGTACGGGCGCAAGCGGCTGTTCATGCTCTCGATCGTGATCTTCGTGGTCGGTTCGGCGCTGTGCGGCCTGTCCCAGTCGATGTACGAGCTGGCCGGGTTCCGCGCGTTCCAGGGCATAGGCGCCGGCGGCATCATGCCGCTCGCCCTGGCGGTGATCGGCGACATCATCCCGCCCCGTGAGCGCGCCCGCTACCAGGGCTACATGATGGCGGTCTTCGCCAGCGCCTCGGTGCTCGGACCGGTCCTCGGCGGACTGCTCTCCGGTACCGACAGCTTCCTCGGCGCTGCGGGCTGGCGCTGGATCTTCTACATCAACGTGCCGATCGCCGCCTTCGCGCTGGTCGTCATCGCCAAGGTGCTGCACCTGGACCACGTCCGCCGGGAGCGCCGCATCGACTGGTGGGGCTCGGTGCTGCTCGCCGTCGGGCTGGTGCCGCTGCTGGTGGTCGCCGAGCAGGGGCAGAGCTGGGGCTGGGCCTCGGGCTCCTCGTTCGCCTGCTACCTGACCGGCGCGGCCGGGCTGGTGCTGTTCGTCTGGGTCCAGCAGAGGATGGGCGACGACGCGCTGCTGCCGCTGCGGCTGTTCCGCAGCCCCACCTTCTCGGTCGCCTCGGCGCAGGTCACGATCATCGGCATGGCGATGTTCGGCGGCATGTCGGTGATCCCGCTCTACCTCCAGATCGTCAAGGGCGCCTCGCCGACCAAGTCCGGCCTGCTGCTGCTGCCACTGGTCGCCGGTCTGATTGCTGTCCTCCCTCGGCTCCGGGCAGCTGATCGCCCGCACCGGCCGGTACAAGATCTTCCCGGTGATCGGTTCGGTGCTGATGGTCATCGGCATGGGCCTGATGACCATGATCGGCGCGGACACCGCCCTCTGGCAGACCGACATCTACATGGCCGTCTTCGGTATCGGCCTCGGTCTGAACATGCAGAGCCTGGTGCTGGCGATGCAGAACGCCGTCGAGGCCAAGGACATGGGCGTCGCCTCCTCCTCGTCGACGTTCTTCCGCTCCATCGGCGGCACCCTGGGTACCGCGATCTTCCTGTCCGTGCTGTTCTCCTCGGCCGGATCCAAGATCAAGACCGAGTACGCCAAGGCCGCCACCGACCCGTCGTTCCTCGCGGCCGCCAAGGCGAACCCGGGACAGGTCGCCTCGCTGCACCAGCACCTGGGCAGCGGTCTTGACGACACCTCGTTCCTGAACGGGCTGTCCAAGCCGCTCAGCCACCCGTTCTTCGTCGTCTTCTCCTCCGCCGCGGACGTGGTCTTCGTCATCGTCGCGGTCCTGCTGCTGCTGGGGGTGCTGTTCTCCTGCATGCTGAAGGAGGTCCCGCTGCGGATGGTCTCCGGCAACCAGGCCCGGGCCCGCGCGGAGGCCGCCGCCGCGAGCGAGGGCGCCGTCGCGGCCTCGATCGAGGACGAGATCGAGCCGCGCCCAACGCCGCCGACGCGTTCGGGGGCTAGCCCCGAGGGGCGGGTGAACGCGCGCCCCACCCGCGGATGCCCCGCTGCCCTGGACCGGGCGGCGGGGCATCGTGCGTCACAGGCCCGGGTCGGGGCGGGCGGTGGCGGGCGGGGGGCGCCGCTGGGGTTGGCCAGATGGCCGGGCCGGGAGGAGGAGAGCGGGCCGGCGATGTCCTCCAGCGAGCGGCCCTCGGCGTCCACGCCCAGGAAGACCTCGACCACCGCACCGATGATCATCACGCCGGCTCCGATCAGATAGCCGATGAACAGCTTGAAGTGGTCGTGGCCGGTGCCGATCAGCTGCCCGTAGAGCCAGGGCCCGAACGCCCGAACGACTGGGCGATGACAAAGAACACCGCGATGGCCTTGGCCCGCACCTCCACCGGGAAGATCTCGCTGACCGTCAGATAGGCCGCGCTGGCGCCGGCCGAGGCGAAGAAGAAGATGACGCACCAGCACGCCGTCTGGGTGACCGCGTTGAGCAGCCCCGCCTTGAACAGGAAGGCGCTGCCGGCCAGCAGCACGCCGGAGATGAAGTAGGTCCCGGAGATCATCTTCCGGCGGCCGATGCTGTCGAACAGGTGACCGAGGGCCAGTGGGCCGATCAGGTTCCCCAGCGCGAAGAAGATGAAGTAGTACGCGGTGTCGCCGCTGGGCACTCCGTAGATCTTGGTGAGCACCAGGGTGTAGGTGAAGAAGATGGCGTTGTAGAGGAACGACTGAGTGATCATCAAGGACGCGCCCAGCACCGAGCGGCTGGGGTAGCGGGTGAACAGGGTCCGGGCCAGGGTGACAAAGCCGATGCTGCCCGCCGCCACCACCTCGATGGCCTTGGACTCGTCGACCGGCGCGAGCGTGCCACCGGTGGCGTCCACGCTGCGCTCGATCTCCGCCACCGCCTGCTCGGCCTCGTCCACCCGGCCGTGCATGATCAGCCAGCGCGGGCTCTCCGGCAGGTTCTTGCGGACGAAGATGATCACGAAGCCCAGTACCGGCCCCAGCAGGAAGGCCACCCGCCAGGCGTAGCTCGCGGGCAGGTTGTTCACCACGGCCAGGGTGAACACGGTGGCCAGCAGCGCGCCGCCCCAGTAGGTCCCGTTGATGGCGATGTCCACCCGGCCCCGGTAGCGGGCCGGGATCAGCTCGTCGATGGCCGAGTTGATGGCGGCGTACTCGCCGCCGATGCCCATGCCCGCGATGAAGCGGGTGGCGTCCAGCCAGATCACCCAGCCCTGCGAGTGCCCGGCGGTGCACGCGGTGAGCGCTCCACCGGCCAGGTAGACGCCCAGGGTGATCATGAAGAGGTTGCGCCGGCCCCACTTGTCCGAGAGCCAGCCGAAGACCAGGGCCCCGGCGACCTCGCCCAGCAGGTAGACCGTCCCGACCGAGAAGCTCACCGAGGCCGAGGACAGGTTCAGCGTGTCCTTCTGGGTCAGGATGCTGGTGACATTGCTGGCGATGGTGATCTCCAGCCCGTCCAGCACCCAGGCCACGCCCAGGGCGATCACCAGCCGGGTGTGGAAGCCGGACCAGCCCAGCCGGTCCAGCCGGGCCGGGATCAGGCTGAGCACAACACCCGCGCCGTCCCCGCCGTCGTCCCTTGGTCCGCTCGTAGTGGAGCCGTTGTCCGCCGGGGGACTCGCGGGGTTGGTCACCGGCCACCTCCGAAGCGCGCATGGGGGAGCCGATGACGGCGACAGGTCGGATCCGCCTGCCCTCGGCCCCGCGTTGGGGCGGGCAGCCTGCCCGCCCGCAGCGCCTGCCCGGTTCCTCGCACGCTAACCTCCGCCGCACAGCCCGGCAACGCGGGTCGGCCGCCCGGGGCCGACCGGCCGCGTGGCTGTCCTTCAGTCCCGGGGGCGTCAGTCCCGCCCGGCCGGGCGGAATTCCGGGCCGTCGCCCCGCCCGGCGGCCGCCGTCTGCCGGGCCTTCCCGGCGATGTTGCGGGCCATGCCGCCGAACACCACCGAGTGGAACGGAGCCACGCTCCACCAGTAGAGCTGCCCGGCCAGGCCGCGTGGCTGGAACAGCGCCAGCTGCCGGTAGCGCGCCGTGCCCTGCGGCGTTGCCTCCACCCCCAGCTCCAGCCAGGCCAGACCGGGCAGCCGCATCTCGGCACGCAGCCGCAGCAGCCGGCCCGGCACCAGCTCCTCCACCCGCCAGAAGTCCAGCGAGTCACCCACCCGCAGCCGGTCCCGGTCGCGTCGGCCGCGCCGCAGGCCCACGCCGCCCACCAGCCGGTCCAGCCAGCCGCGTACCGACCACGCCAGCGGGAAGGAGTACCAGCCGTTGTCGCCGCCGATCCCCTCGATCACCTCCCACAGCGCCTGTGGCGGGACGTCCACCGGGATCTCCCGCAGGTCCTGGAACAGGCTGCCGCCCGCCCACTGCGGGTCGCTCGGCAGCGGGTCGCTGGGCGCGCCCGGCAGCGACGCCGACGACCACCGGTCTCCACCCGCGCCTGCCGGATCCGGACCAGGGCCAGCGCCACCGCCTCCTCGAAGCCGATGAGCCCGCCCTCGGGATCGGGCACGTACCCGGCGATGTCGTGCTCGCGGCACACCACCTCGTACCGGAGCGACTCCACCAGCGGGCGGGCGATGCCGCTGGGCACCGGGGTCACCAGCCCCACCCAGTGGCTGGACAGGGAGGGGGTCAGCACCGGCACCGGCACGATCAGCCGCCGCGGCAGCCCGGCGACCTCCGCGTAGCGCAGCATCATCCGGCGGTAGGTCAGCACATCCGGACCACCGATGTCGAAGCTCCGGTTCACCTCCGGCGGCATCAGCGCCGAACCCACCAGGTAGCGCAGCACATCGCGCACGGCGATCGGCTGGATCCGGGTGCCGACCCAGCTGGGGTGACCATCACCGGCAGCCGCTCGGTCAGATAGCGCAGCATCTCGAACGACGCCGAACCCGAGCCCAGCACCACCGCCGCGCGCAGCTCGGTGGTGGGCACACCGCTGTCCCGCAGGATCCGCCCGACCTCGGCCCGCGAGCGCAGATGCGCGGACAGTTCCGACTCGGCCACCCACGGGGGGTCAGACCGCCCAGGTAGACGATCCGGCGGACGCCCGCGGCGGCGGCCGCGGCCGCGAACGCCCGGGCCGCCTCGGCGTCGGTCCGCTCGAAGGAACCGCCGGTGCCCAGTGCGTGCACCAGGTAGTAGGCGACATCCACCCCGTCGAACGCGCCCGCGAGGCTCGGCGGGCGGGTGACGTCCCCCTGCACCCGCTGCACCTGACCGGCCCACGGCTGGTCGCGCAGCCGCCCCGGGTCGCGCAGCAGGCAGCGCACCGAGGCCCCGGACGCGAGCAGGACCGGGACGAGCCGGCCGCCGATGTAGCCGCTCGCCCCGGTCACCAGGCACCTCAGCCCGCTGAGGTCCGGGCTGTCCGGCCCTCCCCGGCCGGCGCCGGGGCCGTGGGGCCGGTCATGTCCAGCGGTACTCGCGGACGCCCCGCCGGGGACGCTGACCACCGACTCCGCGGTGTCGTGGTCCCGCCAGAGGGTATACTCGCCCGCGGGCAGGGGTGATCACGACGCTGTAGATGGTGCGTCCGGGCAGGTGGCGCGGGCGCACCGCGCGTGGGTCCGGCGTTCCGGGGCGTCCACCGGGCTCACCTCGATCTCGCGCCCGTCCTGCTCGGGACCGGTGTGGATGATCAGCGCCCCGGTGTCCTCCCCGATGTCCAGGACGACGCTGCCCTCGCGGGACGGCGCGGCACGGTGCGTGTGTGCTGCGTCCTGTGGGTGTCGTGTGGTGTGCGTCGGTCACGGGTCTCCAGCGGTCGCGGTGGTGCGGGTGCACAGACGGGCGGCGCCGGTGCCGCCCGCCCGCCCAGGGGGTCGGTCAGGACGGTTGTAGAAGCCGTCGTAGGGCTCGCCGAGGTAGGGGAACTGGTCCAGGTACGGGTTCTTCACGTCCTTCGGGGTCAGCCCGTCGGTGACCAGGCTCGCCGCCCCGCGGGGGTGTACTTCGTGTCGACCAGCGCGTAGGTGTACCCGGCGATGGCCCGCAGCTCCACGGTGACCACGTCGTCGAAGACCCGGCGGCCGTTGGGAAGCCGGCCGTCGCCGCCGATCAGGCCCAGGATCTCGGCTTCTTCGCCGGGGGCACCGCCACGTTCAGGCGCAGCATGTCGGCCTGGGTGCTGCCGGTGTAGTTCTGGAAGCCGGGGACGACCCCCTGGGGGATGCCGGTGAGCAGGATCGCCAGCAGGTCCGCGCGGCTGGTCCCGGCCTGGTCGAGCTTCTCCAGGTTGTTGAAGACGCCCGGGTACAGGGCCGGGAGCAGCTTGGCCAGCTCCGGGTGGGCGACGTACTGGGCGAACAGCTTGTCGTCGGCCGGCGGCAGCGCGTTCCACTGGTCCTTGCGGGCCATCGGCACCAGGACCTCGTTGAACAGCGGGTTGCCCAGCCGGGAGACCTGGACATACGGTCCGGACTCGTGCTCCTTGCCGGTTCCGGGCTCGATGATCCGGGCTGGCGCCGGCTGGCGGTGGTCCACACCCCGATGGTGGCGCGCGGGTCGTCGACATTGCTGCCGTTCCAGCCGCCCCGGGTCAGCTCGGCGATCGGCACCTGGACGGCCAGGCTGTGGACGTTCAGCTCCCTGGTGGTGTTCACCCCGGGCGCCGGCTTGTCGAAGAGGTGCAGGCCGTACTGCTCGTGCAGCTGCTGGAAGGGGCGCAGGTTGGCGAGGTCGAAGATGGCGCCCAGGTCGACGTAGAAGCCCTCGGCGCGCTGCCCGGCGAAGACCTTGCGGTGCCGGCCGAGGCTGTGCACGGCCTCGGCGGCGAGCCGGTCGTAGTGCGGGGTGGACAGCGGGCCGATGTTGCAGGGCGGGCTGGCCAGGTCGCGGCCCAGCACGGTGCTGCGGCCGCCGGCCTCGACCCGGGTCACCGTGTACGTCTGGAAGCGGTTCCAGTTGCGCGAGTCGAGCGAGTCGATCGGCCCGGTGTTGTAGAGGAAGGTGTCCGCGTCCCGGACATGGGTGGTGAAGTCGAACTGGTAGCTGACGTCGGGCCGGCCGTCGCCGGTGTTGTCGACATGGATCTCGTAGCGGACGTCGTCGCCGAACTCGTAGAAGTTGGGTCCGCCCGCCGCGCCTTGCAGCGGGATGTAGTTGGCGATCAGGGTGACGGTGGTGCAGTCGTCGGGGCTGACGAACGCGTAGACGTCGGTGCTGTCCGCCACCGGGTCCTTGGAGATCTCGGGGGCTTCGCGGTGGGACGACATGAAGGGTCCTTGCTGTGGTTCCGAAGCGGGGCAGGGGCTGGAGCCGACCGGTGTCGGCCAGGGGACGCCGGGCGGGCGGATGCCGGGGAAGGCCGCCGTCCGCCCGGCGCGGGGGCACCGCTCAGCGCAGTGCGTACCGCAGGGCCGTGGCGAGCTTGCGGTCCCGCACGCGGTGCAGGCGGTGGCCGTGGAAGATCTCCATCTCACCGGTCCCCAGGTCCCGGACATGGACGATGAACGGCTCGCCGCCGTCCTCGGCCGCACCGGGACGGTGGCCGTGCGAGTGCTCTTCGCCGACCGCGTGCGCGGATCCGGCCGTGGTGCTCAGCAGCAGCCCCGCGGCGAGTCCGGCGGCTCCGGCCCCCGCCGCGTTCCTGACCAGACCGCGGCGGGAGACACCCGGTCCGCCGTCGCTGTCAGTGCCGCTGCCGGGGATGTCGGAGCGGTCGGGGCTGTGTCCAACGCTGTCTTCGGGCACGGGCAGTCCTCCTGGTGGGGTCGGGATGGATTCCGCAGGCCGCCCGCCCGGGGTGGCAGCGGCGCCTGCGCACGCCGCCCGGGCCCGGGCATGCCTGTGGCGCGTGGAGACCGCACCGGCCCGACGCAGTGCGTCCCTTGGCTGGAGCGGCGAGGGACGAGTGGAAGTCAAGCTTCGAACTGACGCTCAGTCAAGCAACGGACTCTGTCCGGAGCCGCGCGACGCGGTGGTGCGCCGGGGGTTGTTCCAGGTCGCAGCGCCGCTGTTGCGCCGGAAGGGGAACCTCGCGGTGACCGGCGCCGCGACGCCCGGTCATGTCGCCTCCGGGCGCCCACCTGTCCCGGCCCGCTGTCCCGGCCCGCTGTCCCGGCCTCCTGTGCCGGCCCGGCGTCCCGCCGCGGCGTCCCGGGGTGCGCCTGGTTCGCAGGTCGGGGCTGCCGCGTCTCAAGATCTCGGCAGTTGGCCGGGGCGGTCTGGCGGCGGGACCCCGCAGCGGGCAGCCTGCTGTGGCAAGGCACCTGTGGCTCTCCGGCTCTTCGAACCAACGAGGACATCGATGCATGTGTTGAAATCGGCACGTCTGCGTGCGGCCCGCCGGGTCCTGCTGCCCATGGCCCTGGCAGCGGCCCTGGCCGGCGGCCTGGGCACGCCCGCGTTCGCGGCCCCGGCGCCGGTGAACCTGAACTCCTCCGCCTGCCCGGCCAGTATCACCCAGGGCGAGCACGACGGCTGCGTCACCCAGCTCCAGCTGCTGCTGGACACCCACGGCTATCACCTGGCGGCGGACGGCGACTTCGGCCCCGGCACGCTGGCCGCGGTGCGCACCTTCCAGTCCGAGGCCGGTATCGCCGTCGACGGCCAGGTCGGCCCGCTGACCAAGGGGCAGCTGTACATCACCTCCACCTCCGCGCCGGACCCGATCGACCTGCGCTCCACGCAGTGCCCGGCGAACATCACCGCGGGCGAGCACGACGGCTGCGTCACCGCCCTCCAGGCCCTGCTCGACCAGCAGGGCGCGCACCTGGCGGTGGACGGTGACTTCGGCGCGGACACGCTGGCCGCGGTGCAGGCGTTCCAGTCGGCCCACGGGCTGGGCGTGGACGGGCAGGTCGGCCCGCAGACCAAGGCCACGCTGTACAGCAGCACCGGCACCACCGCGTCCACGGTGAACCTGCTGTCCTCGCAGTGCCCGGTGAACATCACCGAGGGCGAGGACGACGGCTGCGTCACCGCGATGCAGGCGATGCTCGACGACCGGGGCGCCACCATAGCCGTGGACGGCGACTTCGGCCCGAACACGCTGGCCGCGGTCGAGGCGTTCCAGTCCGCCCACGGGCTGAGCGCGGACGGCCAGGCCGGTCCGCGGACCAAGGCCGCGCTGTATGCCGACGTCAGCGGCGCACCGCCCGCGGTGAACCTCGACTCCTGGTTCTGCCCGGTCGATATGACCGAGGGCGAGCACGACGGCTGCGTCACCGAGTTGCAGAGCTACCTGAACTCCTCGGGCGCGGATCTCGCGGTGGACGGTGACTTCGGCGTCCACACCTTCGCCGCGGTCGAGGCGTTCCAGGCCGCGCGCGGGCTGCACGTCGACGGCCAGGTCGGGCCGCAGACCAAGGCCGCGATCCACGACTCCGGCGCCTACCGCTGCCCGCCCACCGGCTGCCCCGGCCAGGGCAGGCCGATCCAGCCCTATGTGATCGCCGACGCCAGGGCGATGGCCGCCACCGGAACCATGCCCTACTCCCTACGCGGCGGCCACGCCCGACCCCCGGGCCGACCATCGGCGAGTGCGTGCCGCCGGACGCAGGGTACGACAACGGCGTGTGCGAGGGCTCGCACACCGTCGGCCTGGACTGCTCCGGCTTCGTCCGGCTGATGTACTCCGAGGCCGCCGACTACGACGTGCTCGGGTCGGGCGGCACCGACGAGCAGATCGTCCAGGGCGCCCAGGTGCCGGCCGGCCAGGCGGTCCCCGGCGACCTGCTCTTCTTCGGCACCAGCACCGGCAACACCGACCATGTGGGCATCTACGCGGGTGTGGTCGACGGCGTGCCGCAGATGTACGACGCCTTCGACACGGGCACCTACGTCCGCGAGGAACCGGTCAGCGACGCGAACACCCCGACCACCCGCTGCTCGGCTACTGGCACTACAACGCCGACGTGGCCACGCCTTCCTCCTGAACTGCCGAGGCTTGCAGAAAAATTGACGTTCGGTCAGTTGCTCTGCCGAACTACTGCGGGAGCTCCGGGCCGACAGGGCCCGGGGCTCCCGCAGCTCCAGTGGCGGCAGCAGCGGCCGCCGGTCAGCCGGTGGCGGCGCGCAGGTCGGTGGCGGTGAGGAGGGGAGGAGCTGGATGCCCTCGGCGGCGAGGGCCTCGGAGCCGCCCTGCTCGCGGTCGATCACGCACAGGGCCTGCTGCACCTGGGCGCCAGGGCGCGCAGGTCGGCCGTGGACAGGATGATCTGGCCGCGCTGGTGACCACGTCCTCGACCACCAGTACCCGGCGGCCCGCGACCTCCGCGCCCTCGGCGAGGCGGCAGGTGCCGTACGGCTTCGCCTGCTTGCGACGAACGCGCAGGGCAGTCCGGTGTGGCGGCCGAGCGCGGTCACCACCGGGATGCCGCCCAGCTCCAGTCCGGCCAGTACCTCCGTCTCCGGCGGTACCCGCGGGGCCAGCTGCCGGCCGATCTCGTCCAGCAGCACCGGGTCGGCTTCGAAGCGGTACTTGTCGAAGTACTCGGTGGCCGTCAGTCCGGAGCGGAGAGTGAACTGGCCGGTCAGGTGGGAGACGGCGTGGATGCGGCGGGCGAGATCGGAATGGGTCACAGACCCGCAGTCTAGGCCCGGCCGCGGCCGGGGTCAGCTCGGCGACTCGGCGGTGACGTCGGCCAGCGCGCAGGCGATGTTGTCCGGGCCGCCGTTCCGGTTGGCCAGCTCCACCAGCTGCTGGACCACCTGCTCCGGGTCGGCGACGGTGCTGAGCACGGTGTGCAGCCGGTCGCCCGGCACCACGGCGGACAGGCCGTCGGAGCAGAGCAGATAGCGGTCGCCCGCCCGGGCGGTGTGCAGCGACAGGTCCGGCCTGGTCCCGCCGCCTGTCAGCGCCCGGATCAGCAGCGCGCGCTGCGGGTGCGAGGCGGCCTCGTCCAGGGTCAGCCGGCCCTCGTCCACCATCGACTGCACCAGGGTGTGGTCGTGGGTGATCTGGAACAGCTCGCCGTCGCGCAGCAGGTAGGCGCGCGAGTCGCCGATGTGCACCAGGGCGAGCTGCGAACCCGACCACAGCATGGCGGTCAGGGTGGTGCCGAGCCCCGGCAGCTCCGGCTCGGAGCGGGCCAGGCCGGCCACACTGGCGTCCGCCCGGGCGACCGCCTCTTCGAGCGCGTTCAGCAGGTCCCCGGCGGGCGGCTGGTGGTCCAGCTGCTTCAGCGCCTCGATCGCGGCGGCGCTGGCGCGGTCGCCGCCGCCCTGGGCACCCATGCCGTCGGCGACCGCTACCAGGCGGGTGCCCGCGTAGGCCGTGTCGTCGTTGCGGGCGCGGACCAGTCCGGCGTCGGAGCGCGCGGCGTAGCGGATCCGCAGAGCGGTCGGTGTGCTGTTCATGGTGGTGTCCCTGCCTTTCAGGTGGTCCACGAGGAAGGCGGCCAGATCCTGGCGGGCGGCGGTCTCGGCCATCACCTGGGCCCAGTACCCGGCGACCTCGTCGGCGGCCAGGTCCGGCTCCAGCTCCAGCACCCGCCTGATCCGGACCAGCGGCATGCCCAGCCGTCGCAGCCAGGCGACCAGCCTGGCCCGCTCCAGCTGCTCCGGGTGGTAGAACCGGTAGCCGCTGGCCGGATCGACCTGCGCCGGGCGCAGCAGCTCCAGCTCGTCGTACAGCCGCAGTGCCTTCGGGGACAGCCGGGATGCGCGGGCGAAGGCCCCGATCGTCAGCAGCTCCACGCTCACCCTCCTCGTGCCGGGCCCGGTGCCCGGCTCCACCGATGCTGGGCCTTCCCCGAGGGGCAAGGTCAACAGGGCCGGCTGGGACCGGCCGGCACCGCGAGGCTAGCCGACCAGGCTCTGGGCGCCGAGGACAGCGGGCAGGGCCAGGCGTTCGGCGCCCTGTCCCGGCCGGGACTGCCTGGTACCGGCAGTCCCAGGAAGACCGGACGGATGGCACTCCCCGGGGCGGCGCGGGATCGTGGAGGCATGACAACGACACTGATCACCGGAGCGAACAAGGGTCTCGGCTTCGAGACCGCCCGTCGGCTTGTCGCGGCGGGCCACACCGTCTGGATCGGCAGCCGGGACGCCGAACGCGGCCGGGTGGCCGCCGAGCGGCTGGGGGCGCGGCTGGTGCAGCTGGACGTCACCGACGACGCCTCGGTGGCGGCCGCGGCCAAGGCCGTCGAGGCCGCCGGCGGGCTGGACGTCCTGGTCAACAACGCGGGTATCGAGAGCCGGGGCGAGGGCAACACCGTGGTCGGCGCGGCGGAGCTGACCGCCGAGGCGATGCGGGAAACCTTTGACACCAACGTCTTCGGGACGGTGCGGGTGACCCACGCGTTCCTGCCGCTGCTGCTGCGCTCGGCGGCGCCGGTGGTGGTCAATGTCAGCAGCGGACTGGCCTCGCTGACCCTGGTCAGCACCCCGGGCACGCCGACCCACGCCTACCCGGGCGTCGCCTATCCGGCGTCCAAGGCCGCGGTGAACATGGTCACCCTGCAGTATGCGAAGGCGTTCCCGGGCATGCGGATCAACGCGGTCGAGCCCGGCTACACCGCGACCGACCTCAACGGCCACACGGGCATCCAGACCGTCGAGCAGGGCGCGGAGATCATCGTCCGGATGGCGCAGCTCGGCCCGGACGGCCCGACCGGCGGCTACTTCGACGCCGAGGGGCCGCTGCCCTGGTGAGCGCGGCCGCTCCGATTGGCTGACATATCGTCAACTCAGGTTCTGAGCAGGGTCGGTGGGGTGGGTCGCCAGCGGGTGCAGGGTGACCTTGAGCCAGGCGTACATCGGCAGTGAGGTGATGGCGCGGTGGAGTTCGTCCGGGCCGGGCAGGGACCAGAGGATCCAGGTGGACCACTGGCCCGGGTCGCGCCACATCCGGATCACCGCGCCCTCCCGGACGAATTCGCTGATCCGCTCGCGCTCCGCCGTCATCAGTTCGGCCAGGCGGGCCGGATCGCCGTCCGCGGGCCAGGTGGACTGGATGTACGTCAGGTATTCCATGGCTGCCTCGGCACGGGGTGTTGGGGATCGGGGACGTTCACTTGCCGGGCTTCGCCGCTGAACCCGGCTTGGTGACAAAGGCGTTGACCAGGAGGAAGGCCAGGGCGTAGCCCCCGGCGGCGACCTGGAGCACGGCCAGGGCGTGGCTGCCCGAGATATTGCCGTACAGCGCGCCCAGGATGGCCACGCCGAGGACGCTGCCGACCTGGCGGGCGGCGTTGATGACGCCGGAGGCGATGCCGCCGCGCTCGGGGGCCACCCGGCCCATGACCACGGTCATGGCGGCGGGCGCGGTGAAGCCGACCGCGAAGCCGACCGCGATCAGCGGCAGCAGCATCAGCAGGTAGGAGGTGTGCGGGGTGCACAGGCCGAGCAGGCAGGCGCCGACGGCGCCGGAGCCCAGCCCGCCCAGCATGGGCAGCCGCGGGCCGGTGCGGGCGTTGACCCGGCCGCAGAGGAACGCGGCCGCGGCGGCCGCCGCGGCCTGGGGGAGCAGGGCGAAGCCGGTGCGCACGGCGGAGTAGCCGGCGTCGCCCTGGAAGAAGAGGCCGATGACGAACAGCTGGCCGTAGAAGCCGAAGTTGTTGAGCAGGCCGCTGAGCGCGGCCACCGAGAACGCCCGGTCGCGGAAGAAGCCGAGGTCGAGCATGGGTGAGTCGGCCCGCCGTTCGAGCACGACGAACGCCACGGCGGCGAGTACGGCGACCACGAACACCCACAGCACCTGCGGTGTGGTCCAGCCCGCCGAGCCGGCCTCGATCGAGGCGTAGGTGATACCGCCCAGCGCCACCAGGCTCACCGCCTGGGCGGCCAGGTCCAGTTGGCGGGGGCGGCCGGGGACGGCGACGATGGTCCGCGCCGCGACCACGAACCCGAGGATGCCCAGGGGCACGTTGATGTCGAAGACGGCACGCCAGCCCAGCAGCGAGACCAGCACGCCGCCGATGACCGGTCCCACCGCCACCGCGACCCCGCCGACCCCGCCCCAGATGCCGAAGGCCCGGGCGCGCTCCGGGCCGGTCGGGTACATGGCCTGGAGCAGCGGCAGCGAGGTGGCCACCAGCATGGCGGCGCCGATCCCCTGGATGCCGCGGGCAAGCGTCAGCGTCCACACCGACGGCGAGACGCCGCAGGCCGCCGACGCCACCGAGAACAGCAGCAGACCCCACTGGAACACTCTTCGGGGCCCGAGGCGGTCGCCCGCGGCGCCCGCCGACAGCAGTGTCGCCGCGAAGATGAGCGTGTAGCTGTCGACCACCCACTGGATGCCCACCATCTGCGAGCCCAGGGTGTGCCGCAGGGCGGGCAGCGCGACGTTGACGGCGGTGGTGTCAACGCTGACCATGAACAGGCCGATCGAGATGACCAGCAGGGCGATTGACCGGTTCGGCGTCCTGGTGGGACGCGTCAGCGGTGCGGTCGGGGTTTGTGTCACGTCAAGCCTCACGGGCGGGGAGGGAGCTGTCGGCGGTCGGTGCTGCGGGAGTCAGATCGGCTGGGGCTCGATGATCCCGGCCAGGGCCTGGCCGACCTTGGTGGGCATGATTTCGGTGATGCTGTAGGTGGCGAGGTAGTAGGGCTCGCCTGCGAAAAGGCGCTCCACCAGGTCGCGGTCGCCCCCCTGGGCGATCATCACCCGCCGGTCGGGGACCAGCCGGCCGCCGAGCAGGAACAGCCCGCTCTCGAAGTGGGGGCCTAGATAGGCGTAGTGCTCGGGCCGCAGGGCGGCCACCGCCTGGAGGTCGTCGGTGGTGTAGTGGATGGTGATGATGAACACGCTCGTGCCCCTTCGGGTCGGGCTGTGCGGTGGGAGGAGTGCGTTGCGTTGCGTTGTGTCGCGCTGTCGGGCGCCGGCGCGGTGCGGGCTACTCGGCGTCCTGCGCGGCGGCCTTGAGCCGGGCCTCGCGCTCGGCGAGGAACTCCTCGTGCTCGCCGCAGTCGCAGATGCCGTTGAAGCCCCGGGCGCGGCGGGCGCTGAGCAGTTCCGAACCGGCGGACCAGTTGTCGACGGGGATTTCGTCGACGAGCACATAGACCCGCTCCGGGTCCTTGGCCAGCACCTCGTGCACGACGGCGGTGACGCCTTCGCAGAGCTTGGCCTTCTGCTCACGGGTGACGCCCTCGGCGCCCACCTTGATGGTCACAATAGGCATGGGTGTTCCCTTCCAATGACAAGAATTGACGTAGCGTCAGCTGTGCGGCGCGAGCGGCGCCAGCAGCGCGTGGACGATCTCGGCGAAGTCCGAACGCTCCGCCGGTGCCAGCACGCTTTCGTAGAGGCTGCCGCAGAGCCGGTCGGTCGACGCCAGGCACTGGGCCAGGCGTTCGGACAGTGCGGCGTCCGCGGGGGCCAGCCCGGGCCAGCCGTGGTTACCGGCGTGCTCGGGGCCGCCGTCGGCCAGCACGGCGTCACGGGTGGACAGGCCGGCCGAGAGTACGGCGGCCAGGAGCAGCCCGCCGCGCCACTCCCGCAGGAGGTGCACAAGTTGCATGGCGCGCCCGGGGGTGTCGGTCGCGGCGGGTTCGGCCCGCCAGCCGGCGAACAACGCAAGTCCGGAGCTGTCCACGGCAGTTGTGATGCGAGTGGTGTAGCCGACCAGACGGGTCAGTTCGGGGCTCTCGTCCAGGTGGGCGCGTCCCCAGGCCGCGCATCGGGCGCCGTAGTTGCGTCCTGCCTCGCGGGCCGGGAGGTGCGCTGTGGCGCTCTCCCAGCGGGGGCGGACCCAGTCGTCGGCGAAGAAGCCGAATGCGGCGGTCACCACCGAGGCGTCGACGTCCCCGAGGACGCCGCCCCGGCCGGCCACATAGAACTCCGGCATGGAGGTGAAGCCGAGATCGAGCCCCGCCTGTGTGGTCGATGGGGAGAGCATGAACGCCGCGCCCGCGGTGTAGACCGCCGTGCTCACGGCGGCGGCGAGTTGCGTTCCGCTGAGGGCTGCCGCGTGGGCGGCGGTTGCGCCTGCGGCAGTCGCGTCGGTGGCTGTGGTTCCGTCCGGAGGCGTGGGAGCCGGCATCAAACGGTGCGCTGGGCCAGCAGCAGCAGGCCGCCGGGGATGTTCGGCCGGATGGTCTTCTTGATCTCGAAGCCGCCCTTGCGGAAGGCGTCGCACCAGCCCTCCTCGCTGAGCAGACCCTGGCCCATCAGCGCGTGGATGAGGGTGAACTCCGGGGTGAACGCCTCCGGGTAGGCGCGGTCGCGCTCGGGCGGCAGCACCTCGGCGGCCAGCACATGGGCGCCGATCGGCAGGCGGGCGGCCACGCCGCGCAGGAACTCGATGAAGGCGTCCAGGCCCTGGCCGAGCACCTCGTGCATGAAGAAGAAGCCGACGAGCAGGTCGACCTCCTCCAGCCGGGGCAGGGCGGAGGCATCGGAGGCGTCGGCCTCGTAGATCTGGATCTTGCCTTCCAGGCCCGCCTTGGCGACCTCCTGGCGGGCCTCGGCCACGGCCTCCGGGCTGATGTCGACGCCCACGCCCTCGGCGCCCTTGATGCCGCAGATCCCGATCAGGTTGCGGGCGTTGCCGCAGCCGAGGTCGGCCGCGCGGGTGTAGTCGATCTCCGAGAGCAGGGAGTGGACATAGGGCTTGATGTCCTCCAGGCCCAGATCGGCGGAGGAGATGGCGACAATGCGTCCGTCCCGGACGATGTCGTGGCCGTAGTGGTGCGTACCGGCGACCAGCTCCTTGAAGCGCCAGAAGGGTTCGCCGAAGCCACCGGCTATCCAGTAGATGTAGCCCTTGTCCCGCAGCAGCTCCTTGCCGTAGTGGGTGAGCTGGTAGCGGTCGCCGTCGGGGGCGACCACGCCGCGGTCGGCGAGGTAGAGCACGGTGTCCCGGGCGAGCTGGTGGTTCCCGCCGACCTCGTCGATGGTGATCCCGCGCTCGGCGAGGAGCTCCAGGGTCCCCGCGTCGTCCAGCGAGGCCAGGACCGAACACATGATGTAGCCCTCAAGGAGGTCGAACGCGGGGCGGCGCGGCATGCCGCGAAGCTCGAAGTCACCCTTTGCCATGATCTCTTTCCTTTGTGTGGACGCGGTTGGAATGGGGTCAGTGAAGTCGGGGGACGGCCGGGCCCGGGCGGAACCGGGCCCGGCCGTGGTGCTACGCGACCGGAACCGGGAGCGTGCGCGGCTTGAACGAGGGCCTGGTGGCCTCGTACGCCTCGATCTCGTCCAGGTGCTGGAAGGTGATGGAGATGTCGTCCAGACCCTCCAGCAGCCGGCGCCGGCTGTGGTCGTCGAGGTCGAACGCGAAGACGCGGTCGGCGATCCGGACCTGACGTTCGATCAGGTCGACGGTGAGCTCCACCGTCGGATCGGCCTCGGTCAGCGCCCAGATCTCCTCGATCTGCTCCTGCGGCAGCAGCACGGTCAGCAGACCGGCCTTGAGGGAGTTCCCGCGGAAGATGTCGGCGAACCGCGAGGAGAGCACCGTCCGGAAGCCGTAGTCCTGGAGGGCCCACACCGCGTGCTCGCGGGAGGAGCCGGTGCCGAACTCCGGTCCGGCGACCAGCACATCGGCCCCGGCGCGCTCGGTGCGGTTGAGCACGAAGTCGGGCTGGTCCCGCCAGACCGCGAACAGCCCGTCGCCGAAGCCCGTGCGGGTGACCCGCTTCAGGTACTCGGCCGGGATGATCTGGTCGGTGTCGACGTTGCTCAGCCGCAGCGGGACGACCCGGCCCGTGTGCACGGTGAACTTGTCCATGGTTGCTTCTCTTTCTTCGCGCTCGGTCAGAGGTCTGCGGGGGAGGACAGGCGGCCGCGGACCGCCGAGGCGGCGGCGACGGCGGGGGAGACCAGGTGGGTACGGCCGCCCTTGCCCTGACGTCCTTCGAAGTTGCGGTTGGAGGTGGAGGCGCTCCGCTCGCCCGGCGCCAGCTTGTCGGGGTTCATGCCCAGGCACATCGAGCACCCGGCGAACCGCCACTCGGCGCCGGCCTCCTTGAAGACCGTGTCCAGGCCCTCGCCCTCGGCCTGGAGCCGGACCTTCGCCGAGCCCGGGACGACCAGCATCTGGACGTTGTCGGCGACCTTGCGCCCGCGCAGGATCTCGGCCGCCAGCCGCAGGTCCTCGATGCGCCCGTTGGTGCAGGAGCCCAGGAAGACGGTGTTGATCTCGACCTCGCGCAGCGGGGTGCCCGCCTTGAGGCCCATGTAGCTGAGCGCCTGCTCGGCCGCCGCGCGCTCGACGGCGTCCGCGAAGTCCGCCGGGTCCGGCACCGAGGAGCTCAGCGGCGCACCCTGGCCGGGGTTGGTGCCCCAGGTCACGTACGGGGTGAGCTGGTCGGCGTCGATGACCACCTCGCGGTCGAAGACGGCGTCGTCGTCGGTGTACAGGGTGCGCCAGTACTCGACTGCCGCGTCCCACTCCTCGCCCTGCGGGGCGTGCGGGCGCCCCTTGAGGTACTCGAAGGTGGTCTCGTCCGGGGCGATGGTGCCGGCCCGGGCGCCGCCCTCGATGGACATGTTGCAGACCGTCAGCCGGCCTTCCATGGAGAGGTTGCGGATGGCCTCGCCGCGGTACTCGATGACATACCCCTGGCCACCGCCGGTACCGATCCGGGCGATCACCGCGAGGATGATGTCCTTGGCGGTGACGCCCGGCTTGAGCGTGCCGTTGACCGTGACCGACATGGTCTTGAAGGGCGCCATCGGCAGCGTCTGCGTGGCCAGGACGTGCTCGACCTGGCTGGTGCCGATGCCGAAGGCCAGGCCGCCGAACGCGCCCAGGGTCGAGGTGTGCGAGTCGCCGCAGACGATGGTCATCCCGGGCTGGACCAGTCCGAGCTGGGGGCCGACCACGAAGACAATACCCTGCTCGGGGTCGCCCAGGGAGTGGATCCGGACGCCGAACTCCGCGCAGTTCCGCCGCAGCGTCTCCAGCTGAATCTTCGACACCGGGTCGGTGATGTTCCCGATGTCGAGGGTGGGGACGTTGTGGTCCTCGGTAGCGATGGTGTGCTCGGGCTTGCGCACCGGACGCCCGGCCAGCCGCAGGCCGTCGAACGCCTGCGGGCTGGTCACCTCGTGCAGCATGTGGAGATCGATGTACAGCAGATCCGGCTCGCCGTCCGCGCGGCGGACGACATGCGCGTCCCAGATCTTCTCGGCCAGTGTCCGACCCATGGGGTAGTCCATTTCTTCGCGGGGCACCTAGCGTGCCTGCCTGGCATGCCGACACACACCAACGCAGGCGGCTCGGCGGAGGGTTGTTCGAGGGAGATGTTCGATCCGTCTCATATTTCGATACGATCCGTCTCAATTCTCAAAGAGGGATGCTACTTAAGCCACGAACCTCCGACAAGGAGCGTGGAGCAGTTCTCAGCATGCGAGACCCCTCGAAGAGACCGGTCGGACCGTGCCGGACGGATCACCCCACGGCCACCTCCGCCTCGATCTCCACCGGTATCCGGAAAGGCAGTTCGGCCACTCCCACGGCCGCACGCGCATGTGCGCCGGCCTGCGGGCCCCACAGTTCGAGAATCAGGTCGGAGAACCCGTTCACCACCGCCGGTGCCGCGGTGAATCCGGGCGCCGCATTGACCATCCCGAACACCCGCAGCCAGTGGGTGACCCGGTCCAGATCACCCAACTCCCTTTTCAGGCTCGCCAGTACGGCCAGTGCCGTACTGCGCGCGGCCTGGTAGGCCGCACGCTCGGAGACTCGGCGCCGACCTTCCCGAGCACGGTCGTCAGCCGTCCGTCGGGGCCGGTCGGCCCGTGGCCGGAGACAAACGCCCGGTCCTGCCACACCCGCACCCAGGGGAAGGGCAGCGCCACTCCCGCAGGCGGGCTGGGCGGCGCGGCGGGCAGCTCAAGACCCAGCTCCGCGAGTCGGCGTTCTACGTGCACGGGACGGGCTCCTGTCGGTGGGCAAGCGGCGAACGACGGTGGGGGGGGCGCGGTCAGTCCCGCAGCTCACCCATGGTCAGATGCACGGGCAGCGCCGGGGCGGACGCCTGCTCGTCGTCGAAGGCGGGCGGCGCCCAGACCCCAGCCGGGTGGTGATCTGCCCGTCCACGCTCTCCAGATGGCCGATCATGTTCAGCGGCCAGCCGCCGTTGCGGAAGAGGTACTCGTCCATCGCCGTGGGACACTCGCTCAGCAACTGCCCCTGCGCGTGCTCCGGCCAGAACCGGTGCACATCCGCGTGCATGTGCACCGAGCCGAGGACCGACAGCCCCTTGGACTCCACCTCGCGGGTGATCTCCAGCAGTTCGCGCGGATCGCACCAGTACCCGCGCCGCCCGTCGGCGTAGGGGGTGCCGAAACAGGGCACGATCACGTCGCTGAACTCCTCCAGCACCACCGCGTCGCTCTCCCGGACATTGCCCGCCCAGCGCAGCTCGGTCACCCGCATCGAGTCCGGCGCCCAGTCGCCGACCAGCAGCGCCCAGCAGCGCGGCAGATAGCGCTCGCCGGTGCTGCTCCCGGCCCATGCCCTGCGGTACTGCCGGGCGGCGTCCTCGAAGAACGGGTCGAGAACATTGCGGGTCATGAACACCCGGGTCTCCGGCATCTTCTCTGGCCTTTCTCGTGGCGCTTCTCATGGCGCTTCGGGTGGCACTTCGGGTGGCACTTCGGGAAGTGGAGCACTGGGGGGAGCCGGTCATCGGGGAGCTGCCGGGACCGTCGCGGCCGTCAGCTCCCCGGCGAGGCGTCCGGCGAGGCGTCCGGCGAGGTCGGCGCGGACCACCGGGGCGAGGTCGCCGAGGCCGCACCGGTAGAAGTGGGCGCCCGGCAGCCGGGTGGCGGCATGGGCGCCGCCCGCCAGCTCGCGCCAGCCGTCCAGCAGTTCGGGCGGGCAGGCCGGGTCCTCGGCGCCGGAGAGCACCACCACCGGGCAGCCGAGCGGCTCCGGGGCCCGCAGGCACAGCGGTACCACCGCGGTCAGGTCGGCGCGCATGATCCGGGTCAGATACCTGGCCGCCGCCGGGGAGGCGAGCTGGGCCGGGGAGACGCCGCCGAGGCCGGACAGGGCCCGCCACAGCTGCGCGTCGTCACCTGCCGTCAGCTCCAGCGGGGCCCGGGAGTGCCAGGGCGGCGCGGCCGCGCTCAGATACAGCGCGCGCGGTCCGTGCCCCAGGCGGCAGGCGTGCGCCGCCCAGGCGGTGGCCAGCAGCGCGCCCATGCTGTGGCCGAGGACCGCCCACGGCTCCCCGTGCCGGGGCCGGCAGGCGTCGTCCAGCCGCCGGACCAGCTCCTCCAGCTCGGTGACCAGCGGTTCGGCCAGCCGGGCGCCCCGGCCGGGGAGCTCCACCGGATATCCGGTCACCCCCACGCCGACCGATCCGGTGTCCCGCCGTCTGTCGTCCTGCCATCTGTCGTCCCGGTAGAGCGCGGCCGCGCCGCCTGCGGGCGGCAGCAGGAACAGCGGCAGCGTCCGGGCGTCCCCGGGGCGCCCGCCCGGCAGCCAGCGCGCCTGCTCCGCCGCGTCCGACCCGGCCGGCGACGGGGGGTTCACAGCGTCCTCGCTATCTGCATCAGCAGCGCCTCGTCGCTGCCCCGGCCAGGGCCAGGCCCAGGGCGTCGCGCAGGGCGCGCTCGGCCGCCGGCCCGCCGGACCGGTTCAGCGCCGCCTCCGCGCTCTGCCGCAGCAGATCCACGGCGCGCAGCTTGCAGCCGGCGGCGGTACGCGGATCGCAGTCGTTGTCGGCCAGCAGCCGCAGCGCGTGCCGGACCGCGATCCGCTCCTGCACGGCCCGGCTGGACAGCTCGGCCAGCAGATCCGGGTCCTCCCGGGCGATCAGCGGGGCGGAACCGGCGAGCAGCGAGTCGGCCATCGACACCGCGCGCAGCGCCAGCATGACCCGCTCGTGCACCCAGTGCCGCATCAGCCGCAGCAGCCCGCTGCCGCGTGAGCCCAGCACCGCGGGGCCGAGCCGGACGGCTTCCAGCTCGACCCGGCCGGTGATCCCGTAGTGGCCGAAGGACTCCAGCGGCGTCACCCGGACGCCCGGCGCCGAGGCCGGGACCCGGACCAGGGTGTGCCGCCCCGGGCTGCCCTCGGCGAACCGCAGGTCCCGGGCCAGCACCACGATCTCGTCGGCGAACGGCGCATTGCTGCAACTCCACTTCTCGCCGCTGAGCACCAGGCCGTCGCTGCCCTCCACCCGGGTGGTCATCGCGTCGAAGTCCAGGCCGCCGCTGGGCTCGGTGACCGCCAGCGCCGTCAGATACCGGCCCGCCGCGGCGGCGTGAACCTCCTCGGCCTGCGGCAGGCAGCCGGACAGCAGCCGGGTGCCCACCTCGACCTGGGTCAGCACCACCGCGCCGGCCGCCAGCGGCCCAGCACCTCGTGCAGCACCGCCGAGTGCGCCAGGCCCAGCGCCCGGGTGCGGGCGTCGGTGTGCTGCGCGGACATGACCGGCGTCTCCAGCAGCCCGGCTGCGCCCAGCGCCGCGACGGCCTCGCGGGCCGGGGGCTGTCCGCGGGGGTGTCCCAGGCGGCCGCGCCGAACAGTTCGGGATGCGCCGTCACCAGGTCGACCAGGTCGAGCCGGTAGCGCTCCAGGCGATCGGTCATCGTCCACCCGCGTTCACCGTGTTCGCCGCGTTCGCCGCAGCCACCGCAGCCGCGGCCGCCGTGTTCGCAGCGGCCAGCGCGGCGAAGGTGTCCCGGGCCCGGCCCTCCACCTGGGAGGCGGCGGTGAGCAGCCGCGACTCCATCAGCACCTCCTGCAACCGTCGTGCCTGCACATGCCCGGACGCGCCCCGCAGCTGGAGGCAGTGGGCGCTGACCGTGTTCAGCAGCCGGGCCGACCGCAGCCCGGCCGCCGCGGCCAGCTCCGGCGCGCAGCGGCCCAGCCCGGCCTGCCGTGCGGCGTGCCGCACCAGCTGCCGTACGCCGTCGACCTGCGCGACCGACTGGGCGATGCCGAACTTCACCCACTGGTGCTCCCACAGCGGTGCGCCCAGGGAGGACCTGGAGGTCGCGTGCCGGTGGGCATCGGCCAGCAGCCCCTGCGCGGTCGCGACCCGGTGCACCGCGATCCACACCTCGGCCGCGAGCGGCCATTCGGGCCGGATCGGCAGCAACTGGTCGCCCGGCACCGCCAGGCCGGTGAGCCGGAGGTCGGCGAGGCCGGGCCCGGCCGGCCGTACGGACACCCGGGGCTGGTCCAGCGCGATCAGCGCGGTCGTCCGCAGGCCCGGGTCGGCGCCGGGACGCGGCGCCAGCGGGACCAGGGCGGTCCGCCCGCCGTCACTCAGCGGGTAGGGCCCGCTGCCTCCGTCGAGCAGTACGCCGTCGAGTGCCGCGCAGTCGAGCGCCGCGCCGCCGAGTGCGGTCCCGGCGGGCGCCGGGGTCGCGGTGACCCCGCCGGCTGCCGGGCGGAGCGGGCAGGCGACCAGCTGCGCCGCCGCCACGGGCTCCGCGCCGAGCGCGGCCAGCGCCGGCACGGCGACCTCCAGGTGCAGCGCGAAGGCGGCCGCCTGAAGCGGCGTCAGCTGGTTGTGCAGGCACTCCGCGAGTACGAAGCGGGCCCACCAGGGCTCCTGCCCGGCCGGGACGCCGGGGTGGGACGTACCGGCGCCGGAGCTGAGCACTCCGGCCCCGGCCAGCTCCCGGAGCAGCGCCTGCGCCGAACCGTCCGGGTCCGGCTGCGGGCGGGCGGCGAGGACGTCCAGGACGCGCAGCCGGTACTCCTCGGCCGCCGGGGCAGCAGACAGGAGGGGTCGGCGGCGCGGGTCCGTGGCAGGTTCATCGCGGCCCGCCCGAGGGGGAGGCGCAGGCCGTGCGCAGCGCCCGCGCGATACCGGCGGTGTCGGGCTTGCCCGAGGACAGCACCGGCAGCGCCGACAGCACCCGCAGCTCGCCGGGGACCATGTACGGCGGCAGCAGCTCCCGCAGATGGTGGTGGATGCCCGTGATCTGCTCCGGGTCACCGGCGGACAGGTGCCAGCCGGACCCGACGGGCTCGGCCGGGGCGTCGCTCGGCAGCAGCGCGCAGGCGATCAGCCCCCGGCCTGCGGCGTCCACCACCTGGACCGCGAACGCCCTGGCCACCTGCGGGTGCTGCTCCAGGGCCTGCTTGACCTCCTGCAGGTTCACCCGGTAGCCGCGGTGCTTGATCTCGTCGTCGCGCCGCCCGTGGAACTCCACCGAGCCGTCCGGCCGCAGTTCGCCCAGATCGCCGGTGCGGTAGAAGCGGACGCCGTCGATCCAGGTGAGGACCCTGGCCTCCTCCTCGGCGCGGCCCAGGTAGCCGAGCATGACCTGTTCGCCGCTGACGGCGATCTCGCCGGGACCGGTGGCGTCGGCGGAGCCGTCGGTGGCCAGGAAGCGGAGGGTGACCCCGGGCAGCGGGGTGCCGATCGGGTAGTGCGCGGTGCGCCCGGGCTCGCGCCGGTCGATCCGCTCGGCCAGCACCAGGCAGGTGGCCTCGGTGGGCCCGTAGCCGTTCACCACGGTCAGCTCCGGTGCGGCGGCCAGCCACTGCTGCACCGCGCGCGGGTCGATCACCTCCGCCCCGGTCATCAGCCGGCGCAGGGCGGAGATGTCGCGGGTACGGAAGCCGTCGCTGCTCTCGGCCAGCAGCCGGAGCGTGGAGCCGACGGCCGCCATATGGGTGATCCGCTCCCGTTCCAGGGTGCCCAGCAGCAGCGGTGGCAGCGGCAGCGCGGGGGAGAGGTGCACGGTGGCGCCGCGGGACAGCGGGTAGAGCAGGTCCACCACGGACACGTCGAAGTGCAGCGGTGAGGTGTTGAGGCAGCGGGCGTCGCCGTCGGCCTCCAGCAGCGGATGCACGGCCCGGAAGAAGGCCGCGATCGAGCGGTGGCTGATCTGCACGCCCTTTGGGCTGCCCGGTGCTGCCCGAGGTGTACATGCAGTAGGCCACCGTGTCCGGTCCGATGACCGCGGGCAGCGGCGCGGGCAGGTCCCCGGCTGGCTCCTCGAGCAGGTCACCGGTGACGGCGATCCGGGTGCCCGGGGCCAGCCGGGCCAGTTGCTCCGCCTGCGCCCCGGGCACGGACTGCGCCGAGCCGCACAGCAGCAGCGGGCAGGACGCGTCGTTGAGCAGCGCCGCCCAGCGGGCGACCGGGGCTCGCGGGTCAAGCGGGACGTAGGCGGCCCCGGCGCGCAGCACGCCCAGCACGGCGACCACGGCGTCGACGGTCTTCTCGCCCAGGACCGCGACCCGGTCCCCGGCGCCGATCCCGCGCCGTACCAGCGCCTGCGCCAGCCCGGTCAGCCGTTGTTGCAACTCCTGGTAGCCGACCGTCCTGCCGCCGACGTGCAGCGCGGGGTGCGCGGGCCGCCGCGTGGCATGCCGGGCCAGCCCCGCCAGCAGCGGCGGCAGCCCCGCGACGCCGTCGACAGTCGGCTCGACCGTCGGCTCGACGGCTGCCTCGACCGCTGCTTCGACCGCTGCCTCGAAGGCTGCTTCGGGGGCGCCGTTCACGCTGCCCTCCTGCGTCGTGCGACCAGGTCGACCAGGGTGCCGATCCGGGCGAGGGCGGCGAAGTCCTCGGGATCCGCGCCCAGTTCGAAGCCGTAGTCCCGGTCCAGGCGCTCTGCCAGTTCCACCACGTCGAGTGAGTCGAAGCCGAGTTCCGGCAGCGACCAGTCGCGGTCGGGATGCTCCGTCAGATCCGGCCGGTTCTTGATTCCGGCGATCAGAGCAGTGATCTCGGCGCGCAGGCCGGGCGGCACCTCGGGGGCGGACGGCATGGACACGGGCTTCTCTCTTTCCAGCACCTGGGCAGGCGGACGGCGGACGGCGACGGTTCGGGGCGCTACTTCGGGGCGATGCGGGCGAGCCGCTCGTCCAGGTAGCGCGCCGAGGAGTTGAGCCGCCACAGGGCGCCGCGGGCGATTCCGGCCCGCGTTTCCGGGTTCTCGCAGGCCGGGACGAGCACGTTGTGGAACCAGCCGGCGGCGTGCTGGGAGTCGATGGTGATGTGCAGCTTGTGGTAGACGATCCCCACGTCCGGCAGGCCGAGCCGCTCCCACGCCTTGACCACGTGCACAAAGCGGTCCGGCGCGAACCACTCGGTCAGGCCGAGGAAGCCGATCGCCTCGGGGTAGTAGCGGCGGTAGCGGCAGAGCAGTACCGCGAGGTTCCCGGACAGCAGCGCCTCCGCCGTCAGCGCGGCCACGAGCTCGTCGTCGCTGATGCCGAACACGTCGAGCATGGTGTCGAAGAGGTGGGTGTGCACCTGATCCGGGTCGCCGTTGCCCATCTCGTCCCAGTAGTTGGCGGCGATCTCCATCTTGGCCTCGCCCCGGGTGCCCACCTGCATCATCGCCAGCAGGTCGTCGAAACGCCCGTCGACCACCGACTCCTGGATCACATAGGAGCGCAGGTCCGCCTCGGTGGCCTGGTTGCTGATGAACTCCGAGTAGTACGGGTGCTTGTAGGCCCGGTGCTCGCGGGCGACCGTTTTCAGCCAGGAGAGGAACTCCCTTGGATCCTCAGGCATTCCGGCCAGTTGGTCGGCCGTGACCTGGGCGTCCTCGGCCGCCGCGGTCGCCCGCTCCAGCAGCCGGCAGACCTCGTGCACGGCGGCGGAGCCCTCGGCCGTGCCCGGGCCGCCGTGGTTCATGGACAGGTCGTAGATCCGCGAGAGCAGGAACTGCTGTGCATAGACCGAGGTTTCGTCGCCCGGACAACAGCGTCCGTTCAAGTCCTCGACGGCCTGCACGAGTTCGGCGCGGGCAGCGCCGCTGAAGCGGCGGTCGACCTCGTCGGCGCCGGAGGCGAGCAAGGGGAGGAAGGCCTCCACCAGTCCCTGGGGGCCGGACACCCGCAGAGCATCGGCGATGTTCGGAGTGCGGTCCTCGGTGCTGAGTGACATCTCGCGACGAACCTTCCGGATTGTGGTCATGGTGGATGCGGACGACACCGTGGCTCGCGTGGAACCGGTGCGGATGTCATCCGACTGAGGTGCGGTGATCGCAGTGACTGAGGTGCGGCAATTGCGGCGCGGTGACCGCGGACAATGGGCGCCGGCGGTGTGGGCCGGCGCCGGCCGATTTCGCTGTGCGGCCCGTCCTGCGGATTCGTTGCCCGGGAGCCGACTTCGGTAAACCCGGCGGTGAGGTGCGCCTCAGGAGGACGGTGGTGGTGCCCGCAGAGGCGGAAGAATGTGGGGAAAAACGGCTCCAGGAGGGCGCCGCAGGAAGTCGGGGGGAGTCGCAATAAATCGGTGCCGCACTTCGAGCATGCCGGATCCTAGGGTCGGTGCTGAGTCGTGTCAATTGCCCGTATGAAGTCCGCGGGTACGCTCCCTGGAGGCTCTCCGGGTGTTCGCAACTTCGTCCCGCAATGCCGCGCATACAGGCACAGGGAGCGTGCAGTCGGGGCTTGTGCCCGGAAAAGCGGACGGATCGTCAGTCGTCTCGCGAAGATGACGTTCCCGTCAAAATCGCCCCTGCCCAGGGCTGCTACCAGCGACAGCGTGCGGCGGTCGAACCGGCGCCGGCGGACCCGGGCGCTCGCCCATGTCTCACCTGATGAGAACACGGCAATGTGGGGTTGACGGATGTCACGGTCACTGATGATGATCGTTATGGGCTTGCGGGGGCTTTGGAGATTGCCACCGTTGGCGGTGCAGATCCAAAAGATCCCCGCCGTGCGCAGGTCGCCGGCCTCCCCGTCAATAGCGGGCTCTTTATCTCCCTTCATCTTCCTGAAATACGGGCCGCGGGAGCAGTTCGCACTGCTCCCTGATTTCTGGCCCGAACGGTTGAGTTTCCCGTCTTTGTTGGAAATGGGTCTTTCCCGTTCCGGCTCGCCAGGCCAGGCACGCCATTGTCCCGCGAACGCCTTCCGAAAGAAACTTCGAACCTCATGACGACCACAGTCGCTACCGAAATCCGTCCCTGGACCATCACTCCTGAATTCGTCTTCACCGACGCCGAGCGGGATCTGCTGCGGGAGGCTCTGGCCACCACGACCGTCTCCCCCTACCGGCACTACGAGGCGTTCACCCACCAGGTCGCCCGGATCATCGCCCGGGACCAGGTGCCGGAGCGGTTCGTCCAGTTCACGGCCACTCTGCCCGGCCGTGACCGCGACTCCGCCCCCGTGGTGCTCATCAAGAACTGCCCGTACGACGTCGACGTACCGGTCTTCGACTTCGACGAGCCGGTCAAGTCGAAGTACGAGCTCAAGAAGACCTTCGCCGCCGAGGCCATGCTGGCGCTGTTCGCGGAGCTCTGCGGCACCCCGGCCATCGGCTATGTGAACGTCAACGAGGGCGATGTCTTCCAGGACATCTACCCCAAGCGGTCGATGGCCGACAGTCAGTCGCAGAAGGCGCTGAACAAGATCCACTTCCACAAGGACCTGGCCAACCACTTCGTCCGGCCGGACCAGGTCTACATGGTGGGCATGCGCAGCGACCCGCGGAACGAGGTCTACACCTCCTTCGTGCGCAACATCGACGTGTGGGACAGCTTCACCGAGCAGGAGCTCCAGGACCTGCGCCGGCACGACTTCCACACCCCCTTCGACGACCTCACATGGTCGGCAGCCGTGAGCTGGGCGAGGCCGACCACCACGCCGTGCTCGGCGAGACCGGGGACCTGCGCTACTTCGAGGGCCGGACCGTGGGGCTGACCCCGGAGGCCACCGCGCTGCTGGCGAAGCTCAATGACACCCTGCACCGGCTCAAGGCCCGGGTGTTCATCGAGCCCGGGGACTTCGTGGTGACCTACAACAACCACACCATCCACGCCAAGGAGGTCCTTGAGGTCGGTGCGCCGGATCTGCTGAAGACCCGCTGGATCATCAAGACCGTCAACGTGGACGCCATCGCGCCGCACCGCAAGTACCTCGTCCCCGGCACCGAGTACCTGATCGACGGCTGACGAAGCGTCACCATCACTCCGGTTCCCGCCGAACCGGCCGAATCGAACCGAGACCGTCAGAGAGCAATGTGAGCAGCGAACGATGATCCTCCATGTAGTCAGCGTCGGCTCCGCGCCGCCAGCAGCGTCGCCCTGGCCGCCGAGCGGTTCGGAGGCTGCACCTTCGTGGTCGACCCGACGACGCGCAGTCCACCGCCATGCTGCCGTGGCACGCGAATGGGGCCGGTCGTGGTCAGCGCCGACCTGGAGGACATCGCCGCCGCTCTCGGCCCGGTCCGGCCCCGCGGTGTCGTCACCTTCGCCGACGCGAGCATCGGCCTGGTCGCCCGGATCGCCGAGCGGTTCGCGCTGCCTGGCCCCTCGGCCGCCACTGCGGCCTGGCTGACGGACAAGTCGGCCCAGCGCCGGCGGCTCAACGACCGCGGGGTCGGACGGGTCCGCTCGGTGCCGATGACCGGCGGAGCGGTCCCCGCCGACGCCCCGTTCCCGGCCGTGGTGAAGCCGCAGCAGGGCGCGGGCAGCGAGGACACCGTCTTCGTCCAGGACCTGGATGATCTGCGGTCGCAGGCACGGCAGTTGAACCTGGACCGGGACTATGTGGTCGAGGCGTACATCGGCGGCGACGGCCCTGCCTGGCCCCGGGCTGGCCGACTACCTGTCCGTGGAGAGCGCGGTCGACGCCCACGGCCGGATCGTACACATCGGGGTGAGCGGCCGGCTGCCGCTGGCCGCACCCGCCCGGGAGACCGGGCTGGTCTTCCCGGTGCCGCTGCCGCAGACGGAGCTCCGGCCGCTCACCGCGCTCGCCGAATCCGCGATCGCCGCACTGGAGTTGTCCCCCGGGCTGGTCCACACCGAGATCAAGCTCAGCGCGGACGGACCGGTGGTGATCGAGGTCAACGGGCGGCTCGGCGGCGGACTGCACCGGCTGATGCCGGCCGCGGGCGGGATCGACCCGGTCGAACTCGCGCTCTCGCTCGCCGCCGGTGAGCCGCTGCCACCCTCGTTCACCGAACCCGCCCAGCGCACGCTGCACCTGTACGTCCAGCCGCCGCAGCAGGCCACGGCCGTGCTCGAGCTGCCCGCACCACGCGAGCGCTGCGCTCCCTGCCGGGGGTGTTCGCGGCAGACCGGATCGCCCGTCCGGGCGCCCAGGTCGACTGGCGCCAGGGGTCGGCCGGCCGGGTGTACGACGTCTGGCTGCGCGCCGACGACCTGCCGGAACTGCTGCAACGCCTGGCCGCGTTGCAGCAGGACCTCACCCGTTCGATCCGTTGGGAGTTCTGATGACCGGGCCCACCTCGCTGCACGACCTGGTCGACGCCTGCGCCGTCCGGGAGCCGGGGGCGATCGCCGTCGTCCATGGAGCAACGGAACTGACATACGCTCAGCTAGTAGTGGACAGCCACGCCCTCGCCGGTGACCTGCGGGCCGTCGGCGTGGGGCCGGAGCAGGTGGTCGCCCTGGACCTGCCGGTCGGCCCGCGGCTGATCGCCGCGATGCTCGCGGCCGGACGGCTGGGCGCGGCCTTCCTCCCGCTGGAGCGGCGCGACCCGCGGGCCCGCACCGACTTCCTGCTCGCCGACTCCCGCCCGGCCGCGGTGGTGACCGCCGACGGCATCCGGACCACCGGAGCAGCCGGGCTGCGGCTGGACGAGCGGCTCCCGGTCCAGGCCTCGCCCGCCGCCTACCTCAGCTACACCTCCGGCTCCACCGGCGAGCCCAAGGGCGTGGTCACCGAGCAGCACGCGATCGTCAACTATGTGCGCGCCGCCGTGGCCGAGTACCGCCTCGGCCCGCAGGACCGGCAGCTCCAGTTCTCCTCCATCGCCTTCGACATCGCCGCCGACGAGGTCTTCTCCACCCTCGCCTCCGGCGCGGCCCTGGTGCTGCGCGACGAGGACCTGCTCTACGAGGACGTCGAGGACTTTCTGCGCCGGGTCGAGGAACGGTCGCTGACCGTGCTCAACCTGCCCACCGGCATCTGGAACCAGTTCGGCCTCGCGCTGCGCCGGCGGCCGGAGCTGCGGCTGCCCGCCGCGCTGCGGCTGATCGTGGTCGGCGGCGAGGCCGCGAGCCCGGAGGCGGCGGCGGCCTGGCACGCGGCCGCCGCCCACCCGGGCTTCCGCCTGGTCAACGCCTACGGCCCGACCGAGGCAGCGGTCTCGGTGACCTTCGCCGAACTGTCCGCCGAGGGCCCGGTCACCATCGGCCGCCCGCTGCCCGGCGTGGACGTGCGGCCGGTGGACGCCGAACTGCGCCCGGTCCTGCCCGGCGAGATCGGCGAACTGCTGGTCACCGGCCTTGCCCCGGCCCGCGGCTACCTGGACCGCCCGGAGCAGACCACGGCCAGGTTCGGGCAGCTCGACGGCGAACGCTACTACCGCACCGGCGACCTCGGCCGGATCCGCCCCGACGGCCTGCTGGAATTCCACGGACGCGTCGACGACCAGGTCAAGGTGCGCGGCGGCTACCGGGTCGAGCCCGGCGAGGTCGCCCGGGCGCTGCTCGCCCACGACGCGGTCCGCGAGGCGCATGTGCTCCCGGTGGCCCGCGAATCGGGACGCGTGCTGGCCGCCTACGCCGTCCCGGTCCGGCCGGAGCGGCCGCCGACCGCCGCCGCACTGCGCGAGCACCTCTCCGCGCTGCTGCCGGACTACATGCTGCCCGCCTCGCTCACGCTGGTGGACGCCGTCCCGCTGACCCCCCGCGCAAGGTCGACGCGGCCGCGCTGACCGCGCTGCTCCCGGCCGCCGACGACGCCGGAGGCCCGGCGGCGGCAGGGGAGTTCGCGGCCATCGAGGCGGCGGCCCGGGAGGGCTGGCGGCTGGCCATCGGCTACGAGCCGGAGGACGACGCCAACTTCTTCGAGGAGGGCGGCGACTCCCTGGCCGCCGTGGAACTGCTGAACCACCTGCGGCGGCAGCTGGGCCGCGCCCCGTCGATGCGGGTGCTCCGGGCGCCGCGCTTTCGCGACATCGTCCGGGAACTGGTCGCCGACGACGAGGGGATACCCCAGGCGCACCACACCACCGGCCGCACCGTGGTCCGGCTGCGCCGCTCCGGCGAGCGCCGGCTGTGGTGCTTCCTGCCGCCGCTGTCGGGCGCGGTCACCCGCTACGCCGCGATGGCACGGCTGCTGCCGGTCTCCGAGGCGGTGTGGGCCTGCGAGACCCCGGCGGAACTGTCGGACAGCGGCATGGAGGGCCTGACCAAGGGCATCGCGGAGGCGCTGCTGGCCGAGGGGGTCGGCGGCTTCGAGCGGATCGTGCTCACCGGCTACTCCCTGGGCGGGGTCTTCGCGCTGGAGGTGGCCCGGCAGCTGCTGACCGCGGGCGGCCTGGAGGGCCGGATCGAGGTACTGCTGCTGGACCCGCCCAACCCGGAGGACCCGCAGCTGGACGTGGCCGACGCCTTCGACGTCTTCGTCCGGGTCGGCTGGCGGATCGCCGACGCGGAGAGCGCCGACTTCGTCGACGCCGACGGCCGCTACGACCTGGCCGGCGTCGCCCGGGCCGCCCGCCGGGCCGGCACCCTGCCGCAGGACGCCGCGGACACGGAGATCAGCGACGCCTGGCGGTCCTACGAGGCCAACGCCCGGATCCTGGTGGACTACCGGCTGCACCGGCTCAGCGGCGCGCCGCTGGCGCTGCTGCGCTGCCAAGACCGACAACCGGGGCCCGGTGGCCGCGTCCGGGCCCTGGCAGTCGGCGGTGCCGACCGAGGCGTGGACGCCTCTGGTCGACCCGGCCCGGACCTGGAGCCTGCCGGTGGAGCACTACGCCATGCTGGAGGCCCCCAACGACGCCACGGTCGCCGACTGGCTGGTGGCCACCGCGGCCGGCCCGGCCGCTCCGCTGGGGCCGGCCCAGTGAGCGACAGCCTGCTGGACGCCGACGCGGCCGTTCCGGCCGCCGCCGCTTCGCCAGAGCGGGAGCGGGAGCCGGGGCCGGATCCGGAACCGACGCCGGGCTCGGCGTCGCGGCTCGGCTGGCTGACCGACCTGGCCGCGGCCGGGCCGCGCGGACTGCTCGCCCGGCAGGCGCTCACCAGCTCGGTCGGGATCTTTCTGGCGCTGTCGGTGACCGCCCTCTATCTGGTCGGTCCCGGCCGCCTCGGCGACGCGGCCTCGGCCACCACCCTGGCCGCCGCCTCCGTCGCCAGCCTGGTCGTCACCGTGCCCGTGGGGCGGCTGATCCGCCGGATCGGGCCGCGCGGTTTCGCCCTGCTGTCCACCTACGTCCGGGCGGCGCTGTTCGCGCTGCTGCCGTTCGTCAGCGTCCGCTGGGGCCTGGAGGCCCTGGTCGTCGCCATCGGCGTGGCCGAGACCGCGGCCTTCGGCGTGTACCAGATCATCATCGCGGAGACGGTCGGCGAGTCGGCCCGGGCCAAAGCCGTCGCCGCCCGGCGCGCCCTGGGAAACCTGGGCTTCAGCGTCGCGGCGGGGCTGACCGCGGTGGTGGTCGGCATCGGCACGCACGCCGCCTATACGTCCGCCTTTCTGGTGAGCGCCGGTGCGCTGGCCGTGAGCGGCTGGTACATCCACGCGCTGCCGCGCACCCGCCCCGGCCGACCGGAGCCGGAGCCGGAGCCCGGGCACACCGGGGGCACGGCCCGCTCGGCGCTGCGGGACCCGCGCTACGCGGCCCTGATCCTGGTCGCCGCGGTGCTGGCCACCAGCCTCAGCCTGCTGACGGTCGGCGTCCCGCTGTGGGTGGTCTCGCACACACGCGCCCCGCACGCCCTGGTCGGCGTCCTGATGGCGGTCAACACCGGGCTGGTGGTGGTGTTCCAGGTACGTGTGGCGGCCGGTGCGGAGAACCTGCCCGGTGCCCGGCGGGCGGTCGTGGCCGCGGGCGCCGGCTTTGCCGCCGCCGCCGCGGCCTATGCCCTGGCGGGCCACGGCGGGGCGCCCGCCGCGGTGGCGACGCTGCTGCTGGGCACGGTCCTGGCCTCGTTCGCGGAGATGTACGACAGCGCGGCCTGGTGGACCATCTCCTACCAGCTTGCCCCGAGGCCCACCGGGGCGAGTACCTGGCCGCGTTCGACGCGGTGACCCCGATCGCCAGCATCGCCGGGCCGCCGCTGATGATCTGGGTGGCCTCGTCCGGCGCCGTCGGCTGGCTCGCCTACGCCGCCCTGTTCGCGGCCGCCGCCGCCACCGCGCACCTGCTGCTCCGGCGGCCCGCGGCGGCAGCCGGCTGACCGCAGCCGCACGTGGGGGAGCGTGCCCGGGTGTTCCGGGCACGCTCCGTCGGATCTAAATTGACGCTGCGTCAGATGAGCTGGTTGAGTACCCAGTCGGCGAGTTCGGCGGTCACCGTGCCGTGCTCGGAGTTCTCGGTGTCGCAGTGGAACTGGTCGAGCCCGAAGGTGACCCCGGCATCGCCGGCGGCGTCGACGTCCAGCCTCAGGTCGACATTCCAGGTGACCGGGTCGTACTCCACCGCGACCGCGCTGACCGTGGGGACGAAGCAGCAGCTGCGCAGGCTGTCGTCGATCTTGATCTTCAGGGCGTCGGCGAGCAGCCCGTACGAGGCGAGGGTGCCGCCGGGCGCGCCGTCCAGGCCGGGGACGTGGCTGGTGGTCGTGGTGCGCCACTGGCTGTTGCCGTACATCCGGCCGACGTACCTGCCCTCCCCGAGGTCGGGCTGGGTGCGGACATTGGCCTGCAGGATGCTGAGCAGGTTCCAGTCGAAGACCAGCTGGTCGGGCTCGACCCCGTTGCCCCGGCCGTTGCCGGGGCTGTTGGCCACGCCGAGCTTCAACGGCCGTGCGGGCCACTGCTGCAGGGCGTCCAGCTCGCCCAGGAACTCCGCGCGCAGGTCGCTGGCGGTCGCCACCGGGCCGGAGGTGCGGGCGTCGGGGACCCAGGCCCACAGCAGCTGCTGGGCCGCCGGGCTCTTGATCAGATCCGCCTGGGTCGGCCCGCCGCCCGGGATCAGCGAGGAGAGGGACTCGAAGAAGTAGGCCAGCTGCTGCAGGATCAGTGGGATCCAGGCCCCGTTGTGCGGGGTGTCCCAGGACAGGTAGGTCGCGGTCCGGTGGTCGACGCCCTCCTGCTCCAGCCTGGCCAGCGCATAGCGGGTGATCATGCCACCCATGCTCACACCGCCCACGGTCAGCGACTCCCTGCTGCCGAGCTCCGAGGTGATCCGGACGATGCAACTGGCGGCGACCCCGGCGTTGGCCTGGATGTGGGTGTGGCGCTCGTCGAAGCCCAGCAGCACCACGTCGTAGCCGGCGGTCAGGAGCTGGTCCAGGAACTGCTTGCGGTCGGTTCCATAGGGGGTGTTGAAGTGGCCGAACAGGCCCGGCAGGTCGCTGGGGCCGTAGTTGAAGCCGTCGGCGAAAATGAAGGGTTTGACCAGGGAGCGGCGGCTGCCGCTGTAGTAGATCCCCGCGGTGCCCGCTGCGGTCTCGCCCTGGTGGTCCCACAGGCCGGTGAGCGTCCAGGTGGTGTCGGGCTCGCGGTCGTACTCGCCGGCGTAGGGGGCGGGAGCCAGCAGCACCCCGTCGGGCAGGTCGTTCGCGAGCTCGGCGGCGGAAGCGGTTCCCGGTGCGGCACCGGACCACTTGTCGAGGCTGACGTCCACCCGTGCGATGTGCTGTGACATGCGAGTTCCGCCTTTGGAGTCGATGCTGCCCATGCGTGAGGGGGCTGCTGCCGCCCTGGTCAGACACGTAGCGTATACAGAGGATCACGCAGGGCGTACCTGGCATTTGCGCCCAGTTCGTGCATATGCCAGAGGCCAGGCGCCGCAGCCTCCGCGGATGGGGCAGTGGCACCCGGGGGCTGCCTGGCTGGGCCTCCCGATCGGCGGACAATGGCCGGATTCGTCACTGTTCGCCGGTATATGGGCATCATCTGAGCGGATTGTCGGACGGCACCCCGGGCTCGTGGTCCAGGGGTGGGCATGCCGGATGATGGGGGTGGCCAGGCAGTGGATGTGAGGGGTGGCGTAGTGAGCGAGAACGAAGTCCATGTGGTGGAGGCCGTCGCGGACGGCAGACCGTCGGCGCCGGAGGGCGAGGCCGACACCGAGGCGGGAGGAAGGGGCCGGGCGCGGGTCGGACGGCGGTTTGTCGTCCTGGGCGTACTGCTCCTGCTGTTCGTGCTGCCCTGGTGGACGCTGTTCGCCGCGGGCGCCGACTGGCCGTTCCCGGTGGTCCTGGCCGGCTCGGTGCTCTTCGGCGCGTTCCTGGTCGCCTTCCCGGTGCTGATGGCCAGGGGGCACGGGGGCGTCCGGCTGGACTGGGCGGCGCGGGTCGCGGACACCACCCTCGGGGTGGTCTGGGTGCTGTTCGCCTGGTCGGTGCTGGGCGCGCTGCTGCGGCTGGTCCTGATCGCGTCCGGGGCCGGCGGCCGGGACGGAGCCCGGGTCGTGGCGGTGGCGGTCGCGGTGATCGCCGCCGCGTTGCTCGCCTGGGGGCACTACGAGGCGATGCGGGTGCCCCGGGTGAAGCGGGTGGACATCACCCTGCCCCGGCTCGGCCGCGGCCTGGACGGCACCCGGGTCGTCGTGCTGGCCGACACCCACTACGGCCCGATCGACCGGGCCAGGTGGTCGGCCCGGGTCACCGAGGCGGTGAACACCCTGGACGCCGACGTGGTCTGTCACGCGGGTGACATCGCGGACGGCACCGCCGAGCAGCGCCGCGAGCAGTCCGCGCCGCTCGGGGCGATCCGCTCCCGGCTGGCGAAGGTCTATGTGACCGGCAACCACGAGTACTACGGCGAGGCCCAGGGCTGGCTCGACCGGATGGCGGAGCTGGGCTGGGAACCGCTGCACAACCGCCATCTCGTGGTCGAGCGCGGCGGCGACCGGCTGGTGCTCGCCGGAGTGGACGATGTCACCGCCGCCTCCTCCGGCCTGGCCGGACACCACGCCAACCTGGACGGTGCGCTGACGGGGGCCGACCCGGAGCTGCCGGTCCTGCTCGTCGCCCACCAGCCCAAGTACGTCGCCGAGGCCGCGGGTGCCGGGATCGACCTGCAGATCTCCGGGCACACCCACGGCGGGCAGATCTGGCCGTTCAACTACCTGGTCCGGATCGACCAGCCGGTGGTGCACGGCCTGAGCCGGCACGGGGAGCGCACCCAGCTCTACACCAGCCGCGGCGCCGGCTTCTGGGGCCCGCCCTTCCGGGTCTTCGCCCCCAGCGAGATCACCTTGCTCACCCTGCGGGCCGCATAGCAGCGGCCCCTTCAAGCGGCCCCTTCAAGCGGCCCCTTCAAGCGGCCCCTTCAAGCGGTCCCGCCCGGCGGCAACGTCCGCGGTGATCGTGAAGTGGCCGCCCCGGTCGTGGTCGAGCAGGGAGGCGAAGACACTGGGGGAGTCGAAGCGCGGTGCGCAGAACCAGTCCGCCGTCCCCTCCGACGAAACCAGGGCACAGCTCTGGAGGTCGCCGATGAATCCGTGGTCGGCGATCGGGGGATAGCGGCGCATGGAATTCCCTGTCTGGGGTCACTCTGCCGTCGGCGTCGACGAGGCGCGTTCAGCGGTGGCGTCGGAGCGGAACTCACGGTAACGCGCGGCCGTCCGAAAAAGCGTGCACGCACGGCCGGGTCGGCGAGGGTTTGCGTGGCCGCGGGGTGCGGGCATGGCACACTCTGCTTCTACCAACATGTAGAAGTTCCACCAACGACCAAGGGGAGAACGACCGGGTGAGCAGCGGGACGGCCGTCGGGGTGCCGGGTGAGCGCAGGCCGCTGGGCGCCCTGGAGGCGGAGGTGCTGGAGCGGTTGCAGGCCTCGCCGGAGCCGCTCACCCCGGGCAAGGTGCTCCAGGCCCTGGGCGGCTCGCTGGCCTACTCCACCGTGGTGACCGTGCTCTCCCGGATGCACGACAAGGGCCTGCTGACCCGGGCCAAGCAGGGCCGTGCCTACGCGTACGCCCCGGTCGCCGACACCCACGGGCTGACCGCCCGCCGGATGCGCCGGGAGCTGGAGTCCGACCCGGACCGCGCGGCCGTGCTCTCCCGCTTCGTGGAGGACCTCTCCGCCACCGACGAGCAGCTGCTGCGACAGCTGCTGGGCGCCGACCTGCCCGGCGAGGGCCCGGCGGCCCGAGCGGAGCGGGCCGGCCGATGATGCACCTGCTGGTCTACCTCCCGCTGCTGTTCCCGGTGCCGGCCGCACTGTCGGCCCGACCGCTGGCCGAGCGCCTGGATCCGCGCACGGCCACCTGGCTGCTGGCCGTCTGCGCCCTGGCACTCGCCACGCTCAGCTCCGCCGCCCTGGCCGTGCTGGCCGCGGCCGGCCTGGTCCGGGTGCCGCTGATCGGCTGGCTCGGCCACTGGTCCACCGCGATCGTGGGCGCGGGCGACTCCGTCTCCAACGCCGAGGCCGCGCTCGCGGGCCTGCTGCTGACCGGCGCCGCCTGGGCGGGCGGCCGGATGCTCTGGCGCCGGGCCCGGGCCCTGGCCGCCGCCGCCTTCGAGGCCGCCTGCCTGCCCGGGCTGGACCAGGTGGTGGTCGTCGCCGACCCCGCCCCGGACGCCTACGCGCTGCCCGGCCTGCCCGGCCGGGTGGTGGTCTCCACCGGCATGCTGGGAGCCCTGGACGCGCCCGACCGCGAGGCGATGCTCGCCCATGAACGCGCCCACCTGGCCGGACACCACTACGCCTTCCTCGCGGTCGCCCAGCTGGCCGCGGCCGCCAACCCGCTGCTGCGGCCGGTGTCCGCGGCGGTCGCCTACACCGTCGAGCGCTGGGCCGACGAGCGCGCCGCCGCCGAGTGCGGCGACCGCCGCCAGGTCGCCCGCGCGGTCGGCAAGGCGGCCCTGGCCGCCACCCGCACCCCGGCCGCCGCTCCCTGCACGCCGCCACGCTCGGCCTGCTCGGCCGCCGCCGCGACCCGCTGGCCTCCGCCGGTCCGGTCCCGCGCCGGGTCGCCGCGCTGCTGGCCCGCCGCTGCCCGGCGGCCTGCTCCGCCCCTGGACTGGTCCCTGCCCGCTGGCCGTCACCACCGGCGCCGTGGTCGCCAGCGCGCTGTGTGCCTTCGCCGCCGCGCACGACCTGCACCAGCTCCTGGAACTCGCCGGCGCCTGACCGGCGACCGTCCCCGGCGGCCTGACCTCAGTCGGAGGCCCGGTCGTAGGCGCGCAGGGTGTGCAGCGCGGCGAGGGTCACCCCGGCCGGGCCTCGACCTCGCTGATGGGCGACCACAGCGCCCAGCGGACCGGCCAGCCGCCGTCCTCCTGCTGCTGCGCGGCCAGGTGCCGCAGGCCGCGGTCGGTCTCGGCGTCGGTGAACCAGGCCCGGGCCGGACTGTCCGGGCGCGGGGCGAAGTCGTACGGCAGGTGGTGCTCGCCCGGCGCGTAACCGGGCGCGAGCCGCGCCTGCCCGGGGTGCTCGGGGTCGAGCAGCACGATGCGCTGCGCCCGCACCAGCTCGCCCAGGCGCTCCGCCTGCCGCCGGCCCAGGGCCGGTCCGGCGCCGCGTCGAGGAACGCCAGCGCGGCCTCGGCCTCGTAGGGGTGGGTCTGTCCCAGCCCCTCGACCGCGTTCCGGCAGAACTCCGTGGCCGCCTTCAGCCAGGGGTGGTCGACCCCCTGGCGCAGCAGTGGACCGGCGATCTGCCCGGTGGCGAGCAGGTCGCCGCCCGGCTCGTCCGCGATCGGCAGCCACGGCGGCCGCGGATAGGGACGCAGGCTCGGCAGCACGGCCGGTACACCCCCGTCCGGTGCGGTGACCCCGGCCAGCCAGTCGCAGAGCCGCCGGGCCCGGCCCGCGTCCAGGGCCCCGGTCTCCTCCAGCACCCGCAGGGCGGAAGGCAGCGAGATGGGCTGGGCCGCGGGCCCGCGCACATCCGGTTCCAGACCGTAGGCGTAGCCGCCGTCGGGGCTGCGGTAGGCGTCCAGGGCGGCGAGCACGCCCGCCGGTTCCGCCTCGTCGCCGAACGAGAAAGCGAAGCGCCGCTGCTCCAGTACCCGGCCGGAGGCCCACAGAAAACGTCCGGCGCGCTCGATCATGTCGTCGTTCACCCATGCCATGCGACGATGCTAGCCGGGGAGCGGGCGGCCGGCCCGAACGGACCCGCGCCGTGCGGGTGGCGTGCGAGGGGGCTTGCCGGCCATGTCGTTGACGGCGTTGACAGTGGCGTCGGGGCGTCGTACACAGGAGCGGGGGCGGCAGTTGCCGTTGGAGTAACTTCCCTACAGGACAAGCCAGTCGGCGGATCAGCCGGGGCGCGTCGAGCGTGGGACGTACCGGGTGGAACCCGTCGGGGGCCGTGCTCCGAGGAGAGCGCCATGCCGACGCACGCTGAACGGAAATGCCCCGTCCTGGACGTCACCTCGTCGGCCCCGTACGCGGAGGCCGCCGAGTTGCGGGCGATGGGCCCGGCGGTGCAGGTGGAGCTGCCGGGCGGGGTGGTGGCCTGGTCGGTGACCCGGGCCGAGGTGATCCGGGAGCTGACCGGGGATCCCCGGGTCTCCCGCGACCCGTTCCAGCACTGGCCCGGGATGGCCGACCTGCCCGCCGACTGGCCGCTGGCCGCGATCGCCCTGCAACAGAGCTTCTTCAACTCCCATGGCGAGGAGCACCGGCGCGGCCGCCGCCGGATCAACCCCTCGTTCGCGCCGCGCCGGGTGGAACGGTTGCGCGCCCGGGTCCAGGCCACCGCCGACCGGCTGGTCGACGACCTGGCCGCGCTGCCGCCGGGGGAGCCGGTGGACCTGCGCCAGGCGCTGTCGAACCCGCTGACGGTGACCGTCATCTGCGATCTGTGCGGCGTCCCCGAGGCCGGTCGGACGTCCCTCGGCCGGAGCATCGACGCGCTGCTTGACACCACCCTGCCGGGCGAGCAGGTGGCCGCCGCGCTGGGCGAATTCGAAAGAATCCTGGGGGAGTTGACGGACTATCGGGTGGAGCACCCCGGCGACGACCTGACCACCGACCTGCTGGCGGAGGTCGGCAAGGACGGGTTCACCACCGTGGATGTCCGCAAGCTGCTGCAACTGGTGATCGGGGCGGGCTTCGAGACCTCGGTCAACCTGATCACCAGCGCCGTGCACAGCCTGCTCGACCAGCCCAGGTACCTGGAACTGCTGCGACAGGGCCGGATCAGCTGGGAGGACGTGGTCGAGGAGACGCTCCGGCACAACGGCCCGTCGATGCATGTGCCGCTGCGCTACGCGGTCGAGGACATCGCCCTGGGCGAGGACGTGCTGATCCGCAGGGGCGAACCCATCCTGATCGCGTTCGGCGCCGCCGGACGCGACCCGGCCGTGCACCCGGACCGCCCCGACACCTTCGACCCGCTGCGCCCGGACAAGGAGCACCTGTCCTTCGGCTACGGACCGCACTTCTGCCTGGGCGCACCGCTGGCCCGGCTGGAGACCGTGGTCGCGCTGAGCACCCTGTTCGCCCGGTTCCCCGGCCTGCGCCCGGCCGAACCCGGCCGGGCGCCCGAGCGCCTCACATCCTTCATCGTCAACGGCTACGCCCGGCTGCCCGTCCTGCTCACCGGGAAGTAGCCGGACCCGGAAGCGGGGCGGATCAGAGCCGCTCGGGCGTCCTGATGCCCAGCAGCGACATGCCCAGGCGCAGCGTGCGCGCGGTCACCTCGCTCAGGAACAGCCGGTTCTCGGCCAGTTCGGCGGTGTCGGCCCGGAGCACCGGGCACTGGTCGTAGAAGGAGGTGTAGAGCGAGGCGAGTTGGTACAGATAGGCGGCCAGCTTGTGCGGGGCGTAGTCGGCGGCGGCCCCCGCCACAGTGCTCGCGAACTGGTCCAGGAACAGGCCCAACGCCCGCTCCGGACCGGTCAGTTCGAGCTCCGGGTGGGCGGCCGGACGCAACGCGCCGGCCTTGCGCAGGAGCGAGTGGATCCGCGCGTGGGCGTACTGGAGGTAGACGCTGGTGTCGCCGTTCAGCGCGACCATCTGGTCCAGGTCGAACCGGTAGTCCCGGCCGGCCGAGGTCGACAGGTCGGCGTACTTCACGGCGCCGATGCCCACCTGCGCCGCCCGCTCGGCGATCTCCTCCTCGGACAGCCCCTGCGCCTTCTCCCGGACCACGGCGGCCGCCCGCGCGATCGCCTCGTCCAGCAGGTCCGCCAGCCGCACGGTCTCCCCGGAGCGGGTCTTGAACGGTTTGCCGTCCTTGCCGAGGACGGTGCCGAAGGCCAGCTGGACCGCCTTCACCCGCTCGGTGAGCCAGCCGGCCCGGCGGGCCGTCTCGAAGACCATGCGGAAGTGCAGCGCCTGGCGGGCGTCCACCACATACAGCAGGGTATCGGCCCCGAGCTCGCCGACCCGGTCCCGGATCGCCGACAGGTCGGTGGCGGCATAGCCGAAACCGCCGTCCGACTTCTGCACGATCAGTGGGACCGGCTTGCCGTCCGGGCCCAGCACGTCGTCGAAGAAGACACAGAGGGCGCCTTCGGAGCGCACGGCGACCCCCGACTCCTCCAGCATCCGGCAGGTCTCCGCCAGCATGCCGTTGTACGCGGACTCGCCGACCACGTCCTCGTCGCGGACCTCGACGTCCAGCTTGTCGAAGACCGAGTTGAAGTAGACCTTCGACTCGTCGACGAAACCCTGCCACAGCGCCAGCGTCCGCGGATCCCCGGCCTGGAGCTCGACCACCCGGCGCCGGGCCCGCTGCCTGAACTCCTGGTCCGCGTCGAAGAGCGCGCGGGAGGCCTTGTACAGGTGGTTGAGCCGGGACATCGCCTCCTCGCCGGAGACCGGGGACCCGCCCTCCTGGGCGGACTCCTCCGGGTGCTCGGTCAGGTACTGGATCAGCATGCCGAACTGCGTGCCCCAGTCGCCGATGTGGTGCCGGCGGATCACCCGCTCCCCGGTGAACTCCAGCAGCTTGACCGCGGCGTCGCCGATGATCGAGTTGCGCAGATGGCCGACGTGCATCTCCTTGGCCACATTGGGCTGCGCGTAGTCGACGACGGTGACGCCGGGCCGGTCGGCGTACGGGGCGCCGAGCCGCTCGTCCGCCGCCCGCGCCGCCAGGTTCCCGGTGATCGCCCGGCTGGTGACGGAGATGTTCAGGAACCCGGGCCCGGAAACCTCGACCTCCCGCAGCAGGCCGCCCTCGGGCAGCGTGGCGGCGACCTCGGCGGCCAGCTCGCGCGGGTTCGCCCGAGCCGCTTGGCCAGCGCCAGCACGCCATTGGCCTGGAAGTCGGCGCGGTCGCTGCTGCGCACCAGCGGATCGGCGGACCGCCCGTCCGACAGGAGCGCCTCAAGGGCCTCCGTCAGCTGCTGTCCGACCGTGTCGGCGAGGGAGGTCACCGGAGGCATAGGAGGGAACCCGTTCTGTCGGCTGTGCTGCGAGATATCCGCGGGCGATGGATCGCCGGGCGACATCCTGCCCGATCCGGCCGGAGCAGGTGCGACGGCCGGCGGGAACGCCACGGTTTCACCAGGTCCGGGCGGCTGTCCAGCGAAATACCGCCCGGCAGGCCCGGCAGGCCCGGTGCCCGGCAGACCGGCGCGGGACACCCGCCCGGCCAGTCGGTCCATCCGAAGCAACGACCCGCGAAATCCGGGTCCGGATGCGGGAACAACGCCTCGAACCCGGAGGGGAGGCGGTCGCCCGGGCGGGCTCCCGGGGCGCCCGGCCGCACACGGAGGTACCCCTGCCGTCCGGGTGGACGGCAGGGCGCGGCGTCCGGCGGTCAGACCCGGTCGGCGGCGATCAGCACATACTGGAAGGAACCGTCCTTGTAGGAGGAGGAGGAACGCTTCTTCAATGCCGGTGACCAGTGAGGAGTGGCACGCAGCTCCCAGTACGGCAGGGTCGCCGCGGTCAGGTCGACGATGGCGCGCGGCACCAGCCGGTTGTCGGCCATCGCCCGCAGGTACTCCCGGCGGGAGTGGATGTTGCACTCGAAGTGCGCGTTGATCTGCGACACCCACTTCGAGGGCTGGCCGTAGGCCGGGTTCCAGCAGCCGGTGATGGTCACATACCGGCCGCCGACCTCCAGGATCCGGGAGTGCTCGCTCATCAGGTCGTCCAGGTCGACGTACATGCTGGACTCGTTGTTCCAGGAGCCCGCCGCCTGCCCGGTCTCGAAGGGCATGTCCAGCATGTTGCAGACCCGGGCGTGGACGTGCGCGGCGATGCCGGTCTCCTCGGCGCGCCGGTTGGCGAAGTCGGCCTGCTTGGCGGAGAGGGTCAGCCCCTCGACCCGGGAGCCGAATCGCTGATGGGCCATCATCATCGAGCCGCCGCGCCCGCATCCGGCGTCCACCAGCAGGGCCTCGCGCGGACATGGCCCAGGTGGTCCAGCAGCAGGTCGGCCTGCGCGGACTCCAGCCGGTGCAGCTCCGCGACCACCCGCTTCTCCCGGCTGCTGTCGGGACCGGCCAGCGCGGCCTCGTCGACGTCACCGATGCCGTAGTGGTGGTGGTAGAGGCCGTCGACATCGCCCAGACGCAGGTTGACCGGGCGCGCCTCCTGATCCCAGTACCGGGCGATGTCGTCCTGGTAGGGCGTCGCGGGGCCGGGGATCGAGCCGGTGCTGGGTGTGGCGGTGTCGAAGTCGGTTGTGGTCATGGGATGTTCCTCTCGTCGGGGGCCGGCGGCAGTCGACTGCCGGGCGGCGCGGTCACCAGAAATCGGGCAGGGTGTAGCGGTAGGTGTTGGTGCAGTGCCAGTGGTGGTTTCCGTCGATCCAGGCGGCCACGCCGCGCAGGAAGCGGAGCACCGGGAGCGCGGGATGGGCCGCCGCCGCCTCGGCCGAGGCGGCCTCGAAGCTGAGCATCAGCTCGTTGTGGACGTCCACGGCCTTCAGGTAGGCCTCGCGCTCGGAGCACTTCTCGCGCTCGCGGATCACCACCGGCAGGTTCAAGTGCAGCCCCGGGGCCGCGAGTTCCTTGGTGTACGAGTAGAGGTCGTTGACGATGGTGGTGGCGTTGGAGCCGAGGGCGATCACCCGCTGGATCGCGGGCAGCGCATGGAAGTCGGCAGGCAGTTCGTAGCCGTCCACGACGTCGGTGATGGTGGGGCAGGGACGGAAGTTGTTGAACTGACGCATCGACAGGTATTCCCAGACCTCGGGAAGGTAACCGGTCTCGTTCCAGGCCGCCTCGGCCAGATACCCCAGGTGCAGCCGGGCCATGTCGTGCCGGTAGCGGTCCGCCTGGGAGGGGGTGGCCGCCTGGACGAAGTACTCCATGGCCGAGCGGTAGGCGCGCCGGGGGAGTCCGAGTACAGCGACTCGGCCCAGGCCGGCTGGTACTCCTGCGTGGTGTGCAGCGGATCGAGGGCGGTGTGCGCCAGCAGCAGCCGTCCGCCGAGGCCGATCGGGGAGCCGCCGTGGTCCTCGCAGTACTGGTCGTCCAGTGCGTTCTCGGCGGCCATCAGCCGGGTGGCGACCATCAGATGGTCGACGGTGGGTGCGGCCGGGTGGCAGGCGACCATGTAGCGGCCGAGGTCGAAGCCGTCGAACTGGCCCTCCCACTCGGGCGGGAACAACTGGACCTCCTCCACGGCCCACTGTTTGACCCGCCGGCCCACCTCGGCAGCGCGCACCGGATCCGGTTCGGGCACCGGGTGGTAGTACAGCCCCGGGATCGGCCGGGGTTCCGGCACATCCGGCTGCGGGCCGGCCTGGTCGGCCCCCGGCCGCTGAGCCAGTTCGCCTTCGGGCTGGGGAAGTTGGGGTTGTCCGGCGGCTTCGGGTGCCTCGGTCGGCGCCGCAGCCGCATCGGCCGCCGCCTCGGCGGCCTCGGCACGGCCCGGGAACAGGCCGGAGGTGCCGAGACCGCTCGGTCCACGCAGGATCCGTTGCAGCGGGCTGCTGTTCACGAGTACACCGCCACGGGCGTACGGCCCTGTGCGCCGGGATGGGGCATAGTCGGCCACTCCTTGAGAGTTGTTGACTCGCGTACGGTTGCCGGCCCGGGCCATCGGCCGTGCACCGGGCGGGAGTTGAGGCACCGCCGGTGACCTGCGGGCATGGCTGGGCCCGAGCCCGGTCGTGGCTGTCCGGTACTCCGGTGGTCGGCCGTGTCGGACCCGACGGGCATGATCCGGTTCCCTTCCCCCATGGGCTCTAGATTCGCCGAAAAGAAATATGGCTGGTGATAAGCCGAGAACACAATCACTCGATCGAGTGAATGCGACGTTGGCATACTCATGCAATACTTGCCCCCGTCGGCGCCCTGAAAATCCCGCTGAAAACAAGTGGTGGCAACGGGTTTGGTGGCAATTTCGGCAGCATCTCCCTGGTCGGCGGCGGGCCGGCCATGCCGGGCGCAGGCGGGGGTTGAACAGCGTCTCGCATACCTGTTTGATTATTTCGATGGGCGACTCCATGCATACTGGTGGGACCGTGTCGGTGCGCGCTGCCCAGTCGGCGCTGCCCGACCCTTTCGGCGCGGGCGGGGAATGCGCCGGCGAAGTACTCGAACGGCCGGGCGACCGCGCTGCACGGAAAGCGGACCTCGTGAAGGCGTCCGGAGGTGCCGCCGCGGAGTTCCCCGCGGGGCGTTCCCATTACCACAAGGACGCCATTCGTCCGCTGCGTACCAAGGAATTCCGCAGACCATTCATAAAGTGACGGCATGTCAGTTGTTCGTGGCGGCCGCACCTCCTGACGCGGCACCGGCCACGCATTCCGCGGGCGGTCCGCGGGTGCGGGGGAGTCCGCGCCCGTCGCTTCCGGGCGGACCACCGCCCCGCCTTGCCGTCGGAGCGAGTCCCACCTCAGCAGCCCAGTTCAGTACGGCAGTTCACGTCTTCCAGAGGAGTCAGCGAAATGGCCCAGGATCAGACAGCACTGACTACAGCCGCAGCAAAGAACCTGGCAACAACCACCAAGACGCCGCCGCAGATGCAGGGCATCACCTCGCGCTGGCTGCTCAAGATGCTGCCATGGGTGCAGGTCTCGGGCGGTACCTACCGGGTGAACCGGCGGCTCACCTACACCTCAGGGCAGGGGCGGCTCAGCTTCGTCCAGACCGGCGCCGACGTCCGGATCGTGCCGCCGACGCTCGCCGAACTCCCGGTGCTGCGCGGCTTCGAGGACGCCGAGCTGCTCACCGAGCTGGCCGGCCGCTTCACCCGGCGCGACTTCGAGCAGGGCGAGGTGCTGGCCGAGCGCGGCGCACCGGTGGAGCAGGTACTGGTGGTCGCCCACGGCAAGATCCGCAGGATCGGCGAGGGCAAGTTCGGCGACCACGACGCGGTGCTGGGCACCCTCGCCAACGGCGACCACTTCGGCGACGAGACCCTCACCGAGGAGGGGCTCACCTGGGGCTACACCGCCAAGGCCGCCACCTCGGGCTCGCTGCTGGTGCTGCCCCGCGGAGCCTTCAGCGACCTGGTCGCCCGCTCGGCCCAACTGCGGGCGCAGGTCGACGCCTTCAACGCCGCCGCCGACCAGGACCAGGACTCCCACGGCCAGGCGGAGATCGCCCTCGCCGCCGGGCACGACGGCGAGCCGGAGCTGCCGGGCTCCTTTGTGGACTACGAACTCGCGCCGCGCGAGTACGAGTTGAGCGTCGCCCAGACCATCCTGCAGGTGCACACCCGGGTCGCCGACCTCTACAACAAGCCGATGGACCAGACCGAGCAGCAACTCAAGCTCACCATCGAGGCGTTGCGGGAGCGCCAGGAGCACGAGCTGGTCAAACAACCGAGTTGGTCTGCTTGCCAACGCCGACCACCAGCAGCGCATTTCGACCCACAGCGGCCCGCCCACCCCGGACGACATGGACGAGCTGCTCTCGCGCCGGCGCGGATCGCGGCTGTTCCTGGCCCACCCGCGGGCCATCGCCGCCTTCGCCCGGGAGTGCAACAAGCGTGGCCTGTACCCGGAGTCGGTGGATGTCGAGGGCCACCGGATCCCGTCCTGGCGCGGGGTGCCGATCTTCCCGTGCAGCAAGATCCCGGTGAACGGCGGCCACACCAGCTCGATCCTGGTGCTGCGCACCGGCGAGGACAACCAGGGCGTGGTCGGCCTGCACCAGACCGGACTGCCGGACGAGTACGAGCCCGGCCTGTCGGTGCGCTTCATGGGCATCAACGAGAAGGCCGTCATCCAGTACCTGGTCAGCACCTACTACTCGGCCGCGATCCTGGTGCCGGACGCGCTCGGTGTGCTGGAGAACGTCGAGGTCGCGCACCCGCGCGACTGAGCCGTCGCTCCTGGGCAAAAGGTTCGGGTGGACGCGGCGGGCAGTCGCCGCGTCCACCCGAACCGGGTCACTGGGTGGGCATGGTCTGGGCGCCGGTGGGCACGCTCGGTGCGGGGTTGGTGGCGACCTCCTGCTGCGCGGTGACCAGTGAGGCGGCGGCGGCCGCCACGCCCAGCGCGGCAGTGGAGGGATAGGGCTCCACGGTCGCGTTCAGGTTGAGCGCCCCGGTCATGTTGCCGAAGGTCTGCCGGCGCCAGGCGCTGATATTGGGCTCGTTCACCCCGAAGATCTGCTCCAGCAGCTGGATCAGCGAGGTGTGGTCCAGCGCCTCGGAGTAGACGTATCCGCCCGCGGTCCAGGGCGAGACCATGATGGTCGGCACCCGGAATCCGCCGCCGATCGGCACACCGTCGACGAACTCGTCGGCGGTCCCGGCCGGCGGGGTGGGCGGCGGCACATGGTCGAAGTAGCCGTCGTTCTCGTCGTAGGTGAGGATGAACAGGGTCTTCGCCCACACGTCCGGGTTGGAGGCGATCGCCTCCAGCTTGGAGGCGATGTACTCGGCACCGGCGGCGGGCATCCAGTTCGGGTGCTCGCACTGCGCGGAGGGTGCCACCAGCCAGGAGACCTGCGGCAGTTGGTCGTTCCTGGCGTCGTGCTCGAACCACCCGGCCGGGCGCTTGACCATGGCGTTCTGGTAGAGCGGCGAGCTGGCCGGGGCGTTGGCGTACTGCTTGAACCAGGCCAGCGCGTTGTCGTCGTAGTTGTCGTACTCCTGGTAGACACGCCAGGTGATCCCGGCTTCCTGGAGCCGCTCCGGGTAGGTGGTCCAGCTCAGGATCGGGTTGTTGTACGCCGGGCTGTCGTCCGTGATCGGGCCGCCGCCGGTGCCGTTCGGGTCGACCATGCCGGACCACATGTAGAGGCGGTTGGGGTTGGTCGGGCCGAGCATGGAGCAGTGGTAGTTGTCGCAGACGGTGAACGCCTGGGCCAGCGCGGTGTGGAAGGGGATGTCCTCGGCGGTGTAGTAGCCCATGGTCATCTCGCCCTTGGCGGCCACCCAGCCGTCCATCGCGCCGTTGTTCCAGGCCGCGTGCTGGGTGGTCCAGCTGTGGTCCAGTCCGGGCGTGGCCTGCGCGTTGGTGGTCGTGGTGTCCAGGTGGAAGGGCAGCAGGTAGCCGTCGGTGTGGGTGGCGTCCGGCTGGTGGAAGACCGAGTTGCCGGTGGAGAGCGTGATCGCCTCGGGGTCGGCGAAGCCGCGCACCCCGGGCATGGTGCCGAAGTACTCGTCGAAGGAGCGGTTCTCCTGCATCAGGATCACCACGTGCTCGATGTCGGAGAGGCTGCCGGTGGTCTGCGGGTTGGCCGCGGAGGCGGCCAGGGCCCGGCTCAGGTTGGGCGGCAGCGCCAGCGCGGCGAGAGCGGCGGCCCCGGCCGTGCCGAGCAGCCGGCGGCGGGAGAGGTTGGTCATGGGGGTCCTCCGGGAAACGGGCGTTCAGGCTTGGGGGCGTGGCCGGCTCGGCCGCCGGCACTCCCAGCCACCGCAGTTCGGTGGGCGAGGGTGCGACGGCCGGGAGCTCAGCTGCCGGGGGCGAACTCGACGATCTGGTTGTCCCCGGTGTCGGTGACGAACACGTCGCCCGCGCTGTTGACCGCCAGGGACTGCGGGGTGTTCAGCAGGCCGGGCTGGGTCGCCCCGAACTCGTCCAGGTAGGGGCCGCTGGTGTCGAACTCCTCGACCCAGCCGTAGTCCGGGTCGGCCACGAAGGCGTGGCCGGAGCCGTCGAGGGCCACATCCGAGGGGTCGGACAGGCCGCCGTGCACGCTGCTCTCGCCGCTGCCGAGCGAGGCCAGCCAGGTCCCGGAGGAGTTGTACTCCATGACATTGTCCGGACCGGCGTCCGCCAGGCCCGAGTTGGCCACCCAGATGTTCCCGGAGGCGTCGACGGTCAGCCCGGTGGGCGAGCCCATCTTGGAGTTGAACGAGGAGGAGTAGGCGCCGCTCGCGGTGAAGTCGACCACCCGGTTGTCGCCGGTGTCGCTGACCAGTACCTGCCCGGCCGCGGTGACCGCCACGCCGGAGGGCGAGTTGAGCTCGCCACTGCCACTGGCCGTCCCGAAGACGTTCAACTCCGTTCCGGTGGCCGTGTATTCGACGACCCGGTTGTCGCCGGTGTCGGCCACGAAGACATCGCCGGCCGAGTTGACGGTGATCGCCGTGGGGCCGTTGAGCGCGTAGCTGCCGGTCGGCGTGAACCCGCCGATGTCCGTGCCGCTCGCGGAGAACTCCACCACCCGGTTGTTGCCGGTGTCGCTCACCCAGACATTGCCGGAGGCGTCGAGGGCCACGCCGCTGGGCGAGTTGAGCGTGCCCGAGCCGAACTCGCTGTGGTAGGCGGGCGGTGTCGCGGCCGGTGCGGCGGTGACGGTGAAGGTCACCGGCTGGGCGAGCCAGGTGTAGCCGTTGTCGTAGAGGTAGTAGGCGATGTAGTTGCCCGGGGTCAGTGCGGAGGTGCTGAAGGTGAGCGTGCCGTTGGCGGCGGTGGCGTACTGCCAGGAGGTGGCGGCGCCCACATAGGCCTGGTTGACCGGCCCGTTGCCCGGGTTCGCGTACACCCCGATCCAGTTGTCCGCGTTCACCTTGGCCGCGGTGGTGGAGTAGCCGAAGGTGAGGTTCGTGCCCTGGGCCACACTCGACTGATCGGCCGTCAGCGATCCGGTCGAGGACGAGGCGGAGGGCGAGGGGGTGGGGGGGCGTCGGGTGGGCGACGCGGACGGCGGGGGCGAGGCTGTCGCGGCGGTGACGGTGAAGGTCACCGGCTGGGCGAGCCAGGTGTAGCCGTTGTCGTAGAGGTAGTAGGCAATGTACTTGTCGGGGGCGAGCGAGGTGGTGCTGAACGTCAGCGTGCCGTTGGCGGCGGTGGCGTACTGCCAGGAGGTCGAGGCGCCCACATAGGCCTGGTTGACCGGTCCGTTGCCCGGGTTCGCGTACACCCCGATCCAGTTGTCGGCGTTGACGGTCGCCGCCGGGGTCGAGTAGCTCAGGGTCACGCTGGTGCCCTGGGGCACGCTCGCCTGACTCACCGAGAGGGTACCGGTGGTGGTGATCGCGGCGGTCGAGGCAGCCCGCAGCTGGCTGTGGCCCATCGGGACCAGCAGCGCGGTACCGCCTCCGACCAGGGCGACTGCCAGCACGGGGAAGGCGATGCCGCGGAGCCGACGCGGCGTTCGACGAGATCTCGGAGACGGCATAGGCATGACAGAAGACCTCCACGCGCGGTGGACCGCGGAGTTGGGGGGTGGGTGCGGCGACGAGCCCGATCAGCCCGGAGCGTAGGTGGCGGGGTATGGCTTGTCCAGACAAGTTGATGGATGCCGACGGATGTTTTCCGGCCGTTCGCCCCAGCGGGGGGTTGGGCCGGCAAACCCGCACCTGGGGTTCACCCACCGGTGGTGATCCCGTTGCCCGGCGGGAAAAGCCCGTGCCCCACGGCCGCGCCGACGGACGGCCGCCACGGCCGGTCGCGGCGCGGCCGTCGGCCCGCGGCCCGGCAGCGGATCGGCCCGGCAGCGACTCGGCCCGGCAGCGGATCGGCCTGGCAGCGACTCGGCCCGGCAGCGGTTCAGTCCGGCAGGCTGTCCCGGATCAGCTCCAGCGCGGCCTGGAGGGTCGGGGCGGTGTCGGCGTGGCCGCTGAAGCCCTCGTCCTCGCCCTGGTCGACCGACCAGCCCCAGCCGCTGTCCGGGTGCCCGTCCAGGGCGGCGGTGTGCGCACCGGTGTCCAGGGTGACGGACATCGCCCCACCCGGGTGCGGCTCGACGGCGACATGGACGCCCTCGCCCAGGATCTCGGCGACGCGGACGCGGATCTGCTTCTCGGTGATGTCAGCCATGGCCTGCTCCGCGCTGGAGGGTCGGGATCGGACTCCGCGAGGCGCGCCTCGGGATCCCAGCCTGCACCAGCGGGCCATCGGGCGCCGTGGCGGCGCGCCGGGCTGGGCCGTCGGGAGGATCCGGGCCGGCCGGCGGGCGCGCCGGACACCCGGCCGGGGGCCCGGCTCAGCTCCGGGTGGTCGCGCGCGGGGCGCAGGGCGCCGGCCGCGCCTCGGCGAGTTCCGTCATCCGGCGCAGCTTGGCCAGGGCGCGGTGCGCGGTGCTCTTGACGGTGCCCGGCATGATCCCCAGCTCGGCGGCGATCTGCGCCTCGCTGTGGTCCGCGTAGAAGCGCAGCAGCAGCACCGACTGCTCGCGCGGGGTCAGCTTCCCCAGCGCGCCCAGCAGCAGCGACCGCTGTGCCTGGCCGTCGGCGAGGTCCCCGGGGCCGGCCCGCTCCGGGAACCGGCCCACCGGCAGTTCCCGGTTCGCGGTCACCCGCCGCCGGCTGGAGCGGTGCTCGTCGACCAGGATCCGCTGCACCGACGCTGCCGGGTCGCGTGCCTGGAGCCGCCGCCAGCGCGGGTACGCCCGCTCCAGCGCCGACTGCACCAGGTCGTCGGCCTGGTGCGGATCGCCGGTCAGCTGCTCCGCGAGCCGGGCCAGCTGCGGGCTGCGGCGCGCCACAAAGGTGCTGAATTCCACGTCCAGAGCCTTCGGCTGTTCACACGTCACCACAGCGGACCTTCCGATCAGGGCGGAGGGCGCTGTCCCGGGCCCTCTGCGGCGCCGGGGCCCGTCATGGCCACCGGACAGTTGCGAAGACGCGTCGACGAGTCACGACAGTGCGACAGGGCTGTTGCGCGGGTCCGGGGCGGGGGTGACCGCCGGGCGGCGCGGCTGTGGTGCAGCCCGTGCGCCTCCGGTCCCGGGTCGCAGGAACTGCCGACGCGGCACCGTCAGTTGACCACGCCCGCGGGCAGCAGACCAGGCGGAACGACGGGGCAGAACTAGCGGCCGCTACTTCTGCCTGACATCCGGCTCCAAGGCACGCTCCGGGCCGCCGTCCAGGTCACTGCCCGGGGCGTCGCCGTCCAGGGCGCTGAGCTGCTCGCGGATCAGCTGCCGGGCCGCCCGGCTGCTGTCGGCGGCCGGGTCGCGGAGCGCGCCCAGGGCCTGCCGGAGGAGGTCACGGGCCTCTTCCGCCCTGCCCTGCTCGGCCAGCGCCGTGCCCAGCGCGGCCAGCACCTGCACCTCGGTGTCGGGTCGGCCGGCGGCCTCGAAGTGCCCCAGCGCCCGCCGCTGGGCCTGCTCGGCCTCGGCCCACTCGCTCAGCGCGGCGTGGTCCAGCCCCAGCTCGTGCGCGGCGAACCCGGCCATCAGCTGGGTCGGGTGCGACCGCGGCGAACCCAGTGTGCGCAGGATGTCGTCCAGCGCCTGCCGGTGGGCCGCCACTGCCTCGCGGAGCTGCCCGGTCTCGCGCAGGCAGTTCCCGGCCGCGCGCAGTGCGACCAGCCGGCCCATCTGCCCGGTCCGGCTGCGGTCGGGGCTGAAGACCGCCGCGGCCTGGTGGTACGCGTCGTAGGCCTGCTCGGGGCGCCCCAGCCCGCGCAGCGCGGAGCCGCAGTAGAGCAGGGCCCAGCCCTCCTGTCGCCTGTCGCCGATGCCGCGGGCCAGCTCCAGCGCCTCGCGGCCGAGGTCGAGACCCTGCTGGTGCCGGCGCAGGCAGGTCAGATGGGCCCAGGCGAGGTAGTTCAGCTGGACGGTCTCCGCCTGGCGGTCGCCGAGGGCGCGGGCGGCCCGCACCGACAGTTCGAAGACCCGCACCCACACATCCCAGTGCAGCAGGCTGTCGGAGAACCAGTGCATGGCCTCGGCGGTGTCGACCACCTGCTGGTACCGGCCGGTGTCGAGGGCGTGCCGCAGGGCCGCCAGCCACTCCGGGGCCTCCTCCTCCAGCCAGGTCCGGGCCCTCGGCCAGGGTGGAGGGCGCGGTCGCCGGCTCCGGGTCGGGGTGCGCCCCGGCGCCGCCCTCGCCGTACTCGGGGTCGAAGCGCAGACCGGCCGCGATGGCCCGGTCCAGCAGCCAGGCGTTGGCCCGGTCCCGGGCCGCGGCGGCCTCGGCCGGGTCCTCCTCGGCGGCCAGTTGCTCACCGGCGTACAGCCGCAGCAGGTCGTGCAGCCGGTGGCGCTCCGACGAGGCCGCGGGTTGCAGCAGCCCGGCGTCGGCCAGTTCCTCGAGCCGGCGCTCGGTCTCCCGCAGCGGCAGTCCGCTGTAGGCGGCGGTCGCGGCGCTGGTCCGGCCCGGCGGTGAACGAGCAGCGGCGCAGCACCAGCTGCGCGCGCGCCGGGAGCTTCTGGTACGACAGCCCGAACGCCCGCCCGTACCCGCAGGTCACCGGCTGCAAGGTGTCCAGCCGGTAGTCCTCCGCGCTAGTGGGGCGGACCAGCTGGCTGATCGCTCGCTCTGCGGCGGGCGGCCAGCCGCTGCCCGCGATGCGCAGCGCCAGCGGCAGGTGCCCGCACAGCCGGGCGAGTTCCAGGTGGCCTGCGGTTCGGCGGTGGTGCGGTCGGCGCCGCGATCCGGGAGAGCAGTGCGGTGGCCTCGACGGGTTCAGCACCCGCAGCGGCAGCCGGTGCACCGACTCCAGGCCGGGCAGGCTGTGCCGGCTGGTGATGATGGTGAGCGCCGGACCGGAGCCGGGCAGCAGCGGCCGGATCTGGGCCTCGTCGGCCGCGTTGTCCAGGACCAGCACCACTCGCCGCTCGCGGATCAGCGAGCGGTACAGCCCGGCCCGCTCCTGGGTGTCGGCGGGCACCGCGCTGTCCGGTACGCCGAGTGCCCGCAGCAGCTGCGCCAGCGCGTCGCGCGAGGTGAGCGGGGTCGGTGCCATCCCCATCAGGTCCAGCGACAGCTGGCCGCCGGGGAACAGCGGCGCCAGGGTGTGCGCGGCGTGCAGGGCGAACGCGGTCTTGCCCAGGCCGGGGTGGCCGCAGACCAGGGTGACCCGGGGATGGAGGGGATCCCGGGCCTGGGCCTGGGCGTGCAGCAAGGCCAGCGCGTCCTCCCGGGCGGTGAAGTCCGCGATGTCCCGGGGCAGGGCCAGCGCGGACTGCGGCGGCACCTCGCGCACCGCCGCCGTCGGTACCGCTGCCGTCCGCACCACGCGAGCCGGAGCCGGAGCCAGGGTCAGAGCCGGGGCAGGGCCGGGGCCGGTGGCCGACCGTGCGGGCTGCTCCGGGCTTCCGGTTGCGCCGGGGCGGCCTGGGCGCGGCGCGGGCGTCCGGCCTGGGCCGCCTGCTCCAGTGCGGCGGCCGCCTCCGGGGCCAGCCGCAGCGCGTTCGCCAGCGCCTGGACGGTGCGCCGTTGCGGCCCCTGGTGCGGCCGCGCTCCATGTCGCCGACGGCGCGCAGGCTGATCCCGGCCGCGTTCGCCAGCTCCTCCTGGGTCAGGCCGGCGAGCACCCGGCCCTGTGCCAGCAGCAGCGGGAACAGACCCGCCGCGTCGTGATCGTCAGCCCCGGTGGCGACACTCCCCAAGACCTGGCCCTCCCCGATTCCCACTGCGGCCTCCGCGGCGGCAGTTCGGGCGCACCGGCGGCTTCAGGCAGAATTATGCCTGGCGGTACTTCTGCCCATTGCCGCACCCCGCCCCCGGCGGCGCGGCCCGGGGCAGGTGGTTCGTTTCCGAACACAGGCAGAAACAGCGGGGCCGGCCGCCCCGGGCGGGACGGCCGGCCCCTCCGGTCAGACCTGCGGTCCGGCCGGGTCACCCAGGACCGGGGCGCGGAACAGCTGCTTCGGCGTGGCGCCGGTGGACGGCTGCGTCGGCTGGGCCGGCTGCTGCGGGTGCTCCGCCTCCTGGAGGGCGGCCCAGGTCCAGACCTCCAGCAGGGCGTTCGGGACCAGCTTCACCAGGTGGCTGGGCGCGTAGTAGCTGTAGCCGTAGTCCAGGCGGGCGTTGTTGTGGGCGTCCACCGTGGCCTCGGCGGTGGCGGTGGGGGCCTGGGCCACCAGCCCGGTGTGGCTGGGGGTGCCGTTCGGGCCCAGGTAGGTCACCACGATGTCGCCGGGCTGCGCCTCGCTCGGCTGGTCGCCGACGTCCTCGCCGATGCCGCTGTCCATCAGGTAGGCGTAGAGGTTGTTGTACTGCGGCAGATCCGAGATCAGCAGCAGGTCGTAGACCTTGCCGTTGGGCGCGGTGTAGTTGAAGTAGTCGTTCTGCGGCGCGTCCGGGGCGAGCCCCGGGATCAGCCCGGCGGCGGCCAGCGAGCGGGCCACGAACTCCGCGCACTGGTAGTTGGGCTGGGCGCTGCCGAAGGTGACCGGGGTGCTGTCGTTCCATGCCGTCCAGTTCCAGTGCGCTTCGGCGTACTGGACCTCGATGGCCCGGGTGATGGCGTCCGTGTCGAGCAGGTTCTTGGCGGCCGCGTGTGCGGCGGTGGCGGTGCGGGGCGCCACCGGCTGGGCCGCGAACGCCGGCGCGGACAGCGCCGGCGCGACGGCGCAGACGAGTCCGGCAACGATCACGGAGGAGGCGAGACGCCTCCGGAGGCCATGCGTCACTGTTCAGTTCCTTGCTGTTGCGGTCCTGTGCCGCGGTGAACACCGCTCAGAGTCGCTGGGCACAGGATGAGTTCATGGTGATCAGCGCCCTCCCCCATCTACACACATCTCACTCACAGAAGGTTCCCTGGATCTGCGCATATTTATTCAGGATTTACGCCTGACCTGCCCGGCAGTCGGACCTGCCCGGCAGCCCGGGGGAGCGGGGGAGCGGGGGAACAGGGAAAGGGGGGCTGACCGGATATTCCCGCCTCCCGGGTGGCCGCCCGGGTAGTAGGGTCGGCGCCGTGAGTGCCGACGCCCTGTGGTTCCGCCGGTTCCGTCCGTCCCCCGAAGCCCGCTCGCGGCTGATCTGCTTCCCCCATGCCGGGAGTTCGGCCTCCGCCTACCTGCCCCTGGTCGAGCGGCTCGCACCCCGGGTGGACGTGCTGGTGGTGCAGTACCCCGGCCGGATGGACCGCGGCCGGGAGCCGCTGCCCGGGAGTCTCACCGGGCTCGCCGGGATACTGGCCGGCCTGGTCAGCGCCGGGACCGACCCCAGGCCGCTGGCGCTGTACGGGTACAGCATGGGCGCGACCGTCGCCTACGAGGTGGCCCGCAGGCTGGAGCGCACCGCCGCCGCCCCGGCGCGGCTGTTCGTCTCGGCGCGGACTGCCCCCTCGATCCCGTTCGCCCAGGGCTCGCTGCCGCACCGCGGCAGCGACGAAGCCCTGGTGGAGCACCTCGCCCAGCTCCAGGGAACCCCGCTGGGACTGCTCGACCACCCGGGTGTGCGGGCGCTGGTGCTGCCGGTGATCCGCGGCGACTACACGCTGCTGGAGGAGTACCGCTGGCAGCCCGACGTCCCGCCGCTGGCCTGCCCGGTCTCCGTCTGGGTGGGCGACGCCGACCCGCTCACCCCGGTGGCGGACGCCCGGGCCTGGGCCGGGCACACCACCGGCGGCAGCGAGCTCGCGGTGCTCCCGGGCGGCCACTTCCTGCTGGAGGAGCATCTGGACCGGATCGCCGCGGCGCTGCTGGCGCGGCTGGACGCCGACCACCGGGGAACCCGCCCGGGAGACCCGGTCCGCACCGGGTGATCCGACCGGCCGGTTCCACCGGCCGTCGCCGGTGAACGCCGGACAGTTGTAGCCGAACCGGGTGGCGCCGCCGCCCTGCCCCGGTCCCGGGACCGGGGGGATGGGCAAGGATGGGCCCATGGACCACACACTGATGACACCCCGCCAGATCGCCGACGACTACGTCCAGCGGTACGCGGCGCAGGACCCGCTGGTCTCGGCCGCGCTGGGGCTGAACCTGGGCGACCGGCGCCAGCCCGACCTGTCGCCGGAGGGCTTCGCGGCCCTGGCCGACCTCGACCGCGGTGCCCTGGCCCTGCTCGACGCCGCCCCCGGCCCACGGAGCCGGAGGAGGCCGGCTGTGCCCGGCTGCTGCGCGAGCGGCTGGGTGCGCGGCTCGCGGTGCACGAAGCGGGTGACCAGCTCCGCCAGCTGTCGCCGATCGGCTCCCCGGTGACCTCGGTCCGGTCCATGCTCACCCTGGCCCCCACCGGCACCGACGAGGACTGGGCGGTGATCGCCGGGCGGCTGCGCCACCTGCCCGGAGCCCTGGACGGCTACCGGAGCAGTCTCGGCGAGGGCGTGTCCCGGAAGCTGTTCGCCGCGCCGCGCCAGGTCCTCGTGGTCGCCGACCAGCTCACCGCCTGGCTCGGCGAGGACACCGGCGGCACCGACTGGTTCACCGGCTTCGTGGCCCCGGCGCCGGAGCACCTGCGTGACGAACTGGGGGCTGCCGCGGGGGAGGCCGCCGCCGCGGTCGCCGGCTTCCGGGACTGGCTGCACACCGACTACCTCCCCGCCGCCGAGGGCACCCCGGACGCCGTGGGCCGCGAGCGCTACCAGCGTTCCGCCCGCTACTACACCGGCTCCGACCTGGATCTGGAGGAGGCCTACGACTGGGCCTGGTCCGAGTTCCACCGCCTTCTCGCCGAGGAGCGGGTCGAGGCCGAGCTGGTGCTGTCCGGCGCGACCGTGCAGGAGGCGATGCTGCACCTGAACGAGCACGGCCCCGCCATCCACGGCGAGGAGCCGGTCCGCGAGTGGCTGCAGGCGCTGATGGACGGCGCGATCGAGGCCCTGGACGGGGTCCACTTCGACATCACCGGCCCGCTGCGCCGGGTGGAGTCGAAGATCGCGCCGCCCGGTACCGGGGTGGCGCCCCACTACATGGCCCCCAGCCTGGACTTCAGCCGCCCCGGCCGGACCTACCTGCCGACGCTGGGCCGGGAGAAGTTCCCGACCTGGGGACTGGTCAGCACCTGGTACCACGAAGGGGTCCCCGGCCACCACCTGCAACTGGCCTCCTGGGTCGCGGCCGCGGACCGCCTCAGCCGCTACCAGGTCACCCTCGGCAAGATCAGCGCCAATGTGGAGGGCTGGGCGCTGTACGCCGAGCGGCTGATGAACGACCTGGGCTTCCTGGACACCCCCGGCCTGCGGCTGGGCTACCTGGACAAGCAGATGCTCCGGGCCGTCCGGGTGATCGTCGACATCGGTGTGCACCTCGACCTGCGGATCCCGGCCGACTCCGGCTTCCATCCGGGTGAGCAGTGGACGCCGGAGCTGGCCGCCGAATTCATGGCAGCCCACCTCGGCCAGCCCCCCAAGCGCCTGGCCGGCGAACTGACCCGCTATCTGGGCGTCCCCGGCCAGGCCATCGGCTACAAGCTCGGCGAGCGCGCCTGGCTGGCAGGGCGCGAGGCGGCACAGCGGCGGCACGGCGCGGGCTTCGACCTGAAGGCCTGGCACATGCGGGCCCTGGTCCAGGGCTCCTTCGGCCTGGACGACCTGGTCGACAACCTCGCCGGGCTCTGAGCAACGGACTCCGCGCGGACCTTGTCTGACGCTCACTCAGAAAGGCCGCTGGGCCATGTGGTGGGCCGCTGGCGCCGCACTGGCGCGTCGGGGCCGGAGCCGGGCCGGGCCCGAAGCAGAATGATCAGATGAGTGATCGTCAGACAATGTTCTCGCGAAGGCTGCTGCTCGGGGGCGGGGTCGCCCTGCTCTCCGGCTGCGGCGAGGCGGGCGCGGCCGGTACGGGTGCGCACGCCGTCCCGGCGGCCCCGGCGGCCCTGCGGTCCGCGGCCCCCGCCGCCCCTCCGGGTCGGCGACGACCGCGCCGCGGACCTCCTCGGAGCTGGTCGCGGCCGCCACCGGGATCCCGGCGACCAAGCCGGAATACTATGTGCACGCCGGGCCCAAGACCGTGGCGCTGACCTTCGACGACGGTCCGAGCCCGGTCTACACCGCGCAGGTGCTGGAGCTGCTGCACCGCTACGGCGTGCCCGCGACCTTCTTCATGATCGGCGAGAACGTCGAGGAGCACCCGGATGTGCTGCGCCAGGTGGCCGCGGCGGGCCACTCCGTGGGCAACCACACCTGGACCCACCCCGACCTCGGCCGGCTGACCCGCGGCGAGGTCCGCTCGGAGATCGAACGCACCGGTGACCTGATCGCCCGCATCGGACGGATCCAGCCGCCCACCGTGTTCCGCGCGCCCGGCGGCTTCTTCACCCGGGCCACCTTCGCGGTCTGCGCGGAGCTGGGGCTGCGGCCGATCTCCTGGTCCGTCGACCCGGTGGACTGGTCCAACCCCGGCACCGACACCATCATCGGACGGGTGCTGCGGCACACCAGGACCGGCTCGATCGTCCTGGAGCACGACGGCTGCCTCGGCCCGATCGTCCCCGGCGGACCGGCCGACCGCTCGCAGACCGTGGCCGCCCTCGCCTACTACCTGCCCCGGCTGATCGACGCCGGATACCGGTTCACCAGCATCGCTCCGGTGAAGTGAGGGGTTCCCGTTCCGTTTACCTCTGAGTAACATCCTCGGATGGCACTTAGCACCAAGATCGAGGGTTCGGCCAAGGTCGCACTCGCCCTACTGGCGTCCGCCGCCCTGGGGACCACGCTCGACCAGGCCGTCCACACCGGCGAGGGCTGGGGCAACTGGGCGTCCTACTTCACCAACATCTCCAACCTGCTCGGCGTGCTGGTCTTCCTGCTCGGCGGCGTGGCGCTGCTGCGCGGCAGCCGGCCCGTCCCCGACCGGCTGCGCGGCGCGGCCACGCTCTACCTGGTGATCACCGGTGCCGTGTACTGGACGCTGCTGGCGAACACCATCGACTCGCAGACCATCGTCTGGGCGAACGACACCGTGCACGGGATCATGCCGGCGGCCATGCTCGCCGACTGGCTGCTGCGCCCGCCCGCCCGGCGGCTGCGCTGGTCCCAGGGCCTGCCCTGGCTGGTCTTCCCGCTGGTCTACCTGGCGTACTCGCTGCTCCGGGGCCGTACGCGCACTGGTACCCGTACGACTTCCTGGACCCCCGCGAGCCGGGCGGCTACCAGCATGTGGCCGTCTGGTCGGTGATCATCACCGTGGCCTTCACCGCCGTCATGTCGCTGCTGATCCTGCTCGGCGGCCTGCGGGGCCGGGGCAGGGCGCGGACGGCCGGCTGACCGGCTCCGCGCCGCCTTCGGCCCGGCCGCAGGCCGCCCGCCGGGTGGGCCCGGCCAGGCCGCCGTATCGTGGGTGGGGGACGGCATGACCGTCCCCGAAGCCCGACTCCCAGGCGTTCGGAGGCCGCTGTGGCCGACCCTTGGGGCTTTCTGCGCACCCCCCGCCGCGACTGGCCGCTGCGCCCGGTCCCCGAGCGGGTCGGGGACTGGCGCGACCCGCACCTGCCCGGGGCGCTGCTGCCGATCGTGAGCGCGCAGGCCGGACGCTGCATGGACTGCGGCATCCCGTTCTGCCACGACGCCTGCCCGCTGGGCAATCTGATCCCCGAGTGGAACCAGCTGGTCGAGCGGGAGGACTGGGAGACGGCCGTCGAGCGGCTGCACGCCACCAACAACTTTCCCGAGTTCACCGGCCTGACCTGCCCGGCGCCCTGCGAGGCGGGCTGTGTGCTGGCCATCGACGTCGATCCGGTGACCATCAAGAACGTGGAAGCGGCCATCGCCGAGTACGCCTGGGCGCACGGCCTGGTCCGACCGCTGCCGCCGGAGCAGCAGTCCGACCGGACGGTGGCGGTGATCGGCTCCGGGCCCGCCGGTCTGGCCTGCGCCCAGCAGCTCACCCGGGCCGGGCACACCGTCGCCGTCTACGAACGCGACGACCGGCTCGGCGGCCTGCTGCGCTACGGCCTGCCCGCGTTCAAGCTGGAGAAGCACCAGGTGGACCGCCGGATCGAGCAGATGCGGGCGGAGGGGACGATCTTCCGCCCCGGAGTGTCCGTGGGCACCGACCTGGACGCCGCCTCGCTGCTGGCCCGCTACGACGCGGTGGTGGTCGCGGTGGGCGCCACCACCCCGCGCGAACTGCCGGTGCCCGGGCGCGGGCTGGCGGGCATCCATCAGGCGATGGAGTACCTGCCGCCGGCCAACCGGGTCCAGGAGGGCGACTACCGGGCCTCGCCGCTGAGCGCGGAGGGCAGGCGGGTGGTGATCGTCGGCGGCGGCGACACCGGCGCCGACTGCCTGGGTACCGCGCTGCGGCAGCGCGCGGCCTCGGTGGACCAGCTCGACATCCGGCCGCAGCCGGGCGAGCAGCGCGGACCGGAGGATCCCTGGCCCACCTATCCGCGGGTGCACCGGGTCTCCCCGGCGCACCAGGAGGGCCTGGAACTGGCGCACGGCCCGGCCGACCCCCGGGCGTCCGGCCCGGCCCGGACGGCGCCGGAGCGGGCGGCGCCGGAGTCGGACGTCCGGGTGTTCTCCGCCGCGACCCTGGAGTTCCAGGGCGACCAGCAGGGCCGGGTGCGGGCGCTGCGGGTGGCGGACGCCGAGCCCGGGACCCGCCGCCCGGTGCCCGGGACCGACCGGCTGTTCCCGGCCGAGCTGGTGCTGCTGGCGCTCGGCTTCTCCGGCCCGGAACAGCACGACGGGCTGCGCGAACAGCTCGGGCTGGGCCTGACCGAGGGCGGCGCGTACGCCCGCGGGCCGGACTTCGCCGCCGGGCCCCGGGCGTCTTTGTGGCCGGGGACGCGGGCCGGGGCCAGTCGGTGATCGTCTGGGCGATCGCCGAGGGCCGGTCGGTGGCGGCGGCCGTGGACCGCTACCTGACCGGCTCGACCAACCTCCCCGCCCCGGTCGGCCCCACCGACCGCCCGCTGGCCGCCTGACCCCGGGGCTCCGAAGGCCCTGAGCGCCCCGAACGCCCTGAGCGCCCCGAACGCCCTGCATGCCCTAGCGGCCTGTGGGCCAGCCGGCCGGGTCGACGCCGCCCGGAATCGGGGCGGCCGGGTCGTACGGGGCGCGGTCAGCACAAAGCTGCCGATGTCCAGGTGGCTGACCGTGCCGTCGGCCCGGCGGACCACCCGCAGCCGCTCGCCCGTGTAGTAGTCGTCCAGCCCGGTCCAGCTGCCGTCCGGCTCGGGCCGGAAGCGGGAGCCGCGGCCGAGGGCCAGCGGGGTGAGCTCCAGCATCCGCCCGGGGAGCAGCCGCAGCACCAGCGGCGAGGGGCCCCAGTACCACGGGCCGGTCAGGGCGAGCAGCTCCGGGTCGGCGTCGGTCAGCGGACGCCAGGGTTCGGGGAACCGGGGCTCCTGCTCGGCGAGGATCCGGACCAGGTCGGCGGCGATGCCCGTGACCGGGGTACCGGCGGTCGAGTTGGCCAGGACCACGGCCGAGGCGTCGTCGGTCCGGCTCACCCAGACGGTGGCCACGAAGCCGGGCATGGAGCCGGTGTGCCCGTACAGCAGCCGCCCGTCCCAGCGCAGCAGCTGAAGACCGAGCCCGTAGCCGGAGGTCCATGTCTCGTCGCCCGGCTCGGAGGCCGGCCCGCGCATCTCGTCGATGCTCGCGGCGGAGAGCACCCGCTCATCCCCGGCGGCCAGGAACGCCACCCAGCGGGACAGGTCGGCGGCGGTGGACCAGAGCTGCCCGGCCGGGGCCATCAGCGCGGTCTCGGTCAGCGGCTCCGGCATCATCACGTCCGCCCACGGGTGCACGGCGAAACCCCCGGCGTGCGGGGCCCGCGGCAGCTCGGTGGTCCGGGTCATGCCCAGCGGCTCCAGCACCTCCCGGCGCAGTGCCTCCCCCCACGGCTGCTTACGCAGTCGCTCCACCAGCGCGCCCAGCAGCGCGAAGCCGGGGTTGGAGTAGTGGAACCTGGTGCCCGGCTCCAGCCGCTGCGGCTGCTCGTCCAGCAGGTCCGCGGGCGTCGGGCGCAGCGATCCCGGGGTCCGCTCCCACCAGGGCCCGGGTGTCTCGGAAGCCAGTCCCGAGGTGTGGGCCAGCAGTTGACGGATGGTCAACTCGCCGGCCGGGGTCCCGGGCAGATGCTGCTCCAGGCGGTCGGACAGCGCCAGCCTGCCCTCCTCGCGCAGCCGCAGCACCAGCACCGCGACAAAGGTCTTGGTGATGGAGCCGATCCGATACTGCACACCGGCGTCCGGACTGTGCCCGTCGATCATGCTGCGGCTGTCGCTCCACACCATGCGACCGCCCCGGACCACCGCCCGACCAGTGAGGGCGTGCGCCCCTCGGCCTGGCCGACGGCCAGCCGGTGCGACAGTGCCCGGCGGGTGCCGGGGAGCAGTTCCTCGGGTGGAACGGTCATCATTGTCCTCGCAGTCGCGCTCGACGCCCCATGTGATCATCCGACCCTATAGCCGCGGCCGGTGGACGCGCAGGGCCGTGGCCGGTGGACGCCCGTCCGGGCTACGGCGAGGCCGGGTGGTGCGTCCGCTTCCGGGAGCCGGACGCCTTGGTGCTCCTGGCAGCCTTGCGCTTGGGCGCGGGGCGGGGCTGCGCGGCTGGAGCTGGTAGACCAGGTAGTCCTGGGTGGTGCCGGACGCGGCCTGGTAGGGGATCTGGTCCAGCAGCTGGTAGTGGCCGCCGCCGGTGACCGCGGTGCTCAGCGCGGCCTGCCCGGCGACCGGGTTGCCGGTGTCCAGCACCACCAGGTCGAACCAGCCGCCGCGCACCGCCGCCAGCGTGCCGTCCGCGCCGGAGTAGCGGACGCCCCCGCTGCCGGGTAGTCGGTCCCGGCCCGGGCCGAGGTCCACTGGCCGGCCGCGGTGACATCGCTCAGGTAGTACTCCGGCAGGCCGTCCACCTCGGTCAGATAGCGGCCCTTGGCGTCGGTGTGCTCCCGCAGCAGCACCAGCAGCTGGCTGCCGGTCGGCCAGTTCTGGAACACCTGGCCGGACTGGGACACGCCCAGTGCGAGCAGCAGCACCCAGGCCAGGATGCCCAGCTGGGGCTGCCGGAAGTGCGCGCCGACCAGCCTGGTGATGCCCAGCCCGGCCAGCGGCGCGGCGAACAGCAGCCCAGGCCCAGGTGCCGGGACATCGCCGCGGTGCCGTGCAACTGCGCCTGGTAGCAGGGGACGGCCAGCGCGGCCGCCAGCAGCGCCAGCACCAGCAGGGTGCGCCGGCTCCGCGAGCCGGGGGCTCGGTCTCGGGTATCTCGTGCATCCGTTCGCGGATGTACGAGGCCCGCCGCCTGCGGCGAGCAGCAGGAACAGGCCGGACCACTGCGCGGCGTCGGAGAGCACCGAGCCCAGCGTCGCCGTCCCCTGCCCGCGGCCCAGCGTCGCTCCGGGCACGGCGCCCAGGTGGTGCGTGGCCGCGCCCAGCGCCAGCAGCAGCCCGACGGTGCCGCAGCCGAACAGCGCCGCCCGCAGCAGCCCCGTGCGCAGGCCGCGCCCCAGCCGCCCGGACGCCGCCCGCCCGGACACCGCCGCCAGCGCCAGCAGCCCCGGCAGGGCCACCGCCGAGGCGTACTCGGTGCCCACCGCCAGCACCGCGACCGGCGCGGCCAGCAGCACCGCGGCCGCGGCGGAGCGGTCGGTACGGACGATGATCCAGGCGGCCAGCGCGACCAGCAGCACCGCCGGGGCGTCCGCGGAGGCGTAGAAGCCCGCGGTGACCGTGGACTGGAGTACCGCGTAGGCCGCCGCGCCGCAGATGCCGACCCGCTCGTTGAACAGCCGGCGGCTGAGCGAGTAGACCAGTCCGGTCGCCGCCAGCGCGCACAGCAGGCTCAGCAGCCGGGCCCCGGCCAGCCCCAGAGCGAACCGGCGGCGCCGGCCAGCGCCGGGTAGAGCCAGGGCACGCCCACCAGCTGCCCGACCAGGTCGGTGCCGACGGGGGCGCCGTGCAGCAGGTGCTCCAGCTCCCGGTGCCCGGCGACCAGGGTGACCGCCTCGCTCTGGTTCGCGGTGCTGGTCAGCCGCAGCGACAGGGCGGCCTGCACCAGCAGCAGCAGGACCAGCAGGGCCCGCCCGATCCAGTGCCTGCGCCGGGTCGGGGCGGCGGACCAGCCGGCCTCGGGCGGCTCGGGTACCCGGTAGCCGTTCATCCGGCTGCGGATGTCGTCCGCCCGCACCGGCTCCGGTTCCGGCTCCGGCTCGCCGCCGGGCGTGGCATCCGGCCCGGCGTCCGACCCGGGCGGTTCCGGGAGGGTGAACGTCGGCAGCGCCAGCGTCTCCTCGTTCGGACCGGGCTGGCGCACTGTCTCCATCAGGGGTTCCGACTCCATCAGGGACTCCGCAGGTCGAAGCCGAAGATCGGGTTGGAGGCGCGCTTGCGGTACTCGGCCAGCGGCACCGGGGTGTTCTCGATGCGCCAGTCCGCGCGCTTGGGGATGTCGAACCAGACGAACCCGACCACGTTCCGGTGCGTCTCGACCCCGCTGAACAGGTTGTCGACGTCGGCGAAGCGCCGGTTGCCCGGCTGCGAGGAGGTCTCGCTGATCAGGAAGGGCTTGTCGGCGAAGCGGTCGACCTCGTCCATGGTCGGCCCGTAGAGCGTGGGGAAGGTCTTGGCGCCGGTCAGCGTGTAGTAGCCGACCATGCCGATCCAGTCCACATAGGAGTTGCCCGGGTAGTAGGGCGCCAGCTGGATCGACGGGTCCGGGTTGATGATGTTGGGGCTCCAGACCCAGATCACATTGTCCGCCCCGGCCTCCTGGAAGAGGTCGTGGATGTGGCGCCAGGCATTGACGAAGTCGGCGGCGGTGTTGCTCTGGTAGCCCCAGGCGTACCAGTTGCCGTTCATCTCGTGCCCGAAGCTGATGGCGACCGGCAGGTTGAGCGCGGCCACCTGGGCGGCCACCTGCCGGATGTAGCTGTCGGTGTCGCCCTTGGCGATGTCGGCGAGCGAGGGCGTGTACGGCTCCCAGGCCATGTACGGCAGCGCGCCGTCCTGGTAGATCTGCCGCGCCCCGGCGGCGTCGAAGGACGCGCCCCAGGAGGTGTAGAACTCCAGCAGGTTGGGCTGCTTGCCGACGGCCTTGGTGAAGGGGCCGAGCGCGGAGAGCGAGGTCGGCACATTCGGCAGGGCGGCGCCGAAGTACTTGTGCTTGGGATCCAGCAGCGGCGCGATGTCGTAGCGGGTCGGGACGGCCGCGGCCCCGCTCCGGCCGGGCTGGGGCGCGGCGCCGGCCGGAGCGGCCCCGTCCAGGCTCGGGTTGGCGTTGACCCCGCAGGCGGTCAGCAGCAGCAGTGCCGCCAGCAGGGCCACCGCCCGCGCCCAGCGGGTGCGGCCGCGTCCGCGCGGCGGCGCGCACAGTGTCATCGGAGAAGCATCGGGGGCCGGTCCTCACGATCGCGGTTGGACGAGGGCCCGGCCGACCACGACCGCGTAGAACAGTCCGGAGGCGAGCACCAGCACGAAGTTGAGCGGCTGCATGGTCAGCATCCGCCAGATGGCGGCCCCGACCCAGAGCAGGGCGGTGCCCCCGCTCCAGCCGACCATCCCGACCCAGAAGCGCCGGGTCCGCTTCCGCTTGGCCCCGCCGGCCCCGGTGGCCTGCCAGCCCATCCGCTTGCCGCGCAGTGCGTCCCAGATGGCGAACACATGGGCCCAGCCGTACATCAGCCGGGCGGACCAGGCCTCCAGCCGGTACGGGTTCCGGTGCCACATCGGGAAGATCAGAGTGGTGTAGACCAGGCTGGGGATGATCAGCCCGGTGGTGTGCAGTTGCAGCCGGTCCGGCATGGCCCAGCAGCACCAGCGGGATCAGCGGCGAGGCGAAGGTGAACAGCGCGGTGTGGATGTAGTAGAAGAATCCGGACATGTAGCACATCCGGCTTCTGATCCGCAGTCTGGTGCGCCAGAACTTGCCGCTGGACAGCAGGCTCATCGAGCCGGAGCACCAGCGGTACTGCTGGTTGAAGAAGGCGGCCGCGGTGTCCGGGCAGACGCCGGTGGACAGGGCTATCGGCACATAGCGCAGGCCCCAGCCGAGCCGGCGCAGGTCGAACCCGGTGTGCACGTCCTCGGAGTGCTCGATCAGCGTGGTCCCGCCGTTCGCCTCCAGCGCCGCGCGCCGGTACACCGCGCAACTGCCCACGCAGATCGCGCCGTCGCTGTCCTGCCGGGACACCTGCACGGAGCGGTAGAACAGCTCCTGCACCGCGCCCGCGCCGCGCTCGATCCAGTTCTGCGAGTCCAGGATCCGGAAGTACTGCGGGGACTGGACGATCCCGGTCTCCGGATCCTGCGCCAGATAGGGGAGCAGTTCCTCCAGCAGATCGGCGCGCGGTGCGAAGTCGGCGTCCAGGATCAGGATGTACTCGCCGTCGGAGTTCTCGAAGCCGAACTTGAGGTTGCCCGCCTTCTTGAACCAGCCGCGGTTGTCCCGGGTGCCGTAGACGAAGCCGAAGTCGACCGCCATGGAGGCGATCTCCGGGCTGGCCGAGTCGTCCAGCACATAGGGCAGCGCGTCGCCGGGGTAGCGGTCGCGGAGCCTGGCGACATGGGTCCAGGTGTTGTGCAGCACCTCGATCGGCTCGCCGCAGACCGGCAGGAAGATGTCCACATCGGGGTAGCGCTCCGGGCGCCAGCCGCGCACCGCGGCCCGGTGCGCCTTGGTGTCGAAGTCCCGGGTGAAGCCGTTCACCCGCAGCGACACCAGGAAGTAGACCACTGTGAACGCCAGGAACGGCAGGTAGACCCAGAACCAGGGCGAGGAGGTGGTCAGTGCGACCTGGCTGGCCACCAGGCAGCTGAAGCTGATGACGGAGCAGCAGGTCAGGATCCAGATCCGGCGACTGGTGTAGGAGTACTTCTCGGTGTCGTCCGGCGGCTGCGGCAGCAGCCCGGCCCAGCTGTCCCCGGGTACGCCCCGGCGCTGTCGGCGGTGCGCGGACTCACCCTGCCGACGCGGCGCGGCGAGACCATCGGTGACGGTCACTCGGTGTCCTCTTGAGGTGGGGCCTGGCCCGATCTCCGTCACGGAGATCGAATCAGCCGAATCTGATGCGTGACGGATCCTATGTAGTCAAGAACTGTCCGAGAACGCACTAAATCCGGCGGAGCTGGACATCGGGCGGGGATCGCAACCGGACTGTTATGCCGCACGCAGCCCGTGCACAGCGAGTACTCAGAAGGCGGTGGTCGCTGGTCCCGGGCGGTACGGTGGCCCGGTTCCCAAGGGTAGAGGGGTCGGATGACCGTGCGGTTGCGTCGCCATGTCGCTTTGTCCACATGGCAGTCGGCGCTGCCCGGGCGGCGGTCGCGGCTGCGCCCGCTGCTGGTGCTGCCGCTGCTCGCGGCGCTGCTCACCGGCTGCGCGGGCGGCCCCGGCAGCCCCGCCGGTCCGGGCGGCCCGATCCAGCCCCCGGCCCGGCCGAGTGCGGACGCGAGCGGTGGCGGGTCCGGCGCGCACGGGACCCTCTCCGCCTCCGGCGATCTGTGCACCACCCCGGAACCCCTTCCCCAGCCGCCCGGTCGACTCCGGCGCCTACCGGATCGGTCCTGACGAGTGGAACGCGTCCGGCGAGGTCTGCCTGGGCACCCCCGGCGGCACCGCCTTCACGGTGGACGGGGAGCGGGCCCTGCGGCCACGCTCCCCGGGCCGCCCGGAGGCGTTCGTCAATGTCTCCACCGCGCCCGGAGCCCTGGGGCTGCCGGTCCCGGTGACCGCCCTGGGCGACGCGACCAGCGACTGGACCGCCTCGGCGGCGTCGCCCGGCTCCTACGACATGGCCTACGACCTGTGGTACGGCCCGAGCGCCGGCGACTGCGACACCGCGCACAGCGCCGAGCTGATGATCTGGCTCCAGGCCACCGACGACGTGGACCCGGCCGGCTCCCCGGCCGGCGGACCGGTCAGCCTGGGCGGCGCCGACTACCAGGTCTACCAGGATCCCAGCTCCGGCCCGCACAGCGTGATCAGCTATGTCCGGACGGTCCCCACACACCCGCGGACCGGCTCGACCTGCGGCTGTTCACCGCGGACGCGGTGCAGCGCGGCTATGTGCCCAAGCAGTCCTACCTCTGCGAGGTCTCGGCCGGGTTCGAGATCTGGAGCGGCGGGGTGGGGCTGAGCACCTCCTCGTTCTCCTTCGACAACGCGGTCGGCCTGCCCGCGGGGCCGGTGCGGTCCGGATCGCCGGACATCTGCCTGGTCCGGCCGGACGCGGGAAGGGCCGTCACGACCCCGGGCACCACCCCGGTCACCGGCCCCTGCGGCGGCCAGGGGTCGACCAGTTGGACCCTCTCCAACGCCGGTGCCGTGCAGGCCCAGGGCCTGTGCCTGGGCTGGTCCGGCGGTACCGGGGTGACGCTCGCCGGGTGCACCGGGGCGGCGGGCCAGCGCTGGTCGGCCGGGGCGGGGCAGCGACTGGTCAACGCGGAGACCGGCAACTGCCTGGACACCGTGGACGGCACGCTGGCGGTCGGGGTGCCGGTGCGGCTGCGCTCCTGCGGGAGCTGGGCCTCGCAGCGGTGGGTTCTGCCCTACAACGGCCGTCGTTGAAGTGATGCCCTACTATCCGACACATGAGCGATCGACCCCCCGTCCCGGAGCAGCCCGGGCAGGAACCGTGGACGCCCGGGCCGCAGGGTTTCGGCCCCCCGCAGATGCCGCTGCCAGGGCAGCAGTTCGGCCAGCCCGGTCAACCCAGCCAGCCCGGTCAGCCTGGTCAACCCAGCCAGCCCGGTCTGTTGGGTCAGCCCGGCCAACCTGGTCAGCCTGGTCTGCTGGGCCAGCCCGGTAAGTCCGGTCATCCCGATGACTCGGCGCAGCCGTCGTGGATGGCCGTGCAGCCGACCATGGGCGCCGGCACCCCGGACTGGGGCGCGATGGCCGAGCGTCACGACAGCAAGCGCAAGCGGCGCCGGACGCTGATCATCACCGTCTGCGTGGTCGGCGTGCTCGCGGTCGCGGGCGGCGTCGGCGCGCTGCTGCTGTCCGGACACAGCGGCGGTACGCCCACGGCCGGCCACTCGGCCGCTCCGGTGCCCGGACCGCCCTCGCCGTCGGGTTCGCCCTCCGGCTCCACCCCGCAGCCCGGACCGAGCATCTCCGGTTCGCTGCCGCCCGCCCGCGGCTCGATACCGCTCGCCCTGGGCACGGGTACCAAGGTGGTCACCATGGCCGGCACCCCGGGGCAGTCGCTGTCGCTGCCCAGCGGCCAGGACTCCTTCGCCCAGTCCACCGCCACCGTGATCGACACCTCCAAGAGCTTCACCGTCTCGCTGCGGGTGTACTGCGACGAGCAGAGCGGCAACCGGGTCGCGGTCAGTCAGGGCTCCGGCCAGTTCTATTCGTTCTGGGTGGGCCGGGTGCTCTCCGGGACGAACAACCACTGGGAATTCAAGGTGCAGACCCTCGGCGGGGGCTCCACCTCGGTGCTCTCCCGCGGCACCGCGGCCACCAGCCAGTGGGCCACGCTGACCGCGGTGTACGACGCCGCCCAGCACCGGATCCAGCTCTATGTGAACGGCGCCCTCAGCGGCTCCGCCCGGATACCCGGCATCGCCGGGTTCCCCGGCGGGCTGCAACTCGGCCGGGTCCGCTCGGACTCGCAGTGGTCCGACCCCTGGCACGGGGACGTCAGCGCGGTGCAGGTCTGGAACCAGGCGCTCACCGCCGCCGACGCGGCCACCGTCGCCGCGCAGCCGGACGGCCCGCTGCTCAAGCAGGCCGCGTCGGCCTGGCTGAGCGGGTGAGCCGGACCGTGCGACCGGCCCTGCGCGAGGCCCCGACGCCGACTCCGACTCCGGCCGGTGCCGTGATCGGGGAAGGTCGATGAGCACCGGCGGCCAGTGGATCAGACCGGAGGGAACCCGGCCGCTGCGGCGTACCCCGACGGCCACGCTGCCGCGCCTGGAGCCGGTCGGGGCCGCGCCCGACGCGGCGCGGTCCGCCCTGCCCGAGCCGTCCGCGGTCCGCAGGGCCGGACTGTGGACCGACTGGGCGCCGCTGGCCCTGGTGCTGGTGGTGCAGGCGGTGCTGTCGGGCCGTCTGATCGGCACCAACACCGCGTTCCTGGACGAGGGCACCTATCTGTACTCCGGCCACCAGGAGCTGGCGCACCTGCTGCACGGCCACCCGGTCGCCGCCTACCAGACCTTCTTCTCCGGGGCCCCGGTCATCTACCCGGTGGTGGTCGCGGTCGCCGACCATCTCGGCGGCCTGACCGCCGCCCGCCTGCTCAGCCTGGCGTTCATGCTCTCCGCCACCGTCGCGCTGCATCTGGCGACCCGGCGGGTCCGCGACTCGCTGTCGGCCTTCTTCGCCGCCGCCCTGTTCGCCGCCCTCGGCCCGACCCAGTTCCTCGGCGGCTTCGCCACCTATGACGCGATGGCCCTGGCCTGCCTGGTCTGGGCGGGCTACTTCGCGGTGCGCGCGGCGACCGGCGGCGGCTGGGGAAGCCTGCTGGTCGCCGCGCTCGCCATGGCTCTGGCCGACTGCACCAAGTACGCCTCGGTGCTGTGGACCCCGGTGGTCCTCGGCGTCGCCGTCTTCGCCGGCACGGCGGGCGGCTCCTGGCGCTGGGCGCGCTGGCGGCGCGGCTTCGGCCTGCTGGTGCTGTGGCTGATCGCGGTCGGAGTGCCTGCCGCGCTGGCCGGGAGCAGCTACCTCAAGGGTTTCGACACCACCACCCTGCAACGCCAGGCCGGGCATGACGCGCAGTCCTATGTCGCGGAGTCGGCGGCCAAGTGGATCGGCGCACTGCTGGTGCTGGCCCTGGCCGGGGTGCTGGTCAGCTGGTTCGCCACCCGCAGGTCGGCCCCGGCCGCCCGCTCCGAGTTCTGGCTGACCCTGGTGCTGCTGCTGGGCGGCCTGCTGGCCCCGGCCAATCAGATCCGTATCCACACCTGGCTCTCACTGCAGAAGCACGTGGACTTCGGCGCCTGGTTCGCCTGCATCGCCGCAGGCATCCTGCTGGCCAGGACCTGCCGGCTGCTGCGCGCCCGCAACCGTACCCGGGTCTGGACCACCGGCGCGATCGCGGCGGCCGCCGCACTGGCGGCGGCGGTGGTCCTGCCGCTGGGCTGGGTCGGCGCGACCCAGGGCACGGACATGTTCGACGCCTGGCCCAACTCCACCTCCTTCGTGGCCGCGCTGCGCCCCTACGTGCACCGCGGCCCCGACCAGTACCTGGTCGAGGACTACGACGTGCCCGCCTACTACCTGCGGGACGTCTCCGACTGGCAGCAGTGGCACGACCTGGAGGCGGTCGACTACACCGTCCCGGCGACCGGGCGGCAACTGTCCGGCCCCCGGCCATCGAGGCCGCGATCGCGGCCCACGCGTACCGGATCGTGGTGCTCGACTTCGCCGAGACCCCGGCCACCGACCTCGCCGTGCAGCCCTCGCTGAAGCGGGCCGGCTACCGGGTGCTGACCACCGTGGTCAGCACCGGCAGCGGTACCACCGGCCGCTACACCATCTACCTGGCCCCCGGTACCAGCAGCTGAACCGGGATGATCTATAAGTGTGTCCTCGGACTCCGCCCCAGTGCGCGGAGTCCCGTGACAGGAGTGACATGCGTCTTCGTACAGCGGTGCCGGTACTTGCCGGAGCCCTGGCTCTGGGTGCGGTCGCGGCCCCGGCCGAGGCCTTCGCCGCCACCGCCAAGCCCGCCCCGGCCAAGCCGGTCATCACCAGCGCCGTTTCCCCCACGGTCGTCGTCGGCCTGAGCGGCAGGATCACCACCGGGGTGACCGTCTCGGCCACCGCCGCTTCCGGGATCAAGGCGATCTACGCCGAGCCCTACCCGCTGGCGCTGGCCGTCCAGTACGGCGGCATCCCCACCGCCGCCGAGCTGCTCGCCGACGGCGACAAGCCGCTGAAGGTCGTGCACCGCACCGCCACCGGCGAGACCGCCGCGATACTGGAGAGCGAGACGGTCACCGCGCCGGAGGTCCGCACCCTGCCGGACGGCATGGCCGGCACCTGGGCAGTGGCTGTGCTGGTCGTCGCCGACAACGGCGCCACCACCTTCAACGCCAAGGCCACCTCCTTCGACTGGCAGCACGCCGATGCGCTGACCGTGAAGGCGCCGGCCACCGCCGCCAAGGGCGCCGCGGTCACTGTCACCGGTCGGCTCACCCGGGCGAACTGGGCCGCCGACAGCTACCAGGGTTACGCCTCGCAGTGGGCCGAGCTGGAGTTCCGCAAGGCGGGCTCCGGCAACTGGACCACCGTCAACTGGGTCCGCACCGACAAGAACGGCAACCTGAGCGTGCCCGCCAAGGTCACCGCCTCCGGCAGCTGGCGGTACGTGTTCCCCGGCAACACACCAGCAGTGCCGTGGTCTCGGCGCCGGTCGCGACGACCGTCCGCTAGTCGCCGCACCCGGAGGGCCGACCGCCGGTCGGCCCTCCACCCGCTCAGGACCGCGCCGAGGCCGCCTCCGCCGGTGGCGGCCCGGCCGCCTCCGCCCGTGCCATGGTGCGCGCGTCCACACTGAGCGCACCCGGGCCCTGCTGGATCAGCAGGATCAGGCCCCCGGCGATGGCCAGGTCCCGGGTGAACAGCTCCACGTCGGTCTGGTCCGAACGCAGATGGAACAGCAGCGTCGCCGGGACGATGAAGGCCAGCAGCAACGCCGCGCCCCACCTGGTCCGCCACCCCAGCACCAGAGCCGCCGAACCGGCCAACTGCGCTGTGGCGGACAACACGAGGAACACCTCGGCCAACGGCAGCCCCCGCCCCGGATCTGATGCAGCGCGCTCCCCGGATCGGAGATCTGGGTGATCCCGGCGCCGACAAAGATCAGCGAGATCAGCACCCGCGCCAGCAGGGTTCCGGTGTCACGCAAGCTCGCCATTCGGCACTCCGCCGGCCAGTGGGGATCAGGACCACCCGACCCTCCCGCCCACCTCGTAGCCCCCCCTTGAATCCCCCTTGAACCCCGGATCCCCACCCCGGATCCCCCCGGCCGGCGCTACCGGGCCGGGGCGGTGGGGAAGGTGTGCAGGCCGGAGGAGAGGAGGCGGGCGGCGCGGTGGACGTCGGCGGTCACCGCGCGGTGGAGCTGGGGCGGGGTGACCGCCGGGTCCAGGTGCCGGGCCAGGCTCTGGAACTGGACCGGCCACAGGCCGAGCAGCGCGGTGGCCGCGATCTGGGATTCCGGGGCGTCCGCGCGGACACCGGCGCGCTGGGCCAGCAGTTCGGCGGCGAGCGCGGTCAGCTGGTCGCGGAGGTCCCGCTGGTGCGCCCGCAGCGACGGGGTGGAGTGGATCAGCGCGCCGAAGCGGCGGAAGGCGGCGGCGGCCTGGGCCGGGTCGTGCTGGGCGGCGTACCAGGCGGTGACATTGCCCAACTCCTCGGCCAGGACCCGCAGCACCGCCTCGACCGGGGAGACCCCGGGGTCGGCCAGGGTGGTCCGCAGCGGCCGCAGTGGTCTGCGGCAGGTCCAGCAGCAGCGACTCCTTGGTCGGAAGTAGTGAAGACCGTCTTCTCGGACACCCCGCAGGCCTCGGCGATCTCGGAGACCCGGACCGCGTCGAAGCCCCGTTCCACAAAGAGCTCGGTGGCGGTGTCCGACAGTTGCTGCCGGAGTATCCGCTTCTTGCGCTCGCGCAGGCCCTCGGCCGCAGGTGGCTCGGCCGGGGGCCGCGCAGTGCCGTCCAGTCCACCGTGCGCCTGCTCATGGCCCTCAGCATAGTGCGGACCGAGCAGTCGGCCCGGTGCCGCCGCCGGTCGCGGCGGTGCCGCGGACAGGTCGGCTGCCGCCTTCGCTCTGGTCCCGTTTCACCCGCATATGATCGCCGTCTGGCACCCCGGTCCGGGGCGGCCGGAGAACCAGGGACCGAGGACCGGGGACCGAGGACCAGGGGCCGAGGACCGACAAGGGGGCGCGTGGTGCGGTTCAACCTGCTGGGGCCGTTGTCCGTCAGCGACGGCGACGCGGAGCCGGTGCTGCTGCCTGCCGGAATACCGCGCACGGTGCTGGCCGTGCTGCTGCTGAACGTCAACCAGGTGGTCTCCGCCGACCGGCTCGCCCAGGCGGTCTGGGGCGAGGAGCGGCCCTCGGCGGCCGCCGCCGGACTGCGCAACCACGTGTCGCGGCTGCGCCGGCAGCTGGGCGGGGCAGCCGGGGCACGGGTACGCACCGAGGCCCCCGGCTACCTGGTCGCCGCGAGCGAGGAGGAGCTCGACGAGCAGTTGTTCCTCCAGAGCAGCCGACGCGGCCGCGAGGCGCTGGAGGCGGCCGACTACCTGGCCGCCGCCGACGAACTGCGCCAGGCACTGGACCTGTGGCGGGGCGAGCCGCTGGCCGACATGCCGCCCGGTCCTGAGGTCGACAGCCGGGTCCAGTGGCTGCGGGAGACCCGGCTGCTGGCGCTGGAGGGGCGGATCGAGGCCGATCTGTGGCTGGGACGGCACCAGGAGCTGGTCGCCGAGATCCGCGCGCTGACCGACGCGCACCCGCTGCGGGAGACCGTGCACGGGCAGCTGATGCTCGCCCTGTACCGGGCCGGACGGCAGGCCGAGGCCCTGGACGCGTTCCAGGAGCTGCGGCACCGGCTGGTGGAGGAGCTCGGGGTGGACCCCTCCCCGGACGTCCAGCGGCTGCACGGGCGGATCCTGGGCGCGGACCCGGAGCTCGCCGTGCCGCCGGCCGCGGCCGGGCCCGGCGCCCCGGTGGCGCTGCGCGCGGCAACGCCCGCCGACCGCGGCCCCCGCTTCCAGCTGCCCGCCGACACCCGGGCCTTCACCGGCCGCGGGCGCGAACTCGCGCGCCTGGTCGAGCTCGCCGACGAGGCACCGGGCGGCTCCGAGGCCGGGATGGTGGTCATCTCCGCGATCGACGGAATGGCCGGGATCGGCAAGTCGGCGCTGGCGATCCGGGCCGCGCACCGGATCCGGGACCGGTTCCCGGACGGGCAGCTCTTCGTCGACCTGCACGGCCACACCCCGGGCACCCAGCCGCTGGAGGCCGGGGACGCCCTGGACTGGTTCCTGCGCTCGCTCGGGGTGCCCCCGCAGCTGATCCCCCGGGACGTGGGCGAGCGCTCCGCCTTCTACCGCGACCGGCTGGCCGACACCCGGACCCTGATCGTCCTGGACAACGCCGCCAACACCGCCCAGGTCCGGCCGCTGCTCCCGGCCAGCCCGGGCTGCCTGGTGCTGGTCACCAGCAGACGGCGGCTGACCGGCCTGGACGACGCCCACACGGTCACCCTCGACCTGCTGCCCGAGGCCGAGGCGGTGGCGCTGCTGCGCCAGGTCGCCGGGGCCGACCGGGTCCCCGAGGGGCATCCGGCGATCGCCGAACTGCTCTCCCTGAGCGGGCACCTGCCGCTGGCCATCCGGATCACCGCGGCCCGGCTGCGGCACCGCCGCGCGCTGCGGCTGGAGGACGTGGTCGAGCAACTGCGGGACGAACACCGCCGACTGGACTACCTCCAGGACGAGGACCGCAATCTGACGGCCGTCTTCGAGTCCTCCCGGACCACCCTGCCCGCCGCCGAGCGCCGCTTGTTCCGGCTGCTCGGACTGGTGCCCGGACCGGACTTCGACGGCTACGCCGCGGCCGCCCTGGCCGGTGTCGACCGGCGTACCGCCGAGCGGCTGCTGGAGTCGCTGCTGGACCACAACCTGCTGATCCAGCACACCGTCGGCCGCTACCGCTTCCACGACCTGGTCCGGCTCTACGCCCGCACCCTGAGCGTGGAGGACCCGGAACAGGAGCGGGAGGGCGGGGCCGCGCTCGGCCGGCTGCTGGACTACCAGCAGCACAGCGCCCAGGCCGCCTACCGCCGCCTGGTCCGCTACACCCGGCCCGCGCCGCCGCCGTCGACCCCGGTTCCGGCCGAGGCGCCGGAGTTCGCCGACCGGGACCAGGCGCTGCGCTGGCTGCGCACCGAGCGGCAGAACCTGCTCGCCGGGATCGCCCAGGCCACCACCGACCGGCAGCCGGACCGGATCGCCGGCCTCAGCACCGCGATGGCCCCGCTGCTGCACCTGGACGGCCCCTGGCCGCAGGCGATCGCGCTCAGCCTGGCCGCCGCCGCGACCGCACAGGAACACGGCGACCGGCTGCGCGAGGCCGACGCGCTGTGGGAGCTGGGCCGGATCCGGCTGCTCAGCGGTCAGTACACGGCCGCCATCGAGCAGGTCGAGCGGGTGCTGGGGATGTACCAGGAGCTCGGCAACCGCCAGGGCGAGGCCAACTGCCTGGACGAGCTGGGCCGTCTGCGCGGATACACCCAGGGCGCCACGGTCGCGACCGGGACCATCGAACAGGCCCTGGAGATCTTCCGGGAGACCGGGGACCGCCAGGGCGAGGCCAACGCCCTGTGGAACCTGGGCGGCGCCCGGCTGATGGCCCGCGACAAGGTCGGCGGCGGAGCTCCAGGGACAGGCCCTGGCCGCGTACCGGGCCCTGGGCGACCGCCACGGCGAAGCCAACGCCCTGTGCGAGCTGGGCCGGGTGCGGTACTTCGCGGGGAGTTCACGGCCGCGGCCGAGTTGCAGCAGGCAGCCATCGCCGCCTTCCAGGAGGTGGGCAACCGGCTCGGCGAATCCGGTGCGCTGACCGAGTCGTGCCGGGCCGGGGTGGTGATCGGGGACATCGACACCGCGGCCGGACAGGCCGAGCGCGCGCTGGCGATCCTCCAGGAACTGGGCAGCCCGCTCGGGGTCGCGGTGGTCGGCTGGGACCTGGGCCGGGCCCGGCTCGCCCAGGGCGACCGCGAGGCGGCGCGCACCCTGCTGGAGCGGTCACTGGGGGACTTCGAGCGCCTGGGCGCCCGCAACGGGCAGGCCAACGCCCTGCACGAACTGGGCCGGCTGCGCTGCCTGACCGGGGAACAGGAGGCCGGGACCGCGCTGCTGGAGCGGTCGCTGGCGATCTTCGAGCAGCTCGACGACTGCCAGGGCCAGGCCGAAGTACTGATCAGCACCGCCGAGTTCACCGCCGCGACCACCGGTCCTGAGCGGGCGCGGGAACTGCACCGCAGGGCGCTGGACCTGGCGCTGAACACGCACAGCCCGCTGGAGCAGGCCAGGGCGCTGGAGGGCGCGGCCCGCTGCTCGGCGAGCCTGGGCGAACTCGACTCCGCCCGCGTCGACCTGGGGCAGGCGGTCGCCCTCTACCGGCGGATGGGCGTGCGCCGGTCGGCGGCGGCAGCCGAACAGCTGCTGCGGGAACTGCCGTCTTCCGAAGAATAGTTGACTGTTGGTCAAGTTCACTGACGGGCACGGCCGGTGGAGCCGTGCCCGCCCTGTCGGAGGTCAGTCCCCGGCCGCGATCCAGGCGTCCAGCTGCTCCCTGGTCGTGGCCGGATCCGCGACCAGGCCGCCGAGTTCGTCGTCGGCGAGGACGAGTGTGGTCACCGCCGGGCAGCGCTGGCAGGCCTGTGCGCCGACCTGGCTCCACCACTTGCAGTGGGCCCGCAGGTGGCACCGGGGGACCGCGGAGCTGTGCACCGGGACCGTGGTGATCCGGTCCACCAGCCCGCACCGGTCGCCGACCCGCTGCTGGCAGGACGACTCGCAGTGCGAGGCGAACCGCAGCACCCGCCGGGGTTCGATCCCCTCCGGGATCAGTCCCAGCACCTCGGCCGCCGGAACCGGATCGGCGAGGTAGGCCACCTCGCCGTCCGCTCCGGACCGGACGCCGAGCACCACCGACTCCGGACGGTCCGCCAGGCCGCTGGGACACCAACTCACCTTCTGCTCCGCGCTCTCCACGGCGCTCACCCCCTGCTCAGCCCCCGGTGACCGGGCGGCCGCCCATGGGATGGATGCCGAAGCCGGTCGGCGCGCTGCACGAGATCGCCGTCTCGGTGCGGACCGCCTGCGCGATTCCGGCCAGCAACTGCTCGTGGGTGGTGATCCGGGTGACGCCGGAGGACGCGCCCTGGACCTCGGCGGCGGACGCGGTTCCGGTGCCGGCCAGCGTGGCGGCCAGCAGCCCCGCGGCCAGCAGCGTGGTGCTTGCTGTGGTGCGCTTCATGCTCTTCCCCTCTCGGATGCGGTGCAGTGCGGTGCGGTGGTGTCTGCGACGGCCGGACCACGGACGGGCGACGTTCATCTGAATGGACGTCATATCGACTTGTCCGTCTGGTACTTAGCCCTCGCGTGGCCATTCTCGACGCCGCTGCCGGTTCTGTCATGACCGTGGGGCAACTGCCTGCGAGTTGCCTGTCGCTGCCGCCGCCGCAGTCCCTCCGGCATCATGGGCCTGTCCGGGACGGCCGAGATCCCGGTGCGACCGAGGAGGGGCATGACCGGGAACGGTGCCGTCCAGCACAGCTCTGTCGAGGTCAACGGGGTCAGGCTGCACCTGGCCGAGCAGGGGGAGGGGCCGCTGGTCCTGCTGCTGCACGGGTTCCCGGAGTGCTGGTACTCCTGGCGGCACCAGCTGGGACCGCTGGCCGGGGCCGGGTACCGGGTGGTCGCGCCCGACCAGCGCGGATACGCCCGCAGCGATCAGCCGACTGACGTCACGTCATACAGCCTGCTGCACCTGGTGGGTGACGTGATCGGGCTGATCCGGTCGCTGGGAGCGGAGCAGGGCGCGGAGCAGGCCGTGGTCGTCGGCCACGACTGGGGCGCGGTGGTTGCCTGGATCACTGCCATGCTGCGTCCGGACCTGGTGCGCGGGGTGGCCGGACTGAGCGTCCCGCCGGTGCTGCCGGGCGGGATGGCCCCGCCCTCGCGCACCCGGCAGCAGTACGGCCCCGGTTACTACCAGGTCTACTTCCAGCAGCCGGGCCGCGCGGACGCCGAGCTCGCGCTGGACCCGGCCGACTCCTTCCGGCGCTTCCTGTACGGCGCGTCGGGGGACAACCCCTCCTCGGCGCGCCCGCGCCCATGGGTGGTCGCCGAGGGCCGGACCCTGCTGGAGAGCATGCCGTCGCCCGAGCGGCTCCCGGACTGGCTGACCGAGGCGGACATCGGGGCGTTCGTCCGCGAGTACGCCGGGCACGGCGACCGCGCCTTCACCGGCGGGCTCAACTGGTACCGCAACATCCAGCGCAACCAGGAACTGCTCGCGCCCTTCCAGGGCCGGGGGATCGACATGCCCGCCCTGTATGTCGCCGGTGACCACGATCTGGTCACCGGGCTGCACGGGATGGACCGGCTGCTGGGCTCGCTGGACCGGATCGCGCCCCGGCTGCACCGCAGCCTGATGCTGCCCGGCTGCGGTCACTGGACCCAGCAGGAGCGGCCGGAGGAGGTCAACGCGGCGCTGCTGGACTTCCTCGGCAGTCTGCCGCGCTGACCGGGCCTGCCGCGCCGACCGCCACACCGTCTCGGCGGACGGGCGGACGGGCGGGCGGGCGGGCGGACGGGCGGTCGGGCGGGCGGTCGGTGGGGGCGGCGCGGTCAGCTCCGCAGGCTCCCGGCGGACTCCGGCTCGCAGTCCCGCCCGGCCGCCGCGTCCTCCAGCAACTGCTCGTCGGCGACGGTGAGCACGATCGCCGCCGGGGCGGCGGCCGGAGCTCGTCCTCCCCGTAGTGGCGCGCCCAGCGGCGGGCCTCGAGCAGCCGCAGCAGCGGGATGTGCCGGATCTCCAGGGTCAGCAGCGCCAGCAGGGTTCCGGTGACGGCGAGCAGCAGCAGGCCCTCGCCCGCCGCCGCGCCGATCGCGGCGGCGGCGAAGATGGTGGCCGCGGTGGTGATCCCGCGCACCATCTCGCCCTCGCCCTCGGCCAGGCTCTGCCGGAAGGTGAGCCCGCCGCCGATGAAGCCGACCCCGGTGATCACGCCGGTGAGCACATTGGGCGCGCCGTTCTGCGACAGCGCCGCGACCACCGCCGCGCCGACGCCGATCAGCGAGAACGTCCGGTCCCCGGCCGCGGCGCCGCGCACCGCGCGCTCGAAGCCCAGGGTGTAGGTGAGCGCGAACGCGCAGAGCAGGTGTTCGGCCATCGGAATCTCGGGGAGCATGGGCCCTATTCAACCCCTGCTCCCGGGCCGCCCGCCCCGGGGTCCGGCTGACCAGCAGGTCGTCGTCCCGGGCGGCGCCCGGGTGCCCGGGCTCCCGGTCCCGCCGGATGCCCGCTCCATGCGGGTGATCATGACCCGGCCGCCGTTTGAAGCCCGGCCGCAACCGAGAGGTTCAATGCGGCCCGGGGTTTTCCCGGTGCCCCGGTCCCGGCCGTCGGGTCCGGTCACCGGGTCCGGTCGCCGGGCCCGACCGCCCGCGTCGCAAGGGAGCGTCCGCGAATGGCCCGACGAATGGCCCGGTTGTCCGCCCGCCGGCTGCTGGCCCTGTGCGCCGCGTCGGCGGTCACCCTCGGGGCCGCTCCGCCGCCGGCCGTGCCCGGTACCGCCGAGCTGGTCGGCCGCCCGGCCGAGCTGGTCAACCCGTTCATCGGACCGCCAACCAAGGCCAATGACTTCCCCGGGGCCGACCTCCCGTTCGGCATGGTGCAGTGGAGCCCGGACACTCCCTCCCGGCCGCAGGGCGGCGGCTATGCCTACCGGGACTCGTCGATCACCGGATTCAGCCTCACCCACCTGGCCGGTCCCGGCTGCGGCGCGGGCGGGGACATCCCGGTACTGCCGACGGTCGGGGCGGTGGACGCCGGAGCGGCGGTGGGGTTCTCGCACGCCCATGAGTCCGCCTCGCCCGGCTTCTACTCGGTGGCCCTGGACAACGGGGTGACCACGCAGCTGACCGCCACCCAGCGCAGCGGCATGGCCACCTTCAGCTTCCCCGCCGCGAACCAGGCCAATCTGCTCTTCAAGCTGGCCCACAGCCAGGGCGGTGACACCGACACCCGGTTCGCACTGATCGGCGACCGGGAGGTGACCGGGCAGGTCACCAGCGGCCGTTTCTGCGGCGCGGCCAACAGCTACACCGTCTACTTCGACATGGTCTTCGACCAGCCGTTCAGAGCCGGTGGCAGCAGGCCCGCCGCCGACCCGGTGCGGCCCGAGCGGCCCGCTGTCGGGGTCCGCCCGGACGTGCCGGAGCCGGCGAACCACCCGACCCTGCACGGCATCCTGCCGCCGACGGGGCCGGTCCGGCAGGGGAAGGCGACGCTGTCCGAGGGCTATGTCAGCTTCGACACCACGCACAACCGCCGACTGCGGGCGAAGGTCGGACTGTCCTATGTGTCGACCGCGAACGCGGTGGCCAACCGGGTGGCGGAGAATCCCGGCTGGGACTTCGAACAGGTACGGCAGGCGGCCCAGCAGCGGTGGAACGAGGAGCTCGGCCGGATCCGGATCGGCGGCGGCACACCGGCCCAGCGGACCGTCTTCTACACCGCGCTCTACCACGCGCTGCTGCACCCCAATGTGATCAGCGACAGCAACGGTCAGTACCCCGGCTTCGACGCGACAGTGCACACCGTCGACCCGGGCCACCGGGCCGCCTACGCCAACTACTCCGGCTGGGACATCTACCGCTCGCAGGCCCAGCTGGAAGCCCTGGTGGATCCGCAGGCGGCGAGCGACAGCGCGCAGTCCATGCTCGACGCCTACCGGCAGACCGGCCGGTTCCCCAAGTGGTCGGAGAACAACGGCGAGACCTACATCATGGTGGGCGACCCGGCCGACGAGATCCTGGCCGACTACCACGCCTTCGGCGCCACCGGCTTCGACAGCGCCGAGGCGCTGGCCGGGATGGTCGGCGAGGCCACCACCGCCGGCCACATCCGCCCCGGCCTGAACTACCTCGACCAGCTCGGCTATCTGCCCACCGACGGCAGCTACGGCTGCTGCAACTTCTACGGGCCGGCCTCCACCACCCTGGAGTACGACTCCGCGGACTTCGCGGTCTCCGCCCTGGCAGGGACCCTCGGCGACCGCGCGGATCAGGCCTTCTTCGCCCGCCGGGCCCAGGACTGGCGGAACCTGTTCAACCCGGCCAGCGGCTTCGTCCAGCCGCGCGACGCCGACGGGTCGTGGACCGCCGGCTTCACCCCGGTCTCGGGCAAGAACTTCGTCGAGGGCGACTCCTGGAAGTACACCCCGATGGTCCCGTTCAACCTGCACGGGCTGGCCGGTGCCATGGGCGGCGACCGGGCGCTGGCGTCCTTCCTGGACACCGACCTCAGCTCGTTCACCGGCGCGGGCGGCTACACAGACCTCGGCAACGAGCCGAGCCTGGACATCCCCTGGGAGTACGACTACATCGGCCTGCCCTACCGGACCCAGGCGGTGGTGCGCCGGGTGCAGGACCAGATCTGGACCGACAGCCCGGCCGGCCTGGCCGGGAACGACGACCTGGGAGAGATGAGCTCCTGGTTCGTCTGGTCCGCGCTGGGCATGTACCCGCAGACGCCGGGCACCGCCGACCTGGCGCTGGGCAGCCCGATGTTCCAGCGCGCCGTGGTCGCCCTGCCGTCCGGCAATACCCTGCAGATCAACGGTCACGGCGCGGCGGACGGTGCGCCCTATGTGCGCTCCGCCGAGTGGAACGGCCACGACTGGGGCCGGGCCTACGCGCCGCCCGGCGCCGTCAGCGACGGCGGTTCGCTCGACTTCCAGCTGTCGGACACCCCCAGCCCGGCTGGGCCGCCGGTGCGGCCGACGCGCCGCCGTCCTACCCGGCCCCGCGGCGGGGGCAGAGGGTGGCCGCTGGCGTCCGGCGCTGGGTCCGATGCGGCGACCGGTCCAGCCGTGATCAGCGTTTTCCCTTGCTGACGGCCGATTGGAGAACGGATTCAGTTGCCAGAATGGCCCTTGTCCCGTCCTTTTCGTTGTGCCAGGATGCCCGCGACGGCAGTCGGCAGCGAGTGGGGAGGGGCCATCGACCGGACCGCGCCCGCGCTGGTCACCCGTGCCCTGGGCCGGGTGCCCGCGCCGGGGCTGGTATTCGGCGGGATCCTCGGGCTCCAGGGCGGCGCCGCGCTCTCCGTCGGGCTGTTCCCGCTGGTGGGACCGGCCGGGGTGGTCCTGCTCCGGCTCTGCTTCGCCGCCGCCGTACTGGTCGGCTTCTGGCGGCCGGGCCGTCCGCGGCCGGGCACCGGGCGCACCGTCCTCGCGGCGGGGGCGCTGCTGGCGGCGCACCACCTCTGCTACTACCAGGCCATCGGGCGGATCCCGCTGGGCGCCGCCACCACCGTGGAGTTCCTCGGCCCGTTCGCGGTCGCCCTGGCCGGTTCGCGGCGGCTGCCGGAACTGGCCTGGGCTCTGCTGGCGGCGGCAGGCGTGCTGGCCCTCGGCGCGGGCGGGGCACCGCTCGGGCCGGCCGGGGTCGGCTTCGCCGCCCTGGCCGGCGGCTGCTGGGCCGGGTACATCCTGGTCTCCGCCCGCCTCGCCCGGCAGGTCGGCGACGGGAGCGGGCTGGCCCTGGCGGTGGCCTGGGCCGCGCTGCTCAGCCTGCCCTACGGCCTGTTCCAGGCGGGGCAGCGGCTGCTGGAGCCGCGCACGCTGCTGCTGGGCGCGGCGGTGGCGCTGCTGTCCAGCGTGCTGCCGTACTCCCTCAACCTGGAGGCGCTGCGCCGGATCCCGCCACGGGTCTTCGGCGTGCTCACCAGCCTGGAGCCGGCTGTCGGGGCCCTGCTCGGCGTCCTGCTGCTGGGCCAGCACCTCAGTCCGGCCCAGTACGCGGGCATCGCCGCCGTCGCGGCGGCCTCGGCGGGAGCCGCCGGAGCCGTCGCCGGTCGAAGTGGCGGCCGATCAGTTGTCGATTGACGATCCGTCAGCCCTGCTGCGGACGCCACATGGTGGTGACCACCTGGCCGGAGGTGAGCACCAGCCGGTCGCGCGGGACAAAGCCCACCGAGGCGTAGCGGCGGTCGTTGGCCGGGTTGGACGACTCCAGGTAGGCGGCACCGCCCAGGGCGTCGATCCGGGACAGGCACTCGGCCAGCAGGCCCATGCCCAGGCCGCGCCCGCGGTGGTCGCTGTGGGTGGCGAGCAGGGTCAGATAGTAGTGCGGCTCGGTGGGCGGGCCTCCTCCATCTGGTCGAGGATCTGCATGATGCCGTCGGCCACCGCGCGGCCGGTGCGGTCGGCCAGCAGCTCCGGCAGATCGGCGGCCTCCTCCTCGGTCAACTCGGTTCCGCCCGGCGGGATCCACAGGGCCACCGCCTCCGCCCGTCCGGTCACCAGGGCCCACGGGTAGCGCAGGGCCGAGGTGGCGGAGAGCCGCAGCGCCGATGCCTGCTCGGCCCGGTGCTCGACGTCGGGGAAGGCCGGGCCCCAGGTGGGATCGTCGAAGAAAGCGGTGGTCAGAGCGGCGACGACGGCGTCGAGATCCCGCGGCGTGGCCGCCCGGACCGCGGTCTGGGTGTGCGGACTGGTCATGCCGCCAGCGTAGATCACCAACGCAGGGGGCTTCTCGCCGAGGCATTCCCGGCAGCGAGCCCTTTCCGAAAGGCGAGCCCCTCCGGAGCTGAGGCCCTTCCGGCGCTGAGGCCCCTCCGGAGGCCGGGGTCGGAGTGCCCCGGCCGTGCCCCCGGCGCCGCCTGACGCACTCTCGCGCGGCCGACGTCCGGGGCGGGCTCGGGGCCGGTCACCGCCAGTCGAACACCAGCCACCCCCGGTGCGGCAGCGGCTCGTGGACCAGCAGTCCGCCGGCGGCCTCCGCCGAAGCGACCGGCCGGGGCCCGGCCGGCGGGGCCGGCAGGGTGGCCTGCGGGCGCGATTGCCCGGAGCCTGCCGCAGCACCCGGGACGGGCACGGCCCCCGCTCGCCCGGACCGACTTCCCGGCCATTGACCCGGGCGTTCCCGGACCTCGCCGCGGTGCGGACGACCGGCCGGCCCGCCGCGGCCACGGCCCGGCCGGGGCCGGGCTTCCCCGCACGGTAACGGCGCACGCTCCCGCGTGCCGCCGGATCCCGTGCCGCCCGCAGCGCGGGAATGACACGGGAGGGGAACGGGAACGCGGTGGCGCAGACTCCGTATTGCCCGACAAGCCGACGCACCGGCACCACGACAGCACACGGATCTCGTTGGACGCGCCAACCCCGTACCGCCCGCCACGGCGGCAGCACCCACCGGCACCTGGGCCCGGAGACCTCGGCGTCGCAGTGACGGAAGGAATCAGCAGGAACGGCAGCGCGCGGTGGAGCACGCGGTGGAGCACGCAGTGGCGCTGGGGAGTACTGCCTCGGCCGGCCGGTGACCACCGGCGGCCGGGGGCGCGCATGGCCAACATCCACTCGCGCCGCACGTCCAGCGGTACCGGCTCCCCTCACGCCGGTGGCCCTGGGAACGGCGAAACTTCTCATCCAGGGGTGAATCGACCTTGATCAACAACCTGCTGCGCCAGCTGCGGCTCCAGAGCGGTTACACACAGGAGGAGCTCTCCGAGCGGTCCGGGATCAGCGTCCGCACCATAAGAAACCTCGAACGCGGGCAGATCAGGCGTCCTCGGCGCAGCTCGGTCGACATGCTGCTGGCGATCCTCGACCCGGCGCTGCGGCAGGAGTTGCGCGCGCGGTCGGCGGACGAACCGGGCACGGCGTCGGGTGGGGCCGCGGAGTGGCTGCGGCTGGTCGGTCCGGGCAGGGTCGACTGGCGCGGCTCCAGGCCGCCGCGCCCTTCGGTGGCCGCCCGGGAGTTCGAGATCGGGCAGCTGGGAAAGCTGGTGACGGACCATCAGGTCGTGGTGCTGACCGGCCCAGGCGGAGTCGGCAAGACCCGGGTGGCACTGGCCGTGGCCGAGAGCGTGGGTCACCTGTTCGCCGACGGTGTGGCCGTCGCCGAGCTGGGCCGCATTCCCGGCGAACAGCACCTGGACAGCGCCTCGGTGATGGATCTGGCGCTGGGCGCGGTGGTCGAACTGCTGGAGCGGGAGCCGAAGCCGTCCGGCCACCGGCTGCTGCTGGTGCTCGACAGCACCGAGCACCTGCCCCGGACCACCGCGCTGCTGGTGGAACGCCTGCTCGGGGAGTACCCGGAGCTGCACATCCTGATCACCTCGCGCCGCCCGCCGAGGGTGCGCGGAGCCAGTGTCCGGGAGATCGCCCCGCTGCCGCCGGAGGCCGCGGTGGACCTGCTGGTGCAACGGCTGCGGACCGGCTACTCGGTCCTCGATCTGTCCGTGGGCGCGTGCGGGGTGGCGACACTGGCCCCAGGCACCAGGCTGTAGCGGTTGGCGGGCGGGGAGTCAGACGGGCTGGGCGTCCTGCGGCTCCCGCTTCCGCGGGGGGGATTCGCCCGGTTCGGGCAGCGGCTCGTCGCGGACCGATTCGCCGGTGACCCCCAGCAGCCGCAGCAGCGGCCCGGCCATGGCCGTGGTCGCCAGCGCGACCAGCACCATCACGGTGAACAAATTGGGTGGGATCAGCCCGAGTTGGCTGCCGATGGTGAGCACGACCAGCTCGGTCAGGCCCCGGGTGTTCATCAGGGTCCCGAACAGTCCGGCGTCGCGCCAGCTCATGCCGTTCAGCCGGGCCGGGATCGCGGTCCCGGTGAGCTTGCCGACCACCGCGGTCGCCAGTGCGATGAGCAGCACGCCCAGTCCGGACCAGCCGAGCTTGGTGACTTCCACGGAGAGCCCGGTGACGGCGAAGAAGACCGGCAGCAGGATCCCGGCCGCCTTGTCCAGCGGCGCCGCGATGTGCTGCTGGAGGGCCACCGCCGTTTTGGGGGAGTCGTACTGACGCGGCATCACCAGGCCGAAGGCGAAGGCCCCGAAGATGGAGTCCAGACCGATCCAGGCGGTGGCGAAGGCGGAGAGCAGCAGCCCGGTGACGAGCAGCACCAGCAGGACCCCGCGGTCCTCGCGGCCGCTGAAGTTCCGCAGTGCGCGGCGCAGCAGCGGCCGTACCACCAGGGCCATCACCGCCGTGTAACCGACGGTCAGCGCAAGCACCTTGAGGAATCCGAGCTTGCCACCGCTCCCGGCGACCGCGGTCACCAGCACCAGCACGCACCAGGCGGCCACATCGCAGATCGCCGCGCAGGACATGGCCATCGCGCCGATCCGGGTCTGCGAGAGCCCCTGGTCGCGGATGATCCGGGCCAGCACCGGGAACGCGGTGATCGAGAACGCGGTCGCCATGAACAGCACGAACACCTCGGCGCGCACTCCGTGCGGCGCCTGCGAGTGGTACAGCAGGGCGGCCGTGCCGCCGCCGAGGACGAACGGCACCGCCATGGCCAGCACCGCGATCGAGCCCAGGGCCCGGCCGCTGCCGCGCAGCCGCCGCGGGTCCAGCTCCCAGCCGGTCATGAACATGAACAGGGCCAGGCCGAACTGGGCGATCGAGGACAACGAGGGCCGGGCGTCGGCGGGGAAGATGTGCTGCACCAGATGGCCCGGCAGCAGCCCCAGCAGGCTCGGCCCGAGCATCAGGCCGGCCGCGATCTCGGCCACCACCGGGGGCTGGTGCAGCCGCCTGCCCAACCGCACCATCAGCGCGCAGAGCGCGAGGACGACCGCGATGTCGGCGAGGACCACGGACTGAACCGAAAGTGCGTCAGGCGATGCCATCTTGCCTCCAGGACAGGTGCTGCCCGCGGGCAGCGGTGGATGTGTGGTGAGGTCCGGCCCGGACGGCAACTGTCGTCGGCGGCAGGCGGGTTGTGCTGACAGCGGGGCGACCCGTGCGGTCGCCCGGCAAGCGGACGCGCGCACGGACGCGCCGCCCGGCTGCGGGCAGCCGGGCGGCGCGTATCGGACGGTCGGCCGTTGGCCGCCGCCAGGGCGGCGGCCAGGCTCTTGGGCGGCATGCCGGTCGCGTGCTCGTCGATTCGGCCGGGGCAGGCGCTCGGTCGCAGGGGGCGTGGCACAGCAGGCCCTGCGGCAGCGGGGTCACCGGCAGTACCTCGTCCACCGTCGGGAAGCCCGCCTCGGTCTTCGCGCGCTCCTGGGCGCTCAGCTCCAGCAGCGGCCCGGATCTGGGCACGAACCCGCTGCCCGCCCCCAACTCCGTTGCTGCGAAGGCCGATGCGGCCACCGTACGGCCAGTCAACACCTTGCGCAGGGAGAGCACAAGACCGGCGTTGCGGGCGCGGAGCGGCTTGTCGCGGGCGTGGCCCGGCCCGGCCGCCCTCCGCCGAACCGGTGAACCGCGGTACCGGTGGGGCCCCCGGCTCGGGCGTGCCGATCGGCGTCAGCGCGCCGCCGCAGCGACCGGGAAGCCGTTACTCCTGCGGCTTGGCTTCCCCGAGGTCGAGTTCCGCTGCCAGCAGGTCCATCAGCAGTCCGTCGTGCCAGCTGCCGTCGGGGCCGCGCTCGTACTGGCGCATCACCCCGACCGGCCGGAATCCGGCCTTGCGGTAGCAGCGGATCGCCGCGGCGTTGTCGGCGGCCGGATCGATCACCACCCGGTGGAACCCGTGCGCCCCGACCAGATGGCGGACCAGCGTGCGGACGCTGTCGGTGCCCAGGCCGCGGCCGTGCACGGCCGGGTCGAGATAGATGTCGATCCCGGCGTGCCGGTAGTCCGGTTCCTCCTCGGAGGTCCACTGGATCGCGCCGACCACCCGGTCGCGGTACAGCACGGTGTAGGTGTGCGCCCCGGGGTCGGCCAGGTCGCCGGTGACCGCGGCGGTCAGATCGGGTCCGCCCTGCCAGCGGGCGTACACCTCGGGCGCGGCCCGGATCGCGGCCAGCGGCGGGACATCCCGCTCCGCGGCCGGGCGCAGGGTGACCAGGCTTCCGTGCAGGGTCGTCGGCATACTGTCGATAATCCCGCAACCGGTCACGCCACGCCCGGCTTCCGGGCCGCCGGTCCTTCGTCCGCCCGATCCGGCCTCCCGGTCAACCGGCCTCCCTGGCCTCCCGGTCAACCGGCCTCCCGGTCTCCTTCAGGCGGAGGCCGGCACCCGCAGGGTCAGCTTCTCGCTGAGCTTCAGCAGCCGGTCGACCGAGCGCTTCTCGGCCACCTGCGCGCCGGGCGCGGCCGGGGTGAGCTGGTCGTAGTACGCGCCGTTGACCACCTTGGTGGCCGGCGAGCAGAGGGTCAGCACGGTCTCGGCCACCTCCACGACCGGACGGCCGGTGGTGGCGTACAGCGGGCGGATCGCGGTCTCGGCGACGCCCGGGTGCACGGTGACCGCGGAGTGCCCCTCCGGCAGCCAGCGGGCCAGCTCGGTGACAAAGGTGGTCAGCGCCAGCTTGGACTGGCCGTAGGCGGAGACCCGGGAGTAGCGCTTGGCCCGGGTGAGGTCGGTCCAGTCGATGTTGGCGGTGCGGTGCAGCTGCGAGCCCAGGGCGACGATCCTGCTGTCCGTGCCGCGCGCCAGCGGGCGCTCCAGCAGCCGGGTGAGCAGGTACGGCGCCAGGTAGTTGACCTGGAAGCACAGCTCGTTGCCCGAGCCGGTGAGGGTACGCCGCTCGGGTCCGGCGATGCCGGCGTTGAGCACCAGCAGGTCCAGCCGCTGGTGCCGCTCGCTCAACTGCGCGGCCAGGCGCGCGACCTGCTCCAGCTCGCCGAAGTCGGCGCAGGCGGGCTCCAGCGCCGCGGCCGGGGCGCCGGCCGCGGCCAGCTGCTCGACCGCCAGCGCGGCGGTCCCGGCAGTGGGGCCGTGCACGATCACCCGCGCCCCTTCCTGGGCCAGGCGCAGTGCGGTCTGCCTGCCGATCCCCTCGGTGGCGCCGGTGACCAGGGCAGTGCGGTGGGCGAAGGACGACACAGTGATATCCATTCGGGTAGGGGGCCGGGGCAGGCCGAAAGCCGCCGAGCCGGCCCGGGGGTGTGCACGGGAGGCGGGCGCGGCCGGGGCGCGGGAGCGTCCGGGGCGCGGGAAATGCGGGGTGTCAGCGCCTGGCGCTGCGGGGAGCCCGACCGGCGGAGCCGGGATGAGGCGGCCGGTCCTCGTGGCGGCGGCCGGGGTTCTCCGGCAGCGCCGGGCAGCACGACGCGGTCAGAGCGCGCGCGGTACTGCCGACGAGGAGGTCCATGACGGCAGTCCAGCGTCCCCGGCGCTCCCGGGCAAGCTCCCGGGCCCGAACTGGCGCCGTCCATACGCCCGCAGGCCGTTCCTTGTCGCCGCCTTAGCCCGCGCGCGCCTGCGTCCGCGCGCTCCCGGGCGGCCTGGTGGCGGTGGATCAGGGGAGCGTCAAAAACCCGGGCCGTGGTGTAGACCCCGCGTCAAGGAGCGGCGCAGCGCCCCCGGAACCGGGTTCCCATGGAGGCAGGGCCGGTGCGGCTGACCGGCCGCGGAAGCAGGGAGTGGATCGCCATGATGGAAAGCGCTCGGGTCATTGTCGGAGTCGACGGATCACACAGCAGCCTCGGCGTGGTGCGCCGCGCGGCGGTGGAGGCGCGCAAGCGCGACGCGCTGCTGGTCCCGGTGATCGCCTGGAGGGCCTCGGACGACGAGGCCCTGCGTCCGTTCTCCGAACTGCGCCACAGCGCCCGCGGCCGGCTGGACACCGTGCTGGAACTTGCCTTTGACGGCCTGCCGACCGGCGTCCGCACCCAGCCGCTGGTGCTGCGCGGCGAACCGGGGCGGGCGCTGGTGGCCACCGCCGACCGGGGCGATGACCTGCTGGTGGTCGGCAGCGGCCGGCCCGGCCCGGCCCGGCAGATCGTCCACGGCCCGGTGACCAGGCACTGCTGGACCCACGCGGTCTGCGAGGTGCTGATCGTCCCGCGCGCGACGCCGGTGCTCCCGGCCGGCTTCGACCTGGCCGCCGAGCCTGTCCCGCACTGCCACGCGGGCTTCGCCTACGAGAACTGAGCCCCGACAGTGGTCCGGCCGGCGTCACGGGCGCCGGCCGGACCACTGCCGGGACTGTGTCAGGCGGCCAGATCCGCGCTGGGGCGGTCGCTGCCGTTCGGTGCGCTGCCGGTAGGTGCGCCGCCGTTCGGTCCGCCGGCGGCCGGTCCGGCACTGGGCTGTTCGGTGCCGGAGAGCCGGGCGCCGACCAGGTCGGCGAGGACCACCGCGGTCTGCCGGGCGCCGATCGGCGGTGCGGTGGCCGGCGTCGGCAGCAGCATGAAGCGTCCGAGCGGGCGGCCCTGGAAGCGGGTGGGCAGTTCGATCTCGTCGCTGGGCAGTCCCAGGCGCTCCACGTCCCACAGCGTCGCGCCCCAGCGCAGGCTGCCGTCCGGGCGCAGCACCGGCGGGTAGGTGTCCGGCTCCAGCTCCTGCACGAAGCGGCAGCCGCGCAGCGCCAGCAGCCCGGTGAGCTGGGCGCCGACCTGCTCCAGGACGGTCTCGACGGGCGCGTCGGAGGCGACCAGCTCGGCGGTGTGGCGCACCCCGCCGGCCTGGGCGCCGCCGGTGACGGCGATCCCGTGCATCCGCCTGCCCCGGTGGGCGATCTCGGTCACCGCGATCCCGACGACCAGCAGCAGCACCGCGGTCTCGATGTTGTCCCGGCCGTTGATGGCGAAGCGGTAGTAGGGCGCGGTCAGGAAGAAGTCGAACCACACCGCCGCGGAGAGCGCGGCGAGTATCCCGGCCGCGCGGTGTCCGTTGGCGGCCACCGCGACCACCACCACGACCAGTACCAGTGCGGCATCGGCGGCGGGCAGCGGCGAGCGGAACGGCACCAGCAGCGCGGCCACTGCCGGTGGCGCGAGCAAGGCGCTGATCAGGGCGAACCGGTCCCGGTGCCAGTGCAGAGCGGTCATCACACGCCTCCCGATCGGTCACCGCCGCGCCCCGGTGCGGAGCGCGGCCGATCGGGCCGTCCGGTGACGGTTCACGTGGGCGTCGGGTGCGGGTGGCCGCGGGCGGTGCCGGGCCGTCCCAGGGGGTCCGGCCGGAGCACGGGCTCCACCGCGGCGCCCGGCGGTACGGACAGCATGGCCGGGACGGCTGCGCTCGGGGCGCACTCCACTCGACGCCGCACCGTACTCCGGTGGACGGCCCGGCAATTGCCAGACTAGTCCGGCCCCGAAGCCGCGTCCCCGCCGGTGACCAGCCTTAACGCATATTGTCGGCCCCGGCACCAGACCCGCACCGACCCCCGCACTGATCCGGGCACCGATCCCGGGGCCGTTCGGACGAGTGCGTCGGCGGCCGGGTTTCCCGGGCTCCGGCGCGGGTGACGCCTCCCCGGAAGAACCGACCAGCAGACCGGACCAGCGGTCCGGACCCGCAGACCGCAACCGGAGTGGAGCCAGGCATGTCCGACGTGGCCTTCGTCGGCGTCACGATTCTCGTGTTCGCCGTCCTCGCGCTGATCGCCAAGGGGGTCGAGCGGCTGTGAGCGCCGACAACATCATCGGCCTGGTGGTGGCGGTCGCCCTGGTCGGCTATCTGGTGGTGGCCCTGATCCGGCCGGAGAAGTTCTAGTGGATCCCACCCTGGCGGGCTGTCTGCAGGCGCTGCTGCTGGTGGCGGCGCTGGCCCTGTCCTACCGGCCGCTCGGGGACTACCTGGCCCGGATCCTGGGCGGTGGCCCGCACCTGCGGTTGGAGCGCTGGCTGTACCGGCTGATCGGGGTGGCCCCGGACGCCGACCAGACCTGGCTGGTGTACCTGCGCAGCACGCTGGCTTTCTCGGCCGTCTCGGTGCTGTTCCTGTATGCCTTCCAGCGGCTGCAGAACCACCTGTGGCTGTCGCTGGGCTTCCCGGCGGTCGGCGCGGCCACCGCCTGGAACACCGCGGCGTCCTTTGTCACCAACACCAACTGGCAGTCGTACTCCGGCGAGTCGACCATGGGCCATCTGGTGCAGATGGCCGGTCTGGCGGTGCAGAACTTCCTGTCGGCCGCGGTCGGGATCGCGGTTGTGGCGACCCTGATCCGCGGGTTCACCCGCAACCGCACGGACCGGGTCGGCAACTTCTGGACCGACCTGACCCGGATCGTGGTCCGGCTGCTGCTGCCGGTCTCGCTGGTGTTCGCGGTGGTGCTGGTGGCCTGCGGGACGGTGGAGAACCTGCACATGGCACACACGGTCACCACCCTGTCCGGCGCCTCCCAGTCGATCCCGGGCGGGCCGGTGGCCTCGCAGGAGGCGATCAAGGAGCTGGGCACCAACGGCGGCGGCTTCTACAACGCCAACTCCGCGCACCCCTTCGAGAACCCCAACCCGCTCACCAACTGGCTCGAGGTCTATCTGCTGCTGGTGATCGCCTTCGCGCTGCCGCGTACCTTCGGCCGGATGATCGGGGACGACCGACAGGGCTACGCCATCGTCGCGGTGATGTCGCTGTTCTGGGTGGCCTCCGGGGTGCTGATGGCCCTCTTCGAGTGGCAGCACAACGGCACCGCGCTCCAGGCGGCCGGGGCGGCGATGGAGGGCAAGGAGGTCCGCTTCGGCGTGGCCGCCTCCGCGTTCTTCGCCTCGCCGACCACGCTCACCTCGACCGGCGCGGTCAACGCCGCGCACGATTCGCTGACCCCGCTGGGCGGCGGGGTGGCGGTGTTCGACATGATGCTCGGCGAGATCGCGCCCGGCGGTACCGGCTCCGGCCTGTACGGGATGCTGGTGCTGGCCGTGATCACGGTGTTCGTGGCGGGTCTGATGGTCGGCCGCACCCCGGAGTACCTGGGCAAGAAGCTCAGCTCCCGGGAGATGAAGTTCGCCTCCCTCTACATCCTCACCACCCCGGCGATCGTGCTGATCGGCACCGGGGTGGCCATGTCCTTCAAGGGGGAGCGGGCCGCGATGCTCAACCACGGCGCCCACGGCTTCACCGAGGTGCTGTACGCGTTCACCTCGGCCGCCAACAACAACGGCTCGGCCTTCGCCGGGCTCACCGTCACCAGTACCTGGTGGAACAGCGCGCTGGGGCTGGTGATGCTGTTCGGCCGGTTCCTGCCGATGGTGTTCGTGCTGGCCCTGGCCGGTTCGCTGGCCCGGCAGCACCCGGTCCCGGCCGGGACCGGCACCCTGCCCACCCACAACGCGCTCTTTGTCGGGATGCTCTCCGGCGTGGTGCTGATCGTGGTCGGGCTCACCTACTTCCCGGCCCTGGCCCTGGGGCCGCTCGCGGAGGGGCTGCACCGATGACCGCCGAAGCGCCGCCCGTGCCGCCGGACCTCCACCGGGTCTCCGGCGGGCTGCTCGACCCCAAGCAGGTGCTGGCCTCGCTGCCGGACGCGGTGCGCAAGGTCGACCCCCGGGTGATGTTCCGCAACCCGGTGATGTTCGTGGTCGAGGTCGGCTCCCTGCTGACCACCTACTCGGCCATCCGCACCCCCAGTGTGTTCGCGTGGGTGATCACCGTGTGGCTGTGGCTGACCGTGGTCTTCGCCAATCTGGCGGAGGCGGTGGCCGAGGGCCGTGGCAAGGCGCAGGCGGACACGCTGCGCCGGACCAAGACCGACACGGTGGCCCGTCGGGTCGTCGGTGCCTGGGCTCCCGGGGCGACGGATGTCGCCGAGGAGGAGGTGCCGGCCACGGCACTGCGGCTGGGTGACTTCGTGGTCGTCGAGGCGGGACAGGTGATCCGGGCGACGGTGACGTGGTCGAGGGCGTGGCCTCGTGGACGTCGGCGATCACCGGTGAGTCGGCTCCGTGATCCGGGAGTCCGGTGGTGACCGCTGTGCGGTGACCGGCGGGACCAAGGTGCTGTCGGACCGGGTGGTCGTGAAGATCACCTCGGAGCCGGGCAAGACCTTCATCGACCGGATGATCGCGCTGGTCGAGGGTGCTTCGCGGCAGAAGACGCCGAACGAGATCGCGCTGAACATCCTGCTGGCGTCGCTGACCGTCGTGTTCCTGCTGGCGGTGGTGACCCTGCAGCCGATGGCGAAGTACGCGGGGGCCGAGCAGACGATCGTGGTGCTGGTGGCGCTGCTGGTGGCGCTGATCCCGACGACCATCGGGGCGCTGCTGTCGGCGATCGGCATCGCCGGGATGGACCGGCTGGTGCAGCGCAATGTGCTGGCGATGTCCGGCCGCGCGGTCGAGGCCGCCGGCGACGTGTCCACCCTGCTGCTCGACAAGACCGGCACCATCACCTTCGGAAACCGCCAGGCGTCCGAGTTCCTCGCCGTGGGCGGGGTGGCGGTGGACCGGCTGGCGGATGCCGCGCAGCTGTCCTCGCTGGCCGACGAGACCCCGAGGGCCGCTCGATCGTGGTGCTGGCCAAGGAGAAGTACGGCCTGCGCGAACGCGCCCAGGGCGAGCTCTCGCACGCCACCTGGATCGAGTTCACCGCGCAGACCCGGATGTCCGGGTCGACCTGGCCGAGCCCGCCGGGGTGCACGCCACCCGCAAGGGCGCGGCCGGCTCGGTCGCAGCCTGGGTCCAGGAGAACGGCGGCAGCACCGGCGCCGAACTGGACGCCGCGGTCGAGCGGATCTCCAACCTCGGCGGCACCCCGCTGGTCGTCGCCGAGCACGTGGCCGGGCGCCCGGCCCAGGTGCTCGGGTGATCCACCTCAAGGACGTGGTCAAGCAGGGCATCCGGGAGCGCTTCGACGACCTGCGCACCATGGGCATCAAGACCGTCATGATCACCGGTGACAACCCGCTGACGGCCGCCGCCATCGCCCAGGAGGCCGGGGTGGACGACTTCCTCGCCGAGGCGACGCCCGAGGACAAGATGGCGCTGATCCGCCAGGAGCAGTCCGGCGGGAAGCTGGTCGCGATGACCGGGGACGGCACCAACGACGCTCCGGCGCTGGCGCAGGCCGACGTGGGCGTGGCCATGAACACCGGTACCTCGGCCGCCAAGGAGGCCGGGAACATGGTGGACCTGGACTCCAACCCCACCAAGCTGATCGAGATCGTGGAGATCGGCAAGCAGCTGCTGATCACCCGTGGTGCGCTGACCACCTTCTCCATCGCCAACGACGTCGCGAAGTACTTCGCGATCATCCCGGCCATGTTCGCCAGCGTCTACCCGGGCCTGAGCCGGCTCAACATCATGCACCTGCACAGCCCCAAGTCGGCGATCACCTCGGCGATCATCTTCAACGCGCTGATCATCATCGGACTGATCCCGCTGGCCCTGCGCGGAGTGCGCTACAAGCCCTCCTCGGCCGGGGCGCTGCTGCGCCGCAACCTCGGGCTCTACGGGCTGGGCGGACTGGTCCTGCCATTCATTGGTATCAAAGTGATCGACCTGATCATCCAGTTCATCCCTGGCCTTCGATAGATCCGTGGCATTCGGCAGATCCGGACCACAAGACGGATGGTGAGCATACCCATGACCAAGCCCCTGCCCGCGCTGCTCCGGCTGCATCTGACCGGGCTGCGGCTGCTGCTGGTCTTCACGGTGATCTGCGGCCTGGCCTATCCGCTGCTGATCACCGGCATCGCCGAGCTGGTCTTCCCCGGCCAGGCCAACGGCTCGCTGGTACGGCTGCACGGCCGCACCGTCGGCTCCAGCCTGATCGGCCAGACCTTCGACCTGACCGCTCCCGGCGGCCGCAGCCCGGTGCTGCCCGACCCCGCTGGTTCCAGCCACGCCCCTCCGCCGCCGGAAACGGCTACGACCCCACCGCCTCCGGCGCCTCCAACCTGGGCCCCAACGACCCCGGGCTGACCCGCACCGTGAAACTGCGCCGGATCGCACTGGCCCTGTTCGACCGGGTAGCCCCCAGCTCGGTGCCCCCGGACGCGCTCACCGGCAGCGCCTCCGGGCTGGACCCGGACATCTCACCCGGCTACGCCTACGAGCAGATCCCCCGGGTGGCCAGGGCCCGCGGCCTGAACCCGGCCCTGGTCCGACGGCTGGTCGACGCCCACACCCAGGGACGGGTGCTCGGCTTCCTGGGGCAGCGCCGGGTCGATGTGGTCACCCTCAACCTGGCCCTCGCCGGGCTGAGCTGACAGCGGCCCAGGCCATGGCCCAGTCCGCCGGCCCCGGGGCGAGCCGGCACACCCGCGTCACCCCGGGCCGGCTCAAGGTCTACCTGGGCGCCGCCCCCGGCGTCGGCAAGACCTTCCGGATGCTGGACGAGGCCAGGCGGCGGCTGGACCGCGGCACCGACGTGGTGGTCGGCTATGTGGAGACCCACAACCGCCCCCGCACCCAGGAGCGGATGACCGGTCTGGCGGTGCTGCCCCGGCTGGAGCGCGAGTACCGGGGCGCGCGGTTCACCGAGATGGACACCGACGCCGTGCTCGCCCGCAACCCCGAGGTGGTGCTGGTGGACGAGCTGGCCCACAGCAACATCCCCGGCGGGCGCCACCCCAAGCGCTGGCAGGACGTGCAGGAACTGCTGGACGCCGGGATCGACGTGCTGACCACGGTGAACATCCAGCACCTGGAGTCGCTCAACGACGTGGTCCAGAAGATCACCGGCGTGCCGCAGCGGGAGACCGTCCCGGACGAGGTGGTCCGCGCGCCGACCAGATCGAGCTGGTGGACATGCCGCCGGAGGGACTGCGCCGCCGCATGGTGCACGGCAATGTCTACGGCCCGGAGAAGGTCGACGCCGCGCTCTCCAACTACTTCCGGGTCGGCAATCTGATCGCACTGCGCGAGCTGGCCCTGCTGTGGCTGGCCGGGCGGGTGGACGAGGGCCTCCAGAGCTACCGCACCGAGCACGGCATCGGCGGCGTCTGGGAGACCCGGGAGCGGGTGGTGGTCGCCCTCACCGGCGGACCCGAGGGCGGCACCCTGATCCGCCGCGCCGCCCGGATCGCCGCCCGCGCCTCCGGCGGCGACCTGCTGGCCGTGCACGTCGCCCGCAGCGACGGCCTCACCGACGTCTCCCCGGACGAACTCGCGGCTCAGCGGCGGCTGGTGGAGAGCCTCGGCGGCAGCTACCACTCCGTCGTCGGCGACCATGTGCCCACCGCGCTGCTGGACTTCGCCCGCGCCGAGAACGCCACCCAGCTGGTCCTCGGCACCAGCAGGCGCGGGCGGACGATCCGCGCGCTCACCGGTCTCGGCATCGGCGAGACCACCACCGAGCTCTCCGGCGACATCGACGTCCACATGGTCACCCACGAGGCGTCCGGCCGCGGCCGGCACCTGCCCGCGGCCGCCCGGCCGCACCCCACCCGGCGGCGGGCCGCCGTCACAGCCCTCGCGCTGGTACTGCCGGCGCTGCTGACCCTGCTGCTCACCCGGACCCGCTCGTCGCTCAACCTGACCAGCGACGCGCTGCTGCTCCTGCTCGGGGTGGTGGCGGTGGCCGGCTTCGGCGGGGTCGGCCCGGCCCTGCTCGCCGCCGTGGCCGCCTCGCTGCTGCTCAACTACTTCTTCATCCCGCCGATCCACCGGCTCACCATCGACCAGCCCAACAACGTGCTGGCCCTGGTCGCGTTCGCACTGGTGGCCGTGGTCGTGGCCACCGTGGTGGACCGGGCCGCGCAGCTGGCGCACCGCGCGGCCCGGGCCTCAGCCGAGGCGGAGACGCTGTCCGCGCTGGCCCACAACGTCCTCGGCGGGAACAGGCGATCCCGGCGCTGCTGGCCAGGCTGCGGGAGACCTTCGGCATGGACAGCGTCTCCCTGGTCCGGCGCGGGCGGACCGGCCCGGACACCACCCTCGCCACCGCCGCCCGCACCGCCCCCGGCGCCGGCCAGCCACCCCGGACGCCGCAGCCGCCGGGGCCGGGCCGGTCACCGAGGAGGTCTCGGTGGGCGACGACACGCTGCTCGCCCTGCGCGGGCGCCCGCTGCCCGCCGCCGACCGGCGGGTGCTCACCGCCTTCGCCGCGCACCTGGGCGCCGCCCTGGAACGCGAGCGGCTGGCCGAGGCCGTGGCCGAGGCGGAGCCCATCGAGGCCGCCAACCGGGCCCGGGGGGCCCTGCTGGCGGCCCTGGGCCACGATCTGCGCGGCCCGCTCTCGGCGCCCTGGCCGCGGTCGCCGAACTGGACGACCGGCCGGGCCGACCGCCCGGGGAGCGGCAGCGACTGCGGCACTCGGCCACGGCGGCACTGGAGCGGCTGGTCCAGCTCACCGCCGACCTGTCCGACCTGGGCCTGCTGCACACCGGCGAGCTCAGCCCGGAGCTGCGGCCCACCTCGCTGTCGGAGAGCCTCGCCGCCGCCCGGGAGTCCCTGGGCGAGCTCCCGGCGGCGGTGCGGGGAGCGGGTCCGAGCAACTGCCACAGGTGCTGGCCGACCCGGTGCTGCTGGCCAGGGTCCTGGCCGGCCTGCTGGCCAACGCCGTGGCGCGGACCCCGGCCGGGGCCGAGGTGCGGGTCACCGCCGGGGCGGCCGGCGACCGGGTGGAGGTCCGGGTGGCGGACCGCGGGCCGTGGCAGCCGGCGACCGACCCGGACAGCGTCTTCGACCCGTTCCCGGCCTCAGGAGGGATTGGGAACGGCGGCATCCGGCTGCCGCTGGCGCTGGCCCGGGGCTTCGCCGAGGCGATGGGCGGGAGCCTGGTCCCGCAGGAGACTCCGGGCGGCGGCCTGACCATGGTGCTCGCGCTGCCGACGGCCGCGCCCCGCCCGCCGCCCGGGACTGACCCGGGCACCGGGTGTTCGAGGGCTCGGGACACCAGGGTCCCGCCCGGACCGGTCGGCAGTTCGCGCGCGAGGCCGACAATGAATATGACGAGACGTCAGAACTGTTGCAGGCACGGCTTGTTGCCACTCGTTCGGGCACCGCTCGCGGCGCCCTCGCTACTGCTCCGGCTGCCGCTCCAGCATCCGGGACGCGGCGTGGGCGTGCACGGTCGCCCAGGCGCGGGCGGTGACCGGATCGCGCAACTCCAGCGCCTCCAGCAGGGATCGGTGCTCGGCCAGGGCCTGCGCGACCGTGCCGTCCCCGGCGAGGCCGCGCCAGATCCGGGCCTGCACCGCCGGGCCGGTGATGGCCTCCAGCAGCGAGCACAGCAACGGGATGCCGCAGGCGGCGGCGATCCGGCGGTGGAACTCCAGGTCGGCCGCCACGAGTTCGTCGATACCCGGGGCCTCACCCAGGCCGTCCAGCAGCGACCGCAGCCCGGCCAGCTGCTCCTCGGTGATCCGGGTCGCGGCCAGCTCGGCGGCGGCAGGCTCCAGGATGGACCGGACCTGGAACGCCTCCGGCGCGGAGCCGTCCCGGTGGAAGTCCACCACGAAGCCGACGGCCTCGAACAGCAGCAGCGGTCCAGGCTGGAGACGTACGTCCCGTCGCCCTGCCGGACATGCAGCACGTTCAGCACCGACAGCGCCCGCACCGCCTCCCGCAGCGAGCTGCGGGACAGCCCCAACTCGGCGGCCAGATCCGCCTCCTTGGGCAGACGGTCACCCGGACGCAGCACCCCGGAGACGATCATCTCCTTGATCTTCCCGATTGCCTCGTCGGTGACAGCCACGCCTGAACCCTCCGTCGATCATGTGCCCCCAGTATGCCGCCGCCGGCCGGGGCCCGGCGGCGGCGGTCCGGCTGATGGCCACCACGGCGAACGGGGCGGCGAACGGGGCGGCGAAAGGGGCTTCGCCCGAATGGCGGCGCCACAAGGCACCCGCCCCGGGGACGGCGGAGAGTGGGCGTACCCGCCGCCCGGTCGCACCGGGCAGGCCGGGGCCTGCCCACGGAGCCTGGAGACGCCGTGTCCGGTTATCTGTTCACCCTTGCCCGCTGGGCGTTCCACCGCCGTCGACTGGTGCTCGGCGTGTGGCTGCTGGTCGCCGTGCTGGCGATCGTGCTCGCGGTCGCCAGCGGCGGCAAGACCGACAACACCTTCACCGTCCCCGGCACCGAGTCGCAGCAGGCCACCGACCTGCTGCGGGCCAAGCTGCCCGCGCTCGGCGGCGGTCAGACCCAGGTGGTCTTCGCGGTCAAGGCCCCGCCCGGGTCACCGAACCCGGCTACCGGGCCGGGATCGAGGCCACCATCGTGCGGCTGCGGGCGGTGCCCGGCGTCGCCACCGTCTCCGACCCGTTCACCGGCAACGCGGTCTCCCCGGACGGGCAGGTCGCGCTCAGCTCGGTGCAGTACCCGGCGCAGGCCCCCGACGTCAGCAACGCCACCCTGGACGGGGTGAACGCCGCCGTCGGCCCGGCCCGCGCCGCCGGGGTCCAGGTCGAGTACTCCGGCAGCGCCTACCCCGGCTGGCGGACCACGCCCTCGGAGCTGCCCGAGCTGGTCGGCCTGGTCGCTGCCTTCGTGATCCTGCTGATCACCTTCGGTGCCCTGGTCGCGGCCGGGTTGCCGATCCTCACCGCGGTCATCGGCATCGTGATCACCCTGATGAGCGTCACCGCCCTCGCCGCGGTGATCAGCATCGCCTCCGCCTCCACCACCGTCGCCCTGATGCTGGGCCTGTCCTGCGGCATCGACTACGGGCTGTTCATCCTCGCCCGGCACCGTAACCAGCTGCTCACCGGGATGTCGGTGGAGGATTCGGTCGCGCTGGCGGCGGGCACGGCCGGAAGCTCGGTGGTCTTCGCCGCGCTCACGGTGATCATCGCGCTGTGCGGGCTGGCCGTGGTCGGCATCCCGTTCCTGACGGTGATGGGCTTCGCCCGCGGCGGCAGCGGTGTTCGTGGCGCTGCTGATCGCCTGACCCTGCTCCCGGCGATGCTGGGATTCGCCGGGCACAAGGTCGCCAAGTTCATCAGCACCCCGCTGCGCCCCGGCCACCACGAGAGCGTCGCCCAGATCGCGGCCAACGAGCCCACGCGCACCTTCGGCTCGGCCTGGGCCAGGTTCGTGGTGCGGCACCGCACCCTGCTGCTGATCGGCGGGGTCGCGCTGCTGCTGGTGCTGGCGGTGCCCGCGCTGAGCCTCCAGCTGGGCCTGCCCAGCGGCTCGGCGAAGCCACCTCGGACACCCAGCGCCGCGCCTACGACCTGACCACCGCCGGGTTCGGCCCCGGCTTCAACGGTCCGCTGCTGGTGGTGGTCGACGGGGTCACCGGGCCGGCCCAGGTGGCGCCGATCGCGGCCAGGCTGCGCGCGCTCCCGGGCGTGGCCTCGTCGAGCCAGCTCGCCGCCGCCAACGGCGTGGCCGTGGTCCGGGTGATCCCCACCACCGGCCCCAACGACCCGGCCACCGCCACCCTGGTCAACCTGATCCGCGACCACCGCACCGCCATCGAGGGCGGCTCCGGGACCCGGATCCTGGTCGGTGGCACCACCGCTTCCAACATCGACGTCTCGTCCAAGCTCTCCTCGGCGCTGCCGGTGTTCCTGGTCGTCGTGGTCGGACCTGGCGTTCATCCTGCTCACGCTGGCGTTCCGGACCATCCTGGTGCCGATCAAGTCGATCCTGGGGTTCCTGCTGTCGGTGGCGGCGGCCTTCGGCGCGGAGGTCGCGATGTTCCAGTGGGGCTGGGGCAAGCACCTGTTCGGGATCACCCCGACCGAGACCATCAGCTTCCTGCCGATCCTCGCCCTCGCCATCATCTTCGGCCTCTCCAGCGACTACGAGGTCTTTGTCGTGTCCCGGATCAAAGAGGACTTCACCGAGACCGGCGAGGCACTGGGAGCGGTCGAACGCGGCACCGGCCTGGCCGCGCGGGTGGTCACCGCGGCCGCGCTGATCATGTTCGTGATCTTCGTCGCCTTCATGTTCAGTGACGACCCGATCGTCAAGGCCATCGGCTTCACCTTCGCCGCCGGAGTCTTCCTGGACGCCTTCGTGGTCCGGCTCACCCTGGTACCGGCGGTGATGGCCCTGGTCCGGGCCAAGCTCTGGTACCACCCGCAGTGGTTCTCCCGCTATGTGCCCGACCCGGACATCGAGGGCGAGCAGCTCAAGCACCGCCTGGCCGGGCAGCAGTCCGACCCCGGGACGCGGTCCGGGAGCTGACCGCGGCGGCGCGGCGACCGGGAGAGCGGAAACGCACAGCTGTCCGGACTCCCGTGGAGCGGGTGCCGCCCGTAGTATCGGCCAGTCAAGCGCCCGCACGGAGCACGAAACACGCCCCCTTTCGCTCCCCATGCCACGGAGTAGTCAGATGACCGCCGAACCACCCTTCCCCGCGATCAGCGCGCTGACCGATCAGCAGGCCGAAGCCCTCGCCGGGCGGGCCTTCTTTCTGGCCGACGACAAGCAGTGGTGGCAGATCGACGCGGCCGCACCGGCGGACTCCGAGCTGAAGGGCGGAGACCTGGCGCGCGCCTATGTGGCCGCGGCGATGGCGCTCGATCCCCCCGTGCTCACCGCGGACGACCTGCCCACCGCCGCCCAGGCCTGACCGCTCCTCAGCCCGTCGGCTTGCCGCCAAGTCGGCCGCGCCCCGGGAGAGACCAAGGGCCTCGGGGGCTGTTGAACCCGCCCGGCCGACGCCCTCCCGGACATCGGCTGGACGGGAGTCTTCGACTCTCGACGAGCCATCGGGAGCGCCGTAGTATCCGACCGTGAGCGAGATCGAAGGACTCAGCGCCGACACTGAGCCGGTGCCCTGGGTCGCGGAGGACTACGACAGATCCGTCCGGCTGTTCGTGAAGTGGGCGCTACGCGTTGGACTCTTCTCGCTGCTGGCGCCGGTCGTCTTTACTGTCATCGGCATCGCGTGGTGGGCCTCTCTGATCGCCTTCCTGCTGGCACTGTGTGCTCCTGGCATCCTCTTGAACCAGGCACTCAAGAGCCGTGCCCAGGCGCGCAGACTCAGAAGCCTGCCCGCCTGAGGCCGAATGCCCGGGAAGCGGTCCCGGCTGGGAGTTCTCCCTGCGGGATGCCCTCGATGATCGACCGGGCACCCTGCCGCTACCCGGGCACCGACGGCTACCAGGCAGCTCCGGGGAGCGGGTACGACAGCGCCCCGTCGGAGGTGTGCACCTGCTGAACGATGCCGTCGATGGTGAGGGCGAACTCCTGGGGAAGCGGGACACCTGCTGAGGCCCAGTCGGCATAAGCCTGCTCCAGCTGGTCCCACAGCGGCTGCGGCCCGCCTTGGGAGACCCGTCCGTGGTGGAGAGCGTGAGCCCAGGACCCGTCAGTACGGTGCGCCAGGTACAGGCCGGGCACCTCGCCGTCGGGCAGACCGAACGACACGACCTGCGGCAGCGCCAACCCCAGGACGAAGCCGGCGGTCTCGTCGAGCGGCGGTACCAGCTCCGTGGCGCGCTCACCGGCCGCAGGGCCGGCCTGCGCCTTCAGTGCGTGGAAGCCGGGGTCGGCGTGGGAGCGCATGGGCATGAACGACGCCCGCTCCGGCAGGATCCGCCCGTGGCCGTCGGAGCCGACCAGCGCGAGCGCCGACCCGTGCAGGCCCGTCGTGATCGTCGCCAGCACCAGGCCGCCGGGAGCCAGCTGCTCCAGCCATACGGGCGGAATGGACCGCACGGCGCAGGTCGCGATCACCCGGTCATACGGCGCCCGCGGCGCATGACCCAGGGCGCCGTCCCCGGTGACCACCGTAGGCGACAGCCCCAGGCCACCGAGTCGCTCGCGGGCAGGGCCGGTCAGGTCAGGGTCGATGTCCACCGTCGTGACACCGCTGTCGCCCAGGCGGGCCGACAGCAGCGCGGCGTTGTAGCCGGTGCCGGTACCGATTTCCAGGACGGTCATGCCGTCGGCGACGTCCATGGCCTCCAGCATGCGCAGCATCAGACCGGGCTGGGTCGAGGACGACGTCGGGATGCCTCCCGTGACCTGGGTGAGCAGCGGTTCGTTGCGGTACACCGCGTCCAGCCAACCGGGATCCGCGCTGCTCATGAACACCATGCCGGTGGCGTCATGGCGGTGGAACGCAGGCAGGAACGGGTGCCGGGGCGTGTCGAGGAACGCCTTCTCCCAGGCGGGTGTGCGCAGGTCCCCTGTGGCGCGCAGTTCCTCGGCGAGCCGGGCCCGCAGCTCCGCGCCCCGTCATCGTCGGTGGCGGTATGGGTCACGGGGCGGCTCCTTGCAGGTAGTCGGCGTGGGCGGCGATCGGCAGGCTGGTGCGCTGCTCGACCCAGGCCCAGGTGCCGGAGGGATTGCACTCGAAGAACACCCACTCGCCCGCCGGGGTAACGGCGAAGTCGAAGGCTCCATAGGCCAGCCGGTAGGTGTCCAGGAAGGCCAGCACGCCGTCGGCGATGTGGTCCGGGGCGGTGGTGGTGCCGTACGTGAGCGCCGGGTAGTCCGTTCGCCAGTCCTGCCGGGCCTGCTCGCTGCCGGAGTGGATGGTCGCGGCCAGCAGTCGGCCGCCGACGGCGGTCAGGCGTACCTCGTAGGCCTTGGGGATGCGTTCTTGGAACATGTGTCCGGTCAGGCGCACCGACTCGTCGAGGGATTCGGGGTCGACCGGGTGGGTGGGCACCATGCGCTTGCGTTCGCCGCGGTCCTCCAGGCGTCCGCCAAGGACGGGCTTGCAGATGATCGGTGTCGCCAGGTCGGCGGCCCACTTGCGGGCCGCTTCGGGGTCGTTGGTCACCAGCGTGCGCGGGACCGTCAGTCCGCAGGCGGCCGCTGTGTGGAGCTGCTGCGGCTTGTGCGCGGCGGGCCGGTCGGTGTGCGGGTTGTTGAGCCAGCGGACGGGTAACGAGGCCAGGACGTTCAGCAGCGCGGCGTCCGCCTGGTCCCGGGCCCACAGCCGGTACGGTCCGGGAATCGCGTCGGCGACCCGGGGGGCGGCCGGGCCGCCGCCAGTGGACGGCCCGGACCTCCTCCAGCCGCACCGGACGGCCCGCGGCCTCCAGCGTCCCGCTCCATCGGGTCCCGCCGTAGCCGGCGGTGAGGGACATTCCCTGAGGGAATGCCGCGGCGTCGAACCGCAGGACCGGCACTCGGCGCTGGTTGAGCCGGTCGACCACCATGTCGGCCGCGGCGTCCAGTTCCTCGGCGACGACCAGCACGGTTCCGTCCGGTGCGGCGGTGGTCATGACGCGGAGGCGAAGTACGGGTCGGCTGTGTCGTCGGGCTGGCTGTCCCAGTTCGTGTCGGTGGACGAGGCGGCCATCGGGGTGGTGTACCAGGGCGTGCCGTCGGCAAGGACGTTGAGCTGCTGCTCGGGGTCGTACGCGGGGATGACGGGCGCGAGCTGGACGAGGTTGGGGAGCATCGCGCCACGTGCGGCGAACGGCACCGCCGGGCTGAGGGTCTGAGACATATCGGATTCCTCCGCTCTGGTGGCGTACCGGGAGGCGGGGTGCCGCCCGGGGTGGTGCTTGGCCCCGCCCGAAGTCAGGGTCGGCTGGGCGGGGAGCATTGATGGGGGATGGGCGTCAGCCCTCTCGGCGGTGCGGCACTTCGGCAGCGGCAGGCGGCTCACGACTGCCGCTCTTCGGCGGTGAGGTCGTCGATGATCGCCAGGATGTTCATCAGGCTGGCCCGCAGCGCCCCGGCCATCAGCGCCAGCTCGGTGACGGCGGTGCCGACCATGTCGAGGTCACGGACCCGTTCGAGGTCGTTCCGGGCAACGCGTAAGCGGAAGTCCTGTTGAGGCGTCAGGGCGAGCCTTCGGCTGCGGGCTTCGGCCAGTCGCAGAGGGGAGGAATCCGCGGAATCTGCCATGCACTCGACGGTAGAGACGGGTGATTCACGCCTTCCACTGGCTTCCGCTTTCTTGCACGCCAGTTACGAAAGGCCGCCGGCTGCCCGTTCGATCAGGGACTTCGCAGCGGGGCCGTACACCGCCATGGCGCACATCTCCTTGAAGGCCCGCTGGTAGATCCGGACCTGGCTGGGGGCGGTGACGTTGACCTCCGCGGTCAGCGACTCCACGACGACGCGTTCGTCGTCGAAGATGTACATGGCCTCCAGCGGCCACATCCTGATGCGTCGGCGGTGAAGGGATCACGCCGAGAGCCAGGGAGGGCATGCCGATCACCCTCCAGCAGGTGTTTGAGCTGGTCGGCCAGGACGTCCCGCGCCGATGCGGTAGTGCAGCACAGACTCTTCCATGAGCACCACGAACCGGCGTTCGCTGCTCCGCAGCGCGCGGGAGCGCTGAGCCCGTGAGCGCGCCGCGGCGGCAACGTCGTCCGGAGTGCCCTGGAACTGGTGATCGACCGCAGGAGTGCGGTCGCGTACTCGATCGTCTGCAAAAGCCGGGGACGACGTTGGAGACGTAGACCCGCTGCACCGGGTGTTCTCGATCAGCAGCAGGGCATCCTCTTGGTCCGCAGCAGTCCGGATCGATTCAGCCTGCGCCACTCGCGTACAGACGGTCGGCCTGGCGGTTCGCGCAGCAGGTCCGGGGCGTGCTCGGGAAAGCCGCAGCCGCGCACCAGTCGCGGATGTCCGCGTCCGACGGCGCGCCTTGGCGTGTTCCAGGCGTGAGGTCTTCGCCGGACCCAGCCGCACCGCGTGGACAACTCGTGAGCATTGATGCCGGCGTCCAGGCGGAGATCACGCAGCTGGCTGCAAGCCGTTCTCGGGCCGCCTGGGCGCTGGGGGAAGGTGATCGACCATGGTCGGTCAGCGAATCTTGTATTCCTCGTGCGGGGTGGCCCTGGACCAGACGGCTTCGAACGCCTTGCGGCACAGGCTCACCACGGCCGGATCGGTGACCGTTTCCGTTCCCGGCTCGGCCCAGTCACCGTCACCGGTGAAGTGGTTGAACACGACCATGGCCTCGTCGAAGAGCCAGAAGTCGTTGCCGGGCAGCGCCAGGTCCGATGCGAGCCGCCGCGGCAGCCAGCGCACCAGTTCTCCGACAGCGAGGTTCACGCCGGTACAGCGTGCTCGTACTTGATGTACTCGGTAACCGCTCGGACACGATCCGGGCGCGGCGCATCACGACCCCGCTTGCGGTCATCTCCCGCCGACGGTGGTCCAGGGGCGCCACATGTCCGACTCGGGATCGGTGTCGCTTCACCTGTTGCGCGCCACGGTGGTAGGGGCCGGACTCGTCTCCGACCGCGTACAGGTCCGCATCTCCAGGTGTACGGCGGAGATGCGGGCCGAGCGGAACAGTTCAGCCCAGTCGTTCTGCGGCATCGCATGCCTTCCTCAGTGCCGCACCATGCGGAACGGGATACGGATGATGTCCTCGCCCAGGGGGATGCCCGCCCGTGGTTCGGGGCCGGCGCCTGTTCGACCTTCTGCCTCAGGGTTTCGTCGGCGATGTACCCTGCGCGATGATCTCCCTGGCTTCCTCGTCGATCCAGACCGTGGATGACCCCTGCCCGTTGGTCTCCGGGTCGATCCCGATGAAACGTAGCGATGATCCCCCAGGCAAAGCACTTTCGCGGACTTGCATACTCTTACGCCATCGTGACAGAACGTCAAGGGTGTGTGACTCAGGGGTAACGGCCGTATCCACCCGCCCCGATGGCGCGCGCGGGACCTAGCAGATACACAGCGGCTCGCTGGCCGTCACCAGTGCAGTCACGCCACCCGCCGGCCGGGTTCTGCGCGCGTGAGCCGTGACCTTGGGCCCGGTCAGCCGATGCCGTGGCGGCGGGCGTAGCCGATGGCGGCGCGCGGTCGCGGGAGTCGGTCTTGGCGAAGATGCGGTTGATGTGGGTCTTGACCGTGTGGTTGCTCAGGAACAGCCGGTCGGCGATCTCCGGATTGGTCAGCCCCTCGGCGATCAGGGCGAGGATCTCCGCCTCGCGCTGGGTCAGCCCGTCCGGCGGGGCGGGCGCCGGGGCGGCCGGACGATGCTCGGTCGGCGCGGTGGCCGCCAGCAGCGTCGCCTGCACCCGGGGTCGAGCACCGCCAGGCCCCGGCGGCGGCGTGCAGCGCCCGCGCGATGTCGGTGCGGTCCGCGTCCTTGGTCAGGTAGCTGCGCGCGCCGGCCCGCAGCGCTTCCAGCACCGAGGCGTCGTCCACATAGGTGGTGAGCACCACCACGGCCACGCCGGGGTGCTCCGCGACCAGGCGGCGGGTGGCGCCGATGCCGTCCAGCACCGGCATGTGCAGGTCAGCAGGATCGCGTCCGGCGCTGCGCGCCACCAGCTCCAGCGCCTGCTGTCCGTCCGCGGCGGCGCCGACCACCTCGATGTCCGGCAGGCCGCCGACAGCAGCACCAGCCCTTCGCGGACGCTGGCCTGACGTCGGCGATCACAGGCGCAGCGGTGCGGGTACGGGGAGTATCGTCATGCCGCATCTCTACCATCAGCCGCGCTGTGCCGCCGGACCGTCCGGCCGCCCGGTGGACAGCGGGAGCCGGGCGGTCACCGCCAGCGTCGGCTTCCGGCCGCCGCCAGGGTGCCGTCAGCAGCCGCAGCCGTCCCCATGCGGTGAGTCCGTACCGCCGTCGAGGCCGCCCGCCGTCCCTGGGCCCGGGCGTGGAGCCCGGGGCCAGCCCGTTGACCACGGTCAGCCGCACCTCGCGCCTGCCCGTTGCCGCCGCGCTCGTGCCCGGCCCGCTCGTGCCCGGCCCGCTCGTCTCCGGACCGCTCGTCTCCGGCCCGGTGTAGTCGAGCTGGACCGTGACCGGCTGTCCCGGGGCGTGCTTGGCCGCGTTGATCAGTGCCTCCTGCGCGGTGCGCAGCAGCGCCACGGTCGCGTCCGGCGGCAGCGGCCGGGGCTCGCCGCCGGTCTCGAAGGTCACCGGGACCCGGTAGCGCTGGGCGTGGGTCTCGACCGTGCGGGCCAGCTCCTGGTCCAGCGGCAGCGTGTCCACCCGCAGCGCGTGCACCGCCCGGCGGGTCTCCACCAGCCCGTCGGAGGCCATCCGCTGAGCCGTGGTCAGCACCTCCACCGCCCGGTCGATGTCGCCCTGGTCGGTCAGCACCGCCCGGGCCGCCTGGATCTGGATCCCCAGCGCGCCCAGCGAGTGGGCCAGCACATCGTGGATCTCCCGGGCGATCCGGGTCCGCTCCTCCAGCACGTCCGCCCGCCGCTGCTCGACCTGCAAGCGCTCGTACTGGGCCAGCAGCGCCGCCGACTGGTCGGCCTGGACCCGCAGCGCGCCGCGGTTGCGGCCGAAGAGCAGGCCGACCAGGATCAGCAACGGGAAGCCCAGCAGCGTGCCGACGCCCTCGCTGTAGAGGATCCCGCCGATCTCCAGCGCCAGGACGCCCGCCGCGGCCACTGCCAGGGAGACCCCGAGGTCGGTCTCGCCGGCGATCGCGGCCACCGCCACCGCCGCGAAGGCCATCAGGCTGCTGCCGCCGCCCCGGGGGTGGACGCGAACGCGCAGACCACGGTGACCACCGCCAGCACCGGTGGCAGCCAGCCGGCCCGGTGACGGCCGACGACCGGATGCAGGTCCAGCAGGCCCCAGGCGACGAGCGCCAGGGCGAGCAGGCCGCAGCAGACGGCCTGCACCGGCACGGCCAGCGGCCCGGTGGGCCGCTGGAGGAAGGTCAGCAGGACCACCACTGAGAAGCCGATGGTCCGGGTGCACCAGATGGCCTTGGTGAGCATGAGGTCAGTATGGCGGCGCACGGTCACCGCTCGGTCCAGCGGTCGGCGGAGGGCCCGCGGCGCCCGGAACGGTCGTGCCGGCCGCGGCGGTCCTGACGGTCGTAGCGGTCGTGGTGGCGCCGGCCGCGCCGCTCGAAGCCGTTCTCGAAGCCGTCCTCGGAACGGCCCGCGGCGCGCTCCTCGAAGCGGTCCCCGGTGCGGTCCCGGCTCCAGCCGGAGCCGCTCGCGCCCCGCTCGAAGCTGCTCGCCAGGAAGGTCCGGCCGTCCTTCTCCGGGGCGAAGGGGATCCCGGCCGCCATCGCCCGGGGCATGATCACCGCGGCCTGGGCCACCCGGTTCAGCCCCAGGGTGAACAGCAGGGTGGCGCTGGACGCGGCCACATGTGCGTGGGTCGCCTCGGCGAGCACGAACACCACGGCCCGCCAGCCGACCAGCGCCGCCCACAGCCACAGCCCGCGCAGCGGCAGCCGCCCCCACAGCACGCCGTCCCTGGCCTCCAGCCGGGTCATCGCGCCGAAGGCCAGGCCCACCGCGATCGAGCCGACCGCGCCGATCACCAGGCAGACGATGTCGGCCGCCCCGAGCGGCTGCTTCGCGGTGCCGTGCAGGTCGGTGAAGCCGATGACGGTAAGCACCACCGGCAGGAGCACCACCCGCTTGCCCCGCAGCATCTGCCCCCTGACCTGCTGGTAGATGACGAAGCCGATGATTCCGATGACTGCGATGACTTCCAGACCCGACACGACACGCTCCCCACGTCTGTGTGTTCCGTTGACCCGTCGGCTCCTGCGCCGACAGCACTGACGCTACGAACCGGGGCGGTACCAGGGCGTCGGCCCACGGGTCGGCGGGCGGGTTGAGATCCGGGCGGGGAAAGGGCTGGTCTGGTACCAGAGCGGCCCGGCGGTGTCATACCGCGGGCCAACCCCTGCTCCGATCCGACGGCGCGGCGATCCGGCGAAGGTTGGGGCAGCAGCGAGAAACCGAGTCTGCTGAACCGGCCCCAGAAGTCAGAAACCAGGGAGCACGCCATGCTGTCCGAAGTCACCCAGGCAATGATCGTCAACGGTGCGGTGCTGGCCGCGGTGCTGCACAGCGACCTCGGCGGGCACCGGGCCATCGGCCCGATGCGGATCGGACGCCCGCTGCTGATCGCGGCCGGGATCATCCCGCTCTTCATCGAGAGCCCGGTCACCCACGGCACCGGCCTGGCGGTCGAACTCGCCGGGGTGGCGGCCGGGCTGCTCTGCGGGCTGGCCGCGGTCGCACTGACCCGGGTCTACCGCAGTCCACGCACCGGAAAGCCGGTGAGCCGGGCGGCGGGACCGTACGCCGCGCTGTGGGTCCTGATCATCGGAGCCAGGGCGGCCTTCTCCTACGGCTCCGCCCACTGGTTCTCCAGCCAGCTCGACCAGTGGTGCCTGACCCACCATGTCACCGGGGCGGCCATCACCGACGGCCTGATCTTCATGGCGGTGGCGATGCTGCTCACCCGGACCCTGGGTCTGGCGCTGCGGGCCTCCCGGCTCCCGGCCGCCACCCCGGCCCGGCCGGCCGCGATGGCCGGTCGCTGAACCCCCGGCCCGCAGATCCCCGGCGCGCTGAGCCCGGCCGTTCCCGGCCGGGCTCAGTCGTTGCCGGGGTCAGTCCCTGCCCTGGTCCGCGCCGCCGTCGGCCACCGGCGGCCAGGCGTCGCCCCAGTCGGTGTTGCGGGCCGCCTTGTAGACGGGGCCCTGACGCTTGGTCACGGTCGCCTTCTCCAGGCCGTCCCGCTCGGTGCACAGGCTCAGCACGACCATCCCCTTGTGCAGCGCCGGATGCCGCAGCACCCGCCCGGCCGCGTTCGGCTGCGGGGTGCGTGAGGCCACCACATAGGAGTACTTCTCGTCCTCGTAGGGGAGCGAGCCGCCCTTGAGGCTGCGGTGTGCCGCCGAGCGGTTGATCCGGACCGCGAAGTGGCACCAGTCGGCTTCGGTCTGCGAGACCGGGCAGACGGAGCCGTGCGGGCAGGGCGCGACCACGGTCATCCCGGCGGCCAGCAGCTGCTCGCGGCCCGCAGGGATCGCCGGTAGCCGGCGAGGGTGCCCGGCTCCACCACCGCGACCACCTGGCCGTGGGCGGCGGCCTCGGCCACCACCGCCTCCCGGTCCTGCTCGGTGAGTTCGCCCAGGACATAGGAGACCGTCACCAGATCGGCGTCCGGGACCTTCAGGCCGGATCCGATCACCTGGCGCTGCCACTGGGCGTCGCGCAGCGCCGGATGGCCGGAGGTACGGGCGAGCGCGCCCCGAGTTCCAGGGCGTCCTGGGACCAGTCGACCACCGTGGTCCGCCGCAGGCCGTCCCAGGTCGCGGCGGCGGCCCAGGCCGCGGCGCCGGTCCCGCCGCCGATGTCGGCCTGGCTCTCCGGCTCCCAGTCCGGCGCCAGCAGCCTGAACTGCGCGAGCGCCGCACCGACCGCGCCGAAGGTGGCGGGCATCCGGTACGAGGCGTAGGCGGTGGCGTCGTCCCGGTCGCGCAGCACCGGCTTGTCGGTCGGGTGGTCCCCCGGTAGGTCTCGATCAGGCGCTCGACCTCGCGGACCAGGCTGCCGGAACGCCTCTCGGCGAGCAGTGAGTCGAAGGCGGTACGCAGGTCGTTCGATACGGTCACCGGACCATTATCCCCGAGGTCAGGGCCGGTTCTGTCCGCCCGTGCCGACGCCCTCGCCGGCTCACGGACGGTCAGCGGGGCCCAGCGGCGGACCGCCGCCGCAGCCAGCAGCGTGGCCACCGCAAGCGTGCCCCACAGCGCCCCCGGGGAGCGGGCCAGCAGCGCGGTCAGCAGCGCCGGGGAGGCGGCCAGTCCGATGCCGCTGGACAGCTGGAACCGGGCCAGCGCCGCCCCCAGCCGGCCCGGGTCGGCGGTCGCCACAATGAGCGCGGTGGCGCTGCCGGTATAGCCGATCTCGCCCGCGGTGTAGAGCACGGACACCGCCGCCACTCCCGCTGCCGCGCCCGCGCCGCCCAGCGTCCCGGCGGCCCAGAACCCCAGGTAGGAGAGCGCGAGCAGCACCCCGGAGCCGGCCAGGGCGGAGCGGCGGGGGAACCGGGACAGCCACAGCACGGCGGCCAGCTGGGCGGCCACCACCAGCACGGTGTTGCCCACGAAGATCCCGCCCGACCAGGCCGGGGCCGCATGCAGCCGGGTCACCAGGAAGGCCGGGAGCGCGACCTCCAGCACATTGAAGCAGCAGGCGTAGGCCAGGTTGGCCGTGTCCAGCACGGTCGGCCGGACCTGCCGCCCGCGCCGCGCCGCTGTCTGCCCGGAGGGCGGGGCCTGTATCCGCAGTGACAGCACCAGCAGCGCCGCCAGCGCGTAGCCCAGCGCGGTCAGTGCGTCCAGCACCCGCAGCCCGCCGGGGCCTTCGGCGGTGGCCGCGATCGCGATCAGCGCGCCCGAGCCCAGCCCGGCGTTGCGCAGCGACCGTGCGGCGGCCAGTGCGGCGTCCCGGTGCCGGGGCTGCGCCAGGGTGGCCACCACAGCCGCGTGGGCCGGCGGCAGGCACTGGTTGCCGACGCCCAGCAGCAGCGCGGCCGCGGTGAAGCCCCACAGCGGCGGTACCCCGGCAGCGGGCGCGGCCAGCAGGGTGACCGCCCCCAGCACCCGGACCGCCATGGTCGCGCCCACCACCGCGGACCGCGCGCCGCGGTCGATCCACCGCCCCGCCGCGGGCACGGCGGCCAGCCCGGCCAGCATCCCCAGCGACATCGCCGCCCCGGCCCCGGCCACCCCCAGACGCAGCACCTGGACGCCGTAGAGCAGCAGGAAGGGGCGCAGCATCCCCGAGCCCAGGGAGTCGGTCAGCAGGGCCACCGCGTAGCGCCACCCGCCCGAGGCCCGGATCAGGTCGCCCGCGCCCGGCCGCCCGGGCGCCGTGCCCGCTGCGGCAGTACGCGCTGCGGCGGTGCCCGGTACGGCAGTACGCGGTACGGCAGCGGTCGGGGCCGTGGCGGCGGGGGACGGCGAAGGGACGGCCGGAGCCGTCGGGGGTGTGGTCATGCGGTCACCGTGGCCCGGCCGCCGGGAGCGGGTCACGCCGATTGACGATGCCCGTCAATCGTGGCCGTCAGCAGCGGCCCGGCCTGCGACGATGAAGCCATGAGCCTGAGCGTCGACATCGCCGGAGTCCCGCCGGAGCGGCTGCTGTTCGCGGCCTCCCCGCTCGCGGAGCTGACCGCGATGCTGCATGTGCTGGCGGCCCCGGCGCACCACCCCGGCAGCGCCGCCTGGGCCGCGCGCACCCGTGCGGCGCTGCCGCCGGAGCTGGCCGAGCGGCTGGCCGAGGCGGAGTTCCTCTGGCGCTCCTCGCGGACTTCCTGCTGCCCGCCCGTCCGGGGGAGACCCTGGAGCAGGAGCTGGACGCGGTCGACGAACTCGACGACGCCACCTATGTCGCCTCGGCGCTGGTGACCACCTGCGGCAGCGACCGGATGCTGTTCGGTCTGCCCTCGCCGCTGGCCGACCCGGCGGTACGCGGGCGGGCGCTGGAGGTGGCCCGGGCCCGGGGGCCGCAGCAGGCCGCCTTCGCCGAGCGGCTGACCGACGACCCGGGCAGTGTCCGGGCCTGGATCCGGCGGACGCTGGAGGACTGCGTCCCGGTGTTCTTCGCCCGGGAGTGGGAGCGGGCCAGGCCGCAGCTCGCGGCCGATCTGCGGATCAAGGCCGACCTGCTGGCCCGGCGCGGCCTGGCCGAACTGCTGCGCGGCGTCTCCCGGGCGGTGAGCCTGGACCCGGAACGGCAGCGCATCGTGGTGGACAAGCTCCAGGACAGCACCACCACCGCTGCCGGTGACGGGATGACGTTCATCCCCAGTCTGTTCGGCAGCCCGCACCTGGCCTGTGTGCACGCGCCCGGCTGGCGGCCGGTGATCCAGTACCCGGTCGCGGCCGTGCGGCGCAGCCGCCGGTGCCGCTGGAGCTGGTCATGCAGCGGCTCGAGGCGCTGTCCCACCCGGTGCGGCTGCGGCTGGTGCGCACCCTGGCCCGGGGTGCGCACACCACCGGCGAGCTCGCCTCCGCCTGGGAGCTGAGCGCGCCCGAGGTCTCCCGCCACCTGGCCGTGCTGCGCCGGGCCGGGCTGCTGAGCGTCCGCCGCCGGGGCCGCTATGTGCACTACGAGCTGGACACCGAGGTCACCGCGGCGCTGGGGGTCGACCTGGTGCAGGCCGTGCTGCGCTGAGCCGTGCCTTCCCCCGCATACGCCAGGGACCCCGACCGCTGCTGCGGTGGGGTCCCTGGCGGATCAGCGCGCCGGTTCAGCCCTTGCGGGTTTTGATTTCGGTGGTGAGCTGGGGGAGGACGGTGAACAGGTCGCCGACGACGCCGTAGTCGGCGAGTTCGAAGATGGGGGCTTCGGGTCCTTGTTGACCGCGACGATGGTCTTGGAGGTCTGCATGCCGGCCCGGTGCTGGATGGCGCCGGAGATGCCGTTGGCGATGTAGAGCTGGGGGAGACCTGCTTGCCGGTCTGGCCGACCTGGTTGCTGTGCGGGTACCAGCCGCGTCGACCGCGGCGCGTGAGGCGCCCACGGCCGCGCCCAGGGTGTCGGCGAGTTCCTCGACCACCGCGAAGCCCTCGGGGGCGCCGACGCCACGGCCGCCGGAGACCACGATCGCGGCCTCGGTCAGCTCGGGGCGCCCGGTGGAGACCCGCGCGTGCGCGAGGTCACCTTCGTGCCGGTGGCGGCCGAAGGTGACGGTGACCTGCTCGACGGTGCCCGCGGCGGGGGCCGGCTCGGGGGAGGTGGCGTTGGGCTTGACGGTGATCACCGGCACCCCGTGGGAAACGCGTGAGGTGGTGGTGAACGAGGCCGCGAACGCCGACTGGGTGGCCACCGGGCCCTCGGGGCCGGCCGTGAGGTCCACCGCGTCGGTGATCACCCCCGAGCCCAGGCGCAGGGCCAGGCGGGCGGCGATCTCCTTGCCCTCGCCGGAGGAGGTGACCAGGACCGCGGCCGGGGTGCCGGCGCTGTTGGCGATCTGCTCCAGGGCGTCGACCTTGGGACGACCAGGTAGTCGGTGAACTCATCGGCGTCGGCGGTGTAGACCTTGGTGGCGCCGTACTCGCGAGGCGGGCGGCCAGGTCGGCGGCGGCGGGCCGGCGCCGAGCAGGACGGCGGTGGGCTCGCCGATGCGGCGGGCCAGGGTCAGCAGTTCGAGGGTCGGCTTGCGCACGGCCCCCTCGACGTGGTCGACCAGGACGAGGACTTCACCCATAGCTCGGCTCTCCAGGAAACGGTGTCTGTGGCGGGTAGACGGTGGCGGTGGTGAGCTGCGGGGCTCAGATGAACTTCTGCGCGGCCAGGAACGCGGCCAGCTGGGTGCCGCCCTCGCCCTCGTCCTTGACGACGGTGCCGGCGGTGCGCGCGGGGCGGGCGGTGACGGACTGGACCGCGGTCCAGGCCCCCGCCAGGCCGACCTGGCCGGCGTCCAGGCCCAGGTCGTCCAGGTCCAGGGCGGTGACCGGCTTCTTCTTCGCGGCCATGATGCCCTTGAAGGAGGGGTAGCGGGCCTCGCCGGACTGGTCGGTGACCGAGACCACCGCGGGCAGCGCGGCCTGCAGCAGCTCGGTGGCCGCGTCCCCGTCACGGCGCCCGGTCACGGTGCCGTCGGCGACGGTGACCTCGGACAGCAGGGTGACCTGGGGCACGCCCAGACGCTCGGCGAGCAGGGCCGGGACCACGCCCATGGTGCCGTCGGTGGAGGCCATGCCGCACACCACCAGGTCGAAGCCGGTGTGCTCGATCGCCTTGGCCAGGATCGCGGAGGTCCCGATCACATCGGTGCCGTGGATGTCGTCGTCGTTGACGTGGACCGCCTTGTCCGCGCCCATCGACAACGCCTTGCGCAGCGCGTCCTTCGCGTCGTCCGGGCCCACCGTCAGCACGGTCACCTCCGCGTCCCCCGACGCCTCCGCGATCCGCAGGGCCTGCTCCACCCCGTACTCGTCCAGCTCCGACAGCAGCCCGTCGACCGCATCCCGGTCGGTCGTGGTGTCCTCAGCGAAACGACGGTCACCAGTCGCATCGGGCACGTACTTCACACAGACAACGATCCTGAGGCTCATGAGCGCTTTCCTTCAAAGGGGGGTGGGCGGGTGGTGGTGGAGGTCAGGGGAGGTTGCGGGCCATGACGATGCGCTGGACCTGGTTGGTGCCCTCGTAGATCTGGGTGATCTTGGCGTCGCGCATCATCCGCTCCAGCGGGTAGTCGCGGGTGTAGCCGTAGCCGCCGAGGAGCTGGACGGCGTCGGTGGTGATCTCCATGGCGGCGTCGGAGGCGAAGCACTTGGCCGCGGCACCGAAGAAGGTCAGGTCGCCGTCCTCGCGCTGGGAACGGGCGGCCGCGGCGTAAGTCAGCTGGCGGGCGGCCTCCAGCTTCATCGCCATGTCGGCGAGCATGAACTGGATGCCCTGGAACTCGGCGATGGCCTTGCCGAACTGCTTGCGCTCCCTGACGTAGCCCTTGGCGTAGTCCAGGGCGCCCTGGGCGATGCCCAGCGCCTGGGCGGCGATGGTGATCCGGGTGTGGTCCAGGGTCCGCATCGCGGTGGCGAAGCCGGTGCCCTCGGCACCGATGATCCGGTCGGCGGGGATGCGCACATTGTCGAAGTACACCTCGCGGGTCGGCGAGCCCTTGATCCCCAGCTTCCGCTCCGGCGCGCCGAAGGACACCCCCGGGTCGGACTTCTCGACCACGAACGCCGAGATGCCCTTGCTGCGCTTGTCGGGATCGGTGACCGCCATCACCGTGTAGAACTCGCTGACACCGGCGTTGGTGATCCAGCGCTTGACCCCGTTGAGGACCCAGTGGTCGCCGTCGCGCACCGCGCGGGTCTTCATCCCGGCCGCGTCCGAACCGGCCTCAGGCTCGGACAGGCAGTAGGAGAACATGCCCTCACCCCGCGCCAGCGGCGTCAGGTACCGGTGCTTGAGGGCCTCGTCACCGGAGAGCACCACCGGCAGCGAACCCAGCTTGTTGACCGCCGGGATCAGCGAGGAGGACGCACAGACCCGGGCGACCTCCTCGATCACGATCACCATGGCCAGCGCGTCCGCCCCCGCACCGCCGTACTCCTCGGGCACGTGCACCGCGTGCAGGTCGTTCGCCAGCAGCGCGTCCAGCGCCTCCTGCGGGAACCTGGCCTGCTCGTCGACCTCGGCCGCGAACGGCGCGATCTTCGCCTCGGCCAGGGAACGGACCGCATCCCGGAGCATCTCGTGCTCCTCGGAGATCCGGAAAAGGTCGAAGTCTTTGCTGCTCATCGCGGATCGGCTCCAGTCACCGGTACAGGAACGAGGGAACTCAGTACCTCCGATTATGCACACCAAGTGCCATTTTGGAAGTCCGGTGCTACGTTTCGTCCCATGACCGAGGCGCGCAACCGAACCCGAACCGCGGCACCCGCGAGGCCGCCCATGCGTGACGCGCTGGTCGCCGCGGCGTTCCAGCTCTTCATGGAGCGTGGTTTCGAGCAGACCACCGTCGACGACATCGTGGCACTGGCCGGGGTGGGGCGGCGCTCCTTCTTCCGCTACTTCCCCTCCAAGGACGACGTGGTCTTCCCCGACCACGAGCGCTGCGTCGCCGACATGACCGAGTTCCTGGACGCCAGCGCCGACGACGACGACCCGGTGGTCCGGGTCTGCGACGCGGCCCGGCTGGTGCTGCGGATGTACGCGGAGAACCCGCCCTTCTCCGTGCAGCGCTATCAACTCACCAAGAAGGTACCGGGGTTGCGGGCCTATGAGCTGTCCGTGGTCTGGCGCTACGAGCGCACCCTGGCCGGCTATCTGCGTGGCCGCTACGCGGATCTGGCGGACGGGCGGATCCGGGCCGACGTGGTCGCCGCCGCGGTGGTCGCCGCGCACAACCATGGCCCTCCGTTCGTGGTTGCGCGGCGGTGGCAGCGGCGACTCGTCGGCGCTCATGGACAGTGCCCTCGACCTGGTGCTGAAGACCTGGAGCGGGCGGCCCGCGGAGGCCGCCGGCCCGGCCGAGGACGTGGTGGTGGTGATCACCCGGCGCAGCACGCCCCTGTGGCGGGTGGTCCGCGATGTCGAATCAGCCTTCGATCAGAGCTGAACCGGCTGGGGTGAGAGCACTGGGAGTGGTGGCACTCAGTGCCTTTACAGGGTGGAACCAGGTGCCTTAGAGTCGCTGACGTGCAGCGACTTATGAGCACCATGCCGACCGTGGACGAGGCGGGGCAGGCGGGGGTGGAGTACCAGTGCTGTCGCTGGTGCGGAACCCCCGCCTACCGCCGCCTGTTGTGCCCCTCCTGCGCCTCCAGCGACCTGACGCCCGCCCACGCCGAGGGCGTGGGCATAGTCACCCGGGCGCCTGTCGGCGCCGGATCCGATGTACTGGTGCAACTGCGCGAGGGAGTCACCGTGCCGGGCCGGATCGTCGGCGCCCCGGACGGCCGGGTCTGCCCGGGTGTCACGGTGCGTCTTACGGCCGGGCCCGAGCCTGACTCCGCGGACGGCGGGCTGTGGTTCCGGTTGGGTCCGGTGGAATAGTCGGTAGGGGCCGGTTTCCGGTCATCCGGCGAATGCCGCACGGCCCCACGGTGGATGGGTGCCGGACCCGCTCTGCGGGTCGTTCCCTGGTCATAGTAGGGGCAGCGGCTGCCCTTCGCTGTGTTCATGCCCCCGATCATGTCCGAGCCGCCAGCCTTGGGCAACTGGGTTTTCGCCAAACGGAGTTACCTTTCTGACGGATGGTCAGGCCGGGGTGAGGGCGGCCCAGTCCTCGCGGTAGGCGGTCCAGTCGGCGGCGGTTGCGGCGAAGTCCGCGTACAGCGCCACGCCGTAGCGCCTGCCCTGCTCCGGCATGCTGCTCAGCCCCAGCCGGACCCCGCGGATCGCGGCGGCGACGGTCTCCGCCCGGGCGTGGTGGCCCGGATTGTTGCTGTGGTAGGCGGGCAGGCCGATCAGCAGGTCGACGTCCGGAGGCACTGCCGTGCACGCCAGTTGCACCTGTTCGGCGACATAGCCGGCGAACAGCGCCCGCAACGGCAGTCCGCTGTCGTAGGCCATCACGTCCACCTGGTCCACCCGCTGCGCCACCTGCCGCAGATAGCCGTGCGACCACCACTTGGGGTGCCCGGTCAGCAGGCCGGCCAGCTCCCGCAGCGGGGGCAGTGGATCCGTCTGCGGCACCGCAACCGACAGCACCGCATCCTGACTTCTGGTCAGTTCAAGTATCTCGTCCAGTAGTTGCAGATATCCCGGGTCGCCGGAGTGGACCGGCTCCAGATCCAGGTTGACCCCGTCGAAGCCCGACGCCAGCAACTGCCGGACCGAGTCGACCAGCCTCCCCCGCACCCCGGCCCGGGAGAGGTCGAGCCCGGCCGGGCCCTCGGAGTCCACCACGTCGCCCAGCCAGGCCTGCACCCTGGTCCCGGGCCGGCGCAGGGTGCTCAGCAGCCAGCCGGCCCGGGGGCGCAGCGCCGGATCGAGTCTTCCGTCGTCCCTGGTGGGGCCGACGTGGGCGTAGAAGTCCCGGATCCCGTGCCCGGTGCCGGCCCCGCCCAGGGCGCGCAGCAGCGCGGTCGCGTCGGCGTCGTCCTTGCCGCCACCCACCCAGGCGTGGCCCAGCCAGACCGCGTCCCGGCCCTGGGTGCGCAGGCTACGGTCCAGCGGCCCGTTGTCCAGTGCCCGCAGTTGTGCCGCCGGAAGCGCCAGGGCCGCGCCCGCCAGCAACGGCAGCACTGCCCGCCGGGGCAGGCGGGCCCTGGCCGGCAGCGGTACGGCGTTCCACGGCGACATGACAGTGAGGATGCCCGGCGCCCCGGATCGGTTCCGCGTGCGGGCTGAGGGCTGCGGCCTGTGCGGCCCGGGGACTGCGGCCCGCGGCGCTATCCGGCCGTGCCGGCGGCGGTCCTGGCCTCGAGCGCGTGCAGCACGGCCACCATGTCTCCTGCCCGTGGCCCAGCGCCGTGGTCTCGCCGAAGAGCTCGTGGCAGACATCCAGCAGTGGGGAGGCCAGTTCGGCGCCCCGGGCGGCCTCGGCGATCAGCCGGTTGTTCTTGAGCACATCGTCGATCGCCGCCTGCACGGTGAAGTCCCCGGCCACCAGCTTGGCGGCCTTGGTCCGCGACACCGGGCCGGCCATCGGGCCGGCGTCCAGGACCGCCCGGAACTGCTCCAGGTCGAGCCCCTGCCGCTCGGCGAAGTGGAACGCCTCGGCGAGGCCGGTGACCATGGTGATCAGAAACAGGTTCACCGCGAGCTTCATCCGCAGCGCGTTCGGCACCGGCCCGCAGTCGAAGACCCCCTGGCCGCACACCGGCTTCAGCAGCGGGCGGACCAGCTCCACCGCGGACGGCTCCCCGGCCAGCATCGCCACCAGCTCTCCGTCCTCGGCGGGTCGGCGCGAACCGGAGACGGGGGCCTCGACATAGCTGCCGCCGGCCGCGCGGATCTCGGCCTCCAGCGCCTGTGAGTACTCGGGGGAGGTGGTGCCCATGTGCACCACCACATGGTCCGCGACCCGGGCGGCGAAGTCCGGGATGCCCCGCCCGAGGACGGCGTCGACGGCGTCCCCGTCGGCCAGCATTAGCGCCACTACCCGGGCCCGCGCGAACACCTCCGCCGGGTCCGCGGCCACCACCGCGCCCGCGGCCCGCAGGGGCTCGCAGCGGCCGGGGGAGCGGTTCCAGACCACCGGCGCCGCACCCGCGCGGGCGAGGTTGAGTGCCATCGGCTGACCCATGACGCCGAGCCCGATAAATCCCATGTCCACGGTGAGTCACCTCTGTGGGGCGTTGACCTCGGATTCTATGACAGCTGTCATACTAGGACCACAATGACCGGGACGACAGTGCCGGGCTTCTGGGCCCGGTCGGTCCGGTGTGGTCGGGCAGAGGGTCGGGAGGGCGGCGATGGCGGGTTCCGAGCGGGGACCGCGGGAGCGCATGGTCTTCAGCGCCGCGCAGCTGATCCGGCGCGACGGGGTGGCCGCGACCGGGATGCGTGAGGTGGCCGCCCACGCCAGGGCGCCCAGGGGCTCGCTCCAGTACTACTTCCCGGGCGGCAAGGAGCAGTTGGTCAACGAGGCGGTCGGCTGGGCCGGGCGCTACGCCGCGGACCGGGTCGGCAGGTTCCTGGCCGGACTGGCCGAGCCCGCACCGAGCGGGCTGTTCGCCGCGATGGTGGGCCAGTGGACCGACGAGTTCCAGACCCAGGGCTTCGGCTCGGGCTGTCCGGTGGCCGCCGCCACGGTCGACTGCGCCGACTCCGCCGAGTCCACCAGGGCCGCCGCCGGGGCCGCCTTCGCCTGCTGGAACGCACCACTGGCCCGGGCGCTGGCCGAGCTGGGGGTGCCGGAGCAGCGGACCGGATCGCTGGCGACGCTGATGATCAGCGCGCTGGAGGGGGCCATCCTGATCGCCCGGGCCGAGCGGGACATCCGGGCGCTGACCACCGTGGCCCGGGAGCTCGGTCCGCTGCTGGACGGCTGCGTCACCGAGCGGGCGTGACCGGCTCGGCCTCCCCGGCAGCGCCCCCCGCGGGGCGGCCAGCTCGGCGGCGGCCTCGTCCAGCCAGGCCAGCCAGTGCGTCTCCAGGCTGATCCCGGCCCGCAGCACCACATGCTGGAGCCGGTCCGCCTCGCCGGTGGTCCGCTCCGGGGGGAAGTGCCGCTGCTCGATGGCCAGGTAACCGTCCAGGGTCTCCCGGTGCAGCGCCCGGTGGCGCTCCACCTCGGCGGCCAGTCCCTGCGAGCCGACCACCGCGGCCGCCCGCAGCCGCAGCAGCAGCGCGTCCCGCAGCGGCTTGGGGTCCTCCTGCCGGGCCACCCACTCGGTCAGCTCCGCCCGCCCGGCCGGAAGCACCTCGTACTCCTTGCGCTGGCCCTGGGACGGCGGCTGCGGCAGCTCCCGGATCAGCCCGGCCTGCTCCAGCCTGCCCAGCTCGCGGTAGATCTGCTGGTGGGTGGCCGACCAGAAGTACCCGATCGACCGGTCGAACCGCCGCGTCAGCTCCAACCCGGAGGAGGGTTTCTCCAGCAGGGCGGTGAGGATGGCGTGCGGCAGCGACATGGGTCCGATCCTAGGTGCTGCCCGGGGCCGTGGGGTCAGAGGGCGGCGGCGAGTTCGGTGCCCTGCTTGATGGCCCGCTTGGCGTCGAGTTCGGCGGCCTCGTCGGCGCCGCCGATCAGGTGCGGGTGGTGGCCGGCGTCCAGCAACTGCTGGTAGAGGTCACGGTTGGGCTCCTGGCCGGTGCACAGCACGACGGTGTCGACCGGGAGCAGCTGCGGGGCGCCGTCGAGGGTGAAGTGCAGTCCGGCGTCGTCGATCAGCTGGTAGGTCGCCCCGGCGACCATGGTGACACCGCGCTGCTTGAGCTCGGTGCGGTGGATCCAGCCGGTGGTCTTGCCGAGCCCCGCGCCGACCTTGCTGGCGCGGCGCTGGAGCAGGTGCACCTGGCGCGGCGCCGGGGCGCGCCGGGGGGCGGTCACGCCGCCGCGTCCGGCGTACTCCTGGTCGATGCCCCACTGCGCGTAGAAGTTGTCGCCGGTGTGGGTGAGGAACTCCGCCACGTCGAAGCCGATGCCGCCGGCGCCGAGCACGGCGACCCGCTCGCCCACGGGGGCGCCGTCGCGCAGCACGTCCAGGTAGGAGACCACGCTGGGGTGGTCCACCCCGGGCAGCTCCGGGATGCGCGGGTGACCCCGGTGGCCACCACGATCTCGTCGAAGCCGGTCAGATCCGCCGCGCCGACCGTGGCGCCCAGCCGCAGCTGCACCGCGTGGGCCTGGAGCTGGTGCCGGAAGTAGCGCAGGGTCTCGTCGAACTCCTGCTTGCCGGGCACCTTGCGGGCGACGTTGAGCTGTCCGCCGATCTCGTCGGCGGCGTCGAACAGGGTGACCGCGTGCCCGCGCTCGGCGGCGGAGACGGCGCAGGCCAGGCCGGCCGGTCCGGCGCCGACCACGGCCACCCGCTTGCGCAGCACGGTGGGGGAGAGCACCAGCTCGGTCTCGTGGCAGGCACGCGGGTTGACCAGGCAGGAGGTGATCTTCCCGCTGAAGGTGTGGTCCAGGCAGGCCTGGTTGCAGCCGATGCAGGTGTTGATCGCCTCCGGGCGGCCCTCCAGCGCCTTGGCCACAAAGGCCGGGTCGGCCAGGAACGGGCGGGCCAGCGAGACCAGGTCGGCCGAGCCGTCCGCCAGCAGGGCCTCGGCCACCTCGGGGGTGTTGATCCGGTTGCTGGTGACCAGCGGGATCGAGACCGCGCCCCGGAGCTTGCGGGTCACCCAGCCGAAGGCGCCGCGCGGGACCGAGGTGGCGATGGTCGGGATCCGGGCCTCGTGCCAGCCGATGCCGGTGTTGATGATGGTGGCGCCCGCCGCCTCGATCTCCTTGGCCAGCGCGACGACCTCCTCCAGGGTGGAGCCCCCGGGCACCAGGTCCAGCATGGACAGCCGGTAGATCAGGATGAACCGCTCGCCGACGCGCTCGCGCACCCGGCGCACACCTCCACCGCGAAGCGGATCCGGTTCTGGTAGGAGCCGCCCCACTGGTCGGTGCGGTGGTTGGTGGCGGCGGTGATGAACTCGTTGATCAGGTAGCCCTCGGAGCCCATGATCTCCACGCCGTCGTACCCGGCCGACTGGGCCAGTGCGGCGGCGCTGGCGAAGTCCTCGATGGTCTGCTCGACCTGCTCGCCGGTGAGCTCGTGCGGGACGAACGGGCTGATCGGCGCCTGGAGCGCGCTGGGGGCGACCAGGTCCTCGTGGTAGGCGTAGCGCCCGAAGTGCAGCAGCTGCACCGCGATCCGGCCGCCCTCGCGGTGCACGGCGTCGGTGATGGCCCGGTGCTCCTCGGCCTCGGCCCCGGTGGTCAGCTTGGCGCCGCCGGACCAGGGCCGGCCGGCCTCGTTCGGGGCGATGCCGCCGGTGACGATCAGGCCCACCCCGCCGCGGGCGCGCTCGGCGTAGAAGGCGGCCATCCGCTCGAAACCGCGCTCGGCCTCCTCCAGGCCCACATGCATCGAACCCATGATCACGCGGTTGGGCAGGGTGGTGAAGCCCAGGTCCAGCGGGCGCAGCAGGTGGGGGTAGGCGGTCATCCGGGTCTCCTCGCAGGCCTCCGGCAGGGGGTGTCGCCCCACGGTAAGGCGCCCCGCCAGCTTTTGCAACTAGTTGCAGTCGAGGGTGCGGTTCGGGCGACGGCGCGAACAGGCGGGTGCGCGATTCTTGACTTGGCCATGCTGACGATGCGTCAATCTAAACAGATACAAACACTTTCCATCCAAAGTCACCAATCAGCGAGAGAGGCACACCGCAGTGATCCGTACGCAGCGACGACGCTTGCGGCACCTGATCGGCTTGCTCCTACTGGCCGTCCTCAGCACCGCGCTGGCCACCGGGGCGTCCGCGCCGGCCGGCGCCGCCACCGCCGCCACCGCCACCACCATCGCCGTCAACGGTGCCAGCGGCGGCCGGACCTACGACGGGGTCGGCGCGATCAGCGGCGGCGGGGGCAACACCCGGCTGCTCACCGACTACCCGGCGGCCCAGCGGCAGCAGATCCTGAACTACCTGTTCAAGCCCGGATACGGGGCGGACCTGCAGATCCTCAAGGTGGAGATCGGCGGCGACACCAACTCCACCGACGGCTCCGAATCCAGCCACATGCACACCGCCGGCGCGGTGGACTGCAACACCGGCTACGAGTGGTGGCTGATGGAGCAGGGCCAAGGCGCTCAACCCGAGCATCAAGCTGTACGGGCTGGCCTGGGGCGCGCCGGGCTGGATCGGCAACGGCAACTTCTGGTCCACCGACATGATCAACTATCTGGTCAGCTGGCTGGGCTGCGCCGCCTCGCACGGGCTGACCATCAACTACCTGGGCGGCTGGAACGAGCGCGGCTACAACATCGGCTGGTACGAGCAGCTGCGGTCCACCCTGAACGCCGACGGCTACGGCGCGGTGCAGATCGTCGGCGCGGACAGCGACTGGAGCATCGCTTCGGACGTCGCCTCCAACTCGGCCTTCGCCAAAGCGGTCTCCATCATCGGCGTGCACTACCCCTGCGCCGGCGGGGACGGCGGCAACGCCGACACCTGCACCGGGAACTCCACCGCCACCGGCACCGGCAAACCACTGTGGGCCAGCGAGAACGGCTCGCAGGACCTCAGTGCCGGAGCGCCCGCGCTGATCCGCTCGATCACCCGCGGCTACACCGACGCCGGTCTCACCGCCTACATCAACTGGCCGGTGGTCGCCGCGGTCTACCCCAACCTGCCGTACAGCACCGACGGCCTGGTGCTGGCCAGCCAGCCGTGGTCGGGGCAGTACAGCGTCGGCGCGAGCACCTGGGCCACCGCCCAGGTCACCCAGTTCACCTCGCCCGGCTGGCAGTTCCTCGACTCCGGCTCCGGCTACCTGGGCGGCAACGAGTCCAACGGCAGCTATGTGTCGCTGAAGTCCACCAACAACAGTGACTACTCGACCATCATCGAGTCCACCACCGCGACCGCCGCGCAGACGGTCACCCTGAATGTCTCCGGCGGGCTCTCCAACGGCACCGTGCATGTCTGGGCCAGCAATCTGAACTCCAGCAACCCGGCCGACTACTTCGTGCAGCAGCCGAGCATCACGCCCGTCAACGGCTCCTACACGCTGACGGTGCAGCCCGGTTACGTCTACTCGCTGACCACCACCAGCGGCCAGGGCAAGGGCAGCGCCACCAGCCCCGGGCCCGGCAACCTGTCGCTGCCCTATTCCGACACCTTCGCCAACGACACCACCGACCAGCAGCCGCCCTATCTGAGCCAGCAGCAGGGCGCGTTCGAGGTGGAGCCCTGCGCGGGCGGACGCTCCGGCAACTGCCTGCAACAGCAGGCGGCGGTGCAGCCGATCGAGTGGGACGGCAACTCCAACCCCTACACCATCGGCGGTGACGTGGGCTGGAGCGACTACACGGTCGCCGCGGACACACTGATCCAGCAGCCGGGCTCGGTCCAGTTGCTGGGACGGGTCGGCTGGCAGCACAGCTTCGGCCCGGCCGGGATCGACGACTACTACCTCCAGGTCAGCAACACCGGCGCGTGGTCCATCGTCCGCAACAACACCGCGGACATCACCAGCACGCTGGCCAGCGGCACGGTGGCCGCGCTGGGCACCGGGACCTGGCACCATCTGGCGCTGACCATGCAGGGCAGTACCATCACCGCGGCCATCGACGGTGTCACCGTCGGCAGCGCCCAGGACACCACCTACCGCACCGGGATGATCGGCCTCGGCACCGGTGGCTACCAGACGGACCAGTTCAGCAATCTGACGGTAACTCAGGTCGGCACGCAGGTCGCGGCCACCAACACGGTCACCGCCGGGGACGACAGCCTCGACTGCATGGACGACAACACCGGCTCCAGCGCCGACGGCACCAAGGTGCAGATGTGGGGCTGCGACGGCACCGGAGCGCAGAACTGGACCATGCAGACCGACGGCACCGTCCAGATCAACGGCAAGTGCCTGGACATCACCAACGGCAGCACCGCCAACGGCGCGCCCATCGAGCTGTGGGACTGCAACGGCGGAGCCAACCAGCAGTGGCGGCAGGAGATCGGCATGCTGGTCAACCCGGTGTCCGGCAAGTGCCTGGACGACCCCAACTTCGACATCGCCGACGGCACCCAGCTGGACCTGTGGACCTGCAACGGCGGCTCCAACCAGCAGTGGTGGCCGCCGATCACTTCGAGCTCCGGGAACTGAGCCACCCGGAACGAACGGCCCGGAACGAGCCGGCCCGACCGAACCGGCCGGGATGAACCGGCCCGACTGAACCGGCATGGATGAACCGGCTCGAACCCGGCCGGTGACAGCGGGGGACGGCGGCCCAGGCGCCGCCGTCCCCCCTGTCCGTGGGCCGGGTCAGCCTGCCCCGGCGCGGGAGGTCACCGAGACCTCGCGGACCAGCATCGGATGGCCCGGCTGGGTCGCCGCGGTCGGTACCGCGCCGCCGTAGACGCCCGGCAGCGAACCGCCGACCGCCAGGTCCAGGATCAGGAAGACCCCGTGGTGCACCGCCGCGTCCCAGGTTGCAGCGTCCATCTGGGCCGAGGTCACGGTGTGGTAGAGAGTTCCGTCGATGTACCAGCGGACCTGCTCCGGCGAGGTGGACCGGTCGATCTCGACGGTGTAGGTGTGGAACCCCTGGGCGCAGGCGGCGCAGGGGTGCTCACCCGAGCCGAGCCCGGTCGGCTCGTCGCAGGGACCGCCGGGGTGACCCCGCAGTGCATGGTGCCGAACACCGAGGGCCTGCCGTCCACGTTCTCCATGGCGTCGAGTTCGCCGACTCCCGGCCAGCCGCCGAAGCTCGGACGCAGCCCGGCGCCCAGGGTCCAGAACGCGGGCCAGTAGCCGGTGGCGGCGGGCCCGGTGACATCCGGCAGGGCGATCGTGGCCGAGATCCGCAGCACTCCGCCCGGGGAGCGGCGAAGGCGGAGCTCCGGCTCTCGATCCGGCCCGAGGACCAGGCCCCGGCCGGGTCACGGGTGGGCACCAGCTCCAGATCCCCGTGCCCGTCCAGCCGGACGTTGGCGGTGGAGTCGGTCATGGTCTCCACCTCGCCGGTACCCCAGTGCGGCGCCGGGCAGCCCTGGTAGCAGGTACCGGTGTCGTACAGCCACAGGGCGGGGTTCGGACGGCTTCCGGCCGGGCCGGTGAAGTCGTCCTGGAGCAGGGTGCTCCACCCGTCGCCGAGCAGCCCCTCGCCGGCCAGCAGATGCTCCAGCCGGCCGCTGAGGATCACCACCGCGGCATTGGTCAGGTGCGCCGTGTCCCGGTAGAGCAGTACCCGGTCCAGCACCGCCGGGCAGCTGCTCCCGGTGCCCGGGCAGAGCACGTCGTTGACGCTCACCTGCTGCACCCCCGGTTCGCGCCCGGCGGAGATGGCCGCCGAGAGCGGATCGGGCCACAGCGCCTGGGAGCGCGGCACCGCGCACAGCCCCGGCGCCTGCGGATGGTCGGAGACACAGGCCGGGACGTCGATGCCGGGCACCGGGGTGTCCTTGAGGTAGACGATGGGCACGCCCAGCGCGCGCAGCGGCGCCAGGGTCTCGTTCCAGGCTTTGAGCAGCAGGGTCTGGTCGGCGGTGTAGCGGTTGAGCGAGGCGACCACGATCAGGTCGGGCCTGGGCTCGCGGCGCAGCCGGGCCAGGGTGGCCGCCCGCCAGCTGTCGCACTCGGTGTAGGTGTGCCCCAACTCGGGATTGAGCACCGTCAGTTGCGGCAGCGGGCAGCCCTGCTTGACCAGCTCCTCCAGCGCCGTGTGCCGGGTCGCGGCGATGCCCAGCAGCGCCGAGAACCACTGGCCCGCGTGGGAGTCGCCGAGCAGCACGATCCGGTGGCTGCTGCTGGTGTCGCCGAACAGGCAGGGCGGGCTGCTCACCTCCGCCGGGGCGACCTCGCAGTCGCCGTCCGGCGGGTAGTCGTTGCGGGCCTGGATCGGATCGGGCACCACCGGGCCGTTCCCGGCCGCCTTGGCCCCGCCGACCAGCAGGCTGGTGCCGGTGACGGCGCCGACCGGCAGTCCGGAGCTGGGGACCGGGGTGGCCGGGCCCAGGGAGTTGAGCGTCCCGGTCCCGGCCACCAGCGCCAGCACCACCGGACGACCACGGCGGTCAGGCCAGCGACAGCCCGCGTCTGGGCAGTTCGGTGACCACCCGGGAGCTCCGCAGCGGGCGTTCCACCCAGCGCATGGCGGCATAGGCGGGAAGGACGGCGGCGAGCGTCAGCGCGGCCTTGACCGGCCAGGGCAGCGTCCGCCCGGTCCAGTCGTCGGCGAGCACCAGGACCGGCCAGTGCCACAGGTAGAGGTTGTAGGACAGCCGCCCGACGGCGCGCGGCGCGCGGGCGGAGAGCAGCCGGCCGGGGTGGTACCAGGGGTATCCGGCGCCGGGCTCGCCGCTGGGGGACCCGCCCAGGATCACCGCCGCCGCGCCCAGGGTCGGCAGCAGCGCGGCCGAACCCGGGTAGGGCGTGCCGGAGTTGTAGCGGACGGTGGTCAGCACGACGGCGGCGAGCCCGGCCCAGCCGAGGAGCGGACGCAGCCGGGCCGGGCCCAGCAGCCGCGCGGGCAGCATCGCCAGCAGCGCGCCGGCGCCGAACTGCCAGACCCGGGAGGGGGTGCCCAGGTACGCCAGGGAGACCGAGTCATGGCTCCAGCGCAGGCAGAGCAGCAGCGAGACGGCGCCGGCACCGACCACGACCACGGCCAGCGCGGCGCGCAGCCGGCGCCGGGCGGCGTCGCCGTCGCCGCGGCGGTTGCCGGCCCGCAGGAAGAGCCGGACCAGCAGCGCGAACAGCGGCGCCCAGACCAGGTAGAACTGCTCCTCCACGGCCAGCGACCAGAAGTGCAGCAGCGGGCTCGGGTCGCGCCCCGCCGCCAGATAGTCGGTCTGCTCGCCGATGAAGCGCCAGTTGGAGACGCTGAGCGCGGCGGCCAGGACATCGTGGTAGATGTCGGTCCGGCTGAGCGGTCCGACCAGGAAGACGGCGGCGACGGAGACAGCGGCCAGGACCAGTCCGGCTGAGGGGAGCAGCCGGCGGGCGCGGCGGGAGTAGAACTCGGCCAGCCGGATCCGGCCGGTGCCGAGCGCCTCGCGCAGCAGCAGCCCGGTGATCAGGTAGCCGGAGATCACGAAGAACACGTCCACTCCGACATATCCGCCGGTCATACCGGGGATGTCGGCGTGGAAGCCGAGGACGGCGAGGAGGGCGAGGGCACGCAGGCCCTCGATGTCAGGACGGAAAGCGCGGCGGGAATCCGCCGTGGGGGGCGCGTCCGCCTTCCGGCTCGTGGCCGGAACGGCAGGGGACGACATGTGTGTGCCTTTCAGCGTGTGGTTCTTGTGGTTCTTGTGGTTCGTGTCCGGTGTCCGGTGCCCGGGTGCGGGCCCGTGCGCCTGCCCGTACGCGGGTGCGGGCGGGTGCGGGGGGCGTGGGCGGGGACGGTTACCGGGACGGGGACGGTCAGGGCAGCATCGGCGCGACCCAGCCGGAGGCGAACAGTGCGACCAGCGCCAGCAGCGAGGTGATCGCCAGCGCCTCGGGCCAGCGGCGCGGCTGCATCGGCAGCCGTGGCCGGCCGGCCACCACGCCTGCGCCGTCGCCCGCGCCGGGTCGCGGCCGCAGCTCGCGGTACAGGTCGCGCAGCAGCGGCAGTCCGATCTGGCACTGCACCAGCACATAGAGGCCGAGCCCCCAGGTGGGCTGCCAGCCGACCTGGGAGATGTCCAGGGCGAGCCCGGCCACGGCCGCGCCGATGGAGAGCGTCAGCCACACCGTCGCGGCGAGCACCACCCGCCGCGCCAGCCCGCCGGGACGGCTGCGCCCGGCGCCGGTGGGAACCCAGGCGGCGCTGCGCCCGCGGATGGTGTCCACGAAGGCGGCGCCGGAGGCCAGGCTCATCAGCACGTTCGCGCGGATCACCTCCATCCGCCAGCGGGTGCGGCTGACCTGCGGCAGCAGCACATGCCAGAGCCAGAGCGGGGCGAGCATCGGCAGTACATGCCAGGGCCGGACCAGATGCGGGTAGCCGAACATCATCACCAGCGGCGGCAGCGGCGCGGCGACGACATTGACGAACATGGACAGATAGCCGACGACTCCCTCGTAGAAGCAGAGCCGCATCCGCCAGGGGGCGCCGATCCGGGCCAGGTCGCGGCTGCGGGTCAGGTGCAGATTGCCCATCGCCCACCGGTACTGCTGGTTGACGAACGAGCCCAGGCTGTCCGGGGAGGTGCCCTTGGCCAGCAGCACCGGCACGTACTGGGTGCGGTAGCCCTGCTCGTACAGCGCCAGGCCGGTGTACATGTCCTCGCTGTGGTCCAGCCGGGCGATGCCGCCCGCGCGCTCCAGCGCGGAACGCCGGTAGAGGGCGTTGCTGCCGCAGCAGATCGCGGCGTCGCTGGCGTCCCGGGAGGGCTGGATCCAGCGGAAGAACCACTCCTGTGCGGAGCCCGCCGCGCGTTCGATCCAGCTCATCGCGGCGTCGGTGTCGAAGCACTGGGGGCTCTGCACGATGCCGACGGCCGGGTCCGCGAAGTAGGGGGCGAGGTGCAGCAGGAAGTCGTGCCGGGGCGCGAAGTCGGCGTCCAGGATGGCGACATAGTCGCCCCGGCTGAGCGTCAGCGCGTGGTTGAGGTTGCCTGCCTTCTTCAGCCGGCCCCGGTCGGGGCGGACCACATAGCGGTAGCCGTGCTGTTCGGCGAGCGCGGCGACCTCGGGCCGGTCGGCGTCGTCGAGGACCCAGACGACCAGTTCCCCGGGCCATTCCAGCGTCGCCACCGCCCGGTAGGCGTTGTCCAGCAGGTCCACCGGTTCGCCGCAGGTCGGCAGGAACAGGTCCACGCCGGGCGGATCGGCCGGCTGCCAGGCGCGCAGCAGCACCTCGTGCGACTGCCGGGTGAGCCGGCGGCTGCGCAGGCTGTTCACGCAGGAGAGCGTGAATGCCAGCAGATTGAGCAGCAGGACGGCCAGGAATCCCCACAGCGCCGGAGTGCGCAGCGAGAAGCCCAGCATGCTGGCGGCGGTGAGTACGAACGCGAACGAGGTGCAGATCAGCACCCAGCGTCGCTGCGGCCCGAAGTACCAGTACAGTTCGTGGTCGTTCGGTGGCTGGGGCAGGTGTGGTGCGGGTGTGCTGCGAGCGGGTGGCGGCTGGATTGTTGTGGTCATGTATCCCCCAAGCTGTCGGCGTCTCAGCCTCGTTGGCAAGCATAACCAGGTGGTCTAGACCACATGCGTCCAGTCCGCATACCGGACATTAACAGGCCTGAAATTCACGCTTCCGGTTAAGCTCCCCAACCTGATTTGACGATCCGTCAGATTACGCGCGGGTACCAGCCGCGGCGGCGGCGCCGGGCTGTCGGCCGGTCGGCTGATGACGGTGGGACGAATGCGCGGCCAATTCCGGATTTCGCGGCGGTGGCCCCGTCGGCCGACGGTGGAAGGGGTGGGCGGCGGGTGCCATGGGGCCTGACGGTGGGCCCGGCGGGAGCGGTTGTCGGTGACCGCCGATAGTCTTCAGCGGACCCCGCCCGCTCAGCCGAGGACCGCCCATGTCGTTCGCCGCTCCCGATGTCGTCCGTATGTTCACCGCGGGCGAGCGATACGTCTTCCCCAGTGGCCAGACCGGCACGGTCGGCGTCAGCCCGCCCGCCGGGCTGAACCTGCCCAGCGGCCGGATCGTCGCCTGCGACCCGTTCACCGGGCTCGGGCCCTACGGCGGCGATCCGTTCACGGTCGCCGTCCCGCCCGGCCGCTATCCGGTCACCCTGTCGGTGGTCGACATCGCCGAGCCGGACGGGGCCGGGGACGACGACCACGAGGACGGCCCGGCGCGTCCGCACCAGCGGGTCGCCGCCGCCCGGCTGCTCGTCCGCGACGAGCCGGTCGTGGTCTGGGAGCAGGCGGTCGTCCCGGAGCAGGAGCTCGCCCTCCCTGGGTGACGACGAGTTCTACGGCTACGGGGTGGACGCGGGCACCGGCTGCTTCGTGGACGCCGAGGCGGTGGAGCCGCTGGGTGACTTCGAGAGCGACAACCAGTCGCTGACGGCCGCGTTCGAGGCCCTCGACTGGGGGGCCGGGGTGGTCACCCTGGCCGACCCCGCCAGCGGTCACAATCTGGTGGCTTTCTCCTCGGGCTGGGGCGACGGCGTCTACCCCACCTGGATCGGCCGCACCGCCACCGGTGAAGTCGCCTGCGTGGTCACCGAGTTCTTTGTGATCCCGGACGAGCGGGTGAACGGGGCCGGCTAGGGCGACTCCCCGGCGGGCCGGTGAAGTCGGCGGGCCGGCCGGGTCGGCGGGCCGGCCGGGCGATCAGCTCGCGGTCCGTCTCCGTGGGACGGGGGCGGCCTGTTTTTGTGGTGTGGAACCGGGCAGGCGTTCGGACATGAGTGGAGTAACCCGTCTGATCGCCCTCGCGGCCAACCTGGCAGCACTGATCCTGGTGGTCTGGATCGTGCTGTACCTGTTCGACGCGAGCACCGGAAACTCCTTCGTCCACTGGATCCAGCAGGCGTCGGACTGGCTGGCCACCTGGTCGAAGAACCTCTTCAACAGCATCCACAACGACAAGCTGCGTGCGCTGCTGGCTTCGGCCTGCCCGCCGTGGTCTACGCGGCGATCGGCAACTCGCTGCACCTGGGCAGCCGCCGCATGGCTGACTGACGCACCGGTCAGTGCCGCTTCTCCGACCCGTTCACCCGGGGGAGCCCGGGGAGCCCGGGGTGAACGGGGGATCGGCCGGGGGCGGCGCGGAATCGTCCGCTCCCGGCGGCGGGGAGCATGACCGGGGTGTTGTTCCGCTGGTCGAGCCGGCGGCGCCGGTCGGCGACGCAGAAAGGCAGGCGTTGTCCGCGGTGGGGTCGGTGGGCGCGCCGGGGTGGATGTCGCAGCCAGAGGTGTTGCGGGGGCGGGCGAGCTCCCGGGCCACGATGAAGGCCTGGTGCGTGGTGTCGGCGAAGTGCGCGAAGTCGGCGTCGTCCGAGCGCAGCGACAGCTCGAACGCCTGCTCGTTGACCTGGCGCAGCAGCTGGCCCAGCTGCTCGAAGGTGTACGGGCCCTCCGGCACCGGGAAGCCGAGCGGGCTGCTCCGGGCGACCGGCGGGATATTGGCCGGGTTGGTGCCCAGTCGGCGCGCCTCGTTGCACAGCAGGCAGCGGCTCCAGCCCTGGGGCGCCTCCGGATCGATGGCGCCGTTGGGGTGCCGGTCGCAGCCGGTGTAGGTCCGGGCCGGGGCGAGATTGCGGGCGATGTGGAACAGCACATAGACCGCGTCGCTGGTGGCGTCGAACTCGGCCGGATGCGACTCGCTGTAGAGGCCGGTCACGCTGCTGTTGACGGCGGCGAGCTTGGTGCGGAATTCCGCGAGCAGGTAGGGGCGTCCCACGGGCACGGCATAGCCGTCGCCCTGCTTGTCGGCCCGTCGTTTCTCACTCACATGCCCCAGCATCGCATGCGGCACCGACAGCCCGGGCGCGTTCGTCGCCCTCCGCGCCCGGGCGACAGCGGGGAGTGGCTCAGCGCGGCTCCGGGTCGGTGGCCAGCCGGGCATGCAGCTCCACGTCGTAACGGGTCTGGCCGTAGCGCAGCTTGGACCGCTCCCGGCCCTCGACGGCGAATCCGGCCCGGGTCGCCACCAGGCAGGAGCCCGGATTGTCGGTCCGGTGTCCCAGCTCCAGCCGGAACAGCCCGAGGTCCTGGAAGGCCCAGGAGGCGACCGCCCGGGTTGCGTCCGCGGCCACCCCGCGCCCCGGGCTGCCTCGACCGTCCAGTACGACACCCATCCGGTCTCGTGCCGCCGGTCGAGGCGGGTCACCGCCGCGCAGCCCAGCAGTACGCCCCGCCGGTTCACCACGGCCCAGGAGTAGCCGCTCCCGGCGGCCAGGTCGCGCTGCCGGTCCAGCACCCACAGCGCGGCCCCCGAGGCGTCCCGGATCTCCCTGGTGGACTGCCTGGCCATCTCCGCGGGCGCGAACGCGTCCAGCACCGCCGCCGCGTCCGGCTCCTGCCAGGGGCGGAGCACCAGGCCGGAGCCGGTCTCCAGTTGCTCTCTCATGAGTCGCTCTCCCATGCCGGCCATCCTGCCGCCCCTGCCACGGGAGTCAACCGGATTACCCCCGGCGCGCCACGGCCTGATGCGCCACGGCCGGGTGCGCCACGGCCGGGTGCTCTACGGTCGTGCCGGAGCCCGGGTCGCGGACCCGGCCGCAGGAGAGGGGGCGCGATGCCGCAGCAGCGCCGGGTGGGGCAGTTCGTATGGCCCGGGGAGTCCCGGCCGACTGGCCGGGGACGAGGAGTCGGCGATCGGGGTGCAGCAGCGGCTGCGGGAGCTGGTGGATGTCACCGGGCCGGGCCCGGACCTGTCCGGCGGCGGCACGGTCGTGGGCGTGGACGTCGCCTACGACGACGCCGGCGACCGGGTCGCCGCGGCGGCGGTGGTGCTGGACCCGCGGACGCTGGCCGTGGTCGACCGGGCCACCGCCACCGGCCGAGTCGCCTTCCCCTACCGCCCCGGGCTGCTCGCCTTCCGCGAACTGCCCGCGGTGCTGGACGCACTGGCGGCACTGGAGCGCACCCCGGATCTGATCGTCTGCGACGGCTACGGGGTGGCGCATCCGCGTCGCCTCGGGCTGGCCAGCCACCTTGGCGTGCTCACCGGGATCCCGACCTTCGGCGTCGCCAAGTCGCCCTTCTGCTACGACCATGCCGAGCTCGGCCCGGAACGCGGGGCCACCGCGCCGCTGTTGGACGAGCGGCGGCCGGTCGGCATGGCGGTGCGCACCCGCAGCGGGGTGAAGCCGGTCTTCGTCTCGGCCGGCCATCTGATCGATCTGGACGCGGCCTGCCGCCACACGCTCGCGCTCAGCCCGCGCTACCGGCAGCCGGAGACCACCCGCCAGGCCGACCGGCTCTGCCGTGAGGCCCTGGCCGAAGGCTGAACCGGGCTGCTCCCAACAGAGTTGACGATCAGTCAATTCAGGTACGGAAAAGGCCCCGGGCGCAGTCGTCCACTGCGTCCGGGGGCCTTCGGGCAAGCGCTCCGGTCTCAGCCGAGGGTCGCCAGCGCCTCGTTGAGAGTCGTCGACGGACGCATCACGGCCGTGGCCTTGGCGGTGTTCGGCTGGAAGTAGCCGCCGATGTCGGCGGGCGAACCCTGGACCGCGATCAGCTCGGCGATGATGGTCTGCTCCTGCTCGGCCAGGGTCTTGGCGAGCGCCGCGAACCCGGCGGCGAGCTCCGCGTCCTCGGTCTGCGCGGCCAGCTCCTGGGCCCAGTAGAGGGCCAGGTAGAAGTGGCTGCCGCGGTTGTCGATGGTGCCCAGACGGCGGCCCGGCGAGCGGTCCTCGTTCAGGAACGAGCCGGTGGCCCGGTCCAGGGTGTCCGCGAGAACCTGGGCGCGGGCGTTGCCGGTGGTCTGCGCCAGGTGCTCGAAGCTCACCGCGAGCGCCAGGAACTCGCCCAGGCTGTCCCAGCGCAGGTAGTTCTCCTTGAGCAGCTGCACGTGCTTGGGCGCGGAGCCGCCGGCGCCGGTCTCGAACAGGCCGCCGCCGTTGATCAGCGGGACCACCGAGAGCATCTTGGCGCTGGTGCCCAGCTCCAGGATCGGGAACAGGTCGGTCAGGTAGTCACGCAGCACGTTGCCGGTGACCGAGATGGTGTTCTCGCCCCGGCGGATGCGCTCCAGCGAGAACGCGGTGGCCTGCTCCGGCGCGAGGATCCGGATGTCCAGGCCCTCGGTGTCGTGCTCCGGCAGGTACTCCTTGACCTTGGCGATCAGCTGGGCGTCGTGGGCGCGGCCCTCGTCCAGCCAGAAGACGGCCGGGTCGCCGGTGGCCCGGGCGCGGTTGACCGCGAGCTTGACCCAGTCGCGGATCGGCACGTCCTTGGTCTGGCACATGCGGAACACGTCGCCGGCGGACACCGGCTGCTCCAGCACGGTGCTGCCCGCGGCGTCGACCACCGGACGGTGCCGTCGGCGTGGATCTCGAAGGTCTTGTCGTGGCTGCCGTACTCCTCGGCGGCCTGTGCCATCAGGCCGACGTTGGGCACCGAGCCCATGGTCGCCGGGTCGAAGGCGCCGTGCGCGCGGCAGTCGTCGATGACGGTCTGGTAGACCCCGGCGTAGCTGCTGTCCGGGATCACCGCGAGGGTGTCGGCCTCGTTGCCGTCCGGGCCCCACATGTGGCCGGAGGTGCGGATCATCGCGGGCATGGAGGCGTCGACGATGACGTCGCTGGGGACGTGCAGGTTGGTGATGCCCCGGTCGGAGTCGACCATGGCCAGGGCCGGGCCCTCGGCCAGCTCGGCGTCGAAGGACGCCTTGACGGCCGCACCCTCCGGCAGCGACTCCAGGCCCTTGAAGATGGCGCCGAGGCCGTCGTTGGGCTGAGGCCGGCGGCGGTGAGGGTGGCGCCGTACCGGGCGAAGGTCTTCGGGAAGAAGGCCCGCACCACGTGGCCGAAGAGGATCGGGTCGGAGACCTTCATCATGGTGGCCTTGAGGTGCACCGAGAAGAGCACGTCCTCAGCCTTGGCCCGGGCGATCTGGGCGGCCAGGAACTCGTTCAGCGCGGCGACGTGCATCACCGAGGCGTCCACGACCTCACCGGCGAGCACCTTCACCGACTCGCGCAGCACGGTGGTGCTGCCGTCCGCGCCGACCAGCTCGATCCGCAGCACGCCGTCCTCGGCGACCACGGCCGACTTCTCGGTGGAGCGGAAGTCGTCGGAGGTCATGTGCGCGACATTGGTCTGGAGTCGGAGCTCCAGGCACCCATGCGGTGCGGGTGCGCCTTGGCGTAGTTCTTGACCGAGGCGGGCGCCCGGCGGTCGGAGTTGCCCTCGCGCAGGACCGGGTTTGACGGCACTGCCCTTGATCTTGTCGTAACGCGCGCGGACGTCCCGGTCCTGGTCGGACTTCGGGTCGTCGGGGTAGTCCGGCAGCGCGTAACCCTGCTGCTGGAGCTCGCGATCGCGGCCTTGAGCTGCGGGATCGAGGCCGAGATGTTCGGCAGCTTTGATGATGTTGGCACCAGGCGTCTTGGCGAGCTCGCCCAGCTCGGCCAGGGCGTCGTGGATCCGCTGCCCCTCCTCCAGCCACTCCGGGAAGCTGGCGATGATCCGCCCGGCCAGGGAGATGTCGCGGGTCTCCACGCTGACGCCCGCCGTCGAGGCATACGCCTGGATCACGGGCAGGAACGAATGCGTTGCCAGGGCCGGAGCCTCGTCAGTGTGGGTATAGATGATGGTCGAGTCAGTCACCGGGTACTCCGCTTCACGTCTACAACGTCTCGATATCAAGATATCTCCTGTTCGGCCCTCGCGGATACCGACCCCGTGGTCGGGTTGCCCCTGGTGGCCCCTGCGCCGGGCCGCAGGGGGCGCAGGCCCACAAGCGGGTGACCGGGGGACTACGCCGGGCCAGACTCGGTGGTGCCGTTCGGTGTTCAGCGCCCGGCTGTGGCGGCGAGGCGTCGAGGAAGGTGGAGAGCAACTCCTCGGCGAGGCGTTCGCCGGTCGGTCCGGGGTGGGGCGGTACCAGCGGGCGGAGAGGAAGACCGCGTCCCGCAGCAGCCGGTGGAACAGCCGGGCGTCCAGATCCGGGCGGAACTCGCCCGCGGCCACGCCCCGGTCGATGGCCGCCGCCCAGGCCCCGTGGATCCGTGCCGCCGCCTGTTCGATCCGGGCGTGTCCCGGCAGGGTCCGCAGCAGGGCGGTCTCGTTCTGGTAGATCCGGGTGGCGTGCGGATGGTCCTCCGCGGTCTCCAGCGACAGGGTGACCAGCCGGGCCAGCCGCCGCCGGGCGGGGCCGTCGGCCGGCTCGCGGTAGCGGGCGCACAGATCGTCCAGATAGCCCAGCACGATCTCCTGGACCATCGAGTCCTTGGAGTCGAAGTGGTGGTAGAGGCTGCCGGAGAGGATCCCGGCCCCGTCGGCGATCTCGCGCACGGTGGTGCCGGCGACCCCGCCACGGGCGAACAGCGCGGCGGCTTGTTGCAGGATCGCCTCACGCCGCGTGGTACCGGTCGTGCCCAAGGTCACCCCTCGCCCTCCTTCGGAAGCCGCGCCGGAAGCCGTTGCGGCGGCCGCCGTCCGTCCGCTGATCTGCATCCCTGTGACGATAGTTGACGGTCCGTCAGCTAACCCCTAGGGTTCCTGCCAAGCTAGCGCTTGGTCGAAGGCGGGGCAACGTCGGCAGCGGTCCGCCGGCCGGACCGGGAGGGGCGGTGAGGCCGTGGCGGACAGGCGGATGACACTGGACGAGGTGGTCGCCGGACTGCGCTCCGGAATGACCATCGGCATCGGCGGCTGGGGCTCGCGCCGCAAACCCATGGCGCTGGTGCGGGCGATCCTGCGCTCCGACCTCACCGGCCTCACCGTGGTCAGCTACGGCGGACCGACGTCGGCCTGCTGTGCGCCGCGGGCAAGGTCGCCCGGCTGGTCTACGGCTTCGTCTCGCTGGACAGCATCCCGCTGGAGCCGCACTTCCAGGCCGCCCGCCAGGCCGGATCGCTGCACGCGACCGAATGGGACGAGGGCATGCTCCAGACGGGCCTGTACGCCGCCGCCCAGCGGCTGCCGTTCCTGCCGCTGCGGGCCGGCCTCGGCTCGGACGTGATGCGGGTCAACCCCGAGCTGCGCACCGTCACCTCGCCCTACGGCGACGGCGAGGAGCTGGTCGCCGTCCCGGCGCTGCGGCTGGATGCCGCGCTGGTCCACCTGAACCGGGCCGACGCCGCCGGGAACGCCGAGTTCCTGGGGCCCGACCTGTACTTCGACGACCTGTTCTGCGCCGCCGCCGACCGGGCCTACCTCTCCTGCGAGCGGATCGTGCCCACCGCGGAACTCGCCGCCGGGGCCGACCTGACCCGGCTGCGGATCCACCGGTGGATGGTGACCGGCGTGGTCGAGGCCCCCAACGGCGCGCACTTCACCTCCTGCGCCCCCGACTACGGCCGCGACGAGGAGTTCCAGCGCGCCTATGCCGCCGCCGCCAAGGAACCCGCCGCCTGGGAGCGGTTCCGGGCCGAGTACCTGGCCGGGGACGAGCAGGACTACCAGCGCGCCGTGGCCGGCCGGGGAGGACAGGCATGAGCGACGCCACCCGGGCCGAGGTCTGCGCCGTCGCCTGCGCCGAGGTCTGGCGCGGCGACGGAGAGATCCTGGCCAGCCCGATGGGCGTGATCCCCACCATCGGCGCCCGCCTCGCCCGCGCCCTGTACGAGCCGGAGCTGTTGCTCTCCGACGGCGAGGCCGCCCTGGTCGCCGGGGTCTGGGCGGTGGACGAGCCGGCCCCCGGGCCGGCCGAGGGCTGGCTGCCCTACCGCGCGGTCTTCGACCTGGTCGCCGCCGGACGACGGCACGTGATGATGGGCCCCAGCCAGCTCGACCGGCACGGCAACGCCAATATCTCCGCCATCATCGCCCCCGGCGCCGACTTCCAGCGGCCCACCCGGCAGCTGCTGGGGGTGCGCGGAGCGCCCGGCAACACCGTCAACCACGCCACCAGCTACTGGGTGCCCAGGCACACCCCGCGCACCTTCACCGAGCGGGTGGACGTGGTCAGCGGCGTCGGCCACGACAGCGCGGCCAGGGCCGGAGCCGCCGCCACCCGCTTCCACCGGCTGCGCCGGGTGGTCACCGACCTCGCGGTGCTGGACTTCGGCGGCCCCGGGCACACCATGCGACTGCTCACCGTGCACCCCGGCGCGGACGTCGAGCAGGTCCGCGCCGCCACCGGCTTCCCGCTGCACACCGACGGTGAACCGGGCACCACCCGCACGCCCACCGACACCGAACTGCGCTGGATCCGCGAGGTGGTCGACCCCGCGCCCGCCGCGACCGGGAGGTGCCGCGATGAGCGCGCCGCAGAGCGGAGCCGTCCCCGGCGGGCATCCGGCGCTGCGCACCGCGCTGTGCGAGCTGGCCGGGGTGCGCCACCCGGTGATGCAGACCGGCATGGGCTGGGTCTCCGGACCGGAGCTGACCGCGGCCACCGCCGAGGCCGGGGGCCTGGGCATCCTCGCCGGGGCCACCCTGAGTCTGGAGGGCACCCGCGCGGCGATCCGGGCAGTCCGCGAGCGCACCGCCGAGCCCTTCGGCGTCAACCTCCGCGGCGACGCCCCCGACCTGCTGGAACGGGCCGAGGTGCTGGTCGCCGAGGGGGTGCGGGTGGCCTCCTTCGCGCTCGCGCCGCAGGAGCGGGTGGTGCGCCGGCTCAAGGACGCCGGGCTGCTGGTCATCCCCTCCGTGGGCGCCCGGCGGCACGCCGAGAAGGTACAGGCGTGGGGCGTGGACGCGGTCGTGGTGCAGGGCGCCGAGGGCGGCGGGCACACCGGCCCGGTGCCCACCTCCATCCTGCTGCCGCAGGTGGTGGACGCCGTGGACATCCCGGTGATCGCCGCCGGTGGCTTCCACGACGGGCGCGGACTGGTTGCCGCGCTCGCCCAGGGCGCGGCCGGGATAGCCATGGGCACCCGCTTCCTGCTCACCAGCGACAGCACCGTGCCCGACCAGGTCAAGGCCGAGTACCTGCGCCGCGGGGTCACCGACACCGTGGTCACCGACGTGCTGGACGGGGTCCCGCAGCGGGTGCTGCGGACCGAACTGGCCGAGCGGCTGCTGAAGTCCCGCGCCCCGGCCCGGCTGGGGCGCTCGCTGCGGCACGCCGCCGCGTTCCAGCGGATGTCCGGCATCGGCTGGGGCGATCTGCTCCGCGAGGGCCTGGCCATGCGCCGCAGTCAGGGCCTGGGCTGGAGCCAGCTGCTGATGGCCTCCAACACCCCGATGATGCTGCGCGCCGCCATGGTCGACGGCCGTACCGACCTGGGCACCCTGGCCTCCGGCCAGGTCGCCGGGGTGATCGGGGACCTGCCCAGCTGCGCCGAGCTGATCACCCGGATCGTCGCCGAGGCGGAGGCGGTACTGGACCGCCTCACCGCCGCGCCGTCCCTCGCTGCCGAACAGTCCGTCGTCCTGCCCGTCGTCCTGCCTGTCGTCCAGTCCGGAGGAGAGCCGTGACCGCACCCCGTCCGCACCCCGGCCACCAGCTGCTGGCCGGCCGTACCGCGCTGGTCACCGCCGCCGCCGGGACCGGCATCGGCTTTGCCACCGCGCTGCGGCTGGCCGAGGAGGGGGCCCTGGTCGCCCTCAGCGACCGGCACGAGCGCCGGCTCGCCGAGGCCGCCGAACGGCTGGCCGCGGCCACCGGCACCAAGCCGCCCGCGATCGTCTGCGACGTCACCTCGCAGACCGACGTCGACCGGATGTTCGCCACCGCCGTCGACCGGTTCGGCGGTCTCGACCTGCTGGTGAACAACGCCGGACTGGGCGGCACCGCCGAGCTGGCCGAGATGACCGACGAGCAGTGGAGCACCGTCCTGGACGTCTCGCTCACCGGGACCTTCCGCTGCACCCGCGCCGCGCTGCGGCACATGCTGCCGCGCGGCAGCGGCTGCATCGTCAACAACGCCTCGGTGCTGGGCTGGCGCGCGCAGCGCGGACAGGCCCACTACGCCGCCGCCAAGGCCGGGGTGATGGCGCTCACCCGCTGCGCCGCGGTCGAGGCCGGGCCGCGCGGGGTGCGGGTGAACGCGGTCGCGCCCAGCATCGCCATGCACCCGCACCTGGCCCGGACCAGCGACGGCGCACTGCTGGAGCGGCTGGCCGCCGAGGAGGCCTTCGGCCGGGCCGCCGAACCCTGGGAGGTGGCCGACGTGATCGTCTTTCTCGCCAGCGACTACTCGTCCTACATGACCGGAGAGGTCGTCTCGGTCAGCAGCCGTCACCCCTGACCTGACCACCCCGGGGACCTCACATCCAGCAGGGCACAGGCAGCAGGACACAGGCAGCAGGGCACGGGCAGGCAGAGGGGGACAGATGGGCGCAGAGATCATCCGTACGGCCGTCGACGGCCGCGGTGTGGCCGAGGTGGTCGTCGACTGTCCGCCGGTCAACGCGCTGCCGGTGGCCGGCTGGTACCGGCTGGCCGAGGCGCTGACCGGGCTCGGCCGCGACCCCGGCGTACGGGCGGTGGTGCTGCGCGCCGAGGGCCGGGGTTTCAACGCCGGGGTGGACATCAAGGAGATCCAGGCCGACCCCGGCCACAGTGCGCTGATCGGCGCCAACCGCGGCTGCTTCGCCGCCTTCGCCGCGGTCTACGACTGCGCGGTGCCGGTACTGGCCGCCGTGCACGGCCACTGCCTGGGCGGCGGGATCGGCCTGGTCGGCAACGCCGACATCGTGCTCGCCGCGCAGGACGCGGTCTTCGGCCTGCCCGAGGTCGACCGGGGCGCGCTGGGCGCCGCAACCCATCTGACCCGGCTGGTGCCGCCGCACCGGGCACGGGCGATGATGTACACCTCCGCCACCGCCACCGCCGCCGAACTGCATGCCTTCGGCTCGGTGCTGGAGGTTCTCCCCCGGAGCAACTGCGGCCGCGGGCCCTGGAGCTGGCCGGGCAGATCGCCGCGAAGAACCCGGCGGTGATCCGCGCCGCCAAGGAGGCGTTCGCGGGCATCGACCTGTGGGACGTCAAACGCAGCTACCGCTACGAGCAGGGCTTCACCTTCGAGCTCAACCTCTCGGGCGTCGCCGACCAGCTCCGGCAGGGCTTCGGCCGGACCGGGGCGGAGGGCTGAGATGGATCTCGACTGGAGCCCCGAGGAGCAGCGGTTCCGGGCCGAGGCCCGGGCCTGGCTGGCGGCCAACGTCCCGTCCCGGCCGCTGCCGTCCGGCGACACCCGGGCCGGCTTCGCCGCCCACCTGGAGTGGGAACGCGCGCTGCACCGGGCGCGCTGGTCGGTGGTGTCCTGGCCCCGTGAGTACGGGGGCCGGGAGGCCACGCTCTGGGAGTGGCTGATCTTCGAGGAGGAGTACTACCGCGCCGGGGCCCCGCAGCGGGTCACCCAGAACGGCATCTTCCTGCTGGCCCCGCGCTCTTCCGCTTCGGCACCCCGGGCAGCAGCGGCGGATCCTGCCGCGGATGGCCGCCGCACAGGACCTGTGGGCGCAGGGCTGGTCCGAGCCGGGCGCGGGCAGTGACCTGGCCGCGGTGCGCAGCCGCGCGGTGTATGACGAGACGTCAAAAGGCTGGCGGCTGACCGGACAGAAGACCTGGACCTCGCGCGGGGCGTTCTGCACGCACCTGTTCGGGCTGTTCCGCACCGACCCGGGGGCCGAACGGCACCGCGGGCTGACCTATTTCCTGCTGCCGCTGGACGCCCCCGGCGTGACCGTGCGCGGGTTCCCCGGCTGGACGGCGACGAGGGCTTCGCCGAGGTGTTCCTGGACGAGGTGCTGGTGCCGGAGGACGCCGTGCTCGGCGGCGTGGGCCAGGGCTGGTCGGTGGCGATGGCGACGGCCGGCTCCGAACGCGGGCTGACCCTGCGCTCGCCCGGCCGCTTCCTGCACACCGCCGAGCGGCTGCTGGCCCTGGCGCGGTCGCGTCCGGACGGCCCGGGCCCGCTCCGGGAGCGGGTGGCGCAGTGCTGGATCGAGGCCCAGGCCTACCAGTTGTTCACCCTGGCGCAGGTCACCGAGCTGGTCGAGGGACGGCCGGTCGGCGCCGAGTCCAGCCTCAACAAGCTGTTCTGGTCCGAGCTGGACATCCGGCTGCACCAGACCGCGCTGGACCTGCTCGGCCCGGAGGCGGAGACCGAAGGGCCCTGGAGCAAGGGCTTCCAGTTCGCCCTGTCCGGCCCGGTCTACGCGGGCACCAACGAGATCCAGCGCACCGTGGTCGCCGAGCGGCTGCTCGGCCTGCCGAGGGGGACCGCAGCGATGCGATTCGCCGTCGCCGAGGAGGGCGCGGCCCTGGCCGCCGCCGCGAGCGGAGTGCTGGCCCGGGTCGCCGGCCCGGAACTGATCCGGGAGGGCTGGCCGGGCGGGCGCCCGGAGCTGGTGGACGCGGTCTGGCGGCGGCTGGCCGCCGTGGGCGCCACCGCCGCGCTGGTCCCGGAGCGGGCGGGCGGGCTCGGTCTGGACGAGAACGCGCTGACGCCGCTGCTGACCGAGCTCGGCCGGTACGGCCTTCCGGTGCCCGCAGCCGAGACCGTCGCCGTCGGCGCACCGCTGCTCGCCGCCGCCGGGTCGCCCTGGCTGGAGCCGGTCCTCACCGGGGAAATAATGCTGACGGTAAGTCAGAATCTGGGCGGGGAAGCCCTGGTGCCCTTCGCCGCCCGGGCCGGGCTGCTGGTGCTGCGGACCGGCGATCAGTTGCGGCTCTACACCCGGGACGAGGTCGCGCCGGAGCCGGTCGCTTCGGTGGACGGCTCGCGCGCCCTGGCCCGGGTCACCGCTCCGCCCGGCGCCGGGCTGCTGCTGGCGCAGGGCCCGGCGGCGCTGGCCACGCTCCGGCGGCGCGGGGTGCTCGGCACCGCCGCGCTGCTGCTCGGCCTCTGCGAGCGGATGCTCGAACTGACCGTCGGCTATGTCAAGGAGCGCAGGCAGTTCGGCGCCCCGGTCGGCTCCTTCCAGGCGGTCAAGCACGCGTTGGCCGATGCCCTGCTCGCCCTGCGCTTCGCCGGTCCGGCGGTCCTGGCGGCCGGCTGGGCGCAGTCGGCGGGCGAGCCCGACGCCGCGCTGCGCACCTCCATGGCCAAGGTGCTGGCCTCCGACGCGGCCCGGCTGGTGGCCCGCACCGCCATCCAGTGCCATGGCGCGATCGGCTGCACCACCGAGTACGAACTGCACCTGTACGCCAAGCGGGCCTGGGCACTGGCCGCGGCGTGGGGTGGCCCGGATCACCACCGGGAGCTGGTCGCAGGCGAGTTGGGACTCAAGAGCGCTGGAGGGCGGACATGACTGCCGAATCCGATGTGGTGCAGTACCAACTCGCGGGCCCGGTGGCGGTGGTGACCATGAATCGGCCCGAGTACCGCAACGCGCAGAACTCGGCGATGACCTATGCGCTGGACGACGCCTTCTACCGGGCGGCCGCCGATCCGGCGGTCAAGGTGGTGGTGCTGGCCGGGGCCGGAGACCACTTCTCCGCCGGGCACGACATCGGCTCGCCGGGGCGCGATGTGGACCGCTCGTTCGACCGCCGGGCCGGGCTGTGGTGGGACCATGTCGGCCGCCCCGGCGGCGAGGGCCGCTATGCCCGCGAACAGGAGGTCTACCTGGGCATGTGCCGCCGCTGGCGGGAACTGCCCAAGCCGCTGATCGCGCAGGTCCAGGGTGCCTGTGTGGCCGGGGGGTTGATGCTGGCCTGGATCTGTGACCTGGTGGTCGCCGCCGACGACGCGTTCTTCGCCGACCCGGTGGTGCGGATGGGCATCCCCGGGGTGGAGTACTTCGCGCACCCGTGGGTGATGGGCCCGCGCTTCGCCAAGGAGTTCCTGTTCCTGGGTGAACGGGTCAACGCTGAAAGGGCGTTGGCGCTGGGCATGGTCAACCGGGTGGTTCCCAGGGAGCAGTTGCGGGCCGAGGTCGGCGGTATCGCCGAGCGGATCGCCGCCATGCCCGCGCTCGGCCTGGCCCTGGCCAAGAAGGCGGTGAACCAGGCCGAGGACCAGATGGGCCTGCAGACCGGTATGGACTCGGTGTTCGGGCTGCACCACTTCGCCCACGCCCACAATGCCGAGGTCGGCACGGACGCGCTGGCCGGGCACGACGCCCGGACCATGCGCGAGGCCCAACGACCCGACGGCGCGGGGAGGAGGGCCGGTGAGCGGCATCTGTGCGGGCCGGGTGGTCCTGGTCACCGGCGCGGGCCAGGGCCTCGGCCGGGAGCACGCACTGGCGCTGGCCGCGCAGGGGCCCAGGTGGTGGTCAACGACCTGGCCGCCGACGCGGCCCACGCGGTGGCCGAGGAGATCGGCGTGCTCGGCGGCACCGCCCTGGCCGCACCGGGCGACGTCAGCGACTGGTCCTGCGCCGAGGCCCTGGTGGCCACGGCGGTACGGGAGTTCGGCGCGCTGCACGCCCTGGTCAACAACGCCGGGCTGAACCGGGACCGGATGCTGGTGTCGATGACCGAGGCCGACTGGGACCTGGTGCTGAAGGTCGACCTCAAGGGCCACGCCGCGCCGCTGCGGCACGCCGCCGGGTACTGGCGCGACCAGGCCAAGCAGGGGCGGCCGCCGGCCGCCAGGATCGTCAACACCAGTTCCGGCGCCGGGCTGATGGGCAGCGTCGGCCAGGGCAACTACAGCGCGGCCAAGGCCGGGATCGCCGCGCTGACCCAGGTCGCGGCCGTGGAGCTGGCCCGCTACGGGGTCACCGTGAACGCCGTCGCGCCCTCCGCGCGCACCCCGATGACCAGCGCGGTCCCGGCCATGGCCGAGCGGATGCGGGCCCCGGAGACCGGCTTCGACGCGATGCACCCGGGCAATGTCTCGCCGCTGGTGGTCTGGCTCACCTCGGCCGACTCGGGGGATGTCACCGGCCGGATGTTCGAGGCCGAGGGCGGGGTGATCAGCCTCGCCGACGGCTGGCAGCACGGCCCCCGGGCGGTGCGCGACCGCCGCTGGCCCCCGACGAGGTCGGCGCGGCGGTACGGCAGCTGCTCACCGAGGCACCCGCTCCGGCCCGGTCTACGGCAGCTGACCCGGGTCCGCGTCGGCCGCCCGCGCGCCAGATAGCGGGCGGGGTGCTCGCCGCCGCCGTGCACCGCCAGATCCGCGCCGCTGACATAGCCGGCCAGCGGCCCGGCCAGGAAGAGGCAGGCGGCGGCCACCGTCCTGCGGCCGGGCCAGCCGCCCCAGCGGTACCGTCCCGGCCATCGCCGCGTCCGCCGCCGGTCCGGCGCTGCCCCGCACCGGGCCCACGCTGAGGTGGTTGACCCGCACCAGCGGCGCCCACTCCAGCGCCAGGGCCCGGGTCAGCGCCAGCAGCCCGGCCTTGGCGGCGCTGTAGGCGGCGGTGCCGGGCTGTGGCTGGTGCGCCGAGACACTGCCGATATTGATGACCGATCCGCCGTGCGGCTGCCCCTGCATCACCCGGTTGGCGGCCTGTCCGGTGTAGAACGGCGCCAGCAGGTTCAGTTGCACCACCTTCTCCACGAACCTCGGCGAGACCGTGGCCGCGTCCGCGTCGGGAGAGCCCCCGGCGTTGTTGACCAGCACATCCAGCCGGCCGAAACGGGCCACCGCGGTCTCCACCAGGCCCCGTGCGGCGTCCGGGTCGCGGATGTCGGCGGCGGCGAAGCCGGCGCTGCGTCCGGCGGCGGTCGGCAGCGCCGGGGGCTCACCCCGGCCGCAGACCAGGACCTCCGCCCCGGCCGCCAGGAACGCCTCGGCGATGGCACGGCCGATGCCCCGGGTGCCCCCGGTGACCACCACCGCCCGGCCGTGGAAGTCCAGCGGCTGCCCCTGCATCGCGCCCCCGTCCGCGCGGCTACAGCCGCTCCACGATGGTGACATTGGCCTGCCCGCCGCCCTCGCACATGGTCAGCAGCCCGTAGCGGCCGCCGCGCCGCTCCAGCTCGCCGAGCAGGCCGGTCATCAGCCGGGCTCCGGTCGCGCCCAGCGGATGGCCGAGGGCGATGACGCCGCCGTTGACGTTCACCCGCTCCGGGTCGGCGCCGGTCTCGGCGGCCCAGGCCAGCACCACCGAGGCGAACGCCTCGTTGACCTCGACCAGGTCGATCTCCTCCAGCCGCAGCCCGGTCCTGGCCAGCGCGTGCGCGGTGGCCGGGATGGGCGCGGTGAGCATCCACACCGGGTCGGCGGCCCGCGCCGAGAGGTGGTGGATCCGGGCCCGCGGGGTCAGTCCGTGGGTGCGCAGCCCGCGTTCGCTGACGACCAGCAGCGCGGCCGCGGCGTCGGCGATCTGGCTGGCGCAGGCGGCGGTCACCCGGCCGCCCTCGGTCAGCGGCGGCAGCGACCGGATCTTGGCCGGATCGGGCACCCGGGGGCACTCGTCCTGTGCCAGGCCGTGGCAGGGCACGGTCTCGGCGGTGAACAGGCCGTCCTCGCGGGCCCGCAGTGCCCGCTGGTGCGAGCGGATCGAGTACTCCTCCATCTGCTCCCGGGTGATCGACCACTTCTCGGCGATCATCTCGGCCGCGCGGAACTGGGAGACCTCCTGCTGTCCGTAGCGCTCGCGCCACCCCACCGAGCCGGAGAACGGGTCCTCGAAGCCGTAGGGCCGGCCGGCGGACATGGCCGCCGCGATCGGGATGCCGCTCATGCTCTGCACCCCGCCCGCCACCACCACGTCGGCCGTGCCGCTCAGCACCGCCTGCGCGGCGAAGTGGATCGCCTGCTGCGAGGATCCGCACTGGCGGTCCACGGTGACCCCGGGCACATGCTCGGGCAGCCCGGCCGCCAGCCAGGCGGTCCGGGCGATGTCCCCGGCCTGCGGGCCGATGGCGTCCACACAGCCGAGGATTACGTCCTCCACCGCGCCCGGGTCGATCCCGGTCCGCCGCATCAGCGCGTCCAGCGCGACCGCGCCCAGATCCGCCGGGTGCACGTCGGCCAGCCGCCCCCGCGCCGCCCCACCGGCGTGCGCACCGCCTCCACCAGGTACGCCTCGGCCATCACATGCCTCCCGCGTCCGCCCGGTCCCCGTCGCGCCGGGGAGTCGCGCCCACGCTACCAAGCGCTTGCTTGGACGGCCAGAGCCGGAGCAGCTACAACTGACGATCAGTCAGTCATGCTTGAGAGAGCGAAAGTTGTCGGGAAATTGAACGGACCGGCCGGTGGCGCCGCTGCTGTGCGGTGCCACCGGCCGGGTGCGTCGGGGCGTCGGTGCGGGGTCAGCCGGGCGTCAGCCGTGCCGTCCCGGGCGGTGGCGGTAGGTCACCGCGCAGATGCTCAGACCGATCAGTACCGCGATCCCGCCGAAGGCGGCGAACAGCGGCCCGGGCATGCCGCGCCGGTGTTGGGCAGCGTGCTGGTGCTGGTCGGCGAGGGGTCGGGGCCAGGTGTGCGTCGGGGTCGGGGTAGGGGTGGGCGTCGGGGTGGGCGGCTCCTTCAGGATCACGCCCATGTCCAGGTCGAGGTAGCGTTCGCCGCCGCTGAGGTGGACGGTCTGGGTGATGCCGGTGACCGGGTCGGCGTCCGAGTCCCTGGCGGGGTCGTCACCCGCGCCCCGCACGGTGACCTTCGCTCCCTCGGGCAGGGTCGACAGGTCGAACCGGACCGCGTAGCTGCCGTCGGGCAGGTGCTCGAAGAGGTAGCGGCCCTCGCGGTCGGTCACCGTGGTGACCGGCTTGCCTTCCTTGTCGCGGACGGGCTGGCCGTTGCCGTCCAGCAGGTGGACCGTGACGCCGGGGATGCCGGGGTCACCGGGCTGCTGGATGCCGGAGCCGTCCCGGTCCTGCCAGACCAGGTCGCCCAGCGCGTTGTCGGAGGGCGCGATCTGCTTGATCGCGACGCCGACCTTGGCGGGCTCGGCCGGCAGCAGCCGGCGGCCGTCGGCGTCGGTGGCGGTGAAGGCGAAGCTGTTCCAGGCGTACTCCCCGTCGGGGGCGTTGACGGCGGCGACCATCGGCCAGGTCAGCGTGAAGGACTCGCCGGGGGCCAGTGCGCCCGGGCGGCGGATCCGGAACCAGGTGGCCGTCCCCGGGCCGGGGAAGGTCGTGCTCCAGCTGGCGCTGCCGTCGCAGCCCTTGCGCTGGACCAGGGCGCTGTCGACGCACGGGTTGCGGTCGGTGCTGTACTCGATCACCACGCCCGGGTCGCTGCTGGTGATCGGCTCGCTCAGGGAGGGGGCCCAGGCGCTGCCGCGCGCCGCGTCCTGGGTGAGCACGTAGTTGTCGCCGGGGGTGGGCAGCCGGTCGTAGGCGATGAAGTCGGTGACCGGCTCCGGCGAGTCGTTGCGGACCGTCATCCGGTAGGAGATCCCGCCGCCGGGGGTGGCGGTGCCCATGCTGGAGTAGCGGGCGTCCAGGTCGCCCTTGACCTCCTTGTAGGAGCGCAGCACCGAAGGCGCGTTGACCTGGATCCTGGAGGAGGCGTGGCACATGGTCTCGGTGGTGTCGCCGTCGCCGTTGAGGTCGAGCGAGTCCGGGACACTGCCGCTGTCGGAGCCGTTGAACTTGCAGGTGACCGGGTGGGTCGGCTTGTCGGCGGTGACATAGACGTCGTTGGTCAGCTCGCCGGACCGCAGGCTGCTGGCGACCTGGACGTCAAAGAACATCCGGTAGGCCAGTGCGTCGTGCAGATAGGTCATGTCGGGTGCGCCGGGCGGCCATTCCATCCGGACGATCTGCCGGCCGTCGGGTCCCGGGGTGACCGTGACCGACTCGGGGGCCCTGGCGTCGGGGTAGGCCGGGTCCGGGTGGGCCGAGCCCTCGATGTAGACCACGCCGGCCGGGAGCACGTCGTACAGCACCAGCGGGCGGGTCAGCTCGCGTCCGGTCCGGTTGTAGGCGATGACCTGGAAGGTCGCCTTCCCGCCGGGCGTGGTCAGCTGTCCGGCGACGGTGGTCTTGGCCGCACCCAGGTTGGTCGCGGCGGTGACCGTGGTGTCGGCGCAGGCGTGGGCGGCGGCGTGGCTGGTGCCGTCGCCGGCGGTGGTGTCCAGGCAGTTGGTCAGCGGGTCGGGGGCGGGGCGGCCGTCATGGCCGGGGGTCACCACCTGGGTGATCAGCTGCACCGAGTTGCCGGGGCTCCAGCCGGTCGGGATGGGGCCGTTCCAGGTGAACCTGAGGCCGTCGAGCCAGCGTCCGGCCGGGATGCCGATGACGTCGTCGGCCGGGTCGCCGGCGCCCTCGGCGAAGGTCACCCGGCGGTTGCCGGAGCCGTTGAACGCGTTGGACGGGGTGAAGGTGTGCCAGGCCGGGTCGCCGTCGAGGCGGTACCGGAGGGTGAGCGCGATGCTGGTCGGGTTCCACGGCGACAGCTGGATGGACTGCGGGAAGAGCCAGTTGTAAAGGCCCTCGGTGGTGCCCGCGCCCGGGTCGGTCATGGTCAGGCTGGTGGCCGGGCCGGCCGTGTTGGTCGCCGACAGGCTGAAGCTGTTGAGGTCGCCGGAGGTGGTGCGGGCGCCCCACACCTTGCCGGTGGTCACCTCCACGCCGGTGGCCGGGGGCTGGAACTGGCCGGTGGTGGTACCGGCGGTGTCCAGTTTGACCTCGGTGTCCGGGCCGATCGGGTCCCCGTACAGATCAACGGTGTTGTCGGAGGTGGTGCCGTTCGGGAAGCCGGTCTCCGGGTAGTGGACCACCAGCACGCCCGGGATCCGGCAGCCGCCGTGGCCGTTGCCGGCCCGGAACTCGCCGATGTCGTAGCCCCAGGTGTTGGGCCCGGGTGCGACCTGGCTCCAGCCGGGCGAGCGGCCGGTGTCCACCACGGCGCCCGGCGGCAGGGTGTCCAGCAGGCGGCTGGTGTCCAGGTCGACATTGGGCATGTTGTCGTGGCGCAGGCGCTGAACTGGTAGTGACGGTGCGTCCGTCGCTGCTGGTGGTCTGGATGCCCTTGGTGACCGTGTACTTGGGCTCCACCTGGGCCCTGGTGTCGGCGGTGGCGGTCTGTGAGGGCTCGCCGGTGACCTTCATCGTGGCCGAGTTGGTGGAGTCCGCGCCGTTGGGGGTGGTGAAGTTCGGGTACCTCAGCACCACCGTGATGGTTGCGGTGGTGCCCGGACTGAGGGTCTTGAGCTTGATGTCCATGGTGCCGCCCTGGTCGCCCTGGCCGGGCACGGTGGAGGCGGCCTCGTCCACCGAGGTGGGGTCGGGCGTCCAGCCGACGAACTCCATGTTCGCCGGGAGGGTGTCGGTGATCTCCCGTCGGCGCACTCGGTGATGGAGCAGGTGTAGCGCAGGGTGTAGGTGACATTCTCCCCCGGGGACGCGGTCGCCTTGTCCACGGTCTTGGTGAAGGAGATGGCGGCCTGGGCCGGTGGCGCCAGCGCGCCGCTTCCCAGGAGTGTGCCCGTCAGCAGGGCGAGTACCGAGACGATCCGCCCGGTCCGGAAGGGGATACGCATATAGGTCAGTTCATCTGACCGCGCTACCCCGTTTCGGCTGACACGAGCCGGACCGACGCTGTTTCACCTGAACGGCCGCCCTGCCGTCACTGCCCCCGGCCGGCGGTGGTCCGGCCCCAGGCCGCCCAGCGCGCCTGGCCCGCCAGCGTGCGCACCTCGGCGGCGACGGCGGTGTGCCGTGCGGGCGGGATCTCATGGCCCACGCCCGGCTGGAGCAGCAGCCGCGCGCCGGGATCGCGGCGGCCGTGGCGCGGGCGGCGGAGGGCTTGAGCAGCGGATCGTCGGTGCCGTGCAGCACCAGCGTCGGGACCCGCAGCTCCGCGAGCGCCGGGCCGTGCCACTGCGCGCCGATCTGGCGCGACTGGGCCTTGGCGTCGGCGATACCGGTGTCCACGTCGGCGGTGATCCGCTCCAGCGCCTCGGCCTCGTCGAAGGGGTAGCCGGGCGAGGCGCACAGCCGGGCGACCGTGAGCCCGACGGCGATCCGCTCCTCCCGGCTGCGGGCGGGCCCGACCCGGGCGAACCTGGCCAGGGTGCCCAGCCGGAGATGGCGGAACGCGCCCAGACCGCCGACGTCGCTGGGCAGTGCCGAGGACGAGGTGAGCGTGCGGACCCGGTCCGGGTGGCGCAGCGCCATCCGCTGGGCGACCACGCCGCCGAGCGAGTGCCCGAAGAGGTGGGCGGACTCCCAGCCGAGCGCGTCCATGACCGCTGCGGCGTCGTCGGCCATGTCCTCGGCGGTGTAGGCCGCGCCACGGCGCCCGGCCAGTGCGGCGAAGGGGTTGCCCGGTGAGGCGTTCCCCGGCATCCGGCTGGACTCCCCGGAGTCGCGCTGGTCGTACCGCGCGACCGCGAACCCGGCATCGGCCAGCGCCGCGCACAGCCCCGCCGGCCACCAGTGCCGCGACACCGCCAGCCCCATCACCAGCAGCAGCGGCTCGCCGTCCGCCCCCTCCCGCAACTGCTCGTACGCGAGTTCGACGGCGCCGTTGCGGGCAAAGCGGCGTTCGGTCCAGGTCATGGCGGTCTCCTTCACTGCTCTACTGCTGCTCTACTGCGATCGGTGTTCGCAGTAACAGCCTACAGCCGACCCGGGCCCGCCTGGCAAGGGGGAGCAGGGCGGCCGGGTCCCGGCCGGGGCGCCGGCCGGGGCGGGAAATCAGGTGACCGGGGTGTCCGGGTGACAGGCTGCGCGGCATGAACCGTGAAACGATCTCCCTGCTGGCCCATGCCGACCATCCGATCGCGGCCCCGCTCGATGACACGTCGGTGCGGCTGCTGCTGGAGCGCGCCGTGCGCGGAGGCGACGAGCGGCTGCTCGACCTGGGCTGCGGCACCGCGCCCTGGCTGCTGCGGGCACTGGCGGCGCATCCGGGGGTGACCGGTGCGGGGGTGGACACCTCCGCCGAGGCGCTGGAGCTGGCAAGGGCGGCGGCGGAGCAGGCCGGGGTCGGCTCCCGGCTGCGGCTGCACCGGCGGGACGCGGTCGGCTTCACCGCCGCCGAGCCGTTCGACGTGGTGCTCAGCGTCGGCGCCGGCCATGCCTTCGGCGGTCTGCTGCCCACCCTGGACGCCGCCCGGGCGCTGCTCGCCCCGGGCGGGCGGGTGCTGGCCGGCGAAGCCTTCTGGCTGCGCGAACCCAGCGCCGCCGCGCGGGAGCTGCTGGGCGACTGCCAGGACCTGGCCGGGACCATGGCCGAGGTGGCCGCGCACGGCTGGATCCCGGTCTTCGGGCACATCAGCACCCGCCAGGAGCTGGACGACTACGAGTGGTGCTGGACCGGCTCGCTGGCGGCCTGGGCGCTGGACCATCCGGGTGAACCGGGCAGCGCCGAGGCGCTGGCGGCGTCGGCCGGGCACCGTACCCAGTGGCTGGAGGGCTACCGGGACAGCTTCGGCTTCGTGACGCTGGTGCTGCGCCGTACCGATGAGTAACTACGCTCCGGCGGCGGCCCGGGCAGGGTGGACAGCGGGCTGCGGACGGCCTAACTTAACGAATGTTCGAAAATTCGCGGCCCGTCGGGCCGACCCTCCGCTGAAGGAGCGAACCGCCATGCGCGACGCAGTCATCGTCGACGCCGTACGCACACCGGTCGGCAAGGGCAAGCCCGGTGGCGCCCTGTCCGGGATCCACCCCGCCGACCTGTCCGCGCACATCCTCAAGTCCCTCGCCGAGCGCAACCGGCTCGACCCGGTCGAGGTCGACGACGTGGTCTGGGGCTGTGTCTCCCAGGTGGGGGAGCAGACCGCCTGCATCGGCCGCTATGCGGTGCTCGCCGCCGGGTGGCCGGAGAGCGTGCCCGGACTGACCATCGACCGGCAGTGCGGCTCCTCGCAGCAGGCCGTGCACCAGGCCGCGCCGGGGTGATCGCCGGACAGTACGACATCGCGGTGGCCGGCGGCGTGGAGTCGATGAGCCGGATCCCGATCGGCTCCTCCTTCGCGGACGGCAAGTACGGCCTGCCGTACGGGCCGCTGGTGGCCGAGCGCTACGACAACTACTTCTTCAACCAGGGCGTCGGCGCGGAGATGATCGCCGCCGAGTTCGGGCTGACCCGCGCCGAACTGGACCAGCATGCGCTGGACTCGCACGCCCGGGCCGCGCGCGCCATCGACGAGGGGCTTCAAGGGCCAGATCGCACCGGTGCAGGTGACCGACGCCGAGGGTGTCACCCGGATCTTCGACACCGACGAGGGCGTGCGCCGCGGCGGCACGCTGGAGCAGCTGGCCCAGCTGAAGACCCCGTTCCAGGCGGACGGGATGATCACGGCCGGCAATGCCTCGCAGGTCAACGACGGGCCGCCGCCCTGCTGATCACCACCAGCGAGATCGCGGCGCGCACGGCTGGACGCCGATCGCCCGCTTCCACACCGGAGTTGTCGTCGGTACGGACCGATCACCATGCTCAAGGGCCCGATCCCGGCCACCGAGAAGCTGCTGCGCCGCTCCGGGCTGAGTCTGGACCAGATCGGCGCCTTCGAGGTCAACGAGGCCTTCGCCTCGGTGTCGTTGGCCTGGCAGCGCACCACCGGCGTCGACAACGCGCTGCTGAACCCCAACGGCGGGGCGATGGCGCTCGGTCACCCGCTCGGCGCCTCCGGGGCCCGGCTGATGACCACGCTGCTGCACCACATGCGCGACCAGGGCATCCGCTACGGCCTCCAGGCCATGTGCGAGGGGCGGCATGGCCAACGCCACGATCCTGGAACTCATCTGACGTCCAGTAGGAAGTGACCCGACGTCAGCCGAGTGCGACGTCAGCCGAGTACTCCGCGGTCGAAGAGCGCGTCAGCTGCTCCTCGGAGAGCACGCCGCCGCCCGACAGCACCGCCCGGGTGTCCGCCCCCGCCACCGGCGCGGGGGTGGGGGCGGCCGTCGGCGTGGAGCTGAAGCGCGGTGCGGGGGCGGGCTGGACCATGCCGTCCGCGCCGCGCAGATGGGTGCCGCGGGCGAGGTTGTGCGGGTCGGCGGGCGCCTCGGTGAGCGAGAGCACCGGGGTGACGCAGGCGCCCTGCCCGGCGAAGGCCGCGGCCCAGGCGTCCCGGTCGCGTGCGGCGAACAGCCCGGCCAGCCGCCCGGCCATGGCCGGCCAGGCCGAGTGGTCCTGCTGCCGGGCGAACAGCGGGTCGCCGGTCAGTCCCAGCACCCGCAGCAGCGCCGCGTAGAACTGCGGCTCGATCGCACCGACCGCGACATGGCCGCCGTCCGCGCAGCGGTAGACCCGGTAGAAGGGCGCGCCGCCGTCCAGCAGGTTGGCGGCCGGACGGTCCTGCCAGAGCCCCTGCGCCAGAAAGCCGTAGGTCATCGCGAGCAGCAGCGCCGTGCCGTCGGTCATCGCGGCGTCCACCACCTGGCCCCGACCGGTGCCCCGGGCGTGCAGCAGCGCACCCAGCACGCCGAGGGCCAGCAGCATCCCGCCGCCGCCGAAGTCGCCGACCAGATTCAGCGGCGGCACCGGGTCGCCGCCCTCGGGTGCGATCGCGTGCAGCGCCCCGGCCAGCGCGATGTAGTTGATGTCATGGCCGGGCTCCTGCGCCAGCGGGCCCTGCTGGCCCCAGCCGGTCATCCGGCCGTAGACCAGGGCCGGGTTCCGGGCCAGGCACTGCTCCGGGCCGAGGCCGAGCCGCTCGGCCACCCCGGCCGGAAGCCCTCGATCAGCACGTCCGAGCGCTCGGCCAGGGCCAGGGCCGCGGCCGCGCCCTCGGGCTGCTTGAGGTCGATCGCCACCGAGCGGCGGTTGCGGTGCAGTACCGGGTGCAGCGTGGGCTTCCCGGCGTCGCCCGGGCTGCTCCACCCGGACCACCCGCGCGCCCAGGTCGCCGAGCAGCATCCCGCAGAACGGCCCGGGGCCGATGCCGCCGAGCTCCAGCACGCTGACCCCGGCCAGCGGACCGCGCGGGGCGGCCGTGCCGGTGGTCGTCCCGGTGGTCGTCCCGGCGGGTTCGGTGGTGGCGTCGGACATGGCGGCTCCCCGGAAAGGCCTGACTCGAACGTTCGTTAAGCTAAGCCCGCGCCGGAGCGATGTCCAGACCCGTCGGCCCCCACCGCGATCTACTGCGGTCCACCGCGGTCCACTGAGATCCACTGAGATCCACTGAGATCCACTGAGATCCGTTCCCGGGCCCGGACGGCGGCGGTGGGCGTGCGGGAGGGCGGCGGTCACCGAGGGTGGTGCTGTCGCCGTCCGTGGGGGCCGCGGGTGAGGAGTGCGCCGATGAGTGCCGTCGACATGGCCGACGAGGAGTCACAGCCCCCCTCCCGGGTCGGGGGAGCGGTGGAGCGTGTGGCCGCCCCGAGGATGCGCTGGATCACGCTGGCACTGATGACCACCAGCTCCGTGGCCAGCCTGCGGGCCGCGCCCACCATGGCGGTCTACGGGCTGGCCTGCGTCTTCCTCTATCTGCTGCCGGCGGTGGTGTTCCTGCTGCCGACCGCCATGGTGTCGGCGGAGCTGGCGTCCGGCTGGGAGGGCGGGGTCTACAACTGGGTCTCCCAGGGGCTGTCCAAGCGGCTGGGCTTTCTCGCGGTGTGGTGCCAGTTCGCCATGACCATCTTCTACTACCCCAGCCTGCTGGCCTATGTGGCCAGCACCATCGCCTACGTGGTCAACCCGAAGCTGGCCAGCAACGGGCTCTACACCGCGATCGTGATCATGGTGCTCTACTGGTCCGGGGTGTGGATCTCCTCCCGGGGCACGCAGGCGGTGGCCGGGCTGGCGTCGATGGGCCTGATCATCGGGACGCTGATCCCGGGCGTGCTGCTGGTGGTGCTCGGCATGGTCTTCCTCGGCCAGGGCAACGGCTCGGCCGCGCCGATGAACGCGCACCACCTCTTCCCGGCCTGGACCGGTCTGGCCAGCCTGGTGCTGATCGTCAACAACTTCCTGTCCTACTCGGGCATGGAGATGAACGCGGTGCATGTCTCCTCGCTGCGCAATCCGAGCAAGGAGTTCCCGCGCGCCATGTTCACCGCGATGGGACTGGTGCTGCTGATCTTCATCCTGCCCGCGCTGGCCATCAGCTGGGTCGTCCCCTCCGACCAGCTCAGCCTGACCGCCGGGGTGATGCAGGCCTTCGACGCCTTCTTCCAGTACTTCCACATCAACTGGCTGACCCCGGTGATCGCGGTCGGACTGGTCGCGGCCTCGCTCGGCGGCATGCTCACCTGGCTGGCCGGGCCGTCCAAGGGGCTGCTGCTGATCTCCCGTCAGGAGGGCTATCTGCCGCCCTTCCTGCAACGGCTGAACAAGAACGGCGTCCAGCAGAACATCCTGGTCACCCAGGGCGTGGTCACCACCCTGATCGCGCTGATGTACGCGCTGATCCCGGATGTCTCCAGCGCCTACTGGATCTTCTCGGTGATCACCACCCAGGTCTACCTGATCGTCTACCTGCTGATGTTCGCCGCCGCGATCAGGCTGCGCCGGACCCAGCCGGAGCATCCGCGCGGCTACCGCGCACCGGCCCTGCAACTGCTGTGCGTGGTGGGCCTGCTGGCCTCGGCGGCGGCGCTGGTGATCGGCTTTGTGCCGTCCTCGCAGTTCGGCGGCAAGAGCGTGTGGACGTATATCGGCATCGTCGGCGCGGGTTGCTGCTGCTGGGCGTGGTCATCCCGTTCGCCTTCCTCAAGGCCAGCGGGCCGGGTTGGCGCCATCCGGACGCCGACGAACCGCAGGAGGTGCCCTCATGAGCCCGACCCGGATGGCGGTCCAGCACCGCTGGATCTACCTGGGCGCGCTCCTGGTGCTGGTCGCCCTGCTGGTGGCAGGGATTCTGACCTTCCATCAGGTGCACCGGACCAACGCTGCCAACCGCAGGGCGGCCCAGCTCAACCAGCAGCTGGTCGCGGCCGGGTTCGGCTCGATCGACCAGGCGCAGATCGCCCGCACCCTCGGCTCGAACGGCGCCGAGGCCTGCGACGACCCCGACAGTACGCTCCGGCGCGCGCAGTGGCTGGTGGACCTCTCCAACGGCGCCGACGGTCCCGGGCAGCGCCCGGTCATCGTCAATGCCAGGACCATGCAGGCGGGGGAGATCGTGATCCAGGTCTACTGCCCGAGCCAGCTGCCGCAGTACCGGCAGCGGGTCAACCAGCTGAAGACCGGCGACACCGTCCAGGGCTGAGCCGGAATCCGGTGCGCGGAGTCAGGATTCTGTGACGCATGTCTCATCGGTCCGACGTGTGCGGCCGATCCCCGGGGCGGGTTGCCAGGCGCTGCCGGGAAAGTGTCAGGATGGTCGCCATGACAACCAAGGTCTACTTCGACATCACCATTGACGACGCCCCCGCCGGGCGGATCACCTTCAACCTGTTCGACGAGACGGTCCCGAAGACCGCCGAGAACTTCCGTGCGCTGGCCACCGGCGAGCAGGGCTTCGGCTACGCCGGCTCCAGCTTCCACCGGGTCATCCCCGAGTTCATGCTCCAGGGCGGTGACTTCACCCGGGGCAACGGCACCGGCGGCAAGTCCATCTACGGCGAGAAGTTCGCCGACGAGAACTTCATCCTCAAGCACGACCGTCCGGGCCTGCTCTCGATGGCCAACGCGGGCCCCAACAGCAACGGCTCGCAGTTCTTCGTCACCACCGTGGTGACCTCCTGGCTCGACGGCAAGCACGTCGTCTTCGGCGAGGTCGCCGACGAGGACGGGCTGGCCCTGGTCCGCAAGATCGAGGCCCTCGGCTCGCGCAGCGGCGCCACCAAGTCCAAGATCACCATCGCCGCCTCCGGCCAGCTCTGACCGCTGAGGCCGCCCAGCCGTGCGGGGCCCACTGCGGGCCCCGCACGGTCGGGGTCAGTCGACGGCCGGTCCGGTCTCGTTGACCTCGCCGGTCCCGCCGCCGGTGAGCAGGTCCAGGATCTGCTGACCGTAGGTGGCGAGCTTGTTCTCGCCGACGCCGCCCACCGCACTCAGCTCGGCCAGGCTGGCCGGGCCGACCGCGGCGATCTCGCGCAGCGTGGCGTCATGGAACACCACATAGGCCGGCACGCCCTGCTCCTTGGCGGTGGCGGCCCGCCAGGCACGCAACTGCTCGAACACCGGCAGCAGTTCGGCCGGCAGGTCGACCGGGGCCTTGCGGCCGCCGCCCGACTTCGCGGCGGACCTGGCCGGGCGGCGGCCTTTTCCGGCTCCCGGCGCAGCGAGACCGCCCGGCGGCCGCCGAGGACCTCCCCGCTCTCCTCGGTCAGCGCCATGGTGCCGTACTCGCCCTCCACCGCGATCAGCTGCTGGGCCAGCAACTGCCGTGCCACTGACCGCCATTCGGTCTCCGACAGCTCGGTGCCCACGCCGAAGACGCTGAGCGCGTCATGGTCGAACTGGATCACCTTGGCGGTCTTCCGGCCGAGCAGGATGTCGGTGATCTGCGCCGCGCCGAAGCGCTGCCCGCGCTCGCGTTGCAGCCGGACGATGGTGGACAGGAACTTCTGCGCGGCGACGGTGCCGTCCCAGGACTGCGGCGGGGTCAGGCAGCTGTCGCAGTTGCCGCAGGGCTCGCCCTTCTGCCCGAAGTACGCCAGCAGTTGCACCCGGCGGCACTCCACCGTCTCGCACAGCGCCAGCATCGCGTCCACATGGGCCGACAGTCGGCGGCGGTGCGCCTGGTCGCCCTCCGAGGTTTCGATCATCTTGCGCTGCTGCACCACGTCCTGGAGGCCGTACGCCAGCCAGGCCGTGGACGGCAGCCCGTCCCGCCCGGCGCGGCCGGTCTCCTGGTAGTAGCCCTCGACCGACTTCGGCAGGTCCAGGTGGGCCACGAACCGCACGTCCGGTTTGTCGATGCCCATGCCGAAGGCGATGGTGGCGACCATCACCAGACCGTCCTCGCGCAGGAAGCGGGACTGGTTCTCGGCGCGCACCCGCTGATCCAGACCGGCGTGGTAGGGCAGTGCCTCGATACCGCGTTCCACCAGGTAGGCGGCGGTCTTCTCGACCGAGGCCCGGGACAGGCAGTAGACAATGCCCGCATCGCCCTGGTGCTCGCTGCCCAGCAGGGCGAGCAGCTGCTTGCGCGGCTCGTCCTTGGGCACGATCCGGTACTGGATGTTGGGCCGGTCGAAGCTGGCCACGAAGTGCCGCGCCTCGTGCAGCTTCAGCCGCTCGGTGATCTCGGTGTGGGTGGCCTCGGTGGCGGTCGCGGTCAGGGCGATCCTGGGCACCTGCGGCCAGCGCTCGTGCAGCGAGGACAGGGCCAGGTAGTCGGGCCGGAAGTCGTGCCCCCACTGGGCGACGCAGTGTGCCTCGTCGATCGCGAACAGTGCGATCCGGCCCCGCTCCAGCAGTCGTACCGTGGCGTCCACCCGCAGCCGCTCCGGCGCCAGATAGAGCAGATCCAGTTCGCCGGCGAGGAACTCGGCCTCGACCAGCCGGCGCTCGTCCAGGCTCTGCGAGGAGTTGAGGAAGCCGGCCCGCACGCCCAGCGCCCGCAGCGCGTCCACCTGGTCCTGCATGAGCGCGATCAGCGGCGAGATCACCACCCCGGTGCCGGGCCTGACCAGCGCCGGGATCTGGTAGCACAGCGACTTGCCGCCGCCGGTGGGCATCAGCACCAGCGCGTCCCCGCCGCCGATCACCTGCTCGATGATCTCCTGCTGACTGCCGCGGAAGGCGTCGTAGCCGAAGACCCGGCGCAGGACCTCCAGGGCCGGACCCTCCTCGGCAGCAGGGGCGGTGTCAGGGATCTCCGGAGCGCTCATCCGCCGATTGTACGAGCCCGGCGGGCCCGCCCGGAGCCGATCCGGCGTACACTGACTGCCCTGGGGGCGGCAGCCGCGTGACTGCGTTCAGTGAGGATCGGCAGATGCCAGTCGAGTTGAACCACACCATCGTGTACGCCGAGGACAAGCGGAAGTCGGCGGAGTTCCTGGCGGGGATCCTGGGGATACCGGTGGGCGAGGCCTGGGGGCTGTTCGTCCCGGTCGAGCTCAGCAACGGCGTCACCCTGGATTTCGCCGACGCCCCGGCCGGGTCGGTCAGCCCGCAGCACTACGCCTTCCGGATCTCCGACGAGGAGTTCGACGCCGCGTTCGAGCGGCTCCTGCGGGCCGGGATCAGCTACTACGCGGACCCGCACCACAGCCGCGAGGGCGAGCTCAACAACTACTTCGGCGGGCGCGGGCTGTACTTCCTGGACCCGGCCGGGCACAACATGGAGATCGGCACCAGGGTCTGAGCGGCCCGGGGAACCCGGGAGGCACCACCGGGCCGTCCCGGGTGCCGGTCGCGGTCAGCTCCACCATCCGCTCACCGCACCGCTGCCGACAGTGCGGCCGGGCGCCCCGGATCCGTCGGCTCCTCGCCGTCCGAGGTCCATGTGCCCAGGCAGATCTCGGCGGTGATGCCGGGGCCGAAGCCGGCCAGCAGCCCCCGGTGCGACTCCAGGGCCGAACCCTCGTCGAACATCCGGCCGAGCGCGTCCAGGACCACCGCGCTGGCGATGTTGCCGTACTCGGTGAGCGTGGCCCGGCTGAACCTGAAGGCGTCCGGCGGTACGTCCAGGAACCGGCTGAGGTCGTCCAGGATCCGCGGACCGCCCGCGTGCACGATGTAGAAGTCCAGTTTGGAGACGTTCCAGTGGTGTTCCTCGGCCACCGACCGCAGCACCGGCGCCAGTGGTTCCATGGTGCCGGGCACCCGCCGGTCCAGCTGGAAGTGGAAACCGGTGGGGCGGACCGCATAGCTGATCCACTCCTCGGTGCCGGGGATCAGGTACGAGCCGTTGTGCTCCAGTCGGAAGCCGGTTCCGCCGCGGCCGCGGACCACGACGGCGGCGATGCCGTCCCCGAACAGTCCGTTGGACAGCAGCGAGCCCACGTCCAGGTCGGTGGGCTGGTAGCAGAGCGAACAGAACTCGCAGGTCACCAGCAGCACATTGGCGTCCGGATAGGCGGTGCAGTAGTCGTGGGCCCGGTTGATCGCGGCACCCCCCGCGGCGCAGCCGAGCTGGGCTATCGGCAGCTGCCTGGTCCCGGGCCGGAAGCCCATGGTGTTGATCAGCCAGGCGGTCAGCGAGGGCATGGTGAAACCGGTGCAGGAGACATAGACGATCAAGTCGATCTGCTCCGGCCCCAGTTCGGCGTTGGCCAGCGCCCGGCGCACCACCTCCGGCACCCGGGCCCGGGACTGCTCCTGGTACACCGCGCTGCGCGTCTCCAGCCCCGGATGCCGCAGCACCTCCTCGATCGGCTGGACCAGGTGCCGCTTGCGGACCCCGGTGTTCTCGATCAGCCTTAGCGCCAGCGGGAGTTGAGGGTGGTCCCGGTGCAACTGGCTTGCCAGCTCCAGGGTTTCTTCGAGCGTGATGATGTTCTCGGGCACGGCGACCGCCGGTCTGCACAGAACCGCCACAGATCGCTCCTCTCGCGTACGGATGAGGGCAGGCAGCCTCACGCTACGGGCGGCCCGGGCACCCGCATGCCGGAGCCGCCGCGGGCACTCAACCGGACGGGTGACATTCGCCCGCGTGCTTGCTTCGGGTACGTAGTTCTGGAGAGTCATGCTGATGGCAGGACCGGCCGCCAAGGGTCGGCCGCCGAGTGGACCGACCGCGGAACGGGACCGACCACAGGGAGGGTGTGCAGCGCCGACGGAGACGACCGGATCCGCGTCAGCCCAGTGCCCGGTGCTGCACCGGGTTCCGCCGGAGCTGCCCGGGCTGGGGTTCGACCGGTTTCTGACCGAGTGGCTCCGGGAGCCGCGGCTGTCCCGGACCAAACTGCACTACATCCCGCTGGGCGAGTGCTTCACCCGGCTGCTGGAGCAGCGCCCACGCGGTTGCCGACAACAGCGCCAACATGGTGTACCCGCTGCTCACCCACCCGGGCAGCCGGCCCGGCTGCGGGCCGAACCGGAGCTGCCGCCCCGGGCGGTGGAGGAGCTGCTGCGCTGCATCCCGCACCGCAACGGCGTGGGGCTGCCCCGGACCGCCACCGAGGACCTGCGGATCGGCGGGGTGCCGGTCCGGGTCGGGGAGGCGGTCCATGTCTCCTGTCTGGCCGCCAACCGCGACCCCGGCGGGTTCGCCGGTCCGGACCGGCTGGACCTGGCCCGGGACGGCGCGCCCAACCTCTCCTTCGGCCACGGCGCGCACTACTGCGTGGGCGCCGCGCTGACCCGGATGGAGGCGGAGGTGATGCTTGCCGCGCTGCTGGAGCGCTTCCCCGGGCTGCGGCAGGCGGTGCCGCCGGAGGAGCTGCCGGTGGCCTGGTGACCGACGTGTCGGATGATTCTGATGCGCCCGCCGGCGGGCGCGCGTACACTGCCTGGTGGTGGGCGGTCATCAGGGTCCGCCGTAGGATGATATTCGGGCAATGGGCCCGGCTTTGTTGGGGTTGCTGTGGTTGCTGGTCGTGTGGTGCGTTTCGACGGTGTCCGGGGTTACGGGTTCATCGCTCCCGATCATGGCGGGGAGGATGTCTTCCTGCATGTGAACGACCTGCTCATCCCCGAGGCGGCGGTGCGCTCGGGTCTGGCGGTCGAGTTCGAGGTCGAGGACGGGCGGGGGCTCAAGGCCTCCAACGTCCGGCTCGCGCAGGGGCGGAGGTGGCGCCGCCGTTCGCGGCCGTCTCACCCCGCCCGGCGCCGGTGGACGGCGAGGAGCCCATGTGCGACCTGCTCTCGGTGGAGGAGGCCACGCGTGACCTCACCGAGCTGCTGCTGCGTGCGGCGCCGTCGCTGACCGGGGATCAGATTCTGCGGGTGCGCACCGAGTTGCTGAAGTTCGCGAAGAGCCACGGCTGGACCGAGGGCTGACCGAGAACTGACCGGGAGCTGAGCAGGCCGCGTCGTAGGGACGACCGGGCGGACGAAGCGGGCCGCAGGTGAACACCTGTGGTCGAGCGGGCGGCCGTCCGGTCGTCGTCCGTGTGCGGCCCGACCCGCCCCGTTAGGCTGACCGCACAGGTGGCAGGCCGGTTGGCAGAGGAGTGCAGGTGTCGCAGGCAGTGGGTCAGCCGGGTTCCGGGGCGACGGCGCGGAGGGTCCCGGGGCGGAGCCGGGCGGGGTGCGCTGGCTGGTCCTGGTGTACAAGGTCCCGGCCGAGCCGACCCGGCTGCGGGCCGGGGTCTGGCGCAAGATCAAGGGCCTGGGCGCGATCTACCTCCAGAACTCGGTGGCGGCGCTGCCGCAGGGCCCCGGCGCCGAGCGCTCGTTCCGGGTGCTGCGCAACGAGATTGTGGAGATGGGCGGCAGCGCCCTGCTGCTGGCTCCGAGGTGCTCTCCGGGAGCGCGGAGATCGAGCAGTCCTTCAACGCGGCGCGCAACGACGAGTACGAGGAGATCGTCGACCGCTGCCAGGACTTCCTCGGGCAGATCGACAAGGAGTACCGGGCGGAGCACTTCACCTACGCCGAGCTGGAGGAGAACGACGAGGACCTGGTGAAGCTGCGCAACTGGTTCGCCAAGGTGGAGAACCGCGATGTGCTGGCCGCGCCGGGCAAGGCCGAGGCCACGGCCGCGCTGGCCAGGTGCGAACAGGTGCTGGACGAGTACGCGGCCCGGGTCTACGCGGAGGAGGGGAGGGCCGCTGAGCGGCCTTCCCCCCTGCCCGCGGTCGCCCCTACTGTCCTCGGCGGGCGGCGCGGACCACCCGGCGCAGCGACAGCGCCAGCAGCGCGGCCACCGCGACCGGCGGCAGCCACCAGGCGTTCAGCCCGGCCTGGACCAGGCCGTAGGTCGCGGCCAGGGCCAGCACCACGCCGAGGGCGACCCGCCAGTCGTCGCCGACGACGAAGTCGTACCAGAAGCGGCCAAAGCCGCGCAGGGTGTTCATGCCGGGCTTCCTTCCACCAGGACGCCGCTGCCGGCGGTCGCGGGCTTGTCGGGGGTGTTGCCGTGCCGCAGGACGGCGGTGTACCCGGCGGCGAGCAGGGCCACCACCGGCACCAGCACCAGCAGCGAGGTGTCCGAGCCGGGCCAGTGCGCGCCCGCGCCCTCGGTGGACCAGAACACGCCGAAGGAGGTGAGCATGGTGCCCACCGCGAACTTCATGCTGTTCTCCGGGACCTTCGCAGCGGCGCGCGACGGCGATCCGACGCGGTGACCAGGGAGCCCGCGACCACCGCGCCGAGCACGGCGACCGGGACGTCGCGCTGGTTGTCACCGAAGGTGACCACGATGAAGGCCACCTCCAGGCCCTCCAGGAAGGTGCCCTTGAAGGACAGGGTGAAGGCGTACCAGTCGGACACGTCCGCGCCGTCCGCGCCCCGGTGGCCGCGCGGGCGGCGGTCACCTCCTCGGCGTAGGCCGCCTCCTCGTCGTGCAGGGCCTTGTAGCCGGAGCCGCGCATCACGGCCTTGCGCAGCCACTGGAGGCCGAAGACCAGCAGCAGCGCGCCGACCACCAGCCGCAGCGGGTCCAGCGGGATCAGCGCGACGGCCGGGCCGAGCACGGCGACGGTGACGGCCAGCGCGACCAGGGCCGCCCCGGCGCCCTGGAGCGCCGAGCCCCAGTGCCGGCTGGTCCCGGCGGCCAGGATGATGGTGAGCGCTTCGACGGCCTCCACCGAGCAGGCCAGGAAGACGGTGAGAAAGAGCACCAGGGAGCTCATACGGCGGCTCCGCTGGTGATCGCGGCGGGTCGGGTGGTCATCTGACCTCCAGGGTTGTCCGGATGGGCGCGGGCTCCGCCGCCTCGGCGGCAGAGGCAGGTGCGGCAGGGGCAGGCACGGGGGCGGGTGCGGCCGGGCGAGATCGCCGGTCCGGTCCGGTCGCGGGTCGGTGAAGCCGAAGCAGCCTTCGGGGTCCAGCCGCAGGCGCACCGCGGTGCCCCTGAGATGGGCCGCGCGTCGAATCCCGGTGAGCCTGACTCCGCCGGGGAGTTCCACCCACGTGGTCGTAGCCGCGTCCGCGGTAGGCGGTGTCCACCACGGTGCCGTCCGGGCCGTCCGGGCCGTCCGGCCCGTCGCCGGAGCGCTCCCCGGCGGGCAGGGTGACGCGCGCCGGGCGGATCAGCACCCGCACCGCCGCACCGGCGGGCGGGGCGCCGTCGGCGACCGCGGTGACCGTGCCGGAGCCGGTGCGCACGCAGCACGGTGCCGGGGCGGCGCCCGCGGCGGTGACCACCCCGGCCAACTCCCCGGCCAGGCCGGTGAACCGGGCCACGAACGGGGAGGCCGGGCGGTGGTAGACGTCCTCGGCGCGCCGAGCTGGACCAGCCGGCCGCCCTCCAGCACGCCCACCTCGTCCGCCAGCGCGAAGGCCTCGGCCTGGTCGTGGGTGATGTAGACGACGGTGGCGCCGGACTCCCGGGTGAGCGTGGCGATCTCCACCCGCAGCCGTTCCCGCAGGTCGGCGTCGAGATTGGAGAGCGGCTCGTCGAACAGCAGCAGTCCGGGCTCGGCGACCAGGGCGCGGGCCAGGGCGACCCGCTGCTGCTGGCCGCCGGAGAGCTGGTGCGGGTACTGCTCGGCGTGCTCGCCCAGCCCGACCCGCTCCAGCACCCGCTCCACCCGCAGCCGGGAGGTCTCCCGGTCCGGCCGGCGCCGGCGCAGCGCATAGCCGACATTGGCGGCGGCGGTCATGTGCGGCCACAGCGCGTAGTCCTGGAAGACCATCGCCAGGTCCCGGCGGTCCGGGGCGAGATGGGTCCGCTCCTGGGCCAGCACCAGGTCGCCGAGCCGGATCCGGCCGGAGTCGGCGCGTTCGATCCCGGCGAGGCAGCGCAGCAGCGTGGTCTTGCCGGAGCCGGAGGGCCCGAGCAGCACCAGGAAGCGTCCTGGCTGCACGTCGAAGGAGACCCGGTCCAGGACCTGGGTCGGGCCGAAGCTCTTGCTGAGGTTCTCGACTCGCAGACGGGCGGTCATGCCACGGCCTCCAGACGGTGGGCTGCGGGCAGCAGCAGGCGCAGCGCGCCGAGGGCGAGGGCGATCAGGGCCAGCGCCGCGAGGACGACCAGCACGGTCATCGCCGCGCCCGCGCCCACGTTGTAGCCCTGGAGCTGGCGGGTGATGGCCACGGACAGCGGTTCCTCGCCGGGCGGGGCGAGCAGTTGGGAGACCGGCAGTTCCAGCAGGGTGCCGCAGAAGGCGACCAGCCAGGTCCACACCAGTGATCCGGCCACCAGCGGCAGCACCGCACCGGTCCAGGCGGGCGCGGCCGGGCGGCCGTGCACCCGGGCCGCCCACAGCAGCGAGTCGCTGACCTGTCCGAGCGATCCGGACAGCAGCCGGGCGGCCGAGGGCAGTGCCCCGGCCAGGTAGCCGAGCACCAGCAGGGTGCTGGTGCCGTACAGGTCGACGCCCCACTCGGAGGCCAGTGGCAGGTTGTAACTGAAGATGTAGCCGCTGGCCAGCAGTACCGAGGGCAGGGCGACCGCGGCGAGCAGCAGCAGGTCGAGCAGCCGCCGGCGGCACCGGCGCCGCGCCGGGCCAGCGCCCGTCCGGCGACCGCGCCGAGAACCAGCGCCGCGCAGGCGGTGATCACCGACATCCGGCTGGAGTAGCCCAGCGCGGAGAGCATCTCGCCGGAGTGCAGCACCTGCCGGAAGTTGGCCAGGGTCAGTGCCGAGACGGTGACCCTGCCGCCGGAGGGCAGGAGTGCGGCCGCGGCCGCGCCGAAGGCCGGGACCCGAGCGCGATCAGGAAGAAGCCGCCGACCCCGGCGAGCGCGGCCAGCTGTCCGCGCGCGGTCAGTCTGCTGCGGACGGCGGGCCGGGTGCGTCCGGAGAGCACGGTGAAGCTGCGTCCGCGCATGGACCGGCGCTGGGCCAGCAGGGCCAGGGCGACCAGGCCGAGCAGCAGCCAGCCCATCGCCGAGGCGAGCGGGAACTGCGCCGGGAAGGTCGCGACGGACTGCTCCATCGCCCCGGTGACCAGCGGGAAGTTCGCCTGGGCAGCGAGGGTCGCGGCCACCCCGTAGTCGCTGATGGACTCGGCGAAGACAATGGCCAGGCCCGCCCACAGCCCGGGGGCGAGGATCGGCAGCAGCAGCCGCAGGGTGGCCCAGCGGCCGGCGCCGTGGGTGCGCGCGGCGTCCTCGAACTCCCGTCCCATGCCGCGAACCAGCGCGGAGACCGCCAGATAGGCGAAGGGCACGCCGCGCGAGGCGAGCACCCAGACCACCCCGGCCGGTCCGAGGACCAGGCCGCGCAGGGTCGCCGGGTCTTCGCCCAGCATCCGGGAGAGCACTCCCTGGGGTTCCACCAGCCAGGTCCAGCCGAGGGATTCCAGATAGGAGGGGGCGAGCAGCAGGGCCCACAGCAGCAGCCGCCACAGCCCGCGCCCGGCCAGGTCGGTGCGTTCGGTGATCCAGGCCAGCGCGGTGGCGATGCCGGTGGCGACCACCGCGGCGGCCACGCCGACCAGGCAGGTGTCCAGCAGCGCGCGGGCGGTCCAGCCGGTCAGCACCTGCCCGAAGGCACTCAGGGTGAACCAGGAGCCGCCCTGCCCGAACAGCCGGGGGAGAAGGCCACCAGCAGGAACCCGCCGACCGGCAGCAGCAGTACGCCGGCGAACAGGATCCACGGCAGGGCCCGCGCCGTCGACCGCAGTCGCGCGGCGGCCCGCCCGCCCGGGCGGGCCGCCCCGGCCGGGGCCGGCCGGTGCGGCCGGTGGTCGGTGATGGTCTCGGACATGGTTCAGTGCACGATCGTGTTGGTGAACCAGCTGTTGATGGTGCCCTCCTGCGGGCCCCAGGTATAGGGGTCGATCGCCTGGGTGGGCACCGTGGACAGCGGGGGCAGGGCCGGCCTGGGCGAGACGCCCGGCACGACCGGCCAGTACAGCGAGTCGCCGTTGGGGTCGCCGGTGAGCATCACCTGCTGGCCCTTGGCGCTGAGCACGAAGGAGGCGAACTGCTCGGCCTCGGACTGCTCCTTGGCGGGTGCCTTGGCGTCGATGCCGATGACGCTGGGCAGCGAGGTGACCTTGGGCAGGTAGGCGGTCCTGATGCTGTGGTCCTTGGTGCCCTCGGCCAGCCCGGCCGAGCTCTGGACCAGGGCCACCTTGATCTGCCCGGTCTGGAGCGCGTGCAGGGTGTCGTCGTTGGTCTGGAACACGTGCAGGCCGTTGGCCTTCAGGCCGCTGTAGAAGGCCTCGCCCTGGCTGTTGCCGCCGAGCTGGGAGAACATCCCGGCGACAAAGGGGTAGGTGGGGCCGGAGACCGAGGGGTCGTTCATGCCGACCTGGCCCTTCCAGGCCGGGGTCAGCAGCTGCTGCCAGCTGGTCGGCGGGTTCGGGGTCCGGCTCGCGTCGTAGACCAGGGCGGCGGTGACGGTGAGCCCGGTGGGATGTAGCTCTTGTCGGCGGGGACCACGGCCTGCCCGGCGGCGTTCAGCGCGACGTCCGGCTCGAAGCCCTTGACCAGCATCCCGGCCTGGTCCATCGCCGCGAACGCCTCGTCGCCGTCGACCCACAGCAGACCCCACTGCGGGTTGCCGCGCTCGGCCTGCACCCGGGCCAGCAGCGGTCCGGTGCTGTCGTCGACCAGCTTGGTCGGGATACCGGTGGCCTTCTGGAACGCGGTGACCATCGCCTGGTCGTAGCCCTGGGCGGAGTAGACCACCAGCGGTACCGGGCCGGAGGAGCCGGCGCCCCCGGTCATGGCCTTGGCCGAGCTGCCGCAGCCGGTGGCGAGCCCGGCGACCATGGCCGCGGCCGCCAGGGCCAGGCCGACGCGTCTGCCGGAGACTCCGGCGGTCCTGCTGGCTCCCGCTGTCTGACGAGGCATTTCCACTCCATCACGATTGGATTCTAACGATGGTTAGAACTGTCACGCCACAACTGAAACGGCAAAGATGTAATGGGATGGCCGTTCCGTGAACGGGCGACCAACACGTCCGCGAGCTGACCGGCGCCGGGAGCGGTCCGGTGTCCACGGAGTGGGACATGGCCGGGAGAATCAAGGAAATGCCAGCTCAGAGGCGGTTTTTCGAGGGTGCGGGCGGCCTGCGGGGAAGCGGCTGCCTTATAGGGGACCGGGCCGGGCGAAGCCGTCGGAGGAACCAGGGGACGGCTCGGGAACGCTCGGTGAACAGTCCTGCCTTTACCTCCGGGGGTGGCGAAGCTGCGGCAGGATCCGGGCCGATCCCCTTGCCTCTCCCACCGAAGGGCTCCCCACATGTCTCGTCGTCGTATCGCGACGGCAACGGCGGTCGGCGTGGTCACGCTGGCCTCTGTCGCCGCTGCCACCTCCACGGCGCTCGCGCGTCAGTGCCGCAGTCGGCCCACCACGGCCACGGCCGCGGCACCCTGAGCTACACGGTCGGCACCCGGTCGTCGACAAGATCAGCGGCGGCCCGTGGACCCTGTCCCAGGGCGACGCCTCGGTCGGCGGACCCACCATCACCGTGGACGGCGTGACCTACCCCAACGCCGCGGTCAACCCGTCCGGCACCGGCGCCGTCCCCCGCAGAGCGGGACCACCGGCGACCCGGGCCCGCTGACCGGCTACTGCTCGGTGAGCAACGGCACCGGCCCGGCCACCGGCACCGTGCTGCGCCAGCCCAAGGGCACCGAGCTGGCCATGCAGCCGTACTACTTCCCCTTCGTGACCAGCAGCGACGGCGGCCGGGTGCTCACCGGCTACTTCGACTACCGGCCCAAGGACACCGACGAGGCCGTGGTCTCGGCGGTCTCCACCGACCACGGCAAGACCTGGAAGTACACCGGCGAGGCGCTGGAGCAGAACCCCGGCCTGTGCGCCAACGGCAACACCGACGACGACGGCCAGGGCCACGCCTTCGTGATGAGCGTGCCCGGCTTCGGCGGCAGCGGCCAGGCCCGCAGCGGCCACCCGGCCCAGGTGCTCTACACCCTGAGCCGCCCGCTCGGCGACGCGCTCGGCATCAACCTGATCGTCCACAAGCTCACCCCCAAGGGTGACGACCCGCTGGCCGGCCTGCCCGCCGCCGAGCCGGTCGGCGAGGGCGGCAGCACCACCGCCACTGCCGCTGTGTCCGTCCCGGCCGGCCCGCTCGGCGCCGGGGTCACCATCGACGTCGGCTCCACCGCCAACTTCGAGCAGCCGGGCCACTTCAACGTCGACGGCCATGTCGTGGACTGCAACGACGACAACGCCACCGCCACCGCCTTCACCGGCTGCACCACCCGCGACGCCGCCGGGGTGACCATCGCCGGTGACGCGGTCACCGCCGACGCGGTGATCCCGGCGTCCGCCGACCAGACCTCGGGCCTGATCGCGCCGGACGGCATCATCAGCACCCTGGCGCACTACCCGGGCGCGCCCAAGGGCAGTGTCGCGGTGCTCTACACCGAGAAGATCGTCAACTACTACATCCCGACCACCACCACCGCCGCGGTGACCCTGCCCGCCGCGACCGTGCCGGTGGCCTCCACCTCCGCGCTGCCGCTCAGCAACGGCTCGATCACGGTCAGCCTGGGCACCGCCGCCGGCATCGTGCAGACCACCTGCACCGGTGAGACCGCCACCAGCCTCACCGGCTGCACCGGCGGCACCGGCGCCGTGGCCAAGGGCAGCGACGTCGGCGCCCCGGGCGCGGCGACCGTGCCCTACTCCACCCTGGCGCTGACCGGCGAGGGCAAGAACAAGCCCAAGTCGCTGTTCGGCAACAACGAGGACTACTCCGTGGTCCGCGCCGCCTACACCTACGACGGTCTGCACTTCACCGACCTCGGCCAGGTCTCCGGTCTGAACGACCCGACCAGCAACAGCAGCACCGAGCTGCGCTGGGTCGGCTCGCGCGCACCGTCGTCCGGAACCCCGACGGCAGCTACGGTCTCTTCCTGTCCGGCGCCTACGCCGCCGACGGCGACAGTGACGCCTTCAACCAGATCTTCTACTCCTCCTCCAGGGACGGGGTGAACTGGAGCGCGCCGCAGAAGCTGCTCGGCACCGACTACACCTTCTCCGCGCTCGCCCAGCAGGCCGCCGACGGCGGCGCGCTCGGCGTCAGCGGCTACTACTCGGGCCGTGTCTACGACCCGACCGTGGTGCCCAACGGCAACGGCACGCTGACGCTGCTCTTCGCCGGCTACGGCACCCCGAAGCCGCTGCCGACCACCGGCTCCGTCATCGGCACGAACCCGGCCGCGCTGTACACCGTCCCGGCGGCCTCCGCCGCGGACTACCGCACCATCCTCAGCGTCACGCTGCGCCCGCACTGGAGCAAGTGACCCACACAAAGGACACCCGTTCGAGGGATGCCAGTGCGGAGTGATCCGCATCGAGTCCACTCGTACGGGTGAGTGACCGCCGGGGGCGGTCCGGGGCGACCGCCCCGGGCCGCCCCCGTGCGCGTGCGGCCCGGTGGGTTCGCTCTCAGTGGGTGGCGACCAGCTCGCCGCCGTTCCGGGCGAGGGCGAGCTCGGCGGGGGTCAGCACCTGTTCGACCCAGATGGTCTTGCCGCAGCCGTTGTAGCGGGTGCCCAGCGGTCGGCGATCTGGCTGACCAGGAACAGCCCGCGGCCGCCCTCGTCCATCAGCTGGGCGTGGCGCAGATGCGGGGAGGTACTGCTGCCGTCGGAGACCTCGCAGATCAGCGAGCGGTCCCGGATCAGCCGCAGGCTGATCGGGCCCGCGGCGTGCTGGACGGCGTTGGTGACCAGTTCGCTGACCGCCAGCCCGGTGGCGAAGGCCCGCTCGTCCAGGCCCCAGGCGTTCAGCTGCCGGCCGACCAGGGCGCGGGCCTCGGCGACCGCGCGCGGGTCGGTCGGAAGTCCCAGGCCGCCACCTGCCGCGCGTCCACCGCGCGGGTGCGCGCCAGCAGCACGGCCACGTCGTCGTCGGCGACCGACGGCTGACCGGCACAGAGCCGGTCGCAGATCTCGGCCAGCGGCCCGGTGCCCGGCGAGAGCCGCTCGGCGAGCCCGGTCAGCGCGGCGTCCGCGTGCCGGCGCCGCAGGTCCAGCAGCCCGTCGGTGTACAGCGCGATCACCGTCCCCTCCGGAACGGCGAACTCGGTGCGCTCGAACGGGACCCCGCCGAAGCCCAGCGGCGGGTGCTCCGGCAGCTGCGGGAACTCCACACCCCCGTCCGGATGCACGAACGCTGGCGGAGTGTGCCCGGCCCCGGCGACACTGCACACCCGGGAGACCGGGTCGTACACCAGATAGAGGCAGGTGGCCCCGAGCTCGCCGTGCGGCTCGCCCGCCCCCAGCCGGACCACCAGGTCGTCCATCCGGAGAGCAGTTCCTCGGGCGCGAGGTCGAGGTCCGCGAGCGTGTGCACGGCGGTGCGCAGCCGTCCCATCATCGCGGCGGCATGGATGCCGTGCCCGGTCACGTCCCCGATGACCAGGGCGACCCGGGCGCCGGGCAGTTGGATCACGTCGAACCAGTCGCCGCCGACCCCGGCCCGGGTGTCCGCCGGGACATAGCGGTGGCAGACCTCGACCGCGCTGGTCTCCGGGAGGTCCTGGGGGAGCAGTCCGCGCTGGAGGGTGAGCGCCACGTCCTGGCTGCGGGCCAGTACCCGTTCGCGGGCCCGCGCCTGGGCGAGCAGCATGCCGACCCCGGCGGTGACCGCGATAAAGGCCAGCTTGATCAGCCAGACGTCGCCGGCGTCCTGGGCGATCTGGTCCCGCAGGGCGACATAGGTGGCCACCGTCAGCCCCCCGATCACCGCGGTGCCGGGGACCCCGTGCACGGCCGCGGCCAGCAGCGGCACCACGGCCAGGACCAGGGTGTAGTGGCCGGTCGGATTGGCCGCCACCAGCACGGCGGCGGAGGCGATCAGTATCACGGTGGGCAGGGCCCGGCGCGCGAAGGCGCAGGGGTTCCGGCGTACCGAGGACAACGCCTGTGAAGCGACATCCATACTTTCTGGCTCACTTTCGCAGTCGCGCGCCACTGAGCCGATCCCGGCCCGTGCCGTGCCGCGCACGGACGGCGACCGGGTCCGGTCGCCCCGCCGCACCCGCGTCGTGGTGGCGGCGGTCCGGGCCCCGGTGTGACGCGCTGTTCTCCGCCTGGGGAGTCCACGGTGCCCACGGGCACGAGCATACTCCGAGGGCCAATTCAGCCAAGGGGGGTTTGGGATTGCTTATGGCGTTATTACCGGGCAAAGCTGGGGTGCTGTGCGCCCCGGGGCTACTCCCGCGCCCCCTCGCCGCTCCGTTCCGCGCCCCTTGCCCCCGCTGCTCCCCCCGCCTCGGCGCGCCGCCGCCCGGCGGGCATGCGGCGCCCGGCGGCGGCCGACGTGCGGCGGTTCGTGCGCGGCGGTTCGGGCAGGGGTGGTGACGCCGGTTCAGGCCGCCGGGGGCAGCTCCGGTGCGGGAAGGGCACCCCACTTGTAAGCGCCAGATCAGGGCCATTAGGCTAGCCATACCTTACTTAGGCGAACCTAACCCGGTGTGCGTCATGCCGCCGGGTCCCTCGCGGCTGACCGAAGGAGCCCCAGGCATGCGCAACCCCCCGCTGTCGCACCGGCGCACCAGGTCGGCGGTGGCCGTGTCCATGCTGCTCGCTCTCGGACTGACCACTGCCGCCTGTAGCTCCAGCAGTAGCAGCGACGCCGCGCCGCAGGGCCTGAGCGGCACTCAGGCCGCCGCCCCGGCCGCCCGCAGTACACCGCGGAAGAGACGGCCGCCTCCAGCGTGCTCCAGCCGGCGTCCGGCTCGTTCCTGGCCGGGAAGACCGATGAGACCGTGGTCGGCTCCACCACCCCGCCCAACGGGGACATCAACCCCTATGCCATCTGGCCGGTCACCCGAACCGTCGGCTCGGTGGCGGCCGGTGACGTACTGGTCGACGACTTCAACAACTCCTCCAACAACCAGGGCACCGGCACCACCATCGTGGACATGCGCGCGGGTGGCGGCCAGAGCGTCTTCGCCAGCCTGCCCGCGACCGTGCCCGGCTGCCCCGGCGGGGTCGGACTGACCACCGCCATGGTGCAGCTGAAAACCGGCTGGGTGATCGTCGGCAGCCTGCCCAGCACCGACGGCAAGCTGGACACCGCAGGCGCGGGCTGCCTGCTGGTGCTCTCGCCCACCGGGAAGCTGGCCGGGACCATCGCCGGCTCCTACCTGGACGGCCCCTGGGACGCCACCGTCCAGGACAACGGCGACACGGCCACTCTCTTCGTCAGCAACACCCTGATCGGCGTCAGCGCGAACAGCACCGCCACCGTCGACAAGGGCGACGTGGTCCGGCTGTCGCTGGCGCAGACCGCCACCAGCGCGCCCAGGGTCACCGCCGAGACCGAGGTGGCCGGCGGCCTGCCGGAGCGCCCGGACGCCGCCGCCTTCGTCAAGGGCCCCACCGGGCTTGCCCTGTCGCCCTCCGGCTCGCTCTACATTGCCAACACCCTCGGCGACAGCGTCGACGTCGTGCCCGACGCGCTCACCCGCGCCGCCTCCAGCACGCCCGGCAGCGCCCTCACCCAGGGCGGCCAGCTGGCGAATCCGCTGGGCCTGGTGCTGGCCCCGGACGGCGACCTGCTGGCGGCCAACTCGGTCAACGGCAAGATCGTCGAGATCACCCCGGCCGGCAAGCAGGTCGGCGAGTACTACGCCGACGACGACATCGGCCAGGACCCGCCCGGCAACGGAGACCTCTTCGACGTGGTGGTCGACCAGGCCGGAACCGGCGTGCTGTTCGTCAACGACGCCACCAACACCCTGGAGCTGTTGCACTGATGGCCGAGGAACCGACACCGGTGCAGCCGGAAATTGACGAAGCGTCAGAGAGCGTACCCGGCTGGCGCCCCGGCCGCCGCGCGGTGCTCCGCGGCAGCCTGCTGGTCGGCGCCGGAGCGGTCGGCGGCGGCGTCATCGGCGGGTTCGCCGAGCCCGCCATCGCCTCCTCCGGCAGTCCGAACAACACCGAGCCGTTCTACGGGACGCACCAGTCCGGCATTCTGACGGACACTCAGCGGCAGACCGTGCTGGCCGCGTTCGACCTCACCAGCGACAACCGGGCTGACCTGGTGGCGCTGCTGAAGGCCTGGACCAGGCTCGGCGCGGAACTGGCCCAGGGCCAGTCGGTCACCGTCCCCATCCACAACCCGGTCGGCGGCTCCGGCGACGCCTATGCCGACGCCACCGGCGGCTCCACCACCGACGACTCGCTGGAGGCATACGGCCTGGACGCCTCCCGGCTGACCCTCACCGTGGGCTTCGGGCGCTCGATGTTCGTCGGCGCCGACGGTGGCAGCCGCTTCGGCCTCGGCGGGCAGCTGCCGGCCGCGCTGTTGGACCTGCCGCACTTCTCCGGCGACGAACTGGTCGCCGGGGACAGCGGCGGCGACCTGTTCCTCCAGGCCTGCGCGGACGACCCGCAGGTGGCCTTCCACGCGGCGCGCAGCATCGCCCGGATCGCCCCCGACGTGGCCACCCTGCGCTGGACCCAGCTCGGCTTCTCCCCGGACAACCAGGGCGGGACCCCGCGCAATCTGATGGGCTTCAAGGACGGCACGGTCAACTCCAACGTCCACCCGCCGAGCGACCCGGACCGCACGCTGTGGGCCGGCGCCGAGGGGCCGCGGTGGATGAGCGGCGGCAGCTATGCCGTCTACCGGCGGATCCGGATCACCCTGGAGCACTGGGACCGGATCGCGCCCGGCCTCCAGGAGCAGGTGATAGGCCGTCAGAAGCTGAACGGCGCACCGCTCGGCGGCGGAACCGAGTTCTCGCCGCTGAACCTGGAGCAGCGCAGCGCCCAGGGCACGCCGGTCATCCCGGTGGACGCCCATGTGCGGATGGCCGCGCCCGAGTCCAACAACGGCGCGGTGATCATCCGGCGCGGCTTCTCCTACAACAACGGGACCACTCCGTTCATCGAGCGCTGGCCACCGTGGCGGCAGGCCCTGGAGTACGACGCGGGGCTGCTCTTCCTCGGCTACCAGAAGGACCCGCGCACGGCGTTCGTCCCGGTCTTCGGCAAGATGGCCGAGTCCGACGCGCTCAACCAGTTCACCACCCACACGGCCAGTGCCGTGTTCGCCATCCCGCCCGGGGCCAGTGGCCCGGGCGACTGGATCGGCCGGACCCTGCTGGGCTGAGCTCAGCCGCCGCAGTCCGCGGTGGCACCCCCCATTCCCGAAGCTCCGAAAAGGAAGTGACTCCCATCGTGTCCGGTGACAACCCGCTCCGGTCCGCCAGGACGGCGCGCCCATGGGCCCTGCTGGCCTGTGCCGTCCTCGCCGCAGGCACCCTGGCCGCCTGCGGCTCCTCGGCCAAGTCGGCCTCCGCCTCCGCGTCGGCCTCCGTGCTCCAGGGCACCGCCCGGCAGCAGGCCTGCACCGCCGTCGCCGACGTGCTCGCCGACGGGCCCGACGCCGACGCCGACTCCGTCGGCTATGCCGAGGCCCAGGTGCTGCCGCTGCGGAAGCTGAAGCTCACCGACAGCTCGGTCCAGCAGGCCGTCGGCCAACTCGACTCCGCCTACCTGACGTTCAGCACGGCGACGGCCGGCACAGCCCCGGCCGCCGCGATCGCCGTGACCAAGGCCCAGAACGCCGTCAACGCCCTGTGCCCGGAGCAGCCTCGTGACCACCCGCCGTACCAACGCCCTGCGCGGCCTCGCCCTCGCCGCCGTGGCCGCTCTGTCCGCGGCCACGCTCACCGCCTGCGGCGGATCCTCCGCGGCCGCGGGCAAGGGGTCGATCACCCTCTACAGCGGCCAGCACGAGCAGACCACGCAGAACCTGGTCACCGCCTTCGAGCAGCAGACCGGCATCAAGGTCAACGTCCGCTACGACGACGAGGACACCTTCGCCGACGAGATCGTCGCCGAGCAGAGGCACCCGCGCGCCGACGTCTTCTACACCGAGAACTCGCCCGCGCTGGACTTCCTGCAGAACAAGGGCATGCTCTCGTCGCTGGACGCCGCCACCCTGGCGGCCACCCCCAGCAAGTACAACTCGCCGCAGGGCGACTGGGCCGGCATCTCGGCCCGGGTGAGCGTGCTCATCTACAACCCGAGCCTGATCAGCGCCGCCCAGCTGCCGACCTCGGTGCTCCAGCTGGCCGACCCGAAGTACAAGGGCGAACTGGCCTTCGCGGCCGGGGAAACCGACTTCCAGCCGATCGTCACCTCGGTCGCGCGCACCTACGGCCAGGCCAGGGCGCTGTCCTGGCTGGAGGGCATCAAGGCCAACGCGGGCTCGCGGGTCTACCCCGACAACGAGACCATCGCCGACGAGGTCAACCGCGGCGGCGCCGCCTTCGGCGTGGTCAACCAGTACTACTGGTACCGGATGCAGGCCGAGCTCGGTACCGGCGCGATGCACTCCAAGCTGGCCTACTTCGCCCCCGCCGACCCGGGCTATGTGCTCGACGTCTCCGGCGCCGGAGTGCTGAAGTCCTCCAAGAACCAGGCCGACGCGCAGAAGTTCGTGGCCTTCCTGGTCTCCAAGAAGGGCCAGCAGATCATCGCCGACGGGATCAGCTACGAGTACCCGCTCGACGACGGGGTGACCACCACCGCGCCCGAGACACCGTTCGCCCAGCTCCAGCCCAACCCGATCACCATCCCCGAACTCGGCGACGGCTCCACCGCCATCAGCCTGCTCGGCAAGGCAGGACTGCTGTGACCTCGCTGACCGGGTCCGGCCCGGCCGCAGCCGCGGACCCGGTCAGCCCTCCCGCGCGCCGCCGCTTCGCGCTGCGGCGCGCGGGCGGCCGACCGGGCTGCTGGCCGTCAGCGCCCTGGTCACCGTGGTGCTGCTGCTGCCGCTGGTGTTCCTGCTGATCGAGGCCCGGGGCGCGGGCGTGGGCACGGTCACCTCGCTGATCTTCCGCCCGCTCACCGGCCAGCTGCTGTGGAACACCGTCCGGCTGACCGTGGTGGTCACCGCGCTGTGCGCGGTCATCGGCACCGGCGCCGCCTGGCTGGTGGAACGCACCGACCTGCCCGGCCGCCGGATCTGGGCGGTGCTGCTGGTGGTGCCGCTGGCCATCCCGGACTTCGTGATCAGCTTCGGCTGGGCCTCGCTCAGCACCGACATCTCCGGCTTCCGCGGCGCGGTGCTGGTGATGACGCTCTCGGTCTACCCGCTGGTGTACCTGCCGGTCGCGGCCAGCCTGCGCAACGCCGACCCGGCCTGGAAGAGGTCGCGATGAACCTCGGCCTGGGCCGGCTGCGCACCTTCTGGCGGGTGACGCTGCGCCAGGCCCGGGTGGCCATCCTCGGCGGCTGCCTGCTGGTCGCGCTGGGGCTGCTGGCCGAGTACGGCGCCTTCGAGATCCTCGGCTACCAGACCTTCACCACCGAGATCTTCACCGAGTTCTCGGTGTCCTTCAACATCCCCACCGCCTCGGCGCTGTCGCTGGTGCTGATCGCTCTTGGCCTGCTGGTGCTCGCGGGCGAGGCCGCGGTGCGCGGGCGCGGCCGCGGCAGCCGGGTGGACCGGATGGCGCAGCGCAGCACCGGGCGGCACCGCCTCGGCGGCTGGACCCTGCCGGCGCTGCTGGCGCTGGCCCTGCTGGCGGCGCTGGCCCTGGGCGTCCCGGTCGGCTCCGCGGTCTACTGGTGGGCCTCCGGCACCCAGCACCCCTTCACCGGGGTCTCCCTGCTGGACGCCACCTGGCACACCGCCCTCTACAGCGGCTCCGCCGCGCTGCTCGCCACCTGCATGGCGCTGCCGGTCGGGATCCTGGCCGTACGCCACGACGGCCGGATGCGGCGGCTGCTGGAACGCGGCGCCTATCTGGTGCTGGCCATGCCCGGCCTGGTGATCGCACTGTCGCTGACCTACTTCAGCGAGACCTACGCCGGGGGCGTCTGGTACCAGACCGCGCCGATGCTGGTGGTGACCTACGCGATCATGTTCTTCCCGCTCGCCCTGGTCGGCGTCCGGGCCTCGGTGGCCCAGGCCCCGCCGGGGCTGGAGGAGGTGGCGCACTCGCTCGGCCTGGGCCGCGCCGCCGTGCTCTGGCGGGTCACCCGGCCGCTGGTCGCGCCCGGCCTGGCCGCCGCCTTCTGCCTGGTGTTCCTCTCCGCGGTGACCGAGCTCACCGCCACCCTGATCCTGGTGCCGACCGGGGTGCAGACCCTGGCCACCCAGTTCTGGAACTATCAGCAGAACCTCGCCTACGGCCAGGCGGCGCCGTTCGCGCTGCTGATGATCGCCATCACCGCGGTACCGAGCTATGTGCTCGGACGTTTCTTCGACCGGCTCCCGGGAAAGGCGGCAGGACAATGACAGACCTGACAGCGACGGAGCCCCAGGCGGCCGCCCCCGGCCGCGCGGCTCCCGGCCAGGGCGTCGCCATCACCGGCCTGGTCAAGACGTTCGGCTCGCAGCCCGTGCTGCGCGGCGTGGACATCGACATCCCGCCGGGCTCGGTCACCGCCGTCCTCGGCTCCTCCGGCAGCGGCAAGACCACCCTGCTGCGGATGCTGGCCGGATTCGAGTACCCCGACGCCGGGACCATCACCATCGGCGGCAGGCTGATGAACGGCCCCGGCCGCCATGTCGCCCCGCAGGACCGCCAGGTCGGCTATGTCCCGCAGGAGGGCTGCCTCTTCCCGCACCTGGATGTCGCCGCCAACGTCGGCTTCGGACTGCCCCGCGCCGCCCGCCGCAGCCGGGTGCCGGAGATGCTGCTGAACTGACCGGCCTGTCCGAGCTCGCCGCCCGCTACCCGCACCAGCTCTCCGGCGGCCAGCAGCAGCGGGTCGCGCTGGCCCGCGCGCTGGCGCCCGACCCGGCGCTGCTGCTGCTCGACGAGCCCTTCTCCTCGCTGGACGCCTTCCTGCGCACCAGCGTCCGGCTGGAGGTGCTGCGGGTGCGCGCGCGGCCGGGACCACCGCCGTGATCGTCACCCACGACCAGGACGAGGCGCTGTCCAGCGCCGACCAGGTCGCGGTGCTGCGGCACGGCCTGGTCGCCCACGCGGCCGCGCCGCAGGACCTCTACACCCGCCCCGCCGACCCGGCCCTGGCCCAGTTCGTCGGCACGCCAACCTGCTGACCGGCACCCTGCGGCGCGGCCTGGCCGACACCGTCTTCGGCCCGCTGGCCCTGGCCGGGGGCTCCCCGGACTTCGCCGAGGGCGCGCGCCTGCAAGTCCTGCTGCGCCCCGAGCAGCTGCGGCTGCTGCCGCCCGGCGAACCCGACAGCCTCCAGGGCGTGGTCTCCCAGCGCGACTTCCACGGCCACGACACGGTGGTCGGCGTCGACACCCCGGACGCCGGGGCGCTCACCGTCCGCTGCTCGGGCGCCGCGCCGCTCGCCCCGGCGCCCCGGTCTCCGTGCGCGCCACCGGCCCGGTCGCCGCCTGGGCGGCGCAGGGGTGAACCGCTGCGGATACTGGTAGGTGGGGGTCCGGACCGGGAGAGGAGCGGGCGACCGTGGAGTCCATCCAGCCTCACCAGGAGCGGCAGCAGTGGATCGACGCCGAGCGGCGGACCGGCGTGGTCCGGGCCGCGGCGGCGGCCGGGCTGGTCGGGGAGCAGCGGGTCGCGGCCGGGTTCCTGGACGTGGACGGCATCCGGCGGACGGTCGCCGGGCTGCGGGCCGCCTTCGGCACGGACACGACCGTGCTGCACACCTTCGCGGTGAAGGCCGCGGCCCTGGTGCCGGTGCTGCGCCTGGTCGCGGACGCCGGTATGGGCTGCGAGGTGGCAAGCCCGGGCGAGCTGGCCCTGGCCCTGGCCGCCGGGGTGCCCCCGGAGCGGATCGTGCTCGACTCCCCGGCCAAGACCGGCGCGGAGCTGGCGCAGGCGCTGCGGCTGGGGATCGCGGTCAACGCCGACAATCTGGCCGAGGTGGAGCGGATCGCGGTGCTGATCGACGGCCGGGCGCCCGCCTCGCTGCTCGGGTTGCGGGTCAACCCGCAGGTCGGGGCCGGTTCGATCGGGGCGATGAGCACCGCCTCCGAGCACTCCAAATTCGGTGAGCCGCTGCGCGACCCCGGCGCGCGGGAGCGGATCCGGGCGGCCTTCGCCCGCCACCACTGGCTGACTCGGCTGCATGTGCACGTCGGCTCGCAGGGCTGCCCGCTCGACCTGATCGCGGCCGGGGTCCACGCCGTCTGGGAACTCGCCGAGGAGATCAACGAGCGGGCCGGGCGCCGCCAGGTGACCAGCCTCGACCTGGGCGGCGGACTGCCGGTCAACTTCGCGGACGACAGGATCACCCCCACCCACGCCGACTACGCGGCGCACCTGCGTGCCGCCGTACCCGGACTGTTCGACGGCGGCTACGCGCTGGTCACCGAGTTCGGCCGCTCGGTGGTCGCCAAGCACGGCTTCACCGTGGCCCGGGTCGAGTACACCAAGACCGTCGGCGGCCGTCGGATCGCACTCACCCACGCCGGCGGGCACCTGGCCACCCGCACCGTGTTCATGCCCGACTCCTGGCCGCTGCGGATCAGCGTGCACCGGCCGGACGGCACGCCCAGGACCGGCGCCACCGAGGCGCAGGACGTGGCCGGCCCGCTCTGCTTCGCCGGTGACCTGGTGGCCCGCGACCGCGAGCTGCCCCGGATCGAGGCGGGTGACCTGGTCGTCCTGCACGACACCGGCGGCTACTGCACCTCCGCGCCGTGGGCTTACAACAGCGTGCCGCGCCCGGCTGTGCACGGCTTCAGCACGGCCGGCGGGGAGACCGGCTTCGCCACCGTCCGGCCCGAGCAGAGCCTGGCCGAGGTGGTCGCCGAATCCGGCGGGGCCTGCGCGGACGCCCTGACCGGCTTCGGCGCCGGGGCGGGAGTCGCGGTCGGCAGGGGCCTGGGTGTGGGACTCGGTGCGGGCTTCGACGCGGGCCTTGACGCAGGCCTCGGTGCGGGCCCGGTCCCGGTGCAGCGGACCTGAACCGGTGGCTGCGCCGGTGGGGCCCATGGCCTGGCGGTTTGCTTATTCTTGCTTGATCGCGCTGGTCTATGCGCAAATTTAGTCATCCTGACCCCTTGTTCGCGCAGTCCCGCGCATCTAGTGTCTGCCCCGTCCAGGGTCGTCAGGACATGTCCATGCTGTCCGACGGCCCGTCACTCTCTCGCTGCCGTTGAGAGGAACTCCACGATGCAACTCGTACGTGATCCGGGCGTCCCGTGGCGGAGGCCGCTGGCGCGTGCGGCCGGGGCCGGTCTGCTGGCGCTCGCCGTGCTCGGCGTGGGCGCGGCCGGGGCGCCCGGCGCCCTGGCGTCGACCACGGCGACCTCCGGGGACGGCGCGCCGCTGGCGGTGACCCCGCCCATGGGGTGGAACGACTGGGCGCACTACCAGTGCGGCTACACCGAGTCGACGATCCTGCAGAACGCCGAGGCGCTGGTCTCCTCCGGGCTGGCCGCCAAGGGCTACAACACCGTGACCATCGACGACTGCTGGATGGAGAGTTCCCGCGACTCCAACGGCAACCTGGTCGCCAACCCGACCACGTTCCCCGACGGCATGGCCTATGTGGGTGCTCAACTGCACTCCATGGGACTGAAGTTCGGCATCTATGAGGACGCCGGGACCAGCACCTGCGGTGGGTACGCGGGCAGTTGGAACCACTGGCAGCAGGACGCCGACCTGTTCGCCTCCTGGGGCGTGGACTACCTGAAGCTGGACGGCTGCAACCTGCCCAGTGTCTCCGGGCAGACCGAGGAGCAGACCTACCAGTCGGCGTACTCGCAGATGTCCGCCGCGCTCAAGGCCTCCGGCCGCGACATCGTGTTCTCCGAGTCGGCCCCGGCGTACTTCCAGGGCACCACCGACTGGGACACCGTGCTCGGCTGGGTCGGCCAGTACGGGCAGTTGTGGCGTGAGGGTTCTGACATCCAGACATATGACGCATCGTCACCCAGTACCAGCCGGTGGAACAGTGTGCTCACCAACTACGGCTACAACAACCCGATCCACCGCTACGAGAGCCCGGGCAACTGGGACGACCCGGACTTCCTGATCGCCGGGACTCCGGGCTGACGGCCGCCGAGTCGCAGAGCCAGATCGCGCTGTGGGCGATGATGGGCGCACCGATGATCATGAGTGACGACGTGAGCAGCCTGTCTGCCGCCTCCGTCGCCGCCCTCGGCAACACCGGGGTGATCGCGGTCGACCAGGACTCGCTCGGCTCGCCCGGCTATGTGGTCTCCCCAGAACGGCACCCTGGACGTGCTCACCAGGCCGCTGGCGGGCGGGGCCCGGGCGGTGGTGATCCTCAACCGCAGCGGCTCCACGGTCAGCGCCTCCACCACGGCCACGGCCGCCGGCTTCACCGGCGGCGCCGGCTGCACCTACTCGGCGACGAACCTCTGGGCCGGGACCACGAGCAGCACCACCGGCACCATCACCGCCAGTATTCCGGCACACGGCACCGCCATCTACCGGGTCACCCCCAGCGCGGGTTGCTCCGGGAGTACCGACCTGGGGCAGATCACCGGTGCCAACGGGCAGTGCGTGGACGACTCGGGCAGCGGCACCGCCGACGGCAACCCGATCATCCTCTACGGCTGCACCGGCAACTCGAACCAGCAGTGGACGCTGCCGGGCGACGGCACCGTGCGCACCCTCGGCAAGTGCCTGGACGTGCCTGCGGCGGCCCCGCGGCGGGCACCGACGTCGACCTGAGCACCTGCGACGGCTCCGCCGGACAGCAGTGGACCTACGCCCAGAACGGCAACCTGACCAACCCCGGTTCCGGCTACTGCCTGGACGCCACCGGTGGCAGCGCCGCCAACGGCACCCGGCTGGAGATCTGGCCCTGCGGCGACAACCAGACCAACCAGACCTGGTCGCTGCCCGAGTAACAGTCGGTCAGCAGCACTGCCGCCCCCGCGCATCCGCGTGGGGGCGGCAGTGCGCTGTCGCGTCGGAGGCGATCGAGACGCTATCCGGCGCACCCATGCTGGCCGGGCGAAGCGAGTGCGGTCCCCGCGGTGCCGGTCCGGCACTCCTCCCTGAATCGAAGGGAAACCGTCATGGCCAAAGAGAACACCGAAGCCGGGGAGCCGGTCTGCCGGGTCTGCGACGGACGTCTGCGCGCCCGCGTCGACTTCGGGTCGCAGGCCCTCGCCAACGCCCTGGTGCTGCCCGGGGAAACCGGCCAGGAGTACCTGTTCCGGCTGGCGCTCGCGATGTGCGAGGACTGCTCGCTGGTGCAGTTGGTGGAGGAGGTTCCCCGGGGGCTGATGTTCCGCGACGACTACCCGTACTACACCTCCGGCTCCCGGTTCATGATCGAGCACTTCGAGGCCTGGCCCGGCGGCTGCTGCGACGCGAACTCGCGTCCCCGGACGCGTTCGTGGTCGAGATCGGCTCCAACGACGGGGTCATGCTGGACGTGGTCAGCGCCGCCGGCGTGCGCCACCTGGGGGTCGACCCTCCAGCCGGGTGTGCGCGGTGGCGGCGGCCAGGGGCGTGCGGGTCCGCAACGACTTCTTCGAGAAGTCCAGTGCGGTGGAGATCGCCGAGGCCGACGGCCAGGCGGATTCATCTACTCCGCCAACACCTTCTCCCACATCCCCTATCTGGACTCGGTGTTCGAGGGCATCACCGCACTGCTCAAGCCCGGCGGGGTGTTCCTGTTCGAGGACCCGTACCTCGGTGACATCGTCCGGCGCACCTCGTTCGACCAGATCTACGACGAGCACTTCTACTTCTTCACCGCCCGCTCGGCCCGGGCCATGGCCCGCCACTACGGCTTCGAGCTCGTGGATGTCGAACACCTCGACGTGCACGGCGGCGAGGTGCGCTACACGCTGATGTTCCAGGGGCAGCGCGAGCCCGCGGAGGCGGTCGCGCGGATGATCGCGCAGGAGGAGGCGGCCGGGCTGCACCACCCGCAGACGCTGCTCGGCTTCGAGCGCCGGATGCAGCACACCAGGAGACAACTGACCGACCTGCTGCGGTCGTTGCGTGAGCAGGGGCGGACCGTGATGGCCTACGGCGCGACCGGCAAGAGCACCACGGTGGCCAACTACTGCGGGATCGGCCCCGACCTGGTCTCCTGCGTGGTCGACAACACCCGGCGAAGCAGGGGAAGCTGACCCCGGGGACGCATATCCCGATCCGCTCGACCAGCGAGTTCCGCGCCAACTACCCGGACTACGCACTGCTGTTCGCCTGGAACCATGCCGAGGAGATCATGGCCAAGGAGCATGCCTTCACCGAGGCCGGCGGCAAGTGGATCGTCTATGTGCCCGAGGTGCGCGTCGTCTGAGCCGCAGTCCCTTCCCTCCAGGAGGTCGTCGTGCGCGTGTTGTTCACCGGTGCTCCGGCAGTGGGGCACCTCTTCCCGATGGTTCCGTTGGCCTGGGCGCTGCGCGCGGCCGGGCACGAGGTGCTGTTCGCCTCCTACCGGGGCGCGGAACCGGTCACCAGGGCCGGGCTGCCGCTGGTCGACATCGCCCCCGGCCTCGACGCCTCCCACGAACTGCTGGAGGTGGCCGGGGTCCGCAGGCCCGAGCTGTTCCAGCGGGTGGTGGACAGCGCCACCGCCGACCGGGACGCCTTTGTCCGGCTCTACGCCCATGTCAACGACCTGTGGCGGACGGCCTGGTGGAGCACGCCCGGGAGTGCGGGCCGACCTGGTGGTCTTCGAGCCGCTGGCCACCGCCGGGGTGGTGGCCGCCACCGCGCTGGGCATCCCGGCGGTCCAGCACAACCACGGCTTCGCCCGGAACGCGCCGCTGCGCGCCGTCATGCTGGCCGAACTGGCCGGCACCTTCGCCCGGCACGGGGTCGCCGCCCCGGACGCCGGGGAGATCCAGGTGCTCGACGTGGCGCCGCCGAGCACCGTGGACGTCGTCGACGGCTGGCCGCTGCGCCCGGTCTCCTTCAGCGGCGGCGGCCTGCTGCCGCAGTGGCTGCGGCAGCGCCCGGAGCGCCCCGGGTGGCGGTCACCCTGGGCACCTTCCTGCCGCAGCTGATGGAGGGCGAGCAGTTCCGTTCGGCGGTGGCGGCGATGAGCGAGGTCGACGCCGAGTTCGTGTTCGCGCTCGGCAACACCGACCTGGAGCAGCTCGGCGAGCTGCCGGCCAATCTGCGCGCGGTCGGCGGCTCGGACTGGCTGCCGTGGAACGCGCTGCTGCGGACCTGCACCGCCTCGGTCCACCACGGGGGTTCGGGCAGCTCGATGGCCTCGATGGAGGCGGGGCTGCCGCAGCTGGTGCTGCCCAGTGTCTCCGAGAGCGGCATCAACGCCGACGCGGTGGCCCGCCGGGGCGTCGGGCTGCGCAGCAGCTACCAGGAGCTGAGCCCGGAACTGCTGGAGCGGGTGCTGTCCGACAGGGCGATGCGCGCGGCGGCGGAGGAGGTGCGGCGGGAGCTGGCGGCCATGCCCGCCCCGGCCGAGCTGGTGCCCAGGCTGCTCGCCCTGTGCTGAGCGGCGCATCCGGCCCCGGGCGCTGATCTCCGGGCCGATGCCGGGCCGGGCCGGGCCCGGCCCGGCCGCGCCGGTCCGTGGCGGACTCCCACGGACCGGCGCGGCCGTGCGCGGCGGCGGGGGTCAGCCCCTGGGCAGCCACTCGGCGGGGGAGGCCCCGCGCGGCAGCAGCACCTCGCGGTACCGGCCCGGGGTCCGCGACATCCGGACCTGCTCGGTCACCCCCTGGTAGTGCCCCAGCGGGGTCTGCGCGGTGAAGGTCTCCGGATCCAGGTAGGCGTGCCTGCCGCCGGAACCCGCAGTTTTGTGGGCGTACTCCCGGTCGAACAGGCCCAGGCCGATGATCCACAGCGCGGCCCGGGTCAGCGAGACATGCACCCGGTAGCTGCCGCCCTCGACCGACCGGCGGACCAGCGCCCGGACGATCCCGGCGGTCAGCAGCCAGGCCGCGATGTAGTCGTTCACCACCATCGTCGGCGGCAGACCGGGCAGGCCGTCGGCGCCCTCCAGCAGCATCATCCCGGTCAGGCAGCCCGCCGTCTGGTCGAAGCCCAGGCGGTCGGCCCAGGGCCCGCTCTCACCGTTGAGCGAGACCGTGGCATGGACGATCCCGGGCCTGACCGCGGCGGCCTCCGTCGCGGTCAGGCCGATCCGCTCCAGGTAGCCGGGGCGCCGGTTGGCGAAGAAGACGTCGCTGCCGGCCAGCAGCCCGCGCAGCCGCTGCGCCTCGCGGGCGCCGTTCGGGTCGAGCAGCGCCGACCTGACCCCGACATTGGCGCTGATATAGGTGACGTCGTGCTCCAGCTCGTCCGGCCGCCACAGGTTCAGCACGTCCGCGCCGTGCAGTGCCAGCGTCCGGCCGGTGCCGGCACCGGCGATCACATGGCCCATGCCCAGCGCCCGGATCCCGTCCAGCGGGTCGGTGGGGTCCGCCGGGAACGGCTCGGGATCGCTGTCGCCGATCCGGGTCACCTCGATCAGCGGCAGCCCGGCCAGCACCTCCCGGTAGTGCGGCTCGGCCAGCAGTTCCCCGTGGTGCGCAGCATCGGCAGCACCACCCCGGCCGCGGCCGCGGCGTCCTCCAGCTCGCGGGCCCGCCAGCCGCCGATCGCCCGGGCCACCGCCTGCATCTCGTCCGGCACGTTGAGCAGGGTCTGCGCGGCCAGCTTGAGCTTGGGGTAGGCGTTGAACGGCATCACCCAGCGGTCGTCCCCGGTCCGGTGGTACATGAAGGCCAGGGCCAGGCTGGGGTTGGCCGGGGCCGAGCCGGGATAGCCGTTCAGCAGCTCCCAGGTGCGGTCGTAGAAGGGGCACAGGCGGTGCGGGGCCACCCGCAGGTCCATGGAGATGTCCTGGCCCGGGCCGCCCCGGCGGCGCCACAGGTCGGCGACGGCGACCGACTTGGCCACCAGGGCGATGCTCGTGGCCGCGGCCAGCCGCAGCACGCTGGGCACGACCGGGTCGGCGCCTCGAAGGCGATCCGGCCGCCGCAGTCCTCCGGGCGCAGCCCGATCCCGGACAGCACCTCGGCCAGTTCGGCGCCCGGGTCGAAGCCGGTGTTGTCCTGCGCCCGGTCGGCGAGGGCTGCCCGGAGCCGCTCGGTGAGTGTCACACGTCCTCCTGAGTGTCTCGGTGCTCCTGCGGAGTTCGAGTATCGGAGCCGTCGGTGGCGCATCGGTATCGGCGCCGTCGCGCCGGGAGCGGGCCGGGCCGGGAGCGGCGGTGCGGGGTGTGGTGCGGGGCGTGGTGCGGGGCGCGCCCGGGGCGCGTGGTCCGGGTGCGGGGCGGGCCGGGGGAGTGCACGCTGGAGACTGAGCCGAGGAGCGGAGGCGGACATGGCAGCGGCCGGGAGCACGCTGGTACGGCTGGCGGCCACCGGGTGGCCCACAGCGAACGCCGCGCTGGTCGACGCGATCACCCAGGTCTACGACTGGCGTGCGGCGGCGGTGGCGGACCGTGACCGCCCGCTGCCCAAGCCGACGCTGGCCCACACCGACCGCTACCTGATCGACATGAGCCGGCCGAAGCCCCATCCGCAGCAGCACCGGCTGGCCCCGTCCGGGGCGGGCAGCGTGCATGTGGTGCTCTCCGGCGACCCGGCGTGGGCGAACCGGCTGCATGCGCTGATCCACGAGTCCTTCCGCTGCGGCGCGACCACGGTGTCGGCGGAGAACGGTGAGCTGCGGTTCACCGTCTTCCCCGAGGACTCGCCATCGGTCGCCTGAGCGCACGCTCCCGGCGCACAGCCTGTGCGTACACGCGGGCGCGGGCCTGGCGGGCCTAGCGGGCCAGCGCCGGGGCGCCGCGGATCTTGAAGACGTCGACCAGCGCGCCGCGGACCGGGCGCCCGTCCAGGTCGAGGGCGCGGAAGAACCGGCCGGTGGGGGCCTTGTCGATCCGCAGGGAGCCGGGGTGGATGTCGATCCACCCGGTGGTGAGCAGCAGGGCCAGCGCGCCGTCGGTCGGGCCGCCCCAGATACCGTGGTCATCGAAGCCGTGGTCGTTCATAACGGCAGTGTCACAGCCGGGTGTGACAACGGCCTCAGAGCTTTATCAACAGTGGATGAAATCCGTCCTGCCGGGCCGCGAGCAGGAACGATTCGTCAGCGGAACGGTCCACCAGCGGGAACGATTCGGCCGCCGTGGCCCGGGCAGCGGGAACAGCATGGGGGCCGGCCCGGTGCGGACCGGCCCCGACGCTGCCCCTCCGCTGTCCCCCCACCCGGGGACGCGGAGTGCGGGCCGCGGTACGAGCCGTCCCCGTGGTCCACTCGGGCCCACGGGGCGGGACGACGGCCTTGTCCGCGGCCGGACGCGGTCGGCGGCCCAGGGCCGTTCCGCCGCGTCCCGTCGATGACTGCGGAGGCCCGAGCCGCTCAGGACCTCCGCGGGCACCACGTTCGGTTGCTCGCCGTCGAGGACCAGCCTGCCCCCTGGATGTTAAGAGCGTGCTGCCGAAATGTGTCGTAGACCTACTGATCCGACGACGACGGCGTGGCGCACCGGCTCAGCCGGTCACACCGGCCGGTCGGCCGACCGGTCCCGGGGCGGCCGTGGGCGGCCGGTCCAGCACGGTGAAGCGCAGGCCGGCGGCGGTGAGCCGGTCGATCAGCGCCGGACCCAGGGCCGCCGCGGTCGTCACCTGCCCAGCCGTGCGCGGCAGTTCGTCGAAGGCGAGGCACAGCGCGGACTCCCCGAGCATCACCGAGGTCTCGCCGTAGCCCGGGTCGCCGCCGGAGACCTCGGTCACCACCCGGTGGCCCCTGCTGACGCCGACGAACCTGACGGTGAACCAGCTCCGGGCCCGCTTCGCGGCGTCCGGGCCCTCCCCGGCCGGGCGCAGCCGCTCCAGCACCCGGCGCAGCGGCGGCACCGGCGCCGCCGCCGCCAGTACCGCGGTGCCGAGCACGAGGGCCGCCGCGGCCGGCAGTCGCTTGACCGCGACGTGGTGGGTGTAGTGGAAGTCCGGCCCGTATCCGGGCAGCGCGGCCGCCGAGCGGGCGACCACCTGCGGGTCCACGGTCGGCAGCGGCAGCACCCAGGCGTGCGCCGTCCGGGACCAGCGCGGCAGCCCCACCCCGAGCCGGATCCGGCGCCCGGCCGGGGCAGGATCCGCGGCGCGGCGCCGACGGGCCGCCTGGGCCATCCCCAGCGGGCGGGCGAAGGCGGCCAGCACCGAGGCCAGCGTGCCCCCTGAGGGTGCCCCGGAGCCGCGCAGGAAACCCTCCACCCGTACCGGGGAGTCGGCGGCGTCCGGCAGCCGGCCGACGGTGAACAGCACCCCCAGGTCGTGCGGCACCGAGTCGAAGCCGCCGCAGTGCACCAGCCGGGCGCCGGTGGCCACCGCCCGCTGATGGTGCCGCAGGTACATCAGGTCCACGAACTCCGGCTCGCCGGTGAGGTCCAGGTAGTCGGTGCCCTCCTCGGCGCAGGCCGCGACCAGCGGCTCACCATGGGTGAGGAAGGGGCCGACGGTGGACACCACGACCCGGGCGGCGGCGGCGACCTCCCGCAGCGCCTGCCGGTCGCCGGAGTCGGCGACCAGCAGCGGCAGCTTGGCGAGGTCCGGATCGTCGGGCAGTTCCTCGGCCAGCCGGGCGCGCAGCGCCTCCAGCTTGCCGAGGTCGCGCCCGGCCAGGGCCCAGCGGCAGCCCGGCGGACGGTTCCGGGCCAGATGCCCGGCGGTGAGTGCGCCGGTGAAACCGGTGGCGCCGAACAGGACGAGGTCGTACCGGCGTTGCGGGCCCATGCTGCTCCCTGGTCGTGGCTGGCACCGCGGGCCGGCCCACGTCGAGGATCGGGACGGGGCCGGTCAGCGACTCTGCGCGGTTCCCGCCAGCGGGCGGGCGGACACCGGTTCGGAGCCCGCGGCCCGGGTGCGCTCCCGCAGCGCGAAGGGTATCCGCAGGGTGGCGATCCACACCAGACATGCGCCGGTCACATGGATACCGACCAGCCAGGCGGGCAGGCCGGTGAAGTACTGCCAGTAACCGACCACGGCCTGGAGCACCAGCAGCACCGCCAGCTCGACCGTCCGCCGGAAGGCCGCGCGGGGACCGCCGACCGCCTTCAGTACGAACAGCAGCGCCACGGTCAGGCCGCAGACCAGGAAGACCAGGTCCGCGTGCAGCTGCGCCACCCGGTCCCAGTCGAAGGGCATCCGGGCGGCGACCCCGGTGTCACCCGAGTGCGGACCGGTGCCGGTCACCGCCGTGCCCACCACCATCAGCGTCGCGGTCACCCCGGTCAGCGCGTAGCCCAGCGAGCGGATCGCCCCGGGCACCAGCGGGCGTGGCTCGGCATCGCCCTCGCGGGCCCGCTCCCAGGTACGGATGGTCACCACAATGAACACCATGGCCAGCAGGAAGTGCGCGGCCACCATGAACGGGTTCAGCTTGGTCAGCACCGACAGGCCGCCCAGCACCGCCTCGGCGACGACCAGCCCGAACTGCGCCCAGGCCAGCCGGACCAGCTCGCGGCGGCGCTGCCGCTGGAGCGAGGTGGTGATGATCAACCACCCCACGGCGGCGCACAGCAGGTAGATCAGCATCCGGTTGGAGAACTCGATCACCCCGTGGATGCCCATCGCGGGGTGGGGGTGAGGCTGCCGCCGGTGCACTGGGGCCAGGTCGGGCAGCCGAGCCCCGAGCTGGTCAGCCGGACCGCGCCCCCGGCACGACGATGATCACGCTGGCGATGACCGACCCCAGGGCGGCCCGGCGCACCGTGGCGTCGTCCGCTTGGTATTTAGAGGCGGCGTAGCTCCACAGTTTCAGCACGCCGCCATGGTAGGCGCACCCTCCGGGCGCCCCCGCGCCCGGGGTCGGCCGTCCCCCTGCCTGTCCGTCCGGCCTGTCCGCCGACTGTGCAAAGGCAGGTGACGGTGTCCGGTCAGCCGGTGCTGAAGGTGCCGATGTCGCTGATCCGCCAGGTGCCCTTGACCAGCACCGCGGACACGGTGAACATCGCCGGGGAGTCCTCGCTGGCCGCGGCCGCGCTGGTGCCCGCGCCGGTGGTGGTGTCCCGCTGGTCGGCGAAGACCAGCAGCTGGGCGCGGTCGCCGTCGAGCTGCTCCAGGCCGCAGTCGGTGACGGTGGTGGTGAGCACCAGCTTCAGCTTGCCGGCGTCCGCCCGTACCGCGCTCAGCATGCTCGCGTACTGCTTGACGGCCCCGCCGGTGAGCAGCCCGCCGGCCGCGTCGTCGGTGCGGGCCGGGTCGGCGTAGTCATAGGAGAAGAGGGTGTTCACCGCCTGGGTGATGCTGCCCTTGACCTGGCTGGTGCGGGCCGCGTCGGTGAGCGCGGTGTTGGTCCGGCCGGGGCCGGAGTCCAGGCTTCCGGTGCGGGCCTGCGCATAGCCGGCGAAGCAGCCGAGCACCACGGTCAGCAGCACTGCCAGCAGTGGCGGCCGGGGCCGCACCAGTGCCCGCAGCGCCGCCCGGCCCCGGCCGCCGGGGGTGGCGGCATCGGTCCCGGCCGGTTCGGCTGCCCCGGCGGCCTGGTCCGGCTCGGCGCTCACCCGTGGCCGGAGGCGGAGCCCGGTGCCGCCGACCTCCGCCGGGCCGGGGGTCCCGGACGCCGGTTCGGACGTCGGCCGCGATTGCGGCGCGGTCGCGCTGTCGGCGGTGGGCCGGGAGGCCAGTCGGCGCCGGTGGTTGATCGTCTGGCGGGTGGTGGTCATCGCGCAGTCTCCTTCCGGGCGCCGCTCACGAGTCGGTGCTTGAGGCCTGGGCCAGGTCGCTGAGCTTCCAGCCGGAGGCGGTCCGGGTGAGTTGTCCCAGCAGCCGGCTCTGCTTGACCGTCGGGCTGCTGCCCGGTTCCGAGACGGTGATCTGGAGGGCGACCATCACCGAGGCCAGCCCGGTCTGCTGGTCCAGTTCGGTGACCGCCCCGGCCAGCACCTTGGCCGTGGTGACCGTGTGTGCCTGCTCCACCTGCTTGCTGAAGTCGGCCTGGCCCTGGCTGAGCTGGGTGTGCAGATCGCCGGTGGTGGACTGGCTCCAGGTGTTCAGCCCGGCGCTCAGGTGCTGCCAGTCCAGGGTGTTGAGGTTCTGCACCGCCTGCGCCCGCCGCCAGCACCTGGTCCCGGCTCTGCGCCAGCGCCGCCGAGCTGTCGTGGGCGGCCGCGTACCAGGACCAGCCGCCCCAGGCCGCCGCCGCGGCGGCCAGCACCGCCAGGCCGCGCGCCGCCACCGTCACCGCTGATGCCACTGACATCCCCTAACACTCTGTCAAATCAACGCTGTGTCATATCACTGATGCGCCACTGCCCGTCGATCAGCCGGGCGGTCACCGACAGCTGCCCCTGCACGGTGCTGGAGCGGGCGCCCTGGCGCTGGGCGGTCTGTTCCACGAAGACCAGCAGCTGCGCCTGGTCCCCGGTGAGGCTGATCACGCCGCTGTGCGTCACCCGGGTGGCGACGGTCAGTCGCTGGCTGCCGATCTGCCCTTTGACCTGCGCGAAGAGCAGCTGGTACTGGGCCGAGGCCGTGCCGCTGAGCAGGGTGCGCGCGGCCAGCGCGGTGGCCTGGGTGGTCTGCGGGGTGTAGGAGAGGATCCGGCTCAGCGCGCTGTCCACCTGGGTGGTGACCCGGGCGGTGGCCGCCGGGTCGATCACCGCCCGGACGGCCGGAGTTCCGGGGCGGGCGAGCAGCCCGGCGCAGCCGAAGCCCAGGGCGGTCAGCCAGACCGCGGCCGGAGCAACCCAGCGCACACCGCCCCGGGCGGTGAGCCGCGCCCTCATGAGGAGCCGCCGGACGCCGTGCTGCCGGACGACGGGTCGCCGGACGACGGGTCGCCGGACGACGGGTCGCCGGAGACGGTGGTCAGTGCGGAGATCTTCCAGCCGGTGCCGGTGCGCACCAACTGCGCCTGGAGACCGCGCTGCTGAGTCTGCGCGGTGGTGCCGGTCGCGCTGACCTGGACCGAGAGGGTGGCCAGCAGGGTCGCGGTGCCGCCGTGCGGGTCCAGTGCGGTGAGTGCGGCGGCGGTGACACTGCCCCTGGCGTCGGTACCGGAACTGCTCAGGCCGGCCAGGCTGCTCGCGGATCCGCGTTGCAGCCCGTCGTGCAGCGAACCGGTGGTGGCGTTCAGCCAGTTGTCCAGCGAACCGCTCGCGGCGGCGCCGTCCGCGCTGCTGAGTGCGACCAGGTCGGCGCGTCCGTCGGCCAGGGCCGCGGCCCGGGCGTCGGCCGGATCCGTGTCCGGCGCCGGCCGGGCGGACCACCAGCCGACCGTCGCCGCGCAGGCCAGCAATCCACTCACGGTGACGACCCACCAGGACAGTTGATGTCGCGTCACTGACCGCTCCCGCCTGGGGCGTTGGCCGATCCGCGGACGTCGATGCCGGTGCTGGGCGGCGAGTCGCAGCCGGCGGCGGTGTTCCACGGGCCGTCGGTGGTGTCGCTGCCGCTGTGGTGCACGGTGCCGCCGTAGCCGTCGGTGCAGGGCAGCGGCTGGAAGAAGGTGACCGCCATGCTCATGTGCGCGCCGCTGCCGTTGATCGCGGTGGAGCCGGCCGCGGCCACCTGCGGCAGCCGGATCAGCAGCTCCTGGATGCCGGCCTGGCGGCCCACGGCCACGTCCGCGGTGGTGAGCAGATTCGCCAGCACCACACCCAGGTTGGGGCCGACGTCCTGGAGCAGCTGGTCGAGCTGGGTGGCAGCCAGCGGGGTGTTGGTGATCAGCTGCCGCAGGTCACTGTCGGAGCTGTCGAGTTGCGCGGCGAGCTGGTCGGCGCTGGTGGCGAAGTCGCGGATGGCGTTGCCCTCGTCGGCCTGGGTCTGGAGCACCGTCTGACCGTCTGTCAGCAGGGTGTTGGTGGCCGGCAGGGCGCGGCTGGCGGCCTGGGTGAACTGGCTGCTGCTGTCCAGCAGTGCCTGGAGGTTCTGTGCCTGTCCGGCGAAGGCGTCGCCGAGCTGGTCGACCACGGTCCGCAGCGATTGCAGCGGGACCGACTCGGTGAGGGTGTTGACGCTGGTCAGCATGGAGGTGACCGGCGCCGGGGTGCTGGTGTCGGCCTGCCGGATGGTGTCGCCGCCGACTAGGTAAGGGGTCCGGTCGGTGTCGGGTTCCAGGTCGAGGTACTCCTCGCCGGCCACCGACAGGTCCGCCACCTGCGCGTGCAGCTGCCGGGGGATGTCGTGCGCGGAGTCGTTCAGGTGCAGGTCGGCCTGCACGCCGTCGTCGGTGAGCCGGATCGGCCCGACCCGGCCGACGGAGACCCCGCGGTAGGTGACGTCGGCGTTCTGGAACAGCCCCCGGTCTGCGCCAGGTCCACCCGGACCGTGTAGTAGCCGGGCATCCCGAACAGGCCGCCCACGTCCGCGTAGTTGGCGCCGAGATAGCCGAGCACCAGGGTGGACAGGGCCAGGAAGGTGACGTTCTTGATCAGGACGACGCGCCTGAGCCTCACTTGGTGCCTCCTCGGACAGCGCTCGCCGACGGCAGCGGGAAGGGCAGGCCCGGCAGCGCCCGGGTGGCGGCGGGCGAGGAAGCGCCGCTGTCCGGCGGGGCGGGAAGTCGCTGTCGGTGGCGGTCAGCGCGGGGATGATCTGGGTGTCCGGCGGCGCGGCCAGGTCCAGGTAGGTGTTGAGGTAGTCGCCCTTGACGCCGTTCAGCACCTGGTCCGTGAACGGGTAGGTGACCAGTACCTGGAGCGAGTTGGGCAGGTCCTGGCCGGCGTCGGCGAGCTGCTGGAGGGTCGGCGCCAGCCCCTTCAGGTCGGCGACCAGATCGGCCTGGCTGGCGTTGACGGTGTAGACGGCGACATTGGACAGGGTGTCCAGCGACTGGAGCATGGTGACCAGTTGCTGCCGTGCTGCGGAGAGCACGGACAGCCGGGGCTGAGGTCGCTGCACGGTGTCGATCTGCTGGTTGCGGGCCGCCAGGGTGGCGGAGAGCTGGTTGAGCCCGTCCAGGGCGTCGTGATGTCCAGCGGTGCGCGTTGAGTCGCCGACCAGTGTGCCCAGCCTGCTGAGCAGGTCGCGGACCTGCGGCTGGTTTCCCGACAGCGCCTGGTTCAGCTCGGTGCTGATGGTCTTCAGCTGCTGCACCCCGCCGCCGTTGAGCAGCAGCGACAGCGCCCCGAACACCTCCTCCACCTCGGGCGAGCGGTTGGTCCTGGCCAGCGGGATGAGCGCGCCGTCGGTCAGCGTCCCGGTGGACGGCTGGTTCGCGGGCGGGTCGGAGAGCTCGATGTACTTCTCGCCCAGCAGGCTGGACTGCTCCAGCGAGGCATAGGCGTCGGCGGGCAGCCGGACCCCGCCGTTGACCTCCATGGTGACCACGGCGGTCCAGCTGTCGGGGGCCAGTGAGATCCGGGTGACCCGTCCCACCGCGACATCGTTGACCTCCACCGACGCCTGCGGGACCAGGCTCAGTACGTCGCTGAAGTCCGCCCTGACCGTGTAGGGATGGCTGCCGAGGGCGGCCCCGCCGGGCAGCGGGATGTCCTGCATGGCGGTGTAGCCGGAGCAGCCGGCGGTGCTGAGCACGGCGCCCGCGGCCAGCCAGCAGCACACGGCCCGCCGCCGGCTCACTGGCTGCCGCCCGTGGCGGGGAAGGGCATCGGGAAGCTGAGCTCGTTGAGGTCGGCCCGGCCGTCGATGCTGCCCTTGGCCGGGTCGTAGGCGCTCAGCAGGTTGTCCGCGGCCAGGGGTGCGGCACTGAGCAACTCGGCCAGTGAGGCCCGCTGCTGGGCCATGGTCCGGGTGATCGGCACCAGCTGGTTCACCACGCCCTGGAGCTGCGCCCGGTTGGACTGGATGAAGCCCTGCACCTGGCCCAGGGCGGTGGACAGTTGCGACAGCGCGCTGCCCAGGTCGGTCCGGTCCTGCGCCAGGAAGCCGCTGACGGTGGCGAGTTCGCCGGTGGCCGACTGCACCTGGGTGTTGTTCTGCTTGAGCATGCTGGTGAAGCTCTGCAACGAGGTCAGGGTGGCGAACAGCTCGTTGCTGTTGCCGTTCAGGGTCTGCGCCGCCGAGCCCAGTTGGCCGATGGACTGGCCGATCGCGGTTCCGTTGCCGTTCAGGTTGGCGGCGCCGGTGTTGAGCAGTTGCGACAGCGCGCCACCGGAGTTGGCCCCGTTCGGTCCCAGTGCGTCGGCGAGCTGGGTGATGCTCTGGTAGAGCTGGTCGATCTCCACCGGGGTGTCGGTGCGGGACTGCGGGATGGTCCCGTGGTCGCGCAGCTGCGGGCCGCCGGTGTAGGCCGGGGTGAGCTGGACGTAGCGGTCGGCGATCAGGGTCGGCGCGACCACCACCGCGGAGCGTCGGCCGGGACCTTGATCCCCGGGTCGACCGAGAGCACCACCTTCACCTGGGTGCCGTCCGGGGTGACCGACTCGACCGAGCCCTCCTTGACGCCCAGGATCCGCAGGTCCGAGCCGGCGTAGACGCCGATGGTGCGGTCGAAGTAGGCGGTGATCCGCAGGCCGCTGCCACCGGTCAGCGAGACCACCCCGGCGGCGGTGCCGCCGCCGATCACCACCACCAGCGCGGTGCCGGCGGCGATGGCGGCCCGGGTGGAGGTCCGGCGCAGCGGCAGCCTGTCCAAGGGAAGCCTGCCCAGTACGGATGTCACTTGCCGTTACCTCCGGTGGTCGGGGACATGCAGCCGGAGGACGACTGCTTGTCGGCGGGCAGGTAGCTGGGCGGAATCAGCCCGCACAGGTAGACGTCGAACCAGCGTCCGTTGCCGAGGACATTGCCCAGCTGCTGGTAGTAGGGCCCGGCCAGGGCCAGCACCTGGTTCAGGTTGGCCTGGTTGGCCTGGAGCACCGACACCACCCGGGACAGTGCGCTGAGCGTCGGCGCGAGCTGCTGGTCGTCGTCCTGGACCAGCCCGGTCAGCTCCTCGCCGAGCTGGGTGGTCCCGGTGAGCAGCGAGTCGATCGCGTCGCGGCGGCTCTGCACCTCGGCCAGCAGCAGGTTGCCGTCGGTGATCAGATCCGCCAGCTTGCCGTTCTGCGCGGCGACGGTGCTGGTCAGGGTGGCGCTGGCGGCCAGCAGCCGGGCCAGCTGGGCATCCCGGCTGGAGATCGTCTGCGACAGCGCGGACAGCCCGGTGACCGCGGAGCGGACCGAGGGCGGGGTGTCCTTGAAGCTGTCGGCGATCGCCTGGAAGCTCGCCGCCAGCTGCTTGCTGTCCACCGGGTCCAGGGTCCGGCCCAGGCCGTCGAGCGCCTGGGTGACGTCGAAGGGGGAGGTGGTGCGGCTGCTGGGGATGGTCCGGGAGGGGTTCTGCGCGGAGTCCCCGAGCGGGTCCACCGCCAGGTACTTGGCGCCCAGCAGGGTGCGGATGTCGATGGCGGCGGTACTGGCGTCGCCGACCCAGGTGCCCCGGACCAGGAACCCGACCTTCACCTGTGCGCCGTCCAGGGCCACCGAGGTGACCGTGCCGACCTTGACCCCGGCCACGTTCACGTCGTCGCCGGCCTCCAGCCCGACGCCTCGGTGAAGTAGGCGCTGTAGTGCGTGCCGCCGCTGCCGATCAGCGGCAGCGCGTCGGCGTCGTACGCGGCGAACGACAGCAGCCCGCAGGCGACCACGCCGACCAGGCCGACGGTGACCGGGTTGCGGTGCCGCAGCGGAGTGAACAGCGGTGGCCTCACGAGGGGCACCTCGCCTCGGTGATGGCGATCCCGGTGGGCGGCGCGCTGCCGTCGGAGGTGCTGACTCCGCTGACGGTGGCCTGGCACAGGTAGAGGTTGAGCCAGGAGCCGTAGGAGACGGTCCGCCCGATCGCGGTGAATTTCTGCGGGGTCTTCTGGAGGAAGTTCTCCAGCTGCGGGGTGCCCGCCTCCAGGTTGTCGGAGAGCCGCCCCAGCTGCGCGATGGAGTCCTTGAGCGGCTGCCGGCCCTGGGCGAGCAGCCCGGCGGTGCTGTTGCTGAGCCGGAGAGCGCGGTGATGGCGTCGCCGATCGGTTCGCGGTCCGCCGAGAAGCCGGTGACCAGCTGCTGGAGGGTGGTCACCAGGGTGGTGAAGCCGAGCTGGTGGGCGTTGACGTTGGCCAGCACCGAGGTCAGGTTGTCGATCACCGAACCGATCACCTGGTCCTTGGCGGCCAGGGTGTTGGTCAGTGTGCCCACGTCCTGCACCAGCCCGTCCACGGTGCCGCCCTCGCCCTGGAGGACCTCCACGATCTCCTGCGCGAGCTGGTTGGTCTGGTCCGGGTCGAGCCCCTCGAACAGCGGCTGGAACCCGTCGAACAGCTGGGTCAGGTCCAGCGCGGGCGAGGTGCTCTCCAGCGGGATGGTCCCGCCGGCGCGCAGCGACTGCCCGACCGGGCCGACGCCCTGGTCCAGCTCCAGATAGCGCTCGCCGACCAGGTTCAGATACTTCACCGAGGCAGTCACCGAGGCGGGCAGGGCGCGCCCGCGCTGCACGTCGAAGTGGACCAGCGCATAGCGCCGGCCGGTCACCCGGACCCCGTCCACCTGGCCGACCTGGACCCCGGCGATGCGCACGCTGTCGCCCGGCACCAGCCCGGTGACGTCGGTGAACTGCGCGTAGTAGCCGGTGGTGGCGCCGACCGAGGTGTCGGAGACCGCGAAGGCCAGCCCGGTGGTGGCCAGCGAGGTGACCGCGACGAAGACCGCGGACTTGATCAGCGGCCCGGCCAGGCTGCGCCGTTTCATTTGACCCCCACCTGCGTCCCGCGCAGCACCGGGCCGACCAGCAGACTGCTCCAACTGGGCAGGTCCGTGGGCTTGGTCCCGGCCGAGGGTGCCAGCAGCTCGTTGATCAGGGCGTTCTCCTGGGGCGTGTTGGGTTGGCCGGTGTACGGGGTGCTGTAGCAGGCCGGGCCGCCGGTGGCGTCGTACTGCGGGGTGTCCTGCCCGGGCAGGTAGGCCCCGCGCGAGGCCGCCGAGGTCAGGTCGACATGCAGGCCCGGCTCGTCGGTGCCCGCGCCCAGCGCCTTGTCCATCTCCGGGACGAAGTCGGCGAGGGTGTGCAGGGTGCACGGGAACTCGGAGGAGTACTCGCCGAGCAGGGTGAGCGTCCCGCTGCTGTCCACGGCCAGCCGGATGATGGTGGACTGGTTCTGTTCCAGGAAGGCCGTGGTGACCTCGGAGGCGCTGGTGGTGGTGGCGTACAGGCCGGCCAGCTGGCTCTGCTGGTCGGCCACTGTGCTGGTGGTGGTGGTCAGCTCGGTGAGCGCCTGGAGCAGGTCCGGGGCGGCCTGGTCGTAGCTCCGGCTGACCTGCACCAGGTTGTGCAGGTCGCTGTTGAGCGCCGGCAGCTGCGGGTTGAAGCGCTTGAGGTAGGCGTCCAGCGTGGTCAGCGTGGTGCCGAGCTCGGCGCCCCGGTTCTGCAGCGCGCCGGCGACCGCGTTCAGGGTGGCCGCGAGCTGGGCCGGCTGGACGTCGTCCAGCAGCGGCAGCAGATTGTCGAAGACCTGCTCCAGCTCGATCGCGTCGCCGGAGCGGTCCTCCGGGATGGTGCTGCCCGCCGTCAGTGTCACGCCGCTCGCCGAGCCTGACGGGATCAGCGCCACATAGCGCGCGCCGAACAGCGTGGTCGGCAGCATCTGCGCGGAGACCCCGGCCGGGATCTGTCGCAGGTCGCCGGGGGAGATGGCCAGCGTCAGCGTCGCCCCCGACCCGTTCGCCCGGATCGAGCTGACCCGGCCGACGACCACGCCGTCCAGCTTGACGTCCGCGTTCACCTGCATCTGGTTGCCCACGCTGTCGGTGCGCACCAGCACGCTGTCGGTGTCGCTGAAGTCGTGGTCGTACACCGACACCGAGAGCCAGGCCAGCAGCACCGGCGCCATCAGGAAGCACAGCCCGGCGCCCCGGCGGCGCAGGGTGGAGACCGGCCGCCCGCTCATCCCGCCACCCGGACGGTGGTGGTGGCGCCCCAGATCGCCAGGCTGAGGAAGAAGTCGGTCAGGCTGATGATCACGATGGCATTGCGCACCGAGCGCCCCACCGCGATCCCCACCGGCTGTCCGCCCGCGTGAAGCCGTAGCAGTGCGCCAGGATCACCACCACACTGAAGACCAGCACCTTGAGCGCCGACAGCAGCACGTCCTCCGGCGCCAGGAACAGGTTGAAGTAGTGGTCGTAGACCCCGGCCGACTGGCCCTCGCCGTACACCGTCACCAGCCGCGAGGCCGCGTAGGAGCTGAGCAGGCCCACCCCGTACAGCGGGACGATGGCGACCACCCCGGCGATGATCCGGGTGGTGACCAGGTAGGGCACGCTGCGGATGCCCATCCCCTCCAGCGCGTCCACCTCCTCGTTGATGCGCATCGCGCCGAGCTGCGCGGTGAAACCCGCGCCCACGGTCGCCGACAGGGCCAGCCCGGCGACCAGCGGCGCGATCTCCCGGGTGTTGAAGTAGGCCGAGATGAAGCCGGAGAAGGCGGTGGTGCCGATCTCGTTCATGGCCGAGTAGCCCTGGAGGCCGACCACCGTGCCGGTGGCCAGGGTCATCCCCACCATCACCCCCACGGTGCCGCCGATGACCCCCAGCCCGCCGCTGCCGAAGGCGACTTCGGACAGCAGCCGGAGCACCTCGCGCAGATAGCGGCGGAGCGTGCGCGGGATCCACAGCAGTGCGCGCAGATGGAAGATCAGATGGTCGCCGGACTCGTCCAGCCAGCGGAACCAGTTGCGGCGGGGGACCGCCGCCGGAACCGGGACGGTCTCGGGCGCGCTATCGTGCTCGGTCAAGGCCATGGCTCACATGCCCTTCTGCGGGACGAGCTGGAGGTAGACGGCGGTCATCACCACGTTGACCAGGAACAGCAGCAGGAAGGTGATCACCACCGACTGGTTCACCGCGTCGCCGACGCCCTTGGGACCGCCGCGCGGATGAAGCCCCCGGTGCGCCGCGACCAGCCCGGCGATCAGACCGAAGATCAGCGCCTTGAGCTCGCCCACATAGATGTCCGGCAGCTGGGCCAGGGCCGAGAAGCTGGACAGATAGGCGCCCGGAGTCCCGTGCTGGAGATAGACGTTGAAGAAGTAGCCGCCGACCACGCCGACCACCGACACCAGCCCGTTCAGCAGCACCGCGACCAGCATCGTGGCCAGCACCCTCGGCACGATCAGCCGCTGCACCGGCGAGACACCCATCACCTCCATCGCGTCCAGCTCCTCGCGGATCTTGCGCGAGCCCAGATCGGCGCAGATCGCCGAACCCCCGGCCCCGGCGATCAGCAGCGCTACGATCAGCGGACTCGCCTGCTGCACCACCGCCAGCACACTGGCCCCGCCGGTGAACGACTGCGCGCCCAACTGCTGTGTCAGCGAACCGACCTGAAGGGCTATCACCGCACCGAAGGGAATCGACACCAGCGCCGCCGGAAGAATGGTGACGCTCGCCACGAACCAGAACTGCTCGACCAGCTCGCGCACTTGGAACGGACGACGGAAGGTGTCCCGGAGCGTGGTCGCGCCCAGGGAGAAGAAGTCCCCGGACTGCCGCAGCGCGGACTGCACCGGATTGCTCATGGCTGCTCCCCGGCGGCCGGGGCGGGCGCGGTGGCGAGCGGGCGTCCGTCGCGCAGTGCCTCCACCCGCTGCCGGCGCCGCTGCACGGCCTGCCGGGCGGCAGCCCCGGGCTCGGCTCCAGCTGTGCCGGGACGACCCCGGGCGGCGCGGGCAGCAGCCCGCCCTCCAGCTCGATCGTCTGCTGGTCCTTCTCCTCGGCCATGCCGATCGGACCGATCCGGTGACCGCCGAGGAACTGCCGGACCACCGGCTCCTCGCTGGTCAGCAGCAGTTCGCGGGGGCCGAAGGCGACCAGCCGGCGGCGGAACAGCATGCCCAGGTTGTCCGGGACGGTGGTGGCGATGTCCAGGTTGTGGGTGACGATCAGCATGGTGGCGTCGATCTGTGCGTTCAGGTCGATCAGCAGTTGCGAGAGATAGGAGGTCCGCACCGGGTCCAGCCCGGAGTCCGGCTCGTCGCACAGCACGATCTGCGGATCCAGCACCAGCGCCCGGGCCAGACCGGCGCGTTTGCGCATCCCGCCGGAGATCTCGCCCGGCAGCTTCGCCTCCGAGCCCAGCAGACCGACGAGTTCCATCCGCTCCAGCACGATCCGCCGGATCTCGGACTCCTTCTTGCGGGTGTGCTCGCGCAGTGGGAAGGCGATGTTGTCGTACAGGTTCATCGAACCGAACAGCGCGCCGTCCTGGAACATCACCCCGAAGAGCTTGCGTGCCTCGTAGATCTCGTGCTCCGGGCTGCTGGCCATGTCCACACCGCCGACCAGCACCCGCCCGCGCTCCGGGCGCAGCAGCCCGATCACCGACTTGAGGAAGACGGTCTTGCCGGTCCCGGAGGGCCCGAGCATCACGCTCACCTCGCCGGCCGGGAGGGTGAGCGTCACGTCCTCCCAGACCGTCTGGCTGCCGAAGGACTTGGTCAGCCCCTCGACCGTCACTTCGATCCCCATGTCACTGCCTCTCGCATGTCACTGCCCTGAAGTCTTTGATGCGCGGACGGGCAGCGCCGGCATCGTGAAGGTGTTGCACACCGTTCCCTGGAAGGTGGTGCAGATGGGGCCCTGGACCATGTTGAGCGAGTTGCCGGTTCCGGAGACGGCGGCGTCGAACAGCGGGTCGAGGTTCTGCCCGTCGGCGCCGCAGCCGGTGAAGTAGGGGATGGTCAGCTGACCCTGGCTGATCGGCCCGCCGGTGGAGATCTCGTAGTCACGTGACGGATCGTCACCAGGCAGGCCCTGGTTGCTGATGCCGACCAGCTTCAGCTGGAGCGGGGTCACCGTGCGGCAGTTGTTGCCGACGTCCAGCGGGGTTCCGTCCACCTCCACGTCGTACAGCCGCAGCGACTGCTGCCCGTAGATGGTGGTCACGCTCGGCTCCTGGAAGAACGGCCCCGCGCCGGTGTTCACCACGGTCAGCGGCCCGTCCGGGACCATCTGCATCTTCGCGGTGGTCGGCATGAAGCCGTAGGTGAGGAAGGTGGTGTCGGCGGGCGGCAGGGTGAGGCTGCCGATCTCCTCGGCCTCGAAGAACACCGGACTGGCATTGAAGTTGTAGACGTCGCGCAGCACCGCCAGGATGGCCAGCCCCGGGTCGTCCTTCGGGTTGTTCACCAGCGAGGCCTCGCCCAGCTTGCCCACGTTGGCGTAGCCGATGGCGTAGGCGCACTCCACTCCGGTGTCCGCGGGCGGCTGCCCGAGCGGGGGGTAGTAGATCGATCCGGGCGGGGGTTTGATCAGGTCGGCGGGGTTCAGCGAGCCGGCGGGCGTGTGCAGGCAGGAGGGGGCCTGCGCGGCCGACAGCGTCCGCTTCCGGACTCCGGCGCTGGGGCTGGTACCCGCCGACGCGGTTCCCGCGGTACGCGGCGCGCTGGTCGCGTACACGCTGCCGAGGAGCCCGGGCGTGGCCGTGGGCGCGCAGTCGAGCTGCACGGTGCTGTGGCCGGCGTCGAGCTTCAGGGTCAGCGCCAGCGGGGTGACCGTGGTGGTGCTGCCGTCGGGACCGGCCGTGAGCGCGGGCACCTGCCCGTCGGCGGTGAGTTCCGGGTCGGCGGCACCGAGCCGGACCGGGGCGACGGTCAGCCCGGACCACTCGGTGGTGTTCCCCGGTGGCGCGGCGCCTTCGGCCTGCGCGGCCGCGGATGTCCTCAGCTTGATCGAGAACTGACTGGCCTTTTGACGTAAGGCTTTTGATGCACCGTCGGATTCGGCCACGGCGACCTCCAGGGCGGCCGTGCCGGAGACCGTGGCGGCCGTGGCCGACAGCAGCCCGCGGGCACGGTGGTGCGGATGGTCAGTGGCCCGGGCTGGAGCGGGGCGCCGGCGGTGTCGGCGGTCGGGTAGTTCTGGGTCAGCGAGGCCGTCAGGGCCTGGGTGCCGTCGGGGAGCCGGCAGGTGTAGTCGACCGAGATCCGCCCGGTGCGCACGTCCGCGCCGGCGTCGGGCCCGCTCAGCACCGTCGCGACCAGCACTCCTGCGGCTGCGACCCCGGCGAGCAACGGCGCGGGGCGCAGCCCCGTGGCAGAACCCACCTTTGCCTCCTCGATAGAACTTGTCCAGCGGCGCAGGACAGTACGTGTGAGTAGCGATCAGCGACAAGCAAAAAGTCACAAGACGAGCCGGGAATTGCCGACCGGGCCGAAATCTTGTCAGTGGATGACAAGTTCGCGGCCCGGTCTTGTCACATGCTGCGTGGGATCACGGTGAGGTGATCTTCAGCGTGGACGGGGTGACGACGTACGAGGCCTTGTAGGTGGCCGCGTCGCCGTTGTTGATCAGCCCGAGGCAGCCGGACACGCTGTACGCGTGCAGGTTGCCGCCGCTGATGGCGAGGGTGTGGGTGGAGTTGGTGTAGGTGCCGTTGAGGGTCGGGGGTGGTGGAGCTGGTGCCCGCGAAGCTGGCCGAGCACAGGGTCCCGCTGATGCTCGCCTCCACGCCGGTCAGCGTGCCGGTGGTGACACCGGTGGTGGAGTTGTACGAGGTGGCGTTCAGGTCCCAGCTGAGGTGGAGCGGCTTGACTGTGAACGAGATGCCGAGCGGCCCGGTGCAGCTGGTCCAGGAGACGGAGCTGATGGTGGCGATGTCGGTACCGGACAGGCCGGTGCCATTGGCGGCGGTTCCCGCGGCGGCGGACGAGGCACAGTCCAGTGCCGCACTGGTGGTGGTGTCGGTGAGCGTGGGGCTGCTGGCCGACGCCGTGAACGAGCCGCCGCCCGAGACGGTCCAGGTGGTGGCTGCGCTCGCCTGGGTGGTGCCGAACCCGACCACTGCCGCGAACGCCGCTGCGGCGACCGCTGTGGCCTTGGAGATGTGGCGCATGGTGATCCTTTCTGGAGTCGGTTTCCCGCTGAACCCGGGGTGCGAGGGACGTTACGCAGCAGTAACTCGGGGACGCAATGGCCGGAACCAGCCTGCCCGCAAAAAGATTACCGGCCGGTAATTTATTGTCTGCGAGCACACAGCGCGGCTCTCGTCTTGTCGAAATCTGAGAATCGCAACCGGGTTGCTGCACATCGGTTCCGGACCCGAACGAATCCTGCTGCGTGTCTGTGCAGTTGGCTCAGTAGTGGTCTATGTTGCACGCACCACCGAACTCGTATGCCCGCGTCCTAACGGGCCTGGACAGCGTGGGGGTAGCGGCAGATGACGGAAATCCGGCAGGCGTCCGCGCGCGCCGGAGCGGCGCTGGGGGCTGTGCCGCGCGAGCTCGCGGTGGTGATGCGGCCCGAACTGCCCAGCCTGCTCAAGGAGATGACGGCGGAGATCGTCGCCGCGCTGCCCGAGTACCGGCACCTGCTGGAGGGCCCGGACGCCGAACTCGTCCACCTCGGCATCAAGCAGAACGTCACTGCCTTTGTGAACCAGGTGGCCGCGCCGCAGGCCAATACCGAACTCCGGGACGAGATCTGCCGGAGTTTCGGACGTTTCGAGGCGTACCAGGGGCGCAGTCTGGACGTCCTCCAGGACGCCTACCGGATCGGCTGCCAGGTCGCACTGCGGCGGGCCAGGGAGGTGGGTCACCGCTATCGGGCTCTCCGCCGCCGTGCTGATGTCATTCGCCGACGCGTTGTTCGCCTATATGGGCGAGATCGCGGAACTCTCCCGCGAGGGCTATCTGCGGGCGATGATCGAGATGGGCGAGGAGCCGGACGGGCGCAGGCGGCGGCTGATGCAGCGGATCCTCACCGGGAGCGGGTCGGCCGACACCACGCTCTCCGAACTGGCCGACCAGGTCGGCTGGCCGCTGCCGGAGGAGATCACCCCGGTCGCCCTGCACCGCGACTCGGTCCCCAGCCGCACCGGGCTCGACCGCCATGTGCTCGCCGATCTGGGCTGCCCCGAGCCGTACCTGCTGCTGCCCGGTCCGCTGGAGGACACCGGACGGGCCTTCCTGGCCAAGGCGCTGACCGGCTGCCGGGCCGCGGTCGGGCCACGGTGACCCTGGGACGGGCCGCCGACTCCTTACGCTGGGCCCGGCACACGCTGGCCCTGGTCGACATGGGGGTGATCCCGGACGGCGCCCCCACGCTGACCGAGGGCAACCTGCTGACCCTGTGGCTGCTCGCCGACCCGGCCCTGGTCGGCGAGCTCTCCCGGCGGTGTCTGGCGCCGCTGGCGGAGCACACCCCACCCAGCGCCGGCGGTTGATGGAGACCCTGCATGTGTGGCTGACCAGCCGGGGCACCGCCGCCCAGATCGCCGAGCAACTCGGGGTGCATCCGCAGACCTTCCGCTACCGGATGCGGTTGCTGGAGCGGATATTCGGCGACCAGCTCACCGACCCGACCCGGCGTTTCGCCCTGGAGGTCGCCCTGCGGGCGCTCGCGCTGCGCGATCCCGAGGCGGAGCCCGGCACGACCACGGCGGCGGTGCTGTACGGCGGCCGAACCCTCCGGCCGCACCCGGCCGCCCCGCCACCGCTGGACGTTCTGGACAGCTAGCGGCGCCGGGCGGAAACCCGGCTGCCGCGGTCACCGGAACGCACGACCGGGCGCCGCCCGGCCCGGGAAACGGGCCTGGACGACGCCCAGTGCGGGGTACCTGTGCGGCGCTGCCGTCAGGCCTTGAGGTAGGGCTTGCCGGAGGCGGCCGGCGGCCGGACCAGCCCGCCGAGGGCCGCCACCACGAAGATCGTGGCCAGGTACGGGGCCATCGACAGGAACGCGCCCGGGATCGGGTGCCCAGCGCCGACAGCGACAGGTCCAGCTCGGTCGCGAAACCGAACAGGATCGCCCCGCCCAGCGCGCCCAGCGGCGACCAGCGTCCGACGATCAGCGCGGCGATCGCGATATAGCCCTTGCCGTCGCTCATGTCCTTGCCGAACTGGCTGGCCAGGCCAGGGTCAGCCAGACCCCCGCGAGGCCGGAGAGCAGCCCGGCGGTGATCACGTTGCGGTAGCGCAGCCCGACCACCTTGATGCCGACGGTGTCCGCCGCCGTCGGGTGCTCGCCGACCGCGCGGGTGCGCAGACCCCAGCGGGTGCGGTAGAGCAGGAACCAGACCACCGGCACCAGCAGGTAGGCGGCGTAGAACACGATGTTCTGGTCGAACAGCGCGGTGCCGATCACCGGGATCGAGGACAGCCCGGGGATGGCGATGTTGGAGAAGCCGGGCGGGGTGTTGTAGCTCGCGTCGCTGGACATCAGCCGGTCGTACAGGAAGCCGGTGATGCCGGAGGCGAGCAGGTTGAGCACCACGCCGAGCACCACCTGCTCGATCAGGTAGCGGTTGGCGAAGACCGCCAGCAGCGCGCCCATGAGCGCGCCGCCCAGGCAGCCTGCACCAGGCCGGCCCAGACCGATCCGGTGACCGACCCGGTCAGCGCGGCCGAGAACGCGCCGAGCAAACTGCCCCTCGACGGCGATGTTGACCACACCGGAGCGCTCGCACAGCAGCGCGCTGAGCGAGCCCAGCACCAGCGGCACCGCGGCCATCGCGGTCTGGGATGATCGAGGGCACATTCAGGCCGATGCCCGATCCGGCGGCGGCCCAGACCAGGAACGCCAGCACGAACGAGACGAAGTAGCCGAACGCCAGCCAGCGCTGGGCCTTGGCAGTGATCGGGGCGAAGGCCCGGACCAGCCCGCAGACGATGGCCACGGCGGTCAGCGCCAGGGCCACCGGCTGTGCGGGGGCGGAGATCGGGTGCGGTCCGCCGGTGGCCGACGGGTCGAGCTTGACGCGAACAGGGTGTGGCACCCCGTGCGCGGTACGGCTGCCGAGGCCGAACTCCCACAGCCCGTACGCCCCGATGGCGGCCTGGGCGAGCCCGCCGATCAGCTTGGAACGGTCGGTCCTGGCCCTGACGGCGGGCGCCGGCGCGCGGCCGCCGTGCGCGGTCGCGGTGGTTGCGTTGCTCACCCTGGCCTCCGGCAGCGGTCGGGAAGGGTTCCGGGTTCGCCGGGAGCGGCCCGACGGGTCGGCGGTTGCCGCGGTGCGGCCGCGCGCAGCCGGAAGATCTCTTTCACCAGCCGGGGTGCGGCGACCAGGATCACGATCACGGCCTGGATGACGGTGATGATCTCGATCGAGACCTGGGCCTCGGTCTGCATCAGCGCGCCGCCGGCCTGGAGCGCGCCGAACAGCAGCGACGCCCAGACCACGCCCCACGGCTTGGTGCGGCCGAGGAGGGCCACGGTGATCGCGGTGAAGCCGAGCCCGGCGTCGATGTTGGGCGCCAGGGAGTTGTTGTTGGGGTTGGCCAGGCCGAGGGTCTGGGTCACCCGATCATGCCCATCAGTGCGCCGGAGACCAGCATCGAGGCGATCTGCACCCGGCCGACGTCGATGCCCGCGGTGCGGGCGCTCGGGGTCAGGCCGACCGCGCGCACCTCGAAGCCGAGTCGGGAGCGCTTGAAAGAACCAGGCCACGCCGACCGTGGCGGCCAGCGCCAGCAGCAGGCCGATGTCGGTGTTGAGACCGCTGCCGAACAGGTGCGGCAGGATCGCGTCGCTCTCGGCGGGCTTGGAGATGGCCTGCCCGGCGTTCTTCGGGTCGTGGAACAGGCTGGTGTTCAGCAGCCAGCTGCCCAGGAACAGGAAGGCGACGTAGTTGAGCATGATGGTGACGATGACCTCGTGCGCGCCGCGCCGGGCCTTGAGCCAGCCGACCAGTCCGCCGAAGAGCAGCCCGCCGACGATCCCCGCCAGCACCGCGACCACCAGGTGCAGCACTCCGGGCAGGGCCGTCCAGGCGAAGGCCACATAGGAGGCGCAGATCGCGCCGGCGATGGTCTGCCCCTGGCCGCCGATGTTGAACATCCCGGCCCGGAACGCCACCGAGATGCCGAGCCCGCCGAAGATCAGCGGGGTGGCGTACTCCAGCGTGTTGGTGATCGGCCCGAAGAACTGGGTCGGGGTCCCGGAGATGGTCGCCGGGTTGAAGACCGAGCCCTCGAACAGCGCCGAGTAGGCGCTGGAGACGTCGTTCCAGGCCGAGGAGAGGAAGTCGGACGGGTCCTGGAAGAAGTACCCGGCCATGTTCATGGTGGTGGTGTTGGACAGCACGATCAGCACCGCGCCGACCAGCAGAGCCAGCACGATGGCCAGCACGGTCACCAGACCGGTGTTCTCAGCGGTGAAGACATTGCGGACCACGGTGGCCAGGCTGCGGTCGGCAGCCGGGTCGGCGGTCGGCCGCGTGGATTCCGGCGCCGCCGGTCCGGGCGCGGGTGCGGGTGTGGAAGTGCTCATGGAGTGGTGTCCCCCGTCCGGGTGTCGGCGTCGGTGTCGGCCGAATCGTTGGTGATTCCGGCCATCAGCAGGCCGATCTCCTCGCGCGAGGTCTCCGGGCCGACTGTGGCGACGATCCGGCCCCGGTACATCACCGCGATCCGGTCCGCCAGCGCCAGCACCTCGTCCAGCTCGGTGGAGACCACGATCACGGGTCTGCCCTGGTCCCGTTCGGCGACGATGCGTTTGTGGATGAACTCCATCGCGCCGACGTCCACGCCGCGGGTGGGCTGCGAGGCGACCAGCAGCCGCAGCGGACGGGAGAGCTCGCGGGCGACCACGACCTTCTGCTGGTTGCCGCCGGAGAGCTTCCCGGCCGGGTGCGCCGGATCGGTCGGCCGGATGTCGAACTCGCTGATCCGCGTTCGGGCGTTCTGCTGGATGTGCTCCAGGTTCAGCGAGAGCGGGCCGCCGTAGGGGGCCGAGCGGTAGAGGTCGAGCACCAGGTTCTCGGCGATGCTGAACTCGCCGACCACGCCGCCGTCGTGACCGCGGTCCTCGGGCACGAAGCCGACCCCGGCGTCCAGGATCTGCCGCGGCGACCTGCCGACCAGCGACTTGCCGTCCAGGGTGATCGAGCCGGCCTCGACCGGGACCAGGCCCATGATCGCCTCGGCCAGTTCCGACTGGCCGTTGCCCTGGACCCCGGCGATACCCAGGATCTCGGAGTCGCGGACGGTCAGCGACAGGTTGTCCACCGCGGCGTTGCCGTGCTGGTCGCGGACGGTGAGGTTGCTGATCTCGAAGGAGGCGGCCCCGGGCCGGGTCGGCTGCTTGTCGACGACGAGCTGCACGGTGCGGCCCACCATCAGCGAGGCCAGGTCCTGCTCACTGGCGGAGGGGTCGGCCTCGCCGACCACCGCGCCGTGCCGGATCACGGTGATCCGGTCGGCGATCTCCTTGACCTCTTTGAGCTTGTGGGTGATGAAGACGATCGACTTCCCGGCCTCACGCAGTGAGTTCATCACCACGAACAGGTCCTCGATCTCCTGCGGGGTGAGCACCGCGGTGGGCTCGTCCAGGATCAGCGTCCTGGCGTCGCGCACCAGCGCCTTGACGATCTCCACCCGCTGCTGGGTGCCGACCGGCAGGTGCTCGACCAGGGCGTCCGGGTCGATCGGCAGGCCGTAGCGCTCCGAGACCTCGCGCACATGCTTCCGGGCCCGGCGCCGGTCCAGCAGCCCGAGCGGTCCGGGCTTGGCGCCCAGCTCCCGCTCGTCGCCGAGGATGACGTTCTCGGCCACGGTGAACACCGGTACCAGCATGAAGTCTGGTGCACCATGCCGATGCCGTTGGCAATGGCTTCACGGGGGCTCCGGCAGGTGCTCGGGACCCCGTCCAGCAGGATCTCGCCCTCGTCCGGCTGATGCAGTCCGTACAGGACGTTCATCAGCGTCGATTTGCCGGCTCCGTTTTCACCGAGCAGGCAGTGGATCTCGCCCGGTTCGACCGTCAGGTCGATGTGGTCATTGGCGACCAGCGAACCGAACCGCTTGGTTATGCCGCGCAGTTCCAGACGCACCTTCGGACACACCCTCACCCGTGGCGGCCTGTCAGCGGCGGCCACCGGGTACTCGCAGGACTTCTCGTTTGACTCGTTCGACTCGTCGTGGACACGACTGTCGGGTACCGGGCACGGACGGGGCGGGCAGGCGCGTCCTGCGCGCCGCCCGCCCCGTCACGCGCACCCGATCAGGGGTGGGCTGGTTCTTCGAGGTGATGGTGATCTTTCCGCTGATGATGTCCTGCTTGACCGTGGCCAGCTCGGTCGTCAGCGTCCCGGGGACCTTCGAGGACCAGTCGTGGAACGGCGCCAGGCCGGTACCGTCGTTGGCCAGGGTACCGATGTACGAGGTCGAGCTGAAGTTGCCCTTGGACGCGGCGACCACGGCGGTGCTGACCGCGCTGGCGATGCCCTTGGTGACCGAGGTCATGATGACCGACCCGTAGTTCGGGTTGGACAGGTAGCCGTCGTCGTCCACCCAGATCGCGTTCATCGCGCCGTTGCTGGCCTTGGCCTGCGCCAGCGCGCCGATGCCGGTGCCGCCGGCGACCGGAAGATGATGTCGGCGCCCTCGGCCTGGAAGGTCGCGGCGATCTGCTTGCCGCCGGCCTCGTCGGTGAAGCTCTGGGTCGGGTCGAAGGTGCCCGACTGGGTGGCCTGGTTCCAGCCAGCACCTTGACGTCGGTGTGGTGCTGCTGGTTGTAGTACTGCACGCCCTCCCAGAAACCGTCCATGTAGATGGTCACGGTCGGGTAGTTGGCGCCACCGAAGGTCGCGACCTTGCCGGTCTTGGTCATCCCGCGGCGAAGTAGCCGCGAGGAAGGCGCCCTGGGCGGTGTTGAACTGGAGGCCCTGGACCTTGGGCGCGGTCGAGGTGTTGTCCACGATCGCGAAGTCCTGCTTGGGGTTCTTCTTGGAGGAAGCCAGTCGCGTCGTCATCGCGAAGCCCACGGTGACGATCAGGTTGCAGTCCGCCGAAACGAAGCCGGCGATGTTGCTGGCGTAGTCGTTCTCGGTGGTGGAGGTGGCGTTCTGCACGGTGATGTTGCCGTCGGTGAGGTGAGCCTGGTTCATACCGGCCCAGGACTCCTCGTTGAACGAGTGGTCGTCCAGGCCGCCGGTGTCGGTGACCATGCAGGCCTTGTAGCTGCTGCCGCCGGCGTTCGCCGACGCGCCCGAGGAGCTGCCACTGCCCGAGCCGTTCGAAGTGGCCACAGGCTTCGATCCGCACGCGGTCAGGGCCAGCCCGACCGTCACCACAGCCGCTGCCAGCTGAACCGTCTTCTTCACCAACCTCCAGAGAAATGCCGGTATCCCGAGGGTGGGTCTGCCGTATGGCGCCGGGAAGATCAGCGAGTTCGCACAATGCAGTCGCCGATGGTGCTGAGGACAATAGATGAACTCTCGGCGTCGTTGGGCAAAGACCCAGTCTCCGCGCGTAGACCGCAATGCCCCTGAAGCGGATCTGATGCCTTGCCGTTACACAAGGACACGTGGCAGCGGTGCCGGGTGTCCGAATATCGGCACTGGTTACCAGGCCATGACTCTGGGTCAACGTGCGCACGAACGCTGGACCGGATATTCTTCCTACCCGCCGGTAATGACGGCAGGACGATCGGGTCCGGCATGCTCGGCAACGGCTTTTACGGCGGCTGGGCGGCCAGGCGCGCTGCGCGCGGGCTTCCCGTGCACTCGGATCAGGTTGGCATGGATCCGCCCGCGTGGACCGGGCTCACCCGGATCCGGCTTGATCTCACCGCTTCGGCCGGGCGATGACCGGCCGCTGCTGCCCAAGAGCTGCCTGGATGCCGCCGGATGCTGCTTGGACGCCGCCGGGTGCCGTCCGAATGCCGCCAAAGACGAAGCCGCCGCCCGGCGGGAGCTCGGGCGGCGGCAGGAACGAACGGGGCGAGGGGTGGGCGACGGCAAGCCTCAGGCAGCCGTCGCGTGGCTCCACTCCTGCGGCAGGGTCATCGGCGCGCCCTGGTCGGTCGCCCGCTCCAGCGTCTCCAGCAGCTGGACGGCGGCACGGCGACACCAGGCAGTGGGCGTGGGCCAGGCAGTGGCGGGCGACCGAGCCGTGCAGCATCCGGCGCAGCCGGCCCTGACGTCCGGTGCTCACCACGAAGGGTGTCGCCGGGCTGGTCGGCGACACCGACCAGGGCGCGCCCGGCGTTCTCGTCCCGCACCAGGGTGGGCTGCACCCGCAGTCCGGCCGGGTAGCCGCCGAAGCACTGCTCGAACGCCGTGTCCAGCCGCTTGCGCGCCGCGTCCTCCCAGACCTTGAGCAGCTGCGGGCAGGGCGCGCTGCGGTAGGCGATCTCCCCGCCGACCGGGTGCCAGGCGAGCACGGGAACCAGCACCGCGTTCCGCTCACGCGCCTGCTCGACCGCCCGGCGCAGCGCGGCCAGGCTGCTCAGGGACCCACTGACGCCGACGACAACCCGTGTGCTTTCAGCCATGGTGGTTCGCTTCCCTCTCCTACTGTTCCTTGAATTCTTTGGGAGAAGAGCGGCGAGGCGATCGAATACATCGCATCGGCCGGTTTTTCCCTCTCCTTCATTGGACACCGTGGATGGCCGCCGCAGTAGCCGCATTGACGGCTCCCATACGGGAGGCGGACCGCCCTTGATGCGGCCTTGACCGTCCGGCTGCCGCTCTCCCGCCTCGCCGGTGTCGGGTACGGCTGCGGCGCGGCGCCCCTGGTGTGGGGTGCCGCGCCGTGGGTGGTGCGTGGGTCGGCCGGTGGGCCCTTGGTTGTGGTCAGCCGAGGGTGAGGGTCTGGCCGGGGGTGATCAGGTCGGGGTTGGTGCCGATGGTGCCGGTGTTGGCGGCGTAGAGCTTCTGCCAGGTGGTGCCGTGGCTGGAGGCGATGGCGCCGAGGGTGTCGCCGGTCCTGACGGTGTAGCTGGTGGTGCTGGTGTTGACGGGGTGGTGCTGGTGCTCTGCGCGGGGTGGTGCTCTGTGCGGGGCTGGTGGTGTCGTTGGACGTCGCCGCCGCAGCCGGGGTCTGGGTGGCCGGGGCGGGGGTGGTGGTGTTCACGTCGGCGGTGGGGCGCCGGCGGTGAGGCCGGCCTGGGGGCCGCAGACGGGCCAGGCGCCGGGGCCCTGGGCGGCCAGGACGTTTTCGGCGACGGCGATCTGCTGGCCTTCGGTGGCCTGGTCGGCGCTGGCGGCGTACTGGGTGCCGCCGAAGGCGGCCCAGGTGGAGGGGGTGAACTGGAGGCCGCCGTAGAAGCCGTTGCCGGTGTTGGCGGCCCAGTTGCCGGTGCTTTCGCACTGGGCGACGGCGTCCCAGGTGGAGGGGGTGGCGGCGGAGGCGGTGCTGGCGGTGACCAGGCCGGCCACGGGGGCGGCGACGACCGCGCCGGTGATCAGGGCGGCGCGCAGGCGGTTGTGCTTGCGGGTGCCCTCGGTGGCGGTGCGGGCGGCGTCGTTCTCGCGGCGGAAGATCATGTATTACCTCTCGTCGGTCCCGGGGTGGCGTGGCGCAGGGCGCGCTGGGGTGCGCGCGGTGGTCCGCTGGGTGGGTTCCGTCGGCCGAGTGCCGGGCCCGGGTGGGCGTGGGCGGTGTCGGCGCGGGTCCCGCTGCGGCTGCGTTCCCGTGAACAGGACGGGAACGTGCGGGCGGGTCGGCCCGGGGTGCTCGTTGCACTTCTTCGAAGGTAGGCAACGGGTGGGTTTAGTCCAAGTGTTGGGTGTTGTTGCTGGTCAGGGTGGGGTTACCGGCGGTATTGGGGCCGGTTTGGGGTGGATATTGCGGTGTCCGGGGCGCGGATCGGGGCTCTGGCGGGGTTTTCGTGGTCCGCGCCACAGCGGGGGGCGGGTGAGCTGTCCCACACGGTCGGCAGCCGGTGAGGGCCCGGCCACCCACCGCCACAGTGGATCAAGCTCCACGACGCCCGCCGGTGACCTGGACCATATCCGTGCCGATGTGTCACTCCGGGTGTCCAGTCGACTGCGGCAGGTCGCTGCCTCCTCCTGCTGTGGATGTGCGCCTGGGGCGGGCCCGGGCGAGGTTCTGGCTGGGCCGACGGTCGGGGCAGCAGGGGGCGCACGGGGGCACATTGCATCACCCGAGGGCGCGTACTACTGCGCGCGCGCCCCTTGTTTGAACACGTTGTTGAGGGCTGCGCCAGATTTACCGGTCACTCGGAGTCAGGGTGTGCCGGGGTATTGCCCGTAGTTTCGAGCTTGGCGGTCCTCCTCGGCCCGCGAATTACCAGGTGGGCAGCCTGTTGACGTCGGAATCGGTCATTCCGCTGATTCTCTCTGCGTGTAGGCGGGCGTCCGAAGGGGCAGACGAGATCCACGGGAGGCCGCTTGTGGGGCCGTTCGTCTTCGCCCCCTTGTGAAGATTTGATGGTGTAGCATACACACGCTCCACGATGGCGAAGAGAATGCAGCCTGGGCCGTGGAAACGCAGATGGGGGCGCGGAGCGCGGCTGACTCCTCGATTACCTGGTGACATGCAGGACAGTAAGAGAATTAAGGAGCAAGGAAGTCGTGGCTAACCCCTTTGACGATGATTCGGCTCGGTTCATTGTGCTGATCAACGAGGAACGCCAGTACTCTCTCTGGCCCGTCACCATCGAGGTGCCGGGTGGGTGGGAGGTGGCTCGGTCGGAGGGGTCGCGGCAGGAGTGTCTCGACTTCGTTGAGGCCACCTGGGTGGACATGCGCCCGGCCAGCCTGGTCGCGGCCATGGAGGCCGAGGACAACTAGTACGGCTCCGTTAGGGAGTCGCGCCGGTCAGGGCGCGCCCCGGGGAGGCCGTCGCGCGGCTCGACCGCGCCGAGAATCTATGCCCGGCGGGAATCCGACGAATGCGTTGGGGGCTCGCCGGGGAGGCCCGTCCTCTTTGTGCCCGCCGCCCTGTGGTTCGGTGCGCTTTTATGGGAAAGCCGGTGGCGGTCGGCTCGATATGCCCTCGCGCAGTTCGGCGGAGAGGTCGCTCCGGCCTGCACCCGGAATATCGCCCGGGCTCGTGGTAAGCGCGGGAAGTCAACTCTCGAAAGGGTTTGGTCGGAATGCCGGAAAACCAGGGAAGTCTCATACCGTTGACTGCGGCGCAACGGGGTGTGTGGTACGGGCAGCAGCTGGACCCGGAGAGCACCAAGTACAACATCGCCGAGATCCTGGAGATATCAGGACCGCTCGACGAGAAGTTATTCGATGCCGCGCTCAGGAGTGTCGCCCAGGAATTCGAGGCGATGAACATCGAGTTCGTGGTTCAGGACGATGTTCCCTGGCAGCGGGCCGCGTCGAGACCGGCTCCGGGCTGTCCGCTGGTCGATCTGAGCGCTGAGCCCGACCCCTCCGCCGCAGCTGAGCGCTATATGGCGGAGGACATGGCCCGTGTCGACTCGCTGGCCGCCCCCACCCAGACCTACGCCCTGCTGCGGCTCGGGCCCGAGCTGCATTACTGGTACTCCCGGTATCACCACATTGTCATGGACGGTCTAAGTGGCTCGGTGGTCGCTCATCGGATCGCTGAAATGTACACGGCCAAAATGGCCGGCGGTGACCTCCCGCCGGTCTTCTCCCCTATATGTGCCCTGGTCGACGACGAACTCGCGTACTGCGGCTCGCCGGACTTCGAGAGCGATCGCGCCTACTGGACCCAGAAGTACGCGGATTATCCGGCCGACTGGGAGGACCGGGGCACCTTCGTTGAGCGACGCCGGCAACGGATCGGGGAGGAGGGGGCGGCAGCGTCCGCCTCGATCAGCGCCTCGGCCGCCACCGACTGCACCAGGGGGAGACGCTCGCTCCGCAGGTTGGCGGAGCTCCGCCGCCTGGCTTCCGCGAGCAGGACCACCTGGTCGGCGGTCGTGGTGAGCGCCGTCGCCCTCCACCTCTCCCGGGTCACCGGCGACTCCGAGGTCGCCATCGGACTCGCCTCGCACGGACGCCGCAACAGCATGCGCGCATGGTCGGGATGACCGCCAATGTGCTGCCGCTGCGGGTTCGGGTCTCCCGGGATGACCGTGGACGAGCTGATCCGCTCCGTCTCCACCGAGATGCGACTGGCGCTGCGACATCGCCGCTACCCCGGGAGGAGTTGGTCCGTGACCTCGGCCTCACCGGGGAGGATCTGCGGCTCTCCAGCATCACCGTGAACGTGATGCCCTATGACTACGGGCTCGACTTCGCCGGCAGCAGTGCCACCTCTCGGGTGCTGTCGACCGGGCCGGTCGACGACGTCTCGCTGTTCATCTGTGAACGGTCCGAGGAGAACGGGCCGTTGGTCGGGTTCGACATCAACGAGACGCTCTACCGGCCGGAGGACGTCCTCCCGCACCAGCAGTGCATCGCCACCCTGCTCAATGAACTCGCGGCGGCCGATCCGCAGTCGCCGGTCGCGCGCCTGCGTTCGCTGGACCAGGAGACTGCTGCGGCGGTCCTCGCGAACGGCATCGGCGCGCCGCTGGACCAGTCGGAGTTGAGTGTGGGGATTTGGTGGGTTGCGGGTGGGTGCGGGTTCGGATGTGTTGGCGGTGGTGGGTGAGGGTGTGTCGTTGTCGTATGGGAGTTGTGGGGGTTGTCGGGGTGGTGGCTGGTGGTTGGTGGTTGGTGTGGGGTTGAGGGTGGGGTGGGTGTGTTGGTGGGGCGTTCGGCTGGTTTGTGGTGGTGGGTTTGGGTGTGGTGCGGGCGGGTGGGGTGTATGTGCCGTTGGATGGTGGGTGGCCGGTGGAGCGGTTGGATGTGGTGGGGGTTTGGTGGGGTTGGAGGCGTTGGTGGTGGGTGTGGGGTTTGTGGGGGATGGGTGGGTGGTGGGGTGTGGGTTGCGGTGGTGGTGGTTGATGTGTGGGTGGTGTGTGGATGTGTTGGGTGGGGATGTGGTGGGGGGGTCGTTGTTGGGTGCGGGTGGGTGCGGTGCGGGTGCGGGTGCGGGTGCGGGTGCGGTGCGGGTGGGGTGTGGTGTCTGTGGGTGTGGTGGGTTGCCGGTGGGGGTGGGGGTCGCGTTTGGTGTATGTGATGTTTACGTCGGGGTCGTCGGGGGTGCCGAAGGGTGTGGGGGTGTCGCATGGTGATGTGGTGGGGTTGGGGGGGATGGGGTGTGGCGGTTGGTGGTCCGCAGGTGGTGTTGATGCATTCGGCGTTTGTGTTTGATGCGTCGGTGTTTGAGATGTGGGTGCCGTTGTTGTCGGGTGGGTGTGTGGTGGTGGGTCCGGAGGGGGTTTTGGATGTGGGGGTGTTGCGGGGGTTTGTGGGTCGGTTTGGGGTGTCGGCGTTGTTTTTGACGACGGCTTTGTTTAATGCGTTGGTGGAGGTGGATGTGTGGGCGTTGTCGGGGTTGGGGTTGGTGTGTGTGGGGGTGAGGCGGCTGCTGTGGGGTGATGGGTCGGGTGGCGGGGTTGTTGGTGGGGACGCGGTTGTTGCATGTGTATGGGCCGACGGAGACGACGACGTTTGCGTCGCGGTTTGTGGTGGGTGGTGGGTTGGTGGGGGTGCCGGCGATTGGGCGGGCGTTTGATGGGGTGCGGTTGTATGTGTTGGATGGTGGGTTGGGGTTGGTGGCTGGTGGGGTGGTGGGGGAGTTGTATGTGGGTGGGGTGGGTGTGGCGCGGGGTTATGTGGGTGCGGGTGGGTTGACGGCGTCGCGGTTTGTGGCGGATCCGTTTGTGGGTGGTGGGGGCGGATGTATCGGACGGGGGATTTGGTGCGGTGGGATGGTGGTGGTGAGTTGGTGTTTGTGGGTCGGGTGGATGGGTTGGTGAAGTTGCGTGGTTTTCGGATTGAGTTGGGTGAGGTGGAGGGTGTGTTGTTGGGGCATGTGGGTGTGGTGGGGGCGTTTGTGATGGTACGGGGGATGTGGGTGGTGGTGGGGGTTGTTTGGTGGCGTATGTGGTGTTGGGTGAGGGGTGTGTGGTGGGTGGTGGGGAGTTGGCTGGGTTTGTGGGTGGGGTGTTGCCGGGTTTATGGTGCCGTCGGTGTTTGTGGTGGTGGATGGGTTGCCGTTGACGGTGAATGGGAAGGTGGATTGGCGGGTGTTGCCGGTTCCGGTGGTGGGTGGGGGTGTGGGTGGGGGTGTTGCGGGGTCGGTGTTTGAGGAGGTGTTGGAGCGGTTGTTTGCGGAGGTGTTGGGGTTGGGTCGGGTGGGGGTTCGGGATGATTTTTTTGTGTTGGGTGGGCATTCGTTGTTGGCGACGCGGTTGGTGGGTCGGGTGCGTGGGGTGTTGGGTGTGGAGGTGTCGGTGCGGTGTGTGTTTGAGAATCCGACGGTGGTGGGGTTGGCGCGGGTGGTGGCGGGTTTGGTGGGGGGTGGTGACGGGGTTGGGCGGGGTCTGGAACTGACACGGCAACCACGCCCGGAGGTACTGCCGTTGTCTTCGGCTCAGCAGCGGTTGTGGTTCCTGGATCGTCTGGAGGGGGCCAGTCCCACGTACAACGTGCCGATGGTGCTGCGGCTTGACGGTCCGTTGGATATGAGTGCGTTGTGGTGGGCGTTGCGGGATCTGGTGGGGCGGCATGCGAGTCTGCGTACGGTGTTTCCGGAGGCTGACGGTGTGCCGCGGCAGTTGGTGCTGGAAGCGTCGGCCGTCGAGCTGGACACCACCGTGTACGAGGTCGCTCCCGAGCGACTGGAGCAGGCCCTGGCCGACACGGTGTCGCTGACCTTCGATGTGCGGTCCGAAGTACCTTTGCGGGTGCGGCTGTTCCGGTCGGGACCGGAGTCCCATGTACTGGCACTGGTGATGCACCACATTGCCGCGGATGGTTGGTCCCTGGCGCCGTTGGCACGCGATCTTGGCCTGGCCTACCGTGCGCGGGTCGAGGGTGGCATGCCGGGGTGGGTGGAGCTGCCGGTGGACTATGCGGACTACACCTTGTGGCAGCGGGATGTGCTGGTGACGGTGGCGATCCGGACAGTGCGTCCGGCCGGCATTTGGCCTTCTGGCGGGAGGCGTTGGCAGGGGCGCCGGAGCTGCTGGAGCTCCCGCTGGAAAATCCGCGTCCGGCGGTTTCGAGCAACCGCGGCGGTGTGGTGCCGTTTGTGGTGGACGCTGAGGTGCATCGCGGGCTGACCGAGCTGGCCGGCGCAAACGGATGCACTCTGTTCATGGTGCTTCAGGCCGCCGTTTCGGTGCTGCTGTCGCGGCACGGCGCGGGTGAGGACATCCCGTTGGGGACGGCGGTGGCCGGCGGACCGACGAGGCCCTGGCCGAGATGGTCGGCTTCTTCGTCAACACCCTGGTGCTGCGGACGGATCTCAGCGGGAACCCGACCTTCCAGGAGGTGCTCGCCCGGTGCGCGAGTTCGACCTGGCGGCCTATGCACATCAGGATCTGCCGTTCGAGCAGCTGGTGGAGGCGCTCAACCCGACGCGCAGCCGCGACCATCACCCGCTCTTCCAGACCATGCTGGTGCTCCAGAACCAGGCCGCCCCCGAGCTGGACTTGCCCGGGCTCACGGTCGGCAGCATGCCTGTGCACACCGGCGTGAGCCGGTTCGATCTGACCTTCTCCATCACCGAGCTCCATGACGAGCACGGCAAGCCGGCCGGCCTGGATGGATACCTGGAGTTTTCGTCTGATGTGTTTGGGGTGGGGGGTGTGGGGTTGTTGGTGGAGCGGTTGGTGGGTTGTTGGGTGTGGTGGTGGTTGATGCGGGGTGCGGGTGGGGTCGTTTGATGTGTTGGGTGTGGGTGTCGTGAGGGTTGTTGGGTTGGGTTGTGGTGTGGGTGTTGGGTTGGGGGTGGTGTCGGTGCCGGAGTTGTTTGGTTTGGTGGTGGGTCGGTGTCCTGGGGCGGTTGCGGTGGTGGATGGGGTGGTGGAGTTGTCGTATGCGGAGTTGGATGCGCGGTCGGATGTGGTGGCGGGGTTTTTGGTGGGTTGTGGTGTGGGTGTGGGGGATGTGGTGGGGTTGGCGTTGCCGGGGTCGGTGGGGTTGGTTGTGGCGATGTTGGGTGTGTTGAAGGTGGGTGCGGCGTATTTGCCGTTGGATCCGGAGTATCCGGTGGGGCGGTTGGTGTTTATGGTGGGTGATGCGTGTCCGGTGGTGGTGGTGGGTGTGGATGGGTGGGGGTTGGATGGTGGGTGTTGGGTGTTCCGGTGGTGGGGTTGTCGGAGGTGTTGTCGGGGGGTTCGGGTTCTGGTTCTGGTCAGGGTTCGGGTGTTGGGTTTGGTGGGGGTGTGGTGTCGGGGGGTGATGCGGCGTATGTGATTTATACGTCGGGTTCGTCGGGGTGCCGAAGGGTGTGGTGGTGGGGCATGGGGCGTTGGTGAATCATATGGTGTGGTTGGCGGGGTTTGTGGGGTTGGGTGTGGGGATCGGGTGTTGGCGCGGACGTCGGCGAGTTTTGATGCGTCGGTGTGGGAGGTGTGGTTGCCGTTGTTGCATGGTGCGTCGGTGTGTGTGGTGCCGTCGGGGTTGAGTCGGGATCCGGATGGTTTGTTGGGGTGATGGGTGGGTTGGGTGTGACGGTGGCGCAGTTCGTGCCGTCGTTGTTGTTGGCGGTGTTGGAGGGTGGTTCGGTGGGGGTGCCTGGGTGTTTGCGGTTGGTGGTGTCGGTGTTGGTGGGTGGGGGTTGGCTTCGCGGTGGTGGGAGTGGGGGTTGAGGTGGTGAATGTGTATGGGCCGACTGAGGCTGCGATTGATGTGACGGCTCATCGGTTTGTGCTGGAGAGTGGCAGTGGCAGTGGCAGTGGCAGTGGCTGGCAGTGGTGGTGTGGTGCCGATTGGTGGCCGATTCAGAATGTGCGGGTGTATGTGTTGGATGGTGGGTTGGGTTTGGTGCCGGTGGGGGGTGTGAGTTGTATGTGGGGGGTGCGGGTTGGCGCGGGGTATTTGGGTCGGGGTGGGTTGACGGCGTCGCGGTTTGTGGGGATCCGTTTGTGGGTGGTGGGGGCGGATGTATCGGACGGGGGATGTGGTGCGGTGGGGTGGGGATGGGTTTGGAGTTTGTGGTCGGGTGGATGATCAGGTGAAGGTGCGTGTTTCCGGGTGGAGTTGGGTGAGGTGGAGGCGGCGTTGTTGGATGTGGGTGTGGTGGTGGGTGTGTGGTGGTGAGTGGTGATGGTGGTCGGTTGGTGGGTATGTGGTGTTTGACGGGGGTGTGGTGGGTGTGTCGGTGGAGGGGGTTCGGCGGGTGTTGGGGGAGGTGTTGCCGGGGATATGGTGCCGTCGGTGTGGGTGGTGTTGGATGCGTTGCCGTTGTTGCCGAATGGGAAGGTGGATCGGCGGGCGCTTCCGGTTCCGGGGGTGGATGCGGGTCGGGTGTCGGGCGTGGGCCGCGGACCGAGCAGGAACGAATCCTCAGCGAAGTCTTCGCGGAGATACTGGGAGTGCCCCGGGTCGGGATCGATGAGGGCTTCTTCGAACTCGAGGGCACTCCCTGCTGGCGACCCGGCTGGCGAGCCGGATCAGGTCGGTGCTCGGTGGAGGTTCCGGTCCGGCTGATCTTCGAGCACCCGACGGTCGCCGAGCTCTGGCGCAGGAGCTCGGCGCCGGCGCCAGGCCCGCAGCATTGTGGTTCCGGGCCCGCGTCCGGAACTGATTCCGCTGTCGTTCGCCCAGCAGCGGCTGTGGTCCGACCAGCTCGAAGGCCGAGCTTCAGCTACAACCTGCCCTGGTCATGGAGATGGAGGGGCAGCTTCAGGTCGACACCCTGCGGCAAGGCCCTGTGTGCTGGTGCGTCGGCATGAGGCGCTGCGTACGGTCTTCCGGAGCGGGACGGCGTCCCGTACCAGCTGATACTGGACCCGGATGCGATGGAGCCGGCGCTGCCTGTGCTGGACATCGACCCCGATGCGCTGGAACGCCGTCACCGAGGCGGTGACCAGCCCCTTCGACGTCCACGACGTCCCTCTGCGCGGTCGCTGTTCCGGACCGGGGCCGCGAGCCACACCCTGGTTCTGGTACTCCATCACATCGCCGGGGACGGCTGGTCCTTGGCGCCGCTGGTACGTGATCTGGGAGCTGCCTACCGCGACCGAATGGCGGGAAGCATCTCCGGACAGCCGCAGCTGGCCGTCCAGTACGCCGACTACGCGCTCTGGCAGCGCGCCATGCTCGGTGACGAGACCGATCCGGAGAGCGTGGTCTCACGTCAACTCTCCTTCTGGGAACAGGCCCTGGCCGAGGCCCAGGGCTGCTGCGGCTGCCCTGGATCGACCGCGTCCGGCCGTGGTGGACAGTGCGGGCCAGGTCTTCGGCTACACCCTGGAGCCGGAGCTGCACGCCCGGCTCGCGAGCTGGCGATGTCCTCCAATAGCAGCTTGTTCATGGTGTTGCAGGCGGCCGTGGCGACCCTGCTCTGCCGCCATGGCGCGGGGGAGGACATTCCCCTCGGCAGCCCGGTCGCAGGCCGCACCGATGCCGTGCTGGAGGACATGGTCGGCTTCTTCGTCAACACCCTGGTACTGCGGACCGACCTGAGCGGCGATCCGACCTTCCGGGAACTGCTGTCCCGGGTGCGGGAGTTCGACCTGGCCGCCTACGCACACCAGGACCTGCTGCCGTTCGAGCGCCTGGTGGAGCACCTCAACCCGGTCCGGGCACGGGACCACCACCCGCTCTTCCAGACCATGCTGGTTCTGCAGAACCAGGAGACCGCGGCGGTCGAGTTGCCGGTCTGACGGTGACCGACCGCCTGGCGCACAACGGGATCAGCAAGTTCGATCTGACCTTCGCCTTCAGTGAGGATCCCGGCGAAGGCGGCCTGACGGCGGGCATCGAGTACGCCACCGCGCTCTTCGACGCCGCTACGGTGGAGGCCTTCGCCGGGCGGCTGACCCGACTGCTGGAAGCGGTCGTCGCCGACCCGCGACCGCCCCTGCGTGCCTATGACCTGCTGTCCACCGACGAGCGTGTCCGGCTCGCCGAATGGGGCGAGGGCGCGCGGCTGTCGGCCGACCTGCCTGCGGCGGGACTGCCGCAGCTGTTCGCGGCCCAGGTGGCGGCGCATCCCGACGCGGTGGCGGTGTCCGGCGACGGCGAGCCACTGTCGTACCGGGAACTGGACCTGCTCTCAGCCGAGTTGGCGGCTGCCTGACCGGCCTGGGGTCCGCGCCGAGGACGGCGTGGGGATCCTGCTGGGGCGCTCGGCCGGCGTGGTCACCGCCTCTCTGGCCGCCGTGCGGTCCGGCGGCGCTATGTGCCCCTGGAACACGCGCTGGCCGAGGAACGTCTGGACCAGGTGACGGACGTCGCCGGGATCAGGGCACTGGTGGTCGGCGTCGAGCATGCGGACCATCCTGGGTCAACCGGGTGAGCAGGACTCTGCCGGTACTGCTGGTGGACGCCCGTGGAGGCCTGGTCTCCCGGCCCGGCCCGGCCGGGCCCGCTCCCGGTGGCCGTGGACGGTCCGGCAGCTGGCGTATGTGATGTTCACCTCTGGCTCGACCGGTGTGCCCAAGGGGCGTCGGGTGTCCCACGCGGATGTCGTGGCGCTGGCCGAGGACGGCGGCTGGGCTGCGGGCGTGGCCCAGGGTGCTGATGCATTGGCCTATGTCTTCGACGCTCCACCTTCGAGATCTGGGCGCCGCTGCTGGGCGGCGGCGGGTAGTGGTCGCCCCTGCGGCACCTTGGAGCCGCACCTGTTGCGTGAGGTGGTGACACCGGCGGTGTGACCGCGGTGTTCCTGACCCGGCTGTTCAACGTGCTGGCCGAGACGGATCCGGCTCCTTCGCCGGTCTCCGGATGATCTGTGCGGGTGGTGAGCTGGCGTCGCCGACGCCATGCAGCAACTGGCGAACGCGCTGCCGGACACCCAGGTGTGGCATGTCTACGGCCCGACCGAGCCACCACCTTCGCCAGTCGCTATCGGTCACTCCGGTCACCCGGTCGGGCCGCCGCCGATCGGGCGTCCGCTCGCCGGTATGCGGCTGCGGGTGCTGGACGCCGGGCCTGCGGCCGGTTCCGCCCGGGTCACCGGTGAGCTGTACATCTCCGGCCGGGTGCGGCCCGGGATACAGCGGCGTCCGGCCGCGACCGCCACCCGCTTGTGGGGACCCGTTCGACCCACGGCGGCCGGATGTACGCACCGGCGACCTGGTCCGCTGGAACGCCGACGGGCAGGTGGTACCTCTCGCGCCGACAGTCATCAAGCTGCGCGGCTACCGGATCGAACTGGGCGAGGTGGAAGGGGTGTTGGCTGCCCTTCCGGGGGTCGCTGACGCCTTTGTACTGGTCCGCGAGGACCTCGGGTGACCGGCGACTGGTCGCTTACGTGGTGGCCCTCGGCCGGAGCGGTGCTCGACCCGGCCGGGCTCGCCGCCGGGGCCGGCCGGGCGCTGCCGGAGTACCAGGTGCTGCGTTCGTACTGCTGGACGCGCTGCCGCTGACTCCAACGGCAAGGTGGACCAGCGGGCGCTGCCGGCACCGGCGGTCTCCGGCGGGGGCGGCCGTGCCGCGCGGACAGCGTCCGAGGAGATCCTCTGCGGCCTGTTCGCCGGCGTACTCGGAGTCGAGCGGGTCGGCGTCGACGACGACTTCTTCCGGATCGGCGGCCACTCACTGCTGGCGACGCGGCTGGTCAGCCGGGTGCGGTCGGTGCTCGAGTGGAGCTGGGAGTCCGGACGCTGTTCGACCACCCACCGTCGCCGGGCTGGCGGCCGCGCTCGGGACGCGGACCGGGCCGGACGGCTCTGGTGCGGCAGTCACGTCCGGAGCTGTTGCCGTTGTCTTCGGCTCAGCAGCGGTTGTGGTTCCTGGATCGTCTGGAGGGGGCCAGTCCCACGTACAACGTGCCTATGGTGCTGCGGCTTGACGGTCCGTTGGATGTGCGTGCGTTGTGGTGGGCGTTGCGGATCTGGTGGGGCGCATGCGAGTCTGCGTACGGTGTTTCCGGAGGCTGATGGTGTGCCGGCAGTTGGTGCTGGAGCCGTCGGCCGTCGAGCTGGACACCACTGTGTACGAGGTGGAGCCGGACCGGCTGGAGCAGGCTCTCACCGACGCGGTGTCGTCGACCTTTGATGTGCGGTCCGAAATGCCGTTGCGGGTGCGGCTGTTCCGGTCGGGACCGGACTCCATGTGCTGGTGCTGGTGGTGCACCACATCGCGGCGGATGGTTGGTCGCTGGCGCCGTTGGCACGTGATCTGGGCCTGGCCTACCGTGCGCGGTCGGGGCGGGCGCCGGAGTGGGTGGAGCTGCCGGTGGACTATGTGGACTACACGTTGTGGCAGCGGGTGTACTGGGTGACGCCGACGATCCGGGGAGCGTGGCGGCTCGGCAGTTGGCGTTTGGCGGGAGGCACTAGCGGGAGTGCCGGAGTTGTTGGAGCTTCCGCTGGAGAATCCGCGTCCGGCGGTTTCGAGCAACCGCGGGGGATGTGGTGCCGTTTGTGGTGGACGCTGAGGTGCATCGCGGGCTGACCGAGCTGGCTCGCGCGAGTGGGTGCACATTGTTCATGGTGCTTCAGGCTGCGGTGGCCGTACTGCTGTCGCGACATGGTTGCGGGTGAGGACATCCCCTTGGGGACGGCGTGGCCCGGGCGGACTGACGAGGCCCTGGACGACATGGTCGGCTTCTTCGTCAACACCCTGGTGCTGCGGACCGACCTGAGCGGCAACCCGACCTTCCGGGAGCTCCTGGATCGGGTACGGGAGTTCGACCTGGCGGCCTACGCCAACCAGGACGTGCCGTTCGAGGTGTTGGTGGACGCGCTGCGGCCGACGCGGGCGCAGGATCATCACCCGCTCTTCCAGACCATGCTGGTGCTCCAGAACCAGGAGTCCGCGGAGATCGACCTGCCCGGGATCACCGTGGGCCGGCAGCCGGTCCACACCGGGATCAGCAAGTTCGACCTCACCTTCAGCTTTACCGAGACCAGGGACCAGGACACCGGACTCGGCGGTATCGAGGGCAGCCTGGAGTTTTCGTCTGATGTGTTTGGGGTGGGGGTGTGGGGTTGTTGGTGGAGCGGTTGGTGGGGTTGTTGGGTGTGGTGGTGGTTGATGCGGGGGTGCGGGTGGGGTCGTTTGATGTGTTGGGTGTGGGTGGTCGTGAGGGGTTGTTGGGGTTGGGTTGTGGTGTGGGTGTTGGGTTGGGGTGGTGTCGGTGCCGGAGTTGTTTGGTTTGGTGGTGGGTCGGTGTCCTGGGGCGGTTGCGGTGGTGGATGGGGTGGTGGAGTTGTCGTATGCGGAGTTGGATGCGCGGTCGGATGTGGTGGCGGGGTTTTGGTGGGTTGTGGTGTGGGTGTGGGGGATGTGGTGGGGTTGGCGTTGCCGGGGTCGGTGGGGTTGGTTGTGGCGATGTTGGTGTGTTGAAGGTGGGTGCGGCGTATTTGCCGTTGGATCCGGAGTATCCGGTGGGGCGGTTGGTGTTTATGGTGGGTGATGCGTGTCCGGTGGTGGTGGTGGGTGTGGATGGGTGGGGGTTGGATGGTGGGGTGTTGGGTGTTCCGGTGGTGGGGTTGTCGGAGGTGTTGTCGGGGGTTCGGGTTCTGGTTCTGGTCAGGGTTCGGGTGTTGGGTTTGGTGGGGGTGTGGTGGTGTCGGGGGGTGATGCGGCGTATGTGATTTATACGTCGGGTTCGTCGGGGGTGCCGAAGGGTGTGGTGGTGGGGCATGGGGCGTTGGTGAATCATATGGTGTGGTTGGCGGGGTTTGTGGGGTTGGGTGTGGGGGATCGGGTGTTGGCGCGGACGTCGGCGAGTTTTGATGCGTCGGTGTGGGAGGTGTGGTTGCCGTTGTTGCATGGTGCGTCGGTGTGTGTGGTGCCGTCGGGGTTGAGTCGGGATCCGGATGGTTTGTTGGGGGTGATGGGTGGGTTGGGTGTGACGGTGGCGCAGTTCGTGCCGTCGTTGTTGTTGGCGGTGTTGGAGGGTGGTTCGGTGGGGGTGCCTGGGTGTTTGCGGTTGGTGGTGTCGGGTGGTGAGGTGTTGTCGGTGGGGTTGGCTTCGCGGTGGTGGGTGAGTGGGGGGTTGAGGTGGTGAATGTGTATGGGCCGACTGAGGCTGCGATTGATGTGACGGCTCATCGGTTTGTGCTGGAGAGTGGCAGTGGCAGTGGCAGTGGCAGTGGCAGTGGCAGTGGTGGTGTGGTGCCGATTGGTGGGCCGATTCAGAATGTGCGGGTGTATGTGTTGGATGGTGGGTTGGGTTTGGTGCCGGTGGGGGTGTGTGGTGAGTTGTATGTGGGGGTGCGGGGTTGGCGCGGGGGTATTTGGGTCGGGGTGGGTTGACGGCGTCGCGGTTTGTGGGGGATCCGTTTGTGGGTGGTGGGGAGCGGATGTATCGGACGGGGATGTGGTGCGGTGGGGTGGGGATGGGGTGTTGGAGTTTGTGGTCGGGTGGATGATCAGGTGCGTGGTTTCCGGTGGAGTTGGGTGAGGTGGAGGCGGCGTTGTTGGATGTTGGGTGTGGTGGGTGGGTGTGTGGTGGTGAGTGGTGATGGTGGTCGGTTGGTGGGGTATGTGGTGTTTGACGGGGGTGTGTGGGTGTGTCGGTGGAGGGGGTTCGGCGGGTGTTGGGGGAGGTGTTGCCGGGGTATATGGTGCCGTCGGTGTGGGTGGTGTTGGATGCGTTGCCGTTGTTGCCGAATGGGAAGGTGGATCGGGGGCGCTTCCGGTTCCGGGGGTGGATGCGGGTCGGGTGTCGGGGCGTGGCCGCGGACCGAGCAGGAACGAATCCTCAGTGAAGTCTTCGCGGACATTCTGGGGACCAGTGCGGTCGGCGCCGACGACGACTTCTTCGCACTCGGCGGCGACAGCATCCTGTCCATCCAGGTGGTCAGCAGGGCCCGCCGGGCCGGGCTGGTGATCACTCCCCGCGATGTCTTTGTGCGCACCCCGGAGGCGATCGCCGCGGTCGCGGTTCCGCTCGCGAGGCCCTCCAGGTCACCGCCGATCCGGTACCGGTGAGTTGCCGCTGACGCCCATCCGCCTGGTTCCTGGACCGTCCCGGACCGCTCGACGGCTACAACCAGTCCACCATGCTGCGTTCCCCGCCGGGGCGGACGAGAAGGACCTGGTGCACGCGTTGCAGATGCTGATCGACCACCATGACACGCTGCGGTTGCGGGTCACCGGTGGCGAAGGCGCCGCCGCGGCCTGGAGTGCTGGCGGTGCCGCGCACGAGCGGCTGACGCGGGTCGACATCCGCAACTGGACGACCTGGCCACCGCCGCGGTGGTGGCCCAGGCCGGCGAGGCTGCCCGGCGCCGGCTGCGGCCCGGGGCCGCGCGGGTACTGGAGGTCGTCTGGTTCGACGCCGGGCCCTCCCACCCGGGACAGTTGCTCCTGCTCGGGCACCATCTGGTGGTCGACGCGGTCTCCTGGCGCACGCTTGTCTCCGACCTGGCGACGGCCTGGGAGGCGGCGACCGGGGTCCGGGACGGCTCGCGTGGAGCCGACGCGGCTGGCAGCGGCGACCAGGTGTCCGCGCTGCCGCCTGTGCTCACCTCCTACCGCAGGTGGGCCGAACTCCTGGTCGCGGACGCGCACAGCGATCGGCGCCTCGCCGAACTGCCGCTGTGGCAGCGGCTGCTGGCGACCCCGGATCCGCAGCTGGGTCGCCGACCGCTGGATCCGGCCCGTGACACGGCCGAGGAACTGCGGACGCTGACCGTGCGGCTGCCGGCCGAATGGACGCAGCCACTGCTGACGACCGCCCCGACCGCCTTCCATGCGGGTGTCAACGACGTCCTGCTGACGGCACTGGCACTGGCCGTGGTCGACTGGCGTGCCGAGCGCGGCACCGGCCAGGAGCCCGCGTTGCTGCTCGACCTGGAGGGCCACGGCCGCGAGGGGATCGACGACCGTGCCGATCTGACCCGTACCGTCGGCTGGTTCACCAGCATGTACCCGTCCGGTTGGATCCGGGCCCGGTGAGCCGGGTGGAGGCACAGGCCCTGGATGCCGCTCTGGTCGACCGCGCGCTGAAGCGGGTCAAGGAGCAGTTGCGGGAGCTGCCGGACCACGGCATCGGCTACGGCCTGTTGCGGCAGCTGAACCCGGCCACCCGGGAGCAGCTGCGCGAGGCGCCGACCCCGCAGATCGGCTTCAACTACCTGGGCCGTCAGGGTGGTTCATCCGGAGCAAGGCTGCCGGGGGCGGACTGGCAGCCACTGCCGCAAGGCGGCGGCCCGCGCAGCCAGGATCCGGGCATGCCGGTGCACCATGTGCTGGACATCAATGCCTACACTCAGGACCTCCCCGGGGGGCCGGAGTTGGTCGCGCGCGTCGACTGGCCGGCGGAACTGCTGGAACAGCAGGACGTCCAGCGGCTCGCCGACGGCTGGCTGCGGGCGCTGCGGTCGATCGCGCAGCATGCGCAGGCCCCTGACGCCGGCGGCTACACGCCGTCCGACCTTCCGCTGGTGTCGCTCAACCAGACTCAGCTCGACCGACTGCAATCCAAGTGGGGTGGACGAAAGTGACCGGCTTTCAGCTACAGGACGTCCTGCCGTTGACGCCGCTGCAATCGGGCATGCTGTTCCATGCCCTGTACGACACCGAGTCGGTGGACGTCTACACGGCCCAGTTCGTCTTCGACATCGACGGCCTGGTGGATCCGGTGGCGCTGCGGGCGGCGGCGGACGGGCTGCTGCGCAGGCACGCCAACCTGCGGGTCGGCTTCCTGTACGAGGACCTCGACGAGCCGATCCAGGCGGTCGCCGTCGAGGTGCCGGCGGACTTCGAGCAACTGGACCTCGGTGGCTACGGCGAGACCGAGCGGGAACGGCGGCTGGCTGCCTTCCTGACAGCCGACCGCATCCGGCGCTTTGACCTGTCCGAGCCGCCGTTGCTGCGTTTCACCCTGGTCCGGATGGCGCGGACGCAGTTCCGCTTAGTTCTGACCGCCCATCACATCCTGTTCGACGGCTGGTCGACACCGCTGCTGGTGCGTGATCTGTTCGAGCTGTATGCCACCGGTGGGGACGAGCGGGGTCTGCCCCGGGTCGCCCCCTACCGTGACTACCTGGCCTGGCTCTCCTCCCAGGACCGCCCGGCGGCACTGGATGCCTGGCGCGGGGCACTGGCCGGAATCGAGGAGCCGACCCTGCTTGCCGGGCCGACCCGGACCACGACGGCTGCCACCGGCGAGCTGCCGGAGCAACTGGTGCTGACCCTGGGCCCGGAGACCACCGCTCGGCTGGGTGAGACCGCCCGCAGGCACCGGCTGACCATGAACACGCTGGTGCAGGGTGCCTGGGGGATCCTGCTGCACCGGCTCACCGGCCAGGACGACGTGCTCTTCGGTACCACGGTCTCGGGGCGTCCGCCGGAACTGCCGGGCGTCGAATCGATGGTCGGTCTGTTCATCAACACCGTGCCGGTCCGGCTCGGGATACGCGCCGACGACACCGTCGCCGACCTGCTGGAGCGGCTCCAGAGCACCCAGGCGCAGCTGATGGGCAGCACCCATCTGGGCCTGACCGACCTGCGGCCGCTGACCGAGCTGGATGAACTCTTCGACACCCTGCTGGTGTTCGAGAACTACCCGATGGACGCCGAGGCTCTGCGGCGGGCTCAGGAGGGCCTGCCTGGGCTCCGGATCACCGGTTTCCACGGCTCCGACGCTGCTCACTATCCGATGACCCTTACCGTTGCGCCCGGGGACGACCTGCGGATCACCTTCGGCTACCGCACCCCGGCGTTCGACCGCGACGCCGTCGGCCTGATCGCCGAACGGCTGCGGCTGGTGCTCGATGTGCTGGCGACCGATCTGGACCGTCGGGTCAACGGCCTGTCGGTGCTGCTGGCGGGTGAGGCCGAGCGGCTGCTGGAGCAGGGCTGCGGTTCGCGGCTCCCGGCGCCCATGGCAGGGCCGGACGGAGCCGGGTCGGAGTTGAGTGTGGGGGATTTGGTGGGGTTGCGGGTGGGTGCGGGTTCGGATGTGTTGGCGGTGGTGGGTGAGGGTGTGTCGTTGTCGTATGGGGAGTTGTGGGGGTTGTCGGGGTGGTGGCTGGGTGGTTGGTGGGGTTGGGTGTGGGGTTGAGGGTGGGGTGGGTGTGTTGGTGGGGCGTTCGGCTGGTTTGGTGGTGGGGTGTTTGGGTGTGGTGCGGGCGGGTGGGGTGTATGTGCCGTTGGATGGTGGGTGGCCGGTGGAGCGGTTGGATGTGGTGGGGGTTTGGTGGGTTGGAGGCGTTGGTGGTGGGTGTGGGGTTTGTGGGGGATGGGTGGTGGTGGGGTGTGGGTTGCCGGTGGTGGTGGTTGATGGTGTGGGTGGTGTGGTGGATGTGTTGGGTGGGGATGGTGTGTCGTTGTTGGGTGCGGGTGCGGGTGCGGGTGCGGGTGCGGGTGCGGGTGCGGGTGCGGGTGGGGTGTGGTGTCTGTGGGTGTGGGTGGGTTGCCGGTGGTGGGTGGGGGTCGCGTTTGGTGTATGTGATGTTTACGTCGGGGTCGTCGGGGGTGCCGAAGGGTGTGGGGGTGTCGCATGGTGATGTGGTGGGGTTGGCGGGGGATGGGGTGTGGCGGTTGGGTGGTCCGCAGGTGGTGTTGATGCATTCGGCGTTTGTGTTTGATGCGTCGGTGTTTGAGATGTGGGTGCCGTTGTTGTCGGGTGGGTGTGTGGTGGTGGGTCCGGAGGGGGTTTTGGATGTGGGGGTGTTGCGGGGTTTGTGGGTCGGTTTGGGGTGTCGGCGTTGTTTTTGACGACGGCTTTGTTTAATGCGTTGGTGGAGGTGGATGTGTGGGCGTTGTCGGGGTTGGGGTTGGTGTGTGTGGGGGTGAGGCGGCTGCTGTGGGGGTGATGGGTCGGGTGGCGGGGTTGTTGGTGGGACGCGGTTGTTGCATGTGTATGGGCCGACGGAGACGACGACGTTTGCGTCGCGGTTTGTGGTGGGTGGTGGGTTGGTGGGGGTGCCGGCGATTGGGCGGGCGTTTGATGGGGTGCGGTTGTATGTGTTGGATGGTGGGTTGGGGTTGGTGGCTGGTGGGGTGGTGGGGAGTTGTATGTGGGTGGGGTGGGTGTGGCGCGGGGTTATGTGGGTGCGGGTGGGTTGACGGCGTCGCGGTTTGTGGCGGATCCGTTTGTGGGTGGTGGGGGCGGATGTATCGGACGGGGGATTTGGTGCGGTGGGATGGTGGTGGTGAGTTGGTGTTTGTGGGTCGGGTGGATGGGTTGGTGAAGTTGCGTGGTTTTCGGATTGAGTTGGGTGAGGTGGAGGGTGTGTTGTTGGGGCATGTGGGTGTGGTGGGGGCGTTTGTGATGGTACGGGGGATGTGGGTGGTGGTGGGGGTTGTTTGGTGGCGTATGTGGTGTTGGGTGAGGGGTGTGTGGTGGGTGGTGGAGTTGGCTGGGTTTGTGGGTGGGGTTTGCCGGGGTTTATGGTGCCGTCGGTGTTTGTGGTGGTGGATGGGTTGCCGTTGACGGTGAATGGGAAGGTGGATTGGCGGGTGTTGCCGGTTCCGGTGGTGGGTGGGGGTGTGGGTGGGGTGTTGCGGGGTCGGTGTTTGAGGAGGTGTTGGAGCGGTTGTTTGCGGAGGTGTTGGGGTTGGGTCGGGTGGGGGTTCGGGATGATTTTTTTGTGTTGGGTGGGCATTCGTTGTTGGCGACGCGGTTGGTGGGTCGGGTGCGTGGGGTGTTGGGTGTGGAGGTGTCGGTGCGGTGTGTGTTTGAGAATCCGACGGTGGTGGGGTTGGCGCGGGTGGTGGCGGGTTTGGTGGGGGTGGTGACGGGGTTGGGCGGGGTCTGGAACTGACACGGCAACCACGCCCGGAGCGGGTGCCGTTGTCCTTCGGACAGTTGCGGTTGTGGTTCCTGAACGAGCTCGGCGGGCCGAGCGCGACCTACAACGTCCCCTTGGTCCTGCGGTTCGAGGGGGCGCTGGACGAGGAGGCGCTGTGTGGTGCGGTGAGCGATGTGGTGCGGCGTCACAGCGTGCTGCGAACGGTGTTCGGCGTGGCCGGCGGCGTTCCGTACCAGGAGGTGGGGGACGGATCCGGCGCGGGCGTGCTGGTGGAGGAGGTGGATACCGCCGATGTGCCGGCTCGGGTGCGGGAGCTGGTTGGCGTGGCGATGGATGTCGGGGCCGGGGCGCCGCTGCGGGTGCGGTTGCTGCGTTCGGGCGGGCTGTCGCATGTACTGGTGCTGCTGGTGCACCACATCGCGGCCGACGGCTGGTCTCTGGGGCCGTTGATCCGCGATCTGGCGGCGGCCTACCGGGCGCGGGCGGAGGGTGGCGTGCCGGGTTGGCCGGAGCTGCCGGTGGAGTACGCGGACTATGCGCTCTGGCAGCGGCGGGCACTGGGCGAGCTGAGCGACCCGGGGAGCGCGGCCGGTCGACAGCTGGCGTTCTGGCGGGAGGCGTTGTCGGGGGCGCCGGAGCTGCTGGAGCTTCCGCTGGACCATCCGCGGCCGGCGGTGCCCACCAACCGTGGGGAGGCGCTCACCCTCACTCTGGGCGCCGATGTCCACCGCGGACTGGCCGAGCTTGCCCGGGCCTGCGGTTGTACGTTGTTCATGGTGCTTCAGGCCGCGGTGGCGGTGCTGCTTTCCCGGCACGGTGCGGGCGAGGACATACCCCTCGGGACGGCGGTGGCCGGACGCACCGACGAGGCCCTGGCCGACATGGTCGGCTTCTTCGTCAACACCCTGGTACTCCGCGCTGACCTGAGCGGCGACCCGAGCTTCGCCGAACTGCTGTCCCGGGTCCGCGAGTTCGACCTGGCGGCCTATGCCAACCAGGATCTGCCGTTCGAGCAGCTGGTGGAGGCGCTGAACCCCACCCGCGGCCAGGACCACCACCCGCTCTTCCAGACCATGGTGGTGCTCCAGAACCAGGCCGCCCCGAGCTGGATCTGCCCGGGCTCACCGTCACCGGCCTGCCGGTGCACACCGGCGTCAGCAAGTTCGACCTGACCTTCTCCATCGGCGAGAACCGTGACCAGGCCGGCCTGCCCACGGGCCTGGTGGTGAACGTGGACTTCAGCACCGATCTGTTCGAGGCGGCGACGGTCCAGGGCATGGTCGACCGGTTCGCCCGGCTGCTGGCGGCAGTGGCCGCCGACCCGGACCGGCGCGTGGGCTCCTACGATCTGCTGACGGCCCAGGAGCGTTCGGTGCTGGACGGCTGGGGCAGGGGCCCAGTGGGCACGAACGAGCGCTGACCGTACCCGAGTTGTTCCTGGAGCAGGTGGCCCGCGATCCGCTGGCGCCGGCCGTCCGCGACTCGCGCTCGCAGCTGACATACAGTCAGTGCAATGCCATGGCCAACGATCTGGCCCGGCATCTCACCGACCGGGGCGTCGGCGCGGAGAGCCTGGTGGCGCTCGCGCTGCGCGGTCGGCGGAGCTGGTGGTGGCCGTGCTCGCGGTGCTGAAGGCCGGGGCGGCCTATCTGCCGGTGGATCCGGACTACCCGGCCGCCCGGATCACCCACATGCTCGACGACGCCCGCCCGGCCCTGCTGATCAGCACCGGCCGGGAGCGCCGCCAACTGCCGGAAACGACCGTGCCGTTCGTCGATCTGGACGACAGGCCGGGCTGGTCCACCGGTCACACGGCCGACCCCGGGCGCCTACCCCGGCCGGATCACCCGGCGTATGTGATCTACACCTCCGGCTCGACCGGGGTGCCCAAGGGCGTCACCGTCACCCATCGCGGGGTGGACGCCCTGGTACGGACCCAGGTGGAGCGGCTGGGGGTGAACGGGGGCAGCCGGGTGCTGCAACTGGCCTCCATCAGTTTCGACGCCGCGTTCTGGGAGCTGTGCATGGCGCTGCTGACCGGCGCCTGCCTGGAGGTCGCGGACCGGTCGGAGCTGGTCCCCGGGCCGGCCCTGGCGCAGTTGCTGGCCGAGCGCGAGGTCACCCATCTCACCATTCCCCGGCCGCGTTGGCGGTGATGCCGACCGAGGGGTGCCGCGCGGCACCACGCTGATTCTCGCCGGGGAGGCCTGCCCGCCCGCGCTGGCCAGGCGCTGGGCGGCGGAGCACCGCCTGGTCAACGCCTACGGGCCGACGGAGACCACGGTCTGCGCGACCATGAGTGCCTTCCAGCACGCGGAGGGTCCGCAGGCCCCGGTCCGCACCGTGCCGATCGGCGGCCCTATCCGCGAGGCCCGGGTGTATGTACTGGACCAGGGACTGCGCCCGGTCCCGCCGGGGGTCGGCGGCGAGCTGTATGTCGCGGGCAGCGGCCTGGCCCGGGGCTATCTGGGCCGTTCCGGGCTGACCGCGACCCGCTTCCTCGCGGACCCCTTCGGTCCCAGGGGCGGACGGATGTACCGGACCGGCGACCTGGTCCGCTGGGGCGCCGAGGGCCGGCTGGAGTATCTGGGGCGCGCCGACGAGCAGGTGAAGCTGCGCGGGTTCCGGATCGAACTGGGCGAGGTGGAGGCGGCACTGGAGGCGCTGCCCGAAGTGGCCGCCGCCTGCGCGATGGTCCGCGAGGACCGTCCGGGGGACCGGCGGCTGGTGGCCTACGCCGTACCCGGTACCAGGTCGGACACGGCCACGGCGGAGGTGACCCCGGCCCTGCTGCGGGCTGCACTGGCCCGCACCCTGCCGGACTATCTGGTGCCTTCCGTGGTCGCCCTGCTCGACGTGCTCCCGCTCACACCGAACGGGAAGACCGACCGCCGGGCGCTGCCGTCCCGACCTGAGCACGACCCGGGCCGAGCGCCGCGCCCCGGCCACCGAGCGGGAGAAGATCCTGTGCGAGGTGTTCGGCGAGATCCTGGCGTCTGCGACGTCGGTCTCGACGACGACTTCTTCGCCCTGGGCGGGCACTCGCTGCTGGTCGTGCAGCTGGCCCAGCAGATCGAGAGCAGGCTCGGGGTGCGGCTGGCGATGCGGGCGGTCTTCGCCGCCCCCACCGTCGACGGCCTGCGGCGGCTGCTGGACGGCACGGCGGACGAGGCCGACCGGGCGGACGGTGCCGGCTACCCGGACGGGACGGGGGCCGGGCTCGGACAGCCGGAGCCGGACCCCGCCCAGGACGTACGGCTGGCGGCCGACATCACCCGTTCGCCGGTGCCCCCGACCCCTGCCCGGGACGAGCGTTCGCCGCTGCTGACCGGCGCCTCCGGTTTCCTGGGCGCCTTCCTCCTGCGGGATCTGCTGGAGCGGAGCATCGAGGGCACCGGCGGGCCGGTGGACTGCCTGGTGCGGGCCGCCGACCCGGCCGAGGCCGGGGCCCGGCTGCGCTCCAATCTGGAGCGCTACGGGCTGTGGCAGGAGCACTATCGCGAGCTGCTCCGGCCGCTGCCCGGCGATCTGGCCGCGCCCGGCCTCGGCCTGGCCGACGCGGAGCGCCGGGCGCTGCTGCGCCGGGTCGGTCCGGTCTTCCACAACGGCTCCCGGGTCAACTTCGCCGCCCCGTACGCGGAACTGCGGGCGGCCAATGTCGGCGGAACCGAGGAACTGCTGCGGATCGTGGCCGAATCCGGCTCCAGCGGCATGCACTACATCTCGACCACCGGGGTGTACCCGTCGGCCGGGCCGGGGCCCGGGTGATCACGGAGGTGGACCCGGCCGGGCCGGTACTGGAGCTGCCCGACGGCTACTCGCAGAGCAAATGGGTGGCCGAGGGCCTGGTGGAGCCGCGCGTGAGCGCGGGCTCCCGGTGACGGTCTACCGCCCGGCGCGGATCTCCGGCGACTCACGGACCGGGGCCTGTCAGGAGCGGGACCTGCTGTGGCAGTTCATCAAGGGCTGCTTGCAGGCACAGGCGGTGCCGGAGAACCTGGACGAGACCACCGGGTGGGTGCCGGTGGACCATGTCAGTGCGGCGGTGGTGGCCCTGGCCGCACTCCAGGACCAGCGGCCGGCCGCGACCGCCGAGGTCGAACGGACGGTCTTCCACCTGACCAACCCGCAGGCGCCACGGCTGTCGCAGGTCTTCCGGGTCGCCGGGAACCTGGGATACCGGCTGGAGCAACTGCCGATCGAGCCGTGGCAGCAGCGGATCGGGCGGCAGCGGGACAATGCCGCGCAGCTGTTCCTGGGCGGCGGCCACGCGCAGGGCGGTGCCGGGCAGCAGGGCGGTGCGGGGCAGCCGGAGGAGGGTGCGGCCGGGCGTCCCACGCGGGTGTTCGACTCCGCCTACACCCGGCGGGCGGCGGCGATCGCGGGGTGGCCCGGCCGGTCATCACCGGGGCGACCCTGCGCAGCTACTTCGGCTACTTCGTCGGCACCGGCTTCCTGCCGGCCCCGGGCGAGGCCAACGGGGGCTGACCGGCCGGCCGGAGGGCCGAGTGGGTGAATCACCCGGAGTGTGTTCCGGGGCCCGGATCCGGCCCCCCGCGGCCCCGGTCGGCGCTGCTGCCGCCCGGGTTCGCGGGGGTGCCGCCGCCCCGGGTGATCATCCTTTGCCGTGGCGTGTCCGCGCGTCCTGCGGCGGCGCAGCGTCACGACAGGTAGCGTTCAGTGCAGTAGCAGTCGTGGTTCCCGAGTTCCGCTCGCCCGTGATCGCGATCACGGGCATTCTGCTGTCCGGGATCGACTGGCGTGCGGTCGGATCGGGCGACACGGCGCCCGCACAGTGCGGGCGCGGTTGCGACTGTGCGCATCAAGGAGAAACAGCATGGCCAGCGGTACCGTGAAGTGGTTCAACTCCGAAAAGGGCTTCGGATTCATCGAGCAGGACGGGGCGGCGCCGACGTCTTCGCCCACTACTCGAACATCAACGCCCAGGGCTTCCGTGAGCTCCAAGAGGGCCAGAAGGTGACCTTCGACGTCACCCAGGGCCAGAAGGGCCCGCAGGCGGAGAACATCCTCCCGGTCTGACCCACGCAGCACCGGTGCCCCGTCCCGCGGCCACGCGGCGCGGGCGCCCAGCGTTCCCAGCGTTCCGGCGGTTCAGGCGCCGGGCGCCGCGGCCTCCGGCAGGACCCGCCGGTCGGCCTCCGCGATCCGCAGGTCGTTGATACTGGCGAAGCGCTTGCGCATCAGCCCGTCGGGGGCGAACTCCCAGTTCTCGTTGCCGTAGCTGCGCCACCACTGGCCCCCGGCATCGTGCCACTCGTACTCGAACCGGACTGCGATCCGGTCCCCGGCCCAGGCCCACAGTTCCTTGCGCAGCCGGTAGTCCAGTTCCCGCTGCCATTTCTCGCGCAGGAACGTGACGATCTCAGCGCGGCCGGTCAGAAACCGGTCGCGATTGCGCCATTCGGAGTCCTCGGTATAGGCGAGGGCGACCCGCTCCGGGTCACGGGTGTTCCAGGCGTCCTCGGCGGCCTGGACCTTGGCCAGTGCTGTCTGCTCGGTGAAGGGTGGGACGGGCGGCCGGACGGTCATGGCGGGCTCCTCTGCTTGAGAACGACCGTTCTCTGCTGATGGCGCTAGGCTACGCAGGAGAACGGTCGTTCTCAAGTCGCGAAATCAGGCAGTCGGGAAGTCGAGTGATCGGTAAGCCGTGATGTCGGCAAGCCGGTAGATCGACAGATGGGGAAGTGGGCTCCGGTGGCTGACGTGGTGGACGCGGAACTGGCGCGGGCCAGGGTGCTGGACGCGGTGGAGGAGCTGTTCTACGCCCGCGGCGTGCAGGGCGTGGGCATGGACGAGATCCGCAGCGCCTCCGGGGTGCCGCTCAAGCGGCTGTATCTGCTGTTCCCGTCCAAGGGCGACCTGGTCGAGGCGTATCTGCGGCGCCGCGACGCCCGCTGGCTGCGCTCCCTGATCGAGTACGCCGATGCCGCGGGGAGCCGGCCCAGCGCGTGTCGGCGGTCTTCGACTGGCTCGGGCACTGGTTCGCCGAACCGGACTTCCGGGGCTGCGCCTTTGTCAACGCCTTCGGGGAGTTGGGCGGGAGCGATCCGCGTGTGGCCCGGGCGGTGGCCGATCACAAGTCCGCATTCCACGACTACCTGGGCGAGTTGGCCCTCGCCACCGGCGGGACGGCCGCGCTCGGCAGCCAGCTCGCCCTGCTCGCCGAGGGTGCGATGACCACCGCCGCGATCAGCGGCTCGCCCGAGCCCGCCCGCTGGGCGCGCGATGCCGCCCAGGCGCTGCTCCCGCCTGCGGCCGTCTGCGGCAACTGAACTGAGTCTACGTCACTGTCCCTTCCCATGGCCGCAGTTGTCGGGTCGTTCGGGCGGTGTGCGGTCGCGTTCATCCAGCTCCGGTGCGGCTCGGGGGTGTACGGCCCTTTTCGTCCCCGCCCGCGCGCGGGCTGTCCCAGCTCAGCGGGGTGGCCCGGTGCGGGCCGAGTGCCGTGCCGCCGCCCGGACACCGGGATCCGGAGAGCCCTTGACACCGCAATGGTCTAGTCCAAGTATTAGCGCGTTCGTCATTGGTCTCTACCTTTATGTTCTCGATCCCCACTTGGGAGCGCAGATGACACATACCCCCGAATCCTCCGTACCGTGGTCACCGGTCTGGTTGCGACCACGGTAGCCTCGGCGGGGCTGCTGGCCGCCGGTGCTGGTGCGGCGGACGCAGCCGGGTTCCCTTCCTTTCATGCGGGGTCAACCCTGTCCCGGCCCACGTCTACTCGCCGTACTTCGAGGCGTACAACGGGGACGACCCGGCCGCGCTCTCGGCCGAGTCCGGCAGCAAGTACCTGACCATGGCGTTCATCGAGACCGCCGCGTCCGGCTCCTGCACCGCCTACTGGAACTCCCAGCCGCTCACCTCGGCCACCTTCGGCAGTGCCATCACGGCCATCCAGAAGGCCGGCGGCACCGTGATCCCCTCCTTCGGGGGCTACGGCGCGGACACCACCAACACCGACATCGCCGACAGCTGCACCAGCGTCGACGCGATCGCCAAGGTCTACGAGAGCGTCCTCACCACCTACCACGCCTCCCGGATCGACCTGGACGTCGAGGCCACCGCGCTGTCCGACACCGCCGGGATCACCCGCCGCAACCAGGCGATCGCCGAAACCGAGGCCTGGGGCCGCCGTACCGGTCACCCGGTCAGCTTCCAGTACACCCTGCCGTCCGCCACCACCGGACTGGGTGCCACCGGGCTCGCGCTGATGCAGAACGCGGTGCAGGAGCACGCCCGGATCGCCGTGGTCAACGCGATGGCGTTCGACTACTACATCGGGACGACCCAGGAGATGGGCGCGGACGCGCTCACCGCGGCCGACGGCGTCTACAGCCAGCTCTCCGCGCTCTACCCGTGGAAGTCCAAGTCGCAGATCTGGCAGTCGATCGGGCTCACCCTGATGCCCGGCATCGACGACTTCGGTGCGCCGGAGACCACCACTGTGGCCGACGTCAACACCGTCGAGCAGTTCGCGGCCCAGCACGGCCTCGGCAACCTCTCCATCTGGGCGCTCCAGCGCGACAACGGCGGCTGCCCGGGCACCTCCGGCGCGGGCACCTGCTCCGGCGTGGCGCAGAGCACCTGGGAGTTCAGCCACATCCTGGAGAACTTCACCAGCGACCGCTGGGGTCAGCGGCACGGCTTCTAGCCGTCATCCGGCGCCCGGCCCACCGCGCGCCGGTACCGGGGCCTCGGCACCGGCCGGGGCGGGTCTGGTCAGCCAGGCCGCCCCGGCGTGCCCCGGTGTCCTCCGGTGGCCGCGCGCGGGTCAGTAGCCGTAGCCGGGCTGCTCGGGGCCGGGGCGGGCGTGGGCGTGGTGGCGGGTGCGGTCGTGATCGCGGCCCCGGCCGGGCTGACCACGTACCACCGCCCGCCGAAGGCGTCGGCGCCCTGGCCGTTGGTCTGGCCGGCCTTGGCGTCGTCGGCGAAGTAGTACAGCGGGTGGCCCTTGTAGGTCACCTGAGTGCTGTGGTCGGCCCGGACGCTGGTGCCGACCAGCGCGGTGTTGAGGCCGTCGGCGGTGGGTGTGCCGGTGGTGGTGTCCGGCGGCCAGGCGGTCGCGCAGGCGCCGTTGCAGGTGGAGACGGGGCCGGTGTCGGCCTGGAACAGGTAGAGCGTCCGGCCGGAGCCGTCGACCAGGATCTGCCCCTCGGTCGAGGAGGCGGTCTTGACCACGGCCGTTCCGGTCGCGGACGGCGAAGCGGTGGCGCTGGGGCTCGGGGTGGTGGATGTCTTGCTGGAACTGGTGGCGGAGCTGGAGCAGCCGGCCGCCACCGCGGCCACGGCCACCGTTCCCGCGAGTATCAAGGTGACACGTTTCACGACGGACTTCTTCCGCTGGAACCGCCGCTCCGCCGGTCGCGGTCGGCTGGTCCACCGGCCCGCCGCAGCGGGTCCGCACCGTTGACAACGCGCCCGGGCCCTCGCTGGTTCACCGGCGCCGCGACGTCCGCCGCGACGTCCGCCGGAGCGGCCTCCGTCGCATCCGCCAGCACATCCCTCCGAAGCGGCCGCACCATCCGACGCAACCGTCACAGCGTTGCTTGCGGCGGCCCTGTCCACCGGCCCGGCCGGAGCCGCCGGAATCGGTGATCTTCCCTTTGCTGGAACGGAATTGACGACTCCTTATGTGCGTGTCCGAGATTCGACGTTCCGCTTCGGCTGATGTGGCATGGTTGCGACAAAAATAGTTCCGATTCTGCTTGACGCGGGTTTCATTCGCGCACTTTGATGTCGCAGAGTGCGGTCCTTTGCGAACATCGTGCCGTCCCGCGGAGACCGGATCCGGTACCCGTGTCCCTGTTGGCTGTCTCCCGCGCCCCGGCGTCGAAGGGTGGGATGTGCGTTCCCGTGCAAGCGCCGGCCGGCACGCCCGCCGACGCCGCCCGGCCGGACGGGCCGATGCCGCTCACAGCCGCTCCGGCCCGCCTGATGTGCGGCTGCCCGCATCGATGCTGCCCGCATCGATGCCGCCCGCGCCACTGCCGCCCGCACCACTGCCCTCCGACTCCCAGGACCCCCAGTGACCCAGATACCCGAGACGGCGAACGCGCTGCTGGCCGCCGGCGCCGCGACCTCCCTGGTGACCGTGCCGATGCTGCTGGTCGCCCGGCGGCGCGCGGCCGGGGCCCGGCGTGACGCCGAGGCCGCCCGGCTGGAGGCGGCCACCGCCCGGCTGGAGGCCGGTGCCGCGCACTCCGCGCACGAGCAGGTGCAGGGCGAACTCGCGAGTGCGCAGGCGCGGTTCCAGCTGCTGGCGCAGGAGAACCGGCACCTGGCATCGGTGCGGATCCCGGCGCTGGTACAGCGATTGACGCACCATCACATCCAGGTGCCGGGGCCGTCGCACCCCGGGTTCGCGGAGTCGGAGCAGGTCGCCGACCACGAGGCCGTGCTGACCGCGATCGCCCGGGCGCTGGCGGACGCCCGTCGCCAGGTGGACGCGGCGGCGGCCGCGGTGATGCGGGGCGCGACCAGCAGCCTCCAGGCGCTGGGTTACCGCCAGCAGTCACTGGTCAGCTCACTGCAACTGAAGGTCGACGATCCCTATCTGGCCGGCGAACTGTTCGCGCTCGACCGGCTCAACGAGCAGAGCCTGCGCCGGATCCAGGCCACCGGGGTGCTCTGCGGGGCCTGGCCGGGCCTGAACCGTGAGGACTCCCATCTGCCGGACATCCTGGCCGGGGCCCAGGGCCGGGTGGAGGACAGCAGACGGATCACCCTCACCAACCAGCTGAACCGGCCGGGTGGGCGCGTCGGCCGGGTGGTGGAGCCGTTGGCGGTGGTCGTCGCCGAGCTGATGGCCAACGCCGTCTACTACTCCCAGGGCACCCTGCCGGTGCGGGTCACCTGCACCAGGGCCGCGCACGGCGTGTGCGTGGTGGTCGACGATGCCGGAATCGGCATGCACGAGGACGACATCGCCTTCGCCGAGCGGATGATGCACCCCGAGTACGAGAGCCGGCTCAGCGAACTGGGCGACCCGCCGCGCGCCGGATTCGCCACCATCGGCCGGCTCGCCCGGGAGTACGGCTTCTCGGTGTCGGTGCGCGGTGCCAGCCAGTACGGCGGGGTGCACGCGGTGGTGCTGATCCCGACGCAGCTGCTGGTGCTGATGGACGAGAGCCGGCCCATGTCGGCGGTGGCTCCGCCGCCCACCCGCGCGGTGGAACCGGCGCACTCCGCCGCCGCCGGCTGGTTCCCGGGCCAGGAGGCGCCCGCGCCGCCGCCCCGCTGCCGCAGCGGCGGCGTCACCGGCACCGGGCCGCCGACCCCTTGGAGGCCGCACAGGCCCCGCAGGCCCCGGGCGGCGCCGCCCCCGGGCCAGGGGACCACTCCGCGGCCCCCGGCGCCCACGCGCTGCCCGGCGCCGACCCACGGGCCCTGCCGCAGCAGACGCCCGCTCCCGGGCAGATCGCGCCCGCCCCGGACACGCCGGGCCCACCCCGGGCAGACCGCCTCCGCCTGGAGCGCCGTGCAGTCGGGCACCGACCAGGGGCGCGAGGCCGCGCCCGGCTTCCGTGAATTCCATGAGCTCCATGAGTTCCGCGAGAGGAACGAGACATGACGCTGCCCGACCGCTCGGCCGCCGTCCAGTCCGTACAGGATCTGGAGTGGACCAGGAAGGCCCTGCAGACCCTCACCCAGCTGCACGGTGTGGTCCACGGCGTGGTGCTGACCGCCGACGGCATGATCAAGGCTCCTCCAGCGGCCTGTCGCGGGAGGCGGCCGAGGGCGCCGCCGCGGTCACCTCCGGGCTCCAGAGCTGCGCCCGCCAGGTTGCCGGGCGCTCAGCGGCCTGCCCGGCAGCACCGTGCGCCAGGTCGTGGTGGAGACCGGCGACGGCTTCGTGTTCTCGGTCCCGGCCGGGGCGCACACCCATCTGGTGCTCTACACCACCCGCGAGGCCGACCTCGGCATGGTCTCCTACGAGGTGCACCGGCACATCGGCAACCTGGGCGGACGGTGCTGACCACTTCGGCCAGGGACACCCGGGAATGATCGAGCCGTCCGGACGCAGACGCCTGGTCCCGGCCTTCCTGGCCACCGACGGTGCGGTGCACGCGAGCCGCAACACCCTGGACCGGCTGAGCGTGCTCACCGCCGTCGGCGGCCGGGTGCCCGAGGGCCTGGAGCCGCCCGCGCAGCGCATCGTGACCCTGCTGAACGGGGGCGCGCTGACCCTGGCCGAGGTCGCCGCCTATGTACGGCTACGGTCAGCCTGGTGAAGGTCCTGGTCAGCGATCTGGTCGACCACGGCCATCTGACCGTCCACGCCACCGCGCCGAACGCCGAGCGCCGGGACAGGCAACTCCTGGAAAGGGTTCTCAGTGGTTTACGCGCCAAGCTCTAGCCAGCCCGCGGTGTATCTTCCCGATCCCGCGCAGACCATGGTCAAGGTTCTGGTCGCGGGCGCGTTCGGGGTGGGCAAGACCACCATGATCGGCTCGCTGTCGGAGATCCCGCCGTTGCACACCGAGGAGGTGATGACCACCGTCGGCGCGGTCGTGGACGAGCCGGCCGGGACACCGGCAAGACCACCACCACCGTGGCCATGGACTTCGGCCGCTACAGCCTGCCGGCGAGGACCTGGTGCTCTATCTGTTCGGAGCGCCCGGCCAGGAGCGCTTCCGGGCGCTCTGGGAGGACCTGGCGCACCAGGCGCTGGGGGCCGTGGTGCTGGTGGACACGCTGCGCCTGCAGGACTCCTTCTGGGTGATGTCGGCGGTCGAGGAGCGGCGGCTGCCCTATGTGGTGGCCGTCAACAGCTTCCCCCGCTCGCCCAGGTACCCGGACGGGCAGCTGCGGCAGGCCCTGGACCTGGATCCGGCCACGCCGCTGGTCAGCTGTGACGCCCGCGACCCCACCTCCTGCCTGAATGTGCTGATCGCCCTGGTCGACCATCTGCTGACCCACTACGCCTAGGACCCGCGCCCGTGCCCCCGTACCTCGCCGAACCGGTGCCGCTGTTCGGCCCGGAGTTCGCGGCCGACCCGCACACCACCTATGCCCGGCTGCGCGGCTACGGCCCGGTCGCCCCGGTCCTGCTGGCCCCGGGAGTACCGGCCTGGCTGGTCACCGACTACCAGGCGGCGCTGTCGCTGCTGCGCGACCAGGTGACCTGGTCCAAGGACCCGCGTACCTGGCAGGCGGGGATGCCCGCCGACTGCCCGGTGCTGCCGATGATCGGCTACCGGCCCAATGTGCTGTTCACCGACGGCGAGGAGCACGCCCGGCTGCGGGCGGTGATCACCGACTCGCTGGCCATGATCGACCTCGGCCTGCTGCGCTCCGAGGTGCTGCGGGTGGCGGACCAGCTGATCGCCCGCTTCGGCGGCAGCGGCCGGGCCGATCTGGTCACCCAGTTCACCGGGCCGCTGCCGGCCATGGTGTTCAACCGGCTGTTCGGCCTGGGCGACGAGTACAGCCCGCATCTGCTCTCCGCGCTGGCCGGGATGCTGGAGGCCACCGGCCCGGAGGAGGCCACCGCGGCCGGGGCCGCCTTCTTCGCCTGCGTGCACGACCTGATCGCGATGAAGTCGCGGGTCCGCGGGCCCGACCTGGCCTCCTGGTACCTGGACCACCCGGCCCGGCTGAGCACCGAGCAGGTCACCCAGCAGGTGGTGCTGACCCTGGGCGCGGCGCTGGAGCCGACCGCCAATCTGATCTCCAACGCGGTCTCGGTGCTGCTCAGCGACCGCGACTACTACAGCTCGCTGGCCAACGGCTCGCTGGCGGCCCGCTCCGCCATCGACGAAGTGCTGCGCCGCGAGCCGCCGATGGCCAACTACGGTACCCACTACGCCCGGCACGACGTGGTCTTCTACAACACCTACATCCGCCCGGACGAGCCGGTGCTGATCTCCTTCGCCGCGGTCAACGCGGGCATCGGCGGGGGAATGCCCGGATCCTCGGGCGGCGGAGCCCACTTGGCCTGGTCCGCCGGGCCGCACTCCTGTCCGGCCAAACAGCCGGCCGTGCTGATCGCGACCACCGCGGTGGAGCGGCTGAGCAGCTCCCTCGGCGACCTCGAACTTGCCGTGCCGCGCAACCAACTGCCTTGGCGCCCGGGACCGTTCCAGCGGGCACTGGTGCACCTGCCAGTCATCTTCGGGCCCCTCAACCAGAACTGACGGGAAGTCAAACATGGACCGCCAGACGATATTCATGGACCCGGACGGCACCGACCTGCACCGGGAGGCCCGGCTGCTGCGGCAGACCGGCGCCGCCGTGCGGGTGGAGCTCCCCGCCGGGGTCGAGGCCTGGGCGATCACCCGCCACCAGACCCTGAAGGACCTGCTCACCGATGCCCGGGTCTCCAAGGACGCACGTCGGCACTGGCCCGACTGGATCAGCGGCGAGTACCGGGAGAGCTGGATCTCCATGTGGGTCGGGGTGACCAATATGCTCTCCAGCTACGGACCCGACCACACCCGGCTGCGCCGTCTGGTCGCCCCCGCCTTCACCGCCCGGCGGACCGCGGAGCTGCGGCCCAGGATCGAGCAGATCTGCACCTCGCTGCTGGCCGAGCTGGACCGGGCCGACCCCGGCGAGGTGGTCGACCTGCGCACGGCCTACGCGCACGCGCTGCCGATCGCGGTGATCTGCGAACTGTTCGGCGTGCCCGGGCACGCCCGGGCCGACGTCGCCCGGCTCATCGCCAACTTCATGGACGCGAGTGCCGGGCCGGAGCAGGTCGCGCGGACCTTCGGCGAGATCTACCAGGTCCTCGGCGACCTGATCGCCGCCAAGCGCGCCGAGCCGGGCGACGACATGACCAGCGTGCTGGTGGCCGGCCGGGACGAGGACGGCGGCGCACTGTCCGAGGAGGAGCTGCGGGACACCCTGCTGCTGATCATCGGTGCGGGCTTCGAGACCACCGTCAATCTGATCGGCAACGCCGTCCACGCGCTGCTCAGCCACCCGGAGCAGCTGGACGCGGTGCGGCGCGGGGAGGTCGGCTGGGACCAGGTGGTCGAGGAGACCCTGCGCTGGTCGCCCTCGATCGCCAACCTGCCCATGCGCTTCGCGGTCGAGGACATCGAGCTGCCCGACGGCACGCTGATCCGGGCCGGGGAGGCGATTTTGGCCAGCTATGTCGCGGCGGGCCGCGACCCGGCCCAGCACGGCCCGCGCGCGGACCGGTTCGACCCCTCCCGTCCGCTCGGCGAGCATCTGGCCTTCGGTTACGGGGTGCACCGCTGCATCGGCGCGCCGCTGGCCCGGATGGAGGCGGAGATCGCCCTCAGCCGGCTGTTCGACCACTTCCCCGGGCTGGCCCTGGCGGTGGCTCCGGACGCGATCGCCCCGGTGCCGTCCTTCATCGCGGCGGGCTGGGGCTCGCTCCCGGCGCTGCTCAAGGGCGGCTGCTGAGCCGGCGCCGCTGACGGTCCTGAGCCGCCCCGGCCGCCCCGGTGCGCGGCGGCCGGGGCGGCTCAGCACCGGACCCGCCGGTGCCGGGCGGTCAGGACTGCGGCGGGGGCGCCGTCCGGGAGTCCTCGGCCGGGGTGCGCGGGCCGGGGATCCGGGTGTCCCGGCTGAGCGCGATCCGGGCGGCGGCGTCGACCAGGGCGACCAGGTCCGGGGTCCGGCTGTCGCCGTCCAGATGCCGGTACTCGGTGGCGACGGTGATCGCCAGCCGCTCGGGCAGGCCGAGCCCGGGGTAGCGGCCGGAGTCGATCAGCTGGAGCGCGGCGCGCTGCGCCGGTACGCCCTGGGCGTGCAACTGGTGGGCGCGGTCGCGGACCCAGCCCAGGTAGTCGATGTGTGCGCGCAGGTCGGCCGGGGTCATCACCGGCCCGTGGCCGGGCACGATCACCGTCGCGCCGGTGGCCAGGATGGCCAGGCAGGCGTCGACGACCTGGTCCAGCGGGCCCGCCCAGTGCACCGGGTGGTCGTCGGCGAAGGCCAGGTCGCCGGTGAACACCACGCCGTGCTGCGGCAGATGGACCCACAGGTCGCCGTCGGTGTGGGCCGGGCCGGCCTGGACCAGCCGCACCGGCGCGGTGCCCACGGTCAGGTCGAGCCGCCCGGTGAAGGTGCGGGTGGGCGCGACCACGTCGAGCCCGGTGAAGTCGAACCGGCCGAAGTGGCGGCGCAGGTACCAGGCCGTGGGCTGGTCCTGCGGTGTCTCGTGGATCAGCAGGTGCATCTGCTGGGGCGTGGGCTCGTGGTCCAGCGCGTGCAGGTAGTCCTCGGTACCGATGATCTCCACATCGGCCAGCGCCGCTAGGCCGTACGAGTGGTCTCCGTTGCTGTGCGTGGTGATCGCGGTGCCGATCCGCGTCTCCGGCCCGAGCACCCGCGCGCAGGCGTCAAGCAGCGCGCGGGTGCGTGGGAGGTCGTAGGGGGTGTCGATGAGAGCTGCGTGCTCCCCGGACACCAGCAGCCCGCAGTTGGCCAGTCCCCAGGTGCCGCGTCCGTCGGGCAGCCAGGCGAACAGGCCGTCGGCTATGGGGGTGAGGTGTGCGTCGTGGCTCATGAGCGCCCATTGTGACGATCTTTGCCACAACTTGGCACGTGATCCCCGTCACGGTTTGAACTGCCGCAGTGCGTGCCCGGAACCTCCCGGAGGCCTGGATCCCGCCTGGATCCCAACTGGATCCGCCCCTTGGAGGCGCTGTCAGCACTGCGGACGGGCCGCCGGATCGGGTGCCTCCGGCCGGGGGCGCCGTCGCGAGGGCCGGGGCTGCGGCCACAGCGAGGTGGGCGGCGTCACCGCGCCCGGGACGAAGGGGATGATCATCAGCCGCCCGCCGGGCAGACTGAACGGCTCGGCGGCGCACATGGTCACCATGCCCGGGCCCAGCTCCGCGTGGTAGAGCGGCCGGGTGTCGCTGTCCGGATGCACGTACTCCAGCTCGGGATGGGTGTAGATGGGCCGGGTCACCGGGTCGGCCAGCGCCTGCGCCTCCAGGTCGCGCAGGTCCTCGTTGTCCGGGTGGGCCAGCAGCGCGGCCTTGAGCTGCGCCAGCGCCAACGGCCCCCAGTAGATGTCCCAGTAGGGGAAGTAGCGGGTGCGGGCCGCCTCGCACAGGGCCATCCACCACATGATGTTGCGGGGCGGCTGTCCCGGCTCCACCCCGGGCACGTCGTCCGGGAACATGTGCGGGAAGCTCTCGTTCCAGGCCAGGGTGTTCCAGGCGGCGTCGGTGATGTAGGCCATGTGCGACATGCCGTCCAGGGCCAGCTGCCAGGTCGGCTTGAGCTCCACGGCCTGTCGCGGATCGAGCGGGTGGGTGGGCTTCTCACCGTTCGCCAGCAGGTAGAGCATGGTGCGCTCGTCCTCGTTGAGCCCGAGCTGCCGGGAGACCTCGTCCAGCAGCTGCGTCGGCGGGTGCTCGATCTGTCCGCGCTCCAGCCGCCCGTACGTCCCGGCCGCGAATTCGCGCATCAGCAGCACGTCCATCTGCGGCTGCGAGAGCCCGGCCACCGGCCGCCCGCGCCGGACCGGGGTCGGCTCGAAGCCGCGCTCGGTGGGGTCGATCAGGCCCCGGTGCCGCTCCAGCATGATCTTGAGCTCGCGTCTGCTCATGTTCCGTCAAACTCCCTGGCTGCCAGGCACACTGGGCGCCCGCCGCCCCGCCCGCCGAATTAGGTAGCGCTGAATTACATGTAAATACTGCCCCTGCAAAAACGGTCGATGCTACGGCAGACTCGCCACACCGGGTTCTTTGCGCCCGGTCTGTACCCGTGCCGATTCCGCTATGCACTGAAGGGACCGAGTCCGGCCATGCCGACGACGAGCACCGCGCCCAGCGCCCGCGGCGGTCGCGTCGGCCCGCCGGAGGTCCCGGCCGCCGTTCCCGCGGCCTTCCGAGGGCGTCGGGCGGACCGCCGTGCCGCCACGGCCCTCGCCGAGCACCGCTCAGATCCCGTCAATGACCGGCTACATGCTAGTACCGAGCCACGCGCGGATCCGCCGGATCCGCCAACCCCGGTCCTCCGCAAGGGAACTGGGGCCGCGCCGATGAGATCACCGGACGCGCGGACCGCAGGCCGGAAGCCGACCGCTCCACCATCGAGAGGCAGCGCATGGACCCCCGTTCCGTACTGATCACCGGCGGCAGCCGCGGCATCGGGGCGGCGGTCGCCCATGCCTTCGCCGCCCAGGGCGATCGGGTGGCGGTCACCTACCGGAGCCGCCCGCCTGCGGAGGGCGCGCTGCCCGGGGAGGTGCTCGCGCTGCCCTGCGACGTGACCGTGCCGGAACAGGTCGCCGACGCGCTCAAGCAGGCCGAGGAGGCGCACGGGCCGGTGCAGGTCCTGGTCGCCAACGCCGGGATCGCCCACGACGTGCTGCTGCTGCGGATGACCGAGGAGGACTTCACCGGTGTCCTCGACACCAACCTCACCGGAGCCTTCCGGGTGGTCAAGGCCGTCAGCCCGAAGATGCTGCGGGCCCGGAGCGGCCGGATCGTGCTGATCTCCTCCGCGGTGGCGCTGCGCGGCGAGGCCGGGCAGGCGAACTACGCCGCCTCCAAGGCCGGGCTGATCGGCATGGCCCGGTCACTGGCCCGCGAGTTCGCGCCGCGCGCGGTCACCGTCAATGTGGTCGCACCCGGCCTGACCGAGACCGATATGAGCGCCGCGCTCACCGAGGAGCAGCGCGCGGCCCTGATCGCGGGGATCCCGCTGGGCCGGATGGGCCGCCCCGACGAGGTGGCCGCAGCGGTGCGCTTCCTGGCCTCCGCCGAGGCCTCGTACATAACCGGGGCCATCGTGCCCGTCGACGGCGCAGCCGGTACCGGCCACTGAAAGGGACGACGGTGGACACCAGCCATGCCCATCCGACCACACCCACGATCGACTCCGGTTCCGCTGTCGGCTTCGGCGGGGGACGCCAGCACGCCCCGGCGCCGTGGAGCCGTTCGAGGTGCCGGTCCGCCATGACACCGCCGGTCGGCACACCCCGCCGTCGGTGCCGGCCCCGCCGTCGGCCTTAGCCGCCAGAACCGGGACGGTCGGCAGAACCGATACGCCCACCAGAAGCGACCCGCCCACGCGAGCCGAGGCAGCCGTCCGGGCCGGGACGACGGCCGCCGGGCCCGGAACGGCCGCCAGGACCGAGACCCGGCAGGGCGCCGCCGAACCGCCCGCGGCGGCGGGCCCCGGGCCGGGCCCCGGCACACCCGCCCGGGCCGCCGCCCAGCGCGGCAGCGAGCGGCCCCCGCCGCAGTGCGCCCGCCCGTCCATGCCGCCACCTCCACCGACGGCCCGCAGGCCGGAAAGCAGCCCGGAGCGGACACCCCGTGGGCCTTCCAGCGGCAGGCCCACTGGGAGATGCCCGCGCAGCCGCAGTCGGTGCCCGCCGCCCGGCGCTGCACCGCACTGCTGCTGTCCAGCTGGGGCGTCGCCCCGGAGGACGTGGAGCAGATCGTGCTGCTGGTGAGCGAGCTGACCACCAACTCCACCCTGCACGGACGCCGGGACATGTCCGTCGACCTGAGCCTGGCCGGCTCCCATGTGGACCTGACCGTCTCCGACTACGGGCCGGTGGTCCACGGCCGTGCCGAGAAGCTGCCGCCGGACGAGTGCGGCCGGGGCCTGGAGATCGTCAGCGCCCTCGCCGACGGCCTGCACGTCCAGCGGCACCGCACCGGGACCAATGCCTGGGCCAGCTACCGGCTGCTGGCCGTGCAGCGCTGACCCCGGGCCGGGCCCGGGCCGGGCCCGGGCTGACCCCGGGCCGGTTCCCGGCCGGGGGCCCGGACTGAGCGGGACTCAGCCGGACTGAGCCGACCCGGTCACCCACGGCGGCAGGTGGTATGCGCAGCGCCATCGTGGGGACGCTCGGGTTGCGCAGCGGGCCCGCCGGGGTTCCGATGAGGGTGGGCCCGACCCTTCCTTTCCGCGGAGGGAAGGAGGAGCGATGTCCCGCCGCCACCAAACCGCCCGCAACCGGCCTGGCGTACTGATCGTGATTCCGCTGACGCTGCTGGTGCTGATCGCGGTCGCGGACATCATTTCCCCGGCGGGCGTCCACCTCGGGCCGCTGCTGGTGGTGGCTCCTGCCATCACCGCCTCCTTCGCCGGGCCGCGGACCACGGCGACCATCGGCGTGCTCTCACTGCTGACCCTGGTCTTCATAGGGCTGGAGCGCGGGGTGCTCAGCACCGAGAACCTGGAGGTCCAGCTCGCCGCGCTGACCGTGCTCTCCGTCGTGGTGGTGGTCTTCAACCGGCTGCACGAGCGGAGCAAGGCCGAGCTGCTGCGGGCCCGCACGGTCTCGGAGGCCGCCCAGCGGGTGATCCAGCGGCCGCTGCCGGAGCGGATGGGCCCGCTGCGGCTGGCCTCCAGCTACCGCGCGGTGGCGGTCGGCGCCCGGGTCGGCGGCGACCTGTTCGCGGCGGCCCGCACCGGCGACAGCACCCGGCTGATCATCGGCGATGTCCGCGGCAAGGGCCTGGAGACCCTCGGCGACACGGCGCTGCTGCTGGGCGCGTTCCGGGCCGCCGCGCACCAGCAGTCCGCGCTCCCGGCGCTGGCCACCTATCTGGAGGGCAGCGTCTCCTGGGGTCTGGCGGGGAGAGCGCCGGCTCCGCGGGCGGCGGGGCCGAGGTCGGCGAGGGCTTTGTGACCGCCGTGATCGTGGACATCCGCGACGACCAGCCGCTGCTCAGCGTCATCAACTGCGGCCATCCGCCGCCGCTGCTGCTGCGCGCGGGCCGCAGCAGCACGCTGGACGTGGAGCAGCCCTCCCCGCCGCTGGGCCTGGGCGGGCTGAGCGACAACGGCTACGGTGCCACCGCCTTCGACTTCGGCCCGGGGGACCTGCTGCTGCTCTACACCGACGGCATCTCCGAGGCCCGCGACGAGCACGGCGAGTTCTATCCGCTGTCCGCGCGGCTGGAGCAGTTCGGCGACCAGGACCCGGCCCGGCTGCTGGCCGTGGTGAACGCGGATCTGGACGACTTCGTGGCCGGGACGCTGGCCGACGACGCCGCCATGGTCGCGGTGGCCCGCGACGCCCGGGGCCTGAACGTCGCCACCACCGGCCACTGACCCTGCCCCGGGGAGTCAGCCCGGTGTGCCGCGCAGCAGCAACAGCGCCACATCCGCCCCGGCCAGCCCGAGCACGCCCAGGAACGGCAGCCGTCCGGCCGGGCCCGGCAGCAGCACCAGCACCCCCAGGCCCCCGGTCACCGCCAGCCCGGCCCAGCCCAGGAGCCCCGGCCCGGCCGCCGGGCCGAGCACCAGCAGGGCCGAGGCGGTCAGCAGGGCCGGTGCCGCCAGCACCCTGGCGCCGCGCGGTCCGAGCCGCTGCGGCAGGCCCCGTACCCCGGCCGCCAGGTCGGCCTCGATGTCCGGCAGCACATTGGCGGCATGTGCGCCGACCCCCAGCAGCGCGCCCGCGCCGAGCAGCCACGGCGGCGGCCAGGGCTGCCCCGGCAGCCCGAGGGTCACCAGCGCCGGCAGCAGCCCGAAGGCCAGGGCGTAGGGCAGCCAGGACAGGAGCGTGCGCTTGAGCCCGAGGTTGTAGGCCCAGGCGGCGGCCACCCCGGTCAGGTGCGCCAGCCCGGCCGCCAGGCCGCAGGCCAGCGACAGCGGGACGCACAGCAGCAGCGCGCAGGCCGCCGCGGCCGCCACCACCGGCGTCCTTACCGCCCCGGTGACCAGCGGTTTGTCCCGGCGGTCGGCGGCCAGGTCGCGGCGCCGGTCGACGGCGTCATTGCTCCAGCCCACCGAGAGCTGGCCGGTGAGCACGGCCGCCGCGACCAGGGCCGTGCCCGCGCCCCGGCCCCAGGCCGCCGCCAGTGCGGTGGCCAGCACGGTGACCGCCGCCGTCGGCGCCGGGTGGCAGGCGCGCGCCAGGGCTGCCGCACCGGCCCCCAGGTGCGGCAGCGCGCGGGCGGGCCGCGGCGGCACGCCCGGCGCCGCCGCCGGGGCCGTCGGGTCGGGCGCCGCGGTGCTCTCCACGCCGAGATGCTAGGACACCAGGGCGCCCGGAGCGGGTTGATTCATGAGGATTGATCAATTCGCCCCTATCATTCACTCATGACGCGAAATTGTCGCGATCCACGGCGTCTCCCGCCGCAGCACTACCCGCAGGACGAGATCACCCGGGCGATGGCGGAGCTGTGCCCGACGCCGGGCCGCGACCGCGGGCTGCTGTCCCGGGTGCACTCGGCCGCCCAGGTCGAGCGCCGCCATCTGGCGCTGCCCCTGGAGCGCTATGCGGAGCTGACGGGATTCGGCCAGGCCAACGACACCTTCATCGAGGTCGCGCTGCGGCTCGGCGAGGAGGCGGTGCGCGGCGCGCTGGAGCAGTCCGGGCTGCGCGCCGAGGAGATCGACCTGGTGGTGTTCACCTCGGTGACCGGCCTCGCCGCGCCGTCGGTCGAGGCCCGGCTGGCCGGTCCGCTGGGGCTGCGCCCGGACGTCAAGCGGGTGCCGGTGTTCGGGCTCGGCTGTGTGGCCGGGGCGGCCGGGATCGCCCGGCTGCACGACTACCTGCACGGCCATCCGGAGCAGGTGGCGCTGCTGCTCTCGGTCGAACTGTGCTCGCTGACCCTGCAACGCGGCGACGCCTCCCCGCAGAATGGTCGCGGGCGCGCTGTTCGGCGACGGCGCCGCCGCACTGCTCGCGCGGCGACCGGGCCGTCGCCGGCCCGGGCCGCCGGGGACGGCCCGTCCGCGCCGACGGTGGTGGCCACCCGCAGCCGGCTGTACCCGGCACCGAGCGGATGCTGGGCTGGGAGATCGCGAGAACGGCTTCCGGATCGTGCTCGGCGCGACCTGCCGGAGCTGGTCCGCGCCGAAACTGGGCGAGGAGGTACGCTCCTTCCTCGCCGAGCACGACCTCAAGACCCAGGACGTCACTGCCTGGGTCTGCCACCCCGGCGGCCCACGGGTCCTGGACGCCGTCCGCGAGGCGCTCGAACTGCCGGCGCGCGCACTGGAACTGACGTGGCGTTCGCTGGCCCGGGTCGGCAACCTGTCCTCGGCCTCGGTGCTGCACGTGCTGCGCGACACCCTGGAGCCGGACCCGCCCCCGCCCGGCACCCCCGGGCTGCTGCTGGCGATGGGTCCGGGTTTCTGCACCGAACTCGTCCTGCTCCGCTGGTAGCCGCCCATGTCCGGATACACCCTCCTGATCCTGCTGGTCGGCCTGGAACGGCTGGCCGAGCTGGCGGTCGCCCGCCGCAACGCCGCCTGGAGCCGCGAGCGGCGGGGTGGAGTACGGCCGCGGCCACTACCCGGTGATGGTCGTGCTGCACCTGGGGCTGCTGGCGGGCTGCCTGGTGGAGACCGCGCTGGCGCACCGCCCGTTCCTGCCCGCGCTCGGCTGGCCGATGCTGGCCCTCGCGCTGGCCGCGCAGGGCCTGCGCTGGTGGTGCGTCACCGCGCTCGGGCGGCGCTGGAACACCCGGGTGATCGTGGTCCCCGGGCTGCCGCCGGTTGTCGGCGGGCCGTACCGCTGGCTGCGCCACCCCAACTATCTGGCGGTGGTGGTCGAGGGCGAGGCGCTGCCCCTGGTGCACTCCAACTGGCTCACCGCCACCGTGTTCACCCTGTGCAACGGGGTACTGCTGGCCACCAGGGTGCGCTGCGAGGAGACGGCGCTGGCCACGCTGCCGCCCGCGTCGGCGCGGCCGTCCGCCCCTGCCGCCACGCCGTGATCGACCTGCTGGTGGCCGGTGGCGGACCGGCCGGGCTGGCCACCGCCATCCACGCCGCCCGCGGCGGACTTGAGGTGGTGGTGGCCGAACCCGCCCGGGACCGATCGACAAGGCCTGCGGCGAGGGGCTGATGCCCGGCGCGGTCAGGGCACTTGAGCTGCTGGGGGTCGGTGTCGACGGCCACCCGCTGTGCGGCATCCGCTATCTGGACCGGCGGTCGGCGGCCGAGGCGCGGTTCGCCGCGGGCGCCGGACGCGGCGTGCGCCGCACCGAGTTGCATGCCGCCCTGGCCCGCCGCGCCGAGCAACTCGGGGTACGGGTAATGCCGTTGCGGATCGGCGTGGTCCGGCAGGACGCCTCCGGGGTGTCCGCCGCCGGGATCAGCGCCCGCTACCTGGCCGCCGCCGACGGCCTGCACTCCCCGCTCCGCCGCCAACTCGGCCTGGAAGAGCGGTCTCTGGCCCGAGCGGAGCCGGCCAGATACGGGCTGCGCCGGCACTTCGCGGTCGCCCCGTGGAGCGACTGCGTCGAGGTGCACTGGGCGCCCGGCGCGGAGGCCTATGTCACCCCGCTGGGGCCGGAGCTGGTCGGGATCGCGGTGCTCACTTGCGAACGCGGTCCGTTCGACGCCCAACTCGCGCGCTTCCCGGGGCTGGTGGGGCGGCTGGCCGGGTCGGCGGTGACCGCCGTGCGCGGGGCCGGGCCGCTGCGGCAGCGGGTGCGCTCGCGGGTGGCCGGGCGGGTGCTGCTGGTGGGCGACGCCGCGGGCTACACCGACGCGCTGACCGGCGAGGGAGTGGCGCTGGCGCTGGCGGGCGCGGCCGAACTGGTCCGCTGCGTGCGGGCGGGGCGACCGCAGGAGTACGAGCGGGCCTGGCTGCGGGCGTCGCGGCGGCACCGGCTGCTCACCGGCGCACTGCTCTGGGCCCGGCACCGGCCCGCCCTGGCGGCCCGGATCGTGCCCGCGGCCGCCGCCCTGCCGCCGCTTTTCGCCTTGCTGGTCGACCAGTTGGCCTGACCCGGCGGGTACGGGCCCACTTCGCGGACGGGCTCCGTCCACGGGTGGAAAACGGGTGGAGAGCCGGCGGCGCCGGCCCGCCGGGACGCGCCGGCTCCACCCTGGAGCTCCACCCCCGGGCTCCACTCCTCGGCCGAGGTGCCACCGGGAGCTGCTTCCTAGCATCGGAGTTGGCCGGCCGTGCCCGGCCCGGGCCGCCGAGACACTCGCGCGGTCCCGCCTGCTTTCCGTCGGAGAGGGTGGTCGCCGTGGGAGTGTTCTCGTTGCTGCTCAATGTCAGTGTGCTGGCGTGGGTGCTGGTCGAGGTGGTGATGCAGGTGCGCCAGTACCGGATGGGCGGTCGGGCGGTGCGCACCGAGTGGGCCTCACTGGGGGTGGTCGCCGCCGCCATGTTCGTCGGCGAAGCGCTCGCGGTGGTCGTCAAGTCCACCGTCCAGGGCTCGACTTCGGCGGGGACGCCCCGGAGCTGACCGTGGCGCTGCTGGTGCTGTGGGCCGGGATCGGCCTGCGGCTGTGGGCGATCCGGGTGCTCGGCCGGTTCTTCCGCGGGTGGTGCACGTCCAGGCCGACCACCAGGTGGTGACCAACGGACCGTACCGGGTGCTGCGGCACCCCGCGTACAGCGGGGCGATGGTGGCGGTCCTCGGCCTCGGGCTTGCCTTCGGCAACTACCTGTCGCTGGTGCTGCTGTTCGGCTGCGTGCTGCTGGGCGTGGTCTACCGGATCCGGGTGGAGGAGCGGGTGCTCGGCGCCGCCCTCGGCGAGCGGTACACCGACTACGCGGCCCGCACCTCCCGGCTGCTGCCCGGCGTGTGGTGACCCGCGGCCGTTCGACGACGGCCGGCCGGCCGGGCGGTGCGGACCGCGTCGGCTGCTCTCACCAGGCGACCGGAAGCTCTTCCAGCCCGTAGACCACCGAGTCGTTCCGGAAGCGGAGCTCCTCGTAGGGCACCGCCAGCCGCAGGCCGGGCAGCCGCCGCAGCAGGGTCTCCAGGATGATCTGGAGCTCCAGCCTGGCCAGCGGCTGGCCCAGGCACTGGTGCACCCCGAAGCCGAAGGCGACATGCCGCCGGGCGTCGCGGCGACGTCCAGCTGTGCGGCCTGCGGGAACATGGAGTCGTCCCAGTTGGCGGTGGAGAGCAGGCACAGCACGCCCTCACCGGCCTCGATGGTCTGCCCGCCGATCTGCACGGTCTCGGTTGCGAGCCGGGCCACGCCGTCCTGGACGATGCTGAGGTACCGCAGCAGCTCCTCGACCGCGCCCGGGACCAGCTCCGGGTGCTCCCGCAGCCGGGTCAGCTGCTCGGGTCGCGCAGCAGCGCCAGCGTGGACAGCGCGGTCATATTGGCGGTGGTCTCGTGGCCCGCGATCAGCAGCAGCATGCTCATCCGGGCGATCTCGCCCGAGTCCAGGTCCTCGCGCTCGACGAGCCGGCTGACGATCCGGTCGTCCGGCTCCAGCCGCTTGCGGTCGGCCAGGTCGCGCAGATAGTCGACGAGCTCGTCCCGGGCACGCCGGACGTCCTCCACCGGGCTCAGGTTGCTCAGCAGGGTGCTGCTGCGCTGCTGGAAGTAGCCGTGGTCGGCGTAGGGGACGCCCAGCAGCAGGCAGATCACCAGCGAGGGCACCGGCAGCGCGAACTCGGCGACCAGGTCGGCCGGGGCCGGGTGCGCGGTCATCCGGTCCAGGAAGTCGTCGACTATGCCCTGGATCTCCGGCGCATCGCGGCGATCCGCTTGATGATGAAGTCGCGGTGAGCATCCGCCGCAGCCGGGTGTGCTCCGGCGGGCGTCCATGCGGATGAAGGTCTGCTGGTGGAGGCCAGTTCGCGGCGGGACTCGCTGGTGAAGGGGAAGTTCTCGCCCGGGCGTCGGAGCTGAACCGCCGGTCGACCAGGACCGCGCGGACGTCCTCGTTGCGGGTGACCAGCCAGGGGCGGGAGCCGTCCCAGAGGGTGACCCGGCTGATCGGCTGCTGCTCCAGGACCTGCCGGTAGGCGGGCGGGGGAGCGAAGGGGCAGGCGCCGTCGCGGCGCGAGGGGAAATCGATGGTGGCGGTGGGCTCCACGGTGGTCACGGTGGTACTCCTCACGGTTCGGCGGGGCGGCGCCGCGCGTCCGGCCGGCGGCGGACGGCTCGCGCGCACGTCCGCCCGCTCAGGACTCCTGTACGGAGATGGCCCGGCCGGGGCAGATGCTCGCCGTGGTGCGGACCGCGGCGAGCAGTTCCTGCGGGGCCGCGGCTGCAGCAGCAGCACGGTGCCGTCGTCCTCGTGCTGGTCGAACACCTCGGGGAGGGCCAATACACACTGCCCTGAGCTGCAACAGCGGTCCGGGTCGACGCTCACGAGCATGATCGGACTCCTTCCGGGGATGACGGAGAGAGGCTGCCAGGTATGTGCCTTTAGCAACCAACGTCGCCAACGTAGTCCACGCCCGACGCCCGGCAGAAGGGCGCGAGGCGGTGTGCGCCGAAGATGGCCGGAAATACTCCGTGCTCGTCCCATCCTGCCCGAACAGGGGTCCTTGACGTTCCCGGAGTCATGGCTCCATGACGGTGCGTCAGAAGTGGCGGCGGGGAAGCACGGGTGACGGTCCGTCAACCCGCGCTCGCCGGGGCCTGGTCGCGCAGCGCCTCCGCCACGATCGCCTCCAGATGGGCGTGGTGGGCGCCCCGCCAGTACACCTGGCCGCAGTCGGCGCACTGCGCGTAGACGTCGAAGGAGCGCTGGGTGCCGTCGTGCAGCCGGTCGTGCACGGTCTCCTTCCGCGCCTGCCGCAGCAGCCCGTTGCAGGCCGTGCAGCGGGTCCACGGCGCCAGCGGTGGCGCGAACCGGCTCAGCACGTCCTTGAGCTGGTCGTCCGGGCGGTGGCTGTAGACATACGCCCCGGCCCAGATCTCCCGGCGGCGCAGCAGGCCCCGGTCGCGGGAGAGCAGCACCCGCTGCTGCGGCGGAGACGCGCGGCCAGCGCCGGATCGCCGATGTCGAGGTTCTCGTAGGCCGCGTCCACGCCCAGCAGCCGCAGCCGCCGGGCGAGCGTGCCCAGATGCACGTCGAGCAGGAACCGGGCCGGTCCCGGCAGCTGCTGCGGGCGGCTGACGCCCAGCACCGAGACCTCCTCCCGCTCGGCCGGGACATGCCCGTGACCGGCCGGCTGCCCGTCCACCAGCAGCGAACCGACCTCGGTGAGCGGTACCCCGAGGGACTCCACCACATGCCCCAGTGACGAGGTGCCGTCGGTGCGCAGCGCCGAACGCCCGCCCGGCGCGCCGCCGGGACGAAGACATGCAGCTCAGCGGCGAACTCTATGCCGATCTCCGGTCTCTCCACAGTCCCAGCATGCCAGCGCGCCGACCCTCGCTGCCAGTGCATTCCGCCGCTGCTCACCGCCCGTTCACCCGCCCGTTCACCCGCCCGTCCACCGTTCCCCGTGGGGGAGCGCGCGGGCCCGGAGCCTGGTTGCCCGGTGCCGGGCGGCGGCGCATCCTGGAAAGGTCGGGTTGTCCCGGAAGGGTGTCCCACCCGACGGGCGAGGTGAGCCATGGCTGTGCCGCAGACCCCCGGCGGTGCCGTGCCCGGCGACGCGCCGCAGACCGTGATCCGCGCCGAGGGGCTGAGCAAGACCTACCCGAAGGCCGAGCGCCCCGCCGTGGACCGGCTTGACCTGCTGGTGCGCCGCGGCGAACTGTTCGGACTGCTCGGCCCCAACGGCGCGGGCAAGACCACCACCGTCGGCATGCTCACCACCCGGGTGGTGCCGACCGGCGGCAGCGCGCACATCGCCGGCGTGGACGTGATCGCCCGCCCGGCGCTGGTCAAGCAGATCATCGCGGTGGTCTCGCAGCAGAACACCCTGGACCGCTCGCTCACCGTCCGCGAGAACCTGTACTACCACGGACTGCTGTTCGGGATCCCGGTGCGCCGGGCCCGCAGCACCGCGGACGAGCTGCTGGAGCGGTTCCGGCTGGCGTCCTGGGCCGACGCCTCGGTGCACACGCTGTCCGGCGGCATGGCGCAGCGGCTGATGGTGGCGCGGGCGATCTTCCACCGCCCGGCGGTGCTCTTCCTGGACGAACCCACCGCCGGTCTGGACCCGCAGAGCCGACTGGCGCTGTGGGAGATCCTCGGCGGGCTGATCTCCGACGGCCAGACCATCATGCTCACCACCCACAACATGGACGAGGCGGACCAGCTCTGCGACCGGGTGGCGATCATCGACACGGCCGGATCCTGGCCCTGGACACCCGGCCGCGCTCAAGAGCAGCATCGACGCGGACACCGTGGTCAGTGTCCAGGCCGAGGGGGACCGCGAGGCGCTGGCCCTGCGGCTGGCCCGGGAGGTCCCGGGTGGTGGACAGCGCGGTCCGCGGCACCCGGGTGGAGCTGCATGTGCGGGGCAATGAGCGGCTGCTGCCGAAGGTGCTGCTGGCCGCCGAGTCCGGCGGCTTCGACGTGGTGGACCTCTCGGTCGCGCAGACCTCGCTGGAGACCGTGTTCATCCGCCTCACCGGTAAGGAGCTGCGGGAATGACCGGGACCGGGGAAGGCCCGACACCCGGGCCGGTGTCGGTGGGTCCGGAGCGCTCGGTCGCGGTGGCCTCCCGGGCCGCGCTGGCCGCGCTGATCCGCCGTGACCTGCTGGTGCTGCGGAAGAACTTCGGCGAGTTCGTCGGCCGGACCCTGATGCAGCCGCTGCTGCTGGTGTTCGTCTTCCTGTACGTCTTCCCGACCATCGGCCAGGGAGTGGGCGGGGGCGGCGGCGCGAGCGGCGAGTCGGACTTCGCCACCGTGCTGGTCCCCGGGGTGGTCGCGATCGCGATCATGTTCCAGGGCATCCAGTCGGTGGCGATCCAGCTGTCCCAGGAGTTCGGCTTCACCCGGGAGATCGAGGACCGGGTGCAGGCCCCCTGCCCGATCTGGCTGGTCGCGGTCGCCCGGGTGCTGTCCGGGGCGGTGCAGGCGCTGATCTCGGCGGTGATCGTGTTCCCGATCGCCGCCGTGGTGCACGCGCCCGGGGTGCACGCCCACCTGTCGGTGCACTGGTGGATCGTGCTCACCCTGATCCCGCTCGCCTGCGTGGCGATGACCTCGCTGGGACTGCTGCTGGGCACCACCTTCGAACCCCGCAACATCGGGCTGATGTTCGGTTTCGTGGTGCTGCCGCTGGTCTTCCTCGGCGGCACGTACTACCAGTGGACCCGGCTGTCGCTGGTCCATGTGGGTGGATTTCCGTGGCTCCAGGTGCTGGTGCTGATCAACCCGTTGATCTATATCGCGGAGGGCATGCGCGCAGCCCTCACCGACACCTCCCACATGCATCTCTACATCGTCTACCCGGTGCTGACCGGCTTCTGCGTGCTCTTCCTGGGCCTGGGCCTGCGCAACTTCCGCCGCCGCGTGCTGTCCTGAGCCGCCGCCCGGGCGCCCCCCGTACTGCCTAGTCGAACAGGCGAGGTCGGCGGCGGCTGCTTAGCGTGAAACGCGGCGGGACTCCTACCGGGCGGGTGCCCGGAGGAGGCGGTGCCCGCAGGACGCCCACCGCCGGAGGCCCGAGCGGCCGTTCCCTCTCACGCCCGTATCTCTCGGCATGCCCGTATCCGGGCCCGGCCGCAGGAAGCAGGTCCGCGTGCACACCCCACCGACGCCAGGAAACACCAGGCAGACGCCAGAAATCCCGGGGAGTCCAGGAATCCCGGGGACTGCGGAGCTCCCGGAGACGCCGGGAGACCCCACGGGAAGCAGCAAGGGAAGCAGCACGGACGAGCCGCGGACCGTCGAGCCGGGCATAGCCGGCCGCTCCCGAAGCGGCGCGGCCGGTGCGGCGGCTGCTGGCCCGGCGCGGCGTCCGGGTGGTACTGGCGCTGCTGGCCGTGTTCGCCGGATGGCTCAGCTGGTCGCTGGGCTGCGCGCTGGCCGCCCCCGGCGACGACAGCGTGGCCGCCCGGGTCGCCGAATGGGGGCGCGACCACCAGCTCGGACCGGTGGTCACCGCCCTGGAGAAGCTCCAGTACGAGGCGCACCCGCCGGCTGTCGGCGGCCGGCCGGACATGGCGCTGGTGCCCGCCGGCGGCGCTGCCCCCGGCAGCGGCGCCAAGCCCGCGATCCCGGCGGTGATGCCGCCCAGGCTCGCCTCCCCGGCCGGACCGCCGCTGCCCGGCGAGGGCACCTGGCAGGTCCTCGGCAGCGTCCACGGCACCCCGGCCCTGTACGGCGCCTATGTCCGGCCCGACGCCGACCACACCTCCTATGTCGCCGGGTGGTCTCCATGGACCAGCGGCTGCTGCGGTTCGCGCTGCACCCGGGCGAGTCGGACCCCGGGCCGGGCGCCTGGGCGTGCCGCCGTCCATCCCGGCCGGCCAGCGCACCGGTCTGATGGCCACCTTCAACGGCGGCTTCAAGGTCGACGAGGCCCGCGGCGGCTTCTTCCTGAACGGGTCACCCGGGGCACGCTCACCGACGACGACGCCTCGCTGTTGTACTACCGCACGCGGGTCGCGGTCGGCGCCTGGGGCCGCGACGTGACGATGACCCCGCAGGTGGTGGGGGTACGGCAGAACCTCAACCTGATCGTGGACAACGGCAAGGTGCCCGACGGTCGACAACAACGTCGAGAGCGGCTGGGCCTGACCATCGCCGGCAACTACTTCGTCTGGCGCTCCGGCGCCGGGGTCACCCGCGACGGCGCGCCGTCTACGTCTACGGCCCGGCGCTGTCCGTGCGCACCCTGGCCGACCTGCTCCAGCGGCGGGCTGTGTCCAGGCCATGCAACTGGACATCAACCCGGCCTGGATGTCCTACATGTACTACAAGCCGACGCCGGATCCGGCCAACCCCACGCCGGTGAAGCTGCTCCCCACCCAGGAGCGCCCGGCCGACCGGTAACTACGATCAGCCGTGACTTCACGGCCGTGTACGCCCGATGAGCGCCAGCAGCCGGCCCGGCCCCCCGCAGCCGCGGCCGTCAGCACCTGCTGCCGGCCAGGGGCCGGTCTGGGTGCGCTGGCCGGTGGCGCGGTGCGCACCGCCCGCCCCCGCAGTGGCCGAAGAACTTCCTGGTCTTTCGCGCGCCGCTGACCGGCTCCGCGCTGCGCGCGGCAGCGCGGCCCTCAGCGGCGCGACCGTGGCGCTGCTGGTGTTCACCCTTGCCTCCTGCGGTGTACTTCGTCAATGACGCGGTCGACGCCGAACGGACCGGCAGCACCGCGCAAGTGCCTGCGGCCGGTGGCCTGCGGGGATCTGAGCGGAACCACGCGCTGGCGCTCGCGGCCGGCTGCGTGCTGCTCGCAGGCGTGCTGGTGGCCGCCGTCAGCCTGTTGATATCCGACTACGGCCTGGCCCTGGCGGTCACCGCCTACCTGGCCACCTCGTTCCTGTACTCGTTCGGCTCAAGCATCTGCCGGTGATCGAGATGGCCCTGGTCGCCTCCGGCTTCGTGCTGCGGCACTGGCGGCGCGGCGGCCGCAAGGTGCCGCCGTCCGGCTGGTTCGTGCTGGTGTGCAGCCTCGGCGCGCTGCTGGTGGTGATCGCCAAGCGCTACACCGAGATAACCTCGCTGGCGCCCGGCCGCCCGGCACCGGCCCTCGCTGCGCCGCTACACCCCCGCGGCCTGGGTCGCCCAGCGGGTGACCGCGCTGCTGATGGTCGCGGCCTATCTGGCCTGGGCGACGACCGAGACCGACTCCTGGAGCGGGCGCTGGCACCTGGCCACCGCGATACCCTGGTCTGCGCCTGTCCGGTTCGACCGGCTGACCGCCAACGGACCGCGGGCAACATCGAGGACCTGATCATCCGCGACTGCCGATGGTCTGTCTGGAGGCGTGTGGCTGGTGGTGTTCGTCACCGGCCTGGCGACCCACCCGTGACCGCCCGCCCAGCCCAGCCGCGCCCCAGTGCCGCGCCGGTGGCCCGAGCGCGGCCCCGGCCAGCACGTCCGAGGGATAGTGCACACCCACGCACAGCCGGGAGGCACAGATCGCGGCCGCCAGCAGCGCCGTCGGCGGCCCGGGCAGCAGCCGCTGGAAGGCCAGCACCGCCGCGCGAGGAGGCGGCGTGCGAGCTCGGGAAGCTGTGCCGGCCGGCGGTCCGCACCAGCGGCTCCAGCCGGGCAGTCGCGCGGGCGGCGCACCACCCGCTTGACGCCCATGCTCGCCAGATGCGCCCGGCGACCAGCGCGGTGGCCCGCAGCCAGGCGCGCGCGGCCGCCGTCCACGGCTGCCCGGCCAGGCCGGCCGCCAGCCACACCGCGCCGTGCTCGCCCGCCAGTGACAGCGCCCGGCCCGCGGCGGCACCGGCGGCCGCTCGGCCGCCGCCCGCGCCGCGCGCAGCAGCCGCAGGTCAGCTGCCGCGCCGACCCCGCCGGGGGCCGGTTCCTGTTCGGGGTCGGCGCCGACCCGGGGGCCGGTTCCTGTCCGGGGTCAGTTGCCGTCGGGGGCCGGTCACGGTCATGCCGCTCCAGTGATTTGTACCGAATGTGGCGATTTGTCAGCAGGGGAGACGATACCGTGTGCGCTTGCCAGCAGACACAGCCGGGCCGGACCGGGTGCTGACCCTGTCCGGATGGGGCGCACCGCCCCGACGCCGCGCGGGTGCTCAGCCCGGCCGCGCGAGGAGGTGATCGCCGCCCTGCGCGCCCCGGAGCCCGCGGCACCCTCGCCGGGGCCTCGGCCGCTCCTACGGCGACGCCGCGCAGAACGCCGGCGGCACCGTCCTGGACATGACCGCGCTCACCGCCATCCGCTCCATCGACGTCCAGGGCGGGGTGGTCGACTGCGAGCCGGGGTCAGCCTGGAGCGGCTGATGCGGCTGCTGCTGCCGCTCGGCTGGTTCGTGCCGGTCACCCCGGGCACCCGCCAGGTCACCGTGGGCGGGGCCGTGGCCGCCGACGTCCACGGCAAGAACCACCACGTCAGCGGCGGCTTCGGACGCCATGTGCGCTCCCTGGAACTGCTCACCGCGGACGCGCGGTGCGGGTGCTCCCGAGCACGACCCGGAGCTTTCTGGGCGACCCACCGGCGGCATGGCCTGACCGGGGTGATCCTCTCCGCGCAGATCCGGCTGCTGCCGGTGCGCAGCTCGCTGATGAGCGTCGACACCGAACGCGCCACCGACCTCGACGACCTGATGGACCGCCTGGAGTCCACCGACCACCGCTACGGCTACTCCGTCGCCTGGATCGACCTGCTCGCCCGGGGCGCCGCACCGGGCGCGCGGTGCTCCCGGGCGACCACGCCGAGCCGACCGGCTGCGCCCGGCCACCGCCGCGACCCGCTGCGCTTCCGGCCGACCAGCCTGCCGCTGACCACCCGCGGGATGCCCGGCGGGCTGCTCACCCCGGCCACCGTCGGCCTGTTCAACGTGTTCTGGTACCGGCGGGCCCGCGCGAGCGGCGCGGACAGCTCAGTCCATCTCCGCCTTCTTCCACCCGCTGGACGCGCTGGCGACTGGAACACATCTACGGCCGTGCCGGATTCGTGCAGTACCAGTTCGTGGTGCCCTACGGCGCGGAAACCGCGCTGCGGCGGATCGTGGAGACCATCAGCCGCCACCGCTGCCCGGCTTCCTCGCCGTGCTCAAGCGCTTCGGCGCCGCCGACCCGGGCTGGCTCTCCTTCCCGCACCCGGCTGGCCTCGCCCTGGACATCCCCGCGCCCTGCCGGGCCTCGGACCGCTGCTGGACACCCTGGCGAGCAGGTGCTCGCCGCCGGGGGGCGGATCTACCTGGCCAAGGACTCCCGGCTGCACCCGGGTCACTCGCCCGGATGTACCCCAGGCTGGACGACTTCGCGAACTGCGGGCCCGGATCGACCCGCACGACCGCTTTGTCTCCGATCTCGCCCGCCGCCTCGGCCTGCTCGCGCGACGCCTCCCGGAAGGACCGCGCCCGTGCTGACTCCTCGGCCAGCCCCAGTCCCTGCTGCTGCTCGGCGGCTCCTCCGAGATCGGCCTGGCCCCGCGCCGCCTGGTCAGGACCGCACACCACCCCGGGTGCACCTGGCGGGCCCTCCCCGGCGCTCTCCGCGGCGGGCCGCCGAACTGACCGCCCTCGGCGCGGAGGTGAGCGTGCACGACTTCGACGCCGCCGCCACCGACACCCATGAGGTGGTCATCGGCAAGGTCTTCGCCGAGGGCGACATCGACGTGGTGCTGCTGGCCTTCGGCGTCCTCGGCGAGCAGCTGCGGGACGAGCGGGAGCCGGCCGCGGCGGTGGCGGTGGCCCAGGTCAACTACCTGGGCGGGATCTCCAGCGGACTGGCGAGCGCCCAGGCGCTGCGCCGCCAGGGGCACGGCGCGCTGGTCGTGCTCTCCTCGGTCGCGGGGGAGCGGGCCCGCCGGGACAACTTCATCTACGGCTCGACCAAGGCCGGTCTGGACGCCTTCGCCCAGGGCCTCGGCGACTCGCTGCACGGCTCCGGGGCGCGGGTGATGGTGGTCCGGCCGGGCTTTGTGCACGGCCGGATGACCCAGGGCTGCCCCCGGCGCCCTTCGCCACCACGCCGGAGGCGGTGGCCGAGGCCATCGCCGCCGGCCTGCGCCGCGGCAGTGCCACGGTCTGGGTGCCCGGCGCCCTGCGGCTGGTGATGGCCGGGCTGCGGCACCTGCCCCGCCCGGTGTTCCGCCGCCTCTCCGCCCGCTGAGCGGGCCGCCGGGTTCGGCCCGTCCGGTTGTGGGCGTCGGGTTTGTCAGTCCGCCAGGCGGTCGAGCTCGGCCAGCCCCTCCGGGCCGAGCAGGGCCCGGTAGGCGGCGGCCGGGTGCAGGCAGCTGCCGGCCTCCGGATCCGGGCCGGCCTCGGCGGCGCGGAACAGCGCGGCCAGCCGGGCCGCCAGCCGCTTCGGCTCCGGGGTCAGCTGCTCGCACAACTCCAGGTGCAGATCGGCCAGTTGCGCGCCGGTCTGCTCGATCTCCGGCTGGTCCGCCAGTCCTGGGCGAGCACGCAGGCCAGCCGGTCCCAGCTCTCGACGGCGTACTCGGCCGCGTCCAGCAGCTCCGGTGTCGGCGGGCGCAGCGCGAGGGCGTCCAGCTCCGCCAGGACCGCCCGGACCGCCCGGACGATGTCGTACAGGTCGTAGTCGTCGTCGCCGTCGGGTATGGACCGGGCCTGGTCGGTCAGGGCCCGCAGCGCGGCCAGGTCGGCGCCGACCGGTGCGCCGAGCTGGCCGGTGGCCACCTCCAGCTCGGTGGCGAGCAGCCGGTCGCGGACCGCGTGCCGGGCCACCAGCGCGGCCAGCCGCTCCGCGCCCAGCGTCCCGGCGAGCGCCAGGAAGCGCGACTCGGCCAGGCCCTGCGGGGCCCCGGCCTCGGCCGCGACGGCGGAGGGCCAGCTGATCCCGGCCGCCACGGCGGCCAGGGCGGTGGCCACGCCGTGCGCGCACAGCACCTCCGGGCGGGCCTGCGGGCAGTCGCACTCCCCGGTCAGCGTACGGCCGTTGACGCCGACCCAGACCTGCCAGGCGGTGTCCTCGTCGGTGACGTCGGCGTTCAGGCCGCCGTAGCCGGATTCCAGATGGTCGACCGCGGCGGCGTCGAACAGCCGCTCGCCGTCACGGTATGCGTCGGCCGCCGCTGCGGCCCGTACGGTGTCTGTGGTCACGCTCAATGCCATGGAGACATCAAACCCGGTCCGCCCGGGGGCGCGCGGCGGGTCGCGATCCGCCGTCGGCCGGGGCCGGGCGCCCCTGCGGCCGGTGGGCGGAACTCGGCTGCGGGGCCCGGATTTCCAAGGAATCCCCATTACTCGCCGGGTCGCTGCGGCGCTGCTCCGGCGGGCCCATGGACAACCGATCTGATGAAATATCAGGTCTCATATTGCCCGCGCGAGCGATCCCAGGGCACTCTGTGGGCGTGGTTGCGAAGCGTAGTTCTTCGTCACGCTTCGTGGCGATGATGTCCAATCCGCGCGTCGGTCCGCTGTAACGATCCCCCTCCTTGGAGGCCGACGTGTCCCCTGACTCCTCTTCACGACACGGCCCCGGTCAACTGGGCTCGGGGGCCCGTACTTTACTTGGAGCGCGCCATGCACCATGACCGGACCCGTCTGCGGATCGCCGAATCGCCCCGCGTCGCCGTGCGCTCGGGGCACCAGCCCGCCCAGCCGGCGGCTACGGTGGCTGAGGCGGCTCCCGGCTTCTATCTGCTGGTCCGGGCGACGGGATTCGCTGTTCATATGAGCGCGTCCGCATACCATCTGCGATTTGTCCGCGAACTTGCCGCCGCCACCCTCGCCGCGGCCGGCATCGACGCCGAGCTGGCCCAGGACGTCCAGTTGGTGGCCTCGGAGCTGATCGGGAACTCGGTGCGGGCCTGCGGTGACTTCGTCCCGCTGGTGGTCGAGGTGGACACCGACTCGCGCGGGGTCACCGTCAAGGTGCACGACCCGGACCGGATGGCGCTGCCCAGGCGCTCCGGCATGCCCTCGGACTGCGGGGCGGAGTCCGGGCGCGGGCTCCCGCTGGTGGACCTGCTGGCCCCGGGCTGGCGGGTGATGCGGACCCCTACCGGCAAGCAGATCAGCTGTCATCTGCCCTACGGACGAAGGGCCCTGGGCTGACCCGGCGCGGCCACCCGCCATGCCGGGTCAGCCCGGAGCGGACGCCGGGCGCAGCCCGTCCAGGACCACCGTGACCAGCCGTTCCGCCGCCGCCGCCGACGGCAGTTCGGCGGCCGCGCCCAGGGCGTGCAGGCAGTAGCCGGCCAACTCCTCGGGGGCGGTGTCGGCGCGGACCGTGCCGCTGCCGGCGGCCGCTGCCAGCAGCTCGCGAAGCAGGTCGAGCAGCGGCTGCCGGGCGCGCCGGGCCCCCTCGGTGCCGACCGGGAGCGCTCCCATCCGCTGCTCACGGACCAGGAGCGCGTAGGCCCGCACCGCTGCCGGGCGCTTCCCCGGATCGGGCTCGCGGTCGCGCACCTCGACCAGCCGGGCCAGCCGGTTCCCGGCCTCGCGCAGGTGCCAGGCCGCCAGCACCGACTCCACATCGGGGAAGTACTTGTAGAGGGTCGCCCGGCCGATCCCGGCCGCCGCGGCGATCCGGGACATGGTCACCGAGGCCGGCCCGTGCTCGGCCAGCAGCGCCGCGGTGACGTCCAGGGTGGTCTCCCGGACCGCATGGCGGTGCGCCTCGATCGTCTCGTTCCACAGCTTCGGCACCACCCGATCCTATGTGCTGCCGAAGCCCGTCCTGCCTGGGTACCGCCGCCGGTCGGACGTCGGCGGTCAGGCGTCGGCGGTCAGCTGGGCCGGGGCCGCGGCGGTCCCGCCCTGCTGGGCCGCCCGGCGCAGCCAGATGATGCCGGTGACCGGCAGGATCAGCGGGATGCCCAGGTAGTCGACCCCGTAGTAGGACCACACGGTCTGGTCGTGGAAGGCCGAGGGCATGACGATGGTCAGCGTGCCGACCACCAGCACCCCGGCGAGCTCCACGCCGCAGCAGGCCAGCGCGATCCGCCGGGCCGACTCGCCGCCGCGGACCAGCGTCACCAGGATGAACGCGTACAGCGCGGCGGAGAAGGCGGAGAGGATGTAGGAGAGCGGCGCCTTGTGGTACTGCGCCAGCAGCTGGTAGACCGCGCGTGAACCGGCCGCGACCGTGAACAGCCCGTACAGGCTCACCAGCAGCCGCCCGGGACCTTCGCCGATCTTGTGCTTCGTGCCGCCCTGCGTCATGTTCCGCGCCTTGCCCTCTGCCTCGCCCTGCGTGCTCAAGCCCTGCCTGCTCCCGCTCGGTGTGCCCTGTTCGGGCTTCGCCTCAGCCATGCCCGCCTCCCCAGACCTGGACCAGCCGCAACTCAAGTGCGGCCACCACCAGTCCGCCGGCCGTCGCGATCGCGGAGCCCCAGCGGGTGCGCTCCACCAGTGACATGCCCGCCGGGACGATCAGCATCGTGCCGACCGCGTAGGCGAGGAAGACCACCGCCCCGCCGGTGGGCTTGTGGCCCGAGGAGACCTGGACGATGCCGACCACCAGCTGCGCCAGGGCCAGCACGGTCACCACGGCCATGCCGATCATGTGCCAGTCCTTGGTGGGCTGGTCGCGGGCCGTCGCCAGTCCGCACCACGCCGCGAGCAGCAGCGCCGCGACGGAGACCACGATCGTGAGCGCGCCGATCACCTGGGCCGCCGCGCGGGGGTGTGGGGAGGGCGGGAAACACTGAGCATGGCGCGACTCTATACGTCCCCCGGACGGGTGGGACACCATGACTGGATGGCGACACTGTGTATCGATAAATCCGCCCCCGCGTCGGCGCTCCGACCGCGACACTGGAGCCATGTCCACCCCTGACCACCACTCCGCCGTCGAGCAGCCACGGGACCGGGGCCGCCGACAGCGACTTCACCCCGGCCCAGCTCGAACGCTCCCGGGCCCGCGCCCGGCAGACCGCTCCGCTGCGCTACGCCTCGCTGCTCACCGGTACGGCGGTGGCGTGCTCGGGTTCCCCGCTCGGGGCCGGCCTGGTCCGCGCGGCAGGGGCCGTGGCCGGCGGCGGCTGGCTCGCCCGGGCGCTCGCGCGGTGGCGCTGCAACTGCTGCTGACCCTGGTCGGACTGCCGGTCTCGCTGCGGGCCGAGACCGTCAACCGCCGCTGGGGGCTGTCCACCCGTTCGTGGCGGCTGTTCGCGGCCGACGCGGTCAAGGGGCTGCTGATCGGCGCGGCCCTGCTGACGGCCGTCTCGGTCGGCTTCTACGCACTGGTCAGGACTCCTGGTGGCTGCTCGCCGCACCGGCCGCGGCGGCGCTGGTGCTGCTGCTGTCCTTCTGCTGCCTGGTGGTCGAGCCGCTGTTCAACCGGTTCCGGCCGATGCGCCGGGGGAACTGCGCAGCACGCTGCTGGAGCTGGCGCGGCGCTCCGGGGTCGGCGTGCGGGACATCCTGGTGGCCGACGCCTCCCGGCGGACCACCGCCGCCAACGCCTATGTCTCCGGCATCGGCCGCACCCGGCGGGTGGTGGTCTGGGACACCACCGTCCAACAGGCGGAGGTGGAGGAGGTGGCCGCCGTCACCGCGCACGAACTGGGGCACGCCGCCCGGCGCGACGTGCTCACCGGCACCGCGATCGGCGCACTGGGCGCCGCAGCCGCGGTGCTGCCTGGCCGGGGCGCTGCACCAGGGCTGGCTGCTGCACGCCGCCGGTGCCGACAGCGCGGCCGACCCGCGCTCGCTGGCCCTGGTGCTGGCGGTGTTCGGCGTCCTCGGCACGCTCAGCGGGCCGGTCGGCAACGCGTTCAGCCGCCGGATCGAGGCGCGCGCCGACGACTACGCCCTGGAACTGACCCGCGCGCCGGAGGCGTTCATCGCCATGCAGCGGCGGCTGGCCCTGGTCAACATCGCCGACCTGGCACCGCGCCGGCCGGCGGTGCTGCTGTTCGCCAGCCACCCGCCGACCGCCGACCGGATCGCCGCCGCCCGGGCCTGGGCCGGGCGCCACTGAACTGCGGCCCGGGCCATCGACCAGCGGCGCCGCGCCACTGAGCGGCGCCGCGCCACTGGGCGGCGGCGTGCGGCCCGGCCGGTGTCAGCGGCGCTGCTGCGGCACGCCGACGGAGAGCAGCACGTCGGTGAGCCGCTCGGCGGCGTCCGGCCGTCCCAGCTCCCGCGCGGAGCGCGCCATCCGCGCGCGCAGTTCCGGCGAGGCCAGGATCGGGGCCACCGCGTGGCGCAGCCGCTCACCGGTCGCCTCCGCCTTGACCAGTGCCGTGGCCGCGCCGGAGCCCTGGAGGTAGAGCGCGTTGTGCTCCTGCTCATTGCCGGCCGAGGAGGCGAGCGGGATCAGCACCGACGGCTTGCCGAGTGCGGTGAGCTCGGCGATGGTGCCCGCACCGCTGCGGGCGATCACCAGATCGGCGAGGGCCAGCACATCCGGCAGCTCCGGCCCGACAAAGGCGGTCACGTGGTAGCGGCCCCGCTGGTCGGCGGGCAGCTGCTCGGCGTAGCGGCCGGCCTCCTCGATGGAGGTGGAGCCGCACTGGTGGATCACATTCGCGTTGAACAGCAGCCAGGGCAGGGTCTCCCGGATCATGGTGTTGATCTGGACCGAGCCCTGCGCCCCGCCGGTGATGTACACCGTGGGCAGCAGTGGGCTGAAGCCGCGCAGGCCGAGCGCGGCCACGGCCCGCTCGCGCCGCCCGGCGAAGACCTCCGGCCGCACCGGGTTGCCGGTGACCACCGCGTGCGCCCGGGTGGCGTCCGGCAGCAGCGGCAGCGTGGACTCCGAGGAGACCGCGATCCTGGTGGCCGCGCGGGCCAGCGCCCGGTTGGCCAGGCCCAGCCGCACGGTCTGCTCGTGGATCACCAGCGGCCGCCGGCAGAGCTTGGCGGCCAGGCCGATCGGCACCGCCACATAGCCGCCGGTGGACAGCACCGCGTCCGGACGGTAGTCCGAGACGATCGGCGGGCCTGCGCCGCGCCCAGCGGCACCCGGCTCATGTCCTTGATGTTCGCCTTGGTCAGCATGCCCAGCGGATTGCTGGAGCGACGGATCTTCCCGGTCTGCACGGTGGCGAAGGCGATGCCCTCGCGCTCGGCGACCCGTGCCTCCAGACCGGCGGCGGTGCCCACCCACAGTACGTCCAGATCCACGCCGTACCCCGCCAGCCGGGCGGCCGTGGTCCGGACCGCGGTCAGCGCCGGGTAGGTGTGCCCGCCGGTCCCGCCTCCGGTGACGATCAGCCGGAAGGGGCGGCCGAAGGCGGCGAGGCGGTGGTCGAGGTCGGCGCTGGTCACGTCTGCGCTGGTCACGTGTGAGGGATTCCGTTCGCGGACTCGGGGAGCGCCCCGGCTCCCGGGGGCATCCGGACTACCGGACTTCCGGACTTCCGGGACGATATCAGTCAAAGATGTACCGGCCCGCAATCAACCGTTCCCCGTAAGGCGGTTGACGAGCTTCACCAGGCTCGCCCGGCGGGACTGGGAGGTGTCGCCGCCAGGGGTTCCGCCGAGCAGCATCCGGGCCACCGCAGGCGTGGTGAACCACCAGGACGACAGCGCGAAGATCGCGTAGAGCAGCTGCCCGGGCTCGATGTCGCCGCTTATCGTCCCGGCCGCCTGGGCCTCGGCCACCGCGCTGATCCGGCCGGCGTAGTAGTCGGCGCGCTCACCCTCGGCGGCCACCTCGCTCCGGTCGCTCTGCAGGCCCTCCCAGCGCAGCAGCCGCAGGAAGTGCGGATTCTGCTCCTGGTAGTCGAACAGGCGTCCCGCGTACTCGCCCAGGTCGGTGATCTGTCCGGGGGCAGCGGGACATAGGCGGTGACCTTCGCCAGCTCGGTCTCCAGTACGACGGTGAACAACTGCTCCTTGTTGCCGAAGTACTGGTAGATCCGCTCCTTGTTGACCCCGGCCCGCTTGGCGATGCGGTCGATCCGGGCGCCCTGCGGGCCGTACTCGGCGAACTCCTCGACGGCGGAGTCGAGCAGCAACTGCTTGGTTCTCGTGGTGTCCCAGGGCATGCCGTGCAGTCTACAACTTTCCAACTGAATGGTTGGACATCGCGCGGGCGCCATGCCAGACTCCAACCATCGAGTTGGAGATTCCCTCCGGCCGATCCGTTCGGGAGGTCTCCATATGTCCGCCACCCCCACCGTGCACCGCCGCGCGCTGATCACCTGGCTGGCGGTCTACCCGACGATCACCCTCGTTCTGGGTGAGCTCGGGCCGCGCATGATCCACCTGCCACTGCTGCTGCGCACCCTGATCCTCACCGGGATAGTGGTGCCCGCCGCCGTCTATGTGCTGATCCCCGTCCTGCACAAGCTCAACGCCGCCGCCACGACCCGCAGGTCCCCGGCGGGCGCGGCGCAGGCGGACTGAACTGCCTTCGCCCGCAAGGCCGTTCATCCGCCGCCCGGCCCGGACCCGGTGACGTGGGCGCCCTCTGCTTCGGGCGCGCGCCCGGAGCAGAGGTGCCTGGGCTTGGGCTTCAGGCCCTGGCGTCCACCCCGAAGCGGGTTGCCACCGGGCGGCCAGGTCGGTGGCCGGAACACTGCCGTCGATGGTTGATGGTGTCGAGCCGGTGGCTGTCCGCCTGCTTGCGGACCTCCTCGTCCCAGAGGCGTCGCGGCCGAGGCGTTTGGCCAGCGTGGCTTCGGGGTTGTTGCTGCCCCAGTTGCGCGGGCCCGGTCGGGGTCCGCGTAGCGTGCGGCGAGTGCGTCCCGCCGGAACTGGTGTGGGGGAGAGGAAGACGGCCTGGTCGCGCCGGTTCAGCAGCGGTGCGAGGTGACTGGGCATGACCCCGAAGTAGTCGACCACGACGACGCGGTCGGAGGGCATGGCGAGGAGGTCGTCGACGACATGGCCGACGGTCTCTCCGTGCAGGCTCGCCATGGTCTCGAAGACCTGCTGCGGGGTGCGGTCCCGCCACAGGTCGCCCGGGCGCGCTCCGCGGAGCGCGGACAGGTGCGGATGATGCTGTGGTGTGCACCGCGGCAGCCAGCTGTGCTCCGCGCGGTCGCCGTTGTACACCGCGATGTCGTGCCGGTCGACCAGGATCCGGGTCAGCGTGCTCTTGCCGGCGCCCGTGCCGCCGGCGATCCAGCGCACGTGGGTCAGTAGCTCAGCCAGTTCTCTACGCGTCTCAGTGTTCGGGAAAGGGGAGGCCATGCGCCCCATGGTCCTGGTCGGCGGCTGAAAATTACAGTCTTGTTCTTGCGCCATGGAAACGCTGATGATGGAAGAGAGGGGAGTGGTCGGTTCGGCCGGGAGCAACTGTCAGGACCGGCCCCAGACCTCCCCCGTCACGGCGTGCTCCACTGCGGCGAAGCAGTCCAGGCCTGCGGGCGGTCCACGGTGGCGCTGCGGGAGCCTTCCGTCCGCCTGCGGAGCCGCGCCGCCGGTCCGCCGAACTCCTCGAATTGCCGTGCAACCTCGGCTGCCCCTGCCTGACTCATGCTGGGTGTCCTTATCTTCCACCCGAGCAGGAGGCGCAGCGTGGCGACGCTTGAACGCGATGCCGAGTTCACCGCCTATGTACAGATCAGAAGGCCCTGGCTGCGCCGCATCGCCTATCTGCTCTGCCAGGACCCACCGGGCCGACGACCTGACCCAGTCGGCGCTGCTCAAGCTCTACCTCAACTGGGGGAAGGCCGAGCGGGCGGAGAACTTCGACGCGTATGTCCGGGCGATCCTGGTGCACACCTTCTTCCGCGAGCAGCAGAGCACCTGGTGGAAGCGGATGTCGTTGCAGCGCAGCCCGGTCGAGGAGTCCGCCATCGGCGACCTGGACGGCTCGCTCGACCTGCTCTCGGCTCTCGCCCGGATACCGCCGCGACAACGGGCTGTCCTGGTGCTGCGTTTCTACTGCGACCTCACGGTCACCGAGACCGCCTCGGTGCTCAACTGCTCCGAGGGAACCGTCAAAAGCCAGACCTCACGCGGACTCGGCGCGTTGCGCATGGTCCTCGGCAAGGCTTCCGCACTCAAGAGGCAGAAGGAGATCCGCCATGTCGGCTGACCATGAACTGCTCACCGACGACTTCCACGCCGTCCTCGACGATCTGCCGGAGACGGACGCGATCGACCTCAGCGCCCTGCTCGGGCAGGGCCACCGCCGGCTGCGGCGCCGCCGCAACGGCCGGATCGCGGCTGTCGCGGTGGTCACGGTCGCCACCGCCGGCCTGGTCGGTGCGCTGATCCCGAACGAATCGACGGCCCCCCGGCCCAGCGCGCCGACCGCCTCGTCGGTGTCGGCCACCATGCCGACGGCGGACCCGCTGACTGTCAGCGCCACCTTCGGCTGGCTGCCCCCGCAACTGGTCGATGTCAGCTATGAGTCCACCGCGAGCCCGTCGAGCACGACCCACGACTACGACACCGCCACCCCGTTGCAGGAGAAGCCGAGCCGCATCGTTGCGGCCATGCTCTCGACGCAGGCCGCGCCCCTGCCCGCCGGTCTGGGATGGGACAAGCCCACCGGCATGCAGGAGATCGCGCCCATCAACGGCCGCGCGGCCTATGCGCAGACGGAAGGGGGCAAGGGCAGCTATGTGAGGATCATCTTCAGGTCGGGCTCCGGGCAGATTGCCGACCTCGAAACCTCGAATATCGACATGCAGGACAGTCTCCGGATCGCCCGGGGCGTGGTGTTCGGCCGCAAGGTCTTCCCGCTTCCGATCCGGGTGACCGGGGTCGACGCCCCGCTCGCCCGTGCGGGGGCGCGGTACGAGACCGTCAACGGCAAGTGGGTGCAGGCCGGCCTTGACCTCGCGGTCAGGGCCGACCAGAACTACGAGGCCGAGATCATCGCGATTCCCGCGGCCGGGACTGCTCCCGAGTGGACGGGCCGGACCGCCACCGCGACGCGTGACGGGGTGAAGACCGTCGTGGGGCTCTCCGACTCCTTCGAGAACGGGATCCCGACCGCCGACCTCTATCCGGAGGACGGTGGGACCGTCAAGGACGACGACGGGGTGCCGCCGCCGATGAACGATCCGACTACCTTCGGCGACCCGACTGCCTTCCTGGCGGCGCATGTCACCAGTCTCGGCGCGGACCAGTCCCACTGGACCACCTCGGTGCTGATCCCGTGAGGACGGCCGCTGCCGACAGCAGCCCCCTGTGCCAGGGAGATGACGGATGATCAATTTTACGGTCAGGGGGTCGAGTTGAGCGACGGGGTCAGTCGAAGCGGTTGAGCCAGCCGCTGAGGTGCTCGTTCAGTCGGTCGGCCCGCAGCTGGTAGACGCGTTCGCGGCCCTGCAACTTGACCTCGATCAGCCCGGATTCCTCAAGTGAGCGAAGATGGCGGCTGGTTGTCTGCCAGGTATTGGTGAAGAGATGCGCGATGGCGCCCGAGGTCATCGCGCCACCATTGGTGTGGAGCACCAGCAGGACCGCGCGGCGGGTCCGGTGGGAGAGTGCGCTGAAAACCCGGTCGAGCTCCTCCAGCTCGACCAGGCCGCGCATCGTTCCGTCACTCACTGCGCGAGCTCGACCGGGCGGTAGGCGGGGAAGGTGAACCCCTGGGGGTCGGTCGGCACCGGCCGGGGCTCGGTGCAGCGCTTGACCGCCTCCCAGATCGGGATCACATCGGGGTGGACGTGCGCCGGGTCCATCGCGCCCGGCTCCCAGGTCAGGATCTCCACATAGACGGGCGGTTCGGCCAGGCTGCGGAGAACCACCGGCCGGTCGTCGGTGACAAATCCCAGGGCGTTGAGCGTCGGCCAGTTGCCGGCGATGACCTGCTCGAACTCCGCCTCGGCCCCGGGGCGGACGAAGTAGGTGCCGACGACGGTCTCGCGAGTCGTGCTTTTATCAGCCATGCTGCTTAGAGTAAGCAGGGCGGCTTAGCTTTGCAAGGGGTATCCCTGCCGGTCCGCAGGGCCTCGCAGGCCGGACGGCTCCAAGAGGTCGGCCGGTGCCGGGTCAGCCGAGGAGCAGCGGGGTGGGGAGCAGGACCTCGGTCGGCACCGGGGTCCACTGGCGCAGGCCGGAGGCGTCCCGGGTGACCTGGCCGAAGGGCTGGTCACCGAAGTGGAAGGCGAAGCCCAGGGTGCCGGGCTGCTCCAGCCGCTCCAGCAGGGTCAGCCGGGCCTTGAGCACCCCCTCGATGTCGGTGTCGGGCCCGGAGGTCCACTCGGGGCAGGTCATCTGCCCGGGGGTGTGGAAGCTGTCGCCGAGAACCATGATCCGTCGGCCGTCCGGCGAGCTCACGACATCCTGCGAGCTCACGACATAGGTGGTGTGGCCGGGGCTGTGCCCCGGGGTGACCAGCGCGGTCACCCCGGGGAAGATCTCCTGGCCGTCCTCGATCAGGGTGAGCGTCCCGGCCAGCGGTTCCACGAAGCCGGTGGAGGGTGCGCCGACGACGATCTCGTCGCGCCAGTACGGTTCCCACTCCTCCCGGACCACGAGGTAGGCGGCGTTCGGGAAGGTCTTGCGGGGCGGCTCCCCGGGGCCTTGGGTGAAGCCCCAGCCGGTGTGGTCGGTGTGCAGGTGGGTGAAGGCGACCGCCTCGATGTCGCCCGGTGCCACACCCAACGCGTCGAGGGTCCGCAGCAGGGACCCGCTGCGGGAGGCACCGAGCGCCGGGTCCAGCGCCGCGCCGCCCAGGCCCGCGTCGATCAGCAGGCTCCGGCCGTCGCGCTGGACCAGCACGCCGCCCACCGAGGCGGCGACCCGGCCGGAGGGTGTCAGCGCCTCCGGGTGCCGTGCCCAGTGCCCGGCCGGGACGGCGGGGAAGAAGCCGACCGGGTCCATCTCCATGGCGCCGTCGAGGACATAGGTGAGCCGGACGTCGCCGAGGGCCAGCGTGCGTACGGCGGCCTGCTCGTTGAGCAGGCCGATGGACTGGTTCTGCATGGTGGGGGCTCCGTCGGTCGGTGGGTCAAGGGGCCAGCAGCCGGGCGGGGTTGGTGGCGGTGATGTCGCGGATCTGTGTCGGGGAGAGCGCCGCCTCGGTGAACCAGGCGCGGCTGTGCCGCAGCCAGCCGTGGATGTCCGGCTGGTCCGGCTGGCCGAGGTCCGAGCTGTAGACCACGCGCGGGTGGGCTGCCACCAGTGCCCGCAGGTGCTGCGCGTCGCGGTGGCCCAACAGCAGGGTGAGCGCTGTCAGTTCGACGTACAGCCCGGGTAGGTCGGCCAACTCGGCCAGCTGGGAAGGGTTCCAGCCGGACATGGGATGGGTGGCATGGGTGAGCAGCAGCCGGGGCAGGCCGAGCCGGACACTCTCCTCGACCACCCGCAACGACTCCTCCCGGCCGCAGTGGCCGGTGGCCAGTACCACCGGCAAATCCCTTGCCGCGCGCAGGACTTCTCGCACCTCGGGACGCAGCTTCCCGCCCGCGTCCAGCACCCCGGGCTGCGGCGGCGGTCCGGGTCGAGCAGCGGGTGGAACGGGCGGCGGCGCAGCGCTGAGACATGCGGCGGTCCGGTCAGCGTCGGCAGATGCACCACCAGCCGGGCCGGGCTGTCCGGGCCGTGGGCGTACACGGCCTGCTCCACGGTCTGCGGCCGGACGCCGCCGGCGAGCTCGTTGAGGACCACCGATCCGGACACCGGCAGCCCCGACTGCCGCGCCTCCCAGGCCTGCGCGGCGGTCGGCCCGAGATGGCTCTTGAGCACCACCCAGCCGTCGATCTGGGCGTAACTGCGGGCGGCTTCAAGGGTGGTGTGCCGACGCAGGTAGAGGTCCGGGCCCGCGTGGTGGTGCAGATCCACCACCGACGCGGCCGCCGGACCGGTCGGCGGGGCCTTGGCGGCGGTGTCGGCCGACGCGGTGTCGGTCAAAGCCGTGCCGGTCGACGCGGGACCGGTCAAAGGGATGCCGGTCAAAGGGATGTCCGCGCCGGCGGGCCGTCCCAGGGGCGGGCGTAGCCGAAGGCCGCCCGGGCCTGGTCCAGCCGGAGCCCGCCGCTGACCGCCTCGCTGATGGCGCTCTCCGTGCGCTCGACCCGCTCCGCGCGGTCGGCCACCTCGGCGGCGTGCTCGGCGGGGACGACCAGCACGCCGTTGTCGTCGGCGACCACGATGTCGCCCGGGCGCACCCGCGTGCCGTGGATGTCGAGCTCCTGTCCGGTGCCGGCGAGTTCGACCCGGTTCTTGCCGCTGACCATGCTGACCGCGGTGCTGAACAGCGGATAGCCGGTGCCCCTGACCTCGGCGATGTCCCGGGCCGAGCCGTGAACGGCGGTGCCGCGCACGCCCCGGCTGCGCGCGAGCGCGGTGAGCAGCGAACCCCAGTTGGTGCACTCGGTGCTGCCGCCGTTGTCGACCACCACGAAGGAGCCGGGCGGCACCTCGTCGAGGTAGTTGGCGGCGTTCCGGAAGGAGGTGTCGGCCGGGTCGACCGGCCGGTAGCTGACGGTGTAGGCGACACCGGCGGTCCGGGCCCCGGGAACGCGGGCCGAGACGCCCGGCAGCACACCGCGCAGGGACATGCTGTCCAGGGCGTCGGACACCGATGCCGTGTCGAGCCGGGACAGCCGCTCGACCACATCCGTCGCATCCCCGGACTCCGGTGCGCCGCTGGAGAGTTGGCGACGTACGGCGGCCGCGGCGGCGCTGGTGCTCGCGGTTCCGCCCAGGTCGTAGGTGACGGTGCTCCCGGCGCGGACGACCGCGTGCACCGCTGCCCGCAACTCCGCTGCGGGCAGTGGGAGTTCCAGATGGTCGAGGAGCTGGGCGACAGTGAGCAGCATGGCCGTCGGGTTGGCCCTGCCCTGCCCGGCCATGCCGGGCGCGCTGCCGTGCACTGGCTCGAAGTAGCTGCCGTGGTCGCCGATATTGCCGCTGGAGGCCAGGCCGAGTCCGCCCATCACCCCGGCGCCGAGGTCGGAGAGGATGTCGCCGAACATGTTCTCGGCCACCACCACCCCGAACCGTTCCGGACGCCGCACCATCCACAGGGCCACGGCGTCGACGTTGAGGATCTCCGACTCGACGTCGGGGAAGTCGGCGGCGATCTCCTCCAGCCGTTCCCGCAGGTGGTTGCTGCTGTGGCGGAGCACATTGGGCTTGTCGGCCAGGGTGAGCCGGCCGTGTCCGTGCGCGCGGGCGTAGGCGAATCCGTACCGGAGCAGCCGGTCGATGCCGAAACTGGTCTGGAGCCGCAGGGTGACGCTGCTGCCCTCGGGGCCGGACCGGGCCGCGTTGGGATGCTCCCTGACCGCCTCCCACAGGCCCTCGCCGAGTGTGTCGGAGTGCAGCCCGTGGAAGTCCAGCCCGGCGTAGAGGCCTTCGGTGTTCTCGCGGATCACGGCGAAGTCGAAGCGTCCGTGCTCCAGGTCGGTGACCGGCCTGATATTGGCGTACAGGCCGAGCCGCTGCCGCAGCTGGACCACGGGGAGACAAAGCGGCGGCCGGTGCCGCGCAGCGCTTCGGGCAGTTCGGCCTCGGCCTCGCGCAGCGGTTTGCTGGTGACCGCGCCGAGCAGACAGGTGTCCGTCTCCTCCAGCAGCTTCCACGTGCGTTCGGGGACCGGATCCCCCTCCTGCCGCCAGCACTCCCAGCCGATTTCGCCGAAGCGGAACGACAGCGGCAGCTTCAGTGCCTCCAGGGTGTCCAGGGCGGCGGAGACCACCTCGGGACCTATCCCGTCCCCGGGCAGCACGGCAACGCTCTTCATAGGATCCTCTTCTCGCGCAGAAAGGCCTGGATGATCCGGGACACCTCGCCCGGGCGTTCGCTCTGCGGGCGCATGCCGCAGCCGGGGACGGTCCTGATCTCATGATGGGCGGCGGCAGCGGTGTGCTGGTGGCCGACCAGCTGGGAACGCCCGCCGACGATGTTGAGCAGCGGGCCGGGGTGCCGCAGCACCGAGGCGCTGACGTTGCTCCCGCACAGCAGCCGCAGCCCTCCGGCCAGCCGCGGCCCGGCCTCCGCGGGCGGTGGCGGCGCCTCGGCGGGGAGCCGGGGCGGGAGGGCGCCCTCGGGGAGGATCCGCAGCGAGAGCAGCCGCAGCGCCTCGCCGACCCGTCCGGCCTCGGCCATTTCGGCGATCCGGGCGAGCCTGGCGTCCAGTACCCCGTCGGTCCTGGCTGGTCCGGAGACCAGCAACGCGGCCGTGGTCGGCGGCAGTTCGCCGAGCAGCGCCTGGGCCAGGGCGCCGCCCAGCGCGTTGCCGCACAGCAGGTCGATGTCGCCGAAGCGGGGAGCAGCGCGGCCCAGCGCCCGGCGAGGGCGTCCAGGGATCGGACGCCGTGGTCCCACAGGCCCAGCGTGTCGGCCACGGTGACCCGCAGCCCGGCCCGGGTCAGCGCGCGGACGACGGGAGCGAAGAAGGCCCCGCGGTCCCAGACCGGCAGGACCGGGCCCAGGACCAGGGCGTGCCCGGTGCCGGTGGTGCCCCTGCGGGGGAAGGACACCACCGGCACGGCCTGGTGGGCGGTGGTCACCGGACCGAGGCGAGCGTGCGGGCTGTGGCGATGTCCTCGCGGTGGGTCCCGACCAGCGACCGGCGGTGCTCCACCGAGAGGTCGTAGCGGCCCAGCAGCAGGTCGGGCAGCGGCAGCGAGGGGGTGCTCTCCGGGATGCTGGCGAGCAGCAGGTCGGCCAGTTCCAGCACCGGGGCCAGCCGGAGCCGGTCGGCGGACTCCTCGCCGCGCTCCAGGTGCACCAGCCACTGCTCGGCGATCAGATTACCCGGGCCCTTCCCCATCCCCTGGACGGCGGAGTCCATCCAGGTCGCGCCGCTGGAGGTGGCGGCGATGGCGTTGGACATGGCCAGCCCGAGGTTGTTGTGGGCGTGCAGGCCCACGGCGCCCCCGGTGACCGACTTGACCAGGCCGACCAGGTCGGTGACGTCCAGCGGCGAGAGGCTGCCGTTGGAGTCGGCGAGGTAGTTGACGTCCGCCCCGGCGTCGGCCGCGGCGATGGAGGCCTGCGCGATGTCGCGGGCCGACAGCTGGCTGACCCGGGTGAAGTTGACCCCCACGGTGTAGCCCAGCTCCTTGGCCTGGCGGACGTACTCCAGGCCGGGCTGGTACCCCTTGGCGGGCAGGATGATCCGTACAAGTCTCGCGCCCGCCCGGTACATGTCCGGCAGGTCGCTCCCGGTGATGTTCTTCGGGTGCAGGATGACCGCGACCTTCTCCGGGCCGATCTCCCCGGCCACGGCGGCGATGAACTCGTCGTCGCCGCGCCCGGTGAGTCCGAGGTTCTCCTGGGGCGCGAACGAGCCCTTGCGGTAGGAGATCTCGACCCAGTCGAACCCGGCCTCGGCGCTCAGCCTGGCGTGCCGCAGCGCGTACTCCAGCGGGAAGTTGAAGCCGTTGCGGTAGCCGCCGTCGCGTAGCGTGACGTCGATGTTGACGGTGCTCATGGTGACCCCTGTCGTCGGTGTGCGTCAGGAAGACTGCGAGGACTGCTTGGGCTGCTTGGACTGCTGGTGGGCTACGAGGACTGCTGGGACAGTGCGTGCCGGGCGGCGATGCGCCCGAAGACGAGCGAACGCAGCACGGAGGTGGCCGGCGGGTAGGCGTGGTAGAAGAGTCCGGTGGTCTCACCCGCCGCGTACAGGCCGGGGATCGCGGTGCCCCCGCCGGTGACCACCTGGGCGTCGAGGTTGGTGCGGATGCCGCCGTAGGTGAAGCAGACGGCGGCGGTCAGCGGCACCCCGATGTAGGGGGCGGTGTCCAGCGGCGCGGCCCAGTTGGACTTGGGCGGGGTCAGCCCGACCGTCGCCTTGCCGTCGAGCCGGGAGGGGTCGAACTCCTGCGATCCGGTGGCCGCGTTGAACTCGGCCACGGTCTTCTCCAGCCCTTCGGCGTCGATGCCCAGCTTCTTGGCGAGCCCGGCCAGGGTGTCGGCCTGCTCCGGTGCCACATCGCTCAGCAGCGAGTTGCGGAACCCGGGAACGGCAAGGGACTTGGCGTCGGCTATCCAGTACGCCTCCTGCTCCTGGTTCTTCCAGATCTCGTGGCCGATGTGCTCGAAGGTGTTGTCCCAGGTGTCGCGGCCCTCGTCGAAGAAGCGCTCCAGCCGGCCGTTCAGCAGGATCCCGCACTGGTAGCCGTAGAGCACGGCGTCGGCCGCGCTGGTACGGCGGTCCACCGGCTCGGCGTGCACCATGTCGAACTGGCCTGCGGTCGCCGCGCCCACCTCCAGGGCCATCCGCAGTCCGTCGCCCTGGTTGCCGGCGATGCCGGGGGCGATCAGCGGCAGGTCGCAGGCGCGGTCGCCCAGATAGCGGGTGAGCATTTCGGCGTTGCCCTCGAAGCCGCCGCAGGCCAGCACGACCGCCTTGCCGTGCAGGGTGCTGGTGCGGCCGTCGGCCCCGCGCACCACCACGCCGTGCACCACCCCGTCCTCGGTGGCGGCGAGCCGCAGTGCCTCCGTCCGGTAGCGCACCTCCACCCGGGGGTCGTTGTCGAGCGCCGCGCCGAGGCGGTCGACATGGCGCGCCGCCGCCGACCGGGCTGGCCGGCGGCATCATCGACGGGGCGCCCGCCTGGAAGCTGTGCGGGAAGGGGAAGTCCTGGAAGGCCACCTCCACGCCGTACTTCTCGATGAACGCGATGGCCTGCGGCGCCTCGTGCTCGACGGTGCGACAGTAGTCGGCGTCGGCCAGGCCGCCGGAGACCCGGTCGACGTGGTCGGCCCAGTCGGTGTCCAGCCTGCGGTCCTCGGTGATCCGCAGGAACGCTCCGGTCCAGCGGGTGGCCCCGCCCCGGTCCTCCCGGGCGGAGCGCTCCAGCACGGCGATCCGGGCCGGCTGCTCGCGCCCCTCGGTCTGCTCCAGGAAGGTCAGCGCGGTGGCCAGGCCGGCGGCTCCGAAGCCGACGACGATCAGGTCGTAGGGGGCCGGGGTGGTGGATTCGGGCATGGTGCTTCTCCTGTCGTAGGGGGCGGCCGCGGCGGCGGTTGCCCCGGCGGGTTCAGCGGGGGCGAGAACACCCGACTGGTGCGGTAGAGACGGAACTTGGCGCCTTCCGTGGTCTTCGCGAACTCCCCGTACAGCCGGGTGAACTCGGGGTCGTCGAAGATCGCGGCGAACTCCTTCTCGCTCGACCAGGCGGCGAGGTTCACCGCGTCGCCCTCGACGCTGGTGAGCAGGCGGGAGCCGCGGAAGCCGGGCGCGGTGGCGGCGACATGCCGCACGGCGAGGGCGAGCGCGTCGACGGTCTCCTCGGCGGCGCCGGTGGTGGCCACGTTGATGAGCAGCACGGAGTCGTCGGGAACCGAAGTGCCCGGGGCTGACGTTGCGGCCCTCGAAGGAGAGCAGCTGGTAGGAGGCGATGCCCTGCCGGTACCAGGGGTCGCTCTCGGCGAGCTCCCGCGCCTGGTCCTCGCCGAGGTCCGCGGTGATGATCACGGCGCCGCCGGGGCGGGGGCCGCTCAGCAGTACCAGGCCTCGGTCGCTGAGCTTCCTCAGCCATGACCTGTGCTCGGCCAGGGCCCCCTCCACCGCGTCGGGCCGTAGGTAGGGTCAGGACGTGGATCATGTGTACCTCCTTCATTGTTGACGTGCCATCAATTGACGTAAGGTCAGTTGATGAGCCCGGCGCTGCGGGCCAGCTGCGCGGCGGCGGCTTCGGCCGCGGCGACGGTGTCGCGCACCACCTCGGCGGCGAGCCGGATGCCGTGCACCAGGTCGAGCACCTCGCCGGCGAACATGGCCCGCTGGTGGTGTCGTCGCGGGCCACCGCGGCTGTCCACGCGGGCTCGAACTCCGCGCGCCTCTCCTGGAGTTCGTCGTCCCGGCCGGCCCATTCCCGGGTGAAGCGGTTGGCCACGGTGCGGGCCTGGTAGACCTCGTCCCAGGGGATGCCGCGGAGCAGGTCGAACGAGCGGGTGTTGACGGTGTCGGTGGTGGCGGCGGCACCAGGTGGGCCCGGAATCCGGGGGTGGCCAGGGACTCCTCGGTGGCGGCGAACCGGGTGCCCATCATCGTCCGTCGGCGGCGCCGCGCCGCGGCCAGGCCCCGGCCGTCCGCGATGCCGCCCGCGACGACCACCGGCACCCGGCCCGATGCGGTCGAGCACCGCCGGACCAGCGGCAGGGTCGCCCGGGTCAGATGGTGGCCGCCCGCCTCCGCGCCCTGCACGATCAGCGCCGACGCACCGGCGTCCACTGCGGTGGCGGCCTGGTGGGATCGTGCACCTGGACCAGGGCGTAGGCCCGGAAGCCAGTGCGGCGGCGGTGTATCGGCGCACCTGGTCGTCGTCGCCGAAGGACAGGGCGATCACCGGGGGCGCGTAGCCGAGGACCTGCTCCACAGGCCCGGGCGCTGGTCGAAGGTGAACATCACACACCCGACGCCCCACAGCCCGCCCTCCTTGGCGGCGTGCGCCACATGCTCGTCGATGAAGGCTCGGCCGTAGCTGACCCCCACCAGTCCCAGCCCCCGGCGTGGGTGACGGCGAGGCCAGCCGTCCCCGGTCACTCCTCCCATGGGTGCGCAGACCACCGGGTGCTATGCCGAGCATTCTGTCAGTTTTGTGGTGGACACAAACCTCCTGAAGTCGCGGGGCGCGGGGGGCCGCAGTTCCGCCGGATATTACGGGGCCGTCAATTCGGGTAAAATCCCTGTTACGGGCCCCGGTGCTGCCCGCTGCTTTGGCGGCTGTTTCTTTCGACGCCGAGTCTAGGCAGTCGTTTGACGCCGCGTCCAAGACCGGAATCGCGTGCTGACCATAGGGGCACGGATATACTCGGCGGAAGGTTTTCCCGGAAAATCCGGCAACCCGGGCATGCGGCCGGGTTGTGGCTGCTTTGTCCGGTTGTTCACCCGGACGGTCCGGTACCGGGGCCGCAAGCGGAATCAGGCGCAAGCGGAATCAGAAATGTGCTGGGGGAGACCAAAAAGCCCCGGCCCGGGCGCGCGGGGGTGCGCGGTCGGGCCGGGGCGATGCGGGCCGCCGGGGCGGCCGGTTCCGTGGTCAGGGCTCCAGTGGGGTCCAGGCGGCGACCAGGGCCAGCAGACCGGGAAAGCACTCCTCCAGGTCGTCGACCCGTACCTGGCTGCGGCGCTCCAGGCCGTACTGCCGCTGCCGGGTGATCCCGGCCTCGCGCAGGGCCTTGAAGTGGTGCGTCAGCGTCGACTTGGGGCGGTCGAGCCCGAACCAGCCGCAGGAGTGGTCGAAGGACTCGCTCTCCAGGAGCAGTTTCTGCACGATGCCCCAGCCGCCAGCGGGTCCGTCAGTGCGCCCAGCACCGTCTCCAGCCGCAGCGCCTCGACAGCCGGCTCCGCCAGGGTTCCGGCAGGTCGGCCGGGGCCGGCGGGATGACGAACGCGGATGCAACGCCTTGCGACGACGCCATGGGTGCCTCCATCAGAAAAAACTTCCCAGTACGACTTCTATCGTACTGCATGCTAAGTTCGACTAGAGTCGTACTGGCCCAGGAGGATCCCATGGCGCAGAGCCGAACCACGCCCGAGCGCGTCTCGGAGCAAGAGTCCCCACCGCTGTCCACCGCGACGGCAGGCCCGTCACCGGCGCCGACCCCCGCACCCAGGTGGTGGGTGTGGCTTGCCGCGTGGCCGGTCACCGCGGTGTTCGTGCTGTCGAACGCGGCCACCCCGCTGTTATGTCGTCTGGCAGAAGCACATCGGCTTCTCCAAGGGCATGCTGACCGTCATCTTCGCCTTCTACATCGTCGGCCTGCTCGGTTCACTGCTGGTCTCCGGCGTGGTCTCGGACCGGATCGGCCGCAAGCCGGTGCTGCTGCCGGCGCTGGGGCTGGCCATCGTCGCCTGCGTGGTGTTCGCCACCGCCTCCTCGGTGCCGGCGCTGATGGTCGCCCGGCTGTTCACCGGGATCGCCGTGGGCGCGGTGGTGTCCGCCGGAATGGCGGCGGTGACCGACGTCGCCGGTACCGCCCGCAAGCGGCTGGCCGCACTGCTGGCCTCCTGCGCCATGGTGTTCGGCGCCGGGCTCGGCCCGCTGCTGGCCGGGGTGCTCTCCGAGACGGTGCCCGGCCCCACGGTCACCGTCTTCGTGGTGGAAGCCGTGCTGCTGGCCACCGCGGTGCTGGTGGTCCTGCGGATGCCGGTGCGGCGGCCGGTCAGGGCGGCGGGCGGCTCCTGGATCCGGGTGCCCGGGGTGCCGCCCGGGCACGGCATCCAACTCACGCTCGGGATCGCGGTGTTCGCGCCCGGCATCACCGTCACGTCCTTTGTGCTCTCGCTCGGACCGTCACTGCTGTCGGGGCTGCTCGGCACCACCAGCCGCATCATCGCCGGGCTGATGGCCTTCGGGATGTTCCTGGCGGCGACCGGGGTGCAGTTCGCGGTCCAGCGGCTGAGCAGGCGGGTCATCCTCAGCCTCGGCGCCCTCAGCACCATGCTCAGCATGGCGGCCCTGATCGCCGCGGTGCACACCTCCTCGGTCGCCCTGCTGATCGCGGCCGCGGTCCTGGCCGGCGGCGGCCAGGGCATGGGCCAGCTGGGCGGCCTGTCGCTGCTGAACCACAGCATCCCGCCACGGCGCCTGGCCGAGGCCAACGCCGCTCTGAACGTGGGCGGTTACATCTCGGCCGGGATCCTGCCGGTGGCCGCCGGATACCTCAGCGACGCGGTCGGTCTCACCCGGGGTGCCACCGTCTTCGGCATCGTGCTGATCGTGATGGCGGCGGCCGGCGGACTGATCGTCACGCTGAACCGGCGCCGGTTCCAGGAGGAGAGCGTCTCCGTCTGACCGCGGTACGGAGCCCAGCACTCGCGCCGGAGCCGGCGTCGGGCTGCTGGACTTCGTCCGTTCCCGCCGGACGGCAAGCCCCACCGCAGCGGACCGGGGCACGCAGCAGCAGCGAAAGGCTGATTGATGGCGCAGCAGGACCGCGGCAAACGCACCCGTGAGCGGGTGCTGGACGCCGCAGCCGAGGAGTTCGCGGTACAGGGCTACTCGCGTACCACGATCAACGCGGTGGCCGCCCGGCTGGGCATGAGCAAGGGGGCCCTCTACGGCCACTTCCCTCGAAGCAGGTGCTGGCCGGGGCTCTGGTGCGCCATTCCCGGGGCACCTGGGGCGAGCTGGTGGCCAACTCCAGGGTGCCCGGGGTGGCCGCGTCGACCGCGCTGGAGTCCCTGGTGCTGGAGCTGACCGGGCAGCTGCGGGCGGACAGCCGGCTCCGGGCCGCCATGCGCCTGGCTGTCGACAGCCCGGGCATCGCCGCCGCGCTGTCCGCGGACATCTCGATGGACGTCAAGCAGGGGTTCGCGGACGTGGTCCGCCGTGCCCAGCAGGAGGGGTGATGACCGCCTGCCCGCCGGAGCTGGTCGCCGAACTACTGCTGACCACGGTCTACGGGGAACTGTTCTCCGCTCTGCGGCCCTCCCGGCCGGAGGATCCGGCGGAGCGGCAGGAGGCGGTCTGGCGGCTGCTGCTGGCCGCCCTGTGCCAACGACTTCCGGATCCGGCCGAGGCCCCGGCGGTGCCCCGGGTCCGGTTGGTGCTCGTGGTGCGAGCAGGCAGAACACGAACTACTGACCGGAATAACCGGCGGCCCGGTCCGTTAAGCATCCTGGAACCCACCCATCGCAGTCCCCAGAAAGTACCGTCCGGACGGGATGGTCATGCCAGTATGGAAGAGACCCATCGGCGAGGCAAACCGATTCGTCCTGCGGTGAGCCCCGCCTCCGCGCAACGGAGGGGGAGAGGATGACCATGATGGACGGGCTGCTTAGCGATCACTGCCCGAATGAGCGAATAACCGACCGTGCTGACGGTTTGGCGATGCCAATTTCCATTGAGGACGGAGACCTCGGGAACGGCATTTCCAGCGTGGACGATGTCGACGACTTCGACATGCGCCACCTCAGGTACTTTCTCGCGGTCGCCCGGGCCGGCAGTGTGTCCGCGGCGGCGCAGGAGCTGCACATCTCGCAGCCCAGTCTCAGTCAGCAGATCAGGCGGCTCGAACGCCGGGTCGGCGCCTCCCTGTTCACCCGCAGCTCGCGCGGGGTGCAGCTGACCTCCGGGGGCAGGCGTTCCTGCGCGAGGTGCAGCCCATCCCCGGCCAGCTGCGGGCGGCCATCGCGGCCGCCGCTCCGCGCCCGGAGACCTGGACGGTCGGGGTGTGCAGCGGAGTGCCCACGCAACTGCTCTCCGGGATCCAGGAGGCCCTGGCGTTGGTGCGGACCCCGGGTGACCGGAGCCCCAGACTCCAGCTGCGCTCGGTCGCGGCGACCCAGCAGACCGCCCTGATCCAGCGGGTGAACTGGCCTTCGGCATCGTCCGGTTGCCGATGAAGGAGCCGCAGCTCGCGCAGGCCATGGTGTGGGACGAGCCGCTGCGGGTGGTGATGCGGGCCGACCACCCGCTCTCGGCGCGGCCGGTGCCGGCCTGGTCCGACCTCGCCACCCAACGGCTGCTCTGGTACGACGCGGGCTGCGCCCCCGGCTATGCGGAGGAGATCCCGGCCCAGCTCGCCGCCCTCGGCTGGAGCCCCCGGCTGCACCCGCTCGACCACGATCAGCAGGCCCTGTTCGTGCATGCGCTCCAGTCGACGCCGGACCTCATCGCCCTGCGTTCGGTCGAGGCGGTGGCCGACCACCCGCAACTGATGTGGCGCCCGCTGCCGACCCCCCCGCCGCGTGAGCGGCTCGCGCTCACCGCGCTGGCGGGCAGCCGGCAGGCCCGGCTGCTGCGGACCATCGCGGCCCGGATGGACTGGCCCGTCCTTCCCTGACGCCGCCGGCAGCGCGACCGGCCAGGACCCGGACGAGGTTCTGGCCCCGGTCCCGGGCAGCGTGAAGGGGTGGGCCCCACGCGCGCGGGACCCACCCCCGGCCGTTCTTACCTGCGGGTGCGACCCGCTGGATGCGGGCCGGTCAGCAGCGGCCTTGCGCAGCAGCGGCTCGCTCAGTAGCGGCCTTGCTCAGCAGCGGTTTAGAAGAAGTCCCGCTCGACGAACTCCTCGCGCACGATCTCCTCGCGGCGCCCGCCGAAGAAGCCGCCCCGCTCGACGATCTCCTCGCGCTCGATGATCTCCTCGCGACGTCCGCCGAAGAGGCCTCCGCGCTCGACGATCTCCTCGCGCTCGATGATCTCCTCACGGCCGAAGGGGCCACGACGGACGATCTCCTCGCGCTCGATGATCTCCTCGCGGCGCCCGCCGAAGAGGCCTCCGCGCTCGACGATCTCCTCGCGCTCAAAGAATTCTTCTCGCACGGTCTCTCCCATGTTCGTTCGCCTGGCCGGCTGCCCGCTCGGGACGAACGGGCAGTACTGGAACGGCAGTTCCGTGCCGCAGCAGTCAAACACGGCTACGGCTGGGGCGCTGACGTCCCGACAGGCCAGCACGATAACGCATGGGGTAAGGAAGATCAGCCGCCGCCTCCACCGGCGCCCGGGGGCCGCCCGCTGGGGCACCGGCCGAGGGCGGCGCCCGGGGTCCGGGTGGCCGAGCCGGGTACGTCGTGGGGCCGGCCGAATTTCCGGTTCCGGGAATGCGAACCGCTTGTCCCGTCCGGTTCGGATATCTCCGCCGAAACCCTTGCGGGTGGGCGGCGGTGGCGGTCCGGGCTGCCCTGTTGCGGAACGAAGGGCCTGGCCGGTACCGGAACTGACGCTCGGTCACCGCAGGTGGGCGCCGTCCGCGGGGGCCTGCCGGGAAGGCCGGGCGGGTGAACATCATTTGCTTCATCCATTGACGGGGCGACGTCAGAATTGTTAAATCACAGCGTGAACTAAGCCTTGATGTAAGTTCTGGCCCTTCCCGGGCAGCACGCAGACCAGAAAGGACGTGGTCAACGCGATGATCGGACAGTTGCGGCGCTCCGCTCCCAGAAGCAGAGCGGTACCGCGCAGGCGCAGACTGACCTATGCCGTCGTCACCGTCGGCTCCATGCTCGGAGTGCTGATCGCGCCGATGGCGACCTCCAGCGCATCGGCGGCCTCGGGCGAGACGGCGTTGCCGGAGTCGGGGTGGACGGCGAGTTCCAACACCAGCTCGGCGGGGGATCCGCCGTCGAACGCGATCGACGGAATCTGGCGACGCGGTTCAGTTCTGATGCGTACCAGGCCGCTGGGCAGTGGTTCCAGGTGGATCTGGGTTCGGTGCAGAGCTTCAACCAGATCGAGATGAACTCGCCGAACTCGGCCGGGGACTTCGCGGTGGTTACAACGTGGAGGTGTCGAACGACGGCAGTACCTTCACCACGGTGGCGTCGGAGACCGGCACTTCCTCGCCGGAGGTGGCGACGTTCGCGGAGCAGAGTGCGCAGTACATCCGGATCGTGCTGACCGCCGCCAGCACCACCAGCTGGTGGTCCATCGACGAGTTCACCGCCTCCAACGGCACCGCCACCCGGAGACGGCGTTGCCGGAGTCGGGGTGGACGGCGAGCTCCGACACCAGCTCGGCGGGGGATCCGCCGTCGAACGCGATCGACGGGAATCTGGCGACGCGGTTCAGTTCTGATGCGTACCAGGCCGCTGGGCAGTGGTTCCAGGTGGATCTGGGTTCGGTGCAGAGCTTCAACCAGATCGAGATGAACTCGCCGAACTCGGCCGGGGACTTCGCGGTGGGTTACAACGTGGAGGTGTCGAACGACGGCAGTACCTTCACCACGGTGGCGTCGGAGACCGGTACTTCCTCGCCGGAGGTGGCGACGTTCGCGGAGCAGAGTGCGCAGTACATCCGGATCGTGCTGACCGCCGCCAGCACCACCAGCTGGTGGTCCATCGACGAGTTCACCGCCTACACCAACGGCTCCAGCGGTACCGGCACCCCGCCGCCGCCCACCGGTGGCAGCCTCGGCTCCAATGTCTACGTCTTAAACACCGGCATGTCACAGGCGTCGATCCAGAGCACCCTCAACACCATCGCCAACCAGCAGATCGGCAACCAGTTCGGGAGCCAGCGCTACGCCCTGCTGTTCGACCCGGGCACCTACGGCTCCGCGAGCGACCCGCTGATCTTCTCGGTCGGCTACTACACCAGCGTCGCCGGCCTGGGGCAGAACCCGGGCGCGGTGGTCATCAACGGCGCGATCAACTCCTGGAACCAGTGCAGCGGCACCACCTGCAACGCGACCGACAACTTCTGGCGCTCGGTGTCCAACCTCACCATCAATGTCACCGGGATGACCGGCTGCGCCGCCGGTGACGACTTCTGGGCCAGCTCGCAGGCCTCCCCGCTGCGCCGGGTGCACATCAACGGCAACCTGAGCCTGATGGACTACTGCAACGGCTCGCCGGACTACGCCAGCGGCGGCTTCATCGCCGACTCCGAGTTCACCGGCGGCACCGTCACCAACGGCTCCCAGCAGCAGTACTTCACCCGGAACAGCTCCCTGGACGGCTGGAGCAACTCGGTCTGGAACCAGGTGTTCTGCGGCGATCCGGGCGCCCCGGCGCAGAGCTTCTCGGCCACCTCCGGGGACAGCGGCGGCGGCAGCTCCTACACCACCTCGCCAGCTGCCCGACCACGGAGGAGGAGCCCTACCTGTATGTCGACTCCTCCGGCAACTACAACGTGTTCGTGCCCTCGGTGCAGAGCAACTCCTCCGGGCCGACCTGGACCAACGGCAACACCCCCGGCGCCTCGCTGCCGCTGAGCAGCTTCTTCGTGGTGCAGCCCGGCGCGACCGTGGCGCAGATCAACGCGGCCCTGGCGGCCGGGGACAACCTGCTGTTCACCCCGGGCGTCTACGACGTCCCGCAGACCATCCAGGTCAACAACCCCGACACCAAGATCATCGGCCTGGGCTTCCCCACCCTGATCCCGACCAACGGCAACATCACGCTGAGCACGGCCGACGTCAACGGCGTCAACCTGTCCGGGCTGATCTTCGACGCTGGTCCGACCAGCTCCACCGCGCTGCTCCAGATCGGCACCCAGGGCTCGACCGTGAGCCACGCCAGTGACCCGGTCAGCGTCGACGACGTGTTCTTCCGGGTCGGCGGGGCCGAGGCCGGGACCGCGGCGACCAGCTTCATCGACAACAGCAACAACTCCCTGATCGACGACGTGTGGGCCTGGCGGGCCGACCACGGTGCCGGCGGCGGCTCCTGGACCTCGGACCAGGGCGCGACCGGCGTGATCGTCAACGGCAACAACGTGACCGCCTACGGCCTGGCCGTCGAGCACTACCAGCAGTACGAGACGGTCTGGAACGGCCAGGGCGGGACCGTCCTCTTCTACCAGAACGAGAACCCCTACGAAGTACCCAACCAGGCTGCCTGGATGGCCAGTTCGACCCAGGACGGCTACCCGGCGTTCTATCTGCCGAACAGCGTCACCAGCTTCCAGGGCTACGGGATGGGCAGCTACTCCTACTTCGACCAGGGGGTGCCCATCGAGAACGCCATGGCCTTCCAGGCCCCGGACAGCCCCGGTGTGCAGTTCCACGATCTGCTGACGGTGTACCTCAACGGCTCCGGTGGGATCAGCTCGGTCGTCAACGGCGACGGGACGGCGGTGAGTTCGACCAACGGCGGGCCCAGCGACGTGGTGTCCTACCCGTGACCCCGGCCGGCCCGCGGTAACCCCGCGACAGCGCTGAGCGCCCTGCGGCGACCCACCGGGCGGTGGGTCGCCGCAGGTACGCCACGACCGGGCGGCCGCGTCGGGGCGCGGCGGCCGGGGCCGCTGTTGATATGTTCCGGGGCAGGACCGGAGCAGTGCCGGTGCGGGAGCGAGAGGGGGGAGCATGGCCGAGCGGCAGCGGCGCTGGCAGTGGGCCGCGGTGGCAGCGGCGGTGGTCGTGCTGGTCTGGGCCGCGCAGCACGGCGGCCACGGCACCGGCGCCGGGACGGTGGCGGCCACGCCCTCGGGCAGCGCGTCCGGACGGCCCTCACCCGGCGCGAGCGGCGCCGGGACGCCCTCCGCCTCGGCCTCGCCGGACCAGAACGTCCCCTCCGACTTCGCCGCCCCGGTGGTGCGCTACGCCAGACAGGCCGGGATCGACCCGCAGCTGCTGATGGCGATCCTCTACAACGAGTCCTACAAGCCGCACGACCCGGCGTTCCAGCGGGCCTGGCAGAAGCTGAAGCCGGGGGCGCCTTCGGCATCGCCAATATGCACGAGGCCGCCTTCGACCAGGCCAAGGCCGGGCGCAGCTTCGCCGGCAGCAGCTGGGAGCAGCTGCCGGACGATCCGGACCTGGCCATCGAGGCCGCCGCCTGGTATCTGCACGACCTGGCGGAGCAGCTCCCGGCGCACCCCGCCTGCTCCTGCACCAAGGACGAGCTGCTGGCGATGGGATACAACGCCGGGGCGTCCAACATGCTGGCCTTCGCCCGCGGGGTGAGCCCCGGGTCGCAGTCGCAGACCTATCTGGACACGCTGCGGGGGAACTGGGCCACGGCCGGGCAGGTGGTCAAGCCGTATCTGTGAACCGCCCGCACCGGCCGGAGCCGGTGCGGGCGGGGGTGACCGGAGGATACCGGGTCAGCAGGGGCCGTCGCTGGTCCAGGCGCCGGAGGAGCCGCCGGGGACCTCGTCGTCGTTCCACTGGTTGGCGGTCCAGTTGTCACCGTTGTAGGAGACCTGCTGGCCCGAGGTGTAGGCGGAGGAGGCGCTCCACGCCGTCGCGCAGCTCCCGCCGGTGCCGCTGGTCGGGCTGGCGCTGCCGGTGGCCGGGGGCGTGGTGGGCGGCGAGGTGGGTGGGGTCGCCCCGGCGAACTCGACGGTGTACTTGGTGAAGTCGTACGGGTTCTGGGTCACGCTGCTGCACTCGCCGGACAGGTCGCCGTTGTCGGACGGCGGGTTGCACTCCCGGTCCCGGTTGAGGTCCCAGAAGGTGTACCGGGACATGCCGTTGGTCTCGGCGAAGTTCAGCACCGTCTGGAAGTCGGCCTGGTAGAAGTACTCGCCGTCGTCGGTGCGGCCGTTCATGCCGGAGACGCCCTCGTGGGCGTAGGCGGTGGCGCTGCTCCAGCCGAAGGTGCTGGACAGCTGCGCGTTGAAGTCCTGGAGCGCGGTGATCTGGCTCGCCCCGCCGGAGAAGCCGCCGTCGAAGGGCATGATGGAGTAGTTGTTGGGGTGAAGCCCAGCGACTTGGCGTTGTCCAGCAGCAGTTGGCCGAAGTAGTTGGCGCCGGTGGTGGTGGAGGGGATGGTCACCGACACGTACAGCCCCGGGTTGTCCGCCTGCAGGATCTGCGCGGCGCCGAGCTCGTTGTTGATGGCGGTGGCGTTCTCGATCTCCGGCTCTTCCAGGTCGAAGTCGATGGCGTGCAGCCCGTACCGGGTGATCACCTGCTGGTAGGCGGCGGCGTGGCGGCCGGGGTGCCGCACTCCTGGCCGAGCTTGGTCCCGCCGTAGCCGCCGGCCGAGACGGAGACGTCGCCGCCGTCCGCCCGGACCTCGTTGATCACCGCCGCGACCTGCGTGTCGCTGCTGACCGGGTCGGTTCCGTCCCAGGTGGGGGCAGCCGCCGCCGTTGGGGGCCAGGACGAAGGCCAGCTCGAAGGCCTTCTGCCCGGTGGCGGCCATGACCTGGCCGAGGTCGGGGGCGGAGGAGTCGAGGGTGTAGTAGTACGGGGCCGAGCCGTACCAGTTGTTGCCGAGCGCCGCGGTCGTCGCGGCGTGCCCGGTGCCCGCGGTCATGACCAGCGCGCCCGCCGCAAGGATCGCGCCGGCCGCCGCAGCCGGGAACATCGCCCGTATTCTTCGCATCTATCCACCTCGTAGGACATTGACTGTGATGCGTGTGGGGGTACACAGGCCGGCGCCGACTCTGCTGTACACGACAATTTGGCCTGGACCAAGGTGGCTGTCAAGGTCTGGACCAATTTCCGGGATGCCGCCGTCTGCGCAGGCCGGAGCGGGTCGCGCGGGCGGGTGGGCATGCAGCGACGGCTCCGTGCCGGGTTTGTCCGTACTCGGTACGGAAGCGGCCGCCGATTCCCGGCAGGCCGGCCAGGGGTGAACCCGCGGGTTTACTGATTCAGCGTCAATTTGGTTTGAAATTAGGTAAGTTGGTGAACGTCAGGGACAATGATGGGCCGTCATGCGAGAGTCCGGCGCACGACGAATCGGGGAGCTCGATGGACTTCAAGGTCACCCGTGCGCACCTCTCCGGGGCGGTGGCGCTGGTCAGGGTCGTGGGCGAGGTCGACGTCCACCGCGCGCCCGGACTGCGCGAGGCGCTGGCCGGAAGCGTCGAGCACGGACGGAACCTGCTGATCGTCGACATGCGGCAGACGACCTTCCTGGACACCACCGGCCTGGGCGTACTGGTCAGCTGCCACAAACGGGTGCGCGCCCAGGGCGGCGCCCTGGTGCTGGTCACCCGGCAGGAGCGGGTGCTGCGGCAGTTGCGGCAGACCGGGCTCGGCCGGGTCTTCCCGATCCACCGACCGTGGCCCTGGCCGCGGCCGAACTGCTGCGCGTCCGCCCCGACGCGCTGTCCGGACCGCTGTCCGGACCGCTGGACACGGACGGCGGTCCGGTCCAGGTCCCCTGACCGCGCCCCGGTAAGCCGGGGGAGAGCTCAGAGCCGGACGGCCGTGCCGGTGACCGCGATCCCGCTGCCGGCCTCGGCCGGGACAAAGACCTCGATGGTGCTCGGACGTCCCAGGTCCTGGCCCTGGTGCACGGTGATCCGGGCCGGGGTCGGTACCAGCGCCAGCTCGCGCAGGTAGCCGCCGAGGGCCGCGGCCGCGGCGCCGGTCGCCGGGTCCTCGACCACACCGCCGGGCGGGAACGGGTTGCGGGCATGGAAGACGGTCGCCGACTCCCGCCACACCAGATTGATCGTGGTCCAGCCGACGCGGCTCATCAACTCGCCCAGGGCCGGCAGGTCGTAGTCGAGATCCGCGAGCCGGGACCGCTCGGCGGCGGCGATCACCGGATGCCAGGCCCCGGCGTAGGCGGCCCGCGGCGGCAGCCCCGGATCCAGCTCCGCGGCCGACCAGCGCAGCGCGGCCAGCAGCTGCTCCAGCTCGGCATCCCCGATCGGCTCGACCCGCGGCGGAACGCTCACCAGCGTGGCCACCACCGAACCGTCGGGCCCGGGCGCGGTGGAGATGGCGATCGGCCCGGCGCCGGTGTGGAACCGCAGCTCGCCGACGCCGTGCCGGCTCGCATAGGCCACCGCGGTGGCGATGGTCGCGTGTCCGCAGAACGGCACCTCGACCAGCGGGCTGAAGTAACGGACCTCAAGCTCGCCGTCCGGCCGCGGCCGGACAAAAGCCGTCTCCGAGAAACCGACCATCGCGGCGGTCGACTGCATCGCCTCGGTGTCCAGGCCCTCGGCGTCCAGGACCACCCCGGCCGGGTTCCCGCCGGTGACGTCGCTGCTGAAAGCGGTGTACTTCAAGATCTCCACGGGCGGACGCTATCGCCGGGGTCGGCGCAGCGTCAAAGACCCGCCGGGGCCCGGCCGGGCAGCGGGCAGGGTATCGGGTAGGGTTGGCGGCTCCAGCACGTGGAACCGTTACCGAGGAGGTGAGACCCATCAACGCACGACCGGACCGGGTGCTCTCGCCTCTCGCCGCAGCGCGGCCCGCCTGAACCAGGCGGCCCGGAGAGCGCCCTTGGGTATGCAGGAATCCCGAAAGGCTCTCATGTCAGACTTCCCGTCAGCCCCGCCCGCCCGCCCCGCCGAGCCCGACCCCGGAGAGCCCGCCCTGGTTGCCAGGCTGCGGCAGGCCGGATGCGTCTTCGCCGAGGACGAGGCGCGGCTGCTGCTCGACACCGCGGACACCCCGGCCGAGCTGGCCGCCATGGTGGACCGGCGGATCGCCGGACTTCCCCTGGAACACGTCCTGGGCTGGGCCGAGTTCTGCGGCCTGCGGATCGCCGTCGACCCCGGGGTTTCGTGCCCCGGCGCCGCACCGAGTTCCTGGTACGGCAGGCCGCCGCCCTGGGCCGGCCCGGGGCCGTGGTCGTCGACCTGTGCTGCGGCACCGGCGCCATAGGCGCGGCCGTGGCCACCGCCCTGGGCGGGGTCGAACTGTATGCGGCCGACATCGACCCGGCGGCGGCCCGCTGCGCCCGGCGCAATGTCTCCGCACTGGGCGGCCAGGTCTTCGCGGGTGACCTGTTCGACCCGCTGCCGGCCTCGCTGCGCGGCCGGATCGAGGTGCTGCTGGCCAATGTGCCCTATGTGCCGACCGGGGAGGTCGCACTGCTCCCGCCCGAGGCCCGGATCCACGAGCCGCTGGTGGCCCTGGACGGCGCCCGACGGTCTGGACGTGATGCGCAGGGTGGCCGCGCAGGCCGCGCACTGGCTGGCGCCGGGCGGCAGCCTGCTGGTGGAGGCCGGGGAGCACCAGGCGCGGGAGGCCCTGTCGGTCTTCGCCGGGAGCGGGCTGATCCCGCGGCTGGAGGTCTCCGAGGAGCTCTACGCCACCCTGGTCGTCGGGTCAGGCCGGGCAGCTGACCCGGTGCCCGGCCGCCGTCCGCGGCCGGGTGACCAGCTCTCAGCGAGTCCTTACCTTGGTGAACCATGGGTGCCCGTGAACGAGTTCAGGAGGAGGTCCCGCCGGTGAACGGTCGGCTCGACCAGGTCGCGGCCCTCGGGCCGTTCTTCGCCTTCGAGACCCATGAACCCGGTTCCGCACCGCGCGGACCCTGGCGCCCGATGCGCGAGCTGGCCGCCGACCCGGCGGTGCTGGCGCGCCGGGTGCGGGGGGTCCGGGCGCAGCTGGCGGGCGGCCGTCCGGCGGAGGCGGTGGAGCTGCGGGTGGCCGCGTCGGTGACCCATCTCGGCCTGGTCGCCAGGCTGGTGTCACCGGCCCTGGCCGCCGCCGCCGCTGCTGGGCGAGGTGCTGCCGGTGGGCCTGGAATCCGCCCGCTGGCAGCCGCTCCCCGGCGGCATGTTCCCGCTCTCGCTGCCCGCGGCCCCGCTGCCGCAGGGGCCTGGCGACCCCGCCGGGCTCGCCCCGCTGCTGGGTTCGGTGCTGCTGGAGGGGCCGGTGCGGGAGCTGGCCGAGGCGGTCCGGCCGTGTCGGTGTCCGAGCGGGTGCTGGCGGGCAATGCCGCCTCCGCGCTGGTCGGCGCGGTCACCGTGCTGGCCTCCGCGCCGGGGCTGTCGGCGGAATCGGTCGGACGGGGCCGGGCGGTCGCCGCGCTGCTGCTGCGGCATCCACTGCTGGCCGGGGCCGCCGACCTGGACCGGTCCGGCCGGTTCCGGCGCCGCAGCTGCTGCCTGATCTACCGGGCCGCACCCCCGGGTGCGGCCCCGGCGCTGTGCGGCGACTGCGTCCTGCGGGCCCGCCGGCCCCGTCCGGCGGGCGGCAGTTCAAGAGTTCCCTGAGAGTTCCGGGCCGACCGGAGCGCCCCCGGATGCAGGGGCCCTGGTCAGCCGCACAGCTACGGGAACTACCGTTCGTTGTGTGCGTGGGGGCGATCTTCACGTGGGCGTGAGGGCGATCTTCACGGACCTGACAGGGAGCGGTGGGATGGACGATTCGGCTGGGGAAGCGGCAACGGGGGAGAGCGTGGCCGACGCCTTGCTGGCGGACGGTGACACGCGGGGCCGGACGCCCGGCGGCGGGACGGGGACAGCGGCGGCCCCGGCCCGCAAGCAGCGTCCGTTCTGGAAGGAGGTGCCGCTGCTGGTCGTGGCCGCGATCGTGCTGGCCCTGATCATCAAGACCTTCTTCGTCCAGGCGTTCTACATCCCCTCGCAGTCCATGCAGAACACGCTGCAACCGGGGACCGGGTGCTGGTGGACAAGCTCAGCCCCTGGTTCGGGGCCACTCCGCAGCGCGGGCAGGTGATCGTCTTCAAGGACCCGGGGAACTGGCTCAACGGCGAGGACATCCCGGCGCCGTCGAGCAACCCGGTGGTCCGCGACTTCCAGTCGGTGCTGAGCACGATCGGGCTGATGCCCTCCGCCAGCGACCAGGACCTGATCAAGCGGGTGATCGCGGTCGGCGGCGACACGGTCACCTGCAAGTACGGGGCACCGGTCTCGGTCAACGGGGTTGCCCTGAACGAGCCCTACATCTACCCGGGCTCCACCCCTGCAACAACTACCCGGCCGGCACGGTGACCGTGCCCAAGGGCGACCTGTGGGTGATGGGGGACCACCGCAACGACTCGGCGGACTCCCGCTACCAGCGCCAGCAGAACAACGGCGGCGGCTTTGTGCCGGTGAAGGACGTGGTCGGCCGGGCGTTCGTGGTGGCTTGGCCGATCAGCCACTGGGCGGTGCTGTCGGTCCCGTCGACCTTCCACCAGAGCGGGCTCTCGTCGGCGGCGCTGCCCGCCGCGGCGGACGGCGCGGCGCTGGTGCTCCCGGTGTCGCTCTGGTACCGCAGGCGCCGCCGCAACCGCCGCTGAACCGGTCGCCCGGCGGCGCCCAGTCCCAGGCCCCAGGTCCCAGGCCCCAGGTCCCGGAGCACGGGGTCCGGGGCCCACGGTCCGGCGGCGGGTCAGCCGCCGGGCCGCCCGTACCTGCCCGGGGTCTCGCCGAAGGCGTGCCGGAACGCCTCGATGAAGGCGCTGGAACTGCTGTAGCCGCAGGCGGTGGCGACGCTGGTGACCGCGCCGCCGGTGGCCAGCAGGGTGAGTGAGTGGTGCAGCCGCAGCTGGGTGCGCCACTGCGGGAAAGTCATCCCGGTCTCGGCGCGGAAGAGCCGGCTGAGGGTGCGCTCCGACGCGCCCACGGCCGCGCCGAGCTGGGCCAGGGTGCGCTGGTCCGCCGGGTCCCCGGTGAGGATGGCGTCGATGTCGCGCAGCCTGGGGTCGTGCGCCGAGGGCAGCCACAGCGGCAGCGCCTCCACCCGGCGCAGCTGGTCCAGCGCGACCCGCTCCAGATTGCCCCGCTGCGCCGCGGTCAGCCCCTCGTCCCCGGTCAGGCTGACGATCACCTCGCGCAGCAGCGGCGAGACCGCGAGCACGGTGGGCCGGTCCAGCCGCAGCGGGTTGACGGTCTCGGCGAACACCAGCGTCCGCATCTCGGTGGGCCCGTGCGCCTGGTGGGCGTGCGGCACGGTCGCCGGGATCCACACCGCGCGGTGCGGCGGTACCACCCAGCTGCCGATCGGGGTGGACACCCGCAGCACCCCGGCGCTCGGATGGATCAGCTGGTGATCGGCGTGGTCGTGCCACTCGACACGCTCCCGGTGGGCGAGCGAGGCGAGGGTGGGCCCGAGGAGAGGATGGCGGTTCACCGGCACAAGTCGGCAGGATACCGGTAGTCCGCAGGGTGGCCGGCTCGCGAAGCTGGAGCCATGAGCGGATCCGGGGAGCGGAAATGAGTGACAGGGAGCAGCGGACCGGCGGGGTCGCGGCGCCGGCGGCGCAGGGTGGCAGCCTTCACCCGAAGGTGACCCGGCATCCGGGCCGGGCACAGCACGTGGACGTGGCACAACAGCACCCGGACGTGGCGTCGAGCGGGCGGGGCGGGGTCCGGGACGGGCCCGAGGCGGGGCCGAACCGTCCACCTGGCGGCGGATGCGGCTGTGGGGCGTGGCGCATGCGGTGGACGACCTCTACCAGGGCCTGGTTCCGGCGAGCGTGCCGTACTTCGTCCTGGACCGGCACTACGGATATGTGGCGGCGGCCGGGCTCACCCTGGCTGCGACGCTGGGCAGTTCGGTGCCGCAGCCGTTCCTGGGTGTGCTGGTGGACCGGGTCCGCTGGGGCTGGCTGGCGGGGGCCGGGGTGGCGCTCGCGGGCATCGGTCTCGGGCTGTCCGGCCTGTTCCAGCCCTATGCCGTGGTCTGGACGCTGATCCTGGTCTCCGGTCTGGGCGTGGCCGCGTTCCACCCGGCGGCGGGCAAAGCGGCGCGGGAGGCGGCCGGTGACAGCGCCGGGGCCATGAGCGTCTTCGCGGCCGGCGGCAGTGTCGGCTTCTTCCTGGCACCGGTGCTGGCGACCCCGGCACTGGTCGCCTGGGGCGTGGGCGCGACGCGCTGTTCATCCCGCCCGCCGTGCTCGTGGCCTATCTGCTGCACCGCAACCGGCACCGGCACAGCGCGCTGGCCGCCGCCCGGCCGCCGCGCACCGGCACCGACCGCTGGGGGCCGTTCCTGGTGCTCACCGGCGTCGAGGTGATCCGGTCCATGGTGTTCTTCGGCATCAACACCTTTGTCGAGCTGTACTGGATCCGGCATCTGCACGCGTCCCGCGCCCTGGCCGGGACCGCGCTGGCGGTCTTCCTCGGCGGGGGAGTCCTCGGCACGCTGCTGGGCGGGCGGATCGCGGACCGGATCGGGATGGTGCGCACCGTGCAGTTCGGCGCGGTGCTGGTGGTCCCGATGCTGGCGGGGCTGCGCTTCCTGCCCGGCAGCGCGGCGCCGTTGCTCTTCGCGCTGCTGACCGGGGTGGCGCTGAACATCCCGTTCGCGGTGCTGGTGAAGCTCGGCCAGGACTACCTGCCGAACCGCCCCGGCACGGCCGCCGGGGTGACCCTCGGACTGGCCGTCAGCATCGGCGGCCTGATCGCACCGGTCTTCGGCCTGCTGGCGGACAGCCAGGGACCGCAGGGGGTGTTCGCGGTGCTGTGCCTGGTCCCGCTGACGGGCCTGGCGCTCGGGTTCTTCCTGGTCGAGCCGCAGCCGCAGCCCCAGCCACAGCCGTCGAACCCCGCGCCAACTGCGGCCGGACCGCAGCGGAGAGCGGCGCTCTCGATGTGATCGGCGGCAGAGCGGTGCTCCGGAGCACCGCCGCAGAGCGGTGCTCCAGGGCCGGAGCACCGCTCTCAGCCGTACACCGCCGCCACATTGTCCTGCGGGGCCGGCAGAGTGCGGCCCGCCGGGCCCCTGGCGAACGCGGTGAGCAGGTTCTCCGTCGCCCGGGTGACGAACGCGCCGGCGGGCGTCCATCCGTGGTCGCCCCAGTCGTCGTGGGTGCCCGCCAATCAGACCCTCCACCCACCGCATCGTCCCGGAGGCGAACACCCCGGCACCGCTCGGCACCGTGTAGTACGCGGAGTCGGAATGGCTGGGCCTGCCCTCGCAGACCAGCGGCGAATGGGCCAGGATCTCGATCGGCCGCGGGGTCGGCTCGCCCGGGTCACCCGGTCGTACTCCACCCCGATCAGATGCGGGAAGGAGTCCCCGGCGCGCACCCCGGTGCCCGCGTAGAGCCAGTGGTCGGCGGCGTGCACCACATAGGGCGCGTCGGTCGGATAGCCCTCGTAGATCACCCGGTCAGCGAGGATTCCGGATCGGGGCTGGGCTCGGCCCGGAAGTCGGTGGTGACCGCCGGGTCGTCCCTGCCGTAGAGCGGGTCGTCCCGGAAGTCGGTCTTGTAGCAGACCACGGTGCGCGCGCCGTCCTCGATCCGGATCCGGCGGAAGCAGGTGTTCGCGCCCAGGAAGGCGATATTGGTGCCCGCGTCACGAGCCGCCGTGACGGAGGCCCGCTGCTGCGGCGTCCAGTACTCGTCGTGCCCGAGCGAGAGCAGCGTGGTCGCGCCGTGCAGCACCTGCGGCTGCCGGTGCACGTCCAGACCGGTGGTGTACGCCAGCGGGAGGCCCAGCCGCTCGGCGAGCACCACCAGCGCCCGCTCGTACACCAGGAACTTGTCCGCGCCGGTGCCGTCGTACGGCCGGTCGAAGGACACCGCCAGCGACCGGCCGGCGTAACTGCCGCTCTCGCCCTGGTAGAGGCTGTAGCCGCCCCACACGTTGTATGCCTGCCAGGTCGCCGCGCCGTGCATCAGCAGCGTCCGCCCGGCCGCGCCGGTGGACCTGACGATCATCGGCACATACCGCTGGAACCCGTTCTCGGCGTCCAGCCGCAGCAGATACGCGCCCTCCGGCCAGTCGGCGGTGTCGATACCGACCGTGGGCTCCCAGCCGGTGGAGACGGTCCGGGTGGCCCCGGCCGGGCCGCCCGCGGGCTGCTGCAACCGGCCTGCGATCCGCCCCGACCGCCACACCAGCCGCGCCTGGTCGCCGCCGTACCAGCCGATCCGGTACGCCGAGACGGTGAAGCCCGGCGCGGTGGTGGAGGCATGCAGCGCGAAGTGCTCCCCGCGCTCGACGCTGACCTGGTCGGTGTAGCCCTCGACGGCCTCCTGCGGGCCGGTCTTCCCGAGCCGCCAGCCGGCGTCGCCGGGGAGGGCCTGCTCGCGCTGCTGCGCCGTCAGCGAGCCGGTCCGCACGGCCTTTCCGGCGTCGTCGGAGGCGGTGCCGGCGCCCGGCCCGGAGGCCGGTGAGTCGCAGCCGGCCAGCGCGCCGAGGCCGGCCACGCCCGCACCGGCCGCCGCGGCCGCGCCCAGGAACCGCCGCCGGCGCACCCCGGCGCCGCCCCTGTCGTCTCTGTCGTCCACGCGCTGACGCTCCGTTCACCGTCCCGGCATCTCCCGGACTCCCCCACGTTAGACCGACTGGCGGGCCCCGTCGGGCAACGCCCTGCCGGGGGCCGGTGCTTCGGGGACCGCACCGTCCCCGGGACCGGCGGCGTCCGCGGCCCCCGCCACCCGCGACTCGGCCGCGGCCAGCCCGGTCACCGCCGACAGCAGCATCAGCGTCCCGGCGCAGGTCGCCGCCGTCAGCCGCTCACCCAGCAGGGTGACTGCCAGCAGCGCCGCGCTGACCGGTTCGAGCAGCATCACCGTCGCCGCGGTCGCCGCCCGCACCACGGCGACCCCGGCGAAGTACAGCGGGTAGGCCAGCGCGGTGGTCACCGCCGTGACATACGCCATCAGCAGCAGCACCCGCAGCGGGTGCGCGGTGTGCGGCAGCAGGCCCTGGTGCAGGGCGAACGGCAGCAGCAGTACCGCGGCCAGCCCGAAGGACCAGGAGGTCAGCGTGATGGCGGACTCGCCGGTCCCGTGGCGTCCGGTCCAGCGCGCCAGCAGCGCGGTCGCGCTGAAGGCGGCGGCGGAGAGCAGCGCCATGGCCACGCCCGCCGGACGCACCTGGCCCGCCTGGTTGCCGAGCACCAGCACACCGAGGCCGGCCAGCGCCCCGGCCACCGCCACCGCCCCGGTGCGCCCGATCCGCTCGTGCAGCAGCAGCCGGCCGGCCAGCGCGGTCAGTACCGGACCGGTGCCGAGGGTGACGACGGTGGCGACGGCCAGCCCGGTGTCCCGGACGGCGGCGAAGTATCCGGTCTGGAAGACGGCCATGCCGACGCCGCTGCCGCCCAGCAGCAGTGCCCGGGCGAGCCTGGGCCGGGCGGGTGTGACGCGGGCGGCGCGCGGCCGCCCGGCCCGGACGCCGGCCGCCGCCCGCAGCGCCTGGAAGGCGAGCAGCAGGACCAGGGCGCCGAGCAGCCGCCAGAAGGAGACAGCGGCCGGGCCGAGGTCGCTGGAACGGAAGACCAGGTCGACGGCGGCTCCGGTGGTGCCCCAGGCGACTCCGGCGAGGGCGAGGTGGACCAGCCCGCGCCGGACCGGCAGCAGGGCGGGGCGGGCAGAGTGATTCGGCATGACGGTGCGCTCTCCTGAGCTGTGGCGGACGGTCGGGAACTCCGTACGCGGGCACAGCCAGGAAGCGCGTCGCCCGGAGGGGCGGCGTGCCTATGCCGATGGCGGCCCGCTCAGTGAGCGGGCGGCGGAAGCACGAGGTAGCGCATGCCCTGCACCCTACGACGCCTCCGCCCGGAATCCCAGCCCCGCCGAGCCCCGGCCGCCGCCCGGCGCAGCCCGGCCGCAGCCCCACAGCAGCGGCCCCGACCCGCCCGGCCCCGCTCAGACCGAGCGCCGGGCCTTGAGCACCGCGTCGTGCAGGGTGACCGGACGGCCCTCGTGGTCGACCGTCTCCTGCGCCCGGGCGTCCTCGGTCAGCACCGTCCATTCCTGCGCCGGGAGTTGGGCCGCCACCTCCTCGGCGGTGTAGAAGATCCCGGCTGCCCTCGGCCGCGGCATGGTGGTGTCCTGGTCCCAGGGGTGGTGGCCGACGATCAGCAGGATGCCGCCGGGGGCGGCCGCCGTCGCCATCCGCTGGTGCAGCTCGCCCCGCCGCTCCTGCACGACGTGGATGTAGTGCGAGCTGACCAGGTCGTACGCCCCGGCCTCGGGGGTCCACTCGGTGATGTCCGCGTGCTTCCAGGTGATCCGCGCCGCGGCCTGCGGGTCCGCCTCCGCGGCCCGGGCGGCGGCGCGCTCCAGCGCCACCACCGACAGGTCGACCGCGGTGACCGTCCAGCCCTGCTGCGCGAGCCAGAGCGCGTCCGCGCCCTCGCCGCAGCCGATGTCGAGCGCGCTGCCAGGGGTGAGCCCGGTGACCTCACTGATGAGGTGCGCATTGGGCCTGCCGCTCCAGACGGAGTGCGCCGAGCGGTAGCGGTCGTCCCAGAACGCCTGGTCGAACACCGGCGTGTCGGTGCCGTCGCCGTGTGCGCTGTGCGCGCCGTGTGCGGTCGCCTCGTGCTGGTGCTGCTGGGTCTGCGGGCTGTGGGCGTGCGTGTTCCGGGTCAAGGTGACCACCTCCGGATACACCTTGCCCCGGGCCCCGGCTGTTCGACAAAGAGTCTTGCTGATCCGGCAAACCGGCCCGGCCGGCGGGCGATGACAACTGGTAGCCCCGCGGGCGTCGGCTGTTACCGCGCTGTTAGGTGTGTTCCGCGACAGTGGTTTCGTCGGACACCGCACATGCGGGAGCACACGGAGCAAGGAGTCGCCAGGTGAGACGCGTACGCCACTGGCTGCAGACCCTGGACCGTGCGGAAGCCCTGCTCTTCGTGGTGCAGGCGGTCGTGCTCTGGAAGATATCCAACCTTCCCTCCTGACCGTCCTGAAAGGCCCGCTGTCCGGAAAGCCTGTCCGTCCTTCCTTCCGCGCCGAGGGCATGCGCGCGACCCACGAGAACGAGACCGCGAGACTTCCGCCATGACTACAGGCACGACTACCGGTACGACTACGGGCGGGTCGGCCGCCGCCGGTCGGCCGCTCCGGCACGGCATGCGCTGAGCAAGGTGCCGGAGGTGACCGTCTACTTCTGGATCACCAAGATCCTCACCACCGGGATGGGTGAGACCACCTCGGACTTCCTGGCGCAGCACCTGGATCCGGTGCTGGCCGTCGCCATCGGGGCGGTGGCCTTCGCCGCCGCGCTGGCACTGCAACTGTCGGTCCGCCGCTACATCGCCTGGGTGTACTGGACGGCGGTGGTCATGGTCAGCGTCTTCGGCACCATGGCGGCCGACTCGCTGCATGTGAAGCTGGGCGTCCCCTATGCGGTCTCCGCGCCGTTCTTCCTGGTCGTCCTGGCTGTGGTGCTCGGCGCCTGGTATCTGAGCGAGAAGACGCTGTCGATCCACAGCATCCGCACCCGCCGCCGCGAACTGTTCTACTGGGCGACGGTGCTGGCGACCTTCGCGCTCGGCACGGCGACCGGCGACCTGACCGCGACCACGCTGCACCTGGGCTACTTCTCCTCCGGGGTGGCCTTCGCGCTGCTCTTCGCGGTCCCCGGCCTCGCGCACTGGCGGCTGCGGCTGAACCCGATCACCGCGTTCTGGTTCGCCTACATCGTCACCCGCCCGCTGGGCGCCTCCTTCGCCGACTGGATGGCCGTCAGCCCGGCCCGCGGCGGCCTCGGCTGGCAGACCGGCCCGGTCAGCCTGGTGTGGCTCGCCGCGATCCTGGGCTTCGTCGGATATCTGACGGTCTCCCGCCGGGATGTGGCGGTGACCTCGGCGGATTCGGGCAGGCATGGTCGGAATTGAGGAATTGACCCGTCCATGACATAGTTGGTGTGCGCTCCCCCGGACGCGTCCGGTGCCCCGTCTTCGCGTGGAGACGGGGCACCGTTTCCGTGGTCCAGGGCCCGCGAGCGGCCCCGCACCGGGTGGCCTCCGGCTCAGCCCGCCTCACGGCCGGGGCAGCGGCGGTGGCGGCGTCCAAGTTCCGCGGCCCGCGCGGCCCGGCGGGCGAAGACCTCCTCGCGCCGGTCGGCCAGCTGCCGCAGGGCCTCCCTGCGGTCGCGCCTGGAGAGCCGGTCCAGGTAGATCCCGCCGTTCAGATGGTCGGTCTCGTGCTGGAGGCAGCGCGCGAAGTAGCCGGTGCCCGCGATGACCAGCGGATGCCCGTCCTGGTCGAAGCCCCGGGCGACGGTCCGGTCGGTGCGGGCGACGGGGACCGCCGCGCCGGGCACCGACAGGCAGCCCTCGTCCTCCTCGATCAGCCGGCGCTCCCCGGGGCCGGGCTCGTCCAGCACCGGGTTGACCAGGTGCCCGACATGCCGCACCCCGTCGTCGTCCAGGCAGTCGTAGACAAACAGCCGCAGGTCGACATCGACCTGGTTGGCGGCCAGGCCCGCCCCTCGGCGATGTACATGGTGCGGAACATGTCGTCGACCAGCCGCGCCAGTTCCGGCGTGCCGAACTCGCGCACCGCCCGGGCCGGCCGGTGCAAGACCTCTTCGCCGACCTCGGTGACCCGGCGCACCGAGCCCCGCGCCGCCTGCGGCAGCAGCGCCGGGCAGGTGGCCACCGGCTCTCCCTGTACCCGGGTCCGCCGGTCGAGCCCCGGACCGTGGTCATGCCGTACGGCCACTGTTCCACCCCTTCCCTTCGGGTCACCTGCACCCGATCATGCCGCCGCCGCCGGAACGGAGTCCAGCGGCGGCGGCATGCCCCGTCGAGTGGGGGAACGGAGCGGAGGTGGGAGCGAGGGGTCAGGAGGCGGACGGACCGAAGAACTCAAGCTCGGCGACGGCCACCTGCTTCTGCGGGCTCGCGCCGTACAGCGACTGCACGATGAACTGGACGCTCGTCACGTCCCGGTAGTCCATGTTGAAGGTCTGCGCGCCGCCGTCGTTCAGTTCGAGCACCTGGGTGCTCTTCTTGCCGGCGTTGTTGGTGATCACTGCCTCCAGCTGCTGGGGGCATGCCTCGACGGCCTCCAGGTCGCTCTCCGAGCCGGCGCAGGGAGTGATGATCACATTCAGCAGGTGCTGCGGCGAGGCGAAGGTCGCCATGAGCCACTGGCCGGTGTTCGGGCCGCCGTAACCGCTGCCCCAGGCGGTGTTGTTGTAGCTGTCCTCGGCCTGGGCGGGCGGCTGCTGCGGGCTCGAGTGCGAGGCCGTCATGACGAACTGGTGGATCGGCACCCGGGTGGCGAAGTGGTCCTCGATCGCATGCGTGGCCGGCGTGGCCTCCATGCTCACGGTCACCACCAGCGCCACCGCGACCGCCAGGGTCAGCGTCCAGCGGACGATCCGGCCCAGGTCACGGCGGAGCCGGGGGCGCTCGCCGGCCCAGGGTGCCTCGCGGCCACGGAAGTCCAGCAGCCGGCGCCACCACGGACGGCGCTTCGGTCCGCCCGGGGTCTCCGCCAGCCGCATCGCGCAGCGGCGGCAGAAGTGACGTTCCGGCTGGTTGCTGGTGCCGCACCAGGGGCAGGCGTCGCCGTACGGCGTGTGCTCGTCGCCGGGCCGGCGGACGGTGGGACGCGCCGCCGACGGGGTGCCGGGCAGCACCGGAGCCACCTCGGGCGCGTACTGCGCCGCCCGGCTCGGGTCGGCCACCGGGATCAGCAGTGCCCGCGCCCGGGCCACGTCCGGCGGGACGGGCGCGGCCGGGGGAGTCGGCGAGGCCGGGTCGATCGGCTCGGTGAGCACCTCGGTGGTGTCGTCCTCCGCGGCGGGCCCGGCCGGCGGCGTGGACGGCTTGTCGGGGATGGTCGCTGACGGCTTGTCGATGGAGACGGCGGGAGCGGGCGCCGGGGTCCCGGCGGTCGCAACCGGCTGCTCGGACCGCTGCCGGCCCGGCTGCCCTGCCGACGGCTGAGGCGGCTGCGGCTGGGACGGCTGTGCCGGCACCTGCGACTGCTGCGACGACTGCTGCGGCTGCCGGCTGGACGACTGCATGGCCGGCTGCGCCGTGGCGGCCCGGATTCCGCCTGCTCCTCCCAGTTCAGGAAGGACCCGCAGTCGTCGCAGAAGGACTGCCCGACGCGTGCCCGGCCGCCGCAGTCGCCGCAGCGCGGCTCCGCGTTCTGGGTGGTGTTGCTCACTTTGCGGGTCCTCTCTTGGCGGCCACCTGGACCGCGCAGGGAATATGGGCGGGGCGTGCCGCGCGCACCAGATCGGTGAGCCGTTGCACATCGATGCGCTCCGGGTTGTCGACCCGCAGCACCACGACCAGGTGCGGCTCCGGATCGCCGGGGAAGTCGCCGAGCGGGCGGGCCGACCAGGACGCCCCGCCGCTCTCGGTGATCTCGGGCTCGGTGCCGAAGGCCAGCCGTACCGCTTCGGACAGCCCGGCGACGGTGCCGCGCAGCCGGTGCAGCCCGGCGGCGGCCGCCACCGACTCCCGCAGCTGCGGCAGCGGGTCGTCCGGGTCGGTCTCCGCGCCCACCCAGGTGCCCAGCCAGCCGGTGAAGTCCTCCGGGGCGAGCGCGGGCGTGAAGTAACTGTCCATGCAGTCGAGGACGTTGAGCAGCGGCGCGAGCAGGTCGTCCAGGCCGGCGGTGAACCGCTGGGCCATCTCGTCGTCCGCGTAGACGGCCGGCAGCTGCAGGCCGATCGGGTGGCGGCTGCCGAGGCCGTCGACCGCGCCGCGGTGCGAGGCGGACGCCGAAGGGGAGTCGGGCACGGCTCAGCCTCCGATCACGCGGACGCGGTGGTCGAAGGAGAACACCAGCGCCGACGGGTCCAGGTCGATCCGGTCGGTCGGGTCGCCGCGCTTGCCGGTCAGCGGGTCGGCCGGGTGCAGCAGCACCTGGTCCACCAGCTCCACCCCGGGCACGCGTTGCAGCACCGCGAACACCTCGCCGGACTGGAGCGGACGGCCGAACGGCCAGCCGTTCCCGTGCGCACCGCCGGTCAGCGGGTCCAGATGGGCGTAGAGCGCGTCCAGCGCGGCCACCCGGATCCGCTCCGACTCGGTGCCCCGGTAGGCGTGCAGGGTCGCCACCACGGTGACGCCCTGGTAGTACGGCGGGCCGACGGCCAGCCGGGTGCCGATCGGGCGGCGCTGGTCCAGGTGCCGGGTGATCGTGCCGAGCAGTTCGTCACCGGGTACCAGCTGTTCGAACCGCAGCCGGCCGTCCTGGTCCGGGACCGCCTGCGGGACGACCAGCACCCGCACCGCGTTCTCGCCGTGCCGGGACTCGTCCGCCGCCAGACAGGTGATCCGGGCGGCTTCGGGGGCGGCGCGGCGCGCCAGCTCCTCGTAGTCCCGCACGGTCACCGCGCGGTCCTGGGCGCGCAGCGAGATCGGCGCCCGGACCTTCGCCTCGGCCACCGTCTCCCCGTCCACGCCGCCGCGCGCGGCCTCGCGGTTCTCCACCCGGGCGATGAAGGGGATGGAGCTGCGCAGCACCCGGACGCTGCCGCGGGCCACATTGCCGGAGCGGCCGCCGCCGGTGCGGTAGCGGTGGGCGCGGATCAGCGCGCCCTTCGGCGGCACCGCGCCGTAGTGGCGCATCGAGCCGTCGGGCTCGCGGACGGACGGCCCGAAGGCGATCTCGCCGGTGGTCGCGTCCAGGGTGACATGCCGGTCGTCCTGGCCGGAGGCGGCGAAGTGCGGCACCACCGTCCAGTCGCTCCAGCCCTCCCCGTCGGAGACCTGGAGCAGCAGCGGCGGCTCGCCCTGCGCCACCGGCGCGTTCGCCAGCCGCAGCCGCTGCCCGGGGACGCCGTTGGACTCGCCGAGCGCCTCGTCCCGCACGGTGTTGGCGTGCACGGCGCGGGTGGTGCCGCCGATGGTGAACGCCGAGGCGGAGCGCACGGTGGGGGAGAGGGTGTAGAAGGGCTGGCCGGGCTCGGCCTGGGTGACCCGGCAGCGCAGCCAGCCCGCGTCGAACCGGCCGCTGCGCGCGACGGTGTGACCCGACGGCACATGCAGTACCACCTCGCCGGGCCGGTTGAGACCACCGGTGGTGTCCCGTTCGACCTCGCACGGCCGCCAGCCGTCGCCGGTCAGCGCCTCCCACAGCAGCGGGGGCTGCCGGGGGTCGACACCGACACCGTCCACCCTGCTGCCCAGCCGCAGCACCACCGCGCAGTCGGGCACGGCCGCGGTCAGCCCGAACAGCATCGAGTCGCCGGGCTGCGGCGGGTCGCCGAAGACGGCCGTGTCCTTGCCGTCCAGGATCTCCGTGGTGTGGTCGACCGGCGGCTCGCCGCCCGGTTGCAGCAGCACCCGCTCCAGCGAGCAGGGGACGACATTGAGGTCGCGCTCGGTGGCGAAGACCACGGCGGGCTCGGTGTCGGTGCGCAGGGTGGCCACCTCGGTCCCGGCGGGCAGCGTGAGCAGCTGGTTCTGCGGCGCGGACAGCCAGAAGGTCATCTCGGTGGGGCCGGCGCGGGCGGGAACAGGGTGATCCCGAGCAGGTCCAGGAAGGCCAGGTAGTTGCGTTCCGGAACCCGGTTGAGCCGGTAGACCATCTGGTCGGCCATGTGTGCGACAGCTTCGACCAGCGTCACTCCGGGGTCGGAGACGTTGTGGTCGGTCCACTCCGGGCAGCGCTGCTGGATGTAGCGCTTGGCGTCGTCGACGAACTGCTGGAATCGCCGGTCGTCGAGGTTGGGTGCTGGCAGAGCCATCAGCGGTCGCTTTCGGGGTTCGGGTCGGCGGACGCCGGGTCCTCGTGGGAGGGGATGACATAGAACGGGAAGACCAGGCTGCGAGGGTTGTTGGTGCCCCGGATCGAGTAGCGCACGTCGATGAACAGCACCCTTCCTGGCCGGGCGAGGAGGTCACCTCCACCTCGCGGACCTCGATCCGCGGCTCCCAGCGGTCCAGGGTGCTGCGCACCTCGTACTGGATCCGGCCCGCGGTGGCCTCGTCCACCGGAGCGAAGACCAGGTCGTGGATGGCGCAGCCGAACTCCGGACGCATGGGCCGCTCGCCGGGCGCGGTCGCCAGGACCAGCCGCATCGCCTCCTCGATCTCCTTGTCCCGGCTGACCAGGGCGATCCCGCCGGACGGGGCGACCCGCATCGGGAAGGCCCAGCCGGAGCCGACGAACTGCTCTGCCATTACGTGTGGTTCCTCTTGTCTGCGCTGGTGGTTCCGGTGATAGGGCGTCAGATCACGGGCTCGGTCAGACGACGGGTATCGCGTTCGCGGTGACGACGCCCACCATCTCGACCGAGACCGACTCGATGCTGATGGTGGCCACGCTGGCGATGTTGACGTCCGCCACTGCGGAGAGGTTCACGTCGCCGACCGCGTCGACGCTGACGTCCCCCACGGAGGAGACCGAGACCGCGCCCCGGGCCGACAGGTTCAGGTCGCCGTCGGCCGAGATCGTCATCGCGGCGCCGGCGTTCAGGTTCAGGTCCTTGGTGGCGTTCACCGTGATCGAGGTGCCGCTGATGGTGATCACGCCGCGCTCATTGATGGTGATCTTGGAGGCCCCGGTGTTGCCGGCGCTGATGGTGATCACGGATCCCCGGCTGTCGGCCTCGCTCTCGTCCAGGTGCACCAGCAGCCGCTGCTTGCCGGTGATCGCCCGGATCCCGCTGTTGACCGGCTCCTTGACGTCCAGCAGCTCCACCATGTGCCCGCTGCGCGAGGCGATGCTGCGCCAGTTGACCGCGCCGGTGGTCGCGTCGTACTGCGGGTTGTGGTCCTTGTCCGGGTCGGCTGGTCCTTGCCGTTGTAGAGACCGGCGACGACATAGGGGTGGTCCAGCGAGCCCCGGTCGAAGGCGCACAGCACCTCGTCCTGGACCTCGGGCAGGAAGGTCCCGCCGCCCCGCACACCGCCGAGCTGGGCGATCCGGCACCAGTCGCTCTCGTAGGTCGCCGAGAGCCAGGGGAACATCAGCTTCACCCGGCCCTGGTGCAAAGGGTCCTGAATGTTCGTCACCAGCGCGGTGACCACGCCCGGGATCTTCGGCGCGGTGTCCGCGCCACCGGACGCGAGGCCGTACAGCGAGCGTATCTGACGCCCTGTCACCGTCACCCAGGTCTGGTACTTCTCCGCGCCGCTGAAGACATGACGGGTGCCGGTGACCGTGTAGTTGCCCTCGAACGGCAGGCCGCCGCCGTTCAGCGCGATCGCCGTCCCCGGGGTCATCGAGGGTCGCCGACCACACACACCTCCAACTCGGCGAAGGAGGAGGTCACATCGTCGGCCAGGGCGGCGGAGGCGCTCAGCACCTCGGCCTGGGTGTCGTACGGCACGGAGGCGGAGGTCAGCTTCGCGCTGCCGAACTCCGCGGTCACCGTCGCCGGAGTGGCGCCGATCTCGATGTCGGTGGCGGTCAGCGACGGGGTGACCTCGCTGAGCGCGATCTTCTCCTTCACGTCCCAGCCGCGCACCTCGACCGACTCCACCTGACCGGCCGAGGTGACCACGGCCCGGCTGCGCATGGCATTGGTGTCGAACTGGATCACGTTCGCGCTCTGCAGCGCGGTGAGCGAGTCCGAGACCCCGACCGGCGGGGCAGCTTCTTGAACTGGAGCAGCCCCAACTGGTCGACGTACAGCCGCATGCCGTTCTCGCGGGCCAGCCGGTTGAGGAAGTCCCAGTCGCTGATGTTGGGCTGGGTCGCCAGCTCGTAGACCGTGGTGGTGGGCTCCACCTCGCCGATCTCGACCTCGCACAGCGCGGCCACCTTGGTCACGATCTCGCTGGCCGTCATCGTCGGGTAGCCGACCACCCGGCAGTTGCGCAGCATCCGGTGCCCCGGGTCGTAACCACGCACCACCAGCAGCTTGGTGGTCGCGTCCGCGTCCGCCTCCAGCGCGGTGATCTCACCGGTGAGCAGCGGCAGCAGGCTGGGCTTCCCGTCCAGGATCGGCGTCAGCACCACCTTGGCGCCAATCTTGACCTGCGGGTAGTTGGTCGTGATCTCCCTGGCCGGGTCGTTGAAGGTCAGCTGGAACGCCGAGGGGATGTTCACCCCGGAGTCGACCCAGCCCTCGGCCATGAGCGTGGCCAGCGCGTCCGGAAGTGGCGCGCCCTCGATCGTGACCTGGAGCAGGCTGGTGTATGTGGTGGCTGTTGGCGTGGTCATGGTGCTCCTACCGGTGGATCTCTTCGGAGGCGGGCAGCAGCAGTTCGGTGCCCGGCTCCAGCTCCATGGGGTCGTCGATCTCGTTGGCTTCGGCGATCACCCGCCAGACGGTGGCGTCGCCGTACTCCCGCCAGGCAAGCGACTGAAGGGTGTCGCCGGCCACCACCCGGTGCACCCGGCGGGCCGTGAGCGCGCCCGAGGTCGGGTTCTGACCGGCCGTCAGCACCGCGATCTCGGTCAGCGAGAGGGTGACGGTGGCCCGCAGCGGCTCGCCGGCGGGGCTGAACAGCGTGTGCTTGGCCGCGGCCTCGGTCACATAGGCGATGAACTGCACGGTGCTGAACGATCCCCAGGACATCCGCACCCACGGCGGCGAGGGCCGCTTGGTGAAGATGCTGGGCGGGTAGACCTCGCAGCAGGACAGCAGCAGCTCCACCTGCGGCTGTACGGGCTTGCTGCCGGGGGCGGTGCAGTCCAGGAAGACGTCCACCTGCATGGACGCCGGATCGGCGCCCTTGAAGTTGGCCAGCACACCCCGGTTGAAGGCCACCGCGTGGTCCAGGGACCACTGGGCCCTGCGGGTGACCGTCAGCTCGTTGGGGTTGAACTGGAAGTCGACGGTGCCGATCTCCCCGCCCAGGGCCATCGCCAGGCCGGTGGGCGGTTCATGGATGGCGAGTGAGGCACGGACCAGGCTGCTGCCGGAGGTGTGGACATGGTTACGCCCCCGCCTGAGTGAAGCCGTGATGGGTGATCTCCAGCGCCTCGGTGGCCACATTGGGGCTCATCGGGTCGAGGGAGGGACCGGTCCAGCGCACCGGCAGCACGTCCAGCAGCCCCCACTGCGCGACCAGCGAGCCGTCGGCGCGCAGCGCGGAGATCTGCGCGGTGGGCCGGACCACGTTGTTGGTGGCCACCGAGGAGATCCAGGCCGCGACCTTCGCGGTGTCGGCCGTCAGCGGGCGCGTCAGCTTGATGGTGGAGTGCTTCACCCGGGACGGCAGCTGCCAGACGAAGCCGTTGCCGCCCTCCGTGTACGCCTCTACCTCGACCTCGGCGGCCAGGCCCTCGCATGCGTTGAAGGAGCCGAGGTCCTCGCCGTCGATGCTGAGGGTGAAGAAGATCGTGGATCCTGGGTCCTGCGGGGTGCTCATCGCTGCTGTACTCCAGGCGCTGAAGATGTGGTGGAAGGCAGGGGCGGGAGGCTGGGCCTACGGTCACCGGCCGGGGTCACGGAGCCTCCCGATCCGCTCCCGGTCCAGCCGCAGCTCGGCCCGGAGCAGCCGCGACAGCGGGCCCACCAGGCGCCGGGCCAGATCGTCCAGGTGCGGCTCGGCGCTCTGGGTGCCGGACGAAGAGCTCGGGCTGCTGCCGCCCGAGCGCTGGACGGCCGGGAACACCGGGGCCGGCTGCGGGCGGGGCGGGCGGCGCACCGCAGGCGCGGGCGCCGGAGGCCGGGGCGGAGCGGGCGGTGACGGCGCGAACCCCACCGGCGCCCCCATGGGCGCGGACGAGACGGTGCGGGTGCTCTGCGGCGCGGGAAGCCGGCTCAGCTGCACCGGCCTCGGCGGCTGCGGCGGAAGCAACTGCGGCGGTCGCGGCGCCGACCCGGCAGGCAGCCCTGGGCGGGGAGCCGACGCGGCAGCCGCGCCGGGCCGGGGAGTTGCGCTGCCGACGGCGGGACCGGCGGAGGAGAGCCGCTGCACCACCGGAGCGCCGTGACCGCTGCTCGCCGAGCCCGGAGCGCCGGGCCCGGCGACGGGCGCCGTCTGCACCGGGCGCAGCCGCGCCGAGGCAACCGCGCTTCGGGCCGGCGCCGCCGGAGCTGTCGGTGCCGACTGCCGTGTCTGTGCGGGCGCGGCTAGCGGTGCGGACGGCAGCAGCGTCGGGCCGATCGCGGCGGAAACCGGCCGCGCCGACGCCAGCGCCACCCGCGCAGCGGCCACGGCCGGAGCCCCGCTGGGAGCCCGCTGGACCGTTGCCACCGGCAGCGGCAGCGCGACGGCGGGCGCCGCCGGTACCGACTGCTGAACCGGAGCGCTGTGCGGGGAAGTGAACTGACTGTCCGTCACAGATATCTGTGATGCACCGTCAATGATGGCCCCAGGGCTGATGGTTGCCGCGCGCTGGACGGAGGCCGCGCTCGGGGGCGAGTGCGGCACGACCGGAGCCGGTATGCCTGGGCCGGGCCGCGATGTCCCGGGAGCGGGAGCGGGAGCGGCAGCGGCAGTCGGCGTGGGAGCCGTGGCCGGTCGGTCTGCCACGGCCCGCTGGACCGGGGAGTCGCAGCCGCCCCGGGCGTTGCGGTCCGGGCGACCCGTTGCCCGATCGGGGTCCCCGGCGCGCTGCCGCGCACGGGAGCCGCCGCCCCGGGCGTCTGCGGGACAGCGGTGATCGGCGCGCCCAGCGCGGAGCGTCGCCGCGGTGCCCGCTGCACGGGAGCACCGGGAACGGCCGAGGCCACCGGCGCGCCCAGCCCCGGACGCTGCACCGGCGCGGAGGCCGGGGCCGCAGCCGGGCCGGGAGCCGCGGCGGAAGCCGGGGCAGCGGTCGGTGTGACGGCGCCCGGCGGGGCAGCCGCGGCAGCCTGCCCGGGCGCACGCTGCACGGCTGCCGGGGCGGCGGCCGGGGTTGTGGCGCTGGGCGGGAGGACAGCGGGTGCCTGCTTGGGTGCCCGCTGCACAACTGCCGGAGCCGGAGCAGCAGCCGGAGCTGAAGCGGGAGCAGCAGCCGGATCGTGGCGCCCGGCGGGGCGGCGGCGGGAGCCTGCCCCGGTGCGCGCTGGACGCTGGCGGTCCGGGGCGCCGACGCGGGGCGGGCGCGGTGGCCGACTGCCCGGTCTGCGGCGCCGCGGAAGCCACCGGCCGTGACGCGGGCGCGGTGACCGGAGCAGCGGCCGCCGAGCGCTGCACGCTCGCTGCTGCGGCTGGCGTACGCGTGGCGCCGGGCTGCGGCCCGCTGTCGGCAACGGTCACCCGGCGGCCCGGTGTCGGAACCGCGGGCGCGGAGAGCAACGGGGACCTCCGCGCCACCGGCCGCGCCGACCGCACGCCGCCGGTGGCAGCGGCCCCGGCGGCGATGGCGGCGGCGGGGCAGCCGCCGTGCGCTGCACCGGCGCTGCGCTCTCCGCACGCTGGACGGCGGGCGCCGCCGCGACGGGAGCGGCGGTGTTCGGTACTGCCTGCTGTCCGGCCGGCGTCCCCGCCGCCCGAGCCGGCGTGCCGGTCGGGTTCGCGGCCACCGGAGCAGCAGCGGACGCGGCGATACCGGACGCTGCGGTCTGTGCCCGCTGGACGGCCGGAGCAGTCGAGGCGGCCGACGGGCGTGCGCCGGTCTGGCCCGCGTGCGGTGCGGCCGGTGCGCTCGTCGGGCCCGCGGGGACGGCTGGGCCCGGCGCCGAGGGTGGGCGCGGTGGTCGGCTTCGTGGCAGCGGGAGCAGCGGGGGAGTGGGGCTACCGGGCGTCGCGGTCTGTGCGCGCTGGACGGCAGCCGCGGCCGTCGGTCCCGCGACCGGGCGGGTGGGCGCGGCGTCGGACGTCGGCGTGGCTGCCGGGCTCGCGGCGGCGGGAGCCGTCCGGGAGGCGGCGGCCTGCGCGCGTTGCACGCCGGGGTGCCCGGGGTGCCCGGGGTGATCGGGGTGCCCGCAGCGCTCGCGGAGGCGGGGCGCGACGCGGGTGTCGCCGGGGTCTGCACCGCGCGCTGCACGGCGGGCGCGGTCGGGAGCCCAGGGGTGGCGGGCACAGCGGACGCAGGCGCGGCCGCCGCCCGCTGTACGGCGGGAGTGGTCGGCGTGGTCGGCGTGGTCGGCGCGGCCGGTGAAGTCGCGGCGGACGCGGGGCTGACGAGGGGCCGGGTGGGTGCGGTGCCACGGGTGGCCGGCGCGGGCCCGCCCGCTGCGGCTGCCGCGGTCGGCGTGCCGGGAGCCGACTGGGCCGCTGCCGGGGCCGTACCCGGGCGGGAGGCGGCGCCGCCCGTGCGGCCCGCGCTCTGGCCGGAGCCCGGCGTCGTGGCCTGGGCGCGCTGAACGGCCGGTGCGGCGCCGGCGGGCGTCGACGGCCCGGTGACGAGGGGGACGCTCGGCAGCCCGGCGGGTCGTCCCGCCGGGCCCGCGCTGCTCCCGGAGGTGCTGCTCCCGGAGGTGCTGCTCCGAGGTACTGCTCCCGGAGGTACTGCCCCCAGAGGTGCTGCTCCGCGGCGTGTTGCTCTGCGGCGTGGAAGCGACGGCCGTGGGTACGACTGCCGCGCGCTGCACCGGCGCAGGGTGGAACCCGCAGGCGTGGAACCGGCAGGCGCGGAACCCGCAGGCGCGGAACCCGCAGGCGCGGAACCGGTGCGGCCGGAGCGCTCGCCGCAGAGGCCGTGACCCCGGGGCGGCCGCAGGACGCACTGCCGTCCCTGCCGACGCTGCCCCGGCTGTCGACGTCCCAGCCGTCGCTGCCCCGGCCGAGGACGTCCCGACCGACGACGTCCCGACCGACGACGTCCCGGCCGACGGCGAGGCCGCCGACGCCAGGGACGACGGCATCCAGGTGGAGCGCTGCACCGCCGGCTCCCCGGCCTCGGTGGCCGGGCGTCCGGCGACCGGCAGGGTGAGGGCCGGCAGGTCCAGTTGGGCGGGCTGGACCGCTGAGGCGCGGAGCAGGCCGCGGGCGATGCCGCTGGGGGCGTCCCGCTGCACGGAGTGGGACATCTCGCCCAGGAACGACGGGTTCTGCCAGCTGGCGAGCCGGCTGCCGAAGTCCGCGGCGGCCACGGAGCCGCTGCTGCCGACCGACAGGCTCCGCTGGAGCGGGGGCAGAACCGCCCAGTCCCGCGCCGGTGCCGGGCTGGGCGCCACGGCGGGCTGGGGAGTCCGGGCAGGCGTGGGCGCGGCCGGACCCGCGCCGGGGTGTTCCCCGGCTGCGGGTCTCGTCCGTCCATCCGTGCGGCCCTGCGTAGTCGATCGCGTATGGCCATGACCTGCACCTCAGCCTTCCGCGCCGGCGCGGGCGACGAGCGCGGCGATCTCGTCCGCGTACCGGCGACGGTCGCGGTGCTCCAACTCCAGGATTTCTTCCATGCTCCAGTGGAAGTGGTAGGCGAGGTACGCGACCTCCTGATGAATCAGGTTGGTCGCGTACGTCACCATTCCCCAGGCGGCTCCCGCCCAGTTCGACCTCGAACGGCTCCTCGCAGTGCGGGCAGTTCACCGCCGCGCGAGTGTGTCCCTCGGAGTTGATCTGGCGGTAGAAGTCCTGGAGGAACGCGAGGTCGGACGCGAACATGTTCTCCACGATGCCGTCGTGCACCATCGGGAGTGTACCGAGCCGGGTGATCACCCGGCCGAGCAGCACCACCGACAGATAGGCCGGGTTCTCCTGCACTCGCAGGTCGCGGAGCGGGATCAACTCGTCCTTGGCGGTGGCCAGTCGCATCACGCCGCGCTGGTGCAGCACGCCCGCTTCGTCGACGTAGCCCCTCGGCAGCTCGAACTCGAATTCTGTACGCAGAGTCTGACGTTCCATCACATCAACCGTCGGGGCGGGTGCGGCCGCGGCGGCGGGCGCAGGCACCGGCTCCGCCGCCGGCACCGGGGCCGGCGGCGGAGCCTGGGTGGTACTGGAGGCACGGCGCATTACTCGATGACCAGCTCTTCGAAGACGATGGTGACGGTCTCGGTGAGCGCGGAGGCGTCACCGGCCTTGACCGTGCTCGCGTCGACCTTGCTGCACCAGGCGTTGCGCATGTTGTAGCGCTTCACCGGGTTGTTCATGTAGTCCATCATGATGATCGACGCGTTCTTGCGGGCCATGGCCATGTTCCCGGCGATGGACTCGTTGATCCACTGGCTGAAGGACGCGGACTGGGTCATCCCGCGGACCACCGTGCACTGGCCGGCCTTCTTCACACCGGGCATCTTCTTCACGGTGGGCTTGCCGTTGGCAGCCACCTGCTGGTACTCGATGACGTCCTGCTCCATGGTCAGGCCGTTCACCTCCTGGAGGTACTCGACCATGACGCCGTCGATCTGGAGGCCGAAGTTGTGTGATGCGAGCGCGTCACCGGGCTGGAGAGACATGTGGCAGGGGGCTTTCTGCTAGCGGGAGTTGAGCCGCCCGGCGGTCGGGCCGGGCGGCATCGGGGTGGTGGCTCGGTGGAACGGGACGCTGACTACTCGTCCAGCTCGCCGGAGCCGCCGGAGAACTGGGCCAGCCGGAAGACCACGAACTCGGCCGGCTTGACCGGGCGATACCGATCTCGCACACTACCCGGCCGAGGTCCACGGACTCCGGCGGGTTGGTCTCGGCGTCACACTTGACGTAGTACGCCTCCTCCGGCCGCGAGCCGAAGAGGGCGCCGTTGCGCCACTCGTTGACCAGGAACGCCGAGATGTTGCGCCGGATCCGGGCCCACAGCGCGTCGTCGTTCGGCTCGAACACCACCCACTGGGTGCCGATCAGGATCGACTCCTCCAGGTAGTTGAAGTAGCGGCGCACGTTGAGGTAGCGCCAGGCCGGGTCGGAGGCCAGCGTACGCGCACCCCACACCCGGATACCCCGCCCGGGGAAGGAGCGGATGCAGTTCACGCCGATCGGGTTGAGCAGGTCCTGCTCACCGCGGGTGATCTGGAGCTCCAGGTCGACCGCGCCGCGCACGATCTCGTTGGCCGGGGCCTTGTGCACGCCGCGCTCGGAGTCGTTGCGCGCCCAGATGCCGGCCACGTGGCCGCTCGGCGGGATGACCCGGGACTGGCCGCTGGAGGGGTCGAAGACCTTGATCCAGGGTAGTACAGCGCCGCGTAGCGGGAGTCGTAGTTGCTGGTCTCCAGCCGCCACTTGCGGATGTCACGGGCGTTGAGCCCGGGCGGCGGGTCGATGACGGCCATCCGGTCGCCCATCAGCTCGCAGTGCGCGATGAGGCCGAGCTGCACGGCCTTGACCGACTCCAGGTCGATCGCGCCGCGCTGGTAGGCGGCCATCAGGTCGGGGACGGCGACCATGGAGATCTCGTCCAGCGCTTCCAGACCGCCGAAGCCGGTGCGGTCGGCCGAGTCGCCGAGGTACTGGTCCGGGGTGACCGGGCGGACCGTCGCCGAGCCGTCGGTGCCCGCGGGCGCCGCGGCGACGGCGGCCAGGGCCACGCTCTGGTTGTCCGGGCGCACCAGCTGGGCGGCCGGGGCGGCCTCCTCCAGCACGATCAGCCGGGAGCGCTCCTTGATCTGGGTGACCGCGTAGTTGCGGCCGCCCTTCTTGGCGGAGACGTCGAAGGTCTCGGCGACGGTGGGGCCGTCCTTGACGATCAGCTTGAAGCGCTCGGCCGGGCCCTCGCCCTCGGCGTCCGCGACCTCCACGGTCAGCGGGCCGGTGCCGGCGGCGATCGCCGCCACCCGGAAGCCGCCGAGCTGGGTGGGCTCACCGGCGGTGATCGCCTTGGCGGTGGCGGGCTGGGTGCTCGCCAGCTCACGCTGCTCGCCGGCCACCCCGCCCACGGTGCCGCCGACGCGCACCACATAGGCGGCGCTGCCACCGTTGTTGAAGAAGCCGTAGACCGAGTGCGCCAGGAAGTACCCGTCGGTGAACTCACCGAACTCGGCGACGTACTGGGACCAGTTGGTGACCAACGTCGGGTCGTTCAGCGGGCCGCTCGGGGCGAACCCGACGAAGGCGGCCACGGAGGTGCCCACTCCCTCGATCGGCCGCGATCCGCTGGCGACCTCCTCGACGTAGACGCCGGGGGACAGATACGACGGCATTCGTGGTTCTCCTTGTGCTGGGTTGCTCGATCGGACGCGGCTGGGGCCGTGCCGCTTTGCTGCGGTGGGCGCTGCCGCTCAGTGAGATGTCTCAGGAAATGTCAGGAGGGTCTGTCCGGCGCAGCGCACGACGGCCGCGAGAGTTCACTGCCGTCCACTGGGTCAGAACCTGCGCACGCCACGGAGCTGTGCGGACGGCCGGGCACCACGTCGGAGGCCTGGAAGCGGAGCTCGTGGCTCCGCCACCGGCGTGATTCCGGTGTGCTGTGCTCGTGCATACCGCTCTCCGGACCGGGGTACTTACTAGTAAGTGACGACTATCTGTTGACTTTGCAACACCGCGCCCGGGATCGATAGAGGACGCGGGGCAGTCAAGAGGGCAATTTTGGTTGCCCGAAAGGGCAGACTTGGCTGCCCTGGAGTCTTCCCCTGCGCCCGATGACGGATGATCAAGGGAACGCTACCGTCCGTGCGGTGAGTATATGGACATCCCTGGAACCCGCGTCCACCACCGTCGACGCTGGCAGTAGCACCACGGTCACGCTGAGGCTACGCAATACCGGCGACGTTGTGGAGGAGTACCGGATCGTCCCGGTCGGCGACCCGGCTTTGTGGGTACGGGTGGAGCCGCCCGCCCTGAAGCTGTTTCCGGGAACCACCGGCAGCGTCGAGCTGACGTTCAGTCCACCGCGCTCCCCGGACGCCACCGCCGGGCCCAACCCGTACGGCGTCCAGATCATTCCCACCGAGCACCCCGAGGCGACCACGGTCCCCGAGGGCAACCTCACCATCACCCCGTTCACCGACATCCGGGCCGAACTCCTGCCGCCGACCTGCCGGGGACGGTTCCGTGGGCGGCCGACGCTGGCCGTGGACAACCTCGGGAACGTCCCGCTGACCGCCTCGATCGCGGGCCGGGAGAACGGCAACCAGCTCAGCTTCGACATCCGCCCGTCGAACCTGCAGATCCAGCCCGGCCGGGCGGCCTTCTGCAAGGTGCGGGTCAAGCCCAACCGGATCATGTGGAGCGGCCAGAAGGAGAACCGGCCGTTCAAGATCGCGTTGCAGCGCTCCGGCGCCGAGCCGGAGCTGGTGGACGGCACCTACCTCCAGCTCACGCTGTGCCCCGGTGGACCTTCCGGGTGCTCAGTTTCGCGATGATGCTGGTCGTGCTGTTCGTGGCGCTGTGGTTCGCGATCCACCCGTCCGTCGAGAGCAAGGCCACGGAGCTGGCCCAGACCAGCGGCAACCAGCCGGTGACCGCCCCGGTCGGCGTCAACCTGCCGATGTCGCCGAGCGTGCCCAGTACCGTTCCGCAGCCTGGCGGCGGCAACCCCTCGACCGGCAACGGCGGCTCGCCGTCCAGCCCGGCCGGCAACCCCGGCAACGGCCAGGGCAGTTCCGGCAAGGGCAGCGGCAGCGGGACCACCAGCAGCGGGGGCCAGGCCAATTCGCCGCAGCAGCCGCAGCCGGTCTCCGTCTCACTGCCGATCATGCCCAACAACCCGCCCAACCTGCTGGTGGAGGCGGCCCAGTACCGGCTCTCCACCGTCGGCAGCAGCAACCCCTGCCATCTCGGCAGCGGTCCGGGCCAGTTGGGGGGCATCCAGCTGGGCGTGATCGACTCGGCCACGGAGACCTCGCTGGTGTGCTACCAGAAGGCCACCGACGCGCGCCGGCACGGCAACCTGACCCAGGACGAGCCCGGCGAGCTGGGTCGGCAGACGCTGACCTCGCTGTGGTCCTTCGGCCTGCTCGGCAAGTCGCCCTCGGATCTCAACCAGGGCAACACCAGCTGGTCGGTCTACCAGGCCAACGCGGCGCTCGGCTGGGCGACCAACACCCAGATCAGCCAGCAGCTGCTCACCAGCGAGATCGGCTACGCGCAGACCTACATCAACTACATCGCCGGCCAGGCCGACGGCGGGGCCCAGGCGCCCACCATGAACGCGTCCGGCAGCTTCAACAACACGCTCCAGAACTACATCAGCCAGGTGTCCAACGGTGACTCCGGCTTCAACGTGATGAACAGCGGCCTCGGTGCCGGTCTCGTGGAGTCGCCGCAGACCACCGGATCCGGCAGCGTCCCGGCCGGCCTGTGGCCGCCGGCGGTGCTCACCACACCCGTCGTAACGGGGCCGCGCCGGGAATGCAGGAGGGGCGGTGCTCGCAAGAGCACCGCCCCTCCCCGTGCGACCGGTTGATCCAGCCGGCTCACCAGCCGGCGTTCTGCTCCAGCACCAGCCGTCCGGCCTTGCGGTACTCCCGGCGCGCGCCCTCCAGCAGGTCGGCGCCGGTCACCTCGTCGCCCCGCCCGGCGCGAGGTAGGCGGCGGTGGTCACCGCGCTGCGCACCGAGCCGCCGGAGAGCTCGAACTCCCGCGCGCAGTGCGCCGGATCGAGGCCCTCGGCGGTCGGCACCCGGCTCAGGCTGTGCTGCCACAGCGCCAGCCGCTGATCGGGGCCGGGGAAGGGGAAGTCCACCACCAGGTCGAGCCGCCGGGTGAAGGCGTCGTCGATATTGGACCGGAGGTTGGTGGTCAGCACCGCCACGCCGTCGAAGGACTCCAGCCGTTGCAGCAGGTAGGCGCTCTCCATGTTGGCGTAGCGGTCGTGACTGTCCTTCACCTCCGAGCGCTTGCCGAAGATGGAGTCGGCCTCGTCGAAGAGCAGCACCGCGTCCACCCGGTCGGCCTCGGTGAAGATCCGCTCCAGGTTCTTCTCGGTCTCGCCGACGTACTTGTCCACGATCGCCGAGAGCTGGACCACATACAGGTCCAGGCCCAGATCGGCGGCGACCACCTCGGCGGCCAGGGTCTTGCCGGTGCCGGAGTCCCCGGCGAACAGGGCGACCACCCCGCGTCCGCGCCCGCCGCCGGCCCGCAGCCCCCACGAGCCCAGCACCCGGTTCCGGTGCCGGCCCGCAGGGCGAGTTCGTGCAACTGGGTCAGCGGCTGGGCGGGCAGCAGCAGATCGGACCAGTCGACGCCGGGACGGATCCGCCGGGAGTGCTGCTCCAGCCCGGAAGCCGACTGGCCGAGGGCCGCCCGGCGCAGCTGGGACAGGCCCAGCGGCACCTGCTCGAAGGCGGCGAGCTCGACCGCTGCCGCGCGCGGCGGCGGATCTGCTCGGGGGACAGCCGGTAGGGGGCGACCGCCTCCGCCAGGTCGAAGCCGTCGTCCGGTCCGCTCCCCGGCTCGGCGCCCGGCTCCGGCAGTTCGAGCAGCCCGAGGGCGCTGCGCCACAGGCCCTCCGGCGCGGCCGGGGGCTCGGGGCTGTCCAGCATCAGGATCTGCCGCGCGGTCCACTCCGGATCGCAGGGCGCGGTCCCGGTCAGCAGCACCGGTACGTCCGCGGCCCCGGCCAGCGCCCGGACCAGCGGTGCGGCACCCCGGGCGGGCAGCGGTCCGGCGACGATTCCGGCGCCGCGCAGCCGCGCCTCGCGGATCAGCGCCGCGATCCAGCCAGGCGCCTCCGGCGCCGCCGGTGTGTCCGGGGCCGGTTCCGGCAGCCGGGCGCAGTCCAGGTGGAGCGCGTCCAGCCCGGCCAGGTGCAGCGCCGCGACCGCCTGCGGGACGGCGGTGCCGGAGCGGGCCTCGCGCAGGTGCGCCAGCAGCGGCGCCCCGGCGATCCACTTGGCGATCTGCTCGACCGGGCCGTCCGCCGCCGCGCTGTCCCCACTCGGTTCGGCCGCCGGGCCGGTGCCGTCCGGGGTGAGCAGTCGGACCGCGGGCGGCAGCAGCGCGTCCGGGGTGTCGTCGCCGAGCAGGTGTGCGGCCACCCGGTCCGGCACGCTGAGGGTGCGGCTGAGGAAGGGCGGTCCTGCTCCTCCACGGTCAGCAGCCCGGCGGCGCGCAGCGGTGCCGAGGCGTGCATCCGGGCCCGGCCGACGGCCGAGTCGGTGGGCAGCCCGCACAGGTCCAGCGCCAGGCCGATGGAGGCCCGGCGCTGGGTGATGTCGTTGTTGAGATAGCCGTACAGCTTCTCGAAGGAGCGGTCCAGATCCGGGGCCAGCGCCAGCAGCAGCAGCCGCAGATCCAGTTCCACCAGCCCGCAGCGGCGGCGAGCCGGTGCAGCCGGTCCTCCCGGACGGGGGCCGGCAGGGCGTTCACCGGCTCCGGCGGGACGGTCTCCAGCAGCCGCCGCACGTCCTCCGGCGAGAGATGCAGCCCCCGCAGCGGGTCGTCCGCGGTGGGGTCGTCCGCACTGCGGGCCTCCACCAGCAGCGCGACCCGCTGCCGGAGCCCGGCCAGCCGGGAGCGCAGGTCGCCCCCGGGAAGGCCGGGACCGGGCATCAGGGCGTCGTCAGCGGTCACGACGGGGTCGGCGGTCACGACGGGGTCGGCGGTCACGGCGCGGGTGTCCTCCGGATTCCACTGGTTCCGCCGATGCCGTTGATACCGCCGATGCCGCCCGGCGATACCTCACCGGGCCTGGTCGGCGGCGGCTGGCGGCGGTGCGCACCGGCGAGTCGTCCAGACTGCCGTCGGTGGTACGGACCTTGACCGAGGACCACTCGGTGACCGGCGGTCCGGCCGGGTACTCGGGCGAGACCGGGATCGGGGTGGTGATCACCACGTCCAGCGAGGGCTTGAGCTCGCCGCCGAGCGCGGACCAGATGTCGGCCAGCGAACGCGACTCGGCCGGCGGCACGGCCACGGTGATCGGGATGGCCAGGCCGAGTTCGGCCAGCGGCCCGGTCAGCAGGTCCGGCGGCAGGGCCTCGCCGCGCAGCAGGGTGGTGAGCGCCGCGGCGAGCAGCCGGTGCTCGTCCTCGGGGCGCTTGGTCCACGCCGTCACCAGGTAGGAGAGCCGGAACCAGCGCGGCGGCTGACGCCGCTTGACCACGACGCCGTTCTCGTCGCGGACCGAAACCGCCCCGCGCTCACGCCGGTTCACGTCCTCGCGGATGTCGTACAGGTAGGCGTTGACGGTGGGCGCGGTGCGCTTGGCGGCCCAGTCCCGGGTGGGTGCGTCGAACGCGACCTCCACCTCGGTCCCGGCCAGGCTTCCACCGCGCAGCACCGTGCGCAGTACCTCGTCTATCTCTTGGATCACCGTGTGCTGTTCCTCCGGGTTCCGTGCCGGTTCGGCGTGCGGTTCAGGTCTTCGCGGCCGTGACCGGGACGGTCAGATGTAGCCCTCGCGCAGGGCGTAGGCCACCGCGTGGGCGCGGTTGCGCAGATGCAGCCGACTGGTCAGGCCGTGCAGCACGTTTTTGACGGTCCGTTCCGAGTAGGAGAGCCGGGCGGCGATCTCGGCGGTGTCCAGGCCGTCCGCGACCAGCCGCAGCACGTCGGTCTCCCGCTCGCTCAGCCCGACCGGGACGGCCGTGCCCTCGGAGGCACTCCGCTGCATCCGGCCGACCTGCGCCAGCAGCCGCCCCAGCAGGTCGGTGGGCAGGTTGCCGTCGCCCTTGGCGGCGGCCAGCACGCCCTGGAGCAGCCGGGCCGGATCGGCCTCGTGCCGCCACAGGATGGTGCCGACGCCGCACTCCACGACCTCCAGCAGCTGCGACTCCCGGATCCGCCCGACCACCAGCACCACATTGCCCAGACCGCCGCGGGTCAGCCGGCGCAGGTTGCGCAGCACCGCCTCGTCCACCGTCTCGACGATCACCACGGCCACCGAGACGCCCTCGGACCGATTGCCCTCGGACAGGGCTATTCCCGGGTACTGGCACAGATGGTGGGCGGCTCCGGCCGGGAGATGGGGTCAGGGGCGTGGATCTCGACGACCACGCGGGCGGCTCCTCTGCGCGCCATGCCGATCCGTGACCCATGGTGATCAGCCCGCACGGGTCCGGCCCTGTGCTCCACCGCCTGCTGCATGCGTGTTCCTCCCGATCAGTGTGTCGACCAAGCCATGAGGCGCCGATCGGTCCGTCCGGTTATTCCGTACGGGGACCAGTGCGTCACCAGGTAACTCGACAGGGGTCCATCATCCGGTTCCCGGATGTTCGCGCATCATCAAGAAGGGGCCCTAGCGGTGAGATTTATCGCACATACAAATGTTGCAACGTAACCGACCCCTAGAAATGAACTCTGGTTTCAGTTGTCCTGGCCGCCCTGGACACCTCTGCGGAGCGGTCGTTGATCACTGGCTGTACTGATGCAGCTACGGGCGATATGTCGATGATTTAACTCGGGCCGCCCGCCCGGGCGGAGCGCTGACGCCCGGCCAACTCGGCCGCCGGCTCGGAAATGTGTCGTTCCATAGGGCTTGAACAGGCACTTCCGAGCCGCCCGGCAGGCCTCGAAGGGTGCGGTGTACCCCGATCGGATGAATATCGGCGGCGTCTGCGGCTGCGGCCCACCCAGGGCGCGTTCGGCCCGAAGGATGGGGCAGGGAGGCGTCGGCGGGAGGCCGGCGCGTCCGCAGTCCTGAGTACAACCGAGATGGGGCGTGATGGGCGAGGAGAACCTCGATACCCGATGGCTCGCGGAGCTGACCGAGCAGTCGCAGGATCTGAACAGCGACGCGTTGCGGATCACCCGTGAGGCACTGGTCGAGTACGAGCAGCAGCCGCAGCCGCGGCGCTGGTGGCGGCGCGGCGGTGCGGTGGCCGCGCTTGCCGGTGGCGCAGTGCTGCTGGGCGGGATGCCCCGGGCCGCCGCGGCGTCCACCGACATCCAGGCGCTGCAGACCGCGGCGTCGATCGAGAACCTGGCGGTGAGCGTCTACACCACCGCCGCCGGGCTGCCGTTCATCAAGGACGGCAACAAGACGGTGGCCGCGTTCATCACCAAGACCACCGCCCAGCACCAGGCCCACGCGCAGGCGTTCAACGCCGCGGCGACCCAGGCCGGGGGCCAGGCGCAGAACGCGCCCGACCCCAAGTACGACGCGATCGTCAAGCAGAAGCTGCCCTCCATCAAGACCCCGGCCGATGTGGTCAGTCTGGCGATCACCCTGGAGGACACCGCCGCGCAGACCTACACCAGCTATGTCTCCAAGGTCACCGACGTCCAACTGCGGAAGCTGTTCGGGTCGGTGGCGCCGGTGGAGGCGCAGCACCGCTCGGTCCTGCTGGCGGTGCAGGCGCTGCTCGCGGGCAACGACGCGGGCCTGATCGCCATTCCGACCGACCTGGCGAAGCTTCCGGCCGCGGCGGGCAGCGTCGGCATCCCGGACGCCTTCTACCCGACCACCAATGCTTCTCCGATCACCGAGGGGGCCGTGCAGTGAGCGCTGACAAGGGCGGCTGGGAGCTGCCCGTCTCCGAGGGCGAGCTGTCCCGGCTCACCCGTGAACTGGACGAGGCCCACCGGCGCGTCGCTGCCACGGATGCACGCGGCCGCGGCGGAGCTGACCGGGCAGCTGAAGGAGCAGCCCGGCGGGCAACTGCCGGACGTCCAGGGCGGGTCCCGGGGGCTGCGGCTGCCGGGCGCCTCGCGGCGCGGCTTTCTGCTTGGGGCCGGCGGTGCGGCCGCGGCGCTGGCACTGGCGGCCTGCTCCAGCAGTTCGACCAAGTCCGCGGTCGGCGCGCCGAGCGCCGGTTCCCCCTCCGCCTCCAGCAGCAGCATCTACACCGGCGACCTGAGGATCGTGGCGCTGGCGGTGGCACTGGAGAACCAGGCGGTGGGTGCCTACGGCGCGGCGCTGGCCGCGGCCAAGGCCGGGAAGCTGGGTACGGTCCCGCCGGCGGTGGCCACCTTCGCGACCACCGCGATGGCTCAGCACGCGGACCACGCCAAGGCCTGGAACGCGGTGCTGACCGGTGCCGGCAAGCCCGCCATCACCGATGTGCCGCTGTCCAACCAGCCCGCGACGCTCAAGGCGCTCGACGCGGCCACCAGCGCGCGGACGTGGCCAAGCTGGCGCTGTCGCTGGAGGACCAGGGCCGCGCAGACCTACCTGTTCGCGGAGTACAACGTCAGCAGCGCGGGCGGGATCGCCACCGCCGCCAGTATCGCCCCGGTGGAGGCCATGCACGCGGCCGTCCTCAACTTCGTCCTCGGCCAGTACCCGGTCCCGGACGACTTCCTGCCGGTGGACAAGGCGGCCAGCCCCACGCTGCTCACCGTATGACCGAGCTCCACCACTGAGTTGACGCTGCGTCAATGAACAACGACGCAGCGTCAACCCACATCCCCTCGAACCCGCGTCCTTCGAACCCGCATGCCCTCGAACCCGTTTTCCGTCGACCCCCAGGTGAGGACCCCGTCGTGTTCCGGTTCCCGCGCCAGACCGCGGTACTGCTCGGACTGCTGCTGTCACTGGCGGCCTGCTCCAGCTCCACCAGCAGCAAATCCGCTGTAGCGCCAAGCAGTTCGATGAGCACGGCCTCCGCCGCAAGCTCCGCCGGAGCGGGCCGGATCACCATCCACAACTTCGCCTTCAGCCCGGCGGCGCTGACCGTCAAGCCGGGGGAGAAGGTCACCGTGGTCAACCAGGACTCCACCACCCACACGCTGACCGCGACCGGCGCCAAGGCCTTTGACACCGGCGACATCAGCCCCGGTGCCACCACCAGTTTCACCGCCCCCGGCACCGCCGGCAGCTATCCGTACATCTGCACCATCCACCAGTTCATGCACGGCACGCTGACCGTCAGCTGAGGAGTACCGATGGCCGCAGTCCGTCTGATCCTGCGCCTGCTCGCGGCCGTGGGCCTGGCCGTCGACGCCGGGATCCACGCCAAGCTCGCGTCGCAGTACGACGCGGTGAGCGCCAGCATCAGCCAGGGCACACTGTTCCGGATCGAGGCCGGTGCGGCATCCCTGGCGGTGCTGCTGGTACTGCTCTGGCGCCGTCGCCCGGGCGATCTGTTCGCGCTGCTCACGGCCGCCGCCGGGGTGGCGGCGCTGCTGGTCTACCGATATGTCGACGTCGGCAAGCTGGGCCCGCTGCCCAATATGTACGAACCGGTCTGGTTCAGCGACAAGGTGTGGGCCCTGGCTGGCCAGGGCCTGGCGGTGCTCGCCCTGCTGCCGCTGCTCCTCGCCCGCCGCGCCCGCCCGTCCCGGGTGGAATGACGGGCCGGGCAGCCGGTGAACCCGGGCGAGTGGCGGGAGCGTCCCGACGGGACCCCGCCGCGGACCCCTGTCAACCCGGCCGCCACGGTCGGGTGAAGCATGGCGAGCCATGCCCGCCAAGGGCATTGACGCTTGCTAGATTGCGCAACCACAGAACAGAGGGCGCGCCGTGCTCCGTGCACGACAGGTGGGCGCAGGTGCCGGCACGGGTGGGCGCGGAGGAGCGGCGGGTGCGTGAGCAGGAGGTCGGTGGCGTTGCCGCCAACCGTACGGACGGTGCTCGGAGCGGCCCGGCCCATGTCGGCGGCGCGGAGCAGCGGGGCCGGGTGTACGCACCCCGGAGCCCGGGCGGGTCCTCGCGGCCGAGCCCCAAGCGCAGGCCACGCCGGGCCTCGCGGCTGACCCGGGTCGGGCGGGCGGTGGCCGTCGCGATGTCCGCCGGGGTGCTGCTGACCAGCGGTGTCTCCTGGTACACGCTGCACACCCTGAGCACCGGCCTGACCACCTCCGACGCACTGTCGGTGGTCCAGCACGGGGCCCCGCCGAAGCTGGACGACTCGGTGAACATCCTGCTCATCGGGCTGGACAGCCGCAAGGACATGAACGGCGACGCCCTGCCCAAGCAGTTTGTCGCCGAGGACCTGAACGCCGGTTCCAGCGGGATCGGCGGCTACAACACCAACACCCTGATCCTGCTGCACATCCCGGCGGGCGAGGCCGGGTGCAGGCGTTCTCCATCCCGCGCGACGACTATGTGCAGACCTACGCCCCGGACGGCACCCCGCAGGGGATGCACAAGATCAAGGAGGCCTACGGTCTGGCCAAGGCGGTCGCCGAGACCAGCCTCCAGGCCCAGGGCTACACCGGCGCCGCGCTGGAGCAGCGCAGCCGCGAGGTCGGCCGGGAGTCGACCCTGGCCACCGTGCAGAAGCTGCTCGGCGTCCGGATCGACCACTTCGCCGAGGTCAATCTGCTGGGCTTCTACGACATCGCCGAGGTGGTGCAGCCGATCACGGTCTGCCTGAACCACGCGGTGTGTACGACCCGGCGGTCGAGGCCAGGGATCCGGTGCGGACTTCCACGCGGGACTGAACACCATCGACGCGGTGCAGGCGCTCTCCTTCGTCCGCCAGCGGCACTACCTCACCAACGGCGACCTCGACCGCACCCACCGCCAGCAGGCCTTCATCTCCTCGGTCGAGTACAAGCTGAAGCAGCAGGGCCTGTTCGGCGACGTCGGGCGGATGCAGGGGCTGTTCGACGTGGTGAAGAAGGACGTGGTGATCGACGCCCACTGGAACCTGCTGGACTTCGCCCAGCAGGCCCCGGACCTGACCGGCGGCAACGTGGTCTTCAACACCCTGCCGATCCAGGGCTTCGCCACCAGAGGCGGCGAGTCGGTCAACCTGGTCGATCCGGGGCAGATCCAGGGCATCATGCGGCGGCTGCTGACCGCTACCCCCTCCGCCGCTCCCTCTTCGCCGGGGGCGCAGGCCGCGGGGACGGCGTCCGCCCAGCCGCCGTCGGACGCCGCGGCGTCCGGGCAGCCTGCGGCGGCGCTGCCGGAGCCGGCCGCCGACATCACCGTCGACGTGTTCAACGGCTCCGGTACGCCGGGGCTGGCCGCCGCCGACGCCAAGGCCCTGGCCGGCCTCGGCTTCACCCCGGGGCACACCGGGAACGCGGCGCCGCGCGGCAGCACGGTGGTCCGCTACGGCCCCGGGGCGCAGGCCGCCGCGCAGCAGATCGCCGCCAGAGTGGGCGCCGCCGCGGCGGCGGCCGACCAGGTGCTGCCGTCCGGCCGGGTCGCGGTGCTGCTCGGCGCGGGCGCGGGGCCGCTGACGGCCGGTGCGGCGGACGCGGCCTCCGCCGCCGCGGCCCCCGCCGCGGACATCCCCTTCCAGGGGCCGGCCGTGAAGATGGGCGGCATTCCCTGCGTCAACTGAGAGCGTCAACCGAGCGCACCGCCCGAGCGCACCGGCTGACAGCACCGACCGGGACCCGGGCCCTGGGCCGCCGCGCGTGTTTGCACGTCCGGGCCGAATCAGGGACGCTGTCCCGGGCGGCAGCACAGGAGGCAGGAGGCCGGAGATGGCAGGGGCCAGCGGTGGGACCGGCGAACTGCCGGCGGACCGCATCCAGGAGGCGGCGGGTCTCTTCGGAATGCTCGCCTCGGCGTTGCGACTGCACATCGTCTGGGTGCTCTCGCACGGCGAGTGCGATGTCGGCGGCCTCGCCGAGCGGGTGGGCGCGCCCATGCCCACCGTCAGCCAGCACCTGGCCAAGCTGAAGCTGGCCGGGCTGGTCCGCTCCCATCAGCAGGGCCGCCGCCGGGTCTATGTGGTCGACGACCCGAATCTGGTGTCGGTCGTGCAGCTGATGTTCGCCCACCTGGCCGCCGACCGGGCCGCCGCCGACAGCCGGGCCCGGCATGGCCTGGGGGCCTGACCCCGCCCGCGTCCGCACCCCCGGCCCGGCCGGTGCGCGCGACGTCCGGCACCACCCCGGCCCCGCGGACCGGCCCGCCCCCGGGGACGGCCGGGCCCCCGCCGTGCGGCTCGCCGAGCTCGCCGCCATGGGCGAGCTGCAACTGCTGCGCCGCCTGGAAACCGCCCCGCGCGGGCTGACCGAGGACGAGGCCGACGCGCGCCTCGCCCGCTTCGGCGACAACACCGTGCCCGAGCCGCGCCCCAGCCGCCGCAGCCGGGTCGCGGCCACCCTGCACGACCCGTTCACCCTGGTCCTGGTGGTACTCGCGGCGGCGTCCGCGGCGGTCGGCTCGCTCGGCACCGCCGGTGTGGTCGCCGTGCTGGCGGCGGTCAGCTGCCTGCTGCGGTTCCACACCGAACGCCGCTCCGACCGCGCCGCCGCGGCGCTCGCGGCCCTGCCCGCCACCACCGCCACCGTGCTGCGCGCGCGGTCCCCGGCGGCACGCCGGTCGAGCGGGAGCTGCCGGTACAGCAGCTGGTTCCCGGCGACATCGTGCTGCTGAACCCCGGCGACCAGGTCCCGGCCGACCTGCGGGTGCTGCGCGCCGACGGGCTGACCGTCAGCCAGGCCGCGCTCACCGGCGAGTCCGCCCCGGCCGCCAGGTACCCCGGGAGCGACGGCCCCCGGCAGCCCGGCGGCGTGGACCTGTTCGACCGGCCCCAGCTGTGCTTCCTCGGCAGCACCGTCACCTCCGGCACCGGCTCCGCCGTGGTGCTGGCCACCGGTGCCCGCACGCACTACGGCGCGGCCCGGACCCCGGCCACCGGCGGCGGCCGGACCAGCGCCTTCCACCGCGAGGCCGCGACCACGGCGCGCACCCTGATCTGGTTCATGCTGCTCGCCGCGCTGGCCCTGCTCGGCGTCAACGCGCTGGTGCGCGGCCGGGGCCTGGAGCTGGTGGTGCTGGCCGTGCCGGTCGCGGTCGGACTCACCCCGGAGATGCTGCCGGTGGTGGTCAGCAGCGCCCTGGCCCGGGGCAGCGCGCTGCTCGGCCGGGCCAGGATCGTGGCCAAGCGGCTGCCCGCGGTGCACGACCTGGGCGCGATGGACCTGCTGTGCACCGACAAGACCGGCACCCTCACCCGGGGCCGCCCCAGCGTCTCCTGCCAGCTCGACCCGGACGGCGAGCCGGACCAGGGGCCGCTCTACTGGGCCGCCGTCAACAGCCTGGCCTGCCTGCTGGACGCCGAGGGCACCTCCGGCGACCCGGTGGACGAGGCGGTGCTGGACGCCGCCGTCCGGCTGGGGCTGCCGCTCGACCAGGAGACCCTGGAGCCGGTCGCCACGCTCCCGTTCACCCCGGCCCGGCGCCGGGCCACCGCGGTCCTGCCCGGCCCCGGGCGCGCCGGGCACACCCTGGTCACCAAGGGCGCCCCGGAGGAGGTGCTGGCCCGCTGCGCCCGGATCCGGGTCGGCGGCGCCGAGACCGCGCTGGACCGGCCCGCGCTGGACCGGCTGCGCGGCCTGGTCGACGCCTGCGCCGAGGACGGCGTCAGCCTGCTGGCCGTGGCCCGCGCCCACCGCCGCGCCCGGCCGCGCCCGTACGGCGACGACGACGAGCGGGGGCTGACCCTGCTGGGCTTTGTCGGCGTCCGCGACGAACCCGTGCCCACGGCCGCCGCCGCCCTGGCCGACCTGGCCGGGCAGGGGGTGCGCGTGGTCGTGGTCACCGGCGACCACCCGGCGGTGGCCGCCCGGATCTGCCGCGACCTGGGCCTGGACCCGGGCACCGGCGTCCTCGGCGCGGACACCGACGCCCTGGACGACGCGGAGCTGGCCGGCCTCGCCGACCGGACCACCCTGTTCGCCCGGATGACACCCCGCCACAAGGCCCGGGTGGTGGACGCGCTGCGCCGTTCCGGGCACACCGTGGGCTTCCTCGGCGACGGCGTCAACGACGTCCCCGCCCTGGTCGCGGCCGATCTGGGGATCTGCCCGGAGCAGGCGGTCCCGGCGGCCCGCGCGGCGGCGGACGCCGTTCTCGCCCGCAAGGACCTGACCGCGCTCGGCGAGGGGGTCCGGATCGGCCGCGGCGCGGTCGGCACCATCGGCGACTACCTGCGGATCGCGGTGTCCTCCAACCTCGGCAACGCCCTGTCCATGATCGCCGCCAGTGTGCTGCTGCCGTTCCTGCCGATGCTGCCGGGCCAGATCCTGGTGCAGAACCTCTGCTTCGACCTGGCCCAGCTCACCCTGGCCTTCGCCCGTCCGGCCCGCCCGGCCCGCCCGGCCCGCCCGGCCCGCCCGGCGGCCGCCGCCCGGCCGGGCGGCGCGGGCGGCGGCGGGAACCGGTGGACCCCGCGGGGCTTCAACCGCCGCGGCACCATCCGCTTCGTGCTCTGCTTCGGCGTGCTGAACACCCTGACCGACCTGGCCACCTTCGCGGTCCTCAGCCGGCTCACCGGGCACCAGCACGACCCGGCCGCCCAGGCGGCCTTCCGGGCCGGGTGGTTCACCGAGAACCTGGCCACCCAGGCGCTGGCGATGCATCTGCTGCGCGGCGGGCGCCGGGCCGCCTGGCCGGTCTGGCTCGGCAGTGCCGGGCTGCTGGCGGTGGGCCTGCTGCTGCCGTGGTCCCCGCTGGCCGCGCCGCTGGGCCTGGGCTGCCCCCGGCCGCCTGGCTGCCGCTGCTCGGCGCGCTGCTCGCCGGGTACGCCGTGGTCACGCTGGCGGTCAAGGCGCTGGGCCGCCGACTGGTCCGCCCGGCCTGAGCCGGGCCGGGCCGGCCTGAGCCGACCTGAGCCGGGCCGGGCTGAGCTGAGCCAGCCTGAGCCGGGCCGGGCCGGGCGATGGCTGGGCGGCCCGGGTCCGGCCCGGAGTTGTCAGCGGATGGTCACGCAGGAGCGGCCGATGGACCGCCCGGCCTGGAAGCCCTCGCCGCAGACCACCGAGCCGGACGAGACCTCGTGGCCGATCAGGTCGAACCGCCAGATCCCGGCGGCGCCGTCGTGGTCCGGCACATCCTCCAGGCCGGGCCCTTCGACGCTGAACCGGTCGATCGCGAAATGGCTGTCGGTGGAGACGGTGGCGTCGTGCAGTACTCCGCCGTCGTGCGAGACCGCCAGGAATACCGAGCCGTCATGGCCGCCGTCGATCTCGGCCGCGGCCGGATCGGCGCCGGCAGGCCGAATGCGACAGTGGGCCGCGGCCGAATGCGGCGCCGGCCAGGCCGGTGCCAGTGGGGCTTGGTCATGTCCGTTCCTCTCGTGGGGCATGGAGAATGGGGGAGTCGCCTCCCTTGACACCATGTCAGTTCGTATGAGGATCGGAAATTCAGGGCGCGATATATCGGCCTGAACGGTGGACGGTGTCAGTCGTGCGGCGGCAGCATGCCCAACTGGTGATCGGCCACATTGAGCGCCTCGTCCACCAGGCGGCGCAGATGTCCGTGCCGCAGCGAGTAGACCACGCGCCGCCCCTCCTTGCGGGTGCCGACCAGCCCGGCCAGCCGGAGCCTGGCCAGGTGCTGGCTCACCGAGGGGCGGGCCACGCCGCTGGCCTCGACCAGGGTGGTCACATCCGCCTCGCCCTCGGAGAGCCGGAGCAGCAGGGCCAGCCTGGTGCGGTCGGCGAGCAGGCCGAGTATCTCGGCGGCCGCAGCCAGTCGTTCGCTCTCGTCACGCACCTGCACAGCATACGCAGGCAGGTGCATGAGTGCGCACACGCTCTTGCGCCGGGCCCCGCGGCCGCCCGGCCGCTACCAGGCGTAGATCCGGGAGATGATCTGGTGCCGGATCGCCTGTCCGGGGCCGGGGTGGGACACCATCACCGGCACCCCGTTCGGATCACGGCCCTCCACCCAGGAGAAGCCTTCGGCCACATGGGTGGTGGTGTGGGCGTTCAGCCGCTTCAGCACCTGTTCGCAGCGGTTCAGCCCGGCCTCGTTCGGGGCGGTCCACACCGAGCACTGCACGCCGATGCCGCCGATGGCGTGCGGGGCGCGCGGCCCCACCGAGCGCAGGTACAGCTGGGAGCCGTCACCGCCCACCAGCAGCGCGGCGGTCGGGTTCTCCACCGTCACCTCAAGACCCAGCAGCTCCCGGTAGAAGTCGACCGACTCCTGGAGCTCGAACACGTAGATCACCACCGAGTTCAGCCGCATGGCGCCGCCGGACGCGCTCGGCGGGCCGGCCGCGGCATGTGGGTCGGACGCAGCCGGGTCCGGTGCGGGAACCATGGCTCTCCCTCTCTGTGTGCCGGACTCTCTGTGTACCGGAGCCCGCGTGCCCGAGCCTGCTGTGCCCGAGCCCGTGTGCCCGACTCCGTGTGCCCGAGCCTGCTGTGCCCGAGCCTGTGGGCCGCAGGCTGTGCGCCGCGGGCGCTCCGCTGCCGGGCTCCGGGCGCCGGCCGTTCACCTGGGACGAGTCTCGCACGCCGCCCCGCCGACGGCGCGGGCGAGCGCGCCCGGGATGTGACGGCGCGCACGCTTGGCTGATGCACCGCGCGTGGACCCCCGGGCACTGCCTATCGTTCGGATCATGAGTACACATTTTGACGTCGTCGTCCTCGGCGCCGGGCCCGGCGGTTACACCACGGCTGTCCGCTCCGCGCAACTCGGCCTGCGCACGGCCGTGATCGAGGAAAAGTACTGGGGCGGGGTGTGCCTCAACGTCGGCTGCATCCCCTCGAAGGCGCTGCTGCGCAATGCCGAGCTCGCCCACATCTTCACCCAGGAGGCGAAGACCTTCGGGATCCGGGTGGAGGGCCAGGTCAGTTTTGACTACGGCGAGGCGTTCAAGCGCAGCCGCAAGGTGGCCGACGGCCGGGTGGCCGGGGTGCACTACCTGATGAAGAAGAACGGCATCACCGAGTACGACGGCCGCGGGACCTTCACCGACGACCGCACGCTCCAGGTGGCACTGCGCTCCGGCGGGACCGAGACGGTGACCTTCGACCACTGCGTGATCGCGGCGGGCGCCACCACCCGGCTGCTGCCCGGCACTTCGCTCAGCGACCGGGTGGTCACCTACGAGGAGCAGATCCTCAGTGATTCCCTGCCGGGGAGCATCATCATCGCCGGGGCCGGCGCCATCGGCGTGGAGTTCGCCTATGTGCTGCACAACTACGGGGTGAAGGTCACCATCGTCGAGTTCCTCGACCGGGTGGTGCCGCTGGAGGACGTCGAGGTCTCCACCGAACTCGCCAAGCGCTACCGCCGGCTGGGCATCGAGGTGCTGACGTCCACCCGGGTCGAGTCCATCGACGACAGCGACCCCGCCGCGAAGGTCCGGGTCACCGTCAGCCGCGACGGGCAGCAGCAGGTACTGGAGGCCGACAAGGTGCTCCAGGCGATCGGCTTCGCGCCCCGGGTGACCGGCTACGGCCTCGAGCGCACCGGGGTCCGGCTCACCGAGCGCGGCGCGATCGCGGTGGACGGCCGCGGCCGCACCAATGTCCCGCACATCTTTGCGATCGGCGACGTGACCGCCCAGCTGATGCTGGCCCACGCGGCCGAGTCGATGGGCGTGATCGCGGCCGAGACCATCGGCGGGGCGGAGACCATGGAGCTGGACTTCCCGATGATCCCGCGCGCCACCTACTGCCAGCCGCAGATCGCCAGCTTCGGCTGGACCGAGGCGCAGGCCCGCGAGCAGGGCTTCGACGTGAAGGTGGTCAAGTTCCCGTTCACCGCCAACGGCAAGGCCCACGGCCTGGGCGACCCGGTCGGCTTCGTCAAGGTGATCAGCGACGCCAGGTACGGGGAGCTGCTGGGTGCGCACCTGATCGGCCCCGAGGTCACCGAGCTGCTCCCGGAGCTGACGCTGGCCCAGCAGTGGGATCTGACGGTGCACGAGGTGGCCCGCAATGTGCACGCCCACCCGACGCTCGGCGAGGCGGTCAAGGAGGCGATCCACGGCTTGGCCGGACATATGATCAACTTCTGAGCGGGTGGCCGGCGGACCCCGGGGCCGACCGGATGCGGGCGGCCAGCAGCGCGACGTCGTCCTCGGCGTCCACACCGGACGCCACCAGCTGGTCCAGCAGCTCGTCCAGCACCTGGTCGATCGTGGCGGAGCGGGGCAGCCGCAGTCCGGCGAGCCGCCGCAGCGAGCAGTCGATGTCCTCGCCGCGCCGCTCCACCAGGCCGTCGGTGTACAGCAGCAGGGTGTCCCCGGGCGCGCACGGGTACGAGCGGGAGCCGTAGCCGCCCATCCCGGTGCCCAGCGGCGGCCCGGTCGGCACGTCCTCCAGCAGCCGGGCACGGTTGTGCCGGTCCAGCAGGGCCGGTGGCAGGTGCCCGGCGCTGGCGTACGTCGCCCGGCCCAGCCCGGTGTCGACCACCGCCAGCAGGCAGGTGGCCGGGCGCTCGCCGGACAGCCGCGCGGTGAGCCGGTCCATCCGCTCCAGCAGTACGTGCGGGGGCACGCTCTCGGTGGCGATCGCCCGCAGCATCGCGCTGTAGTGGCTCATGTCGACCGCCGCCGCCACCCCGTGCCCCATCACGTCGCCGATCACCAGCAGCGTCCGGTCCGCCGACAGCGGCACGCAGTCGAACCAGTCGCCGCCGACCACGGCGCTGGTGCCGGACGGCAGATAGCGGAGGACGTCCAGCAGCGGATGCGGCAGCTCGGGGCGGAGAGCAGCGCGCGTTGCAGCTCCAGCGCGATGTGGTGCTCGCGGGTGTAGCGGCTGGCGTTGTCCAGGCTGATCGCGGCGCGCCCGGCCAGGTCCTGGGCGGCGACCACGTCCTCGTCGGTGAAGGCGGGGGAGTCCCCGGCGCGGATCACGGTCAGCGTGCCGACCGGCTCGCCGCGGGCGGACAGCGGCAGCAGCACCGCGGAGTGGATCCCGGCGGCCCGGTAGGCGGCCACCCGCTCCGGGGTGGGCGCGGAGTGGCTCAGGTCCTCGTCGGTGAGCCGGTTCTGCACGATGGGCTGCCCGGTCTCCAGACAGCGCGGGATCGCCGACCCCGGCTGGTAGTCCACATAGTCGCCGGGGAGGCCGAACAGCCGGGCCGGCTCCGCCAGTTCCGGGACCGCGTGCATGGCCGCCCGGCGCAGCCGCAGGACCCCGTGCGGCGGCGGCCGGCGCTGGGCGCCGGGGTCGGCCGGGATCACCTCCACGGTGGCGAGGTCGGCCAGTCCGGGCACCAGGAAGGCGGCCAGCTCGGCGCAGGTGGTGTCCATGTCCAGGGTGGTGCCGATGACGGTGGCCGCGTGGTTCAGCACCGCCAGCCGGGCCTGGGCCTGCTCCAGCCGGTGCTGCTGCTCGCGGGCGTCGGTGATCTCCAGCAGGATCCCGACCAGCCCGGTCACCTGCCCGCCGTCCTCCAGCCGGTGGTAGGCGCCGTGCCAGTAGCGCCGCTCGCGGTCGGAGTCGGCCCGGGTGTGCCCGCTGGAGACCACCTCGCGCGGGATCCCGTCGGCCATGACCTGGCGAAGCACGTCCTCGCGGGCGTCGACGCCGGGCACCACCTCGCTGATGCTGCGGCCCAGGTGCGCCGCGGGCGGCAGCCCGTTCATCCGGGCCAGGGTCGGGTTGACGTAGCGGTAGCGCAGCTCGGTGTCCAGCACCGTGACCCCGGCGGAGGTGCCGTCCAGCAGCTGCCGCAGCAGGGCCTGGAACGGGTTTGCCCCGGCGTCGTTCAGCATCGCGGGCCCCGCGCCGCGGCGGGCGGACGGGTCGGCGCCACGGTTCCTCCCTCCAGGGCACGCGGGCGGGCACGCGTGGTCCGCGCGCGGACAGGATGTGTACCCGGCCGCGCGCCCTCCGCGCACCGGCTCACCCCGATGGCCCAGCCCGGGAAAGCCGGCCTGCCGCCGCCCCGGGCCGCTGCCCTCCCAGGCCGGCGCCGCGCGTCAGGCCGGTACCGCGTGTCGGGCCGTTAGCGTGTCAGGCTGGCACCGCGTGTCAGGCCTTTACCGCGTCCTGGGCCGGTGCCGCTTCAGACCTCGTAGTTGTACGGGGTGGTGCTCCCGGCCTGGGTGAAGCCCAGCCGCCGCAGGATCGGGCGGCTGTCGTCGGAGGCGTCCACCTGGAGGAAGCGGTAGCCCAGCCCGGCCGCGATCTGGGCCCGGTGGGCGACCAGCGCCCGGTAGATGCCGCGCCCGCGCCATTCGGCCACGGTGCCGCCGCCCCACAGACCGGCGAAGCCGGTGCCCGGGATCAGCTCCATCCGGGCCGCCGACACCGGCCGGTCACCGGCCATCGCCAGCACCACGAAGGTGGTGTCCGGGCACTTCTCCAGCTGGGCGAGCAGCCGGTCCCGGTGCCGGTTGCCGTCCTTGCCGAAGGCCTGTTCATGGACATCGGCCACCAGCTGCACCCCGTCCCGGTCGGTCACCGGGACCAGCCGGACGCCCTCCGGCGGCTTCACCTCGATCGCCTGCTCCGCCACCGGCGCGATCATCAGCGCCTCCTCCGGCTCGGCGGTGAAGCCGGCCGCCAGCAGCCGGGCAGCCAGGTCGGCGGGGCGGTCGTGGCGTAGAGCTTCCACTCGAAGTCCTGGCCGAGGCCGGTGAAGTGCCGTACCTGGGCGGCGATCGCCGCGTCCGCGCCCTGCTCGTCCAGGTCGGACCAGATCACGGCGTTCCAGCCGCCGGCGGGCGAGCAGTGCCGGATCACCCCGTCCACCCGCTCGACCGTGTCGTCCGGGCCCTCCGGCCGGGCCTCCAGCCGGATCCTGCGGTCGAACTCCGCGAGCAGCTGCCGCGCCTGGTCTGTTGTCGTGTCCATCCGTTCACTCCACCATGGCCGCCGAGCCCCGGGCAAACCGTTTCCGCAGCTCCGGGCGGTGCCGGCCGGTGGTCGCCGCTCAGTAGGCGTGGTTGGCGGTGGCGTCCTGGGACATCGCCAGCGCCCGCTCGGCCTGCGGTCCGCGCAGCGCCAGCAGGGTCAGCATCAGCGCGTCCACCACCGCCAGATGCGCCAGCCGGCTGGCCACCGCCTCCAGCCCGAGCACCAGGTCCTGACTGCCGGCCACCAGGGTGCAGGTACTGGTCCCGCTGAGCGGGGAGTGCGCGTAGCTGGTCAGCGCGACCACGGTGGAGCCGGTGCGGCGGGCCTCCCGGGCGGCGTCGACCGTGCTGCGGGTCGCGCCGGTGTGACTGATCGCCAGACAGGCCCCGTCGACCGCAGCAGCCCGGCCGACAGCTGGGGTGATCGGGTCGGCGGGCGCGTCCACCGCGCAGCCCAGCGCCCGCAGCCGGTAGGCGGCGTCCAGGGCGACCGGTCCGGACAGCCCGGCCCCGACCACCAGCACCCGCGAGGCCGCGTGCAGGGTCTGCGCCGCGGAGCGCAGATGCGCCACCGAGACGGTCTCGGCGAGCCCGTCGATCACCTGCCGCGCGGCGCGGACGGTGTGGTCCAGCGCCCGGGCCGCCGGGTCGCTCTCGGCGGAGGGCTCGGGCCGCGGGGCCTGCCGGGCGGCGGCGATCTTCAGCTCCTGGTAGCCGCGGAACCCCAGCCGCTGGCAGGCGCGGACCACCGAGGAGGGCGCGGTGCCCGCCAGCGCGGCGACGTCACTGACGCTCAGATGCACCAGCTCCGCGCCCTGGTCGAGCACCACCTGGGCGACCCGGGCCTCGGCGTCGCGCAGCTGCGGGAGATGCGCGCGGACATGGGCGGACAGCTGCCGGTGGCCCGCGGCCGCTGCGGAATCATTTTCCATAGGTATAGGGTAGCGTGGAATTCAGTTCCACGAGGGAAGACGGGGTGTGTCCTGTGTCGGCAGGGGTGCAGTCGGGGTACGGGGAGGCCGCGGTGCCGCTGGTGGTCCTCGCCGCCGCGATGCTGCATGCCGGATGGAACGCGCTGGCGCACCGGATCGAGGACAAGCTGGTCGGCTTTGTGCTGATCAACCTCGGCTACACCGGCTGCGCCGCGCTGCTGGCCTGCTTCGTCCCGCTGCCCGGCGCGGCGGCCTGGCCCTACCTGGCCACGTCGGCGGTGCTGCAGACCGTCTATCGGGCGCTGCTGCTCCAGGCCTACCGGCTCGGCGACTTCGGCCAGATGTACCCGATCGCCCGCGGCACCTCGCCGCTGCTGGTGGCGGTGATCTCGGCGACCGTGCTCGGCCAGCCGCTGCCGCTCGGCGGTGTGCTCGGCCTGGCCGTGGTCTGCGCCGGGCTCGCCGCCCTGGCGCTGGCGGACGGGCTGCCCGACCGCTCCCGGCTGCCGGCACTGGGCGCGGCCGTGGGCACCGGCGTGATGATCGCCTCGTACACGGTGGTCGACGGCACCGGGGTGCGGCACTCGGGGACCGTCCTCGGCTATATCGCCTGGGCCTTCCTGTGCCAGGGACCGCTGCTGCCGCTGATCGCCTGGCGAGTGCGCGGCCGGGCCCTCCTCGCGCAGCTGCGGCCGGTCTGCCGGACCGGGCTGGCCGGGGGTGCTGTCGATGCTGGCCTACGGGCTGGTGCTGTGGGCGCAGGCCCGGGGGAATCTGGCCGCCATCGCGGCGCTGCGCGAGACCAGCATCGTCTTCGGTGCGCTGATCGGTGCGCTGGTGTTCCATGAACGCCTGGGCCGACGGCGGATGGCGGCCAGCGCCGCCGTCCTGCTCGGCATCGGCGTGCTGGAACTCGCCCATCTGTGACCCCTGGCCGCAACGCCCCCGTGGCGTGCGGAACCGGGGGCGTCGCCCGTTTCATAACTGACGTGCCATCAGATCAGTATCCGGGCATGCCCTGACCATATCTGACGCACCGTCATTGACATTTCTCGATCCTCGCTGGATTCTCTCCATCACTGTTACCGCAGGTGGCGGCCGGTCGGCGCACGGGACTGCGCCCCACGGACGCGGCCACCGGTGACCGTTCGCCCTGTGCGTCCAACTCCTCGTCGGCCGTCCCGGCCCCGGGTGCGCCGCTGTGCCCGCCCGCCCCCGGTTCGCACACCCGGGTCCGCACACCCGGGACGGCCCCTGCGGCATCCGCTGCCCAGCGCACTCCGTCACGCGTGCCCCACCATCTCGCGGAGGGTCGTCATGGGAACTCCCCAGCAACCCGATCAGCATGTCCCACCCCTGTCACGCCGCGGCTTCCTGGGCGCCGCCGGCGCCACCGCCGCACTCACCGGCCTGTCCTGGACCCCGGCCTTCAAGGTGCTGCCCGCGCAGGCCGCCACGCGGCCCCGCCGGACTTCCCCAGCGGAATCACCGTCTACCAGCAGGCCTTCACCAACTGGTCCGGCGAGATTGTGGTCAGCCCGCTGTGGACCTGCGCCCCCTCCTCCCCGAGGACGTGGTCACCCTGGCCAACTGGGCCTGTGCCCAGGGCTGGAAGATCCGGGCCCGGGGGATGGGCCACGGCTGGTCGCCGCTGCTCGAACCCAACGGCGCGACCGGCAACATCCTCATGGTCGACACCACCGAGAACCTCACCGCGGTCACCGTCAACAGCGGCAGCCCGGCCAGCGTCACCGCTCAGGCGGGCGTCACCATGACCACCCTGCTCACCGACCTGGAGAACGCCGGTTACGGGCTGACCAACACCCCCGCACCCGGCGACATCACCCTGGGCGGGGTGCTGGCGATCGACGGCCACGGCACCTCTGTCCCCCGTGGGCGAAAGCCCCCTGGCCGGGCACACCTACGGCACCGTCAGCAACCTGGTGACCTCGCTCACCGCGGTGGTCTGGAGCGCGTCCCAGAACGCCTATGTGCTACAGACCTTCCAGCGCAGCGACCCGGACATCGCCGCCTTCCTGGTGCACCTCGGCCGGGCCTTCATCACCGAGGCGACGCTCCGGGTCGGCGCCAATGTCCGGCTGCGCTGCCAGAGCACCTACACCACCAATGTGGCCACCCTGTTCGCGCCGCCTCCTCGGCCGGCTCCGACTCCTTCGCCGCGCTGATCAACCAGACCGGCCGGGTGGAGACCATCTGGTTCCCGTTCACCACCGTGCCCTGGCTGAAGGTCTGGTCGGTGAGCCCCAGCGAGCCGTTCTTCTCGCGGGAGGTCGGCAGCCCGTTCAACTACAGCTTCTCCGACTCCGTCACCAGCAGCGAGTCCCAGCTGATCTCGGAGATCATCAGCGGGGACGTCTCGGTGACACCGACCTTCGAGAACCTGGAGATGAGCATCATCGGCTCCGGGCTGATCGTCACCGGCACCTGGGACATCTGGGGGTGGGCCAAGAACACCCAGCTCTACATCAAGCCGACCACGCTCCAGGTCACCGCCAACGGCTATGTGATCCTCTGCGCCCGGGCCGACGTCCAGAGGGTGGTCAGCGACTTCTACGGCTACCTCGACAACGCCCTCAACAGCTATGCGGCCAACGGCCAGTACCCGATGAACGGGCCCTGGGAGGTGCGCTGCACCGGCCTGGACAACGCGGCCGACTGCGGGGTGCCCGGGGTGCAGGCGCAGCTCAGCGCGCTGCGCCGAGGCCGGACCAGCCGGCCTGGGACACCGCGGTGTGGATGGACGTGCTCACCATCCCCGGCACCCCGCAGTCCCAGCAGTTCTACCGGGAGACCGAGCAGTGGGTGCTGGCCAACTACACCGGCAGCTATGCCGCGGTCCGGGCCGAGTGGTCCAAGGGCTGGGCCTACTCGGGCACCGCGGCCTGGTCCGACCCGACCGTGCTGGGCAGCACCATCCCGGCGGCCTACCGGGCCGGGCAGCCGGTCGGCGACAACTGGGACACCGCCCTGGCCACCCTCGACCGCTACGACCCGGCCCGGATCTACAGCAACACCTTCCTCGACGGCTTCCTGCCCTGAGGGCGGGTCAGTAGAGGTCGAGCCACTCCAGCAGCTTGTGCTGGAGGCCGGTGCCCGCACGGTGCACCCGGATGTGGCCGAACACGGACCGGCCGGAGATCCGGATCACCGGACCCTCCGCGCCGTCCGTGGCCCCGCCGCGTGTGCCGGGCAGGGTCCGCTTGCCGAAGAGGGCCGAACCGGTGTCGTAGACGTGGGCGTTGGGCGGCACGATGATCACGATCTTGCCGCAGAAGGAGTCGGCCTGGAGCACGACCTCCCGGCGGGTGAAGACCGCGTGCCGGAGGTCGAGCACCAGCGCCCCGAAGCGGGCCTGGGCGACGCTGTGCGGTGGCACCGGCCAGGCGCCGCCCCGGCGCAGCTTGCTGAACAGCGCCGTCATGGGCTCGTCCGTCGGTGCCGCCCCGGGCAGCGGCTCGCCGGACGGCGCCGGCAGGTCCGCGGTCAGGGGGCCAGCGCGGCCTCGGTGCGCGCGGCATAGGCGGCCTCCAGGCGCTCGGCGTGCTCCTCCGGGTCGAGATAGCCGCCGGCCAGGGCCTCGGCCAGGATCCCGGCGACCCGGTCGCGGTCGGCGTCGCCGATCCGGGCGGCCACCCCTCCTGCTTCGCGAGGCCTCCTGCTCGGGGAGGTGCAGCAGTCGGGCGGCCTGGGCCGGGGCGGGTCCGCCCGGTTCGGCCGGGCGGGGGAGGGCGAGGTCACGGGGACTCCAGGGGACGGCGGAACGCGGGTCGGTGCGACGCGGACAGGCTATCGCGATATAGCTTGAATGTCGCCCGGGCTCCCGGATCCGGTCCCCGGTGCCTCCGTGCCTGCCCGGATCCGGCCGTGGTGGCGCGGAGTTCGCACGTCCGCAGTCAGCCGTTTCCCGGCCGGACGCCGGTCGGTCATCCGGGCACGGAAATGTCACGAGGGAGCGGCAAACTATACAACTTTGCGCGAACCCTTGGAGACCACCCATGCCCACCCCTCCTCGCTGCCCGCGCTCTGGCTGCGCGACAACTGCGGCTGCGCCGGCTGCCGCGACCCGCGCAACGGCCAGAAGCTCTTCCAGATCACCGACCTGCCGGACGGCCTCGCCGTGTCCGCCGAGACCTTCGCCCCGCTGACCGGCCAGGCCGGCGGCCCGGAGCAGAACGGCGGCCCGGAGCAGAACGTCGGTCCGGAGCAGAACGTCGGGCCCGGCTGGGAGGTGGTCTGGGCGCCGGACGGTCACCGCTCGTACTACCCGCAGTCCTGGCTCGCCCAGCCGCGTCCGCGGCCGCCGACCCCCGCGCGGAGGACGCCAAGACGCTCTGGCAGGCCGCCGACCTCGCCGGCGCACTGCCGTCCGCCGCCTGGGCCGACTACCAGCGGGACCCGGCGGTCCGGCTGCGGATGCTGGACGCGGTCGGCCGGCTCGGCTTCGCGCTGCTGCACGGGGTCCCGGCGGAACAGGGGCAGGTGATCGAGGTCGCCCGGAGCTTCGGCTTCGTCCGGGAGACCAACTACGGCCGGATCTTCGAGGTACGGGTCGAGGAGAACCCCAACAACCTTGCCTTCACCGGCGAACGGATCACCCGCACACCGACAACCCCTACCGCGACCGGTGCCCACCTGCAACTGCTGCACTGCCTGGTCAACAGTGCCGAGGGCGGCGACTCCGGCCTGGTCGACGGCTTCGCCGCCGCCGCGCTGCTGCGCGAGCAGACCGGGCCGCCTTCGAGGTGCTCACCCGCACCCCCGTCCCTTTCCGCTTCGTCGACGGCGGCAGCGGCGGCGGTGACACCGGCGAACTGTCCGCGCACCGGCCGCTGATCGGCACCGACCCGCAGGGCCGGATCCGCGAGATCCGCTTCAACAACGCTCCATCGGCACCCTGCGGCTGCCCGCCGCCGACACCGACGCCTTCTACCGCGCCTACCGGGCCTTCGCCCGGCTGCTGTTCCGCCCGGAACTCCAACTCGACTTCCGGCTCGGCCCCGGCGACTGCCTGATCTTCGACAACACCCGGCTGCTGCACGCCCGCACCGCTTCGAGAGCAGCGGCGGGCGCCACCTCCAGGGCTGCTACGCGGACCTGGACGGGCTGTTCAGCACCGCCGCCGTGCTGCGCCGGGACGTGCTGGACGAACTGGCCGCGCTGTTCGCCGAGCAGGGCGGTGCCGAGTACTTCGGCGAGGAGGTCACCCAGACCGAGCACATGCTCCAGGCCGGGGCCCTGGCCGAGGCCGAAGGTGCCCCGCCGAACTGGTGGCCGCGGCGCTGCTGCACGACCTCGGGCACTTCCACGGCGAGGTCAGCGGCCACGACCTGATGCGGGGCACCGACAACCGGCACAGCCACACCGGCGCCGACTGGCTGGCCCAGTGGTTCGGACCGGGCGTCACCGAGCCGGTCCGGCTGCATGTCGCGGCCAAGCGCTATCTGTGCGCGGTCGAGCCGGACTACTTCGCGTTGCTGTCACCGGCGTCGGTGCACACCTCGGCGTCCAGGGCGGCCCGATGAGCCGGCCGAGGCCGAGGAGTTCGCGCCGGCCCCCATGGCCGGACGCCGTCCGGCTGCGGCGCTGGGACGAGGCCGCCAAGGACCCGCAGGCCCCCACGCCGGGCTCGACACTTCCGGCCGCTGCTGGCGGCCCTGCTGGAAGCCGGCCCGCGCGGCTGAACTCCGGCCCGCGCGGCTGAAGCAGGGACGGCTCAGGGCTCCGCGCGGTGGCGGGTCAGGGCGTTGGAGGCAACCGAGTTGTGCACGGTGAAGGCCACGGTGCCGGGCAGGTAGCGGTCGTCGGACCACTCCACCGGCACCCCGGCCGGATCCGTGCTGCGGCGGCGCTCGCGCAGCAGCGCCTGACCCACCGCGCAGCCCAGCAGCGCGGCGTCCTCCTGGTCGGCCAGCACCAGGTCCACGGTGTGGTCGGCGTCGGCGAGCAGCACGCCCTCGTGCTCCAGCGCCTCGCTGACCGACACCGTGTCCGGCGGCATCCGCGACACCAGCGCGCCGACCAGCGGGGGATAGGAGGTCCGCTCGACCATCACCGGCCGCCCGGCCAGGGTCCGCAGCCGCAGCACCCAGTGCACCGCCGAGCCCTCCGCCAGCCGCAGCTGGGAGCTCTCCTCCGGGCCCGCCGCCCGCAGCTCCTGGCGCACCACCCGGCCGCCCGGGACCTCCCCGAGCGAGCGGGCCCAGCGGGTGAAGCTCATCAGCTCGGCGAAGCTCTGCAACGGCGGCGCGTCCAGCAGCAGCCGCCGGGTCCCGCGCCGGGAGGTGACCACCCCTCCGCCCTGAGCACCGTCAGCGCGTGCCGGACCGTCCCGCGGGAGACGCCGTAGCGGGTCGCCAGCTGCTCCTCGCTGGGCAGCCGCCCGTCCGTGCCGTACTCACCGGCCCGCGCCGCGGCGCGCACCTCGGCGGCCAACTGCTTGTACCGCGCCGTCTCCGCCATCCGCATCCCCGTCGAGCCGTCCGCACCGATCCCCCTGACCACAGGAATCTATCGGACGGGCGGACAGCCGCCGCACAGCCGTGCCCGGTGGTGGTGTGAGCCGGGCACTCCTCGGGATCGGTAGGATCAAGCCATGTCTGCTACTCCGGTCCGTGTACGCTTCGCCCCCTCCCCGACTGGCATGTTCCACGTCGGCGGCGCCCGCTCCGCTCTCTACAACTGGGCCGTGGCGCGACAGTCCGGCGGCACCTTCGTGCTGCGCATCGAGGACACCGACGCTGCGCGCAACAAGCCGGAGTGGATCGACGGGATCATCAGCGCGCTCGCGGCGATCGGCATCGACGATTCCGACCCGGCCTTCGAGGGCCCCTACTTCCAGTCCCACAACGCCGCACGGCACCGCGAGGCCGGGCTCCAGCTGCTGGCCGCCGGGCACGCCTACTACTGCGACTGCACCCGCGAGCAGCTGGCCGAGCGCACCGGCAACGCCCAGCTCGGCTACGACGGCTTCTGCCGCGACCGCGGCCTGGCCTACGAGGAGGGCCGGGCGCTGCGGTTCCGCACCCCGACGAGGGCACCACCGTGGTGGTCGACCTGATCCGGGGCGAGCCCACGTTCCCCAACTCCGCGATCGAGGACTTCGTGATCGCCCGCGGCGACGGCTCGCCGGTGTTCCTGATCGCCAATGTCGTGGACGACCTCGACGAGGGCGTCACCATGGTCATCCGCGGAGGAGCACCTGTCCAACACGCCCAAGCAGCAGCTGCTGTGGCAGGCCCTGGGCGCGCAGCCGCCGGTGTGGGCGCACCTGCCGGTGATTGTGAACGAGAAGCGGCAGAAGCTCTCCAAGCGCCGGGACAAGGTTGCCCTGGAGGACTACCTGGCCGAGGGCTACCTGCCTGACGCCATGGTCAACTATCTGATGCTGCTGGGCTGGGGCCCGGGCGAGGACCGCGAGATCCGCCCCTACGGAGGAGTTGGAGCAGCTCTTCCGGATCGAGGACGTCAACGGCTCCTCCGCCTTCTTCGACGTGAAGAAGCTGGCCTCGTTCAACGGCGAGTACATCCGGATGATGGACCCGGCGCAGTTCGCCGCCGCCTGCGCCCCCTGGCTCAAGGCCCCGCACGCCGCCTGGGCGCCCGAGGCGTTCGACCAGGCGGTCTTCGACGGGGTCGCCCCGCTGGCGCAGACCCGGATCACGGTGCTCTCCGAGATCACCGCCTATGTGGACTTCCTCTTCCTGGACCAGCCGGTGCGCGACGACGCCGCCTGGACCAAGGCGATGAAGGGTGCCGCCGCCGACATCCTGCGCGACGCCCGGGCCGGGCTGGCCGACGCCCCCTGGCACGCCGAGGACCTGAAGGCCGTGCTGGAAGCGGTCAGTGAGAAGAACGGCCTCAAGCTGGGCAAGGCGCAGGCGCCGATCCGGGTCGCGGTCACCGGCCGCACCGTCGGCCTGCCGCTGTTCGAGTCGCTGGAGGCACTCGGCCGCGACCGGGTGCTGGCCCGGATCGAGGCCGCCCTGGAGCGGCTCGCCGCCGAGCAGTGACCGGCCGGCGGTGACCCCCGCCCGGCGCCCGCGACCCACGCGGCGCCGGGTGGGGGTCACCGCCGCTTTCGTGCTGCCCTCGCGGGGGTGGCGGTGGCCTCAGGCCGCCGTGGAGGCCGAGGGGCGGGCACGGTCCGCCGCCTCCCGCAGCGCGTCCAGTACCGGACGCAGCAGCGGATGCTCCGCGGCCCCGCGCCGCACCGCGGCGAAGACCCGCCGGGTCGCCGGGACACCCGCGACCGGCAGCACCACCACATCCGGCAGATCCACCCCGCGCAGCGCCGAACGCGGCACCAGGGCCACCCCGCCGGCCCCGGCCAGCGCGGCCACCGCCCGGAAGTCGTCCGAGGAATGCGCCAACTGCGGTTGGAATCCCGCGAGTTCGCAGGCCAGGACGACCACGTCATGGCAGGGGTTGCCCGGGTAGGGCCGATCCACGGCTCGTCCGCGAGATCCGCGACATTCACCCGGGCGCAGCCCGCGAGCCGGTGCCCGCGCGGCAGCACCGCGTCGAAGGGCTCCGCGTACAGCGGGACCCGGGCCAGCCGCAGGTCGTCCTCGCGCGGCGCGCCCCGGTACTCCACGGACACCGCGACATCGGCGTGCCCGTCCAGCACCATCATCAGACTCTCGTCGCCCTCGGCGTCCCGCACCAGCATCCGGATGCCGGGCGCCGACCGGGCCAGGCCCGCCATGGCCGGGGCCACCACCGCGGCGATGCCGGTGGCGAACGAGGCCACGGTCACCTCCCCGGCCGTTCCCGCGCCGTAGGCCGCGAGCTCCGCCTCGGCCCGCTCCAGCTGGGCCAGCACCTCGTGGCTGTGCCGCACCAGGATCTCCCCGGCCGCGGTCAGCCGGACCCCGCGGCCGTCGCGGGCCAGCAGCTGGTGGCCCACCTCCTGCTCCAGCGCCGCCAGCTGCTGGGACACAGCCGACGGCGTCAGATACAGCGGCGGCCGCGGCGGTCACCGTCCGGTGGTCCGCCACGGCCCGCAGGGTACGCAGTCTCCTGGCATCGATCACCAGGTCATACTGCCAGGGCTGCCCTCGCTGCGACGAATGCCGACACCGCACGCCGGACGTCCTGCTCGGAGTGGCTGGCCGACAGCTGGACCCGGATCCGGGCCTGGCCGTGCGGCACCACCGGGTAGGAGAAGCCGACGGCGTAGACGCCGTGCTCCAGCAACTGCTCGGCGATCCGCCCGGCGCGCTCGGCGTCGCCGACCATCACCGGCGAGATCGGGTGGTCGCCCGGCAGGACCTCGAAGCCCTCCTCCGCCATCAGGCCGCGGAACAGCGCGGTGTTGGCCCGGAGCTGCTCGCGCAGCGCGGCACCCCGGCCGGTGGTCTCGTCCTCCAGCAGGTCGAGCACCTGCAGCGAGGCGGCGGCGATCACCGGGGCCAGCGAGTTCGAGAACAGGTACGGGCGCGAACGCTGCCGCAGCAGCGCCACGATCTCCCTCCGGGCCGCCACATAGCCGCCGGAGGCGCCGCCCAGAGCCTTGCCCAGGGTGCCGGTGATGATGTCCACCCGGTCGGTCACCCCGTGCAGCTCCGGCGTGCCGCGCCCGCGCGGGCCGACGAAGCCGACCGCGTGCGAGTCGTCGACCATCACCATGGCGCCGTAGCGCTCGGCCAGATCGCAGATCTCGTCCAGCGGGGCGACATAGCCGTCCATGGAGAACACGCCGTCGGTGACGATCAGCTTCCGCCGGGCATCGGCGCAGTCCTTGAGCTGCTGCTCCAGGTCGGCCATGTCGCGGTTGGCGTAGCGCAGCCGGCGGGCCTTGCACAGCCGGATGCCGTCGATGATGCTGGCGTGGTTGAGCGCGTCGGAGATCACCGCGTCCCGCTCGTCCAGCAGCGTCTCGAAGACACCGCCGTTGGCGTCGAAGCAGGAGCTGTAGAGGATCGTGTCCTCCATGCCCAGGAAGGACGACAGCCGCGCCTCCAGCTCCTTGTGGACCTCCTGGGTGCCGCAGATGAAGCGCACCGAGGCCATCCCGTAGCCCCAGCGGTCCAGCGCCTGCTTGGCGGCCTCGACCACCTGCGGGTCGTCGGCCAGACCCAGGTAGTTGTTGGCGCAGAAGTTCAGCACCTCGCCGGGGCGTCCGCCCGCGGTGACGGTGACCGAGGCGCTCTGCGGGGTGTCGATCACCCGTTCGGGCTTGTGCAGCCCGGCGGTGCGGATCTCGTCGAGCGTGGAGCGCAGGTCCTCACGGACGGAGTCGAGCATCGGGAAGGCTCTCCTTGGGGAGTAGGTGCGGTGGCGGGGGCGGTCGAGGCTCTTGGCGGTCCTGACTCAGCAGGACCGGTTCCGGCTCAGGCGGTCCAGTCGAGGATGACCTTGCCGCAGCGCCCGCCGGCCGCGTCGTCGAACGCCGCGTCGAAGTCCCGGTACGAGTAGCGGCCGGTGATCACCGGGCTGAGGTCCAGGCCGCCTTCGAGCAGCACCGACATGGCGTACCAGGTCTCGAACATCTCCCGGCCGTAGATGCCCTTGAGGGTCAGCATCGAGGTCACGATCTTGGCGAAGTCGACCGGGAACTCCTCGGACGGCAGGCCCAGCATGGCGATCTTGCCGCCGTGGGTCATGTTCGCGATCATGTCCCGGAGCGCCTCCGGGCGGCCGGACATCTCCAGCCCGACGTCGAAGCCCTCACGCAGTCCCAGCCGCTGCTGGCCCTCGGCGATGGTGGAGCTGCGGACGTCCAGCGCCAGGCTCACCCCGACCCGCTCGGCCAGCTCCAGCCGGTACGGGCTGACATCGGTGATCATCACCTTGCGGGCGCCGGCGTGCTTGGCGACGGCCGCCGCCATCACCCCGATCGGCCCGGCGCCGGTGATCAGCACGTCCTCGCCGACCAGCGGGAAGGACAGCGCGGTGTGCACCGCGTTGCCGAAGGGGTCGAAGATCGCGGCGACGTCCAGGTCGACCGGCACCCGGTGCACCCAGACATTGGAGGCCGGCAGGGTCACGTACTCGGCGAACGCGCCGTCGCGGCCGATGCCCAGGCCGATCGTGCTGCGGCACAGGTGCCGCCGCCCGGCCAGGCAGTTGCGGCACTTGCCGCAGACCAGATGGCCCTCGCCGCTGACCAGGTCGCCGGGGGCGATGTCGGTGACGCCGGGAGCGGTCTCGACCACCTCGCCGACGAACTCGTGGCCCAGCACCAGCGGGGTGCGCACAGCGCCCTGCGCCCAGCCGTCGTAGGCGCGGATGTGCAGGTCGGTGCCGCAGATGCCGGTGCGCAGCACCTTGATCAGCACCTCGCCCGGGCCGACCTCCGGCTCCGGCACGTCCATCAGCCACAGGCCGGGCTCTGCCTTCGCCTTCACAAGTGCCTTCACGGAGATCTCCTGAGCGTGACGCCTCGCGCCACCGCGAACGCGGCGGGCACTTCACCCTGCCGGTCCCATCAGCCCCAGGTCCATCGAGGCTTTCTTAACTGCGGCACCAGCGGAGCTACAAGATCCCTCAAAGTCTGCCCGCAGTGCGCCTGTTCCGCCTGTTCGGACGCACCCCCGACGCGGACGGAGCACCCCGGATGCGGGCATCCGGGGCGGTGTCGACCATGGAAACGCAGCCGCGGGCAACGCCGCCCACCGGGCACCAGTGCATGAGGACCCCCTTGAAGAAGCCCTCCCGTCCCGCTGTCCTCGGTGCCGCGGCGGCAGCCGTGCTCGCCGCCACCGCGGCTCTCGACCTGTCGGCCAAGGCGGCGACCGCCCCGCGCCCGCATCAAGTAGCCGGGTGGAGCGGGCAGCCGGACCCCGGGCGCGCTGGAACCGGCCCCCGGGCGGCCGGCCCGCTCAGCGCTGCCAGTCCCCGGCCAGCAGGCCCAGGATCACCTCGTCCAGGAACTGCCCGTCGACCCAGGCCGCCCGGCGCAGCGTTCCCTCGCGGGTGAAGCCGGCCCGCTCGGCGGACCTGATCATCGGCTCGTTGTCGGCCAGCGTCTCCAGTTGCAGCCGCTGGAGCCCACGCACCGCGAAGCCGTACCGGCACAGCACCCGGACCACGTCGCTGCTCAGTCCCCGGCCCCGGTGGGACGGGCGCAGCGCCATGCCCAGGTGCGCCGAGCGGTTGTGGTTGTCGATGCCCCAGAGCAGCGCCGACCCGGCCAGCTCGCCGTCCTCCAGGGTCACCACCGAGAAGGAGGAGAACCGGTCGTCCGGCTCCCGCACCGCGAACGGCGAGGCCTCGGTGCCGAGCGGGATCGGACGCCAGGGGCGGGTGTCCGCCCGGGCGCGCATGGGCACGTCGTTGTAGAGCTCCTCGTGCAGTACCGGGACGTCGGACTCCTGGCGGGCGCGCAGCCCGATCTTCTGGCCTCTGAGCATGTGTCGTTCCTATCCCGGACGGCCGCCGCCGATCAACCGGATTCCGCGGCCTCCACCCTGGGGCGGAGCCGGCGGCCGGCGGCTCCGCCCGGTTCTCCATCCGGTGGTCGATCCGCCGCCGGGCCGCGGTGGCGATGCTGGTGCCCATGAGTACAACTGACTACCTGATCAACGCGGTACTGGTGCTGCTGGTGATCCGCCAGATCCGCGGGTCCAAGCTCGACCTGGTCAACCTGGTGCTGCCGCTGGCGATCACCGCCGGTGTCGGCTACCAGTACCTGCGCTCCATCCCCACGGCCGGCAACGACCTGGTGCTGATCGGCGTGCTGCTCGGGGCGGGCGTGCTGCTGGGGGTGGGCGCCGCGGTGAGCACCCGGCTGCGGCTGGGCGCGGACGGGGTCCCCTTCGCCAAGGCCGGGTGGTCGCGGCGGTGCTGTGGGTGCTCGGCATCGGCTTCCGGATGGCCTTCTCCTACAGCTCCAGTCACGGCATGGGGCCGGACATCGCCCGCTTCAGCGCCCAGCACTCGATCACCACCGACCAGGCCTGGGTGGCCGCGCTGGTGCTGATGGCGCTGGGCGAGGTGGTCTCCCGGATGCTGGTGCTGCGGATCCGCGGCCACCGGCTGACGGTGGTGGGCGCTCGGCTGACCACCGGCGAGTGGCCGCCGCTCGTACGGGCCTTCGAGCCCGACACGAAGCGGTCATTCGCCGTCCCGGCCGGTGACGTGATCCGGCGCCGACCGTTGACCAGCCCGTGATGCCGCCACGACACGACCTCCGAACGGTGAGGGTGACCTGGTTTCAGCGCTTTCTTTCACTCCTGAGGGTGATTGCGGTGGCTTGGTTGCTTCTGGGAGGGTTCCCCTATGGATGCCTCCCTGGGGGGCCTGCCCCACTGTGGCGGCGTAGGCAAGGGAGCATCCGCCCGACAGCGGGCGCCTCACTTCGCCGGAAGCCGCACGATCCAGGCCCTCGTACGTTCGTACCGTTTCCCGCCTCTGTGTTCTTTCGGACCGCCCGTCCACCCCGCTGCCCGGGGTGGACCCGCGCGCCGCGTCCGGTTTCGCGGCTCGCGCGTCCACTACGGGCGCAGGCCCGGGGCGGCGGGTGGTCGGTCTGGTCGCGCGGTCGGCCTGCCCGGCCCAGCAGTCGCTGCCGCCCTACTGCCGTCGGTCGGGGCTGGGGCGCTATGCCCACCGGCTCGCCGGGCCGGGGGCGGTCCCGGGCCCGGCCGCCCGCCCGCCCCGAGGAGCGGGCGGTGCGCACCGCCCAGGCGGCTGACGCCGGGGGAGCGTGCCCCGGCCGGCTCGGATCCGGCCCGGCCGCGGTCGGCCCGGCCGCGGTCGGCCCGGCCGCGGTCGGCCCGGTGGGGTGCGGTTCAGCGGGCGATGTCCTCCTCGGAGCGGGCCAGGGCGGCCAGCTCGGCCCGGCGCGGCAGGCCCTCGCAGTCGCCCGGCACGGTGACGGCGAAGGCCCCGGCCGCGATCGCGGTGTGCAGCCGGGTCTCGGCCGGGCGGCCGCCGAGGCTCTCGGCGAGGTAGCCGGCCACGAACGCGTCGCCCGCGCCGACCGGGTCGAGCACGGACACCGTCAGCGCGGGAACCCGGTGGGCCACACCGTCGATGACGGCGGTGCAGCCGCGCGCACCGTCCTTGATCACGGCCTGCGCCGGGCCCAGCGCGGCCAGCGCGGACGCCAGTTCCGATGCCGCAGCGGGGTTCGGGCCTGGGTTCGGGCCGAGCACCAGCTGGGCCTCCTCCACACCCGCGAAGACGATGTCCGCCCGGGTCACCAGGTCCCGCAGGACCGGCGCTGCGGCCTCGGGGCGCCACAGCTTGGAGCGGTAGTTGACGTCCACCGAGACACTGACCCCGGCGGCGCGGGCCAGCTCCACGGCGTGGAACACCGCCGCCCTGGCCGACTCGGAGAGCGCCGGGGTGATCCCGGTGACATGCAGGATCGCCGCCCGCCGCACCAGTTCCACCGGGACGTCCGCCGGTGCCAGCCGCGATCCGGCGCTGCCGGCCCGGTGGTAGTCGACCTGGAGGGTGCTGCCGAAGCGCCGGTGCTTGAGCATCATCCCGGTGAAGCCCTCGTCCCGGATCGCCAGGGTGCGCACCTCCTCGGCCCGCAGCCGCCGTTCGACCAGGTCGCCGGTGGCGTCCGAGCCGATCCGGCCGAACCAGGCCGCCTCCGCGCCCAGTCGGGAGACCCCGATCGCCACATTGCTTTCGGCCCCGCCGATGCCGTAGCCGAAGGCCCGGGCGAACTCCAGCGGCCCGGTGTCCAGGGCGGAGACCAGCCCCATGGTCTCGCCGAAGGTGACCAGCCCGGAGCGTGCCCCCTCGGCCGTCGCCCCCGGGCCCCGCTCACGAGGCCACCGTCTGGGCCCGGGCTTCGGCCACGGCCTGGACGGCCTGCGCCGACAACCGGCGGATATCGTCCCAGCGCCGCTCCCGCACCAGCTCGCGCGGGACCATCCAGCTGCCGCCGACCGCCAGCACCGCCGGGGTGCGCAGATAGTCGCCCGCGTTGTCCGGGCCGATGCCGCCGGTCGGCACGAACCGCATGTCGTGGAAGGGCGCGGCCAGTGCCTTCAGGGCGGCCAGGCCGCCGGAGGTCTCGGCCGGGAAGAACTTCACCGTGCGCAGCCCGGCCCGCCGGGCCCGCAGCACCTCGGTCGCGGTCGCCGTCCCCGGCAGCACCGGCAGCCCCAGCTGCCGGCAGCGCTCGACCACGGCGTCGTCGTAGCCGGGCGAGACCACGAACCGGGCGCCCGCGGCGGCGCAGCGCTCCACCTGGTCGGCCTCCAGCACGGTGCCGACCCCCAGCAGCAGCCCGCTGCGGTCGGCCATGGCCCGTACCGCGCTCTCCGCGGCGGGCGTACGCAGGGTGAGTTCGGCGCAGCCCAGGCCTCCGGCGAGCAGCGCGTCGGCCAGCGGTCCCGCGCTGTCGGCATCGTCCAGGACCACGACCGGCACCACACCGATCACTCCGAGCCGCGAGAGCACATCCGGTGGCTGCTGTTCGGACTCCGCTGTGCCCTGGTCTGTGTGGTGACGGTTGACGACATCCATGGAGCTTTCCCCTCGTCCGCTCGTCGGGCGACCGCTCGTCCGGTCGCGGCCGGACCCTGGCAGAACCCTGGCAGACGCCCGGTCCGTGCGGATGAGCGGGGTCCGGATCAGCGCGCGGCGCGGCGGGAAGCCCGGACTCCGGGGTTATGGTCACCGGGAGTGACCGAGGGGTGTCGAGCAGTCCCGTCCGCCAGGGCGGGACCCCGTCCGTATGGAGAGGTGTGTCGTAATGCCGGAACGTGGTTCCTATCCCGACGGAGCGCCCTGCTGGGTCGACCTGACCGCGCCCGACCCGGGGACCTCCCGCGCCTTCTACGGTGCGGTGATGGGGTGGGAGTTCGAGGACACCGGGGCCGAGTTCGGCCACTACACGATGTGCCTGTGGCGGGGGAAGCAGGTCGCCGGGCTGATGCCGCCGCCGCCCGGCGCCGAGGGGATGCCGGCCATGTGGAACGTCTATCTGTCGGCCTCGGACATCGACGCCGTGGTGGGCCGGGTCTCCGAGGCCGGCGGCAAGCCGGTGATGGGGCCGCACGAGGTCCCCGGGTCCGGGCGGATGGCGTTCGCGTTCGACCCGACCGGCGCCTCCTTCGGCCTGTGGCAGCCCGGCGGACACACCGGCGCGGCGCTGTACGGGGAGCCGGGCGCGGTCTGCTGGAACGAACTCGGCACCACCGACGGCGCACGGCCGACCGCTTCTACCACGCGCTCTTCGGCTACACCCAGGAGCAGATCGGCGACGGCAGGCAGTTCGACTACACGGCCTGGAAGGTCCCCGGCGGGCAGGAGCCGGTCTGCGGGCGGCTCCAGGCGTCGGCGGCGCAGCTGCGCGGCGGGCCCTCCGCCTGGGGCACCTACTTCGCGGTGGCGGATGTGGACGCCGCCGCCCGCGAGGTCTCCGCCCGGGGCGGCACGGTGCTGGGCGCGGCGGTCGACTCCCCGTTCGGGCGGATGTGCCCGGTGCTCGACCCCTCGGGCGCGGCCTTCACCCTGTGCACGCTCCCGGCCTGAGCCTGAGCCTGAGCCTGAGCCTGAGTTTGAGCCTGGGCCGGTGACGGGCCCGGCCCGGCCCCGTCGCGGGGCCGGGCCGGGGCCGGGCACGTTCGGCGGTCGGTACCGGATCGGCAACCGGTACCGGTCGCGACTAGTCGCGGGTCTTGGCGAACAGCTCCAGGATCTCCTCGGTGGTGCCGCTCTCGCTCAGCCGCGGGAAGATCCGCTCCAGGCTGTTGTGGTGCGCCTCGACGCTGAGGTCGGCCAGGACGTCGGTGGCGATGGTGATGTTGTAGCCGCGCTCGTAGGCGTCACGGGCGGTGGACTCCACCCGATGCTGGTGGCGATGCCGCCCAGCACGATCTGGGTGATGCCGCGCCGCCGCAGGTGGAGGTCCAGGTCGGTGCCGTAGAAGGCGCCCCAGTTGCGCTTGGTCACCCGGATGTCCTCGGGGTGGCCGGCGAGCTCGTCGACGATCAGGTCCCAGCCCTCGGGCCGGGCGCCGCCGCCGAAGTCGAACTCGTTGCGGCCGCGGGCGACGTCGGCGAAGTCCGCCGCGAAGCTGACCCGGACCAGTACCACCGGGGCGCCCTGGGCGCGGAAGGCGTCGGCGAGCCTGACCGCGTTGCCGATCACCTCGGGGCCGCTCAGCGGGACCGTGGGGGCGGCGGCGATGCCCCGCTGGAGGTCGATCAGGACGAGCGCGGTGCTGCGGTCGAGCGTGGTGACGGCCATGGTGCTGCCTTTCGTGCTGGAGACTTTCGTGCTGGAGACGTCGAGAGCCGGGACTGTCGAGTGGAAGCGTCCCCCGACACGGTAGTTTCATAAGTCTGGACTGACAAGTTCGGACTTACGATCTCCGTGATCGCCGTGCCGGGCCGGGCTGTGCCGGTACGATCGGGCCGCGAGCGCACACGGGGGCTGGAGGTCCAGAGTCGAGCAAGAGGAGCTGCTGCTCTCGGCCCGGGCACGCCCCCGAGGCCCTGATCCGTGCTGTGGTCAGCCTGGTCCTGATCGGCGCGGTGCTGCTGCTGGCGGCCGGTGCCCGCAGCACCGCCGGGGGCCTGGACACCGACGTGGCCAAGCAGGCCGCGCATGCCCCGCACTGGCTGGTGGCGCTGGCCGGTGCCTTCGCCGCCACCGCCGTGCTGCTGCTGCCGGTGGCCTTCGCGGTGCGGCTGCTGCTGGAACGCGAGGCCCGCCGCGCCGCCGACGGGGTGCTCGCCGCGGTGCCCGCCTACGGCCTGGCGCTGCTGGTCGGCCTGGCCCACCCGGTGCTCGACCGGCCCGCCCCGGTACTGGCCTATCTGATCACCGCCGGCGCGGCCGCCCGTCCGCGCTGGCTGGCCGCGATGACCGTGCTGCTCGCCCTGGACGGCCTGACCGCCCTGGTCAACGGCACCGCCGACGCGCTGGCGCTGCTGCTGTCGCTGCTGGTCGGCCTGACCGTCGCCAATGCCGCCGTCTACGCCCTGGGCTCGCCCAACGCCCGGCTGACCACCGAGATGCTGTTCGCGGCGCTGCGGCTGACCGGTTTCCAGCCGATCGCCGCCGAACGCGCGCCCGGGGCGCACGCACGCGCAGCCAGCCAGGCCGAGCCCGCCGCAGCTGGACGTGGTCCGGACCGGGAGACCCCGCGCGGGTTCTTCCGCGCGCGCGCGCGCTGCGCACCGCGCCGCAGCGCCGCAGCCTGGTCTCCCCGCGCCAGGCGCTCCAGCAGGAGGCCCTGCTCAGCTACGCCGCCCAGGCGGCCGGCGGCGCGTTCCCGGCGGCTGCTGGTGACCAGCGCCCTGTGGCCCGGACGCCGCCTTCGCGGTCTTCCAACGGCTCACCGGACGCACCCTCAGCTCGACGACCAGGAGATCGACGACGAACTGCTCGCCGACGCCTGGCGGCAGCTGACCTGCTCAACATCGCCGGATCGCACACCGCGGGCTGATTCCCGGCTCACTGCTGGTGGACGAGCAGGGCGCGGTGCACCTGGTGAACCTGGAGGACGGCGACATCGCCGCCGGGGACCTGACGCTCCGCGGCGACCTGGCCCAGCTGCTGGCCACCACCGCCATCCGGGTCGGGCCGCAGCGGGCGGTCGCCGCCGCCGTCGGCGTGATCGGGCCGGAGCGGGTCGGCTCCGCGGTGCCGCTGCTCCAGCGGCTGGGCATCCTCCCCGGGACCAAGGCCCCGGTGGCGCTGCTCGGGGAACTGCGCGAGGAGATCCTGCGCACCCGGCCGGAGGCGCCGGTGGAGCCGGTACGGCTGGAACGGCTGCGCACCAGGACCCTGCTCACCGTCTTCGCCGGCGCACTGGCCGGGTACTACCTGCTGCTCCAGTTCTCCAGCAAGCAGGACAACCCGCTCACCGCGCTGGCGGCGGCGCACAGCGGGTGGTTCGCCTTCGCCGGGCTGGCCGCCGCCCTGGGCTATGTCGCCGCCACCATGAGCTTCGTCGGCTTCGTGCCCGAGCGCCTCGACCTGTGGCAGGCCGGGCTGACCCAGCTGGCCGGGGGATTCGCCAACCTGGTCACCCCAGCGGGGTCGGCGGGATGGCCCTCGGCACCCGCTTCCTGCAACGCGCGGGGGTCGCCCCGCGCAAGGCGATCGCCAGCGTCGGGGCCTCGCAGGTGGTCGGTCTGGTGCTGCACCTGCTGCTGATCCTGGTCTTCGGCTACCTGGCCAGCGTCCACTACGGCACCTCGCTGTCCACCTCGCCCGCGCTGATCACCGGGCTGCTGGTGGCGGCGGTGCTGGCGCTGCTGGCGACCGCGGTGCCGCAGCTGCGGCGCTGGATCGCCAAGCGGTTGCAGCAGCTGCTCGCCGGGGTGGTGCCGCGGCTGCTCGACCTGTTGCAGCACCCGGTCAAGCTGGCCGTCGGCGTGGTCGGGCAGCTGCTGGTCTCGATCACCTCGGCCGCCTGCCTGTACTTCTGCTGCCTGGCGTTCGGGCTGCACCCCGGGATCGCCCAGGTGACCGTGGCCAATCTGATCGGGGGCGCGCTGGGCTCGGCGGTGCCCACCCCGGCGGGGTCGGCGGGGTGGAGCTGCTGCTGAGCGGCGCCCTGGCCCAGACGATCGGGGTGTCGCCCGCCGAGGCGCTGCCGCCGGTGCTGCTGTTCCGGGCGCTGACCTTCTGGCTGCCGGTGCTGCCGGGCTGGCTGGCGCTGCTCTGGCTGCAACGGCGCAAGGCGCTGTAAGAGCGGCCCCGGCGGCAACGGCGGTGCCGGGTGTTACCGCCAGCTGGAAGGTCGCCGCTCCGCTCAGGCGCGCTTCCAGACCCGGACGTAGTCGACCAGCATGTCGGCCGGTTCCACCTGCCCCCCGTACGCCCCGACCGCGTTGTTGAGCACCAGGTACTGCAACGCCGTGGACCCGTCGGTGGGCGTGGAGCCGACCTTCCGGCCGTCGAAGTAGTAGGTGACCGTGTCGCCCTCCCAGTCGGCCCCGAAGACATGCCAGCCCGGACCGAGGGTGTAGGAGCAGCCGCCGTCCGCGCCGGAGGAGTCGTGGTAGTGGTAGCAGGTCTCCCCGGACAGGCTCTCCATCACGTCCATCTCGCCGTCCGAGGGCCAGGTCTGGCCGTCGGTCCAGAAGGCCGGCCAGTCGGAGACACCGCCGTCCGGGGCGGCGGGCAGGTAGATCCGGGCCTCGAAGGCGCCCTGGCCGAACTCGTGCAGGCCGTCGGTGTCGACCAGACCGGAGGCATAGGGGCGGCTCCGCCCGCCGCACTCCTGGTTTTCCAAGGCGGCGTCCAGATGCAGGTAGCCGCCGCCGACGCTGACCTGGCCCGGGGCGTAGCAGGCCAGCTCGCTGGCGGTGACCGGGGCGGTGACGCCGGAGCCGTGCCAGCCGGTGTTCCAGTTGGCGCTGTCCAGGCTGTCGCCGTTGAACTCGTCGTCGAAGACCGGAGTCCAGTCGCCGGGGATGCCCACCGGGGCGGGGTCTGCCCGGTCATCGGGGGCGAGGAAGGCACGCTGGTCCGCGAGCCCGGGGCGGCGTCTTCTTGCCTCCCGAGCCCTGGCTGCCCGACCCCTTGCCTCCCGAGCCCTTGCTGCCCGAGCCGGTGGTCCGGGTGCGGGCCGGGGAGACCGGGATCCGCAGCCGCTCGCCGGGCCGGATCAGGGCCGGGTCAGGGCCCACGGTCGCCCGGTTCTCCGCGTACAGGGCCCGCCAGCCGCCGGGGAGGTGCAGTTCGGCGGCGATCTCGGAGAGGTTCTCCCCGGCCCGCACCACATGCACCGGCTCCGCCTGCTGCGCGTCGGTCCGGCCCGGGGGTGCCCGGCGGGCGGATCCGCCCTGGGGCGGAGTCGTGCGCCGCGGCCTGCGCGGGGCCACCGCTGAGCAGTGGCAGCGCCGCGGTGGCGCCGGTGAACGCGAGGGTCAGCGCGGCACGGGAGCCGTTCCTGCTGCTCGGGCGGCGATGGCGGGCGTGGTGCGGCATTCGTGCCCCCTGGGGGAGAGACCGTTGGTCTCCACGATGCCGCAAGCATTGGCTAGATCGTGATACTTCGGCACAACTGGCGGCCCCCGTTCCGGGATTGCGGCCGAATGTGGCTCATCCGTTCGGCAGGATCACGGCCCGGCCGTTGACCCGGCCCGCCCGCAGCCGCTCGTAGGCCAGCGGTGCCTCGTCCAGGCCGTAGGGCTCCACCTGTACCTCGACGAAGCCGCTCCGGGCCAGTTCCAGCACCTCGATCAGCTCGGGCCGGCTGCCCCAGTAGGGTGCGCTCACCGAAGCCTCGAACGGCGGGGAGCCGAAGCCGACCGGCAGGCTGCCGCCGCCGATGCCGACCAGGGTGATGTCGGACTCCACTCCGGCCACGGCCCCGGCCAGGGCGGTGGTGGGCGGGGCGCCGACGAAGTCGAACACCGCCTCCGCGCCCGCGCCCCCGGTCAGCTCCAGGACCCGCTCCACCGCCGCGCCGTCCGAGAGCAGGGTGTGCTGCGCGCCCACCCTGCGGGCCAGCTCCAGCTTCTCCCCGGACAGGTCCAGGGCGATCACCTGGGCCGGGACAGCGCCCGCAGCAGCTGGATCGCGACATGCCCGAGCCCGCCCGCGCCGATCACCACCGCCGTGCTGCCGGGGAGCAGTTTCGGCAGCGAGCGCTTGATCGCGTGGTACGGCGTGAGCCCGGCGTCGGTCAGCGGCACCGACATCACCGGATCCAGGTCGCCCAGCGGCAGCAACTGCCGGGCCGCGTCGACCAGCAGATATTCGGCGATCGCCCCGGGCGCGCCAAGCCCCGGCGGAGATGCCCATTTCGGTGGCGCGCGCGCAGTAGTTCTCCTTGCCCTGCGCGCACATCCGGCAGCCGCCGCAGCCCCAGGGGCCGTACACGACCACCGGCTCGCCCTCGCGCAGGCCGGTGACCCCGGCGCCGAGGGCGGCGACGGTGCCCGCGCCCTCGTGGCCGAGGGTGAGCGGCAGCGGATAGGGGAGCTGCCCGGCCGGGCGGCTCATCAGCGCGATGTCGGAATGGCACACGCCCGCCGCGGTCACTCTGAGCAGCACCTGCCCCGGCCCCGGCTCCGGATCGGGCACGGTGACCACCTCCGGGGCGGCGCCGGAGGTGCGGTACTGGAGGGCCTTCATCGCTGGTGTCTCCTCACTGCTCGCGCGCTGTGCCCGGCCACTGTTCGCCCGCGCCTGGTCTGCCCCTTCCATGGTGACCACTGCGGGTGGTTCGTGCACGCCGGGGCGTCGCGGACGAGGGTCCGACAGGCCCGGTCGGCGGTGCCCCGGCCCGCTCCGGCGGCGGCTTTCCGGTGACGGAACGTCAGCTCTGATTCGTCGACAGGATCGTGTATCGAATGCCGGTATGACAGGAACCCGACTGGAAAGCGGAATGCCCGTTGTGATGTGATGGGCGTGAAGGGTGAGTTCAATGAGTTGACCGCTAGCTGGGCAGACTGCGGGGTCTTGTGTACATATCCATCGCCATGGGCGCCGAGGCCCTGGCGGGCGCACTGGTGATCGGCGTACAGCAGGCTCGCAACCGAAGAGCCTCGCGCCGGCAGCAGCAGCGCCACCAGCAGCTCGACCTTGAGCACTCCCAACTCCAGCACGCGCACCTCCAGTTGCAGAACCACATGGTGCAGCTGGCGGCCGAGCGGGACGACCTCGCCGAGGCCGGACGCCGGCGCGAGGCGGAGAACAACGAGCTGCTGGCCAACCTGGCGCTGCGCACCCTGGGTCTGGTCGAGCGGCAACTGGGCCTGCTGGAAGGTATGGAGAGCTCCGAGGCGGACTCGGCCCGGCTGGAGCAGCTCTACCGGCTGGACCACCTCGCCACCCGGATGCGCCGCAACGGCGAGAATCTGCTGCTGCTCGGCGGCGCGGTCCACCACCGCCCCGCCCAACCCCAGTCGCCCACCCTCCTGCTGGACGTGCTGCGGGCGGCGCTGTCCGAGATCGAACGGTATGAGCGGGTGCACCTGACCGCGCTGCCGCGGCTGTGGATCCGCTCCGACGTGGCCGAGGACCTCAGCCACCTGTTCGCCGAACTCCTGGAGAACGGAACCGCGTTCTCGCCGCCGACCGAGCCGGTGACGGTCACCGCCTGGCAGCTGGAGAGCGGTGAGCTGATGGTCACCCTGGTGGACCGGGGCATCGGCCTGCCGGACGAACTGCTGCACGAGGTCAACACCAGGCTCGCGGCCCACGCCGACACCCAGCCCGGCGGCAGCGCCAGGAGCGGGCGCAGCATGGGCCTCCAGGTGGTCACCGTCCTCGCCCGCCGGCACGGTCTGCGGGTGCAGCTGCGGCACAGCAACACCGCCGACGGGACCACCGCGCTGGTCGCGGTGCCGGTCAGCGTGTTCACCCAGGAGCCCGCGGCCACCATGGACGCCCAGCAGGCCGCGGCCGTCTGGGACGAGCAGGTGGCCGCCGCCGCGCAGCTGACCCGGCCGCTGAGCGCGGTCCCCGGGCCGCGTCCGGCGACGGTCGCCACGGCGACGGGGGAGTCCGGCGGACTGCCCAAGCGGGTGCCCGGCGAGAGCGGGCAGCGGGCCCGGCACGCCCAGCCGGTCGCCGGGGCCGGCACCGGCCCGTCCGGGGCGCCGGACCAGGCGGGCCCCTCCGCCGCCGCCGAACTGCGCCGCCGACTGGGCGGCTTCCAGAGCGGAGTGCGGGCCGCGGCGCCGCAGCGCGGTGAGGACGAGCGCCGATGAGCGACGGCCGGCCCGGCGTGCACGGCGCCCACGGTTCCGCGGGCTCGGCCTCGGTCGAGTCCACCCCCTTGCAGCGCTTGCGCTGGCTGCTCAGCGACGTCCTGGTGACCACACCGGGGATGCGTTCGCTGGCGCTGGTGTCCACCGACGGTCTGCCGCTGGTCGCGGCCGACGAGCACTCCCCGGCCGAGGAACTGGCCACCCTGGCGGCCGGACTGAACGCCCTGTCCGGCGGTCTGTCGAGGCTGCTGGAACTCGGCGTCCTGCGGCGCACCGTGGTGACGCTGCACGAAGGGACGCTGGTGCTCATGTCCGTCGACGAGACCACGTGTCTGGCCGCGTACACCAGCGCGGGCTGCGACCTGAGCCTGGCCGGCTACCAGCTGACCCGGCTGGTCGAGCGGGCCGGACATGTGCTGACCACGCAACTCCGTCGCGAACTCCGGGGCCAGCCCGGGCAGGAGGCCAACCGGTGATGCCGCACACGACCACAGGGACGCCCAACGGGCTGCCGCGCCGATCGGCGCGGGTCCGCCCGTACGCGCTGACCGGCGGACGTACCCGCTTCGGCCAGGTGCTGCTGGTGGAGACGCTGATCTCGGCGGTCTACCAGCAGCCCGGCACGTCCGCCCCGGCCGTGCCCGAGCTGGAGCGGATCTGCGACCTGTGCCAGGGCCAGATGCGTTCCATCGCCGAGGTCTCGGCGCTGCTGCGGCTGCCGCTCGGGGTGGTCCGCGTCTGGGTGAGCGACCTGGTGGACGCCGGCCGGATCCGCGTGCACGGCGGATCCGTCGCCGTGCGCTCCGGCAGCGGCTCGGCCATCGCCGCACCCGCACGACCGAACCGCATGGTTCTGGAGAGGATCCTCGGTGGACTCCGCGATCTCGCCTGACCGCTCCGCGCCGGGCCGTATCTCCGGCGGCATCCCGCTGACCGAGCTCCCGGTCACCTCCGCCAAGATCGTCATCGCCGGCGGCTTCGGCGTCGGCAAGTCCACCCTGGTCGGCTCGGTCTCCGAGATCACCCCGCTGACCACCGAGGCGGTGATGACCGAGGCCAGTGTGGGCACCGACCAGCTCCCGGAGGGCAGCGGCAAGACCACCACCACCGTGGCCATGGACTTCGGCCGGCTGCACCTCGCGCCGGACCTGGTGCTGTATCTGTTCGGCGCGCCGGGCCAGCGCCGCTTCTGGTTCATGTGGGACGACCTGTCCCGCGGCGCGGTCGGCGCGATCGTGCTGACCGACACCCGCCGGCTCGCCCGACAGCTTCCCGGCCGTCGACTACTTCGAGAGCAGTGGTCTGCCGTTCGTGGTCGCGGTCAACCGGTTCGACGGCGCGCCGCAGTACGCCGACGCCGACGTCAGGGAGGCGCTGAGCCTGTCCCGGGGTGCCGCTGATGTGGTGCCCGCTGCCGTCCGCCGTGCAGACCCTCGCGGCGCTGGTGCAGCACACTCTCGCTCACGGACGACTGAAACCCACCACCCCGCGGGCGGCCGGTGTGCGCCGGCCAACTCTCGGTACCCCATTTCAAGGAGCCTCCTTTGGCGAAGATACTCATCGTCGGCGCCGGTCAGGCCGGGTTGCAGCTCGCACTCGGCCTCCAGGGCGACGGCCACGACGTCACCGTCATGACCGACCGCACCCCGGACGAGATACGCGGCGGCCGGGTGATGTCGACACAGTGCATGTTCGACACCTCGCTCAGCTACGAGCGCGCGCTCGGGCTGAACCTGTGGGACGCCGAGGCGCCCGTGGTGCAGGGCCTCGGGGTCTCGGTCAGCGGCCCCGAGGCGGCCCGGGTCATCGACTGGGTCGGACGGCTGAACGGCCACGCGCAGTCGGTCGACCAGCGGGTGAAGATGCCGGCCTGGCTGGAGCTGTTCGCCGAGCGCGGCGGCAAGGTCGTCGTCAACGGGGTCACCGTCTCCGACCTGGACCTGCTGGTGCGCGGCTACGACCTGACGCTGGTGGCCGCGGGCAAGGGCGAGCTGGTGTCGATGTTCGCCCGCGACCCCGGGCGCTCCCCGTACACCGCGCCGCAGCGCGCCCTCGCCGTCGCCTATGTGCACGGCCTCGGCCCGCGCCCCGAGCACGACTTCCAGGCGGTGCGCTGCAACCTGGTCCCCGGGGTCGGCGAGCTCTTCGTGATCCCGGCGCTGACCAACTCCGGCCCCTGCGACATCCTCTTCTGGGAGGGTGTCCCCGGCGGCCCGCTGGACGTCTTCGAGCCCTCGCGCGGCCCCGAGGAGCACCTGCGGCTGACCCTGGACCTGATGCGCACCTACACCCCCTGGGAGTACCAGCGCACCCTCGGCGGCGTCGAGCTGACCGACCCCCGGGCCACCCTGGCCGGACGCTACGCGCCGGTGGTCCGCAAGCCCGTGGGCGAGCTGCCCGGCGGGGGAGTGGTGCTGGGCGTGGCCGACGTGGTGGTCGCCAACGACCCGATCACCGGGCAGGGCTCCAACAGCGCCTCCAAGTGCGCCACGTACTACCTGGACGCCATCCGCGCCCACGGCGACCAGCCCTTCGACCGGGCCTTCATGGAGGCGACCTTCGAGGGCTACTGGAACTCGACCGCGAGCGACGTCACCGCCTGGACCAACGCCATGCTGGCGCCGCCGCCGGAGCACGTGCTCAACCTGATCGGCGCGGCTGGGCAGATGCAGCCGGTCGCCGACCGCTTCGCCAACGGCTTCGACAACCCGTCGGACTTCCCGAACTGGTTCTTCACCCCGGAGGCGGCCGAGTCCTACCTCGGCTCGGTCGCCCAGGGCTGACCGCACCGCCTGCGGCACACCGCCGCCCGGCCTGAGAGCCGTCCGGTCCCGGGGCCGGACGGCTCGGGCCGTCCGGTCTCAGGACCGGGCGGCCCCACCGGCGGGCGGCGGCGGGCCGAGTTCCGGGCGGTAGAGGTCCGGCTCCAGATAGATCACCCGGGCGGTCGGCTCGGCCGCCCGCACCCGGGCCTCGGCCTCGTCGATCGCCGAGGCGATCCGGGCACCGGTGGCGTCCGCCGGGACCGCGATCTTCGCGGCCACCAGCAGCTCCTCGGGCCCCAGGTGCAGCGTGCGCATATGGATCACCTGGTGCACCGAGTCGCCGTCGACCAGCGCCGCCCTGATCCGCGCCACCGCCTCCGGCCCGGCCGACTCGCCCAGCAGCAGCGACTTGATCTCGGTCGCCAGCACCAGCGCGATCGCCACCAGCAGCGCCCCGATGGCCAGCGTGCCCACGCCGTCCCAGACCCCGTTGTGGGTGAGCACCGCCAGGCCCACCCCGAGCAGCGCCAGCACCAGGCCGAGCAGCGCGCCCAGGTCCTCCAGCAGCACCACCGGCAGCTCCGGGGCCTTCGCCGTGCGGACATACCCCGGCCAGGACTGCCCGCCCTTGCTCGGCCGGGCCTCGCGGACCGCGGTGCGCAGCGACGTGCCCTCGGCGGCCAGCGCGAACAGCAGCACCCCGACCGGCCAGTACCAGTCGTCCAGCGGGTGCGGGTGGCGGACCTTCTCGTAGCCCTCGTACAGCGCGAACACCCGCCGATGGTGAACAGCACCACGGACACCAGGAACCCGAACACATAGCGCTCCCGGCCGTAGCCGAACGGGTGCTCGCTGTCCGCCGCCCGCTTGGCCCGGTGGCCGCCGATCAGCAGCAGCACCTGGTTGCCCGAGTCGGCCACCGAGTGCACACCCTCGGCCAGCATCGAGGAGGAGCCGCTGAAGCCGAAGGCGGTGAACTTCGCCACGGCGATCGCCAGGTTGGCGCCCAGCGCGGCCAGTACCGCCCGGCTGCCGCCGGATCCGCTCACCGGCCCTCGGCCTGGCCGAAGCGGCTCAGGAACAGGGCCTCGACATGGGCCATGTGCTCGATCTCGGACGGGTCCACGCTCTCGTTCGGGGCATGGATCAGGCAGGCCGGTTCCTCCACCCCCATCAGCACCAGCTCCGCCTCCGGGAAGGTCTGCGCGAACACGTTGCACAGCGGGATCGAGCCGCCCTGGCCCAGGAACGCCATCGGCCGCCCGTAGACCTCCTTCATGGCGGCGTCCAGCGCCTGGTACGCGGGGCCGCCGGTGGCGGCGCGGAAGGGCGCGCCGGTGGACTCCGGCTCCACCGTCACCCGGGCGCCCCAGGGCGCGGCCGCCTCCAGATGCGCGGTCAGCGCGTCCAGCGCGACCTGCGGGTCCAGCCCCGGCGGCACCCGCAGGCTCACCCGGGCCCGGGCACCGGCCGGGACGGCGGCGGCCGAGCCGACCACCCGCGGGCAGTCGATACCCAGCACGGTCACCGCCGGCCGCGCCCACAGCCGGTCCGCGACCGAGCCGGAGCCCAGCAGCTCCACCCCGTCCAGCACCCCGGCGTCGGCCCGGAACTGCTGCTCGTCGTAGCCGACGCCGTCCCAGTGGCCCTCGCAGTCCAGGCCCTCGATCCGGGTGCCCCCGTCCGGTCCGCGCAGCGAGTCCAGCATCCGGATCAGCGCGGCCAGGGCGTCCGGGGCGGCGCCGCCGAACATCCCCGAGTGCAGGTCGCCGCGGAGCGTGTCCACCCGCACCACCAGATTGGCCAGACCGCGCAGGGTGACGGTGGCGGTCGGCAGGCCCGCGGCGGCGTTGCCGGTGTCGCAGATCAGCAGCGCGTCCGCGCGCAGCTCGTCCGCGTGCGGCGGCACGAACTCCTCCATGCCGCCGGTGCCCTGCTCCTCGGAGCCCTCGGCGGCCAGCACGATGCCCACCGGGATGTCGTCGCCCAGCGCCCGCAGGGCGGTCAGGTGCATCACCACATTGCCCTTGCAGTCGGCCGCGCCGCGCCCGTACCAGCGCCCGTCGCGCTCGGTCAGCTCGAACGGCGGCGAGGTCCAGGCTGCGTCGTCCAGCGGCGGCTGCACGTCGTAGTGGCAGTACAGCAGCACCGTCGGCGCGCCGGGCGGCGCCGGGCGGTGGCCGATCACCGCATGGCTGCCGTCCGGGGTCTGCTCCAGCCGGACATCGCGCAGACCGGCCTCGGTGAACGCGGTGACCAGCCATTCGGCGGCCCGGCGGCACTCCTCCGGCGGGTACTGGCGCGGATCGGCGACCGAGGGGATGGCCACCAGCTCGGCCAGGTCGGCCTTGGCCCGGGGCATCAGCGCGGCGATCCGGCTGCGCAGGTCGTCGGTTCCGGTCATCTGCTGCTCCTGCCCCGTCCCGGCGGAGCGGGAACGTCGGTGGTCGCCCGGGGGCGCCGGGTCGTGCCACCAGAATCACCGGCGGTCACCGCTCGCGCACCTCGGACGCCGGAATTCGGATGTGACGTGTCGTGCACGTCACATCCGACGGTCATCCGCGCCGCCGCCCCAGGGCGCGCAGCCACAGCCGTACCGAGCGGCCCGCCCGGTCGCTGAGTTTCAGCAGCGGCCCGGTGGCGAACAGCGCCACCAGTGCCACCAGCGCGCCCATCACGCAGTCCATCAGGTAGTGGTTGGCCGTGCCCATCACCACGAAGGCGATCAGGAACGGGTACAGCAGGCCCAGTGCCCGCACCAGCCGGTGCCGGGCGTGGAAGAAGACCAGCAGCCCGCACCACAGGGCCCAGCCGACGTGCAGGCTGGGCATCGCCGCGAACTCGTTGCTCATGTCGTCGAGCCCGCGCGGGGTCCCGCCGCCGCCGGCGCCCCACCAGCCGACCGAGGCGTGCTGGGCCAGGATGTCGATGAAGCCGTGGCCCAGCAGCCGCGGCGGCGGTCGGGAAGACCACGAAGCCGACCACGCCGAGCAGGGTGGTCAGACCCAGCCAGGTCCGCGCCCGGCGGTAGTGGTCGCGGTGCTTGCGCCACACCCAGAACAGCACGCACACGGTGATCACGTAGTGCAGCGAGGCGTAGATGAAGTCGGCGGGTATGCCGAGCCAGGCGTTGCGGGCGAACAGGTGGTTGATCGCGTGCTCCGGGCTCAGGTGCAGCCCGCGCTCGAAGGAGAGGATCTGTTCGCCGTGGTGCTCGGCCTGGGCCGGGCTGGTGTTCACCAGCAGCCGGCTGCCGTCGTAGATGCCGTACAGGACCAGCAGCACCTCCCAGCCCCACTTGCGCCGCCACCAGCGGCGCGGGGCTGAGGGCGCGGCGGAGCCCGCGGCGTCGCGAGCCGTGCTGTCCGACCCGTGGTCGGGCCCGTCGTCGGGCTCGCGGGTGAGGTATACGTGATCGCTCTTCATGGACTCTCGTGGTTCAGGGCGAGGGCGGACGGGGCCTCCGTTCGGGTGCGCCGACCGGGCGGGCACGCAACGGCTCCCGTGTACGGGAACGGCAGGCCCCTGCGCCCTCTGCGGCATCCGCCGCTGGGCGTTCACGGGGCAACCGGTGGGGTGCGGCGGCGGGCGCCCGCCTCAGCTGTCCGGCGTTCGGAAATGTCCCCGGACGCCGGGATGCCCCAGGGGCCGGAGACGGTAGGAGAACGCCTGAAGTTTGGTTGCCACACGTTCATCTTCTCTTCCGCCCTGCGCGGCCTGTGCACCCGGGGTACCTTTTCGGCCGTCCGCGGGTGCCCGCCCCTGTCTCCCAGCGTTCTCCCAGCGGCCTCCCGGGTGGCTGCCAGCCTTCCGGGACACCGGCCGGTCAGGGTTTGCGGCCGACACCGGCCCAGACCGAGCGGGCGGTGGTGTCGCCGTCCGGCAGCGGGCGCCACAGCGGGGCGGAGACCAGGCCCGGCTCCAGCAGCTCGGTGCCGGCGAAGAACCGGGCCACCTGCTCCCGGGTCCGGTAGGTGATCTTGACCGGCATCAGCTGGTCCATCACCGAGGCGGCCCGGGCCATCCCGGTGGCGTTGATGTCGGCGGCGGGCTGGGACAGCGCCAGGTAGCTGCCCGAGGGCACCGCCCGGAGCACGGTCGCGACGATCCCGGCCGGGTCGTCCTCGTCCGGGACGCAGTGCATCAGCCCGGCCATGACCACTCCCACCGGCTGCGAGAAGTCCAGGGTCTCCGCGCCTCCTCCAGGATCCGCCCGGTGTCCCGGACGTCGGCGTGGATGTAGGTGGTGGAGCCCAGGCGGCTGCCGGTGAGCAGGGCCCGGGCGTGGGCCAGCACGATCGGGTCGTTGTCGGTGTACACGATCCGCGACTCGGGGGCGACCCGCTGGGCGACCTCGTGCGTGTTGTCGGCGGAGGGCAGTCCGGTGCCCAGGTCCAGGAACTGCCGGATGCCCGCCTCGGCGGCCAGGTAGTGCACGGCGCGGCCCAGGAAGGCCCGGTTGGCCCGGACGTTGTGGGTCACCGCGTTGCCGGTGGCGATGACCTTCTCGGCGACCAGCCGGTCCGCCGCGTAGTTGTCCTTGCCGCCCAGCCAGTAGTCGTAGACCCTGGCTATGTGGGGGACACCGGTGTCGAGCCGCCCCTGTTCACGCCCGAGTGGCTCGGGATAGGTCGGTTGCTGCGTCACTGGCTCCCCCTCATTCGGCGTGCTGCACGTGTAAGAGTAGCCCGGTGCGACAGTCGGCGGCCCTGCTGACGACTGTTCAATGCCGCATCTTGCCGGGCGGGTTCGGCCGGACGGTTCGGGTGAGGACCGTGCGCGGTGAGCTGCCGGGCGGGGATCCCGGGGCCGGGCGGGGATCTCGCGGGCAGGGGTTCCCGGGTGGGGCGGTTCAGGCGGGGGGAGGCTCCGGTGACGAGAGGTGACAGCGGATGGCGACGGACGAGGAGCAGGTCGTCCGGTTCTGGACCGGGCTCGGCCTGCCAGGACTGATCGATGTGCACACCCACTTCATGCCGGAGCGGGTGCTGGCCAAGGTCTGGGCGTACTTCGACGCGGCCGGGCCGCTGGTCGGGCGGCCCTGGCCGATCAGCTACCGGACCGGCGAGGAGCGGCTGGCGACCCTGCGCGGCTTCGGCGTCCGCGCCTTCACCTCCATGCTCTACCCGCACAAGCCGGGGATGGCGGCCTGGCTGAACGCCTGGTCCGCCGACTTCGCCGGGCGCACTCCCGACTGCCTGCACACCGCGACCTTCTTCGCCGAGCCGGACGCCGGGGTGTATGTCCGGCGGGCGGTCGAGGACGGCGCCCGGGTGTTCAAGTGCCACCTCCAGGTCGGCGGCTACGACCCGAACGATCCGTCGCTGGACCAGGTGTGGGGGCTGCTCGCCGAGGCCGGCCTGCCGGTGGTCACCCACTGCGGCTCCGGGCCGGCGCCGGGCAAGCACACCGGTCCGGAGCCGATGGCCCGGCTGCTGGCCCGCCACCCGGGGCTGCGGCTGGTGGTCGCCCACATGGGGACGCCGGAGTACTCGGACTTCCTCGACCTGGCCCAGCGCCACCCCGGCGTGCATCTGGACACCACCATGGCCTTCACCGACTTCACCGAGGCGGTGGCGCCGTTCCCGCGGTCCGAGCTGCCCCGGCTGGCGGATCTGGGGGAGCGGGTGCTGCTCGGCACCGACTTTCCGAACATTCCCTACGGCTACCCGCACGCCCTGGCCGCGCTGGCCCGGCTGGACCTCGGCGAGGAGTGGCTGCGGGCGGTCTGCCACGACAACGCGCGGCGGCTGTTCGGGCTGTGACCCAGGGGTGTCACCGGGGCCGACGCATGTGAGATCATCTCGCTAAATGGTCTATACCACGATGCAAACGCCTCAGATCGGTGGGATTTCAGCATGGAGATTGTGATCGTTCCCGACGCCGCGGCCGGCGGCGAGCTCATCGCGGCGGCGATCGCCGACCTGCTGACCCGCAAGCCCGACGCGCTGCTCGGCGTCGCCACCGGGTCCACCCCGCTGCCGGTCTACCAGGCGCTGACCGCCAGGGTGCGGAGGGGGCGCTGGATGTCTCCCGGGCCCGGATCTGCCAGCTGGACGAGTATGTCGGGCTGCCCAAGGGCCACCCCGAGTCCTACCGCGCGGTGGTGCTGCGCGAGGTGGTCGAGCCGCTCGGCCTGACCGAGGACTCCTTCATGGGCCCGGACGGCTCGGCGGGGACCTGGCCGCCGCCTGCGCCGACTACGACCGGGCCCTGGCCGGGGCGGGCGGGGTCGACCTCCAGCTGCTGGGCATCGGTACCGACGGCCACATCGGCTTCAACGAGCCCTGCTCCTCGCTGGCCTCCCGCACCCGGATCAAGACGCTGACCCAGCAGACCCGGGTGGACAACGCCCGCTTCTTCGACAGCCTGGACGAGGTCCCGCACCACGTGATCACCCAGGGCATAGGGACCATCCTGGAGGCCCGGCACCTGGTGCTGCTGGCCACCGGCGAGGCCAAGGCCGAGGCCGTGGCGCAGACCGTGGAGGGCCCGGTCGCCGCGCTGGTCCCGGCCTCCGCGCTGCAACTGCACCCGCACGCCACGGTGGTGGTGGACGAGGCCGCCGCCTCCGAGCTCAAGCTGGCCGACTACTTCCGGGCCACCTACGCGGCCAAGCCCGGCTGGCAGGGCATCTGAGCGTCCGGCCGGACCCGGCGCCGGGCCCACCGGTGCCGGGGTTCACCGGCGCCGGGCCCGACCCGGTGCCGGGCCTCACTGGTGGCGGGCCGGGATCACCGCGACCGGGCACTGCGCCCGGTCGAGCAGGGCGTCGGCGGCATGTCCCAGCGGATCGGTCAGCAGCAGCCCGCTGAGCTCCCGGCCCACCGCCACCAGCTGCGCCGTCGGCGACAGCTCGACCAGCCACTCCGACTCGTCCCGGGCGGAGAACTCGGCGGAGACCTCAAGGCCCGGGTGGTCCTGGCGCAGCGCCGTCAGCACCGGATCCAGCAGGGCGCGGGCAGATCCGGCCTGCTCGCCCGAGGGCAGTTCGGCGGCGGGCAGGCCGCCGACCATCAGCCGCAGCGGGGCCCTGAGCGCCCGGGCGGCGCCGCGGCGAAGGAGAGCACCTCCGGCAGCGGGTGGGCCGGGTCGAGCCCGGCCAGTACCGGGCCGCCCGCGGCGTACTCGCTGCTCTTGTGCACCACCACCGGGCAGCGCGCGTAGCCGGCCGCCGCCCGGCTGACCGACCCGGCCAGCCAGCGCAGCCCGCTGAGCCCCCGGGTGCCGGTCACCAGCAGCGCCGCGCCCCGCTCTGCGCGGCAGCACATGCTTCGGGTCCCCGGCGATCACGGTGGTGGTGACCGTCACCCCGGGCGCGGCCGAGCCGACCCGGGCCACCGCCTCGGTGGTGACCGGGTTGTTCTGGGAGGGCTCGGGCCCCGGGCCGAGCAGCACCTCCGCCAGCCCGCCGGTGGTCTCCGCGACATGCAGCACCCGCAGTGGCGCGCCGACCCGGAGGCGGCCCGGGCCGTCCACTCCAGGGCCGCCCAGCCGTCCTCGGAACCGTCGACGGCGACCAGGAAGGACGGATGGACTCCATGCGGTGACTCCTGCGGGCATCGGGCGCCGGCGGGCGCGTCGGGGCATACCGGATTCCGGGGCGGGACCGGATCAGGGGGCGTGACCGGGTTCGGGGCGCAACGGGTCGAGGGCCGGCCGGTCCGCTTCCGGAGCATAGCAATCACCCATTTTTTATGGCAAATATGGACATTTACCCGGGTTGGCGAGGGTTCGTGTCGGCCTCCCCGGGGCCGGTGGCGATCTTGTGTCGGCACTGTGTCCGTCCGGGCGTCGTCGCAGGTCGCCGCAGGCGATAACGTGCCTGCTGCGGGGCGGCGAAGTCGCCTGCGCCGGGGAAGTCGGGCCGGGCGGATCATGTGGAAGGAAACCTGATGAGGGCTGACATCAAGGGCAGCGTCCTGCCCGTGCTGGAGATCCAGCTGGAGGACAAGGAGTCCGTGGTCTCATGCACGGCGAGCTGTCCGTGGATGACGGCGAATGTGCACATGTCGCAGACCACCCAGGGGGCGGCGGTCTGTTCGGGACGCTCAAGCGCGCGGTGGCGGCGGCGGCATATTCCTGACCCAGTACCAGTCCAAGGGCGGCGAGGCGCTGGTGGCCTTCGCCGCGAAGGTCCCCGGGCACATAGTGCCGGTGGACATCGACCGCGGCGGCACTTCCTGGTGCACCGGCACGGCTGGCTGGCCGGACGCCCGGGGTCAGCGCCAGCGTGGGTTCCAGCACTCCTTCCGCGGCGGCCTGTGGGGCGGCGACGGCTTTGTGCTGCAGAAGCTGGAGGGGCAGGGCCGGGCCTGGGTCGAGCTCTCCGTGAGCTCAACCTCTACAACCTGGCCCCCGGGCAGACCATGCTGGTCCACCCCGGGCACGTGGGCATGTTCGAGGACAGTGTGAGTTTCAAGATCACCACCGTCCCGGGATCGCCAACAAGGTCTTCGGCCGCGACGGCTACCACCTGGTGGCGCTGACCGGCCCCGGCCAGATCTGGCTGCAGAGCATGCCGCTGCCCAACCTGGCGCACGCCCTTGAGCCCTACCTGCCGCAGCCCGACAACAACTGAGCGGCGGACCGCTGTCCGGCCGGGGAGCGGCCGGGCGGCGGCGGGCCGGGATCGTGGTCTCGCTGCGGGAGGGCCCGACCGTGCTCTACGCGCTGGCCGGGCCCGACGTCGCCGACCTGCTGCGGGCGGCCCGGCGGATCCTCACCGTGCTGCTCGCGGACCGGGAGGCGGTGCTGGAGCAGCTGCGCCAGGGCGAGAGCCCGGGCGCACGCCACGTCGGTGACCAGGTCGGTGACCCGGTCACGGAGCCGGCTGCCGCACCGGCTGCGGCCCCGGCCGGCGGTCCCGGGCGGGCACGTGGTGACGCCGCCTGCCGACCGCGCGGCCGGGGCCGCCGCTCAGGACGCCTGGCCCTGGCGCTCCGAGGCGAGGCCGGCCGGGGCGTGGGCCAGGGCCGAGCGCAGCGCCTCGATCAGCGCCAGCGCGCCCTCCTCGGTCAGCTCCACCGCGACCCGCGCACCCGCGCCGAGGCCGGGGTTGAGGAAGTCCACATTGACGGTGTGTTCGTAGGGGGTGCTGCGGGTGGTCGACATAGACCATGGCGCGGGTGAGCGGGAAGTACCCGGCGGCGCCCTTGCCGCTGCCGGTGATCTCGATCTGCTCGGTGAGATAGGTGCACATACGGGTCTCCGGAGGGGGTGTCAGCCGACGTTGCGGGCGAAGAAGTCGAGGATCAGCTGCCAGCCCTCGTTGGCCGCCTGCGGCCGGTAGCTGGGGCGTCCACCGCGAAGAAGGCATGCCCGGCGTCGGGGAAGGTGTGGAACTCGTACTCCTTGCTGTGCTGCTTGAGCAGCTCCTCCAGCGCGCCGGTGGCCTCGGGGGAGGGGTGCTTGTCCTCGGCGCCGAACAGGCCGAGCAGCGGGCAGGAGAGGTTCTCGGTCAGGTGCGCGATCGGGGTGACCTTCAGGTTGACCCCCTCCGGCACGGCCTCGGTGACAAACGCGCCGTAGCAGTCCACCGCCGCGTCGAGGTCCAGGCTGCAACCGGACAGGAAGGCCTGACGGCCGCCGGAGCAGTGCCCGATGACGCCGACCTTGCCGTTGGAGTTGTCCAGGCCGCGCAGGTAGGCGGCGGCGCCGGCGACATCGCCGACCAGCCGCTCGTCCGGCACCCCGCCCAAGGCCCGGACGGCCGCGGCGGCGTCGTCGGGGTCGGCGCCGGGGGCCTCCCGGGTGTAGAGGTTGGGGCAGACCGCGTTGTAGCCCTCGGCGGCGAAGCGCAGCACCATCTCCTTGGTGGCGCGGTCGTAACCGGGCAGGTGGTGGATCACCACGACGCCGCCGCGCGGGGCGCCGTCCAGCGGTCGTGCGGAGTATGCCTCCAGCTCGGTGCCGTCGGTCCCGGTGATGGTCACGGTCTGCGCAAGCAGCCTGTCGTCCATGGTTCGTTCTCCGCAGGTGAGGTGATCGTCTGCAATGCCGGTTGCGAGTATGCCCCCTCCGCTTACCCGGCTGCGGCTCCGGGTCGGCCGGTGGGGTGTCGCGGCCGGGGCCTGCCGGGGCGGGCGCGCGGCGCGCTACTCCAGCGGTGCGCCCGGCGCGGCGCCGGAGCGCAGCGGGATCTCCCGGATCAGCAGCGTGGTCAGGAAGGTCAGCAGGCCCAGCGCGGTGCCGCCGGCCAGCACGCTGTGCAGGCCGTCGGTGACCGCGGCCTTGAAGGCGTGCTGGATCACCAGCGGTTCGTGCACCAGCGCGGAGGGCGGGATGTGCGCGCCGTCCGCGGCCAGGGAGCGCCCGGAGGGCCGAGGCTGTGCGACAGCGAGCTGCTCAGCCGCTGGGTGTAGAGCGAGCCGAACACGGCGATGCCCAGCGAGCCCCCGACGGTGCGGAACAGGGTGACCGAGCCGCTGGCGGCGCCCATGTTCCGCAGCGGCACGCTGTTCTGAGTGACCAGCATGGTGTTCTGCATCAGGAAGCCCATGCCGAGCCCGAGCACGGTGGTGAGCAGCGAGGCTTCGATGGTGGCCGTGTCGACCTTGAGCAGCAGCAGTACCGCCATGCCGACGGTCATCACCGCGCCGCCGATGATCAGTACCCGGTACCTGCCGGTGCGGCTGACCGACTGCCCGGCGACGATCATCACCGCCAGCATCCCGAACATCAGCAGCAGCAGCAGCAGGCCGCTGGCCGTCGGCGAGGCGCCGCGGACGTACTGGAAGTACTGCGGCATGAAGTTCAGCGCGCCGAACGCCGCGCCGACCAGGAAGCTGATGATCTGGGAGACGGTGAAGTTGCGGTCCCGGAACATGGCCGGGGGCAGGATCGGCTCGGCGGCCCGCTTCTGCGAGTAGACGAAGGTGACCAGCGCGGCGACGCCGAACACCGAGAGCCCGATCACCGGGACGGAGGCCCAGGCGTACTGCGAGCCGCCCCAGGCGGCCACCAGGGTGATCGCGACAATGCCGGTGCCCAGCAGCAGCGCGCCCACATAGTCGATGCTGGCCTCGATCCGGCGGTTCGGCAGTTTCATGCCCAGGCCGGTGACCAGCAGTGCGGCGATCCCAGCGGCACATTGATGTAGAAGCACCAGCGCCAGCTGAGGTGTTCGGTGAGCAGCCCGCCGATCAGCGCCCGCCGACGAAGGCGACCGGCATCATGCCGCCGATCAGTGCCTGGAACCTGCCCCGCTCGCGCGGCGGGACCAGGTCGCCCAGGGTGGCCATGGCGCCGACCATCAGCCCCCCGCGCCCAGGCCCTGGAGCCCGCGGAAGGCGATCAGCTGGTTCATGTTCTGGAGATCCCGGTGAGCGCGGAGCCGATCAGGAAGACCACGATGGCCACGATGAACATGGACTTGCGGCCGTGCAGGTCGCCCAGCTTCCCCCAGATCGGGGTGGTCACCGCCGCGCCCAGGGCATAGGCGGTGACCCAGGAGAGGTGGGCCAGCCCGCCGAGGTCGCCGACGATGGTGGCAGGGCGGTGCTGACGATCAGGTTGTCCAGCATCGCCATCAGCATGCCGAGCATCAGCCCGATCACGGCGATGTAGACGGAGCGGTTGATCGGCTGGTACTGCTCGGTGGTGCTGCCTGGTCCGTCCCGGATGGCGGTGTCTGCGCGTCCGACATGGTTCTCTCCCTATGCTGAGGCAGCTGCTCCGCGGTGTGAGCCGGGCGGACCTGGGCACCCACACTTACCTGCCGCCCGGCTAGCATCCCCTCGTGTCCGACGTTAGGCCAGCGCAGACGGTCGTCAATCACATCCGCAACATCGGCACGGGCCTGTCGGCTGATGATTCCTGCGCCCTTCTTGCGACCTGATGCAAGATATTTGCACGTCCTGCCGTAAGCTGCGGTCATGACGCGACGACTGGCCGAAGTGGCGAAGAAGTCGGGGTGAGCGAGGCGACGGTCAGTCGCGTGCTCAACGACAAGCCGGGGTCTCCCCGGCGACCAGGACTGCGGTGCTCACCGCCCTGGACGTGCTGGGGTACGAGCGTCCCACGCAACTGCGCGGGGAGCGCTCGCGGTTGGTGGGCCTGGTGCTGCCGGAGCTGCAGAACCCGATCTTCCCGGCGTTCGCCGAGGTGGTCGGCGGGGCGCTGGCGCAGCAGGGGTTCACCCCGGTGCTCTGCACCCAGACCGCCGGCGGGGTCTCCGAGGCGGACTATGTGGAACTGCTGCTCCAGCAGCATGTCTCCGGGTGGTGTTCTTCGGCGGCCTGTACGCCCAGGCCGAGTCCCCGCACGAGCACTACGCGCGGCTGGCGCAGCGCGGGCTGCCGACAGTGCTGATGAACGCGGCCTTCGACGACCTGGACTTCCCCAGGTGTCCTGCGACGACGCGGTGGCCGTGGAGCAGGCGATGGGCCACCTGTACTCGCTGGGCCACCGCCGGATCGGGCTGGTGGTGGGGCCGCCGGACCATGTGCCCTCGCGCCGGAAGCTGCGCGCCGCGCAGCAGGTCGCTGCCAGGACCGGTCTGGAACTTCCGGACTCCTGCGTGGAGCATGCGCTGTTCTCGCTGGAGGGCGGGCAGGCGGCGGCCGCCCGGCTGCTCCAGCGCGGGGTGACCGGCATCGTCTGCGCCAGCGACCCGCTGGCGCTGGGCGCGGTGCGGGCGGCCCGGCGGCGCGGGCTCGGGGTGCCGGGGGACGTCTCGGTGGTCGGCTACGACGACTCCTCGTTCATGGCCTGCACCGATCCGCCGCTGACCACCGTCCGCCAGCCGATCGAGGCCATGGGACGGGCCGCGGTGGACCTGCTGGTGGGTGAGATCGAGGGGGCCCGGGTGACCCACGACGAGGTGCTCTTCGAGCCCGAGCTGGTGGTGCGCGGGTCCACCGGGCCGGTGCCGCAGCAGCGCTGACCCGGCCGGGACCGGCGCAAACGCAGGGAAGGGGCCGGACGTCCGACGTCCGGCCCCTTCGGCATGCCGGGCGAAAGCAGCTGCCGTTATGATGTCGAAATCTTGCAAACTTTAGTCAACATCTTGTGACCTTCTGTTGTCAGTGGTTAAGTGATGCCCGCCACAGCGCGTTGCCACCCCATCCCGCCCAGAAGGGTCCCCAGATGACCAACCAGCGGCTCGTCAGCCACCGCTCCCGCAGAGCCTCAGCCGTCCTCGTCACGCTGGCGATGACCCTCACCGCCGCCGCGTGCAGCTCCAGTTCCTCGAACGGGAGCAGCAAGGGCGCCTCGGGGGGCTCGGGCACGACCACCATCTCCATCGACTGCGCGCCCCCGGCCAGCAAGCCGGTGGCACTCCAGCAGTGGAACGCGGACATCGCCACCTTCGAGCAGAAGAACCCCGGGATCAAGGTGAAGAGCATCAACACCTTCCCCTGCGAGACGCCCACGCTGTTCACCGCAGCGCTGGCCGGGGGCACCGAGCCGGACGTCTTCTACACCTACTTCACCGACAAGGCGGCGGTGCTCAACGCCAACCAGGCCGCGGACATCACCTCGTACGTCAACCCCTCCACCGTCCCGGTCTACGGCGACTTCCTGCCGTCGGTGCTGAGCACCCAGGAGTCCGGCGGCAAGCTCTACGGGCTGCCCTACTCGAACTACACCATGGGCCTGATCATCAACCGCAAGCTGTTCAAGGAGGCCGGGCTCAACCCCGACAACCCGCCGACCACCTGGGCCCAGGTGGCCACCGACGCCGAGGCCATCACCAAGCTCGGCAACGGTGTCGAGGGCTACGGCGACTACAGCGCCGGCAACAACGGCGGCTGGCACTTCTCCGCCGAACTCGACGCGCTGGGCGGCTCCATGGAGAACGCGCCGGGACCAAGGCGAACTTCGACAACCCCCTCGGCCACGAGGTGCTGCAGAACCTGCACGACCTGCGCTACACCGACAACGTGATGGGCAGCACCCAGCTGCTGGCCTGGGGCACGCTGCAGAAGGAGATGGCCGCGGGCAAGCTCGGGATGTACATCGCCGCCCCGGACGACATCACCTACATGGTGCAGACCCTGGGCGCGAACTACGCCGACTACGGCATGGGCCCGATCCCCAGCGTCAGCGGCCACGCGGCCGGCACGCTCTCCGGCGGCGACGACTACATGTTCAACGTCAAGGACACCCCGGCCCAGATCAAGGCCGGGGTCGCGCTGGTGAACTTCATGTACCTCACTGAGGGCCAGGGCCAGTTCAACTACAGCCGGGCCAAGGCCACCGGGCAGGCGGTCGGGCTGCCCGAGCCGGAGCTGTTCCAGGGCGCCGCGCTGTCCGCCGACAACCAGGGCAAGGCCGCCGACGCCACCATGCCGGTCTCCGACTTCACCTCCTACCTGGACGCCCAGGTGCCCGGGGACGGCGAGCCCAACGACGCCCAGGCGGTCTACAAGGTCCTGGACACCGCGATGGCCTCGGTGCTCACCGATCCCGGCGCCAACATCGACCAGTTGCTGTCCACCGCGACCAACCAGGTCAACGAGGTCCTCGCGAACAGCCAGTGACCCTGGACCGACGGGGACCGGCCTGCGGGCTGGTCCCGTCCCTCTGACCGCCCACAGACTTGGGAGCCTCCGGTGGCCACCGCTGTCCACAAACGAAGCAGCACCCGCAGCCCGCCGCGCGCACCGAGCCGCGTCGCGCCGGCCTGGTGCGCGAGATCCGGCGCAACCTCACCGCGCACGCCTTCCTCATCGGCGCGGTGCTCTGCTTCGCGCTGTTCTCCTGGTACCCGATGATCCGGGAGTTCCTCACCAGCTTCCAGAAGGTCAGGGCCGGGCAGACCACCTGGGTCGGACTGCACAACCTGAACCAGATCGTGCACGACCCCAGCTTCTGGCAGGCCTGGCGCAACACCGCCCAGTTCACCCTGCTGGCGCTGGTGCTCGGCTACGCGCTGCCGTTCCTGATCGCGATCCTGCTGAACGAGCTCCGCCACGCCACGGGCTATCTGCGGGTGGTGGTCTACCTGCCGGTGATGCTGCCGCGGTCGCCTCACTGGTGCTGTTCCAGTACTTCTACAACCCGCAGTACGGCCTGTTCGACGACATCCTGCACACCCTGCACCTGCCGACCTCGACCTGGCTCCAGTCCCCGTCGATGGCGATGTTCTGCGTGGTGGTCGCCTCCACCTGGATGAACATGGGCAGCGCGATCCTGATCTACCTGGCCGCGCTCCAGGGCATCCCGGGCGAGCTGTACGAGGCCGCCGAGCTGGACGGGGCCGGCATCCTGCGCCGGATCTGGCATGTGACGATCCCGCAGACCCGGCTGATCCTGTCGCTGATGCTGCTGCTCCAGATCGTGGCCACCATGCAGGTCTTCGTCGAGCCCTTCATCCTCACCGGCGGCCAGGGCGTCAACGGCTCCACCACCATCGTCTACCTGATCTACCAGTACGCCTTCAACTTCCAGAACTACGGCGCGGCCTCCGCGCTGGGCGTGGTGCTGCTGCTGGTGCTCGCCGTGTTCTCCGCCCTGTACGTGCGGCTCAGCCGCCCGGCCGAGCAGTAAAGGGGACAGCCGTGGCCGCGACAACGGTCGACCCGTCCACCCGCACCCTGATCTCCCAGGTCCAGCTGAACCGAGGGCACGGCCGGGCGATCTACTGGACCGTGCTCACCGCGGTGGTGGTGGTGTTCAGCCTGGTCTTCCTGGACCGCTCTACATGATGATCACCGGTGGACTGAAGTCCACCCAGGAGGCGATCCAGAGCCCGCCCACGCTCTATCCGCACCATCTGCACCCCAGCACCTACAGCACCGCCTGGAGCGAGCTCAACCTGTCCCAGCTGCTGCTGAACACCCTGGAGTACGCCTTCGGGGCGCTGGCCTTCCAGCTGGTCTTCGACGTGGCGGCGGCGTACGCGCTGTCCAAGCTGCGGCCGGTGCTCGGCAACGCCATCCTCGGCATGATGCTGGCCACGCTGATGATCCCGGCCACGGTGCTGGTGGTGCCGCAGTACCTGACCGTGCTCGACCTGCCGGTGCTGCACCTCAATCTGCTCAACAGCCCCTGGGCGATCTGGCTGCCCGCGGTCGCCAGCGCCTTCAACATCTTCCTGCTGAAACGATTCTTCGATTCCATTCCGCAGGACCTGCTGGACGCCGCGGCCATCGACGGCGCCGGACCGGTGCGCACCCTGCGCTCCATCGTGCTGCCGATGTCCAGGCCGATCCTGGCCGTGGTCTCGATCTTCGCCTGGTCAACGTCTGGAAGGACTTCCTCTGGCCGCTGCTGGCCGAGCCCGATCCCACGCAGAGCCTCAACGCCGGGATCTACTCGCTCTCCCAGGGCGTGTCCGAGAACGTGCTGATCGCGGCCTCGGCCATCTCCGCGGTGCCCACGATCGTCTTCTTCCTGATCTTCCAAAGGAACATCATGTCCGGCCTCACCACCGGCGGCCTCAAGGGCTGAGATCCGGCCGCGCGCTGCCGCGGAACCCCAGAGCCGGCCGCTGGAGACCCCGCCGGCAGTTGGAGACCCCCAGATGGAGGCCCCGTAAAGATGGAGACCCTGACCGTGTCCGAAGCCCCGGCGTGGGGCGTGGCGCCGCGATCTACCAGGTGTACGTGCGCAGCTTCGCCGACGGCAACGGCGACGGGGCCGGTGACCTCGCGGGCGTCCGCTCACGGCTGCGCCACCTGGCCGACCTCGGCGTCGACGCCCTGTGGTTCAACCCCTGGTACCCCTCGCCGATGGCCGACGGCGGCTACGACGTCACCGACTACCGCAACATCGACCCCGTCTTCGGCACCCTGGCCGAAGCCGAGAAGCTCATCGCCGAAGCCCTCGACCTGGGCATCCGCACCATCATCGACATCGTGCCCAACCATGTCTCGGACACCCACCGCTGGTTCCGGCAGGCGCTCGCCGCCGCACCGGGCTCACCGGAGCGGGCCCGTTTCTGGTTCCGCCCCGGGCGCGGCAGCGGCGGCGAACTCCCGCCCAACGACTGGCCCTCCCAGTTCGGCGGCTCCGCCTGGAGCCGGGTCACCGAGGCCGACGGCAGCCCGGGGGAGTGGTACCTGCACCGCTTCGCCTCGCAGCAGCCCGACCTCAACTGGGAACACCCCGAGGTCCGCCAGGAGCACGAGGACGTACTGCGGTTCTGGTTCGACCGGGGCGCCGCCGGGGTGCGCATCGACTCCGCCGCCGAGGTGGTCAAGGACCCGGCCCTGCCCGACTTCGACCCCGAGCACGACCCCCACCCCTACCTGGACCGCGACGAGCTGCACGACATCTACCGTGCCTGGCGCCGGCTCGCCGACTCCTACCCGCAGCCGCGCGCCCTGATCGGCGAGGTCTGGCTGCCCGACCCGGAGCGCTTCGCCCGCTATCTGCGCCCGGACGAACTGCACACCGCCTTCAACTTCGGCTTCCTGGCCTGCCCCTGGGACGCGGCCCGGCTGCGCGAGTCGATCAGCACCACGCTGGCCGTGCACGCCCCGGTCGGCGCCCCCGCCACCTGGGTGCTCGCCAACCACGACATCACCCGCACGGTCACCCGCTACGGCCGGGCCGACACCGGCTTCGACTTCGCCACCAAGGGCCACGGCATCCCCACCGACCGGGCACTGGGCACCCGCCGGGCCCGCGCCGCCGCGCTGCTGACGCTGGCGCTGCCCGGTTCGGTCTACCTCTACCAGGGCGAGGAGCTCGGCCTGCCCGAGGTCGAGGACATCCCGGCGGAGCGGATCGAGGACCCGATGTACCACCGCACCGGCGGCGCCGACCCCGGCCGCGACGGCTGCCGGGTCCCGCTGCCCTGGTCCGGCGGCGAACCGCCCTACGGCTTCAGCCCCGAGGGCGCGGCCGGCGAGCCCTGGCTGCCGCAGCCCGCCGACTGGGCCGGGCTGACCGTCGCCGCCCAGAGCGGCCGGGCGGACTCCATGCTCACCCTCTACCGCGAGGCGCTGCGGCTGCGCCGGGCCGAAGCCGGCCTCGGCGACGGGCCGATGCGCTGGCTGGACCTCGCCGACCCGCAGGTCCTGGCCTTCAGCCGGGGCCGGGACGGCGAACCGGGCTTCGCCTGCGTGGTCAACCTCTCCACCGCGGCGGTCGCGCTGCCGGAGCACACCGAGGTGCTGCTCGCCAGCGGTCCGCTGGACACGGGAGCGCTCCCCCCCGATACGGCGGTGTGGCTGCGGACGACCTGACCGTCCCGCAGCCGTGCCGCGGGCCGGGCCGTCTCCTGTGGATCGAGGGTTCCGCAGGAGCGGTCCGGCCGACTTCCCACCGGGCACCACCCGCCTCAGAGGAGTACCCGTGTTCCTCCCACGCTCCCTTTCCGGAGCAGCCTCCCACTGGAGAAGAGCGGCGGCGGGCGTCACCGCCGCCGCCCTGCTGGCGGCCGCGCCGCTGCTGACCCCGGCCGCCTCCGCGGCGGCCGCCACCCCGGCGGCCACGGCCGGCGCGTCCGTGCCGTTCACCGAGTACCTGGCCCAAGACGCCGCCACCAACGGCACCGTGCTCGCCCCCGACTACACCGTCGGCACCCTGGCCTCCGAGGCGACCGGCCGCCAGGCCGTGCAGCTGATCGGCCAGGGCAAGTACGTCACCTTCACTCTCACCGCGCCCGCCAACGCGGTGGACTTCCACTACTCCGTCCCGGACTCGCTCAGCGGCGGCGGCATCACCGCGCCGCTCAGCATGTACGTCAACGGGAACTACGACCAGACGCTGTCGCTCACCTCGCAGTACAGCTGGGAGTACGGCACCCAGGCCACCGAGACCGACACCCCCACCATCGGCGCACTGGGGGTGAGCACCGGACACGACTTCTACAACGACGTCCGCGCCCAGTTCGGCACCACCCTGGCGGCGGGGACCAAGGTGACGCTCCAGGTCGACGCGGCGGACACGGCCCCCTGGTATGTGATCAACGCGGCCGACTTCGAGCAGGTCGCCGCACCGATCGCACAGCCCTCGGGCTACATCAACGTCACCCAGGCGCCCTACGACGTGGACAACACCGGGGTCACCGATGTCACCACGGCGCTGCAGAACGCCATCAACGCCGGTGAGTCCAGCGGCCAGGGGGTCTATCTCCCGCAGGGCATCTACAAGATCAGCCAGCAGCTCTTCGTCAACAAGGTGACGATCGAGGGCGCGGGCGAGTGGTACACCGAACTCACCGGCGCCAACGTGGAGTTCGCAGGACAGATCGGCGACCCCAGCACCGGCGTCAATATCTCCAACCTGTCGGAGTTCGGTGACGTCAACGTCCGCAACGACGGCGACGGGGAGTGAACGGGATCAACGGAGGGTTCAGCAACTCGACCTTCTCCAACATGTGGATCCAGAACACCAAGGTCGGCGCCTGGATCGTCGGGCCGTCCACCAATCTGACGCTGACCGACATGCGGATCCAGGACACCACCGCCGACGGCATCAACTTCGACGGCGGCGTGACCGACTCCACGGTCTCCAACAGCTTCCTGCGCAACACCCAGGACGACGGGCTCGCCATCTGGTCGCAGAACAGCCCGGACGCCAACGACACCTTCACCCAGAACACCGTCGACTCGCCCGGGTGGCCAACAACATCGGCCTGTACGGCGGCACCGGCAACACCGTGACCAACAACCTGCTCCAGGACACGGTCACCCGTGGCGGCGGCATCAACATCGGCAACCGCTACAACCCGACCCCGCTCGCCGGAACCACCACCATCAGCGGCAACACCCTGGTCCGCACCGGCCAGTTCGACCCGGGCTGGGACTACGGCGTCGGCGCCATCTGGTTCTGGCCGCAGAACCAGTCGCAGGACGGCACGGTCAACATCTCCGACAACCAGATCGACGACAGCCCCTATGAGGCGTTCCAGTTCCAGAACTCCGCCCCGCCGGTCGGCTCCGCGGTCAACACGGCCGGCAGTTCCGGCAACACCGTCACCAATGTCAACCTGACCGACAACACCGTCAACGGCGTGGGCACCTATGTCCTCCAGGACCAGGCCCCGGGCTCGGTCAGCATCTCCGGCCTGGTCGCCAGCAATGTCGGCGTGGCCGGGGTGATGGACTGCGGCTCGGGCCTCGACATCACCCAGGGCAGCGGCAACTCCGGCTGGTCCACCACGACGTGCGGGATGCCGAGCGGCTGGCCGCTGATCGCCTACCCGTCCACCACCACCTTCGAGCAGGCCACGGTGGGCACCGCCACGCCGGTCCAGAAGATCACCGTGATGAACTCCGGCAGCGCCCCCTCCACGCTCGGCACCATCTCCGCGAGCAGCGGCTTCACGGTGACCAACGACCCCTCGCAGCCCTGCGGGAGCAGCCTGGACGCCACCTCGCCCACGGACAGCGGCAACTGGTGCCAGGTCGACGTCAGCTTCACCGCCCCGGCGTCCGGCATCACCACCGGCACCCTGACCGTCCCCAGCGACCAGCCCGGCAGCCCGACCGTGCTGCAACTGGTCGGCAGCACCGGCGGGACCAATGTGATCACCCCGCCCACGCTGTCGCCGACCGCGCTCTCCTTCGGCGACGAGGCCGTGGGTTCCAGCACGACCGCCCAGACGGTCACCCTGGCCAACCCGGGGGCCTCCGCGATCACGATCGGCTCGATCGCGACCAACAACTCCTCCTACACCCAGACCAACACCTGCGGCAGCACCCTGGCCGCCGGGGCGTCCTGCGCCATCGCGGTGACCTTCGCGCCCACCGCGGGCGGGGCCCAGAGCGCCACCCTGGCCGTCACCAACAGCGGCACCAGCACCCCGATCGGGGCCACGCTGAGCGGTACCGGGGTCACCCCGACCACCAACCTGGCCGCCGGTGCCGCGCTCACCGCCAGCAGCTCCACCAGCGGCTTCCCGCCGTCCAACGCCAACGACGGGAACACCAGCAGCTACTGGGAGAGCGTCGACGGCACCTTCCCGCAGTGGCTCCAGGCCGACCTCGGTTCCACCAGGCGCTGGGCTCGGTCACGCTGGACCTGCCGCCGGCCACCTCCTGGGCCACCCGGACCCAGACACTGAGCGTGCAGGGCTCGACCGACGGCAGCAGCTGGACCACGCTGGTCGGCTCGGCCGGGTACACCTTCAACCCGGCCACCGGTAACACCGTCACCATCTCCCTGCCCAGCGGCACCAGCGACCGTTACCTGCGGCTCAACTTCACCGCCAACTCCGGCTGGGACGCCGCGCAGCTCTCCGAGCTGGAGATCTTCCCGGGCGGCGGCGGGGGCAGCGGGGGCGGCACCCAGCAGCCCTCGCTGTCTGCCTCGACCAGCAGTCTGACCTTCGCCGGGCAGACCGTGGGCAGCTCCAGTGCCACCCAGACCGTCAGCGTCAGCAATGGCGGCAGCGCCGCCGCCGCGATCGGCTCGGTCACCGCCACCGGCGACTTCAGCCAGAGCAACACCTGTGGCAGCTCGCTCGCCGCCGGTGCCTCCTGCACCGTGTCGGTCACCTTCACCCCCACCGCGGCCGGCACCCGCACCGGTACCCTGAGCGTCGCCTCCAACGACCCGGCGAGCCCGCTCACCGTCCCGCTCACCGGCACCGGGAACGCGGCAGGCAGCACCAACCTGGCGCTGGGCGCGACCATGACGGCCAGCGGCTACACCCAGAGCTATGTTCCCGCCAACGCCAACGACGGGACCACCAGCACCTACTGGGAGAGCACCGACAACGCCTTCCCGCAGTGGCTCCAGGCCGACCTCGGCTCCACCCAGACCCTGGGCTCGGTCACCCTGGACCTGCCGCCGTCCACCTCCTGGGCCACCCGCACGCAGACCCTGAGCGTGCAGGCCTCCAACGACGGCAGCACCTGGACCACCGTCGTCGCCTCCGCCAACTACACCTTCAACCCCGCCACCGGCAACACCGTCAGCTTCAACCTGCCCAGCGGCACCAGCGACCGTTATCTGCGGCTCAACTTCACCGCCAACACCGGCTGGCCGGCCGGCCAGCTCTCGGAGTTCGAGATCTTCAGCTGACGGAGAGTCAATAACCCTCCTGACCGCTTCCGCCGCCCCGCAGCCACCTGCTGCGGGGCGGTTCGGCGGTCGGTCCGCAGAGGCGCCACGCTCAGCCATACCCCACGTACGGGTCGGTGGATCCGGTGTCATGGATGACGCCGAAGATCAGCAGGATTGAACAGACGCTCATGAAGAGAAACAACAGTGTGATGCCACCGAGCATCATCAGCTTGGTCATTGAGTCGTAACTGTTGTCGATGGTCGCGGAGTCATGGGGACGCACAGGGTTGTAGTGCACGGGGAGGTGCTGGCCCTGGTGGTACTCGACCCCGTTGTCGAGCGGTGTGCTGAAGGTGACCCGCTGTCCGTCGGCGACGAACTCGACGTGGCCCGTCCGCAGAGTGTTGCGCGCGCCGCCCATGCGACCGCCCGACGTCTGGCGCAGGGTGATCCGCCGCAGCGTGCCCTGCGCCAGTGTGCCACGGCGGCTGGCGAGCAGAGCCGGGATCGACCTTTTGAAGATCGACAACGCGAACAGCACAGTGAGCGGGTGGTGAACACGAACAGCAGGATTCCGAAGATCATGGCGCTGCCCCCTCATTCATCAGGTGGGCCGAGAACAGGCTCACTTTCCGCCCCTTCCGGTGCCTTGGCGGAGGCATTGCCGTCCTCCTTGGATGACCCGCCTCCTCCCTCCGGTCCTTCGGAGGAGCCCTCGATCTTGGCATCGATCAGTTCGCCGATGACCTCGGGGACCGACGGTGGATCGGTCGGCCTGCCTTCAGCCCTGTTGATCAGGTGACGCGATGCGTACTCACTCTCCAGGGCGCGTAGCGCGTCGCCTGCTGGGGTCTCCAGCGCGTCGGGGATCTGTTGCAGAATGAGGGGAAGGTCGGGGACGATTTCCAGCACGCTCTCCAGATGGTCCATGGCCAGATAGGAGGCGGCGGTGGTGCCGGCGGTGATCGCTCCGGTGGCGGCGGTGGCGACGCCGCCCGTCAGCAGGCCGACCCCGAACCCCTTGGCCAGCCCGGCCAGGATTTCCTTGACGGAGTCCGGCGGTTGCCCGGTCGCCGCCTTGATCCCATTGCTGAACTCTGTTTCCAGGGCAGCGTCCATGGTGCCGAACATCGTTGCGGGCGTCAGCGAGCTGACGATCTCGCCGACTGTCGTGCCAAGGACCTCAATGGTGTTCATTGCCTCCCCCACGAAGCTGGCGCCGATCAAGGCGTCGGCCGCGTCCGAGGCTCCGGCGGTGAAGGCGGTTGCCAGGACTGCGGCGGCGAGGGCGGCCTCGATCTCCAGGACCGTCTCGCCGAGCTCGGCTTTGGCGTCGTCGACGGCGTCGGCGAACTTGGCGCAGGCCGTCGACAGCGCTGTGCACACCTGCATCAGCACTGGCAGCAGTGCGGGCTTCTGCACCACCTGGCAGGCCTCGGACGGGCCGCCTATTCCACCCCAGTAGGTGTTGAAGGCGTCCATGGCGGGGCCGGTGTTGTTCACGCTGAGCACCCTTGCCGCGCCGCCGGCCGTACCGAGGGCGGTTCCGATCGCTTCGGCGAGGGCGGACCAGGCGGCGGCTGCCTGGCGGGCCTTCCCGGTGTCCGCGTCCGGCCAGGGTACGCCGAGGTCGTTGAGTACCGACGCGTCGCTCACTGCTGGAGGCTCTTCATCGCGGCGATGATCCGGGCTTCGGTGACTCCGTACTCCTGGCCCATCTGGGTCAGCCCGTCGCCTATGCCCTCCAGTGCGATCCCGCTCATCGACGCCAGGTTCAGCACCTGGGTGAGCAGCGGCTGGTAGGTCGCCCCGAATGTGGGGCCGTGCGCGGTGGTGCCCCAGAAGGGGCCGAGCCCCTGGAGCACGATGCTCTGAGTGACGACAGCCTCGGCCAACTGGTCGCCGGCGCTGGTGAACTTGGGGGCGACCGCTGCGAAGTCGTCCACCTGTACCGAGAAGCCCCGTCGGGGCCGGGCTCTGCTTGTCCGCTGCCATGGGGTTCCCTCCCGTTTGCCCGTCCGTCGACGGACTTGTCCCCCCGCATCATCGCAACCCCCGCCGACAGCCGGTTGTCCGGCCCCTGTCATCAGCTCCGACCGGCCCAAACCGGTGGATCGGTCACGTTCCGATACAGAAGCGGGATCTCGTCGCCCGACCTCTTGACTGGCTGAGGATTTCTAGGGAGTCTATGCACCACCAATCGTTAGGAAACTTAACTATCTATAGGCACGTGCACTCCAGGGAGAGGTAAGACCGTCATGCAGCAAGGCTTCTTCAAGAGAAGCAGCAGGGTCCTGGGCATCACCGCGGTCGCCGCGTCCATGATGCTGGTCAGCGCCTGCGGCGGATCCAGCAACAGCGCCGGCGGGTCCGGCAACCCCAATGCGGTCCTCACCGTCTCCAACGAGAGCGGCGGCCTGTGGACCTGTAGTTTCAACCCGTTCCAGAGCGCGGTCAGCTTCCTGTCCATGGGCGACGTCTACGAGCCGCTGATGTTCGTCAACGCGTTGCAGGACGACAAGACGACCCCGTGGCTGGCCACCGGCTACACCTGGAGCAACAGCAACAAGCAGCTGACCTTCACCATCCGCAACGGGGTGAAGTGGAACGACGGCACCCCGATGACCGCCGCCGACGTGCTATTCACCTTCAACGAGCTGAAGAAGTTCCCGGCCCTGGACCTCAACTCGGTCTGGCAGGTGCTCTCCTCGGTCACCCAGTCCGGCAGCAACCAGATCGTCTTCAACTTCAAGACGGCCGCGACCCCGTACTTCTACTACATAGCGGACCAGATCCCGATCGTCCCGCAGCACATCTGGGCCTCGATCAAGGACCCGGTCAGCTACACCGACGCCGACCCGGTCGCCACCGGCATGTACGTGGTGAAGCCCTGCACCCCGCAGAACATCACCTTCAAGCCCAACACCTACTACTGGCAGCCCGGCCTGCCGAAGGTGAAGACCCTCGACTACCCGGCCTTCACCTCCAACGACGCGGCCAACAACTACCTGGCCACCGGCCAGGCGCAGTGGGGCGCCCAGTTCATCCCGAACATCCAGAAGTACTACCTGGACAAGAGCAAGAGCTTCAACTCCTGGCAGCCGCCGATCACCCAGGTCACGATGTTCCCGAACCTGAAGGACCCGCTGCTCAGCAACCTCACCGTGCGCAAGGCGCTGGCCTACGCCACCGACCGGCAGTCGGCCTCCGCCATCGGTGAGGGCGGGCAGGAGCCGCCCGGCAGCCAGCTCGGCATCGTCACCCAGACCTACCCGCAGTGGATCGACCCGCAGGCGCAGGCCGCGGACAACTACACCTACAACCCGCAGCAGGCCGACAAGCTGCTGGAGAGCATCGGCGCGGTCAAGGGCTCCGACGGCATCTACTCGCTGAACGGCCAGAAGCTCAGCTTCACCATCATCAACAACGGCGGCTACAGCGACTGGGTGGCCGCGCTGCAGACCGTGGCACAGGGCATGAAGGCGGCCGGCATCGAGCTGAACGTCGACAACCTCTCCCAGAACGACTACAACACAAGCTGCTCAACGGGCAGTTCCAGCTCGCCTACTACAGCGAGACCGGCGGCCCGGCGCCGTACTACGAGCTGCGGCAGTTGGCTGTACTCCACCAACAGCGCGCCGATCGGCCAGCCCGCCGCGACCAACTACGAGCGCTTCGACGACCCCGCCGTCGACAAGCTGTTCGACCAGTACGCCGCCACCGCGGACGAGGCGACCCAGAAGACCATCATCGGTCAGCTGGAGACGGTCATGCTCAACCAGGTCCCGGTGATCCCGGTGACCGAGGCCGCCGCCTGGTACCAGTACGACACCAAGGACTTCAACGGCTTCGTGACCCAGCAGAACGACTACGCCGTCCCCTCGGTCTGGCAGCTCCCCGACTGGGGCCAGGTGCTGATGCACCTCTCGCCCAAGTAGCCGACGCCGCCGAAGCAGCCGAAGCAGCCGTCACGCGGCCGGGCCCCTGCCGGGGTCCGGCGGCCCGGCGCCCCGCACGCCGCACGTCGTTCGAGAGAAGAAAGAGGTCCGCAGGGTGAGATTCCTGCTCCGCCGTCTGGGTTTCTTCGTGCTCACCCTGTGGGCCGCACTGACCATCAACTTCGCGATCCCGCGCATGCTCCCCGGAAGCCCGATCGACGCCCTGATCGCGAAGTTCCACGGCAAGCTCACTGGAGCCTCGCTCCAGGCCATGGAGGCCGAGCTCGGCTTCAAGAACCACCAGAGCCTGATCGAGCAGTACCTGACCTATCTGAAGGACTGCGCCACCCTGAACTTCGGCATCTCCTCGTCGCAGTTCCCCGCGTCGGTGGACAGCATCGTCGGCGCCGCGATCCCGTGGACGCTGGGCCTGGTCGGGGTGACCACCGTGCTGGCGTTCGTGCTCGGCACCGCCATCGGCGCCATCGGCGCCTGGAAGCGCGGCGGCAAGCTCGACAGCATCCTGCCGCCGCTGTTCGTGGTCGGCACCGGGCTGCCGTACTTCTGGATCGGCATCATGCTGATCATGGTGTTCGCCGACATCAACCCCTGGCTGCCCTCGGCCTTCGGCAGTGACAGCGATGTGGCCCAGGGCTGGAACCCGGCCTTCATCCAGTCGGTGCTGCTGCACGCGATCCTGCCTGCCGCCTCGCTGCTGATCACCTCCATCGGCGGCTGGGTGCTGACCATGCGCAACACCATGGTCACCACGCTCGCCGAGGACTACATCCGGATGGCCAGAGCCAAGGGCCTGCCGGCCCGGCGCATCATGATCGACTACGCCGCGCGCAACTCCATCCTGCCCAATGTCACCGGCTTCGCCATGTCCATGGGCTTCGTGGTCAGCGGTGCGGTCGCGGTCGAGTACGTCTTCTCCTACCCGGGCGTCGGCTACCAGATGGTCCAGGCCGTGGACAACGAGGACTTCCCGGTCATGCAGTGCCTCTTCCTGGTGATCACGGTGGCGGTGCTGGTTTCGGTGCTGATCTCCGACATCGCGACGGCCATTCTCGACCCCGTACCCGGTCCGCGAGGTAACGACCCCATGAATCTGCTCAGATCAATCAGGCACAACGGCAAGGCCGTCGCCGGCCTGCTCATCATGCTCGTCTTCGTGGTGATGGCGGTCGTCCCCGGCGTCATCGTGTCCGGGAACCCGGCCACCGACACCAAGGCCGTCTCGCTCGGCATGTCCTCCCAGCACTGGCTCGGCACCACCGCCTTCGGCCAGGACATCTGGCTCCAGATCGTGCACGGGGCCAGGCCCGCGCTGCTGATCGCGATCATCTCCGGCCTGCTGGCCACCGTGCTCTCGGTGCTGATCGGGGTCGGCGCCGCCTACCTCGGCGGCATCTGGGACGACGCGCTGAACCTGTTCACCGACGTGGTGCTGGTCCTGCCGACGCTGCCGCTGGTGATCGTCATCGCCGGGTACTTCAGCCAGCACAGCATCAGCGTCATGATCGTCGTACTGGTGGTCACCGGCTGGTCCTACGGTGCCCGTCAGCTGCGCTCCCAGGCGCTGTCGCTGCGCAACCGGGACTTCCTGGAGGCCGCCCGGGTCCGCGGCGAGCGCAGCTCCTACATCATCGTGTTCGAGCTGCTGCCCAACATGACCTCGCTGATCGTCGCCAACTTCCTCGGCGCGGCGCTCTACTCGCTGCTCACCGCCTCCACCCTGGAGTTCATCGGCCTCGGCGACACCAGCTCCTACGACTGGGGCACGATGCTCTACTGGGCCGAGAACAACTCCGCACTTCAGACCGGCGCCTATGTCTGGGCCGCCGCCCCCGGTCTGTGCATCGCGCTGCTCGCCGCCGCGTTCGCCCTGCTGAACAACGCCTTCGACGAGATCAGCAACCCCGCCCTGCGCCCCGTGAGGAGGCTCCGTGTCGCGACTTCGTGACGTCCAGTCCCAGCCCGAGACCGATGGACCGCTCCTCGACGTGCGTGACCTGGTCGTGGAGTACCGCCACCGCCAAGGGCTCGGTCAAAGCCGTCGACCATGTCAGCTTCACCCTGGAACGCGGCGAGTTCCTCGGCATCGTCGGCGAATCCGGCTGCGGCAAGTCGACCCTGCTGTTCGGTATCGCCCAGCTGCTCAGCGCCCCGGCCGGGGTCACCGGCGGACAGGTGCTGTTCCAGGGCCGCGACCTGGTGCCGATGACCGAGAAGCAGATCCGCCCGATCCGCTGGGCCGGTCTCTCGGTGGTCATGCAGAGCGCCATGAACGCGCTCAACCCGGTGAAGACCATCGGCGCCCAGTACCGCGACGTGCTCCGGGCGCACAGCTTCGACCTGGACATACCCGCCCGCTCCCGCGAGGTGCTGGAGCTGGTCGGGGTCGACCCGGTGCACCTGAGCAGCTACCCGCACCAGCTGTCCGGCGGCATGCGCCAGCGCGCCATGATCGCCATGGCGCTGCTGCTCACCCCGACCTGATCGTGATGGACGAGCCCACCTCCGCCCTGGACGTGGTCGCCCAGCGCTCGCTGATGGTCCAGATCAAGGAGCTCCAGCGGGAACTGGGCTTCGCCATCATCTTTGTCACCCACGACATGTCGCTGGTCAGCCACTTCTCCGACCGGCTGATCGTGATGTACGGCGGGCAGATCGCCGAGCTGGGCACCACCCGCTCCGTCTTCGACACCCGCTGCACCCCTACAGCAAGGGCCTGCTGGAGGCCTTCCCGTCGATCCGCGGCCCCAAGGTGCCGCTGCTCGGCATCCCGGGCAGCCCGCCCGACCTCGGCTCGCCGCCCCCCGGCTGCCGCTTCGCCCCGCGCTGCCCGAGCGTGATGCCCTCCTGCGCGGAGGCCGGGCCGGAACTGTACGACGTGGACTCGGTCCTCGTGCGCTGCCTGCTGCACGAGCCCGGACGCGCAGCGAAGGAGGACGTCCCGGCATGAGCGAGCACCCCACCCCGGACGCGACCGGTGATGTCCTGCTCAGGGCCACCGGGCTGACCAGGCACTTCCAGATCGGCGGCGCCTTCTCCCGGCGCACCCTGCACGCCGTGGACGAAGCCGAACTGACCATCGGCCACAACGAGATCGTCGCCCTGGCCGGCGAGAGCGGCAGCGGCAAGTCCACCGTCGCCCGACTGCTGGCCATGGTCTACAAACCCACCGCCGGTGAGATCTGGTTCGACGGCAAGCCGCTGTCCGGCCGGCGGTCGCGCAAGGACCAGCTGGCCTACCGCAGCCAGGCGCCGATGGTGTTCCAGGACCCCTTCAGCTCCATCAACCCGGTCTACCGGATCTCCCACGGCCTGCTGCGCAGCCTCAAACTGCACCGGCCCGAGCTGGACGCGGCCGGCCGCGAGGCCGAGGCCGAACGGCTGCTCACCACGGTCGGGCTGACCCCCGCCGCGGCCTACATGCAGAAGTACCCGTACGAGATGAGCGGCGGCCAGCGGCAGCGCATCGGCTTCGCCCAGGCCCTGGCCTCCAACCCCAAGCTGATCATCGCCGACGAGCCGGTCTCCATGCTGGACGCCTCGATCCGGATCGGCCTGCTCAACCTGATGACCGAGCTGCGGGACAAGTCCAACGTCTCGTTCCTCTACATCACCCACGACCTGGCCAGCGCCCGCTACGCCGCGGACCGGCTGGTCGTCATGTACGCCGGGCACATCGTCGAGCAGGGCCCGATCGAGGAGATCCTCGCCGAGCCCAGGCATCCTTACACCCAGCTGCTGCTGGCCACCGTCCCCGACCCGCGCGCGCCGCTGTCCGAGCTGGCCGGGGCCGACCGCGGCGAGCCGCCGCGAGTGGTCGACCCGGTGCCCGGCTGCCGCTTCCGGGCCCGCTGCCCGATCGCCGTGGCGGAGTGCGCCACGGTCACCCCGCCGCTGCGGCAGCTCAGCGAGGGTCACCAGGTCGCCTGCCACCGCGCCGAGACCGTCACCGACAGCGTCTGGACCGGGCACACCTCCAAGGAGCTCTCCTCCAACGAGGCCCACTCCAACGAGGCCTCCTCCAGCGAGCACTCTTCCAAGGAGTCGGCATGAAACTCACCGTTGTCGGCGGAGGCTCGACATACACCCCGGAACTGGTCGACGGCATCGCCCGGCTCCGGGACCGGCTGCCGGTCACCGAGCTGGTGCTGGTCGACCCGGACACCGGACGGCTGCCGCTGGTCGGCGGCGTCTCCGCGCGGATCATGGCCGCCCACGGCCACCCGGCCACCGTCCGCTGGACCACCGACCTGGACGAGGGCGTCTCCGGCGCCGGCGCTGTGCTGCTGCAACTGCGGGTCGGCGGGCAGGCCGCCCGCAACCGGGACGAGACCTGGCCGCTGGAGTGCGGCTGCGTCGGCCAGGAGACCACCGGCGCAGGCGGGCTGGCCAAGGCGCTGCGCACCGTCCCGCTGGTGCTGGACATCGCCGAGCGGGTCCGCCGGCTGGCCGCGCCCGACGCCTGGATCGTGGACTTCACCAACCCCGTCGGCATCGTCACCCGGGCGCTGCTCCAGGCCGGGCACCGGGCCGTCGGCCTGTGCAATGTGGCCATCGGCTTCCAGCGCCGCTTCGCCACCGCCTTCGGGGTCGCCCCCGAGAGCGTCGCCCTGGACCACTTCGGCCTCAACCACCTCACCTGGATCCGCGGGGTGCGGGTCGACGGCCAGGAGGTGCTGCCGAAGATCCTGGACGAGCAGGCCGATCGGGTCGCCGAGGACATCGAGCTGCCGGTCGAACTGGTCCGCAGGCTCGGCATGATCCCCTCCTACTATCTGCGGTACTACTACCAGCACGACGTGGTGGTGGAGGAGCTGCGGCACCAGGAGACCCGGGCCTCGGCGGTCGCGGGGATGGAGCGGCAGCTGCTGGAGATGTACGCCGACCCGCCCTCGACCACAAGCCCGAGCTGCTGGCCAAGCGTGGCGGCGCGTTCTACTCCGAGGCCGCGGTCAATCTGCTCGCCTCCCTGGTCGCCGGGACCGGCGACATCCAGGTCGCCAACGTCCGCAACAACGGGACGCTGCCGTTCCTGGCCGACGACGCGGTGATCGAGGTGCCTGCGGTGATCGGCGCCGACGGCGCCCGCCCGCTGCCGGTCGCCCCGGTGCCGGCCATCCACGCGGGACTGATCGCGCATGTCACCGCCTACGAGGAGCTGGCCTTGGCCGCCGCCGTGCACGGCGGCCGGGAGCGGGTCTTCGAGGCCATGCTCGCCCATCCGCTCATCGGCCAGTACGACCAGGCGGACCGCCTCACCGACCTGCTGCTCAGCGAGAACAAGGACTTCCTGGCGTGGACGTGAAGGACACCACCCCGGGAGCTCGGCTCCCGGGGGACCTGCCCGCGGTACTGGCCATCGACGGAGGGAACAGCAAGACGGACATCGCCCTGGTCGCCGCGGACGGCAGCGTGATCGCCACCGTCCGCGGCCCGGGCTCGGGCGCGCCCAACGCCTCGACGCTCGCGCCGATGGTCGAGGAGGTCACCCGGCGGGCAGGACTGGACGGGAGCGCTCCCGTGGCCCGGCACATCACGGCCTGCCTGGCCAATGTCGACCTGCCCGAGGAGGAGCAGCGGCTCACCGCCGAACTGGAGCGGCGCGCCTGGTCGCACAGCTCACAGGTGCTGAACGACACCTTCGCGCTGCTGCGCTCCGGCACCCACAGACCCTGGGGCGTCGCGGTGGTCTGCGGGGCCGGCGTGAACTGCGCCGGGGTCAGCCCGGACGGCCGGGTCGCCCGCTTCCTGGCGCTCGGCCACCACACCGGCGACTGGGGCGGCGGCCGCTGGCTCGGCAACGAGATCATGTACTCGGCGATGCGCGCCGAGGACGGCCGCGGCCCGCAGACACAGCTGCGGGAACGGGTCGCCGAGTACTTCGACAGGCCCACCGTCCACGACGTGGCAGTCGCGGTGCACCAGGGCAGCGTCGGCGAGGAGGACCTCACCAGGCTGACCCGGGTGCTGCTGGAGGCCGCCGACGCCGGCGACCAGGTCGCGGTGGCGCTGGTGGAACGGCAGGCCGAGGAGGTCTTCCTGATGGCCCGCTCGGTGCTGGAGCGGCTGGACCTGGCCGGGACGGACGTGGAGGTCGTCCTCGGCGGCGGGATCCTGGCCACCCGGCACCCGCTGCTGACCCAGGGAGTGGAGGCCCGGCTGAAGGAGTACGCCCCCTCGGCCCTGCCCTGCTACACCGACATCCCCCGGTAGCGGGCGCCGCCCTGCTCGGCCTGGACGCTCTGGGCGCCCCCCAGCCCGCCCTCGACCGCCTCCGCGACTCCTACCGCACCGACCTCACCTAGCCCCACCGCACCCCGGCCCGGCAGGCGGTGACCGCCTGCCGGGCCTACCGTGTTTTCACGGACGATCCGGAGAGCGGGGCGCGTGGTGGCCAAGAAGCAGCGGCAGGCAGCTGACCATTCGACCGGCGTGTCGGCGACCGCGCCGAGGCTGCGGCGCAAGCCCTACGAGCATGAGCTGTTCCGGCTCCAGGCCGAGCTGGTGACCCTCCAGGAGTGGGTCAGGAGCACCGGGGCCCGGCTGGTGGTGGTCTTCGAGGGACGCGACGCGGCCGGCAAGGGCGGTGCGATCAAGCGGGTCACCGAGCATCTGAGCCCCCGGGTCGCCCGGATCGCCGCGCTGCCCGCGCCCACCGAGCGTGAGCGCGGGCAGTGGTACTTCCAGCGCTATGTCGAGCGCCTCCCGGCAGCCGGGGAGATCGTGCTGTTCGACCGCAGCTGGTACAACCGCGCGCGGCGTGGAGAAGGTGATGGGGTTCTGCACCCAGGACGAGTACCACCGGTTCCTGCACCAGTGCCCGATCTTCGAGCGGATGCTGGTGGAGGACGGTGTGCTGCTGTGCAAGTACTGGTTCTCGGTCAGCGATGTCGAGCAGGAACGGCGCTTCCTGGCCCGCCGGGACGATCCGATGCGGCGCTGGAAGCTGTCGCCGATGGACCTGGAGTCCATCACCCGTTGGGAGGATTACTCGCGGGCGAAGGACGAGATGTTCGTCCACACCGACATCCCCGAAGCCCGCTGGCACGTGGTCGAGAGCGAGGACAAGCGCCGGCCCGGATCAACATGATCGCCCACCTGCTGTCCTCCGTCCCCTACGAGGCGATCCCCGCCAAGCCCCTGCAATTCCCCGAGCGCCCCCCGTCCCGCGGCTACCAGCGCCCACCCGCGACGAACAGCACTACGTCCCCGACCACGCCTCCACCCTGGGCTGAACCTGCCCTGACGCGAACCCTCAGGCGTCGCCGAGCCGCCGTTTCGGGGGCGCCTCGCCCGTAGACTCCAAGGGCTTCGAGTGCGGCCCGGGTTGGCGAACTGGACCGGGAGATCTCGGGGTTGAGGGTCTGATGAGAGGGGTCGGTATGTCCGAGCAGGACGGGCGCAGGTTTCGGGAGGCGTGGATCGCGGGGGTGCGCAGGCACTTTCCCGGCGAGCCGAAGCCGGGGTATGTCACGCCCTGGAGGACACCCCGGAGTGGGAGCGGGAGGCCGCTGCCAGGACCTTCGCGCTGGTGCGCGAGCACATCGCGACTGCGCCCGCCGAGTCGGGCCGGGAGGCGAAGGGGCGGGTGGTGGCCTCCCTCTGGCGGCTTCAGATGATCGAGCACTTCGGGGATTCGAAGCCCGGCTACACCGCGCAGTGGGATGCCCTGCCGGAGTGGCAGCAGGAAGTGGACGCGGACATTTACGAGGTCGTGGAGCAGGGCTGAGTTTCACGGCTGGTGCATCAGGGGGTGGGCAGGCCGTGGGTGAGGGCGGTGAAGAGGTGGTCGAGGCGGGTGCGGTGGTCGGCGACGAGGGTGGTGGGGGTTCGTCGGCGAGGCGGCGGCGGGCGGTCCCGATCAGCACGGTGGTGTAGCCGGCGATGAAGAAGGCGGCGAGCAGTGTGCCGTCGCCGTCGAAGGCCGGGTCGTGTGCGAGTTCCTCGGTGAGGGTCTGCTGGAGGTCGGCGGCGATCTCGCGGGCGCGGGCGATCAGCGCGGGCGACGCGGCGACGGTGCGGAAGAAGGGCACGGACCGGTCGTTGGTGCCGGAGAGCGGGTGACGCTCGTCCAGGAGGCGCAGGGCCGCGTCGTGCAGGGACGCCAGTACGTCGGCGCCGGGGGCGCGGTCGCGCACCGCTGAGCGCAGGAGTTCCACGGCGTCCTCCGAGCGGTCCAGGAAGAGATCCTCCTTGCGCGGGAAGTGCTTGAAGACGGTCACCGAGGAGACTCCGGCCTCCCGGGCGACCTCGGCGACGGTGACCGCGTCGTAGCCGCGTTCGACGAACAGCCGGGTCGAGACCTCCAGGATCCTGGCACGCGTCTGCGGCCCGCCTCGCTCTGCGGTCCTGGGCATCCGAACTCACTCTCTTGTGTAACTAAACTTAGTCGCATAACCTAGTGGTGTGCCCCCCGGACAGACCACTGTCATTGTCCTCGTCCTTGTGTCGGGTGGGTGACCGCGTCCATCGACGACGCCGTTCCCGGGTGGGGCGTGATGCCCTCGGGAACCGATCGACTCTGCCCTCTGCGAAAGAAGGACATGGCATGTCTGTGCACACCACGCCGACCGGCGACACCACCCGTACCGACTACGACGTGCTGGTGGCGGGCGCCGGGCCGGTCGGTCTGATGCTCGCGACCGAGCTGCGGCTGGCGGGGGCCCGGGTGCTCGTGGTCGAACGCCGGGAGGAGCCCGACACCGCGAGCAAGGCGGGCGGGATCAACACCGCCTCGGTCGAGGCCTTCGAGCGGCGGGGCCTGCTGCCCGCGCTGGCGGCGGTCCAGGACCAGGCGCCGTTCCAGGGGGAGCAGCGGCGGGCACCCTCCGTCGGGCACTTCGGCGGGATCCAGGTCCCGGCGGATCCCGTCGACGGGGACGCTCCCGGCCTACGCGGCCGTGGCCCGGCCTGGTACCTGCAGATCCAGCAGGTCGAGGTGGAGCGGATCCTCGGCCGGCGCGCGATGGAGCTCGGCATCGAGATCCGGCGCGGGCCGAGCTGACCGGATTCGACGCGGACGACACCGGCGTCACCGTTCGGCTGGCGGGCAGCGGCGCCGTGCGCGTGGCGTGGCTCGTCGGGTGCGACGGGGGCCGCAGTCTGGTCCGGCGCCGGGCGGGCTTCGAGTTCCCGGGCACGGATCCCGAGATCACCGTCCGGCACGCGGTGGGCACGGTGGAGGGGGCCGAGCTGCTGGGGCGGGGCTGGCAGCACACCCCCACCGGCGTCTATGTCCACGGGCCCAAGCCGGGCCAGGTGCGTACCGTCGAGCTGGACGGCCCCCGGCGGACCGGGAGGCGCCGGTCACCGCGGCCGAGATGGAGGCCAGCCTGCGGCGCGTCAGCGGCCTGGACGTCCGGGTCACCGAGGTGGTCGGCGGCAGCCGCTCCACGGACCACGCGCGGCAGGCGAGCAGCTACCGGCGCGGCCGGGTGCTGCTCTGCGGCGACGCCGCCCATGTGCACTCGCCGTTCAGCGGCCAGGGGCTGAACCTGGGCATCGGCGACGCGGTCAACCTGGGCTGGAAGCTGGCCGCCACCGTGCAGGGATGGGCGCCCGAGGGCCTGCTCGACAGCTACACCGGCGAACGGCACCCGATCGGTGCCTGGGTGCTCGACTGGACCCGCGCCCAGGTGGCCGTGATGCGCGGCGACGCCAACAGCCGTGCGCTGCGGGCCGTGGTCACCGACTTCCTCGGCACGCCGGACGGTGCGACCCACTATGTGCAGCGGATCTCCGGACTGTGGCAGCGCTACGACCTGGGCGGCGGCCATCCGCTGGTCGGCGCGACCATGCCCGAGCTGCGGCTGGGCGACGGCACCCGGCTGGCCGAGCACACCCGCACCGGCCGGGCGCTGCTCGTCGACCTGGCCGGGGACGACCGGTTGGCGGCGCTCGCCGGGGCGTACACCGGGCGGCTGGAACTGCTCCGGAGCGAGGCGGACGACGCCGGGCTGAGCGGCCTGCTGGTGCGCCCCGACGGCTTCGTGGCCTGGGCTTCGGTCGAGGGCGCCGATGACCTCCTTGGCGGGGATGACCTGGCCGGGCTGGAGGCGGCGCTGACGCGCTGGCTGGGAGCGCCCGAGCCGACCACCGCCTGAGCCCGCCCCCCCAGCGGCTGAACAGCCGGGGGCAGGACCGGTCGGGCGACTGGTCCCGCCGACGGCGGCGCCTGGGCAGCCTTCAGTTCTCAGATCAGAACTGCGGGGTGGTGTAGCCTCCGGGGATTTGCAGCAGGTAGGCGACCGTCCCGGGGTATTTCTTCGAGAGCCACTCGTTGTCCATGGCAGACCAGGTCCAGCCCCGCTCCTGCGTGGCCGAGGGGTTGAAGGCGGGAGGTCGTTGTTCAGGCCCCAGTTCACGTCGCCCCATTCGGAGACGAGCGGGTACTGATCGTTGGTGGAGGAGAAACCGACCACCATGGCGATGTGATCAAGGGTCCCGTCGTTGCCCCAGCTGTAGACGATCATGTCTCCTGGCTGTGCTTCCGGCACGTCGTAGTTGCTCATATTCCCGAGCGGGATCAACTGCGCACCGTAGGTGCTCTGCAGGTAGCTGACGAGGTTCGGAACCGTGTTGGCGGTCTCGCTGCCATCAAAGTAGGTGGCTCGACTCCGGTAGCTGCCCTGGTTGTTCCAGGTGCTGTCCTGTGGAAGCCCGCCGTTCCACAGGGCCTCGCTGACGAACTTCGCGCATTCCTCGCCATTGGTCTGCGGATCCGTCGCGTTGCCCAGCGCCCACGTCACTGCTGCGGAGCGGTTGAATTGCGGATTGGCCAGTGTCGATGATTCGGAATTGCCGCTCGTGGTTCCGCACTGCGGCAGACCAAGGGCGGTCAACTGAGCCGCTTCGTCGCCCTCGGTCACGGGAGTATTGATGTAGTAGTCGGCAGCGTAGCCGCTGTCGCCAGTGGCTTCGTCGGTACCGTAGTCCCAGATGGCGTCGCCGTTGACGTCGTCGCCATTCGTCCAGCAGGTGATGTCGAAGTTTGCGCCGTCCGGAATGAGGTCGGAGGTGGCGCTGCTGAGGGTGGCCGCGTCCGGGTGGAGCCAGAGGCCCTGTCCGCTCGTGTTGTACACCTGCTGAGTCAGTATGGTGTCTGCGCCCGCCGGCATTGCGAACGCGCTCCCGGTCGCTACCGTCGCCCCAGTCAGAGCCGCGAGTGCGATCCAGGTACGAGCCGCGCGACCGCGGATAGGGCGAGCGATCATCTCTGCCGCCCGAGTAGTGCTCTTGAGGCCCAAGATCTTCATGTGATCCCTCCTTGCAAGAGCCGGCATGTGCCGGTTATGGCACCCGCTTTCGCCTCCTCGAAGAGGAGGGGAACAGGTACCGATGAGGGAATTGTACATAGCCACGAGCAAGGTCAACTCCCCGCCATTGCAAGGAAGATGGAACGAACAGTGTGACCGGGCGACCGGTTGGGCGGCAGTACCGGAGCACGACTGGACGATGCGCCGTTTCACCGCTGCGCCTCGGCTGCGGCGAGGGCACCCGCGCTGGGCAGCAGAGGCCCATCCGTCGCCTCTCGCGACGGATGGACCGCCGCCGGTCAGTCGCGCTGGTCGAAGGCGGTGAGGATGGCCTCGGCGGCCAGGCTGGCGGTGAGGGTCCCGGCCCGGACCTGGCGTTCCAGCTCGGGGGTCAGCGCCCGTACGCCGGGGTCGTGGTGCAGCCGGGTGAGCAGCTGGTCGTGGACCATCGCCCAGGTCCAGCCGACCTGCTGCTCGCGGCGCTTGGCGGCCAGCGAGCCGTCCGCGTCCAGCAGCGCCCGGTGCTGCTGGAGCCGCTCCCAGACCGCCGCCAGGCCGATCCCCTCGCGTCCGCTACAGGTGAGCACGGGGTGTTCCAGGCGGAGTCGGGGTTGCGCAGCAGCCGCAGCGCTCCGGCGAGTTCGCGCGCGGCGGAGCGTGCGTCCGGCTCGTGCGCGCCGTCGGCCTTGTTGACGGCGACCAGGTCGGCGAGCTCCAGCACGCCCTTCTTGATGCCCTGGAGCTGGTCGCCGGTGCGGGCCAGGGTCAGCAGCAGGAAGGAGTCCACCATGTCGGCCACCGTGGTCTCGGACTGGCCCACGCCGACCGTCTCCACCAGCACCACGTCGTAGCCGGCGGCCTCCATCACCACCATGCTCTCCCGGGTGGCCTTGGCCACCCCGCCGAGGGTCCCGGCGGTGGGGGAGGGGCGCACGAACGCGGCCGGGTCCACCGCCAGCCGCTCCATCCTGGTCTTGTCGCCGAGGATGGAGCCGCCGGTACGGCTGGAGGACGGGTCCACCGCCAGCACCGCGACCCGGTGGCCGAGACCGGTGAGCATGGTGCCCAGACCGTCGATGAATGTCGACTTGCCGACACCGGGTACGCCGGTGATGCCCACCCGGACCGCCTTCCCGGCGTGCGGCAGCAGCTGCACCAGCAGCTGCTGCGCGAGCGCGCGGTGGTCGGCCCGGGTGGACTCGACCAGGGTGACCGCCCGCGCGATGTACGCGCGGGAGCCGTCCAGTACGCCCTTGACGTACTGGTCGACGTCGATGACCCGGGGCATCAGCCTTCGCCGCCTTCACCCTCCGGCTCACCCTCGGGTTCACCCTCGGACGACGGTGACGGGTGGCCCAGGGACTCCGCCAGCTTGCGCAGCAGGTCCCCGGCGGCCACCGGGATCACCGTGCCCGGCGGGAAGACCGCGGCCGCACCGGCCTCGAACAGGGCGTCGAAGTCCTGCGGGGGGATCACTCCGCCGACGACGATGGTGATGTCCTCGCGTCCGGCCGCGGCCAGCTCGGCCCGCAGCGCGGGCACCAGCGTCAGGTGACCGGCCGCCAGCGAGGAGACGCCGACGATGTGCACGTCGGCCTCCACCGCCTGCCGGGCCACCTCGGCCGGGGTCTGGAACAGCGGGCCGACGTCCACGTCGAAGCCCAGGTCGGCGAAGCCGGTGGCGATCACCTTCTGGCCGCGGTCGTGCCCGTCCTGGCCCATCTTGGCGACCAGGATGCGGGGACGCCGCCCCTCCTCGCGCTCGAACGCCTCGACCAGCGCGCGGGTCTCCTCCATGCTGCCGGACGCTCCTGCCTCCTCGCGGTACACCCCGGTGATGGTACGGATCTGCCCGGCGTGGCGGCCGTAGACCTCTTCGAGGGCGTCGGAGATCTCGCCGACCGTGGCCATCGCCCGGGCCGCCTCCACCGCCAGCGCCAGCAGGTTGCCCTCAAGGCCGTCGCCGCCCTGGGCGCCGGCCCGGGCCGCGGCGGTGAGCGCCCGCAGCGCCGCCTGGCAGGCCTCCTCGTCCCGTTCGGCGCGCAGCCGCCGCAGCTTCTCCACCTGCTGGGCCCGCACCGCCGAGTTGTCGACCTTGAGCACGTCGATCTGCTCGTCGGTGGCGACCTGGTACTTGTTGACGCCGATCACCGGCTGCCGACCGGAGTCGATCCGGGCCTGGGTGCGGGCCGCCGCCTCCTCGATCCGCAGCTTGGGGATGCCCGCGTCGATGGCCTTGGCCATGCCGCCGGCCGCCTCCACCTCCTGGATGTGCTGCCAGGCGCGGGTGGCCAGGTCGTGGGTCAGCTTCTCGACATAGGCGCTGCCGCCCCACGGGTCGATCACCCGGCAGGTCCCGGACTCCTGCTGGAGCAGCAGCTGGGTGTTGCGGGCGATCCGGGCGGAGAAGTCGGTCGGCAGGGCCAGCGCCTCATCCAGGGCGTTGGTGTGCAGCGACTGGGTGTGACCCTGGGTCGCGGCCATCGCCTCGATGCAGGTGCGGGTGACGTTGTTGAAGACGTCCTGCGCGGTCAGCGACCAGCCGGAGGTCTGCGAATGCGTGCGCAGCGAAAGCGACTTGGGGTTCTTCGGGAGAACTGGCCGACCAGCCTGGCCCACAGCAGCCGGGCCGCCCGCAGCTTGGCGACCTCCATGAAGAAGTTCATCCCGATGGCCCAGAAGAAGGACAGCCGGGGCGCGAAGGCGTCCACGTCCATCCCGGCCGCGAGACCGGCCCGCAGGTACTCGACGCCGTCCGCCAGGGTGTAGGCGAGCTCCAGGTCGGCCGTGGCCCCGGCCTCCTGGATGTGGTAGCCGGAGATCGAGATCGAGTTGTAGCGGGGCATCTTCTGCGAGGTGTACGCGAAGATGTCGGAGATGATCCGCATGGAGTGCTGCGGCGGGTAGATGTAGGTGTTGCGGACCATGAACTCCTTGAGGATGTCGTTCTGGATGGTCCCCGCCAGCTTTTCCGGCGGCACCCCCTGCTCCTCGGCCGCGACGATGTACAGCGCCAGGACCGGCAGCACCGCGCCGTTCATGGTCATGGACACCGACATCTTGTCCAGCGGGATGCCGTCGAACAGCTGCCGCATGTCGTAGATCGAGTCGATGGCCACACCCGCCATGCCGACGTCACCGGTCACCCGGGGGTGGTCGCTGTCGTAGCCGCGGTGCGTCGGCAGGTCGAAGGCCACCGACAGGCCCTTCTGACCGGCCGCCAGGTTGCGCCGGTAGAAGGCGTTGGACTCCTCGGCGGTGGAGAACCCGGCGTACTGGCGGACCGTCCACGGCTGGTTGACGTACATGGTCGGGTACGGGCCGCGCAGGTACGGGGCGATGCCGGGGTAGGTGGACAGGAAGTCCACGTCCGCCAGGTCCGCGTCGGTGTAGAGCGGCTTGACGGCGATGCCCTCGGGGGTCTCCAGACCTGCTCCGAGACGTCCTTGCCGGTCCGCTCCCGCCACGCCTCCTGCCAGCGGGCCTCGTCGGCCGCCGACCCGGTCCGGGCGGTGGCGGCGTCCTCGAACCGGGTCTCCGAGAGCGGGATCTCCGAAAAATCTGGGATCATCACACCGTTCCGATCAGGTCAAGGGTCGAACCGAGGACCGCGAGCGCGTCGCAGCCCAGGTACACATAGTCGTCCACCTGCGGCAGCTCGCGCGGGCTCCCGGCGAGCAGCACCCGGCGCGCGCCCGCTGCCCGGAGCGCGGCCGCGACCTCCTGCGCCTGCTCGGCGTAGAGCCGGTCGCTGGAGCACAGGCAGGCCACGGCCGTGCCGGAGCCGAGGAACGCCTCGGCCAGCGTCGCGGCGTCCGCGCCCTCGCCGAGCACGGTCTGGATCCCGCCGGCCTGGAACAGGTTCGCGGCGAAGGTGGAACGCCCGGTGTACGCCGCGGCCGGGCCGATCGCGGCCAGGAACACCTTGGGGCGCTCACCGGTCTCCGCGAGCCGCAGATCCGAGCGGGTCCGCAGCTCCTCGTACGCCTGTGCGCTGCGGACCCGGGGCAGGCCGCCGCCGACCGGAGCCGGCGCGGGCTCGCGCACCGGCAGCCGCTCGGACAGGTTCGGGAACTCGCTGACGCCGGTGACCGGCTCGCGCCGGTGTGCCAGCTCCACCTCGCGCTCCGCCCAGGTCCCCGCGATCCGCTCCTGGATCAGCCCGGAGCCCAGCGCGGCCTGCTGGCCGCCCGCGCGCTCCAGCTCCTGGAACCAGGCCCAGGCGGCGTGCGCCAGCTCGTCGGTCAGCTGCTCCACGTACCAGGAGCCGCCGGCCGGGTCGATCACCCGGCCCAGATGCGACTCCTCCAGCAGCACCGACTGGGTGTTGCGGGCGATCCGCCGGGCGAAGGCGTCAGGCAGGCCGAGCACCGTGTCGAAGGGCAGCACCGAGACCGAGTCCGCGCCGCCGACCCCGGCCGCCATACAGGCCAGGGTGGTGCGCAGCATGTTCACCCACGGGTCGCGCTCGGTCATCATCACCGACGAGGTGACCGCGTGCTGCCGCTGCGCCGACTGCTCCGCCGGGACCCCGCTGACCTGGCACACCCGCGCCCACAGCCGCCGGGCCGCGCGCAGCTTCGCGATGGTCAGGAACTGGTCGGCGGAGGCGGCGTAGCGGAACTCCAGCTGTCCGGCGGCGGCCGCCGCGGACAGCCCCGCGGCGGTCAGCTCCCGCAGGTAGGCCACCGCGGTCGCCAGCGAGCAGCCCAGCTCCTGCGCGGCCGAGGCGCCCGCGTCGTGGTAGACCGTGGCGTCCACGGTCAGCGCGCGCACCCCCGGCAGCTCCCGGTCGCAGCGGACGGCCAGCGCGGCGGCGTCGGCCAGCTGCTGCTGGGTGCCCTCCGCCCGGCCGGTGCGGGCCAGCAGGCCCAGCGGGTCCGCGCCCAGATTGCCGCGGGCGTCCGCGGCCGCGGTCCCGCGCTCGGCGTAGAGGGCCAGCAGCTGCTCGGCGGCGGCCGGGAAGTCCGCCCCCGCGTCGAGCACCACCGCGGCCAGTCCAGATAGACGCCGCGCAGTACCTCGGGCAGCGCCGTCACCGGCAGGCCGCCGGTGCCCAGGGTCAGCCACACCGAGGTGACCCCGTGCTCCAGGTCGGCCAGTACCGCTTCGTTGGCCCGCTTCGGGTCGGGGTCGCTGTGCGACTGCCGGACGTCCCAGCCGTCGACTGCGGAGCCCTGCACCCGGCCGCCGCGCACGAACGGCGGGAAGCCGGGGAAGCCGGGGTCGGGCGCCGTGTCGTCCTCGGCGGTGTACAGCGGGCGGGCGCGCAGCCCGTCCTGGAGCGCGGTGGTGAGTGCTGCCTCGGCTGCTCGCCGGAGACATCCTCGGCGCCTGACTTGCGCAGGACGCCTTCGACCAGGCGCTGCCACTGCTCGCGGCTCGCGTCCGGGAACTCGGCGGCCAGGGGAGCCCATGAGGGTGTGCCGTCATGAAGGCAAGTTAGCGCGAGAGGCCCTCCACCAGCAGCCCGACTCGGTGTGACCTTGAACTCTCTGACAACTCGTGCGCCCCTGGCGTGGCGACGGCGCATTCGGCGGCGCGCCCGCATGCCTGCCCGCGGTTCCGCCGCCGCCTCGCCGCCGAGCCTCCGCCGCTTCTCCGCCGACTGTCCACCGACCGGTTGACGCCGGGTTCAACCGGTCGCCGCTCATGCCGCCACGGTCCGCGAGGGCAGCCTGGTCGCATGCCGAACCACCACCGCACCGCGATACGGGCCCGAGGGCTGCGGAAGACCTACCAGGACACCGTCGCCGTCGACCGGATCGACCTCGATGTGGCGCACGGGAGATCGTCGCCCTGCTCGGCCCCAACGGCGCCGGGAAGACCACAGTCACCGAGATCCTGGAGGGCTTCCGCAGTCGCGACGCCGGCGAGCTCAGCGTGCTCGGTGCCGACCCGGACCGGGCCGGCTCCGCCTGGCGCGACCGGATCGGGATCGTCCTCCAGAAGAGCGGCGACTTCGACCAGGTGACCGTGGAGGAGGTGCCTGCGGCACTTCGCCCGTTACTACCGCCACCCCCGCGACGTCGACCAGGTGATCGAGGCGGTCGGCCTCACCGGCAAGCGCCGCAGCCGCACCGGCCTGCTCTCCGGCGGTCAGCGCCGCCGCCTCGACGTCGGCCTCGGCATCCTCGGCAACCCGGAGCTGCTGTTCCTGGACGAACCCACCACCGGCTTCGACCCGGAGGTGCGGCGGCAGTTCTGGGAGCTGGTCGCCGGGCTGCGCGCGGACGGCACCACCGTCCTGCTCACCACCCACTACCTGGACGAGGCCGAGTACTTGGCCGACCGGGTCGCCGTCGTCAACCGGGGCCGGGTGGTCGCCATGGACACCCCGGCCCGGCTCGGCGGACGGCAGTCGGCCGTGGCCACCGTCGGCTGGACCGACGCCGAGGGAGCGCACCGGATCCGGGCCGCCGACCCCACCCGGGCCGTGCTCGACCTGGCGGCCCGCTTCGGCGGGGAGATACCGGAGCTGACGGTCAGCCGCCCCTCCCTCGAGGACATCTACCTGAGCCTGACCGAGGACCCGGCCGGCGAAGCCGTTGCCGTTGCTGCCCCTGACATCGCTGCCCCTGACATCGCCGCCGCTGACATTGCCGCCCCTGCCGCCGAAGGAGTCCAGGCATGACCTCCATTCTCGCGCTGCGCCTCGGAGTCGCCCGGGGCGGGCTGGAGATCCGGCAGTTCTTCCGCAGCCGCGGCCAGATGTTCTTCACCTTCTCCATGCCGGTGGTGATGCTGATGCTGCTGGCCGGCATCTACCGGGACTCCGTCCCCGGCACCGGCGTCACCAGCCAGCAGATCTTCACCACCGGGATGCTCGGGGTCGGGTGATGAGCAGCAGCCTCCAGAGCCTGGCGCTCCAGATCGCCGGCGAGCGGCAGAACGGCACACTGAAACGCCTGCGCGGCACCCCGCTGCCCAAGTCCTCCTACTTCATCGGCAAGTTTTTGATGGTGCTGGCCTCCAGCCTCGGCCAGGCAGCGGTGCTGCTCGCCGTCGGTCATCTGTGCTTCGGGGTGCGGCTGCCGGTGGACGCCGCCCACTGGCTCACCCTGGTGTGGGTCTACGCGCTCGGCGTGGCCGGCTGCTCCATGCTGGGCATCGCCTACAGCAACCTGGTCCGCAGTGCCGACTCAGGCGCGGTGGTGATGCTGCCGATGATGGTGCTCCAGTTCATCTCCGGAGTCTTCGTGATCTTCAGTCAGCTGCCCTCGGGGCTCCAGGCCGCCGCTGCCTTCTTCCCGCTCAAATGGATCTGCCAGGGCATGCGCTCCGCGCTGCTCCCCGAGGCGTACGCCGGAGTGGAACCGGCCGGAACCTGGGAGCACGGTCGGATAGCGTTGGTGCTCGGGCTGTGGGCGGTCGCGGGGCTGGTCCTGTGCCTGCGGACGTTCCGCTGGAAGGGGCGCGAGGACGGATGAGCGAGCAGCAGGCGGACTGCGCCGAGCCGGAGGCCTCCGGTGGCGACGGGTGGATGCGCCGGGTGTGGCTCATGTGGCATGCCGCTTTCGTGTTCCTGGTACTGGTGATCCTCTTCAATCTGGCCACCGGCCACGACGCCTGGCCGTCCTATGTGCTGGTGGGGCGGTCTGCGCGGCTTATGCCGGGCTGTTCCGGCCCGCGCTGCGCTCCGGGGACAGGCTCCGGGCAGCCGGCTACCTGGCGGTCGCGGTCCCGGCGACGCTGGCCCTCGGCTACCTGGACTCCTCCTCGCTGATGATCCTCTACGCGGTCTTCCCGCACATCCTCGGCTCGCTGGAGAGCCTGCGCCTGCGGGTGGCGGTGGTCGGCGCGCTGCTGCTGGGCTCGATCGCGGTCTCGCTGCACCAGCCGAACGCCTCCGGTGCCGCGGTGAACGTCTGTTCGGCGCTGCTGATCAGCAGCATGCTCGGGGTGTTCACCCAGGTGCTGCTGCGCGAGGCCGGGCGGCGCGGCGAGCTGATCCAGCAGCTGGAGGCGGTCCGCGCGGATCTGGACGAGGCACACCGGCAGGCCGGGGTGCTCGCCGAGCGCGAGCGGCTCTCGCACGAGATCCACGACACCCTCGCCCAGGGCTTCACCAGCCTGCTGATGCTGGTCCAGGCGGCGGACAGCACCGTCGAGAAGGACCCGGCGACCACCCGCGAGCGGCTGGCCCTGGCCGAGCGCACGGCCAGGGAGAACCTCGCCGAGGCCCGGTCGCTGGTGGCCGCGCTGGCCCCGGTCCCGCTCCGGGCCACCCCGCTGGACACCGCGATCGAGCGGATCACCGCCCGCTGCGGCCAGGAGACCGGGGTGGCCACCGAGGTGCGGATCCTCGGCACCCCCGGGAACTGCCCGCCGACGTTCAGGTGGTGCTGCTGCGGGCGGCCCAGGAATCGCTGTCCAATGTCCGCAAGCACGCGGCCGCGAGCAGCGTCGGGGTCCGGCTGGACTACGCGGGCAGGGGGCACTGCTGGAGATCAGCGACAACGGCACCGGCTTCACCCCGGCCCAGGGCGGTGCCCGGACCTTCGGGCTGCTGGGGATGCGGTCCCGGGTGGAGCAGGTGTCCGGCACCCTGGAGATCGACAGTGCCCCGGGGGCGGGCACCACCGTCCGAGTGGAGATACCGTGAGCCGGATCAGACTGCTGTTGGCGGACGACCACCCGGTGGTCCGGGCCGGGCTGGCCGGCATGCTCGCGGCCGAGGAGGACCTGGAGATCGTCGGCGAGGCCGCCGACGGCGTGCAGGCCTGCGAGCTCGCCCGCGCGCTGCGTCCGGACGTGGTGCTGATGGACCTGCGGATGCCCGGCCTGGACGGAGCCGCCGCCACCGCCGTGATCAGCGCCGAACTGCCGCAGGTGCGGGTAGTGGTGCTGACCACCTACGACACCGACGCCGACATCGTCCGGGCGGTCGAGGCGGGCGCCAGCGGCTATCTGCTCAAGGACACACCCCGGCTGGAACTCGCCGCCGCGGTGCGGGCGGCGGCGCGCGGCGAGACCGTGCTCGCCCCGACGGCGGCGGCCACGCTGCTCACCCGGATGCGCGCCCCCGGCGCCCGGCAGGCCGCGCTGACCGCGCGGGAGACCCAGGTACTGGCGCTGGTGGGGGAGGGGCGGACCAACGCCGACATCGGCCGGGAGCTGTTCATCGGCGAAGCCACCGTGAAGACACACCTCATCCGGATCTTCGCCAAACTCGGGTGGACGACCGCACCGCCGCGGTCACCGCGGCCATGCGCCGGGGACTGCTCCCCCGGTCTAGCGCTTGTCCTCCATGGACCGGCCCGGCGCCCGCCCACTGTGTACGCTGGGCCGGTTCCGGCAAGCGTGACCGGAGCCGACCGTTGTCGTGCCACGAGGAGCAGCAGGTGACCGAGTCGACCGGGGGCGCTCCGCCCGCCGCTCCCGCGCGTCCCACGCTGCTGGAGGTCGCCGCCCTGGCCGGGGTGTCCCGGGCGACGGTGTCGCGGGTGGTCAACGGCGGCGCGGGGGTCAGGGCCAGCGTCCAGGCGCGGGTGCGGCAGGCGGTGGAGGAGCTGGGGTACGTGCCGAACCCGGCCGCCCGGGCACTTATGACGCGCCGTCACAATGCGGTGGCGGTGGTGATCGCGGAGCCCGAGAGCCGGGTCTTCTCCGACCCCTTCTTCGCCCGCCAGTTGCGCGGGATCAGCAGGGAACTCGCCTCCGCCGAGGTGCAGTTGGTGCTGCTGCTGATCGCCGAGACCGGTGACTACGCCCAGGTCGGCGGCTATCTGTCGGCCGGGCATGTGGACGGGGTGCTGGTCTTCTCGCTGCACGCCGACGATCCGCTGCCCGCGCTGGTGGACCGGCTGCAACTGCCCGCCGTCTACGGCGGGAGGCCCGGCTGGGCCGGCACCGACGGTGACACCGAGGACGGGGCCGACGCCGCCGCGGCGGACGGCGCCGGGCCTGCGGACGGGGCGCTCTATGTGGACGCCGACAACCTGGGCGGCGCGCGTACCGCGGTGCGGCACCTGGTGGAGCGCGGGCGGCGGACGATCGCGGTGATCACCGGCCCGCTGGACCAGACCTCGGCGGCCGACCGGCTCCGCGGCTACCGGGAGGTCCTCCCGGACGCCGACCCCGCGCTGTGCGCCGTGAGCGACTTCACCGCGCCCGGCGGCCGCCGGGCGATGGAGCAGCTGCTGGCACGCCGCCCGGACCTGGACGCGGTCTTCGTCTGCTCGGACCTGATGGCCTCGGGGGCGCTGGCCGTGCTGCGCGAACACGGCCGGGCGGTGCCCGAGGACGTGGCGGTGGTGGGCTTCGACGACCTGGAGGCCGCCGAGCTGTGGGCCCCGCTCGCACTCACCACGGTGCATCAGGACATCGAGGGCATGGGCAGGTTGATGGCCAGACTGCTGCTCACCCGGATCGAGCTCGCCTTCACCGGCCGGGCGCAGGAGGCCGCGGCGCTGCGCCCGGTGGTCACGCCGGCCCGGCTGGTGGTCCGCGCCACCAGCTGAGCCGACGTCACATCCCTTGCTCTGATTACTGGGTGGGGAAGTCGAAGTAGTGCAGGCTCACATACGGCGGGTTCCCGGAAGCCTGGGAGACGAATTCCAGGTAGACGTTGTGGGTGCCGCTGGTCCCGGTGATGTTCGCCGGGACGGTCTCCCAGGACGACCAGCCCCCGGTGTTGCCCACCGCGAAGCTGCCGACCGGGGCGTTTGCCGGATTGTCGAGCACCACTTCGACCAGCCCGCTCACCCCGCCCGCGGCTCCCGAGGCGACTCTGGCGTCGAACTGGCTGGAGCCGCTGCCGAAGTTCACCCCGGAGTACTCCAGCCAGTTGCCGTTGGCGAGTTGGGCGACCTGGTTGCCGTCCACCCCGCTGGGGTTGCTGTCACCGGCGGCGCTGACGCCCACCGTGCCCTGCGCGGAGCTGTAGCAGTCGGCGGAGATGTCGGAGACGGCGGTGGTGGTGCAGGAGGCCCCGGTGGGCGTGGCCGTGGGGGTGGGCGTCGGGGTCGGTGTGGGCGTGGGCGTGGCCGTCGGGGTGGGCGTAGGTGTCGGGGTCGGCGTGGGAGTGGGAGTGGGAGTGGGCGTGCCGCCGGTGGCGGGCTTCTGGTAGACCGCGAACCAGGCGACGCTCATTCCCGCGCCTGAGGTGGTGGCCGAGGTGGGGGAGGTGCAGCCGCAGATCGCGTTCGGGTAGGCGCCGCCCACCGCGACATTGAAGATGGCGAAGAAGCCGTGGTCCACGGCCGCCTGCCAGGTGGCCACCGGCACCTGGCTCTCGTTGACGGTGAAGGTCAGCGTGCCGTCCAGGTAGTAACGCAGCTGCTCGGCCGAGGTGTTGCTGCGGTCCAGGATCACCGAGTAGGTGTGGAAGCCGGTCTGGCAGCCCGAGCAGGGCAGCAGTCCGCTGCCGATGCCGGTGGTCTCGTTGCACGGCCCGCCGGGGTCGACCCCGCAGTGGAAGGTGGAGGAGTGCTCGCTGAGGCCGTTGACGTCCTCCATGATGTCGAGCTCGCCGATGCTGGGCCAGTTGGTGGCGCCCACCGGGCGGGCGGCCGCGCCCAGGGCCCAGAACGCCGGCCAGTAGCCGAGGCCGTCGGCCGGGTCGGGCTGTTCGATGGAGGCGCTCAGCTCCAGTTCGCCCCCGGCCGGGGCGGCGAAGTCGGAGCGCTGGGTCTCCACCCGGCCCGAGGTCCAGTTGCCGTTGGCGTCCCGGATCGGCTTGATGATCAGGTGTCCGTCGCCGTCCTGATAGACGTTGCTGGTGGAGTTGGTGACGGTCTCCACCTCGCCGGTGCCCCAGTTGGCCGCGCCGCCCGGGTAGCTGGTGCCGGTGTCGTAGAGCCAGTTGCTGGTGTCGAGCCCGCTGCCGGCCGGGCCGTTGAAGTCGTCACTGAAGACGGTGCTCCAACCGCTGGGCGCGGCGGGGACGGTGGTGGCCGAGGCGGTGCTCGCACCGACGGACAGGCCGAGCAGTCCGGCCAGCGGCAGCAGCAGGGCGGTGAGCAGAGCGAGGGTACGTCGGTGATGCGGAGGTGTGGGTCTGCGCATGGGTCTGGCACCCTTCTGGTTCGTGAAGTGAAGGCAAGGACGGGTGGACCGCTCCGACTGACGGCACTTCGGAGTGTGCGGTGGGGGAGTGGTGCTGGGAATCGGCGAGTTGAGAGCGCTCTCAAACAACTGCTGTGAAGGTGAACTGACTTGTGGAGCAGTGTGCTGCCGTTCCGATGGGTCGTCAAGAACAGCCGCACCGTCAGGAGTTGAACGCACGAATCGGAGCGGTGGGAGCGGGGCGCGGTCGCGCGCGGGTCACATTTAAGAAAGGGCATGACAAGGGGATTGACGGCCCGTCACCGGGTGCCTACCGTTCCAGATCAAGTAAGGAAGGTTAACTAACGATTCGATGGAGGGCTCTGCATGAGATCGTCACATCGACGTCCGGATCGCCGGACGCTGCTGGCGCTGGCGGTGGGGACGGTGCTGGTCACCGCCGTGGTACCGCTTGCGTCCGCGCAGGCGGCGACCACCGGGCTGCTGCGGGTGGACCAGGTCGGCTACGGCACCAACGACACCAAGATCGCGTATCTGATGGCCACCGGTTCGGTCTCCGGGGACAGCTACCAGGTGCTGAACTCCGCCGGTACCGCGGTCGCCTCCGGTTCGGTGACCACGAGCAGCCGCGGTTCGTGGAACTCGGCCTACCCGGACGTCTACCCGATCGACTTCTCCTCGGTGACCGCCCCGGGTACCTACCATGTGGTCACCACCGGCAGCGTGGCGGCGACCTCGGACACCTTCCAGATCGAGGCCCCGGCCTCGCTCTACAGCGGGCTGGTCTCGGCCGGGGTCAACTTCTTCCAGAACCAGCGCGACGGTTCGGATGTGATCACCGGCGGTCCGCTCAACCGGCAGCCCTCGCACCTCAACGACGCCAGTGCCACCGTCTACCAGACCCCGGACTTCATCCCGGGCAGCGACGGCGACACCGGCGACCAGATCAGCGGCAACCTGACCCCGGTCTCCGGCGCCTCCCCGGTGAATGTCGAGGGTGGCTGGTTCGATGCGGGTGACTATCTGAAGTTCACCTTCACCGCCTCCTATGCGGATGACCTGCTGTACTCGGCGGACCTGGCCATGGGCGGCAGTGCGCCGGCCTCGCTGGCCGCCGAGGCGCAGTACGGGACGACCTGGCTGAACAAGATGTACAACGCGTCCACCAAGACGCTGTACCTCCAGGTCGGGATCGGCGAGGGGAACGAGAGCAGCTACGGCGGGGACCACGACCTGTGGCGGCTGCCGCAGGCGGACGACTCCGACGGCACCGCCTACGACAAGTACGCGGCGAAGAACCGGCCGGTGTTCGAGGCCGCCGCCCCCGGTGCCAGGATCGACCCGGACGTGGTCGGCCGGGTCGCCGCCGCCTTCGCCTTCGCCGCCCAGGCCGACGCCAAGGCCGGGAACACCAGCGCCGCCACCACCGAACTGGCCGACGCCACCTCCCTCTACGCCCAGGCGAACACCAGCCCCTCGGGCACCCTGGAGAGCGCCGACCCGGCGGCCTACTACCCCGAATCCATCTGGCACGACGCGATGGAACTGGGCGCCACCGAAATCGCCCTGGCCCAGCAGGACCTCGGCGACTCCTCGGCGACCTACACCCCCTATCTGACCCAGGCCGCGACCTGGGCCTCGGACTACATCTCCTCCGACTCGGGCCAGGACACGCTGAACCTGTACGACGTCAGCGCGCTGGCGCACGCCGATCTGATCACCGCGCTGAAGAACGCGGGCGACCCCTCCGGGCTGGCGGTGACCCCGGCGGCCCTGGTGGCCAATCTGAAGGCGCAGGTGGCCATGGGCGCCTCGGTCGCGGCGTCGGACATCTTCCACGAGGGCGGTGACTACACCAACTTCGACGTGGACTCGCACACCTTCGGCTTCATCTCCACCGAGGCGCTCTACCAGAAGGCCAGCGGCGACACCGAGTACGCCGCCTTCGCCGGCGAGCAGCGGGACTGGCTGCTCGGTGACAACGCCTGGGGCACCAGCTTCATGGTCGGCGAGGGCACCACCTTCCCCGACTGCATGGGCTCGCAGATCCCCAACATCCTCGGCAACAGCCACGGCACCGGCCCGATCGACACCGGCGCCGTGGTCAACGGCCCCAACGGCACCGACAACTTCAGCGGCGGCCTGGGCGGTCTGATGACCGGCATGGTCACGTGCGAGAACGACTCCTACACCGCCTTCACCGGACACGGCGGCGAGTACGTCGACGACGTCCGCTCCTGGCAGAGCAGCGAGCCCGCACTGGACATGAGCGGCAGCGCCGTCCTCGCCGGCGCACTCCAGTCCGCCCTGAGCGGTGGCGGCACCACTACCGGCAACGACTTCTCGGTCGCGGTCTCGCCCGCCTCCGGCTCGGTCGCCGCGGGCAGCGCGGCGACCGCGACGGTGAGCACCGCGGTGGCCTCCGGCAGCGCGGAGCCGGTCGCGCTCAGCGCCTCGGGACTGCCGTCCGGGGTGACCGCGTCCTTCTCGCCCGCCTCGGTCAGCTCCGGCGGCTCCGCCACGCTGACCCTGGCCACCACCTCGGCCACCGCCGCGGGCAGTTACCCGGTCACCATCACCGGCACCGCCGCCTCCGGCACCCACACGGCCGGCTACACCCTCACCGTGACCGGCACCGGCGGCAGCCCCGGCGGCAGGACGTACGAGGCGGACCAGGCGACCCTGGGCGGCAGCGCGGACGCCAACAGCTGCTCGGCCTGCCTGGACGGGCAGAAGGTCAGCAGCATCGGCGGCGGCAGTGACGGCACGGTCACCTTCACCGGCGTCACCGAGCCGAGCACCGGCAGCTACACCATGACCGTCTCCTATCTCAGCGTCGGCAAGGCCCGCCCCGCGACCGTCACCGTCAACGGCACCGCCCAGACGGTCAGCTTCGCGGAGACCTCCGCCAGCAGTTACAGCGTGATCGGGACCGCCACGGTCACCGTCCAGCTGAACGCCGGCAGTGCCAACACCATCGAGTTCTCCGGCAGCGGTACCAGCGGCGCCCCCGACCTCGACCACATGGTCGTCTGAGGCCGCTCCCCACTGAGGCGTCCCGGCCGTCCGACCGCTCCCCGACCGGCCCCGCCAGTGCCACGGCGGGGCCGGTCGGCATTGCCGTCACCGCGTTCGGTCAGCGGCCGGGTTGTCGAGACGGGTCGTCGGGCTGGACAGTCGGGCTGGGTTGTCGAGAGGGCTGACAATTACATGACACGAGAAGTTCACTTTCCGCAGGCCGGTGGGATGATGGGGTGTCACTCCGCATCTTTACCCTCCGGATGTCATGGCAGGCGTCTGCCTGCCTTCACACCTCCCCGTGGAGTCACCATGCGTATGAGGTCCCGCACACTCTGGCCGGTCGCTGCCACCGCCGCAGCCGCCGCGCTCGGTGTGGCCGTGCTCGCTCCGCACTCCTCCCCGGCACAGCTCAACAGCTCCACCAAGCTCGCTGCGAGCAGCATTCCGACGTACTCGCACGTCGTGGTCGTGATGGAGGAGAACCACTCCTACTCCGACATCATCGGCAACACCACCGACGCGCCCTACATGAACTCCCTGGCCTCCCAGGGTGCGCTGATGACCTCCTCGTTCGCGGTCACCCACCCGAGCGAGCCCAACTACATGGCGCTCTTCTCCGGCAGCACCGACGGCCTGACCGCCGACACCTGTCCGGTGAACAAGGGCAACACCGCCAACCTGGGCTCCGAGCTGCTCGGCGCCGGGTACACCTTCAAGGGCTACTCCGAGGGCCTGCCGAAGACCGGATCCACCACCTGCACCTCGGGCGAGTACGCCCGCAAGCACTCGCCGTGGATCAACTTCAGCAACGTCCCCACCAGCGACTCGCTGCCGTTCTCCTCCTTCCCGTCGAGCTCGGCCTACTCCAGCCTGCCGTCGCTGTCGTTCGTCATCCCGAACCTCGACGACGACATGCACGACGGCACCATCCAGCAGGCCGACACCTGGCTGAAGAACAACATCTCGGCCTACGCCACCTGGGCCAAGGCCAACAACAGCCTGCTGATCGTCACCTGGGACGAGGACGACTACACCGAGAACAACCAGATCCCGACCATCTTCGTGGGCGCCTCGGTCAAGTCCGGCGACTACGACGAGACGATCAACCACTACAGTCTGCTCGCCACGCTGGAGCAGATGTACGGGCTGACCGAGGTCGGCAGCAGCTCGGGCGCGACCGCGATCACCGACATCTGGAGCTGAGCCCCGCGGCTCCGCACCGCCCGCACCGACCGCACCGACCCACCGTCCGTGAAAGGACTCTGTAACCACCGCCATGTGGAAGACAATCCCGCGCGGACGGCGGATCCCGCTGCGCGCGACGGCTGTGGCGGGCGCCGCGGCCGTCGTGCTCGGCGGCGCCCTCACGGCGTATGCCGAGCTCGGCTCCGCGGCCTCCGTGATCACCGTCAACGAACAGACCTGTGCGACCGGCGGCACCGGCCTGGTGGCCGGCCACCAGGTCATGCAGCTCAAGGACACCGCGCGCGACCCGGTCGAGCTGTACCTGATCCAGCCGGCCAGCAATGACGTCTACGCCGAGGTCACGGACTTCACCCCGGGGACCACCCGGACCCTGTCCACCACGCTCGGCGCCGGACGCTACGCCTTCCGCTGCGTCTTCTCCAACGGCGCCGTGCTCACCTCGGCGAGCTACGACGTCGGCGGCCGGGCCACCGGCCCCTCGGCCGGCCCCGTGCCCGGTGTGCAGCCGATGCCCGACCTCGCCCTCGGCGCGCCGGTCACGGCCTACCGCGCCTATGTGAACCGCAGCCTGCCGGTGCTGCTCGCGGACAGCCGCACCCTGAATGCCGACCTGGTCGCGGGCGACCTCGCCAAGGCCAAGAGCGACTGGCTCACCGCGCACCTCGACTACGAGCGGCTGGGCGCGGCCTACAACACCTTCCAGGACTTCGACGGCCTGATCAACGGCACCGCCGACGGCCTGCCGCTGGGCACCGCGGACCCTTCGTGGACCGGCTTCTTCCGGATCGAGTACGGCCTGTGGCACGGCCAGTCCGCCGCCGAGCTGCGCCCGCTGACCGCCGGACTGGTCAAGAACGTGCAGGGCCTGATCGCCGACTTCCCCAGTGAGGACACCGACCCGGGCGACCTGCCGCTGCGCAGCCACGAGATCCTGGAGAACGCCCTGGAGTTCCAGCTCTCCGGGACCGACGACTACGGCAGCGGCACCAGCCTGGCCACCGTCTACGCCAACACCCAGGGCACCCAGGCCGTGCTGTCCACGATCACCTCGCTGATCCAGCCGCGCGACCCGGCGCTGCTCACCTCGATCGACCAGTGGACGGCCACCGTGCAGCACGCCCTGCTGGCCTGCCGCGCCCCCGACGGCACCTGGACGCCGGTGTCCGCGCTCACCCGGATGCAGCGGCAGACCCTCGACGGCGACCTGGGCGAGCTCCTGGAGCAGCTGTCCTCTGTGCCCAACCTGCTCACCGGACGGACTTCCGCATGAACACCGACCAGCCCCTCCCCCCGAGCCAGGACGGCGGCTGCCCGCACCTGCAACGGCGCTCGTTCCTGCGCGGCGCGGCGCTGGGCGCGGCCGGGGCGGCCGTACTCGGCGCGGGCGCGGTGGTCGCCGACCGCGCGGCCGCCGACACCGGCGCCGGCAGCGGCAGCACCGGCTCCGGACGGCTCATCCCGTTCCAGGGCGAGCACCAGGCCGGCATCCTCACACCCACGCAGGCCGCGGCGAGCTTTGTCTCCTTCGACGCCATCGCCCCCGACCGGGCCTCGCTCCAGGACCTCTTCCGGACCCTGACCGACCGGGTGCGCTTCCTCACCGGCGGCGGTACCCCGCCCGACGTCGGCGTGGCCTCCGTGCCCTCGGACAGCGAGACGCTGGGCCCGGTCGTGCCCAGCGACGGGCTCACCATCACGGTCGGGGTCGGCTCCTCGCTCTTCGACAGCCGCTACGGGCTGGCCGCCCGCAAGCCCGCCCGGCTCGCCCCGATGCCGGTCTTCCCGGACGACCATGTGGTCGGCTCGACCGAACTGCACGGTGACATCTCCCTCCAGATCTGCGCCGACTCCCGGGACACGGTGATGCACGCGCTGCGCGACATCGCCAAGCACACCCGCTCCGGGATGCAGATCAACTGGAAGGCCGACGGCTTCCACGCCGATCCGCGTCCCACCGGCACCCCGCGCAACCAGCTCGGCTTCAAGGACGGCATCGCCAACCCGGACGTCACCGACGAAACCGTGACCGACGCGCTGATCTGGGCCCGCGCGGCCAGGGCGGCGAACCGGGCTGGGTCGACGGCGGCTCCTACCAGGTGATCCGGATCATCCGGATGCTGGTCGAGTTCTGGGACCGGGTCTCGCTGCACGAGCAGGAGACCATGTTCGGCCGCCGCCGTGACACCGGGGCCCCGCTCGACGGGACCTCCGAGACCGACATCCCCGACTACGCGGCCGACCCCAACGGCCTGCGGATCCCGCTCACCGCCCATATCCGGATGGCCAACCCGCGGACCAAGGCCACCTACAGCCAGCAGATCCTGCGCCGGGGCTACAACTACGACCGGGGCATCGACCTGGACGGCAACCTCGACGTAGGGCTGCTCTTCTGCTGCTACCAGCAGGACGTGGTGCGGCAGTTCGAGTCCGTGCAGACCCGGCTCATCGGCGAGCCGCTGGTGGACTACATCCAACCCACCGGCGGGGGCTACTTCTTCGCGTTGCCCGGAGTCCGCAACGGCAGCGACTATCTGGGGTCCGGTCTGCTCGCCTGAACAGCGCCTTTTGTGGCACGATTGATTGACGTTGCGTCAGATGATATCGGATCAGCTGACATGAGGCCGGATGGCGGCGTGCCCCCTTACCGCCGGGGGCTGCCGCCTCCACACTCGTATCGAGCCCGCGAAACCCCACGCCAGGGCCCGGTACGGCGGAAGGACTCCCCTCATGTCCGACTCCACACCCACCACCACTGACCGCCCGCCGGAGCAGGGCCTGCGCCGGACCCTCAACGTGTGGCAGGCCATCGGCCTGTCGATGGCGCTGATGGCGCCCAGCATGTCGGTCAACATCAACCCGCAGGCGGCCGAGCCCAGCGTCGGCCGGGCGGTCCCGCTGGCGTTCCTGATCGCCGCGGTCGGGGTGCTGCTGGTGACCTATGTGTTCGTCCGGCTCTGCCAGTACTTCAACCACTCCGGCTCGGTCTACGCCTTCGTCGGCGCAACCCTGGGACCGCGCACCGGAGTTGTCGCGGGCTGGGGACTGGTCGGCACCTATGTCTTCTACGGGGTCACCACCTCCTCCGTGGTCGGCATCTTCGGGATCTCCTTCCTCCAGCGGGTCGGTGCCTGGTCGCACCCGCCGACCGACGCGCCCTTCATCCTCACCGGGGTCGTGCTGCTGCTGGCCTGCTGGCTCACCGTCGCTTCGGTGCGGCGCGGGGACCAATTGCTTGCTGCTCACGGTGGAGGGCGCGGGACGTCGCGCTGATCCTCACCATCACCGCGGTGGTGCTGATCCGGTTGATCGTGGGCAATGCCCCGGCCGGGCACCGGTTCACCATGTCGGTCTTCTCGGTGCCGGCCGGGACCGCCCCCTCCGCGCTGTTCCTCGGCATGGTCTTCGGATTCCTGTCCTTCGCGGGCTTCGAGGCGGCGTCCACCCTCGGCGAGGAGTCGGTCAACCCCAACCGTGACATCCCCCGGGCGATCCTCGGCACCACCCTCTTCGGCGGGGTCTTCTTCGTGGTCGTGATCGCCGTGGAGATGATGGGCTTCGGCACCGACAAGGCCGGGACCGCCGCCTTCGGCAACTCCTCCTCGCTGATCGGCGACCTCGGCGCCGGCTACCTCAGCCCCTGGGTCGGCAACCTGGTCACCCTCGGGGCCACCGTCAGCGCCTTCGGCTGCTGTCTGGCCTGTACCGTCGGCTCCGCCCGGCTGCTGTTCGCGATGAGCAGGGACGGCTTCGGCGAGGGCGGCCTGGGCCGGGTCTCCCGGCGCGGCACCCCCGCCCGCGCCGCGGTGGTGATCAGCGCGACCATGGCGGTCATCCTGCTGCTGTGTGTGCTGGCGTTCTCCGCGGTCCCCGAGGACACCTTTGTCTGGGGCGGCACCATCGGCACGCTGATCCTGCTGGTCGCCTACACGCTCACCACCATCGGTGCGATCCGGCTGATCTTCGTGCAGCGCCGGATGCCGGTGCCCATGTGGCAGGTGGTGATCCCGCTCGCCGCGCTGGGCCTGCTCGGCTACACCCTCTACCGCAATGTCATCCCCTACCCGGCCTCCGGTCCCGGGCACTGGTTCCCGATCGTCTCCGGTCTGTGGCTGCTGGCCGCCGTCGTCGCGGTGCTCGCCGCCCCCGGCCCGGCCCGACGCCTCGGCGGTCAGCTCACCGCGGCCGAGGGGCTGCACCGGATGGACTGACGTAACGTCATCATCCGGACTCATCAGCTCAGATGGGGTCAAGTGGCAGGTGCGGTAGCGGCGGCAGTTCCACCTCGATCGGGTCGCCCGGCCGCACCTCGCCACCGGCCCGCACCACGCTCATCACCCCGACCTTGCGCACCAGCCGCCCCTCGGTGTCCCAGTCCAGCACCTGCCACAGCAGGCCACGGCGGAAGTCGTTGATCTGCTGGCAGGGGTTGCGCAGCCCGGTGAGCTCCACCACCGCCTGCTCGCCCAGGTGCAGCCGCGCTCCGTACGGCAGGCCCAGCAGATCCAGCCCACGGGTGGTCACGTTCTCGCCCAGGTCACCGGCGGCGACCTGGAATCCGGCCGCCTCCAACTCGTCGTGCAACTCGGCGTGGATCAGATGCACCTGCCGCAGATTGGGCTTGGTGGGATCCGCCGCCACCCGCGCGCTGTGCCGCACCAGAGCGCCCAGATGGGCGTCGCCCTCGACTCCCAGCCCCGCCAGCAGCCGGATCATCGGAGCGTTGGCCTTGCTGAAGCGGTGCTCACCGCTGCGGCTCACCGCAGTGACCACCGCGCCCATACACCCGCCCCCTGCCTCGTGCCGCTCGGATACCGCGTTCCTGGATACCGTGCCGCGGCCCTGCGCGCCAGGGGGCAAAGGGCAGATTTCGTCTGTGTACAGTCAATTATACCCAGGTCTTACATTCCATGCGCCTGCGAACGGCCACGGCTCCGCCGGGCAGAGCCGTGGATCCCAAGCCACCCGGCGGTCAGCGGTGGCCCGCGAAGGTCTTCGCGAGACGGAACCGACGCTGTGCCATGTCCGTCCGAAGGATATCGGCGACCCGTCGGCGAGCTGAACTTCCCCTGCCTATAGGCCCGTTGCGGCGCCGGGGAGAGGTCAGCGCCGCAGGTCGATGACCAGCGAATCCTCCACCGGGCGGTAGCCGAGGCGCTGGTAGAGCGAGTTGCTGGTGGGATTGGCAAGATCGGTGAACAGCAGCACCCGCTCCGCCCCGCCGCCCGCAGCGCCTCGCTCGCCGCGCAGGTGGCAGCGCCCGCGTAGCCGCGTTCGCGCAGCCCGGCGGGTGTAGACCGGGGCGACTCGCCCCTGGCCCGCCAGGACCGGGGAGAAGCCGGCATGGACACCGGCCCGTCGCCTGTCTCCAGAGCACCAGTCGGCCGGACGCCACCCGGGTCTCCGCCTGCCTGCGCAGGTCCCCGCCCTCACCGATGACCTCCGCGAAGGCGGCGAACCACCGCGCCACCAACGGCACATCCGCCGCCCCGGCCGTCCGCCCCGGCCGGTCGGCCGGGGGTGCGGCCAGAGCAACTCGCCCAGCTGGTAGCACCGCTGCTCCCGGTGGACGGACCAATCCCGCCCGAGGACGCCCACTCCTCGGCCATGCCACGCATGGTCCGTACCCCACCGCTGAGTTGGGTGACGTCGGTGCCGCCGCTGAGCCAGGTCCGCATCAGCTCACGCGCGACCGGCTCAGCCATCGGCCCAGCAGGGCCGCGCGGGGGAGTGTGCACGAATGCCCCGTCACCGCCTCGCTTCCGCCTCCTGCCACCAGCCGAACTGCGGCGGCGCGTCGCCCCCGTAGGCGTGCGGACCCTGCTGCCGGACCGCTGCGGCAGCGGTCAGCAGTACCGTGTTCCGGACCGGATCCGCCGCCAGATACGTGCCCGCGGCGGCGAGGAATGCCTCGACGTCGTCCGTGATCTCCCAAGCCATGCCACGATCCTGATACAGACCCGGAGTCGCGCGCAGCTGGTTTTCCACGGAGCGGTGTCCATGCTGCCCGCCCGGGGGCCGGGGGAACTGCCGAGCTAGCCGTGGATCACGTCGCACGACCAGTGGGCCGGGTCGGCGCCCAGGGAGACGATGTGCTTGAAGTAGATGGTGGGATCGTCCGCCGCCGGGTCGGCGCGGTCGGGAGTGAGGACGTTGACAGTGACCTTCAGCCCGTTGACGATCCGGGTGGCCGACATGTCCATTTTGGCGTTGTCGGCAGCGGGGCGTCGGCGGGGACTGCGGCGATGGTGATGCTGTCGTTGTTGTTGATCTGGATGGTGACCTGGCCCTCGTACAGTTTCCCGGCCGAGGTGGTGAGCGCGCTGTCGGTGACCTGCGCGCTCTTCGGCCCGGTCCACTGGATCGGCAGCGAAACGGGCGTGGGGGCGGTGAACACGGTGTTCCGGGCGATTTTGAGGGCTTCGTCCAGGGTCGGGTAGTCGGTCTCGACCTCGGCCCACTGGCCGTTCGCGGACTCGAAGACGACTACGTTTCCCGCTATCGTGCTGGCCGGCCCCGGCTTCCAGCTGGCGGAGTACGCCATGTGGCCGTTGATCGGCCCGGCCTCGTGCAGGCCTGGCCACGACGGTCGGCTGCGGCCCTCGGCGCTCACTTCCGCATAGAGGCCCCCGCTTTCGGGTGCGATCGGAGTTGCCATCAGCGTCGCGAGTCCGTCGCCAATCGTTGGCTGGGAGTATTGGACGTAGGCCAGTGCGGCGGGGAGCCAGCGCACGCTCATGTCGAACATCAGTGCATCGGATTGGCAGGAGGGGGTGGCCGGTGCCGCGGGCTGCGCCTGTTGCGGGGAGCGCCCCAGCAGCACGGCGGGTACGGCCGCGCCGACCACGCAGGCGGCTGCGGCCACGGCTACGGCTCGACGGGTGCGTCGGCGCGAGCGGCGGCGGCGGGCCTCCGTCAGCAGACCGGCCAGGTCGTTGCTGTCGGCGGGCAGCGGCTCGGTGAGCACGGCGTGGAAGGCGTCGGTGAGGTGCTCGGCTTCGAACTGCATGGCGGGCTGCTCCTCAGTCCTGGTTCACGGTTTGGGGGAGAGGGCCTGCCGCAGCCGGGCGAGGCCGCGCGCGGTCTGGCTCTTGACGGTTCCGGCGAGCAGTTCAGTACATGGGCGGTCTCTTCCACCGGCAGGTCGCAGTAGTAGCGCAGCACCAGCACGGCGCGCTGGCGTGGCGGAACCTGGGTGAGCGCCTTGAACAGGTCGGGGGTGTTCTCGTCAGTGGCAGCGGCCCGGGCTGCTCGATATCGCCTTCCTTCAGCGATATCCGGGACCACCACGTGGTCTTCTGTTCGTTGAGGAAGGTCCGCACCAGGATGCTGCGGACGTAGGCGTCGAGGTGGGTGGCCTTCTGCACGCGCTCCCAGTTGAGGTAGAGCTTGATCAATGCGGCCTGGGTCAGATCGTCGGCCCGGTGCCAGTCCTGGCACAGCAGATAGGCGGTCCGCCGCAGCCAGGGCTTGCGCGCTTGCACATATTCGGTGAACTGTGGATCGTGCTTGCTCGTTCTCTCCATGGCGGTCCTCCGCGGTGGTTGACGCCGATGCTCACGCAGTAGACAAGACTCGGTCCACCCGGGGTTGCACGGATGCCGGAGGACTTCCGCGGTTCTGTGCGGCCGCAGGACGAAGACGAGGCAGCAACCCGGGTTGCTGCCTCGTGAATGATGGACGAACGGTCAGCCGGTCTGTGGGTGAGGGGACTTGAGGGGCTGATCCGGATGCCGCGGGCGTCTGCGGTGCGCGCGGCGTGCCCGGCCGGTGGGGGTGGCTGATCAAGCGCGCGGTGCGAGCTCGCAGCGGTCCTTGAAGCCCTGGCCGACCAGGCCGAAGGCGCTGTTCACCCGGGAGCGGAGGTTCTCGACCGCGATCATGGCGGTCAGTTCCACGAAGGCCGCCTCGCCCAGGTCGCCGATGAGGCGCCGGGTCATCTCGTCGGTGACGGTGGGCCCGGTCTCGCTCATCGCCTCGGCGTATCCCATGACCAGCAGCTCCAGGTCGGTGTACACCCCCTCGGGGGGGCGCCAGCCCGGGACATGGCGGAGCTTCACCGCGCTGACCCCTGCTGGTGGCTCTCCCAGTAGCCGAAGTCCATGCACCAGGAGCAGCCGATGGCGGCGGAGGCGGCCATCACCGCCAGTGCCTTGAGCCCGGGGTCGAGCGCGTTCCACCGGGCCAGCCTGCGCTCCAGCCGCAGCACGGTGAGCAGCACCCGGGGGTTGTGCGCGTAGGCCTTGGAATGTGACACGGGTGGTGCGCCCGCCCCGACCGGGGGCCGCACCACCCGGCGCGGGTCAGCCCAGCGGACCGGTGATCGGCAGCACGACCTCGCAGGGGACCGGCTGGGGGTGGGCCGGGTCGAGCGCGTTGAGGACGTCGGTCAGCGCGATCGGGTCGGCGGCGATCTCCACGTGGTCGGTGGCGTCCAGCCCGCACTGGTTCTGAAGCAGGATGTTGGTGACGTTGGGGGCGGCAGGAAGGCGTTGGTGTAGGGGGTGACTACCTCGTCGCCGTTGCTCTCGATGACCGTGTACTGCACGCTCGGGACGGTTTCGCCGCCGGCGTTGAGCCCGGTGAGGAAGGAGGAGCCGGCCTCCTGCTGCACGCAGGCGGCGCAGGGGCCGTTCAGCAGACCGTTGATCGGGTCGATCAGGTTGAGCTGGGTGGCCAGCTGGGTGAGGCCGTCGAGGGTGGTGCCGTTGTTGCTGGGGGCGAGCGCCACCAGCTTGTCGACGGTGGACGCGCCGCCCAGGTACTTGATGTAGTAGCGGGCATCATCCCGCCCTGGGAGTGGCCGACCAGGTCGACCTTGGCGCTGCCGGTCGCCGTCAGCACCTGGCTGACGAAGGAGGCCAGCTGGCCCGCGCTGGTGGGGATGTCGCCGGTGCTCTGGATGATCGAGTCGGGTGTCGCGCCGCCGTAGTTGAACGCGAAGACGCAGTAGCCGTTGTCGGCGAGCAGCGGCGAGGCCGCTCCCCAGTTGTCGCTCATGCTCGCGAAGGTCCCGTTGACCAGGACGACGGGGTACGGGTGTTCGGCGCTCGGCTTGCAGGACCAGTTGTTCGCGCCGAGCGGGGCCTGGGTGGGGGTGAGCGCTCCGGCCAGGAACCCGGTGGCGAAGTCGTAGTTCACCGGGTAGTGGCTCGCGGCGGTGGCGGGCTGGGCGACGGCCATGGCCAGACCCACGGCGCCGGCGGCGGCAGCTGCGAGCAGGCGGAGTCTCTTGGTCTTCTTGTCCGCTTTCATCCGAGTCCTGTCCCTTGTCGTGGAAATACGGGAAAAACCGGTTCGCCATCGGGCGGGATTGTCGAGCCTGCGATGGGACGTGGACGCTAGGAGCGCCGGCCAATCCCGTCAACGGCTTCGGCGGGCACGGATGAGAAGTGCTCGACCAGATGCCATTAATCGAACATCTGCATCCTAGGGAACTGTCATCCGCCTTAGTGCGAAGGCGCTCCGCGTGTCGCCCGGGGACGTCCGGCCGGGGCTGCCGACCTGGCCCGGTGGCAGGGAAGAGGCATGTCAGATCTATTGACTCGCCAGTAACATCGCCGCATACTCACGTCGGGCGGTTCCGCTCGAAGGAAGCAGTGGGGCCCGGACGAAGAGGGCTGCCTTGGCTGGGCCGTGGAACGCTTTGCCGCGCAGTTTCGCCGCGGAGATCAGAAAAGAACAGGCGACTCTCGCCACCGAGATCATCAGGGAGATCCGGCAGCAGGTCCCGGAATTCGCCAGGCCGCTCTCCGGGAATTTCGGCTCGGGAATCCAGCACGGGGTGGAGACCGCACTCGCCGAGTTCGCCGACCTGGTGGACGGCGCGGGCAGCCGGGCGGGCGGCCGGACCCGCGGCGCAACCGCAGGTGGGAGCCCAGGCGGAACTGGGCTGAACGGCAGGCGAACTGCGGTCGGCGAGGCCGGGGCGGGGCCGGAACCGACGACGGCGCTCGCCCCGGCCCGGACCGCGCCTGGAGCGGGGCCTCAGCGAGGAGCGGATACGCGTCTACCGCGCGCTCGGGCGCGGGAGTTGGCGGAGGGGCGGAGCCTGGACGCACTCCAGGCCGCCTATCGCCTGGGCGCCCGGGTGGCCTGGCGGCGCTACGCCCGGGTGGCGCGCCGGGTTGGCCTCGGGCCGGATCTGGTGGTCACCCTGGCCGAGGCGATCTTCGCCCATATCGACGAGATCGCCTCGGCGTCGGTCGAGGGCTACACCGAGGCCCGGGCGGACCGGGCCGGGGCGCAGGGCCAGCTCCGGCACCGGTTGCTGGAGCAGCTGGTGGCCGGGGCGCAGCGGGCGGAGGCGGAGCAGGCCGCCGTCGCCGCCGACTGGCCGCTGCCGGAACGGGTGGCCTGCGTCGCCCTCGGGCCGGCGGTCCCGACGGCGGCCGTCGGCGCAGGCTGCCCGATCCGGTCCTGGCGGATCTGGTCTGCGCCGATCCGTATCTGCTGGTCCCGGACCCGGCAAGGCTGCTGATGGACAGTCAGGTGCAGCGGATGCTGCGGGGCCGGGGCGCGGTGATCGGGCCGGTGGTGCCGCTGGAGCAGGCGGCCGACTCGCTGCGCTGGGCCAGGACCGTGCGGGCGGCGGTGACGGTCGCCCCCGGCCGCCCGTCCGCGCCCGGCGCCGAGCCGCTGAGCTGCGACGACCGGCTGCCGGAGCTGTTGCTGCTGAGCGATCCGCCGCTGGTGCGGCTGATGGCGGCCCGGCGGCTGGAGCCGTTGGCGGCGCTGACCGCCAAGCAGAGCGACCGGCTCGCGGCGACCCTGCTGGCCTGGCTGCAGACCAACAGCGGCAGCGCCCCGGAGGTGGCCGCCCGGCTCGGCATCCATCCACAGACGGCACGTCAGCGGCTGCACCGGGTACAGGAGTTGTTCGGCCCGGCGCTCCACGACCCGGATGCGCGCTTCGAGTTGGAGGTCGCCCTGCGGGAGCGGCTGAGCGACTGATCAGGCGTCAAATCCGGTTATTTGCAGGTATGTCATGGTGCCAACCGGCCGCATGGGAACTATGGTGAGAGACATGCCTACGATCGAGCTCCCCAAGGACCCCTGGACTACCAGGACACCGGCGGTGAGGGCCGGTGGTGGTGCTGGTCCACGGGCCGGCGGCGGACGGCACGGTCTGGCGGCATGTGGTGGAGGAGCTGCGGGTCCGCTACCGGGTGCTGGTGCCGACGCTGCCGCTCGGCTCGCACCTGCGCCCGATGCCGCCCGGGACCGACCTCTCCCCGGAACGGCGTGGCCCGGCTGCTCGGCTCCTTCCTGGAGGCGCTGGAGCTGGCCGGGGTGACCCTGGTGCAGAACGACGCCGCCATCGGCATGCTGCTGGCCGTCTCCGGCTCCTCGGCGGCGGACCGGATCTCCCGGCTGGTCCTGGTCTCGATCGAGGCGTTCGAGAACTTCCCGCCGGGCCTGCCCGGCTGGATGCTCTGGCTGGCGGCCCGGCTGCCCGGCGGGCTGACCGGAGCCGTACAGCTGCTGCGGTTCCCGTCGCTGCGGCGGCTGCCGATCGCGTACGGGCTGATGTCCAAGCGGCCGGTGCCGCGCGAGATCACCGACCGCTGGGCCACGCCGCTGCTGACCCAGGCCGGGGCCCGCCGCGATCTGCGGGCCTACCTGCTCGGCGCCCGCCGCGGCCGGCTGCTCAGGGCGGCGGCCGAGGCGGGCGGCTTCGACCGCCCGGTCCTGGTGGTCTGGGCGGCCGAGGACCGGATGATGCCGCTCGCGCACGGCCGCCGGCTGGCGGCGGTGTTCCCGCACGGCGACTACCTGGAGATCCCGGACAGCAGCACCCTGGTCCCGGAGGACCAGCCGGACGCCCTGGCCGCCGCCGTCGACGCCTTCATCGGCAGCAGCTGAGCAGCTGAGCAGCTGAGCGCCTGAGCACCTGAGCGGCACCGGCGGCAAGCCGGTCGGCAGGTGAAGGGGCAGCGGCGGATCAGAGCCCGAGCAGCCGGGCCGACTCCTGGCGCATCTCCACCTTGCGTACCTTGCCGGTGATGGTGATCGGGAAGGCGTCCACCACATGCACATAGCGCGGGATCTTGAAGTGCGCCAGCTTGCCGGTGCAGAACTCCCGCACCGCCTCGGCGGTGAGCTCGGGCGCGCCCGGCCGCAGCCGCACCCAGGCCATCAGCTCCTCGCCGTACCGCTCGTCTGGCACGCCCACGACCTGCGCGTCCAGCACGTCGGGGTGGGTGTAGAGGAACTCCTCGACCTCCCGCGGGTAGATGTTCTCGCCACCCCGGATCACCACGTCCTTGATCCGGCCGGTGATGGTGACATAGCCGTCCGCGTCCATGGCCGCCAGGTCGCCGGTGTGCATCCAGCCCTCGGAGTCGACCACGGCGGCGGTCTGCTCCGGCTGCGCCCAGTAACCGATCATCACCGAGTAGCCCCGGGTGCACAGTTCGCCGTCGCTGCCGCGCGGCAGGGTCCGGCCGGTGGCCGGGTCGATCACCTTGACCTCCAGATGCGGTCCGACCCGGCCGACGGTGGAGACCCGGTGCTCCAGCGAGTCGGTGGTCCGGGTCTGGGTGGAGACCGGGGAGGTCTCGGTCATGCCGTAGCAGATGGACACATCGCGCATCCCCATCCGCTCCACGACCTGCTTCATCACCTCGGTCGGGCAGGGGGAGCCGGCCATGATCCCGGTGCGCAGGGAGGACAGGTCGTGCCCGGCGAAGCCGGGGTCGTTCAGCATGCCGATGAACATGGTCGGCACCCCGTAGAGCGAGGTGCAGCGCTCGGCGGCGACCGCCCGCAGGGTCGCCTCCGGATCGAAGGCCGGGGCCGGGATCACCACGCAGGCGCCGTGTGAGACCGAGGCCAGATTGCCCATCACCATGCCGAAGCAGTGGTAGAAGGGCACCGGCACGCAGATCCGGTCCTGCTCCGTGTACTCCAGCAACTCACCGACGAAGTAACCGTTGTTGAGGATGTTCCGGTGCGACAGGGTGGCGCCCTTGGGGAAGCCGGTGGTGCCGGAGGTGTACTGGATGTTGATCGGGTCCTCCGGCCCGGTCACCGCCTCGGCGGCGGCCAGCCGGGCCGGGTCCACGGTGCGTCCGGCGGTCATCAGCTCCGTCCAGGACTCCTCGCCGATCAGCACGATGTCACGCAGCGCGGGGCAGGAGGGGCGGCCTCGGCCAGCATCCCGGCGTAGTCGGAGGTCTTGAAGGCCGGCATCGCGACGACCGTGCGCACCCCGGCCTGCTTGAGCACGAACTCCAGCTCGTGGGTCCGGTAGCCGGGGTTGACGGTGACCAGCACCGCGCCGATCCGGGCGGTGGCGAACTGGAGGAAGGCCCACTCGGGGCAGTTGGGCGACCAGACACCCACCCGCTCGCCGCGCTGCACGCCGAGCGCGAGCAGTCCCAGCGCCACCGCGTCCACCTCCTCGGCGAGTTCGCGGTAGGTCCAGCGGCGGCCCGAGACGGCGTCCACCAGCGCCTCACGCTCGCTGTAGGTGGCGACCGCACGGTCGAGGGTGGCACCGATGGTCTCGTCCAGCAGCGGGCGGTCGGTCGGCCCGGCGGCGTGGCTGAGGGGGTACTGGTCGACTGCTGCCATGGGGACTCCAGGGGGGTAGGCGCACTTGGCAGCACGATAGAGGCGGGAAACCCGGCCCGGACGGGATTTCACACACGGGATACGCCCGGCCCGGAATCCTTGGCGCAGGCAAGGCAAAGGGAAGGCGCGGGCAAGGCGCGGGGAAGGCGCGGCGGGGGCGCGGGTGGCCGTGACCGCCGGTTCCGGCCCGTGCGGCGGCCGGATCGGCGCCCCCTGCGGCCCGGCGCGACCCCGGCTGGCGGGCGCAGCCGAGTGATCACCGCACTCTGCTACAGTTGAGCTACCGACGCGGGGTGGAGCAGCTCGGTAGCTCGCTGGGCTCATAACCCAGAGGTCGCAGGTTCAAATCCTGTCCCCGCTACTTGAACTCTGTAGGCCCGGCGCTCGTACGCTGGGCCTACAGAGTTTTGCGCGCCAGGCCGGCGCCCCACTGCGGAGAGGCCCTCCGCCCCCCTGGCTCGTTCTTGTGAACCTCCGCGCGATGTGCAGCGGAGCCCTCCTCGAAGCGTGCCGCTACGAGGAAGGTTCTCGATGAACCATCGCACCAGCCGTACCAATACTCCGCGTCCCGCGACCCGCTTCGGACGCCCCACCGGTGCCCCGCGCACCAACCCGGCCGCCTCCCGCGGCCGCTCCGCCGGACAGTCGGGCGCCCCGCGCCGGCGTCCGCTGGTGCAGACCGGCGAGTTCGAGATGCCGGTCAGCAGCACCCCCTCGCTGCCCGCCGTGGAGACCTTCGCCGAGCTGGACATGCCGGCCGCGCTGCTGTCCACGCTCACCCGCGAGGGCGTCACCACGCCGTTCCCGATCAGGGCGCGACCCTGCCGAACTCCCTCGCCGGGCGCGACGTGCTCGGCCGCGGCCGTACCGGCTCCGGCAAGACCCTCGCCTTCGGCCTGGCCATGCTGGCCCGCACCAGCGGGCGCCGGGCGGAGCCGAAGAGCCCGCTGGCGCTGGTGCTGGTCCCCACCCGGGAGCTGGCCCAGCAGGTCGCCGACGCGCTCACCCCCTACGCCACCTCCGTCAACCTGCGGGTGACGACGGTGGTCGGCGGCATGTCGATCACCCGCCAGGCCGCCGCGCTGCGCCGCGGGGTCGAGCTGCTGATCGCCAACCCGGGCCGGCTGAAGGACCTCATCGACCGCGGCGACTGCCGGCTCGACCGGGTCGCCATCACGGTGCTGGACGAGGCCGACCAGATGGCCGACATGGGCTTCCTGCCGCAGGTCACCAATCTGCTGGAGCAGGTGCGCCCGGACGGCCAGACGATGCTGTTCTCGGCCACCCTGGACCGCAATGTGGACCGGCTGGTCCGCCGCTTCCTGACCGACCCGGTCACCCATTCGGTCGATCCCTCGGCCGGCGCGGTGACCACCATGGACCACCACGTCCTCTATGTCGCCGACGCCGACAAGCGCGCGGTGACCGTGGAGATCGCCGCCCGTGAGGGCCGGGTGATCATGTTCATGGACACCAAGCACGCCACCGACAAGCTGGCCAAGGAACTGCTGGCCAACGGCGTCCGCGCGGCCTCGCTGCACGGCGGCAAGTCCCAGCCGCAGCGCAACCGGGTACTGGAGCAGTTCCGGGAAGGCCACATCACCGCGCTGATCGCCACCAATGTCGCCGCCCGGGCATCCACATCGACAACCTGGACCTGGTCGTCAACGTGGACCCGCCGACCGACCACAAGGACTACCTGCACCGCGGCGGCCGTACCGCCCGGGCGGGGGAGTCCGGCACCGTGGTCACCCTGGTGCTGGCCAACCAGCGCCGGGAGATGGCCCGGCTGATGTCCGACGCCGGGATCACCCCAACAACGACCGGGTGCGCTCCGGCGAGGCCGAGCTGTCGCGGATCACCGGTGCCCGCAAGCCCAGCGGTGTCCCCGTGGTGATCACCGTGCCGGCCCCGCGGTCCCGGCGCAGACCCCCCGCAAGTCGCGTCCGGCGGGCTCCGGCGGCCGTGGCGGCTCCGGCGGCGGTGCGCGCTCCGGTGCGGGCGGCAGCGGCGCTGCCAAAGCCGCGCAGCCGCCGTCCGCGCCGCAGCGGCGGCACCGGCGGCACCGGCAACCCCGGCGGTACCCGCCCCAGCCGTTCGGTCTGAGCCGACACCCGCGAGGTCCGGCGGGGGCGCCCGAGCCACACAGGCGCCCCCGCGGGACGGGCACGCCGCGGGAAGAGCACGCGGCGGCGCCCGGCGGGAACGGCGCCCCGACAAGCCGATGGCGGGCATCCCCCCGTGATGCCCGCCATCTGGCACGCGTACGTGCCGAGGGCTCATCCTGGTCGTAGCCGAACCGTCGAAAGCACCCCCGACCAGGGGTGATTCCAACGCCGACCGGGGGTTGTTCGGTTTCCCCCGCGGATTCGCGCTGATATACGGTCGCGGAGCGCCCCCGGGTGAACGCGTCAGGCATCGAGTCAGGAACAGTCACGTGGCCCCTACCGCAACAAACGATGGAATCCGCGGCGAACCGGTGCGCGTCATCGTCGTGGACGACGAGGCGCTGATCCGTTCCGGGCTCGCGATGATCCTCGGCAGCGCGGACGACATCGAGGTCGTCGAGACCTGCTCCGGTACCGAGGCCCTGTCCGCCGTGCGGACCCTGCGCCCGCACGTGGTCCTGCTGGACATCCGGATGCCCGACATCGACGGGCTCACCCTGCTGCGCCGCCTGCGTGCCCTGCCGGACAGCCCCTATGTGGCCATGCTGACCACCTTCGACACTGACGAGTACCTCGACCAGGCGCTGAGCATGGGCGCCAGCGGCTTCCTGCTCAAGGACACCGCCCCGGAGATCCTGGTCAACTCGGTGCGCGCGGTCGCCACCGGCGCGGGCTGCCTGTCGCAGCCGGTGCTGCGCCGGCTGCGCGACAGCCGCCCGCGGATCGTCGGCAGCGTCGCCGTGGACAGCCTCACCGCCCGCGAACGGCAGGTGCTGTGCCATCTCGGCCAGGGCCTGTCCAATGTGGAGATCGGCGCCCGGATGCACCTGGGCGCGGCCACGGTCAAGGACTACGTCAGCGCCGTGCTGACCAAGCTCGGTGTCGCCAACCGGATTCAGGCGGCGGTCCTGGCCGAGCGGGCGGGGCTGATCGAAGACCCGGAGGCGCTGTGAACGTCCTCGGCCTGCGCCGGCCCGCCGAACTGCCGGCCGGCGTCTACGCCGCCCGCCGCCGTCTGCCGCGGCCCCGCCTGCCCCGGTTCCTGCGGCTGGCGTCGCCCAGGGCCCGCGAGTGGACGGCGACCGTCGTCCTGCTGGCCGCGGCCATGCTGGACGTGCTGCTGAACTACCCCCCGCCGCGTGATTGGACCTTCTACGCCTCGGTGGTCGCCGCCGCCGCGCTGCTGCTGCGCGTCCGGTTCCCGCGGACGGTGCTGCTGGTCACCCTGCCCGGCCTGTACGCCGGCACCGCGTCCGTCGCCGCCATGGTCGCCCTCTACGGGGTGACCCGCAGCCGCCCGCCCGGGCGGCAGACGTGGACCGCCACCGCCCTGGTCGGCATCGGCATGTTCGTCTCCTGGCCGCTCAGCGACTTCTACAGCGAGACCACCAGCCAGCACACCCAGGACTTCATCCACGCGGTGGTGCTCTCCGGCGGCCCGGCCGCGCTGGGTCTGCTGGCGCAGACCCGGGAGACCCTCCAGGCCCGGATCGCCGAGCTGGCCACCCTGCGTGACCACGAGCGGGAGCTGCACTCCCAGACCGTGCTGGCCCGCGAGCGCGCCCGGATAGCCCGGGAGATGCACGACGTGGTCTCGCACCAGGCCGGGCTGATCGCGGTCCAGGCCGGGGCGCTGGAGGTGACCGCGCGCGACCCGGAGGTCCGGCAGACCGCCAAGATGCTGCGCGGACTGGCCGTGGCCACCCTGGAGGAGCTGCGCACCATGATCCTGGTGCTGCGCGCCGCCGGGGCCGGGCCGACCGAGCTGGTGCCGCAGCCCAGGCTCGGCGACCTGCCCAGGCTGGTCGCCGAATCCGAGGTGGACGCGGTGCTGCACCTGCTCGTCCCCGAGGACGCGGTGCTGCCCGAGCCGGTCGAGCGCGCCGCCTACCGGACCGTCCAGGAGGCGCTGACCAATGTCCGCAAGCACGCGCCCGGGGCCTGGACCGAGGTCAGCGTGGTGCTGGACGGGGACCGGCTGCTGGTCGCGGTCGAGAACGCCCCCCCCGGCCGAGCCGGGCCGGCTGGACCTGCCCGGCGGCGGGCACGGCATAGTGGGCCTGCGCGAGCGGGCGACCCTGCTCGGCGGAACCCTGCGGGCCGCGCCGATGCCGGACGGCGGTTTCGGCGTACGGCTCAGGGTGCCGGTCGCGCCGCCCTCGGTCGCCGCCCGGGACGAGATCACCGGGACCTGATCGCGGCGACTGGATCACGTTTTGTGACTAGGCTCGTCGCGTACCGAACGTGCGGTGAATCAGGATGGAGTCAACGTGATGTCCGAGGGAACCCGTCTGGACCGGCTTCCGCTCGACCGCTCCCCCGAATGGGCCGAGTTGGGCAAGCACCGGACACAGCTGGGCGAGGTGAGTCTGCGGGAGCTGTTCGCCGCCGATCCCCGGCGCGGCGAGAACTACACCCTCCAGGTCGGCGACCTCTACCTGGACTACTCGAAGCACCTGGTGACGGACGAGACGCTGGCGCTGCTGCGGCAGCTGGCCGCGGCGCGCGGAGTCGCCGAGCTGCGGGACGCGATGTTCCGCGGTGACAAGATCAACATCACCGAGCACCGGGCCGTGCTGCACACCGCGCTGCGCGCCCCGCGCGGCGCGGTGATCGAGGTGGACGGCAAGAACGTCGTCCCCGAGGTGCACGCGGTCCTGGACAAGATGGCCGCCTTCGCCGACCGGGTCCGCTCCGGCGCGTGGAAGGGCCACACCGGCAAGCGCATCCGCAACGTGATCAACATCGGTATCGGCGGCTCGGACCTCGGCCCGGCGATGGCCTACGAGGTGCTGCGCTCCTTCACCGACCGCGACCTGACCGTCCGCTTCGTCTCCAATGTCGACGGCGCCGACCTGCACGAGGCGGTCCGCGACCTGGACCCGGCCGAGACGCTGTTCATCGTCGCCTCCAAGACCTTCACCACCATCGAGACCATCACCAACGCCACCTCCGCCCGGAACTGGCTGCTGGACGGCCTCGGGGCCGGCAAGGAGGCGGTGGCCCGGCACTTCGTGCGCTGTCCACCAACGCGCCGGGTCGCCGACTTCGGCATCACGTCGACAACATGTTCGAGTTCTGGGACTGGGTCGGCGGCCGCTACTCCTACGACTCGGCGATCGGCCTGTCGCTGATGATCGCCATCGGCCCGGAGCGCTTCCGCGAGATGCTGGACGGCTTCCACCTGGTCGACGAGCACTTCCGCACCGCCGACCCGGAGCACAACGTCCCGCTGCTGCTGGGCCTGCTCGGGGTCTGGTACGGCGCGTTCTTCGACGCCCAGTCGCACGCGGTGCTGCCCTACTCGCACTACCTGTCGAAGTTCACCGCCTACCTCCAGCAGCTGGACATGGAGTCCAACGGCAAGTCGGTGGACCGCGAGGGGCAGCCGGTCCGCTGGCAGACCGGCCCGGTGGTCTGGGGCACCCCGGGCACCAACGGCCAGCACGCCTACTACCAGCTGATCCACCAGGGCACCAAGGTCATCCCGGCCGACCTGATCGGCTTCGCCCGGCCGGTGGCCGAGCTGGAGCCGGACCTGGCCGCCCAGCACGACCTGCTGATGGCCAACCTCTTCGCCCAGGGCCAGGCGCTGGCCTTCGGCAAGACCCCGGAGGAGGTCGCCGCCGAGGGCGTCCCGGCCGAGCTGGTCCCGCACAAGACCTTCAAGGGCAACCACCCCACCACCACCGTGCTGGCCGAGGAGCTCACCCCCTCGGTGCTCGGGCAGCTGATCGCGATGTACGAGCACAAGGTGTTCGTCCAGGGCGCGATCTGGAACATCGACTCCTTCGACCAGTGGGGCGTGGAGCTCGGCAAGGTCCTGGCGAAGAAGATCGAGCCGGTCCTGGTCGAGGGGGTCGGCGGCGAGTCGCTCGACTCCTCCACCGGCGCCTTGGCCGCCCGCTACCGCACCCTGCGCGGCCGCTGACCGCAAGCGGCCCGCGACGGCGGCGCGGTGGTGCTCACCAGGGCATCGCCACGCCGCCGTTGGGCCGCAGGATCTGTCCGGTGACAAACCGGGCGGCGTCGCTGACCAGGTAGTGCACCGCGTGGGCGATGTCCTCCGGATCGCCGATCAGGCCGAGCGGGGACATCCGGCGCAGCGGTTTCTCCGCGGCCGCCCGGGCCGCCTGGTCCACACTGCCGTCCGGCAGCAGGTAGTGCCTGGCCGTCATCGCGGTCCGCACCAGCCCCGGCGCCACCGCGTTCACCCGCACCCCGTACCGGCCGACCTCGGCGGCCAGGTTCCGGGTCAGCTGGACCACCGCCGCCTTCGACACCGAGTAGCTCATGATCTCCGGGGTGGCCGAGTCGATCGCCCCGGAGGCGGTGTTCACGATGCTGCCGCCGCCCTGGGCGGACATGATCCGGGCGGCGCACTGGCAGGCGTGGAAGGTGCCCTTGAAGTTGACGCCCAGCACCGCGTCGAGGTCGGCCTCCTGAACGTCCACCACCAGCCCGGTGCGGATGATCCCGGCGATGTTGCACAGGATGTCCAGCCGCCCGTGCTCGGCCGCGGTGGTCTCCAGCAGGGCGAAGACCGCGGCCCGGTCGGCGACGTCCAGCGCGGCGGCGCTGCCGCCGATCCCGGCCGCGGTCCGCCGGGCGGCGGGCCCGTCGATGTCCGCGCAGACCACCAGCGCCCCGGCGGCGGCCAGGACCTGCGCGGTGGCCCGGCCGATCCCGCTGCCCGCGCCGGTGACCACGGCGACCCGGTCGTCCAGCCGGTGTGCCCGGAGCAGGAGCGGTTCGGTCGTCATCGGACCTCCACGGTGCCGCATTCACTGGCGCATTCACTGACGGGCAATCAGATCTATCACGATCGCCTTGACGAGTGAAGCGGGGATAGGATCTATTACTGGTAAGTAACTTCCTGGAGGGTTGGACCGCACCATGACGACGACACCGGTCGGAGAGGCTTCTGCCGCCCCTGAAAACCGCGTACGAGTTCGACCGGGGTACCGCCGTGGCCCGGCGCGAGGGCGAGCCCGGCGTCTACGACGCGGTGCTCGACCCCGGCTGGCGCATCGGCGGCGGGATCAACGGCGGCCTGCTGCTGGCCCTGGCCGGGCGCGCGCTGTCGCGGCACCTCGGCGGACGGCTCGGGCCACCACGACCCGGTCTCGATCAGCGGCTACTACCTCAGCGCCTCCACCCCGGGCCCGGCCGAGGTCCGGGTGGAGACCGTCCGCAGCGGACGCACGCTCTCCACCGGCACGGCCGCCCTGGTCCAGCACCGGGAGGACGGCAGCCCGGTCGAGCGGCTGCGGGTGCTCGCCTCCTACGGCGACCTGGCCGCCGCCACCGAGGGGGAGGTGCGCACCAGCGCCACCCCGCCGCAGATGCCCCCGCCGGAGCAGTGCCTGGGCACCGACCAGGCCCCGCCCGACTTCCTCAAGCAGGCCGACCTGCTCAGCCGCCTCGACCTGCGGCTCGACCCGGCCTGCGTCGGCTGGGCGGTCGGCGCGCCCAGCGGTGAGGGCCGGATCCAGGGCTGGCTGCGGCTCCCGGACGGGCGGCAGCCCGACCCGCTGATGCTGCTGCTCGCCGTCGACGCGCTGCCCCCGGTCACCTTCGACCTGGGCCTCTTCGGCTGGACCCCGACCATCGAGCTCACCGTCCATGTCCGGGCCAGGCCGGTTCCCGGCTGGTTGCGGGTGGTCCACTCCACCCGCAACCTGGCCGGCGGCTTCCTGGAGGAGGACGCCGAGATCTGGGACTCCGCCGACCGCCTGGTCGCCCAGTCCCGCCAGCTCGCCGCCGTCCCGCGCCCGAGCTGAACCCGGTACCCGGTGTCTCCGGAGCCGCTGGAGCCTGTCCGGGGCGGCTGGTGCCTTTCTAGAGCGGCTGGTACATGATGTGCAGCCCGACGTAACCAGGGCCGGGTGCAGGAAGCCCTCCGGGATGGTGGCCAGGACCTCGAAGCCCAGTGAGCGCCACAGCGCCACCGCCCGGGTGTTGGCCATCCACCCCGCGTTGAACTGCATTGCCCGGTAGCCCTCGGCCCGGGCCCAGGCCAGCACATGCTCGCCCAGGGCCCGGCCGACGCCGCGCCCGGCGAAGACCGGGTCCACCATGAAGCTCGCCCCGGCGATGTGCGAGGCCGGGCCCATGTGGTTGGGGTTCATCTTGGCCGAACCCAGCACGCTGCCGGTCGCCTCGTCCACCGCGACCACCGTCCGCCCGGGGGCGGAGAGCATCCAGATCCCACGGGCCTGCTGCTGATCCAGGTCGCGGGGGTAGGTGTAGGTCTCCCCGGCCTCGACAATGGCATGCAGAAAGGGCCAGATGGAGGGCCAGTCGGCGTCGGTCGCCTCGCGAATGATCATCCCGTCAGTCTATTTGCTGCGACCCGCCCGGATGCCGGTGGTTTTCCCCTCGGCCCCCGGGAACGGCAGAATGCTGACCGGAGTCCCTGCGAGAAGGCGGTACCGAGCGTGACCCTTCACAACGCGTCCATCCAGCAGACCATCGCCGAGGAACTCGGCGTCAGGGCCGGGCAGGTGCAGGCCGCTGTCGAGCTGCTCGACGGCGGGGCCACCGTGCCCTTCATCGCCCGCTACCGCAAGGAGGCCACCGGCGAGCTCGACGACGCCCAGCTGCGCACCCTGGAGGAGCGGCTGCGCTACCTGCGCGAGCTGGAGGAGCGGCGGAGCGCGATCCTGGAGTCCGTCCGCAGCCAGGGCAAGCTGGACGAGGCGCTGGAGGCGCAGATCCGGGCCGCCGACTCCAAGGCCCGGCTGGAGGACATCTACCTCCCGTACAAGCCCAAGCGCCGCACCAAGGCCATGATCGCCCGCGAGGCCGGTCTGGAGCCGCTGGCCGACCTGCTGCTCGGCGACCCGGGCCGGGATCCGCAGACCGAGGCCGGGTCCTTCCTGAACGAGAGCGTCGCCGACACCGCCGCCGCCCTCGACGGCGCCCGCTCGATCCTGGTCGAGCGCTTCGGCGAGGACGCCGACCTGATCGGCGCGCTGCGCGAGCGGATGTGGGGCCGGGGACGGCTGGCCGCGAAGGTCCGCGACGGCAGGGAGACCGAAGGCACCAAGTTCTCCGACTACTTCGACTTCTCCGAGCCCTTTGTGAAGCTCCCCTCGCACCGGGTGCTGGCGATGCTCCGCGGCGAGAAGGAGGACGTGCTCGACCTGACCCTGGAGCCCTACAGCGACGAGGCCGACGCCGAGGCCCCCGGCGGCTACGAGGCCCGGATCGCCAACCGCTTCGAGATCGCCGACCGGAGCCGCCCGGGCGACCGCTGGCTGCTGGACACCGTCCGCTGGGCCTGGCGCACCCGGATCCTGGTCCACCTCGGCATCGACCTGCGGCTGCGGCTGCGCACCGAGGCCGAGGACGAGGCGGTGCGGGTGTTCGCGGCCAACCTGCGCGACCTGCTGCTCGCCGCGCCCGCCGGGACCCGCGCCACCCTGGGCCTGGACCCGGGCTTCCGCACCGGTGTGAAGGTCGCCGTGGTCGACGCCACCGGCAAGGTCGTCGCCCACGACACCATCCACCCGCATGTCCCGGCCAACCGCTGGGACGAGTCGATCGCCACCCTCGCCAAGCTCTGCGCCGCGCACCAGGTGGACCTGATCGCCATCGGCAACGGCACCGCCTCCCGGGAGACCGACAAGCTGGCGGGCGACCTGATCAAGCGTCACCCGGAGCTGAAGCTCACCAAGGCCGTGGTCTCGGAGGCGGGCGCGTCGGTCTACTCCGCCTCCGCGTACGCCTCCCAGGAACTGCCCGAGCTGAACGTCTCCATCCGCGGCGCGGTCTCCATCGCCCGCCGGCTCCAGGACCCGCTGGCCGAACTGGTCAAGATCGACCCCAAGTCGATCGGCGTCGGCCAGTACCAGCACGACCTGTCCGAGGCCAAGCTGTCGCGCTCGCTGGACGCGGTGGTCGAGGACTGCGTCAACGGTGTCGGCGTGGACGTCAACACCGCCTCCGCGCCGCTGCTCACCCGGGTCTCCGGGATCACCGCCGGCCTGGCCGAGAACATCGTGGCGCACCGGGACGCCAACGGCCCGTTCCGCACCCGCAAGGGCCTCAAGGACGTGGCCCGGCTCGGGCCCAAGGCGTTCGAGCAGTGCGCGGGCTTCCTGCGGATCCCCGGCGGCGACGACCCGCTCGACAGCTCCAGCGTCCACCCCGAGGCCTACCCGGTGGTGCGCCGGATCCTCGCGCAGACCGGCGGTGAACTGCGCACGCTGATCGGCAACGGCGCGGTGCTGCGCGGCCTGCGGCCGACCGTCTTCGCCGACGAGACCTTCGGTGTGCCGACGGTCACCGACATCCTGCGCGAACTGGAGAAGCCGGGCCGCGACCCCCGCCCGGCGTTCCGCACCGCGGCCTTCAAGGAGGGCGTGGAGAAGCTCTCCGACCTGGAGCCGGGGATGCTGCTGGAGGGCACGGTCACCAATGTCGCCGCCTTCGGTGCCTTCGTCGACATCGGCGTGCACCAGGACGGCCTGGTGCATGTCTCGGCACTGTCCAGGACCTTCGTCAAGGACCCGCGCGAGGTGGTGAAGTCCGGCGACATCGTCCGGGTCAAGGTGCTGGACGTGGACATCCCGCGCAAGCGGATCTCGCTGACGCTGCGGCTGGACGACGAGGCCCAGCCCGCCGCCCGCTCCGGCCGTCCGGACCGCGGCCAGGAACGGCCGGAGCGGACCGAGCGGCCGGAGCGCGGCCAGGAGCGGGCACCCCGCACGGGTCAGGGCGGCCAGGGCGGCCAGGGCGGTCAGGGCCAGCGGCAGCAGCGGCAGCAGGGCCAGCAGCAGAACCGGGCGCCCCGGCCCCGGGGCGGCGAGAGCGGCGGCGGTGGCGGTGCCATGGCCGACGCGCTGCGCCGGGCCGGACTGGGCTGAGCCCGCCGGCCTGCCGTGCCATCAGTCGCTTAAGGCTCCGATAATCCTCGGATAAGCCACAGATCAGGCGCCAGCGACTGATGGCACAGTGAGCTGTGTCGCCGAACCGCTGGCGGACGGCGCGATTACTCGTAAGATGATCTCCGGAAGCCCCGATCGCTCCCCCGTGCGAACGGGGCTCCCTCATTCCCTCAGGCAGGTCGTAGCGCCAGGCAGGTCGCGTCGCCGGTGGGCCGCGCCTGCGGCGGGTCAGGCCGTCGACAGGGTGTGCCGCAGCCACACCGCCGTGTCGGCCGGAAGCGCCGTCCCCTCTGCCGTCTGTACCAGCCCGCCGCTGACCAGCAGTACGTCGGGCGGCGACGGCAGCGGCACCGGCCGCGGACCGAAGTTGACCAGGCAGCGGAAGCCGCCGGGCCGGGTGAAGTCCAGCACCTGCGGCTCGGACGGCAGCCAGCACATGGGGCCGTCGCCCAGCCCCGGGTGCGCCCCGCGCAGCCGCAGCGCCGCCCGGTAGAGCTCCAGCAGCGAGCCGGGAGCCCCGAGTTGCGCGGCCACGCTGAACTCCCGCCAGGCGTCCGGCTGTACGTCCAGCCAGGGCCTGGCCCCGTCCGGGCCGAAGCCGAACGGCGGCCGGTCGCCGCTCCACGGCAGCGGCACCCGGCAGCCGTCCCGCCCCCGGTCCACCCCGTTGGTGCGCAGCCAGACCGGGTCCTGCCGCAGCCGGTCCGGGATGTCCTCGACCTCCCAGAGCCCCAGCTCCTCGCCCTGGTAGAGATAGGCCCCGCCCGGCAGCGCCAGCGTCAGCAGCGCCGCGGCCCGGGCCCGGCGGGTACCGAGGGCCAGGTCCACCGGCAGGCCGTGCCGGCGTTCCCGGTCGAAGCCGTAGCCGGAGTCGGCCCGGCCGTAGCGGGTGACCGTGCGGGTGGTGTCGTGGTTGGACAGCACCCAGACCGGCGGTGCGCCCACGGGGGAGTGCGCGGCCAGGGTGTCCTCGATCACCCGGCGGAAACCGGCGGCGTCCCAGGGGGCCCGCAGCAGCGCGAAGTTGAACGCGGTGTGCAGTTCGTCCGGGCGCAGGTAGCGGCAGAAGCGCTCCGGGTGGTTCTCCCACAGCTCGGCGACAAAGGTGCGGTCGCCGGGGTAGCTGTCGACCACCTGGCGCCACTCCCGGTAAACCTGGTGCACGCCCTCCTGGTCCCGCCAGGGGTCGGGGCGGCCGTGGTGCCCGGCGCTGTCCGGCAGCCCGGACTCCTTCACCAGATGGTCGGTCACATCTATCCGGAAGCCGTCCACGCCCCGGTCCAGCCAGAACCGCAGCACCGACTCGAACTCGGCTCGGACCTCCGGGTTGTCCCAGTTCCAGTCCGGCTGCTCGGGCGCGAACAGGTGCAGGTACCACTCGCCGGGGCGGCCGTCGGCCTCGTCGATCCGGCTCCAGGCCGGGCCGCCGAAATGCGACTGCCAGTCACCGGGCGGCAGCCGGCCGTCCGGGCCCCGGCCGGGACGGAAGTGGAAGCGGGCCCGCTCGGGCGATCCCGGACCGGCCGCGAGCGCGGCCCGGAACCAGGGGTGCTGCTCCGAGCAGTGGTTGGGCACCAGGTCCACGATGATCCGCAAGCCCAGCGCATGGGCTTCGCCGATCAGCCGCCCGGCCTCGTCCAGGGTGCCGAAGAGCGGGTCGATGTCGCGGTAGTCGGCGACGTCGTAACCGCCGTCGGCCAGCGGCGACACATACCAGGGGGAGATCCACAGGCCGTCCACGCCGAGACCGGCCAGATAGGGCAGCCGGGCGCGCAGCCCGGCCAGGTCGCCCGCGCCGTCGCCATTGCCGTCCGCGAAGCTGCGCGGATACACCTGGTACAGCACCGCGTCCCGCCACCACGGCCGGGCCTCCCGCGCCGCCGGCCGCCGGTCGTCCACGCCGGGGTCCGTCCCCATGCCTGGACCCACGCCGGGGTCCGTCCCCACGCCTGGACCCACGCCCTCCACGCCTGGACCCATGCCGGGACCTCCCTCGCCGGTCGCACTCCTGCCGGATCCAGTGGACCGTGCTCCGGCGCCCGCGGCAAGGGCGCCGGAGCACGGCCGGCCCCCGCCGGCCGGCCTACACCGCGGCGACGTGCTGGCGCAGGGTCGAGCCCGAACGGCTTTTGCGCACCTCCAGCTGCGCCGGGACCCGGGCCCGCAGGTCGCCGACATGGCTGACGATGCCGACCGCGCGGTCCCGCTCGCGCAGCCGGTCCAGGACGTCCAGCACATCCTCCAGGGTGTCCTCGTCCAGCGAGCCGAAGCCCTCGTCGATGAACAGGGTGTCCAGCGGCATGCCCCCGGCCTCGTCGGTGACCACGTCCGCCAGGCCCAGCGCCAGTGCCAGCGAGGCCAGGAAGCTCTCGCCGCCGGAGAGGGTCGAGGTGTCGCGCTCCTGCCCGGTCCAGGCGTCCAGCACGCTGAGCCCGAGGCCGGAGCGGCCGCCGCCCCTGGCCCGGGCGTCGCTGTGGGCCAGGTGGTAGCGGCCCTGGGACATCACCGCCAGCCGGGCCCCGGCCGCCGACGCGACCTGCTCCAGCCGGGCGGCCAGCACGTAGGTCTCCAGCGACATCCGCAGCGTGTTCCCGGCGCTGCTGCCGGAGGCCAGCGCGGCCATCCGGGCGGCCGTGGCATGCTCCGCCGCCAGCGGCACCAGCGTCCGCAGCTGCTCGGCCAGCCGCGCGCCCAGCCGGTCCAGCGCGGCGCAGCGCTCGCGCGCGCGGTCCACCGCGGCGTGCGCCTGCCGCAGCGAGCCCTCGGCGGCGTCCAGCGCGGCCCGGACCCGCTCCGGTTCGGCCGCCGGGAGCCGGGCCGCGGCCAGCAGCTCCGGATCCGCGAGCTCCGCGCCGACCCGCGCCAGCTCCGCCCGGTGCGCGGCCACGCCCGCCCGCAGCTCGGCGGCGCGGGCGGGCGGCAGCGCGGCCGCCGCGGCCGCCGGGCCGTCGGCGAAGCCCTCGCGCCGGGCCGCCGTGAGGCTGTCGTCCGCCGCGCGGACAGCGGCCTGCTCCGCCGCCGTGGCGGCGCGGGCGGCGGCCAGGGCCGCTTCCAGCCCCTGGGCGCGGCGCTCCAGCTCGGTGCACCTGGCCGCCACCGAAGCGGCACCGGACCGGCCGCGGGCCAGCTCGTGGTCCAGCCGGCGCTGCTGCTCCGCCAGCGCGCCCAGCAGCGCGGTCGCCCGGGCCACCGTCTCGGCCGCGCGCTGCGACTCGGCCAGCCGCCGCTGCTGCTCCCGCTCCAGCCCGGCGGCCTGCTCCTGGGCGCGGTAGCCGGCCGCGGCCTGCCGCTGCACCCGCTCGTGCCCGGCTGCCAGGGTGTCGGCCGCCGCCCGCAGCTCGCCGAGCGGCCTGCCGTCGGTGACGGCGGTGAGCGCGGCCAGCTCTCGGCGCAGCTCCTGGAGCGACTCCCGGGCGGCCTCGGCGGCCCGTGCCGCTGCCCGGTGCGCCTGCTCCGCCCGGGCCTCCCGCTCCTGGGTGACCTGGTCCGTCCCGGCGACGGCGGGCCGGGGGTGGTCCACCGAGCCGCAGACCGGGCAGTCGCCGCCCGGCAGCAGCCGCTCCGCCAGCTCGGCGGCCATCCCGCGCAGCCGCAGCTCGCGCAGTTCCACCCAGGCCTCGTGCGCCTCGACCGCCTGCTGGCGCAGCGTCAGCTCACGCTCCAGGGCCGGGCCCAGCCGCGCCTCCAGCGGCTGCGCCCGCTCGGCCGCCGCCAGCTGCCGCCGCGCCTGCCGCAGCTGCTCGGCGAGCTGCTGCACCCCGGCCTCGGCCTGCCGGGCCTGCTCCACCCCGGCCTCGGCCGACCGCCGCCGCTGCGGCCACTGCTCCAGCCACAGCTCGGCCTCGGCCCGGTCGGCCTCGGCCCCCTCCCGCTCGGCCTCCAGCGCGGCCTGCTGCCGGGCGTTGTCCTGGAACTGCTGCTCGGCGGAGAGCAGCCCGCGCAGGCCGCCCACCTGCTCGCGGGCCTCCCGCTCGGCGGCGGCCAGCTGCTCCGCCCCGGCGGCCCGCAGCCCCGGCGGCAGCGGCGCCCGCGCCGCCGCCTCCAGCCCGGCCAGCCGCCGCCGCTCCCGCTCGGCCTCCTGGCTGCGGCCGTGCAGCGGCAGCACCGCCTCCGCGCGCTGCGCCTGCTCCCACTGCTCCTCGGCGGCCCGCTGCGCCGCCGCCCGCTGCTCCAGCTCGTGCTCGCGCCGGGCCGCCTGGCGGTGCCGCTGCTGCCGGTCGGCCAGCACCTCCACCGCCCGCGCCCGCTCCGCCGCGAGCTCCCGCCGCTCCCCGGCACCGGCCCGGCCGCACTCGGCGACGGTCAGCTGCTCCCGGGCCTGGACCCGGGTCTGCGCCGCCCAGCCCAGGGCGTCCAGCTCCGCGCCGGGCCCGAAGGCCTGGGGGTCGTCCGCCCCGGCGGCCTCGCGCACCCGCTCCAGCAGCGCGCCGATCTCGTCCCGCGCGGACTGGCAGGCCTTGTCGGCCTGCCGGTTGTGCTCGGCCAGCCACTCCTCGACCGCGCGGAAGCGCGTGGTGTCGAACAGCTGCCGCAGCAGATCGGCGCGGTCCCTGGCGTCCGCGTGCAGGAAGCGGGCGAACTCGCCCTGCGGCAGCAGCACCACCTGGCAGAACTGCTCCCGGCTCATGCCCAGCAGCAGCTGCACCTCCAGGCCGATCTCCTGATGGGACTTGCTGGACGGCTGCCAGCCGGGGCCGTCCGCGCCGTCGGCGGACCACTCGCGCAGCAGGGTCTGCGCCCGCTCCAGGGTCGATCCGGTGCCCCGCTTCTTCGCCCGGGCCTGCTCCGGGCTGCGGGTGAGCTCCAGCCTGCGGCCGCCCAGGGTGACCTCGAGCTGCACCTCGGTGCGCAGCTCGGGCCGGGCGTGGTCGCTGCGCAGCCTGGTCCGCGGCCGGTTGCCGGGGGGTGCCGTACAGGGCGTAGCAGACCGCGTCCAGGACGCTGGTCTTGCCCGCGCCGGTGGCCCCGCGCAGCAGGAACAGGCCGCCGGCGGCCAGGGAGTCGAAGTCCACGGTCTGGGTGTCCGCGAACGGGCCGAAGGCAGTGATCCGCAGCCGGTGCAGTCGCATCAGACCTCACCCCGCCCGGCCGTGCCCACGGCCGAGGTGGCCGCGGTCAGCAGCTCCCGCTCGGCGGCGTCCGGATCGCTGCCGCGGACATGCCGGACGAAGCCCAGCGCGATCTCGGTGTCGTCCCGCCCGCTGGTCCGCGCGGCGTAGGAGGACAGGCCGTCGTCGGGGCGGGCTTCCGGGTCGAAGGCCAGCTGGAGGGTGTGCGGGAAGCGGGCCCGCAGCTGCTCCATGGCGCGCTCCGGCCGGACCGGATCGGTGAGGGTGACCTGGAGCCAGTGCTGCTGGTACCGCTCCAGCGCGGGATCGGCGAGCAGTGCTTCGAGCGCGCCGCGCAGCCGGTGCAGCGGGCGGGGCACCGGGCAGTCGATCCGCCGGGCGTCGACCTCGCCGCCGGGGCCGAGGTCGACCAGCCACATGGTCTTGCGGTGCTCCGCCTCGGAGAAGGAGTAGGCCAGCGGCGAGCCGCTGTAGCGCAGCCGCTCGTTGACGGTCTGACAGCCGTGCAGATGACCCAGGGCGGCATAGTCGACCCCGTCGAACACGGCGGGCGGGACGCTCGGCACCCCGCCCACGGCGATGTCCCGCTCGCTGTCACTGACCTGGCCGCCGACCACGAAGGCGTGTGCCAGCACCACCGAGCGGGTCCCCCGGGGCGGGTGGCCAGGTCGGCCCTGACCCTGTCCATGGCCGCGCCCAGCACCGCGGCGTGGCTGACCCGCTCCGCGCCGAGCCCGGCGGCGGACAGCGCGGGCTCCAGGTACGGCAGGCCGTAGACCGCGACCGGCCCGTGCCCGTCGGCCAGCAGGACCGGCCGGTTGCAGCCGTCGGCCTCGGTCCGCAGATGCACCCCGGCCCGCTCGACCAGCCGGGAGGCGACGCCCAGCCGGCGCGCGGAGTCGTGGTTGCCGCTGATCAGCACCACCGGCACGGCCAGCCCGGCCAGCTGGTGCAGCACCCGGTCGAACAGCCCGACCGCGCCGAGGCTGGGCACGGCGCGGTCGTAGACGTCCCCGGCGACCAGGACGGCGTCCACCCGCTCGGCGCGCACGGTCTCCACCAGGTGGTCGAGGAAGGCACGCTGCGCGGGGAGCAGGTCCTCCCGGTGGAGGTTGCGCCCGAGATGCCAGTCGGAGGTGTGCAGCAGTCTCATCGGAGCACCGCCGCCGTGGTGATCGTCATGTCCGCCCCTGTGCGTTCGAAGCGGTCGGCGAGGGAGCCGCCGACCGCTTCGAGTATCACAGGCGCCACTGACAACCCGGCCGCCCCACCGTTCTCCGCCGGTTCCGGCCGGGCAGGCGGCGGGCCCCGCAGCGCTGTCAGCGCTGCGGGGCCCGGTGGTTCCGCTCCGGTGCCTGCTCCGGCTCAGCCGGCCTTGGCGGGCGCGGGGGCCTGCTCCGGGGCGGTGGTGTTGCCGGAGGCGGCGACGGTGTGCGGCTGCGGGTTGCGGGTCAGACCCACCACGCCGACCACGACGGTCAGCAGCAGCGCCCCGGCGGCGATGGCGAAGCTCAGGTTGAACTGGCTCTCCTGGGGCAGCGGCGGGATTCCGGCCGGGAGACCCGGGATGATCTTGGAGGCCAGCAGCGAGGTGACCACGGCGGAGGCGATGGAGCTGCCGACCGAGCGCGAGATCGAGTTGATGCCGTTGGCGATACCGGTCTGCTCGACCGGGACGCTGGAGGCGATCAGCGCGGGCATGGAGGCGTAGCCGAAGGCGATGGCGATACCGGCGAGCATCCCGGCGAGGATCACGTCCATCGGGTGGCCGTGGCCCCAGGCCAGCCAGGCGAAGCCGGCCACGCCGATCAGCGAGCCGACCGCCAGGGTGTAGCGGGCGCCGATGCGGCGGACCAGGATGCCCCCGATGGGGGCCGCGATCAGCGCGATCAGCGAGCTGGGCAGCAGGTACTCGACGGAGGCACGCAGCACCGAGGAGGTGAAGCCGTAGCCGGCCAGCTCCTTGGGCACCTGCACCAGGTAGGAGATGCCGATGAAGGAGGTGAAGGAGGCGAAGCCGACGAACAGCCCGGCGACGTTGGTGAAGGCGACCTGCCGGTGCACGAACATCCGCATGTCCACCAGCGGGCTGGTCACCTTCATCTCGACCAGCACCCAGACCGCGGCCATGACCACCGCGCCGACGAAGCAGCCGATGATCCGGCCGGAGCCCCAGCCCCAGGTGTGGCCCTGGGAGATGCCGAGCAGCAGCAGCACCAGGAAGGCGGCCAGGGTGGTCGCGCCGAGGAAGTCGATCCGCCCGCCGACCCGCTTGCCCCCGTCCGGGACGATGAAGGCGACGGCGGCCAGCGCCAGCACCGAGATGGCGGTGGAGAACCAGAAGACCGAGTGGTAGTTCGGGTGGCTGCCCTGGGTCAGCAGTCCGGTGACCACCAGCGACAGCCCGCTGCCGAAGGCCAGGGTGCTGCTGACCAGCGCCATGGCGCCGTGCAGCTTGTCCTGCTTCACCTCGTCGCGGATGATCGACAGGCCCAGCGGGAAGATCGCGGTGGCCGAGCCCTGGAGGGCGCGGGCCACGATCAGCAGGGTCAGCGAGGTGGTGGTCGCCGCCAGCACCGAGCCGATGACCATGACCACCAGCACCGCGACCAGGGTCCGCTTCTTGCCGTGCAGGTCGCCGACCCGCCCGAGCAGCGGGGTGAACACGGCGGCGGAGAGCAGGGTCGCGGTGGTGACCCAGCTGACGCCCGCCGAGCCGGCGTGCAGGTCGTTGCCGAGCAGCGACAGGATCGGGATGACCTGGGTCTGCGCCATGGAGACGACCATGGCGGCCAGTCCCAGCGCGAGGATCAGCGGTGTGCTGCCCCGGCGTGCGGGCGCGGCGGTACGGGACGGGTCAAGGCTCATGGCGCGACTGGCATCCTTCGGAAGTTTCATGCACTTGATGCTTTAGATGGTCAAGCAATAAGGCATACGTTAGGCCCAGAAGGTTTAGGTGGTCAAGTTAAAAGGTTCAGGGCGAGAAGTATGTTGCGCCACAAGGGCCGCGCGAGAAGGGCGCGCCGGAAGAGCCGGCGGGCCCGCGTCGGAAGGGTCGGAAGGGTCGGAAGGCTGCGCCGGGAGGCGGCCGCGCTCAGTCCTCGGCGGCCGGACGCTGGCCCAGGTGCGTGAGCACCGTCCCCAGCTCGGTGTGCACCCGCCGGTCCATCGCCAGCGCGAACTCCACGTCCACCACCGTGCGCGCGACCGGCCGCAGCCGGCCCAGCCGGTCCGCCAGCCGGGTGGTCTCCCCGGCCGACAGCTGCGCCTCCAGACTGCCCAGCAGCTCCTTGTTCACCAGCTCCACGAACAGGTCGGCCAGGGCGTCCGCGCTGGCCCGGACGCCACGGGCGGCCGCCAGCACCGCGGCCAGCGGAACGCCCTCGGCCACCAGCGCGGCGGAGGCGTCCAGCAGCCGCCGGCTGACATGGGTCAGGGTGTCGCCGGTGGCCTGGACATAGCCGAGCGCCATGGCCTCGGCCAGATTCGGGCCGTCCACCTGGCCCGCGTACGCCGTGTCCAGCTCCTCCCGGGTCAGCGGCACCGGGGTCTCCTCGGACCAGGGGGCGGCGATCGCGCCCTCCAGGCCCAGGAGTTCGGCGACGTCCCGGCCGTCCTCCCAGGCCGCGAGCAGCTCCGCGATGCCGCCCAGGGTGTGGCCGCGCTCCAGCAGGTCCGCGATGATCCGCAGCCGGGCCAGGTGGTCCTCGGTGTACCAGGCGATCCGGCCCTCGCGCCGGGGCGGCGGCAGCAGCCGGCGCTCCCGATAGAAGCGCAGGGTCCGGACCGGGATGCCCGCCTCGCGGGCCAGGTCCTCGGTGCGGAACTCGCGCACCGGACGCCGGTGGGCGGAGGGGTCGGCTGCCGGGATGTCGCTCACCTGCATGAGCGTAGTGGGCTGGACCCTCGCGGTGGTGCCCGGCGGCACAATGATCAGCATGACCGCCGACCAGCACCCGCAGCCCCCGGATCAGCAGCCGCAGCGCCCTGACCAGCAGTCGGCCCGGCCCGGCGCCCCGCTCCCGCCCGGCGACCACCTGGCCGAGCAACTGCACGGCCGGCTGGGGCGGATCGAGGGCCTGCTGCTGGGCGCCGCCCAGCCCGTCGGGGGCCGGTGCCCGCCTGGAGGCGGCGGACCGCCGGGGAGACCCGCTGGGCGGTCACTCTGGTGCTGTGCGTGGCGGTGGTGGTCCAGTGGCTGCTGCCGGAGCGGCTGACCATCCACCCGCACTGGCTGCTGCCGGTGCTGGAACTGGCGCTGATGGCCGCGCTGGTGGTGGCCAACCCGCACCCGCGGGTCGACCGCGGCACGGCCCTGCTGCGAGCGCTGGGGCTGCTGCTCGCCGCCGCCGTCAGCCTGGCCAACGGTTGGTCGGCGGTGTCGCTGGTGCGCGACCTGCTGCACGGCCGGCCCGCCGTCGGCGCGGTGTCGCTGCTGATGACCGGCGGCGGCATCTGGCTGACCAACATCATCGCCTTCAGCCTCTGGTACTGGGAGTGGGACCGCGGTGGCCCACCGCTCGGGCGATGGGCGACCACCAGTACCCCGACCTGCTGTTCCCGCAGATGACGCAGCAGGGGATCGCCCCGGCCGACTGGGAGTCGGAGTATCTGGACTACCTCTATGTGGCGTTCACCAACGCCACCGCCTTCAGCCCCACCGACACCATGCCGCTGTCCCGCTGGGCCAAGCTGCTGATGACCATCCAGTCGGTGGTCTCGCTGCTGACGCTGGCGCTGATCGTGGCCCGGGCGGTGAACGTCCTTCAGTAGCGGACGCAGTAGCGGACGTCCTTCACCAGCCGGGACGGCGGCCGCTCAGCCGGCCGCCGTCCCGGCTGCGGCGGCGGCCCGGCGGGCGGCCTTCTCGGCGTTCTCCCGCTCGTCCTCGGCCTCGGCGACCTCCAGGGTCGGCGCCGATCCGCCCAGGTGGGCGGGCTGCCACCAGGTGTCCTCCGGGCCGCTGGGGGAGTCCGGGTAGGTGGTCTGGGCCCGGTCGAGCAGCTCGGTCATGGCGGCCCGCAGCCGCCGGGTGACCATCACCGGACGGTCCTCAGGGGTCAGCCGAATCGGTTCTCCGACAATGATCATGATCGGGGTGTGCCGACGGGTCAGGTTCTTCGGGCGGCCCTTGGTCCACAGCCGCTGGGTGCCCCACAGCGCCATCGGCAGCAGCGGGACGCCCGCGTCGGCCGCCATACGGGCCGCGCCGGTCTTGAACTTCTTCAGGGTGAACGAGCGGCTGATGGTGGCCTCGGGGAAGACCCCGACCACCTCGCCGGCCCGGAGCGCGCGCACGGCGGCGTCGTAGGCGGGCTGGCCGTCCGAGCGGTCCACCGGGATGTGCTTCATGCCACGCATCAGCGGGCCGGAGATCCGGTGCCGGAAGACGTCGTCCTTGGCCATGAAGCGGGTCTTGCGGCCCCCGGCCTTGAGCGCGCCCCAGCCGGCGAAGATGAAGTCGAGGTAGCTGACGTGATTGCTGACCAGTACGGCTCCGCCGGTGCGCGGCACGTTCTCGGCGCCGACGACCTCCAGCTTGAGGTCGAGTGCGCGGAACAAGGTCCGTGCGGCTCCGATGATCGGCGGGTACACGAGATCAGCCACGGTGAGGCCCTACTTCCTTCGGGCGGGGTGCCCGGTCCGGTGATTCAACGATGCATGTTCCCTGAGTGGTGGCGCTGTGTCACTGCGGCCAGCACCACCATTCGGGGGAGACTGCGGTCACACCGACCGGACTCCAGCCTACTGGCCCGCAGGTCGCAACCGGTCCTGGCCCCTGCGCAGCAGCAGATAGACCTCGCAGCCCAGGCAGTAGTCGAACGCGGCGTTGAGGAAGGCGGCGGCCAGGGCGAGGCCGGTGGCGGTCAGCCCGAGCCAGGTCGCGCCGCTGAGATAGCCGGCCGTCCCGATGGCCGCGAAGGCCAGGCCGACCCCCTGGGCGAAGCGCGGCGGGGCGGCGTCCTCCAGTTCCGCGGGCGGCCCCAACCGGGCCTGACCAGGGTGCGGTACAGCCAGCCGTACGGCGCGCGGCCCAGGCCGCCGAGGGCGCCCGCGGCGAACACCAGGGCCTGCGCGGCCAGCAGCCAGCCGGCGCCGGTGAGCAGCACCACGGCCAGCACGACGCTGGTGAGCACGGCCGCGAAGCGCGGCCCGCGCGGGTCGATCGCGGGCCGGGCAGGGGAGGGGAAGGGGGTTTCGGGCATGGCGGACTCCAGTGCCTGTGCAGGAGATGCAGGAGGTGAGGAAGGACGTGCGCGGAGCAGCGGGCGGCGCGGTCAGCTACAGCGCGTGGCGCAGGCCCGGCACAGGTCGATGACCAGGCGCCGGGTCAGCCGCGGCGAGCGGCGGTGCCCGGTGGTGGAGTCCATGCGGCGATGGTACGCGGCGGACCGGCTGCCGCGGCCGGGTCGCGGCAGTGCATCCTTGGTGCCATGACGGGACTGGTGGTGTGCGCGGCCGTACTGGCGCTGTCGGCGCTCTTCGGGCTGTGGCGCATGCGCCGCGACGGGAGGCTGCGGGTGCGCGGGCGGGACGAAGGAGTGCGGCTGAACGCCGCGGAGCTGGGTGCGGAGCTGGGGGAGCGGGCCACGCTGGTGCAGTTCTCCTCGGCCTTCTGCGCGCCCTGCCGCGCCACCCGGCGGGTGCTGGAGGAGGTGTCGGACATGGTCGAGGGGGTGGTCCATGTGGAGATCGACGCGGAGTCGCAGCTGGAGCTGGTCCGGCGGCTGGAGATTCTGCGCACCCCCACGGTGCTGGTGCTTGACTCCCGCGGCGCGCTGGTGCAGCGGGCCTCGGGGCAGCCGCGTACGGCCGACGTGATCGCGGCGGTGGGGCTCGCCGTCGGCTGAGGGCGGGGCCGGACCGCACGCAGTCGGGGGCCGGACCGCACGGCGTCGGGGGCCGGAGTCGGGGGCCAGGTGTGCCTGACCGGCGGTCAGCCGGAGCCGCCCGGGGGGCAGTGGGCGCAAAGTCACAGGGGTGCGGGCTGCGCCGGGGCGACGGATCCGCCCGAGGTGGGGAGTATGAGCGCACGGCTGGTCACCGCTGCCGGCGGCCGGCCGCAAGCGCAGGGCGGCCTGGTTCGCGGCGTAAGCTACCGGCGAGTAGCATTGTTCGGGTTACTCGCGAGTATGCTTCCGGCAACCCGGCAGGCGGGGCGGAAGCCGCCCCTCGCCCGAGCGACAGTTGCCGATGTGACCAGTACCAGTACAGGAGACAGGCCGTGAGCTTGAGGATCGTTGTCTGTGTGAAGTACGTGCCCGATGCGACTGGTGACCGTCGTTTCGCTGAGGACACCACGACCGACCGGGATGCGGTCGACGGGCTGCTGTCGGAGCTGGACGAGTACGGGGTGGAGCAGGCCCTGCGGATCGCGGAGGCGTCGGGGGACGCGGAGGTGACCGTGCTGACGGTGGGCCCGGACGACGCGAAGGACGCGCTGCGCAAGGCGTTGTCGATGGGCGCGGACAAGGCGGTCCACGTCAACGACGACGACATCCACGGCACCGATGTGATCGGGACCTCCGCGATCCTGGCCAAGGCGATCGAGCACACCGGCTTCGACCTGGTGGTGTGCGGCATGGCCTCCACCGACGGCACCATGGGCGTGGTCCCGGCCCTGCTCGCCGAGCGTCTGGGCGTGCCCCAGGTCACCCTGCTGTCCGAGGTCACCGTCGCCGACGGCACCGTGACCGGGCGCCGTGACGGGGACGCGGCCACCGAGCTGCTGCAGGCCGCGCTGCCCGCGGTGGTCTCGGTCACCGACCAGTCCGGCGAGGCCCGCTACCCCTCCTTCAAGGGCATCATGGCCGCGAAGAAGAAGCCGGTCACCGCCCTGGACCTGGACGACCTGGGCCTGGACGCCGGCCAGGTCGGCCTGGCGGGGGCCTGGACCGCGGTCCAGTCCGTCACCGCCCGCCCGCGCGCACCGCCGGCACCGTCGTCAAGGACGAGGGCGAGGGCGGCACCCAGCTGGCCGCGTTCCTGGCCGCGCAGAAGTTCATCTGAGCCCCGCAGCTCACCACCGCCACCGTCTACCCGCCACAAGACACCGTTTCCTGGAGAGCCGAGCTATGGGTGAAGTCCTCGTCCTGGTCGACCACGTCGAGAGGGGCCGTGCGCAAGCCGACCCTCGAACTGCTGACCCTGGCCCGCCGCATCGGCGAGCCCACCGCCGTCCTGCTCGGCGCCGGCCCCGCCGCCGCCGACCTGGCCGCCCGCCTCGCCGAGTACGGCGCCACCAAGGTCTACACCGCCGACGCCGATGAGTTCACCGACTACCTGGTCGTCCCCAAGGTCGACGCCCTGGAGCAGATCGCCAACAGCGCCGGCACCCCGGCCGCGGTCCTGGTCACCTCCTCCGGCGAGGGCAAGGAGATCGCCGCCCGCCTGGCCCTGCGCCTGGGCTCGGGGGTGATCACCGACGCGGTGGACCTCACGGCCGGCCCCGAGGGCCCGGTGGCCACCCAGTCGGCGTTCGCGGCCTCGTTCACCACCACCTCACGCGTTTCCCACGGGGTGCCGGTGATCACCGTCAAGCCCAACGCCACCTCCCCGAGCCGGCCCCCGCCGCGGGCACCGTCGAGCAGGTCACCGTCACCCGGCCCCACCGCCACCGGCACGAAGGTGACCTCGCGCACCGCGCGGGTCTCCACCGGGCGCCCCGAGCTGACCGAGGCCGCGATCGTGGTCTCCGGCGGCCGTGGCGTCGGCGCCCCCGAGGGCTTCGCGGTGGTCGAGGAACTCGCCGACACCCTGGGCCGCCCGTGGGCGCCTCACGCGCCGCGGTCGACGCGGCTGGTACCCGCACAGCAACCAGGTCGGCCAGACCGGCAAGCAGGTCTCCCCCCAGCTCTACATCGCCAACGGCATCTCCGGCGCCATCCAGCACCGGGCCGGCATGCAGACCTCCAAGACCATCGTCGCGGTCAACAAGGACCCCGAAGCCCCCATCTTCGAACTCGCCGACTACGGCGTCGTCGGCGACCTGTTCACCGTCCTCCCCCAGCTCACCACCGAAATCAAAACCCGCAAGGGCTGAACCACGGCCACGGCCTGACCTGCAACCAGGGCCTGAGCCGTACCTCACATCCCGAGGACCCCGACCGCACCGGCGGCCGGGGTCCTCGGGCGTTAGGGTCGCAGCGCAGGCCATGGACGAGGAGGGGCAGTGGGGTTGCTCAACGCATTGCACGGCGGCACCGGCAGCTCCGGGGGCAGCTCCGGGGCAGTTCCGCGGGCTTGAGTTCCGACGGGTCGGGTTCGGGTGGCTCGGCCGACTCCGCCGACGCGGTGACCGTCGACGGGGGGCGCTCTCCCGGGAGCGGCTGCGGTCGGCCGCGGGGGCGGTGGCCGCCCGGATCGCCGGGGCGCCGGCGCTGGCGGTACTGGCCAGGCCCACGCTGGAGACGGTGGTGGCGACCGTCGCCGGGCTGCTGGCCGGGGTCCCGGTGGTACCGGTGCCGCCGGACGCCGGGCCCAAGGAGCGCGAGCACATCCTCCGCGACAGCGGCGCCCCGCTGCTCGCGGTCGCCGCCCGGGACGCCGGCACCGAGGCGTACGGCGCGCGGACGCTGGTGGTCGATCCGGCCGAGCGCGGCGAAGCCCCGGCCGAGCCGGACGGCGGCACCGCCTTCATCCTCTACACCTCCGGTACCACCGGCGCGCCCAAGGGCGTGCTGATCAGCCGAGGCGCGGTCGCCGCAGGACTGGACGGCCTGGCCGACGCCTGGGCCTGGACCCCGGAGGACACCCTGGTCCACGGCCTGCCGCTGTTCCATGTGCACGGCCTGATCCTGGGCGTACTGGGCCCGTTGCGGGTCGGCGGACGGCTGGTGCACACCGGCAGGCCGACCCCGGAGGCCTATGCGGCGGCCGGGGGATCGCTGTACTTCGGGGTGCCGACGGTGTGGTCGCGGGTGGCCGCCGACCAGGCCGCGGCGCGGGCGCTGGCCCGGGCCCGGCTGCTGGTCTCGGGCAGCGCGCCGCTGCCGGTGCCGGTGTTCGAGCGGCTGGCCGCGCTCACCGGGCAGGCCCCGGTCGAGCGCTACGGGATGACCGAGACGCTGATCACCGTCAGCACCCGGGCCGACGGCGAGCGCCGCCCTGGCAGCGTCGGCCTGCCGCTGGCGGGGGTGCGCACCCGGCTGGTCGCCGAGGACGGCTCACCGGCCCCGCACGACGCCGAGACCGTAGGCGAGTTGCAGGTCAGCGGCCCGACCCTGAGCGACGGCTATCTGCACCGCCCGGACGCGGACGCACAGTCCCGCACCGCCGACGGCTGGTTCCGCACCGGCGACGTCGCGGTGATCGACCCCGACGGCTTCCACCGGATCGTCGGCCGGGCCTCGGTGGACCTGATCAAGAGCGGCGGCTTCCGGATCGGCGCGGGCGAGGTGGAAGCCGCGCTGCGGGACCACCCGGCGGTCCAGGACGCGGCGGTGGTGGGCGTGCCGGACGCCGATCTGGGGCAGGCGGTGGTCGCCTATGTGATCCCGTCGGACCAGGTCACCGGCGGTGAGCTGACCGCGTTCGTGGCCGAACGGCTGTCGGTGCACAAGCGTCCCCGGCGGGTGGTGCTGGTGCCCGAACTGCCCGCAACGCCATGGGCAAGGTGCTCAAGCAGCGGCTGCTGGAGCTGGAGGGCTGAGCGACCAGATACCCCATGGGGTATTCTTGCGGCAGCGGCGGCGTACTGCCGTCGCTGCCGCGCGTTCCGCGCTGCTTGCCGCTGCTTGCCGCTGCTTGCCGCGCGTCGCTGTGAGTCGCTGTGCGTGTTGTAGCGCGCCGCTGTGTGCCGTCCAGGAGGAAGCCATGTGCAGTCGAGCCGTCTGCGCCACCTGTCAGGGGATCACCTACCGGGGCTGCGGCAACCATGTCGAGCAGGTGCTCGCCGGGGTGCCGCAGTCCCAGCGCTGCGCCTGCCCGCGCGGCGCCGCCGGAGCCGGCGGCGGTGCTGAACGGCGCGGCCTGCTGCGGCTGTTCAGTCGTCGCTGACGGCGCGGCCACCGCTGCGTAGGATGCCCGGAGCGGTCGGCGACAAGGGGGCACACCGGTGATTGTCTGGATCAATGGCACATTCGGGGTCGGAAAGACGGCCACGGTCAGCGAGTTGCTGAAACTGTTCCCCGGCGGCACGGGTGTTCGACCCGGAGCTGATCGGCGCGGTCCTCGGCCGGCTGCTGCCGACCGAGGTCTACCGGTCGGCCCCCGACTTCCAGGACCACCCCGCCTGGCGACAGCTGGCCGCCGCCACCGCGGTCTCGCTGCTGACCGAGCTGCCCGGGCCGCTGATCGTGCCGATGACCCTGCTGCGCCAGGAGTACCGGGACGAGATCTTCGGCGCGATCGCCTCCTGTCGGGTGCCGGTGCACCATGTGCTGCTGCATGCCGAGGAAACGATCCTGCGGAAGCGGATCGAGGCCGACGCGGCCGAGCCCGCGGCCACCCGGCAGTGGCGGCTCGACCACCTCGCCGACTACCAGCGGGCCCGCACCTGGCTGGTCGAGGACGCGGCGGTGGTGGACACCAGCGAGTTGACACCACGTCAAGCAGCGGAGAGAGTCGCTGAGTTGGTCAGATCCGGAGCCTCCCGCTGTCCGATCGCGGAAAGCTCGGTGCACACCCGCGACACCGTGGCCGCGGCCGTACTGCTCTTCGACGAGCAGAACCGGGTGCTGCTGGTCGACCCCGTCTACAAGCCCGGCTGGGAGTTCCCCGGCGGCGTGGTCGAGGACGGCGAGCCGCCGTCGCTGGCCGCGGTCCGCGAGGTCGCCGAAGAACTCGGCATCCGGCTCGAACCGGAGCGGCTGCGACTGCTGGTCGCCGACTGGGAACCGCACCGCGGCCCGCGCACCGGCGGCCTGCGGCTGGTCTTCGACGGCGGCCGCCTGCCCCCGACCAGGCGGTCTCGCTCCAGGCCGAGGAACTGCGCGGCTGGTGCTTCGCCGACGAGACCGAATGGCGGACGCTGCTCCCGGACAGCAAGGGCCGCCGCCTGGCCGCCGCCCTGCGGGCCCACGGCGACGCCCGGACCCTCTACCTGGAGTCCGGCACCACCCTCGGCGACCACTGAGCCACCGGCACGCACCGCTCGCCGCCGTACCGCTGATGGCCGTTGGCCCCGGTGGGCCGTTGTGCGCTCCGCGTCGGCAACGGGCAGGATGGGCGCGTGCCGTTCACTTTCAGCCACCCTGCCGCCGTCCTGCCCTTCGTACCCCCGCTGCGCGACGGCCGGGCCCGCGGCCCGCTGATCGCCTCCGCGCTGGTCGCCGGATCGCTCGCGCCCGACGTCCCCTTCTTCCTGGAGTCGGCGTTCCGCGGGTCCTACGGCGTCGGCGCGGCCACCCACCGGCCCTGGGCGGTGGTCACCCTGGACGTCGCCATCGCCGCCGGGCTGGTCGGCGCCTGGCACGGGCTGCTGCGGGAGCCGCTGGTCGCGCTGCTGCCCGAACCCTGGGCCGACCGCGCCGAGGGGCTGACCGCCGGTGGGCAAGCGCGACCCCTACGACGCCGCCTGGTTCACCGCCTCGGCCGCGCTCGGCGCGCTCACCCACGTCGGCTGGGACGCCTTCACCCACACGGCCGCGCCGGGAGCGGCTGGTCCCCGCGCTGCGCCGGGAGATCGCCGGGATGCCCGCCCCGCTGGCGCTCCAGTGGGCCAGCTCGGCCGCCGGGCTGGCGTGCTGGCCGCCGCCGGGGACCGGATGCTCCGCGCGGCCACCCCGGCCCCGCGCCGATCAACCTGCGCCCCCGTCCGCCGCGGCGTCCTGGGCTTCGTCGGCGCGAGCGCGGCGCTCGGCGCGACACACCGGTCGTCCGGGAGGTCCGCCCGGGGGCGACCGGCCCTCGCTGTCCTCGCTGGTCGCCATCGCCTCCTTCGGCGCCGGCGCCGGCGCCGCAGCCGGTGCCACCGCCTACGCCCTGGCCGCCCGCCTCGCCACCGGCATCACCTCCCGCCGCCCGGACGCTCAGCAGCAACCTCCGGGCCGATCCCCGGCCTGATGGTCACGCCGTCAGGCTCCCCCGGAGATCCTGGTACGACACGGTCAGCGTCGCCTGGTACTGCCAGGGGCCGTCGGGTGTTCCGACGGCAGTCCGGGCCCAGGCCACATTGTGGATCTCGACCCGAGGCGACCGCTCGACGAATCCGACGACGGCCTCGAACGCCTCCAGCGGTGAGCGTCCGGCGCGGACGATCGTCGCCTGAAGGGCGGCGGTGACGTCGTGCTCGGGCCCGGCGATCCTGGCGACGGCACGGGCCGCCTGCTGAAGGTCGCCGACCGCGTCCCCGCCTGGCCGGGCTCGCTCATGCGGCAGCTCCGCTGTTCTCGCAGCGGTTGAAGTGCAGCAGCCACCGCAGATCCTCCCGGCACAGCCAGGCGTCCGCGTGGACGGCGACGGCCCGGTCGGTGCGTCGGCAGACCTCGCACTGCCCCTCGACCCAGCCGAGGCTGTCCAGGTGCGCGGCGTCGCTGGGGTGGTCCTTCATGGCCGGAACTCCAGATCGGTGGTGGTGTGGGGTGGGGGAAGGCGCTGCTCACAGTCGGCCCTCCAGAACGGGGAACTGATTGAGGGCCTCGGCCAGCCATACGGCACCCGAGAGTTGCCCCGGGATGTCGGGCAGGTGCAGCCAGCGCGAGGCATAGGAATGGTTGGCTCCATCAGGCAGCACAACCCACCCCCGGAACTGAGCAGTCGGCACCCGCGAGGCCAGTCGTCGGCATGACTGCCGGTCGGAATGAGCCAGTAGGTCGCCGCCGACCGGTCGGAGACAACAACAGGCCCGAGCCGCCGACGGCTCTCAGGCACCCCGACCAACCGCAACCACAGCGCCACCCCAACCCCGGAGGGAATCCGAACCGCATCCCAACTCTCCCCGGCAGCAGCAGTCTTGAGATCCCAGATAGTCATGGAGCACCTCCAGGCTGGTGCTTCGAACACGCCACGACAGCCCGCAGGAGATTCCGACCCGGATGGCACTTACTGAGGACATGATCGCCAGGCAACAGCTCGACGTTGTCGCAGTTCCAGACGATGCAGGCCAGCGAGTAGAGCTGGGCGTTGAGGGATTGATGTGGCGACACGGCGCCCACCTGCGAAATGGTCGGATCCATGACCAAAGCATCCGTCCGATGTAGAGGTGTTCACAGGGCCACACTGGGTACTCACCGTGGACTACCGTCAAAGAGTGACAAGTCATCACTGATCGTCCATCGGTCTGGTAGAGGTACACAGCATGACCAACTCCGAGCCACTTGGCTTACCGTCCCGACTGCTGGCCCACCCTGAATTCGTAGCAGCCTGCGCCCGCCGAGACATTGGAGCGGTCTTCCGCCTGGCCAAGCTCCACGCGGGGTTCTTTCCTGCGCGGATCGGTCGTCTTACCGGCCTCACTACCAGCCGGGTCTCTGAGCACATGAGCACACAGCGTGTCATGTCGAACATGCAGGTTATTGAGCGTGTATCTGACGGCCTCCGCATCCCCGGCCACCTCCTCGGACTCGCCCGCCGCACCTGGGAAGTCGACCAAGCCTCGGAAGATGTGCCCGACCGGGCCTTGTGCCCGGAGACCTGGGAGGTCTTGGACACCCTCACGCGCTCCACGGTCAGCAGCGAGGTGCTCCTCCATCTCGAAGCCGCTGTCATGGGGGTGGCGACGGGCTATCCCTCATCGGCCCCTGAACAGCTACTGCCCACGATGAACCGTCAACTCAGTAAGATTCACCAACTCCTCGACCATCCCCAAGCCATCAGTGCCCGTCGGCGATGCGTGGAACTCCTCACGGTCCTCTCTGGACTCATGGGTCTCGCACACATGGACACTGACGACTTTATGCAGTCCAGTGCTCTCTTCCAGATGGGCCAAGCCGCCGCAGCTGAGGCCGACAACGTTGGCCTGACTGCGTGGCTGCTGACCATGCAGAGCATCACCCTGTCTGTGACATCGGATACCGGGGAGCCCGTCGAGCTACTGGAATACGCGGACGTCCTCGCAGCCGCCGCCCCGCAACGGCGCCGCGCCTGGATCAGTGCCAACCTCGCACGATCTCACGCGGCGAATGGCAACCGTGCTGCCGCGCTCATGGCCCTCGACCGGTCCGCAGCCCACTTGGACTGCGCTGGCGAGTTCAGTGGCCTTGACTTCTTTACCGGTGCGCGTCTCGACGGCATCGCCGGAACCACGCATGCCCTCCTCGGCGAACACGACACAGCAGCGAGATTGCTCGACGCTGCACTGGAGGGACGGGACGCCGCTGACACCAAGGGCAGAGCCATTCTCACCTTCGATCTTGCCGAGTGCCGCATCAGGCAGGGAGAAATTGAGGAAGGGTGCCGTCTCGCCCATGCCGCACTCGACTTGGCAGCAGGTAACACTGTCCAACCTGCCAGGATCAGGGTGACTGCCCTGGAGCGGACACTGACTCCCTGGCGACAGGCCGCGCCCGTCGCATTCCTTGCTGAGCGCGTGAGAGAGTCGCAGGGGCTGATCGATACGTGAAAGGGATCCCTAGGTGGAGTGGAAGACTCACGGCCGTCGGCTCGTCTATGGCAGCGATTACGTCAATGTGTGGTTGCAGGATGTCGAGATTCCTGGTGTCGGTCGGATCGAACACCATGTCCTGACGATGCCGCGAGCGTCGACGACGGCGGTCGTCACGGACGATCGGGGTCGCTTTCTGCTCCTGTGGCGGCATCGGTTCATCACCGGCACCTGGGGGTGGGAGGTGCCGGCTGGGTGGGCTGAGCCGGGGAGGAGCCGGCGGACGCGGTTCGTCGCGAGGTCGAGGAGGAGACGGGTTGGCGTCCGGGGGCGGTTGTTCCGCTGGTTGAGTACGACGCTCTGGCTGGCATCTCGACCATGCACTTCCGGAGCTTTCATGTCACGGGGTGCGAATACATCGGTGCGCCGACCGACCGCAGCGAGGCGTCACGGGTCGAGTGGGTGCCCGAGGCGGCGGTGCTCAAGCTGATCGCTCATGGCGAGGTCGCTGACGGCCCATCGCTGACAGCGCTGTCCTACTATCTGGGGCCGTACCGTCTGACCCGCGACCTGGGCGCTTCCTGCCAGTGACTCGTCGGCTGGTGACGCTGGACATCCGTCATGCGCTCCGACCGACTACGACCACGGAAGACCATGGACCGACTCTGGTCCTACGTCTCTTGTAAGGGACGGGGGCGAGACTTTCGCTCGATGTCCGGGTGGTCGATGCGGGCCTAGCGTGGGGGACATGGAGATCCCCGAGCAGTACAAGTACGCCGTCATCCCGCACATCATGGTTGACGGGGCGGACAAGGCGATCACGTTCTACGTCGCCGCGTTCGGAGCGGTGGAGTCCTTCCGGCTCGACGGCGATGACGGGCGGATCATGCACGCCGAGATCAGCATTCATGGCTCGACGCTCATGCTCGGTGACGCCGACGCACCGTTCTCGCCGCCCGGTGGGGCCGGTGCCTCCGTCGCCCTGCACGTCTACGTGCCGGACGTGGACGCTCTGACTGCCCAGGCCGTGGCCACCGGCGCCGAACTGCTCTCTCCGCCGACCGACATGTTCTACGGCGCACGGCAGTCGATGCTGCGGGACCCGTTCGGCCACGTCTGGATCTTTCTGACGCCCATCGCCTCCTGACCCGGAACCAGACCGGGAGCCGATCCCTCGGGGCGGTCATCCGGCGTTGACGGGCTCCACCCCGGGCCCGCCGGGTCGGGCCGAGGCGGTTCGACGCGTCGCTGTCTGTGGTGCTCAACGGCTGCGGTAGCGTCGGCTGATCGGCGGTGGACGGAAGGGGGGCACGGCGTGTCGGTGTGGAGGAACCTCGGTGAGCGCGAGGTCTATGCGAACCCGTGGCTGCGCATCAACCTCGCTGATGTCGAACTGCCCGACGGCCGGCACCTGGACCACTATGTGATGCGGCTGCGGCCGGTGGCCCTGGCGACGGTCGTCAATGAGCGTGACGAGGTGCTGCTGTTGTGGCGGCACCGGTTCATTACCGACACCTGGGGGTGGGAGCTGGCCGCCGGGGTTGTCGAGGCCGGGGAGACGCTGGAGGAAGCCGCCGCGCGGGAGATGCTGGAGGAGACCGGATGGCGCCCGGGGCCGCTGGAGCACCTGCTCACGGTCGAGCCGTCCAACGGGCTCACGGATGCCCTGCACCACGTGTACTGGGCCGAGTCGGCGCAATATGTGGGCAGCCGCAGGACGATTTCGAGTCCGAGCGCCGTGAATGGGTGCCGCTGGCCCGCGTGCCCGAGTTGATCGCCAAGGGTGATGTCCGGTCCGCGAATGCCGTGTCGGCGCTGCTCCTGCTGCACCACCGGCGCCTCGGCTGAGCCCGGCGGTGGCGGTCTGGTCGGTCGGCCGGTCGGTCAGCGGCGGGCCATGTAGAGGTCGAAGGCCTTGTGCAGCATCTTGTTGAGCGGGAAGTCCCACTCGCCGACGTACTCGGCTGCCTGGCCGCCGGTGCCGACCTTGAAGCGGAGCAGGCCGAGCAGGTGGTTGCTCTCGTCCAGGGTGTCGGTCGTGCCACGGAAGTCGTAGATGCTCGCGCCGAGGGCGTGGGCGTCGCAGATCATCTGCCACTGGATGGCGTTGTTCGGCTGGACCTCGCGTTTGCGGCTGGTCGAGGCTCCGTAGGAGTACCAGACGTGCTTGCCGACGGTGAGCATGGTGGCGGCGGCCAGTACCTCCCCGTCGTGTTCGGCGAGGTAGAGCCGCATCCGGTCCGGGTCTTCCGAGGTCAGCGCGTTCCACATGCGCTGGAAGTACTCCAGCGGGCGGGGGATGAACCGGTCGCGGACGGCGGTTTCGGCGTAGAGGGTGTAGAAGGCGTCCAGGTCGTCGTATCCGCCCTGGATGACCTTGACGCCGGCCTTCTCGGCCTTCCTGACGTTGCGTCGCCACAGCTGGTTCAGGCCGCGCTGGATGTCCTCCAGTGAGCGGTCGGCGAGGGAGAGCTGGAAGACATAGCGCGGCTGACCGGCCGCGAAGCCCTCCTCGCTGCCGCCGCCGGACTGCTGCCAGCCCATGCCCCGCAGCCGTTCCATGAGCTCGTAGGCCCTGGGGTCCTGGGTGGTGGCCTCGACCTCGCCGAGCCGGTGGGCCCGGGGATCGGCGATGGCGTCCTTCACCGTGGCCGCGTCCCAGCGGCGCGCGACGACAGGCGGCCCCATCTTCACCGTGAACGCGCCCTGCGACTTCAGGTGGGCCAGCAGCGGCTCCAGCCACCGGCCGAGGTCGGCGTCGTGCCAGTCGATGACCGGGCCCTCGGGCAGGTAGGCGAGGTAGCGCCTGACCTTCGGCAGCGGACGGTAGAGCACGAGCGCCGCACCGACGATCCGGTCCGCGTCGTCGATCCACCCGAGGCTCTCCGCGCGCCAGTCGGGCTTGACGCCGCCCCAGGAGGGCAGCTGCATGTGACTCGCCGAAGGCAGGCTGTCGATGAACGCCACGTGCTCGTCCCGGCCGATCGTCCTCAAGCGGTAGGTCATGCGGATGCTCCTCGTCCATGGGCGGCCCTGTGGCAGCTTACGGGGCGTCACCGACGTGCGGCGGTAGCCATGCGCCTGCGGTGGAGGCGGGAATGGGGCGAGGAGGATCGGGCGGCGCCTGTGGCGGACCGGCGCGGGGGAGACTGCCCGGGTGCGGCCGCGCGGACCGGTCACCGGTGACTGGTGACTGGCGACTGGCGAAGATCACTTATAATCGGTTTGCTCTCCTCTCCGCTGCGGGAGGTTGCGGTGGACGGGGGTGGGGCCACCGAGGTGTTGGCCCTCCAGCAGCGGAATTCCTCGGTGGCGAGGTGTGCCGGGGCCTCCTTCGTCGATGGCTGGTCCACTACGAGGATGTGTGAGGTCTGATGGGTTCCACCTGGAAGCCGCTCCCGGAGGAACTCTCCGACGCCGGGCGGAAGCTGGCGGAGGAGCTGCGGTCGATCAAGGACAGCAGCGGGCTCTCGCTGTCCGCGATGGCAGCGGCCACGCACTACAGCAAGGCATCGTGGGAGCGCTGGCTCAACGGCAAGCGTCTGATCACCACCGAGGGAGTGCGGGCGCTGGCGGCCTGCACCGACAGCGACCCGGCCGGGCTGCTGGCGCTGCTGGACGAGGCCACCGAGGGCACGGCCCGGCCGGCGCGCAAGGACGTCGTCATCGCGGCGACGGAGGAGGCGAGCCGCCCGGAGCCCGCGCCCCTCGGGGACGCGGGTGGTCAACCCCCGGCCCGCACCGCCGGGGCGTGGGTCCGGGGCTGGCGGGCCGGTCTGCTCGGCGCTGTCGCGGGAATGGCCGTGATGGCCGCAGTCCTGTGGCTGACCAGCGGGAACGGGGCGGGCGCCGGATCGCAGCCGACGGCGGGGAAGGTCGCTCTGCCGCCGCCGTCCTGCCAGGGCATCGGCTGCGTCGGCAAGGATCCGCAGTCCACCGGGTGCGAGGAGGGACCACACGCTCACCACAGCCCAGATAGGTACGGTCATCATCTATCTGCACTACAGCCCCCGCTGCCGGGCTGCCTGGAGCGGCATCACCAACGGCGCCCCGCAGGACACCGCGACCATCACCAACAACGTGGCGACCAGCAGACCGCTCTCATCCACTGGGGTTACGACAACTACTCGATGATGGTCGGCGCCGACAGCTCGGGGACCACGCTCAAGGTCTGCGGCCACCAGCCGGACGGAAACGGCTGTACCGGGGCCGTCACCGACCTCGCTCGCTACTCCGGGCCGTGATTGCCCGGCCGCAACGCTGCTGCCCGCCCGCCCTCCGGGAGGCGGCGGGCCGGGGAGGACCCGGTAGGGTCCCGCCCGTGCATCCGGACGAGAACACCCCGCCGCGCGGCACCGGCCGTGGACTGGCAGGACGGTTCGACGCTGCGCCTGGATCGAGCGGCCCGAGGAGGTCGATTCCGCCTTCGACCGGTGCGAGCCGCTCGTCGGGGTGGCCGTGATCGCTCTGGCGCTGAACCATCCGGAGCCGGACGCGATCCTGCCCCGGGTCGCCCGTGCGCTGGCGGCCGGGGATCCGGAGGTGCGCCGCCAGGGCGTGGTGGCGCTCGCCCATGTCGCCCGGCTGCACCGGACCGTGGATCAGCGGTGCCTCGGTCTGCTGCGGGGTTTTCCCCGTGGCAACGAGGCCGACGACGACCTCTGGTCCTTCGTGGATCACCGCCGGCTGCCGTTCTGGCTCCGGCGGTACCACGCCGTACAGCGGTTGGTATGGCTGGTTCGTGACAGCCGACGGGACTGATGCGTGTGACCCGAACCGCCGATCACCGAACCACCGACCACCGACCACCGACCGCCGACCGCCGACCACCGAACCGCCGGTGCCGGGGCCCGGGTGCGCGACACCCGGGTGGGGGAGGACGATCAGGCCGGCTTGGCCGCGGTCACCGGCTTGGGCAGTGCGGTCGACGGCACCGGCGCCGTCACCTGGGTCCGCACAAACGCGGACACGACCGCCGAGGCCAGCGACATCACCATCGCCTGCTGGTCCGCCGACCAGTGCAGGCCGAAGCCCACGCCCAGCGCCATGACCGCCTGCACCAGGCCGAGGATCGCACCGGACACACCGTCATGCGTCGACACGGCCACCACGACCCCGGCGGCGGCGACCACGACGGCGTTCACGACCGCCTGCTGATCCGGCGACAAGTGGAACACCAGGGCGCACAGCGACTTCACCGCGATCTCCGCCAGCGCCAGCCACAGCACCGGCTCCCTGCCGAGTATCCTGCCCACGACCACTCCCTCCACCGAACCATCACGTGCCTTACGGTTTGCCCGCGGGCAGCAGGAGCATGCCAGTCAGTGTCCGGGGACTGCGAACGAGCGCTGCGGACGAGCGCTGCCCGCAGGCCGATCCGACACCGACCGGACACCGTCGAACGCAACCGAACCACGGGCGCTGACGTCACAGGAGATAGATAGACGCTGGTCCAGGAGTGATTCGCTCTAATATGAGGAACCGTGACGAAGAACCCGGGCCCCAGCGGCGAGCAGAACCTGACCTCCGACGCCTTCGAGAGCTCCGAGCACTCAGCGGAGGCTGAGGCGCGCGTGCAGGAGCGCGTGCGGGAGAGTGCCGACGCCGGCGAGGCCGACGAGCTCGGCGGCATCTGGGATGTGGTGGTCGTCGGCGCCGGACCGGCCGGCTCCTCCGCCGCCTACGCCGCCGCCTCCGCGCCCGGCGCGGAAGGACGCCGGGTGCTGCTGCTCGACAAGGCCACCCTGCCCCGCTACAAGACCTGCGGCGGCGGCATCATCGGCCCCTCCCGGGACGCCCTCCCGCCCGGCTTCCAACTGCCGCTGAAGGACCGCGTCCACGCCATCACCTTCACCATGGACGGACGGCTGCCGCGCACCCGCCGCTCCCAGCGGATGCTCTTCGGCCTGGTCAACCGGGACGAGTTCGACGAGCGCCTGGTGCAGTGCGCCGAGAAGGCGGGCGCGGTGCTGGCCACCGGCGTGGCCGTCAGCGGCGTCCGCCGGGAGCAGGACGGCATCGTCACCGTCGGCCTCCAGGACGGCCGCAGCCTGCTGGCCGCGCGGTCATCGGCGCGGATGGCAGCCCGGGCGCATCGGCGCCCATGTCGGCGTCACCTTCGACCAGGTCGACCTGGGCCTGGAGGCCGAGATCCCGGTCCCGCCCGGCGTGGCCGCGCAGTGGACCGGCCGGGTGCTGCTGGACTGGGGCGCGCTCACCGGCTCCTACGGCTGGGTTTTCCCAAAGGGCGACAGTCTCACCGTCGGCGTCATCGCGGCCCGGGGCAAGGGCGCGGAGACCCGGGCCTACCTCAAGGACTTCATCGACCGGCTCGGCCTGGCCGGATTCCCGCCGTCGATCGAGTCCGGCCACCTCACCCGCTGCCGCTCCGACGACTCCCCGCTCACCAAGGGCCGGGTACTGGTCGCGGGCGACGCCGCCGGACTGCTGGAGCCCTGGACCCGCGAGGGCATCTCCTACGCGCTGCGCTCCGGACGGCTCGCCGGGGAGTGGGCGATGCGGATCGCCACCGCCACCGACGACCGCGGCGTACCGGCAGGCCCTCGGCTACACCTTCGCGATCAAGTCCGACCTGGGCGAGGAGATGCGCATCGGCCGCAAGCTGATGTCCGCGTTCGAGCGCCGGCCGCGGGCCTTCCATGTCGCGGCGATCGGGCTGCGCCCCGCCTGGCGGGCCTTCGCCCGGGTCACCCAGGGGCACACCACCTTCGCCGGGCTGGCCCGTTCGCACGGGCTCGGCCGGCAGTCCATGGAGATGCTGATCCGTCGCTGACGCCCGACCGGTGACTGCTGCCGGGCCGGTGACTACTACCGGGGGAGTACGGCGCGGCACCGCGTGCGGGCGACGCCGGAGCCCGGCCGGATGACCTACGGTGCAGGCATGACCTGGGACCGGGACGGCCGGGGCGGCGGGCCCCCGTGGGCCTGGCGCGGACGCGAGCGCGGACGGCGGCCACGCGGGCCGCTGGGCCCGGCGTTGGCCGTCGCCGTGATCCAGGTGTTCGGACCGAGGCGGTGCAGCGGCACGGCCCGGCGCCGCAGCACCCGCTGGACCCGTTCGGCTACACCCTGCTGCTGCTCGGCCCGGCGTTCCTGCTGCTGCGCCGCAGCCGTCCGGTGGCCGTCTGCGCGGGCACCGCCGCCGTCGGCGCCGTGTACCTGTGGGCGGGCTTCCCGGTCGGCCCGGCCTTCCTCAGCTGCGCCGTTGGCTTCGTCAACGCGGTGCTCTCCGGGCACCGGCGCGCGGCCTGGCTGTCGGTCGGCGGCCTCTACGCCGCGCATCTGGCGGTGGCGCTGGGCACGGGCCGGTTCCATGCCGCGAGTGAGGCGGGGCTGCTGCTGTGGCTGCTGCTGCTGGTGCTGGCCACCGAGGTGATCCGCAGCCGCAGCGAGCACCGCGAGCAGTGGCGGCAGGCCCGGGCCGAGCGCGAGCAGCGGATCGCCGACGAGCAGCGGATCGCGGTCGCCCGGGAACTGCACGATGTGCTGGCGCACAGCATCTCGCTGATCAATGTCCAGGCCGGGGTGGCCCTGGAACTGCTGGACGGCGATCCGGAACAGGCCAGGACCGCGCTCACCACCATCAAGCAGACCAGCAAGGACGCCCTGGGGGAGGTCCGCCAGGTGCTCGGCACGCTGCGGACCCCGGGCAGTGCCGCGCCCCGGGCGCCCGAGCCGGGCCTGGACCGGCTGGACGAGCTGGTCCGGCAGGCCGGGGCGGCCGGGCTGACCGTGCGGCTGCGCACCGAGGGCGAGCCCGCGCCGCTGCCGCAGGGGGTGGGTCTGGCCGCCTTCCGGATCGTCCAGGAGGCGCTGACCAATGTCATCCGGCACTCCTCGGCGCGCACCGCGGAGGTGGTGGTGACCTACCGGGACACCGCGCTGCTGCTGCGCATCGCCGACCCCGGGCCGCTGTCGGCCACCGGCGGGCCGCGCGCCGGGGGCTCCGGCAGCGGGCTCGCCGGGATGCGCGAGCGCGCCGCCGCACTGGGCGGCAGCGTCAGCGCGGGCCCCGAGGGCCCGGGCTTCGAGGTCCGGGCCGAACTGCCACGCCGTGTTTCCAGGGAGGGCCTGTGATCCGTGTCCTGCTCGCCGACGACCAGATGCTGGTCAGAGCCGGCTTCCGGTCGCTGCTGGACGCCCAGCCCGACATCACGGTGGTCGCCGAGGCCGACGACGGCGTGGCCGCGGTGCGGCTGGCCCAGGAACTGGTGCCGGACGTGGTGCTGATGGACATCCGGATGCCGGAGCGGGACGGCCTGGCGGCCACCCGGCTGATCTCCGACGACCCGGCGCTGGCCGGGGTGAAGGTGGTGGTGCTGACCACCTTCGAGCTCGACGAGTACGTGTTCGAGGCGCTGCGGTCCGGGGCGGCCGGGTTCCTGGTGAAGGACACCGAGCCAGCCGAGCTGGTCCGGGCGGTGCGCGCGGTCCACAGCGGGGACGGACTGCTCTCGCCGGGGGTGACCCGGCGGCTGATCGCCGAGTTCGCGGCGCGCTCCAAGCAGCCGGAGCGCTCCGCTCCGCTGGAGCGGCTCACCGACCGGGAACGCGAGGTGCTGGCGCTGGTCGGCCTGGGCCTGTCCAACGACGAGATCGCCGGCCGACTGGTGGTCAGCCCGCTCACCGCGAAGACCCATGTCAGCCGGGCGATGGTCAAGCTCGGCGCCCGGGACCGGGCACAACTGGTGGTGCTGGCCTACGAGTCGGGTCTGGTCCGGCCGGGCTGGCTGGGCTGAGCCGGCCGGGGGCGGCGGTGTGATCCCGCCGCTTCCCCGGGGAAGATCCTTACCGGCGGGCGCTACGGGGAGTAGCGTCGGTATCTCAGCATGCGGACCTGCCGAGACCCGCCAAGACCCGCCGAGACCTGCCAAGACCTGCCAAGACTTGCCTGAACCCGCCAGGTCCTGCCAAGAACCGCCCAGACCCGCCGAGTCCTGCCAGGACTTGCCCAGACCTGCCGAACCGAAGGGACCCCATCCATGTCCGAGACCCCGCCCCTGGTCCGGTACAGCGTCGAGCAGGGCGTTGCCACGCTGGTGCTCGACTCCCCGGCCAACCGCAACGCGCTCTCCTCCCGCCTGGTGGCCGAGCTGGAGCAGGGGCTCGCCGAGGCGGGCAAGGACCCGTCGGTGCGCGTGGTGGTGCTCACCCACACCGGTGGCACCTTCTGCGCCGGCGCCGACCTCTCCGAGGCGACCAGCGGTGACCCGACGGCCAATCCGCGCCGCCTGGTCGCCACCATGCGCTCCGTGGTGGAACTGCCCAAGCCGGTGATCGCGCAGGTGAACGGGCATGTCCGGGCCGGCGGTCTGGGCCTGCTCGGCGCCTGCGACCTGGTGGTGGCCGGCCCGAAGTCCACCTTCGCGTTCACCGAGGTGCGGCTGGGCCTGGCCCCGCGGTGATCTCGCTGGCGCTGCTGCCCCGGCTGGATCCGCGCGGCGCCGCCCGCTGGTACCTCAGTGGCGCGGTCTTCGACTCGGCCGAGGCCCAGCGGATCGGCCTGCTGACCGAGACCGCGGACGAGCCGGAGCAGGCGCTGGCGGTGCTGCTGGAGGACTTCCGCAAGGCCTCCCCGCAGGGCCTGGCGGAGACCAAGCGGCTGCTCACGGCCGACCTGCTGCGCAGTTTCGAACGCGACGAGGAGGCCATGGTGGCGCGGTCCGCGCTGCTCTTCGGCTCGCCGGAGGCACGCGAGGGCATGCTGTCGTTCCTGGAGCGGCGTCCGCCGAACTGGACGGTGGGCGGCTGAGCCGTCCGAGTGATGGCGGCCCGGGCCGCCAAGCGGATTCCACTGATCCGTTTTCCTGGGGCAGACCAGGGCAGAACGGACCCATGGAGACGATATGGAGGACCCGGGCCGGGCCGGAGGGGGACGCCGGCACGATCTACCTGGCCATCGGCTACCAGTACCTGGACGAGCCCGAACCCAGGATGCCGCGCGCCGACACCAGCGGCGAGGCGGTGGTCCGGGACTACCTCGGCTACGGCCGGGACGTGGTCTTCTTCTGTGACCCGCTGGGCCCCGGCGCCTCGGCGGCGATCCGCCGCAACTGTCCGCAGACCTGGCACGCCGAAGGCCTGGACGCGCCGCTCTACCTGAGCCGCGACGTCCAGGACGCGCTCAGCGGCGACTTCGGCGAGTAGGCGAGCAGCGCGGCTCTTCGTCGCGGTCGTCCGCCGTGGCCGTCCGTCGCGGTCGTCGCATCCCGGACCGGTACGCCCCGGCCGCCTTCTGTCCGCGCGGCCGGGGCATACCGCTGTCAGCCCGGGACCTTCCACTCCACGCGTTTGACCACCTCCGCGACACGGTGACCACCTTGGTCGGTTTCAGTGGCGCGTCCGCGCCTGCCGCGTTCCCGCCCGGCGCGTTCCCGCCCGGCCGGAAGTGCAGCCAGCCGCCCTCGAACCGCACCTCACCGCCCGCCCGCAGCTGCGGGAAGCGCTCGTCGAGCTTCTGGCCCTCACGGAAGAAGACCTCGGCTGCGATCCACTCGTCGGCCTGCGGCTGCTGCGCGGCGGTACTGCTGGGTTTCCGATCGAACATGGACCCATCGTCCGGCTGGTTCCGCGGTCGCGCATGTCGAGCGGGCGTCAGCGGGGCGTTCCGGCGCGGGCGGTTCGGGCACGGTGCGGGCGGTTCCGGGGCGGGCCGTCAGGAGCGGGTGTAGGTGTAGACGCTGGTGACCGCGCCGCAGATGCTCGGCTGGATCATCTCCACCCGCAGCACCCCGGTGTCGGTGTCGTAGTCCACGCCCTCGTCCTCGAAGGTGCCCGAGCAGATGCTCTGCTCCGGGATCGGACCGAGGTCGGTGACATGCCCGGTGATGGTGCCGCCGGTGAGCGGACCCGGCAGGTCGATCTCCAGCAGCGGCTTCGCGTCCGGGAACAGGGTCTGCGAGGAGTCGTCGGAGGCGCAGATCAGCTGGGTGGGGCTGGTGAAGTCGCAGCCCTGGATGTCGTTGACCGGGTGGTCCAGCTGGATCAGCCCGGAGAGGTCCAGGGTGCCGCCGGTGCGGCTGGTCGCCGGGTTGAGCAGCGGGGTCGGGTAGATCTGGAGGTGGGACATGGTCCCCCACTCGCCGGAGACCATCCACTGGGTGTCCGGGGAGACGGCGTCGAAGGAGTTGTTGTAGAGCTCGCCCGGCACCAGAGTGTGCACGTACTCGTACGCCGCCCCGGACGGGGTGGTCACCCGGAACATCTTGCTGGTCGGGCTGCTGGCGCCGCTCTGGTAGGCGTCGAAGATGTACCCGTCGGCGGAGTCCGGGTCACCGATGTGGGTCCAGCCCTGGACCAGCACCGACAGCGGGATCGAGCCGACACCCCGGTAGACCACGGTGTCCTGGCCGTCGGCCGAATGGACGGTGGTCACGCCCTCGCCCGCGGTCAGCGTGCTCTGCAGGCTGCCCGGTCTCGGTCCAGACGGGCGCGTCGGCATGGGCGGAACCGGCCAGCGCGGTCGCGGCGAACAGCGCGGCCCCGGCGGCGAGCGCCAGTGGGCGGGCGGTGGTCCGGATCCGGTTCCGATTCCGGGGGAGTGGGTCACGGCGGGGCTCCGTCTCAAGAGTTGACGCGGACGGGGCAAGTCTGGCCCCAGGAGCCCTACTTGTCAGTACCCTCCGGGCGTCGACGGGGCGACGGCCTCCTTGCCACCGGGCGAACTCCGCTGCTGCGCGAGACGGTTGAGCGGCCCGGCGGCCCGGGCGCCCGGCGGCCCGGCCGCCCAGGCGCTGACGGCGCGACCGGGCGGGACCGCTGCGGGTCAGGCCCGGCCTGGTCGGCCGGCGGAGTGCCGGGTGTGCCGGGAAGGTTCCGGGCAGGGGGCAGGGGGTGGGCTAGGGCTTTGCCGGGAGCCGTCGGACCACCCGGTCCACCGCCTCCGCCCGCACGGTGACGATCTCGTCGCGGTCCCGCAGCCGGATGTGCAGCCAGGCGCCCTCGAACGACACCCGGCCGCTGACCTGGATCTGCGCACCGGTGGGCTCAGCTGCTGGTCCTCGCGGAAGTAGACGATCGCCTCGGGCCAGTCGCGCTCTTCGCTCATGCGGTCAGCATTGGGCCGGTCGCCCCGGTCCGCCATCCGGCCGTGCCATCCGGGGGGGCCGACTACGCTGACGCGGGTGCGACTCGACGGAGGGGAAGCGTTACCGGCCGGGTGGGCCATGGGTGGTGCGTGAGGTCGGGGTGGAGGTGCCCGGCGGGGCGCTGATCCGGGCCGTGGGCGGGAACGGCAGCGGGAAGTCGACGCTGCTGCGGATCGTCGCCGGGGCGGCCCGGCCGAGCCGGGGCAGGGTGCTGGACGCGCCGCGGCGGCGGGCCTATGTACCCGAACGGTTCGCCGCGGAGCTGCCGTTCAGCGCGCGGGGTATCTGGAGCACCTGGGCCGACTGCACGGCCTGCGCGGGCCCGAGCCCGCGCGGCGGGCCCAGGAGGTGCTGGAGCTGTTCGGCTCCGGCGGCTTCGCGGACCGGCCGCTCCGCGAACTGTCCAAGGGCAGCTGCCAGAAGGTGGCCGTCGCGCAGGCGCGCTCGGCGAGCCCGAACTGCTGGTGCTGGACGAGGCGTGGACGGGCTCGACCAGGCCGCGCGGGCCACGCTCGACCTGGCCGTGGCGGAGCGGGTGGCCCGCGGCGCGACAGTGGTCTTTGTCGACCACGACCCGGCCCGCCTGGCCGGCCGGGCCGATGTGCACTGGACCTTCCGCAACGGGCGGGTCGATCCGAGCGGCCGGACGCCGGTCCGGCGCAGCGGCGGTGCGGATCACCCTGCGCGGCCGGACAGCCGGGGCCGAGGCCTGGCCGGACGCGAAGAGCGTCGAGGTCGCTCAAATGACCGATGGACGAATAATGCTGACTGTTCATCAGAATCATTCGGACGAGCTGCTCCGGCTGCTGCTGACGGATCCGGCAGTGCATGTCGAGGAGGTGCGGACGGCATGACCGGATCGCAGGTCGCGGCCGGGTCCCGCCCGGCGTGGGCGCCGTTGCTGGGGTACCACCTCTCCTTTCTGCTGCGCTCGCAGCGCTGGCTGCCGCCGGTGCTGCTCTGCGCGCTGCTGCTGGTCACCGGATGGTTCGGCGGGCAGCAGTACGGCGACTCGCTCGGCTGGTGCGCCGGGATGATGGTGCCCGTCTGCGGCTGGCTGACCAGGGTGACGCTGGGCATGGAGCCCGACTCCGCACGGGCCGTGGTCGCCGCCGCGACCCCCGGCGGTCCGCGGGTCGCGCGCGCCGCCGCGCTGGCGGTCGCCCTCGGCTGCGGGCTGGCACTCGGCGCGGCGGGGGCCGGGTTCGAGGTGGCCACGAGCTCCATGCCGATCGGCCCGCACGCGCCGCTGGGCTCGATCGTCGCGGACGGGCTGGTCGCCGTGCTGGTGGGGGTCGTGGCCGGGACGGCCGTCGGCGCGCTCCCGGTACGCGGCCGGGCGGCGGGAACGCTGACGCTCACCGCCGCCGCGCTGCTGCTCCTGGTGCTGCCCGGGTCCCCGGTCAACGCCGCGATCCGGCAGACCTTCACCTCGGACCAGGCCTACGCGGCCACGACCCTGCCCTGGCTGCCGCTGCTGGAGGTCATGGCACTGCTGGCCCTGTGCACGGCCCTGGCGGTACGCGAGGAGTCCGGGCCGCGTAGAGGGCCGGCGGCGGGCTTCCGCAGGCGGCCTCACGCCGCCTGCGGCTGCCACGGCCAGGCCGCGCCGGCTCCGGCTTCGAGCAGCGGTACCAGCCGGAAGGCGTGGTCGGTCAGGCCGCCGAAGGTGTGCCGGTTCCCGGCCCCGGACGGGCCGTGGCCGACCCGGTACCCGGCCAGGTTCCAGGTGTAGACCGGCACGTTCGCCGGCAGCTGGCTGGTCGGGTCGCCGTGGTAACTGGCCGCGTACTGCTCGTCGGTGACGATCAGGACCCGGTCGTGGGCCCGGTAGTGCTGCCGGACGGCCTCGGTGGTGTTGGTGCCGCCGAGGCTGCCGAAGCGCTCCAGGATCCGCAGCACGGACTCGCCCGGCCGAAGGCGACCGGGTTGCTGCCGGTGCCGAACTCGACCAGGTCGCAGTGCTCGGCCCGCAGCGCCACGGCCGCACGAAGATGGCCGCACTGTCGGCGCGGTTCAGCTTCGACTGCTCACTGACCCGGTCGAACATCGAACCGGACCGGTCGACCAGGACCAGGGTGCGGCCTGGCAGCGCCGGAACGCCGTCCAGCGAGAGTCCGAGCGCCTGCTCCAGCGGCCAGGCCCACCGCAGCGACGGGGCATGCTGGTACGCCGCCAGGAACCGGAACGGGAACTGCCGTGAGCGGGCGACCTGTTCGGCGTCCGCGAGGCGGGCGGCGACGCCCGCCGCGACCTGGTCGGACACCCCTGCCTCGTCGAAGTTCCGCAGATTCCGCAGCAGCGCCGAGTAGCCATGGCCGGGATCACCGCCTCCCACGCCTCGGCGTCCAGCGGTCCCTGGAGCCAGCCGGCCAGCGCCTCCCAGGTCATGCCGGCGTCGGCGAGCAGCCCGGGGGTGTCCCGCAGCACCGCGCGCCGCTGGTCGACCGGCGTCGCGCTCAGCCGCTCCCGGGCGATCACCGTGGACAGCGTTGCGGGGATGTCGTTCCCACGGCCGTGCCGCCGGTCGATGGCGTGCTTGAACAGTCGCCCTGCCAGCGCTTGTCCGGATCCGGTGCGGCATGCACGAGTTCGAGTACGTCGCCGAAGCGGTAGCCCTTGCTTTCGGTGTCGTACTTGAGCAGAGAGCGCTCGTGGTAGAGGCGCCGCGCCGCGTCGGCGATGCCGCGCTTGAGCGGCTTGGGCAGGTTCCGGCCGTACCGCGAGGTCCAGTAGCCGAGCAGCTCACCGGGCTCGTCCGGGCGCTGGAGCACGGAGTTGACGACCTGTCGGGAAAGCCCGGGCAGCTGCGCGTCGAGCCGCGCCCGGGTGAACTCGGCCGCGCCGACCAGGGCGGCGGTGCGCATACTGCCCTCGCCGCGCAGCCAGTTGAGGAGTCCGCCGGTCCACTCCGGGTCCTCGACGGCGAGCCGGCGCACGAGCTGGGTGTAGCGGTCGTCGCGCTGACCGCCGCGCTCGTAGAAGGTGTCCTGGCCGACCATGTTGGCGACCGACAGGAGAAAGAGCTCCCCTTCGCCTCGCGCAGCCGGCCGGCGCCGCCCTCGAAGGTGGTGGCGGTCCGACCGGTGGTGGCCACCGGAGATGTGCCGGTCGGCCGGGCGGTACGGGTGGTACGGGTGTTGAAGCGTGACATGAAGAAAACCCCTCACGAAGGAGGGGAAGACATGCAATGGGGTGCCCGAGTTCAAGGTCGGCGACGGGCTTGTAGCCAACCGCTCTGCCAGCTGAGCTACCGGACGGGCTTGTGCCCGGCCGGGCGGGGTTCGAACCCGCGACACATTGATCCGGAGAAGTATCCGTTGCCTGCGCACCGGGCACCCCCGATGCATATCCTCCCGAGATCAAGTCGGCTGCGGTGTCGCGGGATTCGAACCCGCACGCCCGAGGGCTTCTGCCAAAAGAAGTAACCGCGGCCTGCGCACCGGGAGGTGCATGTGAAGTTGTGGTCCAGAGTTCGGAGTCGGTGGAGGTGACAATGCGCTCTCCCGGACTGAGCTACACCGGCCCGAAGCCGGTGACGGGATTTGAACCCGCGACCTCACCATTGACAGTGGAAGTAACCCCCGCCTGCGCACCTGGACAACGCAACCGTACTGCACGCCTCAGGCGGCCGCGTAGTCAATTAATGTCGGTGTTCCGGGCCGTGGATATGACGCATTGTCATTGCCGTTCGACAGGAGCGCTGCTCACCGCCGCCGCCTGCCCCGGATGATCGGCTCGCTCACGGTCACCCGCAGCCCGCCCGGCAGTCGCTTGGTGACCCGCGCCCGGACCGTCCCCCGGCTGGACACGGACAGCCCCGCCCGCAGGGTGCGGGTGAGCCGCTCGGAGATGCTGACGTTCATGGCTGCCTCCTGGCAACGACTGGCATCGAGGTGATGAACCAGGAGACGCTTGGACCCGCCCCGGTTCAGCCGTGGCTCATGCTGTGCGATCCCCTGCGCCGAGGGCTTCCGGTGCGGGGGCGGTCCCCGCACCGGGGTCTGACTCACGGGGGCGCCGCACCCCAGGACGCAGCGCTCACCGGGTCAGGTCTCCCTCCTCCTTGGTGACCGAGACCTTGCCCCGCTGCCGCTTCAGGATGGTGGCGACGGCGCTGCCGATGCTCTCGTGGTCGGCCGTCGGCTCGGGAGGCGTGGAACCGTCCGCGAAGTGTGCGTCGATCGACTTCGTGAAGTACTCGGCCGTCCAGAAGTCGGTCGCCCCACTCACGTCGATGGATTTCACCCGGGAGTCGTCCACAGCCTGCTTGAGAGCCGGCAGGATCGCGTCCGAGCGGTGGTTCTCGCCCATCTGCATCAGGCTGATGTGGGCACCCACCTTCTCGCCGTTCCGCAGATTGACCGTGACGGTAAGGCAACTGGTCACCGACGGATAGACGATGACCGTGCCGGCGGCCACCCTCTTGATCTCGCCCTCTCTGATCTCGACAGGTTCCGCGACCCGCTGAACGGAGGGCGCGGCATCGCTCGGCGCGGCGGACGACTGCGGTGCGCGTTGCACGGCGGCGCCGGACATCGCCCGGGTGGCGTTGGCCTCGGCTTCCCGCTCGAAGCGGTCGGAGGGGTCGGATACCCGAAGGCCGCTTCCGTTGTCCGTACCGGCGACAGGGCCCTGGCGCTGCTGGATGACATGGGTCAACTCGTGGGCGAGGGGTGTGACTGTCGGCTCCGCCGTCGCCGATGACGACATGGCTGCCGGACGTGTAGGCGCGGGCCCCCATCTCGGCGGCGGAGCGCTGCGCCGTACTGCCGGTGTGCAGGCGGACGTCGGAGAAGTCGGCGCCCAGCCGCCCCTCCATGTCCGCGCGGGTGGCGGGGTCGAGGGGCTGTCCGCCGCCGCGGAGGACGTCGTGGACGGCGGAGCGCTGAACGTCGGTGGTGTCCTGCTGGTGGCCGCAGCCCGCGCCGTGCTGGTGGCTGGAGCGTTCCAGCATGCTGGAGACCGCGGCGTTGCCGATGCTGCGCTGAAGGGCCAGGACCGCCTGGGGTGACAGGTCTCCAGCGGCGACGTCCGGGACGGTCGCCGTGCGGGCGGCGCGCGGTGGAGTCGCGCGGGGCATGCTGGTCTTCTCGGGCCCTTGTACGCGCACTGGACTCTCCCTCGCAGCGATGAGTTGAACGTCGGGGCAGCAGGCCCGACGTCTGCGCCTGAGAGTAGTGACCCATCGTCTGAAATGCTGCCCACAACCGGAATTGCGCATGCCGGGCCGTCGGGAAAGGCAGGGGGTGAACGGGAGTTACCGCCTTCCGGAGACAAGCGGTATCCCGAGGATGCACCCGAGCGCGATCAGCCGCCCCAGCAGTGCGCTCACCTGCTCAACAGCCTGGTGAACCCGCCAGAGGCGTGTATGGCTCCGCGCGGGGCGGCTGGGGCGGTCGCAGGTCATGGCGCGGCTAACGGCCCGCTGTCAGCCACACCGTGCACCCGGCGACGGCGAACGCCACCACCCACAGGAGCGCGCCGGTGTGGGCGGGGACGCGATGGGAGGCGTGCTCGGCGGTTGCCATGACCGTCGGCTACCCGGCCGCCGCGTGCGCATGCGGGGGAGTTTCCGGGGCCCCGCACCCGCACTCGCCTGCAACTGGAGGCCGCCCCTCGAAGCGAGAGGCGGCCTCCAGCACGCACGACAGGAGCGCCCGGGCCGTCCCGCGCGGTTGTCCCGCAGCGGAGGCGGCCGGAATGTCAGCCCATGGATTCCAGGGTGCGGCCCTTGGTCTCCTTGACGCAGAAGTAGACGAACGGGATGGACAGCAGGGCGAAGCAGGCGTAGATGACATAGGTGGCGGACAGGTTCCAGTCCGCCAGGTTGGGGAAGCTGACGGTGATGGCCCAGTTGGCGAGCCACTGGGCGGAGGCGGCGACCGACAGGGCCAGGGCGCGGATCTTGTTGGGGAACATCTCGCCGAGCAGCACCCAGACCACCACACCCCAGGAGAAGGCGAAGCACAGCACGAAGACGTGCGCGGCGACCAGGGCGACGGTCGCCTGGGCGCTGGCCAGGGTGGGGTGGTGCCGGTGCCGTGGCGGTAGGAGAAGGCCCAGGCGGCGGTGCCCAGGGCGACGGCCATACCGGCCGATCCGGCCAGGGCGAGCGGGCGGCGGCCGACGCGGTCGACCAGGACCATGGCGATGACCGTGCCGACGATGTTCACCAGCGGGTGGAGACACTGATCAGCAGCGAGTTGCTGGCGTTGATGCCGACCGACTGCCACAGCAGCGAGGAGTAGTAGAAGATCACGTTGATGCCCACGAACTGCTGGAACACCGAGGCGCCGATGCCGATTCCAGACGATGGTCTTCAGTCCGCCGCGGCCGTCCAGCAGATCCCGGAAGCTGCTCTTGTGCTCGCTCCTGATGACGCCCTGGACCTCGGCGATCCGGGCGTCGATGTCGGTGCCCGGGTCCTCGAGGTCGGTGAGCACCCGGCGGGCCCGGTCCAGGCGGCCGCTGGCGATCAGGAAGCGCGGGGACTCCGGGATCGCGAAGGTCATCAGGAAGTAGATCAGGGCCGGGATGGTCTCCACCCCGAGCATCCACTGCCAGGCCTGGATCCCGGCGATGTGGTCGTTGGGGTTGCCGCCGGCGCCCTGGTTCAGGGCGTAGTTGACCAGCTGCGAGATGAAGATCCCGAGCACGATCGCAGCCTGCTGGAACGAGGCCAGGCGGCCGCGTACGGCGGGGGGCGACCTCGGCGATATAGGCCGGAGCGATCACCGAGGCCATGCCGATGGCCAGGCCGCCGATCACCCGCCAGATGCCGAGCACGAAAATGCTGGGCGGGAACATCGATCCGGCGCCGCTGATGGCGAACAGCACCCCGGCGATCTGCATCACCAGGATCCGGCCCACCCGGTCGGCCAGGCTGCCGGCCACGGCCGCGCCGACAGCCGAGCCGAGCAGCGCGGAGGAGACGACCAGGGCGGTCTCGCCGCTGCCGACCTTGAAGTGGTGCTGGATGCCGGTGACGGCGCCGCTGATCACCGAGCTGTCGTAGCCGAACAGGAATCCGCCCATGGCGGCGGCCGCGGCGATGAAGATGATGTGACCGATATTGGCCTCGCCGGGCGGTTGGGTGTGCGCTGTGGTGGTCAGTGGAGGCTCCCGGGGTGCTGCGGGACCGCCCTGCGGCGGCGCCGGACTGATGGTCCGTCCGGACAGCCTAGGAACGGGCGACCCACCCGGCCCGCGACGCGGGCGCATCCTGGGCCGTCCGGGTGGACGGCTGCCTCGGACGGCCCAGTGGGCGCCGCCGGGCCCAGATGCGACCGGGGGCGGCACCGGGGCCGGACCCGCGGCGGCCGGAGGGCCGCACCGGGGGATCAGTCGCCGGTCAGGAGTCGGCGCGGGCGTCCCTGCGGCGCAGCAGCTGCACGCGGGCGCCCCCGTCGCGGGGCCGTCCGCGCCCGGCCAGCCGTTCGGCGACGGCGCTCTGGAGCGCGGCTTCCCGCTTGTCGTCGTATTTGAACTTCGGGCGGACTTCGGTGATCGCGATCCGCAGCCCGCGGATCGCCGAGAGCATCCGGCCGAACGGCGGCTGACCGGGGATGATCGGGGCGATCGGGGTCTCCGGCTGGAAGGCGGTCAGCTGACGGTTCAGCAGGGCCGCCTTGAGAGCTCCGGCTCGTCGACCGGGGTGGCGGTGCCGATCAGATGGACCGAGGCATAGTAGGCGGTGGGGACGCCGTCCTCGGGCCGGGTGTTCGCCGGGGGACGCCAGGGGCCGGGGATGAAGGCCTCGTCGTCGGTGACGGCCAGGGTGAGCCGGGGGTTGGCCTCGATGGCCGCCCACACCGGGTTGGGGCGGGCCAGGTGGAGCAGCACCTCGTCCCGCCGTCGTAGAGGAACGGCGTGGGAACCAGGACCGGTGCGGCGCCGTCCGGGCCGTTCGCGGCCAGCACACCGAAATCCCGGGCGGCGAGCCACTGCCGCCACTCCTGGTCCTCACCCCGGTCCCACGGATTGATCAGCATCGGCGCTCCCAGCGCGCCTCTCGTGGTCGACAGAGCTTATGTACTAGTGCATAATACTCTTTGTGCTAGGAGATTATCGGATTCGCGGACGTCGCGCCACGGAGATCGCCGCCGACGTCGAACGGGCGGTAGGCGAGGGCCGGCTGTCCCGGGGGCGACACTGCCGCCGCTGCGGGAGCTGGCGGGGGAGCTCGGGGTCAACCCGAACACCGTTGCCGCCGCCTACCGGCTGCTGCGCGACCGCGGGGTGATCGAGACCGCCGGACGGCGCGGCAGCCGCGTCCGCGCCCGGCCCGCGCACACCTCCCGCGACGACGTGCGCTTCGAGGTCCCCGGCGGCGTGCGCGACCTGTCCGCGGGCAATCCGGACCTCGCCCTGCTGCCGGACCTGGAGGCGGCGGTGACCGCCGCGGCCCGGACACACGCGGTCGAACCCGTGCTCTATGGCGGCCCGGCGCTGGATCCGGGGCTGCGGGCGCTGGCGGAGGAGTCGTTCGCGGCGGACGGGGTGCCGCTGATCGGCGCGGACGGGAGCCCGGACCAGGTGGGCGTCGCGGTGGCCTCGGGCTCGCTGGACGCCATCGAGCGGATCTTCCTTGCCTGGCTGCGCCCCGGCGACGGCGTGGCGGTCGAGGACCCGGGCTGGGGCAGCCTGCTGGACCTGCTGCCGGCGCTCGGCCTGCGGGCGGTCCCGGTCGCGGTGGACGACGACGGGCCGCTGCCCGCCGACGTCGCCCGGGCCCTCGACCAGGGCGTGCGGGCGATCGTGGTCACCAGCCGGGCACAGAACCCCACCGGCGCGTCGCTCGGCGCGGAGCGGGCGTCCGAACTGAGAGCACTGCTCACGCGGCATCCGCAGGTGCTGCTGATCGAGGACGACCACGGCCACGGGATCGTCGACCTGCCGTTCCAGCCGCTCTGCGCCGCGCCGGGCGGCGGGGCGACCTGCGTCCGCTGGGCCGTGGTCAGGTCGGCGGCGAAGTCCCTCGGGCCAGACCTGCGGGTCGCGGTGCTGGCCGGGGACGCGGAGACGCTGGACCGGGTGCGCGGGCGGCAGCGGCTCGGCACGGGCTGGGTCAGCCATCTGCTCCAGCGCACCGTGGCGGCGCTCTCGTCGGCCGAGACCCCGGCGCGGCCGCGGCCTCCTACCGCGCCCGGAGGGACGGGCTGCTCGCCGAGCTGGCCGCCCGCGGGGTGGCGGCGCGCGGGCGCAGCGGACTGAACCTCTGGATCCCGGTCTCCGACGAGACCGCCACCGTCGCCGGGCTGCTGCAGCGCGGCTGGGCGGTCGCGCCCGGGAGCCGGTTCCGGATCGCCTCGCCGCCCGGGGTGAGGGTGACCGTCTCTCCGCTGACGGACGCCGAGCTGCCGCTGCTGGCGGCGGATGTCGCGGCGGTGCTGCGGGTGCGCGGAGGTGACGTGCGCGGGGTGTAGTACCCGGGGTCAAGGCCCGGGGCCGGGGCCCGGGGGAGGGGCGCGGCGCGGGCTGTCAGGCGCATACCGGGGGCGCGACGGGGGAGGCGGCGCGCCCGAGAGGAGACGGGGCATTGTGAGCCGACCGACCGTTCGGTAGTCTTGGGTCTGACAGCCTGCCCAGGGAGTGACGCGTATGCCCGTACCGGAATCCGGTGCCGAGCCGCAGACAGCGGCCCAGACCCGCTTCGACCACACCCTCGCCCGCGACCAGCGCATCGAACCGCGCGACTGGATGCCCGAGGGATACCGGGCCACGCTCGTCCGGCAGATCGCCCAGCACGCCCACTCCGAGATCATCGGCATGCAGCCGGAGGGGGAGTGGATCACCCGGGCGCCGTCGCTGCGGCGCAAGGCCATCCTCTTCGCCAAGGTCCAGGACGAGGCCGGGCACGGCCTCTACCTGTACTCCGCCGCCGAGACCCTGGGCGCGGACCGGGCGGACCTGACCGAGCGGCTGATCAGCGGGCGGCAGAAGTACTCGTCGATCTTCAACTACCCGACGCTCAGCTATGCCGACGTCGGGGTGATCGGCTGGTTCGTCGACGGCGCGGCCATCTGCAACCAGGTGCCGCTGTGCCGCAGCTCCTACGGTCCCTACGCCCGGGCGATGGTGCGCATCTGCAAGGAGGAGTCCTTCCACCAGCGGCAGGGCTACGAACTGCTGCTGACCATGATGCGCGGCAGCGAGAAGCAGCGGGCCCAGGTCCAGGACGCGGTGGACCGCTGGTGGTGGCCCTCGCTGATGATGTTCGGTCCGCCGGACGGCAACTCGCCCAACAGCGAGCGCTCCATGGCCTGGCGGATCAAGCGTCACAGTAATGACGAACTCCGGCAGCGCTTCGTCGATATGACGGTCCCTCAGGCCGAGCGGCTGGGTGTGACGCTGCCCGACCCGGAGCTGGTCTGGAACGAGGAGCGTGAGGTCTGGGACTTCGGCACGCCGGACTGGAGTGAGCTCCAGCGGGTCATCAGTGGCGACGGGCCCTGCAACCAGGCCCGGGTGGAGCGCCGCCGGCAGGCCCACGAGGACGGCGCCTGGGTGCGCGAGGCGGCCGCCGCGCACGCCGCCCGGCAGCAGGACCGGCAGGCGGCACAGGACCAGCAGGCAGCACAGGACCGGCAGACAGCACAGACCGCACAGCTGAAGGGTGTACCGGCATGACCGCCCGCTCCGAGTGGCCGCTCTACGAGGTGTTCGTCCGCGGCAAGCGCGGCCTCAACCATGTGCACGTCGGCTCGCTGCACGCGCCCGACGAGCGGATGGCGCTGACCAATGCCCGCGACCTGTACACCCGCCGCAACGAGGGCGTCAGCATCTGGGTCGTCCGCTCGGACGCGATCACCGCCTCCACCAGCGACGAGATCGACCCCTTCTTCGCCCCCAGCGGTGACAAGGTCTACCGCCACCCCACCTTCTACGCCATCCCCGACGATGTCCCGCACATCTGACCACCCTCATCCGGAACAGCAGGCGGCCATGAGCGACGACCACGTGTACCTCTCCCTCGCCGAGGCATCGCCCGAGGGCGATGCCCGCTGGGCCTTCGGCACCGGCTTCGAGGACCCGCTGCACGGTGTCGACACCGCCCTGCCCGAGAGCGTCGACCCGGCCGGACTGGCCGCGCTCTGCCTGGCGCTGGGCGACGACGCGCTGGTCTCCGCGCAGCGCCTGGCGCAGTGGGTCACCTGCGCGCCGGAGCTGGAGGAGGAGGTCGCGCTGGCCAATATCGGCCTGGACCTGCTCGGCCAGGCCCGGCTGCTGCTCGCCCGGGCCGGGCAGGCCGAGGGCGCCGGCCGCGGCGAGGACCAGCTCGCCTATTTCCGTGGGCCGGAGGAGTTCCGCAATGTGCTCCTGGCCGAGCTGCCCAACGGCGACTTCGCCCACTGTGTGGTCCGGCTGCTGCTGTTCTCCAGCTGGCGGCTCGCCGCGTTCCAGGCGCTGACCGCGCACCCGGACCCGGTGCTGGCGGCGGTCGCGGCCAAGGGCATCAACGAACTCGCCTACCACCGCGACCATGCGGCCCAGTGGACGGTACGGCTGGGTGACGGCACCGAGGAGTCCCGGCGGCGGATGCTCGCCGCGCTGGACGAACTCTGGCCCCACCTCGCCGAACTGCTCGACGGCGAACAGCAGCAGGTGCGCGCCGAGGTCGAGTTGACCCTGCGTCAGGTGCTGGACGCGGCCGGGCTGCCGGTGCCGGCGGTGCCGGAGGCGGCGTCCGGCCGGGGCCGGGCCGGCGAGCACACCCGCACCTGGCCGAACTGCTCACCGAGCTCCAGTCGCTGGCCCGGGCGGACCCGGAGGCGACATGGTGACCGCAGACATGGTGTCCGCCGACATGGTGACCGCAGACATGGTGACGGCCGGGACGGTGACCGCGGACGCCAGGTCCCCGCTGCAACGCGCCCGTGACGCCGCGGCATCGGTGCTCGACCCGGAGCTGCCGATGCTGACCCTGGCCGACCTCGGAGTGCTGCGCGAGGTCGGCGTGGACGCCGACGGCCAGGTGACCGCGAGCCTGGCGCCCACCTACAGCGGCTGCCCGGCCCTGGCCGAGATGCGTGCCGACCTGGACGCCGCGCTGCGGGCGGCCGGCTTCACCCGGGTCGAGATCCGCACCGTGCTGGACCCGCCGTGGAGCAGCGACTGGATCACCCCGGAGGGGCGGGCCAAGCTCGCCGCCGGGGTATCGCCCCGCCCGGACCGGCCGCCCACCGGCCGCCGGGCGGCCCGGTGCCGCTGACCCTCTCCCCGGTGCGCACCGTGGTGTGCTGCCCCAACTGCGGCTCGCCGGACACCGAGGAGACCAGCCGCTTCGGCGCCACGGCCTGCAAGGCGCTGCGCCGCTGCCTGGCCTGCCGGGAACCCTTCGAACAGGTCAAGGAGCTTTGATGCCCGGCCCCACTGCCCCCTCCCGACCGAGGCCGCGACGACCGAGGCCGCGACGGCGGAGACTGCGACGGCGCAGGCCGCTGTGACGCAGACCGCCGGGTCCGTGGCCGCTGTGCCGCCCCGGCGGCCGGCGCCGCGCTGGCACTCGCTGCGGGTCTGCGCCGTGGAACGGCTGTGCGCCGACGCCGCCGCCATCACCTTCGCCGTGCCCGACGAACTGGCCGAGGAGTTCGCCTTCCGCGCCGGACAGTCGCTGACCCTGCGCCGGATGGTCGACGGTCGGGACGAGCGGCGCTCGTACTCGCTGTGCGCGCCGGCCGGCGGGCCGCTGCGGATCGGCGTGCGTGAGGTCCCCGGCGGGCTGTTCTCCGGCTGGCTGCTGGGCGAGCTCCAGGTCGGCGACACCGTCGAGGTGCTGCCGCCGCTCGGCAACTTCACCCCGGACCTCAGCCGTCCGGCGCACCACGCGCTGGTCGCCGCCGGTTCCGGGATCACCCCGGTGCTGTCGATCGCCGCATCGGCGCTGGCCGACCCGCAGGCCAGGGTCACCCTGTTCTACGGCAACCGGCGCAGCGACACGGTGATGTTCGCGGACGCCCTGGCCGACCTCAAGGATGCCCATCTGGACCGCTTCCAGCTGGTCCATGTGCTCTCCCGGGAGCCGCGCGAGGCCGAGCTGTTCAGCGGAAGGCTGGACCGCGAGCGGCTGACCGCGCTGGTCGCCGCGCTGGTGGACGTCGACGACGTCGACGGCTGGTGGCTGTGCGGGCCGCTGGGCATGGTCGAGGACGCCCGCGCCGCGCTGGCGGCGGCCGGGGTGTCCGAGCAGCGGGTGCACCGGGAGCTGTTCTACGCGGACGACGACGAGGCCGCCGCCGCGCCGGTGCTGCACCACCCGGACGCGGTACCGGTGGGCCCCTCCAGCCGGTTGACGGTGCGGCTGGACGGGCGGGAGACCGCGCTGGCGCTGCCGCGCGGAACCACGGTGCTCGAAGGCGCGCAGCGGGTCCGCCCCGACCTGCCGTTCGCCTGCAAGGGCGGGGTCTGCGGCACCTGCCGGGCGCTGGTGGTCGACGGCGAGGTGCGGATGCGGCGCAACTACGCGCTGGAGAAGGCCGAGGTGTCGGCCGGTTATGTGCTCACCTGTCAGACCGAGGTGCTGTCGGAGCAGGCCGCCGTCGACTTCGACAGCTGACCCGGAGGGTCTGCTGAGCGGCCGGCGGCGGCCGGGCGCGGCTGGGTCAGCCGCTCTTGCGGCGGAAGTCGCGCTGGCCGCCCGACTTGCCGTGGGTGCCGTGGATCTTCACCTGGTCCCCGGTGCCCGCGGCTGCGCCGGCGTCGGCCTGCGGGCCGCGCTTGCGGGCCAGGGCCTCGCGGAACTTGCGCTTCAGATCGTCCTCGGGGCTCTGGTGTTCCGAAGCCTCGGGCTGCCGCGTTCCCGGTAGCTGTGTCGGCTGAGTCATCGGCCATGGGGTACCTCCTGTGTCAGGCGAATTCAGGGGACGAATTCAGGCACAGTCTGACACGGCGGGGCATCCCCCGTTTGATCATTTGGGCTCGGCGGCCGCGGGCCGCTCGCGGACGTCGCCCGCGGCGTCCAGGCGTTCGGTCAGCCGCGTCAGCATTCCGTGCAGTGCGCGCAGCTCCACCGGGTCCAGGCCGGTGGCCTCCGCGATCCGCAGCGGCACCCGCGCGGCGCGCTCGCGCAGCGCGGCTCCGGTGGCGGTGGGCCGCACCATGACCGAGCGCTCGTCCGTCGCACTGCGGGTGCGCTGCACCACGCCGGCCGCCTCCAGCCGCTTGAGCAGCGGCGAGAGCGTGCCCGAGTCCAGCCGCAGCAGCTCACCCATCCGCTTGACCGGCAGTTCGCCGTGCTCCCAGAGCGTGAGCATGGCCAGGTACTGCGGGTAGGTGAGGTCCAGATCGCGCAGGGCCTCGCGGTAGACCCCGCCGAAGGCGCGGGAGGCGCTGTTCAGTGCGAAGCAGACCTGGTGCTCCAGTCGGAGCAGGTCGTCCGGTTCGGCGGTCGTCGTCGTCATGGCTCCAGCATACTATTTAGTTGTGCACAATTCAGTTGTGTGCTGCTAATGTGGAGGGGTACCCGCGAGCCGACCGCAGCGGACCGAGAACGAAGGGCCTCACCATGGACGCGATCTACACCGCAGCCGCCACCGCCAACGGACGCGAAGGCCGCGCCGTCAGCTCCGACGGCCAGCTGGACCTGGCCCTGGCCATGCCCCCCGCCCTCGGCGGCAACGGCCAGGGCACCAACCCCGAGCAGCTCTTCGCCGCCGGGTACGCCGCCTGCTTCGGCCAGTGCGCTTCGGCCTGGTCGGCGCAGGCCGGGGTGGCCTCGTGACCGCGAGGTCAGCTCCAGGACGGAACGGCGGCTTCGGCCTGGCCGTGGACGGTGGAGCTCCGGAGGCCTCCAGGCGAGACCGGAGCCCGACTGGTGGAGGCGGCGCACCAGGTCTGCCCGTACTCCAACGCCACCCGCGGCAACATCCCGGTCGAGCTGGTCGTCGAGTAACCGACCGGCCGGTCCGGAGATGAAGAACGCGGCCCCGCCGGAGTGTTCGGCGGGGCCGCGTTCGGTGGTTCGGGCGTTCAGCGGTTCGGACCTTCGGCGGCTCGGATCGTCAGCCGGTCGGGTGCAGTACGCAGGCGACCGTCCGGTCCGCGTCGGACTCCGGCAGGAGCGCCGGACGGCCCAGCCGGGGCAGCTGCGTCCGGCAGGCGTCCATGGCCTTCGGGCAGCGCGGATGGAAGGCGCAGCCGCTGGGCATGGCGCGCAGATCCGGCGGCGAGCCGGGGATGCCGGTCAGCTCCCGGCGCTCCCCGCGCAGCGGCGGGAACGCGTGCAGCAGGCCGTCGCTGTAGGGGTGCAGCGGATCGCGGTAGAGCCGCTCCGCCGGGGCCTGCTCCACGATCCGGCCGCCGTACATGATGGCGATCCGGTCCGAGAACTCGACCAGCAGCGACAGGTCGTGCGTGATGAACAGCACCGAGAAGCCCAGGCGCTCACGCAAGCCGACCAGCTGGCGCAGGATCTGACGCTGCATCACCACGTCCAGCGCGGTGGTGGGTTCGTCCATGATCACCAGTTGCGGATCCAGCGCCAGCGCCATCCCGATCATCACCCGCTGCCGCATACCGCCCGAGAGCTGGTGCGGATAGCTGTCCATCCGGTCCGCGGCGATGCCGACCAGGGCCAGCAGCTCCCGGGCCCGGGCCAGCCGGTCCGCCCTGGACATCGACGGCCGGTGCGCTGCCAGCACGTCCATCAGCTGGGTGGACACCTTGTAGACCGGGTTCAGCGAGTTCATCGCGCCCTGGAAGACGATCGAGGTCTCGGCCCAGCGGAACTTCCGCAGCCCGGCGTCGGACAGCCGCAGCACGTCCATCGGCGCGCCCTCGCGCGGGTGGTAGATCACCTCACCGCCGCTGACCACCCCCGGCGGCGGCAGCAGCCGGGTCAGCCCGTAGGCCAGCGTCGACTTGCCGCTGCCGCTCTCCCCGGCCAGGCCCAGCACCTCGCCCCGGTGCAGGGTCAGACTGACGTCCCGCACCGCGCGCACCGCCTGGTCGCCCAGGCCGTAGTCCACGCAGAGGTTCCTGATCTCCAGTACCGGCTGGTTGCCGCTCACCGGTTCCCCTCCTCGCTCGTCGCCGGACCGTCGGCCTTCGCCGGATCCTCGGCCTGAACCGGATCCTCGGTCTGAACCGAGCCGGCCTGAACCGAACCGTCCTGAACCGAACCGTCCGTGCGGTCCGGTTCCTCGCTCTGCCGGAACACCACCGGGGTGAAACCGACCCGCATCCGCACCGGGCGGCCGTCCGGGCCCCTGAGCCTGCGGGTGCTGCCGTCGTTGTTGCGCAGCCGCGGATTCACGAACTCGTCGATACCGAAGTTGATCAGCGCCAGCGAGGTGCCCAGCAGCGCGATCGCCAGCCCGGCCGGGACGAACCACCACCAGGCCCCCTGGGCCAGCGCCTGCTCGCTCTGCGCCCAGTAGAGGATGGTGCCCCAGTTCCAGGCGGAGATCCCGGGCACCCCGATGAAGGCCAGAGTGATCTCGGTCATGATCGCGTAGACCACGGTGCCGATGAAGCCGGAGACGATCACCGCGCTCAGATTGGGCAGCAGCTCGAAGAGGATGATCCGCCAGGTCGACTCGCCGGTCGCCCGGGACGCCTCGATGAAGTCCCGGCGCCGCAGCGACAGCGTCTGCGCGCGCAGCACCCGGGCGTTCCACGCCCAGGAGGTGAGCCCGATGACCAGCGCCACCAGGGTGTCGCCGCTGTCGGCGGCAGGCATGCTGGAGGTGATGATGATGATCAGCAGCAGTGCCGGGATCACCAGGAAGACATTCGACACCGCCGACAGCGACTCGGCCGACAGCCCGCTGAGATACCCGGAGCTCACCCCGATCAGCACCGCCAGCACGGTCGCCACCACCCCGGCCAGCAGCCCGACGTACATCACGCTGCTGGTGCCCACCAGTACCTGGCTGAGCAGGTCCTGGCCCAGGTGGGTGGTCCCGAACCAGTGCTTGGCGGAGGGGCCTGGAGCAGTGTGTTGCTGCGCGCCGAGGGGTTGTAGGGGGCGATCCACGAGCCGATGACCGCGATCAGCAGGAAGAAGCCCAGCAGCCCGATGCCGGTGGCCACCTTGCCGTTGCTGAGGAACCGCAGCCGCCGCCGGCCGGGCGCCGCCACCGGGCGGGGAGGATGGCGGCCGGCTCGCGCGGGGCGAGCGGGTCTGCGCCCTGTGCCGCTGTGGTCATCGCTCAGCCCTCCTTGCGGGTGCGCGGGTCGAGGATCAGATAGGCGATGTCGGCCAGCAGGTTGGCCAGCAGCACCGCCAGGGTGATCACCAGGAAGATGCCCTGCATCAGCGGGTAGTCGGTGCCGCCGACGGCCTGGAGCATCTCGAAGCCGACCCCGGGGTAGGAGAAGACGATCTCCACCAGGATGGTCGAGCCGATGATCTGGCCGAGCGCCAGCGACAGGCCGGAGACATTCGGGAGCAGCGCGTTGCGGGCCGCGTAGCCGAACATCACCCGGCGCTCCGACAGGCCCTTGGCCTGGGCGACGGTGATGTAGTCCTCGGAGCCGACGGTCACCATCATGTTGCGCATGCTCAGGATCCAGCCGCTGACAGAGGTGGCCACCAGCATGCACAGCGGCAGCCAGCTGTGGTCGATGGCGTTGCCGATGAACTGGAGGTTCCAGCCGGGCACGACCCCCGGGTCGTAGCCCTCGGAGACCGGCACGTTCCAGCCGAGCGCGAGGATCACCGCGACCGCCAGAATGCCCAGCCAGAACGCCGGGATGGAGGAGACGAAGGTGGTCACCGGCAGCAGGAAGTCCAGCCGGGAGCCGCGCCGCCAGCCGGCCACCACCCCCAGCAGGGTGCCCACGGTGAAGCTGATGATCGTCGCGCAGCCGGCCAGCGCGATGGTCCACGGCAGGCTCTGCTCCAGGATGGTGGTCACCGGAGTCGGGAAGTTGGAGAAGGAGATGCCCAGATCGCCGTGCGCCAGCTGGGACCAGTAGTCGCCGTACTGGTTGAGCAGGCTCTCGTGCTTGTTCAGCCCGAACAGCACGTACAGCGACTGCACCGCCTGGGTGCTGATCTGCCCCTGGCTGCGGCTGATCAGCGCCGAGACCGGGTCCCCGGGGATCAGCCGGGGACGAAGAAGTTGAGGGTGATCGCCGCCCAGGCGGTGAACACGTAGAAGGCGAGCCGCTGGAGGAAGTACTTCACCGTGCCGCTCCTTCCGGCGCCGCGAACAGCCAGCAGGCGGCCCAGTGTTCGTCGGCCTGCGCTTCCGCGCCGGTGCCCGCGCCCGCGCCCGCGTTCGCGCCCGCGTTCGTGCCCGCCGGGGGGACGGTGAAGCGCGGCGGCAGTTCGGTCCGGCAGCGTTCCATGACGTGCGGGCAGCGCGGATGGAAGCGGCAGCCGGGCGGCGGATCGATCAGGCTCGGCGGCTCGCCGCTGTCGCCGCCCTCGACGTCCAGGCTGTGCTCGGAGCCGAGGATGCGGTCCGGGTCGGGCGCGGAGGCGATCAGCAGCTGGGTGTACGGGTGCGCCGGGTGCTGGGTGACGGTCTCGCTGTCGCCGCCCTCCACCATCCGGCCCGCGTACATCACCAGGGTGTCGTCGGCGAAGTAGCGGGCCGAGGCTATGTCATGGGTGATGTAGAGGACGGCCAGCCGCAGCCGCTCCTTGAGGTCCCGCAGCAGGTTGAGCACGCCCAGCCGGATCGAGACGTCCAGCATGGACACCGGCTCGTCGGCGAGCAGCGCCTGCGGGTCCGCGGCCAGCGCGCGGGCGATGGCGACCCGCTGCCGCTGACCGCCGGAGAGCTGGTGCGGGAAGACGTCCAGATAGCGCTCGGCCGGGGTGAGCTGGACCCGGCCCAGCAGTTCCACCAGGGCCGCCTGCAACTGCTCCGGGCCCTTGCCGCCGTGGCCGTGGATGCGCAGCGCCCGGGTCAGGTGGTAGCGCACGGTGTGCACCGGGTTGAGCGAGGCGAACGGGTCCTGAAAGATCATCTGCACCTGCCGGCTGTACGCGCGGAAGCTGCGGCCTCGGCGCACGGTGACCGGATCCCGAGCAGCCGGATGTCGCCGCCGGTCCGCGGATAGAGCTGGGCGAGCAGCCGGGCCACCGTCGACTTGCCCGACCCCGACTCGCCGACCAGCGCGGTGACCCGCCCCCGGCGCAGGGTGAGTGAGACGTCGTCGACCGCGTGGACCACGCGTGGCGCTCTGGTCATGGCCTGGCGTCCGGTGCGCCGGACCGCGAAGTGCTTGGTGAGGCCGTCGGCCTCCAGGACTACTTCGGTGTCCGGCGGCGCCGGTGGCGACGACGTGCCGTGCAGCGTCATTCCCGGGTATCCCATCGTGTGGCGGTGGCGGATCTGGTGCGCGGGCACGCCGGTCCGGGGGCGGGACCGGGCGGGCCGGGGAGTTGCCGGCCGACGGTTACTTGGCGGCGGGGGTGAGGTGCAGGACGACCTCGAGCGCGTCCTGGACGGTCGGCTGAATGCCGGCGTAGGGGTTCGCGTCGCTGGGCCAGCCCTGCCAGTCCCGGGTGGAGTACTCGGCCCCGACGTTGCCCGCGGAGGTCGGGATCATCGGGACCTCGGTCGACATGATCTGCTCCAGGGTGTTCAGCGCCGTCTGCCGCGCGGTGGCGGTGGCCGCGTTGGCGTAGGAGCTGAGCGCGGCGGTGGCGGCCGGGTCGTTGAAGCGCCCGTAGTTGCCGACCGCCTTGGAGTTGCCGACCGGCTCCAGATCGGCGCCGTCCATGATGTTCTCGTACATGTCGTAGGGGGTGGCTCCGCCGTTGCTCCAGTGCATCGAGCCCTGGAAGTCGCCCGCGGCGAAGGCAGTGGTCCAGGCGTTCTGGTCGGCCTTCTCGATGGTCGCGGTGATGCCGATCTGGGCGAAGTTGTCGGAGATGATGGACAGGTCGGTCTGGTAGTCCGACCAGCCGGCCGGGTCGCTCAGGGTGATGGTGACCGGCTTGCCGCTGGGTCCTTCAGGGTGCTGCCGGAGAAGCTGAAGCCGGCCGAGGTCAGCAGTGCCTTGGCCCCTGCCACGTTCACGGCGGCATTCTGGCCCTGGAACGCGGGGTGATGAAGCTGTTCCCGGCCGGGTGGGCAGGCCGGTGACGCTGGTGATCTCCGGCTTGAAGTAGCCCGACTCGCCCTGGGTGAAGATGGCGCCGCGATCGATCACCATCGCCATGGCCCGGCGCAGCGCGACATTGTTGAACGGCGCGACCGTGGTGTTGATCCACAGGCCGTCGGCGCTGAGTGTGGGCGGGAACCAGATCTTGAAGTGGCTCGGGTCCTTGCTCTCGAACACCGACTGCACATCCGGGATGAAGACATAGCTCCACTGGGTCGCGCCGCTGGACAGCGCGGTGGTCTGGGCGTCGTTCGCGGTGTAGGAGGTGTAGAGCAGCTTCTGGACCTTGGGCAGCGCCTGCCAGTAGCTCTTGCGCACGGTCAGGGTGGTGGTCTGCGGGGTGAACGAGGTCAGCGTGTACGGGCCGGTGCCGACCGGGTCGGCGACGGTGTCCGTGGTCGGGTTGCTCATCGCCGACCAGATGTGCTTCGGCACCACCAGGGTGCTCAGCACGTCGTCCTGGTGCACGAACTGCGAGCTGCCGAAGCCGACGGTGACGGTGTTTCCGCTGGTGGTCACCGAGGTGATGTCCAGCGCGTAGGTGTTCAGCGCGCTGTACTGCTTCATGATCTGGAAGGAGTAGGCGATGTCGGCGGCGGTCATCGGGGTGCCGTCGGAGAAGGTGACGCCGGTGCGGGCGGTCAGCGTCAGCGAGTGGTAGTTCTCCCCCAGGTCCAGCCGGTGGCCAGCCAGGGCTGCGGCGCCTGGGCGGGCTCGGCCTGGTTCACCATGGCCACCGGCTCGTAGATCATGAAGCGGTAGCCCAGCTGGTTCGACGCGGAACTGGTGATGTACGGGTTGTTGTTGTCCGTCATGGGTCCGTCCGGCATGCCGATGGTCAGCGCGGAGGCCGAGGAGCCCCCACCCCCCGAGCCGGTCGAGCTGCTGCCGCTACAGCCGGCGAGTCCGGCTATGGCCAGGCTGCACGCGAACACGGAGGCGATGGTGCGGTTCACACGCATGGTTCCCCACTTCAGGAAGAGGTCACAGGGCTGAACGGGAGGACGGAGCCGGGCGGGCCGGGGCCGGGCGGGCCGGACTTGGCGGGCCGGACCTGGCGGGCCTGGGGCGGGCCAGGCGGGTGGTGCGGGTGGTGCGGGTGGTGGTGCCGGGGCGGTGCGGCGGTGGCGCGGGGCGTGCCTGGGCAGGGCGGCGGCGCGGTGCGCTGCCGCCTCGGTACCGGCGGTCGTTCTGTCCTATGGGTCTTGGCGTTGGTATGGGTGGTGCTGGCCGGTCAGGGGTATGGGTGGGGCGAGTGGGACGGGATGACTGGATGGTCAGGGGCCGGGGCGGGTGGAGTCCCGGACGGCCAGGGTGGTCGGCAGGACTATGGGGCCGCCGGGTCGCGGCTCCCCGCGGAGCTGTCCGAGCAGCAGCCGGGCCGCCGCCGCGCCCATTCCCCGCAGCGGCTGCCGCACGGTGGTGAGCGCGGGGTCCGACTGCGAGGCGAGCGGCACGTCGTCGAAGCCGACCACGGCCACGTCCTCGGGGACGCGCAGCCCGTGGGCACGCAGTTCGGCCAGGGCGCCGACCGCTGACAGGTCGTTGTGGGCGAAGACCGAGTCGAAGGGTGCGGTCGCGGCCGGTGCCGGAACCGGGCGGGAGTCGAGCACGGACCGGATCGCGTGCCTGCCCCCCTCGTAACTGAAGTCGCCGTGGACGATCTGCTGGGCCGTCACCGGCGGTCCGGACTCGGCCCAGGCCTCGGTGAAGCCGGCCAGGCGCTCCTGGACGCAGCCGAAGCCGGTGGGTCCGGTGACCACCAGCGGCCGCCGCCGGCCGATGTCCAGCAGATGGCGGGCGGCCGAGGCACCCCCGGCCCGGTCGGTGGGGGCGACGGGGGAAGCGCGGCTGGTGGCCGCGGTCGTCGATGAGGACGACCGGCAGTCCGGCGGCATGCAGTTCGGTGATGTAGTCGAGGGTGCCCTCGGGCTCGATCACCAGCAGACCGTCGAAGGACTTCGCCGAGACCTGCTGGGCGAACCGGCGCAGCGACTCCTCCCCGCGGTCGCAGGTGAACAGGAGCAGCCCGAAGCCCTCCGACTCGACGACGTCCACCACGCCCTGGAGGACTTCGGCGATCCACGGCCAGGTCATCGAGGGGACCAGCATCCCGACGATCTGGGTCCGGCCCCGGGCCAGCCCCACCGCCCCGCGCTGGGCACATATCCGAGCTCGGCGATGACCTGGCGGACCCGGGCCGCGGTGGCGGGGTTGAGCTCGCCCTTGCCGTTGAGGACCCGGGAGACCGTGGTCTTGCTCACCCCGGCATGAGTGGCCACATCCGCGATGGTGATCGGCACATCCGCCTCCGTCGTTGGAAGTTGGTGTCGGGTGGTGTCGGGTGGTGTCAAGGGTGCGAGGCTGCCGACTCTGCCGGGAACCGGTTCCGTAACCGGTTCCGCCGCGGAGTCAATCAGGGTAATCTCCGTCACGTCAATCACGTTCCGGCAACAAAGGGTTAACACAGAGCTGGCTGCTCAGAGAGCGCTCTCTGTTGGATGGGAGCCTGGACCCGGCCCTTCTTGATGTCAAGACTCGAAGACACGGATGTTGCCGGGATGTGACCTGGCTTCATCTCTCGCATGCAAGCGGCCGAAAGTTCGGCCTACTTGACGGTCGCAGAGATTTCCCGCAACACTCGGATCACCCGGGAGAGCGCTCTCTCACTCAGTGTCGGATCACAGCAGTGTCGGACCACAGCAGCTCCGGACCGCCTCCGGAGCCGAGCACCTCGGATTCCCGCGTGCCGCAGGCCGCGTCGACTGGAGTTCCCATGACCACCCGCTCCGCCCCTCGGCCGTACCGCAGCAGGCGGGCGGCCGGTCCTCCGGCGACTTCCTGTGGGGAGTCGCCACCTCCGCCTATCAGATCGAGGGTGCCGCCTTCGAGGACGGCCGCACCGCCTCCATCTGGGACACCTTCAGCCGGGTTCCCGGCGCGGTGTTCGCCGGGCACAACGGTGACACCGCCTGCGACCACTACCACCGGATGCCCGAGGACGTCGCGCTGATCGCCGGGCTCGGCGTCGACGCCTACCGCTTCTCGCTGTCCTGGCCCGGATCCAGCCCGGCGGCCGGGGCCCCGCCAACCCCCGCGGCCTGGACTTCTACGACCGGCTGGTGGACCGGCTGCTGGAGCACCGGATCCTGCCCTGGGTCACCCTCTACCACTGGGACCTGCCACAGGAGCTGGAGGACGCCGGCGGCTGGCCCGCGCGCGACACCGCGGAGCGCTTCGCGGACTACGCCGGGCTCGCCATGGACGCCCTCGGCGACCGGGTGCGCTGGTGGACCACCCTGAACGAGCCGTGGTGCTCCGCCGTCCTCGGCTACGAGACCGGACGGCACGCGCCGGGCCGCCGGGACCGCGGCGACTCACTGGCCGCCGTGCACCACCTGCTGCTCGGCCACGGCCTGGCCGCCCAGCGGCTGCGCGAGCAGGCACCGCGGGACCCGGCGGAGCCGCTGCGGGTGGGGATCACCCTGAACACCACCCACGCCGTCCCGGCCGGGGACACCGAGGCGGACCGGGCCGCGGCCCGCCGCGCGGACGGCTTCGGCACCCGGCTCTACACCGACCCGCTGGCCCTCGGCCGCTACCCGCAGGACGTGCTGGCGGCCCTGGCCGACGAGGGCCTGCGGCTGCCGGTCCAGGGCGGCGACCTGGAGACCATCGCCCAGCCGCTGGACTTCCTCGGCATCAACTACTACACCAGCCAGTTCGTCTCCGGCGCGGACGGCCGGCCGGTCCCGCAGGGGCGACCGGTCACCGCGATGGACTGGGAGATCGTGCCCGAGGGCCTCGCCGACCACCTGGTCCGGCTGGGCCGCGACTACCCGGGCGTCCCGCTGTACGTCACCGAGAACGGCGCGGCCTTCGACGACCGGGCGGCGGCCGACGGCACCGTCCCCGACCCCGACCGCACCGCCTACCTGGCCGCGCACATCGACGCGGTGGACCGCGCCCGCGCGGCCGGGGCCGATGTGCGCGGCTACTTCGCCTGGTCGCTGCTGGACAACTTCGAGTGGGGCTACGGCTACGACAAGCGCTTCGGCATCGTCCACGTCGACTACCCGACGCAGCGGCGCACGGTGAAGCAGAGCGGGCACTGGTTCAGCGAGCACATCCGGAACAGCCGCTCCGGTGCGGTCTGAGGCCGGCTGAGCCCCAGCACCGACCGGCCGAACCGACCGGTCCGCTTCCCCGCCTGCTCGGTCCGTCCCCTGCCCGCCAGGACCGTTTCCCCGTCAGGACCGTTTTCCTGCCTGCCCGGCCCCGGGCAGCGCCCTTCCCGAGAGGAATCCCCGTGCGCTTCGAGCTCCGTGACGGCGTGCTCCACACCGACGGCGTCCCCGGCCTGCTCGCCACCGCCGACTACCCGTACTACCGCGACGACCCGACGGTGTGGCAGGACCGGCTGCGGACCCTGCGCGACGCCACCGGCATCGGCATCGTCAGCAGCTACATCCCCTGGCGGCATCACCAGCCCGACCCGGACACGCCCCCGGACTTCACCGGCGCCACCCGCGCGGACCGGGACGTCCTCGGCTACCTGCGGATCTGCGCCGAACTCGGGCTGCGGGTGATCCTCAAGCCCGGCCCCTTCATCCACGCCGAGACCAACTACGGCGGGCTGCCCGACTGGATCTGCCCGCTGCGCGACCCCCGGGTCGAGGCACAGCTGGACGCGCACGGCGAACCGGTCCGCTGGGTCGGCTCGGTCGCCGGTCCGGACGGCCGGATCGAACGCTGGCCGCTGCCCGCGCCGCTGGGCGGGCACTTCGCCGCCCGCACCGCCGAATGGCTGGGGCCGTCGGCAAGGAGGTGCTGGAGCCCACCGCCGGTCCGGACGGGCCGGTGGTGCTGGTCCAGATCGCCAACGAGGGTCTGTTCACCGACGGCGCGCTGCCGCTGTGGGCCTACGACTACAGCGCCCCCGGTCTGGATTTCTTCCGTGACGGGCTGCGCCGCCGCTACCGGAGCCTGGAGGCCTACAACCGGGTCCACGGCACCGCACACGGCGACTGGGCACAGATCGAGCCGCCGCGTGAGCGGCACGCCGCCGGCTCCGGCGATGTGCCGGATGTCCGCCGGCAACTCGGCTACGCCGACTGGGGCCAGTACCAGTCGGACCTGCTGGCCGAGGCGTACCACACCTGGACCGAGGCGCTGGCCCCGGAGGTCCCGGTGATGGTCAACCTCAACCCCCCGGCGGGGGAGCCGCATTCGCTGGACGACTGGCTCACCCGGGTCCGCCCGGAGAGCTGGCGCGGCATCAACTACGGCTTCACCAACTGGATGGGCGTGGTCTCCACCGACCACGGCTCCCAGGCCCGCTATGTGGTGCCGCCAAGCGCGCGCCCGGCCCCAACCTGGAGGAGAACTGGGGCTTCTCCGAACTGTACGACCGCGCCTACGCGGCCGGGGTGACCAGCTTCCATCAGAGCCTGCTGGCGCTGGCGGCCGGAGCCACCGGCTTCAATGTCTACACCGGCGTCGCCACCTCCGGCTGGGGGCCGGATCTGGATGCCAAGCACACCCCGCCGTACCCCGACTGCCCGCCGGTCGACGCCCGGGGCAACGCCACCGGCAAGGCCGGCACGGTGCTGATGCTGGCCGACTTCTTCGCCGCGCACGGCGCGGAGTTCCTGGCCGCCGAGCCTGCCACCGGGGCCAGTTGGGGCCTGTACCCGCCCTATGCGGCGATCGCCACCTGGACCGGAGACCTGGACCAGCAGTCGGCGCTGCCCGGCTGCGGGCGGCCGCTGCGGGAGTTCCACGAGCGGATGCGTGCCCAGGGGACCGACTACCGGATCGTCGACCTGGAGAGCGCCACCGCCGAGCGGCTGGCCGCCCATCCGCAACTGGTGCTGCACGGAGGCCCGTTCATGCACGCCCGGGTCCAGCGGCTGCTGGCCGGGCACATCGGCTCCGGGGGGCGGGTCGAACTCCAGGGCCCGGTGCCGGAGCTGGATGAGAATCTGGATGTCTGCACGGTGCTCGCCGAGGCCCTCGCCGGGCAGTCGGACGCCCCTTCCGCGCCTTCGGCCCCGTCGGCCGGGGCGGTACGGGCGCTGAGCGGCAGTGCGGACGCCTACTGGCGCGGGCCGGCCCCGGGTTCCGGCTATCTGACGCTGCTGGTGCAGAGCGACAACCAGGGGCCGGTGCGGCTGGAGCTCGCCGGAGCGGACGGCCGGAGCATCCCGGTCACGGTGGAGAGCGCCCGCGGCGGCGCGGCGGTACTGCGGTTCGCCGACGGCCGGCTCGACGACTTCCTGCTGACCGGAGCCAACTCCTTCCTCGGCTCCGCGGTCACCCCGGCGCTGCGGGTCGGCGACGACCAGGTGCGCGGTGCGCACGGCCTGGATCTGGCCCGGATCCGGGGCGAGCTGCGGACGCCCGCGCCCTGATCCGGGCGCGGAAGCCGGAACGTCCCGGCGCCCCGACCCAGGCGCCCGATCCGGGCCCCGGGGTCCCGGCGCCGGGACGTTTCTGATTTCGCGTCAACTGCTTGTCGTCATTGCGGACTACTCAGGTGGGCAGAGCAGTCTGGAGAGCTTGGTCGCCTCCAGAATGCGCTGCAGGGGTAACCGGATCTGTACCAGGTTCAGCAGTACATGCCGGTCCGCCGCCAGCAGCGCCGCTGCCATCAGCGCGCTCAGCCCGCCCGAGTCGCAGAACTCGACCAGCGCCACATCCACTTCGACGTGCGTGACCCGCGGGTCACGCAGCAGCCAGGGACACCGCCTCCTCCAGTTCGACCGCGGTGACCTGGTCGAGCTCACCAGCGAGCAGGATCTGTGCGGTACTGAGTCCATCCAGGACGACAACCGCAAGTCGTGAGTTACCGCTCACAAGGCCCCCAAACCCAATTGTGCGGGGCATCAAGGTAGTTGAGCTTGGCAGCGGTCCGACACAACTCCTTCATAGTTCCCAGGAAAACGTGTTCGCACCGTTATCCAGCCGATGGAACCCGCGGGCCGCACCCATCGCCGCAGCTCGGAAAGGTGACTGCGGATCCGCGCGGCCGCGGCCGGGGCCGGAAATACACCCGGAGAGTGGTGACACAGCTCACGGGGGTTGACAGGTGACCGTCCGGCGTTTCAGAGGGATGATCATGGCCAGTCCGACAAGGAGGAGCCTGTGACGCACCAAGAACCCCGGGAGCGCGCTGCGGCGTTGCTGGAGTGGCAGGCCAAGCACTGCGGCGTGCTCGGCTCGCCGCTGTACGAGGCGCTGCTGTACCGGGCCGCGGCGGACATGAGGGCCGGTGGCCCCTGTGCCGAGGCGGTCGCTGGGTACGAGGACGCCCCTGGTCCGGACGCGATCGCGCTGCGGCTGGCCGGCGGGGTGCACGGGCTGGTGCTCTCCGGCCGGGCCCGGAACTCGCGGCCTTCTACCCCAGCGCCGGCGGCCACTACCACCCCGGGCGGGCCGACGACTGCTGGGCGGCCTTCCGTGCGGCCGTGGCCGCCGAACTGCCCTGGGTGCGGGACTGGATGACCCGCCCGCCGCAGACCAACGAGGTCGGCCGCTCCGTCCTGCTGCTGGCCGGACTGCTGCACGCCGCCGCCGGACCGGGGACTGCGGCCGGGGCGGGTGCCGCCGCTCCAGCGGATGCGAACGGCCTGCTGGGGACCGCAGGACCGCTGCCGGTGCGGCTGTTCGAGCTGGGTGCCAGCGGCGGGCTGAATCTGCGCCCCGACCTCATCCACTACTCGGGGCGGGCGGCTTCAGCTGGGGCCCGCCGGACTCCCCGGTGCAACTGACCGACAGCTGGGTCGGCGGCGCGCCGAAGTGGCTGACCGAGGCCGCCGCCGGGTACCGGCCGGTCGTGGTGGAACGCCACGGCTGCGATCTGACGCCGATCGATCCGGCGGACGAGGCCGGGGCGCTGGCCCTGCGTGCCTATGTCTGGCCCGACCAGGAGGACCGGCACGCCCGGCTGACAGGGGCGATCCGGCTCGCCGAGCAGGTCCCGGCCGTGCTGGAGCCGGTCGGCGCGGCCGACTTCCTGGCCGGGGTCGAGCTGCGGCCCGGTGTGCTGACCGTGGTGTGGCACTCGGTGATGCGGCAGTACGTTCCGGCGGCGGAGTGGGCCCGGGTCGAGACCGAGATCGACCGGCTGGCGGCGGCGAGCACCCGCAGGCACCGTTCGCCCACATCTGCTTCGAGCCCGAGCGCGACGGCGGGCGCTTCCCGTTCCGGCTGACGGTGCGGACCGGCCCGGACACCGCGCGCCGGGCGCTGGCCGAGGCGCCCGGGCACGGCATCCCGGCCCGGGCGCTGTGAGGCGCGGTCACCGCCGGATCAGCTGGCGGTGACCACCTGCTTGGCCCAGCGCATGTCCGGCTTCCCGGTCGGCGTGCGCTGGACCTCGGCGACCAGGTGCATCCGGCGCGGCACCTTGTACCCCGCGATCCGGGAGCGGCAGTGCTCCTGAAGCTGGCTTAACGTCAGTTCCTGATGGCCGGAGCGCAGTTGCACCACGGCTACGACCGTCTCGCCCCAGCGCTCGTCGGCGGCCCCCACCACCACCGCGTCGTAGACCCCCGGGTGCGCCTTGATCGCTGACTCCACCTCCTCCGGAAAGACCTTCTCCCCACCGGAGTTGATGCAGGAGGAGCCCCGGCCGAGCAGGGTGATCCGGCCGTCCGGCTCCCGGCGCGCCCAGTCGCCGGGGACCGCGTAGCGGCGGCCGTCCGGACCGGTGCGGAACACCTCGGCGCTCTTCACCGGATCGCCCAGATAGCACAACGGCACATTGCCGCGCCGGGCCAGCCGCCCGACCACGCCCGGCGGCAGCGGGTTGAGCTGCTCGTCCACCACCTCGCTGTCGCCGATGGCGCTGGTGGTCACCCCGCGCCGCCCTCGCCCCCGCCCTGGCTGATACCGCCCGCGCCGCCCTCGGAGGAGCCGATGGCGTCGCTGAGATACAGCGCGGGGAAACGCTCCAGGAACCGCCGCTTCACCGGGGCGGAGAACAGTGCGGCGCTGCTGACCAGGCCGAAGAAGGCGCTCAGGTCGTACTCGGGGCCCGGCTGGTCCAGCGCCTCGACCAGCGGGCGGCCCATCGCGTCGCCGGTGATCATGACGACATTGACCCGCTCCCCGGCCGTGAGCTGCCAGACCCGGTGCGGGTCGAAGCGGTCCAGCAGCACCGCCCGGTTGCCCTTGAAGAGCTGCTGCATCAGGCCCCACTGGGTTGCGCCGTGCATCAGCGGGGCGATCGGGAAGAAGGTGACCGGCTGTTCGAAGCCGGTGGTGGCGATCTCCTCGGGGGTGGCCATCCGGTGGCCGTTGGTGACGTCGATGCCGCCGCCCAGGGCGAAGAAGACGTCCTCCTGCCGCCAGACCACGCCCTTGGGCAGGCCGGTGGTTCCGCCGGTGAAGAGCAGGTAGTGGTCGTCGGGGGCGCGGGGCGAAGTCCCGCACCGGGCTTCCGGCGGCCAGCGCCTGCTCGTAGGGCACCGCGGCCGGTCCGGCCGGGGACGGCCCCGCGGCGGCGTCGTCCGGGATCACGATCAGCTGCCGCAGCCCCGGCAGCAGTGGCAGCGCCTCGGCCACCCGCCCCGCCCAGCGATCCTGGTAGATCAGCGCCACGGGTTCGGCCATGCCCAGCAGATAGGCCAGCTCGTCGGTCACATAGCGGTAGTTCACATTGACGCAGACGGCGCGCAGCTTGCAGACGGCCAGCAGCGACTCCACCCACTCCGCGCAGTTCAGCGCGTAGACGCCGACCCGGTCGCCGGGCCCGACGCCCCCGGCCTGGAGGTGGTGCGCCAGGCGGTTGGCGCGCCGGTCGAGCTCGGCGAAGGTCCGCCGGTGCACACACCGGGTTCGTCGCACCGGCGCAGCTGATCGCCTCCCGGGCCGGAAAGAGGTCAACCGCGCGCTCGAACAGATCGGCCAGGTTGAATTCCATGGCCGGGAGAGTAGGAGCGGGAACCGGAGAACTCCATAGCCGGGCACGGCGTGGAAGCGGTTCGGGGGCCGCTCTTGTCAACCCACCCCAAAGACTGCAACCTGTTCTAGATCTGACGGTTACTCAGCAGCAGGGGGCAGCCCATGGGTGGGACCGAACACCTGACCACCACGCGCTATGGGGCGACGCTGGTGCTCACGCTGAACCGGCCCGAATCCAAGAACGCGTTCTCGGTTCCGATGCTGGTCGGTCTTCATGACGCCTGGCTGGAGGCCGATGCCGACGACACCGTGCGCACCGTGGTGCTCACCGGGGCGGGCGGCGCCTTCTGTGCCGGGATGGACCTCAAGGCCCTCGCCGCGGGTGGCTTCGGCGGCGCCGACGACCACTACCGCGCCCGGCTCAAGGCCGACCCGAGCTGCACTGGAAGGCCATGCTGCGGCACCACCGCCCGCGCAAGCCGGTGATCGCCGCGGTCGAGGGCGTCTGTGTGGCCGGGGGCACCGAGATGGCTCCAGGCCACCGACATCCGGGTCGCCGCCGAATCCGCAGCTTCGCCTGTTCGAGGTGCGGCGCGGGCTGTTCCCGATCGGCGGCTCACCGTCCGGCTGCCCGGCAGATCCCGCGCACCACGCCCTGGAGATGCTGCTCACCGGCCGCCGCTACAGCGCGGCCGAGGCCCACAGCATCGGCCTGGTCGCAGCGTCGTCCGGACGGCACCGCGCTGGAGCGCGCGCTGGAGCTCGCCGAAACCGTCAACCAGGCGCGCCGCTGGCGGTGGAGGCGGTCAAGCGCTCGGTCTACGAGTGCGGGAACTGAGCGAGAGCCAGGGGCTGGCCAGGGAGCTGGAGATCGGCCGGCCGGTCTTCGACACCGAGGACGCCAAGGAGGGGCCGCTCGCCTTCGCCGAGCACCGCACGCCGGTCTACCGCCGCGCTGACCCCGCCCCGAAGCAGAACAGAAGCGGGACCGCCCGCTGCACACCGCCCGAGATGAGGCCCATATGCCAGCAACCCCCGGGGCACCGCCCGAGGTGCTCCGCGCCCCTGATCGTCGAGTTCCCGTCACCCTCCACCGGCCGGTCATCGGCGCTTCCTCACCGGGCTGCGCGAGCGGACGTGCTGGGTGTGCGCGGCAGCGACGGACGGGTGCTCTGCCGCCCGCCGAGTACGACCCGGTGACCGCCGCCGAACTGGACGAAACTTGTGCGCTGGCGGAGACCGGAGTGGTCACCGCCTGGGCCTGGAACCCGGAACCGCGTCCGCAGCAGCCGCTGTCCACCCCCTTCGCCTGGGTCCTGGTCCGCCTGGACGGCGCCGACACCGCGCTGCTGCACACCCTGGACGCCCCGCCGCCCGACGCCGCCGACCCCGGGCCACCCGCACCGGCCTGCGGGTGCGGGTCCGCTGGGCCGGCCGGCGCACGGGGCCATCACCGACATCGCCTGCTTCGTCCGAGGAAGGCGCCCTGGGGAAGGTGCCCGAGGGAGGAGCCTCCGGGGAAGGCGCCCCCGGGGAAGGTGCCCGCGACGAAGGTGCCCCCGGGCGGACGTCCCCGGCGAAGGCGTCCCGGGCGGTGGGAGCGGGGAGGCGGCGCCATGAAGACCGCGCCGAACTCCTGCCGCGATCCCGGCCTCGCCGGCGCCGAACCGGTCACCAGGTGACCCTGCCCGCGCCTGGAGTACAGCTACACCCCCGGCACGCGCAGTCCGCTTCCTCACCGGGCTCGGCGAACGGCGGTGCTCGCCGAACGCTGCCCCGAGTGCGGCCGGGTACATCCCGCCCCGCGGCGTCTGCCCCACCTGCGGCCAGGCCACCGCCGAACAGCTCGAACTCCCGCACACCGGCACCGTCACCACCTTCTGCATCGTCAACATCGCCGCCGCGGCCTCGATGTCGAAGTCCCTACTGCTACGCCTACGTGCTGCTGGACGGCGCGCATGTCGGCCTGCACGCCAGGATCGGCGGGCTGCCGCACGAGCAGGTCCACGTCGGCCAGCGGGTCCGGGCCGTCTGGCGGGAGGGTTCCCCGACCGGCCGCACCCGGGCCTCGCCGCCATCAGCCACTTCGCACCACCGGCGAACCCGACGCCGACCCAGCGAGCTACCGGAGGTGGATGTGACCACCCAGCGGCGCCACGCCGACCCGGACGACCGCCGGGTCGCCGTCGTCGCCTTCGCCCAGACCGTCCACCGGCGCAGCACCGACCAGCTCTCCGAGGTCGAGCTGGTGCTCCCGGTGCTCCAGGACGTACTCAAGCAGACCGCACTGACAACCGACCGGATCGGCTTCACCTGCTCCGGCAGCAGCGACTACCTGGCCGGGCGGGCCTTCTCGTTCACCATGGCGCTGGACGGCGTCGGCGCCTGGCCGCCGATCTCCGAGTCCCATGTGGAGATGGACGGCGCCTGGGCCCTGTACGAGGCCTGGGTGCGGCTGCGCACCGGCCAGGCCGACACGGCGCTGGTGTACTCCTACGGCAAGTGCTCGCCGGGCAGCGTCCGCGACGTGCTCAGCCGCCAGCTCGACCCGTACACGCTGGCCCCGCTGTGGCCGGACGCGGTGGCGCTGGCCGCGCTCCAGACCCAGTGCCTGATCGACGCGGGGCTCACCGACGAGCGGGCGCTGGCCGGGATCGCGGTCCGCAGCCGCCGCGCAGCCCAGCACAACCCGCACGCCCAACTGCGCGGCAGCGCCGACGTCGAGGAACTGCTGGCCCTGCCGTACCAGCTGCGGCCGCTGCGGCGGCACGACTGCCCTCCGGTCAGCGACGGAGCGGCGGCCGTGGTGCTCGCCGCCGGGCCGGCCGCCCGGGCCCTGCACACCCGCCCGGCCTGGATCCGGGGCATCGACCACCGGATCGAGGCCCACCAGCCGGGGGTCAGGGACCTCACCGAGTCACCGTCCACCCGGCTCGCGGCCGTCCACGCCGGCGCCTTCGACGCCCCGCTGGACGCCGCCGAACTGCACGCGCCGTTCACCGCGCAGGAGGTGGTGCTGCGCCGCGCGCTGGACCTGGACCCGGCGGTGGCGGTCAACCCGTCCGGCGGCGCGCTGGCCGCCAACCCGGTGATGGCGGCCGGTCTGGTCCGGATCGGTGAGGCCGCCGCCCGGATCCATCGCGGCGAGGCCCGGCGGGTGCTCGCCCACGCCACCTCCGGTCCCTGCCTCCAGCAGAACCTGGTGGCCGTCCTGGAAGGCGGGCAGTGATGAGCGGGGCAGCGACGAGCGGCAGCAGCGGGGTCCGCCGGGCCGGGGAGCCGGTCGCGGTGGTCGGCATCGGCCAGACCAGGCATGTCTCCGCCCGGCAGGGACGTCTCCATCGCCGGGCTGGTGCGCGAGGGCCGCGGTCCGCGCGCTGGAGGACGCCGAACTCGACTGGAGCGACATCGACGCCGTGGTCATCGGCAAGGCCCCGACTTCTTCGAGGGCGTGATGATGCCCGAGCTGTACCTGGCGGAGGCGCTGGGCGCGGTCGGCAAGCCGATGCTGCGGGTGCACACCGCCGGTTCGGTGGGCGGCTCGACCGCGCTGGTGGCGGCCGGGCTGGTCGAGGCCCGGGTACACCGGACGGTGCTGACCGTGGCCTTCGAGAAGCAGTCGGAGTCCAACGCGATGTGGGGGCTGTCGCTGCCGGTGCCGTTCCAGGCGCCGCTCACGGCCGGGGCGGGCGGCTTCTTCGCCCCGCATGTGCGGGCCTACATGCGCCGGACCGGGGCGCCGGACCACATCGGCTCGCTGGTGGCGTTCAAGGACCGCCGCAACGCGCTGAAGAACCCCTGGGCGCATCTGCACGAGCACGGTCTGACGCTGGAGCAGGTGCGCTCGTCGCCCATGCTCTGGGACCCGATCCGCTACTCGGAGACCTGCCCGTCCTCGGACGGCGCCTGCGCCATGGTGCTCACCGGCCCGGCCGGGGCGGCCCGGTCGCCGCCGCCCCGTGGCCTGGGTGCACGGCGGCGCGATGCGCAGCGAGCCCACCATCTTCGCGGGCAAGGACTATGTCAGCCCGCAGGCGGGCGGACTGCGCCGCCGCCGTCTACCGGCAGGCCGGGGTGACCGATCCGCGGCGCGAGATCGATGTGGCCGAAATGTATGTGCCGTTCTCCTGGTATGAGCCGATGTGGTTGGAAAATCTGGGCTTCGCGGGTGAGGGCTGGAAGCTGGTGGAGTCGGGGGCCACCGAACTGGACGGCGACCTACCGGTGAACCCGTCCGGGGTGCTGTCCAGCAATCCGATCGGGCGTCCGGGATGATCCGGTTCGCCGAGGCCGCCCTGCAGGTGCGCGACTCGCGGGGGAACACCAGGTGGAGGGCGCGCGGCTGGCGCTCGGCCACGCCTACGCGGCGGCGCGCAGTTCTTCTCCATGTGCTGGCGGCGCCGACCAGCCGGGACGGTGACACACGATACGGCCCGCCGGGCCAACCCGGCCGGGAGCCGGGAGTTCCACTCCTGGGACCGGATCGTGTGAAAGCACTCCTCCCGTCCCCGCCCGGGACGTTACAGTCGGATCACAGGACGGGAGGAGCGCAGACGTGGCAAGTGACGCATTCTTCGGTGAAAGTGCGTTCGGCGAGGGTTCGGGAGGCGGTGTCCTCACTCAGCAGGGGACGGACGGCAAGAAGCCCAAGCTGGACCTCAGTGGGGCCGAGTGGCTGTCCAGCAGCCAGGGCGTCGGTGACGTGCAGATCGCCTTTGTGGAGGGCTATATCGCCATGCGCGACGGGCGCTACCCGGACGGTCCGCGTTGATCTTCACCCCGGCGGAGTGGCGCGCGTTCGTTCTCGCGCCAGGGACGGCGAGTTCGACCTGACCTGACCCCCGGCGGGTGTCCGGCCGCACAGCGGCGCGCAGGGCCCGGCCGGCATCCGCAGGGATGCCGGCCGGGCCCTGCTGCCTTGTGGGAAGCCGTCGTTGAGTGTTCCCCTGCTGTTCACCGAACCGGCGGGCCGGGCGCGGGCCGGGCGCGGATGCGGGGCGCGGAGGCCGGGAAGGGCCCGACCGGGAGAAGCCGGCGGGAAGGCAGCCGGGAACGGTGGCGGGCGCCGCGTCGACCACCCCCACGGGGTCGACGCGGCGCCACCTGTGGCCTGCTACCCCACACGCCCCCACGCGGCGGGTGGACAGGCCCGCCCGCGGGGTCGTCCAGCAATGACCCTGCGGGCGTGCTCAAGGGAACAATAACGGGGGAAGTAGCGCGCCCCGGAGCGGTACACGGCGACGCGAGTGTGGATGTCAGCGCCAGGCTGCGGACGTCACACACGGGGGGTCGTAATGCCCCTGCTGGTGAGCCGTCTTGATCTCTCCATGTCGCCGACCGTATTCGGAACGTGATGTGCGAGTCAACTCGGCATCTCGCGACGTGGACACTTCCGGCCTTCCGTGGGAAAGCCGTACGAAGGGACAGGGCGGCCGGCTCACGCGGTGCCACGTACGATGTGCGCATGGCCTTTCTCCGCCGCCGCTCCGGCACACCCACAGGTCCGGACTTCGACGTTCTCGCAATGGACCCGGGCGACTGGCCTGGCGACTTCGGGGCGGCCCTGCTGGCCGACCCGCAGGACGGCAGCTGCCAGGGGATCTTCCTGCGCTACGACTGCTCGGCGGGCGCGGTCCGTCCATGCTGATCGGCAACCTGCGTGCGGGTTCACCGGCCCGTGACCCGGAGGACGGGGTGCCGTTCGAGGTCCGCCAGCTGCTCGCGGCGATCGGGAACGACGAGCCGGTCGGGGTGGTCGACAGCGAGGACTTCCCGGTGATGCTGGGCGACGACCTGCTGATCGTCAAAAAGGTCAAGCTCTCGGAGAGCCGGGTCGCCTGTGTGCAGTTCGGCAGCAGCGACGACATCCAGGTGACGGTGACCACCTGGGACCGGCCGATCACGGACGATCTCTACCAGCTGCTCAAGCCGCTGCCGGCGGACATGTTCCGGACCTGAGCGGTACCGGAAGATTTCATCCCGACACGGACGCCTTCCGCGCCGGAGCGGGCGCGGCCGTGTCGCGGGCCCTGGCCCGGGCGGAGCTACCCGGGCCGGATCCCACGTCCGACGGAGCGGGGCGGGCGCTAGCGCGTGCCGACCGCCGCGCGAACCGCTCGCCGGCCATGGCCGCGTCCTCGTGCAGTCGCCGGATCAGTATCCGCTGCTCCTCACCCGCGCCGGGGACGTCGTGCATCCGCAGCTCGCGCATCAGCACCAGCAGCAGGTTCACCAGGAAGGCGTCGCGGGCAGGGTGCCGGAGGCCTGCGCCACCTGGCTGATCTGCCGGCCGCGGCGGTGTCCCCGGAGAGCACCGTCCACAGCAGCGCCAGGTCGTAGCCGGGCAGGTACCAGCCGGCCTGCTCCCAGTCGACCAGCACCGGCCCGGACGGGGCCAGCACCACATTGCCGAGCAGCGTGTCGCCGTGGCAGAACTGCCGCGGGGTGTGCGCCAGGCCGTGCAGCAGCTGCTGGAGGTCCCCGGCGTCGCGGTCGGTCAGCAGCCCCAGCGCGTGGTAGCGGGCCACCTCACGCTGGTAGTCCAGCGGGCGCTCGAAAGTCCCGGCCGGCGGACGCCACAGGTTGAGCGAGCGCACCGCGCCCAGGATCGCCCGGACCTCACCCGGCCGGGGGTGTTCACCGGGTGCCCTCCCGTGAGGCGGGCCGCCCGGGATCCGCTCCAGCAGCAGGACGCAGCGCTCGGTGTCGGCGGCCACCAGCTTGGGCAGCCGGGCCGGGGGGCGGTGCCGGACGAACGCGCGGTAGGCGGCCACCTCGCGCCGGAACAGCTCGGCGTCCTCCAGCGCGTCCCGGGCCGCCGAGCGGGCCTGGAGCCGTGCTGGGACAGGCACTTGGCGACCACCGGGGTGCGTCCGGCGGTGCCGGCCACCAGGATGTGCCGCGCGTCCTCCTGGAGCAGCTGGCGGGGCGTGAACGCCGGGTAGGTCCGGCGATGTCGGCCAGCCGCGCGCGCAGGGCGGGAGCGCTCGGCCGAGCTGTCCAGCGCGGGCCGGCCGCCGCGCCCGCCGGCGGCATCATCATCCGCCGCGGGCCGGCCGGTTGCCGCGCCGCGGACCGGGGCCTGGCGCTGCGGGCGTGGCCCTCGCGCGGCCGCGTTCGGGGCGGGGCTCGGCGCGCAGGTCGCCGGAGCCGGAGCGGGTGACGGGTCGGGGACAGCCGGCCGGCAGGCGGAGATGTGGGGGTGAGTGAGGGGTACATGGTTGGTTCCTGAATCCCTTCCTGGCGGGCTGCCGCCCGGCAGGTCCGGGTGGCCCGCCGCGTGTGGGCTGGGTGGCGCGGGCGCCGGGCCGTTCGGTCGGCCCCGTTCCCGCACCCTGGGAGTGCGGGTCCGGGGCGGTCCCGGGCGTCCCGCCGGTACCGCGCCACCCCTTGCGCCACACCCTCCGTCCGACCGAGCCATCCGGGCGGACCAGGGACGGGGTGGCGCGTTCCTACCTGACACCCGATTGTTCGTGGCGCATGCAGTGGCGAACCCTGGCGAACCCTGGCGAATGCTCGCTTGGCACATGCCACTTGGCTAGCCTCGGAGCAGCCGAGGAACCTGGGGGCTTGACGTGAGCAGAGGACCCAACACCCAGTTCGCCGACCTGTTCGCCCTCACCGGGTGGTCCAAGGGCGAGCTGGCGCGAATGGTCAACCGGCGGGTGCCGCAGCCGGACAGCAGCAGCTGTCGACCGACACGTCGCGGGTCCGCCGCTGGATCGACCGCGGGAGGTCCCGCGCGACCCGGTGCCGAGGGTGCTGGCCGCCCGTTCAGCGAGCAGCTCGGACGTGTAGTCACCACTGAGGACCTCGGCTGCAACGGCACCAGCAGGCGGGACCGGCACCAGGACGCGGCGGCGCGCCCGGGTCGGACGACCTGCTGCCCCTGGAACCGCAGCGCGCCGCGGAGGCCCTCACCGAGTTCACGGGAATGGACCTCATGCTCAACAGACGCGGACTGATCGGGGCGGGCACTGCGCTGGCGGCGGGCTCCGCATCGCCGGTCCCCTGCACGACTGGATGACCGGCAACGAATGGCGTACCGGGCGCCTCCCGGGCGACTCCGGCGACTCCGGAGCCGAGGTGCGCCGCCCGGCGCGGCCGCCCTGCCCGCCGACGACTTCTACGACGCGGGCCCGGTGGGCCTGGAAGAGGTGCGCTCGCTGGAGGCTCGGTCGACGTCTTCCGTGCCTGGGACGCCCGGCGCGGCGGCGGGCTCCAGCGCAAGGCCGTGATCGGGCAGCTCAACGAGGTCGGCGGAATGCTGACCTACCGCCACGGAGCTGGCACGGCGGTTGTTGGGGGGTCGCGGCCAACCTCTCGGTGCTCGCCGGATGGATGTCCCACGACGTGGGCCTGGAGCCCACCGCCCAGCGGTACTTCGTGATGGCGGTGAACGCGGCCCGGCAGGCGGGGGACAAGCCCAGGGCGAGCGAGGCGCTGTCCCGGGCCGCCCGGCAGATGGTGCACCTCGGCCGTCCGCAGGACGCGCTGGACCTGCTGCGGGTCGCCGGGAGCGGCACCGGGGAGGAGTCCCTGCCCCGCACCCGGCGATGCTGTGCACCGTGCAGGCCTGGGCCCACGCCTCGATGGGGCGCGGCCAGGCCACCCGGCGGACCCTCGGCGAGGCGGAGGAACTGTTCGCCCGCGACACCGGCGACCCGGCCCCAGCTGGCTCCAGTTCTTCGATGAGGCCGATCTGCACGGCATGGAGGCCCTCACCTACCGGACGCTCGCCGAGTACGACCCCTCGGTCGCGCCGCTGGCCCAGCTGCACGCCCAGCAGGCCATCGACCTGCGCGGGGACGGCCACGACCGCTCCCAGCTGTTCGACTGCCTGTCCATGGCCTCGGCCTCTATCTCGCGGGCCAGCCGGAGCGGGCGTGCGGCTTCGCCCGCAGGGCCCTGGCCTCCACCAGGGAGATGTCCTCGCACCGGACCTGGCACCGGCTGGGGGAGCTGTACCAGCTCGCCGAGGCCTACGAACAGCTGGACGACGTACGGGAGTTGAGGGCCGACATCCGCCGTGCCACGCCGCGTCCGGCCGGCCCGCGGCCGGTGTGACCGCCGGTTCCTTGCGTACCGCCCGGTCAGGTGTCAAAGATGCACGTCCGCGCGTGCGGACGGTACGATTCCGTGCCTCCGGCTGGCGGGCGACCGTCGGCCGGTGCCACAATCCGTCCGCGGCCACCGTCGCGGACCGCCAGTGGGCGACGGCAACCCCAATCGGGGGGCCCCGCCGCACCGGCTGCACGGAAATCCCTTTGCCACCAGGACCGCCGCAACGGATGCTGACCTCATGTTCGAGCCCGCGATAGCGCCCAGCGCCTCCCTCCTCGGCCTGCTCCAGCGGGGCGGGTGACGGCACCTGCACGCTCTGGCGGCAGAGCGCGCTGATGCTCTCGCCGCTCTGGAGGAGTGCGTCACCAGCGACCCCCGACGCGACTGGCAGGTGGAGAACCGGTCCCTGTACTACGCCCGGCTCTACATGGAGCTGGAGGCGCCGCTCCAGGGCCTGGAAGCGCACCTGCTCCATGTCGAGGACCTCCTGGACGAGCACGAGTCCCGGACCGGCCTTGCCCTGGCCGTCCTCGGCCGACTGGCCGGCTACGGCCGCCGGGACGCCCTGCTGCTGCTCCGGCGCTATGCCGCGGTCGGCAGCAACTGGGCCTGGGCCCTGGACGAGCTGGCGCTGTGGGACGACGACGAGGCGCTGCGCGACCTGGCCGGGCCGGTACTGAAACGCTTCCCGGCCGGCCCCGAGGGCGACGCCGCGCTGCGGGCCGCCGTCCGTGAGGCGTACGAGCCCCGGCCCTGGCACCTGTGGGCGCAGACCCACCCCCGGGTCGCCGCCGCCACCGAGCAGGCCCCGTTCGACCTGTGGCAGCGCCAGCTGGACCACGCCGCCGCCCCCGCCTGGAGCACCGCCGCCGTCCTGGCCTGGGCCGACGAGCAGGCCCCGGGCCCGCAGGACATCTTCGAGCGGCGGGTCGCCGCCGCCGCCCGCTGCCTGGCCGCGGTGGCCGGGCCGGCCGACGAGCCGCTGCTGCTGGAGGCCGCGGCGAGCGCCCAGGACGGCGCCCGCTGCGCCGCGCTGCGCCATCTCACCGACCACGACCACGAGCGCGCCCCCGACCTGGTGGAACTGGCCGCCGCCGACACCTCGCACCGGGTCTCCGCCTTCGCCCTGGGCACCCTGGCCCGGATGCGCGGCGCCCGGATCACCGAGCGCGCCCGGATCTGGGCCGCGGACCCGCAGGGCGGCCCGCTGGCCGACGCCGCCCCCGGCTGCTCGCCGCCGCCGGGGACGCCGCCGACGGACCGCTGGTGGTGGCCGCCCTGCGCCGGGGCATCCTCGCCCTCGGCGTCGACGGCGAGGGGCTGACCGTCCTGGTGGAGGGCGTCGGACGGCTGGCCGCCGGAGCGGCGGTCAGCGCCCTGCGCCACATCTACGCCGAGACCAGCAGTTCGCAGCTGCGCGGCTGTGCCGCCCGCGGCCTGGCGGTGGTCGACCCGTACTTCCCGACCGGGGCCGCCGTCGAGTGCCTCTGGGACTGCGAGGAGTCCACCCGCGAGCTGGCCGCCCGCCATGTGCTCACCAAGGGCGACGGCCGGGTGCTGGACCGGCTGCGCAGGCTCGCGGCCGACCCGGGCGAGGAGGCCGAGGTCCACGCCGCGGTCCGCGGCAGGCTCAGCTCCGGCTGACCCCGCCCGCCCCGCCCGCCGCACCGGCCCCACCTGCCCGGCGGGCCCGGACCGGGCCGCTGACCGGCGGCTCCGCCGCCGCCGGCCGCGACGGGGCGTCCCGGCCGCCGACCGCGGTGCGGGCTGCGGTGAGGATTAGGGCGACGTTCGTCAGTTCGACAGATTCCGGTGGCCGGGCGCACCCGCGCCTCGGAATAACGCAGATATGCGTGTCGCAATCGTCACCGAGTCCTTCCCGCCTGATGTCAACGGCGTCGCCCACTCCGTCCTGCGCACCGCTGAGCACCTGCTGCGCCGCGGCCACGAACCGCTCGTGATCGCGCCCAGCCCGGCCGTGCCGCCCAGCGCCGAGAACGACCCCTGCCGGGTCGTCCGGCTGCCCGCAGTCTCCCTCCCCGGCTACCCCCAGGTGCGGCTGGCCCTGCCCAACCGCCGCCTCGACCAGCTGATCGCCGACCACCGCCCGGACCTGGTGCACCTGGCCAGCCCGTTCGTGCTCGGCGCCCGGGCGATGGCCGCCGCCGAACGGCTGGGGCTGCCGGCCCTCGCCGTCTACCAGACCGACCTGGCCGGGTACGCCCGCGCCTACCGGGCCGGCAGCGGCATCGGCGAGGCCGCCGCCTGGCGGCGGATCCGCAGCGTCCACCGCGCCGCCGACCGCACCCTCGCCCCGTCCACCCCGCCGCGCAGGACCTCACCGCCCACGGGGTGCCCCGGGTGCGGCTGTGGCGGCGCGGCGTCGACTCGGTCCGGTTCGACCCCGGCCACCGGGACGAGCAGCTCCGCAGCACCCTGCTCGCCTCCGGCGGCGCCGGACCGGGCGCCGGCCTGCTGGTCGGCTATGTCGGCCGGCTCGCCCCGGAGAAGCGGGTGGACCTGCTGGCCGGGGAGCCGGATGCCCGGGGTCACCCTGGTGGTGATCGGTGACGGCCCCAGCGCCCCGGCGCTGCGCCAGGCCATGCCGCAGGCGCTGTTCCTGGGCCCGCGCACCGGCGACGAGCTGGCCGCGCTGTACGCCGCGCTGGACGTGTTCGTGCACACCGGCCCGATGGAGACCTTCTGCCAGACCGTCCAGGAGGCCATGGCCAGCGGCGTCGCCGTGGTCGGGCCCGCCATCGGCGGCCCGCTGGACCTGATCGACCACCACCGCACCGGCCTGCTGGTGCCGCCCTGCGAGCCGCAGGCGCTGGTGACCGCGGTCGCCGCACTGGACGCCGACCCGGCGGCCCGGGCCCGCTACGGCGAGGCGGCGCGGGCCGAGGTGGTCGGGCGTACCTGGGAGTCGGTCGGCGACCAGCTGATCGAGCACTACCGGGAGGTGCTGGCCGAGCGCGCCGCCGCGGCCGGAGGCACCCTGGCGTCCACCGGCGCCGCCGCGTGAACGCCGCCCCGCCCCGGCCCGGGGCCGCCCCGGGGCTGACCATCGTCCGGCTCGCCAACTTCGTCACCCCGGTCTCCGGCGGCCTGCGGACCGCGCTGCGGCACCTGGGCGCCGGATACCTGGCGGCCGGGCACCGGCCGGTGCTGGTGGTCCCCGGACCGCCGCGCTCGGCCCGCACCGCCCGGGAGACCGAGCAGGGCCGGGTGGTCACCCTGCCCGGCCGGACCGTGCCGGGCACCGGCGGCTACCGGGTGCTGCTGGACCGCCAGGCCGTCGCCGACCTGCTCGCCGAGCTGCGTCCGGACCGGCTGGAGGTCTCCGACCGCAGCACCCTGCGCTGGACCGGCGACTGGGCCCGGCGGCACGGGGTCCCGGCCGCGATGGTCTCGCACGAGAGTCTGGACGGGCTGCTGCGCACCTGGGGCCTGTCCGAGCGGCTGGCCGCGCGGACCGCCGACCGGCTGAACACCGCCACCGCCCGCGACTACCAGACGGTGATCTGCACCACCCGCTGGGCCGCCGGGGAGTTCGAGCGGATCGGGGCGCGCAATGTGGTCCGCGCGCCGCTCGGCGTCGACCTGGAGCAGCGGCACCCCCGCCACCGCAGCCCCGCGGCCCGCGCCCGCTACGCCCGGCCGCAGGAGGTGCTGCTGGTGCTCTGCTCCCGGCTGTCGGCCGAGAAGCAGCCGGAACGGGCCCTGGACGCCCTGGCCGAACTGCGCGGGCGGGGGGTGCCCGCCGTGCTCGCGGTCGCCGGGGACGGGCCGCTGCGGGCCAGGCTGGCCGCCCGCGCCGCCCGCGACCGACTGCCGGTGCGCCTGCTCGGCCATCTGGCCGGGGCCGACGCCCTGTCCGAGCTGCTGGCCGGGGCCGACGCGGTGCTGGCGCCGGGCCCCATCGAAACCTTCGGCCTGGCCGCGCTGGAGGCCCTGGCCTGCGGCACGCCGGTGGCCGTCAGTGAGTCCTCGGCGCTGCCCGCGATCATCGGCGGGGCCGGGGCCGCCGCGGCCGACAGCGGCCCGGGATTCGCCGACGCGGTCCAGCGGCTGCTCGCCCGCCCGAGGCCGAGCGCCGCCGGGCGGCCCGCGCCCGGGCCGAGCAGTTCGGCTGGGACCGGGCCACCGCGGCCTTCCTCGCCGCGCACCGGGCCGCACCCGCCCCGTCCGCGCTCCCGTCCGCCGTTCCGGCGGCCGTGCCGATGCCTGCGCCGATGCCTGCGCCGACAGCCGTGGCCGCGCCTGCGCCGCCCGCCGTCCCGCTGCGGTCGGCTCCGCCCCGCCACCCGATCGGAGCACTGCCGTGACCGCGCCCCCCGACGGCAGAAACCTCCCCGGCCCCGCCATCCTCCCCGGCCCGACCGTCCCTCCCGGCCCGACCGCCCTCCCCGGCCCCGCCGTGCCCGCCGCCCGCACCGCTCCGCCCGGGGGTACCGCGCCCGGCATCCGGATGGTCGCGCTCGGCGACTCGCTCACCGAGGGGCTCGGCGACCCGGTGCCCGGTGGCGGCTGGCGCGGCTGGGCGGCCCTGCTCGCGGCCGGGCTGCGGCCCGGGGGCGAGGGCGTGGAGCTGCACAACCTCGCCGTCAGCGGGGCGCTCACCGGTGATCTGCCACTGGGCCAGCTGGCGGCCGCCTGCGACCTCGGGCCGCAGCTCGCGGCGCTGGTGGTGGGCGCCAACGACACCTTGCGGGCCGGCTATGACATCCGGACGATCACCGTCAACCTGGACGCCGCCCTGGCCGCGCTGACCGCGCAGGGGGCCACCGTGCTCACCGCCTGTCTGCCCGACCCGGGCCGGATGCTGGGGCTGCCCGGCCCGCTCGCACGCCCGCTCGCCCGCCGGATGCGGAGCGTCAACGAGGTCGTGCACGCCCTCGACCGGCGCTACGGCACGGTCCATGTCCATATCGCCGGGAGCGAGTGGGTCGACGACCCCCGGATGTGGAGCGTGGACCGGCTGCATCCCTCCGAGCGCGGGCACCGGGCCCTGGCCCGGCAGTTCCACCAGCTGCTGCGGGCGGACGGCACCGCCCTCGGGCCGCCGCCCGGCGCCGAGCCGCAGGGGCCGCCGCCGACCCGCGGCGCGCAGACCCGGTGGATGGCGACCAAGGGCACTGCCTGGGTCGTCGACCGCTGCACCGACCTGCTGCCGGAGCTGCTGCGGCTGGCCCTCACCGAGGCCGGGCACCGCCGCCGGGGCGAGACCGCCGAGCTGGACCGCCGCGCCGCCGCCGACACGGCCGCCGCGCTGCGCGCCGCCCTGGAGCGGCCGCGGCCGGGCCGACGGGACACCGGCCGGCCGGGGCCGGGCCGGTACGGCTCAGACCGGCCCGGCGGGCCGTCGCCCGACCTGCCCGACCTGGCCGACCCCTGGGCGGCTCAGCCCGCGCGTCCGGCCGCGGTCACCACGAACCGGGCCGGGGTGCCCGGGCGGGCCTGGGCGGCGGCGGCCAGGTCGGCGGCCGGGACCACACCGACCACCGGGTAGCCGCCGGTGGTCGGGTGGTCGGCGAGGAACACCACCGGCAGCCCGTCCGGCGGCACCTGCACCGCGCCCAGCACCATGCCCTCGCTGGGCAGTTCGCCCAGCCCCGGGCGGCGGGTCAGCGCGGGACCGGTCAGCCGCAGCCCGATCCGGTTGCTGGCCGGGGAGACCGCGTAGCGGGCGGCCGCGAGGCGCCGCAGCGAGTCCGGGGCGAACCAGTCGGCCCGGGGCCCCGGATCCAGCCGCAGCAGCAGTTCACCCGGCGGCGCCGGCTGCGGCAGCGGTTCGATCCACGTCGGCGGCCCCTGCGGCGCTCCCAGCGGCAGCAGCAGACCGGGGGAGAGCGGCGCCGGGCCGAGGCCGGAGAGCAGATCCGCCGAGCGGCTGCCGAGCACCGGCGGCACGGCGATCCCGCCGTCCAGCGCCACATAGCCGCGTACGCCCGCGGTCGCGGCGCCGACCTCCAGCAGTTCGCCGGCCGCCAGCCGCAGCGGGGCGCCCCAGGGCGCGGCCCGGCCGTCCACGCTCACCGGCGAGGGCGCCCCGGTGACCGCGGCCACCAGCGGCGCCACCGCCAGCAGGGCCACACCGCCGAGGGTGGTCTCCAGCACCGCCGCCGCCTGGCCGTTGCCGACCAGGCGGTTGGCCAGTGCCCGGGCCGGCTGGTCCAGGGCCCCGGCCCGGGGCACCCGAGCGCGGCCACGCCGACCCGCCCGCCGTCCTGCACCGTGGTCAGCGGACCGGGTCGGACCACCCGTACCGCCCGCCCGGGCACCTCCGCCGGCCCCGGTACCTCCCCCGCCCGGTCACCGGACCGCCACAAAGCGCACCCGGTCCCCGGGGCGAGCAGCGCGGCCGGGTCGCGCGCCGGGTCCCACAGCGCCAGTGCGGTGCGGCCGAGCAGTTGCCAGCCGCCGGGGGAGGCGGCCGGGTAGACGCCGGTGTAGTGCCCGGCCAGGGCCACCGATCCGGCCGGTACCCGGGTGCGCGGGGTGTTCCGGCGCGGCACCGAGAGCTCCTCGGGCAGCCCGGTCAGATAGCCGAAGCCCGGGGCGAAGCCGCTGAAGGCGACCCGGTACTCGCGCCCGGCGTGTATCCGTACCGCCTCGTCCGGGGACACCCCCCAGCGCTCGGCCACCTCCTCCAGATCCGCGCCGTCGTACACCGTCGGCACCTGCACCAGCGGGCCGGTGCCGGGCGGCACCGGGGCGGGCTGCCAGTCGGCGAACTGCCGTGCCAGGGCCTCGGGTTCGGCGACACCGTCGAGCAGTACGGTGCGCGCCGCCGGTACCACCTCGGCCACCGGCCCCAGGCTTCCGTCTTCTTGACGTTCGATCAGATCATGGAGCAGGGAGGCTACTTCACCGTCGTCGGCGACCTCCAGCAGCAGTGCGGTCCGCCCCACCCGGTGCACTCTCATACGAAGGCCTCCACCCGACCCCGGCGCCCTCCAGTGCGGCCCTGACCCGTCCGGCGAGCTCCGCCGCGCCCGGGTTGTCGCCGTGCAGGCACAGCGAGCGGGCCCGGACCGCGATCCGGCTGCCGTCCGCCGCGACGGTTCCGCCGTCCCTGGCCATGCCCACGGCCTGCTTCAGTACCGCCTCGGGTCGTGCAGCACCGCGCCCGGCTGGGAGCGCGGCAGCAGGGTCCCGGCGGGGGTGTAGCCGCGGTCCGCGAAGGCCTCGCCGACCACCGGCAGCCCGGCTGCCGCGGCGGCCCGCAGCAGCAGATCCGGGCAGGCCGAGCACCGGCAGCGCCCGGCCCTCCGCCGCGCGGTAGGCCAGCAGCGCGTCCACCACCGCGCCCGCCTGCTCCTCGTCGAAGACCACCCGGTTGTAGAGCGCGCCATGCGGCTTGAGATAGCCCACCTGCCCGCCGGCCGCCCGCGCGAACAGGTCCAACGCCCCCAGCTGGTAGGTGAGTTCGTCGGCCAGCTCGGCCCGGGGCACATCCATCGCCCGGCGGCCGAAGCCGGCCAGGTCCCGGTAGGAGACCTGGGCGCCGATGCGCACCCCGCGCGCGACCGCCAGCTCGCACACCCGGCGCATGGTCGACGGATCGCCCGCGTGGAAGCCGCAGGCCACATTGGCGCTGGTGACCACCTTCAACAGCGCCTCGTCGTCGGTGAGCGCCCACCGTCCGAAGCCCTCGCCCAGATCCGCGTTGAGATCCACCGGTCCGTGGGTCACGACTGCCCCAGCTGAATCGACTGCCTCGTGTGTCACGACTGCCCTCCGCTCGCTGCACCGAAGGCGATGGTACGTGCCGCCCGCTGCTGCGCCGGGTCTTGACGCGGGCGCGGGCGGCACGTTGGGATGGCCCGATGATCTCCGCAACCGATGTTCCGTCGCATTGCGCCGTGTGTCAGGCCCATGACACTCCGACGCAGGGTAGTCAGCCACGACAGGACGGACCAGAACATGCACGCGGTACCCACATACCCCGACCGGCACAACCGATAGCCTCCTCCCGGCCCGGTGCTGCGCGCGGTCCCCGCACCGCTGCCGCCGCCCACCCCCTCGGGGACGAACTCCTCGCCGCCGCCCGGACGGCCCTGCACCCCGCGGCCGGAGTGCTGCTCAGCGGTCCGGCCGGGATCGGCAAGACCGCCCTGCTGGACGCCCTCGGTCACGAGGCCGGGAGCGCCGGGACCAGGGTGTTGCGCTGCGCCCCGGGACCGGCGGACATCGCCCTGCCGCACGCCGCACTGATCGAACTGCTGCTCCCGGTCCCCGACCGCGAGCACACCGGGCTCCCGGAGCACCAGCGGACGGTACTGCGGGCGGCGCTGCTGCGCGGCAGCCGTCCGGGGGACCGGCTGGACCGGCTGGCGCTGCGGCTCGCGGTCACCGCGACCCTGGAGCGGCTCGCCCAGGACACCCCGCTGCTGCTGCTCCTGGACGGAGTGGAGCGGATCGACCCGCTCAGCGCCGAGGTACTGGCCCATGTCGTGCGGCAGGCGCCCGGCCTGGGCGTCGCGGTGGCCGCCGCCCGCCGCACCGGCCCGGGCCCGCTCGGCGCCGGGCCCGACCCGGCCGGGCCCCGGCTCTGGCCCCGGCAGGCAGTGCAGCTGACGGTGCCTCCGCTCCCGGACGAGGCGGTCGGCGAACTGCTGGCCCGGGCCGGTCGCGTGCCGGGACCGGCCCGGCTGCGCCGGGTGCTGCGGCTGGCCGCCGGGAACCCGCTCTACGCCCGCGAACTCGCCGCCGAGCCGGCCCGCCGCGGCCCCGGCCGCCCGGCCGGACCGGCGATCCCGCCGCGGGCGAGGATCCGGCCGGGACCGCCGACCTGCCGCTGCCGCCCGTCCTGCGCGCGCTGGTGCTGCAACCGGCCGCGGAGCTGCCGGCCGCCGCCCGCACCGCGCTGCTGCTGGCCGCCACCGCCACCCGGCCCAGCCTGGGCCTGCTGCGCACGGCCGGGATCGCCGACCCGGTCGCCGACCTCGGCGAGGCCGAGCGGCGCGGCCTGGTCCAGGTCGCCGCCGACGGCGCACTGCTGCTGGCGCACCCGCTGCTGGCCGCCGCGCTGCGCGCCGACGGGGGACCGGCGCCCGGCTGGCCGCGCACGCGGCCCTGGCCCGGGCCGTCACCGAACCCGTCGAGCGGACCAGGCACCTGGCGCTCGCCCACCCCTACGAGGACCAGCGGGTGGCCGGGGCGCTGGCCGAGGCGGCGGACACCGCCCGCAGCCAGGGCTGCGCCGACACCGCCTACGAACTGGCCGTGCTCGCCGCCGCCCGCACCCCGGCGGCGCACGCCGGTGACCGGCACCGGCGGCTGCTCGCCGCCGCCGCCCACGCCGCCGACGCCGGACGCCACGACGACGCCCGCCGGGCCGCCGACCGGGTCCTCGCCGAGACCCCGGACGCCGGCAGCCGGGTCCGGGCCCGGCTGGCCCTGCTGGAGACCGCGGGCCAGGCCCTGGACGACAGCGCCACCCTGATCGCCGGCGGCTTCGCCGACGCCGGGGACCTCGGGCTCCAGGCCCGGCTGCACTTCTGGGCAGCGGTCAGGGAACTGCTCGGCGGCCGGACCACCGGGGCGGCCGCCGAGGCGGGCCGGGCGGTGGCGCTGGCCACCCGCACCGGCGACCCCGACGACGACCGGACCAGGGTCGACGCCCTGGGCCTGCTGGCCACCGTCCAGTCCATGCGCGGCCGCCCCGCCGCCGCCGAGAGGCCCTGGGCTCCGCGCTGCGGATCGCCGGGGCGGACGCCACCGCCTCCCTGCTGCGCCGTCAGGCCCTGGTCGACCTGGACGCCGACCGGGTCGACCAGGCCAGGCTGCGGATCGCCGCGCTCGCCGAGCGGGCCGCCGCGGCCGGAACCGTCGAGGAGTCGCTGGCCACCCTGGTCGCCCAGGTGCGGATCCAGGCCCGGGCCGGGGACTGCGACCGGGCGGTGGCCACCGCCGGGCACTGCGCCCGGCTGCTGGAGGCCGCCGGTCTGGTCTCGCCGCTCGGCGACTACGCGTCCGCGCTCGCGCAGACCGTCGGCGGCGAGGTGCCCCGGGCGGTGGAGCTGGCCCGGGCCGCGGTGGCCGGCTGCGCGGCGGACGGCGACCGGCTGTTCGAGATCCGCGCCCTGGGCGTGCTCGGCGGCGCCCGGCTGCTCACCGGCGAGGTGCAGGCGGCGGTGGAGGCGGCCGAGGCGCTGGAGCGCGCCCGCGAGCTGGGCACCGCCATGGAGCTGGCCGACCCGGACGCGGTCCGCCGGCTGGCCGACCTGGCCGAGGCCCTGGTGCTGCTCGGCGACCATGGCGAGGCCCGGCAGACGCTGGCCCAGGCCCGGGCGCTGACCGGCTCCTGGCCGTCCGGCTGGGAGGGCGCGCTGGCCGCGCTGGACCGCTCGGAGGGGCTGCTGCTGGCCGCGCTCGGACGCACCGAGCAGGCGGTGGCGGCGCTGGCTGCCTCGGCCGGGCGGCTGGGCGCGGTCCCGCTGCCGCTGGACCTGGCCCGGACCCTGGTCGGCTGGGCCGGGCTGAACGCCGGGCCCGTCACCGGGCGGCGGCGCGCTCGGCGCTGGCCGAGGCCGAGCGGCTGTGCCGCAGCCGGGCCGCCTACCCGCTGCTGGCCCGGGTGCAACTGGAACGGGACCGGCTCGACCCGGGCGAACGCGGCGGCCAGGCAGCGGAACTGACGCCCAGCGAGAGACGGGTGGCGGAGCTGGTCGCCGGTGGCTCCACCAACAGGGAGGCAGCGGCGGCACTCTGCGTCAGCGTCAAAACCGTCGAGGGACTCTCTCCCGGGTCTATCGAAAACTTGGCGTGCGTTCGCGCACCGGTCTGGCGCGGGTCACTTGAGGCAACCAGTAGTAACCGGGGGACACAGCGGGTTCACATGGACGGCAAGGGTTACCCCGCTTATCGGCACGGCGCGCAGTTCCTAGCGTGGACACGACCACTTCAGTGCCCCTGTCCCTGGAGGACCCTCGTGAAGCTGCCTCTCCGATACGCCATCGGACTGCTCGCCGCGCCCTGCCGATCCTCGCGCTCGCCGTCGTCCCGGCCTCGCCGCCACGCCCGGGACGGCGTCGGTCGCCCTGCGCGGCGACGTCGTCCCGGCGGTCGCCCAGGCCGCGCGCGTCGGCTCGGTGGCCGCGCGCACCTCGATCACCGTCACCGTCAGCCTCGCCCAGCGCGACCAGGCCGGGCTGACGACCTTCCTGAGTGAGGTCGCCAACCCCGCCTCGGCCCAGTACAAGCACTACCTGACGGTCAAGCAGTTCGCCGGGCGCTTCGGGGCCACCCCGGCCACCGTCGCCTCGGTCCGCTCCTACCTGGCCGCGCACGGCCTGAAGGCGGGCGAGGTCACCGCCAACGGCCTGACCCTGTCGGCCACCGGCAGCGCCGCCCAGGTCGAGAGCGCCTTCGGCACCACCCTCAACTCCTACCGCGACCAGAGCGGACGGGAGTTCTACGCCAACGCCACCGCCCCGGTGCTCCCGGAGGCGATAGCCTCCGTCGTCACCGACGTCTCCGGTCTGTCCAACTACGCGGTCTCGCACCAGGACGCGGTGCGCGGCAACGCCGCCAGCAAGGCCTCGGCCGGCTACACGCCGACCCAGATCCGCAGCGCCTACAACCTCAACTCGGCGATCAGCGCGGGCTACACCGGCAAGGGCCAGACCGTCGCGCTGGAGGAGTTCTCCGCCTTCACCCAGTCCGACATCACCACCTACGACAAGAAGTACTCGCTGACCCCTCCACCCCGGTGGTGGTCAAGTCCGACGGCGGCACCACCGACACCTCCGGTGAGGACGAGGTCGAGCTGGACATCGAGGTGGTCCAGGCGATCGCTCCCGGCGCCACCATCGACGTCTACGAGGCGCCCAACAGCGACGCCGGCGAGGCCGCCGTCTACGCCCAGCTGGTCAGCGCCGACGTGCCGATCATCTCCACCAGCTGGGGCCAGGACGAGGCCGCGGAGACCCCGGCCAACCGGGTCGCGCTGAACACCGACTTCCAGGAGGCCGCCGCCCAGGGCCAGTCCGTGTACGCGGCCTCCGGTGACGACGGCTCCGACGACGCCGGCAACGGCGGCACCTCGGTCGACTTCCCGGCCTCCGACCCGTATGTCACCGGCTCCGGCGGCACCACCCTCAAGCTCAGCTCCTCCGGCGCCTGGAGCTCCGAGAAGGCCTGGTCCGGCAGCGGCGGCGGGGTCTCCTCCTACTTCGCCACGCCGAGCTTCCAGAGCGGCGTGAACACCGGCAGCTACCGCGACGTCCCGGACGTCGCCGCCGACGCCGACCCGAGCACCGGCTGGGCGATCTACACCGGGGGTGCCTGGGCCGAGTACGGCGGCACCAGCGCCGCGGCGCCCAACTGGGCCGCGTTCACCGCGATCTACGACAGCGAGGCCAAGGCGCTCGGCAAGTCCTCCCTGGGCTTCGCCAACGCCAGCATCTACGCGCTGGCGCAGAGCAGCAACTACAAGTCCGCGTTCCACGATGTCACCAGCGGCAGCAACGGCGCCTACAGCGCCAAGGCCGGCTACGACCAGGTGACCGGCTGGGGCTCGTACAACGGCGCGAACTTCCTCGCCGACGAGCTGGGCTGACCCACACCGAAGGCCGCCGCGCGGACCGGGAGCCAGTCCCCGGTCCGCGCGGCTCCGCCTTGCTCGGCGCCCCTGCCCAATAACTGTGGGCAACGGCGCGACTACTGAGCGAAATCACACAAGTACCCGCCAACCGTGGCGTTTCGGACCTTGTCGGGGTCAGCCTCTAACCTTGCTGATCGTGACCACCTCCGCCGAACCCGCAAGCCGCCCCTCCCGGCCCCGCCGCCGACGAGGGGCTGGCCAGGCGTCTGCGCGCGCTGGCCTGCACCGCGCCGCTGCACGACCTGGACAGCCGCAAGGCGAACCTCGCGGGGGAGTACGCGGTCTACGGCATGGCCGAGGTGGCGCTGGCCGCGATCGACCTGGTCACCCTCCAGATGGACTTCGACGCCGGGGCCGACCGGGACCAGGTGCTGGCCCGGCTGCACCCCCGGGTCGCCGCCCAGGCCCCGGAGCGCCCCTGGCGCGAGCACGAGCGGGTCGCCCGCTGGGTGCTGGAGTCGCTGATCAACGTCGGCAGCGTCGACCGCGGCTTCCGCGCGGTCTACGGCACCTTCACCGCCGGGGGCGACTACGTCCGCCGCGACTACGACTTCAAGCTGATCGAAGAGGTGCCGGGACCTGACGGCGGGGTCTATCTGCGCACCACCGACGAGGCCGTCAACGTCCTGGTCGGCGCGCTCGACACGGATGTCACCAGCGCCCAGATCGCCGCCGAGGTCAAGCTGGAGGTGCTGATCCGCCGGGGCCGCCTGGCCGACGCCCAGCTCGCCGCCGAGCAGGCCCGCTACCGCACCGTCCAGTTCGCCGAGACCCTGCGCCGCGCCCTGGAGGCCACCCGCCGCAACGTCCGCGCGGTGGACTGGATGGAGACCGTGCCCGACCTCATCGCCGAGGCCCTGGAGCACATCGCCGACCGCTACCGGCACCGAGAACGCCATCCTCACCAACATCCGCCGGGCCCGCGACGAGGCCGAACCGAACACTCCCGAGGGCGCCGAGCACAAGCGCCGGGCCGCCGAACTGGTCGACATCGTCAAGGACTGCATCCGCCGGCACACCCAGCTGCAGACCCGGCTGCTGGAGGCCGGGCCGCTGTTCCGCGCCGAGCAGGACCGCCAGGCCTTCGCCGCCCCACCGCCCGCAGCGGCCTGGACCTCTACGGCCAGCTGCTGGCGCCGCTGCTGCGGCTGCCGGTGGAACAGGCCGGCCAGGTCACCGACGCGTTCTTCAGCAACGGCATAGGGCTGCGCACCCGCGCCGCCGTCCGGATCGCCGACCTGGTCGACGTGCTGCTCACCCCGCCGGTCGAACGCGAGCACCTGGGCGTCGAGCTGCTGGAGCCCGACCTGGTCGACACCCCGGACGACAGCCGCTTCTCCGAGGCCCAGCTGGACGCCGCGCAGGAACTGCTCGACCTCCCGCCGGACGCCCCCAGGCGGCTGTCCGGGCTGCTCGCCGAGGCCCGTCGGCGGGACCCGGAACTGCCCTACCTGGTCGCGCTGCTGGCGGTGCACGCGGCCAGCCCGCCGGTCGGCACGGCCTACCGCCAGGGCGAGGAACGGCTGCTGTTCGCGGTGGACGACGGCCTGCGGCTGGACGACCCGGAGTTCGGCGGGGCGGACCTGATCGTCGGCAGCGCCCTGCTGGACGCGGTCGGCATGGCCGCCGAGCGTGCGGAGGCCGGATGACCCCGCCGCCGTCCCCGCCCCGCCGCTCCCGGCACCAGCCCCAGCCCCAGCCCGGCCCGGGCACCGCACCGCGTACCACCTGGAGTCCCGCCCGTGACCACCCACGCCGACGTCCCGAGCCCGATCGCCGCCGAAGCCCGGCAGTCCGCCGCGACCACCCCGGCCGACGTCGCCGACGCCTCCCGGCTGGTCTCCTTCGGCCTCCAGCCGAAGCTGCTGCCCGCCCGCGACGCCGAGTACGCGGAGCTGATCCGCCGCTACCGCGACGACTCCGGCTTCGCCCGGCTGGCCGACGCCGTGGCCACCGGACTGGGGCTGATCGTGCTGGAGGTCTCCGCCCGCGCCGGGATGGCCGTCGCCGCCGCCGAGGACTCGGTGTTCGCGTCCGCCTGGGGCGAGTACTCCCGCCGCGCCGCCTCCGAGCCGCCGACCGCTTCCTGCACGGCCTGGCCCACCTCGCGGTCGCCGCGCTGGCCTTCCCCGCCCCGAGGACCTCGCCGACGACGGCTACCTAGGCCGGATCACCGTCAACGGCGTGGACACCTTCGTCCGCCAGGTCTGCCGCCGGATGGAGGAGCAGGCCGAGACCGAGGGCGCCAACACCGACCCGGTCAGCGAGGCCCCCGGCCTGGAGGCTGCCTGGCGGGTCTACGCCCGGCGCAGCGCCACCGGCGCCACCAAGGACGCCCGCAGGCTGTCCGGCTCCACCATCGGCATCGTCGGCAAGGCCACCGCGTTCCTGGTGGACTCCGGCTTCCTGCAGAAGACCTCCGACGACGCCGGCGGCACCTTCCGCACCACCGCCCGCTACCAGCTCCAGGTCCGCGACCTGGCCGGCAGCGCGGCGATGGCGGAGCTGCTGGCCCTGGGCGTGGTCCCGGTCAGTGACGGCAGCCCCAGCCTGCTGCCGCCCGACGCCACCGAGGAACTGGTCGCCGACGCCGGCCTGCCCTTCCACTCCTCCTGAGCCACCTCCTGCCGGGCCACCCCGGCCCAGCAGGCCCGAACCACCTGTCCACTCACACGAGCACGGAGATCTGACACCCCATGTACGAGCTGAACCGGGTCCGCCTGTACTCCATCGGCCCGGCCGGTGCGCGGTACGCCGACACCGTGCTCGACCTGAGCGATGTCGGCGATCCGGTGCCCGAGCCGGCCCGCGCCAGCCGGGCTTCTTCGACGACGAGCAGACCGGCCCGGTCCGCCGCCCGGCCCCCGCCGGGGTGCTCTTCCTGGAGAACGGCGGCGGCAAGTCGGTCCTGCTCAAGCTGATCTTCTCGGTGATGCTGCCGGGCCACCGGAACACCCTCGGCGGCGCCAGCTCCGGGGTGCTGCGGAAGTTCCTGCTCGCCGACGACTGCGGGCATGTCGCCCTGGAGTGGCAGCACACCGTCACCGGCGAGACCGTGGTGGTCGGCAAGGTCAGCGAGTGGCGCGGACGCCAGGTCTCCGCCGACCCGCGCAAGTTCGCCGAGGCGTGGTACTCCTTCCGGCCCGGCCCCGGCCTCGGCCTGGAGTCGCTGCCGGTCGCCGAGCACGCGGTGCTGCTGCCCGCTCCCGGCCAGGCGCCGGACGGCAGGGCTCCCGTCCCGGCCCGGGGGGCCGGCGTCGCCGGGACGCGGTGCGCCGACCGTTCTCGGCCCGGGGCCGCCGCCGCACCATGAAGGGCTTCCGCGACTCGCTGACCGAGGCCGGAAAGGCCTACCCGGAGCTCGACCTGACCTGGGAGGAGGGCCACGACCGCTGGATCGAGCACCTCGGCGGCCTCGGCCTGGACCCGGAGCTGTTCCGCTACCAGCGCGAGATGAACGCGGACGAGGGCGAGGCCGCCGGGCTGTTCGCGGTCCGCAACGACGCCGACTTCACCGACCTGCTGCTGCGCGCCGTCACCGACACCCGCGACACCGACGGCCTGGCCGACCTGGTCCACGGCTTCGCCTCCAAGCTCGGCCGCCGCGCCGAGCTCACCGCCGAACGCGACTTCACCGGGGGCTCGTTGGACCTGCTGCGGCGGATCGCCGACGCCGCCGTCGCCCGGGAGTCGGTCCGCGAGACCCACCGTGCCGCCGAGCGCCGCACCCGCCGCCTGGCCCGCACCCTGACCGGCCGCGCCGCCGCCGAGCGGGACCGCTCCCGGGAGCTCGCCGAGCAGGTGGCCGAGGCCGCCACCGTGGTCGCCGACGCCGCCGACGCCCGTACCCGGCAGTCGCTGGTGACCGCGGAGCTGACGCACCGTCATGCCAGTCTGGCGCTGGCCGCCGCCACCACCGCCGCGGCCGCCCAGCGCCGCGAACTGCTGGACGCGCGCACCCTGCACTCCGCCTGGCAGGCCACCGAACTGGTACTGCGGCACCGCGCCGCCGCCGACCGCGCCACCCGGGTCGCGGCCGCGATCCGCGAGGCCGAGCGCGACGCCGCCCCGGCCCTGGCCGCCCGCACCCGGGCCGCCCACGCCCTGGTCCGCGCACTGGAGGCGGCCGCCGGGGCCGCCGAGACCCAGGCCGACCAGGAGGAGCAGCGGGCGCTCGCGCTCCAGACCGAGGGCGCGGCCGCGCGCCGTGACGCCACCGCCGCCGCGACCGCCGGGCAGAAGGCCCGCAGTGAGTCCGAGCACCTGCGCCAGCGGCTGGCCGAGGTCGAACAGGAGACCCAGGCGGCGGGTCCGGGCCGGCTGGATCGACGGCGCGAGCGAACCGGGCTCGGTCGACCCGGCCCGGGCCGCGCTGGACGCGGCCGGGGCGGAGCAGCAGACCACCGCCGCCTGGGAGCAGGCCCGCGCGGCCGCCGACCGGGCGACCACCCGCACCCGCGAGGCCGCCGCCCGGGCCGGCCGCAGCGAGCTGGCCGCCGCCCGCGCCAATGACGCGCTGGCGGCCGCGCGCACCGTGCTGGCCGCCGAGCAGGACACCGCCGTCCGGCTGGCCGCCGACCCGCGCGCCGCCGACCTGCTGGGCCTGGCCCTGACCGACCCCCACGGCGGATCCGGAGGCCTTCGACCGCGCCGCCGACTCACTGCGCGACCTGCTGGACAACTCCGTCGCCTCGGCCGAGCGCACCCTGTTCGACCTGCGCACCGCCGCCGCGGCCGACTCCCGGGTGCTGGCCGCCCTCGGCGACGGCGGACTGCTGCCGCCCGGCCCCGACGTGCTCGCCACCGTCGAGTACCTGGGCGAGCACGGCGTCCCGGCGCTGCCCGGCTGGCGGTATCTGGCGCAGTCCGTCGACCCGGTGGACCACGACCGGATCCTGGACGCCCGCCCGCAGCTGGTCGACGGCGTCATCGTGACCGACCCGGCCGCGCTGCGCCGGGCCCGCGAGGTACTGGAGCAGGCGGCGCTGCTGCCGCGCTCCGCGGTCGCGGTCGGCACCGCCGCCGCGCTGCTGGCCCCGGTCGCCGACACCGGCGCGGCCGGCCCCGACCTGTTCCTGGTGCCGCCGAACCCGGCCATGCACGACGAGGACGCCGCCGACGAGGAGCGCCGCCAGCTGCGCGACCGGGCCGCCGCCCGGGACGAGCAGATCCGCGAGCTGGCCGCCCGGCTGGGCGCGGACCGGGTGCTCTCCGGGCGCCTCAGCTCCTGGCGCAGCCGCTGCCCGGTCGGCCGGCTGGCCGCGCTGGCGGCCGACGCCGAGGCCGCCCGCACCGCGGTCGACCTGGCCATGGCCGAACTCGCCGCCGCCCGCGCCGAACTGGCCGAGGCCGAGGCCGAGCAGGCCGAGACCGTCCAGGTCCGCGACGACCGCGCCGAGGCCGCGCAGCAGGCCCGCCGCCGCGCCGACGCCCTCACCGGCCTGGCCTTCCGGCTGCGCGAGCGCTCCGGCTGGGCCGGACGCCTGCGCGCTCTGGCCGACGAGGCCGGTGCGGCCGAGCACCGCCAACTGCTGTGCGAGGACCGCGCCCAGGCCGCCGACGAGGACCGCCGCGCGGCCCAGCGCGCCGCCGACGACGCCCGCCGCACCGTCCGCGCGCTGCGCGCCGAACGAGCCGAACTCCCCAGCGCCGAACCGGAAGCGGCGGAGCCGGAGGGGGAGGCCCCCGGTTCGCTGCCCGCGCTGCGCGAGGCCCACCGGGCCGCCTCCCAGCTCTACGAGCAGGTCGGCGTCGGCGCGGACCTGCGCGCCGAGCAGGCCCGCGCCGAGGGCGATGAGACCGCCGCCCGCAGCGAGCTCGACCGGCTCACCAACAAGGTCCGCAGCCGCGCCGAGGAGCTGCTGACCAGCCCCGACGGCGCCGACGGGCCGGCCCGCCAGGCCGCCGCCGGCCGCGCCGAGGAGCTGGTGCAGACCATCGAGACCCGGGCCTCGGCCGCCAGCGAGCAGCTGGGCCGGCTGCGTGGTGAGGCCGAGCGCAGCGCCCCGGCGACCGGTGACGCCCACACCGAGCTGCCGCCGGAGCTGGTGCCCGGCGACCCGGAGCACGCCCAGGCGCTGCTGCGCACCGCGACCGCGGAGCTGGCCCACCGCAGCGATGTGCTCGCCGCCGGACGCAGCGCCCACGCCGAGCTCCAGCGCACCCTGGAGACCACGCAGTCGGCCGCCGCCGACTTCGACGAGGCGGCCGCCCAGCTGCGGGACGGGCTGCGCGAACCCGCCGCCTCCGCCGAGGCCGGTACCGCCGAGGAGGAGACCCCCGCGCCCTACCCCGGCAGCCTGGCCGAGGCACGGCAGGCCGCCGCCGAGTCCCGGCGCGCCCTGCGCTCGGCCGGCGCCGACCTGGCCGCCGCCGACCTGGCCGTCCGCGACACCGCCGACGCACTGGTCCGGCACGCCAACTCGACCCGCTACGAGGCCGTGCGCACCCCCGCCCGGCAGCAGATCAGGGAGCTCCCGGCCGCGCTGCTGCCCGACCACGCCGCCGCCTGGGCGACCGCCTTCGCGCCGCGGCTGCGGGTGCTCACCGACGAGCTGGAGCAGCTGGAGCGCAACCGCGACAGCATCGTGGACCGGCTGCGCGGCCTGGTCGAGACCTCGCTGGCGACCCTGCGCGCCGCCCAGCGGCTGTCCCGGCTGCCCGAGGGCCTGGGGGAGTGGTCCGGGCAGGAGTTCCTGCGGATCCGCTTCGACCCGGACCAGGCCGGGCTCACCGAGCGCCTGGGCGAGGTGATCGACGAGGCCACCCGCGCCGCCGTCCGCCGCACCGGCGGCGGCTCCGCGGCCGGCGGCAGCGACTGGGGCCGCCGTGACGGCATGTCGCTGCTGCTGCGCGGGGTGCACGCGGCGCTGGAGCCCAAGGGCGTGGCGGTGGAGATCCTCAAGCCGGACGCGGTGCTACGCGCCGAGCGGGTCTCGGTCAGCCAGATGTCGGACGTCTTCTCCGGCGGCCAGCTGCTGACCGCGGCCATCGCGCTCTACTGCACCATGGCCGCGCTGCGCTCCAACGACCAGGGCCAGGCCCGGCTCGCGCACGCGGGCACGCTGTTCCTGGACAACCCGATCGGCCGCGCCAACGCCACCTATCTGATCGAGCTCCAGCGGGCGGTGGCCTCGGCCCTGGGCGTTCAGCTGATCTACACCACCGGTCTGCTGGACGCCAACGCGCTGGCCGAGTTCCCGCTGATCATCCGGCTGCGCAACGACGCCGACCTGCGCGCGGGGCAGAAGTTCATCTCGGTGGAGGAGCACCTGCGCCCGGGCCTGCCGACGGTCGACCCGGACGCCCGGACATCCAGGGCGAACTGACCTCCACCCGGATCTACCGGCGCCCGGTGGGATGAGACTTGTCCGGACAGCTGATGTGGGCTTGTCCGAACAAATCAGCCGACCCGGTCGGCGGGAGGCCTTGTGGCTGTTGGGACCAGAGGTGAAGCGGGGGTAACAGTCAGGGAGCTGGTGTGATGGTCGTGTGCACGCCCGATGAAATGCAGCCGCTGCAAACGGAACTTCGTTGCACACCTCTTCCTCGCCGTGGCGAATGCCTGCTACTCATGGGTAGCAATCGCCAAGAGCGAGCGCAATACCCTCTCCCCCACCTTTGCGGAGGTTACCGTGCGGCCCTTCCCTGCCCTGATGACCGGCGCTGTCGTCGTCGCGATGACCGCATCCTCGATGCTGGCCCTGGCCCCACTGCCAGCGCCGCCACCGGCGGATATGTCGCCCTGGGCGACTCCTACTCCTCCGGAGTCGGTTCCACCAGCGACTACCTGGACGACAACTGCGACACCAGCGCCTACGCGTACCCCTACCTGTACAACCAGTCGGCGAACCCCAGCTCGTTCAGCTTCGAGGCGTGCAGCGGCGCCACCGCGCCCGACATCGAGAGCAGCCAGCTCTCGGCGCTCAACTCCGGCACCGGCCTGGTCAGCCTCACCGACGGCGGTGACGACGTCGGCTTCTCCACGGTGATGGAGGACTGCGTGCTCTACTCGCAGAGCACTGCCAGAGCGAGATCAACTCCGCCGTGCAGCAGGCCAAGACCACCCTGCCGGGCACCCTCGACACGCTGTACAGCGACATCACCAACGACGCCCCCAACGCCCAGGTCGTGGTCATGGGCTACCCGGAGCTGTACGACCTGTCGCAGTCCAGCGACTGCTCCGGCCTGTCCACCAAGTCCCGCACCGCGCTCAACAACGCGGGCCGACACCCTGGACAGCGTCATCTCGGCGCAGGTGGCCAAGTACTCCGGCTTCACCTTCGCCGACGTGCGCCCCTACTTCTCCGGGCACGAGATCTGCGACTCGGACTCCTACCTCAACTCGGTGACCTGGCCGATCAGCAGCTCCTACCACCCGACCGCCGAGGGCCAGGCCGCCTACCTCCAGGCGTTCCAGGCCGCGCTCTGACCCCGGCCTGAGCCAGCTCACCCGTTTCGGCTCAGACCAGCCCAGCTAGCCCAGCACGCGACAACGGCCCGTCCCCCCACGGCGCGGGGGCGGGCCGCCAGTTCCGGGGCGCCCTGGCCGACCGGCACCGGTGCGCACACCGTCAGCCGACCCGGGCGGCGCCGGACACGCCTCAGCGGCGGCGCGCCTGCTGGAGCGCGCGCCGCCGCTGGAGGTCCCTGCCAGGTGATGCCGACGTCCAGCAGGAACCAGGTGGTCACAAAGATCCGATGCCGGTCAGCGTCAGCCCGAGCGGTGTAGCCGGAGTGGGCCAACTGCACACCACCGTGTACATCAGCGCGGTCAGCGTCAGGGCAGGCTCACCAGCAGCCTGGCCCGCGCCGTACGCGAACGGTCCGTCACCCCCTGCCATCGCAGCTCCCTCTCGATGCTGCTGCCGACACCGACCCTGCCCGTCCGCCCCGGGTTCACACCTCCCGGTGCTCCGCCAGGTAGGCCTCGACCTCGGTACCTCCGGGGTGTCCAGGCGCGCACGACCATGGTGGTGCGCCGCCGCAGCACGTCGTCCGCCGTCTGTGCCCACTCCCGGAGGCAGCATAGGCGACCTGGGCCCATACGTCCGGTCCGTCCTGGTGGATCGGGCGGCGAGTTCCGGGTTCTCGTCGATGAGCTGGCGATCTCGAAGGAGAGCGTGCCGTAGTGCGTCGCCAGGTTGCGCGCCACCAGCGGGTCATCCGCGCCCCCGGCTCGCGGTCCACCAGCAGCCGGTGCGCCACCGCGTTGGGCTGGCCACGCCCGGCAGCGGCACGGTGCGCGGATCACCGAGATGTCGTCGGCCAGACCGGTCCCGGGCACCTGCGCCAGCTTCTCCAGGACCACCCGGCCGATGTGCCGGTAGGTGGTCCACTTGCCCCGGCCACCGACAGCATCCCGCCGCGGCCCTCGGTCACCACCGTCTCGCGCTTGGCGGCCGCGGTGTTCGCCGGGACCGCCGGGCAGCACCCGCAGGCCGGCGAAGGAGTAGGTGACCAGGTCGCGGCTGAGGTGCTCGTCGCGGACCGCGTGCCCGGCCTCGCCGAGGATCTGGTCGATGTCCGCCTCGGTGGCCCGCACGTCGGCCGGGTCACCGGTGTACTCCTCGTCGGTGGTCCCGAACAGGACGTGGTCCTCCCACGGGATGGCGAAGGACACCCGGTACTTGTCGATCGGGATGGTCAGCGCGGCCCGCCAGGGGGACTTCCGCTTGAGCACCACATGCGCGCCCTTGGACAGCCGGATGCTCGGCGCCGCGGCCGGGTCCTCCATCCGCCGCAGGTGGTCGACCCAGGGGCCGGTGGCGTTCAGGACCAGCCGGGCGTTGATCCCGAACTCGCTGCCGTCCAGCCGGTCCCGCAGCTCCGCGCCGGTCACCCTGGTCCCGGTGCCCCCCTTGCTCTGGGAAAAACGCAGCCCGGTGACCTCGGCGTGGTTGAGCACCACCGCGCCGGAGTCGACCGCCGCGCGCACGGTCATCACCGCGACCCGGGAGTCGTTCATCTGGTGGTCGCCGTAGACCGCGACCGAGCGCAGCCCCTCGGTGCGCAGCGCGGGCACCTGCTGGGCCGCGTGCGCGGCCGTCGACACCCGGCCCATGCCGTCCCGGAACGCCGACAGCGCCGAGTACAGGAACACCCCGGCGCCGAGCTTGGGGGCGCTGTGCGGGCCGCCCTTGTAGACAGGAACGAAGAAGGTCAGCGGGTTGACCAGGTGCGGGGCGACGTCGGTGGCCAGCGCCCGGCGCTCCTTGTGGTTCTCGGCGACCAGCTTCACCGCCCCGGTCTGGAGGTAGCGCAGCCCGCCGTGGACGAGCTTGGAGGAGGCACTGGAGGTGGCACCGGCGAAGTCCCCGCCGTCGACCATGGCGACCCGCAGCCCGGACTGGGCGGCGGTCCAGGCGACCGCGGTGCCGAGGATGCCGCCGCCGATCACCAGCAGGTCGTAGGTGGCGCTGCTGAGCAGCTGCCGGGTCTGCGCACGGTTGACGGTGTGGTTGGCGCCCAGGGTCGGGATGCTGTTCATGTGATGGTCCGACAGGTCGCTGCTGCGCGGCCGGTCGTACTCCTCTCAAGGGGTGTCTCAGTGGTACTGCGATTGGTGCGGGCGGGGCGCTCCGCGGGGCGCCCGCCCGTGCGGTGGCCGGTCAGTCCGTGGCCGCGTCCTCCTCCTCGATCCAGCCCATGGTCCGCTCCACGGCCTTGAGCCAGTTCTGTACTCGCGGGCCCGGGTGGCGTCGTCCATGTGCGGGGTCCACTCGGCGGCGCGGTGCCAGTTGGCCCGCAGCGTCTCCAGGTCGGGCCAGAAGCCGACGGCCAGGCCGGCCGCGTAGGCCGCGCCCAGGGCCGTGGTCTCGGCCACGAACGGCCGCTCGACCGGGGCGTCGAGCGCGTCGGCGATGTACTGCATCAGCAGGTTGTTGCTGGTCATGCCGCCGTCGACCTTGAGCGCGGTGAGGGTCACCCCGGAGTCCTTGGCCATGGCGTCCACCACCTCGCGGGTCTGCCAGGCGGTGGCCTCCAGCACGGCGCGGGCGAGGTGGCCCTTGGTCACATAGCGGGTCAGGCCGGTGATCACGCCGCGGGCGTCGGAGCGCCAGTAGGGGGCGAACAGCCCGGAGAAGGCCGGGACGATGTACGCGCCGCCGTTGTCCTCCACGGTCGAGGCCAGGGTCTCGATCTCGGCGGCGGTGGAAATGATGCCCAGCTGGTCCCGCAGCCACTGCACCAGCGAGCCGGTGACCGCGATGGAGCCCTCCAGCGCGTAGGCCGGCTTCTGGTCGCCGATCCGGTAGCCGACGGTGGTGAGCAGCCCGTGGTACGAGTTGACGATGTTCTCGCCGGTGTTGAGCAGCAGGAAGGTGCCGGTGCCGTAGGTGCTCTTGGCCTCGCCGACGTTGAAGCAGGTCTGGCCGAACAGCGCGGCCTGCTGGTCGCCCAGCGCGGACGCCACCGGTACGCCGGCCAGGGTGCCCACGGCGTGCCCGTACACCTCGGCCGAGGAGCGGATCTCCGGCAGCACCTGCGCCGGGACCTGCATCGACTCCAGGATCTTCTCGTCCCACTCCAGCGTGTGCAGGTTCATCAGCATGGTGCGCGAGGCGTTGGTGACGTCGGTGACGTGCACGCCGCCGTCGGGACCGCCGGTGAGGTTCCAGATCACCCAGCTGTCCATGGTGCCGAAGAGGATGTCCCCGGCCTCGGCCCGGGCGCGCAGCCCGTCCACGTTGTCGAGCAGCCAGCGGATCTTCGGCCCGGCGAAGTAGCTGGCCAGCGGCAGCCCGGTCTCGCGGCGGAAGCGGTCCTGGCCGACGTTGCGGCCGAGCTCCTTGCACAGCGCCTCGGTGCGGGTGTCCTGCCAGACGATGGCGTTGTGCACCGGCTGGCCGGTGTGCCGGTCCCACAGCAGCGTGGTCTCGCGCTGGTTGGTGATACCGATGGCGCGGATGTCGTCCTTGGTCAGGTTCGCCTTGCTCAGCGCGCCGGAGATGACCGACTGGACCCTGGTCCAGATCTCGGCGCCGTCGTGCTCGACCCAGCCCGGCTGGGGGAAGATCTGGCGGTGCTCCTGCTGGTCGACGGCGACAATGCGGCCGTCGGCGCCGAAGATGATGCAGCGGCTGGAGGTGGTGCCCTGGTCGATCGCGGCGATGTACTGGCCGCCGTTGGACAGTGTGGTCACGACTGAGGTCCTCTGGGTGGGGAGCGGACGGGGGTCTGTGGACAGGACAGTGGCCTGAATCAGAACAGCGCCTTGTAGACCAGTCCGGCAAGCGCCGCGCCGATGAGCGGGCCGACGACCGGAATCCAGGCGTAGCGCCAGTTGGAGCCGCCCTTGTTCGGTATCGGCAGCAGTGCGTGCACAATGCGCGGGCCCAGGTCGCGGGCCGGGTTGATGGCGTACCCGGTCGGTCCGCCGAGCGAGAAGCCGATGCCGACCACGGTGAAGGCCACGATCAGGATGCCCATCCCGGAGAGCGCGAGCTGCGAGTTCAGCCCGTCCGCCAGGATCAGGATGCACAGCACGAAGGTTCCGATGATCTCGGTCATCAGGTTCTGCACCGGGTTGTCGATCTCCGGCCCGGTGGAGAAGATCCCCAGGGTCGGCTCCTCATTGGCCTGGAACTGGCCGAGGTAGGTGACCCAGACCAGGAAGGCGCCGATCATGGCGCCGAGCAGCTGCCCGGCGAAGTAGAGCGGCACATGCCCCCAGTTGCCGCTCTTCACGGCGACGGCGATGGTCACCGCCGGGTTCAGTTGGGCGCCGGACAGGGAGTTGGACACATATGCCGCGATCATCACGGCGAAGCCCCAGCCGAAGGCGATGGCCGTCCAGCCGGCGCCGTGGGCCTTGGACTTCTTCAGCGTCACCGCGGCACAGACACGCCGCCGAGCAGGATCAGCAGCGCGGTACCGAGTAGCTCGCCGAAGAAGATATGGAGGTTGGACACATGGACTCCTTCGTCCTAGCCCCTAGCTGTGGAGTGGGGGTGCGGCCGAGTCGTGAACGTTGTTCGACAATGTCGACCGCCATGCGGCAGTTTTCCCTCTGAGCTGGGCTTCGTCAAGACCGGGCGCGGGAACGCCGCCCGAGGCCGACGAACAGCTGCAAATGCTGACAAATCGCCCAAAGTCAGCCATATGGCCGGTCGCGGCGGACGCCGGACCGGTGCGTGTTCAGGGGTGCGTACGGGCCCGGCTCGCGGGCCGGGGGCGGACCGGCCTCAGAAGCGGGAGGCGCCCAGGTCCCGGGAGATGGCGCGGGCCGCCTCGCGGACCGCGACCACCAGCTCCGGCCGGGGCACCCCGGCCTCGCACACCCGCTCGACCGCGCCGCTGATGCACACGGCCCCCACCGGATTGCGTCGGCGGTCCTGGATCAGCGCGCCGATCGACGCCACGCCCTCCCAGGTCTCCTCGACGGCGGCGCTCCACCCGCGCTCGCGGGTCAGCGCGCCCTCGGCGTCGATGTCGGCCAGGTCGGTGAGCGTGTGCACGGTGAAGGACTCCGGCGGATTGTCCGTCAACTCGCCTCGGGCCACCGGGTCGTGAGCCAGCAGCACCTTCCCCAGCGCGGTGCTGTGCAGCGGGTGCATGGAGCCGACCTCAAGCACCTGGCGGGTGTCGTCCGGGCGGAACACATGGTGCACGATCAGCACCCCGTGCTGGTGCAGCACGCCCAGGTACACCGTCTCGCCGCTGGCGCGGGCCAGATCGTCCGCCCAGACCAGGGCCCGGGCACGCAGCTCGTGCACGTATAACTCTGGCCGAGGCGCAGCAGCTCCGCGCCGAGCTGGTACTTCCCGCTCTCCGGGTCCTGCTCGACGAAGCCCTCCTGCTGGAGTGTCCGCAGCATGCCATGGGTCGTCCCCTTGGCCAGTCCGAGGGAGGCGGACACCTCGGTCAGCCCCAGGCGGCGCTCGCCGCCGGCGAGCAGACGCAGGATCGCCGCCGCACGCTCAAGGGACTGGATCGGGCCGGGCATCGCACACCTCCGCAAGGGATGCGGTCGACAATGCAGAACAGCATATGCGTATGTCGACCACAATTCATTCTGCCCAGAGTCTGCCAGGTGACGCGCTGTTACTCCATCGCCGCCACCTGGTCACCGCTGTGAGCGAATCAGGTAGACATCAGACCACAGCGGGCCCCGGTGCCCGCAGACCGGTGGCCCGCCCCTGATCAGGGACGGGCCATCGGGTGGGCGTGTTCAGCCGCCGATGGGGCCGAGCCGCGCCCCGCCGTCCACCGGCAGCACCACTCCGGTGGTGTAGGTGTTCTCCACCAGGAAGGCCACCGCGTGGGCCACCTCCTCCGGGCGGCCGGGGCGGCCGACCGCGGTGGTGGCGGTGGCGTCGGTCAGCGCCTGCCCCTTGGCCTCGCCGGGCACCCAGTCCCACCACGGTGTGTCGATGACGCCGGGGGAGACCGCGTTCACCCGGCGCGGCGCCAGCTCGGCGGCCAGGATCCGCGCGGCCGTCTCCACCCCCGCGTTCGAGGAGCCGAGCACCAGCAGGCCCGGCGCGCTCAGCTGGCTGCTGATGGCGCCCATCAGCGTCACCGAGCCGTCGGCCCGCAGCGTTCCCAGGGACGCCTTGACCGCCAGCAGTTGCGGGATCAGCTTGCCCTCGTTGTGCCGCCGCAGCTCCGCGGCGGTGAGCTCGGCCAGCGAGGTGATCCCGCCGTTGGCGGTCAGGGTGGACCACCAGATGGTCGAACGGCCCCACCTGTGCGAAGAACTCGGTCAGCTGCGTCTCGTCGGACGCGTCCAGGATCCGGCCGGAGGCGGCCGATCCGGGCGTGTCGGCGCCCAGCTGCTTCAGTGCCGACTCCAGCCGGTCCGCCCGGCGTCCCGCCACGACCACCTGGTAGCCGCGGGCCAGCAGCAGCTCCGCCGTGGCCAGCCCGATGCCGGAGGTGCCGCCGATGACGACGACGCGCTCGCTGTGTCCGGACATCTTTCCCCCACCTGTTCTCTCTGTGCCTGTTCTCTGTGGTGCCTGTCCGGCGACCTACTTTCGAGTCACCGTGCCTCGATTATGTATCGAGACACGGTGACTTGTAAAGTGCGGCCATGACCGGACTTCCTCTTGGCCGACCCCGCAGCGACGCCGCCCGCCGCGCCGTCCTGGACGCCGCCCTCGTGCTGGCCGTGCGGGACGGCTACACCGCCGTCACCATCAAGGGCATCGCCGAGACCGCCGGAGTGGGCCGACAGACGATCTACCGCTGTGGCCCACCCGCGGCGCGGTGCTGCTGGAGGCCCTGGTCGGGGTCGGCAAGGTGCTGGCCCGCCCGAGCCCACCGACGACCCCTGGGCCGACCTGCGAACCTTTCTCGGGCGGACCTTCGCCATGGCCGAGACCAGCCCCGAGGTCGGCGTGGTGCTGCTCGGGTCACCGCGGACGCGGTCGGTGACCCGGAGCTGGCGGCGGGCCTGCGCGGCTACATCGCCGGCCGCCGGGCCCTGCTGCGCTCCCTGCTGGACCGCTGCGGCCAGGAGTGGCACGTGCCCGCGGACACCGTCGTCGACCTGGTCTACGGGCGATGTGGTACCGGCTGATGAACCAGCACGCCCCGCTCGGGGCCCAGTTGACCGACGAGGCGCTGGCCGTGGTCGAACGGCTCAGTAAAAACCCTGGCGCGGCCAAGCGGAGCGCGCTAAGTTTTTTCTCAGAACAAGAAAGACTCCTACTGAGAACAACGTACTGAGAACAACGCTGGGAACGAGTACGCGGGGAGCAATGGCAGCGCAGCCCGACCGCGCGCCCGCCCGTGCGGGCGAGCAGGAATGGCTCGCGGCCTACGACCCCCACGCCTTCGCCCCGGTCGCCGTCACCGTGGACATCGTCGCCCTGACGATGCGCCACAGCCGACTGCACGTCCTCCTGGTGGAGCGCGCGGGGCCGCCCTACCAGGGCTGCCTGGCGCTGCCCGGCGGCTTTGTCCGCGCCGGGCAGGAGAACCTCATCCAGGCCGCCGCCCGCGAACTCGCCGAGGAGACCGGCGTGGACGCGACCTCCCTGCGCCGGGTCCACCTGGAGCAGCTGGGCAGCTACGGATCGCCCGACCGCGACCCGAGGATGCACGTCGTCTCCATCGCCTATCTCGCCTTCGCCCCGGACCTGCCCGACCCCAGGGCCGGTGGCGACGCTGCTTCGGCAGCCTGGACTCCGGTCGCCGGACCTCGCGGGGGTGGGTCCGGCGACCGGTCACCCCTCCTGTGCCCGCTCCCGGCCGGTACGGGCCCTGACGACGCCGTCGCCCGGGCCGGGCCGCAGCCGGACAGCCCGCGGCGCCCCGGGCCCCCGGCCAGACTCTCGCCTTCGACCACTCCGTGATCCTCGCCGACGCCCTGGACCGCGCCCGGGCCAAGGTCGAGTACACCCCGCTGGCCACCGCCTTCCTCGAACCGGAGTTCACCATCCCGGAGCTGCGCGCGGTCTACGAGGAGATCTGGGGCGAGCCGCTGCACGCCGGCAACTTCCACCGCAAGGTGCTCTCCGTCCCCGGCTTCGTGAACAGCACCGGCCGCACCACCAGCCGCGGCGGCAGCAAGGGCGGCCCGCGCGCCCGGCTCTACCGCGCCGGCGGACCGCCACCCTGCACCCGGCGCTGCTGCGCCCTCCGGCCCCCGGCCCGCCGCCGACCGGGAGGGCCCGGCGGCGGAGCCATCCGTGGCGAGGCCGGCGGATGCAGGGCCACTGGATTAACCCGCGTTCACATGGCAGATTTCTGTCCGGCGCCGCCGCCGGCCTCGCAGCGCCGCGACCCCTGGACCTCGGGAGCCAATTGATGAGCAGCGCCGACCAGCACCCCGCCGCCGAGCCCGCACCGCTGTGGCGGCCCGACCGGCCGCGGCCGAGGGCACCCGGCTGGTGCGGTTCCAGCGCTGGGCGCGCAGCACCACGGCGCCCCCGAAGGCGACTACGCCGAACTCCACCGCTGGTCCACCGAGGACCTGGAGGGCTTCTGGACCGCCGTCAGCGAGTGGTTCGACGTCCGCTTCTCCACCCCGCCCACCCGGGCGCTCGCCGACCCGGCCATGCCCGGCGCGGTCTGGTTCCCCGGCGCCCACCTCAACTACGCCGAACACGCCCTGCGGCACGGCGAGGACCCGGCCAATGCCGACCGCCCGGCCATCATCCACCTGGACGAGAGCGGCGCCGACCCGCAGATCCTCAGCTGGTCCGAGCTGCGCCGGCAGGTCGGCGCGCTCGCCGCGGAGCTGCGCCGCCTCGGCATCCGCCCCGGCGACCGCGTCGGCGCCTATGTCCCCAACATCCCGCAGGCCGCGGTCGCGCTGCTGGCCACCGCCGCCGTCGGCGCGGTCTGGACTTCCTGCGCCCCCGACTTCGGCGCCCGCAGCGTCCTCGACCGGTTCCAGCAGCTGGAGCCGGTACTGCTGTTCGCCGTCGACGGCTACCGCTACGGCGGCAAGGAGCACGACCGCAGCGGCGTCGTCGCCGAGCTGCGCCGCGAGCTGCCCTCGCTGCGCCATGTCGTGCACATCCCGCTGCTGGGCACGGCCGCCCCGCAGGACACGCTCACCTGGGCCGAACTGACCGAGGCCGGCCAGGAACCGGTCTTCGAACAGGTGCCCTTCGACCACCCGCTGTGGGTGCTCTACTCCTCCGGGACGACCGGGCTGCCCAAGGCGATCATCCAGGGCCACGGCGGCATCGTGGTCGAGCACCTGAAGCAGGTCGCGCTGCATCTGGACCTCGGACCGGAGGACCGCTTCTTCTGGTATACCTCCACCGGCTGGATGATGTGGAACATCCTGGTCGCCGGGCTGCTGGTCGGGGCTGCCGTCGTCAGCTACGACGGCAGCCCCGGCTACCCGGCCACCGACGCCCAGTGGCAGGTGGCCGCCCGGGCCGGGGCCACGGTCTTCGGCACCTCGGCCGCCTATGTCACCGCCTGCGCCAAGGCCGACATCCACCCCGGACGTGACCTGGACCTCTCCCGGCTGCGGGCGATCGGCACCACCGGCTCGCCGCTCCCGCCGGACGGTTTCCGCTGGATCTACGACCGGGTCAGCCCCGACATCTGGCTCGCCTCCGTCAGCGGCGGCACCGACGTGTGCAGCTGCTTCGTCGGCGGGGTCCCCACGCTCCCGGTGTACCTCGGCGAGATCCAGGCCCCCTGCCTCGGCGTCGCGGTGGAGTCCTGGGACGCCCAGGGCAAGCCGCTGACCGGCGAGGTCGGCGAGCTGGTGGTCACCAGGCCGCTCCCGTCCATGCCGCTGGGCTTCTGGAACGACCCGCAGGACGCCCGCTACCGGGAGAGCTACTTCGAGACCTACCCCGGCGTCTGGCGCCACGGCGACTGGATCACCGTGACCGAGCGCGGCACCGTCGTCATCCACGGCCGCTCCGACTCCACGCTGAACGGCAGGGCGTCCGGATGGGCTCCGCCGACATCTACGAGGTCGTCGAACGCCTGCCGCAGATCCGCGAATCGCTGGTGATCGGCCTGGAACAGCCCGACGGCGGCTACTGGATGCCGCTGTTCGTGGTCCTCGCCGAGGGCGCCGAACTGAACGACGCCCTGCGTGCGGCGATCCGCGACTCGCTGCGCACCGAGCTCTCGCCCCGGCACGTCCCGGACGAGGTCATCACGGTGCCGGTGCTGCCGCACACGCTCACCGGCAAGCGGCTGGAGGTCCCGATCAAGCGGATCCTCTCCGGCACCGAGCTCGCCAAGGCGGTCAACCCCGGCTCGCTGGACAACCCCGCGGCGCTGACCCGTTCATCGAGCTCGCCGCGGAGCGCAAGCAGTCCTGACCGCCCGGGGCTGCTACTCCCCGGACAGCACCTGGTTGGCGGCGGCCCGGGCCTCCTCCGCGGAGTCCACGGCCCGGGCCGCCGCCGCCGCACGCTCGCACTGCGCGAGCGTGTGCTTGGCCAGGGCCGCCCGGACATAGGGGATCGAGGCCGCCCCCATGGACAGGCTGGTCACCCCGAGCCCGGTCAGCACACAGGCCAGCACCGGGTCGGCGGCCGCCTCGCCGCAGACACCGCAGCTCTTCCCGGTCGCCCGGGCCGCCTCCGCCGCCAGCGCGACCAGGTCGAGCAGGGCCGGCTGCCACGGGTCCTGCAACCGGGCCACCGAACCGAGCTGGCGGTCCGCCGCGAAGGTGTACTGCGCCAGGTCGTTGGTGCCGAGCGAGAGGAACTCGACCTCCTGGAGGATCGCGCGGGCCCGCAGCGCCGCCGAGGGGATCTCCACCATCGCCCCGAACTTGGCCCGCAGCCCGGCCTCCCGGCAGGCGTCCGCGAAGGCCCTGGCGTCCTGCCGGTCCGCGACCATGGGCGCCATCACCTCCAGGTAGACCGGCAGCCCCTCGCCGGCCCGGGCCAGCGCTCGCAGCTGGCTCCGGAGAATCCCCGGATGCTCCAGCAGGCTCCGCAGCCCGCGTACCCCCAGCGCGGGGTTCGGCTCCTCGCCCGGGGACAGGAACGCCAACGGCTTGTCCGCCCCGGCGTCCAGTACCCGGACCACCACCCGGCTCTCCGGGAACGCCTCCAGCACCGCTCGGTACGCCAGCACCTGCGCATCCTCGGAGGGGGCCTTCGCCGAGTCGTCCAGGAAGAGGAACTCGGTGCGGAACAGGCCCACCCCCTCCGCCCCCGCCGCGACCGCCGCCGGCACGTCCGCCGGACCGCCGACATTCGCCAGCAGCGGCACCGGGTGACCGTCCGAGGTCTGCCCCGGACCGGAGGAGGCGGCCAGCGCCGCCTTCCGCTCGGCGGCGATCCGGCGCAGCTCCGCCTGCCGCTCGGGCGACGGGTCCAGCAGCACCTCGCCGGTACTGCCGTCCACCGCGACGGTCAGATCCTCGGCCAGGTCCGTCGCCGCAGCGAGGGCGACGACCGCAGGAACGCCCAGCGCCCGCGCCAGGATGGCGCTGTGGCTGGTCGGCCCGCCCTCCTCGGTGACGAATCCGAGGACCAGGGCGGGGTCGAGCAGCGCCGTGTCGGCCGGAGCCAGATCCCTGGCCACCAGCACATACGGCTCGTCGCTGTCGGGGACTCCGGGCATCGGCACGCCCATCAGCCGCGCCACGATCCGGTTGCGCACATCGTCGAGGTCGGCCACCCGGCCCGCCAGGTACTCCCCGGCATTGGCCAGCAGCGCCCGATAGGAGGCGAAGGCGTCGTAGACGGCCCGCTCGGCGGTGCTGCCGACGGTGATCCGCCGCTCGACGTCGGCCAGCAGCTCCGGGTCCAGCGCCATCAGCGACTGGGCTTCCAGTACGGCCTGGGCCTCGCCCCGGCCAGGTTCCCGCGCGCCTGGAGGTCGGCGGCGACCGCCTCGACGGCCTGCCGGGCCCGGGCCTGCTCGCGCGGCGCTCCCTCGGTGGGGGCCTGCATCGCCGGAGGCTCCAGTACCGCGGTGCCCATGTGCCGGATCGGTCCGATCGCGACCCCGTGGCTCACACCCACGCCGCGCAGCGTCTCTGCCATCTCACCCGTCTCCGCTCGGGACGCGGCCCCAGGGCCGCTCGATTCCGTGGTACCACGCGCACTGCCGCCTCGTGCCCGGCCGCCGGTATCAGGCCGTCGGCGTCAGGCCCAGGCGAACAGCGGACCTCCGGCCGTGACGGTGCCCGACTCCCGAACCTCCGACAACTGGCCGGCGCCGGCCTCCAGCGCGACGACCGGGCAGATCGGCGACTTTCCGGCGGCCACGACCTCGACCGGGTCCCACCGCACCACCGGCTGCCCCCGCTTCACCTTGTCCCCCTTGGCGACCAGCAGTTCGAACCCCTGGCCGTTGAGCTGAACGGTGTCGATGCCGAGATGAGTCAGCACGCCGCGCCCCGCGTCGTCGACGACCACGAAGGCATGCGGGTGCAGGGCGACAATCAGGCCGTCCAGGGGGGAGAGCGCCTCGCCGGGCTCGCGCAGCGGATCGATCGCGGTCCCTGGCCCGACCAGGCCCCCGGAGAAGACCGGGTCGGGTACGGCGGCGAGTCCGATGGCGTGTCCGGCCAGGGGGACGTCACTGTCGTCATACTCGGGTCTCCCAGGGGTCTGCGTCGCTGCTCAGCGTTGCTGCGTCGATCCAGGACAAATCTAGTCAAACCCCAGCTGCCCGCCAGGGGAGGCGGCAGCCCCGCTGCGGGCCGAGTGTCCTCGTACGGCCCCCGGCGTGGTTGATTTGCCCACGGCCCGGCCGAGGGGTAACGTTGGGCATCTGCCCGCGACAACCTCACGTGGTTGACGCACGTCGGTAGCACCCGGAATTCCATCCCGATTATAGTCGGGTCGGATTTTTCGTGCGCTCTGCGAAGGGCAGTCGGATTCCCAGTCCGAATGAGACCGAGAAAAGGTCTGCTAAGCTGGGAAACGAAGAACGAAGCGCCCGGAGAGACCGGTGAAAGGGTCTTGAAGGAAGCGTCTGTTCCTTGAGAACTCAACAGCGTGCCAAAAGTCAACGCCAGATATGTTGATACCCCGTCCGTTTGTCGGACGAGGTTCCTTTGATGCACAAAACACTAGCGAGGACGCAGTGCACGGGGCCAGCTATTCCGCTGGTTGCTGTGCCGCTCAACGCGAGTGGTGACCCGATTACGGATAATCATTCACGGAGAGTTTGATCCTGGCTCAGGACGAACGCTGGCGGCGTGCTTAACACATGCAAGTCGAACGGTGAAGCCCTTCGGGGTGGATCAGTGGCGAACGGGTGAGTAACACGTGGGCAATCTGCCCCAGATTCTGGGACAACACCGGGAAACCGGTGCTAATACCGGATACGACGCATCTCCGCATGGGGTGTGCGTGGAAAGCTCCGGCGATCTGGGATGAGCCCGCGGCCTATCAGCTTGTTGGTGGGGTAATGGCCTACCAAGGCGACGACGGGTAGCCGGCCTGAGAGGGCGACCGGCCACACTGGGACTGAGACACGGCCCAGACTCCTACGGGAGGCAGCAGTGGGGAATATTGCACAATGGGCGAAAGCCTGATGCAGCGACGCCGCGTGAGGGATGACGGCCTTCGGGTTGTAAACCTCTTTCAGCAGGGAAGAAGCGCAAGTGACGGTACCTGCAGAAGAAGCACCGGCTAACTACGTGCCAGCAGCCGCGGTAATACGTAGGGTGCGAGCGTTGTCCGGAATTATTGGGCGTAAAGAGCTCGTAGGCGGCTTGTCACGTCGGATGTGAAAGCCCGGGGCTTAACTCCGGGTCTGCATTCGATACGGGCAGGCTAGAGTGTGGTAGGGGAGATCGGAATTCCTGGTGTAGCGGTGAAATGCGCAGATATCAGGAGGAACACCGGTGGCGAAGGCGGATCTCTGGGCCATTACTGACGCTGAGGAGCGAAAGCGTGGGGAGCGAACAGGATTAGATACCCTGGTAGTCCACGCCGTAAACGTTGGGAACTAGGTGTGGGTCACATTCCACGTGGTCCGCGCCGCAGCTAACGCATTAAGTTCCCCGCCTGGGGAGTACGGCCGCAAGGCTAAAACTCAAAGGAATTGACGGGGGCCCGCACAAGCAGCGGAGCATGTGGCTTAATTCGACGCAACGCGAAGAACCTTACCAAGGCTTGACATATACCGGAAACGGCCAGAGATGGTCGCCCCCTTGTGGTCGGTATACAGGTGGTGCATGGTTGTCGTCAGCTCGTGTCGTGAGATGTTGGGTTAAGTCCCGCAACGAGCGCAACCCTCGTTCTGTGTTGCCAGCGGGTTATGCCGGGGACTCACAGGAGACTGCCGGGGTCAACTCGGAGGAAGGTGGGGACGACGTCAAATCATCATGCCCCTTATGTCTTGGGCTGCACACGTGCTACAATGGCCGGTACAATGAGCTGCGATACGCGAGGGCGAGCGACGAATCTCAAAAAGCCGGTCTCAGTTCGGATTGGGGTCTGCAACTCGACCCCATGAAGTCGGAGTTGCTAGTAATCGCAGATCAGCATTGCTGCGGTGAATACGTTCCCGGGCCTTGTACACACCGCCCGTCACGTCACGAAAGTCGGTAACACCCGAAGCCGGTGGCCTAACCCGTAAGGGAAGGAGCTGTCGAAGGTGGGACCAGCGATTGGGACGAAGTCGTAACAAGGTAGCCGTACCGGAAGGTGCGGCTGGATCACCTCCTTTCTAAGGAGCACTTCTTGCCGCTTCGGCGGCCAGGGGCCAGAACATCGGCGCATGTCCGGTGCTGGTTGCTCATGGGTGGAACGTTGACTATTCGGCACGGTTCGTCTGGTTGGGTCAGTACTGCGCTTCGGCGCGTGGAACGCACTGCTGGGTGGGTCGGGTCGGGCACGTTGTTGGGTCCTGAGGGCGCGGCCGTATGGCTGGGTCTTCGGTACGCCGGCCCCAGTGAACTTCACGCGAGTCTTCGTGTGGGGGTGATGGGTGGCTGGTCGTTGCTTGAGAACTGCACAGTGGACGCGAGCATCTGTGGCCAAGTTTTTAAGGGCGCACGGTGGATGCCTTGGCACTAGGAACCGATGAAGGACGTGGGAGGCCGCGATAGGCCCCGGGGAGCTGTCAACCGAGCTTTGATCCGGGGGTCCGAATGGGGAAACCCGGCAGTCGTCATGGGCTGTCACCCGCTGCTGAACACATAGGCAGTGTGGAGGGAACGCGGGGAAGTGAAACATCTCAGTACCCGCAGGAAGAGAAAAAAACCCGTGATTCCGAGAGTAGTGGCGAGCGAAATCGGATGAGGCTAAACCGTTGTGGTGTGAGACCCGGCAGGGGTTGCCACTTCGGGGTCGTGGGAGAATTCTTGATCAGTCTGCCGGTTGGTCGGAGAGTCAGAAACCGTATGGGTAGTCGAAGGACATGCGAAAGGTCCGGCGTAGAGGGTAAGACCCCCGTAGACGAAATCTGTACGGCTCTCTTGAGTTTTTCCCAAGTAGCACGGAGCCCGAGAAATTCCGTGTGAATCTGGCGGGACCACCCGCTAAGCCTAAATATTCCCTAGTGACCGATAGCGGATAGTACCGTGAGGGAATGGTGAAAAGTACCGCGGGAGCGGAGTGAAATAGTACCTGAAACCGTGTGCCTACAAGCCGTGGGAGCGTCGCCAGTCTTTGGCTGGTCGTGACTGCGTGCCTTTTGAAGAATGAGCCTGCGAGTTTGCGGTGTGTTGCGAGGTTAACCCGTGTGGGGTAGCCGTAGCGAAAGCGAGTCCGAATAGGGCGGTTGAGTAGCGCGCCCAAGACCCGAAGCGGAGTGATCTAGCCATGGGCAGGTTGAAGCGCGGGTAAGACCGTGTGGAGGACCGAACCCACCAGGGTTGAAAACCTGGGGGATGACCTGTGGTTAGGGGTGAAAGGCCAATCAAACTCCGTGATAGCTGGTTCTCCCCGAAATGCATTTAGGTGCAGCGTCGCGTGTTTCTTGCCGGAGGTAGAGCACTGGATAGGCGATGGGCCCCACCGGGTTACTGACCTTAGCCAAACTCCGAATGCCGGTAAGTGAGAGCGCGGCAGTGAGACTGTGGGGGATAAGCTCCATGGTCGAGAGGGAAACAGCCCAGAACACCGGCTAAGGCCCCTAAGCGTGTGCTAAGTGGGAAAGGATGTGGAGTCGCAGAGACAACCAGGAGGTTGGCTTAGAAGCAGCCACCCTTTAAAGAGTGCGTAATAGCTCACTGGTCAAGTGATTCCGCGCCGACAATGTAGCGGGGCTCAAGTACACCGCCGAAGCCGTGTCATTGCAGCATTAACTCCTAACGGGGGCTGTGATGGGTAGGGGAGCGTCGTGTGCCGGGTGAAGCGGCGGCGGAAGCCAGTCGTGGACGGTATACGAGTGAGAATGCAGGCATGAGTAGCGATACAAGAGTGGGAAACTCTTGCGCCGATTGACCAAGGGTTCCTGGGTCAAGCTGATCTGCCCAGGGTAAGTCGGGACCTAAGGCGAGGCCGACAGGCGTAGTCGATGGACAACGGGTTGATATTCCCGTACCCGCTTTGAAGCGCCAACGTCGAACCCAGTAATGCTAAGCCCGTGAAGCCGTCTCGGATCCTTCGGGTGAAGAGGAGTGGTGGAGCCGGTGACCCAAGTTGGTAGTAGGTGAGCGATGGGGTGACGCAGGAAGGTAGTCCAGCCCGGGCGGTGGTAGTCCCGGGGTAAGGGTGTAGGACGTGGGGTAGGCAAATCCGCCTCACATATAGTCTGAGACCTGATGCCGAGCCGATTGTGGTGAAGTGGATGATCCTATGCTGTCGAGAAAAGCCTCTAGCGAGTTTCATGGCGGCCCGTACCCCAAACCGACTCAGGTGGTCAGGTAGAGAATACCGAGGCGTTCGGGTGAACTATGGTTAAGGAACTCGGCAAAATGCCCCGTAACTTCGGGAGAAGGGGGGCCGGTTGTGGTGATGGGACTTGCTCCTTGAGCTGTGGCCGGCCGCAGAGACCAGCGAGAAGCGACTGTTTACTAAAAACACAGGTCCGTGCGAAGCCGTAAGGCGATGTATACGGACTGACGCCTGCCCGGTGCTGGAACGTTAAGGGGACCGGTTAGCTCTGTTTCGACGGGGCGAAGCTGAGAACTTAAGCGCCAGTAAACGGCGGTGGTAACTATAACCATCCTAAGGTAGCGAAATTCCTTGTCGGGTAAGTTCCGACCTGCACGAATGGCGTAACGACTTCTCGACTGTCTCAACCATAGGCCCGGTGAAATTGCATTACGAGTAAAGATGCTCGTTTCGCGCAGCAGGACGGAAAGACCCCGGGACCTTTACTATAGCTTGATATTGGTGTTCGGTTCGGCTTGTGTAGGATAGGTGGGAGACTTTGAAGCGGCCACGCCAGTGGTTGTGGAGTCGTCGTTGAAATACCACTCTGGTCGTGCTGGATGTCTAACCTGGGTCCGTGATCCGGATCAGGGACAGTGTCTGGTGGGTAGTTTAACTGGGGCGGTTGCCTCCTAAAATGTAACGGAGGCGCCCAAAGGTTCCCTCAGCCTGGTTGGCAATCAGGTGTTGAGTGTAAGTGCACAAGGGAGCTTGACTGTGAGACCGACGGGTCGAGCAGGTGCGAAAGCAGGGACTAGTGATCCGGCGGTGGCTTGTGGAAGCGCCGTCGCTCAACGGATAAAAGGTACCCCGGGGATAACAGGCTGATCTTCCCCAAGAGTCCATATCGACGGGATGGTTTGGCACCTCGATGTCGGCTCGTCGCATCCTGGGGCTGGAGTAGGTCCCAAGGGTTGGGCTGTTCGCCCATTAAAGCGGTACGCGAGCTGGGTTTAGAACGTCGTGAGACAGTTCGGTCCCTATCCGCTGCGCGCGTAGGAGTCTTGAGAAGGGCTGTCCCTAGTACGAGAGGACCGGGACGGACGAACCTCTGGTGTGCCAGTTGTCCTGCCAAGGGCATGGCTGGTTGGCTACGTTCGGGAGGGATAACCGCTGAAAGCATCTAAGCGGGAAGCCTGCTTCGAGATGAGGGCTCCCATCACCTTGAGTGAGTAAGGCTCCCAGTAGACGACTGGTTGATAGGCCGGATGTGGAAGCCCTGTGAGGGGTGGAGCTGACCGGTACTAATAGGCCGAGGGCTTGTCCATAGTTGCTACGCGTCCACTGTGTTGTTCTGAAGAAACGACCCCCTGCTTCCGGCAGTGTGTGTGTTGATATCTTCATAGTGTTTCGGTGGTCATAGCGTGAGGGAAACGCCCGGTTACATTCCGAACCCGGAAGCTAAGCCTCATAGCGCCGATGGTACTGCAAGGGGGACCTTGTGGGAGAGTAGGACGCCGCCGAACAACCTTTAGCTGTAGGCCCCCTGACCTTGTGTCAGGGGCCTACACCATTTGTACAGAGCTACGGAGCTACGGACCCACGGGCTACGAACCACGGACGGATGGAGTATCTGGGAATGACCTCGGCACGGATTCCTATCTGACCGTCAAGGGCCCGGTGGAGCACGAGATCGAGGTGAAGAAGTCCCGGTTCCTGTGCTCGATCGCCAGGGTCGAGGACGAGGGTGAGGCGCAGGCGTTCATTGCCTCGGTCCGTAAGCGGTACTGGGACGCGCGGCACAACTGCACCGCCTACGTCATCGGTGACCACCCGCGCCGGGAACGTTCCAATGACGATGCCGAGCCCGCCGGTACGGCCGGCGCCCCGATGCTGGAGGTGCTCAGGCGCCGGGGGCTCACCGACACGGTGGCCGTGGTGACCCGGTACTTCGGCGGGGTGCTGCTGGGAGCGGGCGGACTGGTCCGCGCCTATGGCGGGGCGGTGTCGGCGGCACTGGACCAGGCCGTGGTGGTGGAGCGGCAGTTGGTGGCGGTGTTCGAGGTCGGCACGGATCACGCCCGGGCCGGGCGACTGGAGAACGACCTGCGGGCCGCGGGGCATGTGGTGCGCGATGTGCGCTACACGGCCTCCGGGGTGTGCTTCGACATCGGGGTGCCGGAGGCGGGTGTCGGCGCGTTCGAGGCCTGGGTGGCGGCGGCCAGCGCCGGGTCCGCCCAGGTGGAGCGCAGCGGAACGGACCACCTCGACGTGCCCTTCGCCGGTCGGTGACCGCCGGCCGATGATTGTGGGAACCATACAAGGTTGAGTGGTGGCGATCGGTGTGGGTGGTGATCGCACGGGTTGAACTCCGATGTGAGGATGAGGTTATCGGCGACGCAGTGGGCCCGGCCCGCGGCGCTGGACTATCTGATTCCTCTGACCCTGGAGAACAGTGATGGCGAATGGGACGGTCGGGGTAGCGGTTACCGGACTGGGCGCGAGCACGCCGCTCGGGGTGATCTGGGCAGTACCTGGGCGGCCATGCTGGAGGGGCGCTCGGGGGTCGGGGCCATCGACGAGGAATGGGCCCAGGGGCTGCCGGTGCGGATCGCCGCGCGGCTGGCGGTCGAGCCCACCGAGGTGCTCAGCCGGGTGGAGGCCCGCAAGCTGGACCGTACCGAGCAGCTGGCGCTGGTCTGTGCCCGTGAGGCCTGGGCGGACGCGGGGCGTCCGGAGGTGGATCCGGAGCGGCTGGCCGTGATCATCGGGACCGGCACCGGGGGCATCCGTTCGCTGCTCGCCCAGCATGACGCCCTTGAGGCATCCGGGCCGCGCAAGGTCTCCCCGTACACGGTGCCGATGATGATGGCCAACGGCCCGGCGGCCTGGGTCAGCATGGAGCTGGGGGCGCTCGCCGGCGCGCGGACGCCGGTCAGCGCCTGTTCCTCCGGCGCCGAGGCGATCGCGATGGGGCTCGACCTGATTCGGCTGGGCCGGGCGGACGTCGTGGTCGCGGGCGGCACCGAGGCCAGTGTGGCGCCGCTGCCGATCGCCGCGTTCGCCCAGATGACCGCGCTTTCCACACGGAACGACGACCCCGCTGCCGCGTCCCGCCCGTTCGACCAGGACCGGGACGGGTTTGTGATGGGGGAGGGCGCGACCCTGCTGGTCCTGGAGCGGGCCGATCTGGCCCGGGCGCGGTCGGCCAGGGTGCATGCAATGCTGGCCGGTGCGGGCATCACCTCCAGCGCGGTGCACATCACCGCGTCGGACGCGCACGGGCAGACCCGCGCCATCACCCTGGCACTGGCCGACGGCGGTCTCTCGGGCCTGGACATCGGTCTGGTGCACGCGCACGCGACGTCCACCCCGGCCGGTGACACCGTGGAGGCGGAGGCCGTGGCGGCCGCGATCGGCGGCCATCCGGTGGTCACCGCGACCAAGTCGATGACCGGGCACCTGCTCGGCGCCTCCGGGGCGCTGGGGGCGGCGGTGTCGCTGCTGGCGCTGCGCGAGGGCCGGCTGCCGGCCGTGCGCAACCTCGACCGCCCCGATCCCGAGGTCAAGCTGGACCTGGTCCGGGGCGCTCCGCGGACCGGGCGGTGGCAGGCGGCGCTGGCCAACTCCTTCGGTTTCGGCGGACACAATGTGAGCCTGGTGTTCACCAGGGCGTGACCCCCGGGTCAGCGGCTACCGGTCGGTAGGGCCCGACCTGCGCTGTTGCCGCCGTCCGGTTCGTCGCGGTTCGGTTCGGCCGGGTGTGTGACCTGCGGCACGAATGGGGCCGGTTAACCTGCTGTTCACAGACGGGCAACAGCCGGGAAATTGCGAGCTGTGATTGTCGGGGCCATCAGGAGAGCGGACCTCCCCAGTGACGCGGAGCACCGCGCCACGTCACCGCTTGACCCCACCCACGCGAGGAATGCCGCCCGTGAGCTTCAAGGCTGAGTACATCTGGATCGACGGCACCGAGCCGACCGCCAAGCTTCGTTCGAAGACCCGCGTTCTGGCCGACGGTGCCGAGCTTCCCACGTGGGGCTTCGACGGCTCCAGCACCAACCAGGCCGAGGGCCACGCGTCGGACCGCGTGCTCAAGCCGGTCTTCACCTGCCCCGACCCGATCCGGGGCGGCGACAACGTGCTGGTGCTGTGCGAGGTCTTCAACACCGACGACACCCCGCACCCGAGCAACACCCGGGCGCTGCTGCGTCCGATCGCCGAGCGCTTCGCCGAGCAGGAGTCGATCTTCGGCATCGAGCAGGAGTACACCTTCTTCAAGGGCGAGCGCCCCCTGGGCTTCCCGGTCGGCGGCTTCCCCGCCGCCCAGGGTGGCTACTACTGCGGTGTCGGCGCGGACGAGGTCTTCGGCCGCGAGGTTGTCGAACTGCACCTGGACCGCTGCATCGAGGCCGGTCTGGCCATCTGCGGCATCAACGCCGAGGTCATGCCCGGTCAGTGGGAGTTCCAGATCGGCCCGGTGGACGCGCTGACCGTCTCCGACCACCTGTGGATCGCCCGCTGGCTGCTCTACCGCACCGCCGAGGACTTCGACATCACGGCGACGCTGGACGCCAAGCCGGTGAAGGGCGACTGGAACGGCGCGGGCGCGCACACCAACTTCTCCACCAAGGCCATGCGTGAGGGCTACGACGCCATCATCACCGCCTGCGAGTCGCTGGGCACCGACCAGGAGAAGGTGCTGGAGCACGTCGAGCAGTACGGCTTCGGCATCCAGGACCGTCTCACCGGCCTGCACGAGACGCCCGTGGGACGTCTACAGCTACGGCGTCTCCGACCGCGGCGGCGTCGGTGCGCATCCCGTGGCAGGTCGAGGTACAAGAAGGGCTACATCGAGGACCGCCGCCCCAACGCGAACGTCGACCCGTACGTGGTGACCCGCCTGCTGGTCAACACCTGCTGCTCGGCGCTGGAGAAGGCTGAGCAGGTCTGATCCGCTGAGAACCGCCGAAGCGCCCGCCGGACGAACAGCGGCGCGCTTTGCCGTTCGGTGCGGGCCCCGGGCCGGTGCGGGCCCGGGCCGGCTGGTCAGCTGGTGAGGCCGACCGCCTGGTCGTACAGGGCCCGGACATTGCCGTCGAACAGCGGGCTGTAGGAGACGTCCGGCGTGTCGCCCCCGGTCTCGTAGCCGCCGATCACTCCGATCAGATTGCCGCCGCCGGTGACCGGGTCGTATCCGGAGATCCAGCCGCTGCCGCTGGTGCCGGAGGTGTAGGCGGTGCAGTAGATCTGGAGCTGGGTGGCGGTGAAGGGGTTGCCGTCGCCGGTGCAGCTGATCGGCTCGTTGCTGTCCTCCGGGTAGCCGGTGAGCTGGACCTGGGCGTTGCTGACCGCGTCGGTGTCCAGGGTGTAGGAGCCGACCATGGACTCCAGGTTGTGGCCGTTCAGCGGCGCGACCACGGCGAAGGCCACGTCGTCGTCCGCGTCCTGGCTGCTGGTCCAGGCGCTGGCCTCGACCACGTTGGAGATCTGCCACCCCGTAGGGGGCGGAGCCGTCCCGGAAGCCGGGGACGAAGGTGTAGCCGCCGCCGGTGCCGCTGCTGAGGCAGTGCGCGGCCGTGACGATGACGTCCCCGGCTGGGCTGTCGACCACGCTGGCGGTGCAGTAGTGGCTGCCGGAGATGCTCCCGCTGAAGATCGCCCACCTGGGACGGCTGCTGGGACTGGGTGAGCACCTCGGACTGGCCCACGGAGGTGGTGGCGGGGCGTCGACCGGCTTGGCACTGGCGGTGGCGCTGGCGTGGGCTTGGGCGCCGGCTTGGGAGTGGGCTTGCCGGTCGGCTTGACCAGGGCCAGCCGGTGGGCCTTCGCGGTGTGCTGTGCGGTGGTGGGCGCCGGCTCGTTGGCCGCGTCCAGGATGTGCAGCAGCCGGGTGTCCGCGCGGCTGCTTGTCGCCGCGACGGCCCCGAGGCCCACCAGCAGTCCCGTCGTCAGTACCACTGCGGTCCTGCGCCGCCGGCGTCGAGTGGCGCGCAGGCGGTCGGTGCGGCTCTCAGGCTCGGACGTCCCCATGCAGTGCTCCTCCGTTCAGCGGTCGCAGTGCCACCTACCCCGGTGGGGGTGGTGTCATTGCCCCGTTAGATGGTGGCTGTTGGTGCTGAGAAGCACATGGGAGCTCCCTGAGAGCCGTATGAGTCCAGCTCAGGACGGGTGTCGCGGTTCTGGTTCCGCGCTCCCGGGTTTCGGGACGGTGCTTCCGGGGTGTTTCGGCCGGGCCTTCAGAAGCCGAGCACGGGGGCTGCGGTGTGGCTCACCTGGACGGTGTGGGTGACCCAGGCGGATGCTGTGAGCAGATGCAGCAGGAAGGCGGTCGGCTCGGCGGCATATCCGGGGACGCCCTCGCGCAGGGCCAGGTTTGTCTGCATATGGGTGCTGGGTGCGACCGCCAGCAGGCTGCCGGCGAAGGCGGCGGTGATCGGCCGGTGCACATGTCCGGCCAGGACCCGGGCGACATTGCCGTGCCGGGCGAGCACCTCGGCCAGCGCGTCGCCGTCGGCCAGCCGCATCCCGTCCATGAAGGGGATGCCGAGCGGGATCGGCGGGTGGTGCACGCAGACCAGCGCCGGGATGTCCGGCCTGCGCGACAGCTCGTGGTCCAGCCAGGTCAGTTGGGGTTCGCCGAGCAGGCCGCCGGGGTGGCCCGGGTGGTGCGAGTCCAGCACCACGATGCTGAAGGCGGGGTAGTCCACCGTGTAGTTGGCCCGCTCGCCGCCCTCGGCGGCGCCGCTGCCCAGGAAGCCGCTGTCACCCAGCGTCGCCAGCAGCTGCTTCGGGCTGTCGTGGTTTCCCGCCACCAGGTGCAGCGGCAGCGGGAACCGGCCGATCACCTCGCGCAGCAGCTCGTACTCGCGCGGATCGCCGGCGTCCACCAGGTCACCGGTGATCACCACGCAGTCCGGCTGCGGGTCCAGGGCCAGGACCGCCCCAGTGCCCGGCTCAGGGCCAGGGCCGGGGCGCCGGCGAGCGCCCCGGTGGTTATGTGCGGGTCGCTCAGGTGCGCGATGGATACCGTCATGCCAGCACTTTCCTCTGCCGACGGCGACAGGGCAACCGATCACGCCGAGAGTGAACTGTCGATCTACCTCTCCTCCGGGCGCAGCGCGGCGAGCTGCTGCGCGAACGGGAGGAAGTCGGGGGCGTTGTCCTGGGTGCGGGCCGGGCGGCCGACGAGCAGGTCGGCGAGCTCGCCCGCGGCGCGGGCGATGCGCTCGGGCAGGCCGCTGTCACCCTCGGCCCCGCCGGAACCCCAGTCCGCGGTGGCCGCGTAGACGCCGGTCGGCACCACCACGCCCGCAGGTAGGAGAACAGCGGGCGCAGGGCGTGTTCCAGCACCAGTGCGTGTCGGGGCGAGCCGCCGGTCGCCGCGATCAGCACCGGCATGCCGGTCAGCGCGGTGTTGTCGACAATGTCCAGGAAGGACTTGAACAGGCCGCTGTAGGAGGCGCTGAACACGGGGGTGACCGCGATCACCGCGTCCGCCCCGGTGACCGTCTCGACGGCCGAGCGCAGCGGGGCCGGGGGGAAGCCGGTGAGCAGGTTGTCCGCGATCGGGTGGGCGAGCCCGCGCAGCTCGACCACCTCGACGGTCACCTCGCGGTCGCGTCCCCGCAGGTTCTGCCGGACCGCCTCGGCCAGCCGGTCGGCGAGCAGCCGGGTGGACGAGGGTTGGCCGAGCCCGGCGGATATCACAGCGAGTTTGACGGGGCGGCGGTCACGGGGTCCTCCTTGGCGGGGGCTTACGGCGGGCGGGCTGGACAGTGGTCGCGATCATCCCCTGGAAGCGGCCGTCCCGGCGGCGGTTCCGGCGGCGGCTTGCGCGGCGGTTTCCGCGCTGTCCGCTGCCCGGGCCTCCGTGTCGCGGCGGGCGACCAGCGAGGCGTGGGTGGGGGCGTCCGGCACGTTCGCCGGGCGGCCGATGGCGAACTCCTTGCGCAGTACCGGGACCACCTCCTCGCCGAGGATGTCCAGCTGCTCCAGCACGGTCTTCAGCGGCAGGCCGGCATGGTCCATCAGGAAGAGCTGGCGCTGGTAGTCGCCGAAGTCGTCGCGGAAGGCCAGGGTGCGCTCGATGACCTGCTGCGGGCTGCCCACGGTGAGCGGGTCCCGGCCATGAAGTCCTCCAGGGAGGGGCCGTGGCCGTAGACCGGCGCGTTGTCGAAGTAGGGGCGGAACTCGCGTACCGCGTCCTGGGACCTGGCCCGCATGAAGACCTGGCCGCCGAGGCCGACGATGGCCTGCTCCGGGCTGCCGTGGCCGTAGTGGGCGTAACGCTGCCGGTAGAGGCCGATCAGCTGCTGGTAGTGCTCCTTGGGCCAGAAGATGTTGTTGGCGAAGAAGCCGTCGCCGTAGTAGGCGGCCTGCTCGGCGATCTCCGGGCTGCGGATCGAACCGTGCCAGACGAAGGGCGGGACGCCGTCGAGCGGGCGCGGGGTGGCGGTGAAGGATTGCAGCGGGGTGCGGAAGCGGCCCTGCCAGTCCACCACGTCCTTGCGCCACAGCTCGTGCAGCAGCGCGTAGTTCTCCACGGCCAGGTTCAGGCCCTGGCGGATGTCCTTGCCGAACCAGGGTAGACCTGCCCGGTGTTGCCGCGGCCCATGACCAGGTCGACCCGGCCGTCGGCGAGATGCTGGAGCATCGCGTAGTCCTCGGCGATCTTCACCGGGTCGTTGGTGGTGATCAGCGTGGTCGCGGTGGAGAGGATCAGGTGTTCGGTGCGGGCGGCGATCCAGCCGAGCATGGTGGTCGGGGAGGAGGGCACGAATGGCGGGTTGTGGTGCTCGCCGGTGGCGAAGACGTCCAGCCCGACCTCCTCGGCCTTGAGCGCGATGGTGGTCATGGCCTTGATCCGCTCGTGCTCGGTCGGGGTCCGGCCGGTGGTGGGGTCGGTGGTGACGTCGCCGACGGTGAAGATCCCGAACTGCATGGGAGCTGCCCTCCTAGTCGTTGAAAGTTCAACCATACCGTGGAACGGAGCAGCTCCGCCCGCTATTCCCGCCCGCTGTTCCCGGTCCTGTGCAGGTCAGCCGGGCCGGGTCCAGGGCTGGTCGGAGCCGCTGTGTCCGGCCAGCGTCGCGGCCTCCAGCAGCAGCACCAGTCCGCAGGCCAGCAAGGGCAGTGCGGCGCTGACATGCACCGCCAGCAGCGCCCCGAACAGGGCGCCGAGGAACAGCGCGGTGACGGAGAGCAGGCGGACGCCGACCTTGCCCTCCGTGCTGCCGGCCAGCCGGCTGTCCGCGGCGGCGCCGGTGATGGTCGAGGTGAGCACCGTGGTGGTGGTCAGATCAGGCACGCCCAGCCGGCGCACCACGCCGTTCTGCGCGCCCATGGCCGACCCGAGCAGTGCGATCAGCAGATAGCGGAGCCAGCCCCGGTCCGGGTGCGCGGCCAGTGCGCCGCAGGCGTAGGAGACCAGGGTCAGCGCCGACTCGCCGAGCACCACCGTCAGCAGCAGTCTGCCCCGGTGAGCGGTGAAACGGTTCGCCAGCCGCCCGCCCAGGACCGCTCCGTTGACGTAGGCCAGCAGCGCCAGTCCGGACGCGGCCAGCGAGAAATCTTTGGCCCGGCCGCCGCGAAGGCCAGGAAGGCCACATTGCCGGTCATATTGGCGACAAAGACATGGCCCAGGACCAGATAGCTGAAGGCGTCGACCAGCCCGGTGGCCAGGGTCAGCCCGATCACCAGCGGCGGCAGCGGGCCGTGCCGGCTGCCGGCGCGGGGGAACAGGGCGGCCCGGGCGTCACGCAGAGATCCGATCATGGGGACGATTCTCCGGGCCGACCGCCCCGCCGCAGGTCAGCGGCGCGGCGGCGGCGTGCCGGTGGATCGCCGTCGCTCAGGCGGGCCGGTGCGGACGCCGCCGGGCCGGGGCAGCAGCAGCACCTCCAGCGCCGCCGCGCAGGCGAGGGCCCGGCCCAGGAACCAGGGCAGCCGCGCGTCGGTGAGCACCTGCGGGGTGGACCGCAGGGCCAGCGCGCAGTGGGCGTGCCCGGCGGCGTCCAGCACCGGGACGGCCAGGGTGCGCACATCGAGCGCGGACTCGCCGTCGTTGAGCGCGTAGCCCGCGTCCCGCACCTTGGCCAGCTCGGCACGCAGGTCGTCCAGGCCGACGATGGTGCGCTCGGTCTGCGGCCGCAGCGGCGGCAGGGCGGTGAGATCCTCCTCGCCCGGCCGGGCCCAGGCCAGCAGTACCTTGCCCAGCGCGGTGGAGTGCAGCGGCCGGCGCAGGCCGAGGCCGGTGCCCGGCTCGACCGAGCCGCCGACCAGGATCACCGCGTGCACACCGCCGCGGATCGCCAGGTCGGCGGTGCAGGAGGTGGCCCGGGCCAGCTCGTCGAGCTCCGGCGCGGCGCGGTGCAGGCCCCGCTGGTGCATCGACAGCTGGCCGAGCTCGGCGACGGAAGGCCCCAGCCGGTAGCGGCGGTGTGCTCGTCCTGTTCCAGGAAACCCGCGCTGACCAGGGTGCGGGCCAGCCGGTGCGCGGTGGAGACGGACAGCTCCATCCGCCGGGCGATGTCCGAGGCGCTCAGGTCGCCCGCGTTGTCCCGGAACGAATGCAGCACGCCAAGGGCCCGGGTGACCGCCTGCGCCCCCGTCGGCGGTTTTGCAGCGGTCGTTTCCCCCATGGCAGTTGCCCCCTGTCCGGCTGTGCCGCGTCCCGTCGCCGCCCGCTGCCCGGGCGTGCCCGCGGCCTGCTCGGCAGCGCTGTCCGGACGGGCTCGCGCCACCGTCCGGCGGCGCAGTCCAAGGATGATCCGCATCGCACGATCTGGCAAATGTTGCTTGCAGGTGACGGGCAGATTGCTGCTGCTGAAGGGTCGGTCCACCGACAGATCCCACCATGTGGAAAGAATTGCTTCCGCGTCAGCTGTCGTGGAAACCTGCTCGCACCACCGGGACCCACCAGGAAGGAGCAGCACGATGACAACGACTCGGCTGCTCATCCCGGTACTGCCGACCCTGGTGACCCGCCGTCATATCGACCTGGCCCGCGTCTCCAGCACCGGCTGTCGCTGACCCCGGGGCCGCCGGCCCCTTCCCGCGCTGTGGCCTGCCCGGGTCACCCGCCCGCACCCCGTGCCTGTTCCGCGCCGGGACCGCGCCTGCGCTGCCCTGGCGCCGCGTTCGCCGCGTGTGTGCTGCGCGGCGTCGAACCGGCAGGCCGCGGGCCACTGCTGCCGCCCTGATCCACCACTTCTGGGGAGCCCCTTTTTCCATGGACGAGCTCTGGTACACCCGCTGCCCGGTGCCCACCGCCACCGGCATCGCCGCCGACCGCGGCTGGCTGGCCGGGGAGTTCGCGGCCGACGGGATCACCGTCCGCTCACTTCAGGACGTCCCCGCGGAGGTCGCCGCCGACCACCACTACACCCACGCCCTGGACGGCCTGATCCGGGAGGGCGGCAACGTCCCCGCGCTGTGGGCGCGTTCCCGTGGCGAGGCCACCCGGCTGATCGCCCTGACCTGGATCGAGGAGCGGCAGTCGGTGCTGGTCCGCGCCGACAGCGGGCTGCGTGCGCCCGAGCAGCTGCGCGGGCTGCGGCTGGCGGTGCCGGTGCATCCGATCGCCATCGACTTCTGGCAGGCGATGGCGCTGCACGGCCTCGCCGGAGCGCTGTCGCTGGCCGGGCTCGGCCTCGACGACGCCCGCCTGGTGCGGGTGCCGGGCTCGGCCGAGGGGCAGTGGGAGGGCGAACTCGCAGCACTGCGAGACGGGTTGGTGGACGCGGTGTATGTGAAGGGCGCGCTCGCGGTCGAGGCGGCCCAGCGCTACGGGGCGGTGGTCGGCATCGACCTCGACGCCGCCCCGGACCGCCGGGCCCGGGTGAACAACGGCACGCCGCGCCCGATCACCGTCCACCAGGGCCTGCTGGACGAGCAGCCGGAACTGGTCGCGCGCTTCCTGGCGGTGCTGCTGGAGGCCGCCGACTGGGCCCGGGAGCACCCGGCCGGCCTCGCCCGGATCCTCGGCGCCGAGACCGGTGCGGGCGCCGTCGGCGTCGCCGGTGCCTACCGTGCGGACACCGGGCAGAACCTGCGGCTCGACCTGTCCGAGGAGCGACTGGGGCTGCTTGAGCAGCAGGAGCGATTCCTGCGCGCCCACGGCTTCCTGCCGGAGCCGGTGGACGTCCGTTCCTGGGCCGACCACCGACCGCTGGCCCGGGCCCGCGAGCTGCTCGCGGAACGCCGCGCGGCCATCAGCTGACCACACATCAACTTTCTTCAGAGACAACAGAAACAGCAGAGGAATCACGTCATGAGGCTCCGTCGGATACCGATCATCGCGTTGACCGCCGGGGCGCTGCTCGGCCTGGCCGGGTGCGCCTCCTCCTCCACCGCCGCGAGCGCCGGCGCCGCCGGTTCCGGCGGAAGCTCCCAGCAGGTCGTGGTCCGGATACCCGACAACGGGAACTCCGGGGTGCTCGCCCTCGGCAAGAAGGACGGCTCGCTGGCCCGGGCCCTGGCCGCGGTCCACGCCAAGGTGGAGTGGACCGGCAGCGCCGGAGCCTTCGCCCCAGCGGCGCAGGAGCTGGACGCCGACGAGCTCGACATCGCCGAGGGATCGATCACCTCCGCCACCACCGCGCTGGCCCAGAGCCCCGGCTTCGAACTGTTCGCCGCGGTGGCCCCGGACAAGCTCGGCGAGGGCATCCTGGTCAAGGACGGCTCCCCGATCCACAGCGTCCAGGACCTGGTCGGCCGCAAGGTCGCCGTCTGGCACGGCGGCACCAGCGAGTACCTGCTGCTCAAGGCCCTCCAGCAGAACCACATCCCGGCGGACAAGGTCGACCGGGTCTACCTGGAGCCCAACCAGGCCGCACCGGTGTTCAACTCCGGCCAGGTGGACGCCTGGTCGACCTGGGCCACCTACTCCGTGCCGGAACTCGCCAACACCAGCACGCACTTCCTGGTCACCGGCGGGCAGGTCGACTCCGACAACTACGCGGTGTGGGCCGTGCGCACTGCCTTCGCCAAGCAGCACCCGGCCGTGGTCCGGGCGCTCTACCAGTACCTGCACGACAACGGCCTCAAGCAGGAGCAGGACCCGGCCGCCTATGTCAATGTGTTCACCGACGCCGGGCCCGAGGCGCTCAGTCCGGCGCAGCAGAAAGTGGAACTGCCGATCGACGCCGCCGACGGCACCGCCCTGCCCGTCACCGGCGCCGACCTGGAGCGGTTCCACGCCGTCGCCCAGTTCTTCGCCGGCCAGGGCATCACCAAGGGCTTCTTCGACGTGAAGCCCTATGTGCTCGACGTCGACTCGCTGCCCGGCGGTGCCGGATGAGCGCCGCGGCCGCCACCCGCGCGCCGGACCTCCCCGGCGCGCCCGGACCGGAGGTCCGGCTGGTCGCCCCCCGGCCGCAGCTGCCGCGCCCACGTCCGCGCGCGCTCAGCCTGGCGCTGCGCGCCATCGGCCCGCTGGCCCTGCTCGGCGGCTGGACCTGGGCCTCTGCCAGTGGCGCGCTCAGCCCCGACCTGCTCGCCTCGCCCGGCGCGGTCCTCAGCGCCCTGCGCGAACTGTGGGACAGCGGGCAGTACACCTCCGCACTGGAGGTGTCGCTGACCCGGGCCGGCCTCGGCCTGTGCTTCGGAGTCGTGGCCGGGCTCACCCTCGGTGTGCTCACCGGCTTCTCCCGGCTCGGCGAGGAACTGCTCGACTCCACCGTGCAACTGCTGCGCACCATCCCCTTCCTGTCGCTGGTGCCGCTGTTCATGGTGTGGTTCGGCATCGGCGAGTCCGCCCGGGTGGTACTGATCGCGGTGGCCACCGCCTTCCCGATGTACGTGTCCACCTCGGGCGGGGTCCGCAACACCGACCGCAAACTCGTCGAGGCGGTACGCAGCTTCGGGATGGGACGGCTGGCGGTGATCCGCGAGGTCGTCCTCCCCGGCGCCCTGCCCGCGCTGCTGTCCGGGCTGCGGCTGTCGATGACCCTCAGCGTGATCGCGCTGATCGCCGCCGAGGAGATCAACTCGACCTCCGGCATCGGATATCTGATGACCACCGCGCAGGAGTACTCGCGCACCGACATCCTCACCGTCTGCGTGCTCACCTACGCCCTGCTCGGGCTGATCGCCGACGCCGTGGTGCGGGTGCTCGAACGCGTACTGATGCCCTGGCGGGTGGGGGTGCGCCGATGACCGCCCCCGTGGGGACCGCGCCGGGCACCGCCGTCCGGATCCGAGGGCTGCGCCGCACCTTCGGCGAACGCCATGTGCTGGACGGGCTGGACCTGGACATCGCCAGGGGCGAGTTCCTGGCGCTGGGGGCCAGCGGCACCGGCAAGACCACGCTGCTGCGGATCCTGGGCGCGCTGGACCGGCACGACCAGGGCACGGTACTGGTGCCGGAGGCCCGGACGATCGTCTTCCAGGAGCCGCGGCTGGTGCCCTCCAAGCGGGTGCTCGCCAATGTCACCGTCGCCCTGCCGCGCGGCGAGCGGACCCGGGCCACCGGTCTGCGGGCGCTGACCGAGGTCGGCCTGGAGCGCCATGCCGACTCCTGGCCGGGCACCCTGTCCGGGGGTGAGGCGCAGCGGGTGGCGCTCGCCCGGGCGCTGGTCCGCGAACCCGAACTGCTGCTGCTGGACGAGCCGTTCGCGGCGCTGGACGCGCTCACCCGGCTGCGGATGCAGGATCTGGTCGGCGAGCTGTGCCGGCGGCACCGGCCCGCCGTGCTGCTGGTCACCCACGACGTGGACGAGGCGATCCGGCTGGCCGACCGGGTGGCGGTGCTGCGCGAGGGGCAACTGGTCACCGACGAAAGGATCGTGGTCGACCACCCGCGCGACCCCGCCGATCCGGCCTTCACCGAGCTGCGCCGCCGCCTGCTGGCCGACCTCGGCGTCAACAGCACTGTCACTGAAAAGATATGACACGGAGTCAATTCAATGAGCATCACCATCGGTGTGCACAGCGCCAATCCCTCCCTGTACCACCTCTCCCGGCTCGGCATCCTGGAGGAGCTGCTGCGTCCGCTCGGTGAGAGCGTCGAGTGGCTCGCGGTCGGCGGCCTGAACACCGGCGCGGCTCTCGCCGAGGGCCGGATCGACCTGGGCGGCACCGGCTCCACCCCGCCGCTGTCCGCCCAGGCCGCCGGGCACGACCTGGTCTACGCCGCTGTTTCCGCGCCGCGTCCGGGCCACGGCGCGCTGCTGGTGGCCGCCGACGGGCCGGTGCGGACCGTCGCCGACCTCAAGGGCGGCAAGGTGGCGCTGGCTGTCGGCTCCTGGCAGACCCATTTCACCGCCAAGGCCCTGGCCGGGGCCGGGCTGTCCTACCGGGACATCACCGCCGAGCGCCCCGAGCCCGGCCGGGACGACGCGGCCCGGCTGCGGTCCGGTGAGATCAGCGGCTGGGTCGCGCAGGGCGCGGAGCTGGCCGCCGCCCGCCGCCGGGGCGGGGTGCGCACCCTGCTGGAGGCCGGAGCGGTGATCACCGACCGTTCGGTCTTCTTCACCCGCCGCGACTTCGCGGAGCAGCGTCCGGAGCTGGTCGCGCTGGTCGTCACCGCGCTCCAGCGCGCCGACGACTGGGCCGCCGGGCACCTGGACGAGGCGGCCGCGATCGCCGCCGCGGACCAGGCGGGACGGTCGAGGACTGGCGTGAGGCGCTGGCGGTGCTGCCGTGGCGGCTGGAACCGGTCTCCGACGCGTTCGTCGCCGAGCAGCAGCAGGCCGCCGACATCCTGGCCGAGGGCGGCTACCTGCCGCGCCGGATCACCGTCGCCGACGCGCGGTCGAGCGCGCTGAACCCGGCCGTCCGCGCCGCGCTGGAGGGCTGAGCCGTGGGCAGCGAAGCACCCGAGGTCCTGTGGTACATCATCCCCCGCGAGGGCGCCTACCCCTGGGAGCCCGCCGGTCGGCGGCCGGTCGACCTCGGCTACCTCCAGGGCCTGGCCCAGAGCGTGGAGCGGCTCGGCTTCAGCGGCGCACTGCTGGCCACCGACCTGTACGACGTGTGGCCGCTGGGCAGTGCGCTGGCGGCCGTCACCAGCCCGGCCTTCAAGCCGCTGCTGGCGGTCCACCCGGGACTGGTCTCGCCGACCGTGCTGGCGAAGATGGCGCTCAGTTTCACCAACCTCTTCGGGACCGGCTGCGCTTCAATGTCGTCAACGGCTCCACCGAGCAGCTGCGCCAGGCCGGGCTGCACCTGGAGCACGACGAGCGCTACGAACTCAGCGGCGAGTACTGGTCCATCGTCAAGCGGCTCACCGCGGGGGAGGTGTTCGACCACAAGGGCAGGTTCTACGACCTGAAGGACGCCGGGGCCTCGCTGCGCGAGCTCACCGCGGCGCAGGGCGGTGCGCACACCCCGCTGTGGTTCGGCGGCTCCTCACCGGCCGGGATCGAGATGGCGGCCCGGCATGTCGACGTCTACCTCACCTGGGGCGAGCCGCCGCAGCAGCTCAAGGAGAAGCTGGACCGGGTGCGTGAGCGGGCCGCGGCCCACGGCCGTACGCTGCGGCTCGGGCTGCGGCTGCACCTGATCGTCCGGGACACCGAGGAGGAGGCGTGGGCGGCGGCCGACCGGCTGCTGGACGTCACCAGCGAGGCCACCTACGCCCGGCAGCTGGGGAGCGGACCGGGGAGGACGGCGTGGGCTGGCAGCGGCAGTTCCGCCAGCACGGCGGGCGGGTCCCGGCGCGTGCCCGGGAGCTGGAGACACACCCAACCTCTGGCCGGGGATGAGCCTGTTCCGTCCGGGCCCGGGCACGGCCGTTGTCGGCAGCACCGAGCAGGTCCTCGCCCGGCTGCGGGAGTACCAGCAGCTCGGCGTGGACACCTTCATCCTGTCTGGCAACCCGCTGCTGGAGGAGGCCTACCGGGTCGCCGAAACGATTCTTCCGGTGTTGCGGGGCGACGCGGAGTGAACCGTGCGGCTGCCCGGGCCGGGAACCCCCGGGCCGGGCAGCCGCACGGAACCCCGGCGCGCCGCCGCCCGGCTGCGCTACGCTCGCGGTATGCATCGTGCACTGTGTCTCAGCTGGTGGCGCTCCTCCTAGGAGCGGCCACTTCGCACGTATGACCTGGGCCGTTCGTTTCGGACGGCCCTTTCGTATGCCCCTGGCAACGCGTGGACTCCCGTCCGGACCGCTCCGGCCGACCCCCTCCACCCGTCCACCGCCCAGCCAGGAGCAGACCATGACCGCCGCAGACACCGCCACCGCCGCTTCCGCCACCGCCGCTTCCACTGCCGCCGCTTCCGCCGTCGGCCTTGCTTCCGCCGCCCGCGTTGCCTCCGCCGGCTCGGCTCCGGCGGCCGAGGCGACCTGCGGCGAGCCGGCCTTCGCCGCCGACCTCGAAGCCCGCATCCGCCGTGAACCAGAACGGTTCCGGGTGCTCACCGGCGACCGCCCGACCGGGCGGCTGCATCTGGGCCACTACTTCGGGACCCTGCAGAACCGGGTCAGGCTGCAGAACCTCGGGGTGGAGCTGAATGTGATCATCCCGACTACCAGGTGCTCACCGACCGCGATGTCGCCGACCGGCTCACCGAGCACGTCGAGGAACTGATCCTGGACTACCTGGCAGCCGGCGTCGACCCGCGGCGCGCCACCATCTTCACCCACAGCGCCGTCCCCGCGCTCAACCAGCTGCTGCTGCCCTTCCTGAGCCTGGTCTCGGTCGCGGAGCTGGGACGCAACCCCACGGTCAAGGACGAGATCGCGCACTCCCGGCAGTCCGCCGTCAGCGGGCTGATGTTCACCTATCCGGTGCATCAGGCCGCGGACATCCTGTTCTGCAAGGCGAACCTGGTCCCGGTGGGCCGCGACCAGCTGCCGCACGTGGAACTCACCCGCACCGTGGCGCGGCGGTTCAACGACCGCTATCCGCTCGACGGACGGCCGGTCTTCCCCGAACCCGAGGCACTGCTGTCGACCGCGCCGCTGCTGCTGGGCACCGACGGCGGCAAGATGAGCAAGAGCCGGGGCAACGCGATCGCGCTGGCCGCCGACGCGGACGAGACCGCCCGGCTGATCCGGGGCGCCAAGACCGATGCCGAGCGCCGGATCAGCTACGACCCGGCCGGCCGGCCCGAGGTCTCCAGCCTGGTGCTGCTGGCCGCCCTGTGCCAGGAGCGGGATCCGCTGCTGGTCGCCGAGGAGATCGGCGACGGCGGGGCCGCCGCCCTCAAGCGCACGGTCACCGAGGCGGTCAACGAGTACCTGGCACCGATCCGGGCCCGCCGGGCCGAGTACGCACGCGACCGGGGCAGTTGCGGCTGCTCCTGCGCGAGGGCAACGAACGGGCCAACGCCGTCGCCGAGGCCACCCTGGCCGAGGTGAAGACCGCGATGGGCACTGTCTACTGACGATCGGTCAATTGATGTCAGGTCAGCCCGGCCCGGAGCGGCGGCACTCCGGGCCGAGCGTGGCCTCAGCCGACCGGCGCGGGCTGGAGGGCCGGGGTGAACGGACGGCCGTCCAGGGTCCAGTGCGGATCCGGGGATATCTCCAGCGCGGCGTAGACATGGGCCGCGACATCGACATGGCGCACGGTCTCCATCGGCGCGCCGGGCGGCAGGCCGGGGCCGCTGGCCGCGACCCAGGCGGTACGCTCCACGGTGCTGCGCCCGCCGTGCCCGCCCTGGTCCAGATGGCCGTGGTCGGTGACGACGATGACCGTCCAGCTCTCCTCCGCGTAGCCGGGCCGGGCGCGGACCGCGTCGAGCAGTCGGCCCAGCCGCTGGTCGGCGGTCTCCACCGAGCGGCGGTACTCCTCGCCGCAGCCCAGGAAGTGGGCGGTCTCGTCGACCGCACCCAGGTACACGAAGGACGCCTGCGGGTCGTCGGCGCCGCCGAGCACCCGTACGGCCTCCTCGGTCACCCGCTGGTCGCACTCCTCCCACGCCTCGGGCGAGTCCTCCACCGGGGCGACATAGGACAGGCGTCCCGGCGCCGCGAACAGCGGGCCGCCCTGGCGGGCCAGGAACAGCGGCTCCCAGCCGCCGGCGGCGAAGGTACGGCGGCGGTGCACCGCCGCCAGCCGGGTGGTGAAGTCCGGGAAGACGTCGAGCCGGTTGCCGCCGAAGTGGTTGCCGAGCACTCCGTGCTTGGCCACGCCCACGCCGGTGGTGATCGTCGCCCAGCAGGGGCCGGACATGGTGGGGGTGGCGTCGTCGACCTCGACCGGTGCGAGGAAGCCGGCGGCGGCCACGGAGTCCAGGTGCGGGGTCTCCAGTTCGGGCAGCAGGTCCAGGCGTACGCCGTCGATGCCGACGACCAGGACCCGGAGGGGGCCGGTGGGCCAGAGGCTGGACACGGCGGACTCCGATCTTTAGTGCGGTGCGGGGATGTCGGCACCCTACCTACCTGCTGGTAGTGGTGGGGACGGGCCTCCCGGCCGGATCCGTGGCCCGTCTGGCCGGGCGGGGGAACTGTTCACCTGGGTGACACTCATTGTTCCCCACTGGGACTCCCGTTGGACGGGCCCGCCTCGTGGCGCGAGTGGCTGGGCCGGGGTGCGGCTGCGGGTATTCCCTGGTCAGTGACGGAGCGAAGGCTGCCTGGCCTGGTGGGGCAGACGGTGGGCCGGGCGCCGCAGCGGATAGCATCCAGGCACGGCGCAGCACGAGCACAGGAAGCGGGAGAGGGATGGCGGCCACCCCCGGCACGGAGCGGCCGGAGCCCGAAGGCCCGGCCTCCCGCGCGCGCCCGGCGTCCCCGGCGCAGCCTGGACCGCTGGACTCGCCGGACAGTTTCGAGCTCGCCGTAGACCTGCTCATCGGCGCCATCCGCCACCGCGCGGGAGTTGATGACCAGTCGGCATGACGGTACGGCGGGACAGTGGGTGATCTGGTGGAACTGGCAACTGGGAACGGAGAACGGTGATGATGGCGGCGGTACAGGTGCTGCGGGCGGCCGGGCGGAGCGCGAGCGAGTGGAAGAACGGCGGCGGGGTCACCCGGGAGGTGGCCGCCTTCCCCGAGGGCGCTGACCTGGCCGGATTCCACTGGCGGGTGAGCCTGGCGGATGTGGCGCAGGGCGGTCCCTTCTCGGTCTTCCCCGGGTGGACCGGGTGATCACCGTGGTCCGCGGTGCCGGGATGCGGCTGACGGTGGACGGTGTCGAGCACCTGGTCGACACCCGGTACCGGCCGTTCGCCTTCTCCGGGGACGCCGCCACCGACTGCGAACTGCTCGAAGGCCCGCTGGTGGACTTCAATGTGATGACCCGTCGGGAGGTCTGCACGGCCGGGGTCGACCTGGTGCACGACGCCCCGGCGCCGCTCGGCGGGACCGGGCCACGGTGCTGGCCGTGGTGCTGGAGGGCACCGCCCGACTGCGGGCCGGCGGAGCCGAGTTGGGCCCGTTGGACGCGCTGCTGTACCCGGGTGGCGAGGCCGATGTCCTCGAAGTCCTGGGTACCACAGCAGTAGTGACGTTCGATCAGCTCACTGGGAGGGTGTCCGGCTGAGTGCCGCGACGGGGCGCTCGGCGAAGTTCCCGCGGTAGTCCTTGGGGCTGACCCCGACGATCCGGCGGAAGTGGTGCCGCAGCAGCGCCCCGTTGCCCAGGCCGGTGCTGCGGGCGATCTCCTCGATGGTGAGCGCGGTCTCCTCCAGCAGGTGCTGGGCGTGCAGCACCCGTTGCCGGGTCAGCCACTTGTGCGGGGTGGTGCCGGTCTCGGAGCCGAAGCGCCGGGCGAAGGTGCGCTCGGACATCCGGGCCCGGCGCGCCAGCGAGGCCACGCTGTGCTCCGCGTCGAGGTGCTCCAGCATCCAGGAGAGCACCGGCTGGAGGCTGTCCCCGGTGCATTCGGGCATCGGCAGCGCGATGTACTGCTTCTGTCCGCCCTCGCGCTGCGGCGGCACCACCATCCGCCGGGCGATCGCGTTCGCGGGGCCTGAGCCCAGCTCCCGGCGGACCAGGTGCAGGCAGGCGTCGATCCCGGCGGCGGTGCCCGCGCTGGTGACGACCGCGCCGTCGTCGACGTACAGCACGTCCGGATCCACCTTGGCCTGCGGGAAGCGCCGGGCGAGGTCGTCGACATAGCGCCAGTGGGTGGTGCAGGTGCGGCCGTCCAGCAGTCCGGCCGCGCCCAGCAGATAGGCCCCGCTGCACACCGACAGCAGGGTCGCGCCGCGCGCCGCCGCCGCGCGCAGCGCGTCCAGCACCGCGGGCGGGTAGTCGTCGCGCCGGTCGGCGGCGGCGACGCCGATCAAGTCGGCCCGGGCCAGCACGTCCAGTCCGTGCGGAGGGATCAGGTCGAAGCCGATGTTGGAGGTCAGCGGCTTTCCGGGGTGCTCGCCGCAGACCTTGAAGTCGAAGGCGGGCACCCCCTCCTCGGTCCGGTCGATGCCGAACACCTCGCACAGCACCCCGAATTCGAACGGGGCGAAGTCCTGTATCAGTACCGCGGCGACGGTCTTCAGCATGCCGCCAGGATAGATGGCAGGATCTTGCTGGACAAGGGCACAGCTGCCACTGTTGGCTGGATATTGCCTGCCCAATACTTACTGCCATGAACCCACTGCGTTTGGTCCTTCCCATCCACCCCATCCACCCCATCAGCCCCAGCAGCACCATCAGCACCTCGGGGTGCGGTCATGACCGGCGGACGCGTGGTGGTCGGTGTCAGCGGCTCGCCCAGCAGCAAGGCCGCGCTGCGCCGCGGCAGCCAGGAGGCATGGCGCAGCGGACGCGTACTGGTCCCGGTGCACACCTGGGAGCCACCGGAGGGCGAGATCGTCTACGCCCGGTCGCCCTCACCACCCCTGGCGGCGCTCTGGGAGCGCCAGGCCGGGCAGCGGCTGGCCGGCGTCCTGGCGGAGGTGCTCGGCCTGGAACCGCAGCCGGACCCGGACAGCGCGGACCCGGTCCGCTTCACCGCCAACGGCCTGCGGGTCGAACCGCTGGTGGTCCGGGCCCCGCCTGGCACGCGCTGCCGCTGCTGGCGACCGAACCGGAGGATCTGCTGGTCCTCGGCGGGGTGGGCGCGGCCGGGCCTCGGGGCTGCTGCGCGGCTCGGTCCGGCGACGGGTGGCGAGCCGGGCGGTGTGCCCACTGCTCACCGTCGGCGTGCCCACAGCCTCCCGCGCCCTGCGCCGCGCCCTGCGCAAGGCCGAGCCCGCGGATTTCGTCCTGGGCTGAGGCTGAGGCTGAGGCTGAGCTGCCGCAACGCGGGCCGGAGCCCGTAGTCGGGCCCTAGGAGGCGAGCTTCGCGGCGATCAGCTCCTCGGCGCTCTCGCGGTTGGTGCTCATCCCGAGCGCCTCCCAGTCCAGCCCGAGGGCCTTGATGGTCCTGCGCGCCTCCTCGGCCTGCTGACCGCCGGTGTCCGACGGCTCGCCCCTGGCCATCCGGTAGAGCGCCGAGGCGTACTCCTCGCGCTTGCCCGGCCCGGCCTTCTGCCAGAAGGCGAGGTCCTGCCCAGCCGGCCGGGTCCGCTGCGGAGACCGCCTGCGTCGTCCTTCCTGGTCGCCTGCCAGCGCTTGGCGAAGTACTTCCACGCCTTGTAGGACGCCAGGCCGAGCCCGACGGTGGCAGCCGCGCCGGCGAGCGCCCAGCCGACCGGGGTCGCCAGCAGCAGACCGGCGCCGGCGGCGGTGCCCGCGGCGACGGCGATCGAGACGACCAGGGCGGCGACGGCGCCCGCCGAGCCCAGGGCGCCGCCGGCCGCGGCGACGGCCTTCTTGATCGTGCCGCGGTTGTTCTTCCGGAACGCGTAGGCCTGGATCATCCGCAGCGAGACCTTGTCCGGTGCGCCGTCCCGGTGCTGCTTGACCTCGGTGGCGGCCGCGGTGAGCGCGTCCCGCATGGCCTGCTGGGCCAGCCGGGCCTGCGCCTGCCTGGCCTCGGCCTGGTTGCGGTCGGCCACGGCCTGGGCGACCTCCTGCTCGCGCGCCTGGAGCGCCAGCAGTGCTTCCTTCCAGGTGTCCAGGTCGGTCCCCAGCGGACGGTTCAGCGGTGAGCCCTTCAGCTCCTCGGAACGCAACTCGAAGGTCTGCTGCTCGGCCTGGTACAAGGCGCGGAGCGAGTCCAGCTGCTCCTGGCAGGCGGCGACCTCCTGGTCGGCGGCCGCCAGCCTCGCCTTCGGCTCGCTGGTCTCCGAGGCCATGAGTTCGCGCAGGGCCAGCACCCGTGCCCGGGCCTTGGCGGCCTTGCGGGCGTAGCGCCCGGTCTGGAGTACGGACGCCGGAAGCGCGGCCGCGCCCCCGGCCGAGAACACCGCGTTGTACACCGGCGTGGCCTGTCCGGCGAGGCTCATCGCCCCGCCCGCTCCGTTGAGCAGATTGCCGGTCAGGGCGGAGGCGTTCTGGGCGGCCTCGGCCCGGGAGCTGTCCAGCTCCCGTACGGCCGAACGGTGCGGCGCGGAGCCCTGGCTCTCCTGCTGCTTCTTCCGGGCGCCGCGCATCGACCTGACGCTGAAGCCGAGCCCGATCGCCCCGGTGATGCCGGAGAGAAAGGGGCTGAAAATGCCCCCGGCGTAGGACGCCTGGGTGCTGTTGCTCGGGTCGGTGTACCCCGGGCCGACGGTCGTGGCAGTGGCGGCGCCGACGGCCGCGCCGCCGACGTCCGCCATCCCGGTGACCCGCCCGGTGGTCGTCTGCCGGTCCTCCGGCTCGACCGGATGCGCATGGCCACCGGCCGGGGCGTGGGCCTGGTTCCCCTGTGGCCCCGCGGACTGCGGCCCTGCGGCCGCCGGGATTTCGTCGGTCGCCGCCTGCTGGACGACGACCGGGCGCGCCGAGCGCAGCATCGCCGTCACTGCCGCGTTCCCCACGGAGCGTTGCAGCGCCAGCACATCGGCCTCGGACAGCGCGCCGGACGCCTGCGGGTGCGGCCCGGAGGCCCGGCGCGACACCGCCGCCCTGGGCGTCTGCCGGGACGGCCGGCCCCGCTCATCATGTCCGTGCACGCTGTTCTCCCGGGAACTCACCACCGGCCGACGCCCTGGTGCCTCGATCCTTCACCTGGGGTTCGAACGGCGGCAAGGCTGTCGCGGGTGGACGATGATCAAGGTTCCGCTAACGCGTGCACGACCGGCGGCGGGGAGACCTCAGAGCTCGGTGGCCCGCTCGTGGCGGGGCTGGTACAGGCCCACCTCACTGCCGCCCGGCAGTCGGATCCCGGTCACCCGCCCCCAGCCCGCGTCGGTGACCGGCCGGGTGAACTCCACGCCTTTCGCACCCAGATCCGCCACGGTCGCGTCGACGTCGTCGCACATCAGATACAGCTCCTGCCGCGCCGGGCCGTCGGTGGGGTGTACCGCGAGCTCGGCCGGCGGGAGCTTGAAGATCAGCCAGCCACCGCCCGCGTCGACATGCGGATACTCCAGCACATCCCGGAAGAAGGCCCGGTCCGCCTCCGCATCGCGGCTGTGGATGATGACGTGTCCACCATTGATCATGCGGCCAGGGTAGGTCCCCGCCGAGGGCGCCGCCGCACTGCCGCGCCAAACGGGGGCTTGCACCTCCAGCGGCTGGAGGTCGCAGACTCGGAGGCATGGACGGCACCCAGGAGACACCGGCTCAGTTGCTCGGCATCGGCGACCTCGCCCGGCGGACCGGGCTGCCGGTGCGGACGATCCGGTACTGGTCCGAGACCGGGGTGGTGCCCGAGGCGGCACGCAGCTCCGGCGGGCACCGGCTCTATGACGCCGCTGCGTTGGCCCGGCTGGAGCTGGTGGCCACCCTGCGCGAGCTCGGGCTCAGCCATGCCGAGGTGCGGCGGGTGCTGAACCGCGAGAGCACCGTGGCCCAGGTGGCGACGGTGCATGTCGCGGCGCTGGACGCGCAGATCGCCACACTGCGGCTGCGACGCGCGGTGCTGTCCGCCATCGCCGCAGGGGACCGGGAGGAGCCGGAGAACATGGATCGACTGAACCGGATGGCTCGGATGTCCGCGCAGGAGCGCCGGCAGATCATCGACGACTTCGCGACCCGCGCCTGCGAGGGTCTGGACGCCGCACCGCAACTGCGCGAGCGGTTGCGAGGCGGCGGCCACCGGCTGCCGGACCAGCCCAGCCGGCAACAGCTGGATGCCTGGCTGGAGTTGTCCGAGCTGGTGCAGGACCCGGAGTTCCAGCAGGTGGCCCGCAGAGCGGTGGCCCGGAGCACCGGAACCCGCCCGGTCGGCGCCGCTACAGCGCAGTCCCAGGGACCGGACCGGCACGAGCAGTTCGCCCTGAACCTCGACCGCACCATCGGCGCGGCACTGCGCGAGGGCCTCCCTCCGGACTCACTCGCCGCCGCCGAGGTGGTCGCCCGCCTGCTCGGCGACGCCACCCCCGAACGCCGCACGGCCCTCCGCGACCGCCTCCGCTCCCACCTGGACGCCGGGCCGGATGAACGCCTGGAGCACTACCGCCGCCTCCTGGCCATCATGCACGGCCAGCCCCCGAAAAACCCCCGCACCGCCCTCTACACCTGGCTCGCCACCGCCCTGGATGCCGGATGGTGACCGGCGGCCGACTGAAGACGTCGCGGAGAAGCCGCCCTGACGTCAAGTCAGATTCCGGGTCTGCCGGTCCTGCCGGGCCTGCCCGGGCGTGGGGACGGCTGGGCGGCCTGTCCGGAGCGGCCGAGAGCGCGGAGGTTCAGCCGGCCGCCTGCCGGCGGTCGGTGTCGAGGGCACCGCGGGCATCGACGACCTGGGGGCGGCGATGTGCTGCGGCAGGTCCACCGGGTCCGCATCGGCGTACTCGGGCATGGTGGCCTGAGGGCTCGCCAGATGGATGTGCCTGGAGCGATTCGCGCTCCCGGTGCTGGGCAGGGCAGTTGGCGAGGGTGGGATCCGCATGGCGGCCGACCGCCGGGTGCTGATGGGGCGTCATCTGAGAGGCGCTCACCGGTGGGCCGGGGCGGGCGGTAGGGCTTGGGGGTCCGGCGGCTATGGTGTGCTGTGGATCACTGGATGGGCGTTCGAGTAGCAAGGGTGTGGCACCGTGGCTGACGGGTTGGGCTGGATGAAGGCGGGCGTGAACGACAAGCCGTCGGTGGAGCTGCGAACGGATGTGCCGCACTCGGCCCGGATTTATGACTACCTACTCGGAGGTAAGGACAACTTTCCCGCCGACCGGGAAGCGTCCGCCGAGATCGCCAGTGTCTGGCCGAACCTGCCCAGGTCGATGCGGGCCAACCGCAGCTTTATGCGGCGGGTGACCCAGTACCTGGCCGAGAAGCAGGGGATCCGGCAGTTCCTGGACATCGGGACCGGGCTGCCCACCTCGCCCAACCTGCACGAGGTGGCCCAGGGTGTCGACCCGGCCGCGCGGATCGTCTATGTCGACAACGACCCGATGGTGCTGGTGCACGCCAGGGCGCTGCTGACCAGCACCCCGCAGGGGCGGACCACCTATATCGACGCCGACCTGCACGACCCAAGGCGATCATCGAGTCCGCCGCGCTGCGGGAGACGCTGGACCTGGAGCAGCCGGTCGCGCTCAGCCTGATCGCGGTGCTCCAGTTCGTCACCGACGAGGACGAGGCGCACGCGATCATCGACGGGCTGATGGCGCAGCTCGTGCCCGGCAGCTTCCTGGCACTGTCGACGGTGACCGCCGACAGCGCGCCGGAGGAGGTGGCCCGGGGCATCGCCGCCTACGAGGCGCGCGGCATCCCGGAGCGGATCCGCGACCGGCGGGATGTGGAGCAGCTGTTCCAGGGGCTGGAGCTGGTCGAGCCCGGGGTGTGCCTGGTGCACCGCTGGCACCCCGACGCGGAGGCGGAGGCGACGCCGGACGCGCATGTGCACATGCACGGCGGGGTGGCCCTGAAGCGCGGCTGATCACGGTCTTCGGGGCGAGAGCACTGCTCTCCCTGGTGAGCGGGGATCTCCGCTCGGGGGAGAGCAGTGCTCCTGTCTGCGACTACTGCTCGCGCTGGCCCCAGGGGGAGCCGTAGGCGACCAGCAGGTCGAGGAAGGGCTTGGGCGAACGCCTCCGGGCCGAGCACGCCGGAGCCGGACCAGCTGCCGGAGGCCAGCAGCTCCAGTGCGATCACCGGGTTGATCGCGGTCTGCCAGACCACCGCCTGTGAGCCGTACTCGCGCATCGACCACTGGTTGTCGACCACGTGGTAGAGGTAGACCTCGCGCGGTCGGCCGTCCTTGACGCCCTTGACCCAGGTTCCCGCGCAGGTCTTGCCGTGCATGCGGTCACCCAGGCCGGCCGGGTCGGGCAGGGCCGCGGCGACCACGTCGCGCGGGGAGACCTGCACCGGGCCCCGGTCGCTGGGCACGGTGAGCGGCGCGGTGCGGTCCAGGCCCAGGGTGTGCAGGGTCTTCAGCTTCTCGATGAAGTCGTCACCCAGGCCGTACTTGAAGGTGACCCGCTTGGCGTCCACCAGCGCGGCACCAGCAGCACCTCCTCGTGCTCCACGTTGACGCACTCCACCGGGCCGATGCCCTCCGGGAAGTCGAACACCTCCGGCTCGCTGAACGGCGCGGTGGTGAACCAGCCCCGCTCCCGCTCGTAGACCACCGGCGGGTTCAGGCACTCCTCGATGGTGGTCCAGATGCTGAACGACGGTGCGAAGTCGTAGCCCTCGACGGTGAGGTTGGCGCCGTCGCGGATGCCGATCTCCTCGATCTCGTCGAAGAGCTCGTCCGCCGCATAGGGCGAAGACGTCGGACAGTCCGGGCTCGACGCCCATGCCCACCAGTGCCAGCCGTCCTGCCTCGGTCCACTCCCCGGCGCGCTCGAACTGGCCGTCGCCCAGCTTGACCCCGCACAGTTCGTACGGGCGCTCGGGGTGCGGCTGCGACAGCGACATCGCCATGTCCAGGTAGTGCGCCCGCGCCTCCAGCGCGGCCTCGAACAGCGGCAGCACGAAGCGCGGGTCGGTCGCGTTCATCAGCACGTCGCAGCGCTGGTCGGCAGCAGCGCGGCGACCGCGGCCCGGTCGGAGGCGTCGATCCGGGCGGCGCTGAACCGGGACTCGCCCGTCGCGCTCCAGCAGGGCGCCCACGGCGGCCTCGGCCCGGGAGAGGTCGTAGTCGGCGACGACCATGTGCTCGAAGAAGGAGCGGCGGGCGGCGATCCGGGTGATCGCGGTACCCACACCGCCGGCGCCCACTAGCAGTACTCGCATGGCGAAATCAGTCCTTTTGCGGGGAACAAGGCTTCTGCGGCCCTGCACAACGATCAAACTCCCGGGCCCGTTACACGTCAATGCTGTTGGCATAAGCTGGGGGCCATGGCGAAGGCAGTGGTGCCCCAGGACGGACGGCAGCGGCGGCGGCGGACCAAGCAGGGTCAGGTGCTCACCCACGAGCTGATCGTGGAGACCGCCCTGCGGATGCTGGGCGAGCACGGGGCCCAGGGCTCACCGCCCGGCGCCTCGGGCTGGGGCTGGGCGCCGACGCGAGCGCCGTCTACCGGTACTTCAACGGCATGGACGACCTGGTCCTCGCCATCGCCGACGAGCTGATGAGCCGGGCGGTGCAGCACTGGCGGCCCACCGGCGACTGGCGGGCCGACCTGCGCGACCTCGGGCTGCGCATCCATTCGGCCTACCTCGCGCACCCGCAGGCCGCCGTGCTCACCGCCAACCGGGTGAGCGGCCGGGCGCACGAGGTGGCCGCCGACGAGGCGATTCTGGGCACGCTGCGCAACGCCGGATTCGCGGACCGCGCGGCGGTGCGGATCTACCACGTCTTCATCGACCAGAGCCTGGCCTTCGCCGCCCTCGACGCCGCCTCGATCGCCATGCCGGAGCAGGCCAGGCGGGTCGACGAAGAGGTCTGGCGGGCCACCTATGCCCGGCTTCCTGAATTGACGCACCCTCATATCGCGGCCACCGCCGAGCTGTTGGTCGAGCGGATGAACCTGAGTGGCTATCCGGACGCGCTGGACATGCTACTGCTGGCGGCCGATGCGGAGTTGCGCGCGACCACGCCGCAGGATCCGCCCGCGCCCGGGTGAACCGGCTCGGCGGCGCGCGCGTAGGGATCTCCGGAGCAATCCGGAATCCCACGAAGCGTTACACGACACCTCAGGAGTGACCGATGGACAACGACCGGCTGCTTGACCAGCTCCCGGCCCGGCGGGCGGTCCTCGCCGGCGGCGGGGCCGTCGGCGCTGCCGCGCTGCTCACCGCCTGCGGCGGCAGCTCGGGCGGCTCGGGCAGTTCCGCCGCCGGGACGGATCCTCCCGGCGTCGGGCGGCTCGGGCGCGCCGGCTTCGGGGACGCCGGGCTCGGGAACGTCGGCTTCGGGGACGGGCGGCGCGGGAGCTGACCGCGACCAGCGCCATCCCGGTCGGCGGGGAAGGTGTTCACCGCGCAGCAGGTCGTGGTCACCCAGCCGACGGCAGGCGACTTCAAGTGCTTCACCGCCGTCTGCACCCACCAGGGCTGCATCGTCGGGAGTGTCGCCGACGGCCTGATCACCTGCCCCTGCCACGGCAGCCAGTACCGTATCGCCGACGGCTCGGTGGCCCGGGGCCCGGCCCCCGCCGCCCTGGCGTCCAAGCCCATCACCGTCAGCGGGGGCGAGATCTCCCTGGCCTAGACCGACCGGGGCCTGACCGACCGGGGCCTGCACCGACCGGGGCCTGACCGGCCGGGGAAAGGGGGTGGGTGCAGGAGCGGGGCGAGTGGGGCGCCTCCCGGCCGGAGGCGAGGGGAGAGCCTGGGCCGTGCCGACGAAGGAGGCACGGCGGAGTCCTGGCGACTGAGGAGAAGCCGTCCCCGGGGTCCCCCGGGTGAACCTGGATGAACCTGGACGAAGTCCTTGGGGGAGACGGCCGTCGGCCCGCGCCGCCGCCCCCGTTCGCCGGTCGGTTCCGCGCCACGCCCCCTCGCCCGTCCGGGTGAATGCCTGCCCTGAATCGTTAGCTGCGGGCGGGTGGCAGTCGTGGGCCCGGTGGTCGAACGTAGTGGTAGGCCGGCACCGGGCCCACGACTGCCCCGAGGAGACGTTGTATGAGCGCCACTGCGGGGCCGGAGGGCCGGCCGAGAAACCTTGTGCTCGCCGCGATGATCTTCGCGGTCGCCATGACCTTCATCGACCAGACCATCGTGTCCATCGCGGTGCCGCAGATCCAGCGGGAGCTGGGGCTGAGCAGCACCGGGGTGCAGTGGGCGGTCAACGCCTACCTGATGTCCCTGGCGGCGCTGTTCGCCTTCGGCGGGGCTGGCGGACACCGTCGGGCACCGGAAGATGGTGGTGCTCGGGGTGGTGCTGTTCGCGGCGGCGTCGGCCATGTGCGGGCTGACCCCGAAGGGCAGCCTGGCCGAGGCCTGGATCGTGGTGTTCCGGGTGGTCCAGGGGGCCGGTGGGGCGATCATGTTCCCGGCCGCGCTGGGGATCGTGGTGCAGACCTTCGCGCTGCGCGAGCGCGGCCGGGCGCTGGCGCTGTTTTTCGGCATCGCCGGGGGCTGACCGCGATCGGCCCGATCCTGGGCGGCTACCTCACCGAGTGGACCTGGCGAGCCATCTTCTGGTGAACATCCCGGTGGCGGTGGTCGCGCTGGTGCTGATCGGCATCTCCAAGCCGGTGACCGACCACCGTCCCGCCCGGATGGACTACCGGGGCCTGGCGCTGATCGCCGGCGGGGTCGCGCTCAGCGTGTTCGGCTTCCAGCAGTCGCAGATCTGGGGCTGGTCGAACCCCGGCATCTGGCTGTCGATCGCGGCCGGGGTGGTGCTGCTGGTGGTCTTCTACCTGGTCGAGCGGCGCACCGAGTCGCCGCTGATCAAGGTGGACATCTTCCGGATCAGGGCGTTCGCGGTGCAGAACCTGGTGCTGGGCATCGCCATGCTGGTGTTTGTCCCGGTGTTCTTCTTCGCCAGCGAGTACGCGCAGATCGCGCTCGGGAAGTCCGCCTCGCAGGCCGGGGAGTTCCTGCTCTACTTCTTCCTGGGCTTTGTGATCGCCTCGCAGATCGGCGGGCGGATGCTGGACCGGGGCGGTGCCAAGCGCCCGGTGGTGGTGGGCTGCGCACTGTCCGCGGTCGGTTTCGCGCTGTGGGCCGGGAAGGTCACCCAGCTGAACTTCAGCAACCAGATCTGGTACGTGGTGCTGGCCGGGGCCGGGATGGGGCTGATGCTCACCCCGGCCAGCACCGACGCGGTCAACCGGGCCTCCCGGCTGTCCTACGGCGAGGCGACCGGGATCACCCAGACCGTGCGCAACTACGCCGCGAGCCTGGGCCTGGCGATCCTGGGCACGGTACTGGTGTCCCAGTTCCACTCCCGGGTGACCACCTCGCTGGTCGCCCGCGGGGTGCCGCACGCGCAGGCGGTGTCCGAGGCGGCCGGGATCTCGCAGTCCCAGGGCGGCAGCAGCACCGCGAGCATCCCGGGCTTCATCCGGCTCGACTTCGCCTACGCCGTCCGCGACGTCTTCTACGCGATGGCCGGGATCATGGCGCTGGCGGCCGTGGTCGCGCTGTTCGGCCTGCGCCGCGGCCGGCAGGAGGATCCGGTGGCGGAGGAGCAGCCGGTACCGGTCGGCGGCGGCGGAGCAGGGGCCGCGCGGGACGAGCCGGACACCGGGCCGAGGGCCTGAATCCCGCCCCGGCCGCCGGGTTGCGGTCGGGGTGGGGCGGGAGCAGGCTTTTTGTATGCGTTGTCCGGTTCCGGGCCTCGGGTCACTGGAGCGGGCGATCCGGCGATGACTGGATCAGGCGCCGGGCCGGACCGGAGGTCGGGCTCGAACCGAGCCGCGAAGGGGTCCGCCATGACGCGTCCGACCTGGGTCCCGGCGGGAACGGATCTGGACAAGCCGAACGCCGCCCGCGTCTACGACTACTACCTCGGCGGATCGCACAACTTCGAGGTGGACCGGCGGATGGCCCGCAAGGCCATGGAGCTGTGGCCGGAGCTGCCACTGATCATGCGGGCGAACCGGGCCTTTCTGCGGCGGGGCGTGCAGTATGCCGCCGAGCGGGGGGTCCCGGTTCCTGGACATCGGTTCCGGCATCCCGACCTTCGGCGCGGTGCACGAGATCGCCCGCGAGCTGGAGCCGCGGGCGCGGTGGTCTATGTGGACCGCGACCCGGTCGCGGTGGCGCACAGCCGGCTGCTGCTCACGGACGATCCGCTGAGCGAGGTGGTGGAGGCGGATCTGCGGAACCCGGAGGCCCTGCTGGCCCAGCCCGCGGTGGAGCGGCTGCTGGGCCCGGGCGAGCCGGTGGCGCTGCTGCTGGTCGCGGTGCTGCACTTCATCACCGACGCGGAGGAGCCGGAGCGGCTGATGCGGGTGCTGCGGGACGCGCTGCCCCGGGCAGCATGCTGGTGCTCTCGCACGCCGGTCTCGAGGGCCGCCCCGACCAGGCCGGGCCGCACCAGGACCTGTACGCGCGCACCCCGACCCCGCTGACCATGCGCACCAGGGAGCGGATCACCGGCTTCTTCGACGGCTACGAGCTGGTGGAGCCCGGGTGGTGTACCTCTCCGAGTGGCATCCGGAGAATCCGGCCTCGGTCGGCGCGCACCCGGAGCGGATCACCGGTATGGCAGGGGTGGGGCACCGCCCGTGAACGTCTCACCGCAGGGGGCGGCAGGTCGGCGGGCGGCGGTCCGCGGCGCGCCGAGCCGGATCCGGACGCCCGGTTCCGCGAGGCCTGGGGGGAGTTGCTGCACTCCGGCCATGGCGGCACGCTCACCGCAGGCACCCGGCGGCGGCTGGTCGGCCGCACCACCGAGCTGCTCAACCGGGCCCGTACCGGGGACCCGTTCGACCCGGAGCAGGCGGCGGAGGCCGGGGCGCTGCTGGTGCGCGCCCACTACACCGACCCCGGCGTGCTGGCCCGGGTGGTCGAGCTGCTCCAGGAGCCGCCGCTGAGCGACGGCCGCGGACCGGCCCTGGCCGGGGCCTTCGCGGCGGGCTGGGCAGTGGCGCTGCGCGAACGCACCCTGCGCGAGCAGGAGTCGATCCGGCTCGCGGCCGACACCGCCCGGCTGGACGCCGAGCGGGCGCTGCGGGCGTCCGAGGCGCGGTTCCGGGCGCTGTTCCAGAGCGCCGCGATCGGGATCGGCATCGGGGACGTCGAGGGCACCATCCTGGAGGTCAACCCGGCGCTGATGGAGCTCTTCGGCGCGCGCCAGGAGGACCTGGAGGGGCAGCGGGTGGACGACCTGGTGCACCCGGAGGACACGCCGGGGGTGTGGGACGCCTACGGCGAGCTGATCAGCGGCAAGCGCGACTACTTCCAGTTCGACAAGCCGTACTACCGGCGCGACGGCGAGGCGGTGTGGACGCATCTGACGGTCTCGCTGATCCGGGACGAGGACGGCGCGCCCAGGTACCAGGTGGCGATGCTGGAGGACATCACCGACCGTTACCGGTTGCAGGAGCGGCTGCGGCACCAGGCCACCCATGACCCGCTGACCGGACTGCCCAACCGGTCGGCTTTCTTCGAGCGGCTGGAGGAGGTCTTCGCCGCCCCGGAGCCGGGTGCCAGGTTCGCGCTCTGCTATGTCGACCTGGACGGCTTCAAGGTCATCAACGACAGCCTCGGCCACGAGGCCGGCGACCAGCTGCTGACCGCCGTGGCCGGCGGCTGTCGTCCGTGCTGACCCCGATGGGCCACCTGGTGGCCCGGCTCGGCGGCGACGAGTTCGTGGTGCTGCTGGAGGACAGCAGTGGCGAGCAGGAGGCGGTGGCGGTCGCCAAGGCCGTGCTCGACGCCCTGTCCGTGCCGGTGATGGTGGGTGACCACCGGCTCTCGGTGGGCGCCAGCGTCGGGGTGCTCGAACGGACGGTCGCCACCACCACGCCGACGGCGGCGGTCCGGGCGGCGGACCTGACCCTGTACCGGGCCAAGGAGCAGGGGCGCGGCCGCTGGACGCTGTACGACCCCAGGCACAACGCCCGTGCGGTCAGCCGCTACGCGGTGTCGGTGCGGATGCCGGTGGCGCTGGACCGGGGTGAGTTCTTCGTCGAGTACCAGCCGCTGTGCGTGCTCGCAGACGGCTCGCTGGCGGCGGTGGAGGCGCTGGTGCGCTGGCGGCACCCGCAGCTGGGGTGCTCGGCCCGGAGGAGTTCGTGGCGACCGCGGAGGAGACCGGGCTGATCATGCCGCTGGGCCGCTGGGTGCTGGAACAGGCCTGCGGCGAGGCGGCCGAGTGGTCCCGCCGGTTCGGGCCGGCCGCCCCGCAGCTGAACGTCAACCTGGCGGTGCGGCAGACCCGCAGCGCCGGTCTGGTGCCGGACGTCGCCCGGATCCTGCGCTCCACCGGGCTGGACCCGCACCTGCTCCAGCTGGAGATCACCGAGAGCGCGGTGGTCAGCCGTGACGACGACTCGCTCCAGGTGCTGCACTCGCTGGTGGACATGGGGATGTCGCTGGCCGTGGACGACTTCGGCACCGGCTGGTCCAACCTGGCCTATCTGCGTGACCTGCCGGTCTCCGGACTGAAGATCGCCGGCTCGTTCGTGTCCGACCTGCACGACCCGGCCCGGGACGCGTCGCTCGGCTGGCGCATCGTCGGCGCGGTGGTCTCGCTGGCCCACACGCTGGGCCTGACCGTGACCGCCGAGGAGGTGGAGAGCGCCGGGGACGCGGAGCGGCTGCGGCAGATGGGCTGCGACTGGGCCCAGGGCTGGTACTTCGGCCGTCCGGTCCGCCCGGGGAGATCTCCCGGCGGATAGCCGCCGGGCTGGACGGGCGCCCGTCGAGCGGCGCGGGGAGCAGCAGGGCGGCCAGGCGTGATGTCCGATATGTGGAATTGGTCAAATAAGTCAGAAATACTGCTGAGTTGTCTTGACTCCTGGTGCCGGACCTGGTGATGATGGGTGCCTGGCACCGCATTGGTCACTAATGCGGAAGTACATTCGCCAGTTGAGTCAGTCGACGCTCCGGCGTCCGAGATCGACCGGCGCCCTGGGCCCCAGGCTCCCGGGCGCCGCGACCGGGCACACTTTCGCGGGTCACTGCCGGTCCGGCCGATCGTTCCCCTGTTCGAGGGTGCAGTACGCGTTGCGGCGCGGAGTTCCGCGCCGGACAGCAGCGGTGGTTGCGGCGGACTCTTCGCCGTCGACCGGCCGCCGAGCACCGCGAGTTCCGGGCCGCCCTGAAGCGCCGGCGGCCCGGTCACCCCTCGCAACACCACCGGCGCGCCTGGTCAGGGCGCGGCCGACGCCTCAGGAGAGGCCACCCGCATGAGTACCACCCTGCCAGTGAGTAGGACCCTGCCCGGGCCAAGAGCCCGCCCGGAACCGCGGGGCGGCCGGCCGTCCAGCTCCCGCCGTACGTCGACTCCCCGCGGTTCGTCGACTCCCGCCGTTCGTCGAGGGCCCGCCGGTCGGTCAGGGACCGAACGGGCACCCGCCGTCGCGCGGCAGCCGTGACGGCGGACCGGGCCGACGGGCCACCGACCGCCCGCCGGTCACCGGCCGCGCCGCGGGCACCGACGGCAGGCCGGTCGCCGACCGCAGGCTGGGCAGTACCCCCACCCGCCGCGAGCACGACCGGCCCGCCGTCCGACACACCGTCAGCCTGGTCGTCCCGGCCTTCAACGAGGCCCGCAACCTCCCCTGGGTGTTCGAACAGATACCGCGCTGCGTGGACGAGGTGATCCTGGTCGACGGCGACTCCCGCGACGCGACCCTGCGGATGGCGGTGCAGTGCCTGCCCGGAGTGCGCCGGGTGCCGCAGCAGGGCCCGGGCAAGGGCAGTGCGCTGCGCACCGGCTTCGCCGCGGCGACCGGCGAGTATGTGGTGATGATCGACGCCGACGGCAGCATGTCGCCCGGCGAGATCCCGCACTTCCTGCATTTCCTGGACCACGGCTACGACTTCGTCAAGGCTCGCGGTACGTGGCCGGGGGCGGATCGCTCGACCTCACCCACATCCGTTCGCTCGGCAACCGGGCCCTGCTGGCCGTCGTCAACCAGCTCTACGACGCCCGGATGACCGACCTGTGCTACGGCTACTGCGCCTTCCGCCGCAGCTTCCTGGACGAACTGGACCTGCGCGCCACCGGTTTCGAGATCGAGGCCGAGATGATCGCGCACGCCCTGCGCTCCGGACTGCGGATCGCCGAGGTGCCGAGCCTCGAACTCCCGCGCCGCAACGGGCGTTCGCACCTGCACGCGGTGGCCGACGGCCGCCGCGTGCTGCGTACCCTGCTCGCCGAGCGCCCCGGAGCCCGGCCCCCGCAACCGCCGGTACGGGGAGCGGTCGGGCGGGGAGCGGTACGGCGCGGAAAGGTGACCGGTGAGAACGATGAACGGCCAAGATCAGCGCACCGACCCGGCCTGCCCCTGCCTCGTCGCCCGCGATTCGCCCTACACCCCCGTCCGGATCGTCGAACTGGACCTCGACGAGCCCGGCGAGCCCCGCTCGCCCGGCCGTCCGTGCCCGGCCGACCCGGACGGACGCGTGTTGGCGTTGGTGCGGCTGCACGGACACCCGCTCGGAGTGGTCACCGCCACCGGCCGACCCGGCGCCGCCGGGCTGCGCCGGACGCTGGTCGAGACCGCCCGTCGTGAACTCGCCGAACCCATCGCCCGGCACCGGGCCGCAGACGCCCTGGCGGCCGCCACCCCGCGGCCGGCCCCCGCCTGCACCCGTGCCTGGCCCCCGGGCCCGGGTGCTCGCGGACCCGCCGCCGATCAGCGTGGTCGTCGCCACCCACAACCGGGCCGACCTGCTCCGCCAGTGCCTGGACTCGGTGCTGCGGACCGGCTACCCCCGGATGGAGGTGCTGGTGGTCGACAACGCCCCGGCCGACGACTCCGCCGAGGCCCTGGTCCGCGGCCACTACCCGGGACGGGTGCGCTACCTGCGGGAACCGGTCGCCGGGCTGGCCCGGGCACACAACCGGGCGCTGACCGAGGTCCGGGGCCGGATCACCGCCTTCACCGACGACGACACCCTGGTCGACCGGCACTGGCCGGCCGCACTGGCCGAGGCGTTCGCCGCCCGCGAGCGGATCGGCTGCGTCACCGGGCTGATCCTGCCCGCCGAACTGGAGACCAGGACCCAGGCCGAACTCCAGCAGCACGGCGGCTACGGAAAGGGCTTCGCCCCACGGACCTGGTCACTGGCCGAGCCGCCCGGCGACCCGCTCTTCCCGTTCACCGCCGGCCGCTTCGGCTCCGGCGCCAACATGGCCTACCGGACCGACCTGCTGCGCCGGATCGGCGGCTTCGACCCGGCCACCGCACCGGCACCCCGCCACGGCGGCGACGACCTGCTCGGCTTCCTGCGGGCGCTGACCGCCGGGGCCGAGCTCGGCTACCGGCCCGATGCCGTGGTCTGGCACCACGACAGCCGCCAGCCGCAGGCCCTGCCCGCGCAGGCGTTCGGCTACGGGACGGGCTTCGGCGCGTTCCTGGCCGCCGCCGTGGCGGGCCAGCCGCAGCTGCTGCCCGCGCTCGCGCGCAGGCTCCCGGCGGACTGCGCTACGCCGTCACCCGCCGCCGGCCGACCGGCCCCGACGACGACGCCGAGGCCGACTGGTCACGCCGACTGGCACTGCTGGAACTCCAGGGTCTGCTGTACGGCCCGCTGGGCTATCTGCGCAGCCGCCGGCAGCACCACCGCAGGCAGCGCCTGAGCGCGCGGACCGAGCGCCGCCGCACAGGCACCGAGCGCCGCGGCGCGGGTCGCGAGCGCCGGGCTGTGGCGACCGGCGCGGAGCCGGGCACGCCATGACCGCCCCCGCGCGCACCGCGGCCCGCCCCGCGCCCGTGCCCGTGCCCGCGCCCGCTCCGGCCCCGCGCCCGGAGCGGGCGCGGGCGCACCCGCCAGGGCCGGGCTGCTGCGCAACGGCCATGTACTGAACCTGAGTTCACTGGTCACCTCGGCCCTGGGGCTGCTCTACTGGGTGCTCGCCCCTCCTACTACAGCACCGACACCGTGGGCCGCAGCTATGCCGCACTGTCGGCGGCCACCCTGCTCGCCGGGATCGGCCAGCTCAACCTCGCCGATGTGCTGGTGCGGTTCGCCCCGGCCGCCGGGCGGCACACCCGGAAGCTGGCGCTGGGCTGCTACGCCGCGAGCGCGGGCTTCAGCACCGCCGTCGCCGTGCTCTTCCTGATCCTGGTCCCGCTGCTGTCCCGGGACTGGACTACCTGCGCAGCCCGGTGGCGGCCATCGCCTTTGTCGTCGGCACCGCCGGGTACTCGATCTTCGTCCTCCAGGACGGGCTGCTCACCGGGCTGCGGCGACCGGGCTGGGTGCTGATCGAGAACGCGGTGTTCGCCGTGGTCAAGGCCGCACTGCTGGTCTGCTGCGGGCTGCTGGCGCTGGAATCCGGGATCCTGGTGTCCTGGGCCGGGGCGATGACGGTGGCGCTGCTGCTGACCAACGCCTACCTGTTCCGCCGGGCGGTCCCCGACCGCCAGCGCGCGGCCGGCGACGGCGGGGCGCTGCCTCCCCGGCTGGTGCGCTACGCCTCCGCCGACTACCTGGGCACGCTGTGCCGGCTCGCCGCTTACACCGTCGCCCCGCTGATGGTGCTGGACCGCCTGGGCGGCACCAGCAACGCCTACTTCTCCCTGGCCTGGGTGATCGCCTACACGCTGTTCCTGGCCTCCTACAACATGGGCAGCTCGCTGATCGTCGAGGCCGCCCACGCCCCGGAGCGGCTGGTCGCCGACGCCCGCCGGGTGCTGCGGCACAGCGCCTGGCTGCTGGCCGGCGCGGTGCTGCTGCTGGTCGCGGTCGCGCCCTGGATGCTGCGGCTGTTCGGCCCCGGCTACGCCGAACACGGCACCGCGCTGCTGCGGCTGCTCGCCCTGGCCGCACTGCCCAACCTGCTGCTGGACGTCGCGGTGGACGTCGCCCGGGCCCGGCGCAAGCTCGTCTGGGCGGTCGGGTTGCAGGGGCTGCTGTGCGTGCTGGTCCTCGGATTCAGCGCCTGGCTGCTGCCGGTCATGGGCGTGGCCGGGTCGGCGTGGCCTGGCTGGCCGCCGAGTGCATCCTGGGCCTGCCGCTGCTGCTGACCATGCCGCGCTGGCTGCCCCGACCCGCGCCCGGCACCTCCACCGGCACCACGCCGACCGGCACGCTGCCGACCGGCACCACGCTGACCGGCGCCACGTCCATCCGGCCGGGGCGACCGGTGCCACACCCGGCCGAACCGTGCCGGCCGGCCGAAGGAGGACATTGTGAACGCGACCCTTACCGTGGTCATCTGCGCCTACACAGTGGACCGTTGGCACGACCTGACCGAGGCCGTCGGCTCGTCCAGGCCCAACGCGGCCGGTGGACGAGCTGCTGCTGGTGGTCGACCACTGCCCGGAACTCGCCGCCCGGGCCGCCGCCGCCCGCTTCACCGGCCTACGGATCGTCAGCAACAGCAGCAAGGACTTTCCGGTGCCCGCAACAGCGGAGTGGCTGCCGCCACGGCGAGGTGGTGGCCTTCCTGGACGACGACGCGGCCGCCGATCCCGACTGGAGCAGACAACTGCTCGACGGCTACCGTGACCCACGGGTGCTCGGCGTCGGCGGACTGGTCCGGCCGTACTGGGAGAGCGGCCGGCCCGAATGGTTCCCCAGCGAGTTCGACTGGGTGGTCGGCTGCTGCTACCAGGGCATGCCCGAACGGCGGTCTCCGGTAAGGAACTTCATCGGCGCCAATATGTCCTTCCGGCGGGCCGCGATCCTGGCGGCCGGAGGGTTCCGCACCGACCTCGGCCGGGTCGGCAGCCGGCCGCTGGGCTGCGAGGAGACCGAGCTCTGCCTGCGGATCGCGGCCCGCGAACCCGAGGGCGTGCTGCTGTACGAGCCCGCCGCCGCGGTCCGCCACCATGTGCCCGCGGCCCGTACCAGCTGGTCCTACTTCCGCTCCCGCTGCTATGCCGAAGGCCTGTCCAAGGCCGCCGTGGCCCGGCACGCGGGCAGCGGTCCGGCGCTCGCCAGCGAACGCGCCTACCTGCGCAGGACCCTGCCGCGGGCTCTCGGCCGCGGCTGCGGCCGGGCTCCGGCAGTTCCCCGGCCACGGTGGCGGCGCTGGCCACCGGGGTGGGCGCGGCGGCCCTCGGCTACGCCGGGGCCCGGGTGCGCGGCCCGAGCAGGAGGCTGCTGTGAATGCCGTTCCGGTCTTCCTCTACCACTCGGTGTCGGACGAACCGCCTTCGTGGATCGCGCCGTTCACGGTCACGCCCCGGGCCTTCACCGGGCAGTTGCAGCAGATCGCCGACAGCGGACTGAGCGTTCCCGCTGCGCCGCCTGGTCGCCGCGCTGCGCGGCGGCCCGGCTCTGCCGCCGCGCAGCGCGGTGCTCACCTTCGACGACGGCTTCGCGGACTTCTACTGGACGGTCGCTCCGCTGCTCGCCGAACGCGAACTCCCGGCCACGCTCTACATCACCACCGGCGCGGTGCACGCCCCGGGGCCCGGGCACCGGGCAGTCTGCTGCCGCCCGCCGAGATGCTGAACTGGCGTCAGATCACCACCCTGGACGCCTATGGCGTCGAGATCGGCGGACACTCGCGCAGCCACGCCCAGCTCGACATCCTGCCGGGGCGCCGACTCTGCGAGGAACTCGCGGGCTGCAAAAGGGAGTTGGAGCAGGCACTGGCGCACCAGGTGAGCGCGTTCGCCTATCCGCACGGCTACTCCAGCGCCGCGCTGCGCCGCCGGGTGCAGAAGGCGGGCTGGGGCTCGGCCGCCGCCGTGGGCCCGGCGCTCAGCTCCCCGGCCGACGACCCCATGCGGATCGCCCGGCTGCTGGTGCGCGCGGACACCCCGCCGGAGCTGTTCCGGCGCTGGACGGCCGGGAGCGGCGCGCCGGTCGCGCCCTACCCCGAACTGTGGCGGACCAAGGGCTGGCGGGTCTACCGGCGGATCCGCGCCGGACTAGGCCGTCCGGCCGGCGGCCCGTCGGCCTGCCCGGACGCATAGGGGGCCACGGCGGCAGGCCGGAGCCGGAGGCCCCTGGCTCAGCGGACGGGTGGGGCGGGCGCCTGCCCGGCGGGCGGATGGAGTGCGGTGATGCCGGTGAGCACGAGCTCGATACCGGCGAGGAACTGCTCGTGGTCGTCGTGTTCGCGCACCTGCTCGGCAACGGCCCGGGTGAAGGGGTAGTCGTCGGGGTCGAGCTCCTCCCAGGCCCTCGCCACGGTGTCGAGGAACTGGCTGCGGTCCAGGTCGGGCCCGGCGCTGCGGGCGTTCGCGGCGTTCTGCCCGGCGGCGCCGAGGATGTAGTGCAGCAGCAGCGAGGTCGCCGTGAACCACGGCCTCGGGTACGCCCAGCGCGCGGACCTGTCGGCCGATGCTCTCGAAGATCCGCGGCGTCACCGGCCCCCAGGGGCTGCGGGAGAACTGCGTCGAGAGCTGGGTGGCCAGCCACGGGTGTTCGGCGATCGCGTCGAACAGCCCGAGCGCGACGGCGCGGATCCCGTCCTGCGGCGAGGCTGGGGGCTCCATGGGCTCGATGGGCTCCACGGACTCGGGGGAGTGGGCGGAGTCGGGGGGCCGGCGGTCAGCGCGGCGGCGATGACGGCGTCGGTCGCGGCGGTCAGCAGCTCGCCCTTGTTGGCCACGTGCCAGTAGATGGCCCCGGGCCCGGTGGCGAGGCGCTCGGTCAGGGCCCGGAAGGTCAGCTCGCCCTCGCCGACCGTGTCGAGCAGCTCGACGGCGGCCTCGACGATGCGCTCCTTGGAGAGCGCTTCCGTGCGTCGCTGGGACTGGCGGGTCCGGGTTGCCATGCCGCCAATCTTGACACATCTGGAGCGGTGTTCCAATACTGGAATGACATTCCAGAGAGTGGCCGGGACCCCGGCCGGCCTCGAACCCGAGGAGCGACCATGCGCCCCGTTACGATCATCGGCGCCGGACTCGGCGGCCTCACCCTCGCCCGCGTCCTGCACGTCCACGGAATCCCGGCCACGGTCTACGAGGCGGAGGCCTCCCCGACGGCGCGGGCACAGGGCGGATGCTCGACATCCACGAGGACAACGGCCAGCCGGCGCTCCGGGCGGCAGGGCTGATGGAGGAGTTCCGCGGCCTGGTCCTGGAGGGCCGCGAGGCAACCCGGATTCTCGCCCCGGACGGGACCGTCCTGTACGACGACGACAGCACCCGCGGACGCCCCGAGGTGCTGCGCGGCGAGCTGCGCAGGGTCCTGCTCGAATCGCTCCCGGCCGGTACCGTCCGCTGGGGGTGCAAGGTCAGCGGTGTCCGCGCGCTCGGCGGCGGTCGGCACGAGGTGGCCTTCGCCGACGGTGCCACCGTCGTCACGAGCCTGCTGGTCGGTGCGGACGGCGCGTGGTCGCGGGTCCGGCCGCTGCTCTCCGAGGCGGTACCCGAGTACATCGGCAGGTCGTTCATCGAGACCTACCTGTTCGACAGTGACGCCCGGCACCCGGCCAGTGCGAAGGCGGTCGGCGGCGGGGCGCTGTCGCGCCGGCGCCGGGCAAGGGCATCCAGGCCCACCGGGAGAACGGCGGGACCCTGCACACCTATGTGGCGCTCTCCGAGTCGCCGGTTTATCGACTTCACCGACTCCGCCGGGGCCGCCGCCCGGATCGCGCGGGAGTTCGAGGGCTGGGCGCCGGAGCTCACCGCGCTGATCACCGACGGAGAGACCGCACCGGTCCTGCGCACCCTGCACGCCGGTGCCGGTGGGAGCGGGTACCGGGGTGACCCTGCTCGGCGACGCGCCCACCTCTCGGCCCCCAACGGCGAAGGCGAACCACGCCATGTTCGACGGCGCCGAACTCGGCCAGGCCTCGCCGCGCACCCCGACGATGCCGAGGCCGCGCTCGCCGAGTACGAGCAGGCCCTGTTCCCCGCAGCGCCGCGGCCGCCGCCGACGGCAACGAGCTGCACGAGCTGCTCTTCGGCGAGCACGCACCCCACAGTCTGGTCGGCATGTTCACCGGGGCCGGCCCGGACCGGTGAGCCGCTCGCCCCGCCGGTCCGCTCAGTGCTGCCAGACCCGGACCCAGTCGACCTTCATGGCGGCCGAGCTCACCGTGTCCGGGGGTGCGACCGGGTAGCCCACGGCCAGGTCGAGCAGCAGCTCCATCGGCACATCCGGGACGTGCCCGGTGGTCCGGAAGCGGGAGACGCCGTCGATGTACCAGGTCAGCGAGTCGCTCTCCCAGTCGAGGGCGAACACATGGAAGCCGGAGGGGAAGTCCGCCGGCCCGTAGGACCCGGCAAGGTGCTGGTCCTTGCCGCCCGGGCCGGCCCAGTGCACGGTCATCTGGACATGCTGGGTGGTTCCGGCGAACTCGGCCACGTCCAGCTCCGGCGGGGTGCTCCGGGTGTCCGGCATCAGCCAGAAGGCGGGGAACATACCGTCGGCGGCCGGGATCCGGATCGCGGCGGCGAAGTAGCCGTGGGCGAAGGTGTGCCTGGGGGTGGCGTACCAGGAGTCCCGGCCGGTGGAGACCATGCCCGAGGTCCACGGGTAGGTCTTGCCGTCGGAGCCGGTGGTGGCGCTGCGCAGCGCGTTCAGGCTGAGCATCCCGCCGCCCACGGTCACCTGACTGGGGAGATACCACTCCAGCTCATGATTCCCGGCATTGGTACACCCTGCGTCATTCCAGTCGTAGCAGGTGGTCCAGCGACTTGAGTCCAGGGTGCTGCCCTGGAACCCGTCCTGGAAGACCAGGTGCCAGGGGCCGGCCGCGGCGGGTTCGGTGGCGGCGGGGTCCACTCCGGCCGGGGCCGACGCGCTCTGCCCGCCGCAGGCGGCGGCGGAGACCAGCAGACAGCCCGCCAGCGCGGCCCGGCCGGTCCGGGCCGTCCGCCCGGCCCGGCCGGACGTCCCGGGAAGGTGTTCCGGCGGCCGGGGAGCGCCGGGAGCGTCGGGCGCCCCGCGCCGCGCCCGGCGGCCCGGACCGGCGTACGGCGCCAGCGCCAGCACGGTGGTGAGCGCGGCCAGTGCGCTCACGGCCCGGACGGTGCTGAGGCTGCGGGTCAGATAGAAGACCTCGGCGACCAGCGTGCCGATCGCCAGGCTGACGGCCAGGGTCAGCACCACGCACTCGAGCCTGGCCGCCTTCCGGTCCCGCCGGTCCAGCTTCGGCGCGGCCAGTCGTACCGCCGCCGTTCCCGGGCCGATCAGCAGGAAGGCGGTGACCACGGCCACCCGCAGCGGGTTGGCGGCGGGCAGCTGGGTCGCGGCCAGTGCCACCCAGCCGGAGGCGGCCAGCGCCAGGCCGGTCCACGGGCGCGGCGGGGCAGTGCTCATCGCTGGACTCCTCTGGCCGGTCGGACACCCGTCGCCGGTCGGCCGACCCTGGCCGACAGGAAGGCGGAGGGGGCGAAGCGGTAGACCGTCGCGTCCGGGTTGCGGTAGATGACGCTGACGCCGGGGTAGCCGGCCAGCGCGCTCTCCAGCCTGGACTGGATGTTGGCGGGCAGCACGCCGGTGAGATAGCACTCGGCCTGCTGGCCCCGGTTGAGCAGCAGGTAGACCGGGGCTCCCGGGGTGGCGCCGTTCAGCGCCTGCTGGAGCCCGGCGACCGGATCGTCGACCAGCAGCGACTGGGTCGCCGCAGACGCCTGACTGAGCAGCACCAGTTCGTGCCGGTCGTAGTAGGTGTAGTAGCCCGGGACATTGCCGGTGACCGCCACGATCGCCGACCCCGGCGGTGCGACGGCGTTGACGTACTGGGCGGCGGTGACCTCGGCCGGGGTGAAGTAGTTCATCTCCTCCTTGCTGTAGTAGCCGAAGAACAGCCCGAGGAGCAGGGCGGGCAGCAGCCCGCAGAGCACCAGCAGCCGCAGCCGGGGCCGGTGAACGGGACGCAGCACCAGGGCCCCGGCCAGGAAGGCGGTGGCCGGGAGCGAGAACAGGTAGACCCGGAAGATCATCTCCCCGCCGTAGCTGTTGGCGGCGAGCAGCGGCAGCGGTGAGAGCGCCACCAGCGGCAGGCCGCTGCGCCGCGTCCAGGGCCGCCGCAGGAAGCAGGCCAGGGCCATCAGCACCACGGCGGCGGACAGGCAGCGGTCGATCCAGTCCACCGCGACCTGGCCGCCGGCCGCGGCCCCGAGGCCGGCCAGCCCGGAGACCGCGTTGCCGTCGGGCGACAGCAGGGCCTTGCCGAAGCTGCCCAGGTTGGCCGAGATGTACGGGCGGGCCACGGTGGTCAGCCAGATCGCCTGGAGTACCAGGGCGGCGGCCAGCGGCGGCAGGGTGATCCGCCGGTTGGCCCGGGGCAGTGACAGCGCGATCAGGGCGGTCAGCAGCATCAGCGGGGTGAGCTGGTGCGAGGAGATGATCGCGGCCTCGATCACCACCAGCAGCGCCAGCCGGGAGACGGGCCAGTTCCGGCCGCTCGGGGCCGGAACCACGACCGGCGACGCCCCACCCGACGACCCCCACCCGGGGACCCCCGACCGGGGACGCCCCGCCCGGCGCGGGATCCGCCGCCGCGGTCCGCGTCGCGTTCACGGTTGCGGCCGACGCCGGATCCGTCCCCGACTGCCCCGACGGTGGACAGCTGCCGGAAGATCATGGCCAGCACCACGTGTACAGCAGGAAGGCGAAGGCCTGTGGGAGAAGTAGTCCTGGCCCACCCAGGAGCAGGAGTAGAAGATCCAGGCTCCGCCCCAGAGCAGCCGCCGGTCCCGGGTGAACGTCCGTAGAGCAGCAGCAGCGGCCCCAGCAGCAGCGCGTTGAGCACCGGCGGGGTCCAGGCCGCGTAGCCGAGCGCCGAGTGCAGCCGGTGGTGCGCAGCAGCAGCCCGTTCAGGACGAAGAACCCGGCCACTGGTTGTAGATGTCCAGCCCGTTGTTGTTGGGCACCGAGCCGCCGTGGCGCAGGATCGCGTCGATCACCGCGATGTGCTTCCACGCCCAGGAGTACCGCAGCGTGGGGTAGAGCAGGGAGGGGGTGGCGTGGATCATCGCCACCAGCCCCAGCACGTACCCGGTCAGCCAGCCCGGCCCGGCCGGCGGTCGTACAGTGCCAGCACGAAGCCGAGGGTGAGCAGCGCCACCGCCACCCAGTAGAGCGCGGGCAGCACCTGGAGCAGCCCGAGATCGCCCATCCGGTCCAGTGCGACATGCCGCAGTGACAGCAGCCACAGCAGCAGCGCCACCGGCAGGGCGGCGCGGACGGCGATCCGGTGCGCCCGGCCCGCGGGCGGCGTCGCCGGTTCGACGGCCGTGGTCAACCGCTGACGGCGGGACACGCGGCCGCCTCCCCGGGGACCCGGTGCCGGGACTCGGCGGGTACGGAGCGCGGAACGGCCATCGACGGCCCTCCTCGAAGTGGATCAGCTGTGGTCCCTAGCGTGTACCCGGGGCGCCGCGCGCTTAGTTGGGCCATCAGGGTGCCGTCCGCGCCCGGCGCGCCCGGTCGCGGCGGCGCCGGGCGGCTCGGAGAATGGTCGGGGAGGGCATCAGTCGGATCGAGGTCGAGATGCACGGTTCCGGTTCCGACGCGCACGGCCCCGGACTGGACCGCTCGGTTCCGGCGCTGCTGGTCAAGATCGGCCGCTATCCGCAGCACCACGGCGGGGTGGGGGTGCTGCGCACGCTGGGGCGGGGCGGGGTGGCGGCGCACGCCATGGTCGAGGGCCGGTTCACTCCGGCCGCCTGTTCCCGCTACGCCGCCGTCCGCCATGTGCGGCCCACCAGCGGGCTGGAACCGCCCGCCGAACTGGTGGCGCTGCTGCTGGGGATCGGCCGCGGGATCGGTCGGCGCAGCGTCGCGGTGCCCACCGACGACGAGGCCGCGGTGCTGCTGGCGGAGCACGCGGACCTGCTGGCCGAGTGCTTTCTGCTGCCGCCGGTGCCCGCCGGGCTGCCGCGGCTGCTGGCCGACAAGGGCGGCCTGCACCGGCTCTGCGAGGAGCACGGAGTTGCGGCGCGCGCTCGCGGGCCGTGTCGGACCGGGAGGCGCTGCTGGCGGCGGCCGGGAGTGGGGCTATCCGCTGGTGCTGAAGAACCTCCAGGCCTGGACCCGGCTGCGGGCCCCGGTGGTCGGCCACACCACCGCCGTCCGCGACGAGCCGGAGCTGCGCCGGCTGTGCCCGGACCCGGGCCCGTTGTCGGTGCTGGCGCAGGAGTACCTGCCGCCGGAGCAGGGCGAGGACTGGATCAGCCATCTGTACTGCCCGGCGGACGGCGCGGCCCCGCTGGTGTTCACCGGGATCAAAGCTCCGCTCCTGGCCGCCGGACGCCGGGGTGACCACCCGCGCGGTGGTGCACAGCAACCCGGTGCTGGCCGGGCTGGCCGCGGAGTTCTGCCGGAGCATCGGCTACCGCGGGACGGCCGACCTGGACTGGCGGCTGGATCTGCGCGACGGCCGGTACAAGCTGCTCGATTCAACCCCAGGGTCGGGCCCAGTTCCGGCTGTTCGAGACCACCGGCGGGGTGGATGTGGTGCGCGCGCTGCACCTGGACCTGACCGGCCGTCAACTGCCGGAGAGCCGGTCGCCGCTGCAGCGGGACTACGTGGTCGGGCAGCTGGACCTGCCGTCGGCGGCGCTCTGGGCCTGGCGGCAGCGGCACTGGCCGCCGCGGCTGCTGCCCCGGCGTGGCACCGAGCGGGCGTGGCTGTGTCGGGACGACCCGGCGCCGCTGCTGGCCGAGGCCGCGTGGTTCGGCGGCACGGTCGCCGGCCGGCTGCTGTCGCCCGTTCGGCGGTAACGCCCGCCGGATCACGCGCCGGGCACGGCCGCTCGGATGAGGATTGAGTCCTTCCTGCACCTGAACTGGACCGTCGCCAACAGGCGCGGTCCACGACCCGGGACAGAGGACGAAGCCATGCACCAGATGCGACCTGAGGTCACCGATTCGCTCGCGGGCACCGCCCAGCCCGTCTACCTGTGGCATATCGCCAAGGACACCGGCGCCGACATGCTCTGCGGCCGGACCCTGTTCGGCGGGGTCTCCGCCCCGCCGCTGCGGCAGGGCGTGGCCAGCGAGGAGCAGCAGTGCCAGCTGTGCCTGTCGATCTACCGGCGGGCACTTCAGTCCGCGGCCGGATGACCGGCCCGCCATCATCACGCCTGTGACCTGCGCTTTTTCCCATTCGGAGCAACCGCGGGCCCGCTGGGGGGCTTCCGGCTCGCGGTCGGCCCCGGGGCGGCCTAGCGTCACCACCAAGGACGGAATGTCGCTTTCGGTGTCCTCTCGGGCACGCGGCGTTCCGCCGGAACCGATGGAAGGGATTTCCTCCATGCGACGTACTTCGATAGCTGTGCCTCTCATTGCGGCCGCCGCGGTCGTGGGCTTCTCCACTCCTGCGGCCTTCGCTCAGGGAGGCTCCAGCAGCAACGTCACTTCGTTCGGCTTCAGCGTGTTCCCGACCACTGTCGCCCCCGGCGGCACGGTGGCCTTCGCCGCGACCGGTTGCAGTTCCACTGCCACCGCGGCGGCGTCGCCCTTCAGCACCGTCACCCTCTCCGGCAACAGCACCTCGCAGACCGGTACCACCACGGTCTCCAGCAGTGCCACGGCCGGCACCGTCAACGTGACCTTCACCTGCGGGACCGAGTCCGGCACCACGCCGTTGACCATCTCCGCAGCAACCACTTCCCCCAGCACCGCGACCACTACCACCACCACGGCGACCACGCCGACCGGTGCGGTGGCGACCGGCGCAGGCGGGTCCGTGCTGACCGCCGACCCGCTGGAGACGGCAGCCGGTGCGCTGCTGCTCGCGGGCGCCAGTGTCGGCGCGCTGTGGATCACGCGCCGTCGTCGTGCCGGTGGCGCTGTCGGCTGAATCGCCGGCGGACGCTCCACCACGGTCCCGCCGTGCGGTCGGGCCTCCTGGTCCGACCGCACGGAAGGACCCGAGCAGTACAGCAGGACCGGCGGCCGAGGGGTGGCGAGCGGCGTCGGAACGCGAGCAGGGGCCCGGCACACACGAAGTGTGCCGGGCCCCTGGGGGTGCTCGCCTCAGGACCCCTGTCCGGTGCCTGGGCGCCGCAGGGGGATGTCAGTCGGCTCAGTACCAGTTGTTGGCCTGCCAGAACGCCCAGGCCTGGTTCGGGCTGCCGTAGGTGGTGTTCATGTACTGCAGGGCCCACTCGATCTGGGTGGTGGCGTCGGTCTGCCAGTCGGCACCGTCGGCCGCCATCTTGTCGCCGGGCAGGGCCTGCGGCAGGCCGTAGGCGCCGGAGGACGGGTTGACGGCGGTGACGTCCCAGCCGCTCTCGTGCGAGATGATCTCGTCGAAGGAGGCCAGCTGGTCGGCGGGACGATCGAGGCGGCGATCGCCTGCGGGTCGCTGGAGCTGGTCGGGGTGGTGCTGGTGGACGCGTCGGTGGCGGTCGAGTCGCTGCTGGAGCTGCTGGACGCGGTGTTCGACGCGGTGGAGTTGCTCGCGGCCGCCGAGTTGTAGGCGTTCTGCGCGGCGGAGGCGGCGGAGCTGTTCAGCTGCGCCGAGTTGTTGCTGGTGGTGCTGGTGGTGCTGGTGCTGCTCGCGGCCGCCGGGGCGGTGTAGGCGGAGCTGGCGGTGGAGCCGGTGCGGCCGACGGCGGCGTAGTACGCCTGCTCGGCGTCCTGCGCGGCCTCCTTGTTCAGGTAGGCGAGGTGCGCGGCGGCCTGGGCGGCGGCGTCGGCCTGCTTGGTGGTGACCGCGGCGGCCGGGCGGCCTTGACGGCGGCGGCGGGCTTGGCAGCCTGCACGGCGGCGGCCTGGTGCACAGCGGTGACGGGGGTGGCGGCGTGGGCCGAGGTGGCGACGGCGCCGAGGGAGGCAAGACCGGCGGTGGCGGCGACGAGCGCAGCCGAGGCACGCATACGGGTGGAGATGGAAGACATGGGAGAGTTCGACCTCAATCGGTTGGCGTGTGCTTGCCGTCGGCTTACGACCGCTCCCGGACAGGGGGAGCGGTCACCTAGGGGGCACGGGCACTCCGCTTTGGTTAGTGCCGGGACAGAGGACGAAGCGGCGGGAAGGCGCCGCTGCATCCGGTGACCGGCTCATTCTTAGCTGGCGTGTCGCCGCAGGCCAAGAGCCCCATGTACTAGCGGGCTTCGTAGTCGAACAGAGTTCGTCCGCTCCGCCCGGGCGGCGTTTTCGGGCCGCCCGGATCGGGCCGCGGCGTCCCCTTCGCGGGCACGGGCGGAGCGGCCGGAGCGGGTCGGGAGCCAGCATTCACCGGAGGCGAGCCGTGCCGGTCCGGGTCGCGGGGCGCGTCGCCGGACGGCCCGGCGCGGGGACGGCCGGGCTCGGCGTGAGTGGAGCGTAAGGATCAACTACGGGTCGTCGTATTGCCGCACGGGCCTGTGGCGACCGTCACAACGGCCTCTGGGGAAATGCCCGTTTCGGGACTGTTTGGGCCGGGTATGACCGCCTCGGCATGTGCATCCCCAGGCCGATCGGCCCCCGGAGGACGTCCTCGCGGCCCTCTTCCACCGGTCACTGCGCCCGGCGGGTCACTGCTTCCGGCCGGTCAGGTGGGCGTAGACGACGACATTGCCCAGGTAGCCGCTGGCCTTGGTGTAGCCGCCGCCGCAGGTGATCAGCCGCAGCTCCGGGCGCAGGGTCCGGCCGTAGACCTTGGCCGAGGGGAAGTCGTCCTTGGCATAGACCGCGATGGCGTCCACCGAGAAGACCGCCGTGCTGTGGTCGCGCCGGGTCACGTCGATCGCCTGGCCCTTGTGCAGTGCGCCCAGGTTGTAGAAGACCGCCGGGCCCTGGAAGGTGTCGACATGGCCGAGCATGATCGCGTTGCCGGCGCTGCCCGGGGCCGGGCCGTCCTGGAACCACCCGGCCAGATTGCGGTCGTCGTCCGCGGGCACCGACAGCCGGCGGTCCGGGCCCAGCCGCTCGCCGGTCACCGGAGCGTCCACCCCGATCGAGGGGATGCGGATCCGCACCGGGACGGACGACGGCATCGCCGACACCAGGACCGGGCCGAAGGAGGGGGCCGCGCCGGAGGCGGCCGGGCCGGTCACCGGGACCGCGTCCCAGGCCGAGGGCTGCGGCGGGGCCGAGGTGTGCAGCCCGTCGTGCACCAGCCAGGCCCCGGCGCCGGTGGCGAGCACCGTGGCCAGCAGTACCGCGGCGGTACCGCGGCGGCGCCTGCGGACGTCGTCAGCCACGAAGCACGCTCCTATCGCTCGGTTCCGGCGCAGCCCCGGGGCTCACCGCTCTGTGTCCGCGAATCTGGGTCCACGAATCCGGGTCCACGGGGTTGCCGCGGCAGGAGGCCCGCCGCGCCCTGACGCCGTGGTGTGACGGCCCGACAGCCCGGTGGCTCGCACAGGCCGGTGGCCCGCACAGCCCGGTGGCCCGCACAGCCTTACCGCCCGCTGACCGCGCTGAGCGGGGTACGCCACTCCGCGGCCGTCGCGGCGCCGTCCGGGCCGGGGCCGGCGGGTGGTCCGGCAGGGCGACCGGGACGGACAGCATCACGTCGCACCCCCGGCCGCACCGGCCAGCACCGGCCAGGTGTGCAGGTTGTCGCAGCCCGCCGCGGCGCTGCGGGCCCACTGCGGCGGATCGGCCAGGGACAGGAAGACGCCCTGGCTCAGGCCCACCATCAGATGGGTGGCGACCAGCGAGTGCGGCAGCGCGGCGAGGCGGTCGGCGTCGTGGTGCCGCGCGGACCAGCCGCCCGCGTTCTCCACCTCCGCGGTCAGCCGCCGCAGCGCGGGCGGGCCCGGCAGTTCGGCCGCGGCGACCCGGATCACGCCGCGGACCTCCTCCCGGCGGCGCAGAATGCGGCCGACCAGGTGCCCGGCGTCGTCGTACACCGCCTCGGTCTCCTCATGACCCGGGCAGCCGAAGGGCAGGGTGCGGCCGCCCCCGGTCAGTTCGCCGACCCGCAGCGCCAGCTGGATCCGCTGCTCCACGCCCTCGTCCCAGCCGGTCAGCACCCGGTCGGCGAGCCGCAGCCGGGGGTGTCCTGGTAGTCGCCCCCGGGGCCGGTGCGCTGCACCGTGCAGCGCTGGGTGTGCAGGAAGCGCAGCTCGGCCAGGAGTACGGCCTCCGGGTGCGGCTCCAGCAGGCACTCGGTGCGCTGGAGCCAGGGGTCACCGCTGCGTGCCCCCCAGGCGGGCGGGACCAGCAGCCCGGCCGGCCGGCCGGAGCCGGCCGCGGCGGACCAGCCGCCCGGGGCCGGCGGCGGGCCGGGGAGAGGGCGGCCTCGGCGATCCGCCGGGCGGAGGCGAACCGGGTCTCGATCTCCGGGGTGAGCGCGGTGCTGGTCATCGGGCCGTCCTCTCGGGGGTGGGCGGCTGCCCGCTGCGCGGGGGAGAGGGGAGCGCGGCAGGTTACTGTCACCCCTCAGCCTGCGGGGGGAGCGCCGGGGAGGGGACATCGGACGCGGCCGAACCGGTGACGCCGGGCGGGCCCCGACTCGGTGGAGTCGGGGCCCGCCGGGGCGCGAGCGCCGCGTCCGGTGGCTCAGATACCGCCGCCGCTGCGCTTCTCCTCCAGCTTGACCCACTTGGCGACGCTGGGGACGCCCCTGGAGTCCAGCAGGAAGAGCATGTAGTAGCCGGGCGGGGCGGCCGCCGCCAGCGGCGGGGTCTGCAGATTCAGCTGCCCGCCGTTGCGGCTGTTGATCTGGAGCTCGATGTGCCGCTGCCCGGTGTCGATCGAGTGGGTCGAGGTGATGGGGGAGAGCAGCACCGCACGGGTGACCCGGTCCGGGGTCCGGCTGGAGACCGTGAAGTTCGTGTTGTAGGAGAGAGGACCGGTCGGCGCGTAGTCGAGGTCCGGACGCGGGCCGTTCTGGAGGTAGGGCGGCTCGAAGATCTCGATGGTGCCGTTCATGCCCGACTTGATGTTCGGGTTGTTGGCGATCTGCTGGAGCTCGTCGCCGGTGACCACGACCCGGCCGTCGGGCAGGATCACCGCGTTGGAGTGGTAGCCGCGCGGCAGCCGCTGGACCGGGCCGAGCTTCCAGTTGCCCTGGTGGTCGCGGAACTCGGTGTGCCGGTACTTGAGGTCCGCGTTGGGGTTGTACAGCCCGTTGCCGTAGTCGCGGATGTCATAGGAGCCGTTGACGGTGAACAGCGAGCCGTCCGGGAAGATCAGCGTGTCGTCCTGGGTGCGGCCGAAGGCCCGGGGCTTCTGCTTGGACCACTGGCCGCCGGACAGCAGATAGGTGTTCGGGTCCGTGCGGTCACCGCCCAGGATCAGCGCCGAGTCGGGGCCCTGGTAGCCGCCGGGCAGGGCCACCGCGGAGCCGTAGAGGCGGGCGCCGCCGGGCGGGATCTGGTCGGGGCGCGGCGGCAGGTTGGTCCTGGTCTCGGTCCTGGGGTCGAACCGCCACTGCTCGTTGGGGTGCGGCCCAGCCCGTAGACCTTGCCGTCGTTGAGCGCGAACAGCTGCGGGTAGTCGGTGGTGAACGGCGCGTCGGCGCGGAACCGGTCCACCGGGGCCCGCGGGACCTGGCCGGGGCTGACCGGCACCGGGTACGACTTGGCCGGGAAGCGCTCGACCACCGGGGTCGGTGTGCCCCAGCCGATGTCGGACTGCCCGGACATGATCAGCTGACGGCCGTCCGCCATGGTGACCACGGAGGGATACCAGCGGCCGACCGACATGTCGGGGTTCCTGGTCCACTGCTCGGTCCACGGGTCGAAGATCAGCGACAGCTTGGCGCCGGCGCCGCCGTTCCCGCCGAGGTTGCCGCCGAAGACCCCGAGCATCCCGTTCGGCAGGAAGGAGTGCCCGGCGCAGAAGAAGGGGGCCGGTCGCGGCTGGTTCTTGCCGTCGGGCATGTCGGTCGTGGGCGGCGGCACGGCCTTGAACGCGTTGGGGCCGGTGCCCAGCTTCGGGTCCCACAGATAGGCGCGCCCGGCGTTGGCGCGGCCGATGATGTTGGTGGGCGCGGTCTCCTGGGTCGGGTCGCTCTGGACCGACTCGAAGGAGAACAGCAGCACCTTGCCGGTGGGCAGCAGGGCGATGTGGGCGGCGAAGTCGGGGTCGGGAAGTAGTCCGTGAACCTGCCGAACACCCGGGGGTCGTAGTTCGCGTTGGTGGCGGCCTGGCTCTGCCGCAGCAGCTCCAGCCGCCGGGCCCGCATCGGGTCGGGGTAGCCGTCGTCCGGGCCGCTCTCCGTCGGGTCGATTTCGCGCTTGGAGCCGGTCTGCCGCTGGGCGGCCCGGTACTCCAGCCGGCCCCAGGCGAGGTACTCGGCCTCGTCCTGGCCGAGCGCCCTGACCTCGGCCGGGCGCATCTCGGCGCGGATCTGGGCGGCGGTGAACCCGGCCCGGGGGGACGCGGCGGCGGCCCCGGCACGGGAGGGGGTGAGCAGGGAACTGGTGGCGACCAGACCGGTGGTGATCGCGCATGCCGACAGCAGGGCCGTCAGCTTGACGCGTGGGGACGGTTTTGCGCGGGACATGGAGCTCCTTGTGCACAGAGGACGGGTGCGGCCGGATCGGCGGCCGGATCTGATCCGGTCCGGCCACCGATCCGATGAACACTCTCCGTGATTGGCAGGCCCGGCTTCGCGGCGCTGCCCGCCCGGGGGCAGGCGGGTGCAGCGATGCTTCCGGGAGAGTCATGCGTACACGGACTGTGTCTTGATGCTGCTTCCCCGCGCGGGACTTGTCGCGTCGGCCTGGGCGTACGGGTGATGCCCGTGACGGAGTGTCGGCGTGGCGTTGTTCGGATACGCACCATAGAGTCCAGTTACTCTCCGCATCCATGGCGGAGGTGAGTCAGCCTGCCCGGGATCCGCCGGGCAGCGCCTTGTTCCGACTCGGTCGGGCCGGGAGTCCCCCCTCGGTCGGCCTTCTGGAGTGACCATGGCAAATGATCTGAACCTGCGTGAGAACCAGGACATCCAGGGCGATGTCCTGGCCGGGTTCAAAAAGGACCAGACCACGCTGCTCTTCCTCAGCTTCGAGGACGAGGCCCGGGCGCGGGTCTGGCTGAAACGGCTGACCCCACGCATCGCCACCACCAAACAGGTGGCCGCGTTCAACAAGGCCTTCAGTGAGGCCCGCAAGCGCTCCGGCGGTGACCCGAGCGGCCTGAAGGCGACCTGGATCGGCCTCGGCTTCACCTATGCCGGACTGCAGAAGCTCGCCGGGGACGTGCCCGGCAGCCCCCAGGGCAACCCGGCCCCGGCAGCGACCAGGACAGCACCATGGCCGCGTTCGCGCAGGGGCCGGTGCTGCGTGCCTCGCACCTCGGCGACACCGGTGCCAATGCCCCGGACAACTGGGTCTTCGGCAATCATCGGCAGGACCAGAACAAGACCATTCACGCGGTCGTCACCATCGCCTCCGACACGGTGGAGGACCTCCAGGCCGAGCTGGTCGCCCAGCGCGAGGCCGCGCAGGAGTTCCGGATCACCGTGGTGTTCCAGCAGAACGCCGCCACCCTGCCGGGCACCCGCCGGGGCAAGGAGCACTTCGGCTTCAAGGACGGCGTGAGCGAGCCGGGCGTGCTCGGCTTCGACGAGCCGGACCCGCTGCAACCGGAGTGGGTCAAGGGCCATCCGGGCACCCGGATCATCCCGGCCGGGGAGTTCGTGGTCGGCCACCCCCGGGTCGCGGACCGCCCCAACGACCTGCCGGACTGGGCCTTCAACGGCTCCTTCCAGGTGATCCGCAGGCTCGGCCAGGACGTCCCCGGCTGGTGGGCCCAGGTGTCCCGGCTGCTCACCGAACTCAAGGACAAGAAGGCGGTCCCGCAGGAGACCACGGTGGAGTGGCTGGCCGCGCGGATGGTCGGGCGCTGGCGCTCGGGCACCCCGGTGGCCAAGTGCCCGCACGCGGACACCCCGTTCAACACCGTCGCCTCCGACGACAACGACATCACCTTCCGGGACGACCCGGACGGGCTGGTCACCCCACTGTTCTCGCACCTGCGCAAGACCAATCCGCGCGACGGACTGAACGTCCTGCCCGAGAGCACCGACCCCAAGGAGAAGAACCCGCTCTCGGAGAACCCGTTCATCGACGGCCGCCGGATCATCCGGCGCGGCAGCCCCTACGGCAACCCCTTCGACCCGGCGTCCGAGGGCCCGGGCGGCCCGGACGCGCCGCGCGGACTGCTCTTCGTCTGCTACCAGTCGGACCTGCTGCGGCAGTTCGAGTTCATCCAGAAGTCCTGGATCGACAACGAGGACTTCCCGCCCGGCCGCGACCCGAAGCCCGGCCCCGACCCGATGGTCGGCAGCGACGGAACCTTCAACTGGGAGGACGGCGACATCCCGCTGACCTTCCAGCAGTTCGTGCAGACCCAGGGCGCGGTCTACGCCTTCAGTCCCTCGATCGCCACGCTGAAGTCGCTGGGCGAGGGCCGGCTGCCGGACAAGCCGCAGCCGCAGCCCGGCCGGCCGGTGGACGCCTTCCTGCCGATCGGCGACATGCAGGGCGCCGACGGCAAGAGCTGGTACTGGGCCTTCCGCACGGTCGGCGGCTCGCAGGTCTACCGGGTGGTCTCGATCGCGCACGGCCGGGACCACACCGACCTCAAGGAACGGCCCGACCGGGAGATCTCCGAGTGGGACTCCTTCGCGGGGATCAGCAGGATCGACTGCGTCGTGCCCTTCCCCGACCGCCAGCCCGAGAACGGCCGGCGCTGGTACTGGGTGTTCCACAACCAGGGCGCCCAGCAGCTGCACCGGGCGGTCTCCATCGCCGACGGCCGCGAGCACACCGACCAGATCGAGCGCAGCGACGCGCGGCTGGACGTCTGGCGGTCGCTGGAGGGCGTCAGCAAGGTGGACCTCTTCCTGCCGGTGCCCGACATGCAGGGCGTCGACGGCAAGAGCTGGTACTGGGTGTTCCACACGGTCGGCAGCGAGCAGCTGTACCGGGTGGTCTCGATCGCCCACGGCAACCAGCACACCGACGTGCTGGAGCGGCCGGACCGGCGGATCTCCGAGTGGGACTCCTTCGCCGGGATCGACCGGATCACCACCGTGCTGCCGATCCCGGACATGATCCGCACCGGTGGCCTCAGCTACTACTGGGTGTTCCACCGCGACCAGTACCGGATCAACACCATCGCCGACGGCAGCGGGCATCTGGACGAGATCGCGGTGGCGGACCGCCCGGTCACCCAGTGGCAGCGCTGGCCCCCGACGCGTAGCGGCCCTCCGGCCCCGGCCCGCCCCGGCGCTCCGCCGCCGGGGCGGGCTCTTTTCTCGGGCCTTAAAAAAGCGATCATGATTGCTTTTTTTAGGGGGCGGTGGCACGGTGGGGCGATGACCGACCGAGCTGTGAACCCCGGTCCCCGCGCCGCCCGCGAGCCCTCCGCCTCCCCGCCGCCGCTGCGGGTCGGCAATGCCTCCGGGTTCTACGGGGACCGCTTCTCCGCCGTCCGCGAGATGCTCGACGGCGGCGAACTGGACGTGCTGACCGGCGACTACCTGGCCGAGCTGACCATGCTGATCCTCGGCCGGGACCGGCTGCGGGACGCCTCCGGCGGCTACGCCAGAACCTTTCAGCGGCAGCTGGAGTCCACCCCTCGGCAGGCCCTGGAGCAGGGCGTGACCATGGTCACCAATGCCGGCGGCCTCAACCCGGCCGGACTCCGACGCGATCAGGGAGCTGGCGGACCGGCTCGGGCTGACGGCGGCGGTGGCACATGTCGAGGGGGACGACCTGCTGCCCCGCGCCGCCGAACTGGGCTCGGCCGCCCGCTCACCGCCAACGCCTACCTCGGCGGCTGGGGCATCGCCGCCTGCCTGCGGGCCGGCGCCCGGATCGTGGTCACCGGCCGCACCACCGACGCCTCGCTGGTGCTCGGCCCGGCCGCCGCGCACTTCGGCTGGGACCGCGAGGACTACGACGCGCTGGCCGGTGCCGTGGTCGCCGGGCACGCCATCGAGTGCGGCGCCCAGGCCACCGGCGGCAACTACTCCTTCTTCACCGAGATCGCGGACCTGCGCCACCCGGGCTTCCCGATCGCCGAGGTGTACGCCGACGGCAGCAGCGTGATCACCAAGCACCCCGGCACCGGCGGCGCGGTCACCCGGGGCACGGTCACCGCCCAACTGCTCTACGAGATCGACGGACCGCGCTATCTGGGCCCCGACGTCGTCGCCCGCTTCGACACGGTCGAACTCAGCGAGGAGGGCCCGGACCGGGTCCGGATCAGCGGCGTGCGCGGCGAGGCTCCGCCCTCGCGGCTCAAGGTCGGCTGCACCCGCATCGGCGGCTACCGCAACCAGGTGGAGTTCGTGCTCACCGGGCTGGACATCGAGGCCAAGGCAGCACTGGTGCGCGCCCAGCTGGACCACTCCGCCGTGCTCGACGGCGTCGAGCACGGCTGGACCCTGGCCCGCACCGACCAGGCCGACGCCGACAGCGAGGAGGAGGCCAGCGCGCTGCTGCGGTGCGTGGTCCGCAGCGGCGACAAGAGCGGGTCGGCCGGGCGTTCACCAATGCGGCGGTGGAGCTGGCCCTGGCCGGCTACCCCGGCTTCCATGTGACCGCCCCGCCCGGCGACGCCGCCCCGTACGGCGTCTTCGAGGCGGCGCTGGTGGAGCAGAAGCTGGTGGAGCACACGGCGGTGCTGGCCGACGGGCGGCGGGTCGCGGTCGCCCCCGCGGTCAGCTCCGCCGGGGACGCGCCTGAGGATGCGTCGGCGCGGCTCGCGGAACCGGCGCTGCCGCCGCCGCTGCCGTCCGGACCGCTGCGCCGGGCCCCGCTCGGGGCGGTCGCCGGGGCCCGCAGCGGCGACAAGGGCGGCTCGGTCAACGTCGGCGTCTGGGCCCGGGGCGAGGACGCCTGGCGCTGGCTGGTGCACACGCTCACGGTCGAGGAGTTCCAGCGGCTGCTGCCGGAGACGGCCGCCCTGCCGGTCGTCCGGTACCAGCTGCCCGAGCTGCGGGCGCTCAACTTCGTGGTGGACGGCCTGCTCGGGCCGGGCGTCGCCGCACAGGTGCGGTTCGACCCGCAGGGCAAGGCCGTCGGCGAATGGCTGCGCTCACGTCTGCTGGACATACCGGAGGTGCTGCTGTGACCGTGCTGCGGTCCGCGCTGGACGCGGGCTCGTCCGACTACCGGCGCAACCGGGAGGCCACTCTGGCCCAGCTGGCCGAGGTGGAGACGGAGCACGCCAAGGCCGTCGCCGGGGGCGGGGCGCGCTACCGCGACCGCCACCGCGCCCGGGGCAAGCTGCTGCCGCGCGAGCGCATCGAACTGCTGGTCGACCAGGACTCGGCGTTCCTGGAGCTGTCCACGCTGGCCGGCTGGGGCAGCGACTTCCCGGTCGGGGCCGGACTGGTCACCGGCATCGGGGTGGTCGAGGGGGTGGAATGCCTGATCACCGCGAACGACCCGACCCAGCGCGGCGGGGCCAGCAACCCCTGGACCCTGCAGAAGGCCTTCCGGGCGGCCGAGATCGCGGCCGAGAACCGGCTGCCGACGGTCAACCTGGTCGAGTCCGCCGGGGCCGACCTGCCCACCCAGAGGAGATCTTCGTTCCCGGCGGCCGGATGTTCCGCGACCTCACCCGGGCCTCGGCCGCCGGAATGCCCACCATCGCGCTGGTCTTCGGCAACTCCACGGCCGGAGGGGCGTACATCCCGGGGATGTCCGACCACGTGGTGATGGTCAGGGAACGGGCCAAGGTGTTCCTGGCGGGGCCGCCGCTGGTGCGGATGGCCACCGGTGAGGAGGCCGACGACGAATCGCTCGGCGGCGCCGAGATGCACGCCCGCACCTCCGGCCTGGCCGACCACATGGCCGCCGACGAACTGGACGCGCTGCGCATCGGCCGGAGCATCGTCGCCCGGCTCAACTGGCGCAAGGCGGGCCCGGAGCCTGCCGCCGAGGTGCTGCCGCCGCGGTACGACCCGCAGGAGCTGGCCGGGATCGTCCCCACCGACCTGAAGACGCCGTTCGATCCGCGCGAGGTGCTCGCCAGGATCGTCGACGACTCCGACTTCGACGAGTTCAAGCCGCTCTACGGCTCCAGCCTGGTCACCGGCTGGGCCCGGGTGCACGGCTACCCGGTCGGGGTGCTGGCCAACGCCCGCGGGGTGCTCTTCAGCCAGGAGGCGCAGAAGGCCACCCAGTTCATCCAGCTGGCCAACCAGGCCGACATCCCGCTGCTGTTCCTGCAGAACACCACCGGCTACATGGTCGGCCGGGAGTTCGAGCAGGGCGGCATCATCAAGCACGGCGCGATGATGATCAACGCGGTGTCCAACTCCAGGGTCCCGCACCTGACGGTGGTGATGGGCGCCTCCTACGGCGCCGGGAACTACGGGATGTGCGGGCGCGCCTACGGGCCCAGGTTCCTGTTCTCCTGGCCCGGGGCGAAGTCGGCGGTGATGGGCCCGGCCCAGCTCGCCGGGGTGATCTCGATCGTCTCCCGGCAGGCCGCCGAGGCCCGCGGCGAGGTCTACGACGAAGCCGCGGACGCGCTGATGCGCTCCGCCGTCGAGCAGCAGATCGAGAGCGAGTCGCTGGCCCTGGCCATGTCCGGGCGGCTCTACGACGACGGGGTGATCGACCCGCGCGACACCCGGACAGTGCTGGGCCTGGCCCTGTCCGCCGTCCACTCCGCGCCCGTCCGGGGCGCCACCGGATACGGGGTGTTCCGTACATGAGCGCTGACACACGTCCTGGCACCGCTGCCGCTGCCGCCGCTGCTTCTGCTGCCGTCGTTGCCGCTGAGGAGTGCGAGCGGTACCGCAAGGAGCTGGGGGAGGCGCGGCTGATCGGGTCGCTGCTGGTCGCGAACCGGGGCGAGATCGCCCGGCGGGTCTTCCGCAGCGCCCGGGAGATGGGCCTGTCCACGGTGGCGGTGTACTCCGACGCCGACTCCGGCGCGCCGCACACGCCGAGGCCGACGCGGCGGTACGGCTGCCCGGCAGCGCCCCCGCCGACACCTATCTGCGGGCAGACCTGCTGATCGAGGCGGCGCGGCGGGCCGGCGCGGACGCGGTCCACCCCGGCTACGGATTCCTCTCCGAGAACGCCGCCTTCGCCCGGGAGGTGGTCGACGCCGGACTGCTGTGGATCGGCCCGCCGCCGCAGGCGGTCGAGTCCATGGGCAGCAAGATCGAGGCCAAACGGCTGATGGCCGCGGCCGGGGTGCCGGTGCTGGCCGAGGCCGACCCGGACACGCTCACCGAGGCCGACCTGCCGGTGCTGGTCAAGGCGTCGGCGGGGGCGGCGGGCGCGGTATGCGGGTGGTGCGCACCCTCGCCGAGCTGCCCGGCGCGCTCGCGGCGGCGCGCGCCGAGGCGGCCTCCGCGTTCGGCGACCCGACTGTCTTCTGCGAGCCCTACCTGGCCACCGGACGTCATATCGAGGTGCAGCTGCTCGCCGACCGGTACGGCACGGTCTGGGCGGTCGGCGAACGCGAGTGCTCGATCCAGCGGCGGCACCAGAAGGTACTGGAGGAGGCGCCCTCGCCGCTGGTCGAGCGGCTGCCCGGGATGCGCGAGGAGCTCTACCGGGCGTCCCGGCGGGCGGCCCAGGCGGTCGGCTATGTCGGCGCGGGCACGGTGGAGTTCCTGGCCGACGACTCCGGACGGTTCTTCTTCCTGGAGATGAACACCCGGCTCCAGGTGGAGCACCCGGTCACCGAGTGCACCACCGGACTCGACCTGGTGCGCTGGCAGCTGCGGATCGCCGAGGGCGCGCGGCTGCCGGCCGAGCCCCCGGCCCGCGACGGCCACGCCATCGAGGTCCGGCTGTACGCCGAGGACCCGGCGGCCGGCTGGCAGCCGCAGAGCGGCACCCTGCACCGGGTCCGGGTGCCCGGTGTCGCCGCCGAGTTCGGCAACCCGGGCGGACCCGGGATCAGGCTGGACTCGGGCGTCGTCGACGGCAGCGAGATCGGGATCCACTACGACCCCATGCTGGCCAAGGTCATCAGCTGGGGGCCGAGCCGCCGCGAGGCCGCCGCGATGCTGCTCCGGGCGCTGGCCCGGGCCGAACTGCACGGTCCCCGGACCAACCGCGAGCTGCTGGTCCGGGTGCTGCGGCACCCGGCCTTCCTGGCCGGGACACCGACACCGCCTTCCTCGACCGGCACGGCCCGGAACTGCTGGAACCGTCGCCGGACGAGGCGGACGCCCGACGGCTGTCCGCGCTCGCGGCCGCCCTGGCCGAGGCTGCCGGGCGGCGGAGCCGGGCCCGGGTGCAGCGCGGACTGCCGTCCGGCTGGCGCAATGTCCCCTCGCAGCCGCAGCGCACCGGCTACCTGGGGGCCGATCCGCTGCCGGGTGGCCCGGTCGAGGGCGGGTCCGTCGACGGCGTCCCGGCCGAGGGTGGGTCCTTCGAGGTCGGCTACCGGCTCACCCCGGACGGCCTGCTCGCCGACGGCTACGACGGAGTGGAGCTGGTCGAGGCCGGGCCGGGGCGGGTGGTGCTCGACGTCCACGGCGTCCGGCGCGGCTTCACCGTGGCCCGCTACGGGCAGCTGGTCCAGGTCGACTCGGCGCTCGGCGCGGTGCGGCTGACCGCCGTCGACCGGTTCCCGGACCCGGTCCCGCAGACCGTCCCCGGCTCGCTGCTGGCGCCCATGCCGGGCACGGTGGTCCGGCTCGCGGCCGCGCCGGGTGACCGGGTGACCGCCGGTCAGCCGCTGCTCTGGCTGGAGGCGATGAAGATGCAGCACCGGATCGACGCGCCCGCCGACGGGGTGCTCAGCGAACTGCTGGTCGACGTCGGCCGACAGGTGGACGCGGGCGCCGTCCTCGGCGTGGTCCGCACCGACCCGGACAGCTGACCACCGACCTACCGCCGATCTGCCGAGCCGGACAGCTGATCTGCCGAGCCGTACCGCTGATCTGCCGAGCCATACAGACGAGGGGAACCAGATGGACTTCACCGAGACACCGGAGCAGCGGGACCTCCGGGCCGCCGTCGCCCAGCTGGGCGGACGCTACGGCTTCGGCTACGCCGGTGCGCGGGCGCGCCGCCACGAGCCGCTGCGTGAACTGTGGCTGGAAGCCGGGAAACTGGGCTTCACCGGGGTCAACCTGCCGGTGGAGTACGGCGGCGGTGGTGCCGGGATGTACGAACTCGCGATCGTGCAGGAGGAGTTGGCCACAGCCGGATGCGGGCTGCTGATGCTGGTGGTCTCACCGGCGATCTGCGGCACGGTGATCGCCCGCTTCGGCACCCTGGAGCAGAAGCAGCGCTGGCTTCCGGGAATCGCCGACGGCAGCGCCATCATGGCGTTCGGCATCACCGAGTCCGAGGCCGGCTCCAACTCGCACCGGATCACCACCACCGCCCGGCGGGACGGCGCCGACTGGCTGCTCAGCGGCAGCAAGGTGTTCATCTCCGGGGTGGACCAGGCCGATCATGTGCTGATCGTCAGCCGTACCGAGGACACCCGCACCGGCCGGCTCAAGCCGGTGCTCTTCGCCGTCCCCACCAACGCCCCTGGCTTCACCTTCCGTCCGATCGAGATGGACGTGGTGATGCCGGAGCGGCAGTTCGGCCTCTTCCTGGACGACGTGCGGCTGCCCGCCGATGCCCTGATCGGGGAGGAGGACGCCGCCCTCGGCCAGCTGTTCGCCGGACTCAACCCCGAGCGGATCATGGCCTCCGCGCTCGCCGTCGGCATGGGCCGCTTCGCCCTCGGCCGTGCGGTGGACTACGCCAACCAGCGCAGCGTCTTCGGCGGCGTGCCGATCGCCGCCCACCAGGGCGTCGCGCACCCGCTCGCGCAGATCAAGATCGAGCTGGAGCTGGCCCGGCTGATGATGCAGAAGGCGGCCGGGCTCTACGACATCGGCGACGACATGGGCGCGGCCGAGGCGGCGAACATGGCCAAGTACGCCGCCGCCGAGGCCAGCATCCGGGCGGTGGACCAGGCCCTGCAGACCCTCGGCGGCAACGGGTTGGCCACCGAGTACGGTCTCGCCTCGCTGCTCGCCGCCGTCCGGGTCACCCGGATAGCGCCGGTCAGCCGGGAGATGGTGCTGAACTACGTCGCCCAGTCCAGCCTCGGCATGCCGAAGTCGTACTGAGGTGGCGGGCGCCGGGGCGGGACGGCCTGCGGGGCAGGCTGATCATGGACGACCATAATGGAGCCATGCCGACCCGCGAGACCCCTGATCCGGCCGCTCGTCCGGCTGCTCGTCCGGCGCCGGACCCGGCGCCGGACCCGGCGCGCGACCTGCCGTCGGGCGCGGTCGTGGGCCGCGCTCCGCAGCAGGACCGCAGCCGGGCCACCCGCCAGCGGCTGCTCGACGCGGCGGTCGAGTGCCTGGTCGAGTACGGCTGGACCGGGACCACGGTGACCGTGGTCGCCCAGCGTGCGGGTGTCTCCCGGGGCGCGGCGCAGCACCACTTCCCCACCCGGGAGGCGCTGACCACGGCCGCCGTCGAGCATGTCACCGAGACCCGCGCGACCGGTATCCAGCGCCAGCTGGACGCGCTGCCGGACCGGGCCATGCGCACCGAGGCCGTGGTGGAACTCATCGTCAACTGGTTCATCGGCGTGCCGTTCCGCGCCGCCCTGGAACTGTGGGTCGCCGCCGCCACCGACCCGCAGCTGCGCGAACTGGTCGCCCCGCTGGAGGCCCGCACCGGACGCAAGGTGCACCAGGCCGCCGTGGAACTGCTGGGCGCGGACGAGTCCGCGCCCGGGGTGCGGGAGAGCATCCAGGCCACCCTGGACATGGCCCGGGGCCTGGGCCTGGCCGATCTGCTGAGCGACGACAGCCGCCGACGGCACGGCATCGTCCGGCAGTGGGCGCGGATGCTGGACGCGGTGCTTGCCCCGCGGCCGGACGCGTGAAGCCGACCGGCGCCGGACCGGCTGACGCCGTGAGCCCGAGCGACCGCCGGACGCCGTGAGCCCGAGCGACCGCCGGACCGGCTGACGGCCGCTCGGCTTCGCTGCCGTCAGGCCAGCAGTTCGGCGGTGAGGGTGATGTTCTTCACCCCGGCGAGGGCCTGGCTCACCGGGCAGTTGGCCTTGGCGTCCTGCGCCGCCGCCTGGAAGTCCGCCTCCGACAGGCCGGGGACCCGGGCCTTGACGTTCAGCTGGATGGCGGTGATGCCCTCACCCGGCTGGAAGGTCACCTCCGCCCGCGTGTCCAGGCTCTCCACGGTGTGGCCCGCGCCCGCCAGGCCGTGCGAGAAGGCCATCGAGAAGCAGGCGGAGTGGGCGGCCGCGATCAGCTCCTCCGGGCTGGTCTGGCCGTTCGGCTGCTCGGCGCGTGAGGCCCAGCTCACATCGAAGCTGCCGATCCCCGAGGACTTCAGGGCGACATTGCCCTTGCCCGCGAGCAGATTGCCTTCCCAGTGGGTTTCGGCGATGCGTGTCGTTGCCATGGTGGACAGCTCCTTGGAGTAGATCGCGTCAAGCACGAAAGGCGGCGGACCGCCGGTCCAGCCTACGAGTTGGGGGCCCCGGACGCGCGGCGCCACGGCCGCGCCGCCGGTCGGATTCGGCCGCCGGTCCCGCCCGGTGGTGCGGGCCCGGGGTGCGGGTCCGCGCGTCCTTACCGCCTGCCGGTAGCGTGCTGCCATGGGGATCAACGGGGCGTACACGGCACAGGGAACGGCGGCGCGCGGCCACATACTCCTGATCGGAGGGGCGCCCGGGGCAGGGCGCGGCCGGCAGCCGCGCCCCGAAGCCACCCTGGCGCTGCTGGCGACCGTGGCCACCGGCGCCCTGCTGGGCAGCGGCCTCCCCGCCGACACCGTGCAGCTGGCCGACCCGCCGAACCGCAGGCACTGCTCGGCTATCTGCGCACCGCGGCCGCCGCCCCCGGACCGCTGCTGATCGCCCTGGCCGGAACTCTCACCGCGGACCGCCGTCAGCGGCAACTGCATCTGGCGCTCGCCCGTACCCGTCCGGAGAACGCCCGCTACACCGCGCTGCCCTGGAGCTGGCTCGACGCCGAGCTCGGTCGGCGTCCGGCCGGGAGTACCACCGTGCTGGCGGACCTGGTCGCGGACAAGGACGCCTGGTCGGTGCTGGGCGCGGAGGGCGAGGCCGCGCTGGCCACCGACGTACCACTGTGGGGCCAGGTCAGCCCGCCGGGCACGACCGGCGACGGGGTCGCCGCCCCTACACCCGGGCCCTGGTGGACCTGCTGCGCCGGTCCACCGGCCGCAGCACCCTGGCCGACCTGCACCAGCTGGCGGTGGGCGGAGCCCGGCTTCCGGAGCGGGCGCTGGTGCTGGCCTCCACGCGCCCCTGGCATCCCGCCCCGCCACGGCCGGCCGGGCCGGTCGACGACCTCCCGGGCGCGGGGAGTGCCCCGGGCGCCGGGGGTGCCGGGGGTCTTGTGCGCGAGGAGGATTTCTGGGCGGACTCCGAGGGCGGCTTCGGGGATGCCGTCCGGCCGGTCGAGCGACCGGAGCCCGAACCGGTGCGCGTGCCTGTACCTGGGTCTGTTCCCGTGCCCGGGGCTCATGCGCTCGGGGCTCCCGTGCCCGGGGCCGCGCTGCGGCCTGCACCTGTCGCTGCCTCGGTGTCCGTGGTGGTGCCGCCGGTGCCCCTGGCTCCACCTGCCCCGGTGCCGGCCGGGCCTCCGGCGCCGTCGCGCCGTCCTCGCCCGCGCCTGTGGTGCCGCAGCGGGCGGTTGCGGAGTTGCTGGCCGAGAGTGCGACGGCCTACCGGGGCGGGAATCTGGGCGCGGCGCTTCGGCTGGCCGGGGAGGCGGAGGAGCAGGCGACACTCACGGACGGCGTCGGCTCGGTCCAGGCCATCGCGGCCCGGGAGGTGCAGGCGCACCTGGCCCATCTGGGCGGTGCGCTGCCCGCCGCCGCCGAGCTGTGGCGTGCGGCGGCCGAGGACCGGCTGGCGTTCCAGACGCCGGACGACCCGGAGGTGATCGCGGCGGTCGACAACGCGCATGCCTGCTGGGCCCGGATCACCGACCCGGGCACCGCCGTGGAGCTGGGCCCGGCACTGGTCGCGCTGCGGCGCGAGGTGCCGGGCCCAGGCGGACGGGGGTTGCTGGCCGCCGAGCGGCAGCTGCACCGGGTCCAGCAGGGGGACTGACCGCCGTCGTGCGGGGCCGGGTTACTCCGCCGGGAAGGCCAGGCTGAGCGCGAAGCGTCCGGCCGGGTCGGTCCACCAGTGCTTCAGGGTGAGACCGGCCTGCTCCAGCTCGCTGCGGACCCCCTCGGCGCGGAACTTGGCGGAGGTCTCGGTGCGCAGTTCCTCGCCCTGCTCGAAGGGAACCACCAGATCCAGCTCGCGGACCTTCACGCTGAGCGGGTGGGTGGCCCGCAACCGCATCTCGATCCGCTCCAGCTCCGGATCCCAGAGCGCGACATGCTGGAAGTCCTCGGGATCGAAGTCGGCGTCGAGGCCGTGATTGAGCACGGACAGCACGTTCTTGTTGAACTCGGCGGTGACCCCGGCCGAGTCGTCGTACGCGGCGACCAGGGTCGCCGGGTCCTTGACCAGGTCGGTGCCGAGCAACAGCGCGTCACCCGGGGCGAGTTCGGCGGCCACCCGGGCGTAGAAGACCGCCCGGTCGGCCGGGAGCAGGTTGCCGATGGTGCTGCCGAGGAAGGCCAGCAGCCGGGGCCCGGGGGCGTCGGCCAGCCCCAGATGCTGGTGCAGGTCGGCGACCAGGGCACGCACCTCCAGCTCCGGGTAGGCGAGGTTGAGTGCGGCGGCGGCCTCCCGCAGGGCGCTCTCGCTGACGTCCACCGGCACATAGCCGCGCAGGGTGCCGCCTGCCCGCAGGGCGTCCAGCAGCAGCCGGGTCTTCTGCGAGGAGCCGGAGCCGAGTTCGACCAGGGTGCGGGCCCCGGTGGCGGCGGCGATCTCCGCCGCGTGGGCGGTGAGGATGGCGTGTTCGGCGCGGGTGGGGTAGTACTCCGGCAACTCGGTGATCTGCTCGAACAGTTCGCTGCCCCGGGCGTCGTAGAACCAGGTCGGCGGCAGTGTCTTGGGCTGGGCGGTCAGGCCCTTGAACGCGTCGGACCGCAGCGCCTCGGTGAAGTAGTCCGCGGGCAACCGGTGTTCAAGCGTGTAGGTGGTCGTCATGGGCAAGCCATCCTCTCCGCAATGGGCCTGGGGGCGACCGGCGACAGGGGGGTGATCCGGACCGAGGTCGCGGTTGCCAGCAGCAGCGAGTGCTCCGGCACCTCCTGCCAGGAACCGGTGTCAGCGGTCTGCTGGTGGGTGTGGTGGTCGGTTTCGGAGTCGGTTCCCGGGCCGGCTTCGGTGCTGGTTTCGGGGTGGGTCCGGTGTCCGGTTCGGAGGCGACCAGCACCCGGCCGGGCGTGGCGCGGTACCACAGGCTGTCGCCCCAGCGGGTGGCGGCGATGCTGTGGCCGTCCGTCAGCAGCAGATTGAGTCTGGACTGCGGTCGGAGCGCGGCGGTGAGTCCGGTGACGGTGGCCAGGGCGGCGTCCAACTGTTCGCCGCCGGTGAGCCGTTGCTGGATCAGTGCCCACAGCAGGGCCGAATCGCTGGACGCCTCGAGGCCGAGCAGCGCCGACTCGGGCAGCGGGCTGCCCAGGTCCTCGGTCAGCCGCCGCCATTCCGGCACCGCGCCGTTGTGACTGAACAGCCAACGCCCGCTGCTGAAGGGGGCATTGGCGGAGCTGTCGAGGCTGGTGCCGGGGGTGGCGTCGCGGACGGCGGCAACTGCCGCGCCGCTGCTGATGGTTCGGGCCAGATCGGGCAGGTTGGGGTCGCGCCAGATCGGCATGGCGCACCGGTAGCGGGCCGGCGCGCTGTCGCCGTCCGGGGGGTACCAGCCGATCCCGAAGCCGTCCGCGTTGACCGTCCCATGGGTCTGCCGACGCGGTGCCCAGGACTGCCGGTACAGGCTGTACGGCGGCCCGAACAGCAGCTCGGACAGGGGTACGACCGGCCCCAGGTACGCGAGGTGACGGCACATCAGCTGGCCTCGGGGTCGGCCGCGGTGCGGAAGCCGGAGAAGATCTGCCGCCGGATCGGGTAGTCCCAGTTGCGGAAGGTCGAACGGCAGGCCACCGGCGCGGTGCCGAACGAACCGCCGCGCAGCACCTTGTAGTCGCTGCCGAAGAACACCTCGGAGTACTCCCGGTAGGGGAAGGCCCGGAAACCCAGGTAACCGGTGAAGTCGGTCGAGGTCCATTCCCAGACGTCACCCAGCAGCTGACGTGCGCCGCAGGGCGCGGCACCGTCCGGGTAACTGCCGACGGCGGCCGGCTCCAGGTGGCGCTGGTCGAGGTTGGCGTGCTCCGGGCCCGGGTCGGCGTCGCCCCACGGGTTGCGGCGGCTCAGGCCGTCGGCGGGGTCGTACCGGGCCGCCTTCTCCCACTCGGCCTCGGTGGGCAGCCGCCGTCCGGCCCAGCGCGCATAGGCGTCGGCCTCGTACCAGCTGACATGGACCACCGGTTGCTGCGGCTGAACCGGCTCGGTGCGGCCGAAGCGGCGGCGCAGCCAGACGTCGCCGTCGCGGTGCCAGAACAGCGGCGCCTGGAGCCCGGCCTCCTGGCAGTGCTTCCAGCCGTCCTCACTCCACCAGCGCGGCTGGGTGTAGCCGCCGTCCTCGATGAACCGCAGGTAGTCGGCGTTGCTGACCGGGGTGGTGTCCAGCCGGAACGCGGGCAGTTCCACAGTGTGCGCGGGGCGCTCGTTGTCCAGCGCCCAGGGGTCGGTGGAGGTGCCCATGGTGAACGGCCCTGCCGGGATCAGTACGTCGCGCGGCAGCCCGGCGGCGTCGGCCGGTGCGGGCGGCGGTGCGGGCGCGTGCAGTACCGGCGGGCCCTGGCGCAGCTGGTGGGTGGCGAGCATGGTCTCGTCGTGCTGCTGCTCGTGCTGGGCGACCATCCCGAAGACGAAACCCCGCTCCAGCAGCGGGTCCTGGTCCCAGCGGGAGTCGGCGAGCACGTCCAGGGACTGCTCGCGCACCTCGGCCACGAAGCGGCGGGCCTGCTCGGGTGAGAGCAGCGGCAGCGTGGGCCGTTCGGCCCGTGGGTGCTGGAACGCGTCGTACACCGGGTCGAGTTCGGGGCGCATGGCCTGGCGTCCGCCCGCGGTGCGGACCAGCCAGATCTCCTCCTGGTTGCCGATGTGCGCCAGATCCCACACCAGGGGGGACATCAACGGCGAGTGCTGCGCCAGGAGTCCGGCGGTGTCCAGGCAGTCGGTCAGGCCGGCGGTGCGGGCTCGCGCCGCCTCCAGTTCGGTCCGGGCGCGGGCCCGGAGGCGTTCGGTGTCGGCCCCGGTGGTGGCCGGTGCCTCGGTGACCACTCGGCGGTCACTCATCGCGATGCTCCTTCTGGGAGTTGCGCCCCGGGCCCGCTGCGCAGGGCGTCCAACTTGTCGTCGGCGGGACATCGTCCCTCTTGCGGATAGCGGCGGGAGAAGTCGGCGAGGATGCGCCGCAGCGGTTCGGGGGTGCCGGTGCGGGCCAGTGCGGCTTCCGCGGCGGCGAAGCAGGCCCGGACCACGTCGCCGATGACCGGATCGGCCGGGCCGTGCCGGGCGGCGTCCAGCCAGACCGCCCACGGCGGCAGCTGCCGTCCTCCGGTGAGCGGCTCGGTGGCCAGGTAGGCGGCGCGGGCCGCGACCGGGTCGTCCAGCAGGGCGGTGACCAGCAGCGCGGGCACCATCCAGCCGTCGCCCCGTTGGGCGTCGATCATCCGCAGCTCCAGCCAGCCACGCGGCCGGACCGGTGGGAACAGCGTGGTCAGGTGGTACTCGGTGTCCTCCAGTGTGGGCGGACGCTCCGAGGTGGCGCCGCGCAGCCAGGAGCGCAGCGGGGTGTTCCGCGGCGCCGTCCACGGCACCGGCTCGGGGCGGCGCAGGCAGAGCAGGTCCGCGTCCAGCGCATAGCGGGCCCACGCGGCGCGCGGGTCCGGGTCGGCCTCCGGCGGGCGGGTGCGTCCCGGGTCCATCTGCGACCACACGGCCTGCCGGGTGGACTTCCACCCGGTGGGCAGCCCGTGCCAGAGCGGGGAATTGGCGAACGCGGCAACCAGCACCGGGCCCAGCCGGTGCACCAGCGTCCAGCGGAACCGGTAGCCGGTGGTGCTTTCCGGCACCGCCAGGCCATCGCCGTTCGGCGCGATGTCCTCTCCGGCGTCGATGTTGACCTGTACCGATGCGGTGGCCCGCATCATCATCCGGCCCCAGTGGCCGCTGCCGTCGAAATACGCCTCCATGGCGCGGTAGCGGGGCAGATCCAGCACCCGGTCGGGGTCCCGGTGGGGCTCCAGCCCGAAGCCTTCCAGCACCAGGCCGGACGAGGCCAGGGCCCCGCGCAGTTCGGCCAGGTCGGAGGCGGTCTCCCGCAGGCATTCAGCGGGGCTGTCGGCCGGGCGGGAACTGAGTTCCACCTGCCCGCCGGGTTCCAGGGTCACGCGGCCGCCGTTCGGCAGCAGATTCTGCGGACCCAGTGCGGCCAGTGCCGCACGCAGTCGTTCCACGGGCACTGACGCCAGCGGATCGCGGGCGTCCTGCACCAGCCATTCCAGTTCGACGCCGGTGCGTCGAGGTGGGCCCGTCTTGAAGCATATTCCGGCTATGTGTGCCTGAGCTTCGTCTTCTCTGAACCAGGCGCCCGTCATCTCGCTCCCCTCCGGCAACTCCGGTGATCGTCCGAGCACGTGTCGAGTATGTGAGGTGCCTGCCGACGGGGCAACCGGAGCCCGGCGAGTTGGCGGATAGTCGCGCTTACCTCGGTTACCGACAGGTAGGAGGGGGTTCTTTCGGCCATCGGCCCGCTTCGGCCAGGGCTGTCGCGGCCTCCGATATCGCGCTGCTATCCGGCTCCGGCAGGATCTCAAGGGTAGCTTCCGCACCCGATATCACCAGGCATTTCCCGGCCCACCGGGGCGTGTGGCCGACCGGGCGGGCCGCCCGGCGCCGGTACCCGACCCGGTCCCGGGCACAGTCCCCGGACCGGGTGCGGAGACGGATGCGGGAGACCGCCGCCGGGGGCGGCGGCACACCCGCACCGGGACCGGACCCCATGGGACGCCCGGCGCCGCGCAGGCCCCACGACCGCTGGTCCGACTCGCCGAGAAGGAGCTCTGAGGCGCGATGGTGCAGGCAACCGGAAACGGAACCCCGCAGATGTGGATGCTGGCCGGAAATGGTCGTGCCCCACTGGCCACCGCGGCCCGCCGACTCCACCAGCGGCTTTCGGGCGCCCAGGACTGGCTGCCGGCCGACGTCGGCCGGGCACTGGCCGGTGCCGCACCGGCCGGGAACCGCCGTGCCGCCCTGGTCGCGGACAGTCCCGAGGGTTTCCTGGACCTGCTGGCGGCGCTGGCCGCGGGCCGGGGCGCGCCGGGACTGGCCGAGGGGACGGGCGACCGCGGCCCGGTCGCCTTTGTCTTCCCCGGGCAGGGCTCGCAATGGCCCGGTATGGCGTCCGGGCTGGCGGCCGGGAGCGAGCTGTTCCGGCGGCGGCTGGACGAGTGCGTGCAGGCCCTGGAGCCGTACCTCGACTGGTCCCTGCCGGAGGTGTTGCGCGCCGACGCCGGGCCGGGCACGCCCGGGCTCGACCGGGCGGACGTGGTCCAGCCGGCCCTGTTCGCGGTCACGCTGTCGCTGGCCGCGCTGTGGCGCGGCTACGGGGTGGAACCGGCGGCCGTGCTCGGGCACAGCGTCGGCGAGATCAGCGCGGCGGTCCGCCGGGGCGCTGACCCTGGACGACGCAGCCCGGGTGGTGGCGCTGTGGAGCAGGGCGCAGGCCACGCTGGCCGGGCGCGGCGAGATGATCTCGGTCATGGCCGCCCCGGCGAGGTGGAGCCGAGGCTGGCCCGCTGGCAGGGCCGGCTGGTGCTGGCGGCCGTGAACGGGCCCCGCTCGGTGATCGTCTCCGGTGACGCCGACGCCGCCGGGGAACTGCTGGCCGAATTCGATCGGTCCGGAGTGCATGCGCGGCGGATCGAAGTGGGGCTGGCGGCGCACTCCGCCCACATCGAGGAGATCCTGCCGGGGCTGCGGGCCGACCTGGCCCCGGTGCGGCCGCGCCCGGCACAGCTGCCCTACTACTCCGCGCTGACCGGCGGCCTGCTGGCCGAACCGCACCTGGACGCCGACTACTGGTGCCGCAACCTGCGCGGCACGGTCAGGTTCGAGCAGGCCACCCGGGCGCTGCTGCGGGACGGCCACGGCGCGCTGCTGGAAGTCAGCCCGCACACCGTGCTGACCTCGGCCATGCAGGACTGCGTCGAGGCGGACGGCGGCCGGGCCGTGGTGCTCGGCACGCTGCGCCGCGACCAGGGCGGAACGGGGCGCTTCCTGGCCTCCCTGGGTGAGCTGTGCGTGCACGGCCCCACGCCGGACTGGGACTCGGTGTTCGCCGGACAGCAGTCCTCCGGAGCCTTCGAACTCCCGGAACTGTCGGGGGAGCCGGGTGCGGAGCCGGAACCGGAATCGGCCGAGCAGCCGGACGGGCCGAGCGCGTTGCTGACCGAGCTCGCCGGGCTGGCACCGGCGGCCCGGCGCACGGCGCTGCTGGCGCTGGTGGGCCGCGAGTTGCGCGAACTGACCGGACGCACCGCGCCGGTGGCCGAGGACGGGGCGTTCCTTGATCTGGGCCTGGACTCGGTCACAGCGGTGGAGCTGCGCAACCGGCTGGCCACGGCGACACAGCTGAGGCTGCCGCCCACCGCCGCCTTCGACTATCCCACCCCGGCTGCCCTGGCCGGATTCCTGGGCGCGGAGCTGTTCGGCGACCGGCCTGACGGCGTGGCGGCCGACGAGCCGGTGCCAGGCCGGTGGACGACGACCCGGTGGTGATCGTCGCGATGGGCTGCCGGTATCCGGGCGGGGTCACCAGCCCGGACCAGCTGTGGGCACTGGTATCCCATGAAATTGACGCAGTGTCGGACTTTCCGGGAGACCGTGGTTGGGACACCCTGGGCGGCTACCGTCCGACGCCGGGCACACCCGGCAGGTTCTATCAGCGTGAAGCCGGATTCCTTTATGACGCGGCCGAGTTCGACGCCGAGTTCTTCGGCATCTCGCCGCGTGAGGCGCTGGCGATGGATCCGCAGCAGCGGCTGCTGCTGGAGACCGGCTGGGAGGTCTTCGAGCGGGCCGGGATCGACCCGACCGGGTTGCGCGGCAGCCCTACCGGAGTCTTCGTCGGCGCCATGACCATGGACTACGGTCCCCGGCTCCAGGACGGCGCGGAGGACGGCGGGCACCTGCTGACCGGCAACACCGGCAGCGTCGCCTCCGGCCGGCTGGCATACGCCCTCGGGCTGGAGGGGGCGGCGATCACCGTGGACACCGCCTGCTCCTCCTCGCTGGTGGCGCTGCATCTGGCGGTGCGGGCGCTGCGCTCCGGGGAGTGCTCGCTGGCGCTGGCGGGCGGCGTCACGGTGATGCCCACGGTCGGCATGTTCGTCGAGTTCAGCCGCCAGGGCGGGCTCGCCCGGACGGCCGTTGCAAGGCGTTCGCGGCCGGGGCTGACGGGTTCGGCCTGGCCGAGGGCGTGGGGTTGCTGCTGTTGGAGCGGTTGTCGCAGGCGCGGCGGCGTGGGCATCCGGTGCTGGCGGTGGTGCGTGGTTCGGCGGTGAATCAGGACGGTGCGAGCAACGGCCTTACCGCGCCCAGTGGTCCGGCGCAGCAGCGGGTGATCCGGGCGGCGCTGGCCGACGCCGGGCTGACCGCCGACCAGGTGGACCTGGTGGAGGGGCACGGCACCGGGACCCGCCTCGGCGACCCGATCGAAGCGCGGGCACTGTTGCTGACATACGGTCAGAATCGTTCTGCCGGAATGCCTTTGTGGCTCGGGTCGCTGAAGTCCAATATCGGGCACACCCAGGCGGCGGCCGGAGTGGGCGGCGTGATCAAGTCGGTGCTGGCGATGCGGCACGGCATCATGCCGAAGACCTTGCATCTGGATGCTCCCTCCGCACAGGTCGACTGGTCGGCGGGGGCGGTCGAGCTGCTCGCCGAGGCGGTGCCGTGGCCGTGGACCGGGCGTCCGCGCCGGGCCGGCGTGTCCTCGTTCGGGATCAGCGGCACCAACGCGCATGTGCTGCTGGAGCAGGCCCCGGCGGAGCCGGATGCCGGGCCTGCGGAGGCCCCGGCCACGGGGCCGGTGTGGTGCCGTGGGTGCTCAGCGGCCGCAGCGAACAGGCCCTGGGCGACCAGGCCCGCCGACTGCTGGACGCGGTCGGCGCCGATGCGCGGCTCCGGCCGGAGGACGTCGGCTTCTCGCTGGCCTCGGGCCGCGCGCTGCACCCGCACCGGGCGGTGCTGGTCGGTGAGCGGCCGGAACTGCTGGCCGGGCTGCGGGCGTTGGCTGAGGGTCGGCCGTCTGCTGGGTTGGTGACTGGTGTTGCGGGTGTTGGTGGTCGGTCGGTGTTTGTGTTTCCGGGGCAGGGGTCGCAGTGGGTGGGGATGGGTCGGTTGTTGTTGCGGGAGTCGTCGGTGTTTGCGGCGCGGTTGGCGGAGTGTGAGCGGGCTCTGGCGCCGTTTGTGGGTGGTCGTTGGGTGATGTGGTGGCTGGTCGGGGGGTGCTCCGGGGTTGGGTCGGGTGGATGTGGTGCAGCCGGTGTTGTGGGCGGTGATGGTGTCGTTGGCGGAGGTGTGGCGGGGTTTTGGGGTGGTGCCGGATGTGGTGGTGGGGCATTCGCAGGGGAGATTGCGGCGGCGTGTGTGGCGGGGGTGTTGTCGTTGGGTGATGGTGCGCGGGTGGTGGCGTTGCGTTCGCGGTTGTTGGGGGTGTTGGCGGGTGGGGTGGTATGGCGTGGGTGGGGTTGTCGGTGGGTGAGGTGGAGGGGTTGTTGGGTGGTTGGGGTGGGGGTTGTCGGTGGCGGCGGTGAATGGTCCGTGTTCGACGGTGGTTTCCGGGGAGGTGTCGGCGGTTGGTGCGGTGGTGGGGGAGTTGGTTCGGCGTGGGGTGCGGGCGCGGTTGGTGGAGGTGGATTATGCGTCGCATTCGGTGCAGGTGGAGCGGATCCGGGAGCAGTTGCTGGCCGCGCTGGCGCCGGTTGCCCCGCGTCGTGGTGAGGTGCCGTTCTATTCCACGGTCACCGGTGGGCGGTTGGACGGCGAGGCGCTGGACGCCGGTTACTGGTACCGCAACCTGCGCGAGCAGGTGGCCTTCGAACCGGCGGTGCGGGCCCTGGTGGCGGAGGGCTTCACCACCTTTGTCGAGGCGAGCGCACACCCCGTGCTGACCGTCCGGTGCAGGAGTCGGCTGAGGCGGCCGGGTCGATGTGGTGGCGCTGGGCACCCTGCGGCGCGGCGAGGCGGCCTGGAGCGAGTGCTGCTGTCGGTCGCGAGGCGCAGGTGCGCGGGTGCCGGTGGACTGGAGCGGGCCTTCCGCGCCGCCCGGCGGGTGGAACTGCCCAGCTATGCCTTCCAGCGCCGCCGCTACTGGCTCACCGCCCCGATGCCGGCCGTGGCGGCCGCGGACGGTGGCGAGGACGGCCTGTGGGCGGGGCTGGAGCGCCAGGACCCGGCCCGGCTCGCCGCGGACCTGGGCGTCAGCCGGGAGGCGCTGGACGAGGTGCTGCCCGCGCTGGCCGGCTGGCGAGGCGCCCGGAACCGGGAGCGGCGCACGGACTCCTGGCGGTACCGGATCGACTGGCGTCCGGTGCCGGTGCCGACCACCGGCGGGCTGACCGGGCGCTGGCTCGCGGTGCTGCCCGGGGCCGGTGAGGGCCCGGCGGACGGCGTGCCCGAGTCCGTGCTGGGGTCCCTGCTGGGACTGGGGTGGACCTGGTCCGGCTGCCGGCTCCGGCCCCGGCGCGGACCGGGCGGAACTGGCGGCGCTGCTGGCGGGGGCCGTCGCCGGGCGGCCGGTGGACGGCGTGCTCTCGCTGCTGGCCTGGGAGCAGCGTCCGCACCCGGGCAGCCGGATCTGCCGGGGGCGCTCGCGCTCACGCTGGCCCTGGTGCAGGCGCTGGGCGAGGCCGTCCCGGAAGCGCCGCTGTGGGTGCTGACCGAGGGCAGCGCCGTGGTCGGACCGGCCGAGCGGCCGGGGCCGCCGGTGCACGCGGCAGTGGCGGCCCTGGCCGAACCGTGGCGCTGGAGCACCCGCAGCGCTGGGGCGGGCTGGTCGATCTGGCCGGGGCACCGGACGAGCGTGCTGCCCGGCGGCTGTGCGCGGTCCTGGCCGGCGCGGCCGGTGCGGAGGAGCAGCTGGCGGTGCGGTCCGCCGGTGTGCACGGGCGGCGGCTGGTGGCCGCGCCCGGCCCGCTGTCCGGTACCGCGCCATCCGGGGGTGTGGCCAACGGGGCTGTACGCGACGGGGCTGTGGCCAACAGGGCCGGGTCGGGCGTCAGCATGCTGTCCGCGGGTGGCGACCCGTGGCGTCCGCATGGAACGGTGCTGGTCACCGGCGGCACCGGCGCGGCGGGGGCACACACCGCGCGCTGGCTCGCCGGGCGTGGCGCGCAGCGGCTGCTGCTGGTCAGCCGCCGTGGCCCGGACGCGCCCGGCGCCGAGCAGCTGCGGGCGGAGCTGGAGCATGCGGGCGCGGAGGTGGCGATCGTCGCCTGCGACACCGCCGACCGGGCGGCGCTGGCGGCGGTGATCGACGCCGTCCCGGAGTCCTGCCCGCTGACCGCCGTGGTGCATGCCGCCGGGGCGCTGGACGACGGGGTGCTGGACGCGCTGACGCCCGAACGTTTCGCGGTCCCGCTGCGGGCCAAGCTCACGGCCGCGCTCAACCTGCACGAGCTGACCGTGGAGCACGACCTGTCCGCCTTTGTGGTCTTCAGCTCGGTGATGGGCGTGCTGGGCAATGCCGGGCAGGGCAACTACGCGGCGGCCAACGCCGCCGTCGACGCGCTGGTCGCCGGGCGGCGGGCGGCGGGGCTGCCCGGCACGGCGGTTGCCTGGGGGGCCTGGGGCAGCGGCGGGCTGCTCGGCGCGCATGTCGCGGACCGGCTGCGGGACTTCGGCCTGCCGCCGATGGACCCGGCGGCAGCGGTCGCCGCGCTCGGCCGGGCGCTGGACCTCGATGACACCCAGATCCTGGTCGCGGACGCGGACTGGCACCGCTTCGCCGCCGGGTGGGCCTGCGCGCGGACGCGCTGCTGAGCGCGCTGCCCGCCCCGGCCGCCGCACCCGTCTCCGTCCCTGCTCCTGCTCCTGCTCCCGCACTCGTCGGGTCCGGGACGGGTGGTTCGGTTCCGGAGCGGCTGGCGTCGCTGCCCGCTGTCGAGGACCGGCGCCGGATGCTGACCGACCTGGTGCGCGGCCACGCGTCGGCCGTACTGCGGCACGCTTCGGCCGACGCGGTGCTGCCGGACCGGGCCTTTGCCGCGCTCGGCTTCGACTCGCTCACCGCCGTGGAGTTGCGCAACCGGATCGGCCTGGCCACCGGGCTCAGGCTGCCCGCCACCGTGCTGTTCGACCACCCGACGCCCGCGGGCCTGGCGGACCGGCTGCTCGCCGAACTGGGCGGCGCCGATGAACAGGAGGAGCAGACCGGCAAGTCGAGCAGTGCACCGGCCGCCTCCGAGGCGCGGCCGCAGGAGCCGATCGCGGTCGTCGGCATCGGCTGCCGCTTCCCGGGCGGGGTCGAACGCCGCAGGACCTTGGAGTTGCTGACCGAGGGTGTGGACGCGGTCGGGGACTGGCCGCCCGACCGGGGCTGGGACACCGAACGCCTCTACCATCCGGACCCGGACCATCCCGGTACCACCTACAGTCGGCAGGGCGGGTTCCTGCGCGACATCAGCGGCTTCGACGCGGAGTTCTTCGGCATCTCGCCGCGCGAGGCGCTGGCCATGGACCCCCAGCAGCGGCTGCTGCTGGAGACCTCCTGGGAGGCCGTGGAGGCCGCCGGGCAGGATCCGACATCGCTGAAAGGCCGTCAGATCGGCGTCTTCGTCGGCACCAACGGCCAGGACTACCCGCAGCTGCTGGCGGGGGCGCCGGGCACCTCCGAGGGCATGTGCTCACCGGCAACACCGCCAGTGTGCTCTCCGGGCGGGTCTCCTATGTGCTCGGACTGGAGGGCCCCTCGCTCACCCTGGACACCGCCTGCTCCTCCTCGCTGGTCGCGGTCCATCTGGCGGTGCAGGCGCTGCGCCGGGGCGACTGCGAGCAGGCGCTCGGGCGGGGTGACCGTGATGAGCACCCCCGGACTGTTTGTCGAGTTCAGTCGGCAACGCGGCCTGGCGCCCGACGGACGCTGCAAGGCCTTCTCCGCGCAGGCGGACGGCACGGGCTGGGGCGAGGGCGCCGCGGTGCTGCTGCTGGAACGGCTCTCGGACGCCCACCGCCACGGGCATCCGGTACTGGCTCTGATCAGCGCAGCGCGGTGAACCAGGACGGCGCCAGCAACGGCCTCACCGCCCCCAATGGTCCCTCCCAGCAGCAGGTCATCCGGGCCGCGCTGGACGACGCCGGACTGCGTCCTGAGCAGATCGACGCGGTCGAGGCCCACGGGACCGGCACGGTACTGGGCGACCCGATCGAGGCCCAGGCGCTCCAGGCGGTCCACCGCGGGCGGCGTGGCGCCGACCGCCCGCTGTGGCTCGGATCGGTCAAGTCCAACCTCGGGCACACCCAGGCGGCCGCCGGGGCGGCAGGGGTGATCAAGATGATCCTGGCCATCCGCCACGGCGAACTGCCCGGCACCCTGCACGCGGAGCAGCCCAACCCGCATGTGGACTGGTCCACCGGCGAGTTGCGACTGCTCACCGAGCGCGTCCCCTGGCCCGGGACCGGCGTGCCGCGCCGCGCGGCGTGTCCTCCTTCGGGATCAGCGGACCAACGCCCATGTGATTCTGGAACAGGCCCCGGAACCGGAGCTGCCGCAGGCGCCCGATCGGCCTGCGCGCAGTGCACCGCCGCTGCCGCTGCTGCTCTCCGCTCGCAGCCCGCGGGCGCTCCGGGCGCAGGCCCACCGGTTGCGCGCCAGGCTCGCCGAACCCGGTGTGCGGCTGGAGGACGCCGCCTATTCGCTGGCTTCGGGGCGGCCCGCGCTGGAGCACCGGGCTGCGGTCCTCGGCCGGGACCGGGCGACCGTACGCCGGGCGCTGCGTAGCCTGGCCTCCGGGGGGCGCTCCGGCTCGGTACTCACCGGCGCGGTCGGCCTCCCCGGCCGTACCGCCTTCCTCTTCCCCGGGCAGGGCAGCCAGCGGGCCGGGTGCGGAGTGGAGCTCTACGCGGCCGAACCGGTCTTCGCCGACGCACTGGACGAGGTGCTCACCGAACTGGCCCCGCGGCTCGAACTGCCGCTGCGCGAGCTGATGTTCGCCGCCGAGGGCACCCCGGAGGCGGCGCTGCTGGAGCGGACCCGGTACACCCAGCCCGCGTTGTTCGCGCTGGAGACCGCGCTGTACCGGCTGCTCCGGCACTGGGGGGTACGGCCCGACCTGCTGCTCGGGCACTCGATCGGCGAACTGGCCGCTGTGCACGCGGCAGGCGTGCTCGGCCTGTCCGACGCCTGTGCCCTGGTCGCGGCGCGCGGACGGCTGATGGATGCCCTGCCCGAAGGCGGTGCGATGCTCGCGGTCGAGGCATCCGAGGAGGAGGTCGCAGAGGTACTGGCGGCCGAATACGCGGGCATGGGCAGGGCGGCGTCGAGCTGGCCGCGGTCAACGGGCCCCGGGCCACTGTGCTCTCCGGTGAAAGTGCTGAACTGCGGCGGCTGGCGCCGGTGTTCCGGGCCCAGGGGCGCCGGATCCGAAAACTGACGGTCAGTCATGCCTTTCACTCCGCCCGGATGGAGGGAATGCTGGACGAGTACCGGCAGATCGCCGAGGGGCTCGCCTACCACGCGCCGCGGATCACCGTGGTCTCCAACCTCACCGGCGCACGGGCCACCGGGCGGCAGTTGTGCACCCCGGAGTACTGGGTGCGCCAAGTACGTGAAACCGTGAGGTTCCTGGAGGGCGTGCGCAGCCTGCGGGACGCCGGGGCGACCAGCTTTGTCGAGGTCGGTCCGGGCAGTGTGCTCTCCGGCCTGCTCTCCGCCTGCCTGCCGGACGACCCGGACTGCGCCGCGCTGCCGCTGCTGCGCGCCAACCGGCCGGAGGCCACGTCGGTCGAGGCGGCGCTGGCCGGGCTGTATGTGCGTGGCGTCGGGGTGAACTGGTCCGCAGCAGGTACCGGCGGCGCCCGCCGGATCGACCTGCCGTCCTACCCCTTCCAGCGGGTGCGCTACTGGCCGCAGCCCGCCCCGCAGGCCCCGACCGAGAGCCCGCGCGGCGCCCAGGACCAGCTCTGGCGGCTGCTGGACGACCCCGATCACATCCCCGAGTTCGCGCGGGAGCTGGAAATTGACGATCAGTCACAGATCGCCGAACTTCCGGCCGCGCTGGCCGGATGGCGCTCCCGGCAGGAGGCGCGGGCCGAGGCCGAACGGCTGCGCTACCGGGTGGAATGGCAGCCGCTGACCGTGTCGGCGCAGCGCCCCGGACTCTCCGGCCGCTGGCTGCTGGTCCTCCCGGGGGGCCGGCCGGACGCAGGCCGGGGAGTGCGAACGGGCGCTGCGTCAGGCCGGGGCCGAGGTCACCGTGCTCCCGGTACCCGCCGGGACCGGACGCCGGGAACTGGCCGCACTGCTGCCCTCGGGCGTCGACGGCGTGCTCTCGCTGCCGGCGTCGGCCCACGGACCCTACCGGGCCTGGCAGCGCTGGACTGCGCGCCAGCCGCGACGCTGACGCTGTTGCAGGCGCTGGGCGACAAGGCGGTGCACGCCCCGCTCTGGTGCGCCACCCGGGGCGGGATCGCGGTGGACGGCCCGGGCCCGGTCGACCCCGGGCAGGCGCAGGTGTGGGGCCTGGGCCGGGTGGCGGCGCTGGAGCACCCGCGCCGCTGGGGCGGCCTGGTCGACCTGCCGGAGCGCCTGGACGCCCGCGCGCTGGACGACCTGGTCACGGTGCTGTCCGGGATCGGGGGAGAGGACCAGGTGGCAATCCGGCCCTCGGGGCCGCTCGGCCGCCGGCTGGGCCGGTGGGCGGCCGCTGCCCCGGGTGACGGCGCACCGTGGCGGCCGCGCGGCACCGTGCTGATCACCGGCGGCACCGGCGGTCTGGCCGGACACGTGGCGCGCCGACTGGCGGCCCGGGGCGCCGCGCACCTGGTACTGCTGAGCAGGCGCGGCCCCGACGCCCCGGGCGCGGCGGAGCTGGCCACCGAACTGACCCGGCTGGGCGCCCGCAGCACCATTTCGGCCTGCGATGTCGCCGACCGGGCGGCCCTGGAGCGGGCACTGGCACAACTGCCCGCCGGGGAGCGGATCACCGCTGTCGTCCACGCGGCCGGGCTGACCTCCGCCACCCCGCTCGACCGGCTGACGCTCGACCTCCTGGCCGAGCAGACAGCCGCCAAGACCCGTGGGGCCGACCACCTCGACGCGCTGTTCGACCGGCCGACCCTGGATGCCTTCGTGCTGTTCTCGTCCATCTCCGCGACCTGGGGCAGCGGCGGTCAGGGCGGCTACTACGCCGCCAACGCCACCTGGACGCCGTCGCCGCCCGGCGGCGGGCCGTGGGCTCGCGGCCACCTCGGTGGCCTGGGGTCCCTGGGCGGGTGAGGGTATGGCCGCCGGGGCGGTCGGCACCGGACTGCGCCGGCACGGGCTGGTCCCGATGGCGCCCGAGGCCGCGCTCGCCGCCCTGGACCAGGCCATGGCCCGTGGCGAGTGCACGCCGGTGATCGCCGACGTCGACTGGGCGCGCTTCACCCCGCTGTTCCGGTCGGCCCGCGACAGCGCCCTGCTGCGCGGCCTGCCGGAGGCCCTGGCCACCGGCGGAAGCGACCCCGGTACAGCCGCCCCGCAGGACGGTGCGGCGGCCTGGCGCAGTCGGCTCGCCGCACTGCCGCAGGCCGAACGCGGGCAGCTGCTGAGGGAGTTGGTCCGCACCGAGGCGGCGGCGGTGCTCGGACACGACTCCGCCGTCGGCATCGACGCCGACCGGCCGTTCCGTGATGCGGGTTTTGACTCGCTCACCGCCGTGGAACTGCGCAACCGCCTGGTCGCCGCCACCGGGCTGGCGTTGCCGCTCACCTCGGTCTTCGACCATCCCACGGCCAACGATCTGGCCGGACAGCTGCACCGGCAGCTCACCGACGAACCGGACCCGGTGTCTGAGCACGTCCCGGCCGCCGGGGTGCGGCCGCCCGCCGCGTCCGACGAACCGCTGGCGGTCGTGGCCATGGCCTGCCGGTTCCCCGGCGGCGTGCGCACCCCCGAGGAGCTGTGGCAGCTGGTCGTTGAAGGCGGCGACGCGATCGGGCCACTGCCGACCGACCGGGGCTGGCCGCTGGAATCCCTCTACGACCCGGATCCGGAGCGGCCGGGGACCTTCTACACCACCGGCGGCGGATTCCTGGACCGCGCGGGCGAGTTCGACGCGGAGTTCTTCGGGATCTCGCCACGTGAGGCGCTGGCGATGGACCCGCAGCAGCGGCTGCTGCTGGAGACCGGCTGGGAGGCCCTGGAACGGGCCGGGATCGATCCCGCCTCGGTGCGCGGCAGTCAGGGCGGTGTCTATGTCGGCGTCGCCGCCCAGGGGTACGCCGCGGGCCCGCAGGACCCGGCGGCCGACGTCGAGGGGCACCTGCTCAGCGGCACCGTGACCAGCGTCGCCTCAGGCCGCATCGCCTACACCCTCGGTCTCGGCGGCCCCGCCGTGACCGTGGAAACGGCCTGCTCCTCCTCGCTGGTGGCGTTGCACCTGGCAGGCCAGGCTGCGCGCCGGGGACTGCACCTTCGCCCTGGTCGGCGGGGCCGCGGTGATGGCCGGACCGGACGTCTTCGTCGAGTTCAGCCGTCAGCGGGGCCTGTCCCCGGACGGCCGCTGCCGCTCCTTCGCCGAGGAGGCCGGCGGTACCGGCTGGGGCGAGGGTGTGGGCATGCTGCTGGTCGAACGACTGTCGGACGCCCGGCGCCAGGGGCATCCGGTGCTGGCGCTGGTCCGTGGGACCGCGGTGAACCAGGACGGCGCCAGCAACGGCCTCACCGCGCCCAGCGGCCCGGCCCAGCAGCGGGTGATCCGGGCGGCCCTGGCCGGGGCCGGACTGTCCGGCGCCGAGGTCGACCTGGTCGAGGCACATGGCACCGGCACCGTCCTCGGGGACCCGATCGAGGCCCGTGCACTGCTACTGACCTATGGTCAGGAACACACGGCAGAGCGGCCTCTGTGGCTGGGATCGCTCAAGTCCAACATCGGCCACACCCAGGCCGCGGCCGGGGTGGCCGGGGTGATCAAGACCGTGATGGCACTGCGGCATGCGGTGCTGCCGGGCACCCTGCACGCCGAGCGGGCGTCCAGCCGGATCGACTGGTCCGCCGGTGCGGTCCGGCTGCTCGACCGGGCCCGGCCCTGGCAGACCGACGGCCGCCCGCGCCGGGCCGGCGTCTCCGCCTTCGGGATGAGCGGGACCAACGCCCACGCGGTACTGGAACAGGCGCCCGCGCGGGACGGCGAGGAATCCGTGAAACCGGCGGCGCCGGCCGCACCCCCGGAGCCGCAGCCGGTGCCCTGGCTGCTCTCCGCCCGCAACCCGGCCGCGCTGCGCCGTCAGGCCCGGCGGTTGCGGGAACACCTGGACGCCCGGCCCGGGCTCGGACCGGCCGCCGTGGCCCACGCCCTCGCCACCACCCGGCCCGCGCTGCCCTGCCGGGCAGCCGCGACCGGCACCGGCCGGGCCGAACTCCTCGGCCGGCTCGATGCCCTGGCCGAGGGCACGCCGTCCCCCGGCACCGAACAGGGCTGGTCCCGTGGCGGCCGGACCGTCTTCGTCTTTCCCGGGCAGGGCTCGCAGTGGGTCGGGATGGCCGCCGAACTGCTCGACACCTCGCCGGTGTTCGCCCAGGCAGTCGCGGACTGCGGCCGCGAGCTGGCCCATTGGACGGACTGGTCGTTGGAGGGACTTCTGCGAAAGAAGGCTGACGCTCCATCACTGAAGCGGGTGGATGTGGTCCAGCCCGCGCTGTTCGCGGTGATGGTGGCACTGGCCGAGCACTGGCGCAGCACCGGGGTCCGCCCCGACGCCGTGGTCGGCCACAGCCAGGGCGAGATCGCGGCCGCCTGCGTGGCCGGGGCGCTGTCGCTCGCCGACGCCGCCAAGGTGGTCGCACTGCGCAGCCGGGCGCTGCTGCGGCTGTCCGGACGCGGTGGCATGGTCTCGGTCGCGGCCCCGGCCGAGCAGGTCCGGGAGCTGCTGCCGGACGCCGGGGACCGCATCTGCGTTGCCGTGATCAACGGACCCACGGGAGTGGTGGTCGCGGGCGCACCGGAGGAACTCGCCGTGCTGCTGGCCACCTGCCGCGGGCCCGGCGGATCCCGGTCGACTACGCCGCGCACTCCGCCCAGGTGGCGGAGATCGAGGCCGAGTTGCGCGAGCAACTGGCCGACCTTCGGCCCGGGCCCGCTGCCGTACCGCTCTACTCGGCGGTCACCGGCGGCCTGCTGCACCGGACGCTGCTCGACGCCGACTACTGGTACCGCAATCTGCGCGAGCCGGTGCTGTTCGCCGAGGCCGTCCGGGCCCTGCTGGCCGCCGGCCACGACCTGTTCGTCGAGGTCAGCCCGCACCCGGTGCTGCTGGCCGGGATCGAGGGCGTCGCCGAGCAGTCGGCCCGTCCGGTGACCGCGCTGGGCACGCTGCGGCGCGGTGACGGCGGCCCGGACCGGCTGCTGGCCGCGCTCACCGAGGCCTGGTGCGGCGGCGCACCGGTGGACTGGCGGGCGCTGCTCCCGGACCGGACCGGCACGGTGCCGGTGCCGCTGCCCACCTACCCCTTCGAGCGCGACCGCTTCTGGCTGCCCACCCCGGGCCGGACCGGGCTGCCCGGCGGGACCGTCGGCCGGGCCCCGGCAGACCCGGCAGACCCGGCCGCAGTGGAGCCGGCGGTCGACGACGCACCCGCGCGGCTGGCCGCGCGGGTGGCCGGGCTGGATCCGGCCGGGCGGCGGCAGGCGGTGCTGGACCTGGTCACCGGCCACGCCGCAGCCGTACTCGGGCACTCCGGGGCGAGCGCCGTGCGTCCGGAACGCCCCTTCGCCGAGGCGGGTTTCGACTCGCTGCTGGCCCTGCGCTTCCGCAACCGGCTGTGCGAAGCCACCGGACTGCCGATCGCGCCGACCGTGGTCTTCGAGCACCCGACCCCGGGGGCGCTGGCGGACCACCTGTGCGAACAACTTGAGGACCGCGCAGATCCACTGGCCGGACTGCTGGCCGAACTCGACCGGCTGGCAGCCACCTTGGACAGCGTCGCAGCCGCGACCAGGGGCACGGCCGAGGCCGAGCAGGTGGGCGACCGGCTGCACGGGCTGCTGCGCGGCTGGGGACAGCGGACACGCCGCGCCGCGCCGCCGGAGCGCAGAGCGGCCGAACCACTGCCAGAGGGCACGGAGACCGCGACCGCCGACGAGCTGTTCGCGCTGCTCGACCGCGAGTTCAACAGGGATGTCCAGAGCCCTGACTTCAATCCCCCCGACTTCAAGGACACCGGCGACAACCACGGTACGGCCTGAAGGAGAGCTGGCACTGATGCCCGACGACGAGAAGCTGCTCGACTACCTCAGGCGTGCCACCGCCGACCTGGGCGACGCCCGTCGGCGCCTGCGCGAGGCCGAGGACGCCCGCCGTGAACCCATCGCCATCGTTTCCATGGGCTGCCGCTACCCCGGTGGGGCCGACACTCCCGAGCGGCTGTGGGAGCTGCTGGACCGGGGCGGCGACGCGATCTCGTCCTGGCCGACCGACCGGGGCTGGGACGTGGAGGGCCTCTACCACCCGGACCCCGACCGTCCCGGTACCTCCTACACCAGGCACGGGGGATTCCTGCACGAGGCAGGCGAGTTCGACGCGGACTTCTTCGGCATCTCCCCGCGTGAGGCGCTGGCGACCGATCCGCAGCGCGGCTGGTGCTGGAGACGGCGTGGGAGACCGTCGAGCGGGCCGGGATCGACCCGGTGGCGCTGCGCGGCACCCGCACCGGCGTCTTCCTGGGCGCGATAGCCAATGGCTACGGTGCGGGCGGCCGGGAACTCCCGGAAGTTCAGGGCCTGTTGGAGACCGGTACGGCCAGCAGTGTGATCTCCGGCCGGATCTCCTACACGCTGGGCCTGGAGGGCCCGGCGGTGACCGTGGACACTGCCTGCTCCTCCTCGCTGGGTGGCGCTGCATCTGGCGGTGCGGGCGCTGCGGGCCGGGACTGCACCGCCGCGTTGGCCGGTGGCGTCTCGGTACTGGCCAACCCGGACGCGTTTGTGGCCTTCAGCCGGCAGCGGGCGCTCTCCGTCGACGGACGCTGCAAGGCGTTCGGGGCGGGCGCGGACGGCACCGGCTGGTCCGAGGGCGTCGGTGTGCTGCTGCTGGAGCGGCTGTCCGAGGCCGAGCGACTGGGGCACCAGGTGCTGGCGGTGATCCGGGCTCGGCGGTGAACCAGGACGGTGCCAGCAACGGCCTTACCGCGCCGAGCGGTCCGGCGCAGCGCGGGTGATCCGGGCGGCGCTCGCGGACTGCGGCCTGACCGCCGCCGAGGTGGACGCGGTGGAGGCGCACGGTACCGGGACCAAGCTGGGCGACCCGATCGAGGCCAGGGCCCTGCTGGCCACCTACGGCAGGCATCGTCCGGCCGAACAGCCCTTGTGGCTGGGGTCGTTGAAGTCCAACATCGGCCACACCTCGGCGGCGGCCGGGGTCGGCGGTGTGATCAAGATGGTGCTGGCGATGCAGCACGGCGAGCTGCCGCGCACTCTGCACGCGGACGAGCCGACGCCGATGGTGGACTGGTCGGCGGGCGCGGTAAGGCTGCTGGCGCACGCCGAGCCATGGCCGCGGACCGGCCGCCCGCGTCGGGCGGCGGTCTCCGCGTTCGGCGTCAGCGGCACCAACGCCCACCTGGTGCTGGAGCAGCCCCCCGCGCCGGTGTCGGAGCGGCCCTTGGCAACGGACGAGGCGCCCACCCTGCTGCCGGGTGCTGTCGGCACGCGGCGATGCCGCGCTGCGTGCCCGGGCGTCCCGGCTGCTGGCCCGGCTGGACGCGGAGCCGGGCCTGCAACCGGGCGCCGTCGCCCGGGCGTTGGCAACCACCCGCACCGCCTTCGAGCAGCGCGCGGTACTGGTGGGCGGGGCGGAGACGAAATCAAGGACGGCTTGCGGGCGTTGGCCGAGGGGCGTCCGGCATCCCGACTGGTGACTGGGACTGCGGCTTCCTCTGGTCGGTCGGTGTTTGTGTTTCCGGGGCAGGGGTCGCAGTGGGTGGGGATGGGTCGGTTGTTGTTGCGGGAGTCGTCGGTGTTTGCGGCGCGGTTGGCGGAGTGTGAGCGGGCTCTGGCGCCGTTGTGGAGTGGTCGTTGGGTGATGTGGTGGCTGGTCGGGGGGGTGCTCCGGGGTTTGATCGGGTGGATGTGGTGCAGCCGGTGTTGTGGGCGGTGATGGTGTCGTTGGCGGAGGTGTGGCGGGGTTTTGGGGTGGTGCCGGATGTGGTGGTGGGGCATTCGCAGGGGGAGATTGCGGCGGCGGCGTGTGTGGCGGGGGTGTTGTCGTTGGTTGATGGTGCGCGGGTGTGGCGTTGCGTTCGCGGTTGTTGGGGGTGTTGGCGGGTGGGGGTGGTATGGCGTGGGTGGGGTTGTCGGTGGGTGAGGTGGAGGGGTTGTTGGGGGGTTGGGGGGGGGTTGTCGTGGCGGCGGTGAATGGTCCGTGTTCGACGGTGGTTTTCCGGTGGGGTGGTGAGGTGCGGGAGTTGGTGGGTTCGTTGGTGGGTGGTGGGGTGGGGGCGCGGTTGGTGGAGGTGGATTATGCGTCGCATTCGGTGCAGGTGGAGCGGATCCGGGAGGAGTTGCTGGCCGCGCTGGCGCCGGTTGCCCCGCGTCGTGGTGAGGTGCCGTTCTATTCCACGGTGACCGGTGGGCGGTTGGACGGCGAGGCGCTGGACGCCGGTTACTGGTACCGCAACCTGCGGGAGACGGTGCGGTTTGAGGAGACCGCGCGTGGCCTGCTGGGGGAGGGGTTCCGGTTCTTTGTGGAACCCAGTCCGCACCCGGTGCTCGGATTCGGGCTCCAGCAGACCGCCGAGGATGCTGGAACCGCTGACAGCGCGCAGGGCCCGGCGGTCGTGCTCGGCACGCTGCGGCGTGGCGAGGGCGGCCTGGACCGGTTCCTGCTGTCGCTGGGTGAGGCATACGCGGGCGGGTTGGTCCCCGACTGGGACCGGGTCTTCGCCGACTGCCCGCCGGACCGGGTCGCCCTGCCCACCTACCCCTTCCAGCGCCGCTCCTACTGGCTGCCGGACGCCCCTGCGGCGACGGCCACCGACGCGTCCGAGGACGACGGGCTCTGGCAGGCGCTCGGCGGCGGCGACCCCGAGCGGCTGAGCGAGGACCTGGGCGTCCGTGCCGAGGATCCGCTGAGCACCGTGCTCCCGGCGCTGGTCCGCTGGCGCGAGCAGCGGAGCGAACACGCTGTGCTCGACTCCTGGCGCTACCGGGTGCAGTGGCGGCGGCTGCCGGAGGAGGCCGCGCCCACACTCTCCGGCGCCTGGCTGCTGCTCAGCACGGAGCAGCAGGAGCGGCGGGAGCAGCGGGGGCAGCAGGAGCAGCGGGACGAGCGCGACTCGGCCGACGACTGCGCCCGCGCGCTGGAGCAGGGCGGGGCCACCGTCCTCCGGCTGGTGCTCACGGCGGCGGAGGGCGACCGGGCGGTGCTGGCGGAGCGGCTGCGCGAGGCTGCGGAGGGCGCCGCCGTGCCGGTGCGCGGGGTGCTGTCGTTGGTCGGTCTGGACGAGCGTCCGCACCCCGACCACCCCGCTGTCGCTGTGGGCGCGGCGCTGAGCCTGGCGTTGGTGCAGGCCCTCGGTGACACCGGGCTGGAGGCCAGGCTGTGGTGGGCGACCAGGGGCGCGGTGTCGACCGGCCCCGACGACGGCCCGGTCAGCGCCGCGCAGAGCCTGCTCTGGGGGCTGGGCCGGTGCGCCGCGCTGGAGTACCCGACGCGCTGGGGCGGCCTGGTCGACCTGCCGCCGGGCCTGGACCGGGACGCCTCGGCCCGGCTGTGCCGGACGCTGGCGGACCACGCCCGCGCCGGGCTCCCGGCCGAGGACCAGGTGGCGCTGCGGGCCGGAGCCGCCCATGGCCGCCGGCTGGTGCGTGCGCCACTGGGCACGGCCGCCGTGCCACGCCACTGGCGCCCGCGCGGCACTGTGCTGATCACCGGTGGCACCGGTGGCATTGGCGCCCAGATCGCCCGCTGGCTGGCCGAGCGTGGCGCCGAACACCTGGTGCTGGTCAGCAGGGCCGGCCCCGATGCCCCGGGGCCGGACAACTGGCATGCGAACTGGAAGGGTTGGGGCCAGGGTGACCCTGGCCGGCTGCGATGTCGCCGACCTGGAGGCGCTGCGCGCACTCAGGCGGAATGTGGAGCTGGACGGCTCCCGGATCCGTTCGGTGCTGCACGCGGCCGGAGCCGGAGCGCTGGTTCCGCTGCCGGACACCGATCTGGAGGAGTTCGCCGGAACCCTGTATGCCAAGGTCGGCGGGGCAGTCAATCTGGACCTGCTGTTCGGGGAGCGGAGTGAGCAGCCGCTGGACGCGTTTGTGCTGTTCTCCTCGATCTCCGGGGTGTGGGGCAGTGCCATTCACGGCGCCTATGCGGCGGCCAACGCCTACCTCGACGGGCTGGCCGAGAACCGCCGGAGCCGGGGTCTGCCGGCGACCTCGGTGGTGTGGGGCATCTGGAGCCCGGAACACGGCGGCATGGCGGCGAACCTGGTGGAGGAGAACCTGCGCGGCCACGGCATCCTGTTCATGCCGCCCAGGACCGCCATCACCGGCCTCCAGCAGGCGCTGGACCACGACGAGACCGTGGTGGTGGTCGCTGACATCGACTGGGACCGCTTCGGCACGGTGTTCAGCTCGGCCAGGCCCAGCCCGCTGATCAGCGAACTGCCCGAGGTGAAGCGGGTGCTGGCGGCCGAGTCGGCCCCGGCGCCGCAGCCCGGCAGCGGGCTGGGCGCGTTGCGCGAGCGGCTGCTGCCGCTGCCGGAGGCCGAACGCGGGCGGGTGCTGGTCGAGTTGGTGCGCGGCCAGGCGGCCGGGGTGCTCGGCCACGACTCGCCGGACACCATCGCACCCAACCGTGCCTTCCGGGACCTGGGCTTCGACTCGCTCACCGCCGTCGACATGCGCAACCGGCTGAACGCGGCGACCGGGCTGCGGCTGCCGGTGACCGTGGTCTTCGACTACTCCTCGGCTGCCGCCCTGGCCAGGCATCTGGGTGAGCGGCTGCTCGGCGCGGACACCACCGCCGGGGCCGCCGCGCCCCTCACGCCCGCTGCTGTCGCGGCCGACGACGACCCGGTCGTGGTGGTCGGCATGAGCTGCCGCTACCCCGGCGGGGTGCGCACCCGGACGACCTGTGGCAGCTGGTCGCCGAGGGCCGGGACGTGGTCGGCGAACTGCCGGACGACCGGGGCTGGCCGCTGGCCGACCTCTACGACGCCGACCCGGACCGGCCCGGCAGGAGCTATGCCGCCGCCGGGGGTTTTGTCCAGGACGCCGGGCGGTTCGACCCCGGCTTCTTCGGGATCTCGCCGCGTGAGGCGCTGGCGATGGACCCGCAGCAGCGGTTGCTGCTGGAGACCGCCTGGGAGGCGTTCGAGCAGGCCGGGATCGACCCGGCAACGCTGCGCGGCAGCCGTACCGGGGTGTTCGCCGGAGCGTCCTACCAGGGCTACGGCGGCGGACTGCATGAGATTCCGGAGGAGTTGGAGGGGCTGTTCATCGCCGGGATCTCCACCAGCGTGCTCTCCGGCCGGGTCGCCTACCAGCTGGGGCTGGAGGGGCCGGCGATTACCGTCGACACGGCCTGTTCCTCCTCGCTGGTGGCGGTGCACCTGGCCGCCCGGGCGCTGCGGGCAGGTGAGTGCACGCTGGCCCTGGCCGGGGGCGCCACGGTCATGGGCAGCCCGCTCTCCTTCACCGGCTTCAGCCGCCAGCGCGGGCTGGCCGCCGACGGCCGCTGCAAGTCCTTCTCGGCCGCCGCCGACGGCTTCGGTATGGCCGAGTGGGAATGCTGGTACTGGAGCGGCTGTCGGACGCCCGCCGCAACGGCCACCCGGTGCTGGCGGTGCTGCGTGGCTCGGCGGTGAACCAGGACGGCGCCAGCAACGGCCTGACCGCTCCCAGCGGGCCGGCCCAGCAGCGGGTGATCCGAGGAGCGCTGGCGGATGCCGGGCTGGCCCCGGCGGAGGTGGACGCGGTCGAGGCGCACGGCACCGGAACCCGGCTCGGTGACCCGATCGAGGCCGACGCCCTGCTGCTGACCTATGGTCAGGAACGTTCACTGGAGCAGCCGTTGCTGCTGGGGTCGCTGAAGTCGAATATCGGGCACAGTCAGGCGGCGGCCGGGGTCGCCGGGATCATCAAGATGGTGCTGGCGATGCGGCACGGCATGCTGCCGCAGACCCTGCATGTGGACCGGCCCACCCCGAGGCGGACTGGTCGGCCGGCTCGGTCAGGCTGCTGACCGAGGCCGCGCCGTGGCCACGCACCGGACGCCCACGCCGGGCCGGGGTGTCCTCCTTCGGCCTGAGCGGCACCAACGCGCATGTCATTGTGGAGCAGCCGCCCGCCGGTGCCGTCGCGGACCAGCGGCCGGAGCGGGCCGGTCCGGACCCGGTCGTGCCCTGGCCGCTCTCCGCCCGCACCCCGAGGCACTGGCGGGCCAAGCAGCCGGACTGCACCGTTATCTGACTGTTCATCCGGAGATCTCGGCGGCGGACACCGGCTACTCGCTGGCGACCACCAGGACCGCGTTCGAGCACCGCGCGGCCGTGGTCGGCGCGGACCGCGAGCAACTGCTGAGCGGGCTGGTGGCGTTGGCCGAGGGCCGTCGCGGGCCCGGGGTGATCGCCCCGGCCGCCGTCGCCGGGCCCTCGGCCAGGACGGTGCTGGTCTTCCCCGGCCAGGGGTCCCAGTGGACCGGTATGGCCCTGGAACTCCTGGAGCAGTCAACGGTGTTCGCCGGGCGCATCGCCGAGTGCGAGCGCGCACTGGCCCCGCATGTGGACTGGTCGCTGTCGGCGGTGCTCCGGGAGGAGCCGGGAGCGCCGTCGCTGGACCGGGTCGATGTGGTGCAGCCGGTGCTGTTCGCGGTCTGGTCGCGCTGGCCGAGGTGTGCGCAGTCACGGCGTGCTGCCGGACGCCGCTCGGCCACAGCCAGGGCGAGATCGCGGCCGCCTGCGTGCCGGGGCACTGACCCTGGAGGACGCGGCCAAGGTGGTCGCCCTGCGCAGCCGGCGCTGCGCGCGCTGACCGGTCACGGCGGCATGCTGTTCGTCCGCTGCCGGTCGAGCGGTGCGCGAGCACCTGGCGCAGTGGGCGGGGCAGCTCGGGGTGGCCGCGGTGAACGGGCCGGCCTCGGTCGCGGTGTCGGGCGAGCCGGAGCGCTGGCCGTGCTCGCGAACGGCTCTCCGCCGCCGGGTGCTCAGCTGGCCGATCCCCGGCGTGGACTTCGCCGGGCACTCGCTCCAGGTCGAGCGGATCCGGGAGAACTGCTGACGGTACTGGCCGGGATCGAGCCGCAGGCCACGCGGATCCCGTTCTACTCCACCGTCACCGGGGCGCTGGACACCGCCGCCCTGGACGCCCACTACTGGTACCGCAATCTGCGGCAGCCGGTGGAGTTCGCCGCCGCGGTGGACGCACTGCTCGCCGACGGCCATCGGCTGTTCGTCGAGTGCAGCACCCATCCGGCGCTCACCGTCTGGCTCCAGGAGGCCGTGGAGGCGTCCGGGCGGGCGGCGGCGCCGTGGGCACCCTGCGCAGGGACGAGGGCGGCATTGCCCGCCTGCTCACCTCGCTGACCGAACTCCAGGTACTCGGCGGGCAGTTGGACTGGGAGGCGGTGTTCGCCGGTACCGGCGCGCGGCGCTGCCCGCTGCCCACCTACGCCTTCCAGCAGCAGAGCTACTGGCTGCGACCCGGCCCGGAGCGGATGGCGCAGCCGGAACCGGGCGGCACCGGCGGCGCCGACCGGGATTTCTGGGAGATCGTCCGGCGCGAGGACGCCGAGGCGCTGGCCGACATCCTGAAGGTGGACGACGAGGAGCTGCGCGGCTCACTGACGACGCTGGTCCCCGCGCTCTCCGGCTGGCTGCACGGCCGCCAGGGCCGGGACACCGTGGACGGCTGGCGCTACAAGGTCGACTGGAGGGCGCTGTCGCCCGGCGGCACGCCCCGGCTGGGCGGCCGCTGGCTGGTCGTGCTGCCGCCCGGGCCGAGGCCGACCCGGTGGTCGAGGGCTGCCTGCGGACGCTGCGGGCGCACGGCGCGGATCCGGTGCCGGTGCGGGCGGGCGGCGCGGACCGCGGCGCGCTCGCCGACCGGCTGCGGGCGGCCCTGATCCGGTCCGGCCCGCAGGCGGAGGCGGAGGCGCAGGCGGGTGCGGCGGAAGGCGGAGCAGGAACGGAGCCGGGGCCGCCCGCCGGAGTGCTGTCGCTGCTGGCGCTCGCCGAGGAGCCGTACGGCGCGGACTCCGCGCTGCCGGTCGGCCTGGTGCTGACGGTCGCGCTGCTCCAGGCACTGGGCGAGCCCGGCCTGGACGCCCCGCTGTGGTGCGCGACCCGGGGCGCGGTCTCGGTGGGCCGGTCCGACCGGCTGCACAGCCCGCTCCAGGCGCTGACCTGGGGCCTGGGCACGGTCGCCGGGGTCGAGTACCCGCAGCGCTGGGGGCCTGGTCGACCTGCCGCAGCGGCTGGACCAGCGGGCGGCCGACCGGCTGGCGCAGCTGCTGGCCGGGCCGGCCGGCGAGGACCAGCTGGCGGTGCGCGGCTCCGGGGTCTACGGCCGCAGGCTGACCCGCGCCGCGCTCGGCGGCACTGCCCCGCTCCGCGACTGGCGGCCGGAGGGCACGGTGCTGGTGACCGGCGGCACCGGTGGCGTGGGCGCGCAGATCGCCCGCTGGCTGGCCCGCGAGGGCGCTCCGCACCTGCTGCTGACCAGCCGGGGGCCCGGCCTCGCCCGGCCTGGACGCGCTGCTGGCCGAGCTGGAGGAGCTGGGCGCGGAGGTCACCGTGGCCGCCTGCGACGCCGCCGACCAGGAGGCGATGGCGGCGCTGCTGGAGGGCTCCCGCCCGAGCGGCCGCTGCGGGCGGTGATGCACGCGGCCGGTGTGCTGGACGACGGGGTGATCGACTCGATCACTCCGGAGCGCGCGGCGGGCGTGCTGTGGCCCAAGCTCGACGCCGCGGCCAACCTGGACCGGCTCACCCGCGGCCTGGACCTGTCGGCGTTCGTGCTGTTCTCCTCGCTGGCGGGCACGCTGGGCGGCACCGGCCAGGGCAGTTACGCCGCGGCAAACGCCTATCTGGACGCACTGGCGCAGCACCGCGCGCGACCTGGGGCTGCCCGCCACCTCGGTGGCCTGGGGGTTGTGGGCGGGCGAGAGCCTGGCCGCCGAGCGGTCAGCGAACGGCTGGTGCGCAACGGCCTGCCCGCGATGGATCCGCGACTGGCGGCCGCAGCGCTCCAGCAGGCACTGGACCACGACGACGCCAGGGTGCTGATCGCCGACTTCGCCTGGGACCGCTTCACCCGCGCCTACACCGCGCTCCGGCCGAGCCGACTGATCAGTGAACTGGCCGAGGTGAAAAGGGAACTGACAAAGCATAAAAGTCATGACGATGCATCAGCTGATGCTACGTCATTCATGGCCCGGCTCTCCCCGCTGTCCGCGGCGGAACGGGAGCGGGAGCTGGTGGAGCTGGTGCGGACCGAGGTCGCCGCGGTGCTCGGGCACGCCGGTCCGCAGGAGGTGGAGCCGGACCGGGCCTTCCGGGACATCGGATTCGACTCGCTGACCGCGGTGGACCTGCGCAACCGGCTGTCCCAGGCCACCGGCCTGCCGCTGCCGGTGACGCTGGCCTTCGACTACCCCACGGCCACCGTGCTGGCCGCCCACCTGCGCGGGGAACTGCTCGGGGCGGCCGCCCCGGAGCGGACACCGGCCGCGGCCATGCCCGTGGTCGACGGCGCCGAGGAGATCGCGGTGGTGGCCATGAGCTGCCGCTACCCGGGCGGGATCAGCAGCCCCGAGGAGTTGTGGGAGCTGGTCGCCGGTGGCGTCGACGCGATCAGCGGCTTCCCCGCCGGCCGCGGCTGGGACCTGGACGGCCTCTACGACCCCGACCCGGAGCGGGTCGGCCGGACCTATGCCAGGGCGGGCGGCTTCCTGCACGACGCCGACCAGTTCGACCCTGCCTTCTTCGGCATCTCCCCGCGCGAGGCGCAGACCATGGACCCGCAGCAGCGGCTGCTGCTGGAGATCTCCTGGGAGGCGTTCGAGCGGGCCGGGATCGACCCGCTGAGCCTCAAGGGCAGCGCGGCGGGTGTCTTCGTCGGTTGCAGCCACCACGACTACGGCTCGCGGGTGGCCGAACCCTCCGAGGAGTTCGAGGGTTACCTCGGCATCGGCAGTGCGGGCAGTGTGGCGTCCGGCCGGATCTCCTACATCCTCGGCCTGGAGGGGCCGGCGGTCACCGTGGACACGGCCTGCTCCTCCTCGCTGGTCGCGGTGCACCTGGCGGCGCAGGCGCTGCGCTCGGGCGAGTGCTCGCTGGCGCTGGCCGGCGGGGTGACCGTGATGTCCACCCCGGGGCTTTCGTCGAGTTCAGCAGGCACGGGTGCTGGCCGCGGACGGCCGCTGCAAGCCCTTCGCCGCGGCCGCCGACGGCACCTCCTGGGCCGAGGGAGCCGGGCTGCTGGTACTGGAACGGCTCTCCGACGCCCGCCGCCACGGCCACCCGGTACTGGCGCTGGTACGCGGCTCGGCGAACCAGGACGGCGCCAGCAACGGTCTGACCGCCCCCAACGGCCCCTCCCAGCAACGGGTGATCCGGCAGGCGCTGGCCAGTGCCGGACTGTCGGCGGCCGAGGTGGACGCGGTGGAGGCGCACGGCACCGGCACCCGGCTCGGTGACCCGATCGAGGCTCAGGCGCTGCTGGCCACCACGGCCAGGACCGGCCCGGGAACGGCCGTTGTGGCTCGGCTCGCTGAAGTCCAACATCGGGCACAGCCAGGCCGCGGCCGGGGTCGCCGGGATCATCAAGATGGTGCTGGCGATGCACCACGGGACACTGCCGCCGACCCTGCACGTGGACCGGCCACGCCGTTCGTGGACTGGTCGGCGGGCTCGGTCCGGCTGCTCACCGAGACCGTGCCGTGGCCAGACCGGACGCCCGCGGCGGGCCGCGGTCCTCGTTCGGGTCAGCGGCACCAACGCGCACACCGTGCTGGAACTGCCCGCCGACGACCTCGCGCCGGTGCTCGGGCCCGCCCCGCACCGGCGGCACCGGAGGCGCCGATGCCCTGGCTGCTCTCCGCCCGCAGCGCGGACGCCCTGCGCGAGCAGGCCGCCCGACTGCTGCGCCACCTCGCGCAGGACAGCGGCGCACAGGGCGGCAGCGACAGGAGGCAGCGCACAGGAAGGGCGGCGCGCAGAACGGCGCCGGGCGGGACGGCACCGGGCCGGACGACCGGGAGGGCCCAGCCGACCGCAGACCGACCCGGGCTATTCGCTGGCGGTGCAGCGCAGCGCCTTCGAGCACCGCGCCGCCGTCATCGGCGCCGACCGCGGCGAACTGCGGCGCGGCCTGGCCGCGCTGGCGTCCGGCGGGGCCGCCCCGAGCTGGTGCTCGGGACGGCCGCGGGCACCGCCCGGAAGACCGCGTTCCTCTTCCCGGCCAGGGCAGCCAGCGTCCGGGCATGGGAGCCGGGCTCTACGCCCGCTACCCGGTCTTCGCCGACGCCTACGACCAGGTCTGCGCCGAACTCGACCCGCTGCTGGACCGCCCCCTGCGGGAGGTGCTGGAAGCGCCCGACCCGGGCCTGCTGGACCGCACCGGGTACACCCAGCCCGCGCTGTTCGCCCTCGGCGTCGCCCTGTTCCGGCTGGTCGAGCACTGGGGCGTGCGCCCGGACTACCTGCTCGGCCACTCCATCGGCGAACTGGCCGCGGCCCATGTCGCCGGGGTGCTCACCCTGCCCGACGCCGCCGCGCTGGTCGCCGCCCGGGGACGGCTGCTCCAGGCCCTGCCCGAGGGCGGCGCGATGGCCGCGCTGACCCTGCCCGAGCAGCAGGTACTGCCGCTGCTCGAAGGACTGACCGGGGAGGTGTCCGTCGCCGCCGTCAACGGCCCGGCCGCGACCGTGGTCTCCGGCGACGAGCAGGCGGTGCTCGAAGTCGTCGCCCGGGCCGGGGCACTCGGCGGCCGCGCCCGGCGGCTGCGGGTGAGCCACGCCTTCCACTCGCCCCGGATGGAGTCGGCGCTGGCCGGGTTCCGCCGGATCGCCGAGGGCGTCGAGTACCGGCAACCGGCCATCACCCTGCTCTCCGACCTCACCGGGGAACCGGTGGCCCCGACGCCGACTACTGGGTCCGCCACCTGCGCGGCACCGTGCGGTTCCTGGACGGCATGCGCCGGCTGGAGCGCGAGGGCGTGACCGGCTACCTGGAACTCGGGCCGGACGGCGCGCTCTGCGGCCTCGGCGAGGACTGCCTGACCGGGCCCGCGGTACTGGTGCCGCTGCTGCGCAAGGACCGGACCGAGGCCGCGTCGGCGACCGCCGCGCTGGCCCGGCTGCACGTCCACGGCGTCCCGTGGACTGGGCGGCGGCCTTCGCCGACACCGGCGCCGGGCCGGTGCCCTGCCCACCTACGCCTTCCAGCGCAGCCGCTACTGGCTGGAAGGCACATCGGCCGGCGCGGACCTGCCCGCGGCTGGGCTGCTCCCGGTCGACCACCCGCTGCTCGGCGCGGGCTGCCGGCTCGCCGACTCCGAGGGATTCCTGTTCACCGGCAGGCTGTCGCTGCGTACCCACCCGTGGCTGGCCGACCACGGGGTCTTCGACGGGGTGCTGTTCCCGGCCACCGCCTTCCTGGAACTGGCCTTCCGGGCCGGTGACCAGGTCGGCTGCCACCAGGTCGAGGAACTCACCCTGGAGGCGCCGCTGGCCCTGGCCGAGGACGCCGCGGTCACCCTGCAACTCGCCGTCGGCGCCCCGGACGCCACCGGCATCCGGACGCTGAACGTGTACACCAGGGCCGAGGACGCGCCCCCCGGCGAACCCTGGACCCGCAACGCCGGCGGCCAGCTGACCGGCGGCGTCCCGCAGGAGCCGGGAGGACTGGCGGACTGGCCGCCGCCCGGCGCCGTCCCGCTGCCGGTGGAGGGCCTCTACCAGCGCTTCGCCGAGGGCGGCTTCGGCTACGGCCCGGCGTTCCAGGGACTGCGCGCGGCCTGGCGGCTCGGCGCGGAGGTCTTCGCCGAGGCGGAGCTCCCGCAGCCGCAGCAGCCCGACGCCGGCCGGTTCGGACTGCACCCGGCGCTGCTGGACTCCGCCCTGCACGTGCTGGCCTTCGACGTGCTCCAGGGCCCAGCCAAGGGCTGGCTGCCGTTCTCCTGGAGCGGGGTGCGGCTGCACGCCTCCGGTGCGGGCACGCTGCGGCTGCGGCTCACCCCCTCCGGGCGGGACACGGTCGAGGTGCTCGCGGCCGACGCGGGCGGGCGGCCGGTGCTGTCCGCCCGGGCGCTGGTGCTGCGCCCCGTCTCGGCCGAACAGCTCGACGCCGGACGCGGCGGGTGGCACCAGGAGCTGTACCGGCCCGAATGGCTCCCGCTGCCGGATGCCGTGCCGCCGAATGCCGTGCCGCCGGGCGCCGCGCCGTCGGATGCCACCCCGCCGCCACCGGCGGACGCCTGGGCGCTGCTGGGCGAACCCGCCCCCTGGTGGCCGGAAGGCCGGGCCGCCACCGATCCGGCGGCGCTGGCCGCCGCGCTTGGCGCGGGCGCGCCCCCGCCCCGGTACGCGCTGCTGGCGGTCGCCCCGGCGGACGGCGCGGACCTGCCCGGATCGGTGCGCCACTCGGTCGGCGGCACCCTGGCGCTGCTGCGCGACTGGCTCGCCGACGAGCGGCTCTCCGCCACCACCCTGGTCCTGGTGACCGCCGGCGCGGTGGCGCTGCACCCCGAGGACGACGTGCCCGATCTGGCTCAGGCGGCCGTCTGGGGCCTGGTCCGCTCGGCGCAGACCGAACACCCGACCGCTTCGTCCTGCTGGACCTCGACCCGGACCAGGACCCGGTGGCCGACCGGGCCGCCGAAGTGGCGGCGGCCCTGGCGTCCGGCGAGCCGCAGCTCGCCCTGCGGGCGGGCACCGCGCACGCCGTCCGGCTGGCCCGGCTGCCACGCTCCGCCCCGCGCCGCCGCCCCGGCTGGGACGGGCCGGGGACGGTCCTGGTCACCGGCGGCACCGGGGCGATCGGCGCGCACATCGCCCGCCGCTTGGTCACCGAGCACGGAGTCCGGCGGCTGCTGCTGACCAGCCGCAGCGGACCCGACGCCCCGGGCGCCGCCGAACTCCGGGCCGAACTCGCCGGGTTGGGGGCCGGGACGGAGATCGTCGGCTGCGACGCGGCGGACCGCGCCGCGCTCGCCGCGCTGCTGGACAGCGTGCCGCCGGAGCACCCGCTGACCGGCGTGGTGCACGCCGCCGGGGTGCTGGCCGACAGCTTGGTCGCCGAACTGACCCCGGAACAGTTGGAACTGGTGCTGCGCCCCAAGGTGGACGCGGCGGTGAATCTGCACGAACTGACCGCCGGGACGCCGCTGCGCGAGTTCGTGCTGTTCTCCTCCATCGCCGGGATCTTCGGCGGCATGGGGCAGGGCAACTACGCCGCGGCCAACGCCTTCCTGGACGCGCTCGCGCACCACCGCCGGGCGCAGGGCCTGGCCGCCCGCTCGCTGGCCTGGGGGCTGTGGGCCAACGGGACCGGGATGACCGGCGGGCTCACCGCGGCGGACCTGCGCCGGATCGCCCGCGGCGGCATCGTCGCGTTCACCCCGGCCCAGGGCCTGACGCTGTTCGACGCGGCCGGGACAGTGGACCAGCCGGTACTGCTGCCGCTGCGGCTGGACTTGGCGGCCGTCCAGACCCAGGCCGGCGGCGGGCCGGTGCCCGCGCTGCTGCGCGGCCTGGTGCGGGCCCCCGCCCGGCGGGCGGCCTCCGGCGCGGGGACCGGACCGGACGCGGCCACCGCACTGCGGCAGCGTCTGGGCGCGCTGAACGGACCGCAGCGGGAGCGGGTGCTGCTGGACCTGGTGCGCACCCACGCCGTCCCTGTCCTCGGCTTCAGCAGCTCCGGCGCCGTCGAACCGGAACGCGGCCTGCTGGAGCTGGGCTTCGACTCGCTGACCGCCGTGGAGCTGCGCAACCGGCTGCGCTCCGCGACCGGGCTGCGGCTGCCGGCCACCTGCTGTTCGAACTACCCGACCTCGGCCGCCATCGCCGCCCACCTGGGCGCCGGATCGTCCGGAGCCGGTCCCCGAACCGGTGCCGGGGCAGTCGGAGCTGGACCGGCTGGAGCTCGCTCTCACTCCGGGTCGCCGATCCGGCCCCCCGCCGGATGAGCGGACGGCTGCGCGAACTGCTGCTGCGGCTGGACCCGCCGGACATCCCGCGGACATCCAGCAGCGAATGGCGAACCAGGCCCGGGCCCGGAACCACGGCACCGGTGGTTACGGGGACGGCATCGCCGGGCGGATGGACGGCGCCAGCGACGAAGAGATCTCGACTTCATCGACAACGAGCTGGGCACGCAGTGAACGCGGCAGGCAGGGACGGGGAGGACGAGCGATGGTGAATGACGACAGGCTGCGCGACTACCTCAAGCGGGTCACCACCGACCTGCACCGCACCAGGCAGCGGCTGAACGAGGCCGAGGCCGGGCAGCACGAGCCGGTCGCGATCGTCGCGATGAGCTGCCGCTACCCGGCGGAGTCGAGACGCCGGAGGACCTGTGGCGGCTGGTCGCCGCGGCACCGACGCGATCACCGCCTTCCCTGACGACGCGCTGGGACCTGGAGGCCCTGGACGACCCCGGCCGCGAGCGCCCCGGCACCAGCTACGCCGCCGAGGGCGGCTTCCTGGACCGGGTGGCCGACTTCGACCCGGCGTTCTTCGGCATCTCGCCGCGCGAGCGCTGGCGATGGACCGCAGCAGCGGCTGCTGCTGGAGACCGGCTGGGAGGCGTTCGAGCGGGCCGGGATCGACCCGGCGACCCTGCGCGGCAGCCGTACCGGGGTCTTCGCCGGGATCATGTACCAGGACTACGCGGCGCGACTGCGCCAGGTTCCGGACGATGTCGCGGGCTACCTCGGCAACGGCAGCTCCGACAGCGTCGCCTCCGGCCGGATCGCCTACACCTTCGGACTGGAGGGCCCGGCGGTCAGCGTGGACACCGCCTGCTCCTCCTCGCTGGTCGCGATCCACCTCGCCTGCCAGGCACTGCGGCTCGGCGAGTGCACCCTCGCCCTGGCGGGCGGTGCCATGGTGATGTCCACTCCGGTGCCGTTCGTGGAGATGAGCCGGCAGGGCGGGCTGGCCGCCGACGGCCGCTGCAAGTCCTTCTCGGCGCGGGCGACGGCACCGGCTGGGGCGAGGGCGTGGGCATGCTGCTGCTGGAGCGCCTCTCCGAGGCCCGGCGGCACGGCCACCCAGTGCTGGCGCTGGTCCGCGGCTCGGCCGTGAACCAGGACGGTGCGAGCAGCCGGCTGACCGCGCCCAACGGCCCGGCCCAGCAGCGGGTGATCCGGCAGGCGCTGGCAAGCGCCGGACTGGAGCCGTCCGAGGTGGACGTGGTCGAGGCGCACGGCACCGGCACCCCGCTCGGCGACCCGATCGAGGCGCAGGCGCTGCTGGCCACCTACGGCCGGGAGCGTCCGGCCGGGCAGCCGCTGCTGCTGGGCTCGCTGAAGTCCAACCTCGGCCACACCCAGGCGGCGGCCGGGGTGGGCGGGGTGATCAAGGCCGTGCTGGCCATGCGGCACGGCGTGGTCCCGCCGACCCTGCACGCCGAGGACCCCTCGCCGCAGGTGGACTGGGAGTGTGGCGCGGTCCGCCTGGTGACCGGGGCCGAGCCCTGGCCGAGGACCGGCCGGCCGCGCCGGGCGGCGGTCTCCTCCTTCGGCGTCAGCGGCACCAACGGGCATGTGGTGCTGGAGCAGGCGCCGCCGGTGGAGCAGCCGGTCACTGCCCCGCGGCGCCCGGAGCCGGTCCTGCCCTGGGTGCTGTCCGCCCGCACCGCCGAGGCGCTGCGGGCCCAGGCGGCGAACCTGCTGGAGCGGCTGGCGGACGGCCCGCAGCCGGACCCGGCCGACCTCGGCCATGCGCTGGCGACCACCAGGACCGTGCACGAGCACCGGGCGGTACTCGTCGGCGCCGGAACGGACGAACTGCGGCGTGGCCTGGCCGCGTTGGTATCCGACAGCACCGACCCAGGCCTGCTGCGCGGCCCGGCCGGACCGGGCGGCGACCCGGTGCTGGTGTTCCCGGGGCAGGGTTCGCAGTGGGCCGGAATGGCGGTGGAACTGCTGGACAGCGCGCCGGTGTTCGCGGCCAGGATGGCCGAGTGCGAGCAGGCGCTGCGGCCCTGGACCGACTGGTCACTGACCGGCCTGCTGCGCGCCGAAGCTGACGTTCCGTCATTGGACCGGGTGGATGTGGTCCAGCCCGCGCTGTTCGCGGTGATGGTCTCGCTGGCCGAACTGTGGCGCTGCCACGGGATCCTCCCGGGCGCGGTGGTGGGCCACTCGCAGGGCGAGATCGCGGCCGCCTGCGTGGCCGGGGCGCTGACCCTGGAGGACGCGGCCAAGGTGGTCGCCCTGCGCAGCCGGGCACTGAGCGCGCTGTCCGGACGCGGCGGAATGGCCTCACTGGCGCTGCCCGTCGCCCAGGTCAGGCAGCGGATCGCGGCCTGGGGCGACCGGTTGTCGATCGCAGCGGTCAACGGCCCTGCCTCCACCGTGGTCTCCGGCGAACCGCAGGCCCTGGCCGAACTCCTCGCCCAGGCATCGGAACGCGACGAACGAGCCCGCCCGGTCGCCGTCGACTATGCCTCCCACAGCGCCCACGTCGAGCAGATCCACGAGCAACTCATGGCTGAACTGGCTGATGTGATCTCATGTCAGTCAAGTGTCCCGTTCTATTCCACGGTCACCGGAGGGCTGCTGGACACCACCGCGCTGGACGCCGGCTACTGGTACCGCAATCTGCGGCAGACCGTCGAGTTCGAGCAGGCCACCCGCGCGCTGCTGGCCGACGGCTACCGGTGCTGCTGGAGGCCGGCCCGCACCCGGTGCTCACCGTCGGCATCCAGGAGACCGCGGCCGACGCCGGAACCGAGGCCGCCGCCATCGGCACGCTCCGCCGCGACCAGGGCGGGCTACGCCGGTTCACCCACTCCCTGGCCGAGCTGCACCTCGCCGGAGTCCGTCCGGACTGGGACGCCGTCTACTCCGGCCGCCCCGGGTGCCCGGTGGAACTGCCGACCTACGCCTTCCAGCGGCAGCGCTACTGGCTGGAGGACGCCCCCGGGCCCGCCGACGTGACCGCGGCGGGGCTGGACCCGGCCGGGCATCCGCTGCTGGGCGCGGTGATCGCGCTTGCCGACGCCGACGGACTGCTGCTGAGCGGACGGCTCTCGGTGCAGAGCCACCCGTGGCTGGCCGACCACGCGGTCCAGGGCAGCATCCTGCTGCCGGGCACCGCGTTCCTGGAACTGGCCTTCCAGGCCGGGGACCGGATCGGCTGCTCCCGGATCGAAGAGCTCACCCTGGAGACGCCGCTGGCGCTGCCGGAGCGCGGCGGGGCGATGATCCGGCTGTCGGTCGGCGCACCGGACCAGCAGGGGCGGCGTCCGCTCAGCCTGCACTCCCGGCCGGACGGCCCCGGGGCGGAGCCGGAGCAGTGGGTCCGCCACGCCGCGGGCACCCTGGCCCCGCACAGCCCGGACGGCCCGGACGGTCCGTACAGCCCGGACGGTCCCGGCGCACTCGCTGCCTGGCCGCCGCCCGGGGCCGTCCCCATCCCGCTGGACGACGTCTACCCGCGCTTCGCCGAGGGCGGCTTCGGCTACGGCCCGGCATTCCAGGGGCTGCGGCGGGCCTGGCGGCGTGGCGAGGAACTGTTCGCCGAAGCCGCACTGCCCGAGGAGCAGCGGCGCGACGCCGGGCGCTTCGGCCTGCACCCGGCGCTGCTGGACGCCGCCCTGCACGCCACCGGCCTGGCCGAGGACGCACCCTCCGGCGGAAGGCTGCCGTTCAACTGGAGCGGGGTCACCCTGCATGCCTCCGGCGCGGCGGCGCTGCGGGTGCGGATCGCGCCGGCCGGCCACGACGCGGTCTCGGTCCAGGTCGCCGACCCGGCCGGGCGGCCGGTGGCCACTGTGCAGGTGCTGGCCCTGCGCCCGGCCTCCGAGGCCGGGCTGCTCACCGCCGCGCGCGGCGGACGGCCCGACCCGTTGTACGAAGTGGAGTGGCGTCCGGTGGCCACCGGCCCGGCTGCGCCTGCCGCTGCGCCGGTCCGGATCGAACCGCTGCTGTCGGCTGCCGACCTGGACGCGGGCGCGCCGGCGCCGGAACTGGCGCTCTTCGACTGCACCGGGGGCGATGCCGGAGGCGCTGCCGGACCGGCTTCGGTGCGGGCGGCCCTCGGACGCGCCCTGGACGCGGTCCAGGGCTGGCTTGCCGACGCCCGGCTGGAGCGGTCCCGGCTGGCCGTGCTCACCCGCGGCGCGGTGGCGGTCGCCGGGGACCCGAACGGCCCCGACCCGGCCCAGGCCGCGGTGTGGGGTCTGCTGCGCTCGGCCCAGACCGAGCACCCGGGCCGCTTCGTCCTGCTGGATCTGGATCCGGAGCGGCAGCACGACCCGGACGATCCGCAGGTGGCGGCCGCCCTCTCGGTCTCGCTCCGTGCCGCCGAGCCGCAACTCGCGCTGCGTGCCGGCCGGCTGCTGGCACCCCGGCTGGTCCGGGCGGCGTCCGCCACGGCGGCCGGTCCGGCCCGGGCGCTGGACCCGGCCGGGACGGTGCTGATCACCGGCGGCACCGGTCTGCTGGGCTCCCAGGTCGCCCGCCGCCTGGTCACCGGCCACGGCGCCCTCCGACTGCTGCTGGTCTCCCGCAGCGGCCCGGCCGCCGAGGGCGCGGACCAGCTGCGGGCCGAACTGGAGGAACTGGGCGCCGAGGTCCGGATCGTGGCCTGCGACGCGTCCGACCGTGCGGCGCTCGCCGCGCTGCTCGCCGAAGTGCCGACGCGGCACCCGCTGACCGCCGTCGTGCACACGGCCGGCGACCTGGACGACGGTGTGGTCACCGCGCTCACCCCCGACCGGCTGGACCGTGTCTGCCGCCCCAAGGTCGACGCCGCATTCCATCTGCACGAGCTCACCCAGGGGCTGGACCTGGCGGCCTTTGTACTCTTCTCCTCGGCCTCCGGCACCTTCGGCGGTGCCGGCCAGGCCAACTACGCGGCCGCCAACGCCTGTTTGGACGCGCTGGCCCAGCGGCGGCAGGCCCAGGGGCTGCCGGGCCAGTCCCTGGCCTGGACGCTGTGGGAGCAGCGCAGCGCCCTGACCGGCCGACTGGGCGACGCCGACGTGCGCCGGATCGCCCGCTCCGGAATGCCGCCGCTCAGCACCGCGCAAGGGCTCGACCTGTTCGACGCCGCGCTGGCGGCCCGCCGCCCGGCGCTGGTGCTGCTGCGGCTGGACGCCGCCGTGCTGCGATCCCGCCCGCCGACCCGACCCTGCCGCCGCTGCTGCGCGGCCTGCTGCCGGCCCCGCCCCGCCCGCAGGCCACGGTGGCGCAGCAGGGCGCACGCAGCGGCTTCAGCAGCGGCTGGCGGCCGAGGACCGGGCGGGGCAGCTGTCGCTGCTGCTGGACCTGGTCCGGACGCACGCGGCGGACGTCCTCGGCCACTCCTCGGCGGACACGCTGGAGCCGGGCCGGGCCTTCCGGGCACTCGGCTTCGACTCGCTGGCCTCGGTGGAGCTGCGGAACCGGCTGACCGCTGCTACCGGCCTCCGGCTCCCGCAGGTCTGGTCTTCGACCACCCACACCCACAGCCCTGGCCGGGCACCTGCGCAGCAGCCTGACCTATCATCAATTGTCATCCTCTGTAGTGGAATTTGCCAACATCGGCCTGCTGATGACGATCCGATCGCGATCGTTTCGATGGCCTGCCGATACCCGGCGGGTCCGCTCGCCGGAGGATCTGTGGCGGATGGTCGCCGAAGGGCGCGACGGCATCGCCGAGTTCCCGGCCGACCGGGGCTGGCCCTGGACGAACTCTACGACCCCGACCCGACCGGCCCGGCACCTCGGTCACCCGACAGGGCGGATTCCTTTATGACGCGGCCGAGTTCGACGCCGAGTTCTTCGGCATCTCGCCACGGGAGGCGCTGGCCATGGATCCGCAGCAGCGGCTGCTGCTGGAGACCGGCTGGGAGGTCTTCGAGCAGGCCGGGATCGATCCGGAGGAACTGCGCGGCAATCCGGTCGGCGTCTTCGTCGGCCTGAGCAGGACTATGCGGCCCGGCTGCTGCCCTACATCCCGCAGGAGGTCGAGGGCTTCCTCGGTACCGGCAACTCCGGCAGCATCGTCTCCGGGCGGCTGGCCTACTTCTTCGGCCTGGAGGGGCCTGCGGTCACCGTCGACACCGCCTGCTCGTCGTCGCTCGTGGCGCTGCACCTGGGGGTGCGTGCGCTGCGTTCGGGCGAGTGCTCGATGGCGCTGGCCGGTGGCGTCAACGTGATGTGCAGCCCCGAGCTCTTCGTGGAATTCAGCAGGCAGGGCGGCCTGGCCCCGGATGGCCGCTGCAAGCCCTTCGCCGAGGCGGCGGACGGCACCGGCTTCGGCGAGGGCGTCGGCATGCTGTTTGGGAGCGGTTGTCGCAGGCGCGGCGGCGTGGGCATCCGGTGCTGGCGGTGGTGCGTGGTTCGGCGGTGAACCAGGACGGTGCGAGCAACGGCCTTACCGCGCCCAGTGGTCCGGCGCAGCAGCGGGTGATCCGGGCGGCTGGCCGACGCCGGGCTGACCGCCGGCCAGGTGGACCTGGTGGAGGGCACGGCACCGGACCGCCTCGGCGACCCGATCGAAGCCCAGGCTCTTTGTTGACGTATGGTCAGGACCACTCAGCAGATCGGCCGTTGTGGCTGGGATCGTTGAAGTCCAATGTCGGACACAGCTCGGCGGCGGCCGGGTGGGCGGCGTCATCAAGACCGTGCTGGCGATGCGGCACGGTGTCATGCCCAAGACCTGCATCTGGACGCACTTCGGCCAGGTCGACTGGTCGTCCGGAGCGGTGGAGCTGCTGGCCGACGCGCGTCCCTGGGACGCCGCTGACCGTCCGCGCCGGGCCGGGGTCTCCTCCTTCGGGGTCAGCGGAACCAACGCCCATGTGATCCTGGAGCAGCCCGCCGAGCCCTTGCCCGAACCCGAACCCGAAGCTGAACCCGAACCCGAAGCCGGGCCAAGCCGAGCCGCGTCCGGTGGCCGGCGTGGTTCCCTGGCCGCTGTCGCGCGCAGCGTGCCCGCACTGCGTGACCAGGCCGCTGGGCTGCTGGCCTGGCTCGCGGCCGGACCGGCCTCCGGCATCGCCGACATCGGCCACTCGCTGACCACCGGCCGTGCCCGTCACCGGCACCGCGCGGTGCTCGTCGGCGACGCCGACTCGCTCCGCGCCGACCTGGCCGCCCTCGCTGGCGGTCGGTCGGCTGCTGGTTGGTGACTGGTGTTGCGGGTGTTGGTGGTCGGTCGGTGTTTGTGTTTCCGGGGCAGGGGTCGCAGTGGGGGGATGGGTCGGTTGTTGTTGCGGGAGTCGTCGGTGTTTGCGGCGCGGTGGCGGAGTGTGAGCGGGCTCTGGCGCCGTTTGTGGAGTGGTCGTTGGGTGATGTGGTGGCTGGGGGGGTGCTCCGGGTTGGGTCGGGTGGATGTGTGCAGCCGGTGTTGTGGGCGGTGATGGTGTCGTTGGCGGAGGTGTGGCGGGGTTTTGGGGTGGTGCCGGATGTGGTGGTGGGGCATTCGCAGGGGGAGATTGCGGCGGCGTGTGTGGCAGGGGTGTTGTCGTTGGGTGATGGTGCGCGGGTGGTGTGCGTTGCGTTCGCGGTTGTTGGGGGTGTTGGCGGGTGGGGTGGTATGGCGTGGGTGGGGTTGTCGGTGGGTGAGGTGGAGGGGGTGTTGGGGGTTGGGGTGGGGGTTGTCGGTGGCGGCGGTGAATGGTCCGTGTTCGACGGTGGTTTCTGGTGGGGTGGGTGAGGTGCGGGAGTTGGTGGGTTCGTTGGTGGGTGGTGGGGTGCGGGCGCGGTTGGTGGAGGTGGATTATGCGTCGCATTCGGGTGCAGGTGGAGCGATCCGGGAGGAGTTGCTGCTGCGCTGGCGCCGGTTGCCCCGCGTTGTGGTGAGGTGCCGTTCTATTCGACGGTCACTGGTGGGCGGTTGGAGGGTGAGCGCTGGACGCCGGTTACTGGTACCGCACCTGCGGGAGACGGTGCGGTTCGAGGAGGTGGTGCGTGGCCTGTTTGGGAGGGGTTCCGGTTCTTTTGTGGAACCGAGTCCGCACCCGGTGTGGGGTGGGGTGGAGGAGTCGGCGGATGCGGTGGGGGTCGGTGGTGGCGCTGGGTTCGTTGCGGCGTGGTGAGGGTGGGTTGGGGGGTGTTGCGTTCGGTGGTGGGTGGTCGCGCGGGTTGTCGGTGGACTGGTCTTCGGCGTTTCCCGGGGCGCGGCGGGTGGATCTGCCCACCTACCCCTTTCAGCACCAGCGTTACTGGCTCGACGTCCCCAACACCAGCTGGAATGTGGCCTCCGCCGGGCTCGGGACCACCGGGCACCCGCTGCTGGGGCGGCGCTGGATATGGCGGAGGAGGTGGGCTGGTGCTCAGTGGGCGTTGTCGCTGCGTACCCATCCCTGGCTGGCGGACCACCAGGTGTCCGGCGTGTGCTGCTGCCTGGCACGGCCTTTGTGGAACTGGCGCTGCGGGCCGGACCGAGGCCGGGTGCCCCGAGCTGGAGGAGCTGACCCTGCACACGCCGTTGCCGCTGCCGAGCAGGGGCGTGCTGCTACAGGTCCGGTGGCTGAGCCGGACGCCGAGGGGCGCCGGGCACTGGGCATCTTCGCCCGCGCCAGCAGGACCCGGACCAGCCGTGGACCCGGTATGCCGGTGGCACCCTGGCCCCGTCGGCGGCCGTCGGCGGGGAACTGCTCAGCTGGCGCCGGACGGCGCCGAACCGGTGCCGGTGACGACCTCTACCAGCGGTTCGGGGGCCGGCTACCACTACGGCCCGCCTTCCAGGGCTTGCGCGCGGCCTGGGTCCGTGAGGGCGAGGTCTTCGCGGAGGTGGTGCTCCCGCAGTCGCAGCACGCCGACGCCGCCGGCTGCGCGGTGCACCCGCGCTGCTGGACGCCGCCCTGCAATCCGCCGCCCTGCTCCCGGACCAGGACGGCCGGGCCCGGCTGCCGTTCAGCTGGAACGGGGTGGTCTGCCACACGGCCGGGGCCACCTCACTGCGGGTACGGCTGGCCGCCGACGGCCCGGCGGTCCGCCTCAGCGTTTCACGATCTGTCCGGCAGCTGGTGCTCGGGGTGGACTCGCTGCTGCTGCGGCCGCTCACCCGGACGCCCTCGCGGCCGGTACCGCCAACCTGCTGTTCCGCCTGGGTGGATCCCGGCCCCGGGCGCCGCCCGCAGGGAGCAGACGCCGGAGCAGACGCCGGACTGGGCGGTGCTCGGCGACGCCGGGTCGACCTTACCGGATGGCCGGACCTGGATGCGCTGTGTGCCGCGACCGGGTCGGAGTCCCGCTGCCGGCGCTGGTGTGGCGGCCTGCCCGACCGTGCCGCTGGCGGATCCGGCCGAGCGGTGTTCGCCACCGCCCGCGACTGCCTGGCCCTGCTCCAGCGCTGGCTGGCCGACCAGCGCTTCGAGGACACCGGTTGGTGCTGCTGACCAGCAACGCCGTCCGCACCGGCCCGGGCGACCGCCCGGCCGACCCGGCCCAGGCCGCGCTCTGGGGCCTGCTGCGCTCCGCGCAGGCCGAGCACCCGGACCGTTTCGTCCTGGTCGACCAGGACCGCCCGGACAACCCGGTCGGCTTCCTGCTCGCCGCGCTGGCCTGCGGCGAGCCGCAGCTGGCGGTCCGCGACGGCCGGCTGCTGCTGCCCCGGCTCACCCGGGCGGAGAGCGGGACCGGCGCGGCGCTGACCCGCGCCCGGCGCCGCCTGGCAGCTGGACGCCGGTGGCCGGGCACCCTGGAGGGCCTCGCGCTGGTGCCCGCCCCGCCGCGCTGCACCACTGGCCGCTGGCGAGGTGCGGATCGCGGTTCGTGCCGCCGGGCTCAACTTTCACGACGTGGTCGCCACCCTCGGCCTGGACCCGGAACACACGAACCTGGGCAGCGAAGGCGCGGGCACCGTGCTTGAGGTCGGCCCGGGAGTGGACGATCTGGTGCCCGGGGAGCGGGTCTTCGGTGTCTTCGGCGGCGCGTTCGGCGGTGGCTGTCGCCGACGGCGCACCGTCGCCCGGATCCCCGGGCTGGTCCTTCGTCCGGGGCGTCGGTGCCGGTGGTGTTCCTCACCGCCTACTACGGGCTGTTCGACCTAGGCGGCCTGCGTCGCGGCGAGAAGGTGCTGGTGCAACGCGGCCGCCGGGGGCGTCGGGATGGCCGCGGTGCAGCTCGCCCGGCATGCGGGGCCACCGTTTTCGGCACGCCGGCCCGGCAAATGGAGGTGCTGCGCGCGGGCGGCCTGGACGACGCCCGTATTGCCTCCACCCGCAGCGTGGACTTCGCCGAGCAGTTCCTGCGGGCCACCGGCGGTGCCGGGGTCGACCTGGTACTCGACAGCCTGGCGCGGGAGTTCGTGGACGCCTCGCTGCGGCTGCTGCCTGCGGGCGGACGCTTTGTCGAGATGGGCAAGACCGACGTCCGCGACCCCGAGCAGGTCGCCGCGGCGCACCCGGGGTCCGCTACCGCGCGTTCGACCTGATGGAAGCCGGGGCGCAGCGCATTGGCGAGATGCTCGCCGAGATCATCGCCCTGTTCGAACAGGGCGCTCAGGCCGCTGCCGGTCACCGGCTGGGATGTCCGCCGCGCGCCCGAGGCGCTGCGCGCTTCCTCAGCCAGGCCCGTGGCGTCGGCAAGAACGTGCTGCTTGATGCCGACACCCGTTGGATCCGGAAGGCACAGTGGTGGTCACCGGCGCGACCGGGACCCTGGGCCGTTTGCTCGCCCGGTATCTGGCGGTCCGTCATGGAGTACGCCGGCTGCTGCTGCTGGACGCCGGGCGCGGATGCCGACGGCATGCCCGAACTCCTTTCCGAGCTGGCCGGATTGGGCGTACACGCGACAGTCGCCGGCTGCGACGTCGCCGACCGGGACGCGCTGGCCGCATTGCTCGCGGCCGTCCCGAGGAACACCCACTGACTGCGGTGGTGCATGCTGCCGGAGTCCTCGATGACGCGCTGATCAGTACCATGACGGACAGTCAGTTGCAACGGGTGCTGCGCCCCAAGGCCGACGCGGCGTTCGCACTGCACGAACTGACCAAGGGGGCCGACCTGGCGGCGTTCGTGCTGTACTCCTCCGGTGCGGCCCTGTTCGGGGCCTCCGGACAGGGCGACTACGCCGCCGCGAACGCGGTCCTGGACGCCCTGGCCGGGGAGCGGCGGGCCGAGGGGCTGCCCGGCGTCTCGATCGGCTGGGGCCTGTGGGAGCAGCGCAGTGCGATGACGGCCCAGGTCTCCGCAGGCGCGACCGTGGCTTCGGCGCTGTCCTCGGCCGAGGGCTGGCTCTGTTCGATGCCGCGCTGAGCTCAGCCGACCCTACCGGCTGATCGACCCCTCCGCCCTGCGTCGGGCGCGGCGGCTGCCCGGTGCTGCGCGGACTGGTCCGCCCGGATCGGCCCCGCGCGGCGGACCCGGCTCCGGTGGCCCGGCCGGTGGCCGAGCAACTGGCCGGACTCGGTGAGGCCGAGGCCCACCGGACGCTGCTGGAGCTGGTCCGCGGCAGCGCGGCGGCCGTCCTCGGCCACAGCTCCACCGAACTGGTGCGGCCCGTACGGCCGTTCAAGGAGATCGGATTCGACTCGCTGACCGGGGTGGAGCTGCGCAACCGGCTGATGTCGGCGACCGGGCTGCGGCTCCCGGCGGCGCTGGTCTTCGACCACCCACGCCGGAGGCACTGGCCCGCCACCTGGTGGCGCGGATCGCGGCCGGGCAGCCCCCGCCGGGGCGGCGCTGCTCGCCGAGCTCGACGAGCTGGAGCGGCGCTGGGCACCCCGGGGACCGGCGAGGAGCTCCGCGGGCGGTTGGCGGAGCGGCTGCGCCAGGCGCTGTCCCGGCTGGCGCCGGAGCCGGGGCCGGAGCCGGGGCCAGGGTCGGAGCCGGGGGCGGGACGGTCACGGGAGCGGGGACGGTCACGGGAGCGGTCGTCGCGGAGGGAGCGCTGCTGCCCGCCGAGGGCATCACCGCGGCCACGACGACGAGGTTTTCGCCTATATCGACCAGCAGTTGGGGATCTGATGCCCCGTCCATCGACTGTCCTCCGAGACGAAAGCGACGGTGTGCGGTGACCGACCAGCGGCTGCGCGACTACCTCAACCGAGTGACCATCGACCTCCAGCAGACCCGGCAGCGGCTCCAGCAGGCCGAGGCCAGGGATCGCGAGCCGATCGCGGTGGTTGCCATGAGCTGCCGTTTCCCGGGCGGTGTCAGCACCCCCGGGCAGCTGTGGGAGCTGTTGCTGGCCGGGCGCGACACGGTCTCTCGATCCCGGCTGACCGCGGCTGGCAGACCGCCGCACTGGGCCGCGGTGGTGTCCCGGTCAGGGCGCCTTTCTGGACGCGGTCGCCGACTTCGACGCCGAGTTCTTCTGGATCTCGCCGCGTGAGGCGGTGGCGATGGATCCGCAGCAGCGGCTGCTGCTGACCACGGCCTGGGAGGCGGTGGAACAGGCCGGGATCGACCCGCTGTCCCTGCGGGCAGCCGAACCGGGGTGTTTGCCGCCGCCATCGACCAGGGCTATGCCACCTTGGGTGACAAGGCGTCAGATGCAGTGCGGGATTCCTGATGACCGGAACTCGATGAGCGTGATGTCCGGCCGGGTCTCCTACACGCTGGGCCTGGAGGGGCCCGCGGTGACTGTGGACACCGCCTGTTCGGCCTCGCTGGTGGCGCTGCACCTGGCCGCGCGGGCGCTGCGCTCCGGCGAGTGCACGCTGGCCCTGGCCGGCGGGGTCAGCGTGATGGCCCTGCCCGCCGTGTTCGTGGAGTTCAGCCGTCAGGGCGCGATGGCCGCCGACGGCCGGTGCAAGCCCTTCGCGGCGGCGGACGGCACCGGCTGGGGGGAGGGTGCCGGGATGCTGCTGCTGGAGCGGCTCTCGGACGCACGCCGCCACGGCCATCCGGTGCTGGCGGTGCTGCGTGGCTCGGCGGTGAACCAGGACGGCGCCAGCAACGGTCTGACCGCCCCAACGGTCCCTCCCAGCAGCGGGTGATCCGGGCCGCGCTCGCTGATGCCGGCCTCGCCCCGGCCGATGTGGACGCGGTGGAGGCGCACGGCACCGGCACCACCCTGGGGGACCCGATCGAGGCCGACGCGCTGCTCGCCACCTACGGCCAGGAGCGGCCGCAGGAAAGGCCGTTGTGGCTCGGATCGGTCAAGTCCAACATCGGGCACACCCAGGCCGCCGCCGGAGTGGCGGGGGTGATCAAGACCGTACTGGCGCTGCGCCACGGCGTACTGCCGCGCACGCTGCACGTGGACGGCCGACCCCGCACGCGGACTGGCCGACCGGCGCGGTGCGGCTGCTCACCGAGCCCCAGGAGTGGCCCGCGAACGGCCGTCCGCGCCGGGCCGCGGTGTCCTCCTTCGGCATGAGCGGCACCAACGCCCATGTCGTCCTGGAGCAGGCCCCCGACGAGCCGGCCGCCCATGGTCAGGACCCCGACGGGCAGGCCCCAGGGGGCAGGCCGACCCGCTGCCGGTGGTGCCCTGGATCCTCTCCGGCCGTACCGCCGGCGCGCTGCGGGATCAGGCCGCCGCGCTGGCCGCCCGGCTCGCCGCCGACCCGCGGCCGCCGCGTCCGGTCGACACCGGGTTCTCGCTGGCCACCACCAGGTCCGCCTTCGAGCACCGGGCAGTGCTGCTCGGCCCCGACCCGGCCGCCCGGCTGGGCGAACTGGCCACGCCGGTGGGCGGGGTCGGGGACGGGGTGGTGTCGTGACGGCGCGGCGGCCGAGGGCGCCACGGTGCTGGTGTTCCCGGGGCAGGGTTCGCAGTGGGCCGGGATGGCGGTGGAACTGCTGGACAGCGCGCCGGTGTTCGCGGCCAGGATGGCCGAGTGCGAGCAGGCGCTGCGGCCCTGGGTCGACTGGTCGCTCAGCGGTCTGCTGCGCAACGCGTATGACGCGCCGTCAATGGAGCGGGTGGATGTGGTCCAGCCCGCGCTGTTCGCGGTGATGGTCTCGCTGGCCGCGCTCTGGGAGGCCTGGGCGTGCGGCCGGACGCGGTGGTGGGCCACAGCCAGGGCGAGATCGCGGCGGCGGTGGTGGCCGGGGCGCTGACGCTGGAGGACGGCGCCAAGGTGGTCGCCCTGCGCAGCCGTGCCCTGCGCGCCCTGGCGGGCGGAGGCGCCATGGCCTCGCTGGCGCTGCCGCACCAGCGGGCGCTCGCGGAGATCGCGCCCTGGGGCGAGCGGCTGTCGGTCGCGGCAGTCAACGGACCGGCGGCGGTGGTGGTCTCCGGAGAGCCGACAGCCCTCGCCGAACTGCTCTCCCGCTGCGAGTCACTGGGGGTGCGGGCACACCGGATCGAGGTGGACTACGCCTCGCACTCGGCCCAGGTGGAGCGGATCGGACCGGAGCTGCTGGAGGCGCTGGCCGATCTGCGGCCGACCACCGGGCGGGTGCCGCTGCTGTCCACGGTGACCGGTGACTGGCTGGACACCAGCGGGATGGACGCCCACTACTGGCTGCGCAATCTGCGGCAGACCGTCCGCTTCGAGCAGGCCGTGCGTACCCTGCTGGAGCGGCGGCACACGGTGTTCCTGGAGGTCTCGCCGCACCGGTGCTGACCGTGCCGATCACTGACACCGTCGAGGACGCCCGCCGGGACGACGACCCGGTCGCGGTCGTCGGCGCCACCCTGCGCCGCGGCGAGGGCGGCCTGCGCCGGGCCTTGCTGTCGGCCGCCGAACTGTGGGTCCGCGGCGTGGCCGTCGACTGGTCCGCGGTCTTCGCCGGACCGGGGCCGGCGGATCGCCCTGCCCAGCTACCGTTCCAGAACCGGCGCTACTGGCTGGAGCCGGCCCGGGCCGCCGGAGCGACGAACGCCGAACCGGCCGACGATGCCTTCTGGCAACTGGTCGAGCGGGACGACCTGGCCCTGGCCGCCGACACCCTGGAGGTCGAGGCCGAGCCGCTGGGCCGGGTGCTGCCCGCCCTGCGCGGCTGGCGGCAGCGGCGCCGGGACGCGGCCGCGGTCGACTCCTGGCGGTACCGGATCAGCTGGCAGCCGCTGCCGGAACCCACTCCGGCCGCCCTCGACGGGACCTGGCTGGTGCTGCTGCCCGCCGGGCACGGCCAGGACGAGCGGGTGCTCGACCCGGTCCGGGCGCTGGCCGAGTTCGGCGCGCGGGTGGTACAGGTCGAGCTCGGCGCCGCCGAGGTGGACCGCGAACGGCTGGCGCGGACCCTGGCCGCCGCGCTCGCGCAGACGCCCGGCGGACGCCGGCGGGAGTGCTGTCGCTGCTGGCCGTGGACGACCTCCCGCACCCGACCATCCGGCGCTGCCCGCCGGGGCCGCGCTGACCGTGGCGCTGATCCAGGCGCTCGGAGACCTGCGGCTGGAGGCGCCGCTCTGGTGCGCCACCAGCGGGCGGTGTCCACCGGCCCGGACGATCCGGTGACCGACCCGGCGCAGGCGCTGATCTGGGCACCGGCCTGGTCGCGGCGCTGGAGCAGCCCGCGCGCTGGGCGGCCTGCTGGACCTGCCGCCGGAGCTCGACGCCCGGGCCCGGGCCCGGCTCGGCGGCGCGCTCGCCGGAACGGCGGGCGGCGAGGACCAACTGGCGGTACGCGGCCACGGGCTGTTCGCCCGACGGCTGGTCCGCGCCCCCAGGGCCGCCGGCCGCGCCGCGCGGGCCTGGAAGCCGCGCGGGACGGTGCTGCTCACCGGCGGTACGGGGCGGTCGGCCCGCACCTCGCCCGCTGGCTGGCCCGCAACGGCGCCGAGCACCTGGTCCTGCCGGGACGGCGCGGCGCGGAGGCGCCCGGGGCGTTGGAACTGGCGACCGAGCTGGGCGCCCTCGGTACCCGGCTCAGCCTGCCGCAGTGCGACCTGACCGACCGCGCCGCGGTCGAGCGGCTGCTCGCAGCCCTGGACGCCGCAGGCACCCCGGTCACCGCCGTGGTCCACGCCGCCGCCTTCATCGCCCTCGCGCCGCTGGACACCACCCCGATCTCGGCGTTCGAGCAGATCGTGGCAGCCAAAGCCGCCGGTGCCGGGCACCTGGATGCCCTGCTGGACCGCGAGCTCGACGCCTTCGTGCTGTTCTCCTCCATCGCCGGGGTCTGGGGCAGCGGCAACCACGCCGCCTACGCCGCCGGGAACGCCTACCTGGACGCGCTCGCCCAGCACCGCCGGGCCCGCGGCCTGACCGCGACCACCGTCGACTGGGGTGTCTGGCAGGCCGAAAACCCTGGCAGCAGCGGACCGCCGGGCCGGACGCGGACCTGTTCAAGCTGGAACAGCACGGCCTGCCCGGATCGCCCCCGACCGGGCGCTGACCGCCCTGCAACAGGCCCTGGACGATGACGAGACCGTGCTCACCGTCGCCGACATCGACTGGGAGCAGTTCGCCGCCGTGTTCACCTCGGCCCGGCCCAGCCCGCTGCTCAGCTCGGTGCCCGAGGTACGCCGGGCGCTGGAGCGGTCCGCCGCGCCCGACCAGGACGCCCCGGCCGCCGTTGAGCTGCGGCGCCGGCTGGCCGGGCTGGCCCCGGCCGAACGGCGCAGGCTACTGCTCGACCTGGTCCGCAGCCACGCCGCGGCGGTGCTCGGCCACGACTCGGTGGAGGCGGTGCGTCCCGGCGCGGCCTTCCAGGACCAGGGCTTCACCTCGGTCACAGCGGTGGAGCTGCGCAATCGGCTGAACACGGCCACCGGGCTGCTGCTGCCGTCCACCCTGGTCTTCGACTACCCGTCGGTCAGAGTGCTTGCGGATCATATCCGCGCCGAACTGTCAAGTGTACAACCCGAATTGACGCCAGTTCAGCCGCCGCCCGTCACCGACGGCGACCCGATCGCCGTGGTCGCCATGGCCTGTCGGTTTCCCGGCGGGATCAGCAGCCCAGAGGCGCTGTGGCGGCTGCTGGCCGAGGGCGGTGAGGTGCTCTCGGAGTTCCCGGAGGACCGTGGCTGGAACCTCAACGAGCTGTACGACCCCGACCCGGACCGGCCCGGCACCGCGACCACCCGCTACGGCGGATTCCTGCACGACGCCGCCGAGTTCGACGCGGAGTTCTTCGGTATCTCGCCGCGTGAGGCGGTGGCGATGGATCCGCAGCAGCGGCTGCTGCTGGAGTCCAGCTGGGAGGCGCTGGAAAGGGCCGGGCTGGATCCGGTCGCCCTGCGCGGCACCCGTACCGGGGTGTTCACCGGCGTCAACTACGCGGACTACGCGGCGGTCGCGGCCCGGTCCGCCCAGGGCGAGGGACATCTGCTGACCGGCAGCGCGCCCAGCGTGGTCTCCGGGCGGGTCGCCTACACGCTGGGCCTGGAGGGCCCGGCGGTGACCGTGGACACCGCCTGCTCCTCCTCGCTGGTGGCCCTGCATCTGGCAGGACAGGCACTGCGGGCCGGTGACTGCACGCTGGCGCTGGTCGGCGGGGTGGCGGTGATGGCCACCCCGGGCGCCCTTGTCAGCTTCTCCCGGCAGCGCGGCCTGGCCCCGGACGGCCGTTGCAAGGCGTTCGCCGAGGCCGCCGACGGGATGGGCATGAGCGAGGGCGCCGGGGTGCTGTTGCTGGAGCGACTGTCGGACGCGCGCCGCCACGGTCATCCGGTGCTGGCGGTGGTGCGCGGTTCGGCGGTGAACCAGGACGGTGCCAGCACGGCCTCTCCGCCCCCAACGGCCCTTCGCAGCAACGGGTGATCCGGGCCGCCCTGGCGAACGCCGGACTGGCGGCCACGGAGGTCGACCTGGTGGAGGCGCACGGCACCGGCACCACGTTGGGGGACCCGATCGAGGCCCAGGCCCTGCTGGCCACCTACGGGCAGGAGCGCGACCCGGAGCAGCCACTGCTGGTCGGATCACTCAAGTCGAACGTCGGCCACACCCAGGCCGCCTCCGGTGTCGCCGGCGTGATCAAGACCGTCCTGGCCATGCGGCACGGCCAGGTTCCGCCGACGCTGCACGTCGACCGGCCCTCCGGCCATGTCGACTGGGAGAGCGGGGCGCTGGCCCTGGCCACCGAGCTCCAGCCCTGGCCGCGGCGTGGGCGGCCGTTCCGGGCCGGGGTCTCCTCGTTCGGGCTGAGCGGCACCAATGTGCACGCCATCCTTGAGCAGGCCCCCGATCCCGAACTGCCGACTGCGCCTACGGGCGGTGCGGACCCGGTGGTGCCCTGGCCGCTCTCGGCCCGCAGTCCGCAGGCGCTGCGGGAGCTCGCGACCCGACTGCGTGACCGCGTGGCGACCGAACCGGGAATCAGCCCGCTGGACGTGGGCCTGTCGCTCAGCCGCCGCAGCACCTTCGACTGCCGCACCGTACTGGTCGGCGACCGCAAGGAGCTGCTGGCAGGGCTGGAAAAGGCAACTGACGATCCGGCAGGGAACGTTCCCCGATTGGCTGATGGTCGGTCGGTGTTTGTGTTTCCGGGGCAGGGGTCGCAGTGGGTGGGGATGGGTCGGTTGTTGTTGCGGGAGTCGTCGGTGTTTGCGGCGCGGTTGGCGGAGTGTGAGCGGGCTCTGGCGCCGTTTGTGGGTGGTCGTTGGGTGATGTGGTGGCTGGTCGGGGGGTGCTCCGGGGTTGGGTCGGGTGGATGTGGTGCAGCCGGTGTTGTGGGCGGTGATGGTGTCGTTGGCGGAGGTGTGGCGGGGTTTTGGGGTGGTGCCGGATGTGGTGGTGGGGCATTCGCAGGGGGAGATTGCGGCGGCGTGTGTGGCAGGGGTGTTGTCGTTGGGTGATGGTGCGCGGGTGGTGGCGTTGCGTTCGCGGTTGTTGGGGGTGTTGGCGGGTGGGGGTGGTATGGCGTGGGTGGGGTTGTCGGTGGGTGAGGTGGAGGGTGTTGGGGGTTGGGGTGGGGGGTTGTCGGTGGCGGCGGTGAATGGTCCGTGTTCGACGGTGGTTTCGGGGGTGTCGGGGTGGTGCGGTGGTGGGTTCGTTGGTGGGTGGGGTGCGGGCGCGGTTGGTGGAGGTGGATTATGCGTCGCATTCGGTGCAGGTGGAGCGGATCCGGGAGGAGTTGCTGGCTGCGCTGGCGCCGGTTGTCCGCGTTGTGGTGAGGTGCCGTTCTATTCGACGGTCACTGGTGGGCGGTTGGAGGGTGAGGCGCTGGACGCCGGTTACTGGTACCGCAACCTACGGGAGACGGTGCGGTTCGAGGAGGTGGTGCGTGGCCTGTTGGGGAGGGGTTCCGGTTTTTGTGGAACCGAGTCCGCACCCGGTGTTGGGGGTGGGGGTGGAGGAGTCGGCGGATGTGGTGGGGTGTCGGTGGTGGCGCTGGGTTCGTTGCGGCGTGGTGAGGGTGGGTTGGGGCGGGTGTTGCGTTCGGTGGGTGAGGGGTGGTCGCGTGGGTTGTCGGTGGACTGGTCTTCGGCGTTCCCGGGCGCGGCGGGTGGATCTGCCCACCTACCCTTTCAGCGCCAGCGTTACTGGCCCGAGTCGGTCCACGGATCCGCACCCGGGCTGGCCGCCGCCGGGCTCGACCGGCGGGCCACCCGCTGCTGGGGGCGGCGCTGGATATGGCGGAGGAGGGTGGGCTGTACTCAGTGGGCGGTTGTCGCTGCGTACCCATCCCTGGCCGACCATCAGGTGTCCGGCGTGGTGCTGCTGCCCGGCGCGGCCTTTGTGGAACTGGCGGTGCGGGCCGCTGACGAGGCCGGTTGCGCACTGGTGGAGGAACTGACGCTACAGTCGCCGCTGCTGCTGCCGGCGCAGGGAGCGGTCCGGCTGCAACTGCGGGTGGGCCCGGCCGACGCGAGCGGCCGCCGTCCGATCGACCTGTTCTCCCGGAGCGAGGACGCCGCCGCCCCGGACTGGACCCTGCATGCCACCGGGGTGATCACCCCGGCGCCCGGGCCGACCGAGCCCGGCTTCGCGCAGGTGGGCGCAGGCGCCTGGCCTCCTCCCGGGGCCGTACCCATCCCGGTCGATGCCCTCTACCAGCGGTTCGCTGCCTCCGGCTACCACTACGGCCCTGCCTTCCAGGGCCTGCGCGCGGCCTGGGCCGCGGCGACGAGGTGTTCACCGAGGTGGGCCTGCCCGAGGAGCAGCGCTCGGCGGCCGCCGGATACGGGCTGCACCCCGCCCTGCTGGATGCCGCGTTGCACGGCCTGTGGCTGGGCGGCGCCTCCCACAGGCCGGGCCGGAGAGTGCCGGGCTGCCGTTCGCCTGGGGCGGGGTGCGGCTGCATGCCTCCGGTGCCACGCGCTGCGGGTGCGCCTGAGTCGGGGTGCGGACGGCGGCGTGTCGATCAGCGCGGCCGATCCGACCGGTCGACCGGTTGTCTCGGTGGAGTCGCTGGCCGTCCGCCCGGTGGAGCTGGACGCTCTGCGCACCGCCGGTGCGGGCACGGAGGGCGCCGACTCGCTCTTCCGGCTGGAATGGCCCGCACTTCCCGATGCCGATCTGGCCGGGGAACCGTGGAGGTGGGCGGTCCTCGACGGTGAGAAAGGCGCCGACCTACGCGCGCTGGGTGCGGATGATGCCCGATCCGTGCCGAATGCGGTGCTTGTTCACTTCGACAGCAAGGGAACCGACGCGGAATCGGTGCATGCCGAGGTGACCCGGGCACTCCGGCTGATCCAGCAGTGGCTGGCCGAACCCCGTTGGGAAGAAGCCCGGTTGGTGGTGCTCACCCGGAGCGCGGTGGCCACCGGCCCGGGCGAGCCGGTGACCGGCCTGGCCGGTGCGGCCGTGCGCGGGCTGGTCCGCTCGGCCCAGTCCGAACACCCGGACCGCTTCCTGCTGTTGGACACCGACGGCGAGACGGAGCCGCCACGGCTGCCCTGTCAGGCAGCCGCCGAGCGGGGGGCGCAACTCGCCCTACGCGCCGGTCGATTGCATGCCGCACGGCTGGTCCGCGCGGGCACCGCCGACCGGGACGGCGCGCCGCTGGACCCGCGAGGTACGGTGCTGGTCACCGGAGCGGGCGGCGTGCTCGGCAGTCTGACGGCACGTCATCTGGTGGCGGCGCACGCGGTCCGCCGGCTGCTGCTGATCGGACGGCGCGGCGCGGACACACCCGGACTGCCGGAGCTGGCCGAGGAACTGCGCGGCCACGGCGCCTCGGTGACCGTGGCCGGCTGCGACGCCGCGGACCGCGCGGCGCTGGCGGCGCTGCTGGCGGAGATCCCCGAGGACCGGCCGCTGACCGCCGTGGTGCACGCGGCCGGGGTACTGGACGACGGACTGCTGGCGGCGCTCACCCCGGGCGGCTGGGCCGGGTGCTGCGGCCCAAGGTGGACGCGGCGCTGAACCTGCACGAGCTGACCCGGGGCCTGGACCTGTCGGCGTTTGTGCTGTTCTCCTCGGCCTCCGCCACGGTCGGCAACGCGCGGCCAGGGCAACTACGCCGCAGCCAACGCCTTTCTGGACGCCCTGGCCCAGTGGCGCCGGTCGAGCGGCCTGCCCGGCCAGTCCCTGGCCTGGGGGCTGTGGGCACAGCGCAGTGCGATGACCGGCGGCCTGGCGAGACCGACCGGCGGCGGATGGCCCGGGCGGTACCGGCGAGATCTCCACCCGGGCAGGCCTGGCGCTGCTGGACGCCGCGCTCGGTTCGGACGAGCCGCTGCTGCTGCCGGTCCGGCTCGACCTCGCCCGGCTGCGCACGGCGGCCCGCAGCGGGCCGCTGCCCGCGCTGCTCACCCGGCTGGTCCCCGGCGGTGCCGGCGGCCGGCCGCCGGGACGGACGCCGCCGAGGCGGGTTCGCTGCGCCGCCGACTGGCCGCGCTCGGCCAGGAGGAGCGTCTGGCGGCGGTGCTGGAGCTGGTGCGCGGCCGGGTCGCGGACGTCCTCGGCCACGGCGGTCCGGAAGCGGTCGACCCGGAGCGGGCGTTCAAGGAGCTCGGCTTCGACTCGCTGACGTCGGTCGAGCTGCGCAACCGGCTGAACGCCGCCACCGGGCTGCGGCTGCCCGCCACGCTGGTCTTCGACCAGCCGAGCCCGGCGGCCGTCGCCGCCCATCTGACCGAGCGGCTGGTGCCCGGTGAGGCCGCGCCGCCGTCCGGACCCGGGGACCGGGAGATCCGGAGCCTGCTGGCCGCGATCCAGCCGTCCGAGCTGCGCCGTGCGGGCCTGCTGGACGCCCTGCTGCGGCTCGCCGAACCCGGCCCGGCCGCCGCGGACCCGAGCCAGGGCGCCGGGACAGGCCCAGGCCAGGGCGCCGGGGCGGCGACCATCGCCGGGATGGCCGTGGACGAGCTGGTCCGGATGGCCCTGGACGGCGACCGTGACTGATCCGGTACAGGAAGGGACGGGTGCCTCCGTGGAAACCGACCAGGTGGTGGCGGCGCTGCGGGCCTCGCTGCTGGACAACCAACGGCTGCGGCAGCAGAACCGGGAACTGCTCGACGACTCCCGGGAGCCGGTCGCGGTCGTCGCCATGAGCTGCCGCTACCCCGGCGGCGTGCGGACCCCGGACGACCTGTGGGAGCTGCTGGTCAAGGAGCGGGACGCGGTCGGCCCCTTCCCGCCGACCGGGGCTGGGACGTGGAGAGCCGGTTCGACGCTGACCCGGACACACCAGGCAGCCTTTATGTCCGCGAGGGCGGCTTCCTGCACGACGCCTGTGGCTTTGATCCGGGCTTCTTCGGGATCTCCCCGCGTGAGGCGCTGGCGATGGACCCGCAGCAGCGGCTGCTGCTGGAGACCGCCTGGGAGGCGGTGGAGCGGGCCGGGATCGACCCGCAGTCGCTGCGCGGCAGCCGCACCGGGGTCTATGCGGGCGTCATACAGCGAGTACGCCTCCAGGCTGGGCCGGGTGCCCGACGAGCTGGAGGGTTTCCTCGGGACCGGCAGCATCGCCAGCGTGGCGTCCGGCCGGATCGCTTACCTGCTGGGCCTGGAGGGCCCGGCGGTGACCCTGGACACGGCCTGCTCCTCCTCGCTGGTCGCGGTCCATCTGGCCTGCCAGGCGCTGCGGGCCGGCGAGGTCGAGCTGGCCCTGGCCGGTGGCGCGACGGTGATGTCCACGCCGGGGCTCTACATCGGCTTCTCCCGCCAGCGCGGCCTGGCCCCGGACGGGCGTAGCAAGTCCTTCGCGGACGCCGCCGACGGCGCGGGCTTCGGCGAGGGGGTCGGCCTGCTGCTGCTGGAACGGCTCTCGGACGGCCCGCCGCCACGTCATCCGGTGCTGGCGCTGGTACGCGGCTCGGCGGTGAACCAGGACGGCGCCAGCAACGGTCTGACCGCCCCCAACGGCCCCGCGCAGCAGCGGGTGATCAGGCAGGCGCTGGACCGGGCCGGGCTGCGGCCGGGCGACGTGGACCGCGGTGGAGGCGCACGGCACCGGCACCACCCTCGGTGACCCGATCGAGGCCCAGGCCCTTATGGCCGTCTACGGTCAGGACCGGCCCGCGGAACGGCCGTTGCTGGTCGGGTCACTGAAGTCAAATCTGACGCACACTCAGGCAGCGGCCGGGTAGGCGGGGTGATCAAGACCGTGCTGGCGATGCGGCACGGGCTGCTGCGCGCACCCTGCACATCGACCGCCCGAGCAGCCAGGTGGACTGGACACAGGGCAGCATTTCGCTGCTCAGCTCCGCCGCGCCCTGGCCGGACACCGGTCGGCCGCGCCGGCCGGGGTCTCCTCCTTCGGCGCCAGGGCACCAATGCCCATCTGATCCTGGAGTCGCCCCCGAGGAGTCGGGCCCCCTCGCAGGGTCGACCACCCCGAGGGGCCGGACGCCACCGCGGACTCCGCTGCGGACGCGCCGCCCCGGGGGCCGTTCGTCTGGCCGCTGTCGGCCAGGGGGAGCGCCGCTCTGCCGCGCCCAAGCGGCAGCCCTGCATGCCCGGTTGACCTCCGCGCCGGGCCCGGGTGCGCTGGATGTGGCCTGCTCGCTGGCCTCGGCCGCTCCCGGTTCGCGGAACGGGCGGTCCTCGTCGGTGCGGACCGGGCCGGACTGCTCGATCAGCTGGCCGCGCTCTCCAAGGCGCGGGGCGCCGCTGCCCTGCGGCGCACGCGGGACCGCGCCGCAGGGCGGTCGGAAGGCGGTCTTCGTCTTTCCCGGCCTGGGCGCCCAGTGGGTCGGCATGGGCGCCGAACTGCTGGAATCCAGCCTGGTGTTCGCCCAGCGGATGGCCGACTGCGAGCGCGCGCTGGGCCCGCTGCTCGACTGGTCGCCCACCGGGGTGCTCAAAGGTGCCCCGGAGGCGCCCTCGCTGGAGCGTCTGGACGTGGTCCAGCCGGTGCTGTTCGCGGTGATGGTGGCGCTGGCGGCGGTGTGGCGCGCCCACGGGATCGAACCGGCGGCGGTACTGGGCACAGCCAGGGTGAGGTGGCCGCCGCCTGCGTCGCGGGGGCGTTGTCCCTGGAGGACGCGGCCCGGGTGATCGTCCTGCGCAGTGGCGCCCTGGCCACCCTGCCCGGGCCATGGCCGGAGTGGCACTGTCGCCGCAGGAGCTGGACGAGTATCTGACCCCCATCAAGAGGTCGGCGTCGCTGCGGTCAACGCTCCTCGGGCAGTCGTGGTGACCGGCCCTGACGACGCCGTCCGGGCCCTGCTGGGCGACTGCGAGGCGCGGGGGTCAGGACCCGGATGCTGCCCATCGCCCAGGCCTCGCACAGCCGCCAGGTCGAGGCGCTCAGGGAGGGCCTGCTGGCGGCCCTGGCCGGGATCACCCCGCGCGCCGGAAACCGTCCCGATGCTGTCCACCGTCGACGCGGACTGGACCGCCCCGCCACGCTCGGCCCGGAGTACTGGTACCGCAACCTCCGACACCGTGCGCTTCCGGGACGCCGTGCAGCGCCTGCTCGACGCCGGACACTGGACGTTCGTCGAGGTCAGCCCGCACCCACGCTGACCCTGGGGATCGAGGACACCGCGGTCGACGCCGGGCCGCCGACACCCTTGTCCTGGACACCCTGCGCCGCGACGACGGCGGGCCGCGCCGGTTGCTGCTCTCCCTGGCCGAAGCGCAGGTCAACGGCCTGCCGGTGGACTGGGCGCCGCTCTTCTCCGGGACCGGGGCGCGCCGGGTCGAGCTGCCCACCTACGCCTTCCAGCGGCAGCGCTACTGGCTGGACGCCCCCGGCCGCAGGCGACCCGCTCGGCGTCGGGCAGCACGAAGGAGGCCATCCGCTGCTCGGCGCCGCAGTCGAACTCCCGGGCGGCGCAGGCACGGTGTTCACCGGACGGCTGTCCCTGACCGACCACCATGGCTGACCGACCACACGGTGGCCGGTACCGTGCTGCTGCCAGGTGTGGCCTTCCTGGAGATGGCCGCGCACGCCGGGCGCCGGCTCGGCAGCGAACTGGTCGAGGAACTCACCCTGGCCGCCCCGCTGCTGCTGCCGGACGCCGACGGCGCGGTACTGCTGCGGCTCACCGTCGGCCCGCCGGACGACACGGGACGGCGCCCGGTGCAGTTCCACTCACGCCCGGAGACGGTCGCCGATCAAGAGCCCGCCGCGGGCCCGGGGACGCCGTGGGTCCAGCACGCGGTCGGCACTCTGGACGTCCGCGAACGCCTGGCACGACCGGCGTGGCCGGACCCGCCCCGGGCCTGGCCGCCACCCGGCGCGGACCCGCTGGACGCGGACCGCCTCTATGCCCTGCTGGAGGCCAGGGCCTCGACTACGGCCCGGCGTTCCGCGGCTGCGCGCCGCCTGGCGCCTCGGTGACGAGGTCTTCGCCGAGGTCGAGCTGCCGGAGCGGCTGTCCGGGAGCGGGCGCGGCTTCGCGGTGCACCCCGCGCTGCTGGACGCCGCCGCGCAGGCAACCGGCCTGCGGCGCCGCGCCGTCGCCGGTCGGCGACGGTGTGCCGCTGCCGTTCAGCTGGCAGCAGGCCCTGATCGAGCCCTGCGCCCAGCCGCTGCTGCGGGTGGCGCTGCGGCCGGACGGTCCGGACGCGGTCTCGCTGCGGATCACCGACCCGGCGGGCAACCCGGTCGCGACCGTCGGTTCGCTGCTGCTGCGCGAGGCCTCCACCGCCGCCCTGCGGACCCCGGCCGATTCGCTGTTCCTGCTGGACTGGATGCCCCTGGCCGAGCCGCCCGCAGCGCGCCCGGTGACCCGCTGGGGCCTGCTCGGCCCGGCGGACGGACGGCTGCTGCCGCCCGGCTTCCCGGTCGACCCGCTGGAGGTCGACTCCGGCCGGGACCCGGCGTGCCCGCTGCCCGACGCGGCGCTGCTGCTCTGCCCGCCCGCCGCCGGACCCGGCCCGCAGCCGGTGCACGCCGTGCTGTCCTGGGTGCTGGAACGGCTGCGCGGCTGGCTGGCCGACGACCGTTTCGCCGGGGTGCCGCTGGTGGTGCTCACCCGGGGCGCGGCCGAACCGGGCGGCGGGCCGCTGGACCTGGCCGCCGCCGCGGTCTGGGGCCTGCTGCGCGCCGCCCAACTGGCACCCGGACAGGTTCCTGCTGCTGGACACCGACGCGCCGGAGACGGCCGCCGCCGCCCTGCCGACCGTGCTCGTAGCCGGGGAGCCACAACTGGCACTGCGCGAGGGGTGTTGAAGGTACCCAGGCTGGTCAGGGCCGGATCGGCCGCCAGCTCGTCGCCGGAGGCCGGGCTCGGCCCGCAGGGGACGGTGCTGCTCAGCGGCGGCGGGGCACTGGCTGTGGTGCTGGCCCGCCATCTGGTCGCCGTACACGGCGTGCGCCGGCTGCGGCTGCTCAGCCGCCAGGGCCCGGACGCGGCCGGGATGCCCGAGCTGATCGCCGAACTGGCCGGGGCCGGTGCGGAACTCACGCCTTTCGCCTGTGACCTGACTGACGGTCATGACCTCGCCGCGGCGCTGGGGCGATCCCGGCGGAGCACCCGCTGCGGGCCGTGGTGCACACCGCGGGCGTACTGGACGACGGACTGCTGGAGGCACTGACCCCGGAGCGGCGAGCGGGTGCTGCGCCCCAAGGTCGACGCCGCCTTGGCAACTGCACGAGCTGACGCGGGGACGCGGAGCTGTCGGCCTTCGTGGTCTATCTCCTCGGCGGCGGGCGTCTTCGGCAGTCCCGGCCAGGCCGCCTACTGCGCCGCCAACGCCGCCCTGGACGCGCTGGTCGCGGGAACGGCGACGGCAGGGACTGCCGGGGCTCTCGCTGGCCTGGGGGCTGTGGCAGCAGCGCAGCGCGCTCACCGCCGACCTCGCGCGGGACCGACCGGCGGCGGATGGCCCGCAGCGGCGTGGCCGGACTGGAGGACGCGCAGGGAACCGCGCTGTTCGACGCGGCGCTCGCCACCGGCCAGGCCCTCGCCCTCCCGCTGCGACTGGACCTCGCCGCCTACCGCGACCAGCCGGTGCCCCGCTGCTGCGCGCCCTGGTACGCGAACGGGGCGGACCGCGCCCGCCACGCGCTTCGGCAGCGGCTCGCCGAGGCCGATCCGGAGCAGCGTCCGCGGATCCTGTGCGACCTGATCCGCGCCCAGGCGGCTGCGGTGCTCGGCCATTCGGATCCGGAGACGCTGGCCGACACCGTCGCCTTTCTCGCGGTCGGCTTCGACTCGCTGACCGCCGTGGAACTGCGCAACCGCCTGGCCGAGGCGACCGGCGTACGGCTGCGGCCGTCGGCCGTGCTGGACGCCGGCACCCCGGCCGGGCTGGCCGCGCTGCTCGCCGCCGCCCTGGCCGCCGCGCAGGACGCCCCACCGCCCGTCGCACCGGGGCGGCGGAGCCCGAATCCCCCGCCGACCCGGTGAGTGTGCTGTTCCGCCAGGCCTGTGCCCTGGGCCGGACCGACGACGGCATCGCGCTGCTCAAGCATTGCTTCCGCACTGCGCCCCAGTTCCACGACGCCGAAAGCCAGTTGGCCGCCGGGACCGGACCGCGGCTGCTGCGGATCAGCGAGCCCGAGGGCGACGCCCCGGTGGTGGTCTGCTTCGGCTCGGTGGTCGCCTCGGCGGCGCCCACCAGTACGCCCGCTTCGCCTCCCACCTGCGCGGGCGGTACGGCGTCAGCGCGCTGGACGCCCCGGGCTTCGCCCCGGAGCAGCCGGTCCCCGCCGATATGACCACGCTGCTCCGCTATCAGGCATTGACGATCCGTCAGCAGCTGTCCGGCAGGCGGCTGGTGCTGGTCGGCTCCTCCTCCGGCGGCACGCTGGCACACGGGCCGCCGCCGAGTTGGAGCGGCTAGGCGCCGGACCGGCGGCGGTGGTGCTGCTGGACACCTATCTGTCCGACAACCAGGGCATCACCCAGTTCAACGATTGTGCTGCTGGGCGGGATGTTCGCCAGGGAGGACCGGGCGGCGCCGATGGACGGTGTACGGCTGACCGCGATGGGGCGCTACTTCCGGCTGCTCGACGACTGGGAGCCGCCCGCGGTCCACGCTCCGTGCTGCTGGTACGCGCCGCCACCCCGCTGGGCACGCCGTCCGGCGACGCCGGGAGTGGCGTTCCACCTGGGCCGGCCCACACACCGTGGTGGACGTCCCGGGCGACCACTTCTCGATCATGGAGGAGCACGTCGGAACCACCGGCCAGGCCGTCGCGGGCTGGCTGGAGACCGTCCTCTCCGCAGCGCCCACCGCAGCCGCGGAAGTCGCAGCGCCCACCGGGGCGCGCCGACACCGGCAAAGCCGCCGAAGCCGCCGAAGCCGCCGGGCCGAGCCGGGTTGTCGACCTCCCCGCCGAGCAGAGGAGTCCGCACCGATGAGCAGCACACCACCCGAACCACCGGACCCCCCGGCGGCCGATGCCGCGTCGCACGCGCTGACCGTCCTCGGGGCCGGGGTGATGGGCGTCGGCATCACCGCCCTGGCCCTCGGGCACGGGCTGCCGGTGCACCTGGTCGACACCGACCGGCAGCGGCTCGACCGGGCCCGTGACCGGATCTCCGACGAACTGCGGCTGGCCCAGCTGCTCGGCGCCCTGCCGCCGGGCACCGTCCCCGGGCAGTTGTCCACCGGTACCGACGCCGCCGCCGCGGCCGGGGCGACCGCGGTGATCGAGGCGATCACCGAGAGCGCCGACCTCAAGGCCGGGCTGCTGGCCGAGGTCTCGGCGCTGGTCCGACCAGGGACACCGCTGATCACCAACACCTCCTCGATCCCGGTCGAGGAGCTGGCCGGGGCGGTGGACCGGCCGGCCGAGCTGATCGGCACGCACTTCATGAACCCGCCCTACCTGATCAGAACGGTCGAGGTGATCCGCGGACCGCGGACCGGAGGGCGGACGATGTCCGCGGTCCTCTCGTTGCTGGCGGCGCTGCGCCGGGAGGCGGTGGTGGTCCGCGACGCGCCGGGCTTTGTCACCAGCCGGATCCTGCACCCGATGATCAACGACGCGGCCCGGGTGGTGCAGCAGGGAACAGCCACCGCCGAGGCCGTGGACGCGCTGATGCAGGGCTGCCTGGGGCACCCCACCGGCCCGCTGCGGACCGCCGACCTGATCGGCCTGGACAACCTGGTCGACTCGCTGCGGGTGCTCCACGAGCGGACCGGGGACGAGGGCTGCCGGCCGTGCGACCTGCTGCTCACCCTGGTCCGCGAAGGCAGGTGCGGACGCAAGACCGGCTCCGGCTTCTACAACTACCGCTGAATGCACGCTCAACTGCTATGAAAAAAGGAAGACTGATGACAGTTCAGTACAATCCGGAATCCCCGGCGAGCACCGGTGCCGACGGCGTCGAGGCGGAGCTGCTCGGCTTCCTGGAGGGGCATACCCACTCCGCCTGGGAGCCGGAGACCGACCTGTTCCAGGAGGGCGGACTGTCCTCGCTGTTCGCCATGCAACTGGTGGTGCACCTGGAGAAGTCGTACGGCATCGCCATCCGCGGCACAGACCTGCGGCTGGACAACTTCCGCACGGTGACCCGGATGGCCGCGCTGGTCCGCAGGCTCCGAGAAACCCAGTCGGACGGCCGCCATGGGTGAGGACCTGACCGAGGCCGCCGAGGCGGCCACCGCGCTGGTCGGCGACCGCGCGGGGGAGTGGGACCGCACCGGACTGCTGCCGCAGGCCCTCCTGCGGGAACTGGGCGGGCAGGGCAGGATGTGCGCCGAAGTCCCTGCCCAGTACGGGGGTTGGGGGCTCAGCAGCCTGGAGAGCGGCCAGTACACGGCACATGTCGGCAGCCTGTGCAGTTCGCTGCGCAGCGTGATGACCTCGCAGGGGATGGCGGCCTGGACCGTCCAGCGCTTCGGCAGCCCCCGGCAGCAGGCGGAGTTCCTGCCCGGGCTGACCGGTGGGGCGCTGGCGGCAGTGGCCTTCAGCGAGCCACAGGCCGGCAGTGACCTGGCGGCGATGGACACCACCATCCGCCGCGAGGGCGGATCGGTGGTCATCGACGGCCGCAAGAAATGGGTGACGGCCGCTCACTATGCGGACCAGATCGTGGTGTTCGGAAGCTACGAGGACGGCGCGGCGGCGGTGCTGGTGCCCGCCGACGCTCCCGGACTGCGGATCGAGCGGATCGCCGAACCGCTGGGCTGCCGCGCCGCCGGGCATGCGGATCTGCTGCTGGAGTCGGTCCGGGTACCGGCCGAGCAGGTGCTCGGCGGGTACGGCCTGCCGTTGCCGCTGCTGGTGACCTCCGCTCTGGCCTACGGGCGGATGTCGGTGGCGTGGGGCTGTGTGGGGATCCTGCGTGCCTGCCTGGCCGCGGCCACCGCCCACGCCGCCGTCCGCGAGCAGTTCGGCCGACCGCTGGCCGAGCACCAACTGGTCGCCGGTCATCTGGCCGAGCTCTACGCGGGAGAGCAGATCGCCACCCGGGTGTGTGAACACGCCAGCCGCTGCTGGGACTCCGGCTCCCCGAGCAGGTGGTGGCCACCGTGCTTGCCAAGCACGTCAGTTCCACCCGAGCGGCCGCCGGGGCGGCCCTCGCGGTGCAGGTGCTGGCCTCGGCCGGATCGACGGACGGCCATGTGGTGGCCCGGGCCTACCGGGACGCCAAACTGATGGAGATCATCGAGGGCAGCAGTGAACTGTGCCGGCTGATGCTCGCCCAACACGCGGTCACCGTAAGCGGATCCGGCACACAGGGAGGGAAGCGATGACCGACGGGACCGTCAAGTGCCTGGTCTGGGACCTCGACAACACCCTGTGGCGGGGCACCCTGCTGGAGGACGGCGAGGTGGTGCTGCCCGAGGAGGTGCGCAAGGCCGTGATCGAGCTGGACTCCCGCGGCATCCTCCAGTCGGTGGCCAGTCGCAACGACCACGAGCATGCCTGGTCCCGGCTGGAGGCGCTGGGCATCGCCGAGTACTTCGTGCTGCCGGAGATCGGCTGGGGCGCCAAATCGCAGTCGCTGCGCCGGATCGCGGACCGGCTGAACTTCGCGCTGGGTACCATCGCCTTTGTCGACGACCAGCCCGCCGAGCGCGCCGAGGTGTCCTTCCACCTGCCGGAGGTCCGGGTCTACCCGGCCGAGCAAGTGCTCTCGCTGCCGGATCTGCCGGAGTTCACCCCGGTCACCACCACCGTGGACTCCCGGCGCCGCCGGAGCATGTACCAGGCGGGCTTCCGGCGGGAGGCCGAGCGTGCCGAGGCCAGAGGGCCGGACGAGGAGTTCCTGCGCTCGCTGGAGATGGTGATGCGGATCGCCCCGGCCAACGGGGAGGAGCTCTCCCGGGTGGAGGAACTCACCCTGCGTACCAGCCAGATGAACGCCACCGGCGTGCACTACTCCGACCGGCGGCTGCGCGCCCTGCTGGCCGATCCCGACCACGAGGTGCTGGTGGTCACCCTGACCGACCGGTTCGGACCGCACGGCGCGGTCGGAGTGATGCTGCTGGAGCGGCGGCCGGGCAACTGGCGGCTGCGGCTGCTCGCCACCTCCTGCCGGGTGGTCTCCTACGGTGTCGGCGCGGCGCTGCTCAACTGGCTTGCGGACGAGGCCGCCCGGGGCGGACTGCACCTGTCGGCGACTTCCGGCCACCGAACGCAACCGGATGATGGAGATCGCCTACCGGTTCGCCGGCTTCGAGGAGCAGCCGTGCGACTGCGCCGCCCCGCCCGGGCCCGGAGACCCGGCCGGACTCCAACGCCTGCACCTGGTGCCCCTGGCCGGCAGCGCATCCACGACCATCCGACTGGACGCACCCGAGCTGGGTGCGCGAGGTCGGTAAGGGGTGAGCCGAGGCGTGAGTTGACGTAGCATCAGCTTGGCATTCCGTCGGCGGGGAATGGCAACTGCCGACCGGAAAAGGCCCGGCGGCAAGTCATCCGCCCGCCGCCGGGCCCGGTGGAGCGGTCACACCTTCCGGGCCAGGGTGATGCCGTCCGCCATGACCAGCAGCGACAGCTCCACCCGTGGATCCCGGTGCAGCAGCCGGTTCAGGTCGCGGACCCCGACCGTGTCCGGATCCTGGGCCTCGGGCTGGACCACCCGGCCGAAGAACAGGGTGTTGTCGACCACGATCAGCCCGCCCGGCCGGAGCAGTTCCAGCGAGGACTCGTAGTAGCGCACATAGTTGGCCTTGTCGGCGTCGATGAAGACCAGGTCGAAGGAGCAGGGACCGCGCTGGGCCAGCAGTTCCTTCAAGGTCTCGGCGGCGGCCGCGATCCGCAGGTCGATCCGGTCCTCCACCCCGGCCCGCCGCCAGTAGTCCGCGCCGATCAGCGGCCAGCGCTCGTCCAGGTCGCAGCTGACCAGCTCGCCCCCGGACGGCAGCGCCCGGGCCATGCACAGGGTGGCGTAGCCGGTGAAGGTGCCGATCTCCAGCACCGACCTGGCGCCGGTCAGCCTGACCAGCAGGGCCAGCAGCTGCCCCTCCTCGGCCAGCACCTGCATGGCCTCGCCGCCCGGCAGCCGCGCGGTTGTCTCGCGGAGTTCCCGCAGGATCCCGTCGTCGCGCAGTGATGTCTGCCGGACGTAGTCGAGTAATTCGGCGGTGGCCGCCGTCTGATTGGCCATGGCGAAGCATCCCCTCTGGTGACAGGTGGACCGGAGACAGGTGGACCGGACGCGGGCGCAGGGAGCAGGGCCGGCCCGCCGGTCACCCGGCGCGGGTGACCGGTGAGCCGTTCGCGCCGAACAACTCACCTTGGCCGTAAGGCTCCTGGAGGGCGGTGTGCTGCGCCTGCTCCCTGGCGTACGCCTGCGACAGCGCGTCCAGCCGGTACCGCCCGGCCCGGGGCGGGTCCAGCAGATGTGCCTCGACCAGCGTGTCCAGTGCCTCCTCGGCGCGCTCCTCGGAGCAGCCCAGCAGCGCCGCCACCCGTCCGCGCGAGGTGTACACCGCCCTGGTCGCGCCGAGCAGCGCGAACACCACCGCCGGGTCGATGCTGTGCGGCAGATGCCGCCGCAGCCCGGCGTGGGCGGCGTCCAGGCCGGGGCGCAGGCTGAGATCGCCGCTGCGCAGCTCGTCCAGCAGCCGGGGGCGTCGGTGAGCCGCTGGGCCAGGTCAGCCAGGCTCCGGTGCGGGCGTTCCTGCGCGCCGGCGCCGGCGATCCGGACGGCCAGCGGCAGGCCCGCGCACACGCCCACCACCCGCCGGGCCGCCTGCGGTTCGGCGGCGACCCTGGGTGTGCCGACGATGCTGCCGAGCAGTTCCAGCGCACCGGCCTCGTCCAGCGGCGGCAGTGCCACCGTCTGCGCGCCGTCCAGCTCGGCCAGCCGGCTGCGGCTGGTCACCAGCAGCCGGCTGCCGCCGCTGCCGGGCACCAGCGGGCGTATCTGTGCGGTGCTGTGCGCGTCGTCCAGCAGCACCAGCACCCGGCTGCCGGAGGTGAGCGAGCGGTAGAGCGCCTCGCGTTCGTCCGGGTCGGCCGGGACAGCGGCCCTGGGCACCCCAGGTCGGTCAGGAACCGCAGCAGCACCGTACCGGGGTCCAGCGGCCGCCGACCGCCGCCGAGGTCGGCGTAGAGCTGGCCGTGGCCGAAGCGGCCGCGCAGCGCGTGGGCGGCCCGCAGCGCCAGCGCGCTCTTGCCGATGCCGCCCCGGCCGGTGACCACCGCGGTGGCCACCGAGCCGGTCGGCGGCTCGGCGGCGGTGAGGATCCGGTGCAGTGCCAGCAACTGTCCGGCCCGGCCGGCCAGTACCGGTACCACCGACGGCAGCTGCGCGGGCCGGGGCCGGCCCGGCCCGTCCCAGGACGGCCCTGGCTCACCGGTCGGGGCACGGGCGGGGGAGGCTGTGGGCGCCGCCCGGGCCCGCGGACGGTCGGCGCGGTCCTCGGCCGACAGGATCCGCCGGTGCACCTCGCGCAGTGCCGCGCCCGGCTCCGCGCCCAGCTGCTCCACCAGCGCGTTGCGGGTGCGCTGGTAGAGGTCGAGCGCCTCGGACTGCCGTCCGGAGCGGAACAGGGCCAGCATCAGCCGGCCGACCAGGGCCTCGCGCAGCGGGTGCTCGCGCACCGTGCGCCACAGCTGCGGGACGAGTTCGGCGTGGCGCTGGAGCGCGAGCTCGGCGTCGAAGCGGGTCTCCAGCGTCTGGAGCCGGAGCTCGTGCAGGTAGCGGCCCTCGACGTCGCGCAGCGACTGCGAGGGCAGGTCGGCCAGCGGGTCGTCCCGCCACAGCGCCAGCGCCCGGCCCAGTTCGGCGGAGGAGCCCTCCAGGTCCCCGGTCTCGGCCAGGCAGGCGGCCCGGCGGCGGCGCGCGGTGAACTCGCCCAGGTCGCTCTCCTCCTCGTCGAGGCCGATGAGGTAGCCGGGGCGCGGGTGACTATCCGTGCCGCTGCCTGCTCGCCCAGGGCCTGGCGCAGGCGCATCACATAGGTGCGCACTGTCGCGGCCGCGCTGGGCGGCGGCGCGCCGTCCCAGACGTACCTGGCGATCCGGTCGACCGAGACCACGTGGTTGGCGTTGAGCAGGAGGGTCGCCAGAACCACGCGCTGTCTGGGGGCCGACACCTGCACCTCGCGGGAGTCCAGCCGGAGGGAGAGCGGGCCGAGCAGCAAGAATTTCAAAGGTCTCCTTAGTCGCCTGTTCCCGCGCGCGGTGCGCGGCAACGGCGCCGCGCGCCGGGCCGGGCCGGCGTGGGCCGCAGCGGGCTCCGCCCGGCGGCTCTCGGCGCTCAGCGGTCCCTCCAGCATCTGGCGAGGGTCTGCCGAGGTCAACGAGACCTGGTGATGTCTAGGTATATCCCTAGAGCATTCCCGTGAGGTGTGTGACACGTTTGCCTGTGCGGTGGACGGTTTCCGCAGGCCAGGATGGCTCTGACGGCCTGTCTCTGACGTCGTGTCAGCCTGCGGAACGCGCCCCCCGGTCGGCTTCAGCCCAGCTTCGCGCCCTGCTGCCGGTCTGCCTCCCGGCCCAGCTCCGACTCGGGGAAGACCTGCCGCAGCAGCGGCTCGGGCTTGCCGCGGCGGTGCCACTCGCGGGGGTAGCCCAGGGACACCTCCAGGTGCCGGATGCCGTTGTAGCGGGTGATCCGCGGGATGTGCAGGTGCCCGTAGACCACGGCGGCGGCCCGGTAGCGCACCGGCCAGTCGGCGGTGGCCGTGGTGCCGCACCACATGGCGAACTCCGGGTGGTAGAGCACCGAGGTGGGCTCGCGGACCACCGGGAAGTGGTTGACCAGCACCGTCGGCAGGCCCGGGTCGCAGGCCTCCAGCCGGGCCCGGCTGTACTCGACCCGGGCCCGGCACCAGTCGGCCCGGGTCGGGTAGGGGTCGGGGTGCAGCAGGAACTCGTCGGTGCAGACCACCCCGGCGGCCTCGGCCAGGGCCAGCCCGCTGGCGGCGTCGGTGGCCCCGGTCGGCAGGAAGCTGTAGTCGTACAGCAGGAACAGCGGTGCGATGGTCACCGGACCGCCGGGGCCGGTCCACACCGGGAACGGGTCCTCGGGGGTGAGTACGCCGAGGCTGCGGCATATCTCCACCAGGTGCCGGTAGCGCCGTTCGCCGCGCAGTTGCAGGCTGTCGCTGGGGTGGGTCCACAGCTCGTGGTTGCCTGGAACCCAGACCACCTTGGCGAACCGCCCGGCCAGCAGCCGCAGTGCCCACTCCACGTCCTCGGCGCGCTCCGCGATGTCGCCGGCGACCAGCAGCCAGTCGCCCTCGTCCTCGGGGAACAGTTGCTCCACGGTGTCGCGGTTCTCCTGGTACGCCACATGAAGGTCGCTGACGGCATACAGCCTTCCCGTGGATGGCCGATGGGGTGGTGTTCCCGGAGCTGCGGTCGTCATACGGTTCTCCCGTCTCGGCAGGCAGGGACGGCCTCCGGCGGGCTCGGCTCCCGGGCCCAAACCGGCCGGTCGGCGGCGGCCGACCGGAGCGGTTAGCCTGAAGCGATCTCAAGTTAATCCCAGCCGACCCGGCTCGCGCCACAGAACCGGAGGTCAGGTCACGTGGATTTCGCGTGAATTGAGCCAGATGTGGTGTACGGGCGTCCGAATACCTCTTTGTGTACTTGCTGACTTTCCACGGCTCATGGCACCCTGTGAGACACCATGCCCGGTTTCTTCTGGTTGGTCGCCATCCCGTCTTTCCGCGCGGGCCTGTGCTCCGGCCGGAGCTGGGGGACTAGACGACCTCGAACCACCTTCGCCCGCGGTGACGGTGGATCCTGAAGGGAAGACTGGGCCGCATGACATCCGACGCTGTGACCGCATCCGTCCCCCCGGCCGCCGCCGGTGCCGCGGCCGCCAGTGAACTCTGGTGCCGCCGCTACCATCCCGCCCGGAACACCCCGGGCAGGCTGGTCTGCTTTCCGCACGCCGGCGGCTCGGCCAGTTTCTACCATCCTGTCTCGGCCCAACTCCAGCGTTCAGGTCGAGGTGCTGGCCGTGCAGTATCCGGCCGGAGGACCGCCGCCGGAGCAGAGCCGGACGACCTGCGCGAGCTGGCCGAACAGGCCTACCAGGCGCTGATCCCCTGGGCCGACCGGCCGTTGACCTTCTTCGGCCACAGCATGGGCGCGCTGGTGGCGTTCGAGGTGGCCCTGCGCTTCCAGGCCGCGGGCCAGGGCATCGACCACCTCTTTGTCTCCGGGCGGGGCCCGGCGGTGCACCGGACGGAGGCTGTGCACCTGCGCGACGACGACGGGATCCTGGCCGAGATCCGGGAGTTGAGCGGTACCGCCGAGGGCGTGCTGGCCGACGAGGAACTGCTGCGGATGGTGCTGCCCGCGCTGCGCAGCGACTACCGCGCGGTGGAGACCTACCGCGCGACCCGGGCGCGGTGCTGGAATGCCCGGTCACCGCGCTCACCGGTGACCAGGACCCGAAGACGCCGGTGGACGAGGCCCGGGCCTGGAAGGCCCACACCAGCTCCGCCTTCGAACTCAAGGTGTTCGAGGGCGGCCACTTCTTTCTCAGCAGCCGTGCGACGGAGGTGATCGGCCTGCTCAGCGACCACTTCGCGGCAGTTCCGCCGGCCCGCCGGCCGGGCGGCCCCGGACCGCTGGGCTGACCCACCGCCCGGGCGGGACCACGCACGCACCTCAGGGGAAGGCGGTGCAGCAGATGCAACCGTTACGCGCGCGATGAGCCGCGGTTCCGCGGCGCCGGCTCCCCGGCCGTGCGGCGGGCTTCCACGGGTGAGCAGGAGGGCTGTGCCACCGGGCCGGAACCGGGGCGCGGCCACCGGCGGCGCCCGGCGCCGGGCGCCGCGCCGGGGAGTCGGGGGCGAGCGCGGGGAGCCCGGCAGCGCCCGGGGGAGGGTGCGGCGGCGCCCTGCGCCGAGCGTCTGACCGTGCTGGGCGCCTGCATCCTGGAGGGGGTCGCCGCGGGCTGCTCCACCGCCGAGCTGGCGGCCGCGCTCTATCTCAGCCGCCAGGGGGTGGAGTATCACATTGGATTGATGCTCCGTCAGTTCCAAGTGCCGAACCGGGCCGCACTGGTCTCCCGGGCCTATTCGCTGGGAGTGCTGGGGGTCGGCAGCTGGCCGCCCAGAGTGGTGGCCGACTGTGTGTAGACCGCCGTCGAATCCATTGGCGGGAACGTCCATGGCGGCGGGGTATTCTCGCGGCTTCCGATATCGCCTCGATAGCGCGAGCCGCAACTGTTGTTGCATGAACGTGCGATGACGAAGTTTCCTATTCTTGTCCTGACATGCCGGCGTTCCGCGTAGTACGGTGGCGAGACGGTCGGCGGCCTTGCGCGGCTGAAGTGCGCGCAGCGGAAGCGCAAGCTGAAGGCCAAGCGGAAGTGCGCCTGGAAGTGCGTGTGGAAGTGCGAGCGGACGCGTGGGCGGACGTGCCGCCGGAGGCCCTGGCGGAGGCATCGTCAGAAACCCCGGCGGAAGCCGCGGCGGCAGTAACCCCTTCCCCTGGATCAGCTGTTGGGAGCCGTAATGTCCTTGGGCTATCTCTTCGGTGGCGGCGTCGGCACCGAACCTCACGGCCTGGAGCTGTACCAGGCGTATCCGGTGGTCCGCCGCTGGTACGCGCAGGTCTCGGAGTGGACCGGACTGACGGTTGGTCAGATTCTGGAGGAGGAACTGCCGACCGCCCAGGAGCAGCGGCAGAGCGCGGGCACGGTGCGCGAGGCGGCGCTCGCCGTCGGCGTGCACGATGTGCTCGCCGAGCACGGGCTGCGGCCAGCGCCATCGGCGGCCTGAGCCTGGGCGCGATGGCCGCCGCCTGCCTGGCCGGGGCGGTCGGGCGCAGGCAGCTGTTCGAGCTGCTCGCCCACGCCCGGCACACCCCCGACCCCGCCCCGGGCGAGGCCGGACAGGGCATAGCCATCGCCTTCGGCGCGGGCGGCGACACCGGCCCCGGCCGCCCCGCCCACCCCGGCCAGGGCAACCCCGGCGTCCATCTGGCCGGGGACTTCGGACCCACCGCCGACGGCTCGCAACGGCTGCTGATGCTGGCCGGGCACGCCGAGGCACTGAACCGGCTGGCCGCCGAGTCCCCGCCCGGCAGCGTGGTGCCGCTGCCCGGGCGCACCATCGCCGTGCACTCCCCGCTGCGCCGCCCCTTCCGCGACTTCATGGCGCCCGCTATCGACGCCATGGACTTCTCCGCGCCGGAGCTGCCGCTGCTCTCCTGCCTGGAGCAGAAGGTGCTGACCAGCGCCGAGGATGTGCGGGACCTGTTCCAGCGCAACTCCACCGACCCGATCAGCCTGGTCGACCTGTACACCGGGATGCGGCAGCAGGGTGTGGAGCTGGGCCTGGTGATGGGCCCGGCGATCCCGGAGGGCATCCTCGCCTTCCCGTTCCCGGTCGTCCACATCGACCAGCCGAGCACATCCAGCAGGCCCTGAGCACCGCCTACGACCTCGGCGTCGACCTCACCGGCAGCCGGGCCGGGCGATGACCGCCGCCGCTCCGCCCGTACCGGGCGCCGCGGAGGCCGAGGCCGTGATCGCCCGCTGGCTGGACACCGACCTGGACCAGTGGTGCCGCACCGTGCTGCGGCGCCACTTCCACCCGGAGACCGGCAGCCGTTACTGGCTGCGCCGCGCCCGGGAGCTGGACTTCGACCCGCGCGACATCACCCGCTACGAGCAGCTCACCGCCTTCGGCCCGTTCCCGGTGGACACCCTGCGCCGGCGGGATCCGGCGGAGATGGTGCCGCAGGACATCCCGCGCCCGCTCACCGGCCGGGTCTGGGACACCGGCGGCACCACCGGCACCCCCTGCCGGGTGCACTACACCCGCAGATGCTGCTGCACCGGGGGCTGTGGCGGCGCTTGGTCCTTCGCCCGCGAGGGCTTCCAGCCGGGCCGCACCTGGCTCCAGGCCACCCCGACCGGCCCGCACCTGATCGGCAACGGGCTGTGGGAGGTCTCCGAGCTGTACGCGGGTCAGGTCTACGCCGTCGACATGGACCCGCGCTGGGTGAAGCGGCTGATCCGGGCCGGGCGGCTGGGCGAGGTCGACGAGTACACCGGGCATCTGCTGGAGCAGATCACCGATGTGCTGCGGCAGGGCCGGGTGCACTATCTGAACACCACCCCGGCGCTGTTCCAGGCGCTGCGGCAGCGCTTCCCGGAGCTGGTCGCCGGGCTGGAGGGGGTGCGGCTGAGCGGCACCCAGATCAGCGCGGGCATGTACCGGGCTTCAGCGCCGCCCTCCAGGGCGGGATCTGCGGCCTGACCTACGGCAACACTTCGGCAACGCGGCCTGTCTGGAGGTGGCCAGGGACGCCGAGCTGATCTCCTACGGGCCCAACTACCCGCAGGTGACCATGGCGGTGGTGGACAAGGAGGACTGGTCCGCGGTGGTCGGACCGGGCGCCCCGGGACAGGTGCGGCTGACCGTGCTGCACCAGGACCTGTTCCTGCCCAATGTGCTGGAACGCGACCAGGCGCTGCGCCACCCCAGCGGTGACTGGCCCTGTGACGGGGTCGCCAATGTGCGTCCGCTGCAGACCACCAGTTCGGCCCCGGAAGGCCTGTACTGAAATCCGCCGGGTGCCGATCCGCCGCGACCCGACTCCGACTCCGATCCCGTTTCCGATCCCGTTTCGGATCCCGATCCGCTCCGGTGCGTCCCGATCGCACCGGAACGAAACATCCGGTTCGCTGGTTGTCCGCTGTCGCCCGGACGGTTCCCGTTGAAGAATCGTCGTCGGAAAGCACTCCGAAACAGAGGAACCACCGTGCCGCAGAAGAAGATCGCCCTGGTGACCACCCGGCCGCGCCCGGAGGTCAACGCCGACCACGACATGCCCCTGCTGCTGGCGGCGCTCACCGCCGCAGGTGCCCGGGCCGAGGCCGTGGCCTGGGACGAGCCCGGCGCGGACTGGTCCGGCTACGACCTGGTGGTGATCCGCTCGGCCTGGGACTACACCTGGCGCTCCGAGGAGTTCATGGCCTGGGCCGACCGCTGCGCCACCCTCACCCGGCTCGCCAACGCCCCTCGGTGCTGCGCTGGAGCGGGGACAAGCACTACCTGGGCGAGCTGGCGCGGCTCGGAGTCCCGGTGGTGCACACCCGCTACCTGCCGCCCGGCGGGCCGGACGGGCTGCCCGCGGACCTGCCCGCGGAGCGGGAGTTCGTGGTCAAGCCGGTGCTGGGGGCCGGCGGCAGGTACGCCGCCCGCTACCGCCCCGAGCAGCGCGGACAGGCGCTGGAGCAGCTGCGGCTGATGCACGCGGAGGGGCTGACCGCGATGGTCCAGCCCTACATGGACCGGATAGCCGCCACCGGCGAACGGGCCCTGGTCTTTGTCGGCGGCCGGCTGCTGCACGCGATCCGCAAGGAGCCGGTGCTGGGCCCGGACGTCCGCTACGACGAGCGCAAGACCGCCCACCCGGGGTCCGCCGGTGGACGCCCACGGATGCGGAGCTGGCCCTGGCCGAGCAGGCCCTGGCCGCGGTGCCGAGCCCGGACCGGCTGCTGTACGCCCGGGTGGACATGGTGGACGGCGACGGCGGCGAGCCGGTGCTGATGGAACTGGAACTGGTCGAGCCCAACTTGTTCCTGCCGCTGAGCCCGGACGCGCCACAGGCGGCCGCCGCGGCTTTTCTCACCGCGGCGACCGCCTGAACCCGACCGCCTGAACCCGACCGCCTGAACCCGACCGCCTGAGCCCTGACCGGGCTGGCTAGCGGTCGAGCACCCGGGACAGGAAGCGCCGGGTGGAGCTGTGCTGCGGATCGTTCAGCACCTGCTCGGCGCTGCCCTGCTCGCGGATCACCCCGTCCTCCAGGAAGCACACCTGGTCGGCGGCGTGCCGGGCGAATCCCATCTCATGGGTGGCCATCAGGATGGTCAGCCCGCGCTGCTTGAGGTCGGTGACCACGTCCAGCACCTCGCCGACCAGCTCCGGGTCCAGCGCCGAGGTGATCTCGTCGAAGAGCAGCAGCTCCGGCTCGGTGGCCAGGGCGCGGGCGATCGCCGCCCGCTGCTGCTGGCCGCCGGAGAGCCGGTCCGGGAAGTCCTGCGCCTTGTCGGCCAGCCCGAGCCGGGCCAGCAGCTCCCGCGCGGACTCCTCGGCCTGCTTGCGCGGCACACCCTGCACCCGGCGCGGGGCGAGCGTGATGTTGTCCAGCACGTTCAGGTGCGGAAACAGGTTGTACGCCTGGAACACCACGCCGATCCGGCGCCGGGCGGTGTTGGCGTCCAGCCGGGGATCCGTCAGTTCGGTGTCGCCCAGGTGCACCGTGCCGTCGTCGACCTCGTCCAGCAGGTCCACGCAGCGCAGCAGGGTCGACTTGCCCGAGCCGGAGCCGCCGATCAGGCAGACACCTGGTGCTCGGCGACATCGAGGTCGATCGAACGCAGTACCAGGCGCGAGCCGTACTGCTTGCGCAGGCCGCGGATCCGCAGCAGTGCCTCGGTCATCGTGCCGCCTCCGCCCGCTGCCGCTGCGCGGCCCGCCGCTGCAACCGGTCGGCGTACCTGGTCAGCGGAATGGTGACCGCGATGAACAGGAGCGCCGCCCCCAGGTAGGGGGTGTAGTTGAAGTCGTAGTCCGCGTTGATCTGGGCCACCCGCAGTGCCTCCAGCGGCCCCAGCACGGCCACCAGGGCGGTGTCCTTCTGCAGCGCGATGAAGTCGTTGAGCAGCGGCGGCACCACATTGCGGACCGCCTGCGGCAGGATCACATGCCGCAGGGTCTGCGCCTCGTTCAGTCCCAGCGCCCGTGCCGCGTTGCGCTGCGCCGGGTGCACCGAGTTGAGCCCCGCCCGGAACACCTCGGCCACATAGGCCGCGTAGGAGAGCACCAGCGCGATCACCCGAGCACCCAGGGCTGCGAGGGCGTGCCCTGGAGCTGGAGCGCCGGCAGCCCGTAGCCGATCAGGAAGACCAGCAGCAGCGTCGGCACCCCGCGGAACACGTCCACATAGACGGTCGCGGCCAGCCGCAGCGGCTGCAACCCGGGCGCCCTGGTCACCCGGACCAGCGCGATCAGCAGGCCCAGGGCCAGGATCAGCACCTCGGCGATCAGGAACATCTGGATGTTCAGCCAGAAGCCGTGCAGGATCGCGGGCAGGGTCTTGTGGAACTCCCCCCAGTTCAGGAAGAGGGTGTGCACCCGGAACCAGCCCGGCGAGGCGACCACGGCCGCGCAGAGCGCCACCAGGAACGCCGCCGTGCACAGCGCGGCGATCCAGGTGTCGCGCCGCTTGCGGGAGCGGCGGAACCGCTGCCGCTCCTGCTGCCGGGCGCTGGGCCGGTGGTCCTGCTCCCCGGTGGCCTGTTCATTCCCGGTGGCCTGCTGTTCCAGCCCGGCCGTGGTCTCGTGTTCCATGGTGGACTACTGCTTCAGGTGCGGGACGTCGGCGGAGGCGGAGAGCCACTGCTCGGTGATCCTGGCCAGCGAGCCGTCCGACGTGAGCCCGGCGATGGCCTGGTTCACGCAGGAGGTGAGCCCGCTGCCCTTCTTCAGCAGCAGCCCGAACTGCTCGGGGTGCCGCTGTCGTAGTTGAACTCACCCAGGATCTGACCATGCGTCAACTCGGCGCTGGCCAGGTAGAACACGGTCGGCATGTCGGTGACGATGGCGTCGATCTGCCCGTTCTGGAGGGCGTTCACCTCGTCGTTGGTGGTGTTGAAGACGCTCGGCTGGTGGGTCGGCTTGATCTCGTCCTCGACCGCCTGGTAGCTGGTGGTGGCCACCTGCACGCCGATCTTGGCGTCCTTGAGCGCGGCCAGCGAACCGGCCTTGGCGTACTTGGAGTTGTTGAGCACCAGCACGCCCTGGTCGGCGGTGTAGTAGCCGGTGGAGAAGTCGACCGCCTGGGCGCGCTGCGGGGTGACCGAGATCTCGTTGATGTCGAAGTCGAAGTCCTTCGCCCCCGGCGCATAGGAGTTGTCGAAGGGCTCGACCACCCACTTCACCTGGCTCTTGCTGAAGCCCAGCTTGGCGGCCACCGCGTAGGCCACCGCGCTCTCGAAGCCCTTGCCGTCCGCCGGGTCGTTGTTGTCGAACCACGGCGCGTAGGCGGGGGAGTCGGTGGCGACCGTCAACTGCCCGGACTTGTACAGGTTCGGGTTGCTCGGCGTGCAGGTCGCGGCGGCGGCGGTGCCGGCCGTGCCGCCGGAGGCGGAGGAGGTGGCGCCGGTGGTGCTGCCGGTCTGCGGTGCGCACGCGGAGGCCGTGAGCACGACGGCGGCCCCGAGGGCGGCGGCGAAGGCGATACGGGCACGGGTCACGGGTGGTTCCTTTGCGGTGGAGTCCGGGAGGGACGGTACGGAGGGAGTCGGAACGGCGGCGCGCTCAACGACGGTTCAGAGGACCAGCTGAGTGAGGGTCGTTCAACGACAGAGATCGGCGGCGCAACGTGCGTGGTCGACGTGGCGGCGGCGTACCAGGTTGGGGGCTCCGGACATGCGTTTCAGCATTCCGGCCGGTCGCACACGGTGTCAATCGGGTCGGACACCATCCGGTAACGCCCAGGTCTCATGTCAGCTGGTGAGACGCCAGGGCGGTGAGCTGCGGCAACAGGTCGCCCTCGCGCAGGCCGAACAGCTCCGCGGCGGAGCCTCCACGCACCACCAGCTCGGCGAAACCGACGCCGGAGCTGCCGGTGGTGATGCCCGGTTCGCCGCGCGGCACATCCGGCAGCCGGTCGAAGCCGCGCACCTGGACCGCTCCGCCGTCGTGGCGGCGGCGCAGCCGCAACCCGTCCGGTCCGGTGCGGCCGAGCACGGCGGCGGCGGGCCGGTCGAGCTTGCAGTTGCCGAAGTTGTCCACCACCGCGACCCGCACCGGCTCGGCCTCGTGGTCGGCGACCGGCACCGGCTGCGGCTGCGCGGGCACCGGGCGGCCGTCCACCAGCCAGCGGGCCAGCAGCGGCACGTACCAGAGGCTGCGGAACTGGGTCCGGACGATCTCCTCGACCTGCTCCGGCGCCAGTTCGGCCCACTGCTCGGCGGCGGCCTCCACCACCTCGCGCACATCGGTGACCTGGACCTCCTCCAGCCCGAACCAGGTCCGCAACGGCGCCAGCACCCGGGGGTTGAGCGTGCTGATGACCAGATGGCCGCCGTGCCGGAAGTAGCAGAAAGGCACGCCGTTGGGCCAGTGGCCGTCCCTGGGGGCGATGTTGACCAGCACCACGGTGGGCTGCGTCGGCCCGCCGACCAGGTCGGTGGCGCGCAGCAGGTCCAGCAGCGTGAGTGCGGCGACGCCCTCCGGGTCGGGCCCGGTCAGCGGCAGGATGCTCGGGGTGGAGCCGAACAGCGCGGCGATCCGCGCGGACTGGCGGGCCAGGGCGTTGGGGTCGGCGCAGTCGGTGAGGGAGATGACCGGTCGCTGGGTCATGAGGGTTATTCGCCTTCTGGTGAGCGGGGAGGAGCGTGGTTCGGGGCAGGCAGAGTCGGGTTGCGGAGGGGTCCGGGCAAACAAAAAACGGACCCCCGTTTCCGGAGGTCCGTCGCGTCGTGCGCGCACACGGCTTCGCTAGCGAAGCGCCTCCGGTTTCCGGGGCATCATTCGCATCATGGCGAGGGTGGCGGTGTGCTGCATGTCGCGCAGCCTAACAGCCCCGACGTGCGGGGCGGGCCGGCTGTCCGAGCTCTGAGACGACCCGTACCGACGGCGTCAGCTGACCACGTCCTTGTCCAGGAAATGCCGCCAGGCCAGCACGAACAGCACGGTGCTGTAGACCATCGCGGAGAGCACGCCGCGGAGCATCGAGTCCCACTGCACGGTCGGGTCCAGCGCGTCCAGCCAGGCGTCGGAGTAGTGCGTCGGCAGCCAGTCCCGCAGCCCGCCGAGGGCGGTCACATTGTCCAGGATCGAGGAGACGATGACGATCAGCACCGCCCCCCGACCGCGCCCAGCGGTGCGTCGGTGCGCACCCCGGCCCAGAATGCGAGCGCGGCGACGAACATCAGGTTCACCGCGAGATAGCCGAGGATCAGGGCCAGCCGCAGCAGCGCCGCGCCGGTGCCCAGATCGCTCCCGGTCGGCGACTGGACGGGATGCCAGCCGAAGGCGGCCCACCCGGCGACCAGCGAGACGGCGGGCAGCAGCACCAGCGCGAGGCCGGACAGCCCAGCGCCACGATGAGCTTCTGCCGCAGCAGCCGGGCCCGTCCGACCGGGGCCAGCAGCAGATAGCGCAGGCTGGACCAGCTCGCCTCGCTGGCCACGGTGTCCCCGCAGAACAGCGCGACCACGATCACCAGCAGGAAACCGGAGGAGGCGAAGATGGTGAACAGGGTGAAATTGGCCGCGCCGACCGTCGCGTAGTCGGCCAGGGTGACCTGGTTGCTGCCGCGCGGACCGGGGGAGGCGCCCAGCTTGTAGGCGGCCACCAGCAGCAGCGGCAGCACCACCAGCAGCCCCAGGGTGATCTGGGTCCGCCGCCGCCCGAGCTGCCGCCGCAGCTCGACCCGCAGCGGCAGGGTGCGGCGCGGATCGTAGCCGGGCGCGCCGCCGTGCGGCGCGGCGGTGGGCGGCGGCGCGTCGGCGACGGACAGCACGGTGTGGCTGCCCCGCCCGACACCGACCCGCGGCCGCCCGGCGGGCCCGGGCTCGGCGTTCGCAGGTCCGGCGGCCAGGGGTCCGTCCGTGCGGGGTTCCGGGGTGGACATGTGGCGGACCTCAGCTTTCGTGGACCAGGTCGAGGAAGACATCCTCCAGGCGGCGGCGCGGGGCGATCCGGTCGACCGCCAGCCCGGCGTCGACCAGGGCCCGGACCGCCTCGGCGGGCCGGACCTGGTCGAGGTCGACGACCAGCGAGCCGTCCGCCCCGGTCCGGGCCTCGCGCACCCCGGGCAGCCGGGCCAGCAGCTCGACGGCCCGCTCCGGCTGGTCGACGTCGATGTGCACCGAGGCCGCCGCGCCGATCAGCTCGGCGACCGGGCCGGCCGCCAGCAGCCGGCCGCGGGCCATCACCACGCAGTGGGTGCAGGTCTGCTCGACCTCGGCCAGCAGATGGCTGGAGACCACCACCGTGCGGCCGGTGGCGGCATAGCGGCGCAGCGACTCGCGCATCTCCCGGATCTGCGGCGGGTCGAGACCGTTGGTGGGCTCGTCCAGGATCAGCAGGTCCGGCAGCCCCAGCATGGCCTGGGCCACGGCCAGCCGCTGCCGCATGCCCTGGCTGTAGTTGCGGACCTTGCGCTCCAGGTCCTTGCCCAGCCCGGCGATCTCCAGCGCGGCCGTGAAGTCGGCGTCCTGCTCGGGCCGCCCGGTGGCGGCCCAGGCCAGCGTGAGGTTCTCCCGCCCGGACAGGTGCGGCAGGAAGCCCGGGCCCTCGATGAAGGCGCCGACCCGGGACAGTACCGGCGCGCCGGGGACGATCCGGTGGCCGAACACCCGGATCTCCCCGGAGCTGGGCCGGATCAGCCCGGTGAGCATCCGCAGGGTGGTGGTCTTGCCCGCGCCGTTGGGGCCGAGCAGACCCAGCACCTGCCCGGCCTCCACGGTGAAGCTGAGGTCGCTGACGGCCCGGAAGCCGTCCCGGTACGCCTTGCCGAGCCCGGCGATGCTGACCGGGGTGGCGGCCAGCGCCGGGTCCAGGTCGATCCGGCCGCCGGGCCCGCGCCGGCGGCGCAGCCACCATCCGCCGACCGCGGCCAGCACGAGCACGGCCGCCAGGGCCGCGATCGCCCACAGCACGTCGCCGGGCCCGCTGTCGCCGGTGCTCGCGGCCACCAGCGGCACACTCAGCAGGCCTCCGCCGGCCAGCGCGATCCGGTAGCCGCGCGGGTCCTGCGGCAGCTGGTACGCCGCGTCGGTGGTGGACACCACCAGCTCCAGCCGGTCCCCGGCCGGGAAGTCGTGCACGACTCCGGGCAGCGCGACCTCGACCCCGGTGCCCGCCGGGTCAGCCCGGTCAGCCTGACCGGGCGACCAGCTCGTTCGGCAGCACGCTGCGTCCGCCGTCCGGGGAGAGGTCGTAGAGCTTGGCGAAGAGGGTGGCGTCCGTGGTGCCCGCCGTGGCCGGGGTGACCCGCAGGGCGACCCGGGCCGCGCCCACGTCCCGCACGGCGGTCCGGCAGGGGGCGCTGTCGAACACCGCCTGCTGGTCCGCCGGACCGGCCAGCGCCGCGCCCAGCGTCGGTGTGGTCGTGCCAGTTGGGCCAGCGCCGGGCCCAGTCCGGGCAGGCTGGTGGTGGCCGCCGGATAACCCCCGGCCGGGCCAGCACGGTCTGCTCCGGCCCTTCGAGGCGTACCGTCGTGCGCCGCTGCGCCGGGGCTCCGGGCAGCCCGGGATAGCCGGGCGCGGTGAGGACGGAGCTGCTCACGGTGCCGCTCTCCAGCGAGAGGCTGGTGCCGGTCTTGGTGAAGTCGAAGCCGGTGGACGGCACCGGCCCGGAGTGCTTGAGGTAGTGGTCGAACCAGCCGAGGGTCAGTGAGCGCAGCTCGGCGGTCTCGGCGCTGGTGCCGGGCGCGTCATGGCCGCCGGAATACCAGGCGACCTTGACCGCCGTGCCGTGCGCGGCGATGCCCGAGCGTTGGCGTCGGCCTGGTCGAGGCCGAACAGTGAGTCGTCCTCGCCCTGGACGAGCAGTGTGGGCGCGTCGATCCGGTTCAGCACCCCGGCCGGGCTGGAGGCCGCGAGCAGGGCGAGCAGCCCGGGGAGGGAGTGCCGTCCCCGGCGGCCGCGGCCCGGTAGCCGGCGCAGATGTCCGTGGCGAACCGCCCGCAGGGGTTGCCGGCACCCCCGGACGGAGCGGAGCCGGCCACCCCGGACGAACCGGAGCCGAAGAACTCCCCGCCCAGGCCTTCTTGAACACCCCGGGCCCCTCGGCGCCCGGCCCGGTCGCGGACTGGCCGAACAGCGAGCCGCCCAGGCTGTTCCAGGTGATCTCCGGGGCGATGGCGTCCACCCGGTGGTCGTACGCGGCGACCAGCAGACTCAGCGCCCCGCCGTAGGAGGGGCCGGTGAAGCCGACCCGGGGGTCGTCCGGGCCGTCCTTGAGCACCTCGGGCAGGGTGCCCAGCAGGTCGATCATGCGTTCGGCGTCCTTCACCTCGTACTGCGGCGAGTCGAGGTGGATCAGGCCGCCGGAACGGCCGAAACCGCGGGCGGAGTAGGTCAGCGCGACAAAGCCGTGCTGGGCCAGGTAGAGGGCGTCCGCCGCCTCGTCGTCCTTGCTGCCGCCGAAACCGTGGGCCAGCACCACCGCCGGCAGCGGGCGGCTGGACTGCGGCAGGTAGAGGGTGGCGTCCAGCCGCACCGCTGTCCCGTCCGGCTCGGGCACGCCCGGGACGCTGAGCACCTGCTGACGCACCTTCGGCGGGTCCTGCCCCAGCGCCTCGGCGCCGCCGAGCCCGAGCGCGAGCGCGACCAGCGCCAGCGCGGCCAGCAGCGCGGTGAACCGCCGGGTGAGCGGGAACCGCCGGGGAAACGCGATGCGCACGTGGGACCTCTCGCCGGACGACGACCGCTTGTCGGATCGTCAACTTACGCCGTCCCGCCTGCCGCCCGGTCGGCGGGTCCCCGCTGCCGCGCGCCCGGGTGACCTCGCCGCGGCGGCGCGGGAATGCCGTGGCGGCGGTGGCGGCACTGTGGCAGCGTACCCGGGGCGCCGTCGCGGCGGCGGACCCGCCCGTGCCTGCCCGTGCCCGCCCTTGCCCGCATGTAGCCGGAGAGGACCCGATGGCGATCCCACCCCGCCTCGCACCGCTGCTGGACCAGTTCGACTTCGCCCGGGAGCGGCTCGCCCGCCGGATGACCGGCCCCGACGGGGACAGCGGCAACGGCGTGCCGATCCCGATCCCGGCGATGACCGACGAGGAGTACCGCTGGGAGCCGGTACCGGACTGCTGGTCGGTCCGGCGGCGTACGGAAGGACCGGGGCGCGGGCGACCGGGCTGGTCGGCGCCGGCGACTGGGGCGGGACGCGACCGACTCCGAACAGCCCTGGCCGCCGCCGTTCACCACCATCGCCTGGCGGCTCAGCCACCTCAGCGAGATGCTGGCCCGCCGCGCCGACTACACCGTCGGCGGCCACAGTCTGACCCGGGACGCCTACCGCTCCAGCGGCGACGCCGCCGGGGCGGTCGCCGACTTCGACCGGGCCGCCTCGGCCTGGCGGGAGGCACTGCTGGCGGCCGACGACGCCGCGCTGGACACCGTGGGCCACTGCGCCTACCCCAGCGGCAGCGACCCCGAGGAGCTCTTCCTCGGCGTGGTCGCCTGGGTCAACCAGGAACTGGTGCACCACGCCGCGGAGATCGCGCTGCTGCGCGACCTCTACCGCGAGCGCCGGGCCTGACCGCGGCCGGCCCCGGGCCGGCCGTCGGTGGCGTCAGTGGGTCACGTCGACGCTCACCGACGACCCGGCGCTGCCGCCGAGGTGCAGGTGGTAGCGGCCGAAGGAGAGGTCCGTGCTGCGATTGAGGGTCAGGTCGATGCCGTGGGTGTCAAAGGTGATCGTGTTGTGGTCCAGATGGGCGACGGTCAGCTTCTGACCGTCCAGGGTCAGGCTCCCGCCCTCCGACAGTGACACCTGGCAGGTGCCGGTCGCGCAGCCGGCACCGGCGCTGTCGGTGCATCCGGCCACCAGCCCGCCACCGGCCAGGACCAGCGCGATCAGGGCCGCGGTTCGGCGCATCTGCTTTCCCCCTTCGGATCCGCTCACGGCAGCCAGCGCACCGCGTCCCGGCACCCTGGCGCAAGGGCGCCTTCCCGGCCATCCGGCGCCGGTCGGCCGGATCCGCACCCCGGCCGGATTCGGGCCCCGGCCGGGGCCCGCAACGCGCCGGGCGGAGCGTGGTACAGGAACACAAGGGGGAGGTTGGCTTACGTTCGTCCTGATATGTGGCAGTCTGATTGGCCCCCGACTGCCGCGCGGACCACGAGCGCAAGGAAGCCCACATTGACGTATGCCGTTCGGAGGCGCCTGGCCTCCTCCGTGATCGTGGCCGGACTGGTCCTCGCCGGGACGCCCGCCCTGGCCGGGCCGGCCCTCGCCGACCGACCGGGGGCCCACCGCTCGGAGCGCGGCCGGCTGTCGGACACGGATCCGGGCACCCGCGCGCTGGAGGTCCGGTTCGCGCAGACCCACTGGAACTGGACCGCGTGGAACGACAGCACGCCGGCCCCGGCGGGCGGTGCCCAGCCGCAGTACCAGTGCGCGGAGTTCGTGGCCCGGGCGCTGGCCTCCGCCGGCCTGGTGCCGAACCTGGGCCCCAACGACCCGCAGAACGACTACCTGGACTACACCGCGCCCAACGGCAAGGTCTACGACCTGCTGCTGATCTCGGCGCTGCCGCAGTACAACAACCTCTACGCCTACCTGATGGACAGCGGCATCGGGCAGGACGTCGGCGACCAGCCGGCCCAGGCGCAGCCCGGCGACATCGTGGTCACCTATCTGGGGGCGAACGGCAGTTCCAGCCACACCGGATTGGTCGCCCAGGCCCCACCGCCACCGCCGAGGCCACCGTGGACGCGCACAACTACGCCCGGTTGAACTACGGCTACCACTACTACGCGCCCTCACACCTGGTCCGGCTGGTGCCGGACGCCCTGCTCCAGGTCTGGAACTGGGCGGCGGCCGGGCACCGCTCCCGTCCGGTCGCCACCACGCCGCGCGGACTGCCGTCCCACGGCCCCGCCGCTCCAGCCCCGGCCGACCCCGCAGCACCCCAGGTCTGACCACCCGGTCCGCCTAAAGGAATCTTGACGGTATGTCAAACCTCCTTTATCGCGTGCTAGTTGATGAGGGATGCCGCAGTCGTACCAGCCGTGTCGGCGGGTGGTCGCGAGGTGGGCGCGCGGGACCCGAGCCGCCCGGTGCAGGCACCGCGGGGGCTGTCGAAGGCCGTGGAGGAGCTCAAGAACGGTCAGTCCCAGGGCAGATGAGCTGCCCACGGAGGAGTGGCGGCAGGGTCAGTGTGTGACCAGCGCCAGCGCGGTGCGGGCGGCCCGGTCGAAGGGCGCCACGCCGCCTGCCGCCCGGCACAGCACCTGGGCGCCCTCCAGCAGCGTGATCAGGGTGGTGGCCAGGTCGGCGGCCTGCTCGGGGTCGAGCCCGGCACTGGTCAGCCGCTGCGCCAACTGCTCCACCCAGGAGTCGAAGGCGGCGGCGGCGACCTGCCGCAGTTCGTCCTGGTCCGCGCCCACGCTCACCGCCGCCACCGCGCAACTGGCTCCCTCGGCCGAGGCGAGCACCACCGGCCGCACGGCGGCCAGGAAGGCCTCGACCACGCCGCGCGGGCTGTCGGCCGGGAGCGCGGCGAGGCCGGCGCGGACGTCCTGCCCGTTGCGGGTGGCGGCCTCGGCGACCAACTGGGTCTTGCCGCCGGGGAAGTGGTGGTAGATCGCGCCACGCGCGGCGCCGCTGCTGTTCAGCACCTCGGTGAAGGACATCCCGGCGATGCCCCGCCGTTGCAGCGCCTCCACCGTGGCCTCGACCATCCGCGAGCGGGTGTCGGACGCCATCGCTGCCTCCAGCCTGATCCGGGCTTGACTAGTACGTGCATCCTACTCCATGCTCGAAGCAGGGCTAGTACGTACGTACTAGCGAGAAGATCGCCAAGAGAACTCTGAGAGAAGGCCACCATGCCGATCACCGTCACCGCTCCCCGCGGCGTGCTCACCGAGGCGGGCGAGCGCGAGATCCTGCCGCAGCTGACCGCCGCGCTGCTGGAGGCCGCTGGGCTCACCGGAAACGACTTCTTCACCTCGATCGTCGGCGGCACCGTGCAGCTGCTGGAGCCCGGGCGGATCTACGCGGGCGGGGTGAACCGCCCGGTGGTGATGGTGGAGCTGAAGCTTCCGGACATCGGCCTGGCCACGGTCGACTCCCGGGCCGCCTTCGTGGTCGCCGCGAGCCGCGTCGTCGACGCGCTGACCGTCGACGGGCACCGGGCCGAGGACACCTGGGTGAACATCCTCAACGCCCCGGAGGGCGGCTGGGGCTTCGGCGGCACCGCCTGGACCGGCGAGGCGCTGATCGCCGCGGCCACTGCGAGCGCCGAGGCTGCCGCGAGCGCCGCGGCGCGCTGAGCGGCGCGGCCGGCCAGGCGCGACCGGCCCTCCGTCCGGCGCGGAAGGTCGGCCGCGTGGCGCCCGCTGGGAGTGCCTCGCTTGTCTACACGCGTAGGCCTCGCGTATCTACGCGCGTAGGAGGTACCATCCTGCGATGGACACCCGCAGCGCTTCTCAATCAGCCACTCTCCAGCCCGCCACCTCCGCCGCCATCCGCCAGGCCCCCAAGGTGCTGCTGCACGACCACCTCGACGGCGGACTGCGCCCCGAGACCGTGATCGCCCTCGCTGCCGCCAGCGGTTACCAGGGCCTGCCGAGCACCGACCCCGAGCAGCTGGGCCGCTGGTTCCGCGAGGCCGCCGACTCCGGTTCGCTGGTGCGCTACCTGGAGACCTTCGCCCACACCTGCGCCGTGATGCAGACCGCGAGGCCCTGGTCCGGGTCGCCGCCGACTGCGCCGAGGACCTCGCGGACGACGGTGTCGTCTACGCCGAGATCCGGTTCGCCCCCGAGCAGCACCTGGAGGGCGGCCTCACCCTCGACCAGGTGGTGGACGCGGTCAACGAGGGCTTCCGCCAGGGCGAGGAGACCGCCCGTGGCAAGGGGCAGCAGATCCGGATCGGCACGCTGCTGACCGCCATGCGGCACGCTGCGCGCTCCCGCGAGATCGCCGAACTGGCCAACCGCCACCGCGATCTGGGCGTGGTCGGCTTCGACATCGCCGGAGCGGAGATCGGCCACCCGCCGACCCGCCACCTGGACGCCTTCGAGTACCTCAAGCGGGAGAACAACCACTTCACCATCCACGCCGGGGAGGCCTTCGGGCTGCCGTCCATCTGGGAGGCCATCCAGTGCTGCGGCGCCGACCGGCTCGGCCACGGTGTGCGGATCGTGGACGACATCGCGGTCGCCGACGACGGCACGGTCAAGCTCGGGCGGCTGGCCGAGTACGTCCGTGACCAGCGGATCCCGCTGGAGATGTGCCCCACCTCGAACCTGCAGACCGGTGCTGCCGAGTCCTATGCGAACCACCCGATCGGGCTGCTGCGGCGGCTGCGCTTCCGGGTGACCGTCAACACCGACAACCGGCTGATGTCCGGGACCACGCTCAGCAAGGAGTTCGAGCACCTGGTGGACGCCTTCGGCTACACCCTGCCGGAGATCCAGTGGTTCACGGTCAACGCGATGAAGTCCTCCTTCCTGCCCTTCGACCAGCGCCTGGCGCTGATCGAGGACGTCATCAAGCCGGGCTTCGAGCGCCTGGCCTGAGGCTTTGGCGGGGTCAGTGGTGGGGTGGGCGCCAGCCGTGGTTGCCTGCCATCCAGGCGGTGGCCCGCTGGACCCTGGCTGCCACTGCCTCCTCGGGCGCGCCGTCGAGCAGTTGGACGGTGATCTGCTCCAGGCCGAAGGTGAGGTACCAGGTCCCCGCCCGGTCCAGGGTCCGCGCGTCGACGGTGTCGCGGACCCTGTCCCAGCCGTGCCAGGCGAGGCAGGCGGCGTCGACGGCTGGATCGAAGGGCTGCGCGAGATCCCAGTCCAGCACTCCGATCAGCCGTCCGGACGGGTCCCAGTGCATATTGCCGCCGCCCAGGTCGCCGTGCACCAGTGAGGGGGTGACCGGAGGCAGGTCCAGCGCGGCCTGCACCCGGCGCCGGGCCTCGGCCCGCCACTCCTCCGGGATCCGCGGCACCACCTCCTCCAGCATCAGCTGGCCCCAGCGGTCGCCGCCCGCGAACTCGTGCGGCCGGCCGAGCACGTCCGCCAGCGCAGTGAGGTCGACCCCGCGCATCGCCTCCAGCAGCGCGGCCAGCTGTGTGGGTTCCCCGCCCTCGCCCTTCGCCGCGGGCGCGCCGTCCAGCCAGGTCAGCGCCACGGCGGCGCGGCCGCCGACGGTGACCACCGGCGACAGTGGCTCGGGGACGGCGAAGGGCAGCCCGGCGGCGGCCAGCCGGCGCAGCAACTCCACCCGGCGTGGCAGTGCGGCCGACGCCGCCGGGGTCCGGGCGATGCGCACCACGGCTGTCCCGGGCAGCAGCACCACTTCGTGGAACTGCCCGCCGGCCAGGCCCGCCCGGTCCAGCGAGATCCCGGGCAGAGCTGCGGCGGCGATGTCGAGCAGTTCCACTGAGGGTGTTCCGTCCATGGGCGCAGCCTAGCCGTACGCCATTCGCGTGCCCCGGCCACCCGTTCGGCCCAGTCTCGGAATACCTGTCAGGGGAAGGCGGTTGGCGATGCCGGTGGCGGGCACGGCCGTGGATCACGGCCGGTCGGTCGCCCGCACAGCTACAGACGATCAGGGTTACAGACCGAGTGAGGATCCAACCATGAAGATCGGCATCATCGGCGCGGGCAACATCGGCGGCAATCTGACCCGTAGGTTCACCGCGGTCGGCCACGAGGTCTCGGTCGCCAACAGCCGTGGCCCGGAGACCCTTTCGGAGCTGGCCGCGGAGACCGGGGCGACGGCGGTGACCGTCGAGCAGGCCCCGGTCGGTGCGGACGTGGTGGTGGTGACCATCCCGCTGAAGAGCATCCCGGGCCTCCCGTCCGGGCTGTTCGCCGGGGCGGAGGGGGTCACCGTGATCGACACCGGCAACTACTACCCGCAGCGCGACGGGCGGATCGCCGAGATCGAGGAGGGCACCACCGAGAGCCGTTGGACCGCCGAGCAGTTGGGCCACACCGTGGTCAAGGCGTTCAACGGCACCTACGCCCAGCACATCCTGGACAAGCCGCAGCCCAAGGGCACGCCGGGCCGGGTGGCGCTGCCGATCGCCGGGGACGACGAGGCCGCCAAGCAGGTGGTCCAGACGCTCCTCGACGAGATCGGCTTCGACACCGTCGACGCCGGCGGTCTGGACGAGTCCTGGCGGCAGCAGCCGGGCACGCCGGTCTACGGGCTGTCCGCCGACGTGGCCGCGGTCACCAAGGCGCTGGCCGAGGCGTCGCCGGAGCGCCCGGCGGACTTCCGGGCCTGAGCGGGTTCGTGTCCGCAGTGGGAATGCCTCACTTGCCGGCCATGGTGGTCGGTCGCCGTTGTACTTCGTGCACTTCCTTGAAGAAGGGCTCAACTCTGATGACTGCAAGCCTCTCTGACGATCTGAAGAGCATCATCGACGACACCCCGGTGTTCGCGACGGTGGCCACGGTCCAGCCCGACGGCAGCCCGCAGCTGTCGATCACCTGGATCACGCGTGACGGCGACGATCTGCTGTTCTCCACCCAGGTGGGCTTCCAGAAGGAGCGCAATCTGCGCCGTGACCCCCGGGTCACGGTCATGATCAACCCGGCCGACGCCCCCTACACCTACGCCGAGGTCCGTGGCTCGGTGGAGCTGAGCAGCGAAGGTGCCCAGGTGCTGCTCGACCAGTTGTCGCGGAAGTACACCGGCAAGGACTATGCGGAATTCAGGCCGTCCGCCAAGAAGAACGCCGAACGCGTGGTGGTTCGGGTCACTCCGCGCAAGGTGGTCGGTTCTCTCTGACGGTATGTCAGCGGCTTGGCCCCGGGTGTCCCGCGTGCCCCCGGGGTCTGCTGATGGCTTGTCAGAATTCTAGCGATTCCTGGTGCGCGGTTCATCGTCCGGTGCTCCGCGGGAGTGCTCCTCGTCGCTGGATTCCTTGCACCACAGGCAGATTGACGATCAGTCAGCGTCATGATTTTTTCCGGCCAAATTAGACATTTCTGGTCTGAGTGCCGGTACGATTCATCTCGGCCGGCACGCGCGGTAGCGCGGCAGGCGGGCCGGACGGACTGACTCCCGCGGAGCAGCGATCCCAGCCACCTTGCGCACTCCGCTGGGACCCAGCGGCCGGGTCTTCGGCGGCACTCTCCTCCCCCGGTCCTGTCCCTGGAGTTGGCTATGCCGTTGATCAACTTCCCCTGCTGCACCGTCTGGTGACGGAGCTCGACCTGCTCGGGGACAGCCCCGAGTCCGCCCGCCGCCGGAGGACCTCCACTACACCCTGTGCGTCTCCACCGGCTGCCGTGAGCCCGAGCAGGCCCTGCGCCAGGCCCGGGCGCTGCTGGCGGCCCGGACGAAGGCGCAGGTGGCGGCTGCCTGAGCGGCGCACCCGGCCGCCCCGCCGGGCGGATCCCGGCGGATGATCTCCGCACCCCGGGGCCGGTAGGCTGCCCGAGTCGTTGCGCGAAGACCGGGTACGGGTGAGCCATGGACAGCACAGAAGAGCAACACCATCACAAGGCCGTCCGGAGCCGGATGCATCCAAGCGGCATCCGGGTCCGCAAGGCCGCGCTGACCACGGCACTGGCACTTGCGGGCCTGATCGTGTCCACACGCTACGGCGGGTTGCTGGGCGCGTCGGGCACGGCGCACCGGATCACCGACCGGGCGGTCGCAGGCGCGGCGGCCCTGGTCTTCCTGGTCTTCGCGCTGATCGGGGGCGGCGCGACCAAGGACCTGATCTCACTGGTCCCGGACCGCTTCGGTGACAGCAGAGTCACCACGCTGCGCATGCTCTGCCTGCTCACCGGCTACGCCATGGTGGTACTGGGCGCGCTCAGCCTGCTGCATGTGCCATGGAGCAGGCTGATCCTGGGCGGGGCGCTGACCGGCGTCATCGTCGGCATCGCCGCGCAGCCGGTGCTCGGCAACATCTTCGCCGGGCTGGTGCTGCTGACCGCCCGGCCGTTCCACGTCGGCCAGGACGTCGCGATCCAGGCCGGTGCGCTGGGCGGCCGGATCCAGGGCCGGGTCGTCGACATGACGCTGCTCTTCGTCGAGCTGAACACCGCCGAGGGGAAGGTGCTGCTGCCCAACAGCGCGGTGCTGAGCTCCGCCATCGCCCCGGCAACCACCCCCGGCCGGTGGCACCCGGCCCCGCGCCGTCACCGGCACCCCCGGCCCGGCGGCCCCGGGCCCGGCAGCCCCGGGCCCGGCGTCCGCCGGTCAGTGACCCCGGGCCGCCGCCGCGCTGCCTGCCGCCGAGCTGCTTGCCGCCCCGCCGCCTACCGTCCCGCTGCCTGCCTGCCTGCCTGCCTGCCTGCCTGCCTGCCGGCCGGCCGGCCGGTCAGCGCAGCCGGGTCAGCCGGGCCGCCGGGCGGCGGCGGACACGGCGGGCAGCTCCGCGTCGCACCCCGCCAGCACCGCCGCCTGGGCGGCGAAGAGCACGCCGTAGCCGAAGCCCGGTTCGCCGTGGGCGTGCGCGGCGGCCGCGATCCCCGGCAGCTCGGCGCGGGCGCAGCAGCGCGTCCTGGCGCCGGCCCAGCAGGACCTGGAGTGCCGCCATCCGGCGGGCGAAGCGACGCGCCCTGCGGCCGTGCACCGGCTCCGCGCCCTCGCCCGCGTACCGGGCCCGCTTGGCGGCCTTGCGGGCCGCGTGCAGCGCCTGGTCGCGGGCCTCGCCCGGCGGCAGCCGCCGGGCGACTGCCAGCCGCTCGGCCACCCGGCGCTGCTCGCGCCGCAGTACCCGGCGCAGCTCGGCGCGGGCCTGCGGCCGGCCCGGGCGGGCGGCACCGGGTCGGCGGCCAGCCCGTCCAGCGCGGCCAGCAGGCCAAAATAGCGGGCGCCGTCCAGCACCGCCAGCACGTGCTCCCGCTCCCGCCGGTGGTGCTCGGCGGACCAGGCCGCGATCCGTCGGCGCATCGGTCCCGGCCGCTCCGCCTTCGGCAGCTCGCTCAGCTGCCCGGCGAGCAGCTCGCCGACGACCTCGCTGTCCCGGGCCGCGCTCAGAGCGCCGCCCAGCCAGCGCAGCTCCGCCGTCAGCGGCTCGACCGCCGCCCGGCCCAGGGTGCGCCGGTGCGTGCGCAGGGTGCTGCGCAGTCTGCGCACGGCGATCCGCATCCGGTGCACGGCATCGGGCCGGTCCCGCCGGACCGCCGCGTCCAGCGTCAGTACCGCCGCCACCTCGGCCCGCAGCTGCTCGGTCAGCACGGCGCCGATGGAGCCGGGGGAGAGCGCCGGATCGGGGCGCGGCGCCGGGTCGGCGCGGTGCAGTGCGCGGGCCAGGTGGGGGTGTCGGAGCGGGTGAGGCCGGCCGCCGAGAGCCGCTGCTCCAGGGCGTCCAGCAGGGCGCCGCCGCCGGTGCCGGGCTCCAGCTCCACCTCGCCCCACTCGCGCAGCAGCACCGAGTGCCGCCGGGGGAGCGGTGCGGGATCCGGGCGGTGACCGCGTCCTCGGTGATCGCGGCCAGGGTGCGCCGCCGGTCGTCCAGCAGCAGCCGCCGGGTCCGGCGGTGTGCAACCGGGCGACCTGGAGCAGCTGCCCGCCCCGGGTCCGCGAGCGCACCGCAGTTCCAACTCCGCCGGTACCGGTTCGTCCGGTCGGCCCAACGGCAGCCGCAGCCCGCCCGGGCCGCCCGGGCCATGGCCGAGGTCCAGCTGCCAGCCCTGGCCGGGCCGCCGGTGCGGCGGCGCAAGGTGATCCGGTGGGCCAGCAGCAGATGGTCCGCGGTGTCGTAGTAGACGGTGTCCAGTTCCTCGGTCGCCGCCGGTTCCACCGCGGCGACATCGGGAAGTCGGTGCAGGTCGGGAAGGAGCGCGTTGGCTCCGCGGTCGAACTTCCGCCCCGGTTCGGTCTCGGTGCGCGCCATCGGAGCGGCTCTCTCCGGTCCCGGGCTTCCTACCCGCTGCGGCAGTGCTGAATCCGTGGCAGGCCGAACGGCCTCACCCGTTCGGCGGTACCGTCGGCCCGGCTCCGGCGGCGCGGCGGCGCGCGGGCTGCGGCCGCCACGGAACCCGGCCGGGCCGATCGGGAATGCGGGCGCGGGATCGGGCAAGGCATGGTGTGAGAGGGAGTGTCCGCCGCAGCGCGGGCACCCGGCGGAGAGAGGACGACGCACCATGCATGTGTTCGAGATGCGCGCCGAGTACGAGGACGGCGTCACCGGCGGCCAGATCCGGCAGTGGCACATGACCTCGGACGGTGCCACGGTCGGCCTGTGCGGCCACGCGGTGAACGCCGACGCGGCCCGGCTGTCCGACGACCAGTGGGGCACACCCCGGAGAAGTTCTGCCACACCTGCGGCGCCCTCTACCTGCGCCAGGTGGCCTAGCGGCCCCGGCCCCGGCCCGGTCACCGGATCGAGGGCCAACGCCCGCCCGAAGGCCGACAGCCCCGAAGGCCGAAGCAGCCCCGAAGGCCGAAGCAGCCCCGAGGCTGGAGCAGCTCCCAAGGAGGACAGCTGATGGACGCCGCGACGACCCAGGCCCGCTGCGTCTCCGGCGCGCCGTGCTGGTGAGCCTGATGCACGCGACCTGGAGACCGCCAAGGGCTTCTACGGCCCTTGTTGGGCTGGGAGTTCGAACCGGGACCGGAGCGCTGGGGCCCGTACTGCCGCGCGGTGCGGGACGGCGTCGGCGTGGCCGGACTCGGCGAGGTCGCGGCGAGCTGGGAGTTCCCGGTCGCCTGGACCACCTACTTCGGCACCGACGACGCCGACCTGGTCGCCGCCCGGGTGCGCGAGCGCACCGGGATGGTCGTGGTCGGCCCGCTGGCCTTCGACGCCGGACGCGTCGCGCTGGCCACCGACCCCCAGGGCGCGTCCTTCGGCGTCTGGCAGGGCCGCCCCGGACCGGTCGCCGACCTGGTGCCGTCCGGCGCGCTGGTCTGGAGCGAGCTGCGCACCTCGGACGCCTTCGCCGCGGCCATGTTCTACGGGGCGGTCTTCACCTGGGACGACCCCAGCCGCTTCGACACCCGCTGGGAGCACGACCGGGTGCTGCTGCTCGGCGGCGGACGAGTGCTGGCCTCGCTCTATGGAGGCGGCACCGAGGCCGCCTTCGACCCCCGGGTCCGGCCCCGCTGGCATGTGTTCTTCGCGGTGCCCGACGCGGACGAGGCGGCGCGGCAGGCGCAGCGGCTGGGCGGCAGCATCGCCACACCGGCCGAGGAGACGCCCTACGGCCGGGTGGTGCAGTTGCGCGACCGCGAGGGCGGACTGTTCTGGGCGGTCGCCCGCACCGGGTGACCCCGGCCCACCGGCACCGGAGCCCCGCCCACAGCGCCCGGAGACCGCCCGCACCGGAACCCGCCCGCACCGGAGACCGCCCGCACCGGAACCCGCCCGCACCGGAAGCCGCCGCCCGGAAACCGCCTGCACCGGGCGCGGCACGCCGTGTCCGCGGATCCGCGTGGTTTGCGGGCGGTATCTGGTTATCGTGGGCCCATGCCACCAGCCATCCCCTGGTGGGCACTGCTTTCGTCGGGATGTGCCCCAGTCGTGCTGATCGGCGGGTGGACCGTCGGGGCCCTGCTCCAGCCGTCCGGCTACGACTCGGTCACCGATACCATCAGCAGCCTGGCCGCGATCGGGGCCACCGACCGCTGGCTGATGACCGGTGCGCTGATCGCGCTCGGGTTGTGCCATATGGTCAGCGCCCTCGGGCTGCGTGCCGCCGCGCCGGTCGGCCGGGCGGTACTGGGCTGCGGCGGGGCGCCTGTGTGGCGGTCGCGTTCTTTCCCGAGCCGAACAGCGGGGCCACCTTCGAGCACACCACCTTCACCACGCTCGGCTTCATCGCCCTCGCGGTGTGGCCGTGCATAGCGGCCAGACGCGGGCAGACCTGGGCCTGGCCGCTGCGGCCCACCACCGCGGTGGCCGTGACCACGGCGCTGTTCCTGGGCGGGGCTGGTATCTGCACGTGCTGCGCCACCACGGCGGCGCCGTCGGCGTCTGGGAGCGGGCGCTGACCACCGCGCAGGCGCTGTGGCCCCTGGTGGTCGTCATCGCCTGCGCCACCGCGGCGGCCCGGGACAGCAGCGGACCGGTTGCCTCGGACGGGTGAGTTCGCGCGCCGCGCGACGGCCGGGATCCAGCCCGAGGGCTGCGAACCAGCCCTCCGGCGCCCGGGCCGGGCGCCGGAGGACCCGCCGGGTTCTCCCCAACGTCCGGACATCAATGGCGAGTTAACGCAGCTGTCCGTCCCCGTCCGGACAGCTGCGGGACACTTGCCTGATGGATGGTCAAACTGTGCCCGAACGCCCGGACGGCTTCCTGTGGTGCGGGAAGTTACTGGAGGCCGCGCTGGAACCCGCCTCCTGGAACGGCCCGAGGTCGCGGCGGCGCAAGGACCTCCCGGCCTTCAGGGTGATGTTCACCCTGGTCCGCCAGGACCTCGACGCCGGGGGCAACGGCGCCCAGCCGCTGTATCACCTCGCGGCCACCACCACGCTCGCGGTCGGCTACCTGATCAGCGAGGCCAGCCGGCACTTCGGCACGGAGCCCGAGCAGGTCGCCTCCGGTCTCGCCGGTGAGTTCATCACCGCCCATGTCGGCCGGGTGCTGGCGGGCCTGTACGACGGCACCTTCGACCGGGTGCTGGTCGACGTGCTGGCCGAGGCGAGCGGGGAGTCGTTCTTCGACCTGCTCGGGGACCTGACCGAGCTGGCCGCCATGCTCGTGCTGGGCGTGGCCGACCGGGAGGGCGTGCGGCCGGCCGAGATCGTGCAGCGGTTGCAGCGGATGGCCGAGGACAGCTGCTGAGCGCGGCACCGGGCCCGCCCACTGCGGCCCCGCCCTCTGCCCAACCGCCCACTGGTGGTGCGCGGGCCGACCCGCTCACTGGTGGTGCGCGCCGCGCAGGCCCTTCCAGACGGACTGCCGCAGGCTCCCGGCCGAGCCCAGGTCCAGGTACTCCACCTCGGCCGTCAGCTCCGGGCGGACGAAGTGCAGCGGCTCGCCCCGGTCGATGTCGGTGACCGCGCCGGTGAAGGGCGAGTCCGCGGTGGCCAGCGGGCGCAGCAGTGCGGTCAGTGCCCGCCGCTCGGCCTCGGAGAAGCCGGTGCCCACGGCCCCGGCGTAGACCAGGCCGTCCGGGCCGGGCAGGCCCAGCAGCAGCGATTTCACGGCCAGGCCGCCGGGGTCGCGGGCGACCCAGCCGCCGATGACCGCGTCGGTGGACCGGACGTTCTTGATCTTGATCCAGTCCCGGGAGCGGGCGCCGGGCAGATAGCGGGAGAGCAGGCGCTTGGCGACCACCCCTCCAGCCCCTGCGCCCGGGTCCAGTCGACCGCCTGCACGGCGGCCGAGCCCGGCCAGGCCGGCGGGGTGACCACCCGGGCGCCCTCCAGCCGCAGCGACTCCAGCACCGCCCGGCGCTCCCGGTAGGGCTCGGCCAGCAGCGTTCGGCCGTCCAGCCAGAGCACGTCGAAGAGCATCAGCGTGACCGGGCGGCGGCGCCGGGCAGCGGCGATCGCCTCCGGGCGCTTCAGCGGCATCCGCTCCTGGAGCGCGCCGAAGGACGGGCGGCCGTGCTCGTCGGTCGCGATCACCTCCCCGTCGAGCACCGCGCCGCGGCCCGGCAGCAGCGCGGCCAGTTCGGCCAGCTCCGGGTAGCGCCCGGCGGCGTCGTTGCCGTTGCGCGAGCGCAGCCCAAGACCGCCGGAGCCGTCCAGCCGGGCGATCACCCGCATCCCGTCCCACTTCACCTCGAAGGCGAAGTCCTGCGGGCCGGTCGGCAGTGGCCCGGCCGTCGCCAGCATCGGCTCCAGCCGCGGGCGGGACCGACGCTGGTGACGGCCAGGACGAAGCCGGGGAGTCATGACGGCAGGGCCGCCTGCGCGGCCGGGTCCAGCAGCGGCGCCCAGAGGTCGCCCTGCCGCTCCACCCGGTCCAGCACCTGGTCGGCGGTGAAGGACAGCTCGCCCGGATCCGCGCAGGACTCGACCTCCGCCCAGCCCACCGGCGTCGACACGGTCGGCCGGGACCCGGCGCGCAGCGAGTAGGGGCAGACCGTGGTCTTCGCGCTGGCGTTCTGCGACCAGTCCAGCAGCACCCGGTCCCGGCGCAGGCTCTTGTCCATCCGGTGCACCAGCAGCGCCGGGTAGGCGTCGCTCAGCCGCCGGGCCAGGGCCCTGGCGTAGCCGCTCACCGCCTCGGCCGGGGCCGGGCGCAGCGGGACGCTCAGATGCAGGCCCTTGGCGCCGCTGGTCTTGGGCCAGGCCTCCAGCCGGTCCTCGGCCAGCGCGGCGCGCACCGCCAGCGCGGCGGCGCAGCAGTGCAGCAGGTTCGCGCCCTCGCCCGGGTCCAGGTCGATCACCAGCCGGTCGTGCAGTTCCGGGGCGGTCTGCCACTGCGGCACATGGATCTCCACGGTGTCCAGGTTCGCGGCCCAGATCAGCGTGGGCAGGTCGGCGACCACGACCTGGTCCATGGTCGCCCGGTGCAGCGGGACCCGCAGCGCGGTCACCCAGCCGGGTGTGCCCGGCGGCACCCGTTTGGCCCAGAACCGCTCCCCGGCGACCCCGCCCGGGCAGCGCAGGAAGGTCGCCGGGCGCCGTTCCAGATGCGGCAGCAGCACCGGCGCGACCAGGCCGTAGTAGCGCAGCACCGCCGCCTTGGTGAATCCGGCCTCCGGGTAGAGCACCTTGTCCAGGCTGGAGACGTCCAGCCGTCGGCCGTCCACGGTCACGGCGGTGCGTTCCTGGGGCATGGCGGGCCTCCGGGGGCGGTGGTGGTCAGGCCACTGAGGCGCGGCGGCCGTGCTTGCGGGCGGCGGTCAGGGCCTCCCGCAGCTGGTCGCTGGTCATCCTGGAACGGCCGGGGATGTCCTGCGCGGAGGCGCGGGCGTAGAGCTCGGCCTTGCTCAGCCCGTTCAGGTTCTCCGGCAGCCGGGAGACCTTCGCGGGGCCCGGCTGCCGCTTCCCGCCCCCGGACGCCTGCCGTCCCGCCTTCGCCGCCCGCCCGGCGTCCCCCTCCCGGCCCGGCGCGTTCCGGTCCTGCGCCTGCCGGTCCTGTGTCTGCCGGTCCTGCGCCTGCTGTTTCCCGGCGGGCCGGGCTTCCTGGCCGGCCTCGGCCCGCTCCAGGCTCCGGCGCAGCGCCGCCATCAGGTCGATCACATCCGTGGCCTCCGGCCCCGGCTCGGCGCTGACGATCTCGTTCCCGGCCCGCTTGGCGTCGATGAGCTCGCGGATCCGGTCCTCGGAGGAGTCGCGGTACTCCTCCGGGTTCCAGTCCGCGCCCAGTACGTCGATCAGCTGCCGGGCGGCGGCGAGCTGCTGCGGGTCGGCCTCGGTCCGCTCGGGCAGGCCCGGCAGCTCCTGGCGCGGATCGCGCACCTCGTCGGCGTAGTGCAGGGTGTGCAGCTGGAGCACGTCCCCCGCGGCGCGGATCGCGGTCAGGTACTCCTTGCCGCGCATGACCAGCACCGCGACCGCGGCCCGGTGGCTCTCCTCCAGCGCCTCCAGCAGCAGCGTGTAGATCTGGGTGAACTCCTCGCCGCGCGGTGCCAGGTAGTAGCTGCCGCTGAAGTACACCGGGTCGATGGCGCCGAGGTCCACGAAGGCGGAGACCGCGATCACCCGCGAGCGGCCCGGGGCGGTCTCGTCCAGCTCCCCGGGCTCCAGCACCACGTACTGGTGGTCGCCCAAGTCGTAGCCCTTGACGATGTCGTCGAAGGCGACCTCCTCGCCGGTGCGCTCGTTCACCCGGCGGATCCGCACCCGGTCGGTGGTGCCGCGCTGGATCTGCCGGAAGTGCGTGGTGTGGTCCTCGGTCGCGCTGTAGAGCGAGACCGGGACAGTCACCAGTCCGAAGCTCAGAGCCCCGGTCCAGATCGGTCGTGCCATTGCTTCACTCCCTGAGGGCTGCTGGATTGATGCCGGGGGCTGCCGGGTTCAGGCCGCCTCCTGGTCCAGGTGCCGGAGCCGGTTGGCGGCGTCGCGGGCCCGCCCCTGGGCCCGGCGGGCCTCCCGGTCGGTGGTCTCGACCCTGGCCCTGGCCTCCCGCTCCCGGTCGGCGGCCGCGCGCTCCTGCCCGCGCAGCTGCTTCAGCTGCTCCGAGAGCTCCTCGGCCTGTCGCCGCAGCCGCTCCCGACCGGCCCCGGCCTGCTCCAGTTCGGTGCGGGCGGCGGCCGCGGCGGCCGAGGCGGCCTCGGCCTCGGCAGCCATCCGGCTGCTGAGCTCGCGGGCCTGAGCCGAGCGGCGCCGCTGCTCGGCGTCGCTGCGCACAGCCTTCAGCGGGGTCCGGGACCGGGCCCCGGGCTGAGCGGACGCCGCGGCGGCGGACCGGGCGCGCGGGCTCGCGGCAGCGCCGGGCACCGGGCCCCGCGCCGATCCGCCGGTGAGGTCCCGGGTGCTGCTCAGCCGCCCGGCGGCGAAGGCATCGGCGGCATCCTGGTCGGTCAGCACCGCTGCAGGGTCTGCTCCAGATCGCCCAGCGGTCCCTCGCCCACCGGCAGTCCGGCCGGGTCGCCGCCTGCCGCCTGCCGGGTCAGCGCGGAAACCACCGCCCGGCGGCGCTGGGTGAGCTCGCGCAGCTGCGGGCCGTCCAGCCGCTGCTGCGCCCGCGCAGTGCGGCGGCCAGCTCCAGCAGTGAGCGCACCTCGTCGGGATACTCGCGGACCAGCAGGTTCGCCAGCCAGGCGCCGAGCGTCGGGCGGCGCAGCCGGTGCACCCGCTCGGCCACCTCGGGCCGGTGGTCGCCCCTGGCCCGGGCGGCGGCCGCGTCCCGGGCGGCGGTGAACTCGGGCGGGGGCAGCGCGTACAGGGCGTCCGCGATCTGCTCGACGTCCTCCATCGCAGTACCTCCGGCTCGCGCGCGTCACCCGTCCATGGTCGCCCTTTTTCTGAAGTTATGACCTGCTATGGGTAGCAAGTGGGCGGTTTCGGGGACACCTCCGGATATGGACCCGGTTGTGGCACTGGAACGGATCGCCTTCCTGCTGGAGCGCGCCGATGCGCCGACCTACAAGGTGGCGGCGTTCCGCCATGCGGCCGAGGTGGCCGGCGGCCTGAGCGAGGTGGAGCTGCTGCGCCGGGCCCTGGACGGCAGACTCACCGATCTGGAGGGCATCGGGCGGACCACCGCGGCGGTGATCACCGAGGCCGCCGCCGGACGGACCCCCGCCTACCTCGCCGATCTGGAGCAACGGGCGCTGGAGCCGCTCGCCGCCGGGGGCCGGGAACTGCGCGCCGCCCTGCGCGGCGACTGCCATCTGCACTCGGACTGGTCCGACGGCGGCAGCCCGATCGCCGCCATGGCCCTGGCCGCGCGCGAGCTGGGCCACGAGTGGGCGGTGCTCACCGACCACTCGCCCCGGCTGCGGATCGCCCGCGGCCTCAGCGCCGAGCGGCTGGGCGAACAACTCGACGTGGTCGCCGAGGTCAACGCCGAACTGGCCCCGTTCCGGCTGCTCACCGGCATCGAGTGCGACATCCTCCCGGACGGCCGCCTGGATCAGGAGCGGGAACTGCTGGACCGGCTGGACCTGGTGGTCGCCTCGGTCCATTCCGAGCTGCGGATGGCCGCCGAGCCGATGACCGGCCGGCTGCTGCGGTCCGCGATCCGCTGGTGGACGTCCTCGGCCACTGCACCGGGCGGCTCGTCGGCGAGAAGAAGCGCCCGGAGTCCCGCTTCGACGCCGAGCAGGTCTTCGAGGCCTGCGCGCAGGCCGGGACGGCGGTGGAGGTCAACAGCCGACCGGACCGGCTGGACCCGCCCCGGCGGCTGCTGCGGCTCGCCCGTGACGCGGGCGTCCTGTTCTCCGTCGACAGCGACGCGCACGCCCCCGGCCAGCTGGACTGGCAGATCCTCGGCTGTGCCCGCGCCGAGGAGTGCGGGATCACCCCGGACCAGGTGATCAACACCTGGACCGCGCCGCAGCTCCTGGAGTGGACCCGCACCCGGCGGCCGCCGGACGGTCCGGCCGCCGCCGCCCGGACGGAAGGCTGAGCGGCGGTCGGCGGTCCGGAGCAGCCGCGGGGGTCAGCCCCGGGCGAAGACGCCGGGCGGGAAGGCGCCGTTGGCCAGGGCGGCCGCGGTGAGTTCCCTGGCGATCCCGGTCAGCCGGTTCACCCCGTCCTCGCCCAGCTTCCGGTAGGGGGCCGCGGCCAGGTGGTCGGTCTGCCGCTCGATGTCGCGGCGCAGTTCCACACCGCGCTCGGTCAGCGCCCCGTCCTGGTCGAGCAGGCCGCGCTCGCGCACCCGCTCCACCGCGGCGTCCCACTCCTCCTCGGACCAGCCCCGACTGCGGCGGGCGAAGTCGGTGTTGAAGCCCTTGCCGGTGGCGGTGTGGGTGACCAGCGCCTCGGTGCCGTTGAGTTCGGCACCGGCGAGCACCGACACGTGGCCGTCGCCGCGGTGCTCGCGGAGCACCGTGATCGCGTGCCACAGGGCCAGATGCGCGGGCTCCGGCACCGGCAGCGCGGCGTGGGCGGCGGCCAGCGGCCGTCCCTCCAGCGGGCAGGCCGCGGCCGCCTCGCCCGCGAGCCGCGCCGCCTCCGCCATGGACGGACCGGCGATCACCTCCGCGCCCAGCAGCCTGGTCAGCGCCCGGTCGACGACCCGCAGCCGCGCGTCCAGGATCTGCTGCGGCGCCGCCATCCCCCAGGCCCGGGGGATGTGCCGGCCGACCAGCGCGGGGCTGAAGTTGCAGAAGGTCGCCGCCACCGTGGCGGAGCCGACGGCTCCCATGGCCGCCGACCGGCTGGCGAAGTAGCCCATCCGGCCCGGTTGCAGGCCGGCGGCGGTGTACTCCTCCTCGGCCTCGGGCGCGAAGTAGATCAGCGAGTGCAGCGGCTCGTGCGCCTGGTTGCAGCGCCTACTGGCAAGTAGCGTCATAGTGCTCACTCTAGAAGCAACCGGGGGCCGCGGAACCCGCCGGATCACTGCTGGGCGGCAGCCAGTTCGGCGTTGGCACGCTCGGTGACCAGGGTGAGCACCCGCCCGGCGACGGCCAGGTCCCCGGCCGGGACATCCCCGTACAGCCGCTGGACGATCCGGTCGGTCTCGGCGCGGATCCCGCTGCTGAGGGCGCGCCCGGCCTCGCTGACCCGGAGCCTGGCGGCCTCCCCTGGCACGGCCTCGAGCAGTCCGGCACCGGTCAGTTCGCGGACGGTGGCCAGCGCCTCGGTCTCCGGGACCTTCAGGCCGCCGGTGATCCGGGCGACCAGCTGCTCGTGCTCGATGGCCGGATCCGCGCTCGCGGCGTAGTTGAGGGCCAGCGACTGGGCGAAAGTGGTCCCGGTGCGGGCCAGCACTCCTTCCAGGACGGCTCGGGTGGCGTAGTGCGCCTGGCCGATGACCTGGCCGTTGAGGGTGACGGTGGTGGTGGGCATGGCTGTTCCTCCAGGGGCGGCGGATCCGCGGCGGAACCCGGGATCCGATGTGGTCAAAGGGCCCGACCAGAATGGCGGGCGGTGCGGCCCGTGCAATAACCGTACATGGCTACTGTTGCCATGGCTATCTTTTTGGGCGTGCGGAGAGCGGGCCCGTGCGGTGTGTCCGCTGCTGCGCTCCGCTCAGCCGGTGGTGCGCAGCCGCGTGGCGATTCCGTCGAGGAGGCGGTCTAGGCCGAAGCGGAACACCTGGTCGAGGTCGAAGTCGTAGCCCTCGTCGGCGATCCGGCCGAGCAGGGGAAGCGGCCGGGGAGAGGACCTCCTTCAGCTCGGGCGCGTGGGTGTCCATCCACTCCTCGTTGTCCATGCCGCTGGCCGCCTCGGCCTTGCTCTCCATCTCGACGTTGACCGCTGTGCCGCGTACGTAGTTGAACACCGCAAGGTGGGCGGTGAAGGCCGTCGGCAGATCCATCCCGTTGCCGTGCAGGGCGGTCAGGATCCACTCGGTGAACGGGAGGGCGCTGGCCACCGGCTGCGGGCGGGTCATCGACATGGCCGGGGCGAGCCAGGGGTGGCGGCGGAACAGCTCCCACAGCAGCCGACCCGCGACGCCGACCCGCTCGCGCCAGTCCGCCGGGGCCTGGGCGGGAAGCGGCTGGCCGGCGAAGGCGGCCTCCATCATCTGCGCGAACAGGGCGTCCTTGTCGTCGACATGCCGGTAGAGCGACATGGTGGCAACCCCCAGGTCGGCGGCGACCCGGCGCATCGAGACGGCGGCCAGCCCCTCGGCGTCGGCGACGCTGACGGCGGCGGCGACGATCCGGTCCAGCGACAGCGCCTGGTCGCCGGCCGCGCGCCGCCCCCCGGCGGTGCGCGATCCGGCCGCGGCCGCGGTGGCGGTGTCGGCCGCGGGTGGCGCGGGTGGCGCCGTCGGTGCGGGTGGCGCCGGGCGGGCTGGGGCGGGCTGGGGGAGACCACCGTGCCCACGCCGGGGAGCGCGTGCACCAGGCCCTCCCGGCGCAGCTCGGTCAGCACCTTGGTCGCGGTCGCCATGGCGACCCCCCACTCCCGGGTGATCTCGCGGGTCGACGGCACCCGGTCGCCCGGGGCCAGTTCGCCGTCCGTGATCCGCTGCCGCAACTCGGCCGCGATCCGGCTGTAGCGCGACGTCTCCTGCTGCTCCATCGACACCCCTCCGCACTAGTGCACCTGGTCCTCGCATCACTGTATCTGTCGCCAGCGCCCTAGTGCACTAGGGCGCCAATCCCCAGTCCTGTTGGGGATTCAAGCTTGCAGGGCTGATGCGTACGGCGTACATTACGGCTCATGGAGAACACCGACGTACTGATCTCAGGAGCCGGGATCGCCGGCCCCACCCTTGCCTACTGGCTCCAGCGGGCCGGTTTCCCGGTCACCGTGGTCGAGCGGGCGCCCGCACCGCGTCCCGGCGGCCAGGCCGTGGACCTGCGCGGTGCGGGCCGGACCGTGGTCGACCGGATGGGGCTGCTGGAGCAGGCACGCGCCGCCGGGGTCGACCAGCGCGGCCTGGCGCTGGTCAGGGAGTCCGGCCGGATCGCGGCCCGGATGCCCGCCGACAGCTTCGGCGGCGAGGGCATCGTCTCCGAGATCGAGATCCTCCGGGACGACCTCGCCGGACTGCTCCACCAGGCCGCCCGCTCCGGCGTCGAGTACCTCTTCGACGACACCGTCACCGGGCTGACGCAGGACGCCGACGGGGTGGACGTCACCTTCGAGTCTGCCGCCCCGCGCCGGTTCGGCCTGGTCGTCGGCGCGGACGGGCTGCACTCCGTGGTCCGGGCGCTGGCCTTCGGCACCGAGGCGGAGCATCTGCGCCGACTGGACATCTACAACGCCTGGTTCACCGCCGACCTGGATCTCGGCCTGGACGGCTGGTACCAGATGTTCAACGCCCCCGGCGGGCTGGTCGCCTCGGCCCGGCCCGGCCGCCACCCCGGCGAGAGCAAGGTCTCCCTGAGCTTCCGCTCCGGGCCGCTCGACTACGACCGGCGCGACACCGCGGCGCAGCAGCGGCTGCTGGCCGAGCGTTTCGCGGGTCTGGGCTGGAAGACCCCGCAACTGCTGGCGGCCATGGGCGAGGCGTCCGACTTCTTCTTCGACTCCATGAGCCAGGTCCACCTCGACCGTCTCCACCGCGGCCGGGTCGTGCTGCTCGGCGACGCCGCCCACTGCCCGACGCCGCTCACCGGGCTCGGCACCAGCCTGGCCCTGGTCGGCGCGTACGTGCTGGCCGGTGAACTGGCCGCGGCCGGTGACCACCGCACCGCCTTCCGCGCCTACGAGCAGATCATCCGCCCCTACGCCGACCAGGCGCAGGAACTGCCGCCGGGCGGCGCGGCCGGCTACGCGCCCAACAGCGCGTTCGCCATCGGCATGCGGGCACTGTCGATGCGCTCGATGAACCACTGGCCGATGCGCAACATCCTGGCCGCGCAGTTCGCCAAGGCCAGGGACATCGCCCTGCCCGACTACGACCGCCGCCCGGCCCTGGTGTAGCGGCGGGTGCGGTGCCCGCCCGGTGGTGCCGCGGCGACGGCCGCCAGCGTCTGCCGTCGCCCGGATGCCGCACCCGGCTGGCGCGCCGTCGGGCGGAGTTCATGCTGGAGTCGGGAGCCGGTAGCAACCGGCTCCGGGTGGAAGCGACTTGCTTCCCCAACGAGCCAGGTCGCCCAAGGCGATCCTGTCCCCAGCGGTGGATGGTATGGAACGCTCGAACGCCGGGTCCTCGACCCTGCGGCGAATCCTTGGCAACCAAAGGCTCGGCCCGTGCCCGCAGGGGCAGATCACCAAGAGTTGCCAGTAGCAGGAGGCACCAGGATGGCTCGCGCCATGTCCGCAGACGACGCACACATACCCGATGAAACTCAGGCCCGCGCAGGGTCTGCGGACACCACCCCACCCACCGGCAGCACGGGCCCCGGCCCGCTGCTGCGAGCGGTCGCGGTCCAACGACCGCCGTCCGAACTCCTCCAGCTGGTCGACTTGTTGAACAGTGGGGACCAGTGCACCCACGCTCAGGAGGTACTGGACACGGCTGCCGAACTACGGCCCGTGGAGGAGGTGGCGGTGCTGGTACCGCTGCTCGGCGGCACCCAGGCCGCGACCGCGCTGCACGCCGCCGCCGCCCGCCGCCCGGTGGCGGAACTCGCCGAGCTGGTGGGGCTGTTGAACAGCGGCGACCAGTTCAGCTACGCGTGCGAGATCCTGGACACCGCGGCGGCACTGCGGACGGTGGAGGATGTGGCGGTGATGGTGCCGTTGCTCGCCGATCCGCGCGCGGCCACCGCGCTGCACGCCGCCGCCGCCCGCCGCCCGGTGGAGGAAGCCGCGCCGGAGCTTGGTGGCCGCGCGGTGAGTCCGGGCGGAGCCCCGCCGAGGCCGCGCCGCCGGAGCTGGTGGCGCTGACCCGGCCGACCGCGAGCCGCAGGCCGTCGGCTGACAGCCTGGAACTGAGCGCCGCGACGGGCGGTCGCCGGACCGCGCGCCGGGTGCGTCCTGGTGGGCAGCCGTGGCTGGAGACCGATGCCCTGGCCGAGGTGCCGGACCGGGGCGTCACCTCCTCCGGCGGTCAGTTCACATAGACATTGGCTCCGCCGGCGGAGGTGTCGATGACCGGGCTGTACGAGGCGGTCAGATAGGAGGTGCCGGAGGTGCCGCAGACCGGGAGCGGCCCGCTGATCAGCCGGAACGCCTGGTTGACGAACCGCCAGGGCGAGGACCCGAGGGCGGTGTTGCCGCTGGTCGGCACGGCCGCCTGGTAGGTGCAGACCACGCTCGGGGCCGTCGTGGTGCTCAGCGTGACGGCGATCTGGAGCGGGGCGGGGCCGGGGACGATCTGGAGCGGGAACGATCCCGCGCCGATGACCTGGAGGAACTGCGGCAGATTGGTCACCGCGACTCCGGTGACTCCGGTGACCGTCGGCGCGTTGTCGGTGCAGGCCGATATGGTCAGCGGGTTGAGCAACTGGATCACCGCCGGTCCGGCAGCGCCGGGTTGGCCTGCAACACGCCGCCCCAGACCGACTGCTGGCAGAACAGGCCGACTCCGCCGCTGGGGGTACTGGTCAGGCTGAGGGTGCTGCCGGGGGTGAGCGAGGAGGTCAGCAGGTCGCCGGGGTTGGCGGGTGGACCGCCGAGCGAACGCAGCGAGAGCACCGGCAGGGCAGCACTGCTGGAGGGGCTCGGTGTGGGGAGACACTTGCGCTGGGCGTGGCGACGGGGTGGCCGCCTGGGCGGCGCCGACGAATCCGACGGCGGCCAGCACACAGGCGGAGAGAGCGGACAGGGTGTAGCCGAGGGAGCGCATGGAGGGGGGTCGTCCTTCCCGGTGGGCCGTGCTCAAGGAATCACCCGGCCCCGGCGTCCGGGCAGGGGAGTGGCACCGAGAGTACAAGCGCCGGAAGCCGGTGAGCCGTCATGAATAGGACAACCGGCAAGCGGGTACAGCGGTCGTCTCCCCGGGCACCGGTGGAGTGGCGGGTCCGCTGGGGCAGCGGCGCCGGAGCAGGCGCGGCGGGAGCGGATACGGCTGGGGCGGGTTGGCCGGGCGCCGCTAGGATTGCCGATCGGAAGGGATACCGCCATGCACCGCACTATGGCCGACGGCACTCCGCCCGACCGCACTCCGCCCAACGGCGCGTTGCCCGACCGCGCTCCGGCCGACGGCGCGTTGCCCGGGCCGCCCGTGCCCGTACTGACCCCGCCCGGGCCGACCCTGCCCGGGCTGACGCTGGCCGGGGTCGACGCCATCGCCGCAGAGGCTCACGCCGGGCAGGTCGACCGGATCGGCGTGCCGTATGTCGAGCATGTCCGCGCCGTGGCCCGCGGCCTGGCGCCGTTCGGCACCGGGATGCAGATGGCCGGCCTGCTGCACGACGTCCTGGAGGACACCGCGCTGCGGGCATCGGACCTGCGTGCCGCCGGGGGTCCGGCGGCGGTCGTCGACGTGGTTGAGCGGGTCAGCAACCGGGCGGGGGAGTCCTATCAGGACATGGTCCGCTCGGTCGCCGGGCACCACTCGGCCTGTCTGCTCAAGATCGCCGACAATGCGCACAACAGCGACCCGGCCAGGACCGCCCAGCTCCCGCCGGAGCAGCGGGCACGTCTCGCGGTGAAGTACGCGGACGCCCGCGCCCTGCTGTGGCCCGCGGTCGCGGCCGAGGACGTCGCCGCCATCCTGCGGACCGTCAACCCCGGTCTGCTGGCGGAGCTGGAAGCCCGCCGCTGAGGGACCGCGCCGGGCTGACGGCCCCGGATTCCCCGGCCCCGGGAGCCTCGTCGGCCGGGCGATGCCGGGCCGGGCTCAGTCGACGGCGCCGAACCCGGCCAGTATGGCCAGCGCCATGGGCAGCAACGGCCCCGGGCTCTCGACCGGCTGGGCGCTGCCGCGGCGGCTGCGCCGGGTGCGCAGTACCGCGCGCACGGCCGCCAGCGCGGCCCCGGCGATCACCGCGGCGCGCAGGTCGGCGTCCGGCTCGTCGGACGGGAGCCGGGCGAGGACCAGCAGCGACAGCCGGTCCTCGAAGGTGGTGAACGCGTGCACCATGCGTCCGGCGACCAGGGTCTCGGTGCCCTCGAAGGGCCGGGACAGCACGGTCAGGCTGCTCTGCGCGAAGGGCACGGCGGATTCCAGCAGGGCGTGGCAGACGGCGCTCAGCGGATCCTCGTCCGCGGGTCTGCCTGCCAGCGCGGTCTCCACGCAGTCGAACACATCGCGGAGATCCGGCAGCAGCAGGTCCTCCTTGCTGTCGAAGTAGCGGAAGAAGGTGCGCTTGGAGACGTTCGCGTGGGCGGCGATGTCCTCGACCGTGGTGGCCGCGAAGCCGCGTTCGGCGAACAGCAGGGCCGCACCCTCACGCAGGTTGCGGCGGGTCTGCTCCTTCTTGCGGTCGCGCAGTCCTGGTTCGTCGACTTCGGCTGACATAACGTCAAGAATCGGCCACTCTGGCGGCTATGTCAATTGGCACTAGTGCCACTTTGGGTTATGGTCGGCCGCAGTCCCGGTCTTTCCCAGGAGCCGCTGTGCCTTCCAACTCCCCCATACCGTCCGCCGATGACGGTCCGACCTCCGGCGGCCTGTACCGCCTCGGCGCCTGCTGCGCCCGCCACCCGCTGTGGGTGATCGCCCTGTGGCTGGTGCTGCTGATGGCCGCGTTCACCGGCCGCCAGCTGGTCGGCCCCACCTTCAGCGACCAGATCAGCCTGCCCGGAAGCCAGTCGGACACCGGGGCCGAGCTGCTCGCCGCCGCCGACCCGACCGCGGCCGCGCCCAGTGGCCGGGTGGTCTTCCACGTCGACTCGGGCACCGTCGCGGCCCACGGCCAGGCTCTCGGCCGGACCCTGGCCGACCTGCGCGGGCTGCCCCATGTGCTGGCCGTCTCGACGCCGGTGACCAGCACCGACGGCCGCACCGCCTACACCACCGCCTCCTTCGACGAGCCGTTGAAGAACCTCGGGCACGGCTACACCACCCGACTGGACCAGGCCACCGCACCCGCCCGGGCGGACGGGCTCCAGGTCGCCTACGGCGGCGACCTGGACCAGGTGGTCCGCCCGCCCGCCGACGACACGGCCAGCGAACTGGTGGGCCTGGGCGCCGCCCTGGTGATCCTGCTGCTCGCCTTCGGCAGCGTCCTCGCCGCGCTGCTGCCGCTGGTCGGCGCGCTGATCGGCGTGGGCGCCGGGCTCGGGGTGGTGGGCATCGTGGCAGGCACGATCACCTTCGCCACGCGCCGCGCCCACCCTGGCCACCATGATCGGGCTCGGAGTCGGCATCGACTACGCGCTGTTCCTGACCACCCGCTTCCGGCAGGGCCTGATCGACGGACACGCCCCGCAGGACGCCGCCGCCCGCACCACCGCCGGGAGCGGGCACGCGGTCGTGGTCGCCGCCGTCACCGTGGCGGTGGCCCTGCTCGGGCTGTACGCCAGCGGGCTGAGCTTCATCGGCGGGCTCGGCCTCGCCGCGACCCTCGCGGTCGTGGTCACCGGGGCCGCCTCGCTCACCCTGGTCCCGGCCGCGCTCGGCCTGGTGGGCACCCGGATCGACCGGGTGGCGCTGCGCCGTCCGATCGCCGAGACCTCGGGCAGCCGCGACGGCTGGCAGCGCTACGCGGGCTTCGCCGCCCGGCACCCGTGGCAGCTGCTGCTCGCGGGGACCGCGCTGCTGGCGGTCTGCGCGGTGCCGCTGCTCTCGATACGGCTGGGCCATGTGGACGACGGCGCCGACCCCTCGGCAGTACCACCCGCACCTCCTACGACTGGATCGCCCAGGCCGCCGGGCCCGGCTTCGGACCCGGCGCCAACGGGCCGTTCACCCTGGTCGTGGACCTGCACCCGGCGACCGCGGCCGCCGCGACGATCACCACCGACCTCGACCGAGCGCTGGGGCACACCGCAGGCACAGCCCGGTTCACCCGCCCACGCCGAGCGCCGACGGCAGGATCCTCACCAGCACGATCTTTCCGGCCCAGGGGCCGCAGACGGCGGCCACCGGGGCACTGTTCAGCACGCTGACGCAGCACACCCTGCCGGACGCGCTCCGGGGCACCGGCGCGCGCGGCTATCTCACCGGCAGCACCGCCGGCCAGTTCGACTTCCGCGACACGGTCACCCGGCGGCTGCCGGTCATCATCGGCATCGTGCTGGTGGCCGCCTTCCTGCTGCTGATGACGGTGTTCCGGAGCCTGCTGATCCCGCTCAAGGCGGTGGTGCTGAACCTGTGCACCACCGGCGCCTCCTACGGGGTGCTGGTCGCCGTCTTCCAGTGGGGCTGGGGGACAGCCTGCTCGGGCTCTCCGAACCGGTGCCGATCGAGTCCTATGTACCGATGATGATGTTCGCCATCGTCTTCGGGCTGTCCATGGACTACGAGATCTTCCTGCTCTCCCGGATCGCCGAGAGCTGGCGGCACAGCCAGGACAACACCGTCGCGGTGGGTACCGGGCTCGCGGTCACCGGACGGGTCATCTCCAGCGCCGCGCTGATCATGACCGCGGTGTTCCTGTCCTTCACCGCCTCGCCCACGGTGGTGGTCAAGATGCTCGCGCTCGGCCTGGCAGTGAGCGTGATCCTGGACGCCAGCGTGGTCCGGCTGGTGCTGGTCCCCTCGGTGATGGTGCTCACCGGCCGGGCCAACTGGTGGCTGCCCCGGTGGCTGGACCGGATCCTGCCGCGGCTGCGCGCCTGAACCTGCCGGGACCGGCACTGCCGAACACCGGTCCCGGCCTTGTTCATTGACTGAGTGTCAGTTCGGCAGCAGTAGCAGCTTTCCGACGCTGCGCCCGGACTGGAGGTCGGCGTGCGCGCGCTCCGCCTCGGCCAGGGGGTAGCGGCCGCCGACGGCGACCCGGATCGTGCCGCTGCGCAGCCAGTCGAACAACTCCGCTGCCCGCTGCCGCAGTTCCACCGGATCGGTGGCGTGGTGGACCAGCGTCGGCCGGGTCAGGAAGAGCGACCCCCTGGCCGCCAGCGACTGCGGGTCGAAGGCCGGCACCGGCCCCGAGGCCGAACCGACCAGGACGAAGGTCCCCCGGGGCCGCAGCGAGGCCAGCCCGGCCTCGAAGGTGTCCCGGCCCACCCCGTCGTAGACCACGTCGACCCCCCGGCCCTTGGTCAACTCCCTTACGGTGGCAGCCAGATCCACCCCCGTACCGCGGATCACCACCTCGTCCGCGCCCAGCGCCCGGGCCACCTCGGCCTTCTCCGGCGTGGAGACGGTGGCCAGCACCCGCACCCCGCGCCCGGACAGCAGCCGGGTCAGATGCTGGCCCAGACCCCCGGCCGCCGAGTGCACCAGCGCGGTCTCGCCCGGAGCGGCCGGATAGGTGGAGGTGGTCAGGTAGTGCGCGGTCAGACCCTGGAGCATCAGCGCGGCCGCGTCCTCCCCGGAGACGTCATCGGGCAGCAGCACCGCCGCGTCCGCCGGAACCAGCACCTGCTCGGCGTAGCTGCCCGGCGCCGCCCACCAGGCCACCCGGTCGCCCACGCCGAACCCGGAGACCCCGGGCCCGACCGCGAGCACGGTGCCCGCCCCCTCGCTCCCCGGCACAAAGGGCGTCGCGGCCGAGGTGCGTCCCTCGCGCTCGTAGACGTCCTTGAAGTTCACCCCGGCAGCGATGAGCCGGACAACCAACTGCCCGGGCCCGGCCACCGGATCCGGCCGTTCGGCCCCGGTCAGGACCTCCGGGCCCCCGGGGCGGTCGACCACCACTGCGCGCATCGCGTCTCTCCTCGCTGTCAGTTCTGTCAGTTCTGTTGGTTCTGTTGGTTCTGATTGGTGCCGGCCGGTGCTGTCGTTCGGCTTCCGCCGCCCGCTCACTGCGGCTTCGGCTGCTCCACCGTGCCCAGCACGCTGCGCCGCACCACCAGCACTATCAGCAGGAAGCCCACGGCCACCAGCCCGAGGCAGATCCGCAGCGAGTCGGGGAGGAGTTGTTCATGATCGGCCCGAACAGCGCCAGCCCGACCGCGCCGCCGACCTGGCGCAGCGCGTTGAGCGAGCCGGAGGCCAGACCGGCCTGGTGCACCGGCAGGACACGCAGCACCACGGTCGGCAGGCTCGGCCCCATCAGCCCGGCGCCGCCGCCGAGCAGACAGCTGCCCAGGACGAACACCCACCACTGGCGGCCGTCGCCGAGCGGGAGCAGCGCCAGCGCCCCGACGGCGGCCGCCGCCGCCCCGGCGACCAGCAGCAGCCGGGGACCGGTCCGGGTGACCGCACGGGCGAGCACGAACGAGGCGAAGGCCCAGCAGGAGGCGAAGGGTATGAACGCCAGCCCGGCGCCCAGCGGGCCCATCCCCCAACTGCGCTGGAGATGCACGGAGATGGCGTACTGGCTGCCATAGGCGCCGAACTGGAACAGGGCACCGATGGCCAGTCCGGACAGGAACCCGGGCCGGGCCAGCACCGCCAGGGGCAGCATGGGGTGGGCCGCAGTCCGTTCGAAGAGCACCAGGGCGGCCGCGGCCAGCGCCGCCGCGGCCAGCAGGGCCAGCGGCAGCGGGGCCGACCAGCCGTCGGAGCCGCCCTCGATCAGCGCGCCGATCGCGCAGCCGACCACCGCGGTCGAGGCCAGCTGGCCCTTGATGTCGAAGGGCACCAGGCGGGCCGGGGAGGCCGGGACGGTCCGGGCGCACAGCGCCACCGCGGCCAGCCCGATCGGGACATTGATCAGGAAGATCGCCCGCCAGCCCGCGGTGGCGGTCAGTGTGCCGCCCACCACCGGGCCGACCACCAGTGCCAGGGAACTGACGCCACCCCAGATGGTGAGCGCCCGGGCCCGCCGGTGCGGATCCGGGTACATGTGCGCCAGCACCGCCAGCGAGGCCGGGAGCAGCCCGCCGGCCGAGACGCCCTGCACCGCGCGGGCCGCGATCAGCGTCCCGATGCCCGGACTGGCCGCACAGGCGGCGGAGGAGAGCACGAAGACCACCAGCGACAGCTGGAAGAGCCTGCGTGCACCCAGCCGGTCGGTCAGCGTGCCGCCGCCGAGCAGGCAGGCGGCCATGGCCACGGTGTAGGCGTTCACCGTCCACTCCACCTGGACCAGCCCGCCGGCGAAGTCGCTGCGCAGCCGGGGGAGCGCGATATTGAGGGCACTGCTGTCCACCAGGACCATGAAGAAGCCCAGACAGACCGCGCCCAGGGCCAGCGCGCCACGCAGCGAGCCGCCCGACTGCCCGCCGGCCGGGAGCGCCCGGCACCGGCCGCCGTCGACGCTACCGGACCTGTCCTACCCGCGACTTGACTCATCTGACAGCTCGCATTCGTTTCGGGGAAACCACCGCGCCATCCCGCCCGGAGCAACTATAGTGTTCGACGGAGGTCGATCACTGTGGATACCAGCCTGGCGTCGCGTGCCTCTTCGGACCCGAACACAGTGGGTCCGTGCACTGCCGGGGAGTCGCGGCGTACGCGCGGCCTGAGCCATGCCGGGCCGTGGGGATTCCCCTTCAGGAAGCGCTCAGCGCGATCGCCAATCCGGTGCGCAGGACCATCATCCGGGAGGTCGCGGCCTCGCCGGAGTGGAGTCTGGCCTGCGGCACCATCGAACTCGGCGTCAGCAAGGCGACCCGGAGCCACCATTTCGCGGTCCTGCGCGGGATAGGGCTGCTGGAGCAGCGGGACGTCGGCTCCCGCCGGTTCAACAACCTGCGCCGGGCGGAATTCGAGGCGGTCTTTCCCGGACTGCTGGCGCTGGTGCTGTCGGAACCGGAGTCCGATCACTCGGTGACCGAGCCAACTGCCGTATCCGGGGAGGAGCCTGTACCGTTTTCGCTGCACCGTCCGTGGTCCGGGGCCGGGGGAGTGACGCGGAGGCAGGCCGATGACCCGCCTCCCCGGACTCCGCCCCCAGGCACCGGGGCCGGGGACCGAGAGCCAACAGCGCGCCGATTGCAAGTTGACTCACGGTGTCATAGATTTTGTCATATTGGGAAATGTTTGGCCGCCGCTACGGCCACTCAAGGTCGGAGCGATAGGCATGGAACGACAATGGCACGGGCGCGAAACCGCCGGTTCGTGACCGGGCAGCCCCGCCACCGGCCGGTTCCGCCTCGACCGTACCGAGCCTGGTGGCCATCCGCAGCAGCAGTAACACGGTCAGAAGCTTGGGCATGGAACAACTTCCTCCTTCGAGAGCTGGTGGTCCAGCTGTGACTGATGTCAGTCAACCCGCGTTCGGCCGGCGACTCAGGCAGCTGCGACTCGACCGGGGTATCAAGCAGACCGAGCTGGCCGGCGGCCAGGTCTCGGCCAGTTACATCTGTCGTCTGGAGATGGGCAACCGGCTGCCGTCGCCGCAGGCGCTGAGCTATCTGGCGACCGCGCTCGGAGTCGCCGTCGACGATCTGGTGGCCTATCACGACCCGCCGGGGACCGCGGTCGAGGACGGGACGGACGAAGCCGGCTCCGGGACCGGCCGCACACAGAGCGTCCGTGACGGCTCCGGTGAGCTGCTGGCCCTGGCCACCGCGGCGCTGCACGCGGGCGATGCCCGGCGCGCCGTCGAACTGCTGGAGCCGAGGCTGGAACTGGACCTGTCCGAGCCGGAGCCCTTCGGCTGGAACTGGCATCTGCTGTCGGTGCTGGCGGACGCGTACGGCCGGGTGCGGAACCTGCCGGCGCGGGTGGGTGTGCTGCGGCTGCTGCTCTCCATCAGCGGGGACTGGGAGGACACCGGGCAGCTGCGCGGCCGGGTGCTGGCCGACCTCTCCGGCGAGGAGCGCGCGCTCGGTCAGATCGAGGCCGCGCTGGAGCACGGTAAGCAGGCGCTCGCGGTCACCTGGGGCAGCCGTCCGCCGGAGCGGGCACAGGCGCTGATGGCCCTGGCCGCCGCCGAGTCGGAGGCAGGCGCCGCCGCCAGGGCGGCCGAGCGGGTGCCCGAGCTGCTGGCCCTGGCCGACAAGGTGACCAGACTGACGGCCGCGCAGCTCTACTGGACCTCGGCCACGGTGATGTCCCGTCAGGGGAATCCGGAGATGTGCGACCGGCTGATGAGCCGCGCCCTGGAGACCCTGGACAGCCGGGACGATGTGCTGGCCTGGGCCAGACTGCGGATGGCCGCAGGGGTGCTGCGGCTGCGGGCCGGCCGGGTGGACGATGTCGCCCGCTGGATCGAGGAGGCGGACAAGGCGGTGGAGCTGGCCGGGGAGCCGGCCCACGCGGCTGCCCTGCTGTCCCTGAAGGCGTGGTTCCTTTGGGCAGAGAGCTGTTATCAGGAAGCCCTTATGACTGCGCGTCAGGCGGAGGACAGCGGACTGCTCTCGTTTCATGACGGCCTGCGCAGCCGGCTGTTGCAGAGCCAGTGTCTACTGCATGTGGGAGAGGCGCCGACGGCACTGAAGGCGATGCGGGCAGTTGCGGTGGAGGCGGAGGAGGCCGGGTATCTGGACCTGGCCGCGGAGGCGTGGAAGTCGCTGGCGTCGGCGCTGGACCGGGCCTGATCACACCAGCTCCGTCGCAGCGCCGCCGATGGTAAGCGGCGGCGCAACCACCGCCCTGCCGGAACGGCGCCCGGGCGCGCGCGCGTGCTGGGCGGACCCACCGCGCCTCGTTGCACCGGCGCCATCATTTACATCCCCCCGCACGGCTCGTGGTCGTACGACTTCAAGTCCAGCACTGTGGCCGGAGGCCTTTCAGCCCTCGCAGTCGCGAACACAGGTTCGGTCAACAGTCCCACTCAAAGCGTAGCTCACCGGGATGATTATTGACTAGTTCGGGCTTTGCTTGACTAACTTTGACAGTTCCGAGTAGCTTGACGGAGCCTCGGCAGGCAACGCCGTTCCGCCGTCATGGGCCCGCCGGCCCGTGGCCCGCGCCGCCGCACCAACCCCGACCCGGCCCTCCCTCGGGGCCGGAGTGACGGGGCTTCACCTCACCACCCTTGTCCGTACCGGCTGAGGGGTGCGTGCTGCCCGCATCCTCACAGCTCAGCGCAGTCCCGCAGGCGGCGGCAACGCAGACCGAGGGTTCTCAGTACGGCTCTGGCTAGTCGCATCACAGCTTGGAAGGGGCCCGTCCGTCATGAGTACGACCAATTCGACAACGCAGGGTGCCGCAAGCAGCTCGTTATCCGGTTCGGCTCCGTCCCCCGTGGAGCCGGACCGGGTGCGCGAGTCCATGAGGGCCTTGCCCGGGATGGTCCAGCTGCCCCTGACCTTCCTGACCGGAAAGCCGCTCCGCGGGCAACGCCGTGTCAATTTTTCGCCAGGATTTCATCTGACAGCCGCCTGGATCAGCATGCTGATCGGGCTGGCGCTCTCCTGTGGCGGATTCACCCTCGGTGGGTGGTGGCTGCCGCTGCTGATCCCGGGTTGGGCGATGACCGTCCACGGGCAGCGAAACCTGCGCATGATGATCTACCACCAGTGTTCGCACCGCAACATGTTCGGCAAGAAGCGACTTGACATATTCGTCGGACAAACTGTCTCCGGATTGCTGATCATCCAGAACCTGGAGCGGTACAGCAAGGAACATGTGGCCGACCACCACGCGGTGCACCACATGACCCTGCGCGACCCCACCGTCCAGGCGTTCCTGATCAGCCTGGATCTGCACCCGGGAATGACCCGCCGTCAGATGTGGGCGCGGGTCGTCGGAAAGATTTTCTCGCCCCGGTTCCACCTGGCCTTCGCCATCTCCCGGACCCGCTCCTTCGCACACAACTCGGCCCGCGCCGAAAAGGCCATCGCCGTGCTGCTCTACGGCGGCGGCGCGGTGGCCGCGGTGTGGACCGGTGTGTGGCCGGTCGTACTGGTCGCCTGGATCCTCCCGCTGGTGTACTTCTACCAGGTCAGCAACACCCTTCGGCTCTGCGTCAAGCACACCTTCCCCGCCCCGAGGTCACCGTGCGCCGCGGCAAGGAGTACTTCGCCAGCCTGACCAACGCCATCTTCATCGGCGAGGCCGCCCCCGAGCCCGGACTGCCGCCGCTGCGCGCCGCGGCCGCCTGGCTGCGCTGGGGCGCGCGGATGCTGCTGGTGCACTTCCCCTGCCGCTACCTGGTGCTCACCGGCGACACCGTGGTGCACGACTACCACCACCGCTACCCCGCGAGCCGGCAGTGGCAGAACTACATCTTCGCCCGCGAGGACGACCTGACCGGCCACTCCGGCTGGCCCGGGTACACCGCCGAGTGGGGCCTGCGGGCCGCGATCGACCGGGTCTTCGACTCGCTCGCCGTCGCCAACGCGGAGGAGTTCGACGTGAGTCTGATCACATCGGTCAGTCATCGTGAACTCTTCGCCGCCTTCGACGACTAGACGGTGCATCAGATTCCGGCCACGGTGCCGGACGCACGGCAGGCAGTAGTCGCACGGCAGACAGCAACAGCCGTCCCGGAACGGAACGGCCCCGGAACTCCCTCCCTCCACGAAAGGCAGCAGCGCTGATGTCCATCTCCGTCCACCAAGACGAGACCGCTCTCCCCGAGGGCAGCTCGCAGGCCCACGCGTGGTGGTGCTGGGCGTCGCGGCCAGCGACAGCCATGCCGTTGCCAACCACCTGATCGCACACAGCCTGCGGGCCCAGGGGCTGACCGTGGTCAACCTCGGCACCTGCACCCCGGTCTCCGAGTTCGCGGACGCCTGCGAGCTCTACCCGGCAGCCGAGGCGGTCATCATCGGCAGCCTCAACGGCCACATCCACGAGGACCTGCACGACCTCGCCGACGCCAAGCTCCAGGGCCGGATCAACTGCCCGGTGATTGTCGGCGGCAACCTCTCGGTCGGCAGCGCCAAGGACGAGTCCTCCACCACCCGGCTGTACGAGCTCGGCGTGGACCACGTGCTGGCCCACCCGGACAGTCTGGTCCCACTGCTCGACAGCCTGCGGGCAGTCGGGGCCCCGGTCACCCGTGAGCTGGTCGACACCACTGCCCGATGAGCACGGATTCCCCTTCCTCCTTCGGGGGTGACGCTGTGCCGGCCGTCCCCGAACTCCCGACATTGCGAGAATCAGCCGACTACATAAGGAAGTTGGGGAAACCTTCGGCGGCCGAGGTGCTGGAGTCGTGCCGCCTCGCCGGGCGGGTCGCGTTGCAACCACGCTGCGGCGTGGGCGGCCACAAGGAGATGGGAGCGCTGCTCGCCCAGCTGGAACGCGACGGCCGGGCGGACATCCTGACGCTGACCATCGACTCGCACACCCGGTTGCTGCGGTTCGACAACGCCGCGCGGGCGCTGCGGGCCGACCCGCGGACCCTGAACGGCTACCCGCTGGTCACCCACGGCTGGGAACGGGGGCGGGAACTGAACGAGTCGGTGGCGCCGCCGATGGAGATCCGGCACGGCTCACCCGACGCCCGGCCCCTGTTCCAGGTCGCGGTGGCCTCCGGGATCACCTCCTTCGAGGGCGGTGGCATCTCCTACAACCTGCCGTACTCGAAGGACGTGCCGCTGGCCCACTCGCTCGAGGCGTGGGCCGAAGTGGACTCGGTCTGCGGCGAGCTGGCCGGTCTCGGGATCATCGTCGACCGGGAGCTGTTCGGCACGCTCACCGCGGTCCTGGTGCGCGTCGATCAGCCTGGCGGTGAGCATGCTGGAGGCGGTGGCCGCGGCCGCCGAGGGCGTGCGCTGCATCTCCGTCTCCTACCCGCAGAGCGGCCAGCTGGTGCAGGACGTGGCCGCGCTGCGGGCCATCCCGCGGCTCGCCGCCGCTACCTGCCGGCCGGGGTGCAGATCCACGCGGTGCTGCACGAGTTCATGGGCGTCTTCCCCAGGGAACGCAACCACGCCGAGGAGCTCATCTTCTACGGGGCACTGACCGCGCGGCTCGGCGGCGCCTCGAAGATGATCACCAAGACCTATCAGGAGGCACTGGGGATCCCGGACACCGAGGCCAATGTCGCCGGGTTGCGTCTGGCCGACATCGCCAACTCCGAACTGCTCGGCTTCGTCTCGGTCGACTCCGGGGCCGTCGCCGAGGAGTTGGAGTGGATCTGCCGCGAGGTGGCGGAGATCGTCGAGCCGGTCCTGGAGGCACGCAACCTGCGCAGCGGCATCGTCACCGCCTTCGCCGAGGGGAAGCTGGACATCCCGTTCAGCGCCAGCCGGCACGCCCGCTCGGAGATCACCCCGCTGCGCGACCCGAGCGGGGCGATCCGCTACCAGGAGCACGGTGGGCTCCCGCTGTCGGACGCGAGCGTCAAGCGCAACCGGCGGCTGCTGGCCGAGGGGCGGCCCGGAGGACCAGCCCGGCCGACCTGTTCCAGGTGCTGAAGGCGGACATCGACTACTTCCCGCGCCTCTTCGGCGAAACCGACACCAGCGACCTCGTGCGCTGAGGCACCCGCCACCAGCGGGCCCTTCCGCACACCACTACCAAGCGCAAACCACCAGGGAAGGACTGCCAGTGACCGCCAGCCGTCCGGCTATCCGCGTGGGCATCGTGGGCGCAGGGCCCGCGGTGTCGTCGCACTCGAACGCCTCTGCGCAAACTCGCCGCTGCTCGTGCCGGGCGTGCCGATCGAGGTCCATCTGATCGACCCCTACCCGGCGGGCGGCGGCCGGTGTGGAACCAGGGGCAGGACCGTTCACTGCTGATGAACACCGTCGCCTCCGACGTCACCGTGTTCACCGACGACTCCGTCCCCTGCGAGGGGCCGATCATCCCCGGGCCGACCCAGTACCAGTGGTCCAGACTGGTCAACGAGGGCAAGGTCGACGACGTCAGCGACGAGGCCCGGGCCGAGGTCGACGGGATGCTGCCGTGGACCTACGGCAGCCGGGCCCTGAACGGCGCCTACCTCAGCTGGGCGCTGGGCCACATCCTGCGCAGCGCCCCGCCCGAGCTCAGCGTCGAGATCCACCGCACCCGCGCGGTCTCGCTGGCGGACGCCGGGGACGGCACCCAGCAGCTGTGGCTGGAGGACTCCGACCAGCCGCTGACCGTCGACGCCGTGGTGCTCGCCCAGGGCACTTCGACGTGGCGCCCACCGCGGGCCAGCAGAAGCTGGCCGGCTTCGCGGCGGAGCACCGGCTCACCTACCTGCCGCCGTCCAGCCCGGCCGAGACCGACCTGTCCGCCTTTCCCGCGGCGAGCCGGTGGCCCTGCGCGGCCTGGGCCTCAGCTTCTTCGACTACGCGACGCTGCTCACCACCGGCCGCGGCGGCCGGTTCGAGCGCGGCGCCGACGGCCGGCTGCGCTACCTGCCCTCGGGCCAGGAGCCGGTGCTGTACGCCGGATCCGGGCGCGGCCTGCCCTACACCGCCCGGGCCGAGGTGCACCTGGAGGTCGTCCCGCGCTACCAGCCGCGCTTCCTGACCGCCGAGGTGATTGCCCGGCTGCGGCAGAACGCCGGGCGCGGCGAGACCGACTTCAGGCGCGACCTGTGGCCCTACGTGGCCAAGGAGGTCGGCTTCGTCTACTACCGCAGCCTGCTCAGTGAGGCGCCCGAGGCGGAGCGCGAGCAGTTCCTGGACGCCTACTGCGCGCTGGAGTGGGGCAGCCCGGAGCTGGACGCGCTGATCGCCGGGCGCTTCCCGGACCCGGCCACGCACTGGGACTGGGACCGGATCGACCACCCCAGCCTGGACCGCCGCTTCGCCGACCGTGACGAGTACCGCGACTGGGTGGCCGAGCGGCTGCGCTGGGACATGGAGCAGTCCGAGGCCGGGCCCGCCCGCAGCGCGTTCAAGGCCACCGCGGCCATCATGCGCGACCTGCGCGACGAGATCCGGCAGGTGGTCTCGCACCAGGGCCTGCGCGGCGCGTCCTACCGCGAGCATGTCGACCGCTGGTTCAGCGGGCTCAACAACTTCCTCGCCAGCGGCCCGCCGGTGAAGCGGGTCGAGGAACTGGAGGCGCTGGTCGCCGCCGGGGTGGTGCGGATGATCGGCCCGCGGATGCGGATCGCGACCGACGCCGCGACCGGCCGGTTCCTGGTGTCCTCCCCGGACGTCGACGAGGCCCCGCTCGCGGTCGGCGGGCTGATCGAGGCGCACCTGGCGCTGACCGACCTGCGCCGGGCCACCGACCCGCTGCTGGCGCACCTGGTCGCGGCCGGCGCCTGCCGCCCGCACCGGATACCCGACGCCGACGGGCCCGGCTACGAGACCGGCGGCATCGACGTCACCGAGGGCAGCTTCCGGCTGATCGACGCCGACGGGACACCGCACAACGGCCGCTTCTCCTACGGCCCGCCGGTGGAGTCGGTGCAGTGGGTCACCGCCATCGGCGCCCGCCCGCACGTGGGTTCGCGGACGCTGCTCCAGGGCGACGCCATCGCCCGGGGCTGCCTGCTGACCGGAGCGGACAACCTGCACCGCCGCACGCTCGCCGCCGTCTAGCCGCTCACCCCTACCCGCTCCGCCCGTCGCACCCGTTCCGTTCACGTTGAGGAGACCGCAGGATGAACGACACCGCCCCGCCGCCGGCTGATGGACCAGCTGATCGGCTACTGGGCCTCGCAGGCCGTCTACGTGGCGGCCAAGCTGGGCCTGGCCGACCACCTGGAGGACAGCCCGCTGACCGCCGCCGAGCTGGCGGTGCTGACCGGCAGCGACGAGCCGTCGCTGGCCCGGCTGCTGCGCTTCCTCATCGAGCTCGACGTACTCACCGTGGACGCCGACGGGCGCTACCACGCCACCGAGAGCGGGGTGCTGCTGCGCACCGAGGAGCACGGCTCCATGCGCGACCTCGCGCTGCTCTACGGTGAGGAGTTCTACAGCGGCTGGGGCCGGCTGCTGCACACCGTGCGCACCGGGGAGAACGGCTTCGAGTCGCTGCACGGCGCCGCGATGTACCCGTACTTCGGTCAGACCCCTGAGCTGACCGCCAAGTTCGACCGGGCGATGGCGGCCGGCTCGGCGTTCTTCGAGCCGGTCCCGGGTCTGATCGACGCCGCGCGGGCGCACACCGTGGTGGACATCGCGGGCGGCAACGGGGCCCTGCTGGCCACCGTGCTGCGGGCGCACCCGCAGGCCCGGGGCGTGCTGTTCGACACCGAGCACGTGATCCGGGCGGCCGAGGAGGAGCTGTCGCGCACCGACGTCGGCGCCCGGATCGACTACTCCCACGGCAACTACTACGAGAAGGTGCCCACGGGCGGCGACGTCTACCTGCTCTCCCGGGTGCTGCACGGCCGGGACGACGCCAAGTGCCTGGAGGTGCTGGCCCGGATCCGCGAGTCGATCCAGGACAAGGGGCAGCTGCTGATCATCGAGCGGGTCATCCCCGAGGACGGCACCAAGTCGCTGGCCGCCTGGTTCGACGTCCACATGCTGACCATCGCCGGGGGCACCGAGCGCAGCACCTCCCAGTACCGCACGCTGCTGGAGCAGGCCGGTTTCGACCTGGCCGCGGTGCACAGCCTGCCCCTGGACACCGAGCTGCTGGTGGCCGAGCCGCGCGAGCGGTGACCCCGGACCAGCCGACCAGTTGACGCTCCTCCGGCCCTGCGGCCGCCACCCAGAAGGATGACCTGATGTCCCGTCGTCTGTTCACCTCCGAATCCGTGACCGAGGGTCACCCCGACAAGATCGCTGACCAGATCAGCGACACGATTCTCGATGCCCTGCTGCGTGAGGACCCGTCCTCGCGGGTCGCGGTGGAGACGCTGATCACCACCGGCCAGGTGCATGTCGCCGGTGAGGTCACCACCAAGGCCTACGCGCCGATCGCCGCGCTCGTCCGGGAGAAGATCCTGGAGATCGGCTACGACTCGTCCAAGAAGGGCTTCGACGGCGCCTCCTGCGGTGTCTCGGTGTCCATCGGCGCGCAGTCCCCGGACATCGCCCAGGGCGTCGACGACGCCGTGGAGACCCGGCTGGCCGACGGCGTCGAGGAGACCGACGAGCTGGACAAGCAGGGCGCCGGCGACCAGGGCCTGATGTTCGGCTACGCCTGCGACGACACACCCGAGCTGATGCCGCTGCCGATCACCCTGGCGCACCGGCTGTCCAAGCGGCTGACCGAGGTCCGCAAGAACGGCACCATCCCTACCTGCGGCCCGACGGCAAGACCCAGGTCACCATCGAGTACGACGGCGACAAGGCGGTCCGCCTGGACACGTGGTCGTCTCCTCGCAGCACGCCTCCGACATCGACCCTGACGCCCTGCTCACCCCCGACGTCCGCGAGTTCGTGGTCGAGCCCGAGCTCAAGGCGCTGGCCGAGGCCGGGATCGACCTGGTCACCGAGGGCTACCGGCTGCTGGTCAACCCGACCGGCCGGTTCGAGATCGGCGGCCCGATGGGCGACGCCGGCCTGACCGGCCGCAAGATCATCATCGACACCTACGGCGGCATGGCCCGCCACGGCGGCGGCGCCTTCTCCGGCAAGGACCCCTCCAAGGTCGACCGCTCCGCCGCCTACGCCATGCGCTGGGTCGCCAAGAACATCGTCGCCGCCGGACTGGCCAAGCGCGCCGAGGTCCAGGTCGCCTACGCCATCGGCAAAGCCGAACCCGTCGGCCTGTTTCGTCGAGACCTTCGGCACCGAAACCGTCCCGGTCACCGCCATCCAGGACGCCGTCACCAAAGTCTTCGACCTGCGCCCGGCCGCCATCATCCGCGACCTGGACCTGCTGCGCCCGATCTACTCCCAGACCGCCGCCTACGGCCACTTCGGCCGCGAACTGCCCGACTTCACCTGGGAACGCACCGACCGCGCCGACAAGCTGCGCACCGCGGCCGGCGCCTGATGGGCGTCCGCCCGCCGCGGCCGGGGAGGGGGCGTCGATGCGGATCGTGGTGAGCGGCTCCATTGCCACCGACCATCTGATGACCTTTCCCGGCAGCATCGCCGAGCAGATCCTGCCGGACGAGCTGGCGCACCTCTCGCTCTCCTTCCTGGTCGAGGAACTGGAGGTGCGGCGCGGCGGTGTCGGCGCCAATATCGCCTTCGGGCTGGGCCGGCTCGGTCTGGAGCCGGTCCTGCTCGGGGCCGTGGGCGCCGACTTCCCGCCCTACCGGGCCTGGCTGGCGGAGCACGGCGTGGACACCCGCGGCGTGCTGGTGGTGCCGGAGCTCTACACGGCGCGGTTCCTGTGCACCACCGACCGCGAGCAGAACCAGATCGCGTCCTTCTACCCCGGTGCGATGAGCCGGGCGGCGGACATCGACCTGGGTGAGGTGCTGTCCCGCACCGGACCGGCTGACCTGGTGCTGATCGGTCCGGACGACCCCCGGGCGATGCTGCGGCGGACGGCGGAGTGCGTCGCGGCGGGCCTGCCGTTCGCGGCCGACCCCTCGCAGCAGCTGGCCGCGCTCTCCGGCGCGGACGCGCTGACCCTGGTCAGCGGGGCCGGCTACCTGTTCACCAACGCCTACGAGCACAAGCTGCTGCTGCAGAAGACCGGCCTGACCGAGGCCGAACTGCTGGGGCGGGTGGGGGTCTGGCTGACCACGCTCGGGGCCGGCGGGGTCCGGATCGAGCGCTACGGCCTGCCGTCGATCGAGGTGGTCCGCCGCGGGAGCTGCGCCGGGCCGACCCGACCGGGGTCGGCGACGCCTTCCGGGCCGGGTTCCTGGCCGGGCTGGCCTGGCAGCTGCCGCGGCGGCGGCGGCCGAGGTGGGCTGCCTGCTGGCCACCCTCGCGCTGGAGGCCGTCGGCACCCAGGAGTACGCCTTCGAGCCGGACGAGTTCGTCCGGCGGCTCGGCGAGGCCTACGGGACCGAGGCGGGCGAGCGGGTGCGCCCGCACCTGCACCGGTAGCAGCGGACCGCGGCGGCCGCCCCCTGTTGCGGGGGCGGGCCGCCGCGGTCTGCCGTGACCGGTCAGCCCGCGTCGACCAGGTCGTCCGCGCGCAGCTCGATCGGAGTGAGCAGCCGGTGCGGCCGGGCCAGCGCCCGCGCGCGCACTCGTCCAGCGACCCCGGACCGGCCGCATCATCACGTCCTGCGGCAGCACCCCGCCGCCGCAGGAGGGGCAGCAGCCGATGGTGTCCAGCCGGGTGCCGCAGTCGGCATGGCTGAACAACCGTCCTGGGCCCGCCCACCGAGGCGTGCCGCTCGCCCCACCTGGCCAGCCCGTAGATGGGCAGCCACAGCTCCCGCCCGGCCTCGGTGAGCACATAGCCGTAGCGGACCGGTGACTGCTGGTAGGGGATTTCTGCAGGACCCCCGCGGTGACCAGTGACTGGAGCCGACTGGTGAGTACGGCCCGCGGGATGTCCAGGTGGGTCAGGAAGTCCTTGAACCGCTGTACCCCGTAGAAGGCGTCGCGCACGATCAGCATGCTCCAGCGCTCGCCCACCACCTCCAGTGCGCGCGCGAGCGAGCAGTCCTGTTGTGCGTAATCAGTTCCCAGCGCCATAGCCCAGAGTTTACCGGACGAAGTTCGGTGACCAGATCTGGTGTGATAGCTTTTAGTGAGTTCGTTCACCAGACTCAGAGGGAGTCACGTCATGTCGCTCAACCCTCCGGGCAGCCGGATGCGCAGCCCTGGCACCACACTTCTCATCGCATGTTTCGGCACCCTGCTGGTACTGGTCGACTACACGGCGCGCTGACCACGCTGGCGCCCACCGCCGCGGCCCTGCACATCGGGGACTCAGCGCAGACCTGGGTGCTCACCGGCACATTGATCGGCCTGGCAGCCCTGCTGCTCACCTCCGGCAGCGCGGCTGACGACTACGGGCGCAAGCGGGTCTTCGGCGCCGGTGCGGTGCTGCTGGTGATCTCCACCGTGCTCTCCGCGGCCGCCCCGGACACCGCGCTGTTCCTCACCGGGCGAGTCCTCCAGGGCTGCGCCGCCGCCGCGATCCTGGCCCCGACCCTGGGCCTGATCGGCCACGCCTACCCCGAGCCCGCCAAGCGGGTCCGGGCACTGGGCATGTGGGGCGCCTCGGTCGGCCTCGCATCGCCGTGGGCCCGGTCTACGCCGCGCTGATCGAGAAGGCCGGCGGCTGGCGTTCGATCTACTGGGCGCTGGGCGCGCTGGCACTGGTGCTGCTGCTGCTCGCCATCGGCGGCCTGGAGGAGTCCCGCAGCGAGGCGCCGCGCAAGCTCGACCTGTTCGGTGTGCTCACCCTCGCCAGCGGCGCCTCCTGCCTGATCGCCGGGCTCTCCGAGGGACGCCACGGCTGGGGCCGCTCCATCGTGATCGAGCTGCTGGTCATCGGCGTGGTGCTGCTGCTGGCCTTCGTGCTGGTGGAGGCCAAGGTCAGCGAGCCGATGCTGGACCTCGCGCTGTTCCGCAACCCCGGCTTCATCGCCTCCAGCGGCGGCGCGCTGTTCACCGGTCTGGCCATCGTCGGTCTGATGAGCTACCTGCCGACCGTGCTGCAGAAGTCCCTGGGCGAGACCCCGCTGGCCGCCTCCGGGGTGCTGGCGATCTGGTCCGGCCTGTCCGTGATCTCCGCGCTCCAGGCCCGCCGCCTGGCCACCAGGATGGCGGCCACCACCCAGGTCGCCGCCTCGCTGCTGCTCTGCGGCATCGGCGAGGCCATCCTCTACGGGATCAACGCCGGCGGCTCCTGGACCCACCTGGTCCCCGGGCTGGTCGTGGCCGGTATCGGCAGCGGCGTGCTGAACTCCGCGCTCGCCCGGCTCGCGGTCAGCAGCGTCCCGGCCAACCGGGCCGCGATGGGCTCGGGCGCCAACAACAGCGCCCGCTACCTCGGCTCCGCGCTGGGTGTCGCCATCGTGGTCACCGTGGTCAGCCAGGGGAAGTCGGTCAAGGGCCCGGCCGCGGCCATGGCCTCCGGCACCAACAGCGCGGTGCTCATCGCCGCGGCCTTCTGCCTCCTCGGCGCGATCATCGCCTTCTGGGCCCGGATGGCCGAGAGCCGTGCCGCCCGCAACGAGACCGCCTCGGCCGAGGCGGTGCAGCCGGTGGAGCCCCGGGTCGCCTCCGCGAACTGAACCGCCGGCAGCGGTTCGACGACCTGGCGCCGGAGGCCCGCCGCCCAGTGGGCCTCCGGTCACCCGCCCCGGCAACTCACCCGGCGGTGAGGCGGGTTGCCCACCGTGCCCGAGTACCCGATGTTCACCACGCTTCCTTGTTTCCTTGGAGATATGACATGGCGAGCGACAACTCACAGCTCCAGCAGCCCGAATCGGTGCACCAGGTCGGCCCGGTGGTACTGAAGCCCGGTCAGGAACGGGTCACCGTGAGGTCCCGGGGTACGGTCCTCGCCGACAGCCGGCGGACCATCGCGGTGCACGAGGGCTACCACCCGGTGCGCTACTACTTCCCCCCGGAGGATGTCCGCACCGAACTGCTGTCCACCGCGAGCACCGCGTCCTACTGCCCCTACAAGGGTTCCGCGGTCCACCTCACGCTTGAGCAGGAGGGCAGCGACGACAGCGTCGCCTGGTGCTACCCGGAGCCGCTGACCGGTATGGAGCCGCTGGCCGGGCTGATCGCCTTCTACCAGGAACGGACCATCCTCCAGGTGGAAGAGGAGGCCTGACCCGGACCGGCCCCCTGGAAACCGGCGACACAGACTGTTTGGTGGTGCCCCGTTGTATTCCCCAGTAGAAGACGCCGCTGCCCGCCGGTTCGCCGCCGGCCTGTACGGGCTCGGCTGGACCCAGACCGACGACGAGGAACCACGTTCGCCGTCAGCGGGTCCAACGGCATCGCGTACCAGCTCCGCGCGAACCTGCAGACCAGAGGGGCGCGGGTGACCTTTCACCCGACCCTCGGCGTACAGCACCTGGAGCTCAGCCGGCTGCTCGCCAGCTTCCGCGGCCGCCAGCCGCTCGGACTGTCCGGTGCCTGCTCCTTCAGCGCCCCGCTGTCGGACCTGCTGCACCGGCAGGGCCAGGGCGGCGCCCCGTACGGCAGATGGACGATGCGCACCCTGGAGCAGGTGGAAACGGTGGTCCAGGTGCTGCTCGACGACGTCAAGGCGTTCGGGGCCCCGTTCCTGCACTCCTTCGACTCCATCGAGGACCTGATCGTCCGCCTGGAGCACGCCCCCCGCTACCAGGAACTCAGGGCGCACCTGGCCATCGCCTGCGCGCTGACCGGCCGCCGGGCCCAGGCGGCCAACGTGCTCGGCGAGTACATGGAGAAGGTGACCTGCCAGCGTCCGCCGATGCTGGACCAGTCCCGTTTGTTCATCGAGTCGTTTGTCTCGCACTTCCGGCTCGCTGCCTCACTCCAGGACTTGCCGTCGGGGGCGTAACGCTCCCGCGTCCGGCCCGGGCGGTCAGCCGCCCGGGCCGGTGGGGTGTCAGTCGTCCTCCCCGGGTGGGGCGAGCGCCCGCACCGCGGCAATGCTGTCGGCCTCGGCGGCGCTCTTGTCGCCCCGGTAGCGCAGCACCCGGGCGAAGCGCAGCGCCAGTCCGGCCGGATAGCGCGGGCTGTGCTGGAGACCGTCGAAGGCGACCTCCACCACCAGCTCCGGCCGCACCCGGACCACCCCGCGCTCGCGGCCCACCTCGCGCAGCAACAGTTCACGGGTCTGGAAGGCGAGGGTCTCGTCGGTGAGGCCCTTGAAGGTCTTGCCCAGCATCACCCAGTCGCCCAGCCCGGGCGAACCGTCCCCGCGGGCCCCCAGATGCAGATTGCTGAGCAGCCCCTCCCGCCGTCCGCTGCCCCACTCCGCCGCCAGCACCACCAGGTCCAGGGTGTGCCGCGGCTTGACCTTGATCCAGCCGGCTCCGCGCCGCCCGGCGGCATAGGGCGCGGCCGGGTCCTTGACCACCACCCCCTCGTGCCCCTGGGCCAGGGCGTCCTGGAAGAAGGCGTCGGCGGTCGCGTCGTCGCCGGTCATCAGCCGCGGTACCCGCTGTTCGGCCGGTACCAGCGCGGCCAGTTCCGCGAACCGGCGCTCGCCGGGCAGATCCAGCAGATCGGTGCCGTCCCGGTGCAGCAGGTCGAAGAAGAAGACGCTCAGCGGGACCCGCGCCCGCAGCCCGCCGGTGTCCTGACGGGAGGCCGTCCGCCCGGAGGTGACCTGGAACGGCCGGGGCCGCCCGTTCCGGGGCAGCGCGATCGCCTCGCCGTCCAGCACCGCCGAGCGCAGCGGCAGCGCCCGCGCCGCCTCCACCACCTCCGGCACCCGCGCGGTGATGTCCTCCAGGCTGCGGGTGAACACCGCGATCCGCTCACCGTCCCGGTGCACCTGCACCCGGATGCCGTCGAGCTTCCACTCCAGCGCGGCCGGGCGCACCCGGGCCAGGGCGGCCGCGACATCGGGCGCCGAGGCCGCCAGCATCGGCCGGACCGGCCGGCCGAGCTCCAGACCGAAGGCCCGCAGTGCCGCCGAGCCGCCCGTCATCGCGGCGGTGGCCACCGCCGGGCCGAGCCCCGGAACATCAGCGCCCGCCGTACCTCCGCCACCGGGACCCCGGCGGCCCTGGCGACCGCGTCGCCCATGACCGCGTCCAGCGCGCCCTGACGCAGGTCGCCGCCGAGCACCCCGGCCAGCAGCGCCTGCTCCTCGGCGGTGGCCCGGGCGAACAGCGCCGCCAGCCGCCGTCTGCGCTCGGCCTGCGAGCCCGGGCCCTGGAGCGCGGCCAGGGCGTACAGCTCCGCCACGGTCGCGGCGGTGCCGAGCACCGGCTCCCCGGCGGGCGGCGGCAGGCCGCGCAGCGCGGCCGGGCCCGCCCCGACCCGGATCCGCCGGGCCTCCCCGGACAGCAGCAGCACCGCGGCCGACAGGTCCGCCGGATCCAGACCACGCAGCAGCCCGGCCAGCAGCCCCACCTTGGCGTTGCGGCCCGGCTCCTCGGCCAGGGCCCGGGACACGGCGGCGACCTGCTGCAACAGCATGCCTCCAGTGTCGCCCGGGGCCGCCCCGGGCGCGCTGCGGCGTCAGCGCCCGGCCGCGCCGCCCGGGTCCGCCTGCCCGCCGGCGCCGCCGCCGGGGCCCGCGCCCGGCTGCCTGCCCGCGCCCGGCGACAGCCGCCGGGCCCGCAGCCGCTGGTCCAGCCGCTCCAGCGGCGCGCCGCGGCCGCCCGGCCGGGGCCCGGCCCCGGCCCCGGCGGCCAGGGCCGCCAGTTCCTCGCCGACCGCCGCCGCGACCCGGCGCAGGAAGCCCTGCGGGTCGGCCGAGGCGGGGACCGGTTCCGGGACGATCCGGTGCACGGTCCCCGAGCGCAGCAGCTCGGGCGCGCCGATGCGCTGCTCCCGGGCCAGCTCGGCGGCCCGGTCGGTGGTGCGGTAGAGGATCGCCGAGGCGCCCTCCGGTGGCAGCGGCGCCAGCCAGGCATGCTCGGCGGCCAGCACCCGGTCCGCCGGGAGCAGAGCCAGCGCGCCGCCGCCCGCGCCCTGGCCCAGCAGCAGGCTGAGCACCGGCACCGGCAGCGCGCTCAGCTCGACCAGGCAGCGGGCGATCCCGGCGGAGAGCGCGCTCTCCTCGGCCTCGGCGCTGAGCCGGGCACCCGCGGTGTCGATCACCCCGAGCAGCGGCAGTCCCAGCCCCGCGGCCAGACGCATACCGCGCCGCGCGGCGCGCAGCCCGCCCGGTCCCACCGGGCCCGCCTCGCCCAGGGCCCGGGCCCTGGCGCGGTCGTGGCCGACCACCACGCAGGGCATGCCGTGGAACCGGGCCAGCGCCAGCCGCAGCTCGTCGCGGGGCTCCCCGCCGCCGCTGCCGCCCAGGTGCACGGCGGGGGAGTCGGCGGCACGCAGCAGATCGGCCAGGCCCGGACGGTTCCGGTCGCGGGTGAGGGTGACCGAGCGCCAGACATCGGCCGCGGCGTCCGGTTCCGTGGCGTCCGGCGTCGCCGGCACCGGTGTTCCGGTGACGTCGGTGGTCGGTTCTGCCGGGGCGAGGGTGTCCAGTACCGCGGCCAGAGTGGTCCGCAGCCGCTCGGTCGGCAGCACCGCGTCCAGGATGCCGCGGCGGTGCAGGTTCTCGGCGGTCTGCACGCCCTCGGGGAAGGCTGCGCCGTTCAGGGCCTGGTAGACGCGCGGCCCGAGAAAACCGACCAGTGCGCCCGGTTCGCCACTGGTCAGATGGCCCAGCGAGGCCCAGGACGCCAGTACCCCGCCGGTGGTGGGACTGCGCAGGTGCACCAGGTAGGGCAGGCCGGCGGCCTTGTGCTCGCCGATGGCCGCGGCGATCGGCAGCATCCCCACAAAGGCCGAGGTGCCCTCCTGCATCCGGGTGCCGCCGGAGGCGGTGGCCGCGATCAGCGGCAGACCGTCGGCGGTGGCCCGGCGGATCGCGCCGAGCAGCCGTTCCCGGGCGGCGGCGCCGATGGAGCCGGCCAGAAAGCCGAACTCGCTCAGCAGCAGCGCCACCCGGTGCCCCCGCACCCGGCCCTCGCCGGTCAGCACCGACTCGTCCGCGCCGCTGCGCTCCCGGGCCCGGGCCAGCTGTTCGGCGTAGGGACCGGTGACCGGGTTGACCGTGGGCGGGGTGTCCCAGCTGAGCCAGCTGCCCCGGTCCAGGACGGTTTCGGCGAGGTCCAGCGCGGCCGGGCGCGGGGTTGTCGCGGGCGGCGGTGCCGCACTTCCCGGGTCGTTGCCGGTGGCGGGTCGGGCACGGTCGGACATGGTGCTCCGGGGTTCGAGGCCGTCAGGAGGTGCGGCGGTCTGAAGTCCTCCGAGGCTAACCAGCGGCGGACGGGGGCGTCCAGAGCGTCCGGGGGTGGCCGCGCGGCGCCGTGCGTGGTTTCGGCGGCCGATTGCGACGAGGCTTGAGTATGTCCGTGGACCTTCAACTATCCTGATCCGGCGGGGGCGACGCGAGAGGTTGAGATGACTGCCGATCCGGCGCTGGCCGTGCTGGTCCTGGAAAGTGGGCGGACGGCCGAGGTTCTGCTCTCGGGCGAGCTGGACGTCGACGCGGACCAGGTCCTGCGGTGCGTGCTCTCCCGGATCCTGGCCGATCCGCTGGTGCAGCGGGTCGAGCTGGATGTCGCCCTGGTGGACTTCTGCGACTCCGGCGGACTGACCGCGCTGATCCGGGCCCGCACCAGGGCGGAGCGTTTCGGGGTGCGGTTGTGCCTGGTCAGGGTGGGACCGCAGTTACGACGGATACTCGGGATGACCGGGCTGTGGGACCTCTTCGACTGCACCGGGGTCGAGGACTGTCTGTAGGCATGCCGTGCCGGCAGCGGCAGTTGGCCGACGGGGCAGATCCGGCGGCCTGGCGGCGAGGCGCTCTTGACGCCGGATATTGGTCTGGACCATCGTGTGGGGGCCGCGGCCGGAAACCCCCACACGCCCTGGCGGCACGAGCTCTGTGCTGCCCCCGCCCAGGAGATCGCCCATGAGGCGTTTCACCCTGCATCTCACCGCGACCGCGGCCCTGGTCGCGTCGCCCCTGCTGATCCCGTCCGCCGCCCGTGCCGCCACCGGCGGCCTGACCGGGTGATCGCCAACTTCGCGGTCACCCAGACCTGGCAGGGCGGTTTCGCGGGCAGCTACACCGTCACCAATGACACCAACGCGACCGTGAACAACTGGTCCCTCACCTTCTCCCTCCCCACGGGCGAGGCGGTCACCAGCTCCTGGAACGGCACGCTGTCCCAGTCCGGGAACAACTACACGATCACCTCGCCCACTTGGGCGTCTCCGCTGGCGCCGGGGGCGACCGCGGACGTGGTCGGGATGGACATCTCGGCCGGTGCCACGCAGACCCCGCCGGCCAACTGTCTGATCAACAACGAGCCCTGCCAGGGCCTTCCGGCCGACACCACACCGCCGTCCACGCCGACCGGCCTGGCGGTCAGCGGTACCGGCCCCGAGAGCATCGGTCTGTCCTGGAACGCGTCGACCGACAATGTCGGGGTCGCCGGCTACCACGTCTACGAGGGCGCCACCCTGGTGGACACGGTCACCGGAACCACCGCCGACATCACCGGACTGCTGGCGGGCAGCAGTCACACCTTCGATGTCACCGCCTTCGACGCGGCCGGCAACGAATCGCCCGCCTCGGCCACGGTCACCGGCGTCGCGGGCAGCGGCACCGAGCCCGGCGTCCCGGCCCCCTATGTCGATCTGGGTGCCTACCCCACGCCCAGCCTGCCGCAGATCGCGGCGGCGACCGGGCTCAAGCAGTTCTCGCTCGGGTTCATCGTCAACGGCAGCACCCCCTGCACGGCCAGCTGGTTCGGCGACTACGACCCCTCCACCGGTTGGGACAAGGCCGACTTCGACGCGATCCGGGCGGCGGGCGGCGACATCCGTCCCTCCTTCGGCGGGGCCAACGGCACCGAACTCGCCCAGTCCTGCATCACGGTGGCCTCGCTCGCGGCCCAGTACCAGATGGTCGTGGACACCTACGGGCTGGACCGGATCGACTTCGACATCGAAGGCAGCGCGCTGGCCGACACCGCCTCGATCGACCGCCGCTCGGCGGCCATCGCCCAGGTCCAGGCGGCCCAGCGGGCCAAGGGCCGGGACCTGAAGGTGACCCTGACCCTGCCGGTGCTGCCGAACGGCCTCACCTCCCAGGGCCTGTACGCCCTCCAGTCGGCGAAGAACGCCGGTGTGGTCCTGGCCGGGGTCAATGTGATGGCGATGGACTTCGGCGACTCGACCGCCCCAACCCGTCCGGGCAGATGGGCACTTATGCGATCGACGCGGCGCAGGCCACCGAGGCGCAGATCCTCCAGGTCTGGCCCACGCTGACCACCGCCCAGGCCTGGGCCATGGTCGGGGTCACCCCGATGCTCGGCCAGAACGACGACACCGACGAGGTGTTCGGCCTGTCCGACGCCCAGCAGCTGATCAGCTTCGCCTCGCAGAACCACCTCGGCGAGCTGTCGTTCTGGGAGGTCACCCGGGACGCCAACGCCTGCACGGGCAGCCTGTACAAGTGCACCAACATCACCCAGACGCCCTATGAGTTCTCCAAGATGTTCGCGGCCTACACCGGCTGACGGGCAAGGCGTCCGACAACTCCGGAGAGCGCGGCGGTGCCACGCTCTCTGGAGTTGTCAGCATGACCATGCCATGATGAAGGAGCGCTCCCCCTGGAGGCGCCAGGCATCCCACCGCTGCGCGGTCGTGGGATGCCGCTGTGCCCCGGTTCCTGCCGTCAGGAGTGCGCACCGGCCACCTCGTGGCCGTGGTGCGGCGGTGGGAACCGGGGCCGGGAGCGCTCCCGAGATGACGGCGGTCCGCGCGCGGGAGTGTGTGGAGGCGCTCCGTGGGGCAGGCTGGGCTGGGCCGGTACGCATGTGCGGCCCTGCCGACCGTTCGCCTCGCCGAGGAGCCAGCCGTATGGGCATGGACGTTGACGCACTGCGCCAGGAAACCCCGGGATGCGCCAACCGGGTGCATCTGAACAACGCCGGCGCAGGGCTGCTCTCCCGCCGCACCCTGGAGGCGATGACCGGGCACCTCCGGCTGGAGGCGGCCGTCGGCGGCTACGAGGCCGCCGCCCAGCAGGCCGGCAAGATCGAGCAGACCTATGCCGCCGTCGCCGAGCTCGTCGGCGGCCGGGCCGCGGAGGTGGCGCTGTTCGACAACTCCACCCACGCCTGGAACGCCGCCTTCTACTCGCTCGGCTTCCGTCCGGGTGACCGGATCCTCACCGGCCGCTCCGAGTACGGCAGCAATGTGCTCGCCTACCTCCAGGTCGCCCAGCGCCACGGGGTCGAGGTGGTGGTGGTCCCCGACGACGAGTGGGGGCAGCTGGACACCGTGGCGCTGGCCGGGATGATCGACGAGCGGACCCGGCTGATCGGCGTCAGCCACATCCCCACCGGCGGCGGCCTGGTCAACCCGGTCGCCGAGATCGGCCGGCTCAGCCGTGCCGCGGGCGTGCCGTTCCTGCTGGACGCCACCCAGTCGGTCGGACAACTGCCCCTGGACGTAACGGAGATCGGCTGCGACATGCTCACCGGCACCGGCCGCAAGTTCCTGCGCGGGCCGCGCGGCATCGGCTTCCTCTGGGTCCGCAGCGAGACACTGCACCAGCTGGAGCCGCCCGTGGTGGACATCGAGTCCGCGGTCTGGGACGGCGCGCGCGGCTTCACCTGGCAGCCGGGCGCCAAGCGCTTCGAGAGCTGGGAGAAGAGCTACAGCAACGTCCTCGGTCTGAACGAGGCCGTGCGCCAGGCGCTGGAGCTGGGGCTGGATCAGATCGCGAGGCGCTGTGCGGAGTTGGGGTCACGGCTGCGGGAGCGGCTGGACGCGCTGCCCGGCGTCGGCTGCTACGACCTGGGGCGTGAGCGCTGCGCCATCGTCACCGCCAAGGTCGACGGGCTGAGCGCGGCCGAGGTCGCCGGGGCGCTGGCCGCGGAGCAGGTCAACGTCAGCGTGACCAGCCCCGAGGCCAGCCAGTTCGACACCGAACACCGCGGGGTGCACCCGCTGGTGCGGTTCTCGCCGCACTACTACAACACCGAGGCCGAACTGGACCGGACAGTGGACGTGGTCGCCCGCGCTGGCGACACGATAGCGCGAGGACGAAGAGAAAGCAGTAGGTGTTTCTCTGCTCTCTGTGGCATGGCTCCGACAAACGCCTGGCCTGCCTGTTTCCGGGCACCTGGATTTGGTTCGCACTCCTGGACCAAAATTTTTGTGAAATTTTCTGGTGCGACAGGTGGTGGTGGTTGTGTGGTTCCAGGTTAAGATCACGCATCCAAAGGCGGGAGGACAAAGGGGGATTACGTGTCCGGCGTTGGTGCGGCTGGTTTGCGTTTCAACGTTTTGGGGCGTTGGAGGGTTGGTCGTCGGGGGTGCGCTTGCGTTTGGGCGGGGTGATTCAGGAGCGGGTACTGACGGCCTTGTTGTTGGAGCACGGCCGGGTGTTGCCGGTGGGGCGGTTGGTTGAGGCGGCGTGGGACGGGGTGCCGCCGGTGACGGCGGCGCATCAGGTGCGGAAGTCGGTGGCGGATTTGCGGCGGCGTATTCCGGGTGGGGTGGCGGTGCTGGTTACGGATGGTCCGGGGTATCGGGCGGTGGTGGGTGAGGGTGAGTTGGATGTGGCGGAGTTCATGGGGCTGTTGGAGGGGGCGCGGCGGCTGGAGGTGGGGGGCCGGCTGGTGGAGGCGGTGGAGGGGCTGCGGGTGGCGCTGGGGCTGTGGCGGGGGCCGGTGCTGTCGGGGGAGGGAGGCGTGGTGATCGGTGCGGTGTCGGCGGCTTTGGAGGAGCGGTGGCTGGGCGCCTGGGAGCGGTTGTTCGGCCTGCGGCTGGGGTTGGGTGAGGCGGGCGAGCTGGTTGTCGATCTGCGGGATCTGGTGGGGCGGTTTCCGCTGCGGGAGACATTGCGCGGGCAGTTGATGCTGGCGTTGTGCCGGTCGGGGCGGCAGGCGGAGGCGCTGGAGGAGTTCGGCCGGGTGCGGGGCTTGCTGGCCGAGGAGTTGGGGGTGGATCCGGGGGTGGGGCTGGTGCGGATCTATGAGGGGATCCTGCGGGAGCTGCCGGAGGTGGTTGGGCTGGGTGGTGGCGGGGTGGGTGTGTCGGTGGGGATGGGTGTGGGAATGGGGATGGGGACAGGTGGTGGTGTGGTGGGAGGCGGTGGGGCGTTTTCGCGGGGTGGTGCCGAGCATGTTGCCGGGGGATCTGGTGGATTTCGTGGGGCGGGAGCGGGAGTTGGGGCTGGTGCTGGGGTTTGCGCGGGAGGTTGGTGGGGTGGGTCCGCGGGTGGTGGCACTGGACGGGATGGGGGGCTGCGGGAAGACGTCGTTGGCGGTGCGGGCGGCGCATGTGCTGGCGGGGGAGTTTCCGGACGGTCGTTTGTTCATTGATCTGCATGGCTATTCGCCGGGGGAGTCGGCGGTGTCGGCGTTTGTGGCGTTGGGTGTGCTGTTGCGGGCGGTGGGGGTGGTGGGGGACCGGGTGCCGGAGGATCTGGGGGGCCGGGTGGCGTTGTGGCGGGCGGTGCTGGTGGGCCGTCGGGTGTTGTTGTTGGTGGACAATGTGGTGGATGCCGGGGTGGTGGTGTCGTTGCTGCCTTCGGGTTCGGGGTGTGTGGTGCTGGTGACGTCGCGGGCGCGGCTGGTGGATCTGGACGGGGCGCGGTGGGTGTCGCTGGGGGTGATGGATGTGGTGGAGAGCGGGGCGCTGGTTGCGGGGGTGCTGGGGGCGGGGCGGGTGGAGGCGGAGCAGGAGGCGGTGCTGGAGGTGGCGGCGCTGTGCGGCTATCTGCCGCTGGCGTTGCGGATCGCGGCGGCGCGGTTGCGTAATCGGCCGCGGTGGACGGTGCGGTATCTGGCGGACCGGCTGCGGGACGAGGCGCATCGGCTGGACGAGCTGTCGTCGGGGTGCGCAGTGTGGGGGCGTCGCTGCGGTTGTCGTACCAGGCGTTGGACGAGGGGTGCCGTGCGGCGTTCCGGGTGCTGGGATTGCATCCGGGGGGCGGGATCGATGTGTATGCGGCGGGGGCTTTGCTGGGGGTGCCGGCCAGGGAGGCGGAGGCTGTCCTGGAGTTGTTGCTGGATGTGCATCTGGTGCAGCAGCTGGAGATCGGGGTGTACGCGTTTCATGATCTGGTGCGGAGTTTCGCGCGGGGACTGGTGGGGGGTACGGGAGAGGGGGAGGTGGCGGTGGAGCGGTTGCTGGGTTATTACCTGACGGCGACCGAGGTGGCGTGCGGGGTGTTGTTTCCGGACCGGGTGGGGCGGGTGACCGGGCTGGCGGTGTCCGGGGCGGAGTTGCCGGATCTGGGGGATGTGGTGCGGGCGGGGGCCTGGTTCGAGCGGGAGCTCGGGGCGCTGTCGCTGGCGGTGCTGTTGGCGCAGGGGCGGGGGCTGGACAGGTTTGTGGTGTGTCTGGTGCGGAATGTGGGATTTCAGTTGCATGCGCGGGGCGGCTGGAGGAGTTTGCGGAGCTGGGCCGGGTGGCGGTGGGTGCGGCGCGGCGGCTGGGGGATCTGGAGTTGCTGGGGGTGAGTCTGTCGAATCTGGGGTGGCGTGCTGGGCGCTGGGGCGGTTTGCGGACGGTGTGGAGGTGGCGGTCGAGGGGCGGGAGGTCGCGGAGCAGTTGGGGGACTGGTACACGGTCGCGCACACGGAGTCGACGCTGGGTCAGTTCTGCAGTCTGCTGGGGCGTTTTCCGGAGGCGCTGGAGCATTTGGAGCGGGCGGTCGGTTTGCAGGAGGAACTGGGGGTGGTGGGGGCGCGGGCGGACAGTCTGACGTTGTTGAGTACGTTGTTCGAGCAGTGGGGTTGTTTTGGGCTGGCGTGTGAGCACGCGCGGGTGGCGGTGGAGTTGCACGGGGGCTCGGGGCGGGGTGGGAGTGAGCTGGTGGCGTTGACGGATCTGGCCTTCGGGCTGGTGGGGTTGGGGCAGTTCGTGGAGGCGGACGGGTGTCTGGTGCGGGCGCGGGGGCTCTGTGACGAGGGGCAGGATCCGCGGAACGTGGCGTTGGTGCTGGCGCTGGGTGCGGTGGTGGATGACCGTTTGGGGCGGGGCTCGGTGTGGAGCGAGGGGATGGGGCGGGCACTGGAGCTGGTCGGGTCGGGTTCCTCCGGGCTGCGGCGGGCGAAGGTGGAGAACATGGCGGGGCGGCTGCGGTTGCGGCAGGGTGATGCGGTGGCGGCGCTGGCGCTGCACCGGTCGGCGTGGGAGGTGGCGTCGGCGATCGAGTACCGGGTCGAGGTGGCGTACGGGTTGTCGGGGATGGCGCGGGCGATGGTGGAACTGGGGGATGTGGAGGGGGCGGGGGAGTGCGCGGCGCGGGCTGAGGAGCTGTTCACCGCGATGGGGGTCCCGCCCGAACGCCGCAGAAGCTGAACCGGGATGCCGGGCCGGCCGGCGCCGGATGTGACAGCGCCGCGCCGCACCCGGAGGCGGGTGCGCCGCGGCGTCGGTGCTGCGGGGCGGCTCAGGCGCCGGTGCCGGGGTGGCCGCGGGTGTTGGCGCGGTCCCGTTCGGGCTCTGGCCGTCGGCCAGGGTGCGCTGCTGGGCACGGTGCCGCTGGGCCGGGGTGTGTCCCGCGCCGGCAGCTGTCCCCGGGCCGGGGACGAGCGCCGCGGTGCGGACCGCGGTCGGTGCGGCGGGCTCGCGTCCCATGCTCCGCCCCTGGTGTCGTGGTCTGCTGTTCGCCGGTGGAGCTCCTACTGCTCCGTCCCGTTCCCGTCTTCTTCCCGGCTCGCTGCCGACTCCCGGGTGCGGGGGCGCGAACGGTGGTCGGTGCGGCGGCGGTCAGCAGAACGGCGGGTCCTCCAGGCGGCACTCCAGCACTCTGGGCCCCGCGGCGGTGAGCACCACTTCGGTGCGGGCCGCGCCGCGTTCGTGCCCGGCCAGGTCCAGCAGCGACCGCACCAGGGACCGCAGGACGGCCTGGTCGGCCTCCTGAGCCGGACGGGGATCACCCGGGACCGGCCTGGCGGTGATGGCGACCACCCGGTGCATACCGTCGGTGGTCTCGGTCATGACGCAGTACTGGCGGCCTTCCAGGGGGTCCTGGGCGATGTAGGGACCGGGCCGGCTGCCTGCTCCGACGCTGCCGGCCCACCGCTCGACGGCGGACAGGTCCGCGAAGGCGCTGTCCAGCTCGGCGCCGGCGCGGGCGCGGCTCGGCGGATCTTTCATACAGGGGCTCTCCTTAGTCGGACCACTACGACGGCAAGGCTTGCAGCCGTCCTTCCCGTTTCTCTCCCGTTCGCTTCCCTCCCGGTCCCGCCGGGTGGTACCGGGAAGGAATTCTGCAGGTCGAATGCAGAATAGCTCAGGCTCCGTCGGCAAAACTGCTGAAAAGCGCACTGTGACTTGCATCACATCGCCTTGCCGGAGGTCACCCGCAGGGCAAATGATCCTACCGGAACGGTCCGGACCCATTTGCACCCACTGGAGGATCGCAGCATGATCGACATCCAAATCGGAGAAATAGGGACAAGGTCTCCGGCTTCTGCCGGGGCGGTTTCCGGACACTTCTCCGGTCCGGGCGCGACGGGCTGGTTCGGCTTGCTGGAACGGGAATTGCGGCCCGGGTCGTCTCCGGCGGCCTGTTGCCGATACTGTCCGGCCGCTCCGGAAAACGGGTTCTGACATGGCCGACAGTCCTGCCCGGGCCACCCCCGGACGCTTTTCCGGATCCGGACCATTCATGCTGGTCTGGACCACGCAGACGGTCTCGTTGGTGGGAAGTTCCGCAGTCCGCTTCGCTTTCATTGTCCAGGTATGGGCCAGCGGTCAGCGGGCCACCGCAGTCACCCTTCTATCATTGTGCTCACTGCTGCCACAGGCTCTTTTCAGCCCCATTGCCGGAGCGGTCGTCGACCGGATCAGCAAACGCGCCGCCCTACAGATAGCGGATGCCGGCGGTCTGCTCTCGGTAGGAATACTCGCGATATTCCACTACACCGGCAGCATGCATTCCTGGGAGCTCTATCCGGCGACCTTCCTGCTCGGGTCGTGTGCTGCCTTCCAGTTCCCGGCGTTCGCCTCGGCGGTGCCGCTGCTGGTGCGCAAGGACCAGTTCGGCCGGGCCAACGGGTTGCTGGCGGGGGCCAAGAGCGCGGCCGGGATCTGCGGACCCTCACTCGGTGCGGTGATGCTCACGCTCACCGGGATCGGCCCGCTGCTGCTGCTGGACGTCGTCAGCTACGCGTGCGCGCTGACCGGCAGCCGGCTGGTCCGGCTGAACGGGGACCGGATCCCGGAACCGGGCACCGGCGCACCCCGCCGGAAGATCACCGCCGAGGCCGTGCAGGGGCTGCGCTTCCTGTGGGTGCAGCCCAGCCTGCGCGCGCTGACCATGAACTTCTGCCTGGTCAACCTGGTGATGGTGTTCGGGTTCGCGTTGATCTCGCCGATGGTGCTGCTCAAGTCCGGTGATGCGGCCCTGGCCGCCGTCAACACCGCGATCGGGTCGGTGGTGTGGCCGGCGGCCTGCTGATGGCGGCCTGGGGCGGACCGCGCAACCGGGGCCAGGGGATGATGCTCGGCGTCGCCGGGATGTGCCTGTCGGCGCTGGTGGCGATGTCCCTGGCCGGGGACGTCCCCGGCTGGTGCGCGGCGGTCCTGGTCGGGGCGCTGCTGATGACGGTCGTCAACGCCTCGATGCAGGCCATCGTGCAGAGCAAGGTCCCGCAGCAGTGGCAGGGCCGGGTCTTCGGCGCGGTGATGTTCCTGTCGCAGATCTCCGTCCCGCTGGCCACCGCTGCGGCCGGGCCGCTGGCGGACCAGCTGTTCGAACCCGAGGCCCGGCACGGCTCCGGCCTGTTCGTCCTGCTCGGCCCGCTGCTCGGGCACCGCCCGGGCAGCGGTATGGCGGGCATGCTGTTCCTGGCCGGCGTGATCGGGACCGTGGTCGCGCTGTGGGGGCTGGCCGCCCCCAGCATCCGCCATATCGACACCCTGATCCCCGACGTCGGCGCGGACGAGCTCGCGGACCAGGCCGCCGGCGAGGGCGCGGACGAGGCCGCGGACGAGGGCGCGGAGCAGGCCGCTGACGGGGGTGAGGCCGCCGGGTCCGCTGGTACCGCAGATGCCGATGACTCCTCAGAAGCCACTGAGGCCACTGCTACTGCTCAACCCATCGATACCCCCGAAGGCCAGGAAGGCTATGAGGGGGTGGTCGGGATGAGGTGCGTGCGAACTGGTGGAGCAGTGGGCGAGGCGCGCCCGAGGCGGTCGCCGTGGTCGACGGCGCCGAGCGGCTGACCTACGCCGCTCTGGACGCCCGCGCCGCGCGGTGGCCGACTGCTGGCGCGGCACGGGGTGCGTCCCGGGGAACTGGTCGGGGTACGGCTGGACCGCACGGCGCGGATGGTGGTCGCGCTGCTGGGGGTGCTCAAGGCGGGGCCGCTACGTGATGCTCGACCCCGCTTTCCCCGCCGAGCGGCTGCGGGTGATGGTCGCCGACGCCGGAGCGGCCCGGGTGCTGTGCGAGCGGGGCTCCGAGCCGCTGGACCTGGCGGCCGTCCAGGTGAGATCGAGGACGCCGCCGCGGCCGTCCCGCTGCCGCGCGGCGCGGTGTGGGTCAGCCCGGACAGCGTCGCCTGCGTGATGTTCACCTCCGGCTCGACCGGACGGCCCAAGGGGGTCGCCGCGCCGCATGCCGCTCTCACCGGAACCCTGACGGCCAGGACTTCGCCTCCTTCGGCCCCGGTGCGGTCTGGCTCCAGGCGGCCCCGGTGTCCTGGGACGCCTTCGCCCTGGAACTGCTCGGCCGCTGATGGGCGGCGGCACCAGCGTGCTGCACCCCGGCCGCCGCCCCGACCCGGCGCTGATGGCCCGGCTGGTCGCCGGGCACCGGATCACCTCGATGTACCTGTCCGCCGCGCTGTTCAACGTCGTGTCGACGAGTACCCGGACGCGCTGGCCGGACTCACCGAACTGCTGGTCGGCGGGGAGGCGCTGTCGCCCACCCACGTCGCCAGGGCGCTGGCGGCGCACCCCGGTGCGGCTGGGGAACGGCTACGGGCCGGTGGAGTGCATGGTCTTCCTGACCGTGCACCCGGTCCGGCCCCGGGAGCTGGCGGACGGCGGCCAGGTGCCGGTCGGCCGCCCGCTCGCGGCCAAGCTGCTCCATGTCCTGGACGAGCGGCTGCGGCCGGTGGCCGACCTGGTCCCGGTGAGCTCTACGCCTCCGGGCCGGGCTGGCCCACGGCTACCGGGACGTCCGGCGCTGACCGCGGAGCGCTTTGTGGCCTGCCCGTTCGTCCCCGGGCGGTGATGTACCGCACCGGGGACCTGGTGCGGCGCCGGGCCGACGGCGTCCTCGAGTACCTGGGCCGGCCGACGACCAGGTCAAGATCCGCGGGTTCCGGGTGGAGCCGGGCGAGGTCGAACGGGTCTGGCCGGGCATCCGGCGGTCGGCCGCGCGGCCGTGGTCGCCCGCCGGACCCGGACGGCGGGCAGAGCCTGGTCGCGTATGTGGTCCCGGCCGGTCCGGCCGGGACGCGGACCGCTCCGAACTGCCGGAGCTGCTGCGCGCGCACGCCGGACGGTTCCTGCCGGAGCATCTGGTCCCGGCCGTATGCGTGATCCTGGACGCGCTGCCGCTGACCCCCAGCGGCAAGCTGGACCGGGCCGCGCTGCCCGCCCCCGCCCCCGCACCGGCTCCGCCGCCGGCCTCGCCGCCGGGCCGACCCGGACGCCCTGGTGGCGCAGGTGCGCGCTCTGTTCGCCCAGGTGCTGGGCTGCCCGCGGTGGGCCCGGACGACGACTTCTTCGCGCTGGGCGGGCACTCGCTGCTGGCCGCCCGGCTGCTCGCCGGATCCGGGCACAGCTGGGTGCGGAGATCGACGTGAGGGACTTCTTCGCCGCGCCGACGCCGACCGCCCTGGCCCCGGCCGTCGTCGTCGCTGCGCTGCCGCTGCTGCTGCCGCTGCCGCTGCCGGCGGACCGGCACCGGAGCCGGACGTGGCCCTGCCGCGGGCCGCGCGGGCGGCTGGCGCGGCGCTGCCGGTGTCCGAGGCCCAGCACCGGCTGTGGTTCCTGGACCGGACCGGCGCCGGGACCTCCTACAACCTGCCGGTGCTGCTGCGCCTGCGCGGCCGGCTCGACCCCGCCGCGCTGGAGGCCGCGCTCGGCGACCTCGCCGCCCGGCACGAGGTGCTGCGCACGGTCTTCGCGGAGGCGGACGGCGCTCCGGTGCGCCAGGTGCTCACCGGCGCCCCCCCCGACCGCCGTTCCAACGGGAGACGGTGCCGGCCGGGCAGGTCGACGAGCGGGTCGCCCGGGCCGCGCGGTACCGGTTCGACCTCGGCGCCGAACCGCCCTTCCGGGCCCTGCTGCTGACCGTCGAGCAGCGCGACGAGCAGGTCCTGCTGTTGCTGCTGCACCACATCGCCGGTGACGGCTGGTCGTTGGCCCCGCTGGTGGCCGACCTCTCCCGGGCCTACGCCGGACGTCTGCCCGGCGGCGTCCCCGGTCTGCCGTCGCTGCCCGCGTCCTACCCGGAACTGGCTGCCCGCCGTCGGGCGGCGCTCGGCTCGCCGCAGCAGTCGACTCCCGGCTGCCCGGCAACTCGACTACTGGCAGCAGCAGTTGACGGGACTCGCGGCGGAGGGGCCACTGCTGCCGCGCCCCCCGACCGGCCGCCGGTACCCGCCGGGCCGGGGCCGAGGTGGTGCGCCGTCTGGACCGGAGCACCGCCGCCGCGGTCGCGGCGGCGGCCCGGGCCCAGGGAGCCACCCTGTTCATGGCCCTGCACGCCGCGCTGGCCGCCGTGCTCGACCTGGCCGGGGCCGGGCCCGACCTGGCCGTCGGCGCCCCGGTGGCCGGACGCGGCGCGGACAGCGGCGCGGACGACGCGGTCGGCTTCTTCGTCAACATGCTGGTGCTGCGCACCGACACCGGCGGCGACCCGGCCCCGCGCGAGCTGCTGCGCCGGGTCCGCGCCTGCGACCTGGGCGCGTTCGCCCACCAGGAGCTGCCCTACGAGCAGGTGGTCGAGGCGCTCAACCCGCCCCGGCTGCCCGGACGCCAGCCCTTCACCGAGGTGGTGCTGGTGCTCCAGAACAACGCGGCGGCGGTCGCCGCGCTGCCCGTACCGAACCGGTGGCGGGCACCGGGGTGGAGGTGCTGCGCACCGGCGACGCCCGCTTCGAACTGCTGGTCGAGGTCGCGGAGCTGACCGCCGCCGACGGCAGCGCGGACGGCTGGAGCTGGTACTGGAGTACCGGGCCGACACCCTGGAGGAGTCCTTTGTCCGCTGGGTGGCGGACGCGCTGCCGCAGGCCCTGACCGCGCTGGCGGAGCTGCCCGACGTCCCGCTGTCGCTGCTGCCGCTGCCCGCGCCGCCGCGCCGGGCCGGGGAGCCGGACCGCTGCCGGCTCCCGGAGCGGGTCCCGCGCCGGAACGAGGCGCCGCAGGGGCCGCTGGAGCAGGAGGTCGCCGCGGTCTGGGCGGAGGTGCTGGGCGTCACCGGCATCGGCCGCCACGACGACTTCTTCGCCCTCGGCGGCAACTCGCTGCGGGCGGTGCGCGCGGCGGTCCGGCTCAGCGCCGGTACCCGGCAGGTGACCGCGGCCCTGGTCTTCGAGGCCCCCACCGTCGCCGCCCACGCCGCCGCCCTGCGTGACGCCCCGGACGTCCCGGAGCCCGCTCCGATCCCGCGCCGGGCCAGGGTCCCGCGCCGGCCCGCCGACCACCCCCGCAGCCAGCCACAGGAGAGCCCGTGGACCTCAGCGTGATGTTCTTCGGCGCCGACACCGCCGACCAAAGCTCCACCGCCGACCAGAGTTCCACCGCCGACCAGGGCTCCACCGCCGGCCCGGGTCGGGTCGCCGACCATGCGGACGGCGCCGGAACCGGCCGGCACGAGCAGACCTACCAGGACATCCTGGCCGTGGCCAGGGCCGCGGACCGGCTCGGCTTCCATGCCCTGTGGACCCCGGAACGGCACTTCCAGCAGGTCGGCCAGGTCTTCCCGAGCCCGCCGGTGCTCAGCGCCGCCCTGGCCGTCGCCACCGAACGGATCGGGATCCGGGCCGGCAGCGTGGTGCTGCCGCTGCACCACCCGCTCCGGGTCGCCGAGGACTGGGCGATGGTGGACAACCTCTCGCACGGCCGGGTCGGCATCTCGGTCGCCACCGGCTGGCACAGTGCCGACTTCGTCCTGGCCCCGGAGCACTACCGCGACCGCAGGGAGCGCACCTTCCAGGCGGTCGGCCGGCTGCGGGCGCTGTGGGCCGGTGAGCCGGGGGAGTACCCGGACGGCACCGGCCGGCCGGTGAAGGTGCTGCCGCAGCCCCGGCCGGTACAGCCCACGCTGCCGCTGTGGCTCACCAGTTCCGGCAACCCGGCGACCTGGCAGGCCGCCGGACACCTGCGGGCCGGCGTGCTCGCGGCCACCGTCGGGCAGAGCCGGGAGCAACTCGCCGCACTGATCGCCGACTACCGCAAGGCCGCCGCCCAGGCCCCGGAACAGGGCGGCACCGGACCGCACGGCCGGGTCACGCTGATGACGCACACCTTCGTCGGCCGCGACGACGCCCACGCCCGCCGGCTGGCGGCCGCCCCGCTCAAGGCGTACCTGGCCTCCTACACCCGGCAGACCTCCGCCAACCGGAGGGCGATCCGCGCGGGGCCGCGCTGGACGAGCGGCAGACCGCGCTGCTCACCGACTACGCCTTCGAACGCTATCTGGCCTGGGGCAGCCTGCTCGGCTCGCCCGGGAAATGCGCGCGGATGCTCGCCGACCTCAAGGAACTCGGCTGCGACGAGGTGGCCTGCTTCATCGACTTCGAATCGGACGTGACGAGGTACTCGCCGGACTCGACCGGCTCGCCGCACTCAGGAAGGGTCTGTGATGAGCACCCAATCGACCACCGACCGCTACCGCGCGCTGACCAGCGCCCAGCGGATCACGCTGCTGAGCCGGCTGGTACAGGCCGGGCGCAGCGCCCAGGTCCGGCCGCGGTCCCACCCCGTGACGCCGCCGCGCCGGTACCGCTCAGCGGCGCCCAACTCGACCTCTGGGTCTACGAATCCCTCTATCCAGGCACGCCCAACCTCAATCTGTGCAGTGCCTACCACTTCGACACCCCGGTCGAGCCGGCGCAGCTGGAGGCCGCGCTGACCGCGATCCAGGACAGCCACGACATCCTGCGCACCCGGATCAGCGGCCCGACCGGCGCGCCGCGGGTCTCCTTCCCGGACGCCGGACCGTTCGTCCTGGAGCGGGAGGATCTGCGCGGCACCGGGCGCACCGTGGCGCAGGCCTTCCGCGACTTCCGCAGCCGCCCCTTCGACCTGCGCGGACGCCTGATCCGCGGCCGCTTCGTGCAGGCGGACGAGCAGCGCTGCACGCTGATGCTGGGGCTGCACCACATCATCACCGACTGGTGGTCGTTCGACGTGCTCCAGGACGACTTCACCCGCGCCTATCTGGCGCTGCGCGACGGCGCCGAGCCGGAGCTGGTCCGGCCGGAGCTCCAGTACGCCGACTTCGCCTGCTGGCAGGCCGAGTTGGAGGCGTCCGGGGTGTTCGGCGCCCGGCTGGAGTTCTGGAGCCGCTATCTGGCCGATCCTCCCGCCGCACTCAACCTCGCCCGCACCCGGCCCGTACCCCGGCCCGAATCTCAGCCGGAACTCCGGCCGCAGCAGCCCGAGGTGAGCCCCGCCATCGTCCAACTCCCCTTCCGGGTGGGCCCGCAGGCCACCACGGCCGTGCGTGCCCTGGCCCGGGCGAACGGGGTGTCGGTCTATGTGGTGCTGATGAGCGCCTTCGCGGCGCTGGCGCACAAGGTGTCCGGCGCCCAGGATCTGGTGCTGGGCACCCCGGTGGCCAACCGCTCCGCCCAGGGCTGGACCGGGTCATCGGCTATGTGATGAACGCCGTGCCCACCCGCTGGCAGATCACCCCGGACAGTACCTTCGCGGAACTGGTGGCCCGCTTCGGCGGGGACTTCCCCTCGCTGCTCGCCAACGCCGACCTGCCGGTCGGCCGGATCGTGTCCGCGGTCGCCCCCGAGCGCAGCAGCGGCCGCTCCCCGCTGTTCCAGTGGGTCTTCATGCACCTCACCGAGCAGCCCAGCGTCAGCGCCCTGCGCCAGTTCGTCACCCCCGAGCGGATCCACACCGGCGGCGAGCACGACCTGGTGGGCGTGGTCCGCGACAGCGGCGACGGCATGGACGGCGGCTTCGAGATCCGCACCGACCAGCTGGACCCGGCTGCTGTCGCCCAGTGGACCCGCGCTACCTGCGGATCCTGGAGCAGGTCACCGCCGATCCGCAGATCACCCTGGCCGGGCTCGACCTGCTGCCGGCGGGCGAACGCGAACGCCTGGTCGCCGCCTCGGCCGGCCCGCAGGCCCCGGCCCCGGCCGCACTCCCGGAACTGCTGGCCCGCCAGGCCGCACGAACCCCAGGCGCCACCGCCCTGGCCGTGCCCGGCGTCCGGGACCTGAGCTACGCCCAGCTCACGGACCGGGTCGACCGGCTGGCCGGACTGCTGGCCCGGCACGGCGCCGGACCGGAGCGGGTCGTCGCCCTGGCGCTGGGCCGGGGCCCCGACTTCCCGCTCGCCGCCCTGGCCGTGCACCGGGCCGGTGCCGCCTACCTTCCGCTGGACCCGGCACACCCCGCCGAGCGGGTCCGCCGCCTCCTGGCCGAGACCGCCCCGGTGCTCGTCCTCACCGACACTCCCGGCGACGGCCCGCAGGGCCTGGCCGACGCCGGTGTACCGGTCCTGGCCCTGCACCGGCCGGACGGCACGGACATCACGGCCGGTACGGACGCCGGGACGGCACGGACACCGCCGAGCCCCTGCGCACCCGCAGCCGCACCCCGGCCAGGCCGCCTATGTCATCCACACCTCCGGCTCCACCGGCACCCCCAAGGGAGTGCTGAGCACTCACGCCGGAATCGCCGCCCTGGCCCAGACCCTGGTCGGCGGCTGGCGCTGACCGGTGACGACCGGGTGCTCCAACTCGGCTCGCCCACCTTCGACATCTCGCTCGCCGAGCTGTGCATGGCCTTCGGCTCCGGGGCCACCCTGGTCACCCCGCCGCCCGGACCGCTCGCCGGCGAAGCCCTGGCCCGGGTACTGACGGAGCAGCGGATCACCTGCGTGCTGCTGTCCCCGTCGCTGCTGGCGACCGTCCCCGAGGGCGACTACCCCTGGCTGCGGACCCTGGTGGTCGGCGCCGAACCCTGCCCGCCGGCTCTTCAGGCCCGCTGGTCCACCGGGGGCCGCGCGTTCCACAACGCCTACGGGCCCACCGAGGCCACCGTCGCCGCCACCGTCTCCGCCGCGCTGCGGCCCGACGGCACCGCCGCCGATGGGCGCCCCGGTCGACGGCAGCCGCGCCTATCTGCTGGACGCCCGGCTGCGCCCGGTCCCGGCCGGGGTCGTCGGCGAGCTCTACCTGGCCGGCCCCGGACTGGCCCGGGGCTATCTGCACCTGCCCGGCGCCACCGCGCAGCGCTTTGTCGCCGACCCGTACGGCCCGCCCGGCAGCCGGATGTACCGCACCGGCGACCTGGTCCACCGTGACGACGACGGGACCACCCACTTCCACGGCCGTGACGACGACCAGGTCAAGCTGCGCGGCCTGCGGATCGAACCGGCCGAGGTGGCCGCCGCCCTGGACAGCCACCCGCAGGGTGTCCCAGCCGCCGCCACCGTCCACCGCGGCCCCGAGGGCAGGCAGCGGCTGATCGGCTACGCCGTACCCCCCGGCGCCGCCCCCGCCCCGGAGGCCTTGCTCGCGCACGCCGCCGGCAGCTGCCGGCGCACCTGGTCCCGGCCGACGTCGTGCTGCTGGACGCACTGCCGCTGACCCCCGGCGGAAACTCGACCGCGCGGCCCTGCCGCTCCCCCTCGCGCCGCACCGGCGGCCGGGCCCGTCACCCCGCCGAACAGATCCTCTGCGGACTGTTCAGCGAGCTCCTGGAGGTGCCCGGCCGACCCGGACACCGACTTCTTCCGCTCGGCGGCGACAGCATCACCGCCATCCAGCTCGCCGGGCGCGCTCGGCCGCCGGTCTGGTGCTGGCGCCCGGTGAGGTCTTCACCGCCCGCACCCCGGCCCGGCTGGCGCTGCTGGCCCGCGCCGCGCAGGACGACCGGCCCGGCGCCGCCGACGCGCCCACCGAACCCTGCCGCTCACCCCGGTCATGCAGTGTGGCGCGACCAGGACCCGACCTGGCCGCCTTCACCCAGTCCATGGTGCTCCCGCTGCCGACGGCACCGACCGGGCCCGTGCGCTGGCCGCGTGCGCGCCCTGACCGCGCGCCACCCCGCGCTGCGGATGCGGCTGCTGCGTCCGGACGACGCCGACTGGCAGCTGGAGTGCCCTACGACCCGGCGCGGTGTCCACCGAGCAGGTCGACGCGAGCGACCAGGCCGACCCGGTGCAGGTGGCCCGCCGGCTGGCCCAGGCGGCGCGGATCGACCCGCACGCGGGCGCGCTGCTGCGCACCACCGTGATCAGCACCGGCCCCGGCCGCCCTGACCTGTTCCTGGCCACGCCACCACCTGGCCGTCGACGGCTCTCCTGGCGGGTCCTGGCCACGACCTGGGCACCGCACTGGCCGCCCGGGAGGAGCCGGCCGAGGGCAGATCGCCGAGGGCAGTGGTCCGAGCCGGGGACCTCCTTCCGCCGCTGGGCGCTGACGCTGCAACGCGAGGCGCTGCGCCCGGCCCTGGCCGGGCAGGCGCCCGCCCGCTGGACCCGCGCCCTGGCCGGTCCCGCGGCCACGCTCACCGGCGCCGCCCCCGCCGCGGGCCCGGTGCCGCCGGGCCACCCACACCCTGGAGCTGTCCGAGGAGGTGACCCACGGCGCGCTGGAGACCCTCCCCCGCTCTTCTCCTGCGGCCCGGACACCGTCCTGCTGGCCGCGCTGGTGCTGGCCGCGGCGCACCGCCGGGGCGCGGGCAGCGCTCTGCTGGTCCATCTGGAGGGCCACGGACGCGAGCCGCTCACCGAACCGGCCGACCCGTCCGGGACGGTGGGGTGGCTCACCACCCCAGTACCCGGCGCGCCTGGACCTCGGCGACAGCGCCGCGGTGCTCACCCGCGCCCTGGCCGACCCGGACGACGAGGTGTCCGCCTCCGGTCCGGCGCACGCGGCCCGGACGGCACTTGAGGCGGTCCGGGAGCAGCTGCGTGCCGTCCCGGACAGCGGGATGAGCTGGGGCCTGCTGCGCTACCTCAACCCCGGGACCGCTCCCGCCCTGGCCGCGCTGCCGGTGCCGGACGTCCGCTTCAACTACCTGGGCCGGTTCACGGCCACCGGTACGGCCGGGGGCGAACTCCTGGCCGGGGGTGACGAGTCGGTCCCGCTGCGGCACACGCTGGAGGTGGACGCGCTGGCCCACGAGCGCTCGGGAGCGCTGCGGCTGGAGGCGACCTTCTCCTACCCGCAGGGCGTACTGACCGAGCAGGAGGCGTGCGACCTCGCCGACTCCTGGGCCGACGCGCTGGAACTGAACTGACCGCCCGGGCCGTCCACGGTGGCCCGGTCTCGGCCTCGCCGCACGACTTCCCGCTGGTCGACCTCAGCCCCGAGGAACTCGGGCTGCTGGAGGCCGGCTTCGACGAGTTCGACGACTACGACGAGCCCGAGGGCCTGGACGACATCCACGGAACAGGGGAGGACCAGTGAGCCCGGCCATCGCGGATGTGCTGCCGCTGTCACCGGTGCAGGAGGGCCTGCTGTTCCACTCGGTGGCCGGGAGCGGCGCGGACGACCCCTATCTGGTGCAGATCCGGTTCACCGTGGCCCGTGATCTGAGTGCCACTCAACTACGGTCCGCGGTCGCTGCCTTGCTGGAGCGGCACGCCAACCTCCGGGCCTGCTTCCGCTATCGCGGGCTGGACCGTCCGGTCCAGGTCATCCCGCGCCGGGCGCGGGTGCCCTGGGCCGAGGCCACGCTGTCCGAACCCGCAGGCTCGGACACCGAGTTGCGGCGGCTGCTGGCCGCCGACCGGGCCAAGGGCTTCGACCTGGCCCGCCCGCCACTGGTCCGGGCCACCCTGGTGCACCGTGCCGAGGGCACCGAGCTGATTCTGACGTTCCATCATATTCTGCTGGACGGCTGGTCGGTGCCGATACTGCAACGGGACCTGGCAGCCCTGGCCGAGGGCCGCGCCCTGCCCCCCGCCGTGCCCTACCAGCGGTACGCGGCCTGGCTCGCCCGCCAGGACCAGGCCCACGCCGAACAGGCCTGGCTCCAGGCCCTGGCCGGCCTGGAGCCGCCGGTCCCGCTGGCGCCCGACCGGGCCGGGGAGGCGGCGGAGGAGACCGACCTGGCCGAGGCCCGGCTGCCGGCGGAGCTCACCACGGCGCTGGCCGGAGCCGCCGCACGGGCCGGAGTCACCCTGAACACCGTGGTGCAGACCGCCTGGGCGCTGGTGCTGGCCCGCAGCACCGGCGCCCGGGACCTGGTCTTCGGCGGGGTGGTGGCCGGCCGCACGACCTGCCCGGAGTGCAGGAGATGGTCGGGCTGTTCATCAACACCGTGCCGGTGCGCATCCGGCTGCGCCCGCAGGAGAGCGTGCGCGAGCTGCTGGCCCGGGTCCAGGACGAGCAGGCGGCGCTGGTGGCGCATCACCACGTCCAGCTGGCGCAGGTGCAGCGTGCGGCCGGCCCCGGCGCCCGGTTCGACTCGGTGCTGGCATTCGAGAACTTCCCCCGCCGCCCCGGTGACGCCGTGCCCGCCCCCGCGGTGGAGCTGATCGAGGTCGCCAACGCCACCCACTACCCGGTGACCGTGGCCGTCCTCGCCGGGGAGCGGATGCTGCTGCGGGTCGGCACCCGGCAGGGCCTCCAGGCCGCCCCGCTGCTGGACCGGCTGGCCCACACCCTGGGCCGGCTGGCCGGTGACCCGGCCGTCCCGGCCGAGGAGCTGGACGTACTGCCGCCGGACGAGCAGCGTGCCCTGCTCGCCCTGTCCCACGGCCCGGTCCGTCCGCCGGTCGAACCGGCCACGCTCACCGGCCGCTTCGCCGCCCAGGCCGCCCGCACCCCGCACGCCCCCGCTGTCGAATCCGCCGCCGGCGGGCCGACCCGCACCGCGCTGAGCTACGCCGAACTGGAAGCGGCAGCAGACGTGTTGGCCCGGAGGCTGCTGGCGGCCGGGGTGCGCGGCGGTGAGCTGGTGGCGCTGCTGCTGCCGCGCTCACCCGAGCTGGTCGTCGCGCAACTCGCGGTGCTGCGGACCGGCGCGGCCTGGCTGCCGCTCGACTCCGGCCAGCCCCCGGAACGGCTGGCCCGGCTGCTGGCCACCGCCACCCCCCGGCTGGTGCTGACCCACGGCCCGGCGACCGTCCAACTCCCGGAACAGACAGTCCTGTTGGATGTAGCCCACGCCCCCGGGGCGGAAGCCGTCGGCGCCGGTGCGGCGGATGCCGGGCAGCCGCCGCCCGGACCGGCTCACCCGGACGCCGCCGCCTGCGTGCTGTTCACCTCCGGCTCGACCGGCGAGCCCAAGGGCGTGCTGCTCACCCACCGGGAACTCGCCGAACTGTCCGCCGAATCCGGCCTCGACGCCTTCCGCGGCCGTACGCTGGTGCACAACCCGCACACCTTCGACGCCTCGGTGCTGGAGGTCTGGACGCCGCTGCTGGCCGGAGGCAGCGTGCTGCTGGCGCCGCCGGAGCGGCTGACCCCGGTGCTGCTCCGCCGGCTGACCGCGGACCGGCCGATCGACGCGGCGTGCATCACCGCCGAACTGGTGCGCACCCTCGCCGAGACCGATCCCGGTGCGCTGCACCGGGTGCGCGAGGTCTGGACCGGTGGCGACGTGGTGGCCCCGGGGCCGTCCGGCTGATCCGGGCGCACTGCCCGGACACCACGGTCCGCAACGGCTACGGGCCCACCGAGGCCACTGTCGTGGCCACCTCCCACCCGGCCACCGGCGAAGGCCCGACCGAACCGCTCGGGCGCCCGCTGGACAACACCCGGGCGCTGGTCCTGGACGCACGGCTGCGCCCGGTGCGGTCGGCTGCGTCGGCGAGCTGTTATCTCGCGGGCGGCCTGGCCCGCGGCTACGTCGCCCGGCCCGCCGAGACCGCCCACCGGTTCCTGGCCGACCCCTACGGCCCGCCCGGGAGCCGATGTACCGCACCGGCGACCTGGCCCGCTGGACGCCGCAGGGAGTGCTGGACTTCGCCGGGCGCCCGACCGGCAGCTCAAGATCCGTGGCTTCCGGGTCGAGCCGGCCGAGATCGAGGCCGCGCTCGCACGCTGCCCGGGAGTGGGTGCGCGCGGTGGTCGGCGGGCCGGCGCCCGGCGGCGGCAGACTGCTGGCCGCCTGGCTGATCCTGGAGCCGGACCCGGACACCCCCGCCGAGGGCGTGCTCGACCGGGTGCGCGAGCGGGCCGCGGCCACACTGCCGGGATACCTGCTGCCCACCGCCTGGGCCTGGTCGGCGAGTTCCCGGTGAACGCGCACGGCAAGATCGACCGGGACGCGCTGCCGGACCCGCTGCCGCCGCCGACCGGCCCGTCCGCCGGGCAGTGAGCTCGAACGCACCCTGTGCACCCTGTTCGGCGAGGTCCTCGGACCGGCGCTCGACCCGGACGCGGACTTCTTCACCCAGGGCGGTCATTCGCTCACCGCGCTGCGGCTTGCCGCGCGCATCGAGCGGGCGCTGGACATCCCGGTACCGGTGGCGCTGCTGTTCGCGGCGCCCACCCCGGCCGCGCTGGCCGCCCGGCTCGACCGGCCCGGCCCGGACCGTCCCGCCGCCGAGTTCCGCCCGGACGGCATCCGCGACCCCAGCGTGCTGGCCCCGCTGGTCACCCTGCGCACCGGCGACCCGGCCCTGCCGCCGCTGTTCTGCTTCCACCCCGGGATGGGCCTGGGCTGGGGCTACACCGCCCTGCTGCCCCACCTGGACCCGGCCCGCCCGGTGCACGCCCTGCAGACCCCGCGCTGCGGGCCGGCCGCCCCCATCTGCCCGCCGACGTCCGGGAACTGGCCCGGGAGTACACCGAAAGGCTCCGCCAGGTCCGCCCGCACGGCCCCTACCTGCTGGCCGGACGCTCCTTCGGCGGCATGCTGGCGTACGAGAGCGCGGCGCTGCTGCGCGAGGCGGGGGAGGAGGTCTCCCTGCTCGCCGTCATCGACGCCATGCCGCTGCCGTCCGGGTACCCCGAGCCGGACGAGATCGAGGCGGAGGTGCTGCGGCTGATGCCGTTCGACCTCGAACCCGGCACTCCGCTGCCGCCGCTGCCGCACACCCGGGCCATGCTCTTCCCACTGCTGCGCGAGCACGGCAGGCTGTTCGCCGGGTTCAGCGACGCGCGGCTGACGGCGATGGCCGATACCGCGGTCAACCATGTCGTCCTGGCCCACGGGTGGCAGCAGCCCTCGCCCTACGACGGGCCGGTCACCCTGTTCTCGGCCACCCAGGTCCCGTCCTATCTGACCACCCCGTTCAAGATCGTCGCCTGGGGGCGCACCGGCGTCCGACTGGACATCCACGAACTCGACTGCGCCCACAGCGGCGTACTGGACCCCGAGCCGGCCCGCCGGATCGGCGAGGTCCTGGAGACGGTCCTGCGCGACCGCCGGACCGGCTCCGCCCCCGCATCCGCCCCCACCCCGAAGGGAGAGTGACCCCTATGGACAGCGCCACCGCGCGACCCCAGGAGCCGGCCGCCGAGGATCCCGGGACCGACTGCCCGACACCGGATCTGAGTGAATGTCAGGAAGCAGTTGAGGAGTACGAGTTCCCGCTCTGCCATGCCCAGGCCCGACTGCTGGTCCTGGACCAGATGAACCCCGGCACCGCGCAGTACACCGTCCCGGTCGCCTTCCGGGTGCACGGCCGGTTCGACGCCGACGCCTTCCGGCGGGCACTTGACGCGGTCGTCGCCCGCCATGAGTCGCTGCGCACGGTCTTCCGCACCGGCGTCGACGGCGACGCGGTACAGATCGTCTCCGCCCGGGCGGCCGCCGCGCTGCGGGTGGAACGTGAGGTCCCCGCCGCCGAGGTGCACCGGCGGATGCTGGCCGAGGCCGCCCGCCCCTTCGCGGTGGACAGCGGCCCGCTGCTGCGCTGCACCGTCCACCACGCCGACGACGGCACCCATGGGGTGCTGCTGGCCGCACACCACCTGATATGTGACGGATGGTCACTCGACGTACTGCTGCGTGACCTCTCCGCCGGCTACCGGGCGGAGCTCGGCCGGCTCCCCTGGGAGCCCGGGGAACTGCCTTTGCAGTACCCGGACTTCGCCGCCTGGCAGCGGGAGCGGCAGGACGCCGGAGGCTATGCGGACTCGGTCGGCTACTGGGTCCGCAGCCTGCGTGGCGCCCCGGCGGTGCTGCCGCTGCCGCTGGACCGGCCGCGCCCGGCGCTGCGCACAACCGCCGGCGGCACCGAGAGCTTCAGCGTGCCCGCCGCGGTCAAACGCCGGATCACCGCACTGGCCGGCGCCCGTGGCGGCACGCCGTTCATGGTGCTGCTCGCGGTCTGGGCGGCCTTCCTCGGCCGCCTGTCCGACGTGGAGGACCTGGTGATCGGCTACCCGGTCTCCGGCCGGGACCGGGCCGAGACCCAGGATCTGATCGGGATGCTCACCAACACCCTGGCGCTGCGGGTCGACCTCTCCGGGGACCCCTCGCTGGAGGGGCTGGTCGACCGGGTGCGGGCGGCGCTGCTCGCCGCCGCCCCGTACCAGGACGCGCCGTTCGAAGCGGTGGTGGAGCAGCTGGCGCCGGTCCGGGAGACCAGCCACGACCCGGTGCTCCAGGTGGTCATCGGCTACGACGACGACACCGAACCGGAGCTGCGACTGCCCGGAGCCCGCACCGAGCGCGTCCCACTGAACCTGGACGTCGCCAAGTTCGACCTGCATCTGCACCTCGACCGGCACGGCGAGGACCTGGATGCCCGCCTGATCTACCGCAGCGACCTGTTCGAAGCGGCCACCGTGCGCCGCTGGGTGAACAACTTCCAGCTGCTGCTGGACCGGGCGCTCAGTGCCCCCGGGCTGCCGCTGTCGCGGATCGACCTGGTCCCGCGGACGAACGCCGCCGGGTGCTGGCCGCAACGACCGCACCGACCAGGGGGTGCGTGAATTCCGGCTGGTCGCCGACCTGGTGGCGGAGACCGCCGCCGCCAGGCCCGACGCGTTGGCCCTGGTCTGCGGCGATATCAAACTGACTTACCGTCAACTCATGGAGCGGGCAGACTCGCTGGCGGACCGGCTGCGGGACCGGGGGTAGGCCCGGGGGCGGTGGTGGGACTGCTGCTGCCGCGTAGCGCGGAGATGGGCATCTCCGCGCTGGCGGTGCTGCGTGCGGGCGGCGCCTATGTCCCGCTGGACGCGGCCCACCCACAGGCCCGGCTCGACCATATGGTCGGCGCCTGCGGCGCCCGGCTGCTGCTGACCGCGGCCGCCACCGCCGACCTGGGCGAGCGGCTGGGCGCCCCCTGCCTGCGGGTCGACCTGCCGGAGGTGCGAACCGCGACCGGCCCCGGCGGCGGAACCGCCTCCGGGGCGCCGGCGCCCGCCGTCCCCTGCCGCGGGACCTGGCCTATGTGCTGTTCACCTCCGGCTCCACCGGCACCCCCAAGGGCGTTGCCGTGGAGCAGCGGGCGCTGACCAACCTGGTCACCGCGGTACGCGGCGACTTCGTGGTCACCGCCGGGGACCGGGTGCTCCAGTTCGTCTCCTTCGGCTTCGACGTCGCCGTCTCCGACCTGTTCTTCACCTGGGTGGCCGGAGCCGAGCTCCACATCGCCCAGGAGGACGAACGCCTCGGCGAGGCGCTGCTCACCCGGCTGCGGGACTCCCGGATCAGCTACGCCCTGCTCCCGCCGTCCGTGGTGATGCTGCTGCCCGAGGTGTCCGGCCGCCTGCCCGAGCTGACCACCCTGGTCGTGGGCGGTGAGGCCTGCCCGCCGGAGCTGGTCACCCGGCTGAGCGAGCCGGGCCGTCGGATCATCAACGCCTACGGCCCCAGTGAGGCCACGGTCTACTCCACCACCGCCGAGCTGCACCCCGGAGTGCCGGTCCCGATCGGCCGTCCGGTCCCCGGGGCCCGGGTCTATGTGCTGGACAACGCCCTGCGCACGGTCCCGGCCGGAGCCACCGGCGAGATCTACATCGCCGGCGCACCGCTGGCCCGCGGCTATCTCGGCCAGCCCGCACTCACCGCCGAGCGCTTTGTGCCCGACCCCTACGGCCCGCCCGGCGCACGCATGTACCGCAGCGGCGACCTGGGCCGGATCGACGCCCGCGGTGAGCTGCACTACCTGGGGCGCGGCGACACCCAGGTCAAGCTCCGCGGCCTGCGGGTCGAGCTCGGCGAGGTGGAGACCCTGCTGGCGGCGGCCCCGGGAATCGCCCTGGCCGCCGCGGCGGTCCGCGGCAGCGGACCGGAGCAGCGCCTGGTCGCCTATGTCGTACCGCGGCCCGGGGCCGGGCCCACCGAGGCCGAACTGCGCGCCCGGCTGGCGGAACGGCTGCCCGGCTACATGGTGCCCGAGATCTTCGAGTACCTGGACGAGCTGCCCTTCAACCGCTCCGGCAAGATCGACCGTGCCCTGCTGCCCGAACCCGGTACCGTCCGCCAGCCGCAGGCCCTGCCCTATGCCGCCCCCGTCACCGGCACCGAGCAGCGCCTGGCCGGCACCTGGGCCCGGCTGCTGACCCTGGACCGGGTGGGCATCCATGACAACTTCTTCGACCTGGGCGGCAACTCGGTGCGGCTGATGGGGGTCCTGGCCGCGCTGCGGGAGCAGGACCCGGACATCCCGCTGACCCTGGTCGACCTGTTCCGCCGTCCCACCGTCGCCGCGCTCGCCGCGCACCTCGACCAGACCGCGTCCGCCGGGCAGCCGCAGCCCGGCACCGACGACGACACCACCCGCGGTGGCCTGCGCCGGGAACGCCAGCGGGCCGCCGCCGCACTCCGCAACCGGAAAGGCACACCGCGATGACCTCCACAGCGATCACCTCCACCACCGCTGCCCGCGCCGAACTGCCGGAGATCCCGGACAACGCGATCGCGGTCACCGGTATGAGCGGACGCTTCCCCGGTGCCCGCGACCTCGACGAGTACTGGGCCAACCTGCTCGGCGGCGTCTGCTCGCTGACCGACTTCACCGAGGCCGAGCTGCTGGCCGACGGCGCCGACCCGGCCGAGATCCGGCACCGCTCCCATGTCGCCGCCAAGGGCTATCTGGCCGACGCCGACCGCTTCGACGCCGAGCTGTTCGGGTTCAACCGCAACGAGGCGGCGGCCCTGGACCCGCAGCACCGGCTGCTGCTGGAGACCGCCTGGGACGCGCTCCAGGACGCCGGCCTCGACCCGTGGCGCGCCCCCACCGGAACCGGCGTCTATGTCGGCGGCAGCCTGACCGAGCACATGCTGGCCGCCCACACCGACCGCCGGCTGGTCGAGCGGCTCGGCGCGATGCAGCTGCGGATCCTCACCGACCGGGAGTTCCTCGCCCCCTGGATCTCCTACCGGCTGGGCCTCCAGGGGCCGAGCCTGACCGTGCAGACGGCCTGCTCCACCTCGCTGTCCGCGGTCCATCTCGCCTGCCAGGCCCTGCTGCTGGGCGAGTGCGACACCGCGCTGGCGGGCGGCGTGAGTGTGGACACCGTCCGCAGGCACGGCTATCTGCACCAGGAGGGCGGCATCCTCTCCCCGGACGGCCGCTGTCGGCCCTTCGACGAGAAGGCGGGCGGGACCGTGCCCGGCAGTGGCGTCGGCCTGGTGGTGCTGCGCCGGCTGGCCGACGCGCTGGCCGACGGCGATCCGGTGCGCGCGGTGATCCGGGGCAGCGCGGTGACCAACGACGGGGCCGCCCGGGTCGGCTTCACCGCGCCCGGTGTGGACCGCCAGGCCGCCGCGATCGCCGAGGCCTGGGACACGGCAGGCCTGGACCCGGCCACCGCGCAGTACCTGGAGGCCCACGGCACCGCCACCGCCCTGGGCGACCGGATCGAGGCCTCGGCCGCGGCCACCGCCTTCGGCTCGGCCGCCGCCGGGTCGATCGGCATCGGCTCGGTGAAGTCCAACATCGGCCATCTGGACGCGGCGGCGGGCGTGGCCGCGCTGATCAAGACCGTGCTGATGCTGGAGCACCGGACCGTGGTCCCCACCGTCAACGCCACCGCTCCGCATCCGGAGCTGGGCCTGGCGGACACCCCGTTCCGGGTGGTGGACCGGTGCGCCCCCTGGCCCGAGGCCGCCGGGCCGCGCCGGGCCGGGGTGAGTTCGGTGGGCATCGGCGGCACCAACGTCCATGTGGTGGTCGAGCAGGCGCCGCAGCGGACGGCCGGCCCGGCGTCCGAGGGCCGCGACTGCTGCCGCTGTCGGCACGCACCGAGGCCGCGCTGTCCCGGCTGGCCGGACGCCTGGCCGCCGCGCTGCGTGCCCCCGACGCGCCCGGCCTGGCCGAGGCGGCGTACACGCTGAGCACCGCCCGCCCGGCGCTGCCGGTGCGGGCCCATGTCCTGGCCGCGGACCGCGCCGGTGCGGCCGAGGCGCTGGAACGGCTGGCCGCCCGCCCGGCCGGAGCCCTGGCGGGCACCGGCCTGACCGCCCCCGGGACCGAGCCCGGGGCCCTGGCCGCCGAGGCGGCGCTATGGCTGGCCGGTGCTCCCGCCCCGGCCGCCGCCGTCCCGGCCGCCGCCGGGTCAACCTGCCCGCCGCCGCCCCGGAACGGCGCCCGGCACGCCGTGCTCACCCTGCCCGGCAGTGCGGCTCCGGCCGAGGAAAACACAGTTGACGCTACGTCAATTACTGCCGAGCCTGGGCCTGCCGACAGTCTGGAGGCGTCGGTCACCGCGGCGCTGGTGGAGGCGCTGGGCTGGAGGGGCCGGTCGACGCCGGCACCACCTACTTCACCGCGGGCGGCGACTCGTTGACGGCAGTTCACCTGGTCGGCCAGCTGCGGGACGACCTGGGTCTCGACGTGCCGATCACGCTCTTCCTGGAGGACCTGCCGCTGCCCGAGATGGCCCTGGCCATCATCGCCGCCGCCACCCCGGACACCGGGGAGGACTCACTCTCCGCCCTGCTGGACGAACTTGAGGCCGAGTAGGTCACCGGCTCCGCCCCGCCCGCCGCGTACCGTGCCGCGCGTCGGGCGGGGCGGAGCCGCGTTCAGGCGTCCGGCCCGGCCGGCGCGGCAGTGAGCAACTCGGCCACCCGCGGCAGGTACCGGTCCAGGAAGAAGTGCCCGCCGGAGAACTCCTGGCAGGAGAAAAGGCCCCGGGTGTGCCCGCGCCAGGCCAGCGCGCCCTCGGCGCCCACCCGGGGTCGCTGTCGCCGGTCAGCACCGTCAACGGGCACTCCAGCGGGGGAGCGGCCCGGTAGACGTAGTCGGCGAGCATCCGGTAGTCGGCGCGCACCGGGGCAGCACCAGACTCAGGAACTCCGGGTCGTCCAGCAGTTCCTGGGCGGTCCCGGAGAGCCGCCGCATCTCGTCGACCAGCGCGGTGTCGTCGGAGAGCCAGGCGGGCCGCTCGTCGCCGGGCGGCCAGGGCCGTTCCGGGGCCTCACGGCCGGCGACCACCAGTGCGGCGGGCGTACGGCCCGCCTCCTCCAGCCGGCGGGCGGTCTCGAAGGCCAGCACCGCGCCCATGCTGTGACCGAACAGGGCCGGGGCCGGCCCGTCGGGGAGTTCCGCGAGGACCGCGTCCACGATCTCGTCCAGCCGCTCGGCGAAGGGCTCGCCGAAGCGCACATGCCGCCCCGGGTACTGCACCACCCAGGGCTCCATGACGCCGTGGGCGGCCACGGCGGCCGAGAGCTGGTGGTGGGCACTGGCCGAGCCGCCCGCGTGCGGGAAGCAGATCAGCTTCATCCGGGCCCGGGGCACGGGATGGAAGCGTCGGGTCCAGTCGCCCACGGCACCGTCCTTCTGTTGCGTGTCGTTCGATGGTTCGGTGGTTCGGGCCGTCAGCCGGCCGGCTCACGGGTGGCGCCGCCCGGCTGCCGGGCATGGTCCTGCTCGATCCACTCCTGCACCTGCTCCAGTGTGGTCGACGGATCCGCGACCACGTGGTGAGCTGGTCGTCGGGGGAGTTGAGGGTGGTGACGGCGGGGCAGCGACGGCAGGCGTCCACACCGACCTGGTTCCACCAGGTGCAGCGTGGTCGCAGGTGGACTGCGGAACACTGGACGCGACCGGTCCCGTCGGCACCTTCCGGATGCGTTCGATCAGGCCGCAGTCCTCGCCGATCCGGGTTGGCGCAGTCGGACACGCAGTGCGAGGCGAACCGCAGGACTCTGGTGGGCGAGATGCCCTCCGGTATCGAGGCCAGCGCTTCGGCCGCGGGCATCGGCGCGTCCAGGTAGACGACCTGGCCCTCCGGCCCGGAGCGCACGCCGAGAACGACGGCCTCCGGGCGGTCCGGTGAACCGCTCGGACACCAGGTGACCGGAAGCCCGGCCTCCTCGGCGCTGTTCAGCGGATGTTCCACAGTGCTCACCTCCGGCCTCAGCTGGCGTCAGACCAGGGAAGAGGCGATGGCGGCCTGGTAGCCCGCGATCGGGCCGCTGCCGATCAGCGCGGGCTGCTCGGCGGCAACCGCCTTCGCCAGGTGCGCCTGGAACTGCGCCCCGGTGATCCGTCCACTGGTGGTGGCCGCCTGGGCGGGCGCGGCAGCCGCGAGCCCGGCCAGGAGCACGGCCGCCGTCGCCGCGCCCCGCATCACGTTTCTGTCCATGGTGCATCCCTTCAACGGTGTTCCGGAATGTGTGCAGCACCATGGAAGCGCATGAGGACGCCAACGGGCAGTAGGCATCGGCAATTTGGGGGCTCCAGCGGCCGGAGTTGCCGGTTTTGCGCCCGAGTGCCGGGGTCAGACCTCCAGCTCGGATTCGATTCGCTTCAACGCGTGCCGGGCCAGCGCGAGATTGGCGCGGGAGCGGTCCAGGGCGAGGTAGAGAAAGAAGGATCCCTGGTTGCGGACGGCCGGACGGATCAGGTGGTACTGGCGGCCCAGGGTGATCAGGATGTCCTCGATGGAGTCCTGGATACCCAGCGTCGACAGGGTGCGCACCTTCGCCCGGACCACCTCGGTGTTGCCCGCCGCGGCCACCTCCAGGTCGAGCTCCGGGCCGCCGCCCGCCGAACCGAGGCACATGCCGCTCTCGTAGTCGACAAGGGCGATCCCGATGACCCCGTCTATGGTCATCGCTTCCTTGAGCGCTGTGTCAATATTCATGGCCGCCTCCGAATTCTTGAACGCCACTCGTCAATTTCGGGATACAAGTGGTCACATATGGTCACTGGTGTGCAAGTTGCGCAATAAAGTACTCTGCCGCATGTCACAGGGAGAAGGGAAACAGGTGAACGCGGTCGAGGTGTCCCTTGCCGGAATGCTGCGCACCCCGGGACTGGTCGGCGCGGTCCTGGTGGATGCCGTGACCGGGCTCGTCCATGCCCGGGCCGGGAACACGGACGCCGTCGGCGACGGACCGGAACTGGCCGAACTGGCCGTGCTGATGACCGACCGGCTGAACGCCTCCGGCGCGGACGGCGACGTGGAGAGCGTCGTGGTCACCACCGCCCGCTGGTACCAGGTCACCCAGTCGGTGCCGCGGTTCGGCGACGGGCTGCTGCTGTGCGTGGTCTTCGACCGGGAACGCACCAACCTGGCGCTCGCGGTCCGCGAGACCTCCGACCACGCCCGGCTCGTGCTGGCATGACAGATCCGCAGACCCAGGCCCCGCAGGCGCCCCGTAACCTCCCCGCACTGCTGACGGCGCTGCGCGCCCAGGGGTTCACCGGCGCGGTCACCGTCCACGGCCCGGCAGCGGGAGTGCTGCACCTGCGACAGGGCCTGATCAGCGCGGTCGTCACCCCGGGCGCCCCCAGCGCCGAGGCCAGACTGCTGCGCTCACGCCGGATCAGCGAGGACGACTGGACCGCCGCCCGCGCCACGGCGGCCGGTGCGGGCGGACTGGGCCCGGCCCTGACCGGCGCCGGGCTGCTCAGCGCCGCCGAACTCGCCGTGCTGTGCACCGACACCGTCCATGACGGGGCCTTCGCCATGGCGCTCGCCAAGCCGGACGGCTGGCAGATCGACGAGCACGCGCTGCCGCCCGAACTGGCGGCGGACCCGGGGATCGAACCCGCCCGGCTCACGGACACCGTGGCCGCCCGGCTCGCGCTGCTGACCCGGCAGTGGGGCCCGCCCGCGCTTCGCCCGCACCAGGGTCGCCCCCTCCTCGCGGCCCGGCCCCCAGGCGTCCCGGGTCGGCGCCCGCTACCGCGACATCCTGCTCAGCGCCGACGGCCGGCGCACCCCGCGCGACATCGCCTTCACCCTGGGGCGGGGACTGTACGCGGTGCTGCTCGACCTCGCCCGGATGAAGGCGCTGCAACTGCTCCAGCCGCAGACCGCCGCAGCCGCCGACCCGGCCGCCGGCGTCGCCCTGCGCTCGGCCCCGACCACTGCCGCGCCCGCGCAGCCCGGGAGCACGCCGCTGCCGCGCCGCACCCCGGCGGCAGCGCCCGCCGGGGCAGTGCCCGCCGGGACGGCGGCCGCCGGGCAGCGGCCGGGCACGCGGGCCTGCTCGGCGAACTGCGCGGGCTGTGGACCACGGCGCCGCCCGCCGGATCCGGCGGCGACCAGCGCCCCGCCGCCGGGGAGCCCTCGTGAACGACCGCGACCGCGACCGCGCGCGCGGAGGCAGCCGCACCGATGCACCACCAGCAAGGAGACGTCCATGACCACCGCTTCAGCTGCTTCCCCGCAATCGCTCGTCGACGAGCTCAGGTCCCTGCGTGAGCGGGTGATGGGGCTGTCCGAGAGCGCCGTCTCCACCGCCGACGGCCTGCTGGTGGTGGCCGACACGGCGACCACCCAGCCGGAGTCGCTGGCCGCGCTCTCCGCGGCCGCCCTGGGCCTCGGCAAGCGCACCGCGCACGAGGTGGGCATCGGCCGCATCCGCGACGTGACCACCCACTGCAGCAGCGGCTACTGCGTGGTGCTGGCCATTGGCGAGCAGGCACTGCTGGTGATCCTCGGCGACGAGGGCATGGACCTCGCCGCCCTGCACAGCGAGGCCCCGGCGACGGTCCGCCGACTGGCCGCGCTGCTCCAGGTCCCGGTCCCGGCCTAGCACGGCACCGGGCTGACCAGCCCCCGACGATTGCGCCCAGAGCGTGATCGGTTCCCAGCCGGGCCGCGACCGGGCAGAGTCGGCGCCATGCGGCTGCTGATTCTGGGTGGAACGGAGTTCGTGGGACGGGCTGTCAGCGACGAGGCGCTGACCCGGGGCTGGGAGGTGACGCTGTTCAACCGCGGACGGCTGGATTCCCCGCCGGGCGTCACCGCGCTGCGCGGCGACCGGACCGAGGCGGGCGGGCTCGCGGAACTCGGCCACGGCACGTGGGACATCGTGCTGGACACCTGGACCGGCGCACCGTCGGCGGTGCGCGACAGCGCCAGGCTGCTCTCCGGGCGGGCCGCCCACTATGTCTATGTCTCCAGCCGGTCGGTCTACGAGTTCCCGGCCCCGGCCGGACTGCCGGAGGAGGGGCCGGTGGTCGACGCCGATCCGGACGACGACAGCCCGGACGACTACGCCCGGGCCAAGCGCGGCGGGGAGCTGGCCGCGCTGGACGCCTTCGGCGAGCGCGCGCTGCTGGCCCGGGCGGGTCTGGTCCTCGGACCGAGGGAGAACGTCGGACGGCTGCCCTGGTGGCTCGCGCGGATCGCCCGCGGCGGACCGGTCCTCGCGCCCGGACCGCGTGACCTGGCCCTCCAGTACATCGACGCCCGGGACCTGGCCGCCTGGGCGCTGGACGCCGCCGAACGCGGGATCGGCGGCGCCTTCAACGCGGTCGGCCCGTCCGGTGCGGCCACCATCGGCGACCTGCTGGAAGCCTGTGTCGACGCCACCGGCTCCGATGCCGAGCTCCGATGGACCGAGCCGGAGCGGATCCTGGCCGCAGGCATCGCGCCCTGGACGGAGCTGCCGGTCTGGGCCCCGCCCGGGGACCTCTACCGGGCCCTGCACCAGGGCGATGTGTCCAGGGCCCTGGCCGCCGGGCTCCGGGTCCGCCCGGTCGCCGAGACCGTGGCCGACACCTGGAGCTGGATGCGGCAGCTCGGTGGCCCGCCGCCGCTGCGCGAGGGACGGTCGCCGGTGGGTCTGGATCCCGAGCGGGAGACCCGGATCCTCCGGGAGGCCCGGATCCTCCGGGCCTGACCGGGTTTGCGGGAGCCGGGGAAAAGACGCCCCGGATAACGGAGTTGTCGCATCCCGGGTTCCCCGGCCAGGCTGTTGGGGACGACCACTACGCGTGCCTACTACTGATTGGCAGTCAGTTCTGCCCTGACGGGCAGGGATTGGGTTTCGGTCGGGGAGTAGTACCGGGTGGTGGCCGGAACCGGCGGCGGTCGCCTCTATGCTGCACCCATGAGCACCGAACACGGCTGGATGGCATCGCGGGACGGCGAGGTCGCGCCATCCGCGAGCCTGCGCCCGGAGGTTCCGCACCCGGCGCGGATATACGACTACTGGCTGGGCGGCAAGGACAACTTCCCGCCGGACCGGGAGGCGGCGCGGCACGCGATCAGCGCCGCCGCGGACATTCCCGCGGCCGCCCGGGAGAACCGCGGTTTCCTGCAGCGGGCCGTGCGGATGTGCGTCGAGGCCGGCATCCGGCAGTTCGTCGACATCGGCTCGGGCCTGCCGGCCCGGGGCAATGTGCACAGGTGGTCCGCGACCGCCCCCGACGCCAGGGTCGTCTACATCGACAACGACCCGATCGTGCTGGCTCACGGCCGGGCGCTGCTCGCGGACACCGCACCACCACCGTGCTCACCGGTGACCTGCGCGACCTGGACGAACTGTTCGAGCGCCCCGAACTGCGGTCGCTCATCGACCTGTCGCAGCCGGTCGCGGTGCTGCTGCTGGCGGTGCTGCACTTCGTCAGCGACGAGCAGGCCGACGCCGCGGTGCGGGCGGTCCGCGAGCGGGTCGTCCCGGCAGCTATCTGCTGCTGTCCCACAGCACCGCGGAGGGCAATCCGGTGCGGGCGGCCGAGGTCGCAAAGACCTGGAACGGCACCGACTCGGGATCAACCTGCGCGGACGCGAGGCGGTCCGGGGGTACTTCGACGGCTGGGAGCTGCTGGAGCCGGGGTCGACTTCGTCCCGCTGTGGCGCCCGAGGGCTCCGTCGAGGACACCACCCGCTGGATGTACGCCGGCGTCGGCCGCCGCCCCTGAACCGCCGGCCGGGCCTGGCGAGCCGCACCGCCGGTCCGGGCCCGGGCGGCCGGCCCGCACCGGCAGCGCCCGCGGTCGGCTACCGCAGCCGCTTGATCTCGCGGGGCGCGTAGAAGCCACCGCGGGCGGCCGGGCGGACCTCGGTGACCAGGTAGCGGGCGCCGGGTTCGCGTATCTCGCTGGGGAACTGCACCCGCCAGCTCTGCTCGTAGCCGGGGGAGAGCACCCGGACCCTGGTCCGCCCGTTCTCCTGGAAGCACTCGACCACCACGCCGCCCGCCGCCGCGCTGCTGCCCACCGTGACGGTTTCCAGCTCGTGGCTCGGTTCGACCCGCTGCAGCCGGTGGCCTTGACGTCCGCGGTCTGCGGCAGCCGCCCTTCCTGGGCGTCGTTGATCGCCGTCTCGCCGGCGTCCAGGCAGGCCAGCGAGCCGTCGGTGGTCACGATGTACAGCCGTTCGTCGAGGTACTGCATCGAGTAGGCCGAGCCGCAGCCGGTGGCCAGCTTCCACAGCCGGGTGCCGTCGGCGGCGAAGCAGTACACCGAGGAGTGGTTGTCGCCGGCGAAGACATAACGGCCGTCGGGGGAGGTGGCACAGGAGAACACCGAGGCGTCGCAGCGGTAGCGGGCCTGCTCCGGCGCCGTCCGCCTTGGCCAGCCGGTAGACCCAGCCCTGGCTGGTTCCGGCGAACACCTCCGCGGCTTCCTGCCAGCCGAAGAGCACCGCCCCCTGGGTGGTGACCGACCAGCGCGGAGCGCCGTCGCGGGCCCCGTACATGGCCACGCCCCTGGAGTCGCCGTGGTAGACCCCCTCGTCGTCGCAGCGCACCATCCAGGCGCCGGTGCCCGCGCCGCGCCGCCGCCACTGGAACTCGTTCTCATGGTCGACCGTGGTGGCGCCGCCCTGCGCGTCGGAGACACCGAGCACGCCGTCGTGGATGTCCAGCCAGTAGATGTCGACGTCGTCGGCTATCTCGTAGGCCACGTGCGGGACCTTGCCGCCCAGGTCGTACACCCGGCCGTCGTCGCAGCCGGCGTATATCCAGAAGTCGTCCGCGACTATGCACTTGACGCCGTCGGGCAGACCGAAGCGGCCGGTCACCTGCCCGTCGTGAGTGAGGGTGTACACGTCGCCGCGCTGGTTGCCGACCCAGGCGCGCTCGGCGTCGACGAAGACCCGAACGCGGCCGCGCCGGAGGCGAAGCGCCACAGCACCGGGGCCTGGCGGGCGGTCGAGCGCGAGCTGACGATCTCCCGCCGGGTGACCGCGCGGCGCTGACGCACCCCCGGCACCGCCGGCGCGTAGCCCTTGCGGACCTTCTCGCCGACCTTGCGGGCCGCGGCCGCCGCGGCCTTCTCCGCGCTGGGATAGCCGGCGGAGCGGGTCTGGCCGGGCTCCCCGATCCGCCCGTAGCTGATGGTCACCTCGGTGCCCACATGTTCCACCCGGTAGAACTTGTGCGCCCCGGCGCCCTCCTCGGACAGCTCCAGGTAGGTGGTCGAATCGTTGGCAGCGGGCATGGCTGACCCTCCTTCAGGAAGGATGCGGGATCGTGGACGCCGGACCTGCGGCCCTCGGCGATGACAGCAATCTAGAACCCGCCACTGACAATCGGCCCGGACGCCCGCCCGACCCCTGCTGCCCCAGCCCGCTCCCGCAGCCCGCACCCGAAGTCCCGGAGCGGTCGTCAGATCGCCATCGCCTCCTGCGCCCAGCGCTCGACCCGGTAGGGCAGCCACCAGGCCAGCGGTCCGAGCGGCAGCAGCAGCCGCTCCTGGAGGAAGTCGTCCACCGCGGCGGCGGGGGCGCTGTCCTGGGGCGCGCCGTAGTCGAGCGCCGCGATGGCCTGCTGGTACTCCGGCTCGTCGGCGGTGAAGCGCAGCAGGTTGCCCCAGCGCCGGTCGCGGATCTGCACGAAGCCCGGCCCCTGCCGCCACAGGCACTTGCCCAGGTAGTGGCCGTTGCGCCACTCGGCCAGCGGCTGCTGCTGCCCGCCCCCGGTGCCGGAACCGGGCCCGCCGGCGAGTCGGCTGGGCGGTTGCAGATGGGTCAGCAGCCGCCAGGTCCCGTCGTCGTCCGGGGTCAGTTCGAGCTCCCAGTCCACCAGCACCGCCCGCGCGGTCAGATCGCGGACCAGGCTCAGCGCACGCAGCGTCCGCCAGGCCGCGGCGGTGTCGGCCGGCGGGGTCAGCACCACCGGGTGGGGCAGGGCGACCCGCCGGGCCCCCAGCTCCCACAGCAGCCTGCCCCAGCCGGCGGCGGGGCCGCGCAGGTCCACTTCGCCCAGGGACATGCCCGGCAGTGACCGCACGACCGGTCGTAGTCGCGCCAGGCGGTCACCGTGAGCCCGTCGCTCGGCAGGTCGGAGTCGGGGGCGGAGCCGTGGTCGGTGGCGGAGCCGGGGTCGGTGGCGCGGGCGGGGCTGGTCGTCATCGTCGCTCCTGCGGGGGAACGGGCGTGGGGAGGAGTCGGGCTCAGCCATGCGCGGGGACCAGGGCCTGCTCGGGGGCGCTCGGTGCGGCCTCGGCCTCGGCGGCGGCGTGGGTGTGCCGCATGAAGTCCAGCCGCAGCAGGCTCTGGTTGACGGCGGCCGGGGCCAGCTGCACATAGTGGCCGCTGTCGGTGAAGACCAGCCCCAGCTCCTGCCACGCTCCAGCAGTGCCTGGACCCGCTGTTCGTCGCCGGAGCCGCCGGGGCCGCCGGGTGCGGCGGCGGCCTTGCGGGCCAGCGCGGCAGGCGAGTGCGGCTGGTCCAGCAGCCGGAACACGGCGAGTTCCCAGGGGTCGGTGATTTCGAGCACCTGCCAGTCGAACGCCCGGCGCCGACTGACCAGCACGATCCGGTCGCCCAGGTCGGTATGGGTGAGCCGGGCGTCCGCGTGGTGCTTCTTCCACAGCGCCAGCGCGTCGTTGAGGGCGGTGACCGTCGGCTCGCCGATGCCGCGCTCCGGGGCCTCGAACACATAGGCGAGGTCGTAGAGGTCCGACTCCGGCAGGTCGTAGGTGAAGCGGTAGTGGACCTCCGGACGCAGCCCGGAGAAGCCCAGTTCGGGCCGGTTGAAATAGGGGCTGAAGCGCTCGATGGCGATCCGGGCGGAGAGGTCGACCGGCGGGTCGAGGTGTTCCAGCGCCGGGAGTTGCGCGATCACCCCGTCGTAGTCCTCGGCGGTCTCACCGGGGAATCCGTGCAGGTAGTTCCAGGAGACCGAGAGGCCGGTCTCCGCGCCGTCCCGCAGCATCCGCACGTTCTGACAGCCGCTGACGCCCTTGTCCATCAGGTTCAGCACCCGGTCGTTGAGGCTCTCGATGCCCGGCTGGACGTAGATCAGTCCGGCTTCGGCCGAGCCGGCTCAGCTGGGAGCGGCGCATATTGGCCTTGATCTCGATGTGCAGCCGCAGGTCGTAGCCGCTGTCGATGATCCGCGGCAGCACCGTGGTCAGGTAGCCCATGTCGAGGATGTTGTCGACCAGGTACATGTCCAGCACCCGGTGCCTGCGGGCGAGTTCCATGATCTCGTCGAAGAAGGTGTCCGGGCTCTTGCTGCGGAACTGCATGAAGGAGCCGTTGAGCCCGCAGAAGGTGCAGTGGTGCTTCTCGCCCCACCAGCAGCCGCGGGCGCCCTCGATGACCAGCTTGGGCTCCACCAGTTGCGGGACGGAGGATGCCAGCCGCTCGAAGTAGCCGCTGTAGTCCGGCGGCAGGATGGCGGCGGGCGGCAGCGGCGCGGTCGCCATCGGGTTCGCGGTGCTGCCGCCGTCCGGCGTCCGGTGGCACAGCCCCGGCAGCCCGGAGGGGTCCTGGCCGTCCTTGAGCGCGTTCAGCAGCCGGGGGAACACGTCCTCGCCCTCGCCGCGGATCACATAGTCGACGAAGGGGAAGCAGCGGTGCAGGGCCGCGCCCTGCTCGGCGTCGCAGTTGGCCCCGCCCATGACGATGGTGGTCTGCGGGGCGAGGCGCTTGAGCTGCCGGGCGGCGGCCAGGGCGGCGGTGTTCTGCTGGAAGGTCGAGGTGAAGCCGACCACGTCGGGTGCCTCGTCGGCGATCCGCTGGGCGATCTGCGCGACGAACTCCGGTACCAGCCGGTGCAGTTCGACGGACATCCGGAGCCTGGAGCCACGCAGTCTGCTCTTCATCCCCGCGGTGAACTCGGCCTCCCGCCACTGCGGGTCGTCGTAGAGGGCGGAGGAGAAGACCCAGTCGCCGCAGCCCATGAAGTACGAGGACAGCGAGTAGTACTCGTAGTCCTCGGCGGTGAACTCGGTGCGGGCGGTGATCCAGTCGGTGAACTCCAGATTGGCGTGCAGGACGCGTGCCTCGGCGCCGGGTACCCGCTCGTCGACGCTGCGTTTGAGGATCCCCAGGGCCAGCGACGGCAGGTCGATCGGGACCAGGGCATGTTGACCAGAAGGACACGCACAGAGGCTCCTTGGCGGACGGTGCGGCGACAGTGATGCGGCGACGGTGGTGCGGCAACGCGAAACGGCAGCGGGGTGGTGCGGCAACGCGAACCGGCGGCGGTGATCCGGCAGCGGGGACGCCGGGGTGGGGCCGGTCCGGGCCGTGGCGGCCCGGACCGGCCCGGCGGGCACTCAGTCCTCTTCCGCCTCTTCCGCGTTGCGGAACGGGATGGTGACCGTGATGCCGATGCCCGGCCGACGGTTCTCCTCGTCACCCGCGAGCGGGTCGTTGTGATGACGTCCTTCTGCATGGTCGGTTCTCCTCTCTGGGGGAAGTGCTGACGGGTTGTGCCCGACCGGCGCGGTGCATGCGGTCCGTCCGGTCGTCTCCCTCCCGAAGGCGGGAGGAGCTGGGGGCGCGGTGCGCGGACGGTCGCGCAGCTCGCGGGCGAGGAAGGTGACCGCGCGGCGCAGCACGGCGACATGGTCACCGCCGTCATAGCCGTCGTGGCCGGTCGCCAGCCACATGGCCTGGTGCGGCACGTTCGCCGAGGTCAGTGCCCGCAGATAGGAGCGGACCTGCTCCGGCGGGCACTTGAGGTCGTGCAGCGCCGCCACCACCAGCAGCGGCGCCCGCACCCTGGCGGCGTAGCTGACGGGTGAGCTGCGCGCATAGCGCTCCGGGACCTGCTCCGGGGTGCCGCCGAAGAGCCGCTGGTCGAGTGCGCGCAGGGCGGGCGTGGTGGAGCGGAAGGCGGCCACGGAGTCGGCGACCGGCTTCACCGCGACGCCCGCCTGCCACAGTTCCGGCTGGACGCCCAGGGCCAGCAGGGTCAGATAGCCGCCCCAGGAGGAGCCCCACAACGCGGTGGCGCCGCCGTCGATCCAGCCGCGCCCGGTCAGGTCGGCGCGGACCGAGGCGAGGTCGGCGATCTGGGTCAGTCCCACGCCCTGGCCGGTGGCGTCGCGCCAGGCGGGCCCGTAGCCGGTGGAGCCGCGGTAGTTGACCCGCGCCACCGCGAAGCCGGACGCCACCAGGGAGTGGACGGTGCCGTCGTAGGCGTCCCGGTCGTGGTCGGCGGGGCCGCCGTGCACCAGGAACACGCAGGGCGGGGGAACCGGAGCGTCCTGCGGCAGGGCGAGCAGGGTGTGCACCGGTCCGTCCGGGCCGGGCGTCCACAGCTCGCGCCGGGTGCCGGGGAACCGGATCTCGGCGCCTGGCATCGGCGGCAGCGCGGTGCCCGCGGTGGAGCGGGCCTCGGCCGGGCGGGAGGTGCTGGTCCACAGGTAGTGCACCTCACCGCCGGGCTGGGCGGTCGCGTCCAGCAGGCTTCCGCTCGGGGTGGGCACGGTGGTCAGCGTGCGGGTGGCCAGGTCGGCCAGGTGCAGGGTGCCCCGGCCGTGGCGCTCCCGGCGGATCAGCAGCTGTCTGCCGTCCGGGAACCAGCGGGCCGAGATCTCGGTGTCGAAGGCGCACCACGGCAGGGTGACCAGGCCCTGCTCCGGCCGCCAGACGGCGGGCAGGTAGCCGCCGTCCCGCTCGTGGACCAGTAGCAGCGCGCGCAGGCCGGGGGCGGGGCGAAGCCCAGCGGCCACAGAGCGCCGCGCTCGCCGGACAGCACCGCGCGGGCAGTGCCGTCGGCGTCCAGCACGGTGACCGCGCGCGCCGAGCGGGCGGGGCCGCCCAGCGCCAGCAGTGCTCCGTCCGGGGTGATCCCGCTCAGGCTGACGTGCCCGTCCAGCAGCGCGATCCGGCGCCCGGCGGCGCCGCGCACGCCGGTGTACAGGGCGGTGCCGGCGCCGTCCTCGACGGCGGTGGCCACCTGCCCGTCCGAGCCCACGGCCAGTCCCCGGGTCCGCGCGGCGGGGACGTCCCTCAGTCCGGGGGCGTCCTGACCGCCGTCGAAGGGCTGGTGGCGCCACACCCCGCGGCCGTGCTGGTCCTCGGCGAACCACCAGACCTGGCCGTCGGCGTCGATCGATCCGTGGAAGGTCCCGGTGGGGCGGTCGGTGACCTGCCGGGCGCTGCGGGTGCGGGCGTCCCAGGTGAAGATCTCGCAGCGGCCCGCGGCGTCGCCGGTGAACACCATCCGGGCCGGGTCCGTCGCGCAGACCTCGGGCAGCGCGGCCCGGAACACCTGGAACCGCTCCCCGGCGCCAACGGGAGCGCGGCTCATCCCGCGCTCCCCGGGCGCAGGTCCGGGACAAGGAGCCGGGGCGCGGCCCAGCCGGTGCCGAGGGCCAGCACGCCCAGCAGCCCGGCGCAGCACAGGGCCGGTGCGGCCGGTCCGGCCTGCCCGGTCAGTACCCCGGCGAGCGCCGGGCCCAGCGCGGTGGCCGCCCCGGTCGCCACCATGAGCACGGCGCCGGCTCGGGCCCGCAGGTGTGCGGGTACGGTGCCGATCGCCAGGGACTGGAGCACCACGACAGCGGTGGGTACCACCAGGCACACCCCGGCCAGCAGCGCCGCGCAGGCGGCGGGCCCGCCGGGCGACCAGGCGAGCGCGGCGGTGAGCGGTACCAGCAGCCAGGTCACCAGCGGTACGGCCCGGGCGGGGCCGAGCCGCCGGGCCGCCGCCGGTGCGGCCAGCGCGCCGACGATGCCCGCCGCGCCGCACCCGGCGAGTACGGCTCCGGTGACGATGCCGCCGTGTCCGGCGTGGCGCAGGGCGAAGAGCACGCCGTAGTACAGCGCCGCCAGCACCAGGTTGACCGCAGAGACCCACACCAGCACGGCCCGCAGCAGCGGGGTGCCGCGGATCAGCCGTACTCCGGCGGTGGCCTCCGCGACCGCGCCGCCGGTCCGGCGCCGGGCCGGGGAGCCGACGGCGGGGACCCGTTGCCCAGGTCGGCACGGAGCGAGCGCATGCACAGCGCGGTGACCGCGTAGGAAGCCGCGTCCCCGGCGAACGGCCAGGCCCGGGCGAGCTGGTAGAGCAGCCCGCCCAGCGCGGGGCCGAGCACCAGCGCCGCCTGGTCGCCCGCCTGGAGCCGGGCGACCAGCCGCGGGTAGTCGTCCGGGGCGCACAGCGCGGCGACCGTGCTGAGCGCGGCCTGGTAGCAGGCGGTGCCGCAGCGCTCCACCAGCAGCAGGGCCAGCAGCAGCGCCAGCGGCGGGCGGCCGACCGCGACTGCCGCGGCCAGTGCCGCCATCGCGGTGGCACAGGCGGCGGCCGAGCACACCAGCACGCTCCGGCGTGCCCCGCGGTCGGCCCGTACCGCCGCCACCGGACCGAGGACCAGCCCGGCGGCGGTGGATCCGGCGGCGATCGCGCCGACCGCGGCGACCGGGTAGCCGTACCCGAGCAGCAGCAGCGGCAGTACCACTCCGGTGGCCTGGCTGCCGAGGGCATCGGTGCTGCCGGCCCACCAGAACAGCCGGATGTCACGGGCGCCGGGGGCCGGTCCGGCCGGCGTGGGCAGGGGTGCCGCCGCCGTCCGGGTGGGCGGCGCGGGGACGCCGTTCCCGGCGTCGTACGCCGGACCTGCTTCCATCGGACACCCCCGGACGGCCTGGTGAACGGCCGACGGTCCCATGGCCGTTCCTTGCGGTGGATCGCTGTGGATCGCTGTGGAACGGTGTACGGAACGTGCTCGACATGTGAAATCTCCGGGAGGCTAGTGAGTGGCCCGGGAACGGCGCAATGGGGTGTTCCGGGCGACCGTAGGAATCACGCCGTCCCGCCTGTCGGCCGTTCGCCCGCGCGGCGGTGTGCCCGGTCCGCCCCTCGCGGTGCGCGACAGCAGCTCGGGGGTACTGCCGAGGCGGTTGTCCGCGCTCACGGGTGGCTGGGCCCACCCCGGCGCGGCAGAGCTGTAGTTGGCCGGAACCGGCCATTCACCTGCGGTTTTATGACGTGGACAGGTCAGCAGGAGATGCGCATATGCGTTGCCCATGGCAGTCAGTGAATTACCGTCAGATATGACATGGCGTCAAACTCGCGCTGTCAGCGGCCGGCCCCGGCCAGAGCGGCGGCGGTGCGCCAGGCGGCGGCGACGGCGCAGTGGGCCTGGGCGGTGGCCTCGGCCGGAGAGCCGCTCAGCCGGATCGGCGCGCCCAGGTGTACATGCAGCCGGGGGCGGCGGATCGGGGCGGTGAGCAGTCCGGCGAGCTGCTTGGTCCGGCTGCCGGAGGTGATCCGGCGGGCTCCGGCCTGGCCGAGCGGGACCACCGGGGCCCCGGTGGCCAGGGCCAGCCGGGCCACCCCGAGCGGAAGCCCTCGGGGCCCTGGTCGGCGGAGTCGCGACGCCGGGGCAGACGCCCTTCCGGGTAGATGACCACCACCTGTCCGCGGCGCAGTGCCTCGGCCGCGAGGTCCAGCGCCTCGGCGGCGCGGGCCTCGCCGCGGTGGACGGGGATGTGACCCTCGGCGCGCAGCCGCCGCTCAGCACGGGTATCCGCCACAGTCCGGCGGCGGCCAGTACCACCGGGCGGTTGATGTTCCGCCGCGACAGCGCGGCGAGCACCACCCCGGGGTCGATCAGTGAGCTGTGGTTCGCGGCGACGATGGTGCCGGGGGCGGGGCCGGTGACCTGGTCGGCCGTGACCCGGAGGCGGCCGAGGGCGGGCAGGATCCGGCGGGCGATAGCGCTGAGCATGTGCGCATCCTGACCCGACCCGCCTGACTCGCGCATGAGTACGAGAACTCATCTTGGGTTCCGGGGGTGGGCGGCGGCAGGACTATTCACTCTGTTTATACTCGCCATGTATACATCGTGTGTATAGCCCCGTCCGAGGGAGTTGCGCAGCCATGCCCGGAAAGAACCTCACCGCCAACCGCGCCAAGGTGACCCATCAACTCGCCTATGCGCTGCGCCATCCGGAGCGGCTGCCGAAGCACCTGGTCCGCGCCGGACGCGACACCTGGCTGCGACTGCGGTACCCAGACCACGTCTCCTACTACCGCGCGGGTGATGCGCGACGACACCGGGCGCAACCCCGAGGCGGCGGTCGGCAGCAAGTCGCACGAGGGCTGGCTCGCCCTGGGCGGCATGCAGTTCGACTATCTGACCTCGCACGGGCTGGCCCCGCAGGACAGGCTGCTGGAGATCGGCTGTGGCAACCTGCGGGCCGGCTGGCGGTTCATCGACTATCTGGAGGCCGGCAACTACTACGGCCTGGACATCTCCCCGGACATCCTGATTGCCGCCCAGTCCACACTGGTGCAGCGGCAGTTGCAGCACAAGCTGCCGCGCCTGAGCGTGGTCCGCGACCTGCGCTTCGGCTTCCTGCCCGACGCCCACTTCCGGGTGGTGCATGCGCACAGCGTCTTCTCGCACTCGCCGCTGCCGGTGATCGAGGAGTGCCTGTCGCATGTCGGGCGGATCCTGGCCCCCGGCGGCTGGTTCGACTTCACCTTCGACCGCACCGTCGGCGAGGAGCACCATGTGCTCCGGGAGGACTTCTACTACCGCACCGAGACGCTGCTGGCCCTGGCCGAGCGGCACGGCCTGGCCGCCCGCTTCATGGACGACTGGGAGCAACTGCCGCACGGCCAGTCCAAGATCCGGGTCTCGCACCGCGACTGAGCCGCCGAGCCGCCGAGCCGCCGAGCCGCTGTGCCGCCGAGCCGCCGAGCCACTGACGCTGTGGGGGCTGCTTTCTGACGGGCCGTCGGCCCCCGGGGAGCGGGGGCCGACGGGCTGCGGCCTACGGGACTTCGGGACGGCTCGGGCTGGTCTCCTGCACCGGCATGCTGTTGCTGTCCGGCAGCGGGTAGGGGATGCCCACGTCCAGGGTCCCGGCCAGGGCGTTGAGCACCGCCTGCTCGGCGGTGGAGGTGTCGCCCAGCGAGACCGGGGGCAGCGTCGGGAAGGCCGGGTTCGGTGCGGTGGTGAAGTTGAACGCCCCGGTGAAGTCCCCGGTGACCCCGCGCCGCCAGGCCGACAGGTTGGGCACGCCCACCCCGAACCGGGTCTCGATGAAACGCAGTACGGAGGTGTGGTCCAGGGTGCCGGAGTAGCGCAGGCCGCCCGCGGTGAACGGCGAGACCACCAGCGCCGGAGTCCGGAAGCCGAGCCCGATCGGGCCGTTGACGCCGCCCGCGGCCGAGGGCAGGGTGGACAGCCACTCGCCCGGGGTGCCCTGCGGCGCGGTCGGCGGCACCACGTGGTCGAAGAAGCCGCCGTTCTCGTCGTAGACGATGAACACGGCGGTCTGCGCCCAGACCTCCGGGTTGGACACCAGCGTGGCCAGCACCTCCTGCACGAAGTACTCGCCGTACTGCGGCGGCGCGGCCGGGTGTTCGCACTCCGCCACCGGCGGGATGATCCAGGACACCGCGGGCAGCGTGCCGTTGGCGACGTCGGACTGGAAGTTCCCGGGGTAGGTCGGCGTCAGCCCCCGGCCGATGAGCTCCAGGCCGGTGATCGACAGCGGGTCGTTGTAGTTCTTGAAGTACGGCAGCGGGTTGAGCGCCAGCAGGCCGATCGGGTCGTTGTAGACCTTCCAGCTCACCCCGGCCGCCAGCAGCCGCTCCGGCATGGTCTCCCAGCTGAGCTTTCCGTACTCGGCCAGCCGGTCGGAGAAGGTCTCCACCACCGGGCCGCCGTTGATGCCCTCGGGGTCGATGGAGGCGGACATCAGCATCAGCCGGTTCGGGTCGGTCGGGCCCAGCACTGAGCAGAAGTAGCCGTCGCAGACGGTGAAGGCGTCCGCCAGCGCATAGTAGAAGGCCAGGTCCTGCCGGGTGTAGTAGCCCATGGTGACCGGGCCGTTGGTGGCGCCGTCGGCGGCCAGGTGGGAGGTGATGAACGAGTCCATCGCCCCGCCGTTCCAGCTCAGGTGCTGCGTGGCCCAGCTGTGGTCGATGTCGTTGGTGGTCTGGCCGTCCTCCAGCGGCGGGTCGCTCAGCAGGTGGAACGGCTGGAGGTAGCCGGAGGAACCGGCGCCCACGCCCGGCTGGAAGCCGAACTGGTCGAAGACCGGGTAGCTGCTCCCGCCCACGCTGCGCACCGGGACGTTCGGGTCGCTGAAGCCGCGTACCCCGGACAGGGTGCCGAAGTAGTGGTCGAAGGACCGGTTCTCCTGCATCAGCACCACCACGTGCTGGATGTCGCCCAGGCCCGGGGCGGATCCGCTGGCGGCGGTGAGCAGGGTGTCGATCAGCCGCGACTGTTTGGCGCTGGGCCGCCCCAGGGCGCTGCCGCCGATCACCGCGGCCGCGCCCGCCGCCGAGGCCCCGGTGATCAGCCCCCGCCGTGAGATGCCGCCCTTGTCGCCGGCCCCGCCCTTGCTCTCGTCGTCCCGCCGGTCCTCAGTCACTGGGCCCTCCGCTGTGGCCGTTGCAAGGAAGAAGAAGGGTCGTGCACATGACATTCCATGCGCGGCGAAGCGGCCGCGTGCCCATTGTGCGAACCGGGGCAGCGTCAGGGAAGGGCCGCGGGTGGATAGTTACCGATGAGTTCATCCTCGGTACGGCTGTCCCGCACACGCCCTCCGCAACCGCCGGCGGTGATCGCCGGGCTGCGGCTGAAGGGCGGACGCCGGGGCAGACGCCTTCGTGTGGCAGCCCAGCGCTGCCTCCTTTCCCGGCTAGGGTGCCCGACGGGCCGGTACGACGACAAGCGGAGGTGCGCGGTGCCGCTGAGCGAACCCGAGGCGAACGAGCCGGACGACCCGGAGCAGCACGACGACCCCGGGCAACCGGACGGCCCCCAGGATTCGGACGGCTCCCGGCATCCGGACGGCTCCGCCCCGGACACCGCAGAACAGCAGGACACCGCAGAACAGCAGGACGCCGCCGAACAGCAGGACACCGCGGCCGGCCGGGGCGGCGGCAAGGAGCGGGACCGGCTCACCGTGCCGCAGGGGCTGGCCGCCCTCTCCCTGGACGCGCTGGCCTCGGTGGCCTACGGCCCGGAGGCGATCGTGGTGGTACTGGCCGTGGCCGGCAGCCACGGCCTGGGTTTCACCCTGCCGGTCACCGTGGCGATCGTGGTGCTGCTGGCGGCGCTGACCTTCTCCTACCGCCAGGTCATCGCGGCCTTCCCGAACGGCGGCGGCGCCTACGCGGTCGCCGGACGCCACCTGGGCCGCCGCATCAGCCTGGTCGCCGCCGCCTCGCTGATCATCGACTATGTGCTCAATGTCGCGGTCTCGGTGTCCGCCGGGGTCGCCGCCCTCACCTCCGCCTTCCCCGCCCTCTACCAGGACCGGGTGGTGTTCTGCGTGCTGGTGCTGGCGCTGATCACCGGGGTGAACCTGTACGGGGTCGCCGAGTCGGCCAAGATCATGATCCTGCCCACGGTGGTCTTCGTGGTCGCCGTCTTCGCGGTGGTGCTGATCGGGCTGGTGCGCGCGCACCCGGCGGTCGAGCCGAGCCATCCCGGCGCCGCGACCCGTAGCGTCGGCCTGCTGCTGCTCCTGCGGGCCTTCGCCTCCGGCTGCTCCGCGCTGACCGGGGTGGAGGCCATCGCCAACGCGGTACCGACCTTCCGCACACCCAGGGTCAAGCGGGCCCAGCGCACCGAGCTGGCCCTGGGCGGGCTGCTGGGCACCATGCTGCTCGGCCTGTCGGTGCTGATCGGCAAGTTCCACGTCGCCCCCAGCAGCACCAAGACCGTGCTGGCGCAGCTCGCTGACGCCTCGTTCGGCCACAACGTGGCCTTCTTCGTGGTCCAGTTCGCCACCATGGTGTTGCTGGCACTGGCCGCCAACACCTCCTTCGGCGGCATGCCGGTGCTCACCTCGCTGCTGGCCCGGGACAACAACGTCCCGCATGTGTTCGCGCTGCGCGCCGACCGGCAGGTCTACCGGCACGGAGTGGGGGCTGGCCGCGGCCGCGGTGGTGCTGCTGATCGTCGCCGAGGGGAACACTCAGGCGCTGGTGCCGTTCTTCGCCATCGGGGTGTTCATCGGCTTCACCATCTCGCAGGTCGGCATGGTCCGGCACTGGCACCAGGAGCGTGGCAGCGGCTGGCTGGGGCGCGCCGTCGTCAACGGCATCGGCGCGGTGCTGACCACCGCGGCACTGGCGATCGAGCTGGTGGCGAAGTTCACCGAGGGCGCCTGGCTGGTGTTCGTCATGGTCGTCGTCCTGGTCAGCACCTTCGAGGCGGTCAACCGCAGCTACCGGAAGATCGGCGTCGCGCTGCACCTGGACGAGGTGCCCGGCCCGCCGGTCGAACGCCGCTCGCTGGTGATCGTCCCGGTGGCGCGGTCAACCGGCTCACCCGGGAGGCGATCGGGGCCGCGCTCTCGCTGGGCGACGAGGTGCGCGCGGTGACCGTGCTCCCCGTCGACGACCAGGAACCCGAGAACGCCCGGCGGATCCACGACGCCTGGAGCGACTGGCACCCGAACGTCCCGCTCACCGTACTGACCAGCCCGACCAGGTCGCTGACCCGGCCGATCGCCGACTACCTGAACGGCCTGGAGGCGCAGACCGGCGAGCACGACCGGTTGGTGGTGCTGATCCCGGAGATACACCTGCCCCGGCCCTGGCAGCGACTGCTGCAGAACCAGCGCGGCGCGGTGCTGGACCGGGCGCTGCGGCGGCACACCGACGCGGTCATCTGCCGGCTCCGGTTCCGGGTGGACCTCCCACGCTGAGGCAGGTCGCGCCCGGGGCGGGGAGTGGACAGCGGCTGCCGGTGCCGCGATGCTGCTGGGGCCAGCCACCGCAGCACCCCCGCCACAGGAGTGACCGCCGTGCACATCAACCGCAGCAGTACCCATCACGTCTGGGACCGGACCATCGCGCCGGTGGCGGAGATCGCCTCCGGCACCGAGCTGACCGTGGACACCGTGGAGGCCAGTGGCGGCCAGCTCACCCCCGACTCCACCGCCGCCGACGTGGCAGGACTGGACTTCGACCGGGTCAACCCGGTGACCGGGCCGTTCCTGGTCCCGGGTGCGCGCCCGGGCGATGCCCTGGCCGTCGACATCCTGGAGATGTCGGTCGGCGGCTGGGGATGGACCGCCTGCATCCCCGGCTTCGGCCTGCTCGCCGAGGACTTCACCGAACCGCGGCTGCGGATCTCCACCATCGCCGAAGGTCACGCGGAACTGCTGCCCGGACTGCGGATCCCGGTCGTCCCCATGGTCGGCACCATCGGCGTCGCCCCGCCCGAGAACGGTCCGCACAGCATGGTCCCGCCGCGCCGGTGGGGCGGGAACATGGACATCCGCCACCTGGGTCCGGGCGCCCGGCTGCTGCTGCCGGTCGGCGTGCCCGGCGCGCTGCTCTCGCTGGGGGACACGCACGCCGCCATGGGCGACGGCGAGGTCGCCGGTACCGGGGTGGAGACCGACGGATCGGTACGGCTGCGGGTCACGCTGCTCCCCGGCGCGGCGCCGGTCACGCCGGTGCTGGAGACCGATCCGCGCACCCACCGCTCCGGCCGGGCGCTGGCCACCACCGGCATCGGCCCCGACCTGATGACCGCCTCCCGGGACGCCGTCCGGGCCCTGGTGGACGAGGTGGTCCGGCGCACCGGACTGGCCCCGGCCGACGCCTACCTGCTGGCCAGTGTCGCCGCCGACCTCAAGATCTCCGAGCTGGTCGACGCGCCGAACTGGGTGGTCAGCGCCCATCTGGAACTCGCCCTGCTGGACGGCTGACCTCCGCCTCCGGTCAGTCCCCGATCGATTTCCCCCGGTCAGCCGCCGCCGTACGAGGAGTGCCGGGCGCGCAGGGCCTTCCGCAGGGCGTGCGGCACCGGACCGGCCTGGACGGCCAGCTCGCCGATCCGCTCGCGCCGGGCGTGGCGCTCGCGAGCCGGCAGCAGGTGCCGCAGCCTGCCCTCGGCGACCAGCGCCACCAGCGCCGCCTGCCCGGGCCGTACCTGCGGCAGCGGGTCGGTCAGCGCGGCGGTGAAGCCGGCGAGCAGCCGCTCGCGCACCTCCGGGTCGGGCAGCACCGGACGCAGCCCCGGGAACAGGCCCAGCAGCCGGCGCTGCTCCAGGTCCAGCACGCCGTCCTCCACCAGCCGGTCGCGGACGGCACGTACCGCGCCGTGGTTGCCGTGGGTGATCCAGCGCTCCCACCGGCGCGGGCGGGACTCCGCGATCTCCTCCAGGGTGGGGGCGAGCAGCGGGTCGAGCAGGGCCGGGGCCGGGAGGTCCGGGACCGGCGCGCCCTTCTCGTCCCGGACCAGGCCGCGTTGCAGCAGGTCGGCGAGGACGGCCGCGCGCAGCAGCAGCCCGAGGTCGGTGCGCTGGGCGAGGTGCTCCCGGGCGGGCAGGTAGGCGAGCAGGTAGAGCCGGGCCGGGAGGGTCTCGGGGAGGTCCATGGGGTTCCTTCCGGTGGATCACATTCCGGTGGGTCACTTGCGGGCGGATCGAAGCCGGGGGTCGAAGCCGGGCGGGTCGGTGAAGGGCGGGCCGGTGAAGGGCGGAGCACGTGATCACCGGGCCCGGGCCCTCCCGGGTCAGTGCCCCTCGGCGGGGGCCTCCTCCTCCAGGTTCCCCGTTTCCGGGCGTCCTGCGGGGCCTCCGGTGGTGCGGTCTTCGGCGGGCGCCCCCGGCGGGCGATGCCCGCGGCGTCGCGGGGCAGCCGCCCCGCCTCCGCCAGGGCACGCCGCAGCAGGTACTCGATCTGGGCGTTGGTGCTGCGCAGTTCGTCGCCCGCCCAGCGGGCCAGTGCGTCGTGCACCAGGGGATCGAGCCGCAGCAGGATCTTCTTGCGTTCGGACGCCATAAGCCGTGCCTACTGGTAGAGGGAGCCGGTGTTGACCACCGGTTGGTGCCCCGGTCGCCGCAGAGCACCACCAGCAGGTTGCTCACCATGGCCGCCTTGCGCTCCTCGTCGAGTTCTACCACGTCGTTCTCGGCGAGCCGGTCGAGGGCCATCTCGACCATGCCGACCGCGCCCTCGACGATCCGGCGCCGGGCCGCGACCACCGCCCCGGCCTGCTGGCGCTGGAGCATCACCTGGGCGATCTCCGGGGCGTAGGCGAGCCGGGTGATCCGGGACTCGATCACGCGGACCCCGGCCGAGGCGACCCGGACCGCGATCTCGGTGGACAGGGTGCTGGTGATCTCGTCCGTGCTGTCGCGCAGCGAGAGCCGGTCCTCCTCGCGGGCGTCGTAGGGGTAGCTGTTGGCGATGTGCCGGACGGCGGTCTCGGTCTGGATGGCGACGAACTTGCGGAAGTCGTCCACCTCGAACACGGCCCTGGCGGTGTCCTCGACCTGCCAGACGACGACCGCGGCCATCTCGATCGGATTGCCGTCGGCGTCGTTGACCTTGGCCGGTTCGGTCTCCAGATTGCGGATCCTGGTGGACACCGTGCGCCGGGTGGTGACCGGGTTCACCCAGGTCAGGCCGGGGGTGCGCAGGGTTCCGCGGTAGCGGCCCAGCAGCTGCACCACCTGCGCCTGGCCGGGCGCGACCGCGACCAGGCCGCGCAGCACCATCACCCCGGCCAGCAGGACCAGCACGCCGACGACGATCAGGGTGCTGCCCAGGGCGTTGCTGTGCCGGGACGCCTCCCAGGCGCCGACGGCGATCAGGGCGGCCGCCCCCAGCAGCAGCACCACGCCGAGCCCCAGCATGGGCAGGCCGGGGCGCCGCTGATGCGGCGCTCCTTGAATGTGGGCTCGGGCATCGCCGGGAGCTCGGGGACGGCCGCTTGCTGGTTGCTCATGGTCTGCCTTCCTTAACTTCTGCTGTGGACCACTGTTGGCACAACTCTATCAGAGTGATATCACTTTATTGAGCGGCTCAAACGGGCCGCCGGGATCGGGAGGTGCGGGAGCAGTGGGTGATCGAAGGCTGGAGATCGACCGGCTCTCGAAGCGCTACGGCGAGACCGTGGCGCTGAACGAGATGACGTTCGGCGTCGGCGCGGGCGAGATTTTCGGCTTCGTCGGCAGCAATGGCGCAGGCAAGACCACGACCATGCGGATCGTGCTCGGAGTGCTCGCGGCCGACTCCGGGGCGGTCCGCTGGGACGGCGCCCCGGTCACGTCGCGCACCCGGGCCAGGATCGGCTACATACCGGAGGAGCGCGGGCTGTATCCGCGGATGCGGGTCGGCGAGCAGCTGGAGTACCTGGCCAGACTGCACGGACTGGGGCGGGCCGCGGCCGTCCGGGCCACCCGCGAGTGGGCCGAGCGGCTGGGCGTGGCGGCCGGATCGGCGACGAGGTGCAGAAGCTCAGCCTGGGCAACCAGCAGCGGGTCCAGCTCGCCGCCGCGCTGGTCCACGACCCGGAGATCCTGGTCCTGGACGAGCCGTTCTCCGGGCTCGACCCGGTGGCGGTGGACGTGATGAGCGAGGTGCTCAGGGCCAAGGCCGCGACCGGCGTCCCGGTGGTCTTCTCCAGCCACCAGCTGGAGCTGGTCGAGCGGCTGTCGCACCGGGTCGGCATCGTCCGCTCCGGTGAGCTGGTCGCCTGCGGCACCGTCGGCGAACTGCGCTCCGGCGGCCGGGAGCTGCTGGTGGTGGAGGCCGGGGCGCGGCCGCCGACTGGGCCGGGGGACTGGCCGGGGTCACCGTGCGTGGCACCGAGGGCCGGCGGACGGTGCTGGAGCTGGCCCCGGGCGCCGATGACCAGGCGGTACTCGCGGCAGCCCTGGCCGCCGGACCGGTAAGGGAGTTCGCCCGGCGGCAGCCCTCGCTGACCGAGCTGTTCCGGCACGTGGTGAGTGAGCAGGAGGACACGGCATGAGCGGCATCGACGAAGGACCGGCCTCGGCGGGCGGAAGCCGCGAGGTGGTGGCGCTGGTCGCGCGCCGGGAGCTGACCACCCGGCTGCGCTCCCGGGCGTACCGCATCGCCGTCGCCCTGATGGTGCTGCTGGTGGTGGGGACCAATGTGGTGCTGCACTTCGTGCACGACAACGGCCCCGGCGCCAGCACCGTGGGCCTGCTGCGCCAGGACGCCTCACTGGCCGCGCCGTTGCAGGCGGGCGGGCAGGCGGCCGGGGTGCGGATAGTCCCGCGCACCGTGCCGGACCAGGCGGCCGGCCTGGCCCAGGTGCGCGACGGGCAGCTGGACGCGCTGGTGGTCGCCGTCCCGCAGAGCCAGGGCCTCCAGGTCACCGTGGACAAGTCGCTGAACGGCACCCTGAACACGGTGCTCGGCTCGCTCGCCCGTGAGCGGGCCCTGGACGCCCAGATCGTCCGGCTCGGCGGCAGTCCGGGCCAGGTCGCCGGGGCCGAGGCGGCGGCTATCGTGCATGTGCAGCAACTGCACCCGGCCAAGGCCGTGCAGACCCAGCACCTGGTGGTGGGCATTGTCGTGGGCTTCCTGATCTATCTCTCGCTGATCACCTGCGGGCCGCTGATCGCCCAGGGGTGGTCGAGGAGAAGAGCAGCCGGGTGGTGGAGCTGCTGCTGGCGGCCGTCCGGCCCTGGCAGCTGATGGCCGGAAAGGTGATCGGCATAGGACTGCTGGGTCTGGGGCAGGTCGCCCTGGTACTGGCTGCCGGGGTGGTCTCCGGCCGGGCGGCCGGGACACTCAGCCTCTCCTCCGGCGGAGTGCTGGGCCTGGCCGTGTGGGGGTGGCCTGGTTCCTGGCCGGGTTCGCCTTCTACGCGCTGCTGTTCGCGGCCGCGGGCGCGCTGGTCTCCCGGCAGGAGGACCTGGGCGGGGTGCAGGCCCCGATCCTGATGCCCATCGTCGCGGCCTGGGTCGTGGGGATATCGGTACTGCCCGCCCACCCGGGCAACGCGCTGGCCACGGTGCTGTCCATGCTGCCGCCGTTCGCGCCGGTGCTGATGCCGATGCGGATCGCGCTGGGCCCGGTCCCGCTGTGGCAGAGCCTGACCGCACTGGCGCTGGCGCTGGCGGTAGCCGTGCTGATGGTGCGCTTCGCCGCCCGGATCTACCGCAACTCGGTGCTGCGCAGCGGCGCCAGGGTGGGCTGGCGCGAGGCATTCAAGGCGGCGTGAGCCGCCCGGCTCCGGGGCCGGTGGCTCCGGGGCCGGGCGCTCCGGAGCCGGACCGGGCGGCCGGCCCGGCCGGCGGGGGCCGTCGGCTCCGCCGTGCGGGTTCAGCGCAGCTGCGCCTGGTGCAGCCGCGAGTAGCTGCCGGGGATGTGGATCAGCTGTTCATGCGCGCCGATCTCGGCGATCCGGCCCTCCTCCAGGACCACGATCCGGTCCGCGCCACGGATGGTGGAGAGCCGGTGGGCGACCACGAAGGTGGTCCGCCCGCGCATCAGCCGGGCCAGCGCCTGCTGTACCAGCGCCTCCGAGCGGGTGTCGAGCGCGGAGGTGGCCTCGTCCAGGACGAGCACGCGCGGGTCGCGGATCAGCGCGCGGGCCATCGCCAGCCGCTGCTTCTGCCCGCCGACAGCCGGGCCCGCGTTCACCGACGACGGTGTCCAGACCGGCGGGCAGTCTGTCGACGAACTCCATCGCGTTGGCGTCCAGCAGGGCGGTCCGTACCTCCTCCTCGGTCGCGCCCTCCAGGCCGTAGGTGATGTTCTCCCGGACGCTGCCTCGAACAGGATCGACTCCTGCGGCACGATGGACAGGAACCGCCGGAAGGTCCGCAGGTCCAGCGTCTCCATGTCCACGCCGTCCAGCAGGATCCGGCCGCTGTCGGGCCGCAGGAACCCGATGGCGAGGTTCAGCACCGTGGACTTGCCCGCCCCGGACGGGCCGACCAGCGCCACCGTCTCGCCGGGGGAGACGGTCAGCGAGAAGTCCCGGACGGAGCGGCGGTCCGCCCCCGGATAGCTGAAGTCGACGTCCTCGAAGCGGATCTCGCCGATGACCGAACCGACCACGTCCTTACCGGAGTTCTGCTCCAGATCCGGCACCTGGAGCACCTCGCCGACCGAACGCACCGACTCCAGGCCCTTGCTGACCGTCGGGGCGAGGCTGATCAGCGAGGTCGCCGCGCCGGTCAGGGTGGTGAAGAAGGCGCTGAGCATCACCACGTCGCCGGCGGTGATGCCGAACGTCCCGGTGTACGCGCACCACGCCGAACTCCCCAGGCAGCCGACGCCCAGGGTGTTCAGGCTGATCCAGGAGAGCGCCCCGAAGCGGCCGTTGAGCAGGTCCAGCCGCAGTCCGGAGCCCTGCACCTGCCGCAGGGTGCCGTCGACCCGCCGGATCGCGTCCTGCTCCAGGCCGTGCGCCCGGGTGATCGGGATCAGTGAGGTCATCTCCATGACGCGGGAGGAGAGCAGCTCGACCTCCTGCCGGAAGGACTCGTTGCGCTCCCGCAGCCGGTTGCGCAGGCTCATCACCAGGACCGCCGCCGCCGGGACCACGACCAGGAACAGCGGCAGGAACAGCGGTGTCCTCACCCCGATGATCAGCAGGCCGCCGAACAGGCTGCTGACTGCCGCGAGCCCGCTGTCGGCGCACTGCTGGACCATCAGCTCGACGGTTTCGACATCGCGGATGACCTTGGTCTGGAGCACGCCCGCGCTGACCCGTGCGTGGTAGCCGATGGACAACTGCTGGAGCCTGCGGCAGATCGCCGAGCGCAGGCGGGTGCTGACCCGCCGGATGGAGCGGCTGTAGCAGCGGACGTAGAGCAGGTGGCCGGGGAAGTTGAGCAGCAGCAGCCCGAGCAGCAGGCCGCAGTTGATCCACAGCCCGGAGCTGGGCCCGTGCTTCACCACGATGTCGATGACATTCGCGGTGACCAGCGGCAGCAACCAGGCCGGGCTGTGCTTCACCAGGAACGACAGAGTGCCGACGGTCAGCCGGCCGCGGGCGTCGCGGTAGAGGAAGGCGAGGGTACGCAGGGGCTTCTCGCCCCGGTAGTGGTGGTCGAGGGGACGGACGGAAGGCGTCACAGGTGCTCCCTGGCGCGGATGGCGTGGGTGCGGCGGTAGATCATTGCAGAGCATTCGGCGCGGCTCCAAAGGCTCACCGCGCACCCCGGGGGCCCGCGCGCCCGGCGCTCCGGCACCCACGCCGGTCGCCACCCAGGCCTTCGCCCGCCGTACCCGCCCATGGCTGTCGATTTTTTGCGTATTTTACGCAAGGGAATGATGGTCGACTGTCGCGGCACTTGGCCCGTCCCATTTCACCTGCGACGGAATCGTTTGCGCTCGACATACGGCGGGCCCTGGTCTGTGCTTGGCTGAGCGTCGGTGATGCGGCTGGGGTATCGCGTTGGATCTTGCAGTGCACAGCAGATTTTCATCGTTGATGTGTAGAGATATTGCGCAGTCATGTCCAAGCAGTTACGGTCCCCATGCGCCGCCACTGCCCACACCCACCCCGCTCGGCTCCGACTGGCCGAGGCGGCGCCCCGTTCTGCCCTTCGGCGGTTCGGGTCCCCCTGTCCTCAGCTCCGCTCCCACCCCCATGACCGCGGTGCCGCCGGTTCACCGCCGCCCGGCACCGAAAGGAGCAGTAGGTGTTTCGTTCCATAGGAAAGCTGCGGAGAGCCGTCAGCGTCGCGGTGGTCGCCGCGATGGTGCCTGCTTTCGGCGTCGCCTCCCTGGCGGCGGCCCCCGCGTGGGCTGCCGCCGCCCCTGCCACCGCCACCGGCGGCAGCGGCGCGAGCCTGCCGTACGCGGAGGTCCAGGCGGAGAGCTCCGCCACCAACGGCACTGTCATCGGCCCGAGTTACACCCAGGGCCAACTCGCTGACGAGGCGTCGGGCCGCAAGGCGGTGACCCTTCAGGGCACTGGTCAGTACGTCACCTTCACCACTCCGGTGGCGACCAACTCCATCGACTTCCGCTACAGCATCCCCGACAGCTCGGACGGCTCGGTCTACACCGCCCCGCTGTCGCTGTACATCAACGGTTCCAAGCAGAGCGACTTCAGCCTGACCAACGCCTACAGCTGGTACTACGGCAGTTACCCCTTCACCAACACCCCCAGCTCCGGCAACGCGCACCACTTCTTCGACGAGACGCACCGGCTGTTCGGTACGACCTATCCGGCCGGCACCACCTTCACGCTCCAGGTCGACTCGGAGGACACGGCCTCCTCGTACACCATCGACTTCGCGGACTTCGAGCAGGTGGCCGCGCCGCTGGCGCAGCCGGCCGGTTCGGTGTCGGTGACCAGTGAGGGCGCCGACTCGACCGGGGTGAACGACTCCACCGCCGCGTTCACCGCCGCGATCAACGCGGCCGGCCCGGGCGGCACGGTGTGGATCCCGCCGGGCAGCTACAACATCCCCGGCCATATCAGCGTCAACGATGTGACCGTCGCGGGCGCGGGCATGTGGTACTCGACGGTGACCGGGTCGGCGCCCGGTTTCTACGGCAACTCCGCGCCGTCGCCGAGCACCGATGTGCACCTGTCCAACTTCGCCATCTTCGGCAACGTCCAGGACCGGGACGACAGTGCCCAGGTGAACGGTATCGGCGGCGCGATGAGCGACTCGACCGTGTCGAACATCTGGATAGAGCACATGAAGGTCGGCGCCTGGATGGACGGGCCGATGAACAACCTGACCTTCAGCGGTATGCGGATCCGCGACACCACCGCGGACGGCATCAACTTCCATGGCGGTGTGACCAACTCGACGGTCACCGACAGCGACATCCGCAACACCGGTGACGACGGCATCGCGACCTGGGCCGACTCCAGTATCGGCGCCGACGCCAGTGACATGATCTCGGACAACACCGTGCAGTTGCAGATGCTGGCCAACGGCATCGCGATCTACGGCGGCCACGACAACACCGTGACCGGCAACCTGGTCAAGGACACCGGCATCACCCAGGGCGGCGGGATCACCGTGGCCCAGCGCTTCACCTCGACCCCGGTCGGCACCACCACGGTTTCCAACAACACATGATCCGTGACGGCGACCTCGACCCGAACTGGGAGTTCGGCGTCGGCGCGCTGTGGTTCGACGGCAGCCAGGGCGCGGTCACCGGCCCGGTCAATGTGACCAACGCGCTGATCGAGCAGAGCCCGTACGAGGCAGTCCAGTGGGTGGAGGGCACGGTCAGCGGGGTCTCGCTGAACAATGTCACCATCGCCGGTACCGGTACCTACGCGCTCCAGGAACAGACCGGCGGCGCGGCGACCTTCACCGGCGTCACGGCGACCGGTGTGGGAGCGTCCTCGCCGGTGTACAACTGCGAGGGCGGCAACTTCGTGGTGACCGACGGGGGTGGGAACTCCGGGATCTCCGGTACCCCCTCCTGCGGCCCGTGGCCCGCACCGGTCTACCCGCCGTACCCGCCGTCCGGGGTCACCACCGCCCCGAGCGCGCTCAACTTCGGCTCGGCGGCCACCGGTTCGACCACCGTCGCGCAGACCGTGACGGTCTCCAACCCGACCAACACGGCCGCGCCGGTCTCGTCGATCGCCACCAGTGGTGACTTCGCGCAGACCAACACCTGCGGTTCGTCGATCGCGGCGAACGGCTCGTGCACCGTCAGCGTGACCTTCGACCCGACCGCCGCGGGCAGCCGCACCGGCAGTCTGACCGTCAACGCGGGCGGGGTCACCAACAGCGTCAGCCTGTCCGGCACCGGAGTTGCCCCCGGCCCGATCCTCAACGCCACCCCGGGCGGCCTCACCTTCGCGGGCACGGTGGTCGGTTCCTCGACCGCCGCGCAGGCGGTGACGGTCACCAACAACGGCACCCCCACGCCGGCGACCGTCTCCGGGTCGCCACCACCGGTGACTTCAGCCAGACCGACAACTGCTCCACCCTGGCGGTCGGTGCCTCCTGCACCGTCGATGTCACCTTCGCGCCCACCGCCGCCGGAGCCCGGACCGGCGCGGTGACCGTCACCAGCAACGCCAACAACAGTCCGACCAGCATCGCGCTCAGCGGCAGCGGCATCGACAGCAGCACCGACATCGCCCTCGGCGCGCCTGCCTCGGCCAGCTCGGTCAAAGCCGTATGTTCGCGGCCAACCTGACCGACTCCGACCCGAGCACCTACTGGAGAGCGCCAACGGCTCTTCCCGCAGTGGGCCCAGGTCGACCTCGGCCAGAACTACAGCATCGGCAAGGTCGTCCTGAAGCTGCCGCCGTCCACCGGCTGGGCCGCCCGCACGCAGACCCTGTCGTGCTCGGCTCCACGGACGGCAGCAACTTCTCGACCATCGTGGGCTCGACGGGCTACACCTTCGACCCCAACGCCAACAACAACGGTGACCATCACCTTCAACCGGCCACCGCCGGTACGTGCGGGTCGACATCACCGCCAACACCGCTGGAACGCCGGGCAGTTGTCGGACTTCGAGGTCTTCCGAGCGGTGGCGGCAGCAGCACCGGCTCGGCCACGCTGTCCGCCGGACCGTCCGCGCTGAGCTTCGCCGGGCAGAACGTGGGCACCACCAGCGCCGCGCAGACGGTCACCGTCACCAACACCGGCAGCGCGGCGGCGGCCGTCTCCGGGATCACCGCCAGTGGTGACTTCGCGCAGACCAACACCTGCGGTTCGTCGATCGCGGCGAACGGCTCCTGCACGGTCAGCGTGACCTTCACCCCGACCGCGGCCGGCAGCCGTACCGGCAGCGTCTCGATCAGCAGCAACGCCGGGAACAGCCCGACCACCATCGGCCTCAGCGGCACCGGCAACCCCTCCGCGACCACCAATCTGGCCCTGGGCGCGACCATGACGGCCAGCGGCTACACCAGAGCTATGTTCCGCCAACGCCAACGACGGGAACACCAGCACCTACTGGGAGAGCACCGACAGTGCCTTCCCGCAGTGGCTCCAGGCCGACCTCGGCTCCACCCAGACCCTGGGCTCGGTCACCCTGGACCTGCCGCCGGCCACCTCCTGGGCCACCCGCACGCAGACCCTGAGCGTGCAGGCCTCCAACGACGAGCACCTGGACCACCGTCGTCGCCTCCGCCAACTACACCTTCAACCCCGCCACCGGCAACACCGTCAGCTTCAACCTGCCCAGCGGCACCAGCGACCGCTATCTGCGGCTCAACTTCACCGCCAACAGGCTGGCCGGCCGGCCAGCTCTCCGAGTTCCAGATCTACCCGTGATCCGCACGTAGCAGGAGCGGTCCGGCCCGCAGGAACGGAGCAACGGCCCGGTCCAGGAACATCCTGGACCGGGGCCGCCGCCGTCCGCCGGACAGGGCCGGCCGGAGCCGAGGGATCAGGGACCGGTGGGGAACTCGACCACCTGCTGGAAGGTGGGGCGGTTCTGCCAGGTGATGCCCGGGTCGGTGATCCCGCCGAGCGCGTCCTGGATGATGCTGTCGGCGCACCACTGGTCGCCCGCCGAGCAGAAGGAGTCACCGGGGTAGACCGTGCTCGCCGGCTCCGCCGCGGCGGTGGTCAGCGAGTTGAGCAGCGCGGTGCGGCAGGCCGCCAGCCCGGCGCCGTTGCCGCAGTACGTGCTCGGCAGCGGGTCCTGCACACTCTGGCCGAGCACGCCGCGCAGGTCCTTGCTGACATACCCCCACCAGCCGTACTGGAAGGCCGAACCCTTGTGCGGCTGGGCCTCGTTGGAGGAGGTGCTGCTGCCGGAGATCTGCTGCCCGCCGAGGGCGACTCGTTCACCTGCATGTCGTTGCTGAGCGTGGTGAACAGGTTGCTGCCCATGCCCGGCTCGAACTCGGCGTGCACCAGCAGTGGCCACCAGGCGTCCATCAGCTGGATCGCCGCGGAGTTCTGGAAGGTGGTGGCGCCGGAGCTGGTCGGGACGATGGTGGCGCCGTCCTGGAGCCAGGTGCTGAGTTCGGAGACCAGGGCCTGCTGGGCGGGGTCGGTGACCGGCTGGCTGTTGATCACCTGGAGCAGCAGCGGCAGCACCTCCTTGCCACGCAGGTCGGTGACCGCGGCCTGCTCCATCACCTGGACCAGCGCCGCCCGGGTGAACTTGGCGCCGGTGGCCAGATACGAGGTGATGCCCTGGTTCAGCAGGTCGACGCGCTGCACCGGGCCGTAGCTGTAGTTGCCGTCCGCGGCGCTGTAGTCCTGGGCCTGCTTGTTGTTCCAGCTGACGAAGTAGTCCTGGTCGGTGGCGTTGGGGTGGGCCGAGGGCGGAGTGTCCTCGGAGTTGTCGGTGGTCGGGTCGAAGCCCACCCACTGGTTCGCCGGGTGCCCCAGATCGGCAGATTGGGGTCGGTCCCCGGCGCACGCACCGGGTTGAGGCCGGAGTTGAAGTACGCGGTGTCGGTGTCGTTCACATAGAACCAGTTGAAGTCGTAGCCGACCTGGGCCGCCGCGGTCTCGAATCCGGCCGGGTGGACATCACGCTCGGATCGTTGAACATCATGAAGCCGATGGCGGAGACCGCCTCGTGCATGTAGGTGGAGCGTTGGACGGTGTAGGCCACCGGGGCCCCGTCGACTTCGCCGGTGTAGTCGACCAGGCCGTAGTCGGTCCGGTACATCACCAGGTCGTAGGAGCCCGCCGCAGTGCCGTCGGCGATGGTGGGGCTCCAGGAGTCGGCCTGCTCCAGCTTCTGCATCGGCGTGCAGACGCCGTTGTCCAGGTAGGCGGTGGAGCTGGTGGTGGCGGGGCTGCCGTCGGTGTTGCACAGTTTGACCGCGAAGGTGTCCGCGGTGCCCTGCTCACCGGAGGTGGCGCTCCAGGCGTAGCTGGGGCCCGGCCCATCTCCACATAGAAGTTCAGCCCGGAGAAGGACACGCCGCGGGCGCTGAGCCCGGGGGCCTGGATCTCCTCCAGCATCAGCAGCTGCGGGGCGAAGTAGCCGGTCTGCGGGCCGAACACGGCCACCGGGTGGCCGGAGGCCGTGTCGCTGCCGGAGACCACCAGTGCGTTGGACATGCCGGGGTGCTGCTGGCCGGGCCGGGCAGGTCCACGCCGGGCATGGCGCCGCTGTCGAACATGCCGTTCACCGCGGCGATCCGGGAACCCAGCTTGGTCCGCACCGAGGTGGGTACCTTGGCGGCGAGCCTGGTCAGCGCGGCGGAGGTGGCGGCCCTGGTCGCCGCCGTCGCCGTCGAGGGTTTGGCGGTGGCGCTGGACGCGGCCGATCCGGTGGCGTTCTGCACCATGTCGACCGGGGTGACCGTGCCCGGGTCGGGCATCGCGGGCGGCACCGGCGTCCCGGCGGCGGGCTGGCCGTACGGGAAGCTCTGGCCGTTGTGCAGGGTCAGCGTGGCCTCCGGGTCGTTCTGCTCCCGCAGCGCGGACCAGACCTTGTCGCCCTCGGTGACCCGTACTGGGCCTCGGCGGCCTCCTTGACCAGGGCGGACTGCATCGCCTCGCCGCCGCCGCTGCCGAACAGGCCGCCGACCACCGCGGCGATGGCGATCATGTCGGTCTCGGTGAAGGGCTGCATCGACGCGCCGGTGAGGTCGTACTCGCCGGGGAAGTCGTCCGCGGCCCTGACCTGGGCGATGTAGTCGTTGACCCCGTCCAGGTAGTTGTCGATGTCGCTCTTGACCTGGGCGCCCTGGGAGCCGTCCGAGGCCAGCGCGTTGACCTGCGCCTGGAGGTCCGCCTCGGTGTAGGGGGCGGTCTGCCAGAGGTTCTGCTCCAGCGTCCGGTTGGCGGGCGCGCCGCCGGCGAAGGAGGTCAGCTCGGCCCGGCCGAGGTGGCGCATCAGGTCCATCACCCACAGCCGGTCCTCGGCCCCGGCGTATCCGGCGCCGAACTCGCCCTCCGCGCGGGTGGTGCCGTAGATGTGCGGGATGCCGGTGGTGTCGCGGACGATGGTGACCCCGCTCTCCGGCGTCTCGACCCGCTGCACCTGGTTGGCCGGGACCCGAACGAGGAGCTGTTGTAGAAGCTGTTGATCTGCGAGTCGGTCAGCCCGGTGTACGAGGACACCAGGTTGGAGTAGGGCGCGAGCTGGTCGTTGTTGTTGCTCGGGCGGATGCCGAAGGCCTTGAACAGCAGGATCTGCGCGAGCGTCTCGTTGCCGTTCTCGCCCGGGGGCAGGATGTCGGAGCACTGGCCGTCGCAGTAGTCGGTGACGGTCGCTGCGGCCTTGGCGGCCGCCGGTCTGGGCTGGACGTCGGGTGCGGCGCTGGTGGCGGCCGGCGCGATCAGCGCCGCGGCGGCAGCGAGGGCGACGACCATGGAGGCACGTCGGGACCGGCGGCCGGGGCGGAGCACGCTTCGGGATCGGTGCACGGATAGCCCTCCCGGGTTGCGAGTGGGTGGTTGCGGGCAGATTCACAGCGTCCGCCAACGTACTCCCGGGTAGGTCAATTGTAAGTCATGCGCATGCCAAAAAATCGGTAAGACCCTTCCCTTGGCGAAAATTGACGTGCCATCAGAACTGGCGTGCGGGCGCCGAGGGCTCAGGGCGCAGTGATGACGAGCACGGTGTTGTGGCCGCCGAACCCGAAGGAATCGCTCAGCGCCAGTGTGACCCGCGGGAGCGTGCGCTTCCGGCGACCACGTCGATCCGGTCCGTGTCCGGGCCCGGCCGCTCGAAGTTGGCGGTCGGCGGGATCAGACCGTGCTGCACGGTCAGTACGGTCAGCGCTGCCTCGATCGCCCCGGCCGCGCCCATGGTGTGGCCCAGCACCCCCTTGGCCGAGGTCACCGCCGGGCCCGCGGGCAGTACCCGGGCCAGCAGCGCGGCCTCGGCGGAGTCGTTCAGCGCGGTTCCGGTGCCATGGGCGTTCACATGGTCGACATCCCCGGAGCGGCCCCGGCCCGGGCAAGGGCCTGCCGCAGCGCCCGCTCCGCCGCGCGGCCCTCCGGATCGGGGCGGTGGCGTGGTGCGCGTCGCAGGTGCCGGCGAAGCCCGCCAGCAGGGCACGCGGGGCGCGGCGCCGGGCCCCGGCGTCGGCGACCCGCTCCAGCACCAGCACCGCGGCCCCCTCCGCCAGCACGAAGCCGTCGCGGGCGGCGTCGAACGGCCGGGACGCGGCGGCCGGGTCCTGCGCCCGGGTGGACAGCGCGCCCATCCGGGCGAAGGCGGCCGAGCACAACCGGGTCACCATGGCGTCGGCGCCGCCGGCCAGCGCGATGTCGCAGGCGCCGCAGGCCAGCAGCCCGGCGGCGATCCCGATCGCGGCCGCCCCGGACGCGCAGGCGGCCGCGGTGTGCAGCACCGGCCCCCCGGCGTGCAGGTCGATCGCCAGCTGACCGGCCGTCATATTGGGCAGGAAGGCCGGAAGCGTCAACGGGGAGAGCGCCGCCGGCCCCGCTGGAGCAGGCGCTGGTGCTGCGCCTCCAGCGAGCCGATGCCCCCCGCCGCGGATCCCAGCACCACCGCGACCCGCTCCGACGGCCACTGCCCGGGGTCGAGCCCGGCGTCGGCGACGGCCTCCCGGGCGGCGGGTCAGGGCGAGCCGGGTGACCCGGTCCAGCCGCCAGGAGCTCGGCCCGCCGGGGCCTTCCTGGTCGAAACCGGGCACCCGGCAGGAGAACGGCGCGCGCAGCCCGTGCAGCAGCGGGTCGGCCCGGGCCGTGGGCCGGCCCGCGCACACCTCCCGCCAGGTGTCGGGCACGCCGATCCCAGCGGGGGTGGCCAGCCCCAGCCCGGTCACCGCGACCGGTGCGGACCACCCGGTCACGGCGTCCCCTTGCCGAGCAGCCCGGACACCGCCCGGCGATCTCGGCCAGGGTGGTCTCCGGCGTCGCCGCGCTGTCGTCCAGCGGGACACCCCAGTGCTCCTGGAGGGTCAGATACAGCTCGACCACCGCCAGGGAGTCCAGCTCCAGCTCGTCCAGGGTGCTCTGCGGCTGGATCCGCTCGGCGGGGGCTTCGAACTTCTCGGTCAGCACAATGACCAGATGCTGGTAGACGGGGTCCATGGCAGGCTCCTCGCGGGTCGGGCGGTGCGGACAGCGGGCGGAGGGGGCAGGGCCCGGGGCGGACGGCTCCGGCCGCTGCGGGCGACCGCGGCCGGCCAGGTCAGCGCGACGACGAGGCCCAGGTCAGGCCGCCGCCGAAAGCGGTCAGCAGGGTGCGCGCCCCCGGCGCGACCGCGCCCCGGACAGTGGCGTCGGCCAGCGCCAGCGGGATGGAGGCGGCGGCGGTGTTGCCGATCTCGCGGATATTGCCGATGCGGTGGGCCGGGGCCACCCCCAGGCGCTCGCCCACGGCGTCCAGGATCCGCTGGTTGGCCTGGTGGCCGATGAAGGCCCGGACGCTGTCGGCGGGCCAGTCGGCCGCGTGCAGCGCCGTGCGGGCGGAGAGCGTCATCCGGCGTACGGCCTGCGCGTACACCTCGCGCCCCCGCATCCGGAAGTAGCGCAGGTCCGCGCCCTCGGGCAGTGGTTGCGGGCAGCGCGCGCCGGGGACGGTGATCAGCCCGCGCCCGGCCCCGTCCGACCCCCACTCGGCGGCCAGCACCGCCCCGGGCGCGGTCACCGGCCCCGGGCGCAGCAGCACCGCGCCCGCGCCGTCGCCGAACAGCGCGGCGGTGTCACGGTCCCGGGGGTCGATGATGGTGGAGTAGGTCTCGGCCGCGATCACCAGCGCGCTGCCGCTGGTCCCGGCCCGCAGCAGCGCGGTGGCGGTGATCAGCGCGTACAGGAAGCCGGAGCAGACGGCCGAGACGTCGAATGCGGGTATGCCGTCCAGCTCCAGCCGGTGTGCGACCTCGGGGGCGGTGGCCGGGCAGGGGTGGTCCGGGGTGGTGGTGGCCAGCAGCAGCAGATCCGGCCGCGGCCCCGGCGCGTGCTCCAGCGCGGCCCGCCCGGCCGCGACCGCGAGGTCGCCGGTGCTGGTCGCCGGAGCGGCCCGGTGGCGGCGGGTGATACCGGTGCGGCTGCGGATCCACTCGTCGGTGCTGCCAGCCGCCCGCGCGATGACCTCGTCGTTGTCAGCACGCGTCGGGCAGGCAGGTGCCGATGGCGGTGATCACGGCGGTGGTGTCGTCGGACGGCATGGCGGGATCCCTGGGGGCGCGCGGGAGCGGATGGGGCCGGGTCGGGGGCAGAGCCGGGGCCGGCTCAGCCGACGGCGAACGGGGAGGCGGGCTTGGGCGTTCCGGCCAGGCCGCCGTCCGGGACCGAGAGACCGCCGTCGACCACCAGGGCGTGCCCGGTCACATAGGACGACGCGGGGGAGGCGAGGAACAGTGCCGCGCGGGCCGCCTCCTCCGGCTCGGCCTGACGGCCCATCGGGACATGGCTCATCAGCCAGTCGAACAGCGGCCCGGTGTCGCCCGCGAACGCGGTCATGTCGGTCCGGGTCCAGCCCGGGCACAGGGCGTTGACCCGGATGCCCTGCCGCGCCCAGGCCACCGCCAGGCTGCGGACCAGCGAGACCTGGGCCGCCTTGGTCGCGGCGTAGGCCTCCAGCAGCGGGGTGCCCATCAGCCCGGCCGCCGAGGACATCACCACCAGGCTGGCCTGGTCGGAGACGGCCAGATGGGGGTGCGCCGCGCGGCACAGCTCGGCGGTGGCGTTCAGATTCACCGAGACCACCTGCACCCAGTGCTCCTGCCGGGTGTCCTGGAAGGGTGCCAGGATCGGGACCGGCCCCCCGTCGCCGGGCAGGATCCCGGCGTTGTGCACCACGATGTCCAGCCCGCCCAGCGCCGCCGCGGCCAGTTCGACCACCTCGGCCGCCGTACCGGGCAGGGCCAGGTCCCCGGCGACCGGGAAGGCCTTGCGTCCGCGCTCCTCGACCGCGGCGACGCTGGACTCCAGGGCCGCGGTGGTGCGCGCGGCCAGGGCCAGGTCGGCCCCGGCGTCGGCGAGGGCCAGGGCGACCGCCCGGCCGATCCCGCGCGAGGCCCCGGTCACCAGGGCGCGGGCCCCGCCGACGCGGTACCGGTCCACGGGGTGCGGGCGGGCGGCGGGGGTGTGCGGGTGAATGGGACGCGGGGCGGTGGTGCTCATGCGGGCAGCCTTTCCGGGGAGCGGGACACGGACGGGGCGGGCAGGGTCGGCGGGTGGTGCAGGCAGGGCGCGCCGCTCCAGGTCAGCAGCGAGCTGCCCCAGGTCATCCCGGCGCCGAAGACGCTGATCAGCACCGTCGCCCCGTGGTGCAGCCGGCCCAGGGTGGCCGCGCTGGCCAGGGCGAACGGGGCGCTGGCGGCGCCGATGTTGCCGACCCGGTCGCCGACGACGACCACGCGGTCGTCCGGCAAGCCCAGTTGTCGGCTCAGCCGGCGCAGCAGGGCCGGGTTGGGCTGGTGCGCGGCCAGGCAGTCGATGTCGGCGAGCTCCAGCCGGTTGCGCTCCAGCGCCCGCCGGACCAGTTCCGGGAAGACGTCGGCGATGAACGCGCCGACGGCCCGGCCCTCCATCCGGATGAAGTGCCCGCCGTCGCGCAGGCTGGCGCCGCTGGCCGGGTGGCGGCTGCCGCCGGCCGGGATCAGCACCTGGTCGGCCAGGGTCCCGTCCGAGCCGAAGGCGAAGTCGGTGAAGCCGTACGGCGGTTCGACCGGCCCCAGGACGGCGGCGGCCGCGCCGTCGGCGAACAGCACAGCGGTGCCGCGGTCGGCCGGGTCCAGGAACTTGGAGTAGGTCTCCACGCCCACCACCGCCGCGAAGCGGACGCTCGGGTCACTGCTCAGCCAGTCGTGGGCGACCTTGGCCGCGAACAGCCAGCCCGAGCAGGCGGCGCTGACGTCCATGGCGACCGCGTGGTCCGCGCCGAGCAGGCCCTGGATCCGGCAGCCGGTGGACGGGCCCAGCTCGTCGGGGGTGGAGGTCGCGCACACCAGCAGGTCCAGCTGGTCGGGCCGGACGCCCGCGGCGGTCAGCGCCGCGCTGACCGCGGCGGCGGCCAGGTCCGAGGACGCCTGCCCGGGAGCGGCCACATGCCGGGTGTGCACCCCGGTGCGTTCGCTGATCCACTCGGCGGTGACCCCGGTGGTGCGCGCCACCTCCTCGTTGGTGCGGATGCGTTCGGGCAGGTAGGTGCCCATGCCCCGGATGCCGATCCGGCGTCCGGGCGGGTGGCGGTCATGTGCTTCCTCCGTGGTTCCAGGTGAGCGATCGGGCCAGGGCGAGGGTGTAGTCGGGGGCGCCCAGCGGCGAGCGCACCAGTTCCGCGGGGTATCCGAACGCCCGCTCGAGCAGCGGCAGATGCGGGGTCAGCGCGTCGCCGAGCCGGTCGGCGGTGTCCGGCAGCGGCCGCAGGTCGTCCGGGCACAGGGTGCCCGCGGCCAGTAGCCGGCCTGCCCAGCGGCGGGCGCCGGACAGCCCGTGCAGGGTGGCCAGCAGCCCCAGGACCTCCCGCAGCCGTGGGTCGCGGACGGCGGCCAGGCAGTGCGCCACCGCCTCCGCGGCGAGCCTGGCGGCGTACGCCTCGCCGAGCTCACCGGCCCGCTCCAGCAGCGGGTTCCACTGCTCGAAGCCGTCCTCCTCCGGCTGCTCCGCGCGCAGCGCCGCGGCGAGCCGCCGCTCGTGCGCCCGGGCCACGGCCGGCCACCAGCCGGGACCGTCCAGTGGCGGCAGGGCAGCGCCCGGGGGGTGTTCGTCGGCGTTCAGGACGCGGGCCCGGCCGAGGTCGTAGAGCATCAGCTGGCTGTCGCCCCCGGCGGTGTCGAAGGCGTCCAGGAAGCCCTGGTAGCCCGCGAGCCGGTTGACGTCCAGCAGGCCGGAGAAGCCGCAGCGGCGGCGGCAGCCGCTGACGATCCGGGCCGCGGCGCGCACCGAGTGCGCCTTGTAGGCGGCCAGCGGCCCGCTGACGGCGGCCCAGGGGCCGAAGTCCATCGGACCGCCCGAGGCCCTGTGCTGCCCGGCCTGACCGGCCCCGGCCTGCTCCGCGAGGCCGGTTGCCCACAGGTCGAGGCCCGGTCCGCGACGCAGGTCAGCGCGAACGCGTCGGCGAACGCGGTGAGTACGCGCGCTGCTGGGTCCGGTACCGCAGCAGCGGTCCCCGGCGCCAGCCGTCCCTCGGCGCGGCGCCCCCGGGCATAGCGCAGCGCCAGCACCGCGGACTGCCGCGACAGCGCCGCGGCGGCGGAGGGCAGCGTCCCCACAGCGCCTGGCCCACGCACAGCGTGCGCCGCAGTCGCAGGTCGGGCGAGCCGAGCGGGTCGTGGAACCGGCCGTCGCCGTCGATCCGGGCACTGTCGCGCAGCCAGCGCTCGAAGGGCAGCCGTACCCGGTGGAAGCGCACCTGCGCGTAGTCCAGTGGCAGCGCGCCCAGTTCCATGACACCGGAGACCTGGACCCCGGGCAGTGGCCCGTCCGCGCCGTTCAGATCGACCAGGAAGGAGAACACCCCCGGTCCGCACCCCCGACGATCAGCCGGGCCAGCACACCGCGCTCTGCGGCAGCCCGACCGCGCCACGCCGGAGAACTTGGCCGCCGCGGCGTCCGGCGTATGCAGGACGAACTCCCTTGTGAGCGGGTCGAATTCGGCGCGGGTCCGGAGGGCGATGATGCTCGCGCCGGCCGACCTCGGTGATCAGATAGGTGCCCTTGCGCGGCCCGACTCCAGCGCCGCCAGCTCGGCCCCGAGCGGCCCGTGGTCGGGCGCGAGCTGCACGATCGAGCCCAGGCAGAGCAGGTAGTGGTTGACCGTCGTCATGCACAGGGCAGGCTCCGCGACCGCGGCCCAGGCGTGCAGCGCGGCCAGCGCCGCCGGATCCCGGAACAGCTCCGTCGCCGGCGGCAGGATCCCGCCCAGGGCGCGCAGCCGCCGCAGCAGACGCGGGCCGCGACCGTGCGGATCCGGCGCCGCGGCGGCGGATCGGCGGCCAGGACCCGGCCCAGCGCGTCCAGCAGCGCTGCGCTGCAACGTCCGTGGATCAGTTCGGTCAGTTCGGTCAGTTCGGTCAGTTCGGCCGGCGCGGTCGGCTCGGTCGGCGCGGTCGGCTCGCCGGGGTTTCCGGGGGCGATGGGAGTGGTGGGGCGGTGGGGTCCGGCGCCGGCGCGGTCACCAGACGAACCCGGGCTCGCCCAGCGGGGCACGCACCGCCGGGCGGACGTCGGCGAGCACCCGGCGGGCACTGCGGGTCAGCGCGCTGCCGGTACGGCCTCGAAGTAGCCGGACGGCCTGCGGTCGGCGATCAGCCGGATGCTCAGCGCGACCCGAGCGGGCCGGACCAGGCAGTCCGCCAAGTGAACTGACAGAACGTCATCACTGGTATAGGCGCGTCCGGCCACCGCCGAGTACACCGGGCAGCGGGGCGGAGCGAACCGGTAGTCCCTGGTCGCCCGGGCGAACTCGGCCGCCTGCCCGCAGCGCCGGATGGTGGGCGGAGAACGGCAGCCGCAGCCGTACCGCCTGCACCACCCCTCCTGCGCGGCCCTGCGCTCCAGCACGTCCAACTCCTCCAGCGGGCCGCTGACCACGGTCTCACCGTCGTCGTTCATGCAGGCCAGAACCACCCCCGGGGTACCGGAGCGGTCGATCAGCCGGCCGCCGCCGCTCCGAACAGCGCAGCAGGGTCATTCCTCCGGGGCAGGGGTCATCACCTCGGCCAGGTCCAGGGCGATCCGGGCGCCGTCGGCGACGGTCAGCACCCCGGCCGCGGTCAGTGCCGGGATCTCGCCGAAGCTCACCCGAGCACCGCCCCCGGCTCGCCGTGCGAGGCGCGAAGTGCCTGATGAACCATCATCGAACCAGCAAAAACGGCCAGTTGTCGGACGCCGGGGGTGGCAGCGGCCAGCTCCGGATCGCGGGCGGGGCGGGGCCCAGCAGCCACGGCCCGAGCGGCGGCAGATCCCGTTCCGCCGCCACCCGGTCGACCTGCTGGAACACCCGCAACGCCGCGGTCCGCAGCGGACCCGCAGGGCGAGGGCCGCGATCAGTGGGCCGAGCGCGAAGTCGCCCTGGCCGGGAAAGAGATGAACTGCTCCGTGCCGCAGTGCCGGTGCGGGCACTCCGGTCGCAAGACTGTGCTGCATGGGACTCCTCGCAGAAAATGACGTCAGGTCAGAACTGGTGCTGCGGAAGGAAGAAGGCGCGCGTGGTGCGTCCCCCGGGGTGCGCATCCGTACGCCCTACGCGCCCCGTGCGACGGGGACGCAGTCTTAAGACTGCTCGCCTGTGCTCCGGCACCCAGAAGACGGGCGAGCCGATATGTGGAACCGATGCGGATGTGGAACATCCGGTTGGGCGCCGCAGATCGGGCGCAGGCGCCCGGGGGCAGACGTCTTCGGGCCGCCGCGCACAGGAGAGAAGACGCACCGAGAGGAGTCGGCGTGCGGTCCCCGCACACACCCAACCAAGCCTCCGCCGGCTGCTGGAACAGGCCGACTGGAGCGGAGCCGCCCTCGCCCGTGAGATCAACGCCGTCGGCGCCGAAATCGGCCTGGAGCTCCACTACGACCGCAGCGCGGTCGGACACTGGCTGGCGGGCACCCGCCCGCGTCACCCGTCCCGAACTCGCCGCCGAGGCACTGTCCCGCCAACTCGCCAAGCGCCTGCACCCGTCGGACACCGGGCTGGCGCCGGCCGCGACCGCCGACGGCGCAAGCGGCACCGCCATCGACCCGCCACCCCGGGAGCCGAAGCAGTGGACCGACTCGACCGACTGGCCGGAGCCATCGACCGCCGGGGCGTCCCTGGCGGCGCGTACTCGCTGGCCGCCCTCGCCGTACCCGACCGGACCACACCACCGGCGCCGCCCGACCGCCCGGGACCGCACCCACCCGCCGTCGGCATGTCCCAAGTGCGCACTGCCCGCGCCTTGTTGGCGCTGTTCTCGGAACACGACGCCGCCTTCGGAGCCGGTCCGGTGCGGGAGAGCCTGCGCCAGTACCTGGCCAGTACCGTGGTGTGGCTCAGGTCCGACAGCGCGCCCGCTGTCCGCGCGACCTGTTCACCGTCGCCGGACAGCTCACCTACCTGTGTGCCTTCACCCACTTCGACGCCAACCGCAACGGCCCGGCGCAGCAGTACTACCTCATCGGCATAGCCCTCGCCGGTGAGGCCGGCGACCCATCGGCTACGCCCTGGGGTGCGCGGCCTCAGCGTCCAGGCACATGCGCTGGGCCACTACGCCGAGGCCGACCGGCTCGCCGAGCAGGCGGTGGAGACCGGGCTGCGGCAGGCGCCCGCACCTCCAGGCATTCCTGCTGGGGCAGCGGGCGGTCACCCGGGCCTGCCTCGGCCAGCGCCGGGCCGCCGCGAGCGCCCTGGTGGCGGCCGAGCGCAGCCTGGACCGCGCCACCAGCGGTCCACCCCGGTCGGTGCCTACCCGGGCTCGCTCGCCCTGCAACAGGCGGCGGCGCCCGGGGATGGGCGACCATGCGGCGGCGGTCACGGCCCTGCACACCTCGCTGCGCACCGGCCCGCCGACGAACGCCGCTCCAGGCCATCAGCCTCGCCGAACTGGCCGAGACCCAGCTCGCACTCGGCCACCTCGACCAGGCCTGCGACAGCTGGAGCTCCTTCCTGGAGCTCTACCCCGATCCGCAGCGCGCGCGGACCGGCTGCGGATACTGCGCGCCCGGCTGCGCCCGCACACCGGCAACCGGGCTGCCGCGGCCCTGTACGAGCGCGGGCCGGCTGCGCGCCGACGCCAGATCGCGGACGCGCGCCCATTGGGTGAAAGTGGCATGACGAAGGGCAATGACACCCGGCACTGATTTGATGACCTGCGCGAACGCGAACCCACCCGCAGGAGCAGGGGCCATGAACCGAAGTCAGCTCTTGGAGACATTCCATCACGCCGGGATCCGGCTGGCTCCGGGATCCGTCGCCCACGGTCATGGGTGCATCCGCGGCGCGGACGGTCGACTGCCGGCCCCACCCGTTGCTGCCCAGGTCGCCAGAAGGCGGATTCGCCACCCCACCCGGCGCTGTCCGAGCGCGAGCTCGCCCCGACGAACGCCACGGCGCAAGCACCGTCTTCACGGCCACCTACGAGAACCCGCCGGTGGCATCGTCGGCTCGCGCTCGCCGCCTCCGCCGCCGACCCGCAGGCCCAGGCCTACGCGCGGCAGCAGGTGACGCAGTGGCATGCGACCCTGCGCACCAGGCGCCTGATCATCCCGGTCCAGCCCGATGCCCGCGCCGAGGGCGGACGCCCCGCGCCCGGGCCGATCCCTCCGGCACCGACCCGTCCCGGGACGGCCTCTCCGGCGCCTTTCCCTCCCGCGCCTTTCCCGCCGACGTCCTTCCGCCCGACGTCTTTCCCTCCGGCATCGGCACTTCGGGTGTCCCCGGTCCCGGCTCCTCCGACGCGGGCCCGCGGCTTCCGGCCCAGGGCGACCGCGCCGAGCACTGGCGTGCCTGCGGCTGCCCGCTGACCACTCCCTGCCGGGCGGTGGACCAGGCGGTCAGCGCCATCGAGCGGTTCCGGGCCAGGGGGGACACCGTCATCCTGGTCGGCGCACCGGCCGCGCCCGGGGCCGCCGAACCGCCGCTGACCGCGCCCAGCGCGGCGAGCTGGCCATGTGCGAGACTGCCGACGACGCCGAGCGGCTGCTGCTCGCCGACCCCGACGAACCGGCGTTCGTGATCGTGCCGGGCACCCGACCGCGGTCGCCACCCGGCTGCTCGCGGTGCTGCGCCGCCGCTTCCCCCGGCTGCGCGGCCAGCATCCGGACGAGTGGTGCTACACCACGACGGACTTGCACAGCCTCACCCGGTCCGCGATCGCCGAGTGCGACCTGGTGCTGCTGGCCGGGCACGGCCGCAGCCCGGCCTCGGTCATCGCCACCGCCGAGGCCGCGCAGGCGGTGTGCCGGTGCACACCATTGCCACGCTGAACGCGCTGCTGCCCGCGCACCTGGACGCATCCAGCATCGCCATCGTCAACGCGGCGCCCGCGAGCGGTACCCACGACGACCTCACCCGGGCGCTGACCGGGCTCGGCCCGTACAGCATCGTCCGCCGCGAGCTCCGCTCGCGGGTGGTCGGCAGCGTTCCCCGGCAGCCGGTCGGACCCGAGTCCGCCCCGGAGGGCAGGGGCCGGGAGGCCTGAGCAATTGCCGGGCCGCGACTGCCGGGACGTGGCCGCCGGGACGCGGTCGCGCGGGTCTCAGGTGCGGGTCGAGCGCCTGCCGTGGTGCGCGGAGTGGGCGACCAGGACGTGGATCCGGTGCCCCACCTGCTCCGGGTCGTCCAGCGGCTCACCGAAGGCCAGCCGGACGTCCCGTGAGGCCTCCAGATAGTCCAGGCGCAGCACGATGCCGTACCGGTTCCGGCCAGCGGGTCCACCGGGTGACCCCGAGCAGGTCGCGGGCGGACAGCCCGGGTCAGCGCGGCCAGCGGTCCTGGTGGTCCTCGGCCAGGTGGATCAGCAGCCGGCCTCGACCGGGCCAGCGGATCCGGCTCGGCCGCCAGCAGCCCGCCCGGATCGACCAGGTGCTGGACGCGCCGAAGACCAGCTCACCTGACGGGGCTCCAGCAGCCTTCCCCGGGCGCCGGTGCCGGGACCGGGTGCAACAGGCCGGTGATCCGTACCCGGGCGCGCAGCCGCTGCCGGACGCGACCGGCGCGACATCGGTCCACTCCAGGACCAGGCAACCCCGGCGGGGCGCGGTCCGCTCCAGGGCCGACGCAGTCGGCGGGGAGGTGCAGCGGACGTCCCGGCCGAAGCGACCAGGTCGGGGCCGAGGATGTCCTCGCGGCGCGGCCCGGCGCTCAGTGAGGAGGCGGCGCGATGATGCTGCGGGCCCGCTCCGCATGGGTGGGGTTGGGCGCTCCGGTCCGTACGCGGCTCACAGTAGCCCTCCTGGAAGTTAGGTAAGCTTACCTTAATGCTGATCCTCCGTCGGGCCAAGCCCGCCGCGTACCGGTTCAGCAGCGTGGCAGCCGTCACCGTTGCAGCGGCCGTTGCACTCGTACAGGCCGAGGAAGCCGCAGCCCGGGCTGTGGCCCCGCAGATCCCCTCGGGGTAGGTGCAGTCGCAGTACGCGCACAGGCAGATCGACCCGCCGGAGGAGCACTCGCAGCCGTTGACGCCGTCCCGGGGGCCGACGCCTCCGCCCTCGGCCCAGGGTCTCCACCAGCGCCGTCTCTCCTGCGGCCGAACGCCCGCACGGCCTGCTCCTTGAGCTCCAGCACCCGCCGGTGCAGCGCCGACGAGGGGGCCGGGACAGTGGCGAACACCGAGGAGTCGGCGGCCAGTTCGGCACCCGGTCCACCACCGACCGCTGCCGCGGCGGCAGGTCCGGACGGGCTCGCGATAGCGGTCCAGGTGCTCGCCCCACAGCCGGCTGCGGTCCTCCGGCCCAGCTGGGAGATGATGGCCGCCGGTAGTCCACCGGAAAGGCCACCACTCGTCGTAGTGGCGCGGCAGTCTGCCGCTGTGGGCCCGCGCCCAGCGGACCGCCGCGCCGGTCGCCCCGGCGAAGGCGGAGTCCTGCCGATCAGCACCAGCCCCATGGCGCGCCCAGCCCTGCGGTCAGCCGCAGAACCGGCCCGGCTGATCCCCGAACCGCCGCTCGGTGCCAAGTCGGCCGCGCCTCGGGGCGGCTCAGCCGGCCCAGCGCGCTCAGGACCCGCAGGACCCGGCGCGGCCCCAGCCGGGCGGCGAGCGGACGGCCATCCCGGCGCCGGTGGTCCAGGCCCGGGCCTGCTCGTCCACCACCCGGATCAGCGTCGGGCCCAGGGCGCGGCCGGGCCCAGGGCCTGCTCGCGCCAGCGCCCGACGTCCCGGTGGGTGAGCGGCAGTACTTCGAGCCTGCTGCCGGAAGCCTCCAGTACCGCCGTGGAGACCTCCCGGCAGGTGGCGCAGGAGGCGTCGAACGCCAGTACCCAGCGGCGGTTGATCGGCAGTCTGCTTGCGTCGCACGGCGCGCTCCTCGCTCGGTGGGTGGCAGAAACCCTGCGGGAGCAGGATCATTCGTGTCCGAATGACCTGTCAAACATGCATTGGGCCAGGAGTGTCGGGCGCCGTCGGATGGGCCATCGGCGGGGCGGGTTCCGTCGGCGCCCGGCGCGCCGGTCATGGCCGAGGCGCCCGGCGGATTTTGCAATCCCTTTACAACCGGAGGAAAACGGCGTCGTCTCTCATTGCGGTCGGTGCCGCACGGCAAGCGCGGCACCGGTCGAACCACCCGTAGAACCGCGGCAGCGCGGTGCGCCGGCGGGCCGCCAGAAAGGACATCATGAAGACTCAGCTGAGGAAAGCGGCAGGACTGGGCGCGGCGGTCGCCGTCTCCGCGGCGCTGATCGCGGTCGGCGCGGGCAGTGCCAACGCGCAGACCGTGCGGGCCCCGCAGCGCTGTGCGACCAGCGCGCTCACGGCCTCCCTGCACGCCGACGGAAACCAGGCGGGCGTGGGCAACTTCGGCGAGAACCTGGCGCTGACCAACACCTCGCACCAGACCTGCACCGTCTACGGCTACCCCGGCCTCGCCCTGCAGAACGGCAAGCACTCCGTGCTGCCGATCCAGGTGGTCTGGGGTTCGACCTACTTCGCCGCCGACCCGGGCGCCACACCGTCACCCTCAAGCCCGGCCAGTCCGCCTGGTCCGACCTCGCCTGGCACGCTCCCTACGGCGTCAAGTCAGTGACCCCGTCCTACCTGGAGGTCACCCCGCCCAACGAGACCACCCACCTCACCATCGGCTTCGCGCCCGGCGCGATAGACGACGACACCCTGCACGTCACCGCGCTTGCGGCGCACCTGCCGGCTGAATGACGCGGTGTCAGGCAGTGATGTCTGAAACGCATGCTGTGTGACATACCGTCACCTCGGCGCCGCCGAACCCGTTTCGGCGGCGCCGAGGACAACGCTACTGGCCCATCACGTATTTCACGGTCGGCCCGGTGGTCCAGCCGCCGTCGACCGCGAGCTCGGCCCCGGTGATGTACGAGGCGTCGTCGGACAGCAGGAAGACCATGGCCGCGGCGATCTCCGGAGCCTCACCGACGCGTCCCATCGGGGTGTTGGGGTAGTTGCCCTCCCCGGGCCGGATGCCGGTCTGCGCGGTCATCGGCGTGTACGTCATGCCCGGGTGCACCGAGTTGACGCGGATCCGGTCGGTGCCGAGCTCCACCGCGCCGATCTTACTGAGCCCACGCACGCCCCACTTGGACGCGCCGTAGCCGCCGTCAGCGCCAGGCCCATCATCCCCGCGGCGGAGGAGATATTGACGATGGAGCCGCCGCCATTGGCCCGCATCACCGGATGACCGTCTTCATGCCGATGAACACCCCGGTCAGGTTGATGTCCACGACCTTGCGGAAGAACTCGACGCTCTCTTCTCCAGCATTGTCCCGGTGGCGATCCCGGCGTTGTTCACCAGACCGTCGATGCTGCCGAACTCCGCCAGCGCGAAGTCCGTGACCGCCTGCCAGTCCTCCACCGAGGTGACGTCGTGACGGTGGAAGCGGACGTTCGGGCCGAGCTCGGCGGCGGTGGCCGCGCCGGCCTCGTCCAGTACGTCGGTGATCACCACTCGGGCACCGGACGCGACCGCGAGCCGCGCCGCCTCGGCGCCCAGGCCCCGGGCGCCGCCGGTGATGATGACTGTCTTGCCGGTCAGGTCGTTCATGTCTCTCACTGTTCCAGGTAGGAAGTCGATCCCCGGTGGGGAAGCGCGGGGGTGTCCGCAGCATGGCGCCGGCCATCGCGGCCAGGTCGGCCAGGAAGGCGGGCTCGTCGGTCAGCGGCTCGGAGCCGTCCGTGTACTGCTGCGCACGGTCCGCGAGCGCGGCACGATCAGGGTGAGCACCAGATCCAGCCGCTCCAGCCGCACCGGCTCCGGCAGATCGCCCAGCCGCTGCTCCAGCAGCCCTATCAGCCGCCAGTAGCCGGTACCGGCCAGGGTGGGGTGCGGGGTGCGGTCGCGCACCCGCTGCGGTGGCTGATCTGGGCTGAGATCCGCAGGCAGTGGCGGCCGCGCTCGGTGCGCAGCTCCGTCGCCTCGACCTGGATCAGTACCGTCAGCAGCGACTCCAGTGACCGCTTCGCCTGCTCGTCCAGCTGCGGGGCGATCACCTGCTCCACCCGCTCCTGCCGGGCGGCCATCACGGCCTCCAGCAGCCCGTCGCGCGAGCCGAAGTGGTACTGGACGGCCGAGGGTTGCCCTGCTCGGCGAGGCGCACGATGTCACGCGTCTGCGCCCCGTGTACACCTTGGGTGGCGAAGAGCCGTTCCGCCGCTCGGAGCAGCTTGATCCGGGTCTCGCCACCTGACGTGGTTCTGGCCATGACCTCATATTAATACTGCGCATTATTAAAGTCGAGCGCCGGCCTGTCTCCGCCTCCTCGCCAGGGCTCAATGCCCGGCAGCGTCCCGAAACGGCTGACGGGCATGACCCGGACATGGTCGGCTGGTCCCGCGGGCCACCGGGTGGAACCGCGACGCGAACCCTGACGAAAGAGGAGCGGCAATGACACTCGCCAGCATGACCAGGCTGGAAGCCGGCCGGGTGGCCGTCGCGGCCAAGGCGGCCGCCGGTCTGACCTGGGCCGACATCGCGGTCGCCCTGGGCCACAGCGTGGTCTGGAGCACCTCGGCCGTCCTCGGCCAGCAGCCGCTGAGCGCGGAGCAGGCAGCCACCCTGGGCGACCTGCTCTCGCTCTCCGCCGAGACCGTCACCGCGCTGCGGCTCCCGCCGGACCGCAGCGCCGCCGCCATCGACCCACCGACCCGCTCACCTACCGGCTCGGCGAAATGGTCCAGGTCTACGGCGCGGCACTCAAGGAACTCGTCACCGAGGAGTTCGGCGACGGCATCGTCAGTGCGATCGACTTCGAGATCGATCTGGAACGGGTGGCCGACCCGAAGGGCGACCGCGCACGGATCGTGCTCAACGGCAAGTTCCTTCCCTACCGCGTCTGGTAGCCCTTCGGCCGACGTGCTGCACACGTGCCGTGCCCGACCGGGAACGCCTTGCGAGGGTCAATCGGCTCGGGCATGATCTATTCGATCATCTGTGGGCAAAGGGCCCGGGGTTTCGTTTGTCGGGGTTGGCGTGGCAACTGGTCGTGTGATCCGGTTCGACAGCACAAGGGGCTATGGCTTCATCGCACCCGGAATGGCGGGGAGGACGTCTTTTCCACGTGAACGACCTGTTGATCCCCGAGGCACTGGTGCGCTCCGGACTGACAGTCGAGTTCACGCTGGGACGGGGACCGCGGGCCCAAGGCCTCCGCGGTGCAACTGGCGGACCAGCAGCAGGACGGAGTGCCGACTGGGCTGTTCGCCTCCGGTGCGGTCGCCGGGGCAGGCAGCACGGCCGGGCCGGCGGCCGACGTCGAGGGCTCCGCGTGCGACGTGCTCCCGGCGGCAGAGTACGTCAACGAAGTAACCGAGCTCCTGCTCGCGCCGCGCCTTCGCTGACGGGCGATCAGATTCTGCACGTACGACAGGCGTTGGCCCGGAACGCGCGGAGCCACGGCTGGACCGGCAGCTGACCCTCCGGCTCGCCGCGCAGCGTCGGCAGCCCCGGGGCTGCCGACGTGACGGGAGACTGCCCGGCCGCCGATGGAGGTGGCCGGGGCAGTCGCCGTTCAGCTGCCGGTGCGGTGCTCGGTCGAAGGACCGCTCCTCGTGTACTCGGCCACAGCCCGGCCGATCTCTGCCACCGGCCCCGCGTGCATCAGACCATGGTGCGTGGCCTCCACCGGCCGCCTGGCCCCGCCCGGGGACATCCACCTGGTCCGCAACGCCGGCCGGGACAAGGCCGTCTCGCTGCACATCTACGGCGCCGACGTACGGGCCCGCGGCACCAGCATCCGGCGGGTGTACCGGAACGGTGGCGGCCGGCCCGGCCGACGACCGGCCGGTGGTGGCGCCCCTCACAGGCTGATGTGATCCCTCCGCAATCCGGTTTCGGGATGATGGGACCGGTGCACCACACTCGGAGCACCACCGGGCCGGCGGAGGGGACACGGATGGCGGCAGCAGCCGGGTTACGAAGGAGTGTGCGCAAGCGGGCCGGGCAGTGGTGATCGTGCTGCTGCTGGTGGCCGCCACCGTGGTCGGGGTGCGCGTGGCCGGGTCGGCGGCGGGACCGTCGTGCGCCCTGGTTCGGGGTGATCCAGGTGTCCTCCGGCAATGTGGCCCCGATCTCGAAGGCCGGGCTGAACCGCGCGTGGTCGGCGTGTCCTGGCGGCTGTACGAGCCCGAACCGGGGCGGACCGATCCGGCGTATGTCGCGGGCATCGCCTCGCTGGTCGCCCAACTACGCTCCGGGGCGTCGGGGTGGTGCTCGACCCGGGGCTCCAGTACCCGCCGACTGGGTGTTCCAACTGCCCGGCGGCACCCGCTTCCGCAACCAGTACGGCGTCAACTGGACCGGATCCACCACCGACGGCACCGCCGTCGCCGACGCCGTCTTCGACCCGGCGGTGCGCCAGGCCGAGGGCGCCTACCTGCGGCTGGTCGCGACGGCCTCGGCGCCGGTGCCTTCTCCGCGGTCCGGGTCGGCGGGCTGCTCTCCGGCGAACTGCGCTACCCGCCGCCCAGGACAGCGCCGGCACACAACTCGCTGTGGGACTTCGACAGTTCCGCGCTGGCCGACTCCCCGGTGCCCGGCTGGCGCCCGGGGACCGGCGGCGGGGCGGAGGCGACCCGCGAGATCGACGCCTACCTGGACGCCATCACCGGCTACGAGCGCTGGCTGCTGACCACCACCGCGAGCCTGTTCCCCAGCGGGCAGCTGCCGGTGCTGCTCCCCGGCTGGGGCTGCGCCCGGGCAGGTGGACGCGGCGGTCGACGACGGCCTCGACGGAGCAGCAAGGCGGAGCAGGGCGGGATGCTCGCCGCCGGTGAGTCCTGGGCCCAGCAGGTGGCCGTACTCCCGGCAGCCCGGGCGCTGGCGTACACCACCTGGCTGACGCGGCGGCGCGGCAGTTCGCCGCAGCTCACCAGCCCGGTCCAGTACCTGGCCCAGCTGGCTACCCAGTACGGGTGCCGCTGGCGGGGGAGAACACCGGCCGCCCTCGCTCTCCGCGCTGCGGCTGTGTGTGGCCCGGGTGACCGCGCTGCACCTGAGCGGGATGATGTGGATGAACGCCCCGGACCTGCTGGCGGGCGGGCGGGGTCACCCTGGCCGACTACGCCCGCTCGGCGGCGGTCGTCCGCTCCTCCTTCCGGTCGTCCTCCTGGATGTGACCGTCCGGGCGGTCCCGGCCATCCGGATCATCGGTACCCGTGCGATCACCGGTACCACTACGGTCATCGTTACTGCTGAGGCCATCGGTACTGCTACGGCCTCGGTGCCACCGGGATCGCCCAGGTCGTCCCGCGCCGGGCGGACCCGTCCGGCTGCTCCAGCCCGGCCAGCCACCGGCCGACCGTCGCGGCGTCGAGGTCCTCGTGCGGCAGGCCTCGGAGCCGGTGGCGGACAGCCAGGCGTCCGCCTTGGCCTCGAAGGAGCCCAGCAGCGGCGTCTGCTCGCAGACCGCGAAGATCTGCGCGTGCAGCCGCATGGCCAGTACCCCGGCCGCGCCGCCCACCAGCGCCTTGGCGACCGCCGGATGCAGCCCGGGGCCGGCGAACCGGGCCGGTCGCGCAGCCCGGCCTGCTCGGCGACCTGCCGGCCCAGCTCCGCATCCGCGTATGCCGCGCCCAGACCGTAGTCGCCCTGGTCGGACAGGCAGAGGAAGACCACCGGCCGGTCGTCCCGCGGTGACCGCTCGCGCAGTGCCCGCGCCACCGAGTCCTGCACCCGGCGCAGCGCCTCCCGGTCGGGCATGGCCTTCAGACTCACCACCAGCGGCCGGGGGTGAGCCGGATGCCGGTCTCGGCGGCCACCCGCGCCGGTGCGGCCGGGTCAGCGTCTCGGCGGGGTCGGCCACCAGCACCGGACGCACCCGCGCGCGGGCCCTGCGGACAGCACCCGGCGGCTGCCGGTGTCCCGCACGGTGACCACGCGCAGTACCGGCAGGCCAGTTGGAGCAGCCAGCGGGTGGGCTGCGGGGTGTCCGGATAGGCTCCGATCGCCACGATGTGGATCTCCTTGCCGAGCAGCCGGGCCGCCAGCGCACCGCCGGGAGCACGGCCACCAGCGGCGGCAGTCCGCGACCGAACATCCCGCCGCCGCCCACCGCCACCGCGTCCGTGCGCAGGAAGGCGCGCACCGCCTGCCAGGAGGTGGTGCGCACGGCGGCCAGCCCGTGCAGCCGGTCGACCTCGGACGGGTCGCGCTGACCACGGTGATCCGGTCCCGGTGCGGACCGGCGAGCTCCGCGAGCCGGGCGAGGATGGCCTCGTCGCCGGTGTTGCCGTTGCCGTAGTTGCCGATCAGCAGAGCTCGTCCGGGCCTGCGCCGGCGGTCGCGGGTGATGTGCGCGATCTGGCCCGCCACATCGGCCACACCCGGCTCGACCGGCCGGACGCCCGCCGTAGGCCGCGAGCTGGGCCTGCCAGGGCGTCCCAGTCCAGTTGGGCGACGCTGGCCGGCCCGGCCGCGCCCAGGCCGCGCAGCGGGCCGGGTCGTCGCCGAGCTCGGCCAGCGCCGCGGCCAGCGCCGGCACGTCGCCTGCCGGGACCCGCACCCCCACCTGCGGGCCGACCAGCGCCCGCAGGCAGGGGATGTCGAAGGCCAGCACCGGGGTGCCCACCGCCAGGGCCTCGGCCGCCACCATGCCGAAGGTCTCGTACCGGCTGGGCATGCAGACCAGCCGGGCGGCGGCGAGCAGGTCGAAGCGGTCGTCGCCGTTGGCCCGACCGAGCCAGTGCACCCGCGGCCCGATGCCCAGTCGGTCGGCGAGTGCCCGCAGCGCCGGGCCGTCGGGCCCGTCGCCCGCGATGTAGAGGTCCGCCGTGAGCGCCGGGGAGGCCTGCGCGTAGGCGTGCAGCAGCAGGTCCAGGCCCTTCTGGGCGATCTCCAGGCGGCCCAGGTAGAGCAGGTGGTCACGGGTCCGGCCCGGGCGCGGGGTGTGCGCGGACGGTTCGAGCCCGTTGGGGACGACGCTCACCTCGGCGGCCGGGTTGCGCCGCCGCAGCTCCGCGCCGAGGTCGTCGCTGACCGCGACCAGATGGGTGTGCGCGCGCACGCCCCGCCGTTCCACCGCGCCGAAGGGCAGGTGGTACTGGCGCGCCTTGTCCTGAGCGAACAGCCACTGCACCACGCCGACCACCGGACGGCGCGTCAGATACGGTACGCAGACCGAGGAGAAGGGCGCGGCGAAGTCCTCCACCACCACATCCGGGTCCCAGCGGCGGACCAGCCACCACAGGCCGGTGACCACCGCGGCGAAGTAGGCCAGCTGGGACGCGAAATGATGGTTCGTCAAGGTACTCAGCCGTAGCCCGAAGGGCAGATAACGGACCCCGTCCAGCTCGGTCGGGCGGAAGCCGGGGTAGCGGGCGCAGGCCACGATGACCTCCACGCCGCTCCCGGCCAGCCGCCGGTTCACCTCGTGGGTGCGCACCGAACCGCCGCCCGCGCCCGGGCGTTGCGGGGCCTCGAAGCCCAGGTGCAGCACCCGGTAGGGCCCCGGCCTGCGCCGCCGCGGCCGCAGCCGCCAGCCGGCGGTCACCAGGACCACCGCGGCCCCGGCCGCCCAGGCCGCCGGATGCGGCCGCAGCCACAGCAGTACGCCGGTCGCCGCCGCGCCGAGGGCCAGCGCCGGGCCCGCGCCCCACGCGGGACCGAGCCGGGCCAGCCGCCGCCGGGCCGCGACCAGCAGCGCCACCGCTGTCGCCCCGTCGACCGCCGCGGCGGTCCAGGCGAGGGTGCGCGGGTCGGCCGCCGTCCAGGCGTAGGCGGCGCCGCCGACCGCGCAGGCCGCCCAGCAGCGCGGTCACCCGCAGTACCGGGCCCCAGGCCTGGAACAGCGTGGTGACCAGATTGACGGTGGCGCCGGCCAGACCGGCCAGCACGAGCGGCAGCAGCAGCCCGGCCGAGGAGGCGTAGCCGGCGGGGAGCGCCAGCCGCAGCACCGGCGCGGGACAGGAGCCGACCACCGCCGTCACCGCGCAGCCGGCCGTCCAGTGCCGCCGCAGCGCGGTGCTGAAGTCGGGGCTGGAGGCCCGCCCCGCGCCCGGTGGGCGGTGGGCCGCCAGCCGGGGGAAGACCACCATCGCCAGCGCGGTCGCCAGGAAGAGCGGAATCCGGGCAAGCACCAACAGGGCCTGGTAGGGCGCCAGTTGCGGCGAGCCGGAGCGAACTGCGGAGGCCACCACCACATCCAGGGTGAGCAGCGCGGACACCAGGGTCTGGATGGAGCCGATGGAGATCGCGTGCCGCCGCCGCTCGCCGCGCAGCCCGTCCTGCTCCGGCCCGGGCGCCGCAGTCACAGCTGTGGAGGAAATATGACGCTGCATCAGATCACGTCGCATCGACAGCAGTCCGGCCAGTGCCGCCGCGGCGGCCCCGGCGGCGAAGGCACCCACCACCCCGGCGCTGCCCCAGCCGGCCAGCGCGGCCGCGGCCGCGACCGCGAACCTGACCGTGCCTCGGTGACCCGCAGCCCGGCCAGCCCGGCGAAGGACTCCCGCCCCTGGAGGTAGCCCGCGCCGGCGGAGCAGAGCAGGATCAGCAGGCAGGCGGCCGCCAGGACCACGAGCAGTGCCGGACCGGCGTACGAGGCCGCGGCTCCGCAGGCGGCGGCCGCGCAGGGCACGGCCAGGCCGAGCGCCAGCAGCAGTCCGCCGCGCACCGAGCCGCGCCGCCGGGCGCTGCCGGGAGCGCTGACCGCGATCTCACGGGCGATCACCCACTGCACGGTGGCGCTGGCCAGCGTGCCGACGGTGAGCAGCACCGAGGAGACCGGTGCGTAGGCGGCAAAGGCCGTCCTGGAGAGCAGGTGCACCAGGAGCAGCGAGAGCCCGTAGTTGGCGGCGCTGACCAGCACGGTGGACAGGGTGAGCAGCACCGCGCCGTGTTCCAGCCCGGGACGCCGTCCGGGCGCAGCGGAGGCCGCCAGCCCGGCGTGGTCGGGCTGCCGGGCGAGGGCCGACTGCGGGGTGACGGTTCGGGTGGTCATCGGCTGCTCCCCCCACCCGCACCGGCGCGGACGGCGGCACCGGCGGTCCGGGACCCGGACTGGGACCCGGGCCGGGGCCCGCCGACCGCGGCGGAACCGGGGCTGTGCCGGGTGTCGGCGGCGACCAGGGCGCGGGTGTCGTACAGGCACAGGTCGCCGCTGGTCTGCCCGGCCTCGCAGTGCAGCAGCCGGATGCCCCTGCCCAACTGCGCTGTGAGCGAGGGGTCGAGCCGGACATAGCCCTCGGCGTCGAGCCGGGTGGACAGCAGCAGGTACTGGACCTGGTGCTGGTCGAGTTCGGCGCGGGTGGTCCAGTCGCCGATCCGGTAGCCCGTCAGCAGGAACTGGGCACTGCCGTCGGTGGCGTCGAGGGTGCTGTCCTTGTGGATGTGCGCGCTGGTCCAGGCCAGCATCCGGCGGTAGGTGTCGTCGTGCCGGGTGTGCACCTGCGTCCAGACGGTGGCGTCGGCGGCCAGCGCCGCGAGGGTGAGCGCCAGGGCCGCGCCGACCCGTCGCGGCACCCGCGGCACCCGCGGCCTCCCGGCCGCCGGCGGCCGGGCCGGGAGCGGTTCGCCCGGCGGTGTCCCGGTCAGTGGTGGCCTCGACAGCAGTGGCCTGGGCAGCAGCCGGTCCACGGCGACGGCCAGCGCCGCTGTCCCGGTGACCATCACCGGATAGAACATCTGCTCTTCGAGGGTGCCGAAGGCTATGGCGTAGCCGATGAACAGAAAGCCTCCGGCGGCCCAGGCGGTGACCGCCGAGCGGGCCGGGTGGCCGGCGAACACCCATGGCCGGCGGGCACGTTGCAGGAGCAGCCAGGCGGTGGCGCAGCCGCCGAGGACGAGCACGGTGTAGGCGACGGTGTAGTTGGCCAGGTCCGCCTCCAGGCTGCTGACCAGGCTCACCGGCGCGGTGGGGCTGTTGAAGCCGGTGATCTGCACGGTGCCCACGGCCCGGTCGACCCCTTGGGTCTTCTGGGTCCACCAGGCCGACCAGCCGCCGGTGGCGGCGATGGCGATCACATAGACGGCGTATCCGGCGGTGGCGACGGCTGCCGCGGTCAGCCGGGTCCGCCGTACCGGGCCGCGTGCGGCGAAGGCGAGCACCAGCGCGGGCAGCAGGCTGACGAAGACGTACAGCTCCTTGGTGGTGATGGAGAGCGCGAACAGCAGTCCGGCACCGATCCCGGTGGCGGCCCGGGCGGGCCCGGGCCGGGGTGCGGGCCAGCAGCAGCATGCCCAGCGCGGCGGCGGCGGTGGCCGGGCCTCCAGCAGCAGCCGGCTGTCGAACAGGTTGAGGAAGGGGTCGAGTGCCAGCAGCAGCCCGGCGGTGACCGCGACCGGCCGTCGTACCGCGCGGTCGAGCAGGGCGGTGACCGCGACCACGACCACCGCTCCGGCCACCGCGTCCACCGGCCGCAGCGCCAGCAGCACATGCAGCCGGTCGCCGCTGAGGCCGACGGTGCGGATGACGGCGGCGAGCATGCTGAAGAAGGCCGGGGGGTGCAGGTCGAAGGGGTGGTGATAGAGCGTCAGCCCGCCGCCGGAAGCCAGGTCGTGGCCCACCACGCTGTAGGTGATCTCGTCCACGAAGATGTCGTAGGAGCGGTCGATGAAGGCGAGCCGGGCGAGCAGCGCGAGCGTGAACAGCCCGCCGAGCAGCGCCGCCCGGGTCAGCCCGGCGCGCGGGTGGCGGGCCGTCGGTGCGCCGTCGGCCGATGCCGTCGGTGCCGCCGGTCCCGCTGGGGCGGGCGGGGCGGCCGGAACGGGTGGGTGCTCGCGCCAGCCGAGGGTGTCCGAGTGCCGGGCGAGCCGGATGCTGATGCCCTGGACGGCGGTGTCCACCCCGATCCGGGCCAGGGCGGCCTCGGCGTCGTGCTCGTCGGCGCCGACCAGCAGCGCCACGGTCCGGCCGGGCTGGGAGGTGTCCAGCAGGTCGGTGGCGCGCAGCGCGGTGAGGTCCGCCCCGGTCAGGGCGGCGGTGGGGACGGCGACCAGGGTGGAGGCGTCGGTGCCGGTACGCCGGTCGGGGCCGAGACTGTGCAGCCGCCGGTCCTCGGCGGTGAGGGCGGCGAGCAGGTGGGCGGCGGTGGCCGCCCAGCTGAAGCGTCCGGCCCATTCGCGGCAGCGCTCGGCCCGGGCCGCGGCGGCGACCGGGTCGGCGCAGGCACGCAGGGCCTCGATCAGCGTCCCGGCCAGGTCGTCGCCGGGTTCGAGCAGCCAGCCGGTGACCCCGTGCCGCACGGTGTCGCGCAGTCCGGGGACGGAGTAGGCGACGGCGGGTACCCCGGCGGCCGCGGCCTCCATGACCGACAGTCCCCAGCCCTCGCCCATGGACGCGGTCGCGGTGATCCAGGCGGAGCCGACCAGCCGGTCGCGCACGTCCTGGGGTACCCGTCCGTAGAAGCTGACCGAGTCGGCGACGCCCAGTGCGACGGCGAGCTTCTCCAGCTTCCTCGCGCGCGCTCGCCGTCGCCGACCAGGTGCAACTGCACGGTGGGCAGCGCGCGTTGGACTCCGGGCAGGGCCCGGATCAGCTCGTCGACGCGTTTTTGCGCCACCAGCCTGCCGACGCAGACGATCCGCGGCTCCGGCGCGGGCTCGGGGCGCGCCGCGGTGAGGGTGCTGGCCGCAGGGGGCCAGATGCACCGGGCCGCGCAGCGACAGCCTGCGGCGGATCTCGGCCCGGGAGGAGGGAGAGACCGCGCACACACGCCGCGCCCGCGCGCGCCCGTAGACCCGGGCACTGCCCTGGTTCTCCAGCCACCGGCCGAGGCCCGCGACCGGGCCGGGGAACCACACCCGAACTGGTCCTGGTGCACATGGTGGACCAGCAGCACCAGCGGGGTGCGGCGGCGCAGCGCGAGCGGGCGAAGAAGGGGATGCCGTTCTGCGAGTCGATCACCCCGTCCACCCGGCCGCGGTGCAGCCACAGCCACAGCAGCACGAAGGGGTAGACGGTGAACCGGCCGCCGCCGCGTACCACCGTGCCGTAGCGGGTGCGTTCGCGGCGGGTCGCGCCGCGCGGCCGGGAGGTGAGGTAGGTGACCTTGATCCCGGAGCGGTGCAGTTCCTCGGCCACCTCCTCGCAGTACAGTTCCGCGCCTCCGGCCTGGGGGTGGCTGCCGTCGCGCCAGTTGCACAGCACCACGTGCCGGCGGCCGTGCCAGCGCCGAGGCCGGGGAAGGCGGTCTCCAGCTGGGAGCTCATCGGATCCCTCCAGCGGTGGCCGTCCCGGCCACGGCGGGCTGGAACCGGGCCAGTGCCCGGCGCAGCCGCCACAGCTCGCCGACGACCCGGCGTCCGTCGTCGAAGGGGTGGAAGCTGGAGCCGCCCTGGTCGCTCCACTCGACCGGGAACTCCACCATGGGGATGCCCAGCCGGCGGGCCCGGGCGATCACTTCGAGGTCGAAGGCGAAGCCGACGGTGCTGATCTCCGCGAAGATCCGCCGGGCCGCGGAGGTCTCGAAGAACTTGAATCCGCACTGGGTGTCGGCGACCGGCCCGGACAGCGGCCGGGTGAGCATCCGGAAGCCCTTGCCGCCCATCCGCCGCAGCAGCGGCTGGCGGACCCGCATGGTCGCGCCCTCGCAGCGGCGGGAGCCGATCACGATCGGCCAGCCCTCCTCCAGCAGGCCGACGGCGTCGTCGATGGCGGCGGCCGGGGTGGCCAGGTCGGCGTCGCAGAAGCCGATCCAGCGCGCGGTCGAGGTGACCATTCCGCGGGCGACGGCAGCGCCCTTGCCGCGCCGCGAGCAGCCGGTGACGGTGACTCCGTGCGCGGCCAGCAGGTCGGCGCACTCGGCGGTGCGGTCGCTGCTGCCGTTGTCGATGACCCGCAGCGAGCTCCGCAAGGGTAATCCGCGCAAATGTTCGGTGAGGGCGATCAGTGTACGAGTCAGTCGGCTTTCCTCGTTGTACGCGGGAATGACCACCTCAAGGTCCAGGGGTTGGGCGGCGTCCTGTGGGCCGGCGGGCTGGGGGCCTGTGGGCTGTGAGTTCGTCACGCGATCCCTCGAAATTCATCGGGCATGGACATGTCCATGCCAAGCCGGGGAAAAGTCTCGACGAACAATCATTAAGCCGGATCTGCCCGGTTCGCGCATCATTTCCCGAAATTTTTTACATGACGGTAGCGTCGAGTTTTCAAACCCCGGCGGAGCGGCGGCCACTCGTGGTAGTGGCGTCGGTGCCATTGTCCGTACACAGCGTATTCGCGTACGTACCCTTTGTGATGACCCGCAGTTGGCCGAGGCCTTTCAAAACCCGGGGCCGGCGCTACCAGGTGACTGGGAGTCCCGACAATCCACGGTTCCGGAATGAGGAGTGCCAATTCAGTTCACCGACCGGCCTGCCGAGCCGGATGGCCGGAAATCGGCGCAATACGGCCGAGATGGCGATTTCGGCCTCCAGCCGGGCGAGCGCGGCGCCCAGGCAGTAGTGGATGCCGTGGCCGAAGCCCAGATGGGCGCTGTCGCGGGCGGTGTCGAACCGCTCCGGCTCGGCGAACCGCCGCTCGTCCCGGCCGGCCGAGACCAGGGACAGCCACACCCCTCGCCGGCCGCGATCGTCACCCCGCCGATCTCCAGGTCCTCCCGGGCGAACCGGCGCGAGGCCAGCATCGAGGGCGGGTTCCAGCGCAGCGCCTCGTCCAGCACCTGATCCATGGTCGTCTCCCCGGCGCGCAGACCCCGCAGCGCCCGCGGATGGCAGAGCAGGGCCAGCAGTGCGGTGCTGATCAGGTTCGCCGAGTTGTCGTAGCCGGCGAACAGCAGCAGAAAGGCCAGGGCCACCAGCTCCGGCTCGCTGAGTCGGTCCTGCTGGTCGCGCGCGGCGATCATCCGGGTCAGCAGGTCGTCGGCCGGCTGCTCCCGCTTCTCGGCGATCAGGCCGGTCAGGAAGCGGTGCATGCTGCGCAGCGCCTCGCGCGAGGCCGGTGCCGCGTCCGCCGCGGGGAGCGCAGGGTGTCGGTCCACCGCCGGAAGTCCGGGCGCTCCGCCTCGGCGATGCCGAGCAGGTCGCAGATCACCGCCAGTGCCAGCGGCGCCGCCAGTCCGCCGACCAGCGCGCGGTCCGCCCCGGCCCGCCGGCGGGCCAGGGCGTCGAGCAGCCCTCGGTGCGCGTCCGGATCAGTGCCGCAGCGCCTCGACGCCGCGGGGGAACGCCTTGGCGACCAGACGGCGCAGCCGGGTGTGGTCGGGGGTCGAGATGAGCAGATGCGCGTCAGCTCGGTGGCATGGAAGGGCCGTGCTCTCCGCCGCTGCCGGCGTGCGCGCCCAGGGACAGCCGCGGGGCGGCCAGGGCGCCCCGCACATCCTGGTAGCGGGTCACCAGCCACACCGGGGCGCGTCCGGCGTGGGGGCGGTGCACCGGACCGGCCTGCCGTAGCCGGGCGTAGCCGGAGCGGATCGGCCAGCAGGCCGCTGTCGAAGAGACTTCCCATGGTCGTGCTCACCCCCGGGTCGGCTTCCGGATGCGGGCCGGCTTCCGGGTGCGGGCCGGCCGGGGCGCACCGGCCTCCGGCGGCCGGTCGCAACGCGCCAGCGCGGCCGGGACGATGGGGAGGCCCGAAGGCACGGCGACCCGGATCAGCCAGGCCACCTCCTCCTGGAGGTCGCCGTCCGCCGGATCGTGCGGTGCGCCCGCATCCTGATGATGCGTCAGAGCGTGCCCGGAGGCTCTGGCCCGCAGCGCCCCGGCGATCTGGGGCGCCTCGACCACCGCCTCCGCCGCGTCCCCGGTCAGCCCCCGGCCCCGGCCAACTCCCTTGCGGGCGCGATAGCGGGGTCGTAGCCGGAGCGCAGCGCCAGCTGGCGTCCCGGACTCCACGATCTGGCGGGCCAGCAGCAGCTCCATGTCCCCGGTGTGGCTGACTTCGGGGTCGTCGTGCGGGCGCAGGGCCAGCCGTCCGTCGCGGACCTCCAGCACCGGCCCGGCGAGCCGGCCGATGCCGCGCAGGGTCCACCGGCCGGAGCGCGGGACCGGCGGGAACAGCACCACGTCCGGGAACTGCTCGGCGACGGCGCCAGCGGGTACAGCCGCCGGTACGAGCGGAAGGCGAGCGCGAACTCCCGGGCGCCGCTCAGCCCCGAGCCCCAGGCAGGCATGGTGAAACCGACGGCGAAAAGGGTCGCGGAGACACTGGCCGACATGGGAGCGACCACGCAGCTGACATAGTGCAGCGGGGAGGTGCCGACGAAGTCCCAGAGCATGTTGACCACCTTGGGCACGGCATAGCCCAGGCCGAACCACGCCCCACCGTCACCAGCCGCAGCCGCGCCGCAGCCAGGGCCCGTCGACCGCCCTCGCGTAGCGCCAGCACAGCCGCACCAGCCCGATCATGCTGACCGTGAACAGCAGTTGGTACGACAGCAGGAAGACCGCGATGTACGCACATGCTCGAAGTACACGTCGAAGTCGAGCGGGTGCTCCTGGCCGCCGACATTGCCAGGAAGAAGCAGACGGCCATCACCATGGTGGTCACCGAGTAGCCCACCAGCAGCCGGTGCCGCAGCCGGACCTGGTCCTGGCCGTCGAGCCAGCTGACCAGCAGCGCGACAAAGCAGGTGAGGCAGATCGCGACCGAGGTGTAGACCAGCAGCGTGGCCAGGTTGGGGACGCCGAGCAGCCGGTCGATGGCCATGTAACCTCGGCGAGGCCAGCACGAACGGCGCCGCGAAGGTGGCGATGGCCAGGCAGAGCAGTCGCAGCTCGCGGTTGCACCAGTCCCCGGCCAGATCCCTGACCTTGTAGGGCGAACGCGCTCCAGGTGATCACCGAGAGGATCCCGTAGACGACGGTGAACAGCAGCACGCGTCAGATCCTCCGCGCCTGGCGCTCCAGGGAGCGCTCCAGATGGTCGACCAGGTTGGCCATTCCGGGGGAGACGTCGGACCGCGGCCGGCGGCCCCTGGCCCGGCCCGCCCGCAGCGGCAGCAGCGAGGCGACCAGCTCCGCGGCCCGCTCCTCATGGCTGGTGTACACGGTCCGGCCCAGGACGCTGCGCACCAGCGCCGGGTCGAGCGTGGGCATCAGCAGCCGGGCCACCTCGTCCTGGTGGGCCGGGGAGGAGTCGTGGCCGAGCAGCAGATGGCCGATCTCGTGGGCGACGATGTGCTCCTGGTGGGTCCGGCTGGTGCTCTTCTCGAACAGGATGTAGTCGACCTCGGTGGTGGCCACCCACAGGCCGCACGGGCCGCCCTGCCGGGCCGGCAGCGTCATCGGGATCAGTGAGATGGGCCGTCCGCGGTCGGCTTCGAGCTGGTCGCAGAGGTCGTTCACATGGAACGGGAAGGGCACGTCGACCTGGCTGACCACCTCGGCGCAGTAGCGCCGCAGCTCTCTGTCGTCCATCGTCTCCGCTCTCCTGGGTCCGGCGGGCCACTGCCGTCCGACACACTCCACGCACGCCCGGCGCTGTCCGGTTGCGGCCGCCACCGGCACGGCCGGGCGGCCCCGGTGGTCACATCCGCTGTCTGCGGCTGGCGCGGCCCAGGTGCTCGATCATCGGAGTGAGCGCCTTGAGCGCTTCCTCGTCGAGTTCCACCACCGCGCGCAGCGCGATCTGGCGGGCGCCGACCTCCTTGAACGCCCGGAGGATGGCGAGGTCCTCGGAGACCCTGGCGGCGACCTCGTCGTCGGTGAAGTAGGCCGAGGGAACCCCGAAGAAGTCGGCGAGGCACCGCAGTTGGCCGGGGGCAGGCCGGTTCCGGGTGCCCGCGCGCAGCTCCGCGATCCGGCCGGCGCTGAGCTCGGTCCCGGTGGCGGTGACGGCGTCGGCCACCTCCTGGTTGCTCAGCGCCGGACGCCCGCCCGGCCGCACCACGTAGAAGAGCTCGTTCAGCCGGGCGGCCAGGGTGGCTGCGGAGGGCAGCGCGGCCGAGGGCGGCGGCGGGCCGGCCTCGCCCGGGGTGGCGGGCTTGTCCTTGCGGAAGAAGTAGGTGATGTCCACGCCGTAGACGTTGGCCAGCGCCTGGAGGCTGTCCACGCCGGGATTGGTGACCTTGCCGGAGCGGATGTTGAGCACGCCCTGGTGGCTGATGGTCGGACCCCCGTGGGCGAGCGCGTGGGCACGGCTCGCCCGGGCGATGTCCTCATAGCTGGAGGGGCCACGGCCGTTCGGGTGCCTGCTGCTGATGAGTTCGTCCAGACGCTCGGCGATCGTCCCGCTGGTCGAAGGCGTGATCCCACCCAATTTCCGTGCACCACCTTCCAGCCGGGAGAGGTCACAGGCCGCGGTCGAATCTACTGCATGAGGTGGTGGCGGCGCATCATGTCCCGTGCCATCTAGCATGGTTGACATATGGTGACCGGGTGGCGACGATCGTGTTCGCATCATCTAGATGATTAGATGAAGTCGCGGGTGAATCCAGTCCGGGGGAGGTCGTGCTTTCGAGCCGGTGGTCCCGGCCTGCCGGGGGAAACCCCGCGGCAGGCCCGGCCGATGGCGGTGCCGATGGCGGTAATCGGACCACGATGCCAGCGACCTCGTGGTCGACTCGCCCGCCCGCAGTCGTTCCGGGCCGGACACCCGCTCACTTGTACGTGTTCATCTTCATCCATTCACCGGACCGTCTCGCGCTGCGCCAGCAGGGCATCCACCTCCTGCTGGTAGGGCGAGCCGCCGAGGGCCAGGTGGGAGCGCAGGTCGGCGTCGGCCTCCTGGGGGCGGCCGGCGGCGGCCAGACTGAGCGCGCGCCGGTAGAGCAGCTCGGAGCGGTCGGCGTCCTCGGCCCGCAGCGCCTGGCTGTAGTCCGCGACCGCCTGCTCCCACTGCCGCAGCGCCTCGTGCACGAAGCCACGGTTGTAGAGCAGGTCCGGGTTGTCCGGGTCCTGGGCCAGGGCCGTGGTCAGGTCGTCGAGTGCCGGGTGGAACCGCTCCCGCTGGTACTCGGCGACCGCACGGTTGACCCGGGCGGCGGTCAGCTCCGGGTCCAGCTCCAGGGCCCGGTCGAAGGCGGCCGAGGCCTGCTCCGGGTCGAGCTCCAGCAGCGCCAGACCGAGCGCGCAGTGCAGCCTGGCCTCGTCCGGGGTCAGCTCGACGCCCTCGGCGGCGATCCGCGCCGCGCCGGCCGCGTCACCGCCCTCCAGCAGCAGCGAGGACAGGCTGAGCCGGCCCTCCAGATGGTCGGGCTCCAGATCCAGCACATAGCTGAAGTCGGCGGCCGCGCCGTCCCGGTCGCCGCTGTCGGCCCGGGCCTGGCCCCGGTTGTGGAACAGCTCGGGGAAGGGCGGGCCGAGCCTGGCGGCGTCGTCGTATTCGGTCAGCGCGTCGGCGGGGCGGCCCAGCCGACAGCGCACATTGCCCCGGGTCGAACAGGTTACTCCGGGTTACATCGGGTCGACCCCGACCACATAGTCGAGTTCGGCCTCGGCCTCGGTCAACCGGCCGAGCCCGGCCAGCAGTTGTGAACGGTTGTGGTGCAGCACCGAGCGGTGCAGCCGGTGCTGATCGGGAGTCAGCTCCCGGTCCAGCAGCGCGATCCCGTCCTCCACCAGGGTGAGCGCGGCCTGCGGGTTGCGCAGGTGCTTGTCGACCAGCGCCTTGCCGTTGCCCATGAAGACCGTGTGAAGGCCCGGTCCTCCGGGTCCGGCAGCAGTTTGGCGATCTCGATCGAGGTTTCATAAAGGCGCGGGCCCGGTGTGGTCCTTGTGGTCGGGGTCGTAGAGGCGGGTGTAGATGATCCCCAGCGCGTAGTAGATCGACATGTGCGACTTGGGGCGGTTGGTCCTGGAGAGCAGGTCCCAGTAGATCTCCTCGGTCTCCTCCGGCCGGGAGAGCGCGCCCAGGCACTGCGCGACCAGCAGCTTCACGTAGTAGTAGCTGTCCGGCTCCTGCTCCGGGTCGATCCGCGCCAGCAGCGGCTGCACCAGGTGGAGCCCGGCGGCGTAGTGGGCCGCGCCGATGCACTCGGAGGCCGGCTCGCTCACCGCGGCCATCACCTCCTCCGCCGAGCCGCTGCCGTGCAGCCGGTGCCAGGGCAGCGCCCGTACCGGGCCGAGCGCAGCCCCTCCAGCTCCAGCTGCCGCGCCCGCTCGTCGTGCAGGGCGGTCCGCGCCGCCGGATCGCAGGCGGCGTACCCGGCGATCAGCGCGCGGTCGTCGGAGGTCCCGTCGGAGGCGACAAAGGCGCGTGCGGCCTCGGCCGGATCGACCCGCCGCACATACAGGGGCGCGGCGACCAGCATCTCGCCCGCGTACCGCGCCCTGGCCTGAGCCAGTTCCGCCGGCCAGTCACCACCCGAGGCGCCCACCACCAGCCGTACCCGGGAGGGGTCCAGCCGGCGCAGCGCCAGGGACAGGAACTCCAGATCGGTCGGGTCGGCCTCGTGGACGCTGTCGAAGGCCAGGGTCAGCGGCCGCCCTGGCCCCTCCGGCGCGGTCAGCTCGCGCAGCAGGTCGATCAGGCCCTGGCTCTGCCGCTGGGTGGTGGACGCCGGGAACCAGCGGTGCGCTCCAGCTCCGGGACGCTCACGGTGAGATTCCCCGGCACCGTCCCCAGCAGGCCGGTCAGCTCCGGCGCCACCGCCAGGACCTCCTTGCGGTGCCGCGCCGCCGCGGCCGCGGCCCACTCCCCGAGCTGCGGCAGCAGCGCGCGCAGCATCGACCCGACACCGGTGTAGGGGCCGAAGTGGCGCCGATGGCAGTCCACCGCGACGTCCGGGCGCTGCTCCAGCAGCGCTCCGCTGCGCGCCGCGCGGGTGGCGCCGGTGACCCACAGATGTCCGGACTGGTCGTTCACGGGTTTCTCCTTCCTTCGGGCCCGAGCGGGTCGAGCCGCTCGGCGGGATGAGCGGCGCGTCTGGCACGCAGGTACTCGCGCGGGCCAGGGTGGCGACCAGGGTCGGTTCGAGCAGCACCAGCAGCAGCGCCAGGAACGAGTCCCACCAGTGCGGATCGGTGACGCTCCAGCTGCTGATGCCGGTGCTGAAGGTGTGGAACAGCGCGCCCACGGCGGGAACCGCGAAGGTCAGCATCATGGCCGTCATCGCGATGCCGCAGACCAGCACCACCGGCGCGTAGCGGCGGACGATCGTCTGCTCGCGCGCCCCGAGCCCGCTCTGGTCGACCACCCGGGCCGGGCGCCGCACCAGCCACCACCGGTTGCGCAGATAGGTCCGGGACAAGCCGTGCAGGTCGGGCATGCGCAGCAGATGCACCAGCACGTAGTAGAGGTCGGTCTCCATGAAGACCAGGAACTGCCAGCTCATCCGCAGCGCGGTGAGGTAGACCGCGGTCGCGGCCGCCCCGCTGACGGCCGAGGCCGCCCCGCCGTGCCCGTGACAGGCCCAGGCGACACCGGTCAGGACGCTGCCGAAGAGCGCGTCCGCCAGCAGCCCGGCGCAGAACGGCAGCACCCGCTTGCCCCGGGGGACCCCCATCAGCCCGGTCAGCGTGGTCTGGAAGACCAGGAAGTAGAGCCGGCGCCCGACGCTCAGCCGGGCGGGCACCCCCAGTCTCCTGGCCGCCATCACATGGAACGACTCGTGCCAGGCGATGCCGACCACCTGGCGACAGCACCACACCAGGAACAGCATCAGCAGCGAGTGGTCGAAGACGATCCGCGAGGGCAGCGGCCGCAGCCAGGGGTCGCGGACCAGCACGTAGCAGCACAGCCCGATGACGGCGCCGTAGAGCACCCAGGCGCCCGGCGAGAACATCAGCCGTGCCAGCGGCCGGAACCGGGTGGCGTCGCGCGCGGCCGGTGCGGGCGCGGCCGGTACGCCCGCGCTCTGATCGCCCGGGGCCGCCTCCTCGCGGACGAAGCCGAGCTCCCGCAGGGTCTCCACCAGGTCGGCGACGTCGGCGGTCTCGCCGTACTCCTCGGCGTACCAGGCGGCGGCCTGCCCGACACTGGCACCGTCGCGCAGCTGCTGCACCACCCGTGCGGCGTCGGCCGGGAAAACGGCATAGGACTCGGTCTCCGCGCGCCCCACCACTACCTCGTCGCCCTCGCTGACGAAGCTGAGGGGGTACAGGGATATCCGTGCGCTGTCCATGGGCCGCTCCTGCCCGGTGTCGAGTAAATGCAGTCGAATGGCGCGGCCGTTTTCGGGGCACCGGAAATGCGTGGCGTGTGCGGCCGGATACCGGCTGCACACGCCACTGGAACTGATCTGATGATCAACCGCAGATGCTGATGGGGAGCGATGTCGCCTTCGCCGCCACACCGTACGCGGCGGTCACCGTGCTGGTCAGCCGGATCGGACCGGCAGCCCTGACCTGGAACTTCTTCATGAGTTTTCACCTACCCCTCGAAATTGAAGTGACTCCTCACTGGGCGGTGTCCCGGGTGACCGCGCCGCTGGAGTCCTGGAAGACATTCTGGAAGTAACAGAGGGAAATACAAGAGGGTCTGAATGAGGATCTGAAAAGATCTTTCGACCGAATGGGAATTTTCGGCCAATGTATTTCCGGGCGGTCGGGCTTCCGGGGCAATTCTTGTCGTATACCTGTCAGATTTTCGCCAGGGGAACAGGAATCTCCGGATCCGTCGGCGCTCCGACGGATCCCGTCGGCCGCCGCCGCACCCCCTTTGGCGTGCTCCTCCCTTGAGCGTTTCGCCGCTCCGCCGGTCCACTGCCCGGCCGGCGCCCCGCCCGGGGTTGTTGTCGGCCGGGGCGGAGGGGAATCCAGGGTGGCCGCCAAGCGTCCGCTCGGTGGCCGGGAATCGCATTGTGACCCACGTCACGCGTGCTCGCAGTTTTCTTCAATTCGCCTCAGTAGTAGGCCAGGTGACTGATCGTCAGGCAGCATTTGACCGGGCGGACAACAAAGCGCCGGGCCGACTGGGGGCAGTCGGCCCGGCGCTGTGGCGGAGCAGGTTCAGCGGCTGATCAGGTTCAGCGGCGGATCGCGGCGGATCAGGAGTCGGTGAACTCCTGGGCGGCGTTGGCCTTGAGCTTGGCGATCTGCGCGGACGTCGGAGCGAAGATCCGGGTGGCGTCGTTGGTCGAACCGGCCTGCTTGCCGGCCACCAGCACCGGGTCGCCGGTCTTCAGCGTGGATTCGGAGATCTTCGCGCCGTCGCGGGTGACCTTGGCGTTCGCCGCGGCGGTCCAGGTCCAGGTGGTGCCGTCGGCGCTCCTGACGGTCAGGGTCGTCCCCGACACCGCGGTGATCAGGCCCCGCTGCCATTCCCGGGTCACGAACTGCCCGGTCTTCGCGTTCCGCACGGTCACCTGGCCGTGCAGCCCGCGCAGTGCCAGCCGGTGCCCGGCCCTGGTGACCGCGGTGGTGGTGCCGAGGTGTGCGCTGCTCGTCGTAGAAACAGTGCCGGCGGAGACAGTGCCTGCGGAGGCGGTGCCGGTGGAGCCCGAGCCGGTGGCCGCGTAGGCGGTGGCCCCGCCCGCGGCCAGCACGACCGCCAGTCCGGCCGTTCCGGCGAGCTTTCCAGGTCGCCGCAGAGGCAGCTTGCCCATGGTGCCCTCTTTCCGTCGCGGCGGGCGTGCCGCCCACCGGTTGCCGATCTGTACGGTTCTGAAGGTAGGTGCCCATTTTGTGGAAACCTTGTGGCCGCCCGGGCTGCCCCGGCCCCGCGCCGCCCGGGCCGTCACCCGCCGAACAGCTCCGCCACCGGGCCCAGCCCGTCGATCAGCCCGACGAGCCGCGCCCGCAGCCCGCGGTACGCGGCGATGTCCTGCGGGGCGGCACACAGCTGCTCCTCCTCGGCTGCCGCCGGGACGAGCAGCTCCCGGGCCCGGTCCAGCCGGGGCGCCCGGCCCAGGGCGTACAGGCCGAGCGCGGCCGCGCCCAGCGCGGTGCCCTGCTCGCCGGAGGCGGGCGCACCGGGCGGTCCAGCACCGCCGTCACCACGCCGCGCCACAGCGGGGAGCGGAAGGCCCCGCCGGTGACCCGTACCTCGACGACCGGCCGAATGCGGTCCAAGTCGGCAACCACGGCTGACAGTTGAAGCGCCACTCCTTCCACCGCGGCGCGCACCAGATGGCCCCGGGTGTGTGCGTGCCGCAGTCCGAGGAAGGCGCCGCGCAGCTCCGGATCCCACAGCGGGGCCCGCTCGGGCAGCAGGTACGGCAGCATCACCAGGCCGTCGCTGCCCGGCGGGACCGCCTCGGCCAGCCGCAGCAGCTCCGCGTCCCGGGCCGGTCCGGCGGCGCCGTCCGCCAGATCCCGGCCGAGCACCCCGCCCGCCCAGCGCACCACCTCTCCGCCGTTGCTGACCGCGCGCCGGTCACCCAGGCGTCCTCGGTGAGCGCGTAGCAGAAGAGCCGCCCGTTCGGGTCGGCGTACGGCGCGGGACCGACCGTGCGCACCGCACCGCTGGTGCCGAGCGACAGCCCGGCCACGCCAGGGGCCGTCGCCCCACTGCCCAGGTTGCCCAGCGGCCCGTCGGCCGCCCCGGCGACCACCGGCGTGCCCGCGGGCAGGCCGGTGCGCCCGGCCGCCTCCGCGGACAGCGCCAGCAGCGCGGTGGTCGGCAGGATCTCCGGCAGCTGTTCCGCGCTGATCCCGGCCAGCCGCACCGCCTCCGGGTTCCAGGCCCGCGCCGGGATGTCCAGCAGCCCGGTGCCGCAGGCCGAGGAGAGCTCGGTGACCGGGCTGCCGGTGAGCTGCCACAGCACATAGTCCTTGAGCCCGGCCCACCAGCGGATCCGGGCGCACAGCTCCGGCTCGTGCCGGGCGAACCAGCGGAGCTTGGCCAGCGGCGTCATCGGGTGCACCGGCGCCCCGGAGATCCGGTGCAGCCCGGCGGCCGACCCGTCGGCACGCAGCTGCCGGGCCTCCTCCCCGGCCCGGCCGTCGGCCCAGGTGACCAGCGGGGTCAGCGGCTGTCCGGCGCGGTCCAGACCCAGCAGACCGTGCATCGCGGTGCCGACCGAGACGGCCGCGACCCGGGCGCCGACGGCGGCGCAGGCGGCGGCGCACTCGGCGAGTGCCCCGGCCACCGCGGCGGCGATCCGGGCCGGATCCTGGACCTGCTGGCCGGGAGCCGGTGCGAGCAGCGGGTACTCCCGCTCGGCGGCATGCCGCCAGGGCTGCTGCCCGCGGGAGTCCAAGGCCGGGTCCAGGCCGAAGGCGACCGCCTTGACGGCGGTGGTGCCGACGTCCAGGCCGATCACCGCCTCGCGCGGGGCGCCGTTCACCGGGCCACCAGCGCCACGGCCTCCGCGGCCACGGCCGCGACCAGCTCCGCATCCCGGGCCAGGGCCGGGTCGAGGAACTCCAGCACCAGCCGGGCCGCGGCGTGCGGGCCGTCCTCCCCGGCGCAGCCCCTACCGCCGCCGACAGCGCGGCCACGGCCGGGTCCTGCACCGGCGCCCCGGCGCCGCCCAGGTGCAGCAGCCAGCCCGCCACCGCCCGGACCGCGCCCGGCGGCAGCCCGCCCCGGGCCCGCTCGGCGCGCAGCGTCGGCAGGATCCGCACCGGCAGCTTCTGCGACCCGTCGGCGGCGATCTGCGCCAGCGTGTGCCGCAGCCGGGGGTTGCCGAAGCGCTCCAGCAACGCCCGGCAGTACTGGGCCAGTTCGGCCTGGGGCAGGGTCAGCCGCGCGGAGGCCTCGGCCCACCACTGCTCCAGCCAGGCCCGGCACAGCGGGTCGGCCACGGCCTCGGCGACGGTGGCGTGGCCGCGCAGCGGGGCGGCGTAGGCCAGCAGCGAGTGCGCGCCGTTGAGCAGCGCCAGCTTGCGCTCCTCGTAGGGGGCGATGTCGTCGGTGAAGCGCGCGCCGGCGTCCTCCCAGCGCGGGCGGCCGGCCGGGAAGTCCCCGCTGAGCACCCACTCGGAGAACGGCTCGGTGACCACCGGGGCCGCGTCGGCGCGACCGGTGGCGGCCAGCACCGCCGCCGCGTCCGCCGCGGTCGCGGCCGGGGTGATCCGGTCCACCATGGTGGTCACCCAGGACGCCTGTCCGGCGGCCGCGACCAGCTCCGGGCTGCCGGTAGCCCCGGCCAGCTCCCGCACCGCCCGCCGCAGCACCGCGCCGTTGCCGGGCAGGTTGTCGCAGGGCACCAGCGCCACCGCGGCGCCGCCCGCCCGGCGGCGCGCGCCAGTCCGGCCAGCAGCCGGGCCGGCGCGGTGGTCACCGGCGCCAGCGGGTCGGCCCGGAGCGCCGCGATGTCCGCCGCCACCTCCGCACGCTCCCGGTCCAGGCCCCCGCCGGGGGCCCGGTGATAGCCGGCCTCGGTCACGGTCAGGGTGACCACGGCCAGCCCGGGGAGCGCCAGTAGTCCAGCCAGGCCGCGTGGTCGCCGCCCGGGTGCGCGGCGCTGAGCGCCCCAGCAGTTCGTACCGGTCGCCGTCGGCGCCCCGGGTGAGCAGCGTGTACAGCCCGTCCTGGGCGGCCAGCGCCCGGGCGAGCTCGGGGCGGCGTCCGGAGAACGCGGCGATGCCCCAGTGCGCGGCGTCCCCCGCCCGCTCGGTGTACCAGGCCTGGTGTGCCCGGAAGAAACCGCCCAGGCCCAGGTGCAGCATCCCACCGGGGCGGCCGGACGGCTGCCGGGGGTGTCGCGGGAGGGCCGCGCGGCGGCGGGAGCGGTCACAGCTTGAACGCCCTGCGCGGGTTGGCGTCCACCAGCTCGTGCGCGAGCTCGAACGCCTCGTCCGGCTCCAGCCGGTGCTCGGCCACCAGTTCGGCGAGCACCCCGCAGTCCAGGCGGCGGGACATGTCGTGCCGGGCCGGGATCGAGCAGAACGCGCGGGTGTCGTCCACGAAGCCGCTGGTCCGGTCGAAGCCCGCGGTCTCGGTCACCGCCCGCCGGAAGCGCCGGATCGAGTCCGGGGCGTCCAGGAACCACCAGGGCGCACCGGCGTAGACCGACGGGTAGAAGCCGGCCAGCGGCGCGATCTCCCGGGAGAAGACCGTCTCGTCCAGGGTGAACAGCACCAGCTGGAAGCCGGGGGCGGTGCCGTACCGCTCCAGCAGCGGGCGCAGCGCCTCGGTGAACTCGGCCCGCACCGGGATGTCATGGCCGGTGTCCGGGCCCGTGGCGCTCCAAGGTGGGGGCGTGGTGGTTCCGCCGCACACCCGGGTGCAGCGTCATCACCAGGCCGTCCTGGCAGGACATCCGTGCCATCTCCAGCAGCATATGGCGGCGGAACGCGGTGCTCTCCTCGGCGGTCGCCGTCCCGGCGAGCGCGGCCGAGTAGATCCGGGCGGCCTCGGCCGAGGGCAGCGGGTCGGTCCGCACATCGAGGTGGCTGTGGTCGGCGGAGGTGGCGCCGTGCTCCACGAAGTACCGCCGGGCCTCAAGCGCCCGCAGATAGCCCTGGTAGGAGTCGGTGTCGGTGTCCGCGGCCTCGCCCAGCCCGGCCACCGCCCCGGCCCAGCCCGGCTGGGCCGGCTCCAGGTAGCGGTCCGGGCGGAAGGTCGGCACCACCCGGGCGGACCAGTCCGGGTCGGCGGCCAGGGCCCGGTGCGCGGCCAGGTCGTCGCAGGGGTCGTCGGTGGTCGCCAGCACCTCGATGCCGAAGCGGCGGAACAGCGCGCGCGGCCGGAAGGCGTCCTCGGCCAGCTGCTCGGCGATCCGGTCGTAGATCCGGTCGGCGCTGTCCGGCCCCGGCCGCTCGGTGACGCCGAAGATCCCGGCCAGCTCCGACTCCAGCCAGTACCGCACCGGGGTACCCCGGAAGACGCCCCAGTGCTCGCACAGTGCGCGCCACACCGCCCGCGCCTGCGGCTCGGCCAGCGGTCCCTGCCCCACGCCCAGCTCCGCCAGCGGCACCCCGGCCGCGTGCAGCAGCCGGGTCACATAGTGGTCCGGGGTGATCAGCAGGCTCGCCGGATCGGCGAACGGGCGGTCCTCGACCAGCAGCCGCGGGTCCACATGGCCGTGCGGGGAGAGGATCGGCAGCTCGCGCACGGAGTCGTAGAGCCGCCGGGCGAACACCCGCACCCCCGGATCGGCGGGCAGCAGGCGGTCCGGGTGCGGCTGGAGCGGGGGGCGGTGACCAGGCATGGGGTCGAGTGTCGGTCGCGGCCCGCGGTCCGGCAATCGGTTGCCATGAGTTGCCCCGGCTGCTTGCGGCCGGTCCGCGCACATGGTCGGCTGACTGCCATGACGACGTACCCCCAGTCGTACCCGCAGTCGGCCCCGCAGCCGGCCCCTGGCGCCGGGCAGGCGGCCGTGGTCGGCGGCCCGGACGGTGTGCTGACCGAGGAGCAGGTGACGGCCTTCGTCGCCGAGCGGCTCGCCGCCGAGCCGCTGGACGGGCTCAGCGTGCTGCTGGTGGTACCGGACGGCACCCGCAGCTGCCCGCTGCCGCTGCTGCTCGGCGCCGTGCACACCGCCCTGCACGGCGGGTCGCGAGCTGACCGTGCTCGATCGCGCTGGGCAACCCACGCCGCCATGTCCGAGCCGGAGCTCGCCGCCCACCTCGGCTACCCGCAGGACGGCCTGGCCGAACGCTATCCGGGGACCACCGTGCTCAACCATCAGTGGTGGGACCCGGAGGCCTTCGCCTCGCTGGGGACCATCCCCGCCGAGCGGGTCGGCGAGCTCTCCGGCGGCCTGCTGCACCACGAGGTGGACGTGCGGCTGAACCGGGCGGTGGTCGAGCACGATGTCGCGCTGGTGCTCGGACCGGTGTTCCCGCACGAGGTGGTGGGCTTCTCCGGCGGCAACAAGTACTTCTTCCCGGGGGTGGCCGGGCGGAGATCATCGACCTGTCGCACTGGCTGGGCGCGCTGATCACCAGCGCCGGGATCATCGGCACCCGCGGGATCACCCCGGTCCGGGCGCTGATCGACGAGGCGGCCGCGCTGATCCCGAGCCGGCGGCTGGCCCTGTGCCTGGTGGTGGAGTCCGGCAGCGGCGCGCTGCACGCCGCCGCCTACGGCAGCCCGGAGGACGCCTGGGCCGCCGCCTCCGAGGTCTCCGCGCAGACCCATGTGCGCTATCTGGACGCACCGGTCGGACGGGTGCTGTCGCTGATGCCCGCCAAGTACCAGGACATCTGGACCGCCGCCAAGGGCTTCTACAAACTCGAACCGGTGGTCGCCGACGGCGGCGAGGTGATCCTGTACGCCCCGCACGTGCGCCGGATCTCGGAGATGCACCCGGAGATCGAGCAGATCGGCTACCACTGCCGGGACTACTTCACCAAGCAGTGGGACCGCTTCAAGCACCTGCACTGGGGCGTGCTCGCCCACTCCACCCACCTGCGCGGCGTCGGCAGCTACGACGAGGAGCACGGCGAGCGCTGCCGGGTGGCCGTCACCCTGGCCACCGGCATCCCGGAGGAGGTGGTCCGCGGCGCCGGCCTCGGCTACCTGGACCCGGCCGACGTCGACATCGAGGCCTTCGCCGCCGACCCGGACACCCTGGTCGTCCCGCAGGCCGGGGAAGTGCTCTACCGGCTGCGTCCCGCCGCCGGGGACCGCTGAGGTGCGCACCGCCTGGATCGACGCCTCCTGCGGGGTCGCCGGGGACATGCTGCTCGGCGCGCTGACCGACGCCGGGGCCCCGCTGGCCGCCGCCCAGGCCGCGGTGGACGCGGTGGTCCCGGACACCGTCCGGCTGACCCGGGAGACGGTGACCCGGGCCGGGCTGCGCGCCACCCGGGTCCAGGTCGAGCTGCTCGCCGCCGACCAGCCGCACCGCAGCTGGCGCGACATCAAGGAGCTGATCGGCCGGGCCCCGGCGGCTGGGCTGCCGGAACCGGCACGCGAGCGGGCACTGGCCGTCTTCGCCCGGCTCGCCGGGGCCGAGGCCCGGGTGCACGGGGCCGAGCCGCAGGACGTCCACTTCCACGAGGTGGGCGGCTGGGACTCGATCGCCGACGTGGTCGGCGTCTGCGCCGCACTGCACCGGCTGGGCGTGGAGCGGGTGACCGCGAGCCCGGTCGCCGTGGGCTCCGGGCGGGTCCGCGCCGCCCACGGCGAACTGCCGGTCCCGGTACCGGCGGTGGCCGAACTCGCGGCCGGCTGGCAGGTCTTCGCCGGCGGCCGCGGGGAACTGGCCACACCCACCGGCATGGCCCTGGTCACCGCCCTGGCTGCGGAGTGCGGCGGCCTGCCGCCGATGCACCTGGAGACCACCGGCGTCGGCGCGGGCACCCGGGACACCCCGGAACGGCCCAATGTGGTCCGGGTACTGCTCGGCACGGCCCCCGCGGCCGGTGCCGACAGCGGCGGCCCCGGCACGGCGGTGGTGCTGGAGTGCAATGTCGACGACCTGGACCCCCGGCTGTGGCCGGGAGTGCTGACCGCGCTGCTGGCGGCGGGCGCCGCCGACGCCTGGCTGGTGCCGGTGCTGATGAAGAAGGGCCGCCCGGCGCACACGCTGTGCGTGCTCGCGCCCCCCGGCCGCGCCCAGGCGCTGCGGGAGGCGGTGTTCCGCGAGACCAGCACCCTCGGCGTACGCGAGTACCCCGTGCACAAGACCACCCTGGAGCGGACCTGGACCCGGGTGGAGCTGCTGGGCACCGAGCTGCCGGTGAAGCTGGGGCACCGGGACGGGGTGATCGTCCAGGCCACCCCGGAGTTCGAGGACGCCGCCCGGCTGGCGGCGCGGCTCGGCCTGCCGGTCCGCGCGGTGCTCACCGCCGCCGCCCAGGCAGCCACCGCCGCCGGCCTCACCCCGGGCACCCCGCTGCCCCCGGGCACCGCGCCGCAGCAGCGGAACGAGTAGGACGGCGCCAGGACGGGGCCGGGACAGCGCTAGAACGGGGCGGCGATCTGGGCCGCCAGATGGCCTGCTCCGTAGCCGTTGTCCGATGTTGACCACGGCCACCCCGGCGAGCAGGAGTTGAGCATCGACAGCAGTGGTGCCAGCCCGCCCAGGGCCGCGCCGTAGCCCACCGAGGTGGGCAGCGCCACCAGGGGCCGCGACCAGGCCCGCCACCACACTGGGCAGCGCGCCGTCCATCCCGGCCGCCACCACGATCGCCCGGGCGCTGCGCAGCAGCTCCAGCCGTTCCAGCACCCGGTGCAGCCCGGCCACCCCGACGTCCACCGCCAGCTCGCAGCTCCGGCCCAGGTAGGTGGCGGTGAGCTCGGCCTCGCGGGCCACCGGCAGGTCCGAGGTGCCCGCCGCCAGCACCACCACCAGCCCGCCGGTGGGCGCCGAGGGCTCGGGCGGCCAGGCCAGCAGCCGGGCCACCGGCTCGTGCCGGGCGTCCGGCAGCTCGGAGAGCACCGCGGCGGCATGCCCCGCGTCCGCGCGGGTGAACAGGGTGCTGCCGCCGTGCTCGCGGACCGCCGCGGCGATCGCCGCCACCTGCCCGGGGGTCTTCCCCTCGCAGTAGACCGCCTCCGGGTAGCCGCGGCGGGCAGCCCGGTCGTGGTCCAGCCGGACGAAGTCGGTCAGGGCCGGGGCGGGGTCCAGTCGTCAGCCACGGTCCACCTCTACCAGCGACAGGGTGAAGGCACCGGACTGGATCCCGGCCAGGTCGACCGCGACCGTCCGGAATCCGGCCGCGCGCACGGCCGCCAGCAGCGGCGCGCGCAACTCACCGGCGGCCAGGGCGATTTCCGCGACCGGAAGCTCGATCCGGGCCACCTCACCGTGGTGCCGTACCCGGCAGTCGCTGAACCCCAGCCCGCGCAACGCCTGTTCGGCCTGCTCGATCTGGGCCAGCTTCACCGGCGTGACCTCCTGGAAGTGCGGGATCCGCGAGGAGAGGCAGGGCGCGGCCGGCTTCTCGGCGCTGGGCAGGCCCAGGGCGCGGGCGAGCCGGCGCACCCCGGCCTTGTCCACCCCGGCGTCCGCGAGCGGCCGCAGCACCCCGTGCTGGGCGGCGGCCCGGCTGCCGGGCCGGTCCGGGCGGCGGACGTCGTCGGCGTTCTCCCGTACGCCACCGCGACCAGCCCGTGGGCGCGCACCACCTCGTCCGAGATCCGGGTGAACAGCTCGTTCTTGCAGTGGAAGCAGCGGTCCGGACCATTGGCCCGGTAGGCGGGCAGTTCGCCCTCCTCGGTGACCACCTCGACCAGGCGCGCCCCGATGGCCCGGCCACCCGGCGCGCCCCGGCGCGCTCGTCGGCGGCCAGGCTGGGGGAGACCCCGAGCACCGCCAGCACCTGCTCCCGGCCCAGGGCACGGACGGCCAGGGCGAGCAGCACCGAGGAGTCCACCCCGCCGGAAAAGGCCACCCCAGCGGCGCGGCCCCGCGCAGCAGCGCGGCGACCCGCTCCTCCGCCCGGGCTTCGGCCCCGGTCAGCACAGCTGTCTCAGCGGTGGTCACCCGCTCCTCCTCGGCTCGGTACAGCGTCACCAGGTCCCGGCAGCGTCAGTCCTACCGCATCGTCCGGGGCAGTCGGCCCCGACGCTCCACGGACACCGCGACCCTAGGCCGCCGCACCGCCGACCCGGCAACCGGTTGCCACCAGTTGCCGCCGTCCCGGCCGCCCCCGCCGTGAGGGTGGTGCATTGCCGACGCCCGTGATAAGCCCGCAGGCACACCGGACGCCCGGACGCTGCCGCACCACCTGGGAGGGTCTGCAATGAACACACCCGACGCCGTGGCACTGCTGCTGTTACGACTGGTCCTCGGGATCACCCTGCTGCTGCACGGCCTCAACCACTGGCGCGGCGGCGGCCGGATCGAGGGCACCGCCCGCTGGTTCTCCGGCCTCGGACTGCGGTACGGGCGGCTCCAGGCCTGGCTCAGCGTGGTCACCGAGGCCGGTGCCGGAACACTGCTGGCAGCGGGGCTGCTGACGCCGCTGGCCTGCGCGGCGGTGGTCTCGGTGATGCTGGTCGCGGGCCTGCTGGCGCACCGGCCGAACGGCTTCTTCGTGTTCAAGGACGGCTTCGAGTACGTGCTGGTACTGGCGGTCCTGGCGCTGGCCCTGGCGGTGTTCGGGCCGGGCCGGTTCTCGCTCGACGCGGCCTGCGGCACCGAACTGACCGGCTGGGCCGGCGGCGCGCTGGCGCTGGGGGTGGGCGCGGCCGGGACCGCCGGTCTGCTGGCCGCGTTCTGGCGCCCGCCGCGTAGCGCGTAGCTGAGACCGGCGGCTCAGGACCCGCCGGGCATGCCGCCGGGAGTGCCGCCGGGACGGGCGGCTGTGGACGCGCGCACCACCAGCTGCGTCGGCAGCGTCAGCACCGGCTGCCGACGCATCGGTTCCCGCCGGATCTGGCGCCGCAGCTCCAGAAAGCCCTCGCCGCCGATCGCCCGCAGCGGCGCGGCCACCGTGGTCAGCGCCGGAGTGCAGAAGTCCGAGCCGAAGATGTTGTCGAAGCCGACCAGGCTCAGCTGTTCCGGCACGCGCACCCCGGCCCCGGCCAGGCCCCGCAGCAGCCCGATCGCCAGCAGGTCGTTGTAGGCCAGCACCGCCGTGGGCCGCTGCCGCAGCACCTCCTCGGCGGCGGCCAGACCGCCGCTGACGGTCGGATTGAAGGAGCCCGTCCGGCTGACCCGCAGCCCGAGCCGTGCCCCCAGGTCCAGCACCGCGCGCCAGCGCTTGCCGTCCGCCCAGGAGGCGGCCGGCCCGGCGACATAGGTCACCGCCCGGTGCCCGAGCCCGCGCAGGTGCTCCAGCGCATCGGCGGTGCCTGACTCGGTGTCGGCCACCACACCGGGCACCGGAGACGATCCGGTTCAGCACCACCACCGGCCGCTCTTGGCCGCGGTGCGATCGCCCGGTCGATCCGCGAGCTGGCCAGCACACCCCCTCCACGCTGGGCAGCAGCCGCTCCAGCGCGGTGCGTTCACGCCTCGGACTCCTGCGTGTCGGCCAGCACCATGGTGTAACCGGCCCCGGCGGCCTCCTCCTCCACACCACGGATGATGCCGAAATGCACCGGATTGGTGACATCGGAAACCACCAGCGCCACCGTCGCGGTCCGGCCGCTCTGCAACGCCCTGGCCACCGGATTGGCCCGGTAGCCGAGCTCCTCGGCGGCGGCGTGCACCCGCGCGGCCGTCTGTGCGCCCACCCGGCCGGACGGAGAACGCCCGGGAGACGGTGGACGGTGCCACCCCGCGCCGCCCTGGCGACATCGTAGATGGTGGGCGGTCGCGGACTGTCGCTCATCAGGTCATGCTAGGCGCCGGGCGCGGGGGAGTGCGTTGCCGCTCGCTCCGGCCGCCGAAGCCGCCAACTCCGGCCGGAGTTGGCGGCTTCGGTGCGGCTGCCGCCCCCGAATCGTCGTATCCGTGGAAACGCCCGACACCACCCTGGCGTTCCCGGTCCGGATGTGACTCTTCCCCAGACCGTCCGCCCTTCCGGCGCCGCGCCCGCTCCCCCATACTCCGAGGTCGGAGGCGGGGCCTGGGGGGGCACGCTCCGGGATTCACGCACCTACTGGGGATCGGCAGCGGTATGACTTCCATGACTCCGACGGCTCCGACGGCTCCGACGGCTCCGACGGCTCCGACGACTCCAACGGCTCCGACGACTTCGAACGCCGCGGACGCGGGCACCTGGAAGCTGGGCGACCTTGAGGTCAACCGCCTCGGCTTCGGCGCGATGCGCCTGGCGGGCAACGGCATGGACGGAAACTCCGACGGCGCCCCGATCGACCGGGACCGCGCGATCGCCATCCTGCGCCGCGCCGTCGAACTCGGCGTGAACCACATCGACACGGCCTCGTTCTACTTCGGCCCGCTGCGCTCGGCCAACGAACTGATCAACCGGGCGCTCGGCGCCTACCCCGAGGACCTGGTCATCGTCACCAAGGTCGGGCCCGGCCGCGACCCGTCCGGCGAGTGGCTGCCGGCGGCGACGCCCGCGCAGCTGCGCGGCCAGGTCGAGGAGAACCTGCGCCAGCTCGGCCGGGACCACCTGGACGTGGTCAACCTGCGCCGGATGAGCCAGGACTCGATCGCCGAGCACTTCGGCGCGCTCGCCGAACTGCGCGACGCCGGACTCGTCCGTCACCTGGGCCTGTCCAACATCAGGCCGGAACACCTCGCCGAGGCCCAGGCCATCGCCCCCGTGGTCTGCGTGCAGAACCGGTACGGGCTCGACCACCGGCGCGCGGAGGAAAGCGGGCTGTTCGACAGCTGCGCCGAGCAGGGCATCGCCTTTGTCCCGTTCTTCGCGATCTCCGGCGACCGGCGCGAGGGCGCGGCGGCCGCCACCCACGACGACGAACTGCTCACCATCGCCCGGGCGCACGACGCCACACCGGCGCAGGTGCTGCTGGCCTGGACGCTGCACCGCGGACCGCAGGTGCTGGCCATCCCGGGCACCGGCAACCCCGGGCACCTGCTCCAGAACATCGGCGCCGCGGCCCTGCGGCTCTCGGCGGACGACCTGGCCCGCCTCGACGCCCGCCCCCAGGCCTGACCTCCTCGCGCCACAACTACAGCTGCATCAGGGAGTTCTGGTGGTGAAGCACAGGGTGCCGGTGTGCCCGACGGGCATCAGACAGGCGCGCAGCACGCACCCTGGCCGACGGCGGTCATCAGCGTGTAGGCGTAGCCCGTCGCCGTATAGGTGTTGGTGATGGCGGTGGTGCGTGTCGGCTCTCCCGGCGTCGAGATGGAGATGCGGTCCCCGACCTGGGTGGTCCAGGCCCGGGTCCAGGCCGCCTGGCACTGGGCGTTGTACCGGATCTCCAGCTCGGCGCCGGTGGACGTCGGGTAGTCGCCCAGGGTCTGCGGCGTCACACCGCAGTTCATCTGCTGCGGATCGCGGCCGTCGCAGGACGCGCCGTGGCAGAGGATCCGGACCACGCCGGGGGCCGCGGAGACACTTGCCGAGCTGTTCGCCCCGCCCGGCCGAGGTGCCGTACCAGGCATAGGCGGCGCCCGCGGTGAGTGCCGCGCAGGCCAGGGCCACCCCGGCCAGCACGGCCGCGCCGCTGTACTCCCGGCTCCGGGCCCGCAGTCGGCCCAGCACGGACAGCGGGGCCGACGGCTCCGCCCCGCCCTCCAGTACCTGCGTCCGTGCGGGCGATGGTTCCGTCGGCTGTGGCGGCTCAGGGCGTGCTTCGGGGATCGGGGGTGCGGGCGGCGCCCCAGCCCGCTCCGGCCCCGGGGCGGTGACCGGCCTGTTCGGCGCGGCGATTGCCCCGCGCCGCTCCAGGTGGCGTCGGCGAGCTCCCACAGCGCCCGCAACTGCGCCTGGGGCTCGTCCGCGAGGGCGCACAGTTCCTGGACGGCCGGCCACGGCGGGAGGGCCTTGCCGTTCAGATACCGCTCCACGACGACTTGCTGTGGGTCGAGGCTGCCGCCAGTCCCGCCATGGTGAGGCCGGTACGGGCCCGCAGCGACCGCAGTTCGGCTGCCAGTCGCCGGCACTCCGCCCTGGTCCCGCTCATCCGCGCAGCGCCCCCCAGGTTTCCGGGCCCACCTGTCCGTCCACGCCCATGATTCTTGGCCTGCTGCTCCTTGATGACCGCGCGCTCGGTCAGCGGCCCGAAGGAACCGTCGATACCGCCGGGGGATATCCCGGCGTGCTGCAACAGGCACTGCAGTTCGGCTACTTCCGGCCCGTCCATCGTCACCTCCAGCAGATCGCTGCTGGTCTTGCTGATACCCGCGTACCAGCGGCCGTCGACCTGGGTGAAGCGGCAGGTGTAGTGGGGCGGAGGGGGGATGACCGCCACCGGACGGCTGGGAGCGCATGCGGGCGCGCCCTGCCAGGGCTGCGCCACGGCCAGTGCGACCGCCGCCCCGACCAGGGCGGCTATCGCGGAGGTGATCACCGTGCGCCAGCTGGGCCCGCGCTGCTTGACCGGGCCGCTCCGGCTGACCGGTTCACTCGGGCTCTCTGTTTCGGCCGCTTCCCCCGGTTCCGCCGGGGGTTCCTCTGCGGCGTTCGTGGCGTTCGTGGCGTTCGTGGCGTCCGTGGCGTTCGCGGCCAGGGTCCCGGCGTTCGCGGTCCCGGCGGCCGGAGTCGTGGCAGCCGGAGTCCCGGCGGCCGGGGCCGGGGCGGGCTGTTCTGCCGGGGATATGGGGGCGTTCGCGGGCGGCGTGGCCTCCTCCTGCTGCTGACCCGACTGCCACGCCTCGGTGGCGGCCTGATGCAGGGCCAGCAGCCGGACCGGATCCGCGCCTGCGGTCCGGGCCAGAGCCTCGACGGCCTCCCGGGGCGGCAGCAGCCGTCCGCCGAGATACCGCTCCCAGGAAGAGGCGCTGTAACCGGTCCGGGCGGCGAGCCGGTCCAGGCTCGTCCCGATGTCGTCCTTGAGCTGGCGCAGCTGCACCACCAGTTGGACCACCGCCGGATCCAGCTCTTCGGGCAGTGCCTTCCAACGTGCCACTCGTTCCCCCCAACGGGCTTCCACACGGTCCACAAACGCCGCGCAGTCCGCGAGATGGTACCGCGTGATCGTTCGATTTGGGGACATGCGTCCCGCTCTGGCGTCTTACGCGCCGATGTCTCCGCAGCTCAGAGGCATTGTCGTCCCGCAATTCCGGCATAGGCCCGACTTCCGCCGCTGTCGCGGGGCGTCCCGCGGCCGACGCCGGGACCCTGGCGGCGGGGGCGTCGGCGCCGCCCGGCTCACCTGGCGCGCGCGAGCCCCGCGGGCGGCAGCGCGGGCGGCAGCGCGGGGTGCGATCGGGTGCAGGTGTCCCGCTGGTGCTGCCGCGTCAGGGCGGCCCGGCGGCGTCGTCGTCGGGGGCGAGCGGGGGGGCGAGGGCGGCGTCGGGGCGGGTCCGGAACGGCATGCCTCCCGCTCCGGCGAGCGGGGTCTGCAACGCTCGCGGAGTGCCCGGCGGTCCTTATCCGGCCTTAATACGGCTTATCGGCCGTCGTCCGGAGCTGCGGCTGGTGTCCCAGTCGTCCCACCAGGCCGTCCCACACATGCGCATCCCCGCAGGTCAGAGCCGTCTTCGTCCCAGGATCTCGGCAGCTGCCCCGTCCTTGTTGCCCGGCGGGCCCCGTCAGGGCAGGCTCATCGCCGCTGGGGCAATCGCTCGGGGCAAGCGTCGGAAGCAGTCGACTTCCTACCTGCCGACAGCGGCCGCTTCGGCGGCAGCGGTCGATGGGTCGACAACCGGCTCTCGCCCCGCCCCAGCACAGCCCGTCGGCGTGGAGGAGCGCTCGCCCCGCTCCTCCATCTCCACCCTCCTGTCTCCACTCTCCATCTCCACCCCTCATCGATTTCCCGCCGGAGCCTGCCGTCCCCCCAGCCGGCCTCCGCCCGGGCGGCTCAGGGCAGTGGGGAGGGCGGTTCAGTCCCTGCGCCCGGCGAACGGTCCGCCGTCGGCGAAGGCCAGCCGGGCGAAGTTCTCGCCCATGCGGCGGTGCGCGGCGGCGTCGGGGTGCAGCCGGTCCGGCAGCGGCGACGCGGCGAACTCCTTCTCGCCGTAGACCGCCCGCCGTCGAGATAGTGCAGGTTCGGGTCCTCCTCGGCGCGCTGCCCGATGATCCGGGCGAGTTCGGTGCGGATGCGCGTGAGGGTGAGCCGGGTCGGATCGGTTCGGTCTCCCGTGGCCGCGAAGCACAGTCGGCCGGCGCTGAACTCGTCATGGTCCGCGGCGGAGGGGCCGGGGGTTCTCGTGGATCGGGCACAGCACGGGCGAGAGGACCAGCAGCGGTGTGGTCGGGTGCCCCTCGCGGATGGTGTCGAGGAAGCCGTGCACCGCCGGACCGAAGGCACGCAGCCGCATCAGGTCGGTGTTGACCAGGTTGATGCCGAGCTTGGCGCTGATCAGGTCCGCCGGGCAGTCCCGCAGGACCCGGGCGGTGAACGGGTCGAGCAGGGCGCTGCCGCCGAAGCCCAGATTCACCAGCTCCACTCCGCCGAGCGCGGCCGCGAGGGCGGGCCAGGTGGTGGTCGGGCTCTCGGCGCCGGAGCCCTGGCTGATCGAACTGCCATGGTGCAGCCACACCGGGCGTCCGGGCTCGGTCACCGCCTCGACCGGGGCGTCGGTGCGCAGCGCGACCAGCTCGGTGGTCTCCCGTAGGGCAGCCAGACCTCGATCCGCTTGTCCCCGCCGGGCAGACCGGCGAACCGGATGGTGCCGGCCGGCTTCGACTCGGTGGTCGTGGCCCCGGTGACCATGTCCACCAGCAGTTCCGTCCCGCCGGACGCGGTGGCCCGGCCGCTCAACCGGCCGTCGACCAGCAGGTCGTACATGTGGTCGGGGCGCGGCGGGGCGCCCCGGAAGGCCACCTTGGTCGGGAGCACGTCCAACTCGACGGCGGTGGCCCGGGAGCGGAACACCAGCCGTACGCCGGAGGGCTGGCTCTCGGCCAGGGCGAGCTGGTCGTCGGGGATCTGCCGACGCGCCCAGGCGGGCAGCCGGTGCGGCAGCAGCCCGCCCTCGGTGCGCTCCAGGTCGAGGGCCCCACGCAGCAGGTCCATGGTGATCGGGGTGCTGACGCCGAGCCGCATGGTGGTGTCGGGCTGGTTGTCCATGGACCCAGCCTGTCAACCGGAGTGCTGAGCCGCATGCGGTTTCCGCCGGGTCGCGGGCCCGGGCTGCCTTGGGCGGCTGAAGCGGGGCGCCGGTTCAGCCGCCCAACGCGGCCCGGGCCAGCTCGCGCAGCTCCTCGTCGGGGATGGCCGCGGCGTCGCCGGGCCGGAGCCGGATGGTGCCCCGGCCCGAGGCGAGCCCGGGATGCCGTTCGGTGAAACCGGCGTCGCCGCTCTGCCCCCAGCCGTAGAGCGACACGCCGTGGCGCCAGACGCCGAGGTGGAGCCTGTGCCCGTCGAACCGGTAGGTGGGCATTCCGTAGGAGATGCTGACGGCCGCCTCGGGACAGGCTTCCAGGATCAGCCGGTGCAGCCGGTCGAACAGCGGGCGCTGTGCGGCGGGGATGCCGTCGATGTACTTCTGCACGTCCTGATCCACCAGGCCATTGTGCTCCCCGATGGCCCGGCCGGCCGGTCGGGCCGGGTGTGTTGCCGGCTTGATCTGCGCTGTTTCGGTCTGCGTGCTCTCCAGAGCCTGCGCGGTCCCCGGAGTCCGCGTGGTGCCTAGAGTTCGACGACGACCGTTCCCAGGTGGCGTCCGGCCATGACGTCAAGCAGGGCGCCGGGTGCCCGCTCGATCCCGGGGATCCGGACATGGGGGAAGGAGATCTCCCCGCGGCGCAGCCAGTCGCCGAAGCGCTGGTCCCACTCCGGGCGGGCCTCGGGGTTGTCGTCCGCGCTGTAGCCGCGGATCGAGATCTTCTTCAGCAGCTGGAAGGTGTCCAGCTCCACCGGCGCGGTGCGGCCGGTGCCGTTGGCCGCGAGCTGCCCGGACAGGGCGCCGACCACTACGAACCGCGCGCCCTGGCGGGCGGCGGTGACCGCGGCGCTGAGCTGGTCACCGCCGACGTTGTCCAGCAGGACGTCGATGCCGTCGGGGGCCGCGGCGGCCAGTTGGGCGGTCAGCGGCCGGTCGTCGTCGCGGACCACGGCCGCGTCGTAACCGAGCTCGCGGACCAGGCGGTCGGCCTTCGCCCGGGAACCGGTGCTGCCGATCACCCGCCCGGCGCCCAGCAGCCTGGCGATCTGGCCCGCCATCGACCCGATGGCGCTGCCGCCGGCCGTGACGAACACGGTGTCGCCAGGGCGGATGCTCACCCCCCGGGTGAGCGCGGCGTAGGCCGTCCAGCCGTGCCCCAGCTGGGCCACCGGGTCGGGGAGCGCCTCATCCAGCCTGGCGCACTCCGAAACCGCCGGTACCGCGTACTCGCGCCAGCCCAGGACGTGCGAGACCAGGTCGCCGGGGCGCAGCCCGCTGTCCGTCGGCGCGGAGACGACCTCGCCGACCGCCTCGGCGGCCAGGGTGTCACCCGGGAGCAGCGCGGGGATGGGCACACCCTGCACGCTCCCGGCGCCGCGGCTGATCATCATCCGCAGCGAGGCGGACACCCGGAAGAAGCGGTTGCGGACCAGCACCTGGTCGGCGTTCGGCACGGGCAACGGAACCTCGACCACCTCGAAGTGCCCGGCTCCGGGCAGCCCGTCGGGCTGCGCCGCGAGCCGGACCTCACGGCTGCTGGAGGGCAGGTCGGACATGGTGTGCTCCTTGGATCGAATGGGATCGAACAGTCGCCGGCCGGGCCGGATGCGGCCCCGCCTCACGATCGGCCACTTGGGTGACGCCGCTCCAGACAGCTGCGGTGTGGCGGCGATATCCGACATCGGTAGGCTTTGGAGGCATGGATTCCCTTGACCGCCGACTGGTTCACGCGCTGTATGTGGACGGTCGTGCGCCGTTCAGCCGGATCGCGGAGGTGCTCGGTGCCAGCGACCAGATGGTCGCGCGCCGCTACCACCGGCTGGGCCGGGAGGCGGGGCTGCGGGTCCTCGGCCGGCTGGACGCCCGCCGTCCGGGCGAGGCGGAGTGGGTGGTCCGCCTGCGCTGCGCGCCGGGCGCCTCGCACACCGTCGCCGGTGCCCTGGCCGGGCGGGCGGACACCCGCTGGGTGCGGCTGGCCTCCGGCGGCACCGAGGTGGTCTGCGTGGTCCAGGCCGACAGCGGCTGGGACCGTGACGCCTTCCTGCCCAGCAAACTGCCGGCCACCCGCTCGGTGACCGCGATCAGCGCCTACGCGGTGATGCACGTCTTCCGTGGTGGGCCGACCAGTTGGCAGGGCGTCACCCGGGCGTTGAGCGACGACGAGGTCGCCGGGCTCACACCTCCGCCGCCGGATCCGGGCGGCACCTCCGGGGCGACCGGGCCGACCGTTCCGTCCGAGGGCGACCGGGCGCTGCTGGACGAGTTGGGGCGCGACGGCCGGGCCACCCTCGCGGCACTGGCGGCGGCCACCGGGTGGCACGAGGCGACGGTCCGGCGCAGAATCGCCCAGCTGCGGGCGAGCGGGGTGCTGTACTTCGACATCGACGTGGAGGACCGGGTCCTCGGCTACTCGGGCACCTCACTGCTGTGGATCACGATGGAGCCCGCGCAACTGTCCGCCGCCGGGGAGGAACTGGCCCGGCACCCGCAGGTCGCCTTCGCCGCCGCGACCACCGGCCCCAGCAATTTGCTGGCCTCGGTGCTGTGCCCGGACGTCCGCGCCCTGTACCACTACATCGGCCACCAGGTCGGTCCGCTGCCCGGGATCCGCGCGATCGAGAGCGCGCCGATCATCCGCACGGTCAAACGCGCGGGCCCGATCGGTGATCCGGGTCGCGACTGAGATCGGTGATCCGGGTCGCGACTGAACGGCCGTTGCCCGGTCCGGTGGAGCCGGCGCGGGGTGTACCCGGCGCGGGGCGTACCCGGCTGCGGCCGGATTGTCAGTGGCCGGGGCTAGCGTGGGTGGCAGTCGGCAATGCCTCCCATGCGAGCCAGGAGAAGATCATGACCACGCTTCAGGACCGTCCGCACACCGCACTGCTGGTCATCGACGTGCAGAACGACGTCGTCGGCGCGGCCCACGAGCGCGACGCCGTGGTGGCCGCCATTGACGGCCTGGTGGCCAGGGCACGGCAGGAACAGGTGCCCGTGGTCTGGGTGCAGCACAGCGACGAGGAACTCGTGAAGGGCACCGAGGACTGGCAGATCGTTCCCGAACTGCGCCCGGACCCGGCCGAGTCGGTGGTGGAGAAACACTACAACGACTCCTTCGAGGACACCGTGCTGGAGTCGGTGCTGGCGGACCTCGGGATCGGGCGGCTGGTCGTCGTCGGTGCGCAGACCGACGCGTGCATCCGCTCGACCCTGCACGGGGCCTTCGTTCGCGGCTACGACACGATCCTGGTCGGTGACGCCCACACCACGATCGACCAGAGTCAGTGGGGCGCGCCGACGCCGGACAAGGTCATCGCGCACACCAACCTCTACTGGCGCTTCCAGGCCGCCCCCGGGGCGCACCGCGGGCACGGTCGGGAGCGCCGACGTCGACTTCGGGGGAAGGCCTGAGGCGCTGAACTCCTGACGCCCTGACCGGGCGTACCGGCAGCGGGAGGAACGGGCACGTGCGCCGCCCCGTTCCACACAGACACGCAATTGCGCAGGGGAGGCAGGTGAGATGTGCATGCGTGCATGCTTGCGCACATAACTGTATGGTCGTTGGGGTAGGCGGCCGGTGGCGGACCGGTCCGCCCTGTCTACCCATGCGACCGGAAGGCATGAGTGCCGTGAGTGAGCAGACCACGCCCCACCAGCCGCACAGCCATGACCACGACCACGACCACGACCACGACCACGACCACGACCACGACCACGACCACGACCACGGTGATGGTCATCAGCACGGCCACGGGTCGGCGTGGTGGGCCCGGGTGCGGCATCAGGTCGCGCATCTGGTGAAGCCGCACAGCCATGAGGCCGTCGACAAGGTCGACGCCGCCATGGAGACCTCCGCCGAGGGCATGCGCACGCTGTGGCTGTCGTTTGCCGTCCTGGCGGTCACCGCGCTGCTCCAGGCCCTGGTGGTGGTGCTGTCCGGGTCGGTGGCGCTGTTGGGGACACCGTGCACAACGCTGCCGACGCGCTGACCGCCGTGCCCCTGGGTGTGGCGTTCGTGCTCGGCCGCAGGGCCGCCACCCGCCGGTTCACCTACGGTTTCGGCCGGGCGGAGGATCTGGCCGGGATCTTCATCGTGCTGACCATCGCGGCCTCCTCCGCGCTGGCCGGCTGGATGGCCCTCGACCGCTTGCTGAACCCGCGCACGCTGTCGCACCTGCCTGCGGTCGCGGCGGCCGCGCTGGTCGGTTTCGTCGGCAATGAGTGGGTCGCCCGCTACCGCATCCGCACCGGCCGCCGGATCGGTTCGGCGGCACTGGTCGCAGACGGGCTGCATGCGCGCACGGACGGCTTCACCTCCCTCGCCGTGCTGATCGGCGCGGGCGGCGCGGCCCTGGGGCTGCGCTGTGCGGACCCGCTGGTCGGCCTGCTGATCACCCTCGCGATCCTGCTGGTCCTCAAGGACGCGGTGCGCGAGGTGTTCCGGCGGCTGATGGACGCGGTGGACCCGGCGATCGTGGACACGGCCGAGCGGGTGCTGCGGGAGGTCCAGGGGGTGATCGCGGTCGGCGAGCTGCGCCTGCGCTGGATCGGCCACCAGCTGCGGGGCGAGGTCGCCATCGTGGTGGCCGCCGAGCTGAACCTCCGCGACGCCCACGCCATCGCGGTGGAGGCGGAGCACGCCCTGCTGCACGCGGTGCCCCGGCTGACCGGGGCGCTGGTCCACGCCGACCCCGCCGTCGGGGACGGCCAGAGCGACCCGCACACGCGGCTGGCCCACCACGTGCACGCCTGAGCACACCTGTCCGGGCGGGTGCCGCGCCCGCTCCGGCGGCCGGCGGTGGTGAGGTGTCGGCGGCCGGGTGTCAGCGCGCGTAGCGGCCGTCGAGGCGGCCGCGGGCGAGTACCGGGCCGTTTGCCCCGGCGAGCACGGCCCGGGGCCGGGCGCTGTCCAGGGTGGCCCCGCCCCCGGCCGCGGTGACGGCGGTGCGCAGGGCGAAGATCTGGAAGACATAGCGGTGCACGCCATGGCCCTTGATCGGCTCGGGGCCGAGGTAGCCGCGGCCCATCCCCGAGCGCAGCACCTGGACGCCCGGGGTGCCGCGCTCGGCGTTGAGTGCCCCGGCGGGCAGCGCGTCGAGTCCGGGGTCGATCAGGGCGACGCAGTGCACGAAGGGGCTGCTGGTGGGCGCGTCGATGTCCTCGACGACCAGCAGCAGTTGTGCGGTGTCCTCGGGCGTGCCGGTCCAGGACAGGGCCGGGGAGAGGTTCTGGCCACCGGCCCGGCGTCCGGCGTTGGCCAGCGGAATGGTCCCGTCGGGCACGAAGTCGCCGCTGCGCAGGCCGAGCGTCTGCGGCCCGGCCAGGGCCGGGAGGTTCCAGGCGAGCTTCGCCTCGCCCGCGCGCCGGTTCTTCAGCAGGGTACCCAGGATCGCCATGGTGCCTTCCTCGTCTGTCGTCGGTGGGGGTCGGTGGGGAGAGTCGGGGGCGGGGCATGGAACCCGCCCGGGGCCGGGGTGCTGCCGCGGTGCCGTCGGCGTAGCTCCGCCGACGGCTGGTGGGGCGCCACTTGGCCGGCCGACCGGTTCGAGCAGGTGCGCTCTTCGGTCAAGATACTGCAAACAGTGTTCGCAGAAAAGCGCCGAGCGGACTCCGTTCGACCCTCGCGCATTTGACCGACGTCGAGTTATACGTATAACTTCTGGATATCCGCCACCCCCCTGCCCGGGAGACCCCTGTGGGCTACCTCGCCCTGCTTCGCGCCCCGCATGTCACCCGACTGCTGTTCGGCACCCTGCTCGGACGGCTTCCTGCCGGGATGACCGCGCTGGTCATCGCCCTGGCGCTGCGCGACGCCGGGGCCCCGTACAGCAGGATCGGGCTGGCCACCGCCGCCTATGCGATAGCCGCCGCCGTCGGCGGCCCGGTGCTGGGGCGGATCGTCGACCGGACCGGGCAGCCCCGGGTACTGCTCAGTGCCGCGGTCGTGGCGGGGCTCGGCTACGCGCTGCTGGCGCTCGCACCCGGCAGCCCCCTGTGGGCCCCCGTCGGGCGGCGGTGGCAGGGCTGGCCATGCCGCCGCTGGAACCCTGCCTGCGCGCGCTGTGGCCGGCCGTGGTCGAGGAGCGACAGCTCGACACCGCCTACGCCTTCGACTCGGCCTCGCAGCAGATCCTCTATGTCGCCGGGCCGTTGGGCGTGGCCGGCCTGGCTGCCTGGCTCGGCCCGGTCGCTGCGCTGTGGACCGCGGCCGGGCTCGGCCTGCTGGGCTCGCTGGTGGTGGCCACCACCGCGCCGGCCCGGGCCTGGCAGGCACCGCCGCGCGGCCACGGCGCCGGACTGCTCGGACCGCTGCGTTCCCCCGGCCTGGTGCTGCTGCTGATCGGCCTGGCGGGTGCGGGCTGGACGGTCGGGTCGCAGAACATCCTGTTCATCGCCTACGCCGGACAGCACCCCGGGCAGCTCCTCGGCGGCGCCGGCAGTCTGCTCGCGCTGGCCGCGCTCGGCGGCCTGCTGGGCGCGCTCGCCTACGGGGCCGTGCGGTGGCGGAGCAGTACGGCGACCCGCACCTGGGCGCTGGCGGTGGGGATGGCCGCCTGCTACCTGCCGTTGCTGCTGCTGCCATCGGCCGGGCCGATGGCGGTGCTGGCGCTGCTGTCCGGGGTGGGCCTGGCGCCGCTGCTCGCCGCCGCGTTCGTCCTGGTCGCCGAACTGGCCCCGACCGGGACGGTGACCGAGGCCTTCGCCTGGCTGGTCACCCTGTTCGCCACCGGGAACGCCCTGGGCTACGCGGTCTCCGGCGCGCTGGTCGCCGATTCGCTGACCGCGGTGGCCTGGTGCTCGGTCGGCGGGATCGCGCTGGGCGGGGTACTGCTGTTCGGCGCGCGCCGCAGGCTGGGGCCGGTACCGGCCGCCGAGGAGCCGGCCGGGCCGCTGGCCTTCGGCTGACCCGGGGCCGCCGTCGCCGGCCTGCCGCCGTGGTTCAGCGCCCGGTGGTGGACGATCTGATGATCAGTGAGGTCTTCAGCGGTGCCTGCGGCCGTGCCGGTTCGCCGCGCAGCAGTGCGGCCAGCGCGTCGATCCCGGCCCGGCCCAGCTCCTCGCCCGGCAGGTCCACCGTGGTCAGCGGCGGGGTGAGCAGCTCGGCGACGGCGATGTTGTCGATCCCGACGACCGAGACGTCCGCCGGGATCCGCAACCCCAGCTCGGCCGCGGCCTGGTAGAGCCCGCAGGCCATCACGTCGTCGTCGCAGACCACCGCCCGCGGCCGGTCCGGGCGGCCCAGCAGTTCCCGCCCCGCGGCGCGCGCCGCGGTGGCGCCCTGGTTCAGCTCGACCCCGAGCTCCACCACGTCGAGCCCCTCCGTCGCCTCCTCGAAGGCGGTGTGCCGCACGCGGAAGGTGTGGGCGGAGTGGGACGAGCGCAGTCGGCCGATCCGCCGGTGGCCGAACTCCACCAGATGGGCGACGGCCGCGCGCATCCCGCCCGCGAGGTCCAGCTCGACGGTGGGCGCGTCAGCGGCGGTGCCCGGATGCGCGTCCAGGTAGACCACCGGGGTGCCCGGCGGCAGGCCACCGAGCTGGCTGTCGTCCGGGGAGCAGATCAGCAGCCCGTCGAAGCGGTTGGTGGTGGCGGCCTCGGCCAGAACGGCCGCGTTCCAGCCGGAGCTGACCACCACCTCCAGGCCGTGCTGGGCGGCCTCCTGGTGCACCCCCGCCAGCACCCGGCCGAAGAAGGGCCCCTGGAGATTGGGCACCGCCAGCAGCACCATGCCGCTGCGGCCGAGCCGCAGCTGCCTGCCCGCCGCCTGCGGCCGGTAGCCGAGCCCGTGAGCGGCGTCCAGCACCCGTTGCCGGGTTGCCGGGGAGACCCGGTGGCCGGCTTCGGGGGAGCCGGAGAACACCAGCGACACGGTCGCCTGCGAGACCCCGGCCAGCTGCGCCACGTCGCGTCCGGTCGGTTTGCGCGCCCGGCCCGCGGGCCCCTGGTCGGGCTCCGCGGAGCCTGCCGGGCTCACCACGCCACGCCCTGCCGCTGACCGGACTTCCTGCTCACGGGGCTTCCTTCGGAACGTGCTGGACGGGAACGCTGACGCGGCTCCAGTGAAGCATGCCCGACCAGCCCCTCCAGGAAGCGGGCACCGGCAGTGCAGCCACGGAAGGACAGCAGCGGCTAGGACAGCAGCAGTTCCGGGCCGGTGGCTGCGCGGACCTGCGCCGGGGTGATCCCGGGGGCGGGTTCGACCAGGCGCAGGCCCGCGGGCGTGACGTCGATGACGGCCAGGTCGGTGACGATGCGGTCGACCACACCGCGCCCGGTGGCAGGCAGGGTGAGCTGCTCGACGATCTTCGGTGAGCCGTCCCGGGCGGTGTGTTCCATGACCACGATCAGCCGCCGGGCGCCGTGGACCAGGTCCATCGCGCCGCCCATGCCCTTGACCACGGCCCCCGGGATCATCCAGTTGGCCAGGTCGCCGGTCGCGGAGACCTGCATGGCGCCCAGTACCGAGACGTCGATCCGCCCGGAGCGGACCATGCCGAACGACATCGCCGAATCGAAGAACGCGGCGCCCGCCTCGGTGGTCACCGTCTCCTTGCCCGCGTTGACCAGGTCCGGGTCCTCCTGTCCGGCCGTGGGGTAGGGGCCGACGCCGAGGATGCCGTTCTCCGAGTGCAGCACCACCTGTACCCCGGCCGGGAGATGGTCCGGGATGAGGGTCGGCAGACCTATGCCGAGGTTCACATACTGGCCGTCGCGCAGTTCCCGGGCGGCGCGGGCGGCGAGCTGGCCGCGGTCGAGTGCCATGGTCAGTCCTCCTGGGCGGCGGGGCGGACGGTGCGGCGCTCGACGCGCTTGTCCGCCGGATCGGCCCGGACGACGCGGTCGACGTAGACGCCCGGCAGTTGCACCGCGTCGGGGGCGATCGCGCCCGCCTCGACGATCTGCTCGGCCTCGACCAGGGTGGTCCGCGCGGCCATCGCCGCCAGGGGTTGAAGTTGCGGGCGGCGGAGTGGAAGACCAGGTTGCCGTGCCGGTCGGCCACTTGGGCACGCACCAGGGCGAAGTCGGTGGTGATCGCCTCCTCCAGCAGGTAGCGGCGGCCGCCGAACTCGCGCACCTCCTTGGGCGGTGAGGCCAGTGCGACGCCGCCGTCGGCGGTGTGGCGCCAGGCCAGTCCGCCCTCCTCGATCTGGGTGCCGACCCCGGCCGGGGTGTAGAAGGCCGGGATTCCGCAGCCGCCGGCGCGCAGCCGCTCGGCCAGGCTGCCCTGCGGGGTGAGTTCCAACTCCAGCTCCCCGCACAGGTACTGGCGCGCGAACTCCTTGTTCTCGCCGACATAGGAGGAGGTCATCCGGGCGATCCGGCCGGCCCGCAGCAGCAGTCCGAGCCCCCAGTCGTCGACGCCGCAGTTGTTCGACACCACGCGCAGCCCGCTGGTGCCCGCGGCCGCCAGTGCGCCGATCAATGTCATGGGAATTCCACAGAGGCCGAAGCCGCCGACGGCAATTGATGCTCCGTCAGCTATGTCCGACACCGCCCGCGCGGCGGTGTCCACCACCTTGTCCATGCTCCTGCTTCCTGGTTGAACCGAACCGAACCGAACCGAACCGAACCGAACCGGGCCGCCTGGAACCGAACGCCTGGCCCGGCCGGGGGCGGATGGTGTTCACCCTGTGCGGCGCGCGGCCGCCGGTCCATGTGCGCACGGCACATGGTCCTGCCGCCAGGAACGGGTTCCCACCACATGTCCAGCCCCGCAGGCCGCTCCTAGGGTTCCAGCAACCACCAGCCGCACCACCCGGCGGCCGCCCGGCCGCGCACCACCCGCCGCGCACCACCCGCCGCGCACCCCGACATGGCGGACGGCTGGACGCTTCCAGGAGAGGGTCCCCATGCACTCCACCACCACACCGCCAGACGCAGACGTCTCCCACTGCTGGGTCTGGTCACCGCGGCGGGCGCGCTGCTGGCCGGCTGCGCCTCGCCCGGTACCGCGGGCAGCGCCCCGGCCTCCGGCGGCGGTTCGGCCGCCTCCGCGCCGGTGAAGGTCGGTCTGATCTACTCCAGGACCGGCGCGCTGGCCGCCTACGGCCAGCAGTACGAGCAGGGGTTCAAGGCCGGGCTGGACTACGCCACCAACGGCACCGACACCGTCGACGGACACCGGATCGAGGTCACCGAGGAGGACGACACCGACACCCCGGCCACCGCCGTCTCCGAGGCCAAGACCCTGATCGGCCAGGGCTACCGGATCAGACCGTGGACTCCGGCATCGCGCTGCAACTCGCGCCGCTAGAACCAGGTTCTCTACATCAGCGGGCCGGCCGCCGCCGACGCGATCACCGGGATCAACAGCTACACCTTCCGCTCCGGACGGCAGAGCTACCAGGACGTGATGGCCGCCGGCTCCCTCGTCGGCAGCCCGCAGGGCAGGAAGATCCTGGTGCTGGGCCAGAACGACGCCTTCGGGCAGGCCAATGTGGCCGCGGTGAAGGAGGTGCTCGGCGCCCGGGGCGCGACGGTGAGCTCGGTCCTCGCCCCGCCCACCGCGACCGACCTCACCCCCTTCGCCCAGCAGGTCAAGTCGGCCGGGGCCGACCTGGTCTATGTCGCCTGGGCCGGTGACAACGCCCCCGAGCTGTGGACCGCGCTGAACCAGCAGGGCGTACTCGGCTCCACCAAGGTGGTCACCGGGCTGGCCGGGATCGCCTCCTACCCCGTGTTCGCCAACGCCGACGGCAAGGTCGACTTCATCGCCCACTACTTCCCCGGAGCGGGCGGAGGCAACCCGGTCGAGACCGCGATGATCAAGGACATCAAGGCCGCCGGAGGCACCCCCGACCTGTTCAGCCCGGACGGTTTCACCGCCGCGCAGATGATCGTGCACGCCGTCGCGGCCGGCAGCGCCACCGACACCAAGGCCATGGTCAACGCCCTCCAGGGCTGGAGCTTCGCCGGGGTCGAGGGCCAGGAGACCATCCGCGCCGCCGACCACGCGCTGCTCCAGCCCGAGTTCCAGGCCCAGCTGACCGGCACCGGGGCCGCGGTCGCCCCCAGGCTCACCGCCACCCTGCCCGCCTCCGCGGTGGCGCCGCCGGTCGCCCCGATGGCGGGCTGAACCGTGCCCCACCCGACCCCCTGCCCGAGTCCAACCCCGTGCCCAGCCAACCCCCTGCCCCGGCCGACCGGAGCCCGTCCTGCGGCTGAACGGACTCGGCTGACGGCCGGGGCCGCGGTCATCCTCGACACATCTCCCTGCACTGTGGACGAGGGCGAGTTCCTCCCTTCATCGGGCCCAACGGCGCGGCAAGACCTCGCTGTTCAATCTGATCAGCGGACTCGTCCCGGCCTCCCGGGGCACGTGGACTCGACGGCGCGGACATCACCGCCGAAGCCGCCCACCGCCGGCCCGCGGGCTCGGCCGCACCTTCCAGACCTCCAGCCTGTGGCCCGCCATGACCGTCGCCGAACATGTCCGCTCGCGGCCCAGGCCGCCACCGGCGGCTCCTACCGCTCTGGAGCCGCGCCGCCGCCCTACCCCGAGCAGGTCGGCCGGACCTGGAGCGCACCGGCCTGACCCACCGGGCCGAGGCCACGGCCGGACAGCTCCGCACGGCGAGAAACGCAAGCTGGAACTGGCCGTGCTGCTGGTCGGCGAGCCCCGCGATGCTGCTGGACGAACCCATGGCCGGGGTCAGCGCCGAGGAGGTCCCCGCGCTCACCGCACTGATCCGCTCGCTGCACCGGGACGAGGGACGCACCGTACTGATGGTGGAGCACCACATGGACGTGCTGCTCGGGCTGGCCGACCGGCTCGCGGTGATGCACCACGGCACCCTGCTCGCCCTGGACACCCGCAGCCGTGATGGCCGACGGGACCGTCCAGCAGGCGTACCTGGGGGAGGGGCTGTGACCGCGCCGCTGCTGCGGTGCGCGACCTGCGGGTGGTCGTCGGCGGGCGGCACATCCTGCACGGGGTGGACCTGGACGTCACCGCCACCGGTGACCGCGCTGCTGGGACGCAACGGCGCGGGCAAGACCACCACCGTACGCGGCATCCTCGGCCTGGTGCCCCGCACCGGCAGCGTGCTGCTCGACGGGGACGAAACGGTACGGCTGGCCACCCACACCCTGGTCGCCGGGGCATCGGCTATGTCCCCGAGGACCGCGGGATCTTTGCCGGGCTCACCGTCGCGGAGAACCTGCGGCTGGCCGAACGCGACCCCGAACCCGCCTACGAGCTGGTGCACTCGCTCTTTCCCGAGCTCAGGAAGCGGGCCGGACAGGTCGCCGGCACGCTCTCCGGCGGGCAGCAGCAGATGGTCGCCATCGCGCGCACCCTGCTCAACGGCAACCGGCTGATCATCGCGGACGAACCCACCAAGGGGCTCGCGCCGAAGATCGTCACCGAGGTCGCGGTCGCCCTGGAGCGCGCCGCCGAGCCGTGCCGGTGCTGCTGGTCGAGCAGAACCTGGCCTTGGTCCGGCGGCTCGCCGGAAGCTGCGCGGTGGTGGCCGACGGCCGCACCGTGCACACCGGCCCGGCCGCCGACCTGCTCGCCGACCCGGAGGCCGCACGCCGGCTGCTGGCGTCGGCCGCACCGCCGCGCACAACCGCACCGCCGCGCACAACTCCACCGACCCGGCCGACCCGACCGATCTCCCGCAACCCGAGGGGGCAGTCTGATGTCCACTGTCGTGCTGCTCACCGTCACCGGACTGGGCCTCGGCGCGCTCTACTTCCTGATCGCCTCCGGGCTCACCCTGATCTTCGGCCTGATGGACGTGCTCAACTTCGCCCACGGCGCACTGCTCGCCATCGGCGGCTACGCCACCTGGTGGGCGGTCAGCGGCGGGCTGCCCGGGGCCGGAGCCGGCATCCCCGGACTGCTGCTCGCCCTCGCTTTCGGCACCGCCGTCGGCGCGCTCGCCGCGGTGCTGCTGGAACTGTGCGTCATCCGCCCGCTCTACGCCCGGCCGCGCGAGCAGGTGCTGGCCACCGTGGGCGTCGGCCTGGCGGTCCCGGCGCTGCTCTCCGGGATCTGGGGTACCGACGAACTCACCTTCCCCGGACCCCGCTCGCTCGAAGGGACGTTCCGGCTGCTGGGCGCCGACATCCCGGTCGACCGGCTGGTGCTGATCGGCGCGGCGCTGGTGGTGCTGGCCGCACTCAGGCTCTTCCTCGGTGGCACCCGGAACGGACTGGTGGTGCGCGCCGGGGTCGAGGACCGGGCCATGGTCAGCGCCCTGGGCATCGACGTGCGCAAGGCGTTCACCCTGGTCTTCGCCATCGGCGGAGCAGCCGCGGCCCTGGCCGGGGGCCTGGGCGGGCTGTACTTCGGCGAGGTCGACCCGGCCAGGGCAGCTCGCTGCTGATCTTCGCCTTCGTGGTGGTGGTGATGGGCGGCATGGGGTCGGTCACCGGAGCCGTCACCGCCTCGGTCGTGGTCGGCCTGGTCCAGCAGTTCGCCAACTACTACACCGCCGACGGGCTGGGCGACCTCTCCGTCGTCGTCATGCTCGCCGCGCTGCTGCTGGTCCGGCCGCGCGGACTTACCGGGAGGCTCGCATGAGCACCACCGCGACCACGTCCGCCGGGCCCGCCACCGGGTTCGGCGCCGACGCCCCCGGCGGCGACCGGACCCGCCGGGTACTGCGCTGGTGGCCGGCGCTGCCCCTGCTCCTGCTGGTCCTCGCGCCGTACAGCGCGCTGCCGCTGCCTGGGCTGCTCCAGGGCCCGATAGGCAGCCCCGGGCAGCTGCAACTGCTGGCCCTGTGCCTGCTCTTCGGGGCCCTGGCCACCGGCTACGACCTGCTGCTCGGCCGCACCGGACTGCTGTCCTTCGGGCACGCGGTCTACTTCGCCGCGGGCACCTACGCCACCAACACCTTCATGCTGGAACTCGGCCTGCCCTTCACCGGAGCGGCACTGCTCGGGCTGCTTTCGGGGTGCTGCTGGCGGCGCTGCTCGGCTCGATCAGCCTGCGGGTCACCGGCATCGGCTTCTCCATGGTGACCCTCGCCTTCGCCCAGGCCGGGTCCATCCTGGTGAACCAGGACCCGGGCGGGGTCACCGGCGGCGAGGAGGGCCGGGCCGCGGTCGGCCTGCCGGCCGCCTTCACCGGCATCGCGCACACCGCCAACCTCTACTGGCTCGCCCTGGCCTACCTGGTGTTCACCCTGCTGGCGGTGCACTGGGTGGTGCGCTCGCCGATCGGCCGGGTCTGGGAGGGCATCAAGGAGAACGAGCGCCGGGTCGAGGTACTGGGCCTGCGTCCCTACGGCTACAAGCTGGTGGCCTTTGTCGTCGCCGGAACCCTGGCCGCACTCGGCGGCATCGTCTACCTGCTGCTCACCGGCGGCGCCACGCCGCAGACCACCACCTCCGACTTCACCCTGTCGCTGCTGGTGATGGTGGTGCTCGGCGGCTCCGGCAGCCGCTGGGGCCCGGCCGTCGGCGGGATCCTCTACACCTGGGCGCAGCAGCGGCTGACCGACCTGGCCGGCTCCGGCGCCATCGCCGGACTGCCCGCCGTGGTCCGGGTCCCGCTGTCGCAGCCGCTGTTCCTGCTGGGCGCGCTCTTCGTGCTGGTGGTGTTCGCCCTGCCGGGCGGGGTGGTACGACTTCCCGAGCACATCCGCGGCGCCCGCGACCGCCGCGCGGCCAGGCACGCGCAGAACGAGAGGACGGTCCCATGAACGGGAGCCACGACGGATCCGCCGAGGTACTCCGGATCCCGGTCGCCGACGGCGAACTGGAACTGCACCGCTGGCCGGCCGCGGATCCGGCCGCCCCGGTGGTGCTGGCCCTGCACGGCATCACCGCCAACGGCCTGTGCTGGACCCGGGTCGCCCGGCAACTCGCCGGGCGGGTCACCCTGCTGGCGCCCGACCTGCGCGGCCGGGCCGGGAGCGCGGCGATCGAGGGCCCGTTCGGCATCGGCGCGCACGCCGGGGACGTGGCGGCGCTGCTCGCGGCGCTCGACCTGCCGCAGGTGGTGCTGACCGGGCACTCCATGGGGGCGTTCGTGGCGGCGCTGGCCGCCGCCCGGTACCCCGGGCTGTTCAGCCGGCTGCTGCTGATCGACGGCGGGGTGGGCTTCCCCGCGCCCACCGACCTGGGCCCGGACGAGCTGATCACCGCGGTGATCGGACCGGCGATGACCCGGCTCAAGCTGACCTTCCCGGACCGGGAGGCCTACCGCGGCTTCTGGCAGCAGCACCCCGCCATCGCCGGCTCCTGGTCCCCGGCGGTGGACGTCTATGTCCAGCACGACCTGGTGGGCGCCGAACCCGAACTGCGGTCCTCCTGCCGGCTGGACGCGGTCCGGGTCGACGGGGTGGACGTGTTCTCGGCGGAGGTCCTGGCCGCCGTCCACGAACTGGCCATGCCCTCCGAACTGCTCTGGGCGCAGCGCGGACTGCTGGGCGAGGAGCAGGGCCTGTACGACCCCGGGCGACTGGCGGCGGCGGCCCTGGAGGACACCGGGCTGGTCACCCGGATGGTCCCGGGCACCAACCACTACACCGTGCTGATCGGCGAGCACGGCGCCGGGGTGGTGGCCCGTCACCTGCTCGCCGCCGCCGGGCTGTCCGGCGACTGAGCGGCCGGCCGCGGGGCCCGGCCGCGGTTCAGCCGCCGCCGGACCCGGCGGCCGGGCCCGGCCCGGTCAGGGCGTGCAGCCGCAGCGCGAGCTGGAGTTCCAGCGCGCGCTGCGGGCTGTTCCAGCCGGGGCCGAGCAGCGCCTGGATCCGGTCCAGCCGCTGCACCACCGTGTTGACGTGGACGTGCAGCTGCTCCTTGGCCCGGATCAGGCTGCCCGCGCAGTCGAAGTAGGCGGCCAGGGTGGCGACCAGGGCCGTGCCGCGCCGGGCGTCGTACTCCAGCAGCGGGCTCAGCGAGCCCTGGACGAAGCCGCCCACATCGTGCGTGTCGCCCAACAGCACGCCCAGGAAGCCCAGTTCGAGCGCGCTCGCGCCGTCGCCCACCCGGCCGAGCAGCCGCAGGGCGCGCAGGCAGCGGACTGCCTCGGCGTGCGCCGCGGCCAGTTGCTGCGGCCCGGCGGCGGGCCCGGCGGCGGCCACGGTGACCGCGGTTCCCAGCAGATGGGTCAGTTCGACGGCGGCGGCGCGGGCGGCCGGGCCCGGCGCGGTGCCGTCGTCCGGCAGCAGCAGTACCACCGCCCCGGCGTGCTCGGCGCTGATCCGGTCGCTGCCGAAGAGGTACTGGGCGGCGGCCCCGGCCAGACGTTCCCGGCAGGACGGTTCGGCCTCGGCGACCAGCAGCAGATGCGGCTGGTCCAGGGCGATCCCCAGGCGGCGTCCGCGCTCCGCCAGCCCCGCCGGATCACGGCCCGGCGCGGTCAGCAGGTCGGCGATCAGCTCGCCCCTGACCCGGTTCTCGGCCTCGGCGACGGTCCGCCGCAGCAGCAGTAGCAGCGCGGTGACCACGCCCGCACGCTCGAACAGCCGCCGGTCGGGGTCGTCCAGCCGCGAGCGCCCGTGCAGCACCAGGCTGCCCAGCAACTCCTGCCCGGCGAGTACCGCGCAGACCCAGTCACCCTCCCGGCGCACCGCCCGGCCCGCGGCCCGGGAGTCCTCGACGGCCCGGGCCAGGGCCGCGTCGGTGTCGTCGCGGGCAGCGTCCGGGGGAGGCGGCAGCGCGCCGTCCGCGTGGCCGGCGGTGGTCACCGTCCGGCCGCGCGGGTCGTGCAGCGCGATGGTCCCGTTCAGCAGCCGGGCCGCGGCGGCGGCGACCTCCGGCACGTCGCCGCCGCGCAGCACCAGGTCGGTGAGCCGGTCGTGGGCCTGCTCGGCGCGTTCCATGGCGGCGGCGTGCTCCTGGATCACCGCGTTGGCGGCGGCCAGTTCGTCGAGCGCGGCGCGGGTGTCGGAGATCGCCCTGGCCGTGTCGATGGCGATGGCGGCGTGCGAGGCCAGCGAGCACAGCAGGGCGACCTCGTCGGGGGAGAAGGACCTGGCCTTGCGTTCGGCGGCGAAGAGCACGCCGATGACCTTCCGGCCGCTGCTGCCGCCGCCGAGCAGCAGCGGCACCCCCAGGATCGCGACCAGCCCCTCCTCCAGCACGCCCGCGTCGATGCTGCCGCGCCGCCGGAAGCGCTCGTCGGTACGGTAGTCGGCGGTGGCGTAGGGCGGGCGCTCTGCGCGACCAGGCCGCCCAGCCCGTCGCCGAGATCCAGCCGCAGACCCTGGAAGACCGGTGAGACCGAGCCGTCGGTGACCCGCATGTAGGTGTCCCCGGCCTGCTCGTCGGGCAGGGTGAGGTACGCGGTGTCGGTGCCGAGCAGCGTCCTGGCCCGGCGCACGATCGAGCGCAGCACCGCGTCCAGGTCGCGCAGGGCGGCCAGGTCGCCCGCGGTGTCGAAGAGCGCGGTCAGCTCGGTCTCCCGGCGCCGGCGCTGGTGCAGGGTGCTGCGCACCCGCAGGGCCGCGCCGGTGGCCCGGTCCACCTCGGCCATGTCCGCCGGAGCCGCGCCCGCGGCGCGGGCCGCGGCGGCCACGGCCTCGAACTCCTCGGCGGGCGCGTCCTCGGCGAGCAGTTCCACCAGGCGGCGCAACCGGGCGGCGACGGACGGGATCTGGTCTGCCACAAGCGGTCATCCTGTCACAGCTACGGCCCCAGGCGGAGCGGTTGCTGCCGCTCCGTCGGGGGCCCGGTGGTGGTCCGGTCGGTGGCCCCGGTGGTGGTCCCGGCGACGGCGTCAGCGGGCGGTCCAGCCGCCGTCCAGGACCAGGGAGGTGCCGGTGACATAGCCGCTGGCGGGGGAGCAGAGCCACAGCGCCGCCTGGGCCACCTCGGCCGGCTCGATCAGCCGCTTGATCGCGCTGTGCTCCAGCATCACCCGCTCGACCACGTCCTCCTCCGGGATGCCGTGGGCGAGGGCCTGGTTGGCGATCTGGTCCTCGACCAGCGGGGTGCGCACATAGCCCGGGCAGACGCAGTTGCTGGTCACCCCATGCGCGCCGGCTTCGAGCGCGACGACCTTGCTCAGCCCCTCCAGCGCGTGCTTCGCGGTCACATAGGCGCTCTTGAAGGGGCTGGCGCGCAGGCCGTGGACCGAGGAGATGTTGACCACCCGGCCCCACTCCTGGCGGTACATGTGCGGCAGGGTGCGGCGCAGGATCCGGAACGGCGCCTCCACCATGACCCGCTGGATCAGCGCGAAGCGCTCCGGCGGGAAGTCGTGGACCGGCGCGACATGCTGCAACCCGGCGTTGTTGACCACGATGTCGGCGTCCCCGGGCAGCGCGTCCACCGCGCCGGGGTCGGACAGGTCGGTCACCAGGGCGGTACCGCCGACCTCCGCGGCGACCCGGCGGGCCGCGTCGGCGGCGATGTCGACCACGTACACCTGCGCGCCGGCGGCCGCCAGCGCCACCGCGCAGGCCTGCCCGATCCCGCTGGCGGCGCCGGTGACCAGGGCCTTGCGCCCGGCCAGGAAGGTCCCTTCGGCGGGCGCGGAGTAGCGGAGGGCGGGGGCGTCCGGGCTCACGCCTGTGCTCTGCGAGTGGGGCGAGGTCTTCTGCATGGTCGAAACGCTAGGAACGGAGCGAGGGCCGGGACATGTGGCCGGACGCCATAATTCTCCGGCAGTTCATGGCGGGTCGGGCCATGTGGTTCCGGACGCGCGGGCAGGGCGGTGGTGTGCGCGGGTGACGGCGGGGAGCGCCGGTGGTGTGCCCCCCTTGCCGCCCGCGGGCGCGCGGCGCAATGGGCCCGGAACCCGTCAGCGGCCGCCCGGGAGTATCGCCCCGAGCCATGGCCCCGGCCGCGGCCGGGCCGTAGCGTCCGGCGCCAGTAGCTTCCGGCCGGCCGGCCACGCGGCCGGCCGGGAGCGAAGCGGTGCCCTGCCCGGCAGGGCGCCCGAGCCGCAGACCCCCACCCGAGGAGCCCCCATGCGTCCACCCCGCGTCAGACGGTTCCTGCGGACCGTCACCCTGACCGTCACCGCCGGGCTGCTGGCCGCCGGCCTGGCCGCCGTCGCCACGTCCACCCCCGCGGCCGCCGCCACCGGAACCTTCCAGCAGGTCAGCAGTTTCGGCTCGAACCCCGGCGGGTTGCAGATGTACAGCTATGTCTCCGCCGCCCCGCAGGCCGAGGCCCCGCTGGTGGTCGCCCTGCATGGCTGTACGCAGAACGCCACCGACTACGAGCAGGACTCCGGCTGGCAGCAGTACGCCGACCAGTGGGCTTCGACATGGTCTATCCGCAGCAGACCAGTTCCAACAACATCGAGGACTGCTTCGACTTCTTCGACCCCTCCCAGGACTCCCGGGGCGAGGGCGGCGCGGCCTCGGTGATCCAGATGGTCCAGTACATGGAGGCCAACTACCGCATCGACCCCAGCCGGGTCTATGTCACCGGGCTGTCCGCGGGCGGCGGCCTGGCCTCCGAGCTGCTCGCGGACTACCCCGACGTGTTCGCGGGCGGCTCCATCGACTCCGGCCTGCCCGCGCAGTGCGCCACCGGCGGTTCCAGCTCGGCGTACACCTGCATGGACGGGGCGGTCAGCAAGACCGAGGCGCAGTGGACCTCGCTGATCACCGGCTCGGATCCGGGCTACACCGGCCGCCTGCCGCGGGTGGCGATCTGGCAGGGCACGGCGGACACCACCGTCAACCCTGCCAACGCCACGGAGGAGATGGATCAGTGGACAGGAGCGTGGGGGATCCCCCAGACCGCCTCCAGCACCCAGTCGCTCACCGGCGGCACCACCGAGTCCGTCTATGACGACAGCAGCGGCAGTCCGGCGGTCGAGCTGTACTCCATCTCCGGCATGCAGCACGGACTTGCCGTCAACCCCGGTACCGGGACCGGCCGTGCGGCCAGACCGGGGCCTTCTTCCTGAACACCATCTGCCCAGCTACTACACCGGGCTGTTCTGGGGGCTGGAGAACCCCGGCGGCGGCAGCACCCCGACACCGACCCCACGCCCACGCCGACCTCCACGCCCACGCCCACGCCCACGCCGACCGTGACCCCCACACCCACACCCAGCCTACGCCACCCCTCCGCCTCGCCGCTGCCGAACTGCTGGACCACGAACAATGTGGCGCAGAACCTGGCGGGCCGCTCCTACTTCATCGGTGCCGAGAGCTATGCGATCGGCTCAAATGACGATGCCGGGGCGTACAGTTCCAGCGTCGTCAGCAGCATCCAGAGACCTCGCCCGGCTACTGGATCGGGTCCCCACTGCTGAACCCGCGCTGCTGGGCCGCGCTGCCCGGCCCGCGCTGCCCGGCCCGCGCTGCTGGGCCCGCTGCCCGGACCGGTCACCGTCCGGGCAGCGGCGCTGCGCGGGGATCAGCCGAACGCGGCCAGCCAGTTCTCCACGGCGTCGGCGAGCGGGGCAGCCCGGCGGAGAGCAGTTCCGCGCCGTCCGGGGTGATCAGCAGATCGTCCTCGATCCGCAGGCCGATGCCGCGCAGTTCCTGGGGCAGGGTCAGGTCGTCGGCTGGAAGTAGATGCCGGGCTCGACGGTGAGCACCTGGCCGGCCTCCAACTGTGCGTCCAGATAGGTCGCGGCGCGGGCCTGGCCGCAGTCGTGCAGGTCCATGCCGAGCATATGACCGCTGGAGCACAGGGTGTAGCGGCGGTAGCGGCCGTCCTGCGCGGACATCGCCTCGTCCAGGCCGGTCCGCACCACGCCCAGGTCGATCAGTCCGGCGACGATGACCCGCATCGCGGCCAGATGGAAGTCGCGGAACCTGGCCCCGGGCCGCAGCGCCGCGATACCCGCTCTGCGCCTCGAACTCCAGCTGGTAACAGCTCGCGTTGCAGCGGGCTGAAGGTCCCGCTGATCGGCAGGGTGCGGGTGATGTCCGCGGTGTACAGGGTGTCGGTCTCGCGCCCGCGTCGAGCAGCAGCAACTGACCCGGCGTCACCGGGCCCTCGTTGCGCCACCAGTGCAGCGTGCAGGCGTTGCTTCCGGCGGCCGCGATGGTCTGGTAGCCGACGCCGTTGCCCTCCAGCCGGCGCGGTGCCCGAACACGCCTCGATCCAGCGTTCGCCGCGCGGGTGCTTGGCTGCCTGGCCCAGGGCGTCGGCCACGTCCTGGAAGCCACGGACGGTGATCTGCACCGCCTCGCGCAGCTGCTGCACCTCCCAGGGATCCTTGAGCAGTCGCAACTCGGAGAGCACCGCGGTCAGTTCGGGGTCGGGACGTCCGGGCAGCTCGTCCACCCGGCGTCCACGCCCGCAGCAGCCGGGTGGGGGCCGGGGTGCGCAGGGCGTCCGGCAGGCGGCGGAGGTCCTCGACCGCGATGTCCAGCTCCCGCCCGGCCTCCGCCGGACTGTGCCGCCGGCCGATCCAGAACTCGCCGTAGGCGTGGTCGCGGTACGCTTCGCCGTCGCGCGGCGAACGCGGCCGCAGATACAGCACGGCCGACCCGTCCGGCTCCAGAACGAGTACTCCGTCCGGAGACTGATCCCCGTCAGATAGGTTAGGCGGTGCGGGCGGAATCGGTAGGGCATGTCGTTGGACCGGGTCTTGGCCCGTCCGGCCGGGACCACGATCCGGGTCCCGGGAGGCGTTCGGCCAGCCGGGCACGCCGGCCCGGGTCAGCCCGGCGACCGTCGACGGCCCTGGTCCGGCAGCGGGCTCGGGCCCCACTCCCGGCCCATGAATTCCGCCAGCGCCGCCGACACCGGGAGGTCGTGGCTGCGGTGGCGAAGACGTCGGCGGCAGGTCGGGACGGCTTCGGCGCTCTGGGAGTGGTTCACGGCGGGCTCCTTCTGGCTCGGCGGCCCGGTGTCGCGGCCTGACGACAGCGGACGGCGGGGCCCGGGAGGGTGCCGGGGCCCCGCCTGGGGAAGGTCAGTACTGCGTGGTGACGGTGACCCCGCTGAAGGCGGTCTCCGCGTACAGGCTGAGGTAGCGGTAGCCGGCGGTGGTGTTGCTTGCTGACCGTCAGGCTCTGGCTGGTGCCGGAGCGGTCGAGTCGGCGGTGTAGGTGGTGCTGCTCGCCCAGGTGCTGGGGTCGTAGTAGAGGTAGGCGGTCCCGGTCCCGCCGGAGGTGCTGACAGGGTGGTGGTGCCGGCCGGGAGGTAGATCCACAGGTAGTCGAGGTTGCCCGCGGTTGCGGACTGGTTGGGCGCGGGAGCAGTTGCGGTCCATCTGCTGCGGGTTGGTGTCGGTGCACGCGCCCACGGCGCTGCCGCCGACGGTCACCGGCTGCGTGGTGGTGGCCGTCTGCCCGTGCTGTCCATCACGGTCAGCGTGACCTGGTAGGTCCCGGCCGTGGTGTAGGTGTGCGCGGGGTCCTGGCGGTGGCGGTCGTCCGTCACCGAAGGTCCAGTACCAGCCGGTGATGCTGCCGTTGCCGGTCTCGGCGGACTGGTCGGTGAAGGTGTCCGTCAGGCCGTTGGCGGCGGCGCCGAACGCGGCCTTCGGGTGCCGGTGGTGCCGTTGGCGATGCCGTCGAGCCAGGTGTTGAAGTCGGCGTCGTAGCGGGTGCCGATGGTGTCGGCGTAGTAGTCGTAGGCGGCGGTGTAGTTGCCGGCGCGGAAGTCGCCCAGGATGGTCTGCATGTCGGCGGGTGCTCGCCGAGCATGTAGCGCACCGCCAGGTAGCTCCAGGGGAAAGACCCGGTCGTCGTTGCTGTTGGCGTAGGTGGTCTGCCACAGCGTGCTCAGCGGGTAGGTGTGCTCACCGGCGTCGGTCACCGCGTCGGTGTCGGTGACACCGCGGTAGCTGGCGGAGATGTAGCCGGAGATGCCCTCGATCCACCAGATGTTGGGCTCGGTCTCCATCTCGTCCCAGGTGCCCATGGTGTCGTAGCGGGCGTCGAGGAAGTGGGTGTACTCGTAGTTGAGGTTCCAGATGTTGTCCGTGTAGCCGTCGGTGGTCGGGTCCTGGTAGAGGATCGAGTAGTCCTGGTTGCCCGGCGTGGACGGGGTGTTGTAGATGGTGATGCCGCCGTTGTCGGTGGTGACCCCGTAGATCACCGGGGCGTAGATCTCGTAGTTCAGATCACTGGAGAACACCACGATGTTGTCGGTGTCGTTGTACTGCCCGGCGATCGGGCCGCTGTCCTTCACCACGCTCTGGAAGTAGGCGTCCTGGCCCGCGAGTTCGGAGCAGGTCGCGCTCAGGTCGGCGGCGCTGAGCGACTGCGCCAGGATGGTGATCTCCGGGTTGCACACGTGGGTGGTCGGCAGTGCCGCCGCGGTGGCCTGGGCCACCAGGTTGCAGACGCCGTAGTACGAGCAGTCGGCCGAGTCGAAGGCGTTGGCCTGCTGCGCGACCGACATCCACAGCGCTGCGGTCGGGCCGGAGACCGACGATGCCTGGAGCAGCCCCAGCAGCAGCGGCCGCACCTGCGCCTGGAGCGCGCTGAACTGGACGTATGCGGCCAGGTCGTTGCCGGCGTCGGCGTCCATGAAGGTGTTGTCGCCGCCCAGCATGGCGGTGTGGCCCAGCGCGAAGGTGTCGAGCGCGTTGATGACGCCGGGGTCGGCGGTCAGCGCGGTGACGAAGGCGGGGTTGTACTGTCCGCGCCACAGCGGCGTGTAGACGTCGTAGATGACCGCGTCCATGCTGTAGTCCGCGTCCCAGGAGCTGCTGTAACTGCCCAGCAGCCGCTGGTAGACGTTGAGGTAGTCGCCCTGGAGGTTGGCGCTGTCGGTGAGGACGACCGCGTCGCCCAGCACGTCGCCGTTGTCCGAGGAGACGTCCGCGGTCTGCGGGTTGGCGAAGAAGGCGTTGAGCGCGTTCTCGACGTCGGTGGACAGGGTCGCGTCGTAGCTGCCGACGTCCGTCGGGTCGCCGTACTGGACGTAGTAGCCGGCCCGCAGGTAGAGGACGAGCTGCCAGATCCCGGTCGAGTCGTCACCGGTGTAGTTCGCCGCCAGGCCCTGGTAGGCCTGCGCGACGGCGATCATCTGCGTCTCGTTGAAGACCTGCTGTGCGTCGCTGCCGGTGATGGTGAACAGCGAGTTGACGCAGTCGGTGGTCGAGTTCTCGACATAGGCGGCCAGCGCCGGGCCGGACAGGGCGCCGAAGGCAGCCGGGGTGCAGGACTGGGTGTCGGCCCTGGCCCGGCCGGCGGCCGCCGTGCCGCCCGCCTTCGCCGCGGGCTGCGGCGCGAGCGGACGGCGCGGCGGTATCTGTGCGGCACTGAGGCGTCCGGTCTGGACGGCCCCGGTGTCGGTACCGCCGAGGACGGCGCCCGCGGGCGCGGGCTCCGCGGTGTGGCGCGAACCGGCAGCCGCCGTACGGATGTTGGCCGCCGGCCCGGCCGCGGCCAGGGACGGTGCGGCGGACACGCCGATCAGCAGGGCGAGTGCCGCGGTGCTCGCGGCCAGGAATCTGGGCAGGATGAATCGATGGCGCATCGCTGCTCCTTCGGTGGGGGTGCCGCTTCAGTGGTCGTGAACGAAGCGTGTGACGCACCGTCTCACCGTCCGCCACCCCCGGACAATGCGGATGGCCACAGCGAATTACGTGTCCCGGTCACAACATCCGGGGGGTGCCCTTTACCTGATCCGGAACCTGTCCGAGGGTCCCGTGGCAGGTCCTGGCCGCCCAGGCCTGGAAGTGCGGTGCCCGGCTGATCAGCTCCCGGTAGGAGGCGCTGGCCGCGGTGAAGAGTGCCCGGCCACCTCCTCGGGCACCCCCGCCCGGCGCCAGGCCAGCAGGTAGCGGCACCACAGCGGCGTGCCGGTCAGCGGCTTGACCACCACGCCCGGGATCGGCCGGGTGGTGGCCTGCACCAGGGAGACCCCCAGGCCGTCGGCGATCATGTTCTGGAGCTGGAGCCGGTCGCCGAGGAACTCGTGCACGACGGCCGGGGCGAACCCGGCCGCCGCACAGGCCGAGTAGAGGACGCCGGGCCAGCCGGCGCCGTCGTTCGGGGTGATGAACCAGGAGTCCCCGGCCAGATCGGCCAGCGCGATCTCGGTCCGGTGCCGGAGCCGGTGGTCCACCGGCAGTGCCACGAACGAGGGCTCGGTGACGATGCCGCGATGCCCGACCGAGTCCGAGTGGCTCAGCTCCAGGCCCGGGTAGTCCACCGCGATCGCCGCGTCCAGGACGCCGGTCTCCAGCAGTTCGACGATCTCGGACGACGCGTAGACGCTGCTCACGGTCAGTACCAGCTCGGGTAACTCGTTGCGGACGCGTCCGACCAGGCCGGACAGGATCGGGAGTTGGTGGCGGCCAGGCGCAGCGCCCGCGGGGGAGCGTCCTGCGGCGGCCGGCGTCCGACGGCCTCGGCCCGGGCCAGCACGTCCCGGGCCGAGGCGACGACCTCGGCGCCGTAGCGGGTGGGCCGTACGCCGGTGGTGTTGCGCTCGAACAGCGGCTCGCCGAAGTGGAGCTCGATCCGGTGCAGTTGGGTGCTCACCGCCTGCTGCGAGGTGCCCAGCTCGGCCGCGGCCCGGCCCAGGCTGCCCGCGTCGGCGATGGCGCACAGAGCCCGTAGATGCCGAAGTTCCAGCTCCATCCTCGCTCCTCTGGGTTTCTGTGTCCGCGGTGCGATCTTGTGTGACTTTGCTTGCTTATGCGTCTTTTGATGTTTCTTTACGTGTGTTTCCGTGGTACTTGAGCCGTTGATGCATGGTAGCCAGGAAACGCCGTCCCCGGCGGGGTCGCGGCGGCGTCGGCTGATGACGCGGACGGGTGACGCGGGGCGGCAGCAGTATGAGCGGACGGCAGCAGCGGTATGAGCGGGTGCTCGCCCGGCAATGGAGGTAACCGGTCGGGCCCTTACCCCCGAGGTCCCGCTCGGCGAGAGGACATTCATGCGACACAGACGATTCATCGGCGCTGTGACGGCGGCGGTGGCCATGGCCGCGGTCGTCGGCGGTCCCGCCGGGCCGCCGTCATCGGCGGCCCCGCCCCGGCTCCGGCCGTCCCCGCCCGGCCGCCGTGGCTCCGGCTGCCGCGGCGGCTGCGGCTGTCGGCCGTCCGGCGCAGGCTGCCGACGCCGAGACGGTGTGGGTGGTGGACCGTCGAAGGGAGTCGAAGCCCTCTGCCCGCGGGCATGCGCCCCCAGCAGTGGTCGGTGACCAACGCCGACGGCAGTCCCCTCGCCAACAACCAGCGGGTCCGGTGGACGGTGCTCACGGGGAGACCGGCATCGGCGCGTGGATCGCGCCGTACCAGGGCTCGCCGCAGCCGCCCGCGCTCATCAGGCTGACGGTCCTCTGCACCAGCTGACCGTCGGTGCAGACGGGGACGGGAGCCGCCGTTCCTCGGCAGCTCCCGTCCCGGAGGTGGCACGCAGCGCTCAGCTGCCGGCCCAGCCGGGCTGGACGGCTGGGGCTTCGGCGGAGGCGAAGGCAGGGCCGGAGGCGGAGGCGGAGGCAGAAGCACGGCCGGAGGCCCGGCGCTGGCGGGGAGCGGCACCGGTCCCGAGCCGCGGCCGCCCGCGTGGCCGCGGCGGCGGGTCCGGCGGTCCGGCGTGAGCAGGATCAGCGCCACCGAGACCACGACGAAGGCCAGCCGGATCAGCCCCTGGACGGAGGGCCAGGGCACGAACAGTGCCGGACCGTACAGGCAGGCCACCGCCGTCCAGCTCCACCAGGGCACCAGCCGGCGCTGCCCGATGGTGTCCCAGAACAGGGTCCCCAGCAGGATGGACGCGGTGTAGTAGGTGTAGACGCTCGGGTCGAGCAGGATGCGCGCGTCCGCTCCCAGCAGGACCACCGCCGGCCAGCGTCCGCGCCATACCGCGATCGCGCCGAGCGCGATGCCAAGTCCGGCCTGTGCGGGCCGGTCCCAGGCAGGCGTGTTCGGGTCGTGCACGCCCATCCAACGCAGGGCGGAGGCCGGCTGGTTGGGTATGGTGAACTTGGCGGCGGCGAAGGAGCCGAGGTCGCCCAGATAGAAGGGCGCCCAGGCGGCGCCGACCGCGGCCACCAGGGTCAGCAGCGCCGGACGCCAGGAGGCCCGGGGCAGCGCCAGCAGCAGCGGCAGGAAGTCGGCGGCCCAGGGTTTGGAGTCGACCGCGAGTGCCAGCAGCAGCGCGGTGGCGATCGGGCGGCCGCGTACCAGCGCGCGTACCGCGAGCGCGGTGAAGAACAGCGCCAGCACGTCGTCCAGGTGCGCGAAGCGCACGGCGACCTCGGTCCACATCGGGATGAACGCGAGCCCGGCGATCAGCACCCGTTGCCGCAGCCGCTTGTGGTTGGTGCCGCTGCCGATCATGTGGTCGGCGGCGGTCCGGCCGACGACGACCAGGATGTACAGGCCCAGGGCCGACATCAGGGCCTCGGCCAGGAACTCCCCGACGCCCGGGGGAAGGGCGCGAACAGCCCGGCGATCAGAAAGCTGACCGGGCCCATCTGGAGCTCCGGGTGGTTGGCGTACAGGGCGAGCCCGCCCCCGGAACCGTGCCCGAAGAGCAGCTCCTGACCGGTTCTCACGTAGTGCCACGACACTCCGCCGTGCCGCGAGACCGCGGCGAACCAGAGCACAGCCCACAGGGTCAGCAGGATGTGGTGCCGGCGTACCGGGCCGTCAGCCTTCTCCCGGTCGTCGGACTCGTCCACCGAGCCGCTTGCGTCGTTCATGTTTCCTTGCCGGATGGGTCGCGATCCCGCGCGTCGACCCTCAGCCGGCTGCCGGTGTCCGATCCGACGGGCCCGACCCCGGTGGCACTGGCCGCGATGCTTTCGGAGCCGATGCGTTCAGAGTCGGCAAGCCGTCGCGGACACCGGTACCTGGACCGGGGAGGACGTGCTGGAAAGGGACGGGTCAAGCGGTTTCCCTGCCCTCGCGCCCCGCGCCGTAGTGGGGGCCGCAGACTCGCTGGCAATCCTGTGTCCCCCCGCTCCTGTCACAGCGGTCACAGTATCACCGCCATTCGGACAGTAGTTCCCGTCCCTGGCGACAGACGGTGACTGCCGCCCTGAGCAGTGACTATGCGGAACCTGTCCGGCTGCTCCGGTGCGGATGTCGGTCTCCCGGCACGTGGCTGTGACTTCGGACGGTGGTGGACCGGACGGGGAGGCCGGTCGCCAGGGAGGTGATCGGCCCTGGTGTCGTGACTCGCCATGCGCATGCCCGGGCGGATTTCCGGCGGATGTCCGGGGCGACGGGCCGTGTCGGTGCACTGCCTCAGCGTCATCGGCACGCACCCGGCCGGGGGCCGGGCGACCGGGGAAATGGCGCATGAAAGGCGGTCGGGCCAACAGATAGCGACGGCTCCCGTCGGCCCCCCCGACGCCGGTTACGCTCCCGGCAATCACCTCGGGGACGGTATGAAGGCAACGGGCATAGTGCTCGCCATCTGGCGGCATCTGCACCATCGGCGCACTCGCAGGATGCAGTACGGGCGGCCTGGCGAGCCCGCCCCGCACGACAGCATGGGCAGCTACACGCTCTCCGGCTGCTCGGACGGCGGTGGATTCCACCCGCCGGACATCAAGGTCACGTTCACCAACACCACCTCCGCCGCGGAGGACGTGTTCATCACCATCAGTGACGACCACGGGTATCTGGTCTCCGAGGTGGCCACCTCCGGCTGGGGCTACCAGGACACGCCGGACGTCCATGTCGGCTCCAGGGATCGTTCTCCCAGGTGCTGTACATCCCCAGCGAGTCCAACCTGTGTGAATCCCACCCGTACGTGTCGAACACGAAGCACTGAGCGCCGCCGGACGGCGGGCCGCGGACGCCGGGCGGGCCGTGCGGTGGTGCGGCGTCCGGGCGGGACGGCGTGTTGGCCCCCGGATCGCCGGCGGGACCGCGTTTCATGGGTGGGGCCGGAGCCCCCGCCCGGTCGGCGCGGGCCGGTCCGGCACGCCTGCCCGCAGTCCGCCCCGAGGGAGCCACGCGCGCATGAACGACACCGCCGTCTCCGACACCACCGCCGTCTCCGCAGCCGCCACCGCAGTCTCGGACGCGGAGGTCGCGCAGCTGGACGCGCACTGGCGCGCCGCCAACTATCTGGCGGTCGGCCAGATCTATCTGCTGGCCAACCCGCTGCTGCGCGAGCCGCTGCGGCCGGAGCACATCAAGCCCCGGCTGCTGGGCCACTGGGGCACCTCGCCCGGCCTGAACCTGGTCTACACCCATCTCAACCGGGTCGTCCGAAACCGCGGCCTGGACGCCATCTGCGTCTGGGGGCCGGGCCACGGCGGCCCGGCAGTGCTGGCGAACTCCTGGCTCGAAGGCAGCTACACCAAGACCTACCCGGACATCACCCGGGACCAGGACGGCATGGCGAGGCTGTTCCGGCAGTTCTCCTTCCCCGGCGGGGTCCCCAGCCATGTGGCCCCGGAGACCCCGGGCCTCCATCCACGAGGGCGGGGAGCTCGGCTACTCGCTCTCGCATGCCTACGGGGCCGCCCTGGACAACCCCGGGCTGCTGGTGGCCTGCGTCATCGGCGACGGTGAGGCGGAGACCGGACCGCTGGCCGCCTCCTGGCACTCCAACAAGTTCCTCGACCCGGTCCACGACGGCGCGGTGCTGCCGATCCTGCACCTCAACGGCTACAAGATCGCCAACCCGACCGTGCTCGCCCGGATCCCGGAGAGCGAGCTGGACGAGCTGCTGCGCGGGTACGGGCACGACCCGGTCTATGTCACCGGCGACCAGCCGGCCGCCGTGCACCGGGCCATGGCCGCCGCCATGGACACCGTGCTGGACCGCATCCACGCCGCCCAGCAGCGGGCGCGCGGCGGCGGGGAGCGGGAGCGGGTGCGCTGGCCGATGATCGTGCTGCGCACCCCGAAGGGCTGGACCGGCCCCGCCGTGGTCGACGGCCTGCCGGTGGAGGGCACCTGGCGCGCCCACCAGGTACCGCTGGACGGCACCCGGGAGAACCCGGAGCACCTGGCCATGCTCGAAGCCTGGCTGCGCTCCTACCGCCCGGAAGAGCTCTTCGACGCCGCGGGGCCGCCCGGTCGGCGAGTCCTGGCCGTCGTCCCGAGGGCGGCTGCGGCTGGGCGCCGCAACGCGTTGCTGGCTGCCGCGAGCTGCGATCGCCGACCTCGACCGCTTCGCGGTGCCGGTCGACAGGCCGGGCAGCTCCATGCACGAACCCACCAGGGTCCTCGGCGAGTTGCTGGAGCAGGTGATGGCCGACACCGCCACCCGGCGCGACTTCCGCATGGTCGGCCCGACGAGACCGCCTCCAACCGGCTCCAGGCCGTGTATGCGGCCACCGGCAAGGCCTGGCAGGCGCTGACCCTGCCGGTTGACGAGCATCTCGCCCACGACGGCCGGGTCATGGAGATCCTCTCCGAACACACCTGCCAGGGCTGGCTGGAGGGCTATCTGCTGACAGGCCGTCATGGACTGTTCTCCTGCTACGAAGCGTTCGTCCATATCGTCGACTCCATGGTCAACCAGCACATCAAGTGGCTGCGCACCACCCGCGGGCTCAGCTGGCGCGCCCCCATCGCCTCGCTCAACTACCTGCTCACCTCCCATGTCTGGCGGCAGGACCACAACGGTTTCTCGCACCAGGATCCGGGCTTTGTCGACCATGTGCTGAACAAGAGCCCGGAAGCGGTGCGGGTCTACTTCCCGCCGGACACCAACACCCTGCTGTCGACCGCGGACCATGTGCTGCGCAGCCGGGACTATGTGAACGTGGTGGTCGCGGGCAAGCAGCCGTGCTTCGACTGGCTCAGCCTGGACCAGGCCCGCGCCCACTGCGCCCGGGGCGCCGGGATCTGGGAGTGGGCCGGAAGCGAGAGCCCCGAGCGCGAGCCGGATGTGGTGCTGGCCTGCGCCGGGGATGTGCCCACCCAGGAGGTCATGGCCGCAAGCTCGCTGATCCGCCGTCACCTCCCTGGGCTGTCGGTGGGTGGTCAATGTGGTGGACATCGCCCGGCTGCTGCCCGCCGAGGAGCATCCGCACGGCATGCCGGAGCGTGAGTACGACGCGCTGTTCACCCCGGACAAGCCGGTCATCTTCGCCTACCACGGCTACCCGTGGCTCATCCACCGCCTGGCCTACCGCCGCAGCAACCATCAGCACCTGCATGTGCGCGGCTACAAGGAGGTCGGAACCACCACCACCCCCTTCGACATGGTGGTGCGCAACGACCTCGACCGCTACCGGCTGGTGATGGATGTCATCGACCGGGTCCCCGGCCTCGCCGTCCGCGCCGCGACGGTGCGTCAGCAGATGGCCGACACCCGGCAGCGCACCACGACTGGATCCGCGCCCACGGCATCGACCTGCCCGAGGTCACCGACTGGGCCTGGAGCAGCTGACCATCCGTCACCGTGCCTGCCCGGGTTTCTTGGTAGCCGCGGGCAGGCACGGTGGTGCGCGGGGGGAGGCTTGCCCGGGCAATATCGCCGTGACTCTGGACGGCCTTTGAAAGAGTGCAATATTATACGTGACATGCTGCTAGCTGGATCGGGGAGCCGACGGACCAGTGCCGGCCCGCCCGCATGTGCGCCATTCCGTAGCAGCGTCCGCACCGCGCACCACCACGGCACCCGCGACATCCTGCGCCGTGGCCGTCTGCCGTCGCCAAAGCGCGGCACCACTACGCCCCGCGGCGGCCCCCGGGTCCGTCGCGGGAGACATGGAGCATCATGCCCGCACACAGCGGACAGTCAACAGGCCGACAATCAGGCCGTCAGGCGGCAGGCCGGTCGAGGGGCGTGAGCGCGTGGACGGCTGCCACTGCCGCGCTCGCGGTCGCCGTCTCGCTGGGGCTGGGCGGTGTCGAGCCCGCGAGCGCGGCCGCCGCGACCACCTCCCCGCTCGGCGGATCGGTGCCCAACTGGGCGACCCCGCAGGCCGCGCGGGGGCGACCCCGGCCGGGACCGCGATATCGGTTGACGTGTACCTGACCTCCAAGGATGCGAGCGGCCTGGCCGCCTACGCGACCGAGGTCTCCGACCCGGCCGGCGCCCTCTACCACCACTACCTCCCCCGCGCAGCAGGACGCGCGCTTCGGTCCCACCGCCACCGAGCAGTCGGCCGTGCGCTCCTGGCTGGCGGGCGCCGGCATGAAGGTCACCGCCACAACCGAGCAGTACATCACCGCGACCGGCGACCCGGCGACGGTCCGGGCGGCCTTCGGTACCCCGCTCGTCAACTACGCGGTCTCGGGCCACACCTACTACGCGCCGCAGCACGCGGCCGTGCTGCCGGCCGCGGTCGCCCCGGCCGTGCTGGGCGTGGACGGCCTCGACAACGCCCCCAGGGTCGAACAGCCCACCGCCACACCGGCGCTGGCTCCGGGCGCCGGAAAGCTGACGACCGGCCCCAACGGGGCGCCGTACATCGGTGTCACCCCCTGCACCACCTACTACAACCAGAGCGCGGCAACCACCCTGCCGACCGCCTACGGTCACCAGGCCCCGAACCCCATGTGCGGCTACCTGCCGAAGCAGCTCAGGTCGGCCTACCAGGTGGACGCCAGCGGGCTGACCGGCAAGGGCGTGACGATCGCGGTGGTCGATGCCTACGGCTCGCCCACCATCGCCTCCGACGTGAACGAGTTCGACCGCGACAACGGCTTCCCGGCCTTCCGCTCCGGCCAGTTCAGCCAGGTGGTGACCCAGTCCGCGTGGGCGAACCAGGCCGCGTGCGGTGACTGGACGCCGGAGGAGTCGCTCGACGTGGAGGAGGTGCACACGATGGCCCCCAACGCCAAGGTCGTCTATGTGGGCGCCAACTCCTCTTCGACAGCGACCTGATCGCGGCCGAGGCCGACATCGTCGACAACCACCTCGCCGACGTGGTCTCCGACTCCTTCGCCGAGGACATCTACGACACCAACGGCAACACCCCGGCCGCGAACCTCCAGGAGTACAACCAGGAGTTCGAGCAGGGCGCGGTCGAGGGCATCGGCTTCAACTTCTCCTCCGGCGACTGCAGCACCGAGGCTCCCGCGATCGTCGCCCAGGGCGTCAACTGCGACGCCACCTCCTCGGAGCCGCAGGTCCAGTTCCCGGCCGAGGACCCGTGGGTGACCGCGGTCGGCGCCACCGCGATCGGGATCGGCAAGCACGGCAACTACCAGTTCGAGACCGGCATGGGCGACTCCCAGGCCAACCTGGAGAACGGCACCGCCTGGTCCGGCCTGCCCGGCACCTTCATCTTCGGCAGCGGCGGCGGCACCAGCTCCGACTACACCCAGCCCTACTACCAGAAGGGCGTGGTGCCCTCGGCGCTCGCGGACACCCTGCTCAGCGGTGAGCCCGCGGCCGCGCCCATGCGCGAGGTGCCGGACGTCGGCATGGAGGGCGACCTGTTCCTGACCACCATGGTCGGCTTCACCCAGAAGCTGCCCGACGGCACCACCGGCTTCGCCGAGCAGGGCTACGGCGGCACCAGCATCGCCTGCCCGCTGTTCTCCGGGGTGCAGGCCGACGCGCAGCAGGCCGCCGGCTGGCCGCTGGGCTTCGCCAACCCGAGATCTACGCCCGCTACCGGGCCCTTGGCACACAGGCGTTCCACACCGTCGCCGACAACCCCGGTGGCAGCACCAAGGCCATCGCCTACGACAGCGGTCTCAGCAACGGTGTGCGGCAGGGCCAGCTGTTCACCCTGGGCACCGACTACACCCTCAAGGCGACACCCGGATACAACGACGTGTCCGGCCTGGGCTCGCCCAAGCTGGGCTACCTGCTGTCGTTCCGTCACTGAGCACTGCTGAACGCTGAACGCTGAACCGCAACCGCAACCGCAACCGCAACCGCAACCGCAACCGCACCCCCGTACCCCGCACCGGCCGGGCCACCGCAACGGCCCGGCCGGTGCGGTCGCGCGGCTCCGGTCAGCGCTGGCCGACGCGCCGCTGTCCGGCCCGGCGGGAGGACTCGACGACGGAGAAGGCGTAGTCGATCATCCGGCGCTCATGGCCGCGCACGGCCTCCAGCATTCCCGCCGTGGAACCGGGGGCGGCCGACAGCGCCTGTGCCAGTTCGCCCGCGTCGCGGATCGCGGTGTTCGCCCCCATCGCCAGCACCGGGCTCATCGCGTGGATGGCGTCCCCGAGCAGGGTCACCGGGCCCGACTGCCACGGCTGCACCGGGGCGGCGGTGGAGATGCGCAGCGGGAAGAGCGATTCGGTCTGCCACAGCTCCAGCAGGCGGTGCACATCGGGGTGCCAGTCGTCGCCCAGCACCGTCCGGGCCAGAGCGTGCAGGGCGCGCTGGTCGAGTCGGCGCAGCTCGGGGTACGGGGGCAGGGCCGGGTGGTCGGCCGGTGCGCCGACCATGCAGGCGAGGTAGTCCTCGACCGGGGAGAGCACGACCGGCGGCTGCCCGGCCGCGCCGGCCGTGTCCGGCGGGGAGCCGAAGCGCACCGGCCCGACGCCGAGGTGGGGGTGGCCGGGGCCGCCGGTGACCACGGTGAAAATGCTGTCGAAGACCCAGGAGGGCACCGCGGACGCCCCGTGCAGCGGGATCCGGCCGTAGATCAGGCGCAGCCCGGCGTCCTCGACCCGGGCCTGCGGCAGCAGCAGCGCCCGCACCGCCGAGCCCACGCCGTCCGCGCCGACCAGCAGGTCGGCCCTGGCAGTGCGGCCGTCGGTGAACCGGGCGGTCACCGTGCCGTCCGGCTGCTCCTGGTAGTCGAGCAGTCCGGCGCCGTAGTGCACCGCCCCGTCCAGGCCGGACAGCAGGATCTGGCGCAGAGTGGGACGGTTGAACGCCCGTGGCCGGGGCGCGTCCGGGTGGTGGCCCTGGGTGGCGTCGCGGTCGGCGAGCGGCTGCAACTGGCGGCCGCGGACCGAGATCCGGGCGGGCGGCGAGCCCGCCGTGGCCAGGCACAGCTGGAACAGCCGCTCCGGCAGGCAGTGCCGCAGGCCGGTGAGGCCGGGTTCGTCGAGCTGGATGCGGTAGCCCTGGGGCCGGGCGTCCGGGTGCGGGTCGCGCTCGTACACGGCGACGTCGAAGCCGCGGAGCCGCAGGCCCTGGGCGAGCGTCAGCCCGCCGAGTCCGGCGCCGACGATGATGACACGGTGGTTGGGCACAGTCCTCTGCCTTCGTTGAGGTCACGAAGGAAGCACTGGATTCCCCGAGGGGAATGGACGCGGTGAGGCGCCGCCCTGAAACACCATCCGAGGGCGATTTTTCGTGTTCCGTTGGATCGCCGCAGACCCTAGCACGGTCCGGACGGCGGGTGCGCGGTCACTCCTGCTCGTCGGCGCCGTCGCCGGCCCCGGCGCACTCGGTGCAGTAGACGCGGCGCGGCCGGTGGTGGCCGGGGTGCCCGGCCGGACCACCGGGGGTGTACACGGCCTGGCAGTGCTCCGGACAGACCGCGGCTCCGCAGCGGTTGCAGACCGCGACCGCGGCGGTGGGTTGGCCCTGGATGGTGCACAGCAGGCAGTTCATGGCCGGCTCCGGTGACGGCGGCGACGGGTGACGGCGAGGCGACGGCGGTGAGCACGAGCGGGCACAGCACCGGATCGCGCCCGGATTCCCGGGCGGACGAACAGCGGGCCGCGACCGACCGAACCCTTGCCTGCATCCATACTTACCTCTCGACAAGTATTGTCGTATGCAATACTCACCTCCATGGATACAACGAGGAAGCCCCTGGTGGACGCTGCGTCCGGGGTGCCGGAGGGCCCACGCCCGAGGAAGTACAGGCGTTCCAAGCCGCGGCGCGGGATCTGATCGGGGTGGCGCTGCGCAGCCTGGACTCCCTGGGCGGAGAGGTCTCGCTGCCGCAGTTCCGGGTCCTGCTGACGCTGAACGACCTGGGCCGCAGTCCCTCGTCCAAGGTCGCGCGGGCGCTGGACCTCGGGGCCTCCTCGGTGACCCGGCTCGGGGACCGGCTGGTCGCCTCGGGCCACCTGGAGCGGGGGCGCGACGAGAGCCACCGGGTGTGGTGACCCTGGAGCTGACCGAACGCGGACGCCGGGTGCGGAGGTCATGGCCGCGCCAGGAGGAACTGGCCCGGATCCTCACCACGCTCGACCCCGCGCAACGCGCGGCCACCGCCGCCGGCTGCGGGCCTTCCAGCCGCCGTCGGCGAGGGCTACGCCGGTCCGGTGATGCTGTGGAACGCCAAGTCGGCCCACCGCCCCGCGCATCTCGGAGACTTCACCGCGTGAACCGGCGGATGCTCCTGATCACCGCCTGGGCGCTGCCGGTCGGCGGCGCCGGGGCACTGGCCTCGCTGGCGCTGCTGCGGCTGATCGGCCTGGTCACCAACCTGGTGTTCTACCAGCGCTGGGACACCGCGCTGGTGGCCCCCGGCCAGCAGCACCACGCCTGGTGGCTGATCCTGTGCGCACCGGTACTGGGGCGGGCTGGTGGTCGGCTGATGGCCCCTTCGGCTCGGAGAAGATACGCGCCACGGCATGCCGGAGGCGATCGAGCGATACTCCCACCGGCGGCAGCCGGGTCGCCCCCAAGGTCGCCCTGCCTCAAGAGCCGGTCTCGGCCGCATCAGCATCGGCACCGGTGGGCCCTTCGGCGGCCGAGGGGCCCATCATGACCGGCGGGGCGATCGGCTCCATGCTGGCCCAGCTGCTGCGGCTCAGCGCCGAACGAACGCAAGACGCTGCTGGTCGCCGGCGCGGCGGCGGGCATGGCCGCCACCTTAACTCGCCGCTGGCCGCCGTGCTGCTGGCGGTCGAACTGCTGCTGTTCGAATGGCGTCCGCGCGCAGCTTTGTGCCGGTGGCCGCCGCGGTCGCGGTGTCCACGGTGTGCCGCGGCTTCCTGCTGGGCACCGCACCGGTGTTCCCGGTCGACGCGACCGGCCTGCACCTGACCGCCCCGGTCGACGCGCTGGCCGTCATCTGCGGTCTGACCGGCGGCGCGCTGGCCGTCGGCGCGACCTGGCTGGTCTACCGCGCCGAGGACGCCTTCGCGAAGCTGCCGTTCCACTGGATGTGGTGGCCCGCGATCGGCGGCGCGATCATCGTCTCGGCGGCCTGGTCGAACCCCGCGCGCTGGGCGTCGGCTACGACGTGATCGACCAACTGCTCACCGGGCGCGCCACGTTGTCGCTGATCCATCGATCCTCGTGGTCAAGACACTGATCTGGTCGCTGTCCCTGGGATCGGCACCTCCGGTGGGGTGCTGGCGCCGGTCTTCATGATCGGCGGGGCGCTGGGCGCCTGGGAGGGCATGCTCTTCCCGCATGTCTTCCCCGGGTTCTGGGCCATGTGCGGCCTGGCCGCCGTCGTCGGCGGGGTGATGCGCTCGCCGCTCACCGGTGTCGTGTTCACCTTGAACTGACGCACGCCTGGGGCGCGTTGCTGCCGCTGCTGGTCGCCTCCACCGCGGCCTACGCACTGTCCCGCGCTGATCCTCAAGCGCTCCGTGCTCACCGAGAAGATCGCCCGCCGCGGCCTGCACCTGACCCGGGAGTACTCCACCGACCCGCTGGAGACCTTCTTCGCCCACGAGGTGATGCGACCCTGCCGCACGCCCTGGTCGGCAGTACGCCGCTGGACCGGCCCTGATCGACAGCCTCGCCGCGCAGGCCACGGCCCGAGGCTGATCCCGGTCACCGCCGCCGACGGCACCGTCTGCGGGGTCACCACCCCCGGCGGCTGCGCGCACAGGCCGCCGGGGGCGGCACCGTCGCGGACGCGGCCCGTGCCCTGCCGCCTGGTCGTGCACACCGACCACACCCTGCGCCAGATCGCCTACCTGTTCGCCGAGACCTCGCTGACCAGCGCGCCGGTGATCGACCCGGAAACCCTCCAGGTCGCCGGGGTGATCCGCTGCCCGACCTGCTGCACGCACGGCTGCACGACCTCACCGAGGAGCACCACCGCCAGCGGCTGCTCCCCGGCAGCCGAGTCCCGGCCCAGCGCGTTCCTGACGGTGCGTCAAGGTAGCTGCTGCCATGGCTCCCGGGGGGAAGGGGCCGGCCTGCGGACTGTCGCAGGCCGGCCGGTCCCGGGCCGGTCAGCGGCGGGTGCGGCGGCGCAGGCCCAGGGCGACGACCAGGGCCAGGGCGACCACCAGGACGGCGTCCACGCCCAGGCCGAGCCGGACACCGCGAGGGTGGCCTCCGCGACCGAGTGGCCGGCCGAGCGCAGGGCGTCGGTGCGGGCCGAGGCCACCGCGCTCAGCAGCGGGATGCCGACGGTCAGGCCGACCTGCTGGGTGGTGGTGACCAGACCGGTGGCCACGCCCTGCTCGGTGTCCGGCAGCCCGGAGGTGGCGGTGACGCTGTACGAGACGATCGCCCCCAGGTGGAAGAACGCCGCGCGGCGCCGGCCAGCATGAACACCCAGGTCCCGACCGTGCCGTGGCTCACGGTGATCAGCAGCGCGGACAGCACCCCCTGCACCAGCAGGCCGCCGACCAGCGTGTGCGGGCGGAGCCGATCCGGGCGACCACCCGGCGCGACATTGCCGCTGATCACGCAGGAGACACCGAGCACCCCGAAGACCAGGCCGGTCAGCATCGGGGACAGGCCGTTGACCTGCTGGAGGTACAGCGTGCCCAGGAAGATGAGGGCTCATCATCGAGAAGGTGGTCAGGCCGCCCAGGTTGCCGAAGGCCACGGTCGGGCGGCGCAGGATGCGCAGCGACACACCAGCGGCTCGGCCGTCCGCGACTCGATCACCACGAAGGACACCAGCAGCACCGCCGCCGCGGCCAGCGCGCCGATCACCCTGCCGCTGCCGAAGCCCGACTGGGCGGCGGTGGACAGCCCGTAGATCAGCGCCAGCAGGCCGCCGGTCACGGTCACCGCGCCGGGGACGTCGATCGCGAGCGCCGCGTCATTGCGCTCTCGGTGAGCAGCAGCGGCGCGCGACCAGCACCAGTACGCCCATCACCACATTCAGGCCCATGGTCGAGCGCCAGGTCAGGGTCTGCGTGAGCACCCCGCCCAGGACCATGCCGAAGGTGAACCCCAGCGCCATCAGGCTGCCCATCACGCCCAGCGCCGCTCGCGCGCTGCCGGCCCCTCGGCGAAGGTCGTCGTCAGCAGCGCCATCCCGGCACGATCGCCGCCGCCCCCAGCCCCTGGAGGGCGCGGCGCCAGGAAGACCTCGGCCGACCAGGCGGTAGTGGCCAGCACCGAGGCCGCGGTGAACAGGGACAGCCCGATCAGGAACACACCCGGCGCCGCCGATCTGGTCGGCGATCCGGCCGAACAGCAGCAGGAAGCCGCCGGAGGGCAGGGCGAAGGCGGTCATTCCCCACTGGAGATCGGCCTGGGCCAGGTGCAGGTCGTGGCCCAGGGTCGGCAGGGCGACATTGAGGATGGAGAAGTCCAGCGCCACCGCGAACTGGGCGGCGCAGAGCAGAAAGAGGACCAGACGGGCCCGGAGCGGCAGTCCTGCTGCTGGTTCGGGAAGGGCGTCGGGGCCTGGGGCGGGCAGGGTGGTGGAAACCGCGGTGGCGGCGTCGGTGGTCATGTGCCCATGCTTCAGCGCAGGAACAGGGCATGCAGAGTGTGTGTTTATCCTGTTGGTGCAACCACCAGGTAAGGGGAGCCAGTGGAATGGACACCGAAGACCGCCGAGCAGCACCGCCGGGCTGACCTGCGCGAGTTCCTGATGAGCCGTAGGGCGCGGGTGAGCCCGGCCGAGGCCGGCCTGCCGGACGGCGGGGCCCGCCGCCGTACGCCGGGGCTGCGCCGCGAGGAGGTAGCCGTCCTCGCCGGGGTGGGGGTCTCCTGGTACCAGTGGCTGGAGCAGGGACGCGACATCACCGTCTCCGCCCAGGTGCTCGACTCGGTCTCGCGGGTGCTGCGGCTGGACGAGGCCGAGCGCCGCCACCTGTATGTGCTCGCGGGCCTGAACCCGCCGCTGGTACGGGCGGCCGCCGACCCGCCTGCCGCGACCGAGGGCCTCACCCGCATCCTCGACTCCTGGATGCCCTTCCCCGCGAACATCATCGACCGCTACTGGAACAACATCGTCTACAACGAGGCCGGTTCGGCGATCTTCGACTTCAACGAGCAGTGCCGCAACTGCCTGGTCAACTACTTCACCAGCCCGGTCTACCGGGGCCGGCACCCGGACTGGGAGGAGGACGCGGCGGTGGTGGTGGCCGAGTACCGCTCCTCCGCCGCCGAGTACCCCGGACGACGGCTTCCGTGCCATCGTCGACGAACTCGCGCGGCAGAGCCCGCTGTTCGCGCAGCTGTGGGCCCGCGTCGAGGTCCGCCGGCCGGGCCAGCGGATCAAGCTGATGACGCACCCGCTGGTCGGTGAACTCTTCTTTGAGAGCACCCAGTTGAAGATGCCGCAGCGCCCCGACCTGACCCTGGTGCTGCACAACCCGGTACCGGGGACGGAGACGGCCGCCAAGCTCGAACTGCTGGCCACGCCGGAGGCCCGGCGTGGCTCGTTGCGGCAGGTGGTGAGCTGACGGCCGGGCCCGGAACGCGGGGCGCTATGCCGTGGGGCCTGCGAGATCTTCACCATGTTGCCGGACGGGTCCCGGAACGCGCAGTCGCGCGGACCCCAGGGCTGCTCCTTGGGCTCCTGGAGCACCTCGGCCCCGCTGGCCCGCACCTTCTCGAAGGTCGTGTCGAGATCGTCGGTCCGGAACATGACCATGGTCAGGACGCCCTTGGTGAGCAGTTCCTGGAGGGCGTCGCCGTCGGCCTGGGAGCGTCCGGCGTGCGGCTCGGAGAGCACGATCTCCAGGTCGGGCTGGGTCGGGCTGCCGAGAGTGACCCAGCGGAAGCCGCCCGAGGCGACGTCGTTGCGCACTTCGAGGCCGAGCGCGTCACGGTAGAAGCCGAGCGCCTCGTCCGGGTCGTTGACGGTGATGTGGCAGTACTGGAGTGAAACGGTCATGCGGCCAACGCTAGACGGCGGCGGCGCGGGCCGCTTCTCCAGTCCTGACCCGTTGCTGCCTGGCCGACTGCCCCTTGGTGTCCCGCGGTTCGTTCGGACGCTTCCTGACCGGCCGGGTGCGTACCTTGGCCACGCAGGCCGGCATCGCGGAGACGGCCTCGTGCTCCCGGGCCCGGTAGGCGCTCGGGGTGATCCCCACCAGCTCGGTGAAGCGTGAGCTGAACGAGCCGAGCGAGGTACAGCCGACCGCCATGCAGGCGTCGGTCACGCTCATCCCGCCGCGCAGCAGCGCCATCGCCCGCTCGACCCGGCGGGTCATGAGGTAGCTGTAGGGCGTCTCGCCGTAGGCGGCCCGGAACTCCCGCGAGAAGTGCCCCGGCGACATCAGCGCCTGGCGGGCCATGGCCGGGACGTCCAGCGGCCGGTCGTACTCCCGGTCGACCAGATCCCGCGCCCGGCGCAGGTGCGCGAGATTGGCGAGGCGTTGCGGGTCCATGCAACGACGCTACCACCGCGCCGGCGCCGGACCGGGTACTCCGGAACGGCTTCGGCCCCGCACGCCGGGGACGGAGTGCGGGGCCGAAGCCGAGCGGTCGGGTTCAGGGGCGGGTGAAGCGCACCGAGCGCAGCTTGAGCCGGTCCGAGGCGGGGGCGCCGTGTGGCCGCAGCCGCCACTGGTCACCGTCGCAGTGGTCGCCGGTGTAGACGGTGGCCTCGGCGTTGGTGTCGTTCCACGGGCTCTCGGCCGGGGGCACGTTCCAGTCGGCCACCTCCCGCAGGGTGATGCACTCCCAGTCCGCCGGGTCGACCAGCCGACCCTCGTGCGCGTAGCCCCATCGGTCGTGGAAGGTGTAGCGGAACTCGCCGCCGGCGGCGCTGGCGGAGGTGGGCAGGGTCAGCACGAGCATGGCGGCGCCGAGGGCGGCGGCCAGGGTGGTTACGCAGACGCATGATCTTCCTTCTGCTGAGGAGAGTTACCACGCCCGGGTTCTGCCCTGCGTTACGGCGCGGATACCGGGGGTCACCCGAATGCGCCGTGCGGAAACGATCCTTTGTCCACCGTTCAGCCCAACGCGCCGGCCGGGCCGGGTGGCCGGCCGACCCGCGCGGAAATCCGGTGGAACCGGGGCGGGCCGAGTGCATAGGGTCGACAGATGAGCACTCGTACGTTCCGTGTCACCGTCCGCGGCGTCTTCGACGGCCTCGGCGCCGACCAGCGCGCCGAACTCCAGGCCCGCGCGCCGGAACACGATGTGCTTCAGGCGGCCTTCCCCCGAGGGGCACCTCAGTTACGACCTGGCCGCCCGGGCCGCCTTCACCTTCCGCTTCCTGGACTCGGGCGAGGCGGAGGAGGACATCCTGGAGGCAACCGCCCGGGCCGAGGCCGCCGCGGAAGCCTGGCTGGCCGAGCGCGGCTACGGCTACAAGAACCTCCGCTCCCAGGCCGAGGACCGCTCCCAGGCCCCGCTCGGCAAGCGGCAGCGCCGCGCCGCCGCACGGCAGGGCGCCTGAATGACCGAACGTGCGGACCACCGGAGCGGTCCCGGGCCTCGGCGGCCCGGGACCGGCTTACACCTGCGCGGTGGTCCCGCCGGCTGCCGCGGCGTTCGCATCCGCGGCGGACGGCTGCACCGGCAGGGGGGTCCGCAGCGGGAAGTGGCAGGCGGCGACATGGCCCTCGCCGAAGCTGCGCAGCACCGGCTGCTCCTCGGCGCACTTGTCCTGCGCCAGCGGGCAGCGGGTGCGGAAGCGGCAGCCGGACGGCGGGTCGACCGGGCTGGGCAGCTCGCCCTTGATCCCGCCGCCGCGCTTGGAGCGCTCCAGGGCCGGCTCCGGCACCGGGATGGCCTCCAGCAGACCGGCCGTGTAGGGGTGCGCGGTCCGCTGGTAGATGTCCTCGCCGCTGCCGACCTCGACCATCTGCCCCAGGTACATCACGCCGATCCGGTCGGCGAGGTACTTGACCACGGCCAGGTCGTGCGAGATGACCACGTAGGACAGCTCGTGCGAGGCCTGGAGCCGCTTCATCAGGTTGAGCACCTGGGCCCGGATCGACACGTCCAGCGCGGACACCGGCTCGTCGGCCACGATCACCTTGGGGGTGAGCGCGAGCGCGCGGGCCAGCCCGATGCGCTGGCGCTGGCCGCCGGAGAACTCGTACGGGAACCGGTCCAGCGCGTTCCTGGGCAGGCCCACCTCGGCCAGCAGCTCGGCGGCGCGCTCCAGCTGCTCCTTGGCGGTGCCGATGCCCTGGATCTGCAACGGCTCGACCAGGGTGCTGCCGACCCGCATCCGGGGGTCGAGCGAGGCGAAGGGGTCCTGGAACATCATCTGCAGATCGCGTCGGCGCCGGCGCTGCTCGCGCCCGCGCAGGCTGCTGATGTCCGAGCCGTCCAGGGTGACCGTGCCGGAGCTGGGCACCTCCAGGCCGACGATCATGCGGCCCAGGGTGGTCTTGCCGCAGCCCGATTCGCCCACGAGACCGAAGGTCTCGCCGTAGCCCAGCGAGAGCGACACGTCCGAGACGGCGTGGACGACCTGCTTGCCGCCTCCGAACAGCCCGCCCCCGGTCACCGGGAACTCCTTGACCAGGTTCCGCACTTCGAGCAGCCGGCGCGGGGCGACAGGCGCCGCTTCGGCGTCCGGGGCCTCGGCCTGCCTGACCAGGACGTCACTGACTGCGACGTCACTGACCACGACGTCGCTGACCAGGGTGTCACCGGCCGCGGCGGTCGCCTTGTCCAGCAGCACCGTCCGGGCCGGTGCGGTCGGGTTGAGCGGACCGGTGGTCGGGTGCCAGCAGGCGAACAGGTGTCCGTCGTCGCCGAGCAGCCGCGGCTCCTCCTCCCGGCACCGGTCCGAGGCGTAGGCGCAGCGCTCGGTGAAGCGGCAGCCCGACGGCGGGTTGGCGAGGTCCGGCGGCAGGCCGGGGACGGTGTACAGCTTGAGGCTGCTGTCCTGGGCCAGCGTCGGGTGGCCGCCAGCAGGCCCTGGGTGTACGGGTGGCGCATGGCACCGAACAGCTCTTCGGTGCCGGTGCTCTCGGCTATCCGGCCGGCGTACATCACGTTCACCCGGTCGGCGTGGCCCGCCATGATCCCCATGTCATGGGTGATCAGGATCATCGCCATGCCCAGGCGGTCCTTGAGGTCCTGGAGCAGGGTGAGGATCTGCGCCTGGATGGTGACGTCCAGGGCGGTGGTGGGCTCGTCGGCGATGAGCACCTTGGGCTCGTTGGCGAGCGCCATGGCGATCATCACCCGCTGCCGCAGGCCGCCGGAGAGCTGGTGCGGGTAGTCCTTGAGCCGCTCCTTCGGGTGCGGCAGGCCGACCAGGCCGAGGACCTCGGCGGCGCGCTCCATGGCCTCGGCCCTGCCGCACCCGCGGTGCAGCAGGACCGGCTCGGCGACCTGGACCCCGATGGTCTTGGTCGGGTCGAGCGAGCTCATCGGGTCCTGGAAGACCATCGCGATCTCGTTGCCCCGGATCCGGCGCAGCTCGCGATCGGGCAGCCCGACCAGCTCGCGCCCGGCGAGCCGGATCGACGAGTCCTTGATCATCGCCCCGCCGGGGGGCAGCAGCCCCATCAGCGAGAGCCCGGTCATGGACTTGCCGCAGCCGGACTCGCCGACCAGGCCCAGCGTCTCACCGGCTTCCAACTGGAAGGAGACGTCGTCGACAGCCTGGACCACGCGGCGACCCGCGGTGCGGATATGCGTGGTGAGGTGCTGGACGTCGAGCAGGGGTGCCATGTCGTTCCCGTCAGTTCTTGCTCAGGCGGACGTCGAGGGCGTTGTGGAACGCGTCGCCGATCAGGTTGAACGCGACCACGGTCACGATCAGGATGATCGCGGGCGGGTAGACCAGCCACCAGTAGCCGTCGAAGAGGTAGTTGAGGCCGTCCGAGAGCATGGTTCCCCAGTCGGCGTGTGGCGGCGGCAGCCCCAGGCCGAGGAAGCTCAAGGTGGACAGCGCCAGGATGGAGTCGGAGATGGTGAAGGTGGCGCTGACGATGATCACGCCGATCGAGTTCGGCAGCAGGTGCCGGAGCATCACCCGCCAGCGGGTCGCGCCCATCATCGTCGACGCCAGCACGAAGTCCCTTGTGCGCAGACTCAGCACCTCGCCGCGCACCAGCCGGGCCACCCCGATCCAGGACAGCAGCGACAGCAGCGTGATGATCATCAGCAGGTTGGGCGTGAACAGGTTCACCAGGATCAGCAGCAGCACCAGGCCGGGGATGGCCAGGAAGGTGTCGATGATCCGCATCATGATGGCGTCCGCGACACCGCCGACCAGACCGGCGAAGGCCCCGTACAGCGCGCCCAGCACCGTGGTGGCCACGGCCACCGAGAAGCCGAGCTCCAGCGAGGACTGGCCGCCCAGCATCAGCCGCCCGAGCACGTCGTAGCCGGAGGCGTCGGTACCCAGCGGATGGGCCCCGCTGGGCGGGAGTTCGGCGAGGTCCAGCCGCACCGTGATCTGGTTGGTGTGGTAGAACAGCGGGCCCAGGAAGCAGAACAGGGTGATCAGCGCGACCGTCCCCATGCCGATCAGGGCCGGGCGGTTGCGGAAGAAGGCCTGCCACACCAGCCGTCCGGAGCCACTGCGCTCCGCGAGGGCACCCGCTTCGGCGACGCCGGGCGGGCCGACCGGTGCGGTCAGCGGGGTCGGTTCGGGTAGTTCGGCGGTACCCGCCCCGGGTTCAGTTGCTGGCATAGCGGATCCGTGGGTCGAGGAGGCTGTAGCAGATGTCGGCGATCAGGTTCCCGGCCACCGTGGCCACGCCGACAATCAGCGTGGAGCCCAGCAGGATCGGGTAGTCGTGACTGGTCGCGGCCTGGAGGAAGAGCAGCCCCATGCCGGGATAGTTGAAGACCGTCTCGGCGATCACGGCACCGGCCACGATCCCCGGGGCCGACAGCCCGAGCAGGGTGATGATCGGCAGCATCGAGTTGCGCAGTACGTGCCGCATCAGCACCAGCCGCTCCGGCAGGCCCTTGGCACGCACCACCCGGATGTAGTCCTGGGCCAGGACGTCCATGGCCGATGCCCGCATGTACCGGCTGTAGCCGGCGAAGCTTCCCAGGGTCATCGTCGCCAGGGGCAGGATCAACGCCTTCGGCTGGGACAGGATCCCGCTCACCGACACCGCCTGCGGCGCCTCCGGCGGCAGCAGGTGGAACTGCACGCAGAAGAGTGAGATCAGCAGCAGGGCGAAGAAGAAGTCCGGGATCGAGTAGAGCACGAACGCCACCGCGGTCAGCACGTTGTCGGCGATGCTGCCGCGCCGCACTGCCTGGCCGATGCCCAGCGGCAGCAGCGATCAGCAGCGAGAGCACCGTGGATATCCCCACCAGCACCGCGTCGCGCGGCACCCGCTGGGCGATCAGTGTCGACACCGGCTGCTGGAGCGAGAAGGAGGTGCCGAGGTTGCCCTGGCAGACCTGCTTCACATAGGTGACGAACTGCTCGTACAGCGGCTGGTCCAGCCCGTTCACGCTGTTGAAGATGGCGATCCGGCCGGGCGTGGCCCGCACCCCGAGGGTGGCGCGGGCCGCGCTGCCTGGTTCCAGATGGAGCATGAGGAAGGTCAGCACCATCACACCGAGGACGACTGCGACAGACTGGCCGACGCGTCGCAGGAGGTAGCTGCTCACTTGGTGAAGTACCAGACTTCCGGGTTCAGACCACCCGAGAACGGGTTGAGCGGGGAGACCCCGGCAAGGTTCTTCCGGTACACCAGGATGGCCTCCGGGTTCGGCAGCCACAGCCAGGGCAACTGCTGGGCGGTGTAGTCCTCGTAGGTGAAGAAGGACGAGTCCTGCGAGCCGAACTCGGTGGCGTTGATCAGCTGGTCCATCTCCGGGCTGGAGTAGCCGCCGGAGTTGTTGTTGCCGTCAGCGTTGAAGAAGCCGGCGCCGGCCGGGTAGAGCGGGTAGGGGTCGTAGCCGAAGTCGACCAGCTGCCAGCCACAAGTGGAGGCCGGGTGCGAGGCGGCGGTGCACGAACCCATGGTGCCGATCAGGGTGTTGAACGGCTCCGACTTCAGGTTGATGGTGATCCCGTCCTGGGCCTCCGAGGACTGGATCGCCGCTTCCTGCTCGTCGGTGGCGGCGGTGCCGGAGGCGTAGGCCAGCTGGAAGGTCAGCGGCTGACCGGCGGTGATCCCGGCCCGCACTGGCTCGGGCCGGTGCCCGGCGACTGGCAGACGGTCTTGCCGTTGGGCACGACCTTCCAGCCGTGCGCCTGGAGCAGCGTGCTCGCCTTGCTCGGGCTGAAGGGGTACGGCCCGCCGGACTTCTCCAGCGGCGACGCCCACGGCCCGGTGGCCGTCAGCGGAACCGGCCCGTTGCCCGGGTCGGCGTAGCCCCCGTAGACCTTGGAGACGATCTGCGGACGGTTGATCAGGTCTTCCAGCGCCTGCCGGATGTACAGCTGGGAGAGTTCGGTGCCCACCGACGCGTTGTAGAAGTTCGGGATGATCCCGGCCACGCCCGGGACCGGGATGCTGGCCACCGAGTAGCCCTCGGCCTGGAGCGCGCTGGCCTGCTTGACGTCGTTCAGCGGCAGGCCACCCACGTCGAGGGTGTTGCCGGAGCGGAGCACGTTGAGCTCCGAGGTGTCCGTGGTGAACGGCGACTCGATGACCTGGGAGAGCACCGGCTTGTCCGGGCCGGAGTAGTTCTTGTTCGGCACGTAGCTGTAGTAGCCGTCGGTGCGGAACGCGGACAGCGTCCAGGGTCCGTCGACCACCTTCCACAGCGGGTTGGTGGCGAAGGTGGTCATGTCGCCGCCCTGCTTCTGCAGGAAGGCGTACACCGCCTTGGCGCCCGCCGTGGTCTCGTCGGCGTTGCCGACGGCACCGGTGGTGGAGGTCTTGTCCAGGCGTGCTGCGGCAGCAGCGGATCGAGCTGAGCACGTCGTCGGTGAAGAAGGTCGGGTTGTACGACTTGGTCAGGTTCAGCACCACGGTGTGCGCGTCCGGCGTGGACACGCTCGCGATGTCGTCGGGGAACAACCCGGGCACGTAGCCGGACCAGTTGGAGGCGTTGGCCTTGATCAGGTTGTAGACGAAGGTGAAGTCCCGGCTGGTGATCGGCTGCCCGTCCGACCAGTTCCAGTCCTTCAGGTTGAGGGTGACCTGTTTGTCGCCGTCCCCGTAGACGATCGAATTGGTCAGGCTCTCCTGCGGGTTGATCACCGACTGGGCTCCGTCGCCGGAGTAGACCAGGAAGGGCCACATGCCCTGGGTCAGGTTGACGTTGTAGCCGTCGGTGTTGGTCGCCGGTGTGAGGGGGAAGATGAAGTTGGGCGTGGCGGCAACCTCGGCGATGGTGACGGTTCCACCGTGCTGCATCGCGCCCTTGGGCGTCGAGTTGGCCGAGTTTCCGTTGCCTATCGCGCCGCTCGAACCGCTGCTCCCGCTACACGCCGCCATGGTCATCGCCAGTGTCAGTGCAGCTGACGTGACAGCAAGGGGGCGGGTGATTCTCATGCGCGGTGTCGCCTTCCATTCCTCGGGGAACGTGCCTGGGCAGGGGTTTTGTGGGCGGGGGATCATGTCACCACCCCGCCGGGTGGCACGAATACTTCACCATGGATGGGCTGCCGAGAAGCCGGGAATTCGTGTGATCTCTGACACTTTTTCATGGCGGAGGCCCTGTTGGGAGGTTGGCCTTCAGAAGTCTGATATAGAGCCTTGTTACGGCAGGAAATCTTCCTGCAACAGTGCCGTCATGGTCGGCCCTTCCTTGCGTTCTTCCGCCGTGGGGCATCTTTGGCTTGACGTGTACTCAACTCGCTTGGCCAGTAATGGAGACGATGCTCGGTGTACGACCGGCTGCGGGCCGCGCCGCCGCCCGGCGGCGCGCCCAGGCGACATTCAGTGGCAACACAAGGCTGTAAACGTTCCAGTCCCCGGACCGAACATATTCAGCCACTCGGCGGATCAGGTCAGCCGTCCTGCCCGCCGCCCGGCCGACATCGTCCTGGCGCCCGGCGGTACGCGTGGGTCGCCGGACCGGGCCGGTGACCCTGCCGTTCCGCTGATCCGTCCTGCTCCGACGATCCTGTTGCTCCGGTGGACCGGCTCGTTCCCTCGACAGGACTGAGCGGACAGAGGTCCTGGCCCCGGCCCGCCGGACGCCCGGCGGGCCGGTGCCACTGCCGCCCTAGGACAGCTCGGGGGCGCGGTGGGTGGGGCGGCCCGTCGACGACGGTGAGCAGCACGGGCAGCTGAGCCAGCTCCTGATCCGGGACAGCCAGCGGGTTCTCGCCAGCACGGTCAGGTCGGCGCGGTGGCCGATCGCCAACCGTCCGGACTGCTGCTCCTCACCGGCGGCCCAGGCCGGGCTGACGGTCATCCCCTGGAGTGCCTGGAGCGGGTCAGTGCCTGCTCGATCCGTGCGGAGGCTGGGTCAGATCGCGGCTCGGGCGCCGGTGCCGGGCCCCGGCCATCACCGCCAGCGGACTGTAGGGGGCGATCGGCCAGTCCGAGCCCAGGACCACCGGGCGCCCGATTCCCACAGGTCGCGGCAGCGCCACGCCCGGGCGGCGCGCTCCTCGCCGAGCCGGCGGGACCAGTTGTCGGTGTGGTCGGCCCTGGTGAACTCGCAGCAGTGGGTGGGCTGCATGGACGCCGCCACGCCGAGCCGGGCGAAGCGGTGGAGGGTGTCGTCGGGACGGTCTCGATGTGCTCGACGCGGTGCCGGGCCACGCCACCGCCCCCGGCCGGCCCTCGGCTGCGCCTTCTCCACCGAATCCAGCACATGCCGGACCGCGGCGTCGCCGATGGCGTGGGTGGAGCTGGGGACCCCGTGGCGGTGCAGCTCCCGGATGATCCGGGTGTACTCCTGCGGGTCGGGCCAGAAGGCCCGGGCGGACTGCCCGTGGCAGTCGGGGCTCCAGCCAGGCGGTGCCGTTGTCGATGGTCCCGTCCATGAACAGCTTCACCCCGTCGACCCGCCACAGCCTTCCCCCGGTGCCCTGGAGCCGGAGCAGTTCGGCCAGGGCCGCCTGGTCGGTGCCCGGCTGGCACCAGGGAGCGATCCGCAGCCGCAGCGGCAGCGTGCCCTCGGCCTCCAGCAGCGGATAGACGGCCAGCCCGCCGTTGGCGTCCATGGCGTGGCCGCCGGTCAGGCCGGCCGCGGCCATGCCGCTGAGCACCTCGGCGGCCCGGGCACGCAGTTGTCCGTCGGTCGGCCTGGGCGCGACCGCCTCGACCACCTCGCAGGCGGCGTCCTCCAGCAGCAGGCCGGTGGGCCGGCCGTCGGCGTCGCAGACGATCTCGGCGGCCTGCTCGAAGCGGCGCGGCCCGACGATCCCCGCCAGTTCCAGCGCGCGATCGCTGGCCAGCATGGAGTGGGCGTCGAAGAGGTCCAGCGCGGCCGGGACACCGTCGAGCACCGGGCCCAGCGACGCCGTGGAGACAGGGGCGTCACCGAAGACATTGGGGTCCAGGCCCCATCCGCGCAGCCACGCGCCGGGGGCCAGTGCGCGGATTCCCTGGGCGAGGGCCGCGCGCACGGACTCCAGATCGGCGCAGCCGGACAGGTCCACGCCCATGGTCCGCTCGGCGCCGGAGATTGGGTGCATATGGCCGTCGACCAGGCCCGGGGTGACCACCGCGCCGTCGAGGTCGATCACCGTGGTCGCCGGACCGGCCAGCGCGCGCAGCTCCCGGTCGTCGCCGAGATGGGTGATCCGGCCGCCGCCCGCGGCCAGGGCGGTGTGCGGCAGGAACCGGCCGGTGGCGGGATCGAGCAGCCGGGCGCGGAGCAGGACGAGGTCGGTGGACACGGGGGACTCCTCGGGGTGGTCGGTGACCGGTCCGAGCCGGGCCGGGCCGGGCCGGTGTGGCATGGCCCGCCCGTTCGGCGCGGCGGCGCTGGCACGCCGGCCTGGCCGGATGCCAGAGGCCGGCGGTGGGCTGGGGGTGGTGGCTGGTCAGTTGTGGTCGGTCGTTGGGTGGCCGGTGGTCCGGTCGGCAGGTGTCGCGGTCGCCAGTGCGGCCAGGGAGCCGACCGCCAGGCCGAGCACCCGTTCCGCGGTGCTGACGGCCATGCCGCTCACCACCGCGGGGCGGTCGCTGCGGTCGGTGTTGGCGTGGGCGCTGAGCCCGTCCAGCACCACCAGGATCTGGATGGCGGCCGCCACCGGGTCGTCGGTACGGACCGTTCCCGCGTCGGCGCCCTCGCGGATCAGCTCCGTGAGCCGGTCGCGCCACAGGCACTCCTGGTGGCCGACCCGGTCCCGCAGGATCTCCCGGTAGCGGCTGAGATGCCGGGCGTTGAGCCACAGCCGGCTCATCCCGTCGTAGTTCTCCCCGCTGGTCAGCGCGAAGAAGCGGGCGAGATACCGGAGCGGCTGCCCCGGTGTCCGGGCCGACGGGAGCAACTCGTCCAGCTCGGCGCTGGCCGCGGATCCGAACGCCTCGGCCACCAGGTCCTCCGCCACCGGGAAGTAGTGGCTGATCAGTCCCGGCCGTACGTCCAGTTCCTCGGCGACCCGGCGCATGGTGATGCACTCCAGCCCTTCGGCCAGCGCGATCGCCGCGGCCCGGTCGACGATCTCGGCCCGGCGGGCCTCCGGGGTCTTGCGAACCCGTTTCGACTGAACGCTTGACGACATGCCCGGCACGCTATTGGATGTGCGACCAATAGGCAAGGCTGTTCCTGCTTTCGACAGCTCGGAGGACTCCATGGCATCCACGATTCCAGACCCATGTGCCAAGGCCCCCAGCCCCCCGGCCGCCCCTGAACGTGTCGGACGGGTGGAGGCCCACGGCATAGATGTCATCCCCGACGACGAACGCCACGGCCGTCCACGCGAGTTGTTCGGCGTGTGGGCCGCACCCAATGTCAGCTATCTGAGCCTGGTTGTCGGCGGCGCGCTGATCCTCATGGGCCTGGACCTGTGGCAGGCGCTGGGGGTGATCGTGGTCGGCAACCTGTTCTGGCTGCTGGTCGGCCTGCTCGCGGTGAGCGGTCCCGCTTCGGGCACCCCGAGCGAGGTGGTGATGCGGGCGATGTTCGGCATCCGCGGCAACCGTGCCAACATCGCGATCACCGGCTGGTTTGTCTCCGTCTGCTATCTGGCGCTGAACTGGGCCGCCGGATCGCTGGCCGCCTTCAGCCTGGCCGGCGAACTGGGCGTGAACCCCGACACCGCCCTGAAGGTCGTCATCATCGTGGTGGTCGCCGCGGCCACCCTGGCCATCAGCGTGTACGGGCACGCCACCATCCTGCGGCTGTACCTGCCGCTCACCCTGGTGCTGACCGTGGTCTTCGCGGTGCTCGCCGGATATGTGCTCGGCCATGCGCACTGGGGTTACCGGCCCGCTCAGCCCTTGCACGGCAGCGCGCTGTGGGCCGCCCTGGCCGGCGGGCTGGCACTGATCGCCTCCGCACCGCTGTCGTACAACAACAGCTCCGACTTCGCCCGCTACCTGCCGCGCGACACCCCGGCCGTGGCCACCGCGGGCTGGACCGCCTTCGGCGCCTTCGTCCCCAGCCTGCTCTTCACCGCGCTCGGCGCGATCGCCGGCACCGCGTTGGACATGACCGATCCGCAGACCGCACTGGAGGCCATCCTGCCCTCCTGGTTCAAGCCGCTGTTCCTGCTGGCCATCGTGCTCGGTGCGATCGCCAACAACGCCATGACCGCCTACAGTTCGGGCCTGGCCCTCCAGGCCGTGGGGCTGCGCATCCGCCGCTCGCGCAGCGTCGCGCTGGACGGGGCCCTCGGTGTGGCACTGACGTTGTACGCGCTGCTGGTCTCCAACTTCCTGGACACCGTCAACAACATGCTCCAGTTGATGGTGGCGCTGCTGGGCCCGAGCATGGCGATCTACGCCGCGGACATCCTGTGGCGTCGCAACCGCTACGACGGGCACGAGCTCAGCGACGAGAGCCGCGGCGGGCCGTTCTGGTACCGCGGCGGGATCAACTGGGCCGGGGCGACCGCACTGGTGGTCGGCACCGCACTGGCCTCGCAGTGCGTCAACACCCCGCTGTACACCGGGCCGATCGCCACCGCCGCAGGCGGGGCGGACCTCTCGCTGCCGGTCGGCATCGTCGTCTCCGCCTCTGTCTACCTGCTGATGATGCGCTCCAGGCGTGCAGGGGGCAGTAGTTGATGCTTCGTCGGCTTTGGCTCCGGTGAAGTTGCGTGTGGGCCGCGCACGCCGTCTCCCGTCGGCCGGTGCTCAGGAGCGGCTGTCCCACGGGTAGTTGCCGGCGCAGTTGTAGGTGCCGATGTCGGCTGCGTGGACGACCAGGCTGCCGTCGGGCTGGAGGATCAACTCGTAGGAGCCCGCCTGGTCGGGGGTGATGGTGCAGCCCGGGGTGATCGCGATATCGCCCCGGGCTTTGCCCGCAGTGCAGTTGGTGACGTCGGGCGACCCGGTGACGGACGGCGCGGCCCGCGCTGCCGGGACCTTGACCAGAGCCCCCGGGGTGGCGGCCGCGTTGGCACCGGTGGGCATGGCGATCACGGCGAATGCGGTTGCGGAGCCGAGTGCCGCGAGGCCGCGGGAGGTCGACAGCAACGCCTTGCGGAGACGCATGGTGGGCCTTCCAGTCCGAGGGCACCCCTTATTTGCGGGCAGACCCACGCTATCGAGGCGAATCGGGTCGAGACAGGCAGTTCGCCTCTCCGGATGCGAAATGGCCGGTTGAGGCGACCTCATGGCTGGATGTTTGCCGTGTACATGTCATTCAGTGCTGCGTCGTGTTGTCCGGAGTTGCTGTCCGAAAGTCGGATCGGGGCGGTTGGGTTGTGTCGCAGGGCGTCCGAAGTTGCATCTTCGGGCGGCGGGCGGCGGGCGGCGGGCGGCGGGCGGCGGGCGGCGGGCAGCGGCCGGTGGGCGGGGCGGCGTGGGTCAGTGGGAGGGGTCGGGGTCGGCGTTCAGGTCCAGTCGGGTCAGTAGCGCCCACAGCACCTGGCGGCCGCGGTCGTCGCGTTCTCCGGTGGCGAGCTCCGCCATGGCCAGTTCCGCGCACATGGCGACCACCAGCCGGGCGGCGGTGTGCGCCTCGGCCCAGCCCATCGCCAGCAGGTCCGGCTCGGCCAGAGCGGCGAACGCCTCGTTGCGGGCGTCGACCTCCGCCGCCACGCCGGGGGTGTTCCGCGCTTCGAGCACCAGCGCCTTGACTCCCCGGTTGCCCAGGCAGACCTCGAAGTAGGCCGTCATCGCGCTCTGCAGCCGGATCCGGCCGGGCTGGTGCCGGGTCAGGGCCGCCGCGACCGCTCCGCCCGCCTGCTCGTGGAAGCGCTGGTGCAGCGCGCTCAGGAAGGCGTCCCGGTCGGGGAAGTGCACATAGAAGGTCCCCTTGGCCACGCCCGCCACGGCGACCACGCGGTTGACGCTCATGCCGGACAGCCCGTGCAGTTCGGCGATCTCCAGGCCCGCGTCGAGGAGCGCGGCTCGGGTTTCCAGGGCCGCAGCGGCGCGAGCAGTCATGCGCCCAAGGATACGGGCCCCCGGGCGGCCGGCGGTCGGGGCGGTCGGAAGCGGTTGGGGTGGAGCGGGGTGTCGGCCGCCGGGCTCAAGCGGCTGTTGACCGGCCGTCGGCGTGCTCACTAGAGTGACTGACCGGTCGGTCATCCAAATCCGGATCGACCCGGACTTCCCGGCGCGCCGTGTGCGCGACCGGCGATGAGGAGGCAGTGACGTGATGCGCGCAGCAGTAGTGGCCGAGCTCGGGCAGGTACCCGCGATCGGCGGCCGGGACGAGCCCCGGCGCGGACCGGGGACCACCCTGGTCCAGGTCAGGGCGGCCGCCCTCAACCCGATCGACCTGCTGATCTCCGGCGGGGACCACCCGCTCGGTCGGCCGCAGCCCGCGCATGTCCCCGGGGTCGAGGGCGTGGGTCAGGTGCTGGAGAGCGACACCCTCGCGCCGGGCACCCGGGTGCGGGTGTCGGTGCCGGGCGGCTTCGTCGACGGCACCTTCGCCGAGTACGTGGTGGTCCCGGACGCGGCCTGCGTGCCGGTCCCGGACGCCCTCGCCGACGACCTGGCCGCCGCGATCGGGGTGGTCGGCATCAGCGCCCTGATCGGCCTGCGGAACGAGGCCGCGCTCCGCCCCGGCGAATCGGTGCTGGTGCTCGGTGCGACCGGGGCCTTCGGGCAGGCATTCCTGCACCTGGCCCGGGCGCTGGGCGCGGAGCGGGTGGTGGCCGCCGGACGCGACGAGGCACGGCTCGCGGCGCTCGGCGACGTCTGTGACGGCACCGTGGTGCTCGACCGCGACCCGGCCGGATTCCTCGCCGGTCTCGAACAGGCCGGGGACCGGTGGACGTGGTCGTCGATCCGCTGTGGGGTCCCTATGCCGGGGCCGCGCTGGCCGCGCTGCGCCCGTCCGGACGACTGCTTAACGTCGGTCAGTGCGCCGGGGCCGAGGCCTTGGTGAGCGCCGCGACGCTGCGTCATGGACGGCTGCGGATGGTCGGGTGAGCGGCTCCTCGCTCAGCCCGGAGCAGTCGGCGGCGGTGTACGCCGAGGTGGCCGCCCATGCGGCGGAGGGCAGGCTCGACCTGGCCCTGCACTCCTACCCGCTCGACGACATCGCCGAGGCCTGGGCCGCGCAGGCGGCCTCGCCGGGCCGCAAGCTGGTGCTGCTCCCGGGCGCCGGCCGCAGCTGAACCGGACCGCCGCCGGTTCTCCGTCCGCCCGGGCCAGGACGAGGGTCCAGCCCGGGGGTGGCGGCGTGGTGGAGGCTGGGCAGCCCCCCGGTGCCGGGCGCCCGCCACCCGCCGCGCCGCCGCCCCGCGCTACGCCCCGGACGCGGCGGCCGCAGCGGCGAAGGAAGCGGTCGACCAGGGCATCGGTGAACTCCACCGGCACCGGCTGACCGGTCACCAGTACCGGTAGTAGAGCGGGCTGACCAGCTGCTCCACCGCGCCGTCGAGGTCCGTGCCCGGCGGCAGCTGGCCGCGCTCGACGGCGCGCAGCAGCGGGGTGCGGCCGCGGTCGTGCTGCGGTCCCAGGTGCTCGGCCCGCAGCCGCTGCGCCAGCTCCGGGTCGTGCTGGGCCTGCCCGGCGAGGGCGCGGAACACGGCGCCGGCGTCCGTGTCGCTGAGGAATTCGGCCAGCCGGGCCAGCTGGCTCCGCAGGTCGCTGCCGAGGTCGCCGGTGTCGGCGGGGTGAGGTACTTGGCGGCGTCGTCGATGAACGCCTCCATCAGGATCTCGGTCTTGGACGGCCACCAGCGGTAGATGGTCTGCTTGGCGACCCCGGCCCGGGCAGCGATGCCCTCGACCGTCAGCCCGGCGAAGCCGCGTTCCACCAGCAGGTCGTCGGCGGCGTGGAGGACGGCCCGCCGGGCCTCCTCGCTGCGCCCGTGCCGGTTGCCGCGGTGGGCCGTGCGCCCGCCGCCGGTGTCCGGGCCCGTCTGCTGCGGCCCCTCGCCCCCGCTGTCCGGGTGCTGACGGGTGTCGCCTCGCATTGCCGTCCTCCTTGCCGTGTCCGGGACCACCCTAGCCGCCGGTGGCCGGGTAACTCATTGACGAGACGCAACGTCGCGTCTAGTCTAAATTTCATGCCCAACACCTTGAACGCACCCGCTGTGCAAGCCGTCCTGAACCGCCTCTTCGCTGCGGCCGCCGACGATGACGGCCACGTCTCCGCCTGGCCCGCCGACCGGCCCCTCGAGGGGGCCGACCCGCAGGAACTCGCCGACGCCATGGAGTCCGTCTACATGCCGGTCTCGGCCGAGGGCGGCAAGCTGCTCTACGCGCTGGCCCGGTCCGCCCGCCCGCAGACCGTGGTCGAGTTCGGCACCTCGTTCGGGATCTCCACGCTCCATCTGGCCGCGGCGGTGACCGACAACGGCAGCGGCCGCGTGTTCAGCACCGAGCTGAGCCTGAGCAAGGCCGATGCCGCGCAGGCCAACCTGGCCGAGGCCGGAGTCGCCGCGCCGGTGACCATCCTGCGCGGCGACGCGCTGGACACCCTCGCCGACATTCCGGGCCCGATCGGCCTGGTGCTGCTGGACGGCTGGAAGGACCTGTGCCTGCCGGTCCTGCGGCTGCTGGAACCCCGGCTCGCGCCCGGGGCGCTGGTGGTGGCGGACGACATCACCATGCCGAGCATGGCGCCCTACCTCGCCTATGTGCGCGACCCCGCCAACGGGTACGTCAACGCGACCTTCCCGGTGGAGGACGGCATGGAGATCAGCTGCCGCACGGCCGGGGCCGCCGGCTAGCCCCGAGCACCGGGGCGCCCTGAACCGTGGTCGCGCCTCCTGGCATACGGTCAGGGCACGGCCGGGGCGCGGTCAGGATGCCCTGGCCCGCTGGGTGACCACGATGCAGCCGAGCACCACCACCGCGGTGAGCGGGACCGCGGGCCGACCCGCTCGCCGAGCAGCAACTGCCCAGGCCAGCGTCAGCAGCGGCTGCGCCAGCTGGAGCTGGCTCGCCCGGGCCACCCCGATCAGGCCCATGCCCTGGTACCAGAGCACGAACCCGCCCAGCTGGGAGACGCCCGCGATGTACGCCATGCCGAGCACGGCCTTGGCGGTCAGATGCATCGGCTCGTGCGGCAGCGCCCAGGCGCAGAGTGCGAGGTTGACCGGCGCGGCGAGCAGCACACCCCAGGCGATCACCCGCCAGCCCGGCATGCGCGCGACAGCCGGCGCCCTGGGGTAGCCCGCCGCGCACACAGCAGGGCGACGACCAGGTAGAGGTCCGCGACCGTGGGCCGGCCGTGGTCCTGGGAGAGCGTGAACACGATCACCGCGCCGCCGCCGTCCCGCTCGGCCCAGACACCCACGAGGGCCGGCGCCGGGTGAGCAGCGCGGAGATCGCCGCGGTGGCCATCGGCAGCGCCCCGATGACCACCGCCGAGTGCGCGGTGCCGGCCGTCTCCAGGGCGAGTGTGGTCAGCAGCGGGAAGCCGATCACGCAGCCGCCGGCCACCACGGCCAGCGCGGGCCGGTCGGCGCGCGCCGAGCGTGCCCCGGGTCGCCAGCAGCGCCCGAGCGCGATCAGGGCGGCCAGGACCCGCGCACCCCGGCGGCGCTCCAGGGGCCGAAGCCGGTGAGCGCCCACTGCGTCCCCGGAAAGCTGAAGGAGAAGGCCAGGACTCCGAGTGCGGCCAGGACGGTGCCGCCGGCCAGTGGCGATATTGTGGATCGAACGATAGCGCTACTATCAGGTGTCATGAACAACAGTAGCAGCGCACAGGAGCTGGCAGCCGCTCTGACCTCGGAGATCGAGCAACTGCCAGCCGGAACGCGGATCGCCACGCACCGCGAGCTGGTACGCCGGTTCGAGGTGAGCGCTACTACTGTCTCCCAGGCACTGGCCCTGCTCACCCGCCGGGGCCTGATCAGCTCCCGTCCGGGCGCGGGCACCTTCCGCACCGAGGCCCGCCGGATGGCGCGCCCCGGGGACACCTCCTGGCAGGAGGCGGCTCTCGAACTGACCAACAGCATCGACTCGTCCGCCGGAACCCCGCGCGGCTTCAAGGCCGCCGGGCTGCTGGAGACGCTCACCGCCGTCGGGCCCGAGGTGGTGGACCTCAACGGCGGCTACCTCCATCCCCAGCTGCAACCGCTGGCCGCGCTCGGCTCCGCGCTCGCCCGGGCCGCCCGGCGCCCGGAGGCCTGGGACCGCCCGCCCGCCGGGGAGTGCCGGAGCTGCGGGACTGGTTCGCCAACGACATCGGCGGCGGCCTGGGCCGGCACGACCTGCTCATCTGCGGCGCGGGGCAGAACGCCCTGGCCACCGCCATGCGCGCGCTCGGCCAGCCCGGCGACCCGGTCGTCATCGAATCGCCGACCTACCCGGGGACGATCGCCGCCGCCCATGCCGCCGGACTGCGCACGATCCCGGTGCCGCTGGACCGCGAGGGGCTGCGCGCCGACTACCTCGACGAAGCCCTGGCCCGCACCAGGGCGCGGATCGTCGTCGTCCAGCCGCTCTTCCAGAACCCCACCGGGGCTGCCTCTCGGCCGGCCGCGCGCGGACATCCGCGCCATCGCCCGCCGGCACGGCGCCTTTGTCGTCGAGGACGACTTCGCCCGGCACATGGCGCACCCGGACGCCGGACCGACCCCGCCGCCGCTGATCGCCGACGACCCGGACGGAACCGTGGTGCACATCCGGTCGCTGACCAAGGTGACCTCGCCCAATCTGCGGGTGGGCGCGCTGGCGGCCCGGGGCCCGGTCATGGCCAGGCTCCGCTCGGCGCATCTGATCGACTCCATGTTCGTCTCAGCGCCGTTGCAGTACACCGCACTTGAGGTGGTGAACGCCCCCGCCTGGAACCGTGGCCTGGTCAGGCTCGGTACCGCCCTGGCCCACCGGCGGGAGGTCGCGGTGGAGGCGGTCACCGCCGTCCTCGGCCCGCAGGCCCTGGCCCTGCGCCCGCGCGGCGGCTACCACCTGTGGGTGACGCTGCCCGGCCACCTGGACGGCGCACGGCTGGCCGCCGCCGCGCTGGCCGGAGGTGTCGCGCTCACCCCGGGCGACCACTACTACCCGACCGACAGCAGCGCGCCGCACATCCGGCTCAGCTATGTGGCCGCGCCGTCCGCGGCGGACGTGGACGATGCCATCCGGCGCCTCGCCCCGTTGGTCGCAGAGCCGTGACCGCAGCCCCGGGAGCGGCCGCCATTACCTGGCTGACCTGCCATATTCCATCAGAGCCGATGGACGGGCCGTCAGGGATCATGCGATAGTCCCGCCGTGAACACGATCATCCCGGCACCGGTCGCGCTGGCGGACGGTCTTGTCCTGCGGCAGGCGGGACCCGCCGACCTCGACCAGATCGGCGCGCTGCTGGCCGACCGCGGTGACCCCTCGACGCCGTGGACCACCGGCTGGTCGTCACCGGTCCCGGTGACGACGGCTCCGTCCGGTCCGGCTGCGCGGTGGTCGTCGACGGCGACCGGGTGGTCTCCACAGTGACCCTGCTGGACGAGCAACTCCTGCTCGGCGAAGTGCTGTTGCCCGTCGGTCAGGTCGAACTGGTCGCCACCGACAGGGAGTACGAGGGGCGCGGCCTGGTGCGCGCGCTGATGAACTGGGCCCATGAACGCTCCGCCGCCCGCGGCCATGTGGTCCAGGTGATGATCGGGATCCCTTACTTCTACCGGCAGTTCGGCTATGAGTACGCCATCGACCTGCCGCGCGCGCTGTCCGTGCACACCCCGCCGGCCGTCGGCGCGGCCCCGGTGCTGCGCCCCGCCCGGCCGGAGGACATACCCGCGCTCACCGCCCTCCAGCTGTCGGCCCAGAGCGGTTTCGACATCTTCATGCCGCACTCGGAGGCCTGCTGGCGGTGGCTGCTCGCCCACGAGGCCAGCACCACCTGGGTCCTGGAGGACGCCGGAGCGGTGGTGGCCTCCGCCCGCACCGCGCCCCCGAGCACCAACTGCTGGTGGCCGAGGCCGCCGCCCGCGACGAGGCCGCCGCCCGGGACCTGCTGCGCGGCCTGGCCGCACTCGCGCCCGAGGGCGCCCTGCGGGTCGTCCACCGCCCCGGCACCGTGACCGGCGCGGCCTGGGCGCAATGGCTCCGGCACCGGCCGCAGACCCATGCCCAGCAGTACTACCTGCGCATACCCGACACCGGGTCCTGCTCGACCGGCTGCGCCCGCTGCTGTGGCAGCGCCTCGCCGGCACCGGCCAGGACCGTACCGGGGAGGAGATCGTCATCTCCACCTTCCGCGCCCACTACCGGCTGCCGGTGCTCCCGACGGCCTCGGCCCGGTCGTCGTCGGCGGCCCGATGCAGGCGCCCGGAGCCTGCGGAGGCGCCGGAGTGGCCCCAGACCAGCTGCCCTCGCTGCTCTTCGGCCCGCACGGCATCGAGGGCCTCTCCCGCCTGCGCCGGACGTCTACGCCGCCGACCCCGACCTGTTCCGCGCCCTCTTCCCCCGCTCACCGCCGACCTGCTCAGCTTCTACCTGCCGTACTAGCGGGCCGTACTAGCGGGCCGTGCCGACGGGCCGTGCCGACGGGCCGTGGCAGCGGGCTGTCGGGCAGGAAACCGCAGGCCCGGGGGCATTGTCGGACCCTGTTGCTACGGTCGGGCCATGACCGATCCGACGACACCCGACCCCACGCCGTCCGTCTTTGTCACCGACCGCCCCGAGGCGGAGGATGTCGCGCTGATATCCGCCGCCCTCGACGGATTCAACGTGCGGGAGACCGGCATCGACGACCGGCGTCCGCTGGCCGTGCTGGTCAGGGACCCGCAGACCGGGCGGGTGGTCGGCGGGCTGACCGGGCGCACGTCCCTGGGGCTGCTGTTCGTGGACCTGTTCCATCTGCCGCCCGCCCTGCGCGGGTCGGGGGTGGGCAGCGAGATCCTGCGGCAGGCGGAGGAGGAGGGCCGCAGGCGTGGCTGCCGCGCGGCCGTGCTCTACACCATCAGCTTCCAGGCGCCGGGCTTCTACCGCCGTCACGGCTGGCAGGTCTTCGGCGAGATCCCGTGCGATCCCCGGGGACAAGCCGGGTGTTCATGAGGAAGGACCTCACCTAGCCGCGCCGGCGGTCAGGGGACGATCACCAGCTTGCCGCGGACATGGCCGGTGCGGCTGGCGGTGAAGGCCCGGTCCGTGGCGTCCAGCGGGAAGGTCTCGGCGACCTCGACGGTCAGCGCGCCCCGGTCGACCACCGCCGCGAGCTCCGCCAGCTTCGCGCCGTCCGGGCGTACCCAGATCCAGTGACCGCCGTGCCGCGCCACCGAGGGGTCGGCGACGGAGACGTTCCGGCCGCCCGGGGCGAGCACGGCCAGGGTCGCTTCGAGCTGCCCGCCGACGAAGTCCGCCACCGCGGAGACCCCGCCCGGCGCCAGCGCGCGCACCCGCTCGGCCAGGCCTTCGCCGTACGCCACCGGCTCGGCGCCCATGGCCTGCACGAACGCATGGTTCCGCGCGGACGCGGTACCGATCACCCGCGCCCGAGGTCGACGCCGAGCTGCACCGCCAGACTCCCCACGCCACCGGCAGCCCCGTGCACCAGGAGCACATCGCCCTTGCCGACGGCCAGGGCGTCCAGGCTGCGCAGCGCGGTCAGCCCGGCCAGCGGGAGGCCTCCGGCCTGCTCCCAGTCCAGTCCGGCCGGTTTGCGCGCCACCGTCCAGGCGGACGTGGTGACGTACTCGGCGAAGGTGCCCGCCTGCACCACGTCCTTGCGGGCGTACGACATCACCTCGTCGCCGAGCGCGAACTCGGGGGTGTCCGGACCGGTTCCGGTGACGACCCCGGCCACGTCCCAGCCCGGGATGACCGGGAAGACCGACTCCATCATGCCGTCGAGCCCGCCCGCCATCACCTTCCAGTCGACCGGGTTCACCCCCGCCGCCTTCACCTGAATGAGTACCTGCCCCGGCCCGAGCTTGGGCTGCGGAACCTCACCGAACCGCAGCCGGGAGTTGTCGGGGGCGTAGGCGTCATATGTCACGGCACGCATGCGCGGACCTCCTGATCGCTGTCGCTGCTTGTGGCTGTTACCCGTCGCTGCTACTCGTCGCGCTCGAAGTCCGCCTCCGACTGCTCCTGGTCCAGGGCCCGCTGAGCAGCGAAGTAAAGGTCATGAACGAACTGGCGGCCTTCGTCGGGCGGCAGACCCGGCGCCTTGGCCAGGAGCCGCCCGGTCCAGACCGAGATGATGTCGTCGTCACTCATGACTCCAGCCCACGCCCTTCTCGCCCGGCCCGCCACTCCTGCCGTCCGGGCGGATGGCCCCGCAGCCGGTCCGCGATTGCGCCCCAGGGAGTGAACTCCACCGCTTTCGGCGGCGTCGCGGGGCCCTGCGGAGCCCGGCCCGGGCAGTCTGGTTGCCGCTGATTCCCTTTCCCTGACCGCCCCGCCGACCCCTGGAGCAGCGTTGACCGTCGAACCGGAACCGATCAGTGCCGCCGCCCGTCAGGCGCTGGAGCAGGAGCTGGAGACTCTGCGCGCGGAGCGCGGAACGGTCGCGGGGACCCTGCGGGACACCGACTCCGAGGGCGACCGGGCGGACCAGGCCGACGAGCTGCAGCGGGCTGACCAGGTCGCACGGCTGGACCAGCGGATCGACGAGATCACGCTCCGGCTGAACCAGGCACAGCTGGCGGGCCCGCCCAGCACCGAGGCCATCGGCGTCGGCAGCACGGTCACCCTCCGCTTCGCGGACGGCAGCACCGACACCGTCCACATCGGCGGTATCGCCGACGACCAGGACCACGACCTGGTCACCGACGACAGCCCGCTGGGCCTGGCCCTGCTCGGCCACCGGGCCGGCGACACCGTCCGCTACGCCACGCCCCGGGGCCGGACCAGCGCGAGTGTGGTCTCCGTCGGCGCCCCAGGCCCCACGCCCTGAACAAGATCAGGTCACCGGGCCGGTCGCACGGGCCGGCGCAGGCACACCCGGGGCCACCGGTCGAGGCCGTGGGCGGCCTCCAGCCGACGGATCGCGCGCAGGCCCGGGGTGAGCGTGCCCGGGTCCAGCTGCTGGAAGCCGCAACGCCGGTAGTAAGGGGCGTTCCAGGGCACGTCGGCGAAGGTGGTCAGGGTGAGCGCGGGCCTGCCGTCGGCTGCCGCGCGGGCCGCGGCATGCTCCAGCAGGGCCCGGCCCACGCCGCGGCGCGCCTGGTCCGGATGGACCGAGACCTGCTCGACGTGAAGGTTGCCGTCGACCGGTTCCGCGATCAGATAAGCCACCGGCCGGTCGGTCCGGTCGACCGCCACCCAGGCCAGACCGGAGCGCCGGTAGCGGTGCGAGCTCGTCGAGCGGGGAGGGTCGTCGTCGGCGATCTCCGGCATGCCGATGCCGCGGAAGCACTCGCCGGCGGCCCGCTCGATGTCCTGGAGGAGCGGGAGTTCCCCGGTGCCCGCCATTCGGATACGCATCGGACAAGTCTGCCGGGCCGGGCGGGCCGGAGCCAGCGGATTACCCTGCGGTGGCCCGCTGTTCGACACCTTGCCGATCCCGTGCCCGGCGCCGTCACCAGGCAGTCGTACCGGCAGCCGTACCGGGGGCTCAGCCGATCGGGGTGGACAGGTCGCCGGCCAGCAGCATCTGCGGGACCTGGGTGAAGGACCAGCCCCCGGCGTTGCGGGCAAACACCCACACCATGTCGAACCGTGCGTCGGGCCAGCTGTCGGGCGGCGTCGGCGTCACCGGGCCGAGGTGGGAGACGATCGCCGGGATGCTTTCGTGCTCCCAGGCGACCAGCACGTCGCCGGAGGCGTCGAGCAGCGCCGCCGCCAGCTGTGCCTCCTGGCCCTTGGCGAACCGGGTGTCCGGAGTTGTGCGAGCGCCGCCGCCAGCGCGCTGACGGTCTTGGTAGGGACGCCTGCTGGCACCACTCGGATCGGCCGCGTGCACGCTGGTCGGCCGGGACAGCCCGGCCCGTACCGGGGCGGGGGCGCCGCTGCCGGTGCGCGGTCGAAGAGCCCGACCAGCGCGCCGGCGCGGTTCCAGCCCTGGACGACAAGCGACTTGGAATCCTTCTCGCCGTCCGGGGTCACGCCGTAGGGCGCTCCCGAGCCGGTGGGCTTCTCCGCGTGCCGGATCAGCATCAGCAGCCGCGGCCCGGGCCCCGCGCCGTCGCCCGGCATTGGGGTGGCCGGTGCGGTGCCGGTTGCGCTGTCGGCCGCCTCGCTCTGGTGGTGATGGTGGTCGGAGCAGCCGCTGACCACCGGCACGGCCGCCACAGCCGCCGCCATCCCGAGCAGCATGCGCCGCCGGGACGGGAGGTTCCCTGCCATACCGCCTCCGTCTACGGTCCTGTGTTCCCGGGCGGAAGCCGCGCGTTCACTTCACGTACATGTCCTGGTCCATTCTGGTGCACGACTGCGGCTGCCGCGGCGCCTGTTGGCCGGCTCATACGAGATTTTCGACAACCTGAGAACACGGCCGGCCCGGCCCCTGGCGGCCGGCCGGTCAGCGGTCGCCGAACTCCGGGCCGGATTCGTCGTCCCAGGCCGGCGGGGTGCGGGTGCCGTCCCGCCAGTCCTGGCGCAGCACGGCGTAGCCCACGGTGTCGTGGACCCGGCCGTCGGCCGCGGGCCAGGCCTGCCGGTAGTGGGCCTCCTTGAGATAGCCGCAGCGCAGGAAGGTGCGGCGCATCGCGGTGTTGTCCCGGCGGGTGGTCCCCTCGATCCGGTCCACCGCCGGGAACTCCTCGAACAGGTACCGGGTCAGCCGGTCGAGGGCTGCCCGGCCCAGGCCGCGCCCGCGGTGCGGTGCGGCGATCCGCAGGTCGAACAGCGGCGCCCCGTCCTCGCCCAGGTCCAGCAGCCGGATCAGGCCGACCCGCTCGCCGTCGGCGGTCAGCCAGAACGTCTGTGTCGTCGGGCCTTCGAACAGGCCGTCCGACAGCCACTGGCGTGCCAGCTCGGCGCTGACCTGGGCGGTTCCGTGGAAGGGCCAGTCGTGGCGGCAGAGGAAGGCGACCAGCGCCTCCGCCTCCTCGGGGTCCCCGCCGGGGAGCGCTGGAAGTCGATTTTCATGGCGGCACCGTAGGCGTCCGTATGGCCGGTGTTCCACGCATTTGTTTGGCCTGACTGCGGCGGGCTCCTGGTGTCGCGGCCCCTGGAACTACGGCTGGGTGTGCCAGAAGCCGGCGTGTACCTCCCGGGCGCCGTCGGCGGGCAGCGGGCCGACGACCGCGACCTCGCGCCGGCCGGCGGCGAAGACGGTGCGGCAGGGCAGGTCCAGCGTCGGGTTCGCCGGGTCGGCCCCGGTCATGGCCAGCAACTCCTCCTCGCCCAGGGCGAAGACGACCCGCCCGACGGCGGCCCAGTAGATCGCTCCGGCGCACATCGCGCACGGCTCGGTGCTGGTGTAGAAGGTGCATGTGCCGAGGTACTCCCCGTCGAACCGGGGGGTCGCCAGCCGGATCAGGTTGGTCTCCGCGTGCCCGGTGGCGTCCCGCTCGGTGGTGACGGTGTTCTCCGCCTCCAGCAGCACCGAGCCCTCCGGGCCGACGAGTACCGCCCCGAAGGGGTGGTTGCCGCGCTCACGGGAGCGCCGGGCGGCGGCGGCGACGGCGGTGTGCAGATGCGCGATGTCAGCGGCGGAACCGGTCATGCCGGGATCAACGAAACTCCTGCGCCGATGTCACGGCACGCCGGGCCGCGCAGCCGGGGAAGCGTCGTGGTGGATATGTCATAGGAATCTCATAGCTGGGAATGCTGACTGCGTCGGCACCGCGGCGCGCGCGGTGGAAGCCCGATTATTTCGCATGTACATATCAAGAATCGCAAATCCAGGGGACCGCGGGGCGCCGGTCCGCCGGAAAATGCCGGTCGGGCGCAACGTGCCGGGGGATGCGGTGTGTCCGAATTGGTCCGCCCGGGCACAGCCGGGCCGTCGGCTCCGGCCCGGGCCCCCGCAGCCGGGATACCCTTGAGCGGGCAGGAGGGGAGTGGTGATGTCGGACGGTGCAGGCCCCAACAGGTGATCTCCGCATGTGAGAACTGCGGGGAACGAGTGCAGGACGGTCCCGAGGGCGGCTACTGCTGCTCCCGGTGCGGTCACTCGGTGGACCCGCCGAGCTGGTCCGCGCCCGCAGGCAGGCCGAGTGGAACCGCCGTCAGGCGGCCCGCGGCAAGGATCCCTGGCTGCGGCTGCGGCAGCTGGCCCGGCCGGCCGAACCCAGGTAGCCGCCCCCGTTCGCCAGGCGGTCCTAGCCCGTTCGGAGCACCCGCCAGGGCGCTGACCTGCGGGGCGGGTTGAGTGGGCAGTGGCTGCCCCTCGGCAGTCTGCCGTGCAGGTCGAACGGCCCCGCCCCGCGCCGTATGGGAGTGCCGCCCGTGTACTACAGCAGTGGCAACTACGAGGCCTTCGCCCGTCCGCGCAAGCCCGCCGGGGTCGAGCGGAAGACCGCCTGGTTCGTCGGCGCCGGGCTCGCCTCGATGGCCGGAGCCGCCTTCCTCATCCGCGACGGCGGGCTGCCGGGCGAGCGGATCACCGTTCTGGAGCGGCTGGCGCTGCCGGGCGGCGCGCTGGACGGGATCAAGGAGCCCAGGAAGGGCTTTGTGGTCCGCGGCGGACGCGAGATGGAGAACCACTTCGAGTGCCTCTGGGATCTTTTCCGCTCGGTGCCCTCGATCGAGACCGAGGGCGCGAGCGTCCTGGACGAGTTCTACTGGCTCAACAAGGACGACCCCAACTACTCGCTCCAGCGCGCCACCCACAAGCAGGGCCAGGACGCCCGCACCGACGGGCTGTTCACGCTCAGCAACCACGCGCAGCGGGACCTGGTCAAGGTCTTCCTCGCCACCCGCGAGGAGATGGAAGGCCGGCGCATCGACGAGGTCTTCGGTGAGGACTTCCTGGCCAGCAACTTCTGGCTGTACTGGCGCACCATGTTCGCGTTCGAGGAGTGGCACTCCGCGCTGGAGATGAAGCTGTACCTGCACCGCTTCATCCACCACATCGGCGGACTGCCCGACTTCTCGGCACTGAAGTTCACCAAGTACAACCAGTACGAGTCGCTGGTGCTGCCGCTGTACCGCTGGCTGCTGGAGCAGGGCGTCACCTTCCGCTTCGGTACCGAAGTCACCGACGTGGACTTCGAGTTGGGTCAGGAGCGGAAGCAGGCCACCCGGGTCCACTGGATCAGCGACGGCGAAGTCGGCGGGGTGGACCTGACCGAGCACGACCTGCTCCTCACCACCATCGGCTCGCTGACCGAGAACTCCGACAACGGCGACCACCACACCCCCGCCCGGCTGAACGAGGGCCCGGCCCCGGCCTGGGACCTGTGGCGGCGGATCGCCGCCAAGCACCAGGACTTCGGGCACCCCGACGTCTTCGGCGGACACATCCCGCAGACCAAGTGGGAGTCGGCGACTGTCACCACCCTCGACCGGCGGATCCCGGACCACATCCAACGCATCGCAAGCGTGACCCCGTTCAGCGGACGCGTGGTGACCGGGGCATTGTCACCGTCAAGGACTCGAGCTGGCTGCTGAGCTGGACGGTCAACCGGCAGCCGCACTTCAAGCAGCAGCCCGGGGACCAGATCGTGGTCTGGCTCTACTCGCTGTTCACCGAGGTCCCCGGCGACTATGTGAAGAAGTCCATGCAGGACTGTACCGGCGCCGAGATCGTCCAGGAATGGCTCTACCACCTGGGTGTTCCCGAGGCCGAGATCCCGGGGCTCGCCGCCGACGCGGCCAAGTGCGTCCCGGTGATGATGCCCTATGTGACCTCGTTCTTCATGCCCCGCAAGGCCGGTGACCGGCCGGACGTGGTCCCGCCGGGCGCGGTGAACTTCGCCTTCATCGGCCAGTTCGCCGAGACCAGCCGAGACTGCATCTTCACCACCGAGTACTCGGTGCGCACCGGCATGGAGGCCGCCTACCAGCTGCTCGGCATCGAGCGGGGGGTCCCCGAGGTCTTCGGCTCCACCTACGACGTGCGGTCGCTGCTCGCGGCCACCACCCGGCTGCGCGACGGCGACGCGGTCGACCTGCGGCTGCCGCAGGCGCTCCGCAAGCGGCTGGCCGCCCGGCTGGAGACCAACGAGATCGGCGAACTCCTCAGGGAGTACGGGCTGATCGGCGACTGAGTGCGGGTGCATGCCGACTGTTGAGTCGTCATGGCAGTGCGGGTCAGCTGATTTCCGATCAGAACGGGCCAAAGTGACTGTCTCTGAACAGAGTTGATGATCAGTCAATTGTTTTTATGCCAGTCGGGACCGGCCCGACAATCAATGGACGGCCCGTCGGTTGGCCCCGCTTGCGTGGGTTTCCGGCGGCAGCTTCAGCCGAAGTCTTCCAAAAACCCTTGACCTGATGTCCAATTCCTGGATAGGACCGCTCAACGGCACAATCGATCGGTGACCAACTGATCTGCCGCGGTGGCACTTGGTGATTTCTCCCTTCGATGACGGGGGCGGGTTCGTGGGCAAGCCGCAGGGGGCCGATTTCGACAGGCGTGATACATATCCGGAATCCCCGGAGCCGCAACCGGACGGCCCGCCGTCCGTTGCGTGCGGGGGATTCCGCGTGCTCGGTCCGCTGGAAGTGATGCGCGGTGGGCGGGCGACCGAGGTCGGCGGACCACGGCAGCTGACGGTGCTGGCCATGCTGCTGCTGGAGGAGGGCAGCGTGGTCTCGGTGGAGCGGCTGATCAACGCGGTCTGGGACGAGGCGCCGCCGCGCACCGCCCGGGCCCAGATCCAGATCAGTGTCTCGACCCTGCGCCGACTGCTCAGGGCCGGCGGCGGGCCCGACCCGATCGCCACCCGGCGTCCCGGCTACCTGCTGCGGCTCGGCGGCGACCGGCTGGACCTGCGTGACTTCGAGGTCGGGGTGGCCGTGGGACGACGGTTGCTGGACGCGGGCGACTACGCCGCGGCCGCGGCCGAGTTCCGCACGGCCCTGGCTCTGTGGCGCGGACCGGCGCTGTCCGGCATCGACAGCCCGGCGGTGCGCAGCGGCGTGGTCCATCTGGAGGAGATGCGGCTGGCCGCCACCGAGGAGCATCTGGAGGCCGAACTCCAGTCGGATCCGCGCCGGGACGTGGTCGGCGAACTGGTCAGACTCACCCAGGGGCACCCGCTGCGCGAGCACCTGCAGGCGCTGCTGGTCAGCACGCTGTACCGCTCCGGTCGCCGGGCCGAGGCACTGGACGCCTACCGCACCGCCCGCGCGGTGATCACCAGCGAGCTGGGCATCGAACCCGGGCCGGAACTGCGGCAGTTGCACGCGGCGATCCTCAGGGGCGAGCCGCTGTCCGTGCTCGGCACGGCCTCGGCCGATCCGGTCCTGGTCGGCGCTCCGCCGCCGGAGCCCAAGCCCCCGGTCCCGCGGCTGCTCCCCGGCGCGCTGTCGGACTTCACCGGGCGGGAGCTGCTGCTGGAGCGGATCCTGGCTTCGGCCGACCCCGGCCGTCCGGCTGCCGGGGAGCGCCGGTGCCCCCGGTGAACATCATCTTCGGGCGCGGCGGGGCGGGAAAGACAGCGCTGGCGGTAGAGGTCGCCCACCGGCTCGCCCCGGGCTATCCGGACGGCCAGTTGCTGGCCCGGCTGCGGTCGGGGACCGGCCGGTCACCGCCGCCGAGGTACTGGAGCGCTTCCTGCGGGTGCTCGGGGTCGAGGCCCGGTGCATTCCCGAGGCGACGGCAGCGCGCCGAGATGTACCGCAGTCTGCTGGGCAGCCGCCGGGTGCTGGTGGTCCTCGACGACGTCCTCTCCGAGCAGCAGATCTCCGCGCTGCTGCCGGGGAATCCGCTGTGCGCCGTGATCGTGACCAGTCGGCGCAGGCTCACCGGCATCCCGGCGGCCGGCGGCACGAGGTGGGGCCGCTGGAGCGGTCGGCGGCGGTGGGACTGCTGGCGCGGATCCTCGGGGACGAGCGGATCACGGCGGAGCCGGACGCGGTCGCCGCTCTGTGTCGGCTGTGCGGGGATCTGCCGCTGGCGCTGCGGATCGTGGCGGCGCGGCTGGCCGCCCGGCCGCACTGGAGCATTGCCGCTCTCGCCGACCGGCTGCTGGACGACTCGCGGCGGCTCGACGAGCTCAACCACGGCGATCTGGGGCTGCGGGCCGGCATCACCCGGACCTATGAGTCGCTGTCGGACGGCGCGCGCCGGCTGTTCCGGCTGCTGGCGGTGACCGACGCGCCCAGCTATGCCTCCTGGGCCGCCGCCCCGCTGCTGGAGGCCGACGTCCAGGACGCCGAGGATGTCATGGAGGAGCTTGCCGAGGCCTATCTGGTCGACATCGAGCAGGCACCGGCCGGGAAGCCGCCGCGCTACCGGTTCCCTGACCTGGTCCGCCCGCTGGCCCGGGAGCGGCTGCTGGCCGAGGAGAGCGCCGAGAGCCGGCAGGCCGCGCTCCGGCGCCTGGCCGGGGCCCCTGCTGCTCGCCAGGGAGGCGCACGCCAGGGAGTACTCCGGCGACTATCTGCTGTCGGTGGGCCGGGCCCGTCGCTGGCCGCTGCCGCAGCCGCTGGTCGACCAGTTACTCAAGGACCCGCTCGCCTGGTACGAGCGGGAGCGGTCCTTCTTGGCGTCGGTGGTCCACCAGGCGGCGGAGAACGACCTGGTCGGGCACGCGTGGGAGCTGGCGATCAGCACGGTCGCGCTCTACGAGGCGCGCTGCTACTTCGAGGACTGGCGGCAGACCCACGAGGCGGCGCTCAAGGCCGCCTGCCGCAACGGCGACGAACGCGGCGAGGCCGCGATGCGTTACTCGCTCGGCTCGCTGTACCTCTTCGAGCAGCGCAACGAGCAGGCGCTGCGGCAGTTCACGCTGGCCATCGAACTCTACCGGTGGCTCGGTGACCAGCACGGCGCCGCGCTGGTACTGCGCAATATCGCAACCCTGGACCGGCGCAGCGGCAACCTTCAGGCGGCGATGGACCGTTGGGAGTCGGCGCTGGGTGTCTTCCAGATCGTGGGGACCGGATCGCCGAGGCGCACGCGCTGTACAGCCTGGCGCAGGCACACCTGGACTGCGACAACGACGAGGAGGCCCGCAGGCTGCTGGACCGTGCGGAGGAGATCTGCTGGCGCACCGGCAACCACCGGGTGGGCGCCCAGGTCAAGAAGCAGATCGGTGATCTGTGCCTGCGCGCGGGGAGTTGGACCGTGCGGCCGAGTGCTATGCGAAGGTGCTGGCGATCACCCGCGAGTCCGGCGACCTGGTCGGCGAGTGCTACGGCACGATCGGTGCGGCGCGGGTGGACCTGTGCCGGGGCGACCCGCGCCGGGCGGCGGCCGCGTTGACCGGGGCGGTGCGCCGGGCGGGGATCGTCGGTGACCGCCTGGTCGGCTGCCGGGCCACGATCGCGCTGGCCGAGGCGGAGCTGGGCCTCGGCCGGGCCGAGGCCGCGGCGGGCCTGGCGGGCGAGGCGGTGCGGGTCGCGCAGGAGCTGGAGACCCCGCTGCTGGGCGCGCAGGCGCTGATGCTGAAGGCGTGGATCCATGAGACCTCCGGGGAGGCACAGGAGGCCGAGTCGGAGTTGCGAGGCGCCGCCCGGCTGCTGTTCGGAACCGACGCCGGACCGGTCGCGGCGCTGTCCGGGAGATCAGACGCAGACTCAACAACCTCTCGAGGAGCGGTACTTGACCCAGCTGAGGGGTTGACCCCCGGAGCGCCGATCTTTACTATCGCCGCAGTCGACTGGGAGGGGTCCACCATGGCCCACCGCAACGGCCAGGGGGACACTCATGACCAGTGAGTTGACCGGACGGATCGTCGGAGTGCCGAGCGAGGTCTGGCACGAGGAGGTCCTGGCACCGCAATTCGCCTACGAGGCCGAGCACCTGCTGCGGCACTACGTGGCCATCGAGAAGGTACTGCTGCTGGAGTACCGGCGGATGGGCCTGGTCGACGCCGCGGGTGCGGTGGCGGTCGCCGAACGCCTGGACCTGCTGTCGGCCCAGGCGGTGCGCGCCGATCCGCAGCAGAACATGTCGGACATCTCCTTCGCCATCGAACGCCATGCCGCCACGGGGCCGGTCGCCCCGTTCCCGGCCTGGCACGTCGACCGCAGCCGCAACGACCTCCAGGTGTGCGCGCAACTCCTGCACGCCCGCGAGCAGGTGGTGGATGTCGCGGCCGACCTGCTGGAGTTCGCCGGTGCCGCCGCCGAGCTGGCCCGGCGCTACCCGGACGTCCCGATGCCCGGGTACACCCACGCCCAGGCCGCGCAGATCGTCACGCCGGGCTTCTACTTCGCGGCGGTCTCCGCGGAGACCCTGGCCGCGGTGCGCCGACTGCTGCGTGTCTATGACGAGATCGACGCCTCGCCGCTGGGCTCCGGGACCATGGCGGGCCAGGAACTGGCCTGGGACCGGGAGCGGATGGCCGCACTGCTCGGCTTCGCCCGCGCCCAGCCGCACGCCCTGGTGGCGGTCGCCTCCCGCAGCTGGGCGCTGGCCATCGCCATGGAACTGTCGAACTACGCGATCACCCTCAGCCGGTTCTCCACCGACCTGATGACCTGGGCGGCGGCGGATACAACTTCCTGGAACTGCCGGACGAACTGTCGGGGATCTCCGCGGCCATGCCGCAGAAGCGCAACTTCCCGGTCCTCGAACGGATCCGCGGCCGGTGCGCGCATGTCACCGGGCTGGCCTTCGACCTGGCGCACGGCCAGCGGAACACCGGCTACACCAACACCGTCGAGGTCTCCAAGGAGGCCGGGGCGCAACTCGGCACCCAGATCACCGCACTGCGCTCAACACTACGCCTGGGAACCACAGTTGTGCGGAGCCTCCGGTTCCTGCCGGAGCATGCGCGAGGTCTGCGAACTGGAGTACCTGGGCGGGTTCACCCTCGCCAACCAACTGACCCTGCGGCACCGGATCCCCTGGCGCGAAGCGCAGGTGATCGCCGGACGGTATGTCAAACAGGCCATGGAAAAGGGACTTGGTCCCTCCGAGCCCGACGGCGGACTGCTGGCGGCGATCGCTGTGGACGCCGGCCACCGGCTCCCGGACGCCGCCGCGCTGCTCGCCGAGACCCTCGGCGTCGACCAGGGGCTGCGGGCCAAGCAGTCCCAGGGTTCGACGCACCCCGACGCGGTGACGGCGATGCTCACGGCGCAGGCCGAGGACGCGGCCGGGCTCGCCGAGCAGTGGGAGGCCCGGCGCCGTACCGGCCCGGAGGCCGCCGACCGCACCGACTCGCTCCTGCACACTCCAGAACCCTGATCCCGCTGAGGACCGATCCTGCGAAGGAGCACGAGCATGCGGCACGGATCGATCGTCGACGCCGTCGGCCACACCCCGCTGGTGGCGTTGCGGACCGGTGCCCCCGAGGGCGTCGAGGTCTACGCCAAGCTCGAACTGCTGAACCCCTTCGCGATGAAGGACCGGGTCGCCCGCCAGGTGATCACCGACGCCCGGCGCACCGGCGCGCTCGCCGAGGGCGCGCCGATCGTGGAGAGCTCCTCCGGCACGATGGCGCTCGGGCTGGCCCTGGTGGGCACCTACCTCGGCCATGCCGTGCACATCGTCACCGACCCGCGGATCGACCCGGTCACCCTGGCCAAGCTCAAGGCCCTGGGCTGCGACGTCCATGTGGTGGGCGCGATGACCGGGCAGGGCTGGCAGAGCGCCCGGCTGGAACTGCTGAGCGAGCTCATGGCCGGACTGCCCGGCGCCTTCTGGCCGCGCCAGTACACGAATCCGCAGAACCCGGCCGCCTACCGGACCCTGGCCGACGAGCTGGTCGCCGACCTCGGCGGGGTCGACGTGCTGGTCGGTTCGGTGGGCAGCGGCGGCTCGCTGTGCGGCACCGCCAGGGCCCTGCTGGAGCGGATGCCCGGGCTGAAGGTGGTCGGCATCGACTCCGTGGGCAGCGTCCTGTTCGCCCAGCCGGACATCCCCTCGCGCAAGCAGAGCGGGCTGGGCAACAGCCTCCACCCCGACAACATCGACCACGCGCTGCTGGACGAGGTCCACTGGCTGTCCGACGACGAGGCGTTCGACGCCACGCACCGGCTGGCCCTGGAACAGAAGATCTTCGCGGGGAACACCTCCGGATCGGTCTACCGGGTGCTGACCCACCTCGCCGCCCGGGCCCGGCCCGGCACCCGTCTGGTCGGCATCATGCCCGACCGGGGCGACCGCTATGTCGACAGCGTCTACACCAACGTCGCCGGCAGCCCGATCGCCACCGAGCCGGTCGAGGTCGAGTACGGGGCCACGGTCTTCGGCTGGTCCTTCGCCAGGATCCCCCGCAACGACCGGCCGGTGCTGCCGTTCATCGAGTCCAACACCACCGGCACCGGCATGCTCGCGCTGCGCACCGCGGTGCGGATGGGCCTGGAACCGGTGCTGTTCACCAAGGACCCGCACCGCTACGCCGGCCTGACGGAGACCGGCTGCCGGGTGGTGGTCTGCGACACCGACGACGACAAGGCCCTGCACCGGGCCGTGGCCGGGGCCGCGAACGGACGCACCATCGCCGGGGTCACCACCACCAGCGAGTTCTATCTGGAACCCGGCGCCCGGCTGGCGTCGGCGCTGGCGGTCCCGGGCAACCCGCCCGAGGCGATGGCGGCCTGCCGCAACAAGGCGCTGACCCGGGCCGCACTGCAGAAGTACGGCGTGGCGCAGCCCCGCTTCGCGACCGTCCGCGAGCCCTCCGAGACCGCGGCGGCGGTCGCCCAGGTCGGCCTGCCCTGCGTGGTCAAGCCCGCCGACGGCTCGGGCTCGCAGGACGTGCTGTGGTGCCAGGACCGGCCCACGGCCGCCGCGCACGCCGCCGCGTACTGGCCGTGACCGAGAACATGCGCGGCCAGGCGACCGCGGGCACGGTACTGGTCGAGGAGTATGTCGCCGGCCCGGAGTACAGCGCGGAGATGTTCTGCGTCGGCGGCGAGACCGTCTGCGTCGGGGTGACCGAGCGGACCGTCAGCGAACTGCCGTACTTCGTCGAGACCGGGCATCTGTTCCCGGCCCGGCTCTCCGCCCCGGCGGCCGAGGAGATCGCCGACGTCGCCCGCCAGGCCCTGAAGGCGGTCGGCTTCGAACGCGGCCCGGCGCATGTCGAACTCAAAGCCACCAGCCGGGGACCGGTCGTGGTGGAGATCAACGCCCGGCTCGCGGGCGGAATGATCCCGGAACTGATCCGGCTGGCCAGCGGGGTCGACCTGCTGGAGCAGCAGGTCCGGGCCGCCGCGGTGCGGCCGCTGCGGCTGGAGGCCGACCGGTCGCGGCACGCCGGGCTCCGGTTCCTGACCGCCCCCGCCGCCGGTCGGCTGCGCGAGGTCGCCGGGACCGAGGCGGCCGCGTCCGTCCCCGGCGTGGACCGGGTCGTGGTCACCGGACGCGTCGGCCAGCAGGTCCGACCGGTCCGCGACGCCTACGACCGGCTCGGCCATGTCATCGCCGTCGGCGACTCACCCGAGCAGGTCGCCCGGGCACTGGACGCGGCGTTCGCGCAACTCCGGGTTGTGGTCGGGTAGTCGGCCACGGCAGTGCGGCCCGGGCGACGTGTCGTCGCCCGGGCCACGACGGCTACTCCCAGGGCGTGTTGCTGGACCCTCGTGCTGATGAGGCGTCAGAAATCGCTCGGTTCATGGCGGTGCGGGACGACGGCCGGGCTGTCGTCATCGCCGCTGCCGGGGGTGCGGCCCACACCGCAGGCGGCAGCAGAGCGGCGGCGAACAGGGGGCCGGCCGGGGCCTTGGCGCTGTGGAGCACGGTCATCGCGGACACTCCGGATCTGAGGGAAGCACAGCAGCTGTCCGGTGCGGCGCAGCGCCGACCGGTCGGGACCTCCGCAGACCGCTGAAGACCTCGGCCGGCCGACAGGATCCGCCGCCGGTCACTCTAGGCCGGTACGCCTTCCACCCGCCCTCCGTCCCCCATCCGTACGCTATCGGCCCGGCCCCGCCCCGGCCGCCGCGCAGCCGTGTGCGGCCCCGGCCGGCCCCGCCGACGGTACGTGCGGCGGCGGCGCCCGTACCCGGATAGCGGCCGGATGCCGTTTCGAGAGCGGACTGTCCCATGATTCCCCCGCAGCCCCGCGGATGCCACGCAACTGCTCCCGCTGCGCCCACGACTCACGCTGCGCCGACGACGATGGAGTGATGCAGAAGTGGAACCCCTGGCTGAAGCCGTGCTGTCCGGAGCTGAAGCGGCGGAACTCGCCGCGGCCCCCGTGCCCGCGAGCTACCGGGCCGCCTGCCTGCGGGCCGAAGACGTGAAGATGTTCGACGGGGTCCAGGACAAGGACGTCCGCCAGTCCATCCACGTCGCCGAGGTGCCGATGCCGGAACTCGCGCCGGACGAAGTCCTGGTCGCGGTGATGGCCAGCTCGATCAACTACAACACCGTCTGGTCGGCGACCTTCGAGCCGCTGCCCACCTTCGGGTTTCTGCGCCGCTACGCCCGCCAGGGCGGATTCGCGGCCCGGCACGACCTGGACCACCATGTGATCGGCTCCGACGGCTCCGGGGTGATCGTCCGGCAGGAGCCGGAGTTCGCCGCTGGAAGATCGGCGACCGGGTCATCATCAGCCCGGTGCACGTCGACGACCAGGAGGCCGCGACCCAGGCCGACGGCATGCTCGGCACCGAACAACGGGCCTGGGGCTTCGAGACCAACTTCGGCGGCCTGGCCGACTACACCGTGGTGCGCGCCAGCCAGCTGCTGCCCAAACCCGAACACCTCACCTGGGAGGAGTCCGCCTGCACCCCGCTGTGCGCCGGCACCGCCTACCGGATGCTGATCAGCGATCGCGGCGCCCGGATCAAGGTCGGCGACGTGGTGCTGATCTGGGGCGCCACCGGCGGCCTGGGTTCCTTCGCGGTCCAGCTGGTGCTCGCGGCCGGAGGCATCCCGGTGGGCGTCGTCGGCTCGCCGGAGAAGGCCCAGGTACTGCGCGACCTCGGCTGCCGGACCGTGATCGACCGCTCCGAGGCCGGGCTCGACCTCGACCCGGAGCACCCCTCGCCGGAGCAGGCGATCGAGGTGGGCAAGCGGCTCGGCACGGTCATCCGCCGCGAGGTCGGCGAGGACCCGCACGTGGTCTTCGACTACGTCGGGCGCGCCACCTTCGCCACCTCCGTGTTCGTCGCCCGCCGCGGCGGCGTGGTGGTCACCTGCGGCTCCAGCAGCGGCTACCACCACCAGTACGACAACCGCTATCTGTGGATGAACCTCAAACGGGTGATCGGCAGCCACGGCGCCAACCTCCAGGAGATGGCGGAGTGCACCCGGCTGCTCCGGCTGGGGAAACTGATGCCGGTGCTGTCCACGGAGTACCCGCTGGACCAGGTCGGAGAGGCCACCCGCCTGGTGCAGCAGAACCGGCACGCGGGCAAGGTCGGTGTGCTCTGCCTCGCCCCGAAGGCCGGCCTCGGCATCACCGCCCCGCAAGCAGCGCGAGCAGCTCGGCGAGGCCCGGATGCACACTTCCGCAGCCTGGCACCCGCAACCTGACCGGGCCACGCCGCCGCCGCCGGCCGGCCGTTGCCGCCCGGCCCGTTGCCGCCCGACCAGTTGTCTCAGACCAGCCGCCGACGCCACACCGACACCGGGAAGCTGACCCAGGATGGCAGACCAGAGCGTGAACCCCACCGACGCCACCGCCGACCGCACCGACCGGACCCACCGGACCGACAGCGCGGACATCGAGGACTCCTACCCCCTGTCGGCGACACAGACCGGGCTCCTCTACGAGGAGACCGGCATCGCGGCCGGGGACGCCCGGCCGTACCTCATCCAGCAGATCGACCGCTGGACCGGGAAGGTGGACTGGACGCCCTGACCGCCGCCCACCGCGCACTGGTCGCGCGGCACCCGCCCTGCGTACCGGCTTCGAATGGGTCTCCGACGAGCCGAGGCAGTTCGTCCGCAGGACAGCGGAGCTAACCGGTCACCCGCCTGGACTGGTCGGAGCTCCCGGCCGAGCAGCTCGACACCGAGCTGGCCCGCCATGTCGCGGAGGACCGGCAGCAGCCGTTCGACATGCTGCGCCCGCCGCTCGCCCGGCTCACGGTGATCAGCATCGCCGCGGACGAACTGCTGACCGTGTTCACCGTCCACCACCTCCTGGTCGACAACCAGAGCCTGGCCGTGCTCGACAGCGAGCTGGACGCCGCCTACCAGGCCCTGGCCGAAGGCCGGGCCCCGGCGCTCCCGGACGCGCCGCAGTACGGCGCCTATGTCCGCCGACAGGACGAGGCGCGGCGCACCACGGCCGCCGACGCGAGCGGGCGCCGGCAGGAACGGTTCGCCGATCTGGAGGACCCCGGACCGCTGCGCCTGGCCGACCGCGGATCGGGCGCGGCCTTCGAACGGGCCGGCGTCAGCCTTCCCCAGAAGGAGCAGGCCGCCTCCAGCAGTTCGCCCACAGCACCGGAGTGTCCCTGGCCACGCTGCTCCACGGGCCTGGCCCTGGTCCTGTCCGGACTGACCGGCCGCGACGATGTGGTCTTCGGATTCACCGCGACCGACCGGCCCCGGCCGTCCCCGGCGTCGACTCGCTGGTCGGCCTGTGCATCAACACCCTGCCGCTGCGCCTGACGGCGAACCGGCAGGAAGACGTCGGCAGCTGGCTGCGCACCGTCCAACGCGCCCTGGCCGACGCCCGGAGCGCCGAGCAACTGCCCACGGCCGACGGCGGACCACTGGGACGCGCGAGTGGCGGCGCCAGGCGGCTGATCGAGTCGATGCTCATGGTGGAGACCACCCGAACCGGCCGAGCACCTGCTCCCCGGCTGCGTCCGCACCCGCCTGGACTCGGTGGGCTGGACCGGATACCCGGTGCTGGTGAACGTCGCGGTCGACGACGGCCTCCGGTGGACGTCACCGTGGACGGCAGCCGCGCCGACGCAGCCCGCCCACGAACTCGCAACCCGCCTGCGGGAAGTGCTGCTCCGACTGGCCGGGAACAGCTACGCGCCGGTAGGTCGGTCGGGGTGCTGCGCTCCCGGGGGAGAGCGAGCGGCTGCTGGAGTGGGGCTCGCGTGCCGGATGCGGGCGGGGTCGGTGGGTGTGGTGGAGCGGTTCGCGCAATGGGTGGGGCGGTGCCGGATGCGGTGGCGGTGAGTGCGGGACGTGCGGGTTTCGTACCGGGAGCTGGACGAGCGGTCAGAGGCTGGCTTGGCTGTTGCGTGCGCGGTTCGGTGTGGGTGTGAGGGGCAGTGGGTGTGGCCATGGAGCAGTCAGCGGACCTGCTGGTGGTGTTCTTGGCGGTGCTGAAGGCCGGGGGCGCGTATGTGCCGGTTCCCGGCGGGGTATCCGTTGGGGTTGGCGTTGGGGGTGCTCGGTGATGTGGGTGCGGTGGTGTTGGTCACGGATGGCGTGCTGGGTGGGGGGAGCTGTCCGCGGGGTGGCCGCGAGCGGGCTGCCGGTGCTGGAGGTGGGTCCGGAGCTGGAGCTGCCGGAGGCGGGCGCGCTGGGGGATGACTACGAACCCGGGCAGTTGGCGTATGTGATGTTTCACCTCGGGGTCGACGGGCACCGAAGGGGGTGGCGATCACCCAGGCAACATCATGGTGCTGGTGGAGGACGTCTGCTGGGCCAACGGAATCACCGGCGGGTGCTGATGCATTCGCCGCACTCGTTCGACGCGGCGACATACGAGATTTGGGTGCCGCTGCTGTCGGGTGGGACGGTGGTGGTACTGCGCCGGGGCCGGTGGATGCGGAGCACCTGGAGCGCTCTCTTCGGGGCAACGATGTCACGGCCATCTATCTGACGAAGGCGCTGTTCGACCTGCTGGTGGCCGAGTCGCCGCAGACGCTGACCTTGGTGCGTGAGGTGTGGACGAGTGGTGAGGAGGCGCTGTCGCTTCGATGAACCGGTGGTTCGGTGTGCCTGGGATCGCGGTCATCACGCCTACGGGCCGACGGAGACCACGGTCTTCGCGACCTATCGGCTGGTGGGGGAGGGAGGCTTCCAGGGGGTGGTGCCGATCGGGAATGCCGATGGACGACACCCGGCTGTATGTCCTGGACCAGGCGCTCGGGTTGGCTCCGGTCGGGGTGGTGGGTGAGCTGTTTGTCGCTGGGCCCAGGCTGGGGCGTGGCTACTGGAAACGCCCTGGCGTCACGGCACGGACCTTTGTCGCCGATCCGTTCGGCGAGCCGGATCACGGATGTACCGCACCGGGGATCTGGTGCGCTGGAACGCCGAGGGTGAGATCGAGTTCCTGGGGCGTGCGGACAACCAGGTGAAGGTGCGGGGATTCCGTATTGAGTTGGGTGAGGTGGAGGCTGTACTGGGTGGCTGTCCGGGGGTGGGGCAGTCGATTGTGGTGGTGCGCGAGGATCGCCCGGGTGACAAACGGCTGGTGGCGTATGTGGTGCCGGTCGATGCCGTGCGGGGTGTGGATGTGGCCGGGTTGCGTCGGTACCTGGCGGAGCGGTTGCCGGTGTACATGGTGCCGTCGGCGTTGGTGGTGCTGCCCGAGTTGCCGCTGACGGCGCACCAGAAGGTGAACCGCAAGGCGTTGCCGGCGCCGGTGGTGGAGGGTGTGGTGGTGGGTCGTGGGCCGCGTACGCCGGTGGAGGAGTTGTTGTGTGGTTTGTTCGCGGAGGTGTTGGGGGTGCCGGGGGTCGGGGTGGATGAGGACTTTTTCGCGGTGGGTGGTCATTCCTTGTTGGCTGTGCGGTTGGTGAACCGGGTGCGGTCGGCGTTGGGTGTCGAGGTCGGCATCCGTGACCTGTTCCTGGGAGCGACGGTCGAGCAGCTGGCGCGCCGGCTGGATCTGGGGTGGAGCGCACGTCGCCCGTGGTTCGGGTTGATCCTCGTCCTGAGGTGTTGCCGTTGTCGTTTGCTCAGCGTCGGCTGTGGTTTCTGCATGCTTTTGAGGGCCGAGTGCTACTTACAATGTGCCGTTTGCGGTGGAGTGAGTTGGTCCGGTGGATGTGGGGGCGCTGCGGGCTGCGGTGGGTGATGTGGTGGCGCGGCATGAGGCGTTGCGGACGGTGTATCCGGACCGGGCCGGGGAGCGGAGCAGCGGGGTGGTGGAGTCCGTGCAGGCGGTGGTGCCGTTTGTGGTGGTGGATGTGGAGCGGGTGGAGGTGGGGGAGCGGTTGCGTTGGAGGCTGAGTACTGCTTCGACTTGGCGGTGGAGTTGCCGGTGCGGGTGGTGCTGTTTCCGTTGTTCGATGAGGGTCGACGCTGTCGGTGCTGGTGCACCATATCGCCACGGATGGCTGGTCGTTGGAGCCGTTGGCCCGGGATCTGGGTACTGCCTATCGGGCCCGGCTGGTTGGGGAGTTGCCGCAGTGGTCGGAGCTCCCGGTGCAGTATGCCGACTTCGCCCTGTGGCAGCTGGCGAACAGGGAACTGCTGGATCGGCAGCTGGACTTCTGGTCGACGGAGTTGGCAGATCTGCCGGAAGAGGCTCCGCTGCCGTTGGACCGGCCGCGCCGGCGCAGCGTGACTACCGGGGTGCGAGTGCCGAGTTTGCCATCGATGCGCAGACCCATGCGGCGTTGCTGAGGATCGGGCGGGAGAGCAATGCGACGCTGCTGATGGTGTTGCAGGCTGCGGGGCGGTGTGGTTGCACCGTCATGGTGCCGGCGACGACATCCCCCTGGGCACGCCGGCTGCCGGACGCGACGACGAGGCCTTGGACGATCTGGTCGGCTTCTTCGTCAACACCCTGGTCCTGCGGACCGACGTCAGCGGAAACCCGACCTTCCGGGAACTGCTGGACCGGGTGCGCCAGACCGACCTGCGGCCTATGCACACCAGGATGTGCCCTTCGAGCGCTTGGTGGAGCACCTCGCTCCGGTGCGCAGTGCCGCTCGAACCCCTGTTCCAGGTAATGCTGGTGCTTGAGGAAGTGCCGGTCGTGGCCTGGGCTTTGCCGGGCTGGACTCGACGGAGATCCAGGTGGTGCCGGATGTGGCCAAGTTCGATCTGACGTTGATGATCCGGCCCCGGCAGGAGGTGGATGGTGCGCCGATGGGGCTGGTGGGGGAGATCACCTATGCAACTGATGTGTTCGACGCGGTGACGGTTGAGTCGATGACGCGGCGGTTGGTGTCGTTGCTGGTCGATGTCGCCGGTTGTCCTGGGGTGTCGGTTGGTGGGTTGTCGATGTTGTTTGCGGGTGAGGGTGAGCGGTTGTTGGGGTGGGGGTCGGGTGTTGGTGATGTTGGTGGGGTGGGTGTGGTGGGCGGTTTCGGAGTGGGTGGGGTTGGTGCCGGATGCGGTGGCGGTGGAGTGTGGGGTGTGTCGGTTTCGTATCGGGAGTTGGATGTGCGGTCGGAGCGGTTGGCGTGGTTGTTGCGTGGGCGGTTTGGTGTGGGGTGTGAGTGTGGTGTGGCGATGGAGCGTTCGGTGGATTTGTTGGTGGTGTTTTTGGCGGTGTTGAAGGCTGGGGGTGCGTATGTGCCGGTTCCGGTGGGGTATCCGTTGGGGTTGGTGTTGGGGTGTTGGTGATGTGGGTGCGGTGGTGTTGGTGACGGATGGTGTGGTGGGTGCGGGTGAGGTGGTTCGTGGGGTGGCCGCGAGTGGGTTGCCGGTGTTGGAGGTGGGGCCGGGGTTGGAGTTGCCGGAGGCGGGTGTGCTGGGGGATGGCTTCGATCCGGGGCAGTTGGCGTATGTGATGTTCACTTCGGGGTCGACGGGTACGCCGAAGGGGGTGGCGATTACTCAGCGGAACATTGTGGAGCTGGTGGGGGATACGGGTTGGGGTAATGGGGCGCATCGGCGGGTGTTGATGCATTCGCCGCACTCGTTCGATGCGTCGACATATGAGATGTGGGTGCCGTTGCTGTCGGGTGGACGGTGGTGGTCCTTCCGCCGGGGCCGGTGGATGCGGAGCGGTTGGACAGTTGCCTTCGCGACAGTGCGGTGACGGGTATGTTCCTGACGGCTGCGTTGTTTGATGTGTTGGTGGCTGAGTCGCCGGGGACTTTGGGGTTGGTGCGTGAGGTTTGGGCGGGTGGTGATGCGCTGTCGGTTGCTGCGGTGAATCGGGTTGCGGAGGTGTGTCCGGGGTTGGTGGTGGTGAATGGTTATGGGCCGACGGAGACGACGGTGTTCGCGGTGCGTGGGCCGTTGCGTAGGGGTGGTTATGTTACGGGTGTGCCGTTGGGTGGGCCGATGGGTGGTACGCGTTTGTATGTGTTGGATGATCGGTTGGGGTTGGCGTTGACTGGTGTTGTTGGGGAGTTGTATATCGCGGGTTCGGGGTTGGGGCGTGGGTATGTGAATCGTGCTGGGTTGACTGCGGGGCGTTTTGTGGCGGATCCGTTTGGTGAGTCGGGATCGCGGATGTACCGGACGGGGGATCTGGTTCGCTGGAGTGCTGGGGGTGAGATCGAGTTCTTGGGGCGTGTGGATGATCAGGTGAAGGTGCGGGGTTTCCGTATTGAGTTGGGTGAGGTGGAGGCTGTGCTGGGGGGTTGTCCGGGGGTGGGGCGGTCGGTGGTGGTGGTGCGTGAGGATCGTCCTGGTGACAAACGGTTGGTGGGGTATGTGGTGCCGGTTGATGCGGTGCGGGGTGTGGATGTGGCCGGGTTGCGTCGGTTGTTGGCGGAGCGGTTGCCGGTGTATATGGTGCCGTCGGCGTTGGTGGTGCTGCCGGAGTTGCCGTTGACGGCGCATCGGAAGGTGGATCGCAGGGCGTTGCCGGCGCCGGTGGTGGAGGGTGTGGTGGTGGGTCGTGGGCCGCGTACGCCGGTGGAGGAGTTGTTGTGTGGTTTGTTCGCGGAGGTGTTGGGGGTGGCGGGCGTCGGGGTGGATGAGGACTTTTTCGCGGTGGGTGGTCATTCCTTGTTGGCTGTGCGGTTGGTGAACCGGGTGCGGTCGGCGTTGGGTGTCGAGGTCGGCATCCGTGACCTGTTCCTGGGAGCGACGGTTGAACAGCTGGCCCGTCGGATCGACTTCGGGAGCGGACGTCGGGCGCCCGTCGTTCGGGTTGATCCTCGTCCTGAGGTGTTGCCGTTGTCGTTTGCTCAGCGTCGGCTGTGGTTTCTGCATGCTTTTGAGGGGCCGAGTGCTACTTACAATGTGCCGTTTGCGGTGGAGTTGAGTGGTCCGGTGGATGTGGGGGCGCTGCGGGCTGCGGTGGGTGATGTGGTGGCGCGGCATGAGGTGCTGCGGACGGTGTATCCGGACCGGGCCGGGGAGCCGGAGCAGCGGGTGGTGGAGTCCGTGCAGGCGGTGGTGCCGTTTGTGGTGGTGGATGTGGAGCGGGTGGAGGTGGGGGAGCGGTTGCGTGTGGAGGCTGAGTACTGCTTCGACTTGGCGGTGGAGTTGCCGGTGCGGGTGGTGCTGTTCCGTTGTTCGGATGAGTGGTCGACGCTGTCGGTGCTGGTGCACCATATCGCCACGGATGGCTGGTCGTTGGAGCCGTTGGCCCGGGATCTGGGTACTGCCTATCGGGCCCGGCTGGTTGGGGAGTTGCCGCAGTGGTCGGAGCTCCCGGTGCAGTATGCCGACTTCGCCCTGTGGCAGGCGGCGCATGCGGCGGGGACCGAGCGGCAGCTGGAATTCTGGGCAACGGAGTTGGCTGGCATACCGGAGGAGATTCGGCTGCCGTTGGACCGGCCGCGTCCGGCGCAGCGTGATTTCCGGGGAGCGAGCACGGAGTTCGTCATTGACCCGCAGACCCATGCGGCGTTGCTGAGGATCGGGCGGGAGAGCAATGCGACGCTGCTGATGGTGTTGCAGGCTGCGGTGGCGGTGTGGCTGCACCGTCATGGTGCCGGCGACGACATCCCCTGGGCACGCCGGTCGCCGGACGCGACGACGAGGTGTTGGACGATCTGGTGGGCTTTTTCGTCAACACCCTGGTCCTGCGGACCGACGTCAGCGGAGGCCCGACCTTCCGCGAGCTACTGGACCGGGTGCGTGGCAACCACCCTGCGCGCCTACGCGCACCAGGACGTCCCGTTCGAGCGGTTGGTGGAGCGGCTTGCCCGGTGCGTAGCGCGGCTCGGCATCCGTTGTTCCAGTGATGCTCGCGCTTGAGGTGAGCTCCGGCCAGGGGCTGGACGTCGATGCCTTGGACTCGACGGTGGTCCAGGTGGTGCCGGATGTGGCCCAAGTTCGATCTGATGTTGATATTCCGGCCCCGGCAGGAGGTGGATGGTGCGCCGATGGGCTGGTGGGGGAGATCAGCTATCCGACTGATGTGTTCGACGCGGTGACGGTTGAGTTGATGGCGCGGCGGTTTGGTGTTGTTTTGTTGGGTGAGGTGGCTGGTTGTCCTGGGGTGTCGGTTGGTGGGTTGTCGATGTTGTTTGCGGGTGAGGGTGAGCGGTTGTTGGGGTGGGGTCGGGTGTTGGTGATGTTGGTGGGGTGGGTGTGGTGGGGCGGTTTGCGGAGTGGGTGGGGTTGGTGCCGGATGCGTGGCGGTGGAGTGTGGGGTGTGTCGGTTTCGTATCGGAGTTGGATGTGCGGTCGGAGCGGTTGGCGTGGTTGTTGCGTGGGCGGTTTGGTGTGGGGTGTGAGGTGTTGGTGTGTGGCGATGGAGCGTTCGGTGGATTTGTTGGTGGTGTTTTTGGCGGTGCTGAAGGCTGGGGGTGCGTATGTGCCGGTTCCGGTGGGGTACCCGTTGGGGTTGGTGTTGGGGGTGTTGGGTGATGTGGGTGCGGTGGTGTTGGTGACGGATGGTGTGGTGGGTGCGGGTGAGGTGGTTCGTGGGGTGGCCGCGAGTGGGTTGCCGGTGTTGGAGGTGGGGCCGGGGTTGGAGTTGCCGGAGGCGGGTGTGCTGGGGGATGGCTTCGATCCGGGGCAGTTGGCGTATGTGATGTTCACTTCGGGGTCGACGGGTACGCCGAAGGGGGTGGCGATTACTCAGCGGAACATTGTGGAGCTGGTGGGGGATACGGGTTGGGGTAATGGGGCGCATCGGCGGGTGTTGATGCATTCGCCGCACTCGTTCGATGCGTCGACATATGAGATGTGGGTGCCGTTGCTGTCGGGTGGGACGGTGGTGGTCCTTCCGCCGGGGCCGGTGGATGCGGAGCGGTTGGACAGTTGCCTTCGCGACAGTGCGGTGACGGGTATGTTCCTGACGGCTGCGTTGTTTGATGTGTTTGGTGGCTGAGTCGCCGGGGACTTTGGGTTGGTGCGTGAGGTTTGGGCGGGTGGTGATGCGCTGTCGGTTGCTGCGGTGAATCGGGTTGCGGAGGTGTGTCCGGGGTTGGTGGTGGTGAATGGTTATGGGCCGACGGAGACGACGGTGTTCGCGGTGCGTGGGCCGTTGCGTAGGGGTGGTTATGTTACGGGTGTGCCGTTGGGTGGGCCGATGGGTGGTACGCGTTTGTATGTGTTGGATGATCGGTTGGGGTTGGCGTTGACTGGTGTTGTTGGGGAGTTGTATATCGCGGGTTCGGGGTTGGGGCGTGGGTATGTGAATCGTGCTGGGTTGACTGCGGGGGCGTTTTGTGGCGGATCCGTTTGGTGAGTCGGGATCGCGGATGTACCGGACGGGGGATCTGGTTCGCTGGAGTGCTGGGGGTGAGATCGAGTTCTTGGGGCGTGTGGATGATCAGGTGAAGGTGCGGGGTTTCCGTATTGAGTTGGGTGAGGTGGAGGCTGTGCTGGGGGTTGTCCGGGGGTGGGGCGGTCGGTGGTGGTGGTGCGTGAGGATCGTCCTGGTGACAAACGGTTGGTGGGGTATGTGGTGCCGGTTGATGCGGTGCGGGGTGTGGATGTGGCCGGGTTGCGTCGGTTGTTGGCGGAGCGGTTGCCGGTGTATATGGTGCCGTCGGCGTTGGTGGTGCTGCCGGAGTTGCCGTTGACGGCGCATCGGAAGGTGGATCGCAGGGCGTTGCCGGCGCCGGTGGTGGAGGGTGTGGTGGTGGGTCGTGGGCCGCGTACGCCGGTGGAGGAGTTGTGTGTGTGGTTTGTTCGCGGAGGTGTTGGGGGTGGCGGGGGTCGGGGTGGATGAGGACTTTTTCGCGGTGGGTGGTCATTCCTTGTTGGCTGTGCGGTTGGTGAACCGGGTGCGGTCGGCGTTGGGTGTCGAGGTCGGCATCCGTGACCTATTCCTGGGAGCGACGGTCGAACAGCTGGCGCGCCGGCTGGATCTGGGGGTGGAGCGCAGGTCGCCGGTGGTTCGCGTCGATCCCGTCCTGAGGTCCTGCCGCTGTCCTCGGCGCAGCTCCGGCTCTGGATTCTGAACCGCTTCGAGGGGCCGAGTGCTACCTACAATGTGCCGTTTGCGGTGGAGTTGAGTGGTCCGGTGGATGTGGAGGCGCTGCGGGCTGCGGTGGATGACGTGGTAGCCCGGCATGAGGCCTTGCGGACGGTGTACCCGGACCGTTTCGGTGAGCCGGAGCAGCGGTGGTGGCGTCCGCGCAGGCCCGACCGCCGTTTGCGGTCGTGGATGTGAAGCTCACGGAAGTGGGGAGCGGCTACGTGCGGAGGCCGAGTACTGCTTCGATCTGGCGGTCGAGTTGCCGGTGCGGGCGGTACTGCTGCGGAGTTCGGCCGAGCGGTCGACGCTGCTGGTGCTGATGCACCATATCGCCACGGATGGCTGGTCGCTGGAGCCGCTGGCCCGGGATCTGGGCATTGCCTACCGCGCCCGGCTCGCGGAGCGGTCGCCCCAGTGGTCGGAGCTCCCGGTGCAGTACGCCGACTTCGCCTTGTGGCAGGCGGCACACAGCAGTCTGGTGGAGCGTCAGCTGGATTTCTGGGCAACGGAGTTGGCTGATCTACCGGAGGAGATTCGGCTGCCGTTGGACCGCCTGCGTCCGGCGCAGCGTGACTACCGGGGTGCGAGTACGGAGTTCATGATCGATCCGCGGACCCATGAGGCATTGCTCAGGATCGGGCGGGAGAGCAATGCGACGCTGCTGATGGTGCTGCAAGCCGCGGTGGTGGTCTGGCTGCACCGCCAAGGTGCCGGCGACGACATCCCCCTGGGCATGCCGGTCGCCGGGCGCGACGACGAGGCCTTGGACGATCTGGTCGGCTTCTTCGTCAACACCCTGGTCCTGCGTACCGACGTCGGCGGAAGCCCGACCTTCCGGGAACTGCTGGACCGGGTGCGTGGTGCCATCCTGCGCGCCTATGCACACCAGGACGTCCCCTTCGAGCGCCTTGTCGAGCGGTTGGTTCCCGCGCGCACCGCCGCCCGGCAGCCGCTGTTCCAGGTGATGTTCGCCCTCACGGACAGCGAGGAAACCACCGTTGACCTCGAAGGGCTGGAGGCCAGGGGACTGTTGGTCGAGCTGGAGGCAACCAAGTTCGACCTGTCCGTCAGCTTCCGGCCGCAGCGTGGGCCGGATGCCGCCGTGGTCGGGCTGCGTTGCGGGATCGAGTACGCCGTTGACGTCTTCGACGAGAGCACCGTCAGCACACTGGCCCGCGCACTCGGCGAACTGCTCGCCGAGGTCGTGGCCGATCCGGGCATTCCTGTCGGGAAGCCCCTCAATTCCCTTACCCAGAAAGGCGTCGACCCTCGTGACCAGTCCATTTGACCATCGTGCCAACAGGTTCCACGTCCTGATCAACCAAGAGGACCAGTATTCGCTGTGGCCGCAGGGAATACCGGTACCGGAAGGGTGGGGCGCGGTCGCGGAGGGCGATTTCGATGAGTGCACGGCATACGTCGACGCGCACTGGATCGACATGCGCCCCCGGTCGCTGAAGGAAGCCCAGGAGGCGCAGGAAGCCCAGCAGGCGCAGCAGGCGGAGCCCGCCGGAAAGGGGAGCCGTTCGTGAGCGGGGTTGCCGAGGCAGGTCCGCCACAGGTCACCGTACCGGCGCTGCTGGACTTGCGGATCGCCCTGACACCCGGCGCGACAGCCCTGGAAGCAGGTGAAGTCGAGCTCACCTACGCCGAGTTGGGCGTGCGGGTGGATCGGCTGGCCCGGCGGCTGGCCGGCGCCGGGGTGGCCCCCGGGGATCTGGTCGGTGTGCTGATGCGGCGGTCCGTGGACCTGGTGGTCGCGCTGCTCGCCGTGGCGAAGGCCGGGGCTGCCTATGTGCCCCTCGACCCGCGATCCGGCTACCCGGATGCGGACCGTGCTGACCGGAGCCGGCTGCGCGGTGCTGCTCGTGGACGGCTCGACGCACGCTCATGAAGCGGGAGCGAACCTCCGGCTGATCCGCGCCGACACCGACACCGACACCGACACCGCCACCGACGCCGAGGAAGCGGTGGAACCGGTGCCTTTCGCAGACCGGACGGTGGGGCCAGGGGCGTTGCTGTATGTGATGCACACCTCGGGTTCGACCGGGACGCCCAAGGGTGTGGCGGTGACCCACCGCAATGTGACCGCCTTCGCCGCTGACCGCGCCTGGCGCGGTGGCGCCCACGAGCGGGTGCTGCTGCACTCCCCGCACGCATTTGACGCCGCTACCTACGAGTTGTGGGTGCCGCTGCTGAACGGCGGTCGGGTGGTGATCGCCCCAGGCCCGCTGGACGTCACGCTGCTTCGGCGGTTGGCGGGTGGCCGCCGGATCACCGCGGCCTTCTTGACCGTCGGTCTCTTCAACGCGCTGGCGGGGGCTGACGCGTCCTGTTTTGAGGGGATGCGCGAACTGTGGACCGGCGGGGACGTGGTGACCCCGGACGCCGTGCAACAGGTCAGAAAGGCATGCCCGGGCATCTCGGTGCATGCCGGCTACGGCCCGACCGAGGTCACCGTCTTCGCCACCTGCTACCGGGCCACGGAGGATCTGGACGGCGGGCAGAGCGTGCCGATAGGCACGGCGATGGACAACACCCGCGCCTACGTGCTGGACGACTCGTTCCGCCCGGTCCCGCCGGGAACGGCCGGTGAGTTGTACATCGCCGGGGCCGGGGTGGCGCGGGGCTACCTGAACCAGCCCGGCCTGACCGCGCAGCGCTTCCTGCCCGACCCGTTCGGGACGTCCGGCGAGCGGATGTACGCGACCGGGGATCTGGCCCGGCGCGACGACGAGGGCAACCTCCGGTTCATCGGCCGGGCCGACGGCCAGGTGAAGATCAGCGGGTTCCGCATCGAGACGGGCGAGATAGAGGCGGCCCTGGCCGGGCACCCCGGGATTCGTCAGGCCGCGGTGCTCGCGGAGAAGTCCGGTGAGGGCGGCGGACGCATCCGCGCCTATGTGGTGTCGGCCGGGCCGGGCACGGACAGGGCAACGATCCGGGACTGGCTGGCGGAACGGCTGCCGGGCTACATGGTCCCTGGCGAGTATGTGTTCCTGCCCGGGCTGCCGCTGACCCCCAACGGCAAGGTCGACCGCGCGCTGCTGGCGGCACAGCCCGCCGCCCCGGACGGCGGGACGCAAGGCCGCGCCGAGCCGACCGGCCGCGCGGTCCCGGCCGACGGGACGCAGGCCCGCGTCGCCGAGCTGTGGGCGCTGGTCCTTGGCACCGAGCAGATCGGGCTGGACGACAACTTCTTCGAGTGCGGCGGTACTTCACTCAAGCTGATCGGCCTGCACGCGCGGCTGTGCGACGCGTTCGCGGTGGAGCTGCCGATCCAACGGCTCTTCGACGTCTCGACCATCCGGGCGATGGCCCGCTATCTCGCCGCCGGCGGGTCCGCGGCTGCCGACAGCCCGGCCGGGGCCTCGACGGCGGCGGACGAGCGCGCGGCGGCCCGCCGCGACCAGATCCGCCGCCGGGCGCAGCGGCAATGAGTGCGGCGGCGATGAGTGCCGGGGCGATGAGTGCCGCGGCGATGAGCACGGCGGAGGCGGGCGCGGCGGGGACGCCAACAGCCCAGATGAAAGCTGCCGAGACGAGCGGAGTCGGGATGAACGGCACCTGGACGGGGCGATCGCGGTCACCGGGATGGCCGTCCGGCTGCCCGGCGCGCCTGACGTGGGCACCCTGTGGGCCAACCTGCGGGCGGGAGTCGAGGGCATCACCCGCCACAGTGAAGCCGAGCTGCTGGCCATGGGCTTCGACCGGGAGCTGGTCCGGCGTCCGGACTTCGTCCCTTCGGCGGGAGTGCTGCCCAGGGGCCGCGACTTCGACTGGTCCTACTTCGGGTACAGCCGGGCCGAGGCCGCGCTGATCGACCCGCAGCAGCGGATCTTCCTGGAGTGCGCCGCGCAGGCCGTCGACGACGCGGGCATCGACCCGACCCGCTTCCCGGGCTGGATCGGCGTCTACGGCGGCAGCGACACGCCAGACGATGCTCCGGACGACGCGATCGATCCGCTGCTGCGGGCCGTCGGGCGCAACCCCGACTTCCTGGCCACCCGGGTGGCGTTCAAGCTGGGGCTGCGCGGCCCGGCGTTCACTGTGCAGTCGGCCTGCTCGACCTCGCTGACGGCGGTGCACCTGGCGGTGCAGAGCCTGTTGTCGTACGAGTGCGACGCGGCGCTGGCCGGTGGCGTGAACGTGGCCGGCTACCGGCGGAACGGCGGGTACCTGTTCCTCGAAGGCGGTGCGCTCTCCCCGACGGGCACTGCCGCTCCTTCGACGCGCAGGCCCTGGGAACCGTGCCGAGCGAGGGCGTCGGGGTCGTCGTGCTGCGGCGGCTGGCGGACGCGCTGCGCGACGGCGACCGGATCGCTGCCGTGATCCGGGGCTCGGCAATCAACAACGACGGCCGTGACAAGATCGGGTTCACCGCGCCCTCGGTGTCCGGACAGCGTGAGGCGATCCTGCTGGCGCAGAAGGTGGCCGGGGTCGATCCCGCCGACATCGACTACGTCGAGGCGCACGGCACGGCCACTCCGATGGGTGATCCGATCGAGGTGCAGGCGCTCACGGACGCCTTCCGGCATTCCACGGACGCCACCGGCTACTGCCTGCTCGGTTCGGTCAAGAGCGGCATCGGTCACACCGGGGCCGCCGCCGGGGTGGCCGGGCTGGTCAAGGCGGTGCTCATGCTGGAGCACCGGGAGCTGGTGCCCTCGTTGTACTTCACCGAGCCGAACCCGCGCCTGGCGATCGAGCAGACCCCGTTCCGGGTCGGCACGGAGCTGCGGCCCTGGCCGGATCGCGGGACGCCGCTGGCGGCGGTCAGCGCCTTCGGGATCGGCGGCACCAACGCCCATGTCATTGTCCAGGCGGCGCCGTCCGGCACCCGCTCGCCCGCCCGTCGGGGGCCTCGCGTGCTGGGCCTGTCCGCCGCCTCGTCCACCAGCCTGGACCGGATGCGGGAGGAGCTGGCCGGGCATCTGGACGAGCACACCGGGCTCCCGCTGCCGGAGGCATCCCGGACCCTGGCCCGGCGTACCCGCCATCAGCGCGGGCTCGCGGTCGTGGCGGAGGAGCCTGCCGAGGCGGCGCAGCTGCTGCGTGGCGCCGACGCGAGCGAGCGGAAGCGGCCGCTGGGCCGGGTCGGCTTCCTGTTCCCGGGCCACGGGACGCTGGACCATCCGGCCGGTGCCGCCGCCTATCGGCTGCTGCCGGGGTTCCGCGGATACCTGGACGAGATGGCCGCGGCCTTCCGCGACGCGGCCGGGCTGGACATCACCCCCGTCGTGGCCGAGGGCGAAGCCCCGGACGGGTGGTTCTCGGACACCGTGCACCAGCACTGCGGGCTGCTGGCGCTCGGGTATGCGCTGGGCAGGCAGCTGATCGACTGGGGGATCACCCCGGTGGGCATGATCGGCAACAGCATCGGTGAGCTCACCGCCGCCACGGTTGCCGGGGTGTGGACCCCGGCCGACGCGGCACGGCTGGTGCACACCCGGGCGAGCGCCACCGTGCACGCCGAGCCCGGGCGGATGGTGGCGGTGAAGGCCGGGCGGGACGAGGTCGCCGCCCGGATCAGCGCCCATCCCGGGGTCGGCATCGCCGTGGCCGGACCAGGGACGGTGGTTCTCTCGGGCCCCACGGCGGCGATGGACGCGCTGCTGTCCGGCGGCGCGCTGGACGGGGCGGACACCACCGTCCTGGATGCTCCGGCCGCGGGCCACTCCGAGGCCATGCGTCCCGCGGCCGCCATCCTGGCCCGGGCGCTGGCCACCGCGACCGCCCGCCCGCCGCAGATCCCCTTCCTCTCCAACCTCACCGGCACCTGGGCCGCAGCGGACGAGGTGGGCGACCCCGACCACTGGGCCCGGCAGTTCTGCGAGACCGTACAACTGGACGACGGGATCGGAGAGTTGCTCGCCGCGAACTGCGACACCTTCCTCGAACTGGGGCCCGGCACGTCCATGTCCGGTTCCCTGCGACGCCACCGGGACTGGGATCCGGAACGGTTTGTGCTGCCCATGCTCGGCCGGGCCGCCGACGACCGGGAACGCAGCCTGCTGCGGGTGATCGGCGCGCTCTGGGAGCGCGGCGCCGAGATCGACCTGGCCGCGGTGACCGGTGACAGCGGCGCCCGGGTCTGCTCGCTGCCGCCGTACGCGTTCGACTCGCACGATCCCCGCCAGGCGCCGACCGCCGCCCCCGGGCCCCAGCCGAGCCGCCCGGCCGGGGCCCGGCCGGGCGCGGCACCGAGCCTGGAGCGGCTGTGGTGCCGGGCACTGGGCGTGGCGTCCGCACGGGCCGAGGACAACTTCTTCGACCTCGGCGGCGAGTCGCTGATGGCGGTGAACCTGATCGGCCAGGTCCGGCAGGAGTTCGGGGCTGGCGTCAGGGCCGCCGACTTCCTGCGCAGCCCGACCTTCGGCGCCCTGGCCGAGCTGGTCGGCCGGCTGCCGGACGCGGTCGGTCCCGCCACGGGGCCCGACCCCGCGCCTGCCCTCGACGACCAGGGGCTGGTGGTGCTGCGGGAGGGCGCCGGACGGCCGGTGTTCTTCGCCACGGACGTCATGGGCAGCTCAGCGAGCTACCTGGCGCTGGCCGACCAGCTCGGCGGCGGCCGACCGGTGTACGGGCTGGAGCAGACCGGGCAGCCGTCGGCCTTCCCTCGGATCGAGCGGATCGCGGCGCAGCAGCTGAAGGTCGCCCGCCGGGCCCAGCCCCACGGCCCGTACACCCTGGCCGGCTGGTCGTTCGGGGCGATGGTCGCGCATGAGATGGCGCGTCGGCTGACCGCGGCCGGGGAGTCCGTGGACCTGCTGATCCTCCTGGACGGGCACATCCGGGACCATCGGGGCCTGCCGATGGCCGCGGATCCCGCGGTGCTGCGCGACGCGGCCACGCTCCAGTTCTCGGTGGCCCTCGGCACCGGCCCGCTCGGCGCCCGGGTGCGCCGGGTGCCGGGACTGCGGCGGCGGTTCGCGGGCAACACCGGTGCGCTGCTGCGCTACCGGCCGCGACCGGTGGCCTGTCCGGCGGTGCTGGTCAAGGCGGCGCCGACGACCCCGGGGGAGGTGGCGGCGATCGAGCGCGACCTGGCCACGGTGTATCCGGACGTGCGGGTGCAATCGACCGCGGGGATCACTGGTCCATGCTGACTCAGCCTCATGTCGCGGAACTGGCAAAGGAGTTGACCGGCCTGCTGGCAGGCGGACGATGACCGTGCGGTCGCCCCCCGGGCGCGGGCCGTACGGCGTGGGCAGGGCCCTCCGGCAGGCGGGGCCCGCCAGAACCACCGGAATCGACGGAGAAACCGGACACATCGCAGAAATCGCAGAAGGAGGATTCGGGTGAGCCCGACCGAGGGAATGCGCGAAATAACGGATCTGGAGGCGCTGGCGGCGACTGCCCATCCGCTGCGCCGACGCTTGCAGGACCTGCTGGAGGTGGAGGGACCGGCCACGGCCGCGCAACTGGCCGGGCGGACCCGGCAGCCGGTCGAGAACATCGTCCGGCACCTAGGCATCCTGGCGCAGACCCGGATCGTGGAGGAGGCCGACGGACCGGCGGGCGGGCCGGACGGGCGTCCATGGCAGCTGAGCGCGGCCCAGACCCAGACCCAGACCAACGGCCTGGCCGACGATCCGGTCACCCGGGCCGTGATCGTGGCGATGCTCTCGGTGCTCCACGAGCGGCACAGCCAGTTCCTGCGGGACTGGCTGGAGGGCGCGAGGCCTTCTCCGAGGAGTGGAAGGTCAGCGGATTCGCGGCGGACAGGTGGCTGCGGCTGAGCCCGGCCGAAGTGGTCGAGCTGCGCCACGAGATCGTGGCGGTGTTCGACCGCTGGTCCCGCCGTGTCATCCCGGACGACGGCCAGGACCGGCGTCCGATCGCCATCCTCGCCCAGGCGGTACGGGCCGAGCCCTGAACACCGGAGCTCCGCCGCGCTGCCCGGACAGCCACCTTCCCCACGCACCCTGCAACGATCGGTGAACAGTATGCGCGCTCTCATCACCCTGACCGAACCGACCCCGGAGCGGAGGGTGCCGACCGGCCTCGGAGCCGGCATCGTCTTCGACACGGCCTTCAGCCGGGGCAGAACCTCATTCCGGGCCGGGGCCGGGGCCGTCCGCCTCGGCGCCGACGTGACCGCGGCGATCGCGGTCCCGGGGCGGCGCGTCGTTCAGGACGCGAAGTAGGTGGATGGGGGGACGTGGCACAAGGGCACGGCGTGGGCGCCGGTACACCACGGCGAGATCATCCAGGGCGCCTTCCGGGTGGACGGCCGCATCCGCCGGGGCTGGTCACAATACCCTGCCAACTCTACCGCTCCCGGGCCGAGTTCACACCCGACAGCAGCGGCGTGGTGAGCGTGTCGCCGCAGTGGCGGTGCAAGGCCCGGCGGGCGGCCGAACTGGCGGTGCGGGAGGTCGAGGCGGAGCTCGGCGCACCGTTGGGGGGCCTGCTCACCGTGGACAGCGACGTCCCGCTGTGCCGGGGTTTCGGCTCCTCCACCAGTGATGTGCTCGCGTCCATCTGGGCCGTGGCGGACACCTTCCGGGTACGGCTGCCGCGCGCCACGGTGGCCAGGCTGGCGGTCGAGGCGGAGACGGCGTCCGACTCGCTGATGTTCGAGCAGAGCGCGGTGCTCTTCGCGCACCGGGAGGGCGGGGTGATCGAGGACTTCGGCGCCCGGCTGCCGCCGATGCGGATCCTGGGATTCGGCACCGGGGAGCCGGTCGACACCGTGGGCTTCCTCCCCGCGCACTACACCGCGCGGGAGCTGGACCGCTTCGACGAGCTGCGGACGCAACTGCGGGTGGCCCTGGCGACCCAGAACGTGGCACTGCTCGGGGAGGCGGCCACCAGCAGCACCTGGATCAACCAGGGGCACCTGCCGATTCCGCATCTGGACCGGGTCTGCGCGGCCGCCGCGGAGGTGGGCGCGGTCGGTGTGCACACCGCACACAGCGGTGACATCGCCGGTTTCCTGTTCGATCAGCGGGAGCGGGATCTGCCGCATCGACTGGGACTGGCAGGCAAGTTGCTCCGCGACATCGGCTACGGCGAGCAGTGGAGCTTCGCCACCTGAGCAGCGCACCGAGTGCACCCAGTGCAGCCAGGCCCCGCCGCGCAGCCCGCGGCGGGGCCGGACCCGCTCAGCCCGCCGGGTCGATGGGACGAGTGACGACTGCGGGCTGCCGGACCGATCCGGACGACCCGCACCGGCCATCGTCAACTGATGGTTGACGATGAAGGTGAAGTCAACCTATGGTTGACGTATGACGAATCCAGTACGGCTCGACGACCTGATCGACGCCATCAAGAAGGTCCACACCGACGCACTCGAACAGCTGGAGGACGCGGTCATCGCCGCGAGCCACCTCGGGGATGTGGCCGACCACCTGATCGGACACTTCGTGGACCAGGCCCGGCGCTCCGGCGCCTCCTGGACCGACATCGGCCGCAGCATGGGCGTCACCAAGCAGGCCGCCAGAAGCGCTTCGTACCCAAGGCCAGCGGGGAGGCCACGGAACTCGACCCGAACGGGGGATTCAGCCGGTTCACCGACCGGGCCCGCAAGGTCGTGGTGGGGGCGCAGGAGGAGGCCCGGGCGGCAGGCAATGACGAGATCGGCCCGGCCCACCTGGTGCTCGGGCTGCTCTCCCAGCCCGAGGGGCTGGGGGCCAAGGCGATCGAGGCCCAGGGGGTGACCCTGGACAACGTCCGCCGGATCGTCACCACCACCCTCCCGGCGCCTGCCGGGTCCATCCCGGCGCTCATCCCCTTCGACGCCCGGGCGAAGAAGGCGCTGGAGCTGACCTACCGTCAGGCCCTGCGCCTGGGGCACAACTTCATCGGCACCGAGCACATCCTGCTGGCGCTGCTGGAACTGGAGGACGGCACCGGAGTGCTGGCCGGCCTCGGCATCAGCAAGGAGGCGTCCGAGGAGTCCGTCACCACCGCGCTGGCCGGCTACCGCTCCGGCGGGACGCCGCCCAAGGCCTGAGACGGAACCCCGGGAGATCACTCGGGCGGCGGGGCGGGGAGCGAGTCCCGGAACCCGCTCCCTGCCCCACCGCTCAGGTGCTCAGCTGCTCAGCCCACCTGCTCGGGCACCGACACCTCCCGGGCGATCGCCGCGACCGTGTTCAGGGTCGGCTCTGCGATCACCCGGCCCAGCTGCGCCATGAACTCGGTCTCCGTCCGTGGCGGCAGAACCTCCCGGCAGACCCCGGCCAGCATGGTCAGCAGCGAGAGCGAGTCCCCGCCCAGCTGGTGGAAGTCGGTGTGCGAGTCGATCCGGTGCTCGTCGATGCCCAGCACCCGCGACCAGATCAGCGCCACCCGCGCCTCCACCTCGTCCCGGTCCGACGCCTCGTCCCGGTACGGATCGCGGTCCGGACCACCGGCGCCCGACCCGGCATCCGCCAGACCGGCGAACGGGTCGGGCAGGGCACGCACATCCACCTTGCCGGCCACGCTGTACGGGATCTGCTCCACCACCAGGGTCGCCGCCGGAACCATGTACGCGGGCAGCCGCTGCGCCGCGTGCGCCTGCAACTCCGCCGGGTCCACCTCGGCGTTCACCAGCACATAGCCGAAGAGCGCCTTTCCGGAGCCGTCCGGGCGGCTGCGGGCCACCACCACCGCCCGGTCCACCCGCGGGTGTTCCTCAAGGGTGCCGGCCACCTCGGCGGGCTCGACCCTGTGGCCGCGCACCTTGACCTGGTCGTCGATCCGGCCCAGGAACTCCAGGCCGCCGTCGGGCAGGCGCCGGGCCAGGTCACCGGTCCGGTACACCCGGGTGCCGTCGGTCAGCCGGGGGAAGCGCTCGGCGTCCAGGTCAGGGCGGCCCAGATAGCCGCGCGCCAGCTGGACCCCGGCCAGGTACATCTCGCCCACCTCGCCGGTCGGCACGAACCGGCCGTTGGCGTCGAGCAGATGGACCCGGGTGTTGTGCGCGGGCAGGCCGATCGGCACGGCCGCGCGGCCGGCGTCGCGCACCGGGTCGAAGGTGTGGGCGGTGCAGCCGATGGTGGCCTCGGTCGGGCCGTACTCGTTGATGATCCGGCAGTCCGGGCCGAACATCTGCTGCGCCCGCGCCGCCACCTCCACCCGCAGCTGCTCGCCGACCACCACGATGCTTCGGCAGCCGGCCGGTTCGATGTCCAGTCGGCCGATCAGCTCCAGATGCGAGGGGGTCAGGTTGAGCATGGTCGCGCCGGACTCCTCCAGCAGGCGGCGCAGCGTCAGATGCGTGGGCTGCTCCGGCACCAGGACCACCGTCCCGCCGCTGATCAGCGGCAGGAAGATCGATGTCCCCGACACGTCGAAGGAGAGCGAGGTCAGCAGCGGCAGCCGGGTGCCCGCGTCCACCCCGAACTCCTCGGCGCCCCAGTGCAGATAGTTCAGCAGGCTGCCGTGCTGGAGCTGGACGCCCTTGGGTCGCCCGGTCGAACCGGAGGTGTAGAGCACATAGGCCAGATCGTCCGCCCGCAGGTCGGCGTCGTCCGGCCCGGGCTCCCGGGCTCCCGTCAGGTCGTCCAGGTCGTCCAGGCCGATCGGCTCGCAGCCGTCCGGGCGGCAGTCGCGGTCTTGGTGCGGAGCCTGCACCAGGCAGTACCGGGCGCCGGAGTCGGAGAGCAGACCGGACAGCCGCGCGTCCGGGTGCTGGACCTCCAGTGGCAGATAGGCGGCCCCGGCGCGGAGGATCCCCCAGATCCCGGCGATCGCAGCCGGTGTCCGCCCGGCCAGCACGCCGACCACCTCGCCGCGGGCCACGCCCCGGGCCCGCAGCTCCGCCGCCACCGGCGTCCGCGTGCCGGCTCAGCTCGCGGTAGCTGACGTCGCCCTCGGGGCCGGTCAGCGCGACCGCCTCGGGGGAGCGCTCGACCTGGTCACGGAACAGCTGGAGCAGCGAACGGGAGGACGCCGGTGCCCGCTCCGTCCGGTTCGCGGCCGGTTCGCGGTCGGCCGACGGCGACAGCGACTCCACGATCGCGTCCAGCAGGGCGTCCATCCGCTCACCGGCCCCCGGCACATCGCGCCAGGTCAGCACGATCTCGGTACGGCCGGAGCTTTCGATGACATCGATGCCGGGAGGCGCCGAGGGGCCCGAGCCGCCGAGGTTGTACAGCGCCGTGGTCCGGAAGGAGTCGGCGCTGTACTCCGCCAGGTCGGTGAAGCCCAGGTTGGTGACAAAGGCGGTGCCCATATAGCGCTGCTTGCGCACCGCCGACGCCTCCATGCCGTCGCCGAGCACGCGCACCACCGGCAGCGGCACCCGCCGCAGCCAGGGGGCGGTGCGCCCGGCGGTCTCCCGCTGCTCGGCCAGCCCGGTCAGCAGCTCCTGGTGCACGTCCTCCCAGCCGGTGCCCGGGCGACGTCGAGGTCGAAGGCCTGCGACAGCCAGCCGGTGGAGCGCAGCTCGGGCTGATGGCGGCGCAGGTCGACCGGGATGAAGAACTTCCCCTTCCGGCCCGGCTCCAGCGGCGCCGAGGCGGCGGCGACAGCGGCGATCACCTTGGCGGTCGCCGCCGCCTGGGTGCCCTCGACCGTGCGCCTGCGCCAGATCAGGCCGTGCCGCCCCCGGGTCAGCGGCGCCATCGTCGACGGCCACCCCGGGCCGCCCTGACCACCGGGGACGGGCGGCAGCCCGTCCGGCAGCACCTGCCGCAGGAACTCGTCGCTGTTCCAGGCGTTCGGTGCGCCCAGCGGCTGCTCACCGCGCAGCACCCGGAACACGTCGGCCGCCCAGACCAGCACCCCGCGGGCATCGGTGACCCCGTGGAACCCCCGGAAGACCAGCGCGGCCCACGCTTCGGCTGCTCGGCTCCGGCCGGGTGGCCGGGCACGTACAGCACCTCGCAGGTGGGTCCGCCGTCGTTGAGGTGGTCTGCAACGCCGGGTCGGCGAGCAGCTCCTGGCCGGGCGGCAGCTCCAGCACGCGCACCGCCGGGGCGATGCCGCTGTCCACCCGCGCCGCGCCTGCGGCGCAGCCGGGTCCCGGACACACCTCGGCCACCGTCGCCACGGCCCCGGCCAGCGCCTCGGGGCTCAGCCGGCCCTCGCCCTCGAACACATGCTGAATTACATTCGGGACACCCATCCCGATGTAGATCCATTCAGCCGGACCAATCCTCCGGGCATACCGGGGCCGAGGTGTTCACGGTGCTCACGGAGTCCTCCAGGGCCGAGATGCCGGGTACCGCAGGTGATTGTGGACGTCGGCCGCCGGGTGAATGTGGACTTCTGGTGTCCGCACAGTGAATGGTGCCGCCGGAGTGCGGCCGGGCGCCGGAACCGGCAGGACCTGACGGATCGGGCGCTGTGTTCAACCATCCGCCGACAGGCCATGCTGTACCCCGGCTCATCCGGGATCCGGCCTTCTGCCGTGGAAGCACCGGCCAATTCGGCAACGACGCCGCGTGGCGGTCGGTGTATACGCCACACCCTCTTCCGTGGCGCGACGGCGATGTGCGAGCCGAGCTGTTTCCTTTCCCGTACGACGGAGGAAGTGGGCTGACATGAAAGACGAGACTTCGGCTTTGGACACGCATTCCGGCGGCTTCGGCGCCCTGCTCCAGGGCGGTCCGGCGGAGATCCCGAGCGACCGGCGCGAGCAGCCGGCCCACGCCGGGGAGGGCAGGATCAAGCTGCCCCACTACGGTGGTTACGAGCACTTCGAGCGCACCGAGGAACGTTCGGTCGGCTACGACGGGCAGCCCCGCCAGGTCTACCGCTGGGTGACTCGGACCGAGATCGCCGAGTGGGCGGGTGGCGCCCGCGGTGTTCAACCGCGGAAACCCCGCAGTTGAACACCGCGGTTCACCGCGAATTCACCGGGTTCCGGAGCGCCCCGGCCGGCCGGTAATTCCTCAGTTGAACAGGCGGCAGCCGCCGGTCGGCGCGGGTTGCGGGGGCATCTGCCGCCCAGTTAGCATCCTGCCGAACGTGATCGCATTCGGTCGTATCCTGGATTTGTCACGGTCCGGATCCATCGGCCGGATCTCCTGTTCGAAATTTATCGCGACGATGATTTCGTCCGATGGTGCCGGGATGCCTCCCGGAAGCATGTGCGGATCGGTTCGGCGGCGTCCTGCCGTGCCGGCCGGTCCCCGCGGGACATGAAAAGCTCACGCAGGAAATCTCACGCAGGAAATCTCACGCAGGAAATCTCACGCAGGAAATCTCACGCAGGAAATCTCACGCAGGAAAAGCTCAGGTACGGCAAAGCTCGCGTCGAGTGACCAGGGAATGGCGACTGAATGTCCAACGATGAAAAGCTGCGCAATTACCTGAAGCTGGTCACCGCCAATCTGCAGCAGACGCGCCGCCGCCTGCGCGAGGTGGAGGAGCAGAGCCAGGAACCGGTCGCCATCATCGGCATGGGCTGCCGGTTCCCCGGCGTGCGGACCCCGGAGCAGCTGTGGGAGCTGCTGGCGGCAGGCACGGACGCGGTCTCCGGGCTCCCGGGCAGCCGTGGCTGGGACCTCGATGCCCTGTACCACCCGGATCCGGCCCACCCCGGGACCTCGCATGTGCGCTCCGGCGGATTCGTGCACGAGGCAGGGGAGTTCGACCCGGGCTTCTTCGGGATCTCGCCGCGTGAGGCGCTGGCGATGGACCCGCAGCAGCGGCTGCTGCTGGAGACCTCCTGGGAGGCCCTGGAACGGGCCGGCATCGCCCCGTCGACCCTGCGCGGTTCCTCGACCGGTGTGTTCGCCGGCGCCAGCCTCTCCGGCTACGGCAGCGCCCTCCAGGACACGACGGCAGCCTGGAGGGCCATCTGCTCACCGGGACCGCCAACAGCGTCATCTCCGGCCGGGTCGCCTTCACCTTCGGGCTGGAGGGCCCGGCCGTCTCCGTGGACACGGCCTGCTCCTCCTCGCTGGTGGCGCTGCACCTGGCCGTCCAGGCGCTGCGCGCCGGCGAGTGCGGCCTGGCTCTGGCCGGAGCCGTGACCGTCCTGGCCAGCCCCACCTGGTTTGTCTGGGGCAGCCGCCAGCTGGGGCTCGCGCCGGACGGGCGCTGCAAGCCGTTCTCGGCCGAAGCCGACGGAATGGGCTTGGCCGAGGTGCCGGGATGCTGGTGCTGGAGCGGCTGTCGGACGCACGTCGGCACGGGCACGAGGTGCTGGCCGTGATCCGGGGTAGCGCGGTCAACCAGGACGGTGCCTCCAACGGCCTGACCGCCCCAACGGGCCCTCCCAGCAGCGGGTGATCCAGGCGGCGCTCGGGCGCCGGACTGTCCCCGGAGGACATCGACGCGGTCGAGGCGCACGGCACGGGTACCGAACTGGGCGACCCGATCGAGGCGCAGGCGCTGCTGGCCGCCTACGGCGGGAACCGCTCCGCCGAGCGCCCGCTGTGGGTGGGCTCGGTGAAGTCCAACATCGGCCACACCCAGGCGCGGCCGGTGCGGCCGGGCTGATCAAGATGGTGCTGGCGCTGCGGCACGGCGTGCTGCGCGCACCTGCATGTCGACCGGCCGACCACGCACGTGGACTGGTCCGCGGGATGAGGCTGCTGACCGAGGCGGTCGGCTGGACGCCGGTGACCGGCCGCGCGGGCCGGGGTGTCCTCGTTCGGGATGAGCGGCACCAACGCGCACGTGATCCTGGAGGAGGACCCGACCCGGTTCGCCGGGTCGGCCGAGGCGGAGGAGCCCGTGCAGGACCCGGCCGACGGGGCGGTCCAGGACGGCGGCGACGCGGACGCGGTCGAGCAGGCACCGGCGGTGGCGCTGCCGGTGCTGACCGGCGCCCCTGCGCCTGGCTGCTCTCCGGCCGGTCCGCCGCCGGGCTGCCCGCCAGGCCGCGAGGCTGGCCGCGTTCCTCGGGAACCGCGAGGCCGACGGCGCGAACGAGGCCGACCGGATCACCGGCATCGGCTGGTCGCTGGCCACCACCCGGTCGACATTCGAGCACCGCGCGGTGGTCCTCGGCGCCGGCCTCGGTGAACTGACCGCCGGGCTGGCGGCGGTGGCCGCCGGCGATCCGGCCCCGGCGGGTGACCGGGACGTCCGCCCGGCGGCACCGGCCGCGTGGGTCCTGTTCGCCGGTCAGGGCTCTCAACGAGCTGGCATGGGGCGGGAGTTGTACGCGGTCTCGCCGGTGTTCGCGGAGGCTTTCGATCAGGCCTGTGCGTTGCTTGAGGCTGAGCTGGGGTTGCCGGTGCGGGAGGTGGTGCTCGGGGCGGATGCGGATGACGAGCGTGCTACGCAGACCGTGTATGCGCAGACGGGGTTGTTCGCGGTCGAGGTGGGGCTGGTGGCGTTGCTGGCGGGGGCGGGGTGGTGCCGGATGTGGTGGCGGGCATTCGGTGGGTGAGATCGCGGCGGCGTATGCGGCTGGGTGCTCAGCCTGGTGGATGCCTGTCGGGGTTGGGGGTGCGGGCGCGGTTGATGCAGGCGCTGCCCGGGGGCGGTGCGATGGGGGCGGTCGAGGCCACTGAGGGTGAGTTGGCCGGGAGCATGGCCGGGTGGCGGGGTGTCGCTGGCGGCGGTCAACGGTCCTTCCTCGGTGGTGGTTCGGGTGATGTGGCCGGGGTGGAGACGCTGCTGGAGCTGTGGCGGGGGTGGCCGGCGGGTGCGGCGGCTGCGGGTGAGTCATGCGTTCCATTCGGCGCTGATGGATCCGGTGCTGGATGAGCTGGGTTCGTTCGCCGCGGGGCTGGAGTTCGCGCTGCCGTCGGTGGCGTGGGTCGGGGCGCTGGCGGGTGAGCCGGTGGTCCGGCCGGAGCCGGGGTACTGGGCGCGGCAGGCACGGCAGCCGGTGCGGTTCGCGGACACGGTGGCCGCGATGGCCGCCCAGGGCGTGACCGTCTTCCTGGAGATCGGCCCCGACGGCACCCTCTCGGCCATGGGCCCCGCCGCACTCCCCACCGACAACGAAACCACCTTCATCCCCCTGCTACGCCCGAACACCCCGGCTCCGGAGTCGGTGCTGACCGCCTTCGCGCGGGCGCATGTCGGTGGCGCGGCGGTGGACTGGTCCGCCGTGCCCGTCCGGACGCCGACTGCCGCTGCCCACCTATGCCTTTGCCCACCAGCAGTTCTGGGCCCGCTCGGAGCCGGTCGGCGGCGCCGCGGCCGAGGGCGCGAGCAGCGCGGCCGAACGGCGCTTCTGGGCCGCGGTCGAGCGCGGCGACCTGGCCACCGTCACCGGGACGCTGGCCGTGGACGGGAGCCGTCCCTTCGGCGAGGCGCTGCCCGCGCTGTGGTCCTGGCGGCAGCGCGAGCGGGACGAGGCGGTGACCGCCGGCTGGCGCTACCGGATCTCCTGGGAGCCGCTGGCCGACCCGGCCCCGGCCCGCCTCTCCGGCACCTGGCTGGTGGTCGGCGCGGCCGACGAGAGCCGGAGCGCCGGGTATCTGTCGCTGCTGAGCGCACGGGGCGCCGAGCCGCTGCTGCTCCCGGTCGCCGCCGACGAGCTCGGCCGGGAGGCGCTGGCCACCCGGATCAGCGACGCGCTGGCCGGGCGGGAGCCGAGGCAGGCGCCCCGGTGGCCGGTGTGCTGTCGCTGCTGGCGCTGGACGAGACCCCCTGGGCGGATGCCGACCCGCTTCCCGCCGGACTGGCCGGGACGCTGGCGCTGGTCCAGGCGCTCGGGGTGGCCGGGATCCGGGCCCCGCTGTGGGTGCTCACCCGGGCGGCGGTCACCACCCGCGCCGACGAGCCGGCGGCGGATCCGGCCGGTCCTGCGTCTGGGGCCTGGGCCGCGTGGTCGCGCTGGAACACCCGGACCGCTGGGGCGGTCTGATCGACCTGCCCGCCGACACCGACCTGCCCGTCGCCGACCGGCTGGTCGCGGTGCTGGCCGGATGCGGCGAGGACCAGGTCGCGATCCGCGGCACCGGGATCCTCGGCCGCCGACTGCTGCGCGCCCCGGTCACGGCGGGACGGGCGGGAGCAGCGGGTCCGGCGAGGCCGACGAGGCAGCGAACGCCGCTGCGCCCTGGACGCCCGGGGGCACCGCCCTGGTCACCGGCGCCGCCGACACGATCGCCGGGACGACGGCCCGCTGGCTGGCCGGACGCGGCGCGCGGAACCTGGTCCTGGCCGGCCGGTCCGGCCCGGACGCGCCCGGCGCGGCCCGGCTGGCGGCGGCCCTGGCCGAGGCCGGGGCCACGGTCGGCGTGCTGCGCGCCGACCTGGCGGCGCCCGGGCAGGCAGCCGGGCTGCTGGACTGGATCGCCCGCGGCCGGACCCCGCTGACCTCGGTGTTCCACACCGAGGGTGCCGAGCAGGCCGCTGCCGTGGCCGACACCACCGTCGCCGACCTGGCCGAGGCGCTGCGCACCAGGACCTGGGCCGCGATCCAGCTGGACCGGCTCACCCGCGCCCTGGAACTGGAACTGGACGCGTTCGTACTGTTCTCCTCGATCTCCGCGACCTGGGGCAGTGCCCGGCAGCCTGGCCCCGCCGCGGCGAACGCCTTCCTGGACGCCCTGGCGCAGCGCCGCGCGGCCAGGGCCTGGCGGCGACGTCGGTGGCTTGGGGCCCGTGGGCCGGGGAGCGGTCGGCGAGCGGTGACGACGGCAGGCAGATGCAGCGCCGCGGCCTGCGGCTGATGGACCCGGACCAGGGCATCCGCGGGCTGGGCCAGGCACTGGACCAGGCCGACCCGGCGGTGACCGTCGCCGACGTCGACTGGGCCCGGTTTGCCGCGACCTTCACCCTGCGCCGGCCCAGCCCGCTGCTGGCCGGGCTGCCCGAGGTCGGCCGCGCGCTCGCCGCCGGCTCCGGCGCCGACACCGCGGCCGCACCGGCGAACGGTACGGCCCTGGGACGGCAAATGGCCGGTCTGTCCGGGCCGGAACAGACCCGGGTGCTGCTCGACCTGACCCGGGCCCGGATCGCCGCGGTCCTCGGCCATGCCTCGATCGAGGACATCCAGGCGCACCGGGCCTTCAGCGACCTCGGCTTCGACTCGCTGACCGCCGTCGAACTGCGGGACCGGCTCAGCGCCGCCACCGGCGTGCGGCTGCCCGCTACGCTGGTGTTCGACTACCCCACCCCGATGGCGGCTGCGGAGTTCCTCCGCTCCCAACTGACCGGGACGCGCAGCAGACCGATAGCACCGCCACCGGTCGGCTGCCGTCCACGGCCTTCGACGAGCCGATCGCCATCGTCGGCATCGGCTGCCGCTTTCCCGGCGGCGCGGACACCCCCGAGGCGTTCTGGGAGCTGCTCGCCGCCGGGACGGACGTGGTCGGCGAGTTCCCGCGCAACCGCGGCTGGAACACCGAGGACCTGTTCGACCCCGATCCCGACCGCGAGGGCACCTCGCACATCCGCAGCGGCGGATTCCTGCACGCCGCCGACGAGTTCGACCCGGGCTTCTTCGGGATCAGCCCGCGTGAGGCGCTGGCGATGGACCCGCAGCAGCGGCTGGTGCTGGAGACCTCGTGGGAGGCGCTGGAGCGGGCCTCGATCGACCCGGCCTCGCTGCGCGGCAGCCGGACCGGCGTGTTCGCCGGCGGCACTTCTCCCACTACGGCGCCGACCAGCCCGAGGGCGCGCTCGACGGCGGCCTGGTGACGGGCACCGCCACCAGCGTGCTCTCCGGCCGGGTCTCCTACACCCTGGGCCTGGAGGGACCGGCCCTCACCGTCGACACGGCCTGCTCCTCCGGGCTGGTCGCGCTGCACCTGGCCGTGCAGGCGCTGCGCTCCGGCGAGTGCACGCTGGCTCTGGCCGGTGCCGCGTTCGTGACCGCGAGCCCGGTGATGTTCACCGACTTCAGCCGCCAGCTGGGGCTGTCCCCGGACGGCCGGTGCAAGGCTTCGCCGCCGACGCGGACGGCATGGGCGTCGCCGAGGGCGCGGGATGGTCGTGGTGGAGCGGCTGGCCGACGCCCGCCGCAACGGGCACCGGGTGCTCGCGCTGGTGGCCGGCACGGCAGTGAATCAGGACGGTGCCTCCAACGGGCTCACCGCGCCCAACGGCCCCTCGCAGCAGCGGGTCATCCGGGCCGCGCTGACCAGCGCCGGGCTCGGCGCCGCCGACGTGGACGCGGTCGAGGCGCACGGCACCGGGACCCCGCTGGGCGACCGATCGAGGCGCAGGCGCTGCTCGCCACCTACGGCCAGGACCGGCCCGGGGAAAGGCCGTTGTGGCTGGGATCGGTGAAGTCCAACATCGGCCACGCCCAGCAGGCGGCCGGTGCCGCCGGGCTGATCAAGATGGTGCTGGCGCTCCAGCACGGTCTGCTGCCGCGCACCCTGCACGCGCGGCAGCAGACCCCGCACGTGGACTGGTCGATGGGCGAAGTCCGGCTGCTGACCGAGGCGCGCGCGTGGACGCCGGGCGAACGCCCGCGCCGGGCCGGGGTTTCCGCGTTCGGCATCAGCGGCACCAACGCCCACGTCATCCTGGAGGAGGCCCCGGCCGCCACCACACACGAGGCCGCTGAAGCACCCGGATCCCCGGCAGCACCCGAGGCATCCGAGGCATCCGAGGTATCCGAGACCTCCGGGTCCGGGCCGCTGCTGCCGGTGCTGGCGCAGGCGCCGCCGGTGTGGCTGCTGTCCGGCCGCTCGCAGGCCGGGCTGGCCGCCCAGGCGCAGCGGCTGGCGGCCTTTGCCGAGGCCGCTCCGCAGCTGGAACTCGCGGACGTGGGATGGTCGTTGGCCGTGTCGCGGTCGGCGTTCGAGCACCGGGCCGTGGTGATCGGGGCGGACCGGGACGCGCTGTCGGCCGGTCTCGCCGCGCTGGCCGCCGAGCGCCGGGCGGCCGCGGTGACCACCGGCCTCGCCGACGGCGGCGGAGCCGGCCGGATCGCCTTCGTGTTCCCCGGCCAGGGCGCGCAGTGGGTCGGCATGGGCCGTGAACTCGCCTCCGCTTCACCGGTGTTCGCGGCCCGGCTGGCCGAGTGCGGTGCGGCCCTGGCACCCCATGCCGACTGGTCCCTGGACGATGTGCTGGCCGGTCGCGAGGGTGCGCCCGGGATCGAGCGCGCCGATGTGGTGCAGCCGCTGCTGTGGGCGGTGATGGTGTCCCTGGCCGCGCTGTGGGGCGCGGCCGGGGTGACTCCGGACGCGGTCGTCGGCCACAGCCAGGGGGAGATCGCGGCCGCCTGCGTCGCCGGGATCCTCTCGCTGGAGGACGCGGCCAAGGTGGTCGCCGTCCGCAGCCGGGCCCTGTCCGCGCTGGCGGTCTCGGCCGGGATGCTCTCGGTGGTGATGCCGGTCGCCCGGGTCGAGGAACTGCTGGCCGGGAACGAGGGCTGGACCGAGCGGCTGTCGGTGGCCGCGGTGAACGGACCGGCGACCACGGTGGTCTCCGGGCGATCTGACGCCCTGGACTCATTTCGAGCGCGAACTGTCTGCGCGGCGGATACTCCGGGCGTATACCGCAGACCGATTTCGTCGCGCATCGTCCCGGGTCGAGGTGCCCGGGAGGGGCTGCTCCGCGATCTCGCCGATATCGCCCGCAGCCCGGCGGTCGCGTTCTTCTCGTCGGTTACCGGCCGCCGGATCGAGGGCCCGGAACTGGACGCCGGCTACTGGTACGCCAACGTCCGCGAGCGGGTGCGCTTCCAGGACGCCACCACGGCGCTGGCCGCCGCCGGCTGCCGGACCTTTGTCAGGTCTCCCCGCAGCCGGTGCTGACCACGCCGATCGCCGAGACCCTGGAGGAGCCGCAGCCACGCGGCCCCGCTGATCACCGGGACGATCGAGCGGGAGCAGGCCGGGGCGGCCCGGTTCCTGGCGGCGCTGGCCCGGGTGCATGTGCGCGGGGTCGCGGTCGACTGGACCCGGGTGCTCCGGCCGGGGCGGTGCTGGAACTGCCCACCTATGCCTTCCAGCGGCAGCGGTACTGGCTGCGCCCGGCCGTGCCGCGCCGCGCCCAGGAGCAGCGTGACGGCTCCCCGTCGGTCGAGCCGGTGCTCGACGACTGGCGCTACCGGGTCTCCTGGTCCCCGCTCGCCGCGCCCGGGACGGCGCGGCTGTCCGGCACCTGGCTGCTGGTCGGCGGGGAGCCGACCGGGGCGTCCGCAGCACAGACCGAGCCACAGGCCGGGGCACTGACCGAGGCCGTCGCCCGGGCACTGACCGGGCACGGCGCCCGGGTGACCGTGCTCACCCTCGCCGCCGACGGACGGCAGCGGGCGGCGCTGGCCGAGCTGATCCGCCGGTCTGCGCAGCGGGCCCGGTGGCCGGAGTGCTGTCCCTGCTGGCGCTGGACGAGACCCCGCTGGCGGACCTGCCCGCGGTGCCGCGCGGCCTGGCCGGGACGCTGGCCCTGGTGCAGGCGCTCGGCGACGCCGGGACCACGGCGCCGCTGTGGGTGGCCACCTCCGGCGCGGTCGGCACCGGCCCGCGGGAGCCGCTGACCAGTCCGGCCCAGGCGCAGAGCTGGGGCCTGGGCCGGGTCGCGGCGCTGGAGCACCCCGACCGCTGGGGCGGGCTGGTCGACCTGCCCGCCGAACTGGACGCGCCGCCGCCGGGCGGCTGGCCGCGGTACTGGCCGGATGCGGCGAGGACCAGGTCGCGATCCGGGCCGACGGGATCCGCGGACGGCGGCTGCTGCGCGCCCCGAAGGCCGTTGGCGGTGAGCCGTGGACGCGCGCGGCAGCGTGCTGGTCACCGGCGGCACCGGCGCGATCGGCGGCCATGTGGCCCGCTGGCTGGCCGGGCGCGGCGCGCCCCGGGTGGTGCTGCTCAGCCGCTCCGGTCCGGCCGCGGCCGGGCGCCGCGCTGGCGGCCGAACTCGCCGCTTGTGGCACCGCCGTGGAGGTACTGGCCGGTGACAGCGGGCAGCGCTCCCAGCTGACCGCGCTGCTGGCGCGGATCGCGGCGACCGGCCCGGCGCTGACCGGGGTGATGCACACCGCGGGCGTCGTCGACAACGGCGTGCTGGACCGGCTCGACCCGGCCCGGCTGGGCGCGGTGCTGGCGGCGAAGGCAGGCAGCGCAGCGCTGCTGGACGAGCTGACGGCAGGTCTGGAACTGGACGCCTTCGTGCTGTTCTCCTCGGCGTCGGCGACCTTCGGGGCCGGCGGCCAGGGCAACTACGCGGCCGCCAACGCCTACCTCGACGCCCTGGCCGAGCACCGCCGGGCGCGCGCCTGGTGGCGCTGTCGGTGGCCTGGGCCCGTGGGCGGGCGGCGGCGTCGCCCAGGCCAGCGAGGCCACCCGGCAGCGGCTCAGCCGCAACCGCTGGGAGGTGCTGATGGAGCCGCGGTACGCGGTCCGGGCTCTCGCCGACGCGCTCAGCAACCCCGGGCACGGCCCCGAGCACGGCCCCGACGGCGTGCCGACCGACGGCGTGCTGACCGTGATGGACATCGACTGGGACCTGATCGAGTCCGCCGGTGGCGAGAACGAGATGCAGCGGGCGCCCTTCCTGCGTGAGCTGCCCGAGGTCCAGCGGATGGCGTCGGCCTCCGGCGCCGCCCGCGACGGCGCCCGGGTCGCCCGGGACGAACTGGCCGGCCGGCTGGCCGCGCTGCCCAGGGCCGGGCAGGAGCAGCAGCTCACCGGCCTGGTCCAGGCGGTCGCCGCGGAGGTGCTGGCATACCCCTCGCCGGAGGCGGTGGAGGCCGGGCGGGCCTTCAGCGACCTCGGCTTCGACTCGCTGACCGCGGTGGAGCTGCGCAACCGGCTCAGCGCCGCCGTCGGCCTGCGGCTCCCGGCCAGCCTGCTGTTCGACTACCCGACGTCCACGGCGCTGGCCCGGCACCTGCGGGCCGAACTGCTCGACGGCGACCGCGCCGCCCGGACGCCGGTGGCAGTGGCTGCGGCCGCCGACGGCGAGCCGATCGCCATCGTGGGCATGGGCTGCCGCTTCCCGGGCGGGGTGCGCACCCCGGAGCAGCTGTGGGAGCTGCTGTCCTCCGGCGCCGACGCGATCTCCGGATTCCCGGACGACCGCGGCTGGGACCTGGACCGGCTCTACCACGCCGATCCGGCGCACAGCGGCACCACCTATGTGCGGGCTGGCGGATTCGTGCACGAGGCCGGGGAGTTCGACCCGGGCTTCTTCGGGATCAGCCCGCGTGAGGCGCTGGCGATGGATCCGCAGCAGCGACTGCTGCTGGAGACCTCCTGGGAGGCCCTGGAACGCGCCGGCATCCGGCCCGCGTCGCTGCGCGGGTCGCAGACCGGGGTGTTCGCCGGCGGCTACAGCTCCGGCTATGCCGCGGTCGGGCAGCAGACCGGCGCGGAGGGCGCCGCCGGGCTCGAAGGCCATCTGATGGCCGGGAACGCGACCAGCGTGCTCTCCGGCCGGGTGTCCTACACCCTCGGCCTGGAGGGCCCCGCCGTCACCATCGACACCGCCTGCTCCTCTTCCCTTGTCGCGCTGCACCTGGCCGCTCAGGCGCTGCGCTCCGGCGAGTGCGGGCTGGCGCTGGCGGGCGGCGTGACCATCATGGCCACGCCCTGGGACCTGGTGGTGTTCTCCCGGCAGCGCGGGCTGGCCGCGGACGGCCGCTCCAAGGCGTTCGGCGCGGACGCCGACGGGATGGGCATGGCCGAGGGCGTGGGCATGCTGGTGCTGGAGCGGCTGTCCGACGCCGAGCGGCACGGCCACCAGGTGCTGGCCGTGATCCGGGGCAGCGCGACCAACCAGGACGGTGCCTCCAACGGGCTGACCGCGCCCAACGGTCCCTCGCAGCAGCGGGTGATCCGGGCCGCGCTGGCCAACGCCCGGCTCTCCCCGGCGGACATCGACGCGGTCGAGGCCCACGGCACCGGGACGCCGCTGGGCGACCCGATCGAGGCGCAGGCGCTGCTGGCCACCTACGGCCAGGAGCGCCCGGACGGGCGGCCGCTGTGGCTGGGCTCGGTCAAGTCCAACATCGGTCACACCCAGGCCGCGGCCGGGGTGGCCGGGGTGATGAAGATGGTGCTGGCCCTGCGGCACGGCCGGCTCCCGCGGAGCCTGCACGCGCAGACGCCGTCCCCGCACGTGGACTGGTCGGCCGGGGAGGTCCGGCTGCTGAGCGAGGCGGTGGACTGGCCGGTGAACGGTCGGCCGCGCCGGGCCGCGGTCTCGGCCTTCGGCATCAGCGGCACCAACGCCCCACACCTCATTGAGGAGGCCCCGGCCCCCGCGGCCGTCCTGGCGACCCGGGGCAGCAGCCGCGACCGGCGCTGCTGACCGGCGCGGCGCACGCCTGGCTGGTCTCCGGCCGGACCGGGACGCGCTGGCGGCCCAGGCCGCCCGCCTGGCCGAGTCCGTCCAGCAGCGCACCGAGCCGCTCGGCGACCTCGGCTGGTCGCTGGCGACCGCCCGGTCCGCGTTCGAGCACCGGGCCGTGGTCCTCGGCGCCGACCGCGAGGGCGCTGACTCCGGCCTGGCCGCGCTCGCGGCCGCACGTCCCTCGCCCTCGTGCTCAGCGGCACGTACCGGGGCCCGGCCCGGGTGGGGTTCCTGTTCGGGGCAGGGGGCGCAGCGGGCGGGATGGGGCGTGAGCTGTATGCCGCCAGTCCGGTGTTCGCGGCGGCCTTTGACCGGTTGCCGGGGTTGCTGAGCGGAGCTGGGGGCGCCGCTGCGGGAGGTCGTCCTCGGTGGGGGACGACGAGCGGGCGGACCAGACGGTCTACGCGCAGACCGGGCTGTTCGCGTCGAGTGGGGCTGATGGCCGTACTGGCGGAAGCCGGGATCGTGCGGATGCGGTGGCCGGGCACTCGGTCGGCGAGATCGCCGCCGCCCACCCGCCGGGGTACTCAGCCTGGCCGACGCCGGCCGGCTGGTGGCCGCCAGGGCGCGACTGATGCAGGCCTGCCCGAGGGCGGCGCGATGGGCGCCGTCGAGGCCCGGCCGGACGAACTGGCAGAAACCCTGGAAGCCCTGCCGGGGTCGAGCTCGCGGCGGTCAACGGGCCCACGGCGGTGGTGGTCTCCGGCGACGCCGAGGCCGTGGAGCGACTGCTGGAGACCTGCGGGAACAGGGGCGGCGGGTGCGCCGACTGCGGGTCAGCCACGCCTTCCACTCGGCCCGGATGGATCCGGTGCTGGCGGAACTCGGGCAGGTCGCCGCCGGTCTGGAACACCGTGCCCGGTGGTGGCCTGGGCCGGGGCCTGCGAGGGCACGCTGCTGACCGAGCCGGGCCTGACTACTGGCCCGCCAGGCCCGGCAGCCGGTCCGGTTCGCCGAGCGGTGGCCGCGATGGCCGCGAGGGCGTCTCCGTCTTCATCGAGATCGCCCGGACGGGACGCTCTCGGCGCTCGGCCCGGCCGCGCTCTCCGGTCCCGGCCAGGCAGGCCCCGACCAGGCAGGCTCCGACCAGGCAGGTCCCGGCCGGCCAGGCCCCGACCAGCCCGGTACCACTGCCGTCGAGCCGGTGTTCGTCCCGCTGCTGCGAGCCCGGACCGGCGCGCCGACGCGGTGCTGACCGCGCTCGCCCGCGCCCATGTGCGCGGCGTCGACGTCGACTGGAGCCGGGTACTGCCCGCGGGGAACCGGGTGGACCTGCCCACCTACGCCTTCACCGGGCAGCGGTTCTGGCCGCTGGGCCCGCACAAGCTCCGGCTCGGCGCACCCGCCGCGGACGCCGGTCAGGGCAGCGATGCGGCCGAGGCCGGGTTCTGGGCCGCGGTCGAGGCCGGCGACCGCTCGGCCCTGTCGCAGACCCTCGCCGTCGACGACCAGGGGCTGGGCGACCTGCTGCGGTGCTCGCCGCCTGGCGCCGCCGCGAGCGTGACCGCTCGGCCACCGACAACTGGCGCTACCGGGTCTCCTGGGCGCCGGTCGCCGACCCTGGACCGGCCGCGCTGTCCGGCACCTGGGTCGTGGTCACCGGCCCGGCGGGTGAAGGCGGCCGAGCGCTGCGTCCGGCGCTGGCCGGCCATGGCGCGCAGGTGCAGGTCACCCGGCTGGGCGCGGAGCAGGTGACCCGGAGGCGCTGGCCGCCGCGGTCGACCTGGCCGGGGTCACCCGGGTCAGCGGCGTGCTCTCGCTGCTGGCGCTGGACGAGACGCCGCTGCCGGACCGGCCCGCGGTGGCCGGCGGCCTGGCCGCGACCCTGAGCCTGGTCCAGGCCCTGGGCGACGCCGGGATCCACCTGCCGCAGGCCGACGCACACCCGCCGCTGTGGGTGCTCACCTCCGGGGCCGTGGCCGCCGAACCGGGCGAGCCGCCGACCCGGCCGGTGCACGCCCAGGTCTGGGGCCTGGGCCGGGTGGTCGGCTGGAACACCCGGAACGCTGGGGCGGACTGGTCGACCTGCCGAGGTGCTGGACGACCGCTCCGCCGAACGGCTGTGCGCGGTGCTGGCCGGCTGCGGCGAGGACCAGGTGGCACTGCGCAGCGCGGGGATCCGCGGCCGACGTCTGGTGCGGGTCCCGCAGCCGCGGACCGAACGCACCTGGCAGCCCCGGGGCACGGCGCTGATCACCGGCGGGACCGGGTCCATCGGCGGGCACACCGCCCGCTTCCTGGCCGGCCGGGCGCGCCGCGAGTGGTGCTGACCAGCCGTTCGGGTGCGGCCGCGCCCGGCGCGGCCGGCCTCGCCGCCGAACTGGCCGCCGCCGGAACCGGCGTCGCCGTCGTGGCCGCGACACCGCCCGCCGCGCCGACGTCGCCGGACTGCTCGACCGGATCGCCGCGGACGGCCCGCGCTGACCGCGGTCCTGCATGCCGCCGGGGCCGGGCAGGCGGTCGCCCTCCAGGACACCACCCTGGACCAGCTGGCCGGGCTGGCGGCGGTCAAGACCGCCGGGACCACCCATCTGGACGAACTGACCCGCGAGCTGGACCTGGACGCGTTCGTGCTCTTCTCCTCGATCTCCGCGATCTGGGGCAGTGGCCTGCAACCGGGCTACGCCGCGGTCAACGCCTACCTGGACGCCCTGGCCGAGCAGCGCCGCGCCCGCGGGCTGGCCGCGACCTCGGTCTCCTGGGGCCCGTGGGACGGCGGCGGCATGAGCGACAACGAGGGCAAGGCGCAGATGGTCCGGCGCGGACTGCGGCTGCTCGACCCCCAGTTGGGCATCCGGGCGCTGAGCCAGGCGCTGGACGGCGAGGGACCCTGCTCACCGTCGCCGAGTGGACTGGTCGGTGTTCGCCCCCGCCTCACCCTGCGCCGCCGCCCGCTGATCGAGAGCCTGCCCGAGGTGGCGCAGGCGCTCGCCGACGCCGACGGCGAGGCGGACGGCGCGGACGGCGGCGGCAGCGCGCTCGCGAGCAACTGCTTCCGCTGCCCGGCCGAGCAGGAGCAACTGCTCGTGACCTGGTCCGGACCGAGGCCGCCGGAGTGCTCAACTACCCCTCGGCCGACGACGTCGGCCGACCGGGCTCAGCGACCTGGGCGCGGACTCGCTCACGCCGTCGAACTGCGGGACCGCTCGGCGCCGCGACCGGGCTGCGGCTGTCCGCCACGCTGCTCTTCGACTACACCACGCCCACCGCCGTGGCCGGGTATCTGCGGACGGTGCTGGTCCCGAGGGGTCTCCCGTCCGGCCGGTTCTGGCCGAACTCGACAAGCTGAAGCATGCTGGTCGCCGCCGTCGCGAGGACGACGACACGGCCGGATCACGCCCGGCTGGAGGCGTCGTCGCCCGGAAAGAGACCACCGCCGGAAGCCGTGCGGCAGCCGTCGCTGAGAATCTCGATTCTTCCTCCGATGAAGAGTCTTTGATTTCATCGGGAAAGAGCTTGGAATTCACTGACATGGTCGAACACGTTGATAGCTTCGGAAATATGAGGTTCCGCAGGTGAGCGATGACGACAAGCTCCGGTATTTCTTCGGCGGGTGACCGAGAATCTCCACGAGACGCGTCAGCGGCTCAGTGAGATCGAGGCGGCGGCCGACGAACCGATCGCGATCGTCGGCATGGCTGCCGCTTCCCCGGAGGTGTCCGCAGCCCGCAGGACCTGTGGGAGCTGCTGGCCGGCGTCGACGCGATCTCCGGGTTCCCCAGGACCGCGGCTGGACCTGGAGGAGCTGCTCGGCACCGGACCCGGAGCCGAGGGCACCTCGCAGGTGCGGGCCGGCGGGTTCATCGACGGGGCCGGCGAGTTCGACCCGGGCTTCTTCGGGATCAGCCCGCGCGAGGCGGTGGCGATGGACCCGCAGCAGCGCATGCTGCTGGAGGTCGCCTGGGAGGCGCTGGAGCGGGCCGGAATCGACCCGCAGTCGCTGCGCGGCTCCGCGACCGGGGTCTTCGCCGGGGCGTCGTCGACCGGCTACGGCTGGGGGATGGCCCGCAGGACGAGCTGGAGGGCCATCTGGTCACCGGCACCGCCAGCAGCGTGCTGTCCGGCCGGATCGCCTACACCCTGGGCCTGGAGGGACCGGCGGTCACCGTCGACACCGCCTGCTCCTCCGCGCTGGTCTCGCTGCACCTGGCCGCCCGGGCGCTGCGGGCGCAGGAGTGCTCACTGGCGCTGGTGGGCGGCGTCTTCGTGGCCTCGACTCCGGTGATGTTCACCGACTTCAGCGCCCAGCTGGGCCTGGCGCCGGACGGCCGCTGCAAGGCGTTCGGCGACGGCGCGGACGGCATGGGCGTGGCCGAGGGCTCCGGCGTCATCGTGGTGGAACGCCTCTCCGACGCGCAGCGCAACGGCCACCGGATCCTGGCCGTGGTGCGCGGCAGCGCGATGAACCAGGACGGTGCCTCCAACGGGCTGACCGCGCCCAACGGCCCTTCGCAGCAGCGGGTGATCCGGGCCGCGCTGGCCAACGCCCGGCTCTCCCCGGCGGACATCGACGCGGTCGAGGCCCACGGCACCGGCACCGCCCTGGGCGACCCGATCGAGGCCCAGGCGCTGCTCGCCACCTACGGCCAGGAACGGCCGAAGGAAAGGCCGTTGCTGCTGGGCTCGATCAAGGCCAACCTCGGCCACCCGCAGCAGGCGGCCGGTATGGCCGGGGTGATCAAGATGGTGCTGGCGCTCCAGCACAACCTGCTGCCGCGCACCCTGCACGCCGACCGGCCCTCCCCGCACATCGACTGGTCCAGCGGCCAGGTCCGGCTGCTGACCGAGGCCGAGCCCTGGGAACCGGGCGAGCGGCCGCGCCGGGCCGGGGTGTCCGGCTTCGGCATGAGCGGCACCAATGTGCACGTGATCCTCTCCGAGGCCCCGGCTGACTCCGTTCCGGAGGCCGCCGAGGCCGGCGCTGACGCCGACGCGGCTCAGCATGCCGATGAACTCCCGCAGGAAAAGCCGGAGTTGCTCACCGGCGGCCCGGCCGTGTGGCTGGTCTCCAGCCGCTCGGAGGCCGGTCTGGCCACCCAGGCGCGGCGGCTGGCCGCGTTCACCGGTGACCGCCCGGAGCAGGATCCGGCGGATGTCGGCTGGTCCCTGGCGACCACCCGGTCCGCGTTCGAGTACCGGGCCGCCGTGCTCGGCGGCGAGCAGGGCGAACTGCTGGCCGGGCTAAGGGCGCTGGCCGAAGGCGAGCGCGCTCCGGGCGCGGCCCGCGGGGTGCTCCGCGGCGTGGTCTCGCGGGTCGGCCGCAAGGTGTTCGTCTTCCCCGGCCAGGGCGCCCAGTGGGCCGGGATGGGCCGGGAGATGCTGGCCGCCTCCCCGGTCTTCGCGGCCCGCCTGGCGGACTGCGCGCGGGCACTGGACCCTTATGTGGAATGGGAGTTGGAGGACGTCCTGCTCGGCCGCGAGGGTGCGCCCGGCCTGGAGCGGGCCGATGTGGTGCAGCCCGCGCTGTGGGCGGTGATGGTGTCGCTGGCCGCGATGTGGGAAGCGGCCGGGATCCACCCGGACGCCGTCGTCGGTCACAGCCAGGGCGAGATCGCGGCCGCGTGCGTGGCCGGGATGCTGTCGCTGGAGGACGCCGCCCGGGTGGTGGCGGTCCGCAGCCGGGCGCTGTCCACGCTGGCGGTCTCGGCCGGGATGCTCTCGGTGGTGATGCCGGTCGCCTCGGTCGAGGAACTGCTGACGACCGATCAGGAATGGGCGGAGCGGCTGTCGGTGGCCGCCGTGAACGGCCCGGCGACCACCGTGGTCTCCGGGGACCTGGACGCGCTGGACGCCTTCGAGCGGCTGCTCTCCGCCCGCCGGGTGCTGCGCTGGCGGGTCCCGCAGATGGACTTCGTGGCCCACTCGTCCCGGGTGGAGGCCCTCGCCGAGGACCTGCTCCGCGAGCTGGCCCCGATCCGGCCGCGGACCGGCCGGATACCGCTGTACTCCACGGTCACCGGCGAGCGCCGGGAGGGGCCGGAGCTGGACGCCGGCTACTGGTACGCCAACGTCCGCCAACGGGTCCGGTTCCAGGACGCGGTGGTGGCCCTGGCCGGGTCCGGCCACCGGGCCTTCCTGGAGGTCTCCCCGCACCCGGTGCTCACCGCCGCCATCGAGGAGACCTTCGAGGAACTCGGCGGCGCCGACGCCCCGCTGGTCACCGGGACGCTGGAGCGCGAGGACGCCGGAGCCCGGCGGTTCCTGGCCGCCCTGGCCCGGGGCACGCGGTCGGACTGCCCGTCGACTGGACGGCGGCGCTCCCGGCCGGCAACCCGGTCGAACTGCCCACCTACGCCTTCGCCCGGCAGCAGTACTGGCTCGCCCCGGCCGCCCCGGCGGCGGCCCCGGCAACGGGCGAGTCGCAGAGCGAGACCGAGGCCCGGTTCTGGGCCGCGGTCGAGAACTCCGACCTGCCCGGCCTCTCCGGCTGCTCGCCGTGGAACCGCAGCCGCTGGACGAGCTCCTGCCCGCGCTGACCTCCTGGCGCAGGCGCGAGCGGGAACGTTTCGCCACCGAGTCCTGGCGCTACCGGGTCTCCTGGAAGCCGATCGCCGACCCCGCGCCGGGCCGCCTCACCGGCACCTGGCTGCTGGTCGGCGGCACCGGCCGGGCCGACCAGGAACTCACCGAGCGGTTCCGGCAGATCCTCACCGGCCACGGCGCCCAGGCGGTCGTCGTCGGCATCGGCGCCGAAGGCATGGACGGCGCCGACGGCACTGACGGCGCCGACGGCACTGACCGGGAGTCGCTCGCCACCGCTCTGTCCACCGGCGTCCAGGTGGCCGGTGTGCTCTCGCTGCTGGCCCTGGACGAGACCCCGCACCCCCGCCTCCCGGACGTCGCCGTCGGCGTCGCCGGGACGCTGGCGCTGCTTCAGGCCCTGGGCGACGCCGGGGTGGGCGCGCCGTTGTGGCTGCTGACCCGGGGCGCGGTCGCCGCCGCCCCGGCCGACCTGCTCACCGCGCCGGTCCAGGCCCAGATCTGGGCCCTGGGCCGGGTCGCAAGCCTGGAGCACAGGGACCGCTGGGGCGGCCTGATCGACCTGCCCGAGACCGTGGACGAGCGCGCGGCCGACCGGCTGTGCGCGGTCCTGACCGGCGCACTGGGCGAGGACCAGACCGCGGTGCGCCCCGGCGGCATCCTCGGCCGCCGGCTGGTGCAGGCCCCGCTGCCCCGGGACCCCGGCGAGCGCTGGCGTCCCGGGGGACCGTGCTGATCACCGGCGGCACCGGAGCCATCGGCGGCCATGTCGCCCGCTGGCTGGCCGGACGCGGCGCCGAGCGGCTGGTGCTCACCAGCCGATCCGGAGCCTTCGCGGCCGGTGTCGCAGCGCTGGCCGCCGGGCTGGCCGCGGCGGGCACGACCGTGCAGGTGCTGGTGGCGACGTCGGCCGACGCACCGACCTCGCCGGGCTGCTGTCCCGGATCGCCGCCACCGGCGCGCCGCTGACCACGGTGATGCACACCGCCGGGGTCGTCGACAACGGCGTCCTGGACCGGCTGGACCCGGACCGGCTGGCCTCCGTGCTGGCCGCCAAGGCCACCAGCGCCGCGCTGCTGGACGAGCTGACGGCGGAGCTGGAGCTGGACGGCGTTCGTGCTGTTCTCCTCGGCCGCCGCGACCTTCGGCGGCGGCGGGCAGGGCAACTACGCGGCGCAACGCCTACCTGGACGCGCTGGCGCAGCACCGCCGCGGCTCGCCGCACCGCGCTCTCCATCGCCTGGGGGCCGTGGGCGGGGGCGGCGTGGCCCAGTCCAGCGAGGCCACCGTGGCCCGGCTGGACGCAACCGCTGGAGGTCCTGATGGACCCGCGCTGGCGGTGCAGGCCCTGGCCGAGGCCATCGAGGGCGGCGACACCGCCCTGACCGTGATGGACGTCGACTGGTCGCAGATGGCCGCGGTGCCCGGCATGGCCGACCTGCACACCGTCCGTTCGTCCGCGACCTGCCGCAGATCGGCCGGCTGCCGCGTGGCCTGGGCGCCGAGGCCGGCCCACCGGCGGCGAAAGCGCCACCCGGTGCAGGCGAGATTGGCCCAGCGGCTGGCCGGGCTGTCGCGGACCGAGCAGGACCGGCTGCTGACCGACCTGATCCGGTCCGAGGCCGCGTGTGCTCAACTACGCTCACTAGGCAGTTGACGCCGCCCGCGCGTTCAGCGACCTCGGCTTCGACTCGCTCACCGCCGTGGAACTGCGCAACCAGCTCGGCAGCGCCACCGGGATGCGGCTGCCGGCCACCCTGCTGTTCGACTACCCCACCCCGCTGGTGCTCGCCGGTCATCTGCGCACCGAACTGCTCGGCGACCTGACCGCCGCCCCGGCTGTCACCGCCCGGGCGTCGGCGGACGGCGAGCCGATCGCCATCGTCGGCATGGCCGGACGCTACCCGGCGGGATCTCCGGCCCGGAGAGCTTCTGGCAGCTGCTGGAGTCCGGCGGCGACGGCATCTCCGCATCCCGCTCAACCGCGGCTGGGACCTTGAGCACCTGTTCGACCCCGACCCGGACCACCCCGGCACCGCCTATGTGCAGTCCGGCGGATTCCTGCACGAGGCAGGGAGTTCGACCGGCTTCTTCGGGATCTCGCCGCGTGAGGCGCTGGCGATGGACCGCAGCAGCGGCTGCTGCTGGAGACCTCCTGGGAGGCCTGGACGGGCCGGGATGACCCGCGCTCGCTGGCGGCTCCGCCACCGGCGTCTACGCGGGCGGCTACGGCTCCGGATACGCCACCGGGCTGCAACTCGCCCCCGAGGGCTCGGCCGGGCTCGAAGGCCACATGGTGACCGGCAACGCCGGAAGCGTCATCTCCGGCCGATCTCCTACACCCTGGGCCTGGAGGGCCCGTCGCTGACCGTGGACACGGCTGCTCCTCCTCCCTGGTTGCGCTGCACCTGGCCGCCCAGGCGCTGCACTCCGCGAGTGCGGGCTGGCGCTGTCGGCGGGGTCACCGTCATGGCCACCCGGCCGAACTGGTCGGCTTCTCCAAGCAGCGCGGACTGGCCGGGAACGGCCGCTGCAAGTCCTTCTCCGCCGACGCCGACGGCATGGCATGGCCGAGGGCGCGGGCATGCTGGTGCTCGAACGGCTCTCGGACGCCCGGGCCAACGGGCACCCGGTGCTGGCCGTGATCCGCGGCACCCGGTGAACCAGGACGGCGCCTCCAACGGGCTCACCGCGCCCAACGGTCCCTCGCAGCAGCGGGTGATCCGGGCCGCGCTGGCCGACGCCGGGCTGCGCCCGGCCGACGTGGACCGGTGGAGGCGCACGGCACGGGCACGGTGCTGGGCGACCCGATCGAGGCCCAGGCCCTGGCCGCCGCCTACGGCCAGGAGCGCCGCAGGACCAGCCGTTGTGGCTGGGCTCGGTAAAGTCCAACATCGGCCACACCCAGGCCGCGGCCGGGTGGCGGGGTGATGAAGATGGTGCTGGCGCTGCGTCACCAGCGCTGCCGCGCACCCTGCACGCCGACCAGCCGTCCCCGCATGTGGACTGACCGGCTCGGGACTGCGGCTGCTGACCGAATCCGTGCCCTGGCCGACCGGTGGGCGGCGCGCCGCGCCGCGGATCTCCGGCTTCGGGATCAGCGGGACCAACGCCCATGTCATCGTCGAGGAGGCACCCGAACCCTCGCCCGCACCCGGCGCCGACACGGCCGGACCGGCGGTGCTCACCGGGCCGGCGCCTGCTGCTCTCGCGCGCAGTGCCGAGGGCCTGGACCGGCAGGCACAGCGGCTGGTCGCCTTCGTGGACGCCCGTCCGGTGTGGATCCGGTGGATGTGGGTTGGGTCGTTGGTGGCTGGCGGTCGGTGTTCGAGCATCGGGCTGTGGTGGTGGGAGGGGTTGGCTGGTCTGGTGTCGGGTTGGGCTGTGGCTGCGGGCGTGTCGGTGCCGGGTGTGGTGGTGGGGTGGTTCCGGCCGGGCGTCCTCGGGTCGGGTTGTTGTTTGCGGGTCAGGGGTCGCAGCGGGCTGGTATGGGGCGGGAGTTGTATGCGGCCTCGCCGGTGTTCGCGGCGCCTTCGACGAGGTGTGCCGCTGGTCGAGGCTGAGCTGGGGTTGCCGGTGCGGGAGTGGTGCTCGGTGCCGATGCGGATGACGAGCGTGCTACGCAGACCGTGTATGCGCAGACCGGGTTGTTCGCGGTCGAGGTGGGGCTGGTGCGTTGCTGCGGCGGCCGGGGTCGTACCGGAGCGGTGGCGGGGCATTCGGTGCGGTGAGATCGCCGGCGGCGTATGCGGCCGGGGTGTTGTCCTTGGTGATGCCTGCCGCTTGGTGGCGGTGCGGGGCGGTTGATGCAGGCGCTGCCGAAGGTGGCGCGATGGGGCGTCCAGGCCACCGAGGGCCGAGCTGGCCGAGACCATGGCCGGGTGGCCGGGGTGTCCCTGGCGGCGGTCAACGGCCCCTCCTCGGTGGTGGTTTCGGGAGACGCAGCCGAGTGGAGACGCTGCTGGAGCTGTGCGGTGAGCGCGGTCGCGGGGCGCCGGCTGCGGGTCAGCCATGCCTTCCACTCGGCGCTGATGGATCCGGTGCTGACGAACTCGGCCAGGTGGCAGCCGGGTTGGCGCAGATGGCGCCCGCCGTGAACTGGGTGGGGCGCTGACCGGTGAGCTGGTGGCGGTCCCGGAGGCGGACTACTGGGTGCGGCAGGCGCGGCAGCCGTCCGCTTCGCCGATGCCGTCACCACCCTGGCCGACCAGGGCGTGTCGGTGTTCATCGAGATCGGCCCGGACGCCACGCTGTCCGGGATGGGCCTGGGGCTCCTGGAGACCACCGCGGAGCCCGGGCAGACCGCCGGGTTCGTCCCGCTGCTGCGGCCGGGACGCCCGCGGCGGAGTCGCTGCTGAGAGCGCTGGCCCGGGCGCATGTCCAGGGCGTCGGCGTGGACTGGGCCGCCGTGCTGCCCGCCGGGCGGCTGGTCGAGCTGCCCACCTATGCCTTCCAGCACCAGTACTACTGGCCCGGCGGTCCGCAGCGGATGGGCCCGGGCACGGCCGCCCCGGCCGGCGGCGGTACGGCCGCCGAGGCCCGGTTCTGGCCGCGGTCGAGGCCGGGGACCTCCCGCACTGGCCGAGGCGGGCCTGGACGAGCAGGAGCGGCTGGCCGCGGTACTGCCCGGGCTGACCTCCTGGCGGCGGCGCGAGCGGGACGAGTCGGCGACCGCCCAGTGGCGCTACCGGACCACCTGGGCACCGGTGACCGACCCGCGCCGTCCCCGGCTGTCCGGCAGCTGGCTGGTCGTCGGCGGCACGGACACCGACGGGACGGCGGAGCAGTGCGTCCGCGCCCTGGCGGAGCGGGGGCCTCGGCGCTGCCGGTCGAGCTCGGCCCCGGAGAACTGGACCGTGAGTCGATCGCCGCGCGGATCGCCGCCGCGGTGGCCGACACCGCCCCCAGCGGCGTGCTGTCGCTGCTGGCGCTGACCGAGGGGACGCTGCCGGGCTGGGACGCGGTCCCGGCCGGGACCGCCGGGACGCTGGCGCTGCTCCAGCCCTGGGCGACGCCGGGGTGGCGCGCCGCTGTGGCTGCTGACCGGGGCGCGGTCGCCGCCGCCCCGGCCGACCTGCTCACCGCGCCGGTCCAGGCCCAGATCTGGGGCCTGGGCCAGGTGGCCGCGCTGGAGCACCCGGACCGCTGGGCGGGCTGATCGACCTGCCCCCGACCTGGACGACCGCACCGCCGACCGGCTCGCGTCGGTGCTGGCAGGCTGCGGCGAGGACCAGCTGGCCCTCCGCGACGCGGGGATGCTGGGCCGCCGACTGGTCCGGGCCGCCGCGTCCGCGCCCGCCGCCACCGCCCGCCCGGCGGCGCGCGGGACCGCGTTGGTCACCGGCGGTACCGGCGCCATCGGCGCACGGTGGCCCGCTGGCTGTCCGGACGCGGGACCGAGCGGGTGGTACTGACCAGCCGCTCCGGCGCCGGCGCTCCCGGCGCCGCCCGGCTGGCGGCCGAACTGGCCGAGGCCGGGACCACCGCCGCCGTGCTGGTGGCCGATGTCGCCGAGCGCTCCGACCTCGCCGCCCTGATGGCCGCGATCGCGGCCGGGGGCCCGCAGTTGCGGACCGTGGTGCACACCGCCGGAGTGGTGGACGACGGGGTCCTGGACCGGCTGGACGCCGCCCGGCTGGCCACGGTGCTGGCGGCCAAGGCAGGCGGGGCCGCCGTCCTGGACGAGCTGACCTCGGACCGGAGCTGGACGCCTTTGTGCTGTTCTCCTCCTCGGCCGCACCTTCGGCGGCGGCGACAGGGCAACTACGCCGCGGCCAACGCCTATCTCGACGCACTGGCGCTGCACCGGCGCGGCCGGGGCTGCCCGCCACCGCGCTGGCCTGGGGCCCCTGGGCCGGCGGCGGCATGGCGCAGGCAGGCGAGGCCGCCCGGCAGCGGCTCGCCCGCGGCCTGCTGCGCCCGCTCGACCCGGAGCCGGCGCTGCGGGTGCTCGGCCAGGCGCTGGACGACAGCGCCGGTCACGCCGTGCTGACCGTGATGGATGTGGACTGGAGCCAGGCGGTGGCCGGCCTGGCCGGGCTGCGGCAGCTGCCGTTCGTCCGGGACCTGCCGGAGATCCGCGCCGCCCGCCGCCGAGGCGGCCGAGGGCGAGCCGACCGGCACCGGGCTCGCCCGCCAGCTGCTCGGCCTGGGACGGGCGGCGCAGCAGCAGACGCTCACCGACCTGGTGCGGGCCGAGGCCGCGGCGGTGCTCGGGCACTCCTCGGCCGCGGCGGTCGACGCCGACCGGGCGTTCAGCGACATCGGCTTCGACTCGCTGACCGCGGAACTGCGCAACCGGCTGACCGGCCGCAGCGGCCTGGCCCTGCCCGCGACACTGGTGTTCGACTACCCGACCCCGCGCGCCCTGGCCGACCATCTGCGCGGTGAACTGCTGGGCGACGCCGGAACCCCGGACCGGGCCCGGGGCCCGGTCGCGGTCGACGGCGACCCGATCGCGGTGATCGCCATGGCCTGCCGCTTCCCCGGCGGCATAAGCAGCCCCGAGGAGTTCTGGGAACTGCTGGCCGCCGGCACCGACGCGGTCTCCGCCTTCCCGGCGGACCGCGGCTGGGACCTTGAGCACCTGTTCGACTCCGATCCGGGCCGGGCCGGCACCTCCAGCACCCGGGCCGGCGGATTCCTGCACGACGCGGGCGAGTTCGACCCCGGCTTCTTCGGCATCAACCCCCGAGGCACTGGCGATGGACCCGCAGCAGCGGATCCTGCTGGAGACCTCCTGGGAGGCGCTGGAGCGGGCCGGAATCGAACCGCGCTCGCTGCGCGGCAGCGACACCGGGGTGTTCGCCGGGGCCGGCTTCTCCGGATACGGCGTCGGCGCCACCGACAGCGGCCTGGAGGGCTACCAGCTGACCGGTATGGCCGCCAGCGTCATCTCCGGCCGGGTCTCCTACACGCTGGGCCTGGAGGGCCCGGCGGTCACGGTCGACACCGCCTGCTCCTCCTCCCTGGTGGCGCTGCACCTGGCCGCCCAGGCGCTGCGCTCCGGCGAGTGCACGCTGGCCCTGGCCGGCGGGGTGACCGTGATGGCGGTGCCCACCGGGTTCTCCGAGTTCTCCCGCCAGCAGGGCCTGGCCTCGGACGGCCGCTGCAAGGCCTTCGGCGCCGGAGCGGACGGGACCGGCTGGGCCGAGGGCGCCGGGATGGTGCTGCTGGAGCGGCTCTCCGACGCTCAGCGCAACGGCCACCGGGTGCTCGCGGTGATCCGCGGCAGCGCGGTGAACCAGGACGGTGCCTCCAACGGGCTGACCGCGCCCAACGGCCCCTCGCAGCAGCGGGTCATCCGGGCCGCGCTGGCCGGCGCCAGGCTGACCGCCGCGGACGTGGACGCGGTGGAGGCGCACGGCACGGGTACCGTGCTGGGCGACCCGATCGAGGCGCAGGCGCTGCTCGCCACCTACGGCCAGGACCGGCCGCAGGAACGGCCGTTGTGGCTGGGCTCGGTGAAGTCCAACATCGGCCACACCCAGTCGGCGGCCGGTGTGGCCGGGGTGATGAAGATGGTGCTGGCACTCCAGCACGGGCTGCTGCCGCCGACCCTGCACGCCGCCGAGCCGTCGACGCACATCGACTGGTCGGCCGGGCGGGTCAGCCTGCTGTCCGCGCCGGTGCCCTGGCCGGCGGCCGAGCGGCCCCGGCGGGCCGGGGTGTCCTCGTTCGGGATGAGCGGCACCAACGCCCACCTGATCCTGGAGGAGGCCCCCGCCGCCGAGCAGCCTGCCGACACACCGCTGGAGCGGGCCCTGCCGCTGCTCCCCGGCGCCCCGGCCTGGCCGGTCTCCGGGCGCAGCCGGGAGGCGCTGCGGGCCCAGGCCGCCCGGCTGGCCGAACGCCTGGATGCGGAGCCGGAGCTGGACCCACTCGACGTCGGCTGGGCACTGGCCACCACCCGCTCCGTCTTCGAGCACCGCGCGCTGGTGCTCGGCGCCGACCGGGACGAACTGCGGGCCGGGCTCGCCGGCGCTGGCCGCGGGCGAGTCCTCGGCGGCCGTGGTTGAGCGCGGTATCCGGTGCGGTGAGCCCGGTGGTGTTCGTCTTCCCGGGGCAGGGCTCGCAGTGGTCGGTATGGGTCGGGAGCTGGCGGCGTGTTCGCCGGTGTTCGCGGCCCGGCTGGCGAGTGTGCGCAGGCGCTCGCGCCTTATTGTCGACTGGTCGTTGGCGGAGGTGCTGAACGGTGTGGAGGGTGCTCCTGGTTTGGAGCGGGTGGATGTGGTGCAGCCGGCGCTGTGGGCGGTGATGGTGTCGCTGGCGGCGTTGTGGCAGGCCGCCGGGTCGAACGGGCGCGGTGGTCGGTCACTCGCAGGCGAGATCGGGCCGCCGGTCGTGGCCGGGATCCTCTCGCTGGACGACGCGGCCAAGGTGGTCGCGCTGCGCAGCCAGGCCTGACCGCCCTCTCCGGCCGGGGCGGGATGCTCTCTATCGGCGAACCGGTCCAGGTGATCACCGACGGATCGGCGCCTGGACGGCCGGGTGTCGGTGGCAGCGGTCAACGGGCCCGAGGCCACCCGTCGTCTCCGGTGACGTCGACCGCTGAACGAGATCGCCGCCGCCTGCGACCGGGCCGGCGTGCGCACCCGGCTGCTGCCGGTCGACTACGCCTCGCACGGCCCCAGGTGGAAGCCCTGCGCGAGCGGATCCTGGCCGCCCTGGACGGGATCAGCCCGCGCCCGGGGACCGTACCGCTGGTCTCCTCGCTGACCGGCGAGGTGCTCGCGGGCGCAGGCCGGCCGGAGTACTGGTACGCCAGCCTGCGCGGCACAGTGGAGTTCTCCGCGCGCGGTGGCGGCACTGCACGACGACGGGCACACGGTGTTCGTCGAGGTCTCGCCGCACCCGGTGCTCACCGCGGCCATCAGCGCCGTGCTGGACCGGCCGCAGCCGGTCGGGGCGAGCAGTCCGGCGACGAGCAGCCCGGGGACGCGCCTGGTGGTCGGCACGCTGCGCCGCGACCAGGGCGGGGCCGAACGGCTGCTGCACTCCCTGGCCGAACTCCAGGTCCAGGGCGTGCTGGTGGACTGGGCGCGGTACTGACCCCGGGACGACCGGTGGACCTGCCGACCTACGCGTTTGTCGGCAGCGGTTCTGGGCCGAGGGCATACTGGCCGGCCCGGCCGGGAGCCGGGTCGCCGACCCGGCGGAGGCCCGGTTCTGGGCCGCCGTCGACGACGGCGACGTGGCCGCGCTGGCCGAGACCCTGGCGCTGGAGGGCGCCCGGCTGACCGAGGTGCTGCCGGCCCTGGCGTCCTGGCGGCGCCGGGAGCGGGGCCGCTCGCTGACCGCGGACTGGCGCTACCGGATCAGCTGGGTGCCGGTCGCCGACCGCCGCCCGGCCGCACTGAGCGGGACCTGGCTGGTGGTCACCGGACCGGCCGGCGCCGACACGGCCGCCGCCTGCGCCCGGGCGCTGACCGGGCACGGCGCGGCGACCGTCCTGGCCGAGGTCTCCGGTCGGACGCGGCCGACCGGCGCGCTCGCCGAGCGGATCGGCGCGGCCGCGCCGGGCAGAGCCTGGCCGGGGTGCTGTCGCTGCTGCCTGGAACAGACACGCTGCCGGGCCGTCCGGCGGTGCCGACGGCCTGCCGCCACCGTCGCGCTGCTCCAGGCCCTCGGGGAGCTGCCGACCGCCGCCGCTGTGGACGCTCACTCGGGAGCGGTCGTCCCGACCGGACCCCGGCCGCCTGGCACAGGCCCAGGTGTGGGGCCTGGGCCGGGTCGCCGCGCTGGAACACCCGGACCGCTGGGGCGGCCTGGTCCGACCTGCCGGGCGGCGCCACGCGACCCTGGAGGCCGTTGTCGCGGAGCGGTTGTGCGCGGTACTGGCGTCGGCTCGGGCGGCGAGGACCAGGTGGCGCTGCGCGACACCGGCGTCTGGCCGGCGGCTGGTGCGGCACCCGGCCGCGCGCCGGGAGCAGCTGGACGCCGCGCGGCAGCGTGCTGGTGACCGGCGGCACCGGCGCGATCGGCGGGCGGCTGGCCCGCTGGGCCGCCTCCCGGGGCGCCGCACGGGTGGTGCTGTCCAGCCGCTCCGGACCGGCGCGGCCGGGACCGCCGCGTGGCGGCGGAGCTCGCGCAGGCCGGAACCCCGGTGGCGGTGCTGGCCGGTGACGTCGGCGCCCGCGCCGAGGTGGCCGCCCTGCTCGACTGGACCGGAGCGACCGGTCCCGCGCTGAGCTCGGTGTTCCACGCGGCCGGAGTCGGCGGCGGCGACCCGCTGACCACGCTGGACGCGGCCGGACTGGACGCCTCGATGGCGGCCAAGGCCGGTGGCGCGGCGCACCTGGACGAACTGGCCGGAGACCTGGACGCGTTCGTCGTGTTCTCCTCCGGCGCGACCACTGGGGCAGCTCCCAGCTGGCCGGCTACGCCGCCGCCAACGCCTTCCTGGACGCCCTGGTCGAGGACCGCCGGGCCCGTGGCCTGGCCGGTACCTCGGTGGCCTGGGGCCTGTGGGGCGCGCGCGGAATGGCCGAAGGCCGGGCCGGGGAGCTGTTGCAGCGGCTCGGCCTGCGGGATGGACCCGGAACCGGCGATCGGCGCGCTGGCACAGGCGCTGGACGACGGCGAGGGCCCGGTCACCGTCGCCGACATCGACTGGGCGCAGTTCGCGCCGGTCTTCACCGTGCAGCGGCGCAGCCCGCTGATCGCCGACCTGCCCGAGGCCCGGAGTGCGCTGAGCGATCCGGGAGCGTCCGCCGGAAAGGAGCGGAGCCAGGGTCCGAGCGCCGCTGCCGCCGAAGCTGACCGCCCGGCTGACCGGCCTGAACCGGGCCGAGCAGACCCGGCTGCTCACCGATCTGGTACGCACCGAGGCTGCGGTCGTGCTGGGCCACTCCTCGCCCGAGGAACTGGCGGCCGGGCTGGCGTTCCGCGATCTCGGCTTCGACTCGCTCACCGCCGTCGACCTGCGGAACCGGCTGAGCGCAAGCACCGGGACGTCCTTGCCGGCCACGCTGGTGTTCGACTACCCGACCTCGGCCGCGCTGGCGGGCTTCCTCCGCTCACGGCTGCTGGGCGAGCGGGAGGACACCCCGGCCGTCACCGCCGTCGCGACCGCCACCGACGAGCCGATCGCGATCGTCGGCATCGGCTGCCGCTTCCCCGGCGGGGTCCGCACCCCGGAGGAGTTCTGGCAGCTGCTGGCCGACGGTGCGGACGTCGTCGCCGACCTGCCCGCCGACCGCGGCTGGGACCTGTCGGCCATCGAGGACGCCTCGGGCGGCCCCGGGCGCGCCCCGCGCGGCGGATTCCTCTACGACGCAGGCGTGTTCGACCCGGGCTTCTTCGGGATCAGCCCGCGCGAGGCGCTCACCATGGACCCGCAGCAGCGGCTGCTGCTGGAGACCTCCTGGGAGGCGCTGGAACGCGCGGGCATCGACCCGGCCCGGCTGCGCGGCTCGGCCACCGGCGTGTTCGTCGGCGCGTCCTGGTCCGGCTACGGCCTGGACCGGCAGGACAGCAGCGGCGACAAGGGGCATCTGCTGACCGGCACCTCCAGCAGCGTCCTCTCCGGACGGATGTCGTATGTGCTGGGCCTGGAGGGCCCGGCGGTCTCGGTGGACACGGCCTGCTCGTCCTCGCTGGTGGCGCTGCACCTGGCCGGACAGGCGCTGCGCTCCGGCGAGTGCACGCTGGCGCTGGCGGCGGCGCGTTCGTGGCGGCCACCCCGGTGATGTTCACCGGCTTCAACACCCAGCTCGGCCTGGCCTCGGACGGCCGCTGCAAGGCCTTCGGGGCCGGCGCGGACGGGATGGGCATGGCCGAGGGTGCGGGTGTGCTGGTGCTGGAGCGGTTGTCGGATGCGCGGCGCAATGGGCATCCGGTGCTGGCGGTGGTGCGTGGCAGTGCGGTGAATCAGGATGGTGCTTCCAACGGGCTGACCGCGCCGAATGGTCCTTCGCAGCAGCGGGTGATCCGGGCGGCGTTGGCCAGTGCGCGGTTGTCGGCGGCGGATGTGGATGCGGTGGAGGCGCATGGTACGGGTACGGTGCTGGGGGACCCGATCGAGGCGCAGGCGCTGCTGGCCACCTACGGCCAGGAGCGGGACGGGGAACGGCCGTTGTGGCTGGGCTCGGTGAAGTCCAACATCGGCCACACCCAGGCCGCCGCCGGGATGGCCGCCGTGATCAAGATGGTGCTGGCGCTTCAGCACCAGCAACTGCCGCGGACCCTGCATGTGGACGAGCCCTCGCCGCACATCGACTGGTCCGCGGGTGAGGTCCGGCTGCTCGGCGAGGCAGTTTCCTGGCCGGCCGGCGCCCGTCCCCGGCGGGCCGGGGTGTCGGCGTTCGGGATGAGCGGCACCAATGTGCACACCATCCTGGAGGAAGCTCCCGCTCCCGCCCCGGTCACCGCCGACCTTGCCGCGCCCGAAGTCTTTTCCGGTGCACGGCCGTTGTGGCTGCTGTCCGGGCGTACCGGCGAAGCCCTGGCCGCGCAGGCCCGGCAGTTGCAGGCACACCTCGCGGCGCATCCGGGTGTGGATCCGGTGGATGTGGGTTGGTCGTTGGTGGCTGGGCGGTCGGTGTTCGAGCATCGGGCTGTGGTGGTGGGGGAGGGGTTGGCTGGTCTGGTGTCGGGGTTGGGGGCTGTGGCTGCGGGCGTGTCGGTGCCGGGTGTGGTGGGTGGGGTGGTTCCGGCCGGGCGTCCTCGGGTCGGGTTTGTGTTTGCGGGTCAGGGGTCGCAGCGGGCTGGTATGGGGCGGGAGTTGTATGCGGCCTCGCCGGTGTTCGCGGCTGCCTTCGACGAGGTGTGCGCGCTGGTCGAGGCTGAGCTGGGGTTGCCGGTGCGGGAGGTGGTGCTCGGTGCGGATGCGGATGACGAGCGTGCTACGCAGACCGTGTATGCGCAGACCGGGTTGTTCGCGGTCGAGGTGGGGCTGGTGGCGTTGCTGGCGGCGGCCGGGGTCGTACCGGATGCGGTGGCGGGGCATTCGGTGGGTGAGATCGCGGCGGCGTATGCGGCCGGGGTGCTCAGCCTGGTGGATGCCTGCCGCTTGGTGGCGGTGCGGGCGCGGTTGATGCAGGCGCTGCCCAAGGGCGGGGCGATGGCCGCGATCGAGGCCACCGAGGAGGAACTCCTGGCCACCCTGGACGAGGCATCAGGGGTGTCGGTGGCGGCGGTCAACGGCCCCTCCTCGATGGTGGTCTCCGGCGAGGAGAGCGCCGTGGACATGCTGCTGGAGCTGTGGCGCGGACTGGGCCGACGGGTGCGCCGGCTGCGGGTCAGCCACGCGTTCCACTCGGCCCGGATGGATCCGGTGCTGGAGCAGCTCGGCGCGGTGGCTGCGCGGCTGGAGCACTCGGCACCCGGCACCACCTGGGTCGGGGCGCTCACCGGTGAGGTGATCAGCGAACCCGGTCCGGACTACTGGGTCCAGCAGGCGCGCCGGGCGGTGCGCTACGCCGACGCGGTCAGCACCCTCTCGGCCCAGGGCGTGTCGGTGTTCATCGAGATCGGCCCGGACGGGACGCTGTCGGCGATGGGCCCGGCCGCACTCGCCGAGGCGGACAGCGGCAGCGAACCGGTGTTCCTCCCGCTCCAGCGCAAGGACGTGCCCGCGCCGCAGGCCCTGCTGGCCGCCCTGAGCCGGGCGCACGTCCAGGGCGTCGATGTGGACTGGGCCGCGTTGCTGCCGACCGGGCAGCGGCTGGACCTGCCGACCTACGCCTTCGCCCGGGAAAGGTTCTGGGTGCGCCCGGAGCCGTCGGCGGACCCGGCACCGCAGGGCGGGCGCGGCCCGGAGAGCGCTGAGGAGCAGCGGTTCTGGGCGGCGGTCGAGGGCGGCGACGTCCAGTCCCTGGCGGACACCCTGTCCGGGGCGCAGTCCGGGTCGCTGCCCGGGGCCTTGCCTGGGGCGCTGTCGGTCGGGTCCCTGTCTGCCGAGGACCGGCAGCGGCTCGACGACGTCCTGCCCGTGCTGACCTCCTGGCGGCTGCGGGAACGCGGGGAGTCGGCCACGGCCGGCTGGCGGTACGCCATCTCCTGGACGCCGGTGCCCGACCCGGCCCCGGCCCCCCTGTCCGGGCTCTGGCTGGTGGTCGCCGACCGCCCGTCCGGGCAGGCGGAGGAGTATCTGCGGATCCTGACCGCGCACGGCGCCGAGACCGTCCTGGTCGAGACCGCCGACGACGAGCTGGACCGGGCCTCGGTCGCGGCCCGGATCGGCGCGGCCGCCGGCGGGCGGATCCCGGCCGGGGTGCTCGCACTGCCGGCCCGGGAACCGGAGCCGTCGGCGCAGTCCCCGGTGGTGGGCGCGGGCCTGGCCCGGACGCTGGCGCTGACCCAGGCGCTGGGCGACCTGTCGGTCGCGGCGCCGCTGTGGGTGCTGACCCGGGGCGCGGTCGCGGCCGGTACCGGCGAGGCGCCGGCCGCACTGTCGGCCCAGGTGTGGGGACTGGGCCGGGTGGTCGGCCTGGAGCACCCGGAGCGCTGGGGCGGTCTGATCGACCTGCCACAGAAGCTGGACGCACCGCACGCACCGCACACGCTGGACGCCCGCTCGGCGGGACGGCTGGTAGCCGTCCTGGCCGGGTGCGGCGAGGACCAGGTGGCGATCCGGGAAGCCGGGATCCTGGCCCGCCGACTGGTGCGGGCCGCGCCTGCCAGGGGAGCGGCGAACCCTGGACGCCCCAGGGCACGGTGGTGGTCACCGGCGGCAGCGGGGCGCTCGGCGGACGTGCCGCCCGCTGGGCCGCCGGTCGCGGCGCCGAACGGGTGGTGCTGACCAGCCGCTCCGGCGCGCAGGCGCCGGGGTGGCGGGCCTGGCCGCCGGGCTGGCAGAGACCGGGGCCGAGGCCACGGTGCTGGCCGCCGACATCGGCGCCCGGGAGCAGGTCGCCGGGCTGCTGGCGCGGATCGCGGCCGACGGCCCGGAGCTGACCGCGGTGATCCATGCCGCCGGGCTGCCGGAGGCCACGCTGATCGAGGAGACGGATCTGGCCGCCGTGGCCGGGGTGATGGCGGCCAAGGTCGGCGGGGCGCTCTGGCTGGATGAACTGACGGCTGATCACAAGCTGTCCGCGTTCGTGGTGTTCTCGTCGATCTCGGCGACCTGGGGCAGTGGACGGCAGCCCGGCTATGCGGCCGGGAACGCGTTCCTGGACGCACTGGTCGAGCGGCGGCGGCCCGCGGCCTGGCCGGGGCCTCGGTGGCCTGGGGGCCGTGGGACGGCGGCGGCATGGCCGACAGCGAGGGCGCGGCAACGGCCTTGCAGTCGCGGGGACTTCGGTTCCTCGACGGCGATCTGGGCATCGCCGCGCTGGCCTCGGTGGTGGACGGCGGTGGCGGGGTCTTCACCGTCGCGGACGTCGACTGGGAGCGGTTCGGCGAGGTGTTCACCCTGCGCCGGCCCAGCCCGCTGCTGGCCGACCTGCCCGAGGTCCGTGCCCTCGCACAGCAACGGAGTTCGGCGCAGGACAACGCCGCCGAAGCGGGGACGAACGCGCTGGCCGAGCAGTTGTCCGGCCGCTCACGGGCCGAACAGGACCGGATCCTGGTGAACCTGGTCCGTACCGAGGCCGCAACTGTGCTGGGCTATACCTCGATCGAGCAGGTGGGTCCCGAACGGGCCTTCAAGGAGCTCGGGTTCGACTCGCTGACAGCGGTCGAACTCCGCAACCGGCTGAACACGGCCACCGGCCAACGGCTGCCCGCCACCGTCATCTTCGACTACCCGACGCCGACGGCGTTGGCGGCGCAACTCCGCTCCGCCATATACCAGGACGAGGATGCGGCGCCACCGGTGTTCACCGAACTCGACGCACTGGAGGACATCCTCTCGGCCATTCCGGCGGGCAGCGGCATTCGCGCGGACGTCACCGTGCGCCTCCAGACTGTCCTCTCGAAGTGGATCAGCGCCGGCGACACCCCGAAGGAGAACGAGGCCGCCGGCAGGCTTGAGGCCGCGACCGTCGATGAAGTCATCGACTTCATCGACAAGGAACTCGGGGTGTCCTGAATCCGATGCTCATCGAACTGTTCGGCGCTGGATCTGAGGGGGAACCTCGATGGTAGAGAATGAGAAACTTCTGGCCTACCTGAAGAGGGTGTCGGCCGAGCTGTACGAAACCCGGGACCGGCTGCGCAAGTTCGAGACCGGCGAGCAGGAGCCCGTCGCCGTCGTCGGGATGGGCTGCCGGCTCCCCGGGGCGTCGACAGCCCGGAGAGCCTGTGGGAGTTGCTGGCGACCGGCACGGACGCGATCTCGCGGCTCCCGCTGGACCGGGGCTGGCAGATCGGTGTCGAGATCGACCCGGACTCCAGCATGTGCCAGGGCGGTTTTGTGCATGAGGCGGGTGAGTTCGACCCGGGCTTCTTCGGGATCAGCCCGCGTGAGGCGCTGGCGATGGACCCGCAGCAGCGGCTGATGCTGGAGACCTCCTGGGAGGCGCTGGAACGCACCGGTATCGACCCCGGTCGTTGCAGGGCTCGGCCACTGGCGTGTTCGCCGGAGCGTCGTTCTCCGGGTACCCGGCGGATGCTGCTGCCGGAGCCGGGATCTACCAGCTGACCGGCCTGGCGCCCAGCGTCATCTCCGGCCGGGTGTCCTACACGCTGGGCCTGGAGGGCCCGGCGGTGACGGTGGACACCGCCTGTTCGTCGTCGCTGGTGGCGGTCCACCTGGCGGCGCAGGCACTGCGGTCCGGGGAGTGCACGCTGGCCCTGGCCGGCGGGGTGACCGTGATGGCTGTCCCCGCCGCCTACTCGGAGACCTCCCGGCAGGAAGGACTGGCCGAGGACGGGCGCTGCAAGGCGTTCTCGGCCTCCGCCGACGGCACCGGCTGGGCCGAGGGCGCGGCGGTGCTGGTGCTGGAGCGGTTGTCGGATGCGCGGCGTCATGGGCATCCGGTGCTGGCGGTGGTGCGTGGCAGTGCGGTGAATCAGGACGGTGCTTCCAACGGGCTGACCGCGCCGAATGGTCCTTCGCAGCAGCGGGTGATCCGGGCGGCGTTGGCCAGTGCGCGGTTGTCGGCGGCGGATGTGGATGCGGTGGAGGCGCATGGCACCGGCACGGTGCTGGGGGACCCGATCGAGGCGCAGGCGCTGCTGGCCACCTACGGTCAGGAGCGGGACGGGGAAAGGCCGTTGTGGCTGGGCTCGGTGAAGTCCAACATCGGCCACACCCAGGCCGCCGCCGGGGCGGCCGGGTGATGAAGATGGTTCTCGCCCTCCAGCACGGCCTGCTGCCGCCGACCCTGCACGCCGCCGATCCGTCCACACACATCGACTGGTCGGCCGGGCAGGTCGAGCTGCTGAACGAGGCAGTGCCGTGGCCCGCCGACGCACGGCCCCGGCGGGCCGGTGTCTCGGCGTTCGGAGTCAGCGGCACCAATGCCCATGTGATCCTGGAGGAGGCGCCCGCCGACGAGCCCGGCACCCCCGAGCCGGCCGGCCCGGACGAGCAGCCCCGGGTACTCACCGGCGACACCACCGCCTGGCTGCTCTCGGGCCGCAGCGCCGAGGCGCTGACCGCCCGGGCCGCGCAACTCACCGCCGTCACCGCCGCGCAGGCCCCGGCCGACGTGGCCTGGTCGCTGGCCACCACCCGCTCCGCCTTCGAGCACCGCGCGGTCCTGCTCGGTGCGACCCGGGACGAACTGACGTCGGGAACAGCCGCGTTGGCGGCCGGCCAGCCGTCTGCACAGGTGGTCACCGGCACCGCCGGGACACCTGCCCCGGTGGTGTTCGTGTTTCCTGGGCAGGGTGGTCAGTGGGTGGGGATGGGTCGTGAGCTGGTTGAGGTGTCGCCGGTGTTCGCGGCGCGGTTGGCGGAGTGTGGTGCGGCGTTGGCGCCGTTTGTGGAGTGGGATCTGTTTGAGGTGTTGGGTGGGGTGGAGGGTGCTCCGGGGTTGGAGCGGTTGGATGTGGTGCATGTGGTGTTGTGGGCGGTGATGGTGTCGTTGGCGGCGGTGTGGGAGGCGGCGGGGGTTGTTCCGGATGCGGTGATTGGTCACAGTCAGGGGGAGATTGCGGCGGCGTGTGTGGCTGGGGTGTTGTCGTTGGGTGATGGTGCGCGGGTGGTGGCGCTTCGTGGGCGGGCGATGCTGGGGTTGGTTGGTGGGGGTGGGGTGTTGGCGGTGGCTGCGTCGTTGGAGGTGGTGGAGGCGCGGTTGGTGGGTGGTGATGTGGGGTTGGCGGTGGCGACGGTCAATGGTCCTGGTGCGGTGACGGTTTCTGGTCCGGTGGGTGCGCTTGAGGTGTTGGCGGGGGAGTTTGCGGGGGTGGGGGTGCGGACGCGGTTTGTGCCGATGGATTATGCGCCGCATGGTCCGCAGGTGGAGGGTGTGCGGGAGGAGATTGTGGGGTGTTGGCGGGGGTGGTGCCTGGTGCTGGTCGGGTGCCGTGGGTGTCGGGGTTGACGGGTGATTATGTGGATGGTGTGGAGGCTGGTGCGGGGTACTGGTATGAGAGTTTGCGGGGACGGTGCAGTTTGCGCGGGTGTGGAGCGGTTGGGGCGTGATGGGTTCGGGGTGTTTGTGGAGGTGTCGCCGCATCCGGTGTTGACGGGTGGTGTGGTGGAGTCGTTGGAGGGGTTGGGTGTTGCGGGTGTGGGTGGGGTCGTTGCGGCGGGGGATGGTGGTGCGGGGCGGTTGCTGGCGTCGTTGGCCGAGGCGTATGTGCAGGGGGTGTCGGTGGACTGGGCGGCGGTACTGCCCGCCGGGCGCGCGTCGACCTGCCGACATATCCCTTCCAGCGTCAGCGCTACTGGCCACAGACCCGCTCCGGAACCGCTGACCTCGCCTCCGCCGGGCTGGGAACCGTCGGTATGGGATCCGGCGGGCATCCGCTGCTCGGCGCCGTGGTCGAACTGGCCGAGGGCGACGCCCTGGTGTTCACCGGGCGGCTGTCGGTGGCGGCCCAGCCCTGGCTCGCCGACCACCGGCTGGGGGGAGCGGTCCTCTTCCCCGGAACCGGCTTCGCCGAGCTCGCCGCCGTGGCCGGTGCGCGGCTGGGCTGCACCCGGATCGACGAGCTGACCATGGCGGCGCCGCTGGTGCTGCCCGCCACCGGCTTCGTCCAGGTCCAGGTGACCGTGAGCGCTCCTGACAGCGACGGGCGGCGCGAGGTCGGGATCCATGCCCGGCCGATGGACGCCGGAGTCCCCTGGACCAGGCACGCCGCCGGGCGGATAGCCCCGGCCCAGCCGCCCGCCGACCCCCGCGAGCGGCCTCACCGTCTGGCCCCCGGCCGACGCCGAGGCCGTGCCGGTGCACGGGGCAGGCCGGGCGGCCGGGTTCGGGCCCGCGTTCCAGGGCTGCGGGCCGCCTGGCGGCGCGACGGGGACCTCTTCGCCGAGGTCGCCCTGCCCGACACGGTCGCCGAGGGCGCCGCCGACTTCGGGCTGCACCCGGCCCTGCTGGTCGCCGCCCTGCAAGCGGTCGAGCCGGTGGATCAGGACGGCGAGGCGCAGCTGCCCTTCGCCTGGTCCGGGATGACGCTGTACGCGGTCGCGCCTCGGTGCTGCGGGTCCGGATCCGGCAGTCGCCGACCGGCGGGCTGTCGCTGCTCGCAGCCGACCCGACCGGGGCACCGGTGGCCGCGGTGGAGTCGCTGGCGCTGCGTCCGCTGTCGGCCTCGGCGGCCGGGAACGCCCCGGCGGACGCCCTGTTCGGGATCGAGTGGATCCCCGTCCCGGTGCCGGCACCCGTTTCCGGCGGCCGCTGGGCGGTCGCCGGGCCGGACCGGCTGGGGCTGGCCGAGCGCCTGGGCACTGTCGGCACCGCGACGGTCACCGCGACCGGAGCCGGAGCCGACGGGGCCGGGGCCGACCGCTATGCCGATCTGGCCGCGCTGGCAGCCGCCGTCGAGGCAGGCGGAGCGCTCCCGGCGGCGGTGCTGGTCACGGTCGGGTCGGCGGCCCACAGCCGGCCCGAGCCGCGGGACCGGGGCGCGGACGCCCGGCGGGTGGTCGGCGAGGCGCTGGAACTGGCGCAGCAGTGGCTGGCGCTGGAACTCCCGACGCGACTGGTCGTGGTCACCCGGGGCGCGGTCTCGACCGGTCCGGACGAGGGCGTCGCCGACCTGGGCGCTGCTGCGGCCTGGGGCCTGCTGCGCTCGGCGCAGACCGAGAACCCCGGCCGCCTGCTGCTGGTCGATCTGCCCGCCGAGGCTCCCGCCGACGAGGGACCCGGTCGGGGTGCTGGTTGCCGCGCTGGACGCCGGGGAGCCGGAGATCGCCGTCCGTGGCGGCAACGCCTACGGCCGCAGGCTGGTCCGCCCGTCCGCCGCCCCGTCGGCGAGCGAGCCCGGGGAAGCGGCGCCTCGCACCCCTGGCACGGTCGTGGTCACCGGCGGCACCGGGAAGCTGGCCGGGCTGACCGCCCGGCATCTGGCGGTGACCGGTCGGGCCCGGCGCCTGCTGCTGGTCAGCCGTTCCGGCCCGGCCGCCGCCGGGGCCGCCGCCCTGGCCGCCGGAATCGCGGCCGCCGGAGCCGGGGTGAGCGTTGTCGCCTGTGACGCCGCCGACCGGAGCGCCCTGGCCGCGCTGCTGGCCGCACTGCCCGCAGGGAGCGAACTGACCGGCGTGGTGCACACCGCCGGGGTCATCGACGACGGCACCATCGGCTCGCTCACCCCCGAGCGGGTCGACGCCGTGATGCGGCCCAAGGCCGACGCCGCCTGGGCCCTGCACGAGCTGACCCAGGGCTGTGACCTGGACTTGTTCGTGCTCTTCTCCTCGGGTGCGGCGGCCTTCGGCGCGGCCGGGCAGGGCAACTACGCGGCCGGTAACGCCTTCCTGGACGCGCTGGCCTGCCGCCGCCGCGCCGAGGGGCTGCCTGCCGTCGCCCTGGCCTGGGGTGCCTGGCTGGCCAGCGAGGGCATCGGCCGGAACCTCAGCCAGGGGCTGCTGCACCGGATCACCGGCAGCGGCGCCGCCGAACTCTCCGCCGAGGAGGGGCTGGCCGTACTCGACCTGGCCCTCGGCCGGGACGAGGCGCTGCTGATGCCGGTCCGTTTCGACGTACCAGGGATGCGTGCCCAGGCTGCCCGTGGCGCCGGGATCCCGGCCCTGCTGCGTGGCCTGGCCGGCCCGGCCCGGCTGTCCACCGCCTCGGCCGCCGCCGACGCCGGGACAGACGCCCTGCGCCGGCGGCTGGCCCCGGTCTCCCCGGCCGAACGCGAACGGATGCTGACCGAGCTGGTGCGCTCCCATGTCGCCGCTGTGCTCGGCCACGCGTCCGCGGACTCGGTGGAGGTCGGCCGGGCGTTCACCGACCTGGGCTTCGACTCGCTCACGGCGGTCGACCTGCGCAACCGGCTGAGCACGGCGACCGGGCTGCGGCTGCCCGCCACCCTGGTCTTCGACTACCCGACGGCCACGGTCCTGGCCGGGCACCTGGCTGCGGAACTGCTCGGTGCCCTGAACCCGGCCCCGGCCCGGCCGCGCTCGCCTCCGCCGCTCCGGCCGGAGCCGACGACCCCATCGCCATCGTGGGCATGGGCTGCCGCTTCCCCGGCGTGTCAGCGACCCGGAGGCGCTGTGGGGGCTGCTGGCCGACGGGGTCGACGCGGTGACCCCGCTGCCGCTGGACCGTGGCTGGGACATCGACAGCCTCTACGACCCGGACCCGGACAAGGCCGGTACCTTCTACGCCCGCTCCGGCGGGTATCTGCACGACGCCGCCGAGTTCGACGCGGGCTTCTTCGGGATCAGTCCGCGTGAGGCGCTGGCGATGGACCCGCAGCAGCGGCTGCTGCTGGAGGTCTCCTGGGAGGCGCTGGAGCGGGCCGGGATCGACCCGGTCAGCCTGCGCGGCTCACAGACCGGGGTCTTCGCCGGCGGGACCACCTGGGGCTACGGCCTGTTCGGCTCCTCCGCCTCCGAGGGGCACCTGATGACCGGCGGCGCGACCAGCGTCCTCTCCGGCCGGGTCTCCTACACGCTGGGCCTGGAGGGCCCGGCGGTGACGATCGACACGGCCTGCTCCTCCTCGCTGGTGGCGCTGCACCTGGCCGCCCAGGCGCTGCGGTCCGGTGAGTGCGCACTCGCCCTGGCCGGTGGTGTCACGGTCATGGCGACGACCGGCGGCCTGGCGGGCTTCTCCCGGCAGCGGGGTCTGGCGCAGGACGGTCGCTGCAAGGCGTTCTCGGCCTCGGCCGACGGGATGGGCATGGCCGAGGGCGCGGGCATGATCGTGCTGGAGCGGTTGTCGGATGCGCGGCGCAACGGGCATCCGGTGCTGGCGGTGGTGCGTGGCAGTGCGGTGAACCAGGACGGTGCGTCGAATGGTCTGACGGCGCCGAACGGTCCTTCGCAGCAGCGGGTGATTCGGGCGGCGTTGGCCAGTGCGCGGCTGTCGGCGGCGGATGTGGACGTGGTGGAGGCGCACGGGACGGGGACGACGCTGGGGGACCCGATCGAGGCGCAGGCGTTGCTGGCGACCTACGGTCAGCAGCGTTCCGGGGAAGGCCCGTTGTGGTTGGGGTCGGTGAAGTCGAATCTGGGGCACACGCAGAGTGCGGCGGGTGCGGCCGGGGTGATGAAGATGGTGCTGGCTTTGCGGCACCAGGAGTTGCCGCGCAGTCTGTATGCGGAGCAGCCGGCCGAGAACATCGACTGGGCGGCCGGGGAGGTGCGGTTGCTGGCCGAGGCCAGGCCCTGGCCGGTCAACGACCGGATCCGGCGCGCCGGAATCTCCTCTTTCGGCATGAGCGGCACCAACGCCCACATCATCATCGAGGAAGCCCCCGCAACGAAACCCCCAACGCCGTAGGCGACTTGGGCCCGGCTCTGCCGGTGCTGGCAGGGCCGACGGTGGCCTGGCCGGTGTCCGGGCGGTCCGCAGCGGGCCTGGCCGGGCAAGCCGGTCGTCTGGCTGAATGGGCTTCCGCCCGAGCCGAGTTGGACGCGGGGGAGGTGGCCTGGTCGTTGGCCACCACCCGGTCGGTGTTCGAGCACCGGGCGGTGGTTCTGGGGGGAGTCGGGCGGAGTTGCTGGCGGGGTTGTCGGCGGTGGCCGCCGGTCGGCCGTCGTCGGCGGTGGTGACCGGTTCGGTTCCGGCCGGTGGCGGTGGCCGGGTGGTGTTCGTGTTCCCGGGTCAGGGTTCGCAGTGGGCCGGGATGGGTCGTGAGCTGGCTGCGGTTTCGCCGGTGTTCGCGGCGCGGTTGGCGGAGTGTGAGCGGGCTCTGGCGCCGTTTGTGGAGTGGTCGTTGGCCGGGGTGTTGAACGGTGTGGAGGGTGCTCCTGGTTTGGAGCGGGTGGATGTGGTGCAGCCGGCGTTGTGGGCGGTGATGGTGTCGCTGGCGGCGGTGTGGCAGGCGGCGGGTGTCGCGCCGGATGCGGTGGTGGGGCATTCGCAGGGGAGATCGCGGCGGCTGTGGTGGCGGGGATTCTGTCGCTGGAGGATGCCGCCCGGATCGTGGCGCTGCGCAGCCGGGCGCTGACCGCGCTGTCCGGGCGCGGCGGCATGCTCTCCATCGCCGAGCCCGCCGAAGCGGTCCGGGACCGGGTGAAGCCCTGGGACGACCGGGTGTCGGTGGCGGCGGTCAACGGCCCGGAGGCCACCGTGGTCTCCGGCACTCCGGAGGCGCTGGCGGAGATCGAAGCCGGTTGCGAGCGCGAGGGCGTGCGGGCCCGGCTGCTGCCGGTGGACTACGCCTCGCACGGCCCGCAGGTGGACGCCCTCCGCGAGGAGATCGAGCGGCTGCTCGACGGCGTCGCCCCGCGTCCGGCCCGGATCCCGATCGTCTCGGCGATGACCGGCGCCTACCTGGAGGGCCCCGAGCTGGACGCCGGCTACTGGTATGCCAGCCTGCGGGCGACCGTCGAGTTCTCCCGGGCGATCGAGACCCTCGCCCGGGACGGGCACGAGGTGTTCATCGAGACCTCCGCGCACCCGGTGCTGGCCACCGCCGTCGGCGCGGTACTGGAGCAGACCCAGGCTCTGGAGCAGGCCCAGGCCCTGGACCGGACGCGGACCCCTGAGCAGACCCAAGCCCCGGCGCGGACGCAGGCCCCGGAGCGCCCCGGACCGGACGGTGACCCGGCGGAACCGGGCAGCGACCGGGCCCGGAGCCGGCGCCGGACGCCGGTGGTGACCGGCACGCTGCGCCGGGACGACGGTGGCGCGGCCCGGCTGCTGGCCTCGCTGGCGCAGGCGCAGGTGCACGGGGTGCCGGTGGACTGGGCGGCGGTGCTGCCCGCCGGTCGGCGCGTCGACCTGCCCACCTACGCCTTCCAGCACCAGAAGTTCTGGATCGAGGCAGACCGGGCAGCCGAGGGTGCCAGCCCCGCCGAGAACCGGTTCTGGACCGCCGTCGAGGACGGCGACCTGGCCGGGCTGACCGACACGCTCGCCGTCGACCCGGACCGGCCCTTCCGCGAGGCCCTGCCCGCGCTGGCCTCCTGGCGGCAGCGCGAACGCGGCACCACCGGCGCCGCCGACTGGCGCTACCGGGTCATCTGGGCGGCCCTGCCCGACCCGCGACCCGCGGCGCTGACCGGCACCTGGCTGCTGGTCACCACCCCCGCCCAGCGGGAGCAGGCCGACAGCTGTGCCCAGGCCCTGGAAGCGGTCGGCGCCCGGACGGTACTGGTCGAGGTCGCGCCGGGGGAGAGCGGACGCCGGGAGCTGGCGGCCCTGCTGGATGGGCCCACCCAGGTGGCGGGCGTGCTCTCGCTGCTGGCGCTGGACGAGTCGCGGCTGCCCGGGGCCCCCGGGGTCAGCAGTGGCCTGGCCGGGACACTGGCACTGCTCCAGGCGCTCGGTGACAACGGCACCGAGGCACCGCTGTGGGTGCTGACCCGGGGCGCGCGCCGCCGACCCCGGCGAGCCGCTGACCGCGCCCGGCCAGTCGACGGTGTGGGGGCTGGGCCGGGCCGCGGCGCTGGAGCACCCCGCCCGCTGGGGCGGACTCATCGACCTGCCACCGGAGCTGGACGCACCGGCCCGGGACCGCCTGGTGCGGCTGCTGGCGGCCGACGCCACCGCAGCCCCGAGGACCAGGTGGCGATCCGCGGCGGCGGCCTCCGCGGCCGCCGGCTGGTCCGGGCGCCGCGGGCGACACCGGTGACCGAGCCGTGGACGCCTACCGGGACCGTGCTGCTGACCGGTGGGACCGGCGCCATCGGCGCCCGGATCGGCGACTGGCTGGCCGAGCGCCGCGCCCCCGGATCGTGCTGTCCAGCCGCTCCGGGCCGACCGCCGCCGGAGCCGCCGCGCTGGCCGCCCGGCTGGCGGAATCCGGCAGCGCCGTCGAGGTGGTGGCCTGCGACACCGCCGAGCGGCAGCACACCGCCGGGCTGATCGAGCGGATCGACCGGACCGGACCGGCACTGGACGCCGTCTTCCATGCCGCCGGGACCAACCAGGTCCTGCCGCTGGATGAGCTCACCCTGGCCGGGCTGGCCGAGGTCGCCGCGGCCAAGGCCGCCGGTGCGGCCAACCTGCACGAGCTCACGGCAGAACGGGAGCTGACCGCCTTTGTGCTGTTCTCCTCCGGTGCCGCGATCTGGGGCAGCGGCCAGCAGGCCGGCTATGCCGCCGCCAACGCCTTCCTGGACGGCCTGGCCGAGCACCGCCGCGGCCGCGGACTGGCGGCCGCGTCGGTCTCCTGGGGGCTGTGGGGCGGCGGCGGGATGGGCCAGGGCGAGGGCGGCGACCGGTTGCAGCGGCTGGGCCTGCGGGAGATGGCCCCGGAGCGGGCGATCGAGTCGCTGGCCGGGATCGTCGACCGGCCCAACGCCACCGGGACGCTGACGGTCGCCGATCTGGACTGGGCCCGGTTCGCGCCGGTGTTCACCCTGCACCGGCCCAGCGCGCTGATCGGCGACCTGCCCGAGGTACGGCAGGCGCTCGACGCCGACGCCTCCGCACGGGACGGCCAGGACGGTCCGGCCCACGGAACCGCCCAGGGTGGCGCTCTCGGGCAGCAGTTGCACGGGTTGACCCCGGCCGACCAGGAGCGAATGCTTACAGAGCTGATCAGGGCCGAGGCCGCCGCCGTCCTCGGGCACTCCTCGGCGGACGAGGTGGAGGCCGACCGGGCCTTCAAGGACCTGGGTTTCGACTCACTCACCGCTGTGGAACTGCGCAACCGGCTGAACACCGCGACCGGGATGAAACTCCCGGCCACGCTGGTGTTCGACTACCCCACGCCGGAGCTCCTGGCGGACCATGTACGGACCGTGATGAGCCCGGACGAAGGGACTGGATCGCCGTCGATCATCAACGAGATCGAACAGCTCCAGTCCGCCCTGTCCGCCGTCGCCGGGGACTGCGAGTTGCGCGACGACGTCACCAGACTGCTACGGGGAATGCTGTCCAACTGGATTGGGACCCAACGCGCGGATGAGCCCGCGAGTACCGACATCGAGTTCCAATCGGCCACGCCCGACGAGGTGTTCAGTTTCCTGGATCAGGAACTCGGGCTACCGCGATCGACGCCGCAGACCAATTGATTCGCTCATTGCTTCAGGAGTCCGTCATGGATAGCCAAGAGAAACTTTTTGACTACCTCAAGAAGGCGTCGGCCGAGCTTCAGGAAACCCGCAAGCGGCTGCGCCGGATGGAGGCGGCCGAACAGGAACCGATTGCGATCGTGAGTCTGGGCTGCCGGTACGCCGGCGGTGCCCGCGACCCGCAGAGCTTCTGGGACCTGATGGTTTCCGGCACGGACGCGGTCTCCGGATTCCCGGACGACCGGGGCTGGGAGGCACTGCGGCGGAGCAACCCGGACAGTGCCGACTCCTTCGCCCACCAGGGCGGTTTCGTCTATGACGCGGCGGAGTTCGACGCGGGGTTCTTCGGGATCAGCCCGCGTGAGGCACTGGCGATGGACCCCAGCAGCGGATGCTGCTGGAGGTCGCGTGGGAGTCGCTGGAGCGGGCCCGGATCGAGCCGAGGTCGCTGCGCGGCTCCTCGACCGGCGTGTTCGTCGGGGCCGCCTTCGCCGGGTACGGCGAAGGCCTGGTCGAGGCCGAAACCGGCTCCGAAGGCTATCTTCTGACTGGTAGTCAGACTGCGATGATCTCCGGCCGGGTCTCGTACACGCTGGGCCTGGAAGGGCCCGCGGTGACGGTGGACACGGCCTGCTCCTCCTCGCTGGTCGCACTGCACCTGGCCGCTCAGGCGCTGCGCTCCGGCGACTGCTCGCTGGCGCTCGCGGGCGGCGTGGTGGTGATGGTCACCCCGGGGGCGTTCGCGGAGTTCTCCCGGCAGCAGGGCATGGCCGCGGACGGGCGCAGCAAGGCGTTCGCCGGCGCCGCGGACGGCATGGGCTGGGGTGAGGGCGCCGGGCTGGTCGTGCTGGAACGGCTCTCGGACGCCCGTCGCAACGGGCATCCGGTGCTGGCCCTGATCGCGGGCAGTGCGGCGAACCAGGACGGCGCCAGCAACGGGCTGACCGCGCCGAACGGTCCCTCGCAGCAGCGGGTGATCCGCGAGGCCCTGGCCAACGCCCGGGTGCGCACCGACCAGGTGGACGTGGTCGAGGCCCACGGCACGGGCACGGTTCTCGGCGACCCGATCGAGGCCCAGGCGATCCTGGCCACCTACGGCCAGAACCGGCCCGAGGGAAGGCCGTTGCGGCTGGGTTCGGTGAAGTCCAACATCGGCCACACCCAGGCCGCCGGAGGCGTGGCCGGGGTCATCAAGATGGTGCTGGCCCTCCAGCACGGGCTGATGCCGCAGACCCTGCATGTCGACGTCCCACGCCTGAGGTGGACTGGTCGGCGGGGGCGACGTTCAACTGCTGACCGAGGCGGTGCCGTGGCCCGCCGACGACCAGCCGCGCCGGGCCGGTGTCTCCGCGTTCGGCGCCAGCGGCACCAACGTCCATGTCATCGTGCAGGAAGCACCCGCCGCGGCCGACGCCGAGGGCGACCTCGCCGAGACCCGCGCCGCCGCGGCCCCGGCCGTGCCGGCGCCGCCGGTGCTGTCCGAGGGCAACGGCCTGGCTGGTGTCGGCGCGGACCGCCGAAGGACTGCGGGCCCAGGCCGAGCGGCTGGCCGAGTTCACCCGGGGCCGGACCGGGCTCGGCGCCCAGGACCTGGCCGACCATCGGCTGGTCGCTGGCGACCCCCGCTCGGCCTTCGAGCACCGGGCTGTGGTCCGCGGCCAGGACCAGGAGGAACTGCTCGCGGGCCTGGCCGCGCTGGCCGCCGACCTGCCTGCCGCCGGGGTGACCGGCGGCGTGGTCCCGGCCGGACGCGGCCGCGGCCGGGGCGTCTTCGTCTTCCCCGGCCAGGGCTCGCAGTGGATCGGCATGGGGCGTGAACTCGCCTCCTCCTCACCGGTGTTCGCGGCCCGCCTGGCCGAGTGCGGGCAGGCGCTGGCCCCCTTCGCCGACTGGTCCCTGGACGAGGTGCTCGCCGGAGCCGAGGGCGCCCGCTTCGACCGGGGGATGTCGTGCAGCCTGTGCTGTGGGCGGTGATGTGTCGCTGGCGTCGGTGTGGCAGGCCGCCGGGGTGCAGCCGGGACGCGGTGGTCGCCACTCGCAGGGCGAGATCGCGGCGGCCGTGGTGGCCGGGATCCTGTCGCTGGAGGACGCTGCCAAGGTGGTCGCGCTGCGCAGCCGGGCGCTGACCGCGCTGTCCGGGCGCGGCGGAATGCTGTCCGTCGCCGAGTCCGCGGACGCGGTGCGGGAGCGGATCGAACCCTGGGCCGGGCAGGTGTCGGTGGCCGCGGTCAACGGGCCCGGTGCGACGGTGGTTTCGGGCACCCCGGAGGCGCTGGCGGAGATCGAGGCCGGGTGCGGGCGCGAGGGCGTGCGGGCCCGGCTGCTGCCGGTGGACTACGCCTCGCACGGCCCCCAGGTCGACGAACTGCAGGAGGAGATCCTGCGGCTGCTGGCCGGGATCGCCCGCGGCCGGCCCAGGTGCCGATGGTCTCGGCGATGACCGGTGAGCTGCTGGAGGGCCCGGAGCTGGACGCCGGCTACTGGTACGCCAGCCTGCGCGCCCCGGTGCAGTTCTCCCGCGCCGTCGAGGTGCTCGGCGGTCGCGGCACAGCCTGTTCATCGAGGCCTCCGCGCACCCGGTGCTGACCACGTCCGTCACCGCCGTCCTGGAGGGCCTCACCGCTCCCGAGGCGGCCGACACCCACTCAGGCCCGGCGCCGGTGGTGACCGGCACGCTGCGCCGGGACGACGGCGGCCCGGCCCGGCTGCTGGCCTCGCTGGCCGAGGCCCATGTCCAGGGTGTGCCGGTCAACTGGGCGGCGGTGCTGCCCGCCGGGCAGCGTGTCGACCTGCCGACCTACGCGTTCCAGCGGCAGCACTACTGGCCGGCTCCGGCCGCTGCGAAGGCCGCCGCCGGAGGTGCCGACGGCCTCGCCCCGGGCGAGGGTGACTCGGCGGCGCAGGCCCGGTTCTGGGCCGCCGTCGAGAACGGCGACGTGGACGCCCTGGCCGGGACTCTCGCCGTGGACGGTGAACTGCTGGGCGATGTCGTCCCGGCACTGGCGTCCTGGCGGCGCCGGGAGCGCGACGACTCGGCGACCGCAGGCTGGCGCTACCGGGTCTCCTGGGTGCCCGTCCCCGACCCGGCCGCCACCGCCCTGCACGGCACCTGGCTGGTACTCACCCCCGACGGCGGCCACACGGAGCTGCGCGCCGAGTGCCTGCGGGCGCTGAGCGCGCGCGGCGCGGACGTGCTGACGGCCGAGGTGCCGCGCGGCGAGGTCGACCCGGACCGGCTCGCGGCCCGGATCGCCGGCCTCCTCGCCGACGCCGATACCGCCGCCGATGCCGACGACGAAGGTTCTGCCCGGACGCCGGTGGCGGGCGTGGTCTCGCTGCTGACGCTGGACGAGACGCCGCTGCCCGCACAGCCGCTGCTGAACGGCGGCCTGGCCGGGACCCTGGGCCTGGTGCAGGCCCTCGGCCGGGCCGGGATCGCCGCGCCGCTGTGGGTGCTGACCTGCGGCGCCGTGGCCGCCGCCCCCGGCGAACTGCTCAGCAGCCCGGCCCAGGCGCAGGCCTGGGCCTGGGCCGGGTGGCCGGTCTGGAGCACGCCGACCGCTGGGGCGGCCTGATCGACCTGCCGCCGGTGCTCGACTCCCGCGCCGCGAGCCGCCTCGGTGCGGTCCTGGCCGGATGCGGCGAGGACCAGGTGGCCATCCGCCCCGCCGGGATCGCCGGTCGCCGGCTGGTCCGCAGCGGCCCCTCCCGCAGCAGCAGCCCGTGGCAGCCGCGCGGCACCGTGCTGGTGACCGGCGCGAGCGGCGCCATCGGCCCGCACCTGGCCCGCTGGCTGGCCGGGACCGGAGCCCCTCAGGTGACGCTGATCAGCCGGGGCGGACCGATGATCCCGGGGGCGGCCGACCTGGCCGCGACCCTGGCCACCGCCGGAACCCGGTCAGCATGGCCTGCTGCGACGTCACCGACCGCGACGCGGTCGCCGGCCTGCTCGCCCGGATCGACCGCACCGGCCCGGCTCTGTCGACGGTGATCCACGGAGCCATGGCGGTGGACCTGCTGACCCTGGAGGACACCGGCGTGGACCAGCTGGCGCTGGCCATGGGCGCCAAGGTCGCCGGGGCCACCCACCTGGACGAGCTGACCGTCGGCCTGGACCTGGACGCCTTCGTCCTCTTCTCCTCGATCGCCTCGATCTGGGGCGTCAGCGAGCACGGCGCCTATGCGGCCGCCAACGCCCATCTCGACGCGCTGGCGGAGAACCGCCGCGCCCGGGGTCTGCCCGCGACCTCGGTGGCCTGGGGCGTCTGGGACACCGGCCAGGACTCCGACGGGGCCGACCGCGCACAGAGCGTGATCCCGGAGCGGCTCCGCCGCCAGGGCCTGCGGCTGCTGAACCCCGAGCGGGCGCTGACGGCCCTCGGCCAGGTGCTCGCCGACGACGAGACCGCACTGTCGCTCGCGGACGTCGACTGGCCGCGCTTCTCGGCCGTGTTCAACGCCATGCGGTCCTGGCCGCTGCTGGACGGCATCCCCGAAGCACGGCAGACCGAGCCCGCCCCCAGCGGCGGCGCGGTGGTCACCTCGGGCGAGGCCGCCGAACTGCTCGGCCGCCTGGTCGGTGCCACACCCGGGCAGCGGGAGCGCATGGTGACGGACCTGGTCCGCGCCCACGCGGCGGCCGTGCTCGGGCACACCTCCGTCGACTCGGTCGAGACCGGCCGGGCCTTCCGCGACCTCGGTTTCGACTCGCTGACCGCAGTCGAGCTGCGCGGCCGGCTGAACCGGGCCACCGGCCTGCAACTGCCCTCCACGGTCGTCTTCGACTACCCCTCCTCCCAGGTGCTGGCCCAGCAGATCCTCACCCAGCTGCTGGGCAGCCGGCAGCTGGAGCCGACCGGCTCGTGGGTCACCCCGGTGTCGGGCACGGACCCGGTCGTGGTTGTCGGCCTGGGCTGCCGGTTCCCCGGCGGGGTGGACAGCCCCGAAGCTCTGTGGCGGATGCTCGCCACTGGCGGGGACGCCATCGGCGGGTTCCCGGCCGACCGGGGCTGGGACATCGCCGCGCTCCTCGCCGCCGCACCCGGCCAGACCCTGGGCTCGATCACCGGCGAGGGCGGATTCGTCAGCGGGGCGGCCGACTTCGACCCGGCGTTCTTCCGGATCAGCCCGCGTGAGGCGCTGGCGATGGACCCGCAGCAGCGGCTGCTGCTGGAGACGTCCTGGGAGGCACTGGAGCACGCGGGGCTGGACCCGGTCTCCCTGCGCGGCTCGCTGACGGGTGTCTTCGCGGGCGCGGCGTCCTCCGGCTACTCCGAGCAGCCCGGGTTCGACGAGGAGTCGGCGGGTCATCTGATCACCGGCAATGTGACCAGCGTGATCTCCGGCCGGATCTCCTACACCCTGGGCCTGGAAGGCCCGGCGGTGACGGTGGACACCGCCTGTTCGTCCTCGCTGGTGTCGCTGCACCTGGCCGCGCAGGCTCTGCGCGCCGGGGAGTGCGACCTGGCCCTGGCCGGCGGCGTGATGATCATCACCAACCCCGGCGAGTTCATCGGCTTCTCGCAGCAGGGTGCGTTGGCGGCGGACGGTCGCTGTAAGGCGTTCTCGGCCGAGGCGGACGGGATGGGTCTGGCCGAGGGCGCGGGCATGATCGTGCTGGAGCGGCTCTCGGATGCGCGCCGCAACGGGCACACGGTGCTGGCGGTGGTGGCGGGTAGTGCGGTGAACCAGGACGGTGCCTCGAACGGTCTGTCGGCGCCCAACGGTCCTTCGCAGCAGCGGGTGATCCGGGCGGCGCTGGCCAGTGCCGGGCTGGAACCGGGCGATGTGGACGCGGTCGAAGGTCATGGCACGGGCACCCGTCTGGGGGACCCGATCGAGGCACAGGCAATCCTGGCCACCTACGGCCAGAACCGGCCCGAGGGAAGGCCGTTGCTGCTGGGCTCGGTGAAGTCCAACATCGGCCACACCCAACAGGCCGCCGGCGCCGCAGGGTTCATCAAGATGGTGCTGGCCCTGCAACACGGGCTGCTCCGGCCACCTTGCACGCCGATGTGCCGTCCCCGCAGGTGGACTGGAACACGGGCGAGGTGCGACTGCTGACCGAGCCGGTGGCGTGGCGGGCCGAGGGCCGTCCGCGCCGGGCCGGGGTGTCCGCCTTCGGCATCAGCGGCACCAACGCCCACATGATCCTGGAGGAGGCCCCCACCGACGACACCGAGCCCGAGGCGAGCGAAGCCGAGCCGGTTGTCCCGCCCCGGGTGCTGTCGGAAGGGACCGCCTGGCTGGTCTCGGCCCACTCGCCGGAAGGCATGCTGGATCAAGCAGCCCGGCTGGCAACTTATGTGACGGCACATCAAGAACTTGATCCGGTCGATGTCGGCTGGTCGCTGGCCACCACCCGGACAGCCTTCGAGCACCGCGCGGTCGTCACCACCAACGGTTCCGCCGACCTCATGACCGGGCTGACGGCCCTTGCCGCTGGTCAGTCCGTCGGCGGTGTCGTGGGTGGTGTGGCTGGTGGGGTGGTTGGTCCGGTGGTGTTGGTGTTCCCGGGTCAGGGTTCGCAGTGGGTGGGGATGGGTCGTGAGTTGGCCGCTGTCTCGCCGGTGTTTGCGGCGCGGTTGGGGGAGTGTGAGCGGGCGTTGGCGCCGTTTGTGGAGTGGTCGTTGGGTGATGTGGTGGCTGGTCGTGGGGGTGCTCCGGGGTTGGATCGGGTGGATGTGGTGCAGCCGGTGTTGTGGGCGGTGATGGTGTCGTTGGCGGCGGTGTGGCAGGCGGCTGGGGTGGTGCCGGATGCGGTGGTGGGTCATTCGCAGGGTGAGATTGCGGCGGCGGTGGTGGCGGGGTCCTGTCGCTGGAGGATGCGGCGAAGGTGGTGGCGTTGCGTAGTCGGGCGTTGCTGGCGTTGTCGGGTCGTGGCGGGATGATGTCGATTGCGGAGTCTGCTGCTGGGGTGCGGGTTCGGGTGGGTGCGTGGGGTGACCGGGTGTCGGTGGCTGCGGTGAACGGTCCTGGTGCGACGGTGGTGTCGGGTTCTCCGGAGGTGTTGGCGGAGATCGAGGCTGCTTGTGTGCGGGATGGTGTGCGGGTGAGGGTGCTGCCGGTGGACTACGCCTCGCACGGTCCGCAGGTGGACGAGTTGCAGGAGGAGATCCTGCGTCTGCTGGAGGGTGTTGTTCCGCAGTCGGCGCGGGTTCCGATGGTTTCGGCGATGACGGGTGAGTATCTCAGCGGTCCGGAGCTGGATGCGGGTTACTGGTATGCGAGTCTGCGCGCGACGGTGGAGTTCAGTCGGGCGGTGGAGGTGCTGGGCCGGGATGGCTACGGGGTGTTTGTGGAGGCTTCCGCGCATCCGGTGTTGACGGCTGCGGTGTCGGAGACGCTTGAGGGTGTGGTGTCCGGTGCGGTGGTGGGTGGGTCGTTGCGTCGGGATGATGGTGGTGCGGGGCGGTTGTTGGCTTCGTTTGCTGAGGTGTATGTGCAGGGTGTGGGGGTGGATTGGTCGTTGGTGTTGCCGGTGGGTGTGCGGGTGGGGTTGCCGACGTATGCGTTTCAGCGGCAGCGGTACTGGCCCAAGCCGGTTGCGGCTGTGCGTGGGGTGGCTGTCGGTGGGTCGGCGGAGGAGGTGCGTTCTGGGCTGCGGTGACCGGTGGTGATGTGGAGGGTGTGTCGCGGGCGCTGTCGCTGGACGGTGAACGGCTGCGCGAACTGTTGCCCGCCTTGGCGGCGTGGCGCCGACGCACCCGCGACGAGTCGGTGACCGCCGACTGGCGCTACCGCGTCACCTGGACGCCGCTCGCCCCCTTGCCTCCGCGACGCTGTCGGGTACCTGGCTGGTGCTGGCACCGGCCGGATCCGATCACGAGGCACTGGCCGCCGACTGCCACGAGGCTCTGGCCGGCCGTGGCGCCCGGGTGCTGCGCAGCGAGATCCAGGCAGGGGAGACGGACCGGTCGGCGCTGGCCGGACGGATCGCGGAAGCCCTCCGTGCGGCGGCGGAGGAGGAGGCCGACGACGCGCCGGTGCTGGCCGGGGTGGTGTCCCTGCTGGCTCTCGACGAGTCCCCGCTGGCGCAGTCGCCGGTGGTGAACACCGGCCTGGCCGCGACCATGGGCCTGGTCCAGGCCCTGGGGGACGCCGGGATCGGCGCGCCGCTGTGGGTGCTGACGTCGGGTGCGGTGGCCGCCGGGAGGTCCCGGCCGGACCGGTGCAGGCACAGACCTGGGCCTTCGGCCGGGTCGTCGCGCTGGAGCATCCGGAGCGCTGGGGCGGTCTGATCGATCTGCCGCAGCCCTGGGACGCGCGTACGGCGGCGCGGCTGGTGGCGGTGCTGGCTGGTTGCGGTGAGGACCAGGTCGCGATCCGGGCCAACGGTGTGCTCGGCCGCCGCCTGGTCCACGCCCCGCGTCCGTCCGTGGACGGTCAGCGCTGGGTGCCGGGCGGCAGCGTGCTGGTGACCGGCGGTACCGGTGGCGTGGGCGGGCATGTGGCCCGTTGGCTGACCGGGCGGGACACGGCCCGGCTGGTGCTCTCCAGTCGCTCCGGCCCGCAGGCCGGTGGCGCGGTCGCGCTGGCCGCCGAACTGGCCATCGCTGGAACCGATGTCGCGGTCCTCGCCGGGGACGTCGGCGACCGCGACCAGACGGCAGGCCTGCTCGCCTGGATCGACGCGCACGGCCCGGCACTGAGCTCGGTGCTGCATGCGGCCGGCGCCGCCCCCGGCGGCCCGCTGGATGCGATGAGCCCGGCCGACCTGGCCGGGGTGCTCCAGGCCAAGGCGGGTGGCGCGGCCTACCTGGACGAGCTGACGGCGGATCGGGAGCTGGACGCCTTCGTCCTGTTCTCCTCCGGCGCGGCCACCTGGGGCAGTGCCCAGCTGTCCGGCTATGCGGCCGCCAACGCCGCGTTGGAGGCGCTGGTGGAGGACCGCCGGGCGCGTGGCCTGGCCGGTACGTCGGTGGCCTGGGGCCTGTGGGGCGGCGGCGGCATGGGCGAGGGCCCGGCCGGGGACGTGCTCCAGCGCCTCGGGGTGCGGGAGATGGACGCGGGGCTGGCCGTCGGCGCGCTGGCGGCGATCCTGGATGCCGGGGAGGCCCTGGTCACCGTCTCGGACATGGACTGGGAGCGGTTCGCCGCCGTCTTCACCGTGCAGCGGCCCAGCCGACTGCTGGCCGACCTGCCCGAGGTCCAGCAGGCCCTGAACGACGCCCGAAGCGCCGAACCCGGTCCCCAGGCGGTGGCCGGGACCGAGCTGGGCCGGCGGCTGACCGGGCTCGACCGGGCCGAGCAGGAACGGATCCTGACCGACCTGGTCCGGGGCGAGGCCGCCGCCGTCCTCGGGCATTCGTCGGCCGCCGCCATACCGTCCGGGCGGGCGTTCAAGGACCTCGGCTTCGACTCGCTCACCGCCGTCGACCTGCGGGACCGGCTCAACCGGGCGACCGGCCTCAAGCTGCCCGCACCCTGGTCTTCGACTACCCGACCCCGCTGCGCGGTGCAGTTCCTGCGGACCCAACTGCTCGGCATCCTGGCCGACTCCGGACCCCGGTCGCCGCCGGTGCGGTGCTGGACCCGGGTGAGCCGATCGCCATCGTCGGGATGGGCTGCGCTTCCCCGGCGGCGTCCGCGCCCCGAGGACCTGTGGCAGCTGCTGGCTACCGGAACCGACGCCATCTCCGAGTTCCCCACGACCGTGGCTGGGACTCCGGGGCTCTACGCCGGATCGACGGCGAGTCCTCCACCACCCGGTGGGCGGATTCATCTACGACGCGGCCGACTTCGACGCCGGTTCTTCGGCATCAGCCCGCGTGAGGCGCTCACCATGGACCCGCAGCAGCGGCTGCTGCTGGAAAACCGCCTGGGAGGCGGTCGAGCGGGCCGGGATCGACCCGGCTCGCTCAAGGGCAGCGCCACCGGTGTCTTCGCCGGTGCGCATTCGGCGGATACGGCTACGGCCTGGCCGAGGAGAGCGGCACCGAGGGCTACATGCTCATCGGCAGCCTGAGCTCGGTGATCTCCGGCCGGATCTCCTACACTCTGGGCCTGGAGGGCCCGGCGGTGACCGTGGACACGGCCTGCTCCTCGGCGCTGGTGGCGCTGCACCTGGCCTGCCAGGCGCTGCGTGCGGGCGAGTGCTCGATGGCGATGGCCGGTGGTGTGGCGGTGATGGCCACGCCAGGTGCGTTCGCCGAGTTCTCGCGGCAGCAGGGGCTGGCCTTCGACGGCCGCAGCAAGGCCTTCGCGGCGGACGCGGACGGCATCGGCTGGGGTGAGGGCGCCGGAATGCTGGTGCTTGAGCGCCTCTCCGACGCGCAGCGCAACGGGCACAAGGTGCTGGCGGTGGTCGCCGGCAGCGCGATGAACCAGGACGGCGCCAGCAACGGCATCACCGCACCCAACGGTCCGTCCCAGCAGAAGGTGATCCGGACCGCCCTGGCGAACGCCGGGCTGCGCGCGGACCAGGTGGACGCGGTGGAGGCGCACGGCACCGGCACCGTCCTCGGTGACCCGATCGAGGCGCAGGCGCTGCTCGCGACCTACGGCCAGGGCCGCCCGGAGAACCAGCCGTTGTGGCTGGGCTCGGTGAAGTCCAACATCGGCCACACCCAGACCGCGGCCGGCGTGGCCGGGGTGATCAAGATGGTCCTCGCCCCCAGCACCAGGAACTGCCGCGCACCCTGCACGCCGAACAGCCCAGCCCGCATGTGGACTGGAGCGCGGGGGATGTGCGCCTGCTGACCGAGCCGGTCGCCTGGCCGACCAACGGCCGCCCGCGCCGCGCCGGGGTGTCGGCCTTCGGGGTCAGCGGCACCAATGTGCACGCCATCCTGGAAGAGGCACCGCTGGGGGATGCCGCCGAACCGGCCGTTGCCACCGAAGCGACGGAGAATCAGCAACTGGCGGTGCTGGCAAGTCCGGTGCTGGCAGGTCCGGTGGCGGCGTGGCTGGTGTCGGGCCGGTCCGCGGCAGGACTGGCCGGGCAGGCCGCACGCCTGGGCGAGTGGGTGTCCGCGCAGGCGGGCCTCGACGTCGGTGATGTGGCGTGGTCGCTGGCAGCCGGTCGTTCGCTGTTCGAGCACCGGGCGGTAGTGGTCGGCGCGGACCGGTCGGAGCTGCTGGCAGGGTTGTCGGCACTCGCGGCCGGTCAGCCGTCGTCGGCGGCGGTGACCGGTTCGGTCCCGGCCGGTGGCGGTGGCGGCCGGGGGTGTTGGTGTTCCCGGGTCAGGGTTCGCAGTGGGTGGGGATGGGTCGTGAGTTGGTTGAGGTGTCGCCGGTGTTCGCGGCGCGGTTGGGGGAGTGTGAGCGGGCGTTGGCGCCTTTTGTGGAGTGGTCGTTGGGTGATGTGGTGGCTGGTCGTGGGGGTGCTCCGGGTTGGATCGGGTGGATGTGGTGCAGCCGGTGTTGTGGGCGGTGATGGTGTCGTTGGCGGCGGTGTGGCAGGCGGCTGGGGTGGTGCCGGATGCGGTGGTGGGTCATTCGCAGGGTGAGATTGCGGCGGCGGTGGTGGCGGGGGTCCTGTCGCTGGAGGATGCGGCGATGGTGGTGGCGTTGCGTAGTCGGGCGTTGCTGGCGTTGTCGGGTCGTGGCGGGATGATGTCGATTGCGGAGTCTGCTGCTGGGGTGCGGGTTCGGGTGGGGGCGTGGGGTGACCGGGTGTCGGTGGCTGCGGTGAACGGTCCTGGTGCGACGGTGGTGTCGGGTACTCCGGAGGTGTTGGCGGAGATCGAGGCTGCTTGTGTGCGGGATGGTGTGCGGGTGAGGGTGCTGCCGGTGGACTACGCCTCGCACGGTCCGCAGGTGGACGCGATCCGCGAGGAGGTGTTGCGGCTGCTGGAGGGTGTTGCTCCGCGGTCGGCGCGGGTTCCGATGGTTTCGGCGATGACCGGTGAGTATCTCAGCGGTCCGGAACTGGATGCGGGTTACTGGTATGCGAGTCTGCGCGCGACGGTGGAGTTCAGTCGCGCGGTGGAGGTGCTGGGCCGGGACGGCTACGGGTGTTCGTGGAGAGTTCCGCGCACCCGGTGCTGACCAACGCGATCAGCGACACCCTCGACCAGGCCCACGACGCTGACCTGTCCGGCCTGCTCACGCAGACGCCAGTGGTCACCGGGACGCTGCGTCGGGACGACGGCGGTCCGGCCCGGTTGCTGGCCTCGCTGGCGGAGGTGCATGTGCGCGGCATCGCCGTGGACTGGGGCACCGTTGTGCCCCGGGCCGGAGACGGTGGAAACTGCCGACCTACGCTTCCAGCGCGAGCGCTACTGGCCCAAGCAGATGCAGCCCGCCGTCGTCCGCACCGAGGAGACCGCCGGGACCGCCGTCGAGGCGCGATTCTGGACGCGGTCGAGGCCGGCGATCTGGACAGTCTCGCCCGGACGCTGGCCGTGGACGGCCAGTACCTGGGTGAGGTGCTGCCGGCCCTGGCGTCCTGGCGGCAGCGCACCCGCGACGAGTCGGTGACCGCCGACTGGCGCTACCGGGTCTCCTGGAAGCCGCTGCGCGAGCCCAACCCGGCTGCCTTCGCCGGCACTTGGCTGATCGTCGTCCCGGCCGACCCGGCCGCCGCCGAGCTCACCGCCGCGTGCCGGCGGACGCTGGGTGACCGTGGCGCCGAGACGGCCGTGGTCGAGGTCACGGCGGCGGAGCTGGACGCGGAAGTCGCTGGCCGTCCGGATCACCGAGGCCCTCGGCTCGGTCCCGCTCGCCGGGGTGCTCTCCCTGCTGGGCGTGGACGAGACACCGCTGTGCCGAGCGCCGCTGGTTCGGCGGGCGTCGCCGGAACCCTGGCGCTGCTCCAGGCCCTGGGCGACACCGGGGCGAGCGCGCCGCTGTGGGCGGTGACGCGGGGCGCGGTCACGGCCGGGTGCCGCAGACCAGGCGGTGACCCGGTACAGGCGCAGGTGTGGGCCGGGCCGGACCGCCGGGTGGAGCACCCGGACCGCTGGGGTGGCCTGATCGACCTGCCGCCGGTGCTGGACGACCGTACGGCGGCCCGGCTCGCCGGGGTGCTGGCGACGGCCGTGAGGACCAGGTCGCGATCCGGTCCGGCGGAGTGCTGGCCCGCCGCCTGCTGCGGGCAGCTCCTCGGCCCGCCGGTCCGAGGGCTGGACGCCCAGGGGCAGTGTGCTGCTGACCGGCGCGAGCGGCGCCATCGGCCCGGACCTGGCGGCCTGGCTGGCGACGCCGGGGTGCCGCACGCGGTGCTGGCCAGCCGCCGGGGCCCGGGACGCCGGGCGCGGCGATGCTCGCCGCGCTGCTGGCCGAGTCCGGATCCTCGGTGACCATGGCCGCCTGCGACATGGTCGACCGGGAGGCGCTGGCCGGGCTGCTGGACTGGATCCCGACGGTCGCCGGACCGCTGTCCGCGGTGATCCACGGCGCGGTCGCGGTCGAGCTGATGGACCTCCAGCAGACCGACCTCGACCAGTTGGCGCTGGCCCTGGGGCCAAGGTCGCCGGGGCCACCCACCTGGACGAGCTGACGGCCGGGCTCGACCTGGACGCGTTCATTCTCTTCTCCTCGATCAGCGCCACCTGGGGCGTCGGCGAACACGGCACCTATGCCGCCGCCAACGCCCATCTGGACGCGCTGGCGGAGAACCGCCGCGCCCGGGGCCTGCCCGCCACCTCGGTGGCCTGGGGCGTCTGGAGCTCCGGCGGACGCTTCGACGACTCGGCCGACACCGGGGTGTCGGAACGGCCGCAGAGCCTGATCCCGGAGCGCTTGCGGCGCCAGGGCCTGCGCCTGCTGGACCCGGAGCGCGCGCTCACCGTGCTCGCGCAGGTGCTCGCCGACGACGAGACCGCACTGGCGGTGGCCGACGTCGACTGGCCGCGCTTCTCGGCGGTCTTCAACGCGGCCCGCTCCTGGCCGCTGCTGGACGAGATCCCCGAGGCCCGGCAGGCCGACGCGGGTGCCGGCGGGGGCGCGGTCGTCGCCTCCGGGGACGGTGCGGCGCTGCTGGAGCGCCTGGTCGCGGTCTCGCCCGGGCAGCGCGAGCGGATCGTCACCGACCTCGTCGGCAGTCACGCTGCCGCCGTGCTCGGGCACACCTCGGCCGACGCGGTGGACGTGGCCCGGGCCTTCCGCGAGATGGGCTTCGACTCGCTGACCGCAGTCGACCTGCGCGGCCGGCTGAACCGGGTCACCGGCCTGCAACTGCCCTCCACGGTCGTCTTCGACTACCCGTCACCGGTGATGCTGGCCCGGCAGATCGTCTCCCAGCTGATGGGAACCCAGCAGCAGGCCGCTACCGGCTCGCGGGTCACCCCGGTGTCGGGCACGGACCCGGTCGGTGGTTTGTCGGCCTGGGCTGCCGGTTCCCCGGCGGGCGGACAGCCCCGAAGCCCTGTGGCGGATGCTCGCCACTGGCGGGGACGCCATCGGCGGGTTCCCGGCCGACCGGGCTGGGACATCACCGGCCTGCTCGACAGCGTCCCCGGCTCGGCACCGGCGTCGATCACCCGCGAGGGCGGATTCGTCAGCGGGGCGGCCGACTTCGACCCGGCGTTCTTCCGGATCAGCCCGCGTGAGGCCATCGCCATGGACCCGCAGCAGCGGCTGCTGCTGGAGACCGCCTGGGAGGCCATGGAGCATGCCGGGCTGGACCCGGTTTCCCTGCGCGGCTCGCTCACCGGCGTCTTCGCGGGCGCGGCGTCCTCCGGCTACTCCGGACAGCCCGGGTTCGACGAGGAGTCGGCGGGTCATCTGATCACCGGCAATGTGACCAGCGTGATCTCCGGCCGGATCTCCTACACCCTGGGCCTGGAAGGCCCGGCAGTCACCGTCGACACCGCCTGCTCCTCGGCACTGGTCTCGCTGCACCTGGCCGCGCAGGCTCTGCGCGCCGGGAGTGCGACCTGGCCCTGGCCGGCGGCGTGATGATCATCACCGACCCGGCCGAGTTCATCGGCTTCTCGCAGCAGGGTGCGTTGGCGGCGGACGGTCGCTGCAAGGCGTTCTCGGCCGAGGCTGACGGGATGGGTCTGGCCGAGGGCGCGGGCATGATCGTGCTGGAGCGGCTCTCGGATGCGCGCCGCAACGGGCACACGGTGCTGGCGGTGGTGGCGGGTAGTGCGGTGAACCAGGACGGTGCCTCGAACGGTCTGTCGGCGCCCAACGGTCCTTCGCAGCAGCGGGTGATCCGGGCGGCGCTGGCCAGTGCCGGGCTGGAACCGGGCGATGTGGACGCGGTCGAGGGCCATGGCACGGGCACCCGCTTGGGGGACCCGATCGAGGCACAGGCAATCCTGGCCACCTACGGCCAGAACCGGCCCCAGGACCGTCCACTGCTGCTGGGCTCGGTGAAGTCCAACATCGGCCACACCCAACAGGCCGCCGGCGCGGCCGGGGTCATCAAGATGGTGCTGGCCCTGCAACACGGGCTGCTCCCGGCCACTTTGCACGCCGATGTGGCGTCCCCGCAGGTGGACTGGAACACGGGCGCGGTCCGGCTGCTGACCCAGTCGGTGCAGTGGACGCCCGGCGACCGCCCCCGTCGGGCCGGGGTGTCCGCCTTCGGCATCAGCGGCACCAACGCCCACATCATCCTCGAAGAGCCGCCGACCGCGACCGAAGCGGAATCCGTCGCCGGACCCGACGAAGGCCCAGCAGCCGAGCAGCCGCCGTCCGTGCTGGCCGGTGACACCACCGCCTGGCTGGTCTCGGCCCAGTCGCCGAAGGGTCTGCTCGACCAAGCCTCGCGCCTTGCAGGTCATCTGACAGACAGTCCGGGGCTTGATCCGGTTGATGTCGGTTGGTCGCTGGCCACTACCCGCTCGTCGTTCGAGCATCGCGCGGTCGTCACCGGACGCAGCACCACGGACCTGATTGCCGGGCTCTCCGCCCTGGCAGCCGAGCAGCCGGCCCCCACGCTGGTGGGTGGTGTGGCTGGTGGGGTGGTTGGTCCGGTGGTGTTGGTGTTCCCGGGTCAGGGTTCGCAGTGGGTGGGGATGGGTCGTGAGTTGGTTGAGGTGTCGCCGGTGTTCGCGGCGCGGTTGGGGGAGTGTGAGCGGGCGTTGGCGCCTTTTGTGGAGTGGTCGTTGGGTGATGTGGTGGCTGGTCGTGGGGTGCTCCGGGGTTGGATCGGGTGGATGTGGTGCAGCCGGTGTTGTGGGCGGTGATGGTGTCGTTGGCGGCGGTGTGGCAGGCGGCTGGGGTGGTGCCGGATGCGGTGGTGGTCATTCGCAGGGTGAGATTGCGGCGGCGGTGGTGGCGGGGGTCCTGTCGCTGGAGGATGCGCGATGGTGGTGGCGTTGCGTAGTCGGCGTTGCTGGCGTGTCGGTCGTGGCGGGATGATGTCGATTGCGGAGTCTGCTGCTGGGGTGCGGGTTCGGGTGGGGCGTGGGGTGACCGGGTGTCGGTGGCTGCGGTGAACGGTCCTGGTGCGACGGTGGTGTCGGGTACTCCGGAGGTGTTGGCGGAGATCGAGGCTGCTTGTGTGCGGGATGGTGTGCGGGTGAGGGTGCTGCCGGTGGACTACGCCTCGCACGGTCCGCAGGTGGACGCGATCCGCGAGGAGGTGTTGCGGCTGCTGGAGGGTGTTGCTCCGCGGTCGGCGCGGGTTCCGATGGTTTCGGCGATGACCGGTGAGTATCTCAGCGGTCCGGAACTGGATGCGGGTTACTGGTATGCGAGTCTGCGCGCGACGGTGGAGTTCAGTCGCGCGGTGGAGGTGCTGGGCCGGGACGGCTACGGGGTGTTCGTGGAGGCTTCCGCGCATCCGGTGTTGACGGCTGCGGTGTCGGAGACGCTTGAGGTGTGGTGTCCGGTGCGGTGGTGGGTGGGTCGTTGCGTCGGGATGATGGTGGTGCGGGGCGGTTGTTGGCTTCGTTTGCTGAGGTGTATGTGCAGGGTGTGGGGGTGGATTGGTCGTTGGTGTTGCCGGTGGGTGTGCGGGTGGGGTTGCCGACGTATGCGTTTCAGCGGCAGCGGTACTGGCCCAAGCCGGTTGCGGCTGTGCGTGGGGTGGCTGTCGGTGGGTCGGCGGAGGAGGGTGCGTTCTGGGCTGCGGTGACCGGTGGTGATGTGGAGGGTGTGTCGCGGGCGCTGTCGCTGGACGGTGAACGGCTGCGCGAACTGTTGCCCGCCTTGGCGGCGTGGCGGCAGCGCACCCGCGACGAGTCGGTGACCGCCGACTGGCGCTACCGCGTCACCTGGACGCCGGTCACCGAACCCGCCGCCGCGTCCCTGGTGGGGCCGTGGCTGCTGGTCAGCCCCGCCGGTGCGGACGACTCCGGCCTCGCCGCCCGCACTGCACGGGCGTTGACCGAGGGCGGCGCGCAGGTGCTGCCGGTCGCGATCGCCTCCGGCGAACTGGACCGGGAGGCGTTGCGCGCCCGGATCACGCGGACCCTGGACGAGCAGGGCGACGGACTGCCGCCGGCCGGGATTGTCTCGCTGCTGGCCCTGGACGAGTCGCCGCTGGCGCAGTCGCCGGTGGTCAACTCCGGCTTGGCCGGAACGATGGGCCTGGTCCAGGCGTTGGGTGACGCCGGGATCGACGCGCCGCTGTGGCTGCTCACCTCGGGCGCAATCGCGGCCGGGGCAGGTGAGGTGACGACAAGTCAGCTTCCGGCCCAGTCCTGGGCCTTCGGCCGGGTTGCCGGTCTGGAGCATCCGGAGCGCTGGGGCGGTCTGATCGATCTGCCGCAGCCCTGGGACGCGCGTACGGCGGCGCGGCTGGTGGCGGTGCTGGCCGGTTGCGGTGAGGACCAGGTCGCGATCCGGGCCAACGGTCTGCTCGGTCGCCGTCTCGTCCGGGCACCGCGGCTGACCAGGTCGGGCGCCGGGTGGAAGCCTGGCGGCAGCGTGCTGGTGACCGGCGGTACCGGTGGAGTGGGCGGGCATGTGGCCCGTTGGCTGACCGGGCGGGACACGGCCCGGCTGGTGCTCTCCAGCCGCTCCGGCCCCGGAGCCCGCGGCGCGGTCGCGCTGGCCGCCGAACTGGCCACCGCCGGAACGGCCGTGGACGTCCTCGCCGGGGACGTCGGCGACCGCGGCCAGACGGCGGGCCTGCTCGCCTGGATCGACGCGCACGGCCCGGCACTGAGCTCGGTGATGCATGCGGCCGGCGCCGCCCCCGGCGGCCCGCTGGACGCCATGGTGACGGCGGATCTGACCCTGTCGTTCCAGGCCAAGGCCGGAGGCGCGGCTTATCTGGACGAGTTGACGGCGGATCGGGAGCTGGACGCGTTCGTGCTGTTCTCCTCCGGTGCCGCGGCCTGGGGCAGCGGCCGGCTCTCCGGCTATGCGGCCGCCAACGCCGCGTTGGACGCGCTGGTGGAGGACCGCCGGGCCCGTGGCCTGGCCGGTACGTCGGTGGCCTGGGGCCTGTGGGGCGGCGGCGGCATGGGCGAGGGCCCGGCCGGTGAGGTGCTCCAGCGCCTGGGCATGCGGGAGATGGATCCGCAGGCGGCCGTCGGTGTGCTGGCGGCGATCCTGGACGCCGACGAGGCCCTGGTCGCGGTCTCGGACATGGACTGGGCCCGGTTCGCGCCGGTGTTCACCGTGCAGCGGCCCAGCCCGCTGCTGGCCGACCTGCCCGAGGCCCAGCAGGCGCTCGCCGACTCCGCGGCGCCCGAGGACAGTTCGGAACCGAGCGGGACGGCGTTGAGCCGGCGGCTGGAGGGGCTCGGCCGGACCGAGCAGGACCGGATCCTGACCGAGCTGGTCCGGGCCGAGGCCGCCGCCGTGCTCGGCTACGGCTCGGTCGAGGCGGTGACGGCGGACCGGGCGTTCAAGGATCTCGGCTTCGACTCGCTCACCGCGGTCGACCTGCGCACCCGGCTGAACAAGGCGACCGGGCTGAAACTGCCCGCGACGCTGGTCTTCGACTACCCCACACCTACCGTCCTTGCCGAATTCATCCGGTCCAGGGCTGTCAATGAGCAGACTGACCATGCCATCGCGGTGGCGGAACTCAAGAAACTGCAAGCCGTCCTCTCCGGGATCACCTGGAACAACGAGGAGCGCTTCGATATCACGTCCCGGCTCGAATCGATCGGCCAGCTGCTGCGCGCGCAGAGCGACAGCGAGAACGCCGGCACCGATCGTGAGCTTGAGTCGGCGACCGACGACGAGATGTTCGACTTCGTCGAACAAGAGCTTCGCGCCGCCGACTTCGATTTTGATTAACAAGACTTCTTAGGGGTAGTTGAACATGGCTGCGGTTGAGAACGAGGACAAGCTTCGTGACTACCTCAAGCAGGTAACCACCACGTTGCGCCGTACCCGCAAAAGGCTTCGCGACCGCGACCGCGAGCCCATCGCGATTGTGGGTATGGGCTGCCGGTTCCCGGGAGGTGTCCGGGAACCGGAGGACTTCTGGAATCTCATGGCCGCCGGTACCGACGCGATCTCCGGATTCCCGTCGGACCGGGGCTGGGACCCGGAGGGCCTCTATTCCGGGGCCGGTGACGATGCGTCAACCACCCGGGTGGGCGGCTTCCTCTATGACGCGGCCGATTTTGACCCGGGATTCTTCGGGATCAGCCCGCGCGAGGCCATCACCATGGACCCGCAGCAGCGGCTGCTGCTGGAGACGGCCTGGGAGGCGATCGAGCGGGCGGGCATCGACCCGGCCTCGCTGAAGGGCACCGCGACCGGCGTCTTCGCGGGCGCCGGGTTCGGCGCCTACGGCCACGGCCTGGCCGAGGAGGCGGCTCCGAGGGCTATCTGATGATCGGCAGCCTGACCTCGGTGATCTCCGGCCGGATCTCCTACACCCTGGGTCTGGAGGGCCCGGCGGTGACCGTGGACACCGCCTGCTCCTCGGCGCTGGTCGCGCTGCACCTGGCCTGCCAGGCGCTGCGTTCGCGGGAGTGCTCGATGGCGCTGTCCGGCGGTGTGGCGGTGATGTCCACCCCGGCGCGTTCGCCGAGTTCTCACGGCAGCAGGGGCTGGCCTTCGACGGCCGCTGCAAGGCGTTCGCCGCCGACGCGGACGGCATCGGCTGGGGCGAGGGCGCCGGGGTCCTGGTACTGGAGCGGCTGTCCGACGCCCGCCGCAACGGGCACAAGGTGCTGGCCGTGATCGCCGGCAGCGCGATGAACCAGGACGGCGCCAGCAACGGGCTGACCGCGCCCAACGGCCCCTCCCAGCAGCGGGTGATCCGCAGCGCGCTGGCCAACGCCGGGCTGCGCGCGGACCAGGTGGACGCGGTGGAGGCGCACGGCACCGGCACCGTCCTCGGCGACCCGATCGAGGCGCAGGCGCTGCTCGCCACCTACGGCCAGGACCGCGAGGACGGCCGTCCGCTGTGGCTGGGCTCGGTGAAGTCCAACATCGGCCACACCCAGACCGCGGCCGGGGTGGCCGGCGTCATCAAGCTGGTCCTCTCCCTCCAGCACCAGGAACTGCCGCGCACCCTGCACGCCGGTCAGCCCAGCCCGCATGTGGACTGGAGCGCGGGCGAGGTGCGGCTGCTGCACGAGCCGGTCGCCTGGCCGACCGACGGTCGTACCCGCCGGGCCGGGGTGTCCGCGTTCGGGGTCAGCGGCACCAATGTGCACGCCATCATCGAGGAGGCCCCGCCGCTCGACGCGGCCGCCGACGCGGACGCCGACCCGGAGGACCCGGCCGAGGGCACGGGCCAGGAAGAGGCGGCCGCGCTGCCGGTGCTCACCGGGACGGTGCCCGCCTGGCTGGTGTCCGCCCGCAGCGCCGCCGGGCTGGCCGCGCAGGCCGCCAGGCTGGGCGAGTTCACCCGGGCCCGCCCTGAGCTGGGCAGCGGCGATGTCGCCTGGTCGCTGATCTCCAGCCGTTCGGTCTTCGAGCACCGGGCCGTGGTCACCGGCGGCGACCGGGAGGAACTGCTGGCCGCGCTGTCGGCGGTGGCGGCCGGTCAGCCGTCGGCCGGTGCCGTCACCGGGGTGGTCCCGGCCGGCGGCGGCCGTGGCCGGGTGGTGTGTCTTCCCGGGGCAGGGTTCGCAGTGGGTGGGGATGGGTCGTGAGCTGGCTGCGGTTTCGCCGGTGTTCGCGGCGCGGTTGGCCGAGTGCGGCAGGGCGCTGGCTCCGTATGTGGAGTGGTCGCTGGAGGAGGTGCTGGCGGGCCGTCAGGGCGCGCCCGGCTTCGACCGGGTCGATGTGGTGCAGCCGGCGCTGTGGGCGGTGATGGTCTCGCTGGCGGCCGTCTGGCAGGCCGCCGGGGTCGAACCCGACGCCGTACTGGGCCACTCGCAGGGTGAGATCGCGGCGGCCGTGGTCGCCGGGATCCTGTCGCTGGAGGACGCCGCCCAGGTGGTGGCGCTGCGCAGCCGGGCGCTGCTCGCACTGTCCGGGCGCGGCGGGATGATGTCCGTCGCCGAGTCCGTCGCCGCCGTGGAGCAGCGCATGGCGCGGCTCGGCCTCCAGCCGGACCGGGCGTCGGTGGCGGCCGTCAACGGCCCCGCGGCGACGGTGCTCTCCGGTGAGCCCGCCGCGCTGGACGCGCTGCTCGCCGACTGCGAGGGCGAAGGCGTCCGGGCCAGGATCCTGCCGGTGGACTACGCCTCGCACGGCCCGCAGGTGGACGCCATCCGAGAGGAGGTGCTGCGGCTGCTGGCGGGCGTCGCCCCGAAGCCGGCCGCGATCCCGATGGTCTCGGCGCTGACCGGCGAACTGCTGGACGGCACGGAGCTGGACGCCGGTTACTGGTACGCCAGCCTGCGGGCGACGGTCGAGTTCTCCCGCGCCGTCGAGGTACTGGACCGCAGCGGCCACGGGGTGTTCCTGGAGGCCTCCGCCCACCCGGTGCTGACCTCGTCGATCGCCGCCACCCTGGAGCAGCTCGCCGGGGGCGGGGAATCCGGCCTGTCCCGGCCCGCGCCGCTGGTGAGCGGGACGCTGCGGCGTGACGACGGCGGACCGGCCCGGCTGCTGGCCTCGCTGGCCGAGGCGCATGTCGGCGGCGTCGCCGTGGACTGGACCGCGGTGGTGCCCCGGGCCGAGCTGGTGGAGCTGCCGACTTACGCCTTCCAGCGGCAGCGGTACTGGCCCAAGCCGGTCCCGGCGCCCGGTCGCCGCCGACGCTCCGGCTCCGCGGCCGAGGCCCGGTTCTGGTCCGCGGTCGAGGCCGGTGACCTGGACGGACTGTCGCGCGCGCTGTCGGTGGACGGGACCGCGCTGGGCGAGCTGGTGCCTGCCCTGGCGTCCTGGCGGCGGCGCGAGCGGGACGAGTCGGTGACCGCCGACTGGCGCTACCGGGTCTCCTGGAAGCCGCTGCGCGACCCGGCCCCGGTGACGCTCACCGGCACCTGGCTGGTCATCACCGGCGCCGGAGCGGCCGGGGGCGAGCTCGCCTCGGCCTGCGCCCGGGCGCTGGACGAGCGCGGGGCCCGGGTGCTGCTCGCCGAGGCCGCCCCGGGCGAGGTCACCCGTGCCGGGCTGGCCGGGACGGTCGGTGAGGCCCTGGCCGCTCCGCCGACGCCGGGACCGCGCAGCCCCCACTGGCGGGCGTGCTCTCGCTGCTCGGGCTGGACGAGTCGCCGCTGGCCGACCGGCCGGTGGTGCCACCGGCGTGGCCGCGACCCTGGGACTGCTCCAGGCCCTCGGCGACACCGGGCTCACCGCGCCGCTGTGGGTGCTCACCCGGGGCGCGGTCAGCACCGGCGACGGCGACGACCTCGCCAGTCCGGTGCAGGCGCAGCTGTGGGCCTGGGCCGGACCGCCGGGGTGGAGCACCCGAACCGCTGGGCGGTCTGGTGGACCTGCCGCCGGTGCTGGACGACCGTACGGCGGCCCGGCTGGCCGGGGTGCTCGCCGACCGCGCCGAGGACCAGGTCGCGATCCGCGCCGTCGGCGTCCTCGCCCGCCGCCTGGTCCCGCCGCCGACCGCAGGGTCGGCGACGGCGGCTGGACGCGCGCGGCACGGTGCTGCTGACCGGCGCCAGCGGCGCCATCGGCCCGACCTGGCCGCCTGGCTGGCCGACGCCGGGGTCCCGCACGCGGTGCTGGCCAGCCGTCGCGGCCCGGCCACGCCCGGTGCCCCGGTGCTGGCCGCGCTGCTCGCCGAGTCCGGCTCGGCGGTGACCATGGCCGCCTGCGACGTCGCCGACCGGGACGCCCTGGCCGGGCTGCTGGACTGGATCCCGACGGTCGCCGGGCCGCTGTCCGCGGTGATCCACGCCGCGGTCGCGGTCGAGCTGATGGCCCTGGACCAGGCCGACCCGGACCAGCTGGCGCTGGCCCTGGGCGCCAAGGTCGCCGGAGCCACCCACCTGGACGAGCTGACGGCGGGCCTGGACCTGGACGCCTTCATCCTGTTCTCCTCGATCACCGCGACCTGGGGCGTGGGCGAGCACGGCACCTATGCCGCCGCCAACGCCCACCTGGACGCGCTGGCGCAGCACCGCCGCGCCCGCGGCCTGCCGGCCACCTCGGTGGCCTGGGGTGTGTGGAGCTCCGGCGGGCGCTTCGACGACTCGGCCGGCGCCACCGGTTCGGAGCGGCCGCAGAGCCTGGCCCCGGAGCGGCTGCGGCGCCAGGGCCTGCGGCTGCTGGACCCGGAGCGCGCGCTCGCGGTACTCGGGCAGGTACTCGCCGACGACGAGACCGTGCTCTCGGTGGCCGACGTGGACTGGCCGCGCTTCTCGGCGGTCTTCAACGCGGTCCGCTCCTGGCCGCTGCTGGAGGAGATCCCCGAGGCCCGGCAGGCCGAATCCGGCCCGGCCGGTACCGCCGTGGTCACCTCGGGCGAGGCCGCCGCGCTGCTGGAACGCCTGGCCGGAGCATCCTCCGGACAGCGCGAGCGGATCGTCGCCGAACTGGTCGCGGCCACGCGGCCGCCGTGCTCGGCCATGCCTCGGCCGACGAGGTCGAGGCCGACCGGGCCTTCCGCGACATGGGCTTCGACTCGCTGACCGCGGTCGAGCTGCGCGGCCGGCTGAACCAGGCCACCGGCCTGCAACTGCCCTCCACCGTGGTCTTCGACTACCCCTCGCCGGCGATCCTGGCCCGGCAGATCGTCACCCAGCTGATGGGCAGTCAGCAGCTGGTGACCGCCCAGTCCCGGGTCACCCCGGTCTCGGCCGCCGACCCGGTCGTCATCGTCGGCATGGGCTGCCGGTTCCCTGGCGGTGTCGACAGCCCCGAGGCGCTGTGGCAGCTGCTGGCCGCCGGCGGCGACGCGATCGCCGGCTTCCCGCTGGACCGCGGCTGGGACATCGCCGGGCTGCTCGGCTCCGTCCCCGGCCAGGCCCTGGCGTCCCGCACCAGCGAGGGCGGATTCGTCAGCGGGGCGGCCGACTTCGACCCCGCGTTCTTCCGGATCAGCCCGCGCGAGGCGCTGGCGATGGACCCGCAGCAGCGGCTGCTGCTGGGACCGCCCTGGGAGGCGCTGGAGCGCAGCGGCTGGACCCGGCCTCCCTGCGCGGCTCGCTCACGGTGTCTTCGCCGGGTGCCGCGCCTCCGGCTACGCCGGTGCCACCGGCTACGGCGCGGACCTGGACGGCGCCGAGGGACACCTGCTCACCGGCAATTCACCAGCGTCATCTCCGGCCGGATCTCCTACACCCTGGGCCTGGAAGGCCCGGCGGTGACCGTCGACACGCCTGCTCCTCGGCACTGGTCTCGCTGCACCTGGCCGCGCAGGCCCTGCGCGCCGGAGAGTGCGACCTGGCCCTGGCCGGCGGCGTGATGGTGATCGCCGACCCGGGCGAGTTCATCGGCTTCTCCCAGCAGGGCGCACTGGCCCTGGACGGCCGCTGCAAGGCGTTCTCGGCCGAGGCGGACGGCATGGGCCTGGCCGAGGGCGCAGGCATGATCGTCATGGAGCGGCTCTCCGACGCCCGCCGCAACGGGCACACCGTGCTCGCCGTGGTGGCCGGCAGCGCCATCAACCAGGACGGCGCCTCCAACGGCCTGACCGCCCCCAACGGCCCTCCCAGCAGCGGGTCATCCGCGCCGCGCTGACCGCCGCCGGACTCGGCGCCGCCGACGGTGGACCCGCGTCGAGGCACACGGCACCGGCACCCGGCTCGGCGACCCGATTCGAGGCCCAGGCCCTGCTCGCCACCTACGGCCAGGAGCGCCCCGAGGGCAGCCGCTGTGGCTGGGCACGGTGAAGTCCAACATCGGCCACGCCCAGCAGGCCTCCGCGCGGCCGGGATCATCAAGATGGTGCTGGCCCTCCAGCACGGGCTGCTCCCGGCCACCCTGCACGCGAAGCACCGTCCACGCAGGTGGACTGGAGCGCCGGCGAGGTCCGGCTGCTGACCGAGGCACGCGAGTGGACGCCCGGCGAGCGCCCGCGCCGCGCCGGGGTCTCCGCCTTCGGCATCAGCGGCACCAACGCCCACATCATCCTGGAGGAGCCGCCGACCGCGCCCGCCGCCGAGGCCGGCTCCGCCGCCGGCCCCCCCGCTGCTGGCGGACACCCCGGCTGGCTGCTGTCCGCGCAGACCGCGCCCGGGCTGGCCCGCAGGCGCGACGGCTGGCCGAGCACCTGACCGCCCGCCCGGAGCTGGACCCGGCCGACGTCGGCTGGTCGCTGGCGACCACCGCCCCCTGTTCGAGCACCGGGCCGTGGTCACCGGAAACAACCGGGACGAACTGCTCGCCGGGCTGCGCGCGCTGGCCACGGACCGGCCCGCCGCCGGTCTGGTCACCGGCGTGGCCGGCAGCACCGGACCCGTGGTCTTCGTCTTCCCCGGCCAGGGCTCGCAGTGGGTCGGCATGGGCCGCGAACTGGCCGCCGCCTCACCGGTGTTCGCCGCCCGCCTGGCGACTGCGAGCAGGCGCTGGCGCCCTATGTCGACTGGTCGCTGACCGAGGTGCTGGCAGGCAGCGAGGGCGCGCCCGGACTGGAGCGGGTGGACGTCGTCCAGCCCGTGCTGTGGCGGTGATGGTCTCGCTGGCCGAGTTCTGGCAGGCCGCGGGGTGGTGCCGGACGCGGTACTGGGCCACTCGCAGGGTGAGATCGCGGCGGCCGTGGTCGCCGGGATCCTGACCCTGGGACGCCGCCAAGGTGTGGCGCTGCGCAGCCGCGCCCTGGTCGCGCTGTCCGGACGCGGCGGGATGATGTTCCTGGCCGAGCCCGCCGCCACGGTCACCGACCGGATCGCGCCCTGGGACGGGCGGATCTCGGTCGCGCGTCAACGGCCCGGCGGCGACCGTGGTCTCCGGCGACCCGGAGGCCCTGGTGGAACTGCTGGCCGGGTGCGAGCGCGACGGGGTCCGGGCCCGGATCCTGCCGGTCGACTACGCCTCGCACGGGCCGCAGGTGGACGCCATCCGCGAGGAGGTGCTGCGGCTGCTGGGACGGTCGCGCCCAGGCCCGGCCTGATCGCCATGGTCTCCGCGCTGACCGGCGAGTTCCTGGCCGGTCCCGAACTGGACGCCGACTACTGGTACGCCAGCCTGCGCTCGACCGTGGAGTTCGCCCGCGCCACCGAGGCGCTCGGCCGGGCCGGGTACGGGGTGTTCGTCGAGACCTCCGCGCACCCGGTGCTGACCGCCGCCATCACCGAGACCCTGGAGCAGCTCCGGGCGCAGTCCGAGGGGACGCTGCGGGAGCCGGTGGTCACCGGCACCCTGCGGCGGGACGAGGGCGGGCCGGTCCGCGCCCTGACCTCGCTGGCCCAGGTCCACGGCCACGGGGTCTTCGTGGACTGGACCGCGGTGCTCCCGGTGGCGGCAGCACCGAACTGCCGACCTACGCCTTCCAGCGGCAGCGCTACTGGCCCAAGGCGGCCCAGGCCGCGGCCCCGGCCGCGAGCGGCGCCGTTCCGGCGGCCGAGAGCGCGTTCTGGAGCGCGGTCGAGAACGGCGACCTGGACAGCCTGGCGCAGACCCTCGACGTCGACGGTGAGCGGCTGGGCGAGCTGCTGCCCGCTGACCGCCTGGCGGCAGCGGGAACGCGGCGAGTCGACGGTCGCCGACTGGCGCTACCGGATCAGCTGGGCCCCGGTCACCGTGCCGGCCACCGCGACCCTGAACGGCACCTGGCTGCTGGTCGCCCCGGCCTCCGGTCCCGGCGCCGAGCGGGTCGAGGCCTGCCTGGAGGCGCTGGTCGGCCACGGCGCGCGGGTACTGCTGGCCGAGATCCCCTCGGGCGGGACGGACCGGCAGCAGCTGGCCGACCGGATCCGCGCCACCCTGGACACCGCGGCCGACGCGAGCGCCGGGCAGCCGGCCGGGGTGGTGTCGCTGCTGGCGCTGGACGACACCCCGATGCCCCTGTGGCCCGTGCTGACACACGGCCTGACCGGGACGACTGGCCTGGTCCAGGCCCTGGGCGACACCGGGATCGGCGCGCCGCTGTGGGTGCTGACCGCCGGCGCGGTCGCCGCGGGCGCCGGTGAACGGCTGACCGCTCCGCTCCAGGCACAGACCTGGGCCCTCGGCCGGGTCGTCGGCCTGGAGCACCCTGAGCGCTGGGGCGGCCTGATCGACCTGCCGGAGGCTCTGGACGAACGAGGAGGCCTCGACCGGCGCGCCGCCGGACGGCTGGCGGCGGTCCTGGCCTGCGGCGAGGACCAGGTGGCGATCCGGGCCGGGGGAGTGCTGGGCCGACGCCTGCTGCGCGCGCCCCGGCCGCGGACCGGCGGCCGCTGGCTGCCGGGCGGCAGCGTGCTGGTGACCGGCGGTACCGGCGGCGTCGGCGGGCATGTGGCCCGCTGGCTGACCGGACGGGACACGGCCCGGCTGGTGCTGTCCAGCCGCTCCGGCCCGGGGCACCCGGCGCGGTCGCGCTGGCCGCCGAACTGGCCGGCGCCGGAACCCCGGTGGCCGTGGTCGCCGGTGACGTCGGCGACCGCGCGCAGGTGGCCGGGCTGGTCGCCTGGATCGACGCCGGCGGCCCGCGCCTGAGTTCGGTGATGCACGCGGCCGGAGCCGGGCTCGGTGGCCCGGTCGACGGCCTGACCGCGGCCGATCTCGCGGACGTCTCGCAGGCCAAGGCCGGTGGCGCGGCACACCTGGACGAGGCCACCGCGGGGCTCGGCCTGGACGCCTTCGTGCTGTTCTCCTCCGGTGCCGCGGCCTGGGGCAGCGGTCAGCTGTCCGGCTACGCGGCCGCCAACGCCGCGCTGGACGCGCTGGTCGAGGACCGCCGGGCCCGCGGCCTGGCCGGTACCTCCATAGCCTGGGGCCTGTGGGGCGGCGGCGGCATGGGCGCGGCCCGGCCGGTGGGTGCTCCAGCGGCTCGGCCTGCGCGAGATGGACCCGGAACCGGCGATCGCCGCGCTTGGCCGGGGCCTTGCCGGACGAGCCCGCTGCGCGGTCTCCGACATCGACTGGGGCCGGTTCGCGCCGGTGTTCACCGTGGCCGGGCCCAGCCTGCTGCTGGCCGACCTGCCCGCCGCCCGCGGGCCCTGCACGAGGCGGACGCCGCCGACGGCCCGCCAAGGAGGCCGGCACGGCCTGGGGCAGCGGCTGCTCGGCCTGACCAGCCGGCAGACCAGGATCCTGGCGGAGCTGGTCCGGGCCGAGGCGCCGCGGTCCTCGGGCCGCCTCCGCCGAGGCCGTCCCGGCCGCGCGGGCGTTCAAGGACCTCGGCTTCGACTCGCTCGCGGTCGACCTGCGCCACCGGCTGAACAAGGCGACCGGGCTGAAGCTCCCAGCCCCCTGGTCTTCGACTACCCACCGCCGCGGTGGTGCGGTTCCTGCGGGCCGCCTGCTGGGCGCGCTCGGCGAGTCGGCGCGACGCGGCCGCGCCGCGCCCGACCCGGGCGAGCCGATCGCCCATCGGCATCGGCTGCCGCTACCCCGGCGGCGCCACCAGCCGGAGGGCTTCTGGGCGCTGCTGGCCGGCGGCACCGACGCGGTCTCCGGCTTCCCGACCGACCGCGCTGGGACCCCGCCGCCTGTACGGCGCGGCCCCCCCGCCGGTACCTCCACCACCCGCCAGGGCGGATTCGTCTACGACGCCTCCGGATTCGACGCCGGGTTCTTCGGCATCAGTCCGCGTGAGGCGCTGGCGATGGCCCGCCGCAGCGACTGCTGCTGGACCACCTGGGAGGCCTGGAGCGGGCCGGGATCGACCCGCTCTCGCTGCGCGGCAGCCAGACCGGTGTCTTCGCCGGAGCCACCCTACTCGGCCTACGGTGTCGGCCTGGCCGAGACCGCGCTCGAGGGCTATCTGCTCACCGGCAACGCGACCAGCGTGATCTCCGGCCGGATCTCCTACACCCTGGGCCTGGAGGCCGGCGGTGACCGTGGACACGGCCTGCTCCTCCTCGCTGGTCGCGCTGCACCTGGCCGGTCAGGCGCGCGGCGGGAGTGCTCGCTGGCCCTGGCCAGCGGCGTCACCGTGATGGCCACCCCCGGGGCGTTCGCCGAGTTCGCCCGCCAGCAGGGCCTGGCCGGGAACGGCCGGTGCAAGTCCTTCGCGCGCGGACGCCGACGGCACCGGCTGGGGCGAGGGCGCCGGGGTGCTGGTACTGGAGCGGCTGTCCGACGCCCGGCGCAACGGGCACCAGGTGCTGGCCGTGGTCCGCGGCAGCGCGGTCAACCAGGACGGCGCCTCCACGGGCTCACCGCCCCAACGGCCCCGCCCAGCAGCGGGTGATCCGGCAGGCCCTGGCCGGCGCCGGGCTGGCCGCGTCCGAGGTGGACGCGGTGGAGGCGCACGGTACGGGCACGGTGCTGGGCGACCCGATCGAGGCACAGGCGCTGCTGGCCACATACGGCCAGGACCGGGCTGAGGACCAGCCGTTGTGGCTGGGCTCGGTGAAGTCCAACATCGGCCACACCCAGGCCGCGGCCGGGGTCGCCGGTGTGATCAAGATAGTGCTGGCCATGCGGCACGACCGGCTGCCGGTCACCCTCTTCGCCGACCAGCCCTCCCCGCATGTCGACTGGTCCGCCGGTGCCGTGCGGCTGCTGACCGAGCCGGTGGCCTGGCCGGCCAACGGCCGTCCGCGCCGGGCCGGGGTGTCCGCGTTCGGGGTCAGCGGCACCAACGCCCATGTGATCGTCGAGGAAGCACCGGACGGCAGCACGACACCGTGGACCCGGCTCCGCGGTGCTGCCGGTGCTGCCGTGCTGGACCCGGCGCCGTCGGTGTGGCTGGTCTCCGGCCGGTCCGCCGCCGGGCTGACCGCGCAGGCCGGACGGCTCGCCGCGATCTGGCCGCCCGCACCGGACTGGAGCCGGCCGACGTCTGGTCGCTGGCCCGAGCCGGGCGGTGTCGAGCACCGCGCGGTCATCAGCGGCGAACTGCCGCCGGGCTGGCCGCTCGCGGCCGGCACCGCCCCGCGGGGTGGTCCAGGCCGTGTCCGGCCGGGAGAGGCCGGGTCGGCTTGTCGTCGCCGGTCGGGGCCCAGCGCGCGGAATGGGCCGCAAGCGGTCGCCGGTGTTCGCGGAGGCTTTCGATCATGCCTGTGCGTTGCTTGAGGCTGAGCTGGGTTGCGGTGCGGGAGGTGGTGCTCGGCGCGGATGCGGATGACGAGCGTGCTACGCAGACCGTGTATGCGCAGACGGGGTTGTTCGCGGTCGAGGTGGGGCTGGTGGCGTTGCTGGCGGGGGCGGGTGGTGCCGGATGTGGTGGCGGGCATTCGGTGGGTGAGATCGCGGCGGCGTATGCGGCTGGGGTGCTCAGCCTGGTGGATGCCTGTCGGTTTGGTGGGGGTGCGGGCGCGGTTGATGCAGGCGCTGCCCGGGGGCGGTGCGATGGGGGCGGTCGAGGCCACTGAGGCCGAGTTGGCCGGAGCATGGCGGGTGGCGGGGGTGTCGCTGCGGCGGTCAACGGTCCTTCCTCGGTGGTGGTTTCGGGTGATGTGGCCGGGGTGGAGACGCTGCTGGAGTTGTGGCGGGCGCGTGGCCGGCGGGTGCGGCGGCTGCGGGTGAGTCATGCGTTCCATTCGGCGTTGATGGATCCGGTGCTGGATGAGCTGGGTTCGTTCGCCGCGGGGCTGGAGTTCGCGCTGCCGTCGGTGGCGTGGGTCGGGGCGCTGGCGGGTGAGCCGGTGGTCCGGCCGGAGCCGGGGTACTGGGCGCGGCAGGCACGGCAGCCGGTGCGGTTCGCGGACACGGTGGCCGCGATGGCCGCCAGGGCGTGACCGTCTTCCTGGAGATCGGCCCCGACGGCACCCTCTCGGCCATGGGCCCCGCCGCACTCCCCCGACAACGAAACCACCTTCATCCCCTGCTACGCCCGGACACCGACGCGGCCACGGCGGTGCTGGCCGCGCTGTCCCGCGCCATGTGCGCGGGGTGGACCTCGACTGGTCCGCGGTGCTGGCTGCCGGACGACCGGTGGAACTGCCCACCTACGCCTTCCAGCACCAGCACTACTGGCCGCAGCCTGCCCGGCCGCCTCCGGCGCGGGCACCGGCACCGGAACCGAGGCCGAGGCCCGGTTCTGGGCGGCGGTGGAGCACGGTGACCTGGCCGGACTGGCCGGAGCCCTGGAGGTCGACGGCGAACGCCCCTTCAGCGAGGTGCTCCCCGCGCTGGCCAGCTGGCACCGGCGCGACCGGGAGGAGTCGCTGACGGCCGGCTGGCGGTACCGGGTCTCCTGGACGCCGGTGGCCGACCCGGCCCCGGCCCGGCTGACCGGCACCTGGCTGGTCGTCGTTCCCGACCCGGCCCCCAGCCCGGAAGCGGATCAGGCCCTGGAGCTGGCGCTCGGCTGCGTGGACGCGCTGACCGGCGCCGGAGCCCGGGTGGTGCTGGCCGAGGTGGCGGCCGGGGAGGTGGACCGCGACGGCCTGGCCGCCCGGATCAGGGCCCTGGCCGCCGCCGACGGTGCGGACACCGCCGAGGTGGCCGGGGTGCTCTCCCTGCTCGCCACCGACGGAACACCGCTGGCGGCCGCACCGGCCGTCGGCGCCGGACTGGCCGGAACCCTCGGCCTGGTCCAGGCCCTGGCCGGGCTCGGCCTGCGCGCCCCCTCTGGTCGCGACCGCCGGAGCCGTCGCCACCGGCCCGGACGACCTGCTGAGCAGCCCGGAGCAGGCCCAGGTCTGGGCCTGGGCCGGATCATCTGCCTGGAGCACCCGGACTACTGGGGCGGCCTGGTCGACCTGCCGCCGGCGCTGGACGGCCCGGCCGCGGCCCGGCTGGTCGGCCTGCTGGCCGGCTCGGCCGAGCGCGGCGAGGACCAGCTCGCGATCCGCGGCGGCGGCGTCCTCGGCCGACGGCTGCTCCCGGCCCCGCAGCCGCGCGGCAACGGCAGCTGGACCTCCGCGGGCAGCGCCCTGATCACCGGTGGCACCGGGGCGATCGGCGGCCAGGTCGCCGACTGGCTGAGCGGACGCGGCGTTCCCCGGGTGGTGCTGGTCTCCCGCTCGGGGCCGGTGCCTCCGGCATCGCCGAGCGGGCCGCCCGGCTGGCCGGCGCGGGCACCGCTGTCGCGGTGGCCGCCTGCGACACCGCCGACCGGGCCCGGCTGGCCGGGCTGCTGGACTGGATCGACCGCGGCGGGGCCCGCTGCGTTCGGTCTTCCACGCCTCCGGTGTCCCGCAGGGCGCCGCGGTGATCGACACCACCGTCGCCGACCTGGCCACCGCGGGCAACGCGAAGACGGCCGGCGCCGCGCACCTGGACGAGCTCACCGCCGAGCGGGAACTGGACGCCTTTGTGCTGTTCTCCTCCGGCGCCGCGATCTGGGGCAGCCGGTTCCAGGCGGCCTACGCCGCCGCGAACGCCTACCTGGACGCACTGGCCGAGCGGCGGCTGGGCCGCGGCCTGCCCGCGACCTCGGTGTCCTGGGCCTGTGGGGCGGCGGCGGGATGGGCGAGGGCGACGGCGGCGCGCAGCTGCAACGCCTGGGCCTGCGCGACATGGATCCGGAACTGGCCATCGGCGCGCTGGCCACCGTGCTGGACCACGGCGAGGGCCTGGTCACCGTGGCCGACCTGGACTGGGCCGCCTTCGCCCCGGTGTTCACCCTGCACCGGCCCAGTGCGCTGATCAGTGAACTCCCGCAGGTCCGGCTGGCGCTGGCGGAGCCCGAGGCCGGGTCCGACGACCCGGCCAAGGGCGCGGCGACCGAGCTGGGCCGACGCCTCCAGGGCCTGGCCCGCCCCGACCAGGACCGGATCCTGACCGATCTGGTCCGCGCCGAGGCGGCGCTGGTGCTCGGCACCCTCGCCCGACGCGGTGGAGCCCGGCCGGGCCTTCAAGGACGTCGGCTTCGACTCGCTCACCGCCGTCGAACTGCGGAACCGGCTGAACGAGGCCACCGGCCTGGTACTGCCGGCCACCCTGGTCTTCGACTACCCGACCCCGGCCGCGCTGGCCGAGCACCTGCGGGCCGGACTGGTCGGCGAGCAGCCCGGCGCCGTGGTCGCGGTGCGGACCACGGCCGCCTCGGACGAGCCGATCGCCATCGTCGGCATGAGCTGCCGCCTCCCCGGCGGCGCGGGCACCCTCGACGACTTCTGGAACCTGCTGACCACCGGCACCGACGCCGTCTCCGCCTTCCCCACCGACCGCGGCTGGGACGCCTTCGGCCCCGCCGACGGCGACTTCGACTCGTTCGCCCGGTCGGCGGATTCGTCTACGACGCGGGCGAGTTCGACCCGGCGTTCTTCGGGATCAGCCCGCGTGAGGCGCTGGCGATGGACCCGCAGCAGCGACTGCTGCTCGAAGCCTCCTGGGAGGCGCTGGAGCAGGCCGGGATCGACCCCGGCTCGCTGCGCGGCAGCTCCGCCGGGGTGTTCGCCGGTGCCTGGTCCTCCGGGTACGGGATGAACTGCAACCCTCGCGGACAGCGCCGGACCGAGGGCTACTTCCTCACCGGCAGCGCCACCAGCGTGATCTCCGGCCGGTGGCCTACACCCTCGGCCTGGAGGGCCCGGCAGTGACCGTGGACACGGCCTGCTCCTCCTCGCTGGTTGCGCTGCACCTGGCCTGCCAGTCGCTGCGCACCGGCGAGTCCTCGCTGGCGCTGGCCGGGGGCGTGACCGTGATGGCCACCCCGGGGGCGTTCGCCGAGTTCGCCCTCAGCAGGGCCTGGCCGGGGACGGCCGGCAAGTCCTTCGGGCCGGCGCCGACGGCACCGGCTGGGGTGAGGGTGCCGGGTGCTGGTGTCGAGCGGCTGGCCGACGCCCGCCGCAACGGCCACCAGGTACTGGCGGTGGTGGCCGGCAGCGCGGTGAACCAGACGGTACGTCGAACGGCTCACCGCGCCCAACGGCCCTCGCAGCAGCGGGTGATCCGCACCGCGCTGGCCGACGCCGGACTGGCACCGGCCGACGTGGACGCGGTGGAGGCGCACGGCACGGGCACGGTGCTGGGCGACCCGATCGAGGCGCAGGCCCTGCTCGCCACCTACGGCCAGGACCGGCCGCAGGAACGGCCGTTGTGGCTGGGCTCGGTGAAGTCCAACATCGGCCACACCCAGGCCGCCGCCGGAGTCGCCGGGATCATCAAGATGGTGCTGGCGATGCAGCACCAGCTGCTCCCGGTCACCCTGCATGCCGAGCAGCCCTCCCCGCACGTCGACTGGTCCGCGGGCGAGGTACGGCTGTTGAGCGAGCCGGTACCGTGGCCGGCCGACGGCCGTCCGCGCCGGGCCGGGGTGTCCTCCTTCGGGTCAGCGGCACCAATGCGCACATCATCCTGGAAGAACCGCCAATTCTTGGACGAAGCGTCAGCTTCCGACGGTGCTGCCGGGCCGAAGCTGCTGACCGGTGCTCCGGCCGCCTGGCTGGTCTCCGGCCGTACCGCCGCCACGCTGGCCCGGCAGGCGGAGCGGCTCGCCGAGCACCAGCAGGCCCGTGCCTCGGCCCAGCCGGCCGATGTCGCCTGGTCCCTGGCCACCACCCGGGCCGCCTTCGAGCACCGGGCCGTGGTCATCGGCAGCGACGCCGGGGAGTTGGCGGAGCGACTGGCCGCGGTGGCCGCGGCCGAGCCCGCCGCCGGGGTGATCACCGGCGCCCTCCCGGCCGGTGACCGGCGCACGGTGTTCGTCTTCCCGGGGCAGGGCTCGCAGTGGGTCGGTATGGTCGGGAGCTGGCGGCGTGTTCGCCGGTGTTCGCGGCCCGGCTGGCCGAGTGTGCGCAGGCGCTCGCGCCTTATGTCGACTGGTCGTTGGCGGAGGTGCTGGCGGGTGCCGAGGGTGCTCCTGGTTTGGAGCGGGTGGATGTGGTGCAGCCGGCGCTGTGGGCGGTGATGGTGTCGCTGGCGGCGTTCTGGCAGGCCGCCGGGGTCGAACCGGACGCGGTGGTCGGTCACTCCCAGGCGAGATCGCGGCCGCGGTCGTGGCCGGGATCCTCACCCTGGACGACGCGGCCAAGGTGGTCGCGCTGCGCAGCCAGGCCCTGACCGCCCTCTCCGGGCTCGGCGGCATGATCTCCGTCGCCGAGGCGGCGGAGGCGGTGGAGCAGCGGGTCGCGGCCTGGGACGGCCGGCTGACGGTCGCGGCGGTGAACGGACCGGACGCCACCGTGGTCTCCGGCGACCCGGACGCCGTTGCCGGGCTCGCCGCCGAGTGCGAGCAGGACGGCGTCCGGGCCCGGATGCCGGTGGACTACGCCTCGCACGGCCCGCAGGTGGATGCCATCCGGGAGGAGGTGCTGCGGCTGCTTGCGACGGTCGCCCCGCGGCCCCCGGCTGCCGATGATGTCGGCGATGACCGCGGAACTCCTCGAAGGGCCGCAGGCCGGGGCCGACTACTGGTACGCCAGCCTGCGGGCGCCGGTGCGGTTCGCGGCGGCGGTCGAGGCACTCGGCCGCGCCGGATACCGGGTGTTCGTGGAGTCCTCGCCGCACCCGGTGCTGGTCGCGTCGGTCACCGCAGCCTTCGAGCAGTCCGCCGAAGGCGGCTCCGAGCGGACGCCGGTGGTGACCGGCACGCTGCGCCGCGACGACGGCGGTCCGGCCCGGATCCTGACCTCGCTCGCCGAGGCCCATGTGCAGGGCGTGGACGTGGACTGGCGCGCGGTGCTGCCCGAGGGCCGCCGGGTCGACCTGCCCGGCTACGCCTTCGAGCACCAGCGCTACTGGTCCCGCTTCTCGCTGACCGGCAGCGGCGACGTCCGGTCGGCCGGGCTGGGCGCGGTCGGGCACCCGCTGCTGGGCGCCGCGGTCGAACTGGCCGGCGGGGACGGGGTGGTGCTCACCGGAAGGGTGTCGCTGCGCTCCCAGCCGTGGCTCGGCGACCACGCCGTCGGCGGCACGGTACTGCTGCCGGGCACCGCCTTCGTGGAGTTCGCGGTGCGGGCCGGGTACGAGGTCGGCTGCGCCCGCGTGGTCGAACTGACCCTGGCCGCGCCCCTGGTGGTCGCCCCCACCGGGGCGGTCCAGGTGCAGGTGGTGGTCGGCGCGCCGGACGAGGACGGCCAGCGGGCGGTGGACATCTACTCCCGCGCCGACGACGCCGAGAGCCTCCCGTGGACCCAGCACGCCGCCGGACGGATCGCCCCGGACCGGCCCGCCGGGCCGGCCGAGCCCGGCGACTTCCTCGCCTGGCCGCCGGCCGGGGCCGAGCCGGTGGACGTCTCCGGCCTGTACGAGCTCCAGGCCGCGGGCGGCTACGGCTACGGGCCGGTCTTCCGCGGACTGCGGGCGGCCTGGCGGCGCGGCGGCGAGGTCTTCGCCGAGATCGCTGCCCGAGGACGCGGCCTCCGACGCCCGCCCCGGTATCCACCCGGCGCTGCTGGACGCCTCGCTGCACGCGGCCTCGCTGCTCGCCGCAACCGACCCGTCCGCCGACGGGTCGGCCGGGGTGCGGCTGCCCTTCGCCTGGTCCGGCGTTTCGCTCCAGGCGGCGGGCGCTTCCACGCTGCGGGTCCGGCTCGCCCAGGACGCGGCCGGGAGCCTGGTGCTGGACGCGGCCGACCCCAGCGGTCTGCCGGTGGTCTCGGTGGAGTCGCTGGCGCTGCGGCCGATCGCGGCCGGGGCGCTCCAGGCAGCGGCCACCGGTCTGCGCGACGCGCTCTTCGGCGTCGAGTGGATCCCGGTCGGCGGCACGCAGCCGCCGACCGCCGACCGGTGGGCGCTGATCGGCGCCGACCCGTTCGGCCTGGCGGAGGCCGGCCTGCCGGTCGAGGCTCACCCGGACCTCGCGCCCTGGCCGAGGCGGTCCAGGCCGGACTGCCCGCACCGACGCTGGTGCTGGCCGAGTTCGGTACGGAAACCACGGAAACCACGGAAACCACCGGGACTTCAGGGACCGCCGAGAGCTCCCGGCTGCTCGCCGCGCGGGCTCTGGGCCTGGTCCAGCACTGGCTCGCGCTCCCGGCCCTGGCCGAGGCCCGGCTGGTGCTGGCGACCCGCAGCGCGGTCGCGGCCCGGCCCGGCGAGCCGGTGACCGATCCGGCCGCGGCCTCGGTCTGGGGGCTGGTCCGCTCCGCGCAGTCCGAGGAGCCGGGCCGGCTGCTCCTGGTCGACCTTCCGGCGGAGGGCGGCGCCTCGGCGGCCGCACAGCTGGCGGCGGCCCCGGCCGCCGGGGAGCCGGAGCTGGCGATCCGTGAACAGGGCCTCTACGGCCGCCGGTTGACCCGCCCGGCCGCTCTGCCCGAAGCCGGGACTGAAACCGGGACTGAAACCGGAACCGAAACCGGGCCCGGAACCGGGCCCCAGCCGGGGTCCCGGCCCGGGCCGGACGCTGCCGTGGCACCGGCCGGTACGGTGCTGGTCACCGGCGGCACCGGGATGCTGGGGGCGCTGTGCGCCCGGCACCTGGCGGCGACCGGCCGGGCCGGACGGCTGGAGCTGCTGAGCCGCTCCGGCCCGGCCGCGGCCGGGGCCGCCCGGCTGGCCGCCGACTGCGCGCGGGCGGGGGCCGGCGTCCGGATCACGGCCGCCGACGCCGCCGACCGCCCGGCCCTGGCCGCGGTGCTGGCCGGCGTCGAGGGCCCGCTGACCGCCGTCCTGCACACCGCCGGTGTGCTGGACGACGGGGTGATCGGGTCGCTGACGCCGGAGCGGATCGACGCGGTGATGCGGCCCAAGGCCGACGCGGCGTGGAACCTGCACGAGCTGACCCGGAGTCCGGAGCTGGACGCCTTTGTGCTGTTCTCGGCCGGCGCCGCCACCTTCGGGGCACCCGGCCAGGGCAACTACGCGGCGGGCAACGCCTTCCTGGACTCGCTGGCGGCCCACCGCCGGTCGCTCGGGCTGCCCGCGGTCTCACTGGCCTGGGGCCTGTGGGCGGACGCCAGCGCGATGACCGGGCACCTCAGCGCCGACGACCGGCAGCGGGCCAGCCGCAGCGTGATGACCGAGCTCACCGCCGAGGACGGGCTGGCGCTGCTGGATCTGGCCCTTGCCCGGGACGAGGCGCTGCTGGTCCCGGCCCGGCTCCAGGTGTCCGCCCTGCGCGCCCGGGCCGCCCGGGGCGAGCAACTGGCCGCGGTCTGGCGCGGTCTGGTCGGCAGTCAGCTGCGCACCGCCTCCGCGGCGGGCGGGGCGGAAGCCGGAAAGCTGCTGCGGCAGCAGTTGAACGCGGCGGCCGACGCGGACCGCGACCGGATATTGTTGAACCTGGTCCGGACGAATGCGGCCGCCGTTCTCGGACATTCCTCGGCGGACGCGGTCGGGGCCGGACGTGCCTTCAAGGATCTGGGATTCGACTCGCTGACTGCTCTGGAGCTGCGGAATCGGTTGAACGCTGCCACCGGGCTCAAACTGCCCGCCACCCTCGCATTTGACTACCCGACACCGGCTGTTCTCTCGGACTACCTCAAGCGGGAAGTCGGCGGTGACAAGGTCAGTACGGGCTCAGCGGCCCTGGACGAATTCAGCAGGCTGGAAAAGCTAGTCAAGGGAATTGCTTCCGGTGATGGTGCACGAACTGCTCTGGCTGCACGTGTGAAGTCTCTCCTCGCGGTATTGGAGAGCGATCACGACGCGACGGCCGGCGATGCGGCCGACAACGATCTCAAGGCAGCCACTGCCGAGAACATCTTCGATCTTCTCGACAGCGAGCTCGCCGATTAACGAGTGTCAAGGCTGACGCCGGGACCATGCGCGAAGGGCCGTTTCCATGGACAACGAAGAAAAATTTCTCGAATACCTGAAGCGGGCCACGGCCGATCTGCGCAAGGCCCGGCGCCGGGTGCGGGAGCTGGAGGACCGCGACCAGGAGCCGGTGGCGATCGTCGGCATCGGCTGCCGGTTCCCCGGCGGGGTCGGTGACCCGGACAGCTTCTGGCAGCTGCTCGCGACCGGCGTGGACGCGATAGCGGGTTTCCCGGTCGACCGTGGCTGGGATGCCCAGGGCGTCTATGGCGACACCCCCGAGTCCGGGGTGTCGACGACGCGTCAGGGCGGCTTCGTCTATGACGCGTCGGGCTTCGACGCCGGTTTCTTCGGGATCAGTCCGCGGGAGGCCCTCGCCATGGACCCGCAGCAGCGGGTCCTGCTGGAGGCGTCCTGGGAGGCCCTGGAACAGGCCGGGATCGACCCCGGCGCCCTGCGCGGCTCGGCCACCGGCGTGTTCGCCGGCGCCGGGTTCTCCGCCTACGGCGCCGGGGTGCCCGCCAGTGACGCCGAGGGCTATGTGGTCACTGGCAACGCCACCAGTGTCATCTCCGGCCGGGTGGCGTACACCCTCGGCCTGGAGGGCCCGGCGGTGACTGTGGACACCGCCTGCTCCTCCTCGCTGGTGGCGCTGCACCTGGCCGTCCAGGCGCTGCGTTCGGGGGAGTGCACGCTCGCGCTGGCCGGCGGTGTGACCGTGATGGCGGAGCCGGGGACCTTCGCCGAGTTCTCCCGGCAGGGCGGGCTCGCCTTCGACGGACGCTGCAAGCCCTTCTCCGCCGCCGCCGACGGCACCGGCTGGGGGGAGGGCGTCGGCATGCTGGTGGTCGAGCGGCTGGCCGACGCCCGCCGCAACGGCCACCGGATCCTGGCCGTGGTGCGCGGCAGCGCGGTCAACCAGGACGGCGCCTCCAACGGCCTGACCGCCCCCAACGGCCCCTCGCAGCAACGGGTGATCCGGGCCGCGCTGGCCGGTGCCCGGCTGTCGGCCACCGAGGTGGACGCGGTCGAGGCGCACGGCACCGGCACGGTGCTCGGCGACCCGATCGAAGCCCAGGCCATCCTGGCCACCTACGGCCAGGACCGGCCCGAGGACCAGCCGTTGTGGCTCGGCTCGGTGAAGTCCAACATCGGCCACACCCAGGCCGCGGCCGGGGTCGCCGGGGTCATCAAGATGATCCTGGCGCTGCGGAACGGCGTACTGCCGCGCACCCTGCACGCCGAGGACCCCTCTCCCTACGTGGACTGGTCGGCCGGGCAGGTGCGACTGCTCACCGAACCGGTGCCTTGGCCCGCGGAGCAGGACCGGCCGCGCCGGGCCGGGATCTCCGCCTTCGGCATCAGCGGCACCAACGCCCACATCATCCTCGAAGAACCCCCGCACGAGGCACCCGCCTCCGCCGAGGAGACCCCGCAGGCCCCCGCCGACACCGAGCCGCCGGCCCGCCCGGTGCTGCTCGGCGGTACGTCCGCCTGGCTGGTGTCGGGTCAGAGCGCCGAAGGGCTGCGGGCCCAGGCCTCCCGGCTGGCCGCACACCTGGGCGCCCGCCCGGCGGCCACCCCGTCCGACGTGGCCTGGTCGCTGGCCACCACCCGCCCGGCCCTGGACCACCGCGCCGTCGTGCTCGGCGAGGACCGCGGCGACCTGCTCGCCGCGGTGTCCGCGCTGGCAGGCTCCGTCCCCTCGGCCTCGGTCGTCACCGCCGTCGCCGGGGCCGACCGCCGGGTGGTGTTCGTGTTCCCGGGGCAGGGTTCGCAGTGGGTGGGGATGGGTCGTGAACTGGCCGCTGTCTCGCCGGTGTTCGCGGCGCGGTTGGCCGAGTGCGGCAGGGCGCTGGCTCCGTATGTGGAGTGGTCGCTGGAGGAGGTGCTGGCGGGCCGTCAGGGCGCGCCCGGCTTCGACCGGGTCGATGTGGTACAGCCGGCGCTGTGGGCCGTCATGGTCTCGCTGGCGGCGGTCTGGCAGGCCGCCGGGGTGCGCCCGGACGCGGTGGTGGGGCACTCCCAGGGCGAGATCGCGGCCGCCGTCGTGGCCGGGATCCTCACCCTGGACGACGCGGCCAGGGTGGTCGCGCTGCGCAGCCAGGCCCTGACCGCGCTCTCCGGGGCGGGCGGCATGCTGTCCGTCGCCGCGTCGCAGGACACCGTCGGCTCCCGGCTGGCCGGTTACGGTGACCGGCTGTCGGTGGCGGCGGTCAACGGACCGGGCGCCACCGTGGTCTCCGGCGAGCCCGCCGCGCTGGCCGAACTCGCCGCCGGCTTCGAGGCCGAGGGCGTCCGGACCAGGCTGCTGCCGGTGGACTACGCCTCGCACGGCCCGCAGGTCGACGCCATCCGCGAGCAGGTGCTTGGCCTGCTCGCGGGCATCACCCCGCAGCCGGCCCGGCTGCCGATGGTCTCGGCGATGACCGGCGAGTACCTGGAGGGCCCCGAGGCGGACGCCGGCTACTGGTACGCGAGCCTGCGGGCCAGGGTGGAGTTCTCCCGGGCCGTCGGGGTGCTGGGCCTGGCCGAGTACGGCGCGTTCGTCGAGGTGTCCGCGCACCCGGTGCTCACCACCGCGATCACCGCCATCCTGGAACCGGACGCGGCGGACGCCGTGGACGCCCTGGCCGACAGCGGTCCGGTGGTCACCGGCACGCTGCGCCGCGACGACGGCGGCCCGGAGCGGATGCTGGCCTCGCTGGCCGAGGTGTATGTCCGGGGCGTGGCCGTGGACTGGGCCTCGGTGCTGGCCGGGGGCGAGCGGATCGACCTGCCGACCTACGCCTTCCAGCGGCAGTACTACTGGCCGAAGCCGGCTCCGGCCGGGGCCCGGCCCGGTGCGGGCGCGGCCGACCCGGTCTCCGAGGGCGAGGCCCGGTTCTGGGCCGCGGTCGAGGCCGACGACGTGGACAGCCTGGCCGGGGCGCTCTCGGTCGGCAGCGGCTGGCCGTTCAACGAGGTCGTCCCGGCGATGGCGTCCTGGCGGCGGCGCGAGCGCGAGCAGTCGGCGGTCGCCGACTGGCACTACCGGGTGGCCTGGGTGCCGGTCGCCGACCCTGCACCGGCCCCCCTCACCGGCAGCTGGCTGCTGCTCGCCCCCGCCGGCGGCGACCCGGACGGCCCGGCCACCGCGGTGCGGGCGGCGCTGACGGCGCGCGGCGCCGAGGTGCTGACCGTCACGATCGCCCCGGACGCGCTGGACCGGGAGACGCTCGCCGCGCGGATCACGGCGGCCACCGGATCGGCCGCACCGGCCGGGGTGGTCTCGCTGCTGGCGCTGGACGAGGCCCCGCTGGCCGAATGGCCGGTCGTGGCCGGCGGACTGGCCGGCACCCTGGGCCTGGTGCAGGCGCTCGGCGACGCCGGGGTCGGCGCCCCGCTGTGGCTGCTCACCTCCGGCGCGGTCGCGTCCGGCCCGGACGAGACGCTGACCAGCCCGGTCCAGGCGCAGGTGTGGGGTCTGGGCCGGGTCGCCGGGCTCGAGCACCCGGACCGCTGGGGCGGGCTGGTGGATCTGCCGCCGGTGCTGGACGACCGCGCCGCCGCGCGGCTGGCCGCCGTGCTGGCCGGATGCGGCGAGGACCAGCTGGTGATCCGGCCCGGCGGCATCCGGGCCCGGCGACTGGTCCGTTCGTCCGCCGGCCGGGGCGGCGGCGGACAGCCCTGGACCACCCGCGGCAGTGTGCTGCTGACCGGCGCCAGCGGCGCCATCGGCCCGGACCTGGCCGGCTGGCTCGCCCGCTCGCGGGTGCCGCACGCGGTGCTGGCCAGCCGCCGGGGCGCGCTGACCCCCGGCGCCGCGGTGCTGGCCGCGAGCATGGCCCAGGCCGGTACCGCGGTGACCATGGCCGCCTGCGACGTGGCCGAGCGGGCCCAGGTCGCCGGACTGCTGGACTGGATCCCGACCGTGGCCGAACCGCTGTCGGCGGTGATCCACGCGGCGGTGGCGGTCGAGCTGACGCCGCTGAAGCAGACGGACCTCGCCGAGCTGTCCCTGGCCTCCAGCGCCAAGGTCGCCGGCGCCGCCCATCTGGACGAGCTCACCGCCGGGCTGGACCTCGAAGCGTTCGTGCTGTTCTCCTCGATCACCGCCACCTGGGGCGTCAGCGACCACGGCTCCTACGCCGCCGCCAACGCCTACCTGGACGCGCTGGCCGAGAACCGCCGCTCCCGCGGCCTGCCCGCGACCTCGGTGGCCTGGGGTGTGTGGGACTCCGGCGGCCGCTTCGACGAGCTGCCCGGCACCGGGGAGCCGGGCACGGAACCGGTCCACACCGAGGAGTGGCTGCCGCAGAGCCTGATCCCGGACCGGCTGCGCCGCCAGGGCCTGCGGCTGCTCGACCCGGAGCGCGCCCTGGCCGCACTGAGCCAGGTGCTGGCCGCCGACGAGACAGCGCCGGCCGTCGCCGATGTCGACTGGCCGCAGTTCTCGGCCGTGTTCAACGCGGCCCGCTCCTGGCGGCTGCTGGACGAGATCCCCGAGGCCCGCCAGACGGTGGCCGAACCGGGGGCGGTCTCTGTCTCCGGCGAGGCCGCCGAACTGCTCGCCCAGCTGCTCGGGGTCTCCTCGGCGCAGCGCGAGCGGATCGTGACCCAGCTGGTGTGCGGCCACGCCGCCGCGGTGCTGGGCCACAGCTCGGCGAGCGCGGTCCAGGCGGCCCGGGCCTTCCGGGACATGGGCTTCGACTCGCTGACCGCGGTGGAGCTGCGCGGCCGGCTGAACCGCGCCACCGGTCTGCACCTGCCCTCGACCGTGGTCTTCGACTACCCGTCACCGCTGGTGCTGGCCAGGCAGATCCTGGCCCAGCTGGTCGGATCGGCGGCGCTGCCCCGGGAGGAGTCCCGGGTGACCCCGGTCTCCTCGGCCGACCCGGTGGTGATCGTCGGCATGGGCTGCCGGTTCCCCGGCGAGGCGGACAGCCCCGAGGCGCTGTGGCGGCTGCTGGCGGCCGGCGCCGACGCCATCTCCGGCTTCCCGGCCGACCGCGGCTGGGAACTGCCCGGCCTCGGCGACCCGGCGTACGCCCCCGAGGGCGGCTTCATCAGCGCGATGGCCGACTTCGACCCGGCGTTCTTCCGGATCAGTCCGCGCGAGGCGCTGGGCATGGACCCGCAGCAGCGGCTGCTGCTGGAGACCTCCTGGGAGGCCCTGGAACGGGCCGGGATCGACCCGGCGACCCTGCGCGGCTCGCTGACCGGTGTGTTCACCGGTGCCTCCGCCTCCGGCTACGCCGGTCAGACCGGCTTCGGCGCCGGGGTGGAGGGCTCCGAGGGCCATCTGATGATCGGCAACCTGACCAGCGTGATCTCCGGCCGGGTCTCCTACACCCTGGGCCTGGAGGGCCCGGCGGTGACCGTGGACACCGCCTGCTCCTCGGCGCTGGTGGCGCTGCACCTGGCCGCGCAGGCGCTGCGCGGCGGCGAGTGCGACCTGGCGCTGGCCGGCGGCGTGATGGTGATCACCGACCCGACCGAGTTCATCGGCTTCTCCCAGCAGGGCGCGCTGGCGGCTGACGCCCGCTGCAAGGCGTTCTCCGCCGACGCGGACGGGATGAGCCTGGCCGAGGGCGTCGGCACGCTGGTCCTGGAACGGCTCTCGGACGCCCGCCGGAACGGCCACCCGGTGCTGGCGGTGGTCCGCGGCAGCGCGGTCAACCAGGACGGCGCCTCCAACGGCCTGTCCGCGCCCAACGGCCCCTCGCAGCAGCGGGTGATCCGGGCCGCGCTGGCCAACGCCGGCCTGCGGCCCACGGACATCGACGTGGTCGAGGCACACGGCACCGGGACCGCGCTCGGCGACCCGATCGAGGCCCAGGCCATCCTGGCCACCTACGGCCAGGAGCGCCCCGAGGCGCGGCCGGTGCTGCTGGGCTCGGTGAAGTCCAACATCGGGCACACCCAGCAGGCCGCCGGGGCCGCCGGGCTCATGAAGCTGGTGCTGGCGCTCCAGCACGGCCTGGTCCCGGCCACCCTGCACGCGGACGTCCCCTCCCCGCATGTCGACTGGACCGCCGGTCAGGTCCGGCTGCTGCACCAGCCCGCGCCCTGGCCCGCCGGCCAACGGGACGGCGAGGAGCCGCGCCCGCGCCGGGCCGCGGTGTCCGCCTTCGGTATCAGCGGCACCAACGCCCACCTGATCCTGGAAGAGGCCCCGGCCGCCGCCGACACCCCTGAGCCGGAGTCCGCCGACGCCACGGACCGTCCGCTGCTGACCGGCGGCACCGCCCTGGCCTGGCCGCTGTCCGGGCAGACCCCCGGCGCGCTGGCCGAGCAGGCCCGGCGGCTGGCCGACCGGCTCACCGCCGAACCTGGCCTGGACCCGGTCGACGTCGGCTGGTCCCTGGCCACCACCCGCACCCCGCTGGAGCACCGCGCCGTGGTCCACGGCGCGACCCGCGAGGAACTGCTGGCCGGGTTGTCCGCGCTCGCCTCGGCCGCCCCCTCCGCCGCGGTGGTCACCGGCCGCGCCGGGCCGCCGGGCCGATGGTGTTCGTCTTCCCGGCCAGGGCGGCCAGTGGCTGGGCATGGGACAGGAACTGGCGCGCACCAGCCCGGTGTTCGCCGACCGGCTGGCCGAGTGCGGCCAGGCCCTGGCCCCGCATGTGGACTGGGACCTGGCCGAGGTGCTGGCCGCCGCCCCGGGCGCACCCGGACTGGACCGGATCGACGTGGTGCACCCCGCGCTGTGGGCGGTGATGGTGTCCCTGGCAGCGGTCTGGGACGCCGCGGGCGTCAGCCCGGACGCGGTGATCGGCCACAGCCAGGGCGAGATCGCCGCCGCATGCGTGGCCGGGGTGCTCTCCCTGGCCGACGGCGCCCGGGTGGTGGCCCGGCGCGGACAGGCGATGGTCGCCCTCGCCGGACACGGCGGAGTGCTGTCGCTGGCCGCCCCCTGGCCGAGGTCGAGGCCCGACTGCGGTCCTCGGACGGACAGGTGGCGGTGGCGACGGTCAACGGCCCGGAGGCGGTCACCGTCTCCGGCCCGGTCGACGCGCTGCGGGCGCTGGCGGCCGACTGCGAGCGGGACGGCGTACGCACCCGCTTCGTGCCCATGGACTACGCGCCGCACGGCCCGCAGGTGGAGTCCGTCCGCGAGCAGATCATCGCCGCCCTGGACGGGATCACCCCGGGACCGGCGCTGATCCCCATGGTCTCCGGAATGACCGGCGACTACCTCGACGGCGCCGGGGCCGACCCCGAGTACTGGTACGCCAGTCTCCGCGCCACCGTGCAGTTCAGCCGCGGCGTCGAACGCCTGGCCCAGGACGGCTACGGCGTGTTCGTCGAGGTCTCCCCGCATCCGGTGCTGACCACGGCCGTCGCCGCCACCCTGGAGCAGGCCGCTGCGGCCGAAGCGGTGGTCACCGGCACGCTGCGCCGGGACGACGGCGGCCCGGCGCGGCTGCTGGCCTCCCTGGCCGAGGTGCAGACGCACGGCGGCCCGGTCGACTGGACCACCGTCCTGCCCGCCGGACAGCGGGTGGCGCTGCCCACCTACGCCTTCCAGCGGCAGCGGTACTGGCCCAAGCCGTCCGCCGTCGCCGCCGCCGGGCGCACGCCCTGGGCCTGGCCGCCGCGACCACCCGATGCTCGGCGCGGCCGTCGAACTGGCCGGGGCCAGGGGCTTGCTGGTTTCACCGGACGGCTGTCGCTGGCGCCGCCAGCCCTGGCTCGCCGACCACACGATCGCCGGAACCGTGCTGCTGCCCGGCACCGCGTTCGTGGAACTCGCCGTCCGGGCCGGCTACCAGGCCGGCTGCCCGCGGATCGAGGAACTGACCCTGGCCGCGCCGCTGGCGCTGCCCGCCGACGGCGCGGTGCGGCTCCAGGTCGCCGTCGGCGCCCCGACGAGCACGGCCGGCGCACCGTCGAGGTGTACGGGCAGGCCGAGGACGCCGTCGACGGCGGCTGGACCAGGCACGCCGCCGGTCTGCTCGCCCCCGCCACCGCGCCCGCCGACCCCGGACCCGACTTCCGGGTCTGGCCGCCGGAGGGCGCCACCGAGGTCGACCTCACCGGCCGCTACGAGGCCCAGGCCGCAGGCGGCTACGGCTTCGGCCCGACCTTCCGCGGGCTGCGCGCCGCCTGGCGGCGCGGCGCCGAGGTCTTCGCCGAGGTCGCCCTGCCGGAAGAGGCCGAAGCCGAGGCGGCCGGCTTCGGCCTGCACCCGGCCCTGCTCGACTCCTCGCTGCACGCCGCCGGACTGGCCGGTGACGCCTGGACCGGCCCGCTCGGCTCCGGTGACGGACAGGTCCTGCTGCCCTTCGCCTGGACCGGACTGTCCCTGCACGCGGCGGGCGCGTCCCGGCTGCGGGTCCGGCTGCGCCAGGACGCCGACACCGGCGGCATCTCGCTGGCCGCCGCCGACACCACGGGCACGCTGGTGGTCAGCGCCGACTCGCTGGTGCTGCGCCCGGTCGCCGCCGGAGCCCTGGAGCCGGTCCCGGCCGTCGCCGACGCGCTGTTCGCCGTCGCATGGGCCCCGATCAGCGCCAGCAGCGCGGCCGCCGAAGGAAACCGGGCCGTCATCGGGGCCGACCCCTTCGGCCTGGCGGCCGGCCTCGGCGCGGCCGGTACCCCGGCAGCGGCCCACGCCGACCTGGACGCCCTGGCCCAGGCGGTCGCCGCCGGTGCGCCCGCTCCCGAGCTGGTGTTCACCGCGGTCCACGGCGACCCCGCCGACCCCGCCGGGTCGGCCCGCCGGCTGACCGGGGAACTGCTCGAACTCCTCCAGCAGTGGCTGGCGCTGGACGCGCTGGCCGCCGCCCGGCTGGTGCTGGTCAGCCGCGGCGCCGTCGCCACCGAGGCCGGTGCGCCGCTGGCCGACCCGGCCGCCGCGGCCGCCTGGGGCCTGGTCCGCTCCGCGCAGTCGGAGCACCCGGACCGGCTGGTGCTGGCCGACCTGCCTGCCACCGGAGCCGACACGGACGCCTTCGCGGTGCTGACCGCCGCGCTGGGCTCCGGCGAACCGGAGATCGCGGTCCGCGACGGCGCCGCGCGCGGACGGCGGCTGATCCGCTCGGCCGCCCCGCCGCTGACCCGCCCGCGGCCGGGCCCTGGCGGCTGGACGCCACCGAGAAGGGCACCCTGGCCGGGCTGGCGCTGGTGCCGTACCCGGAGGCCGACGCGCCGCTGCGGCACGGAGAGGCCCGGGTCGCGGTCCGCGCCGTCGGCCTGAACTTCCGAGATGTGCTGATCGCGCTCGGCATGTACCCGGTGGACGCCCTGGTCGGCACCGAGATCGCCGGTGTGGTCACCGAGACCGGCCCCGGAGTGACCCATGTCGCCGTCGGCGACCGGGTGCTGGGCATGGCCGCCGGGGCGGCCGGTCCGCTCGCCGCCACCGACGCCCGGCTGCTCACCCGGATGCCGTCCGGCTGGTCGTTCGCCGAGGCCGCCACCGTGCCCATCGCCTACTCGACCGCCTGGTACGCGCTGGTCGACCTGGCCGCCGCCCGCCCCGGACAGCGGCTGCTGGTGCATGCCGCGGCCGGCGGCGTCGGCACCGCCGCGGTCGCCGTGGCCCGGCACCTGGGCCTGGAGGTCTATGCCACCGCCGGCCCGGCCAAGTGGCCGGCGCTGCGGGCGATGGGCCTGGACGACGACCACATCGCCTCCTCCCGGGACGCCGGGTTCGAGGCCGCCTTCCTGGACGCCACCGACGGCCGGGGCATGGACATCGTGCTCAACGCCCTGGCCGGGGAGCTCACCGACGCCTCACTGCGGCTGCTCACCGGCGGCGGCACCTTCCTGGAGATGGGCAAGACCGACGTCCGCGACCGGGAGCAGGTCGCCCGCGACCACCCGGGCGTCGACTACCGGGCGTTCGTCACCGGCGACGCCGCCCCCGAGCGGCTCACCGAGATCCTGGCGCAGACCACCGCGCTGGCCGAGGCAGGCACCCTGGCGCTGCTGCCGATGCGGGTCTGGGACGTGCGCCGGGCGCCCGAGGCGTTCCGGTTCATGAGCCAGGCCCGGCACATCGGCAAGATCGTGCTGACCGTCCCGCCCGACCCGGCCGCCGCCCGCACCCCCGGCACGGTGCTGATCACCGGCGGTACCGGCACCCTGGGCGGCCTGGTCGCCCGGCACCTGGCCGCCACCGGACGCGCCACCCGGGCCGTGCTGACCAGCCGGTCGGGCCCGGCCGCCCGCGGCGCCGCCGCCCTGGCCGCCGAACTGGCCACGGCCGGGCTCGCGGTGAGCATCCTCGCCGGGGACGCCGACCGCCCCGGGCTGACCGCGGTCCTGGCCGCCACCCGGCCGACCGGCGTGATCCACACGGCCGGGGTGCTGGACGACGGCGTGATCGAGTCGCTGACCCCCGCCCGCACCGACGCGGTGCTGCGGCCCAAGGCCGACGCCGCCTGGAACCTGCACCGGACCACCCGCGAGCTGGGCCTGGACCTGGACGTGTTCGTGCTGTTCTCGGCCGGTGCCGCCACCTTCGGCGCCCCCGGCCAGGGCAACTACGCGGCCGGCAACGCCTTCCTGGACGCCCTGGCCGCGCACCGGCTGGCCGCCGGACTGCCCGCGGTCTCGCTGGCCTGGGGCCTGTGGGCGGACGCCAGCGGCATGACCGAGAACCTCAGCGCCCAGGACATCGACCGGATCGCCCAGGGCGGCGTCGGCGCGCTCAGCGCCGAGCAGGGCCTCGGCCTGCTGGACCTGGCCCTGACCCGGGACGACGCGCTGCTGGTCCCGGCCCGGATCGATGTCGCCGCCATCCGGGCGCAGGCCGCGCGGGGCGCCGGGCTCGCCCCGCTGTGGCGCGCCCTCACCGGCGGCCCGGCCCGCCCGCCGCTGGCCGGCGTCGGCTCCGCCCAGGCCGGTCCGGCCGCGCAGACGCTGCGTCAGCAGTTGGCCGGGCTCACCGGGGCGGACCGTGACCGGCTGCTGCTCGACCTGGTCCGCGGCCATGTCGCGGCCGTCCTCGGACATGCCTCACCGGAGGCGGTGGAACCCCGCCGGGCCTTCCGCGAGCTCGGCTTCGACTCGCTGACCTCGGTCGAACTGCGCAACCGGCTGTCCACCGCCACCGGCCTGCGGCTGCCCGCCACCGTGGTGTTCGACCACCCCTCGTCCTCGGCCCTGGCCGACCATCTGCGCGGCCGGCTGCTCGGCGACAGCGCTCCGGCGGCAGCCGCCCCGGCGGTCGCCGCCGCGGCCGGGGAACCCATCGCGATCGTGGCCATGAGCTGCCGCTTCCCCGGCGACGTACGCGACCCGGAAGGCCTGTGGGAGCTGCTGGCCACCGGCACCGACGCGATCTCCCCGCTGCCGCGCGACCGCGGCTGGGACGTCGCCGGGCTGGCCGACCCGGAATCCGGGAGCGCCGGAGTGAGCACCGGCCAGGGCGGATTCATCGGCGGGGCCACCTGCTTCGACCCCGAGTTCTTCGGGATCAGCCCGCGCGAGGCACTCCCGATGGACCCGCAGCAGCGGCTGCTGCTGGAGACCTCCTGGGAGGCGCTGGAGCGCGGCGGATTCGACCCGGCCACCCTGCGCGGCTCCGCCACCGGCGTCTATGTCGGCGCGGCGTTCTCCGGGTACGGCGTCGGCCTGCCGCCGGAGCTGGCCGGTCACATGATGACCGGCACCGCGGCCAGCGTGATGTCCGGCCGGATCTCGTACACGCTGGGCCTGGAAGGGCCCGCGGTCACCATCGACACCGCCTGCCCTCCTCCTCGCTGGCGCTGCACATGGCGGTGGCCGCGCTGCGGGCCGGGGAGTGCACCATGGCCCTGGCCGGCGGAGCCACCGTCATGGCCACGCCGGGCGGCCTGGTCAGCTTCTCCCAGCAGCAGGCCCTGGCCGCCGACGGACGCTGCAAGGCGTTCTCGGCCTCGGCCGACGGCATGGGCATGGCCGAGGGCGTCGGCATGCTGGTGGTCGAGCGGCTCTCCGACGCCCAGCGCAACGGGCATCCGGTGCTGGCCGTGATCCGCGGCAGCGCGATGAACCAGGACGGCGCCTCCAACGGCCTGACCGCCCCCAACGGCCCCTCCCAGCAACGGGTGATCCGGGCCGCGCTGGCCAACGCCCGGCTCTCCCCGGCCGATGTGGACGTGGTCGAGGCGCACGGCACCGGCACCGAACTCGGCGACCCGATCGAGGCCCAGGCACTGCTGGCCACCTACGGGCAGGACCGCCCCGAGGGCAGGCCGCTCTGGCTCGGCTCGGTGAAGAGCAATATCGGCCACACCCAGTGCGCCGCCGGCGCGGCCAGTGTGATGAAGATCGTGCTGGCGCTCCAGCACCGGGAACTGCCGCGCTCCCTGTACGCGGAGAACCCCTCGCCGCATGTGGACTGGACCGAGGGCGAGGTCCGGCTGCTGGCCGAGGCCCAGCCGTGGCCGGTGGCCGGGCGGGTCCGTCGGGCCGGGGTGTCCTCCTTCGGGATCAGCGGCACCAATGTGCACCTGCTGATCGAGGAGGCCCCCGCCGCGCTGCCGGCCGCCGCGACGACGGAGCCCGAGCCCGGAACCGGGCCGCTGCCGGTGCTCACCGGATCGGCCACGGCGTGGCTGGTGTCCGGGCGGACCGCCGCCGGGCTGGCCCGGCAGGCGGGCCGCCTGGGCGAAGCGCTCTCCGCCAGGACCGGCCTCGACGTCGAGGACGTGGCCTGGTCGCTGGCCACCAGCCGGTCGGTGTTCGAACACCGCTCCGTGGTCACCGGACGGAACCGGGAAGAACTGCTGGCCGGGCTGGCGGCGGTGAGCACCGGACTGCGGCCGCCCGGGTCGTCACCGGGGCGGTCCCGGTCGGCGGCGCCACCGGCCGGGTGGTGTTCGTCTTCCCGGGTCAGGGTTCGCAGTGGGCCGGGATGGGGCGTGAACTGGCCGCTGTCTCGCCGGTGTTCGCGGCGCGGTTGGCGGAGTGCGAGCGGGCGTTGGCGCGCCGTTTGTGGAGTGGTCGCTGGCCGGGGTGCTGAACGGTGTCGAAGGCTCGCCTGGTTTGGACCGGGTGGATGTGGTGCAGCCGGCGCTGTGGGCGGTGATGGTGTCGCTGGCGGCGGTGTGGCAGGCGGCGGGTGTCGCGCCGGATGCGGTGGTGGGTCATTCGCAGGGGGAGATCGCGGGCTGTGGTGGCGGGGATTCTGTCGTTGGAGGATGCCGCCCGGATCGTGGCGCTGCGCAGCCGGGCGCTGACCGCGCTGTCCGGGCGCGGCGGCATGCTTTCCATCGCCGACTCCGCCGAAGCGGTGGCGGCCCGACTGGCCGCCTACGACGGCCTGCTGGACATCGCCGCCGTCAACGGGCCCGGCGCGACCGTGGTCTCCGGCGACGCCGCCGCCCTGGCCGCGCTGCTGGCCGACTGCGAGCAGGACGGCCTCCGGGCCAGGACGCTGCCGGTGGACTACGCCTCGCACGGCCCCCAGGTCGATGAACTCCGCAAGGAAATCCTGGAGTTGCTGGCGGGCGTCGCCCCGCGGCCGGCCCGGGTGCCGATGGTGTCCGCGATGACCGGCGAGTTCCTGGCCGGACCGGAGCTGGACGCCGGCTACTGGTACGCCAGCCTGCGGGCGCCGGTCCGCTTCGCCGACGCGGTCGAGGCGCTCGGCACGGCCGGGTACGGGGTGTTCGTCGAGGCATCCCCGCACCCGGTGCTCACCGCCCCGGTCGGCGCGACCCTGGAAAGCCTGGCCACCCTCAAGGGCATCGCCACTGCCGCCGACCCGGTGGTCACCGGCACGCTGCGCCGCGACGACGGCGGCCCGGCCCGGGCACTGGCCTCGCTGGCCGAGCTGCATGTGCGCGGCGTGGCCGTCGACTGGACCACCGTCCTGGCCGAGGCCCAGCGGGTGGAGCTGCCGACCTACGCGTTCGCGGCGCAGCGCTTCTGGCCCGCGCCGGTCGGCGCCGCGACCGGGGACGTCAGCTCGGCCGGGCTCGGCCCGGTCGGCCACCCGCTGCTCGGTGCCAGCGTCCAACTGGCCGAGGGCGACGGGCTGGTGGTCACCGGGCGGCTGTCGCTGCGGGCCCAGCCCTGGCTGGCCGAGCACACCGTCGCCGGGGTGGCGGTGCTGCCGGGCACGGCGCTCGCCGAACTCGCGGTGGTGGCCGGCCACCAGGCAGGCTGCCCCCGGATCGAGAAGCTCACGCTGACCGCGCCGCTGGTGCTCTCCGCCGAACACCCGACCCAGGTGCAGATCACCCTGGCCCCGGAGGACGGCCTGCGGGCCGATCAGCGTACGGTCCAGATCTACGCCCGCAGCGAGGGACCCGCCGACCCGGCGGAGGACGCGGCCCCCTGGACCTGGCACGCCAGCGGCGTACTGACCCCGGCCCGCCCGGCCGGGCCCGACCTGGCCCGGGAGTTCCTCACCTGGCCCCCGGCCGGCGCCGAACCGGTCGGGCTGACCGGCCTCGCCGACGCCCAGAGCGCCGCCGGCCACGGCTACGGCCCGGCCTTCCGCGGCCTGCGCGCGGTCTGGCGGCAGGGCGAGGACCTGCTCGCGGAGGTCGCGCTGCCCGAACCGTTCGCCGCCGGGGCGGAGTCTTCGGCCTCCACCCGGCCCTGCTGGACGCCGCCTTCCAGGCCACCGCGCTCCGGCCCGGCCCGGAGGACTGCGATTCGGAGGACTGCGGCCCGGAGGACTGCGGCCCGGGGAGCTCCGGTGTGCCGGGGACGCCGATCCCGTTCTCCTGGACCGACCTCTCGGTGTACGCGCCGGGCGCGTCCCGGCTGCGGGTCCGGCTCCGCCCCGGCCCGGACGGCTGGTCGCTGACCGCGGCCGACGGCACCGGCACGCCGGTCGCCTCCGTCGGCTCCCTGGTACGGCGGCCGGTGACCGCCGCCCAGCTCCGTATCGCCGGGAACACCCTGCGCGACGCCCTGTTCGCTCTGACCTGGGTCCCGGTGCCCGACCCCACGGTCGCGGTCACCGGCCCGTGGGCGGTGATCGGCGCCGACCTGGTCGGGCTGGGCGACGGCCTGCGGGCGGTGGGTGCGACCGTCGCCGACCACCCGGATCTGGCCGGTCTGGCCGCCGCGGTCCAGGCCGGTGCGGCGGTCCCGCAGTTCGTCGTCGCCTGCCAGCCTGCGCAAACGGACGCCGGGGAGCCCGGCGCGGCGGTGCGTGGCGCGACCGCGCGGGGCGGCGCGCTGATCCGGCAGTGGACGGAGCTCGAACCGCTGGCCGCCGCCCGCCTGGTGCTGGTCACCCGGGGCGCGGTCGCCACCGGGCCCGGGCAGCCCGCGCCGGATCCGTCCGGGGCCGCCCTGTGGGGGCTGGTCCGCTCCGCCCAGTCCCGGCACCCGGGCCGGCTCACCCTGGCCGACCTGGCCGCCGACGGCGCCGGGGACCGGCTCAGCATGCTGGCCGCCGCGCTGACCTCGGACGAGCCGGAACTGGCACTGCGCGGCGACACCGTGTACGGACACCGGCTGACCCGACCGGTCGGTGGCGCCGTCCCCGCTGAGCCGCCCGCCGGGCGCGCCCCTGGGAGCGTCCTGCTCACCGGCGGACCGGGGACGACGGCGGCTCTGGCCGCCCTCCACCTGGCCCGCACCGGCAGGGCCGAGGCCGTGACCGTGGCCACCCGGCCCGGCCCGGCAGCCCCCGGCGCGGCGGCCCTGGCCGCCGACCTGGCCACGGCCGGGGCCCAGGTCCGGTTCACCGCCTGCGACCCGGCCGTCCCGGACAGCCTGGCGGCGGCGGTCGACCCCCGGCTGACCATGGTGCTGCACCAGGCCGGTGCGCCCGGGACCGACGACCAGGCCACCGAGGACCAGGGCATCGACGCCGCCTGGAACCTGCACCGGCTCACCGCCGGTCTCGACCTGGACGCCTTTGTGCTGTGCTCCACCCTCGCTGCCGCCCTCGGCGCCCCCGAGGCGCCCGACGGGTCCGGCGCCGAGGCCGGATTCCTCCAGGCCCTGGCCGCCCACCGGCGCGCCTTCGGTCTGCCCGCGGTCACCCTGGCCTGGGGCCGACCGCCGGTGTCGAGTCGGCGTCCAACCAGCCTTCAGCGGTGGTCGGCGAGTTGAGCGGGTCGGACGCGCAGGCCCTGCTGGATCTGGTCCTGGAGCGCGACGAGGAGCTGCTGGTACCGGCGCGGCTCAGCCCGAGCCGCCTGCGCGGCGCCGCGCTCGGCGAGCCGTCACCGCTCTGGCGGAGCCTGGCCGGAACCACGGCCGCCGCCGAACCCGAGGACGACGGCTCCGAGGCCGCCGGGGCCCTGCGGGCCCAACTCGCGGCCCTGTCACCGGAGGAGCAGGAGCGGATGCTGCTGACCCTGGTCCGCGCCCATGTGGCCGCGGTGCTCGGTCAGGGCTCGCCCGAGGACGTCCAACCCCGGCGCGCATTCAGCGAGTTGGGCTTCGACTCGATGATCGCGGTCGAGCTGCGCAACCGGCTGAACGCCGCGACCGGTCTGAAACTGCCCGCCACGGTCGTCTTCGACTACCCCACCACCGAGGCGGTGGCCGGGTACCTGCGCGAGAGCCTGGTACCCGACGGCGCGGGCGGCGCCGACGCCGAAGAGGAGACGCTCCGGCGGATCCTGGCGACCACCGCGATGTCCCGGTTCCGCGACGCCGGCCTCCTCGACGCCCTGCTGCGTCTGGCCGGTCCCGACAGCGGAACCCCGGAATCCGACGACGGCGGCCACGCCGAGGACATCGACGAGCTCGATGCCGAGAGCCTGGTCCGGATGGCGCTGGGCGCCGAGATGTCCGACCCCGCCGAGAGTACTGACTACTGATGCTTTGTGATTCGTGGAGGTTGTCGTAATGGCCATGCCGGCCGACAAGGTTCTCGACGCCCTGCGGGCCTCCCTCAAGGAGACGGACCGGCTGCGCCAGCGGAACCGCCAGCTGACCGCGTCGTCGTGGGCGCCGATCGCGATCGTCGGCATGGGCTGCCGCTTCCCCGGCGGGGTCGACAACCCGGAGGCGCTCTGGGATCTAGTGGCCGCCGACGGCGACGCGATCACCGAGTTCCCGGACGACCGCGGCTGGGAGGCGCTGCTCTCCGGTACGGAGACGACGTACGTCAGGACCGGCGGGTTCGTCCAGGACGCGCCGCACTTCGACCCGGGCTTCTTCGGGATCAGCCCGCGTGAGGCGCTGGCGATGGACCCGCAGCAGCGGATGCTGCTCGAGGTCGCCTGGGAGACCCTGGAACAGGCCGGGATCGATCCGGCCGAGCTGCGCGGTTCCAGGACCGGCGTCTTCGCCGGGGGCACCAACTCCGGCTACGGCGTGAGCGTGGCCGGGATCGAGGGCACCGAGGGCTATATGCTCACCGGCGGCCTGACCGCCGTCATCTCCGGCCGGATCTCGTACACGCTGGGCCTGGAGGGCCCGGCGGTGACCGTGGACACCGCCTGCTCCTCGGCGCTGGTCGCGCTGCACCTGGCGGTGCAGTCGCTGCGCTCGCAGGAGTGCACGATGGCGCTGGCGGGCGCGGTGACCGTGCTGGCCAACCCCGACTCCTTCGCCGACTTCGCCGAACAGGGCGGCCTGGCCGCCGACGGACGCTGCAAGGCGTTCGCCGGCGCGGCCGACGGCATCGGCTGGAGCGAGGGCGCGGGCATGTTCCTGCTGGAGCGGCTCTCCGACGCGCGCCGCAACGGGCACCCGGTGCTGGCCGTGATCCGGGGCAGCGCGGTCAACCAGGACGGCGCCTCCAACGGCCTGTCCGCGCCCCAACGGCCCGGCCCAGCAGCGGGTGATCCGGGCCGCGCTGTCCAACGCCCGGCTGTCCGCCGCCGAGGTGGACGCGGTGGAGGCGCACGGCACCGGCACGGTGCTCGGCGACCCGATCGAGGCCCAGGCGATCCTGGCCACCTATGGACGCGACCGCTCCCGGAGCGCCCGCTGTGGCTGGGCTCGGTGAAGTCCACCTCGGCCACACCGGTGCCGCCGCCGGGGCCGCCGGACTGATCAAGATGGTGCAGGCGCTGCGCAACCGGCACCTGCCGCGCACCCTGCATGTGGACCAGCCCACGCCCCGGGTGGACTGGTCGGCCGGAGAGGTCCAGCTGCTCACCGAGCCACGCCCGTGGACCCCCGGCCGATGACGCGACCGGCAGGGCCGGCCGCGCCGGGCCGCTCCGCCTTCGGCATCAGTGGCACCAACGCCCACATCATCGTCGAAGAGGCCCCGGCCGCAACCGCCGACGGTGCCGCCGCCGACAGTGCGCCCGCCGAGGGCACGGACACCTCCGGAGCCGGGGAGCCGCGCCCGAAGGTGCTCACCGGCCCCGCCACCGCCTGGCCGCTCTCCGCCCGCACGGCTGCCGCGCTGGCCGCCCAGGCGTCCCGGCTGGCCGGATACTCCGCCGGGGCAGGGGAACCCGACCCCGCCGACGTCGGCTGGTCCCTGGCCACCACCCGCTCGCTGTTCGAGCACCGCGCTGTGGCCGTCGGCGCGGACCAGGCCCAACTGATTGATGGAATACGGGCGTTGGCGGCGGGTACGGCCGCACCCGGCCTGGTCAGCGGCGCCGTGCCGACCGGCGGCAGCGTCGGTCGCACCGTGTTCGTGTTTCCTGGGCAGGGTGGTCAGTGGGTGGGGATGGGTCGTGAGCTGGCTGAGGTGTCGCCGGTGTTCGCGGCGCGGTTGGCCGAGTGTGGTGCGGCGTTGGCGCCGTTTGTGGAGTGGGATCTGTTTGAGGTGTTGGGTGGGGTGGAGGGTGCTCCGGGGTTGGAGCGGTTGGATGTGGTGCATGTGGTGTTGTGGGCGGTGATGGTGTCGTTGGCGGCGGTGTGGGAGGCGGCGGGGGTTGTTCCGGATGCGGTGATTGGTCACAGTCAGGGGGAGATTGCGGCGGCGTGTGTGGCTGGGGTGTTGTCGTTGGGTGATGGTGCGCGGGTGGTGGCGCTTCGTGGGCGGGCGATGCTGGGGTTGGTTGGTGGGGGTGGGGTGTTGGCGGTGGCTGCGTCGTTGGAGGTGGTGGAGGCGCGGTTGGTGGGTGGTGATGTGGGGTTGGCGGTGGCGACGGTCAATGGTCCTGGTGCGGTGACGGTTTCTGGTCCGGTGGGTGCGCTTGAGGTGTTGGCGGGGGAGTTTGCGGGGGTGGGGGTGCGGACGCGGTTTGTGCCGATGGATTATGCGCCGCATGGTCCGCAGGTGGAGGGTGTGCGGGAGGAGATTGTGGGGGTGTTGGCGGGGGTGGTGCCTGGTGCTGGTCGGGTGCCGTGGGTGTCGGGGTTGACGGGTGATTATGTGGATGGTGTGGAGGCTGGTGCGGGGTATTGGTATGAGAGTTTGCGGGGGACGGTGCAGTTTGCGCGGGGTGTGGAGCGGTTGGGGCGTGATGGGTTCGGGGTGTTTGTGGAGGTGTCGCCGCATCCGGTGTTGACGGGTGGTGTGGTGGAGTCGTTGGAGGGGTTGGGTGTTGCGGGTGTGGTGGTGGGGTCGTTGCGGCGGGGTGATGGTGGTGCGGGGGCGGTTGCTGGCGTCGTGGCCGAGGCGTATGTGCGGGTGTCGGTGGACTGGGCGGCGGTACTGCCCGCCGGGCGCCGCGTCGACCTGCCCACCTACGCCTTCCAGCACCAGCGCTACTGGCCGTCGTCGCTGGCCGGCGGGGTCGGGAATCTGCGCTCGGCCGGGCTGAACGCGGTCGGCCACCGCTGCTCGGCGCCGCCGTGGAGCTGGCCGACGGCGACGGACTGGTGCTGACCGGGCAGCTGTCGGTGCGGGCCCAGCCCTGGCTGGGCGACCACACGGTCGGCGGCACGGCCTGCTTCCCGGCACCGGCTATGTGGAGCTTGCCGTGGTGGCCGGTCACCTGGCCGGCTGCACCCGGATCGACGAACTCACCCTGGCCGCCCGCTGGTACTGCTCCCCGACGAGGAGACGCAGGTCCAGGTCACCGTGGGCGGCCCGGACCAGGACGGTCTGCGCGCGGTGGAGATCTTCGCCCGCCCGGCCGGCCTCGGCGGCGAGTGGACCCGCCACGCGGCCGGTCGGGTCGGCGCGGTGACGCCGCCCGCCGCGGACGACGAGGACTTCGCGGCCTGGCCGCCGGAGGGCGCCGACCTGCTCCCGGTCGACGGCCTGTACCAGGCGCTCGCCGAGGCCGGACAGGGCCTCGGCCGGCGTTCCGGGCCTGGACCGGTCTGGCGCGCGACGGCGACGTCTTCGCGGAGGTCGCGCTTGCCGAGCAGCCGGCCGCCGCTGCCGCGGTCTTCGGCCTGCATCCGGCCGCTGCTGGACGCCGCCCTCCAGGCGGCCTGCTGACCTCCCCGGTGGACACCGGCGCGAGGATGCCGTTGTTGGTCGGACGTGTCGCTGTACGCGGCCGGTGCGACCAGGCTGCGGGTCCGGCTGCGGCAGGACCCGAACGGCGCGGTGCTGCTGGCGGTCGACGCGCGCGGATCGCGGTGGTCTCGGTCGGTCGCTGCTGTCGCGGCCGCTGGAGGCCGCGCCCGCGGCCGGGAACGCGCAGCGGGACGCGCTGTTCGGCGTGGAGTGGATCCCGGTCCCGGTGTCGGCTCCCCGGTCGGACGCTGGGGCGTGGTCGGCGCGGACCCGCTCGGCCTGGCGGCCGGCCTGGCGGCGGCCGGGGTCGAGCTCAGCATCTACCCCGACCTGGCCTCGCTCGCGGCGGCGGCCGAATCCGGCGATCTGATACCCGAGGTGGGTGCTGGCGGGATCGGGAGCGGCGACGGCGCCGACGATCCGGCACAGACCGCCCGGCGGCTCGCGGTCCAGGCGCTGGCGACGGCGCAGCACTGGCTGACCCTGGAGCCGCTGCTGGACAGCCGGCTGGTGGTGGTCACCCGTGGCGCGGTCGCGGCGCTGCCGGCGAGGACGTGACCGACCTGGCGCGGCGGCGGTCTGGGGCCTGCTGCGCTCCGCGCAGTCGGAGAACCCGGGCCGCTTCGTCCTGGTCGACCTGCCCGCAGAAGCAGACGCAGGAGCAGGAGCAGAAGCAGCAGGAGCAGCAGCCGGGGACGGCGGTGCCGCCCCGGTCGCGGTGGGGTGCTGGCCGGTGCGCTCGGCTCGGCGGAGGCCGAGCTGGCGATCGGGAGCAGCGCGCCCACGGCCGCCGCCTGGTGCGCCCGGCCGCCCTCCCGCAGCCGGCCGGTGCCGACGGGGCCGCTCCGGTCCCCGGCACGGTGCTGGTCACCGGCGGCACCGGCACGCTGGCCGGGCTGACCGCACGTCATCTGCTGGCCACCGGCCGGGCCCGGCGCCTGCTGCTGGTCAGCCGCTCCGGCCCGGCCGCCGCCGGGGCCGCCGCCCTGGCCGCCGGGCTTGCCGAGGCCGGTGCCGAGGTGCTGATCGCCGCTGCCGACGCCGCCGACCGGGAGGCTGTGGCCGGGCTGCTGGCGGCGGTCCCGGAGGCGTGTCCGCTGACCGGGGTCGTGCACACCGCCGGGATCGTCGACGACGGCGTGATCGGCTCGCTCACCCCGGAGCGGGTCGAGGCGGTGATGCGGCCGAAGACCGATCCGGCGTGGATCCTGCATGAGCTGACCCAGGGCTGTGACCTGGACCTGTTCGTGCTGTTCTCATCGGCCGCCGCCACCTTCGGCGGGCCCGGGCAGGGCAACTACACGGCCGGGAACGCCTTCCTGGACGGGCTGGCCGCACACCGCCGGGCGGCCGGGCTGCCCGGACTGTCGCTGGCCTGGGGCTCCTGGGTCGCCGGGGCCGGGATCGGCCGGAACCTGAGCCAGGGCCTGCTGGCCCGGGCCACCGGCGGCGGCGCCTCCGAACTGGGCGCCGAGGAGGGCCTGCTCCTGCTCGATCTGGCGCTGGCCAGGGACGAGGCGCTGCTGGTCCCGTTCCGGCTGGACGTCGCCGGGCTGCGGGCCGCGGCCGCGCGCGGCGGGTCGCTGCGCCGCTGCTGCACGCGCTGGCCGGACCCATCCGCGCGGGCGTGGCCTCGGCGGTGAACTCCGGCGCCGGATCCGGCGCGCTGCACCAGCAGCTGGCCCGGGTGTCGCCGGCCGAACGCGAGCGGATCCTGGTCCAGTTGGTCCGCACCCAGGTCGCGGCCGTGCTCGGGCACGCCTCCCCGGAGCTGATCGAGCCGGACCGGGCCTTCACCGAGCTGGGCTTCGACTCGCTGACCGCGGTCGACCTGCGCAACCGGCTGAACACGGCCACCGGCCTGCGGCTGGCCACCACCCTGGTCTTCGACTACCCCACCCCGCGCACGCTGGCCCGCCACCTCGGCGAGCAGCTGACCGGCGTCACCGCGGCCGCCGCCGTGACCGCCGTGGCCGCGGTGAGCGGTGACCCGGTCGTCATCGTCGGCATGGGCTGCCGCTTCCCCGGCGGCGTCGACAGCCCGGACGACATGTGGCGGATGCTCAGCACCGGCACCGACACCATCTCCCGCTTCCCCGACGACCGCGGCTGGGACGCCGCGCTCTTCGACCCGGACCCGGAGAACCCCGGCACCTCCTACGCCGACGAGGGCGGATTCGTCACCGGCGCGGCCGGGTTCGACCCGGCGTTCTTCCGGATCAGCCCGCGCGAGGCCATCGCCATGGACCCGCAGCAGCGGCTGCTGCTGGAGACCTCCTGGGAGGCGCTGGAGCACTCCGGCATCGACCCGGCCTCCTGCGCGGCTCCATGACCGGTGTCTTCGTCGGCGCCGCCGCCTCCGGCTACTCGGCCCTGGGCGTGAGCGGTGACGGTGCCGAGGGGCATCTGCTGACCGGGAACGTCCCCAGCGTGATCTCCGGCCGGGTGTCCTACACCCTGGGCCTGGAGGGCCCGGCGGTCACCGTCGACACCGCCTGCTCCTCCTCGCTGGTCGCGCTGCACCTGGCCGCCGCCTCGCTGCGCTCGGGGAGTGCACGCTGGCCCTGGCCGGCGGAGTGATGATCATGGTGGACGCGGCCGAGTTCCTCAGCTTCGCCCAGCAGCGGGCACTGGCCGCCGACGGCCGCTCCAAGGCGTTCTCCGCCCAGGCCGACGGGATGGGCCTCGGCGAGGGCTCCGGCATGGTCGTCCTGGAACGCCTCTCCGACGCCCGCCGCAACGGCCACCCGGTGCTGGCCGTGGTGGCCGGCAGCGCCATCAACCAGGACGGCGCCTCCAACGGCCTGACCGCCCCCAACGGCCCCTCGCAGCAGCGCGTCATCCGCGCGCCCTGGCCGGCGCGGGCCTGACCGCCGCCGACGTCGACGCGGTCGAGGCGCACGGCACCGGCACCACCCTCGGCGACCCGATCGAGGCCCAGGCCCTGCTCGCCACCTACGGCCAGGACCGGCCCGAGGGCAGGCCGCTGTGGCTGGGCTCGGTCAAGTCGAACATCGGGCACGCCCAGCAGGCCGCCGGTGTGGCCGGGGTGATGAAGATGGTCCTCGCCCTCCAGCACGGCGAGCTCCCGGCCACCCTGCACGCCACCGAACCGTCCACGCACATCGACTGGACCATGGGCGAGGTCCGGCTGCTCACCGAGCCGGTGCCCTGGCCCGCCCAGGGCCGCCCCCGCCGGGCCGGTATCTCCTCCTTCGGCATCAGCGGCACCAACGCCCACCTGATCCTCCAGGACCCCCCGGCGCCCGCCGGGCCGAAGCCCGCCGAAACGGCGCCCGCCCCGAAGGCGCCCGCCGTGTTCGCGGAGGCCGACGGCGCGCCGGTGACCGCCTGGCTGGTCTCCGCGCAGACCCCCGCCGGCCTGGCCGCCCAGGCCGAGCGCCTGGCCGCCCGGGTCGGTGCCGACCCGCGGCTGCGCCCGGCCGACGTCGCCTGGTCCCTGGCCGCCACCCGCACCGCCTTCGAGCAGCGGGCCGTCGTCCTCGGCGGACCGGGCGGCACCGACCCGCGGGACGAGCTGCTGAGCGGCCTGTCCGCGCTCGCCGCCGGACAGCCCGCGGCCGGCCTGGTGCGCGGCACCGCCGCCGCCAACCCCGACCCGACCGTGTTCGTCTTCCCCGGCCAGGGCTCGCAGTGGGTCGGCATGGGCCGTGAACTGGCCCGCACCAGCCCGGTGTTCGCCGCCCGGCTGGCCGAGTGCGAGCAGGCGCTCGGCCGCTACGTCGACTGGTCGCTGAGCGACGTCCTGGCCGGTGCCGAGGGGGCGCCCGGTCTGGAGCGGGTCGATGTCGTCCAGCCGCTGCTGTGGGCGGTCATGGTGTCGCTGGCGGCACTCTGGCAGGCCGCCGGAGTACAGCCGGACGCCGTGGTGGGCCACAGCCAGGGCGAGATCGCGGCCGCCGTGGTCGCCGGAATCCTCACCCTGGACGACGCCGCCAAGGTGGTCGCGCTGCGCAGCCAGGCACTGACCGCGCTCTCCGGCCGCGGCGGGATGCTCTCGGTCGCCGAACCCGTCGGCCTGGTGGAGGCCCGGCTGCCCGGGCGCGCCGACCGGGTCGCGGTCGCGGCCGTCAACGGCCCGGACGCCACCGTCGTCTCCGGCGACCCGGAGGCGCTGGCGGAACTGCTCGCCGAGTGCGAGCGCGACGGCGTCCGGGCCCGGATCCTGCCGGTCGACTACGCCTCGCACGGGCCGCAGGTGGACGCCATCCGCGAGGAGGTGCTCCGGCTGCTGGCCGGGATCAGCCCGCAGCCGGCCGCCCTGCCGATGGTGTCGGCGATGACCGGCGAGCACCTGGCCGGGCCGGAGGCCGACGCCGAGTACTGGTATGCCAGCCTGCGCGCCCCGGTCCGGTTCGACCGCGCCGTGCGGGTGCTGCGCCAGGGCGGGTACGGGGTCTTCGTCGAGGTCTCGCCCCCACCCGGTGCTGACCGCAGCCGTCGGCGCCACCCTGGAGGAGCAGGCCGGTACCGGCGGCGAGGCGCGCTCCGGCGCGCGCCGGTCGTGGCCGGCCCTGCGCCGCGACGACGGCGGCGCCGCGCGGATGCTGGCCTCGCTGGCCGAGGTGCATGCGCGGGGTCGCCGTCGACTGGCCCCGGGTACTCGCCAGGGGCACCCGCGTCGACCTGCCCACCTACGCCTTCCAGCACCAGCGGTTCTGGCCGCTGCCGCCGGCCGCCGGAGCCGGTGACCTGCGCTCGGCCGGACTGAACTCGGTCGGCCACCCGCTGCTCGGCGCGGCCATCGAACTGGCCGACGGCGACAGCCTGGTGATCAGCGGACGGCTGTCGGTGCGGACCCAGCCGTGGCTGGGCGACCACGTCCTCGGCGGTACCGCCTTCTTCCCCGGCACCGGCTATGTGGAGCTGGCCGTGGTGGCCGGTCACCTGGTCGGCTGCACCCGGATCGACGAACTCACCCTGGCCGCGCCGCTGGTACTGCTCCCCGACGAGGACATACAGGTCCAGGTCACCGTGGGCGGCCCGGACCAGGAGGGCCTGCGGGAGCTGGAGATCTTCGCCCGCACGCAGGACACCGGCGCGGAGTGGACCCGGCACGCGGCCGGGCGGGTCGGCCCCTGCGGCCCGGCGTCCGAACGGGACACCGCCGACTTCGCGGTCTGGCCCCGGAGGGCGCCCAGCTGCTCCCGGTCGACGGCCTGTACGAGGCGCCGACCGGGGCCGGGCAGGGCTTCGGCCCGGCTTCCGGCCTGACACGCCTGGCAGCGCGGCGCCGAGTCTTCGCCGAGGTGGCGCTGCCGGAGCAGAGCGACACCGACGCGGGTTCGGCCTGCACCCGGCCGTGCTCGACGCGGCCCTCCAGGCGGGCTGGCTGAACTCCCCGGCGGGCGAGGGCCCGAAGATGCCGTTCGTGTGGTCGGACGTCTCGCTGTACGCGGCCGGCGCGACCGCCCTGCGGGTCCGGCTGCGGCAGGACCCGAACGGCGCGGTGTCGCTGCTGGCGGTCGACGGCGCCGGATCGCCGGTGGTCTCCGTCGGGACGCTGGCGCTGCGCCCGGTCGCCGCGCCCTCCGCCGCGGAAGCGCGCTGCGGGACGCACTGTTCGCGGTCGAGTGGATCCCCCTCCCGATCCCCGGGCGCCGGGGCGAAGGCCGGCACCGGGCGCTGCGCGGTCGTCGGCGCCGACCCCTTCGGCCTGGCCGAAGCGCTGGCCGCGGCCGGTGCGGACGTCAGCGCCCACCCCGGCCTGTCCGCGCTCGCCGACGCCGGGAGCTCACTGCCGGAGGTGCTGCTGGTCGGCGTCGGCGGACCCGGCGGGAACCAGGACGCGGGCCGGGCCGCCCGACAGGTGACCAACGAGGTGCTGGCGCTGCTGCGGCAGTGGCTGGCGCTGGAGCAACTGGCCGACACCCGGCTGGTGGTGGTCACCCGCGGCGCGGTCGCGGCGCTGCCCGCGCGAGGACGTGACCGACCTGGCCGCCGCGGCTGCCCGGGGCCTGCTGCGCTCGGCGCAGTCGGAGAACCCCGGCCGCCTGCTGCTGGTCGACCTGTCCGACGACGGGCCGGGAACGGCCGGGAGCTGGCGGGCCTGCTGGCGGGATGCTGGGCTCGGCCGAGACCGAACTGGCTGTCCGGGAACAGCGCGGCTACGGACGCCGCCTGGCGCGCCCGGCCGCCCTCCCGCCGACAACCGAACCCACCACCGATCCCACCACCGAACCCACCACTGCGGACGCCCGCGAGGACGCCGCTGAGAACGCCGCCGCGCCGGTCCCCGGCACGGTGCTGATCACCGGCGGTACCGGCACCCTGGCGGCGCTCACCGCCCGGCATCTGGCGGTGACCGGCCGGGCCCGGCAGCTGCTGCTGGTCAGCCGTTCCGGCCCGGCCGCCGCCGGGGCCGCGGCCGTGGCGGCCGGCATCGCCGAGGCCGGTGCCGAGGCGCGGGTCACGGTCGCGGATGTCACCGACCGGGCAGCCGTCGCCGGGCTGCTGGCCGGCCTGCCGCAGGCCTGCCCGCTGACCGGGGTCGTGCACACCGCCGGATCGTCGACGACGGCGTCATCGGTTCGCTGACCGCCGAGCAGGTGGACGCGGTGATGCGGCCGAAGACCGACGCGGCCTGGATCCTGCACGAGCTCACCGAGGGCCTCCCGCTCGACCTGTTTGTGATGTACTCCTCGGCCGCGGCCACCTTCGGCGGTGGCGGGCAGGGCAACTACGCGGCCGGGAACGCCTTCCTGGACGCGCTGGCCGCGCACCGGCGCGGGGCGGGGCTGCCCGGCCTGTCGCTGGCCTGGGGGGCGTGGGTCGCCGGGGCCGGGATCGGCCGCAACCTGAGCCAGGGCCTGCTGGCCCGGGCCACCCGGCGGCAGCGCCGAACTGGGCGCCGAGGAGGGGCTGGCCGTACTCGACCTGGCGCTGGCCAGGGACGAAGCGCTGCTGGTGCCGTTCCGGCTGGACGTCGCCGGGCTGCGCGCGGTGGCCGCGCGCGGCGGCTCGCTGCCCACGCTGCTGCACGGACTGGCCGGACCGATCCGCACCGGGGTCGCCTCGGCGGTCAACGCCGGCGCCGGATCGGGCGCGCTGCGGCAGCAGTTGGCCCGGGTGCCGGTGGCCGAGCGCGACCGGATGCTGGTCCAGCTGGTCCGCACCAGGTCGCCGCCGTGCTCGGGCACGCCTCGCCGGAGGCGATCGAGCCCGGCCGCGCATTCAGCGACCTGGGCTTCGACTCGCTCACCGCGGTCGACCTGCGCAACCGGCTGAACGAGGCCACCGGACTGCGGCTGCCCGCCACGCTGGTCTTCGACTACCCGACCACCACCGTCCTGGCCGGACACCTGGGGGCGGAACTGCTCGGGGTGCTGGTCCAGGACGCCACGGTCCCGGCCGTCAGCGCCTCGACGGGGGGAGCCGATCGCGATCGTCGGCATGGGCTGCCGCTTCCCCGGCGGCATCCACGACCCCGAGGGGCTGTGGAACTGCTCTCCGCCGGGGAGGACGCGATCACCCACCTGCCCGGGGACCGCGGCTGGAACCTGGAGGCCCTCTACGACCCGGACCCGGACAAGGCCGGCACGTCCTACGCCCGCTCCGGCGGATTCCTGCACGACGCCGCCGAGTTCGACCCCGGCTTCTTCGGCATCAGCCCGCGTGAGGCCCAGGCGATGGACCCGCAGCAGCGGTTGCTGCTGGAGGTCTCCTGGGAGGCGCTGGAGCGGGCCGGGATCGACCCGGTCAGCCTGCGCGGCTCACAGACCGGGGTCTTCGCGGGCGGCTCGTCCTGGGCTACGGCGCCTCCGGCGGCGGCGGTTCCGAGGGCCACCTGATGACCGGAGCCTCCACCAGCATCATCTCCGGCCGGGTCTCCTACACCCTGGGCCTGGAGGGCCGGCGGTGACCGTGGACACGGCCTGCTCCTCGGCGCTGGTGGCGCTGCACCTCGCCGCGCAGGCGCTGCGGGCGGGCGAGTGCTCGATGGCGCTGGCCGGTGGTGTCACCGTGATGGCGACACCCGGGGCGCTGGTCGGCTTCTCCCGGCAGCGGGGTCTGGCGCAGGACGGTCGCTGCAAGGCGTTCTCGGCCTCGGCCGACGGGATGGGCATGGCCGAGGGCGCGGGCATGATCGTGCTGGAGCGGTTGTCGGATGCGCGGCGCAACGGGCATCCGGTGCTGGCGGTGGTGCGTGGCAGTGCGGTGAACCAGGACGGTGCGTCGAATGGTCTGACGGCGCCGAACGGTCCTTCGCAGCAGGGTGATTCGGGCGGCGTTGGCCAGTGCGCGGTTGTCGGCGGCGGATGTGGACGTGGTGGAGGCGCACGGGACGGGGACCACGCTGGGGGACCCGATCGAGGCGCAGGCGTTGCTGGCGACCTACGGTCAGCAGCGGCCTGAGGAGCTGCCGTTGTGGCTGGGGTCGGTGAAGTCGAATCTGGGCACACGCAGAGTGCGGCGGGTGCGGCCGGGTGATGAAGATGGTGCTGGCGTTGCGGCACCAGGAGTTGCCGCGCAGTCTGTATGCGGAGCAGCCGGCCGAGAACATCGACTGGCGGCCGGGGAGGTGCGGTTGCTGGCCGAGGCCAGGCCCTGGCGGTCAACGACCGGATCCGGCGCGCCGGAATCTCCTCCTTCGGGATCAGCGGCACCAACGCCACATCATCATCGAGGAAGCCGCCGACGAGGAGACCGCCGCACCGGCCGCTCCCGCCGAGCCGCCGGTGCTGGCGGACGGCGCGGCCTGGCTGGTCTCCGGACGCACGGCCGGTGCCCTGGCCGCGCAGGCGGCCCGGCTGGGCGAGTTCGCCGACGCCGTGGAGAGCGCCGACATCGCGGAGGTCGGCTGGTCGCTGGCCACCACCCGGTCGGTGTTCGAGCACCGGGCGGTGGTTCTGGGGGGAGTCGGGCGGAGTTGCTGGCGGGGTTGTCGGCGGTGGCCGCCGGTCAGCCGTCGCCGGCGGTGACCGGCTCGGTTCCGGCCGGTGGCGGCGGTGGCCGGGTGGTGTTCGTGTTCCCGGGTCAGGGTTCGCAGTGGGTGGGGATGGGTCGTGAGCTGGCTGTTGTCTCGCCGGTGTTCGCGGCGCGGTTGGCGGAGTGTGAGCGGGCGTTGGCACCGTTTGTGGAGTGGTCGCTGACCGGGTGCTGAACGGTGTGGAGGGTGCTCCTGGTTTGGAGCGGGTGGATGTGGTGCAGCCGGCGTTGTGGGCGGTGATGGTGTCGCTGGCGGCGGTGTGGCAGGCGGCGGGTGTGCGGCCGGATGCGGTGGTGGGGCATTCGCAGGGGGAGATCGCGGCGGCTGTGGTGGCGGGATCCTGTCGCTGGAGGATGCCGCCCGGATCGTGGCGCTGCGCAGCCGGGCGCTGACCGCGCTGTCCGGGCGCGGCGGCATGCTCTCCATCGCCGACTCCGCCGAAGCGGTGGCGGCCCGACTGGCCGCCTACGACGGCCTGCTGGACATCGCCGCCGTCAACGGCCCGGACGCCACCGTCGTCTCCGGCGACCCGGACGCGCTGGACCGGCTCGCCGCCTGCGAGGCGGCCGGGGTCAGGGCCCGGCGGCTGCCTGTGGACTACGCCTCGCACGGCCCCCAGGTCGAGGAGCTCCGCGAGGAGATCCTCGACCTGCTGGAGCCGGTCCCCCGGGCCGGGCGGATCCCGATGGTGTCGGCCATGACCGGCGAGTTCCTGGACGGGACGCGGCCGACGCCGGCTACTGGTACGCCAGTCTGCGCGCGCCGGTCCGCTTCGCCGACGCCGTCCGGGTGCTGGGCGACGCCGGGTACGCGGTCTTTGTCGAGACCTCCGCGCATCCGGTGCTGACCAGCGCCGTCCAGGCCGTCCTCGACGCCGACGACGTGGACGCTGACGGAGACAGCGTCCGGCAGCGGACGGTGACCGGCACCCTGCGCCGGGACGACGGCGGCCCGACCCGGGTGCTCGCGGCCCTGGCCGAGGTGCACACCCAGGGGGTCCCGGTCGACTGGGCGAAGGTGCTCCCTGCCGCGCGCCGGATCGCCCTGCCGACCTACGCCTTCCAGCACGAGCACTACTGGTACCGCTCCGCCCTGTCCGGCGCGGCGGACCTCAGCTCGGCCGGGCTCGACCCGGTCGGCCACCCGCTGCTCGGCGCGGCGGTCCCACTCGCCGACGCCGAAGGGCTGGTGGTCACCGGACGGCTCAGCCTGGCCGAGCAGCCGTGGCTGGCCGAACCCGCCGCCGCGGCGAGCGTGCTCGCCGAGCTCGCGGCCGTGGCCGGCTACCAGGTCGGCTGCCCCCGGATCGCCGAACTCGCCGCCGCCGAGCCGCTGGTGATCGCCGCCGGCGCCCCGTTGCAGATCCAGGTCGCCGTGGGCGGTGCGGACGCCGACGGGCGGCGCACGGTCGAGATCTACGCCCGGCGCGCGCAGTCCGACGAGCCCTGGACCCGCTACGCCCAGGGCCTGCTCGACCCGGACCAGCCGGACGAGGCGCTGCTGCCGGGCGCTTTCGCCGAGTGGCCGCCCACCGGCGCCGTCCCGCTGCTCAGCGCCGACGACGCCGGGCAACCCGGGCACGGCGAGGTCGGCGAGGACGGGACGCGGCGCTCCGCCTGGCTGGACGGCGACGACCTGCTCGCCGAGGTGGCCCTGCCCGACGGGCCCGGGTCCGGCGCGGCGGCCTTCGGCCTGCACCCGGCGCTCCCGGCCGCGCTGCTGGACCTGGTCGCGCTCGCCGGAGCAGGCTGGCCGACGGCCGGTCCGGACGAGATCCTGCTGCCGTCCGGGTGGGCCCGGATGACCCTGCACACGGCCGGCGCCACGACCCTGCGGGCCCGGCTGAGCCGTCCCGCCGGTGACGCGGCGGGACAGCTGTCGCTGGTCGCCGTCGACGCCGACGGCGCCCCGGTGCTGTCGGTGGAGTCCCTGACGCTGCGTCCGGTGCCGGCCGAGCGGCTGCGCACCGGCGCCGGCCGGCTGCGCGACGCGATGTTCCGGGTGGAGTGGGCGCCCGTGCCGCTCCCGGTGGCGGCCTCGGCCGGCCGCTGGGCCGTCATCGGCGAGGACCGGTTCGCCCTCACCGGCGCGCTGGCCGCGGCCGGGGTCGAGGTCGACGCGCACGCCGGCCTCACCGCACTGCTCGAAGCACTGGAGAGCGGCGGGCACTGGAGAGCGGCGAGCCGGACCGTTCGGCCCCCGAGGTGGTGCTGGCCTGCGTCGGTGGCGCGGCGGCGACCGACGGCGGGGAGGAAGCGGCCGAGGCCGCCCGCCGTACCGCCGTCGAGGTGCTGGAGCTGGTCCAGCAGTGGCTGGCGCTGGACGCCCTGGACGACTCCCGGCTGGTCGTGGTCAGCCGTGGGGCTGTCGCCGCCCGGCCGGGCGATCCGCTCGCCGACCTTCCGGCGGCCGCCGCCTGGGGGCTGGTCCGCTCCGCGCAGTCGGAGCACCCCGGCCGACTGGTCCTCGCCGACCTCCCGTACACCGACGGCGACGTCGACCCGCAGGCCGGCGCCGGGGCGGTCGGTGTGCTCGCGGCCGCCCTAGGCTCGGCCGAACCGGAGCTGGCGGTCCGCGCCGGGCGCGGCTACGGCCGCCGCCTGGTCCGCCCGGCCGCCGCCCCGGCGCCCGCCGCGCCGCCACGCGACCTGGCCGGGACGGTGCTGATCACCGGCGGCACCGGCACCCTGGCCGCCCTGGTCGCCCGGCACCTGGCCGCGACCGGCCGCGCCGGACACCTGCTGCTGGCCAGCCGCAGCGGCCCGCTCGCCCCCGGCGCCGCCGCCCTGGCCGCCGAGCTCGCCGAAGCCGGGACCGGGACCGGGACCGGGGTGCGGATCGTCGCCTGCGACGCCGCCGACCGGCCCGCCCTCGCCGCTGTGCTCAGCCGGGCCGGGCTGACCGGGGTGGTGCACACCGCCGGGGTACTTGACGACGGCGTCATCGACTCGCTGACCGCCGACCGGGTCCACACCGTGATGCGGCCCAAGGCGGACGCGGCCTGGAACCTGCACCTGCTCACCGCCGGTCTCGACCTCGACTTCTTCGCGCTGTTCTCCTCCGCGGCGGCCACCTTCGGCGCGGCCGGGCAGGGCAACTACGCGGCCGGGAACGCCTTCCTGGACGCCCTGGCCGCGCACCGCCGCACCGCCGGGCTGCCCGCGGTCTCGCTGGCCTGGGGCCTGTGGGCCGACGCCAGCGGGCTGACCGGCCACCTCAGCGACGGCGACCGGGAGCGGATGACCCGGGGCGGGGTCGGTGCGATGTCCGCCGAGGAGGCGCTGGCGCTGCTGGACCAGGCACTGACGCTGGACGAGGCACTGCTGGTCCCGGCCCGGCTCGATGTGGCCGGGCTGCGCGCCCAGGTCGCCCGGAGCGGCACCAACGCCTCGGTCCCGCCGCTGCTGCGGAGCCTGTCCGGCGGCAGCAGCCGGGCCGCCGCCGGGTCCGGGACCGCCGGGGAGGCGCTGCGGACGCAGCTGGCCGGGCTCTCCCCGGCCGAGGCCGAGCGCACCCTGACCGACCTGGTCCGGGCACACGCCTCGGCCGTGCTCGGGCACGGCCCGAACGAGACCATGGAGCCGGGACGGGCCTTCCGGGACGTCGGCTTCGACTCGCTCACCGCCGTCGAACTGCGCAACCGGCTGGCCGCCGCCACCGGGCTGAAGCTGCCGGTGACCCTGGTCTTCGACCACCCGGTGCCGGAACTGCTGGCCGCCCAGCTGCACGCCGAACTCCGCAGCCGTCCCGGGCAGCCCCAGCCGGCCCGGACCGCCCTGCCGGCGGTGGCCGCCGCCGCCCGGACGAGCCGATCGCGATCGTCGGCATCGGCTGCCGCTTCCCCGGCGGCGCCGACAACCCCGACCGCTTCTGGGAACTGCTGCGCAGCGGCACCGACGCGGTCGCGGGCTTCCCCACCGACCGCGGCTGGGACACCGACACCGTCTACGCCGCCGGGGGCGAGGGCGCGGCCTCGACCACGCGGCTCGGCGGATTCCTCTACGACGCGGCCGAGTTCGACCCCGGCTTCTTCGGCATCAGCCCGCGCGAGGCGCTGGCGACCGACCCGCAGCAGCGGCTGCTGCTGGAGACCTCCTGGGAGGCCCTGGAGCGCGCTGGCATCGACCCGGCCACCCTGCGCGGCAGCGCCACCGGGGTCTTCGCGGGCGGCTACGGCGGTTCCTGGTACGGCATCGGCCAGGAGGGCTACGGGATCACCGGCAGCGCCGGCAGCGTGATGTCCGGGCGGGTGTCCTACGCCCTGGGCCTGGAGGGCCCGGCGGTGACCGTGGACACCGCCTGCTCCTCCTCGCTGGTGGCCATCCACCTGGCCTGCCAGGCACTGCGGTCCGGGGAGTGCACGCTCGCCCTGGCCGGCGGCGCCACCGTGATGGCCACGCCGGGGCTGTTCACCGAGTTCTCCCGCCAGGGCGGGCTCGCCGCCGACGGCCGCTGCAAGTCCTTCAGCGCCACGGCGGACGGCACCGGCTGGGGCGAGGGCGCCGGGATGCTGCTGCTGGAGCGGCTCTCCGACGCGCAGCGCAACGGCCACCGGATCCTGGCCGTGGTGCGCGGCAGCGCGGTCAACCAGGACGGCGCCTCCAACGGCCTGACCGCCCCAACGGCCCCTCGCAGCAACGGGTGATCCGCGCCGCGCTGGCCAACGCCCGGCTGCGGACCGGCGACGTGGACGCGGTCGAGGCGCACGGCACCGGCACCGTGCTCGGCGACCCGATCGAGGCCCAGGCACTGCTGGCCACCTACGGCCAGGACCGCCCGAGGGCCGTCCGGTGTGGCTGGGCTCGGTGAAGTCGAACATCGCCCACACCGGCGCGGCCGCCGGGGTGGCCGGGGTGATCAAGATGGTGCTGGCGCTGGAGCACGAGCTGCTGCCGCGCACCCTGCACGCCGACGAGGCCTCCCGCACGTGGACTGGAGCGACGGCGAGGCCCGGCTGCTGACCGACCCGGCGCCCTGGCCGACCGGCGGGCGTCCGCGCCGCGCCGGGGTGTCCGCCTTCAGCGGCACCAACGCCCATGTCATCGTCGAGGAGGCACCGGGCGACCCGGAACCGGCCGCCGCGGAGAACCGGCCGCAGCTGCTGCTCGGCGCGCCGCAGGCGTGGCTGCTCTCGGCCCGTACCGCCGAGGCGCTGGCCGCGCAGGCCGGACGGCTGGCGTCCCGGGTGCGCGGCGCCGGGGAGCCGGACCCGGCCGACATCGGCTGGTCGCTGGCCACCACCCGGTCGGTGTTCGAGCACCGGGCCGTGGTGCTCGGCGCGAACCTGGCCGAACTGCTGTCCGGCACCACCGCGCTGGCCGCGGGCGGGCCCGCCGCGCAGCTGCTCACCGGCGAGGCCCCGGGCCCGCGTACCGGCCGGGTGGGGTTCCTGTTCGCGGGGCAGGGGGCGCAGCGGGCCGGGATGGGGCGTGAGCTGTATGCCGCCAGTCCGGTGTTCGCGGCGGCTTTCGACCGGGTTGCCGGGGTGCTGGAGGCGGAGCTGGGGCTGCCGCTGCGGGAGGTCGTCCTCGGTGCGGGGGACGACGAGCGGGCGGACCAGACGGTCTACGCGCAGACCGGGCTGTTCGCGGTCGAGGTGGGGCTGGTCGCGGTGCTGGCCGCGGCCGGGATCGTGCCGGACGCGGTGGCCGGGCACTCGGTCGGCGAGATCGCCGCCGCCCACGCCGTCGGTGTGCTCAGCCTGGAGGACGCCTGCGCGCTGGTCGCGGCCCGCGCCCGGCTGATGCAGGCGCTGCCGGCCGGCGGCGCGATGGCGGCGGTCGCCGCCAGCGAGGCCGAGGTGCTGGCCGCGCTCGTGGAGCTGCCCGGGGTGTCGCTGGCGGCGGTGAACGGACCGGAGTCGGTGGTGGTCTCCGGCGACGAGGAGGCCGTCGACGCGACCGTGGAGCTGTGGCGGGAACGCGGACGGCGGGTGCGCCGACTGCGGGTCAGCCACGCCTTCCACTCCGCCCGGATGGACCCGGTGCTGGACGAACTGGGGCAGCTGGCTGCCGGACTGCGGCTCCGAGCCCCGGCGCTGCCCTGGGTGGGCGCGCTGACCGGCGCCCGGGTGACCGCCCGGAGCCGGGGTACTGGGCGGCCCAGGCCCGGCAGCCGGTCCGCTTCGCGGACGCGGTCGGGACCATGGCCGGGCTCGGGATCTCGGTGTTCGTCGAGATCGGCCCGGACGGCACCCTCAGCGCCCTGGGCTCGACCGCCCTGGGCCCGGCCGTGCCGGGATCCACCGCGCTGGGCCCGGCCGCGCGCTGGGTTCGGCCGTGCCGGCCGCCGGAGCCAACCCGGCCGAGGGGGCGGAGTTCATCCCGGTGCTGCGCCCGAAGACCCAGGCTGCGGCCTCGGTGCTGACCGCGCTGGCCCGGGCGCACCTCCGTGGGGCGGACGTCGACTGGAGTGCCGTGCTGCCCTTCGGCCGCCGGATCGACCTGCCGACCTACGCCTTCGCCCGCAAGCGCCTGTGGGCGGCCACCGCGGCGCTCCCGGCCGGTCCCGGTGCCGGGAGCCCGGCCGGGGGTCAGGCCGAGGCGCGGTTCTGGGCGGCGGTCGAGCAGGGCGACCTGGCCGGACTGGCCGGAGCCCTGGAGGTGGACGGGCAGCGGCCGTTCAGCGAGGTGCTGCCGGTGCTGGCGTCCTGGCGGCTGCGGGAGCGGGAGGAGTCGGCGGTCGCCGACTGGCGCTACCGGATCACCTGGACGCCGTTCACCGACCCGGAGCCGGCCCCGCTGACCGGGGTCTGGCTGCTGGTGACCGGTCCGGCCGGAGCCGGTGCGGCCGAGGAGTGCGCCCGGGCGCTGACCGCCGCGGGCGGCCGGACCGTGCTGCTCGGGCGGAGGCGGGCGTGGACCGGGAGGCCCTGGCGGACGCGATCGGCGCGGCCTGTGGCGGCGCCGGGGCGCAGCCGCCGGCCGGGGTGCTCTCGCTGCTGGCGGCGGACGAGGCGCCGCTGCCCGGACATCCGGAGGTGTCGGCGGGCCTGGCCGCGACGGTGGGCCTGGTGCAGGCGCTGGGCGACGCCGGGGTGGGTGCGCCGCTGTGGGTGCTGACCCGCGGCGCGGTCGCGGCCGGGGCGCAGCAGGAGCTGTCCCGGCCGGTGCAGGCCCAGGTCTGGGGTCTGGGCCGGGTGGTGGGCATGGAGCACCCGGACCGCTGGGGCGGGCTGATCGACCTGCCGCCGGACCTGGACGAGCGGGCCGGCGCCCGGCTGGCCGGGGTGCTGGCCGGGTGCGGCGAGGACCAGGTGGCCGTCCGGTCGACGGGCGTACTGGCCCGGCGGCTGGTCCGGGCCCCGCGTCCGCTCGCGGCGACCGCCGCCGGCACGGCCGTGACCGGGCGCTTCGCGCGCGGCAGCGTGCTGGTGACCGGGGCACCGGCGCGATCGGCGGGCAGGTGGCCGACTGGCTGGCCGAGACCGGCACGGCCCGGGTGGTGCTCTGGAGCCGCTCCGGCCCGGGCGCGCCGGGGACGGCGCGGCGGGCCGCCCGGCTCGCCGCGCGCGGCACCGCGGTGGCCGTACTGGCCGGTGACGTGGCCCGCAGGGACGATGTGGCCGGGCTGCTGGCCTGGACGGCCGCGGACGGACCGGCGCTGACCGGGGTGATGCACACCGCGGGCGTGGTGGACGACGGCGTGCTGGCCGGGATGACCCCGGAGCGGCTGGCGACGGTGCTGGCCCCCAAGGCCGGCGGGGCGGCGCACCTGGACGAGCTGACGGCGGGACTCGACCTGTCGGCGTTCGTGCTGTTCTCCTCGGCCACCGCGGTCTTCGGCGGCGGCGGCCAGGGCAACTACGCGGCGGCCAACGCCTACCTGGACGCCCTGGCGGAGCAGCGGCGGGCCCGCGGGCTGGCCGCCACCTCGGTCGAGTGGGGCGTGTGGGCCGGCGGCGGCATGGCCGAGGCCGACGGGGAGGTGCGCCGCCGGGTCGGCCGCGGACCGCTGCGGGCGATGGACCCGCGCCCGCGCTGAAGGCGCTGGGGCAGGCCCTGGAGTCCGACCGGGCCGTGCTGGCGGTGATGGACGTGGACTGGCCGCAGGTGGCCCACGGGCTGGGCGATCTGCGGCAGGTGCCGCTGCTGCGGGAGCTGTCCGACGTGCACGCGCTCGCCCCGGCGGCCACCGCCGGGCCGGAGCCGGTCGCGCTGGACGAACTGGTCGCCCGGCTGGCCACCCAGCCCCGGCCGAGCAGGACCGGACGCTGACCGACCTGATCCGGGCCGAGGTCGCGGCCGTGCTCGGGCACGACTCCCCGGACACGGTCGGCGCCGAGCAGGCCTTCCAGGACCTGGGCTTCGACTCGCTGACCGCGGTCGAACTGCGCAACCGGCTCTCCCTGGCCACCGCCCAGGCGCTGCCCGCCACCCTGGTCTTCGACTATCCGACCCCGGCCGGGCTGGCCCGCTACCTGAAGTCGGAGCTGCTGCCCTCGCTCGGCGGCGGCGACAGCGCCGGGGACCCGGAGGAGGCGGAGGTCAGGAAGGCCTTGGCGGCCGTCCCGCTCGGCCTGCTGAAGAGCGCCGGGCTGCTGGACTCCCTGCTCGCCCTCGCCCGGGGCGGCGGCGCGGAGCCGGAGCCGGAGCAGGAGTCGGTGAGCATCGCGGAGATGGACGTCGCCGAGCTGATCCGGATGGCCCGCGACCGGGCCGACGCCGACGACGACCTGCTGTGACGCCCGGACCGCCTCCTCACCCATCCGGAAGACTGAACAGGAGCCCACCGTGGCATCGGAGACGGAAGACCTGGTTGCCGCGCTGCGGGGATCGCTGGTCGACAACGAGCGCCTGCGGCGTCAGCACAAGCGCCTCATGGCGTCCTTGAGCGAGCCGGTCGCGATCGTCGGGATGGGCTGCCGCTTCCCGGGCGGGGTGCGCGGCCCCGAGCAGTTCTGGGAGCTCCTGGTCTCCGGCACGGACGCGGTGTCGGGCTTCCCGGTGGACCGGGGCTGGGACACCGCCATGCTGGGCGCGCTCGGCCTGGACGGCGCCAAGTCCTCCGCCGCCCAGGGCGGATTCCTCTACGACGCTGGCGACTTCGACCCGGCGTTCTTCGGGATCTCGCCGCGCGAGGCGCTGGCGACGGACCCGCAGCAGCGGCTGCTGCTGGAGACCTCCTGGGAGGCCCTGGAACGGGCCGGGATCGACCCCCGCTCGCTGCGCGGCAGCCGGACCGGGGTGTTCGCCGGGGCACCTTCCTCGGGTACGGCAGCGGACTCGAGGGCAGCGGATCGGAGGGCTACCTGCTCACCGGCACCTCGGCCAGCGTGATCTCCGGCCGGGTGTCGTACGCGCTGGGCCTGGAGGGCCCGGCGGTGACCGTGGACACGGCCTGCTCCTCGTCGCTGGTGGCGCTGCACCTGGCGATCTCTGCGCTGCGGTCGGGGGAGTGCACGCTGGCTCTGGCGGGCGGGGTGACCGTGATGGCGACCCCGGGGTCGTTCGTCGGTTTCGCGCTCCAGCAGGGCCTGGCCTCCGACGGGCGGTGCAAGTCCTTCGGCGCCGGGGCGAACGGGACGGGCTGGGGCGAGGGCGCGGCGGTGCTGGCGGTCGAGCGGCTCTCCGACGCGCGCCGCAACGGGCACCCGGTGCTGGCCGTGATCCGGGGCAGCGCGGTCAACCAGGACGGCGCCTCCAACGGCCTGTCCGCGCCCAACGGACCCTCGCAGCAGCGGGTGATCCGGGCCGCCCTGGCCGGCGCCCGGCTGACCGCCGCGGACGTGGACGTGGTGGAGGCGCACGGCACCGGCACGGTGCTCGGCGACCCGATCGAGGCGCAGGCGCTGCTGGCCACCTACGGCCAGGACCGGCCCGAGGGGCGGCCGTTGCGACTGGGCTCGGTGAAGTCCAACATCGCCCACACCCAGTCGGCGGCCGGTGCGGCCGGGGTGATCAAGATGGTGCTGGCGCTCCAGCACGGCCTGATGCCGCGCTCGCTGCATGCCGAGGAGCCCTCCCCGCATGTGGACTGGAGCGCCGGGCAGGTCCGGCTGCTGGCCGAACCGGAGCCGTGGCCCGGGGGCGGGGCGCCGCGCCGGGCCGGGGTGTCGGCGTTCGGGATCAGCGGGACCAACGCCCATGTGATCGTCGAGGAGGCACCCGCCGCCGACGGCGCGCCGGAAGCGGCCGCCGCGAAGGAGCCCTCGGCCCGGGTGCTGCGGGGCGCCCCGGCCGCCTGGCTGCTCTCCGGGCAGACCGGGGCCGCGCTGGCCGCCCAGGCCGGGCGGCTGGCGGGCCTGGCCCGGGGCGGCGCGGAGCCGGCCCCGGCGGATGTCGCCTGGTCGCTGGCCACCACCCGGTCGGTGTTCGACCACCGGGCGGTGGTGCTGGGCGCCGGGCTGCCGGAACTGGTCGCGGGCGTGACGGCGCTGGCCGCGGGCGAGCCCGCGCCGAAGGTGCTCACCGGCGCGGTACCGGCGGGCCGCCGGGGCCGGACCGGCTTCCTCTTCGCCGGGCAGGGCGCCCAGCGGGCGGGTATGGGCCGGGAGTTGTACGCGGCCTCGCCGGTGTTCGCGGCGGCCTTCGACCGGGCGGTCGCCCTGCTGGAGGCCGAACTGGGCCTGGCGATCCGGGAGGTCGTCCTCGCCGGGCCCGGCGCGCAGGACGACCGGGCAGATCAGACGGTGTTCGCCCAGACCGGGCTGTTCGCGGTGGAGGCCGGGCTGGTGGCGCTGCTGGCGGCGGCCGGGATCGTCCCGGACGCGGTGGCCGGCCACTCGGTCGGGGAGATCACGGCGGCGTACACGGCCGGGGTGCTCACCCTGGAGGACGCCTGCCGGCTGGTGGCGGCCCGGGCCCGGCTGATGCAGGAACTGCCCGCCGGGGAGCGATGGCCGCGGTCGGCGCGGGCGAGGCCGAGCTGGCCGCCGTGCTGGCGGGCGAGCCGGAGCTGTCGCTGGCGGCGGTGAACGGCCCGGGCTCGGCAGTGGTCTCCGGCGAGGCAGCCGCCGTGGAGCGGGTCGTCGAGCAGGCACGCAGGCGGGGCCTGTGGGTACGCCGGCTGCGGGTGAGCCACGCCTTCCACTCGGCCCGGATGGACCCGGCGCTGCCCGGCCTCGCCGAGGTGGCGGCGGGGCTGGCACATACGGCGCCCACGGTCCGCTGGATCGGGGCGCTCACCGGCGAGCCGGTGACGGCCCCGGAGCCGGGCTACTGGGCGCAGCAGGCCCGGCAGCCGGTCCGGTTCGCCGACGCGGTCACCGCCATGGCCGCCGAGGGGGTCACCGTGTTCGTCGAGATCGGCCCGGACGCCACGCTCTGCGGCATGGGCGCGGGCATCCTGGAGCAGGAGGCCCGCTTTGTCCCGCTGCTGAACCCGGACGTCCCCGCGGCCGAGGCGGTGCTGACCGGTCTCGCGCAGGCACACGTCCACGGTGTCACCGTGGACTGGGCGGCGGTGCTGGAACCCGGGCAGCGGGTCGACCTGCCCACCTACGCCTTCCAGCACCAGCGGTTCTGGCCGCAGGGCCCGACCGCGCCGGCCGCCGCCGGACCGCGGCTCCCGGGCGGGACGCAGGCGGAGGCCCGGTTCTGGGCGGCGGTCGAGCAGGACGACCTGGCCGCACTGGCCGGGGCGCTCGGGGTCGAGGCGCAGCGGCCGTTCAGCGAGGTGCTGCCGGTGCTGGCGTCCTGGCGGCAGCGCGACCGGGAGGAGTCGGCGGTCGCCGACTGGCGCTACCGGATCTCCTGGCTGCCGCTCCGCGACCCGGAACCGGCCCCGCTGACCGGGCTCTGGCTGCTGGTGACCGGCGCGGCCGGGCAGCAGCAGGCCGAGGACCTCGCCCGGACGCTTACCGCGCACGGCGCCACGGTCGTCCCGGTCGACGCGGCCGGGGCCTCCCGGGAGGCGCTGGCGGCCCGGCTCGGCGAGGCACTGGCCGGTTCCCCGGCCGGGGCTGTCGCTGCTGGCCCTGGACGAGACCGCGTCGGACGCCTGCCCAGGGGTCACCGCCGGGCTCGCCGGAACCATGGCGCTGGTGCAGGCGCTGGGCGACGCCGCCGTCGCCGCGCCGCTGTGGCTGGTGACCCGGGGCGCGTGGCGGTGGACGCCCAGGAGGGACTCCCGCACCCGGTGCAGGCCCAGGTGTGGGGCCTCGGCCGGGTGGTGGGCTTCGAGCACCCGGACCGCTGGGGCGGGCTGATCGACCTGCCGCCGGTCCTGGACGAGCGGGCCGGCGTCCGGCTGGCCGGGGTGCTGGCCGGGCGCGGCGAGGAGCAGGTGGCCGTCCGCCCGGCCGGGATCATGGGCCGGCGGCTGGTCCGCGCCCCGCGCGCGGCGGGCACCGCCGAGGCCGTTCCCACCGGCCGCTTCGGACAGGGCACGGTGGTGGTCACCGGCGGCACCGGCGCGATCGGCGGGCAACTGGCCGACTGGCTGGCCGGGGCAGGGCACCGCCCGGGTGGTGCTGACCAGCCGCTCCGGCCCGGCGCGGCCGGCGCCGCCCGGCTGGCCGCCCGGGTGGCCGAGGCCGGGAGCACGGTCGCGGTGCTGGCCGCCGACGTCGCCCGCAGGGAGCAGACGGCCGGGCTGCTCGCCTGGATCGCCGCGGCAGGACCGGCGCTGACCGGGGTGATGCACACCGCCGGGGTGCTGGACGACGGAGTACTGGACCGGATGACCCCGGCGCGGCTGGGCGCGGTGCTGGGCCCGAAGGCCGCCGGTGCCGCCCACCTGGACGAGCTGACGGCCGGTCTGGAACTGTCCGCGTTTGTGCTGTTCTCCTCGGCGGCGGCCACCCTGGGCAGCCGGGCAGGGCAACTACGCGGCGGCGAACGCCTATCTGGACGCCCTGGCCGAGCACCGGCGCGGCCGTGGCCTGGCCGCCACCGCCCTGGCCTGGGGCACCTGGGCCGGGGGGGGATGGCCGAGTCCGGCGAGGCGGTCCGGCACCGTCTGGACGGCGGCCCGCTGCGGGCGATGGACCCCCGGCTGGCGTTCAAGGCGCTGGGCCAGGCCCTGGACGACACCGAGACCGCGCTGACCGTGATGGACGTCGACTGGCAGCAGATCTCCGCGCCCTGGGCGACCTGGGGCAGGTGCCGCTGCTGCGCGAACTGCCCGACGTCCGCGCGCTCGCCCCGGCCACGGACCGGCACCGGAGGCACGCGGGCCGCAGGAACTGGCCCGGCGGCTGGCCGACCGCTCCCCGGCCGAGCGCGAGCAGCTCCTGGTGGAACTTGTCCGCACCGAGGCCCGCGATCGTGCTCGGACACGGCTCCGCCGACCACGTCGGCCCCGAACTCGGCTTATCGAGCAGGGATTCGACTCACTGACCGCGATCGAGCTGCGGAACCGGCTGAGCGCGGTCACCGGGCTGCGGCTGCCGGGATCGCTGGTCTTCGACCACGCCACCCCGCTGCTGCTGGCCCGGCAGCTGCGGGCCGGCCTCGGCGCGGCCACCGCACCCGACCTGGCCGCGGCGCCGTCGGCCGCACGGCCCGGAGAGCCGGCCGCCGCCGCGCAGCCGGAGGCCGAACGGCCGGACGAGTACCGGTACGCGCTGAAGTCCCCGGGCGCGGCCGGAAGCCAGGACACGGTGTCCGCGCTCGCGCTCGGCACCCTCTACCGCCAGGCCGCCGCGGCCGGCCGGGCACAGGACGCGATGATGCTGATGACCGGCCTCGCGACCTTCCGCCCCACGTTCTCGGCAGTACGGGATCTCGCCGCCCTGCCGCAACCGCTGACGGTCTCCCAGGGCCCGGCGCAACCGCGGATCGTGTGCCTGCCGTCGTTCTTCGGCCGTTCCGGCCCGCAGGAGTACGCCCGGCTGGCCGGCAGGTTCCAGGGCGTCAGGCCGATGTCGGTACTTGCCGAACCGGGCTTCCGGCAGGGCGAACCGCTCCCGGCGACCCTGTCCGGCCTGGTCCGGGTACAGGCGGACATCTTGAGTCAATCGATGGATAAGTTCCCCGTCATCCTGTTGGGGCATTCCAGTGGTGGACTGGTCGCCCACGCACTCACACGGCACCTGGAGGACAGCGGCCGGGCTCCGGCCGGGCTGGTTCTGCTCGACACCTTCGCTCCGCCGAAGAAGGGACTCACCGGATTCCACTGGTCCGGCCTCCTCGATGTGGCTCTGGAGCACAACTCCCATGATGTCGACGACGACGCCTGGCTGACCGCGATGGCGCACTACTTCCAGTTCGACTGGCACGAGATCGGCACCTCGGACGTCCCCACCCTCCAGGTCTGGGCGACCGAACCGATCCCGGGCGTGATGGAACCCCCACCGAGAAGCCGAGTTGGGCCTTCTCCGGCCGGTCCACGGCCGTCGAGGCGCCCGGCGACCACTTCTCGATGCTCGGAGAGCATGTGGACACCACCGCCGCCGCCATCGAGATGTGGCTGACTGACCTGTGAACGCAACCGCAACTGTGAACCACAACTGTGCACCGCAACCGTGAACCGCACCTGTGAACCGCAATGGTGAACCTCACCTGTGAACCGCAACTTCCCCGTCAAGGAGCTGGAACATGAGCACCGATCCACGTGACCACCGTCTGGCCGTCGTGGGCGGCGGGGTGATGGGAACCAACATCTCCGTCCTGGCCCTCGGTCACGGGGTCCCCGTCGTGCTCGTCGACGTCAGTGAAACGGTGCTGGCCCAGGCACAGGAGACGATCGCGCTCAAGCTGCGGCACGCCCAGCTGATGGGCAAGCTGCCGGCCGGCCGCACCCCCGCCAAGCTGGTCACCAGCCTGTCGTCGGACGCGGCCGATGCGACAACCGTGATCGAGGCGGTCACCGAGATCCCGGAGACCAAGGCCCAGGTGCTCGGCGAGGTCTCCCAACTCGTGAAACCCGGAACCCTGTTGATCTCCAACACCTCGTGCATCCCGATCGACGAGATGGCGGGGGCGGTGGCCCGGCCGGATGAGCTCGTCGGCGTCCACTTCATGAATCCCGCGTATATGATCACCATGGTCGAGGTCATCCGCGGTCCGCGTACCGGCGAAGCCGCGATGACCGCGGTCACCGATCTGCTGGCGGCCCTCGGCCGCAAGGGCCTGGTGGTGAACGACGCCCCCGGCTTTGTCATCAACCAGGTGCTGCACCCGCTGATCAACAGCGCGGCCAAGCTGGTCCAGGACGGCGTTGCCCCGGTCGAGGTGGTCGACGGCCTGCTGGAGGGCTGCCTCGGCCACGCGACCGGGCCGTTGCGGACGGCCGACCTGATCGGGCTGGACAACCTGGTCGACTCCCTCAACGTTCTCTACTCGCGGACCGGTGACGCCAGTTGCCGGCCCTGCGACTACCTGCTCGACCTGGTGCGCGCGGGCAAGTTCGGCCGGAAGACCGGCGAAGGTTTCTACGACTACGAGAAGGTGGCGTCATGACCGAGCAGACCGCAGCGAACAGCCCGCTGACGGCCGAGGCCATCGAGAGCGCGCTGACGGGCTATCTCTCCGAGAAGACCCGGACCGAGATCGAGCCCGGGGACGACATCTTCGCCTCCGGTCTGGTCTCCTCGATGTTCACCCATGCAACTGGTCGTCCACCTGGAGTCGACCTATGACATCGCGATCATCGGCCCGGAGCTGAAGCTCGACAACTTCCGTACCGCACAGGTGATGGCCGCCCTGGTGCTGCGCCTGTCCCAGGACGGCGTGGCTGCCGATGCCTGAACCGGATCTGCAACTGGACGACCTGCGCAGCCTGGTCGGCGAACTCATCGGCGACCAGGCCGAGCAGTGGGATCTCTCCGGCGAACTCCCGGCCGACCTGCTGCGCAAACTCGGTGCCCAGGGCCTGCTCTGCGCCGAGGTCCCACCTCCTTCGGCGGGCTCGGCCTCGACAGCCGGCAGAGCGGCGAACTGACCGCCTACGTCGGCAGCCTGTGCAGCTCCACCCGCTCCATCATGACCTCGCACGGGATGGCCGCCTGGATGGTGTCCCGCTTCGGCGACCGCGAGCAGCGAAGAGAGTTCCTCTCCGAGCTGACGAGTGGTCAACTCGCCGCCGTGGGCTTCAGTGAGCCCGACGCCGGCAGCGACCTGGCGGCGATGCGGACCCGGATCCGGAGCGAGGGCGACAGCGTCGTGGTCAGCGGCGAGAAGAAGTGGGTGACCGGCGCCCGCTACGCCGACTACCTGCTGATCCTCGGCCGCCACGGGGACGAGGCCGCGGTGGTGGTGGTACCGGTCACCGCCCCCGGCGTGGAACTGGTCCCCATCGCCACACCGGTGCTCGGCTGCCGGGCCGCCGGACACTGGCACGTCCGGCTGAACGACGTCCGGCTGCCGCTCGACCACCTGCTCGGCGGCGGCGGCCAGGACCTGGCGATGCTCTTCACCACCGCGCTGTCCTACGGCCGGATCTCGGTCGCCTGGGGCTGCACCGGGATCATCCGGGCCTGCCTGACGGCGACCACCCGGCACGCCAGGGAGCGCGAGCAGTTCGGCAAGCCCATCGGCCGGCACCAGCTGGTCTCCCGCCACCTCGCCGATCTCCTGGTCGCCGAACAGGTGTCGACCCGGGTCTGCGAACACGCCAGCGCCGCCTGGCAGTCGTTCTCCCCGGACATGGTGATCGCAACCGTGCTCGCCAAGCACGTCAGCGCCGGGCACGCGGCAAGCAGCGCGGCCACCGCCGTCCAGGTCTTCGGCTCGGCCGGGGCCACCGACGGGCATGTCGTCGCCGCGCCTACCGCGACGCCAAACTGATGGAGATCATCGAGGGCAGCAACGAGATCTGCCAGCTGGTCCTGGCCGACCACGCGCTGGCCACCGCGCACTGAACCACCGCGCACTGAACTAACTTGCACTGAACCGCCGTTGCCCCGGCCGCAGTTGCGCGCCCCACGCCGCGCCCGCCCCGAGCTGCCCCGACCTGCCCCGAGCTGCCCCGACCTGCCCGCAAGGAATCCGCTCCCGTAACGGAGGCCCCCGCATGCCCGAAACGCCCAAACCCGTCAAGTGCCTGGTCTGGGACCTCGACAACACCCTCTGGCAGGGCACCCTGCTGGAGGACTCCGACGTCCGGCTGGCCGACGAGGTCCGCGCCGTCGTCGTCGAGCTCGACTCCCGCGGCATCCTCCAGTCCATCGCCAGCAAGAACGACCACGACCTGGCCTGGAAGCGGCTGGAGGAGCTCGGCGTGGCCGAGTACTTCCTGGTGCCGCAGATCAGTTGGGGCCGTAAGTCGGACGCCGTCGCCACGATCGCGAAGGAGCTCCAGTTCGCGATCGGCACCATCGCCTTTGTCGACGACACCCCGACCGAGCGCGCCGAGGTCGCCTACCACGCCCCCGAAGTCCGCTGCTACACCGAGCTGGACGTCCTCACCCTGGTCGACCGGCCCGAGTTCAGCCCCGCGGTGGTCACCGTCGACGCCCGCCGCCGCCGCGAGATGTACCAGGCCAACGTCCGGCGCACGGTCGAGCAGGACACCTTCAACGGCCCGGACGAGGACTTCCTGCGCTCCCTCGACCTGGTGATGGAGATCAAGCGCGCCGACCAGGAGGACATCTCCCGGGTCGAGGAACTCACGCTGCGCACCAGCCAGATGAACGCCACCGGGGTGCACTACTCCGACCCGGTGCTGCGCGGCCTGCTGGCCGACCCGGACCACGAGGTGCTCACCGTCGCCCTCACCGACCGGTTCGGCCCGCACGGCGCCGTCGGCGTGCTGCTGCTGGAACGCCACCCCCGGGTCTGGCACCTCAAACTGCTTGCCACCTCCTGCCGGGTGGTCACCTTCGGGGCCGGCACGGTACTGCTGAACTGGCTGGTCGACCAGGCCGCCGGTCCGGTGCGCACCTGGCCGCCGACTTCCGGCCGACCAACCGCAACCGGATGATGGAGATCGCCTACCGCTTCGCCGGGTTCAGCCAGGACCCCTGCGACTGCCTCGGCGGCATCCGCGACACCGCCGCCGACCCCGGCGCGGCCGACGGCGACGCCATCCAGTGCCTGCACCTGGCCGCCGAGCGCCGCGAGGGCCCGACCACGATGCGGCTGGTCTCGCCCGATCTCACCGCGCCCGATCTCACCGCGCCCGACCTCACCACGGCGATCTCGATCTAGCATCACCGCCCCAGCATCACCGCCGCAGAACCACCGCCGCGGGCGGACCGACGGCCCCTCCGGCCAGGGAATGTGGAGAACACCATGAGCGAGTCCGAGCACCTGCCACTGGCCGTCGTCGGCATGGGCTGCCGCTACCCCGGCGGCGTCCGGTCGCCGGAGGAGCTGTGGCAGGTCGCCGTCACCGGGCGCGAGGTCCTCTCGTCCTTCCCCGGCGACCGCGGCTGGAGCCTGGAGACCCTGCACGACGCCGACCCGGCCCACCCCGCGACGAGCTATGTCGACCGGGGCGGCTTCCTGGACGACGTCGCCGGGTTCGACGCGGGCTTCTTCGGGATCTCGCCGCGCGAGGCACTCGCCATGGACCCGCAGCAGCGGCTGCTGCTCGAAGTCGCCTGGGAGGCCCTGGAACGGGCCGGACTCGACCCGCTGAGCCTGCGCGGCAGCCGCACCGGGGTGTTCGTCGGCGGCGAGCCGCGCGAGTACGGCCCACGTCTCTACCAGGCCCCGGACGGCATCGAGGCGCACCTGCTCACCGGCACCACCACCAGCGTGATGTCCGGTCGGATCGCCTACTCCCTCGGGCTCCAGGGCCCGGCCCTGACCGTGGACACCTCCGCCTCCAGCTCGCTGGTCGCCCTGCACCTGGCCGCGCAGGCGCTGCGCCACGGCGAGTGCTCGCTGGCGCTGGCCGGCGGCGTGTCGGTGATGTCCACCCCCGGCAACTTCGTCGCCTTCAGCCGGCTGCGGGGCCTGGCCCCGGACGGCCGCTGCAAGGCCTTCTCCGCCGACGCCGACGGCACCGTGTGGTCCGAGGGTGTCGGCGTCCTGGTCCTGGAGCGGCTGACCGACGCCCTGCGCAACGGCCATCAGGTACTCGCCCTGGTGCGCGGCACGGCGATCAACTCCGACGGCGCCAGCGACGGCCTGACCGCCCCCAACGGCCTGGCCCAGGCCGACGTGATCACCCAGGCCCTGGCCCGGGCCGGCCTGTGCGCCGACGACGTCGACGCCGTCGAGGCCCATGGCACCGGCACCCCGCTCGGGGACCGCACCGAGGCCCGCGCGCTGGCCGCCACCTACGGCAGCGGGCGCTCCGCCGAGCGCCCGCTGCTCATCGGCTCGGTGAAGTCCAACATCGGCCACACCCAGGCCGCCGCCGGGGTGGCCGGAGTGATCAAGACGGTGATGGCGCTGCGCCACGGCGTACTGCCGGGGTCGCTCAACATCGGCGAGCCCAACCCGCACATCGACTGGTCCGGATCCGGGCTGCGGCTGCTCACCGGGACCCAGCCGTGGCCCCAGTCGGAACGCGTCCGCCGGGCCGGGGTGTCCTCGTTCGGACTCAGCGGCACCAACGCCCACGCGGTACTCGAACAGGCCCCGCCGACCGCCGCCGAGGACGCCGGCCCGCGTCCGACCGCTCCACGGCCTGGCTCGTCTCGGCCCGTTCCGCGGCCGCGCTGAGCGCACAGGCCGCACGCCTGGCCGACCGGCTCGCCACCGGCGGCACCACCGACCCGGCCGACATCGCCTGGTCGCTGGCCACCACCCGGGCCGCGCTCGACCACCGCGCGGTCGTCGTCGGCACCGGCAGCGAGGAACTGACGGCCGGTCTGGACGCGCTGGCCGCCGGCCGACCGTCGGCCGCGGTCGTCAGCGGCGCGGCCGACCCGGCCGGCGCGGGCGAGCGCCGGGGTGTTCGTCTTCCCCGGCCAGGGCTCCCAGTGGCTGGGCATGGGCCGCGAACTCGCGTCCGCCTCACCGGTGTTCGCCGCCCGGCTGGCCGAGTGCGAGCGGGCACTGGCCCCCTATGTCGACTGGAACCTCGGCGAGGTACTGGCCGGCGCCGACGGCGCCCCGGGACTGGACCGCGACGACGTGGTCCAGCCGGCCCTGTTCGCGGTGATGGTCTCCCTGGCCGCCGTCTGGCAGGCGGCCGGAGTGACCCCGCAGGCGGTGGTCGGCCACAGCCAGGGCGAGCTCGCCGCGGCCTGCGTGGCCGGCATCCTCTCCCTGGAGGACGCCGCCCGGGCCAGCGCCCTGCGCAGCCGGATCGTACAGACCCTGGCCGGGCGCGGCGGCATGCTCTCCGTCGCCGAGTCGCAGCAGGCGGTCACCGCCCGGCTGGCGCCGTACCAGGGGCGCGCCGGGATCGGCGTGGTCAACAGCCCCGACGCCACCGTGGTCACCGGTGACCTCGACGTCCTGGAGCGGATCGCCGCCGACTGCGAACGGGACGGCGTGCGGACCCGCACCGTGCCGATCAACTACGCCTCGCACAGCCCGCAGGCCGACGCCATCCGCGAGGAACTCCTCGCCGCCCTGGACGGGCTCACCCCCGCACCGGGCAGCATCGCCATGGTCTCCACCGTCACCGGCGAGCTCCTGGACGGCACCACCGCCGGAGCCGAGTACTGGCACGCCAACCTGCGCCGGCCGGTGCAGTTCGCCAAGGCCGTGCAGACCCTGGACCGGGCCGGCCACGACGTGTTCGTCGAGGTCTCCCCGCACCCGGTGCTCACCGGAGCGGTCAGCGCCACCCTGGAGCAGCTCCGGCACGACACCGAGACCCAAACCACCGGCGCCGGGGCCGTGGCTGACACCGCCTCCGGCGCCCTGCTGCGCCCCGCCCCGGTGGTCACCGGGACACTGCGCCGTGACGCGGGCGGCCAGGACCGGATCCTCGCCTCCCTGGCCGGGGTGCATGTGCGCGGCATCAAGGTCGACTGGCAGGCGGTCCTGCCGCCCGCGCGCCGGATCGACCTGCCCACCTACGCCTTCGAGCACGAGCGCTACTGGCTCGACGCGGGCAGCGCCCCCGCCGCCGCCTCGACGCCGCTGCGCCAGGCCTCCGCCGTCAGCGGCGGCGGACTCGCCCAGCGGATCGCCGGCCGCCCGGCCGCCGAACAGGTGCGGGTGCTGCTGGAACTGGTCCAGGCCCACGCCGCCGCCGTGCTCGGCCAGGCCGCGCCCGAGGCCGTCGAGCCGGGCCGGACCTTCAAGGAGACCGGGTTCGACTCGCTGGCCGGGTGGAGCTGCGCACCCGGCTGAACACGGCCACCGGCCTGGAGCTGCCCACCGGGCTGGTCTTCGACTACCCCACCCCGCCGCGCTGACCGGGTTCCTCCGCGCCCGGCTGCTGGGCACCGCCGACACCCCGGCCCTACACGTCGCGACCGCCCCGGCCGATGACGACCCGATCGCGATCGTCGCCATGAGCTGCCGCTTCCCCGGCGGAGTCGACGATCCGGAGAGCCTGTGGGAGCTGCTGGCCACCGACGGGGACGCCATCGCCGAGGCCCCCACCGACCGTGGCTGGACTTCGGCGACCTGGGCGACCTGGGCGACCTGGGCGACCTGGAGGGACCCGACGCCGCCCCGGCGCTGCGTGGCGGCTATCTGACGGCCGCCGCCGACTTCGACGCGGCCTTCTTCGGGATCTCGCCGCGCGGGGCGCTGGCGATGGACCCGCAGCAGCGGCTGCTGCTGGAGACCGCCTGGGAGGCGCTGGAGCGCGCCGGTATCGACGCCGAGCAGCTGCGCGGCTCGGACACCGGCGTCTTCGTCGGCGCCGCCACCTCCGGCTACGGCGGCGGCGGCCCGCGCGAGCTGGAGGGGCACCTGCAGACCGGCAGCGCCACCAGCGTGCTCTCCGGGCGGGTCGCCTACACCTTCGGCCTCGAAGGACCGGCGGTCACGTCGACACCGCGTGCTCCTCGTCGCTGTTGGCCCTGCACCTGGCGCGCAGTCGCTGCGCAGCGGCGAGTGCGGACTGGCCCTGGCCGGCGGGGTGACCGTGCACGCCACCGCCTCCTGGCTGACCTGGTTCACCCGGCAGCAGGGGCTGGCCTCGGACGGCCGCTGCAAGGCGTTCTCGGCCGCCGCCGACGGCATGGGCATGGCCGAGGGCGCCGGTGTGGTGCTGCTGGAGCGGCTCTCCGACGCCCGCCGCCACGGCCACCCGGTACTGGCCCTGGTGGCCGGCAGCGCGGTCAACCAGGACGGCGCCTCCAACGGTCTGACCGCCCCCAACGGCCCGGCCCAGCAGCGGGTCATCCGGGCCGCCCTGGCCGGTGCCGGGCTCGGCCCGGACGACGTGGACGCGGTCGAAGCCCACGGCACCGGCACCATGCTCGGCGACCCGATCGAGGCCCAGGCCCTGCTCGCCGCCTACGGTCAGGAGCGGGACGCCGACCGGCCTCTGTGGCTGGGCACGGTGAAGTCCAACATCGGCCACACCCAGTGGGCGGCCGGAGCCGCCGGGATCATCAAGATGGTCCTGGCCCTGCGCCACGCCCGGCTGCCGCGCACCCTGCACGCCGAGGTGCCCTCCCCGCATGTGGACTGGTCGCCCGGCACAGTACGGCTGCTGACCGAGCCGCAGGACTGGCCGGACCGCGGCCGCCCGCGCCGCGCCGGGGTGTCGGCCTTCGGGATTTCCGGTACCAATGCGCATGTCATTCTGGAGCAGGCGCCGGTTGTGGAGGGTGTTGCGGCGCGGGTTGTGGGTGGTGGGCGTTCGGTGGTGCCGTGGTTGTTGTCGGCGCGTGATGGTGCGGGTCTGGCGGCGCAGGCGGGTCGGTTGCGTGAGTTCGTGCTGGCGCGGCCGGAGCTGGAGCCGGTGGATGTGGGCTGGTCGTTGGCGTCGACGCGTACCGCGTTGCCCGAGCGGGCGGCGGTGGTCGGCGCCGACCGCGAAACTGCTGGCTCAGCTGGCCGAGTTGGCGGCGGACCCGTCCGGCGCGGCGCTGAGCGGACGGTCCGGGGAGCTGGGGCAGCTGGGGTTTGTGTTTACGGGGCAGGGTGCGCAGCGGGTGGGGATGGGTGCGGGGTTGTATGCGGAGTTTCCGGTGTTTGCGGCGGCGTTTGATGAGTGTGTGTGGGTTGGAGGAGTGTTTGGGTGGGTCGGTGCGTGAGGTGGTTGGTGGTGGTGGGGTTCGGTGGATGACACGGTGTGGGCGCAGGCGGGTTGTTTGCGGTGGAGGGGTTGTTTCGGTTGTTGGAGTCGTGGGGTGTGGTTCCGGATTTTGTGGTGGGTCATTCGATTGGTGAGTTGGCGGTGGCGTTTGTGTCGGGGTGTGGTCGTTGGGTGATGCGTGTCGGGTGGTGGCGGCGCGGGTCGGTTGATGCAGGGGTTGGTGTCGGGTGGGGCGATGTTGTCGGTGCGTGCGGGGGTGGGTGTGGTGCGTGAGGTGTTGGGTGGGTTGGAGGGTGGTGGGGGTTGGGGTGGCTGCGGTGAATGGTCGGGGTGCGGTGGTGGTGTCTGGTCCGGGGGTGGTGTTGGTTTGGTGGAGCGGGAGTTGGTGGGTCGTGGGTGGGGTGCGGCGGTTGCGGGTGTCGCATGCGTTTCATTCGGTGTTGATGGAGCCGATGTTGGCGGAGTTCGGGGAGGTGTTGGCGTCGGTGTCGTTTGGGGTGCCGAGGTTTGGGTGGGTGTCGACGTTGACGGGTGGGTTGGTGTCGGGGGAGGTGTTGGATGTGGGGTATTGGGTGCGGCAGGTGCGTGAGCCGGTGTTGTTTGCGGATGCGGTGGGGTGTTGCGTGGGTTGGGTGTGCGGACGTTTGTGGAGGTGGGTCCGGATGCGGTGTTGACGGCGGTGGGGTGTTGGATGCGGGGCCGGGTGAGGTGTGGTTGCCGGTGTTGCGTCGGGATCGGGGTGAGGTGGCGGCGTTGGTGTCGGCGGTGGCGGGGTTGCAGGTGCGTGGTGGGGTGGTGGACTGGTCGGGGTTCTATGCGGGGTCGGGTGCTGGTCGGGTGGAGCTGCCGGGTTACGCGTTCACCCGCCACCGCTACTGGCTGAACCCGGCGGCCACCGCCGGACCGCGGGAGACCGGGCTGACCGCCTCCGGGCATCCGCTGCTCGGCACCGTGGTCGAACTGCCGTCAACGGCGGCCTGGTGCTCACCGGACGGCTGTCGGTCGCCGCCCAGCCGTGGCTGGCCGACCATGTCGTCTCCGGGCAGGTCGTCGTCCCCGGCGCCGCCCTGGTGGAGCTGGCGATCCGGGCCGGGACGAGACCGGGTGCGCCGGCTGCTGAACTGGTCATCCAGGTGCCGCTGGTGCTGCCCGCCCGACGCGGGGTTCAGTGTGCGGATCACGGTCGGCGAGCGGCACGAAGCCGGCAGCCGGGAACTGGCCGTCCACTCCCGGCCCGAGGAGGGGGCCGGCCCGTGGACCGTCCACGCCACCGGCGTCCTGGCCCCGGCCGGGGAGCCCGCCCCCGCCGAGGTCACCGCGCGGCGCGCGCTGCTGGCCTGGCCGCCGTCCGGCGCCACCGCCGAGGACCTCACCGGCCTCTACCCGGCGCTGGCCCGCGCCGGACTGCCCTACGGTCCCGCGTTCCAGGGCGTGCGCGGCGCCTGGCGGCGCGGCAGGTCTTCGTCGAGGTCGGGCTGGGCGAGGGCGCCGAGGCGGCGCCGGGACCGGGGGGCTGGGCCTGCACCCGGTGCTCCTCGACGCCGCCCTGCACCTGCTTGTCCGACGGACGCCGACGGCGGCGTGGGCGGACCGCTGCTGCCGTTCACCTGGACCGACGCCGTGATCCACGCCACCGGCGCGACCACCGCCAGAGTCCGGATAGCACCCGCCGACAGCGGCGACGGCATGTCGCTGCTGCTGGCGGACCGGAGCGGCGGCCTGATCGCCACCGTCGGCTCTGGTACTGCGCCCGCTCACACGGCCGCCCCGGCCGGCACCCTGGCCGCGGAGGCCCTGTTCGAGCTGGAGTGGGCCCGGCCGAGGTCGGCAACGCCCCTGCGGATCCCGGAAGTCGGGCTGCCATCGGCGTCCTGCCCGCGCTCCCCGGGGCGTCGCGCCATGACACCTGGCGCGCTCCTGGCCGCGATCGACGCGGCGCTGCCCGCCCGGAGACCGTCGTGCTCCGTCCGGCGGCCTCCTCCGGTACGGCCGACCCGGTTGCGGCGACGCACCGGACGACCCTGGCGGCCCTGACCGCGGTCCAGGAATTCCTCCGCGCCGAGGCCCTGGAGGGCTCCCGGCTGCTGGTACTGACCCAAGGGGCGGTGGACGCCGGGGCGGTCGAGATCGACGTCACCGCCGCCGGAGTGTGGGACTGGTCCGGGTGGCGCAGTCCGAGCACCCGGACCGCATCGTCCTGCTCGACCTCGACGCCGCCGCGACCCCGGGCGACACCACCCCGGACGACACCACCACCCCGGACCTACTGGCCCAGGCCCTGGCGTCCGGTGAGCCGCAGCTCGCCGCCGGCCGGACGGCTGCTGGCGCACGGCTGGCCCGGGTCAGCCCCGGGCTTCCGGTCCCGGCCGGATCGCCGGAAGGCTGGCGCTGGAGTGGACCGAACGCGGCACGCTGGAGAACGTCACCTGGCCGCCGACGGCTCCGGACACCGCCCGCTGGCCGCGACCGAGGTCAGGGTCGGTCTGCGCGGCCGGAGTGAACTTCCGGGACGTGCTCAACGTCCTCGGCATGTACCCCGGCGACCCGGGCCTGCTCGGCCTGTGAGGGCGCGGGCGTGGTCCTGGAAACCGGCCGGAGGTCACCGGGCTGCGCCCCGGGGACCAGGTGATGGGCCTTTTCCGGCGCCTTCGGCCGCTGGCGGTTACCGACGCCCGGCTGCTCGTCCCGGTCCCCGCCGGGTGGACCCTGCCGAGGCCGCCGCCGCGCCCGTGGTCTACCTCACCGCCTGGCACGCCCTGGTCAACCTGGCCGGGCTGCGCGCCGGTGAGTCCGTGCTGATCCACGCCGCCGCGGGCGGCGTCGGCTCGGCCGCCGTGCAACTCGCCCGGCACCTGGGCGCCGAGGTGTTCGGCACCGCCAGCCCGGCCAAGTGGCCACTGCTGCACGCCGCCGGTCTGGACCAGGCCCACCTGGCCTCCTCGCGCACGGTCGACTTCGAGCAGCGCTTCCCGGCCGGGATCGACGTCGTCCTGGACTCGCTGGCCGGCGAGTTCGTCGACGCGTCGCTGCGCTGGCCGCAGGCCCCGGCGGGCGTTCATCGAGATCGGCAAGACCGACATCCGCGACGCCGCCGAGGTCGCCCGCGACACCAGGGCCTGGCCTACCAGCGTTCGACCTGCTGGAGCAGCAGCCCGAGCAGATCGCGGATGTTCGCCGAGCTGTCCGGCTGTTCGCCGCCGGGTGCTCAGCGCTGCCGGTGGCCTGCTGGGACGTCCGCCGCGCCCCGGAGGCCTTCCGGCACCTCAGCCAGGCCCGCAACATCGGCAAGGTCGTGGTGACCATGCGCGCCCCCGCCACGACCACCCGGGCACCACGCTGGTGACCGGGTCTCCGGCGCCCTGGGCGGCCTGCTCGCCGGCCACCTGGCCGGCGCCGGCGCCGAGCGACTGCTGCTGCTCTCCGGCGCGGCCCGCAGGCGCCCGGCATGGGCGCCCTGGCCGCCGAACTGGCCGAACTCGGCTCCGTGTAAGCCTGCTGGCCGCCGACGCGGCTGACCACGACGGGCTGGCCGCCGTGCTCGCGGCGGTGCCCGAGGCCCCGCTGCGCGCCGTGGTACACGCCGCAGGCGTCCTGGACGACGGGATCATCGGCGCGCTCACCCCCGAGCGGATCGAGGCCGTGCTGCGGCCCAAGTCGACGGCGCCTGGAACCTGCACCGGCTCACCCGCGAGCTCGACCTGGACCGGTTCGTGCTTCTCCTCGGTCTCGGCCTCTGGGGCAACCCCGGCCAGGCCGGATACGCGGCCGCCAACACCTTCCTGGACGCGCTCGCCGGACACCGCCGCCGGGCCGGACTGCCCGCGACCGCCCTCGCCTGGGGCCCCTGGCAGCTCAGCGGGACCCGGAGCGGAGGCATGGCCGCGACCCTGGCCCAGGCCGACTGGCAGCGATGGCCGTCAGGGCCTGGCCCCGCACAGTGGCCCGACGGGCTCGAACTGCTGGACGCCACCGCCTCCCTCGGCCAGGCGCTGCTGGTCCCGGCCCGGCTCGATCTGCGTCCGGGCGCTGCCCGTCCGGCACTGCTGTCCGGGCTGACCGCTCCCGCGCCCCGGGCCGGACCCGCCGCACGGTCGGTGCGGCGGGCGCGGCCGAGCGGGCCGGATTCGCCGAGCGGCTGGCCGCGCTGCCGGGACCGACCGCGACGAGGCCGTGCACGACCTGGTCCGGGCCCAGACCGCGCTGGTCCTCGGCATGTCCGGACCGGAGGCGTCGGGGCCGGCCGATCCTTCAAGGAACTCGGGATCGACTCGCTGACGGCCGTGGAACTGCGCAACCGGCTGAACACGGTCACCGCCCTGCGGCTGCCCGCCGGTGTCGTCTTCGACTACCCGACACCGGCCCTGCTGGCCGGCTTCCTGCGCACGGCCCTGCTGGGCAGCACGGCCGCGCCCGCCGCCACCGGTACCTCCGCGACCCGGCCCGGGCCGAACTGGCCGACGACGACCAGCTGGTGATCGTCGGCATCGGCTGCCGGTTCCCGGGCGGCATCGGCTCCGCCGGGGAGTTCTGGACCTGGTCTCCTCCGGCCGGGACGCGGTCGCGCCCTTCCGCAGGACCGCGGCCCGCTCTGGGAAGGCGTCTTCGAGCAGCAGGGCCTGGAACCGCACGCCCGGGCGGGAGCCTTCCTCTATGACGCCGGGGACTTCGACGCCCGTTCTTCGGGATCTCGCCGCGGGAGGCGCTGGCGATGGACCCGCAGCAGCGGCTGCTGCTGGAGGCGTCCTGGGAGGCACTGGAGCACGCCGGATCGACCCGGCCGCGCTGCACGGCAGCCGGACCGGGGTGTTCACCGGCCTGATCTACCACGACTACGGCACGGCGCCGCAATGCCGGAGAGGTCCAGGGGTATCTGAGCACCGGCGGCTCGGCGGCGTGGCGTCCGGCCGGGTGGCCTACACCCTGGGCCTGGAAGGCCCGCGGTGACCGTCGACACGCCTGCTCGTCTCCCTGGTGCACTGCACTGGCGGTCCAGGCGCTGCGCTCCGGGAGTGCAGCCTCGCCCTGGCCGGAGGCGTCACGGTGATGGCGACGCCCGGCACCTTCCTGGAGTTCGCCCGCCAGCGCGGCCTGTCCGCGGACGGCCGGTGCAAGGCGTACGCGCAGTCCGCCGACGGCACCGGCTGGGGCGAGGGCGTCGGGGTGCTGGTGGTCGAGCGGCTGTCGGACGCCCGCCGCAACGGGCACCGGGTGCTCGCGGTGGTGGCCGGTACCGCGGTCAACCAGGACGGCGCCTCCAACGTCTGACGCGCCAGCGGTCCCTCCAGCAGCGGGTGATCCGCGCCGCGTTGGAGTCCGCCGGGCTGCGGCCGCAGGACGTGGACGTGGTCGAGGGCCACGGCACCGGCACCGGCTCGGCGACCCGATCGAGGCCGAGGCGCTGATCGCGACTATGGCCAGGGCCGTCCGCAGGACCGGCGGTGCTGCTGGGCTCGGTGAAGTCCAACATCGGCCACACCAGGCAGCGGCCGGGGTGGCCGGGATCATCAAGATGGTCCAGGCGATGGCGCACGGCGTCGTCCCGGCCACCCTGCACGCGGACGAGCCGTCGGCGCACGTGGACTGGCAGGCCGGCGCCGTCCGGCTGGTGACCGAGCCGACGCCGTGGCCCGGGACGGCCGCCCGCGCCGCGCCGGGGTCTCCTCGTTCGGCTTCTCCGGTACCAATGCGCATGTCATTCTGGAGCAGGCGCCGGTTGTGGAGGGTGTTGCGGCGCGGGTTGTGGGTGGTGGGCGTTCGGTGGTGCCGTGGTTGTTGTCGGCGCGTGATGGTGCGGGTCTGGCGGCGCAGGCGGGTCGGTTGCGTGAGTTCGTGCTGGCGCGGCCGGAGCTGGAGCCGGTGGATGTGGGCTGGTCGTTGGCGTCGACGCGTACGCGTTGCCCGAGCGGGCGGCGGTGGTCGGCGCCGACGCGACGAACTGCTGGCTCAGCTGGCCGAGTTGGCGGCGGACCCGTCCGGCGCGGCGCTGAGCGGACGGTCCGGGGAGCTGGGGCAGCTGGGGTTTGTGTTTACGGGGCAGGGTGCGCAGCGGGTGGGGATGGGTGCGGGGTTGTATGCGGAGTTTCCGGTGTTTGCGCGGCGTTTGATGAGGTGTGTGTGGGTTGGAGGAGTGTTTGGTGGGTCGGTGCGTGAGGTGGTTGGTGGTGGTGTGGGTTCGTGGATGACACGGTGTGGGCGCAGGCGGGGTTGTTTGCGGTGGAGGTGGGGTTGTTTCGGTTGTTGGAGTCGTGGGGTGTGGTTCCGGATTTTGTGGTGGGTCATTCGATTGGTGAGTTGGCGGTGGCGTTTGTGTCGGGGGTGTGGTCGTTGGGTGATGCGTGTCGGGTGGTGGCGGCGCGGGGTCGGTTGATGCAGGGTTGGTGTCGGGTGGGGCGATGTTGTCGGTGCGTGGGGGTGGGTGTGGTGCGTGAGGTGTTGGGTGGGTTGGAGGGTGTGGTGGGGTTGGGGTGGCTGCGGTGAATGGTCGGGGTGCGGTGGTGGTGTCTGGTCCGGGGTGGGTGTTGGTTTGGTGGAGCGGGAGTTGGTGGGTCGTGGGGTGGGGGTGCGGCGGTTGCGGTGTCGCATGCGTTTCATTCGGTGTTGATGGAGCCGATGTTGGCGGAGTTCGGGGAGGTGTTGGCGTCGGTGTCGTTTGGGGTGCCGAGGTTTGGGTGGGTGTCGACGTTGACGGGTGGGTTGGTGTGGGGAGGTGTTGGATGTGGGGTATTGGGTGCGGCAGGTGCGTGAGCCGGTGTTGTTTGCGGATGCGGTGGGGGTGTTGCGTGGGTTGGGTGTGCGGACGTTTGTGGAGGTGGGTCCGGATGCGGTGTTGACGGCGGTGGGGGTGTTGGATGCGGGGCCGGGTGAGGTGTGGTTGCCGTGTTGCGTCGGGATCGGGGTGAGGTGGCGGCGTTGGTGTCGGCGGTGGCGGGGTTGCAGGTGCGTGGTGGGGTGGTGGACTGGTCGGGGTTCTATGCGGGGTCGGGTGCTGGTCGGGTGGAGCTGCCGGGTTACGCGTTCACCCGCCACCGCTACTGGCTGAACGCCGCCGTCGGCACGGTGGATCCGGCCGGTCTGGGCCAGTCCGGCGCGGCGCACCCGCTGCTCGGCGCGAGCATGTCCATGGCTGCGGGCGGGCTGATGCTGACCGGCCGGCTGTCCTTGCGCGCCCAGCCGTGGCTGGGCGACCACATGGTGTCCGGCCGGGTCGTCGTGCCCGGCACGGCCCTGGTGGAGCTGGCGCTCCGGGCCGGGGACGAAACCGGCCAGACCCGGCTCGCCGAGCTGGTGATCGAGACGCCACTGGTCCTGTCCGCCGACGGCGGGACCAGGATCCAGGTGACCCTGGAACCCGCCGACGAACACGGGCGCAGCGCCGTCAGCATCCACTCCCAGCCCGAGCAGCCGGTCACCCCGACCGGCCCGGGGCAGTGGACCCGGCACGCCACCGGCATCCTGACCGCCGCCGGGGAGCAGGGAGCGGACGGGGTCGTCCTGGGCGAGTGGCCGCCGGCCGGGGCGGTGGAGCAGGAGCTCGACGGCCTCTACCCGGAACTGGCCCGGTCCGGCCTCGACTACGGGCCGACGTTCCGCGCGGTCCGCCGGGGCTGGCGGCGCGGCGACGAGATCTTCGCCGAGGTCGCGCTCGCCGAGGGGACGCCCGTGGCCGGGTTCGGCATCCACCCGGCCCTGTTGGACGCCTGTCTGCACCTGGCGGCCCTGACCGGCCCGGCGGCGGATGGCGCCGGCAACGGGCCGCTGGTCCCGTTCGCCTGGGCCGATGTGGTCGTCCACGCCACCCACGCCGACACCGTCCGGGTCCGGCTGGCACCGGCGGCTGCGGGCGACGGCCTGTCCGTCACCCTGGCCGACGGGTCGGGCGCGCCGGTGGCCTCGGTGCGCTCCCTGGTCCTGCGGGAGCTGCCCGCCGCCGGCCCCGGCGAGGGGGCGGCGTTCGACGCGGAGACGCTGTTCGAGGTCGCCTGGATCCCGGCCCGGCTGGACACCGACCCCGGCAAGCCCGCCGACTGGGCCGTACTGGCCCCGCGGGCCGAAGCCGATACCGACCGAAACCGAAACCGAAGCCGAAGCCGACACCCGAACGGACGGAAGCCACCGCCCGGGGCCGCCGGGCGCGGCCCGCTACGCCGATCTGGCCGAGCTGCTGACAGCGGTGGCGGCCGGCGCCGCGCTCCCCGCCGTGGTCGTGCTGCCGGTGGTTGCCTCGCCAGCGGCTGCCTCGCCGGAGGCCGGTGACCCCGGTGCCACCGGCCTGCCCGCCTCTGTGCGCGATCCGCTGGACGCCGACCCGGCGGCCACCGCGCAGGCGCTGGCCGCCGCCGTGCTGGGCACGGTGCGGCAGTGGCTGGCCGCCGAGAGCCTCGCCGGGCCGGGTCCCGGCTGCTGGTGGTCACCCGGAGGGCGTCGACGCCGGGCCCGGCACGGTGCCGGACCCGGCCGCCGCCGTGGTCCAGGGACTGCTGCGGGTGGCGATGGCGGAGAAACCCGGAGCGCTTCGTCCTGGCCGACATCGACGGGCGGGCTGGAGGCCGCGCGGCCGCTGCTGGCGGCCGGAGTCCCTCCGGCGAGCCCGAGTTTCGCGATCCGGCAGGGGGAGCTCCGGCTGCCCCGGCTCGGCCGCCCGTCCGGCGCGCTGCCGGTGCCCGCGGCCGCCGACGACTGGCTCGGTTTCACCGAGCGCGGGACTCTGGAGAACCTGGTGCTGACCCCGGCCGGGGGCGGCCGGCCGCCGGTCGCTCCCGGCCAGGTACGCGTGGGCCTGCGCGCCGCCGGGGTGAACTTCCGCGACGTGCTGAACGTCCTCGGCATGTACCCGGGCGAGGCCGGCCAACTGGGCCTGGAGGGCGCCGGAATCGTGCTGGAGACCGGGCCGGGGGTGACCGGTCTGAACCCCGGCGACCGGGTGATGGGCCTGTTCACCGCCGCTTTCGGCCGACGGCCGTCGCCGATGTACGGCTGCTGGCGCCGGTCCCTGCGGAGTGGACCCTGACCGAGGCGGCCGGGGTCCCGGTGGCCTACCTCACCGCCCACCACGCGCTGGTCGGCCTGGCCGGGCTGGGCAGGGGCGAGCGGGTGCTGATCCACGCCGCCGCCGGTGGCGTCGGGATCGCCGCCGTACAGCTGGCCCGGCAGCTGGGCGCCGAGGTGTTCGGCACCGCCAGCCCCGCCAAGTGGCCGGTGCTGCGCGAACTCGGCTTGCCGGCAACGCATATCGCCTCGTCCCGGACGCTGGAGTTCGAGCAGGTCTTCCGGAGCGCGACCGGCGGCGCCGGGGTCGACGTGGTCCTGGACGCCCTGGCCGGTCCCTTTGTCGACGCCTCGGCCCGGCTGGCGGCCGGTCCCGGGGCCGGTTCATCGAGATGGGCAAGACCGATGTGCGCGACCCGGAGCGGATTGCCGCCGACCACGACGGCCTCGGCTACCAGGCGTTCGACCTGTTCGACACCAGCGCGGACCGGATCGCCGAAATGTTCGCCGAGCTGTCCGGGCTGTTCACCGCCGGTGTGCTGACACCGCTGCCGGTGGCCTGCTGGGACGTCCGCCGGGCACCGGACGCGTTCCGCCATCTGAGCCAGGCCCGCAACATCGGCAAGGTGGTGCTGACCCTGCCCGCCCCCGCCGACCCGGCCGGGACGGTGCTGGTCACCGGCGCGTCCGGGGCGCTCGGCGCACTGGTCGCCCGGCACCTGGCCGACCGCCGGGGCGCCCGCTCGCTCATGCTGCTCTCCCGGCGTGGACCGCACGCCCCCGGCACCGCCGCGCTCGCCGCCGAACTGGCCGGTCAGGGCGTCGGCGTGCAGGTCCGGGCCGGTGATGTCGCCGACCGGCGGCAGCTGGCGGCGGTCCTCGCCGGGGTGCCGGAGCAGGCGCCGCTGCGCGGGGTGGTGCACGCGGCCGGGCTGCTGGACGACGGGGTCATCGGCTCGCTGACCCCGGAGCGGGTCGCGGCGGTGCTGCGGCCCAAGGTGCACGGCGCCTGGAACCTGCACGAGCTGACCCGGTCTGGACCTCGACCTGTTTGTACTGTTCTCGTCGATCGCCGGGATCTGGGGCAACCCCGGCCAGGGCAACTACGCGGCCGCGAACACCTTCCTGGACGCGCTGGCCGCCCGCCGCCGGGCCCAGGGCCTGCCGGGCGTCTCGCTCGCCTGGGGGCCCTGGAAGCAGCAGGACGGCATGACTGCGGCCCTCGGCCAGGCCGACTGGGAGCGGCTCAGCCGCTCCGGCTCGCTGCCGCTGACCGAGGAGGAGGGCCTGGCCCTGCTGGACGCGGCCGGTACGACCGGCAGGTCGCTGCTGGTCCCGGTCCGGCTGGACCCGGCGGCGCTGGAGGCCGCGGGTGAGGTCGCCCCGCTGCTGTCGGCGGTGGTCCGCCGCTCGTCCCGGCGCCGGGCCGGAGCGGTCGTCCAGGGTGCCGGGAAGGCCGGCGGCACCGGGAATGCCTGGCCGAGCGGCTGGCGGCGCTGCCGTCCGGCGAGCGGGAGCCGGCGCTGCTGGAGCTGGTGCACAGTCAGGCGGCACTGGTGCTGGGGCTGCCGGAGCGGAGTCGATCAATGCCCGGGACACCTTCAAGGATCTGGGTGTCGACTCGCTGACCGCGCTGGAGCTGCGCAACCGGCTCAACAGTGTGACGGACTGCGGCTGCCGGCCACCCTGGTCTTCGACTATCCGACGCCGACCACGCTGGCCGGGCACCTGCGGACCGAACTGGGCGGCCAGGACGCGCCGCCGACGGCCGGCCGCTCCGGCGCGGTTCCGGCGGTGTCCTCGGCCGGGACGAGCTGGTGATTGGGCATGGGCTGCCGCTTCCCGGCGGCGTCGGTTCGGCGGACGAGTTCTGGCAGCTGCTGGCCGACGGCACCGACACGGTGGCCGGCTTCCCCAGGACCGTGGCCCGCAATGGCGGAGGTGGTCGACCGGGATCCGGCCTCCGGCGGCAGCAGCTATGCCTCCGAGGCGCGTTCTCTACCGCGCGGGCGAGTTCGACGCGCAGTTCTTCGGGATCTCGCGCGTGAGGCGCTGGCGATGGATCCGCAGCAGCGTTGCTGCTGGAGACCTCCTGGGAGGCGCTGGAGGACGCCGGGATCGACCCGGTCGCCTGCACGGCAGCCGGACCGGGGTGTTCACCGGCCTGATCTACCACGACTACGCGGTCGGCGGCGAAACCCGGACGAGGTCGAGGGCTACGTCAGCACCGGCACTCCGGTGGGGTGGCCTCGGGCCGGGTCTCTATGCGCTCGGTCTGGAGGGGCCTGCGGTCACCGTGGACACTGCCTGTTCGTCCTCGTTGGTGGCGCTGCATCTGGCGGTGCAGGCGCTGCGTTCGGGGGAGTGCTCGCTGGCGCTGGCCGGGGGAGTCACGGTGATGGCCACCCCGGGCACCTTTGTGGAGTTCTCCCGGCAGCGCGGACTGGCTGCCGATGGCCGGTGCAAGGCGTATGCGGAGGCGGCGGACGGCACAGGCTGGGGTGAGGGTGTCGGGGTGCTGGTGCTGGAGCGGTTGTCGGATGCCCGGCGTCTTGGTCACCGGGTGCTGGCGGTGGTGCGTGGCAGTGCGGTGAACCAGGACGGTGCCTCCAACGGTCTGACCGCTCCCAACGGCCCCTCGCAGCAGCGGGTCATCCAGTCCGCCCTGGCCAGTGCCGGGCTGTCGGCGCTGGATGTGGATGTGGTCGAGGGGCATGGCACGGGCACCCGGCTGGGTGACCCGATCGAGGCGCAGGCGGTGCTGGCGACCTATGGGCAGGGCCGGGACGAGGGTCGTCCGGTGCTGCTGGGTTCGGTGAAGTCGAACATCGGTCATACCCAGGCGGCGGCGGGGGTGGCCGGGATCATCAAGATGGTCCAGGCGATGGCCCACGGCGTGGTTCCGGCGACGCTGCATGTCGACGCGCCGTCCACGCATGTCGACTGGGCTGCCGCGCGGTCGAGCTGGTGACCGAGGCGACTGCCTGGCCGCAGACCGGGCGTCCGCGCCGGGCCGGGATCTCCTCCTTCGGCTTCTCCGGCACCAATGCCCACGTCATCCTGGAGCAGCCCCCGGCCGAGCCGGTCGCCGTCGGCGCCGCTCCGGCGATCGACGACGCGCCGGACCGGACGCTCCCGGTTGTGCCCTGGCTGATCTCGGCCCGCAGCCGCAGTGGTCTGGCTGGGCAGGCCGGGCGACTGGCCGCGTTTGCCCGCTCCGCGCGGAGCTGGACCGGTCGACCTCGGCTGGTCACTGGCCACGACCCGGTCGGCGCTGCCGCACCGGGCCGTGTCGTCGGCAGCGGCCCGGAGGAGCTCCGGACCGCCCTCGCCGCCCTGGCCGAGTCGCTGGCCGACGAGACGGCGACGCTGCCGCCCCGCCCGGAGCAGCGATTGGTATCGCTGGAAACATCGGCAAGATCGGATTCGTCTTCACCGGTCAGGGCGCCCAGCGGATTGGTATGGGGCAGACCCTCCATGCCGCCTACCCGGCGTTCGCTGAGGCCTTCGACGCGGCAGTGGCCGCGCTGGAGGAGCACCTGGACCAGCCCGACCACACGCTGCGGGAGGTCATCCGGGACGGCGGCGAACTGCTCGACGAGACGGTGTGGGCGCAGGCGGGGTTGTTTGCGGTGGAGGTAGCGCTGTTCCGGCTGCTGGAGTCGTGGGATGTGGTTCCGGATGTGGTGCGGGTCATTCGATCGGTGAGCTGGCGGCCGCGCATGTGGCCGGGGTCTGGTCGCTGGCCGACGCCTGTGCGGTGGTGGCCGCCCGGGGCCGGCTGATGCAGGCACTGCCCTCCGGCGGCGCGATGCTGGCGGTGACGGCCACCGAGAACGAGGTGCTGGACGCCCTCCCCGGCTTCCCGGGGGTCGGCCTCGCCGCCGTCAACGGCCCGGAGGCGGTGGTGGTGTCGGGGCCCCAGGCAGCCGTCGAGGCGCTCGCCGAGCGGCTGTCCGCGGAGGGCCGACGGGTGCGGCGGCTGCGGGTGTCGCACGCGTTCCACTCGGCGCTGATGGAGCCCATGCTGGCCGACTTCGCGGCGGTGACCCGCTCCGTCTCCTACGCGGCACCGCGATCCCGCTGGTGTCCACGCTCACCGGCGCGCCGGCGGGCGAGGAGATCCGCGACCCGGAGTACTGGGTGCGGCAGGTGCGCGAGCCGGTCCGGTTCGCCGACGCCGCCGCCGCGCTGCGCAGGCAGGGGTCCGCACCTTTGTCGAGATCGGCCCGGACGGTGTGCTGTCCGCCCTCGGCCCGCAGTCGGCGGTGCACTCCAAGCCGGTGCACTCCGAGCCGGTGCGCTCCGAGCCGGTGCATTCCGCCACGGCCGAGGAGACCAGGGCCGAGGAGACCGGGGCCGAACTGTGGGTCCCGGCGCTGCACCGCACCCGGACGAGGCGGCGAGCGTGCTCAGCGCCGTCGGCCGGATCCACGCCCGGGGCGGCGCCGTCGACTGGACCCGGATCTACACGGGCAGCGGCGCCCAGCGGGTGGACCTGCCGACGCACGCCTTCGCCCGGCAGACCTACTGGCTGAACCCGGCGGCCCCGCGCACTGACGCGGCCGGGCGGGGCTTCGAGTCCTCGGACCACCCTGCTGGGCGCGGCCCTGGACCTGTCCACCGGCGGCGGGCTGGTGCTGACCGGACGGCTGTCGCTGAGCGCCCAGCCGTGGCTGGCCGACCACGTGGTCTCCGGCCAGGTCGTGGTGCCGGGCGCGGCGCTGGTGGAGATGGCCGTCCGCGCCGGTGACCAGGCCGGATGCACCCGGATCGGGGAGTTGGTGATCCAGACCCCGCTGATCCTCCCGGCCCGCGAGGCGGTCCGGATCCAGGTCGCGGTGGCCGCGCCCGGGCCGGACGGTGAGCGGGAGTTCACCGTCCACTCCCGCCGCGAGGACGACCCCGGGGCCTGGACCCCGCACGCCACCGGCGTGCTCCACACCGGAGCCGAGGCCGCGGCGGAGGCCGCCGCCGAAGCCGCCGCCGCGATGGCCCAGTGGCCGCCGCCGACGCGGTCGCCGAGGAACTCGACGGCCTCTACCCGGCCCTGGCCGCCGCCGGACTGGCCTACGGGCCGCGCTTCCAGGGGGTGCGCCGGGCCTGGCGCCGCGGAGCGGAGATCCTCGCTGAGATCGCCCTCGACCGGGAGCTTCCGGTGGCCGGCTTCGGACTGCACCCGGCGCTGCTGGACGCCGCCCTGCACCTGCTGGGTACGGCGCCGAACGACCCGGCGCACCCGAACGACCCGGCGCACCCGAACGACCCGGCGCACCCGGACGGCGGCGCGGCCGGTCCGCGGCTGCCGTTCGCCTGGACCGACGTCGAGGTGCACTCCACCGGCGCCGACGCGGCCCGGGTCAGGCTGGCCCCGTCCGCCTCCGGCGAGGGCATGTCGGTGACCCTGGCCGACGGGACCGGCGCGCTGGTCGCCTCGGTCGGATCGCTGGTCCTGCGCGCGCTGCCCTCCGCGGGAGCCGCCGCGACCGCCCGACTGGCCCAGGACGCGCTGTTCGCCCTGGACTGGATCCCGGCCCGGCCCGCCGAGCCGGGCCCGGCCGCCGCCGACGGCTGGGCGCTGCTCGACCCCGCGGGCACCGCGCCGGACCTGCCCGGGGCCACCCGCTACCCGGGCATCGACGCGCTGGCGGCGGACCACGCCGGGGCCGTGCACACCGTGATCGTGCCCTGCGGCTTCACCGCGAACGGAACCGGCGCCGGCGCTGCCGCGAGCGCGGCCGACACCGCCCGGGCGGTGACCGCCGACACCCTCGCCGTGCTCCAGTCCTGGCTGGCCGCGGAGGAGTTGGCTCACACGCGGCTGGTGCTGCTCACCCGGCACGCGGTCGACGCCGGGGCCGCGGCCGTCGACGTGACCGCGGCCGGGGTGGGGGCTGGGCCGGGTGGCCGCCGCCGAGAACCCGGGCCGGATCGTGCTGGTGGACCTGGACGCGCAGAGCGATCCACTGGACGCGCTGACCACGGCGCTGGCCGCCGACGAGGCACAGATCGCGGTCCGCGCCGGTCAGTTGCTGGTCCCCAGGCTCGCCCGGGCCGCCACCGGCCTGGCCCTGCCGCCCGGTGGGACCGACGGGACCGACGCAGCCGGCTGGCGGCTCGAATGCACCGGCCGGGGCACGCTGGAGAACCTGGCCCTGCTCCCGGTCGACACCGCCACCCGGACGCTGGCCGCCGGTGAGGTCCGGGTCGGCCTGCGCGCGGCCGGGGTGAACTTCCGCGATGTGCTCAATGTGCTCGGGATGTATCCGGGCGAGGCGGCCTGCTGGCCTCGAAGGCGCCGGCGTGGTCCTGGAGGTGGGCACCGAGGTGACCTCCTTCCGGCCCGGGGACCGGGTGATGGGCCTGTTCCCGGGCGCCTTCGGCCCGGTCGCGGTCGCCGACGCCCGGCTGCTGGCCCCGGTCCCGGCCGGATGGTCGATGGCCGAGGCGGCGGCCGCGCCGGTGGTCTACCTGACCGCCTGGTACGCACTGGTGGTGCTGGCGGAGCTGGGCCAGGGCGAGTCGGCTGATCCATGCGGCCGCCGGCGGGGTCGGTATCGCCGCCGTGCAGGTCGCCCGCCACCTGGGCGCGGACGTGTTCGGCACCGCCAGCCCGTCCAAGTGGCCGGTGCTGCACGGGCTCGGGCTGACCGAGTCCCGGATCGCCTCCTCCCGGACGCTGGAGTTCGAGGAGGCCTTCCGGACGGCGACGGCCGGGGCCGGGATCGACGTGGTCCTGGACTCCCTGGCCGGGGAGTTCGTGGACGCCTCGCTGCGGCTCTCCGCCGGGGCGGGCCGCCGGTTCGTGGAGATGGGCAAGACCGACATCCGGGACCCGCAGCGGGTCGCCGCCGACCACGGCGGGCTGGCCTACCAGGCGTTCGACCTGCTCGAATGCGACCCGTCGCTGATCGGGGGCCTGTTCGCGGCACTGACCGACCTGTTCGCCAAGGGGATCCTGCGCCCGCTGCCGGTGACGTGCTGGGACGTGCGGCAGGCGTCCGAGGCGTTCCGCCACCTGAGCCAGGGCCGCAATGTCGGCAAGGTCGTGCTGACCCTCCCGGCGCCGTCCCGGGGCGGGACGGTGCTGGTCACCGGCGCGTCGGGCGCCCTGGGCGGTCTGGTCGCCCGGCATCTGACCGAAACCGGCGGTGCGGAGTCGCTGCTGCTGCTCTCCCGGCGCGGTCCGGGCGCCCCGGCGCGGCCCGGCTGGCGGCCGGGCTCGCCGAATCGGGAGTGCGGGTCCGCACGGTCGCCGCGGACGCCGCCGACCGGGCCGGGCTGGGCGCGGTGCTCGCCGCGGTCGACGCCCGGACGCCGCTGCGGGGCGTGGTGCACGCGGCCGGAGTCCTGGACGACGCGGTGATCGGCTCGCTGACCCCGGAGCTGATCGAGTCGGTGCTGCGCCCGAAGGTCGACGGCGCCTGGCACCTGCACGAACTGACCCGCGATCTGGACCTGGACCGCTTCACGCTGTTCTCCTCCGTCGCCGGGATCTGGGGCAACCCGGGCCAGGGCAACTACGCCGCGGCCAACACCGTGCTCGACGCCCTGGCCGCGGCCCGGCGCCGGTCCGGGCTCGTGGCCACCTCGCTGGCCTGGGGCCGTGGGAGCTCGACCCGTCCACCACCGGCACGACCGGCGGCATGGCCGGGACGCTGTCCGACGCCGACCGCCGTCGGCTGGCCCGGCAGGGCTTCACGCCGCTCACCGCCGCCGACGGGCTGGCCCTGCTGGACCTCGCGGTCGGCACCGGCCAGGGCCCGGACGCGGGCGCGGCTCTGCTGGTCCCGGCCCGGCTGGACCGGACCGCGCTGCGCGAACACGGCGGTGCCGCACTGCCGCCGGTGGCCACCACCCTGGTCGCCCGTCCGGCGTCCGGACCGGCCCGGCGGGCGGCGGGTTCGGGCACCGCGGGTTCGGGCGCGCCGCAGGGCGTCGCCGCCCGGCTCACCGCGCTCGAACCGGCCGAACGGGACCAGGCGATCCGGGAACTGGTCGTCGCCCAGGCAGCGCTGGTACTCGGGCTGCCCGGCGCCGAATCCGTGGAGATCAGCCGCTCGTTCCGCGAGCTCGGGTTCGACTCGCTGACCGCGGTCGAACTGCGCAACCGGATCGGCACGGCGACCGGGCTGCGGCTCGGCGCGGCCGTCGTCTTCGACCACCCCACCCCCGACGCGCTCACCGCGCACATCAGCCGGCAGCTGGGCGGGGCCGTGGTCGAGGAGAACAGCGTGCTTCAGGCCTTCTCCGGGCTGGAGAAGGTCGAATCCGCCCTGGCCCGGATCCTCCAGGACGACGCCGCCCGGACCAGGGTGGCGGCCCGGGTCCAGGAACTGCTCGCTGCGCTGCGCACGGCGGAGACCGTCGACACCGCCGAGGAGATCTCCGTCGCCGACCGGATCGAGGCGGCCGGCGACGACGACATCTTCGATTTCATCGACAAAGAGCTTGGCATCTGAAGAGCTTGATATCCGGAGTGCGGCGAAGCGCAGTTGTGGCCAGCGCATTCGTGGCTTAGGGAAAGGGGCGTCCAATGACGAACGAAGAAAAGCTCCGCGACTATCTCAAGCGGGTCACCACCGACCTGGCCCAGACCCGGGAACGCCTGCGCAAGCTGGAGGACGACCGGGTCGAGCCGATAGCCGTGGTCGGGATGGCCTGCCGGTTCCCCGGCGGGGTGGCGTCACCGGACGACTTCTGGACCCTGCTCACCTCGGGCACGGACGCGGTCGCGCCCTTCCCGGAGGACCGCGGCCCCGAATGGGCGAGCGTCTATGACCCCGATCCGGCTGCGGTGGGGCGGAGTTATGCCCGGGAGGGCGCATTCCTCGGCGAGGCGGCCGACTTCGACGCGCAGTTCTTCGGGATCTCGCCGCGTGAGGCGCTGGCGATGGATCCGCAGCAGCGGTTGCTGCTGGAGACCTCCTGGGAGGCGCTGGAGGACGCCGGGATCGACCCGCTCTCCCTGCACGGCACGGCCACCGGCGTGTTCACCGGGCTCATCTACCACGACTACGCCGCAGGCGGAGTGGACAGCGTCGAAGGCTATGTGATCACCGGTATCTCCGGCGGCGTCGCCTCCGGGCGGGTCGCCTACACCCTCGGCCTGGAGGGCCCGGCGGTCACCGTCGACACCGCCTGCTCCTCCTCGCTGGTGGCCATGCACCTGGCCGCGCAGGCCCTGCGCTCGGGCGAGTGCTCGCTGGCCCTGGCCGGCGGGGTGACCGTGATGGCCCGGCCGGGCACCTTTGTGGAGTTCTCCCGGCAGCGGGGGCTGGCTGCCGATGGTCGGTGCAAGGCGTATGCGGAGGCTGCGGACGGTACGGGGTGGGGTGAGGGTGTCGGGGTGCTGGTGCTGGAGCGGTTGTCGGATGCCCGGCGTCTGTGGTCACCGGGTCTGCGTGGTACGTGGCAGTGCGGTGAACCAGGACGGTGCTCCAACGGTCTGACCGCCCCAACGGGCAGCCGGGTCATCCAGTCCGCCCTGGCCGGCGCCGGACTGTCGGCCGGAGAGGTGGACGTGGTCGAGGGCCATGGCACCGGCACCCGGCTGGGCGACCCGATCGAGGCCGAGGCCCTGCTGGCCACCTACGGCCAGGGCCGGGAGGACGGCAGCCCGGTGCTGCTCGGGTCGGTGAAGTCCAACATCGGTCACACCCAGGCGGCGGCCGGGGTGGCCGGTGTCATCAAGATGATCCAGGCCATGGCGTACGGCGTGGTTCCGGCGACGCTGCATGTCGACGCGCCGTCCACGCATGTCGACTGGTCCTCCGGCGCGGTCGAGCTGGTGACCGAGGCGACCGCCTGGCCGCAGACCGGGCGTCCGCGCCGGGCCGGGATCTCCTCCTTCGGCTTCTCCGGCACCAACGCGCACGTCATCCTGGAGCAGGCGCCCGAGGAGCCCGCCGAACAGCCGGACGACACCCGGGCGCTGCCCGTGGTCCCCTGGCTGATCTCCGCCCGGGGCCTGGACGGCCTGGCCGCACAGGCCGAGCGGCTGGGCGCGTTTGTCCGCTCCCACGCGGAGCTGGACCCGGTCGACCTCGGCTGGTCGCTGGCGACGACCCGGGCAGGGCTGCCACAGCGCGCCGTGGTGGTCGGCACCGACCGGGAGGAACTGCTCGCCGGAGTGGCCGCCCTGGCCGGATCGGCCCAGCCGTCCGTGCCCTCGTCCGGTGAGCCGTGGCCGCTCGCCCGGGAGCCTCGCCGGATCGGGTTTGTCTCACGGCCAAGGAGCGCAGCGGCTCGGCATGGGCCAGGGCCTGTACGCGGCCTATCCGGTGTTCGCCCGGTCCTTCGACGAGGTCTGCGCCGGGCTGGAGCCGCACCTCGGCCGTCCGGACCGGCCGCTGGCCGTTGTCCTGCGGGAGGACGCCGAGCTGCTGGACCAGACCATGTGGGCGCAGGCGGGGTTGTTTGCGGTGGAGGTGGCGCTGTTCCGGTTGCTGGAGTCGTGGGGTGTGGTTCCGGATGTGGTGGCTGGTCATTCGATTGGTGAGTTGGCGGCGGCTCATGTGGCTGGGGTGTGGTCGTTGGCTGATGCCTGTGCGGTGGTGGCGGCGCGGGGTCGGTTGATGCAGGCGTTGCCGTCGGGTGGGGCGATGCTCGCTGTCCAGGCGGCGGAGGGTGAGGTGTTGCCGATGCTGGCCGGTGCCTCGGGGGTGGGGCTGGCGGCGGTCAACGGCCCTGGGGCGGTGGTGATTTCCGGGCTGGCCGGGTCGGTGTCCGTGTTGCGTGAGCAGTTCGAGGCCCGGCAGTGGCGGGTCCGGGAGCTGCGGGTGTCGCATGCCTTCCACTCGTCGTTGATGGAGCCCATGCTGGCCGAGGTTCGCGCAGGTCACCGCGTCGGTGTCGTACGGGCTGCCACGGATCCCGCTGGTGTCCACACTCACCGCCTGCCGGTCACCGGCGAGCTGCTCGACCGCGGTAACTGGTGCGGGCAGGTGCGGGAGCCGGTGCGGTTCGCTGACGCCGCACCGCGCTGCGAGAGCGGCGTGCGGACCTTTGTGGAGCTCGGTCCGGACGGCGTGCTCTCCGCGCTCGCCACAGACCGTGACGACGCGGTCGGATCAAACCAATTCTGATGACTCGTCAAGTGAGGCCTGGGTGCCGCTGCTGCGGCGCGACCGGGACGAGGCCACCCCTTGGTGTCGGCCCTCGGACAGCTGTACACCGGGGCGCGGCGGTCGACTGGACTCGGTTCTATGCGGACAGCGGCGCCCAGCAGGTGGAGTTGCCGACCTACGCCTTCACCCGGCAGCGGTTCTGGCTCACCCCGGCACTGGCAACGCCGAACGCGACCGGCCTCGGCCAGTCGCTGGCCGGGCACCCGCTGCTGGCGCCACCGTCAGCCTCGCCGCCAGCGGCGGCCTGATGCTCACGGCCGCCTCGGCCTGAGCACGCAGCCCTGGCTCACCGACCACACCATCGCCGGCCGGGTGATCGTCCCCGGGGCGGCGCTGGTGGAGATGGCGATCCGGGCGGGACGAGATCGGCTCGGCCCGGCTGGCCGAACTGGTGCTGGAGGCGCCGCTGGTGCTGCCCACCGCTGCCTCCGGGGTCCGGCTCCAGGTCGTCCTCGATTCGCTGACTCCGTCCGCAGCGAGTCGCCGTCTACTCCCAGGCGAGGACGACGACGTCACCGGCGCCTGGATCCGGCATGCCGTCGGCATCCTCGAACCGCCGACAGCACGACTGTCGACAGCGGCTGGCACCTGGCCGGCTGGGGCCGTCCGGCCGCTGTGGACGGCTTCTATCCCGCACTGGCCGACACCGGCCTGGCCTACGGCCCGGCCTTCCAGGGCGTACGCGCCCCTGTGGCAGCGCGGTCAGGAGATCTTCGCCGAGTCGCCTGGACGAGAGCGTGGACGTCGCCGGCTTCGGCCTGCACCCGGCCCTGCTGGACGCCGCGCTGCACGGCATCGCGCTCGGCCGCGCCGAATCGGCGCCGCTGCTCCGTTCGCCTGGACCGACGTGGTGGTCCACGCCACCGGCGCCCGTGCCGCCCGGGTGCGGATCGCCCCCGTCGCGAACGGCGAAGCGGTCACTGTCACTCTGGCCGACGAGTCCGGCGAACTCATCGCCTCGGTAGGCTCGTTGGCCCTCCGGTGCTGCCGGCGGCGGAGCTGGAGCGGGCGCGGCGCTGGTGCGCGAGGCCCTGTTCGGCCTGGACTGGGTGCAGGTCGCCCCGGCCGGGGCCGACCCCGGAGCCTGTGGGCCGTGATCGGCCCGACGCCGTGCCCGGGATCCCCGGCGCCGTCCACTACGCCGACCTGGCCGAACTGCTGGCGGCCGTCGACGGCGGCGCGCCGGTGCCCGGCACCGTGGTCACGTTGCCGCCCGGATCAGGGCGCGGACGATCCGGCCAGTACGGTGCCGCTGATCGCTCGCGCACTCGCCGAAACCGCGCTGACCCTGATCCAGGACTGGCTGACCCTGGAACTCCCCTCCGAATCACGGCTGTTGCTGGTCACCGAACGCGCCGTCGACGCCGGTCCGGGGTCGAGCCGCGCTCGTCGCGGTGACGGCCTGGTCCGGGCCGCCGCTGCCGAGCACCCCGGCCGGGTGCTGCTGGCCGACGTCGAGTCGCTGAACCGCCGATCCCGCCGAGCTGGGCCCGCTGCTGCGGCGGGCGTGGCCCTGGCGAGGCCGAGTTCGGTCCGGCAGGGACAGCTGCTGGTGCCGCGACTGGCCCGGCCGGGCGCGGTGCTGCCCCTCCCCGAGGGCCTGACCGACAGCGACACCTGGCGGTTGGGGTTTTCTGGTCGGGGGACGTTGGGGAATTTGGTGTTGGAGGGTGTGGGGTTGGGTGGTTTGGGTGTGGGTGAGGTGCGGGTGGGGTTGCGTGCGGGTGGGGTGAATTTTCGGGATGTGTTGAATGTGTTGGGGATGTATCCGGGTGATGGGGTTGGGGTTGGAGGGTGCGGGTGTGGTGTTGGAGGTGGGTGTTGGGGTGTCGGGGTTTGTGGTGGGTGATGTGGTGATGGGGTTGTTTTCGGGGCGTTTGGTCCGGTGGGGGTGGCGGATGAGCGGTTGTTGGTGCGGGTTCCTTCGGGGTTCGTGGGGGGAGGCGGCGGCTGCTCCGGTGGTGTTTTTGACTGCGTATTATGCGTTGGTGGAGTTGGCGGGGTTGCGGTGTGGTGAGCGGGTGTTGGTGCATGCGGCGGCGGGTGGTGTGGGGTTGGCTGCGGTGCAGTTGGGCGGTATTTGGGGGCGGTGGTGTTGGGTACGGCGAGTGAGTCGAAGTGGGGTGTGTTGGGGGTTGGGGTTGGGTGAGGAGTGTATTGCGTCGTCGCGGACGTTGTTTGAGGGGAATTGGTGGTGTGGGTGGGGTGGATGTGGTGTTGGATTCGTTGGCGGGTGAGTTTGTGGATGCGTCGTTGCGGTTGGCGGCGGGGGTGGGGGGTCGGTTTGTGGAGATGGGTAAGGCGGATGTGCGGGATGCGGGGGTGGTGGCGGCTGAGTTCGGGGGTTTGTGGTATCGGGCGTTTGATTTGTTGGAGTTGGTGCGGATGAGATTGGGGATGTTTGGGGTGTTGTCGGGGTTGTTTGAGAGTGGTGTGCTGCGGCCGTTGCCGGTGGCGTGTTGGGATGTGCGTCGGGCGTCTGAGGCGTTCAGGTTTTGAGTCAGGCGCGGAATGTGGGCAAGGTTGTGTTGACGGTGCCTGCGGGTGCGGGTGCGGGTGCGGGTGCGGGTGCGGGTGCTGGTGTGGGTGGTGGGACGGTGTTGGTGACGGGTGCGTCGGGTGCGTTGGGTGGTTTGGTGGCGCGTCATCTGGCTGAGAGTGGTGGTGTGGAGCGGTTGTTGTTGTTGTCGCGGCGTGGGGTGGGTGCGGGTGGTGTGGCGCGGTTGGCGGCGGAGTTGGCTGTGCGGTGTGGGGGTGGAGGTGGTGGCTGTGGATGGCTGACCGGGGTGCGTTGGCGCAGGTGGTTGCGTCCGTGCCGGCCGGGGTGCCGTTGCGGGGGGTGGTGCACGCGGCCGGAGTCCTGGACGACGGGCTGATCGGTTCGCTGACACCCGAGCGGCTGCGGGCAGTCATGCGCGCGAGACCGACAGTGCCTGGAATCTGCACGAGTTGACCCGGCACCTCGACCTGAACCGGTTTGTGCTCTTCTCCTCGATCGCCGGGACCTGGGGCAACCCCGGCCAGGCCAACTACGCGGCCGCCAATACCTTCCTGGACGCGCTCGCCGCCCCCGCAGCAACGAGGGCCTGCCTGCGGTCTCCCTGGCCTGGGGGCCGTGGCAGTTGGAGGAGGGCCACACCGGCGCCGGGGAGCCGGAGGGATGACCGGGCATCTCACGGCGGCCGACTGGCAGCGGATGACCGCCCAGGGCCTGCAACCGCTCAAGGGCGCCGATGGTCTCGCCCTGCTGGATGCCGTGACCGGCGGCGGGAAACCACCCGGCGCCGGACGGGGCCAGGTCGCTGCTGGTCCCGGCCCGGTTTCGACCGGTCGAGCCTGCGCCGTCGTGGGCAGCTGGTGCCTCCGCTGCTGTCCGGCCTGGTCCCCGCCCAGGTGGCGCGGGCCGGCAGCAGGCGCACGGCCGGTCCCGTGACTCAGTGGCCGCACCGGCCTCGCGAGCGCGCCCGCTCAACCCGGGCGAACGCGACGAGACGGTAAGGGAGTTGATTCTCGCGCAGGCCGCGCTGGTGCTCGGCATGGCCGGGCTGACCACGGTCGACGCCGGACGTTCCTTCGGAGCTGGGCTTCGACTCGCTGACGGCGGTCGAGTTGCGCAACCGCCTGGCCGAGGCGACCGGGCTGCGGTTGCCGGCCACACTGGTCTTCGACTACCCGACGCCGTCCGCGCTGGTCGCCTTCGTGCTCGCCGAACTACTGGGCGAGGTCAATGCGCCGCCCTGCCAGCGACCCGCGCGGAGGCGCGGGACGGGGACGACCCGGTGGTGATCGTGGGCATGGGCTGCCGCTCCCCGGCGGCGTCGGCTCGGCGGACGAGTTCTGGAACCTGCTGTCCACGCGCACCGACGCGGTGACCGGCTTCCCGCTGGACCGGGGACCGGCCTGGGAGGGCGTGGTCGACCCGGATCCGGCCGCGGCAGGGAAGAGCTACGCCGACGTCGGCGGATTCCTGCATGACGCCGGGGACTTCGACGCGCAGTTCTTCGGGATCTCGCCGCGTGGGCGCTGGCGATGGATCCGCAGCAGCGGTTGCTGCTGGAGACCTCCTGGGAGGCGCTGGAGGACGCCGGGATCGACCCGGTCGCCCTGCACGGCAGCCGGACCGGAGTGTTCACCGGCCTGATCTACCACGACTACAGCACCACCGCCTCCGCCCCCGAGGAGGTGGAGGGCTATGTCAGCACCGGGAACTCGGGCGGGGTGGCGTCCGGCCGGGTGTCGTATGTGCTCGGCCTGGAGGGCCCGGCGGTGACGATCGCACCGCCTGCTCCTCGTCGCTGGTGGCGCTGCATCTGGCGGTGCAGGCGCTGCGTTCGGGGGAGTGCTCGCTGGCGCTCGCCGGTGGTGCGACGGTGATGGCCACCCCGGGCACCTTTGTGGAGTTCTCCCGGCAGCGCGGACTGGCCGTCGACGGCCGGTGCAAGCCGTATGCGGATGCGGCGGACGGCACGGGGTGGGGTGAGGGTGTGGGGTGCTGGTGTCGAGCGGTTGTCGGATGCGGGCGTCTTGGTCCACCGGGTGCTGGCGGTGGTGCGTTTGCGGTTGAACCAGGATGGTTGCCTCCACGGTCTGACCGCTCCGAATGGTCCTTCCCAACAGCGGGTGATTCGTACGGCGTTGGCCAGTGCCGGGCTGTCGGCGCTGGATGTGGATGTGGTCGAGGGTCATGGCACGGGCACGCGGCTGGGTGACCCGATCGAGGCGCAGGCGGTGCTGGCGACCTATGGTCAGGGCCGGACGAGGGTCGTCCGGTGCTGCTGGGTTCGGTTGAAGTCGAACATCGGTCATACCCAGGCGGCGGCGGGGGTGGCCGGGATCATCAAGATGGTCCAGGCGATGGCCCACGGCGTGGTCCGGCGACGCTGCATGTCGACGTACCCTCCACGCAGGTGGACTGGGCAGCGGCGCTGTCGAGCTGGTCACGAGGCGACGGCCTGGCCGCACACCGACCGTCCCCGGAGGGCTGGGATCTCCTCCTTTCGGCTTCTCCGGCACCAACGCGCACGTCATCATCGAGCAGGCCCCCGAGCAGCCGGTCGAGCAGCCGACCGAGGGCCGGGCGCTGCCCGCTGTCCCTGGCTGCTCTCGGCCCGGAGCGCGTCCGGACTGGCCGACCAGGCCCGGCGGCTGCGGCAGCACGTCGACTCCCGGCCCGAACTGGACCCGGTCGACATCGGCTGGTCGCTGGCCACCACCCGCGCCGACCTCGGCCGTCGCGCGGTGGTCGTGGGCGCCGACCGCGCGCCGAACTCAGCGCGGCCCTGGCCGCCCTGAGCGGATCGGCGCAGGGGACGCCGGGGAGGCATCGGCCGCGTCCGTGCTGACGTCGAGCCCCGGCCCGGTCGGCAAGGTCGCCTTCCTGTTCACCGGCCAGGGCGCCCAACGGGTGGCCATGGGACGGCAGTTGCACGCCGCTTACCCGGCGTTCGCGCAGGTCTTCGATGCGGTCTGCGCGGGTCTGGGGAGCATCTGGACCAGCCGGCTGTCGTTGAAGGAGGTACTCGACGGCGCCGGCCCGATCGACGACACGTGTGGGCGCAGGCGGGGTTGTTTTGCGGTGGAGGTGGCGCTGTTCCGGTTGCTGGAGTCGTGGGGTGTGGTTCCGGATGTGGTGGCTGGTCATTCGATCGGTGAGTTGGCGGCGGCTCATGTGGCTGGGGTGTGGTCGTTGGCTGATGCCTGTGTGCTGGTGGCGGCGCGGGGTCGGTTGATGCAGGCGTTGCCGTCGGGTGGGGCGATGCTCGCTGTCCAGGCGGCGGAGGGTGAGGTGTTGCCGATGCTGCGGGCCACTCGGGGGTGGGGTTGCGGCGGTCAACGGCCCTGGGGCGGTGTGATTTTCCGGGCCGGTCGGGTCGTGTCCGTGTTGCGTGAGCAGTTCGAGGCCCGGCAGTGGCGGGTCCGGGAGCTGCGGGTGTCGCATGCCTTCCACTCGTCGTTGATGAGCCCATGCTGGCCGAGTTCGCGCAGGTCACCGCGTCGGTGTCGTACGGGCTGCCACGGATCCCGCTGGTGTCCACACTCACCGGCCTGCCGGTCACCGGCGAGCTGCTCGACCCGCGGTACTGGGTGCGGCAGGTGCGGGAGCCGGTGCGGTTCGCTGACGCCGTCACCGCGCTGCGGAGAGCGGCGTGCGGACCTTTGTGGAGCTCGGTCCGGACGGCGTGCTCTCCGCGCTCGGCCCACAGACCGCCTCCGGGGCGGCGAGGACCTGACGGCCGAGGCCTGGCTGGCGACCCAGCGCCGGGACCGGGACGAGGCGTTGACCCTGGTCTCGGCGGTCGGACAGCTCTACGCCCGGGGCGGCACGGTCGACTGGGCGGCCTTCTACGCTGGTACCGGCGCGGCCAGGGTCGACCTGCCCGGCTATGCCTTCTCCCGGCAGCGCTACTGGCTGAGTTCCGGCGGGGTCCACGGCGACGCCGCGGGCCTGGGACTGGGTTCCTCCGGGCATCCGCTGCTGGGCGCTGCGGTGAACCTCCCCGCGGGGGACTGCTGCTGACCGGACGACTGTCCCTGAGCGCCCAGCCCTGGCTGGCCGAGCACAGGGTCGGCGAACGGGGGTGCTGCCCGGGGCGGCGCTGGTGGAGATGGCGATCCGGGCCGGGACGGCGCCGGTCTGCCCCGGCTCGCCGAGCTGGTGATCGAGGCGCCACTGGTACTGCCGCCCCAGGGCGGCGTCCGGGTACAGGTCACCGTCGACGCGGCCGAGGACGGCGACGAGGGCGCGCGCGGTGAGGTCGCGATCTACTCGCAGCCCGAGCAGGAGGACCCGGCCGCGGCCTGGACCCGGCATGCCACCGGTGTGCTGACGGCAGCCGGGAGCGAGCCGGAGGAGACGTCCGGCCCTTGGCCGCCGACCGGGGCGGTCGCCCAGGAGCTGGACGGCTTCTACCCGGCGCTGGCGGCTGCCGGTCTGGGCTACGGACCGCTGTTCCAGGGGGTGCGGGCGCTGTGGCGGCGCGGCGACGAGGTCTTTGCGGAGATCGCGCTCGCGGACGACACCCCGGTTTCCGGGTTCGGCCTGCACCCGGCGCTGCTCGACGCCGCCCTGCACCCGATCTGCCTCGCCGACAGTGCTGCCGCCGACCGGCGCTCTGGGCGTGACGGCAGCGGACCGCTGCTGCCGTTCGCCTGGAGCGAGGTGGTGGTGCACGCCACCGGTGCCCGCGCGGCCCGGGTACGGTTGGTCCCCGCGCCCACCGGCGACGGGGTCTCGCTGACCCTGTCCGACGAGGCCGGTGCGCCGATCGCGACGGTGGGTGCGCTGGCCCTGCGCCCGCTCCCGGCGACTCAGCCGGGATCGGCCCTCGCGGCCGAGGCACTGTTCACCCTGGACTGGGTCCCGCTGCGCCCCGCCGAGGGCGGCTCCGGTGCGGTCGAGGCGGAGTCCGCGGATCCGGGCGGCTGGGCGCTGCTCGGCCCCGACGAGCTCTCGCCGTTCGGTGAGCTCGTGGGTGCTGCCCGCTACCGGGGCATAAGCGAGCTGGCGGCGGCGGTGACCGCGGGCCGTCCGGCTCCGCACACCGTGGTCGTCGGCTGCCCGAAGCCGTCCGACGCCTCGGCTGCCGCCGGTGTTGCCGAGCTGGTCCGGGCGGCGACTGCCCGCGCCCTGGCGACCGTGCAGCGGTGGCTGGCGGCCGAGAGCCTGGCCTCGGCCCGGCTGGTACTGGTGACCGAGCGCGCGGTCGAGGCCGGCTCCGGGGACACCCCGGTCGAGCTGGCCGACTCCGGTGTCTGGGGCCTGCTCCGGGTCGCCGCCGGGGAGAACCCGGGCCGACTGGCACTGGTGGACCTCGACGTCGACCCCGGGGCTGAGGGCGCGGCGGAGCTGCTGCGCGCGGCGGTGACCGCCGGCGAGGTGCAGATCGCCGTCCGTTCCGGGCAGTTGCTGGTCCCGAGGCTGGCACGGGTGGCGTCCGCGCCGGTACTCGCGCTCCCGGCGGATGCGGAGTCCTGGCGGTTGGGGTTTTCTGGTCGGGGGACGTTGGGGAATTTGGTGTTGGAGGGTGGGGTTGGGTGGTTTGGGTGTGGGTGAGGTGCGGGTGGGTTGGGTGCGTGCGGGTGGGGTGAATTTTCGGGATGTGTTGAATGTGTTGGGGATGTATCCGGGTGATGCGGGTGGGTTGGGGTTGGAGGGTGCGGGTGTGGTGTTGGAGGTGGGTGCTGGGGTGTCGGGGTTTGTGGTGGGTGATGTGGTGATGGGGTTGTTTTCGGGGGCGTTTGGTCCGGTGGGGTGGCGGATGAGCGGTTGTTGGTGCGGGTTCCTTCGGGGTGGTCGTGGGGGGAGGCGGCGGCTGCTCCGGTGGTGTTTTTGACTGCGTATTATGCGTTGGTGGAGTTGGCGGGGTTGCGGTGTGGTGAGCGGGTGTTGGTGCATGCGGCGGCGGGTGGTGTGGGGTTGGCTGCGGTGCAGTTGGCGCGGTATTTGGGGGCGGTGGTGTTGGGTACGGCGAGTGAGTCGAAGGGGTGTGTTGCGGGGGTTGGGGTTGGGTGAGGAGTGTATTGCGTCGTCGCGGACGTTGGAGTTTGAGGGGAAGTTTGGTGGTGTGGGTGGGGTGGATGTGGTGTTGGATTCGTTGGCGGGTGAGTTTGTGGATGCGTCGTTGCGGTTGGTGGCGCGGGTGGGGGTCGGTTTGTGGAGATGGGTAAGGCGGATGTGCGGGATGCGGGGGTGGTGGCGGCTGAGTTCGGGGGTTGTGGTATCGGGCGTTTGATTTGTTGGAGTTGGGTGCGGATGAGATTGCGGGATGTTTGGGGTGTTGTCGGGGTTGTTTGAGAGTGGTGTGCTGCGGCCGTTGCCGGTGGCGTGTTGGGATGTGCGTCGGGCGTCTGAGGCGTTCAGGTTTTTGAGTCAGGCGCGGAATGTGGGCAAGGTTGTGTTGACGGTGCCTGCGGGTGCGGGTGCGGGTGCGGGTGCTGGTGTGGGTGGTGGGACGGTGTTGGTGACGGGTGCGTCGGGTGCGTTGGGTGGTTTGGTGGCGCGTCATCTGGCTGAGGGTGGTGGTGTGGAGCGGTTGTTGTTGTTGTCGCGGCGTGGGGTGGGTGCGGGTGGTGTGGCGCGGTTGGCGGCGGAGTTGGCTGTGCGGGGTGTGGGGGTGGAGGTGGTGGCTGTGGATGTGGCTGACCGGGGTGCGTTGGCGCAGGTGGTCGCGTCCGTGCCGGCCGGGGTGCCGTTGCGGGGGGTGGTGCACGCGGCCGGAGTCCTGGACGACGGGGTGGTCACCTCGCTCACTCCGGACGCCCTGGCCGCCGTGCTGCGGCCCAAGGTGGACGGCGCCTGGAACCTGCACGAACTGACCCTCGGTCTGGATCTGCGGCAGTTCACCGTGTTCTCCTCGATCGCCGGAATCTGGGGCAACCCGGGCCAGGGCGGATACGCGGCGGCGAACACCTTCCTGGACGCCCTGTCGGCACACCGCCGCCGGAACGGTCTCCCGGCCACCTCCCTGGCCTGGGGACTGTGGCAGCTCGACGAGGAGCACGCCGGTGTCGAGGGCGATGGCGGAATGGCCGGGCAGCTGAGCCAGGCCGACTGGCAGCGCCTGGCCGCCCAGGGCGTGCGGCCGCTCAGCGCTGCCGACGGGCTGGCCCTGCTGGACGCCGCCCAGGGCGTGGGCGAGCCCGGCGGTCTGCCACTCGATGCGGCCGGGGCGCTGCTGATCCTGGCCCGGCTCGACCCGTCCGCGTTCCGGCGCCGGGGCCAGGAGGTACCGGCGCTGATGTCCGGCCTGGTCCCCGGCGGTCCGCAGGCCACCGCCCGGTCCACCTGCCGGATCGCCGGACGCACGGGTACCGGGAGCCGGGCCGGCCTTGCCGCCCGACTGTCCGGACTCGCCCAGGCCGAGCAGGAGTTGACGATGCGCGGTCTGGTGCTGAACCAGGCGGCGACGGTGCTGGGGATGGCCGGACTGGAGTCGGTCGATACCGACCGTTCCTTCCGGGAGCTGGGCTTCGACTCGCTGACGGCGGTCGAGTTGCGCAACCGGATCGGTGAAGCGACCGGGCTGCGGCTGCCGGCCACGCTGGTCTTCGACTATCCGAGCCCGTCGGCACTGGTCGCCTTCCTGCTCGCCGAACTGCTGGGCGAGGTCAATGCCGCCGCCCTGCCAGCGACCCGCGCGGAGGCGCGGGACGGGGACGACCCGGTGGTGATCGTGGGCATGGGCTGCCGCTTCCCCGGCGGCGTCGGCTCGGCGGACGAGTTCTGGAACCTGCTCGCCGACGGCGCCGACACGGTCTCCGGCTTCCCGGTCGACCGTGGCCCGGAGTGGGAGAGCGTCTACGACCAGGATCCGGACGCGCCGGGCAAGAGCTACGCCCGGGAGGGCGCCTTCCTGGCCGGGGCGGGCGAGTTCGACGCGCAGTTCTTCGGGATCTCGCCGCGTGAGGCGCTGGCGATGGATCCGCAGCAGCGGTTGCTGCTGGAGACCTCCTGGGAGGCGCTGGAGGACGCCGGAATCGACATCACCACCCTGCACGGCAGCGAGACCGGGGTGTTCACCGGCCTGATCTACCACGACTACAGCAACGGCGGGTTCGTGCCCGGCGAGGTCGACGGCTATGTCAGCACCGGGATGTCCGGTGGGGTGGCCTCGGGCCGGGTCTCCTATGCGCTCGGTCTGGAGGGGCCTGCGGTCACCGTGGACACTGCCTGTTCGTCTTCGTTGGTGGCGCTGCATCTGGCGGTGCAGGCGCTGCGCTCGGGGGAGTGCTCGCTGGCGCTGGCCGGGGGAGTCACGGTGATGGCCACCCCAGGTATTTTCGTCGACTTCTCCGGCAGCGGGGCTGGCTGCCGATGGCCGGTGCAAGGCGTATGCGGATGCGGCGGACGGTACGGGGTGGGGTGAGGGTGTGGGGGTGCTGGTGGTCGAGCGGTTGTCGGATGCGCGGCGTCTTGGTCACCGGGTGCTGGCGGTGGTGCGTGGTAGTGCGGTGAACCAGGATGGTGCCTCCAACGGTCTGACCGCTCCGAATGGTCCTTCCCAACAGCGGGTGATTCGTACGGCGTTGGCCAGTGCCGGGCTGTCGGCGCTGGATGTGGATGTGGTCGAGGGTCATGGCACGGGCACGCGGCTGGGTGACCCGATCGAGGCGCAGGCGGTGCTGGCGACCTATGGTCAGGGCCGGGACGAGGGTCGTCCGGTGCTGCTGGGTTCGGTGAAGTCGAACATCGGTCATACCCAGGCGGCGGCGGGGGTGGCCGGGATCATCAAGATGGTCCAGGCGATGGCCCACGGCGTGGTTCCGGCGACGCTGCATGTCGACGCGCCGTCCTCGCATGTCGACTGGTCTGCCGGTGCGGTCGAGCTGGTGACGGAGGCGACTGCCTGGCCGCAGACCGGGCGTCCGCGCCGGGCCGGGATCTCCTCCTTCGGCTTCTCCGGCACCAACGCGCACATCATCATCGAACAAGCTCCCGAGCAGTCGGTCGAGCAGCCGACCGAGGGCCGGGCGCTGCCCGCCGTCCCCTGGCTGCTCTCGGCCCGAAGCGCGTCCGGACTGGCCGACCAGGCCCGGCGGCTGCGGGAGTTCGTGGGCTCCCGGCCGGAGCTCGATCCCGCTGACCTCGGCTGGTCGCTGGCGGCCAACCGGACGTCGCTGCCGCAGCGTGCGGTGGTGATCGGTGCGGACCGGCAGCAACTGCTCGCCGGGCTGGACCGCCTGGCCACCGGTGAACCCTCGCTGTCGGAGCCGACCGGCTCGGCCGGTTCGATCGGCCGGATCGCGTTTGTCTTCACCGGCCAGGGCGCACAGCGGTTGCAGATGGGACAGCGCCTCTACGCGGCGCACCCCGTCTTCGCCGAGGCGTTCGATGCTGTGTGCGCGGGTCTGGAGGAGCATCTCGACCAGCCGGGGCTGTCGTTGAAGCAGGTGCTCGACGGCGCCGGCCGGATCGACGAGACGGTGTGGGCGCAGGCGGGGTTGTTTGCGGTGGAGGTGGCGCTGTTCCGGCTGCTGGAGTCGTGGGGGGTGTCCCCGGCGATGGTGGCGGGTCATTCGATCGGTGAGCTGGCGGCCGCGCATGTGGCCGGGGTCTGGTCGCTGGCCGACGCCTGTGCGGTGGTGGCCGCCCGGGGCCGGCTGATGCAGGCACTGCCCTCCGGCGGCGCGATGCTCGCTGTCCAGGCCACGGAGGCCGAGGTGCTGGACGTGCTCGCGGGGCTGACCGGGGTCGGAGTCGCGGCCGTCAACGGCCCGACCGCGGTGGTGGTCTCCGGAACGGACCAGGCCGTGGCGGCAGTAGCCGAGGAATTCACCGTCCGTGGCGTCCGCACGCGCGGCCTGCGGGTGTCGCATGCCTTCCACTCGCCGCTGATGGAGCCCATGCTGGCCGAGTTCGCACAGGTCACCGCGTCGGTCTCGTACGGGCCGCCCCGGATTCCGCTGGTGTCCACGGTGACCGGGCAGCTGGCGACCGAGGAGCTGACGGATCCGCAGTACTGGGTGCGGCAGGTGCGCGAACCGGTCCGGTTCGCCGACGCCGTGACCGCGCTGCGGCAGGCGGGGATCCGCACCTTCGTCGAGATCGGACCGGACGCCGTGCTCTCCGTCCTCGGTGCGGAGACCGCCGACGACAACGGCACCGAGGCCTGGATCGCCACCCTCCGGCGGGACCAGGAGGAGCCGGAGACCCTGGTGACGGCCGTCGGCCGACTGCACACCCGTGGCGGCGCGGTCGACTGGTCCCGCTTCTACGCCGGTACCGGGGCACGCCGCGCCGAGCTGCCGAGCTACGCCTTCAGCCGGGAGCGGTTCTGGCTGAGCGCCGGCCCGGCCCGGGTGGACGCGGCCGGCCTCGGGCAGTCCGTGGCCGGGCATCCGCTGCTCGGCGCGGCCGTCGACCTGCCCGACAACGGCGGCCTGCTGCTGACCGGCCGGCTCTCGCTGACCGCGCAGCCCTGGCTCGCGGAGCACGTGTCGGCGGGACTGATCGTGGTCCCGGAATCGGCCCTGGTCGAGATGGCGCTGCGGGCCGGGGACGAGACGGGTCACACCTGCCTGAGCGAGCTGCGGATCCAGACCGCGCCGGTGCTGCCGAGTTCCGGAGCGCTCCAGTTGCAGGTCGTGCTGGGCCGTCCTGACGACCACCACGACCGCCGTGAACTCGCGGTCTACGCCCGCCTGGAGGAGCAGGCGCCGCACGGACCCTGGACCCGGCACGCCACCGGAGTCCTCAGCCGCGCCGATGCCGGGGCGGCCGATGCCGGGGCGCCGGACGCGGCGGGCGAATGGCCGCCGTCCGGTGCGCGGCCGCAGCCGGAGTCGACGCTCCGGCACATCGACGCCGTGTGGCGTCGCGGCGAGGAACTCTTCGCCGGGATCAGCCTGGCCCAGGGCCTGGACGTCAGTGGCTACGGCCTGCACCCGGCGCTGCTGGACGCACTGCTGCCCCTGGTCGGCCCGGACACGGCGCCGATGCTGGCGTCCGCCTGGACCGACGTGGTGGTGCACGCCACGGGCGCGGTCGCCGTGCGCGCCCGGCTGGCGCCGGTCCCCGGCACCGAGGCGATGTCGCTGACCCTGTCCGACCACGAGGGCCGACCGGTGGCCGAGGTGGGCGCGGTGGCCCGGCGGCCCTGGCCCCGGAGGAACTGCCCGCCGGAGCAGCCCGGATTCGCTGTTCGAGCTGGAGTGGAGCGCGATCGAACCAGGTGCGAACCCGGCTCCGCAGCGCCTGGCCCTGGTCGGGCCCGGCCTGGACGGGATCGGCCGGGACTGGCCGCAGACCCGGCGCTACGCCGGGATCAGCGAACTGACGGCAGCGGTCCTGACTGGCGAACCGGCCCCGGACGCGATCGTCGTCACCGGCCGGCCCTCCGCGGCGCCTGCGGCCACCGCTGCCGGGGACGTCGCCGATGCGGCCCGGGCCGCGGTCCTGGCCGGGTGGCGCTGCTTCAGCAGTGGCTGGCGTCGCCGGGCCTCGCCGCCACCCGGCCTGATGTGCTCACGTACCGGGCCGTCGACGCCGGGACGGTTCCGGTCGAGGTCGCCGGCGCGGGGGTCTGGGGTCTGCTCCGGGCAGCCCAGTCCGAGTACCCCGGCCGGATCGTGCTGCTCGACCTGGACACCCCGCGCCGCCGACCAGGCGCTCCCGGCCGCGCTCGGCTCGGGGCAGGCGCAACTCGCCGCCCGCGCCGGCCGACTCCGGATCCCGCGCCTGGTCGCGGCCGCCGCTGTCGGAGCAGGGTCGGCGGCGGGGTCGGGAGCAGGGCCGGGATAGTGGCCGACAGCCGGGCCGGGTCGAACCGGCGGGGAACGGCGCTGGTCACCGGCGCCACCGGGGCGCTCGGTGGGCTGGTCGCCCGTGGCCTGGCCGCCTCCGGAAGGGCTGACCGGATCGAGTTGCTGTCCCGGCGCGGGGCCAGGCACCGGGCCTGGGCGCGCTGGCGGCCGAACTCGCCACGTCCGGCGCCACGGCGCGGGTGACCGCCTGTGACGCGGCCGACCGGACCGGCGTGGCCGCCGTGCTCGCGGGGATCCCGGCCGGGGCACCGCTGCGCACCGTGGTCCACGCCGCCGGGCTGCTGGACGACGGCATCGTCGAATCGCTGACCCCGGCCCGGGTGGAGGCAGTGCTGCGGCCCAAGGTGGACGGTGCCTGGAACCTGCACGAGCTGACCCGGGATCTGGAACTGGACGACTTCGTATTGTTCTCGTCCATGGCCGGGATCTGGGGCAACGCCGGTCAGGGCAGCTACGCCGCCGCCAACACCTTCCTCGACGCCCTGGCCGCACACCGGCGGCAGGCCGGACTGGCCGCCACCGCGCTGGCCTGGGGGCCCTGGCAGGTCGAGGAGTCCGACGCGGTCGTGGGCCGGGCCGCCGGAATGGCCGGGCAGATCGAGCAGGCGGACTGGCAGCGGATGGCCCGGCACGGCCTGCGTCCGATCGCCGCCGCCGACGGCCTGGCCCAGCTGGACGCGGTGATCGAGGGCAACCGGCGGGAGCCGGGCCGGGCCCCGGCCTCCTGGTCCCGGTCCGGCTGGACCTCGGCGTGCTGCGCCGGCACAACGGGGTGGGGCTGCCGCCGCTGCTGTCCGCCCTGGTCGGCGCAGGCGTCCCCGGACGGGTCGGCCGGCCCGGCGGGTGGTCGGCGCGAGCGGGACGACGGAGCAGGACGGCCTCGCCGCCCGGCTGGCCGCGCTGCCCCAGGCGGCCCGGGAGCGCGCGGTGCATGACCTGGTCCGCGCGCAGTGCGCCCAGGTCCTGCGCCTGTCCGGTCCCGAGGCGGTCGACCCCGGACGTTCCTTCCTGGAACTGGGGCTGACCTCGGTGACCGCGCTGGAACTGCGCAACCAGATGAGCGCGGCCACCGGCCTGGCCCTGGCCGCCAGCGTGATCTTCGACTATCCGACGCCGACGGCACTGGCCGACTACCTGTGCGCCAATGTGGTCCCCGCCGAAACGGCGCTGCCGGTCCTCGACGGTCTCGACCGACTTGCCGACCTGCTTTCCGCGGTCGACGGGGAAAGCGACCGGCGCCCGGAGATCATCACCCGGCTGGAGGGTCTGATCGCCGATTTCCGCAGCCGGACCGAGGAGAATGCCACCGCCTACCGGAAACTCTCCGCGGCGAGCGACGAGGAGATGTTCGACCTGATCGACCGGGAACTGGGAATCTGAAAGGTCCTTGCAGAACCCGGCTGAACAGCCCGGGCAGCACAGACCCGCGCCGGCCGCGCCCCCGCAACGATCCATGGGGGCGCGGCCGGCGCCGTCGTCGGGGGCGACCGCTCCACGGAGTGTGGTCCGCCCGTCGGGGCCGCAGGCGGGCGCTGCCTGCGGCGGCCGGGGTGCCCGGTATCGCCGCAGGCGTCCGGACGTTCGGCGGCCGGGGCGGCCGGGTCGGCCGTATGTCGAAGTCCCTTTGCCTGAAAGTCACTTGGGAATGACCCTGACCCGGCGGTAACTTTCTTGCGCCGCACTGGTTCGAATCCCAGCTCCGACTGCTACCCTCACCAGCTGACACGCCCGCTCACCTGGGCTTTGACCGGCTACTGCCCCGGCGCCGCCGACACATCGCCGGGGCTGGACAACTGGCCGTGCCGACACCGGAGTTACGGTAGGTGGACAGTGCGTCAGCAGCGGGCACGCCCGCTGAAACGCCACCGGCAACCGGACGTTCACGTCTGCGCCACTACGGTGACGCCGGGGGCCGGGAGTGGCCGCCAGGCCACCTGGACAAGATCGCTTACCAGTGGCTCCTGACTGACTGCAACGGAGACGTGGGCACAGTCAGATGAAGCCTGCGTTATGCCCTGCGGAAGCATCGGAAACCTCATTGCCAGATCATTCTGGAGCGAGTTAACCTCCCAACGAGTTGCCTCGGATTCATTGCCTGCAAAACCGTCCCTGCGCGTTGCGTTTCGTGCCCGCGCCTCTCGGTGACCACGCCCGAATCCAACGTATTTCGTGGCTGAACGCCTGTCGCCAATCTTGAAAGAAAGGGCATAGCGATGGCCCTGGACATTGCATCGGCCTATCCATCACCAAATCTCGCTATTGCCAGAAGACGCGTTTACGACTCGGCTGACGCCATCGATCAGATTCCGGTCCAGTGCCTGCCGCTGAGCCGACTGGAGCCAGGATTCTTTGTCCGCGGCGCCGGTACCGATCCGGCCCATGTGCAGATGCTGGTGGAAGCGGCGAGTTCCTGCGCCTGCCGCCCATCCTGGTCCAGGAGAGTAATTCACGGATTGTCGACGGGATGCACCGCTTCGAGGCGGCGAAGATCCGCGGTGAGCAGACGATCCAGGTCAGACTTATCAACTGCACCGATGAGGACGCTTTTATCCTGGCGGTCAAGGCCAATACCTGGCACGGGCTCCCGCTGAGCCGGGCCGACCGGATGACCGGGGCCAGACAGATCGTCCAGTGGCATCCGGACTGGTCGGACCGGGCGATCGGGGTGGCCACCGGGCTGAGCGCGAAGACCATCGCCGGCATCCGCCGGGACTCGGCCGATTTCGGCCAGCAATTGGGCAAGCGCCTGGGGCGTGACGGGAAACGGCGCCCGCTCACCGCGGCCGAGGGCCGTCGGCGGGCGGCGGAATACATTGCCGTTCATCCCGAGGCCTCACTCCGGGAATCGCCCGCGAGGCCGACGTGGCACCGGCCACAGCGCAGGATGTGCGGGCCCGTATCCGCCGGGGAATGGATCCGGTCGCGCCCAGGGCCACCGCCTCGGCCCTGAAGACCGACAGCGGTGGCACCGGGAATTCCGGCACGGTGTCGCCGATGCAGCCGTGGCCGCGGACCGGGGCGGATCAGCCCTCGTCGACGGTGCGGTCCATTTCCCGGCCGCCGACCTGGTCGTCGCTGTCACCGAAACTGGCCAACGACCCCTCGCTGAAGTACACCGACGGCGGCCGGGCATTCATCGGCTGGATGGTGGTGCACGTCATCAATTCCGGCGAATGGAAAGAGCTCATCGACGCGGTTCCGGCGCGCTGGCTGCGGGATCTGAGCCAGGTCGCCGACCAGACCGGCCAGGAGTGGATGGAATTCGCGGAGGAGCTCCGCCGCCGGCAAGAGGTATTCGGCTGACCCGGCCGGACACCGCGCCCCGCTCCGGAAAATACAGCCCGGAAATTACAGCCCGGAAAATACAGCACGGAAATTACAGTCCGGTGATCGCAACCCGGTAATCGCAGTCCGGGAATCCCGCCGTGCCCGGGAGCGTCCGCGCCGCGCAGGCACGGAACCTTTTGCCGCTGTTCGCTTGAAATTTTTGTTCACCATTCCCTGTCCACCACCGGCGTCCGGTACCGTCGTGGCCTGCGCCGCGGCAGTCCGGATCCGCTGTTCAACTGCGGAGCCGCCGCAGTTGAACGGGAAGCCGGCCGCGTGCCCTGCCAGGATCCTTGTCTTGTCAGGCTCATTGAGTCCTTGTTACCGTCCTGCCGGAATATAATTCCGCGACCGTGCTTCCTATTCGAAGCGACGACCCCGATGGAGCGGCATGTCCCAGCCTTCTCCCGATCAAAGTCTTTGGTGCCGTCGCTACCGGCCCACCGACACCGCGACCGCCGGCTCGTGTGCCTGCCGCACGCGGGCGGTTCGGCGCCCTTCTTCCTGCCGGTGGCCGCCGCGCTCAGCCCCGAGGTGGATGTGGTGTCCATCCAGTACCCGGGCCAGGACCGCCGCAGCGAAAAGCCCGTCACCGACCTCGCGCTGCTTGCCGACCAGGTCCACGCGGTGCTCCGGCAGCTGCCCGAGCTGCCGCTGACCTTCTTCGGTCACAGCATGGGCGCATCGCTCGCCTTTGAGGTGTCCCTCCGGCTGGAGGCCGAGAACCAGGGCCCGGTACGGCTGTTCGCCTCCGGCGGCGGGCGCCCTCGGTCTTCCGCGAGGAGACCGTGCACCGGATGGACGACAACGGACTCCTCGCCGAGATCCGCCGGCTGAACGGGACGTCCTCGGTGGTGCTCAACGACGACGAGTTGATGCGTGCCGCGCTGCCCGCGCTGCGGGCGACTACCAGGCCGCGGAGCTCTACCAGGGCCGCCCCGGTGCCACGCTGAGCTGCCCGATCACGGTGCTGACCGGCGACCGCGACCCGAAGACCTCGCTGGACGACGCCCAGGCCTGGGCCCGGCACACCACCGCCGACTCGTTCGAGGTCAAGGTCTACCCCGGCGGGCATTTCTTTGTCAGCGACCAGACCGACGACGTCATCAAGGTGCTGGACGAGCACTTCAGGGGCTGAGCCGAAACGCACTCCGTGCGTATTCCGCCGCCGGTGCCCGGGACGTCCGACGCCCGCACGTACCGGCGGCGGAATTCCGTCCGTTCCCCGGTGCGGCGGATTTCCCTTATTTGGCCCGGATTAACCGGGCGTCATTCTTTCCGCCCGTTTCCTTTCAGTGTGCGCGGGTTGCCGACCGGATCTGCGGGGCGAAACAATCCGCGTGGCTCCCGATGGATCGGGAGGCCGCCCCAGGGCGCGGCAGAACGAATGGAAATCCCTATGCGAAAACTTGCGATAGCTGTTGCTGTGACCAGCAGCGTCGTGGCAAGCACGGTGGCTCTCTCGCCGGCTTCGGCCCAGACGCCGTCGGCGTCCAAGCCGAAGCCCGGCAGCACCTCGTCGTACACGCCTCCGGCCATCAAGTGGTCGGCGTGCACCGACGGTCTCCAGGCCTACGGTGCCCAGTGCGGCTTCCTGGTGGTGCCGCTCGACTACGCGCACCCCAAGGGCACCAAGATCAAGATCGCGGTGTCCCGGATCAGCCACACCTCGGCCCCCAGCGCCTACCAGGGCGCCGTCGTGGTCAACCTGAGCTCGGCCGGCGGCTCCGCCCTGAGCCAGTCAGCGATGGGACAGATGCTGCCGGCCAGCATCAGCGGCGACTACGACTGGGTCGGCTTCGACCCCCGCGGCGTGGGTGCCAGCGAGCCCAGCCTGAGCTGCGACCCCACGATCAGCGGCTACAACCGTCCGGCGTACACGCCGACCACGGCCAAGCAGCTGGCCGCGTGGGAGAAGATCGCCGAGGACTACTCCGCCGCCTGCGCGAAGACCCACAGCGAGCTGCTGAACCACTCCACCACCACCGACTCCGCCGAGGACCTGGACAGCCTGCGCAAGGCCCTCGGACAGAGCCAGATCAACTACTACGGCTACAGCTACGGCGCCTACCTCGGCGAGGTCTACAGCTCGATGTACCCGACCCGGGTGCGTCGGATGATCCTCGACAGCAGCATCGACCCGAGGGATGCCTGGCTCGGCTACAACTTCGGCCAGAACGCCCCGCTGAACCAGAACCTCAAGGCGTTCTCCGCCTGGGTGGCGCACTACAACAGCGTCTACCACCTCGGTGCCACCGAGTCCACGTCGAGAAGCTGTACTACTCCACGCTGGCGAAGCTGACGAAGAAGCCGGCCGGGGTCATCGCCCCGACGTGTGGACCGACGACTTCCTGCTCGCGTACAACACGAGCAACTGGGAGGACCTGGCCGGGGTGTTCGCGGCCTATGTCAAGGCTGCCGACACCGCCCCGATGAAGCAGCTGTACGACGCCAACTACTCACCGGCCAGCGACAACTCCTTCGCGATGTCGCTCGCCACCGAGTGCACCGACGCCTCCTGGGCGAAGAGCTGGGGTCCCTGGCTCAACGCCACCGTGAAGAGCAACAAGCAGGCGCCGTTCGCGAGCTGGGCCGACACCTGGTTCGTCGCCCCGTGCGAGTCCTGGAAGGCACCGGCGCAGAAGCCGGCCGTCGTCAACGGGGCCAAGTCCCCGTCGATGCTGATGGTGCTCGACACGACGCTCGACCCGAGCACGACCTACGCGGGCAGCCTCGCCGTGCGCAAGCTGTTCCCGAAGGCAGTGCTGGTGGAGAGCGGTGCCACCCCGGCCGGTTCGGCCACCGCGGCCTCCTGCTCGCCCGGTCTCTCGATCGCCGAGTACCTCGGCTACGGGATCCTGCCGGCCCGGGTCAAGGGCAACACCGCCGACCTCAAGTGCCCGGCCAACGCCCTGCCGAACCCGACCGCCGCGGCGCCGGCTCGGCGAACTCCGCGCCCGCCTCGGTCATGGCGGCGGCCGACGCGGCCGGTCTGTGATCCCTGACCGGCCGTAGCCGCACCCGGACGTAGCTGCGACCGACGCCGCTGCGACCGGAAGCAGTCGGACGAAGGCCGTGAGCAGTCGGGGCCGTCGGCAACGGCGGCCCCGACTGTGCCCGTTCCGGCGGGACTCCCGCCTCCGGGACTCCTGCCTCTTGCTTCAAGCGCCTCTGCTTCAGGCCTCGAAGCTTCAAGCCCTCGAAACTGGTGGTGGAGAATGACTGCGGCATGCCCGATCGAAGCCGACCGCGACGACCGCAAGTCGGCAGCCCTGGCCGCCGAGCGGATCACCGTCGGCGCCGACACCCGCGTGATCGGCGGCCTGGCCTTCGCCCGGGAGCTGCTGCGCAGCAGCGTGACCCGACAGGCCGGGGCCGGGGCCAAGGACGAGGTCGTCGGCGACCCGGCCTTCACCTCGGTGTTCTTCCTGGACGGCGAGCCGCACAAGCGCAAGCGGCAGGCGATCGTCAGGTACTTCACCCCCAAGGCGATCAACACCCGCTACCACGCGGTCATGGAACAGGCCACCGAGGCCCTGCTGGCCCGGATGCGCAGCCGTGGGCAGGCCCGGCTGGACCAGATGAGCTTCGAGCTCGCGGTCACCGTGGCCGCCGAGATCGTCGGACTGACCGACAGCGACCAGGCCGCGATGGCCCGGCGCATCCAGTCCACCCTGATCGGCCTGCGCCTGCCGCGGATGAGCCGCTGGCGGCGCCCGCTCGGACAGCTTCAGGCGACCTTCCACGGTGCCCGCTTCATGCTCAGCGACGTACGGCCGGCCATCGCCGCGCGGCGCGCCGAGCGCCGTGAGGACGTGATCTCGCACCTGATCGACGAGGGCTACCCGGACAAGGCCATCCTGGTCGAGTGCATGACCTACGCGGTCGCCGGGATGATCACCACCCGGGAGTTCATCGTGATGGCGGCCTGGCACCTGTTCGGGAACGACGCGCTGCGCGAGCGCTTCCTGGCCGCCGACGAGGCCGACCAGACCGCCATCCTGGAGGAGATCATGCGGCTGGACCCGGTGGTCAACCTGATCGCCCGCCGGATCACCGCGGACACCGAGATGCCCTCCGGAGCGGTCACCGAGGGGAGAAGGTCGTGGTGGACATCCGCGCCGCCAATGTGGACGAGGCCGGTGTGGGCGAGTGCCCCCACGCGCTGGACCCGGACCGGGCCCGGCGGACCAGGGCGGTCGGCTCCTACCTCAGCTTCGGCGACGGCAGCCACCGCTGCCCGGGCGCGCAGGTGGCCCTCAACGAGACCCGGATCTTCCTGGACCGCCTGCTGCGGGTCCCCGGCATCCGGCTGCACCGCGAGCCGGATCTGTGCTGGACCGACGAGCTGATGGGCTACGAGCTCCGCAACGCCGTCGTCACCTGCGACCGTTCCTGACCGACCGTTCCTGACCGACGCCGCCCGACCCACTCCGCCCGACCCACTCCGTCTGCCGGAACCTCTGCCTGCCCGACCCGGCGCCCTTCGGGGCGGCCGGGCCTTCGGCCTGCCCTGAAATAACCCGGCCGGGCAGCCGGAAACCGCCGGAACGCGGCCCGGCAATGTGCTCGCGGGAAAATCGGCGGAACATCGCCGAAGCTCCCGGCTGACAATTGGATGGAGTTTCGGCGACGACTCCGGCTGTTCAACTGCTGCGGTTCCGCAGTCGAACAGCGATGGTCCGGCACAGGTCGGAAGCCCTGCGTGGCCGGTCCCGACCGAGGTTGTACCGCGCCGAGCGGTCTGGGTATCGTGCTGCTGGCCGGTGAAAATCCGTCACCGTTGCTATTCTGCCGTCGGCAATCTGCTCGACGATTTCAGCCGACAACGAAATTAGAAGAGGTGACGAGCGGTGGGGCACGTATTCTCGCTGGTTCTCAGCCGTGAGATCAATGACGACGAATCGGCGGTCCTGCGCGAAGCAGGTTGCGCCAGTGCTGTTTTCACGACCGACTCCCTCCCGACCAACGCCGACGTGACGGTCACGAAGCTGGACTTCGATGACACGGTCTCCCCGTCGCTGGCCGAGGCGATCGAGTCGGCGCTGGAAGCGGTGAAGCAGGTTCCCGACCTCTCCGTCCCGGGCTCACGGTTCCGGCCGTGCCGAAGGCGCCCGAGGCGGACTCGAACGTGGTGGTCGGCGAGGTCGTGGCGAAGGAGACCGTGGCCGCGGAGTAGCAAGGCGCCGGTACGGCCGTGGCGCTGCCCGGCCGCAACCGCGCAGGCGGCGGACCGTCCCCGCGTTGCCCGGCTCAGCACCGGAGCACGCGGGGACGGTCCGCCGTGACCGGCCATCCAGGGACAGGACGAAAGAGACGCGATGGCGAAGGCCGACCCCGAGTCCGCCCCGGATTCCGAACCCGGGCACAGCGCCGGCCCCGGTGCCGCGGAGCAGCAGCACCCGGACTCCGGACAGGGCAGCCGACGACCCGGCGCGCGCGGCCGGCTGGCCGGCCTGATCCGCACCTTCCTGCGCCCGCACGCCCGCGCGCTGAGTGCCATCGCCGCCCTGCAGGTGCTCCAGGCCGCCGGGAACCTCTATCTGCCGACGCTGAATGCCGACATCATCAACAACGGTGTGGTCAAGGCCGATCTGGGCTACATCGGCCGGGCCGGGGGCATCATGCTGGCCATCTCGGTCGTGCTCTGCGCCGCCTCGCTGCTCTCGCTGTACCTGTCCGCGTGGGTGGCCATGTCGGTCGGGGCCGGCATCCGGGCCGCCGTCTACCGGCGGGTGCAGTCCTTCACGGTCACCGAGCTGAACCGGTTCGGCACCTCCTCGCTGACCACCCGCAACGTCAACGACGTGCAGCAGGTCCAGCTCTTCCTCCAGGTGGCGCTGAGCCTGCTGGTGATCGCCGTGGTCACCACGCTCGGCGGTGGTCCTCGCGGTACGGCAGGGGCCCCGGCTGTCGCTGCTGCTGGTGATCACCCTGCTGGCCATCCTGGCGGTCACCGGGTGGTTCATGGCCCGGCTGCTCCCGATGTTCCACTCCGTCCAGGTCAGGACCGACGGCCTGAACCAGGTGCTGCGCGAGCAGATCTCCGGCGTCCGGGTGGCCCGGGCCTTTCTGCGCACGGACTGGGAGGCGGAGCGGTTCGGCCGGGCCAACACCGGGATCACCGACCTCAGCCTCCGGGCCGGACGGATCTTCGCCCTGGTCATCCCCATCGTCACCGGCATCACCAACCTGGCGGGCGTCGGCGTGTTCTGGTTCGGCGGCAGACTGGTCGCCCACGGCTCGATGCCGATCGGCAACCTGACCGCGTTCCTGCTCTACATCCTGCAGATCCTGCTGTATGTCGGAATCGGGGTGACCGTGCTCATCCTGCTCCCGCGTGCGGTGGCCAGCGCGGAACGGATCCAGCAGGTGATCGACACGGTCCCGGCGATCACCGACCCGCCGCAGCCGATCGTCCCGGACACGGCCACCGGCGCCGTGGAGTTCCGGCAGGTGAGCTTCGGCTACCCGGGCAGCGAGCGGCCGGTGCTGCGGGAGCTGACCTTCGCCCTGCGGCCCGGGAAAGACCACGCCATCCTCGGCGGGACCGGCAGCGGCAAGACCACCCTGCTCACCTCATCCCCAGGTTCCTCGCCTCGACCAGCGCACCGTACTGGTCAACGGGGTGGCGGTGGCCGCCCAGGCGAGCGGGCAACTGCGCTCGGGCATAGGACTGGTACCGCAGAAGGCGTTCCTCTTCGCCGGCACGGTCGCCGACAACCTCCGCTTCGGCCGCCCGGAGGCCACCGAGAGAGGGCTGTGGCGGGCCCTGGACATCGCCCAGGCCCGCGAGTTCGTCGCCGGCCTGCCCGGGCAGCTCGACGCCCGCATCGACCGGGGCGGGGTGAACCTCTCCGGCGGCCAGCGCCAGCGGCTTTCCATAGCCCGGGCCGTGGTCCGGCGGCCGGGTCTGTACCTGTTCGACGACTGCTTCTCGGCGCTGGACGCGGCCACCGACCCGGCTGCGGCCGCGCTGCTCGCCGAGGCCGGTTTGAGGCCACCGTGGTCGTCGTCGCCAGCGGGCCAGCAAGTGATGAATGCCGATCAGATCATCGTCCTGGACGGCGGCAGCATTGCCGGGGTCGGCACCCATCCGCAGCTGCTGGCCGACTGCCGGACCTATCAGGAAATCATCGCGTCGCAACTCGGAGGGGGATCGGTCGCGTGAGCCGGACGGACGGGCGGCCGTGAGCCGAGCGGCGGAGGAGGGCCGGCCCGAGGCCCGGCAGATCCCGGTGGTGCCCAGGCTGGTCGGCCTGCTGCGGCCGGACTGGTCCCGGCTGGTGGCCGTGGCCGTGCTCACCGTGCTCTCGACCGGCTTCCTGGTGATCGGCCCCTGGCTGCTCGGCCACGCCACCAACACCCTCTTCGACGGTGTGATCGGCGCGGAGCTCCAGCCGGGGCAGACCAAGGCCCAGGCCGTCGCCGGGCTGCGTGCCCACGGCCGGCGCCACCTGGCGGACATGCTCGCCGGGATGGACGTCCACCCCGGCGTCGGCGTCGATCTGCACCGGCTCAGTGGTCTGCTGATCGTCGTGGCCGGGGTCTACCTGCTGAGTTCCGTCTTCAGCTGGATCCAGGCCCGGATCCTGACCGGGGTGGCCCAGCGGACCATGTACCGGCTGCGCCAGTCCGCCGAGGAGAAGCTGACCCGGCTGCCGCTGCGGTACTTCGACAGCCACCCGCACGGCGACATCCTCAGCCGGGTCGTCAATGACATCGACAATGTCGACACCACCCTGCAGGAATGCCTGAACCAGATGCCCACCTCGCTGCTCACCGTGCTGGAGACGCTGGGCATCATGTTCTGGATCTCGCCGCTGCTGGCCACGGTGTCGCTGGTGACCATCCCGGTGGTGGTGACGGTGACCTTCCTGATCGCGCGCCGTTCCAGGGCCCAGTTCGCCGCGCAGTGGGAGCAGACCGGCCGGCTGACCTCGGTGGTCGAGGAGACCTGCGCCGGGCACGAGCTGGTCCTCGCCTACGGCCAACAGCACTCGATGGCAGTGGAGTTCGGCCGCCAGAACGACCGGCTGCTGCGGGCCGGATTCCTGGCCCAGTTCCTCTCCGGGGCGATCTTCCCGGCCGTTGTCTTTGTCGGCAACCTCAACTATGTCGTCGTTGCCGCGCTCGGTGGATTCCAGGTCGCCACCGGGTGATCTCGCTGGGAGCGGTGCAGGCGTTCATCCAGTACTCGCAGCGGTTCACCTCCCCGGTGATCCAGATCGCCGGACAGATGAATGTGCTCCAGTCGGGGATCGTGTCGGCCGGCCGGGTCTTCGAGTTCCTGGACGCGCCGGAGGAACCCCAACTGCCGGGCCGGCCGGGGGAGTCCGCGCCGGACGGGACGGCACCCGCGCGCCGGGTACGCCTGGAGCAGGTCAGCTTCCGCTACGAACCCGGCACGCCGCTGATCGACGATCTCACCCTGGAAGCCGCGCCCGGCCGGACGGTGGCGATCGTCGGCCCCACCGGAGCGGGCAAGACCACCGTGGTCAACCTGCTGGTGCGGTTCTACGAGATCGACGGCGGAAGGATCCTGCTGGACGGTGTCGACTACCGTGACCTCAGCCGGGAGCAGGTGCGCCGCAACTTCGGCATGGTCCTCCAGGACACCTGGCTGTTCCACGGGACGATCCGGGACAACATCGGCTACGGCAGGGCGGACGCCACGGACGAGGAGATCGTCGCCGCCGCCAGAGCCGCCCACGTCGACGACTTCGTGCGCACCCTGCCGGACGGCTATGCCACCGTGCTCGACGGTGAGGCGTCCAGCATCTCCTCGGGGCAGAAGCAACTGCTGACCATCGCCCGGGCCTTTCTGGCCGATCCGGGCATCCTGATCCTGGACGAGGCCACCAGCAGTGTCGACACCCGTACCGAGACCATGATCCAGGAGGCCATGGCCCGGCTCCAGGCCGGACGGACGAGCTTCGTCATCGCGCACCGGCTCTCCACCATCCAGGCGGCCGACACGATCGTGGTCATGGACGCCGGCCGGGTCGTCGAACAGGGCACCCACCAGGAGCTGCTGGACCGCGGTGGCTGCTACCACGGGCTCTACCACAGCCAGTTCAGCGACGCGCTCGCCCCGTGAACGGCGCCGTGGCTGTCACCGGTTCTTGAACTCCTCGATGGCCGCCCGGACGGTTTCCTGCATGGTCTGGCTGCCGCCGTGCCCGGAGTCCTCGATGATGTGCAGCCGGGCGCCCGGCCAGGCCTTCGCCAGCTCCCACGCCGTCTGCACCGGACCGCCCAGGTCGTGCCGGCCGTGCACCAGCACCCCCGGGATCCCGGCCAACTTGTGTGCGTTGCGCAGCAGTTGATCCTCCTCCAGCCAGGCTCCGTGGCTGAAGAAGTGGGCGCAGATCCGGACGAACGCGATCTGGTCGTCGATGTCGCGATCGCTGTACATACCAGGGGTGTTGTTGGGCTCGTTGGAGATGACCGCGTCCTCCCAGGCGAGCCAGTCGGCGGCGGCCTTCTCCCGGACCGCCCGGTCCGGGTTCTCCATCAGCCGTGCGTACGCCACGAGCAGGTCGCCGTCACGCTCGGCCTCGGGGACGCCCTCGCGGAACCGGTCCCAGGCCTCGGGCTGGAACCGCCCGGCACCCCGGTAGAGCCATTCGGTCTCGGCGGGGCGGGTTGTCGTCACCGCCGGAATGACCATCTCGGTGACCCGCTCGGGGTGCTGCTGGGCATAGGCCAGGATCAGCGTCGAGCCCCAGGAGGCGCCGTTGAGCAGCCACTTCTCGATGCCGAGGTGCTCGCGCAGCTGCTCCATGTCGTCGATCAGGTGCTGCGTGGTGTTCAGGCTCATGTCCGCCGCCGGGTCACTGGCATGCGGCGTACTGCGCCCGCAGTTGCGCTGGTCGTAGCGGATCACCCGGTAGCAGTCGGGGTCCCACGCCCTGGTCGGCCGCTGGGCGCGCCGGAACCCGGGCCGCCGTGGACGTTCAGTGCGGGCTTGCCCTGCGGGTTGCCCAACTGCTCGTAGTAGATGCGGTTGCCGTCTCCGGTGTCGAGGAACCCGCTGTCATAGGGACTGGTGGGAGGATAGAGATCAACCATAACCGTCGAGTCTACGGGCGCCACCCGGGCCCGCGCTCATGGTTTTCCGGCCCGGGAAGATCCGGGGGCTCCCGTCTCGATGCGCGAACTATGTTAGTGGGAGCGGAAGTTGACCTGTCTCAGGATTCGGCCGAGAGAATGCCCCGGGGTCTGACCAGGATCTCCGGCTTCGAGGTGTCCCCGATCTCGTGGATCTGTGTCAGTGACTCCTTCGTCAGCTCCGCCGGTAGCTTGCCTTGAGGTGGAAGCGCTCACCTTGCGGGCCCAGGATGCTGAGGTACTCCACCGGGCGGGGGTCGGCGTTGCCGAACCAGTGGGGGAGGTGGGTGTCGAACTCGGCCGCCTCACCTGCCGCGAGAACCAGATCCTGCTCGCCGAGCACCAGCCGCAGCCGTCCGTTGAGCACATACAGCCAGTGGTATCCCTCGTGCGAGCGGAGGTCCGGTTCGAGACCGGTCGGTCCGGCCGGGAGGATCTGTTTGAATGCCTGCAACCCGCCGGGTTTGCGGGTCAGCGGGATGATGGTCATGCCGTTGCGGGTGATCGGCCGGGGCAGCACCCGGGGGTTGTCGCCGGTGTCGGCGCCGACGAGCTCGTCGAGCGGCATCCGGTAGGCCCTGGCCAGGGGCAGCAGCAGCTCCAGGCCCGGCTTGCGCAGCCCGGACTCCAGCCGGGACAGGGTGCTGACCGGAATCCCGGTGGTCTCCGACAGCGCGGCCAGGGTGCCTCCGCTGCGGCGCCGCAGCTCGCGCAGCCTTGGCCCGACCGCGCTCAGTACGGCATCGAACTCCTCGCTCATGCCTCCACCCTGCCCCCGTTTTGCGGTTTCCGCAAAGTTCTTTGCCAGAAGCGCCGAAGGGGAGGCAGCTTGGGCGGCGGAGGTGGTCACGATGACCCAGCAGTTCCAGAACCAGAACCAGAACGAGAACCAGAGCCAGAACCTGGCCGAGACCCGGAGCCAGACCCGGAGCCCGTCCGAGCGGCAGGGCCGGACATCCCGGCACACGGACACCGACCGGTACGACGTGGTGATTGTCGGCGGTGGTCCGGCCGGCCTGAGCGGTGCGCTCGTGCTCGTGCAGGCCCGGCGGTCGGTACTGGTGATCGACAGCGGACAGCCCCGCAACGCCCCGGCGGCGCACCTGCACGGGTTCCTCTCCCGGGACGGGGTACCGCCCGGCCAACTGCTGGAGCAGGGGCGGCGGGAGGTGGCCGGTTACGGGGGAGTTCCACTCGGGCCGGGCGGTGTCCGCGGCGCGGGACGGCTCCGGGTTCGTCGTCGGCACCGACACCGGCCGTACCGTACGGGCGCGGCGGCTGCTGGTGGCCGGCGGGATCACCGACGAACTCCCCGACGTCCCCGGGCTGCGGGCCCGGTGGGGACGCGACGTGCTGCACTGCCCCTACTGCCACGGCTGGGAGGTCCGCGACCAGCCGGTCGGGGTCCTGGCCACCGGCCCGATGAGCGCGCACCAGGCCCTGCTGTTCCGCCAGTGGACCGACAAGGTCACCCTGCTGCTGCACACCGGCCCCTGCCCCACCCCGGAGGAGGCCGAACAGCTGGCAGCCCGCGACATCGCGGTGGTGGCCGGGGAGGTGACCGGCCTGGAGACGGCCGAGGATCACCTCGTCGGCGCCCGGCTGCGCACCGGTGCGCTGATCCCGCTGAACGCGCTGGTCGTGGCGCCGCGCGCGGTCCCGAGCGCGGCGGTGCCGACCGCCCTCGGGCTGGAGCCCGTCCAGCACCCCAGCGGGATGGGCGGCTACTTCGCCGCCGACCGTAGCGGCCTCACCCCGGTTGCGGGCGTCTGGGTGGCGGGCAATCTCGCCGACCCGACCGTGAATGTGCTCGGCTCGGCGGCGCAGGGATCGACGGCCGCCATAGCGATCAACGCCGACCTGGTCGCCGAGGACACCCGCCGCGCGGTGCGGGCCCGCGGCGCCTTCTCGGCCGAGGTGGAGGCCCTGGTCTGCGAACAGGTCACCGGAGAACGACGCCACGGCCTGTGACCACAACCACTGAACCACTGCCGAAGCACGGAGGAGAACACCATGGACGCCCAGTTCTGGGACGAGCGGTACGCCACCCGCGAGCAGCTCTTCAGCGGGGCACCCAACGGGGTGCTGCTGGCCGAGGTCACCGGCCTGACGCCGGGGCAGGCACTCGACGTCGGATGCGGTGAAGGCGCCGACGCGCACTGGCTGGCCCGCCAGGGCTGGCAGGTCACCGCCGTCGACATCTCCCGGCTGGCGCTGGAACGCGCCGCCGCGGCCGCCCCGGACACCGCCGGTCGGGTGGCCTGGACCCGGGCCGACCTGACCGTGGTGCCGCCCCCGGCCGGGGCGTTCGACCTGGTCTCCGCCCACTACTTCCCGCTCCCGAGGCAGCCGGAGCACACCGCGCTGCGCGGCCTGCTGGAGGCGGTCGCCCCTGGCGGCACGCTGCTCTTCACCGGCCACCGTCTGGCCGGTCTGCCCCCGGCCGCGGAGCTGGGCCTGGACCCGGCCGACTTCTACCGGCCCGACGAGATCGCCGGGCTTCTCGGCCAGGACTGGGCCGTCCTGGTCGACGAGACCCGCCCACGGACGGCCCCCGCCCCCAGCGGCACACACCACACCCACGACACCGTCCTGCGGGCGCGACGCCTGCGGTGAGCAGCGCACCTCATGCCGGCGTGACCGGCGTGACCGGCGTGACCGGCGTGACCGGCGGGGTCGACCTCTGACCCCGCCGACCCCGCGCCCGACCGGCGGCCCGTATGCCCAGCGGCCCGCACGCCGTCGGCCCGCCTGCCCTCGCGTCGGCCTCAGCGCGCCCGGTGACGGCTCCCGGTGTACTCCGGCCGTGCCGGAACGGTGCCGTCGGCCAGGCCCGGCACCGCGCGGGTGGAGCGCCAGAGGCACCGCGCCGAGTGCACGGTGACCCACAGGAGGCCCAGGTTCCGTACCACCACGACCATGACGGCGGCAGGCTCGCCGTTCAGGATCTGTCCGAAGGACACCGGGTAGTCCAAGGTAGTGATCACCGTGAGCGGCAGCATCGCCAGCGCGGGCACGCGCTGGGAGGTCGTGCTGAAGACCAGGCAGGTCGCCGCCAGCCCGAGCAGCCAGATGAAGTACTGAGGGCTGATGACCCGGCTGGTGGTGACGAAGACCAGCATCGAGGTGTACGCCGCGTCGGCGGTGGTGGCCGGGGTCCACACCCTGGCCCGCAGCCCGCCACCACAGCAGCCAGAGGAAACCCACGGCGGACAGCGCCAGGGTCGCGGTGGCGATCTGCCCCGAATCGGCCCCGCTGATCTGGAAGGACCCGTAGGTGTACTGGATGTCGGAGTTGTAGCCGAAGAGGTGGGCCAGCATCAGCGCGCCGCCCGGCAGCGACTCGATCTCGATACCCCGCGCCCCCTGCTCGCCGAGGAAGCTGAACTCGTGGGCGAAGAACATCCCCATGACCGCGACCGGCACCACGCAGCTCAGGACGGCGGCGGCCCAGGACTGCCGGGTGCTACGCCCGCGCGGCGCCCCGATGAGCATCAGCAACGGCCATGCCTTGACCAGTGCGCCCAGGCCGGCGAGCACCCCGCTGCCCGCCGAGGAGCGCCTGATCAGCAGCACCGAGCCGACCGCGAGGGCTGTCACCGCGAGGTCGAAGCGCACATAGGGCAGTCCCCACAGCACGGGCAGCCCGAGCACCCAGATCCAGACGCCGAGCCTGCTCCGTCCCTCTCCCCGCGCCGCGCCAGCAGCATCGCCAGGATCGCCGCATCGCAGAGCAGCATGAGCAGGCCGAAGGCGGTCTGGTAGCTCACAAACGGAAGCGCGTCGGGCGCGAGGAAGATCAGCCCGGCCAGCGGCGGGTACTGCCAGGTAACGTCATGCCAGGGGAACTGGCCGTGCGCGAGCTCCGACGCCCAGGTGGGATAGAGGGGGCCGATGTCGTACTGCTGCCCGGAGATGTTGGCGATGATCGGCGCGGCGTAGAGCAGCCGGGTGCACACCCAGGCCCCGATCAGTGCCTGAAGCTCCGGCGGCCACTGGTCGATGCGGTACCAGCGGCTGCTCCGTCGCCCGGCCGCGGAGCGCGCACCGACTCGTATTCGGTCAATCGTCGACACGTGGTTCCTTGGTTCGGGGACGGGCGTCGGGGCTTGGGCTCGGCGCGGGACAGTGGCGGCGCGAGATCAACCCACTGGGTGGGGGACGGCGGCCGAACCCGACCGGTTCCAGCCCGGTGCAATGCCGGGGCAGCCCCGCCGACACGGGCCGAATGATCGCCATCTTATTGGGCGTCCGGATCGCGGATTCGGCCTCGCCGAGAGCCCGGCGTGAGGGCGGCCGTGGGTCCCTGCTTCGGGGAGGGCGTCCGATAGCGGTGCATCTCCGCGCTGTTCGCCCTGTTGGCAGCTCTGAAGGCGACCGACGGAGGCTGTGAGCGAGATCTCTTCAAGTTATCTGATCGTTACATCACGTCGACGGCAGGAAAGCGGACGGCAGGAAAGCCGACGACAGGAAGCCGGAACGTTCCTTGTGCCACTTCCCCGCCGACCCGGCCCGGGCCCCGGCCGGTCACCCGGAGGCGGACGCTCCGCCGCGCGCCTGCTGAACGCAAGCGCCACGATCAGTCCGACCGCGACGATGACGACGTCACCGCGCATCAGGAAGTTCTTGAAGCCCTTGAGCACGAGCGTTTCCGTCTTGCGGGCACCCAGCGGATGCACTCCCACCAAGGCCGGCCGATCCGGCACCGCCCCGCATCCGGGGGTGACCCGAGCGGGGGAGGGCGGGCGCGGGGCACACCGCCGACGCCGCTGGTGCCGAACAGTGCTCAGCGGCGTTCCAGTTCGTCCGCCCGGCGGAGGTCCTTGGGGCGGCCGACCGCCCGGCGCATCCGGATCAGATCCTCCCGCCGCAGGTAGTGGACCTCGAATCCCTCCGGGTCGGCGACGGTCAGCGCCCGCTCCAGGAAGTCCCCGACGGCCAGCGCGCCCCAGGGCAACGCCGGGTACAGCAGTCGCCACTCGCGGCGGGGGAGGAGAACTGGACCTTCGGGCGGAGGAAGGCATCCGCGGTGAGCGGGAGCGAACGCCCGTCGTCATCGCTCAGCCGGGCCCCCACGGCCGCGAAGGCCGAAGCCATGGGGATGGTCCCAGCCGGGTCGCCGGCCCAGAGCAGGTCGAGATCACCGGTCAGCTCGGTGGAGCCGTGCAGGATCCCGGCGGTCTGGCCGATCACCACGACCCGGGCACCGGCCTCGTGCAGGGCCCTGAGCAACGGGAACGGGTCATAGCCGCAGGCGTCATCAGTCCCGATGGTGCCCACGGTGTCGTCGGCGGCGTCGTGGGTCAGCCCGGTGGCCGGCCGGGTGCTGGTGAACTCCCGCGTGCGGCGCACGGCTTCGCGCAGACGTTGCAGAGGGTCATCGGTCATGGCGCCATCCAACACGGTTCGGATCGCCGCACGCACCTTGATTCACCCGGCCGGATTCCGTGGCTCCGGAGGGTGTGACCGGGGAAATCCGTTCGCGCGGGATTCCGCGGATGCGGCATGATCATCGTCCGTGCCCACTTCCCCGGCTTCCTCCGCTTCCGACGCGGTCGCTGTTCCCCACGCCGCGTCCTGCCCCGACTGCGGTGGCGCCCTCACCGACGATCCCCGGTTCATCAGGTGGTGCCAGGCCTGCGAGTGGAACGCGCACCCCGGTGCGACCGGCGCGACCGAGGCCAGGAGCCGGGGCGACCGGTTTCAGCGGCGGTTCAACCGGGCCACCGAGGAACGGCTCTTCCGGCGGGTCACCGAGGGCGGCAGCCGACCGCGCACGCTCGACAAAGTGTCCGTCGCCGCCTACGCCTTCGCGGGCCTGGTCCACCTGGCGGCGGTGGCCGTGGCCGGCTACGCCGTCTACGCGCTGACCCTCCCCTACCTGGCGATGCGCTGCCTGGGCGTGCTCCTGCTGGTCATCAGCTACTTCGCCCGCCCCCGCTTCGGCCCGAGCCGCAAGGCACTGAAGCGGATGCCGCTGGTGGATCGCGGTGCGGCGCCCGCCCTGTACGCCCTCACCGACCGGGTGGCCAGGGAACTCGGCACCACACCGCCGGCCCTGATCGCCGTCGTCGACGGCTACACCGCCTCGTACTCGCGGATCGGACTGCGCCGACGGGTGCTGCTGAGGCTCGGCCTGCCGCTGTGGGAGTCGCTGACCCCGGAGCAGCGGGTCGCGCTCCTCGGGCACGAACTGGGCCACGGCGTCAACGGCGACTCGCGCCGCGGCCTGTGGGTCGGTACCGCCCTGGGCGAGCTGGCGCAGTGGTACTCGATCCTGCAGCCCGGCCGGGACCGGCTCATCCACTCGGGCCGCGCCTCGGCCAACACGCTGCTCGCCTTCGGCGACAGGGTCGCGAACTGGCTGCTCGCGGGCTTCGCGGAAGTCGTCCTGCTCGCCCACCGGCTGCTCCGTCGGCTCACCGCGCTCTCGGGCCGCCGCGCCGAGTACCTCGCGGACGCCCTGGCGGTGCGTACCGGCGGTACGGACGCCACGGCGGGGCTGCTCCAGGCACTGACCCTGGTGAGCTCGTTCGCCCACTTCAACGAGCGCTATCAGCGACGCGCGCGGCAGGCCGCCCGGCAGGCCCGGTCCGGCGCCGCCGACCGACCCGCGCAGCTGGACTACTGGGACGAGTTGCGTGCCTATGTGTCCTCCGTCCCGCAGAGCGAGCGGGCGCGGCGGCTGCTGGTGTCCCGGCTGGACGACTCCGTCGTGGACAGCACCCATCCGCCGACACACCTGCGGCTTGCCTATGTGGAGCAACTGCCCGCCGCCGGGCCCGCAGTCGTACTCTCCGCCGCCGAAGCCGCCGCCATCGAGGCCGAGTTGGCGCCCATGCGCACGGCCTTCGTCCGCGACCTGCCGTAATCCACCCGACGCGCACCCTGCTCAGTACTTGCAGGGCAAACAGGTCATGGAGTGGTGGGCCCTGCCAGATGATACGGGGACCGGGCCGGATGAGTCGGGGACCGGGATACCCGGGAGCGCGCTATGCGGGCTGCACTTCCTCGGCCTGCATGCCCTTCTGGCCCCGCGTGGCCACGCAGGTGGTCCGGAGTCGTCCGCAAGCGCTTGCAGCACCGGGAGTTGCCGTCGAATGACTGCGCCGTCGGCGAGCTGTTCGCGGTCTGGGGTGCCGACCGTAGAGTACGGTCTGTGTCCGACACCATGGAAACCGCCGCACTGGCCGAGGCGAAGCTCCTCCTCGACGGCGTCCGCAGCTCCGCCGGGCGCCTCGGCGCCACGCTGGACCCGCTCACCGACCTTCAGGCCCGCGAGCCCTCGGCGCTGAGCGGCTGGAGCCGCGGCCACCTGATCACCCACCTCGCGCGCAGCGCCGACGTCTACCGCTGGCTGCTCACCCTCGCCCGTACCGGCAGCGAGCCCGGCCCCCGCGCCGACGCCACCACCCTGGAGCGTGCGCTGCACGAGGGCGCCGGGCGCAGCGGCGCCGAACTGGTCGCCGACCTGTGCACCAGCGTGGAGCGGCTGCTCGACGAGGCGGCGACCATGCCCACCGAACGCTGGAGCACCCTGGTCACCGCGCTCGCGGGCTGGCGGCACCCGGCCTGGTTCACCCTGCGCCGCTGCCGACGTGAGCTGGAAACCCACCACGCCGACCTGGACCTCGGCTACACCAGCGCCGACTGGCCGGCCGACTACGTCACCTGGGCACTGGACAGCACTCTGACCGCACTGGCGGCCCGGCGCTTCCCGGTCGCCCGGATCGACGCCCCCGACCTCGGCCGGACCTGGACGCTGTCCGGGGGCGGCCCCACCGTCACCGGCCCCGGCCACGCCCTGCTCGCCTGGCTGTCCGGCCGTGCCCACCACCCCGGCTGCACTCCGACCTTCCCCTGCCGTCCCCGCCGGCCTGGCCCCTCCCGCCGGTACCTGGCTGGAACTGACCCACCCGCAACGGCCGTCGGCCCCGCACAGCACCGACCGAGGAAGGAATGGCTGCGGCCGAGCTAGGCGAAGCCGCGGCGGGCATACCAGCGGCGCGGCCAGTCGGACGCGTCCGCGGTGAGGAAGAGCTGGGGGATTCCGGCAGCGGCGGCCAGCGCCAGACCGGTGGCGACCAGCGCGTCACCGTGGCCCCGCCCGCGGTACGGCACGGCGGTCACCAGGTCCTCCAGCTGAGCCAGTCCGGCGGTCGGGTCGAGGTAGAGGCGTTCACGCGCCCGAGCAGATCCGACATCCCGCCGTGCTCCGCCCACCCAGGGCCCCGGCAACAGCTTTCCGCATCCGACGGTCCCTCAGTCCGCGCGCCGCCGGAGCCCTCGCCGTGCCATCGGCGTTCGCCCCACGCTCCGGGTAGCCGCCAGCGGCGGCCTGACAGCCTTCCCTTGGCTGCTGCCTTCACCGGTCGCACGGCTCCGTCGGCTGCCCGGTACCACCGACACATCATCAATTGGCACTATGTGCAACCAGGTTGGATGGATCAGGCACGCAGATGAGCCAGAAGCGTGTCGCTCACCGGACAGGGGAGTTCCACGGGGAGGAGTCGCCGGGCGGCTTCCACCGCCCCGTCCTTCACCTGGGTGTGGACCGAACGCGCGAGGGGGTGACATCACTGATCGAGACGATCCAGTCATCCGCGTAGCGCTCGGCGGCTTCGCCGGTCAGACCGAGTTGCAGTGAGCGGTACGGCAGCGGCCGAAGGTGCAGGTCGCGTTCCGGGTCCCACTGCACCCGGGCCGGGGTGTGCTTCAACTGCCGCTTCCAGGCGCGCTGGTCGGCATGCAGCACAGGTACGTAGTGCGCCAGGCAGGCGCGCTCCAGGGCCCATTCGAAGCCCTCGCGGGTGATCTCGACCGCGAGGACGGTCTCCTGGCCTTCCTTTTCGGCCCATCCGCAGCGGTACATCATCCACAGGAACGAGGGTTTGATCCAGGTCATGCGGTCCCTGCGCCATGCCGCCGGAAACCGGCCGTCCCGCGCGGCGCGCAGCCCGATCTCCGGCGGGTACGCCTGGTAGACGGTTACCGTGGAGGCCGTGTGGACGGCGCGTATCTGGTACTTGGGTTCTGCTGACATGGTGACCAGAATCGACACCCGAAGCGGTGTGTGCCACTGAATTGCGGCGCGGCGCGGCGGTCAGTGCTCGGAGTGGTCAGTGTCCGGATGCCGGGCGGCCGCGGTGGTTCTCCCACTCGGGGGCGAGGATCGACATCCGGACGTCGTCCACCCACGCCCCGTCGTACCGCAGTGCGTCGCGGTAGACCCCCTCCACCACGAACCCGGCCTTCTCATAGGCGCGGTGGGCACGCGGGTTGAAGGAGAACACGCCCAGCGAGATCCGGTGCAGCCCGAGTTGCTCGAAGCCGTAGCCGACGATCAACCGCACGGCTTCGGTGCCCAGCCCGCGGTTCTGGCCGGCCGCGGCCAGTATGATTCGGAAGTTGCAGCTGCGGTTGTCGCTGTCCCACTCATTGAGAACCGCCTCGCCCACGCAGGTGTCGGTGGTCCGCTCCACCACCGCCAGGTCCAGCCGGTCGGGCTGCTCATGGCGTGTGCTGTACCACGCACGCATCCGTTCCTCGGCGGACTCGTCCCAGGGCTCGGGGTCCGCCGGGCCCTGGTCGCTGCCGGTCAGACGGCCCACCTCCGGGTCCCTGAGGAACGACCGGAGCGTGGGCGCGTCCGCGCCCAGGACGAACGGCCGCAGCAGCACCTTCTCACCGATGAGCGTGGGCTTGCGGGAAAAGTCGGCCTGCGGGAGATCGTCCATGGGGGGATTGTCGGCCAGAGCGCGCGCCCTGGCAATCGAGTTCTCTGTCCCCGGGCAGAACCGGGCCGTGGCAGGTGCCCGGGGCGATCGTCACCGTGACCTCAGGCCCTGGAGCCGTTCCCCGGCTCGACTTCTCCTGAGGTCTCGGCTCGGACTGGCCCAGTGGACCCACTGGCAAATGGCCCATGCATATGGGTCATTCAGCGCCTAGGGTCGTTGCATGACCAAGAATGACGAGCGTGCCCTTGTCGAGTCGCCGACCGCGACGACGACCACCGTCGACTTCTACTTCGATGCGGCCTGCCCCTTCGCCTGGATCGCGTCCCGCTGGATCCTGGAGGTCGAGGCGCAGCGGGACATCGAGGTGCGATTCCATGCGATGAGCCTGTTCCTGCACAATGTGGGTAATGAACTTCCCTCGTGGTACCGGGAGTTGGTGGACAGGTCGATCGGCCCGGCCCGGGTGGCGGCAGCCGTCGCGCAGCACTCGGGCGAGGAGCGACTGCGCGAGCTCTACACGGCCTTCGGAACCCGGATCCACCAGCAGAAGAACGAGGACTTCGACGCGGTGATCGCGGAATCCCTCGCTGAGCTGGGCCTGCCGCCCGAGCTGGCCGCCGCCGCCCACGACAGCGGGCACGACCAGGCGCTCCAGGCCAGCCATGACGCGGGCAAGGATCCGGCCGCGGACGCGTATGTCGGCACGCCGACCATCCACATCGACGGTGTCGCCTTCTTCGGCCCGGTCCTCAGTTCGATCCCGCGTGGCGAGGACGCGCTCCGGGTCTTCGACGGTGTCCGGCTCCTCGCCGGCTACCAGGACTTCTTTGAACTCAAGCGCACCCGCACCGGCAGCCTCGACGTCGGCTGAGCGAAGCCGGCCGACCAGACCCCCGGGCATGGACCGGCAGGCAGGCGGCGCGGTCGGACGGTAGGGGGCTCCTGGCTGGGCCCGGACGAGTGAGGCAGGGGGTGCCGGTTGCTCCGGGCGGCGGAACGACGGGGCTCTGCGATTGCGGGGGTGTGGACGCGGCTGTTGACTGAAGCACCAACATCAACGACGTCGTCCACGAGCTGACGCGGACCCGATCGGTGCTTTTCGGCCACCGGGAGAGGCGGTTCTGAGTGCTCTCGGCCCGCAGCCTGTTTCAGGAGATTCACGACAACGACGAGGCTTTCCGCCTGTTCTGCAGCATCGCGGCGAAGGGGGAGAGCCAGGGCGGCTGGGAGAACGGTCGCATCGCCGCGCTGGTGGCGGATGCGGAGCTGGCCCCGAAGATCGCCCGGCACGGCGCCGACGAGGATAAGCACGGCCGTGTCTTCAAGGCGCTGCTGCGCAAGCGCGGCCTTGCCGAGGCCGAGGTGCCCGAGGAGAGGACTACACCATGCTCCTGGAGCGTCAGGGCATCGGTCTGGCGCACGGGCGGCTGCGCGAGAATCAGCTGCTCACCCACCACGACATCATCGTCTACCTCGCTCACAGCAGGGTCACCGAGCAGCGGGCCGCCGAGCAGATGCGGCTGCTGACCGCCGTGTTCGGCGACCACCGGAGGTCGGCCGCGCGGTCCGGATGATCTCCGCGGACGAGGAGAACCATCTGGCCTACTGCCACGAGGAACTGCTCCGACTGGCGGCCGCCGGGCACGGCCGGACCATCCTCACCGCCCTGCGGCAGACCGCCCACGCGGAGATCCGGACCTACCGCGATGTCAGCCTCGCTGTCATGGCCCACATGGGGCGCATCCTGCGCTGGCCCAAGCCGAAGGCCGCCGCGCTGGCCCTCGGCATCCACACGGTCTACGGCTACGAACGGCTCGGTGGCTGGCGCCGCATGACACTGCTCCGGATGCCCACCGTCCGTAACGCCCTGGGCACCCGTTAGACCCGACCCGCACCCGCCGCGCCCGGTCGGCCGGACCCTGAGGGTCCGGCCGTCCGGCTGTCCGCCAGTCCGGCCCGGCTGAGGCGGGCCGGCTCCCAACGTGTGCTGTTCAGAATCCACCGGGCGGTCGGCCGCGCCGCGGTGCGTCGGCGAACGCCGCGATTCCACCGGGCGCAGCCACGCCGGTGGACGGACGCGGCCTGCCCCGGGTCGGCTGGCGTTTCACCGCAATCAACGAAAGACATCGGATGGCTGAGTGCATGCCGTCCCGCCCTGCTCATTGCCGTCGCGCCCTGGAAGCAGGGCTCCGCGCTGCTTTGATTGATCCGAACGCGAGGATTGACAGAAGAATCATCGGATGTATGGTGTGCAGATGTCTGCGGATCCCGCCCAACTCCCCGGGAATTCCACCACTGTGGGGTTGATAGGTCCGACTACATGACACCCCAGCTGCGGGAAGGCTCACCATGAGAACTGCCGCAAGATGCGCGGCGCTGCTCGCGTTCGGCGTCGCCGTGAGCGGGCTTTCTGTCGCCACGGCCGAGGCTGCACCGCGGATTCATCCGATCACTCTCTATGCCTCGCCGACCGGCGGCGGCGACAGCTGTTCTCCCACGACCCGTGCGGTCTGAGCGGCGCGGTGGCCAAGGTGCGGACGCTGAACCAGCACATGACCTCCGACATCGATGTCGACCTGTACGGCGGCAGCTACCGGCTCGCCGACACTTTCGAGCTGGGCCCGCAGGACTCCGGCAGTAACGGATTCCATGTCGTCTACCAGCCGGTGGGCGGCGAACAGCCGGTGCTCACCGGGGCGACCCGGGTCACCGGCTTCACCGAGAGCGATCCCGCGCTCGGTATCTGGCGGGCGCCGGTCGGCGCCGCCGTCGCGGCCGCCGGTGGTGAGCAACTGTTCGTCGACGGGCAGCGTGCGACGCTGGCCCGCTCCGCCGCGGCCCGGCCGGGCTGACCACCACCGCCACCGGCTTCCGCACCACCGACTCGTCCTACGCCTCGTTCACTGACCAGACGCAGATCGGGCCGTCCAGGACAACGACTGGAAGCACATGAGCTGTCCGGTCCAGAGCATCACCGCCGACCCGGGCGGCGGCTCCGACATCAATGTCGCGCCCGGCTGCTGGGCCGCGAACAACGTGGACGTGCCCAACCTCGGCTTCCCGTTCAACGGTTCCGGCCTGCCCGCCCTGGACGGAGTCTCCTACCTGGAGAACGCCTACCAACTGCTCACCGCACCAGGCCAGTTCTACCTGGACCAGCGGGCCGGATACCTGTACTACATCCCGACGCCCGGGCAGGACATGCACTCCGCCGACGTCGAACTGCCCACCCTGCAAACCCTGGTGAGCCTCGACGGCACGCCCGGGCACCTCAGTCCGGTCAACCAGGACGCCCAGGGCGCCAGTTACACCGGCAGCTGGGCCACCTCGTCCGGCCGGGGCTACGGGACCTGGGCAACGACGTGGCCTATACGACCACGGACGGTGCCTCGGTCTCCTACACCTTCACCGGAACCGGTCTGGAGGTTCTGGGTGAGACGAACTCCGACGAGGGCAGCTTCAGTGCGGCCGTGGACGGTGTCGCGGACACCCGGCAGCACTGGACCGAGACCGGCCCCTCCCGCCTGGCCCAGCAGGTGGTCTACTCGGTGCAGGGCCTGTCTCCCGGCAGCCATGCCGTCACGCTGACCTCGACCAGCGGCAACTACCTGGTCGTGGACGGCTTCGAGACCACCCCGCAGGTGATCGCGCCGGTGGGGACATCACCTTCCAGGGCATCGGCTTCGCGTACTCGACCTGGAACCTGCCGGTCACCACCGGCTATGTCGACAACCAGGCGGCCGTACTCTGGAACACCTCGGGGCCGGCCACCACCCCGCTGGTCACCCCGGCGCCGTCGCGGTGTCGCGCGGCAACGGCATCGCCTTCAGCGGCGACTCGTTCGAGCATCTGGGCGCCACCGGCGTGGATCTGGCCGACGGCACGCAGAACTCCTCGGTCACCGGCAGCACCGTCACCGACACGGCCGCGGGCGGCATATCGGTCGGCGACGTCGACGACTACTTCCAGAACGACCCGGACCTGATGGACTCGGGCAACACGATCTCCGGCAACGCCATCTCGCACGTCGGCCAGGACTACACCGACGCGGTCGGGATCTGGGCCGGCTACACCCGGGAGCTGACGGTCTCCCACAACGACATCGGCCACACCTCCTACTCCGGGATGTCGATCGGCTGGGGCTGGGGCTGGGCGTCGCCGTGCAGTATGCAGGCCGCCCAGGGCACGTCGTGCGTGATCGCACAACTACGCGGGGGACAACCGGATCACCGACAACTATGTGCACGACGTCATGAACGTCCTGCACGACGGCGGTCCGATCTACACCAACGGCGCCCAGGGCGAGGACGGCGCCGGGTCTACTCGGTGCTGGCGGGCAACTATGTCTCGGTCGGCAACGACACCAACAACATGCTCTACCAGGACGAGGGCAGCTCCTACTGGGACACGTACGACAACGTGACCAGCTACAGCGACGGCGGCAACTGGATCGGCATGTGGACGCCGACCATCAACCACATCACCGTCGGCCCCGCCGACTTCACCGACAACCCGAACACCGACAACAACGGCACCGACATCAGCTACACCGGGCCCACCGTGGTGTCCGGGAACGCCTGGCCCGCCGCGGCGCAGTCGGTCATGAGCGGCGCCGGCCTTGCCCCCACCGGGGTGAGCGGCGGTGTGGCCGACAACGACAGCCAGCTGCTGAGCTACGCCGGCACCTGGTCCGCCCACGGCACCCCGGGCGGCGACGACAGGCACAGCACCACCACCACGGGCGCCTCGGTCACCCTGCCGTTCACCGGCGGCAGCATCGCCCTGGTCGCCGACAAGGGCCCTGGCCAGGGCAACGCGCAGATCCTGATCGACGGCGTGTCCAGGGGAACGGTCAGCGGCCAGGCGAACACCCAGGAGACCGGGCAGACGCTGTTCGCCGCCGACGGCCTGCCGGCCGGGGCACACACCATCCAGGTCGCCGACACGGGCGGCGGCGGGCTCACCGTCGACTCCTTCCAGACCCCGGCACAGCCCTACCTGACCACGGTGAACCGTCCGCCTTCTTCACCCCGGGCACGGCCTTCAAGGTCACCGGCACGCTCAGCAACCCGACCGGTGCCCGGCTGAGCGACGGGCAGGCGGCCCTGTCGGTGCCGCCGGGCTGGACAGCCGGCAGGCAGGTCCGGCTGCCCGCAGTGGCGGCGAACGGGACGGCGGCCTTCTCCTTCACCGTGACGCCGCCGAGGACGCCGCAGACCACAGGCCCGTTCACGCTGAACCTGGCCGCCTCGTTCCGGGCAGCGCGGGGCGGCCGGACCACCCTGGTCGGCTCGGTGCAGACCGCGCAGCCGTTCGCCTCCCTGGCCGCCCGCCTTCGACAACACCGGGATCTCCGACGACGCGGCCACCGGCGCCGCCGACATCGACGGTTCCCAGTCGAGCCTCTCCGCGCAGGCTCTCGCCGCCCAGGGGGTGACCCCGGGGGCGGCACTGACCTACGACGGGATCACCTTCTCCTGGCCCGCCGCCGCCGCCGGACAGCCGGACAATGTCGCAGCCGACGGCCAGACCATCGAACTGACCGGATCCGGAACGGAGTTGGGCATCCTGGACACCGCCACCTACGGTCCGGCCGGCGGCACGGGCCTGATCACCTACACCGACGGCAGCACCCAGGGCTTCACCCTGGGCGTCCCGGACTGGTACGGCGCCGCGCCCGCCGGCGCCGACCCGGTCGTCGTGTGCGGCTACCGCAACCGGCCCGGCAACACCCAGGACCACACCGCGGTGAATGTCTTCGAGCAGTCCGTTCCGCTCACGGCAGGGAAGACGGTCGCGGCGGTGACCCTGCCGGAGGTCAGCGACGGGATCTCCGGCGGCAGCGCCGCCATGCACGTGTTCGCGCTCGGCATCGGCGGATAGCCGGCAGCCGGCCGGGGCGGGCGGCCACCGTGCCCGCCCCGGCCGGAGCACTCCAGCAACAGCCCGCACACCACACACCCACCCGAAGGGGAAGAGCCGTGTCCGAAGCCCGATCATCCGCCGACATGCCCGCCGCCCGTCCCGGCCACTCACGCCGGGACCTGCTGAAGACCGTCGGCGCGCTCACCGCAGCCATGACGATCGGCAGCCTGCCGGAGTTCACCAGTACCGCCGACGCCGCGACCGGAACCGCGGCGGCCACCCGCCCCACCACCGCGGAACTGGTCCCTCCCGCCCGGGCCACGACCCTGTGGTACCCGGCCCCCGCCACCGAGGCCGACATCATGGCCGAAGGCCTGCCCATCGGCAACGGCCGGCTGGGCGCGCTGGTCGGCGGTGACCCCTCCCGCGACTTCCTCTACCTCACCGACTGCACGCTGTGGACCGGGGGCCTGAACGCCACCCTGGGCGGCGACGGCCAGTTCCCTTACGATGCCGACGACTTCGGCACCTTCGGGCTGCTCGCCCAGACGTACCTGAACCTGCCGGCCCACACCGTCGACCAGCTGACCGGATACAGGCGGCAGTTGGACCTCAGCAACGGCCTGGTGACCACCAGCTACCGTTACCGGTCGGTCGACTACCAGCGCACGGTGTACTCCAGTCACCCCGACGACGTGGTCGTGCTCCACCTCACCCAGAGCGGCGGCGGCAGCTACACCGGCAGCCTGGAACTCGACGGCACCCGGGGCGAGACCACCGCCGCCGGTCCCGTCGGAGGGACCGCCGTCTTCTCCGGGACGCTCGGCAACGGCCTCGCCTACGCGGCGCTGGCGGCAGCCGGGTCCGCGACCGGCACCATCTCCGTGAGCGGGGCCTCGGTGACCTTCAGCGGCTGCGAGGAGCTCCTGATCGTCCTCAGCGGTGGGACCAACTACAGCACCGACGCCGCCGCCGGGTTCATGAACCCCGCAGTCGACCCGGCAACCGTGGCCCGGGCCAAGGCGGTTGCCGCCGTCCGCCGCCGGCCCGGAGCCCTGCTCGCCGCCCATGTGGCCGACTACCGGTCCCTGGCCGACACCATGACCCTGGATCTCGGCCGCTCCAGCGCCGCCCAGCGGGCCATGGACACGGCCACCCGGCTGACCGCGCGCGCGCCGCGGGCTCACCCCCGACCCGGAGCTGGAGGCCGGCTATGTCCAGCTCGGCCGCTATCTGATGATCAGCGGCTCCCGCGGCAGCCTGCCGGTCAACCTCCAGGGACTGTGGCTGAACAGCAACGACCCGGCCTGGATGTCCGACTACCACCTGGACATCAATCTGGAGATGAACTACTGGCTGCCCGACCGTGCCGGACTGTCCAGTTGCTTCGACGCCTTCGCCGACTACTGCGTCAGCCAGGTCCCCAGCTGGGAGCAGACCACCCGGCAGCTGTTCAACGACAGCCGCAACGGTTTCGCGAACTCCTCCGGGAAGATCGCCGGCTGGACCACCGCCATCTCCACCAACCCCTATGGCGGACTGGGCTGGTGGTGGCATCCGGCCGGAAACGCCTGGCTGTGCAACGCCCTGTTCGACCACTACCTGTACACCCAGGACCGCGCCTATCTGGCGAAGATCCAGCCCCTGCTCAAGGGTGCCTGCGAGTTCTGGGAGGCGCGGCGCTCACCACCACCGTCACCGACCCCGGCACCGGCGAAACCGTCCAGGTGCTGGTCGACGACAACGACTGGTCGCCGGAGCAGGGACCCACCGACGCCCACGGCATCACCTACGCCCAGGAACTGGTCTGGCAGCTCTTCGAGAACTACGGCACGGCCAGCACCCTGCTGGGGCTGGACGCCGGTTACCGGGCCACCGTCGCCGGTCTCCAGGCCCGGGCTCTACCTCCCGCGGGTCAGCAGCACCACCGGCCGGCTGGAGGAGTGGATGACCGACGCCGACCTCGGCGACCCGACCCACCGGCATCTCTCGCCGCTGATCGGCTTCTTCCCCGGCGACCGGATCTGCTACGACACCAGCCCCGCCCTGCTCACCGGCGCACGCAACCTGCTGACCGCACGCGGGATGCAGAGCTTCGGCTGGGGCATGGCCTGGCGGGCGCTGTGCTGGGCCAGGTTCAAGGAGGGGGAGACGGCCTACCAGCTGGTGCTGTCGGTGATGGCGCCCTCCGTCGACTTCAGCAACGGCGCCGGGATCAATATGCTCGACATGTACAGCCTTGGAAGCAGCAGCAGTACTTTCCAGATCGACGCCAACTTCGGCACCCCGTCCGCCGTGATCGAGATGCTGCTCTACTCGCGTCCCGGGGTCGTCGAGCTGCTGCCGGCCCTGCCGCAGGCCTGGGCGGCCGGTGGCCGGGTGACCGGCATCGGCGCCCGTGGCGGCTTCACCGTCGACTTCAGCTGGCTGCGCGGCCAGGTCCAGTCGGTGACCGTCCACAGCGTCGGCGGTACCGCCACCACCGTCCGCGCCGGAGCCTGGAGCCAGGACCTCACGCTGACCCCCGGAAGCAGCGTCGTGCTGAGCCCCACCGCCGCTGTCGGAAAAAAGATGTGATTCCCAGTCAGGTCCGGTATGGGGGATGCTGATTCCTGGACCGATGCCGTGCCGCACAGATCCTGATGTTCACCATGACGCCGGGTCGGCCATGGAGTCGGCTGAACTCCGCCCCGGGCGGGCCTGAGAACCGGCCCGTCCGGTGTCGACCGGATGGAGCGTGGCGGGAGTGCGGGCAGGGACAAGGGAACAGGTACCGCAGCGGCGGGAGCTCGACGGCCTGCTCGACTCGGGGCCGTTCGCCGAGGCGCTGCGGGTCGCGATCCGGGAGAGCGGCCTGAGCCTGGGGCGGATCCGGGACCGGCTGGGCGGGCGCGGGGTGGTGCTGAGTGCGGCGACGCTCAGCTACTGGCAGTCCGGCCGCAGCCTGCCCGCGCGACGCGGTTCGCTGGTGGCGCTGCCGCGCGCTTGAGGAGATCCTCGGCCTGGGTCCGGGCGCCCCCTGTCGGTACTGGCTGCCTCCCGGGCGGCAGTGCGGGCGGCGTACGGCCGGCGATCCGGGCGCGATCGGCACCCTGTGGCCCTCCGACTGCGTCGACCGGGCGCTGCGGCAGGTGGACACGCTGGGAGGACTCGCTGCGGCGGCTCTCGCTGCACGAGCGCGTGGAGCTGGACGAGGCCGGTCGGACCGCGCGGATCTGGTGCGCCAGGTGCTCCGCGCCACCGCGGACGGCCCGGACGCTGGACGCTGTTCCACCACCGGGTCGGCCCGGCACCCGCTGCCGCTGGTGCAGCCGTGCGCGGCTGCCGGGTGGGCGCGGTGCACACCGATCCGGCCGCCGAGCTGCTGGCCGCCGAGCTGCTCTTCCCGCGGCCGCTGGGCCGCGGCGAGGCGGTGGTGACGAGTACGCGCTCGTCGAGCAGCGCCCCGGTCCGCTGACGGACCGTCACCGGCGGCGGCTGCGAACGCCGGTACGCGACTATGTGCTCGAAGTCGAGTTCACCGGGCCCACGGTGGCGTCGCGGGCCACCCATCTGTGGACGCCGGACGGCGCGGCCGCCGAGGCGGTCGAGCGCCGGCTGGATGTGGACGACCACCACCGGATCGTCCTGGTCGCGGCCGACACCGGTCCCGGACTGCACGGGGTGCGCTTGGGAGTTCTGATTCGATATGCATGACATGTCCATAACTGAACTGTTAATGCCCGGACGGCCTTGTCGTCGGTCGTCGGCATCGGCATATTGATGATGCGCGCGGCTCCCTCACCGGAGCCGCGCGCTGTCACCATGCGGATCGGTCGTGCGGTGTCTCCGGCAGCCGATCGGCAGTTCACACCGCGGCCGGCCCGCCGACGGAGTACGACGTGTCCACCGTCGCGGGCCGCCCGGCTCCAACCACGCGGCCGGGTACGGCGGTCCGCACAAGCGCACCCGCCGTGCCCGCGCGCCATGCCGCCGCGCGGCGACCGGGAGCCCCCGTTCACAGCCCCCACCGTGGAGAACCCATGCAACTCAGAGCACCACAGCGCAGGCACACCCAGCTCAGGACCCGCATCCTGGTGCCACTGGCGGCGGCCGCGGCCGTGACCGCCTTTGTGATGGCACCGGGTCAGCACCCGACCGTTCCGCTGAAGCTCGCCGCCAACTCCGTGCCCACGCCCGCGCACGTGGTCGTGGTGATGGAGGAGAACCACTCGTACTCCGACATCATGGGCAACACGACCGACGCCCCCTACATGAACACCCTGGCTGGCGAGGGGGCTTCGATGACCTCCTACTACGCCATCACCCACCCGAGCGATCCGAACTACCTGGCCCTGTTCGCCGGGAACACCTTCGGGCTGACCGCCGACGAGTGCCCGCTCGCCGAGGGCAACACCGCCAACCTGGGCTCCGAACTGCTGGCCGCGGGCGACACCTTCAAGGGCTATTCCGAAGGCCTGCCGAAGGTCGGCTCCGCCACCTGCACGTCCGGGGAGTACGCCAGCAAGCACTCGCCCTGGGTCAACTTCAGCAACATCCCGTCGGCCGACCAGCAGCCGTTCACGGCGTTCCCCAGCTCCTCGGACTATGCGAGCCTGCCGACCGTCTCCTGGGTCATCCCGAACCTCGACGACGACATGCACGACGGCACCATCAAGCAGGCCGACACCTGGCTCAAGAGCAACCTCTCGGCCTACGCCACCTGGGCCCAGACCCACAACAGCCTGCTGGTCGTCACCTGGGACGAGGACGACTACACCGAGAACAACCAGGTCCCGACGATCGTCGTGGGCCAGGGCGTGAAGACCGGCAGCTACGACGAGACCGTCAACCACTACAACCTGCTGGCCACCCTTGAGGCCATGTACGGCCTGCCCCAGGCGGGCAGCAGCGCCGGCCTCTCGCCGATCACCGACATCTGGAACGGCGGCGGCACCGGCGGCGCGAACACCGTGACGGTCACCAACCCCGGCACCCGGACCGCCACGGTCGGCACGCCGGACTCGGTGCAGCTCAACGGCACCGACTCGGCCTCCGGGCAGACACTGACCTACTCGGCCACCGGCCTGCCCGCGGGCATGTCCATCAGCAGCAGCGGGCTGATCTCCGGGACACCCACCACCCCGGGCACCGCAGGTGTCGTCACCGCGACCGACACCACCGGCGCCACCGGCTCGGCCGCCTTCTCCTTCGAGGTCGACCCGGCCGGCGGCGCCGATGTGGTGACCGTGACCGACCCGGGCAGCCAGACCGGTACCGTCGGCACCGCCGCCTCACTCCAGATCTCCGGCACCGACTCGGCCCCGGGGCAGTCGCTGGCGTACTCGGCGACCGGGCTGCCGCCCGGCCTGGCGATCGGCTCCGCCAGCGGCCTGATCTCCGGCACGCCGACCACCGCCGGGAGCTACAGCGTCAAGGTCACCGCCGACGACACCACCGGCGCCTCCGGATCGACCCAGTTCACCTGGACGGTCAGCGCCGCCTCGGGCGGCGGCTGCACCGCGCAGCAGCTGATCGTCAACCCGAGCTTCTCCACCGGGGCGCTCACCCCGTGGACCGCGTCGTCCGGGGTGCTCAACAGCAACACCTCCGAGCAGCCCGCCTACACCGGCGACTACGACGCCTGGCTCGACGGCTACGGCAGCAAGCACACCGACACCCTCGCCCAGAGCATCGCCGTCCCGTCCACCTGCCTGACGGCGTCACTGTCGACCTGGGTCCATATCGACACGGCCAACACCAGCGGGAAGGCCCAGGACACCCTCAAGATCCAGCTGCTCAACTCCGGCGGCACGGTACTCAAGACCCTGGACACCCTGTCCAACCTGAACGCGGCCGGCGGCTACAGCGAGTACACCTTCAATGTGGCCCCCTACATCGGCCAGACCGTCACCCTGAAGTTCACCGGGGCCGAGAGCGGCAACGGTCAGACCTCCTTCGTCGTCGGAGACAACGCGCTCAACGTCGACTGACGCCGACACCGACACCACTGACAGCGACACCACTGACAGTGACACCACTGACAGCGGCGACACCGCCGGCAGCGGCGTGGGGGGGCCCGGACCCGGGCCGCCCCCATCGGCACCGCGACTGCGCGGGCATGCGGAGAGCGGTGCTCCAGGTCAGCGGGAGTTGTCCAGCCAGCGGGTGACGCCGGACACGTGGATGGTCGCCCAGGCCCGCGCGGCGTCCGTGTCGTGCACGGCCAGCGCGTCCAGGATGGCCCGGTGCTCGGCGAGGGTGCGCGGCACCGCCTCCTCCTGGGTGATGCCACGCCAGACCCGGGCCCGCACCGTCGGCCCGGAGATGCTCTCCAGCATCGAGCACAGCAGCGGATTGCCCGAGGCGGCGGCGATCCTGGAGTGGAACTCCAGGTCGTTGGCCACCAGCTCCGGCATCCCCGGCTGCTCCCCCAACTCGTCCAGCAACGCGCGCAACCCGGCCACTTCCTGCTCGTCGATGCGCTGCGCGGCCAGGGCGGTGGCGGCGGGCTCCAGGATGGCGCGTACCCTGGAACGCCTGGAGGATGGTGTCGTCGTGGTGGAAGTCGAGGATGAAGGTGACCGCCTCCAGCAGCAGCCCGGCCTCCAGACTGCTCACATAGGTGCCGTCGCCCTGCCGGACGTTGAGGATGTTCAGCAGCGACAGCGCCCTGATCGCCTCCCGCAGCGAGCTGCGGGAGAGCCCCAGCTGCGCGGCGAGGTCCTGCTCCTTGGGCAGCCGGTCACCGGGGCGCAGCTGCCCGGAAACGATCATTTCCTTGATCTTCCCGATGGCCTCATCGGTAACTGGCACGCCGCACTCCTGACAGATCAGATCTCTGCGGGCATCGTATCCGAGGCCCGGCCGGGGACACCGGGCCACGGAGCGGGCCCGGCGGAGGCCTATTCGGCGGTGGCCTCGCCGCCGATGACGCGGGCCAGGACGAGGGCGAGCAGGATGACGACGCCGTCGATGGCCTCGATCCAGTAGTTGGAGACATTGGCCAGGTCGAGGATGTTCTGGACCAGGCCGAGCAGGATGACGCCGGTGGCCGCGCCGACCATGTTGCCGCGTCCGCCCTTGAGGCTGACGCCGCCGATGACGGCGGCGGCGAACACGGAGAAGATGATGCCCTCGCCGTAGCCCTGCTGGCCGGTGACGGCGGAGACCCGGCCGGACTCCATCAGACCGCCGATGGCGGCCAGGACGCTGCCGGCGACATAGACGCCGATGCGGATCCGGTCGACCTTGATCCCGGCGGCGCGGGCCGCTGCGGGGTTGCCGCCGACCGCGTAGATGGCACGGCCGGTGCGGTGGTAGCGCAGGAACAGGCCCACGCCGACGAAGATCAGCGCCGCGACGATCAGCGAGACCGGGACCCGGCCGACATACGCGGAGCCCAGGTAGCCGAAGGCGGTGGGCAGTTGGAACAGGGTCTGGGCCTTGACGATGCCGTTCTGCAGTCCGGCCAGGACGATGGTGACGCCGAGGGTGACGATGAACCCGTTGAGCCGGCCCTTGACGATCAGCAGTCCGTTGACCAGGCCGATGACGGCGCCGACCAGGATCAGGATCAGCAGGCCCAGACAGGGGTTGAGCTGCATGCCGTTGCCGAAGGAGGAGACCGGCAGGATCAGCCAGGCGGCGACCATGGGGGCCAGGCCGTAGGTGGACTCCAGGGACAGGTCCATGCCGCCGATCAGCAGGATCAGGCTCTCGCCGACGACGACCACACCCAGCGCCGAGATCTGCTGGCCGATGCCGGTGAGGTTGTTCACGGTCAGGAAGGCGCTGCTGACCAGGGAACCGACGACGACCAGCACCACCAGCACCGGGGCGAGCGCCGCCTGGCGCAGGATGCCCAGGGTCTGGGCGCGGCGCGGCGCGGCAGCCGGGACGGCGAGCGGAGGAGTGGTGGCCCGGAGGGCGTCGCCGGGCGAGGCCGGGAGAGCGGCGGCCTTGGGGGGGGGCGGGTCATGGGCTTACTCCTGAAGTCGTGGTCATGCTGCGTCCTGGCCGTTTCCGGTGAGCCCCTCGGTCGCTGCGATCAGGGCCTCGCGGTCGAAGGGGGTGTCGGTGAACTCCGCGAAGACCTCGCCGCGTACCAGCACGACCACCCGGTCGCAGCCGACCAGGTCGGACAGTTCGTCGCTGGCCAGCAGCAGCGCGGCCCCGGTCCGCCGGGCGTAGTCCGAAAGGGCCTTCAGCAGCAGGGCTTTGGAGGCGATGTCCACGCCCCGGGTCGGCGTGATGGCGACGATGACCGCCGGGTCGTGGATGAGGGTGCGGGCGACCGTGACCTTCTGCTGGTTGCCGCCGGAAGCTCACCCACCGGCTGCTGCGGTCCGGCGGACACCAGCGCCAGGGCCTCGGTGACGGCCGGGCGCTTCGGTCCGCCGACCGGGGCGCAGAAGCCGAAGGCGCCCGAGAGCCGGGAGCTATGGTCATGGTGGTGTTCTCGGCGACGCCGAGATGGGCGACAAAACCCTCCAGGCGTCGGTCCGGGGATGTAGCCGAACCGGCCTCCTGGGCGAGGTCGCGCGGCCGGGCCTGATCACGCGTCCGTTCACCACCACCCTTCCGCTGGCGCAGGTCTCGGCCCCGGCGACGACCCGGCCCAGGGTGGAGAACCCCGGCGCTGAGCAGTCCGGTGACCCCACGCACTCGCCGGGGCCGACCTGGAGCGAGACGCCGTTGAGGGGCCCCGGCGGAGGAGGTGACCAGCGATTCGACGACCAGCACGGATCGCCGCCCCGGGGCGTGGCCGCGTCGGCGGTGGCAGAGGTGGCAGCGGTGGCGGCCGGGTGAGCGGTGGCGGTCGGAGCGGCGGCCGGGGGAGCGGCGGCCGGGTGGCGTCGGCCACCGTGCCGACCATGGCCGCCACCAACTGATCCTTCGTCAGTTCGGTTGTCGGGGTGGTCAGCACGACCTGGCCGTCGCGCAGCACCACCACGTCGTTGCAGATCTCGAAGACCTTCGAGGTGGTGCGAGATGTACATCACCGCGACACCGCCGGCGGTCAGCTGGTTGACCCGGTCGAACAGCCGCTGTACGGCATTGCGTTCCAGGGCGGCGGTGGGTTCGTCGAGCAGCAGGCAGCGTGCGCCGGTGGCCAGGGCCCGGGCTATCTCCACGATCTGGAGCTGCTCCACCGTCAGGTCCTGGCACAGGGTGGCGGGATGGATGTCGAAGCCCCACTCGGCCATGATGTCGCCGGTCCGCTCGCGCATGGCGCGCAGTTCACCAGGCTGCCACCGCCGGTCCGCGCACGAGGAAGACGTTCTCGGCAACGCTGAGCTGCGGTACCACCATCGAGTGCTGGAAGACCGTGGCGATCCGTCGCGCCAGGCGTCGACCGCGCCGGCCGGGGGAGCGGGTTCACCGCCGATGCGCACCTGCCCGGAGTCGGGAGCGGCCAGGCCGCTGAGAATCGACACCAGGGTCGATTTTCCGGCGCCGTTGCGGCCGACCAGACCCAGGCACGGCCCGCGTCGATGTGCAGATCGACACTGCGCAGGGCGTGGGTACTGCCGAAGCGCTTGTCGACTCCGACGGCCTGGACCGCCGGGATCCGACTGCTGTCATCGTGGCACCTTTCTTGCTTGCGCGGCCCGCGTCGCTCCCGCGACCGGGGGCAGCCGGGGGAGGTCAGGAACTGCTGCACACGCCACCGTGGGCGGCGCCGTAGACGTTGCCCCACAGGGCGCCGTCGGAGACCGCGTCGTGGTGAAGCTCGCGGGCAGCTGGTCGACCGGGCTGGGCAGGCTGAGGGTCTGCGCGGTCCTGGTGACGAACGGGCGACTATGGGGTCCGACAGGTTGGTGTCGCCCTGGTAGGTGACGTTCTGCAGGGTGGGCGCGCCGCCCGGCTGTCCGGCCGACAGGGTCACCCCTTGGCCGCGTCCACGGCGTAGGTCAGGGCGTACTGGGCATAGAGGTTCGCGGGCTGCGACTGGGAGGCGTCGAGTGAACCGTTGCCGATGTCGCACATCTCGAACGGACCCCGTCGTCGCTGACCAGCATCACGTGACCGGCGCTTCCGGCGGTGCCCAGGCCCTTGGACTTCAGCAGCGGGATGATGCCGGTGTCCGGGGCCGACCACTGGCTGTAGATGGCCTTGAGCTGGCTGCCATACGCATTGACCGCGTTCTGCGCGTCGGTGACGGCGGTGGCGTCGGTCCACACCGTGGGGTCCTTGAGCACCTTGACGCCGGGGTAGTCGGCGGCCATGCAGGCGTCGAAGGCGTTGGAGCGGTCGGCGCCGTTGGAGGAGGTCAGGTCACCCTCCAGGTCCAGCACATAGCCGGACTTGGCCGCGAACCGATGTAGGCGCAGGCGTCCTGGCCGTAGGCGGTGTTTGGAGGCCCGGACCACCATGTAGACGTGGCCGACGCCGACCACGGTGTCCACGGAGACCAGTTGCACATGGTGCGCCCCGGCGTAGGCGATGGCCGGGCCCAGGCTGGTCGCGGTCTCGGGTTGACCACGATCGCCTTCGCGCCCTCGTTGACCAGGTCCTCGATCTGGGTGTCTGCTCGCTGGCGTCCGGCCGACCGAGCGCCAGCAGCGGGCCGATCAGCTTGATGTTCATCGAAGCCGCGTACTGCTTCTCATAGTTGATGTACGCGCCCAGAACGCGTGTTGTTGAAGGTCAGGTCGACGCGATGGTGATCTGCCCCTTGGCGGAGCCGGAGGAGCCGGAGCCCGTGCCGGAGCTGCACGCGGCCAGCAGCGTGGACGCACAGGCAACCGCAACTGCCGCGGTGAGACGACGTGTTGATTTCATGGTCTTCCAATCACGAACCTGGGTGGACGAGGAGCGTGCCCGCCTGCGGGGGCCCGGAGAGATGACGGGCCCGCCGGATACATCGGAGTAGTTGTCCCCTGTGGGGAGGATGGGAGGTTCCGTCGGCAGCACATCCTTGGGCGGGATGTCCCAGACATTACGAGGGCGTTGCCAGGACGGCAAGGTTTAGTCATCGGATGAATCAGAAAAGTGACCTGGGCGCAGCCCGCACTCCCGGTCCAAGCCCGCAGTCGTCGGCCCGCACCCCGGCCGTCAGCGGCCACACGATGCTGGGCCGCCGACAAGTCATCGGATGGCAGGACCCCTGTCCGGCGCGACCCGCAGTGGTCGCCGGGTTGCCCTCCCGTGATCGGAGGACGAAGCAATACATCCGATGAATGCTTGCGTGTGGGGCCGCCACTTCCGTACGCTTCGAGTCATCCGGAGGTGCGCCGCGGTGGCGGCGGCCGGTGGAGCAGCCCCGGGGCGATGGCCTTCGACGAGCGGAGAGCTCAAGTGAAACTGTTGCGTGTCAAGGCAGTTGGAGACGAACGCGTCGATCCCCCGGTATCCCGGGCTGCTCATGAGGGATCCGAGCAGGATCGCCGGACCCTGCGTGGCCGACCACCCCTGTCCCCGCCCCGGCGACCACCCGGAACCGGCGTGCGACCGGAGCCCGACGGGCCCGGCGGCCGGCGCCAGGTCCTCGGAGCAGCACGGTTGTTGTGACGGCCGCCGAACCGAACCCGAGAGGAACCACCGTGTCCGCAGACACCGCGCGGATCGTCGCGATGGACAGCTACGACATCCGTTTCCCCACCTCGCGCGAGCTGGACGGCTCGGACGCGATGAACCCGGATCCCGACTACTCGGCCGCCTATCTGGTGCTGCGCACCGACGCCGGGGACGGTCTGGAGGGCCACGGCTTCGCCTTCACCATCGGCCGCGGCAACGACGTCCAGCTCGCCGCGATCAACGCGCTGCGCGAGTATGTGCTCGGCCGCTCGGTCGACGAGCTGTGCGCCGACCCGGGACCGCTCAGCCGTGACCTGATCGGCGACAGCCAACTACGCTGGCTGGGACCGGAGAAGGGGGTGATGCACATGGCCGTCGGAGCCGTCGTCAACGCCGTCTGGGACCTCGCGGCCAAGCGGGCCGGCAAGCCGCTGTGGAAGTTCCTGGCCGACGCCGAGCCGGAATGGCTGGTCTCCCAGGTCGACTTCCGCTACATCGCGGACGCGCTCACCCCCGACCAGGCACTGGAACTGCTGCGCCGGGGCCGCGCCGGCCGCGCCGCACGCGAAGAGGACCTGCTGCGCCGGGGCTACCCCGCCTACACCACCTCACCCGGCTGGCTCGGCTACTCCGACGAGAAGCTCGCCCGGCTCGCGCGCCGGGCCCTGGCCGACGGCTTCACCCAGATCAAGCTGAAGGTCGGCGCGAACCTCGCCGACGACATCCGCCGCTGCCGGGTCGCCGCGCGGCCGTGGGACCGGCGGTGCGCATCGCCATCGACGCCAACCAGCGCTGGAACGTGGCCGAGGCCATCGTCTGGACCAAGGCCCTGGCCGAGTTCGACCCCTACTGGATCGAGGAGCCGACCAGCCCCGACGACATCCTCGGGCACGCGGCCATCGCGCCGCCGTCGCCCCGGTCCGGGTCGCCACCGGCGAGCATGTGCAGAACCGGATCGTCTTCAAGCAACTGCTCCAGGCCGGCGCGATCGACGTGCTTCAGATCGACGCCGCCCGGGTCGGCGGCGTCAACGAGAACCTCGCCATCCTGCTGCTGGCCTCCAGGTTCGGGGTCCCGGTCTGCCCGCACGCCGGCGGGGTGGGCCTGTGCGAACTGGTGCAGCACCTGTCCATGTTCGACTACCTCGCCCTGTCGGGGACCACCGACGACCGGGCCATCGAGTATGTCGACCACCTCCACCAGGAGTTCCTGGAACCGGTGGTGATCCGCGGACGGCCGTTATGTCGCGCCCACCGCACCCGGCTTCTCCGCCGCCATGCACCCGGCGTCGATCGCGGAGTACACCTACCCCGACGGCGCCTTCTGGGCGGCCGACATCTCCTCACGCGGGCCGGCCGAACCCCGGCCCCGCCGCACCGCAGAGACGAGCGCGTCATGAACGACTTCACCGGACTGCGTGCCCTGGTCACCGGCGGTGCCTCGGGCATCGGCCTGGCCACCGCCCGACTGCTGCACGCACACGGCGCGGACGTCGCGGTCCTGGACCTGGACCCCTCCGGCGTCGCCGCCCCGATCCGCGCCTTCACCGCCGACGTCGGCGACGACGCCTCGGTGCGCGCCGCCGTCCAGGGCGCCGCGGAGGCCCTCGGCGGGCTGGACATCCTGGTCAACAACGCCGGGATCGGCGCGGGGGACGGTCGAGGACAACCCGGACGAGCAGTGGCACCGGGTGATCGACATCAACGTCCTGGGCATCGTGCGCACCACCCGCGCCGCGCTGCCGCACCTGCGGGCCTCCGCGCACCCGGCGGTCGTCAACACCTGCTCCATCGCCGCGACCGCCGGACTGCCGCAGCGGGCGCTCTACTCGGCGAGCAAGGGCGCGGTGCTGTCGCTGACCCTGGCCATGGCCGCCGACCACATCCGCGAGGGGATCCGGGTCAACTGCGTCAACCCCGGCACCGCCGACACCCCCTGGGTGGGCCGGCTGCTGGACGCGCCGCCGACCCGGAGGCCGAACGCGCCGCGCTCAACGCCCGCCAGCCCATGGGCCGCCTGGTCACCGCCGAGGAGGTCGCCGCCGCCATCGCCTATCTGGCCGGTCCCGCCTCGGCCGCCGTGACCGGCACCGCGCTGGCTGTCGACGGCGGCATGCAGGGGCTGCGGCTGCCGCCCGGGCGGGGACGCGCATGAGCGGCGCGGCCGCCATCAGGCAGTCACGGCTGGGCCGCGGCGGCGCCTGGGTCAGCGAGCTCTCCTTCGGCGGTGCGGGCATCGGCAACCTGCTGGCCCCCGTCGGCGACGAGGAGGCCGCCGCCACGGTCGAGGCCGCCTGGGACGCGGGCATCCGCTCCTTCGACACCGCCCCCACTACGGCCTGGGCCTGTCCGAGCGGCGGCTGGGCCGCGCCCTGCGCGGCCGCCCCCGCGACCGGTACACCCTGTCCAGCAAGGTCGGCCGGCTCCTGGAACCTGCCCCCGACGGCGCCGGCGACGACCTGGCGAACGGCTTCGCCGTCCCGGCCGACCACCGCCGGGTCTGGGACTTCAGCGCCGAGGGCGTACGCCGCAGCCTGGACGCCAGCCTGGAACGGCTCGGCCTGGACCGGATCGACATCGTCTACCTGCACGACCCGGACGACCACGCCGACCAGGCCCTGGACCAGGCCTACCCGGCCCTGGAACAACTGCGTGCCGAGGGCGTGGTGGGCGCGATCGGCGTGGGCATGAACCAGACCGCGGTACCGACCCGCTTCGTCCGCGAGACCGACCTGGACGTGGTGCTGCTGGCCGGCCGCTACACCCTGCTCGACCAGAGCGCCCTGGCCGGGTTCCTGCCCGAGGCCGAACGCCGCGGTGTCGCCGTCGTCGCCGGCGGGGTGTTCAACTCCGGCCTGCTGGCCGACCCCCGGGCCAACACCACCTACGACTACCGGCCCGCGTCCGCCGAGGCGGTCCGGCGGGCCCTGCGGCTGGAGCAGGTCTGCGAACGGCACGGCGTCCCGCTGCGCGCCGCGGCCTCCCGCTTCCCCCTCGGCCACCCGGCCGTCGCCGGGGTACTGGTCGGGGCCCGCAGCCCGGCCCAGATCCTCGACGCGGTCGCGCAGTACCACCGTCCGCTCCCCGCAGCCCTGTGGACCGACCTGCGCCGGACCGGTCTGCTGAGCGCAGCCGCCCCCTGCCCCGGCCGGGCAGAGGGCGGGTGACGGGGCACAACCCCCACCACAGCCACGACACCCGCCTGGGAGCACCCATGAGAATCGCCCTGCACACCCGCGTCCGCGCCGACCGGATCCAGGAGTACGAGGCCGCACACCGGGAGGTTCCCCCCGCACTCACCGACGCCATGCGCGCCGCCGGAGTGAGCGAGTGGACCATCTGGCGCAGCGGCACCGACCTGTTCCACCTGATCGTCTGCGAGGACTACCGCGCCCTGATCGGCCACCTGTCGGCCCTGCCGGTCAACCGCAGCTGGCAGCTGCGGATGACCGACCTGCTGGAGGTCGTCCACGACTACTCCGCCGCGGGCGCCGAGCAGGCGCTCCCGGTCGTCTGGGAGCTCTGAGCCGTGCGCACCGTCGACGCGCACCACCACATCTGGGACCTGACGGTACGTGAGCAGCCGTGGATCACCGGCCCGGCGCTCGCACCGCTGCTCCGCAGCTTCGGTCCGCGGGAGCTCCAGGCCGAGGCGACCGCGGCGGGAGTCGACGCCTCAGTGGTGGTGCAGACCGTCACCGTCGCCGAGGAGACCCCGGAGCTGCTGGCCCTGGCGGCCGGCAGCCGACTTGTCGCCGGGGTGGTCGGCTGGACCGACCTCACCGCTCCGGACATCGCCGACACCCTGGCTGCCCTGCGCCAACTGCCCGGCGGTCAGGCCCTGGTGGGCATCCGCCACCAGGTCCAGGGCGAACCCGACCCGGGGTGGCTGCTGCGTCCGGAGGTGCGCCGGGGCCTGGCCGCCGTGGCCGCCGAGGGACTCGGCTACGACCTGGTGGTCCTGCCCCAGCAACTGCCCGCCGCGGTCGAGGCCGCCGCCGCCCACCCCGGGCTGACCTTTGTGCTGGACCACCTGGGCAAACCCCGGTCGCCTCCGGCCGCGTCGACGGCTGGGCTGAGGACATCCGTGCCCTGGCCGCCCTGCCCAACACCGTGTGCAAACTCTCCGGCCTGGTCACCGAGGCGGACTGGCACTCCTGGACGATCGCCGACCTGCGTCCGTACGCCGACACCGTGCTGGACGCCTTCGGAGCCGACCGGCTGATGTTCGGCTCCGACTGGCCGGTCTGCACCCTGGCCGCCGGCTACCCCCAGGTCCTCGCATCCGCCCGGGCCCTGACCGACGGGCTCAGCCCCGACGAGCGGGCCGCGGTCTTCGGCGGAACCGCCGCCAGGGTCTACAGTCTGACCGACGGCGCTCCCGACCGGGACTGACCGCCCGGGCCGGGCCGGGCCCGGCCGCCGAGGATCGGCGTCATCCCCGGCGGCACCCGCCCGGACCGACGGGCGCCCGGCCGACGGGCGCGGCGTGTGCGGGTCAGTAGCGGCGCCCGATCCGCCGGGACAGCGTCCAGGTGGCCGCGCCGGCGCCGACCAGGCCCATGCTGACCGGCACCAGCGGAAGGTCGTCGGTGCCGGTGGCGGCAAGCGTCCGGTGGACCTTCACGCACAGCTTCTGGCTGAGGGTACGGTCCTCGCGGTCGACCCGGCTGTACCGGAAGCAGTCCCGGCCGACGAAGCCCCGGTACGGGGTGTAGGTCAGGGTGTTGTCCCCGACGTCGACGGTGCCGTGATCCGGCTCGCGGGTCACGGTGGGATGGCTGTTGCCGGTGGGGCCCGGGCCGGACGGGAGAGTGATCACGAGCGGCGTGCCCGGCGGGGTGTAGGCGGTGGTGGCGGCTCGGTGACGACCGGGCCGGAGGGCCGGTCCAGGGCGGCGGTCCAGAGCTGGTACGCCGGGATGCCGCTCTGCAGGCTGAACTCCAGCTCCAGCCTGGTGACCGGAACGGTGGGCTGGAACCATCCCGAAGCCCCGCTGGTGTCGCCGCCGTTGCCGACCAGGGTGCTGCTGGAGGGATGCCAGACCGGTTCGTCGGTGAAGGGGCCGTGGCCGGAGCAGCTGGAGGGCCTGGGCGAGCCCTGGCAGTAGTTGAACGACCCCTGCCAGCCGAGCTGATCGGCAGTCAGCTTCCGGCCGTCGGCGCCGTAGGCGGTGACGGTGATCCGGTCGGCGTCGACGTCGCCCAGGGCGAACATCCACGTGTCCGCCGGTGTGGGGGCCTGGAAATCCAGCGTGGTCAGCGAGGTGTTCCCGCCCCTGGCCGTGCGCAGCCCCAGATACGGCCTGTCCTGGGAGCTGCCGTAGCGGGCCCCGACCGGCGTGCCGCTGTTGAGGAAGGCGGACTTCCCCGACCCGACGGGGGCGCTGCTGCTGGTCGTGGTGACCGTGGCCGGGGGAAGTTCTGGGCCGGGATGTCGAGGGTGCCGGAGGTCCCGTCCATCGACCAGTCGCCCCAGTGTCCGGGCTCGGCCCAGGCGGGGCTCGCCGTCCAGAGCGACAGGGCGGCGGTCATGGCGCAGGCGAGCAGCAGCGGGCGGCGGGCTGAGGTGCGCAAAGGGAGGCTCCAGACGTGTGCCGGCACGGGTCGGACGCCCACCCTCGCCCGCCCGGTCGTTCAATCTGCCGATTGCTCTGTAGGCGGCGTGTCTCCCCGAAGCCGTTTATGCACCGAACCGCCGGTCATGCCGCCGCTCCGGTCCGACCCGGCCGGTCGCAACGGGCTGTGCCCGAGGTTCGGTTGGTGCGGTATGCCTCGACGGTGCGGGAAAGGAGCTATCTTCCTGACGGATAGTCAATTTATCCCACAGGAGTATGCGTACCCGAAGGATCCGGTCTCTGGCACAACACCTTCGCGGGTCCCGGGGCGGACAGTGTCCAAGGGGGCGGCCATGGCTGACACATACCGGTACAGGTGCGGAGAGTGCGGCTACAAAACGCCGTGGGGCACCGAATACACGGGCAGCGGGTCCATCGTCGTGCACTACCAGCAGCGCCACCCCGGACTCCCCGCCGGTGGGATGGTCGAGGTCAACAGCGGGGCGGCGGTTGCCGCCGGCAAGGTGACGTCGGGTTGCGCCACCGGCTGCCTCGTCGTGGTGGGGCTGCTGATCCTGCTCGCCGCCCTCGCCTCCATCCACTGACCCGCCGCCCCCCCCGGACACCCGGTGCGGTCGGGGTCCGGGTCGGGGTCGGGGTCCGGGCCCGGGTCAGCCGACGGCCGCGCGCTCGGCCTGGCCGAGGACATCGCGGAGCATGGCGGGGGTGAGCCGCCCGGTGAAGGTGTTCTGCTGGCTGACGTGGTAGCAGCCGAACAGCGTCAGCCCACGGCTGCTGCCGTCACCGGACGGCAGCGTGATCCGGGTGCCGTGCCCGAACTTCGGCCTGGGCCTGGGCACCTGCCAGCCGGTCCGGGCGAGCGCGGGCAGCAGGGCCTGCCAGGCGAAGGCCCCCAGCGCGACCACCGCGCCCAGTGTGGGACGCATCAGCTCCAGCTCACGGACCAGCCAGGGGCGGCAGGTGTCGCGTTCCCCGGGAGTGGGTTTGTTCTCCGGCGGCGCGCAGTGCACCGGGGAGGTGAACCGCACCCGCGCAGCTCCAGTCCGTCGTCGCGCCGCTCCGATGTCGGCTGGGACGCCAGCCCCAGCGCGTGCAGTGCTTCGATCAGGACGTCGCCGGACCGGTCACCGGTGAACATGCGCCCGGTGCGGTTTCCGCCGTGCGCGGCCGGGGCCAGCCCGACGACGAGAAGTGACGCGTCGGCGGGGCCGAAGCCGGGCACCGGACGGGCCCAGTACTCCGATTCCGCGAACGCCCGCCGCTTGGTGCGGGCGACCTCCTCCCGCCAGGCGACCAGGCGTGGGCAGGCCCGGCAGTCACTCAGCCACCGGTCGAGCTCGCCGAGACCGGACGCCGACGGTGCCTGGATGTCCGGGGAGTGCACGGCGGCTCCGCAGATGCGCGCGGGTACGGGGGTGATGACGACCGGGGCGGTCACCACGTGCCTGAAGGAAGAGGCAACCGGCGACCGACCGGCATCATGGTAGCCGGGAGCAGCAGCACACGCGTCCCGGACGCCGGTCGACGCCCGGGATTCCTCCGGACAGCCGAGTTGACCACGCCGTACGAGGAGACCCCAATCCACCTCACCGGCGGCTACAACAGGACCGGCAGTGACTCCAGGCTGTGGACCAGCCGGGAGCGCCGTCGGCGCAGCTGGTCGGCGGGCTCGGCCAGGCGCAGGCCCGGGAAGCGCTCCAGCAGCACGCGCAGCGTGACCCGCAGCTCCGCCCGCGCCAGCGGCGCGCCCAGGCAGCGGTGGATGCCGTGGCCGAAGGCGAGCTGGGAGCGCGCGTCCCGCTCCAGGTCGAGCCGGTCCGGATCGGCGAACCGGTCCGGGTCGCGGTTGGCCGCGCCCGGGCTGACGAACACCGGGCTGCCGGCCGGTACTTCCGTGTCCCCGATCCGGACCGGCCCGGGTGCCCAGCGCCAGGTGGCGATGCTGACCGGCGAGTCGTAGCGCAGCAGCTCGTCGACGGCGCCGGTGATCCGCTGCGGATCCGCCCGCAGCAGAGCCAGCTGGTCGGGATGCCGGAGCAGCGCGAGGACGGCGTTGCCGATCGCCGCAGTGGTCGTCTCGTGCCCGGCGACCAGCAGCAGTACCGCGAGCGAGATCAGCTCCTGCTCGCCGAGCCGGTCGTCGTCGCTGTCGCGGACCGCGACCAGTGCCGACAGCAGTGCCTCGTCCGGGCGGTCGCGCTTGTCCGCGACCAGCCCGGCCAGGTAGTCGGCCAGCGCGTGGGAGGCCGCGTCGGTCCGCTGGTGGTCGCCGGTGGCGAACAGATCCGTCGACCAGCGCCGGACGCTGTCCCGGTCGGCGGGCGGGACGCCGAGCAGCTGGCAGATCACGGTCACCGGCAGGGGCACGGCCAGTTCCTCGACCAGGTCCACCCGCTGTCCGGGCGACCAGCCCGCGACCAACCGCTCGGCGAGCGTGCCGATGTAAGGGCCGAGCGCGTCGACCGCGGCCGGGGTGAACGCCCGGGTGACCAGGCGGCGCAGCCGGGTGTGGTCGGGCGGGTCGCTGTTGAGCATGGTGCTTGCCAGCGCCGGGTGCAGGGAACGTCCTGACGGGCGCTCGGCGAAGAAGCGGGTGGCGTCCTTGGACAGCGCCGGGTCGGCGAGCGCCGCCCTGGCCTGGTCGTAGCCGGTGACCACGGCCGCCGTCGTCCCGCCGCCGCCGTCCATCGGCATGAGCAGGACCCGGGAGCGTTCCCGCAGGGAGGCGCAGAACGGGTACCGGTCGCGGTGGAAGGCGGGATCGGCGAAGCTCACGAGGGCTCCTCGGTGGTGGGCGCGGCGTTGGCGGTGACCCACCCGACCAGGGGCAGGAGCAGGGCGACCAGCTCGCGTCCGCGGTCGGTGAGGCTGTAGTCGACGTGGGGCGGGACCACCGGGTGGGCCTCACGCAGGACCAGCCCGTCGGCCTCCAGGGTGCGCAGGGTGTGGGCGAGCATCTTGTCGGTGATGCCCTTCACCCAGCGGCGTACTCGCCCCAGCGGCAGCGTCCCGCTCGAAAGGCGACCAGCACCAGCACGCCCCAGCGGCTGGTGACGTGGTCCAGCAGAGCCCGGCTGGGGCAGTGCGGATCGAAGACGTCGCCGGAAAGATTCCCTCGGGAGATGCCTGCTACCTGGATGCTTTCCTTCATGCCAGTACCTTACGCAATAGTGTGTACCAGCGATATGGAATGGGGTCGGATGCGGGCCGTTGACCCCGGTGCAGCCGTACGACCGTAAACCGAAGGAGCCCTTCCATGTCCCTGATCGTCACCGGTGCCACCGGCCAGCTCGGACGCCTGACCGTTGAGAGCCTGCTGGAGCGGGGTGTGCCGGCCGGCGACATCGTCGCCACCGGACGCCGCCCCGACCAGCTGAAGGAGCTGGCGGACCGGGGTGTGCAGGTGCGTGCCGCGGACTACGCCGACCCGGCGTCCCTGCGCGCCGCGTTCCAGGGCGCGGACCGCGTGCTGCTGGTCTCCGGCAGTGAGCCGGCCGCCCGGGTGCGGCAGCACCGCAACGCGATCGAGGCGGCCCGTGCCGCGGGCGCCGACCTGGTGGCGTACACCAGCATCGTCAACGCCGACACCACCACCATGCGCCTCGCGGAGGACCACCGGGCGACCGAGGAACTGCTGCGGAACAGCGGCGTGCCGTTCACCCTCCTGCGCAACAGCTGGTACTTCGAGAACTACACCGCCCGTCTGGCCGACTTCCTCGGACACGGAGCGGTGTTCGGCAGCGCGGGCGAGGGCCGGGTCAGCGGGGCCGCGCGCGCCGACTACGCCGCCGCCGCGGCCGCGGTGCTCACCGGGGACGGGCACGAGGGCCGGGCGTACGAGCTCGGCGGCGACGAGCCGTTCACCCTCGCTCAGCTGGCCGCCGAGATCACCGCCCAGTCCGGTACCCAGGTCGGCTACACCGATCTGCCGGAGGCCGAGCATGCCGAGGCGCTCGCTGCGGCGGGCCTGCCGCAGCTGGTCGCCGACATCCTCGCCGACGCGGACCAGGGCCTGCGCCGCGGGGAGCTGTACACCGGCAGTGGCGACCTGGCACGGCTGACCGGGCGGCCCACCACCCGGCTGGAGGAGGCCGTCGCCGCCGCGCTGCGGGGCCTGCGCACCGCCTGACCCCGGCCGGAGCCCGTGTCCGGGCCGGCCTCAGGGAGGGCCTCAGGGCCGGCCTCAGGGAGGGCCTCAGGGCCGGCCTCAGGGAACCGTGAATCCCTGGACGATCTGCAGGAACCAGCTGTAGCCCGTGCTCCAGTCGGACTCGGGGCAGGCCAGGTAGATGGCGTATTCGGTGCCCGTGCTGTCCTTGTAGAACTGCTCGATCGCGTGACGCTGTTGCAGCGTGCCGTTGATGTTCTGGCTGAAGGTGAACTCCCAGCGTGCACCCGGGTAGCCCTTGATCCTGTCCGGGTCCAGGCTCACCAGCTGGTAGGTGCGGGAGGTCGCGGTGACCTCCTTGGCCATCTGCTCGGCGTGCTGGATCGGCGTTATCCCCGACCCGGGGGTGACGCCGAAGGTCAGCAGGTGGGCCTGGCCGTCCGGGGTGTAGTCGATCGCGCTCAGGCCGGTGGCCGCCCGCACCCAGGGGCGGCCGGTGGTCGGCAGCGGGAAGGAGAAGCCCGCCGGGTCCTGTCGCAGGGTGTAGCCCGCGGGAGCGGTGGGGGCGACCGGCGTGGGCGTCCCGGTCCGGTGCGTGGTCGGTGTTCCGGAGGCCGCAGGGTGTCCGGAGTCCTGGTGGCCGACCTCGAAGGCGATGCCGCAGGCGGCCAGTACCACGGCCAGCCCCCAGGCGACCGGCCAGGCGCGGGAACGGCGGCGGCGCTGCCGCCGGTGCGAGGCGGGCGGCGGGGCGGAGGCGGAAGCCGTGGCGCGCTGGGTGGTGGTGCCGCCTGCGGGGGTGAGGTGCTGGGTGGGCGGCAGCCCGGCCTCGGTGGGCAGCTCGTTGCCGTGCGGCGCCTGGGCCGTCCACGGCCGTGTCCCGGCCGGGAGCGTCGGGTATCCGGCCGCCCAGCGAAGATCCGCCGAGCGAAGACCCGCCGAGCGAAGACCCGCGAGGGAGGGTTCACCGGGTGAGGGGTTGCTGGACGAGGGCCCGCTGAACGTCGATTCGGAGCCGCCGGGGCCCGGCTGCCCGAACGGCGCGGCGGCGGGGGCATCGCCTGCGGCGACCGCCTCCAGGATGCGTATCGCCTCGGCGGTCTCCGGACGGTCCTCCGGCCGCTTGGAGAGCAGGGCCCGCAGCAGCGGGGCGAGCGGCCCCGCGTGGGCCGGCTCGGGCAGCGGCTCGGACACGACGGCGGCCAGCGTGGACAGCGGCGAGTCACGGCGGAACGGGGACTCGCCCTCGACCGCGGTGTACAGGGTGGCGCCCAGGCCCCACAGGTCGGAGGCGGGGCCGGGACGGGCGCTCTGGAGCTGCTCGGGCGCGAGGTAGTCCGGGGAGCCGATCACGTCGCCCGGGCGGGTGAGGGCGGAGTCGCCCTCGAAGGTGGCGATGCCGAAGTCGGTCAGCACCACCCGGCCGGTCTGGTGCTCAAGCAGGACGTTGGCAGGCTTCACATCCCGGTGGATCACGCCGGCCCGGTGGCCCTGCTGCAACGCGGCGAGCACCTTGCGAGCCGACTCCGGCCGCCTCGGCCGGGCTCAGTACCCCGTCCTGCTCGATCCCTCGGCCAGTGACCGGCCGTTGACCAGCTCCATCACGATCCACGGCTTGCCGTCCTGCTCCAGGACGTCGTGAACGGTGATCACACCGGGGTGCTTGATCCGCGCGGCGGCCCGGGCCTCCTGCTTCATCCGGGACTGGAGGACCAGCAGGTCCTCCTCGGCGAGGTGACCCACGGAGAGTTCCTTGACGGCGACCACACGGCCCAGCATCTGGTCCTGGGCACGCCACACGGTGCCCATGCCGCCGCGGCCCAGCCGGTCGCCCAGCAGGTACCTGCCCGCGAGGGCGCGACCTGTGCTCTCTGTACTCTCCATCGTCGTGTCCTGCCGTGTTTCCTAGCCTGCAGGAGCGCCCGCAGCACCGCACGATAGCCAATCGGTCCGAGCCCACAGCCTAGATGATCGGTCCGGTTCCCCGCTCCGCCGCCCGGCGGCGGCTCGGAGCCGGGGCGTTGCCGAGTGCAGATTTCGTCGAATTCCCGGGAGTCGCGGCGGGCGGGGTCCAGCACACGGCTCAGGGAGAGCCCCAGGCAGGCGGAGTCACAGGGATCACACAGGGCGGGTATATGCTGCCCCTTTCGCAGCCCTGACCGAATGCTGTCCTCCATATCCTGGAAGGACCGTCCCGGAAAGACACCGGAGAGACCTCCCTCATGAAATTGAAGAGGATGACGCACGCCGAATTCCTGGGCCTTCGGCGATTCGAGGCACTCGACGGCCTGCGTGCCGTCGCCGCTGTCATCGTGGTCTTCTTCCATTTCGGCGGGCCCGCCTGCAGGGCGCTCTCGGGATGGATCGGTGTCCATATCTTCTTTGTGCTGTCCGGATTCCTGATAACGACGCTGATGCTGCGCGAGAAGGACCGGACCGGGCGAATATCACTGCGGAACTTCTATGTGCGCAGGGTGTTCCGGATCATGCCGCTCTACTATCTGGCGCTGGCCGCGACCGTGGCCAATTCATATCGCCAGGGCAGAGCCTGGCCGATCCTCAGGGGTCACCTGCCCGAGTACCTCGGATTTATGAACGAGTACCACCTCAACCCGGCCACGCCCTTCCTGCACACCTGGACCATCGGTATCGAGCAGAAGTTCTACCTGGTCTGGCCGCTGGGCCTGGTGCTGGCCGGCCTGCTGTCCAGTCGGTTGCGCATCCCGTTCGCCGTCGTCGCGACCGTCGCCGTACTGATCCCCTGGACCTCCTACCTGGCCGCCTGCGGCATCCACTACTCGGTCCTGCTGCTCGGCGCGCTGCTGGCTCTGGTCCTGCACCACCCGCGCGGATTCGCCCTGCTCAGCCCGCTCACCCACCCGCTCGCCGGGGCCGGACTGCTGGTCGGCTTCCTGTGTCTGCACATGAGCATCCCCGGCCTGGTCGGCCGCTTGGGCGGCGAGCCGCCGGTGATCTTCCTCTACGGTCTGGCCGTCGCCCTGCTGCTCCCCAGTCTGCTGGGCCCGGGGATCGGCAGGTGGCTCTTCTCGCTGCGGCCGCTGGTGTTCGTCGGCGAGCGTTCCTACGGCCTGTACCTCTTCCAGTTCCTGGCCGGGGCCATGCTGTTCGCGCTGGTGCCCGGCGTCCGGGGCGAGCCCGGCGTACTCGCCGCGACGCTGGTGGCGCTGGCCGCCCTGGCGGTGGCCGACCTGACGCACCGCCGGGTGGAGCAGCCGATGATCGGGCTGGGCCGCCGATTGACCAGAAGGCCCGACGCCGGCCGGGACCGGGAGGCGCCGGATCCGCACCGGAAACAAACGCCCCCGTGGGTATCGCCGTGAACAGCTGACCGTGCACCACCGGTTTTCCCTCGGCGGCCCCGCCGCGCACGGCCGGAGGCCGGTCGAAATCCCGGTTTCGGGCAGCACTCCTGAAAGTGGCGCCCGCGAGGCCTGCTATTAACTGATGCGGCATCAGGCCTATAGTGGACGAGGAGGCCGAGCTCGCCCGGGGGCGCCGCCCACGTCGCGCGCGTACGGCTCTCACATTCGATCCGTCGTCCTACCAGAGGACATTAAGACTATCTCCCGACTGGCGGTGCTCAATGGGCTCGTCCACGGTTCGTTCCGTGACGTACGACCTTCTGCGTACGCTTCGACTGACCACCATCTTCGGCAATCCGGGCTCGACCGAGGAGCCCTTCCTGGCCGACTTCCCCGACGATTTCAGCTATGTCCTGGGACTCCAGGAGGCGACCGTCATCGGCATGGCCGACGGCTTCGCGCAGACCGTCCGACGGCCGGTGCTGGTCAACGTCCACTCCTCGGCGGGCCTGGGCAACGCCATGGGCAACATCGTGAACGCGTACCACGCGAACACCCCGCTGATCATCACCGCCGGGCAGCAGCACCGCGAGATGGTCATCGGTGATCCCTACCTGTGCAACCACGACGCGACCACCATGCCGAAGCCGTGGGTGAAGTGGTCCTACGAGACCACGCGCCCCGAAGAGGTGCCGGACGCCTTTATGCGGGCCTACGCCATGGCCCTCCAGCCGCCGGCCGGCCCGGTCTTTCTGTCGATCCCGCTCGACGACTGGTACCAGCCCATGAGCGGTCCGGTGCGGGTGCGGAGCGTGGCCGAGCGGGTGGCCCCGGACGAGCAGCGCATCCGTGCCTTCGCCCGCCGGATCTCCGCCAGCAGCCGCCCCGCCCTGATCTTCGGCCCGGAGGTCGACCGCAGCGGCGGCTGGGACTCCGCCGTCGCCCTGGCCGAGAGGCTGAATGCGGCGGTCTACCAGGCCCCGCTGGCCGACCGCGCGTCCTTCCCGGAGAACCATCCGCTGTTCGTCGGCCCGCTCGGGAACTCGATCAAGGGCATCAGCGACTCGATGGCCGGACACGACGTGGTCGTCATGATCGGCGGCGAGGTGTTCCGGTACTACCCCTACGTTCCCGGCGAGTACCTGCCCGAGGGGACCGAACTGCTCCAGATCACCGCGAGCCCCGAGACCGCGGGGGCCGCGCGGATGGGTGACAGCCTGATCAGCGACAGCAAGCTGGCCATCGACCGGCTGGTCGAACTGGTCGCCGAGGGCTCCGCGCGCACCGCCCCCAAGACGTTCGTGCGGAGCGGGCAGCTCCCGGACGCGGCCAGCCGACCGGCCACCCCGCCGGAGGTCTACGCCACGCTGAGCAAGGTCAAGCCCAGCGACGCCGTGATCGTCTCCGAGTCGACCTCGACGATGGAGCAGCAGCTGGAGTGGCTTCCGACGGTCCGGCCCGACTCCTGGTTCTTCAGTCCCAGCGGCGGCCTCGGCTGGGGTGTGCCCGCCGCGGTCGGTATCGCGCTCGGCGATCGCGACCGGGGTCAGCCGACCGTCATCGACTCATCGCGACGGTTCGACCAGTACTCGGTCCAGGCCCTGTGGACCGCGGCCCCACAAGCTGCCGATCGTCTATGTGGTCATGCGGAACCACGAGTACTCGGTGCTGAAGCGTTCGCCCCGGCTGGAGCGGACGCCCGGTGTGCCCGGACTCGACCTGCCCGGTCTGGACATCGCCTCGGTGGCCGGGGCTTCGGCTGCAACGCCGTCGACGTCGAAACCGTCGAGGAGATGGCGCGCGAGGTCGAGCGGGGGCTGAGCGCCGACGGCCCGACGGTCATCGTGATTCCCACGCACCGCTGAACGCGGCACTGGCTGACCCGCGGCGGCTCTGCGCGACGCGGTACCCCATCACGCGGTACCCCACCGGTCGCCGGAGGGCGTCAGTCACCAGGCGCACTCCCGGCAGGCAGGGCAACGGCTCCGCAGAGCAGGCCCGGACAGCGTGGAGTGCCCCTGATGGTGCGTGGATGTGAAGGTCCACCCTCCCGAGCGGCAGCTCTGCCCGTGACTGGGCAGCACAACCGGCCGGGAAGCGAGGGCGTCCGGGTCAGAGTTTGTGCATCTCGGTGTACGGCTGGGTGATGCGTAGTTGGCGCGAACCGAAGTCGACGAGTACCGCGATGTCTCCGTCGTCGCCCTCGACGCCGACGGTCCGGCCGAGGCCGTACCTGTCGTGGTGACGCGGTCGCCTACGGCGAAGAACTTCCGCGGTGCTTCAATCCGGTCCTTGAAGGGGCTGGTGGGGGGATGGCGGACTGCTGCAGATTTCGTCATTGCCTCCAGTATGCGCTGAAAGGCACGGCAGCGGGACTTCCTGAAGCATTAGAGTTCGGGCGGGTCCCGCACCCGACGTGCGCTCCTACCGCATGCGCAGGGCGGAGTCAAGGGGTGCGGCGGGCTCCCGTACGGGGCGGTCGCAGTCGGCCGGGCGCCGCGGACACGCCGGTCCCCCTCTGTCGGACGTTGTCGGCGGAAGTCGGCGGAAGTTGCTCGCGCGGCGACGGACCTCCTGAACAGGCCTGTCCCCGAGGTGCGTTGGGGTCGCCATGGGTCGGCTGCGACGCTCCCGGCGGTGGCCCCCGAGGAATCCGGCCGGGATTTCCACCGTTGCGGTCCCGGGCCTGCTACAGTCGTCTTAGTTGCAGTAGTGGTTCCCATGAACTTTGTGTGCGCCTGCTGATGTATCGCAGGCGCATTTTTGTTTCCCCGGCTTCTTGCCGGGCGGGTGCTCATCGCGGCGACTCGAAGTTCGCACCGTGCGGCTTCGGTCAGCCTCCGAAGGAGATTGTTTTTATGGCTAATGGCACCGTGAAGTGGTTCAACGCGGAAAAGGGCTTCGGCTTCATCGAGCAGGAGGGTGGCGGCCCGGACGTCTTCGCCACTACTCGAACATCAACGCTCAGGGTTTCCGCGAGCTGCTTGAGGGCCAGAAGGTCGAGTTCGACGTCACGCAGGGCCAGAAGGGCCCGCAGGCGGAGAACATTCGTCCGCTGTAGTTGTTCCAGCCAGGGCATCCGCCTGGCAACGAGGGGCCCGTACCGTGCACATGCCCGGTACGGCCTTTCGGCATAGCGCCACGACACACACCCGGACATACCCCGGGCCGCTCGGGCCCGCTGCTCCCGCCATCGGCGGCTGCCCCGTACGGACGCGAAGCGCCGCGTGCGGATCAGCGGCCTGCCGTGACGAAGGAGTCCGCCCATGACCATCACCCTCGGACACCCACTGGCCGACGCCGCTGTCGGCGACCTCATGCGCCGCCCCGAGCTGCAGATCAGCGACGACATCATGGTCGACACGGCAATGGACGTCCTGCAGAGCTCCGGCGCCGACCACCCTCGGTCCGCGACGACGACGGCCGCTGCACCGGGCTGCTCACCCGGCTGCACCTCGCGCCGTTCCAGGCCAGATCCTGGTACACCGAACGCACCCCGGTGCGCGACATCGTCTTCGAGCGCGCCCCGTTCGCCACCGCCGACATGCCCGCCGCCACCGCGGCCGCCGCCATGCGCCTGCGTGACCTGGAGGTATGGCCGGTGGTGGACCACGACGGCCACGCCGTCGGCCTGCTCAGCTTCTAGCGTCCGCCGCCGCACCCCGGCCCGGTCGCACCACCCGGCCGACAGCCGCCCGGCCGCCTCAGGGGCGGATGGGCAGGGCCGGGACCTCGAAGCAGTTGGTGTCCATGTCGGGCACCTGGGTCACCCAGGTGCCCCGTTGCCAGCGGCCCACATTCAGGCAGGCGTGCTGGAGGCCGGTGGCGCCGGGCGGGGGACGAAGCCGGTGGGGATCAGCAGCCCGTGGGCGTCGTAGAGCTGCGGGCGCGCATGAAGCGGTTCAGGCAGGCCCGGTCGACCTGGGCGCCGCAAGGAGCCGGCCGCGTCGGTGAACCACTGCGCCGCTGCCCACCCCTCCTTCCCACTGCGACAGCAGTGGCTGCCGCTCGGGTAGTAGCGCTGCATGCGCTGAAGGCGGCGACGGCCGGGTAGCCGGTGCCGTGTACGAGCGGCTGTCGGCGGTGGCCCACAGGGCGTTCAGGCAGCCGGGCACGCCGCTGTAGTCACTGCCGGCCTGCGCGACCAGTTCTGCACATTGGTACCTTCGCCGCCACCGACACCCCGCCGACGCATGGACTGCAAGCCCACATTGGCCTGTGGTGTCCATGGCGTCCATCAGCAGCTGCGTGCCGGCGCTCTTCATCCCCGTGGCGACGGCGCTCGAAGTTCGGCAGGGCGAAGTCACCGTCTCGTTGGCACTGGTACCCTCCGCGGTGAGCCCCTGGACCAGCTGCGCGGCGTAGCGGGTGGAGTCGGCCTGGTTGTACGCGACAACCGCGGCATTGTGCAGGCCGATCTTCTGCTTGAAATACCGGTAGACCTCGGTGGTCTGGTACTCGGTGCCGTTCCAGCCGACCGACCTGTCGCGCGGCTCGGAGCTGCCGTAGATCTGATAGAGGTACGGGTACTGGTCGTAGGCCGTGCCGATCGGCTGGCCGCCCGATGTCGGGACCCGCTGGGCGCTGACATAGGAGGCGCCGGCGTAGTCGAACGCGGTGGTCGCGACCAGCGCCCCACATGGTCCTGGTCGATGAGCTTGTGCACGCAGGTCTGGTTGCCGCTGCCGTCCCCGCCGTCGTCGCAGTGATGACCTGCACCTGGCGGCCGCCGATGCCGCCGGAGGCGTCGAGCGCGCGGAAGAACGCCTGCGCGCCGTAGGGCGGCCGCTGAAGGTGTTGCCACCAGGATGCTGCTCAGCGACGCGACCACGCCGACGGTGATCGGTGTCGCGCCGTTGGTGGCGGATGCCGGGGCGCCCCGGTGAAGTCACGCTCCGGAAGCCTGCTGCCGCAGGCCGCCAGCGGCAACGCCGCCAGCAGCAGCGCGACCGCGCCGAGCGGCACAGCCCGCCGCCGGTGGTGCGCCCGGAATCGGCCACAGCGCTCAGGAGCAGCGGGCACGGCTGATCCGCCGCTGTTCAGCTTGACCAGGTCGCACGGTGACTCGGCGACCTTCCAGACGGCGGCCTGGAGTACCGACTGCCCGGCGGAGCCGGACAGGGCCGGGGCGCCGCTCTCGCACAGGTTGAAGGTTACCGAGGCGGTGGTGGCGCTGGTGAAGTCCACCGCCAGCACATTGACACTGGCCTTGGCCGCGAGCGGGTTGCCGGCGAAGGCCGCCAGCACCGGCGTCAGCGACGTGCCGTTCTGCAGCAGGTCGACCTGGCCGCGGTGGATGTCGTCGGGGCGAAGAACTTCCGGTAGTTGTCCGCGACCTGGGTGGCGGCCGCGCTGTGTCGGCCGGGCCGCTGCCGCTCACCGTCGGAGCGCCGGTGCTGGCGCACGCCTGCGCATGGCACTGCCGGAGGCGGCGGCGCTTGCCGGGGAGGTGGCGGGCATCGCCGAGAGGTGCTGGGGTCGCCTTCGGACTGCTGCTACTGCACGCGCCGCGCCAGCAGGCCGGCGCCGAGGACGGGACGGATCTGCGCGCACCCGCGGAGCTGTAGAACATGAAACCCTCACCGCCACCACTCGGTATCCTGCCGGAAACGCTAACCTGTTGTCATCACTTCATCACCAAGAGTATTGATCTGTATCGAAAAAGGGGTGCGAAATACGACCGTTCGAGGCGGGATCGCGGGAGGCGGCGGACCGGATCGCGCGCCTGGCGCGGGCGCTCTGCCCGCACTCGGGTGGATGTCCTGCGTGGTCGGCCGGTGCTGTGCGCGATCGGGTGGTACGGCGTGTCCGGCGAGCGCTACCGCCCGGCAGATCCCCTACCTGGCGTCCGCGACCGCTCCGGCGTCGCCTGATCGCCGGGGGACTGGTGCTGCTCGCCGCGCCGCGCCGGGCGGTCGACGCCACGGCCCGGGAGCGGCGGACACAGCTCCAGTCGCGACGCTGTTACCAGCTGCTGAACAGACAGCGGCGGAGGCCGAAGAAGCGGAGGCGGAGACCGACGCTGAGGCGGGGACCGAAGCGGGAACGGGGGCTGCGAATGATGGGCCCGGCGGGCGAGGGGCCGGCGGTGACGGTGCCCGGCGGCACACCTATCACCGGCCCGCGCTGCCCGCTGCTCGAAGCCCGCCGGGACGTGCGGCCGATCGCCCCGCGCGAGGCAGCCCTGCGGACTGCGCCCTGCCCGCTGTGCGACCCGCCGGAAGCGGAAGCCTGAGCCCATGCGTGCCGCTCGCACTCGACTCGCCGTCGCCGGGATCACCGTGGGCAGCGCCGCCGCGCTCTCCGGCGTCGGCCTGGTGCTCTGCTACCGCGCCACCGGTGTCTGAACTCGCCAGGGCGCCGTCGCCATGATCACGGCCTACGCGGTACGGCAGACGGTGGTCGTCTGGCACTGGCCGGATCCCGGCGATCGCCTGCTGCCTGCTGGTGTTCGCACCTGGGCTGGGCGTGCTGATGGACACTGCGGTCTTCCGCCGGCTCCAGCGGCGGAACGTCGGGACAGCCGAGACCCTGGTGGCCGGGATCGCCGTGTTCGTCCTGCTGGTCGGCGTCGCGGCACTGCTCTGGGGCTGACCCGCTCGGAACGGTCGGTGGTCGTGCCGCAGTCGTTGCTGGTTGCCCCGGTGGCTGCGGCTCCCTGAACCGGTCACCGACCTGGCCACGTACTGGTGGTGACCGCGGGCGTGGGCGCGGTGAACCGGTGACGCCCTTCGGCAGGACGCTGCGCGCCGTGGTCGACAACCGCCGCCTGCGAGCTCTCCGGCCTGGACGCGGACGCCGTCTCCTCGTCGGCTGGGCCCTTCAGCGCCTTCACGCCGGGCTCACCGGTGTCCTGCTGGCGCGAGCCTGATGCTCGACCCCTACGGTCTGCCGTTGCTGGTCATGGAGACCATGGCGGTCGCGGTGATCGCCGGGCTGCGCAGCCTGCCGCTGGCCGTCGTCGCCGCCCTGGCCCTGGGGATCGGGCAGAGCGAGCTGACCGCCGTCCACCTCTCCGGCGGGCCCGAAGCGCTGTTGCAGTCGGTCAGCGCGAACCTGCTGGTGCTCGCCCTGCTGCTGGCCGTGCTGCTCCCGGGCTGCTGCCCGCGCCGGGGCCGAGGCGGCGGAACTGCGTCCGGAGGGGGACGGCCGCGCCCCGGCCGTCCGGGCCTGCTGTCGGCGGGCGCCGCGTGCTGCTGGTCGGGCCGCTCGCGCTGCGCGGTGCCGACCTGCATGCGCTGCTGCCCGGTCCGGCGCTGGCCCTGATCCTGCTGTCCCTGGTCGTGGTCACCGGCTACGGCGGCCAGATCTCCCTCGGCCAGCCGGGTACGCCGGGCTCGGCGCGCTGCTCGGGGTGCTCGCGGGCGGCGCGATCCCGGGCCTGCCGGCGCTGCCGACGGCGCGCCCTGCCGCTGGCCACTCTGGTCGCCGCGCCTGCGGCCTGCGGTCGGCTGGCCCGCGATCCGTCGGCGCGGGCTCGCGCTGGCGCTGACCACCTTCGCGGTCGGCACCGCGATGAGCAGGTTCGTCTTCCAGCAGCCCTTTCTCGCCAGCGGTCTCTCGCTGGACCGGGCCGGCGCCTGGGCGGACGACCGGGTCTTCTACACCGTGGAGCTGGTGCTGCTCGCCGCCGCCCTGCTGCTGGTGCGAGCGGTGCACCGGAGCAGGACCGGCCGGCGCTGGGCGCGATGCGCGACCACGAGCCCGCCGCCTACGCCGGCGGCGTGAACGTCCCCCGGCTGAAACTGCTGGCGTTCACCGCGGGCGCGGCGCTGGCCGCGCTCGGCGGCGGGCTGCTCGGGCTCGGCTCCCAGGCGTTCGACCCGAGCGCCTTCGACCCGGTCCTCGGCCTGGTGTGGTTCGCGGCTGTGGTCGTCTTCGGCGCGGGCAGCGCGTCCGGCGCGGTGCTGGCGGCAGCGGTGCTGACCATGGTCGACGCGGCCACCATGAGCGGGGTGTCCGCCGCCGCCGTCGGCGTGCTCGCCCTGCTGCGCGGACGGACGGCGGGTCGGCGCCCGGCCGCGGCCGCGCCACCGGTGGACCTGATCCCGCCGGCCGGCTGATCCCGCAGGACCGCCTGATCCCGCAGGTCCGGCTCAGCCCGCTGGCAGCCGCCTCGCCGCCCGGGCGCAGCGCTCCGGCGGCGTCCGGTGAGCGACGCCCCCGGCGCCAGGCTGTCCGCGACCGGGCTGGTCCGCCGCTTCGGTGGGGTGACCGCGCTGGACGGCGTCTCCATCGAGGTCCCGCCCGGCCGGATCACCGCGCTGACCGGGCCCAACGGCGCGGGCAAGAGCACGCTCTTCCGCTGCCTGAGCGGTACCGACCGCCCGGACGCGGGCCGGGTCCTGCTCGACGGACGCGACGTCACCCGCGTCCCCGAGTACGCCCGCGCCCGGCTGGGACTGGCCCGCACCTTCCAGCAGATCGCCGTCTTCCCCGGCCTCTCCGTGGCGGACAACCTGCGGGTGGGCGCCGAGCAGGCGGGGCGCCGACCGCCCGGGCAGGCGGACGCCGCCGTCGCCCGGACGCTGCGCCTGCTCGGCCTGGCCGGGCTGGCGGAGCACTCCGCCGGCTCGCTGCCCACCGGCACCCTGCGGATGGTGGAGCTCGGCCGCGCCCTCGCGGCGGACCCCGCAGTGCTGCTGCTCGACGAACCCGCGGCCGGCCTGGACCGGGAGGAGACGGAACGCCTGGCCGTCCTGCTCTCCGCGCTCGCCGGGACCGGCCTCGCGGTGCTGCTGATCGAACACGACCGGGAGCTGGTCAACGGCATCGCCGACCGGGTGCTCGGCATGGCCGCCGGAAGGATCAGCACCGATGACGCTTGAGATCGCGCTGCTCCGGGCCCGGGTGCGGTACGGCCCGCTGGAGGCCCTGCACGGGGTGGACCTGCGGATTCCCACGGCCGGGCTCACCGTGCTGCTGGGCCGCAACGGTGCGGGGCGCAGCACCGCCCTGCACGCCCTGGCCGGAACGCGGGCGCTCTCGGCCGGCCGGGTGACCTGGTTCGGGGGCCAGGCCGTCGGCCGGGACATCACCCGGATGGACACCTACCGCCGGGCCCGGCTGGGACTCACCCTGGTGCCCGCCGAACAGGCCGTCTTCCCCTCGCTCTCGGTGGCCGAACACCTCGCCCGGCTCCGGGAGCCGGCCCGCGAAGCCGCGCTCGTGCTCTTCCCCGAACTGCGGCCGCTGCTGGACCGCAGGACCGGAACCCTGTCCGGCGGCGAGCAGCGGATGGTGGCGCTGGCGGTGGCCGTGGCGGGGCCGTCCCGACTGCTGCTGCTCGACGAGATGGAGCGCGGGCTGGCCGCACCAGTGGTGGCCCGGGTGCACGCGGCACTGGCGGAGGCGGTGGCGGCGGGCCGGTCGGTGGTCCTGGCCGAGCAGGAGCTGCCGCGCGGTCCGGCCGTGGACCTGGTCTATGTCCTGCACCGGGGTTCGGTGACCTTCGCCGGCGAGCCGGGCGAACCCGGCCCGCACACCGCGCCCGACCGCCGCGCGCCCGACGCCTACTGACGCCGACGCCCGCTGACGCCGACGGCGCTGCGCCGCCTCCCTCCCGGGAGCCCGGCAGCCCAACCCGGCAACCCCCGTGATGGAATGGGCGAGGATCGGCCGGACCGTCCAGGGGGACCTGATGACCATCGCTCTGCGGGTGGGTGCGACCTCGTCCGCCTCTGCCTGTGCGGATGGCTGGGGCGGTGGATGGAGAATCTGATCACCCACGACGAGTCCGGCCGGATGGTCCCCAGCGATCGTGAGGAACTGGCCCGAGTGGTGGCCGAACTGCTCGACGGCCCGCTCGACCAGCCGGTGCTGCTGCGCCGGGCAGGTGTAGGACTGCTGGTACTGGGCCGCCGCAGCGAGGCCATCGGTCTGCTGGAGCGGGCGCTGGCGCTCGCCGATGCCCGGCTCGCCGTCGTCGTCCATATCAACCTGGGCGACGCCCACCGCTACGGCGGTGAGCTGGAGGACGCGGAGCCGCACTACCGGTCGGCCCTGTGGCTGAGCCGGGCCTACGCCCGGAAAGGGGCCACTTCTGCCTCCAGCACCTGGGCAGGCAACGGCTGGACCAGGGACGCACCGAGGAGGCCGGGACCTGTGGAGCGGGCCCTGCGGCAGCGGCGTGCCCTGGGGGTCCCGGTTTGTCGCTTCGACCGAGAGAGCGCTGCGGCTGGTCGACCGGGCGAAGCCGCGACGGGAAGAGCCGAGGCACATTGCGTAGTCGACCTGCGTAGTTCTACTGACGTCGCCGCCTTTGTGGCGCTGCCATAGTCGGCGGGCAGACGAGGTGATCGTGGAGAGGTGACGACAAGGCGATGGCTGCGCTCGGCCGACCTGAGCGGGCAGCCTCGCAACGCCTGTCGACACAGAACTAGTTGGGGTAGGTCGTGAGGAAGAACAAACCCATACGATTCGAGCTTGGTCGAGAAGCCCATATCCTGCTCCGGGTGCCTGTTCGTGATCCTGATGATCATGGTCCTCGGCGCCGTTGTCGGTGTGCTCGTCGGAGTCGTGTATCCCAGAATGGGTGACACATCGGACCTGCTGAGTTCCAGTCAGCTCAACTCGCTCCACCTGTCCGGCACCTGGAGAACCCGACGGAGCTGAGATCACCTTCTCCGACGCCCCTTCGGGCAGCAACGCCGGGCAGGGCCGCGTTACCTTCAGGAACGTTCCGGACTTCTTCACCTACGGATCGGGCACGCCGCCCAAGTCCGGTACCGGGTGTGGAAGCCGGGCAGCATCAGGTTCTCCCAGACGGGTTGGTCATCACCTTCAGCTACAGCGAGTGGCAGCAGAATTCCCGACGAGGGCCTTCCTGCTCGCAGGGCAGCCGTCGTCGCCGACCCTGATCTGCGACGCCGCAAGACAACTCCGGCCTGCACGTTCACCAAGGTGCAAGGGTGACCAGAGCGCGCGGCTCAGGCCGCGCGGCGTGTGCGGGGTGCCGGTGCTGCCGCCAAGCGGGGCTGAGGCTGCTTCCTGGCTGAACGCGGGTGCATGGCAAAGGCGAGCATGGCAAGGATGCCCTGGAGCGATAGGATTTTGCCATGACAGTGCATCGAGTGGCGGTGCTGGCGCTGGACGGGGTCACCCCGCTCGATCTGGCCATCCCGACGCAGATCTTCAACGCCCGGCCGGAAACGCCCTACGAGATGACCCTGTGCGCGCTCGACGCGCAGGTGAACACCACCGCGGGGTTCGCCCTGGTCGCCGGTGGGGGCCTGGAGCAGGTGCGCGCCGCGGACACCGTCGTCGTGCCGGGATTCGAGCCGGTCACCCGGCCTCCGGAGGCCGTACTCGCCGCGCTGGCCGAGGCCCGCGGTCGTGGTCGGCGGGTGGTGTCGATCTGTACGGGAGCCTTCGCGCTGGCCGCGGCGGGCCTCCTGGACGGCCTGCACGCCACGACCCACTGGAAGTACATCGAGGAACTCGAACGGGACTTCCCGGCTGTCACGGTCGACCGCGACGTCTTGTACGTGGACGAGGGGGACGTCCTCACCTCGGCCGGGGTGTGCTGCGGCATCGACCTCTGCCTGCACATCGTGCGCCGTGACCTGGAGCGGGGGTCGCCAACGAGATCGCCCGCGGCCTGGTCGCCGCCCCGCACCGGGACGGCGGACAGGCCCAGTACGTGCCCGCCCCGGTTCCGGTGGCCGGCGAAGCCTCGCTCTCCGCCACGCGGGGATGGGCCCTGCAGCACCTTGAGGAGCCACTCGCGCTGCCGGTGCTCGCCCGCCACGCCGGCCTGTCGCAGCGCACCTTCATCCGCCGGTTCACCGAGGAGACCGGCACGACCCCGCTGAGGTGGCTGCTCAACGCCCGGCTCGGCCGGGCCCGGGAACTGCTGGAGACCACGGACCATCCGGTGGACCGGGTGGCGAGCGACTGCGGGCTGGGCACGGCCGCCAACCTGCGGCTGCACTTCCGCCGCGCACTCGACACCACGCCCACTGCCTACCGGCGCACCTTCTGGCACTCGAACGGAACGCGGCAGCCGACTCCCTGACGCCCCGTCGTCAGGGAGCCGGGGCGTCAGAGGGCAGGGCGTCAGAGGGCCAGGGCGTCAGAGGGCCAGGGCGTGGCAAAATCCTGACGGAGTTGGTTATTTTTGCCACTCGCCGGGCGGGTGCGGACGCGGCGAGGATGAAGTCATGACCGGACCTCCTCTGCACGAGGCGGCCACCGACCTGATCACCCTGCCCGGCACACCGCTTGCCGACGCTGTCGTGAATCTCATCCGGCCGGTGCACACGCCTCCGTGTTCAACCACAGCGCCCGCAGCTACCTGTTCGCCAGACTGGTAGCCGCCGCCTCGACCTGGCCGCCGGCCGGGACTACGACGACGACCTGCTGTTCGCCGCCTGCGCGATGCACGACCTCGGTGTCGCCTCCGACGGCCCGCACCGCCAGCGCTTCGGTCGAAGGCGCCGACCGGGCCGCCGAATTCCTCATCCGGCACGGGACGTCCACGGCCGACGCCGACCAGGTCTGGCAGGCCATCGCGCTGCACACCTCGCCCGGCATCGCGGAACGCCGCGGCACGCTGTGCGTACTCGTCCGCGAGGGCGTCGGGCTCGACTTCGGCGGCCCGCTGGCAGCCAGTCACCTCGACGCCGTCACCGACGAGATGGCCGACGCCGTCCACGCCGCCTTCCCACGGCTGGACATGGTCCGTTCGCTGACCGACGCGATCGTCGCGCAGGCAGCAAAGGATCCGAAGAACGCGCCCAGGTACGCGATTCCGGGGGAACTCCTTCGTGAACGCGAGACCTTCGGCCGGACCCGGCTGGAGCATGCCTGCCGTTCCTCCCGGTGGGGCAACTGAGCCCTCCGGTCCCACGACCGCGCCGGACAACAGAACCAGTCAACGAAAAAAGGAACTCATCGCCATGACCACCCGCACTGTCGAGATCCCCGAGGACAACGCCGTCTTCGGGCAGACCACCAGCGCCTTCGCGAGCTTCGGCTACTCAGCCGCGGTCCGTGCGAACGGCCTCCTGTTCATCGCCGGAACGATCGGTCGCCGCGCCGACGGAACCATCCCGGACACCATCGAGGAGCAGACCGGGATCGCCATCCGCAAGATCGAAGAGATCCTTCGGCTGGAGCACCTCGACCTGTCCGCACTGGTCGACGTCACCAGCTATCACGTCGACATCCGCCGGCACCTGAAGGGGTTCAGCGAGGCCAAGCAGCGCCTTGTGAAGGAGCCCTACCCGACCTGGACGATCATCGGGTGTCGATGGTCTCGCCAGCCCGGGACTCCTCGTCGAAATCCGCGCGATCGCCGCCTGCCCCGACGCATCCCGATAGGTCGCGCTCCTGGCGGCCGGAGGCCGCGCCGGGGCTGGAGCCGGGGCCGGGCCGGGCCTGGCCTGGCCCGGCCTAGAGCTGGGTGGCGCCGCCGTCGACGAGGAGTTCCGCCCCGGTGGTGAAGGAGCTCTGGTCCCCGGCGAGGTAGAGGGCGGTGGCGGCGACCTCCTCGGGGTGACCGAGGCGGCCGAGCGGGGTCGGTGCGGCGGACTCGCCGACCGCGGTGCCCTGATCGTCCTGTGGGATCGCGGCCCGCAGTTCGTCGCCGCCGGGGGTCGTCACAGGGCCGGGGGTGAGGGCGTTGACCCGGATGCCCTGGGGGCGAGTTCGGCGGCCCAGGTACGGGCGAGGCTGCGGATCGCGGCCTTGGTGGCGGCGTAGATACCCAGACCCGGGACGCCGCGCAGCGCGGCGCTGGAGGAGAGCAGGATCACCGAGGCGCCGGCCGACAGCAGGGGAGTGCCTTTTGGACGGTGAAGACGGTGCCCTTGAGGTTGATGGAGGTGGTGCGGTCGTACTCCTCCTCAGTGATCCTGCCGAGCGGGGCGAGCTCACCGACGCCGGCGTTGGCCACGAGGATGTCGAGGCGGCCGCTGCGTGCGGTGATCTCGGCGAAGAGCCGGTCGAGGTCGTCGAGGCTCGACACATCGCTCCGGATGCCGATGGTGCCATTGCCGACCTGCCCGATGGCGTCCTCCAGCTCGGCCTTGCGGCGGCCGGTCAGGTAGACGGTCGCCCCCTCGGCGGCGAACCGGCGGGCCACGGCCAGACCGATGCCGGTGGAGGCCCCGGTCACCAGGGCGGTCTTGTTGTCCAGCTGTCCCATGACCTTCTCCTGATCTTTGATGTAACCAGTTTGGTTACATTTACGGCCCCAGAAAGCACTGCCCGTGGCGACGGAACGCCGCGGGCGGAGCTCAGGCGGATTTCAGCACGTCCCGCAGTATGTCTTCGAGGTTGGTGCGCGCGAGTTCCCGGCGGAGGGTGGTCTCGATCCCGTTGTAGACGGCGGTCAGCGCCGGTGCGATGCCGTGGCCCACGACGCATTCGGGGTCTGGCGTGGAGCTGTGCAGGGCGAAGACGGGCCCCGGCTCGACCGCCTGGTAGACGTCAAGCAGGGTGATCGCCGACAGATCCCGCGACAGCGTCCAGCCGGCCCCGGCGCCCCGGCGCGAGTCGGCCAAACCGGCCTTGCGCAGTTCGGCGAGCAGGCGGCGGATCACCACGGGATTCGTGTTGACGCTCGTCGCTATCTGCTCGGACGTGGCGACCTCGTGGCCGCGGCGCTGGTACAGCCCGATCCAGACCAGGGCGTGCGCCGCGACGGTCAGCCTGCTGTTGGCACTCATGAACCCCGTCACCTCCTATGTCGTAACCGTAACAGTTACGACGGTTCCCGGCAATCGGGCCTCGGGTGGCCGCTGTCCTCCACTGTTGGGTACCTTCGCGAACGCGTGGACCGTGACGTTCTGCAAGACCGGCGCAGTTGGGAGCAATGACGTGGCACAGGCGTTGAATCTGTGGCGGCACGGCCTCGGAGAGGTGCCGGAGTCGGTCTGGCTGCGGACCGACCTGGAGGTCCTGATCCTCGCGGACAACAGACTGACGACGCTCTCACCCGAGGTCGGGGCCCTGCACCGGCTGCACACGCTGGATCTGGGGCACAACGCGCTCACCGCGGTACCGAGGAAGTCGGTGAGCTGCCAGCGCTCACCGACTTCCTCTACCTGCACGACAACCGCTTGACAAGGCTCCCCGAGACGCTGGGACGGCTGACGCGGCTGCGCTATCTCAACGTCGGAGAGAACAGCCTCACCCAACTGCCGGAAGCCATCGGCGACATGCGCCACCTGGTCGAGTTGCGATCGCAGCACAACCAGTTGGCCGGGCTCCCCGACACGATCGGCGGGCTGTCGCAGTTGCGAGAGCTGTGGCTCCGCGGAAACGCCCTGCGGCGGCTGCCGGAATCCGCCGCCGGAATGACGCAACTGCGTCATCTGGACCTCCGCGAGAACGAGTTGGCCGAGATCCCCGAGTTCCTGGTCGAGCTTCCGCTGCTCCGCCACCTCGATCTGCGCGCGAACCGCGTCAGGAAGTTGCCCGGCTGGCTCGCCCGGATGCCCTCGCTGGAGAAGCTGGATCTGCGCTGGAACGACACCGAGCCCGCCCCGCGCCTCCTCGACGATCTGGCCCGGCGCGGGTGCGTTGTCCTGAAGTGACCCGGCGCCCCGCCCCGGAACCGCCGCCACGCTCCGTCGTTCCGGCCCCGGAGTCCCGGCTCAGCAAGCTCGGCCGGGCGTACATCGCAGGCCCAAGTCCGTTTACTGACCCGCTAGTTGCTGATGCTTCCGTGCACCAGGACCGGTACGTAGCCGGCCAGGTGGGTGGCTTCGATCCGCACCTCGAACGCGTTCCTCCACGTCCAGACCGGCAGGACGTAGGCGGTGGCCTCCTTCCTGATCGGGCCGTTGACGGCGATGATGTGCTCGCCCTCGGGCTCCACCCGGCCCCAGATGGGGGCGGGCGGGGTCGGCGGGTTCGGGAAGGTGCGCGCGGCGGCGGAGACGTTCGCCGCCGTCCAGTCGTCGAAGCTGCGGATGAAGGCGTAGACGTACGGATTGGGGCCGGCCAGTTGGGCGTTCACCGTGTCGACCGCCGCTTGCGGGGTGGCCGGGGTGAGGTGCGTGATGGTGGCGGTGGGGGCACCGGCGACATCGAGCAGGAGAGCCCTGAGCCCGTCGGCGTCGAGCCCGAGATCGCCCTGGTCGCGGAAGGCCGACTCGCTGGCGCGCACGTCGACGGCCACCTGCAGTGGTCCGGCCGCGGTCCGCAGGATCCTGAGCACCCGGTCCCGGCCGCCGGCGGAGAACCTGAGCTGCCACTGGTCTCCCGGTACCTTCGCCTCGATGTTCACGGTGGACAGGTCGACGGTGAAGCCCGCGACCTCTCCCAGCCGCCAGCCCTTGAGCTTCAGGTCGCCGCTGAGCTCGGCGTCGAGCCTGGCCGCGTCCAGGGTGGCGATGTGCTCGGGTCGAGCGTGAACGCGTCCAGGAAGGGCTCCTTCGCGTTGAACAGCCGGGCGATCTCCTCCGAGAACAGCACCTGCGCGTCGTAACATCTCCGGCGAGCGGATCTTCAGCAGCTTGCCCAGGCTCCGGGTCAGCACGAAGTCCAGGTCGAACAGCGGGACGTACGCCGTGTCGAACTGCACCGCCTTCGCGTCACGCTGCTTCAGGCGCCCGTCCAGCAGCACGCCCGGGCCGGTGGCGATCCCGTTGAAGTCCGTGCCCGCGTAGACCGCCCGCAGCAGTTCCACGAACCGGGCCCGGTCGTACTGGAGGAAGCTGCGGACCACGGCGGCCATGCCGCAAGTGCCGTAGAAGCCCTGGTTCATGGCGTCCGGCTGGTCGATGAGCGTGTTCGCCCGGGCTACGTCCGGCCCGGCGAAGGACGGCTGTGCGGCCTTCAGGTCGCTGACGGCCTGCTTGGCTTGTGCTACGTCCATGGCCGAATATCCCCCATTCTTGACGGCTTCCGACGGCGCTGTACCACAGGCCGTCAGTCTGAACCGATACGGCACAAAGGGGGCAGTCCCTTTATGGCCATCGTTGCGGCCATGAAGTCGGCACCGGTGTGGCGGCCAGGAACAGGCGGGCCGCGCACGGTGGCTCGTGCGCGGCCCGCTCCGGCTTCTTCGTCAGTCCCCGAGGTCGCTCAGGAACTTGTTGGTGTACTCCAGCGGTGTCGTGCTGGAGAGAGAGTTGCAGGTGGGGGACGCGTAGGTGTCGGAGCAGGGCGTGTCCCGGTCCAGCGACCAGTAGTGCAGCCCGGCCAGGCCGTTGCTGACCGCGTACGAGGTCAGCGTGTCCACGTCCGCGGTGGTGAAGGTCTCGGTGGTGGCGTCGTTCATGCCGATCATCGCGGCGTGACGGCGATCTTACTCGCCGGGACTCCGTAGGTGTGCTCAAGGTTCTTCACTGCCTGGATCGCCGACTGCGCCATCTCGCAGCGCCGGAGGAGACGCACACCCACTGCTGGAGCGTTGCGAAGTCCATGGTCATCAGGTTGATGACGTAGTTCTTCACGCTGGAGCCGAGCACCGCCTGGACGACCTCGTTGCCGAGTGAGTTCACTCCGCCGTAGCTGCCGTCGGACGCACCCAGCGTGGCGAGCGTGAAGGAGAACTGCAGATTCGGGTACTCCGCCTGTGCTCCCGCCGCTGCGGCGACCAGGCTCTGAATGTCCGACTCGCTCTGGCCGCCTTCGATGTCGAAGTCGATGCCGACCAGGTTCGGGCTGGCGTAGCGGGCGATGAAGGATTCCATGCCGGCCGTCGAGTCGCAGGTGAAGGTTCCGGCCGCACCGCCGGTCGACACCACGTAGTTCAGGTTGGCGGCGTGGAGCTGGGGCACGTTCTCCGCGGCCCAGTCGGCGCCCGAGACACCTCCCCAGGTCTCGCTGCCACAGGAGCCGGTGGCGAACGCGAGGGTGAGCGCGGGCAGCTTCGGGAGGTACTGCGAGACCAGGCTCCCGGAACCCACGACCGGCAGGTCGGACCCGGTCGCGGCCGACTGCATCTGGTAGGTGTTCCAGTTCATGTTGATGGTGACGTCTTTGTACGGGCTGAAGAGCAGGCCGTTCACCGAACCCGTTCCGGTACCGGTCCCCCCCCCCCCCGCTGCCGCCGCCTCCGCCCGATGTTCCGCCGGTACATGCGCCGTCGGAGGTCCACGGCTGTCCGGAACCGCTTCCGCCGTTGCTGGTCGCCGGGTCGTTGCCCTCGGTCCAGTAGTTGGCGGTGTAGTTGATCCCGTTCTCGCTGGCCTGCTGGCCGGCGGTGTAGACGGTGGTGGAACCCCACGCCGCGGCGCAGGTGGTGGCCGCCTGTGCGGCGGGAGCCGAGGCCACCGCGAGGACCGATCCGCCGACTGCCAGCCCGAAGGCCGAGCCGGCTGTGAGTGCTGTGTGAAGTATCCGTCTTCCGATCCGCATGAACCCTCCAAGGGAGAGGAGCTGTGGCGACTGCGCGCACCTGGCCGGGCCGGTGGACCGGCAGGGTGACCACTTTGTATGCGCGGTGAACGGATTGGTCAAGACCATTCGCAGGGATTGGTGCAGACCAATCGAGAGGTGCGGCGGACAGGACGGCCAAGACTCCCATAACGGAACGTGAAGTCCGGCCGGACCGAGCCAACGGCCTTGCGGCCATGGACGCTTCACAGGTCCGCAGGACCGCCGGAGGCGGCCCCGTCCGCGGCGAGGGCCTCATGGGCCTCTCGGGTCGGGACCGCCCGGTCAGATCCCGTCGCCGAACCGCCACGCCTCGATATCGCGGTAGCGGATCACCCCCGGGCCGCGGCCGATGTTGCTCCCCACCAGGTGGAGGCGCTCGGCCTGCCACGGGCGGCCGACGAAGCCGGCCAGGCCCGCGGCCACCGACAGAATGCCGGCCTGTTCACCCCGCGTGCCCGGGCCAATGTCAGATGGGGGCGTAGCGGGCGCTCCCGGAAGGCGACATCGCAGCCCCGTGCCAGGTCCCGGACCTCATCGGCGAGCCTGCCGAGTCCTTCGAGTTCACCCTCGATCCCGCTCCACAGCAGCCGTTCGTCGAAGTGGCCGCCGCCGTTCAGGCCCAGCCGCAGGGCTGGGCGGGACGCGGCCAGCTGGGCGAGCAGCGGCCGCAGGACCGGGACGACCGTCACCGGGAGCTCGCCGAGAAACGCCAGGGTGATGTGCCAGTCCTCGATGCGGTTCCACCGCAGCTGGGGGTGCTGTTCGTAGGCGGACTGCAGGGCACCCGCCAGCTCTTCCTTCGCGTCGTCGGGCGGGGCGAGAGCAACGAACATGCGTACGGTCGAGGGCTGGGGATGATCGGTCACCAGGGTTTTCTAACACGTTCCCGCTCCTGCCCCCACCTTCACCCGCACCTGGGCTGCGGCGATGGCCCTGCCGGCCCTTCAGGCACCGTGGGTGGCGCGGACCTGGTCGGCGAAGGCCTGGGCCGCGGCGGAGAGCCGTCGGTGGCGGGGCAGGACCAGGGAGACGGTGAAGGTGGCGTGCGGCCGGACCGGTACGAGCCGGGGCCGCTGGTCTGCCGGGACGGTCGAGGGGGCCAGCAGGGCCACGCCCAGGCCGGCCTGGGTGAGTTGGCACACGGCGGCCACATCGGCCACCTCGACCACGATCCTGCGGGACAGGTGGTGGGCGGCGAACAGCAGGTCGACGCTCATCCGGCTGCCCCAGCCGTCGGGAAGGTCCAGGAATGCCTGGTCCGCCAGATCGGCCAGACGCACCGGCGGCCGGTCGGCGAGCGGATGGCCGGGCGGGGCGGCGAGCAGGATCGGCTCGTGGTGCAGCGCGACCGCGTCGACCCCGGCCGGATGAGGGCCGGGCAGCGCCGCCAGCGCGAGGTCGAGGTGGTTGTCGGCGACCGCCTGGACCAGCCCCCGGGAGCCGTCAGGATGGGTGCTTGGCTCGATTCGCACCCGCGGGCGTTCCGCGTGGAAGCGGGTGAGCAGCGCCGCCAGGTCGATGGCGGGGAGCGCCTGCATGATGCCGATGCGGACCGTGCCGCGGGTGCCGTCGCTCACGGCGGCCACGGCGTCGCGTGCCGCCCGCGCCGCGGCCAGGGTGGTGCGGGCCTCGGTCACCAGCGCCGCGCCCGCCTCGGTCAGCTCCACGCGGCGGGTGGAGCGGTCGAACAGCTTTGCCCCCAGGTCCGCTTCCAGCGACCGGACCGAGACGGAGAGGGCTGACTGCACCACATGGACCCGGGCTGCGGCGCGGGTGAAGCTTCCGGTCTCCGCGACGGCCAGAAAGTGCTCCAGATGCCGTAGCTCCACGATTCTCCCGCCGTCATTCATGCATCGGAGCGAAGAATCCCATCGTGATCCTTCGTTGGACAGCATAAGTGAACCGGGGTCAGGCTGGGTGCGCCGGGCGTTGCACCCACCCCGGCGGGCCACCACCTCAGAGGAACACGTCCATGAGTACGGTTGAGATCAGTTCCCCGCCCGAACGCTCCACTACGTCCGGACCGGACCGCGCGGGGGGATTCCGGTCGTCCTCCTCCATCCGGCCGCCCTGGATCTGGGTTACTGGGACCGTCATCTCGCGGTGCTGCGGGAGGACCACGACGTGATCGCGCTCGATCTGCCCGGACACGGCGCCTCCTCTGGCGGCCCGCAGGACTGGACGCTGCAACGGGCCACCGGGATTCTCGCGGCCTTCCTGCACGCTCTGGACATCCCGGAGGCCCACCTGGTCGGTCTGTCCGTGGGGGGCATGCTCGCGCAGTCCCTCGCGCTGAACGAGCCCGCCGTGGTCCGCTCGCTTGCGCTGATGGGCACCGCCGCGTCGTTCCCGCCGGACGCGCGCGCCGCGATCCGGGACCGCGCGCGGGTGGCGCGGACACTGGGCATGCCGGCTCTGGTCCCGGCCACGATCGCACGCTGGTTCACCCCGCAGACCGCGGTGCGCAGGCCGGACCTGATCGACCGGGTGACCACGACCCTGCTCGCCGACGACGCCGAGGTGCACGCCGCCCTGTGGGACATGGTGGCCGACCTGGACCTGGCGCCCCGGCTGGAGCGGATCGCCTGCCCGACCCTGGTCCTGGTCGGGGCCGACGATCCGAGCACGCCGGTGACGGCGGCCCGGGAACTGCGCGACGCCATCCGCGGCGCGCAGCTGCATGTCGTACCGGACACCTCGCACCTGGCCCCGCTGGAGCGCCCTGATCTGACCAGCGCCCACCTGCTCGCGTTCCTCGGCGGGCAACGCCGTAGGTGACGGCCCCACGCCCGGATGCGGAACAGACGGCGCACGGGGCGAGGGGACAGGACCTCTGCGGATTGTCCTGTGACGCAGATCACGGCTGGCGCAGAACCGGTGCGCCGCTGTCGCCGTCTGGCTGGTGTGAGATCACGTAGGAGAGCACTGGACGAGCTGGACGAGGAACGCCTCCTCCGGCTGGTGGCCAGGGGTGACCGTGGGGCGTTCGACGAGTTGTACCGTCGCACGTCGCCCTGGCTGGCGGTGCGGTTGCGCCGCCGCTGCGCGGACGAGCAGATCGTCGCCGAGGTCATGCAGGAGACCTATCTGGCGGTGTGGCGCGCGGCCGGCGCGTTCGCCGGGAGCGCGGTCGGCGGAACGGCCGTCGGGTGGCTGTGGACGATCGCGGCCCGCCGCCTCGTCGACGCGTTCCGGCGCCGCGCCCACCATGCCGAACCGCCGGTCGCCGCCGCCGAGCGGGCGGTGGTGCCCGCGGCCGAGGAGGAGGCACTCGCCGGGACCGTCGGCGGCGACGTGGGCGACGCCCTGCGCCGACTGGCACCGGAACTCCAACAGGTACTACAGGCCACGGTGCTCGATGGGCTCTCCGTCCGGGAGACCGCGGTCCTGCTCAGACTGCCCGAAGGCACGGTCAAGACCCGCGCCCGCCGGGCCAGGATCGCGATGCGGGAGGCGCTGGCATGAGCGGGGAACACGCGTCGAGGCGGTTGATCGACGACTACGCACATGGTGACACGGAGCTCGCCGCGGACACGGTATGGGCGCTGGAGGCCCATCTGGAGGCGTGCGCGCCGTGCCGGAGCCGCCTGGCGGCCTCCGTGGCCACCGGGGAGCCAGGCGTCGCCGCGCTCCTCGACACGGTCCGGGCCGGTCTGGCACCGCAGCTGGACACGGCCGTCAGAGCGCCCGCGCGGCGGTACCGTCCGAGGTGGGCGTCGGCCTGGATGACACCGGTCATGGTCCCGTGGCTGGCCATGACCGTCACAGTGACCCTGCTGGCGCTGCTGATGGCGGCGGCCGGGACGCCGGTGCGCTTCGGCACGGGTTCGCCCATGCTGCTGATCGCGCCCGTGCTGCCGATGTGCGGTGTCGCCGCGGCGTGGTCGCGCGGCCTCGACCCCGCGTACGAACTGACGGCCTCCACCCCCCGGGCCGGTCTGCCGCTGCTGTGCCGGCGCACCCTCGCGGTACTCACCGTGGTGCTGCCCGCGGTGCTGGTGGAGGGATGGCTGACCGGGGCCATGACGGCCGCTCAGTGGCTGCTGCCCTCGCTGGCCTTCACCTCCACCGCCCTGGCGCTGGGCAGCCTGGTCGGGGTGACCCGCGCCGCCGCCGGACTGGTGGTCGCGTGGGGCGCCGTGGTGGTGGCACCCGCGTGGGACACCAGCCGCGTACCCGTCGTCCTGCAACCGGGCCAACTGCCCATGTGGGGAGGGCTCCTCGTGCTCGGCACCGGCGCCGTGATCGCCCGCAGACGCGCGTACCGCGCGCCCTGAAACCATCAGACCCTGGAAAGGGGAGCACTGCATGACATCCGCGATGAGCGCGGCCGGGACCGCCCCGAAGACCTACGCCTGGGAGATCCGGGCCACCGGCCTGAAAGTGCGGGCCGGGCGCAAGAAAATGGCCGTCGACGGCCTCGACCTGTCCCTGGGCACCGGCACCCACGGCCTCCTGGGGCCCAACGGAGCGGGAAAGACCACTCTGATCCGGGCACTGGCCACCGTGCTGAGCCCCGCCGAGGGCCAACTGGAGCTGCTCGGCGCCTCCGTGAGCGGGGTGGGTGACCACCGGGCGCTGCGCCGCCGGATCGGCTACCTGCCGCAGGAGTTCGGCTACTACAAGCGTTTCACCGTGCGCGAGTTCGTCGAGTACATGGCCTGGCTGAAGGAGGTCCCGAAGACGGACATCCCCGCGGCCGTCCAACGGGCCGTGGAACGGGTGGGTCTGGCGGACCGCGCCGACCACCGGATGAAGACCCTGTCCGGAGGCATGGTGCGGCGCGCCGGCATCGCCCAGGCCATCGTCAACGACCCCGCCCTGCTGCTGCTGGACGAACCGACCGCGGGCCTGGACCCGGCGCAGCGGCTGCGCTTTCGCGAGCTGCTGCTGGAACTGGGCCGCGACACCTGCGTGGTCGTCTCCACCCACCTGGTCGAGGACGTCGCGGCCGCCTGCTCCGACGTGGTGCTCTTCGCCGACGGCCGCCTCGTCTTCCAGGGCACGCCGGACGAGCTCGCCGCTGCGGGCGGCTCCGGACACCCGGGCGACAGCCCCCTGGAGCGCGGCTACTCCGCGCTGCTCCACAACTCCGAGCAGCCGGGCGGCACCTGGTGAACGGACGTGTGCTGCGCATCGAGCTGAGGCGTTCCCTCGCCCCGTGGACCGGCGTCGTCGTTCTGGGCGGCAGCCTGGCGGTCCTCTTCCTGATCCACGGGAGCTGGTGGCACGGCACCGCGGGATGGACCGCCCAGTGGACCACCATGGCCCTGTGGACCCGGTCCCTGCTGTCCTTCTGGTGGCCGCTGGTGGTGGGCATGGGGGCGGTGTACGGGCTGCGTGACTCCCGCTCGCGGATGACCGAACTGCTGACGACCACGCCGCTGCCGGCCTGGCGCCGGGCGGCGCTGCCGGCCGGTGGGACCGCGCTCGCGCTGGCGTCGGGCTTCGGCCTCCTCGTCCTCGTGGGCGGAGCCCAGGTGGCCTTCGGCACCACCACCTACCTGCCGTCGGGCTGGCTGCCGATCTCGCTCGTGGCGGCGCTGGCCCTCATCGCGGGAGCCGTGTTCGGCATGGGCGTCGCGCGGGCCCTGCCCTCGGTGCTCACCCCGCCGGCCCTGACGGTGCTCTCCCTCGTGCTGACGGCCTTCCTGGGGCAGGACAGTGACGGGGTACTGCCGTCCAGCGCCGCGCCGAACCGGATCGCCCAGCTGTCCCCGGCGACCGTCGCCCCGCGGGAGATGCTGCTGACCCTGTCCGGCTCGGTACACCTCGGCCAGACGCTCTGGCTGCTCGGCCTGCTCGGCACCGGCTTCGCGCTGCTGTCTGCCATGACCCGCCGGGCCCGGCTGCTCGCGGTGACCCCCGTCCTGGCCGGCGCGGCTCTGGCCCTGCTGGTGCTGCCGGCCGCCCCGCGTGACACCTATGTCGTCGACCCGGCCGCTGCCGCCCTGGTCTGCGACGGACCGGTGTGCGTGACGCAGGCCGACCGCTCACGCCTGCCCGGGCTCGCGCTGCGCAGCCAGGAGGTGCTGCGTGTGCTGCACGACGCCCTGGGCGCCAGGGCGCCGCGCCTGCTACGGGAGGACACCGAGCTGCGCGCGGTCGGCGGCGAGCGCGAACTGACCGGCGGCGTGGTGCAGGTCGACTTCGACGACCGGCTGTTCGCCGGTGCGACGGGCGAGGAACTGACCCGCGCGCTGATCGCCCAGGGCATGGCACCGAGCTGCTATGCGAACAATGACCAGGAGGGCGGAGGCGAGAGCTACGTCGCCGTCCAGAGCATCGCCGCGAGCTGGGCGCTGCATGACTCCCGGCTGCAACCGCTGGAAAAGCTGAACGACGTCCCGTACATGCAGGACACCTGGGCGGCCGCCGAAGCTGCCTGGAAGCGGCTGACGGCGCTGCCAGCGGCCGAACAGCGCTCGCGGATCGCCGCGTTGTACGCCGCTTCCCTCTCCTGTGCGCGGCTGGGGACGGACGAGCTCCCGGTGCTGGCGGGGGAGGCGTCGCGATGAGGTGGCTGATTCTGTACACGCGGTCACGGCAGGTGCCCGCCTCGGCCGTCGCGGTCCTGGCCGTCGCACTGGCGGCATGGGTCTGCAACCAGGGCGGCGGCCAGGGCGCGACGGACCTGGGGACGACGGCTCTGGTGCTCACCGCGATGGTGGCGGCCGGTTCGGTCGGGCTCGACGGGCGGGATGCCGTGCTGGAGCGGACGGCCGCGATCCGCTGGATGCCCCGCCGGGCAGCGCATGTGCTGCTGATCGGTGCGGTCACCGGAGCGGCTCTGCTGGCGGCCCAGGCGATGGGGGCGGAGCTCGCCCCGGTCGAGGTCGTAGTCAGGGACGGCGTGGGCCTGGCGGGCCTGGCCGCGCTCGGGGCGGTGCTCTGCGGGGCACCGTTCGCCTGGACCCTGCCGACCGGCTGGCTCGCGTTCACCGTTCTCGTCCCGCCCATGAGCGGCACCGCAGGGGAGGTGGCCAGCTGGATGATCTTTCCGGCGGACACCGCGCCGTCCACCGGGACCGCGCTGGCCCTGCTGGTGACCGGCACCGCGTGGTACGGCGCGGCGGGCCCGAGGCGGTAACGCGCGGGTTGCCGGCTCGGACGGCACCGGTGGAGCGCGCGGACGACGGATGGTCGGTGGGGTGGTTCGGCAGGCGCGGGGTCGGTGTGACGGGATTCGCAGAGGCCTCGATACCTGTTCAGCTGCGCAGTATTGCAGAGAAGGTACGCCTAACCTTAGTCTGGCTCGGTCTTCGCCCCTGCGGAGACGGTGCCGCGTCAGCGAAGTCCGGTGGGAATCCGGCTCTGTCCCGCAACGGTGAAGCCCCTGTACGGGACGAGTCCGGCCGCCTGGCGTCGCATCCGCCGAGCTCGCCTCGCAGGAAGGCGGCCCGGACGCGGGCTGCGGCCGGGTGCGTCCAGGGCCCCGAACCTGTGAGCATCCCGAGGAGGATGCCCAGTGTCCGCTGAACTCTCCGCGCCCACGTCGACGTCGGCCCCGGCGCCGGACAGACCAGGGGGGCCGCGCCGCCGTTTCTCTCTGAGCAGGCGTCAGTGGATGATTGCCGGAATGCTGGCCGTGTGGGGGCCGGGCCTGATCGTGATGCTGGCCGACACCGACGCCGGCTGCATCATCACCGCCGCCCAGTCCGGTGACCAGTTCGGCTACCGCCATGGTGCTCCCGCAGGTCGTGCTGATGCCGGTGCTGTTCGCGGTGCAGGAGATAACCGTCCGGCTGGGGATCGTCACCGGCAAGGGGCACGGGACGCTGATCCGGGAGCGGTTCGGCTTCACATGGGGTCTGGTCTCCGCCGCCACCCTGCTGCTGTCGGCGGTCGGCGCGCTGCTGACCGAGTTCGCCGGGTGGCCGGCGTCGGGGAGCTGTTCGGGATCTCCAAGTGGGTGACCGTGCCGACGACCACCGCGTTCCTGGTCGGTCTGGCCTTCACCGGCAGCTACCGGCGCGCCGAGCGGATCGGGATCGCCATCGGCCTGGCCGAACTGGCCTTCGTCGCGGCCATGGTGCTGGCCCACCCCAAAGTCGGCGACCTGCTGCACGGCTTCGCCACGTTCCCGTTCCACAACACCCAGTACGTGTACCTGCTCGCCGCGAACATCGGCGCGGTGATCATGCCGTGGATGATCTTCTACCAGCAGAGTGCCGTGGTCCAGCGCAAGCTCGCCGTCACCGCGATGCGTCAGGCCCGCTGGGACACGGCCGTGGGCACGGTGCTGACCCAGGGCATCATGATCGTGGTGGTGATCACCCTGGCTGCCACCGTCGGACGCAAGGACACCGGCGCGGCCCTCGACAACGTGGGCCAGATCGCGGGCGCACTTGACCCCTTCCTGGGCTCGGGGACGTCCAGGATCCTGGTCGGCGCCTCCATCCTGGGCGGAGCCCTGGTTGCCGCGCTGGTCGTCTCCCTGGCCGGCTCCTGGGGGATCGCCGAGGTCCTGGGCTGGAAGCACAGCCTCGACGAGCGGATCAGCCGACGCAACCTCAAGTTCTACGTCACCTACGCGTTCTCCACATCATCGGCGCGGTGCTGGTGCTGGCCAGCGTCGACCTGGTCAGCCTGGCCGTCGACTGCGAGGTCATGAACTCGCTGCTGCTGCCGATCGTGCTCGGTTCCTGCTGGCGCTGGAGGCGAAGTGCCTGCCGGACGAGCACCGGATGCGCGGGGCCTACCGCTGGACCGTCACCACCCTGTGCGTGGTCGTGATGGCCTTCGGCTGTACATGGTCCCCCAGACGCTCGGATTCTGAACCCGGGCCCGTGACCGGACGCCGGGGGCTATTCGGACCGGCCTTCGCCGAGGACGAACGGTGCCGGCCAGCGCTCGTGCAGCACCTTGCTCAGGAGCGGGTGGCCGGACTCGATCACCTCGGGGGAGCTGATGCACCCGTTCTCGTCGACCTGCTGGCCGCCGAGGACGACCGGCGCGCGCAGCAGCTCCTCGCCCCAGGGGCCGACGGCGTTGCACAGCAGGCCCGTGAAGCGGTATCCGGTCAGGGTTCCGTTGCGGAGCCTGGCGGTGAACTCGTCGATCACCTGGGCGGAGAGGTAGAACCAGGCGCGGTGGACGACAGTTCGTCCGTCCGTCAGCTGGATCGGCAGACGGGCCTTGAGGAAGTTGCCGACCCCGTCGGCAATCATGAGGGATCCGGTGTCGACCCGTACGCGCTGCTTGCGTTCCTCGGCGGAGAGTTCGGCGATCAGGTGGGGCAGGGCCAGGTCCACGCCGAGGTGCTCCGGGTCCGACTGCCCGGCGTGGCCGTGGGCCGCGTCGTGGTGGTGAGCCAGGCCGAGGCGGGTCGACGGGAACTCCGGTTCCCCGCCGTCAGCCGGGACCGGCAGCAGCAGGGCGTAGTAGCGGACTGTCGTGAACGCCGTGGGCCCGGGCAGGCCCAGTGCCGCCATCGCGGCCGAGGCCGCCTCGTGGCGCTCCCCGTTGATCCGGACCTCGGCCACCATCGCGCCGGGCTGCCCGCCGTAGAAGACCTTGATCCCGTTGAAGGACAGCGGTTCCAGGTCCGCGGTGAAGGAATCCGCGATGCGGTGCAGGATGTTCGCGTCGACCACCGCCGACTGCAGCCGACGGTTCTCGGCGGAGTCGAGGCCGATACCGACGGCGCCGGAGGCGATCGCGTACCAGCCGGGGATGCCACGCGCGTCCCCGGGGCCCGCGTGGTCCGCGAAGCGCCCGTGCCGGTCCAGGAGTTCCAGCATGCAGGCGCCGGCCGTGTGCACCCACGCGTCGGCCGCCCGCCTGGGGTCCTCGGCCATCGCCACGACACAGTCCACGAAGCAGGGCACATCCGTGGGCACGCTCACATCCGGCAGCGCCACCACGTCGTAGTGCTGGTCGCCGCCGTGCTGGGGCGGTGCCACGGCGACCACCCAACCGTGCGGACTGCTCAGGGAATTGCCCTTGAGTTCGGTGCCCTGGGTCACCCCGGGCGCATACTCCTCCAGGCTCGCCTGCACCAGCGCGAGGAACTCAAGGTCGGGCAGACGACCCGCCGGCGGCTCGGCGTGCGTGCGCCGTCGTATCCAGGACATGGAGTGGATCTTACGTGCAGCCAGGAATCCGGTGCCGCCGCACTACCGCCTGACGGCGCGCGGCCCCGTACCCGCCAAGGCCCTTGTGGCTCCGCCCGGCCCGGCCCGGGCCGAGGCGGCTACCCTGACGTGGTGGCAACCACCAGCGTGATGTCCATTGCTCTGGGCGACACCCGGGAGCCGCGACTTCGGCCCCTGCCGGTGAGGACGGCCGAGCTGCTGCGGTCGCTGTCAGCCCCGGCCCGCCTTGTGGCCCACCTCAGGGCAGTGCATGAGGTCGCGCTGCAACCTGGGGCACCCCGGGCCTCGGCGTGGAGGACCTGCTGGTGAGCCTGGCCGACAAGATCTGGAAGACAAGCGGGTGCCCGGCCTGGAGGATCTTGTCGTGGCCGAGCTCGCCGCGGCCGGCGGCCGGACCGTGTGGGAGGAATTCATGGATCTGGACGAACTGCTCACCCGCATCGGCGACCACGCCGACGAGCGGCTGACCTATCAGATGTCCTACCCGTTGCCCCGCTGAAGTCCCCAACCGCAGGGGACTACTGACTACTGCTGCTGGGCGGGGAGGGAGTCGGCGGTGGGCGGCAGGACCAGCGCCTGCACAACCTGGCCGTCGTCCTGGTGAGTGCTGCCGGGTTCGCCGGACTGCTGTCGGCGCGGCCCTGCTCCTGGGCGGCGCACCCGGCATGCGTGTGGGCCAGGACCCCCGGTGAGCGGGCCGGGGGTGGCTGACAGCCTCTTGTGGCTCAGCCGGCCTCGGCCGCCGGTGCCTCCTGCGCGACGGGTCCCACCAGGGCGTAGGCCACCGAACGGTGCTGGTTGTGGCGGTTCACGAGTCCCTTGGACACCAGCGACTCCAGGGTGTTCCGCACCACCTGCGCCGTCGGGGTCCACCCCGGGAACCTTGCCACCAGCTCCTCGCGCAGCTGCTTGGCCAGCCGCGGCTGCTGCTGGGCGGCCAGCAGTTCGGTGAGCAGGTCGCTCAGCAGCGGGCGGTGCGGCTCCTCCGCGGCTGCGGCCGTCGCCCGGGCGACCGCGGGGCCGTCGGGCTGCTGCTCCAGTTCCTGCTCCGGTTCCTGTTCCGGTCGGGCCGGTCCTGCGGGCGGGCGTCGTCCGGTATCGGTTCGTGCGGGGCGGCGAGGGGGCGGCGGGGGGCTCGTGGCGCCCGGCGAGGGCCAGGATGTCCTCCAGGAGCGTCTGCTCCTGCCTGAGGACGTCGAGCTGCTCGGCCAGCTCCTGCTGCGCTGGAGGTTCTCCCGCAGGTCCGTCGCCGCCTGCTCGACATACCGCGATCGAAGCGTTCCGGCTGATTGGCTGGTCACAGGCATTGACTCCCCGGTCGTGGACGGTACCTGCGGATGTTATCCAGGCCGGGCGGCCCGCGCGGAGGGGCCCCGCAAGGTGTGCCCGGACCTTGCCGCAATCTATGCGATCCGCCCGGTCATGTCCGGCCGCGGTGGCGAACTGCTCGACCTGTTCACCACCAATGGCCCGCCGGATCCTGCGCTGAACAGCTGACGCGGCCGTTCCCCGCGCTTCCGGAGACCGAGCAACGAGGCGCGGCGGAAGGGCTGTTGCCCGCCGTGCCGCACGCCGTCGCGCGCTGAGGTCAGGCCCGGGCGCGGCCGGGCGCCGGAACGGGCCCGGACCTCCGCGACGGCCCGGGCGAGGAGAGCGTCGATCCGGGAGCGCCGACCGTTCAGGACGGGCCGCCCGCTTTGGCCTGGGCCTCCTTGGCGGATGCCTCCAGCTTGTTCCAGTACTCCCGGTACCAGGCCTTGTCGCCGCCGTCCATGTTGCTGTTGCTCTCCCGCATGCCGACCCTGCCGTCGACCAGCTCGCGGACGATGTCGGCATGGCCGGCGTGCCGGTTCGTCTCGGCCGTCACGTGCAGCATGATGCGCTGGAGGGTCGCGTCGCCGCTGTCGCCCCACCACGAGACGTGGCCCATGGCGTCGAGCGAGGGCAGGGTCTCGATCGTCGTGTCCGCGTGGGCCCAGGCGCGCTGGTAGAGACCGAGGATGTCCTCGCGCGACTCGTCGGCGGTCGCCCACATGTCCGCGTTGGGCTCGGCGTCCGCGTCGTCCCAGGGGATGTATTCGTTGTGCGGGCGGCCGAAGGCCGGGCCGAAGTAACCGAACTCGACGATGGCGAGGTGCTTGACCAGGCCGAGGAGGTTGGTGCCGGTCGGCGTCAGCGGGCGGCGGCTGTCGTACTCCGACAGTCCGTTCAGCTTCCAGACGACGGCCTCGCGGGCCGTCTTGAGGTAACGGTGCAGGTCGTCCTTGGGGCATTGAGTGTCATGGAGCCGAGTCTCGCATCAACCCCCGACACCGGTCGCCCGGGTTTCCCGGCCGTGCGGCCTGCGATACGGCACCCTGGTGCTGGAAGTGACCCTCCATCGGCGGAACGGGAAAGGACAGGCGTGGAGAGCGGCGGACGGCTGGCGGGGAAGTCGGCGGTGGTGACCGGAGCGGCCCGGGGAATCGGGCGGGCCACCGCCGAACTCTTCGCGGCCGAGGGCGCGCGGCTGGTGCTCACCGACATCGACGGCGGGGCACTGGAACGGCTCCGCGCCCAACTGGCGGCGGGCCCGGGCGAGGTGTGGACGGCCGTGGGCGATGTCGCGGATGCCGGGGACGCCCGCCGGATGATCCGCACCGCGGTCGAGGCGTACGGGCGGATCGACGTGCTGGTTGCCAACGCCGGGATCCTCCCGCTCCAGAACGTCCTCGACGCCACGCCCGAGGACTGGGACCGGGTGATGGCGGTGGACGGCCGCGGCATGTTCCTCACCTGCAAGTACGCCATCGAGGCGATGTCCGGCAGCGGCGGCGGTTCGATCGTCTGCCTGTCCTCGATCTCGGGGATGGCCGGACAGTCCGGGCAGGCCGTGTACGGCCCGGCCAAGTTCGTGGCCACCGGGCTGACCAAGCACCTGGCCGTGGAGTGGGCCGCCCAGGGCATCAGGGTCAATGCCGTCGCTCCGGGGACCATCCGCACCGACCGGGTACGCGAGCTCGCGCACGAGCCGGGCGGCCCGAGTACCTGGGGGCGATCGAGAAACTGCACCCGATGGCGCGCCTGGGCGAACCCGAAGAGGTGGCCAGGGCGATCCTCTTCCTCGCCTCGGACGAGGCCTCCTTCATCACCGGCGCCGTCCTCCTGTCGACGGCGGCTACCTCGCCCAGTGACCCCCGACGGGCGCCGGCCACCGCCTGCGGTGGCCGGCTCGCCCGGCTCACGCGACACCACGCACCGGTGCAGCGGGCTCCGCTCCGGGGCCGACCGGCCCGCTGCGACCGGCCCGCTGCGACCGGCCCGCTGCGACCGGGGCGCGTCGGCGGGGACCGGATTGCTGATCCCGGCCAATTGCGCGCCGGCCGGACGGAAAAACAAGATTCTTCGCCGCAGCCCCTGGTCCTTCGTGTGCGGCGACCTGGTGAATTAACTGGTTCTTAGTAATTCCCGCGCTGTTTACCGGCTTGGGAAGATATTGACCCGCGCATGCCAGATCTGCTTTGCTCGTCCTGGCAGACCCCGGCCCGCTTGCCCGGCGTCCGGATCCCGGGGGTCGGCAGGTGTATGCGGATCCGCCCTTGAATATCGGGCTGCCCGGAGTCGGCCGACCGTCGCGCATAAGGACGGAAGGCGGCAGGAGAAAACATTCCGGCGAGGCCGGAAAATGTCTCCGACAGACATAAAGGAGCCTTTCCGGGAGCTGCTGGAGAATCCGTCGAGAACCGAACGCGTCACCCCCACACACGCGAGGAGCACAGCATGGCGACACAAGCGGAGCCAGGGCCCCTGGCCAGGGGCACAGGTACCGTCCTGGCCCGAACCGGCACCGGCACCGGGACCGGCGGGCTGCACCGGGCGGCGGCGCTGCGGATCGGCTTCGGCTGGTCTGGGCGATCGACGCGTCCTTCAAGTGGCTGCCGGGCTTCCTCCACGGCCGGACCCTCTCCCAGGAACTGGGCAGCGGCAGCACGGTCCGCACCCCGGTGATCCATCAGTGGATCCAGCTGTGGCACGGCATCGCCGCCTCCTCGCCAGGCAGTTTCGCCGTCGGTACGGCGGTGATCGAGACCCTGATCGCGCTGGGCCTGCTCCTCGGGGTGTTCAGCAACCTGGTGTTTGTCGGCAGCGCCCTCTACTCGCTCGGCATCTGGTCCTCCGCCGAAGCGTTCGGACTGCCCTGGAACACCCCGGGCATCACCGACGTGGGCCCCTCGGTCGCCTACATATTCGCGTCGCTGGCGCTCATGCACGCCTACGCGGGCTCCACCTGGAGCCTGGACAGCCGCCTGCGGCCCCGGCTCGGCAGGCTCGCCCTGCTGGCCGCGCCCACCGCCGAGCAGATCAGGCAGCGCGGCGCCCGCCCCCCCCCGCACCGGCGGCCTGACCCACGCGGTCCGCTGCCCGTACTGTCCCGCGTCGGGGCCCCACGACAGGTCGCCTACCCTGGCGCCATGCAGGAGACAGGTGCGGACGCCGTGAGATTCCGGGTGCTGGTGGTCGAGGACGACCCCGGGATCGCCCGCTCGCTGGTGCGCGGGCTGGAGCGGGCGGGTACGCGGCACGGAGCGTGGGGACCGGCCGGGCCGCCTGCTGGTCGATCCGGCCCCCGACCTGCTGCTGCTCGACCTGGGCCTGCCCGACCTGGACGGGATCGAGGTCTGCCGCCTGCTGCGCCGCCGCTCGGACGCGGCGGTGATAGTGGTCACCGCCCGCGGCGAGGAGAGCGACCGGGTCTCGGCGCTGGACGAGGGCGCCGACGACTACCTGGTCAAGCCCTTCGGCCTGGCCGAACTCCTGGCCCGGGTGCGCGCCGTGCTGCGGCGCACCCGGCCGCAGGTCTCCGAGCTGATGCAGCACGGGCCGCTGGCGGTGGACCCGCGCACCCGCAAGGTCACCGTCGGCGGGCAGGAGGTGGTGCTTACCCCCAAGGAGTTCGACATCCTGGAGTGCCTGGCCGTGGATCCGGGGCGGGTGGTGACCCGCAGGAGATCCTGGAGCGCGCCTGGGACGCCCACTGGTACGGCCCGACCAAAGTCCTGGACGTCCACATGGCGGCGCTGCGCCGCAAGCTGGGCGTCCCCGGGCTGGTGGAGACGGTGTACGGCCGCGGCTTCCGGCTCGCCGAGCCGGGCGGGCACCCGTGACCCGGAGGATCGCGCTGACCGTGCTGGCCCTGGTCACCGTGCTGCTGACGCTGGCCGTGGTGCCGCTCGGGGTGCTGCTTACCGACCGTGAGCAGACCTCGTTCCGGGCCTCCGCGCAGGCGGACGCCCAGCAGCTGTCCGCCGCCGCCGAGGAGACCCTGTCCGACCACCGGTCCGACACCTCCATGCTCCAGCTCCTGGCGGTGGCGCAGGCCAGGGGCGACTGCGCGGCGGTCTACGACTCCGCCGGGCGCGTGGTCGCCCGGACCCCGTGCCCGGACGCCACCGGCGGCGGAGTCCCGGCCCTGGTCACCGCCACACTGGCGCACCCGGACACCGGCACCGGACAGGCGGACGGCCGGATCACCGTCGCCACACCCGTCGGGGACATCCAGGAGATCTCCGGGGTGACCGTGCTGGTGCGGTCCGCCGAACCGCTGAACGACCGGGTCTGGGCGGTGTGGGATGGCTCGCGCTGACCGGCGTGGTCGGGCTGATCGCGGGGACTTTTGTCTCCGTCCGCCTGGCCCGCTGGGTCGGCAGTCCGCTGAGCGCGGTGGACCAGGCCGCGCAGCGCCTGGGCGAGGGCGCGCTGGAGGTCCGGGCCCCCGCCGGACAGGGGCCGCAGGAGGTGCGCCGGCTGGCGGCGACCTTCAACACCATGGCCGGGCGCGCACCGAGGCCCTGGTGCACGCACCGCACGGTCATCGCGGACGTTTCGCACCAGCTGCGGACCCCGCTGGCCGCGCTGCGGCTGCGGCTGGACCTGCTGGCCGCCGACGTCGACGGCGACGCGGCGCAGGAACTGGCGGGAGCGCAGGAGGAGATCGCCCGGCTCTCCCGGCTGGTGGACGGCCTGCTGGCGGTGGCCAGGGCGGAGAGCGCGGTTCCGCGCCCGGTCGCGGTGCCGGTGCGGCAGGTGGTGGCCGAGCGGCTGGCCGCCTGGGAGCCGGTGGCCGCCGAGCGCGGGTGTCGCTGTCCGCGCGCGGCGAGGAGGGGCCGACCGTGCTGCTGGGCGCCGGCGACCTGGAGCAGGTGCTGGACAATCTGCTGGCCAACGCGCTCGACGCGGTCCCGGTCGGGGGCCGGGTGCGGATCGGGACCGCGCCGACCTCGGGGCTGGCCGGGCAGCCGGCGGTGGAGCTGCGGGTGGTCGACGACGGCCCGGGGATGACGTCCCGGGCCCGGGAGTCGGCCTTCCGCCGGTTCGGCAATCCGGAGGCGGGCGGTACCGGGCTGGGATGGCGTGCACCGCCTGGTCACCGCGAACGGCGGCACCGCCCGGCTGGAGGACAGTCCTGGCGGCGGACTGACCGTGGTCCTGGAACTCCCGCGCCGGCCGCGCGGCCAGGGCCGGGCCCATGGTCAGCAGCCGCCTGGCGACCCGGGGACCCGCCTGTGAGACGCTGTGGGCGCGAAGCGGCCTGAACCAGTTCTTAGGACCTTTACGGACAGACTGCTCCCTGCCCGGCTGCTCGGCACCGGTGAACCGCCCCCTGCACGCCATCGGCAGCGACGCGGCACACCCGCGCCCCCGCGCCCGGGACCCCCGGGCCCGCGCTGCCCAAGCCCTGCTCCACCGTTCAGACCGGCTGAACCTGATCCGAAGGCCGTTATGCCCAATCACTTCCTGACCGCTCTCCTCGCTGTGGTCGTACTGCCGAGGACAGGCGTCGTGGAGAAGCACGGCAGCCGGCGCCGTGGACAGGACTACTGCCGGATCTCCGCCCAGCGCTACCGCCAGGACCTGGTCAGGGCCGCCGACCGGGCGATCGCCACCGCCCGGCGCAGCGCCGCGCACTCGCCGGACCTGCCGGCGCTGGTGACCGTGCTGGACGTGCAACGCCGCGCCCACCGGGACTTCGGGCTGCGGTCGGTGCCCCGGGAGTACGCGGCGGAGGTGCTCTGCGAGCGCCTGTATCTGGACGAGCGCTGGCTCGGCCTGGTCAGCGACGCCGACGTGGAGCAGCCGCTGCACTGAGCGGGCGGTGCTGGTCAGACAGTCGGCGCCGACGCGGGCGCGGGCGCCGGTTCGACCGGCAGCGGCGCGGCGTCGTGGCGCAGCAGTACGCAGGCCGCGAGCGTGACGCCGAGGGAGGCCGCGGCGCAGAGCCACCACACGGTGGTGTAGGCGGACTGGGTGGGCACGGCCGTGTTCCTGATGGTCAGGCTGCTCAGGATCGCGGCGAAGGCGGCGCTGCCGATGCTGCCGCCGAGGGTTTTGGCGGTGCTGTAGACGCCGGTAGCGATGCCGGTGCGGTCGGCCGGGCTGACGTCCAGGATCAGGCCGGGCAGTGAGCTGAGGACCAGTCCGGTCCCGAGGCCGAGCACGGCGTTGAGCAGGACCAGCTGCCATATCGCGTGGTGGGCGAGGACCAGCGCGGCATAGCCGGCCGCGAGCAGCGCGCCGCCGAGCGCGGGCACGGTGCGGGCGCCGGTCGCCCGCCGCAGCGCCAGGGCGACGCCCCTGACCGCCGGGCCCGGACGGCGCCGGGCCGTGCTCACTCGCCGTGCAGCGCCTCGATGACCGGGGTGAAGGTCTCCGTCGCGGGCTCCATGACAGTGATATAGCTGAATCCGTACCGCTCCCGCTGCGCACGCAACTGGTCGGCCGTCTGCCGGGTCAGTGCGGCCGGGCTGCGGGCCGGCCTGCGACGTGATCTGACCCAGCATCAGAAATGTTCAGCCCGAGGCGTTTTCGACGTCTGTCAGGTTCACTCGATCCGCGATCCGCCGCAGCTTCCCGGCGAAGTGGGCGTTCGGGTCGTCGGTGAACCGGCAGAGGGCCACCATCGCCGTGACGATCACATCGCACAGTTCGTCCGCGACATCCGTGGCCGTATGGGTGACGCCCTTGCGCGGGTTCTGTCCGGTCATGCCGATATATGCCTGCATGACCTCGCCGGTCTCCTCGGCCAGTTTCATCAGTCGCATCGCGGTCTCGTGCTCGCTCCCGCCGTTGCTCCCGTCCAGCCAGGCCGTGAGGGCGGTGATCGTCGGCCACGGGTCGATGTCGCTGCGGGACACGGGGTTCCTCCGTCGGGGCTGGGCCGGGGCGGTGCCGCCCCGGCGGGGGCTCGGTGGGCGCCTGCCCGGCGCCTGCCATTCTCAGCAGATGCCGTCGTCCGGTGTCGAACCGCGCCGGGCGCTGCCTGGTGCGATCACCGGCGACCGGCAGTGCCGGTTCCCGCCCGGCTGCCGGCTGCCGGCTGCCGGCTGCCACGCCTGCCACCGGCCGGGCCTGGAAACAGGCATGCGAGCACCGGAAAAAGGTTCGTGCAGGCAGGAACCACATGGTGTGAGTTTCCGTCCTGGAAGTAAGAGAAGGCGAAAATCACCACCACCTGCACCAGCGGAGCCCACCTTGACCGACCAGCCCACCGTGACCGGCCAGCCTGCGATACCCGGGCAGTCCCATGGCGGCTCCGACGTCCCCGGCGGTCAGCGGGCCGCGGCCCGCAAGCTGCGCTCCCGTGGCCGGCGCCGGCGCCGGGCGGCGGTCTTCGTCGCACTCGCGGCCTGCCTGGGGGTCGTCGTCGGTGTGGGCATCCCGATGATGAAGCACTACGAGATCCCGCCGTTCAGCCAGAAGGGCGAGCCGATCGCCTTCGACACGGGCGTCGCCACCAGCCCGGGCACAGGTGGCGGCACGGCCGCGAAGACCTCCAGCGACACCGTGCTGCCGACCGGCCCGGAGACCCCCTGGCGGATCGCGCACACCCTGGACGACGGCACGCACATCGCCGTGGCCACCATCACCGGAAAGAAGTCCGGCTACACCGGCAAGGTCTGGGTGTGGGCCCCCAAGGAGTACAGCGACCCGAAGTACGCGCACAGCGGCTTCCCGGTGCTGATCGCGCTGCCGGGGGCCCGGCTACAACGACAACTACTGGGCCGACCCCGGCCTCAAGCTGGAGCAGAGCATCAGCTCCTGGTACCAGGCGGGCACGAGCAAGCCGTTCCTGCTGGCCATGCCGGTGCTCAACCCCGGACCCGACGACCACGACCACTACTGGGACGGCAGTGACATCCCCGGCCAGCCCAAGATGGGCACCTGGCTGGCCGACGACATCCCCGACCTGATGAAGCAGAACTTCCGTACGCTCAAGTCACGCGACGGCTGGGCGTTCATGGGCTCGTCGAGCGGCGGCTTCGCCGGCCTCAAGACCGTGCTCCAGTACCCGGACCGCTTCAAGGCAGTGCTTGCCTCCGGGCCGGACATCGTGCCCGACTCGCCCTTCTGGAAGGGGCATGAGAAGGAGCAGCAGGAGAACAACCCGCAGGTGCTGGCCAGTCAGCTGATCGCCCGCAAGGGGCCGGACGTCTACCTCGCCTTCCAGGTCGGCACCAAGGAGAGCCGCTCGACGATCAACGCGATCAACGGCTTCATCGCGACCTACGGCAACAAGGGTCCGGTCCACACCACCCTCAACCTGATCCACGACGGTCGGCACAACGCCTACACCTATGTCCCGGCGATGGGCACCGGCCCGATGCAGTGGATCAGCAACCAGCTGGAGGGGCCGACCCCCTCCTCCTGATCCGTGGGTCAGTTCGAGTTGGCGGCGAAGTTGAGCGGGTCGCAGGCGTGGCAGCCGAGCCGGGCGCTGTTGTGACTGGACTCCAGGGCACGGCTGCGGCGGGCGAGGATCGCCTCGGCCGGTTCCTCGTGCAGATTTCCGAAGCCGATGGTGCGGCGCTGCTCCCAGGCGATGGAGTTGCAGGGCAGGACATGCCCCGAGGCGTCGATGTAGAGCTGGGCGAGCTCCACCGTGCAGGAGCGGCCGCGGACGGCGGCCTCGGTCGGGCGCGACCCGCGGATCTCGGCCAGGGGCAGCTCGGCGAAACCGGACGGCAGCGGACTGATCAGGGTGGGGCCCGGGCCCGGTGCGCCGCCCAGTTCGGCGGCCGTCGCCGCGAAACGCCCGCGGGACTCCTCGGTCCAGCCCTTGGCCATCGCCCCCTTGACCGGGATCAGGTGCCACAGGTCCAGGGCCGGCCAGAACGGCAGGCCGGGGAAGCCCGGGAGGTCGTCCGCGTTGGACGGCATGAGCACCGTGTTGACCTGGCAGAAGACGCCGCGGGCGGACAGCCGGGCGAAGACCTCCGCGATGACCTGGTCGCTGAAGGCAGGCAGTTTGCGCCAGTTGGCGTGCCGCTGCGGGTCGGCGAAGTCCCGGGAGAGCACGGCCTTGGTCAGCCGCGGGGAGTCGAGGAGCGCGTCATAGGCCGGGTCCAGGACGGTGCCGTTGGTGATGAAGCCGAAGTCCAGGCCCAGTTGTGCGGTCAGCTCCAGCAGGGCGTCGAAGTCCGGGTGGGTGACGAACTCGCCGCCGGTGAAGATCACCCGCCGCCAGCCCTGGCCGGCCAGCGCGCGCAGGGTGTCGCGTACGGTCGCGGCCGGCAGGACGCTGTCGTCGCGCCAGCTCAGGCACATCGGGCAGCTGGCGTTGCACGGGTTCTGCAGCGAGAGGTAGGCGGTGCCTTCCTGTCCTGCCGGGTCGATGCGGGTCAACGGGCCTTCCCTTCGGAGGGCCCGGCGCGGTCGCCCGCGCCGGGCCAGGGGATATGGACAGGCGGGCGTCGAGCTCCCGCAGCAGGACAGTCAGTCGGCCGTGCAGCCCGGTGCCGCCCAGACGCAGGGTGACCAGCTCCAGGTAGTCCCGGTAGTCGATGGCGCGGGCGTCGAACAGCCAGCCGGCCAGGCACAGTTCGTCGTAGGCCCCAGGGCCGGGGAGCTGTTGGGCGCCCGACGCGGTGTCGTGGAAGAGGGCGCTCAGGGCCTGGTCGCCGAAGCGGAGCCGGCGCAGGTACGGTTCCTCGACGTTGAGCGAGACGCCGGTCTCCTCGTTGCGTTCCCAGTACCACAGGTCGTGCTCGTCCAGGAACCGGCACCAGAGCATGGCCAGCACGTACTCGCACACCAGCGGTTCGCCGAGCTGGGCCCGGTGGGTGTCCTCGTGCGACTCCAGCAGGAAGACATACAGGCTCATGATGCCGGGGCGGCCGTGCCTGGCGAGGATCGCGTCGCGCTGCCGGGCGCCGAGCCGCTCGATGAACGAGGGGCCCAGGATCGCGGGCGGGTAGAAGGGGTAGAGGACGGAGTCGCGGTACAGCTCCAGCCAGGTACGTCCGGTGGGCGGCTGGAACAGCGACGGGTCGGGGGTGATCCCCAGCCCGGCCAGGTAGTCGCGCCAGCGGCCGAGCAGGTCGGCCACCAGCGGGGTGTCGGTGACCGGGTGCTCCAGGCGCACCGGTTCCAGGCCCACGCTGGGGGCCCCGCGCAGCCGCGAGCGGGTCAGCTCCAGCCAGCCGGCCGCCTGCGGCGCCGGCGGGCGTGAGAAGCGGTCCGCGACGCGGACCCCGAACCCGGCCAGCATGTACGCGCGGAAGGCGTACCGGTCCAGCAGGTAGCCGGGCACCTGCGCGGGCACCGGCGAGGCGTCCGGCGGTCCGCACAGTGCGCGCCAGTCGCGTGCGGCCTGCTCGCGCCAGTGGTCCAGCCCGGCCGCGAACGAGCCGGCCGCCGCCTGGTCCAGCGGGCGCGGCTGCCCGGCCGGGCCGTCCCGGCGGGCCCGCAGCGCGATACCGGACATCACAGGCCTCCGTTCGCCGGGAGGACCTGGCCGGTGACGAAACCGGACGCGGGGGAGAGCAGGAACATGATCACCGCGGCTATCTCCTCGGCGGCCCCGAGGCGGCCCAGCGGGATCCGCCCGGCCAGCCCCGCCTCGTCCAGGGACTGCCCGCGCTCCACCGCGCGGCGCAGCCCCGGGGTGGAGGTGGGCCCGGGGGCGACCGTGTTCACCCGGACCTGCCGCCCGGCCAGCTCCCGGGCCAGCACCGTGGAGGCCGCCTCCAGGGCGGCCTGCGAGGCGGCGTAGGCGGCCGTGCCGGCGCTCAGGTGGCGGGCCGCGCCCGAGCTGACGTTGACGATCGCCCCGCCGGACGGCAGGCGGTCGCCCACCGTGCGGCACAGTTCCATCGGGGCGAACAGGTTGACCTCGAAGGTCTCCTGCCAGTGCGCCCGGTCCGCGCCGCCCAGCGGCTGGACCCGGCGCAGCGAGGCGTTGTTGACCAGGTACCGCACCGGCGCGCCGGTGTCTTCCAGCTCCGCCAGCACGGAGTTCAGCACGGAATCCAGCGCGTCCCGGTCGCCGAGGTCGACCAGGTGGTTGCGCACCCCGGGGCCCTGGGCCGGGGTGCGGCCCAGGTTGATCACCTCGCCGCCCGCCGCGGTGAAGGCACGGCACAGCGCGGCACCGATACCCGCCCCGCCGCCGGTCACCAGCAGCGTGGCTCCGGCGGCCCAGCGCGGGCCGGGCAGGTCAGCTGTCGCCATGGCCGCCCTCCGGTTCCGGGCCACCGAATTGACGCTCCGTCAATTCATCGGTACGGCTCACCAGTTCGCCGAAGTCCTGGAAGGGCCAGAGGGTGACGCCGATCATGCGCCCCCACAGGTCGCGGCAGCGGCGGGCGATCTCCTCGGTGTACACGGCGTGCCGGGCGATCACGGGCTCGTCGACCAGCGCCGCTGTGTAGAAGCGCTCCAGCCAGGGGTGTTCGGCCAGGGCCTGCTCGGCGCGGGCGGGGCTGTCCAGGGTGATCGCGACCCGCTGCCAGGCGCTGACCGCGTCGTCGTCGATGTGCTGCAACCGGGCGTTCGGCGAGACCAGGGGAGCCGCTCGCGCAGCCGCAGTGCGGTGTCGGTGCGCACCTGCGCCAGCTCCTCGAAGGCGGTGAACTGCGGCTCCAGCACCGCCGCCTGAAACTCCGTCAACAGCAGTTTGCCGCCGATCTCATGGGCCAGGAAGCGTCCGTCGGGTACCTCGCGCAGCCCGGCGTGGCGGATGGCCTTGGCTGTCTCGTAGACCTGCGGGTCGGCGGCGGCGAACATGCCGCCGTCACCGCAGCTGATCGGCTTGGAGGTGTTGAAGCTGAAGGCGGCGCCGTCGCCGAGCGAGCCGACCGGGCGCCCGCCGAGGCGGCCGCCGAGCGCCTGGGCGGCGTCCTCCAGCAGCAGCAGGCCCTGTTCGGCGCAGAACGCCGCGACCCGGCCCGCGCCCGAGGGGTTGCCGAAGCTGTGGACGAACAGCACCGCCCTGGTGGCCGGGGTCAGCGCCGCCCGCACATGTTCCGGCTCCGGGTTGAAGGTGGTGTCGTCGACGTCGCACAGCACCGGCCGGGCACCGGTGAGCAGCACCGCCTGGGCGGTCGCCACAAAGGTGGAGCTGGGCAGCACCACGTCGTCGCCCGGTCCGATGCCGTGCGCGCGCAGCGCCAGCTCGATGGCCGAGCTGCCCGCGTTGGTGGTGAGACAGGGCACGCCGAGGAGCTTCCCGGCGCTCTCCTGGACCGCGTTGACGAACTGTCCGCGGTAGATGTTCCACTGCTTGCTGTCGACCAGGCCCAGGAGGTTCTCCCGGATCCGCGCCTCGATGCGTTCCTGGAGCCGGTGTTGGAGCCGGTGTTGGGGCGTCGCCACGGTGGTCCTCCTCAGAATTGGGTGGAGTCCGGGTCGGGCCACTGCTCGCACAGCCCCTGGAAGTAGCCGGGCAGGGACTGCGACGCACGTTCCCGCATGACGGTCACCCCGGCGCCGAACGGCAGGTCCAGCAGCTGCCACTGCGGGTGGCGCTCCTCGATCTCCAGCAGCAGGCGGCGCGGGCCGGACCACTTGGGGTTGGCGCTGCGGCTGACGGTGTCGTGGAAGACGATCGTGCCGCCGGGCGCCAGACGGGGCGACATCAGCCGGAAGTCGGCCTCCACCGCCTCGTAGAAGTGTCCGCCGTCGATGAACAGCAGGTCGATCGGCGGGAGCTGGGCGCAGCTGTCGGTGGCCGCGAACTGCTCGGTGGTCATCAGGTGGTGGACGATGTGCTCCTCCACGCCGAAGGACGCGAACCACTTGCGGACCCGCTCGGCGTCGGTCCAGAAGTCGTCGTCGAACGAGGGGTCCACAAAGGTGATCGCGGGCGCGTCACGGTCGCGCTGCGCCTTGGCGAGCAGGATCGGCACAAAACCGCGGCCCGAGCCGATGCTGAGTACGGTGCGCGGCTCCAGGGCCCGCGCCAGGCCGTAGTAGAGCCAGCCCAGACCCAGGCTGTGCCGGTGCGCCTCCCGCACCTCGGCGGGTGCGTCGCGGCCGCCCCAGCCGGGAGGCCCGGCCGGCAGCGTCGCGTGGCCGGTGCGGTTCGGTTCCATCTCCTGGTGGGACAGGAAGTCGGAAACCCAGTTCTCATCCATGCGATGCCTCTCTAGCGCTCTACTTTGTTGAAGGTCGACTTGCCGAGCAGCATCCGGCCCACGGCGTTGGCCGCGCCGAGCGACTTGAAGGCCACCGCCAGCGGGATCCGTGCCCCGGCGCTGCGGGCCGCGGCGGCGGTCTCCGGCGGGCTGCTGCGCCGCAGCGCCTGGGTGCCCAGCGCGTAGTAGCCGTAGAGCAGCCCCGTCAGCGCCGCCGCTCCCGGCCGGCCGTACGCGCGGTGAGCGCCCGCGGTGGCCAGGGCGAACACCGCCGGGCGCAGCAGCCACTGGATGTTCTTGCGCGTGTGGTTCAGCACCGCAGGAGGGTGTCCGGGCGAACCGGCGCGGGCTGTACCAGCGGAAGAACTGGAGGTTGCCGGAGTACCAGAAGGTGTGCTGGCGGACCAGGGTCCGGTGGCTGGCGGGGGATTCGCAGGAGTCGTCGAAGGGCACCGGGTGGATGGCGATGCCGCCCGCGACAGCGCGAAGCGATCTGGATGCCGTCGCAGGGCCCGGTGCGGGGAAACCCGCCGACGCCTGTAGTGCCCTCAGGTGAAGAACTCGCCGTGGCCGACTGCGGCGGGAACCGGGGGGGCGCGTCCGGCGGTCTCGGGAGGCGAGCAGCCGGGGTATCTCGAAGGAGTAGGCTCTGGTAGACCGCCATGGCGTGCAGCAGGCCGCGCCCGGACAGTTCGGAGGCGTTGGCCAGATAGGTGACGGTCTGCTGGAACGCGGTCGCGTCCGGGTCGCGGCGGGCCTGGTCGTCGATGTAGGCGAGGGTCTGCGCCTCGGGGCGGGAGTCGGCGTCGTAGACGCCGACCAGGATCCGGCTCTCCGGCCGTCGCTCCTCGACGCGCTCGCGGATGCGGTCGAGTGCGGCGTTGAGCTGAAGGCTCCGGCGCTGCCCGGGCCCCCGGTGGCTGACGACGCTGACCGGCGCGCCGTCGGGGTGGTGTTTGGCGTACTCCTCCACCACTTGGGCGGTGGTGCGTTCGCCGGTCTCCTTGTGGTCGACGGCGACGATGATCTCGAACCGGTCCGCGGGGTAGTCCAGGGAGCGCAGGTGCGCCAGGGTCCGCTCGATGACCCGCTGTTCGCGCAGCGCGGGCACCAGGAGGTAGATGTAGGCCGCGCCGGGCCGGAGCCGGGGCCGCCGGGCGGCGAAGCCCGACCGGGCCTGCTGCTTCCAGCGGGCCGCGCGGACGGTGTTGCGCGCGCCGACGACGGTGTAGCCGAGCACGGCGGCCAGGGCGGCCCGCTCGGCCAGGACCCTGGCGCCACCGGCCCGCGCCGGACGGATCCGCGGGCGGCTCACCGGGAGCCGGCCCATGCGCCCAGCTCGGCCACGGCGCCGGCCACGGCCTCGGCGATCGAGGTGACCAGGTCGCGCGGGTAGGCGTCCTCGACGTATTCGAGCAAGACTTCTCCTCCGTCGGGTCCCGAGCGGGTGGCGACGTTCAGACGGGGCTCCCGGCTGATGCCGGGGCGGGGGGTGGGGTGCAGCGGGGTCAGCCGCAGTCCTGGGGCGAAGGGGACGGCCGGGGTGTGCTGGCGGTGGTGGTACAGCAGATAGGGGCGGTTGCGCAGCCGTGCCACCTCGGCGCGCCGGCCCTCGGCGCGCAGCTGCTCCAGCGCCGCCGCCAGCGGTGGGGGATCGGTGACCAGCCGGACCAGCTGCCGCCGGGCGTCCTCCAGCAGTTCCCCGGGGTCGGCGCAGCGGGCGCGCTCGAACTCGACGAACGCCAGCTCGGTGAGGCAGCCCACGGTGGTGTCCGTCCCCGGCAGGTGCCGCCCGGACTGGGAGATCTGGAAGCCGAAGCGTTCGCCGTCGGCGACCGAGGACACGGCTCGGGCCAGCACGCCGAGGAAGAAGCAGGCGGGGGTGATCCCCAGGGCGGCCAGCCGGGCCTCGACCGCGGGCCCCAGCGGGGGCAGCGCGCGCCCGACCGCCGCGGTGCGGCCGGTCGCCAGCGGATCGTGGCCGGGGTGGGCGGGCAGGGGCAGCGGCGGCCGGAATCCTCGGTCGTACAGCTGACCGACGGCCCGGGCGACGGCCGCCCGCCCCTCGGGGGCGCGGTACTGCTCGGTCTGCATCCGGGCGTACTCCTGGTACTGGGTCACCGGGCCCAGGGCGGGCGCGGCCAGACCCCGGGCCCGGGCGTAGAGCACGGCGAGTTCGGTGGCCAGGATCTCGGCGGACACCTCGTCGAAGGCCAGATGGTCCACGGCCAGCGCCAGGACGTGTTCGCTGCCGCCGTCGGTCACCAGCAGGGCCCGGACCGGCGGGCCCTGCTCCAGGTCGAAGGGCAGTCGGCCGAATCCCAGCTCGCCGCGGGTGGCCTCGATCTCGGCGTCCTGCCGCTCGGCCGGCAGCGTCCGCACCTCCAACGGCCAGCGCCGGCCGGCCGTCGAGGAGACCACACCGATCGCCGCCCCGTCCTGGTTCCGGTCGGCGGGATAGCGGGTGGCCAGAATGTCATGACGGACCGTCAGTGCGTCCAGGGCGGAGCGCAGGGCCGGCACCTCCAGTGGGCCGCGCAGTCGGTGGACGATGAGCACCGGCTGGGTGCGGCCGTCGGCCGCGGCGCGGTAGGCGTCCAGCCGGGCCCGTTGCTGAAGCGAGAGCGGGGCGCTGAACTCCCTGCGGGCGCGGGGCTTTCGGTGGGTGAGTCGGCCGGCCGCAGGCCTGTTGCCGCCGCCCGGGCGATGTCCACCGCCCGGGCGACCTGGGCCAGGGTCGGGGTTTCGAACAGGACCGCGAGCGGCAGCGCGGCGCCGAGCCGGGCGCGGATCCGGGCGACCACCCGGGACGCGCCGATGGAGGTGCCGCCGCAGGCGAAGAAGTCGTCCTCGGGCCCGGCCGAGTCCAGCCGCAGCACCTCGCACCAGATCTCCGCGACCTGCCGCTCGGTCGCGGAGAGCTCCCGCGCCCCGGACCGGTCCTGCGCCCGGGCGGCGGCGGCTGCGCCGGGCGGCGGCAGCAGGAGCCGGTCGACCTTGCCGTTCTCCTTGAGCGGCAGGCGGTCCAGCCACACGTACTGGCCCGGCACCAGGTACTCGGGCAGCAGCGCCGAGAGGTATTCGCGTGCCTGCCGGGTGTCCAGCGGCTCGCCCCCGGTGGCGGGCGCCAGGTAGGCGACCAGGCGCGGGTCGGTGCCCGGCTCCCGGACGGCCTGGACGAAGGCGTCGGCGACCGCGGGGTGGCGGCGCAGGGCGTGCTCGATCTCGCCGGGTTCGATCCGGTGTCCCTCGATCTTGATCTGGTCGTCGATCCGTCCGGCGAAGACGATGACGCCGTCCGCCCGGCGGCGGCCCAGGTCACCGCTGCGGTAGAGGCGGCGGCCGGGCGTGCCGTCCGGATGGGGGACGAACTTCCGCGCGGTCAGCCCGGGGTTGCCCGGGTAGCCGTGGGCCAGCCCGACGCCGCCCAGCCACAGCTCGCCCAGCTCCCCGTCGGGAACCGGTTGTCCGTCCCCGCCGATCAGGTGCACCTCCGCACCGGCGATCGGCCGGCCGATGGGCACCGGCGAGGGCACCGGATGGTCCGGGTCGATCGGGAACACGGTGCTGATGACGGTGCTCTCGGTGGGGCCGTACACCTCGACGACCCGGCACTGCGGCAGCGCCAGCCGGAGCCGCTCCAGATGTTCGGTGGAGGCCGACTCGCCGCCGGTGAGCAGCAGCCGTACCCCGCTCAGGGCCTCCAACTCCTCGTCCACGACCAGGTGCAGCAGCGACGCGGTGAGGTAGAGGGTGTCGACCGAGAAGCCGTGCAGCACTTTGCCGAGGTCGGCGGGGGAGAGCCGTCCGGGCGGGGCGACCACCAGTTCGCCGCCGTTGAGCAGCGCGGCGAAGATCTCCATGACCGAGGCGTCAAAGGTCAGCGGGGAGTGCAGCAGCACCGTGCTGTCCGGGCCGAAACGGGCGAAGTCCTGGTCGCGTACCAGGCGGACCACCCCGCGGTGGGGCACCGCCACGGCCTTGGGGCGGCCGGTGGTGCCGGAGGTGGACAGCACGAAGGCGGTCTGCCCCGCGTCGGCCGGTCCCGGTGCCGGTGCCGGTCCCGGTGCGGCGGCCGATCCGGCTCCCGGGGACAGCAGTTCGGCCAGAGCGACGACGCGGACGCCCGGAGCCGACGGCATCCGCTGCGCGCCCGCCTCGTCCACCACGGCCAGGGCGGCGCCGGTGTCGGCCAGCAGGTGCTCCGTCCGCGCGGGCGGCTCGCCCGGATCCAGCGGCAGGCAGGACGCCCCGGCCGCGAGCACTCCCAGCAGGGCGATCACCACCGGGGTGCCGCGCGCCGCCCGCAGGGCGACCACGTCCGACGGGCGCACACCCCGGTCGTGCAGGGCTCCGGCCAAGCGGGCGACGCACTCCTGGAGCTCCCGGTAGGTCAGCCGGCCGGAGGCGTCCCGGAGGGCGGTCGCGTCCGGAGTGCGCCGGGCCTGATCGGCCAGCGCCTCGGGGATGGAAAGCTGCGCAGCGTACATCCGCTGACTCTCCTTCGGATCGGTTTCGCTGCGGGGCGCGCCGGTTGCTCGCGGTGACAGCGGGATCTGCCCTTGTGGGCAAAGCGCCTGCCCTTATGTGCAGAAATTACGGTGGTGCACAAATAATGTGGCGCCGGTCCGGCTGCGGATCATCGCCGATTCTCGTTCGATCATAAGAGATCGGGTGCCGACGAAGTCAACCCCCGCAGGTCACCGGTTCCGCATTCCTGGCGATCCGACATTCATGGTGGTAGGCACGCTGCCGCCGCGCCCGACCGCAGGACAGTGGCGGATGATTCCCATGAAACAGGGTGAAATCAGGCCAAAAATATGGTCGCGTCGCATCTCAAAGTGGGCCTGGCGCTGCGCTGGCCGAGAAGTTATGTTGATCCGCGGACGCTTCCCTTGATCTTCCCGTGATTGGTCCAGTATTTCCGCAGTATGAACGCCGGAACGCAGGGCATCCTGTTCCGGTGCCGGAGGAAAGGGGCTGGCATTCCCGCGGCGGCCTGCTGACAAACCTGACCGCCGGCAGTCCGGCCGGAATTGGCGGTATGGCCCGAACCGCCTGCCTGCGGTCGGTGGGGCAGGCCGCGCGGTGATCGTCCGTGCCCCGGCGGGCCGGCCGGGCGTCCGCCCGCCGCCGAGCCTCCAGGCGGCCCTCCGGGTACCCGGGGCGGCCCGCCACGACCCGCGAGCCCCGGCGCACCCGCCGGTTCGCCGCCCTCCGTACCCTGCCGCCGCCCCTCCGCACCCCGCCGCCCACTGCCGCTGCAACCCGCGCTCTCCCGCGGTGAACCGCCCGACGGCGGCCATTCGACGACCGATCTCCCCAGCAGGAGCAGAACATGACAGACATTCAGGCCGAGGTCGAGGCCGAGGCCGGGACCGACGGCGTCGGCCGGATCCCGCTGTCCGTGGGACAGCAGGCGATGTGGGTCGCCTGGCAGATCGACCCGGAGCAGTGGACGCACATCATTCCGCTGGCCTTTGACGTCCAGGGCGACCTGGACACCGAACGGCTGCGCGCCGCACTTGCCGCGGTCGCCGAGCGGCACCCGCACCTGCTCGGCCGGGTCCTGGACCCCGGCAGCCGCGCCCCGGTGCTGGACTGGTCCGAGCCGCCGCCGGTCCCGGTGCGCGAACACACCACCGCCGAGCCGGCCGAACAGGCCGCGCGGGACGCCTGGCAGCGCCCCTTCGATCTGCGGCGCGGGCCGCTGATCCGCGCCGACGTGATCCACCACGGCGACGGCACTCTGCTGCTGATCGCCATTCACCACCTGGTATGTGACGGGGCGTCAGTACTGGCGCTGCTGCACGGCCTGACCCGCGCCTGGCGCGGGGAGGATCTCGGCGCACCTGACGAGGCGACCGCCCTGCGGGCATCGGCCGAGCACTCGCACACACTGGCCGAAGGCCCTGAGGGCGAGCCGCACCGGGAATACTGGCGCGGCTTCCTCGGCGGCGAACCGCCCGCCTTCGAACCGCCCGCCTTCGAACTGCCCGCGCCCCTGGAACCGCCGCGGTACCAGGTCCTCGGCGGCCCGCTCGACCCCGAACTGCTGCACCGCGTCGGCGAGGCCGCCCAACAGCTGCGCGTCAGCCGGTTCACGGTGATGTTCGCCGCCTTCTTCGTGCTGCTGCGCCGCTACAGCGGACAGGACCGGCTGCTGGCCAACGCCCCGTTCCACGGGCGCTCCCTGCCGGGCACCCAGGGCCACGGTCGGCTACTTCGTCAACGCCCTGCCGGTGGCGCAGACCGTCACCGGATCCGACAGCTACGCCACCGTGACCACCCGGCTGCACCAGGACATGCGCGCCTGCGTCCGCCACGGCGACCTGCCGCTGCCGGCCATCCTGCGTGCCGCGGGACTCACCGGCCCCGACGCCCACGCCCGCACCCACCAAGTGGTCTTCCAGTGGTGGGACGCCGGCCGGCACGAGCACGTCGACGTGCGCGCGATGCGGCTGACCGACCCGCACGGCACCTCGGCCGTGCTCAGCCTGCGCCCGCTGGAGAGCACCGCGGACTACCGGGCCACGCTGATGCTGCGCGGGGACAAGGGCGGCCTCACCATCCTGTGGAAGGACCCGGGCGCCACCGTCGGGCCGACCCTGCTCGCCGCGATGGCGCGGACTACCTGGCCCTGCTGGAGGACCTCTGCGCCCACCCGGACCGCCGCCTCTCCGACGTGGCCGCCGTGCTGGAGCAGCGCACCCCGCCCGGCCCGGACGCCGTCCGGGCCGACGGGCCCGCCTTCGGCTGGGACGAACTGACCGCCCCCGACCGGCCGTCGGCGCCGGCCCGGACCATCGCCGCCGTGCCCACGGGCGTGACCGCGCTCGTCCTCGACCAGGACGGCAACCCGGCCCCCGTCGGCGTCCCCGGACGGCTGTGGCTGGGCACCGGCCCGGCCGCGTCCGCGACCGGCGGCGACCCGGCCGCCGGGCAGCCCGCGGGCACCGCCTGGCTGCCGCTGCCCGCGGGCAGCGGCAGCGCACTGCGGACCGCGCTGCGCGCCAGGACCCTGCCCGGCGCCCGGCTGGAACTCCTCGGCCCGGCTGCCCCGCCCGCCGCAGGCTCCGTCCCCGCCCCCGCTCCGGCCGCCGCGAACCCCGCCGGCTGCCTGGACGCACTGGCCGGGGTCTGGGGAGAGGTCCTGGTCATGGACCCGCCGCAGGCACAGGACTCCTTCTTCGAACTCGGCGGCCACTCCCTGCTGGTCGGGCAGCTCGTCACCCAGGTGCAGGAGGAACTGGGCGTGCAGATCTCCCTGCGCGACGTGTTCGACCACCCCAGGCTCGGCGAACTGGCCGCGCTCATCGACGAACGCCTGGGCACCGCCGAGCCGCCCCGGACCGTCGGCGGCCCCGTGCCGCAAGCCCCGCAGACCCCCGCCTCCGGCTTCCAGGAACGCATCTGGCTGGCCGAGCGGCTGGACCCGGGCCACGCCGTCTACAACATCGTGCTGGCCTGGCGGATCCAGGGCCGGCTGGACCCGGGCACCCTGGAGAAGTCCCTGGCGGGCCTGGTGGCGCAGCACGAAATCCTGCGCACCCGGTTCCTGGACGACGACGGCCGGCTCGTCCAGCGGATCGAAGGCCCCTGGTCGCCCGCACTGGAACAGCACGACCTCGCCCACCTGCCCGGGCCCGAGCGGTCGCAAGCGGTCGAACGCTGGCTGCGGGAGGCGGCCCGGACCCCGTTCGACCCCGCCGCCGGACGGCTGGCCCGCTTCGCCCTGGTGGAACTGGATCCGGACACCCAGGCCCTGCTGGTCTGCGCCCACCACCTGGTGCTCGACGGCGAATCGGTCCAGGTACTGGCGGCCGAACTGGGCGCCGCCTACCACGCCGCCGCCCGCGGCGGCCTGACCGAACTGCCGCCGCCGGACCAGTACCGGGACTATGCCGCCGCCACCCGGCACCCGCGCACCCGGGCCGCCGCCACCGCGGCCGCCGACTTCTGGGCCGCCCGCCTCGCCGGAGCCCCGGCCCGCCTGCCGCTGGCCCCGCCCTCCCCGGCCCAGCCGGACGGGGCGTTCGTCCTGCCGCTGCCGGACGACCTGCTGCCGCGGCTGCGCCAGGCCGGGACCCGGCGTGGCAGCTCCTGGTTCATGATCGCCGCGACCGCCGTCGCCGCCGCCCTGCACCTGCTGACCGGCCGGTCCGACCTCACCTTCGCGGTACCGGTGGCCGACTCCGCCGGCGGCCCCTTCCCCCGGCTGCTCGGCCCCCGCCTGGGCACCGCGATCCTGCGCTCCCGGCGCGAACCCGGCCAGACCCTCGGCGACCTGCTGGACGCGATGCGCGAGACGGTCCTGCTCCTCGGCGACCACCCGGGGCGCCGCTGGAGGAGGTCGTCGTCCGGCTCGCGCCACCCCGCAGCGCCACCACCACCCCGTTCGCCGACGTGATGCTCAACCTGAACCTCAGGTCCACCGAACCGGTCCCCATCGGCGACAGCCTGATGACCCCGCTGCCCTCCGACGAACGCTTCGGCTACGAGGCCAAATTCGGGCTCACCCTCACCTTCGTCGAGGACCACGGACGACTGCGGGCCGGGCTCTCCCACCGCGGCGACCGCTTCGACGCGGCGGACATCCAGCACCTGGGCCGATGGCTCACCACCCTGCTCGGAGACTTCGCCGGGCACCTCGGCACCCCACTGGAGAAGCTGGAACCGCCGCGCTGACCCCCACCGCCACGGCCGGTCCCCAGCCGGGCCGGCCGTCCCCTCCCCGACAACCACCGATCCGAGAGCTAGGAGCACCATGTCCGGGATCACCGGCTGGGTAGACCGCGGCCGTGACCTCACCCAGCACAGCGACCTCGCCGCCGCGATGACCTCCCGGCTCACCCGCGGCGGCCACGGCGACCGGCAGTGGCACAGCCCGCACGCCCTGCTCGGCCACAGCGCCGACGCGCAGGCCCCGCGGGAGCGCCGGGAGCCCCGGGAGCGCAGCCCGCCGTGGCCCGGGAACACGGCCGCGTGATCGCCGCGATCACCTTCGACGGCGTGCTCTACAACACCGCGCAACTGCGCTCCGCCCTCGCCGCGGACCACCGCGCCGGTGCCCTCGACACGGACGCCGACCTGGTGCTGCACGGCTATCTGCGCTGGGGCTGCGCCGTCGCCGAGCGCCTGGAGGGGCTGTTCGCTTTCGCCCTGTGGGACCCGGAAGCCAGTGAACTCGTGCTCTGCCGGGACCGCTTCGGCGTCAAACCGCTCAGCTATCTGCCGCTGCCCGACGGCGCCCTCTTCGCCTCCGAGACCTTCGCGCTGGCCGCGCACCCGCTGGTCGACAACGAACTCGACGCCCAGGGACTGTGCTCGGCCCTCGCCCAGGTACGCCGCCCCGGCCACTCCGTACTGCGCGCGGTACGCGAGGTCCGGCCCGCCCACCTAGTCCGGCTGCGCCCGGACGGTGTGAGCGAGCACCGGTACTGGGCACTTCAGGCCCGCCCGCACACCGAGGGCCTGCCCGCCACGATCAGCACCGCCCGCGGACTGCTGGACGAGGCGATCGCGCGCGAGGCCGACGCCCGTCCGGCCGCCGTGCTGCTCTCCGGCGGCCTGGACTCCAGCGCGCTCACCGGTCTGGTCGCCGAGCGCACCGGGGCCGCGCCCAGGACGTTCACCGTCTCCTTCGGCGACACCGCCGCCTCCGTCCCCGACCGGCCCTTCGCCCAGGCAGTGGTGGAGCAGCTGGGCTGCGACCACCGGGAGATCCTGGTCGACCCGGCCACGCTCACCGACCGGCGGACCCTGGACGCGGTCCTGGCCGCCAAGGACTTCCCCTCACCCTTCGGCGACAAGAACCTGACGCCCTACCTGTTCTACCGCCAGGTCGCCGCGCACACCCCGGTGGCGCTCAGCGGCGAGGCCGCCGACGCCGTGTTCGGCGGCCTGATCAGCGAGGAGGAACGCGCCTCGACCGAGCACCGGACCTTTCCCTGGATCGAACGCGCCCAGGCCTTCGGGCTGGCCAACGGCATCGGCAACGACCTCTTCGACCAGGGCCTGCTGCGCGACATCGGCTTCGCCGACTTCTGCGCGGAGCGCTACCAGGAGGCCCGGCAGGAGGTGCCGCACCTGCCCGGCGCCCCCGCCGACGACCGGCGTGCCCGCGAGATCGACCACCTGCACATGACCCGGCTCTACGAGCAGGCGGTCAACCACTCCGAGCGGCTGGCCGCCGCGGCCGGGCTCCAGGTCCGCTTCCCGTTCTCGGACCACCGCCTCTACGGCTACCTGTACAACGTCCCCTGGCGGATGAAGTCCTTCGACGGCCGCGACAAGAGCCTGCTGCGGACGATCGCCAGGGACCTGCTGCCCGCCTCGGTCCTGGACCGGCCCAAGGTGCCGTTCCCGATCACCTACCACGCCGGGTACAAGCAGTCGCTCGCCGACCGGCTGCGGGTGGTCCTGGACGACCGGGACGCGCCCGTGCGGCCGCTGCTCGACCTGCCCAAGGCCCGGCAGATCGCCGACGACCCGCGGCGGCTGGACCGTGGCGGCTGGCTGGGCCGGGCCGACACCGAGATGGTGCTGCAACTCGACAGCTGGCTGCGCACCCGCCGGATCCGCACCGCCCTGTGACCCCGCCGACCGTGCCGACACCGCACGCCAGTCGTACACCTGCCGACCACCCGGGAAAGGCCGCCCCACGATGACAGCACCCGCCCGAGACGACGGCCTGCTGCTCCACCGTCTCTTCGACCAGCAGGTCGCGCGCAACCCCGACCGGATCGCGGTACGCGACCCGCGCGGTGAGCTGACCTATGCCCGACTCGCGCAGCGCGCAGGGCAGTTGGCCGCGCTGCTGCACGACCGCAGCCCGCAGCCGGGGGCCCGGATCGGCTTGCATCTGGAGCGCGGCGCCGAGGTGATCGTCGCGATGCTCGCGGTGCTCGGCAGCGGCCACACCTATGTGCCGCTGGACCCGGCCTACCCGGCGGAGCGGCTGCGCTTCACCGCGCAGGACGCCGGCCTGCACCTGGTGCTCTCCGACCAGCCGGTACCCGCCGAACTCGCCGCGCTGCCCGTGCTGCGGCTGGACACGCTGCCGGAACCTGGCCGCCAACTCCCGCTGCCGGAGCCGGTGGTGGACCCGGACACACCGGCATACGTGATACACCTCCGGTTCGACCGGTCGCCCCAAGGGCGTTCCGATTCCGCACCGCAATGTGGCCGCCCTGATCCGGGCCTGCGCGGGCCGCTACGAACTGCGCCAGGACGACGTGTGGACGCTCTTCCACTCCTACTCGTTCGACTTCTCGGTATGGGAGATCTGGGGCGCCCTGCTCAGCGGGGCGACGCTGGTGGTGGTGCCGCCGGAGGTGGCGGCCTCGCCCCAGGCGACCCTGGACCTGCTGGTACGCGAGGGGTCACCGTCTTCAGCGTGGTCCCCTCGGTCTTCCGGTACCTTGCGCGGGTCGCCCGCACCCGGCGCACCGCCGTCCCGCCCGCGCTGCGCTGTGTGGTCTTCGGCGGCGAGTCCATCGATGTCCGCGACGTCCGCGCCTGGCGGGCCGCCTTCGGCCGCACCACCCGGTTCGTCAACACCTACGGCATCACCGAGGCCACCGTCTTCGTCACCTCCCGCCCGCTCACGGACGAGGAACTGGACCGGGACCCGGACGCCCCGGGCGGCTCCGACTTCGCCGCCGAGCTGGGCGAGCCGCTGGACGGCTGGCAGCTGCGGGTCGTCGACCAGGAGGGCGCGGACATCCGGCCCGGCGGGACCGGGGAGATCCTGGTCTCCGGAGCGGGCATCGCCCCGGATACCTGGGCCGGCCGGAGCTGACGGCCGAGCGCTTCCCCCGGCTGCCGACCGCCGACGGCGGAACCCGGCGCCACTACCGCAGCGGCGACCTGGCCACCCTGCTGCCCGACGGCAGGTACTGCTACGCGGGCCGGGCCGACGACCAGGTGAAGATCAACGGTTACCGGATCGAGCTCGGTGAAGTCGAGGCCCGCTTGCGGGACGCCCCCGGGATCGGCGAACTGGTGGTCGTCCGGACCCTCAGCCGGCTCGCCGAGGCGCAACTGACCGCCTTCTACACGCCGTCCGCCCACCCCGCCTCCGACCCCGCCACTGGCCCCGCCCCGGACCCCGGCTCGGCTTCCGCCTCCGGTCCCGCCGGTGTACAGCCGGGGGAGCTGCACCGGCACGCCCGCTCCGTCCTGCCCGCACACATGGTGCCCACCCGGTTCATCCGGCTCGCCGAGCTGCCGATCAACCCCTCCGGCAAGACCGACCGCCGAGCCCTGTCCGCCCTGGGCTCGGCCCCGCCCTCCGCCTGACACGGGCCGCGCCGCCGCGGTGTCCCGCCGGACCGGGACGGCGAATGACGCCGGCCGCCGCGCGCACGGTGTCCGTTATTGCCCTTTTCCGTCGTCGGAAAGCCATCCGCGCAAAAGCGGCCAACGGGCCGGTGATTACCGCTGAGGGACTTGTCGGGATTCCCGGACAATAGCGGTGAATGTCTGAAGGATCCCCCTTGTCCGGCGGTATGGGCGGACCGTCCGGCCGTATGCGGCGGAGAGGCCGGAAAGACGGTGTTTGCAGCTCAAGGACCTGCGATGGTCTGTGGTCGGAGTGAGCGCTGGAATGAATATTCACAGGGCTCTTGACGCGGCGTCACCTCCGCGTACTGTTGGGCGGGTGAACATTGATGAGACAACATCAAGTTGCACACGATTCTTACTCCATGGACAGCATCCTCCGACGGACCGCCGACGGTGAGCCTGCTCGGCCCGGGGACACTCGAAGCCGAACCGCTCGGGTACCGGATCTTCGGTGTGGCACGGGACAAGACACCCTGGCGGGCGGCGGAACTGATCCGCGATGCGGCGTCGCCGAGGGATCTGAGCTGGCAGAACTCGGTTGCGGATGGCCTCGCGGGGCTACTACGCGGAAGGCAGGCCGGGCTGGTGGCGGCGGCGACGCTGGCGGCGGCGACCGATGATGCGCCGCTGCGCTTCTCGTTCGCGGCCGCGGTCGCGGACGAGGCCAGACACGCGGACGCCCTCTATCAGTACGCCCGCGCCGTCGACCGGAGCTGGAGCCCTGCGAGGAACTCTTCGTTCCGCTGGATCAGGCCCTCATAGCGCTCCCGCATATGGGGAGAATGCTTGTCCACACCATTTTGGAGGAGCGGCGGCGGACGAGTTCCTGCTCCTGGAGAGGATCTTCTCGGATGACGCACTTGGGCGTATCTATCACCATGTGCGCCGGATGAGACGCAGCATGTCGCGATCGGCTGAATTATCTCGCGCGCGCCGCTGCCACCCTGCGGAAGGGAGGAATTCGTGGCAACGGTGCCGAGTGGCACCGGATCGGATTTCAGTTCTGCTACCTGGAATCGATAGCCGAATTCCTTGCCCCGCTCGTCGGACGTGACCCGGAAGCCGTCAGGCGATGGTTCATCCGGCGTCACCGGACACGCCTGCGGGCTGTCCGACTGCACAACATCGCCATCGACGAACGAGGGGAGGTGAGTCGAATGACGATCAAGAAGGTGGTCCTCAAGGAGGTCACGGCCGGAGTCTGCAAGTACGTCGTGCCGACCCGCAAGTGACCGATCGATGAAGTCTTCGGCGGGGCAGGATGCCTCCTGCCCCGCCTCTTCGCACCGGAGGTTGACTATGGCGCTGGCAGTCTGCCTGGTATCCATGCCGTGGCAGTCCTTGGAATCGCCCTCACTGCCCCTGGCCTGCTGCGGAGCACCGCCGTGAAGGGGGGATGGCGGCGCCGGCGACCTATTTCGGCAACCTCCGCTGGGCGGAGTTCCTGCTCGACCGGAGCGGTGGGGCGATAGCCGTCGCCGACTACACCGAGATCGCCGAGAACGGCCTGTTCGACGGCCTCGGCGACTGGGCCTTCTCCGGGGTGCTGCACGAGGACCCGACTTCGGGGTCGCCACCCTCCGGGCGTATGCCGAGGAGCGCGGGCTCGACATCGGGCTGGTCCAGGCGATGCGCGAGTACGCCGACGTCTTCGTCGACCTGGTGGTCGACGAGATCCTGGCCATGGAACCGGAACTGGTGGGCTTCACCACGACCTTTATGCAGAACGTGCCCAGCCTCGCGGTGGCCCAGCGGCTGAAGGCCCGTTCCCCGGGAACCCGGGTGCTGTTCGGCGGCGGCAACTGCGACGGCCCCATGGGTGCCGCGCTGCATCGCAACTTCCGCGCCGTCGACTATGTGATCCGCGGCGAGGGCGAGCAGGCGTTCCCGGCCTTGCTGGCCGCGCTCGACGGCGGCGCGGACCTGGCCTCGGTGCCCGGCCTGTGCTGGTGGACGCCGACGGCGGCCAGCGCTGCAATCCGCAGCCCCGGCCGCTGGCACCGGCAGAACTGCTTGTCCCGGACTTCGACGACTGGTTCGCCCGCCTGGAGACCTCCGCCGTCCAGTCCTATGTCGAACCCAAGCTCGTGCTGGAAGCGGCCCGCGGGTGCTGGTGGGGGAGAAGCACCACTGCACCTTCTGCGGCCTCAACGGCACCCTCATGCAGTTCCGGTCGAAGAGTCCGCAGAAGATCGTGGACGAGATCGAGAGCATGATCGAGCGCCACCAGGTCCTGGACCTGATCATGGTGGACAACATCATCGACAGCGGGTACTTCAAGACAGTGCTCCCGCTGATAGCCGACAGAGGCTGGGACCTCCGGGTCCACTACGAGGTGAAGTCCAACCTCAGGGCGGCCGAGATCGAGGTGCTCCGGCAGGCCGGGGTGGTCCATGTCCAGCCCGGCATCGAATCACTGGTCTCACCCGTCCTGAAGATCATGGACAAGGGCGTCACCGGAATCCAGAACATCCGCACGCTCAGGGACTGCGAATCCCGGGGGCTGACGGTCTCCTGGAACTGGCTGTACGGCTTTCCCGAGGAGAGCCCCGAGGACTACACGGCGGTACTGAGTCAGCTGCCGGCCCTGGTGCACCTGCAACCGCCGGCCGGAGCCTCGCGGATCCTGCTGGAGCGGTTCAGCCCCTACTTCGAGAAGCCGGCCCTCGGCTTCCCGGAACGCACCACGGCCGCCGCGTACCGCCACGTCTACGCGCTGGGTGAGGACGAACTGCGCGACATGGTCTACCTCTTCGACACCGCCCCGGCCGGCCTGCCCGAGGATCTGGCGAGGACCCTGAACTCCCAGCTGCGGGAGTGGACGGATGCCTACACCGACAGTTCGCTGTGCTGGACGGAACAGGCGGACGCGCTGCTGATCGAGGACCGCCGGACCGGCTGGCCGGAGGCGGTCCACCGGATCTCCGCGCCCGAGCAGATCCGGGCCTACCGGGAGCTGGAGTACGGCCGCTCCGTCCCCGCGCTCCGGCAGCATCTGGCGGAGCTGGGATACGCGGTGACGACGGAGTACCTGGCCGAATGGCTCTCCGAACTGGCCGGGCACGGGCTCGTCTTCGAGGAACGAGGCCGGTGGATCGCCCTCGCGACCGCCACCCAGCCGGTGAAGGTGATGGTCTGATGCCGTCGACCACCGCCGCCGCGCAGGGATCGGTCGGACTCGACCGCGAGCGGTTCGGCTTCCAGGACGCCGAACCCTCGACGCTGGCCATGCGCACCGTCGCCCTGACCCGGCCCGTACCCTTCGGCAGGTCGGCCGCCGAGGACCTGCTCTGGCTGCGGCTGCTGCGCGAGGCGACCAGCTACGCGGTGCGGCTCCGCTGGACCCTGGACGGGCTGCCGCACTTCCCCCTCGACGCCCTGATCCACCTGGTCCCGCCCACGGGCGGGACAGCCTCCGACAGCGAACAGCTGGCGAGGAGCTGGAGCGCGGGCTACCGCTACGGGCTCTACTACTACCGGCAGGGGCCCGGCTTCGTCTCGGTCAAGGATGTCCGCCCCGGCCAGGAGATGCGAAGGCTGGTCATCAGCGAGGGCTCCGACCACTTCCTGGCCATGACCGGGGCCACCCGGCTCGACCAGCTGGACGCCGAGGCGCAGGCAGCCGTGGCCGACGCCGTCGACGCCGGGCTCGCCCTCGTGGCGGAGGAGCACCTCCTGGTCCTGCCCTACCGGATGCGGAACTGGCCCGTCCCTACGTTGCCATCTGAAGGAAAGCCGCCGGGTGAGGCCGTCTCCGGCCCCGCGCCGCACCCGACCGCGCGGGGCTGGAAACGGCTCCCGTGGTCCCGCTGATGGAGGTGCCCACCCTTGAAGAGTCACGCAGTCCGCGCCTACCCGTTCCCCTCGGCACCCGGGCTGGCCGTGGACGGCACGTTCGGCTGGCTCCGCGGGCACGAACCGGTCTCCCGGATCAGCCTCCCCTACGGCGGTGACGCCTGGCTCGCCGTCCGCCACGAAGATGTGAAGTTCGTGATGTCGGACCCGAGATTCAGCCGGGCGGCCGCCATGGCCGAGGAGATGCCCCGGCAGATCCCCCAGCAGCCGGCCAACCGGACCATCACCGACCTGGACCGGCCGGAGCACAGCCGGCTCCGCCGACTGCTCGCCCCCGCCTTCGCCCGGTCCGCCGTCGAGCCCCTCCGGGCGCTCGCCCGCCGGCATGCCGAGCAGTTGATCGAGGCCATGCGCCGGACCGGCGGCCGTGTCGACCTCGTGTCCGGCTACACGCTCCCGCTTCCGGCCTCGGTGATGGGTGCGGTGCTCGGCGTCCCGGACAGACAGCTCGGCGAATTCCGCGAGCTGGCCGACGGCCTGGTCGCGGTGCGTCAACTTGCCCCGGACGACTACGCCGCCCTGGTCGCCGACCTGGACGCCTATCTGACCGGACTGGTCAGCGAACGGCGTGCGGTGCCCACCCAGGACGTACTCGGCCGCCTGGTCGCGGCCCGCGACGGAGACGACCGGCTCAGCGAACAGGAACTGGTCTCCCTCAGCGTGACCCTGCTCGCGGCCGGCTATGTCACCACCGCGGGACAGCTGGCCAACGACCTGTTCCTGTTGCTCGGCGAGCGGGCGCTGTGGAACTCCCTGCTCACCGGCGAGATCGGGCTCGACACCGCGGTCGAGGAACTGCTGAGGGCGGTGCCGCTCAACGACGGGACCGGCTTCTGCCGCGTGGCCACCGAGGACGTCCTGGTGGGCGACACCGTCATCCGGGCCGGCGAAGCCGTCTTTGTCGCCCTGAACTCGGCCAACCAGGACACCGCGGTCTTCGACCACCCCGACCGGGTCGACCTCACCCGGCCCTTCAACCCGCATGTGGCCTTCGGCTACGGGCCCACCGCTGCCTCGGCGCACATCTCGCGCGGATCGAACTCCAGGAGGCGATCGGGACGCTGCTCCGCGAGGCCCCGGACATGCGACTCGCGGTGCCGGCCGAGGAAGTGCGGTGGCGGCGCAACTCCCTGATCCGTCAGCCGGAGGAACTCCCCGTCCTGCTGTAGCCCCCGCCCTCTGCCCGGCCACGGTTTCCCGTCCGGCAACAGCGGTCTGCGGCAGGGATGTTGTTCACCTGTCCCGGGTGGCGCGGATGGTGATCTCCTCCACATCGACATGAGCGGGCTGCCCGGCCACCCAGGCGACCGCTGCCGCCACATCTTCCGGGAGCAGCGGCTCGAAACCCCACACCGCCGGGTCATGCACCATCGGCTCGGTGTCCCCGCGCAGGACCGAGGCGAACTCGGTGTTGGTGGTACCGGGGTTGAGCAGGCACACCCGGACCCCCTCCATGTTCTGCTCGCGCCGGATCGAGCGGACGAAGCCGCGCAGCCCGTGCTTGGCGGCCGCGTAGGCCGCGTAGTCGGGCGCCGGGTCGATCCCGAAGACGGATCCGATGAGCACCAGGGTCCCCGAACTCTCGCGGAGGGGTTGCAGCGCCGCCCCGGCGAGGTCCATCACCGAGCTGAGATTGACGGCGAGCGCCGAGGGCCAGTGGCCCTGCTCCGCCTCGCCGAGCGGTCCGTAGCCGCGTCCGTGCCCCGCCGATGCCACCACGACGTCGAGCCGCCCGAAATGCGCCAGTACCTCTTCCGTCATCCGGCCGGCCGCGCCGGCCTCGCTGAGGTCGCAGGTCACCGGAAGGCACTGCTGCGGACGAGCGGAGATCTCCTCCCGCAGGGCCTCCAGCCGGGCAGTGCGACGGGCGACCGCGGCTATGTCGTAGCCCTCCGCCGCCAGCCGGAGCGCGGTGGCCCGCCCGATGCCACTGGTACTGCCGGTGATCAGGGCAACCTTGGTATCGGCCATCACCGATCCTCCTTCGCTAGCGCCGGGACTGGACGGAGACGGCTCCGGACCTGGCCGGATCGCCGGGCTGTCCGCCGCCCGAGGTCGGCACCGTGGTGACGACCAGCGTGCCGGCCAGTGCCACGGCGGCGAAGACGACCAGCGCCGTCGTGGTCCCCACGGAGCCGGCCAGGGCACCGCCGAGCAGCGAACCCAACGGGATGACCAGCAGGCTGATCGAGCGGGACCACCCCAGTACCCGACCCAACTGATCAGCTGGGGAAAGCAGTTGCTGAAGCGTCACGGAACTGATGGCCCAGACGGTCGCGCAGTATCCGAAGATCAGCTCATACACGATCAGTGTGGGCAGTGCCGGAGCGACCGAGGCCACGGGGATGAGGAACAACGCGGCAGCGGCCACCGGGCCGAAAGTCGGGATGATCCTGCCCAGGCCGATCCGCCGGACGATCCGCTTGGAAGTGAACACCGCGGTGACGGCGGCCACGCTGTACGCCACAAAGGTCGCGCCCACCTGGAAGGGGCTGAGCCCGACGACATGGTAGGCGAAGTAGGTGTACAGGCCCCCAGTCCTGCCCCGCCGAGATTGAGTGCCGCCGCGGCGACCGCGAGCCTGGCGAGCGCCGGCCGCTCGCGCAGCACGCTCCAGCCGTCCCGCAGTGCCTGGAGCACAGTCGGCCGACGGGTCGCCAGCGCCGCGCCCGTCCCGAACGCGGTGAGACGGGGAATCAGCATGGAAATCGACGAAAGGCCGTAGCTGATGGCGTCGCCCGTCATCGCGGTGGCGGCACCGAAAGCCTGTACCAGGGCGGCCGCCACGCCGGGGCCGGCGATCTGCCCGACCGAACGGGCCCCGGCGAGCCGGGTGTTGGCGGAGACCAGGCGCTCCTTGGGGACAACCTCCGGGACAAAGGCCGGGACCCCGATCGAGGAGATCCCGCCGAGCACCCCGGAGACCGCGGCCGCGCCGTACAACTGACCCAGCGTCAAGTGACCGACGGCGTGGGCGACCGGCACTGAAGCGATCACCAGGACCTGGACCAGGTCCACGACCACGAGCAGCGCGCGCCGCGAGGCGATCCGGTCGACCAGCAGGCCTGCGAACGGGGCAGTCAGCCCCTGGACCCGTACTCCAAGGCGAACAGCAGGGAGGCTGCCAGGGGTCCGGCATGCAGCACCAGGATCGCCAGTGTCGGCAGCGCCAGGGCGGTGATCTGGGTCCCGGTCACGCTCACGGCCTGGGCGGCCATCAGCGCTGGTAACGCCGCGCCGGACATCGGCCGGGACTGCTCGGCGTCGACCTGGGACCCCTCATCTGTCATGACCACCACGGTACTTCAGCGGTTCCCCACCCGAAAGGCAGCACACGAAGCCAGTCCCATCCAGAGGAGCGAACCGGAGCGGCCGGCGTCGGTGTGATGCCCGCGGCAGCACGTTCCCCTTGCGCACGGACAGCCGTCCCGTGGGCAGAACCGCTCGGCGCCCCGCTCCTGGAGGGCCGAGGTCTGCCCTTTCGTACCTTCCGCCACAGGCCCATGTCCTGATAGCACGGGGGCAGGCATCAGGACTTCCGGCACCCAGGGGTACATGTGCACGCGCAGGACAGGCAGCAGGGCCGCACCAGCACCCCGGCCGGCCCCGTCCCGCGCGGCGCGGGCCAGGGCACGGGGACGTTCGGCGCGGCCGTCCGGGTGCGGGCGCGCTCACCCCGACCCAGGTGCTCGCGTTGCAGCGCTCCGTGGGCAACCGGGCGGTGTCCGCGCTGCTGGCCGGGCACGACGGGGCTCCGGTGCAGCGCTCCGCCGTGCACGAGGTGCTGCGCGGCTCCGGCCGGCCGCTGGAGACGGGCGTCCGGGCCGAGATGGAGAGCAGGCTCGGCGCCGACTTCGGCGACGTACGGCTGCACAACGACGCCGCCGCGCAGCGCTCCGCGGCCGGGATCGGTGCCCGCGCCTACACCTCCGGCAGCCATATCGTGGTCGGGCAGGGCGGCGCCGACCGGCACACCCTCGCGCACGAGCTCACCCATGTCATCCAGCAGCGGCAGGGCCCGGTCGCCGGTACCGCGACGGGGGACGGCCTGAGCATGTCGGACCCCTCGGACTCCTTCGAACGTGCGGCCGAGGCCAATGCCACCCGCGCTGTCCGCGCCCCTGCCCGACGCCCCGGCCGAGCCCGTCCAGCGCGATTGCGCCGCCGGGTCGCACGCGCACCCGCACCCGCACACCGGTGGCGCGGCGGCGGTACAGCGGGCCGTGGGCTTCGAGTTCGAGGCACAGTGGAACGTGCGCCGGGTCGCGGATCCGGCGGCCGCGGAGGCGACCAGGGCAGAGCGGGCCGCGGACCGGGAACGGCTGCTCGACGCCAAGCTCCTGGGCCGGATCCTCAGCCCGACCAGCCCCTACCACAGCGAGCTGACGGCGCCGGAGAAGGCGTCCCTCGACGACTGCCGGGCCCGCTGGTTCGACGGGGACCTGCTCACCCCGGCCGGTGAAGAGCGGCTGAGGGGTTCGAAGCTTGGTCCCGGCCCGATGCGGGCCGCGGTGGAGATGAGCCTGCTGGCCTCCAGCGAACTGCCCGAGGCCCCGCTCACGGGCGAGAACCTGGGCAAGGGCCGGGGACCGGACGGGGTCGTGGTGCGCGGGAGCAAGTTCGACCTGACGGCGGACGCCAGCCCGTCCGGCGGCTCGAACCTGGAGTGGGTGACCGACCCGCTGAACAGCGTCGGCGAGGTCGGCACGGTCCTGGACCGGATCACCCAGATGGCCCGGTACCTCAACAGCCGGCAGCGCGACACGTTCATCGCCTCGGAGGACGTCACCGCGGGCGGTGGCACCCCGAACCCCAGCTGCGCATCTACCCCTTCGACGGAGCCCTCCAGTTCGCCCCGCAGACCACCGCCGGAATGCGGCTCGACCGGCTGCCGGACCTCATCGGCTATCTGTCCGGCGAGCAGGAGAAGAAGAACGAAAGCCCCGTGGGCTCGGCCGTGCGCCGGGTGTCCGAGGTGTTCACGCACTCCGGCGCGCGGCGGGCCCAGGCGCAGACCGACCTCTTCGCCGGTGGTTTCGGCGAGCTGCCCGGGGCCAGGACGGGCGCCGAACAGGCGGTGCGGGAGCTCCGGGCGGCGGCCCCCGAGGGCCTGACCCTGACCGACGCGGACACCGGCGGCCTGACCGGTCTGGTCATGCACCTGGCCGCGTATGTGCTCGCGGGCCAGGGGCTCCAGGCCGGCGCCAATGCCAAGTCGATCGCGGGCGGGCTGATGGCCCGCACCGACTTCGCCCACAACTTCCGGCTGCTGCCGGCCGGCCCGCAGGCGTACTTCCGTGAGCATCCGGACCGCTTCGCCGCCCTGGTGCTGTCCGCCGCGCACCAGAACGGCAGCGGCGACCAGCCGCTGTTCGGCGCGCCCGTCGAACGCGGCCTGGCCAACAACCGCACCCAGACCGCGATCCGGCTCACCCGGCAGCAGTGGCTCCAGGCCCTGCCCCAGGGCCACGACCTGCTCAAGAACGTGTCCTCCCTGACCGAGGACGAGCGGACGATGGTGGGGGACGAGCCGGGTGCCGAGGCGGTCCACAAGTCGCTCGGCGCCCTGGGCGACCAGCCCAACAGCATCACCACCAAGCGGGCGAGGTGGAGCTGATGGTGGCGGAGCTGCGCAGGATGAAGGACCGGGTCCCGGCGGATCAGCTCAAGCCGCTGGCCCTGGCCGCGTTCAAGCTCGTCGAGCAGCTCAACCTGGGCAAGGAGCTGAAGTACGCCAAGCGGAAGTAGCGCGAGCCCTCCCCTCGGGACCGACGGGGCGGCCGGGGCGGCCGGGGTGCCGGCCGGACATCGTCCGGCGACAGGTCCGGGCCTGACGAGCGCTCGGATGCGCCTCGGGGGAGCCTGAGTGCGTCGTTCGCGCCCCTCGGCCTTAGTCTGGCCTGCGGGATCGCCGCAACCACTTGAGTGGGTCACGCGTCATCCAGAACGTCAAGTGTCCCTTTCTGTATCTATGGCACGAGTGGAGCAAAGCGTGGGGCGAATAAAGCGCAGCGTCGGGGTCGCACTCCTGGCCGGCACGGTGCTGGCCGGAGGCGGTCTGTACGGGAGCAGCGCGATGGCGGCAGTCAGCCCGGGGGCGAGCGCCAAGGCGGCCACCCAGCAGATGCTGTTGAACACGATCACCCCGACCAGCGGATCGACGGTGGGCGTGGCCATGCCGATCTCGGTGGTCTTCACCGACCCGGTGGCGCCCTCGGCGCGGGCCGGGATCGAGCGGCACATGAAGGTGACCACGTCGGTGCCGGTGACCGGTGCCTGGCACTGGTTCAGCGACACCCGCGTCGACTGGCGGCCCAAGGGCTACTGGCCGGTCGGGACGAAGGTCACGGTCGACGCCGAGCTGGCCGGTGTCAGTGACGGCCACGGCCGCCGCGGCGTCCACGCCTACCGGCACACCTTCACCATCGGCTCGGACTTCGAGACCACCATCTCGGCGCCCGGCCACAGCATGAAGATCACCCGCAACGGCCGGGTGGTGCGCACCATGCCGATCGACGCCGGCAGCAAGGCCTTCCCGAGCTGGGACGGCACGATGGCCGTGATCGACAAGCAGCGCTGGGTCCACATGACCTCGTGCAGCGTGGACATCACCTGCAACCCGAGCAACCCGAACTACTACGACATCACCCTCCCGTGGGATGTCCAGCTCACGTTCTCGGTACCTACGTCCACTACTCCACGGGCGACCCGTACCCCGGTCACGGCGAGGGCTCGCACGACCTCTCGTACGCGAACGCCGAGTGGTACTTCAACAATGTCAAGGAAGGCGACCCGGTGACCATCACCGGATCGCCGCGCGGCAAGGCCGCCGGTGACAACGGCTACGCGGACTACGACCTGTCGTGGTCGCAGTGGCTCGCCGGAAGCGCGACCGGCGCTCAGACCGCCTGACGCCGGCCACACGGAGCCCGGCCCGGTGCGGCCCCGACCCATGGGGCCGCACCGGACCGGGCTCTCCGGTGTCCACGTGAGGGCGGGTGTCCACGTGAGGGCGGGCAGCTGCGCCGGGGTGGTCAGGGTCGGGGGTCGGTCCGGCGCACCGGGTGGTCATGTCCTGATCGCCCAGGTGGCGTTGCCGTCCGCGTTGTAGAAGACGAAGTTCTGGTCGGCCTGGACGACCGCGTCGACGCTGTTCGTACCGTAGGGGCCGACGCTGGCGATGAGCCTGCCGTTGTCCTTCAGCAGGATCGGCCCGCCCTGCGGGAAGTACATCTGGTTGGCGCCGGTGCCGCGGGTGTTGGAGGCCCAGATCACGTTGCCGGTGTTGAGCTGGTAGAGCACCAGGTTTCCGTCGTCCTGGAACCGCAGGGTCGCGCCGTTGGTGGTCGTGCCCGCGGATGCCTGGGTGTTCGGGTACCAGACCACACCCTGGCCGAAGTAGATCGTCGGGTTCACGTTGAGCATCATCGGTGTGCCGCGACGGCCGGGCTGAACCCGGTCAGCAGCGCCAGCGCCGCCCCGGACGCGAGCAGCGCCGTCAGGCGGCGGCCCCGGGTGCTCTTCCGTGTCGATGGTCTCATCTCACACTTCCCTCGTCTCTTCGGGCGACAGGCTCAGCCTCAGTGTGGGACGGTCGTGGGACCGGCCGCCAGCATTTCCTTCGTATGCGACACGATTGAGCGAAGCTGCGAACTCCGGGGTTGACACGGCTCCGTGCGGTCCCTGACCAGCATGAGCCCGGCCCGGGGGACCGCGGCGCTGCCAGTGGTGCTCCCGGGGCTCTGCCCTCGACGGTGACGTCGGTGCTGGAAGACTGGGGCCGTGAAGACTGCGGAACTGCTGCGGCAGCAGGACGAACTCCAGGCCGAGGCAAGCACGGTGAACGACGATCTGGGCCTGGACGGGTTGCTCGGGCGGCTGGGCGAGCCGGTGCGGGTGGGCAGCGCGCGGCTGGGGCTGATGGTCCGCCGGGACCTGGACATCACGGTGGTCTGCCCGCGCCTCGGCGACACCGCGCTCGCGGCCGTGGCCGGGCTCGGGGCGCGGCTGGCACTGCACGAACGGGTCGGGCAGGTGCGCTTCCGCAAGGACACGGGCACCTGGAACACCGATCCCGCCTACCCGGACGGGCTGTACCTCGGGCTCGGCTACCGGTCGCCGCAGGGCCGCACCTGGTCCCTGGACCTCTGGTTCGTGGACGAGCCGGAGCGCCAGCCCGACCTGGCCCATGTGCGCACCCTGCCGGGCCGGCTCACGCCGGAGACCCGGGAGGCGATCCTGCGGATCAAGCACGCGTGGGCGGAACGGCCCGAGTACGGCCGGAGCGTGCGCAGCTGGGACGTCTACCGCTCGGTACTGGACCACGGGGTGCGCACGGTGGCCGAGTTCGACCGGTGGCGGGCGGCAGCCCCGGCGTGACCGCCCGGGGCGGTGGTCACATCCGGCGGATGGCGTCGATCGGGCCGAAGTCGCTCAGCGGCATGAGCTCGACCACCCAGCCGTCCGCCGGCGCGTTCAGCAGCATGCCGTTGCCCGCGTAGAGGCCGACGTGCTGGTAGCCGTCGAGCACGATGATGTCGCCGACCTTGGCGTCCGAGAGGCTGTCGACGGGGCTGCCCTCGGAGGCGTCCTCCGCCGCCGAGTGCGGCAGGGCGATATTGGCGTGGGCGTAGGACCACATCACCAGGCCCGAGCAGTCGAAGAGGGACGGGCCCGCGTCGCCCCAGTGGTAGAAGTCGCCCATGACGCTCATGGCCGCCTGCATGGCCGTTGCCGCCTGCGGGGATATGCCGCTCAGGTCGATCTGGCCCTTGTCCAGCGAGCCGTCGTAGCCCAGGTCTCCGCCGCAGTCGTTGCCGCAGCCGCCGGCCGGAGGGGTGCCGGTGCCGCCGAAGCCGCCGCCGGTGTTCACCTGCTTCTGCTCGACCGGGGTCAGCGACTGCACCAGCGACTGCGCGGCCTTGATCTTCGCCTGACCGGTGGTCTTCGCGGTCTGCATGCTCTGCAGCAGCGCCTGCTGCTGGGCCAGTTCGGACGTGGCCTCGGCCTTCTCCCGGGCCAGGACGGTCTCCTGTCCCTGGAGCTCGGACAGCGCGGACTGCTGGGTGGCGTCCAGCTCGCCCTGCAGGGAGGCGTCGTTGAGGAAGTTGGTGGGGTTCTGCGACAGCATCAGCTCAACCGCGGGGTTGACCGAGCCGGACCGGTACTGTGCCGCCGCCACCGCGCCGAGCTGCGCCAGCTCCTGGTTGATCACCGCCTGCTGCCGGGCCACCTCCTGCTCGAGGAAGGTGACCTTCTGCTGTAGCGCCTGCTCGTTGCTCTGGGCGGTGTCGTACTGGTTGGCCGCCGCGTCCGCCGCCTGCCGGTCGGAGGTCAGCTCGGCCTGGGCCTGGCTCAGGGTCAGCTTGGGCGCGGCCTGGGCAGCAGTCTGCGCGGAGATCGCCACAACGGTCGCCGCTGCCATGGTGAAGACCGAAGCGCGCGCACGGCTGGCCGGTTTGGGACGACGGTGTGAGGCCACGCAGGCTGTTTCCCTCCCTGTGACCACCAGGATCCGTGAGGCGCATCCCCGAAATGCGGCGCCCAGGACCAGGGTGGGAACCTCCGCTTCGCCCGGTCGAGCGACACTCAGGACAGAGGTTCGAGAGCTGACACTAGTGAGCGTGTTATCAATCTGTCATCCCCACGGTGAAGTTCGTCAGCTTATGGGCCACATGTCCATGCGGGGAATCGGGAGAAACCCGGACATGCGGCGGGCTACTCGCTGAGGCTGTCGTGGCGGGACTGCTCGCCCAGCAGGGCCCCGCCGAAGACCACGAACCCCACGGCCACCATCCAGGTCACCACGACGAGCACGGTGCCCACAGCCCCGTAGGTCTTGGCACTGGAGACCACCATGGAGGTGAACACCAGCTTGGAGAAGCCGAGCAGGCCGATCATCCCGACCGTGGTGAGCACGGCGCCGGGCAGCAGGGCGCGCAGCGACACCCGCCGGCCCAGCAGGATCCACTGCCCCCACCAGAACAGCACGGTCCAGTTCAGCGCGCGGACAGCCCCCCGCAGCGCGACCGGGATGTGCGAGATCAGGCTCTCCGCGTAGAACTGGCCGGTCAGCGCCGCGAGCCAGAGCACCTGCTGCCACAGGCGGTGCCGCATCTGGGGCGGCAGGTCCCAGATCTTCTCGTAGCCGGTCTGGACGCTGGAGGCGAAGGTCTGGCCGAACACGCACACGACCGCCAGGCCGAGCGCGTCGGCTGCTCAGCACCCGCAGCGACGGGGCGAACAGGCGCTTCACGATGAGCTCCGACTGGCCGGACAGGCCCATGGCGCTGGCGACCCACTGCCCGAAGCCGCCGTATTCCACGGGGGAGATGGCGGCGATCACGATGAGCAGCGGCATCAGGGCGACGAAGCCGAGGGCGGCGAAGCCCAGCGCCCGGTGCATCAGTTCGATCCGGGTGGAGCGCCGGTACAGCCGAACGACACGGGCACCGAACGGATGCTCGCCCCAGCTGTCCGCTCTCCAGTTGTGCTGCCGGGCCCTCATCCTTGATCGCCCTCCGGGAACGACGCCGATCCGGTGATCGTACGCACGCCGGACCCGGGTGGCGCGGTGGCGCGCTAAGGAACCCGCAGGCCGGGGCCCGGGCGTCCGGCCCGCCGGGAGAGGTGGGCGACACGCCTGCCGAGTTCACCCCATGTCACACATCGTGAACCTAAAGTGATCATATCATCTCTTAAGTGATGGGAAAGCTGATGAAGGATTGGCTACGGGCGACCGCGGCGGCCGCGGTCGCCGCGCTTGTCACTCTGCCGCTGCTCGGGACGCAGGCGGCCGCCGACGCGAGCACGGGAGCCCTGTCCGAGCAGTGCGCGGCCGGTGTCCGGGTCGGCCCCGCCGGGGCGGACTTCTACAACCCGCCGTCGCCGCTGCCCGCCGGTGCGCACGGTGAGGTGATCTGGGCCCGCCGGGTCGCGGCCCCCGCACACGCCGAGGCCTGCCGGATCCTCTATCTCTCCACGCTGCACGACGGCCGGCGGGTCGCCGTGTCGGGCCTGGTGGTCTGGCCGACCGGGAAGGCGCCGCGCGGCGGCCGCAATGTGGTGGCCTGGGCCCACGGGACGGTGGGCGGACCGCGGCAGTGCGCCCCGTCGGCAGCCCCGGACCCGGCGCAGAACCTTGTCGACTACTACACCTACAAGAGCCCCTACTCGATCGACGTCGGCGTTCCCGCCCTGACGAAGTTCCTCGCCGCGGGCGACGTCGTGGTGGCGACCGACTACCAGGGCCTGGGGACGCCGGGCGTCCACCAGTACGTGGTGGCCGGCACCGAGACCCACAACGTCCTGGACTCGGTCGAGGCGGCACGCCGGCTCCAGTCGGCCCAGGCAGGCAACCGCCTGGCCGTCCTGGGCTGGTCCCAGGGCGGCGGCGCGGCGCTGTTCATCGGTCAGACCATCCGCTCCTACACCCCGGGACTCGACCTGGTCGGGACGGCCGCGCTGGCCCCGCGGCCGACCTGGGCCCGCAGTTCGCGGGCCGGGTCCTCCCCGGCCCGCGCAACGCCTCCTCGCCGGCGCACAGCGCCGCGCTGCGGGTCAACGTCTACCGGGGCTTCCTGGCCGCCTACCCCGAACTGCGGGCCACCGACGTGCTGAAGCCGGCCGGGCTGGAGGCGCTGAAGGGGGACGGGGTCGCCTGCCTGTCGCACTTCAGCGATGTCATCCAGAGCAACGTCGCCGACGTGCACAAGCTGGACACGCTGTTCAAGCCGCTGCGCGAGGTGCCGCAGGCCTGGCACCGGCGCCTGCACGAGAACACGCCGGGCTATGTGACCACGGTCGCCCCGGTGCTGGTCATGCAGGGGACCGCCGACACGGTGATCAACCCCCACCCTCCACCGCCCAGTACATCAAGCGGGCCTGCACCTTCGCGCAGCCGGTCGAGTACACCACCTACCAGGGAGCCACCCACAACACGGTCCCCTTCGACGCCGAGAACCAGTATGTGGCGTGGATCGCGGCACGGTTCGCCGGCGGCGCGGCCCCTCGAACTGCTGATCCGGCGTCATCTCAGGCAAGCGACCCGACAGTCTCCGGCCGGTCCGGGGGAGTACCCTCAGGCTCCCCCGGACCCGGTGCCGGGCGGCTGCGGAACCCATCCGGCGCCGACCCGGCGCCCGTAGAGCGGAGCGCGGACCGTGCACGAGTTCCTGGTCGAGATCACCACCGACATTCCCGAGGGCACCGACCCGGCCGAGGTCGACCGGCGGCGGGAGGCCGAGGCGGTGCGCGCGCGGGAGCTGGCCGCCACCGGCCACCTGGGCCGGCTCTGGCGCCCGGTCGGCGAACTGCGCAGCATCGGCCTGTGGCGTGCCGACAGCCTGGAGGAACTGCACGAGAAGGTGCTCGGCACCTGCCCCTGCACCCGTGGATGACCGCTCGGGTCACGGCGGTCGAGCCGCACCCGAACGACCCCGGGCGGGAGGCGGGCCAGGTCCGCTAGCCGGACCGGAGCGGCGCCGGGTCACCCGCTCGGGCCAGTGCGGCCCCCGGGCTGCCGGCGGGCCGGCGGGTCCGTGGCCGGGCGCCAGCGGTAAGCCCGGACCCGGGGCGGGCGCGGTGGATTCGACGGGTCAGCGCGGCCGTATTGTGCGTAGATGGGCTCCATGAGCCATCGGGTCATATGTATGAGCAATGGTCTGCCTGGAGGAGTCCGGGGACGCGGACCCGTGCGGTGGGGGCGGAGCGTTGACCGCCGACGCCCTGGTGATCTTCGGTATCACCGGTGACCTGGCGCGCAAGATGACCTTCCGGTCGCTCTACCGGCTGGAGGCGGCCGGGCTCCTCACCTGTCCGGTCATCGGGGTCGCCCGCGAGGACTGGTCGCACGAGCAGCTGGTCTCCACCATGCGCGAAGCCCTGGACGTGACCGGTGAGACGGTGCAGGGCGACGCCTTCGACCGGCTGGCCGGGCGGCTGTCCTATCTGGCGGGCGACTTCGCCGATCCGGCCACCTATCAGGCGCTGGCCGACCGGCTGAAGAGCGTGGACAAGCCGCTCTTCTACCTGGAGATCCCGCCCTCACTGTTCGCCCCGGTGGTCGAGGCGCTCGGCGCGGCGAACCTCACCGCGCATGCCACGGTGATGCTGGAAAAGCCCTTCGGCCACGACCTGGCCTCCGCCCGGGCGCTCAACGCCCGGCTCCACCGGGTGCTCACCGAGGACCAGATCCTGCGCATCGACCACTTCCTGGGGAAGCAGCCGGTCCTGGACATCCAGTTCCTGCGGTTCGCCAACTCGCTGCTCGAACCGGTCTGGAACCGCATCCATGTGGCCGCCGTACAGATCACCATGGCCGAGGACTTCGGGGTGGAGGACCGGGGGGCGTTCTACGACCCGGTCGGCGCCCTGCGCGACGTGGTCCAGAACCACCTCCTGCAGGTGCTCGCACTGGTCGCCATGGAGGCGCCGGTCGGTTCCGGAGCCGACGCCCTGTGGGACCGGAGGGCGGATGTCTTCCGGGCCATGCCCGACGTCGATCCGGCCCACTGCCTGCGTGGTCAGTACGACGGCTATCTGGACGTCCCCGGAGTCAGGCCGGGCTCGACCACCGAGACCTATGTCGAACTCAGCCTGGAAGTGGACAACTGGCGGTGGAGCGGGGTGCCGTTCTCCATCCGGGCGGGCAAGGCACTGGCCGCCCGCTCCAACGAGGTGCGCGTGCTCTTCAAGCGGCCGCCCCGGCTGGCCTTCCTGGAGCAGCCCGAGCACCCCGCCCCCAATGAACTGGTGCTGCGGATCGACCCGGACCCGGGCCTGCGGCTCAGCATGCTCTCCAAGGAGGCCTCCGGTCACTCGGCCAGGGACGTCCACCTGGACCTGTCCTTCGCGGCCGAGCTCGGCAAACCTCCCGAGCCCTACGAGCGGCTCCTCAACGACGCGCTGACCGGCGACCGGTCGCTCTTCACCAGACAGGACGTCGTGGAGGAGACCTGGCGCGTCATCCAGCCACTGGTGGACCACCCGCCTGCCGCGGTGCGCTACCCGCGGGGCTCCTGGGGGCCCGCCGGGGCACCGCACCGCACTTCCTGGCAGCTGCCGTGGCTCTCGCCCCCGACCACAGGAGAACTGGCCATGCCGACAAGTAACCCGATGCAGCTCGGCGTGATCGGGCTCGGCCGAATGGGTGCCAACATCGCCCGCCGCCTGATGCGCGACGGGCACAGCTGCGTGGTGTACGACGTCGACCCCGGGCCGTCGCGGAGCTGGAGCGGGACGGGGCCACCGGCGCGACCTCGCTGGCCGACCTCGCCGCCAAGCTGACCCCGCCCCGGGCGGCCTGGGTGATGGTGCCCGCAGGCGACATCACCGGCAGCACCATCGAGGCGCTCGCCGCCGAGCTGGTGGCGGGCGACACCGTCATCGACGGCGGCAACTCCTACTACCGCGACGACATCGCCCGCGCCGCGGCGCTCGCAGACCGCGGCGTGCACCTGGTCGACGTCGGGACGAGCGGCGGGATCTGGGGGCTGGAACGGGGCTACTGCCTCATGATCGGCGGCGAGACCCCCGTGGTGGACCGGCTGCGTCCGATCTTCGCGACCATCGCCCCGGGGAAGGGCGAGGTGGCCCGGACGCCCGGTCGGACCGGGGAGCCGGTGACGGCCGAGGAGGGGTTCCTGCACTGCGGCCCGAACGGCGCCGGACACTTCGTGAAGATGGTCCACAACGGAATCGAGTACGGGATGATGGCCTCGCTCGCCGAGGGCCTCAACATCCTGCACAACGCCGACGCCGGCAAGCGCCGGACCGACACCGATGCCGAGACGGCGCCGATGGAGCAGCCCCAGTACTACCAGTACGACATCGACACCACAGCGGTCGCCGAGGTGTGGCGCCGCGGCAGCGTCATCGGCTCCTGGCTGCTCGACCTGACCGCCGCCGCCCTGCTCGAATCACCCGGCCTGGAGGACTTCGCCGGCCGGGTGTCGGACTCCGGTGAGGGCCGCTGGACCTCGATCGCCGCGATCGAGGAGGGCGTCCCTACCCCGGTGCTCACCGCCGCCCTGTACTCGCGCTTCGCCTCCCGCGATCTCGACGCCTTCGCCGACAAGGCGCTGTCGGCCATGCGCAAGGGCTTCGGGGGCCACAACGAGAAGCCCGGCTGACGTCGGCCCCGGCCCGGCCGCGCCCGGCCCGCCGGGCGCGGCCGGGTCAGCTCGGGTGGGGCTCCGGGGGAAGCCCCGCCAGCGGGTCCGGGGTGCGACGGTGCTCGGAGGCGGGTGTGCCGGGGGCGGACCAGAGATCCGCGGGCACCACGCCCAGCGAGCGGCCCTGCGGGTCGAGAAGGTGGCCGAGCAGCTTGTCCTGACGGAGCATGACCGCCCGGTCGACGATGTCGAGACTCGGGTGCGCGGTCGCCAGCTGCGTCTCGAAGCGCAGGACGTCGTTCAGCGAGTGCAGGCTCGCCTCCAGGATGAGGTTGTACGGCCCGCTGACCGCCGCGCAGTTGCGGGTCTGCGGATAGCGGACCAGCGCCTGGCCGACCTCCGGGAGGTCGGCGGGCGGCACCCGGCCACAGAAGGTGACGGCGACCGGCCAGCCGCCCAGAGGGCGGGAGAAGTCGCAGCGGAAGGTGATCAGCCCAAGCTGGACCAGCCGGTCGATCCGGCGCTTCACGGTGGAGGCGCTGGTGTCCAGCGCGGTGGCCAGCTCCTGGTACGAGGCCCTGCCGTCGACCGCCAGCCGGATCAGCACGGCCCGGTCGAAGGGGCTGATGTCCATCGGTCCGCGTCGGGTGCGGGGCTTGTCCGGCGGCGGCGTCAGCCTGGCCGCTGGCCGGGATCGAGAGCGGCGATACGCAGCTGCCGCCTTCGGTGAACATGTGCGTCGCGATCCGGGTGCGCACGGCGGTCACCCCGCGATCGCCGGGAGCTGGTCGAGGGTGTACCGGACATGGCGTAAGGTCGCGGGTGGCCACGGTCGCGAGGAGGTCATGGCTCCCGGCCGGACGTTCGAGGGTGAGCGCGTGCGCGTGGCCGCTCAACGCCCGGGACACGGCGGTGGCGCTGCCGACGGCGCACTCGATCTCCACGAAGGCCACGCATATGTGCTCGAACAGCAGCGGGCCGGCGATCCCAGGATCCAGGCTCTCGCCGCGTCCCGCCAGGCGGTTCCACCGCCGGGCGACGGTGACCGGGTCCACCCAGCACCCGCCCAGCACCGTCCACGAAGCGCGCGGGCGCAGCTGAAGGGCGTGGATGAGGGCCAGGTCCTCCTCGCTCATCATCGTCGCCTGTTCCTGCATCAAAGCGCCCTTCCCTGCGGGATTCCTGCGTTCTCGCGGCTGCCGGTGCCAAGCATCGCACTGTGGGGGTCACCGAGATCCCGCCCGGGCTCCGGAACGCGAAAGGGATGGACATTCCATGAGCAAGTCGTTCGGTTCCTACCAGGACGAGATCTACGGCGGCGGCCTGCGCGGGATCGTTCCCGCGTACCCGATGACCTACGACGGCTGGGAGGCGGGGGCGCGGGCCGCGCTGCCCCGTCGGTGTGGTCCTATGTGACCGGCGGCGCCGGAAACGAGCACACCAGCGGGCCAATGTCACGCGTTCGAGAACTGGGGCCTGGTCCCGAGGATGTTCGTCGGAGCCGCCCGGCGCGACCTGTCCGTCGACCTGTTCGGGATGCGGCTGCCCTCGCCGCTGTTCATGGCCCGGTGGGCGTCATCGGCCTGTGCGCCCAGGACGGCCACGGCGACCTCGCCACCGCGCGTGCGGCCGCACGCACCGGAGTCCCGATGATCGCATCGACCCTGACCGTGGACCCGATGGAGGCGGTCGCCGCCGAACTCGGCGAAACCCCGGGCTTCTTCCAGCTCTACACACCGACCGACCGCGACCTGGCCGCGAGCCTGGTGCACCGCGCCGAGGCGGCCGGGTTCAAGGGCATCGTGGTCACCCTCGACACCTGGGTGACCGGCTGGCGCCCCCGGGACCTGTCCACCAGCAACTTCCCGCAGCTGCGCGGACACTGCCTGGCCAACTACACCAGCGACCCAGTCTTCCGGGCCCGGCTGGCACGGACCCGGAGGAGGACCCCGCGGCTGTCCTGCACTGGATGCAGGTCTTCGGCAATCCGCTGACCTGGGACGACCTGCCGTGGCTGCGGTCGCTGACCTCGCTGCCGCTGATTGTGAAGGGCATCTGCCACCCGGAGGACGTCCGGCGCGCCAAGGACGGCGGGGTGGACGGCATCTACTGCTCCAACCACGGCGGCCGCCAGGCCAACGGCGGGCTTCCGGCCCTGGACGCGCTGCCCGGTGTGGTCGAGGCGGCCGGCGACCTGCCGGTGCTGTTCGACTCCGGCGTCCGCAACGGAACCGACGCGGTCAAGGCCATCGCCCTGGGCGCCACCGCCGTCGGCATCGGCCGCCCCTACGCCTACGGCCTGGCCCTGGGCGGCACGGACGGCCTCGTCCATGTGCTGCGCTCGATCCTCGCCGAGGCGGACCTGACCATGGCGGTCGACGGCTACCCCGACCTCGCCGCGCTCACCCCGAGGCGCTGCGCCGCACCCGGTAGGACGGGTGCGTGCGGGCGGGCGCCCGTCGCCCTACCCGCCGATGCCAGGGCCCGGGCCGGGGAGAGGGGGCCCGGGCCCGCGCGGGCCGGACGGGATGTGCGGGAAACCGCAGGAGTCATTGCGGGCACCGCTGTCGGCTGCCTACGGTCTTCTCATCCGATCCATTCGGCGTCCGAGGAGTCCCCGGATCAGGACCGGGGCGATCGTTGCCGCCGCCCCCGAGCGAAGGGTTGGCACGGTGATGACGGGATCCTTAGGGCATCAGGTCGGGCGCGGGCCGGGCTGTGCCGAGGACAGGGCAGCCAGGTCCGGGCGAGGGTGCCGGCGGTGCGTACGGCAGGCTGGTGGACGCACTGCTGTGGTCGGCCCTGGAACTGAGGGTGCTCTCCCGGCTGCCACCCGGCTTCACCTTTCTCAACATAGGCGGGGGAGACGGGCGTTGGGCCCAGTCGATTGCCACCCGGCGACCGGACAGCACGGGTGTGCGCTACGGCGTGTCGGCCGGGGTCGCCGAGTCGGCGCAGGAACGGGCGGCCGGGCACGGCTACGCGGCCGGGTGCGGCATCTGCGCGGCGACCTGGCAGACGCGGCGGACAGGCTCGACGGCCGGACCTTCGACCTGGTCTTCACCACCCGCCAGTTGCTGGGCTCTGTCGCCGATCCCCAGCAGGTGATCCGCGCACTCGCCCGGCTGCTCTCCGCGGACGGGCTGATGGTGTCCTGCCTGCCGAGCCGCTGGCATGCCGCCTTCGGGGACCTGTGGGGGATGCCGAGGGAGCCGAACGCAGCCTGACCGGCAGGGGTCGGCGGTCGGCGGGGAGCCGTACACGCGGCTGTTCACCCCGGGGGAGATCCGCGCCATGCACACCTCCTCCGGGATGAAGGTCGAGGTGCTGAGCGGGTTTCCCAGCCTGGTCCATCCGCACGGTGCGGGGGGCGACGCCTCGGTCCTCCCGGTGGAGGAACTGCTCTCGGACGAGGCGGTCTTCGGACGTGTGCTCTCGATGGAGCGGGAGCTGCTGATCGACCCGGACGCCGGCGCCCGGGGCGCCAACTTCCTGGTCGCCGCCACGCATGCGGACCTGCGGTTGCGGTGACCGCTGTGTCGCCGCGCTAGGCGTCGGCCGTCCCGCCCGTTGCGGCCCTCGGTGCCGGGACGGGCGGGTGGCCTGCGGCGGCGAGCAGTTGGGCGGTCCGCTCGGCCTCGGGGAGGTCCAGCCGGAGAAAGAGGGCGTGGGCTTTGGTCAGACTCTCGCAGGCGCTCCGCGCCTCCCCGAGATCCAGCAGGGTGTTGCCCAGCACCATGAGTGCCAGTCCGTGGTTGCGGTGGTCCGCGGCCTCCTCGCACAACTCGGCCGCCCGGGCGGCCTCCGCCCGGGCCCGGTCGAGCACGCGCAGCTCCCGCAGGGAGTCCGCGAGCCGGAACCGGGTGTAGGCCTCGCGACTGTGCTGCCGTGTGGCCACACACAGCGACAGACATCGCTCGAACCACGCCACGGCCTGCCGGTGGTCCCCGAGCGTGTGGTTCGCCATGCCGAGGACGTAGTACGTGTAGGCGAGCCCCTCGTCGGACTGACAGGCCCCGCCGGACAGCACCTCCTCGCAGATGCGGACGGCAACGCGAGGCTCGCCGGCGTAGATGTGCAGCAGGGCGGTGTTCACCGTGGTGGCCAACTCGCCGGTGGTGTGCCCGAGTCGGCGGGCCAGGGTGATCGCCTCGTTGTAGAGCGCGATGGCGTCCTGGAACTTCCCCCGCAACTGCTTGGTGAGGCCGAGGTCGTTCAGTGCCTGCCGCAGGATGACGATGTCGTCGGTCCTGCGGGCCAGTTGCACCGCGAGCCCGGTCTGCTCCTCGGCCCGGCTGAGCTGACTCATCGCCAGCGCGATGTTCCCGGCGAGGAAATGTGTCCGCCCCTGGGCCAGCGGGTCCTGGCAGTGCTCGGCGGCGGCCGACAGTGACTCGACCACGCCGACCCACGCGCTGCTGTGGGTATCGGCCCAGAAGGCGCTGAGGGCGATCAGCAGGTCGACGCAGATGCGCAGCCGCCGCCGGGGCCCGTCCTCACCGCTCCCGGGGCCGGCTCGGACACCACGGTCCGGGCGATCTGGCCCGCCAGGGCGAGTGCGCAGTCGCCCTCCGCCGCGGCCCAGGCGCGGGCCTCGGCCGCGGTGGTGAGGCGGGCTCCCTGGACCTGCGCGGGGCTGAGCGCGTCCTCGATGGGGTCGCCGGAGACGAACTGCGCGAAAGCGGCCATGGAGGAGGCGAACAGGTAGTCCAGCAGGCGCGAGAGAGCAGCGGACTGCTCCTGCGACGAGGCCTTGTCCCGGGCGAACCCCCGCAGCAGGCTGTGGAAGCGGTACTTGCCGGCCGAGGGGGATTCCAGCATCGCGGCGTCCACCAGCGACTCCAGCAGATCCTCCGCGTCCGGTTCGTCGGTACCCAGCAGAGCCGCGGCGCAGGCCAGCGACAGATCGGGGCTGTCGATGCTCGCCGTCCGCCGCAGCGCAGCTGACTGATGATCCGTCAACTGTCGGTAGCTGACGTCAAATGCCGCGGAGATCGTCATATCCCCGGCCCGCAGCTGGCTGACCCTGGTCCGCTCGTCGGCCAGCCGCCTGGCCAGCGACTGGACGGTCCACTGCGGACGCGCGGCGAGCCGTGCGGCGACGATCCTGACCGCAAGCGGAAGGTAGGCGCAGCACCCCATGAGTTCCAGGGCCGCGGCCGGCTCCCGCTCGACCCGCTCGGCGCCGATGGTGCGGGACAGCAGTTCCAGGGCCTCTGCGGGCAGGAAGGCGTGCACCTCCGCCTGCATCCCGGCCGACAGGCCGTTCAGCCGGGAGCGGCTGGTGACCAGTACTCCGCAGTTGGCCGCTCCCGGTAAAAGCGGCCGTACTTGCTCGGCGTCCTTGGCGTCGTCCAGGACGACCAGGATGCGGTGGCGGTCCACTGTGGTCCGGAACAGGGCGGTCAGTGCTTCGAGGCCCTTCGGGATCTCGTCGGGTTTGTGGCCGAGCGCGGAGAGGAAGCCCGTCAGGACGCCCTCCGGTCGCAGGGGTTCGCCGTCACCGCCCCGCAGATGTGCGTACAACTGGCCGTCCGGGTAGGCGTCCCGGATCCGGTGGGCGACATGCAGGGCGAGGGCGGATTTGCCGACGCCGCCCATGCCGACCAGCACCACGACCGGCAGGGCCCCCCGGTCGGGCGTGTTCATCGCCGAGCACAGGGTGACCGCGAGATGCGATCGCCCGGTGAAGTCGGCCGGCTGGGGCGGCAGTTGCGCCGGCGGCTGGAACCCGGGGCGGCCGGCCCCGGGAGCGGCGGCGTCGGTCACGGGCAGTGGTGGTGGTACCGGGGTTGGTGTCTGCGGCGGCTCCGCGGCCTCCGGCGGGTCCACCAGTCCGGTGTCGCCGGCGAGGAGCCGCTGGTGCAGCGAGGTGAGCTCCGGGCCCGGCTCGACGCCCAGCTCGTCGACCAGCAGCTGCCGTACGTGCCGAAAGGCGGCCAGGGCATCGGCCCGTCGTCCCGACTGGTGCTGTGCCTGCATCAGCAGTGCGTGCAGCCGCTCACGCAGGGGGTACTGGTCGATCAGGCCCTGGAGTTCGGAGATGAACCGGCCGCCGTACCCGAGGGCGAGGCCGGTCTGAATGCGCTTCTCCTGGAGCGACAGACGGGTTTCGGTGAGCCGGTCCCGCTGGCGGGCAGCGAACGGGCCGGGGATCGCGGCCAGTGGCTCGCCCTGCCACAGCGTCAGAGCCGACTCGAGCAGCTCGTAGGCGCCGTCGAGGTCGTCCGCCTCCCGGGCGCGTTCGGCCCGGTTCGCCAACTCCTCGGCATGTAGGAAGTCCACGTCCTTGTTGTCGAGTACCAGCCGGTAGCCGTCGCCGAGCGAAACCAATGTGCTGGGATTCCTGCTGTCCTGCTCAAGGACCTTCCGGAGCCGCCAGGCATAGGTGCGCAGGGCGGTCATCGCGGAGGGGGGTTCGTCGGCGCCCCACAGTGCCTCGACCAGATCTGCGGCGGTCGCGGCCTGGCCTGCCCGCATGAGCAGCACCACGAACATGGCCTGTTGCTGGGGGCTGCCGAGGTTCAGTGGCGTTTCACCGCGACGGACCTGAAGGCGGCCGAGGAGGGACACCTGGAGGTTTGCCACAGTTCATCCTTACCCGGGGAGTTGCTCTTCCGTAATCCCCGCCTCAGCCCAATTATGGTATCACGATTCATAATCCAGGCTCTCCTCTTCCATCTTTGCTGCCGTCAAAGGAAATTGACGGAGGGTCGGATATTCGGGCATTCCGGGGGCCCGCCTCAGCGGCCAGGGGCGACGCGGCGAGGGATCCGGCCGGCCGCCCGGGACTGCGAGCCCGGAGCGCCGGAGCCCCGGCGTTGATTCCGGTCGCGACCTGACGTGTATCGGGCGTACATCGGCGCGGATCGAGCGATGATCTGTCGTTGAGCAGTCCTTGCCACCATGGCTCCAGCAACCTGTACGACCGAGAGGGACAGAACGATGTCGAAGCAGCAGCCCACCACAGGCCGAACCGCCCGGCGCTCCTCCCGCACCACCGGACCACGGGCGGGGATCGCTGCTTGCGGTCATACTGGTCACCGGACTCGGCGTGCATGTCGCCCAGAGCCACGAGACTCCCGGTCGCACCACCGCCCGCAGCACCGTCGCGTCGGGTCAGACTCCCTGGAACAGCACCGGCTCCTGAACCCGGCCGGGGGCGAAGCCGCCCCTCTCGGCTGATGGATGACATCCCGTCGGCCTCGGTCCTGCGATCCGGCCGAGGCCGTCCGGCGGGCGTATTTCCTTCCCACGCGGCGCCTTGGGCGTCCCGGGGTCGCGAGCAGGACAGGGACCGGCGGGTCGCCGGTCACCGGTGGGAGCCCGGAACCCGGCAGCGGCCCGGGCCGCCGGCGCTCCCGTCACATCCGGGGCCGCCCGGGGCGAACTGCCCGGCACTGCGGCGCCCGAACCCCTGAACCCCGACGAAGCGGTCGGCCGCAGGCGCCGCCGCCTGTCCGGGCTCGGCCTCGACGGGGTGTGGCTGCATGCCGAAGGACGTGGCACTGGGCCCGGCCGTCGGTGTTCCGCCCGGCCGGAGCCAGTGGGTGCGCGGCCACGCGGCCGACGCGCTTGCCGTCGTGGACTGCACGGTGCTGCCCGACCTGTGGCCGAAATGAGGAAACAGTGCCTGTGAACGCACCGGCGAACCCGCGGCCGGACTCCCGCCCAGGGGAGCCGACGGACACCGCCCCCTGCATCTACCTCTCCTCGACGAGCGCCAGCGCCGCTGGCGCTGCTGCTGGCCGGCCCACGGACACCAGCGCGGCCAACCGGCTCGGCGTCAGCCCGAGACGGTGACAAACATCCTGCGCCTGCTGATGGATCGGCTCGGCGTAAGAACCGTTCCAGCTGGCGTGCTGGCAACCGGTGCGACCGGACGCGGACGCCCCCTCCCCCGCTCCCGTTCCGGTGCCGGCCAGACCGGATCACCGCCGCCGACGCCTCCGGCTGACGCCGCTGCTAGCCGCGTCGGCTGTGCCTTGAGGAGCGCGTCGATCTCGGCCAGTTCGTCGCGGAGGGCCCACTGCCCGGCGCGGCGTTGGCGCCACCTGCTCCCGCTGGTTGCCCGGCGATGACCGAGCCGCACCGGGCTGGGCGGCGAGCGCCCACACCGATCTCCAGGATGCTCCGGCCGTGCTGCTCGCCCAGGCGGCCAGGCGTTCCACGGTGTCCAGCCGGCCTCGGTCACCCGCCGGGACGCCAGCCGCGAACCCGCGGGCACGCCGGTGGCCCGGCGCACCTTCCCGGTCAGCAGGCCGTTGGCGAGCGGGAAGTACGGCAGCACGCCGAGGCCGTAGTGCCGCGCCGCGGCACCACCTCCCGCTCCGCATCGCGTTCCAGCAGCGACCACTCGTTCTGGGCCGAGACAAAGGGAACGGCCCGGTCTCCCGGGCGACGTGCGCGGCCTCGGCGATCTGCCAGCCGGTGAAGTTGGAGTGCCCGATGTAGCGCACCTTGCCTTCGCGTACCAGCTCTGAGCGCGGCGAGGGTCTCGGCGATCGGGGTGCCCGGGTCGGGGGTGTGCAACTGGTAGAGGTCGAGGTAATGGGTCTGGAGGCGTCGCAGCGACTCCTCGACCGCGCGCCGGATGTAGGCCCGTCCGCCCTTCGCCCCGGCCGCGGCCCGTACCCCAGGTCCGCCCGCTGATGGCCGAACTTGGTGGCCAGCACGACCTTGTCGCGCCGCCCCTTCAGCGCCTGGCCGAGCAGCGTCTCGGAGCCGCCCCCGCCGCCGTAACTGTCGGCGGTGTCGAAGAGCGTCACCCCGGCGTCAAGTGCCGCGTCGACCACGGCCAGCGTCTGTGCGGCGTCGACCGCCCGCGAAGTTGTTGCAGCCGAGTCCGACCGCGAGACGAGGAGACCGCTGTTGCCGAGCGTTCGAAATTCCATGGGGGCAGTCTAGTTCTGACACACCGACAGGACCGGTCGGCCCGCCGCCCGCGGTACGCCCGGCCGACCCGCCGCCCCGGGCGGCAGCCCTCGGTCAGCCGATCTGTTCGGCCAGGCAACGATGATGCCTGCCGGCGCGGAGGTGGCGGAGCCGGTGGACGTTCTCGCACTGCGCCACCTCGCCGAGGAGTTCGGCGCCATGGGGGCGCAGACGGGTGACGGTGCCGTCGATGTCGTCCACGGCGAACATGGAGCCGTGCCGGCCCGGCGTGTTGGGCGGACGGCCATGCCGCAAGCACAAGGACGGGGTGGGCAGCCGGCGGGTTGTGCCTCAGCCGAGTTCGGCGGCCGCGCGCCGGAGCCGCGACATCGCGCGCGCAGGAGTTCCGCCAGGTCTTCCTGGTTCTCCTCGCGGACCCACTCCGAGTAGCCCTCGCCGAAGGCGAGCATTCCGACGGCGGCCGCGAGAGCGGCCACCGGGTGCGGGACCCCGCGGGCCCGGAGCGCGTCGGCCATCGAGGCGGAGAGTCCGACATGCTTCAGTTGGTCGCGCTCCTGGAGCTCGGCGCTGGTCACCACCGCTCGCAGGCGTGGCCCGAGCTCGCGGTTGAACGGGGTCATCGCCGCGGCGGCCGCCTGAAGACCCTGCTCGACGGCGTCGAGCGGTGTGGCGTCCTCGGGCGCGGCGGCGATGCCCGAGGTGAACAGCGCGCCAGGGTCTCCTGCCCGGCCGCGAGCACCTCGCGTTTGTCGGGAAGTGGCGGAAGAATGTGCTCCTGGTCAGACCCGCGCTGTCGGCGATCTCCGCGACGGTGGTGTTGTCGTAGCCCTGCTCGAGAACAGCCGCAGCGCGGCTGTCACCAGGCGTTTACGTGCGTCGGGCTCCCATCTCGGCATGGTCGAAGTGTACCGACGGCACGGATGTCGCATCACCCGCGGGACGACCGGCCCTGCCCCGGCCCAGGGTGTCCCGTCGCGGGTCTTGACGCCCTAGGCGAAGGGGGCAACCATGGAAACTATGGAAACGGAGCAAGTTCCCAGAGTTTCCACGGACGGCGCCGAGCGCGCCGACGTGATTGTGGCGGCGGCCTGCCGCCTTTCTCGCACCGGGCTTCGAGCGGGTGAGCATGGACGATCTCCCGCGAGCTCGGGATGAGCAAGAAGACCATCTACCGGCATTTCCCGGACAAGCGCAGCCTGCTCACCGCGGTGCTGGACCGGCAGTTCACGGCGGTGGAGCGCACCCTGGCGGCGGCCACCGAGGACGCGGTGGGCAGCCGTTCGATGTGCGGGTCCAGCGGTTCCTGATCGCGGCGGGCACCGAGCTCGGGCGGATCGGCGCGGCTCAGCTCGCGGGCCGGGGCGGCGACGCGACCCTGCGGCTGTATGTGGAGCAGCGGGTGGACGCGGCGGTCTACCGGCGGCTCGGGGAGCTCTTCCGGGAGGGGCAGCGGCAGGAACTGCTGCGAGTACCGCCCGAACTGCTCGCCGAGATCACCCGCGGTGCGCTGGAGCGGCTGCTCAACTCGCGGCTGCCGCACGAACTCGACCACAGCGCGGCCGATCTGCTGCGCGCGACCGTCGACACGGTGCTGTACGGCGCGATCCGCACGCGCACCCCGGCGACGACGGACAACTCCGGGCGGGCGGCTCGACGGCCCGCGACGACGAACAGGGGGCGGTGCTATGAGCGGGCGAGGAACAGGGTGGCTCTGGTGACGGGCTCCAGCAGCGGGATCGGTGCGGCCACCGCCCGCCTGCTGGCCGCGGGAATGCGGGTGGTGGTCAACTACCTGCGCAGCGCCACCACGGCCGAGCAGGTCGTGGCCGCATCGAGGCCGCCGGCGGCCAGGCCATGGCCGTCCAGGCCGACGTGCGCGAACCGGCGGCCGTCCAGGACCTGATCGAGCAGGTCCGCGGGGCCTGGGGCGGCGTGGACGTGCTGGTCCACAACGCGCTCACGCCGTATGCGGTCAAGCCGTTCCAGGAGATGACCTGGGAGGAGCTCGGCGGCAAGCTCGACGACGAGCTGCGGGCGGCGTTCACGGTCACCAAGGCGGTACTGCCCGCCATGATGGAACACGGCCAGGGACGCATCATCTATCTGGGTACCGGCCTCAGCCGCCGGCCCCGGGAGGGCATGATCGCGCTGGGCACGGCCAAGGCCGCGCTGACCCAGTTCGCCCGGTATCTCGCCCAGGAACTGGGCCCGCACGGCATCACCGTCAACGTGGTCGAGCCCGGCCCGGTGGCGGACACCCGGATGGCGGCCGACGTGCTCGACGAGGAACTCGCCCAGCGGCAGGTGGCCACCCCCATGGGCCGCCTGGCCCGCCCGGCCGACGTCGCCCGGACGGTCGCCTTCTACCCGATGAGGACAACGCCTTCATGACCGGAACCACAGCCGCGGTCAACGGCGGGATGGCCATGTACTGACCGCTGCCGGCGCACGACGGGTCACCCCGTCGAGGAGCCGAGGAGCCGAGGAGGAAAGCCATGCACACGATCGATCTTGCCTATGTCGGACGGGCCTGCACGAGGAACTCGTCGCCTACATCGCCGACCAGGAGGACTTCTACGCCGACGAGGGCGTCCGGGTCGTGCTGCGCGACGGCTGCGCCTGGGACGACGAGCGGCTGCGGCGCGGGGCCACCATCGGGCTCGGCCGGGCGCTGGTGTCCCGGCTCACCGACGGCATCCCCTGGGTGGCACTCAACACCAACACCCACCGCCCGCTGTTCTGGTTCCTCGCCCGCCCCGGCCTCAGCTCCCTCGCCGATCTGGCCGGCCGGCGGCTCGCGGTGCACGCCCGCACACCGCACCGGGAGTGTTCACCCGGATCGTGCTGCGCGGAGCGGGCCTCGACCCGGACCGCGACATCCACACCGTCGTCCGCTCGCCCGGCGACTACGGCATGGACCTGCGCCGACTCCGCGACGGCAGTATCGACGCCGCCGTGGTCGGCAGCACCATGGCGCCGGAGGCGGTCGCCGCGGAGCACGGCTGGCAGGTGCTGGCCTGGGTCGGCGACCACGTCCAGGTCCCCACGTAGGCGTGGCCGTCGACCCCACCTGCATCGACCCGGACGGCCGGCGGTCCAAGCCGTCGTACGAGCCCACCGGCGCGCGCTCCAGGTGATCCACGGTGACCCCGACACCACGCTGCGGCACCTGCGGACCTTCCTCGGCCGGCACACCGCAGACGAGACCCGGGCCCACTACGAGCGGTTCATCGCCCCGTACTTCACCACCGACGGCCAACCCGACCTCGTCGTCAGCAACGCGGCGATCACTGCGATCGCCGCCGAACTCGAAACCCCCGCCACCATCACCGCCACCGAATTCCACCACAGCACAACCACCGCACCCGAGCCTGCCGCCTCCTCCCTGCCGGGTCGCTGAGGGGCTGTGACCGTGGGCCGGCCACTGTCTGGCGGCTTCGGGCTTCCGGGGTGAGTCAGGTCGGCGGAAGTGGGCAGGGGCTCTTTGTCCGTCCCCGTTGGGCGGGGGCGCCGGAGTCCGAGCTGGGAGTGTCCATGGGTGAGATGACGCAGTACGCCATAGGTGCCGAGGTCCACTGCCGGGAGGGCGTGTGCGGGCGCTTGGGCCGGGTGGTGATCGATCCGGTGGCGGGGCAACTCACCCACCTGGTGGTCGAACCCACGCGTGGCCCGGGCGGGGGCGGTTGGTGCCGATCGTGCTGGTCGACGCCACGGGTGAGGGGCAGGACATCGGCCTGCGCTGTAGCGCGAGCGACTTCGAGGCGCTCGAAGCGGCGGAGGAGACCCGCTTCCTCCCCGGCGAGGGCGAGCGGCTGGGCTACCAGTCAGATCAGATGATCATGTGGCCCTACTACGGTCTGGGCGTGGGGATGACGGAGATGGGCGCGCCCGGTCTCGTCAGTACCACGCTCGGCACCGAGCCGCGAAGCATCAGCTACGACCGCGTCCCCAGGGGCGAGGTCCAGGTCCGGCGCGGGGAGCAGGTCGATGCCAGGGACGGCGGCGTCGGACAGGTGAAGGGGCTGGTGGTGGATCCGCGTGACCACGGGGTGACTCATGTGCTGCTCGAAGAGGGGCATCTGTGGGGCAAGAAGGTGGTCGGCATCCCGATCCGCGCGGTCACCTATGTCGCCGGCGGCATCAGCGTCGAACTGACCAAGAAGGAACTGAGCGACCTGCCGCCGGTGGACTTCGCTGAGCACAGCTGACCGGCCCATCACCGCCCGGGCCGGTGGCTGCGCGCGGGGAACCGCCGCAATTCACTGGTCGGGCTGTCGATGGTCCAGGCAGCAGCGGACGAAGTCCTGGACCAGGGGGTCGCTGTCGCCGGAGGGTGGCCAGGCGACGGCGACCTGGCTGGGGCTGACGCCGTCGACGGGACGGTAGGTGATGCCGGGCCGGGCGTAGAAGCGGGCGGCGGATTCGGGGGCGAGGGCGATGCCGTAGCCGTTGGCGATGGCGCTGAGCCAGTCGTCGGGCTGGACGGTGACGGCGCCGATGCGGACCGGGTGGCCCCGCGTTCGTCGGCGGCGAGCCAGTAGTCCCGCCAGGGGCCCGATTCGGCCGGGGCTGCCACGAACGGCTCGTCCCGCAGCTCCTCCAGCCGGACCCGGTCACGGGCGGCCAGCGGGTGGGTGCTCGGGAGCGCGACCCAACGGGGCTCGGTCAGCAGCAGTTCGACCCGGAGGGCCTCCTGGCCGGGGAACGGGAGCCGGAGCAGGGCGACGTCGACGTCCGCGGTGGCGAGCCCCGCGGTCGGGTCGGACCAGGCGGCCTGCCGCATGTCGACCCGCCATCCCGGCCGGCGGCGGCCGAATGCCGCGATGATCTCCGGGGTGGCCTCGTTGGCGGCGCTGGCCAGGAAGCCGACCCGCAGCACCTGCGCCGCCCGGTCGGCGGTACGCCGGGTCTCCCGCAGCGCCTGCTCCCAGCCGGCCAGCAGGCCGGGCACCCGCTGGGCCAGCGCCCGGCCCGGCGCGGTGAGGGCCATGCCCTCCGGGAGCGGGTGAACAACCGCACGCCGAGCTGGGTCTCCAGCTGTTTGACCTGCTTGGTCAGCGCGGGCTGGGACACGAACAGTCCTTCGGCGGCGCGGGTGAGGTTCCCGGCCTCCGCCACGGCCAGGAAGTAGCGCAGCAGCCGGGTGTCGACGTCCATGCCGCCAGGTTATCGATGCAGGTATTGGACGCAAACCCGGGATCGGATGAGGCTTGCCACGGCAGGCGGGCAGCAGCTCGCCGGGGTTGCCGGCGGACGGGGTGTACCCCTGCCCTTCCCCCGCTCCGGGTCACCGACGGGGCCGGGACAGGCAGGGCGTGCGACCGGCCCCCCCGACAGCCACAGCGCTTTCGACCGATCGGAAAGCATGCAGATGTCCACCGCATACGTAGTCGTCACCGTGGTCACCATCGTGGTGAATGCCGGTATAGCCGCCGCTGACTTCGCGAAGGCGAAGTTCGTCCTGGCCAACTCGGCGGAGGTGGGTGTGCCGCCGTCCTGGCTGGCGCGGCTCGCCTCGTTGAAGACCGCCGGGGCGCTGGGGCTGCTGCTGGGACTGGTGGGCCCGCGGTTCCTCGGCGTTGCCGCCGCGACCGGGCTGGTCCTGTTCTACGTCGGCGCCGTGGTCGCCCATGTCCGCGCCCGGGTCTACTACAACATCGCCTTTCCCGGGCTCTACCTCGCGCTGGCCGTCGGGTCGCTCGTCCTCGCCGTCGCCCGCTGACCGGCGCGGCGTCCGTCCGGCTGTTGCCGCGTCGGCAGAGGAGGTGATCCTTCCAGGCAAGTGGGTAGGGGTAACTGGCGGTACCTCAGACGGAATGAGCGCCGGGGGTGGACCGGTCGGCTGGGACGGCCGGTGAGCCCGGTGACCGCTGAACAAGGGAGAGTGGTTGTGGAATTGCGTCCGAGTCGACGTGGAGTTCTTGCCGGGGCCGCCACCACGGCCTTTGCCCTTGTCCTCCCGGCGGAGGGGAGAGCCTTCGCGCAGGGCACGGACAACGAGCGGATCACCGGGCAGCTGCGGGCACTTGAGCAGGCGCATGCCGCGCGCCTGGGGGTCTTCGCGTACGACACGGCCACCGGCGGCAGCGTGCGCTACCGCGCGGACGAGCTGTTCCCGATGTGCTCGACGTACAAGATGATCGCCGTGGCCGCAGTGCTGCGGGATCTCGACCGGAACGGCACCTTCCTTGCCAAGCGCATCCGGTACACGGAGCAGGAGGTCACGGAGTCGGGCTACGGGCCGATCACGGGCCTGCCGCGGAACCTCGCCGACGGCATGACCGTCGCGGACCTGTGCGCGGCCGCCATCGACTACAGCGACAACGCGGCGGCCAACCTGCTGCTGCGCGAACTCGGCGGTCCGACCGCGATCACCCGCTTCTGCCGCTCCATCGGAGACCGGGTCACCCGGCTGGACCGGTGGGAGCCCGAGCTGAACTCGGCGGAGCCGGGACGCGTGACCGATACCACCAGCCCCCGTGCGATCAGCCGGACCTGCGCCAGGCTCGTCCTGGGCGACGCACTCGACCCGGGGGACCGCGGAGGCTGACCCGGTGGCTGCTCGCCAACACGACCAGCGGCAACCGCTTCCGCGCGGGACTCCCCAAGGACTGGACCGTCGCGGACAAGACCGGCACCGGTGACTACGGCACCGCCAATGACGTGGGTGTCACCTGGCCGCCCGGCCGGGGGCCGATCGTGATGACGGTCCTGTCCACCAAGTTCACCGCGAACCGCGGCCGCGGACGAACCGTTGGTCGCCGAGGCCGCCGCGCTGCTGGCAGCCGCACTGACCTGAGCGGATCGGCGGCGGGAACCCCGCTGGTCGGCACAGACCGGCCAGGCAGCTGCCCACGCCCGGGCCCCGTCCACGGTGCGGACTGCCGGGGCGGGGGCGGGGTTCTGGGCGGCGGCGGCATGCGCGGGCCCGGTGGCGGCACGGAACCGGGCCCCGCCGGCGGGTACTACCGCACGGCGAGGGCGGGCGCGCGAAGAAGGTCTCCAGGAAACCGTGGCCTGAGTGCCGCCGACCCCGTCGATGGCATACAACCGCGTAGCACGTCCTGTAGTTGCTCGGTGGTGGCGGTGCGCACCCTCACCAGGACCGAGGCGCTGCCGGCGATGATGTGGACCTCCTCGATCTCCGGGACGGCGGCGAAGGCCGCGCCGGAGTCGCCCATCCGGGCCGAGGAGCCGCCCATGACGAACGGGGGCACGCCGAGCCCGAGCGCCCGGCCCGGTTCCGAAAAGATGATCATGCTCTGACCTGTGTGAGTAATACCCTCTCCCGTGATGTGCCACTTTCATGTAAGACTGCTCCTGAATCTGCGCAACGACGAGCGGGAGCGAACATGGCCCAACCTGTGATCATCGGCAGCGAACGCAGCGAGGCCGGTCTGCCGACCGGGATCGAGGTGCTGCGCCGGGGCGGATCGGCGCTGGACGCGGTCGAGGCGGCCATGCGGTGCTGCGAGGACAACCCGGCCGACCACTACGTGGGCACCGGCGGACTGCCGAACGCCCGCGGCGAGGTGGAGCTGGACGCCTCCGTGATGATCGGCTCCAGCCGCCGCTTCGGCGCGGTGGGCGCGATGCGCGGCTACCCGAACCCGATCTCGGTGGCCCGCGCGGTGCTCGAACGGCTGCCGCAGCACTGCCTGCTGGTGGGCGAGGGGGCGGAACTCTTCGCCGAGGAGAACGGCTTCACCAAGGGCGAGCTGCTCACCGACGAGGCCCGCCGGATCTGGCGCGAGCAGTTGCAGGCGGCGGCCGCGACGGAGGGCGAGGTGGCCGGCCGGTCGGTCGAGGGCGAGAACACCAGCGCGGTCCCCGGTGACCGGCGCTACCGGGAGGCGGCCCTCGACCTCGTGCGTCGGCTTGCCCCGCATGAGGGCCCCTGGGGCACGATCAACATCATGGCGCTGGACGCCTCCGGGGAGCTGTGTGTCGGCGTCTCGACCTCCGGCTACCCGTTCAAGTACCCCGGCCGGGTCGGCGACTCGGCCGTCCCGGGCGCGGGCAACTGGTGCGACCTGCGTGCAGGCGGCGCCGCCTGCACCGGGCGTGGCGAGCTCAGCATGCGCGGCGGCACCGCGCGCAGCGTGGTCGACCTGCTGGCGCTGGGCACGGACCCGGCCGAGGCGTGCCGGCTCGGCCTGCGGGAGGCGGCCGGGCTGCCGGACGAGTTCCGCGCCGAACTGCGCGCGCTCGCGCTGACGCCGGACGGCCGCCACGGCGGCGCGTCGGGCCAGCCCGGCAGCGTCTACGCGGTGATGACCCTCGACTCGACCGCCCCCGAGTTCCACCCCCGAGTGGTGCTCTGACGCTGCGCCCCGTGCTCTTCTCCCGCCCCGCTCCTCGCAGTGGGGCGGGGGACGGGTCACAGGTCGAGCACCAGCGGGTCGCTGCCGGGGGCCGGGGTCGAGCAGCACAGCAGCACGTTTCCCGGGCGGGCAGGTCGACCGGGTCGGGGGAGTAGGTCACGGACCCGCTGATGGCGGGGTCTCGCAGCTGTGGCACACGCCGGTGCGGCAGGCCCAGCGCACCGGGACGTCGCAGGACTCGGCGAACTCCAGCAGGCTCGCGGCGGTGTCCCGCCAGGGGACGGTCAGGCCGCTGCGGACGAAGGCGATGTCGGGACCGCCACCCGGCGCCCCGGCCGGGGGTGCGGCGGCACAGCGGGTGCGGGGGCGATGCCCGGGGTCATGCCCGCGGTCGCGCCGAACACCTCGCGGTGGATCCGCCCGGCCGTGAGCCCGGCAGCGGTCAGGGCCTGCTCGCAGGCGTCCATGAAGGGCGGCGGGCCGCACATGTAGACCTGTGCGTCGGTCGGCAGGCCGAGGCCGGCCAGGCGCTGCGGGGTGATCCGACCGGTGTCGGTCCACTCGCCGCCGGGTGATTCGCCCGGCTGCGGACGGCTGTAGTAGATCCGCCGCCGGGCGTGCGGGAGCGCGGCCAGCAGGGCGTTCGCCTCGTCGGCGAAGGCGTGCTCCGCGCGGTCCCTGGCTCCGTACAGCCACCACACCTCGCGCTCGGGCTGGAGCCTGGCCAGGGCGTGCAGCATCGCCAGAAGCGGTGTGGCACCGACGCCGACCGACAGCAGGACGGCCGGGGCCTGGCTCCCGTCCAGGACGAAGGAGCCCCGCGGCGCCGCCGCGTCGAGCCGGTCACCGACGTGGACCTGCTCATGGAGGTAGGCGCTCCCCGTGCCGTGCGGCTCGCGTTTGACGCTGATCCGGTAGCGGGGATCCCCGGGCGGGCCGGACAGCGAGTAGGTGCGGACGGCCGGCGGCGTGCTCCCGGCGGGGGACGGCCCGGGGCGCAGCCGCAGCGTCAGGAACTGGCCCGGCAGCGCCTCGGGCAGCGGGGCGCCGTCGGCGGCGGCCAGGGTGAAGGACAGCACGTCCCGGCTCTCGCGCCGGATCCCCTCCACGGTCAGCGGCCGGAACCCGGGCCAGGCCGGTGGCGCGGCCGGGGCGCCGGTCAGACCCGCGTTGCCGCCGGTGCCGGTCTCCGCCTGCTCCAGCAGCGCCTGGAGGGACGAGCGCCAGCCGGGGCTCAGCGCCTCGATCCGCAGTCCGCGCTCCAACTGCTCCCGGCGGCGCCCGGGCAGGTAGAGCACCGCGTCCAGCTCGCGGACCGTCATGCTTTCCGGCGCCGAGCCCACTTTGACGATCTCCTGACCGGCCTGGACCTCGCCCTCCTCGACGACCCGGAAGTAGAAGCCGGGCCGGTGGTGGGCCACCAGCAGCGCCGCCATCCGCGGCTCGCCCAGGCGCAGGCCGACGCGGTAGCAGGTCACCCGGGGCTGCGTCACCTCGAAGACGGCCGAGCCGATGCGGAAGCGGTCGCCGATGCAGACCTCGTCGTCGGGCAGGCCGTCCACGGTGAAGTTCTCGCCGAAGTGCCCGGGCCGAAGGTCCTCGCGTCCCAGTTCCTCTGCCCAGTGCCGGTAGGAGTCCCGCTGGTAGACCAGAACGGCACGCATCTCCCCGCCGTGGCCCGCCAGGTCGCCCTGGCCGTCGCCGTCCAGATTGAGGCTGCGCACCCGCACCGGGCCGTCGACCGGCTGCTTCCACACACCGGTCCGCACCGTCCGTCCGTTCCAGGGCACGTCCTTGGGCAGTCCCACATTCACCGACACCAGCGTGGCCACACCCAACCTCCGCACCTCCGGCCCGAACCGGGCCAGCCTGCCCCGGCCGGCCGGTGGCGGGCCGCAGACTCCCCGCCCCCGCCCGGAATTCACCCGCCCGCCGCTGCGGGAGGCCGGCCGTGAGCGCGCCGGTCGGCGAAACCCGGGTTCCGGGGATTCCGCCGACCGGCGCCGCCCGTGTCCGGCCGCCCGTGTCCGGCCGCCCGTGTCCGGCCGCCCGCGCCGGCGGAGTACGCCTGGTCAGGCCTCGGCCGGCCCGGTGGGCAGGGTCCGGCGCCGGCCGCCTAGGGCAGCCGCCAGACCTGCGCCGGGGTGCCGTTGCAGGTGTAGAGCTGGAGTTGGGTGCCGTCGGTGGTGGTGGCGCTGGGGTCGTCGAGACAGAGCCCGGACTGGGGGTTGGTGAGGGACTCGCCGTAGGTGCCGTTGCTCGACCAGGCCCACTGCTGCGCCCCGTCGCCGGACTCGCAGGTGTACAGCTCGACCTTGGTGCCGTTGGTCCGCCCGCCCCCGTAGGCGTCGAGGCACAGGCCGAGGGCGTGGACGGTGCCGTCGGACTCCAGCGACCAGTCCTGCGCCGTGCTGCCGTTGCAGTCGTAGAGATCCGCCGGTTGCAGGCTGACGGATTCACCGTCCGCCGCGTCCAGGCACTTGCCGCTGATGCCGGAGGCGACCGGCCCGGTCGGGCCCGCGCCGTCGGCGCCGGCGATCGGGGTGAACCACTGGGCGCGGGTGTTCTGGCAGGTGGCCATGGACAGTGCGCTGCCAGGGGTGTCGTTGCCGGTCGAGACGGTCAGACACAGGCCGGAGCCGGGGTTGACCAGTTCGCCGCCGTCACCCGCCCACTGCTGGGCGGCGGCGCCGTCGCAGGCCGACAGCTCCACCGGCGTACCGGAGGCCGTGGCGCCGCCGGAGCCGCCGAGGCACTCGCCGAGCGCCTCGACCGTGCCGTTGCCGGCGTCGGTCCACTGCTGGGTGGCACTGCCGTCGCAGGTCGCGATCTGCACCGCGGTGCCCCCGGCCGAGGAGCCGCCGTCGGCGTCCACGCAGGTGTCGTTCTCCTGGGAGCGGACCGGCCCGGTGGTCCCGGTCGGCCCGCTGGGCCAGGGGATCTGCGTCGAGTGGTAGTAGGTGACGCCCAGTTCGTCCCAGCGGGGACCCTGCGCGGCCACGCGCTGGGCGAAGCCGGTGAAGGCACCGCTCGCGTCGGTCACCGCCTCCGGCGACCAGCCGAGCTCGGCGTAGGCGGTGATACGGGGGAAGGCGAGGTAGTCGACGTCCGCCAGGGTGTCGGCGGTCTCGGTCCACAGCGGGGCCTCGATCCCGACCACGGCCGAGGCGGGCACGCCCGCGAGGTAGGTCGCCGGATCCCAGCCGTAGGCGGTCTGCATGTCGATGTTCGCGGCCCAGTTCAGGCCGATGACGGTGGAGTTGTTGTACTTCTGGTCGAGGTAGGCCTTGGTGGCCGGGGCCATGATGATCTGCATGCCCGCCTTGGCGTCGGCGGCCATGGTCGCGGTGCTCGAATCGCCCCAGTACTCCGCGACGGTGGACGGGGCGAGCGTCGAACCGGTGATCGCGTCCCAGCCGATCGCGGTCTTGCCGTGGCTGTCGACGTCCTGCTGCGCCCAGGTCATGAAGGCCGCGTAGTCCGCGGAGCTCACCCCGTCGGCCTCGTCGCCGCCGATCGAGATATAGGGCCCGGGGGTGAGCGCGGCGAGCTGGCCGACCACGTCGTCGATGAAGGTCCTGGCGACGGGGGCGGTGGTGCAGATGGAGTTGTCCAGGGTGCCGGTGCTGGTGTCGACGGGCGGGGCGGCGCCGTCGCAGGCGAGTTCGCCGTAGGAGGCCAGGGCGGCGGTGAAGTGCCCGGGGATGTCGATCTCGGGCACGACGGTGATGTACTTGGAGGCGGCGTAGGCGACGATCTGCTGGTACTGCGCCTGGGTGTAGTAGCCGCCGGAGCCTCCTCCGGCCTCGGTGGCCGCGCCGACACCGGTCAGGGCCGGCCAGCCGTTGATCGCGATGCGCCAGCCCTGGTCGTCGCTCAGGTGCAGATGCAGATAGTTGATCTTGTAGAGCGCCAGCTGGTCCAGGTACTGCTCGACCTGGGCGACGGTGAAGAAGTGCCGGGAGACGTCCAGCATGGCGCCGCGGTAGGCCAGCCGCGGGTAGTCCAGGATGTGGCCGCCGGGCACGGTCCACGGACCGGGCTGCACGGAATGCGCCTCCACCTGCGGCGGCAGCAGCTGACGCAGCGTCTGGACACCCGCGAACAGGCCCGCGGGCTGCTCGGCCCGGATGACCACGCCGGAGTCGGTGACGTCCAGGGTGTAGCCCTGGCTGCCGACGGTCGGATCGGCGCCGGTGAGCAGCAGGGCGATGCCGTTGCCGGGCGCGGTCGATGTCGTCTCGACGGGCAGGGTGTACCCGGTGGAGGGGTCGAGGACGGCGGCGAGGTAGGTGCCGACGCCTCCGGCCGCGCTGGAGCTCGCGTCGGTGTAGATCACCGTGTTCGCGGTGATCGGGTACGCGGCCGCGGTGTCGGGCTGGACCACCGCGGGCTCGGGCACGATCCCGCTCATGCCGCCGGTGCCCGAGGCTGTGAACGAGGTGAGGACGGGCGCCCGCGCGGCGGGGCCCGACCCGGTCAGCAGGGCGGCGGCCGCGATCAGGGCGGCAACCAGGCCGGCTGCGGCCGCGCGCCGGAGCAGCGCGGACCAGTAGGGGTGTGCGGTCGGTATTCGGGACAGTCGCATGACTTCTCCGAGGGCGAGATGAGATCGAGAATGACTCACTCGATGCTGCGCGATTGAGCAATCGCTGTGCGCAATGTTGATTGAAGTGGGCGGAACTTGCGAAGGATCGTACAGCCAGCGGTCATACCGGTCCAGATGGTCTGACGGATGGTCAACTTCCGTGAGCAGAACGGGATTCGGCGCACCGAAGTTGCTCACCCCGGGCGCGAGCCGGACCGCCGGCCGTCCCCCCCTGAGCGCGCGTCGCGAGTGATGCCGCCCTCACCGGAGAACCGGTCGGCCTAGGATCCGACCCATGAAGGTGCATCTGACCAGGGACAGTGTCGCCATGGGCGACGACGTGGACGCTCCGCACACAGGCACGCTGGAGCTGCCTGCCGACCTGCCGGTCCGCGAGGCGATCGCCGCCGTCGTCCAGGGCGGCTACCTCGCCCGGATCGCGGGGGGCAAGGCCAGCTGGGTCCTGACCGGCGCCGGAGTCGCCATCGCGGTGGTCGCGCAGCAGTGGCGCGAGCCGCGGCTGCTCGCCGCCGGGGAATGCCTGCTGGGTTCACTCGTCGCCGATGACGGAGCCGTCCGCTGGCACTTCCGCTACCTGGCCCAGCGTGACCCGGTGGCGGTCTACGAGGAGCTGAAGGCAGCACCGGCGGGCTGAGGCCCGGTCGTCCGGCGCGCCCCACCTTCCGCGCGGTAGGTGAGCCCGGAGTCTGCGGGCTCATCAGCAACGGCCGCACCGGTGGCAGGTTCCTCGACGGCGCCGAGTTCGCCCCGGTCCTCGCGGTGGCGCCGGAGGAGCTGGAGCTGGACGTACCGGTGTACCTGCACCCGACCTGTCCGCCGCGGCGCTGTTGACGACCGCGGGGCTGAACGCCCCTTCGCCGGCTGAGTCCTGACGCCGCGGCCCGCCGCTGCCGCCCGCGCCCGCCGCAACCGCCGAAAGGCGGACCGGGAACCCCGCCGGTCGGCGCGGTTCACCCCGCTGCACGGTGGGATTCTCCCGGCTCCGCAACCGGAGACTCACAGGAAACGTGAAGGAAATTGTCAGCAAGTAGTTGACGTACATAGGAGGATCCATGGCCCACACACTTGCCCGGCTGTTCACTGTCGGTGCGATGGCCGGCGCTGTCGCGGTGGCCGGCATCGGCGCCGCCTCGGCGAAGACCAACATCGACCTCGAGGTCCGCCCGCACACCCAGCACGTCGGCCAGTGGTTCAGCGTGCAGGGCAGCGGCCGTACCGACAGCGCCGAGTGGGAGAAGTTCTGCGTCCAGGAGCGCTATGGCAACAAGGGTGCCTGGCAGACCGTCTGGTGCGGGAAGACCTCCGACTCGACAGCTCAGTCCGCGTCCGGCTACGGCTGGGTCCGCGCCGGTCAGCGGGGCACGCTGGAGCTGCGCGGGGTGCTGGAGGGCGTCCAGACCGCCAAGGGCGGCCGGACCTGGGTGGACGCCGAGTCCAGCCCGGTCAGCGTGAGCATCGTGCGCTGAATACGCGCGGAACGATGACCGCCCCGGACCGCGACTGGTGACGAACCACCCAGCCGTCGGTCCGGGGCGGCGTTTCCCGGCCGTCAGCCCGTCAGCCCGTCAGCCCGTCAGCCCGTCAGCCCGCCCGCCGCCCGGCCATCCGCCCGGCCGCCCGTCGGCGATGGCCGTGCCGGTGTCCTCCGGGCTCAACCCCCGGGTTGAGCCCCGCGGTCAACCCCGTGGCCAACCCTGCGGCTGACGTCCCGGCGGCGCTGCCCCGGCAGGCTGGTCCCCATGAACACCACCGACTACATCGTCAACGGCATCCTGGTCCTCCTCGTCGTCCGGCAGATCCGCGGGCGGCCGGCTGGACCTGACCAGCCTGCTGCTGCCCGTGGTACTGGTCAGCGCGACCGCCGTGTACTACCTGCGGTCCGTGCCCACCGCCGGGAACGACCTGGGCCTGGAACTCGGCCTGGCCGGCATCGGCGCCCTGCTCGGATCGGCTGCGGACTGGCCACGCTGCTGACCCGGCGCCCGAACGGCGTCCACGCCCGGGCCGGAGTGGTCGCCGCGGCGCTGTGGATCCTGGGCATGGCCACCCGGATGGGCTTCGCTTCGCCTCCGACCACGGCGCCGGAAACAGCATCGCCGACTTCAGCGCACCCACAGATCACCGGTCGCAGGCCTGGGTGGCCGCGTTCGTGCTGATGGCGCTCAGCGAGGCGGTGGCCCGGCTGGTGGTGATCCGGTTCCGCGCCTGGCGGCTCTCCGCCACCCGGCCCTCGCCGAGGCGACTGCGTGAGCAGCGGCGCCCGCCGGCCGGCCCTGGTTTTCCGGGCGGCGCTTCTATGCTGCAGGCATGAGCAACACCTGTCCCGACGCCGGTGAGCCGGAGAGCGCCCGGGTGGCCGAGGCCCGGCGGCATGCCACGACCGTCAGACCCGTCAGGTCGCCCGCATGCACGAACTGCTCTGGGGAGTGGTGGCGCTGACCGCGGCCTTCGCCTTCCGGGCCCAGCCGCGGCCCGGCCTGAGCGGTGAGCGGCTGGCGGTCAGCCTGGCCCTGGCCGGTGCCTGGTGGCGCTGGTGCCCAGCATCTGGGCCGCGCGCCGCGCCGGTCGCCGGTCGCCATGGCCGTGCTGCCGGTGCTGCTGGGCGTCTTCGGCACGGTCCTGGCGGCGCTCCAGGCGGATTCGATGATGGAGATCCCGGTGTCCGCGGCCGTCGGGATGCTCTGCGCCCGGATGCCGCTGCGGCCCGCCCTGTGGCTGTCCGCGCCGCTGACCGTGGCCGTCGCGCTGACCAGCGCCGGAGTCGGCTCCAACCGGCTCTCGGTGGGATCCGGGCTGGCCTCCGCGCTGCTGTGCGTGGTCCTCGGCGCCTCCTGCGCCTTTGCCCGGCAGGCCCGGCTGGGGCAGGACCGCACCGAACTGCTGCTGGCCGAACTGGAGGATTCGCGCGAGGCGGGAGCGCGGGCGGCCGCCGTCGCCGAACGCACCCGGATCGCGCAGGAACTGCACGATGTCCTGGCCCAGTCGCTGTCGGCGCTGGCGGTCCAGCTGGAGGGGGCCCGCAAGCTGGCCGAGCGGGACCAGGTCGACCCGCGGCTGCTGCAACTCATCGTCCGTGGCGGGAGCTGACCCGCGAGGGGCTCTCCGACGCCCGGCAGGCCGTGGCCGCGCTGCGCGGCGACCAACTGCCCACGGTGGACCAGCTCACCACGCTGATCGACCGCTGCCGGCGCGATCTGGCGCTGCCGATCACGCTGTCGGTGAGCGGGGAGCCGCGGACGCCGGCCCCGGAGGGGGCTGGCTGTACCGGGGCGCACAGGAGGCGCTGACCAATGTGGCGCGCTACGCGCCCGGGTCGCCGACCGCGGTGGAGCTGCGGTACACCGCCACGGTCACCACGCTGACCGTCGCCGACCAGGGCGCCGCGCCGACTGCGCCCGGGGCGACGGGGGCCGCTACGATCACTGCGCCCGCCGGGTCGTGGACCGGGGGCGGCAACGGGCTGCGGGGCATGCGGGAGCGGATCGAGCGGGTGGGCGGCCGCACCCAGGCCGGGCCGACTGCCGAGGGCTGGACTGTGGAGATGGAGATACCGGCGTGATGGGATACCTGCATGAGCGAGTCACCGGCGCCGATCCGGGTGCTGGTCGTGGACGACCAGCGGGTGACCCGGGAGGGCCTGATGCTGCTGGTCGGCCTGAACGCCGGGATGGAGGTGGTGGGCGGCGGCGCCGACGGCGAACAGGCGGTGGCACTGGCCCGTGAACTGCGTGCGGACGTGGTGCTCATGGACCTGGCCATGCCCGGTACCGACGGCCTGGCCGCGACCGCGACGCTGACCCGGGAGGACCCGGATGTCGCGGTCCTGGTGCTGACCACCTACGCCGACGATGCCTCGGTGTTCCCGGCGCTGCGGGCCGGAGCCAGGGGATACCTGACCAAGGACGCGAGCGCGGACCAGATCGAGCAGGCGATCCGGGCGGTGCACGCCGGCCAGGTCTGGATGGACGCGGTGGTGCAGCAGCGGCTGGTCACCGCGGTCACCGCGGGCCTGCCCGCGCAGCCCGCCCCGACCGCGGACGGGCCCCGGTCGGCAGCACAGGCGCCGGGGTGCTCCCGGACGGACTGAGCGCCCGTGAGGCAGAGGTGCTGACGCTGATCGCCCAGGGGCTGTCCAACGCGGAGATCGGCGAGCGGCTGTTCCTGGGGCGGGCCACCATCAAGACCCATGTGAACCGGATCTTCGCCAAGACCGGCGCCCGCGACCGCGCCCAGGCGGTCCACTACGCCTTCCGCCACGGCTGGCCGAGTAGGCGGCCCCGCCGGGTAGGCAGTCCGGCCGGGTGGGCGGGGCAACGCCCTCCGGCGGGGCGCGGAGCGCGGCTTTCGGGGGCGCGGTCAGGTCGACGGGATGCGCAGGCGGAAGCAGGCGCCGCCGCCGGGGGCCTGTTCGGCGGTGAGGGTGGCCCGGTGGGCCTGGGCGATCTGCTGGGCCATGGCCAGGCCCAGGCCCGATCCGGGCAGGCGCGCGCGGTGGCGGCGCGGTAGAAGCGGTCGAAGACATGGGGCAGGTCCTCGGCCGCGATGCCGGGGCCGTGGTCGCGGACGGTGAGTTCCAGGGCGGGCGGGCCGGCGGCCGTCCCGTCCGGCGGAACCAGGACCAGCTCCACCGGGCCGCCGGGCGGGCTGAACTTGGCGGCGTTGTCGAGCAGATTGGACAGCAGCCGGGACAGCCGGGCGGGGACGCCCTGAACCGTGACGCCCGGTGCGAGCGCTGCGGTGAAGGCGATGGCCGGCCAGTGGTGCCGGGCGGCGTCGAGGCAGTGCTGGGCCAGCAGGTCGAGCCGGACCGTCTCCAGCAGCAGGGTGGGCTCCTCCTCCCGGGCCAGCTCGATCAGGTCGTTGACCAGCGAGGTGATCTCCCTGATCTGGCGTTGCAGGGCGGTGGAGGCGCGGGTCAGCTGCTGCGGGGTCAACCGGTCGGCCCGGGCCAGCAGTTCGGCGTTGGTGCGCAGCGCGGTCAGCGGGGTGCGCAGCTCGTGGGAGGCGTCGGCGACCAGCCTGCGGCGGGCGGTCACCGACTGCTCCAGCTCGCCGAGCATGGTGTTGAAGCTGGTGGCGAGGCGGGTGATCTCGTCCTGGCGGCGCTTCGCGGACGCGGGCAGCCGGACCCGCTGCCGGGGGTCGCGGGTGGTGGCGATGCGCTCGGCGGTCGCGGTGAGCCGGGCAACCGGACGCAGCCCGGTGCGGGAGACCGCGTAACCGAGGACTGCTGCCAGCAGCACCCCCAGCGCGCCGATCACCGACATCAGCTCCGCCGCCTGGGTCACCCCCGCCTGGACGGTGTCGGAGCGGACGGCGACCTGAACCGCCTCGCTGTTGCCGAAGGAGGTGGTGAGCATCCGGGCCGGACGGCCGCCGACGGTGATGTTGCTGTAGTACCCGTTGCGGACGCCGGCCGCGACCGCGCGGGTGGCACCGGTCACCGGCAGCAGATACGGGGCCGGCGGGTCGGCGGCCGGGTCGGCGGGACGATCTGCGAGCAGGCGGGAGCGGACAGATAGGTGCATTCGCCGGACACGATGCCCGGCGCCGAGCCGTGGTTCAGCTGCTGCACCACCGTGGCCTGCTGGCCCAGCTGGAGGTCCAACTGCCGCTCCAGCTCGTGCCGGACGACCACGAACGCGGCGGTCGCGACGCCGAGCGCGACCACGGTGACGGCGAGGGTGCAGGCCAGGGCCAGCCTGGTGCGCAGAGTCCGGCGGGCGAGCCAGCCGATCCCGCCCCGGGGGTGTGCGGCGTCACGCGGCGCTCAGGCGGTAGCCCACGCCATGGCTGGTGTGCAGCATCCGGGGCTCACCGCCGGCCTCCAGCTTGCGCCGCAGGTAGCCGATGTAGACGGACAGCGAATTGGAGTCGGGGCCGAAGTCCCCGCCCCACACCCGCTCCAGGATCAGTTCCCTGGGCAGCACCTGGTCGGGGTGGCGCAGCAGCAGTTCGAGCAGCGCCGCCTCGGTGCGGCTGAACTCCAGCCGGCGCCCGGAGCGCTCGCCGGTCCGGGTCGCCGGGTCGAACCGCAGGTCGCCGAGGGACAGTTGGCTGTCCGGCTCGGCGGTGACCGTGCGCCGCAGCAGGGCGCGCAGCCGCGCCAGCAACTCGTCCAGGGCGAAGGGCTTGACCAGGTAGTCGTCGGCCCCGGCGTCCAGGCCCTCCACCCGGTCGGTGACCGAGTCGCGGGCGGTGAGCACCAGGATGGGCACCCGGTCGCCCAGGTCGCGCAGCCGGCGGCAGACCGCGAGGCCGTCCAGGACCGGCATCATCACGTCCAGCACCAGGGCGTCCGGCTGCCAGGAGCCGACCTCGGCCAGGGCGGCGAGGCCGTCGGTGACGGTACGCACGGCGTAGCCCTCGACGGTGAGGCCGTCGGCGAGGGCGGCGCCGACCTCCGGGTCGTCGTCCACCACGAGGATGCGGGTCGTTGCTGGCATGGCTCCATCGTGGCAAATGTCCGTCTTAGAACGTTCTTAGTGCGGCCCGCCACGCTGGCCGTCATGCAAACCGTGATGCAAGCAGCAGCGGAACACGACAGGCACAGCGGGTCCGACCGGCTCTCGGTGGTGATCGGGGCCGGGGGACCGGCGGGCACATCTACCCGGGGCTGGCCCTGGCCGAGGCACTGCGACGGCTCGAACCGACCGCGGTGATCACCTTTGTGGGCACCGAGCGCGGCCTGGAGACCCGGCTGATCCCCGAGGCCGGCTACCGGCTGCACACCGTCGACATGATCCCCTTCGACCCGGCGCTCGGGCCGCGCCGTTACCTGCTCCCGGCCGACCTGCTGCGTTCGGGGATGCAGGTCCGCGAGCTGCTTCGCCGGCAGGGCGCACAGGTCGCGGTGGGCATGGGCGGCTACCCAGCGCCCCGGTGATCCTCGGCGCCCGGCTCGCCGGGCTGCCCAGCGTCGTCCACGAGTCCAACGCGGTGCCCGGCCGGGCCAACCGCTTCGCCGCGCGGCTCACCCCGAACGTCTGCCTGGCCTTCGACCGCACCCGGGCGCACCTGCCCCGGGGCACGGTGGCCGAGACGGTGGGGATGCCGCTGATGGGCGCGCTCGCCGCAATGGACCGGGCCGCCCTGCGGACCGGGGCCCGGCGGGCCCTGGGGATCGCGCCCGGGGTACGGCTGGTGCTGGTCAACGGTGGCAGCCTGGGCGCGACCCGGCTCACCGAGGCGGCACTCGGCCTGGCCGAGCGCTGGAGCGGGCGCGACGGACGTCCGGCTGCTGGTCAAGACCGGCCCGGCCGCCCTGGACGGCGCCCGCGCCCGGCTGGCGTCCGGCGGCGGCAGCCGGATCGCCGCCGCCGTCCCCTACCTGGACCGGATGGACCTCGCCTAGCCGCCGCCGACCTGGTGGTCTGCCGGGCCGGCTCGGCCACCGTCGCCGAGCTGGCGGCCCTGGCATTCCCGCCGTCCTGGTGCCCTATCCGCACGCACCGGGCGACCACCAGACGCACCAACGCGCGGGTGCTCAGCGAGGAGGGGGCGCGCTGCTTGCCCGACGCCGACCACCGCGACAGCCTGGCCGGCCTGATCGGGCCGCTGCTGGACGACCCGCTGCGGCTCGGCGCCATGGGCAGGGCCGCCGACCCCGGCACCCACGCACAAGCGGCCGAACTGCTGGCGCGGCGGGTCCTGCGGGTGGCCGGCCGGACAGTCACCGCGGCCACGGCATCAACAACAACGAAGAACGAGGAGCGGGCAGCATGAACGGCACCGACATCCATCCCGACATCCGTCCGACAACGGTCCCGCGGCGGAGCAGCAGGACTGGAGCGGGCGCCGGGTGCTGGTCACCGGCGCCGAGGGCTTCATCGGCAGCACCCTGGTCGACCTGCTGGTGGCGCGGGGCGCGCAGGTCCGTGCGCTGGTGCACTACAAGCCCTACGCCGAGAAGGGGTTCCTGGCCGGCTACCTCGGGAGCGGGCAGGTCGAGATGGCGGCGGGCGACGTGCGCGACGCGGGGGGTCCACGACGTGGTGGCCGGCTGCGACACGGTGTTCCACCTGGCCGCACTGATCGGCATCCCCTACAGCTACCAGGCTCCCGAAGCCTATGTGCAGACCAATGTGACGGGCACTCAGAATGTCGCGGCCGCCTGCGTACGGCACGGCGCACGGCTGGTCCACACCTCCACCAGCGAGGTCTACGGGACGGCGATCACCGCGCCGATCAGCGAGCAGCACCCGCTCCAGCCGCAGTCCCCCTACTCGGCCTCGAAGATCGGCGCCGACATGATGGCGCTCTCGTACCACCACGCCTTCGAGCTGCCGGTGACCGTGGTCAGGCCCTTCAACACCTACGGCCCCGGCAGTCCGCCCGCGCCGTGATCCCCACCATCCTGGCCCAACTGCACGGCGGCGCACGGCAGATCAAACTCGGCTCGCTCACCCCGACCCGCGATTTCACCTATGCCGCCGACACCGCCGAGGGCTTCCTGGCCGCCGCCCGCGCCGACCGCACCCTGGGCGAGGTGATCAACCTGGGCACCGGCACCGAGGTCTCCATCGGCGACCTCGCCCAGGCACTCATCACCGCCACCGGCGCGGACGCCGAGGTCGTCCTCGACCCGTCGCGGCTGCGCCCGACCGGCAGCGAGGTACAGCGGCTGCTCTCCGACAACAGCCGGGCCCGCGAGCTGGCCGGCTGGACCCCCAAGGTCGGCCTCGCCCAGGGGCTGCGCCACACCTCCGACTGGGTACGCGAAAACCTCCGCCTCTTCGCCCCGGACCGCTACCAGGTCTGAACCCGCCCCGGGCCCGCCCGGTACCGCCCGAGCGGAGGCCGGGCGTTGCTGTCCCCGCCCCGTGGCCATCGGAGTAACGTTCGGGGTGGTTCGGCAAACACCCGTTTCGGGGGTACGGATGGACAAGCAGCCAGTGGAACCGTTCGAGATCGCGGGCGGGTTGGTGTGTTCGTGGCGGTTTCCGATGGCTTCCCGGGCGCGCGCGATCGTTCCTCCCGGGCTGGTCGGCGTGATGGAGCGGCTCGACGATCTGGTCGGACGCAGGCTCGGTGAGGAGCATCTCGCGTTGCGAAAGCTGAACGAGGAAGTCGCGGCAGGGCTGGACGAGCCCAGTGACCGTGCTGTTCAGCGACTGGTAATCGCGCTGGAGGGCGTCGCGGAGCAAGACCCCGGCTTCGCCGAGGCCCTGAACAGCCAGGTGGCGGAGCTGATGGGCGCTGCGATGCTGTCATTTCTGTCGCAGCCGCCAGGTCGGCCGAGTGCTGGCCGGAGGAGGCCACCGTGGTGGCAGTGGTGGTCGAAGAAGTAGTTGTGAGGCCGAAGACGCGTCGCCCAAAGTTCAACTGAGGAGCTCATGCGGTACTCCGGCTCAGCGGGCAAGGCCGCCCCGCTGAGGCCCGTCCAGGACCCGCCGTTCACGGCCCGCTGTCCACGACATGACCTGTCCGGATGACAGCGGGCGTCAGGCGGCCGAGTCCTCCGGGGTTGCCCCGGTGGCGTCCGGTGGCGTGGACGGTCCCAGGGCGGGGGTGGCCGACCGGTTCGAGAGCTGCAAGCGGCCGGGCGCGCCCGCCAGGGCGCGGCCGACGGTGGCCGTGCGCTGGATCGAGAGATGGACGAACGGCTGTGTCTCGGGGTCGAGTTGGCGTGCCAGCAGCGCCGCCGTGCGGACCGTCCCGTCGGAGGTCGCCTGGCCCGGGATGCCGACCGTCAGCCGCATCACATTGGTCTGCGGAGGCAGCGCCCGCACTGTGGAGTCGGAGTCGGCTGCATGGTGCGCCGGGCGCAGCCACAGGCCGCTCTGCACCACCTCCAGCAGCAGCCCGCCGCCGAACTCGAACACACCGGGCCTGCCTCCGGCCGGAGTCAGCCCGGGAAACGGCGCGCGGAAGGTCACGACTTCCGGGTCGGGACCGCGGCCCGCCGGTCGCGGCCAGTAGGCCAGCTCCGTCGCGAACGGTTTCCAGGCCGGACGCCCGGTGCGGTCGTGCAGCACGACCGCACCGAAGCGGCCTGGCGGTTGCGACGGCAGCCCGCTGGTGATGACAACCCGCCGGCCGAGCCGGTCCGCCAGCAACTGCCCGAGCGGCACCGGGGAGGCGGGGCTGTAGGAGACCAGGCGCACCGCGGGCGCGAAGTCCAGCCACGGCATCTCGCGCAGCAGTTCACGGAACTCCCGCTCCGGCAGCCAGCGTTCACCGGGCGCACCGAGGACGACGGTGAGTGTCTCCGGCAGGGTGGGCAGGTCGAACAGCGGCTTGGCGAGCCACTGCCCGGTGAGCGGCTCCACGGCGCGCCCGTGCACCCACAGCCCCGCCGGGATCGGCTCGACCATCCCGACTGCCCCGGTGTACCAGCGCCGGGACGGTACGTGCTGTTCCCAGCTGGGAGCGGGGAACCTCGGACCGCGGGGCTCCGGCTCGCTGCCCGGCCGGAACGACACCCAGCCGCCGGTCTCGCCGTCGGTCCGGCTGTCGCGGACGACGAACACCGATCGGCCCCAGTTGGCCGGGGCGATGAAGCCGTCGGGAGCTGTCACCTCGGTCTTGAGCTGATTGGCGAGCCACTCGGCCCGGGCCATCGGATACCCGTCGGCCGATCCGGGCACGACGAGACGTACCGGGCCCTTCCCCTTGAGCAGGACGGCGAGTTCGGACCAGAACGCCTCGCTGTCCCGCTGGTCGGGCGAGTCGGCGACCACGACCAGCCGACCTGGTTCGCCCGGGAGGGATTCCGCCAGCCGGGTCAGCGCCCGGGTCGGTCCGTGTCCGGGGGAGAACAGGAGAGCCGAGCCCGCCAGTACCCCGTAGAAAGACACGCCCCACCCACCCCCGTTTTGCCTGCTACCGCCCGGTAGATTACCAGTTCGCCCCCAATGCTTCCGCTTGGGCCCGTGACCCACGACCGGGCCGGCCGACGGTGACGGCTTTCCCCGGCAGCCGCGAGGGGCAGAGCCTGCGCCGCGGCCGGTCCGGCGTGGTGACGACGGCTGTGACCAGTTTACCGATCTGAAAATGAATCAGTCCTTCGACCCCGTGGGCGACCTGGACGAAGGCGCGGAAAGGTGTCCATACCGTCCGGCCTGGCGTGGGCAGTTGGAGCGGTGGAGACGGGCCGGCTCACTCGGCTGCGGTGCGGGGGAGCCAGGTCCGGGCGAGTTCGGCGACCCAGGCGGACGCCGCGTCGGGGGTGGGCGGGGGTGCGCCGACGACGACCAGTTCGGTGACGCCGGCTGCGGCGAGGGCGGGGAGGTGCTCCGGGGTGCCGTCGCTCAGTGCCACGGCGACCGAGAGCTCGTCGAAGGCCCGGCCGTGACGGGCGCACTCGTCGGCGAGGACGGCGATGTGCGCCGGGACCTCGGCGGCGGGGAGGTTGAAGCCGTACCAGCCGTCGGCGAGGGTGGCGCAGCGGCGCAGGGCGGCGTGGCTGTTGCCGCCGGTCACGACCGGGAGCCGACCGCCGCGCAGGGGCTTCGGGTTGACCCGGATCGCCTCGAAGCGGGTGAACTCCCCGGCGAAGGAGGCCGGATCCTCGGCCCACAGGGCGCGCATCGCGGCGAGGTATTCCTCGGTGCGCCGCCCGCGACCGGCGAAGGGGACACCGAGCGCCGCGAACTCCTCGGCCGACCAGCCGGCCCCGACCCCGAGGGTGAACCGGCCGCCGGAGAGTACGTCGAGGGTGGCGGCCTGCTTGGCGACCACGACGGGATTGTGCTCGGGCAGCAGGAGCACGCCGGTGGCGAGTTCGATCCGGCTGGTGACCGCCGCCGCGAAGCTCAGGGCGAGCAGCGGGTCCAGCCAGTCGGCGTCCGCGGGTACGGCGATCCGGCCGTCTGCGGAGTACGGGTAGCGGGAGGCGGGCGTGTCGACGAGTACCACGTGTTCGCCGCACCAGAGCCGCGCGAAGCCATGCGTCTCGGCGGCCGTGGCCACCGCCCGGATCACCTCCGGACGAGCCCGTCGCCGATACCGAGGGCGTGCAACCCCACCCGCATCCGTCACCTCCGCGAGCAGCCTAAGCCTGGGGCGCGGACGCACCCGGGTGACGCGGCCCACGGGTCAGCCGGACGGGCGAGCCCCGCTGACCGGCCCGCCACCGGGCCGCGCTTTGTCCAGGGGCGGCTGCCCGGCCGCCCCTGCTACTTTCAGCCCACGAGCTCGTGAGCCCGCGGGCTCGCTTGCCGCGGGCTCGTGGGCTGAAAGCAGCCGACCGATCCGGGGAGGGGACGCGGGTGGCACCGACATTCCTGAGACAGTCCTGCCGACGGGCGCATTCGTCCTCCGCCCTTTGCGCGGGCCGACATCGCCGACACCGGGCCGGGGCCGCCGACCCGCTCACCCAGCAGTGGGTACCCCTGCCCCAGCCCTACACGCTCGACCACGCCGCCGACTGGTGCCTCAGGACCTCGCACAGACTCAGGGAAGAGGGAGGGGATCCACTTCGCCATCGCGGATCCCGCGACCGATCGCCTCCTGGGCACCGTCGGCCTGCGGAAGACCAACTGGCGCACCCTCACCAGCGAGGTCGGGTACTGGCTCGCCCCCTGGGCCCGGGGCCGGGGGCATGCCGCCGGGGCTTGCCGGGCTCTCGGCCACTGGGCACTGCGGGACCACGGCATCCAGCGCCTCGAACTCAAGGCTGCCACTGGCAACCTGGCCTCTCGACGGACCGCGCTGCGGGCCGGCTTCCATGAGGAGGGGGTGATGCGCAACGCCGGTGTCGTCCACGGCGGTCGCGTCGATCTCGTCCTCCACTCGCTGACCCGGACGACCTCGCCCCGCGGACGTGCCCGGTTGAGGCCGCTGCTGCTGGTGGACGTGGACGGCCCGCTCAACCCTATGCCGCGAAGCCGACCCGGCGTCCGCCCGGCTACGGCACACACGCATGCGCCCGACCGGCTGGGAGAGCCCGCGCACCGGGCTGCTGCCGGAGCACTTCGCGCGACTGGCGGAGTGGGCCGCGATGCTGGAATCCGGGGGCGCGGCAGCCGGTGAGCCTGACCGCGCGGCGGTCGGCAGCGCGCGGAGAGGCGGTTCAGAGCCGCGTTGATGGCTGCCAGGGGTGCGGCGCCGGCGGGCTCGGGTGCACGGGAGCGCTCCCGGAGGGGCCATGCCTGCCCGGAAAGCCTCGGTGCCTGCGCCCGGCGTCCAGGCCTGACCTCACCCGAGCGGGGGCGCCTCCTCGTGACGGAGGCGGTGGCCGACGGCGACCAGCCAGGGGACGCTGAAGAGCAGGACGAGGATCAGACCGAGCACAAGCGCGCCGGGCGCGCCGCAGCCGTCCCGAGGCAGGCGACGGTCGCCGCGGCGCAGGTACGGGACAGCGGGCGGTACAGCTCGCGCTTGTCGCGCCAGGCTTCCAGGCTGGCGGCCACGAGCATCGTGCTGACAAGTACGACCGCCGCGCTGCCGCAGAGTACCCAGGACGTGGCGGCTGCGGTACGGGCGGCGTGGGCCTGCTCGACGAGGCTGACCATGGCCGCGCCCATCGCGGCCACCGCGGCCGTGAGCGGCAGGTGGGCGAGCATCCACTGCAGGGCGGCGGCCGGTGCCTGCCGTGGCTCGCGGTGCCCGGCGAAGTCGAAGTAGGTCCACCAGGCGCCGAATCCGACCACGACGGCGATCAGCGCGACGGCGACGGTGAGCGCGCTGACCGGCTCGGCCGCGAGCCGCTCACCACCCCGGTGACGGTCTCCCCGAGCACGATGATGATGAGCAGCCCGAACCGCTCGATAAGGGCCTCGGTGACGGTGAGCGTGACGGTCCTGCCCGGCGTCACCCCGAGGAGCACAGCGCCGAAACCCACCAGATAGGCGAGGTCGAGCAGCCCCCAGGTCCACACCCGGGCGAGGGCGGGGAGCAGCGCGCTCGCGCCGAGGACGACGGCGCAGAAGACGGTCCCGGTGACGAACAGCCTGCTGGATCTGCGGTACTCGGGCCGGTCGCCGCGCGAGGCCAGCAGCCACAGCAGCGCCAGGACCGCGAACAGGATCCCCGCGGTGACGGCGAAGGCCGCGCCCCGCGCGTCACCTGCCCCGGGAATGAAGGCGCCCAGCGGGACGAGCACCAGGATCTGCACCAGGAAGGTGCTCCGTGCGCGGGCGTCCTCGTGACCGTGCAGCTCGTGGTGGAGGCTCCCGTTCACCCAGGCGATCCACACCAGCCCGAAGACCCCGGTGTACTCGCCCAGGCCGCGCCAGGTCAGCTTCCCGGCAAGGTGGTGGGCCGCCTGCGCGACCAGGACGACCACCACCAGATCGTAGAAGAGCTCCAGCGGGCCCACCACGCGCTCGCGCGGCTGCTCGCCATGGGGGCGCGGCGGCTGCCACAGCTGCCGCCGCAGCCGCTGCCGGAACGTCGGCAGGTTCCCTGCGGGGACGGGGACGGGGGCGGGGGCGGGGTCGGGGGCGCTTTCGTCCGTCATCCGGTGCCGCTCCTGCCGTCGGTGGGGTGGACCCGCGGTCAGGGCATGCAGGGGCGGGTCTCGATCCAGTCGACCATCAGCCGGCGCTCGGCGAAGAACCACTCGCCGTCCTGCCGGACGAATTCATCGGGGTAGCGGAGGGAAGCTAAGTCCTACCGGCCGGAAGTGACAGTCCACATGACGGGCATTTGGTGCCATGCTGGGGTCCGGGAGTCATCGCGCTCGGGGGTACCGTGGCTGCACGTCAAGCCCAACCGGTGAAGGGATGCTGCGGCTGCCTTGTGCTGCTGCTCCTCTTCGCCGGGGCCGCTGTGTGGATAGGCCTGTCTGTTGCTCACTCCATCGGCAGCAAACAGAACTGCACGTCGTCCTGCTCCTCCACTTCGGGCGGCGGCGGGGGCGGAGGTGGAGGCGGGAGCAGCAGCAGTGACGGTGGTGACGACGGAGGCGATGGCGGCGGCGACGGGGGCGGCGGGGGCGACTGACGCACCGGCGCGGCCCGACGCGGGATCGTTTTTCCGGTGCTCCGCCGAAGCAGCCGCCCCGCTGCCGCCGTCCCCCGCCGGTTGAGGGGATTACGTCAGGAAGAGCCGGCCGGCCTGCGGTTCACACCACCTTGGCGAAGATGGCGTAGGCGATGGTGGCCAGCAGGAACAGGCGGCAGCATTCGGCGAGCCTGGGGGTCAGCGGAGTCGGGCGGGCCGGTGCGCCGTCGGGGAGCGGCGCCGGGCGCGGGCTCTGGGAGACGCGGTCGAGCAGGACCACCACATAGCCGATCGCGGCGACGGCGAAGACCATGCCGAGCGCGGGGTAGTGGATCATGTTGTCCTTGATCATGCCGGGCATCCCGGCCATGACATACAGACCGGCCGTGGAGCGCGAGAGTACCGAGGGCGCCACACCGGCCAGGAGCATGTAGACCAGGACGGCGCTCGTTGCCGCGTCGACCAGGTCACGGCTCCGCGCCGCCCGGCCCGTCGTACGGGCGTGGGCCCAGTGCAGGGCGAAGTACACGGCCCCGGCGGCGAAGACCGCGGCCCAGGCCGCGCGCGGGAGTGTGGCCGTCCACCCGACCAGCATCCCGGCCAGGGCCAGGGCCGCCAGGGCGTGGAAGGCGTCCGAGGTGTGGTCGGCGGGGCGCTGCCAGGCCCGGGACACGGCCAGGCGCCAGACGAACAGCGCCATGATCGCCAGCATCGCCGTCGCGAGAAGGTTGACCAGCCAGTCCGGGGCGCTCATGCGGTTGCGGTCTCCGTTCGGATCGGGCGACGGGCGGGCCAGTAGGCGGCCGCGAGCAGGACGAGCAGCGGCCCGGTGTTCGGGTCGGTGGCCATGCCCTGGAACGGCATGCCGAAGCCTTCGCCGAACACCCAGATCACCGCGGCGAGCACCACGGCGACGACCAGGCCCGCGATCACGGCCCCGCGCCAGGGCAGCAGGACGCAGAGTGCGATCAGAGCGAACGCCACGCTGAACGCGACCGAGATCGCCAGGTCACGGCCGACGGTCAGGTTGCCGACGTGGTTGGTGAACTGGACCAGCCAGCCCGGCGCACCGGTGAAGGCGGCGCTGACGGCGCCCTGGATCGCGCCGGAGGCCCGGTTGCCGGGCAGTACCGCGAGGTAGGCGAAGGCAGCCCACAGCAGTACCCACACCGCGCGGGCGGGCCGCTCGCCGACACGTCCGGCGGCGGGAAACGCGGAGGGCCGTTCGCTGGGCCAGAGCAGGAGGGCGAGCAGTGCGTACAGCACCACCGCGCCGGGAGCGCCGGTCAGCGGATCCGCGGAGCCGGCGAACAGCCCGCCGAACCCCTCGCCCAGCCACCACACGCCCAGCGACCAGGCGATCGAGGCGAGCAGGGCGGGTCTGACCGCGGGCCGCCAGGCTATGCCGATCCCGAGCGCGACCTGGATCAGCGCGAACAGGGTGTTGCTGGAGACCGGGTGGTCGAGGCTGAGGGTGGTGACCCAGTGGACCGGGCCGGCCACCCAGCCGGGGTTTCCGGCGGCGGTGGGGGCCAGCGTCATCGCGGCGAAGCTCTTGGTGAACATGTACGGCTGGAACTGCAGCACGCCGTCCAGCAGCCACACCGCCGCGAGCGCCAGCTGGAGCCGCCTGCGCGGGTCGAGCGGGCGCGCGGCCGCCGGGCCGGGGGTGCGGCCGTCGTCGTGGTGCCGGTCGAGCACCGTGGTGTCTGTCGTCACGCCAGCATGGTGCCAGGTGTTCCTGTGGAGCCCCGTCGTTCCCCGGCCCCGCGGCGGCGGTCCGCGCCGGCGCCTGCCGCACGTCCGCATCGGTGCAGGTCAGCAGGCATGGCGTGAGGTGTCCTGTGCCACTTGTGGACGAGATCGTCCCGACCCTGCGCGCGGAGCACGCCGGTGGCCGGAGCCGGAGCCGGAGCCGGTGGCCGGAGCCGGGCTCAGCGTGCGGCCACCCAGCCCGGTGTCCAGCTCCCGGCAGCGCTGTGGCCGGGCGCTGTGGCGGCCAGATGTGCGCGCAGGGCGGCCAGCGCCGGGTGGGGGTTGTCGCGGTGCCACAGGAGGGAGTGCGGGTAGACCGGCGCCGGGTCGGTCACCGGGATGCGGCGCAGGCCGTGGTCGACGGGCCAGACCAGGCGGGTCTGCTCGCCCATGAAGGTGGCCAGGGCCGGGGTGTCGGCGATGGTGTCCAGGAGGGCATCCGAACCGAAGTTGGGGCCGGTCGCCTCGATGGTGAGGCCGAACTCGGCGACGAGGTCGTCGTAGTAGGCGGCCCACTCGGTACCGGGGACGATGCCCGGCATCCAGATCCGGTGCCCGGCGAGCTGGGCGACGGTCACCGACCGGGCGTTCGCCAGCGCGTGGGCGGGTCCGGTGAGGAGCTGGAGTGCTTCGTCGAGCACCCGGACGGACTCGATGTCCCCGGGCAGGGGGCGGCCGGGGACGGCCACGGCGCGGAAGGAGGCGTCGATCACACCGGAGCGGATGGCGGTGACGGCCGCCTCGACGTCGAACAGCATCACCACGTCGAGCTCGACGTCCGGGTGCGCGCGGTGGAAGCCGCGCATCAGGCCGGACGCCGCGCTGCGCGAGGCGAGCACGTCGACGCGCAGCGGACGGTGACCGGTGCGCACCGACGCGACCGCCCGCTCGGCGACGCGCAGCAGCTCGCGGGCGTGGGGCAGGAACGCCTGCCCGTCGATGGTGAGCTCGGCTCCGCGCGCGGTACGGGTGAACAGCCGTACACCGAGGCTGCGTTCCAGGGTGGCGATGCGCTTGGAGACGGCCTGCTGGGTGACCGCCAGCTCGGCCGCGGCCTCCTGGAACTGCCCCGTGTCGGCGGCGGTGACGAAGGTCCGGACGGTGTCGAGGTCCATGCCGACACCCTAGGGGAACGATCGTTGGCTGCGATCAGCCGACCGCCGCGCGGAAGGGGCCGGGTTTGTGTTCCCCGCAACCGGGGACCGCGTGGACTGCGTCGTACGCCGGTGAGAACGGCGGCCTGTGGGGGCGCTGTGCAACGAGGGAGGGTGGAAACGCTATGGGAGGGCTCTTGCGCAGGAGCGCCGTGACGGCGGCCTGTGCGGCGGTGGTCGCCGCCGGCGGGATCGGTGCGGTGGCGGTCCCCGCGCAGGCGGCGTCAGCCGTCGCGGTGCCGGGGTCGCTCCCCGCCGCGGTGGCCACCGCCACCCGGGTGGGGGCCGCGCCGGCCTCGGAGCGGCTGACCGTCCAGGTGTGGCTCAGGCCGGATCTGGCGGGCGCCGCCGCGACCGCGGCGCGGTGGCCACGCCGGGCAGTCCGGCATTCCACCACTATCTGAGCCCGGACGCCTACACCGCCAGGTTCGGCCCTTCCGCCGCGCAGGCCGGGGCGGTGGCGGCGTGGCTCACCGGCAAGGGGCTGACCGGGGTCCAGGTCGACAGCGGCCGTGACTATGTGTCGGCGACCGGGCCGGTCCCGGCGGTCGAGTCGGCCTTCCAGGTGGGCATCGGCCGGTACCGGGCCGGGCCGCCGCCGGCGGGTCGGCGGTGTTCAGCGCCAACGACCGCGCGGCGTCGGTGCCGGCCTCGCTGGCCTCCGACGTCCTGGCGGTGACCGGGCTGAGCACCGCGCCCGCCGCGTCGCGGAGCACGGCCGCGGCAGCCCCGCGCAGCGGCACGGCGGCGACCTGCTCCCAGTACTGGGCGCAGCATGAGCAGGCCCTGAGCCCGGCGTACCAGGGGCTGACCCAGGCCTCACTGCCGGTGTGCGGGTACTCCGCCGCGCAGCTGCGCGCCGCCTACGGGGCGACCGCGCAGGACAGCGGCAGCGGCCAGACCGTGGCGCTGACCGAGGAGACCTCGCCGACCGCGATGTTCCAGACGCTGACGGCGTACGCCCGGAGCAATCACCTGCCGCTGCCGAAGAGCTCCCAGTTCCGGCAGATCCAGGCCGGGAGCACCTGCAAGGCGCCCCCGGCGGAGCAGCGTACGGCGCAGTCGCCCGCCGTCGATGTCGAGGCCGAGATGGACTCCGAGGCCGTCTACGCCATGGCGCCGGGCGCGGACCAGGTGATGGTGGTGGGCACCGGCTGTGACGAGGACCAGGCGCTGCTGGACGCGGCCTCGGCCGTGCTGACCGGGGACGGCCACCACCCCCTGGCCTCCATCGCCTCGAACTCGTGGCAGATCCCGCGGGGGAGGTGTCGCCGCAGACCGTGCACGCCATCGACGTGCGGGCCGCCGCCGAGGGGGTCGGCATGTACGTCGCCTCCGGCGACACCCCGGGCCTGACGACCACCGACTCCGACCCGTACGCGGTCGCGGTCGGCGGCACCACCCTCGGCATCGGGGCCGCGCAGAACCGGCTGTTCGAAACCGGCTGGTCCGACGACTTCGGCTCGCTGGCCGGCGGCACCTGGCAGGACGAGGGCGTCAGCGGAGGCGGCGGGGGAGTCAGCGGCGTCTACCCGCAGCCGTCGTACCAGAAGGGCGTCGTCCCGGCGTCCATGGCGCAGGTCCGGGTGGCCGGCAAGACGGTGCTCGGCCGGACCGTGCCCGACATCTCCGCCGACGCCGACCCCGACACCGGCATGCTGATCGGCTACACCGAGACGGACAGCAACGGCAAGCCGGGGCGCTACCTGACCGTGGTGAACGCGGGCACCAGCCTGGCCACCCCGCTGGTCGCGGGCCTGGTCGCCGACGCCCAGCAGGGGCAGAAGACGCCCTACGGCTTCATCGATCCGCTGCTCTACCGGCTGGCCCCGACCCAGGCGTTCCACGACGCCCTGCCGGTCGGCGCGTCCACGCCGAAGCCGGACCGGGCCGCGTACATCGCGCCCATCGACGACTTCACCAGCGCGAACGTCGACGTCTTCGACGACCAGCAGCGTTCGCAGACCCAGCAGGTGACCGCCAAGGGCTATGACACCATGACCGGCATCGGCACCCCGAACGGCGCCGTCTTCATCGCCGCCCTGCGCCGCGGCCACTGACCGGCCGGACCCGGCGGCTCCGGCCGCCGGGTCAGTCCCAGCGCAGCATGACGTGCCTGGGCTCGGTGTAGTGGTCGATGGCGCCGGTCGAGTTGTCCTTGCCGTAGCCGGACTGCTTGAAGCCGCCGTGCGGCATCTCCGAGACGCTCGTCAGATGGTCGTTGACCCAGACCGCGCCGAAGCGCAGCGCGGCGGTCGCGCGCATGGCCCGGCCGACGTCGCGGGTCCAGACCGAGGCGGCCAGGGCGAAGGGCACGTCCGCGGCCATGGCCAGGGCCTGCTCCTCGTCGGCGGCGCGCTGGACGGTGACCACCGGGCCGAACACCTCCTGCTGCACGATCTCCGCGCCCTGGCCGGGGCCGGCCAGCACGGTCGCCGGGTAGAAGGCGCCGGGGCCGTCGGGCGTCCTCGCGCCGGCGACCGGCCGGGCACCGGCCGCCAGCGCCCGGGCGACCAGACCGGCCACCCGGTCGCGGTGCCGGTGGGAGGCCAGCGGGCCGAGCTCGGTGGCCGGGTCGGCCGGATCCCCGCAGCGCAGGGCGCCCGCCGCGGCGGCGACCGCCTCCAGGACCGCCGGGTAGACCTTGGGGGTGGCGATGACGCGACAGGCCGCGGTGCAGTCCTGTCCGGCGTTGCCGAAACCGGCGGTCCGTACCGCGGCCGCGACGGCCGCGGGGTCGGCGTCGTCGAACACCACGACCGGGGCCTTGCCGCCGAGTTCCAGGTGCAGCCGCTTGACCGTCGGTGCGGCCGCGGCGGCGATACGGCGACCGGTCTCCAGCGAGCCGGTCACCGAGACCAGGTCGACTCCCGGATGCGCGCTGAGCGCCGCGCCGACCGGGCCCGCGCCGGTGACGATGTTGACCACGCCGGGCGGCAGGATCCGGGCCGCCGCCTCGCCGAGCCGCAGCGTGCTGAGCGGTGTCCACTCGGAGGGCTTGAGCACCACCGGGCAGCCGGCCGCCAGGGCCGGGGCGAGCTTCCAGACCGCCATCATCAGCGGATAGTTCCAGGGCGCGATCGCCCCCACCACGCCCACTGGCTCCCGGCGGACGTAGGAGGTCGCGCCCGGGTGTACTCGGCGGCGACCGGGCCGGTCAGGGTGCGGGCGGCGCCGGCCAGGAACCTGAGGTTGTCCAGGGCGTAGCCGATCTCCTCCGGCACGGCCGAGATCGGCTTGCCGGCGTTGCGCGACTCGATGCCGGCCAGCTCGGCGGCGTCCTGCGCCAGCGCCCCGGCGAGCTCCAGCAGCGCTGACGAGCGTTCCGCGGGGGTGGTCGCCCGCCAGGCGCCGAAGGCGGAGCGGGCCGCGTCGACGGCGGCGTCGACGTCCCGCGCGTCGGCCGACCGGACGCTCGCGTACTGCTCGCCGGTCGCCGGGTCGACGACCGGATCGCTCTCCTCGCCTCCGGCCCGGCGCCATGCGCCGCCGATCAGAATCCGGTTGTGCTCCTCGGCCATCGCCGTGCCCTCCTTGTCCGGTGTCACTGTCTGTGGTGGCTGTCCGGTCTCGCCGTGGTGCGGCCGTGCCGCCGTCCGTGGTGTGGACGGGTCAGCCGATGACGGCGGTGACGCCCCGCCGTTCGAGCGAACGGGCGATGATCAGCCGCTGGATCTCGCTGGTCCCCTCCCAGATCCGGTCGACCCGCAGCTCGCGGAAGAAACGTTCGGCCGGGTAGTCGCGGATATAGCCGCGGCCGCCGAAGACCTGGAGCACCCGGTCCGCGCAGCGGTTGGCGGCTTCGCTGGCGAAGAGCTTGGCCATGGACGCCTTGGCATGGACGATCTTCGGATCCGCGCCCTGGTCGATGTGCCGGGCGACGTCCCAGACCATCAGCCGTGCGGCCGCCGCGTCGGCGGCCGAGTCCGCCAGCGGGAAGGAGACGCCCTGGTGGTCGTAGATCCGCACGCCTCCCTGGACCCGCCCGGCGGCCCAGGCCACGGCCTCCTCCAGCAGCCGGTTCATCGCGGCGACGCAGTGCACCGCGATGCCCAGCCGTTCCTCGGTGAACCACGCGTTCTGCAACGCGCTGCCCCCGCCGACCGGGCCGATCACCGCCTCCGGGCCGAGCCGCACGTCCTCGAAGCGGATCGCCGGGTGCCCGTGCGGGAAGGAGTGGGTGAAGGGCGGGTCGTCGGCGGTGCTGACCCCGGGGGCGTCGGCCGGCACGATGAAGATCGTCACGCCCTCCGCGGTGTCGGCCGCGACCAGGTGCGCCACGGCCACGTCGCCGCTGGTGACGAACCACTTCTCGCCGTTGAGCAGCCAGCCGTCAGCGGCCCGGACGGCCGTGGTGGTGATACCGGAGGGATCGGAGCCGGCGTCCGCCTCGGTCACCGCGTAGGAGAGCGCGGCCTCGCCCCGGATCGAGGGGATGAGATAGCGCTCGATCTGCTCGGGGCTGCCGGAGCGCAGCACGTTGTAGGCGTCCGGGATCCACCACCAGATGCCGTTGGTGTTGCGTCCCAGCTGCTCGTGCACGGCGACGTACTGCTGTGCGGTCCAGTCCTGGCCGCCGTGTTCCCGGGAGTGCCGGCCGCCGTTGAGGCCGGCTTCGATCGCGGCCTGCCTGACCCGGTCGACGACGGCCTGGGGGAGCCGGCCGTGGTTGCGCTCGGCCTGGACCTCGTGCGGGACGCACTCCTCCTCGATGAAGGGCGGGCGCGTTCGGCCAGGGCGCGCAGCTCGGGGGCGGGGTACTCGGGCAGGGACCACGGGAAGTCCGGGCCCGCGGCCGCGGTGGGGGCGGGGTGCGCGCTCACGGTGTGCGCCTTTCTGTCGGCGGATGCTCTTCGGGTTCAGTGGGTTCAGCGGATTGAGCGGGTTCAGCGGGTTCAGCAGTCTGAATGAGTTGAGTGGGTTGAGTGGGTTGAGTGGGTCCTGTGGGTTCAGCGGCTGAGCAGCGCGGCTGCGGCGGCGCGTCCGGTGCGGACGGCGCCCTCCAGGTATCCGGCCACCCACTGGTCGGATCCGCAGACATAGAACGGCGGTTCGTGGGTGCCGTGCAGCGGGCCGACCCGCATCACGTCGCCGGGTACCCACTGGGTCACATAGCCCTGGGTCCAGCGGTCGGTGCCCCACATGCGCAGATACAGGGCGAGCGGGTGCAGCGCCTGGTCGCCGTAGAGATCGGCGATCTCCCGGAGCAGCTCCTGCTCCCGCAGCTGCGGCGGGATGCCGAGCAGGACGCCGAGGCGCTCGGGCGGGATCAGGGCCGAGAGCACCGCGTACCCCTGCGGCCAGGTCGAACCGAGGACATGCTCGGACTCGGAAAGTCCGTTCGCCCCGCGGGCCCGCCAGAAGGGATCGGCATAGGCGACGGCGAGTTTGGCCGCGCGGGCCTGGCGCTGCGCGTGCAGGGAGCCGAGCCGGGCGTCGGAGACACCCGAGATGTGCACCTGCCGCAGCGGACCCACCGGCAGCGCGCAGACCACGGCCGAGGCGCGCAGGGTCTCGCCGCCGGCCAGCCGTACCGTGCACCCGGCCCGGCCGCCGGCGACGGTGACCGCCTCGACCGGGGAGCCGAGCCGGACCCGGTGGCCGAGCCCCTCGGCCAGTCGCAGCGCGACCGTGGCCGAGCCCTCCGCGACCCGCAGGCCCTCCCAGTCCTCGTAGTCGTAGTGCCCCGCGCTGGGCACCGCGGCGTTCTTGCGCAGCGCGGCGAGCAGCGAGGTGCGCTCGACCGAGCCGCCGGCCAGCCCGAGCTGCTCGATCTCCCAGAGCCGCACCACGGCCGGGGTCGCGCCGGCCAGACGCAGCCAGGCGCCCACGCCGGATGCGTCCAGCCGCGCCGCGTCGGGGTGGCGCCACGGGTTGTCGGGGTCGACCTCCGCGGCCAGCTTGACGAACCGCTCGGTGACCCGGGCGTGGCAGGCGCTGTCACCGGGGCCGAACCAGTGCGGTTCGCCGCCGGTGGAGGCGCCCTCGGGGTGGCCCTGGTCAGGCTGCCGGGTTCGGCGACATAGCTGGGGGTGAGGGTGAGCCCCAGCTCCTCGACCAGGCGCAGATAGGCGGTGTGGGCGCGGCCGACGACTTCGCCGCCGAGCTGGACCAGCCGCCCGTCGGGCAGCGCCGCCTGTTCCACGCGTCCGCCGACCCGGTCGCGGGCCTCGACGACGAGGACCTCCGCCCCGCCCGCGGCCAGGTCGCGGGCTGCCGAGAGACCGGCCAGCCCGGCACCCAGGACGATCGCGTCGTACGCCGCCGTCCCCGGGCCGGTCATCCGAGCACCAGGCTGTGCTCGGGCAGCCAGCCCAGTTCGACCTGCTGGCCGTTGCTCCAGCGGTCCTCCATCCGGGATCTGGCGGTGTTCTGCTCCAGCACGGCGAGGGTGGTGCCGGCCGCGAGTTCGACCAGATAGGTCGTGGTCGCGCCGCAGTACACGGTGTCGCGCAGCACGCCGGTGGCGCGGGCCATCCCGGGGGTCAGCTCGGAGAGCCAGATCTTCTCCGGCCGGATCGAGAGCGAGACCTCCGCGCCCTCGGCCAGTCCGGCCCGCCTGCCGACCGGCACGGCCTGGCCGGACTCCAGCACCACCGAGCCGTTCCGGTAGACCCCGGGCATCAGGTTCGAGGTGCCGATGAAGGAGGCGACAAAGCGGGTGGCGGGCCGCTCGTAGACGTCCTCGGGGGTGCCGCAGTGCTCGATGACTCCGCCGTTCATCACGGCGAGCCGGTCGGACATGGTCAGCGCCTCGTCCTGGTCGTGGGTGACGAACACGAAGGTGATGCCGACCTCGCGCTGGATCTGCTTGAGTTCGATCTGCATCTGCCGGCGCAGTTTCAGGTCCAGGGCGCCGAGCGGCTCGTCGAGCAGCAGCACGGCCGGCCGGTTCACCAGGGCGCGGGCCAGGGCGACGCGTTGCCGCTGGCCGCCGGAGAGGGTGCGTGGCTTGCGGGTGGCCAGGTGGGCGAGCTGCACGAGTTCCAGGGCCTCGGCGACCCGGCGGCGCAGCTCCTGCTTCTCCACCCGCCTGCGCTTGAGCCCGAAGGCGATGTTGTCGGCGACCGAGAGATGGTCGAACAGGGCGTAGGACTGGAACACGGTGTTGACGTCGCGCTTGTTCGGCGGCAGGCCGGTGACGTCGTGTCCGGCGAGCAGGATCGAGCCCTCGGTCGGATCGGCGAAGCCGCCGATCATCCGCAGGCTGGTGGTCTTGCCGCAGCCGGAGGGGCCGAGCAGGGAGAAGAACTCCCCTGGGCGATGTCCAGTTCGAGGTCGCGCACGGCGAAGGTCTGCTCGAACCGCTTGGAGACATGGTCGAGACGGACCGCGGGGGTCTCCCCGGACTCCGTGCTGCGCGGTGCGGGCGAGGGCGCGGGCACTTCGGTAACCGACAAGGTCAGTCTCCTGTCAGGATCTCAAGGCCGCCGGTGCGACCGAACAGCCGGGGGACCACGATGGCCAGGGCGATCAGGGCGAGGGAGCCGAGCAGCATCAGGGTGCCGACAGCGTTGATGGTCGGCTGTACGCCGAGGCGGATCTGCGAGTAGATGTTCACCGCGAGCGGCTCCGGGCTGACGCCGGTGGTGAAGAAGGCGAGCACGAAGTCGTCGAAGATCATGGCGAAGACCAGGACCCCGGCGGAGATGATCGCGGGCAGCAGCGCCGGCAGGGTGACCAGGCGCAGCGCCTGCCAGCGGGTGGCCCCGAGGTCGAGCGCGGCCTCCTCGGTCTCGGGGTTGAGCGCCGCGACCCGCGAGCGCAGGATCACGGTGACGTAGGAGATGGAGAAGGTGACCTCGGCCAGGGTCACCGTGCCGAACCCCAGGGTCATGCCGATGCCCTTGAACAGGGTCAGCGAGCCGACGCCGGTGACGATCTCGGGGGTGATCAGCGGGACCAGCATGATGAACGCCGCGTAGGAGCCGACCCTGCCGCGGGAGCGCACCAGGCCCAGTGCCAGACCCACACCGATGACCAGGGCGCAGGCGGTCGCCAGGGTGGAGACCTCCAGGCTCATCCGCAGCGAGGCGAGCAGCTGCTGGTCGTGGAAGAAGGCCCGGTACCAGCGGAGCGAGAAGCCCTTCATGACGACCAGGGACTTCTGCCCGTTGAAGGAGAACAGGGCCACCGCGCCGATGGGCAGGTAGAGCAGGAAGAAGAACACCGCGGTGCAGGCGAAGGCGAACAGGGGCTTGCGTTCCACGCCGCGCCGGCGGCGCCGGGCGGTGGCCGCCGGACGGCGGGTGGCGCTCATCGGACGGCCTCCGCCTCGTCCTTGCGGGCCCGGCGCAGGTAGCCGGCCATGCCGATGAGCAGGACGGCCATCAGCAGCATGGTGAGCGCGTCGCCCTGCGGCCAGTTCTGACCGCCGTAGAACTGCTCCTGGATCAGGTTGCCGATCATGATCTGGTTGGGTCCTCCCATCAGCTGCGCGGAGACGAAGTCGCCCATGGCCGGCAGGAAGACCAGGACGATCCCGGCCAGCGCGCCCTGCCTGGTCGCCGGGACGGTGACCTTCAGGAAGGTGCGCAGCGGCCCGCCGTACAGGTCGCGGCCCGCCTCGATGAGGGAGGTGTCCATCCGCTCCATCGCCGCGTACAGCGGCAGGACCATGAACACGGCGAAGCCGTAGACCAGTCCCGCGACCACCCCGGGGCCGGTGTTGACGATGTGGAAGGAGCGCGGCACGCCGAGCCGGTAGAGCAGGCTGAGCACCGGGCCCTGGTCGGACAGGATCGTGGACCAGCCGTACATGCGCACCAGGTAGTTGGCGAAGAACGGCACGACGACCATCGCGATCAGGGCGTTCTTGTAGCGCCCGGAGTGCAGCGCGATCGCGTAGGACACCGGGTAGGCGATCACCAGGCAGATCGCCGAGGTGAGCACCGCGTATGCGAGCGAGCGCAGCAGCACGGTCCGGTAGGCCGGGTCGGCCAGTGCCTCGATGTTGGCGAGGCTGTGTCCGAAGTAGGCGTTGCCCAGGTCGTTGGTGGTGCCGAAGGACAGCGCGGCGACCAGCAGCAGGGAGGCGATGAAGAAGACGGACATCCACAGCGCGCCGGGCAGGGCCAGCAGGTCCCAGATCCGGGGTCCGCTGCGGGGCCTGGGCCGGGAGCCGGTCCGGCGCGTGGTCCCGGCCCGGTGCGGGTCGGGGGTGCCGCGGTGTCGTCGGCCGGTACCGGGGCGGCGGGGGCGGAGGGGGACATCGCGCTCACCCGGCCTGGATGTTCGTCCAGCAGGCGTCCCGGGCGGCCTCCTGGGCCGGGGTGCCGTTGGTGAACACCAGGTTCGCGGCCAGGTCCTGCTCGGTGACCACGCAGTCGGGCAGGGTGGAGACCAGCTGCTCGTAGCCGTGCTCGCTGCCGTGCACCGGCATCGGGTAGCCGATGTAGGCGATGTTCCTGGCGACGTTCTCCGGGCGCAGCATGTAGTCGATGAAGAGCATCGCGGTGCCCGGGTGCTGTGCGTTGGCCGGTATCGCGTAGCAGTCGGTGTTCACCGGCGCTCCCTCCTTCGCTGCCTCGAATCCGTACACCGACGGGTCCTTGGCCTGCTGCACGACGGAGGTCATGTCGCCGCTCCAGGCCTGGGTGAGCCAGGCGTCGCCGTTGAGCAGGTTGTCGTAGTCGTCGCTGTCGAAGGCCCGCAGCCGCGGGCGCAGGTTCTGGACCAGGGAGGCCATGCGGTCGAGCTGCTCGTGCCCGACCGCGTAGGCGCCGCAGCCGAGTTGGAGCGAGGCGAATCCGAGCACCTCGTCGCGGTCGTCGAGCAGGAAGGCCCGGCCGGTGGCCGTCCCGTCCCACATGTCCCGCCAGGAGCCGGTCAGTTCGCCGAGCTTGTCCTTGCGCCAGCCGATCCCGGTCTTGTACATGGTGAACGGCACGCTGTGTGCGGAGCCGGGGTCGTACCAGGGGTTGTCGAAGTAGCCGTAGTGGGCGAACACGGCGTCGCCGTTGCGCAGCAGGTGCAGCGGGAGCTTGTGCAACTGACCGCCCTGCCACAGCAGCTGGGTCCACTTCGCGGAGGGGAAGATGATGTCGTAGGTGTTGCCGGCGTCCATCTTGGCGATCATCGACTCCATCGAGTCGAAGTTGGACTCGATGACCTCGACCCCGTACTCCTCGGAGAAGCCGGCCTTGACCGTCGGGTCGATGTAGTCGGCCCAGTTGAAGTAGACGAGCGGGCCGTCGACCTCCATCGGCAGCGGTGGCTCGGCGTCCACGGCGGCGGCCGCGTCGCTCTCGGCGTGCGGGATGTAGGCGCAGCCGGTGAGGGTCAGGCCGAGCGAGCCGGCAGCGGCGGCGCGCAGCAGGGACCTGCGATCCGGTCCGGAGCGTGGTGGGGGTGGGGGTGGGGAGGACAGTGGGGATCGGGTTCGGCGGCGCATGTCATGGTCCTCCCGGAGCGGGGGTCGCGGACTACTGCGGGCACGGCGGTACAGCCACACGGCAGCACAGCGGTATGTCGCTGTGGGGTATGGCGGTATGGCGGTTTGTCGCCGTGGCACGGTGATTCGGGGCGCGCGGCGGTCGGGGCGCGCGTGGTCGGAGCGGGGAGGCGGGGGAGGCGGGGAGAAGCGGTCGGGCCCGGATCAGCGGACGGTCGGCCTCGGGACGCCGTTCACCGCGGGGCGCTCGGCGGGCAGGCCGAGGGAGAGCGAGAGGGTGGTCCAGATCGCGTCGCGCGCCGCTTCCTGGTCCAGCACCGCGCCGTCGAGCAGCAGCGCACTGCCGTATCCCTGGGTCAGCGCGATGACCAGGTGCGCGGCCTGTACGGCGGCTGCCTCGGGAGCGGCGCCGACCGGTCGGAACTCGCCTGCGGCGATGCCGCCGCGGACGATCTCGGCGATCCAGTCGGCCAGGTCGGTGTAGAGCTCGGCCGCGGCCGCCGCGGAGTCGGCGTCGCGGCTGGCACGCAGCGAGAGCTCCTGCCAGAGCAGGAAGTCGCGGCGCAGCTCGGTGGTCACCGGGAGGCACAGCTCGACCGCCTTGGCCAGCTGCCAGGCATGCGGGTGGCGGGCCGGCGGCTCGTCACCGTAGTCCTGGGCCCCGGCGTTGGCGTACGAGTACTTGAGCGCGGCGAGGAAGAGCGTCTCGCGGTTGGCGAAGTGGTAGTGCAGGAGCGCGGTGGACACCGCGGCGCGGTCGGCGATCATCCGCATCCGGACCGACTCCAGGCCGGCTTCGGCGATGACCTCGCAGGCTGCCTGGAGGATGGCCTGGCGTGTCGCCTCGGTCCGCCCGGCCCGTTCGGACGGATCGGCCCCGCGCTCTGCGATCACTGTCATTCCTCCGCCGCCGCCCCGTCGAACTCTACCGCGCCGGCCAGGTCCTTCCTGATCCGTTCGTGGAACCAGGCGACCGCGTTCTCCCGGTGCGACAGCGGTCCCGGCTGGTACCCGGGGTCGACAGGCCGCGCTGCACCCGGGCGACGAGTTCGGCGTCCTCGTCGTTGGTGACCCAGCCGATGTGGATGTTCAGCCGCCGGGCCAGCCGGGTGCGCAGCCCGGCACCGGGCCGGGCGTAGTAGGCGCCCGGCAGGGTGGCTCCGTCGTGCCCGTCCGGCAGCACCGACCAGGCCAGCACGTGATCCGGGTAGAAGTCGAGCAGGGTGTTGGGGTAGATCGCGACATAGCGCCAGACCCGGCGGTCGGCCTCGCCCAGCCCCGGCATGGGGGAGGCCAGCCGCTGGTAGAGGCGCTCGGTGGGGTTGCTCGACGGCTTCTCCCGCAGCGGGACCTCGAAGAGGGTGTAGGCGGACTGCGGCTCGGCGGTGTAGTTCTGGTAGTCGAACAGGCGCATGAGACCCGGGTGGGCGACGGGAACGTGGTAGCCCTCCAGGAAGTTGTCGACCACCACCTTCCAGTTGGCGTTCTGCCGCTCGATGTTCTCGCTGCTGTGGATCCGGTGCTTGCCGACCACGGTGAGATCGGGTCCGCAGTAGCGGCCCACCGCCTCGACCAGACCGGCGCAGGACTCGGCGAGCGGGACGGCGTCCGGGTCGAGGCTGGCGAACAGGAAGCCGAGGAAGGACTCGACCCGCACCGGGAACAGCCCGAGCCGGGGCTTGTCCAGGCAGGGGATCTGCCTGCCCTCGGGGGCGCCGACCAGGGTGCCGTCGAGGTGGTAGGTCCAGCCGTGGTAGGGGCAGCGGATCGCGGGCTCGACCTGCTTCGACTCGGCCTGGGTGAGGAGTTGGGCGCCGCGGTGCCGGCAGACATTCAGGTGTCCGCTGACCCCGCCGTCCTCGCGGCGTACCAGCTGCACCTCCCGGCCGGCGACGGGCGCGGCGAAGCGGGATCCGGCGACGGGCAGGTCCGACTCGTGGCCGACCAGCTGCCAGGACTTCTCGAAGATCCGCTGCTGTTCGGCGGCGGCCGTGGCCGGATCGGTGTAGTAGCCCCGGCGAGGGCCGGGGGGAGCGGCCTGGGCGCGGGCCTGGGTGAGGACTCGGGTCGTTGCTGCGGAGCTGTCGTGGTGCCCGACGCTGTCGGAGGGGAAGGCATGGTCACGCTCCTGAAGCTGTTGGGTATGGGCGGACGGCGGGAGGCATGCGAGCGGCTCTGCCTGCTCGGCTTCCCTTGGGCGCAGTCGGGTGCCGCCGGTCGGAGCCGGGCATCGGGCCGAGCCTCGGACTGGCTGACTGACTGATTGGTTAGCGACAGTGCTCGCTTGCCTCTGCCCTGTCAAGGGTTCACGTCGTGGAAATCTCCTGGTGACAATCCGGCCGTATGGATCCCGGCCGAGCCCTTGCTGACTGACTGACTGATTAGTTAGCGTGTGCGACCACCGCACCGCGATGCTCCGGCGAACCGCCGCCGCAGGCTGCGGCCACCCATCCCCACGTCCCTGCTCTTGACGCCGATCAGCACGCCGGGACACCGAACGGCGGTCGGCGGTAGCCGAGGTGACATGACCGCACACGCCGGCTCCAGGCTTGCCTGGCTCGCCCTGACCCCCGAACCCGAACGGGAACTCCCCGAAGCCGTCGCCGTGCTGCGACGGACCCTGCGAAACGCCGAGACACCACCCGAAGCGTCGGCCGGGACCTCCTCGGAGGCGCGGAAGGTGCAGCGGCTCGTACTGCGCGGCACCGGCCGCTCCTGGCGCCGCTATCTGCACGAGATCTCCGAGCTGACGCATCAGGTCGCCGACCGGGTCACGGAAGCCGGCCGAGCGGACCAAGCCGGCCGAGCGGACCGGACCGACGGGACCGACCGGACCGACGGGACCGACCGGGAGCTTGCGACGGCGGCGCTGCTCGTCGGCGAGGTGGTCCTCGAACACCACCGGATGCTGATCGGTCTGCCCGGCGCCGGCTACCGGGAGACGGAGCAGGACCGCACGGTACTGGCCGCGACAGTCGCCCGGCTGAGCGCATGGCTGGCCACGCACGCGCCGCAGCCGGCCGATCCCACGCAATCGGCCGATCCCACGCAGCCGGCCGATCCCACGCAGGAAGGCGGAAGTTGAGCACCCTACGCACCACCCGGGCGATACCCGACCGGACCCGGCAGGCCCCCGACTTCTCCATCCGCTCCCTCGCCGGTCCGTTGACCGGGGAGCATCCGGGGCGGCCCGAGGACCTGCGGGCGCACCGCGACCGGCTGGGTCACCGGACCGGCCCCGGCCCGAGCCCCGCTCCGGCCGCGCTGCTCACCGCGCTGGCCGAGGCCGACCTGCGCGGCCGCGGCGGCGCGGGCTTCCCCGCCGCGGTGAAACTGGCCACGGTCCGGGACAACGCCCTTGCCCAGGGCGTCAGCCCCATCGCCGTGGCCAACGGCGAGGAGGGCGAGCCGGGCTCGGTCAAGGACCGCTATCTGCTCCGCCACCGTCCCCATCTGGTACTTGACGGCCTGTCACACGCCTGCCGGATCATCGGCGCCCGGCGCGCCCATGTCTATGTCTCCGATCCGGCCTCCGCCGGAGCGGTACGCACCGCCCTGGCGGAACGGCTCGCCCGGGATCCCCGGCCGCAGACGGTGATCGACGTCGCCGAGGTCGAACACAGCTATGTGGCGGGGGAGGAGAGCGCGGCCGTCCGCTTCCTGGACGGCGGGCCCGCCCTGCCGACCGCCAAGCCGCCGCGCGCCTATGAGCAGGGCGTCGGCGGTGTGCCCACGCTGGTCTCCAATGTGGAGACCCTCGCCCAGATCGCGCTGGTCGCGGCGGGGCTCCCGGCCGACACCCGACTTGTCACCGTCACCACCGCCGCCGTCGGGTCCGGCGTGGCCCAGGAGCTCCACGAGGTGCCACGCGGAACCTCACTGCGTGAGCTGGCGGCCGCCGTTCTGGGCACCGCCGGCACCGGCCGGATCCGGGCGGTCATGGTCGGCGGCCTGTTCGGCGGCATCCACCGCGGCGACGCACTCGACCTGCTGATCGACCCCGCGCCCGGGCCGGCACCGGGTCCAGGGCCGCCCCTGGCTGCGCCGCGATCCGCCTCATCGGCCCGCAGGAGTGCCCGGTGGCCGTGGTCGCCGAGGCCCTCGGCTACCTTGCCGAGCAGTCCTCCCGGCAGTGCGGCGTCTGCGTGTCGGGCACCCGCGCCCTCGCGGCCACCCTCGCCAGGGTGGCTGACGGCACGGCGACCGGCGCGGACCGCGAGGCCCTCGGTCGCTGGGCGCGGACGCTGCCAGGGCGCGGCGCCTGCGGGCTGCTGGACGCGGCGGCAGGGCTGGCCGGGACGCTCGCGGCGAACTTCCCCGCCCTGCTCGACGCGCACACCGCCGATCGCGGGACGTCCGTGCCCTGCGTCAACTGCCGCACACCGCAACCGGTCCCGGACCAGGACCGGCGACACCCCGGAAGGCGATCATGAAACTGCTGCTCGACCCCACCCGCTGCCAGGGCTACGGCCTGTGCCAGGAAGCGGCGGCGACCCTCATCGACCTCGACGAGTTCGGCTACGCGAGCGTCCGGTCGCGGGAATTGCAGCCGACCGACCTGGCGGCCGCCAGTGACGCGGTCGGCCGCTGCCCCAACACCGCGCTGCGGCTGGGGAAGTGAGGACGGCCATGACCACCGTCACGACTGTGACCGCGACCGCCGCGGGTGCACCGGCGGCCGACGCGATCTGACCCCCCTGTTCGCACCCGCGGCCGTCGCCGTCATCGGCGCGAGCGCGGACCCGTCCAAGTGGGGCGGCGCGATCGCCAGGCAGGCCCTGCGCGGGCCCCGGCACCGGCCGGTCCATCTGGTGAACCGCCGGGGCGGACAGATCCTCGGACAGGCGGCCCCACCCGTGCCACCGAGATCGGCGCACCCATCGACCTCGCGGTCCTCTGCGTGCCCGCGGCCGCCTTCGACGACGCCCTCGACGACGCCCTGGCGCCGGCGCCCGCGCCGTGGTGGCGATCACCGCGGGCTTCGGCGAGACCGGCTCCGCCGGACAAGCCCGGCAGCAGGCGGCCGTCGAGCGGGTCCGGGCGGCGGGGGTACTGGTCGGCCCCAACTGCCTCGGCCTGGTGGACAACACCAGCGGCCTCTACCTCGCCTCGGACCCCTTCGACCCGGGAACTGTGGCGCTGCTGAGCCAGAGCGGCAACCTCGCCCTGGAGCTCGGCCTGCGGCTGCGGCCCCGGTCGGCGGGCTTCTCCCGCTTCGTCTCCCTGGGCAACCAGGCCGATGTCACCCTGGCCGACCTGGTGGACGACTGCGCCCGGCACGAGGGCACCGAGGTCATCGCCGTCTACGCGGAGGACTTCGCGGACGGCCGGGCCTTCGCGCAGGCCGCCGCCCGCTCACCCAAGCCGGTCGTGCTGATGACCGCCGGCCGTGGTGCCGCCTCCGCCCGCGGCGCGCTCTCCCACACCGGCGCGATGACCACCCCGGCCGACGTCATCGCCGCGGTCTGCCGCGACACCGGCATTCACCAGGTCTCCACCCCAAGGGAGTTGGCCACCGTCCTGGCCGCGCTCGGCACCGGTCGGCGGGCCGCGGGCCGGCGCGTCGCGGTACTCACCGACGGCGGCGGACACGGGGCGCTGGCCGCGGACGCCCTTGAGGCGGCGGGGCTCAGCGTCCCGGAACTGCCCGACCAGGTGCAGGCCGAGCTGCTGACCGGACTCTGGGAGCAGTCCGCGACCGGCAACCCGGTCGACCTGGCGGGCATGGGCGAACAGGAGCCTGCCTCCTACGCGACCACGACGGCCGCGCTGCTGGACGCACCCGGGATCGACGGCGTGCTGCTCACCGGCTACTTCGGCGGCTACTCGGCCGACCGCTCGCACCCGGAGGCGACGCAGGGCGCCGGACTCGGCGGCGCGCTGGGCGACGGCGAGACGGCGGCCGCGCGGGGGATCGCCGACCGGTACGCCGGGGGCGACCGTCCGCTGGTGGCGCAGAGCATGTACCCGGACTCGCCCACCTGCGCCGTCCTGTCCGACGCCGGATCCCGGTCTTCGACGCGGTCGAGGACGCCGCCCGGGCCCTGGCCGCCCTCTGCTCGGACGTTCCGGCCGACGGTGTCACCGCCACCGCCGTCGGGGCGCTGCCGCCGGCCCGCCCCGCACTCGCGGACGTCGGCTACTTCGCGGTACGCGAGCTGCTGGCCGGTCACGGACTGGACTTCCCCGCAGCCGCACCCGCCCGCACCGGTGCGGAGGTCCGCGCCGCCGCCCGCTCCCTGACCGGGCCCTTCGCCCTCAAGGCGGTGCACCTGCTGCACAAGTCGGACGCGGGCGGCGTCGCGCTCGGCCTGCCCGACCAGGACGCGCTGGCGGCGGCCTGGGAGCGGATGGACGCCGCGTTCGCGGGCTCCGGGATCCCCCGGCCTACTCGGTCGAGGAGATGGCGGACCTGCGCGACTGCGTCGAGCTGATTGTCGGCGTCCGGCTCGACCCGCGCTTCGGTCCGGTGGTCATGGTCGGCCTCGGCGGCACCGCCACCGAGACGCTCAAGGACACCGCGTTCGCGCTCGCCCCCATCGGCCCGCAGGCTGCGCGGCGGCTGCTGCGCTCACTGCGCAGCAGCGCCCTGTTCGACGGGTTGCGCGGTCGCCCGGCGCTGGACCTGGCCGCGGCCGCCCAGGCCGTGTGCGCCGTCGCGGCGGCCGCGGCCGAGCACCCCGAGATCGCCGAACTCGAAGTCAACCCCCTGCTGGTGGCCCTCGCGGCGTCCTGGCCCTCGACGCCCGCGCGGTACTCGCCTGACCGCCCACCCGTTCACCCCTCACTCCCGTGCGCAGCACATCCGTTCGCATCACTCCCAGGAGGAGCACAGCCATGGACTTCAGCTACTCACCGCGCCTGGCCGGCCTCAAGTCGGCGGCGCACGACCTGTACCTGTTCATCTCGCAGTTCGAGGACGACTGCGAGCGCGACAACGGACTGCCGCCCGAGATCCACGCCAAGGTCCGCGACGCGGTCCTGGCCTCGGGGCTCCAGGCCGTCAACATGCCCGCCGAGTGGGGCGGTGCCGGACTGACCGTCACCGAGCAGGTGGTGGTGCAGGAGGAGCTCGGCAAGCTGACCGGGCACTGTGGGACATGGTCTGGCGTCCGGCGAACGCGCTGAGCTTCTGCACCCCCGAACAGCGCGAGCGCTACCTGGTCCCGGTCATCCGCGGCGCCCGCCGGGACTGCTACGCGGTCAGCGAGGAGGGCGCGGGCTCCGACCCGCAGAACCAGCAGACCACGGCCACCAAGGCCGGCGGCGGCTGGCTGCTCAACGGTGAGAAGTGGTTCGTGACCGTCGGGGACCACGCCGACTTCATGATCGTGCTCGCCGCCGCGGGCGAGGACCGCGCCCCGACCCTGTTCCTGGTCGACAAGGACACCCCGGGCATCGCGGTCAAGCGCACCCCGCGCTTCATGCACACCTTCGTCTACGAGCACCCCGAGTTCACCTTCACCGACGTGTACGTCCCCGAGCAGAACCTGCTCGGCGGCCTCGGCCGGGCTACGACATCACCCGCTCCTGGTTCACCGAGGAGCGCCTCATGATCGCCGCGCGCACCATCGGCGCGGCCGAGCGCGCCCTGGACGCCGCACGCGACTGGGCGGTGAAGCGCGAGCAGTTCGGTGCGCCGCTCGCCTCGTTCCAGATGATCCAGGCGATGCTGGCGGACTGCGCGGTGGACATCGCGGTCAACCGCGCCTACACCCACCAGGTCGCGTGGGAGGCGGACCAGCCGGGGACCGAGCGCAAGACGGTGCACGCCAAGGCGTCCATCGCGAAACTGTCCGCGAGCGAGGCTTCCGGCCGGGTCGTCGACCGCTGCGTGCAGATCTTCGGCGGCCGGGGCTACGACCGTTCCTACCCGGTCGAGCGGCTCTACCGCGAACTGCGCGTCGACCGGATCTGGAGGGCACGAGCGAGATCCAGCGCCTGATCGTGTCCAACGAGCTCATCAAGCGGGGCACCGGAGTACTCGCCCTGCCCGCCGCGTCGTGAGCTGAGCAGCCGGCGGCCCGCACCGGTCGAACCGCTGCGGGCCGCCGTCACTGCACTCCCGCATCAGCGAAACTCCCGCATCAGCGAAACTCCCGCATCAGCGAACGAAGGACGAGGTAATGAGCGACATCGTGCGGGTAGGGGTCGTCGGCTGCGGCCTCATGGGGTCCGGTGTCGCGGAGGTGTTCGCCCGGGCCGGGCTGGACACCGGCGGGCTGGACGTCAAGGTCTGCGAAGCGAACGGGGCGGCGCTGGAGCTGGGCCGGGGCGGCTGACCGGCTCGCTGGACACCGCCGTACGCCGGGGCAAGCTCAGCCAGGAGGACCGCGACGCCGCCCTGGAACGCATCACCTTCACCACCGAGCTCGCCGACTTCGCCGACCGCGACCTGGTCATCGAGGCCGTCGCCGAACGCGAGGACATCAAGACCGCGATCTTCCAGACCCTCGACAAGGTCGTCCAGCGCCCGGACGCGATACTCGCCTCCAACACCTCCTCCATCCCCATCGTCAAACTCGCCTCGGCCACCTCCCGCCCCGAACAGGTCCTCGGCGTCCACTTCTTCAACCCCGCCCCGGTACAGAAGCTCGTCGAGATCATCCCACCCTCACCACCTCCGCCGAAACCGTCACCCGCGCCGAGGACTTCGCCCGCACCGCCCTGGGCAAGGAACCCATCCGCGCCCGCGACCGCGCCGGCTTCGTCGTCAACGCCCTCCTGGTGCCCTACCTGCTCTCCGCCGTCCGCATGTTCGAAACCGGCGTCGCCACCGCCGAAGACATCGACAAGGGCATGGAAGCCGGCTGCGCCCACCCCATGGGCCCCCTGCGCCTGTGCGACCTCATCGGCCTGGACACCATCGTCTCCATCGCCGAATCCATGTACCACGAATACAAAGAACCCCTCTACGCCGCACCCCCGCTGCTCCAGCGCATGGTCGACGCCGGCCTCCTCGGCCGCAAATCCGGCCGCGGCTTCCACCGGTACTGACAGCGCGCCGCAGGTGCGCGAAGGCGCACCTCCGACGGCTCGCGGCAGGCCGTCAGGCATCGCCGGCGAGCCGCGCCAGGACGAGATAGGCGCGCCGCTCCGCGGCGGCGAGCGTGGCCGGATCGATCCCGGCCGGCCACAGCTCGCCCGCCGCCGCGTCGTCCGCGTCCCGCAGTTCCACCACTGCCGCCGCCAGTTGCACCTGGACGGCCGGTGCCGGCTGCGCGGAGCGCTCGGCCAGCGCGCGCTCCGCGCGCCCGGTGGCGTCCGAGCAGGCGGCCAGCGCGCGTTCCACCCGCACCGCGGCGCGGTCGTGGACCACCAGCAGCGCGCAGACCAGCCCGACGACGATGCCCAGGAGGCTGGCCAGTGCCCGCTCCCGGACGAGCTCTGCCACCGGCGTGGGCGAGGCCAGCTCGCTCATCAGCAGCGCCAGCGGCGTGAGGAAGACCACCCCCAGGCCGTAGTTGCGCGCGACCACATACTCCAGCAGGAACTCCATGAGGACGATCACGACGGCCAGCGCGGCTGCCCCCGGGTGCGCCGCCAGTACGCCGAGGGTCAGCAGCAGCCCGGCGCAGGTGCCCAGGGTGCGCTGGACCGCGCGCTGCGCCGTCGTACGGACATTGACCGAGTGCAGCACCGCGGCGGCTGAGATCGCGGCCCAGTAGCCGTGCCCGAGGTGCAGCGCCACCGCCAGTCCGCCCGCCAGCCCGGTGCCGAGGACCATCCGCAGCGCGGGTACGACCAGGACCGACAGATGGCGGGAGCGTTCCTGACGCGGCCCTTCCAGCAGCTCACCGGCGCGCCCGCCGATGGGTCGGCCGACGCCGACCCGGCCTCCGCCCGTCGCCCGCGGTAGTGCCCCGCGCCCCGGCGGCCGGAGCCGCCGACCCGGGCAGGAGCTCCGGCAGGAGCCCGGGCAGGAGCCCGGGCACTCGCGGCGCCCGTCGATCAGCAGCCGGACCTGTCGGCGCAGATCCTGTGCCAGGGCGGCCGGTCCTCCGGCGGCCGGTGCGCGGAGGTGACCAGCAGGGACCAGGACAGGTCGGTCAGCCGCACGCACACCCCGCCCCGGCCGCTTCGCCCGTCGGCGGTGGGCGGATGGAGTTCGAGCGTGCGGTACGACCGGAGGACGGCGGCGGTCGCCCGGTGCCGGGTGCGTCCGGCCGCGTCGCCCGCTTCGACCGTGTCCATCAGCTCCGCCAGCTCCCGCAGCGCCGCGGCCACGACCAGCCGCTGCGGACGGTCCGGGTGCCGCGGCCAGCCCGACAGGGACAGCGCCCAGGCCGTCACGGCTCCGGCCGCGGCCAGGGCCGTGTGCGGGAGGATGTCCGCAGGAGTGGCGGAGCCGTTCGCGGCCACCGCGAAGGAGAAGAGCAGCAGCACGGCCCCGAGCCCGCTCAGCCGGGCCGCGTCGCAGCCGAACTTGGCCAGCCCGGCCACCACCGCCGTCGTGGCCACGACCACGGCCGCGCCGCCCCCCGCCTGAGGATGGGCCCACGCGGCCAGTGCCGTGCCGCAGCCCACGGCCGCGGTCATCGCCACAGCGACCAGCGCGAGCACCCAGGCCCGGCGCCGATAGGGCAAGTTGCGCCCGAACGTGGTGGTGAAGGCGCCCAGCATGGCGTAGACGGCCAGCCGTGCATGCCCGGTCAGCACCACCGGCAGGGCCGGCAGCGCCATCGCCAGCGCCGCGCGCCCGGCAAAGAGCAGTGCCCCGTCGACCGGATGCAGCGCGAGCGCGCCCCGCGGCGACAGCACCCGCGCCACGCCGGCCACCGGGCGCCGGCGGCCGGTCGGGGTCGGGGCAGGGGCGGGGACGGAGGCTGTGAACGGGGCATGGTCGGTGTATATCACCTGCTGACCAGCGCTTACGCAACACCGTGAGCCGGGCGGACCTCGCCCGGCCGCCGACCCCCGGACGTCCCGTCAGGAGAGCAGGGGAGAAGGCGCCCGGCGGGGTGAGCGACCGGTCACTCCACTCGGGGAGGACGTTCCGCCATGTCCCGACGGCGGCAGCGCCGGCGAAGCAGTCCGACACCGTGCACCAGTCCGACGTCACCGGCGCCCGGTACCTCAGCGGCTCCTCCTTGGGGCTCCCCGCCGTGGCGCGCTTTCTGGCTGGGTCATGGGACGCTGAGGCCCGGCGCCCGGTCGGCGGCGCGGGTCCCGGGCTCTCCGGAGGGGCCCGCGCCTCCCCGGACGCTGAGGCCCGGCGCCGTCCGGGCCGGGACCGACCCGTCAAGGGAGGACACATGAGCCCGGAACAGTCCGCCGCTGCCGACCGCGAGCAGGCGGTGACCGACGAGGTGCTCGCCAGTTTCGCCGGAACCCCCGATCCGCGGCTCCGCGAGGTCATCCGGTCGCTGGTCCAGCACCTGCACGCCTTCGCCCGGGAGGTCCGGCTCAGCGAGCGGGAGTGGGAGACGGCGATCGGGTTCCTCACCCGCGCGGGGCATCTCACCGACGAACGGCGCCAGGAGTTCATCCTGCTGTCCGACGTCCTCGGGCTGTCCATGCTGACGGTCGCGATCAACGACCCGGCCACCTGCGGAGCGACCGACGCGACCGTGCTGGGACCGTTCTTCGTCGACGGCGCGCCCGAGGTCCCGCTGGGCGGTGACCTCGCGCGGGGAGCGGCGGGCACACCGTGCCACGTCTCCGGGCAGGTGCGGTCGGCGGGCGGCGGCCCGGTCGGCGGCGCGCTGCTCGACGTCTGGGGGCGGACGCGGACGGCTGCTACGACGTCCAGTACCCCGGCGACCGCTCGGCCGGGCGCGGCCGGCTGCGAGCGGCTCCGGACGGCGGGTACCGGTTCTGGACGGTCCTGCCGACGCCGTACCCGATCCCGCACGACGGCCCCGTCGGCGATCTGCTCAGGACCGCCGGGCGCGGCCCGATGCGGCCGGCGCACCTGCACTTCAAGGTCGCCGCGCCGGGCCATCGCACCCTGGTCACCCACATCTTCGTGGCAGGCGACCCCTACCTGGGCAGCGACGCGGTGTTCGGTGTGAAGGACAGCCTGGTGGTGGCCGCCGGGCACCACGGTGCCGGACCGGCCCCCGACGGATCACACCCCAGGGCCCGTGGACAAGCATGAACTTCGACCTCGTGCTCGTTCCCGACGAGGAGCACTGACGGAATTCGCCCCCGCTCACGCGCCGGCCGCTACCAGCCGGCCATCTGCTGTCTGAACGTGGGGCAGGCGACGATGTCCGGCTTGCCGCACTGCGCGGCGTGGGCCAGCAGCTGGCGGGCGTGTTCGAGGTCGAGCATGCGCTGGTCGATCTCGGCGAGCTTGGCCTGGATCATGGCCTGGCGACGCGGCTGCTCCTGCTGGAAGTCGGCAATCTCAGCGAGGGTCATCCCGGCCTGCTGGCACTTGCGCAGCAGGACTATCCGCTCGGCGGCCTCCGGCGGATAGCGGCGCTGGCCGCTCTGGCGCTCGGGCAGGGGCAGCAGGCCGTGGCGTTCCCAGTACCGGATCGCCGACGCGGGCACCCCGGTGATCTCGGCGAGCCGACCGATCGTCACCCGCATGCCTGTCCTCCCCGCTCCGGCGTTTGACTTGAACCTTAGTTGAAGTTGTTGGCTGGTCCCACCTGAGGACAGCGGAGCAGCAGCGGCCGCTGGTGAGTGATGCGGAGCTGGAGCAATGACCGAGACAGGGGACCGGGCCGGGCAGATCGTCGAGGCGGTCCGGCAGTTGTTCGAGGCGGGCGTGATGTCGCACTCCGGGCACGCCAATCTGAGCGCGCGGCTCGACAACGGACGATTCCTGCTGACCCCGGGATTCGTCCGCAATCTGACGGTAGGTCAAGTGGCAACCGTCGGACCGGACGGGCGGGTCCTGGAAGGGCAGTTGCAGTCGTCCAGCGCGGAGATCATCGCGATGCACGGCGTGGTCTACCGGGCCCGGCCCGGGGTGGGCGCGGTGATCCACACGCACTCGCCCGCCGCGACGGCCTTCGCGGTGGCCCACCGGCCGCTGCCGTGCCGGACCGAGCCGCTGCTGCGCTTCGGCCAGGCCGAGCAGGTGCCGGTGGTGGCCTGGGGGCCGCGCGGATCGGATGTGTCGGTCCGCAGTATCGCCGAGGTGCTGCGGGACCACCCGACGACCTCCGCGGTGCTGCTGGCCAATCACGGCCTGATGGCGTTCGGGGCCGATCCGGCTGCCGTCGTCCAGCTGGTGACGGCGATCGAGGAGAGTGCGGAGGCGGAACTGGCCGCGGCGGCGATCGGCGGGGCCGTGGACTTCCCCGAGGGCGCGCTGGAGGCCGTGCGGGCCTCGATCGCCCGGGTCGCGCCGTGAGCGCCCACCGGCAGGAATGCGACGAGATCGCCGACGCCAGCGGCCAGGGGCCGGCGGAGCGACGGCTGGAGGCCCTGCGGGACCGGCTCCGGGTGACCTATGGAACGGTTCCACGGGGTGTGCAGGAGCGACTGGCGGTCGCCGAGGCCTTCGGACGCCTGCCCGTCGAGGAGGCTTTTCTGACGCTGCGGCATATTGTCTTGCACGAAAGCCCGTTGGGTGACCGGGTGCAGCAACTCGTGCACTTCGGACAGCTGCTGGCGCTCGGCCGTGACTCCGCGGCCCGGCTGCACGCGCGCGGGGCGCTGCACGCCGGCGCCCGCCTCGCCGACCTTGTCGGCGTGGCCGAGACCGCCCTGATCACCTCGGGCGCGCCCGGCTACGCCCTCGGGATGGAGATTGTCGCCGAGCTCCGCGATTCCGGCGACGGCGATTCCGGCGACGGCGATTCCGGCGACCGCGATTCCGGCGACGCCGGTTCCGGCGACGGCGGATCAGGGCGCGTCGAATCGGGGGGCGTCGATGCGGGCCACTTGGACCACGGGGAGGCCGGTTCCGTGCGTGGCTGAGCCGGCAGCGGCAGAAATGTACGCTTGTCGGACTATTTTTGAATTGTCTCCGGGGTATCCGGATCCAGTAACGCCGGCACCTTTTGCCTTCTTTTCGGTGCCCCGCCGGTGCATTCTCGATATCGCCCCGCCGGACACGGCAGGGTGATCGTGCACCACTGCACATGCGAGAAAGGCCTGATGCACTATGACCGACAGGTTCAAGCGCGCCCTGGCACTCGGAGCCGCCACCGTCGCCCTCGCCGGGGGTGCGGTCCTCACCACGGTCGGCACCGCCGCCGCGGCGACCCCGGACCACCGCGCCCCGATCGCCCACTCGCGCTGCCACGAGGTGCCGGGCTACTGGACCCGCACCTGGCACCCGGCCACCCGCGACCGCCACGGCAAGTGGCACGCCGGGTTCTGGACCCGCACCTGGCACCGGGCCCACCTCGTCTGTACCAGGTGAAACCGCTCCACCCGCACCACGTAGGGGCCGGCGGCACCGGCTGAGCCACCCCTGCGGCTGACCGCGCCGACCGAACCGGACAGAACGCGGCCAGGACCGCGCCCCGCTGGAGCACAGGGCATCCAGCGGGGCGCACCGCTGTCCGGATGCGACCGGTCGGGGCCCTCGGCCCCTCCCGCTCGCCGCCCGCACCCGCTCGACGGACCCTCGGCGCAGGTCAGCGCCCCCGGGAGGCGGTGCCGGGGCGGACGAGGAGTCGCCCGGCCCGGATCCGCCCTCGGATATTATCGGCCTTTATTATTTCCAGGGGGCGAATTCGAACCCTGTTGGGCTGGATACTGGTGTGATGCGGATGTGTCGGCTGATCCTGTGCTTCGGTATCTGCCGCAACCGTATTCCGGTCGGTCTAGACGACCGTCGATTCAGCGAGGTCACCAGTGAAAGCGAGGGATATCCGGATGCTGTTCGCACCCGACCCGGGCCGGTCATTACGGCCGTCAAGATCCTCCAGGTTCGCCCGGCCGACGGCGGCGGTGGTGGTCGCCGTCGCCGCCGCGTTAGCACTCGGTCCCGTGGCTCCGGCTTCCGCCGCCACGGCGACCGACAGCGCTCCCCGGCCGACGGCCTACGTGCTCAACGGAACCGCCGGCACGATGTCAGCGGTCGACACCGCCACCGGCACGGTCACCGCCACCGTCAACGCCTCCGCCCCGGACGGCATCGGCTCCGCGCCCGACGCCGAGGCGGTCAGCCCCGACGGCAGCCGGGTCTATGTGGTCAACGACGGCGACAACAGCGTGTCGGTGATCGACACGGCCACCGGCAAGGTGACCGCCCGGGTGCCGGTCGGCCGCAACCCGCTCGGCGCGGTGGTCGGCCCCACCGGCAGGACGGTCGCCGTCACCGGGGACAACGTCTACCTGATCCACGCCAACAGCCTCAAGGCGACCCGGCTGCGCACGGTCCTGCGGCCGGCCGGCGTGGCATTCTCGCCGGACGGAACCGAGTTGTACGTCTCGTGCCGGGGCTCCCTGCTGGTGTTCGACACCGCGACCGGCGCGCTTGCCGACACGCTCAGCGCCGCGGACGGCTCACTCCCGGTGATCTCCGCGGACGGAACCACGGCCTACGTGCTCTCCGGGGCCGGCGTTCCCACCGTCACCGTGGTGGACATCGCGACGGACACCGCGGTCGCCACGATCCCGGTGTCCGAGGGGCAGGGCGGCTACGACTCGCTGACGCTGTCCCCGGACGGGACGGAGCTCTATGCCGACATCGTGGGCACGATGAACGTGATCAGCACGTCCGACGACACAGTGAGCACCAGTTATCCGGCGGTCGGGCACGTGGTGTTCTCGCCGAACGGCGCCCTGGCCTACGAGGCCGCCTTCACCACCCAGGACACGGGGATCACCGCGATCGACCCCGCCACCGGCGCCGTCGTCGGGAGCATTCCCGCGGCCGGTTCGTTCCTCGACCTGGCCTTCTCCCCGGACAGCAGCCGGGCCTATGTCGCCTCGACGAGCGAAGTCCAGGTGTACGACACCGCCACCAGTTCCCTGATCGCAACTGTCCCGACAGCGCCGGACTCAGCTCGTTCGCCTTCGCCCACGGCAAGGCATATCTGCTCAACTCCTATGCCGGGAACGTGTCCGTACTCGATCTCGGGACCGACACCATCACCGCGACCGTCGCCGGTGAGGAGATGGACCCGGACGCGTTCGCGCTGACCCCGGGCGGCGCCGATGCCTATGTCATCGGGCAGAACGGCAGCTCCGTCGCGGAGATCGCCACCGCGACCGGGGACGTCGTCTCGACCATCGACCCCGGCTACGAGGAGCTGAACGCGATCGCCGTGTCCCCGGACGGAACCCGGGTCTATGCCGCCTCCGCGTCGGACTCCGGCGTGGCCGTGATCGACACCGCGACCGACGCCGTCACCGCGGAAATCCCCCTCCCGTCGATTACCAACGGCGCTCCCTCGCTGGCCGTCTCGCCCGACGGCAGCACCGTCTATGTCATGGGCGACAACGGCTCCGGGGCGAACGGCGGCGTCGGCAGCGTGTCGGTGATCGACACCGCGACGGACACGGTCACTGCGACCATCCAGGTCAGCAGCACCACCCAGCTCGCGGTGTCGCCCGACGGCACGCGCCTCTACGCCCTGGGCCGGGACGGTGTGATCACCGTGATCAGTACCGCGACCGATGCGGTCACCGGAAGCTTCACCGTCAGCACCACGGCCACCGCCACCGCTGTGTCCCTGTCGCCGGACGGGTCGACCGCCTATGTCGCGCTCGTCTCCTACGGGACCACCACCGGCGACTACACGCAGTCGCTCGCCGTCGTCGACACCGCGACCGGCGCCGTCACCCGCACCATCACCGTCGGCACCGGTACCTCCGACATCTCGGGGCCGCTCAACGAACTGGCGATCACCCCTGACGGCAGCCGGCTCTATCTGGCCACGACGGCTCCCGGACTGCCCGCCGATGTGACCGTGATCGACCCCGCCACGCAGGCGGTCAGCACCATCGCTGTGGGCGGCGATCCGTCGGACGTCGCGACCGCGGGATAGCGGCGCGGACGGCGGCGGCCGGGGCCGGGGTGTTCACTCGCACGGACGGGGTAGTCGAGTCCCAGTAGCGGGCCTGCGTACGCGACGCCGGTCCCCGGCCCCGCCGGGAGCGACCGCTCCGGTTCCCGGCGGCGGGCCGCTTCCTGCATCCTCACGGAGGCACCCATGTTCCTGCTCGGAATTCTGCTCCTCGCCGCCACCGGCGCCTTCACCGGCCTGGTGATCGCCGACAACCTCGACACCAGCCACAGCATCACCGTGACCGTGCTCGGCCACGAGATCGCGGTCATGAGCCCGATCGGCGTCTTCCTGGCCGCTCTTGCCCTGGCCATCGTCTTCTTCCTCGGACTGGCCCTGCTGATGGCGGGCCGCGCCCGTGACCGTCGGCGCAGCGTCGAACTCCGGGCCGCCCAGCAGCGGGCGGTCGCCGCGGAGACCCGCCTGGGCAAGAACGGCACCGCTCCCCGGTCGCCGCAGACCGCCACCGCGCAAGGCGCCACCCCGGCAGCCGACGCCGACCAGCCCGCCGGGAGACCCGGCGCAGGCACGCCACCCCCTGGAGCGGCTGGGGCCGCGCCGCCCACCGCTGAACCGTCGGCGGGCCGGGCGCGGACCGGCCGCGCTGTGGCCCGGTCCGCGGCGGCTGCCACGGGGACGTTCCCGTGGCAGCCGCCGCGGACCGGCGCTGTGTGTACACCGCCGCCGGACGCTGCGATCATGGGTCGGGACCATGGGGCGGTCCTACGGGAGGCCGGGGCCGGGGATGGCACGTTGGAAGGCACTGCCCGCGGGGCTCGACCCGGCAGTCGTGGAGTTCGTGGTGCAGCTGCGCCGTCTGAAGGACGACAGCGGGTGGACACTGCACCGGCTCGCCGCGGCGTCCGGGTACAGCACCGCGTCGTGGGAGCGCTATCTGTACGGCCGGGTGCTGCCGCCGAGGAAGGCGGTGCAGGCGCTGGCGCAGGAGCTGGGGACGGACGCGGAGCGCCTGCTGGTCCGTTATGAGGAGGCGGCACAGGCCTGGCGCCGCCGGCCGGCCGGGAACTCCGCACCCGGCCGGCCCGAACCGGATCCCGCACCGGGGAGCGGCAGTTGTACACCTGACGGGACCGGCCCCGGTGCGGCGGCCGACACCGGGACCCTGCCGCAGTGTGCGCGGCTGGCCGCCGAGCTGCGGCTGCTGCGTGGGTGCTCCGGGCTGACGCTGTACGAGCTGGCGGCGCGGTCGGCCTACAGCAAGTCGTCCTGGCAGCGGTATCTGGCGGGCCGTGCGCTGCCGCCCTGGCCGGCGGTGCAGGCACTCTGCCGCCTGGCGGACGGGCCCGAAGCGCGCCTGCGGGCCATGTGGGAGTCGGCGGTGTCCGCCTGGAGCGGGCGCGGCTCCGTGCACCCGGCTCCTCCGCCGGCGGGCGCACCGTCGCCGCAGGCCGCGGAGGTCCACTCAGCTGCCCGTGCCGGGGCGGTAGTTGTGGACCGGGCGGCCGGAGCGGCCGGGCGGTCACGGCAACGGCCGCGACTCGGGGGCACCGGACGCCTGCTGTCGGCGTTGGCGTGCGTCGCCGTGGTGGCCCTCCCCACCGGCGGGCACCGGACGCCCGCCCCCGCCGCGGCCGCTCCTCCCACGGTCAGGACCGTGGCCCTGCAGGCCAGTTGCAGCGGCGACGGCTGCGACGGCCGCCGGCCGACCGAGTGCGCAGGCGACACAGGGACGCTGATGTCGATGCAGACCGCGGACGGCGCCTGGGTGGAGGTGCGGTTCAGCCCTCTCTGTCGGGCCGCGTGGGCCAGGATGTGGAACGACCGCCCGGGGGACACGCTCACCCTCGCCGTTTCGGGCCAGCCGGCCCAGGACGTCGTTGCCGGTGCGCAGGATTCCCGGGACTACGTCTTCACCCCGATGGTCGGCCTGGAGCCGGGGCAGGGCGTGCCCATGCAGGTGTGCCTGACCAGAGGCGACAGCAGTCAGTGCGTCTCGGATCCGCCGTCGACCGTCAGCTGAACACGGCCCGGCCGGGGGCGGCCGCACCGGCGGCGGTCGGGGCAGCCGCGGGGCAGTCGACACCTCATGCCCGGCGATGGAGGCTCGGGGGCAGAGGCACGCAGTGGGCCCGCCGGGCATGAACGTCTTTGCCGGAGCTTGGTTCCTTATTTCCCACTCTAAGCCGGTAAAACGGACATAAAGCCACATAGTTAAGATGTGCGGCTATTAGCCGCAAAAGGTAGCAAAGTCGTTACTTGACAGCCTACGAACGGGCCAATAAGAATCCGGGGCACCGGCCTCCGCCTCACCCAGAGGACAGCCGGAACCAGCGCCAGGACCGCCTGGCGTGAATCAGCGGTGGCACACCGTTCCGATGCCCGCTCCTGCCCGCGAGGAAACACCCTTCGCCCGGGCATCTCCATGCCCTTGTGCCGCTGTGTCTCCATGTCCCCTATTAGAGGCCTGCCTATGCCCGGCTCCATACGACCCGCGACCACGCACGCTCGCCCTGCCGCTCTCGGCATCGTGGGCGTCCTTATTTCCCTGGCCGTACTGGTCTGTGTCACCGGCTGTGGCAGTTCCACCCGCACCGCCGCCTCCATGACCGGTGCCACCCCGGCACCGGCCACCACCGGCGCCGCACCCTCGACCGGCCCCGCTGCCCGGCTCACCGCAGCCCAGCTCCCCGCCGGTGCTGCCGAGAAGTGGCAGGTCATCGCCCCGGCGCGGACGCAGACCGTGGCCGGACGCACCATCCAGGTCAATGAGTGCGCCACCGTCCAGGGTGCCGCCACCTGGCAGCAGCAGGCCTATGCCAGCACCTACCAGACACCCGCCGAGCAGGACGTCTTCACCTTCGCCAGCAGTTCCGCCGCGCACGCGGCGCGGCTGAGCCTGGCGGCGCAGATGGACGGCTGCCAGGCCCAGTCCCGTGCGCTCCAGTCGCGGTCCCATGTCGTTGTCGATGCGCGGGTCACCCGGACCGCCGCGACCGATGACGGCAGCGCCTGGTCCCGGCAGTGGACCGGCGTCGAGGGAATCTCGGCCGCCGGGCCGCAGACCGACCACCTCTACGCGGTCCAGGTGGGCGACACCCTGGCCGTCATCCACTTCGACCAGTGGGCCTCGGCCCACCCGGTCGTCTACAGCACCCGCGCCGACCTGTCCCTGCTCACCGCTGTCACCCGACAGCTGAGCTAATCGGCCGGACCTTCCCCACCCCCACCCCACGGAACCCGGAGTCACCCATGCCCATGCACATGCCCTCCTCGCGCCGCTGTCTGTCCGGCCTCGTCGGTGCCGCCATCGCTTCCGCCTCCCTCTTCGCCGCCGCCCCCGCACACGCCGACACCAGCACCGGCGGCAGCATCACCCGGGACGAGGTCATCCAGCGGGCACAGAGCTGGGTCAGCGAAGGTGTTCCCTACAACCAGGGCGCCTACTACACGGACAGCAACGGCTCCTTCCGTGAGGACTGCTCCGGCTACGTCTCCATGGCCTGGGACCTCAGCTCCAGCATGGTCACCCAGACCCTGCCCGAGGTCTCCACCCAGATCTCCAGCTCCGACCTCCAGCCCGGCGACGCCCTGGACTACACGGACGAGCACGTGATCCTGTTCGGCGGCTGGGTCGACCAGGCCGCCGGCACCTTCACCTACTACGCCGAGAACAACCCCAGCCAGCTGACCAACACCTACACCGGTGACCTGGACGCCAGCTCCCTGGACGGCTGGCCCACCAGCGACTACACCCCGCTGCGCTACAACAACATCACCGGCACGGCCACCGGGACCACCCCGGCCGCCGCCGGCTCCACCGGCTCCACCGGCTCCACAACGACCACCACCACCACGCCGAGCACGGGCACAGGCACGGCCGCCCAGGCGACCAGTGACTCCAGCAGCGACAGCTCGGGCCAGCGGTACTGGCACTCGGGCTACCACGGCCGCCACCACCACTACGTGGGCCACAGCTGGAAGTGACCCTGCTCACGTAGCGCGGACCACCGCGTCGCAGCGGCCCGCAGTCCCCTCCCCGGGGCTGCGGGCCGCTGCGCGTCCGTGGCGCCGCACCCGCGCCGCACCCGGTGCCCACCCTGCCCGGGACGTGGTCTTCAGCCGCTGCGGGCCGCCTCAGCAGCACCATCCCGGTGTCCCCGTACTCGGGCAGGGTGGGGTCCGCGTCCACGCGGGTGACCCGTAGCCGGTCGCTGTGAGGTTGGAATACGGTGCGAACTGTGTCCGTGTCGACGGGGAGGCCGGGCCACGCCGGGCCGGAGCCGATCCGGTAGCGCGGCATGTTCTCCATGAATGCGGCGACCAGCAGGCCGCCGGGACGTACCGAATGGATAAAGGTGAGACAGAGCTCGGCGAACTCCCCGGCGTCCTCGGTGACGCTCTCGGCCACGAAGTTCATCGACGCCAGGTCGTAGCTCCCGGCGGGTACGTCGCGGACATCCCCGCGCACGCACTCGACGCGTGCCAGCGCCTCGGCCAGGGTCGTCGGCAGGTCAGGGTTGAGCTCCTGGCACAGGGCGTAGAACGGCAGCCAGCTCGGATCGGGTCCCCGGGTCAGCTGGCCGGTCAGATACCGGACGCCGGCCGCGCTGGTCTCGACCGCGTGGATGCGCCGGCTGGCGGCGGCGGCGACCATCAGCGGGTAGAGGTTCGGTCCGGCGCCGAACTCCAGCGAGCTGGCGACGGAACCCGGCGGCAGCCGCCGGTAGAAGGCCGAGTGGTGACGGATCACCTGGGCGTCGCAGGGGTGCAACTCGCGGTAGTTCTCGGCGAGGTAGTCCTGCACCGGCCAGAGGTCCCAGTCCACGTCGTCGTTGCGCAGCGGGAGGCGCGGGCCTCCGGGGAGGGGTGCATGCGGTACTCCTTGCGACGGTCGGAACGGTCGGAACGGTCAGCCAGATCGGCCGGGTCGGCCGGGTCGGCACGGTCGGCCGGGGGCGGGTCCTCCGGGCGGGGGGCGCGTTCCACGGTGCGCATGCCGGGGAGGAAGAGGAAGGCCAGGGTGACCACGGCACCGAGGACACCGGCCCCGACCAGGGTCCAGCGAGCGCCGACGGCCGCGGCGACGGGCGCGGTGAGCGCGTAGGACAGCGGGATGAGCGAGATCGACACGAACCAGTCGAGGCCGGAGACCCTGCCCAGCAGCCCGGCCGGTACCAGCCGCTGCTTGGCGGTGCCCCAGGCGACGATGCCCGCCGTCTCCAGGCCGTTGACGACCGCGCAGGCCAGGGCGAGCTGCCAGGTACGGGTGGCGATGCCGTACCCGGCGACCGCCAGCGTGGCGAGGGACCAGGTGACGTACATGAAGCTGATGAAGCGTCGCGGCAGGCCGAGCTGCCCGATGGCGAAGGAGACCAGGACGGCGCTCACGCCGCCGCAGGCGAGCACCAGACCCAGCTCGGTGGCGGAGCCGTGCAGCAACTGCTTGACCACGAAAGGCAGCAGGACTTCGGTCGGGCCCAGGAAGAGCAGGTAGGCGAAGGCGGCGGAGAGGAAGGTCCCCCACAGCCAGGTCTGGGTGCGCACATATCCGAGGCCCTCACGGAAGTCCGCCCACATCGACGACCCCCGTCCGGCCCGGCCGACGGCGGGGGAGCCGGCCGGATCCGCAGCAGGCAGCTCACCGAGACCACGAACGTCAGCGCGTCGAAGGCGAAGGCGCCCGCGGTCCCGGAGACGCCGATGAGCAGGCCGCCGACGGCGGTCCCGCCGATCTGGAGGGCCGCGGTACGGACGAACTGGTCCAGGGCGTTGGCCTCGACCAGCTGGTGAGCGGGCACCAGACCGGGCACGATCGCCTCGAAGGCCGGCGGGAAGAACCCGGAGGCGCCCCGTAGACCGCGGCCACCACGACCAGGTGCCACAGCCGGATGTCCCCGGTGAAGGCGAGGACGGCGAGCACCGTCAGGCAGGCGCCGCGCACCAGGTCGCTGCCGATCAGCAGCGACCGGCGGTCCAGTCGGTCGCCGACGACGCCGCCCAGGAGCACCAGGGCGAGCTGCGGTACGGCCAGGGCCACCCCGACCACGGACATCCCGCTCGGTGAGCCGGTCAGCGTGTACACCTGCCAGGCCAGTGCCACCAGCAGCACGCCGTCGCCGAGCAGCGAGGTGCTCATCCCCAGCCACAGGATCCGGAAGTCCCGGTGGGCGAGCGGGGCGAGGAACTGGATCCGCCTGGTGGTCCGGGTCCCGCCGACGGTGGGCACCTCACTCCCGCGGCTGTAGCTCGAACCGCTGGGCCAGCGCCGTCAGGGTCGCGTTGAGCTCCTCGATCTCCTCGTCCGTGTTGGCCGCGGTGATCTGGATGCGGACGCCCACCCGGTCGCGGCTGACCAGGGGGTAGGCCGCCAGGGTGACATAGGCGCCGCGCTCCCACAGGAACGAGGCGGTCGCCTCAAGGTCGGAGCTGGTGCCCAGCGGGATCTCGATGATGGGCAGCCCACTGGTGTTGGGGGTGTGCACGCCCAGCGCCGACAGGTGGTCCAGGACGCGGGTGGACATCCGCCACAGGTCGGCCCGCAGCCGGTCGCCGCGCCGCTCGTTCACCTCGAAGCCGGCCAGGGTGGTGGCCAGCGAAGCGGTGGGCGAGGGCCCGGAGTACAGATAGGGCGCCGCCGCGACCTTGAGGTGGTCCTTGAGCCAGGTGGGCAGGGCGATGAAGGCGAGCAGCGACGAGTACGCCTTCGAGAACCCGCCCACCAGGATGATGCCGTCGTAGGACTCGCCGAAGTGGCGGACGATGCTGTTGCCCCGGCTGCCGTAGGGGCAGAGCTCGGCCGGGCCGCGTTCGCCGATCACCCCGAAGCCGTGCGCGTCGTCGACATAGAGCAGGGCTTCGTAGGAACGGCACAGCCGGGCCAGCGCCGGCAGGGGAGGTTGCCGGACATGCTGTTGACCCCGTCGATGCAGACCAGACGGGTGTCGGCGGCCGAGGTGGCGCGCAGTTGCTGCTCCAGGCCGTCCAGGTCCTCGGCGTGGCACCGGTGCACGGTCGCGCCCTGGCCGCGGGCGATCATGCAGCCGTCGTAGACGGTGCGGTGGGCCGCGGTGTCCACGAAGATGCTGCCGGTGCCCGCGATCGCCGGGATGACGGAGGTGTGGATCAGGGTGATGGTCGGCAGCACCAGGGTGTCCGGTGCGCCGAGCAGATCGGTCAGCCGTTCCTCGATCTGCGGGTAGAGCCGGGGGCTGCCCAGCAGCCGGGACCAGCTGGGGTGGGTGCCCCAGCGCTGGATCTGGGGCTCGATCGAGGCCATGATCTCGGGGTCCAGGTCGAAGCCGAGGTAGTTGCACGAGGCGAAGTCGGTGAGCCAGTGGTCGCCGCAGCGGATCCGGCGTCCGCGTACCTCGTCGATGACGGCGTCGCACATGGGACTGGACCGGCGCAGACGTTCGAGGTCGCTCCAGCGGGCGTCACGTCGCGGTACCGCGACCGTCCTTGAGGGATCGGACATGGCTGGCTCCTTCTTCGCACGGTGGGCCCCGGTGACGGGAGCCGGCCGCGGTCCGGCGGCCGGGTCCGGCGGCGGCCGGCGGACCGCTGCCACTGACCGCTCCGGGGGCCGCGGCGCGGCCGGAGCCGCCCGGCGCGAGCGCCGCTGCCGGGCCCGGGTCGCGCTCCGGGGCGGCGGCGACCGCCGTCGGGCGGCGGTCCGGCTCCCGCTCGGTGCGCAGCAGGCGCTCGCAGCCCTCCGCGCTCACCGGCGGCGAGAACAGGTATCCCTGCCCGAACTCGCAGCCCATGTCCGCGAGGACGGCCTGCTGCCGGGGGTCCTCGATGCCTTCGGCGATCACTTTCATGCCGAGGGTGCCGGCGATGCCGATGATGCCTTCCACCAGGGCGACCTGCTGCTCGTCGGCCAGGATCCCGTCGACGAAGGACTTGTCGATCTTCAGCAGGTCGATCGGGAAGTCCCGCAGGTAGCCCAGCGAGGAGAAGCCGGTGCCGAAGTCGTCGATGGCGATGCGCACTCCGAGGTCCTTGAGTGTGCGCATGTCGGTCCGGACCTGGTCCGTCTGACGCATCAGCACGGTCTCGGTCAGCTCCAGCACCAGCGAGGAGGGCGCGAGTCCGGACTCGTCGAGGACATGGCGCACCTCGCCCACGAACCGGGGGTCGCGGAACTGGCGGGCGGAGACATTCACATTGATGTCCAGCGGTACCCGGTGCGGGGCCGCCTGCTGCCAGCGCGCGGTGTCGCCGGCGGCCTGCTTCAGGATCCAGGCGCCGAGCGGCATGATGTGCCCGGTCTCCTCCGCGAGCGCGATGAAGTGCTCGGGCAGCACCAGGCCCAGTCTCGCGTGCGGCCAGCGGGCCAGCGCCTCGAAGCCGGTGATGGTGTCGGACGACATCTCCACGATGGGCTGGTAGAGGAGCGTGAACTCCTCCTCGGCGATCGCGCTGTCCAGGCTGGTCCGCAGCTCGTGGCGCTCGACCATGCCGCGTCGCAGGATCTGGTGGTAGCGCCGCCACTGCCGCTTGCCGGCCGCCTTCGCCGCGTACAGGGCGAGGTCGGCGTGGCCCAGGAGTTCCTCCGCGTCGCTGCTGTCCAGCTCGGTGGCGATGCCCACGCTGGCCGACACGCTGATGGGTTCGCCCCGCACGTGGAAGGGGCGGGCCAGGGCCTCGACGATGTGGTCGGCGATCTCCTCCGCCTCCGACGGTTCGCGGATGCCCTCGATGAGCACCGCGAACTCGTCGCCTCCCAGCCGCGCCGCGGTGTCACCCGCCCGCAGTGTCGCCGACAGCCGGCGCGAGGCGGCGACCAGCAGATGGTCGCCGACGGTGTGCCCCAGGGTGTCGTTGACGACCTTGAAGTCGTCCAGGTCGATGAAGAGCGCGCAGACCAGGGTGTCGCCGCGTTCCCGGGGCCGGCTGACCAGGGCGTGCTCGATCCGGTTCAGCAGCAGGACCCGGTTGGGCAGGCCGGTCAGCGAGTCGTGGAAGGCCCGGTGGGTCAGTTCGCGTTCCAGCTTGCGCTGGTCGGTCACGTCCCGCAGGGTCAGCACCAGTCCGCGCACGCTCTGGTCGTGGCGCAGATTGCTGCACCTGACCTCCACCTCGACCCGCCGGTGGTCCTGGCTCATCAGCTGCCAGTCCTCGCGCAGGTCCTGTTCGCGGTCGGTCGCCCGCATCCGGTCCAGCGCCTCCGCCGCGCGTCCGGCGTCGTCGGGGTGGACCAGGTCGACCAGTCTGCGCACCCCGTGCTGCGGCTCCGGACCGAACACCGCCTCGGCCGAAGGGCTCGCGTAGCGCACGGTGTTGTCGTCGTCCAGGATGAGGATCACGTCCGAGGCGTTGTGGATCAGCGTGCGGAAGTACGCCTCGCTGTTGCGGCGGATGACCTCCCGGGACAGCCGGATCCGCTCCACGGCCAGGGCCACCTGGGAGGCCAGGGCCTCCAGGACCTCGCGGAACTCGTCGAGCTGCTGCGCGGGCCCGGCCACCACCAGCGTCCCGAACAGGGATTCACCGGTGGGGCGCTCCTGGAGGACCAGCGGGCACAGCATCGCGGTCGACGGGTCGTACACCTCCCCGGGCCTGCCCAGCAGTTCGCTGACGGGCACCTGCTGCGATCCTCCCGACTCCAGCTCCTGCAGCCAGCTGCCCGACAGCTTCTCGGTCCAGGTGATCCGCCAGTCCGGGGCGGCGGCTCGGCCCCAGCACCGGCCGCAGCCAGGCCGTGTCGCCGGAGCGCCAGCACGGCCTCGGCTGGTGCGTCCGTGGGCATCCAGGGTCGATGCCGCGCTGCGGACCAGGGCGGCGATCTCCTCCATGCTGACCGCGCCACAGCGAGGCGGCGAATCCCGCAGCGCCCGCTCGCGGAGCACCACCCGGCGGGTGGTGCTCACCAGGCCGGCCAGGCGGGCGAGCACCAGCAGGAAGAGCACGGCGGAGAAGACGGCGATCACCCCCGTCCCGGACATTCCCCCGGATGGCCTCGTAGAGCAGCATGGTCGGCGCGATGAGCGACGCCAGCGCCAGCAGGCCGATCCGCTGGCCGGGTATCCCGGCCGGGCGCCGCTGCACCGGCTCGGTCAGTCCCACCATGGACGGATCCAGGGCCGACAGGCCCCAGGCGGTGTAGAACACCACCCAGCCCAGGTCCATCGGGGTGCCGACCTGCCAGGCGCCGTTGACCTGGTACCAGCCGTAGAGGCAGTCGACAGGAGCATCCCAGGGTGCCGACGGTGAGCAGCTGGATGGCGCGGGTCCGGGTGCTGCCGGCCACCAGCAGCCGGGCGAGCATCGCCAGCATCAGCACGTCACCGAGCGGATAGGCGATGGAGATGGTCTTGGCAGCCAAGTCGTGCCGGATGCCTGGGTGTTGGGCGCGATCAGATAGATCCACGAGAGCAGCGCCAGGCCCGAGGTGAGGGTCAGGGCGTCCAGCAGCGATCCCAGTCGCGCCGGTCGGCGGAGCGGCGGCGGATGAGCCAGCAGCCCGGCGGCGAAGAGCGGGTAGGTGATCAGGTAGAACGCGTCGGCGAGCGAGGGGAACGGATTGGCCTCGCCGGTCACGGACTTCAGCACGTTGTACGTGGTGTCGCCGGAGGTGAAGGCGAAGTTCGCGGCCGCGAGCAGGAACCAGGGCAGCCGCCGCGACGGCCGGTGGATGCGGACGCCCAGCAGGATCGCCGCCACACTGGTGAACCCGATGGTGGCCCAGGTGGGGGTGTGCCAGGCGGGAAGAAGCAGGTAGAGGGTCGTGGCCACGGCCACGACGACCAGGTAGCCGACCACCAGCAGCCGCAATCGTGCCACAGGCTCCGCCCTCCTTCGCGTCGGCGCGCGGACAACAGCCAACAGCCGCGCCGGCCGCTCCGGCCGGACGGTGACGCGAACCCGCGGCCGCGCCGGAGATCTGTGGGGCGAGCGGAATGGTGACCGTGCAGGACCCTCGTTCTCTGGATTCCTCTTCCGGATCTGAGTTCCGGATCTGGGTTTCGGACTCCGAGCCTGAGGCCTTTGGCTTCCCGGCCTGCTGCGGCAACGGGTCGCGGCTCGTCTGCGGGGGCATCACCCGACGTCACAGGCCCGAGGCCCGTCGGGAGAAGCCAGCCTCAGCTCCAGTAAACAGCACCGGCTCGCGAACTGCGCGCCGACCGGGGAGCGGTCGGCGGCCCGTGGACGGCACCGGGCCGGGATGCGCGAAGGGGCCGGGCGCACGGTGTGTGCGTCCGGCCCCTTCGCGTGCGGCAGCGCCGGCTCAGCTCCGCTCGCGGCGCAGCGAGGCGGCGGCGATGGCCAGGCAGGCCAGGCCCGCGACGGCGGCGAAGACACTGACGGCCGGGAGGATGCCGTAGCTCTGGGTGAGCATGCCGACGGCGATGGTCGGCACCGAGCTGCCCAGGTAGACCACCACCCACAAGGCGCTGAGCTGGCTGCCGCGCCGCTCCGGGTCCATGGCGGCGGTGGCCTGGGTGAACAGGGCCCGGAAGGCCAGGCCCTGGCAGACGCCGGCCAGCAGGCTGCCGGTGAAGAGCAGGGCGGGCTGGTGGACGTAGGCGGCCAGCACGACCAGACCCAGGCCCAGGGCCAGCCCGGTCAGGCCCATGGCCGGGACGGTGCGGCGCCGGGTGGGCCGGGCCAGCAGCTGCGCGGTCGCGGACGAGCCCAGCAGCAGCGCGGCGACGGCCGCGCCCGCCAGCGGGTTGCGGGTGTGCAGCAGGGTGGCGGCGTAGCTGGGAGCCAGGCTCAGGTAGACGCCGAAGACGGCGTAGCTGGTGAAGCCGGTGGCGGCGGTGAGCAGGAACGGCCGGCGGCCGCGGGTGGGCAGGCTGAAGGCGCGCGGGCGCAGCGGGAGCGGCGGCCGCGGGTGGACGGCGGGTTCCTGGCCCGGCGAGCGCGGGTGCAGCAGCAGCAGCGGCACACACAGCGCGAGCAGCACGATCGCGTGCGTGACGAACGGGGTGACCAGCGGGTCCGACCCGACGTCCAGGGTCGCGCCGAGCAGCGGGCCGAGGGCCACGCCGCCCGCGGAGGCGGCCAGGGTGAGCCGGGCGGCGGCGGCCGGCTGGTCGGGCAGCAGGTCGGCGAGCGCGGCGCCGGCCGCGGCGGTGGTCAGACCGACCGCGATGCCCTGGATCGCCCGGCCGACGGCCAGCTGGGCCAGGCTGTGCGCGGAGGCGAAGGTCAGGTCCCCGGCGGCGGCGAGAAGCACGGCGGGCAGCACCATCGCGCGGCGGCCGAGGTGGTCCGACCAGTGCCCGACCGCGAGGAGTACCGGCAGCAGCGCGAAGACATAGATCGTGAACAGGACCGTGGTGTCCACGGAGGTCAGGTGCAGGCTGCGCTGGAGTGCCGGGTAGAGCGGTGTGGCCAGATTGGCGCCGATCATGAGCAGCAGCAGTACGGACACGGTCAGGCCGACGCGGACGCCGCGCAGGGCGTTCCAGCGGCTCACCGCCGGGGTGCGCAGCAGCTCGCGGGGAGCGAGTTCGCGCGGGAGCAGAGCTTCGGAAAGTCTCGACCCGACAGGGGTGAGTTCCGCCATTGCAGGGGTCTCCTGGCATACGGGCTCCGGGCCGGTCCGACGGTGGGTGTGCCGAGGCTGGTCCGGGTGGAGCGGGTGCGGACGTGCGGAGGGGAGCACGATTGCCCCCGGGGCCTCGGCGTGATGGTGTGCGCGTCGGCCCAGCGGAGGATACGGGGGCGACGGCCGTCAGGGAAAACAGCCGCGGGGGCCGGAAACGGCCGCCCGGCACCGGCGGAATAAGTGGTTCCGGAAGCCCGGCGCCCGGCTGTCCGCCGAACGGCGGCTGCGGCCAAGGCAGTTCGGCGCAGCCGGGGTCACCATCCGGCGCCTGCCGGGGCCGGCTGCCGCCGCGGATGCCCGGCGGGAGTGGCGCCGGAAGTAACCGAAGTAACAGACCCGCAGGTCGGCGCCGGTCGGTACGCCCCTGGCCGGGGCAGACCGGGTGACCCCGCCGGAGACCCTGAGGACCCGTAGTACTCCAGAGCTACGCCGCGGAAGCGCTCCCCGGCGGGACGCCGACCACGGGGCCCGATTCCTAGGTTCAGTACCGGAAACAACGACAGATCCGGTACCGAAGAGAGGCAACCACCATGGCGTCCCGCCGATTGGTCCCGAGGCTGCGCCGCGCGCTGCTCGCGGCGTTCGTGTCCGCGTCGGTCGCGGTCCCGCTGTCCGCGATGACCGGGCCCGGGGCGGTGCCCGCCCCCGCGCCGGCCGCGCTGGGTCCGCTCACGGCGGGCGGGCTCGCCGGGCTGCCGGCCCGCTACGCCGCCAACCGGGCCGACATCCTCGCGGCCGAGCGCCTGGCCGGGGAGCACGGGGACAGCCAACGCGCCGCGAACCTGCGGGCCCTGGCGGATCCCTCCTGGCACTTCCTCTCCTTCGACGGGCGTGACGGCGGGCGCAGCGTCGAGGTGCTGGGCGACCTCGCGGACGCCGACCGGATCGCGGTCCTGGTGCCGGGCTCCGACACCGACCTCGACACCTACGCGCGCTTCCGCGCCGGGGCCGTGGCGCTGGAGCAGCAGTCGGGCGGCGACGCCTCGCGGACCGCCGTCGTGGCCTGGCTCGGCTACGACACCCCCGACACCATCAGCCCCGCGGTGCTGACCACCGGCCGCGCGGACCAGGCGGTGCCGCAACTCCAGAATTTCGTACGACAGTTGGAGGAGCTGAAGCCGGACGCCCGGATCTCGCTGGTCTGCCACTCCTACGGCTCGGTGGTCTGCGCCCGCGCGGCGAGCGGGCTGGACGTCGCAGACCTGGTCCTCTACGGCAGTCCCGGCATCGGCGGCGACGCGACCGACGTCGCGGCTGCACACCAGAGCGGTCCGTCTGGCGGGGCGCGGCCGCACCGACTGGATCGCCGATGTCCCGCATGTGCGGCTGCCGCTGCTGTTCGCCACCATCGGCTTCGGCGCCGACCCGGTCGCGCCCGGCTTCGGCGCCCGGATCTTCCCGGCCGGGGACGGCGGCCACAGCGACTATCTCCTGCCCGGCTCGGTGCCGCTGCGCAGCATCGCCGCGATCGTCTCCGGCGCCGCGGACGCGGCCTACGCCACCCGGCACGACGCCGCCGGTCAGGGCGCGGCCGCCAGCGCGGCCGGCGCCGGGCCCGCGGCGCACCCGACAACCACCGCTTCGGAGGCCGGCCATGACTCTCGTGCCTAACAGCAGCAGAACCTCCCTGCGCCGGACGGTGGCCCGGATCGACGCGGCGACCCGCCGTGACCGGGCCGTCGACGCGCTGCGCGCCTTCGCCATCCTCGGCGTGGTGCTCGGACACTGGCTGGTGACCGCCCTCGTCTTCGACAGCGGCACCATCAGCGACTCCAGCCCGCTCCAGCACATGCCGCAACTGGCCCCCATCTCCTGGGCGTTCCAGACCCTCGCGGTCTTCTTCCTGGTCGGCGGCCAGGTGGCCGCGCGCAGTTACGACGCGGCCCGCGCCCGGGGGACCGGCTACCGGCAGTGGCTCGGCGCGCGGCTGGCCCGGCTCTTCCGGCCGGTGGCCGCGGTGCTGGCGGTGTGGTCGGTGGTCGCGGTGGCGATGCTCGTCTGCGGTGTGGACTACGCGACCGTGGCCATGCTGGTCAAGCTGGTGCTCTCGCCGCTCTGGTTCCTGCTGGTCTTCGCCGCGCTGACGGCGGCGACACCGCTGGTCTCCCGGCTGCACCCGTTGTGGCCGCTCGCGGTGGTGCTCTATGTGGACCTGTTCCGCTTCGGGCTCGGCGGCCCCGGCTGGGTGGGCTGGATCAACCTGCCCGCAGGCTGGCTGGTGCCGTACTGCCTGGGCGCGCTCTGGGCCAGGGAGGGCCGGGGGCGCCGGTCGACCGGCTGGGTGCTGCTGCTCGGCGGCGCGGCCGCCACCGCGCTGCTGATCCTCTTCGCCGGCTACCCCGCCTCGATGGTGGGTGTGCCCGGCGCCGGGATCTCCAACCTCAACCCGCCCACGCTCGCGGCCGTCACCTTCGGCCTGGCCCAGTGCGGGGGAGCGCTGCTGCTGCTCGGCCCGGCTGCGGCGGCTGCTGGCCCGGCCCGCTGCCTGGGCCGCCGTGGCGCTGGTCAACCTGTCCGCGATGACCGTCTTCCTCTGGCACCAGACCGCGATGATCGCGGTCACCGCCCTCGGCCTGCTCGCCGGCAGCCCGCTGCCCGGCCTGCACACGGCCCCGGACGGGGCGGGCTGGGTGCTCGCGCGGCTGGCCTGGCTGCCGGTCTTCGCCCTGGCACTCGGTGTGTGCTGGGCGGCCTTTCGCCACCACGAGCAGCAGCAGCGGGCACAGGGAGCGGCGCGGAGCAGGCCCGGCGGCAGCAGGATCGTGCGGGGAGCCGCTCCGCGGCCCGCCGAAGTTCCCGTACCCGCTGGAGTTCCCGGGCCCGCCCGAGTTCCCGTACCCGCCCAAGTTCCCGGCCCCGCCGGAGCGACTCTAAGGTGAGTGCCGTGAGCAGCGACGAACTCAGGAAGCAGTTGACGGCGACGCTGCGTACGCTCGGACGGAACATCCGCGAGGACATGATCACCTCGGTCCTCGAACGCGACCCCTCCCGGCGGGCCGCCCAGTTGGGCCTCGGCCGCCGCCTGGGACGGGGCTGGCGGCGCCGGGCGGCAGTGGTGCTGCTGAGCATTCTCGCGCTGGTCCTCCTGCTCATCAGCGGGAACGAGTACATCTTCGTCTACCACCTCGGCGTGCCGTTCGGCTTCCTGCTCGCGGCACTCCAGTCGGGGGCCCTCATCGCCGCGCTCTGGGAGCCCGTATCCGCCTGGTGGGTGTCGACCGGCACGATGCTGGTGGGCGCGTGGTCCGCGACCGCACTGTCCGCCGGCGGCGGCGTCTTCTTCCCGGTGGCCGGGCAGGAACAGCGGGTTCAGGCCGGCTGGACACCGACCACGATCGGACTCGAAGCGGGGGTGCTGCTCCTGCTGGCGCTCCAGGCCCGGTCGCGGATCGCCGTCGAGGCGCTCGGACTCACCCTGGGCGCGGGCCTGCTCTCCCAGCTGTACCGGCCCGAGGGCCAGGGCACGGCGCTTCCCTTCTCCGCCGTGGTCTTCGCGGTCGTGGTGCTGATCGGAGCCCTGTTCCGGGCCCGCCGGGTGGCCCGGTCGCAGCTGGTCGCGCAGGAGGAGCTGGCCGCCGAGGAGCGCGCCCGGCGCACACTGCTCGAAGAGCGCAACCGGATCGCGCGCGAGCTGCACGACGTGGTGGCCCACCACATGTCGGTGATCTCCATCCAGGCGCAGGTCGCCCCGCACCTGGTCGCCGACCCGCCCGAGGAACTGCGCGAGAACCTGGCCGGCATCCGCCAGAACGCGGTCGAGGCGCTCACCGAACTGCGCCGGGTGCTGGGCGTGCTGCGCTCGGAGGACCCGCCGGCCGACGGTGCCCGTGACGCGCCGCAGCCCACCCTGGACCAGCTGGACGGACTGCTGGAGAATGTCCGTGGCGCGGGTCTCGCCGTCAGCGTCGAGACCGGCGGCGAACGGCGCCCGCTCTCGCCCGGCGTCGAGCTCTCGGCGTTCCGCATCGTCCAGGAGGCGCTGAGCAATGTCATGCGGCACGCCCCGGGCGCGGCGGTCCGGGTGCGGCTCGACTACCGGACGGCGGGCCTCACCGTCCGGGTCGTCAACGGCGCCCCGGCGCACCGGCCCGCCCCCGCACCGGGCGTGGGCCACGGCCTGCTCGGCATGCGCGAGGGACCGCGATGCTGGGCGGCGAACTGGCCACCGGCCCCACCCCGACGGCGGTTACGAAGTGGGTCGCCGTACTGCCCCTGCCGCTGGAGGACCCGCATGACGATCCGCGTGATGATCGCCGACGACCAGATGATGGTCCGTCAGGGATTCACGGTGCTGCTCGACCTGGAACCCGACATCGAGGTCGTCCGGGCAGGCCGTGACGTCTCGACGCGGTGGCGAAGGTCGCGGAACTGGCGCCGGACGTCGTGCTGATGACATCCGGATGCCCGAGCTCGGCGGCATCGAGGCGACCCGCCGGATCACCGCGCCGGACGCGCCGACCGCGGGGCCGGCGGGGCGGGCGTCAAGGTCCTCGTGCTGACCACCTTCGACCTCGACGAGTACGTCCTACGAGGCGCTGCGCGCCGGTGCGTCGGGCTTCCTGCTCAAGGACGCCTCGGCCGCCGAACTGGCCCAGGCGGTAAGGGTGTGGTGCGGCGGGGGACGCGCTGCTCGCACCCAACATCACCAAGCGCCTGATCGCCGAGTTCGCCCGGATGCCGGGGCCGCGGATGCCGCTGAAGGAACGCGTCGGGGAGCTGACCGACCGGGAGACCGAGGCTGTCGCTGATCGCGCAGGGCCTGTCCAACTCCGAGATAGCCGAACAACTCGTGGTGGCGGAGCAGACGGTGAAGACCCACGTCAGCCGGATCCTGGTGAAGCTCGGGCTGCGCGACCGCACCCAGGCCGCGGTCTTCGCCTACGAGACCGGCCTGGTCCGCCCGGCCGGATACTGACGCCGGCCGGGCGCCGACGACGCCGAGCGCGCGGCGCCCCGGTGGCGCCGTTCCCCGCACCGTCCGACGTGCCTGGCAGAATCTCCCGGAACGATCTACGGGGGAGACATGGACATCATCGAGCAGGAGATCACCGGCGCTGTGGAGGCGTGCTGGTGCGCCCGGCCGCCGGGGCCCGGGCCGGTGTGCTCGTGCTGCACGGCTCCTACGGCGCCGGCACGCTGGAGCGGTGCCGGATCCTGGCGCGTGCCGGGCTGACGGCCCTGGGCATCCGCTGGTACGGCGGGGAGGGCCGTCCGCCCGGTATCTGCGAGGTCCCGCTGGAGACGTTCAGTCGGGCGCTGGACCGACTGCACTCCGAGGGCGCCGAGCGGCTCACGGTGCTCGGTCTGTCCAAGGGGGCGGAGGCCGCGCTGTGGCTGTCCGTCCTCGACCAGCGCACCGCGGCCGTGGTGGCACTCTCGCCGACCTCGGTGACCTGGGCGAATCTGGGTCCGGGCACGGACGGGCGGAGCCGGCCCTGGCGCTCGTCCTGGACCTGGCAGGGCGAGCCGCTCCCGTTCGTACCGCTCGACGAGACCTGGGAGCCGGGCGCACCCGAGGACAGTCTGGTCTCCCTGCGCGGCTGGTACGAACACAGTGGCGGGCTCTGCCCCGAGCAGTACCTGGCCGCCGCCATCCCGGTGGAGGACGCCGCCGCCGAGCTCGTGCTGGTGGCCGGGGGAGACGACCGGACCTGGCCGTCCCTCCCCGCCGCGCGGCGCTGAGAGACCGTCGGTCGGCGGCGGGAGCGCCCACCGTGCTCGTCGAGCGGCCCGCCGCCGGCCACCGGCCCCGTCTGCCCGGGGAGGGGCCCGCCACCCCGTCGACGCAGCTCCACTACGGGGGAGCGACGCCGAGGACACCGCCCTGGGGGCCGCCGCCTGGCCGCACATCCTGGAGGCCCTGCACGGCTCCGGGCGGGGCCCCGGCCGTGGCCGACCGGACAGGTGAAGTGGTGCGGTCTGCGGCGCGCCGGGATCAGCAGACAGCGCCTTCGCTGATCCGGGCGTCCTCGGTCCGGGTCAGCGCGGTGGCGGCGATCAGCCGCAGCGCCTCGGCCGAGCAGCGCGCCGGCAGTGAGGGCTGCGCCCGGTCGGTGACCTGCGCCGGATCGAACGGGATGTGAACGAACCCGCCGCGCAGGGACGGGAGTTCGGTGGCGATCAGATGCATCAGGCCGTAGAAGACGTGATTGCAGACAAAGGTCCCGGCCGTCTGCGAGACCGAGGCGGGCAGCCCGGCCGCCCGCACGGCCGCCACGCAGGCCTTGACCGGCAGGCCGCTGAAGTACGCGGCGGGCCCGCCGGGCACCACCGGCTCGTCCACCGGTCGGCCGCCGGAATTGTCGGCTATGGAGGCGTCGTCCAGATTGACGGCGATCCGCTCCAGAGTGACATCCGGCCGTCCGCCCGCCTGGCCCACACACAGCACCAGGTCGGGCTCGGTACGCCGGACGGCCGCCCGCAGCGCGGTCAGCGAGTCGCCGAAGACGCACGGCAGCAGCACGGCCTCCGCCCGGACACCGGGCGGCGGTTCGGCGGCGGCCAGCGAGGCCGCCGTCCAGGAGGGGTTGACGGCGGCTCCGCCGAACGGTTCGAAGCCGGTGAACAGGACGCGCGCCATGAGCCCTCCTTCGCCGGGCCGTGCCGGCCGGGCCCCGGGGCCCGGCCAGCACGCCGAGCGTGCAGCGTTGACGGTCCCGGCGAGCATGCCAGAAGGAACTGGCCCGCGCCCGGGGGCATCGGCTCAGCCCGCCGCGGGACTCCAGACCCGGAGGTAGTCGGTGTCGAACTGGATCGGGGTGTGGCTGTCCGGTGAGGGGTGCCACTTCCCGGCCGTGATCGACAGGTTGAGGATGAGGTAGGCGGACCAGCGGGCACCGACTCCCATGTGGTCGGAGAAGACCAGCTTGTCGTTGACGTACCAGTCGCAGTTGTCGGCGCCGTAGTGCACGGCGATGGTGACCCAGCCGCCGGGCTGCACCACCTTGGGGTCGTCGTAGTACTTGGAGGCGAAGCGGATCCGGTTGCTCAGTTCCAGCAGGTGCGGGTTGTCCGGGTGGTACTCGAAGGTGTCGATCTCGTTGTCGCCGTCCTTCCAGGTCCACAGGGCCGGCCAGGCCCCCAGCCCCCGGGGGACACGGAAGCGCAGCTCGGCCCAGTCGCCGGTGCGCAGCTGGAAGCCGTCCCGGGCGTACTCGGTGGTGATCAGGCCGGTGTCCCAGGCGGTCTTCCCGTTCTCCAGCCGGTGCGTGCCGGGCTTGGCGACGAAGGAGACCGTGCCGCCGCGGGTGACCACTGCCTGCGGGACGATCCAGTCGAGTTTGTCGTCGTCGGGGTTGTGGTTGCCGTAGCGGTAGGCACTGCTCCGGTCGTCGCTCCAGAGTCCGGTGACCGCAGGACTCTGGTCGAAGTTGTCGTTGAGGACGAGCCGGCCGCGGGAGGAGGGCGGCGGTTCCTGGCCGCCGCCGTTCGCCGGGCGGACGGTGAGGGGGACGGTGGGCAGGTTGTAGTACGTGGACCCGACGCGGTAGTAGCCGAACATGGTGTAGTCGCCCGCGTCGAAGGTGCGCTGCTCGGTGCTGAGCGCGAAGTCGCCCGGGCAGACCTGGGTGCGGCCCGACGAGCCGGGAAAGTCGAAGTGGTTGCCGGCGGCGTCCCGGACGGCGACGCCGATCGCGTCGACCGTCTGGCAGGTGGCGGCGGTGACCTGGAGGTCTGCCGAGACGGGGGTGCCGGCCCGGGCCTGGTCGGCGGTGAGGCTGAGCTGACGCAGTCCGGCGGGGGTGACTGTGAGCGTCTGACTGGTGAGGTTGTGATAGGTGGAGCCGATCCGGTAGAAGCCGAACTCGGTGTACGCGCCGGCGGGGAAGCTGCGTCGTCCGGTGGTCAGGGTGTGGCCGGTGGAGCAGATGCGGGTCCGGCCGGCTGATCCGGGGAAGTCGACGATGCCGCCCTGCGGGCCGCGGACACCGACGCCGAGCTCGTCGACCGTGACGCAGGACTTCGAGGTGACCTTCAGCGTTGCCGCGACCGGTGTGTCGGCGGTAGCGGTGGTGGGGCTCAGGCCGGTCTGGCTGACCGGTGACTGGGCGGCCGTCGCCGCCGGTGGCAGGAGCAGTGCGGGCAGGAGCGCCAGTGCGCCGAGGGTGGCGCCATAGGACAGGACCACGGGACTCCGATCGGTAGGGTCGGCCCGTCAACCCGGACGGGCCGGGATTCATCGCTCTTGGCACGCGCCGGGGGCGGACGGCGCTCCTGCGCGGAGGCCGGCCGGCGCCCGGCGCCGGGTCGCGGCTGCCGCGGCTAGCGGACGTCGATCTCGAATTCCCGTGCGTCCTGGTAGCCACGCCGGTCCGGATCGAAGGCGGTGACCAGCCCTCCCGTGAGGTGGTCGCCCGGGCGGACCCCGTAGGCCGGACGGACCGGTACCTCGACGGCGGCGGTCTGTTCCGGCGGGAGCCCCCTGGCGATGCGGCAGGTCACCACCGAGCCCCGGTCGCGGGCCCGGCAGTCGGACGGGAAGAAGCGTCCGAAGGCCCAGGTCCGGGCCGGCAGTCGGACCTCGACGGTGGCGGCCGCGTCGGTCCTGGTCCGCGCCTCGTTCGCGATCGTGGCCCGCACCGTGGTTGTCCCGTGCGCCCCGACCGGATCCACCTCGACGTCGACGACGACCAGCCGCAGGGGCCCTTCAGCGCTCGCCGCTGTCGTCGGCGGAAGCGCGTCGGGGCCGGTGCCGACCGCGGCGGCCGTGCCTGCCCCGATCCCGCCCACCGCGAGTGCCGCTGCCAGGCAGATGCGCCTCGCGCGTGCTCCCGGTCTCCATGTCATCGCTCCGGCCCTCTGCTCTTGACCCATGTCGGACGGGTGTCGGGTGCAGCATGGGAGCGGGAGGCGGTGGGCGGGGCGAGCCGCGCCGCTGTCCCGGCGCAACCACCCGGCCGGAGGGCGGCGGATCGGCCGTTCGGCCGTTCGGCGGCGACGCCGGGGCGCATGAGCAGGGCCCCGACGCGGTGACTACCTGCCCATGGCGGCCATGGCGGCGTTGTGGCCGGGGATGCCGCTGACTCCGCCGCCGCGTACCGCGCCGGCACCGCAGAGCAGGATGTTGGCGCGGCTGGTGGACACGCCCCAGCGTCCGGCCGCGCCGGTCTCGTCGGCGTAGGGGAAGGCCAGGTCGCGGTGGAAGATATTGCCGCCGGGCAGGCCGAGTTCGCGCTCCAGGTCGAGCGGGCTGCGGACCTCGACGCAGGGCCTTCCCTCGGCGTCCGACGCCAGGCAGTCGGCCAGCGGCTCGTCCAGCACCGCGTCGAGCTGCGCCAGGACCGCGGCCAGCGCCGCCTCGCGCACGGCGTCGTGGTCGCCTGCGGCGAACAGCCGCGCCGGCAGGTGCAGCCCGAACAGGGTGAGTGTCTGACAGCCTGCTCGCGCAGGCCGGGGCCCAGGACGGACGGGTCGGTGAGCGAGTGGCAGTAGATCTCCGACGGCGCGGCGGAGGGCACCGCCCCGGCCGCGGCCTGCCGGTAGGCGGTCTCCAACTGGCTGTAGGACTCGGCGATGTGGAAGGTCCCGGCGAAGGCCGCCCGGGGATCCACGGTGCGGTCACGCAGCCGGGGCAGTCGCCGCAGCAGCATGTTGACCTTGAGCTGGGAACCCTCGGGGGCGGGCTGGGAGGGCGCGTCGCCGAGCAGCCGTTCCAGGGTGTGCGGTGCGGCGTTGCACAGCACCTGTGTCGCGCCGACGGTGCGCTCCTGGCCGTCCTCCGAGCGGAAGACCACCTCGGCGGTGGCATCGTCGGTCTGGATGGAGGTGACCCGGCAGTCGGTGAGGATCTCGGCTCCGGCCGACAGCGCGGCATCCGAGAGGGCGTCGGTGAGGGCGCCCATGCCGCCGACCGGGACATCCCAGTCGCCGGTGCCGTTGCCGATGACGTGGTAGAGGAAGCAGCGGTTCTGGCGCAGCGACGGGTCGTGCGCATGGGTGAAGGTGCCGATGAGGGCGTCTGTCAGCACCACACCCCGCACCAGGTCGTCGCTGAAGGCGGACTCGACCGCCTCGCCGAGGGGGCGCTCGAACAGTGCCTCCCAGGCCGCGTCGTCGTCGATCCTGCGGCGCAGCTCCGCCGGTCGCGGCAGCGGCTGGGTCAGGGTCGGGAAGACCGCCTCGGCGACCCGGCCGGTCCGTGCGTAGAACCGCTGCCAGGCCTCGAACTCCCGGTCGGAACCGCAGACCCGGCGGAAGGCTTCGGCCGTCGCCGCCCGGTCCCGGTTGTCGACGAGCAGCCCGGTCGGCTCGCCCCCGCGCACGGTCGGCGTGTACGAGGAGATCCCGCGCCGCCGCAGTTCCACCCGCAGCCCGAGATCCGCCATGATCTGCCGGGGCAACAGGCTGACCAGGTACGAGTACCGCGACAGCCGGGCGTCCACGCCCGGGAACGCCTGGGCGGAGACCGCCGCGCCGCCGGTGCGGCCCAGCTGTTCGAGCACCAGCACGCTGCGTCCGGCCCGGGCCAGGTAGGCGGCGGCCACCAGCCCGTTGTGTCCGCCGCCGACGACGACCGCGTCGTAGCGGGAGCGTGCGGGGGCAGCGGGGGTGCTCCGGTCACTCATACGAACCGTACTACCAGATGCCGGGCCGCCCGCGGGGCCTTTCGACGCCCCTCCCGCGCGATCCGCACCGTCGTACCCCACCCCGCGGACCGCTCGCCGACCGGCAGCCGATCAACAGCCGACCGACAGCTGATCGACAGGGGCTTGCGGACCGCGCGGCACGGCTTCGCTGCCCCGGCCCGCCGATGCCCCGCCCGATGCCCGGCCCGGGGCCCGGACCAGCACCCTGGCCACAGGCCTGCCCCTGCGGCCTCCTATTATCATTTCGGATTCTTCGACGGACGCTGACGTCCCCTTGGTCGTGCCCGTCGGTCACCGCCCAACACGGCACAACGACGTTCACCGCCTGGCGATGGAGTCGTGCATCGAGGAGGAACGTTCATGAACGCCCGGAGAATCGGCGCGGTCACCGCCACAGCAGTGGCGCTGGTGGCTGCCCGCGACCTCGTCCAGAAGAGGCACGCACTGCTCCGGAACTTCCCGGTGGTCGGGCACGCACGGTACCTGCTGGAGACGATCGGGCCGGAGCTGCGGCAGTACATCGTCACCTCCAACGAGGAGGAGCGCCCCTTCAGCCGTGACCAGCGCAGCTGGATCTACGCGTCGGCGAAGGAGGAGAACAACTACTTCGGGTTCGGCACCGAGGTCGACGTCGAGCATGTGCAGGGCCACGCCTACCTGAAGCAGCGCACCTTCGCCGGCGCTCTGCCCGACGCGCACGACCCGCAGGCTCCGCTGCCCTCGGCCAAGGTCCTGGGCGGGCCGCGCGGGCGCGCCAAGGCGTTCCGGCCGGCGAGTGTGGTGAACATCTCGGCGATGAGCTTCGGCTCGCTCTCCGGCGCGGCCATCACCGCGCTCAACAAGGGCGCGGCGCTGGCGGGCACCATGCACAACACGGGTGAGGGCGGCCTCTCGCCGTACCACCGCAACGGGGGCGACCTCGTCCTCCAGCTCGGCACGGCGTACTTCGGCTGCCGCAACGAGGACGGCAGTTTCAACCTTGACAAGCTCAAGGACGTGGTGGCCGGCGCCCCGGTCAAGGCGATAGAGATCAAGCTCTCCCAGGGCGCCAAGCCCGGGCTGGGCGGGATGCTGCCGGGTGCCAAGGTGACCCCGGAGATCGCCGAGATCCGGGGCATCCCGGTCGGCAAGGACTGTGCCTCCCCGTCGCGGCACACCGCGTTCAGCGACGTCGACTCGATGCTCGACTTCGTCGAGCTGCTCGCCGCCGAGACCGGTCTGCCGGTCGGCGTGAAGAGCGCCGTCGGGGAGATGGGGTTCTGGCAGGAACTGGCCACGCTGATGGCGCAGGGCGGCCGCGGGGTCGACTTCGTCACCATCGACGGCGGCGAGGGCACCGGGGCGGCGCCGCGGATGTTCGCCGACTCGGTGGCGCTGCCGTTCCGGATGGGCTTCTCCCGGGTCTACGGCACCTTCGCCGAGCTGGGGCTGACCGACGAGCTGACCTTCATCGGCTCCGGCAAGCTCGGCCTGCCGGAGAACGCCGCGGTCGCCTTCGCCCTCGGTGCGGACATGATCAACGTGGCTCGTGAGGCGATGCTGTCGATCGGCTGCATCCAGTCGCAGAAGTGCCACACCGACAAGTGCCCCACCGGCATCGCCACCCAGAACCAGTGGCTGGCCCGTGGCCTCGACCCGGCCTCGAAGTCCACCCGGGCCGCGGTCTACCTGCGCACGCTGCGCCGGGAGCTGATGAAGGTCTCCTCGGCCGTGGGCGTCGCCCACCCGGGCCTGATCACGGCCAACGACGTCGAGATCATGAACGGCGACTACGAGGCTCGCAGCCTGGCCGGTGTCTACGGGTACAAGGACGGCTGGGGCGAGCTCGGCCTGCACCTCGCCGAGGAGATCACCGCGCTGCTCACCGCCGAGCCGGCCCCGGTGCACACCCTGACCGTCTGACGCGCCGACGGTGACATCTGCCGCGCCCGTGCTCCCCTGCCTGGAGCACGGGCGCGGTGCGGTGCCGGTCGGCGCCTGCTTGCGCCGTCCGCCCCTCTCGTCCGCCCCACCTGCCTTCACCCGCGACCAGTCCATGCCGAGGCGATCAGAACATGTCCGAAGAAGTGCGATTCAAGAGCGTCGTCGGCCCCGAACTGGCCGGATCCATCGACCTGCCGGAAGGCGAGATCCGGGGCTGGGGAATCTTCGTCCACGGATTCACCCTCGGCCGGAACTCGCCGGCCGCCTCGCGGGTCAGCAAGCAGCTGGCACGCGAGGGGATCGGCATGCTGCGCTACGACAACCTCGGGATCGGGGACTCCGAAGGCGACTGGGGGGACGGTTCCTTCACCATCAAGGTCGAGGACACCGTCCGCGCGGCAGAGCTGATGGCGGAGCGAGGGACTCCGGCAGACCTGCCTGGTGGGGCACTCCTGGGGAGGCGCCGCCGCGATCGCCGCGGCGGCCGGGGCGACCGGCGTCCGCGCGGTCGCCACGATCGGGGCGCCCGCCGACCCCAGCCATGTGGAGCGACAGTACGACGCGGTCATGGACCGGGTGCTCAGCGAGGGCTCGCACGAGTGGTTCGTCGGCGGCGGACCCTCGTCCTCAAGCGGGCCTTCGTCGAGGACGTGCACCAGGCCCGGCTCCGGGAGCGGATACGCGACCTGAACCTGCCGCTGCTCGTGCTGCACTCGCCCTCGGACACCACCGTGGACATCGCCAACGCCGGGAGATCTTCCGCGAGGCACGGCACCCGCGGAGCTTCGTCTCGCTCGAAGAGGCGGACCATCTGCTGACCGCACGGGGACAGGCACAGCGAGCCGCCCACATCATCAGCGCCTGGGCCGACCAGTACATCCACGGGTCCCGCTGCTGAGGTCAGCCACCGAACGAACCAGGTCATCGAGCCCGATGCGCGCCTGCCGGCGCGCATCGGGCTTTTTTGTCGACGGGCCACCAAGGTGATGCGACATGTGTCGCATCGGGATGTACAGTGATGGGACATCAGTCGCATCACTTTCTGGAGTTCGCTATGCGCGTCTTCATCACCGGCGGAACGGGCCTGATCGGCTCGGCCGTCGTCGCCGAACTGCTCTCCGCCGGCCACTCGGTCACCGCCCTCGCCCGCTCCGACGCCTCCGCGGCACGCGCCGCCGCCGCCGGGGCCGGCGTGCTCCGCGGAGGGCTCACCGACCTCGCCGTGCTGGGCCGGCGCGGAACAGGCGGACGGCGTCATCCACCTCGCCTTCAGCAACGACTTCAGCTCGCCCGAAGCACTCGCCCAGGGCATCGCCGAGGAGGGCGCCGCGCTCGCGGCGCTCGGCGAGGCCCTCATCGGCACCGACCGGCCGCTGGTCACCGTGTCGGGCACGCCCCACGCGGCGGGCCGCGCCTCCACCGAGGACGACCCGCTGCCGACCGAGGGGCCTGTCGCCGGACGCGGCCGGTCGGTGAACCGCGCCCTCGAACTCGCCTCGCGCGGCGTGCGCAGCTCGGCGGTACGGCTGCCGCGCACAGTCCACAACCAGGGCGGCGGCGGGTTCGCCGGGCTGCTCACCCAGATCGCCCGCGGCACCGGCGTGGCCGGCTACCCCGGGGACGGCGCCCAGCGCTGGCCGGCCGTCCACGCGCTCGACGCCGCCGTGCTGTTCCGGCTCGCCCTGGAGAAGGCGCCGGCCGGCAGCTCGTGGCAGGCCGTCGCCGACGAGGGCGATGCGGTGCGCGACATCGCCGCGGTCATCGGCCGACGGCTCGGCCTGCCCGTCGAGTCGGTGCCGCAGGAGAACTTCGGCACCCTCGGCCCGATCTTCGCGACCGACCAGCCCGCCTCCAGTGCCCGCACCCGCGCGGCCCTCGGCTGGCAGCCGACCCACCCGAGCCTGCTCGACGACCTGGAGAACATCCAGGCCTGAGACACCAGCCGGACCGTCTCTCGCTGAATGCCGAATGCCGAATGCCGAATGCGGCAGTCCGTCACTCTGCGTATCTCATTCCTGAGGTCGGCAGCGGGGCCGGGGCCGGACCCGGGCCCCGGCCCCCGGTCCGGCGCAGGCCGTCCGGGGTGCCGGCCGCCTGCCGCGACCCGGCCCCTGGCCATGGCATATGTGCTCCCGGACAGCCCGGCGACCGGGGGCCCGAACCCGCCCTCCTCGGTTTGGTCCGCCGTCCGTGGTTAGGGCTGCCTTGCTCGGACTGCTGTGCAATTTGCTCAGTGATTGAGCTGGTTTGCTGGGCAGGCCGGGCACAGTGTTCAGCTGGAAAAGTCGCCCTTGTTCTTTCACGGCCCCATGCGGTGTGCTCTGTGTCCATTGCCGTAGCTGTTCAGCCGAGGAGGACTAGGCGTGACTATCGAGGACACTCTGACCAGCCAGGAGCGACTCGCTGAGCTGGATCTGGACCAGCTGCGTCAGCTGGTGGGCCTGGTGGAGTACGACGGCAAGCAGGACCCGTTCCCGGTGACCGGCTGGGACGCCGTGGTGTGGTCCGTGGGCAACGCCACCCAGGCCTCGCTGCTCTTCCAGGCCGTCTTCGGAATGGAACTGATCGCCTACTCCGGTCCCACCACCGGCAACCGCGACCACCACGCCTTCGTCCTGCGCTCGGGCGCGGCCCGCTTCGTCTTCAAGGGCGGCGTCGACCCGGACAGCGAGCTGCTGGACCACCACCGCCGGCGCGGCGACGGCGTGGTGGACATCGCCCTCGAGGTCCCGGATGTGGACAAGTGCATCGAGCACGCCCGCGCCCAGGGCGCGACGGTCCTGGTCGAGCCGCACGACGTCAGTGACGAGCACGGCACCGTCCGTACCGCGGCCATCGCGACCTACGGCGAGACCCGGCACACGCTGGTCGACCGCTCCCGCTACACCGGCCCCTACCTGCCCGGTTACGTCGCCCGCAGCGGCGGCTGGGTCAAGCCCGAGGGCGCGCCCAAGCGCCTGTTCCAGGCCCTGGACCACGTCGTCGGCAACGTCGAGCTGGGCCGGATGGACGAGTGGGTGACCTTCTACAACCGCGTCATGGGCTTCACCAACATGGCCGAGTTCGTCGGGGACGACATCGCCACCGAGTACTCGGCGCTGATGAGCAAGGTCGTCGCCAACGGCAACCACCGGGTCAAGTTCCCGCTGAACGAGCCGGCCGTCGGCAAGAAGCGCTCCCAGATCGACGAGTACCTGGACTTCTACCGTGCGCCCGGCGTCCAGCACCTGGCGCTGGCCACCAACGACATCATCACCACGGTCGACGTGCTGCGTGCCCGGGGCGTGGAGTTCCTGGACGCCCCGCAGTCCTACTACACCGACCCGGAGCTGCGCGCCCGGATCGGCAAGGTCCGGGTCCCGATCGAGGAGCTCGCCTCGCGCGGGATCCTGGTCGACCGCGACGAGGACGGCTATCTGCTGCAGATCTTCACCAAGCCGATCGGTGACCGGCCGACGGTCTTCTTCGAGCTGATCGAGCGCCACGGTTCGCTGGGCTTCGGAAAGGGCAACTTCCAGGCGCTGTTCGAGGCCATCGAGCGCGAGCAGGCCAAGCGCGGCAACTTCTAAGCTGCAGGAGGAGAGGCCCGGCATGCCGTACTACCGCCGGGCGGGCCACGTCCCGCCCAAGCGTCACACGCAGCACCGCCGCCCGGACGGCGGGCTGTACTACGAGGAACTGGTCGGTGAGGAGGGTTTCTCCAGCGACTCCTCTCTGCTGTACCACGAGGGTGTCCCCTCCGCGTTGGTGGCCGCCCGGACCTGGGAGCTGCCTGACGCGAGCACCGTCGCCAACTCGCCTCTGCTGCCGCGGCACTTCCGACTGCACGCGCTCTTCCCGGCCGGGGACGGGGGGCCGGTGGACGTGGTCACCGGCCGCCGGCTGGTGCTCGGCAACGCCGATGTGCGGCTGTCCTATGTCGTCGCCGACGCGCCCAGTCCGCTGTACCGCAACGCCATCGGCGACGAGTGCGTCTACGTCGAGAGCGGCGGCGGCACGGTGGAGACCACCTTCGGTGTGCTGCCGGTGCGCACCGGCGACTACGTGGTGCTGCCGCGCGGCACCACCCACCGCTGGGTCCCGGACCCGGACGCGCCGCTGCGGGCCTATGTCATCGAGGCGGACAGCCACATAGCCCCGCCCAAGCGCTACCTGTCACGTTACGGGCAGCTGCTGGAGCACGCCCCCTACTGCGAGCGGGACCTGCACGGCCCGGCCGAGCCGCTGCTGGTCAGCGGCGGCGAGACCGAGGTGTACATCCGGCACCGCGGCGCGGGCCCGGGCGGGCAGGCGGGCACGGTCCACGTCCAGCAGCGCCACCCGTTCGACGTGGTCGGCTGGGACGGCTGCCTGTACCCGTACACCTTCAACATCGCCGACTTCGAGCCGATCACCGGCCGGCTGCACCAGCCGCCGCCGGTGCACCAGGTCTTCGAGGGCCGCAACTTCGTGGTGTGCAACTTCGTGCCGCGCAAGGTGGACTACCACCCGCTCTCGGTACCGGTGCCCTACTACCACGCGAATGTGGACTCCGACGAGGTCATGTTCTACTGCGGCGGCAACTACGAGGCCCGGCGCGGCTCCGGAATCGGCCAGGGCTCCATCAGCCTGCACCCGGCGGCCACTCGCATGGCCCGCAGCCGGGCGCGGTGGAGCGTTCGATCGGCGCCGAGTTCTTCGACGAGCTCGCGGTCATGGTGGACACCTTCCGTCCGCTCGAACTCGGCGTCGCCGGGCAGCGGAGCGAGGACCCGGGCTACGCCTGGACCTGGGCCCGGCAGGCAGGGGAGGGATCGTGAGCGTTCCCGCAAGCAGCTTCTTCGACGCCGCCGAGGTCTTTGGCGCGCTGTTCGACGACGCGGCGGTCTTCCCCCCGGGCGACCTGCCGCTGCCGCGGGCGCTTCCGGCGCACCGGGAGCACCGGTCGGCCTGGTACGCCCCGTTCGTGGGCTGCTTCGTGTCCCCGGCCGCCCGGGTCGAGGAGCTGACCGGGCCGCTCACGGTCAGTCTGACCCTGCCCGCGGGCCCGCAGGACCTCCCGCGGGCACTGGAGCGCTGGGCCCTGACGGCGCCCGGTGTCCTCCAGGCCGTGGAGGTGGTACTGCCGGAGCAGATGCCGGCCGCGGAGGCGCTCGCGGTGCTGGACGCCCACCTGCCCGGTGAGGTCACCGGCTTCCTGGAGATCCCGCGCGGAGCCCGCGGGCAGGACGCGCTGGACGCCCTGGTCGGCACCCGGCACCTGGCCAAGTTCCGCACCGGCGGACTGGTCCCCGAGGCGCACCCGGACGAGCTGGAACTGTCCCGCACGATCATCGGCGCGGTCGAGCGCGGACTGCCGTTCAAGTGCACCGCCGGGCTGCACCACGCGGTCCGGCACACCGACGGCGCGCTGGAGCAGCACGGCTTCCTGAACGTGCTGCTGGCGACCGACGCCGCGCTGCGCGGCGGGCAGCCCGCGGAGCTGGCCGAGATCCTGGCGGAGCGGTCACCGCAGGCCGTCGCCGGCCAGGTGGCCGTGGCCGCCGAGGACGGCCGGCTCGCGCGGGCCCGTGCCCGCTTCCTGTCCTTCGGGACATGCAGTATCACCGATCCCGTTACCGACCTGGTCGCACTCGGCCTGGTGCACCGCCCCGAGGAGACTGACGCATGACCTGGCTTGCCATCCCGAGGGCGCTGCCTTCGGCGTGAGCAACCTCCCCTACGGGGTGTTCTCGACCGCGGACAGCGAGCCGCGGGTGGGCGTCCGCATCGGCGACCAGGTACTGGACCTGGCCGCGGTGCTGGACGACCCGGTCTTCGCCGAGCCCTCGCTCAACGCCTTCCTCGCCCAGGGCCGCGCCCGCTGGGACGCGGTGCGCGCCCGCGTCACCGAACTGCTCACCGACGAGCAGTGGCGGGCAGTGGTGGAGCCCGCGCTGGTCCCGCTGGACCAGGCGCGGCTGCACCTGCCGTTCACCGTCGGCGACTATGTGGACTTCTACGCCAGCGAGCACCACGCCGGCAACATCGGCCGGATGTTCCGCCCCGGCTCGGAGCCGCTGACCCCGAACTGGAAGCACCTGCCGATCGGCTACCACGGCCGCTCCGGCACCGTCGTGGTCTCCGGGACACCGGTGCTGCGTCCGAACGGCCAGCGCAAGGCACCGGCGGACGCGGCGCCGTCCTTCGGGCCGAGCCGCCGCCTGGACATCGAGGCCGAGGTCGGCTTCGTCGTCGGCACCGGAACCAAGCCCGGGCAGCCGGTGGCCCGGCGGACTTCGCTGAGCACGTCTTCGGCGTCTGCCTGGTCAACGACTGGTCCGCCCGGGACATCCAGGCCTGGGAGTACGTGCCGCTGGGTCCCTTCCTGGGCAAGTCCTTCGCCACCTCGGTGTCGCCCTGGGTGGTTCCCCTGGCCGCACTTGAGCACGCCAGGACCGCCCCGCCGGTCCAGGATCCGCAGCCGCTGCCCTACCTGACCGGCGGCCGGCCGTGGGGCCTGGACCTGGAGCTGGACGTCCGGCTCAACGGGCACCCGGTCTCCCGCCCGCCGTACGCGACCATGTACTGGACCCCGGCGCAGATGCTGGCGCACATGACGGTCAACGGCGCCTCGATCCGGCCCGGCGACCTGTTCGCCTCCGGCACCGTCAGCGGCCCCGACAAGGACCAGCGCGGCTCGCTGATGGAGCTGAGCTGGGGCGGCCAGGAACCCATCGCCCTGCCGGACGGCTCCACCCGGACCTTCCTGGAGGACGGCGACGAGGTTGTCATCTCCGCCACCGCTCCCGGCCCGGACGGTACGCGCATCGGCCTCGGCGAGGTCACCGGCCGTATCCAGCCCGCCCCCAGCTACCCCCACTTTTCTGAGCACATGCACAAGGAGCAGCAGTGAAGGCCCAGTTGGCCGAGTTCGAAGCGAAGGCCCCGCAGATCGTCTTCGAATGGCAGGACACCGAGACCCCGGCCAAGGGCTGGGTCGTGATCAACTCGCTGCGCGGCGGCGCGGCCGGCGGCGGCACCCGGATGCGGGCCGGCCTGGACCGGCACGAGGTCGAGTCGCTGGCCAAGACCATGGAGATCAAGTTCACCGTCTCCGGCCCCGCGATCGGCGGCGCCAAGTCCGGCATCGACTTCGACCCGCGCGACCCGCGCAAGCAGGGCGTCCTGACTCGCTGGTACCAGGCCGTCACCCCGCTGCTGCGCAGCTACTACGGCACCGGCGGCGACCTGAACGTCGACGAGATGGCGGAGGTCGTCCCGCTCACCGAGAGCCAGGGGCTGTGGCACCCGCAGGAGGGCGTCGTCCAGGGCCACTACGGCGCCGGCGACCCGGACCGGGTGCGCCGCCTGGGCCAGCTGCGCCAGGGTGTGGCCAAGGTGGTCGAGGACCCGCGGCTGTCTCCGGACCCGCCCGGGGCTACACGGTCTCCGACCTGATCACCGGCTGGGGAGTGGCCGAGTCGGTCCGGCACTACTACGCGACCTACGGCGGTGACCTGGAGGGCAAGCGCGTCATCGTCCAGGGCTGGGGCAACGTCGGCGCGGCCGCGGCCTACTACGCGGCGCAGTCGGGCGCCCGCATCGTCGGCATCATCGACCGGGACGGCGGGCTGCTGAGCCCGCAGGGCCTGGGCCTCGACGAGGTCCGCGAGCTCTTCGTGAACCGGCGCGGCAACACCCTTCAGGTGGACGGCCTGGTGCCGTTCGCCGAGACCGATGCCCGCATCTGGGACCTGGGAGCCGAGGTCTTCCTGCCCTGCGCGGCCTCCCGCCTGGTCACCCGCGAGCAGGTCGACCGGCTCACCGCGGCCGGCCTGGAGGTCATCGGCTGTGGGGCGAACGTGCCCTTCGCGGACTCGGAGATCTTCTACGGCTCGACCTACGAGCACGCCGACCGGAGCGTGGCCGTCGTCCCCGACTTCCTCGCCAACTGCGGCATGGCCCGCACCTTCGCCCTGCTCATGGACGGCTCCGTCCCGATCACCGACACCGCCGTCTTCGACGACGTCTCCCGTACCGTCGGCGATGCCCTCAAGCGCTGCCACGAGCGCTCGTCCGACCGCACCGGCCTGGCGGCGACCGCCTTCTCCATCGCGCTGGACCAGCTGAACTGACAGCAGAGCCCTGTCGTCCCGACAGGTGGGCAGGGGCCGTCGGCCCGGAGGCAGCTCCGGGCCGACGGCCCCTGCCGTGTTTGCGGGAGCACGGCTCAGTCCCGCCTGCCGCCGAAGATGTTCAGGAAGTACAAGTAGACCTCGCGCGGCGGCTTCGCGTTCAACGTCGTCGACTGCCGACGAGGCACACCCTGATCTGTGGCTTTGTCTCTTTCAGGGCTGTCAGCGCCTTACCTGCTTGCACCGCCAAAAGTCCCCGGAAAGTCCCTCGGACGAAGCAGAAAGTCCCCGAAAAGTCCCCAGCGGCTCCCCAAGCGCACGCGGCCTGACCTGCCTGTAGCCCATTCCGCAACCGAGCCAACGGGCGGCGGCCCGTGACCGTGGTCACGGGCCGCCGCCGGTTTCATCCGTTCTGGTCCCACCGCCCGAACCCGGCCGACGGCGGCGCGGCGCCACCGAGTGCGCCGGGTGGCGACGAGCTCGCTGTTCTGTCCATGGAGGTCGGCGACGGGGTCCACGGTGGGGCGATCTTGAAATGAGTGAGGGCCTTCTGGCTCGGTGTATCGGGCGGCGGAGGAGTTGGGAGGCTCTGTCGTAGAGCTGGGGTGCAAGCTCCGTGGCGGCGAGGTTGTCCGGGAGTTCGGTGACGACGACGAGCTGCGCGTAGTGGCCGGCCGGGGTGCTGCCTCCAGGACCCGCTGCCTGCTGTGCAGACCGTCCACCGTGACCAGCCCGTCGGCGCGCAGCCGTAACGAGACCCGGGCCGGGAACAAAGGAAGGCCCATGTCCTCGTAGTGGATGGCGAAGTACTCACCGGGTTCAGGCATCGGAGATCTCCGTGTGCGTAGACGGTGCCTTCGGGAAGACCAACTGTCCGACCGGGCGAGTAGCTCCGTAAAGTCACTAACTGTGAACTTGGGAAGCAACGCTGACGAGACGTCGGTGGCCCCTGTGCGTGCTACGTTCCGAAGGCTGTTGCCCACTCGTGATCGGTGAAGGACGCCATGGACCCGTCGCCCTACGTGCCCCCAAGCACCCAGTCTCGGTCAAGGGCGTCGTCGTCAACGCCCACGGCCAAGTGCTGCTCCTCAAGAATGAACGCCAGGAGTGGGAGCTGCCCGGCGGACGGTTGGAGATCGGGGAACAACCCGAGGACTGCGTCGCTCGTGAGGTCGGTGAGGAGAGCGGCTGGAAAGTCACCGCCGGCCCCCTGCTGGACGTATGGGTGTACGAGCCGATCCCTGACAGGTACGTCCTGATTGTGACGTACGGCTGCACGGCCCCGATGAACGACATCGAGCCGGTCGTCAGCCACGAGCACAAGGAGATCGGCCTGTTTGCTCGGGACCAGGTCCCTGGCCTGGTGATGCCGCAGGGCTACAAGGACTCCATCGCTGAGTGGTTCAGCCGCCTGGAACAGAAGAGGTGAGGAACTGTGCCAGGGAACCCGAGGCCGGCGGGGATGTGGCGCTGGGCCACTCCCGCGGCGCAGGAAGCTCTCGGTACCAGGAACCTCGGCACGATCCTGCGCTACTACCGCGAGCAGCAAAGCCTTTCGCAGACCGCCCTCGGCGTGCTGCTGGGATACGAGAAGCCATACGTGTCGATGCTGGAGAATGGCCGTCGCACGATCACTGATGTGGTATCCCTGCGCCGCATCGCCACCGCGCTGAGCCTGCCCCCACACGTCCTGGGCGTCACCGATCCCGCCGACACGGACGTGGCCGCGATGCTCCAGTTCGGCGACTCGACCATTCGGCTGGCCGAGATCGCCCGCCAGAGCGGGCATGCCTCGGCGGCAGTAAACGAGCTGTGGCCCCTGGTTGCCCGACTGGAGGCCCGTGTCGCGGACGGGCACTGCGAGCGCGAGGTGCTGGAACTGCTGGCCCGTGCCCGGACCAGCCTGGGCGTCGCGCTCGGGCACATCCTTCCGGAGGAGCGGCTGGCGACAGCCGCCCGATGGACCGGACAGGGCGTGGCCATCGCCTGCCATCTCGACGACCGCGCGTTCCACTCGACTGCTTTGCGGATGCACGGCAACGAGCTGCGTAAGGCTGGGCTGATGGGCGCAGCACTGGACCGACTGCGTCACGCCGTCAGCCTCGCGGTGACCCCGGACGAGCGGGCTGCTGTCCTGCCGTTGCCGGCCCGTGCGGCTGGTGAGGCCGGCGCGACCACCTGCTGTGGAGGAAGCGGTGGCTCACCGGCTTCCGCACCAGTTGCAGCGGATACTGCGCGAGGCAGTTGGCCTTTCCGAGGTCCGCGATCGGGCGCGGGTCGCCCTGGCCGGGCTTCGCGAAGAGATAGCCGCCTGAGCGCGACGCCCCGGCGCGGCACGGGCCCTGGTCGTTGGACGGACGCATCAGTGTGAGCTGGTGGTTTTCGGGGAAGGTCAGGCCAGTTGACGGCTGCGGTCGAGTGGCCGTGCTTGCGACAAGAGGTGTGATTGACGGACCCACCGTGCGCCTCCTCTCTGGATCGCCGTTGGAGTGCTGTCCGAACGCGGCACTCCGTCAGCATGGAGCTGATGTCTCTGCCCCCAATTGAGCGCTCACAGCTGCAGGAGGTGGCGGCTACCCAAGCGGACGAAGCTGTGCTGTCCGCTTCACCGGGTCCGGGAGGCGCGCACAGAGCTGCGCGGCCGGCCCTGTCGGCGGCGACCGCGTCGGGCCGGGTGCGCGGACGGCCGACCGGCCCGCGCACTTTGACCTTCTCCAGCACCGCTACGACCCGGCGGCTGTCGGCAGCCTGCTCCGGCGTGAGCACGAACGCCAACGGGCGACAGCGCCGGTCCGCCGCGAGATGCATCCTGCTGGTGCCATCAGCGCGGCGAACACGCCGCCGGCGCGCCATTGAGCGAAGCGGTCGTAGGCCGTCTGCCGGGCCCCGAACTCCTGTGGCATCTCCCGCCACTGGCCACCGCTGCGGAACTTCCAAATGACGCCCTCGAACTGCTCGCGCAGACGCTGCGGATACCGGCAGGGCCGGCCGATCGGCAGGGAAGGCTCAGCCAACTCCCACTCGCTGTGGCTCACTTCGCGTCGCGTCACGCAAACGGTCTGCCGGCCCCGCCCGGCCCACGGTGGGCGGAACGGGCAATTGATCACGACTCCAAACAAGCCCTGGCCAGCCTCGACAGCGCACCCCGCACTGTCCGTTGATGAGGCTCAGCTGGACTCGCTCGCCGAAGGCGGGGTGACCCGGGCCCTCTCAAGGGAGCTGGTCAGACGGCTCCGTGGCCGGCCGGCAACCGGTCGGCGACAGTCGGCGGGACGGTTGCTCCTATGTGATCGTTGCGTAACAGATGCTCCGACCAGCCGCATTGCGAGCAGATACTGTTCCCATGCCACGTGTTCTACTCATCGAGGACGACCCCGCCGTGAGGGAGGGCGTCCAACTGGCGCTGCGCCGTCTGGACTGCGAGGTCGCCGCGGCCGGGACCGGGGAGGAGGGGCTGGAGCTGGTCCGTTCCTTCCGCCCGGACGTCGTGGTGCTCGACCTGATGCTGCCCGGCATGAGCGGCCTGCAGGTCTGCCAGAAGATCCGCGCCGACGACCAGGGACTGGCGATCATCATGGCGACCGCTCGCGGAGAAGACGTGGACATAGTCGTCGGACTCGAAGCGGGAGCCGACGACTACGTCGTCAAACCCATCCAGGCCCGGGTCCTCGAGGCCCGCATTCGGCCGTCCTGCGTCGGGTCAGCGGCATACCCGCAGACGGGGCCGCATCGAAGATCGAGACCCATGGCGAACTGGCCATCGACCGGTCCGCACTGACCGTGACCCATCAGGGGGTGCCGATCGCCCTCGCCCCCTCCGAACTGCGGCTGCTGCTGACCCTGACCGCCTCGCCTGGCCAGGTTTTCAGCCGGCAGCAGCTGCTCGAAGCCGTCTGGGAGCACAGCTACCACGGCGACTCACGGCTGGTCGACGCCTGTATCAGGCGGCTGCGGCAGAAGATGGGCGAGAGCCGCGAACAGCCTCGTTACATCCAGACCGTGCGCGGCTTCGGCTACAGGTTCAAAGCCGCGTGAAGGCGCCGTTCCTGCTGCGCGGCCTGCGTGCCCGGCTGGTGGTGGCCTTCGTCCTGGTGGCAGCGATCGCCTCGCTGGCCACCGGCGCCCTGATGTTCCGCGAAGCCCGCACCGAGGTGCTCAAGCAGGCCCAGAACACCGTGATCCAGCAGTTCCGCACCGACGTCGACAGCGTCGCCGGCAACCTCAGCTACCCCCCGGACCGCAGCGACTTGCAGACCCTGGTCACCTCCGTAGCCGGCGACGAACCCGCACAGGACTGGCACGTCATGGCCACCTACCAGGGGATGACCGCCACCTCCACCGCGAACGACTCGTTCCCGGAGCTGACCTCCGCCCTGCGCTCGGCCGTGCGCTCCAACAGCACCACCGTCTTCCAGCGGGTGATGACGGCCGGCAGTCCCTCGCTCATCGTCGGTCTGCCGGTCACCTTCGGCACCCTGCACGAGCCCACGGACCAGCAGTCCGGCATCGACGTCTTCCTGACCGTACCGCTGGCCGACGAGCAGAGCTTCGTGCAGACCCTGGTCAACGCGGTCGAGCGGACCGTCCTTTCCGGTGCTGGGGCTGGCCGTGCTGCTGGCGCTGCTGGCAGCCCGCGGCGTGCTGCGCCCGGTGCGCAGGCTGCGCCATGCCACCCACCGCATCGCCGAGGGCCACCTCGACACCCGGCTCCGTCCACGGCTCCGACGAACTGGCCGACCTCTCCCACGCCTTCAACGACACCGCTGCCGCTCTGGAGGAGTCCGTGGCCGAGCTGCGCCGGATGGAGGCACGGGCCCGGCGCTTCGCCGCCGACGTCTCCCATGAACTGCGCACCCCGCTGGCCGCCATGTCCGCGGTCACCGACATCCTCGACGAGGACGCGCTGCTCCTTGCCCCGGACGTGGGGACCGCGGTCCGGCTCATCAGCGAGGAGACGGTGAAGCTGGCCCTTCTGGTGGATGACCTGATGGAGATCTCCCGCTTCGATGCGGGAGCGGCGAACCTGCACCTGAACGAGATCGACGTCGCCGAGTCCCTGCGGCGCACGCTCGCTTCCCGCGCCTGGCTGGAGACGGTCGACACCGGACGCCTGCCCGAGCCCGGCCCTCCGCGGGCGCTTCGATCCGCGCCGCCTCGACGTGATCATCGCCAATCTGGTCGGGAACGCGCTCCGGCACGGAGGGCTCCCGGTAGAACTACGCCTGCATACCCGGGAGGACCGGACACGGGACATTGGGCGGTCATCGAAGTCCTGGACGGCGGTCCGGGAATCCCGGACGACGTGCTGCCCCATATCTTCGACCGCTTCTACAAGTCGGACCGCGCCCGGACCCGGACGGCGGCAGCGGCCTCGGCCTCGCCATCACCATGGAGAACGTCCACCTGCACGGCGGCACCATCCGTGCGGCCAACCGGCTTGACGCCGGCGCCGTGTTCACCGTCGAACTGCCGCTGAAACCGGAGGTCCTGCCGTCCGAACCGTCGAAGGAGCACCGAATATGAGGTATCTCCGGCTTCGGCGAGCAGCCGGCCCGGCGCTGCTGGTCCCGATCTCGGTCCTGCTCTCCGCCTGCGGCATACCCACAACCGGCGTGGTGCAGGCGGGAGATCCCGGCACCGGCATCACCCAGCCCACCATCGTGGTCTTCTTCCTCAAGAACAGTGTGCCGGTACCGTCAGACGAGCCGTCGACGGACCGGTCTCGGTCGCGACGTCCGTGCAGGCCGCGTTCCAGGGCCCGGATGCCCAGCAACTGCAGGAGGGCCTGACCACGGCGCTGCCGCCGGGGCCGGCCGGCCTGAGCGTCCGCAGCGAAGGCTCCCAGGTGCGGATCACCTTCCCCGCGGGCGCACCGCAACTGACCGGGGCCGCTGATGTGCAACTGATCTGCACGGCCCGCTACGCCAGCCAGGCCGTGGACCAGAACTCCGCGCCGGTGACGGTGATCGTGACGGACGACGGCACCGTGCTGGAGAGTGACGAGTCCAGCCGGCCGTGCTCCGGGGGGCCCGCGCAACCGTCGCCCCCCCACCGCGGGCACCGTGAGCGGTGGGCCGTGAGCGATGGGGGCGGGTTCTTCCCCGAGCCGGTGAACCCGCCGGCCGGCGGTTGGCGAGTTCACCGAGCTGCCGGGGCGGACTCCCAAGCGCCGTAGCCCAGGTAGGTCAGCAGGACCTGGCTCGGCAGGCCGTCGCCGGTGATCTCCTTCTGGCCGGCCACGCCTGCCAGCGAGCGGGATCTGTCGTCCTGCTTCAGTGTGGGGGCGTCGCGGAACACGGCTATGGCGGTCGACAGCTGGTCATCGGATTCCACGGCCCAGGCGAGTCGTCGAAGAGCGATTCGCCGTTGACACCGCAGTTGGCCCTCGCCGGGGTCGGTGAGGTGGACGGGGTGGGCGGGGTTGCCGCGGCGGACGCGGCCGGCTGGGCGGGCGGCAGCACCGCGACTCCCTGCGAGACGCTGTGCCAGGCGGTCGTGATGGGGCCCTCTGCCATCCCGCACAGCAGGTTCGATCCGCCCGAGCGTTGAGAAGCGATTCCCAAACCGAGGGACACGACTGACACTCGAACTTCCGTGCCTATCAGGCTCGTTCGGGTGATCGCTCCGCGGCCGGCGCATAGAAGAAGGGCCTCCTGCGCAGTTCGGTGATGTCGAGTCAACGAACCATCAGGAGGCCCTGGTGTCCCACTGTGCCGTGTTCGCTCCGTCCGCGTCCAGCTCCGGCATGTCGTGCGATTGCCTCGCACACCGGCTCGGGAATGCCGCTGACCAGCCCGACCGAACCCGCCGCTACGGCTCCGACCTGACCGACGCGGAGTGGGCGATCGTGCGGCCGCTGCTGCCGGTCCCGGCCTGGCTGAACGGACGCGGCGGCCGCCCGGAGGGCTATTGCCACCGGCAGATGATCGACGCCGTGCGCTACCTGGTCACCGAGGGCGTGCGCTGGGCCGGCCTGCCCGCCGACTTCCCCAAGTGGCGAGCGGCATACCGGTTCTTCCGCCGCTGGCGCGACAACGACTACACCAAGGAGCTCTACGGCCGACTGCGCAAGATGCTGCGCGAACTGGCCGGCAAGAAGGAAGAACCCACCGCCGCGATCATCGACTCGCAGTCGGTCAAGGCTGACGCCACCGTCGGCGCCGCCACCCGCGGCTACGACGCCGGGAAGAAAATCAACGGCCGCAAACGACACATCGCCGTGGACACCCTCGGCCTGCTGCTGGCCGTGATCGTCACCGCCGCGTCGGTCAAGGACAACGACGCCGGCCGCGACCTCCTGGAACAACTGCGCGCCGAACACCACCGCATCACTCTGGTCTGGGCCGACGGCGCCTACACCGGCTGGCTGGTCACCTTCGCCCACGCCGTCCTGACCCTCGCGCTGACCGTCGTCAAGCGCAGCGACGACGCCAAGGGTTCGTGGTGCTTCCGCGCCGCTGGGTCGTGGAGCGCAGTTTTTCCTGGCTGATCCGGGCCCGGCGGCTGGCCCGGGACTACGAGACCCGCATCGACAGTGCCGAGGCGATGGCCTGGTGGGCCGCGAGCATCCCGGCCACCCGCCGCCTGGCCCGCTCCGGCCGACCAGCACCGCGCCGCGTCAAGCGGCCCGCGGCCTGAACAGCCCTGGCCGCCCCTCGGTCAACCAGCCCCGCTCGACCAGCCGCTTCGCCCGAAACCGCGCTGCCTGCTCCCGCGCATCACTGGCTGACCAGCCCAGATGCTCGCGCATCGCCCGTGCCCGCACTCCGTCCCCGCCACCGGCGGCATCCTCCTGGACCAGGGCCACGATCCGCGCGCACTCGGGCGGCAGCACCTCGATCCCCACCCCCTCGCACCACAGCGGGACCTCCACCCGCGGCCCAGCAACACCCGCGGCCGGCAAATTCACCGGCACACCGACCACGACGGCTTCCTCGGCCGCCTCAGCCAAGGCCACGACCGTCTCCTCGCGGGCGATAACCGCGCGCCGCGCGGCCTCATCCGCCTCGGCCACAGCAGCCTGAAGCCGCTCCAACTCGGCCCGCAACTCCTCTGCCCGGGCCAGCGCCACCCGCTCGCGCCGCTCCAACACTCCCAGCACCGACGGCATCCGCCACCTCCCAGCACGCCCCGCACCGACACGACGCTCCGAGCATGCCTACCGACCGACGGCCACACACCTCACCTGGGAAAACGTGACCCTACCTTCGGTTTGGGACTCGCTTCTGAGCGAAGGCCCGGGTCGTGGTGGTCTTGGTGCGGTAGAGCACGCCGTTGGAATTGGAGACCTGGGCGACTATGTGCGGCGTGGTGTGCAGGCCGTCCGACGCCAGGGTGGCGTAGGCGTCGGCCATGTCCAGGACGTCCGGGTTGACGCTCCCGCTGTACAGCGCGGCATTCGAGGACAGGCCGAGGGTTCCCGGAGACACGCCCATGCGTTCCACCGTGGCCCGGATCGCGGGCGCCTCCGAGTTGAACGCCGAATTGTCCGGCACGGTGCCGGCCTCGTTGATCTGTGCGCCGGTGACGGGCTGCTTGGTGGCGGTGAGGATGCCGACTGCGGTCAGCGGGTTGAAGATCTGTCCGGCGGGGACTGCGGACTCGGTGGCGTCGTTGTACTGGCGGGTGTTGAAGTTCGCTCCGCTGTACAGGGCTACGATCGCGCCGTCGGAGGGGCGCACCGAAGCCAGGCCGACCCGCACGGCGGCGTCCACCGGCCGCTTGGCGGAGAGTTCGGCGAGGATCTGCTGCTGCACCGCCTTGACCGCGGATGCCTGGGCGGAGGGTTGGATGGTGGTCACGACGCGCAGCCCGCCGGTGGCGATCTGCTGCTCGGATATGCCGTCGGCGTTGAGTTCGTTCAGCACCAGGGCCATCAGGTAGGGCGTCTGGTCCCCGTCGGGGCTCTGCCGCAGCGGTTCGAGCCCGGGGAAGCTGAGTTGCTTCGCCTGGGCGGCAGTCATCCAGCCGGAGGACACCATGCCGTTGACCACATACGTCCAGCGGGCCTTGATCACCGGGAGGATCGCCGGGTTGGCCACCGGGTCGTAGGCACTCGGCGCCTGGATGACCGCGCCCAGGTAGGCGGCCTGGGCGGGGCTGAGCGCGCTGACGTCCCGGCCGAAGTAGGCCTGGCTGGCCGCCTCGATGCCGTAGGCGCCCCGACCGAAGTAGATGGTGTTCAGATAGTCCTGGAGAATCTGGTCCTTGCTCTGCTCGTTGGCCAGCTTCACGGCGATGAAGATCTCGGTGAACTTGCGGCTCGCGGTCCGGGCGCTGGTCAGGAACGCGTTCTTGACGTACTGCTGGGTGATGGTCGAGCCGCCCTCCAGGGGCTTGCCCTCCACATCCGCGATCACGGCCCGGGCGATGCCCTGCGGCGACACGCCCGCCTCGGTGTAGAACCCCCGGTCCTCCGCGGCCAGCACGGCGTGCCGCACGGTCAACGGGACCTGGGACAACGGTACGGTGCGGCGACTCGTCACGCCGACCGTGCCCAGGACCGAGCCGTTGGCATAGGTGATCACCGTGGCCTGCATGGTGCTGCCCGGATCCGGGCTGGGAACGCGCACATTCACATAGATCACGACGCAGGTCCCGGACACGAGCACCACTGGTACCAGGACCAGCGCGCTCAGCAGCCGAAGCGAAGGGATCCAGCGCCGCAGGCCGCGCTTGCCCGCGCGCGGGTAGTCGATCAACCGCCGCCGGCGCCCGACTCGGCGTTGTCGGTGCCCTCGCTGCTGGTCCGTGGCCGGCGGCCCAGCGCTCCCTCGTCGGTGGCGGCCGCACTGTCCGCTGCCGCGTCCTCAGATGCCTCATCGGCTGGGGTGCTGCGGTCACGGCGTCGTTGATCGGACCGGGTGGCGCGGGGCATCCATGGACCATTTCGTCGTGGAGGAGCCCACCGGGCAGGCCGTTTTATGGGCCTTGCCGTGGTCTCTCTCGGCTGCTGGGGCCGTTCGCGTGGCACTCGCTCGACCAGGGGTACGGCAGTGGGCCGGCAGCCCCGGGGAACCGAGTCCCTTGGCCGTGCGGGTGACGCTGGTCCAGGCTCCGTCCGCCATATGACCGTTACACGGCCCGATCCATGACCAAACGGCAACAATCGACGATTGGGAGTGAGTGCGGGTTGACGGGGTTTCAGGTTTGCTTGATCGGCCGTCGCCTGGTCGGCGTAGTGCTTCTCCTCGTATTCGAGGGGGCTGAGGTAGCCCGGACGCTTCTGGATGCGTCGCGGGCTGTAGAACCCGTCGATGTACTCGAACAGCGCGAGGTCGGCCTCGGCCCGGCTGGTGAAGACGCGGCCGCGCACGCACTCGGTCTTGATCAGCATCCAGAGGTTCTCGGCCAGGGCGTTGTCGTAGGAATCTCCCACCGCTGCCATGGATCCCTTGATTCCCGTGCGCACCAAGTGTGTTGTGAGCTTGATGGACGTGTGCCGGGTGCCGTGGTCCGCATGGGCGGATGCCTCCCGGCCGACCACCCGGCGGCTGGCGCTGATCGAGCGCCACGGCCGGCAGCGGGTGGTGGCTGTGGTGATCGTCTACCGTCCCGCTCCGCCGTCCCGCTCTACCGTCCCGCTCCGCCGGACTGCCTGCCGCACTGGAGCGGGCGCGGCCTGTGCAGCCTGGAGCCGGTCGGCCGCCGGCCCGCGACGCGCTGCCGCCCTCGAACGTTCCGGGAACCAGGCCGCGCGGGTCGGGCCCTGCAGGCCCCCGTGTGCCCGCTCCGGTCAGGCGGGGGCTGTCGTGTCGATGGCGCCGCCGTCGAGGAGAGCCGCTATGAACTCGGCCGTGATCTGGCGGGCCAGGCCCAGGTTCCCTCGCGAATTGGAAACGGGCTTGGCGACTTGCCTGATCAGATCCCGTTTTCCTTGCTGGCTGGCGGCACGGAATTCCTGCCGGGCGTGGACCATGTCGAACATGACTGCCACCGGCTTGCCACCCAGCGAGAGGACCACCCCGGCCTCGAGCTTCTTCAGCCTGCGGGGCGTGACGATCCTCAGTCCGGCGGTCGGCACTCGGACCATGAGCCCGTCGGGATCCTGGGTGATCGTCAGCTCGCCATCGGCGACCCGTACCGTGCAAGGAGTGGTCCGCGGCCGGCTCACCACCCAGCGGAGGCTGTCCTTGAAGGGCTCCATGGAGCAGAACTCCTGGGAGAAAGCTTCGTTCATCGCGTCCCTACGACTCTCTGGGCCTAACCCTGTGGGGCGGAGATCTGAGGGGGTGCGTGGGCCCTGGTGAGAGTGGTTGCCCACCGTGTCTGTTCGCCTGAGCAGGAGTGGAATTCGGTCTTGCCTGCCCAGCCCGAGATGGCCGGACGGCGGCCCCGACCCGTTCCCGCCGTTCATCGGTACGTCCGGACCGGTCCCCCCCGGACGTGATGGAGCCGACGTCCAACGACGTGCGTGGGATCAGCGTCACAACCCCTGTGGCCTTGGTCCGGGGGGCCGTTCGTCTGTCCGTTGCTGCTCCCACCGCCTGTCCTCGCGCTTGTCGAGCCGCCAGAACACCTGCGGTCGGCAGCGCACCCCCGCCGGTACGCCGACTGAAGTCAGAGACCCGTCTCGCACCTATCCATGATGCACCTCGCGGTCACCGTGCGGGTAGACCTCCTCGGCAGATCCGAGGGCGGCAATCAGTCCTTGACGACCTTCACTCCGACTCCTCGTCATCCGTGCCCGGCGATAGCGCGGCAACCTACGAGGAAGGGACGAACTATGTCGCATTTCAAGCAAAGTGACATTGGCTCAGTTGTCAGATGACAGCTTCCACGTCCGCTGCGCCTCTGAGACCACCTCCACGGTCGACGCACTGTGCCCGCTGCGCGACCCGGACAGCAGGACGCCGACCAAGGGCACGACGACAGCTGACCCCCGTCCACCAGGGCCCCGGGCAGCGCCGCCCAGGTTCGAAGCTGGGTTGCGCGATTGCCCGGCGCTGGGGCCGATCAGGGTGGGAAACTGATGGTGTATCGGATGGCAGGGAACGGATGGGGGAAGCCATGAGTACGAGTACGGGTGGTTCGCAGGAGGGTCTGGACCTGGCGGACGCGGTCACGCTGCTGCGGGACCAGGTCGTCGAGGCCCGGCGACGGCTCGCCGACCCCACAGGCCCCGGCGCCCACGGAGTCGAGTTCACGCTGGGCGACGTGACCTTGGAGCTGGGTCTGGAGCTGACCGGCACCAAGGGCGTCAACGGCGGGCTCCGCTGGAGCGTGCTGAGCCTGGGCGCGAAGAAGGAGAGCACCCGGCAGGCGACCCACACGCTGACCGTGACACTGCGGCCGCACGAGACCGGCGGCGGCGACATCAACGTCCGCGACGTGGAGTAGCCCCCGCCGGGTCGTGCACCGGGCGGGGAGCGTAAGGGAGCAGCGGTGGAGTTTGACCGGCGGGTGCAGATCCGTGTGGGCATGCCGGACACGGATGCCCGGGGCTTCGGGTCGGGGTACCTGATCGCGCCGCGACTGGTGCTGACAGCAGCCCACGTTCTGGACGGCGTGGACACCAGCGACCTGAGGGCGGTCACTGTGTGCCGCCCCGACTCCAGCGGGCAGGAGTTCGCTGCCACCGTGCGCTGGCAGCGCCAGGACGAGGCGGTGGACGCGGCGCTGATCGAGGTGCGCGACGGCCAGGACTGGCCGGTCCCGCAGTCCCTGACCGACGTGCTGGCCCGGCCGCCGCAGCGCTACGGCCTGTTCATCGGCACCCGTTCCCACCCGGTCACCCTGTCCGGCTTCCCCCGCCTGCAGAAGGACCCCGGCGACGGGCGGCGCCTGGACGAACAGGTCACCGGTCGCATCACCCCCGGGACCGGCTCCCTGGCCGGCCGCTACGAGATCCTCAGTACTGATCCCCTCCCGCCCGCCGACACCGCGCCCGGCCATCCCAGTGGCTGGTCGGGCATCTCGGGTGCGGCTGTCCTGGTCGAGAACAGCCTGGGCGAGGACCTGCTGTGCGCAGTGGTGCGCCGGGACCGCCGGGCCACCGGCGGAACCCGCCTGACCGCGACCCCAGCGGCGCTGCTCCTGGCCGACGACGCCTTCCGCACCGTCGTCACCGAGCACGCCGTCTGGGAACCGGTACTGGAACCGCTGGAGCCCGCCAACCTGCTCACACCGGCCGCCGCCGAGCGCGACCTGCACTCCCCGGCCGCGCTGCTGAGCGCTGACGCCGAAGCCGTCCCCTTCCACGGCCGCACCAGCGAACTCGCAGACCTGCTGGCCTGGTGCCTCGACGGCCCCGCCGCAACAACGATCCGCGTGCTGACCGGGCCCGGCGGGCAGGGCAAGTCCCGCCTGGCCCGCCGCCTGACCGACCTCCTCCGCCACCAGGGCTGGGTCACCGGACACCTGCGCCCCGACCTGACCGACTACGACACCCCACCCGACCTCACCACCCTGACCACCGCCCTGCCCCTACTGCTGGTCATCGACTACGCCGAAACCCGCCCCCGGCTGCTGCGCCGCCTGATCACCCACCTGCACCGCACCCGCCATCCGGTCCGACTGCTGCTCCTGGCCCGCTCGGACGGCGAATGGCGCACCGATATCCTCAGCGCCACACCGCCGGTCCGCGCCCTGCTCACCGCCGCCCCGGTGACCCCGTTGAGTCCGCTGATCCCCGGCAGCCGGCCCGCCGCGCAGCGCCGGGCCGCGTTCACACGCGCAGCACACGGCCTGGCCCGGCTGCTGCCCGCGGTCCCCACCGTGCCCGCGTACGACTGGCAGGGCCTCGCCGCCCGCCTGCGGCCCGCTGACGACCTGGGCGACCCCCGCTTCGGCAACGCCCTCACCCTGCAACTGGCCGCCCTGGCCACCTTGCTGCAGCAGGGCCCGCGGCCCACCGCCGCACCGCCCGGCGCCCCCGCCGAGGAGATCCTCCTGCAGCACGAAGAGCGGTTCTGGGAGGACAGCGCCCAGGCCCCGGCCTTCAAACTGGGCCTGCCCACCGCCACCCTGGCCACAGCCGTCGCCGTGGCGGCCCTGTCCGGGGCCGCCGACCAGCAGCAGGCCGTCACCGTCCTGCGGACAGTCCCGGAGCTACCCGGCGACAAGGCGATCCGCACTGCGGCCTGGCTCGCACGACTGTACCCGGCAGACGGAGAGCGCTACTGGGGCTCCCTGCAGCCCGACCGCCTGGCCGAATACCACGCCTCACACCACGTCACCCACGGCAACATCCTGCTGCCCGTCCTCCTGGACGCGGCCAGCCCCGAACAGCAGGCCCAAAGCGTCACCGTACTGGCCCGGGCCACCATCGCCCACTACAACGGCCACCGCGCCACCGACAGTGACCACGTCCTGCAGACCCTGGACACGGCCCTGGACACCGTCCCCCTCGCCTACCTGGCCCTCCGGTCCGCGGCAGCGGCACTCCCTCACCCGTCTCGCATGACCAACCCCCTGGCCGTACGACTCACCACGTCCCTTGCCCATGCCGACAGGCAGGCGGCGGCCGACAGTCCGGCCGCCTACGAACCCGCACTCGCCAACTCCCTTTCCAGCCTCGGCGTCCGGCTGTCGGAGGCGGGTCGGCGGGGTGAGGCCCTGACCGCTGCTGAGGAGGCGGTGGAGATCTACCGTCGGCTGGTGGCCGACAGCCCAGCCGCCTACGAACCTGATCTCGCCACCTCTCTCACCAACTTGGGCATCGGGCTGTCGGAGGCGGTTCGGCGGGGTGAGGCCCTGATTCTCACCGAAGAGGCGGTGGAGATCCGGCGTCGGCTGGCGGCGGACAGTCCGGCCGCCTACGAGCCTGATCTCGCCACCTCTCTCACCAACTTGGGCGTCTGGTTGTCGGAGGCGGGTCGGCGGGGTGAGGCCCTGACCGCCGCTGAGGAGGCGGTGGAGATCTACCGTCGGCTGGCGGCCGGCAGCCCAGCCGCCCACGAACCTGACCTTGCCAGCTCCCTCTCCAACCTCGGCAACCGGCTGCGGAAGGCGGGTCGGCGGGGTGAGGCCCTGATTCTCACCGAAGAGGCGGTGGAGATCCGGCGTCGGCTGGCGGCCGACAGCCCAGCCGTCTACGAACCCAACCTCACCACCTCCTTGTCCAACCTCGGCGTCCGGTTGTCGGAGGTGGGTCGGCGGGGTGAGGCCCTGACCGCTGCTGAGGAGGCGGTGGAGATCTACCGTCGGCTGGCGGCGGACAGTCCGGCCGCCTACGAACCTGATCTCGCCAGCTCCCTCTCCAACCTGGGCATCTGGCTGTCGGAGGCGGGTCGGCGGGGTGAGGCCCTGATTGTCACCGAAGAGGCGGTGGAGATCTACCGTCGGCTGGCGGCGGACAGTCCGGCCGCCTACGAGCCTGATCTCGCCACCTCTCTCACCAACTTGGGCATCTGGTTGTCGGAGGTGGGTCGGCGGGGTGAGGCCCTGACCGCTGCTGAGGAGGCGGTGGAGATCTACCGTCGGCTGGTGGCCGACAGTCCGGCCGCCTATGAACCCGACCTTGCCACCTCCTCGCCAACCTGGGCATCTGGTTGTCGGAGGCGGGTCGGCGGGGTGAGGCCCTGATTGTCACCGAAGAGGCGGTGGAGATCCGGCGTCGGCTGGCGGCGGACAGTCCGGCCGCCTACGAATCCGATCTCGCCACCTCTCTCACCCTATGGCCATGTTCATGGCCACCGGAGGCGATCTGTCTGAGGCGCTGCGTGCCACGGGTGATGCAGTGGAGATCTACCGGCGTCGCATCGCCGCAATGCCCCTCCTGCTCCCACAGCTCCACGTGGTGTTGGACCTTCAGGCGCAAGTGCTGGATGCGCTCGGGCGGCCGGGGGACGCGGCCTCGGTCCGGCACTGGATGGAGGCGAATCCCCTGCCGGCCGGTTCTCGCAGTTGACCAGATGTGAGAGTTCTGAGCTTGGCGTTTATCCTCGGCGGGCTTGATGATCCTTGATCGACTCGGCGCGTTTGACCGTCTTGCCGACGTCGTGGTGCCTGGCCCGGCGCTTGTTCTTCGAACCGGGAGGTCGTCCGGAGCCAGGTGTGGACGGTTTCGCTGCGGCTGCAGGACAGGCTGCCTTCGCGCGGACGTTACGAAACCCCCGCCGCAGCCGGGCGGGGTGAGCTGCTCGGACTGCAGAACCGCAGGGCCGGCCGCCCCAGCAGATGCCTTTCCCGCTGAGGATGCGGATGCGGCTGCGGGCGCGCTCGCGGCGCTGGGCAGCGGGGACGTCGGAGTTGCGGGCGTTGGCCTCGCGCCGGCGGCAGGTCGGCGGGCAGGGGCGGGGCTGGACAGTGTGCTCCGGCCCACGACGACCCACTCAAACTCACAGCCTTCACTCAGCTGATCCTCAGCACCGCTAGACTCCGCTCTCGGCAGCGCCCAACCTCCGGACCAGAAGGCCCTCACATGCCCGGACCTCCAAACACCGCGCCCGGCGAGATATCCACCGGGCATTCCCGGAGCAGCTCTCGGCGTCGGTCCGCAAGACCTACGACCGGTTGCCCTCGCTCACCGGACTGCGCTGGCTGGCCGCCTTCATGGTGTTCGGCTTCCACATGGGCACCCTGGACGTGCTCGGCACCACCGCCTGGGCACCGGCGCTGGGACCTGGTCTTCGGTCAGGGCGCCTCCGGGGTCTCGTTCTTCTTCATCCTCAGCGGGTTCGTGCTGGTCTGGGCGGCACGGCCGGGCGACAGCAGGCGGGCGTTCTGGCAGCGTCGGCTGGCCAAGATCTACCCGAACCACGTGATCACCTGGGCCCTGGTGATCGCCATCACACTGGCCGGGGGCTCTGCCGTGAGCCGCAAGGTGGCGCTGGCCAATCTGTTGCTGATCCACCCGTGGCTGCTGCACGGCTCCTACCTCTACAGCATCAACACGGTGAGCTGGTCGCTCGGTTGCGAGGCGTTCTTCTACCTCTGCTTCCCGCTCGGGCTGCCGCTGCTGCGCCGGATGCGCCCGGCCGTGCTTGCGGCCACGGCGTTGCTGCTGGCCGCGATGCTCTACGAGCTGCGGTGCTGATGGGCCCGCACGTCGCGCCGACCACGATGTACTGGTTCACCTATCTGTGCCCACTGTTCCGCAGCCTGGAGTTCTGGCTCGGCGCGGCGGTGGGCCAGTTGGTCGTCACCCGGGCCTACCGGGGACCGGGGCTGTGGACCTCCATGGCGCTGGTGGTGGCCGTGTACGCGGGGAACCGGTGGATACCGGCGCAGTACTGGAACCTCGACCTGGACGTCGGGTTCGTGCTGCTGATCGCCGCCGCCGCCAGGGCCGACCTCAGCGGAGCCCGTTCGCCGTGGCGTTACCGTCCGCTGGTGTGGCTCGGCGAGGTGTCGTTCGCCTTCTACATGGTCCATGTGCAGTTGGTGTCCAACGTGATGCGGCTGGTCGGACGCGGCGGCACCGGCTGGCACGGTGCCGCGCTGCCGGTGGCGCTGCCGGTACTGCTCGGCTGCGCGGTGCTGACGGCGTACCTGCTCTACCGGAGCGTGGAGGTCCCGTTGACCAAGCGGCTGCGGCCGCGCGGTACAGCGCGGTAGCGCCATCGGACGCCCGCGCGCACTTCACAGGGCCGCGAACCGGTGCACGCCCGGAGGCGGCTTTACGCCGGACCGTGGACACGGGTGCGTGTAGTCGGGCGGCGGGTGTCAGGCGAGTCGGCTTCCGGAGCCGCGCCGAGGCGGAGTCGAGCCTCGCCGTCCATGGCTTTCGCGTGGTGGATGTACGTGATGCGCCCGAACGCCCGGGGCGGGAGTTCGGGCGCATCGCTCAGTGCACGGCCTGACATGCAGCGCTGCGTCAGGCGGCATTCTCGACCAGGCCCATGGGGGAGCGGTGGCGAGCGCCGGACGGCCACCTCACGTCCGTCTCCGGCGTCACGGACCGCCATGGGACGGTCCCTGCGCGTGCACTCCCGGGGGTCCTGCCGTTCGTGCCCAGGTGTAGCGTCACTCCAAGGAAGGCTCAAAGGCCGCACATTCGGGGGTTTATATGCGATATGTCCGTACGCTTTCTGTCACGGCGGCGGCCGCCGTCGTCGTACTCGGCCTGACAGCCTGCGGCGGCGGCAAAGATGCCTCCGCGGGAGCCGGCGCCCCTGGCTCACACTCCACGCCCGCTCCGGCGCTGGCGAGCGTCGCGGATGCGATGGCCCTGGCCACCAAGCAGGCGAGCGCTTACACCTCGATGCATGTGCGGATGACCGAGGTGGTGCCGAAGCTCGGCACTGTCACGTGCAACGGCATGTTCTCCTACCAGCCCATGGCAGTCGATATGACCATGGACAACCCCGCGTTCGCCCAGCTCGTCGGGTCAGGCAGCATTCACATGATGATGGCCGACGGTGTGGCCTACATGGACTTGGGTGCCGCGGGCGCCCAGGAGCTCGGCGGAAAGCACTGGCTCAAGATGGACTTCGCCTCGCTCGGCACCGCAGGGCAGTCACTGTCCGCGATGATGAACTCGTCCAGCGGCCAGTCCCCGGCCACCACGGTCAAGTTGCTCGCATCGTCGGGCGCGGTCAAGCGGGTCGGCCAGCAGACCGTGGACGGCGTGCAGGCCACGTTCTACTCCGGCGTGGTCAACGTCAAGCAACTGATCAGCAAGGGCGTCTTCGGCACAAGCGCGGATGCCGGCCTGAAGCAGTTCCTCGGTCAGGAATCCAACCTGGGGCTGAGCGACGAGACCATCAACCTGTGGGTGGACTCGCGGAACCTGCCGGTGCGCGCCCAGGAAACGGGTTCCAGCACCGCAGGGCCGATCAACGTCACCATCGACTACTCCGACTACAGCACCCCGCTGCAGATCACTCCGCCGCCGGCCTCGGACACCGTCGACTACTCCGCCCTGCTCCACCAGGCCCAGGGAAACAGCTGAGCGACGGCCGCGTGCCAACGGGACAGCGATTGCCCCGCTGTCCCGTTCAGCCGAGGAAGGCCTCGGCTTGCTGCTCCCGAGCGGCCTGCCGGGCAGGGGCCTCACGTGATTGATCTTGAGCTGAGCCGACCACGCAGGGTGAGGGCCGTCGGGTGTGCTTGCCCTGCCTGGGGCTTGCCAGGGAGGGGAGATTCACTCCGTACGGTGATCGGTCGCCTGGCGGCTCGGCATCCGAGAGCCAGTGGACCGCGGTGCAGGCCGCCGGGCCGGTCGACGTTGGCGATCCACCGGTTCACGCCTTGCTGTGGCAGCAGGGTCGCCTGCGTGGCTTCCTCCTCCTGCGGGTCGTCGTTCATGGTCGGCAGAGCGACGTCTGCGGGTTCGTAGAGGACCGGTGTCTTGACCTGGCGGCGCAGGACGGTGTTCTCGTGTCGCAGTACCAGTGGTTCGGCGTCCTTGGCGGTGTCCCGGCGCAGCAGGAAGGCCGGTATGGGCAGCAGGGTGCGGGCGGTGCGGTACAGCAGCGACGCGGTCATCACGTCAGCATCCCAGTCAGCGCCGACAGCCACGGGCACCAGCGCTCAGCTGCAGCGATGACTTTCTGAGCGGTACCGGATACCCGGCGTCCGCGACCGTTCCTTCGAGTCCAGCGAGGACGCGAAGACCTGGCTCGCCACCGCCAAGACAGACTCGTCGCGGAGCGAGTTCGTGGACCCGCGCGAGGGAGCCATCCTGCTCGCTGACTACATCAACGAGCACTGGTGGCCGGCCGCGACTATGAGCCCCTCCACCATAGGCCCCCTGCGCAGCCGCATCCGCAGCCACGTGATCCCGCTCCTCGGCTCCTACCGGCTGCGGGACATCGACGCCCCAGCCCTTCGCGGATTCAGGAGCGGGATGGTGGGACGTCTGGAGGACTCCACCGCAGGACTGGTGTGGGCCACCCTCGACATGATCCTCGCCACCGCAGTCGAGGACGGCCGAATCGGCCGGAACCCCTGCCGGGCCCACAAGTCCGTGAGGCCGTCGAGGCGGGTCAGGTCCAAGGCACAGGCGTGGACACGCGAGCGGGTGGACGCCGTACGAGCCAGCCTCCAGCCGCGCTACCGGTTCGCAGTCGACCTCGGCATCGGGCTCGGGCTGCGTCAGGGCGAAGCGTTCGGGCTGGCGGAGGAGGACTTCGACTTCGACGCCATGGTCGTCCGCGCTGCGCCGCGACGAGCAGGGGCGCCCCTACTTCAGCCTGCCCAAGGGCCAGAAGACGCGGACCGTTCCGATGTCGAACAACTTCGCCCGTCGGGCCAAGGAGCACTTCCGCGAGTTCCCTTCGACCGAGTGCACTCTGCCGTGGCGCAACCCCGAACCGCCGACAACCAAGGTGGAGGCTCAGCAGCGGAAACCCATCACCGTGCGCCTGGTGTTGACCACTTCCCAAGGGAATCGCATCAGCCCCGGCGTCTGGAACGACCTGTCCTGGAGGCCGGCCCTCGCCGCCGCTGGGGTGATCAAGGTCATCGGAGAGAAGACGCTGAAGCGCCGGAGCTACGAGTACAAGGCGCCCGTGTTCGAGAAGTCCCGGAAGGATATGTTCCACGTTCTCCGGCACACCTTCGCCAGCGTCCAACTGGAGGCCGGCGAGTCAGCCGTCAGCGTCGCCGCCTGGCTGGGCCACTCCAGTCCGACCGTCACCCTGACGTACTACGCCCACTTCATGCCGAGCGCCGGCGAGCGAGGATTCGCCGTCATGGACGCCTGGCTGGCCGCCGGGGACAAATAGTCCCTGAGAAGTCCATGGCATCCGCCTCGGCGCGCCAGGTCGCCAGGAATCCGCAGGTCAGCCGCTAGTCTCGCCGCCCACCGAAGATGTTCAGGAAGAACAGGAACACGTTGAGGATGTCCAGGAAGATCGAGGCGGCCAGCAGCGGCGCCGACTCGAAGTCCTGCGACCGCCGCAGCCGCTGGAAGTCGAAAAGGGTGAACCCGGCGAAGACGACCAGGCCGAGCACGCTGTAGATGAGGGAGCTGTGCGGGATCCGCACGAAGATCGCGACGACTCCGAAGACCAGCAGCGCCAGCAGCGCCCAGAAGCTCATCCGCGCCACGCCCGACAGATCGCGGTCGGTGGCGTAGCCGATCGAGCCCAGCGCCGCGATGAACAGCGCGGTCGCGCCGCCGGCCTGCCACAGCGCCTGCGGATCGGCCGTGGCGTAGTAGACCAGCGTCGGGGCCATGGCTACGCCCATGAGCAGGCCGAACGCCCCGAGCAGCGCCACCGTCGCCTCGCGGGAGCGGGCGGCGGTGAACCGCATCGCGATCAGGCACACGAAGGCGCCGACGAAGGCGATGATGCCCGCGGCATGGGCGAGGTCGCGGCCGACGTAGGCGCCGAGGGCGAACAGGCCCGCCGTGGCGGCGACGTAGGTCATGGTGCGCGCGAACAGAGTGTTCGTCGAGATCCCGTAGCCCCGGCGGGCCGTTGTCGTGTTGTACATGGTCCTCCTGTACCCAGGTGGCCGGGGGAAATCTCAGGACGCCGCGCCCTGACCCACCACGCGGTAGTCGACCAGCAGATAGCCGGTCGGTGAGAGCGCGCTCCGGATCGGTTCGAGCTGGATCGGCGGCAAGCCGTCGAGAAGCCGCCGTCCGCGGCCGGCGGTCCTCGGCGCGATCACCAGCCTGAGTTCGTCGACAACACCGGCGGCGAGCAGCGCCTGCGCCACCGAGATGCTTGCGTGGACGCCGACATCGCCCCCGGGCTGCTGCCTGAGCTCCCGGACGCATTCGACCAGCCCGCCGTCGAGCGCCGTCGCATTGGCCCAGTCCTGATCGAGCGGCGTCGAGGTCGCGACATACTTCGTGACCCCGTTGATGAATGCCGCGAACGGCTGGATCCGGCTGCCCGGCCAGAACTGCGCCCACTCGGCGTAGCTGCGGCGGCCGAGGACGACCGCGTCCTGGGTCGCGATCACAGCCGCGAGGTTGGCGCCCATCGCGTCGTCCCAGTCGGTGAAGAAACTGTCCGGAGCCTCGGCGACCCCGTCGAGGGACAACAACTCGTACACGACGATCTTTCGCACGCCCCGCACCTCCGATGGGTCTCGGTGCTACTGGTCGACCGCACCACGACGGCCCGATGAGCCATGATCCCATTATCACCGGCCGACCCGCCTGCCACACCGACCGGCCACCGGCCCAACCACCTGGACCGTGAGTCGGCCGAAGGCGACAGGGGCGTTGGCCCGTTCGGCGGTTTCCGGCGGTCTGGCAGGCCGCGCGGCGCTGCCGTACCGTCGATCGACGTGGCTCCTGACCAGGCACGTGTGAACCGGATTTTTCTTCCCGAGACCTACGCCGGCGGTGCGCCGTACGACCTCTTCCGCGAGCTGCGGGCTGCCGCGCCGGTGGTATGGGTCGAAGAGCCACCGGTGGGCGAGTGGCCGGCCGGTCCGGGGTACTGGGCGGTGCTGCGGCACGCCGACGTCAGGAGTGTGCTGCGCTCACCGCAGCTGTTCTCCTCGCATCTGGGCGCGACGCAGATCCGCGATCCGGACTCCGCCGCCGATCTTGAGTTCGCGCGGACCATGATGCTCAATCAGGACCCGCCGGAACATTCCAGGCTGCGCCGGATCGTGGCGGGGGCGTTCACCCCACGGGCGCTGGCCGAGCTGGGCGCCGCCGTCGAGGAGCACGCACGGCAGCTGGTCGCGAGCGCACGGGCGTCCGGAGAGGCGGATTCGTGCAGCTGGCGGCCGACCTGCCGGTACGCACGCTGGCCTGGTGATGGGTGTGCCCGAGCAGGACCGGCAGTTGCTGGTGGACTGGGCGAACCGGGTGATCGGCTACCAGGACGCGGACTACGCCCACTCCGGCACCGCCGACCCGGAAGGGCTGACCGGGGCGGGCCGCGCCGCACTCGCCCTGCGTCCGGCTGGTACCACCGGCGTGGACGGCCGACCGGTCAACCCCCGCTCCCGGGCCGCCCTGGCCGACATGTTCGGCTACGCCCACGCCCTGGCCGACCGGCCCGGCAGCGGCAGCCTGCTCGGCCGGATGCGGGGCGCGGGACTGAGCGCGGAGGAATTCGAGACCGCGTTCTTTCTCTTCGCGGTCGCCGGCAACGAGACCGTACGCAACGCGCTGCCGGGTGGCCTGCATACGCTTCTCACGCACCCTGACCAGTACCGGCTGCTGCTGCGCAGGCCCGAGCTGCTCGGGTCGGCGGTCGAGGAAATGCTCCGGTTCTGGCCGCCGGTGCTGGAATTCCGCCGCACCGCCACCCGGGATCTGGAGCTGGCCGGCCGCCGCATCCGGCGCGGTGAGAAGGTGGTCGTCTACCACGCCTCGGCGAATCGCGACGAAACCGTCTTCGCCGACCCCGACCGCTTCGACATCCGGCGGACGCCGAACGACCATGTCAGCTTCGGGTACGGCCCGCACTTCTGCCTCGGCGCGCAACTGGCGCGCATGCAGATGAAGGCGATGCTGCGGCTGGTGATGACCGAACTGCCCGATCTTGAGCCGGCCGATGGCGCGGCGCCGGCCCACATGGTGTCCAACTTCCAGAACGGGCTCAAGAAGCTGCCGATCCGCTGGCGGCGGAGCGGCTGAGCCGAAGCGCCTCCGGGGGTCGGTTCGCTGGTGTGGTCAGAGCCCGCCCGCCGGGCGCGGAGCCGGCCCGCTGGTGACCGACGCGCGTTCCGCCAGCCGCTTCAGGGCGAATTCGCCCCAGCGCAGGTTGTCCTGCTCGAAGGCCATGCCGCGCAACAGGGTGAGGTAGGGGCCGATGCGTTCCGCGGTGGCGAAGAACTCCTCCTCCGTGCGCCCGTCCAGCAGGCGCTGCTGCAGGCGCTCGTAACGGCTCATTTTGGCGACGGACCACTCCATGCGCTCGGCGATCGCGGACCGCACGGCCTCCCGGTCGCCGGCGTCGACGCACTGGACCTTGACCAGCAGCTCGTCCCGGATGGCCGTCGGCCTGGCCGGGGGCTCGGCGGTGTAGTCGTGCACGGCCGCCAGTCCGGCTCCGGTGAGAGCGAAGAGCCGCTTGTTGGGGCGGCGCTCCTGCTCCACGACGCGGGCGGAGATGAGCCCCTCGGCCTCCATGCGCTCCAGCTCCCGGTAGAGCTGCTGCGGGGTGGCCATCCAGAAGTTGGCCACCGAGGCGTCGAAGCCCTTCGCGAGGTCGTACCCGGACGCCTCGCCCTCCAGGAGGGCGGCCATCACCGCGTTGCGCAGAGCCATGCGCTCAAAGTAGCACTTCCTTGTTTAATCAAAAAAGTGACTAAGTGGACCCTGGACAGGCGACGCCCCCGCCTCTAGCCTTCGATGCACTTATTCAATTTGTTGAGTACTGAGGTGATCTTGTGCATCCCTTTCGCAAGGCGGTCGAGGCGGGCGACCTCGACGCGGTCGCCGCTCTCCTGGCCGAGAACGTCGTCTTCACCAGCCCGGTCGCCTTCAAGCCCTACCCGGGCAAGGCGATCACCGCGGCGATCCTGCGTGCGGTGTCCCAGGTCTTCGAGGACTTCACCTATGTACGGGAGATCGCCAACCCGGACGGCCGTGACCACGCCCTGATGTTCACCGCAACGGTGGCCGGCAAGCGGCTCACGGGCTGCGACTTCCTCCACTTCGACGAGGACGGCAGGATCGACGACTTCATGGTGATGGTCCGTCCGCTGTCGGCCGCCACGGCGCTGGCCGAGGCGATGGGTGCGAAGTTCGACGAGATCGCGCGGGCTGCGGGCGGCGAGTGATCAGGCCCACGCCGTAGCCGCGCACGCGGGTCCACGCGTACGCCACTGCCTCCGCCCCGCCCCGCCTCCGTCCGGTCCTTGCCGGGCCAGGGCCGTTCACGAGGGCAGGTGTACCTCGGGGCGGCCGGGGCGGGGCTGGTCACTGCCGGAGGGTCCGGGTCAGCCAGGCGGCGGCATCGGCGAGGTGGTCGTCCGCCTGGGGGAGCAGGCCGCGCAGTCCCAGGAAGCCGTGGAACATCCCGGGGGCGACGGTGAGCCGGACCGGGACGCCGGACCCGGCGAGCCGTTCGGCATAGGCGTGGCCCTCGTCCCGCAGCGGGTCGCACTCCGGCAGCAGCAGACAGACCGGGGGGAGTCCGGCCAGGTCGGGGGCCAGACCGGGCGAGGCGTAGGGGTGGTCACCCTCCCCGTCGGGGCCGAGGTACTGCTGCCAGTACCAGCGCATATGAGCTGTGGTGTGGAAGAAGCCGGTCGCATAGGCGCTGGCCGACGGCCGGTCGAGGCGGTGGTCCAGCACCGGGTACAGCAGCAGTTGTGCGGCCGGCCCCGGGCCGCCCCGGTCACGGCACATCAGCGTGGCGGCGGCGGCCAGATTGCCGCCGGAACTGTCCCCGGCGACCGCGAGGCGTGAACTCCACCGGGCGGCCCAGCTGATGACGGCACAGGTGTCCAGCAGCGCTGCTGGAAAAGGGTGTTCGGGCGCGCGGCGGTAGTCGACGCCGACGACGGTCAGCCCGGTGAGTGCGACGAGCGCACGGCACAGGCTGTCGTGGGTGTCCAGGTCGCACATGACCCACCCGCCGCCGTGCAGGAACACCACCGTCGGACCGCCGTGGGCCGCACCCTCGGAGCGGTAGATCCGGACCGGAACGGGGGGATCGCCCGGGGCGAGGCGATCCCTGACGACCAGCGGCGGCAATCGGGACGAGGTTCCGGGCCCGGCGTGCGGCGCCGCCGACGGCCCGGGCGCGGCTCCCGTCCTGGCCGCTGCCCGCAGGGCTTCGGCTGTGAGCGGGGCCCGTGCCGGGTCGGGGAAGGCGTCGGACATGGCGTCGACGATTCTGCGCACCTCGGGCGACAGCGGGTCGGCCGGGTCATCGGGAGGCCGAAGTCATCGGGAGGCCGGGGTCATCGGGAGGCCCGGGGTCATCGGGAGGTCAGACCTCCGTCGACGGTGAACGCGGCACCGGTGATGTAGCTTGCCGCGTCGGAGGCCAGAAAGAGCACCATGGCCGCGACTTCGCCGCCCTTTCCGGGCCGGGCCAGCGGGATGTGCTCCCAGCTGACCCTGGCATGGATCGCGTCGGCGGTCATGGGGGTGTCGATGACGCCCGGGTGAACCGAGTTCACCCTGATCCGGTCGGTGGCGAGATCCAGAGCCGCTGACGCGGTGAGCCCACGCAGCCCGAACTTGCTGGAACTGTAGGCGGTATGACCCTTGATGCCCACCATCCCGGCGATCGAGGAGATGTTCACGACGGAGCCGCCGCCGGCCTCCCGCATGGCCGGCACCACCGCCTTGATGCCGAGGAAGGGGCCGTGGAGATTGACCCGGAGCAGCCGGTCGAACTCCGCTTCCGGCTCGTCCCCGATGAGCGCGGAGTGCCAGATCCCGGCGTTGTTGACCAGGATGTCGAGCCGTCCGAACTGCCCGGTGGCCCCGGCCACGGCCCGCGCCCAGTGCTGGGCGCGGGTCACGTCGTGCTGGATGAACAGGGCGTCCTTGCCGAGCTCGGCGGCCACGGCCCGGCCTTCGTCCTCCAGAATGTCGGTGACCACGACGCGTGCGCCGGACTCGGCGAACAACCTTGCCTCGGCGGCTCCCTGGCCGCGCCCGGCGCCGGTGATGAGGGCGACTTTGCCGTCCAGGGTGATCATCCTGCTTCCTCCACAGCCGAGTTGGACGAGCCGGACGAGGTGGACGAGCCGGACGGGATGGACGAGTCGGTGTCGCGGAAGTGGGGGATGACCTGTTCGCCCCACTGGCGGATGGTCTCCAGGCAGGCTGCCTGCGGCACCGTGCCCATCTGGATCAGGCACATCACCTCGTCCACGCCGATCTCGCGCAACCGCTCGACATGGGCGATGGCCGTGGCGGCGTCGCCGTAGGCGTGGTCGGTGTTGAAGGTGCCGGTCGCGCCCGGGCGGAACGGGATGTCGGCCTCGTCCAGCCGGGCGACCAACTCCGCGGACCGGAAAGACATTTCAGCGGCGTTGTCGGCGTTCTCGGTATCCTCGGCCGGCAGTGGTCCGTCGCCGTACCAGTGCGCGATGGACTCGGCGAAGAAGCGCTGGCCACGCGTGCCGATCCGGTAGGCCTCGGCCGCGTCGTCCAGGACGACGGTGGGGCACAGCGCCGAGAAGTGGTCGTTGACCTCGGTGGAGATGAGGCGCTCGCCGGTCCGGGCGGCGATGGCCTCGTCGTAGATCCTGCGCATCTCGCGGACGTCCTCGGCGCCGGCGAATCCCAGCACCAGTGCTCCGACGCCGTAGTCGGCGGCGGTGCGCAGGGTGTCGTGCTTGCTGCAGGCCATGAACAGCGGCGGGTGCGGGTGCTGCACGGGCCTGGGGAGTATCGCGCCAGGGCCGATGTCGATACTGCCGTGCCACTCGAACTCCTCTTTGCGCCAGGCGTGGCTGACGATCCGCAGCGCCTCCTCGACCTGCGGGTAGGTGTCCTCGGGATGGACTCCGAACATGGACATCTCCTGGCGAGTGGCCCCACGGCCGGCGCCCAGGTCGACCCGGCCGCCGGACAGTACATCCAGCATGGCCGCGCGTTCGGCGACCCGGACCGGGTGCTGGTAGCCGAAGGGCATGGTGACGACGCCATGGCCGATGCGGATGCGACTGGTGCGGGCCGCCACCCAGGTCAGGAAGATCTCGGAGGCGCTCATATGGGCGTAGTGGGTGAGTGAGTGGTGCTCCACCGCCCAGATCCGGTCGAACCCCATCTCCTCGGCGTGGAGCGCCTGTTGGACGCAGTCGCGGATGGTCTGCCGCTCACGTTCAGGGGTGGGGTCGGCGAGTTGTGCCTCGAAGATCATCGAGAACTCCACGGCGGGCCTCCGCTATGTCGATTAGGTATATGACTAACAGTCATATCCAGAGAAGGGAAGGGGAGATGCGCCAGGACGTAGACTGCGGCCGTGACCGGAGAACGAGGTGCCGAAGGGGCTGCGGGGGAGCCGGCCGGGCGCCCCGGTCTGCCGGTGACCGGCTGGGCGGTGCTCGGGCTGCTCTCCTTCGGGCGTGAGCTCTCCGGTTACGACATGAAGAAGTGGGCCGACCGGAGCATGGGCCTCTTCTTCTGGAGCCCCTCGTTCAGCCAGATCTACAGCGAGCTCAAGCGGCTGGAGGCGGCAGGCCTGGCGGTCTCGCGGACCGTGGAGCAGGGCCCGGGCCCGCGCTCCAAACGGTGCTACGCGATAGACCGAGGCGGGCCGAGCCGCCCTGCGGAGCTGGGCGCGACAGGCCCCGGTGGATCCGATGGTGCTCAAGCACGGTCCGCTGCTGCGGCTGTGGCTCGGGCACCTCCAGGAACCCGAGCAGATGCGCGGGGTGCTGGCCCAGCACATCCAGTACGCCGAGGCGATGCGGCGAAGCGCGGAGCAGGACATCAAGGGCGCCCAGGACAACGAGGAGTGGGTCTACCCGGCTGTCGCCCTGAAATGGGCCGAGCGCTACTACAGATCCGAAAGGGCGCTGGCCGAGGCCATGCTGGAAGACCTGGAACAGATCTGGCGCGAGCGGGCGAGGGACCGCAGGAGCCCGCTGACGGTGGACGCCCGGCCTGATCGCCCGGCGCGGGGAGTGTGGCACAATCTGCGCGTCCCGCTGCCAGGGGACGGCATGGGGCGGGGCACGACACAGGGGATTGCGATGTTCTTCAAGCACCGGCATCTGTTGAAGGATCTGCGCGAGCACGGGCGCGCGGCGAGCGCCGAGATCCGCTCGATGCGCACGATGGGCGAGAGCGGCAGCGTCCGTTCCGCCTGGGCCTCCGACCAGGACCTCACCACCGGCTGGTTCGACTGCCGGATGGAACTCCTGGTGATGCCGCAGGACCGGGGTGTGCCGCCCTTCGAGGCGACCGTGCTGACCCGGTGCACACCCTCAAGTGGCAGGGCAGCCAGGTCCCGGTGTGGTACGATCCGGACGACCACTCCCGGGTCGTCGTCGACTACGAGGCCGATGCCGAGTCGGCGATGCACAACCTGGCCGACGCCGACCGGCTCCTGCACCGCCACGACCAGCGACTGGGGCTGGCCTGGACCCCGGTGGCCGGGGAGCTCGTGCCGGTGGAGGTCACCGCCAAGGCGGGCAAGGGCCGCCTGCGGGTCCCGCGCACGTCGGCCCTGCTGCTGGAGCAGCCCGCACAGGCCGCGCTGGCCTATGTCCGGGCCCACGCGGCGCGGCTGCTGCCGGAGGTCGACGGGGCGTGGTTCGCGGCCAATGACATCGAGGCCGTGCAGGCGTACGGGAGCGTGCCGGTCGGCGCGACCGTGACGGACGGTTCCGCCGCCGCAGTGGCGCTGGTGGCCGCGCTCGTCTCCTACCTCGGCGGGCACCTGGTGCGCACGGACGTCGCGATCGTGGGCGGTCTCGCCCCGGACGGGAACTGCTGCCCGTCGACGGCTTCGCGGAGGCGGTCGACGCGGCCAAGCACAGCTACGCGACCGTGCTGGTGGCTCCCGCAGGCCACGAGGCCGAGGTGTGGAAGATTCCGCAGCGCCGCCGGCAGGGCATCGAGTTCGTCTTCGCCCGGCAGGTGGACGAGGCGCTGCACACCGCCCTGGCCAAGCACGCGCTGAAGGGGCGCAGGCCCTGACCCGCTCAGACCGGTGAGGGCTGGAGCCGGTCGACGGCGGCGAGAGCCCGTTCGACCGAGGACGGGGCGGCCGGAAGGAGCGGCAGGCGGACGGCCGGGGTGGGGATGCGGCCCTGGGCGTGCAGGACGCCCTTGATGACGGTCGGATTGGGCTCGGCGAACAGGGCGGCCGACACGGGGGACAGGCGGTGGCCCAGGGCGCGGGCGGCCGGGACGTCGCCGGCCTGCCAGGCGGTGGCCAGAGCGGCGAAACCGGCCGTGGCCAGGTGGGCGGAGGCCAGGATCGCGCCGGGGGCGCCCAGGGCGAGCATGGGTGAGACAAACGGGTCGTCCCCGGCCAGGACCGCGAAGTCCGGCGGGAGGTCGGCCAGCAGGTCCACGGCGGTCTGGTCGAAGCCCGCCGCGAACTTGACGCCGACGATGCCGGGGAGGTGGCCCAGCGCGCGCAGTGTGGCCGCGTCCAGTGGCTGCCCCGTGCGGTAGGGGACGTGGTAGACGATCAGCGGGACCGGGCTGTGGGCGGCCAGACGGGTGAAGTGCGCCAGCACTCCCGCCTGGCCGGGGCGGGTGAAGGACGGGACCGTGACCAGGGCTGCCGTGATCTCCGGCCACTCCGCGAGGCGCTCCAGCGCGGTGGCGCTGCCCAGGGTGTCGGCGTTGCCCGCGCCCACCGACAGCGGCGCGTCGTGCGAACGGCAGACCCGCGCACACACCCCGACGACCTGGCGCCGTTCGGCTTCGGAGAGGGTGGCCGCCTCGGCGGTCGTGCCCAGGGCGACGAGCCCGGCCGCGCCCTGGGCGAGGGCGTCGTGCGCGAGCCGCTCAAGAGCGTCCAGCGCGACATCACCCCCGTCGGTGAACGGTGTGATCAGCGGTAGGTGGATTCCGGTGAGAGTCATGAAAGCCAGCGTGTCGGGCAAACACTGTGCAGGTCCAGTTCATATGTCCGGGCTCGAGGCGTAAGCTGAGCCGATGCTCGAATGTACGCCGTCTGCGCCTGCTGCGCGAACTCGCCTGCGCGGCACCATCGCGGCTGTCGCCGAGGCCCTGTCGTTCAGCCTTCGGCCGTCTCCCAGCAGCTTGCCGTCCTGGAGCGCGAGGCAGGTGTCCCCCTGCTGGAACGCACCGGCCGCCGGGTCCCGGCTCACCCCGGCCGGGCACAACCTCGCCACCCACGCCGAGGCCGTACTCCAGCGCCTGGAACAGGCAGCTAGTGAGCTGGTGGACGCCCGTCACGGGCTGGCGGGGCCGGTGCGCATCGGCATGTCCCCGACGGCGGCACGCGTGATCCTCCCGGCGGCGCTCATCCGGCTCGCCCAGGACCACCCACGCCTGGAGCCGATGGTCTCGGAGATCGACCCGGCCCAGGTGGCCGCCGCGCTGCGCGCCGGAGACCTGGACCTCGCACTCGTCCAGGACTACGACTTCGTGCCGCTGCCGGCCGAGCCCGGGGTTTCCACCCGTCCGCTCTGCACCGAACCGGTCTACCTCGCCGCGACCGGGCCGCTGCGGCTCGCCGCCTGCGCGGAGCTGCCGTGGATCGTGGCCGGCGCCGGAACGGCCTGTCACGCGATGACCGTCCGGGCCTGCCAGGCTGCCGGTTTCACCCCCAGGATCAGGCACCGGATCGACGAGTTCGCCACTGTCCTGGCCCTGGTCGCGGCCGGGCAGGGAGTCGCTCTGGTACCCCAGTGGGGCGCCGTGGAACTGCCCGCCGGGGTGACGCTGACCAGCCTGCCGATCCAGCGGCGGACGATGACCGCCCACCGGGCGGGAGCCGCCGCGCATCCGGCCGTCGCCACGGTCACCCGGGCCCTGGAGTGGTCGAGCGGCGGACGCCCGGGCCGCTGAGCACCCGGCCCCGGACGCCGCACAGCCGGCGGGCCGCCTCGTCTGGACGGGTGAAAGTCCGCGGGGACGGGTTGACGACCCGTGTGACGGAACAGGCCATGTGCTCTGATGCCGATGGAGGCTGTACGAACTGTTTGTCACGTCAGGGGATGATCCGCGATGCGCAGAAGGAATTTTCTCCGGGCCGGCTCGGTGACCGGTGCACTGCTGGCCGGCGGTCTGCCGGTCGCACCGGCCGAGGCCCTGCCGCAGCGGCTGCTCCCGTCGCGGGAGGAGACGAAGTGGTTCACCACCCCGATCGCGGACAGTGCCGCCATCCCACGGTTTGTGAATCAACTCCCGCAGCCGGTGCGACTCGACGGCCGGCGGACGAACAAGATCAACATGGTGATGCGGCAGACCAGCCTGGATGTCATCGGCGGCGGCTACGGGTTGCTGACGCCGGTGTGGGGCTACGGACCGCTGGCCTCCGACAACCCCCACGGGCGCGCACTGGTGTCCACTCCCGGGCCGACGATCCTGGCCCGCCGGAACGCCCTGCTGGAGGTCAACTGGTTGAACGATCTGCCGAACCAGCACATGCTGCCGGTCGACCGGAGCATCCACTGGGCGGGCTACCCCACTCCCTCGGGTGGGGGCGTGCCGACAGTGGTGCATCTGCACGGCGGCCACACCGATCCGGTGTCCGACGGCCACGCCGACGCCTGGTACACCGCGACCGGTCACACCGGTCCGGCCTACCGAACCACCCGGTACCGCTATGAGAACACCCAGGAAGCGGCCACTCTCTGGTACCACGACCACGCGCTCGGCCTGACCCGGCTGAACGTGTACGCGGGCCTGGCCGGGTTCTATCTGCTGCGGGACGAGGCCGAGGACGAGCTGATCGCCGGACTGCTGCCGAGCGGTCCGTACGAGCGGGAGATCATCCTCCAGGACCGCTTCTTCTATCCGGACGGCCGCCTGGCCTACCCGGACAAGGCCGCTCCCATGGGCGGGCCGTCGCCCTCGATCATCCCCGGCTTCACCGGTGACGTCGCGGTGGTCAACGGGGTTGCCTGGCCGCGACTGGACGTCGAGCCACGCATGTACCGGTTCCGGGTGCTCAACGGCTCCAACAGCAAGACCTTCGCCCTGCGCATCCGCGGGCAGGAGCCGTCCCAGAATCCCTGGCCGCTCCCGGTATACCAGATCTCCACGGACGGCGGCTTCCTGGAACGGCCGCTCCGGCTGACCGAGCCGCTGCCGCTCGCCCCGGCCGAACGCGTGGACCTGGTGGTGGACTTCAGCGGCCTGGCGAACCAGGAGTTCACCCTCACCCACGACGCCAGCAGCCCCGGCACGGTCGATGTCCTCCAGCTCATGAGGTTCCGGGTCGACCGCCCCCTGGACACCCGTGCGCCGGTGACGGGCCTGCCGGAGAGGCTGCGCAAGGCGCCCTACGAGATCACCAGACCGGCGACAGTGACGCGCCGGGTCCTGCTGACATTCCGTTCGGACGAGTACAACCGGACCAAACTCATGCTGGGGACCGTGGACAAGGGCCCGCTGACCTGGTCCGCCCCGGTCACCGAGACGCCGGCTCTCGACAGCACGGAGATCTGGGAGATCTACAGCACCATGCAGGGCACCCACCCCATCCATCTCCACCTTGTCGAATTCGAGGTGCTCGGCCGGTGGCCCTTCACTGCGGTGCTGCAGGACGACGGTTCCCTCACGGACATCGTGGTCGACGAAGCCCACGGGCAGAAGCCGTTCCCGACCGAACGCGGCCCCAAGGACACCGTGCAGGTGCCCAAGGCCATGGTCACCCGGGTCAAGGCCACCTTCGACAAGCGGGGGATGTACATGTGGCACTGCCACCTCCTCGAACACGAGGACCACGAGATGATCCGGCCATTGGAAGTCCGATGACCACACCCACCGTCAGCCCCCACCGCGCATCCACGCCCTGAGCCCCGAACGCCCCGAGCCCGGAACGCCCTGAGCCCCGAACCTGAACCCTGAAAGGGGACTTCCGCAATGCGCAGACTCATCTGCACGATCGCCACCGCGGCGTGTACCGCCGCCTTGACGGTGCTGCCCGCCGGAACCGCCCACGCCGCGCCGTCCGGATGCACCTACGGTGACTCCAGCGCGATTCACGCCGCGGCCCCGGGGGCCCCCGTCGGCTTCATCTACCCGGAGGGCGCTGTCAACCCCGAGGGCCAGGTCTGCCGCCAGGGCACCTGGCAGGGTCCCAGCATCGACGACGGCAGCTACGACGACGAGCCCTGCTGAGATCCGGTCAGCGCCATCCGACACACCGCGTTCGGCGTAATCGGCTGATTGTCGGGCCGCGGGCGGCATGCTGTCCGCGTGATCGATCATGGTGCTGCCGGGGCCGGTTCCGTCCAGGACGGATGAGCGGCCGGCTGCGGCAGGCCGCCACCCCGGCAGGGGCACCTGGACAAGGGAGACCGAGTGGCGCGACTGTTCCTCGCCGGCCTTGCGACGGCGGTTCTCGCCGCCTCCGGCGCGGCCCAGGGTGGTGCGGGCGCGGCTGTGGTCCAGCCGCCGCCGTGCGTCGTCCGGGCCATGCCGTTGGGTGACTCGATCACCGTGGGCCAGGGGAGTGTCAGCGGGAACGGGTACCGGGCGGACCTGCGCGACCTGATGAGCGCTCAGATCTCCTGCACCGTAAGGTTCGTGGGGGACCAGAGCAGCGGGAGCATGGCGAACCCCGAGCACGAGGGACACGGCTACTACATGATCGACGACGTCCGCCACGGGGTGGACGGCTGGCTGGCCGCGCAGCGACCGGACGTGGTGCTGCTGTACATCGGCACCAACGATCTGGACTGGCGGCCGGACCCCGACCCGGATCATGCCGCCGACCGGCTGGCGGTGCTGGTGGACCGGATCTTCGCCGATGCCCCGGGTGTCACCGTTGTCATGGAGGGCCTGGTCACCACCACGGGCGGCCTGCAGGACAGGGTCCGGCAGTACAACGACCGGGCCGGCCGGCTGGCCCTGGTCGAGCAGGCAGCCGGGAAGCACTTTCTGTTCGCGGCCGGTGCGGTGTTCGGCCCGCGTGACTTCGCCGACCGTCTGCACCCCTCCGACTCCGGCTATCAGAAGATGGCGGACGCCTTTTTCCCGCCCCTCTACCAGGCCGTCAGCGGGGGCTGGGTACGTGGACCGGGCAACTCGGACTGACCTGCTCTCATGTCTTCGACGCCGGGGCGGCTGTCGGCGGTGATCCGGCGCCCCTTCAGAGCCAGCCCCGGTGGACGGCCTTGCAGCCGGCCTCGAAGCGGCTGACGGCCTCCAGCCGCTCCATCAGCCGTGCGGTCATCCGGCGGACCGACCGCAAGGACATGCCCAGTTGCCGCCCCGCCCGCTCGTCGGTGCAGCCGCCGGCCAGCAGCCGCAGCAGCCGCAGCTCGGTGTCGCTCAACTCCGGCTCCTGGTCCGCCGGTTCCCCCAGCGGCTCGGCGGCGCGCCACGCCTGGTCGAAGGAGTGCCGCAGTGCCGACACCACGCTGTCGTCCCCGATCAGCGCCGATCCCTTGCTGCGGTCGCCCTGGTCCATCGGCAGCAGGACCAGCCTGCGGTCGAAGATGAACATGTTCGGGGGCGGCGCCGCCACGGTACGCACCGAGGCCCCTTCGGCGACCGTCCGCCGGGCGTGCTCCCGCACCCCCTGGCTGTTGCGGGCCCGTTCCGGATAGAGGATCCGCAGCCGCGCGCCGCCGGCCAGTGCCAGCCGGTACAGGGGGCGGGCGGCTCGGGGGCTGATGGTGGTGCAGTCCTCGATCGGCAGCACCGCGAGGCATTCGAAGGCCACGGTCGCGGCGGCCCGCTCCAGGAACCCGAGCGTCGCATCCGCCCCAGCAGCGGCACCACCGTGCCGCCCGGGGACTCAACGGGTAAGTGGGCTAAGCCATCTGATGTCATGTTATCTGAGGGTACGGATGACGATGCCCGGACAGGAGAGGATTTTCAGCCTCCACGCCCGCCTGCCGCCCGGGGCCAGGACCGGCCCCGGGCGGCGGCGTTCAGTTCCTCATGCGCTCAACTTGGCGGTCAGTCCCAGGGGTTGGCCTGCTGGTCGTCGATCGCGACCCAGAACCGGACCCCGGTGGGGATGGTTCCGTAGGCCCAGAAGGACCAGCCGCCGGTGCTGGTCAGGCCCGTTCCGTAGTGGCCGGCGTGGAACTCGGCCTCCTTGGCCCCGGTGCCGAAGTCGCTGGCGCACAGTGCGTCGGCGGTGGCCTCACTGGTCAGCGTGGTACCGGAGACCGCGGGTGTCAGGCCGACCCAGCCCTCGGCCCAGCCGGCGTAGAAGCCGGGGGTGATGTCGGCGGGTGCCGGGGCGTTGTTGGCGACCAGGCACAGCACCGGCAGTACGGCTGTGGCCGGGGTGTCGCCCTGGTAGGCGTTGGTGGTGGCGTCGTAGCTGACGTGCACCTCACCGTTGGACTGCTGGGTGGCCACGGTCCAGGTCATTCCGGCGTGCGTGGCGGTGTCCGGGTGGACGGTGGCTGCCTGGACGGAGCCGCCGGTCGCGACCAGTCCGCCGGCCACCACAGCAGCGGCGGCGAGGGCCACCAGACGTGTGCGGGGCAGGATCTTCATGGGAATTGCCTCCTCGTACGCAGAACGCTCGATGCAGCCCCGCCCCCGGCCGTCGGGCGGTCGCTGCGGAAGACAGCACGACGCTAACCGCCCGCGGTCCCCGACCGGGCCGCCCCCGCCCGCCCTGGCACCTTCCTGCCCAATCCGCCTTCATCCATTGTCATGCCCCGGCAATCTGCCAGAGGTGCGCATGCGGACCGCCGCAGCCCACCGGGCTTTCCGCGGCAGCCGGTCACCCCGCCACGGCCAGCAGCTGGACCCGGCCGGCATCGGGATGGCGGATGTCCTGGAGGATCGGCAGTGCCCGGCAGCGCAGGTCGGCAGCGGTGACCCGGGCGCCGAGGGCGTCGTGGGCGTCCGCGAGGGCGGCCAGCGTCTCGGCGATGTAGTGGCGGTCCCCCAACTGCTCGAACAGGTCCAGGGCGTTGCGTTGCGCCGCGAGGGCCTGGGTGTGCTCGCCGACCGTCTGGTGGGCCAGGCCGATGCTGTACCAGGACTCGGCCTCGCCCAGGCGGTCCCCCGACTGCTGGTGCAGCGCCAGCGCCTGGCGGCAGCAGGCCAGGGCGTGCTCATGGCGGCCCAGACAGGCGTGGCACCGTCCCATGGTGTTGAGGGCGTTCGCGTAGGCGTGGTGGTCCGGTGAGTCCCGCATCGCGTCCAGCGCCTGCCGGCATGAGCCATGGCCCTCGGGGTGCCTGCCCAGCAGGCCGAGGACCCAGGCTGCCCCCTGGTGGGAGCGGGCCCGGCCGGCCCGGTATCCGATGGCCCGGAACGTGCCGGCGGCGGCGGTGAAATACCGCAGCCCCTGGGTGAGGTCGCCCATGCGGCCGTGGGCGTAGCCGAGGGCACGCTCGCTCAGGGCCTGCGCGACGCGGTCCCCGAGGCGCCGTGCGGCCGACAGCGCCGTCTGCTGGATCTCGACCATGGACTGCCATCGTGCCTCCGCTTCGAGGAACCCGGTCAGGCACCAGGCGAGAGCCCAGGCGTGCGTGTCCAGGCCGGCTTTCGGCCGCCCGGGGCACGGCGGCCAGCAGGACCGGCTGGTTGGCATCGCCCACGCACCGGCCTCCCGCGCGGTGGCCGGCAGTTCCAGGACGACATGGGCGCGTGGGGCTGCCAGGTCCGGTGCGGAGACGGGGCGCCGCATGGTGTGCAGGACACCCTGGGCGGTGTGCAGATAGTGATCCAGGAGACGGTGTGTCGCCTCCTGCCGCACGGTCCCCGGCAGGAGGGATTCGGCCAGCTCCCGGGCGTAGCCGCGGAGCAGGTCGTGCGCCGCGAACAGACCCGGGGCGGGCTCGTCCACCAGGTGCGCGCGGGCCAGCTCGTCCAGCGCGGAACGAGCGTCGCGCAGCGGCAGCGCCGCGAGACTCGCCGCTGCCGCCGCCGAGGTGTGCGGCCCCGGGTGCAGCCCCAGCAGCTGGAACAGCCGGGCGGCCCGCGGCGAGAGACGGTCCATGGACCATGAGAACACCGAGCGCAGGTCCGTCGCCGCGTCCCGGTTCCCAGCGCGTCCAGCCGCTCCCGGGAGTCGTGCAGCTGGGCGGCCAGGGCGGCGAGCGGATGCCGGGGCTGGGCCGCGGCGCGTGCGGCGGCGATGCTCAGGGCCAACGGCAGGCCCGCGCACGCGGCGATCAGCTCACGCACCGCACCGGGCTCGGCCGCCACCCGCTCCCGGCCGAGCGACGTGCCAGCAGCTCCCGCGACTCGGTGGCGCCCAGCCGTCCCAGGGGCACGAGCCGGGCGCCCTCGCCGACCGCCAGACCGGTGAGCCCGGCGCGGCTGGTCACCACGACCGCGCACCCGGAGCCTCCCGGCAGCAGCGGCCGGACCTGCCCCTCGTCGCAGGCGTTGTCCAGCACCACCAGCATCCGCCGGTCCGCCAGCAGACTGCGGTACAGGGCCGCCTGGGCCTGGGCGCCGACCGGCCGCTGCGCCGGGCTGACGCCCAGCGCGTCAAGGAATCCGCACAGGACCTGGGACGGCGCCAGCGCGCGGGAGGAGGGATCGAAGCCGCGCAGGTCCACATAGAGCTGCCCGTCCGGGAACCGGTCGGCGGCCCGCCGCGCCCAGTGCACGGCCAGCACGGTCTTGCCCGCGGCCGCCGTGCCGCAGATCAGCGCGATCCGCGGTAACGGGAGAGCGGGAGAAAACAGAGAGCGGGGAGAGCGGGGCGGCGGAGCCGTCGGCGGCGGTCGCCAGTGTGTCCAGCTCCCGCAGCTCCGCCGTCCTCCGACAAAGAACGGTGTCCCGGAAGGCAGTTGATGCGGCGTGGGGGAGGCGGTGCGGGCCGCGGTGGCGGCCCGGCCGGGCCCCGGCGTGAGCGCGGCGCCGGTGACGGTATCGGGCGGAGCGGAAAGGGCGGGGGACTGGCGCAGGATGTCCTGGTGCAGCTGTTGCAGCGCGTGGCCGGGGTCGGCGCCCAGCGCCTCGGCCAGGGCGGTGCGCGCGTGCTGGTAGGCGGTCAGGGCGTCGCCCGGGCGGTTGCTGCGGTACAGGGCCAGCATGAGCAGCCCGTGGAAGGTCTCGGTCAGCGGGTGCTGCCGGGTCAGCGCCAGCAGCTCGGGCAGAACGGCCGTGTGCAGGCCGAGCTGGAGGTCGGCGTGGATCCGGCCCTGGAGCGCCTGCAGCCTCAGCTCCTCCAGGTGCTGCCGCTGCGCCTGGTCCAGCGCGGGGCGGTCGACGTCGGCCAGGGGCTCGCCGCGCCACAGCCCGAGGGCCGCCGCCAGGTCCGACCTGGCGGCGCTCCACTGCTGGTCGGCCTCGGCCCTGCGCCCGCTGCCGCACAGGTCGGTGAACACCTGGAGGTCGAGTTCCCCCTCCCGGACCTCCAGGCGGTATCCGGCTGTCACCGACCGCAGCCGCTCCGCCGCCTGGTGCCCGAGCAGGCGGCGCAGCGCAGCACCGTGTTGTGCAGTGACGCCTTCGCCGTGGCGGGCGGGCGCTCGCCCACAGCACGTCCGTCAGCACCGGGAGGCTCACCGCCCGGTTGCTGTTCAGCAGCAGCATCGCCAGCACCGTGCGCGGCATCGCCCCGGGCACCTGCCGCGTGGTTCCGCCCTGGTGCAGCGTCACTTCTCCGAGCAGTCCGTAGCGGATCCTCTGTGGCATGCGTCCCCCTGAGCAGCCCCGGCCCCGCCTGCCGACGGGCCGTCACGCTCATGCTAAGCGCCGGACGCCGGTGGCGAGTTGGGGACGGCTGCCGGACCGCGCCTCCGCTACGGCACCACGAGATCGAGTGCGGCCGGTACGACCCTGACGGTCACCGGCAGTTCGCAGAGGTAGTCGCCGTCCGCGTGCACCGGGACCGGGCGGTCGGCGTCGACGGTGATCTCGGTGGCCCGGGCGACCGAGACTTCCGGCGCCTGCACTGCGCCCCGACTTCGCCTTGGAGATGAAGCGTACGACCTTGCCGCGCGGGCGTCGGCGACGGTCAGCACATCGAGGACGCCGCTGTCGAGGTCGGCCGAGGGGACGATGTTCAGGCCGTGCCCGTAGCGGCCGGAGTTGGCCACCACAACCATGTGCATGCGCCCGCGCCGGGACCACTCGGCCGTGGTCAGGGTGAACTCCGGCGCCGTCCAGCGCAGGATCGCGCCGATCGGAGCCAGCCGGTACGCGACGAGGCCGGGCAGCCAGCGGGCGTTGTTGATCGCCTCGGTGGCGACCGAGTCGATGCCCACGTAGACGTTGCCGAGCACGACCCGGCCGCCGGCCTCGATGACGTCGACCTTGCGGGTGACCGCGCGGGCCAGCATGCTGGCCAGTCCGGCCGCGTCGTGCGGCAGCTCCAGTTTGCGTGCCAGGTCGTTGCCCCGGCCGCCGGGGACGATCGCCATCGCCGCGCCGGTGCCGTACACGCCGGCCGCGACGTCGCGGACCAGGCCGTCGCCTCCGACAGCTATGACGATGTCGCCGCGCCGGGCCGCGGCCGCGGCGGTCTCGACCGCGTGCTGCTGACCGCGGGTCAGTTCGGTGGACACCGTGACGCCCTGCGCGCCCAGGGCCCGGGCGATCGGCTCCCACACCCGGGGCGCCCGTCCGCCGCCCGAGATGGGGTTGATCAGCGCGGTGTAGGAAGGCATCCCCGTCAGCCGATCAGGACGCCGGGGTTGAGGATCCCGCGGGGTCGACGCCGGCCTTGACCGCGCGCAGCATGTCGACCGCGATGGGGCCGAGCTCGCGCGCGAGCGTCTCGCGGTGGTCCGTGCCGACGCCGTGGTGGTGCGAGATCGCGGCGCCGCACGCGCGGATCGCGTTGTTCGCGGCCTCCTTGGCCTTGGCCCACTGCGCCAGCGGATCGTCGAGCTGCTTGGACACCACGGTGAAGTACAGCGACGCGCCGGTCTCGTACACGTGGCTGATGTGGCACATGACCAGGGCGGGGGAGCCCTGCTCGGCCAGCGAGCCGGAGACGGCCTCGGTGACGGCGGTCTTGAGCTGCTCCAGGTTCGACCAGAAGGTCACGGTCTCCAGGGTCTCGACCAGGGCGCCGGCATCGAGCAGCGGGTCGCGCAGATAGGGGCCGCGGAAACGGCCGGTGCGCCACTTCTCGCCGGAGTCGGTGCCCTGGCTCTGTGCGCCGAGGGCGAGGAACCGCTCGGTCACGCCGGCGCGGGTGGCGGTGACCGCCGCCTCGGCGCCCTCGTAACCGGTGATCACCTGGCAGCCGCCGGAGCCCGGCGAGGTGAGCGCGGCGCTCGGGTCGCTGAGGTTGACCGCGGTCTCCATCTCGTCCGAGAGCCGCAGGACCGTCGGCAGCGGCCCGTCCTGGGCGAGCGTGCGCAGCGCGGCCGCGCCCTCGGTGAAGGACGGGAAGTTCCAGGCCTCGAACACCCGGACCGCGGGCACCGGCCGGACCCGGACGGTGACCGACGTGATCACGCCGAACGCGCCCTCCGAGCCGAGCACGAGCTGGCGCAGGTCCGGGCCGGCCGCGGACTTGGGCGCGGTGCCCAGGGTGACGGTGCCGCGCGGCGTGGCGAGGGTCAGGCCGACCACCATGTCGTCGAAGCGCCCGTAGCCGGCCGAGGCCTGCCCGGCCGAGCGGGCGGCGGCGAATCCGCCGATCGAGGCCATCTCGAAGGACTGCGGGAAGTGCCCGAGGGTGAGGCCGTGCTCGGCCAGGAGGCGCTCCGCGGTCACCGCGCGCAGCCCCGCCTCCAGTACCGCGGTGCGGGAGACCTGGTCGACGCTCACCAGCCGGTCAAGCCGGCGCAGGTCGAGCGTGACCACACCGGCGAACCCGGTGCGTACCGGGGTCAGTCCGCCGACCACCGAGGTGCCCCCGGCGAAGGGGACCACCGCGACGCGGTGCCGGGTGCAGATCTCCAGGACCGCGACGACGTCCTCGTGCGAGCCGGGGAAGACCACCGCGTCGGGCGCGTCGGAGGCGTCGCCGGCCCGCAGCTTGAGCAGGTCGGGGCTGGAGAAGCCGCGGGTGTGCTCGACGCGTACGTCGTGCGCGGAGCTGACGTGCTCGGCGCCGAGCGCCTTGGCCAGGTCCTCCGCGGCCTCGGCCGGCAGCGTGCGGTCCGGGACGCGCACGTCGGGCACGGCGACGCTGCCGGGGGCCGGGACCGCGCCGAGGGCGGCCATCGCTCCCACCGCGGCCTCGGGCAGGTGCCCGGGCGTCTCAAGGTTGCCCCAGGTGTAGGGGTGGCGTGCCGCGGGAGGCAGATCGTACTCGGTCACCAGGTTCCTCCATCGATCGGTGAGGTGATACACATATACATATGGTGTTGCAGCAACGCAAGGCTGATGAGCCGATGACCGCGGCCAACGCGATCCCCGAGGAGCGCATACTCGACGCGGCCTACGAGCTGCTGCTCGCGATCGGCATGAAGCGGATGAACATGGCCGACATCGCCCGGCGCGCCGAGGTCTCCCGGGCCACGCTGTACCGCCGCTGGCCGAATGTCCGCGCGGTGATCGCCGCACTGGTCACCCGGGAGTTCGCCGCGGTCGTCGGCCGGGCGGCGCTCCCGCAGGGCCCGGGCCGCAGCCGGGTCGCCTCGACCGTCGTGCACCTCGTCGGCGAGCTGCGCACCCACCCGCTGCTGCGCAAGATCATCGAGGTCGACCCGGAGTTCCTGCTCCCCTACGTCTTCGAGCGCCGCGGCACCAGCACGGAGATGCAGCTCGCGCTGGTCCGGGACGTCGTCGTGCAGGGGCAGGGCGACGGCTCGATCCGCGGTGGGGACCCGGCCATGCTCGCCCGCGCGGTGCTGCTCAGCGCCTGGTCGTTCACCCTGACCGGGCCCGTCCTGGTCGCCCCGTCCGAATACGCCGCTCTGGACGCCGAGCTGTCCGAGCTGATCGACAGGTATCTGGCACCGTGAAGAACACCTCACTGAACGCCGACCGCCGCACCCGGGAACTCGACGCGCTGGACACGGACCCGCGCGTCGACGTGCTGGTCATCGGGGAGGCGTCACCGGTGCCGGCGTGGCGCTGGACGCGGCCGCCCGCGGCCTGTCGGTGGTGCTGGCCGAGAAGCGCGACCTCGCCTTCGGCACCAGCCGCTGGAGTTCGAAGCTGGTGCACGGCGGCCTGCGCTACCTGGCGTCCGGCCAGGTCGGCATCGCGCACGAGAGCGCGGTCGAGCGCGGCATCCTGATCGACCGCACCGCCCCGCATCTGGTCCGCGCCTTCCCGCAGGTCATCCCGCTGCACCCGTCGGTCTCGGCCAGGGACGCCGCGCTGACCCGGGCCGGGCTGCTGGCCGGCGACCTGCTGCGCAAAGCCGCACGCACCTCGGCCGCGACCCTGCCCCGCTCGCGCCGGATCTCGCCCGCCGAGGTCGCGCGGCACGCCCCCACGGTGCGGGTGGCCGGCCTGCGCGGCGGGCTGATGGGCTGGGACGGACAGCTGAACGACGACGCCCGGCTCGTCGTCGCGCTGGCGCGCACCGCCGCCGGGCTGGGGGCCAGGGTGCTGACGCGGACGGAGGTCACCCAGGCCACCGGCGCCGGAGCCGTGCTGACGGACACACTGACCGGCCGGGCGATCGACGTCAGCGCGCGCATCGTCATCAACGCTGCGGGGGTGTGGGCCGGCGAGCTGGTTCCCGGGCTGACCCTGCGACCGTCCCGGGGCACCCACCTGGTGGTGTCGCAGCAGGCATTCGGCGGCCTGTCCTGCGGGCTGACCGTGCCCGTCCCCGGGCATTTCGGCAGGTACGTCTTCGCCCTCCCGGCCCCGGACAACCGCGTGTACGTGGGCCTGACCGACGAGGACGCCCCCGGCCCGGTGCCGGACGAGCCGCAGGCCGCCGAGTCCGAGATCGACTTCCTGCTGGAGACGATCAACCTGGCGCTCGCGTCCGGCCTGACCCGGCAGGACATCCTCGGCACCTACTCCGGGCTGCGCCCACTGCTCGACACCGGCACCGGCACCACCGCGGACATCTCCCGCAAGCACCAGGTGATCACCGCCGCCGACGGCCTGATCACCGTCGTCGGCGGCAAGCTGACGACCTATCGGCGGATGGCGCAGGACGCCCTGGACGCGGGCGTCGCCGGCCGCGGCCTGGCGTGCGGCCCCTGCCGGACCACGGCGCTGCCGCTGGTCGGCGCGGCCGGCCGGGCCGTGCTCGGCGCGGTGCCCGCGCCCGAGCGCCTGGTCCGCCGCTACGGCACCGAGGCGGCCGACGTCCTGGCCGTGGGCGGCCCGGAGCTCAACCGCCCGATCTCCGGGACGACCGAGGTGACGCCGGCCGAACTGCTCTTCGCGGTGCGGCACGAGGGCGCGCTGGATGTCGCGGACCTGCTCGACCGCCGCACCCGGATCGGCCTCAGCGCCGAGGCGCGTGCCGCCGCCGTCGGGGCGGCGGAGTCGGCGCTCGCGGGCTGACCGCGACCGCGGGCCGGCGCCGGGTTCAGCGTCTGCGCAGCCGCAGGAGGAGCGCCACGGCCAAGGCGAGGAGAACGGCGGCCGCGATGCCGAAAGGCCAGGGGTTCGCCAGACCGTCCTGGCAGGCGCCGTGGGCGCAGTACTCGCCGGGGCCGTGCCGGTTGCCCCAGGTGAGCAGGGCGAGCGGCAGCGCCGCCGCGGCCAGCAGCCCGGGCAGTCCGCGCCGGGTGTCGCGACGGCCGGCCATCAGCGCCAGCATCCCGCCCGCGAGGGCGCCCAGGAGGAGGAAGACCGGGAGGGCGAAGACGGCTCCCAGCGCGCCCATCGCCAGCGCGCCGGTGAGCATCCATCCGGTGAAGAGCAGCAGGTCCCGCTTCATGTTCTCCTCCTGCGTCCGAAGAACTTGTCGTACAGGGCGGCGATTCTGTGGGCGCGGTCGAACAGGGAGAGCGCGGGCGCGCGGTCGTCCTCCAGGTTGGCCAGCATCTCCAGGCCCAGATACAGGGCGACCACCGCATGAGCGGCCTCCTCCGGCGGCAGCAGCCGCGCGGCGGGGGATCCGGAAGTGGCCTCGCGGATGCTGTCAGCCGCGAACTCGCGCCAGGGGCGGATGCGTTCGGCCACCTCGGGGCGCAGCTCGGGGCTGAACTGGGCGGCGGCGATCATCTCCACCAGCACGGTGACATGGTGCTGGTCCAGGTCCTCCTCGAACATCGAGCGTGCGGCGCCGACCAGTTCGCCCAGTGAGCCGGTGTTCTCCACCAGCGTGCGGTAGCGCTCGTTGCGGTCCGCGCTGACCTGGTCCAGCGCGGCGAGTTGCAGTCCGGTCACCGAGCCGAAGTGGTAGAAGACCAACGCCTGGTTCACACCCGCCCGTTGTGCGATGTCGCGGGCGCTCGCCCCGGCGAAGCCCACCTCCCGCAGCGCCTCCCCGGCCGCCCGGACCAGCGCGGCCCGGGTCTCCTCCGACGAGCGCGAACTGGTGCGCCTGCCACCGGCTTTGGCCATGCGGCCCCCTTGGAGCGAATACTTTGAGCAGTCGCTCAAATAGTGCGGCTTCCAGGGGGCTTTGGCAAGACCTCGAAAACCGGTGGACCGCGACGGGAGCCGGGGTGACCGCGTGCCGGACGACCCCGCGTCCGCCCGCCGCGACGCCTGCGGCGGGCGCCCTGCGGCGGGAGCTTTTGCGGGGTCAGCCCGGCGACGGCATGCCTGTCAGGTCGTGGGGCGGCCGAGCCACAGGTCGCGGTTGCCGGCGACGATCACCCGTCCGTCGGGCAGCGTGGCCGCGGCGGTGGGCGGCGCCGTGTCGCAACTGAGGGCGCCCCGCTTCCAGTCGGCTGCCTTGCCGTCACCCACCCAGACCGCGCCGCAGTAGGTGGAAAGGGTATTGGCCTGCTGCTTCGGCAGCACCTGGCTGCCCACCAGCACCGGCTGCCCGGCCTGGTCGACGGTGGCTGCGACCAGATCGCCCAAGCCCATGCCGGGACCGTCGTTGCGCTGCCACGACCTGCCGTCCGTGCTGGTCAGCACCAGCGGCCGGTCGGGGCTGCCGTAGTGGACGATGCTGCCGTAGGCCAGCCAGCTGTTCCTGAGCCTGATGACGCCGGTCATGACGGCCCCGGCGGGGAGCCCCCCGACCGAGTCCACCGTCCACCGCGAGCCGGCGTCGGTGGAGTACCAGATCGCCAACTGCCCCACGGGCGCGTTGGTGTAGGCATTGGACGCGGACGCCGCCAGCGCCACCACCGAGTTGCCGTTGGCGGCCAGCGCACCGACGGCGGTGTGCGCGTCCGGGCCGGACGGCACGGGCAGGGCCACCCGGCGCACGGTGGCACCCACGTCGTCCGAGACCCACAGCAGCGGGTGGTACACCTCGCTGAGCATCTCCCCGCCGCCGATCAGCAGCCGCTGCCCGACCCGGATCGCGGTGCCGGCCTCGCCCTGGTCCTCCGACTCGCTGTCGGGATTCTCGGGCACCGGCAGTCCCAGATCGGCGAGCCGGCGCAGCTTGCCGTTCGGGTAGACGCGGTTCAGGTCACCGTCCACCGCGATCAGGGAGCCGTCGGTCCAGCGGACGACCGCCTGCCCGTACACGCCGCCGCCGTTCCAGCCGCGGACTGGGCCGGCGGTCCGTCCCCGCCGGAGCTGGGATCCCCGCTGCCGGGCGCGGGGGACAGGGTCAGGCGGTCGCAGCCGGGGCTGCTCCTCCAGTTCGCCCCGACACCGCGGTAGCCGTTCTGGAAGGTCCCGATCCCGAGCACGCACGGACCGTCGGGCAGCAGCATCTGCAACCCCTCACCCGGGGGCACGTAGTCGCTCACCGACGGCCACTGGACCGCGTCCCGGTAGCGTACGAACCCCAGGGCCGTGGCCCGGACCACAGCTCCGGCACCCGCGTCGGCGGCGGGTGTACTGCCGGCGGCGTGCCCCCCGCCGGCGGCGGCGCACCCGCGACCCGGGTACCGCAGCCGGTCAGTGACAGCGCCAGCACAGCAGCGGCCGAGACCCCGAACAGGCCCAGGCTCCGACGTCGACCTACGGTCATGATGTCCCCCATCGTTGACCTGTTCACGGGCGCCCTGTGTCCCGCGGGCCCCGCGTCCGGCATTCTATGCACAGCCAAGCGGACCGCTGTGGGCCCCTGGGGCGACCGCCGCCCGCCCGGCTGCCGGGAGCCCTCGGGCCGGCTCAGGCCGGGGAGAGGCGTTCGGTGCGGAGAGGACCGGCCTGCGCTCCCACCGGGCCGGGGCGCGCAACCAGCCGGGGCACGCGGCCGGACGGGGCCGGGATCGCCGGGATCGAAGGCCGCCCGGTACCGGCGCTCACCACCGGCGGATCAGTCGGCCTTCGGCCGGGCGGGCGCGGTGATCCGGGTGAGGTCGGCGGTGAGGCCCTGCAACCAGGCGTCGGTGTCGTACAGCAGGGCAGCGCCGTCGCGGGCGTGTCGGCGTGGTTCCCGGGCGAGGAGAGCGGCCCGGGGGTGCTGGTCGAGGGGCGGTCGGCGGTGACGGCGCCGTCGCCACCGGCCTCCAGCCGATCGGTGAACCGGCGGTACTCGTCGGCCACATGGTCCGCGAGGCCGGTGAGCCAGGCCCCGGTGTCCGGGCCCAGGGCGCCCTCGCCCGGCGGGTCCTGCCGGTGCTGGTCGCGGTGCTCCAGCAGCCGCTGGCTGCCGCGCTCGGCGTGGTACCCGGCGATCAGTGCCGCCTGCCAGTCCGGCTGCGGGGCGCTGGGGCGCTGCGGTTCGCTCTGGTACTGGGCGAAGGACGACTCCGCGAGCAGCAGGGCATGGTGGACCGTCGGTGTGTCCGTCGGCGGCCGCGGGGCGTCGGTGAGGGTGCCCGTGGTCGAGGTGATGGTCGCGGCGACGGCGCGGAGCAGGACGGTGATGTCCCGCCGGAGCTCGTTGTGCGCGCCGCGCGGCCAGGCCAGCATCCCGCAGACCAGGCCGATCAGGCTGCCGACCAGGACCGCCAGGAACCGGGCCTCGGCCAGTTGCCAGCCGGCCGGGTCGAGCTGGGCGAAGACCGTGGACACGGTCAGGGTGAACATGCCCTGGGCCCAGCCCACGCCCAGGAGCGGCGCGAGACAGAAGGTGGCCAGCATGATCAGTGGCAGGATCACGGCGTAGACATTGGTGTGATGGCCGGTCAGGACCAGCAGTCCGGCCGCTGCCATCGCGCCGAGCAGGGTGCCGGTCAGCGCCTGGCGCACGGTGGTCCGGGTCTGGGCGTTGGTGGTGCGGATCAGGGTGAGCGCGGCCAGGACCGCCCAGAAGCCGTGCGGGAGCGACACCACGGCGGCGACCGTCCGGGCTGCGGCCAGGCCCAGGCCGGTGCGGACGGCGTTCTGGAAGTAGACCGACCGCGGGCTGAGATGCACGCTCAGGCGTACCCACCACAGCCGTACCGCGCTCTGGTCGGCGTACCAGAACGGCATCCGGCCGGGCCCGTCCGGGCTCTGCCGTCCCTCGATCGCCACCGTGACGGCGTGGTGCATGGCCACGGTCACCTCGGCGACCTCGATCAGTGCCGCCTGGCGGCGCAGCACCGCCGTCCTGACCGCGCCTTTCCGGTCCTCGGCGCGGTCCACCCGGCCCCGGTGGTACTCCGCCAGCACCTCCTCCAGCGGGGCGGTGCCCACGGACCGGTCGGCGCGGCCCGTCGCCATGGCGTGCGCCGACCGGTCGGCCGTGGCCGCGACCTGCTCCAGCAGGCGCAGGGTGTGGTCGCCGGGACCGGTCACCGGGTCGGGGACGGCCGGCAGCTCCCGCAGCCGGGCCAGCAGCACCCGGGTGGCGTCCCCGGAGTGTGCCAGCGCCCGGTCACGGACGCCCGGCGCGGCCGGCCGGTCGGCCTCCGGCACCCGCGACGGCCGCAGCGCCTGGCCGGCGGCCGTGGCGTCGGCGACCGAGGCGGCGGACAGGATCCAGGGGGCGGTGGCCGTCTCCCGGGTGCAGCGTGCGGCCGTGGCCGCGCCCCGGGCGACCAGTTCCTGGTACGAGGGGCTCCGTGGGTCCGGCAGCAGGAACACCTCGGCGGCGATGAGCAGGGCGAAGCCCAGAGTCATGCCGCCGAGCCGTTCCCCGAGGTCCTGGGGTGCGTAGGGCGGGAAGCAGGGCAGGATGTAGAGCAGTTGCAGGCCCGGGGTGGCGCCGGCCAGCCGTGGACCGGCCGCCGCTCCGAAGGCCAGCACGAACCCGACGACCAGCATGCCCGCGCCGCGGCCCAGCTCCGTACCGCCAGCAGGGTGCCGAGGGTCATCAGCAGCCAGCCGGCGGGCAGGACCCGCAGCACCACGGTGGCCCGCTGCCGTCCCGAGCCCGGGATCCGGGAGAGCCCGGCCATTGCCACCGAGGCGAACAGCGCGTAGGTCGCGGTCACCGGCTGGTGCAGGCCGTACAGGCACAGATAGAAGCTGACGCAGGCCGACAGGGTGGTCCGCAGGCCGCGGCGGACCGCGGTGGCGGCCGGACCGGAGCCGTGGCGCAGCTCGGCCGCGGCCGACCGGGCTGTCCACCGCGCGGGGTGATGTCCGCCGCCGGGGTGGGCTGCCCGGGACCGAGTCCGAACCGGTGACCATGGACGCGTACCTGCCTGCCGACCGACCCCCTGTGGTTCATGATCCACCAGCCGGGCGGGCACCGCGACCGCCACCGCCCGCCCGGACCCACCCCGGCGCCGCGGTTCCCCGCGCGAGCCGAACGGGCGAACGGGCCGCGCCGCCCTGTTCATCCCCGTGCGATGCGCAGTGACCTCAGCACCAGGGGGATCTGGAGCGGCACCGGGCCCAGGCGCCGGCGCGCAGGGCGGGTGCCTTGTGCTGCCAGTCGAGGGCCATCTGCACATTGGCCGGGAGCACCGCGACAAACAGGCCGGCGGCCATCCAGCCCCCGGCCCTGCGGGTGCGGGGGTCGCCAGCGCTGCCGCCACCGCGAGCTCGGCGCGCCACCGAGGTAGGTCCAGGTCCGCGGCCGCCCCGGGAGTGATCGCGGCACGATGGCGTCGAAGGGTTCCGGCTTGAGGAAGTGGATGGTGCCGGCGACGGCCAGCAGGGCGGTGAGGGCTGTGGCGGACGGGGCGGGCTGGTGATAGGGCATGGGCACCTCGTAGCGTCGCGCTTATTACTGGCCGGTAGCGATCCTAGCGCCGCGCGGTGCCCCCGGACTGTGGAAATCCGGATGGTCTTCGGGCGCCGGCTCGTACCGTCGTTTCGCCTGCCCGGGCGCGACGAAGGCACAGGCCGTTTGTGTCGGGCCGAAGTCTTGTATGGTCATGGACGCGTCATTACTCTGAGCACTCCTCCGAGAGAGGAGCGCGGGAGATGACGGGCAGAGTTCGCTGGTCCATCGGCTCAGGGCTGGCCGTGGCGGCACTGGCCGCCGCGGTCTGCGCGGGCGGGCGTGCACCAGGACGGCCTCCCGGCGCTGCTGTCGGCCGCTCCGCAGCGGATCGGCCGCGAGGCCGGTGTTCCCCCCGCCCCGATGCCGAGCGGGACGCGGGAGCGGTGACGACGACCGGGCTGACGGCCTCCGAGTCGTCGTTTCTTCGCCAGGTCGCAGGCCGGACCTGGGCCTTCCTCTCCGGTCCCGACCTTGACCCCCGGACCCGCCTGCCGCTGCCCAGCGTCCCCGAGGGGGCCTCCGCCGGCACCGGCCTGGAACCGCAGCGGTGCACGCAGGTGCACATCAATCCGGCACTCATCGGGATGTATCTGTCCTCGATCGTCGCCGCCAGGGACCTCGGCCTCGCCTCCGGCGACAGGGCTGAGGCGGACGCCGCCGCGGTGCTGGCCGAGATCCGGAAGCTGCCCCGCAGCGGGGGCTTCCTGGTGGAACCGTGCCAGACCAGAGCCGGTGTGCCGGACCCGGGCCAGGGCGCGGACACCTCCGGGGGTATGTCTCGACCGTCGACAACGGGTGGCTGGCCCAGGGGATGCTCACGGCGGCGGACGCCTTCCCCCGGCTCGCGCCGGAGTTCGCGTCGATGCTGGACGCGATGCAGTGGCAGCTCGTGTACGACCGGGCGGCGGACGTGCTCTACAACGGGTACTGGGTCGGCGGCCCCCACTCGCGCTACACCTACGACAACGCCTACTGCGGCCCCGGAGCCCTGTGGTGGGGGCCGCACCGGACCCCGCCGGCGCGCCACAACCAACGACAGGTCCCGGTGGGACGCTGGGTGACCTACACGGATCCGCAGAACCACCGGCCGTACCGGGTGTTCGAGGGCCACTACAGCTATGACGGGATCACCTTCGTCCCGACCTTCAGCGGCAGTCTCTACCAGGCACTGGCTCCTGACCTGGTCTTCCCCGAACAGTCCATGGCCCCGACGAGTCTGGGCCCCAACGACCGCAACACCGCCCTCGCGCAGGCGGCGTACGGGCTGAGCACCCACACCCGGTCTGGGGGTGGGCGCCGGCGACGTCCACCGGGCCGCGGATGCAGTACCGCAAACTACGGCGTGCCCGACCTCGCCATCGACCAGGGCCGGGTGGCGCATGCGGTGGTGGCCCCGTACGCCGCTTTCCTCGCCCTGTCGGTCATTCCGCAGCAGGCGTACCCCGACATCGCCGAGCTGCTCATCAACTACCCCTCGCTGTACACCCGTTACGGGTTCCTCGACTCCGTGGACATCAGCGACGGCCGGATCGCGGCCCGCTATCTGGCGTCGAGCCAGATGACGATCCTCATGGCGCTCGACGACGCCCTGGACGACGGCCGGCTGCGGACCTACACCACGGGCGGCAGCTACGGGCGGAAACTGGCGCCCTATCTGCGCATGGAGCAGTACTCGATCACGGCGGTCGACCAGAACTGAACCACGCCCGCTCAAGCCGCACGGCCCGGCACCATTGCGGGGAGCAGCCCGGCTACCGGTCCGTCGGGGCGAGGCTGTCGGGGGACCGGTCACCGGCCGCGGGCTCCGGGCAGGACGGGAGTTCGCGTGCCCGGCGCAGCGGGGAGAGGAAGACCGGCAGGAACGCCAGCGACCCGCCGACCGCGGCGATCAGCAGCGTGCCGCGCACCCCGACGGTCGAGCCGAGCACTCCGCCGAGGAAGCCGCCGAACGGCATGGTGCCCCACACCAGGAACCGCATCGTCGCGTTCATCCGGCCCAGCAGCCCTGGCGGGCACAGTCCCTGACGGAAGCTCACCTGGTGATGTTGTAGACGACGACCCACACCCACATCACGATCTGGGCCAGGGCGAGCAGTCCGAGCGTCCAGTCCCGGTGCACGAAGGGGGCCACGAAGCCGCACGGCCCGAAGGCCGCGGCCGAGATCCAGATCGCCGGCCCCTGGCCGAACCTGGCCGCGAACCTGCTCGCGACCAGCGCGCCGAGCAGGCCGCCGACCGCGGACGTCGAGGAGAACAGACCGATGTAGCCGGGCGACAGGCGCAGTTCGCGCGCGAGCAGGAGGTAGAACACGGCCAGGCCCATGGCGCTGAAGAGGTTGGCGGTCCCGGTGCACATCGCGATCGCCCGCAGCATCCGGTTGCCCAGCACGAACCGCAGCCCGTCGCCGATCTCCCGCCGCAGGTGCCGGTCCGCCTGCGGCTCGGGCCTGGGCGGCCGGAGTCCGATCGCGGTGACAAAGGCCGCCGACCACAGGAAGCTGAGCGCGTCGACGGCCACGGCGAAGGGCGCGGTGAGCGCCTGGATGAGCAGGCCGCCGAGGCCGGGCCCGGCGATCTGGCTGACCGACTCGCTGGCCTGCAACTTGGCGTTGCCCTCCACCAGTAGCTTCCGGCCCACGAGTTGGGGAAGTAGTAGGACTGGTAGGCCACGTCGAAGAAGACGGTGCTGATGCCGGTCGCGAACGCGGTCAGGTAGAGCTGGCCGATCGTCAGCACGCCCATCAGCTGTGCCACCGGAATGGATCCCAGCAGCGCCGCCCGGATCAGGTCGTTGACGACGAGCACCGAACGGAACCGCATGCGCTCCACCCAGGCCCCGGCCGGCAGCCCGACCAGCACGAAGGCCGCGGTCTCCAGCGCGGTCAGCAGGCCCACCTGGAACGCCGACGCGTGCACCACCAGGATCGCGACCAGGGGAATCGCCAACTGGCTTATGGAGGTGCCGAACTGGCTGACGGTCTCGCCGACCCACAGCCGCCGGAACTCGCGGTGGTGCCACAGGCCGCCGCGCCGCCGGGCGGGGTGGGATCGGGCACCCCGCCCGGGTCGGCTTCGAGATCGCTCATGGCGTCTACGGTGAAGAAGTGATTGAGACTTGTCAATCACCTTTATAGGGGGGACATGAGTGAGCGCGACCGGCGACGGATGCGGAGGCGAGGGCGCTGGCGTCCTCTCTGCGGCTGCGGATCCTGCGGATCTGCCTCAGCGAGGCACACACCAACAAGGAGATCGCCCGGACGCTCGGCCGCGATCCCGCGAGCGTCCTGCACCATACCCGCATCCTCGTCCGAACCGGCTTCCTCAAGGCGCAGGAGGAGCGGCGGGGCGCGCGCGGCGCACGGGAGATCCCCTATCTGGCGACCAGGAAGTCCTGGACGCTGAGCACCCCGCGTACGACCGCACGGCGCTCGCCGCGTTCCTGGAGGAGGCCGCCCTGGTCCCGGCGGCGGAACTCGACACCGTCCGGCTCGGCCTGCGGCTGTCACCTGCCGACATGGACGAGTTCCGGGCCCGGCTCCAGGGCCTGCTCGGCGAGTTCGCCGACCGCCCGGACGACGCCCGCGCTCCGGCCTGGTCGCTCTTCCTCGCGCTGCACCCCGACCCGAACCGCCCCTGAGGGCCCGGCGTGCTGCTCAGGGCTGCCCGCCGGGGGCGGCCGAGAGCTCGGTGACCAGGTCCGGGGCGGTTTCCATGCCCTGGCGCCAGACCGACCTGGCGATGATCTTGCTGGGGTCGACCCGTGAGCGGTAGCGCCGGGCGATGTTGGTGCACTCGTCGAGCAGGCCCTCGGACAGCGTCGTGGGTTCCAGGCCGAGCCCGAGGAACCGGTCGTTGCGGACGACCAGGTCGTTCTCCACGGCCTCCCGGCGCGGGTTGGGCAGGTTCGCCACCGGGGCCCCGGTCAGGCTGCTGACGAGCTTGGCCAGGTCCCGGACCCGGTAGGACTCGGTTACCTGGTTGAAGACCATCGGCTTGTCACCGGCCGCCGGCGGGTTGGCCAGCGCGATCTCGATACATCGGACGGTGTCCTGGATGTGGATGAACGCGCGGGTCTGGCCGCCGGTGCCGTGCACGGTCAGCGGGTGGTCGATGGCGGCCTGCATCAGGAAGCGGTTGAGCACGGTGCCGTAGTCGCCGTCGTAGTCGAAGCGGTTGATCAGCCGCTCGTCGCGGGCGGTCTGCGCGGTCTGGGTGCCCCAGACGATGCCCTGGTGCAGGTCGGTGATCCGCAGCTGGTCGTTGGCCGCGTAGAACGCGAACATCAGCTGGTCGAGCGTCTTGGTGAGGTGGTAGACCGAGCCGGGGTTGGCCGGGTGCAGGATCTCCCGCTCCAGGTCGCCGTCCGGGGTGGGGACCTTGACGGTCAGGTAGCCCTCCGGGATCGGTGCGGAGCCGGACCAGCCGTAGCCGTAGACGCCCATGGTGCCCAGGTGCACCAGCGCCGCGTCGGTGCCGGTCTCGACCAGCGCGGCCAGCAGGTTGTGCGTGGCCCGGACGTTGTTGTCGACCGTGTAGCGCTTGGTCTGGGGGGACCGCATGGAGTACGGCGCCGCCCGCTGCTCGGCGAAGTGCACCACGGCCTCCGGGCGCAGCTGCGTCAGGAGTGCGGCCAGCCGGTCGGGTTCGCCGCCAGGTCGAGCTTGACCAGGCCGATCTCCCGCCCGGACACGTCCTGCCAGACCCGGAGCCGTTCGCCGATGGGCGGATCGGGGTGAGCGATTCGACCTCCATCTCCAGGTCGATCGCGCGGCGGCTGAGGTTGTCCACGATGGTCACGTCGTGGCCGCGGTCGGACAGATGGAGCGCGGTCGGCCAGCCGCAGAATCCGTCGCCGCCGAGGACAAGAATACGCATGTACTCACTCCCGTGAATTGATACGTGTACGCACACTGCTCGGTGGAGAATGTCGGGAGGGCGATGCTCCGGAGTACTCTTACACGGCTGCGCCCTGAGCGCTCCACGCGATATTCCCTGGCCTCGCTGAAAGCGGCATGGGAGCGGCTGACCCCTTGGGGGGCTGCCGGTAACTAGGACTCTGACACAAGACTAGTGTCGTGTCCAGTACATATTATTTGTGATCATCGTCGACGGTCAGATTTGATATTTGTCTATCAAGCCAGGTGGTGCTTGTCACCACTGGTCAGGGGTGGCAGCGCCCGCCGGCCCCACATCTGTGACACCCGGCGGCAGGCCCTGTGCCGCCCGGCGGACGCCCTTATGAATGACAGTTCAACAAAATCGCTGATTCGACAGCGGTGAACACAGGGCGCCGCCGTCCCGCCGCCGTACCGCGCTGACCTCGGGGATTCCGGAAATCCCGGATTCGACACTCGTGACAGAATATCGGGGCCCCGCATCCGAGGGCCCGCTACGGCCTCCGGGGAATCCACTCGACTCGGCCTGATTCGATGGATATGAAGGTAAAGATTAGGCAAGAAGGATCCGTACCGGATGTATATTTGAACCTTGCCTCTGGTATCACTTGACCCACTGAAAGGAGGGCTCCAATGGAAAAGAGAGCCCGCTTGGAAGAGGATCCCCGGCATCGCCGTCCATTTCCAGGCCGGAACTCCGCGTGCTCGCCGACGACGCGGACGCGCGACTCGCGCAGGCCGGCGCCGCCGAGATCGTCTCCTGGGCGCACCGGGTCTTCGGCTCCGGACTGGTGGTCGCCTCCTCCATGGCTGACACCCATCTGGTCCACCTGGCACAGTCGGTCGCCCCCGGAATCGACGTGCTGTTCCTGGACACGGGCTACCACTTCGCCGAGACCAGAGGCACCCGCGACGCCGTGGCCCAGACCTACCAGGTCAATCTGCTCTCGCTGACACCCCGCCAGACCGTGGCCGAGCAGGACGCCCAGTACGGACCACGGCTGCACGACCGCGACCCGGACCTGTGCTGCGCCCTGCGCAAGGTAGAACCGCTGGAACGCGGACTGCGGCCCTACACCGCGTGGATCAACGGGATGCGCCGCGAGGAGCACCCGGGCCGGGCGGACATCCGGGTCGTCGACTACGACGCCAAACGCGGCATGGTGAAGGTCTCGCCGCTGGCGGCCTGGAGCCAGGACGACGTCGACTCGTACATCGCGCGGCACGGTGTCCTGGTCAACCCGCTGCTGTCGGAGGGCTATCCCTCGATCGGCTGCGAGCCCTGCACCCGGCGCCCCCTGCCCGGGGCCGACCCCCGCTCGGGCCGCTGGGCGGGCCGGGCCAAGACAGAATGCGGGTTGCACATATGAGCGCCGAACACCACGCCCTGGCAGAGGCTCCGCTGCCCACGTTACCGCTGTCGCGGACCGGATCCGGGATGCGGCTGTCCCAGCTCGACGTCCTGGAATCCGAGTCGGTGCACATCTTCCGCGAGAGCGCGGCGCAGTTCGAGCGGCCGGCGATGCTCTTCTCCGGCGGCAAGGACTCCATCGTGATGCTGCACCTGGCGCTCAAGGCCTTCTGGCCCGCGCCGGTACCGTTCGGACTGCTGCACGTGGACACCGGGCACAACTTCCCCGAGGTCATCGACTTCAGGGACGCGGTGGTCGCCCAGCACGGACTGCGGCTCACCGTCGCCAGCGTCCAGGAGTTCATCGACGACGGGCGGCTGCGCGAGCGCCCGGACGGCACCCGCAACCCGTTGCAGACCCGGCCGTTGCTGGAGGCCGTCGCCCAGGGCAGGTTCGACGCGCTGTTCGGCGGTGGACGCCGGGACGAGGAGAAGGCCCGCGCCAAGGAACGGGTCTTCTCGCTGCGCGACGAGTTCGGCGCCTGGGACCCGCGCCGCCAGCGGCCCGAACTGTGGTCGCTCTACAACGGCCGCCGCCGCAGGGGCGAACACGTCCGCGTCTTCCCGCTGTCCAACTGGACCGAACTGGACGTGTGGCGGTACATCGCCCGGGAGCGCATCGCGCTGCCCGACATCTACTTCACCCACAAGCGTGAGGTCTTCCTCCGCGACGGCATGTGGCTGGCCCCCGGCGACTGGGGCGGCCCGAGGGAGAGCGAGGCCGTGGAATGGCGGCAGGTCCGCTACCGCACGGTCGGGGACATGTCCTGCACGGGCGCCGTCGACTCGCACGCCGCCACCGTTGACGAGGTGATTCTGGAGATCGCGGCCTCGACGCTGACCGAGCGGGTGCCACCCGCGCGGACGACCAGCTGTCCGAGGCCGCGATGGAGGATCGCAAGCGCGAAGGGTACTTCTGACCATGACCTCGCATCATCGAGCCACCGCGGACACCCTGGACGGTCTGCGCCCCGGCGAGGCGTCACTGCTGCGCCTGGCCACCGCCGGTTCCGTCGACGACGGCAAGTCGACCCTGGTCGGCCGCCTGCTGCACGACTGCCAGGTGGTGCTCGCCGACCAGCTGGCGGCAGTGGAGCGGGTGTCGCGCGAACGCGGACTGCAGACCGCCGACCTGGCGCTGCTCACCGACGGCCTGCGCGCCGAACGCGAGCAGGGCATCACCATCGACGTGGCCTACCGCTACTTCGCCACCAACCGGCGCCGGTTCATCCTCGCCGACACCCCGGGCACGTGCAGTACACCCGCAACATGGTCACCGGCGCCTCCACCGCCGAACTGGCCGTGGTCCTGGTCGACGCCCGCAACGGGGTCACCGAGCAGACCCGCCGGCACGCCGCCGTCGCCGCACTGCTCCGGGTCCCGCACATGGTCCTGGCCGTGAACAAGATGGACCTGGTCGGCCATGACGAGTCGGTCTTCGACGCCATCACCGACGAGTGCACCCGCTACGCCTCGAAACTCGGGATATCCGACGTCGTGCCGATCCCGATGAGCGCCCTGCACGGGGACAACGTCGTGCACCGGTCCGCCGCCATGGACTGGTACGACGGGCCCACCCTGCTGGAACATCTGGAAGGGGTCGACGCCGACCAGGATCCGGCCGCGGAGCCGGCGCGCTTCCCGGTCCAGTACGTGCTGCGCCCGCAGACCCCGGGAGTTCCGCGACTACCGCGGCTACGCCGGGCAGCTGGCCTCCGGCATGCTGCGGTGCGGCGACCAGATCGTGGTGCTGCCCTCCGGGCAGCGCTCCCGGATCGCCGCGATCGACCGGCTCGGCGAGCGGGACGTGGAGTTCGCGTTCGCACCCCAGTCCGTCACCGTGCGGCTCACCGACGACCTGGATGTCTCCCGGGCGACATGATCGTGACCTCGGACTCCCCGCCGCGGGTCAGCGACACCCTGACCGCCACCGTGTGCCACCTCGCCGACCGGCCACTGCGGGCCGGCGACCGGGTCCTGCTGCAGCACGCGGCCAGCACCGTCAGAGCCGTCGTGAGCTCCCTGGACCACCGCCTGGACCTGCGCACCCTCGCCGCCGAACCCGCGCCACCGAGCCTGTCCGCCAACGAAATCGGCCAGATCACCGTGCGCACGGCGACCCCCTGCCCCTGGACGACTACCGCGCCAACCGGCGGACCGGCTCCTTCCTCCTCGTGGACGAGGCGGACGGCGCCACCCTGACCGCCGGGATGGTCGGCGCGCTCGACACGGAAACGGAAGCTGAGAGGCGATGACAAGCAAAGCCCCTGCCCGCGTGCGTGGAATGAACGCCGCAGCCGCCGTCAACGACGATGCCGGGGACGGCAGTTCGCCCGGCGACGGCGCCGCCCCGGGAGGGAGGGCCCGGAGCCGCACCGCCGGCTGCCGCACGCCTCCATGCGTCAACTCCTGGTCGCTGTGGCCCTGCTGGTCGTCGGAGGCGTCCTGGCCCGGTACACCTTCACCGAGGTGACCGGCGGCCCACCGGCTTCGCCGGCACCGTCGAGGCACAGAACTCGGTGAGCCTGGACTTCACCCAGACCGGCCGCGTCAGCCAGATCCTGGTCTCGACCGGGCAGACGGTGACCAAGGGCCAGCCGCTGGCCACCCTGGACCAGTCGTACGCCCAGGCCACCCTGCAGGACGCGGTGGCCGTCCTGGCCGCCGACCAGACCGTGGTGAAGGCGCTTCAGTCGCCCACCCTCTCGTCGGCCGGCCGGCAGAACCTGGCGCTCCAGGTGGCCGCCGCCGACCAGCAGCTGTCGTCCGCGCAGCAGGCATCGCAGGACGCCGTCGCCCAGGCCGGCGCGCAGGTCGCGCAGGCCCAGCAGACCGTGCAGAACGCACAGGCCACCTCAAGGCGGACACCGCCCAGTACCAGGCGAACTGCAACACGGAGACCGATGCCGCCGACCTCGCGCCCGTCCCGGTGCAGGCGCCGGTGCAGGCGCCGGTGCTGACCCCGGGCGGCCCCGCGGCCACGGCATCGACGCAGGCCACCCCGCAGGCCACGGCCACGGCCAACCAGTACTGCCTCAACCTGCAGTCCCAGCTGCAGAAGGACTCCACCGCCATCAGCAGCGCCACCGCGGCCCTGGCCAACGCCAGGGCCGATGCCGAGCAGTTGCAGGACAACGCGGCACACGCCGCCTCCAGCGCCGGCGCGGCGCTCGCGCTCAGCCAGAACCAGGAGGCGGTAGCGACCGCCCCGGCCTCCTCCGCCCAGCTCTCCACCGCGCAGGCCAATGTGGCATCCGCGCAGACCACGGTGGACCAGGACCGGCAGAACCTCCAGGCACTGACCCTGCTCTCCCCGATCAGCGGTGTGGTCGCCGACGTCGGCGGGATCGTCGGAGACCTCGACGGCACCGGCGGTGTGCACGGCTTCTCCGGCCCCAGCGCGGCCCAGGCCACCTCGGGCCCCGCGTTCAGTCTCTTCCCGCCGGCCGCCGGAACGGGCGCGAGCAACTCCGGCGCCAGCCAGCAACCGCTGATCTGGCTGGTGAGTTCGCAGAAGTACCTGCTGGCGCAGGTCAGCGAGAGCGAGGCGGCAAAGCTGCGGGTCGGCGCCCGGGCACGGGTGACCGTGAACGCCCTGAGCCTGACCGTCGACGCCACGGTCTCGCAGATCAGCCCGATCCCGGTGGACCAGGACGGAAGCGTCGAGTACCCCGTGCGCCTGGCCGTGCCCAGCTGGCCGCAGGGGACCATGACCGGAATGAGCGCCAATGTGGTCTTCCCCTGACCCCGCCGCCGCGGCCGTGACGACCCCGCGACGGGAGGGACCCACGTGCTCCGGCTTCCTGGCCTGCTGATATTCCTGCTCGACCTGGCGGTGCTGGTCGGGATCATCCTGCACGCGCTGCGCCGGCGCTTCGACGACACCGACCGGGGCGTGGGCAATGTGGTTGTCCTGCCCAAACCGCATCCGCCCTCGCTGTGGCGGGTGGCCTGCTTCGTCGGCGTGTGCGTACTGGGCAGCATCGGCCTGATCGGGCTGCGCACCCCGGACCTGTCCAAGGTCTACCGTGCGGTGGTCGCCTACTCCACCACCCGGATCCTGCCCGAGCCGGCCATCGTGGACTCCTACGTCTCGCACCTGCGCCCGGTGATCCCGCTCAGCTTCCTGGCCTTCGCGATGGCCCTGGCCCTGTGCGTGCACGCCACCCCGGGGCGCCGGCTGATGATCCTGCTGCACGCCCCGCTGGCGATCGCGGCCTCCGTCGCCGCCGACACCGTACTGAGCGTGGTGGGCATCGAAACCGGGCTCTCGCTCGGGCGGTTCCCGCTGATCAGCATCCTGCTGCACTATCTGATCGCCTATGTGCTGGCCATGCGGCTGGCGCTGACCACCTACAAACTGCCCCGCCCCACACAGGTCCCGATCAGGCGCACCGGGGACTTCTTCGACACCGCGATCATGGGCACGGTGCTGGTGGTCGTCGTGGTGTTCGTGGCGATCGGCGGCCGACGTCCTGGTGCACCTCTCGCCAACGACCCGGTCGAGTACACCTTCGTGCTGATCGCCGTCCCGGTGTACCTGAAGTTCGGCATCTACGTCGTGCTGTGCCTGCTACGGCTCTGCGGCGGCCAGAAACTGCCGCAGCCGGGCGAGAACCCGCCGCCGATCGACGTCATCGGCCCGGCGTTCAACGAGGAGACCAACATCGTCCGCTGGGTCGAGTGCATCGACGCCGCGGCCGTGGTCTACGGCGGCCCGGTGCACCTGATCCTGTGCGACGACGGCTCGCAGGACGACACCCGGCGGCTGGCCGAGGAGGCCATGGCCCGCGCTGTCGCGGTGCGCGGCGAGGTCATCGCGGGAACGCACGTCGGCAAGGCCACCGCGCTCAACCTGGCGCTGACCCACTGCACCGCCGACTATGTCATCCGGCACGACACCGACTGCGAGGTGCATCCGGACTCGTTCCGCTACACCGTGCCGTGGTTCGAGTCGGACCCGCGGATCGGTCTGGTCGGGGCGTTCATGTTCGTGAAGCGGCCGTTCACCACCTGGGTGGACCGGATGCGCTCGATGGAACTGGCGGCCGGGTTCGGACTGCCCCGGCTGGCCTACGCGGTGGTCGACGCCCAGCCCTGCGTGCCGGGCAACTACACGGCCGTGCGCCGTGAGGCGGCACTGGAGATCGGCGGCTGGCCCGAGGGCATGCTCGGCGAGGACATCGACTTCACCTGCAGCCTCGCCCGGCTCGGCTACCGGGCCGTCTACGACCGCCGGATCTGGGCCTACGAGGACGTCCCGGAGAACGCCGCGCAACTGCGGCTGCAACGCCGCAGGTGGAGCCAGGGGTCGATCTACAACTTCGCCCGCTTCGTGCCCATGGCCTCCGGGTCGGCCGGTCCCCGGTTCTGGTTCGCCGAGTTCTTCAAGGGCGCCCGCCGACTGGTCCAGCCGATGCAGTTCGCCGCCTACCTCTTCGCCATCCAGGGTGCCTTCTTCGACACCGGTCTGCGCCGGAACCTGATGCACCTGCTGGCATTCCTCATCATCGCCAAGCTGCCGATGCTGATTCTGGTCATGTGCAGCATGTTCTACCGGGGCCTGTGGCGTTCCTTCCTGTGGTGGCCGCTCTTCCTCGGCTTCATGATGATCAAACGTCTGGCCAACATCGAGGCCCTGCTGCTGCTCCAGACCCGTCCGGTGGAGGTCCCGGGGCTGCGCCCGGTGCGCCGGACAGCGCCGGACGCCGACATCACCTGGCCGGTACTGAGGCCGCGCTACCTGCCGGAGACCGAGGCGTCATGATGGTCGGACGGAGTGTCAAGTCTCAGGAGGGGAAGTGCCGATGACAGGAAAACGGCGTGGTGTCGGACTGGTTGTGGCAGCAGCGCTGGTGGCGGCAGGCCTGGGGGTGGCGAACCTCGAGGGCGCCTTCTCCCACTCGGCGAGCCCGTCCGGGACTCCGTCGGCGGGCGCCACCGGCGGCCCCTCCGGCTGGGCTTCGCAGGCCGTCGGCAACACCCTGGTGACCAACCCGACCAGCGAACTGACGTCGGCTCAGATCGGGTTTCTGCGTCAGGTCGCCGCCCGCACCTGGAGCTTCCTGTCCGGTCCCGACCTGGATCCGGCGACGCACCTGCTGCTCGACAGCGTCCCGCTGGCCGGACAGCCGGGGGCGAACGTGCAGCTGCAACCGGCCGCCGCCGCCCGGGAGTACACCAACCCGTCCCTGATCGGCACTACCTGTCCGCGATCGCCGCCGCCAGGGATCTCGGGCTGGCGTCCGCGGCGCAGGCCGAGACGGACGCCGCGGCGGTGCTGGGCCAGATCCAGCGGATGCCCAAGTACCAGGGCTTCCTCTTCCGCTGGTACAGCACCCGGAACGGCGCGGCCATCTCCACCCCCCAGGGCGAGGAGGACCCGTCGGGATACGTGTCGACCGTCGACAAACGGCTGGCTGGCCCAGGGGTTACTGGTGACTGAGGCCGCCTTTCCGGCGCTGGCCTCCGACTGCGCCTCGCTGCTGGGCGCGATGCAGTGGCAGCTGCTGTACGACCGGGCCGACAACGTGCTGTACAACGGGTACCAGGTCGGCGGGAGTTACTCGAAGTCGACCTACCTCAACGCGTACTCGGGGCCGCGCATCGCCGAGTACGCGGCGATCGGAGCGGCAAGGTCCCCGGATCCCTGTGGTGGGGGATGGACCGGACACCGCCCGCCGGCCACCGGCAGCGACAGACGCCGCAGGGCGCGAGCGAGACCTACACCGATCCGCAGAGCCGGCGGACCTACCAGGTCTTCGAGGGGCACTACACGTTCGACCAGATCAAGTTCGTGCCGACCTTCGACGGCAGCCTGTACCAGGCGCTGGCCCCCGACCTGGTCTTCCCCGAGCAGACGGCCGCGCCGGACAGCCTGGGCCTGAACGACCGCAACACCGCACTCGCGCAGGGTGCCTACGCGGCCGCCACTGGCTCGCCGGTGTGGGGCTGGGCGCCGGCCTCCTCCCCGGGGGCGAAGCCCAAGTACGACAACTACGGCGCGCCGGTGCTGGCCAGTGACCAGGGGAAGGTGGGCGACGCCGCGGTCACCCCGTATGCGGCGTTCATGGCGCTGCCGGTGATCCCGCAGCAGGCGGACGCCGACATCGCGCAACTGGTCGCCGACTATCCCTCGCTGTACACCCAGTACGGGTTCCTGGACTCGGTGGACCCGAAGAACGGGCAGCTCGCCGACCGTTTCATGGCGGTGAGTCAGTTGACCGTCCTGATGTCCATCGACGACGCGGTGGACCACGACCAGCTCCAGAGCTATATCGCCGGAAGCAGCTATGAACAGGCGCTGGCGCCCTACTTCGGCCTGGAGCAGTTCTCGATCCAGGGGCTGGGCAGCGGGGCCCCGGCTGCCGCCGCTCCGACCAGCAGCGCCACCCACCGCACCCGGGTGAGGAAGCGCCGCCGGCGCGCCTCCCAATGAGCGGCGCCCTGGCCGGGAGTGCTGTTCCTCCCAGGGAGAGAGGTCCCCCTTGTTCGCAGTCGGAGCGCTGGGTGCTGCGCTCCCGAAGTCTACTGACGGACCGTCGGCAACCCCCCGACTGGGGGATATCCCCGCCGAATGGCGGGGGTATTGAATCCTTCGTCTAACTGCAAGTGGATAGCTGCGTAAATCCGTTGGGCTGTCCTTCTTGTTTGGTCATGAACTCGTCAGTAACCTTCTCGCCAGATGCCACCCAGACCCCGGAAAGGCGCCTGATTCCCATACCCGGAAATCCCCAACTCCTGGAGGCACTACCGTGCTTACCACATCGCACTCCCAGCGTCACCGCTGGATAGCACTTCCGCTCCTCGGCGCGGCCGCACTCGCCACCACCGGCCTGGTATCCGCCACGGCCAGCGCTCAGCCCGCTCCCAGAACAGCGGTCTCCTGGGTCCGCTCCTGCGCCGTGCCCAGCGCCGGGCAGATGGCCTGCGACGCGCTGCGGGTCACCAACACCGTCGAGCACGTCCACGCCCTGGGCGTCACCCCCGGTGCCACCCCTCCGGCTACGGCCCGAGCAGCCTGCTCAGTGCCTACAACCTGCCGGCCAACGGCGGTGCCGGTGAGACCGTCGCCCTGATCGACGCCTACAACGACCCCAAGGCCGGGGCGGACATGGCGGTCTACCGCAGCCAGTACGGGCTGCCCGCGTGCACCGCCGCCAGCGGCTGCTTCCAGCAGGTCAGCCAGACCGGCACCAGCACCCTGCCCAAGAACAACCAGGGCTGGGCCGGGGAGGAGTCGCTGGACCTGGACATGGTCTCGGCGATCGCCCCGAACGCCCACATCATCCTGGTCGAGGCCAAGTCCGCGAGCACGGCCAACCTGGGTGCGGCCGTCAACGAGGCGGTCAAGCTGGGCGCCAAGTTCGTCTCCAACAGCTACGGCGGCTCGGAGTCCAGCTCCGACCCGACGTACGACACCAAGTACTACGACCACCCGGGCTGGCGTCACCGCAAGCTCCGGTGACGGTGGCTACGGTGTCGAGTACCCGCGGCCTCGCAGTATGTGACGGCCGTCGGCGGCACCTCGCTCACGACCGCGTCCAACACCCGCGGCTGGACCGAGAGCGTCTGGTCGACCAGCAGCACCGAGGGTGCGGGCTCCGGCTGCTCGGCCTACGACGCCAAGCCGACCTGGCAGAAGGACACCGGCTGTTCCAAGCGCACCGTCGCCGATGTCTCGGCGGTGGCCGACCCGGCCACCGGCGTCGCGGTCTACGAGACCTACGGCGCCACCGGCTGGGAGGTCTACGGCGGCACCAGTGTCGCCTCCCCGCTGATCGCCTCGGTCTTCGCCGACGCGGGCGCCCCGACCGTCAACGACCCGGCGGCGGACCTGTACGCCCACCCCTCCGCCCTGTACGACGTCACCAAGGGCAAGACGGCCACCTGCACCCCGGCCTACCTGTGCACCGCGGAGGTCGGCTACGACGGCCCGACCGGACTCGGTACCCCTGACGGACTCACCGCGTTCACCGGCTGACGTCCCGACCGCTCCCTGGGTGGTCCCCGGCGTCATAGGCGACGCCGGGGGCCACCCGGAACCGCAGACCGCGAGGACCTCCCCGTGCCGCACTGCTTGGACGAACGTAAGAGGGACACACAGATGGCGAACCTGAGTGCACTGGAGCCGCCGCTCCTGCGGGACGGCCCGCTGCCGTGCTGCCCGCCGGTGACCTCGGCGGAGTTGTCAGAAGTCGACGCCGCGATCATGGCCGGCATGTTCAAGGCCCTGGGCGACCCGGTACGGCTGCGGTTGTTCTCCAAGATCGCCTCGCATGCGAGCGAGGAGGCCTGCGTGTACGACATCCAGGACGTCGGCGTTTCGCAGCCCACCGTCAGTCATCATCTGAAGAAATTGCGCGAAGTCGGTCTGCTGTCCTGCGAGCGGCGCGGGACCTGGGTCTACTACCGGGTCGAGCCGCGGATACTGGAAGCGCTGTCCGCGCTGCTGGCGACCGCCCACTGAGCTTTTCCTGACACGGCGGCACCCGGGCGCCGGCGACGCCGCCTTGCGGCCCGGAAATCAATGGCTCCCATATTGTGGGAAAAACCCGGGAGCCCGGCCGCCGACCGGTAGCCGCAATGCGCATTGCCATGTCGTCATGTCGCCGGATTCCGGTGTTCGGCCGGAAAAAAATACCCTTCGTCCGGCGGTTTTTCACAGTGGTGACGATGGTCGCCCGAACAGTGCCCGACCGGGTCGGGGGTCGGGGCCGCTCAGGCAGTCCTCGACCCCCTCGCCCGTGAATCAGGGCCCGATCACCACGCCGGAGGGGTCCCTGCCGACGTCGATGGTGCCGCTGAGGGTGTCGGTCGCGGTGTTGATCACCGACACGGTGCCGGGGGCTCCGTTGGTCAGGTAGGCCTGGCTGCCGTCGGGAGTGAGCGCCACGCCGACGGCGGTGTCGAACTCGTTGTCGGCGGGCAGGTCGAGCGTGGTGGTGACGGTGTCCGTGGCGGTGTCGACGGCCGACAGGCTGCCGACGAATCCGCTGAATCCGGTCGCATAGAGCGTGCTGCCGTCGGGGGAGACCGCCACTGATCCGCTGCCGTCGTCGCCGATGCCGGTCAGGCCGACGGTGGCGGTGACCTGCTCGGTCGCGGTGTCGACGACCAGCACGCGCGTGCCGTCTCCCGCATAGAGCCTGCTGCCGTCGGGGGAGACCGCCAGTTGTCCGATCAGGCCGCCGCCGGGGGCCACGGTGATGGTGTGGGTGACCCTGCCGTCGGCGGTCTCGACGACCGCGATGTTGCCGTCGTCGGCGACGTAGAGCGAGTGTCCGTCCGGGGAGAACGTCAGCGAGCCCAGCTCGGGAGCGGCTGACGGATTGCTGGTGGGCAGGACGATCGAGCCGGTGATCCGGTCCGTGGCGGTGTCGATGAGCTGCACCGCGTTGTCGTAGAGGTCGGTGACAGCGGCCTCGGAGCCGTCGGGTGCCACGGCGATCGCCACCGGCGCCATGGGGATCCGGACCGTGGTGACCGCGTTGGTGGCCGTGTCGACGGCCAGTACCGCGCCGATGCCCACGACCAGGGCCTGGGTTCCGTCGGGAGTCAGCACGACCTCATCGGGGAATCCGCCGCGTTCGATGGTCGTGATCACCTTGCCGGTGGCGGTGTCGACCACCCAGACGAAGGACCCGGTGTTGAGATAGGCCCGCCGGCCCTGGTCGGCGACGGTGGTCATGGATGGGAGGGCCGTCGCGGGAACCGCCGCGATCTGCAGGCTGGTGGCGGTACCACACCGGTGCAGAGCCGGCCGGAGGCGTCCCGGAGAGGGCCGACATAGGCCCGTGCCCCGTTGCCGAGGAAGGTCGCGGACAGGATGCCGGGAGAGCCGCGTTCGATGGTCGTGGTCACCTTTGCCGTGGCGGTCCTGACCACCTGGATCTCGTAGTCCGCGTGCTTGCCGGAGGAGTACGCGACGGACACGTAGGCGAGCTTGCCGTTGGGGGAGAACACCACCGAGCTGACGCCAGTGACCGTGCCGCGCAAAGGAATTGTCGAGGTGACCGTGTCGGTCGCGGTGTCGATGACGCTCACCGCCCCGGTACCGCCCCCCGGAGCGCCGACGTTGATGTTGTCGGCCGTGTAGATGTGGGCGCCGTCGGGCGAGAGGGCGAGATCGGCGATCATCCCGTACCGGCGGCGAAGACCGGGACGGTCGCGACCAGCGAGCCGGTGGTGGTGTCGATCACCGCCACATCATTGGCGATCACCGCGTAGACCCTGGTGCCGTCCGGCGAGACGGTCAACGAGCTGGCCAGCCCCGGGGTGGGGACGGTGGCCGTGACCGCTCCGGTGGTGATGTCGAGCTCCAGGACACCGTTGTAGGTGGCCCCGTAGAGCTCGGAGCCGTCGGGGAGACGGCCAGGGCGTTCGAGCCGGCGAGCCCGGGCACCGGGACGGACACGTGGGTGCGGGTGTCGATCTCCACGACGGACCAGCTGTTGCCCACCGTGCAGATCGCGAATGCCTTGCTGCCGTCCGGGGTGAACAGCAGGTCCTCGTGCAGCCCCCGGCAGGGGCGGAACAGCCTGGAGGTCTCGTCGGTGGCGGTGTCGATCACGGAGATGTCGTCGCTGCGACGGTCGAGCACGTAGATCTGCTTGCCGCCGGGGGCGGCGACCTGCTCCGTCATCTCGATGCCGAGACCCTCCCGGCGCTGGAGGGCGACGGTGCCGGTGACCGCCCCGGTGGCGGTGTCTATCTCGGAGAGGGTGCGGCTGACGGAATTGACGACGTAGGCCGTGGGTGCGGTGTCCCGCGGGGTCAGTGCGTGGGCGGTACCGGCCGCCACCGTGGTGGCTCCCAGAGCCAGGGCGGCGGCCGCGAGTAACGCCACGCGCGTGCCCAGTCTTTCCCGGATGGCAGATATCGCCATGTCAAGCAACTCCTGTTCGGTCGATCGGCAGCCGTGGGCAGGATTGGGGCATGCCCACGACAAATATGTGTCCATGCTGCCACCCCGATGCCCGGCACGACAGGGCGGGCACCGGACGCCTCGGCATCGCCCGCGCCAGGTCCGCACGGTCGCCGGGCGGCGGACCGTCCGGCGGGTCGGCGGATCCGGCCGGTACCTGTCCGTCCGGAGTCGCCGGCTCGCCATGCGTCCGGGCCCCGCGGACAGTGGCGACGACAGGACCCCGGCGTTCCGGGGCATCCGCCGCTGTGGAAGCCTTGCCCCCATGACTCACCCGGCCCGTACGTGTACCTCCGACGCCACCCGAAGCGCCGTTGCGCAGGTGTGATTCCGGCGTGCGCCGCAGCAGCGGCCCTGCTTCTCGCCCTCACCGCCTGCTCGGGTACGCCGGCCGGCGGCACCATCGCCACCAATGAGCAGATCCCGGGCTACGGCGAGATCACCACGGTGGCCATCGCCCATCGCGGCGCCCCGATCGGCCTCAAGGGCGACGACCTGGACGGCAAGCCGCTCAGCCTCGCCTCCTACCGGGGCAGGGTCGTGGCGGTGAACGTCTGGAGCTCCACCTGCGGACCGTGCCGGGCGGAGGCGTCCGGGTTCGAGTCGGTCTTCAGAAGCGACCAGGCCAAGGGCGTGCAGTTCCTCGGCATCGACACCCGCGATCTGCAACTGCCCGCGTCCCGCGCCTTCGTGAGCACCCATGGCCTCACCTACCCGGACTTCTACGACCCGGACGGCTCGCTGCTGCTCCAGTTCCCGGCCGGAAGCGTCGACCCGCAGTCCGTGCCGGCCACGCTGGTGCTCGACCGTCAGGGCCGGATAGCGGTCAGGGTGCTGGACTCCATGACAGGCGCCGAGCTGGCCCGGGTCATCGCGCCGGTGCTGGCGGAGAAGTCCTGAGGCTGCCGCGCGGCAGCGGGCGGGCCACAGGTACGGACCGCCCCGGTCCGCTCGAAGCGGCATGACGTGCGACGGGGCCGGGCGCGGGAGGGTTGTCGCGCCCGGCCCCCGTCGTGGTCCGCAGTCAACCGGGGAAGGCCCCGGGGCAGTTCCAGGCAGAGGTGGTCGGCCGGATGGTGCCGGTCCTGCGGATCGGCACCTTTCTCATGGCGGGCTCCTTCTTCGCGGTGATGCACGGGGCCACCCGGGATTCCGGGCAGCGAACCCGATCACTCGGGTGCTCGGGGGTGTACGCCGGGGCCACGGAGGCTGGGGGACGACCGAAGGCGCCGGTACCGCAGTGCGTGCACAGGGGTTGATCCATGGATCCACAGGGAGCGGGGAACGTACGCGGCGGGTGTCGTGCGTCTGCCGGCCCGTCCTCCGGTCGACGGTCTTCGCGGCACGCCCCGGAGGCCCGGCGTGCCACTACACCCTGGAGGACCGCCCCGCCGCCGAGCAACGCTATGGATTCCGGACAATCAATCCCAGACAATCCCGCTGCCATGCTTTGACATGTGACCCTAAAAACAAACAAACGCACTGCCCTGACCCAGGAGGAGCGGAAGTGGGGCGCAAACAACGAGACCTGGACCCGTCCAGCGGTCCCGTGGCCGAGTTCGCCGCGCGGTTACGGGCGCTGCGCCAGGCGTCGGGGAACCCCACCTTCGCCACCATGAGCCGCAGAGCCCACCGCTCGGTCTCGGTGCTCTCCGAGGCGGCCGGGGGAGTCGAACTCCCGAGCTGGGCAACGGTCGAGGCCTTCGTCCACGCCTGCGGCCACACCGACGCGGCCCACTGGCGGGAGCCGTGGGAGCGGGCGCGAGCAGCCCTGGACCTGGCCGCACCCCCACGCGACCCCGATCCCCCGCCCGCACCCGTACCACCCGCCGGCGCACCCGCGACGGCTGCTGTCCCTGGACCGCCGCCGGTCCGGCGCCGTCCGGTCACCGGCGCCCGCCTCAGAACCCTGGCCGCCATGGTCCTGGGAGTGGCGATCGGCTGGGCCGGAGCAACCGGCCTGTCCTCGGCGTGCGGCTGTGCCCCGGCCGCGAGCGCCCCCACGCCGATGCCGTCGGTCGTGGTCGTCACCCCGCCGTCACCGCTGCCCCTGCCGCCCGCCGGCTCCAGCTGCGACACCCGGACCCAGTGGGTCTACCAGTTCGCGCAGAACTACGAGGGACAGGTCTACGTCCTGCTGTCGACCCCCACCCGGCGAGCACCGTCGTGCGGCGACCATCGTCCTGGGGCGCCTGGGCCCTGCACCGGGTCCGTGACCGTCTACCCCGGCGAGCCGTCCAGGGGATGGGCGGACGCTGCTGATCTTCGACAAGCTCGGCACCGGTCTGAACAATCCGCTGGTGACCGTCGACACCACGGCGCCCACCTGCCGCCGTGTTCGGCACCAGCAGCGGCAACTCGATAGCCCCCTCGGGGACGGTCAACGCAACCCCGGCTGGGTCCCGGCGACCGCCGCACGGACCCGCGCCCGCCGGGAGCACTCGGTCGGCGCCGGTCCGGTCGCAGAACGCCGCCGCGGCCGCCTCCACCCACGGCGGCCCCGGCCGGCCCGGCCTCGGCGTCCCGCTCGGGTGGCGGACGGTGGACGGTGCGGCCGCCGTGCTCTACCGCCGGCTGCGCCGGTTCCTGCCCGGCTAACAGGCTCCTGGGCAGGCGCCCTCCCGGCGGCCACCACCGGGACCGCCGACAAAGGCCTGCGCCCGGCGGCGCCCGGTGCCCGCGGCATCGCCGGGCGGCTACCGGGCTCGGGCTCGGTCTCGGCGCGGGCGGCGAGAGCTGCCAGTAGGCGTAGCCGTTGTCCTCCGCGTGACGGACAGGTCCGCGGGGGAGGGACGTGGTCCAGGCAGGTCCGCATGTGGGTGAGGTCCTCCTGATGGCGGTCGTCCGTGAGGCCAGGGGCTCGACGGCGCCGTCGGGGGTGATCCGGCAGGGGTAGAGGCCGAGGGAGGTGACGCCGTCGGCGCCGACGTCGCAGCGGGCCACCACGGTGCGGCGGGCGTCGGGTGGAAGGGCAGCAGCGGATAGCCGGCCCGCGGGTAGATCCCGTAAGGTCCCAACTCCCTTGCGCAGGCGTCCTCGTCGTCGAGGTCCTGGTCCGGGGTCTCCCGGCGCAGGTCGGCCGCGAGGTTCGGCAGGTCACAGGCGATGTTGCCGAGACCGTAGAAGACGGGCCGCCCGTTCAGGAATCCGGTGCCGCGCAGCAGATGCTGATGGTGCCCGAGGACGATGTCGGCCCCGGCGTCCACCAGGAGCTGCGCGACCTGGGGCTCGCAGTCGGTCAGGACATAGGGCCGGAAGGGATCGCCCCAGTGCACACTGGCCACGGTGATGTCCGCGAGCGCGGCGGCGCGCCTGACGGCCTCCTCGGCCTGGGCGGACTCGTTCTCGTCCACCGCGGTGACGATCAGTGGTGCGCAGCCCGGATTCCAGTACGAGGCATCGGGGTTGATGTAGAAGGTGTGCGCACGCAGGGTCGCGATGCCGGGCACGCCCGCGCGGGCCTCGTAGCCGCCGGGAAGACCGTGGACAGGGCCACGAAGGCGACGGTCAGGCCCTCGCGCTTCAGCACGGCCGGCTCCAGCGCCTCGGCGAGGTTCATCCCGGCGCCGACCGGCAGCACCCCCTGGGCCCGCAGCGCGTCGACGGTCTGCCGGAGTCCCTGGTGGCCGCCGTCGACGCTGTGGTTGTTGGACAGCGACATCACGTCGAAGCCCAGCGTCCCCAGCGCCGCCGCGTTTTCGACCGCCGCGACCTGCGGACCGCGTGCCTGCGGGGCGCGGTCGGCGGAGGCCGAGTAGGCGCCCTCGCAGTTGCCGAAGACCAGGTCCCCGGTCGCCAGCAGTTCGGCCAGGGCGGAGAAGTCCGCGGCCGGGGCGGCGCGGTCCACGAACACGTCCCCGACCGCCAGGATCCTCAGCTGGGCTGACATCAGTTCACCTTTCTGCTCAGGTTCCCGCTGCTGCCGGTTGGTCATGCTTCGCGCTGTCCGGGTTCCCGGGGCGGCTGTCGCTGTTCGGCGTCGACGGCCTGGGTCTCGTGCAGGATGAAGGCGAGCACGTCGGCCTCGTCCGCCAGGTCGTCGTCGGCGTCCGAGTGGCCCAGGTGACCGGTGCCGTCGATGCGTACGAGTACCGGCCGGCCGCTGGTGGTGACCCGGCGGATCCGCGCGGCGAGCCGCAGCGGTTCCGTCGCGCGCACCCGCACGTCCGCCGAGCCGCCGGTGAGCAGCAGCGCCGGGTACCTGCCCGGGGCGACGTTGTCGACCGGTGACAGCGCGGCCAGGGCAGCCCGTGCGGCGGGGTCCTCGATCGGGTTGCCCCACTCGTCCCATTCCAGCGCGGCGAGTGGATCGTCCGGTTGGAGCAGTGTGGCCAGGCAGTCCACGAAGGGGACTTCCAGCACTCCCGCGCGGAACAGCCCCGGGTCCCGGTTGACTGCCGCGCCGACCACCGCGGCTCCGGCGCTGCGCGCTCTGGCGACCAGGGCTCCTGGTGCGGCCCGGCCGGACGCGGTCAGCAGCCGGGCGCAGGCCAGGTAGTCCTCGACGGCCCGCAGTTTGCCGGGGCCCCGCCCGGCCTGGTGCCATGCCGGGCCCAGCTCGCCGCCACCGCGGATGTGGGCGACGGCGAAAGCCACGCCCCGGCGGAACAGCGACGGGCGGAAGACCGAGTACTCGGGGTCGACCGGCAGCCCGTAGGCGCCGTAGGCGTACAGGACCGTGGGCAGGGGGCCGCTGTGCCCCGTGGGCCGCAGCAGGGTCAGTGGGACGAGTGTGCCGTCCGCCGACGTCGCCTGGAGGACCAGGACGTCGACGCCGGGCAGGCGGCGGGTGCCGTGGGGGGTGGTGTGGGGAACGGCGGTCAGGGTGCCTTCGTCCAGGCCGTACCAGCGCGAAGGGGCGGTCCACCCGGCCCTGACGATCTCCACTGCGGCGCCGGCCGGCCGTACTCCGGGGACGAGCTGGACCGCGGAGAGCAGCGCTTCCGGTGGCGCGGGGGATTCGGGCGGCGCGGGGGCTTCGGTGAAGGTGACCTGCGCGGGCCCGGTACTGGTGGCCGCATCGGTCTCGAAGCGCAGCAGGCGCTGGCCGCCTCCCTGGCGGACCACCACCAGGAGGTGGCGGTCGGACAGGACCAGGTCCTCCAGATGCTCGCCCGGCCCGGCCCGGTAGAGCGTGGCCCAGTCGGTCTGCGGGACCGGCAGGCCGCCCAGGCGGGTGGTGAACAGCAGGGTGTCGCGGGCCTGTTCGTCGCGGACGATGGCGGCGCAGCGCCCGGCGCGCACTGTCCGCCCGCACTTGGCGGCCCTCGCGCGCCGGCAGCACCGGCTCCAGCCGGCCCGCTTCGGCGTCCAGCAGCCAGACGCTCCGGCGTGAGTGCAACTCGCGTGCGAGCAGCACGTGTTGTCCGTCCGATCCGGTGGAGAGTTCGAGGTACTCGCCGGTGGCTTCCAGCGGCATCAGCTCGCGGTGTGCGCCGGTCGACGGGTCCAGTGAGAGCAGCCGGACCGGGGTTCGGTTGTCGTCGAGGGCCAGATGGAGAAGTCGGGCATGCAGGCTGTCCCAGGCCAGGGAGGGGGCGGCGGACTCGGCCAGCACCCGGGTGGTGCCGGAGGCCAGGTCGTGCACCCGCACGTCGAACACATCGGCGCCGGTGGGGTCCACGGTGTAGGCCAGGTAGACCCCGGCCGGATCCAGCACGATGTCGCCCAGGATGAACTCGCCCTGCTCCAGGTCGCTTTCGGCGGTGTCGGCCTCTGCGGCTCCGGTCTCGGCGGTGGCGGTGTCAGCGGTGCGGTCTCAGCGGTGCCGGTATCGGCGGCTGCGGCCTCGGCGGCGAAGTCGAGCAGGCACTCCCACTGCGGTTCGCCGCCCTCCGTCTGCCGCCGCCTGAGCAGTTGGGGGAACAGCGCCCCCGGTGGAGTGGCGAGGATGTGCGGGTGCCCGTCGGCCGTCAGCACCAGCAGCGGCACCAGCCCGGTGGCGGGGTCTGCGCCCGGAACTCCGCGCGCAGTTGCCGGTGCAGGGCCCGCAGCGGCGCCGCGTGCGCTGCCCAGGCGGCGGCCTCGCGGGCCAGTGCCTCCTGGCCGCTGTCGTCCGAGGAGCCCGCGTCGTCGGTGCCGTCGGCGTCGTCGGTGGTCATCCGGCGCTGACCGGTTCTGCCTGCGCCGTCGGTTCCCCTTGGGCGTTCGCGGATGTGCGGTGGCTGAGCCCGAAGCCGGTGAGGTCGGCCAGCACCGCCGCGCAGCCCCCGACCAGCAGCAGCGTGGCGGCGGAGACCCGGGAGGACAGAGCGCCGACTCCGGCGACCGAGGCGGGTTCCAGCCCGAACGAGGTGGCGCGGGCAATGCTGTTGACCCGCCCGAGGTACTGCTCGGGCGGGATGGTCTGGAGCAGCGTGCGGTAGTAGGTGGCCGCCGGTCCTGCGGCCAGGCCGCTGCCGCAGTAGGCCAGCACGGCCAGGGGCAGGTCGCGGGCGAGGCCGACGGTGGCCAGCAGGGCGTCGCTGAGCATGAACAGAGCGAAGATGGCCTTCTGCGAGGACTGCCACGAGCTGGGCAGCCGGTTGCACAGCAGCGTGCCCAGCACCAGTCCCGCGCCGAAGGCCGCGCCCAGGAAGCCCAGGCCCTGCGGGCCGGCCTTGAGGATGTTCTTCGCCATCAGCGGGATGGCGACACCGATAAGCCCCAGGATGAACAGGTTGGCCAGCGCGAACACCGGCAGCAGTACCCGAAGCCGCGGGTGGTTCAGCACGAAGGCCAGGCCGCCGCCCAACTCCTTGAGGATCGGCTGGCGTTCCTCGTCCTGCGGCCGGCTCAGCTTCGCAGCAGGAACATCAGCACGCTGCTGGCGAAGTACATGCAGGCCCCGACCAGCAGCGCGTTCGAGGCGCCCAGCGCGCCGCGACCAGCACGCCGCCCAGTGCCGGACCGGCGGTCATCGCGGCCCACTCGCGCAGGCTCACCCAGCGGTTTGCCTGCACCAGCCGGTCCCGGTCGACCAGGAGCGGCAGTACGGCGGATCCCACCGGCAGCCGTACCGCGTCCAGGACGCCCAGGGCCGCGGCGAGCAGCAACCACATCCACAAGTCCTTGTGGTGGGTGATCGAGGAGGCCGCCAGGTTGAGCAGTGCCAGCAGCACACCCACCGCGATGGCCAGGAACCGCCGGTCGCTGCGGTCCACCAGGACGCCGCCGAACAGCAGCAGCAGACCGCGTGGGACTGCCCAGGTCGCCAGGATCAGCCCGAGTGTCCCGCCGCCGAAGGTGTGCAGCGCGGCCCAGGTGATCGATACGAGCACCAGTTGTTCGGCGAAGTCCGTGCAGGTCTGCGACCAGAACATCGCCTGGTAGAGGTGGTTGCGGCGGAGCGGCCCCGAGGACACCTCGGGGCGGACCAGCGGTTCAGTCATCGGCCCCGACCCCGGGGGAGTATCGGTCCGTCGCTGGTGCGGAATCCCGCGGGGAGACATCCGCGCACACCGGGCAGTCGGGACGACGTGTGGTGTCGTGCCATTGCTGAGTAAACGTCACAAAGTCTATTTCTAGCAGCTTGTGCGAGGTGAGCATGGGGCCAAGGCCAAGTTGGTGGCGGAGCATTTCGTAGGAGAGGAAGTAGGCCAGGAACATGCAGGCCGGCCCCAACGCGCCGTTGCTGGAGTTGAGATCGTGGATCCGGACGTAGTCCAGCAGCTCCTGGAACTCCGGGTGCTGGGCGTTCTCGCCCTCCACGATGCAGCGGTAGCAGGGGCCTTCCCCGGGCAGGACGCTGTAGGCAGTCCCGACGTGGGAGCTGACGCTGCCTGCGGTGTAGGGGATGCCGCGGCGCAGGCAGCCTTCGTTGATCCAGAAGTCGATCCAGCCGTTGGGCCTGTCGGCGAGGCAGAAGACGAAATCGGGTTCGGCTTCGTCCAGGATCTCCTCGACGTCCTTCAGGGATTCCAGCCGGCGTTCCACCGCGGTGAACTCGATATCGGGATTGAATTCCCGCATGCGTTCGGCGGCCACCTCGACCTTGAGCCGCCCGACGGCCGGCGTCGAGTACAGCACCTGGCGGTTGAGATTACTCAGGTCGACCCTGTCGAAATCCACGCCGGTGACACTGCCGATACCGAGTTCGGCGAGCGCCATGCAGACGTTCGTCCCGATTCCGCCCATTCCGAAGACGACGACACGGGTCTGCTTCAGTCTGACCTGCGGTGCGTAGAAGTCCTCGTCGGCAGCCGCGCGGGTCCTGAAGAAATTCAGGTTCGGGGAGTAGCGGCGCAGGTCGTTCTCGGAGAGCTCGGCCGGGTGCGGCGCGGCGGCGTCCTCCAGGAAGCCTGCCTCGTGCAGTGTCGCCACCCCTCGGCCACCTCTTCGGCGGTGAGCCGGTCGGCAAGCTCACGTTCCAGTTCAGCGAGGTTTCGAGTGCCGTCGAGCAGGCGCACCAGGGGGGCCCAGCGGCCGTCCGGGTCCTCGATCTCGCTGGCGTAGGCCGGCCCGGAACCCATGCGGATGCGACCCGCCAGGTACATCACGTCGTGATCGGCCGGACTTTGGGAAGAATCGGCAGGCGGGTGTTTTGCATTTCTTCATTCCCCTCGTGAGCACCGGGTTCCTTGTGCAGGCAGGGCCCATCCGCTGCTGCGGATGGGCCCTGGGGGCTGGACCCGCCTGGGGCCGCAACCTAACTCATTCAGCGTGCCGCGGAGCTGGCCTTGGCAACGGCAACCTTACGGATCTTCATGCGGATCACCTCGCTCCATGTGAAAGGCTTGTGAAGCCATGGGAGGGAATCTTTTGCCCCCATCGACTGGCGGGGTGGGCACAGCCTAGGTCGGCCATCTTGGGCACGGCAGCGCCACTACCGGCCACTCGGGAGCGGGAATACGAGGCGCGTTCGGCGTGGAATTCCAGGATGAAAGGGGGTGCTTCGGCCCAATGTCGTCAATGAGACGGAATGCCGGTGATCCGCGCCCGGTGAAGATCGAATACGCGTCTCATTTATGGTCCTGGCGGACAAAACCGGCGGGCTCCGGTGCAGGTCGCGCATCAGGAGCACCAGGGGCAACCGGCTGACAACTGGCTGGCATCCGGCTGAAATACAGGTTGCGGAACGGTTGTGGTCCGACTACAAGCCCGGATGCCTGGCGCCGTTCGCCTGCTGCGCCCTGGGTTAAATATGTCACGTCCATGACATCATCATCCCGCCGCGTCGTCCACTGGGCGCCCCCGCCGCGTTGGCCCGGTTCTCGCGGATCTCCCGATCGCCGACGCGCCCAGCCGGCCTGCCCCGAAGGGCGATCCACACCGTCGGCAAGAACCAAGTCGGTTTCCCAGGGCCTGTTATGATCATCCGTCAGTTCAGAGGCGGACATGCGGCCGGGTGGTCGGGCCAGGTGACCGCGTAAGCCGGACTGCGGTCCGTGCCGGCGCGGGCGAACCGGAGCAGCTCGCGAATGATGCCCGCATTGCCCATCGCCCATCCGGTCAGCGGTTCGAGCGCGCTCGGGGTGGTCCGGTGTTCGACGTTGGACCAGCGTGCGCCGTCGGCGTCCACCGTTGCCCGGGAGATGATGTCCGCGACGAGGACGTCGGCGAACAGGAGTCCGTCACGCTTCTCGACGTGCCGGTCACATGCCAGCGCCAGTACTCCCGCTGTCCCGCAGCAGCGGCCGCTGTTGTCCCAGAAGCCGGGCCGTAGCCGTTGTGGCAGGCCGGAGCGGGTGACGGTGTGCCAGCACTGGTCGGCGAGGGCCGACCACACCGGGTCGCCGAGGACATCACGGAGCAGCCGGAAGACCTGGGCGTCACCGGCCGGCCCCTGGCACCAGCCGTAGCTGTACCGTTCGATGCGCTCGGGCTGGTCCTGTGGATCGGAATGGGGCACCAGGAATCCGTCCGGGCCGGCTTCGTTGCGGGCCACGACATCCGAGGCGCCGGCTGCCGCAAGGTCGGTCAGCTCCGGGCGGTTCGCCGCCCGGCCGACGGAAGCCAGGGCGTGCACGATGCCCAGTGTGCCGTGCGAGATGTGGTGCTGCCGCGTCGCCCGTCCGGTGCGCGTTTCCCACTGGACGCCGGCCGGGGTCGCTTCCGCGGTGCGCAGGTAGGGTGCGACCGCGAGCAGGGCCAGCTCGACGTCGTCGGCGGCCAGCGCGCCCAGCGCGATGCCGGCATTGCCGCCGAGCAGTTCGAACTGCGGGCCCCAGCGCGTCCCGTCGAACTGGCAACGCGCGCGGTCCAACGCGCGGTCCGCGGCAGCGCCGGCGGCGGTGTCTCCCAGCACGTCGTGGACGGCACGCAACGCGACAGCCATCCCGGCCAGACCGAAGTACAGGGAGCTGTACTCCCAATCCCCGACGGCGGTGGCGATGCTGCGGGCGCCCTGCAAGGCGGCATCGCCGTAACGGTCGTCGAGAAAGTGCCCGTGCCCCTCCAGCAGAGCCAGCACGATGCCGGAGGTGCCGCTGTAGAGGGTGGGGTTGAGCTCGTCATCGCTCGGCCTGGTGCTCCAGGTCAGGCCCCCGTCGGGGGTGCCGCGTGAGGTTCCGAGGAGCCAGTTGAGGGCCCTTGCCGCCAAAGCTTCGACATCATCCCGCTGTGTCGTTCCCACGGCATCAAGGATGGCATGCCGGTGCGCGCGGGGGCCGCCAGGGACCGGCTGGGCAGGCCCGCCGGAACAGGCCCGGCGGGTGGTCAGAACCCAGGAAACCCCAGGTCGGAGCGCATTGTCAGTGCCGCCTCGTAGTGTGGGAGCAACGTTGGAGGGGACGCCGGAAAGGCGCCGGAAGAGCGTTGGAAAAGGGGCGGAACCATGTCTGCGAACAGGATCAAGCACAAGGTCAACCACGTCTCGCTGGTGGTCGACAAGTCCGGCTCGATGCGCAAGCACGAGGCGCAGCTTGTTCGCGTGGTGGACGAGTTCGTGAAGGGCCTCCAGGAGGAGTCCGACCGGCTCGGTCACGAGACCCGCATCAGCCTCTACGCTTTCGATCACGAAGTGCACAACCTGGTCTGGGACATGGACGTCAAGCACCTGCCGTCGCTGCGGGGCCTTTACGAGGTCAACAACGGTGCGACGGCGCTGATCGAGGCGGCTGTGAAGTCCGTGGACGACCTGAAAGAACATCTGGGAGGGTACGGGAGCACTCCTTCCTTCAGGTCGTCGTCACCGACGGCGAGGAGAACGCCTCGGGTTTCTCGGAGACCGGCCAGATGCACACCCGTATGGGCGGCAGCAAGGGCGCCGCCGTCCTGAAGATGTGGCTCGGCCGCATCCAGGGCGCCATGGACAACCTCCCCGACCACTGGACCTCGGCGATCCTGGTCCCGAACTCCCTGGCCAAGCGCACCGCTCAGGAGTACGGCTTCCCGGCAGGCAACATCGCCATCTGGGATGCCGACTCCAACCAGGGAGTCGAGGAGGCCATCGGTACCGTCAAATCGGCTGCCACGAGCTTCCTGCGGGGCCGCGAACGGGGCGTGCGCGGCACCAGGAACCTGTTTGCCATGGGCCAGGATCTGAGCACTGCCGAGGTGAAGGCCGAACTCGATCCTCTGGACACCGGCAAGTACATCCTGATCCCGGTCGACGAGCAGACGCAGATACGCGACTTTGTCACCAGCGCCGGGCACGCGTACACCACCGGCTGCGCCTTCTACGAGCTGTCCAAGCGCGAGAAGATCCAGGGCAACAAGCAACTCGCCGTGGCGGAGAAGGACCCGGCCACCGGCCGGATGACGGGCAGGGTGTTCTCGGGCCCGTCGGCCCGCCGGCTTCTCGGCCTGCCGGAGTCGGAGGTCACGGTGAAGCCTGGCGACAACGCGTCGTACACCGTGTTCGTCCAGTCGACCTCCGTCAACCGGAAGTTGGTGCCGGGGACCAAACTGCTTGTCCTCCGATAGCCGGGAACTGAGGTCCGGTCACGGCTCGGCCTACTTGGATTCGATTCGTCCGAGTGGGTCGGGGCCGGCCGCCAGTGCGTCACATGCCGCCTGCCAGGCGGGATCCCCGGGGTAGAGCTCGGAGCGGAGGTAGGCCCAGGTGAGCTGCTGGACAGCCGCCACCCGCCGGGGGCTCTCGTCCGTGGTCTCGGCGACGTCGTAGCCGGAGATCCCGCCGAGCCCGTGCTCCGCGCCGAACAGAGTGAGCAGGGTTTTGCGGCCGGGGGAGAGGGTGTACGGGTCGGTGTGCCACTGCGCACCCCTGACCGTCAGATGGGCGGAGGCGTCCTTGTCGCCGGCGACCACCAGCGCGGGTGTCGTCATCGCGGAGAAGTCCATGCTCAGGAAGAAGGGATAGTTCTCGGCCACGAACTCGGTGACGGCGTCGCCGCCCCGGCCCGGGGCGGCCAGCAGCAGGCCGGCCGTGATCCGGGGTTCGGCCAGGTTCACTTCCGTTCCGTCGTGAGGGTCGGTGAGCCGGGCGCCCAGCAGCAGGCTCGCGGTATGGCCGCCCATGGAGTGCCCGGCCACGGCGACCTTGCTCGGGTCCAGGCGTCCGGCGAGCTGCGGGACGGCGGCTTCGACCGCGTCGAGCCGGTCGAGGATGCGTGACATGTCCTCGGCTCGCGACCGCCAGAACAGCGGCGCCCGGGGGTGTCGGGGTCCAGGTGCAGGGTGCTGGAGCTCAGGTGGGTGGGCTGGATCACGACGAAGCCCTGCGCTGCCCAGAAGTTGGCGAGCGGGGCATAACCGTTCAGTGAGGAAAGGTGGTTCGAGTGGCCTTGGCCGTGCGAGAGCAGGATGACCGGCAGGTCGCTCCCGGTCACGGGGGCGGAAACCCGCAGGTGCAGGTCCACGGCCCGCCCGGGGGCCGGCAGGACCACCGGACTCACCGAGAGGACAGGAGTGGGCGCGCCGACGGTGTCGGCTGCGTGACGTGGCTGGTTCATGATGAGCGTGTCCCTTTCTGGGATTGTGTCGCCGGTGCCCCGCGGTCGGCGCCGGGTGCGGCCGACAGGAGCTCTGCTTCAGCGGCGGCGTAGGGACGGGTCGGTCAGCGCGGGCGGGGTGTCGAGCTTTTCGTGCGCGGCCAGATCGGTGCCGGGGGCGACGATCGCGTCGATCGCATCGAGCACGTCGGCGGAGAGCACGGTGTCGGCGGCGTCGAGCTGCGTGTGCAGGTGTTCCAGAGTGCGGGGGCCGATGATCGCGCTGGTCACGGCGGGGTGCGCGGTCACAAATCCGAGCGCGAGCTGGATCAGCGTCAGCCCGGCCTCGTCGGCGACCACGGCCAGCTGCTCGACGGCGTCGAGCCTGGCCCGGTTGGCGGGGACGGTGGTGTCGAAGCGTTGCGGCATGAGCGTCGCGCGGTTGGTGCTGATGTCCCTGCCCTCGCGGATCGCGCCGGACAGCCAGCCCGAGGCCAGCGGGCTCCACACCAGCACACCGAGCCCGTACTGCTCGGTGACAGGCAGGACATGGGTCTCGATGCCGCGCTGCAGGATCGAATAGCTGGGCTGCTCGGTGACATAGCGGCTCAGATGGTGCTCCCGGGCGGCCCACTGGGCCTGCACGAGACGGTACGCGGGAACGTCGACGAGCCGAAGTAGCGGATTTTGCCGCTGCGCTGAAGGTCGGTCAGGACGGACAGCGTCTCCTCGTCGCTGGTGCGCGGGTCCCAGCGGTGGATCTGGTAGAGGTCGATGTGGTCGACGCCGAGGCGGCGCAGGCTGTTGTCCAGTTCGGTGACCAGCCAGCGGCGCGAGCTGCCCTGGTGGTTGGGCCGGTCGCTCATCGGCAGGCCCGCCTTGGTGGCCAGCACGATGTCGTCGCGGCGCCCGGCGACGGCCTTGCCGACCATCTCTCCGACTCGCCGCCGCTGTACATGTCGGCGGTGTCGATGAGGTTGATTCCGGCCTCAAGGGCGGTGTCGACGATGGCGGTGACCTGGTCCTGGGTGGTGTGCCCGATCCTGCCGAAGTTCATCGCGCCGAGCGCGAGGCTGCTGACCTGCACGCCGGTGCGGCCCAAGGTGCGGTAGTGCATGACTGGGATTCCTCCATGGTTTTCCTCCGGCACGCGTGGAGCGTGGCGGCAACGCACGGCTTGGCCGTCGGCCCGCTGCTCTGGCATCATGGGCAAACGGAACCTTGTTCCGATAACGATACGGAACCTTGTTCCGCTTAGCAAGCAGTGCTGCGAGCAGTGATGGAGGGACGGCGTGGTGAGCGGCAGCGACGGGGGCGCGGGGCAGGCAGCCCGGCCCAGGCGGGCGGACGCCCAGCGCAACAAGGAGGCCCTGCTGGACGCTGCCGCCGCGATCTTCGTCAGGTCGGGCGTCGAGGCGCCGGTACGCGACATCGCGGCCGCGGCCGGCGTCGGGACGGGCACCATCTACCGCCACTTCCCGACCCGCGCGGAGCTGATCATCGCTGTCTACCGGCATCAGGTCGAGGCCTGTGCCGAGGCCGGCCCGGCGCTGACGGCGTCCAGTGCGAGCCCCTATGCCGCGCTGGGAGGCTGGATCAGCCTCTTCGTCGACTTCCTGATCACCAAGCACGGGCTGGCGGCTGTGCTGCAGTCCGACAACGCCGACTTCGCCACGCTGCACTCCTACTTCCTCGACCGCCTGGTGCCCGTATGCGCCCGACTGCTCGACGCCGCGGCTGCCGCCGGTGAGATCCGCTCCGACATTCCCCCCATCGAACTCATGCGCGGCGTCGGAAACCTCTGCATCGGCGCGTCCGGCAACCCCGACTACGATGCGCGTCGACTGGTGGGACTCCTTGTCGCAGGGCTCCGTCTGCCCCAGTAGCCGGGCAGTGGGACCAGGGCGGAGCACAGGGCTCCGTGCTGCTCGGTGGTGAACCCCGCGATGCGATCAGGGCAGTCGCCGAGGGAAGGCCCTTGATGAAGCACTGAATCAGTGCTTCACTTCTTGGCATGCCCTACCGGAGGACCCCAGCCGTGCAGGCCCGGCTCGACGCACAGCGCGAGACGGTGCTCGCCGCCGCGATCGAACTGCTCGCCGAACGCGGCTATGCCGCCTGCTCGGTTGCCGCGGTCGCGGAGCGCGCCGGGATCGCCACCGGCAGCGTGTACAAGTCGTTCCCGAGCAAGGCCGAACTCGTCGCCGAGCTGTTCCGTGCGGTTGTCGGCCGGGAGGTCGCGGCCGTCCGCTCAGCCGCCGCCTTCGAGGGCGACCTGCATGCCCAGGTCGCCTCGGTGATCGGCACCTTCGCCGGGCGCGCCCTCGGTGCGCCCCGGCTGGCCTATGCCCTGCTGGCCGAGCCGGTGGACCCGGAGGTGGAGGCCGAGCGCCTGGTCTTCCGCCGGGCCTTCCGTGACGTGATCGCCGCCCGGATCGCCGAAGGGGTGGCCGCCGGGCGGCTGCCCGCGCAGGATCCGGAGCTGACCGCCGCGCTGCTGTGGCGGGTCGGCGAGGCCCTGGTCGGACCGCTGGCCGACGGTCGCGCCCCGGCCGACCTGATCCCGGCGCTGATCTCCTTCGCGCTGCGTGCGCTCGGCGGAACCCCGCCGCCCCTGTCCAGCTGACGGCCTACGAGCAGGCGGGCCCACGAGTAGAACCTGGAGCAGCACCGTGCCAGACACCTCATCCGCTGTCGCCCTCCACCCCGCCGACGCCGGTGCGGCCCGCGAGCAGAACGCCGAACGGCTGCTTCGGGTCTCCGCCAGGCACTCGCACGACCCGCTGACCGAGATCGACTGGGACGCCCCGATCGACCCGGACCTGTTCGCCATACCGGCACACCGGGTATCGCTCTACGGAACCGACCTGTGGCAGCAGTTGACGACACGTCAGCAGGCGCAGCTGAGCGTGTACGAGCTGGCCAGCGTCACCGCGGCCGGGATCTGGTTCGAGCTGGTGCTGATGGACGGGCTGGTCCGGCACGTCTACGACAGTGATCTGACGACTCGTCATGGACAGTATGCGCTGACCGAGGTGGCCGACGAGTGCCGCCACTCGACCATGTTCGCCAAGTACATCGCGCGCACCGGCTACCCCTCGGCCCGGCCCTCGCGCCGCGCCTCCCGGCTCGGCAAACTGCACATGCTGCTCAATGACACCACGATGACCTTCGCCGGGGCGATCTTCGTCGAGGAGTACACCGACGCCATGCAGCGGGAGATGATCCGCGACGAGAGTCTGCAACCGCTCGCCCGCTCGGTGGCACGTATCCACGTGATCGAGGAGGCGCGCCACATCGGTTACGCCAAGCCGGAGCTGGAGCGCCGCTGGGCGCGGATGAGTCCGGCCCGGCAGGCGCTGTTCCGGCAGGCGCTGGCGGTGCTCGCGGTCCAGTCGGTGCGCGAGACCATCCACCCGCGGGTCTACTCGCTGGTCGGGCTCGACCCCCGGCAGGCCCGCGAGGCAGCCGCGAACAACCCCCAGTGGCAGGCCGCCAAGACGGACTGGGCCCGCAAGGCGGTCGCTTTCTTCGGCGACCTCGGGATGATCGACTCCCGCTCGGCGCCGATGTGGCGCCGCGCCTCCCTGCTGCCCTGACCCGGGCGGGGCGGTACGGTCCCCGTCCTGGAAGTCGGTGGCAACGCAGGTCACCGAGGCGCCGTCCGCGCGCAGCAGTCAGGTCCGGTTGTTTGCCGGGCACATCCGGCCGTCGTCGACGGTGGACGCCAACTCGCCTGCCGTGTCGTACGAACGCTGTGCCAGGGTGAGCGGAACGGCGAGCAGACGTGCCCACGGGTTGTCCGAACAGCGCCAGGCTGCCGGTCGGACGGTGTCCTCGCGGCGTACGAACGGCCTGGCCGGCCCGGTGGGCTGCCGTGCTGCGGCACTCGGCCCGGGCCGACCAGGAGGGCGAACTGCGGCTACGAGCCCGCGGGTTGCGGCTCGCCGAGGCTGTGCTCGCCGGGCTCGACCGCGTCGGTGGCCTGGGGCTCCGACAGGGCGTAGGCGATCTCCCCGTGCAGGCTCAGGTCCAGGCCGAGTTCCTCGTCCGCCCCGGAGACCCGGTTGCCGGTGATCCGCTTCAGCACGAGGGCGATCACCAGGGTCACCGCCACGGTGTAGCCGAGCGCCGCGCCGACGCCCACGGCCTGCTTGCCCAGCTGCGCCAGGCCGCCGCCGTAGAACAGTCCGTCGGCCCCTGCGGCGTTGACCGACCGGGTCGCGAACAGACCGAGCGCGAGCGCGCCGAACACGCCGCCGACCAGGTGCACGCCGACCACGTCCAGTGCGTCGTCGTAACCCAGGCGGTGCTTCCACTCGACAGCGAACTCACAGAGCACGCCTGCCGCGACGCCGATCGCCAGCGCGCCCAGCGGGCTCACATACCCGGCGCACGGCGTGACCGCGGCGAGACCGGCGACGGCCCCGCCGGCCGCGCCGAGGGTCGTGGCCCGCCCGTGCCGCAGCCGCTCGACGGCCAGCCAGCCCAGCAGTGCCGCCGCGCCGGCGGTGTTGGTGTTGAGGAAGGCGCTGGCGGCCAGTTGGTTCGCGCCAAGGGCCGAACCGCCGTTGAAGCCGAACCAGCCGAACCAGAGGATCCCCGCGCCGACCAGCATCAGCGGCAGGTTGTTCTGCGGCATCGGCCGGTCCGGCCAGCCCTTGCGCCGGCCCAGGACGATGGCCATGACCAGGGCGGCCGCCCCGGCGGTGGTGTGCACGACGATCCCGCCGGCGAAATCGAGTACGCCGAACTTCGCGAGCCAGCCGACCGGCGAGAAGATCCAGTGCGCGACCGGGCAGTAGACCAGCAGCGACCACAGCACCACGAAGGGGACGAACGAGCTGAACCGCCAGCGGTCGGCCGTGGCGCCGGTGATCAGCGAGGGCGTGATCACGGCGAACATCATCTGGTAGATCACATAGACCAGCGGCGGGATGACCATCGCCGTGCTGCCGCTGAAGCCGGGGACCATCTCGTTCATGTGGGCCAGGTCGGCGAAGTGCAGGTCACCGATGAAGCCGTTGCCCCTGCCGAAGGCGAGGCTGTAGCCGACGACCACCCACACCACGCTCACCAGGGCGATGGTGACGAAGTTCTGCATCAGCATCGCCATGACGTGCTTGGTCCGCACCATGCCGCCGTAGAAGAAGGCGACACCGGTGTCATGAAAAGGACCAGCGCCGCGCTGACCAGAACCCAGGCGGTCGAACCGGTGTCGACCCGTGCGAAGTCGAATCTCAAGGGGCCCTCCGAGGCCGGATGCGAACAGCCCAGGCCATGGTTCTGACCTGCGCTGACGTAGCGGTACCCGGCCGGGGCGCCGTCGGGGTCTCCGCAGGCGGCGTACCGGGCGCCGGGTGGAAAGATAGAGGTGCCAGGGCGCGGAGAGCTGTAACGGGATGGCAAAAAAGAGCTCGGTGCCGCCGCTCGAACTCCTGCTGGGCATCGGGCCGGACCTCAAGGACGTTTCGCTGCTGCTCCCTGCTTCGCCGAGGACGGCCGACTCACGCTGTGCGGCCGGGCCCAGGAGCGCCTGCTGGGCCGGATCGCGGACATCGGCGCGAGGATGTCCACGCTGCGGGCGACCAGAGGGATGCTGACGGACGAACTCCGGACGTGGGGCCGGCCCCCGACCCCGATGGCGGGACGGGACCACCCCCTTCGTCACGCCCGGCGGTGCAGACGGTCACCCGGATCGCCCGCGTGGTCCCCGCTCGGAGCAGGCACCGCAACTCGGGCATGCCTGCCACCGCACGGGCGACCGGTCGTGGGCGATGCCTGCGCGCAGGCGAGAGGGTCAGGCGAAGGCCTTGGCCAGGCGGGTCAGGCCGACCGCGATCTCCTCGGGGGAGTGGGTGGTGAAGGACAGCCGCATCGTCGCCGGATCGGGGCGCCCGGCGAAGAAGGGAGCGCCGGGGACGTAGGCCACATGATGGGCGACCGCTTGCTTCAGCAGGGCGGTTGCGTCGTGGCCGGAGGGAAGGCGGGCCCAGAGGAACATGCCGCCGTCCGGACGGTTCCAGCTGCTGCCGACCGGCAGGGCGTCGGCCAGCCCGGCGAGCAGGGCGTCGCGGCGCAGGCGGTAGGCGTCGCGGACGGTGGCGAGGTGGGCGTCCAGGTCGCGGTCGGCGAGGTACCGCGCCGCGGCCGCCTGGTCAACCGTCGACGTGTGCAGGTCGGCGGCCTGCTTGGCGATCACGCAGGCGCGCCGGAGCGCGGCCGGCCCGCGCAGCCAGCCGAGCCGCAGCCCGGGCGCCATCACCTTGGAGAAGCTGCTCAGCAGCACCGTGCGGTCCTCCGCCCCGGCGCAGCCCGCGATCCACTGCACCGGCTCGCCGCTGAAGCGCAACTCGCCGTACGGGTCGTCCTCGACCACCCACAGCCCGCGCCGTGCCGCCACCTCCGCGACCGCCCGCCGACGCGCGAGCGGCAGGGTTCGGCCGGTCGGGTTCTGGAAGTTGGGCACCAGGTACAGAAGTTTGGGGCGTTCGGCCGTGACGAGAGCGTCCAGCGCGTCCGGCACTATCCCGTCCTCATCGGTGGGACGGGGACGATCCGTGCGCCCGCGAGGCCGAAGCACTGCAATGCGGCGAGATAGGTGGGGTCCTCGACCAGGACGGTGTCGCCGGGCTCCAGCAGGGCCGAGGCCAGCAGCGACAGGCCCTGCTGGGAGCCGCCGGTGATCAGCAGGTCTTCACGGTCGGTGGGCAGGCCGCGCGCGGTGAGCCGGGCGGCGACGGCCGCGCGCAGCGAAGGGTCGCCCTCGGTGGTCGAGTACTGCAGCACCTGACGCGGTGACTCACGCAGCACCGCGTCGTAGGCCGCGCGGATGCCCTCCGCGTCGAAGAGCTCGGGGGCGGGCAGGCCGCCCGCGAAGGAGATGACTTCGGGGCGGGCGGTCAGCGCCAGGATCTCCCGGACCGGGGACCCGCCCACGTCGGTGGTGCGGGCGGAAAGAGCAGGGACAGCGGCGGTGCCGGCATCGGCTGTGATCGTCATAGCCGCTCACCCTACGAAGACTTGATCCTTTGGCCAGGAGGATTTCACGATGCGGTCGCTCCGCCGCCGTCCGCGGCGGGAGCTGCGCCGCTGGGGCGGCTGGGTTTGCGGGTGAAGCTTGCGGGGGAAGCGCGTCAGCCTGTGGGCGTGCCGGTCTGGTCGCGTTCCAGGACGGAACGCAGCTCGGAGAGGGCCTGCGCGGCGGCCGTGAGGGGAGAGGCCTGGAGTACATCTGCGAACAGCTCGGCCAGCCGCTCGGCAAAGGTCGCTTCGGCCGCGTCGACCAACTGCCGTCCCTCGTCGGTCAGTTCCAGCAGTGAGGACCGGCGGTCCGACGGGTTCGGCAGGCGGGCAACCCATCCCTGCCGTTCCAGGCGGTCGATGCCCTTGCTGGTGGCCCCGATCCCGATGGCGAACTCGGCGGCAGGTCCGCCACCCGGGCCCCGGGGTGGTCGCGGAGGTGCCGCAGGAACTCGAACTGCGAGGTCACGATCCCGTGCCGCTCGCGAAGACGGTCGTTGAGGGAGTTGTACAGACGCGTCTCGCATCGGACGAGGTCGGCGAAGAAGCCCGGGAGGTCGACCGTCTCGCCGCTCACTGTGGATGCCATGGCATATAGTCTACGTTAGATGCCACGGCATATAGTGCTGAAGAAGCTACTTACGGCAGGAGCGGACATCATGAGCAGGACACAACGCGCACAGATCAAGGCGATGCTGCGACGGCCCTGGCCCGACAGCCCCCGGTCGGTCGAGGAGAGCCGCGCCGGATTCAGGGCGATGATGGCCCGGATGCTTGTCCCGGACGGCCTGCGCACCACCAGGACGACACTCGGTGACCTCCCGGCGCTGCACGTCGAGCCCGGCAACGGGGCGCCCACCGGGATGATCCTGTACTTCCACGGCGGCGGCTGGGTGGTCGGCTCTCCCGAGACCGCGCTGTCGCTGACGGGGAACCTCGTGACCAGGACCGGGTTCCGGGCGTACTCGCTGGACTACCGGCTCGCTCCCGAGCACCCGTTCCCCCGCGATCGAAGACGCGCTGAGCGCCTACCGTGCCCTCCTCGACAGCGGCGAGGACCCTTCGGGCATCGCGTTCGCCGGGGACTCCGCCGGTGGCGGCCTCAGCGTCACCGCCTGCCTCGCCGCCCGCGACGCCGGGCTCCCGATGCCCGCCGCGATCGTGGCGTTCTCTCCCGGCGCGGACGCCACCCGGACGGGCGAGAGCATGGAGACCAAGGCGGCTGTCGACCCGTTCTTCACCCGGGAGAGCCTGGGGCACACCGGGGCCATGTACCTGGCAGGAGCCGACCCGCACCAGCCCATGCTCAGCCCCGCCGTCCTCGCCGATCTGACCGGCTTCCCGCCGATGCTCCTCCAGGCGGGCACCAACGAAGTGCTCCTGGACGACTCCACCCCGCCTGGCCGCCGCGCCCGCGCGGCCGGAGTGGACGTCATCCTCGACATCACCGACGACGTACCCCACGTGTTCCAGTCCTTCGCGGGTGTCCTCGACGAGGCCGACCAGGCACTGGACCGCGCAGCCCTCTTCCTCACGCAGCACGTCCGCACTCCCGCCGCAACGGTCACGCCGGCCACGCCGGCCCGATAGGGCTCGGGGGGCGGCGGCATCCGCTTCCCCGGCCACCGCCCGCTCCAAGGCGGCACGACCTCGTCGAACCACGGCTCGTCACCCCGCAGTTCCAGCGCTTCGCGGCGCCGCCGGACGGGGAAGGGGGCTTGTGAGCTCATCCACCTGGCCGCCACCGTTCACACGGCAGCGGCCTGATCGGCGGTCAGCCCGCGTCGACTGCTGTCCTCCAAGCGGAGCGGAGCCGCCCGGCGGTCTCGTCGGCCTGGTGAAGACCCGCCTGGTAGGCCGGTTCCCAGGCGGCCAGGTCACCCGGATCCGAGCCGAGCGCGCGCACCGATGCCGGATCCGGACCGATGGTCACCACCGTGTCCGCCCCTATGGCCGCCAGCTGTTGGGCGAGCGGTTCGCGGGGGAACAGGTGTGCCATCGGCTCGATCACGATCAGTCTGCGGGCTCCGGTCGCGAGATCGGCGTTGCTGCCCGACCGCAGCGCACCGTCCATGTACCGTCGGCCGTCGACGGCAACCGGCGGTGCGGCCCCGGGGAAGGCGCTGCTCGCCGCCACCGCGTGCACCAACGGCACGCCGCTGTCGCGGTCCCAGACCACCGGCTCGCCGGTGGTCGCGTCCACAGCGGTGATCAGCAGCCGCTGCTCCGGCCACGCGTCCGTACCGATCAAGGCGGCGCGCCCGGCGATCAGCGCCTGATCGGCCTGAGGGTCGATGCTTTCGAGCGCGAGCCGGCCGACGCGACGCCTGGCCTCGCCGGGTTCCAGGCTGCGGTCGCCGAGTACGGCGAAGACCGCGCCCGTCCGTTGGGCATCCGCCTTGGGCCGGTGGGCGGCGGAGCGGGCCGAACTCGCCAGCCGCCCCAGGTCCTGGCCGGTCGCGAGCAGCGCTCCGACGATCGCGCCGGCCGACGTACCGACGATCAGGTCGGCCGCGCCCAGGTCGACGCCGTTGCGGCGCAGACCGTGGGCCAGTCCGGTCATCCAGGCCGTGCCGACGGTACCTCCAGGACCCAGGACGAGTGCTCGATCGAACGCGCGCATGGTGGTCTCCCCTCGTTGTTGAAACAGTCGTACCATATATTCACAGACGCTGTTCGGCTGCTGAATTTCCGAGAAGGGAGCCACCATGGGACGACCGGCAGACCCCGCCCGCCGTGAGCGCACACTGGCGCGGGCGACCGACTACGTGCTGGCCCACGGCCTGGCTGGGCTGAGCCTGCGACCACTGGCCGCAGCCCTGGACACGAGCCCGCGGATGCTGCTCTACGACTTCGGCAGCAAGCAGGAGCTGGTCGCGGCGGTCCTCGCCGAAGCCCGCCGCCGGGGCGCGGTCCGCCTGGCCGAACACCTTCCAGCCGAGACGGGTTCCGTGCAGGAGCGGCTGCGTGGCATCTGGGCATGGATGAGTGCCGACGATCGTGCTCCGTTCGTCCGACTGTTCTTCGAGGTGCACGCCGAGGGCCTGGTCCACCCCGAGGCCTACCCCGACCAGGGCGAGGCGATCACGGACTGGTTCAGCACTCTCAATGCCACCTTCCACGACATCGCCACCGGTCCTGACGACACCGTCACACCCACCCTGATCATGGCCGTTGTCCGCGGCCTGCTGTTCGACCTCACCACCACCGCCGACCGCCACCGCACCGACCAAGCGCTGGACCGCTTCGCCGAACTCCTGGGGCAGTGAACACACAGGAGCCCATCCTCCGCGCCGCTGCACGGTGGTGACCTCGCCGACCTGGTCACCCTCCCCGCCGTGCTTGCCTTCGTGAACGCGATCGGGCGGGTTGGGGTGGCGGTGCACTGCCCACCGGTCGCTCGTGGTTGGGCAGAGCGGCGGTGCATTTGCGGCGCCGGATGTCGTTGGTCGGCAGCTGGGATCGGGGTGGAACCTGTTGACATGATCGGGCGTCAGATCGGCATGACTCGATTCTGGCTTCGTCGTGCGCTCCCTGTGACCGCGACCGCGACCGCGACCATGTGCGCTGTGCTCGCGGGGTGTGGCACGCGGACCGTGGGCCCGGCACCGTTCGCGCCGCCCGTCCGACACACCACCGCGGCCTTGTCCCCTGCGGCGGCTGCCCGGGCGGACGCGGGTTCCCTGCTTGCCTCGTTCGTGCCACCGCCCGGCGCGACGAGACTGTCGCAGGCACCCAGCCCCTCCCGGAGCCGCTGATGTATCCCGGCACGGGCCAGCCCGTCTCCCAGGACCTGGTCGTGCAGACCCAGTGGTGGTCCTACCCGGGAACCCGAAGAACCTCCTGGCCTGGACGCGAGCACACGTTCCCGGGGGACCGTCCTGGGTGCCGACGCTCTGGGCAGCGCCGTGGCGGAGCAGGGCGCCGTGGGCTATGACCGGCCGCCGGACACGCTGCTGGCACAGCGTTCGCTTGAGATCACCTTCGACAGGATCGGCGGGCGTACCGTGCTTCGGACGGATGCCGTCGTGATGTGGCTTCCGGCGCGACCCGCGGGCGCGACGGTTCCGGACTCCGTGACCCGGATCGCCCTGGTGGCCACGCCGGGAGGTCAGTCCGGACCCAGGCCGCTTCGGACGGTCACGCTGCCGACGGTGACCGACGCAGCTGCCATCGCGAGGATGGTCAAGCTGCTCAACGGGCTGCCGATGGCCGGCGACGCGTCGGTGTCCTGCTTCGATACCGGGGCAAGCCTGCGCATGTCGTTCTACACAGGGAACGCCACGGTCCCGGCGGCGGTGGTCGATGCGGCGGCGGGTGGTTGCGGGGGCCCGAGCTGAGCGTCCACGGCGGCCCCCAGGGTGTCGAACTCGGTGGCCTCACGGATGTGACATCTCAACTGCTGTCACTGGCCGGCACCACCTTCCCGCCGCCGGTCGGACGACCCGTCGGCTGAGGGCTGTCCGCGACTGATCCCCGACCCGTTGGCCCGAGCCGTGTACCTGACGGCGGCACGCGCGGGTGCGGCGTGAGGGGCGTGAGGGGCGTGAGGTTCGTGGGCCAGTGGACCGCGACGAGAGGCGTGCGGTCCTCCGGCGACAGCGCCCCATTCTTCGGAGATCCGAAGCGCCGACCGGGTGGGCCCACGGAACCGGTGGTGCTGCGGGGTGCAGGGGCCGTGCCCGGTTCAGAAGCAGGCGGGTTCAGCGGTTTCCGGACCCGTGAAGCCAGGACGCAGCAGGTGTCCAGCCGGGGTCGCGGCGCTGTGCGTCCGCAGGGCCATGAGGGCCCTTGTCCGGCTCCGGCATCGGCTCCGGCCCCGGCATCGGCGGCTGCGCCTGCTTGCCGGATCTGCCGATCCTGGCTGCGACCAGCCATCCGATGGCCACCACCAGGAACAGGCTGATCAGCCGGTACACCAGGACCGCGACCACTGCCTTCGAGGACGGCAGCCCGGCCGCGACCAGTCCGGCGGTCAGTGCCACTTCGACAAATCCGATGCCCCCTGGTGTGGGGGCGGCGCTGGCGGCGGTCACGGCGACGCAGTAGGCGAGCAGCAGCCCGTGCCAGGGGACATGGGCGCCCGAGGCCTTGATTGCGCAGACCAGGCACAGGCAGTCGGCCGTCCAGTTGCGCAGGGCCAGGAAGGACGCCGCGAGGTACTGCCGGGGCCTGGCTCTGAGGAGGGAGGCCCGGTCGAGCAGTTCCGCGAACTGCGCGGCGACGTCACTCTTCGGCCGGTGCACCCAGCGGCGGCAGAACCGGGTCACCGCGGCGACGGCGGTGACCATCCAGGTCCGTACCCGGGGGATCCGGACGCCGAGGAGGACCGCGAGGGCGGGCAGTGCGCTGGCGGCGGCGCCGCCGAGCCCGACGAGCAGCGCGGCCTGGTTGCCGGACACCAGTGCCCCGACGGCCGTCATCAGGGCGAAGGTGAGTGTTGAGGCGACTCCGGACACGATCAGGACCCAGCTGACGGCGGCGGAGTCCACCCCGCGCCGCCGCCACTGCTGCAGCTCGAAGGCGGTGCCGACGCCGGAACCGACGAGCGGCAGGCTCACCGACATGGCGTTGCCCGCGTAGGTCACCGCGAAGGCCGAGCGCTTTGTCACGTCCGGGTTGATCACCCGGAGGAGTACGAGGTGGCTGCGGGCGAGGGAGCCCATCGAGGCCGATTCGGCACCGAGCGCCGCCACGACCCAGCCCCAGCGCAGGCCGCCGAGCTCGTGCAGCACATCGGCCACCCGGGCGCGGCCGAACCAGCCACCGACCCCGAGCAGGCACGCGGTCGCGGCCACCCCCGTCCAGATGAGCACACGCCGTCGGGTGCCACCGTCGCCCCCATCGGCCGGTGAGGGTGTCGTCACGTCCCACACGCTAGACCTTGGCCGGGTATCCGTGCAGGTCGACGCACCGGGGCCGTCGGCTTTGAGCCCGAGGGCGTCCGGCAGCGGTCGTCCGGCGGCGGTCTTCAGCGGCCTCGTCGGTGATGAGTGGCCGAGAGTAAAAATAGTTCGACGGTCGAACTAGATTTTGATAGGTTCGGGACATGAATGAATCCGCGTGCCCGAAGGAGCCTTCGGCCGACGAGCGTCAGCGCAGTGTGCGAGCGGTACGGGCGTTGGCCCGCGTCTCCCGGGTGGTCGAACGCGCGAGCGCGGATCTGAGCCTGGCCCACTACCGGGTGCTGTCGGCGGTCGCCTCCGGCGACCAGCGGGCGTCCCGGCTGGCCGAGCGGCTGGCGCTGGGTAAGCCGACGATCAGCGCCGCGGTGGACGCGCTCTGCAAGCGCGGGCTGCTGCTGCGTGCCGGAGTGGCGGAGGACCAGCGCGGGGTCGCGCTCTCGCTGACCGAGCAGGGACAGCACATGCTCGACGAGGTCGAGGCGGAGATGATCGCGCGCATCACCGAGTTGTGTGCGCGCACGCCGGACGGTGCACAGGTGATGGAGTCGCTGGCGTGGCTCGGCGACGCGCTGGAGGCGCAGCGCCGGGCGGCGCACGGAAAGCAGGACCGGTGAGCGCGCCCGAAGCCGGCTGGGTCCGGCGGCTGAGCGGATTCGTCCTGGGGCATCGGCGTGATGTGGCGGTGGCCCTGGGCGCGGCGGTACTGGGCAGTGGCTGCCAGGTGGTGGTGCCGTTGCTGGAGCGCCAGATCGTCGACGGCGTGATCGTGCGGGGCACCAGCGCGCTGTGGCCGTGGCTGGTGGCGCTGCTGGTGCTGGCCGGGGCCGGTTTCGGGTTTGCCTATCTGCGGCGTCTGCGCGGCAGCCGGTGGCGTTGGCCGTGCAGTTGGATCTGCGCAACGCCATGCACTCGAAGCTGCAGCGGATGGACTTCGCCGGCCTGGACCAGATGCCGACCGGGCAGCTGGTGGCACGCGCCAACTCCGACTCCACCCTCGTGCAGGGGCTGCTGAACTACCTGCCGAACGTAAGCGGCAACGTGCTGTCGATGGTTCTCTCGCTGGGGGTCATGGTCTGTCTCTCGCCGCTGCTGGCGGTCGTCAGCCTGGTCATGGTGCCCGCGCTGTTCGCGGTGGCCTATCGCATGAGGTGGCTGGTGTTCCCGGCCACCTGGGACGCGCAGCAGCGCGAGGGCGACATCGTGCAGATCGTCGACGAGGACGTCAACGGGGTACGTGTGGTCAAGGCGTTCGGCCAGGAGCAGCGGGAGCTGGAGCGGGTGGCTGACGCGAGCGGGGTCCTGTACGGGGCGCAGCTGCGCGCGGTACGCCTCCAGGCGCGGTACCAGCCGCTGCTCCAGGCGATACCTTCGTTCGGGCAGGTGGCCGTGCTGGCCCTGGGCGGGTGGCTGGCGATACGCCATGACCTGAGCCTGGGCACGTTTCTCGCGTTCTCCACGTATGTCGCGCAACTGCTGGCCCCGGCAAGGCAGATGGCCGGGCTCCTGGTGGTCGCGCAGCAGGCGCGGGCCGGTGTCGACCGGATCTTCCAGCTGCTGGACCGGCCGCCGCCGCCATCGCCGATGCCGCCGACGCCGTCCAGCTGGGGCAGCTCCGGGGCGAGATCGAGTTCGCGGACGTCCGCTTCGGCTACGGCGCCGGGGCGGACGTCAGCAGGGCAGGCGGTGGCACGGAGGTCCTGAGCGGCTTTGACCTGCACATCGCCGCCGGTGAGCGGGTGGCCGTCGTGGGGGCCAGCGGCAGCGGGAAGACCACGGCGACGATGCTGGTCTCCCGCTTCTACGATCCCACCGCCGGAGTGGTGCGGGTCGACGGCCATGACGTCAGGGATGTGGCCCTGGATTCGCTGCGCTCACAGGTCGGGGATGGTCTTCGAGGAGAGCTTCCTGTTCTCCGACACCGTGGCCGCCAACATCCGCTACGGGTACCCGGAGGCCACCGACGAGCAGGTCCGGGCGGCGGCGCGGGTCGCCCACGCCGACGGCTTCGTCGACGCCCTGCCCGACGGCTACGAGACCATGGTGGGGAGCGGGGGCTGACCCTGTCCGGTGGCCAGCGCCAGCGGATCGCGCTGGCCCGTGCTGTGCTGAGCGACCCGCGGATCCTCATCCTCGACGACGCCACCAGCGCTGTGGATGCCACCACCGAGGAGGCCATCAACGCCTCGCTGCGCAGCGTCATGGCCGGGCGCACCACCCTGCTTGTGGCGCACCGCCGCTCGACGCTGCACCTGGCCGACCGGGTCGTGGTCATGGACGGCGGCCGGGTGGTGGCGCAGGGCAGTCACGAGGACCTGGTCGAGAGCAGCGCGGTGTACCGGGCGTTGCTGACCGGGGTCGAGGAGGACGCCGACGAGCAGGCCGGCGACCGGATCGAGGCGCTGGCAGCGGCTGCCGACGCCACGACCGCCTCGGCCTGGGCAGGCGCGGGCAACGGAGCCGCAGTCGCGCGACGGTACTCCGCCCGTACCATCGGGGCGCCCACTCTGGGGGCAGGCCTGGGCCGCAGCAGCGGAGGCGGCTGGCGGCGCAGCCTGGCGCCTACGCCGGAACTGCTGGCCCGGGTGGCGAAGCTGAAGCCGGTCCGGGACGTGGCCGAGGTCGACCTGTCGGCGGAGTCCGCCGCGATGCCCGGGTTCACCCTGGCACGCCTGCTGCGCGACTTCCGCCGCCCGCTGCTGCTCGGTCTGCTGCTGGTCGTCCTGGACGCGCTGGCCTCCCTGATCGGCCCGGTGCTGGTGAAGACCGGTATCGACCAGGGCGTCTCGGTCGGCTCGACGAGTGTGCTGTTCACCGCCTCGGCACTGTTCCTGGTGGTCACCCTGGCCGACCTGGTCGACGGGATCGGCGAGTCCTTTGTCACCGGACGTACGGCGCAGCGGGTGATGCTGTCGCTGCGGATCCGCATCTTCGCGCAGTTGCAGCGGCTGTCACTGGACTACTACGAGCGGGAGATGGCCGGCCGGGTGATGACCCGGATGACCACCGATGTCGATCAGTTCGAGTCCCTGGTCGAGAACGGTCTGCTCTCCGCGCTCGTGTCGTTCGTGACCTTCGCCGGTGTCGGAATCGCCCTGGTCGCGTTCAACCTTGAGCTCGGGCTGTGCACGTTGAGCATCGTCGTGCCGCTGGCGGCCGCCACCGTCGTCTTCCGGCGCCGCTCCGCCCGCCTGTACAACCTGGCCCGGGACCGGGTCGCGGCCGTCAACGCGGACTTCCAGGAGAGCCTGTCCGGCGTCCGCGAATCGCAGGCCTTCGTGCACCAGGAACTGACCGAGCAGCGATTCCGCCGTCTGGGCAGTGACTACCTGCACACCCGGGTCCGCGCGCAGCGCCTGGCGGCCACCTATTTCCCCTTCGTGCAGTTCCTGTCGGCCGTCGCGGATGCGATCGTGCTCGGCGTCGGCGCGGGGATGGTCGCGTCCGGCCACCTGAGCACGGGCGCGCTGATCGCGTTCATCCTCTACATCGACCTGTTCTTCTCGCCCATCCAGCAGCTCTCCCAGGTGTTCGACTCCTGGCAGCAGACCCGTATCTCGGTGGGCCGGATCGCCGAGCTGATGCAGCTGGACTCGCGGACACCGCCGGCCGCCCGGCCACTGGACCCGGGGCGCCTGCTCGGCGCGGTGACGCTGCGCGACGTGCGGTTCTCCTACCCCGTCGACCCCAGGGCCGCCGACCAGCGGCACGACCGCCGGGGGCCGGCCGATGCGCGGGCGCTGCCGGGTTCGGCTGTCCGCTCCGTCAAGCCGCCCGAGGCGCTGCGCGGTGTCGAGCTGTCCGTCGCGGCAGGCGAGACCGTCGCCCTGGTCGGGCAGACCGGTGCCGGCAAGTCGACGGTGATCAAGCTTCTGGCCCGGTTCTACGACCCGGACAGCGGCAGTGTGCAGGTGGACGGCCACGACCTGCGCTCACTGGACACCCCCGCCTTCCGCGCCCAGCTCGGCTATGTGCCCCAGGAGGCCTTCCTGTTCACCGGCACGCTGCGTGACAACATTGCCTACGGCCGTCCGGCTGCCACCGACGCCCAGGTCGAGGCCGCGGCCCGGGCTGTGGGGGCGCACGACTTCATCGCGGCACTGCCCGGTGGCTACCACCACGAGGTGTCCGAGCGGGGCCGCTCGCTGTCGGCCGGACAGCGCCAGCTCATCGCGCTGGCCCGGGCCGAGTTGGTGGACCCGGTGATCCTGCTGCTGGACGAGGCCACCTCCAACCTCGACCTCGCCACCGAGGCCCGGGTGGCCGAGGCCATGCAGCGCGTGGCACACGGACGCACCACCATCGTGATCGCCCACCGGCTGCACACCGCGCGTACGGCCGACCGGATCGCGGTGCTCGGCGAGGGACGCGTCCAGCAGGTCGGCAGCCATGACGAGCTCCTGGCCCAGGGCGGGACCTACGCCGACATGTGGAAGGCGTTCGAACTCCTCGGCGGTGACCAGCAGCCGGCCCTGCAGACCGCACCGCCGGTCCGCAGGAGCCCGTGACCTGACCGGACGCCCGTCCCGGCCCCGGACACCCGCGTCCGGGGCCGGTGGCCGGCCTGGCCACCTGGCGCCGGCCGCGGGTTTGCTCCGCCGAGCCCGGGAGGTCGCTCTCCCTGTCAGTGGTGTGCGCCAGAATCGACGTCATGTCCGTTACGGAATCAACAGTTCAGGCATCCTGGGCGCGGATTGATGCCTGGCTTCACGCGCATGCGCCCGCGTCCCATGCGCTGCTGGCCCCGCCTGCCGACCCGGCCGCGATCGAGTCGGCCGAGGCCGAGCTGGGTGTGCGGTTCCCGCCGGACCTGGTGGAGTCGCTGGCCTGCCACGACGGGCTCACAGCCTGGGCAAACATCTTTCCGCAGCAGCCCCCGCTGCCTGTCGCGGAGATCGTGGCCCACTGGCGGATGTGCGTGGAGATCGCCGGCGACGACCCCGATCTGTGCGAGCCGAAGGCAGCGGGAGCCGAACCCTGGTGGCATCGCCAGTGGATCCCCTGGGCGCAGAGCGACGGCGACGCCCAGGTCATCGACATGCGCGCCGGCCCGCAACAAGGGCGGGTCGGCAGCACGGCACACGACGACACGGGTTCCTTTGCGGACGGATGGCCGAACCTGGCCGCCTATCTGAACGAGGTCGCGGACGTTCTTGAGTTCGGCGGTGAGGTCGGCTTCTGGGCGCCGTACCTGACGACGCGGCGGGAGCTGTGGTGGTCGTTCAAGGGAGAAACGGAGCTCAACGGCGACCCGCTGACGCCGGCCCCGACGATCGCGACCGCCTGAGACCGCTCTCACCTGCAACCCCTGCTGACGGGTGCGTCGTTGGGCACCAGCAGCTTCCATCCGGCCCGGATGGTGGTGGACGTCCCGAGGCTGTTCAGGGTTTGCAGGGCGCTCACATTGGTCCCGTAACGGCAGGCGAGAAGGCTCAGCGTGTCCCCGGGCCCACGGTGACCGTGGAGAAGCCCAGGACAGAAGGCAACGAGAGGGGAGGGTTGTAGTGCAGGGAGAAGGAAGGCAGGGGGAGAGCGGGCAGCCGCCCCCAGGGTGACGGGACGACGGCGGGCAGCGGAACCCCCGGGGTGACCTTGGGCAGGCGTCCTGCGAGTACCGGGTCCGGGTTGAGAGTGGGTGTCAGCACCCCGGCTACGAAGCCGATGGCCGCGTAGAAGACCAGGGTTGCCGCCAGCACGGCTTTGAGCTCGCGGGCCTGCCGCTCGTCCCGCTTCGCCGGCGCGATGGTTGTGCTGCGCCGTGCTCCGGTCGGCAGGGTGTCGTCAGACGCGCGGTCGGGCCTGCCGGGCATGGCCACGGGTGCATCGGGGCGGACGCCGAGCAGCGTCAGCTCCAGATACACCGGGCGGAGCTGCACCGGAGTGCTTACCGCAGCGTCGACCAGGTCGTGAACGCGCAGCAGTCGCGACTCCTCGGCCACCAGGACGCCCGGCCCGGTCCAGGACAGTCTCCACCGCGCATCGCCGTCTGCCACCAGTGCCTGACCCACCAGGGCGAAGAGCGCGGTGCGCAGCAACTGAGGGGCCTCCTGCCCCGGCTGTGCGCCCTCCGCGAGCGTCTTCGCGAGCAGGCTGCCGGATCCGTGCTCCAGCAGTTCCAGCACTGTGTTCAGGGTGGGCTGCGTTGTGCCGCCGATCCGGCCGGCCGCGCGCAGGAGCACCAGGGCCGGTGCCGTGGCCGTGACCGCGGCGGCCAGGTCGGCCCATTCCTGCCACGGGAGAGTTTCCGGCTGCTGTCCGGCATCGCGGAAGAGTGTCTCCTGGACGGAGGGCAGGAGCGTCCGCTCTCCGGCGAGCAGGTCGATGGCGGGTGCCAGGTCGCGCTCTGCCGTGGGCACGGGGCGGTCCTCAAGGGCGTCCAGCATCCTCAGACGTTCGGCGAGTGGCGGGTGGGTGTCCCACCGCGCGGCCCTCCGGGTGGGATCGGGGCCCTGAACCGCGGCGAGCAGGTCCCGGTACCACGGGTCGCGGAGCAGGTCGTCGAAGACCAGGAAGAGATCCACCGGAACGAATCCCTTCCGCTGGACGGGCACCAGGTAGTCGGCCAGGAAGTGATTCCACGCCACGGTCAGCTCGTGGACGCGTCTCAGCGCGGCGATGGTGAACTGCTTGCCGACGACCGCCGCCGCGTCGGCGTCCGCCTCGATCTCCTGCCTTCGCCTGACCGCGAACGAGATGCGCCGGTACAGCCTGGCGTAGCCGGTGATGAACAGGAGCAGCAGTGTGGCGAAGCCGTTGCGTGATCCCGCTGCCGTCAGGCGCAGGCGGTCGACGACCAGCTCCAGGGCGACGGCGCCGCGGTAGGTCAGGGCGCCCATCCGGGTGTGCCGGCCGGCGTAGTGGCCGAGCTCGTGGCAGAGCACCGCGCGCAGCTCGCCGTTGTTCAGCCCGAGCAGGAGCGGGACGCCGATGTACATCCGTCGCGTCCCCACGAGAAGGCCCAGCATCCTGGTGTCCTCGCTGACCCCGCGTTCGCCGCGGACACCAGCCGCAGTTCGCTCGGCGGGCGGGTGCCGACCTGGGCGGCGAGGCCGTTCACCATGTCCCACAGCTCCGGCGCCTGCTCGGGGGAGAGCTGGACGGAGTCCTCGGGGGAGCCGGTCGCCCGGCTGAGGGCCAGGGCGCCCAGGACCAGTATGGCCACGACGGGGAAGGTGAACACACTGCTGCTGATCGCGGTGTCCATGCTCTGGGACCGGTCGGCCGTCGGGATGGTCAGCGGGCCGAACACCAGCACCAGCTCGCCCACCACCGCGACGCACGCGAGACCGTAGACGCCGACGATCAGGGAGGCGGCGAACAGCGTCCGCAGCCAGGCGGTCGCCGTCCTCATGCCCCCTCCCCGCGGGTACCCGCGCCCTCCCCGGCATCCTGCCCGGCATCCTGCCCGGCGCCGTGCTGGGCGAGGTGATCCCGGATGCGGTCCAGCGAGCCCGGATCCGTCTCGAACGCCGCGCGCAGCCAGGTGCCCGCGCCCAGCAGAGCCTCGTCGAGCGGGTCGGTGACCGGCCCTGCCCAGGTGCGGTCAGCCAGCAGGGAGTCCCGGTCGGCGCGGCCCTTCGGAGGCGTCATACCGAGCGCCGCCGCGAGGGTGCGGCGCGCCTTGAAGAGGTGGTTGGCCACCGTGCCGCGCCTGATTCCGAGCATGGTGGCGACCTCTTCCTGCGTCAGCCGGTCGACACAGCACAGCAGTAACACCATTCGCTGCTGATGCGGCAGCAGCGCGAGTGCCGCGAGCACCTCGCTTGCGGTGTCGTTCTCCAGCTGGGTGGCCCCCGGCGGCACCGGCAGCTGCAAGAGTGCCTTGCGGTGCCTGGAGCGGGCCCGCGCGGTCTTCCACAGGCGCTGCCGCATGACCTTGTAGACCCACCCCTCGGCGGACTGGTAGCCGCCGATCCGGTCCCACACCTTGGCTGCCTCGATGTACGAGTCCTGGACGGCGTCCTCGGCGTCCTGCACATGGCCGCACAGCATGACCGCTTTGGCGACCATGCCCGTCGAGGTCCGGGTCCAGAACTCCGCGAAGGACTCGGGCACTGCGGCCCTCTCCGGTCCCGCCCGCCCCATCGGATCCACCGAGCCCGCCGTACTCGCCGGTACCGCGTTGCCACTGCTCATCGCTGCGCTCCTCGCGGACCGCCAGCCACAGCCGTGACCGGCATGTGGACGGTCAACTCGCCTCCGCTGGGCCCCCGTTCAGCCACGGTAGCTCCCTCGTGAGCCGTCCGCAGCACTGTCGCGACAACACGGCTGTGCACACGTTCGCGCGCCACCGTTCCCCATACCGAGATCAGCCGGCACAGCCCTCGCCGCCCCCGCCACCCCGGCCAGAATCATCGGATCCCTCATGAGACGCCCGCCCTCCTCGCTCCGAACACCGCCGACAGCCCCGCCGCCGACCCTGGTACCCAGAAACAGCCCGCCGGGCAGGAGGATGTTTACTCAGACCCGCAGATCCTTTCCCGCCCCGCTCCCGGCCCCCGGCCCCCGGCCTTGGACGCAGTGCTTGCCGGGAGAGTGCGACGTGTCGTCATCGATGGAGGAACTGACGGCCTGCGGCCGGATGGCGGGACCAGGCCGGAACCGAACCGGATTGATCGGCGGGAGCAGGGAGCGCACGTGGCGGGTCCGCGCGTGAGCGCCGCCGGGGTGCGGGGTGCGGGGTGCGGGGTGCGGGGCGCTGGGGGGAGGTTGCCCGTACCTGGGTGTTCGGCCGGCGGCGCTCGGTTGCTGATGGTGGGTCAGGCCTTGGTGCCTCCGGCGTAGTCGCTGTTGAAGGCGGTCTCGATGACGGAGGCGACGCCCGAGTCGCTCAGGATGATCCCGAGTTCGCGGTTGTCCTTGAGCGAGTTGCTGGTGATGTTCATCGAGCCGGCCTCGACCTCCTGCGTGGGCAGCCCGTAGTCGGCGACGATGGCCTTGGCGTGGATGTAGAAGCCGGTGCTGGAGGAATAGCCCACGACGGTGCCGCCGGCCGACTCGACCTCCTTGACCTCCGAGGAGTAGTCGGAGGGCGTCTCCAGGACGACGCGCACGTCCACACCCGCCTTGGCACGGGCGACGATTGCGTCGACGACGGCGGAGTCGCTGAACTCCTCCTCCTCGACGTCCAGGGTCTTGGTCGCGCCGTTGATCACGGACAGCAGTCTGTTCTGCGCGGTGGTCGGCGACCACAGCAGGTTGTCGCCGTCGCCGGGGGTGATCGAGGTGTGGGTGTAGTCGTCGTTGAAGACCTTGACGATGGCGGCGACGTCGTTGGCGTCGTTGTCGAAGACCCCGTAGTCGCGGCTGGTCGGGTAGTACTCGGAGGTCAGGTTGCCGGTCAGGACCAGCGATTCGTCGTTGTTGACCGTGATGGTCTTCTGGTGGGTGTAGGTGAACGAGGTGGAGGACCAGACAACCCCGACACCAGCGGCCTTGAGCGCGTTGTAGGCGGTCTGGTTGGTGCTCTTGTTCGCCTGGTCGAGGATGACCCGGACGGTGGCACCGGCCTTCTCGCGGGCGATCAGGTCGTTGACCGCGGTGGTGTCGTTGAGCTCGTACATGGTCATGTTGAGCGATGTGGTGGCTGAGTTGATGAACGAGTAGATCGTCGGCTCGCTGGAGCCGAGGGCGAAGGCGAACGCGGAGTAGGTGGGCGAGGCGGCGGTGGCGGCGGGTGCGCTGGCGTGGGCGGGGAGGGCGGCGGTGCCGAAGGCGGCCGCGCCCGCGACGACAGCGATCCCGGCGCGGCGCATTGATATGCGTAACATTCTTCTCTCCCTTGGTCCGTGAAGGGGCACGGCCATTGCGAACCGAGCCGCGGACCAGACAACCACGCGCGTAGACTCGGGGGAAGAAGTCAGCCCGCCCGATTGCCTTGTTCATCATTAATTTATTCATACGCTGCCCGGGTGGATGATCCATGACGAATAGCGGGAGGCGGTCTCCGTGGCCTGGGCGCACCGCCGAGTTCGCGGTCGACGCCGCCATCATCCCGGGTTTGACCTGTGTATATGCCTTCCGTTGGGGCGTATGTAGTGGGGTGATGCGTGGTTGTCCGTGGGGCCCGCCGCCCCGTCGCGGCACGGGCTCTCGGGCGCTCTGGACGGGCGGTCGTCATGGCCGTATCGAGCCCGCTCCCGGGGATCTCCATTGCATCGGTCTTCTTCGATATGCCTTGACTCGAATTGATCGCTGCGTGATATTGGGAACGGTCTGTTGCCGCGCCCGACGCCGCGCGGGCGTCAATTGTTCGGCTGCCGCAGCGGCATCACGGAGGGGACGCCCGACAACTCCCGCGGGCTGCCCCGAACCCGCCGCAGCCGTGTCCGTGGGCACGCCGGACGGGCTGGGTGACAACGGAGTTGAGCTGACTGCGAGGATGCACCCTGTGCTGCGTTCCGACGTACGAAGGGTGGCGAAGCCTCCATGTCCGAACCGTATTCCGTGATGGCGCGGTTCCGGCTCCCGCCGACAGCGCTGAAGGAGTACCTCGCGGCGCCTGCGCGGCCCACGTCCTGTTGGTCGGACTGGGCTGACATGTGCGGTCATGAGGACGCGACGGGGCAGGGCGGGGGCATGCCCTTCTCCCTGCACGGGGAGATGGACTTCGACTGCGTCGACCGTTGGCTGTCCGAAGGTGACCACCGCAGTCACCTGAACGCCCTTGTGGAAAGCGCCGAGCTGCCGTCTCTCGCTCGCTTCCACTACAGCGAGGACGGCTTTGTCACCGTCGCGAACCTCACGGTGGCCACCGAGTGCTTTCGCAACCCGCTCTGGTTCCTGGCCACGGTACGGGGAGCCGCCGACCATGTGGACCGCGCCGGAGGACTGGCGGTGATCCGCAACTACCTCTGGGGTGGCCCGGAAAGCCGGTACACCATGGCAGTGCTGCGCCTTGAACCAGGCAGGTCGCGTTTCCTGCACCCGACCGCCGACGCCTACGCCTACTCGGACGCTGTACGTCAGGCCGACGCCGCGTTCAGTGCCGGCTTCGGCAGCCAAGGTGAAGGAGTTCCCCCTGGGGACGAGGGCGGGTGTGCGTCGTAGGCGGGAAAACCGGAGGAGCGGACGACCGGGCGGTGCTACGGTCGGGCGCCATGAGCTGGCTTCCCGATGACTTCGTCCACCCCGTCCTGGTCCCGCTGCCGGGCGCCGGGCATCACCTGCGGCCGATCCGGGAGGTGGACACCCCGCTCGACTATCCGGCCGTGATGGGCTCGCGCGAGCGGCTGTGGAGCATCTTCGGTCCGGCCTGGGGCTGGCCCGCGGCCACCATGACCTACGAGGCCGACCAGGCCGACCTGCTGCGGCACGAGAAGGAGATCGCGGCACACCAGTCCTTCAACTACGCGCTGTTCGACTCGGCGGAGACCGCCCTGCTCGGCTGCGTCTACATCGACCCGCCGGAGAAGTCCGGCGCGGACGGCGAAATCTCCTGGTGGGTGGTGGACGAGCTGGTGGGCGGCGAGGTCGAGCAGGCCCTGGACGCGCTGGTGCCGCGGTGGATTGCCGCCGACTGGCCCTTCGCGCAGCCGCGCTTCCTGGGACGCGACATCTCCTGGTCGCACTGGCTCGCCCTGCCGGCGCACCCGGACGCGTGACCCCCCGGCCGGGGCCCGGCGGGAACGGCCCCGGCACACCGACGCCCCGTCGACCGTGCCCGCAGTGGACGATACATCCCTGCGTGCATCCGCTCCGACTGTGCGGTGGCGCCACGACTGTGCGGTGGCGCCGGGGGTTTCGGCGCCACCGCACGGACTTTCAGACCGGGGTTGTGGGGTCGGGTGTTACGGCAGCTTCCACTGCTGGTTGGCGCCGTCCCGCAGGCCCAGATCTGGAGCTGGGTGCCGGATCCGCCGTCGCCGGTGTCGTCGAGGCAGCTTCCGGACTGGGGGTTGGTCAGTTCGCCGTCGGGCTGGGGCTGCCAGTTCTGTGCTCCGGTGCCGTTGCAGGTGTACAGCTGGACCGCGGTACCGTTCGCGGTTCCGCCGCCGTTGACGTCCAGGCACTTGCCCAGGGCGCGCAGGGTTCCGTCGGGTTCGGTGGTCCAGGACTGTGCGGCCGTGCCGTTGCAGTTGTACACCTGGACCGGCGTGCGGTCGGCGGAGTTGTCCCCGCGGACGTCCAGGCACAGGCCGTTGTAGCCGGTCACTGTCCCGCTGGTGGCGGCCGGTGATGCCAGGCCTGGTCGGAGCCGCCGGTGCAGCCGGCGATCTGTACCTGGGTGGCCAGGGTGGTCGAATCGCCCGGGTCCACCAGGCAGTCGTCGGACTCCGGGTTCAGCAGGGCGCCGTCGGACTGCGCGACCCATTGCTGGGCGCCGCTGCCGGAGCAGGGGTCCAGTTCGACCGGGGTGCCGCCGGCGGTGCCTCCGCCCTGGACGTCCAGGCAGTTGCCGTCGGCCTGGACGGTGCCGTTCGGCTCGGTCGTCCACTGCTGGCCGTTGGTGCCGTTGCAGGTGTACACGTCGACCTTGCTGCCGGGGGTGTTGCTGTCACTGCTCAGATCCAGGCACAGGCCGCCGTAGCCGACCAGCGGGGTGGCCGCGGTGCCGGTGCCGGAGGGTTCGACGGTCCAGGTGAAGGACTGGTCAGCGGTGGCACCGGTGCCGTCGGTGGCGGTCACCGTGACGGTGCTGGTGCCGGCGGTGGTCGGGGTGCCGGTGATCACGCCGGTGCCGGAGTTGAGCGAGGTGCCGGCCGGCAGGCCGCCGGCCGAGTAGGTCAGGGTCTGGCCGCTGTTGCTGTCGGACGCGCTGAGCGCGAGGTTCGCGGCGGCGCCGGCCAGTTGTTCCTGCGGCCCGGGGTTGGTGAGGGTGACCGGCGTACCCAGCTGGCCGCTGGAGACCGGCAGCGTCCCGGTCAGCGGCAGGCCGGCGCTGGAGTCGCCCACCGAGATGCCGTAGTTCCCGGTGCTGGTGGCCCAGTTGTTCGAGGTCGCGTTCCAGTAGCGCAGGTTCTGCTGGGTGAGCGGGAAGCTCACCGTCTGGGCCTGTCCTGGCTGCAGGCTGACCCGCTGGAAGCCTTCGAGCTGGAGCGGTGGCTGGCCGGAGGCAGCCGGGTCGGTGACATAGAGCTGGGCGACGTCCGCCCCTGCTCGCGAGCCGGTGTTGGTGACGGTCGCGGTCACGGTGGCCGTACCCCCGGCTGACAGGCTGCCGACGTGCAGGTTGCTGAAGGAGAAGCTGGTGTAGGACAGGCCGTAGCCGAACGGGAACAGCGGTGTGAGGCCCTTGCTGTCGTACCAGCGGTAGCCGACGTCGACGCCCTCGGAGTACTGCACGGTGCCGTTGGTTCCGGGCCACTGCGCGGCGGTGCTCGCCGGGACCTGGGACAGCGAGGCCGGGAAGGTCACCGTCAGGTGGCCGGACGGGTCGGTCCTGCCGAACAGCACGCTGGCGATCGCGGTACCGTCCTCCTGGCCGGGGTACCAGGCCTCCAGGACGCCCTTGACCGACGACAGCCACGGCATGGTGACCGCGGAGCCGGTGTTGAGCACCACGATGGTGTCGGGGTTGGCCGCGGCGACCGCCGAGATCAGACTGTCGTCCGCGGTACCGAGGTCGATGCTGGAGAGGTCGCTGCCCTCGGACTCGTAGTCGCTGACGAAGACCACCGCGACGCCGGCCGCCGCGGCGGCGGAAGCTGCCGAGCTGTCCGAGGAGCCGTCGTTGTAGCTCACCGACACCCCGCTCGGTGCGGCGGCCTCGATGCCCTGCAACGGGGTGACCGTGCCGCTGGAGGTCACGCCGGCGCTGCCGCCGCCGCTGGTCTGTGGGCTGGTGGAGGCGTCCGCGCCGATCACCGCGATCGAGGAGTCCGAGGAGCCGAGCGGAAGGGCGTTGCCGCTGTTCTTCAGCAGCACCGTACCCTCCTCGGCCAGTGCTCCGGCATCGGCCTGGTCGGTCGCACTCGTGGCGGTCTCGGCCGGAGAGCCCGCGGTCGGCTTGTCGAACTCGCCGAAGGCGAACATCTCGGTCAGGATCTGGGACACCTCGGTGTTGATGGTGGACTGGCTCACCTGCCCGGAAGTGACCGCGGACTGCAAGGCGCTGCCGTAGTACCCGTCACTGCCGGGCATGTCCATGGTGAGCCCGGCGTTCGCCGACGCCACGGTCGAGTGCGTGGCACCCCAGTCCGAGGTGACGAAACCGCCGAAGCCGAACTGCTGGCGCAGCACCGTGCTCAGCGTGTACGGGTTCTGACACGCGGCGGTGCCGTTGATGTAGCTGTAGGAGCACATCACCGAGGAGGCCGCGCCCTGCTGCACCGCGGCCTGGAACGCGGGCAGGTAGATCTCTTGCATCGCCTGGTCGCTGACAACGGCGTTGTCCGCCGGCTCGTTGCGGTTGGTCTCCTGGTTGTACACCGCGAAGTGCTTGACCTGCGCCATCACCCCGCTGGACTGCACGCCCTGGATGTCAGCCGCCCCCAACTGGCCGTTGAGGTAGGGGTCTTCGCCGACCGACTCAAAGGCCCGGCCCCAGCGCGGATCGCGGACGATGTTGATGGTCGGGCCCAGGTCGACGGTGCTGCCCTTGGCCGCCTGCTCGTCGCCGATGATCTGGCCGTACTGCTGCTCCGCCGCGGTGTCCCAGGTCGCGGCGACATCGACCGGTGCGGGCAGCTGCGTCACATTCGAAAGGCCGTCGCCCACCCCGCCCGGGCCGTCCTCCAGGTTCATCGCCGGAATGCACAACGACCCGATGGCCGGGGTGAATCCGACATAACTCGAACCGCCTGTCCCGGTCATCAGGCTGATCTCCTGCGACAGCGACATCTTGGACATCAGCTCGCTGACGCGCTGCGGGATCGGCGCACTCGATCCGACCCACGGACAGGCGGTCGAGGCCGCGGCGGCGGGTGGGGCGCCGGTGGTGGTCGCCAGCAGCGACCCGGACAAGGTGACCAGAGCCACCGCCGTTCTCCGAGCCAGGGTCTGTACAGGGAATTCCGCATGAGGCCTCCGAAACAGGTGGGGGAGGGGGGAGCACAGCGGGTGGAACTCGGTGGGCCCTGCCCGCTCGGCGTTCCACGGCACAGCCCGGGCGGCGGCCCGGGCGACGGGTGGGCGGGCGGCAACCGTGGCCGGAGCCCTACGGCGGTCCGCTGCTGGACGGCGCACCGGAGCGGGCCCACGGTCGGGCGCGCGGCGTGGACGGGGCTGCCGGGGCGGCGACCGTCGACATCCACGGCGCCATTGGTTCAAGACTTGCATGGACACCGTCCGGAGATCGGTTCGACTCGGGGACTGCGGGGTGGACAGCCGCTCTCGATCCGTCAACCGGTGGGCATGGCTGACGTGCTGACTTTCTTTCAGGTCATGCGCATATCGGTCGGAACCAGCAGCCCTGCGTCGGGCGCCCTGCTGCGTGAAGTCTCGATCCGTGAATGGCCGCCGTCAAGTCCTCGTTCGGTTATTGGATGGAAAACGACTCGATCCGGTACGGGGTGTTGATCCTCGGAAGAATGCAGGCCCGGCGTCGGGCGCCGGGTGCCCATGGGCCGACCAACAGCCATCGCAACAGCAGTAGTTGACGATGCGTCGGATATGGACCCGGGTGGCTGGACGGTCGCTCGGCCTTCGGCCGGCCCGACCAGGCCGGTGCGGCCGGGCGGACGGGTCAGGCGCGGCCGGTGACCCTTGGGGCAGGCTCAGTGGGTGCTCTGCGAGGCCGCGGCGCGGGCGTGCAGGTCGGCCACCGCGAGCGGGTGCGCGGGCGGCTGGGGGACGGCGACGGTCGAGGTGATCGCTGTACCGGGATCGACCCGGACCAGCTCTCCCGCCCGCAGCAGCCGCCAGCCGGGATCGTCGTCCATGCGTTCACTGGCCACGACCACGCACGGAACCTGCGCCAGGTCGGACGACCGGGCGTGGACGCGGCTCCTGCTGTCGGCGTGGTCCAGGGGAGTGGCTGTACCCGGGCCGCCGGGTCCGCGCTCCAGGAGGTACAACTCGTGGGTCCCGGGGTACCGCAGCGCCCACAGGCCGTCCGGCGTGGTGAGGATCAGGTTGAGACAGAAGACGGGCAGATTGGCCGCCACCCAGGTCGCGGCCGCGGTGATCCCGGCAGTGACATCGCCGTGGTGCCGGCGGATCTCGGTGGTGATCAGGGCGAAGAAGCGCTCCGAGTCCGTCTGGCCGTGGACCAGGCCGGCCAGGTCGGTACCGAGCGCGGCCAGGCGTGCTTCCAGCGCGTCCAGGCCCTCGATGACGCCGTTGTGAGCGAACAGCCGGCCGTCCTGCTGGAAAGGGTGGGTGTTGGCTGTGGTGAGCTCCCCGGTGGAGGCGAAGCGCACATGCGCCACGAACGTCGTGGACTCTAGGTCGCGGGCCTCCAGGGCGAAGTCACGGTCCTCCCAGGCGGCGACCGGCTGGCGGTAGGCGACTGGGGTGCCGTCCGGGGTGAACACACCGACGCCGGTCCCGTCGGGATTCGCCCGGCTCTGCGTGCTCAGGCTGTCCGGGGCTTCGACCAGCCAGAAGGCGGCCTTGATCCGATGAGGCGCGCTCGACAACCCGAAAAGGCGGCACATGCCTTCTTGCCTTCCCTGGTTCTGCCCGCGGCGAACCACGCGCCTGGGCCGGAGGCGCCCATGGTCGTGGTTTATCTCCGGGACGGGTGTACGGCGGCGGCCGGGCGGGAACGCTGTACCCGCTCGGCGGGCTTCGGGTGGCCGGGCCGGGGTAGGGGCCCAGTACCCGGCTGAGGAGGGGTGATGGCACCCGAGTTGCCCGGTGTGCTGGCCGGACTGGCCCCGCTGCTGGAGCACTACGGCTACGCGGCCGTCTTCCTGCTTGTGCTTCTGGACAACTGCCTGGTCCCGGTGCCGGGCCAGACCGTCCTGGTCGCCGCCGCGGTGTACGCCGGAGCCGGACGCCTCAGCCTGGCGGGGGTGATCTCGGTCGCGCTCCTGGGGGCGGTCATCGGCGCCGCGCTGGGCTGTCTGATCGGCCGGACCGGCGGCCGGGCCTTCATCCACCGCTTCGGCCGGTACATCCTGCTCCCGCCGGACCGCTTCGCCTCGGTCGAGGACTTCTACGCCCGGAACGGTGGCAGGGCTGTGCTGTTCTCCCGGTTCATCGACGGCCTGCGCCAGACCAGCGGGGCGCTGGCCGGGATCAGCGGCATGCCCTGGCGTCGTTTCGCCGTCAACAACGTCCTGGGAGCCGCGCTGTGGGTGGGCGTCTGGGCCGGGATCGGCTACTCCGCCGGGTCGCACATCGGCCTGGTGTACACCCAGGTCGTCCGCTACCAGCTGTACCTCCTCATCCTGCTCGCCGTCGTCATCGCGATCGTGGTCGCGCGCCATCTGCTGCGCCGCCGACGCGCCTCCGCCGAGGGCGGAACGCCGGAAAAATTATAGGAGAGAGCGGTGCTTGGAAGCCGAAGACCGGGGTAGACGGGCGCTCGGAGCACAGGACGTCGAGCTGTGCGGCCGGGCGAGCAGCACTGCTTGCACAGCCGCCGCGCCAAGGAGGAGCCGGGATGAGCAGCACTGCAGTCGCCGTACCGAAGGACGCCGGGGTCGGGGCGGGTACGGAACGCGGCGGGGCTGTGGCGCTCAGCTACCCGGAGCCGGTGTCGGCGCGGGTGCCGGAACCGGAGCTGTCCATCGCCGGGGACGGCTTCGATGTGAGTGCCCTCGGCCCGCAGGATGCCCGGGCGATGTCGAAGGTGCTGTTTGTGCGGCTGGCGGCGCTGGAGGAGGGGACGCACGAGTACCAGTACGTGCGGAACACCCTGGTGGAGATGAACCTGGCCCTGGTCTGGTTCGCGGCGGGGCGGTTCCGCAACCGCAGCGAGCCGATGGAGGACATCGTCCAGGTGGGGACGATCGGGCTGATCAAGGCGATCGGCCGGTTCGACCCCGAGCGCGGGATCGAGTTCCCGACCTTCGCCCTGCCGACCATCATCGGCGAGATGAAACGTTTCTTCCGGGACACCAGCTGGGCCGTGCATGTCCCGCGCCGGCTCCAGGAGCTGCGGCTGGCGCTGGCCAGGGCCACCGACGAGCTGGCGCAGCAGCTGGACCGGGCGCCGACTGCGGCCGAGCTGGCCACGCGTCTGGAGCTGACCGTGGAGGAGGTCTGCGAGGGTCTGGTCGCGGCCAACGGCTACTCGGTCAGCTCGCTCGACGCCCAGCCCGGTGACGACGAGAGCGACACGGGGGCGTCCATCGCCGAGCGGGTCGGGGAGCTCGACCCGGGCATGGAGGGGATCGAGAACCTGGAATCCCTCAAACCGCTCATGGCCCAGCTCCCGCAGCGGGAACGGGCGATCCTGTCGCTGCGTTTCGGCGCGGAGCTGACCCAGGCCCAGATCGGCGCGGAGCTGGGCATCTCGCAGATGCATGTCTCCCGGCTGCTGTCGCGGGCCCTGGGCCGCCTCCGCAGCCAGCTGCTCGTGGAGGAATGACCGCCCGCAACCCTCGTGTGAGAGAAGTAAGCCGTGATCACGATGCTTGAACCGGAGCTCCCTGGTACCGCCGCACCCCGGCCCGGGCTGCCGCCGGGCGGTCAGACCCGGAGGCTGCTGCTGGCCGGGAACGCCGGCGCGGTGCGGCGCAGCCGCGAGTTCGCACGGGAGGCGCTGGCCGACTGGCAGTGGCCGCCCGGTGACGGCACGGAGCGTGCGACGGCGGTGGCCGAGGATGTGCTGCTGCTGGTGTCCGAGGTGGTCACCAATGCCTGTCTGCACGCGGGCGGTGCCCTTGCGGTGGCCCTGGGCTGCACCGGGGAGCGGCTGCGGATCGAGGTGGTCGACGCCGCGTCGGCGCCGCCCGCGCCTCGCCCCCGGCCCTGGCACGAGGCCGCCGTGCCCGGCGGGCACGGCCTGCACCTGGTCGCCAGGCTCGCCACGGCCTGGGGCAGCGATCCCTGCCCGCCCGGCAAGACCGTCTGGGTCGAGGTCGCCGCCCCCGGTCGGCGGCGTGACGACCGCCGCGCCGGGGCGCATCCGGCGGGGGACCGCTGCTGAGTCGTGGCAACTGCCCGGTCCGCCTTCGGATTCGTCGGGGCGGCCGGGCGGAGCCCGACGGTGCCCGGGAGGTTCCTTGAGGCCGTCGACCGCGCCGCCACCGGGGCTCAGCCGCCGCCAGGGCTCAGGGGTGGGCGGTGGCGTTGTGGTGCTGCCGGAGTTCCCGGCACAGGATGCAGTCGGCGCCGGCGGCGGGATTGGGCCGGTCACCCTTGCGTATCCGCTTCCCGCACACGCAGACGGCGTCATGGGGAGCTGCGGCGGCACCCTCGAACGCCGATAGCAGACCATGCAGATGATGTGGGCGAGCCGGTCGTCCCGGGTCGTACCGGCTGTCCGCCTCGACGTCCTCCAGGGACCCGAATCCTGGTCGGGCTGTCTCCTGCGGCGAGGTTTCGCCTGTCGCTCGGGTCATGGCGTCCACTGTCCCTTCCTGCGCTCGCCTGTCCCCTTCCCCTTCCCCGGAAACGGGGCTTCAACGGTCGCAGCCGCGCGGGTCGCGCCGGGTCGCGCCGGGGCGGGGCCCGCGGCGGTCCGGTGGCTGGCGGTGGCGGAGTCTGACGGTCCGTGGCGGTTGTTCGGCGCAGACAACCGGCGGGCCGGACCGGAGCGTTGAGTGCCCGCACGTCGGCCGGGCCTCCCGGGTGCGCCGACTGCCGCCGCGAGTCGCGAGGATCCGGGATCCGCTGAAGCATGGGATTCACACAGCCGGCCCGCACAGAGCAGGAGCGGAGAATGTCCAACGAGTATGTATGGCGGTTCGTGGTCACCTACCCGAACGGTCAGCAGGAGCCGTCGAACGAAGGCCTGCTGCCCAACCCCTATGTCTCCGATGAGCCCGCCCAGCACGTCGCCGAGCGGATGCTGGCCCTGATCGTGCCCGGTTACGCGGCGCAGGAACCGGCACCGCAGTCGGTGGAGGTCCAGGTCTGGAAGGGGCGGCTGAGAGGCGACCCGATCGCCGTGGCGGAGTGGCATCCCGGCCACTGACCAACCCGGCGCGGCGCTGTTCGGGACTGTTCGGGCTTTGCGGACCCACGGACCGGTTGGACTTCGACCGGCGGGGCAGGCGCCGGAGAGGAGTAACGGTCCGCGTAGCAAGGAGTACGGTGTGTCACAGATAGAGGAGTCGATCGGGGTCGAGGCGCCTGTCGGCGCCGTCTACGACCTGTGGACCCGGTTCACGGAATTCCCGCGCTTCATGAGCGGTGTCGAACGGGTCGACCAGGTCGGCTACGACCTGACCCACTGGGTCATCAATGTGGACGGCGTCCAGCGGGAGTTCGAGGCGAGGATCACCGAGCAGATCCCCGAGGAGCGGATCGCCTGGGCCTCGGTGAGCGGCGCCCAGCAGGCCGGCGTCGCCACCTTCCACCGCCTCACCGACCAGCACACCAAGGTGATGCTGCAGTTGGACCTGGACCCGCACGGAGTGCTGGACATCCTCGGCGACAAGCTCGGCTTTGTCTCCCACCAGGTCCAGCTGGCCTGCACGGCTTCAAGCAGTTCGTCGAGACCACCGCGAACCGGTGTGTCCCTGAGCGGGGCGTGGTCCCCGGCGGCGGTGCACCGGGGGCCATGCCCGTTCCAGGCATGACCGCCGGATTGCGGGCAGGCGAGGTGTGACGAAGGAGGAAGACAAGATGGGCGTTCTACTGCTGGTTCTTCTGCTTGCGCTGGTCCTGGGCGGGATCGGTTTCGCGATTCATATTCTGTGGTGGGTTGCCATCGTGGTGCTGGCACTGTGGGTCCTCGGTTCTTCTTCCGTGGCTCCGGCGGCGGCCGCTGGTACCGATGGTGACCAGCTGAATGACCGCGTACCGAGGGGCCGTCCGACCGGGCGGCCCCTCGGCATGCGGTCGCGGGGAGGAAGAAACCGGGCAAGGGTTGTTTTGCTGGTGTGCTCACGGGCAGGCGCCGGGCACGGTCCGGACCGCTGGTCGCCAGCCGCAAGCCGGACGACCGCTCCGCCTTCGAAGACGCGCTGGTGACCGCGCTCGCCGGAACGTGAGCACCCCCACCCCCGACTGAGGAAGGCAGACCCCCGATGACCGTCCCGCCCCACGACCCCGTCCCGCCCAGGCCGACCCCGGTGCCCGGCCCCGGTCCGGAAGTCCCGCCCCCGGTGCCGCCCACCCCAGGCCGGTCCCCGGGCCGGTGCCGACCCCTGAACCGGTCCCCGAGCCCTCGCCGATCCCCGATCCGGCCCCGGCCCCGGGCCCGCCGCTGCCCAGCCCGGCCTAGCAGGCCGTTCCGGGGCCCGTGAGGGCAAAGCAACGGGCACGAGGAACTGGTCGACGACGGCAGCGAGCAACGGCGCGGGCGCCGGGCGGCAGTACGCCGCCCGGCGCCCGCGCCGATGGCTTGACCACCGGTGCGGGCGTTTCGCCGGTCGGCCGGCGCGCCCCGCTCAGGCCTCCCCGGCGGCGGCCAGCAGGTCGGCCACCGGTCGGCGCATCCCGTCGGCCAGCGTGTCCAGGACCCGCGCGGTGCGGCGCAGCAGGCCCACGGCGCGCTCGTCGGAGACCAGATCACGGTAGTAGCCGACCTTGAGCAGCAGGGCCGGGTCGGGCCACACCGTCAGCCGCAGCGCCTCGTCGCCGAGGGCCGCGTTGCCGACCGGCCGCCAGTCGGCGATCCGGGACTGCAACCGCCCGTCGAACGGAAAGTTCTCCACCACGATCTCCGAGTCGTAGAGCGGGCCCCCGTCCGGTGGCCCGCACCAGCGCTGCACGTCCAGCGGCGAGACATGGGCGTACGCGGCCGCCTCGGCATGGTCGGTCTGCACCGCGCGCAGCCAGTCGGCGCAGTCGGCAGCGGGGTCCAGGGCGATCCTGACCGGTAGCCGGTTGAACAGACAGCCCACCACGGACTCCGCGCCCGCCACCGCGTCGGCCCGGCCGGAGACGACCGTGGCGAACAGGACGTCGTCGGCGCCCAGTGTCCGGCCGAGCGCGATCGCGTACGCGCCCTGCACGAGGGTGTGCAGGGTCAGCCCGGCCCTGGCCGCCCGCCGCAGGAGCGAGGCCGTGCGGTCGGCGGGCAGCCAGACGCGCTGGTCGACGTGCCGGTCATGGCCGACCCGGTCCATCCCGACCAGCCCCTTGGGGCCGCCGGTCAGCCGTCCGGTCCAGAACGAGCGGGCTGCGGTGAGGTCGCGCTCCTGCCACCAGCGGGCCATCAGCGCGGGCGCGGGCCGCTCCGGCAGCGGGACCGGGGTGCCCGCGCGGAAGCCGTCGTGCAGGGCCAGCAGATCGGCCAGCAGCAGGGGGAACGACCAGCCGTCGAGGGCGAGATAGGACCAGTTCCACGCCAGGTACGCGGCGCCTGCTCCGCGGTCGAACACCGACAGCCCGACCTGGCAGCGCAGCTCCGGGTCGGCCGGGGCGGAGCCGAGCGTGGTCAGGTACCGTCCGAACTCCCGGGCCGCCTCGGCCACGCCGAGCCCGCTCAGGTTCTGGCGGTGCACCCGCAGTGTGGCGTCCCGGTGCACCACCTGGAGATCCTGGCCGCCGTGGGTGCGCAGGGAGGTGCGCAGCGCCGGGTGGTGGGCCACGAGTGCGCTCCACGCCAGGATCAGCAGGTCCACGTCGACATCGGCGCCGGAGAGGTCGAAGGCCTCGTAGGTCTGGAACAGGCCCGGCCGGGGGTGGTGCCGGAGCCGGTCGAGTCCCCACCGCTGGAACGGTCCGGCGGCCTCCACCCGCTCGGCGTCGACCAGGTCGGCCAGCAGCCGTGCCCGCCCGGCGCCGTCGATCCCCAGCTGGGCGGTCTCCGGGAGGCGGTGACCGGCGGCGGCGCGCGGCGGCTCCGGTGCCGTGGGGGTCGCGGTGACGCGTGGGGTCCGGGCGGCTCCGACCGCGGCGACGAGCTCGCGCACGCTCTGATGCGCGAAGACGTCCCGCGCGGTGAACGTCATCCCGGCCTCGGCGGCCAGTGACACCACCCGGATGACGGCGATCGAGTCGCCGCCGACGGCGAAGAAGTTGTCGTCCGCCGACAGCCCCTCCCGGCCGAGGACCTCCCGCCACACCCGCAGCAGCGCGGTGTGCGGGCCGTCGGCCTTGCCGGCCCGTGCTGGTCGTCCCGCTCGTCCCGCTCGCCCTGGTCGCCCTGGTCGCCCTGGTCGCCCTGTTCGTCCTGCCCGCCCGCCGGGGCGGCGGGCTGCCGGACCGGGTCGGGCAGTGCGCCCGGCAGCACCTTCCCGCCCGTCGTCCGGGGGAGCCTCTGCAACTCGACCAGGTGTGCGGGCACCTGGTAGCCCGGAACCCGGTCGGTGAGGAAGCGGCGCAGTGCGCCCAGGTCGAGAGTGCTCCCCGGCCGGGCGACGACATAGGCCGCCAGCTGGGTCGTGGTCTCCCCGAGCACCGCCCGCGCGGCCACCTCGGCGACGTGCGGGTGGGCGGCGATCGCACTCTCCACCTCGGCCAGTTGCACCCGGTGGCCCCGGATCTTGACCTGGTCGTCGAAGCGGCCGAGAAAGCGGAGCGCGCCGTCCGCGCCGATCCGCGCGCGGTCCCCGGTGCGGTACATCCGGGCGCCCGGCACACCGCCGAACGGGTCGGCCACGAAACGCCCGGCCGTCGTGGCCGGCCGGCCAGGGTAGCCCCGGCCGAGCCCGGGCCCCGCCAGGTACAGCTCGCCCGGCAGACCGGGCGGGACGGGGGAGAGCACGGAGTCCAGCAGGTAGGCGCGGACCCCGGGCAGCGGCACACCGACCGGAAGCACCGCGCCCGGGTCGGCGTCGCCCGAGGCGCACGCGTGGGTGAGCGAGGTGATCGCCGTCTCGGTCTGGCCGTAGGCGTTGACCACCGGCACGTCCGTGACCGCCGCCCAGCGCTCCAGGTCGGCCGTGCGGCCCGCTTCGCTGCCGATCACCACGGTGCGCAGCCGGGCGGGCAGCGCCCGGGGCCGGCGCTCCAGGTCGCGCGCCCACTCGGCCCAGTAGGAGCTGGGCAGGTTCACGAGGGTGCCGCCACCGGTGGCGACGGCCTGTTCCAGTTCACGGGGAGCGACGGTGTTGTCCTCCAGCAGCAGTACCGTGCCGCCCGCGCACAGCACCGGCACGGCCTCCTCGAAGGCGACGTCGAAGGCGAGCCCGGCGAACTGCGTGACAACGTCGGCGGCGCTGAGCGCGAACCGTTCGGCGAAGGCGTCCGCGTGGTGGGCGAGCGCGTCGTGGCCGACCGCCACCGCTTTGGGCCTGCCTGTCGAGCCGGAGGTGAACATGACGTAGGCCAGGGATCCGGGCAGAGTGACCGGCCCGGGAAGGTCCGGGCAGGGGAGCGGCCCGTGGGCCCCGGGCAGTTCCGTCCAGCTGTGCTCCCCGCCGATCCGCGCCGCGGCCGCCTTGGCCGCCTCCGCGTCGGCGGCCACCGCCAGCCGCGCGCCGGCCCCGGCGGCCATGGCGCGCAGCCGCCGGTCCGGCAAGGACAGGTCGAGCGGCACGGCGGCGGCCCCCGCGTACCAGGTGCCGAGCAGCCCCACCGCCCAGCCGCTGCCGCGCTCCAGCGCCAGCAGCACGGTGTCCTCGCGGCCCACGCCCGCGGCGCGGATCCCTGCGGCCAACCGCCGTGCCATGCAGTCGAGTTCGTGGTAGTTCGTCTCCGTTCCCGTCTCGGTTCCCGCTTGCGCGCCCGTTGTCGTGCGCAGCGCGACGGCCTGCGGCGTCAGCGCGGCCCGGGCGGCGATCCGTTCCGGCACCGGTGGTCCGGCGGCCGTCGCCGCGGGCGGAAGCCCACCAGGGCGGGGCGCCGATCGCGCCGCGCCGACGGCGTCCAGCGCGGCCAGCCGTCGGTCGCCCCCGTCGGCTGTGAGCGCCTCCAGCAGGGCGAGATGGGCGCCCGCCAAGGCGGTCACCGTGGCCGCGTCGAACAGCTCGGTGCGGTACTCCCAGTCGGCGACGACCCCGGAGGCGGTGACCTCGAAACCGAGGCCGAGCTCGAACTTGGCGCGGGTGCACGGTGTCGCCATCCGCTCGGACTCGACCCCGGGTCCGAACTGTGGTGTCGACATGTCGAGCTGATCGAGGCCGCAGAACGCCTGCACCAGCGGCGCGTACGCGGTCGAGCGCGGCAGGCCGAGGCCGTCGACGATCTCCTCCAGGCCCACGCCCCCGTACCGCATCGCGTCCAGCACCCGGCCGCGGACCTGGTCGAGCAGGTCACGGACGGTGGCGCCCGGGTCGATCCGCAGCCGCAGCGGCGTCGTGGTGACGAACGTCCCCACTGTCTCGGTGTCGGCCAGGGACGCCCGGCCGGACGAGGGCGAGCCGACCACCAGCTCCCGCTGCCCGCCGAGCCGCGACAGCAGCAGCGCATAGGCGGCCAGTACCAGCATGTACGGCGTCACCCGCCAGCGTGCGCAGGCGGTACGCACCTTGTCCCACACCCGCGCCGGTACCGGCACCCGCAGCGCCGCCCCGCGCTGCCCGCGTCCGAGGGGCGCGGCCGGTCGGTGGGAAGCTCGACCAGCGCGGGCGCGTCGTGCAGCGCCCGCACCCAGTGCCGTACGGCCTCGGCACGGCCCGGTGCGGCCGCGCCGTCCCGGTCGAACCAGGAGGCCGCCGGGGCCGGCCGGACCTCCTCGCCGGTGCAGCCCCGGTACAGCTCGCCCAGGTCGCGGTACACCAGGCCCAACGACAGTCCGTCGCAGACCAGATGGTGCAGCACGAGCACCAGCACATGCTCGTCGGCGGTCACCGTGAGCAGCGCCGCGCGCAGCAACGGCCCCCGGGCCAGGTCGAACGGCCTGCCCACCTCGTCCGCCAGCCGCGCGGCGGCCGTCTCCGGCGCGGTCTGCGGCGCGTGCGAGAGATCCACCACCGGCATGGCGAGCACACCGGGACCCGGGTCGTGCATCGTCGGCGGCGTCCCGTCCTCGATCCGGGCCCGCAGCACCGGATGCCGCTCCACCAACGCCGACAGCGCCCGGTGCAGCGCGTCCGCGTCGAGCGGGCCGCGGACCCGCAGCGAGGCGTTGACGTGGTACAGCGCCGACCCGGCCGCCGCACCGCCCGCACCGGCCGCCGAACGCTCCCACAACTCGCCGAACCACAGCCCGCGCTGGGCGGGCGTCAGCTCGGCCCGCCGCTCCCGGCCGCTCACGCCGACGGCTCCTGGGACGGGCCGCCTGCGGCCAGCCGGGCGGCCAGCTCGGCGACGGTCGGATGGGCGAAGAAGTCCGCCACGGGCACGTCGTGGCCGACCGATTCCGCGATCCGGTGCCGGATGCGCAGGATCGACAGCGAATGACCGCCGAGCAGGAACAGATTGTCCTGCCGGTCGACCGTCGGCAGGCCGAGCACCTCGGCCCAGATGCCGCTCAGGGTCCGCTCCAGCGCGGTCCACGGCGTCCGGGCGTCCACCGCTGTACCGTCGCTGCGCTCCTGCTCGGCCGGCTCCGGCAGCCGCAGGCGGTCCACCTTGCCCGAGGCGGTCAGCGGGATCTCGTCAAGCACGACGTAGGCGCTCGGCACCCACCCCGCGGGCAGCTTCCGTTCGGCGAAGGCACTCAGCTCCTTCGCCGCCGGGGCCTGCCGCGTCGCGGGGCGCACATAGGCGACCAGTCGCTGCGCGGGCGCCTCGCCGAGCACCACGACGTACACGGCCGAGACGGCCGGGTGGGTGGCGAGCACCTGCTCGATCTCGCCCAGCTCCACCCGCTGGCCCCGGATCTTCACCTGGTGGTCCCGCCTGCCGAGGTACTCCAGGACGCCGTCGGAGCTCCACCGGGCCCGGTCGCCGGTGAGGTAGAGCCGCGCCCCCGGACGGGCCGGGTACGGGTCGGGGACGAAGCGCTGCGCGGTGAGAGCGGCCCGGCCGGGGTAGCCGTCGCCGACCCCGTCGCCGCCGATGGCGAGTTCGCCCTCGACCCCGCGCGGCACCAGCCGTCCGTCCGGGCCGACCACCCGCACCCGCACCCCCGGCCCCGGCTCACCGAGCGGCCACGGCCGTCCAGTGCCCGCAGCCGGCATCGTGCAGCCGGTCGCGAACACCGTCGCCTCGGTCGGGCCGTAGAGGTTGCGCACCACCGGCACGCCGGCCGCGCGCAGCCGCTCCACCAGCGCGTCACTGCCCGCCTCGCCGGTCAGCGCCACCACCTGCACGCCCGGCGGAACCCCGCCGTCGCGCAGCAGTTCACCGAGCATGCTCGGCGCCCCGTTGATCCTGGTCGGCACCAGCCCCGGGGCAGGGAGCGCAGGCCGAACACGTCGTCGACCAGGACCACGCTCCCGCCCGCCGCGAGCACCGGCACGATCTCGTGCACCGACACGTCGAAGGTCAGCGCGGAGCTCGCCAGCGCCCGCACCGACGGGTGGGCCGAGCCGTCGGCGAGCGACCAGCGCACCAGGTGGTCGAGGTTGGCGTGGGTCACCCGGCAGCCCTTGGGCCGGCCGGTGCTGCCCGAGGTGTACATCACCCACGCCGTCGCCTCCGGGTGCGGGGAGCGGAACGCGGTGGTGGACCCGGCGGGCAGCACGGTGACGTCCAGCGGCTTCCAGTCGCCCGGCGGCAGCAGCCGCTCCGTGTCGGCGTCCACGAGCACCCTGCGCACCCCCGCGTCGGCCAGCATGAACGCCAGCCGGTCGGCCGGGTGGGCCGGGTCGAGCGGCAGGTAGCCCCGGCCCGACAGCAGCGTGCCCAGCAGCGCGACGAGCGCGCGCGGCGTCCGCCGCAGCAGCAGGGCGACCGGCGCATGCCCCTGCGCGCCGCCGGCGTCCAGCAGTTCGGCCACGGCGCGGGCGCCGTCGGCCACCTCGGCATAGCTCATGCTCCGCGCCGCCGTGCTGATGGCGGGCGCGTCGGGGGTGCGGGCCAGCGACTCGGAGAACAGGTCGGCGAACCGCGCCGCCCGGCCGGCCCGGGGCCCGGTGCCCGCGGCGAGCAGGTCCGCCCGCACCCGCGGGCCCATCGCGTCCGCGTCGCCGACCGGCGCGTCGGGCGTCTCGGTCATGACGGCGAGCAACCGCAGGTACGCGTCGGCCACCTCGCCGACCAGCTCCCCCGGAATCAGCTCGCTGTTGTACTCCCACAGCAGCGAGACCCGGCCGTCCACGCGGCCGTCCGCGCCGGGTTCCGCCTCCGCCCGGGGAATGACGACCACGCTGAGATCCACCTTGGCCGAACCGTTGTCCCGCTCGTAGACCGTCGCCGAGCAGCCGGGCAGCTCCAGGTCGGGCATCAGGGCGTCGTTGGCGCTGAACATCACCCGGAAGTACGGGTTCGTCGTCGGGTCACGGTCCGGGTTGAGGCTGCGCACCAGCTCCACGAACGGGTACTCCTGGTGTGCACCCGCCGCCCGCACGGTCTGCCCGGTACGGCGCAGCAGTTCCGCGAAGGTCGGGTCCCCGCCCGCGTCGCAGCGCAGCACCACCGCGTTGACGAACATCCCGATGACGTCCTCGGTCTCCGCCAGCTGCCGGTTGGCGAAGGCGGATCCGATGACGAGATCGTCCTGCCGGGTGTAGTGCCACAGCGTGGCGCAGAACCCGGTGAGCATGGCGCTGAACAGCGTGGTGTGCGCCCTGCGCGCCAGCTCCCGCAGCGCGCCCACCGTCCGCGCCGAGACCTCACGGCGCACCATCCCGCCCACGAAGCCCTGCGGCCCGGAGCGGGTCCGCGAGGAGGGCAGCGTCACCGGGGCAGGAGCGTCCTCGAGCACCCGCGCCCAGTGGTCCCGCATCTGCCGCATGGCAGGCCCCGCCAGTGCGCGCTGCTGCCGGCGGGCATAGTCGGTGTACCGGAACCCGGGCACCGGAAGAGAGCTGGGCACCGCGGTGACCTCGGCGGTGTACGCGGCGCGCAACTCCCGCATCAGCAGCCCGAACGACCAGCCCGTCGTGCACGAGATGGTGCTCCACCAGGATGATCTCGTGCTCGTCCGGGCCCAGCCGCACCACCGTCCAGCGCACCAGCGGCAGTTCGCCGAGGTCGAACGGGGTGGTCATCTCCATGGCCGCCAACTCCTCGACCCGGGCCCGCCGACCGGCCTGCGGCAGCCCGGAGATGTCCACCCGGCCGACCGGCGTGCGGCCCTGGGCGTGGACCCGCTGGAACGGCGTGCCGCCGTCGTCGTGGAAGGTGGTGCGGAAGATGGACTGCCGCGCCGTGATGGCGTCCACCGCGCGTTGCAGCGCGTCGGCATCCAGCTCGCCGACCACGCGTATGGTCGTCTGCGCGTGGTAGGCGATGTTGCCGGGGGCGAGCTGGTCGAGGAACCACACCTGCTGCTGCTGCGCGGTCAGCGGCACCCGGTCGTCGTCCTCGCCGTGTTCGATCGGGGGCAGCGCGGCGGTCCGTCCCGTGCCCCCGGCGTCGACAAGCCCGGCCAGCCCGGCGACCGTCGGACGCTCCAGCAGATCGTGGACGCTCACCTCCACCGCCCACCGGCTCCTGATCCGGTTGGCGATCCGCACTGCGGCGAGCGAGTGCCCGCCGAGGTCGAAGAACGAGTCGTCGGCGCCGACCCGCTCCACCCGGAGCACCTCACTCCACAGTTCGGCCAGCGCCCGCCCGGTCTCCGTCCCGGGGCGGCGGTACGGCACGTCCCCTGCCCGGTGCCACAGCCTCGGCCGGGGCAGCGCCCCGGCGTCCACCTTGCCGCCCGGCAGCAGCGGAAGGGCGTCGATCACCACATAGCCGCCCGGGATGTGGCCGGCCGGCAGGACCTCGGCCAGGTGTGCCCGCAGGCTGCCCGCCGTGGGCACCGCGTGCGGGTCGGCCGGCACCACATAGGCAACCAGCCGCGCCTCCTCGCCGTCGCTCTCCGCGCGCACGTGCGCGGTGGCGACCTGTGGATGGGTGGACAGGTGCCGGGCGACCTCCTGCGGATGCACCCGCTGGCCGCGGATCTCACCAGCCCGTCGATCCGGCCCAGGACGCGCAGCACCCCGTCGGCGTCCAGCACGCCGCGGTCGCCGGTGCGGAACAGCCGCGCCCCCGGGCGGCCGGACGCGGATCGGCGACGAACCGGTCGGCGGTCAGCCGCGGGTCGCCGAGGTAGCCGAGGGCGACCCCGGCCCCGCCGATGTACACCTCGCCGGGCACCCCTGCCTCGACCGGCGCCAACTCCCGGTCCAGCACTGTGATCTGCGCGCAGGGCAGCTCCCGGCCCACCGCCAGGACGCCGGATCCGGCACCGGCGTCCCGCGCGCCCGAGGCGGTGGACGGCCGAGGTGATTCGTGGTCTCGGTCAGGCCATAGGCGTTGATCACTCGGCCCCGCTGTGGCGCCGCCAGGCGGCGTAGGTGGCGGCGCGCCCGGTGTCGCTGCCGATGACCAGCAGCCGCAGTGACGGCGGCACCGGGCAGTCCTCGCCGCCGGGCCCTTCGAGGTCGCGAACCCACTGGTCCCAGTAGGGCGTCGGCAGGTTCGCGACGCTGACCCGCGCGCGGTCCATGAGCTCGGCGAGCTGCCCGGCGGCGGCAACGTGTCCGGTACGACGACGAGTTCGGCCCCGGCCAGCAGCGTCGGGAAGATCTCCTCCAGCGCCACGTCGAAGCCCACCCCGGCGAAGTGCAGCACCCGGTCCTGCGCGCGCAGTCCGTAGGCGTCGCGGACCGCGCGGACGTGCGCGCCCAGCGCGCGGTGCGGTACGGCGACCGCCTTCGGGCTGCCGGTGCTGCCGGAGGTGAACAGCACATACGCGGTCTGCTCGCCGTGCGGCAGCGGGCGGGCGTCCGTACCCGGCTCGCTCCCGGCGCCGGCCGCCGGAGCAGGGGTACCCCGGCCCCGGCCGCGATACCGGCCCCGCCGCGTCGGTGAGGCAGAAGTCGGCGGCGGAGAGCAGATGTTCCTTGCGTTCGCGGGCAGCTGCGGCTCCACGGGGAGGAACGCGGCACCGGAGAACAGGATGCCGACCAGCGCGGCCACCAGCTCCGCACCCCTCGGCAGCATGACCGCCACCACTCGCTGCACACCGTCCGGCCGTACCGGCTCGGGAACCCGCGACGCGAAGCCGACTGCCCGCTGCCATAATTGCCGATAGGTCACACTGTTCGGACCCGCATTGACGGCGATGCGGTCCCCGGATCTCCGCATCGACCCGGCGAGCGACGAGCACAGCGGATAACGGAAAGCGCCGGTGATTCCGGCTGTACCGGCTGCACTGTCTTCGGCCCCAGTAATCATGGACATTTCCAATCCTGACGCAGACCGCACCCGATCGCCCCGCCTCCGGGCATGCGGAAGCAGGCGGGATGCAAGGGAAAAAGTCCGGCAGCGGCCGCAGTCGGCGCAGATCGCGCGGACCCACCGGAGGTGGCGGTGGCAGGCGACCGTACGGCGGTCGGCCCGGTGAATTCAGAACCTTGGATTCCGCAACGACTTACCCCGTGCTTTTCGGCGGCTCGGCGGCACTGGACCTGTGGGGACAGCGGATTCGCAACGCTTGATATTCACCTCGCACAAACCGCTTGTCAAGGTGCTTTGCGGACACACCGTGCACCCGGTTCTCCGGGGTACGGCGGGGCGGGTGGCCGCTGTCCGGCCGCCGCCCGGCCGCCCCTGGAGCAGGCGTTCCGCCGCCCGTCCCCGCCGGGTACGGTCCGCCCGGCACCCTGGCCGGTTCCACCCCCGCGCGCCGGCCGCAATTACGCACAGCCCGCACCGGGGCCACCACTCCTTCGGCGTACCGCCCTCGTCCGCCCGACGGTCCGCGAGCGGACGTCGCCGCCGCGCCGACGGGTACCGCCGCGCCGACGGGTACAGCCGGGAGGGGAACAAGCTCGACCGGGCTGGACAAGTGGGGGCCGTCGACCGGCCCGCGGCCGCTCAGGCCGGCCCCAGGCGGACCGGCCGGGTCACTGGGCGTCGTTCAGCAGCAGGGAGTACATGAACATGTCCCGGCGCTCGGTCCCGACCTGCTGCCAGCTCCGCAGCAGCCCCTCGCGCTGGAAGCCGACCCGCTCCGCGGTTCGCCAGGAGGCGCTGTTCCACGGCTCCACATAGAGCTCCAGCCGCGGAATCCGCAGATCACGCCGGGCCCAGCCGACGACCGCCGCAAGCGCGGCCGCGGCCGCACCCCGGCCCCGCTCCGACTTGACGATCCAGTAGCCGAGCGATGCGCGGCCGTGTCCCAGGTCCTGCAGCCACAGCCCCACGTTCCCGACCGGTCGGCCGTCGTCGCCGACGATCACAAAGGGATACCCGGTCCCGCTGGTTGCCCGCCCCCACTGCCGCTCGATGAACGCGACGCCTTCCGGCTCGGAGAACAGCGCCGGCACTGTCGTGATCAACGGAATGAGGTCGTCCTTCGACGCCTCACGGACGAGGCCGAGGTCCGAGAGGCGCCACGGGCGAAGCGTGAACCCCATACCGGCAGCGAGTTCGGGCACGTCAAGTGGTTGTTCCATCCGCCCATCCTGGCGTGATCCGCGCTCAGCCGCACCCAGGTATTCGACGGCCCGCGTGGTGCACGGGCCGGGGGAGCCGTGCTCCGAGGGAGCCCGGGCAACCGCTGCGGCAGGCTCCCCGCCGGTTCAGGCGCGCCCGGTGTCCGGCGGGTCGGCCGGGAGGGGGCCGGTGAGGTGGGCCAGGCTGAGGTGGTGGAATGCCGCGACGAGCCGGCTGCGGTCCTCGGCGCGTACGGCCAGTACGACGTGGCTGGGTTCGACATCGAGCAGGGGGACGGCGGTGAGGTAGGCGCGGGTGCGGCCGTTCAAGCCGGGGACGATGGCCAGTGCTCGTCCGGAGGCGATGAGTTCGAGCTTGTCCTCCAGATCCTCGACGATGGGGCCGTCGGGGGCGCGGCTGCCGTCCGGGCGGGGGTCGACCCGCCAGAAGGCGTCCCGGGCCGGGTCGGCGGCGCGGATCAGGGGCTCGTCGGCGATGTCGGCGAGCGTGACCGAAGCCCTGCCTGCCAGGCGGTGGTCGTGGGCCATCAGGAGCACGCGCGGCTCGTCGTAGAGGATGGTCACGCGCAGCTTCGCGGTCGGCAGCGGCAGCCGGGTGACCACGGCGTCCACGCGGTGGTCCAGCAGGGCGGGGCGCACCTCCTCCCAGGCCAGGTGGGTGGTGGTCACCTCGGCGTCCGGATGCCGGCGGCGCAGTTCCCGGACTGCGGGGGTGACGATGATGTTCGTGGTGTAGCCGATGGCGACGCGGGTCGGCTCGGCCGCGGCCCGGGTGAGGGCAGCGGTCCGCTCGGCGGTGCGCAGCAGGGTTCTGGCGTGCGGCAGGAGGACCTCGCCGGCCGCGGTGAGGTGGCTGCCGTGGGGGGTGCGGGTCAGCAGGAGGGCTCCCAGCTGGTGTTCGAGGCGACGGATCTGGCGGCTCAGGGAGGGCTGGGTGAGGTGGAGGGCCTCGGCCGCGCGGGCAAAGGTGCCGTGTTCGGCGAGGGCCACGAAGTAGCGCAGCGCCGAAGGTCGAGGTCCGCGCGGGGTGTCAGGTCGGCCATTCCTGGAGCGTAAGCCCAGGAAGCCGCAGCTCCCACCGAACAGGCCGCTGATCGCAGGTTATGCCTGATGCGTATGTCGGCTTGCGGCATGGGCCTTGGACGCGCGCGGCCAGGGGTTCCTAGCGTGGGGGCACGAGCCCAGGCCCCCGGGCTGCCCGGCCCGCCCGCTCGGGGAGGCCCGCGGCAGCGGGAAGCGGCAGCCGCCTGTGGCTGATTCGAACCGTGCACGCAAGGAGAACAAACATGTCCGCACCAGCAGCGTTGATCACCGGTGGAACCAGCGGGATCGGCAGGGCGACCGCTGAACTGCTCCTCGAACGGGGGTACCGGGTGATGGTCACCGGGCGCGAGAGCGTTGCCGAGGCGGCGAGGAGCCTTCCGGCGGAGATCGTGGTGGTGCGCGCGGACGCCCGCTCGCTGACCGACCTCGACCATGTCATGAACGAGGCCCGGCAGCGGTTCGGTGCCCTCGACGTGCTCTTCCTCAACGCCGGGATCTCCCGGGTGAAGCCCCTGGCGGAGACCGGGGAAGCGGACTTCGACGACCTGTTCGACATCAATGTCAAGGGCAACTTCTTCACGCTGCAGAAGGCTCTGCCGCTGCTCAACGACGGCGCGTCCGTCATCTTCACCATCGGTGCGGGTACCGGGATCGCGGCGCCCGCCATGGTCGCCGCCAAGGGCGCCCTCCTCCCGCTGATGCGCAGTGCCGCGCTGGAACTGGCACCGCGCCGGATCCGGGTCAACGCCGTCAGTCCCGGCGCGATCGACACCCCGGTCTACAGCCGGATGGGCATCCCCGGGAGACCCTTGAGTCCTGGGGCGCGGGCATTCCCCTCGGCCGGGTGGGGCTGCCCACCGACGTCGCCGAGGCCGTGGCCTTCCTGGCCTCTGCGGCCTCCGGCTACATCACCGGGGACAATCTCATCGTCAGCGGAGGCATGGGCATCGGGGGGTAGTCGCACCACACATGACCTGCGGTAACATCCGTGCCCAGGGCAGCGGATCGGCGCAGCACGCCCGGGGGCCGGCACGGGCGGAACCCTGGGATCCTGACCGCGGACGTGGTCATCTGTGCGGGTTCGCCTGCTCGTTGAGCCGCTATGGATTCGTCCCTGTAACAGTGGAGTGGACTGTCGGGCAGGCGATCCGGGCAGGGCCGGTCGCCCGCTGGTCAACGAGGCTGCCGACCGGCAGCGAGGGGGACGATTTCTGTGAGATCAAGGACGTTGCGCGCCATAGGAGCTACGGTCGCGCTCAGTGTCGGGTCGGCCGCGGGCGTGGCCGCGGTGCCGGGGACGGCGATGGCCGCGACCGGATCGTCGGTGTCGGTCACGGTCCGGGCAGCGGCTCCGGCTCGGTCACCTTCGGCGGTTCGCCGATGGACATCCAGGTGGCGGTCGCTTCGCCGCCGCCCACGGACGCGTTCCTGCGGGTGGTCTTCGACAACGCGTACGGCTGGGAGCCGGGGGCGGTGGACCTGTCCGTCGCCGACGCCCAGGGGACCGCGCTGGCGGTCGAGCCGGGGCCGGTGGCGGGCTCGCAGGAGGTCGACCTCGGGTCGGCCACCTCCGGACCGGTCACGGCCGGCACGACGACGCTGCAGATCGGGGTCGCCGGCCCGATGGCGGTGGGGTTCGAGGTGTCGGCGCAGCTGGTGGACGGTGCGACCGGGACGGTACTGGCGCAGCAGTCGGGCGGACCGTACACCCATGTCCAGGTCCTGGAGGTGCAGGATGCCGCGGACATGTGTTCCAGCCAGGGGAGCTGGAATCCCTGGTCGGACAGCGCGCCGATGGTGGTCACCTCCGACCGTGAGTACCCCCTCGCCCGTTGCGGGGTCAGCTACAACAGCACTCTGCCGCAGAGCGTCCAGGGCGCGCGGCTGTTCTACACCTTCACCGCCGGGGCTCTGGCCGCGGCCGGCTTCACCGCGGCCGGATTCGCGCAACTCGTACAGGTGCAGTCGCAGTTCCAGGGCGCCGGCTCGGTTCCGCAGAACGACACCTGGACGGTGGGCCCGGACGGATCGCTGACCCTCAGCCTGCCGCCGTTCACGATCGACGGCTCCGGCGACGGCACCGCGGTCACGCTGACGGCCGCGGCCGGTTACACGCTGCGGCACACCGCGGCGCTGGACGGGACGCTCACCACCTACGGCCCCACCGGCAGGCTGCTGGCCACGTCGAACGCGGCGCTCCAGGTCGTCCCGGCCCAGCCCCCGCACGACTTCACCGGGGACGGCCGGGTCGATCTGTATGTGATGGGCGGCGGGGGCGACACGTATCTGATGCCCGGCACCGGTCAGGCCGCCCGGCCCTTCGGGGCCATGACGGCCCATGGCACCGAGCCCACGACGCTGGGGGATTTCACCACGGTGGGTCCGGTCGACCCGGCGGACCAGCAGCCCGGCACCCTGATCTTCGCGGTCGACCGGGCGACCGGGCACCTCGTGGAGCCCGAACAGACCGGGGTCCCCGACCTCTCCCTGAACGCCTACTCGGATCTGGGCGGCAACTGGCGCTGGGCCACGGCCATGACCGGCACCGCCGCACTGGGGCAGCCCGGCCCGGGCGACCTGCTGGTCCGCGACGGGCACGGCAACCTGTGGGCCTACCCGGTCTCGGGCAGCGGCACCACGCCCCTCGGGCACGCGTCCAGGCTCCCGGGCAACTGGAACTGGGCCACCCAGCTGATCGCCACCGGCGACCTGACCGGGGACGGGCGGCCGGATCTGCTGGCCCGTGACAGTCACGGCAACCTCTGGCTCTACCCGGGCACCGGCGACGCGGCCAACCCGTACGGGCCCGCGCACAAGGTCCCCGGCAACTGGAACTGGGCCACCGCCATGGCCGTTCCGGGCGACCTGACCGGGGACGGGCGGCCGGATCTGCTGGCCCGTGACAGTCACGGCAACCTGTGGCTCTACCCGGGCACCGGCGACGCGGCCGACCCCTTCGGGCCCGCGTCCAAGGCTCCCGGCAACTGGAACTGGGTTGCTTCGCTGATCTGACGGTATACGCCGCCGCCTGTCGGTCGGCCCTCCGCGCACCGGGAACGGGGCGGGCGAGGGCCGGCTCGCGGCCGCACCCGCCGGAAGATCCGCGCCGCCGTCACCGCTGCCGGGGCGCCGCCGTTCAGCTCAGGCCGAAGTGGAGCCGGACGGTGGTCCCCGTCTCGGCGGTGGAGCGGATCTGGACCAGGTCGCACAGCTGCTGGACCAGCCACAGGCCCCGTCCGCCGGTCTGGTCGAGGGTGGGGCGGACCCGGCCGACCATCGGATCCTCGACATGGCCGGAATCGTGGAACTCGCAGACCAGGCGCGACTCCTCGGCCCAGACGTGCAGCGTTCCCCGGCCGCCGCCGTACTTGATGCTGTTCGAGGCGACCTCGGTGGCGGCGATCAGCAGCTCCCGCAACCGGGCGCCCTCCAGCCCGTGTTCCGTGGCGCAGGCCGTCACCCTGGCCCGGACCGCCGCCAGTTCCCCGGTGTGGAAGGACAGCTCCTGATAGGGGTCGCACGGTGAACTGAGCTCGGCGAAGGTGTACGGCTCGTCCACGAAGGCACTGCTGGGGCCGTGGCTGCCCTCGTTCAGAACCAGCGGGTGGCAGCGCTCGGCGGCCTCCAGCACGGCGGGTTCGAGCGAGGCGGTGTCGTAGGGGCAGAGCAGCCACCAGGCGGGCGAATGGGCGAAGGCGAGGTTCAGCAGCCACTCGTGATAGTGCAGCTCGCCGGCCTCGTCGATGGTGCGGTCCGCCCAGGACGACTCACTGATCCCGCGCACCTGGTGGCCCCGGTGGTCTGCTTGGCGATCCACTCCTGCCAGGCGGGGATCAGCCGACCGGGTTGCGGCCCAGCGCGGAGGTGTCCATGAAGGACACAGTCGCCGCCGCTTCGGTGCCCTCCAGCTCCGCGCGCAGCATCTGCTCCTTGGAGCCGGCGACCGCGACCAGCACCAGCTCCTGCCCGGAGCGGGCGTCGTCGATGAAGGAGAGCGCCCCCGACAGGAACTCGGCCTCGCCCGCGTACGGGTACAGCTCGTGCCGGAACACGGGCCCGGCCCCGGCGTCGTCGGCCCTGGTGCCGGCCCCGGTGTCGGGCCCGGCCTCCGCGCGGTTGGTGCGCTCGTTCATGGCGCCAGCTCCACCGGGATCTGCGCGGCGTCGTAGCCGAGCAGCGCCCAGCAGCGGCGCACGGTCTCGTTCGCGCCCTCCACCACGACCGTGCGGCCGGGGAAGGCGGCCGCGGCCTCCGCCAGGGCCTGCATCCCGGCCGCGTCCATCAGTTCCAGGCCCTCGCAGCGCAGCCGTACCGTCGCGGACCCCGACAGCAGTCCGCTGACCGCTGTACGGAAGGACGCGGCCCCGTCGCTGTCCACCACGCCGCTCACGCTCCAGCAGTCCCGTCCAGCGCTGAACATCCGAAAATCCGGCATCACCGGCCTCATGCCCACAGTATGGGGATGTACACCGACCGACTGCTCCACGGACGCGCGGGGAAAACTGTGCCGGTGGTAGGCGCACACCACCAGCGCCCCGCCCTCGGCGACCAGGGCGTCCAGGCCCAGCTCGTGCCGGGCGACCTGCGCGGGGCTGGCGCCGTCGGGCCACAGCCGGTCCATCCTGGCCAGCACGCGCAGCGCGCGGAAGCCCTCCCGGCTGGCCGTGTCGGCCTCCCGGCGGACCACGCCGAGAATCGCCTCCGCGTCCCAGCAGCTGCCGGCGCCACCCCCGGCGCCCGGGTCCACCACCAGGCCCTGGGCGCTGCCGTGCCGCAGCCAGCGGCTCCCCGGCGAGCCGACGACGAGCACCTTGTCGCCGAAGAGCGCGCCGTCGGAGAGGAACGCGCGGGCGGTGCCGGTGAAGTCGTCGCCCTGGTCGACCAGCCAGCAGACATGGTCGCCCACCTCGACCGGGTCCAGGGTCGGCAGTGTACGTGCGCTTCTCACACCGGCCTCCTCACCGCGGCCCCTGGCCGACAGCGTGCACCGCATGCGATCAAGGGCCTCCGCGCCGATGTACCCGCCCCAGCATATCGGCGGCCGCCCGGCCGGAGGCGCCGACCGGACGCCCGTTCGGATCACGGCCGGGTGATCCGCGCGGCGAACAGCACGATGTCGTCGTCCTGTTCGGCGCCGAAGGTCTCCAGCAGCGATTCGCACAGTTCCTCCGGCGGTGTCGGAGCAGCCCGGGCGGCGCCGCGCAGTTCTTCCAGTCGGTCGGTGATGTCGCTGCTCCGGGTCTCGATGAGGCCGTCGGTCACCATCAGGATCCGGGTCCCGTCGGCGATCCCGTGGACGGTCGACGCGGGCTGGGGAAGGCCGATGCCGATGAGCGGGCCGTGGTCGTCGACGAAGGCCGCGGTCCCGTCCGGGGCGAGCAGCAGCGGCGGCAGGTGGCCGCCGTTGGCGATCGTCACGCTGCCGTGGCCGGGGGCGACCAGCGCCACACACACCGTCGCGGTCCACCCCGGCCACTGGCGGACCAGCAGGGTGTCGAGGAGTTCCAGAACCGTGCGGGGGCTGTGGCCCTCGATGGCGTACGCGCGCAGGGCGTGGCGCAGTTCGCCCATGACCACGGCGGCCTGCAGCGAGTGCCCGACCACGTCCCCGACGGCCAGCAGGAAGCCGTCGGGTGTGCTGAGAGCTTCGTAGAAGTCGCCGCCGACCCGGTTCTGGGTGGTGGCCGGGACATAGCGGACGGCCGGTTCGACCCGGGGACGCGCGGCAGCCTTCCGGGCAGGAAGGAACGCTGGAGGGTCAGCGCCAGCATGTGCTCCTCGCTGTAGCTGCGCAGAGCCTCCAGGGCGAGGGCACAGGCCTGGGCGAACTGCGTGAGCACCTTGCGGTCCTCGTCGCCGCGCACCGCCCCGGCGCTCACCGCGATGCACACCGCCGGGCGGTCGAGCTTGGTGCGCGCCGCCACCAGCACGGCGTCACCGGCCGGTCGCGCACCGACCGCGCCCGGCGTCAGCCACGCGTGCCACACCGCTGCCGGCAGGGAGCGGACCTCCACGCCGACCCGGTCCTCCAGTCCGCCCCGGGTCAGCTCCCGCAGCAGGTCCGCGGGGGCCGGGCGGGAGACCGGGCGGGCGCTGCCCGCGTCGTAGGTCAGCCGCACGGTGTCCGTCTGCGGGACCTGGGTGAGCACGACGGCGCCCGAGCCGAACAGGGCGGTCGCCCCGCCGGCGGCCGCGACCGCCAGCCCCTCGCTGTCCGGCGCGCCGTACATCTCCAGCGTGGCCTGGTTCAGCGCGCTGAGCCGTCGGGCGAGGCGTTCGGCGCCGGCCCGGGCGCGGCCGTAGCGGAGCGCGGCGGTGACGGTCGCCAGCAGCTCGCTGGGCGCGATCGGTTCGGTGAGGTAGGCGTCCGCGCCCCGGAACAGCCCCTGGGTGCGGTCCGCGGTGGCGATGGCGGTGGCCGACACATGGATGACCGGCATGCCCGCTGTCCGAGGGGTGGCCTTGATGTACTCGCAGATCTCGTAGCCGCTGATGTCGGGGAGCCGGACGTCCACCACGGCCAGTTCCGGCAGGTCCGCCGCGTCGGCCGGGTCGAGCTGGGCCAGTGCCTCGCCGCCGTCGGCCGCCTCGACCACGGTGTGGCCAGCCCGCCTGAGCCAGCTGCACAGCACATAGCGGTTGGCGGCGCTGTCCTCGACGACCAGCACCACCGCCGGGGGCTCGGCGCTTTCAGGAGTGTTCATGGCCAAGGTTCCTCTCCCTGGTCGCCCGGGCGATGAGATCCGCGAGACGTTCGGAGCTGAGGCCGTCCTTGCCGAGGACCGCCTGTGCGTGGCCCAGCCCCTCACGGTCCACCGACGACGGATCCGCCGAGGTGATGATGAGCACGGGGATGTGCCGCAGCTCCGGATCGCGGGCCAGGACGTCGAGGACCGCGCGGATGTCCGCCCCGGGCATGCACAGGTCCAGCAGCACCGCGTCCGGCCGCTCGCGCCGGACCGACGCGACCACCAGCCGGCCGTCGTCCAGCTCCACCACCCGGTCGGCCAGCCGCCTGAGCACAGGGCGGAACGCCTCCCGGAAGACCGGGTCGTCGTCGGCGCTCAGCACCGAGGAGAGCCGTCGCGGGCCGGGCCCCGCCGGGGCGTCGGCCGGGCCGCCCAGCGGCAGCCGCAGCACCACCCGGGTGCCCTCGCCGGGCCGGCTCTCCAGCGTCAGGGATCCGCCGATCAGCACGGCGAGGCGCCGGGCGTACGGCAGGCCGAGGCCGGTGCCCGGCCGGTTGCGCTGATGCGCCCCCTTGACCTGGTAGAACTCCTCGAAGACCTTCTCCAGCTGATCTTCCGGGATGCCCACGCCGGTATCGGCGACAATGAACGACACCCAGTGCGGTGGCTCCGGCCGGACCTCCAGCCGGACCTCCCCGTGCCGGGTGAACTTCAGGCCGTTGGAGAGCAGGTTGCGCAGGATCCGGGTGAGCATCACCTCGTCGGTCACCAGCTCGGGCAGGGCGGGCACACCGGGTGTGCCGGGCGTGTCCAGGTCCGGGAAGTGCAGCGACACCTCGGGCTGGACGGCGGTGGCCGTCATGATCCCGCGCAGCTGGACCAGCAGCGCCCGCAGGTCGACCGGTACCGGTTGCGGTTCCATCCGCCCGGCCTCCGCCTTGGCCACGTCCAGCAGTTCGTCCACCAGGGTGAGCAGGATGTTCCCGGCGGCGCTGATCAGCGACACCTGTCGCTGCTGCTCCGGGCCCAGGGGCTCGGAGCCGGGGTCGAGCATCAGTCCGGTCAGGCCGATCACGGAGTTGATGGGTGTGCGGAGTTCATGGCTGACGTTCGACCAGAACCGGGTCTTGGACTCGCTGGCCTCCCGCAACTGCCGGCTCTTGTCGTCCAGTTCGGCATACAGCGCGAGGACCCCCTGGTTGGTGGACTCCAACTCGTCGGTGAGTTCGCTGTAGAGCGCAAGCACCCCCTGGTTGGTCTCCTCCAGCTCCGCGTTCAGCTGCTGCAACTGCTCGCTCTGCCTGCGGGATTCGTCGAGGGCGGCCATCAGGTCACGGGTCTGGGCGCGGAGGTCCTCGGTCAGGCTGGTCCCGCCGCTGCCGCGCAGCGCCCGCCGGATGCGTTCGGCGTGACCGGGCCGCTGCCCGGCGCCGGTGTCGCGGGGGAGCGCGCACTCGACGGTGAGCCGGCCGCGGGCCGGGGTGTAGTCGACCTGCGGCAGCAGGCGTGACACCGCGTCCAGCGACTCCTGGCTGGGCGTCCGGTCGTCGGGCCAGTCCAGCACCACCGCCAGCGCCGCCTGCCCGCTGTCGACCAGCAGGAACTCCGCGGTCATGGGCGTGTCCGCCCGGAGCAGGTCACGGCCGAGCTCGCTCAGCGCGGTGGCCAGCCGGACCTGGTCGCGGGTCTCCAGCCCGGCCGCCTGGGCCGCGGCCTTGGCCTGTCGGCGCAGCGCGAAGACATCCTGCTCGAAGGAGACCTCCAGCAGCAGCAGCGGCTCCCGGGAATTCTGCTGATGGTCCGTCACCGGTCGCTTCACCAGGAGCCCTTGGCGACGACCACGCCCGCGTCGTCGTGCCGGATGCCGGCCTCGCGCAGCAGCTGGCCGGCCATGACCACGGGGGAGTGGCGGAGCAGTCCCGGCAGGGCGTCGTGACTCCAGCGCTCGGTGAGGCCATCGGTGTGCATCACCAGCGCACCGCCCGGCGGCAGTGGCTGTTCGAAGGTGCGCATGCTGCGCATCTGTGGCCCACGATGCCCGGGTGGGACATCAGGCCGACCCTGGAGTCGGGGCCGAGCAGGGTGGCGGCGATATTGCCGACGCCCAGAACAGCAGCCGGCCGGCCGCGGGTTCGATCCGGGCGACGGCCACCGCCGCGCCGCGGGTGCCGCGAAAGGGCGCGGTGGATCTCCTGGATCGCCTGCTCGGCATCGGTGACCGCTTTCGCGGAAGGCCGCACCGCGGCCTGTGCGGCGCGGGCCGCGAGCGACCGTGGCCGAGGCCGTCGCAGAGCATGACCAGCACCGCGGATCCGCCGCCCGGCCGCGGGGCCGGGCCAGCGCGCCGCGGCCGGCCGGGTGGCGGTCAGCGATGCCCAGTCGACGGCGCCGGGACCGCGGGCCGTCCGGACCTCCGGCACCGGGTCGGTGCCGGCTCCGGGGAGGCCGTCCAGCCGCGCCGCCCAGGCGTCACCGCACTGCTCCTCGCCGCTGATGGGCCGGGTCACCCCGTCCGCCACCGGCTCGGCCGAGCGCGGGCGCCCGCCCGCGGCCTGCTCCGCGGAGCTCCGGGGCCAGAAGCGGGCGGCCAGTACGGTGCCGTGTCCGGGAAGTGAGTGGATGTCGAAGACGTCCGCGAGCCTGGCCACGGCGCCCAGGCCGATGCCCAGGGTCCCGGCGGACGAGCTGCCGTCCAGCATGGCGTCGGGACGTCCGACATGCCCGGGCCGGAGTCGACGGCCAGGAACTCCACCCCGGCCTGCTCCTCCCCGCGCACGGCGCGGAGCAGGATGGCCCCGTCCACGGCGTGCCTGGAGAGGTTGGTCGCGGCCTCGGAGACGGCCAGGGCGACCTGGCCCGCGCGCTGTTCGTCCAGTCCCATCCGGCGGGCCAGCGCGGCTGCCGCTCCGCGCGCTGCCGAGAGCTCGCGGAACCAGCCGACCTCGGTGCCCTCGAGCAGTGAGAGGTTCACCTGGCCCACTTGACAATGGTCACGGTGGTGCCCCGGCCGGGTCCGCTGTCGATCGCGAACTCGTCGACCAGCCGGCGGGAACCGCTGAGGCCCAGGCCCAGGCCGGAGCCCGAGGTCCAGCCGTCGGTCAGGGCCAGGTCGAGGTCGGGGATCCCCGGTCCGGCGTCCTCGAAGACCACCCGCACACCCCGGCGCAGCCCGTCGGTGACCAGGGCGGTTCCCATCGAACCGCCCCCGCCGTGCACCAGGGCGTTGCGGGCCAGCTCGCTGGCGGCGGTGATGAGTTTGGTCTGGTCGACCAGAGAGCCGGCACTCCTGGGCCAGCGCGCGGACCAGCTGCCGGACGCGCACCACGTCGTCGTTGGACGCGATGGGCGCCTGGGCGTGCTCCGTGCCGGGGTTCACGGCGCGGTCGGATCTGCTGAGCCGTCGCCGGACCTGGCGCGCGAGCGCTCCAGTGCCTGGAGCCCCTTCTCCAGGGTGAGGGCGGTGCGGACCCCGCCCAGTGACAGGCCCAGCTCCACCAGGGTGATGGCCACGGCCGGGCGCATGCCGACCACCACGGTCTCCGCGTCCAGCAGACGGGATATGGACGCGATGGTTGCCAGCATCCTGCCGACGAAGGAGTCCACGATCTCCACGGCGGTGATGTCGATGACCACGCCGCGCGCCTCGGTCTCCACCACCCGGGCCGCCAGGTCGTCCTGGAGGTTCACCACCGCCTCGTCGTCCAGGTCGGTCTGGATGGACACCAGCAGCACGTCGCCGATCTTCAGGACCGGCACCCGGTCGCTCATCGGGTCCGGCCGGCCAGGTCGGTGCCCGAGCGCTTCAGCGCGTGGCGCAGCGCGTCGGCCAGGGTGGCCTTGGTGGTGATGTCGCCGAAGTCGATGCCCAGGGCGACGATGGTCTGGGCGATCTGCGGACGGATGCCGGAGATGGTGCACTCGGCGCCCATGAGACGGGCCGCGACCACGGTCTTGAGCAGGTGCTGGGCGACCTGGGTGTCCACCGCGGGCACGCCGGTGATGTCGATGATGGCCTGCTCGGAGCCGGTGTCGATGAGGGCCTGGAGCATCTTCTCCATCACCACCATGGTGCGGGCCGAGTCCAGGGTGCCCACCAGCGGGACGCCGATCACCCCGTCCCAGAGCTTCACCACCGGAGTCGACAGCTCCAGCAGCTGCTCGGCCTGGGCGCTGATCAGCTCCTCCCGGGCCCGGGTGTGGGTCTCCACGGTGAACAGGCCCAGCTGGTCCAGGAGCCGTCCGAGCAGCACGTAGGAGCGTACGTCGGCCGGGTCGGGATCACCGGTGAGCAGCGGTTCCAGGGCTGCCTTCAGCTCGAAGACGCTGATGGCGGTCTCGGTCGGGGTGAAGCCCTGCCGGGCCTTGGCCCGGGAGAGCTCCGTCAGCAGGGCCCGGATCTCACCGAAGGCCTCGCTGTGGATGTCCAGGCTGCCCTTTCGCAGCGCCGCCACCAACGCGCCGTACAGCTCCCGCAGTTCGTGGTCTATCTCGGCCCGGCTCCCCCTGCCGCGAAGGGACACCGTGACCGAGGTGACCCATCCCGCCGCCAGGTCCTCGCCCTCGACGGTCAGCAGTCGCACAAGTCGTGCGCACTCTTCCTGATCAGCCACGACGTGTTCCTTCGCTAGGGGTTTCCCGGGGACGCAGTGGGCTCCGGGGCCATCCACGGCAGCGTATGCCATGGTCGCGGACGGTCGGGACAGTCCGGGGAGCCGTGGACCGGCGCCCCGTCACGTCTGCCACCGCTCCGCCCTTTCCCGCGCCGACCGCTCGGACGGGCCCGGACCGCACGGCAGCCACGGACAACATTTGTTGTCCAGGGTCAGCGTACCGTCCTAGACTGGCGGGCATGCCCAGCAATCCGTTTGACGTGGTGCTGCCGAGGGTGAGATCGCGGCCATCGCCGACGCGGCCGTGGCCGACCTGGCACAGCGGCTGGCCCAGCGTGCCTTCCGGCCCATGGGCGATCCGGGGGCCGGGCCCGGGGACGTCCCGGAGCACGATGCCCTGGCCATCCTGCATGCCCTGTTCCATCTGCAACGCGCGGTCGAACGGCAGAAAGGACCAGGCGGCGACCGCCGCCGCCCGGGAGGGCGCCGGCTATCCCCAGCTCGGTGCGGCCTGCAACATGAGCCGCCAGGGCGCCCGCCGCCGGTGGCCCGGACTGGTCCCCGGTGCGCACCCGGGTGACACCCTGACACCGCCGCGCCCGGCCGGCCCGAACGGCTGACGCATGCTGCGGCCGCCCTTCGGCGGTCCCGGCCCTGCCGGTCGCGTGGCGGGGAAATTTCACCGCCGACGCGGATGGGACCACCGATCGGGGGCAGGCGCAGCCTGTCCGACAGTCGATCAGAGGTGCGGGGATGAGCGCGTGAGCGGTTTCAGGGTGACGACCACAGTCGAGGTCTCGAAAGAGCTGGGCGCCTACGGGGCGGAGCACCGGCCACTGATCCAGGGGGCGCTGGAACTGCTCTCCGACGAGTCGGCGATGCTGGCCGGCCTGCCGGACGGCCCCGGCCGGTACGCCGAGCTGATCCCGGGAACGGCCTTCCACTGGTTCGTCCTGGAACACTCGAGGCTGGTCGTGGTCTGGCAGATCGCCACGCGTGACTGATGAACGCCGGATCCGGGCGTGCCCACCGGGCCGGCGGGGGTCAGGGCTGCTGGGGGCGAGCGCCGCGGCCACGTCCGGATACTGCCTGATCACCGTGTCGACCTCGGTGATCTCCAGTACCCGCTGCACCGGATCGGTGGGTGCGACCAGCACCAGCGACCCCTGCCGGGCCCGGGCCCGGCGCAGAACCTGGAGCAGGGTGTTCAGTCCGCTCGAATCACAGAAGCCGATCCGGGACATGTCCAGCACCAGATCGTGCCGGCCCTCGTCGATCAGCCCGACCAGCGTGTCGTGCAGGGCTCCGGTGCTGTCGTAGTCGATCGCCCCGCTGAGCGCGACCACCGCACACGTACCCTGTACCTGTTGGACGGTGGCAGTCAGATCCGAGGGCATGCGGACTCCGGGGAGTGGGAGCAGCACTGAGGCTGCCGCGGGAAGGGCCGACCAGTCTATGATCCCTGGCGGGGGAGCTTCTGCGGAAGCCCGGTTCGTCAGGTCCATGTCGCGCGGCGAGGGACGCAGGGGGCGCATGCAACGCCGGACGCAGTCTTCCGCGCGCCGCGCGGTCCACTCGTTCGACGGCAGCGGCGGGACCATCACCGCCGCCCGGGAGCATGCCCAGGAGTTCTTCGCGCGGTGCGTGCCGCCGCTGACACCGGCCGCGATGGCCGACGCGCTGCTGCTGGTGAGCGAAGTGGTCACCAATGCGGTGCGGCACGCGCCCGGCCCGTGCACCGTCGTGTTCGTGGACCACCGGCAGCGGCTGACCGTGACCGTCAGCGACACCAGTGCCGAGGCCCCGGTCGGGCGCACCCCGGATCTGCGGTCCGGGACCGGAGGCTTCGGCTGGCATCTGCTGCACCGGCTGGCCCAGCAGGTCGCGGTCGAGGTGCACCAGGAGGGCGGCAAGTCCGTCACCGTGACCCTGCCCCCGTACGCCGGCTGAGGCCGGCGCCGGCCCGGCCCGGAGCTCCGGGTTCACCGGGGCTTGGCGGCGGTTTCCAGGAAGAACGTGTCGATGCTCTGGACGGCCTCGATGAAGTCGTCCAGGTTCACCGGCTTGGTGACATAGGCATTGGCGTGCTGCCGGTAGGCGCCGGTCACGTCGTCGGGCGCGGCGGAGGTGGTCAGCACCACCACCGGCACACAGGACAGGGTCTGGTCGCCCTTGACGATGGCCAGCAGTTCGCGCCCGTTCATCCGGGGCATGTTCAGGTCCATGACGATCAGGTCGGGGCGGGAGCTGTCGGCGTCCCGCAGGTAGGCGAGCGCGGCGACGCCGTCCACCGCGCGCCGGACACTGCGGGCCATGCCGCGATCCACCAGGGCCTCCTCGATGAGCAGCGCGTCGGCGTCGTCGTCCTCGACCAGCAGCACGGTGTACGGGCGGGGCGGGGCAGCAGCGGCCATCTCGGGGCTTCCTTCGCATGGGGTGCGCCCGCCGCTCCAGCTTCGGCGGGCCCAGTGACGGACACGGGAGGATGCTCCGTCATGACCGCTACCCTACGCAGAGTTTGTCCCCCCGACAACGAGTGTTGTCACTCAGGCGATAGGCTGGCCGTCCCGCGCCACCCGCGCGGCAGGCTGGGAGCAGACCCGGGCGGAGCCGTCCCGGTGTCGGGAGTGGAGACCGCAGTGCCGGCTCGACCGCAACGGGAAGTCCTGAGAGCCGGGCCGGGGAGCGCTCCCGACACCGGGGCACGCGGCGGGACGCGGCCGTGGACCACCCGGCGCTGGCTCACCGCCGGAACCTCGGCCGCGCTGGCGGTACTCCTGCTGCTGGGCGCGCTGGTCATCTGGTTCTTCAGCTACTCCGCTTCCGTCACGAACCAGTTGGTGGACCGCGACAAGCCCGGCCCTGGTCGGCGCCGTGCAGTTGGAAGCGGCCTGGTCAACCAGGAGACCAGCACACGGGGTTATGCCATCGCCGGGCAGACCGACTTCCTCCAGCCGTACGACGAGGGCCTGGTCCAGGAGAGCGCCGCACTCGCGCAGCTGCGGCTGCTGACAGCCGGGACCGCGCAGCCACGGTGGATCTGGACCTGGCGCTGGCACGGGCGCAGACCTGGCAGCACGACATCGCCAGGCCCATCGTCGCGCCCGCCCCGGGACGCCTGGTACCGGCGGACATCTCGCAGCCCGACAAGGGCAAGCGGGAGTTCGACTCGCTCCGGTCGGCACTGACCGCGGAGCAGCAGCAGCTGCAAAGCCGCCGCAACGCCGGGCTCACCGACCTGCGCCACGCCGGCCGGCTGCGGGACTGGCTGTTCACCGCCATCGGCTGGTCATCCTGGCTCTGGCCGGCCTGGTCTTCACCGGCCTGCGCCGGGGCGTGAACCGGCCGCTGGAGCAGCTGTCCAGGCAGCTGCGGGTGGTCGCCGACGGACTTCACCCAGCCCATCACCAGCGACGGCCCGGCCGACCTGCGGCAGCTGGCCAGTGACGCCGAGGCGATGCGCCACTACCTGGTCCAGGAACTGGCCAACAGCCGGGCCGCGGAGGCGGAGGTCGACGCCTACGCCGCCGAACTCGTACGGTCGAACGCCGAACTGGAGCAGTTCGCCTATGTGGCCTCGCACGACCTGCAGGAGCCGCTGCGGAAGGTCGCCAGCTTCTGCCAGCTGCTGCAACGGCGCTACGCCGCGCAACTCGACGACAGGGCCGACCAGTACATCGGCTTCGCCGTCGACGGGGCCAATCGCATGCAGACCCTGATCAACGACCTGCTCGCGTTCTCCGGGTGGGACGCCTCAACGACGGTTACGCCCCGGTCGACCTGGACCAGGTCTGGGCCTCGACCGAGGACTCGCTCAGTCTCGCCATCGCCGAGTCGGGGACGGTGCTGGTCCGCGATCCGCTGCCGACCGTGGACGGGGACGCCACCCAACTGGGCATGCTGTTGCAGAACCTGGTCACCAACGCCGTCAAGTTCCGCTCCCCGGAACGGGCACCGCGGATATCGCTGGCCTGCGAGCCGGACCCGCACGAGAACCTCTGGCGGTTCGCCTTCACCGACAACGGGATCGGCATCGATCCCACGTATGCGGAACGGGTGTTCGTGATCTTCCAACGGCTCCACCCGCGGGACGCCTATCCGGGCAACGGCATAGGTCTCGCCATGTGCAAGAAGATCGTCGAGTTCCACGGCGGCACCATAGCCATCGACCCCGGCCACACCGGCGGCGCCCGGATCACCTTCACCCTGCCACGCGCCGGCGCCGCGCCCTCCGTCGCCGCGGTCGTCGCCGGGGCGGTTGCCGGGGCCGTTTCCGCTGAGCCGGGGGAGCAGCGGTGATCCCGGGCGTCACACCGGCCGCGGGCCGGCCGCAGATCCAGGAGGATGACGAGTACTACCGGATCCTGCTGGTCGAGGACGACTCCGGCGACGCCCTCCTGGTCCAGGAGTACCTGGCGGACACCCGCGTGCCGCACAGCCTGCGCTGGCAGCGCGATCTGGCCTCCGCGCTCGCCGACATCGCCGGGAGCCCGCCGGACTGCGTGCTGCTGGACCTCGGGCTCCCCGACATCGTCGGGGTCGCGGCCGTGGCGGCGATCCAGGCAGCCTGCCCGCGTGCCGCCGTCATCGTGCTCACCGGCCTGGCCGAACCCCGCTCCGCCAGCGCGGCGGTAGCCGGCGGGGCTCAGGACTACCTGGTCAAAGGACAGGTCACCGCCGATCTGCTCGACCGCACCCTGCGTTACGACCGCAAACAGGCCGAACGGGCCGCCGCCGAACTGCGGGAGAACCAGATCCACGCCCGGGAGAACGTGCGACTGGAACGCGGCCTGCTGCCCACGCGCTCGTGCACTCGGCCGATGTCACCGTCCACAGCCGCTACCTGCCCGGGCGGGAGCGGGCACTGCTGGGCGGGGACTTCCTGGACGTCGTGCAGACCCCCGACGGCGCGGTGCACGCGGTCATCGGTGACGTCAGCGGTCACGGCCCGGACGAAGCCGCCCTCGGCGTCTCGCTGCGGATCACCTGGCGCGCCCTGATCCTGGCCGGACACGACGGCGCCGAACTACTGGACCTGCTGGAGCAGGTGTTTGTCGCCGAGCGTCCCCGGGCGGAGATGTTCGCCACCTGCACCACGGTCACGATCGCCGCCGACCTCCGGTCGGCGACCCTGCTGCTGGCCGGGCACCACGAGCCGCTGCTCTGCGCGGACGGCGTCGCCGGCGAGGTCACGGCGGCGTTCGGCCCGGCACTGGGCATGGCCCCGGGACGGAGCCGATGGCGGCCCACCACGCTCACGCTGCCCGCGGCAGGCGCGCTGCTGCTGTACACGGACGGGCTGATCGAGGGCCACAGCGGCCCCGGCAGCGAACGGCTCGGAGCCGACGGCCTGATCGGCCTGATCTGCGCCGTGCCCGACAGCTCGGTCAGCGGGCTGCTGGACCACCTGGTTGCCACCGCCCGGACCCTCAACGCCGGACGCCACTCCGACGACCTGGCCGTCCTGCACCTCTCCTGGGGCGGGGGCTGAACCACACCGCGCGGGCCGGGACGCGGCCCGGGGCCGGGTGCAGCGCCCCGGGCTTCCGTGCCCGTTATCCGGCCGTCGCGTGCTGCTGGGCGCGGGCAGGCGTGCCCGGGCGGCGGCAGGAGACGGGACGGCGCAACTCCTGGCGTGCGGCGGTCGCCATCATCCGGACCTCGCCGCGGTCGCTGATCTCGGCCCGTACGGTGCCGGAGTCGTCCGTGTAGATCGGATGACCGCCGGGCCCGAGCGCCTCGGTGGGCCGGACCACCACCGTGTCCGGGGCGGCCGAGGGCTGCCACGCGGTGGTGAAGCACAGCTCGAAGCAGGCGTCGCTGGTCATGGGGTGTCCACCGTCCCTTGTGCACGATTCGGATTCTGCACAGCCTCTTCTGTCCCCGGAATCGCCGCTTACACCGGCGGATGGATCACCGGTCCGGCAGGGGACGGCCAGGAGGCAGGGCAACCGGTGCGACGGCCGAGGTCAGCCGCCGGTGAGCAGCGCGGTGAAGATGACGATGTCGTCGCGCTGTTCGGCCCCGAAAGCCGCCAGGAGCGTGTCGCACAGCGCTTCGCAGTCCCGGGGGCCGTCGGCAGCCGTGCGGCGCAGGAGTTCCATGGTCTCGGGCATGGGTGTGCCACGCTTCTCGACCAGCCCGTCGGTGACCATCAGCAGGCTGGTCCCTGGGGTGATCCGGTGCCGGGTGCTTTGCGGCTGGGGCAGTCCCAGACCCAGCAGCGGCCCGTGTGCCTCCAGGTAGGAGGCCTGGCCGGAGGCGGTGCGCAGCAGCGGCGGCGGGTGTCCGGCGTTGGCGATCCGCAGCCCGGTGCCACCCGGTTCCACCAGGGCGATGCACACGGTCGCCGTCCATCCGGGCCGGTGCCGGCCCAGCAGCGCGTCCAGCCGTTCGAGCAGGACATGCGGGGGGTGTTCCTCGGCGGCGTAGGCGCGCAGGGCGTGCCGCAACTCGCCCATGACGACGGCCGCCTGGAGACTGTGCCCCATGACGTCGCCGACCGCCAGCAGCAGCCCCCGGAGTGTCGACGGCCTCGTAGAAGTCACCGCCGATCTCCGTCTGGCTGGCCGCCGGGAGGTAGCGCACGGCCAGCTCCACCCCCGGCAGCCTGGGCAGCGTCTCCGGCAGGAAGGTGCGCTGCAGGGTGAGGGCGAGCTGGTGCTCCTCGCTGTAGAGGGCCACCACGCCGCGGTTGGTCTCCTCAAGCTCGGCCAGCAGTTCCGAGTTGAGTTTCCGCAGGCGGTCGACCTCGCGGCCCAGTCCGGTCAGCTCCGCCCACGCGGACGGCGGCGGCGCGGGGGAGGGGCCGTGGGCCGAAACGCCGACACGGCCCCGGGGGCGGCTCGCGGCTGGTCCCTCGGCGCTGTCGGACGGGTCTTCTGGGATCCGGAGCACGCTTTCACCTTAACGATCCGCCCGGCGGCGGCCCAGACCGCCTCGCCCCCGGCGGGCGGTCCGGGTGGCTCCGGGCGCTCCGGGCGGCGAGGACCACCCGCACGGGCAGTTCGGCGTTGTTTCCTACCATCGTCGGGCGCGGAGCGGGTATGCGAGAACAATGCGACCGCAGTACCGACAAGCGAAAGGCCACAGGTCCATGAACGTTCATCCAGATTCGCTGATCCGCCTGGAACGGTGGCCGCTCGACTGCGGGGCAGGCACACTCGCAGGTGCCCGGGCACACACCCGCGGCTTTCTGCGGGCTGTGCCAGAGGCGTCCCCGGCTGCCGTGCAGGACGCCCTGATCCTGGTCACCGAGCTGGTGTCGAACGCGATGCGCCACGCACCGGGGCCCTGCACGCTGGAGCTGGCCGAGCATGCGGGCCTGGTGACCGTCGCGGTGAGCGACACCAGCACCAGTCCGCCGCGGCCCCGTGCCATCGATCTCGGCGTGGCCGAAGGCGGCTTCGGCTGGCACCTGTTGCAGCGGCTGGCACTGCTGGTCGACGTGCGGCTGGATCCGCCCCGCGGCAAGACCGTGTCCGCCACCCTGTCGGTCGCGCAACCCCCGGCCCGGGGGGAGGTGGAAGAATGAACCTCATGGATACCGGGACAGGTGACAACAGCCAGGGCGGCCAGGAGACGACATCCGGGGCCGGCCCGGGCGGCTCACCCTCGACAACGGCCCAGCCCGGCCCGCAGGGGCTGAGGGTGAGCGCCCGCCCCCAGCGCCGGTGTACTGGTCCGGGCCGAGGGCGACCTGGACTTCGAGACCGCCGACATCCTCCGCGACGCGCTGCGCACCGTCGAACTGCAACCGGGCCGACGGCTGCTGATGGATCTGCGCGCCGTGGACTTCTTCGACTCCAGCGGCCTGGGCGCGCTGCTCGCGGCGCGCAGCCTGGCCCTTGAGGCCGATGCGGCCATCGAACTGCTCCCGCCCCCGGAGCACATCGCACGGGTCCTCGACGCGGTCGGCCTCACCGCTCTGTTCGCCGTCCGGGCCGACACCGGCGGGGAGCAGGCCGCGCGCTGAACCGCGGTGCCGGATGCGACGGTTCATCACCGCTCGTCACAGCTCACTACCGCTCATCACCGTGGGACCGTAAAAAAAGCATGCTTTGCGGGTTCCGGGGCAGCGGAGAGGCAATGTCCTTCTGTGCCTGGAGGTGGGCGATGTCCCCGCAGCCCGAAGTCCTGAGCGTGAGCACTACCGTGCACGGTCCCGACGAGCCGTGGTGTCCCTTGTCGGAGAGCTCGATGTGGACACGGCCGTTGCGTTGCAGCACCAGTTGGCGTCCCTGGTCCTGCAAGGGCGCAAGCACCTGGTCCTCGACCTCGCAGAAGTCCCGTTCATGGACTCGTCCGGCCTCAACAGCCCGCTGCGTGCGCGTTCGGAGACGCTGAGGTACGACGGCAGCCTGCTGCTCGCGGCGCCCGGACCGGCGGTGCGCCGCCTGCTCGACCTCACCGGGATCAGCCTGACCAGCCCGCTGTACGCCACCAGTACGGATGCGCTCGCGGCTCTCAGCGGCGGGAGCGCCGCGCCCTGAGCGGTGGCCCACGGCCGGCCGGGAACGCAAGTCAGGTATGGCCGCCGGATTGCGGGGCAGGCGTGGTGTGACGAAGGAGGAAGACAAGATGGGTGCTCTGCTGCTGGTTCTTCTGCTCGCGCTGGTCCTGGGCGGGGTGGGTTTCGCGATTCATATTCTGTGGTGGGTTGCCGTCGTGGTGCTGGCACTGTGGGTCCTCGGGTTCTTCTTCCGTGGCTCCGGCGGCGGCCGCTGGTACCGATGGTGACCAGCTGACCGCTCGCATGCCGAAGGGCCGCCCGACCGGGCGGCCCTTCGGCATGCGAACCACCGTGGCGGGTAGGCGAGTTGTATGACCCCCCACTTCTCGCACGGAACCCGCTACGCCCGTTCCCACGGTGCTTCGTCGCCCTGGCTGTCCCTGGTCCTCGCCGTGGCATCCTGGTTCGCCATCGCCGGCATCGCCGGGCTGGTCCTGCTGCTCGGCACCAGCTGACCGGACCGCGTGCTCCGGGAGTTCAGACGCGGCGGGGCAGCCGACGGCTGCGGGCTGCCGCCCAGCGATCGGGGAGGCCGGTGTCGGCTTCGACCAGGGCGGCCTCCTGAGCGGCATACAGAAGTCCGTAGCCGAAACCTGGTTCGCCGTGGGCGTGGGCGCTCGCGGCGATCCGGGGCAGGGCCCGGCGTGCCATGACCGCGTCCTGGCGCTCGCCGAGCAGGGACTGGACGGCCTTCATCCGTCGGGCGAAGCGGTGCGCCTTCCGGCCGACGAACGCCTCCGCTCCCTCAGCCGTGTACCGTGCCCGCTTGGCGGCCCGGCGTGCGGCGTGCAGAGCCGTGTCGCGCTCCTCGCCGGCGGCAGCGCTCGCGCCGTCTCCATCCGTGCGGCCACCCGCTTCTGCTCGCGGATGAGGGTGTGCCGAACCTCGGTACGGGTCTCCTGGTGCGCCTTCGGCCGGGGTACGGGGGCGGCGGAGAACTGCTCCAGCGTGGTCAGCATCCGGTAGTAGCGCTCGCTGTCCAGCGCCGCGGTCATGGTGGCGCGGGCGCGTTCGTAGCCCTCGTCGGTCCAGACCGCGATCCGGCTGCGCATCGGGGCCGGGTGCGCCCATTCGGGCAGGTTCCTGGCCTGGGTCACCAGGTGCTTGCGGAGGACCTCGCTGTCCCGGGCGTCGCCGAGAAGACGTCCCAGCCAGCGCAGCTCCGCGGCCAGCGCTTTCGAAGCGGCCGGGTCCAGGCAGCGCCGGTGGGCGCGCAGGGTGCTGCGGAGCCTGCGGACCGCGATTCGCATGCGGTGGACGGCATCGGGCCTGTCCCGCCGGACGTCCCGTCGAGCTGCTCGCTGACCAGAGCCGAGAGCATGTGCCCGACCGAGCCGGGCGGCGGCGGCGCGTCAGGCGGGGCGACCACGGCTGGGGACCTGCCGCTACGGCCCAGCGCGCGGGCCAGCTTCGAGGGGGTCGTCGAACGGGCCAGCCCGGCATCGAGGAAGCGCTGCTCCAGGGCATCGAGCAGGACCTCGTCGCTCTCCTGGTCGCCCTCGCGCAGTTCGGCCTCCACCTCGCTCCACTCGCGGAGCACCACGACCTGCCTCCCGCCGGAGTGCTCCAGCACCCGTGCGCTGACGGAGTCCTCGGCTATCTCGGCCAGCGGTGTACCCGCTGCGTCGAGCAGCAGCCTGCGGCGCCGGTGGGTGTGCAACCGGGCCACGGGACTCAGCGACTGTCCCTGGGTGTGACCCGCAGGTCCAAATCGGCCGGGACGGTGTCGGATCCGCCGCCGTCCACGGGGAGGCGCACCTCGCGCCGCCGGTCGGTGCCGTCCGGGAGCTTCAGGTGCCAGCCGCGTCATGGCCGCCCGTGCGCCGCCGCAGGGTGATGTGGTGGGCGAGCAGGAGATGGTCGACGGTGTCGTAGTAGATCGCGTCCAGTTCCTCCGTGTCGGCCGGCTCCACGGCGGCGATCCCGGGGAGACCGTGGAGGTCGGGAACCTCCGCATCGGATGCGCGGTCGAACTTCCGCTCGTGTTCACGATGGGTTGCAGCCACGGTGTGGTTCCTCTCGGATTGAGAGTGCCTTCGACTCGTCCGGCCTGGACGCCCCCGATTCAGTTCCCCGCCTCAGCTCCCCGCCTCAGCTCCCCGACCCAGTTCCCTGACCGCGGCTCCCCGACCCGGCGCTGCTCGGACGTCGGGTGGCAGCGGCCTCGCGGTCGGCTGCCGTCGTCAGCGGCGCCCTCTGCGGATCAGCGCGGCGAGCAGGACCGCTGTGCCGAGCGTTGCCGCGAGCACGGCGTCGGGCCGGCGGCGAACGGCGGCTGCGGCCCGGCTGCCGCCGCGGCGGCGCCCACCGGCTCCGGGGGGAGGGCCCCGACCTTCGCCGCCAGGGCTGCGCTGCTGTCCGCGATAGTTGACGCCACCTCCGCGGAGTTCTCGCGCGCGGGCGGGGAGACCTCGCCGTGGGCGAGGTGTACGGCGACGGCGACCGTGTGCCGGGCCGTCTTTCCGGCCTCCGCGTCCGTGGCCTCCGCCTTCACCGGTCCGCCGTGGATCTGAGCCCTGTGCTGTCTGGGAGCCATCGCCTCGTGTCCTCACTCGTTGTCGCGATCCGGCCCCGGGGCACCGGTCACCGCGCATGCTCGTGCAGCGGAACGCCTACCCCGGCCGCCGGGGCCAAGCGGTCAGCCGCCGCCCGGCCGGAGCTACGGGGTCGTCCGAGAGGAAGGGAGGGCAAGGCCGCCCGTCTGGGCCAGACCCAGGGCCTGCTCCAGCTCCCGCGTGCGTTCCGCCGCCGCCCGGGCCCGCTCCCGGTGCTCGCGGCGGGTGAGCGGCGGGTTGGCCGTGATGGCCCACTTGCAGAAGTGGGAGGCAAGGTAGACCGGGAGCGACAACGGCCATACGAGGCCGATGAGCAGGGCCAGCGCGAGCGCGTGCTCCTGGTCGTACGACCGGAACTGCTCGGCGTACGTGCGTCCCTCGTGCGATCGGCCCGACCTCGTGATGAGGACGGTCCGCTGTATGCCGTACGCCTGCCGTGCCATGGCCAGCGAACACAGCGCGTAGGCGACGAGGGCACTCAGCAGATACCAACCGAACATATGGTGCGGCCTCCCATTCCCATTCCTCGCTTTCCTCGCTGCTTGCCGCGGCCGGCGCGGGCACGAGGTCACTGGAGCTTGCGCGGGCTGTCACGGTCGCCGCGGGTCAGGGCCAGCAGGCTGCCGGCCACCGCGATGATCAGCAGGGCGACGGCGATGCTGGCCCCTCCCGCCCTGTCCCAGTACACGTCCTTCAGGTTGATCAGGATCGCGGTCTCGTCGATCACCAGCGCCGTCCCGACGCCGTAGGCCAGACCCATCCACACGCGCCAGCGCGGTGAGCGCTCCACCAGCCCGCACGCCCCTACGATCAGCAGCAGCAGGATGCCCCAGACGTAGTGGTGGATGTGCACGCCGCCGAGACGTTTCCCACGCCGCCGGCGTCGATGTGGATCAGCCAGGTCAGCAGTCTCAGTCCGCCGAACGTCACGGTGAACGCCCACCAGGCCAGCACCAGCCCGCGGCGCGTCGGAGAGACGTCCCGTAGCCTGCGTGGACGCCTGCGAGCGTTCACCCGTCCTTCGCTCAGTCGTCCTCGGTACCGGGCGCGTCCGCCCCCGGGTTCTTCGCCGGACTGATCCGACGCGCCTCCTTCGTCCGCCAGATCGTCCTGGTCCGGGGGACCGGTGTTCTGCGCGACGGGCGGCGTCGGCGCCGTGATCGTCTGCGGTTCGTCGGAGCCCGGCCGCGTGCTCGGCTGGGAGCCGGGTGTGTGAGCTGTGGTTTTGTCGTCAGAATTCGTCATGGCCTACGTGTTCCCATCCCCTGTGAATCAAACGCGCTGGAGGTGGATATTTCAGCTCAATACGGTCATATGATGCTTGCTGGAATGGCAAGGCCGCTCGCTGCGCTGATCCGCTCAGCGGTCCTGCGGGATGCGTTCCAGCAGGCCGCGCAGGTCGTCGGCGTGCTCCTCCTCCTGCGCCAGCAGGTCTTCGAAGACCCGCCGGGTGGTCGGGTCCTTGTCTCCGAGCCACTGGACGATCTCGGTGTAGGAGGCCACCGCGACGCGCTCGGCGATCAGATCCTCCTTGATCATGTCCATGAGCCCGGCGCTGGCGTCGTACGGCGTGTGCGACCGGGTGCTGAGGGTGTCGGGATCGAAGTCGGGCTCACCGCCGAGCTGGACGATCCGTTCGGCGAGCCTGTCCGCGTGGGTCTGCTCCTCGCCCGCGTGCTCCAGGAACTCCGCGGCCACGGGCTCCGAGTACAGGCCGCTGGCCGTGTAGTAGTGGCGCTTGTAGCGCAGCACGCAGACGATTTCGGTGGCCAGGGCCTCGTTCAGGACCTGAAGGACGCCCCAGGTCCGCGCCGTAGGCGTCGGTGACCGGACCCTTGTCCATCTCGTTGCGAGCGCGTTCGCGAAGCGTCTTGACGTCGGTGAGGAACTCCGCCATGAGCGGATACCGCCTTTCGTGGGACGGGCAGGTCACGGGGGTGTGCGGATGCGGAGGCGGGGCCGGCTCCTGCCAGGACGTCAGCGTGCCCGCCACGGGGACGGGTTTCCGGGACCGTCCCTCCGGGTTTCATGATGGTCGGCTAACCCCGTTCCCGCCCAGGTAAACGAGGCCGAACGGCCCGGAACCGGTGAAACCGCGCTCAGGAGTGGCGGGAGGCCGGGGAGTCCCGACCGAGGCGTACGTCAGCACAGCGCCAGCTGCCGCAGCCCTGGCCGCCGGGTCCGGGTTTGCTGCGGCGAAACCCGGCAAGTCGCCAGAGGAGAAGACGTGTTGTGCATGGGTGCAGCCGAACTGCGGGAGAGGGAAGCATGTCCGCTGGTGTGATCGTCGTAGTCGTGGTTGTTGTGCTCGCCGTGCTGGGTGTGGCGGCGCTGCTGCGGCCCGGGAGGTGCGGCAGACGCCTCCGGGAGCAGTTCGGTCCGGAGTACGACCGTGTTGTCGCTCAGCACAACGGCGACAACCGGGCGGCAGAGCAGGAACTGCAGGTGCGGGTCGAGCGGGTCGAGCGGCTGGACATCCGTCCGCTGGACGCCGCCCAGCGCGAGCGTTACCTCGCCGACTGGACCGGCCTGCAGGAGCAGTTCGTCGATGAGCCGCCAAGTCCCTGAGCGAAGCGGACCAGTTGCTGGCCGGGGTACTCCACGACCGGGGATTCCCGGAGGACGACCAGGAGCTGGCGCTGTCCGTGCAGCACGCGAATGTGCTGACCGGATACCGGAATTCGCGGAGTACGACGGACCGTGCCCGGCAGGGCGAGGGGACGACCGAGGAGCTCCGGCAGTCCTTCGTCGAACTCCGGGACGTGTTCGAGGCAGTGGTGAGCGCAGGACCGAAGAACCATCGGATACCGGACCAGCGCACGGCTCCCGCCCTGCGTCAGGGCAAGACGACCGAGAAGAGTGCCTGATGACCGACACCGACCGCCGATTCGCCGAGCGCGGCGACGACCTCAGCAAGCGAGCCGACGGAAACGCGGGAACTGCCGCCGCCGAACCCGCTGCCGCCGAACCGGCTGCCGCCGAACCTGCCGAAGCCCCGAAGCCGCGCCGGACACGACCCGCGCGGACGCCAGGGAAGCGCCGGCGGAGCCGGCCGCCCCGGGCTCCGCTGCCGCCGGGGGTGACCACGGGTCATCTCTGCTCGCGGCGGACGCCGACTCGTTCCGGGCCAGGTGGCAGAGCGTCCAGGCCGCGTTCGTGGACGACCCGCGCCAGTCCGTGCAGGAGGCGGACGAGCTGTTGGAGCAGGTGGCCGTACAGTTCGCGCAGTCGCTGACGGCCGCCCGGAACGACCTGCGCGGCGGCTGGGACGACAACGGCGCACCCGGGGGAGTGGCGAACGACGCGGGCACTTCGACCGAGCAGTTGCGCGGCACCTTGCAGGACTACCGGCAGCTGGTGAACCGCCTGCTGAGTGCTTGACGCACACTCGTGCTTCACGCTTTCGGGAGCACTGAGGCCGTGGACAGGAGCAGTATCTCCGTCCACGGCCTCGGTGCGCCCGGGCACTGCGCACCGCAGTGCCGTCTCCGTCATTTCGCCGGTTCCTTGTGATGCTCTCCGTGCAAGACTGAGGTTGAACACGGCAGTTGGCGCAGGCGATCCACTTCGTCTGCGCCGGGCGGTCACGGCCACGGCCTGCCTGCGACTGCCGTCGGCTCCCGGGCCGCACATGCACCGGGAGCCGACGACACGACCCGAAGGCCGCATACGGCGCCTGCCCCGGAGGGCGGCATCCATGCCCAACTTCCTTGCGGGTAAGCCGATTCGTCACATTCCGCCAGTCAGCCCCCGCGCTGTGACTGCGGCGCGAGGGGCCAAGGCAGCGGCCCGGAGGTCGTATCCCACGCCTGCCCTGTCTCCGGGCCGGCATACCCGCCGCCGTGGGCCGACATGGGCCGGTCCCCGCGCCGGGCATGTCTCGCGGGGACCGGGCGACCGCCAGGTCGCGTCGAACGCCTGCCCGGGCCCGCCCGGCCTACACCCGTCGTCGGACTCCTTGCTGCCACGGCCCGCTGCCACGGCCGCGAAGCGGACCAGAAGCGGACCAGAAGCGGGCCAGGGGGCGGGGCCCATTCCCCGGGTTCCACGGCCGTTTGCCCTGCCCGAAAGAGTGACGCATGCCTGTGGCCGGCCCGGGCAGGTGGCTCCCATGAACATCAATCACCACAAGAGCCCCAGGCCCACCGCTCCGACCAGGCTGCCGCTCTGCGCCGAGTCCAGGAAGCCACCGCCGAGCATGCCCGCACCCGGCGCGACCTCGACGACGCCATCGCCGAAGCGACCGCCGCCGGGGTGCAGCCCGAGGCGCTGCACGAGGTCGGTCAGTGCCGGCCCGGGCACGGACGGCACGCCGGCGAGACCGACATCGAGCTGGCCGGGCTCGCCATCGACTGACGAAGGACAAAGAGGCAGTGGCCCGGAGACGGTCCTTGCGGCCGACGCTCGGCGCCGGACAGCCGCCCACGCCGCCGTGCGCCCCGCGGGTGGTCACTGGGCCGCGGCGGGAACGGTGAGGTGATCGACGACGCCGGTGAGGGAACCGGAGGCGCGGAAGGCGGCGCGCTGCCGCTCGGCCCCGGTTCCCTGCGTCAGCACGCGGGCCAGCTGCGTCCGCACGAGGGCCAGATCCCCGGTGGCTTCGAGGGCGTCCCTGCCCCGGGCCACCAGCAACTGCAGCAGCCGCCATGGGCCGTCGGCCGCCGGTGACCGGGTCGTGAGCGGTGCCGCCCAGGCCGTACAGGGCCGCCTGCCGGTGCGCCTGCCGCAACTGGGCGTCGCTGATCGCCGGAGCGGGGATTCCGGCCCGGGCGTCGTCCAGCAGGGCGGTGGCCAGCGCACGGAGCAGCACAGCCAGGAGGACGGTGGTGTCCACATCGACGTTCACATCGGCGACGCGCACTTCCAGCGTGGGCAGGTGTTCACTGGGACGGGCGTACCAGTAGATCATCCTGCGGTCCAGGACGGTGCCGGAGGTGACCAGGCGGTCAGCGAGATCGTCGTAGCCCGGCTCGTCCAGCAGGGGCGCCGGTCCGACGGTGGGCCAGCGCTCGTACTGCAGTGCCCGCCAGCTGGCGCAGCCTCGTTCGCGGCCGTCGCAGATCGGCGAGTTGGCTGCCAGCGCCTGGAGCACCGGGAGCCAGGGCCGCAGGTGATTGCTGAGGGCCAGGGCCTGGGGGCGGTCGAGGGAACCGAGATGGATGTGGCAGCCGCAGAATTCAGCGCGGCAGGCCTTCATGACGGGCGCGAGATGGCGGGCGATGCGCTCGTAGCGGTCGCCGCCGGTCAGAGGCAGCGGGTGCCGGGTGAGGACAGCGGCGGGCGACGCCGCCAGCAGACAGCCTGCGTCGGCGGCTGCGGTCGCCACGGTACTGCGGGCGTGGGCCAGGTCCGCCCGCAGGGCAGCGGACGACACCTGCGGGCGGGAGCAGATCTCCAGCTGGGTGGCGAAGAACTCGCTCTGCACCCGTCCGCCGAGCACCCGGGCCGCGTCGGCGATGACGGCGGCGGCCCGCGGGGTGCTGACCCGCGTGTGCCGGTCCACGAGCAGGAACTCCTCCTCGACGCCGAACTGGAGCGGCTGGTCACCTGGGCATGAGCGGGGCGGGTCGGCCATGGGCTTCCTCGTTCGGGTCCAGGACTCCGCCGTGAAAGGCGGCGGAGCCGGTCCGGTGGTACGTCTGGAATGCGGGCCATCGCGTGCGGCCCGCTGTCTGGCGGGTACCCGCCCAGGGCCGGAGAACCCTTCGTCCGCGCGGAAACGTGGGGAAACATGCGGAAACGCGCGGAAACATGCGGAAAGTACGGAAACGTGCGGGCGGTGTCTCGGGCCGCACCGAATGACAGGAGCCGATCATGCCGCCCTCTGGTCCGTTCGTGCGCACGGCACGGCCCCGGCACTACTTGATGTGCCGTCCCACCCATTTCACGGTCGAGTACACGATCAACCCGTGGATGGACCCCAGCCGGCCGACGGACACCGCGTTGGCGAACCGCCAGTGGGAGCGCCTGCGCGCGCTGCTCACCGGCCTGGGGCACCGTGTGGACCAGGTGCCGGCCGTTCCTGGCCTGCCCGACATGGTGTTCGCGGCCAATGCCGCGACCGTGATCGACGGCCGGGCGCTGGTCGCCGCCTTCCGCCATCCGGAGCGTGCCCCCGAGGCCGACGCCTTCGACACCTGGTTCCGCGTCCACGGCTACCGGGAGGTGCGACGGGCCCGAGCGGTGAACGAGGGCGAGGGCGACCATCTCGTGGCAGGCGGGCTGATTCTCGCGGCCAACGGCTTTCGCACCGAGCGGGCCTCGCACCACGAGACCGCCCACTACTTCGGCCGGGAGGTGCTGGATCTGACGCTGGTCGACCCGCGCTTCTACCACCTGGACACGGCCCTGGCCGTGCTGGACGAACAGCAGATCATGTACTACCCGCCGGCATTCTCCGGGCCGAGCCGCGAACGGCTGCGGTCGCTGTTCCCTGAGGCGATCGAGGCCGACGAGAGTGACGCGGTGGCGTTCGGCCTGAACGCGGTGAGTGACGGTCGCCATGTCGTCCTGCCCGCTGCCGCCACCGCGCTGGCCGACAGGCTCGGCGCGCACGGGTACGAGCCGATCGGCGTCGACCTGAGCGAACTGCTCAAGGGCGGCGGCGGCCCCAAGTGCTGCATCCTGGAACTGCGCGACACCGCCCCCGCCGCGGCTGCGGCCGTCGCCTCCGCACACGGAGCGGGCGTCCCGACGGGGTGCGGGCCCACCACCGGCCCTCCGGCCGGCGCCCGCCCGGCCCCGAACTCGGCTGATCGGAGGGATGCACCCATGGGGATCACCGCCCTCGCGCCGCCCGGCCTGCCGAGCGCGCGCGGCCCACTGAGCGCGGCGCTCACTGCCTGCCTCCGGCATCCGCCCACCGGCGGACGGATGCCGGGAGCAGACCTGCTCCCGGCGGCGGCCCATGGGGCGAAGACTGTCAGCTCGCCCTGTACGTCTGTTACGAACTGCACTACCGCGGCTTCGCCCAGGTGGATCCCCGGTGGGAGTGGGAGCCGCAGCTGCTCGATGTCCGCCGCCGGCTGGAGGACGACTTCCTCGACGCCGTCCGGGATCAGCTGGGACCGGTCGGGGATCTCGCGGCGCAGCTGGACACCCTGCTGCTGGAGCCGCTCACCGGCACCGGCCCCTCCCACTACCTGCTCGACGAGGGCGAGCGCTGGCAGGCCCGCGAATACCTCGCCCAGCGCTCCCTGTACCACCTCAAGGAGGCGGACCCGCAGGCCTGGGTCATCCCCCGGCTGCACGGAGCCGCCCAGGCCGCGCTGGTCGCCATCGAATACGACGAGTACGGCGGCGGCCGGCCCGAACGCGCCCACTCCCGGCTGTTCGCCGGGATGATGGCCGATCTGGGGCTGGACCCCTCGTACGGCCACTATCTCGACGCGGCCCCGCCCCGGCCCTGGCGGTGGTCAACCTCATGTCGCTGTTCGGCCTGCACCGGGCCCACCGAGGGGCACTGATCGGCCAGTTCGCCGCCGTGGAGATCACTTCCTCGCCCGGCTCGGAACGGCTGGCGGCGGCGCTGGAGCGGCTCGGTGCGGGGCCTGAGGGCGTTCGCTTCTACCAGGAGCACGTCGAAGCCGACGCCGTCCATGAACAGCTGGTACGGCACGGCGTCATCGAAGCAGTGCTGCGGGACGAGCCCGGTCTCGAAGCCGACATCGCGTTCGGACTGGCCGCCGCGGCGCTGGTCGACGACCGCTTCGGCCAGCACCTCCTCGACTGCTGGCGCCGCGGCGGCAGCTCGCTACGCGTCCCCCTCTCCGACGGGCCCGCCACCGCCCGGGCTCCCGGCCGCCGGGGGCGGTGACCCGTCGTCGTGGGCCGAGGGCGGCAGCGACCGCCGGCGGTGACTGGTGTCGCAGAACGGATAGTGCCGGCTGCGCCGACAGGCGCACAGGGCAACCACCGGACGCTCGCTCACCCGCACCTGCCGTCCGGCAGCTGGATCTCGACCGGGCCCTCGACCAGGATCGGCCCGCTGTCCGCAGGCATCACCACCCGCGCTGGACCGTCACACCGGCCGGACACCGCGAACCACCACCAACTCCTCGTCCCGCTGTCCTGGCGCGATGATCCCGCGCTCCTCGAACCAGGCCGCGCGTGCCAGCATCACCGGGCCGAACGGCTGCCGGACCCGGGCGACCACCTCGGCCTTCAGTCCGGAGGCCGACAGCGCGGCACACGTCCGGTCGACGCCGCAGAGCGAGGAGTGCACCAGCAGCAGCGCCCCTCCCGGGGCGAGGGCCTGCGGAACCTGCGCGCAGATGCGGTCCAGCAGCGCCCGCCGGTCGGCCCGGCATCCCACGCCCGGGTGATGCCGTGCACCGGCAGATGGTCACCGGAGCCCGGCACATAGGGAGGGTTGGAGACCACCAGGTCGAAGCGGCGGCCCCGGACCGGCTGCAACAGGTCTCCGCGCCGTACGGTGATCCGCCGGCCCTGGAGCACCCCGTTGACCCAGGTCGTGGCGAGCGCCCGGCGCGACACATCGACCGCGGTCACCGCGGCGCCCCAGCGGGCCGCCGCCACGGCCACCGCACCGCTGCCCGAACCCAGGTCCAGGACCCGGCACCCGGGCCGCAGCCGCTCCCGGCCCAGGCTTTCGATCAGCAGTGCGGTATCCCCTTGCGCGGCATACACCCCGGGGGGCCTCATCAACCACATATGTCTCTTCTGCCCGGTTTCACCGGGGTCGACAAGCAAATGCCGGAAGGTTCCTTCGGTCAGCCCCGGTCGCCTGTTCCGCCCCGGCGGCGGTTGAGGTGCCCTGGTAGCCGCCGGGACGGGCCGGCCGCCGGGAATCGTGGATGCTGTCGCGGGCGGCGGCCGCGATCGCCTGGGGGTGATGCCGAACTCGCTGTACAACCGCTGGTAGTCCGCGGAAGCGCCGTAGTGCTCCAGGCTGACGATGCGTCCGGCGTCGCCGACCACCTCGCGCCAGCCCTGGCCGACCGCTGCCTCCACACTCACCCGTGCCCGCACCTCGGGCGGCAGGACCTGGTCGCGGTAGGACAGGGGCTGGGCGTCGAACCACTCCCGGCAGGGCATCGAGACCACCCGCACCGCCAGGCCCTCGTCCGCCAGCAGGGCACGGGCCTCCAGCGCGAGGTGCACCTCGGAGCCGGTGGCGACCAGGATGACGTCCGGCAGCGCGCCGTCCGCGGCGCCGGCGAGGACGTATCCGCCCCGGGCAGCCTCCTGAGCCGGGGCGTACTCCCCGCTGTCGCGGTCCAGGACGGGCAGGTTCTGCCGGGACAGGATCAGACCGGCGGGTCGGTCCGTGTGCTCCAGGACGGTGCGCCAGCAGGCGGTGGTCTCGTTGGCGTCGGCGGGGCGCACCACGTCCAGGCCCGGGATGGCGCGCAGGGCGGCGAGGTGTTCGACCGGCTGGTGGGTGGGGCCGTCCCCCCAGGCCGATGGAGTCGTGGGTCCAGACGTAGGTGGCAGGCAGCTTCATCAGCGCGGCCAGGCGTACGGCGGGGCGCATGTAGTCGGAGAAGGTCAGGAAGGTGCCGCCGTAGGGGCGGGTCAGGCTCTGCAGGGCGATGCCGTTGAGGACGGCGCCCATGGCGTGCTCGCGGATGCCGAAGTGCAGGGTGCGGCCGTAGGGGCCGCCCTTCCAGTCCTTGGTCTGGCGGTCGGGCGGGATGAAGGACGGTTCCCCGGTCATGGTGGTGTTGTTGCTCCCGGCCAGGTCGGCCGAGCCGCCCCACAGTTCCGGCAGCACCGGGGCCAGCGCGGACAGGACCTCGCCCGAGGCGGCGCGGGTGGCCATGCCCTTGGCGTCGGCGGGGAAGGAGGGCAGCACATCCGTCCAGCCGTCGGGCAGCCGCTGCGCCCGCAGCCGGTCCAGCAGCGTGGCGCGCGCGGGGTTGGCTGTGCGCCAGGCCGCGAAGGCCTGGTCCCATTCGGCGTGGGCCCGGCGGCCGCGGTCGGCGGCCTTGCGGGTGTGGGCGAGGACCTCGTCCTCGACGGTGAAGTGCTGCGCCGGGTCGAAACCGAGCAGGGTCTTGGTGGCGGCGACCTCGTCCTCGCCCAGTGCGGAGCCGTGTGCCTTGCCGCTGTTCTGCTTGGTGGGCGCGGGCCAGCCGATCAGGGTCCGCAGCATGATCAGCGAGGGTCGGCCGGTTTCCTGCCGGGCGGCCTCGGTCGCGGCCAGCAGCGCGTCGACGTCCTCGACATAGGCGCCCGTGTGCGTCCAGTCGACGCTCTGCACATGCCAGCCGTAGGCGGCGAATCGGGCCGGGACGTCCTCGCTGAAGGAGACGTCGGTGTCGTCCTCGATCGAGATGTGGTTGGAGTCGTAGAAGACGGTGAGGTTGCCCAGTTCCTGGTGACCGGCCAGGGACGCGGCCTCGCTGCTGACGCCCTCCATCATGTCGCCGTCGGAGGCGATGACGTAGACGTGGTGGTCGAAGGGGCTGGCGCCCGGTGCGGCCTCGGGGTCGAGCAGACCGCGTTCGCGGCGGGCCGCCATGGCCATGCCCACCGCGGAGGCCAGGCCCTGGCCCAGCGGCCCGGTGGTGATCTCCACGCCGCGGGTGTGCCGGTGCTCCGGGTGGCCGGGCGTGACCGAGCCCCAGGTGCGATAGGCCTCCAGATCCGAGAGCTCCAGGCCGTACCCGGTCAGGTAGAGCTGGATGTAGAGGGTCAGACTGGAGTGCCCGCAGGAGAGCACGAACCGGTCCCGCCCCAGCCACTGGTCGTCGTTCGGGTCGTGCCGCAGCACGTTCTGGAACAGCAGCTGCGCCAGCGGGGCCAGGCTCATCGCCGTCCCCGGATGTCCGTTTCCGACCTTCTGCACCGCATCGGCCGCAAGCAGCCGCACGGTGTCCACCGCCCGCGAGTCCACCGCGTGCCACCCGGCCTGCTCGGCCACCGGCAGCGCCAGCCTCTTGTCCCGCTCGAACCCACTCACCACGCCACGATCCCTTCGCTGTTCGATGGTTGCCGCGGAGCGCTGCCGCCCCGCCGGTACGGCTGTGCGCCGGGCGTCGCCCCGCGCCCTTCCGGCGCCGGTCCGCCGGTCGCCCGGCTTGCTCCCTTCCGGCCCGCTCTCGTCCGGCTCGCTGTCTTGCGGTGCACTGCCCTCACTCCCCGATGGCGGTGGGGAAGCGGTCCCAGACGCGGTGCTGGGTGAGCAGGGCGGTGATCTCGTCGAGAACGGTCTGCGGTTCCTCGCCGATCACCACGCCGGGGGAGCCGTAGGCGTAGCCGGCGGTCTCCAGCACGTGCGGAGGTTCGATCCAGCCGCCCACTGCCTTGGCGTGGCGGTAGGCCTCGCCGACCATCAGCACGATCCGCGGATCCACCGCGGCGTCATCGGCCGAGGCATTCCCGGTCTTGGCGTCGCGTGCACCGTAGGCATCCGCGCCGGGAGCCGGGGCGCAGGTCAGGATCAGGGCGTCGAACTCGACCGAGCGGGCATTGGCAAAGGTGCGCTGGACCGCGACCGCGTCGGAACCCGCGCCGAGCGGGGCGCCGGTGGGGGCGACGACCAGCGGGACCATGCCGCTGTCGAGGACGGCCCGGCGCAGGGCGCGGAGCTTGTCGAGGTCGGTGGCGGGGTCGGCGACGATGCCGATGACCCGGCCCTCGGTCGGCCACGCCCGGTCCGGCCGAATCTGGGACAGGGCGGGGCTGGGGGCGGTGTCCGCCAGGGCTTTGCCGGGGGGCGGGGCCCCGTCCGAGCCCGGCGGCGACCTGTTCGCACAGCCGCGGGTCGACGGCGGCCAGCGCCCCGCAGCGTGCGGTCCTGGATGGCTTCCTGGGTGCACTTGCTCAGCTCGAAGGTGTAGGCGGCGACGACATGCTCGCGCTCGACGGGGCTGAGGCTGAGCCAGAACAGCCGTGCCTGGCTGAAGTGGTCGTCGAACGAGGCCGGCGCCCGGCGCACCTTGGTCGCGCCCTCGGCGACCGGCACCGGGAACTCCACGTACCCACCCGCGTCGGCGCCCGCGGCGAAGGGGCAGCCCCCGCCGAGGGTGTTGGGCTTGTAGGGGGCCACGCCGGTGTGGACGGCGCTCTGATGCATGCCGTCGCGCAGGTCGTCGTTGACCGGCGTGTGCGGCCGGTTGATCGGCAGCTGGGCGAAATTGGGCCCGCCCAGCCGGCTGATCTGGGTGTCCAGATACGAGAAGAGCCGGCCGCTGAGCAGCGGGTCGTCGGTGATGTCGATGCCCGGGACCAGATGGCCGGGGTGGAAGGCGACCTGTTCGGTCTCCGCGAAGTAGTTCAGCGGGTTGGCGTTGAGGGTCATCAGGCCGATCGGCCGCACCGGCGCCAGCTCCTCGGGCACGATCTTGGTCGGGTCCAGCAGATCGATGCCCTCGAAGGTCTGCTCCGGGGTGTCGGGGAAGACCTGGATGCCGAGCTCCCACTGCGGGAAGGCGCCCGCTTCGATGGCATCGGCCAGGTCACGGCGGTGGAAGTCCGGATCGGTGCCCGCGATCAGCTGCGCCTCCTCCCAGAGCAGGGAGTGCACCCCGGCTTTGGGCCGCCAGTGGAACTTCACCAGGCTGGACTCACCCCGCTCGTCGACCAGGCGGAAGGTGTGGATGCCGAAGCCCTCCATCATCCGGTAGGAGCGCGGAAGGCCGCGGTCGGACATGTTCCACAGTGTGTGGTGGGTGGCCTCGGTGTGCAGGGACACGAAGTCCCAGAAGGTGTCATGGGCGCTGGCCGCCTGCGGGATCTCTCGGTCCGGGTGCGGCTTGCCGGCGTGGATGACGTCGGGGAACTTGATCGCGTCCTGGATGAAGAACACCGGGATGTTGTTGCCGACCAGGTCGAAGACGCCCTGTTCGGTGTAGAACTTGGTCGCGAACCCCCGGGTGTCCCGCACCGTGTCCGCCGAACCGCGTGAGCCGAGCACGGTGGAGAAGCGGACGAACACCGCTGTCTCGACGCCCTCGGCCAGGAACCCGGCCTGGCACACTGCCGCGGCGGTCCCGTAGCCGAGGAAGACCCCGTGCGCGGCCGCGCCGCGGGCGTGCACGGCACGCTCGGGGATGCGCTCGTGGTCGAAGTGGGTGATCTTCTCCCGCAGATGGTGGTCCTGGATCAGCACCGGGCCGCGCGGACCCGCCTTGAGCGAGTGGTCCGTGTCCGGCAGCCGCAGTCCCTGCGCCGTGGTCAGGTACTCCCCGCCCTGGGCGCGCTCGCTCTGGTCCACCCGGGTGGCCTGCCCGGTCGGCGACACCATGGCCGGGCCCCGCTGGTCCGGCTTCGGCGGCAGGGGGACCCTGGGCTCCGTGGGCTCCTCGATGGGGACCGCGCCCAGGACCGGCGCGCCCGGAAGCCCCGGGGCATCCGCCTTCCCCGGGCGGGCGGCGCGGTCGGTGGTGGCGGGCTCGGGCTTCGACTTGGGCACGGTTCCTCCTGACGCCGGACAGGACATGCGGCCCCTTGCGTGTAACCCCGCAAAAGATCTCAAACCATCCCCTGCCCGTATCGGTGCGAGCGGCCCGTGGCAGGCGCGGTGCCGCGACCGGGGCCCCGGCACCGTCGGCGGGTGTCAGGGTGGAGGCACGTTCGTCGAGGACGTGGCGGTGGAGGCATCCGCACAGGGCCTGCTGCCCGGACGCGGCCCGGCTTCGCGGACGGCGGGGCCGTTCGGTCAGGCGGGGTCCGGGCTTGCCCCGGGGGCGGGGTGGATGCGGAAGACCTGGTCCAGCCCGAGGATGCGCAGGATGCGGACGGTCGTCGGCGGAACGTGGGACAGGGTCATGTCCGCGCCGTGGGCCTGGGTGCGCCCGTGGGCGGCGATGAGGGCGGTGATGCCGCTGGAGTCGCAGAATCCCAGGCCGGACAGGTCGACGGTGAGCAGTTGCCCGGGGTGGAGCGGGATGGCGTTCACGGCGGTGCGGAAGCGTTCGGCGCTGCCGTGTTCGAGGTCCCCGGCGACGGTCAGCACCGGGCCTGAGGCGGTGTGCCCGCCGGTGAGGATCAGTGCGGTCTTCATCGGGCGGCACCTGTGTCTGTGCTGGGGACGCGGACGCTCAGGGCGAGCAGCGCGGCGTCGTCGTCCAGGCCGTCGCCGAAGCTCTCCAGCAGACCCCTCAGGGCGTCGACGGCCGCCTCGGCGCCCGCCGGGGCGAGGTCGGTGCCGAAGGCGAGCAGGGCGTCCTCGTTGTAGCGGGATCCGGCCTGGGTGCGGGCCTCGGTGAGGCCGTCGGTGTACAGCAGCATCGTGTCCCCGGGCCGCAGCACGGTGCCGACGGAGGCGAAGTGCGGATGGGGCAGGACGCCGATGAGGGTTCCCCGGGGTGGGCAGGTACCGTGCGCTGCCGTCGGCGCCCAGCAGCAGGGCCGGCGGATGCCCGCCGCCGGCCACCGTCACCGCGACGCCGTCGCCGTCGGGGGTCAGCGTGCCGGCGATCGCGGTGCAGTAGCGGGGGTCCTCGCCGCCGTAGCGCTCCTGGAGCGCGGTGTGGAGCGTGGTCAGTGCCTGGACCGGGTCGCTGTCGGTGAGGAACGCGGCGCGCAGGGTGTACCGGATCAGCGAGGTGACCGCGGCGGCTTCGGGGCCCTTGCCGCAGACGTCGCCGAGGAAGAAGCCCCAGCGTCCGCCGTCGAGGGCGAACAGGTCGTAGAAGTCACCGCCGATCTCGTCGACGGAGGCCGGGTGGTAGTACGCGGCCGCTTCCAGGCCGGGGACCGGTGGCAGTGCGGGCGGCAGCAGGCTCTTCTGCAGGATGGCCACGACCTGTTGCAGGCGGGCACGTTCGGTTTCGGCAGTCTGGTGTGCGGCCTCGGCCTCGGCGGTGGCCTGCTCGGCCTGCTTGCGGGCGCGCAGCAGCTCCTGTTCGTAGGCGCGGCGGTCGCGGGCGTCGAAGACCGTGGTGCGGATCAGCAGGGGCTGCCCGTCGCTGCCCGACGTGACGGTGGAGGTGACCAGCACCGGCAGGCGGCTGCCGTCGGCGGTCCTGAGCTCCAGCGCGATCCCGGACAGGTGGCCCTGCATCGCCAGCAGCGGGGCGAAGTGGGTCTCGTGGTAGAGCTTGCCGCCCACGGTCAGCAGGTCCGCGAAGCGCCTGCGGCCAAGCAGCTGGGCGCGGGTGTAGCCGAGCCAGTCCAGCAGGGTGGTGTTCACCTTCGCGATCCGGCCGTCCAGCAGCGTGGACAGGTAGCCGCACGGGGCGTGCTCGTAGAGATCCTCGGCGCTGTCCTCCAGCAGCGCGGAGAACTGTGCCCGCTCCGCCTCGTCCACGCTCTCGTCCCCCGTGTCGGTATCGGCGTCGTCATTGGTGCAGGTGTCGTGCTCGGGGCCGCCATCGGCGGTCCCGCACATCACCGGGCGGCTCCGGCGAACTCCATGATGGCCTGCCCGGTCGCCTCCGGGGCGCTGAGCTGCGGGCAGTGTCCGGTGGCGTCCAGGGTGACCAGACGGCTGCCGGGGATGGCGGCGTGCACATAGGCGCCGACCTCCCGTGGGGCGATGACGTCCTGGGAGCACTCCAGCACCAGAGTGGGCACGGTCACCGAGGCCAGATCGGCCCGGGAGTCGGACCGGAAGGTCGTGTGGGCGAACACCGATGCCATGGCCGGGTCGGTGGCACAGAAGCTGTTGGTCAGCTCCTCGCCCAGCTCGGGACGCTCCGGGTTGCCCATGATCATCGGGGCCATCGCCCCCGACCAGCCCAGATAGTTGGAATCCAGCGACTCCAGCAGCTCGTCGATATCGGCCGCGGTGAACCCGCCGGCGTAGCCGGTCGCCGGATCGTCGATGTAGCACGGGGAGGGCGCGACCATGATCAGCTTGGCGAAGCGCTGCGGCTGGCGGGCGGCGGCGAGCACCCCGACCATCGCGCTGACCGAGTGCCCCACGAACACCACGTCGGTCAGCTCCAGCTCGGTGCAGATGTCCAGCACGTCGGCCGCGTACCCCTCCAGCGAGGGAATAACGCCGGCGGTCCCAGGCCGAGGGGTCGGAACGCCCGGAGCCGACGTAGTCGAAGAGCACTGTCCGGAAGCGCTCGGCCAGCCGCGGCAGGACCAGGCGCCACATGTTCTGGTCGCAGCCGAAGCCGTGCGCCAGCATCATCACCGGTCCATCGGGCTTGCCGGTCACCGTCACATTGTTCCTGCCGACTGCGTCCATGTCGAGCATCGTCCCACGGCCGGGTGTGGCGGCAGCCGGCCGCGGGGTCGCCGTGGCCGGGACAGGTGCCCGTTCGCGCCGGGACGGGTACCCGCTCGCGCTGAAGCCCGGGCCCGGGCCGGACGGTCTCAGGTGTCCTGGGGGAGTGTCTGCTCACACCAGATGACCTTGCCGCTCGCACTCTGGCGGGTGCCCCAGCGCTGGGTGAGCTGCGCGACCAGCAGCAGGCCCCGGCCGCCTTCGTCGAACACGCGGGCCCGGCGCAGGTGCGGAGCGGTACTGCTGCCGTCGGTCACCTCGCAGATCAGCGTACGGTCGCGGATGAGCCGCAGCCGGATGGGAGCGCCGCCGTACCGGATGGCATTGGTGACAAACTCGCTGACCACCAGTTCGGTGACAAAGGCGGCCTCTTCCAGGCCCCATGACGACAGTTGGCGGACAGCGCTCGCACGGATCCCGGCCACCGCCGCAAAATCGTCCGGCACATCCCAGGTCGCGACCTGCGCGGGGTCGAGCCGCCGGACCCGCGCCAGCAGCAGGGCGGCGTCGTCTGCGGGGCGGTCCGGCAGCAGGGTGCCGACGACCCGGTCGCACAGGGCCTCCACCGGGAGACCCGGAACAGTCAGCGCCTGCTGGAGTGCTTCGAGGCCCGGGGCCATCCCCTGCTGCCGGGACCCGACCAGGCCGTCGGTGTAGAGGGCGAGCAGGCTTCCCTCGGGCAGAACCGTCTCCACCGCCTCGAAGGGCAGCCCGCCCACGCCGAGCGGGGGGCCGGCGGGCAGGTCCAGGACGGTCGCGGTTCCGTCCGGGCGCACCACGGCGGGCGGTGGGTGGCCCGCGCTGGCGAGGCAGCAGCGGCCCGACTCCGGATCGTAGACCGCATACAGACAGGTGGCTCCGACGTCTCCGGACGCGAAGTCCGCGTCCGTCCCGGTTTCCGCGGCCAGGCGGATGACCAGGTCGTCGAGCTGGGTGAGCAGCTCGTCCGGAGGCAGGTCGACATCGGCCAGGGTCTGCACGGCGGAGCGCAGCCGGCCCATGGTCGCGGAGGCCCGGAGGCCGCGGCCGGCCGCGTCCCCGACGACGAGCGCCACCCGTGCGCCGGACAGCGGAATCACGTCGAACCAGTCGCTGCCCACCCCCAGCCGGGGATCGGCGGGAAGGTAGCGGAAGGCCGCCTGCACGGCTGACTGCTCGGGCAGCCGCCGGGGCAGCAGGCTGTGCTGCAAGGTGAGAGCCGCCGTGCGCTCGTGGGTGAAGCGCCGGGCGTTGTCCAGGCAGACCGCCGCACGGGCGACCAGTTCCTCGGCCAGGGTCAGATCATCGGCCGCGAACGACTCGGGCTGCCGGGACCGGACGAAGGCCACCACCCCCATCGTGGTACCGCGGGCCACCACCGGTACCTCGATCCACGAGTGGAACCCGTAGGCACGGCTCTTGGCGGAACGCGCCGGGTCCTCCGCCAGCCACGCGCGGATCGCCGCGTCCGTCTCCCCGTGGAGCACGGACCGCCCGCTCGCCAGGCAGTGGGCCTGCGGCGAACCCGCCGTGCAGTAGTCGGCCTCGCCCACCGGGGTGAGGGCCTCCGGCGTACCCTCCCGCACCGACCGGTGCGCAACCCGCCGCAGGACGGCGCCGGTGGCCGGGCCGGGGGCCGGCTCGTCCCCCCTCATCAGGGTCTCCAGCAGGTCGACGCTGACGAAGTCGGCGAACCGCGGTACCGCCACCTCGGTCAGCTCCTCGTCCGCACGATGTCCAGGGGTGCCGATGTGCGTGCTGGCCTCGTTCAGCAGCAGCAGGCGTTCGTGGGCCTCCTCGGCCCGGCCGACCAGGGCCCGCAGCTCGGTGGTGTCCCGCAGGGTCGCCACAAAGCCGGCGGGCCGCCCGTCGTCGGCCGCGGGTCGCAGATTGACGGCCAGCAGACGCTCCCCGGCCGGGTGCACCTCGTCGGTGACGGTGCGTCCGGACGCCAGCAGCGCGGCCATTTCCGGGGCCAGGCCCAGCTCGTCCAGAGGTGTTCCCTCCGCGGTCGCGCGCAGGCCGAGCAGTCGCCGGGCCTCGTCGTTGGCCAGCAGCAGCCGCTGCTCCGGGTCCAGGATGAGCACGCCTTCGCGGACCGAGTGCAGAACAGCGTCGTGGTGTTCGTACATCCGGGTCATCTCGACGGGGCCCAGTCCGTGCGTCTGGCGCCGCAGCCTCCGGTTCACCACGACCGCCCCGCCGGTGGCAAGGATCAGTGAGCCCGCTGCGGCACCGAAGAGCACCGGCAGCTGGCGGTCCACCGTGGTGGTGACGTCCACGGTCTGCACACCGGCCGAGACGATGCCGACCACCGAGCCGTGCGCGTCGGTGACCGGAACCAGCGCACGGACCGCGTTCTGGCGCGCCCTTGAAGATCTCGGTGAAGGACTGCCCGGCCGCTGCCCGGCCGATGTCGCCCTGGGCCGGCTGCCCGATCAGGCCGGGGACGGGGTCGGTGTAGCGGATTCCGCTCCTGCTGAGCACATCGACGAAGTCGACACCGGCTGCCTTCTGGGCCGCCTGTGTGAGCGGCTGGAGTTCCACGGTGGGGTCGGGCGACTCCAGCGCCTGCACGATGCCCGGGGAGTGCGCGAAGCCCTCCGCTACAGCGAGTGACCGGTGGCGGGCATCGTTCTGGGCATCGCTCGTGGTCTTGAGCACCAGCGCCACGATCGCGACGGCCGCGAGCAGGACCAGGACCGTCAGCTGCCAGACGAACGCCTGGCCGGCGACGCTCCGCAAACGGAAGGACGAGGCCAGGTCTGCTTTCCAGGACCGGCTGTCGGTGCGACGCCGGGCGGCCGGGCCATGGCTTCCGGCTTCGCGGCCGTCACCGGAATCCGGACGGTCCGGACGGCCACCTCGGTGCCCGTCCGCAGGGGGGCGGCCCGGTGCAGGCCGGGGCACGCGACGTAGCGCCGAAAACCACCCCAGCCTGTGCATACCATCATTTCTAGCACTAGTTGCTGCCGCGAACCCGGACTGTCCTTACCAGTCACACGCATCGGGCGAAGAGGAAGTTCACGGCGCGGGGCAGGCGAAGTACGCCCGCCCCGTGCCACCGCTCAGTTGCCGGGCCCGCCCCGCAGCACCGCCGCGTACTCGGCCGCGAAGCCGGCCAGCGAGCGGGCCGGTCGTCCGGTCAGCTTCTCCACGTCGGTGCTGACCGCGCCCGCGTCGCCGACCGCGTAGAACCCGTACAGCTCGACCATCCCGCCCGCGCGCCAGGCGTCCCAGCCCGCGCCGAGCATCTGCGCCAGGGCGTCCCCGGGCTCGACCGCGTCATAGGAGACCGCGGCCCCGGCGGCCGCGCCGAACCGCGCGGCGACCTCGGCGTGGGTCAGCGAGTCCGGACCGGTCAGCGTGTAGACCGCGCCCCGGTGACCGTCCGTGGTGAGCACCTGGACGGCGGCCGCGGCGACATCGCGTGCGTCCACGTACGACACCGCGCCCGCGCCACCCGGCACGGCCAGCCGGCCGGCCCGCATCGCCGCCGCCATCCCGAGGAAGTTCTGGTAGAAGCCGTTGGGGGCGAGCAGCGTCCATGGCAGCCCGCTCGCCACCAGATGCCGGTACCCCTCGGCATGCGCGGTCAGGAAGCGCACGCCGTCCGGCCGCTGCTCGACCCCGGCCGCGGTATGCAGCACGATGTGGGGACGCCGTCCGCCGCGGACTGCCGCGTCGATCACATTGTGCTCGTGCGCGGCCATCTGCGGATGCACCGCCACCAGCAGGTACACCGCGTCGGCGCCCGCCAGCGCGGCGTCCAGCGAGGCCGGGTCGGCGAAGTCGGCGACGACCTGTTCGACCCCCGCATCCCAGCCCTCGCGCGGCTCGACGCCACGCACCAGGGCCCGCACGGCCGCACCGCGCTCGCGCAGCTCGGCAACGACCCGGGACCCCACCGTCCCGGTTGCTCCGGTCACCACGATCACAGCTGTCCCCCCGTCACCTCGATCCCGGCCGTGGGTCGGTCAACTGGACAGTGTCAGAAGCCCGGTGGCCGGTCAAACAGTCCAACGGCCGGTGTCCGGGCCGGGGTTCGGCTCGCGGGGCGCGCCTGACGGAAGCCGGGACAGGACGGCCGGTCGAGGCGTGGACACGAACAAGGGCGGAGAGAAGAACGGAGGACAGCTTCTGCCGGGACCGTCGGCTCGGGGCCCGGCCCCCGCTGCCGCTGTCCGGGCGGAGGTGCCTGGCCGAACCCCGTTCCTGTGTCGTCGCCCTTACCCGTCAGGAGTCACCCCATGGCCGTGCTCGATCCCCGTTCGGACAGTGCCGCCGCGCCGGCGTCCGGTCCGCGTCCCCGGCACTCGTGGTTCGCTGTCGGATTCCAGCTCAGCCTGGGCGCCGTGCTGGCCTATGCGCTGGTCCAGGCCGTGGAGAGCATCGCGAGCCTGGTCATGCTCGTCCTGCTGGCACTGGTCATCGCCATCAGCATCGACCCCTTCGTGCGGGCGCTCACCCGGGTCGGCATGCGTCGCTCCTGGGCGGTGACCCTGGTGATCCTGGTGCTGGCCCTGATCACAGCCGCCCTGTCCATGCTGTTTGTCGCCCCATCGCCGGCGAGACCCAGGCCCTCACCCGCAGCATCCCCACCTGGCTCCAGCAACTCCAGGACCACCATTCCGCCCTGGGCAGGCTCGAGGACAAGTACCACATCGTCGAGAAGGCCAAGCAGGAACTCGGCTCCGGGGGCGGCGGCACCCTGCTGAACGGCATCGTGGGCGCCGGCCAGCTGGTCCTGACCACCGCCACCGGGCTGTTCCTGGTGGTGACGCTGACCATGTACCTCCTCGCCGGGCTGCCCACCATCAAGAACTTCTGCCTGCGCTTCGTGGCCGGCAGCCGCCGCGGGCACGCCGCGAACTCACCGACGAGATCCTGCTGCGCACCGGCCGCTACATGCTCGCCAACCTCGCCACCTCCGTGATCGCCGGGCTGGCGACCTTCGTCTGGTTGCAGATCTTCGGCGTCCCTACCCGGCCGCCCTCGGCGTGTTCGTCGCCGTCCTGGACCTGGTGCCCGTGGTCGCTCCACCATCGGCGGGATCGTGGTCTCGCTCATCGCCCTGGTGGTATCCCTGCCCGTCGCCCTCGCCACCGCCGCCTTCTACACCGTCTTCCGCCTCGCCGAGGACTACCTGATCACCCCCAAGGCCATGAAGTACGCCGTCGCCGTCCACCCCTGGTCACCATCCTGGGAGTCGTGGTCGGCGGGGAGCTCCTGGGCCTGATCGGCGCGCTGCTGGCCATCCCCATAGCCGTCGCGGTCGGCCTGATCCTCGACGACGCCGTCTTTCCCGGCATTGCCGCCCGCTGAATGCCGGTGAATACCGGTCATGCCGGTCGGCGTCACGCCCGGTCCGCATCTGCTGACGGAAAGTGTTCCGCTGTCGAAAAGGCGCCGGACGTATCGGGATTTCTCATCGTTAGTCGACGGCCCGGAAGGAAATGCCCGCACCGGGGAACCGGCGCGGGTGCGGCGGCGTCTTGTCCGGTGATTTCCCCGTTCTGAAACGGAATGGTGAAGAACGGGTGTCGGATCGGTAGAGTCCACCCTCGACAACTGCCGTACAGAAGGCAGTTGCCGCGTTGCGCCACGGGGGCGGAGGCAACGTCCGGGATCGTTTCGGGAGGACTTTCCTTGTCCCAGCAAGACGAGATATCGGCCGACGGCGGCATGTCCCCGAGCGGCCCGGCCGACGGGACCGAGGCGTCGGCGAGCGGCGGACGGGCCGCGGCCCGCCGGGCGAATTCGTCCGGCCGGCGCCGCACAAGCCGCCGGAAACCGGTGTCCCGAAAGGTCCGAATACTGAAGTACACCGCCATGACCGCCGGTGTGGCGGTACTTGCGGCGATGGGCGGCGGCTATCTCTACATCCAGGACCTCGACAGCAACATCCACTCGGACCCGCTGCACGCGGACCCGGGGGTGCGGGTGGCCGCGCCCAAGCCGAACGCTGCCGGGCAGACGCCGCTGAACATCCTGATGATCGGCTCCGACACCCGCGACACCACCGCCGACTGCGACCTCGGCGGCTCCTGCAGCCCCAGCGCGGCGCACGCGGATGTCGAGATGCTGGTCCACGTGTCCGCCGACCGCAGCAACATCTCCGTGCTGAGCATTCCGCGGGACACCACGGTGCAGATCGCCAACTGCGACGGGCACCAGGGGACCACCACGCTCATCACCGACAGTCTGAACTACGGCCCCGGATGCACGGTGGACACCTGGGAGAAGCTGACCGGAATCGACATCAGCGCCTATATGATGATCGACTTCTCGGGTGTGGTGAACATGAGTGACGCCGTCGGCGGGGTACAGGTGTGCACCAAGGAGAACGTCCAGGACCCCAGGGATCGCACCTCGAACTGCCCGCCGGAACGCACACCATCAAGGGTGAGCAGGCCCTGGAGTGGCTGCGGACCAGGCACGCCTTCGGCGACGGCACCGACATCGGCCGTACCGAGGCGCAGCACCTCTACCTCAACTCGCTGATCCGCAAGTTCCAGTCGGCGGACACCCTGAGCGACCCGTTCACGCTGAACAGCCTGGCCCAGGCGGCGACCAAGTCGCTCGTCGTCTCGCCCTCGCTGAAGAGCATCGGCGCGCTGTCCTCGCTGGCGCTGGAGCTGATCAGGGTACCGGCCGACCGGATCACCATGGTGACCATGCCCTTCGTCTACGGGGCCTACCCGGCCGACGCGCGGCCGGTGCTGACCGACCCGGACTCCTACCAGGTCTTCCGGATGATCGCCGACGACATACCGCTGTCGACCCTGAAGAGCTCCCCGGCCAAGCCCAGCCCCTCGCCCGGTCCCACCGCGAGCGCGGTGCCCGTGGACAAGGCGACGGTCAGCGTGTCGGTGGAGAACTCCACGGTCGACGGCCGCGGCGAGGAGATCACCCAGGCCCTCCAGGCCAAGGGGTTCGCCGACGCGGTCCGGGACACCACGGACATCCCGCCGCAGACGACCAGCCTCAGCTACCCCACCGCTGACAAGGCCCAGGCGCAGGCTGTGGCCACGGCGCTCGGCCTGACCTCCGCACAGCTGAAGGCGTCCGCCTCGGCGGACCACCTGGTGCTGGTGATCGGCACCGACTGGACCTCGGGGACCGACTACGCCACCACACTGCCCAAGGCAGGCGTCCTGCCGACCGGCGCGGCCGGAATGACGCAGAACGCGGGAACCGACAGCTCACAGTGCATGGGCGTCAACCCGACCCCGTACAACGCGTTCGCGCCCGGCCAGACCGACTACGAGTACTCCTGGACCGGCCCGACCCCGCCGGTCGTCCCGCAGCCCTGACCGGGCGGCGATCCCCGCCGGGCACCGCCCCGCTCTGTCACTGGTCGAGCATGTCCTCGGGGCGGCGTCGACGTGGTGCACACCGTCGATCTCCGAGAGGACCGCGGCCAACTCGGTGGCCGGACGCTGGCCTTGGACGGTGAGGTGGACGGTGACCGGGGGGAGTGTTCGGTGTCCAGGTCGTGACCGTACTGTTCGGTGGAGAGCGCGGCGACGGTGAAACCCATGCTGGTGCACCTGGTCAGCACGGTGCGCAGGATGCCGCGCCCCTCGGCGTAGTCGATCCGCAGCCGGGCCGGCGCGCGGGTGGAGCCGGGGATGCGGGCCGCCAGCGGCGCGAAGCAGAGCACGACCAGGAAGTGTCCGGCGGTCACCACCAGGGCCAGGACCGGCAGGCCGGCTCCGGCGGCCATACCCACGGCGGCGGTCAGCCAGACGACGGCGGCCGTGGTCAGGCCGCGTACCGCGTCACTGCGCACGAAGATCAGTCCGCCGCCGATGAAACCGATGCCGGAGACGATCTGCGCGGCCATCCGGGAAGGGTCCAGGACCACATGGGTGCCGAGGACGTCGGTGAAGCCGTACTTGGACACGAGCACGATCAGCGCCGCACCGAATCCGACCAGTGTGTGGGTACGCAGACCGGCGCTCTTCTGCCGGATCTCACGCTCCAGGCCGATGGCCGTGGACAAGCCGAACGCCAGCGCCAGTTCGCCGATCTGGCCCCAGCCCTGCCCGGTCGGCTCACCCCACGCTGCCAGCTCCATCTGGGCAGATTACGGGGTGCCGAGAACGAGCGCTGTCATTGCCGTTCGATGTTCGGCACAAGTCGCGACGGCGGTCAGCGGACATTCGACGCTGACGGGGCGGGCTAACCGAAGTGGCCCCAGTGCGTGGCGATGATCAGGAGCACACCGGCGGCGGCGAGCGCGGCGGACGCGACCACGGTCCGGGCGGTGCTGTGCTTGAAGGCCGGCGCCGAGGCGAACCAGATGCCGGCGATGACGATGAGGAGGAAGCCGACCTCGGCGAGCCGAACGCCGGTCTGATGTGCCAGGGCGATGTATTCCATGCCAGGCATGTTCCCCGTATCGAAGGTCGTCATCACGCCTCGCGCGGGTGATCGGGTGCCGCGCCGGCGGCCGTCGGGGTCGGCGCATGGGGGAGAGCGCCGAGCGGGCCCCGGGGGCGTCGAGCGGGCGCGCGTACGCTGCGGTTGGCGGAGGCATTCCGCCGGGCGTGCGCAACCCCTTCGGTGAGACCTTTTCGGGAGGAAGAACGATGAGCGAGGACTCCGCGGTACGGATCGAGCGCGACGGCCCGGTGACCACGGTGATCCTCAGCCGCCCACAGGTCCGCAACGCCGTCGACGGCTCGACCGCCCGTCAGCTCGCAGGCGCCTTCCGGGAGTTCGACGCCGACCCGGATGCCTCCGTCGCCGTGCTGTGGGGCGAGGGCGGCACCTTCTGCGCCGGCGCCGACCTCAAGGCCATCGGCACCGAGCGCGGCAACACCGTTTCGGCCGATGGGGACGGGCCGATGGGTCCCACCCGCATCCGGCTGAGCAAGCCCGTCATCGCCGCTGTCAGCGGCCACGCGGTCGCCGGAGGCCTGGAGCTGGCCCTGTGGTGCGACCTCAGGGTGGCCGAGCAGGACTCGGTCTTCGGCGTGTCTGCCGCCGGTGGGGAGTGCCGCTGATCGACGGCGGCACGGTACGGCTGCCCCGCCTGATCGGCGAGAGCCGGGCCATGGACATGATTCTCACCGGCCGTCCCGTCCCTGCCGAGGAGGCGTACGCCATCGGACTGGCCAACCGGCTGGTACCGACCGGCCAGGCCCGCCCGGCGGCGGAGCAGCTCGCCCGTGAGATCGCCGGCTTCCCCAGCTGTGCCTGCGCCATGACCGCCTGTCCGCCCGTGAGCAGCACGGTCTCAGCGAGTCGGCTGCCCTGGCCCGCGAGTACCGCCACGGCCTGGTGCCGCTCGCCGCCGGCGAGACCGGGACCGGCGCCGGCCGCTTCGCCGACGGCGCGGGACGCCACGGATCGTTCGCCGACTGAGCGGGCGATCCGGGAGCCGCCGGCTGGTGGTTCTCCGGCGCGAACGGCGGGCTGAGGCGTAGGTTCGTGTGCATGCGCATTGTTGTCGGGTGGTGGTCATGGTCAGATCGCGCTGCGGCTTGAGCGGCTGCTCCGCGCGCGCGGGGACGAGGTAGCAGGGATCATTCGCAGGCCGGAGCAGGCGGGCGATCTGCTGGCGGCGGGCGCCGAGCCTGTGGTGTGCGACCTGGAGTCGGCGGCCGTCGCCGACGTCGCCCGGCACCTGGAAGCCGCGGACGCAGCTGTCTTCGCTGCCGGAGCCGGGCCGGGCAGCGGGGAGGCACGCAAGGACACGGTCGATCGCGCGGCGTGCGCCCTGTTCGCGGACGCGGCCGAGGCGGCCGGGGTGCGGCGCTTCATCGTGGTGTCCGCCATGGGGGCGGACCGCGAACCCCCGGCGGGTACCGACCCGGTCTTCGCCGCCTACCTGCGGGCCAAGGGCGCGGCGGACGCCGACGTGCGGTCGCGGGCCGGGCTCGACTGGAGCGTCCTGCGCCCGGGGCGGCTGACCGACGACCCCGGAACCGGCCGGGTGGCGCTGGCCGAGTCCACCGGGCGCGGGGACGTCACCCGCGACGATGTGGCGGCGGTGCTGCCGCCCTGCTCGACGAACCGGGGACTGCCGGACGGACACTGGAGCTGATCGGCGGGGACACGCCCGTGGCGGAAGCCGTCAAGGCGGCCACCCGCTGATCGACCGCCCCCGTTTCTCCCGTTTCGGACCTGGCGGGGCCGGGGCGAGGACCCGGCGAGAACGCGAGAAGATCTTCGCAGCGCACGAGAAGCCGATCCATGCCGGAGACCAACCGGGGCAGCCGTGCTCGCGGGCCGCTGTGCAGCTGCCGGCCGCCGCTCGTCGAGGAGGGCGGGGCCTCTCCTCGACGAGCGGCATGCTGCTCGGCAGCCGTCTACCGTCTGATACCGGCCTGACGGCCCGGCATCACTTCTTCAGGTGCCGGTCGAAGAACCGGCCCCCGTTCTCGACCTCGAACCACGGGGTTCCGGTGTGCCCGCCCATATTGGCGTGCAGCGTCTTCTCCGTGCTGCCGAAGGCGTCGAACAGATCCAGGGCCCGCTGCCGGGGTTCCCTTCGTCGTCCCACTGGAGCAGGAACTGAAGCGGAATGGTGAGCTGCCGGGCCTCCTCGCGCTGGGCGCGAGGCACGTGCCCCGGCGAAGAAACCGGCGGCCGCGATGCGGGGTTCGATCGCAGCGAGGCGGATGCCGACGGCGGTCCACCCCGAGTACCCGACCGGGCCGCCGATCTCCGGCAGCGCAAGGAGGGCGTCCAGGGTGGTCCGCCATTCCGGGGCCGCCTTTTCGACCAGCGGGCCGACGAGGGATTCGAAGATCTCGTCCACCGGCTCACCGGCCTGCATCGCCTGGCGGAGGTCGGCGCGGGCCTGGTCCTCGGCGGCGGAACGGGGGCGGCTGCCGCACCCGGCGGCGTCGATGCTGGCCACCGCGTAGCCGTATGCCGCGGTCTGCCGGGCCCGGGCCACCAGCCGGGGCTGACCCTTGGGCAGGCCGTTGTTGTGGGCCATCAGGATCAGCGGGGTCGGTGCGGCGGATTCGGGCGTCCACAGGGTGCCGGGGATCTCGCCCAGGGTGAATTCGCGTTCGAGGACGCCGTCGTCGAGGCGCCGCTCAGAGATGAACTGCATGGTCTTGTCCTTCGGGAGAGCTCTTGAATGGCGCTCCCGGGCGATTTATCGCCCGACCGTGGCCCCAGAGGGGAGCACCCATGTCGATACTGCGTTCACGGGTACCACCTCCTCGGTCTCTCGCACGGCCACCGGAAAATTAGCACGTGATCGCCATGATCCGCCAACAGGTTTTTGCTCGGGCTCCGCGGCCGGGTGCCGGCCGGCCGCCGGGGGCCAGGACCGCTGTTCCGGGGATCGTGGTGGTCACTGGTGGATAGCATGCGCGGATGTCCTCAGTGAACCTGCGTCGCTCGGTCCGTGCGGTCATCCTCGACGAGGACGACCGCATCCTGCTGTGTCGCTTCTCTCCCGGATCCGGCCGGCACGGTCGTGTGGGCAGCCCCGGGCGGAGGTATCGAGCCCGGCGAGACCCCGCTCGCCGCCCTCCGCCGGGAGCTGGATGAGGAGACAGGGCTGGCGCTGGAGGAGGTCCGCCGCATGTCTGGCACCAGCAGGTCGTCGCGCCCGGACATGCGCCTGGCTACGACGGCGTGATCAACGACTATTTTCTTGTCCGCACCGCATCGTTCCGTCCTCGCGGCGCGCTGTCCGACCACGAGCTCGCCGCTGAGAACATCGACGGCTTCCGTTGGTGGTCGCTGCGGGACATCGCCGACTACCGCGGTACCGAGCTGTTCTCGCCCGTGACCTCGCCGGGCCGCTCGCGGCGCTGATCACTGGCGGAGCCCCGGCCACACCGGTACTGCTCGGCCTTTGACCATCGCTTGTGGTGCCCCTCGCCGGGCCCGGGCCCGGCCCCGCTCGCCCGCTGTTCCCCGGGCGGATGGCCGTCGCCTGCTGGCGGCCGGGCAAGGAACCGGGCAGGTGCGGCAGGCGTCTCCCGCACCATGACTTCTGACGAGCAGCAGGAACACGTGGGCTCCGCCGGTCTCGGCTTGCCGTCCGCTGCGGCTGTGGATCCGCCCAAGGTCAACGACTACGACAGTTTTGCCGAGGCGTACTCGGCCGAGAACGAGACGAGCCTCGTCAACGCCTACTACGAACGGCCCGCGATGCTGGCCCTTGCCGGGGACGTGGCCGGTCGGCGGATTCTCGACGCGGGCTGCGGCGCAGGGCCGCTCTCCGCGGCGCTGCGTGACCGTGGCGCCCTGGTGAGCGGCTTCGACGCGAGTGCCGGGATGCTGGAGCTGGCCCGGCGACGGCTCGGTGACGGTGCGGACCTGCGGGTGGCCGACCTCGGCAGCCCGCTTCCCTACCCGGACGACGCTTTCGACGATGTGGTCGCGTCGCTGGTGCTGCACTACCTGAAGGACTGGGCCCGGCCCTGGCCGAGCTGCGGCGCGTGCTCAGGCCCGGCGGTCGGCTGATCGCATCCGTGGAGCATCCCTTCGCGATCCATCTCATGCACCGCCTGGCCGGCCGTGAGGCCGATTACAACTACTTCGACACCACCAACTGGAGCGAGGAGTGGAACATCGGCGGCCGGAGCGCCCTGATGAGCCTCTGGCACAGGCCGCTGCACGCGATGGTGGAGGCGTTCACCGCGGCAGGCCTGCAGATCACGGCCATCAGCGAGCCGGACCCGGATCCGGCCGCCCGTGAGCTGTTCCCCGAGGAGATCGCGGCCAAGCCGCGCTTCCTGTGCTTCCTGTTCTTCGTTCTCCGGAGCGAGTAGGGCGTGCCCCGGAAGTGGGGCCGCGACATGCTTCCGGGTGACCGTGGCCGGCTTCAATACGACCTGGCGGCTGCGGAACGCGGGGTCAGGTGGCTGCGGTCAGGCCGGCGGCGTCCAGCAGGGTGGCGGCTGTGGTGAGGGCCAGGCCGTCCAGGCCCTCGCCCTGGACCACGGCCCGGGCGCCGGCGCCGTCGAACACGATGGTCAGCTGGCGGCCAGTAGCTCGGGGTCCGCCGCACCGGCCCGGGCGGCCTGCTCGCGGAAGTAGCCGGTCAGCGCCTGCTTGGCGTGCCGGGCGACGAGGCTGGCCGGGTGGTCGGGGTCCTTGAGTTCGACGGCGGTTGCGACGAACGGGCAGCCGCGGTACTGCGGGGAGGCGGCGGATGCCTCCAGCTGCTCGAACACATGCAGGATCAGCTCCCGGGGCGGGCGCGGGTCGTCGTCGGTCGGCAGCAGCTGGGACTGGTAGCCGGGGACGCTGCGTTCCAGGCTGGCGGCCAGGACCTGGTCCTTGCTGTCGAACAGCTGGTACATGGAGCGCTTGGAGACGCCCGCGGCCTTGCACAGGGCCTCGACGCCGATGCCGGTGCCGTCGCGGTAGAAGAGCTCGGCTGCGGCGTCGAGCAGCCGGTCCCGGGTGGGAGCTGTGGTCATGAGCCCCACCTTACGCCTGCGCTTGCCATCTGGAAACCGATCGGTTTACGATAGTGGAAACCGATCGGTTTCCACGTTTCATGCCGACAGGTTTCATGCCGACAGAGGGAGACATCATGACCGCGATCGCAGGAGCCACCGTCCTGGTCACCGGCGGCAGCCGGGGGCTGGGCAAGGCACTGGTCGAAGGCCTCTACGAGCGGGGCGCGAAGAAGGTCTACGCGACCGCCCGCGACGCCTCCACCGTCACCCACCCCGACGCTGTCGCCCTCGCCCTGGAGGTGACCGACCCCCCTCGGTGGCGGCCGCGGCCGAGCAGGCGCAGGACGTCACCGTTCTGATCAACAACGCGGGACGCGCCATCGCCGCCGACTTCCTCACCGACCCGGTGCAGGACGTCCGCGACGACTTCGAGACCAACTTCTACGGCCCGCTGCTCACCGCCCGCGCGTTTGTCCCGTCATCGAACGCAACGGCGGCGGCCACCTGCTGAACGTGCACTCGGTGCTGTCCTGGATCGCGCTCTCCGGCTCCTACAGTGCCTCCAAGGCGGCCCTGTGGTCGCAGACCAACTCGCTGCGCCTGGCGCTGGCGCCGCGCGGCATCACCGTCACCGGACTGCATGTCGGCTACGTCGACACCGACATGGCCGCGCACGTGGACGGCCCCAAGTCCCGCCCCGAGGACGTCGCCCGCCAGGCGCTGGACGGCATCGAGGCGGACGCCTACGAGGTGCTCGCCGACGATCTCTCACGCCGGGTCAAAGGCGGCCTGTCGGCTGATCTCACCGCGCTCTACCCGCAGCTCGCGGGTTGAGCTCGGAGCCGCCCTGCTCAACCCGTCAATGGATGAAGACCCATGAAGCTCCCGGCGCGGGGATGGGGCGTGCGCGGGAGCTGCGGGCGGCGCGGGCCCTGAATGGCGACTGCCATCAGCTGCCGAATGCGGGGCTCTGCGTTCTGCTCCGGGGTAGGGGATGAATTCTCCCGCCCAATGGGTGAACGTTCGGAAATTCCATTTGAATCCCAGCGGGATTCCGAAGGCCGGTAATCCGGCTGCCGCACCTGATGTGCCATGGTCTTGGGGCTGTCTGCCGCTCGGAAAAACAGGTGGCCCCGGTGCCCTGTCCGGGTAGGGTGACGCAGGTGCCCGAGTTGAAGCAGCTGGATGCCGGCCATGCCCAGGCGGTCCTGGCCTTCGAGCTGGCGAACCGTGCCTACTTCGCCGCCTCGGTCTCCGACCGTGGTGACGAGTTCTACGACCGGTTCGCCGAGCGGCACGGCGCCTTGCTGGCTGAGCAGGAGGCCGGCATCTGCGCCTGCTACGTGCTGGTCGCCGCGGACGGCTCGGTGCTGGGCCGGTTCAACCTGTACGACTTCGAGGACGGCACGGCCAACCTCGGCTACCGGGTCGCGCAGCACGTCACCGGCCGCGGCGTGGCGACCGCGTCCGTCCTGGAGCTGTCGGCTGGCGGCGGCGCGGCACGGACTGCGCACCCTGCGGGCGGCCACCGCCGACGCCAATGCCGCGTCCCAGAAGGTGCTGACCAAGGCCGGGTTCGCCCTGGTCGGTCCGGCAGACCCGGCCGGCCTCGGCGGTAAGCCGGGCGTCTGGTACCAGCGCGACCTCGCACGCCGGCCGGGCCCTGGGCATTAGGGTGCCGGCACCTCGAACAGGGTGAGCATGGTGCACACCGTGTGGTAGACGCCCATCACGGCGGCGATGTCGAACAGGCCCTTCGCTCCGAAAGCCGACTCGGCCTGCTGATACAGGTCGTCGTCGACGTGGTGACGGGTGGCCAGCGCCTGGGTGAGCCGGGCAGCGAGCTGCTCGTGCTCGCCCAGGCCTTCCGGGATGCTACCGCCGGAGAGGGCCACGACATGGTCGTCGGCCAGTCCGGCGGTCCGCGCCACGGACTTGTGCGCGTACAGCTCGTAGTCCGCGCCGTACACGGAGCCGAGCACGATGATCACCACTTCACGCACGCTCGGCGACAGGCCGGTGTGCGTCGACTCGGCGGCCTGGAACTCCAACAGCTTCGCCGTCACCTCGGGATGCAGCAGAAGCGCGTTGAACGGGCCGATCAGGCGGCCGTCCTCGGTCGTCGACCGGATGCCCAGCTTGTCGGTGAACACCACCCACGAGCCGATCAGCTGGTCGTAGAGCTCGCGCTGGGCGGTGGCGAGCGTCGCCGGGTCGGCCAGCGGAAGCCGTCCACCGAGCGGACGGGCGGACTCATTCATTGCGGCAGCCCCTTTGTGCTTCCAACCCGAGAATCCGGTCGGAAACTCGGAGGCGATACTGGTCTCGCGGGGGAATCGGATGCCATCGCTGTCCATCCCTTTCGAGATTTCCCGCCATAGTACTCCAGCCTTGATTTCGGCCTGCGAGCTGCTGTTTTCAGTAGGTATGGGCGGGAATTCGCTGGTCGAGGCGCAGGCGTGGACCACGAAGTGGTGGTCGTTGCAGGCGCGGGTGGCGCCAGTATTCCGGCCTGTGCGGCGCCGCCGGCTGGGGCAACTGGTGGACGGCCCGGCGGCCGGGCTGTGGGAGGATCGCGCGGTGAACAGCCCTGACGATCCAGCCCGCCGGACCCTGCTGCGCCGCGGCTTCGCGCTGGAGTACGCCACCCTCGGCTGGAACGTGGTCGGCATCGCGGTGCTCGCCGTCGCCGCGCTCTCGGCGAGGTCGGTGGCACTGGCCGGATTCGGCCTGGACTCCCTGATCGAGATCGGAGCCTCCACAGTGGTCCTCTGGGAGCTGTCCGGGCCGGTGAGGAGCGCCGGAAGCGCGCGCTCACGCTGATCGGTGCCGGCTTCGCGCTGCTCGCCGCCTACCTGCTGGTGCAGTCCACCTGGGTGCTGGCGGCCGGCTTCCGCCCGCACCACTCGCCGCTGGGCATGGCCTGGACAGCTGTCACCGCGGTGGTGATGTTCGCTCTCGCCGCGGGCAAGGCCCGTACCGGCGCGGCCCTGGACAATCCGGTACTGAAGACCGAGGGCCGGGTGACCATGATCGACGGCCTGCTGGCCGCCGCCGTGCTCACCGGACTGGTGCTCAACTCACTCGCGGGCCTGTGGTGGGCCGACCCGCTGGCCGGGTACGTCCTCGTCTACTACGCGGTGCGTGAGGTCGGAGAGATCTTCTTCGGCGACCACTGACAGCCCACCCCGGTCCACTGCCGAACTCGGCGCCGACGCGGATCAGCGCGACGAGGTGTGCCCGGAGAGCCTGCGTCAGCGCGATGTGACTACTCCTCGGACACCCGGTCCGGCCGGCTTCGCTGCGGTGTGGTGGCGGGGCGTGGGCGGCCTGACGGTGGGGTCGACGGCCGGCGGGTGGGCGGGGGCGGTCTCCGCGCGGGATCAGGCGTCGGTGTCCGGGTCGGGTTGGGTGAGCTGGGCGTCCATGGCCGAGCACAAGCGGCTCACCAGTGTCTCGAACTGCTCCAGGAGGTCCGGCGGGTACTCGGACATCAGCGTGTCCAGGCGTCCGGCAAGCGGCCGAAAGAACGTGTCGGCGCGCTCCTGGATGTCGGTGCTGCTGTGCAGGGTGACTACGCGCCGGTCCACGTGCTCCCGGGTGCGCACAATGTGCCCCGCCCCTCCAGGCGGTTCAGGAGCGCGGTGGTGGCGCCCGAGGAAAGCAGGATGCGCTTGCTGAGGCCGGCGGGCGACAGTGGCGTGCCGCGCTCCTCGGCAGCGGTGATCTCCAGCAGCGCAGCCGCATCCGTGGAGTGCAGACCCAGCCAGGCCGCAAAGCGGCGACTGAACTCGGTGTAGCGCCCGCCGAAGGCGGTGAAGCCCTCCATCAGCCGCTCGCGCTGCGCCGCGACCTCTCCCATGTGCGGCTGCTCAGCCAAGGCCCTCTCCCGTCGTGATCCCGCGAGCCGCCTCGGGCTCGCCTTTGACAACTTACCGCTACCAATTTACCTTCATGGTGGAACTACTTCACCATGGAGGAATTGGGATGCATGATCCATCACCCCGTCGCCGCTGGCTCGGCCTGATCGCCATCGCGCTCGGCGTGGCGCTGATCGTGGTGGACACCACGATCGTGAACGTGATCGTCCCCTCGATCGTCGAAGACCTGCACGCCACCTCAGCCCAGGCACAATGGGTCCAGGAGTCCTACGCCATCGTCTTCGCAGCATTGCTGCTGCTCACCGGCCGGATCGCGGACATCTTCGGCGCCCGCCGGATCTTCACCGCCGGGGCTGTGCTCTTCGGGACGACCAGCGTCCTCGCCGGACTGGCACCCAGCAGCGGCCTGCTCATCGCGGCCCGCTTCCTTCAGGGCGCGAGCGCGGCCATGCTCCTGCCGACGTCGCTGTCCCTGCTCAAAGCCACCTTCACGGGCAAGGCCCGGGGCCAGGCATTCGCCGTCTGGGGCTCCACCATCGGTGCCGCCGCCGCGCTCGGTCCCGTGGTCGGCGGCTGGCTCGCCGAGCACGCGTCCTGGCGATGGGCCTTCGGCATCAACGTCCCCCTCTCCGTGCTGGTCGTGGCCGGCGTACTGCTCTACATCGCCCCCTCCCCCCGCACCCACGGACGGGTCGACCTGCCCGGCGGGCTGCTGTCCGTCACCAGCCTCGGCCTGCTCGCCTTCGGCCTGGTCGAGGGCCGCGACTACGGCTGGCTCGCCACCGTCCAGCCACTGGAACTGCCAGGCTTCACCTGGGACAGCGGGCCCTCACCCGTCCTGGCGGCCCTGCTGCTGTCGGCCCTCACCATGGCCGCGTTCGTGCGCCGCCAGCTGACCCTCCACCGCGCCGGCGACACCTCGCGGATCCTGATGGACGTCAGCCTGTTCTCCATCTCCTCGTTCCGCGGCGGCAACATCGCCACCCTGATCATCGGCCTCGGAGAATTCGGCATCGTCGCGGTACTCCCGCTGTGGCTCCAGTTCACCCTCGGCTACAGCGCCCTGCAGGCAGGACTCGCCCTCGTGCCCGTGGCCATCGGCAGCTTCGTCGCCAGCGGCGCCAGCTTCGGCATGGCCGCGAAAGTCTCCCCGCTGACCATGCTGCGCCTCGGTCTGGCCCTGGAGGTCGTCGGTCTGGCCGGGGTCGGCGTGACCGCCTCGCCAGGCAGTTCATGGTGGTCCGTTTCGCTCGTGCTCTTCCTGTACGGAATCGGCGTCGGCTTCGCCACCGCCCAGGTCACCAATGTCGTCCTGAACGACATTCCCGAAGCAAGCTCCGGCCAAGCTGCCGGCATCCAAAGCGCCCTGCGGCAACTTGGTTCCGCGCTGGGCATCGCTGTCCTGACGTCGGTGTTCTTCACCACGCTCAGCACCAGGCTGCATGGCCGCCTCACCGGTGCGGGCCTGACCGCAGCGCAGTCCGGCAAGTTCGCCGGCGCCGTCACCGACAGTGCGGGCGCTGCCATCGGTCCGCTGGCCGCCCACCCGCAAACCGCTTTCGTGGCCCAGGCGGCACGCTCCGCGATGACCGACGGCGTCGCCCTCGGCGGCTTCATCGCGGCGGCCTTCGTCGCCCTCGGCCTCCTGGCTTCGTTTCTCATCTCCGCCACTCCGGTCGAGTCCGCCGCCGACATTCAACTGCTCCTCACCGACGAGGAATCCGGGCACCCCTGCCCTGGGGGCTGAACCGGGTGGGTCCGACGGCTCGGTCCGTGCCGTGAACTATGGTGTCCGGCTATGAGCACGGATGAAGGCTGGCTGGCAGACACCCGGACGTCCTACGACACCGTTGCCACCAGCTATGCGGACCAGGTGCGCAACCTCCTCGACCAAACGCCCTACGAGCGTGCGGTGCTGGCGCTGTTCGCCGACCTGGTCGGGGCGGCCGGCGGGGGGCTGGTTGCGGATGTGGGATGCGGGCCCGGGAGGATTACGGCCTACCTGCGTGAACTGGGCGCGGACGCCTTCGGGATCGACCTGTCGCCCGCGATGATCGAGGTAGCTCGGCATGATCACCCCGGCCTGCGGTTCGAGGTGGGTTCCATGACGGACCTCGACCTGCCCGACGCCTCGACGGCCGGCCTGGTCGCCTGGTATTCGCTGATCCATGTCCCCGACGACCAGGTCGGCTCGGTTTTCGCGCACTTCCGGCGAGTACTGCGGCCCGATGGTCTGCTGCTGTTGGCTTTCCATGTCGGTGACGAGTCGCAGCTCAAGACACAGGGCTACGGCGGCCATCCGATGAAGGTCTACGTCCATCGCCGCCGACCCGGCCAAGTGGCCGCCTGGCTCAGCGATGCAGGCTTCGCTGTCGAGGCACAGATGACTCTCGGCTCAGCCGAAAGCAAGCTCGGGGGAATTCTCTTCGCGCGCTGCCGGCCTGGTGCCCGGTAGGGGCACCCGGACGAGGGGACGGCCGAGGCCGACGCGGCGACTGCCCAGCCGCGTCGGCCTCGGACTGCTACTGGGCGAAACCCTTTTTCAGGGCTGTGGAGACGTCGCGGGCGATGCCGAATTCGTTGATCATCCGGCCGATGAGAAAACCGCCCCCGTGGACGTGGAACGTCGTGTCCGTTTCGTGCGGGTCCCGCCGGACTGTGGCGAACGTGAGCGCCGAGAGTTTGACCTTGAACTTGTCCGGTGAACTGTCGCGCGGTTCAACGGTGAAACGGCTCCCGAGTTCCTTCTGGAGCACCGCTTCGGCGTTGTCGGACGTGACTGACCCGGGCACCGTGACGCTGGGCATGATGACCCCGATCAGCGCAGACGCCTTCGCCGCCCGCGCGCCGATACGTCGTCGGCCGCACACGCCCGGTGAATGCCCTGCACTCGTCCAGGGCGTGCCTGTCGACCCAACCTCTTCATGCTCGCACAGGGCCTGGACCTGCGCACCTCGGCAAGCCCGCCGCCAGCTGACCGAGTTGACGTCCCCTGTCCGGCGACACCCGCACAGGGCTGTCTGACGTGATCTGTCCGGTCAGCGGTTTTCGAAGGGGATTACCGCCCGACTATGGTTGCTCCGCATGACTCACACCACGATCGAGATCACCGCGGAACTGGTCCGGGATCTGCTGCGTGACCAGCACCCCGACCTGGCCGATCACCCGGTGAGGCTCGGAGCGCGTGGCTGGGACAATGAGTCGATCCGCGCGCCCGCGCCCTCAGGCCCTCTGGTACCCGCCCACTTCAGGCGGGGCTCCTGGTACTCCCGGTGCGGTTTAGGGCTGTTGTGTCGGCGAGGCAGAAGAGGGTGCCGGCGCAAGATGCCAGGAGGGCGCCGGAGGCTTTGGCGGTGGCCCAGTCACCGGTGGCCCCGGTGAGGGGTTGGTACCAGGCCTGGTGACCGGTGTCCGGGGTGAAGCCGAAGAGGCCGGGTCCCTGCTGGGTGCCCGAGCGGCCGGAGCCGGCGGCGGCGATCAGCAGGCCGCCCGCCGCGCCCAGGAACTGCCAGGTGCCGATCCCCGCGCCTGCCGTCCAGCGGAGCCGGCCGGTGCCCTGGTCGACACCGTGGACGAGCTTGTCGACATAGCCGACGGTCCCGCCGGTCACGTCGTAGCCGCCGGCGAGGATGCCGATCGGGCCCCGAATCTGCCAGCTGGGCGCGCCGGTGGCCGGGTCGAAGGCTGCCAGCAGACCCGAGGACGGGTTGCTGGTGGCGGCGTAGGTGTCGTCGTCGGGGTTGCAGAACAGGGTGCCCGCCTGAAGTTGCAGTGAGCCGAAGTAACCGGCCAGCCGCGCGACCGTGGCCGGCAGGCCGCTGGGCCGGCTCCAGCGCGCGGTGCCGGTGTCCGCCGCCAGGGCCTGGAGGTTCTCCTGGCTGTCGATGGCGTAGAGCAGGTCGCCGGTGGGCGGGGTGTACAGCTCCTGGAGGCCCTTGGCCGTCCACAGCGGTGTCCCGGTGTCCCGGCTCACGACGGTGTAGACGTCCCCGACGCCGGGCGTGCTGGACATGGCGTTCAGCACCATCTGCCCGCCACTGGTGGCGCCGGTGAGGAATTGCCCGCCGTCGACCGCGCGGCTCCAGCGTGCGGCGCCGGTTGTGGCGTCGAAGGCGTGGAAGGTTCCGCTCCGGTCGGTGACCACCAGCAGGGAGGCGTCCGCGTACTGCAACTGCGCCACGGTCGTGCCGGCCGGGTACGCGCTCCACCGTTCGCTGCCGGTGCGGGCGTCGAGGGCGTGTACCTTGCCGTCCGTGCGCAGGGCGTAGACCAGGCCCCCGTAACCCTTGGCCGCCGTGGTGCTGCCGTCGCTCTCGTGCCACAGCGGCTTGCCCGTGGCCAGGTCGAAGCAGGCGGCGCCGGGGCTGCCGACGCACAGCACAGTGGTGTCGCTGACCGGCTGGACGTTCATGTCCGGGGAGGGCAGCTGTGCGGTCCAGGCCAGCCGCGGGCCGCTGACGGGCGAGGGGCCCGGGGAGCGCAGCAGCAGCGCCGCTCCGCCTGCGGCCGCGGCAGCCAGCACCCCGGCGCCTCCCAGCAGCAGCCGTCGCCGCCCTGGGCTCGCCAGGGCGAGGTCCGCCGCCAGTTGCCGCTGGTAGCTGATGACCTGCTGCTCGATGGGGCCGAGCCAGCCTGTCGTGGTCTCCGGGTGCAGCCAGGCCAGCAGGTGTCCAGGGGTGGGCGGCGGGCCGGGTCCTTGTCCAGGCAGGCCGCCACGATGCCGAGCAGGCCGCGCGGGACGCCGTCGAGTGCCGGGGTCTCGTGCATGGTGCGGTAGAGCACGGCGTGAGCGGCGCCGGTGCCGAACGGGGGAGTGCCGGTGGCGGCGTAGGCGAGCACGACGCCGAGCGAGAACACGTCGCTGGCGGCGGTCAGTTCCGCGCCCGCGCAGTGCTCGGGCGACATGTAGCCGGGGGTTCCGACGAGCTGGCCCTCGGCGGTCAGCGCCGTGGCGTCGGCGGCCTTGCTGATGCCGAAGTCGATGACCCGCGGTCCGTCCAGGGCGAGCAGGATGTTGGACGGCTTGAGATCGCGGTGGACCAGGCCGACGCGGTGGATCGCGGTCAGGGCCTCGGCGAGTCCGGCGCCCAGGACCCTCAGGGTCGGCTCCGGCATCGGGCCGCTGGTGCGGATCGCGTCGGAGAGGGAGGGGCCGGGCACGTAGGCGGTGGCGAGCCAGGGCGGTGTGCCGTCCGGGTCGCAGTCGACGACCGGGGCGGTGAAGGCCCCGGAGACGGCGCGGGCGGCGGCCTCCCGTCGGAAGCGGCTGCGGAATTCGGGGTCGCCTGCCAGCTCCGGGTGGACCACCTTCACGGCGACCGCGCGCCCGGAGGGGGTGGCGGCCAGGTAGACCCGGCCCATGCCGCCGGCTCCGAGTTCCTTGAGGATCCGGTAGCGGCCGATCTGGTTGAGCGGGGGCACGGAGGACACCGGCATGGTCATGAGGTCGGGCTCCGGTAGGCGTAGAGGGTGGTGTCCGAGGCGGCGAACGCCAGGGCGCCGGAGGCCAGCACCGCCCACGGCTGCCCGGCAGGCCCGCTGGTGTCCTGATGGGCCCACAGCAGTCGGCCGTCGGTGGGGCGCAGCGCGACCAGGCCCGGGTGGCTTCCGGTGGAGAGCACCAGCAGGTCCTGGGACAGGGAGATGTTCTGGCTGACGCCTTTGGCGCCGTCGACGAAGAGGTCCAGTGAAGTGACGGTCGACCAGTTCTGTTTTCCTGAAAGGGAGTTGAGGCCGAAGACGGTCCCGCTGTCGTCCGCGACGAATGCGGCGCCGCCGTTGGTGAGGGTGGCGCTGATGTCGGACTCGTTGACGGCCGTCCACAGGCGGGTGCCGGTGGCGGTGTCGACGGCCTGTACCTTGTTGTCCGTGACCAGGAGTATGTTCGGGGCGAGGCTGAGCCCGGGTTCGTCGCCGGAGCTGCCGGTGCCCTGGGCGTGCCAGCTGCTCCTGCCGGTGCGCAGGTCCAGCGCGTAGGTGTCGGTGCCGTCCTGGAGGTAGCAGCGCTGCCCGTCCGTGACGGCGCTGTACATGCTGGAGGTGACCTGACGGGTCCACAGCACCTGGCCTCCCGTCAGGTCCACGGCAAGGAGCTGGAAGCCGGAGTCACCGTCCACGCCGACCAGGGCGATACCGGCCCCTACGGCGAAGAGCTGATTCACCGGGGAGGCGAAGCCGGAACTGTCCGCCTGGGTGACCGGGTGGACGAACAGCTGCCTGCCGTTCCCGTCCAGGGCCAGCAGGTAGCCGGTGTCGCTGGTGGCGGCCCCGAACAGGGCGCCGCCGCCCACTCCCAGCCAGGTGACGGCTGCGGATTCCCCCGCGGGAAGTTGTGGTGCCGCGGTCCACCGCGGGCTGCCGCCGGCCGCGTCGAAACCGGCCGCCTGCGACTGGTCCCAGTGCACCAATGTGCCTGCGAGGACGGCGATCCGGCCGTTGGTGGAGCTGGTCGGCAGCTCGCGCTGCCAGACCAGGGAGGGCCCGGCCGGGGCCGTGGAACCGGCGCTGAGGGCTTTCGGTGCCGGACTGTTGCCGGCGGAGGCGACCGTACCGGTGCGGGTGGTCGCCCATACGGCGGCGCCGGCCGCTGCCGCGGCCGTCCCGGCGACCGCGCCTGCGATGCGCAGGAAGCGGCGCCGGTCCGGGAGAGCGGCGGTGACCGGCAGAGTCGCCAGCACGGTGGCCGGCAGGGGCGGCGCGTCAGGCAGCAGCGTGGCCCGCTGCTGCCGCTCGGCGAGGTCGGCCCGCAGCGCCGGGGTGAGCAGCTCGGCCGGATCTGTCGAACCGAGCCGGACCAGCAGGCCCGCGACCGAGGGCCGGCGGGCCGGCTCCTTCTCCAGACAGGACGTCACCAGCCCGCGCAGGCTCTCGGGTACGGCGTCCAGGCGCGGCTGCTCGTGCACGACGCGGTACAGCACCGCTGCGGTCGAGCCGGTGCCGAACGGGCTCTCACCGGTCGCCGCGAACGCCAGGACGCAGCCGAGCGCGAACACGTCCGCTTCGCGTCCGACATCCCGGCTGGAGACCACCTGCTCCGGGGCCATGAACCCGGGCGTGCCGATCGTGCTGTCGGTCCCGGTCAGCTGTGTTGCGTCCAGCATTTTGCTGATGCCGAAGTCGATCACCTGCGGGCCGGCCGCGGCCAGCAGTACGTTTCCGGGCTTGAGGTCGCGGTGGACCAGCCCCGCGGCGTGGATCGCCGACAGAGCCTCCGCGAGTCCGCCGCCCAGCGCGGCGATGCCGGGCGCGGACAGCGGACCGTGGCGCCGCACCACTTCGTGCAGTGAGGGGGCAGGCACATACGCGGTCGCCAGCCAGGGCAGCGGCGAGTCGGCGTCGGCGTCCAGCACCGGCGGGGTGAACAGGCCGCTGACCCGTCGGGCGGCCTCGGCCTCACGCCGGAACCGGTCACGGAAATGGGGCGCCTGCGCGTACTCGGGCCGGATCACCTTGAGGGCGACCAGCCGTGCGCCGGGCGACCGCGCCAGGTAGACCTGACCCATGCCGCCTTCGCCCAGCAATTGCAGCAGCTCGTAGGGCCCGATGCGGGCCGCCTGCGGCGCGGGGCCGCCGGTGGCTTCCGGGCGGGGAGAGGACGTCATCGGGATCCCCGCCGTTCTCGCGGAGGGCGCAGGCTCGTGGCCGTACCCACCCCCGGCAGGTCCCCGCGCCCGCTGCGGCCCCCGGCGTCATCGCCGTTGCGCCGCACCGGGCTTGTCACTGCCGCTGCTATTCGCATCCCCCTCATATCCGGGCAGCATAGCGATCACTGTGAGCCGCCGGTGCGGCGCTTCCCGCTCGTTGGGTCCGTCGCGTGGCCGGCTCCCGGCGCTGAGCTGCGAAACCTCGTGCACGCAGTGGTTGTTGTCACGTCCCGGCGGCGGAGCCCGGACCCGCCGAGCCCGGCCACACGTCCGATCCGCTCTTCAGGTATCCGGCCCGGCTGCTCTCCGGGAACAGCAGCCCTTGTCCGTCGTGTGCCTGAGAGGCCGCTCGCCGTTCAGGGCTTGCGGGCGATCCCGGCCCAGATGAGTCGGTCGCCGACCTGGAGCGACGCGGCGACCGGCTCGTCCGGGTGCCACAGTGGGGTGGGAACCAGGCCCGGCTCCACCAGGTCGAGCCCGTTGAAGAAGGCCCCGATCTCCGTCTCGGTCCGGAACCGGCCGGTGCCGAGCAGACTCAGGAACTTCTGCTCGGCCTCCCTCGCCTCCGGCCCGGAGTCACAGAAATGGCTGACGAAGAGGTAGGACCCCGAGGGGACAGCCGAGAGGTATGCCTCGACCACGCCCCGCGGGTCCTCGTCGTCATGCAGGTGATGCAGAATTCCCACGAGCAGAACCGCTACAGGGCTGTCGAAGTCGATCAGGCGGCGTACCGCGGGAGCGGCCAGGACAGTCCCGGCGGAGCGGAGGTCGGCGGTCACCATGGCGGTGAGGTCGTCGCTGATGAGGGCACCCGCATGCGCGGCGACCAGTGGGTCCTTGTCGACGTAGACGACCCGGGCGCCAGGGTTCACGGCGCGGGCCACCTCGTGGGTGTTCTCGGCGGTGGGCAGCCCCGAGCCCAGATCGAGAAACTGCTCGACCCCCTGCTGTACCAGGAAGCGGACGCCGCGGCCGAGGACGGCCCGGTTGAGGGTCGCCACGGTGCGCATCTCCGGGACGGCCGCGGAGATTCCCTCGACCACCCGGCGGTCCGCCGGAAAGTTGTCGGTGCCGCCGAGAAAGGCGTTGTAGACCCGGGCGATGCTCGGCACCTCCGGATCGATGCCCAGGGCTGCCCAGTTCTGTTCGGTGCTCAAAGTGGTCTCCAAAGGTGAGAGAGGGTCCTGCGTGCGGGCGGAACGACTCAGCAGCGGCCACCCGGCATCGGCGGCCTCCCGGGCATCGCCCCAGGCGAGCGGTTCCCGGCGGTCACGGCCCTGATGCCCGGCCCCGCACCGAGGCCCGGCCCGCCCGGGTGCACGCCTGTGGTCACGGCTGGTCAACTCCTCCGAACGGCGGCAGGTCACGCGCCGGCCGCCGCCGACATCACCCTCCGCCGGGCCGGAGTCGCCACCGGCTCCCTGACGGTGACGACCGGCCTCGAACCGGCGGGCGTCCGGCGACTGCGCGTGCTCCCGGAGCAGATGCTCGTTTATCCGGGATCAGACGAGATCTTCAGCGTGAAGCTGCCGGTTTACTCGGCTCTACCGGCAATTCTCAAATCAACTGTTGTCGACATAAGAACCCTGATGTACCTTCTCGCTGACCGCCTGTTCCTCTACCCATAGGGAGCAATGATGAGTGTGTCGAGAAAAGCCGCGTTAACCGCCGCAGCGCTGTTCAGTGCCGCTGCCGTCGCTCTCGTGCCGGTCGCGAGCGCGAGCGCGAGCACAGCCGCCGGCAGCGCGGCCCAGCACACCAGGCCCCAGGTCAGCGGGGGCTACTGGGAGTACGCGGAAGGGTACGGCGCCACCCTGAGCGCGGCCAAGACGGACGCCATCGGCATCCTCGCCGCCGACTGCACCTACGGCAACAACACCACCCCGACGACGTCCGACTTCGGCCAGGAGGCCAACGGGACGTGGTGGGCCTACATGCAGTCCTACTGCAGCACTGAATAACCCGGCACGCCATCCCACGGTTCCGCGACACGGCGTGACTCGCTCCCAGGTGAAGCCTGGGCGCGAGTCACGCCGTGTCGCGCCGGTCCGGCTTGGGAACGACTGGAGCCGGCGCGGCGGCCAGGCACTGACGACGACGTCCACGGTGAGCAAGCCGCGCCGGCCGGAGCGATCCGGGGTGCGCAGCCTGGCCGGGCCGCCGAAGAAATTCAAGAGCGGTCCTGGCCGGACTGGCTGGGCGCACTCGCCGGACGGCTGCGTCGTGCGTTGCCGGCCCACCCGGACGGTGCTCGTGTTCTGCCGGCGGCCCAGCTCTGTCCGCAAACTGGCTAACGAAAGTGTCTCGCGCCCACCCTGCAACGGGTGCTCCGACCCGCCTGAGCCGTGGCGGCGCCGGCGAAGCCGTAGTTCCGCCGGAGTACCAGGTGGCCGTCCTCCGACCGCGATCTTCGCGATGGGAGCACCGCTTTCAGGTCCCAGCGGGTGTACCTGGATCCGGGTCCCCGCCCTCAGATTCTCCCGGGTTGCCGTTGTTGCTCGGTGGGATCGCGCAGGGGACGGATGATGTCGGGATTGCGGTGGTCGGCCCGGGTGATCGCCTCGGCGTGGTCGCGGGCGGCCTGCTGGAGGGCGTCGACCGCGGCTCTGGCCGCCGCCGCGGCGGTGTCATGGCCGGTACGGTAGAGCATGCGCGTGATCTGGCTGCCAGTGACCTGCAACGCCGTCACTGTCACCTGTTCGAGGCGTGCGGCGAGGTACGCGGGCACGACCGCGGCGCCGAGCTGCCCGGAAAGGAGCGCCTGAACGGCGATCATGTGCTCGGCGCAGGTGCTCCACCGACGGCGACACCCCGTGCACGGTGGCGAACCGGGCGAAGGCCCGGCCGCGGGCGGAGTACGAAGGCGCGCTGATCCAGGAAGCGTCGGAGAGATCGGTGGCGGTGGCCGGAGCAGCCCAGCTGGCGGGAACAACCACGCGGTACTCGTCCTCGCTGAGCACCTGCGCCTGCACCCCGGGCGGCAGCGGGAGTGCGGTGTCGCGGTCGTCGGTGATCACCAGGACCTCCAACTCGCCCAGGCGAAGCTGCTGCAGGCCCTCCAGGAGTCCGGCCTCGGCGAACCTCGGCTTGAGGTGCGGATGCCGACGGGCGAGCAGCCGCAGTGCGGGGACCGCGATCCGGGCGAGCACCCCGGAGGTCGCTCCGATCGCGACCGGGCCGCTGACCACCTGGTCGTCGCTGCGCCCAACCGGTAAGCGGCGAGGGTGAGTTCCCGGCCGATCCGACCACCGGTGGCGGCCAGCAGCCGACCCGTCGCGGTCAGTTCCAGCCGTCCGCCCGAGCGGTCGACCAGAGCCAGCCCCACCTCCCGCTCCAGCGCGGCCAGTTGCTGCGATGCCGATCGGCTGTGACCCAGCGCCCTCGCCGCGGGCGCGAGCCCGCCGTTGTCGGCGATCGCGTGCAGCACGAGCAAGCGTCTGGGATCCAGCTCCATCCGTGCGGCTCCTTCCGTCGCGGCACACATCGTGCCAGGCATCCGGCGAAAAGCACCAGCAGAGCTGTTGTGGGAGCCGAAAGCAGAGCTGTACAACAGGGCTGCGCCAGGGCCGGGTGAGTGCCACACTCACCCATCCCAGGGGCTTCGGCGCAGGCACCCGCTGCCCTGGTCTCCGCGCGCCCCAGACCGGGCGTGTGCCCTGTCTGGAGGAGTCCGTCCATGGCACGTCCCGCCCCCCTGCTCATTCGCACGTCCACCGGTGTCGCGCTTGCCACGGCCTGCGCGCTGGTCACTGCCTGCGGCCCGGCCGTCCACTCGGCCGTGGCCTCCGGCAGTGCCGCGCCCGCGACGGCAGGGGGCACGACCCGGGGCGGGACGGGAGGCAGCCCCAGCCCGGCGGCGTCCCGAGCCCCGGCAGTATGTCCTACGTGCTCACTGCCCCGCCCGTTGCGGCGGGCTACCCACAGGGCCGGCCCTCGGCCGAACTGGTGCAGCAGGTGGACGGTGACGTCCAGCAGAACGCGAAGCGCCTGGGCCTGTCCGGCACGCCCGTCCACGCCTACTACGACGACCGCGCTGACGGCGCCTGGATCTTCTACAACGGCGTGACCGGAACCGGCTTCGAACCCGACCACCTGCATGACCTCCTCGACACGACCCCGGCCGTGACCGAGGACGGTGCCGGTGACCGGATCACGACCAGTGCCATCGACACCGACCCCGGGCCGCACGGAGGCCGGGCAATCTGCAACACCATGCTCGTCCAGAACACCATGCTCACCACCGCGGTGACGACCTGCTCTTGGTTCACCGCGACCACCGCCGCCGAGATCACCCTCATCATCAAGGGCGACGGGACCAACACCAAGATCGGCTTCACCGCCGCCGACGTCGCCCCGATCATGCGGACGATCCGCGCGGATGTCGAGAAGGTGCAGCAGTGACGTCCACGCTCCACACGAAGCGGCAACGGTGACGGACGGACATCCTCCACCGCGCCCGGCCGAGTGCCGGCCCGGATCATCGGCAGGGGCCCGATCCCCTTCTGGGCGTCGCCGGCTGCCGGGACGGTCCCGACACGCGGGCGTGGCGGCGCGCCGCGCCGGGCCCAGCGCTCTTACCGCTCCGCATCCACCAGCCGCCGGGGCGCGGCCTGCCGGCCACGCGGGGCGTAGCGTGGAGGTAGGAGCGCAACCGGATGTCTGTGTTCCTGACAGATGCCTGCGGAGACCGATCGCCAGGGCGACGACGCATGTGCTCTGGAAGTCGTTGACCGGCGACCTGGCGATGTCGGCCGAGGAGGCAGGCATGTTCGGTTACCGGGTTCCAGCTCCTGACCAGGCGATGCTGATCTCAGGAGGTCAGCGTGGGATGGGCGTGGCGCCGTTCCGGGTGGTGACCGGTCACGGTGCGTTCGTGCTCCCGGTCTTCCGCAAGACCCGCTTTCTGACCCTGGCCATGTGCGAGGCGGAGGTCGACGAGACCTGCGTCACCCACCAGGGATCGCGCTGACGGTGCGTGCCGTCATCGCGTTCAAGGTCGGCAACGACAAGGAGAGCATCGTCAACGCCGGGCAGCGCTTCCTGTCCGACCAGGACCAGATGTCGGTGCTGACCGGCCGGATCTTCGCCGGGCACCTGCGCTCCATCATCGGCTCGATGACGGTCGAGGAGATCGTCACCGAGCGGCAGAAGCTGGCCACCGAGGTGCTGGAGACCTCCAAGACCGAGATGGCCACCATCGGCCTGACCGTGGACTCGCTGCAGATCCAGTCCATCGACGACGGCCAGACCGGCTACATCGCGGCCATGTCGGCGCCGCACAAGGCCGCCATCCAGCGGCAGGCGCAGATCGCCCAGGCGATGGCCACCCAGCAGTCGGCCGAGGCGCAGCAGGCCGCCGCGCGGAACCAGGCCGAGTACCAGCGGCAGACCGCCGTGGTCCAGGCGCAGTACTCGGCCGAGGTGGAGCGGGCGCAGGCCGAGGCCGCCCAGGCCGGGCCGCTGGCCCAGGCCCAGGCGCAGCAGGAGGTGCTGCTGGCGCAGACCGAGCTGGCCAGCGCGCGGCGAGCTGCGCCAGCAGCAGGTCGCGGAGATCGTGAAGCCCGCCGAGGCGGAGGCCGAGCGGATCCGGGTGCTGGCCACGGCCGAGGCGAACCGGATGAAGATCCAGGCCGAGGCCGCCGCCTCGTACGACCGGGTGGCGCTGGACCGGATGCTGATCGACCAGCTGCCGCTGATCGTGAAGGAGGCCGCCCAGGGTCTGGCCGGGCCAACGTCAATGTGCTCAACGGCTCCGACGGCCTGAGCGAGATCGCCGCGGGCCTGGTCAGCCAGGGTCTGACGATCCTGGACTCGGTCCGGCAGAACCTGGGCACGCCGAACTCCTCCGACGGGCGCAGAATCCTCAACGAGGGCAGCACCCCGCCCCGACGGGCCGACGACCCGCCGGGGATCGAGTAGTGGCCGGCCTCCACCAGGAATGCCTGAAGGTGATGTCGACGCTGCGGTGGCCCATCCATTCCGCGGGGCCCGTGCCGCGGGTGAGACCTGTGGTCGGAGCCCTCCGGGACCCTGCTGACCTCTTGCTGACTCCGGATAATCGATCATGTCCCTGAGCTGGGTAGAAACCCGGTTCGAACGCCGCGGCCCGCTCCGCCGCCGCGTGGCTTCAGGGGAGCGTGACGGGCGGGTAGTCCTCGGTGTAGGAGTCGCCGTTGGCGCGTAGTAGGTGCAGGTACGGGCGGCGGTGTCGACGTCGTAACCAGACGACCCCGGCATCCCAGCAGCCGCGGACGAACTCGGGAACGTCGTCCGGCCGGCCTGGTCCGCGCGCAGCGCCGTGATCAGGGCTGCTTCGTCGAACCCCGGCGCGAGCGCGAACCCGGTGACCAGCGGCTCGCCCTGGACCACGACGTCGCCGTGGGCGGTCAGGTACAGGAAGGCGTTGGCGGGGACGGCCATACGGCAGTGGGTCACGCCCGCCTGGCGCAGGCTCTCGGCGAGGTAGGGGAAGCCGCCGATCTTCGGGCGGGCGGCCTGGCCGCGTTCCATGGCGGCCTGTAGAAGGCTGATCGCATTGGTGGTCATGATGTCTCCCGGACGATTCGGGTGGGGGCGCGTACGCCTTGGAGGTGACGCGACGGTTATGACACCATGGTGCCACATGACAACATGTTGTCCGAATGTGGAAGTGGAGCCATGCCATGGCGGGAAGAAGTCGCTCTCCTGGTGGGCCGACGTCTACGAAGCTGCGGGTGCGCTACGCCGGGCGGCGAGGCGTTGGCGGGGGCAGCAGGTCAGACGCAGGCCCGCTGGCAGCTGATGAGCGCTGTGAGCGAGGAGCCCCTGCCTGTGGCGCGTGCCGCGCGTCGTCTCGGCGTGGCCCGCCAGGGCGTGCAGCGCATCGCCAACGACCTCGTCCGCGACGGTCTCGCGGAGTTCCAGGACAACCCCGATCACCGCACCTCACCGCTGCTCGCACTGACCCGGTCCGGCCAGCACGCGCTCGGCGCCATCACCGCCCAGGCCGCCTCCGCGCACCGGGCGATGGGCGCGGGCATACCGGAGCGCGACCTGGCCGCCGTCCGCGCCCTGCTGCAACGGCTGACCTCGCAGACGGACGCCTGGACGGAGAGCGCCGCGACCGCGCAGAGGCGTCGCGCCACGGCCTGACCCAGGCCGCTGTCGGCGACAGCCGCTTCGGGCCGGCGCCCGGCGGGGCCTGGCGCACCTCACCCGATTCGCTCGCCTGAACACAAGTCACGACACGCCGTTCCGTCGTACGGACGGAATTGCCAGCACGACCGCGACCGCGGTGAGTTGCCACATCACGCCGAACGCCAGCAGGTGATCCGCGCCCACGGATCCGGCCACCGGGCCGGCCAGCGCCAGCCCGAGCGGCCCGAGTGCGAACGCACCCAGGCCGCTGAAGGCGCTGGTCCGTCCACGGACCTCGGCGGGGATCTCGCGCTGGGTGACGGAGGAGAGCAGCGTGCTGCACACCGCTGCACCGATCCCGCGGGGAACGCTGCTGCTGCCACCCAGGCGAGCGGCATGCGCGCGGCCAGGGCGGTGGCGGGCAGAGCCCAGCAGACGGACGCTGCCATGGACCAAGCGAGCGCACGTCGCGGGCTCCTGCCGAGCAGGGCCAGGCCGCGCCGATCGATCCGGCGCCGTACAGGGCCAGCACCACGCCCCAGGAGCTCGCACCGCCGAGCCGCTGCTGGGCGAGGGCCGGTCCCAGCACCAGGAACGGCGCCCACAGCACGAAGTTGAACAGGGTGATATGGACAGTGGAGACCCACAACCAGGTGCGGGAGGCGAACTCGGTCCACCCCCGGCCCAGGTCGGACAGCAGTCCTCGGCGCGGGGTCGCCGGCTGCGTCAGGCGCAGCCCGGCGAGGGCCAGGACGCTGACGCCGTAACTTGCCGCATCGATCGCGACCACCGAGCCGGGGCCGGAGAGCGCGAGTAACAGTCCGGCCAAGCCCGGGCCCGCGACCGAGGCGATCGCCTTGGCTGTCTGCAGCAGCGCGTTGGCGTCCATGAGGTCCTCTGTTGCGACCAGGCCGGGCACCAGCGCCGACAGGCCCGGCCCGAAGCCTCCTTCGCCGATTCCCAGGAGCACCCCCAGCACGGCCACCTCCCAGAGCCGCGCGCTGTCGGTGAGCAGGAGCCCGGCCAGGATGCCCTGGGCGGCGAACCGGAGCAGATCCGCGGTGAGCATCACCGACCGGGCCCCGAGGCGGTCGGTGAGCACGCCGCCCAGCAGCAGCACGGCCAGGATCGCCAGGATCCGCACCGCCATCACCAGGCCGACGGCGTTGGTTCCGCCGCCGGGCAGCCGCAGTAAGGCGAAGGTCGTACCGATGGTGTTCATACCCGAGCCGAGCAGCGAGGTGGTCTGTCCGAGCAGGAAACGGCGGAACCGGGAATGCCGAAGCACGCGCAGACGGCGCGCGGTTTTCTGGCGCCCAGGGGTGCCGGGAGTGCGGGTGCGAAGGGTCATGGCCCCGCAGTGTTTCGCCGTCGGCTCGCTCCCGGCAAGGCGTCAGAGGCGAAAACCTGAGTCCTTTACTAGCAATTTTACTTCGATGGCTCCAGGCGCAGTAAATGGCTTCGATTTACTGCAATACCGCTGCTGCTAAGCTCGATTCGCCAGACGGCGACAGTGCCTTGGAAAGGGATTTACTGCGGCTATGGGCGACATGATTCAGCAGCGGAGCGGGAGTGCGGACCCGCACCGCCCGGCGCCGGCGGAGTACTGCGCCGCAGTCGACCGCTACCTCACCGCAGCCGATCTGGGCAGTTCCTCCCGGCGCGTCTACCGCATCTCCCTGTACGGGTGGGCCTGGCCGCTGGTCGACCGCAGGGCTCCAACCGGCCCCGAGCGCAGAGGGACTCTCCGCCAGTCGTCCCGCTGGCTCTGCTCGACAGCCCACAGGCACCCGGGCGACTGCAACGGGGGCTGGCGGACCGCACCGCTGAAGCCAGGCCGAGCACTCTGGCCCGCGAGCTGGCCTGTCTGCGAGCCGCCACCACCTGGTGGCGGGCACAAGGATGGATCACCGCTGACCCGGCAGCCGGACTGGCACTGCCAGTGCCCCGGTCAGGACCGGCACCGACCGCCGCTGCCCCGGCTGCTCCTTCGGACCCTCCCGTGCCCGCGGGCGCACCTGATCGGGCGCGCGCCGCTCTCGGCCTGCGAGCCCCGTTGCGGGAGCTGGCCCTGTGGCACCTCCTGCATGAGTCGGGAGCCACGGTCGAGCGGGTGCTTGCCCTGAACATCGGCCACCTTCACCTGCCCGGCCGACGCACCAAACCGGGCGTGGTGCCACCAATGAGCTGGGGATCACAGGCAGCGCTCCTCCTGCCCATGCTGATGGTCGGGCGCAGCGCGGGACCGGTGTTCGTCACCCACCGGCGGGCACCGGCGAGCACCCCGGCGGAGGACCGCTGCCCGGTGACCGGACGAGGACGCCTTTCCTACCGTCGTGCTGCCGAGCTGTTCAGTGTGGCGACCATGCCGCTCGACCCGGACGGACGCGGCTGGACCCTGCTCGTCCTGCGTGACCGGTCCCCCCGAACCGGCCCGGCCCGGCGACGCCTTTGAGGCCCCCGGGTGTCCAGATGCCTGACGCGTCGTTGTGCCGGGCTCCTGACCGCAGGATCAACCGGGTGAGGATGCGAGTTCGGCGGCCTGCCGGCGGAGTGCGTGGATGAGGGCGTCCGCCGGTGGGGCGGTGGGGTCGGGAAGCCGGACCAGGCTGACGCGGCGCCGCTCCTCGGGGAGGTCGGCGACAGTGACGAGCCGGACGCCGGGCGGGGTCACGGACCTCAGCGTGGCGGGGACCGTCGTGATACCGACCCCGGCCGCGACCAGGTGCAGCTTTGTCAGCCAGTCGCGGCCGGCGTGGTGGACCCGGGGCCGGCCGGGAAGGCCGGGCCAGACGCCGAGCAGCGGCTCCCCGGCGCTGGACGGGCTGGCGATCCACCTCTCGTCGGCGAGCTCCCGGGCCGTGGCACTGACCCGGTCGGCGAAGCGGCCGTCGGCCGGCACCGCCAGGACCAGGCGGTCCTCCAGCAGTGGTTCGGTGTGAAGGGCGGATCCTCGGTGTCGGGGGAGCGGTACGGCGGCCGCGAGGTCAGCAGGGCGAGGTCGAGGGTACCGGCGCGCAGGGCCCGCACCAGGGACGGGGTGGTCGCCTCCCGGGTGGCGACCTGGACGCGGGGGCGCTCCCGGCGCAGGGCCGCCAACGCGTGCGCCACCAGCACCGGCCCGGCGGTGGGGAAGTAGCCGAGCCGCACCCGGCCCGAGTCCTCCTCCGCGCCGCGCAGTTCGCGATCGGCCGCGTTCAGCGCGTCCAGCGCGGTCACGGCGTGGCGGAGCAGGGTCCGGCCCGCTGCGGTCAGCCGCACGCCGCCCGGGAAGCGGTCGAACAGGCGGACGCCGACGGCCTGCTCCAGTCCGGCCACCTGGCGGGAGACCGCCGATTGGGTGTAGCCCAACTCCTGGGCCGCCGCGGTGAAGGTGCCCCGCTCGGCCACCTCGCGGAGCACCCGTAGGCCGACGATCGTGATGTCCATGAGAAATCAGCATATCCACTATGCCTGACATTCGTTGGCGGCATGGCCCTGGGCGCTTCTACCGTGGCCGGCATGAGCGGAGCACCCGTCACCCGAGCCACCTCGGTCGACGTCGTACACCGCACCTGAATGAGATGAGGACACCATGCCGCTGATCAACGTCTACCTGCGCCAGGGCACCACCCCCGAATACCGCCGTGATGTCTCCTCAGCCCTGCACAAGGCCATGGTCGACGTCCTGAAGATCCCCCAGGACGACCAGTTCCACGTCTTTCACGAGGTCACGCCCGACAACTTCGTCATCCAGCCGGTCGTATTCGGCCTGCCGCGAGGCGAGCGCACCCTGTTCATCCAGCTGTCCTTCAACCAGCGCACCGCCGAGCAGAAGAAGGAGCTGTTCGGTGCGATCGTCGACAACCTCCGGCGGTTCGCGGGCGTTCCGGAGGAGGACGTGCTGATGGTGGCGTTCGAGACGGCCCGCGAGAACTGGTGGGCCGCCGGTCGCGTGATCAATCCCGACACCGGCTACGACGCCCGCATGACCGAGGTCGGGCGCGGTTCGAGTTGAGTGACGTGCCCGCGATGCGGTGAGGTCGAGTACCGGAATCCCGCTCGGGCGGGGGAAACTCGCTTGCCGGGTCCGCCGTGAGCCGGACAGGATGGCCTCCGTGATCTCCCACATCTGCAGCCGCCGTCAGAACACCACCACGCCTGCAGAGGATCATGACCTTGAGCTACACCATCCGCGAGTACACCACCGCTGACGAGACCGCCTGGCTGCACTGCCGGGTGCTGTCCTTCCTGAACACCGCATACTTCGACGACGTCCTGCGGGCCAAGCCCGACGGCCTGGCTCCCGGCCTGGAGCTGGTCGCGGTCGACGCGGACGGCTCGGTCGTCGGGATCATGGACACGAGTACCGACGGCGCACTGGCCACCATCGACACGGTCGCGGTGCATCCTGACCACCAGCATCGCGGCCTGGGCCGGCAACTGCTGGAGCGGACCCGTTCCAGGGCGCGCGCCCTGGGCGCGACCACACTGGACGCCTGGACGCGCGACGATGCGGACACCCTTGCCTGGTACCGGGCCATGGGCTTCGCCGAGAGCGACCAGTACCTGCACGTCTACGCCAACTACTACACCGACCGGGACGAGCCGGGCCGGGCGATCGGTGCCCCTCGTCCCGGACTGCGGCCCATCATGGCCTTTCTGCATGCAAACCTTGCCGACGAGAGGCAACTGCGAGGCGAGTTCGCCCGCGTTCACGTCTGCCGCCGCTTCGCGATGCCGATCTGACCGATCTGACCGATCCGGCCGATCTGACCGATCCGGCCGATCCGGCCGGTGAATCTCGTTGTCCCGTGGCCGACCCGGGGTCGGCCACGGGAACAGCTGTCGGCGGGCACCGACCAGAACAGGGGCATCGACAGCGCCGGGCAGAACACAGCGGTGCTCACAGAGCAGTTGGTGGCCGGCGCGGCGACCGCCCGCGCCGGCCACACGCGGGGCTCATGGATCCCGTAGTCAAGGGCGCGCCCGGTTACACCGTACGGGTGTCCCGGGCTGCACATGGAACCCACTGCCGCACACAATCAAGGGCACCACATCCATGACCACCCGGAGCCCGAACCGTGACACACTCCTCGCCGATCCGGCTGTCCCGACGTCAGGTCCACATGCTCGCCGGGGCCGCGCGCGGGCAGACCAATGAGCAGATCGCGGCCGCGCTCGGTGTCAAGCACGCGACCGTGTCCAGCACACTCCTGCGGGCCGGGCGGATGCTGGGCACCGGCAGCCGCGCGGGCATGGTCCACCGCGCCTACCAGGAAGGGTTCCTGACCGGTCTCGTGCCCGAGTACCGACCGGCCCTCCAGCTCTCCCGCGCCCAGGCCGCCGTGCTGCGCGGGCTCGCGCAGGGCTACTCCGCCTGCGAGATCGCGGAGATCCTCGAAGTCAGCCCGAACACCGTCAAGACCCACCTGCGCAAGCTCTTCATCGCCCTGCACGCCACCAGCCGCTCGCACGCCGTCGCCCTCGGCTGGCAACACGACCTCCTCAGGTCGTCGAGCATCCTCGAAGGCGCCGACCACCTGCCCGCGGCGGTGTGAACCATCCACTGCCCGCAGGCGCGGAGCACCCGGCCAGGGGCGTGGCTCATGACCGGCTTCGGCATGATGGACACCATGAGCACCGAGACCCTCGTCGATTCCTGGCGTCAACTGCTGGTCGACCCCACCGTGTCATGGGTCCTGTTCGCGCACGGCACCTGCGTAGTCCTACCGGAGCCGGACGGCGACCTCGCACAGCAGGCGACTGAACTTCTGAGAGAATTCGGGCCCGTTCACGTGGGCTCCCCTTCGGGGGACTTCAGGAGCACCACCCTCCAGAACGCCGAGGGCTGGGTGGTCGGCGGCCACCACCCAGACGTCCTCAACCACGTGGCACCCGGTGAGGTCCCCGACCCCGTCGGCCCGCCATCGGACTCTGCGGCCGGTCGAAGCGGCACCGGGACGGCATCGAACTGCGCATCATCCACATCGAAGACAAGCGGGAACCCTCGCAAGTCCGGTGACGGCTGAACAGCTGCCGTACGTTGGTGCTGGAGCCCGAACCGGCTGCGTCATGATGGAGGCGCGACAGGGACACAACTGTTCTGTCGGTCGGTCGGCAAAGGGAACCCGAATGATAGAGGCACGTGGCCTCACCAAACGCTACGGTCGGCGGACGGCTGTCGAAGATCTCAGCTTCCAGGTGCGTCCCGGTGTCGTCACCGGCTTCCTCGGGCCCAACGGCTCCGGGAAGTCCACCACGATGCGGATGATCCTGGGCGTGGACGCACCCACGTCGGGGAGTGTCACCGTCCACGGGCGGCGCTACCGCGACCTGCCGAACCCGGCGCGCACGGTGGGCGCACTGCTCGACGCCAAGGCGATGCACGGTGGGCGCAGTGCCCGCGCCCCTGCTGTGCCTCGCCAGGCTGGCGGGGATCCCGAGCCGGCGGGTCGACGAGGTGCTTGCCATGGTCGGGATCCAGGAGGCGGCGCGCAAGCGCACCAAGGGATTCTCGCTGGGGATGGGGCAGCGCCTCGGAATCGCGACAGCGCTGCTCGGCGACCCGCAGGTGCTGCTCTTCGACGAGCCGGTGAACGGCCTCGACCCGGACGGCATCCTGTGGATCCGCAATCTGATGCGGAGTCTGGCGGCCGAAGGCCGGACAGTCTTCGTGTCCAGCCATCTGATGAGCGAGATGGCACTGACCGCGGACCACCTGATCATCATCGGGCGCGGGCGGCTGCTGGCCGACATGAGCCTGCAGGCTTTCGTCCAGCAGTACTCGGGCGGCCACGTGCGGGTGCGCCCGCAGCCGGAGCACGGGCCGCGGCTGCTCCAGCTCCTGGCCGGGTCGGGTGCCCGCGCCGAGCCGCAGCCGGACGGTGCGCTCCGGGTGACCGGCGTCGAGGTGCAGCACATCAGCGACCTGGCCCACCACGCCGGCGTCCGGCTGCTGGAACTGACCCCGCAGCAGGCATCCCTGGAGGAGGCATACATGCTGATGACCCAGGGGGCCGTCGAGTACCGGGCGCGGCGGATCCGCACGCCGGTCCCCGGCCCGCCGCCCCCGTCGGGGCTCCTCCGGCGCAGTACCCGGCTCCCGTGCCGCCGCCGGTGGGCCGGCCCTACGACGGGCTCCCGCAGGTCGGCTGGGCACCCCCGCCGGCCCCGGCACCGGGTGCGCCGACTGCCCCGGGCACGTCCGCCGGGCCCGTGGGCTTCGGCGCGCCGCAGGCAGCCGCGACCGGCCACCCCGGACGGAACGGAGCCCTGGTGCACCCGGGCAGCGGGCTGTCCGTCGAGCAGGGCAGCGGGGCGGCCGGTGCGGCCGGTGCGGCCGCCGCGCAAGGCAACCGGACCGAACTCCCCGCCGAGAGCGAGGTATGAGCATGTCGCAGAGCACACCCCCGCTCGCACCGGGCCAGGCGCCGCCGTCCGCGGGAACCGCGCCCGCACCCGCGGGGTTCGGTCCGGCGGCCTACGGTCCGGCGGCGGCCTGGGCACCTCAGCAGCCGCAGCCCCGTCCGTCCGCCCCGGCACCGCAGCCGCAGGCCGCGGGAGCCAGGGCCCCCGGTCTCGGCGGGGCGCTGGCGTCCGAGTGGATCAAACTGTGGAGCACACGCTCCGGATACTCGCTGATGGCGGTGCTGGCGCTGTTGTCCCTGGGCAGCTCCTGCCTGCTGGCGACGCACTACTCCGGCGAGAGCCAGGTCTTCTACTACCAGTTCCTGGAAGTGGCCTCGCCCGGTGCGGTGCTCGCGGTGTTCCTGACCGTCCCCTTCAGCGCGCTCGTGATCACCTCGGACTACGGGACCGGCATGCTCCGGACCACCTTCATCGTCTCGCCCCGGCGTGCGCGGGTGCTCACCGCCAAGGCGCTGATCGTCTTCGGCGTCATCTTCGTCCTGGGCAGTGTCAGCTCCGGCCTGACCCTGCTGCTCACCCACACCGTGATCCCCGGGAACTTCGGTGTCGCCACGGACCGGGTCAGCAGCGATCAGCTGGGCAAAGCCGTCTTCGGTTCGGCCCTGTACCTCGCGCTGGGACTGCTGACACTCGCTCTGGGAGCGATCCTCCGGCACTCCGCGGGAACGATCACCCTGATGCTGGGGCTGGTCTTCCTGCCCTTCGTGGGCGGTATCTTCGCCGGCCACTACACCTGGGGCACGGACCTGATGGCGTACTCGCCGATCGGTGCCGTCACCTCGTTCTTCGGGGTCGACCTCGTCGGCACCATGGGGAACACGACGCTGTCGCTCGCCATCCCGGGAGGCTTCGCCGCACTCGCGCTCTGCTGCGCCTATGTGCTGGTGACCACCCGGGACGTCTGAGGCGCCCGCGCCGGATTGCCGACCGGCATGGCGGCACAACCTGAAGGGGGAACAGACAGTGGCCGCAGCGGCGGGGACCGGGTTCCGGAGCGAGGGCGGGTCGGGCAGGGAACGGTTCGACATCTGGAGGGACCTGATCGGGCGTTCGCGGCCCAGTGAGGTGATCTGTGCCGGCACCGACGACTTCGAGGCGCAGATGCGGCGCCTGGAACTCGGGCCGGTGACGCTCCTGAGGTCCTCGTTCCCGTCGGCGCGGTTCCGGCAGACCGAGACCAGGGCGCGCCGGCTGGATCCGCAGGTGTACCACCTGACGCTGCTGCTCGACGGAGCGATGGCGCAGACGTGCGGCTCCGATACGACAACGACCCTCGCACCGGGTGACCTGAACCTGGTCCACAACGCGCAGCCGTTCGACCTGCGGTCCTTCGGCGCACCCGCCGCCGACCGGAGGGAACGCCGGGTCCAGGCACTGGGCGTCGACTTCCCCATGGCACTGCTGCCGCTGCCCCCGCACCAGTTGCGCGACGTGCTCGGCCGCAGCATCCCGGGGCGGGAGGGTACGAGCGCGCTGCTCTCGGCCTTTCTTGTCGGCCTGGACCGGCAGGCCGCCGTTCTCAGGCCGGCCGAGGCAGTGCGCCTGGGTACGGTCGTGGTCGACCTGGTGGCCGCGCTGCTGGCGCAGGCGGTGGACGCCGTGGCCGCGCTGCCGGAGGAAGCCCGGCGGCGGGCTCTGGTGGGGAACATCCGGGCGTTCATCCGGCGGAACCTGCACGACCCCGAGCTGTCGCCTTCCATGGTCGCCGCCGCGCACCACATCTCGGTCAGCTATGTGCACCGGGTCTTCACCCAGCAGTCGGGAGGTGAGACGGTCGCCGCCTGGATCCGGGGCCTGCGGCTGGAGAACGCGCGCCGCGACCTGGCAGACCCGGCGCTGTACGGCATGCCGATCCATGACGTCGCTGCCCGCTGGGGCATCCACCGCGCGTCCGAATTCAGCCGCGCCTTCCGGGCCGCCTACGGCCTCTCGCCCAGCGAGCACCGGCACCAGTCGCTGACCGGACGCACGGGGGAGTAGACGCCCCACAGGAGCGCCCGCCCCCGGGTCAGTCGGCCGCCTGCCCGTTGCCGGGGCGCGCTCCTGACTGGTGGCCGCCGGCCGGAGTGCAGGTGACCTGCCAGGCCGCCTCGATCATCCGGAAGATCTCGTCGACCGCGGCCTGCGGATCGGCCGCCTCGCGGGCCAGCGAGTACGCGTCGATCACGAACCTCGCGATCGTCCGGCAGGCCGTTGCGGTCTGCGGCAGTTCGGGATCGGCGGCGATGGCCGTTGCCAGCGACTCGGCATGGCGCAGCCGCATCGACTCCTCGTATTCCCGCAGGGCGGATGACTCGTTGATCATGTGCCAGACCGGGGTGGCGCTGTCCGCCGTGCAGTGGTGCACCAGGGACTGGATCTCGCGGCGCAGCGCGGGATGAGGGGTTCGTGCGGCGCCCGGCCGGTGACCGCCTGCGTGAGGCCTTGCTCGAAGTCCTGATCCTGCTCGAACACCAGGGCCTCTTTGCAGGCGAAGTGGGAGAAGAGCGTGGTGACGGCCACGTCGGCCTCGGCAGCGACGTCACGGATGCCCACCGCGTCGTATCCGCGCTCCAGGAAGAGCCGCAGGGCGGTGTCAGCGATCTTCTGGCGGGTCGCGGCTTTCTTGCGCTCGCGGCGTCCGGACGGCACGGTCATGGCCTGACACTATCAGGTGCGAAACAAGAACAGCTCCAAAACACTAACGTAGTGCTACGGTCGGCCGTATGAAGAAAGTGAGCTTCGCCGAGTTCGGCGGTCCGGATGTTCTGCAACTCATAGATGCCGAGGAGAGCGCGGCCGGCCAGGTGCGCATCCGGGTACGGGCGGCGGGGGTGAACCCGTCGACTGGAGGATCAGGAAGGCCAGATCCTGAAGGCTCATCCGATCGAGTTGCCTGCCGGGGTCGGGCTGGACGCCGCGGGGGTCGTGGACGAGGTCGGCGAGGGCATCGAAGGGATCGAGGCCGGTGACCAGGTTCGGCGGAGCTTCAGCACCTATGCCGAGTTCGCCGTGCTGTCGCCTGGGCCCGCATGCCGGAGGGGCTGACGTTCGAAGAGGCCGCCGGATACCCCTCCGTGGTGGAGACCCCGCGCTGCGCGTCATCCGCGAGGTGGCGTGCGGTCCGGGCAGACGCTGCTTGGTCAGCGGTGCGTCGGGGGAGTGGGATCGGCGGTGCTGCAGATCGCCAGGGACCGCGGCATCACCGTGATCGGCACGCGCCGGGGCCGCGAACCAGGACTATCTGCGTAGCCTGGCGCCCTCGCCACGACGTATGGCGAGGGCTGGGTCGAGCGGGTGCGGCAGCTGGGCCGCGTCGACGCGGCCCTCGATCTGGCCGGCTCGGGCGTGATCCGGGAGCTTGCCGAGCTGACCGGGGACCGCGGAAGGTGGTCTCCATCGCCGATCTCGCTGCCCCGCAGCTCGGTGTCCGCTTCTCCGGCGTGGCCGGGAGCGTGCCGGACGCGCTCGCCGAGGCGGCCGACCTCATCTCGCGGGGGAGGCTCCACATCCCGGTGGAGAAGTCGTACGCCCTTGCCGAGGCCGCCGCTGCGCATGCCGACAGCCGGGCCGGTCACACCGCGGGCGCCGGGTCGTGGTGGTCTGAGCCGATTCCCGAGCGGGCGGCTGCACGGCTCGGCGGGCTGGAATCCGGTCGAGGCCTGGTCGCCCGGCACAGCCGCCACACGCAAGGCTCCCCTGCCCCCTGACCGGTGGTGGCCAGGGGCCGGGAGGGGAGCAGCCGTGCGGGTGGGCGGTGTGTCAGGTGGAGATGGTGGCGACGGGTTCGAGGCCGTAGGTGCGGGCGTAGCCGTTCTCGGTGCCGACGAGAAGGTCGACGATCTCGAAGTACCGGTCCCAGAAAGGGGTTTCGCGCAGCGCGTCGATCAGGAGCTGGTAGGCGTGGTGGTCTTCGGCTTCCCACATCCAGACGTCGGTGACCCGCGTGGAGTAGAACTCGGTGTCGTAGAAGCGGGAGCGGACGCCGCTGGTCCTGGCCTGGATCGCGGGCAGGACATGGGTGGTGAAGGCGTCGACGCGTTCCTGGACGGTCAGGGCGAGCCATTCGGGTGTGGTCTTGACGAGCAATGAACGCGGTGACCGGTGGTTCGGTTTCCTCAGCGGGCATCGGGGTGTCTCCCGGGGTGTGGGTGGTCCTGGCGCGGTGTGCACCAGGTGTTCCGGCGGTGGGTGGCGGGCCTCAGGACGCGACGGTGGGTTTGAGGGTCTGGGCGCACCACTGCTGGAAGCCCGTGGGGGAGGCGGTGTCGGGGGTGCGGGCGACACCGGCGTCCAGGCCCTGGTCCTTGGCCCGCTTCATGTCGACGATGCCCTGGACGAATGCCTCGTTGAGGCCGTACCCGACGAGGGTGGTCCGCAGTTCGTCGAGCGGCTGGCGTTCGTAGCGGACGGGTCGGCCGAGCTGCTCGGTCATGATGCGGGCCAGGTCGTTCGGGGACAGGTCCTGCGGCCCGAGGACCGGGACGCTGCCGGTGCCGGTCCACGAGCGGTCCAGCAGCAGGCCCGCGGCGACGGCCGCGATGTCGGCGACGGCGACGAGCGGGGCCTTGCGGTCGGCGTCCACGACGTCGGTGAAGACGCCCTTGTCGCGGATCGACTCGGACTCCTCCAGGAGGTTCTCGAAGAAGGACGGGTTGGCCAGGGCCCGGTAGGCGGCACCGCTGCCGCCGATCAGGTCGTCCATGGCGAGGGAGGCGGTGACCAGGCCGGCGCGGTCGGCGACCGGAGTACCGCGCCCGAGCGCGGAGACGCCGACGACATGGCCGACCGCGTGGGTGGCGAGGGCCTTCACGGCGGGGCGGGTGAAGCCGCTGTAGGCGTCGTAGGGGGTCAGCGAATCGTCCGGGGGACGAGCCAGAAGACGGCGTCCGCGCCCTCGAAGGCCCGGTCCAGGACGTCGGCGTCCCCGTGCGAGCCGGTGATCACCTCGACGCGTCCGCGGGCCTCCTGCGGGAGCCGGGCGGGGTCCCGGACGATCACGCGCAGTTCCTCGCCTGCGGCGGGAGCGGACTCCAGGAGCAGGGAGAGCAGGTGACGCCGATGTTCCCGGTGGGAGCGTATATGACGATCATGAAAACCTCGCGGATGGTGCTGGATCGGGACACCCCCATCCTGCGGAGGACCGTGGTGTTGCCACAATGGGAACTTCAGCACGGAATCATTGACTGAAATGGAATGATGCTGGTGAACAGCCCAGAGCCGGTCATCGACGCCAATCTCGCCCTCGCCCTGGATGCCCTCCTGGCCGAGCACAGCGTCACCCGCGCCGCCCCCGCCTGCACACCTCGCCCGCCGCGATGAGCCGCACCCTCGCCCGCGCCGCATCCTCCAGGACCCGCTCCTGGTCCGGGCCGGGCAGACCATGGTCCCCACCCCGCGCGCCCAGGCCCTGCGCGAGGAAGCCGCCGCGGTGGTACGCAGCCTCGGGGCACTGCTCAGCCCCGGCACCGGCGTCGACCCGGCCGGCCTGCGCAGCACCTTCACCCTCCAGGCCGCCGACCTGATCGGCGTGGCACTGGCCCCCGGACTGCTGCACCTGGCCCAGCAGGAGGCGCCGGGGGTCTCGTTCCGGTTCCGGGCCGAGGAACTGGAGGACGGAACGGCTCTGCGGGACGGCCGGATCGACCTGGAGGTCGGGGCCATCGACCACGTGGACCCGGAGACCCGCGTCGAACAACTCGTCAGTCTGCGCATGGTGGCGGCCGTCCGGGCCGGTCACCCGCTCACCGAAGGACCCCTGACCGCGGCCCGGCTCGCCGCCGCCCAGCATGTCGCGGTCAGCCGCCGCGGCCGGTTCACCGGCCCCCTCGATGCCGCCCTGGCCGAGCAGGACCTGCACCGGCAGGTCAGCGTCGTCCTTCCCAGCCACCTGGCCGCCATGACCCTGGCCGCCCGCAGCGACATCGTCTGCCTCGTGCCGGCCGCGGCGCCCGGCGCCGTGCCCTCGCCCCTCACCGACGACGCCACCGCCCTCGGACTGCACCTCCTGGACATCCCCTGGCACTGCCGCCCCTGACCATCGGCATGGCCTGGCACCCCCGGCACACAGCCGACGGAGCCCACCACTGGCTCCGCGACGCCGTCCGCCGGACTCTGCGCCCAGCCGGAAGCCCGACCGCATGACCCGCGAGGGGCACCTCGCGCGCACTCCTGACCCGCCGGCCGGGGTGCGCCGGTCCGCTCCAGCCGGCGGATCCTGGGCTCACTGTCGTAGCCGCCGGTTAGCCTGCTCGGTGAGCAGGACGATCAGCAGGGCGGGACGACCACAAGGGGGACGGAATGACCGGGCTGGGCTGGATGTACGACAGCGATCTACCGCTGCTGAGCCTCACCTTCGCGCGTGACCTCACCGCGCGGCAGTTGCTGGAACGGATGGGCGCGGACCAGGCGACCGTCGCCGAACGCGACCAGGAGACCTTCCACGACGACTTCGGCGAGATCCTCTACGACGACGACGCCCATGTCGTCTCCGCCGGACGGTACGGCCGGTGGGCCTGGGTCTGGGAACACGCCAGTTGGCTGTGCGTGGACGACGACGACCTGGTCAGCGACGTCTCGACCGGAACGGCGGCACTGGTGCTGCACGCCAACGAGAAGCCCATGGTCGAGTTCCGCTATGCCGAGGACGGACAGCTCGTGACCGCGATCAACACCGTCCTCAGCCTCGCGCCCAAGGACCGCACCGGCAACGACCCGCACCGGTTCGATCCGCAGCTGTTCGCACTGGGCGCCGACCCCGACCGCGACGAAACCGGTCCGCTGGGACTGCGAGGGCTGTTCTACCGCCTGGCCGAGACCCTGGGCATGGGCATACCCAGCGACCTCTACGGCGAGCACACGCTCAGCGCTCGCCTCCGGTCCCGCCCCTACTGACACAGCCTCCAGCCACCGGCGCCGCCGGCAGGAGCGCACCGGTCCGCCGTGAGCGGCCGGGAAGGTCCCGTTGGCTCACCTCCGGCCGATGGCACCCAGTTCGGCGACTGCGTCAGCGGGGAGGACCAGGTCGGCGGCGGCGATGTTCTCGCGCAGGTGGGTGGGCGAGGAGGTGCCGGGGATCAGGGCGATGGTGGGCGAGCGCTGGAGCAGCCAGGCCAGGGCGACCTGCTGCGGGGTGGCGTCGAGCCGGGCGGCGACGTCGGTGAGGGCCTGTGCCTGGAGTGGGCGGCCGGGTAGGGGCGCAGGGCTTGCCGGATGAGCTCGTTGGCGACGAAGGGGCCGTAGAAGTCGCTGGTGTCGATGAGCGACGATGCCCGAGCCGCTGCGCGCACCTGGCTAGCGCGGGGGGACCGGGTTGTCGTAGATGTTGTCCGGGGTCACGATCTCGGTGACCGCCCGGGCAAGGAGCGTGGACGGCTCCTGGCCTCCGGAGCTGATGTCCGTGTTGATCAGCAGTACCAGCGTGGCCTGCTGCGAAGGCAGGTAGACGGTCACGCTCTCATAGCCGGGCGTGGAGCCGTTGTGCCCGATCCATCCGCTGGTCTCGAAGATGCCGAGGCCGTAGCTCGTGCCGGGGAAGCCGGTCGGCAGCGTCTTGAGCCGCTCCGCCTGGGTGCGCGGACTGAGCAGCGTTCCGGTGGCCACGGTCCTGGCCCAGCGGTGCAGGTCCTCGAAGTCCGAGATCATCGCCCCGGCCGCCCAGGCCCAACTGGAGTTCCAGCCGGTGGTGTCGGCGATGTCGCCGCTCAGCGTCTGGTTGGTGTAGCCGTGTGCGTGCGGCTCGGGGATCTCGGCGCCCTGGGGGAACAGCGTGTGGTGCAGGCGGGCCGGGCGGAGCACCCGCCGGTGGATGAAGTCGGCGAGGCGCAGGCCGCTGACCTTCTCGACCACCAGACCGAGCAGGATGAGGTTGGTGTTGGAGTACTGGAACGTCTCGCCCGGCCCGAACGTGTTCCGGTGCTTGAAGCCGTACGCGAGCAGTTCCCGCGGAGTGAACGAGCGACTCGGGTTGCTCAGCAGCGCACGCGTGAAGTCCGGGTCCGAGGTGTAGGGGAACAGGCCGCTGCGCATCCCGGCGAGCTGACGCAGCGTGATCCGGTCACCGCACGGGACGCCGTCGATGTGGGCGGAGATCGGGTCGTCGAGCCGGACCTTGCGCTCGTCGACAAGTTCGAGCAGCGCCGTGACTGTGAAGGTCTTGGTCTCGCTGCCGATCCGCATGAAGAGATCGGTGGTCATCGGTGTGCCGGTGGCGGTGTCGGCGACACCGGTCGCGCGGGTGTAGCTCCCCCTGCCCGGCAACCACACACCCGCGATGACGCCGGGAATACGCGCCTGCCGACGGACCTCCTCGATGGCGGTGTCCAGCCGAGCGGTCAGCTCCGGACCGAGACCGCCGGGCGGGCAGTCCTCCTCGTCGTACGGGGCCCTGCTCCCGGCGTCAGCCGCAGCGGTGGAACCCGTTGCCATCGGGGCCAGCACGGACGCCGCAAGGAGCGCCGTGGTGAAGACGCGGCGGGAGGGGCTGTTCTGCATATCGGGCGCTTCTTCCGGGGCAGGGGCTCAGGTGGCAACGTCACCATCCGGACCCCGGCCGGCGCCCCCCGTCCGGTGTGCGTCCCGGCGAGTCCACCCGTTTGGAGCCGCGCGGGTCCGAGCGCGACGGCCGACCGCTCCGGCCTCGTGCCGACGTGTGATCAGGTGGCTGCGAGCACGGCACTGGTGCCCCTGACCTCTCCCTCGCGCGCTCGTCGGGCCTCGGCCAGCGCGGCGTCGATCCGCTTGTTGCTGGTCATCCGGGCCGCCAGGGCCGCCATCAGTACCAGGACCCCGGCCCCGGCCAGGAACGGCGCGCGGAGCCCGGCGAGGTGCGCGAGCCAGCCGCCCCAGAGCGCGCCGATCGGTCCGGCGCTGAGTGCGATCAGCCGCGACGCCGCGGTGACCCGGCCCATCAGCTCGTCCGGCACGATCGCCTGCCGGACCGAGGGCCCGAGCGTCATCGTCGCCCCCATCGCCGCCCCGAGCGCGGCGAACCCGGCCCCGGCGAAGTACGCGTTCGCTGACACCCCGATGCCCAGCAGAGCCGCGGCCTCCACGACCGCGGTCAGGGCCATAGCTCCGCCGGTGCCCAGCCGTGCGCCCAGCCATCCGGCGGCGAAGGTGCCGCCCAGGCCGCCGACCGCCTCCGTGGTGAGGAACACGCCGTAGCCCGCCGTGCTCAGATGCAGGGTCTCGTGAGCGTAGAGGGCCAGGACGGCGCCGGTGCCGCAGAAGGCGAAGTTGCCGATTGCCGGGCGCAGCGACAGGCCCAGGAGAAGCCGGTGGTGGAGCAGGTACGAGGCGCCGGCCCGGGCGTCCTTCAGGATCGGGGTTCTCGGCTTGGCGGCCTTCTTCGGCGGTACGGGCAGCGTACGGATCGTCAGGGCGCTGAAGAGGTAGGACACGGCGTCGGCAATGAACGGAACGGTGCGGCCGAGGGTGAACAGGAGGCTGCCGGTCGGTGGGCCGACGAATCCGTCCAGGGCGCGCTGTGCGCCCTGGAGGCGGGTGTTGGCGCGCTGGAGGGCCTGCGGGTCCCGGTCCAGGAGCTCCGGGAGGTAGGCCGTGGACGCCGTGTCGAACAGGACGCCGCCGATCCCGAGCAGGAAGCCGACCGCGATGAGCAGGGCGATGTTCAGGAGGCCCTCGGCGACGGCGGCCGTGGCGGCGACCAGGAGAGCGCAGCGGCACAGATCGGTGATCACCATCGTGCGCCGCCGGTCCCAGCGGTCGACGAGTGCGCCGCCGATCAGGCCGAAGAGGAGCCAGGGCAGCAGGGTGACAGCCTCCATCAGCCCGAAGACGGTGGAGTTGTGGGTCATGGTGAGGGCGAGCAGGGGCAGCGCCGAGTAGTAGACCCCGTCGCCGAGGGAGGAGACGGCGGAGGCGGCCCATATGCGGTGGAACGTTCCGGGCAGTGCGGCCTGGCCGGTGCGCTGTTCGGTCATGGGGTGGGTGTTCCGTCCTTCGGGGTGGGTGCGGGTGCTTTGGTGTCCTGCGGTCGGTAGAGCACGGAGAAGAAGTCGGCGGCCGGCTGCTGCGGGTCGTGCAGTGCGGAGAGCTCGGCTTCGAGCGCGGCCACCTTCTCGGCGGCCAGGTCGAAGTTCTCCTGACTCAGCCGCAGGTGCTTGAGCCGCAGGTGCTTGCCGGCGCCGTCCGGGGCGGCCTCGACGTCCGCCAGGGCGTGCCGCATGAGGAACTCGGGCTGCCCGGCCCCGTGGTCCGGGAGCTGGATCACCTTGCCAGCCATGCCGTAGTAGAGCTCGGTGACGCCGCGGACCTTGCGGGTGTCCACCACCCGGATCAGGCCGGCTTTGGCGAGGACCTTGACGTGGTAGTTCGAACTGCCCTTGGCGATGCCGAGGCGGGCGGCGATCTGGGTGACGGTGGCGGGTTCGTCGCGCAGCACCCGCAGGACGTGGTGGCGCGTCAGGTTGCCGACAGCATGGAGCTGTTGGTCGGTCTCGACGCGGACCGCGTCCTCGATGGGTGTTCCCGGAGGATCGGTGGGTTCAGCGGGCATGGGAGCAATGGTCAACATTTATTGACCATCTGTCAAAGGGGTTTCTGCACCCAGGGCGACAGACCGGCCAGGGGGCCTTCGGATCGGAAGTCGCCGAGGGGCTGCCTGCGGCCCGGCTCGCTGCCCGTGGTGGCAGCCGGCGACGTCAGCGACCGCATCCGCTTCGGGCAGGTCACGGCCCGGATCCGGGCACCGCGCCCGGGCCGGGCCGCCCGCGCGCCTGGCCTGACTGTGCCCTTGGCGACAAGGGCCAGGCCCGGCGGCCGGCGGCCGTGCTCCCGCGCACGAGCCGGCGAAATCTTGCAGTCCCCAGGCCGTGGTGTTGTGATGAATGAGGGGGAGTGTGCTCGGAGGAGACTGTGGTCAAGGCCAAGGGTGACCAGCAGAGCCGCTCCTGGAAGGCGATGCTTTCCGGGCCTGGGGCCGTCGTACGCCGCTTTCCGTTCACGCTGGGTGTCTGCGCGGTCATCGTCGTGGTGGACCTGGCGGTGGGTGGCCTGTGGACGGCGAACCAGGACCGCTCCTGGTACCCGAACGTGGCTTTCGGAGTCCCGTCGTTCGCCAAGGGCCGATGGTGGACCCTGGCCACCGGCGCGTTCCTGGGCGCGCAGCCCTGGGACTATCTGGCGATCCTGGCCGCCATGGTGCTGCTGGTGGGGTTTGCCGAGTTCCGCATCGGTACCCGCTGGACCGCTGCGTTGACGGTGGCCGGGCAGGTGTTCGTCGTACTGCTGGCCTCGCTGGTATTGGTGATCCTGCGCACGACCGGCTGGCAGTGGGCCGAGATCCTCTCCCACCAGCTGGATGTGGGCTTCTCGGCGGGGGCGTTGCTGGTCGGCACGATGGCTTCGGCCACCCTGCGCGCGCCGTGGCGTCTGCGTCTTCGCCTCGCACTGGTGGTGTACGCGTCGATATCGCTCCTGTATGTGGGCACGGTCTCCGACCTGGAGCACACCCTGGCTGTCGCGACCGGCCTGCTGGTGACACGCTGGGTCCGGGTCCCGGGGAGGGTGGAGGCGTCGGGGCGGCTGAGCCGGCGTGAATGGCGGCTGCTGGCGGTAGCGGGCCTGGTGGTCATCTCGGCGATCTGGGTGATCGTCTGGCTGGCGCCCAGCCGTGGCCCGCTGGGGTCCACCTACGGGCTGGCGGCGTCCTGGGGCCAGGTGCTGATCGGACTGGCTCTGGCGGCTCTGCTGATCAACGGCCTGCGCCGGGGCAGACGCCGGGCCTGGCGGTGGACCGGTGCGGTCGCCACCGCTTATGTCCTGCTCGGCCTGGTCATCGCGGTGCTCTTCCTCGTCGCCAGGATCGTCGGAGGGCATGTCGTCCTCACGGGTGCCGCGGTCCTGATCCCCACCGCTGTGGTGTGGGCGGCGGAACTGCTCCTGCTGGTCCTGGGCCGGGAGGCTTTCCAGGTGCCGTCGCGGCCGCTGCTGCCGTCGCGGCGCCGCGGCAGTGGCGGTGGTCCGCAGCAGCAGGAGCCCCTGCGGGCGATGGAACTGCTTCAGCGCTACGGGGGCGCAACCTGTCGTGGATGACGACATGGCCCGACAACTCCTACTTCTACGCGTCCTCGGGGCAGTCCTATGTCGCCTACCGGGCGCACGCCGGGGTGGCGGTCGCACTGGGCGACCCGGTCGGGGGGCTGGCGGCCCGGGACGGTGCGGTGGTGGACTTCGCCGACATGTGCGACCGGACCGCCCTGATCCCGTGCTTCTTCTCCGCGACCGAGCGGGTGGCGCAGGCGGCAGCGGCACTGGGCTGGAAGCACGTGCAGGTCGCCGAGGACACGGTGATCGGCCTGGAGCAACTGGAGTTCCGCGGCAAACCGTGGCAGGACGTGCGCACGGCGCTGAACCGGGCCAAGAAGGAGGGCGTCACCTACCGGCTGGTCACCCTGGCCGAGGAGCCGCGGGCGCTGGTGGGACAGGTGCGTGCGCTGTCGGAGGAATGGGTCGGGGACATGGGCCTGCCGGAGATGGGCTTCACCCTGGGCGGCGTGGACGAGGCGCTTGATCCGCACGTCCTGGTGGGCCTGGCACAGGACGGGACGGGGGCGTTGCAGGGGGTGACTCCTGGATGCCGTCTACGGCGAGGACTCGGCGGTCAGCGGCTGGACGCTGGATGTGATGCGCCGGCGGCAGGGAGGCTTCCGGCCGGTGTGGAGTTCCTGATCGCCTCCAGTTGCCTCGCCTTCCAGGAGCGCGGCGCGAGCTTCGCCTCGCTGTCGGGGGCCCCGCTGGCCAGGACGGCAGGCGCGACGCCCGCGGGACTGGAGCGGTTCCTGGACCAGCTGGGGCAGAGCATGGAGCCGTACTACGGTTTTCGTTCGCTGCACGCCTTCAAGACCAAGTTCCAGCCGCGGTACGAGCCGATGTACCTGATCTACCGGGACGAGGCCGACCTGCCGCGGATCGGCATCGCCCTGACCCGCGCCTACATGCCCCAGGCCGGCCCGCGGGACTTCCTGAAGGCCTTCGCCCGGCCCAAGAGCTGACGACCGGCGACGCTCGGAAGACAGGTGAGGCTCTGAAGACCAACAAGGCTCTGAAGTGCCCTTTCACCGCCGCAGCAGCGCGGTCAGGACGGGCACTGCCAGGAGGGCGGTCAAGGGCAGGAAAACGGCCCGGTCGAACCACAGGACGGCGACAAACTCGCGCAGAGCTGCCGCCAGCCAGTACGAGGGCGCGGTCCAGGCTCCGGCAGTGCTGCCGCGCACACCGAGGCGCCGCATCAGCAGGGCGGTGCGGAAGACGTGGAAGTCGCTGGTGATCACGGTGCAGTAGTAGCCGGTATCCTCCCGGCGCATGATGCGGGCGCTGTTGACCAGGTTCTCCTCGGTATTGCGGGAGCGGTCCTCGCGCCGGACCCGGTCGGCGGGTACGCCGCGGGCGGTGAGATAGGCGGCCATCGCCTCGGCCTCCGAACGTTCCTCGTCCGCTCCCTGCCCTCCGGAGGCGATCAGAGTCGGTCGGCAGCCACGGGCGAGCAGAGCCCGGTTCACCTCCAGTGCGCGCTCCAGGCGACCGGCGAGCAGAGGAGTGACACGGCCGTCCACAAGGCCCGCTCCAAGGACCACGACATAGTCGGCACGCCGGCGCGGTCGCAGGCGTCCGCTCAGCCGGGCATGACTCAGGAACAGCACGAAGAGCAGCGCCAGGTACATGGCCGACGCGTCCAGGACGATGAGGAAGGCCGCCGCGAGCGAGTGCCCGCCGGTGGAGCAGGCAGCCAGGCAGGTCAGCAGGGTGAGCACGGCCAGTCCGGTGCCGGCCGCGAGCGCGGCCGACTGCGGCGGCGCGGCACCCTGCGACCGCGTCAGCAGCAGACCGTCGGCGAACAGCAGCGCCGCAAGCGTGAGCACCACGACCACGGCCACAACCGCCAGGGCGATCGCCACGCCGGTCCACACCGCAGTATGAGGCGCCGCCAGCCGGCACATCACGGCCGACCCGAGTGAAACGGCCGCCAGCGCCAGCAGCACCGACCGGCGGAATGGCTGCCCGACGCACAACAAGGCACCCATCGCACACATCAGGGAAAAAGCCCCGGCAATCAGACTCTGCATCATTCCGTGCCGCGCCCTTCAGAGCTCCCGACTGTGCTGTCCCAGCAAAGGACACCTCTGCCCCGGTTTGCGGCGCGACACCGATGCCAGGGGCAGATCCAATCCGGTCGGCTCGCGGACGGAGCGGAGCCGGGGACCGAACCGTCGCCCCTCAGCCCGGCCCGGGCGGCGCGCCCCGGTGCGCGCGCGAACGGCGGTTGACGTGCTGGCGCCAGGTCCGCGGGGGCGGCCGCCACCCGGCAGGGCACGGCCTGCGAGGTTTCAAGCCGCGGCGCGCGGGATATGGCCACGTTCATGGTTGCCTCCCGAGTCAATGACGTGCTCCCGGAGTGGGAGGCCTTCGCGTACGCGGTCCAGGCACGGCGCCCGGACAGCGGCACCTGGTGCGAAGCCTGGACGGTCCGGGACGTCCTGATTCACCAGACCGGCAACGCGGAGGAGCTGGCCCGGGTCCTTGCCGCGTTCCTGGCCGGCGAGCCGGTCCGGACCAGGGGCTTCGACCGGGAGAATCCCTACCGTGCGCTGTCCGACTCCGAACTGTGGTCGGCGTTTGTCATGCGCTGCGAACAGCTCACCGAGATCACGGAGACGGCCGCCCGCGAGGTGCCGCCGCAGACCGAGCTGATGTGGACCGGACGCTCGGTGACCGTGTCGTTCTTCGCCGAACACCTGCGCGAAGAACTGATCCTGCACCGCTGGGACCTGACCGGGGATGACAGCACCGCGGTGGAGGCGCTGACCGCGCCATGGATGACCCGGCACATCGTGCAGTCCGTCGGCCGGCCGCTGTTGGTCCGCGGGTCGGCCGGTCTGGATCTCGGTCCCGGGGAAAGAGTCGAAGGCCGCCTGCGGACGCCGGGAACCGACGACGTCCTGATCACCGCTGACGCAGCCGGCACCAGCATCGGCTTTGCCCCGAGGGACCTGCCACCATCGAGAGCGACGCGGCCGTGCGCAATCTGCTGCTGTGGGGGCGGCGCCCCGCTGATCCCGCCCGCTGGCACAGCGACGCGGGGCCGGAGATGCTACGTCAGGTACGCACGCTTCTCAGCGGCTACTGAGCCGCGCGTTCGGGCCGGGCGTTCGGGGCGGGCGTTCGGGCCGGGCGTTCGGGCCGGGCGTCGCGCGCGCCAGGAGATGATTCCGGCTCCTGGCGCGCGCGAGCGGCGCGCGAGTCCGGGTTCGGGGTGTGTGTCAGGTTCCGTCGCTCTGAATCGATTCCTTGATCTTGGCGATGGCGAAGCCCCAGCCCTGGGCGACGGTCGGCTTGCCGGGCACGGCGATCTCCTGGGGATTGGTGAGCACGTCCAGCAGGACCGGTCCCGGTGTCGCGAAGGCCTCGCGGACGCTGTCATGGAGGCTGCCCGGGTCGGTGACCCGGATGCCGGTCAGACCCAGGGCCGTGGCGACGGCGGCGAAGTCGGGGTTGTCCAGCTCGGTCCCGAACTCGGGCAGACCGGCCTGTTCCTGTTCGAGCTTGACCATGCCGAGGCGGCGGTTGTCGAAGACCACGAGCTTGACCGGAAGGTTGTGGGTCCGGATCGTCATCAGGTCACCCAGCAGCATGCTGAGGCCTCCGTCGCCGCAGAAGGCCACGACCTGGCGCTGTGGGTCCAGGAGCTGGGCGCCGATGGCCTGCGGCATGGCGTTGGCCATCGACCCGAGATTGTAGGAGCCGATGAGCCGGCGGGTGCCGCGCATGGACACGAACCGGGAGAGCCACACCGTGGCCATGCCGGTGTCCGAGGTGAATACCGCGTCGTCGTCGGCGTACCGGTCCACGGCTGCGGCCAGGGCTTCCGGCCGGATGTCGTGGTCGCGGTTGTCCAGGGCGGCGCGCAGACGGCCCACGCCGTGGCGGTCGTGATCTGGTTCGGCCAGTCGCTGCTGCCCTTGGTGCCACTCGGCGAAGGACTCGCGGGCGGTGTCCAGGTGGGCCCTGGCCCTGTCCTTGAGCGGCGTCAGCCGCGGAAGCAGAGCGCGCAGTGTGGCGCCGACGTCTCCGGCGAGCGCGGCGTCGACCGGCACCCGGCGTCCGAGGTGCTCTTCGCGGTTGTCGATCTGGATGACCGTGCAGTCTGCTGGATACCAGTCACGGTAGGGGAAGTCGGTGCCGAGCATGACCAGGGTGTCGCAGCCGTCCAGGGCCTGGGAGGCGCCGGGTTGCCGATGAGGCCGGTCTGACCGACCTGGTAGGGGTTATCGTCCTCGAAGCCCTCCTTGGCCTTGAGCGTCAGCACCATGGGTGCGGACAGGAGTTCCGCGAGCTGCATGACCTCGGCGCGCGCTCCCCGGGCGCCGAGGCCCACCAGCAGGGTCACCTTGTCCGCTCGGCCGAGCAGGTCGGCCGCTGCCGCCACGGCGGGGTCGTCGGGGCGGCTGACCTGCCGGCTGAGGGCGATACGGGCCGGCCGGTCCTCGGACAGCTCCTGGTCGCCCACGTCGCCGGGGACCGTGAGCACGGCCACCCCGCCCTGGCTGACGGCGGCGCGCACGGCGGTCTCCAGCATCCTGGGCATCTGTCCGGGAGTGGTGACGGTGGCGCGGTAGACCGCGACGTCGCGGAAGAGCAGGTCGTTGTCGACTTCCTGGAAGTAGTCGCTGCCCACCTCGGCCAGCGGGACCTGGCCGCAGACCGCCAGTACCGGGGTGCGGCTCTTGGCGGCGTCGTAGAGGCCGTTGAGCAGGTGTACCGAGCCGGGGCCCACCGTGCCCATGCAGACGCCCAGGGTGCCCGAGAGCTGGGACTGGGCGCCGGCGGCGAAGGCCGCGGCCTCCTCGTGGCGGCAGCTGATCCACTCCAGTCCCTCGGTGGCGCGGATGGCGTCGGTCAGTGGGTTGAGTGCGTCTCCGACCACGCCGAAGACGTGTTTCACACCCATGTCCTTCAGGGAGTCGACGATCACGCGGGCGACAGTGCGGGTCATGCGGGGCTCCTTCGGCGGGGCTCGGTTCGGGTTCAGCTGCTGAACGAGTCGGGGTCGGCCGCCTCCCAGTCCGCTTGCCACGCCTGCGGGGGATTCTTGAGGAGCTGATCCGGTGTCAGCCAAAGGTGCAGGTCGGCGTAGGAGCGCACGGTGTGGGAATCCACCCGGTGCATCAGCATGTGCGGCCGCAGCTGCCCCGGCTCCTCGACGCCCATGGACGCCATGATCTGGAGGGCACTCTTGACCGTGGCCTCCTGGAAGCGCCGGACGCGCTGCGACTTGTCGCCCACGTCCAGGGCCCGCGCCAGCTTCGGGTCCTGGGTGGCCACGCCGACCGGGCAGGTGTTGGTGTGGCAGCGCTGGGCCTGGATGCAGCCGACGGCGAACATCATCGCGCGTGCCGCGTTGGTGTAGTCCGCTCCCTGGAGCAGGCGCTTGACCAGGTCGCTGCCGGTGGCGACCTTGCCGCTGGCGCCGATCCGGATCCGGTCCCGCAGACCGGTACCCACCAGGGCGTTGTGCACTGTCATCAGCCCTCCGCCGAGCGGCAGACCGACGTTGTCCGCGAACTCCATCGGGGCCGCGCCGGTGCCGCCCTCCGCGCCGTCGACGATGATGAAGTCCGGGGTGACGCCCTCCTCCAGCATGGCCTTGCACACGGCGAGGAACTCACGCCGCGAGCCCAGGCAGAGCTTGAAGCCGACCGGCTTGCCCTGGGCCAGTTCCCGCATCCTGGCCAGGAAGCGGACGAGCCCGCGCGGGGTGGAGAACACCCGGTGGTACGGCGGTGAGATCACCGTTTCGCCCTGCGGGACACCGCGCACCCGCGCGATCTCAGCGTTGACCTTGCTCCCCGGCAGTACCCCGCCGATCCCGGGCTTCGCGCCCTGGCTGAGCTTGAGCGAGACGCACTTGACCTGCTCATGGGCGGCCTTCTCGGCGAAACTGGTCCTCGTCGAAGCCGCCGTCCCGCTCCGGCAGCCGAAGTAGCCCGTGCCGATCTCCCACACCAGGTCCCCGCCGGGCGCAGGTGATACTCGACAGCCCGCCCTCGCCGGTGTCGTGGGCGAACCCGCCCAGCTCGGCGCCGGTGTTCAGAGCCAGCAGGGCGTTCGGGGACAAGGAACCGAAGCTCATCGCCGAGACGTTGAGCAGGGCCATGTCGTAGGGGTGAGTGCAGTCCGGCCCGCCGATACCCTGGGCGGCCGGCTCGGCACCGGACGCGGGGCCATCGAGGGGACAAGGTACTCGCTGCCGGCTGGTAGAGGTCGCGCTCGGTGCCGAACGGCTCCTCCGCGTCGGTGCCCTTGGCGCGCTCGTACACGATGCTGCGGGTGTCGCGGTCGAAGGGCCGTCCGTCGAAGTTGCGCTCGATGAAGTACTGCTGCATTTCCGGGCGTACGGACTCCAGCAGAAAAACGCAGATGTCCCAGCACCGGATAGTTCCGCAGCACGGAATGGTGGCGCTGGAGCAGGTCCCACCCGGCCAGCGCCAGCACCGCGACCAGCGGCCCGGCGGCAAACCACCACCATGGGGACACCAGGAGAGCGGCCACTGTCGTGACCGCACCCGCCAGTCCCAGGGTCATCACCGTGTACGTCCTCAGCACGCAGGGCTCCTCACCTGATGTCCACGACGGCCCGAAATCGGCATCTCCCGAGGCAGCAGAGCAGCCGAGCCGGCCGTTCCGGCCCGCCGCTCCGCGCCTGACCGCGGGGCCGGGGTGGTTCCCCCGGCCCCGCGGTCAGTGGCTACCAGCGGTACCAGCGGCCGCCGCCGCCGGAGCCGCGGAAGACGAATCCGAGGACCCACAGGACCAGCACCGCGATGGCGACCCACCACAGGATGTGAATCGCGAAACCCGCACCGCCCAGGATCAGGGCGAGCAGGAGAACCAGCAGCAGAACACCCATGTCATCGTCCTCCTTCGTTGAACAGCGCCTGCCCGCCATCACGCCGCCCATGCGTGCACCAGGGGCGCGGAACAGACGGGGCAGGCGGCGTGGTCACGCCGGGGTGATGCGGCCGCGCCGGCTGCCCTGAGCGGCAGGCGACATCGGGGGCCTTCAGGAGGTGTACAGAACGGGAGGTGTGCTGAACCTCGCGTGACCACGCGGCCGCCCGAGGGCGTGTCCCCGGGGATGGGTATGTTTGTGGCACCGTCCGACTCGGGAGAGATCTGATGCCTGACCGCCGCAGAGTTCTGTTCGTGACCGACCTCGCCTACCAGGCCCGGGGGCGGCGCTACTGCGACGAGGACATCTTCCTGACCTCCCGGCTGCGCACCGACTTCGACGTCGCCCTGTGCCACCCGCTGGACGCTGCCGCGCTGATGGACGCCTTCGAGGCGGTCGTGGTCCGCAACAGCGGGCCCGTGCTGCACTACCAAGAGGCGTACGACACCTTCCGGGAGCAGGCCACGGCCCGCGGCACCCGGGTCTACAACCCGCTGTCCGGCCGGGGCGACATGGCCGGAAAGCAGTACCTGCTGGACCTGACCACTGCCGGGTATCCGGTCATCCCCACCGTTGACCACGTCAGTGACCTGCACCTGCTGCCCGAGGCCGGCCAGTACGCCGTCAAGCCGAAGACCGGTGCGGACTCCATCGGCCTGGCCTTCGTGCCCCGGACCAACTGGGTGGCCTCGCCTACGGCGACATCCTGGTCCAGCCGCGAATCGACTTCCGCTACGAGGTGTCCTTCTACTACGTCGACGATGCCTTCCAGTACGCCCTCTATGCCCCTGATCGAGAACAGCGCTGGCTCCTTGAGCCCTACCGGCCGACCGAGGCCGACCTCGCCTTCTCCCGGCGCTTCATCGACTGGAACACCCTCAGCCACGGCATCCAGCGCGTGGACGCCTGCCGCACGCGCGAGGGCGAACTGCTCCTCGTCGAGCTGGAGGACCTCAACCCGTACCTGTCCCTGGACCTGATATCCGACCGGACCCGCGACTCCTTCGTGGCGAGCATGGCGGCATCCATCAACCGATTGCTGGATGCTCCGGCTCCGCACCGGAGGCGGCGTACCCGCGCACCTCGCCGCGCCGACCGCTAGGTGCGGGACCTGCCGGTGGTGTGCTGTGGGCCGGCTTGGGGTGCGGTCATGTCGAGCAGGATCATGGCGTCGTGGTCGGGGTGCCGGGTTCGGTGACGTAGATGCCCAGGCGGTGGCCGGGGGTGCCTTCGAGTTGCATGCCCTGGAAGGCGAGAGTGATCTCGCCGACCTGGGGGTGGTGGAAGGTTTTCGGCTTCTGGGCGTGGCTGGCCCGGGCGACGTCGTAGCGGTCCCAGAGCTTGGCGAAGTCGGGGCTCTTGAGCAGGAGTTCGCCGATGAGTCCGGCCAGGTCGGGGCGTCGGGGTCGGTGCCGGCCAGAGCGCGGAGCCGGGCGACGCAGCTGCGGATCTGGGCTGTCCAGTCGGCGTAGAGGTCGCGTGACCGTGGGTGAAGGAAGAGGTAGCGGGCGAGGTTGCGCTGCCGCAGGGGCCAGTCCTCGATGCCGTGGTACAACGCCAGCGCGCCTGGGTTGGCGGCGAGCACATCCAGAGTGCGACTGGTGACATAGGCCGGGCTCGGTCGCAGGTTCTTCAGCAGCAGCTTGACCGTGGGGCTCACCGTGCGGCTGGGCGCGGCCGGGGGCAGCGCCGTGTGGTGGGCGGCGCGGATCGCGAGGGTGCGCAGGTGGCTCTGCTCGTCCTCGTCCAGCTTGAGGGCGCGGCCGAGGGCCTCGACGACGGCCAGGCTGGGGCGGGTCTCCCGGCCGCGTTCCAGCCGGGTGTAGTAGTCGATGCTGACCCCGGCCAGCGCGGCGACCTCCTCGCGCCGCAGCCCGGGGGTACGGCGCACCCCGGCACCGGGGGCAAACCGGCTTCGGCCGGGGTGACCTGGGTGCGCCGGGCGCGCAGAAACCGCCCGAGCTCCGTACCACTGCTCTCCTGCTGCTGTCGTTCGGATGCCATGGCACCAGTGTGGCCCGCGCGCGAGGCACGCGCCGCAGGCGAGGGGGGCCGTGCCAGACCCCTTCGGTACTCCCGGGAAGAGGCCGCCCTGCCGCGTGGCCGCCGCACCGGGCACGGTTGATACAGGTTGAGACAGGGAGCAGATCACTGATCCGCTCCCCGGCCGGGAACCGTACGACGGCCGCCACCTGCTGAACGCCGCCTGAACGCCGCGAACCCCGACTCGCTGACCGGCGCCGCCCGGCTCTCCGGCGCCTGGAACCCCACCCGAACGCATCGAAGGACAGGCATCACCATGCGCGCAACTCTGCTCTACCAGGCCGGCGACGTCCGTGTCGAAGACGTCGCAGACCCCAGGATCCAGCAGCCCACCGACGCCGTCATCCGCATCGTGGCCGGCTGCGTCTGCGGCAGCGACCTGTGGCCCTACAAGTCCCAGCCGCTCACGGACAACCCCCGCCACATGGGCCACGAGTTCATCGGCGTGGTCGAGGGGACCGGCGCCGAGGTGAAGAGCGTCAAGGCAGGCGACCTGGTCGTGGTCCCGTTCACCTACTCGGACGGCACCTGCGAGCACTGCCGACGGGGCCTGACGACCTCCTGCGTCCACGGCGGCCTCTGGGGCGTCGGCGGGGTCGACGGCGGCCAGGGCGAGGCCGCCCGAATCCCCTGGGCCGACGGCACCCTGGTCAGGCTCCCGGTCGGCGAGGACTCCGAGCTGCTGCCGGACCTGCTCACCCTCTCCGATGTGCTCTGCACCGGCTACCACGCCGCCCGCACCGCCGGGTGAAGGCCGGTGACAGCGTTACCGTCATCGGCGACGGCGCGGTGGGCCTGTCCGCGGTCATCTCAGCCAAGCTGCTCGGCGCCGAGCGGATCATCCTGATGGGCCGCCACGCCCGGCGCACCGACCTGGGCCGCGAGTTCGGCGCCACCGACGTGGTCGCCGGCCGTGGCCAGGACGGCGCCGCCGCCGTCCGCGAACTGACCGGCGGCTTCGGCACCGAACGGGTGCTGGAATGCGTCGGTCTCAAGGACGCCCTGGTCCAGGCCGCGGGCGTGGTCCGCGACGGCGGCACCATCAGCCGGGTCGGAGCCCCGCAGTACCCCGAGGTCCCGTTCGGGTTCCCCGAGTTCCTGCGCAACATCACCCTCACCGGCGGCGTCGCACCCTCCCGCGCCTACATCGACGAACTCCTGCCGCACATCCTGAACGGCGAGATCCACCCCGGCCGGGTCTTCGACCGCACCGTGGCCCTGGACGACGTCGCCGAGGGCTACCGGCTGATGAACGACCGAGAGGCTCTGAAGGTCGTCATCCGCCCCTGACCACGGCAATCCGACCACAGCAGCATCCGGCCCCGGGCCCGCCGGGCTGCGGGCCGGCGACGTGCTGGACGGGTCAGAAGAGGGCATCTGGCTCCTCCTGGCGGCCGGGCAGCGCGAGAGGTTCGAGGGAGGCGGTCGGTTTCGTCCCGGGTTCGGCGCGGCCCAGTGCCCAGCCGGCCAGCAGCCGGGTGTCCAGCAGCACCAGACCCGGGGCCGTGCCCAGGTAGAGGTCGGTGCCGATCCGGCAGGCGATCTGTCCGCTGATCACATCTCCGGGGGCGAGCGGCAGCAGCGCGGCGTCCGGCCGCAGCCCCTCGGCGGGCAGGCCGTAGGCGGCGGCGTGATCCGTCACCTGGGTCTCGCAGCGTTCCTGTCCCTGCGGCCAGACCAGCTGGTGCACGCGTTCCGCGGTGGTGAGCAGGTCGGCGGCGCGTTCGGCGGCGCTGCCGGGTGGGTGCGGGCCTCGCGTTTGCGTGTCGCGCTCATCCGGTCGGGCAGGCCCAGAGCGGTGCCGAGCAGGTTCTCGGCCCGCCGGGCAGCAGTCAGGGCGCCGGTGGAGATGATGGTGGAGGCCAGCGCCCCCTGCTCCAGCAGCCGGGCGTTGCCGCGTTCGACGGCGGTGATGCCGACCTTGACCGCGCAGCCGTGGTGAGCGAGGTAGACCGCGAAGGGGCGGGGGTCGTGCAGTCGGGTGTCGGCGGCGATGGAGTCGGCGCGGTCCGCCGCCTGGCAGGCCGGGCACTGGGCAGCGCGGGCGGCCGGGGCGATCGCCGCCGACAGGGGCAGCCGCGGCGGCGTCCGAGCGCCGCACTCCGATGCAGCACCGGTCTGACCCGGTGGTGAACGCCAGGTCAGCGCCGATGTTCAGCGGGCTCGTCCTGGAGGTGCCACCGCGGGAGCCGACCACTCCAGGGCCGCGACTCCCTGGCCCCAGAAAAGCCCGGTAGCCCGCCAGGCCGGCGGCGATACCTTGCTGATCACTGCTCTCCCATGGCCGGTGCACCTCTTCCCGTACGTACCAGCCTGCCAGTCGCGCGAGGTCGGCCGGCGCCTCGGCCGGGTCGTCGGGCAGGTGCAGATGGGTTGATCAGCACCTCAATCCGAAAGCAGTGCGCTCTTGGCCTCGTCGGCGTTCGTGGCAGACTGCCTGCATGACTGATGATCTTCAGGTGTCCGCGACGCTGAGCTTCGGGGGCGGGACGCCGAGCTCGCCGACATCCTGGTCGCGGGCCTGGACGAGTACAACTTCGCCGCGACCGGTACCTCCAAGGAGGATCAGAGCCAGTTTTCGGTCAAGGTCACTGGCGCCGACGGCGCCGTCATCGGTGGCCTGACTGCTTGGACGTGGGCCGGGCTGTGCGGGATCAGCATGCTCTGGGTCCGCGAGGACAGTCGCAAGGACGGTTGGGGCGCGAAAATCCTGGCAGCCGCCGAGGAGGAGGCGCGTCGGCGCGGGTGCGACCGGGTGTGCGTTTCGTCGTTCACATTCCAGGCACCGGGGTTCTACCAGAAGCATGGTTACCTGGAGACCGGCCGGACGCTGGGCATTCCCGGCGGGGCCGAAGACATTCACATGTTCAAAACACTGGCCTGAACGGACTACGCCGTGGGCCGGCCGCATGTCCGGGCCCTGAAAGGCGGAATCACGTCGACGCCTCGCCCGTCGACCGTGCGCGCTGGGTCGTGGCGGGGGCGGTGGCATGCCGACCGGTTGCCCGCCGCTCGCCGACCGCGTCGACAGTGACGGTGACGTCGATGTCGTACCTCCCAGGGCACATCAAGTGATCGGCCACCGCCAAGCCTCAGCAGTTGCCTGGCGCGGGCTGCCCTTTCGGGCGGCCCGCGCCACGGCTGTGGCTATGGCTGGTACTCCGCCTGGGTCATGGGTTGATCAGGCATTCTGCGGCGAATCGGTCTTCGAGGGCCTTGAGTTGGTCGGGGCTTGGTCCAGGCCCTTTTGGACGTCCTGGACGAGGAGGGTGAGGTCGCGGCCGGCGGGTTGGAAGCGACCCGGGCACGCAGGGCGGCGACGGCCTGGGCAACCTGTGCCAGTTCGGCGACGATGTCCGCGGCGGTGGACAGTGCGCGGTCTTCGGCGTCCGTCCACATGCGGGTGGTGTCGTTCTGGAGCAGCTGCATGCCCTGGATCCTGGCGGTGAGCTGGGTGCCGCTGGTCTGGAGGCTGGTGTGGAGCTGGTCGAGGTTGGTCCGGAGGGTTGCGAGCATGACGTCGGGCTGTCCGGCGGTGGGCTTGGTGATGTCGTAGGGCACGCCGAAGTTCTGTGCGATGTCCATGACTTCGTGCAGGGTGTGGTAGGCGAATGCGGTGGTGTGGTCGAAGTCGGTGCGCCAGAAGGCCGAAGATGCCCCAGGCCACGGCGGCGATCTCGCGGGGCGTTCCGCCGACCTGCTTGGCGAGTTTGAACATGCGGGCGGCGGTGTAGGACTGGCCGGCCCAGACCGGTGCCTGGTGGGCGCGTGCGAACTTCGTGGTGTCGGAGTTCTCGTTCCTGGTGGAGGGGTGCTCCTTGACCTTGCCGCCGGGCTGGCGGACGGGGTTCTGACCGCGGTCGTGACCTTGACGCGGGCGCCGGAGGCGTCGAGCCGCTGTGCTCCAAGGTGTCGTCTGGGTGAGCGCGGGCATCTGGTCGGTTCCCTGGGTGGGCGGGAAGTGCCGGGCCTCGCCGAGTACTCCATCAGGTCGTGCAGGACCATGATCTTGTGCGGAAGCCGTGGCTCTCCGGCGCACGCAGGACCGCCTGGATTCCGCCGCCCGCACCGGGCAGGTTCGTGGCCAGATGGCGAGAGGCGCACCCGGCTGGAACTTGGGTGAGGGCGGGGTTGAAGTAGGTGAGGTAGGCGCCGAGGGCTTGCCGGCCTCTGTGGATCGTGGACCGGGGCACCGGTCACGGGGTCCGTGATCGTGCCTTGGTGACCGGGTCCTCCAGCACCGGCTGCGAGAGCAGGTGGCCATTCCGGTGGTGAGCTCGTGCTCCATCGCGGCCTGCTGCTGCGGGGTGAGCTTTGCCTTGTGCGCGTCGGCGGCGGAGGCGACGCGCAGCAGCAGGGAGTTGAGGTAGACGTCGATGTCCGGGCTCTTCTTGACACCCTCCGCCATCGCCTTCTCCTGCCGGCGCTTGTCCTTGGCGTTGACCCAGCCCATCAGCCCGCGCGCCAGCTCCACCACGTCGTTGACTTGATGTCGTGGTTCTTCGCCCGAAATCGGGATGTTTGCCGACATCGCCCTTCAGGACCGCGTGCGGTCCTTCAATCCGACCGGTGCCACGAATGCCTTCTTCAGCTGCCACTCGATCCGGTTGCGCTCCTTGTGGAAGCCGGCCTGCTCCGCGGGGAGAAGTCGGTCACGATCTTGAATCGATCTGCTTGAAGATGTACTGGACCGCGGAGTCCAGGCGGCGATCGCTGGCTGTCGTCGGCCAGGCCTGCCGCGTGCTGGGTGTACTGGTCCGTGTAGTTGTGACCGTCGACGATCAGCGCACGCTGCAGGGTCCGCCGGCCTCCGCGTTGGTGCCGCGGCTGCGCGGTGCGCGGTCGTGGGGCGGGTCCGGCCAGCACCCGGGTGGCGTTGCCTCGGCTTCGCGCTCGAACCGGTCGCCGGGGTCGCTCAGGCTCAGCCCCGAACCGTCGCGGTGCCACCGGCCGCGCCGCTGCTGGATGACGTGGGTCAGCTCGTGTGCCAGCGTGTGCCGGTCGCCTCCGCCGTCGCCGATGACCACATGGCTGCCCGAGGTGTAGGCGCGGGGCGCCGATCCCGGCAGCGGAGTCCTGGGCGGCCCGGCCGGTGTGGATCCGGACATCGGACAGGTCGGCGCCGAGCCGGGCCTCCATGTCGCCGCGGGTGCTGTCGTCCAGTGGCCGTCCGGGCGCGCGCAGGACGTCGTGGACCGCGGCGCGCTGAACCGGGGCCTGCCCGGCCGGCTGGTGTCCACAGCCGCCACCGTGCTGGTGCTGCTCCTGCTCCTGTTCCTGCGCCGGGGTGTGTCCGGCCTGGTGCAGCAACTGGAGGACGGCCGCGTTGCCGACGCTGCGCTGCAGGTGCAGCGGCGGGTTGCCGGTGAGGTGCTGGAGCCCGGGCAGTGCCAATGACGGCGACGCGGGAGCGGGTCTCCGGGCCGCGGTGTGTCGTTCTCGAACGTGCTGGACTCTTACTGCTGTGCTGGGCGTGCAAGGGGCCTCTTCCCGCGCCGGGTGCCAATTCCTCCTGCTTACCGCATTCGGTGGTGGCAGCACCAGGTACGGACGGGCAGTGTGGGCGGCCCGAACGGGCAGTGTCGCGTGCCGGGGGTCTGCCCGGTCGCAGACAGGCCCCGTCGGGGCAAGCCCCGCCACCGACAAGGCCGCCCGCCGACCAGCCCGGCCGACGGCCTCCTGGTGCGCGCCCACCTACGACCCGGCCTGCCCGCCCGTCCTCGCTCTTGTCACAGCCCTGCGAATCGCGCCACCGTGCGGCGCACGTGCTCGTGCATCGCCGGGCTGCCCTTGTGGCCGGCGTCGTCGAAGGCCGCCAGTTCCGCACCCGGCCAGGCCTGGGCGAACTGCCAGGCGGCGTCGAAGGGGCAGCTCAGATCGAGCCGTCCATGGACGATCACGGCTGGAATTCCGGCCAGGTGCCCGACCCGCGAAGCAGCGCGCCCTCCTCCAACCACCCGTTGTTGGCGCGTAGTGGGCGCAGATCGCGCGAAGGCGATGACTTCGGCCGAGGCGCGGTCGCTGAGGGAGCCGGTCTGCCGTTCGGCTCCAGCGAGAGCACGGCATCCTCCCAGGCGGCCCAGTTCAGGGCTCGAACGCACGTGCACATCGTGGTGTCCAGGAGCCGGACGTAGGCAGCGGCCGGTCACCACCGTCCTGGCACTCGGGCACGCCACCCCTGACCGCTCCCACTCCTCGGAAGAGCCCGCGCGACCCGCCACGGTAGAGCCAGTCGACCTCCGCGCGACCCATCAGCCAGAACGCGGGCAGCACCATCTCCGACACCCGCTCGGGATTGCGCTCGGCATAGGCGACCGACAGCGCCGATCCCCACGACCCGCCGAAGACCAGCCACCGCTCCACCCCGAGATGCACACGCAACTGCTCCATGTCGCGCAGCAGATGCCCGGTCGTGTTGAGCGACATGTCGGTGGCGGGATCACTCGCGTGCGGGGTGCTGCGTCTACAGCCGCGTTGATCGAACAGGATGATTCGGTAGCGCTCCGGGTCGAACAACTTGGGGGTACCGGAGGACTGCCGCCACCGGGCCCGCCGTGGACGATGAGCGCCGGTTTGCCGTCCGGGTTCCCGCGCACCTCCAGTGGACGAGATTGCCGTCACCGGTGTCCAGCATCCCGTGGTCGTGGGCCTCGGTCGACGAGAAGGTGTCGGACATGTGAGCTCCTGACTTGAGGTGCCCGTGGGCAACGGTGCGGTGGACGTCCACCAGGCCTACCGCATCGAGGACCCTATCGCTGACGACCCATCCGTGCCCCGCGCGAACATCGCGTCGTGCCCGCCGGGCGGCGCCCGTCTCAGCACGCCCGACGCCTTCTTGCCGAGACCGCCGCCGCTCAGCCGGTCACCGGATGGAACATCGCCATGGCATTCCAGGAGATCCTGCACATGATCGCATGGTGGGAGGTCGCGGACGAGGCCACGGTCGCCGGCATCAACTAGATGATTGATGCCAAGGGGTCGGGTTCGAGGGCACAGGCGGCTGGGTGGCGGGGTCGCGTCAGGTGATGAGGCGCTGCAGCTGGGTCTGGGCGCGGTCGACGAGGTTGCGGGCGGTGTGGTCGGAGACGCCGAGGTGACGGCCGATCTGACGGAATGACCGTTCCGGTCCGTCGTCGAGGCCGTAGCGCAGGATGAGCGCGTCGGCTTGGCGTGGGTCCATGCGGGCCAGGGCAGCGCGGACTGCGGCCGTGAAATCCTGTGCGATGGCGGCGTGTTCGGGACTGGTGAGGGTGTAGCCGGGGGCAGGCAGTTCCTCGTCGTCCTCGGTGGCTGTGGTGTGGAGTTGCCGGTGGAGCGCTGAGACGGTCGTCGGTGAGATGCCCAGCGCGGCAGCGGCCAGGTTCAGGCTGTCGGCATTCTCGGCGAGGCGCGGCGCAGAGCGACCGTGCGGCCGATGAGGTCGGGGGGAAGGACGGCGGGGAACTCCTGCTGGGAGATGGCTCGCTGGATTTCCTTGCGCACCCAGGTGTGTGCGTAGGCCCGAACGGCACAGCCCGCTCGGGGTCGAAGCGTGCCGCCGCGATCAGCAGTCCCAGGATGCCGGCCTGGCGCAGGTCCGCCCGGTCGATGTGCCAGGTGCGGTAGCGGGCGGCCTCTCGCTCGACGAGGTAGGCATGTCCGGCGACGAGGCGGTCACGCTCGCAGGAGCCTGGTCCGGGCTGGTGGCTGCTCACCGCGATGATCTCCTGGGACTCGGTGCCTGTCTGCTTGCCTTCCTACGGATACCGGGCCGGGCGAGGAATGCGAGGTTCGCATCGCGGCCGGTTGCCGGTATCACCCCTGGCGACCAAGTCAACGCCCGACTCCGGAAGGTCGCCGTATGTCTGATGTGAGCGATGCCGCCTGGCACCCGTTGAAGATCGTCCCGTATGGGGCGGTCCTGTATGTGCCCGCAGGCTGGGAAGCGCTGCCCCCCGTTCCGGCAAACGGGCCGGAGATCCTTCGGGCCACCGGTGGCCCGGGTCGGAACCTGATTGTCTTCAAGGTGCCCGCCACGGACCTGACCGCGGCGCAGGTCGCGGACCAGGCCCAGGCGAAACTGGAAGCTCACGGCTACGACGGCTTCACCCGCTTCGAGGTCCAGTTCGCCGGAGTGCCGGGGGTGGCTCTGGACTTCGTCACCCGCCGCAACAGCCAAGGAGCGGTCGTCTACCGCACTCGGGAGTACTTCGCCGTGCGCGGTAACGCTGCCTTCGTGCTCGGCATGGGCAGCGCCACCTGGGAAGAGCACCTGCCGCTCATCGAAGAGATCGCCGGGCGGTTCGAACTCGCTGAATGACCTGAACCCCGTTCACGGCCCGCCCCACGGTTCACGATCCCTGTCACGGCCCGTCCAGGCTCCGGCATCGCGCGGCTCGTCGCCGACCGACCCGGACAGACACTGATCGGCGGCTGCCGTGGTCATGCTGTGGCCCCCGGTGCCTCGCAGTCCGCGAGGAGGTCTGCGGCGTGCTGCCCGATCTGGTGCGGAACGGAGGATTCGGCGGAGCGTACCCGCTCAGATGGGCGCGCCAGTTCCGACCGGCGCCCTCCAGGTCTCCCAGGGCGTGACGGCTGAGCCCGCGCCGGTAGAACAGGTCGGGGACTGGCGCCCAGGGCGGGGACGGCGAGGTCGAGGTCCGTGAGCACGCGGTCGTGGTCGCCGAGATCCTGTAGCGCGAGCGCGCGATTGGCCCGCAGTACGGGTCGTCACCGAGCGCCGATCGCCGGTCGAGGTCGTCCACCGCTTCCGCCAGCCGGCCGGCCGAGTACCGCAGGACGGCGCGGTTGGCCCAGGCCGCCGTGAATTCCGGGTCCGCCTGGAGGGCGCGGCGAAGCCGGCCTCCGCGCCTCGGTGTCTCCCGCGTCGGCGAGCAGCGATGCCCGGGCGGTCAGCAGGTGCACATTGACCGGTCCAGTGCCAGGCCCGCTGCGATGTCGCCGCGGCCTGTTCGCTCTCGCCCAGCGCGTCAGCAGGTCCGCGCGGTTGACCAGCGTGTCCAGGTGGTCGGGCTCAAGTTCCACGGCGCGGTCCAGATCCGCAGTGCGGCTTCCTCGTGGCCCAGCTCCCGCAGGAAGTCGGCCCGGTTGAAGTGTGCTCGTGGAAGGCCGGGCTGAGCCGGATCGCCTCGGCGTAGTCCGCGAGGGCCTCGCATGCAGGCCGGCCGCGCGGCGCACGGCGGCCCGCTCGAAGTAGTAGTCGCCGTAGTCCGGGTCACGGCTGATCAGCACGTCGTAGTCGCGCAGCGCGGGGTGCCCGCCCTGTGTGGAGAGGATCTGCGCGCGGTTGAACAACAGCACGGAACGGTGCAGGAATTGCTCGTCCGGCCCGAGGTTCGCGTCGGTCATCGCGATCCCTGGTTGACCAGGGCCAGGGCGCCGTCGAGATCGCCGCGGTGCAGGTCGACCAGAGCGCGCGCGTTGCGCATGAAGGCTCCGGTGAATGTGCGCCGGTGGGGATCCGCGCGCTCCGCGAGGGCGATCGCGGTGTTCACCCAGGCCAGGGCGGCGTCGTGGTCCTGTAGGGGCTTCGGCAGGTGGCGGGTGTGGAGCATCGCCACCATATAGCAGACGTTCATATGGATTGCGGGTTCGGTGCTCCCGGCGCGGAGTTCGGCGAAGTACTCGAACGCCTGCTCGCCGCGTCCAGATAGGAGAGGCAGGCGCCGATCCGATGGGTCACGGTCCAGTAGCTCCTGGGTCGGGCGTCGCCGAAGAGCCGCCGTGCGCGCAAGCCCGAGCTCCATGACGGCCTCGTAGTAGCCCAGGTCGAAGCAGGCGTCGGCGGCCTTGACGCAGGCGTCGGCACCGGTGCCGGCCGGGTCCGTGCCGTGTTCGAGATGGTAGGGCAGGGCCCCGAGGTGCACGCCCGGTTCGTTGCGGGCGGCCAGTTCGGCGGCGCGGGCGCTGTGCCGCCGGGCCCGCTCGTCCGCCGACAGGGCGCCGTAGGCGCGGCGCAGTTCGGGGTCGGCGGCGGTGCCGTCGGAGTCGACGAACAGCTGGGCGAGGTCGGCGTCGGACGGCGGCGCGGCCGGAAGCGGACCGGTCGGGCGACACGATCGGCACAGCCGGCCAGGGTGGCTTCCAGGGCGTCGCCGACAGTGCCCCCGTCTGCACGGCGTCCGTCTGCACGGTGCCGGTTTCCGTGGTGCCCGTCTCCACGATCAGGGTCAGTAGCTTCGGGTCGCAGCGGCGCAGCAGCACGGCCACCAGCTCGCGGTCCGTGGGGTCGGCCTGCGCCAGGTCGCGGAAGGCGACGACCACGCCTTCGGGGTGCAGCAGGCGGGCCCAGTCCGTCAGTAGCTCGGCGATCCCGTGGGCGAGGCGCCGGGTGCGCTCCGCCGGGTAGAAGCGGGTGCGTTCCACGCCCTTGGCGATGTTGGTCAGCGTCTGCGGCGCGTCGGGGACCAGCGGCACCAGGTCGGGCGCGAGGGCGAGCACCTCGGTCGCCCGTGCCGTCACCAGGTCGGGCTCGCGCTCGGCCAGTTCCGGCACGATCCGGCGCAGCAGGGCGCCGCCCCGGTGTACGGGCCGCGCAGTCGGCGGTGGCAGCGTACCTCCAGGTGCGCCTCGGGCGCCGGGGGCCGGATGCCGGTGGCCGGGTCGGCGGCCCAGTAGTGGCGGGCTGGGGGCGGGTTCATGACGGTGCTCCTTGGGTTGTGGTCCGGCCCGCGCGCCGGTCCCGTAGGGCGACGTAGCCGACCAGGCCGAACTCCAACAGAGTCAGGCTGAGGAAGCTGACCGCGTCGAGCACGGCGCTGAGGGAGGTGTGCGGTCCGGTGAACCGGTCCGCGATCAGCGTGCAGAAGTGCACGATGGTCGGCAGCCCCGCCCACAGCAGGCTGCCGAGGGAGAAGCCGTAGCCGGCCACCAGGACGGGCGCGTAGACGCGCGCCATCGCACGGTCCCGGTCCGACCACTCGGCGTCGGGCTCCGGCGGGGTGCGGCGCAGCCGCCGCAGGAAGAGCGTGCGCAGGTGGAAGCTGGTGACGTCGTGCAGGTTGGAACAGCGCAGCGCGTTGGTCATCACGAAGTACAGGTCGGTCCGCAGGTAGAACATGAACTGCCAGATGATCCGCAGGACGCAGGAGAACGACACCGCCAGGCACAGCGCCGGGCACCACGGCGGAATGCCCCGGCCGTGGAGTGCCGCCGCCAGCAGGGTGTACGCCGAGACCTGCGTGACGTCGACGAGTATGCCCGCGCAGAAGGGGAGGTAGCGCTTGCTCCGGGGGACGCTGTACAGCGAGTCCAGTCGGGTCTCGGCGACCAGGTAGTACAGCCGCCGGCTGATGGAGAGCGTCGAGGGCAGTCCGAGCCGGCGGCCGGCGAGCGCGTGGTAGCCCTCGTGCAGCAGGACGCAGGGGATCTGCGTCGCGGTCAGCACGACGGGGATCAGCGCCAGATGACTGGTGAAGAACACGTCGTGGTAGGACGGCCGCAGAAAGGGCTCGCGCACCATGGCGGTGACCGCGGCGGCGGTCAGCGCCAGGTAGCACAGCCAGGCCGGCCAGGCGAAGACCCACCTGCCGAGCCGCTGCCACCGCACCGGCGTCAGGGCCGGATCGTCCTCGCCCTCGGCGCGGACGAAGCCGAGCTCTTCGATGGCCTCCAGGAAGTCCTCGACGTCCAACTGCTCCCCGCACGCCTGCTGGTACCACTCGGCCATGGTGGCGAGGGGTGTGCCGGAGCCCAGCATCCGCAGCGCCTGCGCGCCTTCCTCGGGGAACATGGCGTAGGAGCCGGTGTCCGGTCGGCCGACCATGACCCCGTCGTCCTCGGCGACCATCGTGAGCCGGTGCAGGCGGACCGTGTTGCGGCCCCACGCGGTCGTGGCCATGCGTGACCGCCTTTCGGTGTGCGGAACGAGGGGCGGGGGTCGAAGGGAGCCGGGCCCCCGGCAGGCGCCGTGAGCCCGGCTCTTAGCGCTACTGACTGCTAGACGTTCTTGCAGCTGTAGTTGGTGGCGGACGTCAGCCGGATGCTGCCCGGCTTGCGGATGGACATCTTCTGCATGGTGTTCCTCCCTCGGTGTGTGTGGGGTTGCGCCGACGGCTGCGGGGGTAGCCCGAGGCGTGTACCGACTCAGCCCCGTTCGGACTTCGTGGCCTTGATCCTGCCGTCCGGCGGGGTGCCGCCCCAATGGGGGACTGCCCCCGGACTTCTCGGCTCCGCCCGGTGGTGGGTGGTGCGGGCGGCGGAATATGGGGGCCGGTCCCTATTCCAGTGGGGTGGGGTGCGCGGGCATGCTGTGCGCATGACCGTTCCGTGCTCCTGGTGGGTTCGGGGTGTCTCACTGACCGAGCGGCTGCCCATGCGCCCCCGCTCCAGTGAGAGCCCGGCTGGGACGATGCAGCGCTGGGTTGATGACTATTCGTCAGAAGCATTGTTCCATGCGAGACTTGATGAAATCGGTCTGAACCGGCGGACGCTGGGCTCGCTGCTCACCGAGCCGCCCGAGGAACTGGCGGCCCGGCTGGAGCGGCCGTCCTGGGCCGACACCGCCCAGCAGGCCCTGCACGCGGCGCCGGTGGCGGCGCCGGTCCCGGCCGCCGGGATCTCCTGGGAGGAAGGCTTCGCCACCGTACTCGCGCCGTTCACCCGGACCGCGGCCGACCGGCTGATACGCGCGGCCGAGCGCGGCACCGCCGGCCCGGTGGCCGACCTCGCCGCGCTGCGGCGCTGCTTCACCGAGCAGTTGGCCGCGGTCCTGGTCCGGCTGGCACGGCGGACCCTGGTCCTCGAACTGAACGTGCTGCGGGTCCGGGGGACGCTCGACGGTGCCACCCCCGAGCTGCGGTTCGCCGACTTCGTCCGCCGGACCGCCTCCCGGGCCGGACTGGGCGCGCTGCTCACCGAGTACCCGGTACTGGCACGGCTGCTGGCGCAGGCAAGCGATCAGGCCGCCGACGCCTGGAGCGAGATACTGGTCCGGCTCGCCGAGGACCGGGCCGCGCTGGTCGGGACGGTGTTCGCGGGACGTGACCCGGGTCTGCTGGCCGAGGTGCGTGCCGGGACGGGAGACCGGCACCAGCGCGGCCGGACGGTCACCGTGCTGACCTTCGAGCACGGCAGCCGGGCGGTCCTCAAACCCCGCCCGCAGGCGGTGCACCGGCATTTCAACGAGGCGGTCCACTGGCTCAACTCCCGCCTCCCCGGCCTGGACCTGCGCACGCTCACGGTCCTGGAACGGCCCGGCTACGGCTGGGTCGAGCACGCGGCCGCCGCTCCCTGCACGGACGGCGCGCAGGTCGCCCGCTTCTACCGGCGCCTGGGCGCCCTGCTGGCGCTGGCGCACACGCTCGGCGGCACCGACCTCCATTTCGAGAACCTCATCGCCTGCGCGGACCAGCCGGTGCTGGTGGACCTGGAGACCCTCTTCCATCCGATCCGCTCGTCCGAGGACCCCGCCGACCCGGCGCGGGTCCTGCTCGCGGACTCCGTGTACCGGACGGCGCTGCTGCCGGTGCTGCTGGTGGGGAGTACGGCGCGGTGGACCTGTCCGCGCTCGGCGGGGACCCGGGCGCGCCGCTGCCGGACCCGGTCACCGGATGGTCGGCCCCGGCCACCGACGAGATGCAGCTGATCCGCACCACCGGGGCGTTCCGTCGCGCGGACAACCGGCCCCGGCTGAACGGCGCCGACGCCGATCCGACGGTGCACACCGAGGCCCTGCTCGCCGGCTTCCGGGCCGCGTACGACGCGATCGCCGCCGGACGCGACCAACTGGCCGGTCTGCTGGCCGGCTTCGCGACCGACGAGACCCGGGTGCTGCTGCGCCACACCTGGCAGTACACGACCCTGCTCGACGAGTCCACCCATCCGGACCTGCTGCGTGACGCGGCCGACCGGGACCGGCTGCTCGACGTGCTGTGGCGGGACTCGGCCGGGGATCCGCTGCTGCGCGCGCTGGTCGACACCGAACTGGCCGACCTGCGGGCAGGCGATGTCCCGCTGATCACCGCCCGCCCGGCCGACCGCAGCCTGCGGCTCGGCCGCCGGACGGTCGCCGACGCGGTCGCGGAGTCCGGCCACGACTGGGCGCGCCGACGACTGGCCGCGATGGGCCGCACCGACCGCTACGACCAGGAGTGGGTGATCCGCGCCGCCCTCGCCGTCCGCAAGGGCGAACGGGAGCACCGCCCGGGCGCGCTGCCGCCCGGTCCGGTGAGCGCCATCGTCCCCGACCAGGAGCGGCTGCTCGCGGCTGCCTGCGGGATCGCCGACCAGATCCTGGCCGGTGCCCAGGACGACGGGCGCCACGTGAACTGGCTCGGGCTGGAACCGCTGGAGGGCGACCTGCACTGGGCGCTCCTGCCGCAGGGAGCCGGCCTGCCGCACGGCTACTGCGGGACGGCGCTCTTCCTCGCCCAACTGGCCGGCCTCACCGGCGTCGAGCGCTACGCCGCGGTGGCCCGGCGGGCGCTGACGCCGATCCCCGCCCTGCTCAGCGCACTTGGCGAGCAGCCGGCCGAACTGCCCTTCATCGGCGCGGGCTTCAGCGGACTCGGCGGGATCGCCTACGCGCTCGCCCTGCTGGCCGGGCTGCTGGACGACCCGGACCTCTCCTCCTGGGCGGCCACCGCCGTCGGCCTCGCCGCGACCGCGGCCGGGACCGGTGCCGACCCCGGCGTGCTGCACGGCGACGCCGGGTGCCTGGCCGCGCTGCTCGCCGTCCACCGGACCACGGGCCTGCAGGCGGCCTGGGACACCGCCCGGGTCAGCGCCCGCCGACTGCTCGCCCGCCCGGTGGACGACCTGTCCACCGGCGGCTTCACCGACGGCGCGCCCGGTATCGGCTGGGCCCTGCTGCGGTTCGCCGACGCCGGCGGCGGGCCGGACTACGCCGAGGCCGGACTGGACAGACTGCGGGCCGCCGCCCTCCACCACCCCCCTGACCAGGTGCGCGACTCCCGGGCCGGCTGGTGCACCGGAGCGAGCGGCCTCGCGCTGGCGGTGGCCGACCGCGCGGCCGGCGACGCCGACCCGCGACTCGCCGCCCTGCTGGACGCCGTGACCACCGCCTCGACCCGGCACGGGGTGACCGCGGACCACAGCCTGTGCCACGGCGAAACCGGCCTGCTGGAACTGCTGCTGGCCGCCACCGCGGCCGGGCGGGCCGCGCCCGGGGCCGCCCTGCCCCGGGCCGGCGCTCTGCTCGCCGCACTGGACCGGTTCGGTCCGCGCTGCGGCACCCCGACACGCTGAAGAGCCCGGGCTGCTCAACGGCCTGGCCGGCATCGGACACGGGCTGCTCAGGCTCGGTTTCGGCGACCAGGTGCCCTCGGTACTGCTCCTTCAGCCACCAGGACCCGCCGGCGGGCAGCCCCACCACGCCGCCCGCACCGCAACAACAGGAGGAACGTCATGAGTGACGAAGCGTTGATCAGTTTCTGGAAGAACGCGGGGGCCGGGGACGCCGCCGCCGACAGCCATCCGGCCGGGGCCATCCGCGTCGCAGGGCCGTCGGCCATCGGCCGCCGGGCCCGTCTGCTGTCCGGGGCAACGAGCATGGACGGCGCATACTCACCCGAATGGATCTCGGTGACCAGTCTTTCTCAGAACTGACGCACCGTACGCCCCAGTTGTCACACAACACTCTGTGGTGCGCGTTGTCGGGCCGGTGATAGCGTCCGCACATGCTCATCACATCGCCGGTGATGGTCGGCCGCGAGGCTGAGCTCACGCTGCTTGAGACAGGTCTCGCCGCAGCCCGGCGGGGAGAGGGCCAGGCCGTCTTCCTGCTGGGCGAGGCCGGTATCGGCAAGACGCGACTGGCCACGGAGTGCGCGTTCCGGGCCTTCAGCAGCGGCGCCGCGGTGCTGCGCGGCCGGGCCGGCAGCGCCCCGCCGCTGCGGCCGATCGCGGAGGCCCTGCTCTCCTACTTCCGCTTCGCCGGCCCGCCGACGGACGCCAGACTGGCCCCGTACCGCACGGCGCTGGGCTCCCTGCTGCCCGAATGGCGAGCCGCCGAGGCGGCAGCCGCGCCTTCCCCGGTGGAGACGGCCGAGGCGGTGCTGCGGCTGCTGGCCGCAGTCGGGGAACAGTCCGCCGGGCAGCAGCAGGCCGGCTGCCTGCTGCTCGTCGAGGACCTGCACGACGCCGACGCCGAGACCCTCACCGTCCTTGAGTACCTCTGCGACAACATCCGCAGCCTGCCGGTCTTCCTGCTGGCCACACTGCGCCCGGAGGCCGGCCCGGCCGGGGAACTGGTCAGGGCGGCCGAGCGGCGTCGCTCCGCGGCGCTCACCGAGCTGCGGCCGCTGGCTGCCGAGGACGTCCGGGCGATGGCCGAGTTCGCGCTCGCGGCCGGAACCGGCCTGCTGCCCGAGCCGGTGGCGGAACGGCTGGTCCGGGACGCGGGCGGAAACCCCTTCGTGGTGGAGGAACTCCTCAGCGGCATGGTCGCAGCCGAGGTGCTGCGCCAGTCCGCCGACGGCTGGCGGGTCTGCGGGGATCTGGGCATCGACGTCCCGCACACCGTCACCCGCAGCGTCGCCGAACGCGCCGCCCGGCTCGGCCCCGGCGGGCGGACGCTGCTGGATACCGCCGCCGTGTTCGGGCGCCGGTTCTCCCTGCCCGTCATCGAGTCGGTCACCGGACTGACCGGCCGCGAGCTGCTGGTGCAGCTGCGGGCCAGCATCGACGCCCAGCTGGTCTCACCCAGCGGCCCGGTGGGCGACTGGTACGAGTTCCGGCACGCGCTGACCGCGGACGCCCTGCGCGCCGAACTGCTCCCCACCGAGCGGGCCGCCATCGCCGCCCGGACCGCCGACGCGATCGAGCAGGCCCACCCCGGCCTGCCCGGCGAGTGGTGCCGCCGGGTCGCGGAGCTGCGGCTGACCGCCGGCGACCCCCGCTCCGCCGCGCTGCGGTACGCACAGGCAGGCCGGGCCGCGCTGGACAACGGCGCCGTCGACTCCGCCGTCCAGCTGCTCGAACGGGCCCACGACCTGCTCGCCGACCCGGCCTGGCGCACGAACCGGTCGGATGTGGCGGAGGGACTGGTCCACGCGCTGCTCGAAAGCGGCCAGCTGGACCGCGCGCTGGCCCTGGCCGAGAACATCCCGGAGGCCGGACCGGGCAGGCTCGACCCCGCCCGCACCGCCGCACTGCACACCAGACTCGCCTGGGCCGCCGTCAACGTCCTGCGCAACGAGGAGGCCTCGGCCCAACTGCGCTACGCCCGCCGCCTGCTCGGCGACACCGCGGCCCACACCCCGGCGCTCGACGTGGTCGAGGCCCATCTGGTACTCGCCGGCGCCGAACCGGCCGCCGCGGACCGGACGGCTGAGGCCGAACGCCTGGCCCGGCGGGCCGCGGACGGCGCCGAACGGCGGGGCTGGCCGAAATCGCCTGCCAGGCATGGCAGTTCCTGGCCCTGCTGGAGCGCAGACACGGCTTCGCCCGGGCCGACGCCTGCCTGGAGCGCGGGCTGGCCCTGGCCACCGAACACCGGCTGACCACCTGGCAGGTGAGCCTGCTGATCCGACTGGGCACCAACGACTTCATGCGCACCGGCACCGCCCACCGGCTCCAGCGCGCCCACCGGGCCGCCCTAGGCCTCGGCGCCCTGGTACTGATGCACACCGCCGAAGCCACCATGGCGATGCAGGCCGTCCTGTGCGGCGAGTACACCTCGGCGCGGCAGCTCACCGACCGCTGCGTCGAGGCCACCGCCCGGCTCCGCGACGCCGACATCCACCAGTACGTGCTGCTCACCCGCGCCGCACTGGCCGCACACCAGGGCCGGCGCAGGGAGATGGAGCAGGAACTGGCCGAGTTCTACCGATGGGACGGCGAGCGCTCGCTGCAGATACCACTGGTCTTCGGCAGCCGGGCGGTCTGCGCGCTGCTGGAGGAGGACCGCGAGGCGGCGCTCGACGAACTCGACCGCGCGCTCGGCTGGGAGGAGGCCAACCCCACGGTCTTCTACTTCAACGGCCGGTACGGGCTGCGCCCGCTGCTGCGCGCCGTGTCCGGCCGCTCCGACCTGACGGAGCACCGTGCGGTGGCGGCCGGGCAGGCAGCCCAACTGCCCTGGAACCGGCAGTTCGAGCAGCTCGGGTACGCGGTGCACCAGGGCCGGGCCGGGCAGACGACGGCCGCGCTCGACGCGGTGGCGCAGGCCCAGGCCGCGGCCGAGCCCTTCCCGATGGCGCACCACCTGGGCCTGCGGCTGGTCGCGGAAGCGGCGTTGGCGGACGGCTGGGGCGATCCGGTCGGCTGGCTGCGCACCGCCGAGCAGTACTTCCACGGCGCCGGCGTCCCGGCGGTGGCCAACGCCTGCCGCGACCTGCTGCGGCGTGCCGGAGTCACTGTCCGCCAGCGGCGCAGCGGCTCCGCGGAGGTGCCCGCGGAACTGCGCTGGCAGGGACTGACCGCGCGGGAGTACGAGGTCTTCCTGCTGCTCGTACCCCGTATGGGTAACCGGGAGATCGCGCAGCGGCTGTACATCTCCCCACGCACCGTCGAGAAGCACGTGGCCAGTCTGCTCGCCAAGACCGGCCGTCCCAACCGCTCGGCCCTGTGCGACTACGCGGCGGAACTGACCCGCCACGCCGCCGGCAACGGCTCGGCGGCGCAGCCGGCCTGAGCCCTTGCGGCTCCTGCCCCGTACACGGCGAGGGCCGGACCCGCCTGCGCGGGTGGTCTGTCTGCCGCAGCGTGCCGGGGCGGCACTGCCTGCCGGGAAGCTGCACCCTTGCAGGTGAAGGGAGTTGGACTACGAGCCTGCCGTCCTCGTTGCCGCCGTCAACGAGTGGTGGTGACGTACTGGTCCGACGACAACTCGAACACCCGCGCTCGGCGGCCGCAGGTGGGATTGACGAGCTCGCGGACCGGATGCATCCCCAGCTTGGTCATGATCCGCTCGGAGGCGTCGTTGCCCACTTGAGCGATGCTGACGATCCGCTCCAGCCCTCGCTCTTCGAACCCGAACCGCACAGCGGCCACAGCGGCCTCGGTGGCCAGGCCCTGCCCCCAGTGGGAACGTCCCAGCCGCCAGCCGACCTCGACCGCCGGCAGTACCTCCGGCAGGAAGTGCGGCACCGAAAGGCCGGTGAACCCGGCCAGCTCGCCAGTGGTCCGGATCTCCACGGCGAACAGCCCGAAGCCCTCCGACTCCCACTCGCTCTCCCAGGCCTGGACCCCGTCGCGGGTCTGCTGTTCGTCACGGACGCTGCCGTCCCGGATCCACCGCATGACCTCGGGGTCGGCATTGACCGCAGCCATGGGCGCGATGTCTTCCTCGCGCCAGCGGCGCAGGATCAGACGGGGAGTCTCAAGCGTGACCATCGCATCATTCTGGATCACGGATGCCCTCTCCGCCATCCCCACTCGAAGCCCTCGTGCGCGACCGCCCCGACCGCCTGCCGTGCCGGCCCGGCATCCTCAGCAGCCGTCGAGGGGACCGCGTGACCTTCCGGGCCGTGGCCCACTCACACATGGTGGTGCGGTCGGGCTGGAGCTACTGTGTACGCTGCGATCTCGGCGTGGCGCGGTTGCCGCCCGCGGTGGGGTTCGTGCATCTGACCATCGCCCTGCAGTCGCCCGTCCTCGGTCGGCGCGAGAGGATCCCGCCATGTTCGACAAGCTGCTGCACCACAAGCTCCTGCACGAGGGCGTCGAGGGCAGGGGTGTGATCACCGAGCAGAAGGTCGAGGGGGCGAAGGGCCAGATGGGCGTCATGGGCTTCTATGTCGGAGTCGAGGGGCACATCAGGTTCGACGACGGTACCGAGGCCACGTTCTCATCGAAGGGCCTGGACACCTCGAAGGTCGGAGACCTCGATATCGGGACCATCGTTCCGGTCCGCTACAGCGCCGACCACAAGCATGTGGTCCTGGACGTGCTCACACTTGAGACCAGGGAGCAGGCCAAGAAGCAGGCGGCAGCTGCGCGGGCCGAGGAGCGCAAGAAGCACGACATCGCCGCCGCCGAAGCCAAGCTGGCCCAGGCCGACAAGCACCGCCACCACGGCTGACGCCCGTCCGCCCGGCGTTCCCCGCCCATGGGACAGGGCACGGGAGTGGGCTGAGGGAGTGAAGGGAGTGAGCGGCGGCTCCGGGGTGCGCGGGAGGGGAACTGTGGAGCGACACACTGGTGCTGTGGACTACCAGTACCTGCTTGACGAGGCGATGTCGGCGGCCCGGCGCAGTGCGGGGGTCGGGCGGGTCGCCGATTACATCCCGGCGCTGGCCAGGGCCGATCCCGATGCCTTCGGTATCGCGCTGGCGACGGTCGACGGTGAGCTGTACGGGGCCGGGGCGTGGACACAGCCGTTCTCCGTCCAGAGCATCTCCAAGCTGTTCACCCTGGCCCTGGTGCTGGCCGACGGCGAGCAGGGGATCTGGGAGCGGGTGGGACGTGAGCCGTCCGGCAACCCGTTCAACTCCCTTGTCCAGCTGGAGACCGAGCGGGGCATCCCGCGCAATCCCTTCATCAACGCCGGTGCGATCGTGGTCACCGACAAACTGCTGAGCCTGACCGGGGACGCGGCCGGGGCCGTGCGGGCCTTCCTGCGGACCGAGGCCGACAATCCGCTGGTGCGCACCGATCCGGAGGTGGCCGCGTCGGAGGCCGGCCACGGCCACCGCAATGCCGCGCTGGCGCACTTCATCGCCAGCCACGGCAACCTGGTGAACCCGGTGGAGGAGGTGCTGGCCGAGTACTACGCGCACTGCGCGATCGAGGCGAGCTGCCGGGATCTGGCGCTCGCGGGGCGCTTCCTGGCCCGGCACGGGCTGCGCGCGGACGGCTCCCGGCTGCTGTCGCGCAGCGACGCCAAGCGCGTCAACGGCGTCCTGCTCACCTGTGGGACCTATGACCGCGGCGGTGAGTTCGCGTACCGGGTGGGGCTGCCGGGCAAGAGCGGGGTCGGCGGCGGAGTGCTGGCGATGATCCCGGGACGGGCGGCGGTGTGCGCCTGGAGCCCGGGGCTGGACGCGGCCGGGAACTCGGTCGGCGCTGTCGCGGCGCTGGACGCCTTCACCACGCTGTCCGGGCTGTCCGTCTTCTGACCCCGGCACGGGTGGGAAGGCAGGGAAGCTCACCGTTCCCACCGGGGGCGTTCGGGGTACGAGGTGCACGCTGTGCGATGCCCGGCGCGTCCGGTGGGTTCGGCGCGTCCGGTGCGCCCGGCCGCAGAGACGGCCCTCTGCGGCCGGACCGTCGGCGTCGTCGTCTCAGCCGCTCGCCACGAGCACGATCTTGCCGCGTACGTGTCCGGTCTCGATCTCGTGGTGGGCGTCCGCTGCGGCTTCCAGCGGGAAGGTCTTCGCCACCGGCAGGACCAGTTTCCCGGCGCAGTAGAGGCGGGCAAGTTCGGCCAGCGTTTGGGCGGAGCGCTCGTAGCGGATGCGGTGGACGCCGTAGGTGTCAGCGGCCGACTCGTCGGCGGTGGTGCCGATACGTCCGGGGTTCTCCACAAGGTCGAGTGAAACGCGGACCGCATCCGCGCCGATGCAGTCGAGCGCCGCCTGCACACCGCCGGGGGCCAGATTCCGTACCCGCTCGGTGAGCCCTGGGCCGTAGACGACGGGGGTGGCCCCCAGCGAGCGCAGGTATTCGTGGTTGCGTTCACTCGCCGTGCCGATCACGGTAGCGCCCAGGAGACGGGCCAGCTGGACGGCCACGGTGCCGACGCCGCCGGCGGCGGCGTGCACCAGCAGGGTCTCTCCTTGGTTCACCGCAAGGATCCTCAGGGCGTTGTACGCGGTCTGGCCCACCGCCGACAGGGCAGCGGCCGTCTCCCAGGGCAAGGCAGCAGGTTTGGCCGTCACCTGGTCGACGCCCACCACGACGTGGTCCGCATAGGCGGACATCGAGGTGAAGCCGAAGACCTCAGCGCCCACCGGGTATGCGGCCGGGCCCGCACCGACCCGGTCGACGACGCCCGCGAACTCGTTGCCGAGGGTCTGCGGAAAGGCCACCGGGACACGGCCGTCCAGTCGGCCGCCTCGGATCTTGGCATCGATCGGGTTCACCCCGGCCGCCTTCACCCGGACCCGGACCTGACCCGGCCCCGGCGTCAACTCAGCGACCTGGACCGTGCGCAGTACCTCCGGGCCGCCGTAGGTGTCGAAAACGATCGCCCGGCTCATCGTGCCGACGCCTTCCAGCCGGTCTCGCGCAGCCAGGACTTCAGCGTGGTCAGGTCCGGATGCTGTTCGCGCAGGGCGGCGAGGTCGGCACGGTATCCCTCGCGGTTGAACCAGTCGAACATGGCGGCCATCTCCTGGTTCATCGTGCGCAACTGCTCGATCGGCACTTCCTGGAACCTGCCGGGTGTACCGGCTGCTTCAGCGAACGCCTCGGCCATCTGCGCTCCGGTGAGCGCGTCACCGGCGATCTCGATCTTTCGGCCGATCCAGTGCTCCGGGTCGTCGAAGGCGTCGGCGGCAAAGACGGCGATGTCCCGGGTCGCGATCATCTGCAGGACCGTCTGCGGTGCGAGCCCGAGCGACAGGACCAGCTCGCCTTCCACCAGAGCCGGCCCGAATGACGCGAAGTTGTCGATGAACATCGTCGGACGCAGGACGGTGGCGGGCAGGCCCAGGGCTTCGATGTGCCGCTCGATTGCGGCCTTGCTCTCGAAGTGAGGCACGCCGCTGCTCCGTTCGGCCCCGCCGACCGAACTGTAGACAACGTGGGCGACCCGCTCCCGCGCGGCGACGTCGGCCACCGAGCGGCCCTGGCGCTCCTCACCTGCGACGCCCTCCGGCGTGGTGAAGGTCTGCACGCTGAACACGCCGTGTGCCCCGCGCATCGCGTTGTGCAGTGACGCCGGATCGTCCAGGTCGCCATGGACCAGTACGGCACCATGATCCGCCAGCTTCCGCGCCGCAGGCGCATGCGGATCGCGCACCAGCGCATGGACCTCCCAGCCGCGGTCCAGCAGTTCCCTTGCTGTGGAACCGCCCTGACGCCCCGTCGCACCGAGCACCAGGATCCATCCCGGTCGAACGCTCATGTCCATCTCCCAAGCACACGCAAGTAGTTGGCGCACCAAATATAATCATTGGCTGGCCAACTGTCTATCTTCGTGCCTCGTCGCCGGTGGTGGAGCTGCCGTAGTATTTGGCTCGCCAAGGAACTGGAGATCCTGAAGGGACGCACATGGAGCAGTACGGCGAGATCAGCCACATGGCTATCCGACTCGCCCGCGCACATCGGGTGGCAGCGACACACCTCCTGAACCGCGTCGGCCTGTTCCCCGGACAGGAACTCCTGCTGATGAGGCTGTGGGACCACGACCACCAGACCCAGCGGGACCTGGCCACGGCGCTGAAGCTCGACGCCTCCACCGTCACCCGAACCTTGCAGCGGCTGGAACACCAAGGGCTGATCACCCGCTCGCCCTCGCCGACGGACGGCCGCTCGATGATCGTTTCCTTGACGCCGCAAGGCATTCAGCTGCGCCCGCAGGTCGAGCAGCTCTGGGCCGAACTGGAAGCGATCACTACCGCCGGCCTGTCCGACCGCCAGCACGGCGACGCCGTCCGTCTGCTCCGCCGCCTCGAAAGGAACCTGACTCTCGGCCTCCCGAACGGGGGGACAGAGCCGGCCTGAACACAGCCGGACGGCCGGACGCCCCGCCACCCGCGCCACGATTCCGCACCGCCGTCCTCGCCGGTCGTCGCCTCCGCTACTGGAGGCCGTCACCGGTCGTGTTGCCGGAGCGCCCGCAGCGAGCCCTCGTCCCGTCGGATGTATCCGGCAAGGGATTCGAGGAACTGGTGGGCGGTCCTGGCCCAGGCGCCCCTGATCCGACGGAACAAGCACTGGGCCGCTCGCAGCCGGTGCTGCCGATGATGCCCGGCGTCCCGGATCGGGCCAGCCGCTACTGCATTCGGGTGAGTACCACGATGCTGTTCGCTGCCCTGGATACGGCCACCGGGAAGGTGACCGGCTCGCTTCGCCGACGCCACCGCCCGAGGTCCCGTTCGGCCGGGGCGGGCCGGCGGCCACTTCTTGATCATCTCGACCCTATGGGTGGCGCAGGTGGCCAGGATCGGGTGCGTCCCAGGGCATCCGGCCGTTCGGAGCAGTACTGCACCGCAGAGATGTCCATATGATGAGATGGTGGGAATTGGGTGGAAAGCCCGAAAAAACCATCAAGGGAGTGTTTCGTGAAGTCGATGGAGCTCAGCACCGACATGCACAAGAGCATCGAGGCCTGCCTGGCCTGCTACACCCGCTGCGAGGAGACCATGAGCTACTGCCTGCAGAAGGGTGGGGCATACACCGACCCGAAGCTGATGCGGGTGATGATGGACTGCGCGGAGATGACCCGGATGTGCGCGCAGATGGCGATGCGCATGTCGGAGATGACCCCGGAGATGTGCGACATGACGGCGCGGGCCTGTGAGATGTGTGCCCAGGCCTGTATGAGCATCCCCGACGACAAGATGATGATGCAGTGCGCCGAGTCCTGTCGCATGTGCGCGGACGCCTGTCGCCAGATGGCCAAGACGATGGCCTGAGCCCACCGCCTGCCGTTCGCCCGGCCTTGCGGACCCTGCTCGGGACCATCGACCGAAGGACCGACTGACCGTCCGCCCGGCGTCCGGCCATTGGCGCGGCAGTCGTCACGAGGGACCTGGGGTTGGCCGAGCGGTCGGTTGGGCGGTGGTGCCGTGCATGGCGCGGGGCGGCAGCGACGCCCCGCGGTCCGCCGGGCCTCCGTTGCTGCCCGAAGCTGATATCCAGCCTTGCCGATCATGGGGCAGACCAGCAAGGCTGGACCCATGGACAATGAACAACCATCAGGCGATGCCATCGGGCGCGTGTCCGCAGAGGACATGAGGGTGTCGCACGCCGATCGGGACCAGGTCGTGGATATCATCCGCGACGCGGCTGCCGAGGGCCGGCTGACCCCCGAGGAGCTCGACCAGAGGGTGGAGTCGGCGCTGCGCGCGCAGACCCTGCGTGACCTGGCGACGCTGACCAGGGATCTGCCGGACCAGCCGCGGCGCGCGGAACCGCCCGTCCCGGTCAAGGACCTGGTGCGGATCGAGAAGCGCATCGGTACGGTCGAGTGGGTCGGGCCCTGGGTGGTCCCGCGCCGGATGGAGATCAAGCTGACGGTCGGTAACGCCAAGCTGGACTTCAGCGACGCGGTGGTGACCCACGACCGGCTGTCGATCGACGTCGACCTCGGGATCGGAGGCGATCTGCTGCTGACCACCAGGCCGGGCATCGTGGTCGTGGCCAACGAAGTCATCGTGCGCATGGGCGAGTTGAAAGTCCGCCCGCCCCAGCAGGACCCGAACGTTCCCGTGGACCTGCGGATTGAGGTCACCGGCCGGCTGCGCGGCGGCGACCTCGTCGTGCGCTATCCGCGCAGCTTGCGCTGACGTCCGGTTCGCTGCGAGAGCCGGTGGGCCCGGCAGGTCGTGCAGTCGATGCCTGCCCGACTCCAGTCCAGCCAGCCCCCGGCGTCGGCCTGGGCCGGCGCCGCCCGGAAGATCCGGTCCCAGGTGCTGTCCGCCGACCAGCGCCGGTACCGCTGCTCGTACCAGGTGTTCCACTCGGCCGGCTCCCGTGGCGAGGGGCCCGGGCTGTATCAGCGTCAGGCGTTCCGGATCCGGTCGCCGATCTCCGGCCTCGCCTTGAATCCGGCCGCCTTGTATACGGCGATGCCACCGACGTTGGAGCTCGTCGTGCACACGCGCACGCTCGACGAGCCCATCTCCCGCAGCGCAGCCGCCCCGGCGACGGTAATCGCCCGGCCGTATCCGCGACCGCGGTGGTCCGCGTGGACGCCCATCGGCTCGACCAGTCCCGGCTTCCCCGGGCCGGCCGACCAGACCGTCACCACCGCCGCCGGACTACCCCGGTCGTCATAGGCACCCAGGCAGCGGGCGTCGTCGGCGTAGAACGGCCCCGCCGACATCGCATGCCAGTAGTCGCGGGTGGGCCGCGAGGTGTTGAACGCCGACCGCAGACATCGGCGAAGTCCTGTGCCTGCTCCGCGCCGATCGCCTTGATCCGCACGCCGGGGTCCTCCACCGCTTCCGACAGGTCGCGGAAGAGCGGCGTCCACGGCTCATCGACGCCCCAGCCGTCCTTGGTGAGCAGGTCATGGAGCAGCAGGCCCAGCGGCGCCTCGATGGACACCCTGCCTGCCGAGCACGCCGCGCTCAGGCAGCGAGAAGTCCTCGACCAGCTGCCGCGCCAAGCCTTCGTCCTGGAAAGCGCCGGGAGCGACCGTCATCCGCAACACCGTCGGCGAGTCCAGCATCCCGACGGCGAGGATCTGTCCGTCCCGGCTCCAGGTGCGAACTACCGCAGCCGTCTCGGCCGTTCCGAACCGGTGGTTCCAGCCGACGTCCCCCGAATGCAGTTGCATCGGCGCTCCGTCACACTGCCAATCCCGCAGCGCGCCCATGGCCGCGCGCACCCCGTCGGCAGTCGCGTACCCAGCACAATCGTCATAGCCGAGATCTGACACCCCATCCCGAAGCCCTGCAACTCATTTGCTGGCTCACAGGAAGCTCTCCTGGCGCAGTCCGACCTCCTCTCTCCAGCCTGCGGATGTCCCGATCGGATCAACCAGGCCAAGTGCCGGGCCACTTCTGTGCCCGCCACGGATGGGGGCTGCTGGTCGCCGACGGCCACCGCACCCGAGGCGACCCGCTGCGGCACGAGGCCGGCCCGAGCCGAGGGGTGGGACAGCCGTCCCACCCGCCGGACCCGGGGCCGCCCCCAGCCCATCCACGCTCGCAGCGGCCCCCGGCTCGCCGCGGGTCAACGCCGGGCCCTTCCCCTGCTGCCGCCGCTGGGGGAAGGACGCGGCGTCGGAGATCAGGCGGAGGAGTGAGCTCTGATCCCCAGGTGTACGTGCCGCTGCCACCGATGACGAGCGAGTCGGACAGTTCGGCCGTGGCGCCCGACGGCGGCGTGGCCGAGTTGTGCTCGTAGTACCCGTTCTCCGGGACAAGGCAGTCGGCCCAGCCGTACGTGCCCGCCTTGAGGTAGATCGACTCGGTCGTCCCCTCTTCCAGGGTCCACGTGTAGGTGCCGGCCTCGAGGTAGATGCTCCGCGAGGTGCAGGAGGTGGCGTCCCCCGTCACCGGACTGGCGGTCAGGTACTGGGTCCTGGTGTTGTACGCGGTCGGGTTGGCCGCCAGGGCAGGACCCGCGGCAAGCCCGAGCGCGGCCACGGCCCCGGTGATGGCAAGAGCCGTCCTTGTATGAGTGCGCATGCGCATGTGGTTTTTCCCTTCAATGCCGTGCGGCTGAGGTGATTGTCAGCCGCTGCACACCTGAGACGAGGCAGGCCACCGCCCTGTGACACCGTCAGTTGTGACCTGCGCCCCACTCGACCTGACGAATGGCGATGGAACCCGCGCTGCCCAGATGTACCGCCACGGACGGCGAAGTCCCGGCCGCCGCTGCCGCACAGGTCGCTGTGGCCGCAGGCCGCCACGACCCCTGCCGAGCAAGGGCGGTGATCTGGTCCGATGCCGCTTGGACGTTCGGTCCGGCGCGGCTTCTGGCTTCCCCGGGCCGGGCCGGGCCGGGACGTCGGGGCTGCTCTGCCTGTCGGTCGAGTGCTGAGCGTCGGCTGAAAACCCTTTGCTTCCCGGTCCGCCTGCTTGGTGGGATGCAGGGGCTTCGACGGCGGAAGGGGACAGCTTGGCGGTGTTCGGATGTGCGGGCTGCGGTGCGGTCCTGACGGCGGCGGTGTCGGCGGTGGCGTTGCCGATCCACCTGGCCGATACCCATGGGGAGAGGCTGCACCCGTCGCTGCTGGAGGCCCGGGTCCTACACCGTCGACCCCGCGCCGTACGGGCCGCCGTGGCGGCAGTGCAACGAGGCCGGGGCGCGTGAGGCGGCGGAGCTGGGGCGCTTCGCGCCCTTTGGCGCGCTGTCCGACGGACCATCGGACACTGTCCTCCTCGCGCCCGGCGACATGCGTGGCACCGGGCTGATCCTCGAACGGGCCGGGGGCTACTGCATGGTATCGATGGGAGGGACGGGCCGAACCTTGCCTGTCTGGGCTGCGATCTGCCGGTCGCAACGAGGATGGACGACTGCGGGTGCTGGCAGGTCGTCCGGCTCGTCCCGCAGGCGACAGTGCGGCTGCCCGGTCCGCCGGAGCGGCCGATCATGGCTTGGGCGGAACTGCTCGCTACCGGTGCGTTCTCGCATCGGCTGAGCGAGTACCGGGACATCCCGGCGGGCGTGGCCCTCGCCCAGGTAGTGGTGGCCGCCGGGGAGCACCGGTAGAGGTGGCGCCCGGGCCGGTCGCAGAGCTCCTCGGCCGGGCACTCGGTGCGCTGCTGCCCGCAGGGGAGGGCGCCAAGCGGCTGGACCTGGCAGGCCCGGGGTTCGGTGAGCCGGCCGCTGACCTGGCGCTGGATGCTGAGCCGTCAGAGCCAGTGCTGACCGAGAGGCTGAGCCGAGTTGGCTGACGAACGCGACGCAAGCGGCTGCGGCGCGAGGCCGGTCCGGAGCGTGACTGCCTGCCTTACAGCGGCGTGAGGACGTCCTGGTGCGCCCCGTCGAGGATGAAGCCGTTGTCCAGCCGGACCCGGACCGTCACGCGGCTTCCCCGTTCCTGGTGCGCGGCCCACTCCGCCTCCAGGCTGGAGATCTCCGTCTCCAAGCGCTCCCGGCTCGCGGCGGGCATGGTGTGCCCGTAGTCGTCGAACAGTGCTTTGAGCCGCTGGTACTCGCGGACCTGTTCGCTCTCCGGGATTTCCCCGTCCACTCGCTCGACGGTGCCCTCGACCCCGGCTCCCAGGGAGAGGAACCCGACCACGGCCCCGGGCTCGCCCGCGACGGCTTCACCGATCCCGAGATCCTCCGTCAGCCTGACGCGTCGGCCTTCCTCCAGGGTCATCCGTTTTCTGCCTTTCCATCGATCGGTGCCGCAGGCGCAGCCGGCTGGCCAACTCCGGCCATTATCCACCGCTCGCGTCAGGGGCCCTGGCTCCGCTCTGCGGGCCGGCCCGGCTCCTTCTTGAGCCGCTCGGGCGTCGCCGCGCGCCATGGTCCCCGCTGGGGGGAGGGGGCACTTGCGTTCGCTAGTTTAGCGATATAGCGTTCAGTTAACGACATGTTGTTAACGTGTCTGCGAGATGTTCCGAGGGCGCCGTGATCCTCTGCGCCCCTGCCGTCTTCGAAGGAGAGGTCATCATGAGCAGCTTCATTTCTGGCCCGAGGACCCGGGAGGGAACGCCGAAGCCGTCGGCGGGCGAGGACGCCGCCGTCACGGCGACGGATCGGCCCGTTGGCACGAGCGCGGCGGCTATGGCGCCAGTGACGAGCCGCGCACGCGGCGGCGCAGTCGCAGGGGCGCGGCGACGTGCGTACTGCGATCATCGCACTGCTGAGTGAGGCGCCGAGCAACGGCTACCAGATCATCCAGGAGATCAAGCGCGTACCGGCGGTGAGTGGCGGTGAGTTCGGGCTCCGTCTACCCCACGATCTCCAGCTGGAGGACGAGGGGCTGATCGAGCCCCCGGGCAATGGCCGCAAGGTGCTGGCACTGACCGCGCGGGCCGCGAGCACGCCGACCAGAAGCCGAGCATCTGGCCCAGATCTGGGAGGGGGCCGGGGAAGAGGCCCGGCACGGCGAGTCCCCGTACCGGGAGCTGGTCGAGCAGTTGACCGCGGCCGTCCGGCAGGTCGACGCGGTCGGTACGCCCGCGCAGCGCGAGGAGGCCAAGAAGGTGCTCACTCGCGCCGCCAGTCGCTGTACCTGCTGCTGGCCGCCGACGCCGACGAGGTCACCGCCCCGTCGGCTGGTTCTTGCTGACGCCGAGTCACTTGGCTGGCCGTGTCCCCGCTCAACTCAACGATCACCAGATTCGGCGGCATTGGCCGGCACCTCGGGGATTTCACCTGCCATCAGCGACACCGGCTCCTATCAGGTGAACGTCCTGTGCGGAATCATGATCACTGCCTTCGGGATGCCGGTGAACGAGGCCAGGCTGAGGGCCTGTTCGTGACCGCACAGCAGGTCGGCCGGGCCATCGGCCTCGCGGCTCTGGCCACCGTCGCGCCGCCCGGACCAACGCCCACCATGGCCCGCTCGTCAGTGGCTGCCGTGCAGCCTCTCTCTCCGCAACCGGGGCCTCCGCCACAGCCGTCCTTGTCGTCGTCGCTCTCCTGCGCGCCCGCTGCGCACCAGTGCCACCCGCGTGACCAGCCCCACCAAGCTCCACCGCAATTCACAAGGAGAACCATGACCGACCGTCCGCAGCGCCGTCCGCAGCCAACCCCACGGCCGCGTGCAGCGCGTCGAGCGGCCCAGCCCGCACATGATCCGGGTCGTGCTCGGCGGCGAGGGCCTGGCCGCCTTCGACGCCGGGACCTTCGCCGACCACTACATCAAACTCCAGTTCCCCCGCCCCGGGGTGACCTACCCCGAGTCCTTCGACACCGCCCTCATCCGCGCCGAACTGCCCGTGAGCAGTGGCCGATCAGCCGCACCTACACCGTGCGGCAGTGGACGCGGCCACCCGCGAGCTGGCGGTGGACTTCGTCCATCATGGCGACGAGGGCGTGGCCGGCCCCTGGGCCGCCGACGCGCAGCCCGGCGACGTCCTGCACTTCAACGGTCCCGGCGGCGGCTACACCCCGAGCCCCGACGCCAACTGGTACCTGCTGGTGGGCGACGAGAGCGCGCTGCCCGCCATCGCCGCATGCCTGGAACAACTCCCCGATGGCGCCAAGGCCCACGTCTTCGTCGAGGTGGCCGGCCCGGAAGAGGAACAGAAGCTGTCCACCCCGGCCGACGCCGAGATCACCTGGCTGCACCGCGGCGAGGGCAGGGTCGGACAGGCTCTGGTCCGCGCCGTCAGCGGGCTGGAGTTCCGCCCGGCACCCCGAGGCGTTCGTGCACGGGGAGGCCGGCTTCGTGAAGGAACTGCGCCGACTGCTGCGGGTCGAGCACGGCGTGCCACTGGACCGGCTCTCCATCTCCGGCTACTGGCGCACCGGACACGACGAGGACGGCTGGCAGTCCAGCAAGCGCGACTGGAACCGTGCCGTGGAGGAAGAGCAGGAGCGCTGAAGTCCTGCGCGAGCGCGATGTCCCCGCGCGGTTGCCGGGCTGGCGTCGTGTGCGCTGCTTCGACTGCCCGGCGATTCCGCAGGCCGTGGGCCGTAGGCCGTTTCCGCCCGTAGGCGGGGACGGCCTCCCCGGCTTCCTCGGGGGCTGTTGCCGTCGGACGCGGGCGAGGAGTCCGTCGGGGACCGGCGGGCGTCTGCGAGCCCGCCGGCAGTCTGGGGTCGAGGCTCGACGGGATCCGGTTGAAGCCGCCCAGGACCACCCAGGTTGACGCGGTGGCCGTTCGGGTCGGTCTCCAGGAAGTAGACGTGCCGGTCGATGGACCTGGAGGCGGTACGGAAGTTGCGGATGTAGTGGTAGATGACCTGGCCAGCGAGTCCTGTGGCGGCGCCGGTCCTGAGGGGCAGATCTGCGAGTGGGCCGAGTGGGTGTTTCATCGGTACTTCCTCTCATGACGCCCGGGCAGGGCCGCTGGGTCAGCGTCCCCGCTTCCCCATCAGGGTGGACTCGATCAGGAAGGCAACCTGGGACATCCCGGCCTCGTTGGGGTGGTAGGAGGTCCGCCCGGGCTGTGTCCGGTACTGCTCCACCCACGGATCGGCCGAGCAGGCGTCATGCCCCGGCTCGCGGCGGCGGCGTGGACCAGCGTCGCGCCGCGGCGTTTCGCGGCGTCGGAGGTGGCCGCCTCCAGCCTGGACGCGACCGACCATTCGAACGACACCTGGTCGTTGGTCAGCGGCACCCCGGCGCACACCGGCCCACCTGCGGCAGCACGGTCAGGTAGTTCACCAGCACCACCTGGGCCTGGGGGCTCGCAGGCGGACCGCCTCGACCACGTGGCCGATCCACAGTGCGACGGAGCCGAGAGCCTTGTCGATCTTGTCCTGCTTCACGGTTCCGCAGTTCGCACCTCCGCTGTTCTGGCAGGAGTACGCGATGAGGCTGCCCAGGTAGTCGACGTCGTTGCCACCGACCGTGACGGTGACCAGCCGGGTGTCCGCCGTGACGGCCTCGATCTGCGGCGGCCGGCCGTGCTGCGACCTGGTCAGGATGTCGGCGGTGGTGGCCCCGACGCACGTCACGTCGTGCAGGTCCAGCCCCCAGTCACGCGCCACCACACTCGCGTAGTTGTTCTGCGACCGACCGCACAGGGCCGGGCTGTCCTGCTGTTCCGGGAGGATCCCCGGCCCGGCGGCGAAGGAGCTGCCCAGCGCCACATACGTGGCGCCTGCCCCGATGCCGGACTGCGGCGCGGCTCCGACAGCCCCGACGGCCGTGGCAGCCGTGGCCACGGCCAGTACCACGGCCGATGCGACGGCCACCGCGGTCCGGCCCCCGATCCCCAGCCTGCGCCATGCGCTCGGACCGCTCTGTCCATAGCGGATCTCCTTGTCGTCGTTCGTCCTTGGTGTCGGCCTGCAACGGAAGGTCGGACGCGGCCCCAGGTGGCGCGTCAGGTGGTGCGTCCGGCGTCGGCCCCGGGCGCGGAACCGTCGCGCCGGAGGCGGGCGGCCGGGCCGATGACGGCCGACCGAACCGCCGGCCACGTGCGGGTCGAGGCGAGAGGGAGGGGGTTGCGTCCAGGGAAGTGGTGTACGGGGTCCATCCGTTCCCGGCGTCTCGTCCCGGTAGTGGGTGTCGCCCCGAGAATGTGAGACGGCAGTCGGCTGCCTTTTCGGGAACGACCAAGCTCCTGAAGGAGACCCGCGCGACGACCGCACCTGACAGTGTGCCCTTTGCCGCCCTGCTGGTGGAGAACCCCGCCCCGGCGAGTCCCGACCTGTTGCGCGCGATGGTGAAGACCTTCGCCGAGGCGATGATGTCGGCCGACGTGGGGCGGGCCTGTAGAGGCGACTACGGACGCCCCGGCGAGGAACGCGTCAACTCCGGCAGCAGCCAACGGCTTCGGAGCCGCGCCGCGCGGGAACGATCGGCCGGGCGACCCCGAAGAGAAGGAGTACGGCCGGCACGATCGACGGACCGGCAGGTCACGGAGCCGGACCGGGCCGGGACGATCCCTTCCGGGTGGGTGCAGCGCACCCACGCCAGGGTGCCCGTCCGCGATTAGCCTGGCTGTCATGCAAAGCGAAAACGCACTCGGTGACTACCTGCGCGCCCGTCGTACGGCGGTCGGGCCGGCAGATGTCGGTCTGCCCGACTACGGATCCCGGCGGGTGCCGGGGCTGCGGCGCGATGAGGTGGCGCTGCTGGCCGGGGTGAGCACGGACTATTACATCCGTCTGGAGCAGGGCCGGGAGCGGCACCCGTCCGAGCAGGTACTGCGGGCGATCGCCGGAGCTCTGCGGCTGAACGACGCAGCGGCCGCCCATCTCTTCCGGCTGGGCCTGCCCGTCTTCGGGACGGCGGCGGCCGCGACCACCGTCGCTCCGCAGTTGCTGCGGCTGATGGACGGCATGCGTGACCTGCCGGCCTTCGTGGTCGGGTCCGCGCAGGACGTGCTCGCGGCCAACGCGATGGCGCGTGAGCTGTACTGCGGTTTCGCCCAGTACGACAACCTGCCGCGGATGATCTTCCTCGATCCCTTCGCGCGCGAGTTCTACGCCGACTGGGACCACGCGGCGCGGATCGCGGTGGGCAATCTGCGGGCGTCCTCCTCGCAGTTCCCGCAGGACGAGCGGATCGAGCGGGTCGTCGGGGAGCTGAGCGTGCGCAGCCCCGCCTTCGCTGGGCTGTGGGCGCGCTACGAGGTCCGTCCTCGTACGCACGAGGACAAGCACTTCCGGCACCCACGGGTGGGGGAGCTGCGTCTGCACTTCGAGGCGCTCGCCGTCACCAGCGCCCCCGGACAGCACCTGTCCGTCTACAGCGCGGAACCCGGCAGCACCAGCGCCGACGCCTTGGTCCTGCTCGGTCGGCTGTCCGAGCAGGACGAGGCCTCGACGGGCCGGACCATTCACGCAGAAGAAGGAGAACTCCGATCATGACCGCATCCCTGTCCGATGCCGCGACACCTTCGAGATAGCCGGCAAGAAGGTCGCCCGTCTCGGTCTGGGCGCCATGCGCCTGACCGGACCAGGAGTGTGGGGCGAGCCCGAGGACCGTCAGGAGTGCGTCCGCGTGGTGCGCCGCGCCGTCGAACTCGGCGTGCAACTCATCGACACCGCGGACTCCTACGGCCCATATGTGAGCGAGGAGATCATCCGGGAGGCGATCCACCCCTACCGCGACGACGTCCTGATCGCGACCAAGGCCGGGCTGACCCGCAACGGGCCCGACGTGATCAGGACCGACGAGGGACTGGTCCGCCTCGGTCCGGCGGCCTGGCCGCCGGTCGGGCGCCCGGAGTACCTGCGCCAGCAGGCCCTGATGAGTCTGCGCCGCCTCGGCGTGGACCAGATCGACCTGTTCCAGTTGCACCGCGTCGATCCGAAGGTCCCGCTGGAGGACCAGGTCGGCGAGCTGAAGAGGCTCCAGGACGAGGGCAGGATCGTGGCGATCGGACTGTCCCAGGTCACCGTTGCCCAGATCGAGCAGGCCCGTACGATCGTGGAGATCGCCACCGTCCAGAACCGTTACAACCTCACCGACCGCAGCTCCGCCGACGTCCTGGAGTACTGCACCCGCCACGGCATCGGTTTCATCCCCTGGGCGCCGGTGGCCGCAGGTGAGCTGGCCCGTCCGGGTGGCCTCGTCGACCGGATCGCGACCGCCCACCACGTCGGCCCTTCGCAGGTTGCGCTGGCCTGGCTGCTGGCCCGCTCCGGGGTCGTCCTGCCATCCCCGGCACTTCCAAGGTTGCGCACCTGGAGGAGAACCTGGCCGCCGCGACCCTGCGGCTGAGCGACGCGGAAACCGACGAACTGACCGCCGCGGCCTGACCGCCGCGGCCTGACCGCCGCGGCCTGACCGCCGCGGCCTGACAGTCGGCCGAGGAAGGCGAGTCTCCCGCTTCTACGCACCGCGCGCCGATTGCCTGCCCCGTCTCCGTCTCCCACCCCCCGTTCCCACCAAAGAAAAGATACCTACCATGCTGCTTCCCTACGCTGAGGCAGGCCAAGGCCGCCCGGTCGTCCTGCTGCACGCCCGGCGACCGACCGGACCATGTGGGACGCCCACCTTCCGCTGCTCGCCGAGGCGGGCGTGCGGGCTATCGCCCTGGACCTGCCCGGCCACGGCGACGCCACCGTCCCCGACGGCCGCCAGGTGGCCCCCTGGTCGGACGTGCTCGACACGCTTGACCACCTCGGGGCCGACCGCTTCGTCCTGGCCGGCAACTCCCTCGGCGCCCTGGTGGCGCTCCAGGCCGCCGTCACGGCACCCGAGCGGGTCCAAGGCCTGGTACTCATCGGGTACCGGCCCCACGACCAGCCGGCCTCCGCACGTCTGCAAGCCGCCTGGGACGCCGAAAGGACGGCACTCGCCGCCGGCGACCTGGACGCAGCCGTGACAGCCGGCGTCGAGGCGTGGACCTCGGCGGGCACGACCGGCGAAGTACGCGCGCATGCCGCCCGCATGCTCCGCAGCCAGCTCACCGAACAACTCTCCCACCGCGAGCCGCAATTGGCGGCGGACCCGCTTGGCGAAGGAACGGCCGCGCTGCGCACGCTGACCGCTCCCGCGCTGGTCGGTGTCGGTGAACACGACATGCCCGACTTCTTCACGGGCGGCGAGGGACTGGCCCGCGACCTGGGCGCAGGCCGGACCGTGGTCATCCCCGACGCAGGGCACCTCGCGCCGCTGGAACAGCCCGCGGCGTTCTGCACCCTGCTCCTGGACTTCGTCCGCGTCTCCCCGAGCAGCAGCGCTGAAACCTGCACCACACCCCCGCTGGGCACGGCCGGGAGCTACCACCAAGGCTGCCGATCCTCCCGCGCCTCACGGCACTTGCGCGTAGTGATGCCGAACACCGCTGAGCAGAACGGCTGTTCAGCCAACGGTAAAACCAACGGTAATCTCACACGTTGATCGAGCCCTCGGCACAGCCACGGTCTCCGGCATGGATCAATGCAGAGCAGATTGGCATGCCCATAGCGGGGAATGGTCTTGGTCGGCTGCGCTCGTCGACTGCGCTGGTCGGCGGCCCCGACGAGCTGGAGCCGTTCGCAGTCAGGACGATCACTCCTTGTGACGATGAAGGCGGCCTCCGGGGGCGGTGAATTTGCCTTCGAGTCCAGTCGAAGGTGTTAGCTGGTGGGCGAAGCACCGCGACGTGCTGACTGTACGGATGAAGACTTCCTTGAGGAGCACACCATGACGCAGAAGATCTGGTTCATCACCGGTGCCTCACGCGGCTTCGGCAGGGAGTGGGCCATCGCCGCCCTCGAACGCGGCGATTCGGTGGCCGCGACCGCGCGCGACCTGTCCACGCTGAGTGACCTTAGCGAGAAGTACGGGGAACGGCTGCTGCCCCTGCGGCTCGACGTGACGGACCGTGACGCCGACTTCGCCGCGGTGCAGCAGGCGCACGAGCGGTTCGGGCGCCTCGACGTGGTGATCAACAACGCCGGATACGGCCACTTCGGCATGGTCGAGGAACTCACCGAGGCCGAGGCACGCGCGCAACTGGAGACCAACCTGTTCGGGGCACTGTGGATCACGCAGGCGGCGCTGCCGTTCCTGCGTGAGCAGGGCAGCGGCCACATTCTCCAGGTCTCCTCCATCGGAGGCATCACCGCCTTCCCGCTGGTCGGGATCTACCACGCGTCGAAGTGGGCGCTCGAAGGCCTGAGCCAGGCGCTGGCCCAGGAGGTGGCGCCGTTCGGCATCAAGGTCACGCTGATCGAGCCCGGTGGGTTCGCCACCGACTGGGCGGGTTCCTCGTCGAGCACCTCCGAACCGTTGCCCGCGTACGCCGACTTCCACAAGCAGGTGCAGGAGCAGCGCCGCGAGCGCGTCGGCACGCCGGGCGATCCGACCGCGTCCGCGGCGGCCGTGCTGGAGATCGTCGACGCCGCCGAGCCGCCGCTGCGCTGCTTCCTGGGCTCGGCGCCGCTGGGCATCGCCAAGGCCGACTACGAGCAGCGTCTCGCGGTGTGGGAGAAGTGGCAGCCCGTGGCGGAGCGGGCGCAGGGCTGAGCCGGGGCGGGCTGCCCGGCGCACGGAGCGGGTAGCCGTACGCGGGAACAAACCCGGTACGCGAAGAGGGGGCCGACCGCAGTGAATCCGGTCGGCCCCCTGCTCCTGTGTGCAGACAGTTCCAGAAACACTTCGCTGGAGTTGCCGGACCGTCTGGTGCGACGGACATCTTTGGTTCCCGGCGACACCGGTGACGGCCCGGCCCGGGCGGTCAGTCCCGGCTGGAGAGCGGGGTCCGCAGTTCCGCACGGAGCCGGGTCGAGGTGTCGACGGACAGTCCTCTGCCGGTGTGGCGGAGGTCGTTCGAGTAGTTCGCGATGAGGTCGAGATCCCGCAGCTGGCGCTGGAGCTCGGCGGCGAGCGACTCGTCGGTGTCCGGGATGTCGTCCTCCCCTTGCTCGGCGAGGTACTCAAGGTGCTGGTCGGTGGCGTCCACCGCCCTGCGACTGACCCAGACCGCGAAGTCGGCGCAGCCGAACAGGTACGCGTGCGCGGCATGCAGCGTCGCCGCCGCGGCAGGTTCGCCCGCGTCCTCCGGCCCGTCCTGGCCGTCGTTGTGACAGAAGTCGCTGAGCATGAACTCGGCCACTCCGCGTTTCACGGCCGCAAAGGCGGTCGAGTCACCGAGGACACCCTCCCACACCGAGTTCAGCACAGGCCTCAGGCTCATGGTGAACGGTGCCCGGTCGTCCTCGGGCAGAGCCTCGTGCCAGCTCAGGTGCCGCTCCGCGACGCCTGCGGCGAACACGCCTCGCTCGCCTGACGATATGTCAGCCAGGCGCGCTGCCACCGCTACCGACAACTCCTGCCACGTGTTCATCCGAGCACCCCTGGGTCGCGAGACCAGTACGTCCGCACTGGCGACAGCGATCATCGCACCCGTCGGTGACAGTGCCCCACAAGGCCAGGACGCAGAACCCGGACCGGCCCCCTCCACCGTGCCTGTCAGGGAAGTCGACGGGGGAGCGGGCAGTATCCTGGCCGGATGGCGATCCGAGGCTTCGGGACCACCGAGTTCCAGCTCATGCTGCTGCGGCGAATGGCCGACTACTGCCCGGAACTGGTGGAGCAGGCGGTGCGGGCCCTCGGCTCGTCGCGGGCCGAGATGCGAGAGGCGAACAAGCGCTGGCAGGCGATGGTCCGCTCGCCACGGTTCCCCGGTGGAGCCCGTCGCTACACCGAGGTGCTCGGCCCGCCGGAAGCGGTCCTCCAGCGTCGGTTCGGTGACCTCGCCTGTGCCGCGCGGCAGTGGCCGCTCCCGCTCTGGCCGCAACTCCGCTTCGAGGTCCTGGCCGGCCCCGGGGACGGTGCCGACCGGGTGTGGAACGAGTGGCTGGTGCGCGCCCCGGGCACGCCTCCGCCCGTCCTGCGCACGTCGGCCGACCTGACCCCCTGGAGCTGCGTGGTCTCCGATGTCGGGGCTGCCTTCCCGCCGGCCGTGCCGCGCGAGGGCAGCGCCCCCACGCGCTGGCAGCTCGACTTCACCGCTCCCGACGAGAGCGGGGTGGCGCGTGCCTGTACCGCCGACTTCACCTGGGGGCTGCTTCAGGAGGTCCGCCGCGGCGACCCCCGGCCCGACCCGCGGTGAGCCGCGGCAGTGCCCGTCCGCCGGGCGCCAGGCCTCAGGCGCGCGTCGGCAGGGCGCCGACGCGCGGGTGAGGGCGGTCGTCGGACCGGGGCGGCACCGCATCGTCGGTCCGCAGCCGCCCTCCGCCCCCTTCCACAGCAAGTTACCCATTGGTAGCATCTCCGGCATGACCACGCTTTTCAATCCCCGCACTTTCGACCCGTCGGCGTTCGACGAGGAGACCGGGCGGCTGCTCAGGGCCGTCATCGACTGGTTCGAGGACCGCGGCAAGCAGCGCCTGATCGCCGAGGACCTGGACCGGGTCTGGTACGACGACTTCCTGAAGTTCGTCGGCGACCAGAAGCTGTTCGCCACGTTCAACACCCCCGTGGCCGAGGCCGGCGGCGCGGGGACAAGCGCTGGGACACGGCGCGCAACGCCGCGCTGAGCGAGATCCTCGGGTTCTACGGGCTGCCTTACTGGTACGCCTGGCAGGTCACCGTCCTCGGCCTCGGCCCGGTCTGGATGAGTGCGAACGCCGAGGCCAGGCAGCGGGCCGCGGCGCTGCTGGACGAGGGGCACGTCTTCGCCTTCGGGCTGTCCGAGCGGGAGCACGGCGCCGACGTCTACTCCACCGACATGATCCTCACGCCCGACGGCCACGGCGGCTACACCGCCACCGGCGGGAAGTACTACATCGGCAACGGCAACGTGGCCGGGATGGTGTCGGTGTTCGGACGGCGGGCTGACGTCGAGGGGCCCGAGGGCTACGTCTTCTTCGCCGTCGACAGTCGGCATGAGAAGTTCGAGCTGGTACAGAACGTGGTCGCCTCGCAGATGTTCGTCAGCGAGTTCAACCTGCACGAGTACCCGGTGACCGGGGCCGACATCTGCACACCGGGCCGGAGGCGTTCAGCGCGGCGCTGAACACGGTCAACGTCGGCAAGTTCAACCTGTGCACCGCCTCGGTGGGCATCAGCGAGCACTCCTTCTACGAGGCGATCACCCACGCGCACAACCGGATCCTCTACGGCCACCCGGTCACCGACTTCACGCACGTGCGCCAGGGCTTCGTCGACGCCTACGCGCGGCTGATAGCGATGAAGCTGTTCAGCGCCCGGGCGGTCGACTACTTCCGCACCGCGGACGAGGACGACCGGCGCTACCTGCTGTTCAACCCGATCACCAAGATGAAGGTGACCTCGGAGGGCGAGCGTGTCGTCGACCTGCTCTGGGACGTGATCGCGGCCAAGGGCTTCGAGAAGGACACCTACTTCAACGGCGCCACCGGCTACATCAGGGCTCTGCCGAAGCTTGAGGGGACGGTCCACGTCAACCTCGCGCTGGTGCTGAAGTTCATGCCGAACTACCTCTTCGCGCCGCAGGAGTACGCCGCGGTCCCGACCCGCCTCGACGCCGCCGACGACGGCTTCCTGTTCCGTCAGGGCCCGGCGCGCGGGCTCGGCAAGGTGCGCTTCCACGACTGGCGCGAGGCCTACCGCGAGGCCGCCGATGTGCCGAACGTCGCCCGCTTCACCGAGCAGGCGAGGCGCTGGTGACCTTCCTCACCACCTGCCCGCCGGACGACGAGCAGCAGCAGGACCTCGACTTCCTGCTGAACCTCGGGCACCTGTTCACCCTGGTCGTCTACGGCCAGCTGATCCTGGAGCAGGCCGCGCTGGTCGGCCTTCAGCGGGAGCTGCTGGACCAGATCTTCGACGTGCTGGTGCGCGACTTCTCCGAGTACGCGATCGCGTTGCACGGCAGGGCCTCCTCGACCGAGGCACAGCAGGCCTGGGCCCTCGGCGCGGTGCGTAAGCCCGCCGTCGACGCGGCACGTTTCGGGCAGATCTGGCAGACGGTCGCCGGGCTGTCGGGCGCCTACGAGATGCGGCCGTAGCCGGGACGCATGCGCTGACGGGGCGGCCGGGCGAGCAGCCGTGCCGCCCCGTCAGGCCGTGCCGCTCATCTCCCGGTGACCCGGTGACCCGGTGACCTGGTGACCGCTCGGCGACCATCCGCAAGCTGTGGACCGCATCCCCTGTTCTCCAGGCTGAGTTTGTCGCATGAGGCAGCAGCGAATTCGAGCGACAGGACGCCGGACTTCCTGGAAGATGACGGCCGATGACGAGCAGGACGAGGTCGTGGTGAGCGGGATGACGGTGACGGGGATGTCGTTGGAGGCACTTGACGCCGTGGTGTGGGACGAACTGGAGACGGCGGGTGCGCACGAGCCGGTTCAGGACGTACCGCGGACGCTGCGCCTGCTCGCCTGGCGGGGCGCGGGCGACGGAGGAGAACTGCTGTCCGCTCTACTCCCTCGTCACCAGGGAGGGAGGGCGGACGCCGTCCGCGGCGGTGGCCGCCCTGCCGTTTGTCGTGGCGCTCGCCGCCGACCCGGCCATGGGCGCGCGGGTCCCCCTCGTAGAGGTGCTGGTGGCCATGCAGGCACCGGCTCTGACAGAGGAGGACTGGACGGGGGCGTGGGCCCTGCTCGCGGATCCGGAGCCGGCGGTCCGGCGGGCGGCGATACCCCTGGCGGCGGGGCTCGCACGGCTGGTGGAGCGCTGGCGGGTGGAGACGGACCCGACGGTACGGCTCCCGCTGCTGCTCGCGCTCGGGGAGGGCGTATCCGGGCAGGACGGGGCCGGCGGGAGCGGCGACGCTGTCGACGAGGCGCGGGCGGTGCTCGCGGACGTGCTGGGCGGGCACGATCCGGTGCTGTGGGTCGCGGCCGTGCATGCCTCGGCCGGTCTGGACCGGGAGCTGCCGGTCCGGCAGCTGGATCGGCTGATCGAGGTGTTCTCCGGTCTCGCGCTGCGGCCACGGTTCGAAGAGGTCTGGTACACCCCGGCGGTCGACGGCCCCTGGACCCGCGAGGACCTGGTCCGCCGTACGGCCGGGCTGCTCGCGCACGACCCCGATGCCGGACTCTCCTTCGCCGTCCGACTGGTCGGGACGGCGGACCGCACCGGGGACGCCGCACTGTGCCGTGAAGCACTGGACCTGGCGTGGCGGCTCCTGACCGAGCGGCGTTCGTGGAAGCCGCCCTGCTGCCGCTGGCAGGCGGGCTGCTGACCGATCCGGACGGCGCCATCCGGCTGCGGGCGGTGAACATCCTCGCGGCGCTGGGCCCGGCCGCGGCGCCGTATGCCGACCGGCTCGCGGAACTGCTCGACGACGACGCGGCCGACGAGTACCTCGATGGAACGGTCGGCGAATTCGCCCGTTGGGCACTGGCCCGGAGCGGTGACCCGCGCGCCCTGCCCGGCCTGGTCGAGCAACTCCGCGCACAGGAGGAGGAGCAAGGACGCGGCTACGTCACCGGTGATCCGAGGCGACCGGACATCACGGACGTGCTGAGCCCGCTGCGAGCGCACGCAGACGTCCTGCTGCCCGCGATGCGGGAGGTGATCCGGCGGGACGGGGCCCGGGGTGGTGCGACCCGCGGACTCCTCGCGGTGCTGGAGACCTGGGGCGAGGACGCCCTGTCGGCCCTGCCCGATCTCCTGCCGCTGCTGGCCGACACCTGGACCTCGATCCACGTGATCAGGATCCTGCAGGCGATGGGCCCGGCCGCGGCCTCGGCCGAGCCGGCCCTGCGCACCTGTCAGGTAATCGATCACCCGGGCAACCACTGGACGGTGACCTGGACCGCCGCGTGGATCAGTGGGAACCGGGAGGCAGCACTGCGGCTCGTCGGCGAGGCGGTCCTGGCCGCCCAGGAACCCGGGTACGGACCGTTCGGCGCGCTGGCCGGGTTCGGCCTCGCCGCGGCGCCGTATGCCGAGCGGGTCCGGTCCATCATGGAGACCAGCACGCAGCCGTGGACACAGCTCAGCGCCGCAGTCACGCTCGTGTCGATCACCGGCGAGGCAGGGCCGGCCATGGCGGTCCTGGAGCAGTGCGTGCTGGCGATCGCCGCCGGTGGTGACCTGTTCGGGGTCTTCCACGACGCGCTCCGGGCGCTGATCCGGCTCGGCGGTACCAGCCCGGCGATCCGGACCGCACTGCTGGCAGTGCGGGAGTCGCAGCGCCGCCTGTCCCAGCTCGACGGCTACCAGGGGATCCTCCAGGACGAGGAACTGCGTGCGCTGGTCGAGCAGGCTCTCGCCTGCCCTGGAGCAGATGCCGGATGCCAGATGGCAGATGAGGGGTGCCTGCCGGGCATACTCACGTGTAACCGACAGGGGGGTGAGCATGTTCGACAGGCAATTCAGGGAGTGGCCGTCCGGCACTGGGCCATGGTCATCGGGATCACCATGGTGATCCTGGCTGCGATCGCGTCCCCGATCATCATCAGCGCAGTGAGCGGTTCCGGTCACTGCGCCGTGGACCAGTGCCATTCGCCCGGGACCGGCGGTGGCGGCGGAGGCGGGTGAGACCCGCGCGGCCCCGCGCCCGGCAGGACGCGGGGCCGGCGGCAGCCACGACGAGCCCATGTCCAGCAGCAGGCCGGGGCGGACCAGGAGGCGTCGCAGTCAGCCGATGCACGGCGTCCGTGACACGGTCCGCGTCGCCTCGTCGAACCGCACCCGGACCCGGTCGGTGCGGTAGTCCGCCGTGACGGCGTAGGTAGCCGGGACCGGTTGGACCTGAAGGTCCTCCCGTTCACTGAGGATCTTCGATACCGCTTCGTCGATGTCGACACCGACGAGCTCGGGCCACTCGGTCCTGCTGTGCTGGGAATCGGTCATGTCCCGCACTGTACGGGGGGCGAAGTGCTGTGCCCATGCCCGAAGGAGCAGCGGCGTTACTGTCGCGGTCCTGCCTGTCGGGCGACCGGCGGTGACGGCGGCTCAGGCGCGGCCCTCCATGCGGGCACCGCAGGTGCGGGCGACGGCCTCGGCCAGTGGGTTCTGATTCCGGTCCCGGTTCCGGTGATACGGCGTGGTCCCAGCCCTGTTGCTCGAAGTCATTGGCGCAAGCCCCCATGGGCCAGTGCGGCCCGGCGGCCGCACGGTCAGGCGGCCAGGGCGGCAAGGAGCTTGTCGGTGAGGCGTTCGAGATAGTCGGGTGCGGTCGGGGGCGGCGACGGCGAGGTGCCAGTAGAGGGGGCCGGCGAGGAAGTCGTGTGAGAGGTTGTGGTCGAGATCGGTCGGCAGTTCGCCGCGTTCGACCGCTCGTTCCAGGATCCGGGCGGCTCTCGCCCGGCGGGGTCGCGGACGGCGGCGAGAAGGGCCTGTGCCAGTTCGGGGTTGCGGCCGCTCTCGGCGTGGAGGTCGGGGAGGATCTTCGAGGTGAGCGGGTGGCGCAGGATCTCGGTCGTCTCGGTGAGGAAGGCGAGGAGGTCGGCGCGCAGGGTTCCGGTGTCGGCGGGTCGGGTGCGTTCGCGACGGCGCTGGAGATCAGGGCGACGGTCATGTCCAGCTTGGAGGACCAGCGCCGGTAGATGGCCGCCTTGCCTGCTCCGGCGCGTTTGGCGACCGCCTCCAGGGACAGCTTCGCGTAGCCGGTCGCTGCCAGCTCCTCGAAGAAGGCGGTCGAGATCGCCGCGGTTACCGAGTCCTGCAGTACCGGGCCGCCGAGGGGGCGGCGCGCGGGGTGTCCGGAGTGGATGAGCTGGCCATGCGTCGAGTCTAGCGCGAGACGGAACGGTTGCGTCTCGGTTTCCTGAGGCGTAGCGTTCGAGTCGAAGACGAGACGGAACTGATCCGTCTCGTGTCTGCGCGAAGGAGTGCTGATGAAGCCCCTGCTGTTCCCCAACGACGTCCAGTTCTGGTACGAGACCCTGCGGTCGTTCGGCCACATCGCCTACGGCGGGCCGACTTCGGCGAGGTCGTCTCGACGAGTGCACGCATCGTGGAGGGCGACTACGGCAGCTGGCACGACGAGTGGCTGGCCACCGCCGACCGGGTCTCCGCCGAGGCCCGGCGAGCCCTGGAAGCGGACCACCGGATCAGCGCCCGGGACGGATTCCTGCGGGCCTCGAACTACTACCGGTCGGCGGAGTTCTTCCTGCACGGCAACCCGTGCGACCCCCGCCACCGCCACGCCTACGACCGCAGCGTGGAGTGCTTCCATGCTGCGGCCGCCCTGTTCACCCCGCGGATCGAGCCGGTCCGGATCCCCTACCAGGGCACCAGCCTGCCCGGCTACTCTACCGGGCCGACACCACCGGCACCCCAGGCCGACCCTGATCATGCACAACGGCTTCGACGGCACAGCCGAGGAGATGCACTACTTCGGCGCCATGGCCGGGGTGGAGCGCGGCTACACCGTCCTGGTCTTCGACGGGCCGGGCCAGCCGGGGCCACTGCACCACGAGGGACTGGTCTTCCGCCCCGACTGGGAGAACGTCGTGGGCCCCGTCGTCGACTTCGCGCTGACCCTGCCGGAGGTCGACAGCGACCGCATCGCGCTGCTGGGCAACAGCATGGGCGGACTGCTCGCCCCCAGGGCGGCCGCGTTCGAGCACCGACTGGCCGCCGTGATCGCCCTCGACGGCGTCTACGATCTCAGCCGGACAGTCACCGACATCATGCCCGGTGACTGGGACGAGAACGAACGGCGGCTGCGCGCCGTCTCGGATCCGGAGCTCGACGCCCAGCTGGACCACCTGATCGCCACCAACCCGGTCATGCGCTGGGCGCTGAACCACGGCATGTACGTGATGGGAGCCGACACCCCCGCGCCTTCGGTGCCTCCTTCCTCGACTACTGCCTCCGCGACGGCATCGCCGAAAAAATTGAGTGCCCCGCACTGATCTGCGAGGCCGCCGATGACCTGTTCTTCGCCGGACAGGCCCAGCAGCTCTACGACCACCTCACCTGCCCCAAGACCCTGATCGAGTTCACCGCCGAAGAGGGCGCCGACGCGCACTGCCAGGCGGAGCCCAGCGACTGGCCTTCGCCCGGATCTACGACTGGCTGGACGACACGCTCGCGGAGGCAGCAGCCACGCGTGCCTGAGCCCACGCCCGGCCCGCACGCGCACGCCGCCGGCGCCCGGTACGGCCAGGTCGGCGGTCGGTCCGGCCCACAAGGTGCCCGCGGCGGACGTGACCGACGCCGCACGGGCCGCCGACGAGGGTTCTGGTCCGAGGTCTGCGCGCTGGTCGCGGACCTCGGCGGGGTTCCTGCCACGGGCGCAGTCGCGGCGGTGATCCCCGCGAGCCGTGAGGTCGTCACACGTCGATGACGACCTTGCCCTGAGGGGAGCCCTTCTCCACCAGGGCGTGCGCCTCGGGGACGCTCTCCAGGGAGAACTGCCGCGGGTCCACCAGCGGGTGAGTGACCCGGCGTCGGCCAGTGCGGCCACCTCGCGCAGGATCTCGCCATGGTGTTCACGGCCGCGCCCGGTGAGCAGCGGCAGCAGGGTGAAGACGCCGGAGTAGGTTGCGCCCCGGAAGGAGAGCGGGGCGATGCTGTGGGTACCCCAGCCCAGTGCGCTGACGACGTGGCCGGTGTAGGTGCGCACCGAGGTGAAGGAGTCGTCGAGGGTGGCCCCGCCCACGGTGTCGTAGACCACGTCGAAGCCCTCCCCGTCGGTGTACCGGGCCACGTACTGGGCGGAGGTAGTGGTGGTGTAGTCGATGGAGGTCGCGCCCAGTCGTTCGATGACCGCGAGACTCCGGGCGGAGCCGGTGGCATAGACCTCGGCGCCCCGGGCCCGGGCGATCTGGACGGCCACGTGTCCGATGCCGCCCGCGCCGCCGTGGACCAGTACCTTCTGCCCGGCCTGCACGCCGGCGCGGTCCACCAGGCCCTCCATGCGGTGATCGCGACCAGCGGCAGGGCCGCGGCCTGGCGCATGGTGAGCGCACGCGGCTTGCGGGCGAGCAGCCTGGCGTCCACGGCCGCGTACTCGGCCAGCGAACCCTGGAGGTCACCGACGCCACCGGTCATGCCGTAGACCTCGGTCGCCGGGGCGAAGCCGTCGACCTCCGGGCCCACCTCCTCGACGACGCCGGCCAGGTCGAGCCCCAGCACCGCGGGCAGCACCCGCTTGGCATGGGCGGCCGTCCCGGCGCTGATCTTCACGTCGAGCGGGTTCACCCCGCTCGCGATGATCCGCACCAGTACCTGTCCGGTACCGGCAACCGGCCTGTCCAACTGCGTCAGCTCCAACGCGCCACCGAACTCCTGCAGCACTACCGCACGCATCGCGCAACCTCAATCCATGTCCGGGCATCCTGCTAATCGAACAGACTAGTCCGTCTTATGTGGTGGGGCAAGGCTTGTCGACGGTTAATCGAACGAACTAGTCTGTCTGTATGGCGACCAGAGTGCGGAAGACGAACACAGAACAGAAGATCCTCGCCACCGCGAGCGAGCTCTTCTACCGCAAGGGCCTGCGGGTGTGGGGGTCGATCAGGTCATCGCGGAGTCGGGGGTCGCCAAGTCGACCCTGTACGCGCACTTCCGCACGAAGGACGAGCTGGTCGCCGCCTATCTGCGGCAGACCGACGACGTCTGGATGGCCCGGTTGCAGGCCGCGGCCGCGCGGGCCGGGGACTCCGCCGGTGAACAGCTCGTCGGCTGTTCGACGCCCTCCTCGACGCGTTCGAGCAGCACGGCCTCTTCGGCTGTCCCTTCATCAGCGCCGCGGTCGAGGCGGACCCGGCCTCCGAGGCCCACGCTGCCACCGTCGCGCACGTACGCCGGCGCCAGACCTGGTTGGCCGAGCTGGCCCGCTCTGCCGGAGCCGCCGACCCCGAGGCGCTGGCCTGGCACTTCGGGCTGCTGATCGACGGCGCCCTGGCCTCGGGACGGCTGCTGCAGGACCGCGCCGTGGTGGACGCGGCAAAGGCGTCCGCGCGCAGCCTGCTCAGCGGCCGATCCGCAGTGCCTGCCTGAGCCGAAAGTGACCCCCGCTCACCACATCCTCTTCGGCACCGACTGGCCCGCAGCGCCGGAACCCACCGCCTCAGGCTCGGTTGTTCCACATGCGGAACACTGTGCCCGGATGAAGTGCACGGTGCGGTCAGGCTCCGAGGTGGTTGATCTGCGGGGTGGAGAGGATGTGCGGTCCGGTGCCGTCCAGGCGGGTGGTGGCGACCATCGCGCGCCCCAGCTGCCAGTACTGGTCACATAGCGAGGTGCCACGCGGCGCACGAGCGGATACAGCGGGGAGGTGAGCTTATAGAAGAGCCGGTACCAGGCGGTGCCGGACGTCTCGCCGTGTACCGGCTGGATCCACCCGGGCGGAACATGTAGGCGCGCATGTCCATGGCCAGCAGGCGTTCTCGGTCCTCCCTTCACCCGCGCCCAGTATGCGCGGCCTGTTCCGAGCTGTCGGTTCCTCTCCGACACGTAGACGAACGTCAGACGCGGATTGCCGGAGGCCACCACTCGGGCGGCCGCTACCGCGTAGGTGTAGGTGATCAGCTCGTATTCCGAGCGGCTCCGCCCCGCCGCGGACACGCCGAGGGTGTAGAAGCATGCGTCCGCCCGGCCAGCTCCCGCGCGAGCGGCGAGGTCCGTGAAGTCCGAGTGGATCACCTCGCGGAGTTTGCGTTCGTCGCGGTCGAGCGGTCGGCGCACGACCGCGATGATCTCCGTCACCCCGGGATCCTCCAGGCAGGCGCGGAGTACTCCCTGTCCGACCATGCCCGATGCGCCGAAGAGAACGACCTTCACCTCGGTCCTCCTTCCGGGCGGTGGCCCTGCCCGGCCGCTGCTGCGGCCGATCGACCGTCGGTCGGGGGCGCCGGGGTCCGATGATCCGGCGGGCGGCCTCGACGACCGCCGCCCGGTGCAGGGCCAGGCGCTCCGGCGGCCAGGGCTGTCCGCCCTCCTCGGCCCAGAACCACGCCTGGGCCGCGGCGAGGACCATGGTCAGCAGATCGTCGGGCAGCATGTCCTGGGCGAGGTCGCCGCGCTGCTGCGCCTCGGCCACGGCGGCGGTCTTGTGGTCGAAGGCCTCGGCCTCGGCTTCGGGCCCGGTGACGTCGGAGCGTTCCAGGAGCTTCCACAGGCGCAGGCGCATCAGGTCCCGCCGGGTGACGAGGTGGTCGAAGATCGCGCCCGCGTAGCCGGGCAGATCCTCGACGGTGAACGGCACTGCGGCGATGCCGGCCGCCACCGCCCGCCGCAGCACCTCGTCGAACAGCTCTTCCTTGCTGCCGAAGTAGATGTAGATCATCCGCTTGTTCGCTGCGGCGTTCTCGGCTATGCGGTCCACGCGCGCACCGGCGATGCCGTAGGCGGCGAACTCGGCGAAGGCGGCATCGAGCAGTCGGGTCCTGGTGGCGTTGGCATCGCGCGGCATGCGCCAACCCTACAACTAACTAACCAGTTGTTGACATGGGGAAGCGAGCAGTCCTACCTTGGTAACTATCCGGTTAGTTCTGATGGAGGATCGCAATGGAACAGCACGCGCTGGGCAATCAGGGTCTGACCGTTGGTGCGCAGGGGCTCGGCTGCATGGGCATGAGCGCCTTCTACGGTGCCACCGATGAGACGGAGTCCCTCGCCACGATCGACCGGGCACTGGAACTGGGCGTCACCCTGCTCGACACCGCCGAGAGCTACGGCCCGTTCGTCAACGAGCAGCTCGTCGGCAAGGCGCTGGCCGGGCGCCGCGGCGCCGCCGTACTCGCCACCAAGACCGGTGTGGAGATCGCCGACGACGGGCAGGTCCTCGGACTCAACGGCCGGCCCCAGTACGTGCGCCGGGCGCTGGAGCGGTCGCTGCGGCACCTGGGCACCGACCATGTCGACCTTTTCTACCTGCACCGCATCGACCCGAGCGTGCCGATCGAGGAGACCGTCGGCGCCCTGGCCGAACTGGTCGCCGAGGGCAAGGCCCGCCACATCGGCGTCTGCGAGGCCTCGGCGCAGACGATCCGGCGTGCACACGCGGTCCACCCGCTGGCCGCCGTGCAGACCGAGTACTCCCTGTTCGAGCGCGGCATCGAGCACAACGGGGTCCTCGACGCCCTGCGGGAGCTGGGGATCGGCCTGGTCGCCTACTCGCCACTGGGGCGCGGCTTCCTGTCCGGGGCCATCACCAGCCCGGACGACTTCGCCCCCGACGACTGGCGGCGGACCGACCCCCGCTTCCAGGGCGAGAACTTCGACCGGAACCTCGATGTCGTCAAGGAAGTCCACCGCCTCGCCCAGCCCAAGGGGGTCACCCCCTCCCAGCTGGCCCTGGCGTGGGTCCAGCACCAGGGTGCGGTCGCCATCCCCGGCACCAAACGCCGCCGCTACCTGGAGGAGAACATCGCGGCCACCGAGATCGTCCTCACCGACGAGGACATCACGGCGATCGAAGCCGTCGCCCCGCCCGGCGTGGTCACCGGAGACCGCTACGCCCCCGAGTACATGGGCACCCTCGACGGCTGAGACGGCGCACACCTGGGCCGATCGCGCCGTCGTCAAACCAGCTGCGGATCCTGGCCCTCGTTCGTGTCGCCAGGACGCGGACGACGTCCTCGGCGAACCCGGTCATGTCCTCCGGTGCGATCAGATCGGCCGCGCAGCCGAAGGAGAGCCGGGTGACCCCGTCGGCCGCGCGCGATTCAGGAGCAGATCGCGGAACGGCGAGAATTCGCTCTGCCTCGCTCCGGGCGGAATCCTTCGGGGCTGACATCAGGCTGGCCCCAGGTGCCTTGGTGGGGCTGGCCCCAGGGTCGGTACACCCGCTGGCCGGGCAGTGGGGGAGCGCGGTCGTCACTAGCGTCTGCGACATGAAATCCGTTCCCCAAGCAGGCAATCCGCGCTCCGTATTCCGTCGGCTCAGGGCCATGGCGGTTCTGCTCGGCCTGGTGTTAGCCGCTGCAACGCTGCCGCTCGGTACCGCTTCGGCGGGTGCGGTGACCCCCGGCTGTCGCGGACAGTTGGTGTCCGCGCGGCAGGTGAGCACCCTGGCGACGAAGCAGGACGTCGCTGCCGCCCTGGCCGCTGCCGGGTTCGACACGAGCACAGTCCGGTTCGGGGTGGACGCCTACCAGCTCGTCTATCGAACCGTGGACCCGGCGGGCCGGCCCACCACCGCCAGCGGACTGCTGGTGCTGCCCCGTAGCGGCGAGACCGAACTGCGGACAGTCTCGTTCGCCCACGGCACGGCCAGCTACCGGTTCGACGCACCGTCCTCCATGACCAAGGTCGGATTCGTGTCCGCACCTGCCATCACCTACGCGTCCGCCGGGTTCGCCGCTGTCGCTCCGGACTACCTCGGCCTCGGCGTCGGTCCCGGACCCCACCCCTGGATGGACGTGCCCTCCGAGACGACCGCCTCGCTGGACATGCTGCGGGCAGCCCGCGCCTTTGTTCCACGGACCGGCCGGACCCTTGGGCACGACGTGATGGTCACGGGGTTCTCCAGGGTGCCTCGGCGGCCATGGCACTCGCGCGAACACTGCAAGCCGGTGGCGATCGATGGTTCCGGCTCGAAGCCGTCGCCCCGGTCAGCGGCGCATACGACTTCCAGTACGCCGAATTGCCGGCACTGCTCGACGGCTCGCTCGACGCAAAATCCAGCGTGCTGTACACCGCCTACCTGCTCGTCGCCTGGAATCGGCTGCACCATCTCTACGACTCACCGGGCGAAGTCTTCCAAGCTCCCTACGACAGCACCATCGAGGCACTGTTCGACGGTTCGCACACCGGCCAGCAGCTTCTCGCGGGCACACCCGACACCCTCAGCGCGTTGCTCACCCCACACGGCGTCGACATGCTGAGCCACCCGACAGGCCGACTGGCCGCAGCCCTGCGGGTGGCTGACAGCACGTGCGACTGGAGCCCTCGAGTCCCGATCCGCCTGTACGACGCCGGCGGGGACGAGCAGGCGGCCAATGCCAACACCGACCACTGCGAGGCCTCCCTGCGAACGCACGGCGTGAACGCGCCAGTCGTCGATCTCGGCAGCCCTGACTACCAGGGATCCCGGCACCTGGGCTCCAACGTCGCAGCCACCGCCGCCATCGTGCGCTGGTTCAGCCAACTGCCGTGAACCCACACCGGCGCGCCCCGCGCTCACGGGGCGCGCCGGCCAACGTCCTTGGGCGGTAGAGCTGTTCGTGCGTCCGCTCCTTCGGCCGACCTGCCGCCCGGGCAGCAGCCCCAGGGCTACGGCCAGTCCGGCGAGGCGGTCGGCGGTGGCGGTGACTGAGTGCAGGAGGGCGTCGTTGTCGGGAAGGCCTGGGCCACGCCGGTGCGACGCTTGACCTCGAACACCATCCCGTAGATCAACTCTGCGTTACGGCAAGTGAAACCGGGATGGCAGGGTCGCCCCGCGCGGCGCCGGGGATTGTCTACGGCAGGACGAGCGGCTAGCTTGAAGCCAGGTGATGAGCGTCAGCGACAAGCCCTGGCCGGCTGACCGGCAACCCTCCCGCGTGGCGGGGTGCTCCAGGTGACGACCCGGCAGGGCGGACCCGTCCGGTAGGCGCGGGCCCCGTTCAGGGGCGGAGAGTGGCGAGGTGATCCGCATGCAGGCACGAGGCACCAGCGACGGCGGTACGCCGCGTCCGCACGGGTTCGCTCGGTTCATGGTCGCCCGCCGCCATGTCGATCTGCTGCGTGTGAGCAGCGCGCTGTGTCCGAGGACCTCGCCGGTCCGTTGACCGCTCGCGCCGTACGGCGCTGAGACTCCCAGGACCTCCTGCCAGGACACGCGCTCACCCGCACGCGCCGGTCCGCCGCCGTACCACGGCACGGCGTGGCGCGCTGCACCCCTATGGGACGGACAGCCCCCAGCATGAGCAGTTCTGACACCCCTGCGCGCATATCCGCCGCTCCGCAACCACCGCTGCCGTCCGCTTCTCCGCCGGGGCTGTTGCTGGTGCCTGGCCCCCGGCAACGCCGGTGACCCCGCTGACCACTGACCCTGCTGACCACTGACCCGCTGACCACTGACCAGAGGAGGAGGACAGCACTGTGCCACACGTCGTCGTAGTGGGCGGCGGGGTCATGGGCTCCGCCACCGCCTGGCAGCTGGCGACCCGTGGGTTCGCTGTGACGCTGCTGGAGCGGTCCGGCCCCGGACACACCGAGGGCAGCTCGCACGGCAGTTCCCGGATCTTCCGCCTCGCCTACGCCGATCCCTTCTACGTCTCCCTGGCTTCCTGGGCCCTGCCGCTGTGGCGGGTGCTGGAGCGGGAATCCGGCCGCCGGGTGCTCACTCTGACAGGCGCGGTCGACCACGGACCACGGGCGGTCGTCGAGGAGCTGTACACCGAACTCCGCAGTGCGGGACGTGCCGCCCGGCTGCTCGATCCGGACCAGAGGGGGAGCGCTGGCCCGGATTGCGGTTCGACACTGCCGTGCTGTTCCATGCCGCTGCCGGGCGGGTGCACGCCGACCAGGCCATTCTCGCCTTCCAGGAGGCCGCCGCTGCCAGGGGCGCGCTGATCCGGCACCGGGTGCGGGTCGCCAAGCTGCTTCGGCACGGAACCGACCGTGTCGAACTGGTCAGCACCGAGGGTGAGGTGTTCACGGCCGAAGCCGCAGTGGTCGCGGTCGGCGGCTGGGCCCCGGGACTGGCCGCCGCGTCCGTCTCGGGACTTCCGCCGCTGCGGGTCACCCAGGAGCAGCAGGTCCACTTCCCCGCTGCCGACGCCCTGGACTGGCCGAGCTTCCTGCACCACGCCGGAGCCGAGCTGGCCCGGACCTGGGTGTGTACGGGCTGGGCAGCGACGACGGGGTGAAAGTGGGCTTCCACGCCGTCGGACCGGTCGTGGACCCCGACCGCCGCGACCGCAGCGTGGACCGGACCGCGCTGCGCCTGGTGCAGGAGTACGCCGAGCGCTGGCTGCCCGGCGCCGACGCCTCCGCGCCGACCGCCACCACCTGCCTCTGCACGCTCACCCCCGACCACGATTTTGTCGTCGACCGGGAGGGCCCGGTCACCGTGCTGGCCGGATTCTCCGGGCACGGCTTCACCTTCGCACCGGTCATCGGCGATCTCGCCGCCGACCTGGTGTCGGGCGCACCCGGCGCCCGGCGTTTCGCCCTGGGGCGCAGCTATCGGAGACGATCGCATGAGCATGAACACACGTCCGCCGACCGCATTCCACTGGTTCCTGCCGACCGGCGGCGACGGGCGCCGCCTCGGCGGCTCCGTGCACGGCGTCGGCATCGGGGCGAGCGGGGGAGGAGCGGGCACGCGGTCGATCACGGGGGAGCGCCCCGCTTCCCTCGGCTATCTGTCGCAGCTCGCGGAGGCCGCCGACGAGCTCGGGTACGAGGGGGTGCTCACCCCGGCCGGCGCACACTGCGAGGACGCCTGGATCGTCACCGCCGCGCTCATCGCCCGCACCAGGCGGCTGAAGTTCATGGTCGCGTTCCGCCCCGGCCTGGTCGAGCCCGCCCTCGCGGCGCAGACCGCGGCCACCTTCCAGCGCCTGTCGGAAGGACGGCTGCTGCTGAACGTGGTGGCCGGCGGCAGCGACGCCGAGCAGCGCGGCTACGGCGACCGGCTGGGCCACGACGCGCGCTACGCCCGGGCCGGAGAGTTCCTCGACGTGGTCCGGGCCTCCTGGACCGGCGCGCCCTTCGACTACAAGGGCGCGCACTACCACCTGGAGGGCGCGCAGTTGCGTAGACCGCCGGAACCGGCCCCGAGGGTGTACTTCGGCGGCTCCTCCGCGCCGGCCCTCGCCCTGGCGGCCCGGCACGCCGACACCTACCTCACCTGGGGCGAGCCCGCCCACCTGGTCGCCGAGAAGATCGCCCGGGTCCGGGAGCGGGCTGAGGCCGAAGGCCGGACGGTGCGGTTCGGCCTGCGGATCCACGTGCTCAGCCGGGACCGCGCTTCCCAGGCCTGGCAGGCCGCCGAGGAATTGATCGCCGGCCTGGACGACCACGCGGTCGAGGAGGGCCAACGGCGGCTGCGCGCCCTGGATTCCGAAGGTCAGCGCCGGATGCTGGCGCTGCACGGCGGCGACCGGGAGCGGCTGCTGGTCGGGCCCAACCTCTGGGCCGGGATCGGCCTGGTCCGCGGCGGAGCGGGGACCGCGCTGGTCGGCAGCCATGACGAGGTCGCCGAACGCCTCGATGAGTACCGCGCCGCGGGGGTCGACGAGTTCGTCCTCTCCGGCTACCCGCACCTGGAGGAGGCCTACACCTTCGCCGAGTGCGTCCGACCACTGCTCTGACTACTTGTCGACAAACTTTCCCGCAGCCCATGAAAGGCCTGACATGCCTGTCGAGTTCCTCGGTATCGCCGCCACCAACGACGGCTCGGAGACCAACCCCCGCAGCGGAGCCTCCTTCGACAAGGAGTACACGCTGAGGCTGGCCCGGGCCCATGAGGAGCACGGCTGGGACCGCGTGCTCTTCGCCTACGGCTCCGGCTCGCCCGAGCCGGGCACCGCCGCCGCGTACATCGCCGCGAACACCAGCCGACTGCAGATCCTGCTCGCGCACCGGCCCAACGTCTCCTACCCGACCTTCGCGGCCAGGGAGTTCGCGACCCTGGACCGGATCAGCGACGGACGGCTCACCGTTCACTTCATCACCGGCGGCAACGACCACGAGCAGCAGCGCGAGGGTGACTTCCTGCCGAAGAACGAGCGCTACGCCCGGACCCGCGAGTACATCGAGATCGTGCAGCGGGCCTGGACCGAGCGCGAGCCCTTCGACCACGCGGGCGAGCACTACCGGTTCAACGACTTCGTCAGTGACGTCTTCCCGGTGCAGCAGCCCCGCCCGGACGTCTCCTTCGGTGGCTCCTCGCCGGCTGCCTACGCGGCGGGCGGTGCTGTCGCCGACATCTTCGCCCTGTGGGGTGAGCCGCTGGCGGAGACCGCCAAGCAGATTGAGGCGGTGCGAGCGGCGTCCAGGGCCGCCGGACGGCTTGTTCCGCCGCGGATCCAGGTGGCCTTCCGGCCGATCATCGCGCCGACCGAGGAGCTGGCCTGGGAGAAGGCACACCGCACCGTTGCCGCCATCAGGGCGCGCCGCGAGTCCGGGGCCGGGGTGTCGAGCCGTCGGCCGGGCGCCGGGAGCCCGCAGAACACCGGGTCGCAGCGGCTGATCGCCATCGCCGAGCAGGGCGAGCGCTACGACCGCGCGCTGTGGACGTCGACGGCCGCGGCGACCGGTGGCGCGGGCAACTCCAACGCCCTGGTCGGCACCCCGGAGACCGTTGCCGAGGCCCTGCTCGACTACTACGACCTCGGTGTGGACATCCTCTCCGCGCGCGGCTACGACCTGCTCGGTGACGCCGTCGACTTCGGCAGGTATGTCATCCCGCTGGTCCGCGAGGGCGTGGCCAAGCGCGACGCGGAACGCGCCGCCACGGAACGACCGCTCCGTTGACCACCGCCTGCTGTCCCGGGGAGGGGCTGTCCGTCATGCTGGACAGCCCTCCCCGCACAAGCATCCGAACGTCTCGTATGCCGGGTGCTACGGCGCGTGGCGCCGACGACCCCCCGGACACGACCTCCACCGTGTCACCCTCGACGCCCACCGCGCTTCCGTCAGCGCTGAAGCGGACACGCCCGGCGCCCGCCGGTACCCCTCGGCCGGGTCGGTGGCTCATCCTGCCAGTTGGCCGAGGAGTGCCCAGGTGCGCTGCCGGTCGACGTCCCCGGCGATGTCCGTTCCCGAGAAGACAACCTCTGTCGCCCCGGCATCCCGATAGCGCTGCACCTCGGCGGCGACCTCCCGTTCGTTGCCGACAACGGCGACGTCGCCGGCCCGCTTGCCTCCGGAGAGCTCGACGACCCGTGCGTAGGAGGGGATCTGTTCGTAGAACGCCAGCTGTTCGGTGAACTTCTCGCGTGCCGCGTCCGCGTGGTCGGTCACCACGCCCGAGACGAGTGTCACGATCCGGGGCGCGGGCCGCCCCGCGGCCTCCGCTGCCGCCGTGACGGCTGGGACGATGTGCTCCGCCAGGGCACGGGGCCCGGCCAGGTAGGGCAGGATTCCGTCCGCCAGTTCACCGCTGACACGCAGTGCCTGCGGGCCCATGGCGGCTACGAGCACCGGCACGCCGCTCTCGGCACCCGGGACGCGTGCCGGCAGTGGGGTGGATGCGGTGAGTAGTTCGCCGTGGAAGTCGGCCGCACCGGTCTCGGTCAACTGCCGCAGGGCGATCAGGAATTCACGCAGCCGTGCGATAGGCCGCTCGAACGGGATGCCGAAGCCGGTCTCGGTCAGATACTTCGTGCCCAGGGCGAGGCCGAGGTGGTAGCGGCCGTGCGTGGCGGCCTGCGCGGTCTGCGCCTGGCTGGAGACCAGCAACGGGTGCCGTCCGAAGACCGGGATCGCTGATGTGCCCACCTGCAGCCCCGGCACCTCGCGTCCGACGATCGCTGCGAGCTGGGGCGAGTCGGCCCCGAAACTCTGCCCGAACCAGGCCGATCGCAACCCGCATGCCGCGGCCTGCCGGGCGAGCCTTACGGTGGCGTCGACCTGGTTGCCGGCGTCGGTCACATTGAGCGCTACTCCCACAGTCATGTGCTGCGCAACGACCGGAAGTCGGCCACGTATTCCCTGCCCTGCAAGGCAGTTGTGTGTCCGTGCGGACCGCTGAGCTCCAGCGGTGGCCCTGCGAGCCGAACGGGGTATGCGGTCACCGTCGGCCCGCTGTGCCCCGTGCGCCCGGTGCCCCACGCGGCCCGTACGGCCCCTACGGCCCGCGGGACCCGATCACCCGGCCGGTCCGGGCCTCGAAGCCCCGCGGATCAGATGTCGGAGGGGTTCAGCACATGCAGCCCGGGGAGGTTGACGACCACGGCTTCCTGGTGCTGCGGGCGATGACGACCACGGCCTCCTGATCGGATCCGGGTTCTTCCTCGCGGTGCGGTACGAACGGCGGCACGAAGATGTAGTCGCCGGTGCGGTGCGCAGCCGTACCTCGGCGGTGGAGCCGTCGGCGTCTGCTCCAGGAAGACGAACTCCGGACGGCCGCTGACGATGTAGATCGCGGTCTCCGACTCGCCGTGATGGTGGTCGGCGGACGAGGTCGCCGGGGCGACGTGCGTCTGCCCCATCCACATCCGCTCGGACCCGGTCCGCGCGCCGCTGATCGCCGCGAAACGGCGCATCCCGCCGGTCTGCGCGGTGCTGCCGTCCAGTTCGTCCGCGCGGATGTGGTGGACCCGGCTGCGGGCTCCGGCTGCCGGTTCCGCGCTGCCGCCGTCGGCGAGGTCCGGGTGGAAGCCCTCGTGCTGGTGGGCGGGGTGCTGTGCGTTCATGGAGGAGTCCAGGTGCTCGGGAGCGGCCACCGCCGGCGGACAGGGGCGCGGCGGGTGTGCGGCCGTCGCTGTCCGGCGACTGCTAGGGACAGTAGGAGTCGGCCGGAAAGGATGTCAAGAGGTGTCTATTTGGCCGCAGACGGCCCGGGTACTCCGTTCGGGGTTACATTCGTGTGCATGCATATCTCGGCGAAGGCCGACTACGCCGTGCGGGCGCTGCTGGAACTCGCCCTCGACACGGCCCGGCCGCTCACCTGCGAGGGCATCGCCTCGTCCCAGGAGATCCCCTTCCGCTTCCTCAAGGGTGTCGTCGGCGACCTGCGCCGGGCCGGTCTGGTCCGCAGCCAGCGCGGCTGCGAGGGCGGGTACTGGCTGGGGCGTCCGGCCGAACAGATCAGCCTGCTGGATGTGGTGCTGGCGGTCGACGGCGAGCTGATGACGCTGCGTGGCGAGACCCCGGCCGGGCTCGTCTACCCGGTCCCGCGTCGGGACTGCCCGGCGTATGGCGGGCGGTCGAGCAGGGCGCCCGGCGGATCATGGAGCAGACCACGGTCGCCTCGCTCCTGGACGAGCGCACGGTCGCGGGCCGGGAGCCGGAAGAGGCCGTGGTGTGACCGGGGGCAGGCGGCCGAGATCATCGAGTACACGGATCCGCTGTGCCGTGGGCGTGGGGTTCCGAGCCTTCCTTCCGGCGGCTGCGCGCGCAGGTGGACGGCCGTATTCCGTGGCGCCGGGTGTACTCGATCCTGTTCGACGAGGACGACGACCCGGCCCCGATCCCGACGCCGAGACCGCGTGGTACGCGGGGTACATCGCGCAGGTCGCGGAACACACGGGCGCGCCGCGGCCGCCCGGCTGGAGCGGGTGGCCCGGACCAGCTGGCCGGCCTCGCTGGCGGCCCGTGCCGCCGAGGCGCAGGACCCGGCGGTGGCCGCGCGCGTGCTGCGCCGGCTGCGCGAATCGGTGTTCATCCTCGGCGAGCCCGCCGACACCCCCGAACGCGTCCTGGACAGTGTCAGGTCCGTGCCCGGCCTGGACCTCGACCGGCTGCGGGAGGACGCGTCCAGCGCCGCCGTGCGGGCATCGGTGTGCGCCGACCGGGCCGAGGCGCGGGCGCCGGTACCGGAGGTGCTCGGCCTGGTCGGACCGGCGCCGCACCCCGGGCGGGCACGCGAACTGGATGACGGCGGCCACCGCTATGCCCTGCCCACAATCGTTATCCGCGGCTCCGGGGGACGCCGGGTGGTGCCGGGCCTGCGCCCCCGGGGGCTTACACGCAGGCGCTGCGCGAGGCCTGCCCCGGGCTCGCCCCAGTCGTCGCCGCGTGCTCCGCCGAGGATCTGATTGGCCTTCACCGATCGCTGACCACACGGGAGTTGGAGCTGCTCACGGTCGACGGGGCCCCGCCGGCGGGTGCGGTGCGGGTGGACACCGCGGGCGGGCCGCTGTGGCTCCACCCGCAGGAGGCGGCGGTGCATCCGGCCCTGGTCCGGAGGGGTGGGACCGGCGGTCGGCCGACGCCCGGTCAATGAGACACCTTTTGGTGTCCATTGACAGTGGTGCGTGCGAGCCCCCAGGATGGGCGCATGCTTACGACGCACCCCGCCGTGGTGTGCCGCTATGTGGACCTGCGGCGCACCTCCAGCGCCCTCTGTCGCTGACCCGCGCGCCCGAGAAGTCCCGGACCGCCCTCCGTCGGCGCTGAGCCAGGCCCCTGCGTACGCGTTCCAGTGCTGTAGCCGCCGCGCCGCCCCTTGCTTCGCCTGCCGGCGACCCCCTGCCCTGAGGCACATCCCTTACCGCGCCCGCGGCTCGCCGCGTCGTGACGCCCCGTGCTGCCCACTCCCGGACCGGGAGTAATTCGGCGCACCCCAATGAAGGTGACGCATCATCATGACATCTGCACCGCGGTCGACCGCCACCGCCGCTCTCGCCAGACGCTCGTTCCTGGGCCTGGGCCTGGGGGCCGGGGCCGCCGTCGCTCTCACTGCCTGCGGAAGCGGTTCCGGCGGCGGCGCGGCGGGCGCCGAAGCGGGGACCCTCAAGTGGGGCTGGGCGCTGCCCACGTCCTGGGACCCGATCTACTCCTCCGCCGGCTGGGACGTGCATGACCTGTCGCTCGTCTACTCGGCGCTGACCAAACTCGACGCCCACGGCAACGCCGTTCCCGCCGTGGCCAGTTCATGGGCCTACGACAGCACCGGGACGCAGATCACCTTCACCCTGCGCGCCGGACTGACCTTCAGCGACGGCAGCCCGCTGGACGCGACCGCGGTGAAGCAGAGCCTGGACCGCGGCCGGACCGACCCCAAGTCGCTGGTCGCCGCGCAGCTGGTGCACATCGCCGAGGTCACCGCGGCCGGCCCCACCAGCGTCGTCATCAAGCTCACCCAGGCCGACTACCAGATCCCCAACCTGCTGGCCGGGAAGACCGGGATGCTGGTCAGCCCCAAGGCGTTCCAGGCGGACGCGGCCGCGATCGCCACCCGGCCGGCCGGCGCCGGACCGTTCACCCTCACCTCCTACGTCCAGAACGAGCGGGCGGTGCTGAAGCGCAACCCGGGCTACTGGGACGCGGCGAACATCAAACTGGAGGGTGTCGAGGTCTACCCGCTGCCCGACCCGAGCACAGTGGTGGGCTCACTCCAGTCCGGGCAGTACAACGTGGCCCAGATCCCCGGCAGCGAGGTCGCCGCAGCCAAGGCCGCCGGACTCGACGTCCAGGTCATCTCCTCGATGGTGGTGGCCGTGCTGGACGTCAACACCACCAAGGCACCGTTCACCGACCCCGATGTGGCACTCGCCCTGCAGTACGCGATAGACCGTCAGGCCCTGCTCAAAGTCCAGCAGTTCGGCTACGGAGAGGTCAGCAACCAGCCCTTCCCGCCCGGCTACGTCGGCCACGACCCTCCTCGGACGGCCTGTACCCCTACGACCCCGACAAGGCGCGGGCACTGCTCGCCGCGGCCGGCCACGCGGGCGGCGTCGACCTGGAGATCACCACCACGGCCGCCGCCGGGCTGCCCGAGCAGTTGCAGGCGCAGTTGCAGGCTGTCGGCATCAACGCCACGATCCAGGTGATCCCCGAGGCACAGGCGACCCAGATCGTCTACGTCAACCACTCCGAGGCCCGTTCACCGCGAGTTCGACGCGACTCCGCCGCCCAGGCGTTCCAGGTGCTGTTCGGGGCGCAGGGCCTGATGAACCCGGGCCGGGTCGCGCCGCCCGGGCTGGCCGCCGCCCTCGCCAGGGTGTCGGCGACCCCGCTGGACTCACCCGACTACCCGACCGTGCTGCGGGCCGCGACCGCGCTGGCCGTGCGGACCATGCCCAACGTCTTCCTGTACACCGTGCCGCGCATCCTGGCCCGCGGCAGCGGTGTCTCGCCGCTGCCGGCCGACGCCGTCGTGCAGCGCTTCGAAGGGTGACCGTCGCATGAGTGCGGTGACCGTCGCGGGGCCGGGCGGGGGCTGCACTCGCGCGCGCTGCTGGCCCGGACCGCCCGCGCGCCGCTGCCGGTGGCGAAGGCGCTCGCCACCACGGGGACGGTGTTCCTGCTGTCCTCGCTGCTCACCTTCGGGCTGGGGGCGATGTCGGGCGCCAACCCGGGAGCGGCCGTCCTCGGGATCACCGCCACCCCGCCGACATCGCCCGGATGAACCACCAGTTCGGTCTGGACCGGCCGCTGCCGGTGCAGTACCTCAGCTGGCTCGGCCACGCCCTGCGCGGCGACCTGGGACGCTCCTGGTTCACCTCGGCCTCCGTCTCGCAGAGCGTGGCCCAGGCGCTGCGGTGGACCTGTCCGTCGCAGGCCTCGCCCTGCTGATCGCGGTACTGCTCGGCGGCGCGGCCGGGATCGCGGCGGCGCTGAGCAACGGCGGGCGGACCGACCGGCTGGTCACCCTGGTCTGCTCGGTCCTGGGCACCCTGCCCGCCTTCGTCGTCGCGATCGCACTGATCGTCGTGGTGTCGGTGCAACTGCACCTCCTGCCCTCGGGCGGGTATGTGCCGCTCGGCCAGGATCCGGCACAGTGGCTGCGGTTCGCGCTGCTGCCCGCGTTCGCGCTGAGCCTGGACGCCGCCGCCGGCATCGCCAGGCAACTGCGGACCTCCCTGGTCGGCGCACTGCGCGAGAACTACGTCACCGGAGCGGCGATGCGCGGGCTCTCGGCCCGGCGGGTGCTCTTCGGCCATGTGCTGCGCAACGCCGTCGGACCCGCGCTCACCGTGCTCGGCATGAGCGTCCCCATGATCATCGGTGGCGCCGTCGTCACCGAACGGATCTTCAACCTGCCGGGTATCGCCCAGCTCGCGCTACAGGCGGCCCAGGAACAGGACGTGCCGGTGATCCAGGGCACCCTGCTGGTCACCGTGGGCGTGGTACTGACCGCCAACCTCGCGGTCAACGCCGGACTCTCGGCGCTCAACCCGGCCGCCCGCAGGCGGGAGCACCGCCGAGGCGAAAGCCGCTGGAGGGGGGAGTCTTGAGGACGCTGCGCCGCACCTGGCGGGTGCCGATCGCCCGGCTCGCGCTGGCGGTCCTGGCCGCGGTCGCGCTGCTGGCGGTCTTCGGCGGGCAGCTCGCCCCGCAGAACCCGCTGGCCCAGGACGCCAACCACATCCTCCAGGGTCCGAGCACCGGGCACCTGCTGGGCACCGACTACCTCGGCCGTGACGTGCTGTCCCGACTGCTCGCCGGGACCGGGCTGTCCGTCGCCGGGGCCCTGGAGGCCACCGGGGTTGCCCTGGTCCTCGGCATCATTCCAGGACTGGCCTCGCTCTTTCTCGGCCGGCGGTGTTCGAGTGGATCTCGCTGCGGGCCGTCGACGCGCTGATGACCCTGCCGTTCACCCTGTTCGCCATCGCCGCCATCGGCGTCCTCGGCAACGGCATCCACCAGGCGATGATCGCCCTGGGAGTGCTGCTGTCCCCGCTGTTCTTCCGGGTCACCCGCGGCGCCGCGCTCGGCCTGCGGCAGTCGCCGTACGTGGAGGCCGCCGAACTCATGGGCGCCTCGCGCCGGTGGGTACTGCGGCACCACATCTGGAGCAAGGTCCTGCCCACGGTCGCCGTCACCACCGCCCAGGCCCTGGCCACCAGTCTGCTCACGGTCGCCTCACTCACCTTCCTCGGCCTGGGCGTCCAGCCCCCGCTCCCACCTGGGGCGGGATGCTCGCCACCGACCTGGGCTACCTCGCCCAGCAGCCGTGGGCACCGGTCCTGCCGGGACTGCTGGTCATGGTCACCGCCGGTGCGCTGCACCTGCTCGCAGACGCGCTGCGGGACAGCGGCGCGGGCCGACGCCGTCCCCGAACCCGGGGCCGCCACGACCACCGAACCCGCCCCCGCCGCCCGGGAGGAGAAGGCCGATGCCCGCATCGTCACCGTCTGAACGGCCCCTGCCCGGGCCGCTGCCCGAGCCGCTGCCGGTCGAGCAGGCTGCCGGCACACCGGTGCTCTCCGTCCAGGGGCTGCACATCACCGTCAACGGCGGCCGCACCGAGGCCGTGCGCGACGTCTCCTTCTCGATCCGGGCCGGCGAGGCCGTCGGGCTGGTCGGGGAGTCAGGCAGCGGCAAGACCCTGACCTGCCGCTCCGTCCTGGGCGCACTGCCGCCCGGGGCCCAGGTGTCCGCGGGGACCGCGACGCTGACGGACCGCGACGGGGCAGGCACCGACCTGACCGGCCTCGACCGGCGCGGCTGGGAACGGCTGCGCGGAGTCCGGCTGGGAGCGGTGTTCCAGGACCCCGCCTCCTACCTCAACCCCTCGCTGACGGTCGGCCGCCAGCTCGCCGAGCCGCTGCGGGTACGGTGCGGCCTGTCCAGGGCCGACGCCCGCCGACGCGCGGTGGAACTGTTCACCGCCGTCGGACTGCACCGGCCCGAGCAGGTCTACCACCGCTACCCGCACGAACTCTCCGGCGGCATGCTGCAACGCGTCCTGATCGCCGTCGCCGTCGCCGGGAACCCCGAACTGCTGGTCGCGGACGAGGCCACCACCGCCCTCGACACCGTCGTCCAGGCCGAGGTGCTCGACCTCCTCGGCCGGCTGCGCTCCGAACGCGGACTGGCGCTGCTGCTGGTCAGCCACGACCTGGCGGTCGTCGCCGAGGTGTGCGACCGGATCGTGGTGCTCTACGCCGGGGAGGTCGTCGAGGAGGGCCCGACCGAGGACGTGCTGGCGGCGCCCGCCCACCCCTACACCGAGGCGCTGCTGCGGGTGGCCTCCATCGGTGACTGGTCCAGGCGCGAACTCGCCGTGATCCCCGGCCGGCCGCCGGAGGCAGGCAGCACGCCGCCCGGCTGCCGGTTCGCGGACCGCTGCGCCCACGTCCGCCCCGAGTGCGGCGACGGCGTGGTGCCCCTGCGGGCGGCGGGGGAGCGGCGGCGCAGCCGCTGCGTCCGCGTCGATGACCTGCGCCTGTCCGGGACCGCCCTGCAGGAGGTGAGCGCATGAGCGCAACAGGGGGCACGGCGCCGCTGCTCCAGGTCGACGGGCTGAGCGTGGCCTACGGCGGGGGGCGGACGCGCGCGGCAGCAGGTCCTTGACGCAGTGTCACTCAACGCCCGGTCCGGGGAGATCCTCGGCGTCATCGGCGAGACCGGCTCCGGGAAGACCACCCTGGCGCGCTCCGTCGTCGGCCTGGCCCCGGTCACCGGCGGCCGGGTGACCGTGGACGGCACCGAGGTCACTGCTCTGCGCGGCCGGGCGCTGCGCGAGTTCCGGCGCACCGGGAGCATCCAGTACCTGTTCCAGGACCCGCTGCGGTCACTCGACCCGGATCTGACGGTCGGCGCGCTGGTCGCCGAGCCGCTCGCGGTCACCGGCACGGGCACCCGCGAGCAGCGCGCCGCAGGTGCCGCCCGGGCCCTGCACCGGGTCGGTCTGGACGCCGCGCTGCTCGCGGACCGGCTGCCCGGGCAGCTGTCCGGCGGCCAGCGGCAGCGGGTGGCGCTGGCCCGCGCCGTCGTCACCCAGCCACGGCTGCTGCTCGCGGACGAACCGGTGAGCGCGCTGGACGCGTCCAACCGCAACCACGTGCTGCGGCTGCTGGACCGGCTGCGCGCCGAACTGGACGTGGCGGTCGTGGTCATCTCGCACGACCTCAGCTCGCTGGCCGGCATCGCCGACCGGATCGCCGTGCTGTACCGGGGCGGCTGGTCGAACAGGGCCCCACCGCAGAAGTGCTGACGCATCCCTTGCACCCCTACACCGCGCTGCTGACGGCGTCCGCCCCCAGCATCGGCCGCGAGCACCGCATCCCGCCGGGGCGGTTGCGGCCACCGGGCGCGGCCCCCGAGTGGTCGCTGAACGCGACGGCCGCCTGCGGGTTCGCCGCCCGGTGCCCGTTCGCGGACGACGACTGCCGGGCAGCGCCGGCCGTCGAGGCCCGGCCCGGCGCCCGCGAAGTCGCCTGCCACCACGCCGACACCTGGCGCGGCCGGCTGGCCTCGCCCGAGCCGGCGGCCGCAGCGGGGCGCTGACCGCAGCTCACCACTTCCCCCGGACCTCCGCCTCGCACAGGGGCAACCCGTCGCCGGACGGGTCGCCCGTCGTGCCCGCGCGCCCGCTCACCCCGGAACCCCCTTCACCCACCGGAGCCACGCACTCATGTCCATCGAATTCATCGGCATCGCGTCCACCGCCCCTTTCAGCGAGACCGGTACCGTACCCGGTCCGGTCGTGCAGCCCGGGTACCTGCGTGAACTCGCGCTGGCCCACGAGGAGTCGGGCTTCGACCGGATCCTGGTCGCGCACTCCTCCTCCAGCCCCGACGGGTTCACCGTCGCGGACCAGGTGCTGACCCACACCACCCGCCTCGGCGTGCTCCTCGCCCACCGGCCCGGCTTCGTGTCGCCGACGCTCGCCGCACGCAAGTTCGCCACCCTCGACGCCTTCCACCCGGGGCGGGTCGCCCTGCACGTCATCCGGCGGCGACGACGCCGACCAGGCCCGCGACGGGGACCTCAGCGACAAGCCCACCCGCTACCGCCGCACCGACGACTTCCTCCAGGTCGTCCGCAAGACCTGGACCGCCACCGAGCCCTTCGACCACGACGGCGAGTTCTACCAGGTCCGCGGCGGACGCTCGGCCCTGCTGCCGTCCCGGCCGATCCCGGTGTACTTCGGCGGCGCCTCCGAGGACGCGGTCAGGGCCGGGGCCAGGCACGCCGACGTGTACGCGTTCTGGGGCGAGCCGCTGGCCGGCATCGCCGAGCGGATAGCCCAGGTCCGTGCGGCCGCCGCCGCCCACGGCCGGGTGCCCAACTTCAGCGTGAGCCTGCGGCCGATTCCCGCCGCCACCGAAGCCGAGGCCTGGCGGCGGGCCGAGGACATCCTGCGGCTCACCAAGGAGCGGTCCGGCGAGCTGCGCAAGGCCTTCAACCTGGACCACAGCGCCCAGCACGGCTCCCGGCGGCTGCTGCAGTACGCGGCCCAGGGCGACATCCACGACAAGCGCCTGTGGACGGCGGTGGCCAAGGTCACCGGCGCGGCCGGGAACTCGACGGCCCTGGTCGGCTCCTACGAGCAGGTCGCCGAGTCGCTGCTCGACTACACCGGGCTCGGCGTCGGCACCCTGCTGATCCGCGGCTTCAGCCCGCTGGAGGACGCCCGCGACTACGGCACGCTGGTGAGCCTGGTCCGCGAGCAGGCAGAGCGTCAGGGCCTGCTCGGCAACCGCGTCCTGGCCGGAACGGCGGCGGCATGACTGTCCCCCCGCCGCCGCGGCTCGCCCCGCCCGACCTCGACCGCCTGCCGCAGGTCGCCGCCGCCCTCTCGCTCCGGGCGGCCGAGCACGACCGGGACGCCACCTTCCCCTTCGAGGGAGTCGCCGCCGTGCACCAGGCAGGGCTGCTGACCGCCACCGTGGGGCGCCGCTACGGCGGACCCGGCCACGGGCTCGCCGGGACGGTACGCGTCCTGCAGGCACTGGGCGGCGGCGACCCGGCGGTCGCCCTGGTCACCGCCATGACGCTGTTCACCCATGCCGCCCAGGCCCGCTGCGACAACTGGCCGCAGCCGGCCTACGCCCGCCTGCTGGAGGAGTCCGCAGCCGGCCCGGCACTGGTCAACGCCCTGCGGGTGGAACCCGACCTCGGATCGCCGGTACGCGGCGGACTGCCCGCCACCGTGGCCCGGCGGCGCGGCGACCACTGGGAACTGACCGGCCACAAGATCTTCTCCACCGGCGCGCAGGCGCTGCGCTGGATGCTGGTCTGGGCGCGCACCGACGAGGAGTCACCCCGCGTGGGCTCGTTCCTGGTCCGCTCCGGCTCCGGGGACTGACCGTCCTGCCCACCTGGAACCACCTGGGCCTGCGCGCCAGCCGCAGCGACGACGTGCTGCTCGACTCGGTACGGGTGCCGCTCGGCGACGCCGTCGGCCTGGCCGAACCGGGACCGCAGGACCCGGCGCGCGGCGGCTCGGACAAGGGCGGCGCTGAGGGGCGGGCAGCCGGCCGGGACGCGGTCGCCGGGCCTGGAACTCCCTCGGCCTCACCGCCCTCTACCTCGGCGTGGCCCGGGCCGCCCAGCACTGGCTGACCGGGTTCCTGCACGAGCGCACCCCGACCGCGCTCGGTGCGCCGCTCGCCACACTGCCCCCTTCCAGACCGCCGTCGGCGAGATCGACACCGCGCTCACCGGCGCGGAACACCTGATCGCGGCGCTGGCAGCAGGAGTCGACTCCGGTTCGGCCGGTGCCGCCGCCGACTCCGGCGCGGCCAAGGTCATCGGCGTCCGGGCCGCCATCGGCGCGGTCGAACAGGCGGTCGCACTGATCGGCAACCACGGCCTCACCAACGACAACCCACTCCAGCGGCACCTGCGCGACGTGCTGTGCGGCCGCGTGCACACCCCCCAGGACGACATGGTCCTGCTCACCGCCGGACGAGCCGCCCTGGCCCGCCGCGGCCCCCGACCCGCCCCCGTACTCACAGAAGGCAACTGACCCATGAGCGTTGAATTCATCGGCATGATCGGCACCCGCGACGGATCCGAGACCCGTCCGCCGACCGGGCCCATCGTCGACCCCGACTACACCCGCCGCTTCGCGCGGGCCCACGAGGAGGCGGGCTTCGACCGGATCCTCATCGGCTACGGCTCCAGCCACCCCGACGGCACCCAGGTCGCCGCACACGTCGCCGCGCACACCGAGCGCCTCGGACTGCTGGTCGCCCACCGCCCCGGCTTCGTCGCACCCACCCTCGCGGCCCGCACCTTCGCCACCCTCGACCAGTTCTCGGGCGGCCGGGTCGCCGTCCACATCATCACCGGCGGCCACGACGCCGAGCAGCGCCGCGACGGGGACCACCTCCCCAAGGACGAGCGCTACGACCGCACGGACGAATACCTGGACGTGCTCAAGCGCGCCTGGACCGAGGAGGAGCCCTTCGGCCTCGACGGCCGCTACTACCGCTTCGAGGACTTCCACGCCGAGGTCAAGCCGCTCCAGGCCCCGCGCATCCCGCTCTACTTCGGCGGATCCTCCGAGGCCGCCTACCGGGTCGGCGGCAAGCACGCCGACGTGTTCGCGCTGTGGGGCGAGCCGCTGGCCGAGACCGCGCAGCAGATCGCCTCCGTCCGCGCGGCAGCCCAGGCAGCCGGCCGGACCACCCCGCCGCGCATCAGCGTCTCCTTCCGGCCGATCCTCGGCGCGACCGAGGAAGCGGCGTGGGAGCGGGCCCACGGCATCCTCGACACGATCAAGGGCCACGGCAAGGACAACCCGCTGTTCGGCCGACGCCGGGCGATCCTGCCGGTCGGCCCCGGCGCACAGCCGCAGAACTCCGGGTCGCAGCGGCTGCTGGCCGCCGCCGCCAAGTCAGACCGGCACGACCGCGCGCTGTGGACCGCCCCGCGCGCCGCCACCGGCGCGGCCGGGAACTCCACCGCCCTGGTCGGCACCCGGAGACAGTCGCGCAGGCCCTGCTGGACTATGTCGACATCGGCGTGACCACCCTGCTCATCCGCGGCTACGACCCCCTGGACGACGCCGTCGACTACGGCCGGCACCTGCTGCCGCTGGTACGCGAGGAACTCGCCCGCCGCGAGGCCACCGCCCCGGCCCCGCTCGCCGCGGTCGCCGGCGGCGCCCGATGACCGCGCCCGCCGCGACGCACACGGCGAGCTGGTACCCGCCCGAGGGCCTGCTCCAGCGCGGCACACTGGTCCTGCTCCCAGGCCGGGGCGAGCACCCCGCCGTCTACGAGCGGTTCGGCCGCAGGCTCGCCGCCGACGCCTACGTGGTGCACATCCTCGACACCGGCCCGGGGACGCAGGAGGAACGCCTCGTGGCGGACATCGCCCAGGTGACCCAGGGCGCCGCCGTACCGCTGGTGCTGGCCGGCTCGGACACCGGCGCGCTGCGCGCGCTCGCCGCCGCCGTACACCCCGCCCTGCACATCGACGCACTGCTGCTGGCCGGAACCCCGCACGGTGTTGACGGACCGTCAGCAGCTCTGGCCTCCGACTGGGACGGTGAACTCGGCGCGCGCACCGCCTGCCCCACGCACCGCGGCCGCCTCGACGCGGACCCCGCTTTCGGGAGAGGAAGCCTCGCCGACCCGGTGCCCACCGCCCTCACCGACGCGGGGGAGCGGGCGACGGCGCAACTCGGGCCGCTGCCGGTGCTGCTGGTGCACGGCGAGGCCGACACCGTCAGCCCGCTCCCGGCCGTCCGGCGGCTGGCGTCCTCGCTGCCAGGAGCCGTACTGGCAACCGTCGCAGACGGACGCCACGACGCGCTGAACGACATCTCGCACCGCAGTGTCGCCGCCACCGTCGTCCAGTGGCTCGAACGACTGCGCGGCGGCGCGCACCTGCCGGTGGTCGTGACGGTCACCGGCACGGACACCGACCTGCTGTAACGGACAGGGATCCGTCCCCGGCCGGGCGACGGATCCCGCCCCGCTCCCCAACGCCCCCCCGACAAGGAGAAGCAGCCCATGGCCCTGCATCCGCACTGGTACCTGCCCACCTCGGGCGACGGGCGGGACGTGGTCGGCTGGGTGCACTCCCGCATCGCCACCGCGGCACCCCGCCCCACCGACCGCGCACCCACCATCGACTACCTCGCCGACGTCGCCCGCGCCGCCGAACGCCTCGGCTACGAGTCCGTGCTCACCCCCGTCGGCACCTGGTGCGAGGACCCCTGGATCACCACCGCCGCGCTGCTGCGCGAGACCAGACGGCTGCGCTTCATCGTCGCGCTGCGCCCGGACGCGGTCAGCCCCACCCTCGCCGCGCAGATGGCCGCCACCTACCAGCGGATCTCCGGCGGACGGCTGATGCTGAACGTGGTCACCGGCTCCGACGACGAGGAGCAGCGCCGCTACGGCGACTGGCTCGACCACGACGCCCGCTACGCCCGAACCGACGAATGGCTCACCGTCCTGCGCGGAGCCTGGTCCGGCCGCCCGCTGGACCACGACGGCGCCCACTACCGGGTCGCCGGGGCGACCGTGGCGCAGGCACCCGACCCGGCGCCGCCGGTGTACCTGGGCGGCGCCTCGGAACCGGCACTCCTCGCCGCCGCCGCCCACGCCGACGTACACCTGAGCTGGGGCGAGCCGCCCGCCGCACTGGCCCCCAGGATCGCCCGGGTGCGCGAGGCCGCGCACCGGCTCGGCCGCCACGTCGGCTTCGGCGTACGGCTGCACGTCATCACCCGCGACACCGCCGCCGAGGCCTGGGCCGAGGCCGACCGGCTGCTGCGAGCGATGGACCCGCAGGCCGTCGCACTCGCCCAGGACCGCGCCGCCAGAACCTCCTCGAACGGCCAGCGCCGCATGACCGCACTGCACGGCGGCCGGACCGACGGCCTGGAGATCGCCCCGAACCTCTGGGCCGGCTTCGGACTGCTGCGCAGGCACGCGGGGACCGCCCTGGTCGGCAGCCACCTTGAGGTCGCCGACCGCCTCGCCGAATACCACGACCTGGGCATCGAGCACGTGCTGCTGTCCGGCCAGCCGCACCTGGAGGAGGCCCCACTGGTTCGCCGAGGGCGTCCTGCCGCTGCTCCGCGGTGATCGGCTGCTCGCGGCGGCCCCGCACACCCCCGACCCGCATCCGACCGACCCGCTCGCCCGTCCCGCTGTGCTGGAAAGGACCCCACGATGACCGCCCCCGCCGTCGCCCCTGCCGTCGCCCCCGCCGAACTGCTCCGCCGGACCCTGCGCCGTCACGCCGCCGGGGTGGCGGTGCTCACGGTGCCCGGCCCGGCCGGGTTCACCGCGACCTCCTTCACCTCGGTGTCCCTCGAACCCGCGCTGGTGTCCTTCTACCTCTCCTCGACCGCGTCCACGGCCGCCGCTGTCAACGCGGCCGGGATCTTCGCGGTACATGTCCTGGGCGAGGACCAGGCCGACCTCGCCCAGCGCTTCGCGACCAGCGGCACCGACCGATTCGCCGGCACCCCGTGGTCACCCGGCCCCGAAGGCGTGCCGCTGCTGGAGGACGTCCCCGCGTGGCTCACCGCGCGGCCGATCCTGCGCCAGCAGGTGGGGACCACCTGCTGGTGGTCGGCGAAGTACTGGACGCCGGCGGCACCGGCCACGCCCCGCCACTCCTGCACCACGGCGGCGAGTTCGGCGGATTCCGCCGCCTCGGAGCGTAGCGGTGGTATCCGGCCGGCGCGGACGGGGGGGGAGCGTCGTGGTGGCCGTTCCCCGCTCGTGAGGCCGCTGTCGAGCGATAAAATCCGCCCGTGTTCAGTTATGAATGGTTCCCAGAGGATGAAGTGGATGATCTCAGCGACACGGAACGCGTGTTCCTGAAAAGATTGCGTGAGCGGGCCGGCTCATGGAACCATCCTCCAGAGTCGACGCAACTCGTCGAGCCCGACAATGAGCTCCTGTATTGGCGCGCTGTTTTCGATATCGTGGACGAGGCCAAGAACCGCCATCTGTTCACTATTGGACTGTGCTTCGACGGGGCGAGTATCTGGGGAGGCGAGCTCGACCAATACTATCGCCCCGTCCCATGGGACCGGTCGCGGGTGGAGTTCATTCAGGTCGGCGGCGCCCCGGAGGATTTGGCGGAGATCGCGGCCGACTGGTTCGAACGTGTCCTCGCTGGCCTGATGGCACCGCGCACATAGGTGTCGAGCGCCAGTGGCGTCCGGGTACTCGCAATTTTCTTTGGCGAGCCCGAGAGGGGAAGCAAAATGAGCCCTGCGCGCGACGGGGCCCGGGAACGTAGCCAGTTCCCGGGCCCCAGTTTGCCGCCCACTTGCACACACCGGCACGTTTAAGGGTGCGGATCAGATTGAGACCGACGCGTTCTACCGTTGAACTACAAAGCCACGAGCGGCTTCGACGGGATTTGAACCCGTATTCATCGATTGTCGTCCGTACCCGGTTGATCCGGCGTTCGGCGGCGAATGCTGAGACTGGAGCGAGAGTCTGAGATTTATAGGGACTGCCTCTGCCGGCTTGGGCTACCCCCACGTGCAGTGCGGGGGGAGGATTTGAACCTCCACTGGATCCCTGGGATCAGCTTCACATTCAGTGTCAGCTTGCGTCGGTTCCCCGGCGCCCCCGCGCTCAAACGGGGGAGTTCAGACGGCTACCGGAACAGGTAGCCGAACACCGCCTCACCCACCCGCTGGTCGGTGACCTCGGTGGCGTTCGCCTCCTCGCGGGCGAACTTGACAGCCTGCTGGAGCTTCTCGACCCGCTCCTGCAGCTCGTTGACCCGGCGGGCCGGCAGCGCACCGGAGAACTTCACCGTGGTCCAGTAGCCGACCGGGACGTCCTCGTAGTACACCTCGACCTGGGCCGGGTGGTTCTCGGTGGCCTCGGCCTTGACGTGGTTGCGCGGCACCTTCTTGGTCCGGATGGTGCGCACCTGCTCGGTCTTCCAGGCGTCGGTCGACGGGTCCAGGTTCCACGACTCGGCGGTGTCCAGCACCGGCAGCTTGCGTACGAAGGTGGACAGGTCGGTGAGCTGCTTCTCCAGGAAGAGCAGATAGGGCACCGGCACCTGGGCCAGCAGCAGTTGCCCGTCAACCGTCACATCGGCACAGGCCGTGCGGTTGGCCCAGTCCTTGGTGGCGGTCACGTCGAACAGCTTCGTGAGTGTGGCGGCGGTGGCCCTGAGCACGTCCTCGGCCTTGACCTGCACCCGGGTGGACTCGGGCGGCAACTGCTCGCCCTCCTCGTCCTTCGGCTGGTACGTCCGGGAGATCCCGGCCAGCAACGCGGGCTTCTGCAGGTCTTGGTGGGCCTGGGTCAGCTCCTGGAAGGACTTGGACTTGACGCCCTTCTCCACGGCGATGATCTGATTCAGCTTCGGCACGCGGGTGACGCTAGCAGGGCGAACAGCCTTACGGCGAATGAGTTTCGTGCCCGGAGCAACCTCCCGGAACCCTGACCGCCACCATGGGCCCGAGGCCGGTGCCCTGCCCTCTCGTCCTGCCCGGCGAACCGGGTCGCTGTCCACTGCGATGCGGGCGGGTGCGGCGCCGAGCACCCGTCCCCGCGGCCCCAGCCGGCCCGCCGGCCGATGTTCCGCCCCGTATGGACGCGTAGGCACGGGGGTGGACACCGTGCGGACTTCCAGGACCCAGACCTGCCGACACGAACTCCTGGACCGGACGCCGATCTGGAACCAGCACCATCTCCTCCGCTCTTGAACCCTGCGGTCACCATGTGCGTTGGCCGGCGCTCCCAGGACCCGCATCGGGCAGGAAATCGGTGGCTTGCCTCCCCTTGCTGCTGGGGAATCCGTCACCGGGGGTACTCGACGTTCAGCTCGGCATCTGCGGTTGCGGCGGCCATGAGCACCGCCGGGCCGTCCGTCTCCCAGGTTCCGCACTCCTGCCACTCGCTCGCCGGGTCTGCGTGGGAGCCGCGCGTGTGGACGCCCTCCACGTACGCGCGAACAAACGACTCGCCACCCGCTGGGAACGAGGCCTCGACCTCCACAACGGACTCGTCTCGCTCGCCTGCTCTCTGAATCTGCTGGCGACGTCTCAAGAAGGCAGCTGGGTAGTCACGGAATGCACCCACGGCCTGCACCCGGCTGGCGGCGAAGGCTCAGCTACCCGGCGGTGCGCTTCTGTGTCCAGTCCCGTTCTCCGAGGCGTCGGATGCGCCAGTTCGGCAGCGGGTGACGGGCCTCCTTGGTGAGGAAGTGCATCATGTCGATCAGCATGCGGCGAACGTCTGCCATGGGTACGAGCAGTTCTTCCCACTGGTTGTAGTGGGCCTGCAGGCGAATCCGATCGTCGGAGACGCGCTCCAGCAAGCAGCTCTCCACCCCCAGCCGAAGCTCATCGCCGGCCTCGATCCTGAGCCACTGCAGGAGGACCGATGACACGGCCCAGTCCGGCCCGCACTGGGAGACGATCTCCTCCGCCGCCCAGCACAGTGTCTGCGGCGTGCCTTCAGGAGCGCTGATCACGGTCGTGCCGAAGGCGGGGGCAACACGATGGAATGCCCCGTCCTCGCCCCTGTCGGAGGCGGGGATCTCCTCCAGGCCGAACACCCAACGGTCCTTCGGGACGTCCCGAAGCTCGTTTGTCTCGCTCATCTGCATGAGGATGCCAGGTTTTACCCTCAGCCGGCCTACCCGGCCTGTCCGATCCATGGGGCGCATGATCGCGTTCCGAGCTCCAAGCAGGGTCCGGCCAGTGCCGGGGCAACGTAGAGGCTGGTGGGCGGGGCCGACGGAACCGGGGTAGCGTCCTTGTCGTATTTCTCGCAGGCACCGACTAACGCGTGAGAGCGTGACGGGCCGCTGCTGGAGTCCTTCGGCGTCGCGGCCGGTCCGCCATCGATTAATCTGTAGACCACTGCACATTATTACCGGGAGAGTCCGTGGCCGACAGCAAGAACATCAACAACCCCGTGGGTATGGGCGGCGGTCAGCGGAAGAGGCTGTCCCGTGCCGAACGGCAGAACAATGGTCCGCACCGTAACCTCGACCGCCAGGGTGCAGCCGACCAGAAGGCGGAGCTGGTGCGCAAGATGCGCGAGAAGGCAGGCGCGGCTGAGGACACCGGGCAGGCGGGCGACGACACCACACAGAGCTGACAGACGTACCGCAGCCGTGGGGCGGCGCCGTGGTGCGCGACCGGGAACCCCGGTCCGCGGCCGACGGTGAGGCCGCCTGGAGCGTGCCATGAACCGCAGCAAGGACCCGGACCCGCTGGTGCCGTACAGCGAACTGCTGCGGCTGCCCGAGGCCACTGGCCTGCCATTGTAGACCTTGTTCGCCGCGGACCCCCTGGCCTTCTCCCACACGCACCGAGTGACCGGACCAGTGACGCGGTCAGGGCCCTGGGGCTGACGCTGAACTGGCCCAAGTCGCCGGCGACGGTCCTGGCGCTGGCCGCCGCCGTCGATGGGGGAGGACATCACCGAGCAGGTGAAGGTCGCCGACCTGGAGACCCTGGCGAGCGTGGGGGGAACGGCGGCCCCGAGTTGTTCCGCTGTATCGCCGCTCCGGGCGGGTTCGCCAGGACCCGGCTGCGCCAGCGCCAGCGCCGGGGACAGTGGCTGCTCGCGAGCAGGTCACGGGGGAGTGGGAGGCGGCGCGAAAGCCGAGATCTCGGGCTGGGCGAGGACGTCGCCGCGGTGCACGGCTCGGACCGGCCCCGGGGCCGTCGTCGGATGCTGATCCGCCGGCGTAGCGAGGTCGGGTCGGACCTTCAGCAAGACCACCGTCGTCGTCATCGCCGCGAAGTCTGCCGGACGCAGGGTCTTCGGCCTCGCCACCGCAGGCGTCCGTCTCGCTTGACCTCTTGCGCGTCAGTCCGCCAGCCAGTGCAACTCGTGCGCCAGGGTTTTGGCGACGGCTCGGATGCGGCGGTGCAGCGGCGACTGCTCGCGTGGGAGGACCAGGTGGATCGTCAGGCTGGGCGCGCCCCGCAGCGGTCGCCAGGTGAGACCGGCCGGTTGTGCCGTGGCCGCGGCTTCTCCGGCCGGGGCGAGGGTGACCCCGTCGAGCAGGTCGCGCTGGGACATGTCGAAAGAGACTGCGGGCGTGTGGAATCGGGGGTGTGGTCGGACGTCTCGGAACAGTGCGGACAGCTGATCGTGGATCACGGGGTTGGCCGCACGGTCCGGGAGTCGCAGCGGATACGCGGCCGCGTCGGGGATCTCGATCTCCGGGTGTTCGGCCAGCGGATGGTGCTGCGCCAGCTGGACCCCGATGCGCGCACGCCGCAGCAGGAACCGGCGCACGCCACGGCCCGGTTGTTCACCACGGGTGATCCCGGCATCGATGCGGCCTTCGGCGACCGCGGGGGAGATCTCCGGTGTCGCCATCGGGACCGCGCCGACCTCGAGTCCCGGGCTGCTGCGAATGAGCCTGTCCACCAGGGCCGGTGCCGTCTCGGCCCCGGCACTGAGGCTGTATCCGATGCGCAGCGTGCCCAGTTCACCGGCCGCCGCGCTCCGGGCGGTGTCCCATGCCCGGTCCAGCGCCGCCAGTGCGGGCGGCGCGGACTCCGCCAAAGCCGCACCGGCCGCGGTCAATGCGACGCTACGCGTGTTGCGGACCAGCAGGGCCGTACCGAGTTCCGCCTCCAATCGGCGCATCCGGGCGCTGAGCGCGGGCTGTGCGACACCGATTCGTGCGGCCGCGCGAGTGAAGTTCAACTCCCGTGCCAGCACCAGGAAGTAGCGCAGGCTCACGGTGTCCGGCGCCACGTGCCCTCCCTGCCGATTGATAACGATCCGTTCTGAGTCTATCCCGTACCGGTCTTTCCCTCGACCGCACATCAAGCCCTAGCCTGCGCATGCCGGGATCGATCGATCCGAGTGTCAATTCGAAGCCGGACGTGTCCGGCCGAATACAGGAGATTTTCATGGCCAAGGGCTACTGGGTCAGTGTCTACCCTGGCATTTCCGACCCTGAGAGGCTGACTGCCTACGACAAGCTGGCCGGTCCGGCTGTCCGGGCCGGGGCGGGCGCCTCCTGTCCCGTGGCAGTCGGGTCGTCGCCCACGAGGCCGGAAGCACGCAACGCGTCGTTCTGATCGAGTTCGACAGCTTCGAACTGGCCCTCGCGGCATACGAGAGCGAGGCATACCAGCAGGCGCTGGCGGCCCTCCCCGACGGCTTCGAGCGCGACTTCCGCATCACCGAAGGAATCGGCTGACCGGCCCGCCCAGCCAACGCTGAGCATCCGTCCCGTTCCCCGTGAGCCCTGCTTGCGCGAACGTCGGCACCGTCCCCTGCCAATGCGAGCACGGTGCTTCTGGTGGACTCGCACCAGCGCCCGCCACCGCACTTCGAGCGGGGGAGGGCCGCCGCCCGCGGCGATCCGCGCCCGCACGGCATCGACCCCGCCCACCGTTCCCGGTCAGCTCGACCAGCTCCTCGGGGTCGTGCCGCCCCACAGCGTCCAGCACCCGCTGCGGCTGCTGCGGCTGCTGCGGGCAGTGAACCTGCCAGTTCCAGCAGCCTTCCTTTAGCAACGACATTTCAGCTCGGGCGCCGCCGGGCGACGAGGGCAGCGATGTCGTCGTCGAGTTCGCCGCCGCTGTAGGCGATCAGGTCGCGGTGGAGGTGGTCGAGGAGTTGGCGGGGCGCCTCGCCGCCCCAGGAGCGGATGCGTTCGGCGAGGGGTAGAAGGCGCCGGATCGGTCGCGGGTCTCGGTGACCCCGTCGGTGTACAGCAGGAGCTGGTCTCCGGGGTGGAAGGGGCGAGGTCGAGGTGGTAGCCGTCGCTCACCAGCATGCCCAGGTTGAGTGGCGGCGAGGGAGCCGCGGCCCGCAGTTCACGGACGCCGCCGCGGTGCAGTAGCAGTGGGGGTGGGTGGCCGCAGGTGACCGTCCGCAGGACCGGTTCGTCGTCGGGGATCTCGGCGAGGAGTGCGGTGATGAAGCGTTCAGCGATCTCCGAGCCCGGGACCCCTGGGTACTGGGAGGCGTGGCGGCTGATGCCCGTCTCCAGGCGGCGCGCGAGCTGGGGCAGGTCGGGGGCGTCGTGGGCGGCCTCGCGGAAGGCGCTGAGGAGCGCCGCGGCTGCCTGGACCGCGAGCAGTCCGTGGCCGCGTACGTCGCCGATGATCAGCCGTACGCCGTGCGGGGTGCGTACCGCTTCGTACAGGTCGCCGCCGATCCGGGCTTCGGCCGCGGCGGCCAGGTAGAGGCTTTCGAGGGTGACGTGCCCGAGATGGCGTGGCACGGGATGCAGTACCGCCAGTTGGGCGGCCTCGGCCACCGAGCGGACCTGGACCAGCTGTTGGGCGCGTCGGCCCAGCAGGCGGTTGAGGAAGGCGGCGAATGCGGCGATCGCCACGAGGGTGGCCAGTTCGGAGTAGGCGGTCGGATCCCGCAGCGCGTTGAAGTCCACCATCAGGCCGACGTAGATGACGCACCCGCCCACTCCGGTGAGCACGGTTCCCCACAGGGGCTGCAGCGCGGCGCCGGCGACGATGGCCGTGGCGAGGAAGGCGTCCGGCCTGAAATCGCGGGGTGTGAGCAGGCCGATGAGCAGGCCGATGAGGAGCAGCAGAGCAGGCAGCACGGCCAGCAGCTTGGACCGTGCACCGCCGCCGCGTGGGACTGCGCGTTCCTCGGGAGACCTCGCCACCGTGCCGCTCCTCGGGACACACGTCGAGCGGCGGCCCAGGCCCGGAATCGCGACCACCGGTTTGGGTTATTTTATCGCTGTTCGACCGGATCCCACGAGTAATCCAGCGATCCAGTGAGCGATGGTGACGCGCAGGCGTCACCAGGTCGCGGTGCCGACGCCGGTGGCCGGCCGGACCCGGCACGACGCGGTGCCGGCCGCGCGGCTGGAGCGCAGGCTGGCCGCCCCGGGGCGGAGCGGACCGGGTGAAACCGCTGGTGGGCCGACTGCTGGGGCGCGGCCTGGTGCGGCGGCCCGGGTGTGGGGATACCGGGCGCGATGAGGGCGAGCGCCTGGTTGGCGGCGAGCTGTGCCCGTGGTGGGGGAGCTGCCGGCGGCGAGGCGGGCGATGCACCCGTCGGTGGCCTCGATGGTCGACGCCGGGATGCCCGGGACGTCGCAGCTGAAGCAGCCGGCGGTGACCGAGGCGAGGCAGCCGGAGTTCCGGGCCGCGACGCGCAGGGGCAGAGCGAGCCCGTGACGAGGACGCCCTGGTGGTGGCCGAGCTCGTCGCCGCTGTGCCGTTCGCCCCGGAAACCGGCGCCCTGGACCTGCATCCGAGCTCCGGACAGCTGCTCCGTCGACTTTGAGCCGCGCCGTGCGAGGCTGTCGCCGGAGACCCATCGGGGCGAACGCTGCCTGACCCGTCCCCCGGGCGGGCACGCTCGGCTTCGGACGGTCCCTGGCCTGCCGTGGTGCTGTCCCCTGGGGAGTCGGGACGGGTCCACCGGGCCGGGGCGGTGGGATCGGCCGGCGTGCCCTGAGGTGGTCGATCAGACCGCCGACGCCTGCCCGCGGCGCATCACCGTCGACTGGAGCGTCAGCTTCGGGAATCCCGGCTTCGGGAATCCGCGGGCGCGGGCGCTGCTGCTCCTCGTCACGGCCCTGACGGTCGTCCTCACCGTCAGCTCCTGGAGCTGTTTCGGGAACCGTTCCCAGCGCTGCGTTCAGAGCTGTTTTCGGGGCTGGGTCCAGGACCGCCGGAAGTGGCCGGTCCTGTCCATCGGCCGGGGGAAGGCGGCAGGTGCCTGCTACGCAGGTGACCAGTCGCGAGGGGCTGCTGCTAGGCTGCCCGGCTGAACACCAACTCTCCACACTGTGACGGGACTTGGGGAGTGGGTGAAGGATCCGCGCCGAGGGCGCTGCGACCCCTGAGGAGCCATGTGAGGTCCGAGGATGTGCCCCTGCTGTTCCAGGAGCTGGCCTGTCAGTTCGCGGACGTGACCGGCATGTCGGTGGCGGTGACGGGCTCGCTCGGGCGGGGGAGCAGCGGACCGGGCCGAGTGGTGAGATCGTCTCCAACCTCGACCTGGTCCACGTCGTGGCGGACGCGGCCGACGCGCCGCAGACCCACGCCGTGGCGGGGCGGATCGCCCGGCGGATCTCCGACTCCTTCCGGATCCAGACGACGTCCGTGGTCGCGGTGCTTCCGGTGTTCCGGATGGCCGCTCACGCCCACTACCGGATCACCATGCGACCGCAGTGGCTGTGTGACGGGCTCGGACTCGGCCGGGAGGCATTCGACCCGCCCGGCCACGACGGGGGCCAGGCTGTGGGAAGCGCGCTGTCCTGGGCACTGCAACCCGTTCCCTACTACCTGGCGAAGGCCACCTCCGAGGATCCGTCGACCAACCTGGCCAAGGCCCGCAACCACGCGACGCGGCTGGCCGAGCGGTTCGGCCTGGCGGCGGTCCACGACGGGCTCGACGACCTGCCGGGCGCTCTGCGCACCCTGATCGCCGAGTGCGGCCTGACCCCGCTCGACTCCACCGCACGCTACCTGGAGACGCCGACGCACCCCGCGATCGCGCAGCTCGTCCGCGACGCGGTGTTCGTCGAGTGCATGGGCCTGTCATCCGGCGACTCCATGGCCGTCACGTTTCCGTCCGTCCCGAACTGACCCCGGAGAGCGCCGCATGTCCACCCGGCAGCACGTGGAGATCCTGCCCCCGCACCCGCTGCGGGCCGGCTACGACCGGGCCCTGGAGCGCGGATCGATCGCCGACGAGTTCCAGCGGCGCCTGGAGCCCGCCTGTTTCAACCCCCGCTACCTCGGGGCCCTGACCGGGCGGGTCGAGCAGGCCCTGGCAGCGGACCCGGCGGACGAGGGTATGCGGTGGCGCCTGGCCTTCCTGCTGCTGCAGAACAACGCCACCGAGGCCGCCGTCGAGCGGGCCGAGGAGCTGCTGGCCGGTGCCACCCTCCCGCGGGCCCGGCGGCTGGCCCACCTGGTGGCCGGGATCCGGAGCCGGGCCGACCGGCCGCGGGCCGCACGCCGGGTCAGGCGGGTCAACTGGTCGATCAACAACCGCTGTCCGATGTCCTGCCAGGGGTGCTACAACCCCTTCGCCGCCGAGCAGATCGACCTGGCCCAGGCCAGGCGGATCGTCGAGAAGCTGGCCGCGCACGGGACCACCGATCTGGTGCTGGCCGGCGGTGATCCGCTGCTGTGGCCACCGATCTTCGACGTGGTCGACCATGCCGTCGCCAGTGGCCTCAAGGTCGGCCTCGACACCACCGGGTACACGCTCACGGCCGAGAAGCTCGACCGGCTGCGGGGGTTGTCCTCCCTGCGGCTGCCGCTGGACGCCGTCACTGCGGACGTGCAGCGCGCGTTCCGGCGCAGCCCGGACACCGAGCTGCTCCAGGCGCTGGTCGGATCGCTCGCGCTGTGCGACGCCGAGGGGTTCGACCGGGTGCGGGTGCACACCGTGGCGAGCGCCGAGAACCTGCACCAGCTGCCGGAGCTCGCCGCTGAGGTGTTCTCCCACCCCTCGGTCGCGCAGTGGGTGATCTTCCAGTGGTGGGGCCGCCGGGCCTCGCCGGCCACGGTCCGCAGGCTCGGCGTGGAAGTGGAGGAGGTCCGGGAGGCGGTGGAGAAGATCAGGCCGGACTTTCCCGGCCGGGAGATCCACCTGGCGGAGAGCAGTGAGCGTGAGTTGCTGAACTGGATGATCCAGTCCAGTGGGCAGGTGGTGACCTTCGGAGCGGGTGCCGAGGAGGAGTTCATCCTCGGGAACCTGCTGACCGACGAGGTCGAGGAGATCCTGACCCACCCGATCCTGGACTTCGAGGCGATGTCCCGGGGGATCCCGGTCACCCCGGGGACGTTGTTCGGTCCCCCGGAGGGCGGCTGAAGCTGCGTCAGGCCACCTGTGCGGCCGGCAGGGGCCGCCCGCCGGGCAGGATGGTGTCAGCCCGGACTCGGGTGCGGGGTCCGACTGCGGACCCTGGCCGGCTTCTTCGCGTACGCGCAAGCTGAGAGCGTGGTGCTGCGGCTGGACGCCACCGAGGTGCAGGCCCGCCGCCCCGCACCTGCACCGCCTGGGGCACCCGCAGCCCCGGAAGCCCCGCAGGGCTGCTGAGATCACTCGTTCGCGGCAATCTATCGCTTCCCGGGCGACACCAGCTGGACTTCGGGACCCAGCGCCCCACGGTCCCGAGTCAGGTGGTCCTGACTGATTGTAGATCCGCTTGGCCGCCGCCAACGGATCGAGGTGGAGATCGTACCACCAACATCAACAACGTCCGGCTCACGCTCAAGCGACTTGTCGAGCGCGGGATTCTGGTCGAACCCGAGCAGGGGCAGTCCGTCCAGCCGAGGCCGTAGCCGCACAGCGGGCCCACGACCAGCGTGTCCGCACCAACCGAGACGGCGAAACGGGTCCTGGCGACCGCCCGTCCCGGTGGTGGCGCCTCGGCACCCAGGTGAACCGCTGCCCTGCGGCGGCCTCGGGGCAGCAGTCATCGCGGCAGCAGGGGAAGCCGGTCGGTGGCCCTACGACCGTAGGATCGTCAGCATGGGTTTCTTGCACGATGGCACCAATCGGCTGCTGCTGGTCTGTGTTGGGGTCCTCGCCTTGTCGGTTGCCGTCGCGCTCGCGGTGCGGACCCGCTGCCGGTGGCTGCTCGTCGCGGAGACGTTCGACGAAGGGCTCTGGGTCGAGGGCCGGGTGCTGGACGCCTACGTGCTACCGGGCGATCAGGGCCGGGCGGGCCTCCAGCACGCCATCGTGGGCTTCCGTGCGGCCGACGGGCGCGAGTACCGGCTCGACACCGATGCCGACCGGCGTCGGGCTCTGGGGACCCGGGTGCAGTTGCGCTACCTCCCGTCGAGCCCTGAGCAGGCAGTCCTCGTCGAGGCGGGCCGCGGTACCGCGCGCATGATCCTGACCCTGCTGTTCCTGGCAGCCCTCGCGCTGGCTGGAGCCCTCCTCACAGTGCTTGGCCTGCTCTGACAGGGACAGCAGCCCACGGTCCCGAGTCAGGGCCCCGCTCTTGTCCTGCCTCCGGTTTCCGGCGGCCCGCCGCCGACAGTTTCCGAGGCGGCTGGAGATTGCGTGCCGCAGCGGCGCAGAGCAGGACGCCCTGTGCGCCGTCACCTGAGCTTTCAGGGCCCAGCGCTCGTCGGACAAGTCGCTCTTGCAGGACTGGCGGTAGCTCACAGGTAACACTCCAGTACCGCCGGGCCTCACGGGCAGCGGAGATACAGCGATCGCACACGTTTCAGTGACGACAAATGCGACCTCATGTCATATACCGCCCTCTCACTTAAGGCGACCTGCAAGGACGTTCTTTGACGCTGCGTGATGTCCGGTAGCGCCGCACCCTGGGTAGGGACATGCGCGGCCGGTGGTCCTTGCGGCTTCCCGAATCGCGCGGCGCCCTGAGCCCGCCGCGCGACGAGAACGCCACAGACCACGAGTGATCCCGTACGGCACCAGCGGCTCGTCGTCCTGCCCCATCGTGGCAATGGCGTCCGAGCTGTCCTCATCTGCCGCGACGCGGGCCGCAACCTCAGCGTGATTACTCAATGTAACTGATTCAATTCTTTGCGTAGGGAGTCGTGGCATGCACGACGCCTGTAACCCAAAGGAGAGAACCCTCATGCGACGCGTGCTCATCAAGGCGACCGGACTAGCCGCCATCGGCGTGCTGGCCTTCGCCACGGCACAACCCACTCAGGCCGCCGCCCCAGCCACCAGCACGCTCGCGCCTCCGACGCGGGCGTCGCGTACTTCGAGATGACCGACGTCACGCACGAGCGCTTCGTCGTCAAGCTGACCGAGCCCAAGGACATCGAGCACGCCCGGGAATCGTCGCGGGGAGACTACTGAACGTCCCCACCTGCTCGCACGGATCGTCGCCCGGACGGCGGCCTACAACCCGCGCTGGAGCTTCCACACCAACCCGACACCACGTCGTTCTTTGACCAGGCCATCGAAGTCTGTGACGCGACCATCCCGTACGTCGAAGAGCACCTCGACGAAGCCGGCGGCGCCTTCCTGCCGGGCAAGGTCTGGTGTGACTGGAGCTCGCGCCTGGTCAGGGAAATCCCCGCCCCGTAGGCGATCGGCAACGCCAGTCGGCGCGGCTCCCTCACGACGTTCCGACCCGCGCGGGGCTGCCCGGGCCGACCGTTCGCGGTCGGCCCGGTGCCAGGCGGCGAAGCAGCTGCCGCCGCGCCGCGCTTGGATCTCGGCGATCCGCCGGGAGAACTGACGGGCACGCTCACTCACCGTGAGGGTCGACTGGCATCGGGGCCGAATACGCGACACCGGAGTATGCGGGCCTATCAGCATCGAGTCCCCAGGCCGGAATGGCGCAGGGTGGGAATACTGCCTCCTCGCCAGTCGTCCGGTTCCAGTCGGCCGACGGCCGTCTGACCGCCGAGTCGGAGCCGGCCTCGTTCTGGGCTGTCCAGAGGTATGGAACGGGCGTCATGTTTTCCGCCTGCTGTCCCGGGTGTGGAACAGTGCCGGGCTGCCACGGGTGGGGACCGCTGCCGGGCTGACGCTCGCCGCCCGGTCCGGCTGCTCCTCCCTGACGGAGCCCGCCTTGGATGGGCATGACCCGGACCGAGGGAGCGGGTTGCGGTGGCGCACGTCACGCCGATCAGGAACGCCCGGCAGGTGAGGTACTGGACGAGGGAGGACCTCGGCTGCCCCACTGGCGGGGTGCTGGCGCGGCCGGTGGTGTGGCCCGGGTCGGGCTGACGGCGGGGAGCCAGGTGGACCGCGGACGGCGAGCGAGTTGCTGCTGGTCCGTCACCCGACCGGGGCGGGTGCTGCGCAGGTGTACGCGGAGAGCAAATGTCGATGGGTTCTGGCAGCACTTGTTGACCGCCGCGCGGCGGGGTCGGCGCGTCAGGACCAGGACCAGCCCGCCGCTGCGGCCAGACCTGCGAGCGTGGGCAGCCACACCGGAGGCTGGAAGAGATACGGACGGAACCCGCCACCCGCAGCCTTCGTGCTCTCTGCCCGAAACCTGCATGGCCCGGCTCACCGGCCCAGGGGCGCTGGTGGTGGTTGTGCTTCACCATTCGGGAGTGCTGACGTGGCGATCGGCAGGACGTCGGCACAGCGTCTGCGACGGGGCGGCGCTGGTTCTCTTGACGCCTGGCCGTGGTGCAGCACCGGCGTCGCTACGGCGGTGCGCCTTGGCCGCCGTGTCGCCGAGCGGGCGGCTGCCTTCGGTGCCGGTCGCGCGGCCGCTGCGGCCTGCTCCGCCCGCCAGGCTGCGGGATCGCGCCTCGTCGCCCGGATCGGACGGCTCTGGTCGAGGCTGTGCTTCTTCGCTGCGTGCCGCGCCGGGGTGTGCTTCTGGGCGTCAGCGTTCCGCCATTCGCGCGATGTACTCCGGCTCCTCCCACGGCATCGTGCCGAGCCGGCGGTGCAGTGGCTCGTAGGCGCCGAGGGCCTGCTGCTCGGCCAGCCGCGTGGCCTTGTGCAGGTGGGCGGTGAGCGCGTAGTTGGCCTGCGCCTGCTGCTCATGCGAGGCGGTCTCGATGAGCTCCGGGTGTCCGACGGCCCGTTTCACCCGCGAGCCCAGGGAATGGGCCATGGTGTACAGCGCCGTCGCGCGCTCCGCGTCCGGCAGGTCGCGGAAGTCCAGTACCTGGGCGCGTGCCCGCAGGCACCACTCGCCCCGAAGCCTGTGCCCCTCCGGGGAGGAGCAGTCGCCGACGGTTGCGGCAGCCTCATGGGCGACCACGGGCGGCACGACGACGCGGTGGTCGGCGTCGAACACGATCAGGGGGTACCGGGTGGTCCACTTCACGACGTGAAGGTCACGGCCGCTGACGGTGTACTCGGCCTCCAGTGTGAAACCGGGCATGAGATAGGCCGCGTACCGGTTCTCCACGGTGTTGCGCCTCGCGATACGGATGACTGCGTGGCTGATCGGGTCGCACATCAGCAGGGTGAAGCTGCGGGAGACGTCCTGACGTTGCTCTGCCGGCAGGGACTCGACCAGCGCGCGGATCTCGGGGCTGTAGGTCAGCCGGTACCTTCTGAACACATCGCTCTCCTTGCAGCCGAAATCCTCCCCGAGGCAGGGACGCGGTTCCGGGAAGCCTGCACAGTTTTCGCACAGGATCGCGAAACCGTCAACGCCCCCGACTGGCGGGGAACCCCGCCGGTCGGGGTGCAGTGGCCTCAGCTCCATCGGCGACCACGCCGGCGTTCGCGAAAGCGTCACACCGGAGCACCCACCTGCTTCGGAATACAGGCTCAACTCGTTGAGCTGCGGCGACGTCACTGGCGTCATTGACGTCATCGGTACGAACCTGCGACAGCCTCGCCTGCGACTTCGTCTTTTCCAAGATCCCCGTCCGCGTCAGCCGCTGACGCCAGAGCGGCTCGTCGCACTCAGCGGGCCGACAGCCCATTGTCCCCGGAATGGGCTGCGATTCGCTGTTCGACCACCTTGAGGGGGCCAGATCGGGGGCTTCGCCACGAGCCAGGGAGAGCGCCGCCGCAGCCTCGGTGGACCGGCCTGCGACGGCGTGGGCACCGGCCAGTACGCACAGGGCGTTCGCGCGGGCCAGCGGCGTCGCGGCGATCCGCACCGCACGGGCAGCCAGCGGCTGCGCGTCGGGGTGGCCGATGAGCAACGCCTCGGTGGCGGGCAGGTCTTCGCTGCGGAGGAGGTCTGTATTCGCGCGCCGGACCTCTGCCATCAGGGCAGCGATTCGGGTAGCGGTGGAATCGTCTGGGAAGGCACCGGCCTCGGCCCCACGGGCCAGAACCTTCCGCCAGGTAGCGGTCATGGACAGGCACATGCTTCGCTGAATGCCGGGCGAGCAACTCGTCCACCGCGGTGAGCGCGTCCTCGTAGCGGCCCTCGGCCACCAGGAGGTCCACCCGCAACCGAGCATCGGGCCACGACACCGGCCCATCTGCAACCGGGGCCCGGGACAGGCGGGCCCTGGCCTCACCGATCCGACCCGACAGCAGTGCCCGCCGGGCATCCGCGGCATCGACCGTGAGTGAGACCTCGGCCGGGAGGGCTTGACAAAAGGCATGACGAGGATCCGCCAGGCCTCGCTGCCCGGGACCATCGCAGCCGTCAGGGTCAGCACGGCATAGGCAAACAATGCCGGCAGCGCACCGGGCAACGCGGCACGGGGGCCGAAGTAGACGCCTGCGACCAGGAGGACCGCGCCCGCAGTCAGCAGCCAACTGCACAGCGAGCCGAGCCAGGTCCTGACCCGCTGGCCGGATACGGCGACCATGGAGATGTGCCAACCCGGAGTCTTGACGGGCACGCTGTGCACCACCACGGATCGACCGTCGCCCAGTCGCCGGCGGCTGATCACCGGACCGGTGCCCAGGGGGACGAAGGATGCCTCCAGCCCAGCCGCGCGCCCGAAGAGCAGTGGAACCGCGTCAAACACGAGCATCGGCAGGAGGGTCAGCGCCAAGCCGGCTATCACATGCAGTTGGCGGTGCCCCCGGCGCTCGCCCCCAGGAAAGCCAGGAGCGGGACGGACACGGCAGCGATGACGGCGAGAGCGATGAGCGCCGCCCGCGAGTTACGCAGGTCGGGCGAAGGCCGGTGCTCTGACGGGGCCAGGGGTGGTGTGGTCACCAGGCGGATTGTTCCATGACTCCTTGGGTTGCCACCGCCGGATCCGGCCCGCCCCAACCGGCCCGGCGATCCGAACCGCACGAGGGGGTGGCCGGCGCCGGCCCCGAAGGGTGTGTGCTCAAGGTGCCGGGGTGGGTCCGCTCGTCCCGGCGCTGGGTGATCGCGGCCGGCAGGTCGGCGTCGGCAGGTTCGGTCGCCGGGCGGGGGGACTCCTGGAGGAGGGCGGCGATGGTGTGCCTGGTCGCCAGGCCAGCCAGGTCTCCTCGTTCCCCGCCTGGACGGCCCTCTCCAGTCTGCCAGCCGCCCCGGGATTCTGGCTGCCCGTCCGGAGCAGCCGGTCGGCGACCCTTGGATCAGCCGTCTTCGGGGGTGTTCTCGCGGGTCATCGCGTCAGCGATGGCGAGTAGTTGGTCATCGGTGACCTGTGCTGGGTGCCAGTGATGGTCGCGTGCGTGGTCGAGGAACCGGGGTCGAGGTCCAGGTGGTAGCGCCCGAGGTAGTGGGCAAGGTCGCTGCGCCACATCCCACGCCGTCGGTCAGCAGCGCGAAGCCACCGACGCGGGACGGGCGGGGTCGAGTTCGTCGTGGGCCAGGTGGGCCGCCGCCACGCACACGGCTCCGGCCCGAAGGTAGGCGACCAACTGGGCCTCGTGGGGCTGAGCCGCTGCCCGGACCGCCTGGTGGATGCTGGGCTCGTGGGCGTGGCCGTTCTCGAGCTCCCGGAAGCTGCCGACCAGGGCCGGCATACCCGGCCGCCGTGCCGCCTCCAATGACCTGATGTCGGTGGGCGGTGCCGGGTGCACGGTGATGATCGGCAGGTGCAGGGACGGGCGGTCGGGGCGCGCTGTCAGCGCGGCAAGGTCCTGCGGCGGGATGCCGCCGGCGGCCAGGGCATCGATGTACAGCTGTGCCTGACGCAGGGAGATCCTTTGCACGGTGCGGTGGCGCAGGTGCTTCAGGGCGGCAAGGCGACCGTGCTCAGCAAGGAGGGTGCGGACCTCGTCGGCGAACTCATCGGCCGGCTCGGGTGGTGTTTCGCCGCGGACCTGGTGACGATACGCCGTTTCCCAGTCCTCCCTGTAGGTCATGCCGGGGATCTGGTGGACGCTCGCATCCTGTCCGTCGACCAGGTAGGGGCCGTGGCCCACCAGCATGGTGCGCCAGTCGCGGGTCCGGGCGAACTCGGCTGACTGGGCGGTGACCAGCCAGCCCAGGGCGTGTTGCTTGACGGCGATGATGACCATCGGCTCGGTGCGACCGTATCCGCGCGACCGCGTGAACTCATGCTCCAATTCGGCCTGGACCAGTCGTACAGCGTGCGCTTCTTCGATCACCAGCACATCTTCGGCGAACCGCATCCGGGGCTCAACAGCATTTCCTGGGCCCGCCGTCGGATCGGCGCCTGGAACGGCCCAGGGGCAGTGTCGTGGGCGGGCTGCGGGCTGCGGGCTGCGGGCTGCGGGCTGCGGGCTGCGTAAGTACCTGTGTCTGAACCCTGAGCATCGCGAATCGTGAAACACGCGAACCCGCGACGCTGCAGTGCCGGCTGCCTGCCGAAGCACCGTCCGTGAGACCCGCCACTTCCCGCGTCCTTCCGAGCGCACGTCCCGATGGCGGACATGTTCCTGTCCCGGGTCGTGGAGGGATGTTCGGGGAGGGCTGGCCGTTGAGTCCCTGTCCGGATGGGGACTGCTTCATCTTCCTTGCGGAGGACTTCCGCTTGGGCACGTTTGGGCACCCTTGGAACAATCCCTGTGCGTGTTCGGCGTCGAGTTCCTGGAAGCGGTTGAAGAGGATGTGTACGAGGTGCTCCACCGACTCCTCCGTCGGAACGGGGAAGGTGCTGGATGAGGCGCCTGTGCCCGAGGGCTTTCCCGGCGCCGGGGGCCGGGCGTGGCGGATACTCTCGGCGTCATGTCGACCGGTCTCGGGTTCACGTGCGCGTGCTGCGGTGAACGTCATGCAGAGATACCCATGAGTTTCACCAGCCCGGCGCCGGCCTACTGGCAGCCGGAGCTGGAGCGCGGTCCGGGGAACGTCCTCTCCTCGGACCAGTGCGTGATCAAGGGTGAGGGTTCCTTCGTCTGCGGCCTGGTCGAGATCCCGATCATCGGACGGGACGAGGTCTTCTCCTGGGGTGTGTGGGTTTCGCTCAGCGAGCCGAGCTTCGCGCGGGTCAGCGAGCTGTGGGACACCCCTGGCCGCGAGTCGCAGGCGCCGTACTTCGGCTGGTTCTCAACCGACCTCCCCGTGTACTGCCCGTCGACGATCAACCTGAAGACGATGGTCCACACCCGCCGGTCGGAGAGCGGCCCAGTATCGAACTGGAGCCCACGGACCATCCCCTGGCGGTCGAACAGCGCTCGGGCATCACGATGCAGCGGGTGCAGGAGATCGCGGAGGCAGTCCTTCATCCGGG